>NZ_OY970459.1 GCF_963853665.1 Mycobacterium decipiens
TTGACCGATGACCCCGGTTCAGGTTTCACCACCGTGTGGAACGCGGTTGTCTCCGAACTTAACGGCGACCCCAAGGCTGACGGCGGACCCGGCAATGGCGCTACCCTCACCACTCCGCTGACCCCCCAGCAAAGAGCCTGGCTCAATCTTGTCCAACCGCTGACCATCGTCGAGGGGTTCGCTCTGCTGTCGGTGCCGAGCAGCTTCGTCCAAAACGAGATTGAACGTCATCTGCGTACCCCGATTACCGACGCGCTCAGCCGACGACTCGGGCACCAAATACAACTCGGGGTCCGCATTGCTCCCGCCTCGACCGACGAAACCAGCGACGGCGCGTTCCCGCCAGCCGACCCACTGTCCGAGGATCCCGCCGTCGCGTCACCGGACACAACCAACGACGTCGACGAGATCGAGGACAACGGTGCACCCCTCGATGGTGCTCAGCAGAGTTGGCCGAGTTACTTCACCGAACGTCCGCACAGCACCGATTCAGCCACACCCGGCGGAACCAGCCTGAACCGTCGGTACACGTTCGATACGTTCGTCATCGGCGCCTCCAATCGATTCGCACATGCCGCGGCCCTGGCAATCGCCGAGGCACCTGCCCGCGCCTACAACCCCCTGTTCATCTGGGGTGAGTCCGGGCTCGGCAAGACGCACCTCCTCCACGCGGCGGGGAATTACGCCCAGCGACTCTTCCCGGGCATGCGGGTCAAGTACGTCTCCACCGAGGAATTCACCAACGACTTCATCAACTCGCTGCGCGACGACCGCCGGGTTGCCTTCAAACGCAGCTACCGCGACGTCGATGTGCTGCTCGTCGATGACATCCAGTTCATCGAAGGTAAAGAGGGTATCCAGGAAGAGTTCTTTCACACCTTCAACACGCTGCACAACGCCAACAAGCAGATCGTCATCTCATCCGACCGCCCGCCCAAACAGCTCGCCACCCTCGAAGACCGGCTCAGGACGCGCTTCGAGTGGGGGCTGATCACCGACGTACAGCCCCCTGAGCTGGAGACCCGCATTGCCATCCTGCGCAAGAAGGCACAGATGGAGCGACTCGCGGTGCCCGACGATGTCCTCGAACTCATCGCCAGCAGCATTGAACGCAATATCCGCGAACTCGAGGGCGCGCTGATCCGAGTCACCGCGTTTGCCTCATTGAACAAGACGCCGATCGACAAGGCGCTGGCCGAGATCGTGCTTCGCGACCTCATCGCCGATGCCACCACCATGCAGATCAGCGCGGCCACCATCATGGCCGCCACCGCCGAATACTTCGACACCACGGTCGAAGAGCTCCGCGGGCCGGGTAAGACCCGAGCACTGGCTCAGTCACGGCAGATTGCGATGTACCTGTGCCGTGAGCTCACCGATCTCTCGTTGCCCAAGATCGGCCAGGCGTTCGGCCGCGATCACACCACGGTCATGTACGCCCAACGCAAGATCCTGTCCGAGATGGCCGAACGCCGTGAGGTCTTTGATCACGTCAAAGAACTCACCACTCGCATCCGCCAGCGCTCCAAGCGCTGAACGAGATCTTCTTCCGAACAATTTTCCAAAAAACTTCTCTCTCTCAAGTCACACCAGCCACGCACGCGCGTTGTGGGCACCACTGTGCACAAACCACCCGACAACTCCTACCGCCCGGGTAGTTCCGTGCACACCCGGTTCTCATCCCCACAGTCCCAACACCCACCCCCACAAGCATCTGCACCGTCATCCACAACCGCGACCCGCGCCAACCTGCACCAAGACCGGGTTGTCCCCAGATTGCACATGCCCTAATACGGCTATTGAGATCTCTTCATTGTTTGTTCTTTGAAGCACAGCGCTGGGGAACACCCCGCTACGCATCGCCCGCCAACCTCGCTGCGCCTGACTTGTCACCGTCAACGACTAGCTTTCAAGTTGACGTGAGAAGCTCTACGGTTGTTGTTCGACTGCCGTTGCGGTCGTCGTGGCGGGTCATGCGTCATCGGCGTTCGTCGCTGGGAGTCCCCACGCTAGCGGGGCGCTAGCCACTGGATTCGAACTCATCGTGAGGTGAAGGGGCGCAATGGACGCGGCTACGACAAGAGTTGGCCTCACCGACTTGAAATTTCGTTTGGTCCGAGAGTCTTTCGCAGATGCGGTGTCCTGGGTTGCCAAGAACTTGCCGGCCAGGCCCGCGGTGCCGGTGCTCGCCGGAGTGTTGCTGACCGGCTCGGATGACGGCTTGACGATTTCCGGGTTCGATTACGAGGTTTCCGCGGAAGCACAGATCGCCGCCGAAATTGCCTCTCCTGGAAGCGTTTTGGTCTCCGGCCGGTTGCTATCCGACATTACCAGAGCATTGCCGAACAAACCCGTCGACTTTTATGTCGACGGCAACCGGGTCGCATTGACCTGCGGTAGCGCCAGATTTTCGCTACCCACGATGGCGGTCGAGGATTACCCCACACTGCCGACGTTGCCGGAAGAGACTGGATTGTTGCCTGCGGAATTGTTCGCCGAGGCGATCAGTCAGGTCGCCATCGCGGCCGGTCGTGACGACACGCTGCCTATGCTGACCGGCATACGGGTCGAGATTTCCGGTTCGACCGTGGTTTTGGCCGCTACCGACAGGTTTCGCCTGGCAGTTCGTGAACTGACCTGGTCGGCGTTGTCGCCGGACGTCGAAACAGCGGTGTTGGTGCCGGCCAAGACGTTGGCCGAGGCCGCGAAAGCCGGTATCGACGGCACCGAGGTTCGGCTGTCGTTGGGCGCCGGGATGGCGGTCGGCAAGGATGGGCTGCTCGGTATCAGCGGTAACGGCAAGCGCAGCACAACGCGACTTCTCGATGCCGAGTTCCCGAAGTTCCGGCAGTTGTTGCCGACCGAACACACCGCGGTGGCCACCATGGACGTGGCGGAGTTGACCGAAGCGATCAAGCTGGTTGCGTTGGTGGCAGACCGCGGTGCGCAGGTGCGCATGGAGTTCGCCGACGGCACCCTACGGCTGTCTGCGGGTGCCGATGACGTAGGACGAGCCGAGGAAGATCTTGCCGTCGATTACGCCGGTGAACCGTTGACGATCGCGTTCAACCCGACCTATCTGACGGATGGTTTGAATTCGTTGCGCTCGGAGCGAGTGTCCTTTGGATTCACTACCCCGGGCAAGCCGGCGTTGTTGCGCCCAGTGTCGAAGGACGATGACGGTGTTGCTGGCTTAGCCGACAGCAAGGGCCCCTTCCCCGCGGTGTCGACAGACTACGTCTATTTGTTGATGCCGGTTCGGTTGCCGGGTTGAGCACCGTGGCGCCAGGGTAGGTGTACGTCCGTCAGTTGGGGCTGCGCGACTTCCGGTCCTGGGAATGCGCAGACCTGGAGTTGCATCCAGGGCGGACGGTCTTTGTCGGTCCCAACGGGTTCGGAAAAACGAATCTCGTTGAGGCACTGTGGTATTCGACGACACTTGGCTCACACCGGGTGGGCACCGATGTACCGTTGATCCGGGTGGGCGCTGACCGTGCGGTGATCTCGACGATTGTCGTGAACGATGGCAGGGAATGCGCCATCGATCTGGAGATCGCAGCGGGGCGGGCCAACAAGGCGCGGTTGAATCGGTCGCCCGTCCGAAGCACACGCGAAGTGGTCGGAGTCCTCCGTGCGGTGTTGTTTGCGCCGGAGGATCTGGGGCTGGTTCGGGGGGATCCCGCCGAACGGCGGCGCTACCTGGATGACCTGGCAGTTGTCCGTAGACCCGCTATCGCTGCGGTACGGGCCGACTATGACCGGGTGTTGCGGCAGCGGACGGCGCTGTTGAAGTCGGCGGCCGGTGCGCGGTACCGGGGTGATCGGGGTGTGTTGGACACCCTCGACGTCTGGGACGGCCGGTTGGCGGAACATGGTGCGGAATTGATGGCTGCTCGCATCGAGTTGGTGAACCAGTTGGCCCCGGAGGTGGAGAAGGCATATCAGCTGCTAGCACCGGAGTCGCGGCCGGCGTCGATCGGCTACCGCGCCAGCATGGATGCAACGGGTCATATGGGTGTTGACCGGGAATCTCTGGAAACGGGGTTGTTGGCCGCGCTAACGGCGCGCCGGGACGCCGAACTTGAGCGTGGGGTCTGCCTGGTTGGTCCGCACCGTGATGACCTGGCGTTGCGACTCGGCGACCAGCCCGTCAAAGGTTTTGCCAGCCATGGGGAATCGTGGTCCCTGGCGGTGGCACTGAGGTTGGCGGCCTATGAATTGCTGCGGGCGGACGGCAGCGAGCCGGTGTTGTTGCTCGACGACGTGTTCGCCGAACTGGATGCCATGCGCCGTCGAGCCTTGGCGACGGTCGCCGAGTCCGCGGAGCAGGTGTTGGTGACCGCGGCGGTGCTGGAGGACATCCCCGCGGGCTGGGACGCTAGGCGGGTGCATATCGAGCTGCGCGACGGCGAGACCGGACCGGTGTCGGTGGTACAGCCATGACGGATGCAGCCGACCGGCCCGAGGGTCGAGGTGAGCGATCCGGCGAGCCACCGGGTGTTGACTTGGTCAGGCGCACCCTGGAAGAGGCTCGTGCTGCCGCCCGCGCGCGGGGACAGGACGCCGGTCGCGCTCGGGCGGCGCTCCCCGCACCGCGCCGCGTCGCCGGACAGCGGCGAAGCTGGTCGGGCCCGGGACCCGATGTTCGTGATCCGCAACCGCTGGGCCGGCTGGCGCGTGAGCTGGCAAAGAAACGCGGGTGGTCCCTCCACGTCGCCGAGGGCATGGTGCTCGGTCAGTGGTCGTCGGTGGTCGGCGAGCAGATCGCCGAACATGCGACCCCAACGGCCCTGAATGACGGGGTGCTCAGCGTGACCGCCGAATCGACGGCGTGGGCCACGCAGTTGCGGATCATGCAAGCCCAACTGCTGGCTAAGATCGCGGCCGCGGTTGGCAACGGTGTGGTGCGATCGCTGAAGATTGCTGGTCCGGCGGCACCATCCTGGCGCAAGGGGCCGCGTCACATCGCCGGCCGGGGGCCACGCGACACCTATGGGTAGGACATCGAACCACCGGGACGAGGCCGCGGCGGCCGGGGCCTGAAAGCCGCCAGGACGAAATGGACCCCTATGTCGGACGTCGGGACGCGCCGGGAAGAAAGATATTGAGCGCACGGCGCGCCCAGATGGGTAGAAACGCGCACAGAAGATCGGTCCCAACAGGCGATGACGGTAGAGTGGGGTGCGACCCGCTGCGGTGACTGAACCGCTCGCATGCAACCCCGAGGAGAGTATTCGGACCGTGGCTGCCCAGAAGAAGAAGGCCCAAGACGAATACGGCGCTGCATCCATCACCATTCTCGAAGGGCTAGAGGCTGTCCGCAAACGCCCCGGTATGTACATCGGCTCGACCGGAGAGCGCGGCTTGCACCACCTCATCTGGGAGGTGGTCGATAATGCGGTCGACGAGGCGATGGCCGGTTTTGCAACCACGGTGCAGGTCGTCATGCTCGAAGACGGTGGCGTCGAGGTCACCGACGACGGCCGCGGCATCCCGGTCGCTATGCACGCCTCCGGGATACCCACCGTCGACGTGGTGATGACGCAACTGCACGCCGGTGGCAAATTCGACTCCGATGCCTATGCGATATCGGGTGGCTTACACGGCGTTGGTGTTTCAGTGGTCAACGCGTTGTCCACGCGGCTCGAGGTCGAGATCAAGCGCGATGGGTACGAGTGGTCGCAAGTCTATGAAAAGTCGGAGCCCCTGGGCCTCAAGCAAGGGGCGCCGACCAAGAAGACCGGGTCCACGGTGCGGTTCTGGGCGGATTCCGATGTCTTCGAAACCACCGAATATGACTTCGAAACCGTGGCTCGCCGGTTGCAGGAGATGGCATTCCTCAACAAGGGGTTAACCATCAACCTGACCGACGAGCGGGTGACCCAAGCCGAAGTCGTCGACGAAGTGGTCAGCGACGTCGCCGAGGCACCCAAGTCGGCAAGCGAACGGGCAGCCGAATCCGCTGCACCGCACAAGGTCAAGAGCCGCACCTTCCACTACCCCGGTGGCCTGGTCGACTTCGTCAAGCACATCAACCGCACCAAGAACGCGATCCATGCCAGCATCGTGGATTTCTCCGGCAAGGGGACCGGGCATGAGGTCGAGATCGCGATGCAGTGGAACGCTGGGTATTCGGAGTCGGTGCACACCTTCGCCAACACCATCAACACACACGAGGGCGGCACCCACGAAGAGGGATTCCGCAGCGCGTTGACTTCGGTGGTCAACAAGTACGCCAAGGACCGCAAGCTGCTCAAGGACAAGGACCCCAACCTCACCGGCGACGACATCCGGGAAGGTCTGGCCGCAGTCATCTCGGTGAAGGTCAGCGAACCGCAGTTCGAAGGTCAGACCAAGACCAAATTGGGCAATACCGAGGTCAAGTCGTTCGTGCAGAAGGTCTGCAACGAACAGCTCACGCACTGGTTCGAGGCCAATCCGTCGGACGCGAAGGTGGTCGTAAACAAGGCGGTGTCCTCGGCACAAGCCCGGATTGCAGCCCGCAAAGCGCGAGAGTTGGTGCGGCGTAAGAGCGCCACCGATCTTGGTGGGTTACCCGGCAAGCTGGCCGACTGCCGTTCGACCGATCCACGGAAGTCGGAACTGTATGTCGTAGAGGGTGATTCGGCGGGCGGTTCGGCAAAGAGTGGCCGTGATTCCATGTTCCAGGCGATTCTTCCACTGCGCGGCAAGATCATCAACGTGGAGAAGGCCCGCATCGACCGGGTGCTGAAGAACACCGAAGTTCAGGCAATCATCACCGCGCTGGGCACCGGGATTCATGACGAGTTCGACATCACCAAGCTGCGCTACCACAAGATCGTGCTGATGGCCGACGCCGACGTGGACGGCCAGCACATCTCCACGCTGTTGCTGACGTTGTTGTTCCGGTTCATGCGCCCGCTCATCGAGAACGGCCACGTGTTCCTCGCGCAGCCGCCGCTGTACAAGCTCAAGTGGCAGCGCAGTGATCCGGAATTTGCCTACTCAGACCGCGAACGCGACGGTCTGCTCGAGGCGGGGCTGAAGGCCGGCAAGAAGATCAACAAGGAAGACGGTATCCAGCGTTACAAGGGGTTGGGCGAGATGGACGCCAAGGAGTTGTGGGAAACCACCATGGATCCGTCGGTGCGGGTGCTGCGTCAAGTCACCCTCGACGACGCCGCGTCCGCCGACGAGCTGTTCTCCATCCTGATGGGCGAAGACGTCGATGCGCGGCGAAGCTTTATCACCCGTAATGCCAAGGATGTTCGGTTCCTGGATGTCTAACGCGTCTTGCGTTGCGATTGCGAACGAGGAATAGATGACAGACACGACGCTGCCGCCTGACGACTCGGTCGATCGGATCGAGCCGGTCGACATTCAGCAGGAGATGCAGCGCAGCTACATCGACTACGCGATGAGCGTGATCGTCGGCCGCGCGCTACCGGAAGTGCGGGACGGTCTCAAACCGGTGCACCGCCGGGTGCTGTATGCGATGTATGACTCCGGGTTCCGCCCGGATCGCAGCCATGCCAAGTCGGCCCGATCGGTGGCCGAGACCATGGGCAACTACCACCCGCACGGTGACGCGTCGATCTACGACACCCTGGTGCGCATGGCGCAGCCGTGGTCGCTGCGCTACCCGCTGGTCGACGGTCAAGGAAACTTCGGCTCGCCGGGCAACGATCCACCGGCGGCGATGAGGTACACCGAGGCCAGGCTCACCCCGCTGGCGATGGAGATGTTGCGTGAAATCGATGAGGAGACGGTCGATTTCATACCGAACTACGACGGCCGGGTGCAGGAGCCGACGGTACTGCCCAGCCGGTTCCCCAACCTGCTGGCCAACGGTTCGGGCGGGATCGCGGTCGGGATGGCCACTAACATCCCGCCGCACAACCTGCGCGAGCTTGCCGAGGCGGTGTTCTGGGCCCTGGACAATCACGACGCCGACGAAGAGGCGACGCTGGCCGCCGTCATGAAGCGGGTCAAAGGCCCCGACTTCCCCACCGCCGGGCTGATCGTCGGGTCCCAAGGCATCGCTGATGCCTACAAGACGGGTCGCGGTTCCATCCGGATGCGCGGAGTTGTTGAGGTGGAAGAAGATTCGCGCGGCCGGACATCGCTGGTCATCACCGAGTTGCCGTATCAGGTCAACCACGACAACTTCATCACGTCGATCGCCGAACAGGTTCGCGACGGCAAGCTGGCCGGCATCTCCAACATCGAAGACCAGTCCAGCGACCGCGTCGGTCTGCGAATCGTCGTCGAGGTCAAGCGCGACGCGGTGGCCAAGGTCGTGCTCAACAACCTCTACAAGCACACCCAGCTGCAGACCAGCTTCGGCGCCAACATGCTGTCAATCGTCGACGGGGTGCCGCGCACGCTGCGGCTGGACCAGCTGATCCGCCACTACGTCGACCACCAACTCGACGTCATCGTCCGGCGCACCACCTACCGGCTGCGCAAGGCCAACGAGCGGGCCCACATTCTGCGCGGGCTGGTCAAAGCGCTCGACGCGCTGGACGAGGTCATCGCGCTGATCCGGGCCTCACAAACGGTCGACATCGCCCGGGCCGGGCTGATCGAGCTACTCGACATCGACGAGATCCAGGCCCAGGCGATCCTGGATATGCAGTTGCGGCGACTGGCCGCCCTGGAGCGCCAACGCATCGTCGACGACCTGGCCAAGATCGAAGCCGAGATCGCCGACCTGGAAGACATCCTGGCCAAACCCGAGCGGCAGCGTTCGATCGTGCGCGACGAACTCGCCGAGATCGTGGACAAGCACGGCGACGACCGCCGTACCCGGATCATTGCGGCCGACGGGGACGTCAGCGACGAGGATCTAATCGCCCGCGAGGACGTCGTGGTGACCATCACCGAAACCGGATACGCCAAGCGCACCAAGACCGATCTGTACCGCAGCCAGAAACGCGGGGGGAAGGGCGTGCAGGGGGCAGGTCTGAAGCAGGACGACATCGTCCGGCACTTTTTCGTGTGCTCGACCCACGATTGGATCCTGTTCTTCACCACCCAGGGCCGGGTGTATCGGGCCAAGGCCTATGACTTGCCCGAGGCGTCTCGCACAGCGCGTGGGCAGCATGTGGCCAACCTGTTGGCCTTCCAGCCCGAGGAACGCATCGCCCAGGTCATCCAGATCCGCGGCTACGAGGATGCCCCGTACCTGGTGCTGGCCACCCAAAACGGGCTGGTGAAGAAGTCTAGGCTGACCGACTTCGACTCCAACCGCTCGGGCGGGATCGTGGCGATCAACCTGCGCGACAACGACGAGCTGGTCGGCGCCGTGCTGTGTTCGGCCGACGACGACCTGCTGCTGGTGTCGGCCAACGGTCAGTCGATCAGGTTCTCGGCGACCGACGAGGCGCTGCGGCCGATGGGGCGGGCCACCTCGGGTGTGCAGGGCATGCGATTCAACACCGACGACCGGCTGCTGTCCCTGAACGTGGTGCGGGAAGGCACCTACCTGCTGGTCGGCACGTCCGGCGGCTATGCCAAACGCACCGGGATCGAGGAGTACCCCGTGCAGGGCCGGGGTGGCAAGGGCGTACTGACCGTCATGTACGACCGCCGGCGCGGCCGGTTGGTCGGGGCGTTGATTGTCGACGACAACAGCGAGCTGTACGCGATTACCTCCGGGGGTGGCGTTATCCGTACCGCGGCGCGCCAGGTCCGCAAGGCAGGGCGGCAAACCAAGGGTGTTCGGTTGATGAACCTGGGCGAGGGCGACACACTGTTAGCCATCGCGCGTAATGCCGAAGAAAGCGCCGACGACAATGCCGGGGACGGCAACGGCGCGGAGGAACCGGACAATTAGACTCAGCCCGATGACGATGCGGGTCGCATCGCGATCCGAGGAGGAATCGGGCAAACAGACCCAAGCCCGATGACGATGCGGGTCGCATCGCGATCCGAGGAGGAATCGGGCAAACAGACCCAGCGGCCGGGTACACAAGTTAGGAGTCGGGGTTGACTTCACCGAACGAGCCGGGCGCCCTCAACAAGGGCGACGGCCCGAATGGGGATAGTTTGGTCGACCGTGCCGGTGCACACCGGGCAGCGACCGGACCGGGCCGGCTACCGGATGTCGGGGATTCGCCGCCGTGGCAGCGTGCTGGGGCCCGGCCCGCCCAAGCACCACATCGTCAGTCGCCAGAAGCGCACCCGGAGGGGCGCCCAGCCAGCCCACCCGCCGCCGCCGACGCCCGGCTGAACCGCTTCATCTCCGGCACGTCGGCACCGGCGGCCGGCCCAGCCAGCTCCGTCCGGACCCCGCCGCCCGAGCCCGACCCGCCGGTGCGCGGCAACGGTCCCACCGCCGAGGCCTACGCCAGCGAGCTGCCCGATCTGTCCGGCGCAATTCCGCGGGCCGCGCAGCGCCCGCCCGCGCCCGACCGTCCCGCGGATGCTGGATCGAGAGCCGGTTCGGGCACGGGCCGGTCAACCACCTCCGAATCCCGGGATGCCCGTGTTCAGGTGTCGTCGCGGCGCACCCGTGGTCCAGTCCGGGCCAGCATGCAGATCCGGCGAATCGACCCGTGGAGCACGTTGAAGGTGTCGCTGTTGCTGTCGGTGGCGCTGTTCTTCGTCTGGATGATCACGGTCGCGTTCCTGTATCTGGTGCTCGGCGGCATGGGCGTGTGGGCCAAACTCAACAGCAACGTCGGTGACCTGTTGAACAACGCCAGCGGCAGCAGCGCCGAACTCGTCTCCAGCGGCACCATCTTCGGCGGCGCGATCCTGATCGGTTTGGTCAACATCGTCCTGATGACCGCACTGGCCACCATCGGTGCGTTCGTCTACAACCTGACCACCGATCTGATCGGCGGCATCGAAGTGACCCTGGCCGACCGGGACTAGTGTTTTGAGAGTCGGGCGGCGATTGCGGTAATCTCGTCGCTCGGCCGTACGCGAGTACGGGCCTATAGCTCAGGCGGTTAGAGCGCTTCGCTGATAACGAAGAGGTCGGAGGTTCGAGTCCTCCTAGGCCCACGACCATGTGCCCGTCCAGACGTTGGGTGAGAATCGTGTTGCCGCTGGCCGTGATCGCGGTGGTGGCGGCCGTAGCGCGGTCGCGACGCGGTGTCGAAGTCTGGCACGTGGCGGCCGATCCGACCCCTGGTCACATGGCGAGCTGTGAAGAGGGGCCTTAGCTCAGTTGGTAGAGCACCGCCTTTGCAAGGCGGGGGTCAGGGGTTCGAGTCCCCTAGGCTCCACTTCTGTTGCGCCGAACGCCCCGCCAGCGCGACGTTCGGGTCCGAGCGTGACGCCGGTGTGGCGTTTGAAGCGGCAACCGATGAATGTCTAGCGGTGGTGGCCGACGGGCCCGCGCCTAGGGACGTGGTTGCACGTCGACGCTCGGTGGGCGCGGCGACGGGTCCGGGCGCGTCGAGCGCCGCACCAGGCTGAATGCGACGGCGCCGCCGGCCAGGACCGCGACCGCGACGGCGACTGCGGCGATGATCCACGGGCGGTGCTTGCCGCGACGTTGGGTCCGGCGCGCGTCCTGCAGTGCCTGAGGCAGGTTGCTGACCACCTGCTGCGCCGCGGCTAACTCCTGAGCGAGCGTTTCTTGGGCGGCAGCGACTTCACGGGCCAACCGGCCCTCCCGGTAGCGGCGACGAAGCTCCGCCGCGGTCGACTGCCCGGAGTGGACCCCGAGTCCGACCAGGCCTCGGGTCACGTCCGCGGGCCCCACCGCAGAGTAGGTCAGGCCGCGGGTTAGTCGCTCCCGTGGAGTCAACCGGGTTTCCGCCTTCTCGCTCATCTGCCGCCTTCCTGTGTCCGGGCCAAGGTCGAGCTCAGGGCCACTCACGTACCTCCACAGACTGCCATCATTAGCCCGCTAGCGGGACCATCGCGGGTACGGCGTGCCCGGCCGTCCAATCCAGGCACCCGGTGCGGGCAGGCCCGGACGCAATGGCAGACTGTGACTCCGTGACCAACAGCCCCATTGCGACCGCTACCGCCACGCTGCACACCAACCGCGGAGACATCAAGATCGCCCTGTTCGGAAACCACGCGCCGAAGACCGTCGCCAACTTCGTTGGCCTTGCTCAGGGCACCAAAGACTATTCGACCCAGAACGCATCAGGCGGTCCCTCCGGCCCGTTCTACGACGGAGCGGTCTTTCACCGGGTAATCCAGGGCTTCATGATCCAGGGTGGCGATCCGACCGGGACCGGTCGCGGTGGACCCGGCTACAAGTTCGCCGACGAGTTCCACCCCGAGCTGCAGTTCGACAAGCCCTACCTGCTCGCGATGGCCAACGCCGGTCCGGGCACCAATGGCTCGCAGTTCTTCATCACCGTTGGCAAGACTCCGCACCTGAACCGGCGCCACACGATTTTCGGTGAAGTGATCGACCCCGATTCACAAGGAGTCGTCGACACGATCTCCACGACGACCACCGACGGTAACGACCGGCCGACCGACCCGGTCGTCATCGAGTCGATCACCATCTCCTAAAGCGGGCGCCACGACTCCTCGTTTGTTTCACCTTTGGTGGCGACCGGCGTAGCCGGCGGCGGTCAACGCGTCGAGCACGTCCAGCGGATCGGTGCCGAGATCCCAACGGGACAGGATCACGAGCCCCCCGTTGACCGTTTCGATCTCGAGCAGCCGGACCCGGCGGCCGTAGCGGCGAAACTCGGCAATCCGAATGATCTTGATCTCGGGGCGCCGCAATAGCTGCGTCCGGAACCAACCCCGGACGGCCAGGCCGTCGGGGGCAATTGCCAGCTTTGGACGCGCGCGCCATGTGGCGCCCGCAAACAAGATCAGACCCACTGCGGCAATCCCGGTCAGGACCCGCCCAGGCGCGTCTGTGACCAAGGTCACAGACGCGATAGCCATCACCACCCCGGCGGCTGCGCAACCTGCGATTCCGGCCGGGTGAGGTGCCCACTCTGTTTGCTGCATGCTCCCCCTAGACCCTCCGACCACTGCAGACACTGTTATCCACAGACGCTATCAACAGTGGGGATGAATCACACGCATGTGATTGAGTCACCAAAAAGTTGCTGGGGCAGTAACGACCCGACCAGAATATGAATTCATATTTCCGCCGACCGATATCAGTGCCAGCGCATCGTGAGCAACAAACCGGTGATCATGAAAGCGAACGCGATCGCGTAGTTCCACGGACCGAGTTGCGCCATCCAGTTGAGCGCCACGGGGGCCTGGCTGCCGACCGCGGCCAACTGAAACACCATCAACCAGACAAGGCCGATCAGCATCAGACCGATGAACAACGAGACGAACCACACACTCGAAGGTCCGACCTTCACCTTCATCGGAGTGCGGCTCACCGCGGTAACGGTGAAGTCGTTCTTCTTACGGACCTTGGACTTGGGCATTGTTACCTCGGGATATCTCGGGACTAGCTCGACAAGACGGTGAGCGGCATGGGGTGCAACGATAGCGGTTGCAGCTGCAGGCATACCTTGTTTGGGGGCTTGGCTACGAGACTAACCCACCTACCACCCCGCCCGGGAAACGGAGACACGATGATCGATCCACGCCGCTCACCGTGGCGTTTCGGTGTCCCGCTGGTGTGCTTGCTGGCGGGGCTGCTGCTGGCCGCCACACACGGGGTGTCCGGCGGTGCCGAGATCCGCCGCAGTGATGCGCCGCGGCTGGTCGACCTCGTTCGTCAGGCCCAGGCATCGGTGAACCGTCTCAACGCGCAACGCGAAGTGCTGACCAACAGAATCGACTCAACGCACGGCCGATCTCCGGATACCGCGTTGGCGGCCATGCAGCGGCGGTCCGCCGAGCTGGCCGATGAGGCGGAGATGAACCCGGTCCATGGGCCGGGCCTGGTGGTAACCCTTCAAGATGCGCAACGCGACGCCAACGGCCGCTTCCCGCGCGACGCGTCCCCGGACGATCTGGTTGTGCATCAGCAAGACATCGAGGCCGTCCTCAACGCGCTGTGGAGTGCAGGTGCGGAGGCGATCCAGATGCAGGACCAGCGCATCATCGCAACGTCGACAGCGCGGTGCGTCGGGAACACGTTGCTGCTCAACGGGCGTACCTATAGCCCGCCCTACACGATCACCGCGATCGGAGATGCGACCGCCATGCAGGCGGCCCTGGCGGCCGCTCCCCTGGTGACCCTATACAAACAGTATGTGATCCGATTCGGCCTCGGTTATCGCGAAGAGGTCAAGCCGGATGTACAGATCGTCGGCTATTCCGATCCCGTCCGGATGCATTTCGCGCAGCCTGCCGGCCCCCTCGGCTACTGATGCCTATCGCAGCGGCTGAGCGGCTGGCGGACTGGATTGGGCGGTAGCCTGTCACGATGCGGATCCTGGTTGTCGACAACTACGACAGCTTCGTGTTCAACCTGGTGCAGTACCTTGGCCAGCTGGGCGTCGAGGCCGACGTGTGGCGCAACGACGACACCCGGCTATCCGAAGGGGCCGCCATCGCCGCCCAGTTCGACGGTGTGCTGCTCAGTCCGGGTCCGGGCACCCCGGAACGTGCCGGCGCGTCAGTCAATCTGGTCCGCGCGTGCGCCGCGGCCCGCACCCCGCTGCTGGGCGTCTGTCTGGGGCACCAAGCCATCGGCGTTGCGTTCGGCGCCAAGGTCGACCGCGCGCCCGAGTTGCTGCACGGCAAGACCAGCAGCGTATTCCACGCGAATATCGGTGTGCTGCAAGGCCTTCCGGATCCATTCACGGCTACCCGGTATCATTCGCTGACAATTCTGCCGGCGTCGCTGCCGGCGGTGCTGGAGGTCACGGCCCGCACCCGCAGCGGTGTGATCATGGCCGTGCAGCACACCGAGCTGCCGATCCACGGTGTCCAATTCCATCCGGAGTCGATCCTCACCGAAGGTGGGCACCGGATGCTGGCCAACTGGCTCACCTACTGCGGATGGGTGCGCGATGACACCGTGGTACGCCGACTGGAAAACGAGGTGCTCACCGCGGTCCAGCCGCACCTCCCAACTTCAACCGCCAGCAGGGCCGGAACTACTGACCGAACCTCAGCGTGATGATGCCGTCCCGGTTGACCCCGGTCCCGGCCGGCGGGTTCTGATAGACGACCCGGTTGTGTTGGGAGCCACCGGCATCGACGTCGGCCCCTTTATCGAGCATCCCGGTCCAGCCCAGCGCGCGTAATCGCGGTTCGGCGTCGCTCCAGAACATGCCGGATAGGTCGGGCATGACGAACTGGTTGCCCTTGGACACCTGCAGCTCGATGACCGAATCGACTGAAACTGTGGTGCCGGCGGGTGGATTGGTGCCGATCACCTCACCGGCCGGACGGGGGCTGTCCACCGAGGCCTGGCTGAACTTGGCAAAGCCGTAGACGTTGAGGTTTTTTTGCGCCATGTCTACGGTCTGGCCCGCGACATCGGGAATCTCCTTGGTCGCCGGACCGGAGCCGACGATGATGGTGATCACGTTGGTGATGGCCGACGTTTGGTTCGCCGGCGGGTTGGTCCCGATGACCTTGCCCACCAGTTCCGGAGTGGACGGCGAGTTCGCCTGCTTGAAGCGGCCGAATCCGGCGGCAGTGAGCTTCTTGACCGCTTCGGCGTAGGTCAGCGAGGAGACGTCGGGCACCTCGCGCTGTTCGGGTCCGGTGGACACATTGATCGTGATCTCGTCGCCCGCACTCACCGACGTGTTGGCGGCCGGGTCGGTACCGATGACGTGGTCGGGCGGGATCGTCGAGTCGGGCTTCTGCAGCGTACGAGTTTTGAAGCCGCGGTTCTGCAGTGTGGCAATGGCGTCGGCGGACGCTTGACCCCGGACATCGGGGACTTGGACGTCGCGGGTGATGCCACCGAATGTGTTGATGACGATGGTGACGACGACGGTCAGCACCGCCAACACGGCGACCACCGCGACCCAACGGCCCACCGAACCGGTGCCGCGGTCACGGTCGGTGTCGTCTAGGTCCTGGCGCGGTAGCGGATCGGTGCGTGGACCGCCAAGGTTCCCGGTTGCGGACGACAGCAGCGACGTCCGGTCGGCGTCGGTGAGCACCTTGGGCGCCTCGGGCGGTTCACCGTTGTGCACCCGGACCAGGTCGGCGCGCATCTCGGCCGCCGTCTGATAGCGGTTTTCCGGGTTCTTGGCCAGTGCCTTGAGGACGACGGCGTCGAGGTCGGCGGAGATGCCTTCGTGGCGCGCCGAAGGCGGGATCGGGTCCTCGCGGACATGCTGATAGGCAACCGAGACGGGCGAGTCGCCGGTGAAAGGGGGCTCCCCGGTGAGGACTTCGTAGAGAACACAGCCCAAGGAATAGACATCGGATCGGGCGTCGACGGAATCACCCCGGGCCTGTTCGGGCGACAGATACTGCGCCGTGCCGATCACCGCCGCGGTTTGGGTCACGCTGTTGCCGCTGTCGGCAATGGCGCGGGCAATGCCGAAATCCATCACCTTCACCGCGTTGGTCGTGCTGATCATGATGTTCGCCGGCTTGACGTCGCGGTGGATGATTCCGTTCTGATGACTGAAGTTCAGCGCCTGGCAGGCGTCGGCAATGACCTCGATAGCGCGTTTGGGCGGCATCGGACCTTCGGTGTGGACGATGTCGCGCAGGGTAACGCCGTCGACGTATTCCATGACGATGTAGGGCAACGGCCCGGCGGGCGTTTCGGCTTCGCCGGTGTCGTACACCGCGACGATCGCGGGATGATTCAGCGCCGCGGCGTTTTGCGCCTCACGCCGGAAGCGTAGATAGAAGCTGGGATCGCGGGCCAGATCAGCACGCAGCACCTTCACCGCAACGTCGCGGTGCAACCGAAGGTCGCGGGCCAGGTGAACTTCGGACATGCCTCCGAATCCGAGGATGTCGCCAAGTTCGTAGCGATCGGACAGATGCTGAGGGGTGGTCATTACCGTATCTCGTATCGGGCCAGCGCCGCGCGCGAATGCGGTGGCAGCGGTGCCAGCGGGAAAACCCAACTGGCTTCGATCGCCCTGCTCCTCCTCGGGCCGTTGCGGCCCGCATCGTCGACCGGGTGGAGTCCGGGTTGGTTGCGCTGTAGTCCAGAATGACCCGCTTGCCCGTGTTGCGTCCAATCGAGTCGCGGGCCCGGACCACTCCCGCTGGGGGTCTGGCCGGCCGGCGAGGTCCGGGTGTTGGTCACGGTCGACGTAGGCGCCTGCTGTGGGCCGTTGTCCGCACGAGAGTTGATGACGATCAACACGGCGATGATGATCGCCAGTGCCCCGAGCACACCGGCGGCCCAGAGCAATGCGCGCTGCCCAGACGAAAACGTACGCCGGGCGGGCGTCGGTCGGTGATCACCGGTAGCGGGGCGAGATCGACGGGACGGCGTGGTCCGGCCGGAGGGGTTGGCCGCCACTCTGGTCGGTGTTCCCGACGGTATCGCCGCCGGAGCGGCCCGGCCGGGAGGCGGTGTCTGGCTGGGCCGCGGGGGCCGGCGGCCGGCGCGTACCGCGGCCACCGCGTCGGCGAACGGTCCGCCACTGCGATAGCGCATAGCCGGGTTCTTCACCAGGGTTATCTCGATCAGTTCTCGCACGTTGGGCGGCAGGTCGGGGGGCAACGGCGGCGGTGGCTCCTTGATATGTTTCATCGCCACCGTCAGGGCACCGTCGCCGGTAAACGGCCGTTTCCCCGAAACGGCTTCATACCCAACAACTCCCAACGCATAGACATCGCTGGCCGGGCTGGCGTCGTGACCCAGGGCCTGTTCGGGCGCAATGTATTGAGCGGTACCCATCACCATGCCGGTCTGGGTCACCGGCGCGGCATCGACGGCCTTGGCGATACCGAAGTCGGTGATCTTTACCTGCCCGGTTGGGGTGATCAAAATGTTGCCCGGTTTCACGTCGCGGTGCACCAGGCCGGCGGCGTGCGCGATCTGCAGTGCGCGGCCGGTCTGTTCGAGCATGTCTAGTGCGTGCCGTAACGACAGCCGGCCGGTGCGCTTGAGCACCGAGTTCAGCGGCTCGCCATTGACCAGCTCCATGACTAGGTAGGCCGTTCGGCCCTCCCCGTTCATCTGGCTTTCGCCATAGTCGTGCACGCTGGCAATGCCCGGATGGTTCAGCATCGCGGTGGTGCGCGCCTCAGCCCGAAACCGTTCGATGAACTCCGGGTCGGAGGAGAACTCGCTCTTGAGCACCTTGACCGCGACGCGACGGCCCAACCGGTTATCGACGGCCTCCCAGACTTGGCCCATGCCACCGGTGGCGATGAGGCGCTGCAGGCGGTATCTACCCGACAGCGTGACACCAACGCGGGGACTCATGGTCCCCCCTGCAGTGCGGCTTCGATCACCGCCCGCCCGATCGGCGCAGCGAGCGCACCGCCGGTCGCGGACAGACGATCGGCCCCGTTCTCCACCAGCACCGCGACAGCAACCTTGGGAGCCTGTGCGGGAGCGAAGGCGATGTACCACGCGTGCGGTGGAGTGCGACGAGGATCGGTGCCGTGCTCAGCGGTACCCGTCTTGGATGCGATCTGCACGCCGGGAATGGCCCCTTTCTGCTGTGCGACCTTCTCGGCGCCGACCATCAGCTCTGTTAGCTTAGCGGCGACCTGCGGCGACACCGCGCGGCGCTGCTGATATGGGGCGGTGGTCCGGATGTTGGCTAAGTCGGGCCCCTTGAGGCTCTCGACCAGGTAGGGCCGCATCGTGATGCCACCGTTTGCAATGGTCGCAGCTATCTCGGCGTTCTCCAGCGGGGTGAGCGCAACGTCCTTCTGCCCGATGCTGGACATCCCCAGTGCGGCGCTGTCCGCGATGGGCCCGATGGTTGATTCGGCTACCTGCAGCGGAATTGGGCTCGGCGCGCTGTCGATACCGAACGACTGCGCCATGCGGCGCAGGGCGTCGGCGCCGGTGAGGATGCCCAGCTGTACGAAGGCGGTGTTACAGGACTTGGCGAAGGCCTCACCCAGCGACACGGTTGGTTCGCCGCCGCATGGCGCGCCGCCGTAGTTCTCCAGCGTGGCCGTGCTGCCGGGCAACGGAATTGTGGGCGCCGCGGTGAGCTGTTCGGTCTCGGTGGCTCCAGCCGCCAGCGCGGCCGCGGTGGTGATCACTTTGAATGTAGAACCCGGTGGATACGTCTCCGAGATGGCACGGTTTGTCAGCGGGGAGTCGGGGTCGTCACGAAGTTGTTGCCAGGCCTTTGCCTGCGCCTCGGGGTGGTGCGACGCCAGCAGGTTGGGGTCGTAGGACGGCGAGGACACCAGCGCCAGAATCCTGCCCGTTGACGGTTCGAGGGCGACCACCGCTCCCCTACAGGGCCCGTCGCAGCCTTGCTGCATCGCGTCCCAGCCGGCTTGCTGAACGCGCGGGCTGATCGTCGTATCGACATTGCCGCCGCGCGGATCACGACCGGTGAAAAAGTCGGCCAGCCGGCGGCCGAACAGGCGCTGGTCGGACCCGTTCAATAGCGGATCCTCGGCCCGCTCCAGGCCGGTACTGGAATAGCGCAGCGAGTAGAAGCCGGTCACCGGGGCATACACGTCGGGGTTGGGATAGACCCGCAGGAAACGGAATCGGCTGTCGGTGGCCACGGAGTAGGCCAGCAGTTGCCCACCAGCGGTGATCTGGCCGCGTTGCCGCGAATACTCGTCGAGCAACACGCGCTGGTTGCGGGGATCGGCACGCAGCCCGTCGGCGGTGAACACCTGTGTCATTGTCGCGTTGAGCAACAGCAACACGATCAACGCCATCACGGTCACCGAGATTCGGCGTAGGGAGGCGTTCATACGCGCTCGATTACCTCGGTGCCAGCCGCCGCGATCGGCGACTTCCTTCGTGGGCGGGTGCGCAGTGGCCGTCGCGCGCCATGCGAGATGCGGGCCAGGATGGCCAGCAGCATGTAGTTGGCCAGCAGCGACGACCCGCCGTAGGACATCCATGGTGTGGTCAACCCGGTCAGCGGAATGAGGCGGGTCACGCCGCCGACGACAATGAACAGTTGAAGGGCCAGCGTCGACGCCAGCCCAGCGGCCAGCAGCTTGCCGAAGCTGTCGCGGATGGCGATCGCGGTGCGCAATCCGCGGACGATGACGATGGTGTAGAGCATCAATATGCTGGCCAGTCCCACCAGCCCGAGCTCTTCGCCGAACGCGGCGATGATGAAATCGGTCGACGCCGCGGGCACGGTATCGGGTTGGCCGTTACCGAGCCCGGTGCCGAAGATGCCGCCGGTAGCAAAACTGAAAAGTGACTGCACGATCTGATATCCGCTGCCGTCGGGATCGGCGAACGGGTCCAGCCAAGTCTGCACCCGGACCCGGACGTGATCGAAAATGAAGTACGCCACAACGCTTCCCGCCGCGAACAGAATCAGGCCGATGACGACCCAACTGAACCGCTGGGTGGCGAGGTAGACCACCACCAGAAACGACGAATAGAGCAGCAGCGAAGTGCCGAGGTCTTTCTCGAAGACCATCACACCCACCGAGATCACCCAGGCCGCCAACAGTGGCGCGAGGTCTCGCGGGCGGGGCAGGGTCATGCCCATCAGATGTTTACCCACACTGGTGAACAGGCCGCGTTTGGCGACCAGTACCGCCGAGAAGAAGATCAGCAGCAGAATCTTGGAGAACTCGGCCGGCTGAATCGAGAAGCCGGGCAAGCGGATCCAAATCTTGGCGCCGTTCTGCTCGGACAGCGCTGCCGGTAGCAGGGCGGGAACAGCCAAGAACACCAGACCGGTGAGTCCACATACGTAGCCATAGCGCGCGAGCTGTCGGTGGTCCTTGAGCAAGGTCACCACGAGCGCGAAGGCGGCCACGCCGACCAACGTCCACAGCATCTGCTGGTTCGCGCTGGGGTGCCGATGCTGGCCGATCTCGCTGTCGACCAGGTCGAGACGGTGGATCATCACCAGGCCAAGTCCGTTGAGCAGCGCCACCACCGGCAGCAGTAGCGGGTCGGTGTAGGGGGCGAAGCGCCTGAGGGCCAGGTGCGCGGAGCCGAACAGGGTTAGGAAGGCCAGGCCGTAGCTGGTCAGGTCCCAGTTCAAGCCACGCTCTTGGTTGGCCTCCACGATCAGCAGCGCAGCGATCGTGATTACCGCGGCGAAGCACAACAGCAGCAGTTCAGCGTTGCGCCGGGTCGGCAACGGGGGTGTCACTGCCACCGGTGCCTGCAGCTGTGTCGTCATGCCGCCGCCCGGCAGTCGATGCCCGGCTGGGGTGGGGGTGGCGGCAGTGCGGTCACCGTCGGCGAACTGGTGGTGGGCGGGGTCGGCGGTGGCGACGCGGGCGCTGTCGGAGAGGTATCGGCGGGGGTGGTCGGCGTAGTGCCGGTGGCAGGGGTGGGGGCCGACGGGGAGGTGGTGGGTGATGTGGTGGCAGGTGGGGCGGTGGTGGCTGGGGAGGACGTGACGTTTGGTTTGGTTGTCTCGCTGGTGGTGGGCGGGGCCGAGGGACCGGGCGGAGACGTGGCCCGAGGCGCCGGGCAGGGCGGCAACAGCGAGTTGGCGGCCAGTTCGCGCAGCTGCCCGATCGCGTCATCGAGGGTGCCGGCCGGGAGGCCGGCCTGAACCTGCGCGCGCTCCGGGGGGCGCAGATCCTCCAGCTTCATCAGGTGACAGTCGAGCTGCCCTCCGGATTGGCTGTAGCTGATCTGCGATAGTTCATTGCGCGCGCTGAGGCAGCCCATCAAATAGGGCTGGTGCAGGGACATCCCCAGCAGCGACCCCTGAATCCCCCGCATGATGGACACGGTGCCGTCGTACTCGGCGACATAGTAGTTGTCGCGAATGATCGCACGGCCGATGAGCAGGCCCGCGATCACCAGCACGGTCACCAGTGCGATGACGAACGCAAGCCGTCGGCGCGACCAACGTGGTCGACTGAGTGTATCGGCTTGTGGCGGAACGCGTTTGACGACCTCTTTGCGCTGGCTGATGGCAGAGGCACGGCCGGCAGCGGTGTTGGGCAGGGTCAGTTGGTCGTCGTCACCGGATACCGCCCCGGCCAGAATCGGTTGGGTCTGGCCGTAGTCGTAGTCAACGACGTCGGCCACAACGACAGTCACGTTGTCGGGGCCGCCGCCGCGCAGCGCCAGTTCGATGAGGCGGTGGGCGCTCTCGGCAACGTCGGGGATCTGCAGCGCCTCGAGGATGGTTTCGTCGCTAACCGGATCGGACAACCCGTCCGAGCACAGCAGGTAGCGATCACCGGCTCGGGCTTCCCGCATGGTCAGTGTCGGTTCGACCTCATGACCGGTCAACGCCCGCATGATTAACGAGCGCTGCGGGTGACTGTGCGCCTCCTCCGCGGTGATCCGGCCTTCATCGACCAGCGTTTGGACGAAGGTGTCGTCTTTGGTGATCTGAGTGAGCTCGCCGTCGCGCAGCAGGTAGCCGCGTGAGTCTCCGATATGCACCAACCCGAGCCGGTTGCCCGCGAACAGGATTGCGGTGAGCGTGGTGCCCATGCCCTCGAGATCGGGTTCCATCTCGACTTGGGCCGCGATGGCCGAGTTACCGGCCCGCACCGCGGCTTCGAGTTTGGCCAGCAGATCGCCGCCGGGCTCGTCGTCGTCCAGATGGGCCAATGCGGCGATCACCAACTGGGACGCCACCTCGCCGGCCGCGTGGCCGCCCATGCCGTCAGCCAAGGCCAGGAGGCGTGCACCGGCGTAGACCGAATCTTCATTGTTGGCGCGCACCAGGCCGCGGTCACTGCGGGCCGCGTATCGCAGGACCAGAGTCACGAGCGCCACTCTCCCCCGCAAGCGGGCGGTACCCCCACGATCCCGGCTCGAAAACCTACCGAGCCGGCATCATCGTCGTCGGCTGCGGTTGCGGCGCCGCACCTCCTCACCCGCTGCGCGGCAGCATCGTCGTCGGTGCGGGTCACGGGCGCAACTCGATTGCAGTCTTGCCGATCCGAACCGGCGTTCCGATAGGAACTCGTACCGCAGTCGTCACCTTCGCCCTGTCAAGGTATGTGCCGTTGGTCGATCCTAGATCTTCGACATACCATTCGGATCCGCGCTTGGACAGCCGGGCATGCCGCGTCGAGGCGTAGTCGTCGGTCAGCACCAGGGTCGAATCGTCAGCGCGCCCGATCAGCACCGGCTGCCCGCTCAGCGTGATACGTGCCCCCTTCAATGCGCCTTCGGTCACCACCAAGTAGCGCGCAGCGTACCTGCGCTGGCGCGACGGCAAGATCGTCCCTCGCAGCGCCAGGCCGCGGCGCACCATGACCGCGCCGGTCGGCGCATAGATGTCGGTCTTCAAGATCCGCAGCACGGACCAGATAAACACCCATAACAACATCAAGAATCCGGCACGCGTCAGTTGCAGTACCAACCCCTGCATCTGGCGTCCTTTCCGTCCTGCATGTCCCGCCCCCGGCCCGTGCTGCCGAGTACCTCAGCGAAGTCACGATACTTTGACGGTGATCGCGCGGGGTCAACCTCGGCAGCTTCGGGCCCAGTGGGGTCAGTGAATGCGGACGATGATCTCGGAGTGGCCCAGGCGGATCACATCGCCGTCGGCCAATTGCCACTCCTGTACCGGTGCGTTGTTAACAGTGGTGCCGTTGGTGGAGTTCAGGTCCGCGAGCAATGCGACCTGCCCATCCCACCGGATCTCCAAGTGACGGCGTGACACGCCCGTATCGGGCAAGCGGAACTGGGCGTCCTGCCCGCGACCGATGACGTTGGAGCCCTCCCGGAGCTGGTAGGTGCGTCCGCTGCCGTCGTCGAGCTGCAAAGTGACCGACGTTCCGGCGGACCCATAGCCGCCCTGTCCGTAGCCGCCGCCCGCCGGCTGACCGTAGTCGGGAGCGCCCGACTGGCCGTACTCGTAGTCGCGGCCGACGGGCTCGCCGTACCCGCCGCCCTGAGGGGGGTATCCCGGGACCGGAGGCGATTCGGCGTAGCGGGTGTAGTCGGCGCCCCCGCCGTAATCCTGGCGGCCGTAGGCCGCGGCGCCCTGCTGGTAGCCCTGGTCGTAGCCGCCTTGGTCGGGGTAAGCCGGTCGTTGTTCGGGCGGGCCGGCTGGGGCCGAGGGGGCGTAGCCACCCTCATCCTGGCGAGCCGGTCCACGCCCGTACTCCCCGTACCCGCCGTAGCCGGGCTGACCGCCACCGGGCGGCGGGCCGTAGCCGCCGCTTTGGCGGTAGCTCTGGTCGTAGCCTGCGGGGCCATACCCGGCGGGAGGACCGGGAGGAGCAGGAGGTCGTTGCTCGTAGGGCGACGGGTAGCCCCCCTGCCCCTGGTCGGGGTAGCCGCCCTGGTCGGGGTAGCCGCCCTGGTCGGGGTAGCCCCGTCCCTGGTCGGGGTACCCGCGCTGGTCGGGGTAACCGCCCTGGTCGGGGTACCCGCGCTGGTCGGGGTAGCCGCCCTGGTCCTGATACCCGCCCTGGTCCTGATACCCGGCTTGTTCTGGGTAGCCGCCTTGTTCTGGGTAGCCGCCCTGGTCCGGGTGGCGGGGCGGCGGGTAACCGGGCTGGGGCGGATAGCCGCCCGCCTCCGGCGGATACCCACCACGGGGGTCAGGTCCGCCTTGCGGGTCCGGGCCACCACGCGGATCCTCCTGCGGACGCGCGTAGCGGTCGTCGTAATACTCGTCGGGACGCCCCTGCCCCTGACCGCCGCGGTAGCTCGAATTCTCAGTCATTGGTGCTACTCCTGGTTCTGCGCCAAACGCGTAATTTGATTGTGGCCCGGCGCAATCGGTGACTGTCGGGCGGGGCTCGACGTCGGGGTTAACAGTCCCGCGGGCACGGAACTGGCCAGTATGCAGGTTCGACGACCGTTCGAACCGGACGACCACATCACCATACGTTTGCCACCCCTGTTCTTGGATATAGTCCGCCAAGCCCCGAGCAAAACCGCTCGACATCAGCTCCGGGTCGGCACCCAACTTCTCAAAGTCGTGCACACTGAGGGTAATGATGTATTCGTTGGGCGCCAAAAGGCGATTTCGCTGCAGCGACTGGACGCCGTCGGCGGCCTCGCGGCGCAGCAGGGCTTCGACCTCTGGCGGCACGATCGATCCCCCAAACATCCGGGCAAACGCGTCGCCGACGGTCTCCTCGAGTTTGCGCTCGAAGCGCTGAACTAGCCCTTTCTGGCTACCCATCCGTCAGCGCTCGCCTCACTGTTCTGGTGCATCGTCGGCGCAAGGCAAACGACTCGCCCGCGTGTCGTGTCAATCAAGCATGCTATCGGGACAGTGTGATCCTGCGGCACCTTGGGAATCCTGAGAATTGCATCGAGACTGTTCAGAGACCTTGGCGAACACCGGCCTTGCGGCGGACGGCCGCACCGGCGGCGGCTGAGCCCGCCATGGCCCGCGGCAGCGGCTGGGGCACGCGGCTACTACAGTGGTATGGTCCTCCGGTTATTGCGGGCGAGTGGCGGAATGGCAGACGCGCTGGCTTCAGGTGCCAGTGTCCTTCGGGACGTGGGGGTTCAAGTCCCCCTTCGCCCACCGTGAGCGGTTCTACGGGCCGCAACGCTGAAGGTCAGGATCTAGATAATGGGTCGTGACCTTTATGTTTGAGTGAGCGAGGCTGCGGCCAAGGACAGAACGAGCAGAAGGGGATTTCCGCTGCCAGATCCCGCTGATGGCGGTCGTGGAGTAGCCGGAGCGGGCGGCGGTTAACCGCGCTGTGGGAGCCTCGGCCACGCAGGCGAGGTCGGGGTCTTCCTCTTCTTTTTAAGCAACGCATCGAACATCCGCTGCAACCGGTCGGCTTCAGCGGTGATCGCAGAGCAAGCGCCGTCAAGGTGGATGACGGCCGCCGGTTTCAGCTGGCGGCTCTCGGCGCTGCCAGGCCGTGTGGCGGTGGCCGTCGCCCCGGCCGAGTCCCCGGCGCCACGGTGTAGGGCGGAAGCCGACCGGCCAGATGTTCTGGCGGCCAGAAAGCTGTCCGCCGGCACCCCAGGTGCGCAGCAATCGAAGCCGCGACGGTTGCAGACACCGGCGATGGCGAAGACACGCATTGTGATGACTCGGGGACGTTGCGGCCAGCGGATCTGGTCGGGCGAATCGACGCGGACTCTCACGATCGGCGAAAGTGGATCGCCGGGGTTGCCCGCGAGGTCGCCAAGCGTTCGGCGAGCTAAACGGACCCACGGCGATGTCCTAGAGGGTTCTGGCGTAAAGACGGCGCGGCTTGGTTCGGAGGCGGTGAGGTCTGGTGGCCAATCCCGCGACTCGCGGCCGAACACTGAACGAGGGGTCGGGAATTCTGCTTTGGTGAGGAATATGGGTCGCTTCATCTACAACTTGTCTCCCGATACATTTACGGCGGCCAATTTGTCGAACAATCGTCCGTTCGGCTATCTACTGGCACCCAACAACGCCAGCCCGCAGTTGGTGGAGTTGGCGGGGCAGGTGCGCGGGGCTGGTCTGGCCCTGATGGCTGACAACGGAAATTTCGCGTTCATCGGGAAGGTGCGGGGTGCCCTGCGTGAACGAGCTGCTGTGCTGCGTGAGCACTTGGTTCGGGTCGAAGATGACCTGGGCAGGTCGGTGCGGGCGGGTGAGGTTCCCGAGGATGTGCAGAAGTCGTTTCTGGGTCTGTCGGTAGAGGCGCGCGAGCTGGCCAGGCAGTTGGCCTCAAACGGCGAGAGCAGCCTGGGGGAACAGGTAGCTCTGGGTCCCACGCACCTGATCGGCGTCGAAGACATCACCGCTGCATGCTGGCTGGCTCTGGATCTTGAGCGCGTTTACATGGGCCGCCGGAGCCGCGATTGGCGGCGGATGAATGAGTCAGTGGCCCGTCGAGCTAGCCGGCGGTTACGTGATCTGCCGGCCAGCGTGCGGTCCTCCTACTACCCGGTTGCCTCAGCTGAGTCCTATAACACTGCTTACGACGCTGGCGTTGCCTTCGCAGCGCAGGGTGTGGCGCGGGTTTCCATGGGCTTTGGCGCATACATGGCCGACGCGAACTACCGAGACTACGTTGTCATCCGCCGGCGCCGCATCGACTTTGCCGGCAGGTTGCCGAACCGCTACACCCGCACGGTCCTTGTGGCACGCGGCTTTTGGGATGGCTACCGTGCGATCAGCGGGGGTGCCCCCGCTGCGTTTCACTGTCTCGGCCTGGGTGCACCGATCATGCTCCCGCTGGTTGCGCTGGTGGCGGGCGGAGCTACGGAACTGAGCTTCGACGCGACCAGCCCAATCAAGGACGCATTGCGGGACGGCATCCTCTATGTCACCACCCCTGCCTACATGAAGATCCGGATCCGGCGCAGTGCCGGATGGCTCGCATCGGATGCCACGCGCACCTGGGATTGCCCGTGCGCCTTCTGTCGCGCGTTCGCCAAGAAGTTTCCTTTCAACTACGCGATCGGTCACGCTTGGCGGGCGGCCAATCCCGATCGGGAGCCGAAGGCGGCGGACCTGCGCGAAGGCGGGGCGCTCTACGAGGCCTATCCGCTGTTTTCTGAGCCGCCCGGGGGACCACGGCGTGACGCCGTTGATCACGCCCGGATCGGCCATAATCACTGGGCCATTGAACAGATCCTCGGTGCTGTCAGTTGCGCCGCCGGCATCGCCGCGTTGGCCTCCCACGTTGAACGAGTGGTGGATGACTACGCCGCCACGACAACGCCACCGTTTGCGCAAGCGGTTGCACAAGGGTTGGCGTTTGCGCTCGACCCGAAGCTGTGACTGGTTCTAGCGGTGGGGTGGGCTCAACCGTGCAGCGCCTACCGGTGTGTCGTCATCGCGTCATGCAGACACTTCAGCCAGGCCGCCTCTGCGGCATCGCGGCGGTTCCGCTCGATTTCAAGCCGCTCTTCGAAGTTGGCGATCTCGTGCAGCGTCTGTTCCCAGACCCCGAGTGCGTGTGTGCATTGTGCAATCTCGATCGCATCCTCGATCAGGCCCGGGATCCACAAGTTGCCGATGATGGAGGCCAACTGGTCGCCGAAGTCGTCCCAGCTGTCTTCGAGTTCGCCGCACTCTTCGTCCATGTCTTCATACTGCTGTGCAAGTCGGTCGCGAAGCGTTTCCAGAATGCTCTCAGTCTCATCCATGAATCCCTGCTGACGGTTCCTCTCGTTCAGCAGAGACTGGCAGGCCGTCAACGGGTCGGTCACCGCCATTCACCCCCTGTCCAGCAACTCGAGGAATACCAGCTCAGAGGCGCCGGCCACTTCGCTGTCAGCCAGAGAAACCGCCTCTGTGTCGTGCGGGCCGAGTGACCAGATCATGTTGTGACCGTTGCGGTATGGCTCAAACCATCGCTTGGCGGAGCGAAGAAAACGGAACCGCCAGGATTGCTTCTCGAGCTGATTCTGGGGAAGCCGATCGATGAGGAGACCCGCTACACCGCCCAGCGCTGCCAACGAGGATCGAAACTCGGCGCTAAAGGAGCAATAGCTGCCCCGTGTGAGGCCGACGTGGCGCCAATCGACGAATATCGCCGCCGCCGCCGCTCGTGCTCCGCTGGACGGGTCGATCAACTCGAGGCGACCTATCAGCTTGCCATCACCGTCCCGCGAGGCACTCAAGCCCGCCACGCGCGCACTGACTTCGACAAAGTCGCTGTCGGGAACTTCGTCAAGTCGATGTAGCGACACGTTGCGTCCGTTGGGCAAAGTCATCTCGAACGCCTGCGTGCGTGCGGCCTCCGCCACTTCGATGCCCTCGTAGCTGTCTGTAGAAGCCAGGTCCAGTGAGAGCTTCAATCCTGCAGCCAGGCTGGCGATCGCCTGCCGGGTGAGGCCCCCGGCTGTGGCCGCAATCAGGCCGATCCGCTCCGCTGCGCCGCCACGGCCGTCCTCGTGTAGTGCGTCCACTGCCCAATACGCCGCCGCCTGAACACGAGCGAAGTACCGGGTCCGGGAGACGACGAAATCCACCAGCGCGGCGATCTGATTCTGGGCGATGCGATCAGTGGGTGCCTGCACGGCCAGCGCGGCGTAAACCGCGGCCTGATGGTGGCGCAGATCCCGGGAGAACTCGGCAACGAGTTTCTCCAATGCCGGGGCCAGTCTGTCCTCATCTCGCAGGTCGTCGCGGCGGGCATCCCAATGGGCAAATGCCGCAGCAAAGTCGGCGTGTACCAGCCCCAAGGCTCCGCGCACCATTGCGGCGACCGACTCGTCTCGTCCACCCAGCGGCAGAACCAGCGGTCGGCGCGCAGCCAACGTCGCCCAAACCGGCGCCGACGAGGCCTTTCCATCAGCGATCGCGTCGAACGAGTCCTGCATGCGTACGACCGCTTCGTCGCCTCCGGCCTCGGCGGTGGCCGAGCGGAGCTTGTCGACCAGCTCATCACGGTTCGCTGAGTCGGCAATGCTCTGGTATGCCCGCTGCAGAACACCGGCCGCGATCACCGGAGCGATCGAACGTCGTCGAGGTGCCTCTGCGCGAAGTAGAGAATGGGTAGCCATCCCAAATCCCAAACTGGACAGGCTGTTTCGGCGAAGTGCATCCCAATCCCCGTCAACAACCGCGCGGCCGACAGCGTGAGCCTGCAGGAGTAGATCGGTGGGCAATTCCGAGTCCAGGCCCACACTCGCAAGTCGCTGCAGACGGTCTTCGAAAACTGCGAGTCGGTTGACGACACTCACTGCACCACCCCCGCCAGAAACAGTACGCGGACACAACTGCCCGCGGAAGTGAGCAATCGGCGACGACGGGAAAGGTCTTCCGCTGGCGGCTGGAGGCATCGGGGCCGTCGGGTTCGTTCGTTTCGTCGCACCTGCCTATCGCGAACGGCGGACCGCCGTGCGTGGGTTGTCGTCTCAATCCGGGGCCGTCAGTTCACGCCAGACCCATTTGCCAGGGGCGCTCCAGCGGCAGTGAACCGCCGGCAGCAGCTCGCCGCCTTCCCGGGTCAGGCCCATCCCGATCGAGCCCGGTTGCAGCTGGGCTGCCAGGCGCTGGCCGGTGAGCCCCAAACACGGCTCAGCTCGGCTGGGTCTTCGCCCACCCCTCGACCTCGGCGGTGACGGGGTCGGTGATGTCGTCGAATTCGGGATGCTTCTTGAGCACCGAGCCCACCATGGAGCACACCGGAACGATGCGCTTGCCGTGGTCGCGCGCGGCGTCCAGTGCCTCTTCCACCAGAATGGTCGCCAGGCCCCGTCCGCCGAATTCCGCGTCGATCTCGGTGTGATAGAAGACTCGCTGGTCGCCACGGTCGGCGAACTCGGCGAGGCCGACGGTCTTGCCGTCGACGGCGATCGTGTACTTCTGGTGCTCCGCCGTGACCGTGGTTTGTGCGCCGGTTTTGTCGCTCGTCATGTTTGCTCTCCTCTATTCTTTCCCGGTCTATCCGGCATCGGTCGAGGCCGCAGCCGGGTGGTGGGCAGTGGCGGGGCGGGCAGTCGGGTGACTGAACCCCGGTACCCCTGGACGGCGCCGAAGCGCTCGTCGGCGTCCTCCCACAGCTGGCGATAGTCGAGAATGTCGTCGTGGCTGCGCCCGACGAAGTTCCACCACATCACCAGCTGCCCGGTGAACGGGGTGCCTCCCAATAGCAGTACCCGCGCGGGCCGATCCCCAACATTGCATAACCGCAGTGAGGAATGACCCGAACCCTGGTAGCCGAGATCGGCGACCCGGAGCGGAACACCACACAGCTCAATATCGCCCACATCGCAGAGCACACCGTGCTCGAACGCCGGATCGACTCCGATCTTTAGCGCGGCGTTCGCGGCGAGATCGAGCTGGGCGCCCAGCAGCGGAGTGAAGGTGTGCACCGGCGAACGGCTTCCGGCCAGCTCGCCGAGAAATTCGCGCGCCTGCGCACCCGGCAGCCGGATCGGTGTGGGCACGTAGTGGGCGAAGTCGCGCCCGGTGTGGCGCGCCGAGTCGGGCAGTGCGACCCACAGCTGCGCGCCGTGCAGAACGGCGGACGGATCTGACTCGAGCGACACTTCGGAGTGGCAGATCCCGGCTCCCGCCGTCATCAGGTTCAGTTCGCCGGGCCGCACCACGGCATGCACTCCCCCGCTGTCGCGATGCTCCACGGTTCCGCTGAACAACCAACTCACCGTTTGCAGTCCGGTGTGCGGATGAGGCGGGACGTCCATGCGCGCGGACACCGGGCCGTAGTGGTCGACGAAGCACCACGCGCCGATCAGCGAGCGCTGCCGTTGCGGAAGCGTGCGTCGCACCCGGATCGCCCTGGGTCCGCCCAACGGAACCTCGCGCGGACCCAGCACTTCCACGAGCGGCGCGGCACCCGAGGAACGGGACGCGCTGCAGGCGACTTCGGCCGGCGCGGCCTCGAGGTTACTCATCGTCCACCGCGATGGGACATGTGCGGCGGTCCTCCTACGTGACGCGCATCGCCGTCAGCGCGGTGGCGGCTTGTTGCGCCATGCCGGTTACCACGGCGGCGGCCGACACGACGGCGTCGACCAGTCCCGCGGCTTGACCGGCGGTGACATTGGCGATGGTGTAGTCGTGCGCGGTGACAGCTTGCCGGTATTTGGTGATGGTGTCGTCGTCGTGGCGCAGGTCGAGTTCAGTGCCCTCGAATCGCTCGGTGAGGGCGTTGCGTAGCACGCTCATCGTGTGTCCGTCCGGCCAGGGATAGCCCCGAAGCTGATCGTAGATCGTGGTGCGGCACATGTCGTCGCCCGTGGCCGCCACAAGCCGGTCCCGCGCTTGGGGTGTGGACAGCGCCTCGATCGTGGCGTAGAAGCGGGTGCCGACCAATACCCCCGCGGCCTCCAACATCAACGCCGCAGCCAGGCCGCGGCCATCGGCGATGCCCCCGGCGGCGACCACCGGAGTGTCAGCTCCGCGGGCGGTGACCAGGTCGACGATCTCGGGTACCAGGGTCAGGGTGGACCGTGGCCCACAACCGTGCCCGCCGGCCTCGCTGCCCTGAGCCACCAACACATCCGCGCCTACCTGCAGGGCCCGTTCCGCCTGGGCCCGGTCTTGAATCTGGCAGACCAACCGGGCTCCAGCGGACTTGATCCTGTCGGCGAAGGCAGCGGGATCACCGAACGACAGCATCACCGCCACCGGCTCACGTTGCAATGCGAGGTCGAGCAGCTGGGGTTGTCGCGCCAACGACCAGGTGATGAACCCGCACCCCACCGGTGTTCCGGCAGCTAGATCGAACTGCTGGGCCAACCAATCCCGGTCCCCGTAGCCGCCCCCGATCAGGCCGAGCCCGCCCGCGCGACTGACTGCGGCGGCCAATTCGCCGCCGGCGATCACGTCCATCGGCGCGGAGACGATCGGATAGTCGATTCCGAACATCCGGGTAAGGGCCGTCGATAGCGCCAGAACAACCTCCTGGGCGAGAACCTCCTGGGCGAGGGTCGCGATGGCACGCGGATCCTGGCCGATGGTACGCAACCAGACGGAGCAGTTCCTCGGCGAACTGCCGGGCGTGTCGACGGGATGTCAGGCGGCGGGCCGGGGACCAACCCGCGCGGCGGGCAGATGCACCACGACCGCGGGCACGGAGACGACGTCGAGCCTTTCGTTGCGCGCCAGCAGCGCCGCATTTTCGGGCAGCTGCCTGGAGTTGATCTCGCCGGCAGCGATCCGACGCAGCACGTCGTGGGCCGCGGCGAGCTGGTCACGCTTTCGATACTGGCCGCCGGGAAGCTTGATCCCGGCCCATACCCCGTACTCCTCTCGGTGCTCGATGGCGTGCTGAGCACATCGACGTTGCTGCGCGAGCGGACACCGACGCAGGCATTGGATGCGCGCCTGGGTGGCCGACCGCTCATAGGTGCGCGCCTTCGCCGCGCCGTCGCTGCCGTCGTCATCGGGGTAGCCGAACCATAGTTCCGGATTTGATGTGCAGGGGTGTGCCATGTGCCGGTCTCCTTGTCGGACGAAACGTAGGCGAAAGCGTATACACAATAACGCGCAGCTCGCAAGAGAACCGTGATGAAAACGTATATACATAAGTGGGCAATCGCGGCTGTGTAATATCCGGCCTATGGCCGGAGCGTGCGCGTGAGCCGTGAGTCGGCTGGCGCGGCTATTCGCGCACTTCGCGAGTCGCGCGACTGGTCTCTGGCGGAGCTGGCGGCCGCGACCGGCGTGAGCATCATGGGCCTGAGCTATCTGGAGCGCGGTGCTCGCAAGCCGCACAAAAGCACAGTTCAAAAGGTTGAGAACGGCCTCGGGCTGCCGCCCGGCACCTATTCGCGGCTGTTGGTCGCCGGTGATCCCGACGCGGAGCTTGCCCGGCTGATCGCCGCGCAGCCGCCCGACCCGATGGCGGTGCGCCGCGCCGGCGCAGTGGTCGTCGACCGCCACAGCGACACCGATGTGCTGGAAGGCTACGCCGAAGCGCAGCTGGACGCCATCAAATCCGTCATCGACCGGTTGCCCGCGACAACATCAAACGAATATGAGACGTATATTCTCTCTGTGATCGCGCAGTGCGTGAAGGCGGAGATGCTGGCCGCCAGTTCCTGGCGGGTGGCGGTGAATGCCGGCGCCGACTCCACCGGGCGGTTGATGGAGCATCTGCGGGCGCTGGAGGCAACGCGCGGCGCCTTGCTGGGGCGGATGCCGACCAGCTTGGCCGCGCGGTTCGACCGGGCCTGCGCGCAGTCGTTGCTACCAGAAGCGGTAGTCGCGGCGCTGATCGGCGTGAGCAGCGACGAAGTGTGGGATATCCGCAATCGGGGTGGCATCCCGGCGGCGGCGCTGCCCCGCGTTCGGGCCTTCGCCGACGCGGTCGAGGCTGTCGCAGACGACCAGGGCCAGGCAGATCAGGACAGCGGGGAGGAAAGCCAATGACGCAAAGCGAAATCGACACGTTGCGCCGTGCCCATCAACTGTTCACCGGCGATCATCGGCAGCCGGTGTTGGATGCGAGGACCGCGCACTACACCGACCTGGTGCGGCGAGCCGCCGGACTGAATATCGGTGCCGGACCGGATCGTTACCAACTCGCCGCACGGCACAGCAATGCGGCTCTGGTATCGGCGGCGGGTACCGACGCAGCGGCGGCGGCCGTCATGGCCGGTGCGCACCAGGATCGGGCCGCAGCTCGTGACCTGACCGGACACGTGCTCGGTGCGGCCCGCGTCGACGCCACTGCCACTCCGGTGACGCCACTGGCCCAGCGTGAAGCGATACGGCGGCGGGTGGCGAGGCTGCGTGCTCAGCGGGCGCATGTCTTGTCGGCGCGCAGGAAGGCGCGACGGCGCTGCGCGGCGCTGCGCGCGCTGCGTTACCGGACCTCGCACCATCACGGCAGGCCGCTAACCGGACGGCGGTTACCATCAGTGACCGGCCGTGCCGGGATCGCAGTTCGGGCCGCGCTGTCCCGACTGGGCCGTCCGTATGTCTGGGGCGCCACCGGGCCCGACCAATTCGACTGTTCCGGGCTGGTCCAATGGGCCTATGCGCAGGCGGGAGTCCATCTGGACCGCACCACCTATCAACAGATCAACGACGGGATCCCGGTACCGCACGCCCACGTCCGGCCAGGGGATCTCGTCTTTCCGCATGCCGGACACGTGCAGCTGGCGATCGGCAACAATCTGGTCGTCGAAGCGCCCTACTCGGGCGCAACGGTGCGGATCAGCCAGCTGGGCAGCAACGTGGCGATCCGCCGTCCCGTTTGACAAACCGATGATCGCCCGGTCGGGTGGGCGGGATGAGAAGGTTGAACCAATGTCGGAGCAAGCCGGATTTTCGGTAGCCGCCGTTCGGGCGCGGCAGGCGGCGCTGGCGGGACAACACAGCGCGGCCGCCGATGCCGACGACGTGCTGGCCGATGCGCTGGCCAGCGCGCATGCGGTGCTGCGGGATGGCATTCGCCGGTTGGATACGATCGCCGCCGAGATCGACCGTGCGGTAGCCGACCAGGCTGCACTAGCCATCGATACGCCGTTGGGGGCGCGTGAGTTTCAGTCGTTTCTAGTTGGCAAAGAACGCGAGATCGCGACGATCGTGGCGGATGCCCACGAGCTCGATCGCGCGAAAAGCGCCTTGTTGGAGGCGCTACGGGCGCGGTACGCCGGCCCCGCGGGCTAAGGCTCCCGACGCAACCAAAGAAGGTGAATTGTCGGCGTGGTCGTGCCTGGGTACTGTCGCCCGGTATGGAGGGGTTGCGACCTAGCCCGCTGCGGGCCGTCGCGCCGTTTGCCTAGACGATGTCGACGCTTACCGATCTTCTCGCCGCCGTCGAAGCCGTCCGGGACGCCACCGGCGATCCGAACGAGTGGCAGACCGGTCTGACGCCGACAGAGGTGGCTGCCGTCCTCACGCCCACGACGCGTTCGGAGCAGCTGGACGCGATCCTGGCCAAAATCCGCCAACACCATCCCACCGTTTTCAACCCGGCGACCGCAACGTTGCCAACGCATCCCGGGAAGCAAGAGGTGCCCGGCGCCCCGACGGATCGACAGCACGGCGACGCCGCCGAGGCGATCGCAGCTGCGGAAGCGGCTCTAGCACACCAGAATTCGGCAAGCGCTCAGCTCGACATGCAGGTGATCTCGGCAATCCTGAATGCACACCGCAACGCCGTCGAGGGTGGCGAGACGTTGAACAGGCTGCAGCAAGAGACCGAAGCCGCGGTGCGAACGCGTTCGGATCTGGATACGCCGGCGGGCGCACGCGATTTCCAGCGGTTCCTGATCGGCAAGCTCAGGGACATCCGCGCGGTGGTCGCGACCGCAAGCCTCGACGACACGTCGAAGGCGGCCCTGATGGCAGCCTGGACGGCGCTGTACGGCGCCGCCAAGACCGGACCGAACGGCGCCGATGAACGTCCGCGGGCATCGGTTGCGCCCGATCCCGCACCCGTGCGCGGCGACACCCAGTTCCCGACGTTGTGCCCGGACGCCGGGTGGGATCCATCGCTCGATTCGCTGCTGTTCGACGATCCTGGCCCGCTGGCTGGAGACTTGCCGCCGCAAGGACCCACCTCGCCGGCGATGCCGATGATGCCGGCGATGCCAAGCATCCCCAACATTGGTGCGGGACCGGTGCCGAGCTCGGCGATGGGTTCCATGCCCGGTGGGCCAGGTGGTTTTCCGCTTTCCGGCCTGCTCCGGGGAACCGGAATCGAGCCGGGCGGCCCCGACGATGGGCGACTGGAATCCACCGACCCGAATCCGCAAGACCACGCATCCGACGACGAGCCCGACGAGCGCACCGGCGATGCGCAAAAGGACGCGGCATCGGAGAATCCGGAGTCGCCGCCGGCAGGTCCCACTACCGTCACACTTCCCAACGGCGATACTGTGACGGCCGCCAGCCCCCAGCTGGCCGCCGCCATCAAGGCCGCGGCGGGCGGAGCGCCGATCGCAGATGCGTTCCAACGACAGGGAATTACCATTCCGCCGCCGGGAACCGCGGTTGCCAACCCGATAGACCCGTCGCAGGTCGTTCCGGGTGACATCGGTATGTTGACCGATCGCCACGCGCTTGCCCTCGGTCGTAGCAAGGCCCTGCTGGATGGCCAGATTCAACACATCTCCACCGTGAGCGGGCCAAGCTTTCTAGGCTGGGAGCATCCGCCAACGTCGGCGACCGCGACCGCGCCCGCCAGAACCGAAACACCGACACCAACCCGGCCGGCCGCCACGTCGACCGGCTTGAATTAGGAAGCACGCCGGCCTCGCCGCCGGGGCGTTAGGAGGAGACAGCTGATGGCAGATCAAATCCATGTGGTGCCGGCGCATTTGCGTGAGGCCGCTGATCATCACCAGCAGACCGCCGACTACTTGCGAACCGTCCCGTCCTCGCACGCCGCGATCCAAGAGAGCCTGGACTCACTCGGGCCGATCTTCGGCGAGCTGCGCGACGCCGGACGGCAACTGCTCGAATTGAGGCGACAGTGCTACGAGCAACAAGCCGATGACCACGCCGACTTGGCGAATCACCTGACGATGTCGGCGGCGGTGTGGGAGCAGCACGAGCGAGACGCGGCAGAAAACCTCGGCCGCATCGTTGACGGTGGCCGATGACGGGTCGATGACTGACGCCAATCCCGCCTTCGACACCGTTCACCCCAGCGGCCACATCCTGGTCCGTTCCTGTCGCGGCGGATATATGCATAGCGTCGCGCTGGGCGAGGCGGCGATGGAGACCGACGCAGAAACTCTGGCGGAGGGCATTTTGCTGACCGCCGACGTGTCGTGCCTCAAGGCACTGCTGGAAGTGCGCGACGAGATCGTCGCGGCCGGACACACCCCGTCGGCGGAGGTTCCAATGCCCGGCGATCTCGATGCGGCGATCGAAAAGCTGCTGGCGCATCGGCTGCGCCGGCGCGGCCGCTAATGGTCTACAGCGGCCGGGGTTTGGCGGTATCGGGATCGGGCGCGATATCGGTAGGTGGCTCGATCGGGTTGGCGCCGAACAACTCTCGTGCGCGTCGCAGCAGATCGCGCACTTCATCGAGTTGCTGCTGCAGCGCAGAATCAGCCATGTCCACACGCTACCCAGGTCGTGGCGGGGCGCACAAGTCAGCGTCCGCGCAGCATCGGGGGTGCCGGTAGGCTGAGCCGGTGGCGATCTTCGGTTTCAGGACAGCGCGCCAACGCCTCCGGAGAGCGACGCGGCAATCCCTGACGGTTCCGCCCTTCAGCTCTCCCCTAGATTGCACCCCCTGGGTTACTGGAGGGCTCTGGCCCGCCGAGCTGTCTGCGGCCACCGGCGAAACGGCAGCGCTCGCAGAGTATCTCAAGGCCGACTTGGACCGGATCGCCAGCGCGGCCAACGACAAGCTGAGCAGCATCAGGCGAGCGGGAATCGCGGCTGCGGTCCGGCGGGCCGAGGAAGCTGCGGTGATCGACGAAGCCCGTGCACTGGCCGTGCGGCGAGTCGACTCGACAGTTCGTCAGCTGCGCCAGGTGATGCCGGACGTGCCCGCGGGATCCCCGCCCCCGGAGGCCGCCGGAGCCTTCGGCGAGGCCGCCGAAGACGAAGCCACCGAGGAAGCCGCCACCGCACCGGAATCCGACGACGAACGTTTGCAGCGGCTGACCGTGTTCGTGGCCCGGCAAGAACCACGGCTGAATTGGGCGGTCGGCGACTACGCGGACGGCACGACAATGCTGGTAACCGATCTCGCACACGGCTGGATACCGCCGGGTATCACGCTTCCGGAAGGTGTGCGGCTGCTGGGGCCCGAGCGGCGCACCGGCAAAGTCGCTGTGTTACTCGGCGACGCGATGCGCTCGGTGAGCTACTCGCCCGGAGATTCCCTGCGCTGGTCGGATAACCTCGACGCGCCGAAGGCCGCGACACAGCCGCGCGAGCTGTCGGCGGTTGACGATCTGGGCGCGGTGTTGACGGCAGCGACGCACTGTCGTGACGGATTGCCACCGATGGTGCACACCCTGGCCCGGGCTGCTGCCGCGGGAACCGGCGTCGCCGAGGCGGAAATCGATCTGCTACGAGTCCATCTCGATACCGCGCGATACCAGATCTTGGACCAGTATCCCGATGTCGACCCCGCGCTGCTGCTCAACTGCATGTTGTTGGCCACTACCGAGGGCCTCGTCGCCGAGGAACGGGTATCGGCGAACTATCACCTCGCGTGGTTTCGGAAACTCACTGCGCCCCAACAGCACGGCGCATTCGTATGAATTGACGCTGGTTGAGGGCGTCGACATACTGTCATGGTGTCGGGGTCGGGTAGTCGCGCGCAGCTAAGCGACCGAGATCTGGTCGAATCCGTGTTAAAGGAACTCAGCGAGGCAGCCGACAGGTGGGAAGCGCTTGTCGCGCAGGCCCAGACCGTCACCTACACCGTGGATCTCGGAGATATTCACGCCGTTGCAAATTCTGACGGACGGTTGCTCAAGTTGACGTTACATCCCGACGTGCTGACCGGCTATGGCCACAACGAGCTGGCCGACCGGTTGAACCTCGCCATCGCAGCGCTGCGCGACGAGGCAGAGGCCGAGAACCAGGCACGGTACCCCGGCCTGCAGTGACATCGATTCCGCACCCGGATCCGTAGCGGCCACCGGAAGGAGAATGACTGTGCCACTGAATCTTTCCAACCGAGATCAGAACTCGGGGCACCTGTTCTACAACCGGCGCTTGCGAGCGGCCATTACCCGATTTTCTGTTCGCATGAAGCACGACGATCGCAAACAGCAAGCAGCGGTGGCACTGTCGATCGTGCTCGTCCTGATCGGCGTTGGCTGGATGGCCCTGCTCAATATCATGAAGCCCGCGGGATTGATCGGCCGGTCGGCAATCATTGGCAACCGCGACACCGGTGCGGTCTACGCAAAGATCAACGGACGGCTCTACCCAGCACTCAACCTGACCTCCGCGCGATTGGCGGTAGGCACCGCAGCGACCCCTACGTGGGTCAGTGCCGGCGAGGTCGCCAAGTACGCGACCGGTCCACTGATCGGTATACCCGGTGTACCCGACAGCCTGCCCATCACGCCCAGTGCCATCTCGGCATGGTCGGTCTGCGACACCGCGGCCACCACCGGCAGCCCGGCGGCGCCGACGGTGACGTCCATCGCCGGCCAGCTCTCGCCGATCGGCCGGGCCGCGGCGATGCGGCCGGGGCAAGCCATCCTCGCAACCCACGACGGTGCAACCTATGTGATCTGGGGAGGGCAACGGTCGCGCATCGACCCAACTGACCGGACGGTGACGTTCAATCTCGGCCTCGATCCCGGCGTGACGTATCCGATCGAGATCTCCAATGCGCTCTTTGACGCCATGCCGTCAACGGAACCGATTGTCCTACCGGCGATTCCGGAAGCGGGTTCACCGTCGCGATGGTTGCCCGGGTCGACGGTGGGTGCCGTGCTGGAATCCCGCGACTCAAGCGGTTCGGTCAACGGATTCTATGCGTTGCTGCCGGGTGGAGTGCAGAAGATCACCAGTTTTGTCGCCGACCTGTTGCGTACCGGGGATTCGCAGGGCTCGCCGACGCCGACGTTGGTCACCCCGGACAAGCTGATCCAGATCCCGCTAGTAGACGTGCTCAATGTCGACTACTACCCGACGGCGGATCTGGAATTCGTTGACCCATCGGCAAATCCCGTAACGTGTGTCAGTTGGGAGAAGCAGTCCAGCGACCCGCAGGCCAGGATCACCATCTTCAGCGGCCGCGGCCTGCCGGTTCCGATCGGCATGGATTCCCGGTTGGTGCAGCTTGTCCGCGACAACCGTAACCCTGATTCCTCCGAGGCACACCAGACGCTGGTGTTGCCGGGGGCGGCGAATTTCGTTGCGACGACGAGCGGTGTTGCCACGGCCGCCAGCCGGGAAAGTTTGTATTGGCTTTCACCGCAGGGTGTTCGGTATGGCGTCCAGTCGGATCAACGGACCCTGCCGGCACTGGGGCTGGATCCACGCTTTGCCGTCCAAGCGCCCTGGCCGATCGTCCGCACCTTCGCACCGGGCCCGGCGATCAGCCGCGAGGCTGCTCTGGTTGCGCGCGACGCGATCCCCGGAGGCGGTGCGGTGGCGCCGATTCCCGAGTCCAACGAGCAGAGTGTCGGGGGTTAGTGATGTCCAAGCGAGGATATGTGCGTGGCACCCGCACGCCACCGCCGAATGTCCCGCCGGTGCGAGTCGCGGTAGCCGCTCCGCTGGCGTTGCCGGAACGTGAACCGCGAAACATTCTGCTGATGATCGCGCTGCCCGCGCTCCTGGTTGGGATCATCGGCACGCTGGTGGTGATGTATGCCTCCGGGATTCGGTCGTTGCAGTCGGGGTTCTTCCCGATGATCGGCCTGGTCGGGTTCGGAGCGCTCATGTTCGGTGGCCGGTTCGGGCGCGGGCGCCGGATCAGCTGGGGAGAGCAAGAACGCCAGCGCCGCAGCTACCTGCGTCAGCTTGACGAGGACCGCGACGAGGTACAGCGCGGCGCCCAAGAACAGCGCCGTAGTCAGCTTCTCGTACACGGTGATCCGCGGCAGTTGGACACGATCATCGGCGGTCCGCGGATGTGGGAGCGGCGCACCAGCGACACGGACTTCCTCGACGTCCGCCTGGGGATCGGTGTGGAGCAGGCCGGCGAATCGGCGGTTTCGTTGCAGTGGCCCGATGTGCCGGTCGGCGAAGAACTCGAACCCGTAACCGGCGGTGCGCTTCGGGATTTCATCCTCGAACAGAGCAAGATTCGCGGGATGGGTAAGGTGCTGTGCCTGCGATCCAAACCTGGATTCAGTTTCATCGGTGAGGATCCGAGAGAGCTGCACGGTCTGGCGCGGGCGATGCTGTGTTCGCTTGCGGTCTATCACAGCCCGCGTGATTTGAAGCTCATGGTGGTCACCCGTCATCCCGAGCTGTGGTCATGGTTGGTGTGGCTACCGCACAACCAGCATGATGAGATGTTCGACGCGTGCGGACTGCGTCGGCTGGTGTTTGCATCGCCGACCGAGTTGGAGGAGGCACTCGACGCAGAGCTGCACCGCAAGGGCCGCGGACCGTGGACGCCACCGGTGGGGACCAGTCCGAGTTCGATGCCGTCGCCCATCGAGTCGACCACCGGCTCGGGGCTGGGTCCGCACTGGGTGATTGTCGACGACAACCTGGGCACCCCGGAGCAATGGGAAGGGGTAACCGGGCAGAAGGGCATGGCTGGTATCACGGTGCTGCGGTTGGCGACCCGGGTCGGTGTCGGTGTCGGCTTCGCCGACGAGAGTCAACGCTTCGCCCTGCACGAAGGCAGGGTCACCCACCGCAGCACCTTCTATGCCAGGGCGGACTTGCTCCCCGAGAGCACGGCGAACAGGTACGCGCGGGCGCTGGCCCGCTGGTCGCCGATGAGTGCCGGGGAACTGTCCGAAACCGACAGTCAAGGCGGCGAACTACTAAGGGCGTTGGGTATCACCGATCCGCGGGAACTGGATGTCGACAGGCTCTGGGCCGAGAGCCGTGGTCGGGGGGATTCGAAGTGGGCGATGGTGCCCGTCGGCATCAAGCAAGGCGGCGATCTGCAGTATGTCATATTGCGCGCCAAGGACTTTGGTGGCTATGGCTTCCACTCGGTGGTGATCGGCACGTCAGGTTCGGGCAAGTCGGAGTACTTCCTATCGTTGTGCAGCGGGATCGCGCTGACCCATTCGCCAGAAACGTTCATCGTGATCTTCGTCGATATGAAGTTCGAGTCGGCGGCCCAGGACCTGCAAGGATTTCCCCATGTCGCCGGCTCGCTGTCCAACCTTGGCAAGGACGAGCGCCACCTGGCGGAGCGGATGCGCAAATCCATCAACGGCGAGATCGCGCGGCGTTACCGGCTTTTCAAGGATGCCGGGGCACGTGACGCCAACGAGTACGAAGAGATGCGGCTCGCCGGAAGGGAGCTGGAGCCCGTTCCAATTCTGCTGGTGATCATCGACGAGTATCTCGAGTTGTTCATTCACCATCCGGAGTGGATCGATTTGGTCATTCATATCGGGCAGGAGGGTCGCGGCTGCAACGTGTTCTTCACCCTCGGTGGTCAGCGATTGGATCTGTCGTCGCTGAGCAAGGTAAAGAGCAACATAGCTTTTCGGGTGGCTCTGCGTGCTGAGACGGCGGAGGACTCCCGCGACGTGATCGGCAGTGACTCGGCGCTGCATCTTCCGTCGAAGGAGAACGGCTACGCGCTACTCAAAGTCGGGCCGCGAGATCTCGAGCAGTTCCGCTGCTTCTACGTGTCGGCACCATTCGTGGTGCCGAAGCGGGTCGCGAATACCGACAAGACTGTGGCCGTGAGCTTTTCGAAACCCCGCGCCTATACTTGGGCGTATCAGCCGCTCAGCGAAGCCGATAGCGCCGCTTTGGCCGTCGCCGACGAGCCCGAACAGCCCGACGAGTTTCTCTTCCACTCCGACGGGTTCCGGAAGAAGAAGCTCGTCGATGTCATCCGGGAGTCGCTGGTCTCGCATCCCGCGCGCCCCCCACACCAAATCTGGCTCCCGCCTTTGGAAGTCAGTGAGCCGATCGATGCGCTGGTGGCCCGTTGGCGCGGCCGGCCATGGGATGTCGGCTATGGGCAAAACCCCGGCCTGATATTCCCGGTTGGAATTGTCGACATTCCCGAAGAACATGCGCAACGGGTGCACGTGATCCACGCCGAGATGGACAACATCATGGTGGTCGCGACGGCTCAGCGTGGTAAATCCACCACCTTGATGACGTTGATGACCTCGGCGGCCTTGATGTATCGGCCGGACCGGGTGACGTTCTTCTGCATCGGGGCGTCGCTGTATCCGGTCGAAGAGCTCCCGCACGTGGCGTCGGTGGTCAGCCAGACCGACGGCGAGGGAGTGTCTCGGACCATAGCCTCGATCGAGGGGTTGATCCGCGCCCGCGAGGCGTCGTTCAAGAAGTACCAGATCGACATCTCGGAGTTCCGGGAGCGACGGTTCGGCATGGACGCCGGGGCCGGGACCGATCCCGACGACAAGTTCGGCGACGTCTTCCTGGTCATCGACAACTTCAGCGACATGCACGACAAGGACGCCGCCATGGGCGAGCGTGCCATTGCCATCGCTCGCCAAGGCCTGTCGTACGGAGTGCACATCATCACCAGCGCCACAGCGTGGCTGGTCGGACAGAAGCAGCAACTGGTCAACGTGTCCAACGCTCGCATCCAACTGCGCTTGAGTAATCCCGATGAGACGCAGATGGGCGACAACTTTGAGCGAAAAAAGGCCGCCCGCAACACATTGAACCGGCCTGGTTTCGGCATAACCCGGGATGGCTACGAGTTGTTGGTCGGAGTGCCGGAGATCACCGGGATCACCGGCGAACGGTTGACGACGCGCGAGATCGGCCGGCTCATCGCCGAGCGAACCGGTATCGGCAGGCTGGAGAAGTTGGCCCGGCTGCCCGAGCGGATCGAGATCCGCGAAGTACACGCCGCGTTCGAAGGTGCCGCGGCAGCGGCGGATCCACTGAACATCCCATTCGCGCTCGGCGAGACCGCGCTGCAGCCTGCGATCCTGCCGGCCCGAGTCGCGCCGAACATGCTGGTGGTGGGCCGCCAGTTGTGTGGGAAGACCGCGACTTTGGCGGTATTCGGGCAAACGATCAGCACGCGGTTCACCCCCGAGCAAGCCCAGATCACCATCATCGATCCCAAGACCTCGCTCATCGGCAAGATCGTAGGCCCGCACGTGCGGGCCTACGCTTATACACCCGACGACATCGACGAGGTGATCGGCGAGTTGGCGCAGACCCTGCGTGACCGCCTTCCCCCTGCTGGTCTAAGCCAGGAGGAACTGCTCGAGCGGAGCACCTGGGAAGGCCCGCACCATTTCGTCTTGATCGACGACGAACACGAACTCCGACCGACCGGTGTCGTCGGCAAGGCCGCGGCCACAATGCCGTTGTGGGGATTGATCGAACGCAGCCGCGAAATCGGTTTGCACGTCATCGCCTCGCGTCTGCCCGGCAACTGGGCGGGTGTCTCGGTAACCAATCCGTTCCTGCAGAAGATGACGGGCTCGCGCGCGCTCTCACTGTTTATGGACAACGACCCGGCGGCGGTGAAAGTGTTCGGCAGGATCAGCGCCCAGCAACTACCTCCCGGGCGTGGCTTGCTGGTCACCACCGACGGCGTGATCGAAGGAGTGCTGGTGGGAACACCGCAATAGCAGGTGAGTCGACAGCAACGACCGACCACCTTAGACTCAGGCGATTCCACCGAGATCTCCGGGTGGATGCAACAAGGCCGGTCACCGGCCCGTGGGGGCACCCTGGTTCGTGAAGGTGCGCTGTGCAATTGGACGGGGAGGTAGATATGGGCGGTTTGTTCGATATCGATCCGGGAGCCGTTGATGTGTCGGCGGCTGCGGAGACTGGAATCAGCGAGGAGATGGCGGCCACCACCGCGGCCGGCGCGGCCGCGCTCACCGGTGTGCTGCCGATGGCGCCCGACGCCGATTCCGCGGAGTTTGCCGCCGCGTTGAACGCCGCAGGTGCGGCCTACCTTGCCAGCGCCGCCGAACATGTCGGGCAGCGGGTTGCCTTCGCCGGCGCGCAGGGCCTGGCCGCTGCCACCAGCGTCGCCACCGAAGGACTTCGCGCGGCCAACTTGGGGCTGTAACAAGAATGCCCGACCCCAGGTGGACAGGTCCGCCGGAAGCCATCGCGGCGACCCTGGAAGCCGGTTCGCCAGCGACGGTGATCGCTAACAACACGGTGTGGGTCACCGAGACCGCCAACAAGGCACTGTCGGCAGGCCTTTCGGCGGTCAACGCGTTGGCCACCGCCGCGCAGTGGCAGGGATTCGGTGCGGTCGCGTCGATGCTGGCCGCCACCGGCCTCAATGCCGGATTGCAGACATTGGTGGGCTGGACCGCGGAGAAGATCACCATCACTCAAGCCGCCGTGGAGGCCTTCACGATCGCGAGGTCATCGGTTATCCCGTCGGCGGTCTCGCAGACCAACCGGGACGAGTGGACCGCGTTGAATGCGACCAACTTCTTCGGCCAGAACACCCCGGGCATCGTCGAACGTGACACGGAGTATTTCGGCGAACATTGGCCGCACAATTCGAGCGTGGGCTGGGCGTACTCGGGCGCACTGAGCGCGTTGGTGGCCGCGTTGGCCGTTCCGCCGCCGATCGCGCCGCTGGGCGCATCGCCCGCGGCACCCGCCGCGGCGGGCGAGGCGGTGGCCCAAGCGGCCGCGCAGACCGGCATGAACAATGCGGCGCAGGTATCGGGTCAGGCAACCCAGGCCGTGGGGCAGACGGCGTCCTCACCCGCGGATGCGACGGGCCAGCTCGGTTCGCTGATGCAGCAACCAATGCAGCTGGTTTCCAGTGCGACCGAACCGCTGAAGGAGATGGCCCAGGCGCCGATGCAGGCGTTCCAGGGCTTCACTAGCCTGCCACAGAGCATGATGCAGTCGCTGGGCGGGATGTTTCCGGCCGCCGCAGCACCGAATGCCGCCACGGCAGGGGCGATCGCCGAGCCGGTGGTGACCGGCGGTGGCGCGGCGGCTGGCAGCGCGGGCGGAGGGGGCGGGTTCCCCGGTGCCGGACTGACCAGCTATACCCGGCCCACCAGCAGCTTCGAGCCGGAAGCCGGTGGTAGACCGACCAGCTTGCGCGCCGGTGTCCTCAATGCCGCCGAAGTGCGTGGCCCCACCGCCTCGACGGGGATGGGTGGTACACCGATGCCGATGACGCCGGCGGGAATGCTGGCGCGCGGACCCGGCAGCGATGCCGACCGGGAGGCCGTGGCCTGCGCGCGCGTCGTTGTCGACCGCGACCCGATGGACCCGAGGTAGGGGTGTTTCAGATCGGTCCGGCGCACTGGATACGTGCAGCGACCCAGGTGAGCGGACGGTGCGAGGGCCTGGCAGCGGAACATTTGTTGTCCGACAATCGAATCCAAGCTGACGCGACCCGGGCACGCCGGCGCGCGCACCAACCTCTCGCGTAGCGTCCGCACGGGTGCATCCCGGCTATGGTGGGCGCGATCTAGCCGGCCGGCAGTTTCACCACCCGATTGTTGTCGATGTCGGCAACGTAGACGTTGCCCGCGCTGTCGACCGCGACCGCTTCTGGGCCTTTGAGGCCAGTGAATGGCAGTTCCACTTGGGTGCTTGACCCCGCCGGTAGTTTGAGCACCCGGTTGTGGTGGCTGTCGGTGATGTAGACGTTGCCTTCGGCGTCGACCTCGACACCCTTCGGAACATCGAGGTCGGTGAATGGCAGCTTGACTTGGGTGTTGGAACCCGCTGGCAATTTCAGCACCCGGTTGTTGCCGCCGTCGGTGACGTAGACGCTGCCGATGGCGTCCACCGCCACCCCGTAGGGAACGTTGATCCCGGTGAACGGCAACTTGACCTGAGTGTCCGACCTCACCGGGAGTTTGAGCACCCGGTTGATGCCGTCACTGACGTAGATATTGCCGGCGGCGTCTACTGCCACATCCCAGGGACTTGTCAGCCCGGCTAACGGCACCTCGGTTTGGGTGTCAGACCCGGCAGCGAGCTTGAGCACCTTGGGGGAACCGTCAAGGCCGCCGTCTGCGAGGTAGACGGTGCCGCCGCTATCCACGGTAAGACCGTCGGGATCGGTCAAACCCGTGAACGGCATTGCCGTCGGGGTGTTCGAGCGGGCCGCGAGCCTAAATACCTGGTTGGTGCCGTCGTCGGTGACATAGACGTTGCCGGCTTTGTCCACCGCGATTCCGTCGGGAATGCTGAGATCGCCGAACGGCAGCTCGACCTGCCTCGGACCATCCGCACTGGGCGACAGGGCGGAAGGCGGTGTGGTCTGTTGCCTTGACCCGCGTCCAACGACGACAGCGGTGACCGCGGCCACCATAACGAGCGCAGCGACTGAGCCCAGTGCGATCGCCACCCGACGGTACTTCCGGAGCCACGGCAATGTTGACGATGCGCTCGGCGTTTGCGGGTCGGATGGTGGGGGCCGACATCGGAGCCGGGGCGGAGCCGGAGGGGTATCCAATAGCTCAGCGCTGGGCAGGCCGGCGCCGGGCACGGTTTTCGCTGGGGGTATGCCGGCGGATTGGGTATCGGCGACCACAAGTTCGGTGTGGTCGTGCGTGGTCAGAGCCTCGTCCGCGGCTTCGGCGAGGTCTCCGGCGGTGGGGTAGCGGTCGGCAGGGTTCTTGGCCATACCTCGTGCGATGACGTCGTCCAAGCCTGGCGGGATCTGTGGGCGGTGCTGGCTCGGGCGTGGGATCGGCGCGGTCAGATGCGCGGTGATCAGCGCGGGAACATTGCCCCTGCCATAGGGCGGGAAGCCAGTCAGGCATTCATACAGCACGCAGGCCAGCGCATAGACGTCGCTGCTCGGTCCCACCTCTGCGATCTGCAGCCGCTCGGGCGACATATAGGCAAACGTTCCGATTGCGATGCCGCTACTGGTCAGCGGGGCGTCGGCAGCGGCGTTGGCCAGACCGAAGTCCACCAGGCAGGCGAAATCGTCGTCGGTAAGCAGAATGTTGGCCGGTTTGACATCGCGGTGGGTCACCTGGCCGGTGTGGGCGGCATCCAGCGCGGCGGCGACCTGGCGCACGATCGCGACGGCTTGCGCCGGATCCAGCGGACCCGCTCGAGCCAGCATGGTCTGCAAATCTGTGCCATCGATAAGCCGCATGTCGATGTAGAGCTGACCGTCGATCTCGCCGCATTGGTGGATGGGCACCACATGGGGCTCATGCAACCCACCCGCGGTGCGCGCTTCCCGGTACAGCCGCTGCCGGAATACCGGGTTCTGCGCGTAGGGCACCGCGATCAGCTTCAGCGCTACCGCGCGGTGCATGAGTGTGTCTTCGGCCTCGTAGACCTCGCCGTGGCCGCCCCGCCCCAGCAGCCGTTTCAGCAGGTAGTGCCCAAATCTCGAACCCGCACGCGAACCCGGCGCGGTCTGGCTGGCCCTTGGTTCCTCCACTACACCCCATCACTCGATCAGCGGCGCGACGTCGAAAACCCCAATAAGGGATCACGGTAAACCACGTGGTGGCCGGACGACGTGCATATCCCCGGGCTGACGTCGTCTATGTCCAACAACAAGGTGGGGTCCGGTGAACTGACGTGTCGACAGCGTTACCAGGGGCTGGGAAAGGGCGACGATCCTCGTCGATCCTGGTTTGCCGCAGTTGGGGGGCAACCGGTGTCGCAGCAAGGCCGAGCATGGTCGCTCCGGGTCGGGCGATCCGACGCGGGGACTGCCGGTTTCGGGCGTCTTCGGGTTCACATTCATGGATTGGCGCAACGCCGCGGAATTGCGAGCGGCACAGTGTCTCCACACAGCTACCTGCCATCGCGGCGCTAGTGCCCGGACTGACGTGGTCGATGGACATCGACAGCCGGCGCGGGTGCGCCGGCAAATACGTATGGACCAGGACGAAGGCGGCGTACTTTGTGGCTGGTTTCAGTGGACCGATCCCGACAACAAGTCGCCACAGGCCGTGCGGATTGTCTAGGACAACGCGAAACAGTTGGGCGCCAACAACTTCGGCGTTGTGAAGGACGGACCCGGCGACCACGATGCCTACGTCTCTGGTCCCGGCGGTGTCGAATTCAAGCTAGGAAGCCAGGTCGCGTCCTCGCTCACGACGAAGTCGGGGTGTCGGATCAGCCAAACCGACCCGGCTACGCAGACATCGACGTCACACCCGTAGGCGCGCGTTCACGCGCTCATCGACCGGGGCTTGAGTTGGTGGGCCCGGCTCTCTTCGCGCCCTCACGCGCTCATCGACCGGGGCTTGAGTTGGTGGGCCCCGGCTCTCTTCGCGCCCTCACGCGCTCATCGACCGGGGCCCGGTGGTCCGGCGAAGGCTTGCGCGATCTCGAGCCACCGTTGCGCCTCCTCCCCTACCGCCTTGACGTCTAGCGTGCGCAGCGCGCGTCGCTGGGTGACCAGAAAGCAGAAGTCCTCGGCGGATCCGGTGACGCGCTGGACCGCATCGGATGGCCCCCAGGACCAGGTGTCACCGCCGGGTCCACGCAGCTCGACCAAAAACGACCCGGCCGGCGGGGCCAGGTTGTTGACGGCGAACGCGTAGTCGCGGGTGCGTACCCCAAGATGCGCGATCGACCGTAGTCGCTCGGTGGCGGGCCGGGTGATGCCGACGGCGTCGGCGACGTCTAGCCCATGCGCCCAGGTCTCCATCAACCGCGCGGTTGCCATCGACGCGGCGCTCATCGGCGGCCCGAACCAGGGCAATTTGCGGCCGTCGGCAACCGCCAGCAATGCCTCGTGCAGCCGCCCGCGGGTAACCCGCCAGTCGGTGAGCAGTTCGGCGGGCGCTACGGCAGCCAGTTCCTCGGCGGCGGCGTCAACGAAGCCGGCGGGATTGGCCCCCGCGGCGGCCAACGTCTCGGCGAACCCGGCCTCGTCGGTGACCGCCGTCAACGCGACTCGGTCGGTCCACAACAGGTGTCCGATCTGGTGCGCGATGGTCCATCCCGGCGCGGGCGTCGGGTCCGCCCAGCGATCCGCCGGCAGGGCCGCCACCAGGGTATCGAGGTCGTCGCTTTCGGCACGTAGGTCAGCCACGAACGGCCCTGGATCGGCCATCATCGCCTCCTGAAGGGACACTGGGCCCGGGAAATCACTATGTACCTTAGCGATCGATCGCGGGTTGGCCGCGTCGGCCGACGATGCTATGAACCGCCAGCCCGGCCAGATAGAGCACCGACCCGAACAACAAAAACATGGGGGCGTGCCCGTCCCCGGGAATCAAGACCGAGGCCACGGTGATGGCGAGGATGTAGGAGACCCAAAACAGCGCGTCCTGCACGGCGAAGACATGCCCGCGTAGCGCGTCGTCGACGTCCATCTGCATCGCCGAATCGGCAGCCAGTTTGATCACCTGGCCGGCTATGCCGAGAAAGAAGCCGCACACCACCATCACCGGCAGCAGCAACCCGGCGCCGGCGAACTGGACGGCCGCCGCCGCCGCCAACGCACCATTGACGGTGGCGTAACGCCCCCAGTGCCGTATCGCGGCCGGGGTCAGCACGTTGGCCAGAAAGGCTCCCAGACCGGTGGCCGCGAAGAACAGCAGTGCGGTACCCAACCCCCCGATCGCCGGAGCGGTCACGTGCCGGACCAACAGCAACATCACCAGCGAGTTGATGCCGACCACCATCCGGTGCGCTGCCAATCCGGACAGGCAGGAGGCGACCGACGGAAGCTGTACCACGGTGCGCGCGCCGTGTAGCCAGCCGGTGATGACCGCATACACAACCGATCCGTGGATCGCGCGCTGGGAGTCGTCCGGGCCGAGAACCCGCGGGCCGAACCGCAGCGACCCCAGCAGCGCGATCGACACGGGAATCGCCACGAGGAACACGATCACGGCGGCCCCCTCGTCGCCGCCGCCGAGGAGCCAGCGGGGCAACAACATGAAGTTGGCGCCCAGGAACGCCGAGACCGCGCCCGACGCGATGGCCACCGAATTCATCGTGACGACCTGTTCGCGCGGCACCACGTGGGGCAGCGCCGCAGACAGTCCCGAGGCGACAAATCGCGCCAAGCCGTTGGCGACCAGCGCTGCAATCAGCAGCGGCACATCACCGGCTCCGACCGCGAGAATCGCGCCGACCCCGGCGATCAGGACCAGTCGGCCGGTGTTGGCGCCGACCAGCACCCACCGCCGATCCCACCGGTCCATCAGCGCGCCGGCGAAGGGTCCCAGCAGCGAGTAGGGCAGAAACAGCACCGTGAAGGCCCCCGCGATGGCCATCGGGTCGGCCGCCCGGTCCGGGTTGAACAGCAACGCTCCGGCCAGCCCCGCCTGAAACAGGCCGTCACCGAACTGACTAGCAATGCGCACCTGCAGCAGGCGCCAGAAGTCAGGCAACCCGCGCACCGACCGCCAAACATCAACGGGTGCGCGCGCGTGCATCCGGGAGCGAATCACCAACCCACTTCCAACCCTGGGCACCGGCGAGGTTCGGTCCGCCGTGTGCCGCCCCAACCACAGTACAAATATTCGCTGACCCTGCTTGTTTGCCCCGGGCGATGCGACAGCGGGTGCGATGATGGTCAGGTGGCGCCGCACGAAGACCCCGAGGATCATGTCGCACCCGCCGCACAACGGGTGCGAGCGGGCACCCTGCTGCTGGCCAACACCGATCTCCTCGAACCGACGTTTCGCCGCAGTGTGATCTACATCGTCGAGCACAACGAGGGCGGCACCCTGGGTGTGGTACTCAACCGGCCCAGCGAGACCGCTGTCTACAACGTGTTGCCGCAGTGGGCCAAACTGGCGGCCAAGCCGAAGACGATGTTCATCGGCGGGCCGGTGAAGCGCGACGCGGCTCTGTGTCTGGCGATACTGCGGGTCGGCGCCGATCCGGAGGGCTTGCCTGGCCTGAGACACGTAGCGGGCCGGATGGTGATGGTCGACCTGGACGCCGAACCCGAGATGATCGCGGCGGCGGTGGAAGGGGTGCGGATCTACGCCGGGTATTCCGGCTGGACTATCGGTCAGCTCGAAGGTGAAATCGAACGCGACGACTGGATTGTGTTGTCGGCGTTGCCATCTGACGTTCTAGTGGGGCCGCGAGCCGACCTGTGGGGGCAGGTGCTGCGACGGCAGCCGCTCCCCCTGTCGCTGCTGGCCACCCACCCGATCGACCTCAGCCGGAACTAAGACTCCGCCCCCACCTGCCGCCTTGGCCCCGTCGAGCGGGCTTGCGGGTTGCGTTCTCGCGCAAGCCTGTTCGCGATCAGCGCACACGCGACCAATTGGACCTGGTGAAAGATCATCAGCGGCAACATGATCAACCCGACTGTCGCGGGGTCAAAAAGCACCAAGGCCATCGGAAGGCCGGAGGCGAGGCTTTTCTTCGAACCGCAGAACAGCAGCACGATCGCGTCACCGCGGTCGAACCGGGCGAACCGGCCGACCCCGGCGGTCCAGATCAGCACCACAGCGAGTAGCACGATGGCGACACCGGTCAGCGACACCAAATGCCACGGGTCGACGCTGGCCCAAACTCCCTTGACCACTCCCTCCGAAAAGGCCGTGTAGACGACCAGCAGGATGGACCCTCGATCGACCACCTTGAGCGCCATCGGATGCCGGTCGACGATCGATACCAGCCTTGGTCGTGCCAACTGGCCCAACCCGAACGGCAACAGCAACTGCAGCACTATCTCGCCAATCGAGCTGCCGTTGACGCGGACGCCGGTGCCGGTGTGCATCAGCAGCACCACCAACAGCGGGGTGAGCACCAGCCCGAGGATGTTGGACAACGATGCGCTGACCACGGCTGCCGAGACGTGACCCCGCGCGATCGCCGTGAACGCGACACAGGACTGCACCGTCGACGGCAGGAGACACAAAAACAGCACCCCGTTGTATAGATCGATGGTCAGCACCGAGGGCACCAGTGCTCGAGCGGCCAGCCCGAGCACCGGGAAAACCACGAAGGTGGTGGTCAGTACCAGCAAATGCAGCCGCCACTGACGGAAACCGTGCCAGGCCTGCTGCGGCGACAACCGGGCGCCGTAAAGGAAGAACAGCAACGCGATTGCCGCTTTGGCGGCGATGGACACGACCTCTGCAGCCGTGCCGCGAGCCGGCAGCAGTGCGGCAACGGCCACGGTCGCGGCCAGGGCCAACAGAAACGCGTCGACCGGGATCGCTTTCAGCCGCTGCAACACGTCGTTGGACGCACGGCCGTTTAGTGGCAGGCCAGGGTGCAGGCCGCGCAGTCGCCGCCGCAGTTGGCCTGGGGGCGGGCGGGCACGCGGCGCAGCGCGTATTGGGCGCTCTGCCACGAGCCGGCGGCCAGCGTGCCGACCGCGCCGGCAATGCAGACGATCATCACCATCAACGCGGTGTGCTCGGGCGCGGCCAGCGCCACCGCTCCCCCGGCGGCCAGCATTACCGCGGCTGCCAACTGGGTGGGCGCCATCGCGCGCAGCGCCAGCGCGGTGGGGTGGGCGGTGGGGGCATGGGAAAGGGACCAGCTGCCGAACATGGCCGACGCCGCTGCCGCACACACGCACAGCACACCCGCGATGAACATTCGCTCACAATACGAGTCCGTCGGCGAATCCGCTCGCCGGGCTCCACTGCGGCCGGTGTCGTCGATCGGCCTCGTCCCGAACTAGCGCGGTGGGATCGGTGTCACGATCCCCAGGGGCGGATGACCAGGCGTTGGCTGCCCGGGCAGCCCCACGGGTGCCGAACGGGGCGCCTGGACGGTCCCCGGAGTGGGCGCCACATGCGCGGCCACCTGGAATCCATTGATGATCGCGTTGGTAGCCGGCCCGTCGGCGACCGCCTGCGACAGCGCGGTGGTCACCGACAACGACACCAGGTACCTATCAGCTCCGGCAGTGGCGATGGTGTGGCGTCGCGAGGTGTTCAGCGTCATATCGTTTTCGCGGTAGGTGCCCTCGATGATTGACGAGGGGAAACCGCCGAAATTGGCCATCGAGGCGTTTGTGGTCTGCCATGCGAACAGTTTCTGGCTGTCGACGTAGCCGTGTGTGATGGCCTCCGCGGGATCGAAGTCACCGACCAGTTTGTATACCACTACCTGCGCATTCGACGTGTAGACGCTGTTGCCCAACCGGTCGGCGATCACCGCGAATGCGTCGGGCACGTTGGGGTCGGGCACCTGGGTCCAGCGCGGCGGCACCGGCAGGGTGATGTCGAGCGCAGTGAACCCCTGCGGGCGCTGTGCCTCCAGCTGGACGCCTTTCGTGTGCAGGTAGTCCCGCAGTGTGCCGCTGACCGCGGGAGTCGCGGTCGACGGCATCGGGGCCACCGCGGTCGACCCGGGCACGCCGATCGGCATCGGCGACGCGATCGGTGCGGGTGCCTGTGCCGGCGTGAACCTGTTGTTGCCCCCTCCCGGAAGTACCGTGAGGTTCTGCGCAGGAGGGCCTGCCACCTGCACCGGGACCGGCGCCGGGACCGGTGGTGGTGGCGGCAGGGGATCCGCCGACGCAGTTCCGGCGGCAACAAGCACCACGCCGATGAAACCGGCGGCCATGCCCCCTGCAAATACCCGCCAGGTGCGCGCGGTCTGGATCATTTGCGTCGGTCCCTCCGAATGCCTCGCGCGACGGTGTTCGTCGTCGAGGCTGAATGTAACCAGCGTTCGATGGCGGTGCACAGGCTTGAAATGGAGCTGGGATGAACCTCTGATCGCTGTGCAACGGAACCGAGACCAACCCGTGGCCGGGGGCTCGGACCCCGAGCCTGGTGGGCAGCCCTTATACCCTGTTGGGCGTGACCGAAACGCCGACCGCTCCGCCTGGCAGCATGCGCCATGCCGACGACGCGGATTCCGACGCGCCGCGGTACCGTTACACCGCCGAGTTCGCGGCCGGGCTGGAACGGACCTGGCAGGACAACTGGGCCCGGCTTGGGACGTTCAACGTGCCCAATCCGGTCGGTTCGCTGGCCCCGACGGACGGTGCCTTTGTGCCCGACGACAAGCTCTTCGTGCAGGACATGTTCCCCTACCCGTCGGGTGAGGGACTCCACGTCGGTCACCCACTCGGCTACATCGCGACCGATGTCTACGCCCGCTACTTCCGGATGATGGGCCGTAATGTACTGCATGCGTTGGGGTTCGACGCCTTCGGGCTGCCCGCTGAGCAGTACGCGGTGCAAACCGGCACCCACCCGCGGGCTCGGACTGAGGCCAACGTCATCAACTTTCGTCGCCAGCTGGGCCGGCTGGGTTTTGGCCACGACAGCCGACGAAGCTTCTCGACCACCGATGTCGAGTTCTACAAGTGGACGCAATGGATCTTCCTGCAGATCTACCACGCGTGGTTCGACACCACAACCAACAAGGCGCGCCCGATATCGGAACTGATTGCCGAGTTCGACTCCGGCGCTAGGAGTCTCGATGACGGCCGGGAGTGGGCCAAGTTGACGGCGGGGGAGCGGGCCGATGTGATCGACCAGTGTCGGCTGGTCTACCGGGCGGATTCGATGGTGAACTGGTGCCCGGGGCTGGGCACGGTGCTGGCCAACGAAGAGGTTACCGCCGACGGCCGCAGCGACCGGGGTAACTTCCCGGTATTCCGGAAGCGGTTGCGGCAATGGATGATGCGGATCACCGCCTATGCCGACCGGTTGCTCGACGACCTCGACGTGCTGGATTGGCCGGAGCAGGTCAAGACGATGCAGCGCAACTGGATCGGGCGTTCCACCGGTGCGGCGGCGCTGTTCTCGGCGCGAACCGCCAGGGATGGCGGTTTCGACGTCGACATTGAAGTGTTCACCACCCGGCCTGACACCCTGTTCGGTGCCACGTATCTGGTGCTGGCTCCCGAGCACGATCTGGTCGACGAACTGGTCACCGCCGCCTGGCCGGATGGCGTCAACACCTTGTGGACGTACGGCAGCGGCACACCCGGCGAGGCCGTCGCCGCCTACCGGCGCGCGATCGCGGCCAAGTCGGACCTCGAACGCCAAGAGAGCAGGGAGAAGACCGGCGTCTTCTTGGGCAGCTACGCCACCAACCCGGCCAACGGTGAGCCGGTGCCGATCTTCATCGCCGACTATGTGCTGGCCGGGTACGGCACCGGGGCGATCATGGCGGTCCCCGGCCATGACCAACGGGACTGGGACTTCGCCCGGGAGTTTGGTCTACCGGTTGTGGAAGTCATTGCCGGCGGCGATGTTTCGGAATCTGCGTATGTGGGCGACGGCGTCCTGGTCAATTCCGGCTACCTGGACGGTATGAGCGTAGCGGCGGCAAAGCAGGCCATCACCGATCACTTGGAGTCCGACGGCAGAGGCCGGGCGCGAATCGAATTCAAGCTGCGTGACTGGCTTTTCGCGCGGCAGCGATATTGGGGTGAACCATTCCCGATCGTCTACGACAGTGACGGACGCCCGCATGCGCTTCACGAGGCCGCGCTGCCGGTCGAACTGCCCGATGTGCCGGACTATTCGCCGGTGTTGTTCGACCCCGACGACGCGGACAGCGAGCCGTCGCCGCCGCTGGCCAAGGCCACCGAGTGGGTGCACGTCGAACTCGATCTCGGCGACGGCCTGAAGCCCTACAGCCGCGACACCAACGTGATGCCGCAGTGGGCCGGCAGCTCCTGGTATGAACTGCGCTACACCGATCCGTATAACTCAGAGCGGTTCTGCGCCAAGGAGAACGAGGCCTACTGGATGGGCCCGCGGCCGGCTGAACACGGCCCGGACGACCCAGGCGGCGTCGACTTGTACGTCGGTGGTGCCGAACACGCGGTTCTGCACCTGTTGTATTCCAGATTCTGGCACAAGGTCTTGTACGACTTGGGTCACGTCAGCTCTCGCGAACCCTACCGCAAGCTGGTCAACCAGGGTTACATTCAGGCCTACGCCTACACCGATACGCGGGGGTCTTATGTGCCCGCCGAGAAGGTGATCGAGCGCGACGACAGTTTTGTCTATCCGGGACCCGACGGTGAGATCGAAGTCTTCCAAGAGTTCGGCAAAATCGGTAAGAGCCTGAAGAATTCGGTATCACCCGACGAGATTTGCGATGCCTACGGGGCGGACACGCTGCGGGTGTACGAGATGTCGATGGGGCCGCTGGAAGCATCACGTCCATGGGCTACAAAGGATGTCGTCGGCGCGTACCGCTTTTTGCAGCGAGTGTGGCGCTTGGTCGTCGACGAGCGCACCGGCGAAACCCGGGTGGCTGACGGTGCGAAACTGGACACCGACACGCTGCGGGTGTTGCACCGCACCATCGCCGGCGTGTCAGAAGACTTTGCGGCACTTCGCAATAACACTGCAACGGCGAAGTTGATCGAGTACACCAACCATCTCACCAAGAAGCATCGTGATGCGGTGCCCCGGGCCGCGGTGGAGCCACTTGTGCTGATGCTGGCACCGCTGGCCCCGCACATCGCGGAAGAACTGTGGCTGCGAATGGGCAACACCAGCTCGTTGGCGCACGGCCCGTTCCCCAAGGCCGATCCGGTCTACCTCGTCGACGAGACTGTCGAGTATCCGGTACAGGTGAACGGAAAGGTGCGTGGCCGGGTGGTTGTGGCCGCCGACGCCGACGAGGACACGTTGACAGCCGCCGCCCTGGCTGACGACAAGGTCCAGGCGTTCTTGGCTGGCGCCGCCCCGCGCAAGGTGATCGTGGTTGCTGGCCGACTGGTCAATCTCGTCGTCTAAGTCGTTCGATTCACGCTCGCAGCCAGCTTAAGCAGGCGCCAGACCGGTTGATAGCTAGATGCTTTCACGCTTGCTTGCGAGCGGGGGACTCGCTCGCAGGGCCGCTGACCGGTTCGCCCGAGGCCAGGCGCTCTAGCGGTGCCAGGGCCATCCTCAGGGTGTCCAAGTCGGAGTGGGGGAGTTGGCTGAGCATCGCGGCCAGGGCGGCGCGTCGGTTGGCCAGCGACTCACCGTGAACCGCGCGCCCTTGCGGAGTGATGTCGACCAGCACGGCCCGCAAGTCGGACGGGTCGCGCGAGCGTTTCACCAGCCCGATCTTCTCCAGCCGCCGGATCGCCACGGTGGTGGTGGGAGTCCGCACCCGTTCGTGCGCGGCCAAGTCCGTCATCCGGATGGGACCCTGATCGAGCAAGGTGACAAGGATCGACAATTGCGCCAGCGTCAAATCGCCGGCCGCGGCGCCGCTGGGATCCCCGCGGCGCAGGATTGAAATCAGTTTGGACAGTGCGCGGTGCAGCCCCTCCGCCAACTCCGTCACGTCCGGTGCGGTGGAATCGCTGTCCGCCATAAGTCGGCAGTCTAACGTGACGTCCGCGCAACCGAAGACCTGCATCGCGCAGTCTTTGACCGGCAAAGCATTTGGTACCGATAGCCGCCGCAAGTGTTCGGGGCCGTACTGCCACGATATCGAGCGGGCGAACCTCGTTCGGTGGATGACTCCAAGCCCTTGGTACTGCGCCGGACCACTGTCGCAGATGTCGAATACCTTTGGCCGCGAACGAAACCGGCTCTCCTGCGGTCTCTGGCACCGAATGTGCTAACGGAACAGTCAATATTGAAGCCACATCCGACGTCGCGGCCTGTTCAGGGCGTTAGCGATGACGGTTTGCGGGAGCCCGTCGGGCCGGGACCGACGGCTTAAGTGGGCCAGCACCAACGCCCTCGGGTGGGGCCAACACCCTGCGCCGGAATAGCTCGGCCAGCATCGTTTGGGCCATCAGCTCGGAACGCCCGAGGCAGGCAGCCCGCGCAGCTTCCGGGTCGCGCCGATGGATTGCGGTGTTCTCTTCCTCGTAGAACGGCAGCATGTCGTCGCGACTGTTCTGGTACGTCATCCAAAACGCCCGGGGGATCAGATTCTGCGAGGCGCGGATGGTGGCGTGCAGCCGCGGTCCCGCGTACTCGTCGTTGACCGTCCGTCGGTACTCCCACGCGAGTTCGGCAAAGGCCCGCGAATCCTTCGAGCTGCGCAGCGATCGAATGAGGGCATCGAGTTGGCCCAGGATAAGGGGCGTGGGGTTGGCGGCGGCGCGGGCGGAGGCAATGCCGTTGAGCAACCCGTCGAGTTCGTGATGTTCGAGTACGGTGGCGACGTCGAACCGCTCGACGAAGGCGCCGCGGTGATAGCGAGTCGAAACGATGCCGTCATGTTCGAGTTGGACCAGCGCCTCCTGGATGGGGACCCGGCTGACCCCCAGGTCGTGCGCGATTTCGTTGCGGTCGACGCGGTCGCCGCTGCGCAGTTTGCCGGTCAGTAGCAGGTTGAGCAGGTGGGCAACAACCTGGTCCTTTTCTTTGACCCCATATTTCTTCGGCATCGGTTTTTAGCAGCTCTTTCCGCCCGTTTCGGCCATCCAGCGCTGGCCGCAACGGGTGTCACCGGCTATCGCGCCACCTGCAAAGGGCCGCCGCGGCGGTCAGGTCGTAGTCGGGGCCGTCGCAGTCAACGGTCAACAGCGTGACGCCGAGACCAACGAGGGCTTCGGCGTTGGCGATCAGCGTGCTGCCGCTCTTGAGGGTGGCGGATCGTTCGATGGTCGCTGGGTCCCGGCCAACCGCGGAGCAGTGTTTGCTAAGCACGGCCGACTTCGCCAGGTAGGCGTCTCCGGCGGTGAAGCTGTGCCACATGTCGGCGTACTCGGCGACCAGCCGCAGGGTTTTGCGCTCGCCCCCGCCGCCGATCAGCACCGGGATGTCACGTGTCGGCGGCGGGTTCAGCTTGGAAAGCCGCGCCTTGATTCGGGGCAGCGCGGCCGCCAGGTCGTCGAGCCGGCTACCGGCCGTCCCGAACTCGTAGCCGTACTGGTCGTAGTCCTTCTTCATCCAGCCCGAGCCAATCCCCAGGATGAGCCGGCCGCCGGAAATGTGATCGACGGTACGGGCCATGTCGGCGAGCAGCTCCGGATTGCGGTAGGAGTTGCACGTCACCAGGGCGCCGATTTGGATGCGCGACGTTTGTTCGGCCCAGGCTCCCAGCATGCTCCAGCATTCGAAGTGTGGACCGTCCGGATCACCGAAGAGCGGAAAGAAGTGGTCCCAGTTGAATGCGATGTCGACGCCGAGGTCTTCGCAACCGCGAACGGCGTCCCGGATGTTGCGGTAGTGCGGCGCGTGCTGAGGTTGCAGCTGCACGCCGATCCGAATAGGTAGGTCGGGATGTGCGGGGGAAGTCATAGGTCTACCGTAGGTCGTTCAAATCCGCGGGCTCAGTGCGCGTCGATGACTCCGCGGACGATGTCGATCAGCGCGCGAGGCTGGTCACTTTGCACGGAGTGGCCCGAATTCTCGACAACGTGTGCTGTGCGAAATCGCTTAGCCCGCCGGCTCAGTTCGGCAACGTCCTGCGTGCTGACGAAGCCGGAAGCGCCGCCACGCACGAGTGTGACGGGCGCCGACAAGGCGTCGACGTCGTCCCACAGACCGGCGAAATCTCCGAAGGTGCGAATCGCGTCGTAGCGCCATGCCCAGTTGCCGTTGTCGAGCCGGCGGGAGTTGTGGAACACGCCGCGGCGCAACGACTTCACCTCGCGGTGCGGGGCTGCGGCGATCGTCAGGTTCACCATCGCCGTGAAGCTGGGGAACTCCCGCTCGCCGTGCATCAAGGCCACCGTGCCGCGCTGCTCGGCGGTCAACTCAGCGTGCCGCTGAAATGCCGCCGGGGTGACGTCGACGAGTACGAGTTCATCCACCAGGTCGGGTGCCATCGCGGCCAGCCGTATCGCGGTCAGCCCGCCCAGCGACATGCCGACAACGAATTCGGCGGTCGGTGCGAGCTCGCGCAGCACCGGCGCCAAGGTTTCGGAGTTGCGCTGGGGCGAGTAGTCACCGTCCTGGCGCCAGGCGGAATGGCCGTGCCCGGGAAGGTCCACTGCCAGCGCCGGTTCCCCTAGGCCGACGACCACGGTGTCCCAGGTGTGTGCGTTCTGTCCGCCGCCGTGCAGGAAGATCACCCGCGGCTCCGAGCCGCCCCAGCGCAGCGCGCTGATGCGGCCTTCCGCGGTAGCTACTTCGACCCGCTCCACCCCGGGCAGCGGACCCGTAACACCGGCCTGTTCGGCGTTCTCGCCCAGCAGGGCGAACTCGGAGAGAACGGTCAGTTCGTCATCGGAGATCTCGGTCACAAGCTCCGAGGTTACGAGCCCTGCCTGAACGGGACGCTGGGGTGACGCTCGCCGCCCAACGCCACCCTGGGGTGACGTTCAGCGGGGCAGGACGGCCTCTATTAGCCCGCGATGATGAACTCTTCGAGTTGGGTGCGTGCGACGTCGTCGGCGAGCTGCTGCGGAGGGCTCTTCATCAAGTAGGCCGACGCCGGGATCACCGGTCCGCCGATGCCCCGGTCCTTGGCGATCTTGGCCGCGCGTACCGCGTCGATGATGACGCCGGCCGAGTTCGGCGAGTCCCACACCTCGAGCTTGTACTCGAGGTTCAACGGCACATCGCCGAAGGCGCGGCCTTCCAGACGCACGTAGGCCCATTTGCGGTCGTCGAGCCAGCCGACATGGTCGGACGGGCCGATATGGACGTCCTTGCTGTTGAACTCGCGCTGCACATTTGACGTCACGGCCTGAGTCTTGGAGATCTTCTTGGATTCCAGGCGCTCGCGCTCCAGCATGTTCAGGAAGTCCATGTTGCCGCCGACGTTGAGTTGCATGGTGCGGTCCAACTGCACGCCGCGGTCCTCGAACAGCTTGGCCATCACGCGGTGGGTGATGGTCGCGCCGACCTGGCTCTTGATGTCGTCGCCGACGATGGGCACCCCAGCGTCGGTGAACTTCTTGGCCCACACCGGGTCGGAGGCGATGAACACCGGCAGTGCGTTCACAAACGCCACTTTCGCGTCGATGGCGCATTGGGCGTAGAACTTGTCGGCTTCTTCCGAGCCCACCGGCAGGTAGGAGACCAGCACGTCGACCCGGGCTTCCTTCAGCGCCTGGACCACGTCGACTGGCTCGGCGTCGGACAGCTCGATGGTGTCGGCGTAGTACTTGCCGATGCCGTCGAGGGTGGGTCCGCGCTGCACGACCACGTTGGTCGGCGCCACGTCGGCGATCTTGATCGTGTTGTTCTCCGAGGCGAAGATCGCGTCCGACAGGTCGAAGCCGACCTTCTTGGCGTCCACATCGAACGCCGCAACGAATTTGACGTCGCGGACGTGGTACGGGCCGAACCGCACGTGCATGAGTCCGGGCACCGTCGAGGTGTCGTCGGCGTTGTAGTAGTACTCGACGCCTTGGACCAGCGAGGACGCGCAGTTGCCGACGCCGACGATGGCGACTCGTACTTCCGTCTGCGCCTCCGGCGCCCCTAGTGGCTTGTGCTCAGTCATCAAGGCGTTCTCCTAACCTCATAACCTCTGGGGTGTCTTGGGTGGTTGGTTCGTGCTGGGGTACTGCGGGGTTGGTGCCGGGATTCACGTCTGTTCGGCGTGGTTGGGTGCCGCCCGTTCCGCGGCGATGAGCTCGTTGAGCCACTTGACTTCACGCTCGCTGGACTCGAGCCCGAGTTGATGCAGTTGGCGCGTGTAGCGGTCAAACGAACCGCTGGCCCGCGCCACCGCCTCGCGCAGGCCTTCCCGGCGTTCCTCCACCTGGCGACGCCGGCCTTCCAGGATGCGCATTCGCGCTTCCGCCGGGGTGCGGTTGAAGAACGCGAGGTGCACCCCGAAACCGTCGTCGGTGTAGTTGTGCGGGCCGGTGTCGGCCACCAGCTCACCGAAGCGTCGACGACCCTGGTCGGTCAGTTGGTAGACGCGTCGTGCCCGTCGCACCGGGGTCCCGGCCGGCGCCGCATTCTCGGCGATGAGCCCCTCCGCCTGCATGCGCCGCAGCGCCGGGTACAGCGAACCGTACGAGAATGCCCGGAACGCGCCAAGTAGTCCGGTCAGCCTCTTACGCAACTCGTAGCCATGCATCGGCGATTCGATCAGGAGACCCAGAATCGCGAGTTCCAGCATCGAGGCACCCCCTTTTGCATGGCTGGTTACGTTGGCTAGTTACGATGGTCCGACGTCTCGCGTCATCGTATCGTTTCGATATATTCGCCACAATACCGCTCACCGTTGGTGCGCTGTTCGTCCTGCTCAACTGGGGTTGACCGGCGCCGGGCCGACTAGTTCGGGTAGCTCACCTGTTTGATGGTGCCGTCACCAGCGAAGACGATGTGACCACCGCCGTAATCGCTGGAGACATGCAACGACAATGTCAACGCCCCGGGCGCGGTCGGGTCCTTGGCCGGCTCGACTATCAGGTACATGGTCTTGACGTCGGACTGTTTCATCCCGAGGGTTTCCGCGGCACCCCGGATGATGCCGACCGCCGTCTTGGCGTCGAACTTGCTCAGGTCGACGAGAGCCACGTCAGAGCTGTTTCTGGGTGAGCTGGTCGGATCGCCCCACCCGCCGCGGTAGGTGTAGTCCAGGACGCGGCGGTCGTCTTTGGGGTCGCGCCGATCTATCGACGCCCAGTCGGGATAGATCACCAGCTTGTAGCCGACGGTGTCGCCGAACCTGGCGCGAGTTTGTTCCAGCAGTCCGGTGAGTCCGCCGAGGGAGTGCAGTTGCCGGGGCGGGGTCAGCACCAGCGCCGCGACTCCGTCGGGCTTGGCGCCGGGATCCCCTGGATCCGCAGCGAATTCCAGCGGCGAACCGGTGCCGCCGTACAGGCCCCAGCCGATGCCGACGCCCAACAGCACCGACACCACAAAAGCGGCGGCCAGGATGCCCAACCTGTTGTGCTTCGCCCGCGATCTGAGTGCGGGCATCTGTGCGGGTGCGCTCTCGGCTTGCAGGTCGGCCACCAGATCCTGCAGATCACCCAGGGTCACGGCCTTGGTGGCGGTGCTGACGCGTTCCCGGTGTTCTTCCATCGAGAGCTCGCCGTCGTTGAGGGCGTTGTCGAGAATCCGGCAGGCGTCTTGCCGGTCGCTGTCTTTGGCCCGGGTCGTCGTCGATACTGCGCGCGCAAGCGGTGCGCCCAGCCATTTCGCCACGGGATGATCGTAGGAGCCCGTGTCGATTCTGAGCACCTAATGCCCGCCGCTGTCCCGCAAGCGGGAGGTGTCGCCACCGCCAGACCGCGCCGCTCTGCATCGTCGCGACGGGAAAACGTCGTACTCTGGTCAGCGTGCGACTGCAGCGACAGGTGGTGGACTACACGCTACGGCGGCGCTCACTGCTGGCCGAGGTGTATTCGGGACGCACCGGTGTGTCCGAGGTGTGCGACGCGAATCCCTATCTGCTGCGCGCCGCGAAGTTTCATGGGAAACCAAGCCAGGTGACCTGCCCGATCTGCCGCAAGGAGCAGCTCACGTTGGTGTCGTGGGTGTTCGGTGAGCACCTCGGAGCGGTCTCGGGATCCGCGCGCACCGCCGAAGAGCTGATCCTGCTGACGACCCGGTTCTCCGAGTTCGCGGTCCACGTGGTCGAGGTATGTCGAACCTGCAGTTGGAATCATCTGGTCAAGTCGTACGTCCTGGGCGCGGCGCGTCCCGCGCAACCCCCACGGGCCCCTAGGGGAGCCCCCCGCACGCGGACGGCGCGCAACGGCGCCCGCACGGCCAGTGAATAGCGACGGGCGTCGCCACCAGTCGTCCAGGGACGCCCCACGCGGGCCGGCGGCTGACGGTGTGGGCGATCATCCCGGCGGCGACCGACGCCGCGATGACCCCGGTGCACGTCCGGTGTCCGGCCAGCGCCGCCAGGTTCCGCCAGACGACAGACTGACCGCGATCATCCCGCCGGTGACCGATGACCGATCATCTCGGCACGCGGACTCCGTCGAAGCGGTCAAGGCCGCGCTGGACGGTCCGCCGCCGATGCCCCTGCAGCGCGAACCGCTCGAGGCGGTCAAGGCCGCATTGGACCGCCCGCCCGGGAAATCCCCACGGCAGGGCCGGCCGGGGGATGGACGTCGCCCACCGGGGGGACCACAACCGCCCGGGCCGCCGGGGCCCCCCGGACCGCCCGGGCCGTCCCCCGGCCGGGCCCCCCGACCGGGGGTAGACTTCCACCGGCGGATCAACTGGAAATGGGTACGACGCTCGCTGTACCTCGCCACCGTAGTAGTGGTGCTATTGCCGATCGTCACCTTCACGATGGCCTACCTGATTGTCGACGTTCCCAAGCCCGGGGATATCCGCACCAACCAGGTCTCCACGATCCTTGCCAGTGATGGCTCGGAAATCGCTAAAATCGTTCCCCCCGAAGGGAATCGGGTCGACGTCAATCTCAGCCAGGTGCCGATGCGTGTGCGCCAGGCGGTCATCGCCGCCGAAGACCGCAATTTCTATTCGAATCCGGGCTTCTCGTTCAGTGGCTTCGCGCGGGCAGTGAAGAACAATTTGATCGGCGGTGATCTGCAGGGCGGATCGACGATCACCCAGCAGTACGTCAAGAACGCACTGGTCGGTTCCGCACAGCATGGCTTCAGTGGGCTGATGCGCAAGGCCAAGGAATTGGTCATCGCCACGAAGATGTCGGGGGAGTGGTCCAAAGACGATGTGTTACAGGCCTATCTGAACATCATCTACTTCGGCCGGGGTGCCTACGGCATTTCGGCGGCGTCCAAGGCCTACTTCGACAAGCCCGTCGAGCAGCTGACCGTTTCCGAAGGGGCGCTGTTGGCGGCGCTGATTCGGCGGCCCTCCACGCTGGACCCGGCCGTCGACCCGGAAGGGGCCCGCGCCCGCTGGAATTGGGTACTCGACGGCATGGTGGAAACCAAGGCACTGTCTCCGAATGACCGCGCGGCACAGGTGTTTCCCGAGACGGTACCGCCCGATCAAGCCCGCACGGAGAATCAGACCAAAGGTCCCGACGGGCTGATCGAGCGGCAGGTGACACGAGAGTTGCTCGAGCTATTCAACATCGACGAGCAGACGCTCAACACCCAGGGGTTGGTGGTCACCACCACGATCGATCGCCAGGCCCAGCGGGCGGCGGAGAAGGCCGTGGCGAAATACCTCGACGGGCAGGACCCCGACATGCGGGCCGCGGTGGTTTCCATCGACCCGCACAACGGGGCGGTGCGCGCCTACTACGGTGGCGACAACGCCAATGGCTTTGACTTCGCCCAGGCCGCATTGCAGACCGGCTCGTCGTTCAAGGTGTTTGCCCTGATCGCCGCGCTGGAGCAGGGGATCGGTCTGGGCTACCAGGTGGACAGCTCTCCGTTGACGGTCGACGGCATCAAGATCACCAACGTCGAGGGCGAGGGTTGTGGGACCTGCAATATCGCCGAGGCGTTGAAAATGTCGCTGAACACTTCCTACTACCGGTTAATGCTCAAGTTGAAGGGCGGCCCGCAGGCCGTCGCGGATGCCGCGCACCAAGCCGGCATTGCCACCAGCTTTCCGGGCGTTCCGCACACGCTGTCCGAAGACGGCAAGGGTGGACCGCCCAACAACGGGATCGTGTTGGGCCAGTACCAAACCCGGGTGATCGACATGGCATCGGCGTATGCCACGCTGGCCGCGTCCGGCATCTACCATGCGCCGCATTTCGTGCAGAAGGTGGTCAGCGCGGACGGCCAGGTCCTCTTCGACGCCAGCACCGCGGACAACGGTGGTGACCAGCGCATCCCCAAGGCGGTAGCCGACAACGTCACCGCGGCAATGGAGCCGATCGCCGGCTATTCGCGAGGCCACAACCTGGCCGGTGGCCGGGCGTCGGCAGCCAAGACCGGCACGACTCAGTTCGGCGATACCACCGCCAACAAGGACGCCTGGATGGTCGGCTACACGCCGTCGCTGTCCACGGCCGTGTGGGTGGGTACCGTCAAGGGGGACGAGCCACTGGTAACTGCTTCGGGCGGAGCAATTTACGGCTCGGGTCTGCCGTCGGACATCTGGAAGGCGACCATGGACGGCGCCCTGAAGGGCACGTCCAACGAGACCTTCCCCAAACCGACGGAGGTGGGTGGGTACGCGGGTGTGCCGGCCCCGCCCCCGCCGCCGCCGGAGGCGCCGCCTACCGAGACCGTCATCCAACCCACGGTCGAAATCGCGCCGGGGATCACCATTCCGATCGGTCCGCCTACCACCATCACCCTCGCGCCGCCGCCGCCGGCCCCGCCCGCTGAGAATCCCACGCCGCCACCGTGACCGGCGCACCGACGCAAAGCAGCAAAGTCTCGCCACTGCCTTTGGCCGCCGATCTGCGTAGCGCAGACAGCCGCGATTGTCCCAGCCGCAACGACGCCCTGGGTTCCGCGCTGGCGAATGCCGTCGGTGGCCCGGTGGGCCGGCACGCGCTGATCGGCCGCACCCGGGTGATGACCCCGGTGCGGGTCATGTTTGCGATCGCACTGGTGTTCCTGGCGCTCGGCTGGTCGACGAAGGCAGCCTGCTTGCAGAGCACCGGAACCGGGTCGGGTGATCAGCGGGTGGCCAACTGGGACAATCAACGTGCCTACTACGAGTTGTGCTACTCCGATACGGTGCCGCTCTACGGCGCGGAGTTGTTGAACCAGGGCAAGTTTCCGTACAAGTCAAGCTGGACTGAAACTGACGCCCAAGGCACACCGCAGCTGCGCTACGACGGACAGATCGCGGTGCGATACATGGAGTATCCGGTCCTGACCGGGATTTACCAGTACGTGTCGATGGCGATAGCCAAGACCTATACCGCGTTGAGCAAGGTGGCGCCCGCTCCGGTGGTTGCCGAGGTGGTGATGTTCTTCAATGTCGCCGCGTTCGGGTTGGCGCTGGCGTGGCTGGCGACCGTCTGGGCAACCTCGGGGTTGGCGGGCCGTCGGATATGGGATGCGGCGCTGGTGGCCGCCTCGCCGCTGGTCATCTTTCAGATGTTCACCAACTTCGATGCGTTGGCAACGGGTTTGGCGATGAGTGGGCTATTGGCGTGGGCGCGGCGCCGACCGACGCTTGCCGGTGTGCTGATCGGGTTGGGTGCTGCGGCCAAACTGTATCCGCTGTTGTTTCTGTTCCCGTTGCTGTTGTTGGGAATCCGCGTCGGTCGTTTGGGCGCTGTGGCCCGCACCGCGACGGCCACGGCCGTGACCTGGTTGCTGGTGAATCTGCCGGTGATGCTGCTCTTTCCGCGCGGCTGGTCGGAGTTCTTCCGACTCAACACCCGGCGTGGTGACGACATGGACTCGCTGTACAACGTCGTGAAATCGTTCACCGGGTGGCGTGGCTTCGATCCCACGCTGGGCTTCTGGGAGCCGCCGATGGTGCTGAACACCGTTGTCACGGTCCTGATCGTGCTGTGCTGTGCGGCAATTGCTTACATTGCGCTCACCGCTCCGCAGCGGCCGCGGGTGGCACAGCTGACTTTCTTGATGGTGGCGACGTTCCTGTTGGTGAATAAGGTATGGAGCCCCCAGTTCTCGCTGTGGCTGGTACCGCTGGCAGTGCTGGCTTTGCCGCACCGCCGGATCCTGCTGGCGTGGATGACGATCGACGCGTTGGTGTGGGTGCCGCGGATGTACTACTTGTACGGCAACCCTAGCCGCTCGCTGCCCGAGCAGTGGTTCACCGCGACGGTGTTGCTGCGTGATATCGCGGTGATGGTGTTGTGCGCGTTGGTGGTTCGGCAGATCTACCGGCCTGGCGAAGATCTGGTGCGCTGGCTTGGACGAGTCGACGATCCTTCGGGCGGTGTGTATGACCGTGCCCCTGACACCGCACCGGGCTGGCTGCCCGGCTGGTTGCGCCCGGCCCGGCTGAGGACCCCAGCTAGACCCGCGGTGCCGGCCGAAACCGGCCCGCAAGCCGTCATGGGGCGGGCATGATGCAGGTCGCCATCCCACTGTTTCCACGGTTCACCGCACTCGATGCGGTCGGGCCCTACGAAGTGCTGCAACGCATTCCGTCGATCGACGTCGTGTTCGTCGGGCACCGGCGAGGCGAGGTGCGCACGGAAAACGGCATGCTCGGCGTGACCTGCGATGCCGCCTTCGACGAAGTCAGCACACCGGATGTGGTGGTGTTCCCCGGTGGTATCGGAACCCGCGTGCTGGTCGGCGACGAAGTCATCCGTTGCTGGCTGCAGCAGGTGCACCCGCGGACCACGTTCACCACGTCGGTGTGTACCGGCGCGCTGTTGCTCGCCGCGGCGGGCCTGCTCGACGGCCTCACCGCGACGACGCATTGGCGGGCCGCGGAGCAACTGAACGAGTTGGGTGCGCGGTATGTGCCCGAGCGCATCGTCGAGCATCTAGGGCAGCGGATCATCACCGCGGCGGGGGTGTCCAGCGGCATCGACATGGCGTTGCGCCTGGTTGAGCTGCTGGTCGATCGAGAGGCCGCGCAGGCCACGCAGCTGCTCATCGAATACGACCCGCAGCCGCCGTTCGACTCGGGCGCGCTGGCCAAGGCCGATGCGGCGACGAAGGCAAGAGCCACCGAATTCCTGCAATCCCGGAAGTGAGCCGCCAAGAACCCGTTGGCCGCAGCGCACAATTAGTACGAAATCGTGGCTCCGAACGCATCCGCCAGGTACGCGGCCGTGACCTCGTGGGCCGCGCTGCCGAATTCGTCGTCGAAGAAGCCGCGATTTTCAAGATGGGCGGCAATCCGAATGGTCGCGCGCACCACCGCCTCGGTCGGACGGCCCCCCGCCGTCAATCGCACGCCCTGGGCGAAATCGACGGAGACGCCAAGTTCAACGCCGTGCTCTTCGAAGACGTCGAGGTGCTCATCGCGAACGACGTAAAGATTCGTTTGCAGGCAATTTCGCACCCGGTGGCTTTCGAACCATTCCTCCGGGAATAGCTCCCGCTGTAGCGCGAACACACGCTCGAAGTAGGTGCGGGGTAGCAACGGTCGGCAACAGGTAGAAAACTGCCCAATCGCGAATGCTTGGGTCAGTGGCGGTGCCGCCGACGAGGCGTCCCTTCTCGATCGCCAGCGTCTTTGCCGTTCGCCAAAACGAAGGTGCCCGAGGTCGCCGGGTCGATGGTCGTGTCCGTGGAGATCAACTCCGCAGTTGACGAGGACTTGGGGGCAAGGGTGCTAACCCGGATCTCTTGCCCGTCCACCGTCTCAACGGTGACGACACTTGGGCGAAAGTGGCTCGTGGGAGGCGTGCCTCGATCTTCAACAAATGCAGAGATGACCGACGCTGTGCTCGCTGACTTCAACGCCTCCGCGATCGCCTTGCGGATAACTGGGTGCTTCGTTTCGTACAAAATCGTCATGTTGCGTTCCTCTTTTGGTATATGGTCGTCGCTTTCGCAGATCGCATTCGGCAGGCAAAACTATAAGCGCTCAAATTTTGTAGGGTGAATGCGAATAAATTGCGAGCAATTCTCGGATTCGCCGCTACAACGCCGCGCTGAGAAATTCCGCTCGGGAGTTCTGGGTCGGCGGCGGCGTGATCGCGTCGCGCCGTGGCGGTTGCCCGGATTTCGCCGCCTAGCGTGGGATCCGGTAGCCTGGGGCGGTTGCCGACGCAGGCGACCCTCCTGCTACGGACCTTCCGTAGCCGCGCAGACCAGAGGAGGTGATGAGGTTCCCATGCGTCCATACGAAATCATGGTCATCCTTGACCCCACTCTCGACGAACGTACCGTTGCCCCGTCTTTGGAGACGTTTCTCAACGTCGTCCGGAAGGACGGCGGAAAGGTCGAGAAGATCGACATCTGGGGCAAGCGCCGGTTGGCGTATGAAATCGCCAAGCATGCCGAAGGCATCTACGTCGTGATCGACGTGAAAGCTGCCCCGGCAACGGTTTCCGAGCTCGACCGTCAGCTCAGCCTTAACGAGTCGGTGTTGCGCACCAAGGTGATGCGCGTCGACAAGCACTAACCGGCGTCGCCAGGCGTTGGCTGCTGCTGTCAGTGCTGTTGCGTAGGCTCACCGAAAACAGGCTCGTGAAACGTCCACCGCCCGCAGGCGGATCCAGGAGGAAATTGTGGCTGGTGACACCACCATCACCGTCGTCGGAAACCTGACCGCCGACCCCGAACTGCGGTTCACCCCATCCGGTGCGGCCGTGGCGAATTTCACTGTGGCATCAACACCGCGGATCTATGACCGGCAGACCGGCGAATGGAAAGACGGCGAGGCGTTGTTCCTGCGGTGCAATATCTGGCGAGAGGCGGCCGAGAACGTGGCCGAGAGCCTGACCCGGGGGGCACGAGTGATCGTCAGCGGGCGGCTCAAGCAGCGGTCGTTCGAAACCCGCGAGGGGGAGAAGCGCACCGTCGTCGAGGTCGAGGTCGATGAGATCGGACCTTCGCTTCGGTACGCCACCGCCAAGGTCAACAAGGCCAGCCGCAGCGGCGGCGGGGGCGGCGGCGGGTTCGGTGGAGGCGGCGGATCCCGTCCGGCGCCGGCACCGGCGCCGGCTAGTAGCGGATCGGGTGACGACCCGTGGGGCAGCGCCCCGGCGTCGGGCTCGTTCGGCGGCGGTGACGACGAACCGCCGTTCTGACCCGCAGAACTTCAGATCAGTACGACACGGAAAGAAAGACACCCATGGCCAAGTCCGGCAAGCGGCGCCCGGCTCCCGAGAAGCCGGTCAAGACCCGCAAATGCGTCTTCTGCGCAAAGAAAGACCAAGCGATCGACTACAAGGACACCACGCTGCTGCGCACCTATATCAGTGAGCGGGGCAAGATTCGCGCGCGCCGGGTCACCGGCAACTGCGTGCAGCACCAGCGAGACATTGCGCTCGCGGTGAAGAATGCCCGCGAGGTGGCACTGCTGCCCTTTACCTCGTCGGCGCGGTAACCGCCGAACGTTCAACGGAAAGCACGAAAACGATGAAGCTGATTCTGACCGCTGACGTCGACCACCTCGGTTCCGTCGGCGACACGGTCGAGGTCAAGGACGGTTTTGGCCGCAACTTCCTGCTTCCGCGCGGGCTGGCGATCGTCGCCTCGCGTGGTGCCCAGAAGCAGGCCGACGAGATCCGCCGGGCCCGTGAAACCAAAGCGGTCCGCGATATCGAGCACGCCAACGAGATCAAAGCGGCGATTCAGGCGCTTGGCTCGGTCTCGCTGCCGGTGAAGACGGCCGGCGATTCCGGAAAGCTGTTCGGCTCCGTGACCGCTGGCGATGTGGTCGCGGCCATCAAGAAGGCCGGCGGACCGAATCTCGACAAGCGGATCGTCCGGCTGCCCAAGACGCACATCAAGGCGCTGGGGACGCATCCGGTGGCGGTGCACCTGCACCCCGAAGTCGATGTCGAGGTGTCGCTCGACGTCGTGGCGGAAAGCTAAGCCCGAACAGTTTGCACATCCCGGTGGCGGCCCTGGTCGGCTGCCACCGGGTTTTCGCCATGCCCGGTGGTGTCCGCAGCGCAGGCCGGTGCGGTGACGCTGGCGAACTGTTCCGCGGGTGTTTGCGGGCGGCCGTCTTTACCGGCGCTTAACGTCAGGAAAATGTGTCCGAAAGCCAACACGCCCGGCGCGGTAACCTGGCCCGACACGCCGAGGAGATTATTGTCCACACCAGAAGTGTCCCGTTGAAGGGCGGTCAACAGCAGCGATGTGATGACGCCCCGCATTGATCCACAGGTTCTCCACACCCCGCTTAACACAGGCGTCAACGGTAATGCACATGCGATGCACAGCTTCATAAACAGCAGCCCCTTGGAGTACTCGCCAGCAACGTCTAGCGTCTTCCCGGCACCACACGATGTGAGTGACCTTGGGGCGGTGGATGTCGGTGCGGTGCCTTACGCTCCGGATATCAGCGGTCGAATATATGTTCGTATGCTCGTGTCGGAGGAGGTGAGAACCCATGGCGGTCGTCGATGATCTGGGACACCCCGGCATGGACGCCCCGCCGCCCAGTGAGGACTTCGGCCGTCAGCCTCCGCAGGATCTCGCCGCCGAGCAGTCGGTGCTGGGCGGGATGCTGCTGAGCAAGGACGCCATCGCGGATGTGCTGGAGCGGCTGCGGCCCGGCGATTTCTATCGCCCAGCGCACCAGAACGTCTACGACGCCGTCTTGGATCTCTACGGGCGTGGGGAGCCGGCCGATGCGGTGACGGTGGCCGCCGAATTGGATCGCCGTGGGCTGCTGCGTCGGATCGGCGGAGCGCCCTACCTGCACACCCTGATCTCGACCGTGCCGACCGCGGCCAATGCGGGCTACTACGCGGGCATCGTCGCCGAGAAGGCGCTGCTGCGCCGGCTGGTGGAGGCCGGCACCCGGGTGGTGCAGTACGGCTATGCCGGCGCCGAGGGCGCGGACGTGGCCGAGGTGGTCGACCGCGCTCAGGCGGAAATCTACGACGTCGCGGATCGGCGGCTCTCGGAAGACTTTGTGGCGCTTGAGGATCTGCTGCAGCCGACGATGGACGAGATCGACGCCATCGCCTCCAACGGAGGTCTGGCGCGCGGCGTGCCCACCGGCTTCACCGAACTCGACGAGGTGACCAACGGTCTGCATCCCGGCCAGATGATCATCGTCGCGGCCCGGCCGGGTGTGGGCAAGTCCACCCTCGGGCTGGACTTCATGCGGTCGTGTTCGATCCGGCACCGCCAGGCCAGCGTCATCTTTTCGCTGGAGATGAGCAAGTCCGAAATCGTCATGAGGTTGCTGTCGGCGGAGGCGAAAATCAAGCTCGCCGATATGCGTTCGGGCCGGATGAGCGACGATGACTGGACCCGGCTGGCGCGGCGAATGAGCGAAATCAGTGAGGCCCCACTATTTATCGATGATTCGCCGAACCTGACCATGATGGAGATCCGGGCCAAAGCGCGCCGGCTGCGGCAGAAGGCCAACCTGCGGCTGATCGTGATCGACTACATGCAGCTGATGACCTCCGGCAAGAAACATGAGTCGCGCCAGGTGGAAGTCTCAGAATTCTCGCGGCATCTCAAGCTGCTGGCCAAAGAGCTTGAGGTTCCGGTGGTTGCGATCAGCCAGCTCAACCGCGGTCCCGAGCAGCGCACCGACAAGAAGCCGATGTTGGCCGATCTAAGGGAGTCGGGCTCTTTGGAACAGGATGCTGACGTCGTGATCCTGCTACACCGGCCGGACGCGTTTGATCGCGACGATCCGCGTGGGGGAGAGGCGGATTTCATTCTCGCCAAGCACCGCAACGGCCCCACCAAGACGGTGACCGTCGCGCATCAGCTGCACCTGTCGCGATTCGCCAATATGGCAAGGTGAGGCGCCAGGCAGGTATGCGCCCGCGGCAGCAAGCCAGAGCGCGACGCCTGCGATGCCGATCGCAACGGTTGGCATCTACGCGCAGGCCCTGCTCGATCGGCGCTTGCGGGCCGGCCGAGCAAATTTCCGTTGAAGCGAGCGACCCCTTCACCCGTAGGGGCAGCCAGATGGTGCTCGACGCGGTGCCGCTCGCCCGACGTTCAGGGACCCATACGTCGGCACGACACCACGATTGCATGCACACTGGTGCAATGGAGGTATGTCATTTCACCGCAATCGCCCTGACCGCGGCGTCTGCACCGCCGCGGTCCCTGCGCCGGGCTCAGGCGTCGACGTCACCGCGGCCGGCTGACCGTGCCCGCGGGTAAGGCTGAACCCCAGCCGCGCCGGGTGCTGAATGGCCTCTCGGATGTACGGGCGTTCTTTCACAACAACGCCGTGCCGATGTACTTCATCTCGCCGACCCCGTTCAACCTGTTGGGCATCTACCGCTGGGTACGGAACTTCTTCTACCTGACCTACTACGACTCTTTCGAGGGCGAACATTCGCGCGTGTTCGTGCCCCGGCGGCGCGACCGCAGGGATTTCGACGGCATGGGGGATGTGTGCAACCACCTGCTGCGTGATCCCGAGACACTCGAGTTCATCGCGAGCCGAGGGCCCGGTGGCAAGGCCTGCTTCGTGATGCTTGACGGAGAGACTCAGGCCCTCGCGCGCCAGGCGGGGCTCGAGGTCATGCATCCCCCGGCGGAACTGCGCCATCGCCTCGGCTCCAAGATCGTCATGACGCGCCTGGCCGACGAGGCGGGCGTGTCGAGCGTGCCGCACGCGATTGGGCGGGCCGGCTCCTACACCGAGTTGTCGGCGCTCGCGCAAGGCGCCGGGCTGGGAGACGACCTCGTCATCGAGGCCGCTTATGGCAACGCCGGCAGCGCGACGTTCTTTGTGCGCGGTGAGCGCGATTGGGACCAGTGCGCCGGTGACCTGGTGGAACAGCCGGAAATCAAAGTCATGAAGCGCATCCGCAATGTCGAGGTATGCATCGAGGCCACCGTGACCCGCCACGGCACCGTGATCGGCCCGGCGATGACGAGCCTGGTCGGTTACCCGGAGCTGACCCCGTACAAGGGTGCTTGGTGTGGCAATGACGTCTGGCGCGAGGTGCTGCCGCCCGCACAGACGCGCGCGGCGCGAGAGATGGTAGGAAAGTTGGGCGACGTCCTAAGCCGACAGGGATACCGCGGCTACTTCGAGGTGGACCTGTTGCACGACCTGGACGCCGACGAGCTCTACCTCGGCGAGGTGAACCCCCGCCTGAGCGGCGCAAGCCCGATGACGAACTTGACCACCGAGGCCTACGCTGACATGCCGCTGTTCCTTTTCCACCTGCTCGAATACATGGACGTGGAGTACGAGCTCGACATCGAGGAGATCAACTCGCGCTGGGAGCGGGGCTACGGTGAGGACGAGGTCTGGGGTCAGCTGATCATGTCGGAGACCTCGCCGGATCTCGAGCTCTTCACCGCAACCCCACGCACCGGGATGTGGCGCCTGAACCACGACGGGCGCGTCTCCTTTGCCCGGCAGGGCAACGACTGGGCCACGATGCTCGACGAGTCCGAGGCCTTCTACATGCGGGTCGCCGCACCCGGCGACTTGCGCTGCGAAGGCGCCCAGCTCGGCGTGCTCGTCACTCGCGGTCACCTGCAGACCGACGACTACCAGCTCACCGAACGCGGCAGGCGCTGGATCGACGGCCTCAAAGCGCAGTTCGCCTCGACACCTCTGTCGCCTGCTGCGCCGATCGTTTCGCGGCTCGTCGCACGAGCGTGAGCAGCGGCGTCCCAACCGGTCTGAAACTGGACAACTGGCTGTCGTCGCGGTATTCGCATTGGGCATTCCAACACGTCGAAGACTTCATGCCGACCGCGGTCATCTCGCGCGGGACGGGGCCGGTCGTGACGTTGCCCCCAGCCTGTGTCCCGATCGCCGACATCCCGTTGACCAGCACGGACGGGGTGGCCACCACCGTCGGCGCGGTAATGGCCAGCACCGCTACCGACGGGTGGGCCGTCGCCTACCGTGGTGCGCTGGTGGCCGAGGAGTACTTCGATGGCTTGCAACCGGAGACCCGGCATCTGCTGTTCTCGGTGAGCAAGTCGCTGGTGGCCGCCGTCGTCGGCGCACTGCATGGGGCCGGTGCGATCGAGCTTGACGCGCCGGTCACGACATACGTTCCCGCCCTGGCGAACTGCGGCTACGCAGGTGCGACGGTACGTCACCTGCTGGACATGAGGTCGGGCATCGCCTTTTCGGAGGATTACCTCGACCCGGCCGCAGAGATCCACGTCCGCGAGCAGGTGATCGGGTGGGCGCCCAAGCGAAGTCCGAACCTCCCCGCAACCCTGCGCGACTACCTGCTGACCTTGCGGCAGAAGTCGGCGCATGGCGGCCCGTTCGAATATCGCTCGTGTGAAACCGACGTCCTCGGCTGGATCTGCGAGGCCGCAGCCGGACAGCCGATGCCCGAGCTGATGTCGGAACTGCTGTGGAGCCGCATCGGCGCCCAGTGCGACGCCACCATCGCCTTGGACAGGGCCGGCGACGCGGGCGGTACCGGGATATTCGACGGGGGCATCAACGCCTGCCTCACCGACATGATCCGGTTCGGGTCGCTGTTCGTGCGCGACGGTGTCTCGCTGACCGGCCAGCAAGTGATGCCGGCGGCGTGGATCGCTGACACTGTCGATGGCGGTACCGACTCGCGTAAGGCGTTCGCTGCCACCCCGGACGACACCGGAATGCCCGGCGGCATGTACCGCAACCAAGTGTGGTTTCCTTACCCGGGCAACACCGTCGCGTTGTGCGTAGGCATGTGTGGTCAGCTGATCTACATCAACCGTGTCGCCGAGGTGGTGGCCGCCAAGCTATCCACCCAGCCGGCTTCCCAGGACGACCCGCAGTTGCAGTCAGACACGCTGTCCGCATTCGATGCGGTAGCACACGAGCTAGCTGAAATCGCTAGTTAGCCTGAGGTTTCGCTGATCGGCGTCCATCAAGGTCCCCGCCCCTCTTATGCCGAGATTTGTCGCCTGATCGTCCCAATGCTCCGGGCATGAATATCCCGGAAGTGACCAGAGGAACACGAATGCAGGGCCTGTAGGAAATGCAGCGGCTCGTGAGACAAACGCAGGAGCAGCCAGTATGAGACAAGACCGAATGACCGCAGGCCAGGGCCGCGGCTATATGCAACCGAAGGTGAGAACCTACACCTACGTCGCGTAGGTTCATATTCCGAGTGTTCTCAGAATCCGCGTGTCGCAGAAGACATCAGGGTATTCGCATCATTCGCATCAATGGATGCAGCTACGTCTCAGGGTGAGCCGGCACCGGGGACGTCGACGCGTGCTTGCAGAATCCACCCGGTCGACTTGCCGGCTACCATGTCCTCTTGGGTGGTCTCGTCGATCACCATGTAGAGGGTGCGCCCGTCGGCTCCGCCCAGCGCGGGTGCAATCGCCCATCCCCGGTCGATGGCGACCCGATGGGTCACCGTGCCGCCCGCGATAACCTGGAGGAACTCGCCGGTGTCGTAACAACCGACCCATACCCCTCCTTCGACGTCAACGCAGAGGCCGTCAGGGTGGCGATGTGCGCCGAGGTCCGCGAATACGCTTGGGGCGCCGAGGCTGCCGTCGGGTGAGGTCGGAAACTGAAGGAGCCGCGAACCGTTCGTCTCGGCGACGACGAGGGTCGACCCGTCGGGCAGGAAACCAAGGCCGTTGGGGACGGCGAGGTCGGTCGCGACGACGCGGACGGCACCGTCTGGATCGAGGAGGCCTATCTCGCCTGCCATCTCGCTCGCGTTGAGCTGATATAGGTCGACGTAAGCGTGGCCGTCCGGGGCGACGACGAGGTCGTTGGTCGACCAAGCGAGGTGGCTGAGGTCGTATGTGGCTGCCACGTTCCCCCGGGTGTCGACGTGGTAAACCTTTGCGTCGAAGAGGGCGGAGACCACTAGCGTACCGTCGGGGAGCCAGCCGAGCCCGGAGGCGTGCGCGACCTCGGCCTGCACGGCGAGGTCGCCGGTCTCGCCGGCCGAGTACACCCGGCCCGCCGGTCCGTCGCTGAACCACAGGCGGCCGCCGTGCCACCGGGGTCCCTCTCCGAACGTGATCCCTTCGATGAAGGGGAGCGGTTCAACAGCTTCGAACGTCGTCATCGGGCGGCCAGACCTAGTCGACCAAGATCGCCCGCAAGCTACCGGCGTGGCGAACGCTATCGATAGCCTGTCGCTCGACAGCCATCGGATCACCCCTTTTGCCGAAAGAGTGCGTTGAGACTATCCCATGCTGCCGCGGGAAAAGCAGTGATTGGTGAGACAAGCCACCGAGGCGGCGACAACCTCGGGACGCTCCATCAGCAGGTAGGTGTCGACCACGTCCAATGCTCCGGGCGGAACGCAAATCTCGCGGTGCTTGCCGTATTTGGCGCATGCTGCACCGAAACGAGGCCGTCGATCGATCGCAAGTTCGGGCAGCAGCACCATTGACCACTCTTCTGGCCGCATCCCCGTGCACAACGTCGGATCGGCCGCGGCCCGATTTCGTAACGGAGCCCGACCCGAAACATCGTGCGGACGTCCGAGTTGGGCAGCCGACCACCCAACCCGACGTCGCGGAGCGATACTGGGTCAAGGTCGTGTGCCGGATGTCCTTCCTTGGCCCACGCCGCGGTTCCGATCTGCATCCATATTCAGCGTCAGCGCCTACTTCGATGTGCACATGCCAATGGTTCAGCCAGCTAGCCATGGCCAGATGCGCTGTGCGCATTGCACCACGGCGGGCCAGAGTTCTTCTCGGCGAAGCGGTCGTCCTTGCGGATCCCCGGGTAGCTGGTCCAGTGTGCGCCAGAGTCGTTAACCGATCGACTCGTATCCGCGATTCTGAAACAGCCCGCGCACACCGTCATCGGGCGACATTAGCTGGTGCACGAAGATCTGAATCATGCGCGGAGGTCTCCCGCGGTGACGGCGAGGATGTCGTCGGCAGCGCCGATCCCGACGAAGTGGCCCGCGTCGGGCACTTCGTGCCACACCGCGCCCGGCATGCGGTCGGCGATCGTGCGGTTGATGTATGGCGGGACGAGCGTGTCGCCGGTGCCCTGCCACACGTGGACGGGCCGCTCGATCGCCGTCACGTCGAAAGCCCAACGGTGGTAGAGCAGTTCGGCGTCGACGACCAGGCCGTTGGATCCGTGCGCGAAGCACTCGGCGAACGCGTCGAGCATGCCGTCCATGACCGCCTGATCGGCGAGCACGTCGCGGTCGTAGTCGTTGACCGACTTGCGGAGCTGGCCTGCGAACGAGCCGCGGAAGTGCTTGGCGGTGATGCCGATTCCCGCGTACATCGCCTTGAAGCCGGGTCGGAACCGCAAGGCGAGCGTGCCGCCGAGGGCGTCGGCCTTTGATAGGTGGTCGGCGGCCCAGTTGTCGCCGAACGCGCCGTAGCAGCCGCCCGCGATGTTGGTGACGTGCCGCAGTCGGTCGGCGTCGACGTAGGCGGCTGCCGCGAGCGCCCACGGCCCGCCCTCCGACCACCCCGTCACGCCGAACTCACTGTGGCCGAGGGCGTCCGCGATTGCGATGAGATCGCCGCCCCAGTCGGCGTAGCCTCGGCCCGGCTGGGCGGTCGATCCGCCGATGCCGGGGCGGTCGACGCAGACGAACCGCAGCCCCTGGCGTCCCGCGGCGGCCGCGAACAGCTTCGCCTCCAGCCTGCTGCTCGGCCCGCCGTGGTTGTGGATGACGAGCGGGCCCGCGGGATCGCCGACCTCGAGGTACGTCAGCACCCGCCGGTCGGGGGTGACGACGTGCGGACCGGCTGCGTCGTTCATGGACTGACTGTATCTCGCGAGTTCTGCGCCAGCGTCGGGATTCGGGGTCGCGCACAGCGAACCCGGGGAACTAGTTCGCTGGTTGCGCGTTGGGAGCCAACCGCAGTTACCAGGGCCTCGAGCATGGTTGGAGCGGGCCGCCCGGGCGGATCATCCACAGGCTCCCCTCGTGCCTGGCTGACAAAGGCTGCCGCAGCAGGGCATCCCGATGCGGTGGCCCTGCTTCGCCGGATGTTCGGCAAGTAAAACTTTTGGGGCACAATGGTTTTAATCCCGCATCGAGGTGTGCCTATGCGCTCGCGCGTGTCACCGTGACAGCGGAGGCCCGGTGATCCGCAGGACCTGTCAGTAGTGGTATCGCGCCTTGAGGATCTTGACTTCGCGATCGTCTGCTCGGTAGACGAGCCGATGTTCATCATCGATCCGCCGCGACCAGTACCCCGACAGTTCTCCCTTGAGCGGCTCCGGTTTTCCGATCCCGGTGAACGGATCGCGCTGAATCTCTGCGATCAGCCTGGTGATTCGACGAGCCATCTTCCGGTCGGTGGACAACCAGAACATGAGATCGTCCCAGGCGTCGGGATCGAAGCTGATGCGTCTCACTCCTGTCCGGCCATCCCCTGGAGTTCATCGATTGTCTTCGTGTATTGCGCCGAGGTGGGTTCGCGCGCCTTGTCCCGGGCGACGGCCTCCATGAGCCGGCGCGCGTTCTCCGGCGACCGCAGAAGGTACACCGTTTCCTGCCACGAGTCGTAGTCATCGGCCGACATGAGCACCGCGTCTCCCGCCTTGGACGTGATCCGAACTGGCTCGTGGTCGGTGTTGACCTGTTCGAGCAGCGGGAAAAGTCGCTGACGGGCTTCACTCGCACTGATAGCCACCGTCGTCTCCTATCGTACGGAATTGTCGTACTTCTATGGTACGGCAATTCCGTACAACAACCGACGGGTGGGGACCGCCTCCACAGACGCACACCACTTTGACCGCAATCAGACAACAGCGTGCGGTTGTCGACTTCAATACATCTCGACAGCAGCAGCGTGAAAGTTCTCGACCTTACCGGCCATTCCAACGTCGTTGACTTGCAGTCCTCGTCTCCCCCATGGCCGCGGCGCCCTTGTCTCACCCTGCTGCCAAGCCCACCCACCGCCGAAGGTCGCCGAACATTGGACGCCGCTTGGGCGGATGAATTCCTCACCCAGAGAGGGCAAACCGAAGACTTCCGATGGGGCACCGACCTAGCGTGCACAATCGCCAGTCGATAGATGCCTGCCAACTCTCGGCCTGCATGCTTGCCTGCCGTTCGGGGGTGCCGTGAGCAAACGCGAGGTTTCCGACGTGTCGGCGCGAGCCACAAGTCCGAGCCGATCGACGGCGTCCGCTTCTGGCGGTGCGAGAGCCGGCCACATGGTCACCGACACCTGCGATCGAGCGTGAGAACCGAAACATCGCGCGATCAGTACCCTTGGAGCGGGCTCGCGTTCGCGTCGAAGAACCCGTAGCGCTCGCCCTGAGCGGAGGAGTCATGACGAGCGACAATCCGAACGAATCCGGCCGGATGGCCCAACGGCTCTTCGAGCTCATCTTTTCCAAGGTGATCACCCAGTGCCTGGCTGTAGCGGCGCAGCTCGGGATTGCCGACCATTTGACGGATGGTGACCGCCCGGTGTCGGAGCTCGCCAGCGAACTCGATGTCGATGAACGCTCCCTCTATCGGGTATTACGCACGCTGGCGAGCTTCGGGGTGTTTGTTGAATCTCAGCCCGGGCGGTTCGGGTTGACGCCCCTGGCCGAGCCGTTGCTAGTGGACTCGCCGAACTCGCTCAAGGACTTTGCGATCTTGTTCGGGCATCCCGTTCACAACGGCGCCTACGCGGACATCATGCACAGCGTGCGCACCGGGGAGACCGCATTCAAGCACGTGCACGGGGCTGAGCTCTTCGACTACTGCCAGACGGATGCCGACTTCTTTTCCGTGTTCAACGACGCCATGACGGCGACCTCGCGTCGCGAGGCTCGCGCGATCGCCGCAGCCTACCCGTTTTCCGACTTTGGGACTCTCGCCGACGTCGGCGGCGGCCGGGGGCTGCTGCTGTCGGAGGTCCTGAAGAAGGTTCGTGGTCTGAAGGGTGCCCTCTTCGATCTGCCCGGAGTAGTGGCTGGCGCCGAGGCCACCTTCGAGCAGGCCGGCGTGGGAGATCGAGCCACCATCCACGGCGGCAGCTTCTTCGAAGCGATTCCGGTTCGCGCCGACGCCTACATGATGAAGTACATCATCCACGACTGGGACGACGAGAAGGCGACGATCATTCTGCGGAACTGCGTCGAATCCATGGCGCCGGATGGCAAGGTTCTGGTGATCGATTACGTTCTTCCCGAGGGAAACGAGGCCAGTGTCGGCAAGTTCGTCGACATCGAAATGCTCGTCATCCCGGGCGGACGCGAGCGCACCAGGGCTCAGTTCGAGACGCTCTTCCAAGGAGCTGGACTCGAGCTGACCAACGTCGTGCCCACGTCCACATCCCTGTGCATCGTCGAAGGGGTGCGGGCGGACCGATCCGCACACGGGTGACCGCGCACGGAGGCGTCACGTCGTCTATCAATCGTGACTCGAGTTGGCACGCTTGCTCTTTGCCGATTTCGACGCGAGTGTGCGGCGAAGCCACACCGTCCGATCCGTCCTGGGCTAGGACAACAGCGCCGTGACAGCGGCATTGCCAGCCGTCTGCAGGTGGCCAATACCCTGAGCGAACTGGCCGCCGGCGCCCTGCAACGCAGCCAACCCAGGAGCAGCGTTCTGCGCCGCCAGCATCACATCGTTGAGGCCCTCAGCGAACTGGGTACCCGCAGTCTGCAGCACAGCGATTCCAGCAACGATGTTCGGCATCACCAACGCCAGATGTTGGACACCTTGAACGAGCTGAACAACCGCGATCGCGAGCAGGCCAACTCCACCCAACGCGCTGGGCACCGCCAGCAAGAAGGCGGGACTAAAGAGCTGAACACCGGCGCTGCCCAGCAGACCAAGTCCGGACGCGGCGGTCCCCGCGGCCAGCACGATGCCACCTACACCTTGACTGAACTCGACACCGGCGAGGGTGAGCAGACCCAGTCCGCCAGCAGCACTCGTCCCGGCGGCCAGGAAGGTACCGCCCGCTTGAACGAGGCCGACGGCGGCAGGTTGCAGCAGAACAACTCCGGTCAGAGCGCTCTGTCCAGCTGCCATGAACTCGCCGCCGCTCCTGGCGAGCCAAGGCGCGGCGCTCTGCAGCGCGGTGGCAAGCCTAGCGGCGGAACCCTGTCCGGCGGCCGCAACACCGTCGAGAACCTGAACCAGTCCAGCACCGGCGCTTGGCAACGGGGCAACCAGGCCGGCAGCATGTTGTTCGACCGTCGCAACGGCACGACTGGCCTGTGCGGCAAGCCCAGCGACAACGGCACTGTGGCCACCGCTCACCGCTTTGTGCACGGTCTCAGCCGCGCTCAGGATCGGGCCAGCGGATGGGTGAGCCAAGAGCGATCGGGCAGGCGCGTTCACCGCATTCGATAGATTGTGTTGCGCGTTGGCGACTTCGGCGTTGATATATGCGCCCGCGCCAGCCTGCAACAGATTGACGAACTCGTCATGATACGCCGAAGCCTGGGCGCTGAGAACTTGGAATTGTCGACCGTAGGCGCCGAATATCGACGCAATCGCGGTCGATACCTCGTCCTCGGCAGCGGCAAGCACCGTTGTCGTGGGTTCCGCTGCGGCCGTGTAAGACTCGGCCAGCGCCGAGCGAATTCCGGCCAAATCTTGAGCCACGGATTCGACCTGCTCCGGGATCACACTCAGGAACGGCATAGCGGTTCCTCTCGACTCACTACGGTTGCGGTCCGACGACGATCGAGGCACACCGATTGTAAAGAACCGGCTGTCTTTTCGGGCAGAGTTTGGCAATTCGTCGTCAATTCGCGTCGATGGCGTCTCACGAGTGGTGCAAACGACCCGCAGTACTTGCCGGTCGGCCAAGGCCGATCCGGGTAGGACCGGTCCCGCGCCGTGAGAGCGCCCACTCGAATGACGCCATCCCTCGGGGAAGCACTGAGAGTGGTTGTGCAGCGACGTATCTGAGCGACGGCTGCCGACACGATTGTGATCGAAGGGTGGTTGCCGCGACGCCGCCGATGGTGCGTGAGTCCGGAAACGCTTAGTTGGTCGCGATGGTGCGTCGGGTCGTGGGCAGCCTAAGGCAGAGGCGATCGGGAAGACGGTCGCTTTCCCAGCGGCCTCCCGCCACCCACGCGCAGACGAGCCGTAGATCTTCGAGATCTTCGATCGCACCGACCCATCTGGCTGGTCCGTGCGCAACACGGTCGGTTGAGCAGGGCTGCAACATAAGGACCGCACTGCCGCCGGATTGGCGGGTGAGGCAGGTGAATTCTCCGAGCAGGCAGCCGGTGGTGACCAGTATCCCGTGACGGGTGCGGCGCACAGTGGCCCGCAGCTGTTCGAGCACCGTCGGACCGACGGGCGAGGAACACGTGGTGCACAGCACAATGGTGAACGGGCGGGCAGTGGCGCGGTGTGAGCTGGTCATGGATTCTTCTGCGTGACTCGTCGCTGCTGTCCGCACCTGGCCTGACCGGGGTAGGGCAGCAGTGCCATTTCGCGGGAGTTCTTGATCGCTCGGGTGATGCGTCGCTGCTGCTGGACGGTCAGGCCGGTGACGTGCCGGGACCGGATCTTGCCTCGTTCGGAGATGAACAGCCGCAGGGTCTGGGTGTCTTTGTAGTCGACCGCCGCCAAACCAAGGCTTTCTAAGAGGCTCTTCTTAGCCGATGCGGGATCTTCTGGCGGATGCTTACGGCGGGGCCGGTTGGATTTGGCGGCCATGGTTACCAGCTGGCTTTCCGGACACCGGGCAGGTGCCCGTCGTGAGCCAGTTGGCGCACCCGCACACGGGAGAGCCCGAACTTGCGCAGGTGCCCCCGCGGACGCCCGTCAACGGCGTCGCGGTTGCGCAACCGCACCCCACTGGCGTCCCGCGGCTGGCTCGCAAGAGCCCGCTGGGCAGCGCTGCGCTGTTCGGGGGTGCTCAAGGGGGAGCGGATGATCTCTTTGAGTTCGGCGCGCCGCTGGGCGAAGCGGGCGACGACAGCCGCGCGCTGCTGATTCTTCACGATCTTGGATTTCTTGGCCACGGTCAACGTTCCTCACGGAAGTCGACGTGACGCCGCACGCTCGGGTCGTACTTGCGCAGGACCAGACGATCGGGGTCGTTGCGGCGGTTCTTGCGGGTGGTGTACGTGTAGCCGGTGCCCGCCGTGGAGCGCAGCTTCACGATCGGACGAATATCAGTGCTAGCCATCAGATCCGCTGTCCCTGTCGGCGCAGCCGGGCCACGACCGCGTCGATGCCGTCACGGTCGATGACCTTTATGCCCTTGGCCGACACCCGCAGTCGGATGCGGCGGCCCTCCGAGGGCACGTAATACGTCCGTTGTTGGATGTTGGGTGACCATCGGCGGCGGCTTCGGCGCTGGGAGTGCGACACGGTGTTTCCGAATCCCGGTGCGCGGCCAGTGACTTGACAGCGGGCAGACACGAGGCAACCTTCCTGCGTCGATACGGCTTATTGAGAATCATTTTCGACAACTGTTGTGCGGCACTGTACCGTCGGAAGCGCCTTAATGAAAATCGTTGTCGATAAGGGTGGGCGATGAGGAGGATGATGCGTACCCCGGTGATCCTGGTGACCGGCCAGGAGCACACTTCCGCCGTGACCGCTGAGCTGCTGCGCCACCCTAAGACGGTGGTGATCGAGCACCGCTTCGACGGACAGGTGGTGTGTCGGCGCATGGTGATGCTGCGGCACGGCATGGTGACGAGCGCCGAGGCGGCGTTGGAGCTGGCGCACGGATGTGTCTCGTGCACCATCCGCAACGACCTTCTGGTTCTATTGCGGAAGGTGGCTCGCCGGTCGGATGTCGATCGTGTCGTCGTGCACCTGGCGCCGTGGCTGGAGCCTGAACCGATCTGCTGGGCGATCCGCCACGTGCGCGTCGCGCCCGGCCCAGGCTTCGAGCCGGGGCCCCCCGCACGCGATGTCGAGATTGCGGCGGTCATCGCCGGTGTCGATGCCCTGGCGTGGCTGGCCCAGGCGTTGGGTGATGAAGCGCTGGCCGATGGGCGCACGGTGGCGCAAGTGGTGGTCGCCCAGGCCGAGTTCGCGGATGTCCTCGTCTGCAGCCAACCCCCGCCCGATCTGCTCGAGGTGTTGGCTCGGCTGAATCCGGCGGCGCGGGTGGCCGCCAACGCCGACGCTGTCCCCGACGCCCTCCAACGTCTCTGCGCTGTGAGTCGACGGGGCCGCAGCGACGACCCGCACGGTCCGCTACTGGCCGGACAGCCGCCGCTGGCGGCGGCCGGGGCGGTGCGGTTGATCGAATTTCACGCCCGGCGCCCGTTCCATCCCGAACGGCTCCACGATGCACTCGATGTGTTGTTGGAGGGTGTGATCCGCACCCGGGGCCGGCTGTGGCTGGCCAGCAACGACAAGCAGGTGATGTGGCTGGAATCCGCCGGCGGGGGTCTGCGGGTCAGCTCGGCCGGTCAGTGGTTGGCCGCGATGAGCGCCTCGCAGCTGGCCTATGCCGACGCCGAGCGCCGCGCGCTGGCCGACGCCTTCTGGGACGAGCGCCACGGTGATCGGCACAGCGACCTGGTGGTGTTGGTGTGCGGCGCCAACCCCGACACGCTTCGCAGGGCGCTGCGCGGGGCCCTGCTTACCGACGAGGAGATGCGAGACCCCGTCCAGTGGCGGGGCCTGCACGATCCGTTCGGCGACTGGCACCAGGACCCCTGCAGCGAGTCGATCCCCGTGTCGCGCGCCACCGGCGAGACGACCCACAACGACAGAGAGCAGCCATGAACCCGGCATCCATCCCGACTACCACCCGAAATGCGGCGGGTGAGAAGGCCGTTGCGACCTCGCCAATCCAGCTGGCCTGGAATCCGTCCACGTTCGGTGCGGCGAAGAGCGAGAGCCCTGTCGGATGAGCGCCAAAGCCGACACCAAACGACGGTTGGCGTGCAATCCTAAACAGTGCCAACCGGGGGCTGTTTGGGATGTAGCAAGGGGGGGCGATGACTGACCCGATCGCGCCGTTACCTCCGGATTGGCCGATGCCGGGCGATGTACGCAATGGACTGATGGCAAAGGTCGGGCTGGGTACTCGATGAGTTCTCAACATGCCGGTTCGGGTAGCGAACCGATTTTCAAGGCGGGGGCCTGGATCCTCGGCGGCTTCTCACTGCTGGCGGCAGGACTTGGTGCCCTCACCGTGATCCCGCGAATAGCCAACACGTATCTGCTATGGACGATTATTGCGGTCATCTTCATGGTGCTGGCATTTGTTGGCGCGCTCATGGCCGTTGGCCTGGTCTACCACCGCAAGCACGGTGACGCCGGAGAAGAGTGGTACCGCGATGCGGCCAAGGTTTTCATTGCGTTTGGGGGCGTATTCCTGCTTACCGGCATCTCCATTGTGCTGATCTCAGGAGTCCTTGTTCTGGCACGAACGGAGGTTCCGCGGCTGGCGCTCAGCATTGCTCCGAACCAGAGACAAGACGGAAACGCCGCAGAATCAGCCACCGTCAAGGTCAAAATCGAGGCGGACGCGATGGACCCCGGCGGATTCCTTGTGGTCGACCTCATGGCTATTCCCGTTGTCAAAAAGGGCCAAGAGTACCAGTTTGGCGATCGCGTGTACCTATCTGCCGTCGGGTCCGACTCAACTGGGCATGTGTCGTCCGAAATTCAAATCGAGATTCCGAGTTCCAAATACTCGATGATCGTCGCCGAGGTGTACCCAGGTCCTATGAAACGTGACGGTACGAATGTCAACTGGGCTGGCGAGATGTACGCCTCGACTCAAATGTGCGCAGACATCACCACACCGGTACCCCGAGCTTGCGCGTACGCACAAGTGCCAAGCTAGGCCACCTCGTAACCAGCCGGGTTGACGCAAAGCGGCGATTGCATCAACCAGTTCAAGCGCTGTTGGGAGGGCGTTGAATGATGGCTCCTTAGATCCGCCCACCGTCGATTTGCCGCGCGGGTCCGGATCCTCGTGGGCCGAGGGCGAATTCGCCTACCACCGGGTTGTCGAAGATCTGCTCGCCGCGCAGTTCGGCGAGGGCACCGTCGGGAGAGCCACCCCCCAGCGCGCACGCCGACAAGCCGAGGAATTCGCAGACCAAGTAGAGGGTTTGAAAGAGTGCGCCGACTTCTTTAAGGACCAGGCTGTAGGCGATTTGATGATAGGCCTGGCTCTGGCTGGCGATTCGGCTGCTGATCACGAGTACCACTGGCGGCCGGCCCGTTCCGACCGCCTCGGCGGCCGAGGTCAGGAAAGGCTTGGATGCGGCTGCGCCGGCGGCGAGCAGCTCGAGGGCGTGGTGGTCGGGCCGATACCGGTATACGCCTGCATCCACTGAATCGATCGCGTCCGTGTCGATCACCGGGTAGAGCTCCAGCGAATACACCGCGCCGCCGGACGGATATGGGCGACTCGTGGATCCGTCGTCGAGCAAGAAGGGGTCGGAACGGTTCGCGGCGCTCATCGACAACAGCGTTGAGAAAGTTGACCGCTCGATCGCGCACTTTGGCCACGCTCGGGTCGATCGGCGATGTATCAGCACGTCCGCGAAGTCTCGATTCCGCGGCGGTGCGGGTGGGCCGAGCGGAATCAGCGGCGGACCGGAACCCGGGACGTGTGTGCATGCCGATTCCTCGCCATCGGCAACCGGAGATCCGCTGCGTGAGAGTTGATGGTAGGCAAGCGCTGTCGGATCCCAGTGCGTAGGCTCGACAGAGGTCTCGGTTACCAGCACACGCGCGTCGATGAGTTCGTCTATGCAGGCGATTACCTCACTGCGGGGAAGGTGCGCCCACGCGTCGACGACTTCGACGATGTACTTAGGTCGAGCGAAGAAATGCACGAGGTCGAGGATGCGTGCGTCGCTGGCCAGCAGAGTGATGTTGGACGTTGACGAGGTGATCTCGATGGTCCCGTCCCGCCAGGACACTCTGGTGAACGCTGATACCCGCCAGCGTTGGTCATTGGGTGCGGGGACCATGAGGAAGTAGGTCGCGGATCAGGGTGGCTCGTGCACGGCGGCCGGTGAAGAGTGGGTTCGTCACTTCCAGGCCGGGAATTAGAACCCGCACGGCGTGTGCCGGCCGTATTTGGGGCGTGGTGTAGTCGGCGACGAGGAAGGCCGGGGAACCGGCCCGCACAACACGATCGACCATCCATTCCAGCTCGTCGAGGATATCGCGCGCATGTATCCCGGAGTTGGCATCGAACGGTTGAAGCGGACGATCATTGCTGAACCAGAACGCTTGTGATTGCGGAACCGCCGTGCGGGGACGCTCGTGTCGACCGAGGCTACGAGCGTGCAGGGAGTAGTCTTCGCGTCCCCCTGCAATGTAGCCACCTCGGGTCTGAGCCGCCTCCAGTAGTGCCATAGTCACGGCGACCCCTGGATCGGGGTGGCAGGCGAAGCCATCCGCGGACGCACTCTGGAATGAGTTGAACGGATCGTCGAATATGCGCGCCCAATACGTGGGCACGGCGACATCGGAGGTGATGTCGACGATTCGTACGAGCACGCCGGCATGGTGATATTTCCCGACGATCCGCGCAGGGGTCTCGGGAAGTGTGGTTTCGTCGACGAATCTGAACTGTCTGTCACCAACCGAACCCGGATTGTCGATCTGGATCTCCGCCAACCGATAGGCGTGTCTCTCGATGTACTCAGCTCCCGCGTGCACAATCGCCTCGGCCAGACTGAATCCCGATCCAAGTCCGCTGGACGAGAAGATCTTGCCGCCCAGCCTGGGCGAGTAGAAAATGTCGTTGAGCTGGCGCTGTCCAAGCAGGCTCGATGTCGGCACGTAGGTGCTTTGTGCGCTGACCAGGTCATAACAGGGAGCCCAGTCGAACTCAAGTGCATCCGTGTATCGGGAGTCGTAGGGCAGGCCGAGTTCCAGTGGATCCACCGCGGCATGCTCGGCTGACCAATTCCCAAACGAACGGTGGATTTGGGCGGCCGGACTGTATCGGTCTTGGGCGAAGATTTCGACTTCCTCCATGATGCTTCCGACGCGCGCGCCCTCACGCGATTCGGACTTGCCGCTACTGAAACTCGACGACCAGCCGCTGCGTTGCCCGTATGCCTGGGCTATGTGTATGCCGAGATTGTCAAGTTCACCGACCAGACCAATGCGCACGATTCCGATCTGTTTGGCCAAATCGGCGGCAACGGTCGACGTTTCAGCCTCCGACAGACTGAATCTCGGTGAGTCGGCCGCCTTGATGCTGCTGGTGAGCGCCAAGGGCAAATCGCTCCACGCAGCTTTCCGCTGCACGGGTGCAGCCGTCGGAGTGGGCCGATCCAGCGCGGAGGTGACGGGTGCGCCGGCTCGCCGGGCCAATGCGAGTTGCTCGATTGAGGCGTCGAGTTCGGGTGCGGACAGTCCGAGCGTGCGCAGCGAAGTAGCGACCGCTTCCCATCGGAACGCGTGACGGAGGCGTGCGATGCATCGGCGGGCATCAATCAACTCCTCGGCGGTGGGTGGCTCCTTCAGGCCACCCTCGGCCGCAAAGTACTGCAGGGCACCGAGTCGCAGCGTCTCGCGCTTGAGCGCCAAAGCGTCGCGCCACAGTTCGACTCGTAGTGCCGCGTTGAATGCCTCGGTTGGTGCCGTTGCGAAGGCGCGCACAAGGTGTTCTACCGTGGCCTCTGCCTCGAGCGTGTCGGCGACGTCCTCTAGCCCGAGTCCGAGATCACGCATGGTCACGTGCGCTTCCTCAGGCGAATCCCAACCCCATTGGAAGCGGGTGAGATCGAGCGTCTTCTGAGCGGCTTCGATCGACTGGGCTCGGGTGGGCAGCGGCGCCGGGATGCGCAATGGGCAGCCCGCCGCGGCACGGCTGCTGATTGCCCGTGCGGCATATCGCTCGAATGCGCCTGCCACTTTGAGAAAGCGAACGAGATCCTCGAACTGAATCCGGTCGCCGGACTCCCAAATCAGAATTGAGGCCGAGCTGCTTTCGTGGGCATTGACACGCGCGTAGGCAGGGGTGTTGGTTGGCCGGGCGTCGCCAGTTGTTGTTGGTCTCGGTTCGGTGTGGGCGATGGTTTCCAGGAGTAGCAGTGCGTCGTCTGCCTTGAGGTCGAACCGCTTAAGGAGGCAGATGATGTCGGCGACGTCCCTGTTGCGGGAAAGGCTGGAGGCGGCCAGAATTGCGGGATATGTGCGGTCGCTGAAATGCAGTTTTGCCGCCGCCTGAACGATCGCGTCGCCGTCTACTCGGCTGAGAGTTCCTGTGCGGACTAGTCTTTCGACCGCAAATCTCACGTTGACGAGGGGTTCGGTCAATGAAGCGAACGTATCAGGTCGCAACATCACGGCGACTTCGTCGTCACGCTCTATCACACCGGAGCAATACATCTCGTAGATGCGGCCCACGCCGATGACCGCCGGAATCTCCGCGGCTCGGAGGGCGCCCATGCTGGCCGCTCCGTAGACCTGGACACCGCGGTCGATCGAGTCGCGGATCTCACCCGGACTGATCGCCAGCGATTGAGCAAAGACGCCATCGATGATCGCGACGATCGAGCCAGGCGGGACGGCCGCCAGGTCATCGCGTTTGACGGGTGGGCGAAAGTCGGCATCCGGCAACACTTCCTTGGCCCGTTCAAGAAGCAGGGACGGGCCGAGGAAGACGATCTGGGCCGGGTTGTCCGCCACCACCGGTACCTCCATCGCGGTCACCCCGCCCGGTCGTCACGAACTCCGACGGGTATTCGGTGGACTAGCTAGGATTGCGGCTTGGTGACCGCGACGATCGGGCCCTCGATGTCCAAGTCGATCGGCGCAATGATCTTTTGGCAGTGCTGACCGTTCTTGCAGCCCTTCACCCCTCCGTCGGGCTGATCGAAAATCTCGGCTTGCCCAGTGAGCACCCGATCGAGCGTGAGGCGAGGCGCATTACCCAAGTTCGTGTCCTTGACGAGCGGAACGCCGAACGTCTCTTGCCAAATGCGTTGGGTGACTCCAAAAGCAGGGACATTCTGTCCCTCGTCCTCCTCGCCCGGCAGTCCGAAGTAGGGGTAATGGTGCAACAGCGAGCCGAAGACGCGTTCGCAGTCAGCCGCGTACTTCTGGGTGTCCAGGATGTGTGCGTGCCAGTAGTCATCGAGATCGCGGTTGACCGCTAACCGTTCTTGGGGATAGAGGAGATTCAACACAAGGAAGCGACGATAGGCCTCTTCGGCCTCTCTGATCCGTACGTCGCTCCAGCGTTCGGGCTCATCGTATTGGAGCTTGCGGTTGATCTTGGACAAGTCGATCTGCGCTACGCGTTCGACCGCGCTGCCAACTCGCTCGCTGCGGTCGGGATCTGAATCCGATGTATGCATGTCTTCCCCCGGTACGTCCACTGATTCAGTGGTTATCAACCGTACGCTCGGCCGAGCTCTGACACTATTGAAATGGAAAAGACCCAGTTCCGACCTGGCCAAGGAAGACGCCAATGGAGCCAGGGACGGGAAACGCGCACTGTCAGCGATGAGTTCGTGCAGCCAAACTGCAGGCCAACGGGCGGGATAACAGTGACCGAGTCAGCGACTCTCGCGACTTGCCCCGCCGTGGATGAACCGGTCCGTGAGACAACGGGATCTCACGTTTCGGCGTTGGCGGATGTCTTCATGATGTGAGCGTGCGTCCGTTCGAGGAAGTGGTGGCCGAGTACGGCCCAATGGTGCTGCGCGTGTGTCGTGCGGTGCTGGGGCCGATCGACGCCGACGACGCGTGGTCAGAAACCTTCCTGTCGGCGTTGCGTGCATATCCGGACCTAAGGCCCGACTCGAATCTTGAGGCGTGGCTCGTCACGATCGCCCACCGCCGCGCCATCGACGTGGGGCGGGCACGCACCCGCGCACCGACGCCCACCGAGCGCCTACCCGAATCTGCCGGCACGGCGGTGTCGCCCGATCCAGCGGGCAGGGACCTCGATCTTTGGTCGGCACTGGAAACGTTGCCCACCAAGCAACGGCAAGCGGTCGCATACCACCACCTCGCCGGTATGCCCCACGCCGAAGTGGCCAAATTGCTCGGCAATTCCGCCGACGCCGCCCGCCGCGCCACGGCAGACGGCATCAAAGCGTTGAGACGGCTGTACCTGGAGGAGGAAGCGAAATGATGAGCACTGATATCGCCGGCCGCGACCCCGAGCTGGGTGGACTGTTCCCCATCGCGAGCGTCGATCTGCAGCTCCTGCACCTGCGATTGGAGCGGGCGGCGCGGGACTCCGATCTCCTTGACATCGCCTATCGCACGATCGACACCCCGGTTGGCGAGCTACTGCTGGCGGCCACACCGGCGGGCTTGGTTCGAGTCGCCTACGCCAGCCAGGACTTCGACGCGGTGCTGGCCGATCTTGCGACCCGGATCAGTCCACGAGTCCTGCGGTCACACCCGCCCCTGGACGCCGCGGCCCGCGAGGTTGGTGAATATTTTGCCGGTACCCGCACCAGGTTCGATCTACCGCTGGACCTGTCGTTGACTGCCGGCTTCCGTCGCCAGGTGATCGAGCAGCTGCGCGAAATCGGGTATGGACATCGGCAAAGTTACGCCGCGATCGCGGCCGCCGTCGGCAGTCCCCGCGCCGTCCGCGCGGTCGGCAGCGCGTGCGGCCACAACCCGCTGCCGGTGGTGATTCCGTGCCACCGCGTCGTGCGCGCGGACGGCTCAATCGGCCAATACGTGGGCGGCGTCAACGCGAAGACCACCTTGTTGAGCCTGGAGGCCGCTTGATGTTCGTGGTCCACGGGGGGTCACGGCTGGTGTGCTCCGAGCTGCGCGGCCAATAAGGCTGCGTCGACGTACTCCCACTCCTCGATCAGCTGATCCGCGAGGGAGTGGGCAATGACCGCACCATCGAACTCGACATCTCTCCCGGTCGGTTCGAATCCGAGGAATGTGCCCGTGTGTCGACCCGAGACGCTGTAGCGGCAATACGCTTGATCCTGGCGCCCGCCGATGTCGTGGATCTGCGTGTGGAAGCCGTCGAAGGCGGCCCGGACCGCCCAGATGCGGTCCTTGAAGACCTGCGGACCCACGAGGTCGCCGCGCGAGGTGTGTCTGACAAACGACGTCGCAATGCGTCTGTCGATCACCTCCAGTTCACCCAGGTTCCAAGCGCACTCGATGATCTCCCGGACGATGTCGCCCGCTGAATCGTTGGTCACGGCCAGCTCCATTCCCCGTCGTGCGGACGTCCCCCTTGCCGCCCACACTGCAAACGGTGGACGGCTCGGCTTTGTGAGACGGGGTTGGGGATTTGTCGCCTGGGCCAGATCAGCGGAGATCAGCGAAAGCGGACGTGCGACGTCGCAAGGCCGAAGATCTTCCGGCCACCGGACCGCGCGGTGACAATGACGACACCGGTGCGGGTTACCGGGTCCAGCGATTTGATTCGGCCGCTGTACTCGATGTCTGCGCCCTCGGCGGCCGACACGATGGCGGGCTGGGACAGCCGCACCGCGTAGCGGGTAACCGCGCCGGGGTCGCCCGACCACCCGGAGACGACACCGGCACCCAAACCCATGGTGAGCATTCCGTGGGCGATCACATCGGGCAGCCCCGCCAGCTTGGCAATGTCCTCGTCCCAGTGAATCGGGTTGGCGTCGCCGGCGACTCCGGAATAGTTCACCAGGTCGCCGCGAGACAGTCGGGCGTGGTGCACCGGTAGCTGATCGCCGACCTTCACGTCATCGAAGGACGGCGTCCCCGGCGTGCGTGCCGTGCCTCCCTCGGCGATCCGAACCTCGCCCTCGGGACGCACCGTCTTTTGGTAGCCCGCATCGGATTCGCCGATTTCGATGATGTTCACGTCGTGCATCATCACGTTCCGCACGGCCGTCCTGATCGCCGGATCGACATCCTCGCCGGTGATACCGACGACGGTGGTGTGCAAAGTGTGCACCCGCTCGCCGGCGGTGTCGGTGAAGGTGTTGGTCACGGTGATCAGGTCTCTGCCGGCGATCCTGCGTACCGACGACAGCTCGACATCAATGCGCAGTTCGTCGCCGGCCACGATTGGGCGGTGCTGCTCAAAGACCTCTTCGGTCTGCATGTAGGTGTCATAACCGACAACCACCGATTCGAACAGGCGCCGATTGGCGGCCATGGCCGGGATCGATGTGAACGTCAGCGGCGCCACCAGGCCCGAGTATCCAAGCTCCGCGGCGACGGCGACATCCCAGTGCGCGGGGTGGTAGTCCTGCACTGCACGGGCGTACTCGCGCACCTTCTCCCGCCCGACCCGGTAGGTGTCGTCCACCAGGTAGTAGTGGCCGACCCGCGATTCGATCGTCGACGCTTCTGCTGCTGCGGTCATGAATCTGCTCAACTTTTCTATCGGCCTGTTCGCTGAAGCCGACCGAAGCACACTAACGCGCCGACGCCGCAGCTATTCACGCCGATACGCCTTGGCAGCGGTGCAGGCCACCATCTGTCGTCGGCGTTTGGCGTTTGTCGAATTGTGGCACTACTTTTCTGGGGTGATGTCCTCAGCTCTTGGTGCGGTCGCGCGGTGGATCACCGCCTTCGTGGCGGTTGCGGCGGTCGCTGGCATGGGGTTGTTGGCCGATCCGGTGCGGGTCGTTCCCGCCCCGAGGGTGACCCTGGTCGACGCGGCAAACCCGCTGGCCGGAATGCCCTTCTACGTCGATCCCGGTTCGGCGGCGATGGTCGCGGCGCGCAATGCCAACCCGCCGAGTGCCGAGCTGACTGCAGTCGCCAACACCCCGCAGTCCTACTGGCTTGACCAGGCGTTCCCAGCGTCTACGGTCGGCGGCACGATCGCCAGGTACACCGGCGCGGCGCAGGGTGCCGGTGCCATGCCGATTCTGACGCTTTACGGAATCCCGCATCGCGACTGCGGTAGCTACGCATCCGGTGGGTTCGCGACGGGCGCTGACTACCGCGGGTGGATCGACGCTGTCGCATCCGGTCTGGGCTCATCGCCGGCGGCGGTCATCGTCGAACCCGATGCGCTCGCCATGGCCGACTGCCTGTCGGCGGATCAGCGCCAGGAACGCTTTGACTTGGTGCGCTACGCCGTCGATACGCTGACCCGCGATCCGGCCGCCGCCGTGTACGTCGATGCGGGGCATTCGCGCTGGGTGAGCGCCGAGGAGATGGCCGCCCGGCTCAACCAGGTCGGTGTGGGCCGCGCCCGCGGTTACAGCCTTAACATCTCGAACTTCTACACCACCGATGAGGAAATCGGTTACGGCGAGGCGATTGCCGGACGCACGAATGGCTCGCATTACGTGATCGACACGTCGCGCAACGGCGCCGGACCTGCGCCCGATTCCCCGCTCAACTGGTGTAACCCCAGCGGCCGCGCCCTGGGTGCACCGCCCACCACGGCTACCGGGGGCGCGCACGCCGACGCCTACCTGTGGATCAAGCGTCCCGGTGAATCCGACGGCTCATGCGGCCGCGGGGAGCCCCAGGCAGGTCGGTTCGTTAACCAATACGCCATCGATCTGGCCCACAACGCGGGCCAGTAGCGACCCCTTAGGCCTTCCTAGACCTAGCGACTCGCGACGTATCGTTTCCGGTCTGAAGTGGTTGCACGCCGTTCGCGCGGTGGGGGCTGCTGGGATTTAGGTGCGAGTTGCGGTGGCCGTAGAACGCGTAGATCGCTAGTCCGAGCAGCAGCCAGCCGGTGAAACGCAGCCAGGTGAGTTCGGTGAGGTAGATGGTAAGCCAGATCGAAGCTCCGACCCCGACCAGTGGGATGATCGGCATGCCCGGCATGCGGAATGAGCGCTCGATGTCGGGAGAGCGATAGCGCAGCACGATGACCGAGCTGCAGACGATCGCGAAGGCAAGCAGGATCCCGATGTTGGTCAGTTGTGCGGCTTCAACGATTGGGGTGAACCCGGCGATTAGCGCGGAGACGATGCCAACGATCCAGGTAACCCGCACCGGCACATGATGTTTGGTGTCGACCGCGGCAAACCACCGGGGTAACAGACCGTCGCGGGCCATGGAAAACCAGACCCGGGTCACAGCGAACATGAAGGTAAACATCACGGTGGCGATGCCTATGACCGCGCCGACTGAGATCAGGGTCGCGATCCCCGGAAGGCCAACGACATCGAAGGCGCGGGCGAACGCAGATGTTGGGTCGATTTCGGTGTATTTGATCATCCCGGTCAGTACCAGGCAGGCCAGAATGTAGAGCGTCATCGAAATCGTTAGCGAGATCAGGATGGCTTTGGGGAGCATCTTTCTGGCTTGGGCGGATTCTTCCGCGGCTGTGCTCATCGCGTCGTAGCCGAAGACGGCGAAAAACACGATGGAGGCGCCGAAGAGCACCCCGTTCCAGCCGAACGGCAGGAACGGGGTGTAGTTGTCGGTGTTCACATAAAACGCGCCCAGGCAAATGATGAGCACGACGAGGCCGACTTTGAGCCAGACCAGCACGCTTTCGGCGCGGGCGGCGTTGCGCACACCGCGGGTGAGGACGAACGCGATGAGCAGACACAGCAGCATTGCGAACAGGTCGACTACGTGGCCCTGCCCGGTTCCCGGCGCTCCGAGCGTCCACTGGGGCAGGCTGATGCCGACTTGTTGGACAAGGAACCCGAAATAGCCGGAGATGCCAATACCGACCACGGCGACGATGGCGGTGTACTCGAGCAGCAAGTCCCAGCCGACGAACCAGCCGACGGCCTCGCCGAGGACGGCGTAGCTGTAGGTGTAGGCCGACCCGCCCTTGGGGATCATTCCCGCAAATTCGGCGTATGACAAAGCCGCACAGGCGCTGGCAATGCCCGCTACCACAAATGACAACGGCACCCCTGGCCCAGCGGCTTCCTTGGCCACCGCCCCGGCCAAGGAAAAAACACCGGCACCGATGATGCCGCCGACGCCCAGCGCGACGAGTTGCCATAGGCCAAGCACCCGCAAAAGCCCCCCACCCTGCTGCGGGTCTTCGGGCTCGATCGCATCGATCGGCTTGCGGCGAAAGACACCGCTGGTGGAGAAGTCCAGGATGCTCATCAGGTGGCGACCTTTCTCAGCAAGCCGTGCAATCGCGATTCTGCATCGTCAACGTACGGGTAGCGATCGTTGCCGCTGCCGCCGAGGGTTCGGCTGCGGTTCGTTCCGCGTGTGCTAGCGCCACTAGCAGATCCGATTCGGCTGTAAAGTGCCTGCAAATCTTGCGTTCCTGCGCCCTTGCGGTGCAGCATCGGGCGAGGCCGTGCTCCGGTCCCTATTCCTCGCCGAGGTACGCGGCAGTCGCGCGGTCCGCGCACTGGCGCGCCAGGTCGGCGTCCTCGCCGCCCAAGACGTTGGCCTCATACCAGGCCGCCGACGCCATTCTCATGAAGCGCCGACCTTCGTCGGTCGCCACCCATTGCTGGCCGAATGATGGATCGATGGACTGGCGGGTACTCAGGTGAAGCGCCAGACCCAGCACCATCGAATCCCAACCGATGCCGACCGCACCCGGTCCGTACTGGCGCCACGTTTCGTCGTCGACATGCGCGATGTGCTCGAGCAACAATCGGGCTCGGCCCGATCCCTCGCCCGAGACGCTCACCTCGATCCAGCTCATGCTGCCGCCGTACTCCCAGGTGGCGGTGAAACTGTTCGGCGGGTCGCACGTCAGGACGGTCCCGTTGGCTTGGCCCTCCAGCCGGTACCGGCCGCCGACCTTGAGCTCACCGATGATCGGCAGAAACCACCGAGGAATGCGCTCGATGTTGGTCACCGCGTCCCACAGATCGTCCGGGTCGGTGGCATAGGACTGGCCGACGGTGACGACGCGTGCCTCGCCCGCCTCCAGCGTGCGGCTGCCGACTGTGCGCCGGACCGCGTTGATCTGATAGTCGACATCAACGTCAATCATGTTGGCTCCTTTGCTCTCTGCGTTGTCGTTTGCCGCGGGCGACTTCGGTCGCCAGCGCACTCAGGTGTGGTGTCCAAAACCGGCGGAATGTGTCCAGCCAATCGTCGATATCGCGCAGCGGCGCGCTGTTCACGGCGTAGAGCCGGCGCTGCCCGTCGGGGCGGACCGAAGTGAAGCCGCTGTCCCGCAACACTTTCAGATGCTGGGAGACCGCGGGCTGGGTGATCGCGAACTCCGCCTGGACGGTCGCCCCAATTGCCCCAGCGGAAAGCTCGCCGTCGGCGAGCAGTTCGAGGATACGGCGGCGCACTGGATCGCCCAGGACGTCGAATGCGTGCACGATTCGCCACTATAAAAGCAGCCACTTATATAAGTCAAGGCTTCATCATCTTTACCGGCGATCCCATTGGGCGCTTGATCGCGATAGCCCGAGCCCGTAATGTACAACCAAATGGTTGTAGAAAATGTGTTGAGCAAGCGACGGACCGACCGGGTCCTCCATGCCCTGGCGGACGCCACGCGGCGGGACATCGTCGCGACGGTGCTGGTCAAGGAGCATTCGGTCTCGGCGTTGGCTCGGCAGTACCCGATGAGCTTCGCTGCGGTGCAAAAGCACGTGGCCGTCCTCGAACGATGCGGACTGGTCAGCAAGCACCGGCGCGGCCGCGAGTCCCTGGTGCACGGCGTCATCGACCAGGTGCGTGACGCACAGCGAGCGCTCGACGATCTCGAACAGCTCTGGCGCCACCGCGTCGCACAGATGGACCAGATCCTCGCCGAGGATTGCTGAACCGAGGAGGAGACCCATGCCTATCACCCGTATTGACAAGAGTCTCGACGCCCACACGATGACGGTCGTCGCCGACTACGACGCCCCGGTCGAGCGCGTCTGGCAGCTCTACGCCGACCCCAGGCAGCTCGAGCGGTTCTGGGGTCCGCCGACGTGGCCGGCCACCGTTGTCGACCACGATCTTCGTCCCGGTGGTCGGGTCAGCTACTTCATGAGCGGACCCGACGGCCAGAAGTCGGCCGGCTACTGGGACGTGCTCGAGGTCGACGCGCCGAGTCGGTTCGTCGTCGACGATGGTTTCGCCGACGAGAGTGGTCAACCGAATCCGAACATGCCCACCACCCGCATGGAACTGAGCCTTGTCACGCGCGCCGACGGCGGCACCACCATGACCGTGGTCTCGACCTTCGCGTCGACGGATGCGATGAACCAGATGCTCGAGATGGGCATGGAGGACGGCATGCGGGAGGCGATGGGCCAAATCGACGATGTGCTGGCCGGGATCACCTGAGCGCCTGGCTATCTCGCGCTTCGGCCTCGCATCCACTCGGCCATAGGCAAGGAAATCGTGCATGACACATTGAAAGCGGTCACGGCAAGCCTGCTCGGATTCGCATATTTCGGCGTGCTGCTGTTCCTGCCGGCGGGCACGTTCGATTACTGGCAGGCATGGGTTTTCATCGCGGTATTCGTACTCGTCACTGTCGTGCCCGGCATCTACTGGGCGATGCGGAGACCCGAAGTGCTGCGTCGGCGGATGAATGCGGGCCCCATGGCAGAGACTCGGCCCGCGCAGAAAATCGTTGTCTCTTGCCTCTATCTGTGCCTGACGGCGTGGCTGGTGGTCTGCGCACTCGACCACCGGTTCGGCTGGTCGAACGTGCCGACCGCCGTCGTCCTCGTCGGCATTGTGCTGGTGGCGGTCGGCCTTTGCATCACAATGCTGGTCGTCCAACAAAACAGTTTCGCCGCGGCCAATATCACGGTAGCAGCGGACCAGCCACTGGTGTCCACGGGACTGTACGGATTCGTCAGGCACCCAATGTATTTCGGAGCGCTGATGATGATGATTGGTATGCCTCTTGCGCTCGATTCGTATTGGGGACTGCTGTTCATCATCCCGAGCGTGATCATCCTGGTCGTACGCATCCTCGACGAGGAGAAGGCGCTCCAGCAAGAGTTGGCCGGCTACCGCGAATACACCCAGAAGGTGCACCATCGGCTGGTGCCCGGAATTTGGTGACGGCCACTCGTCCGGTGGCGGCACCAACGCCGACGTCGAGGCGGTCCGGGTAACGGTTCGGGCACGTTTCAGTTGTCCCGCGACACGTCATGCGGCACCGCGGTTCACGTCGCTGAACAATGCGGGACATGACGCGATTTGGACGGTGCCGGCCCGCAGGGCCCGGCTGCGCCGGGCTCGGAACCGTCACGAGGCGGGAGCCCGACGTTGGCGCGTGAGATCTCCCGCCAGCGGCTCTTGCGGGGCGCCGCCGGAGCGCTGGCCGCCGGCGCAGTTTTTGGATCGGTCCGAGTCGGCTCGATCCGGGCGACCGCGGCTCCGAATGCCTCCGGCTGGGAGGGACTTTCTGCCGCCCTGGGTGGGCGAGTGTTGAGACCGGACGACGGTTCTCAATTCGCAGCGGCCAAGCAGGTTTTCAACACCAACTACAACGGCTTGACGCCGGCGGTGATCGTTACCCCGACATCGCCGGCGGACGTGCAGAAGGCAATCACATTCGCCGCTGCCAACAACCTCAAAGTCGCTCCCCGCAGTGGTGGGCACTCCTATGTGGGGGCTTCCACGGCGAACGGCACCATGGTGCTCGACCTGCGTCAGCTGCCCGGGGAAATCAAATACGACAACGCCACCGGGCAGGTCACCGTGACGCCCGCCACCGGGCTGTATGCGATCCACCAGGCGCTGGCCGATGTCGGCCGCGGCATCCCGACGGGCACTTGCCCGACGGTCGGTGCGGCGGGGCACGCCCTGGGCGGCGGGCTGGGCGCCAATTCCCGGCACGCCGGCCTGCTCGCGGACCAGTTGAGGTCGGCGACGGTGGTGTTGCCCAGTGGCCAGGCGGTCACCGCGTCGGCCAGCGACCACCCGGACCTGTTCTGGGCGTTGCGCGGCGGCGGTGGCGGAAACTTCGGGGTGACAACCTCGTTGACCTTTGCCACGTTCCCCACCACAGACCTCGACGTCGTGAACCTCAATTTCCCGCCGGAGTCGTTCGCTCAGGTCCTGCTCGGTTGGCAGAACTGGCTGCGCAGGGCCGACCGAAGCAGCTGGGCACTGGCAGATGCCACCGTCGACCCGCTGGGTACGCACTGTCGTATCCTTGCGACCTGCCCGACCGGGTCGGGTAGCAGCGTGGCCAGCGCCATCATTTCAGCCGTCGGAACGCAACCGACGGGCACCGAGAACCACACGTTCAACTATTTGGACCTGGTGAGGTATTTGGCGGTCGGGAACCTCAACCCGTCGCCGCTCGGGTATGTCGGCGGATCCGATGTGCTGCCCACCATCAACGCGGCCACCGCCGCGGCGATCGCCTCGGCGGTCGACGCCTTCCCGCGTGGGGCGGGTCGCATGTTGGCGATCATGCACGCGCTCGACGGCGCCCTCGCCACCGTCGCACCGGGGGCCACAGCCTTTCCGTGGCGTAGGCAGTCCGCGCTGGTGCAGTGGTACGTCGAGACCTCCGGTTCCCCGTCGGCGGCGACCAGCTGGCTCAACACCGCGCACCAAGCGGTGCGACCGCACTCGGTCGGCGGCTATGTGAACTATCTCGAGGCGAACCAGCCGCCATCGCGCTACTTCGGTCCGAACCTATCCAAGCTGAGCGCCATCCGGCAGAAGTATGATCCCGGCCGGGTCATGTTCTCGGGGCTGAGTTTTTAGCCGCCGGGTGTGGCACGGCCCCGGGACTGTTCGCGCGGCGGCCTCACCCGCGGTCGAAGAGGCCGAAGTTCGCCAGGGCTGTGCGTACCGGCTCGACGCCGTAACCTTCCACGGTGCACATTAGCGCCGCCCGCCACGCCGCCAGCCAAAGTCGCGCCGAGGTGCCATCGCAGACCAGTACCGTGGCGACCGCCGTTTCGATCAGATCATCACGCCCGGCGGGCACCGGCGCGCCGACCAGACGAGCACGACCGGTGCCGACGACATAGTCGAAGCCAACCAGCAACGCCGCCCGCACCGCCACCGCCGGGGGATCGTCCGCGCGAGCCGCCAGCGCGCCCGCGATCCGGTCGACGGTCCTGCGCTCCGTTTCGAGCCGGACGATTTCGTACAGCCCGAGTTTGGTTTCGAAGTGGTGATAAAGCGTCCCGGTCGTGACATCGGCCGCCGTACATAGCGCGACAACGTTTACCTCCTCGAACGGCTGCGCGCTGAACGCGTCGAGAGCGCGAAGTACGAGGCGTCCCTTCGCCGAGCGCTCCGTCGGGATCCACTCCGGCATGCCGCTAGCATAACCTGTTGCTCTGATTCCATAATTGGATTATGTTCGAGTCATGACCACGTTGGGGTTCCTCTACCTCCCCGTTCCCGAGCTCGGGTCCGCGCTGGCGTTCTATCGCGACACTTTGGGCTGGACCGAGGCTTGGCGCGAGGGCGACCACACCGTTGCGCTCGCCCTACCCGGCACCGAGGTGCAGCTCATGGTCGACGTCGACACCGAACGCATTGGCAGACCGGGGCCCATGCTTGTCGTCGACGACGCGCGGGCGTGGATCGCAAAGCGAAGCCACGAACTGGCCGTGTGGCTCGAACCGATCGAGATCCCGGGCGGATGGTGGGCCGGGTTCGAAGATTTGCACGGCAATGCGGTTTACGTCCTCGATCAATCCACCGCCGACCAGGGATAGTGCGCTACCCGGACGACAGTGCGTTGGCCCTTATCCGCCGGTGCGCTCGCGGTGCGTGCACCCCGGCCAGCAGCAGGGCCGGCGCTGGCCCTGCTCGAGTTCCTCCTGAGTCCGGCGGATGCGGCGCTGTCGGGTCGTTTCCTGCTTGGCATCCTCGACCCAACAGATGAACTCGTTACGCGCCAACGGTGTGATGTCCTTCCAGGCAGCGAGTGCCGCCGGGTTGGCGATCAGCGACTCGCGCAAGTCTGCGGGCAGCTTGTGGACAACCCCACCCGGGAGTCGCTGGCTCATGGCACCAGGGTAGCCATTTGCCCAAAGGCGAGCGGTTCCGGGATGGGATGCACTCTGACGCTTTGTCGGGCAACGAGACTACGTAGCGCGGCCCAGCCCAAATACATTTCTCCGTAATGTAATTTGGGCACGCTTCCGGACGCTTGGCGGTAGCTGGGCATGCCTTTCGGCAAGACAGCCGCGGAATGCCCGCGACACCAATCGGTTCGAATCCTTCTTAGCGACAATGAAAGTCAAATTCGGCGACGCCGTCGTCGAATCAGGATATTCACAGCCTCCATTGGTGCGCCGAGGTTTACGATTGACCTGCACACCACCGAAACCGCAAACAGTGCAGGGGAATACAACAATGGGTGCAATCACAGCTTCCGGCGTGGCCCTCACCACCGCCTATTCGGCGGGTATGAGTTTCGCGTCGGGTGAGTGGCAGACCGGCATAACTCAGACGGTCGGCGCCGTTGGGTACGGTGCGTTCGCATATGGCCAATACAAGGCCGAAAGCGCGGCCTTCAAATCGCAGACGGTGTTCCTCGACACGGGAATAGTGCTCACCACCATGGTGGACCTACTGTTTGGCGGCGCGTCGAATAAGGGGCAAGGCTACTCGATCGGTTCGAAGAGCTTCGAACTCGCCAACCGAACCCTGGCGGATGCCGTTGTGGACTCCAGCAGCTGGACGGGATCCGCCGCCGACGCGTACGGCGCGCGGAACAGCGATCAGATGACTCGGACCACCACCATGGCCACCCTTGATTCGCAGATCGCGAGCATACTGGCGAAGCAGGCTCGACAGATCAAAGCGAAGAAGACTCAGCTGGCGCGGGCGAAGATGAGCCTGGTCGCAGCCGTGCCGGTCGCCATGAGTCTCCGGTTGATTCAACCTGGCGGCGAGGCAATTTCGGTGGCGTTCGAGCTCGCCGTCTTCACCGCTGCGATGGCGGTTGTTGAGCGAGCGCTTGGATTCATGCTGGCGGATGCGAGCGACAACCGGCGTGCGGTACTAGACGTCCGGCACCAGTACTGTGCGGTCGCTGCCGCGACGGCGCAGCCCGGTGGCACAGCGCCCAAGCCGTCACCTCGTGCGGCCCCGGCCTTGACGACCACCGTTGCTGGGGTTCCCGAGGCGTCGGGGGTGTCCTCCACCGCACCGGACGACGACGCCGTTGCGCTGGCAAACATCGCAACCGGGAGCGTCGGCGCGCAGGCGGGATCCGCATCGCCGGTGACGGACCCGCAAGGGCCCGCGAACGCGCCGGGGACCACGCGCGGACCCGCGGGCGGGTCGACGGACGCACCGGCTACCGTGCCCAGGCTAAACGATTGGGCGGCCCAATCCTCCGGGCGCACCGCAACTTCCGCGCAGCGGAAAGCCGAGGCGGCCCAGCGGCCCACGCGTCCGGCGCACGCCGACGAGCGGGGCCGTGCCGCGGAGCGCACCGGCGCCGACGACGCCAAAGGAGCGGCCGCGGGCGCGCGCGACGGGGAGCGCGCACCGATCGGTGGCGCAACGGGCGGCGCTGAACAGGAGCGGGAGCCGAACCCGGTACAGCGTAGCTTGTGACGTCGGTCGCACGTCAAAGCCGATGTCCGGTAAAGAAATTCAGCATTGAGGAGGCAAGCCCATGGCGGATCTGATGGCGAATTCCGGGTACTTGACCGGCCTGGCCGATCAGCAAGACCAAGCCGCTGGCGAGATCGATGCCGCGACCGCAGCGGCCGACAACGCCGCCGCTGCGCTGTGGGCTGATCATGGTCCAGTATGCGGAGAATGCATCACCGCCCTGCAAGCGACGGAGAAGGACCGGGCAAGTGCCGGCACCAACCTAGCCGGATTCTCCAGCTACCTCGCCAAAAGCCTGCGTGTTGCTGGGACGAAATTCGACAGCACCGACAAAAGCGCGCGCGAGAGTCTCGACCGCCAAGTGGTTGGCGGCTGATCATGCCCGGCGACGACGCCGATCTATTCGCGGCCCTGGATTTCGGCGATGAGCTCGGTAACAATGGCTGTGCCGCAACGGACTTCGTCGAGGACACTGGAGCCGAGTTGGCCGCCCTCGACGCGCTGAATCAGGACACGAGCGCGGACGACGAGGACCTCAGCGATGCGGACGGATCCGGTGGCTGGCAGCTGACCACATTGACCAACCCAGCTGAGACCGTGTCGGTGACGGCGAGTATGGACGGACAGATCCGCGGGGTCGAGTTGTCGGCGAACGTCGCGACGATGACTGAATCGGAACTCGCCGAAGAGGTACTTGTCGTCGCGGACCTGACTCGGCAACGGGCGCTATCGGCGCAGCACGCCTTGCTGGCCCGATCCCTTCGCGCAATAGGAGCCGACGACGAGGCCATCCGCGACCTGCTGGACAACGGCATGGGCCTGCCCTCGCCGGAACAGGCCGCCGAAGCGCAGGCACATGTGTTCGTCACCCGATACATCAGCCACACTGACTGACCGATCATCCGGTCATACCGGCGTGATCATGGGTTGATCAGCGCGCTATCCAGTAGCCGGCGCAGATGCTGCCAGTACAGCGAATCGGCTACGGCGCCACGCCGGACGCCGACGTCGACCGTAGTGTGCGCCTGCCAAAGCGCGGAACTGTGGGAATAGGCGGCATAGGTACGCAACGCTTGCAGATGTGCGGTCTCTCGTCCGGGGGCCTTTCGCACCACCGGCGTCATGACGTTGAACCACAACCTGCGCCTATCCGCCGGCGGACTCACTACCACCTGTGTCGGCGGCAGCAGTGTGGGCAGTCTCGCATCGGTGGTTGACGCCAGGCGGGCGGCGGCGGCGGGATCGACGACCTGCAGCCGGGTTCTGCCGGTCATGCCGCCGCTGGTTGGGATGTCGTCTGAGGTGAGCATCACCGTGGGCACACCGGTATCGGAGCCGGCAAACTGCTCCGCGGTGGCGATTATCGCGCGCAGCACGTGGTCATGGTGGGCCGCCCAGGCCTGCACGGCCAATGCGGGACGCGTGGCCCAGCGCGCCCGCTCTGTGACGGGGATCCCCTCGTCGGCACTGGCCATGCACGCCGCTTCCGGTAGCTGCACCCGCTCCGGAATGTAGGCCACTCCGTAGCTATTGGCCAGCACGATCGCGCCCTCGGTAGTGACACCGACGACCCAGAAAAACCCGAAATCGCCTTGGCCACCACTGTCTGGTGCGTTGAGCGCCGCGGCTATGTGCCGTGCCAGTCGCAACGGGTCCTTCCCGCCGCCGGCGCGGCGTCGGGCGGGCTCGGCGACGGCGCCCGCCGCAATGGCGTCGCGCTCGGCGCGCGCCGCAGCAACCGGTACCGCGGCCGGACCTGCTGACGTGGCGCGGTGGCCAGCCTCAGTACGCGCGGTGTTCGTTCGAGCCGGGCCCACACCGCTCGACATCTGCTGTCCTGTCGGGGATGCATCCGCCGGTCTGACCGGAGCGGTCCAACCCGCGCTCGGGCCCGAATTCGCACCATCTGACACCGCCGGCACCCGCGGTCCGGCCAGCGCGGACGGTGCGCCGGTTTCGGTGGTCGGCGTCGTCGGCGTTGACGAGTTCGCCACAGGCGGAGCCCGCCGGCTGCGCGGTGTTGCCGAGCGTGGCGCCTGCTCGCCGCCGCGCCCGGGTCTAGCTGCCGGAGCGGCCGTCGACCCCGCCGGCCAGCCGACCGGAACGCCAGGTGCCGCGGACGCCGTCCGACTCATCGACTGGGCCCCCGAGGCCGGTCTCGGCATGGCCACCGGCAGCGACGGACTTGCATAAGCGGAAGACGCCAACGGCTGCCCAAGCGACGGCGGCGTCGTCCCCGACAGGTGCTGTCTGATGACATGTGCCGACGAGGTCACGGGTTCCGGCGGCTGGGGGCGGGGCGGCCGATGGCCGCCGGGGGACTGCGATTTTGGGGGTCGGAGTCTCGGTGGGTGCTGGACTGGCACCGGCCTGTCTGCGGGTGGCGACTTCTGGCTGAGCAGCCTTTCGAGCGCGCTATCGGGGGGCGTCCACGTCCGCATTGCCCGGATCTGCTCGGCAGTGTCGGCAACCACGCTGGCGCTCACCCCGTGCGCCGTGCCGACAATCGTCTCGATTGCGGCGTCTCGCGCCGCTGCCGACCAGCTGGGGTCATTGCGCAAGACGGTGATCTGTTGTTGAGCCGCTTCCACGTTGTCGCTGATCGCTGACTTGGCGTAACCGATCGCCCCAGCGACCTTGTCGTGCACGGCAATTGCCGTGACGATATCGCGTTGCAGCTTCATCAACCGGTCGATATCTCCGTCCAGCGCGCGCCTTGCCGCGTTGGCGCCCCCACCCGACCAGATGCCACCCTCGAAGATCTGCAACCGCTGTTGCTGGCAGGTCTCCAACACGTCGGTTACCTGCCTAAGGGCCCGAGTGTATTCCCGCGCCCGGTCGTAGAGGATGTCCTCGTCGAATTCCGGCCACCCGCCCGGCTCGAGCATCCGCTGGGCATCCGTACCGCCCGGTCTGGTCATGCCCATCGCGTAGTTGCTCCCGCGCACGAAATGCCACTGCGGTCAACGTCTGCCGACGTCTAGGTCCGCGCTGTCGATGTCACCGTCATCGCGATCGTGAGCTGGCTGTAGGCCGAAATGTGTCTGCAGCGCCGCGGTGATCTGGGCAAGCCCCCCGATCAAGGCTTCCTGCTGGGCACTGATGACCGACCCCGCGGCTTCCCGCGCGTTGCACAGCGCCTCGTTGATCCGTTGCGCAACCGTCGGTCCGCCCAACCGCAGTAAGCCGTCCGTGACATAGAGGTCGGTCAGCCACCGGCGTCCATCCAACGTGACCTGAACTGTCCTGGCTTCGTCTGTGCCAGTGTACGTTTGGGTGTCTACTTGGTGCGCGTAGTGGTCGAGGGTTGTGTGCAGGCGCGTCGTCTGCTGCAACACCGCAGCGACCTGTGGATGGGTACCGGCGTTCATTCTGGCTCCATGTTGTCGGGAAGATCATTGCGCCGCCGTCTACCAATGAGGCCCCCGGTCCATGGGCGCTTCTCGGTATACAGTGACTCCTCGGCCCGTTGGGCGTGCTTGGGCTTGCCGCCGTGACCCTGAGCGCCCTGCCCCACTGGTGCCATACCCATGCCGCCACCGCCGATCGCGCCACTCACACGCGAACCCGGCTTGCCCAGGCCCACAGCGGTATTGCGCGTTGCCGACGAGGACCGTGCCGCTGATTCGACGTCAGTCAGCGGGATCGACGGTACGCCGCCACCGCCCGCTGAACTGCCTAGCCGAGAACCCGGGGCCGGTGTCGTCGATCCGACGGCAGATGCGGGCTTCAACTCCGCCGCCGGCACATCGCCGCCGGTGGCCGACGCCGGCTTGAGCGACGGCGGCGGCAGCATCGCTGCCGCCCTGGTCGCCGAACCGGTCAACGGCGCCAGCCCTGCGCCCGGCACACTGCTCACGGTGTTGTCCGTCCCGCCGGTCCCGGCGCCAGCCGGCACCGGCGAGGGGTCGGTGACCGTTGCCGACCCCGCCGAGATCTCGCTACCGACATCGGAAAGCGCCGACGACCCCGCAGCAAGCCCGTCGACCAAGCCGGGTTGATCTAGGGGGAGCCCCGAAGAATCGGGGGGCTCGGGAACCGTGATGCGGGCAGCCGCCGGAGGTTGCGGCGGCTGCAGCGCCGGTAGGGGTAGCGGCACGTTCTTGGCATAGGCGGCCAATGTCTCCTCCGACTTTGCATCCGCCGCCAAATACTGTCTGCGAGCGAGTTCGGTGTTGCCCGAAAGGTAGTTCCTTTCGATCGTCGCTATCTGGGCCGACGTGGGGTGGTCCGTCACCGCCTGACGCTGTGCGGACACGACGCTTTGGGCCTGGGCAGCAATGCTGGCGCACAACTCCGCCATTTGGTACATCCAGGATCTTTGTGCATTGAAGCTCGATTCGACGGCCGTCGCTGCGGCGCCCTCCCAGGAGGAAAAGGGCCGAAACATGTAGGTGGCTTCTAGCAACGTTGTTTGGTAGGCGGCCCACTCCTGGGCAAACGCGTCGAACGATACGCCCTGATCAGCTGCGGCGATTTGGCGTGCCAACTGTTTCAGATCGACGTAGTCACCAAAGGATTGCTCGATCGGGTTCAGGTTTAAGTTGACGATCTGGAATCGTGGCGGTGGTTCACAGTCGAGCCTGTTGGGTGGTTTGGTGGCCTTTCTGGATTGTGGCGACCCGGGCGACCCGGGCGACCCGGGCGTAGCGGGCGTTGGGGGCGTTCCGGATGTTCCAGACGTTCCAGGCGATCCGGATGGTTCTCCCGAATCGGGGTTGCTATCGGTCTTGCCTATCGCCTGCGCGGCCTGTTCGTCAGTCTCCTCGTAGGCTTTGGCCGCGTTCCTAAGGGATACGGCCAAACGTCCCCGCTCCCGACTCCCCGCATCAAGGTAGAGCCGCATGTTGTCGGCCGACAGCCCGATCTGAGCGGTTGCCCTGATCACCATGGCAAGTTGGCTCGGCGGAACGGGGTTGCCGGATGGTGGATTCGGTAGTGGGGCTTCCAGCTCGGCGACCCTGGCCATGAGTTCCTCGTGTTCGACATTCAAGGTCTGCGGCGCGGACATCGCTCACGGTCCTTTCTTCGTTGGTTGAGCATCAGTGCTGATAGGGCGGCGTTGCGCGGGCGGCTGCGGTCGGTCATGGTTGTTCCCACGGCAACAGCAACGCGACGACTCCCGCGTCGAGGTAGCGCAAGGCTTAATAGCCAAGCGCGCACAAGATAATGACGGTTATCGCGACAACCACCAGCCGATCGGGTCCGTTCCATTTCACGTTGGTCACCGCGGAAATGTTCGGGCGCGAACGTCAAAATGCATTGACGAGATTGACTTATTGCCACGCCACCTACAATTAGCAGTTCCCAACCGGCCGCAACAGCGATTACTCCTGTGAGTTCGCTCCGGGGTCTGCTCGGAAATGTCCCGGATGCACAGTGCAACAACGAATTTCATTTTCGTATATCGATGTGCGAAGGCGCTGTGCCGCCGCCTTGTTCGCTGTCTCGTAAAAAGACATGTTGTGCCAGTTTCGACTACCCGATTTCAGGTCGGCCGACAATGAAAATCACATTGCGTCCGCAATTCTCGCCACTAGTTCCGCGAAGCCAGCGATGCGGGTCAGCGGCGTAGCACCATGATGGCCCAGCCGAAAGTGAGCGCGGGCATTGGACTAGCGTGGCCAGGTGCTGGTAACTGTCGCGGTTCAGAATTACCGCTCGCTACGTCAGCTGGTCGTTCCGCTGCGCCAGCTCAACGTCGTAACCGGTCACAACGGTAGCGGCAAATCCAACCTCTATCGAGCATTGCGCCTGCTGGGGAACTCGGCTCGCAACGGCGCGGTGGCCGCGCTGGCCCGCGAGGGTGGGTTGAGCTCAACGATGTGGGCAGGGCCGGCGGTGATCGGCAAGTCGGTGCGCGAGGGGCGCCATCCGGTCCAGGGGACGGTGCGCGCCGAATCGGTCAGCTTGAAGCTTGGCTTTGCCGGGTCCGATTTCGGCTACGCGATGGACCTGGGGTTACCCGGGCCGACGCGCAGCGCGTTCCAGCTTGATCCCGAGCTCAAGGTGGAGGCGCAGTGGGTCGGGCCGGTGTGGCGCACCGCGACAGTGATAGCGCAACGGGGTGGCCCCACCGCGCGCGTTCGTGACGGCGAGGGCAACTGGCACGTGATCGCCGACGTGCTGCGGCCGTTCGACTCGATGCTCAGCGAGCTGGCGGATCCGGTGCGCGCACCGGAGCTGATTCAGCTGCGCGAGCGCATACGTAGTTGGCGCTTCTACGATCATTTGCGCACTGATACCGATGCGCCCGCCCGGCGGGCCCGAATCGGTACGCGCACACCGGTACTGGACCACGATGGCGCAGATCTGGCCGCTGCCTTGCAAACGATTCGCGAGATCGGTGACGATGCTGCGCTCAGCGAAGCCGTCGACCGCGCGTTTGACGGCAGCCGCGTCGAGATTCGTAACGACAACGGTCTCTTCGAACTGGCTCTGCACCAGCCCGGAATGCTGCGGCCGCTGGGCGCCGCCGAGCTCTCCGACGGGACGCTGCGATATCTGTTGTGGATCGCGGCCCTGCTAACGCCGCGCCCGCCGCAGTTGCTGGTGCTCAACGAACCCGAGACCAGCCTGCACCCCGAGCTATTGCCCGCCTTGGCTTCGCTGATCGCCACGGCCGCCGAACGTAGCCAGATCGTCGTCGTCACCCACTCCGAATCCCTGGTCGTGGCGCTGCAAGAGGCCGCTGACGTGCACACCGTACGTCTGATAAAAGAACTTGGCGAGACCCGGATCGCGGGTCAGCGCCTACTTGACCAGCCGCCATGGCATTGGCCGCCACGCTAGCGGGGCGCCATAGCGCCCGCGGTGAGGCTATTGGGCGCCGGCGGCCAGCCAATCGTCGAACGTTGTCGGGGCGATGCGAGCGTTGTGGCCAGGCAGCATGACATTGCCGGCCATCGACTCACCGAAGACGCCCGACCAGGTGGGGACCAGCTTCACCGTGCGGCCGCGCACCTCGAGGGTGCGGCGCGCCATGTCGACCAGGTCTTGTGTCTCGGGACCGGCGACGTCGGCGTAGCGGCCGTGCGGTTTCCCGGCGGCGACCTCGGCCAGGATCGCGGCGACGTCGTCGGGCGCGATCGGCTGAACGAGTAACGGGGCGATGGTGGCAACGCCGTCCCGCTCGGTCCAGCTGACAACCATTGCCGCGAAGTCATGAAACTGGGTGACCGGCACGATCGTCCACCCCACGTTGCCCTCTTCGATTAGGCGCTCCTGCTGACGCTTGCCGGTGTAGTGGGGATTGCCTTCTGTTCGGTGGATTCCGACTATCGACAGCAGGACGTGGTGGCCCACGCCCGCACGTTCCTCGGCGGCGAGCAGGTTGCGTGTGGTGGTGCCGAAGTAGGCCAGCGTCTCATCACGAGTGGCCGGGGGCGCGCTGATCGCGTCCACCACCGCGTCGACGCCGGCGAGGGCCGCATCCAAGCCTTGCCCCGTGGTCAGGTCCATGCCGAACGAGCGGCTGATGCGTATGACGTGGTGGCCCTCGCGCTCGAGGATAGCGGCGGCGCGCGCGCCGATGTTGCCCGTTGCGCCGGCCACGGCAACTCGCATGGTGAGCCTCCCGTCCCGGGAGTTCGCGCCCTCCCGCAACTCGTTGCGCAGACTCTATCGGGCCGCCCGCGGACGTTGGTACGGCGCCCGGAAAATTGGTTGAGCACAACCCCGACCGTGATCTAGCGTGCTACGCATGGGTTGCACAGCTTCGATGAGGTTGCGTCCCGCCTAGCGGCGGATCCGATCTGCAATCCCTGCGTCCGCCGCTCCCGCGTCCCCTTCCGGTCTTCTCGCGGAGCAGCCTTGTCATACCCCCACGCAGGCCGACATGAGTTCGGCCAGAACTTCATTCACGATCGCAATGTCATCGACGCCGTCATCGCGGCCGTCGCGCGAACGCCCGGCCCGATCGTCGAGATCGGGGCCGGCGACGGGGCGCTGACGGTGCCCATGCAGATGCTGAATCGACGGGTAACCGCGATCGAGATCGACCGCCGTCGGGCTGGGCGGTTGCGTCGTCGGGTCACCCCGCCCACAACGGTGGTCACCGCCGACTTCCTGCGGTACCGGTTGCCGCGCCATCCGCACACTGTCGTCGGCAACCTGCCCTTCCACCTCACCACCGCGGTGCTGCGCCGACTGCTGCACGCGCCGGGCTGGACCGATGCGGTGCTGCTGGTGCAGTGGGAGGTGGCCCGCCGGCGCGCCGGTGTCGGTGGTGCGACAATGATGACCGCGCAGTGGTGGCCGTGGTTCGATTTTGCACTGGTGCAACGGGTTCCGGCGGCGGCGTTCCGGCCTCGGCCGGATGTCGACGGCGGCCTGCTGACCATCACCAGGCGGAGGAAACCGCTGATCGACACCGCGGACCGAGCCGACTACCAGGTCCTGGTGCACCAGGTCTTTACCGCGCGCGGGCGGGGGCTAGGCCAGATCCTGGGACGGCGGGGGCTGACCCGGGAGTTGTTGCGGGCCAACGGTATCCGTTCGGACGCGCTGCCGCGCGACCTGACCGCGGCGCAATGGGCGGACCTGTTCGGTACCAAATGCCAGGCCGCCCAGTCGTCGCACCGACGATAACCTTGGGGTGCGCGACGGTACTCACTTTCCCATTCCCCTGAGGCCGTCGAGGGCGACCTGGGTCACCCTTTCGGCCAACTGCGCGTTGTAGCTCTGCATGGCTTGGCACCCGACCAGGAGCGTCTTCAATTCGGATACTCCGACGTCCAACCGCACCGTGCCCGCGCGGCGGGCGGAGGCCAACAGGTCTGCGAGAAGGCCCAGGAAGTCCGCCTCGGCCTCGGGGGCTGCATTGTCGACCTCGATCCCGACGCCGGCCAACGCCTCGACCAGGCCGCGGTCGGCGGCTCCCCACTGCAACACCATCGACCGCAGGAAGGTAAACAGCGCCTCGCCGGGCTGCTCGGATTCAAGCAGGACACGTCCCTCGTCGACGATGCGGTCGATCCGGTCGACGATCACCGCCTGGAACAGCGCCTCTTTGGTCGGGAAATGCCGGTACACCGTGCCCGCGCCAACCCCCGCGCGCCGGGCGATCTCGTCGATCGGCACCGACAAACCGTCGGCGGCAAACGTCTGGTAGGCGACCTCCAACACGCGAGCCCGGTTCCGGGCGGCATCAGCGCGCACCCGGCGATCGCCTTTCGCCATGGCACTCCTCCGGACGCATTGACAAAACGGGGCGCCCGTTCCGTATAGTTCTGGTCAAGCGGAGCGCTCGCCCCGTTTAGGGAATCATAACGAGGAGCCCCTCATGACCAAATGGACCGCCGCCGACATTCCCGACCAGACCGGACGCACCGCTGTGGTCACCGGCGCCAACACCGGGCTTGGCTTCGAAACCGCCGCCGCGCTCGCCGCGCGGGGCGCACTCGTGGTGCTGGCCGTACGCAACCTCGACAAGGGCAAGCAGGCCGCCGCGCGCATCACCGGGGCTACTGCTGGCGCCGATGTCGAGCTGCAGGAGCTCGACCTGGCCTCGCTGGAGTCCGTGCGAGCCGCCGCGGCGCAGCTGAAGTCCGATCACGAGCGCATCGACCTGCTGATCAACAATGCCGGGGTGATGTACACGCCCAAGTCGAGAACCGCCGACGGCTTCGAGATGCAGTTCGGCACCAATCATTTGGGCCACTTTGCATTGACCGGCCTGCTGCTGGATCGGCTGTTGCCCGTCGCTGGTTCGCGGGTGGTCACCGTCAGCAGCCTTGGCCACCGCATCCGCGCCGCAATCCATTTCGATGACCTGCAGTGGGAGACCAGCTACAGCCGGGTCGGTGCCTACGGGCAATCCAAACTCGCCAATCTGCTGTTCACCTATGAACTTCAGCGCCGACTAGCGCCTGGCGGGACCACCATTGGGGTGGCTGCGCACCCGGGCGGCTCCAACACCGAGCTGATGCGTAACCTGCCTCGGTGGGTCACCGCGGCAAGCATCCTGCTGGAGCCCTTCGTGCAAGACGCCGATCGAGGTGCGCTGCCGATACTGCGTGCCGCCACCGATCCGGCGGTGCGGGGTGGTCAGTACTTCGGACCCGACGGATTCGGTGAAATACGGGGCTACCCGAAAGTCGTGGCCTCCAGCGCGCAGTCTCACGACGTCGAGCTGCAGCGGCGGCTGTGGACGGTCTCCGAGGAACTCACCGGGGTCGTCTATCCCGTCGGATGACGAGGATCGAAAGACCTGCGTAGCAGGGCAGGCACAGCCCCGGGTGCGGCGCCTAACGGATGGCCAGGCCGGTCAGCGCACGGGAAATGACCAGGCGCTGGATCTCGCTGGTTCCCTCAAAGATCGTGAAGATTTTCGCGTCACGGTGCATCCTCTCGACCGGGTAGTCGCGGGTATACCCGTTGCCGCCCAGGATCTGGATGGCCTCGTCGGTGACGTAGACCGCGGTCTCGCTCGCCACCAGCTTGGCCATCGAGCCCTCCGCGGCGTCGAAGCTCTGGTTATTGCGCGCCATCCAGCCGGCCCGCAATACCAACAGCCGGGCCGCGTCGATACGGCTTTTCATGTCTGCCAGCTTGAACGCCACCGCCTGGAACTCGCCGATCTTGCGACCGAATTGTTCGCGCTGGCAGGCGTAGTCGAGGGCATATTCATATGCCGCGCGCGCCACGCCGACGGCCATCGCGCCGACGGTGGGCCGGGTGCGCTCGAAGGTCTTCATTGCCGCCTGGTCACCCGTGGACGCACCGGATTTGGCCCGAGCGATCCGCGCCTCGAACTTCTCCCGGCCGCCGAGGATCAGGTCCTCGGGCAGGCGGACGTTGTCGAGCACCACCTCGGCGGTGTGCGACGCGCGGATGCCGTGCTTCTTGAACTTCTGCCCCTGAGCCAGACCTTTGCTGCCCGGCGGGATGACGAACGTGGCCTGGCCGCGCGTGCCGAGTTCGGGATAGACCGATGCCACCACGATGTGCACGTCGGCGATGCCGCCGTTGGTCGCCCAGGTCTTGGTGCCATTGAGAACCCACTCGCTGGTCGCCTCGTCGAAGCGGGCACGAGTGCGGATGGCTCCAACGTCGGAACCGGCGTCGGGCTCCGATGAGCAAAATGCCCCGAGCTTGGGGTCGCCGGGCGTCCCAAACATCTCGGGAATCCAGCGGCCCAGCTGCTCGGGAGTTCCGTTGCCGGCCAACGCCGCTGCGGCCAGGCCGGTACCCATGATCGATATCGCGATACCCGCATCACCCCAGAACATCTCCTCCAGCGCGACGAGCAGGCCCAGCCCCGTCGGCTCGGTGGACTGCCGCGCAAAAAACTCGGGGGAGTACAGACCGACCTTCGCGGCCTCCTGGATCACCGGCCACGGAGTCTCTTCACGTTCGTCCCATTCGGCCGCGGCGGGGCGGATTACTTCGGCCGCGAACTGGTGCACCCAATCGCGGACCTCTATCACATCGTCGCTCAGTTGCAGTGAGAACGTCACAGCTCTACTCCTGAAATAGGTTGGTGATCAACGTTTCTTGCGATTGGTGTACTGCGCGAGGACGCTGAGCGTCTGGCCGACCCAGGCCTCGAAGTACCGGTCGTCGTCGATGTTGCCGGGCGAGTGGCCGGTCAGTGCTTGCAGCGTCGCGGCATACGAGAGCGACCCGATTGCCACGGCCGCGGTCGCCTCGGGATCGGGGATGTGCGTGCGGCCGGAGCGGTTGGACGCGGCCAAATCCTGCGCGAAGCGTTGATAGGCGTTGTCGGTGATGACCTGCCAGGTCTTCTCGCCGAGTTCGCCGAGTTCGCCGGGTTCGCGCAGCGTGACCTTGAGTAGGTCCTCGCTCTGCTTGAGGTTGTCCCAGATCAACTGGCCTGCGGTGCGGACGGCCTGCTCGACGCTGCTCGGTTCCCCGGCGTCGTATTGCTCTCGAGCGGCCACGATGGTGTCGATCCGGTGGGCAACGGCGGCCTCCAACAGCTCGCGCTTGGAGGCGAAGTGCTTGTAGAGCGCGCCCGAGCCAGGTGCCAGGCCTGACGCCCGCTGGATGTCGGCGACCGACGTCGCGGCGTACCCCTTGCTGGCAAATAGCCTGAGCGCCGCGGCCAGCAGCCGATCACGTCCCGAAGCGAGCATGGTGAGAGAATACTCACTCACTCGGGGTGGGGCAAGCTCCACGGCATCGTCGTACGGCTGGGCGCGAAACCGGCCATAGCTAACCAGCCCGGTGAATGCGGGATCCGGTGATCAGGCACAACCCGCCGGCGAGCATCAGCAGGAAACCAAGAACGGACACCGTCAAGAGCGCCAGAACGATGTTGGGAACCAATACGATCGCGCTGAGCATCGCCGCCAATCCGCTCACGAACAGCGCCGCCGCCAGCATGGGTCGGCGAATGGACCAGGAAGGAGCGCGCAGGTCATCGGCGAGTTTGGGATCTTGACCCTGCAGTTCTCGCTCAATGTCCTCGAGCATGCGCTGCTCATGATCGGAGAGCGGCATGGCACACCTTTCGTCGCGATCGGCTACGGCCTTAGCCCGTTCGGCCACGGGACCCCAACTGTCGTAGTCAGAATTCCCCGGTTCAGGTACGCATACACCTCGTTTCGGGTTGTCGGCTGAAGGTGGCCTGATCGTAGGCCGTGCTCGTCTACCCTGGGAAGTGATCATGGAACTGTCCGTGTCTGTCATCGCGGGATTGGTCATCGCACTGTTGGCGGCCATTTCCCGGGTGCGGGCAGTCCCGATCGTGCCTTCGCGGCGTCGTCGCGCGCATCGGCCGCGACCTTCTTGGCATTGCGACCGGGCCGCAACGTGGCAGGGAGTGCCCGGCCGTATCACCGTTGCGTCGATAGCCAGTTCGCCGCAACACGGCTCTGGGGTGTAGGAGGCGCGGATGGAAACACGTTCGCCGGGAAGGCGCCCGGTGTTGTCCAAGCGCTCCCGCGTAATTGTCATGGCAGGGATCGGCGTACTTGCGTTACTGCTGTTCGGACCGCGGTTAGTGGACATCTACGTCGACTGGTTGTGGTTTGGCGAGGTCGGTTTTCGCAGTGTCTGGGTCACGGTGTTGCTAACCCGGGTGGCGATCGTCGGTGCGGTTGCGCTTGTGGTGGGCGGAGTTGTGTTTGTTGCCCTGCTGATGGCGTACCGCTCGCGGCCGTTCTTTATGCCGGCCGAGCCGCAGAAGGATCCCATCGCGCCATTTCGCACCGAGGTGATGCGCCGACCGCGCCTGTTCGGATGGGGCATCGCGGTCACACTTGGTGTGTTGTGCGGGCTGATCGCCCAGTTCGACTGGGTGCCGGTTCAGCTGTTCCTCCACGGTAGTTCCTTCGGCATCGCCGACCCCGAATTCGGCTATGACATAGGGTTTTTCGTCTTCGATCTGCCGTTCTACCGGTCTGTGTTGAACTGGCTATTCGTCGCCATCGTCCTGGCGTTCGTTGCGAGCCTGCTGACGCACTATGTGTTCGGCGGCCTTCGTCTGACGACCGGCAGGGGTCTGCTCACCCAGGCCGCTCGAATTCAACTCGGGGTGCTCGCCGGCACGTTTATTCTGCTGAAGGCTGTTGCCTACTGGTTCGACCGTTATGAGCTGCTGTCGAGTGGCCGTAAGGAGCCAACCTTCACCGGTGCCGGCTACACCGACATCCACGCCGAGCTGCCGGCCAAGCTGGTGCTGCTGGCGATCGCCGTGCTGTGTGGGTTGTCGTTCTTTGCGGCGATCTTTCTGCGCGACTTGAGGATTCCCGCGATGGCTACCGCGCTGCTCGTGCTGTCGGCGATGCTGGTGGGTGGCCTGTGGCCGCTGCTAATGGAGCAGTTCTCGGTGCGTCCGAACGCCGCCGATGTCGAACGCCCGTATATCCAACGCAATATCGAAGCGACGCGTCAGGCGTATCGGCTCGGTGGCGATTGGGTGGAGTACCGCAGCTATCCCGGCATCGGCACCAAACAGCCCCGCGACGTGCCGGCGGACGTCACCACGATCGCCAATGTGCGGTTGTTGGACCCGCATATCCTGTCGCGAACCTTCACCCAGCAACAGCAGCTCAAGAACTTCTACAGCTTCCCCGAGGTGCTCGACATCGATCGCTACCGGATCGACGGCGAGCTGCGCGACTACATCGTCGGCGTCCGCGAACTTTCGCCGAACAGTCTCACCGGGAATCAGACCGACTGGATCAACAAACACACCGTGTACACGCATGGCAACGGCTTCGTCGCCGCCCCAGCCAATCGGGTGAACGCGGCGGCTCGCGATGCCATGAACATCTCCGACAGCAACAGCGGGTACCCGATCTACACGGTCAGCGACATTGCGTCGATGGATTCTGGTCGACAGGTCATCCCGGTCACGCAACCGCGCGTCTACTACGGCGAGGTGATCGCCCAGTCCGATCCCGACTACGCGATCGTCGGCGGTGCCCCGGGGTCCGCGCCCCGCGAGTATGACACCGACACGTCCAAGTACGCCTACACCGGCGCAGGTGGCGTGCCGATCGGAAACTGGTTCAACCGCACGGTGTTTGCCACCAAGTTCGCCGAGCACAAGTTCCTGTTCTCCCGCGAGATCGGTTCGCAGTCCAAGGTGCTAATCCACCGCGACCCGAAGGAACGCGTGCAGCGGGTGGCGCCATGGCTGACCACCGATGACAATCCCTATCCGGTCGTGGTGAAGGGACGGATCGTCTGGATCGTCGACGCCTACACCACGCTGGACACCTATCCGTACGCGCAACGCAGCTCGCTCGAGGGGCCGGTGACTAGCCCGACCGGCGTTGTGCGGCAGGGCAAACAGGTGTCGTATGTGCGAAATTCGGTCAAGGCCACCGTGGATGCCTACGACGGAACCGTAACGCTATATCAGTTCGATCGGGACGATCCGGTGCTGCGAGCGTGGATGCGCGTCTTTCCCGGCACCGTCCAATCCGAGGACGGCATTCCCGATGAGTTGCGGGCCCACTTCCGGTATCCGGAGGACCTGTTCGAGGTTCAGCGGGGTTTGCTCGCGAAGTACCATGTCGACGAACCGCGAGAGTTCTTCACCACCAACGCCTTCTGGTCGGTGCCTAGCGACCCCACCAATGACACCAACGCAGCGCAACCGCCGTTCTACGTCCTCGTCGGCGACCAGCAGACCGCTAGGCTGTCCTTCCGGCTGGCGTCGGCGATGGTCGGCTACAACCGCGAATTCCTGTCCGCTTACATCTCGGCGCACTCGGATCCGGAGAACTACGGCAAGCTGACCGTGCTGGAGTTGCCGACCGACACCTTGACCCAAGGCCCGCAACAAATCCAGAACTCGATGATCTCCGACACCCGGGTCGCGTCCGAGCGAACGCTGCTGGAACGGTCGAACCGGATCCACTACGGCAATCTATTGTCGCTGCCGATCGCCGACGGCGGTGTCCTGTATGTGGAACCGCTCTACACCGAGCGGATCTCGACGAACCCGAACAGCTCAACCTTCCCGCAACTTTCCCGAATGTTGGTCAGCGTGCGCGAACCGCGCACCGAAGGTGGGGTCCGAGTCGGATACGCGCCGACCTTGGCCGAAGCTCTCGATCAGGTATTCGGGCCGGGCACCGGTCGGGTCGCGACCGCTCCCGGCGGTGATGCCGCCACGGCACCGCCGCCTGAGGCGGGCGCGCCTGCGCCGCCGCAGGTTGTGCCGCCGGTCGCGTCGCCACCGGGCGCGATCCCGGCCGAACCCCCCGCCGCCCCGCCGCAGCGACCGGACGTGCCAGCCGCGACGGTGGACGAACTCCGGAAAGCGCTGGCCGAACTGCGTGCGGCGCTCGACCAGATGGAGCGGGCCATCGACGCGGCTGGAAGTCCCGGACGCTAGGCCCGGACGCCAGCGGGTCAACCGTTCGGGAAGCTCATCGTGTCGAGCTGCAGCGGCATCACATGGGTTTTGTCGCTCTGGGCGAAACCCTGTTGCGTCGGCACCGGGCCGCCGCTATCGGCGAGCTGGTCAACTGCCGCATCAGAGGCGATCCGGGAGTCAAGATGGAAACTCACAAAGACATACGGCAAGCCATTGGAGCGCAACGGCTCAGGCGTACTCATCACATGGAAGTGCAGATGTGGCGCAGTGGTGTTACCGCTGTTGCCCAGCGAGGCAAAGACCTGCCCAGCGGTCAACCGGTCGCCGGGCTTGACCCGCACGCTACCGGTCGCCAAATGCGCATAGAACGCATAGTTGCCCTCGCCGATGTCCTGCACCACGTGGTTGCCGCCGTATTGGTCGAGCGGCAGGCCGGAGGGATTCGCACCGGGCACTTGCTCCGGCAGGTTGTCCACCACCGCAACGACCGGGCCGTCGGCGACCGCGTGGATGTCGGTGCCGAAGTACGGGTAGCTCTCGACCTTCGTTCTGTCGCCGATGAACAGGCGGCCCTCCGGGGTGAGCTGGACGAAGTCGATCGCGAACCGCTCCGCTCCCCACAGTTGCCCGTTGATGGGGTTCAGGGCCGTGCGGTGCGCAGACATGGCGCAGCAGCCGTCGCCGTCCAACCACCCTGGTCCGCTCAGCGGTGGCGCGATTGTCACCGGTTTGCGTGCGGCGACCTTGGTGAAGGCGATCGATTCCGTCATCGTCGACGGGACGAGGGGCGGTTGCGGGTGCGGCACGGTCAGGCCCACCATGTGGCCGATTTCAGTGGGGACGTCTGCGGGTTGGTCGACGGTGACGTCGAGCCAGATCAGCGCGGTCTGAGCCGGGCCGATCTTGGTGGTCGGGGTCTGGCTGCCGATAATCCGTGTCCAAAATGCCAGGCCGTCACCGGTTAGTGTGAGCAGCGTCTTGCCGCCCACCACTGCGGCGACCGACGTCAGCGTGACCTCTTGGTCGAGGGTATTCGTGAGTTTCAGTTCATAGGCCAGATGAACTTTGCCATCGGTGGCCGGGACGGCGACCGGCGGCGCAAGCGCCGAGCCCACGATCGGTGTTACGACTGACGGACCGACTGCAGGCCCGCTCGGCGCGACGGCGGAGGTGTCGGTCGGCGAGGTCGCCGTTGGGGTGCTCGAGGTGGAGGTAGGCGGCGATTTGGCATCGGTGGCACACGAGGTGACAAGAAGAATCACGACCGCGCTGCGAACCATCGCTGAAAGGCGCGGCAGCATAGAGCGATCTAATCATGGCAGCGGGCAGCGGGCAGCGGGCAGCGGGCAGCGGGCAGCGGGCAGCGGGCAGCGGGCAGCGGGCAGCGGGCAGCGGGCAGCGGGCAGCGTCATGTCGCCGGTCGCAAATTCCACGGCGTCAGCGTTGGGCGGTCAGCAACGCCTCGTTGAACGGTCTTGCTGGGCCGCATCACCGCCGTGGTCGTGTCGCTGTCCGGCGCGGAGTGGGCGCCGATGTCTACGGTTCGCCCTGCACCTCGTTGAATTCGCGCACGATGACGTTTTCGTTCTTGGTCAAGGAGTCGGCGAGTGCGGCGAAGTGTTCGGCCAGCTCCGAGTCGTCGTGGTCGGCGCCCATCGACCCCACCAATGACACCAACGCAGCGCAACGGCGCACTCGGATCCGGAGAACTACGGCAAGCTGAGGTTGCTGGAGTTGCCGGCCGACACCTTGACCCAAGGCCGGCAACAAATCCAGAATTCGGCAATCTATTGTCCTATTGTCGGCCAATCGCCGACGGCGGCGTCCTCTATGTGGAACCGCTCTACACCGAGCGGATTTCGACGAACCCGAATAGCTCAACCTTCCCGCAACTTTCCCGAAAGTTGGTCAGCGTGCGCGAACCGCGCACCGAAGGTGGGGTCCGAGTCGGATACGCGCCGCCCTTGGCCGAAGCTCTCGATCAGGTATTCGGGCCGGGCTCCGGTCGGGTCGCCACCGGGCGCGATCCCGCCCGAACCCCCGCCGCCCCGCCGCAGCGGCCGGACGTGCCAGCCGCGACGGCGGACGAACTCCGGAAAGCGCTGGCCAAACTGCGTGCGGCGCTCGACCAGATGGAGCGGGCCATCGACGCCGCTGGAAATCCCGGCCGCTAGGCGATGCAGAGGATGAGATTGGGTCAATAGGGCGGCGTACGAATCGGGCTGCACTGCAGCGTGGGTTGGCCGCCCGTGGCGGAATGCGAACCGCCTAAGAAAGGCCGAAAAAGCCGGACAACAATCGGCGAAAATGCTATGTGTAGAACACTGTGTGAATAATCAGTTTTCACCGAGCGCTCGACGATGACCGCACGTGAATGGGTGAGCTAGCGATGTCGCATGTGACGGTGACCCCGACGGAGTTGGCGGCGGCGGCGACGGATTTGCAGGGCATCGGCTCGGTGCTGCGGGCGGCCAATGTCGCGGCCGCGGCCCCGATCACCGCGGTGCAGGCCCCCGCGGCCGATGAGGTCTCGGCCGCCATCGCGTCGCTATTTTCCAGCCACGCGCAGGACTATCGGGCGCTCAGCGCGCGAGCGGCGATGTTTCACGACCAGTTCGTGCGGTCGTTGACGTCGGGTGCGGGGGCCTATTCGGCCGCGGAGGCTGCCAGCGCGTCGCCGCTGCAGCCGCTGTTCGACTTGGTGAACTGGCCCACCCAGGCGCTGCTGGGACGTCCGCTGATCGGCGATGGCGCCAACGGCACCGCTTCGGCGCCCAACGGGCAGGCGGGGGGATTGTTGTACGGCAATGGCGGCAACGGCTACGACAACAGTGCAAACACCGGAGTGGCTGGCGGTGCCGGCGGGACCGCTGGGTTGATCGGCAACGGCGGCTTCGGCGGCGCCGGAGGGGTCGGAGCGGCCGGCGGGGCCGGTGGAGCCGGCGGGTGGCTGTGGGGCAGCGGCGGCGTCGGTGGGAATGGCGGCCTGGGTGCAGGCGGGGGCGCCGGCGGTGACGCCGGGGTGCTGTCGCTGGTCGGAAACGGTGGTGACGGCGGGCGCGGTGGCGACGGGGCGACCGCCGGACCAGGTGGGGCTGGCGGCAGCGGTGGTAACGCGGCGCTGTTCGGCCGCGGTGGTTCGGGCGGTGCCGGCGGTGCGGGCGGCGATGGTCTGATGGGCAGCCCCGCCTCGCTGGACGGCGGCGGTGGTGGCGCTGGTGGGCCGGGTGGCCGCGGCGGACTGTTTGCTGTTGGCGGCGATGGTGGCCACGGTGGCGCCGGCGGCAACGGAGCTCGGGGCGCCGATGGAGTCCTCGATGGGGAGGCGGGTGAGCAGGGTGGTGCTGGGGGCGCTGGTGGTGCCGGTGGTGTGGGCGGCGCCGGCATTCTGGCGGGATCCGACGGTGTGGGCGGCGACGGCGGCAATGGTGGCCGCGGCGGCAACGGCGTTCGGGGTGCCGACGGGGTCGGCGACGGTGCGGCGGGCGAGATGGGTGGTGCGGGGGGCGCTGGTGGTGCCGGTGGTGTGGGCGGCACCGGAAGTCAGGTGGGATCCCAGGGTGTGGGCGGCGATGGTGGGAACGGTGGCCGTGGCGGCAACGGCGTTCGGGGTGCCGACGGGGTGCTCGATGGTGAGTCGGGCGGTACGGGTGGCAATGGCGGCGGCGGCGGGGCCGGTGGCGCGGGCGGCACCGGAAGTCAGGCGGGATCCCAGGGTGTCGGTGGCGATGGCGGCCGCGCCGGGGACGGCGGTAACGGCGCTTTCGTCGATGGCAAGGGCGGCGGCCATGGCGGTACCGGCGGTCGCGGGGGTGACGGCGGTGCGGGCGACACCGGTGGCGCGGCCGGCGACGGCGGTCACGGCGGTGCTGGCGGCGACGCTGTGGACTTCTCCGGCCGAAACGGCGGGCGCGGTGGCGAGGGCGGTGCCGGCGGGACCGGCGGGGAAGGCATCAACGGCACCGGCGGCAGCGGGGGCACCGGCGGGATGGGTGGCAATGCCGGCGTCAGCGACCCCACGTCGGGCGCAACCGGGTCGAGGGGCGGCCATGGGGGTGCTGGAGGCAATGGCGGCCAGGGCAGCACAGGTGGTGAGGGCGGCGTCGGCGGCGACGGCGGCATCGGCGGGGTTGGGGGCAATCCCGACGCGGACAATACCGCCGGTGCGGGCGGCAAGGGTGGCGGTGGCGGCAACGGCGGCGTCGGCACGCTCGGGTCCGGCGGTGCCGGCGGTGGCGGCGGTGACGGCGGCACCGGCGGTAGCGGCAACATTGTCGCCGGGGCAACTGGCGGCGACGGGGGCGGCGGCGGTGAAGGCGGGGCCGGGGGCGCCGGCGGGGAGGGCGTCACCGGCGGTTTCGGCGGCGCCGGCGGCCGTGGGGGAGCTGGCGGCACCGGCGGCATCGACTTTGCCGACGGAGATGCCAGCAACGGGGGCGGCGGTGGCACCGGTGGGATGGGCGGCGTCGGCGGGGACGGTGTCGTCGGTACCGGCGGGATGGGTGGCGACGGCGGTGACGGGGGCACCGGCGGCGACGCCATCGACGGAAATGTTCTTAGCGCCGGTGGTACCGGCGGTGACGGCGGTGCTGGCGGGGACGGTGGCGCAAGCTCGACCGGTACCGGCGGCACCCCGGGCGGCGCCGGCGGTGACGGCGACGACGGCGCTGCCCCGATGGGCGACACCGGCGGAGACGGCGGCACCGGTGGCGGGGGCGGCTCTCCCGGCGTTGTCTAGCCGGCGATAGGCCACCAGAGCGGCGTCAGCCTTGGGCGGTCAGCAACGCCTCGTTGAACGTCTTGCTGGGCCGCATCACCGCCGTGGTCTTCTCGGCCTCCGGCGCGTAGTAGCCGCCGATGTCCACCGGCTCGCCCTGCACCTCGTTGAGTTCGCGCACGATGACGTCTTCGTTCTTGGTCAACGCGTCGGCGAGTGCGGCGAAGTGTTCGGCCAGCTCCGAGTCGTCGGTTTGCGCGGCAAGTTCCTGCGCCCAGTACATGGCGAGGTAGAACTGGCTGCCGCGGTTGTCGAGCTCACCGGTCTTGCGCGACGGGCTCTTGTTGTTGTCCAGCAGCTTGCCGGTCGCGGCGTCCAGCGTCTTGGCCAGGATTTTGGCCTTCGCGTTGCCGGACTTGGTGCCGAGGTCTTCCAGGCTGACCGCCAGCGCCAGGAACTCGCCAAGCGAATCCCAACGCAGGTGATTCTCCTCCACCAGTTGCTTGACGTGCTTGGGAGCCGAACCACCCGCTCCGGTTTCGTACAGGCCACCGCCGGCCATCAGCGGCACGATCGACAGCATCTTGGCGCTGGTGCCCAGTTCCAGAATCGGGAACAGGTCGGTGAGATAGTCGCGCAGGATGTTGCCGGTCGCGGCAATGGTGTCCAGCCCGCGGATCAGGCGCTCCAGCGTGTAACGCATGGACCGCACCTGGGACATGATCTGGATATCGAGGCCAGTCGTGTCGTGATCCTTCAGGTATGTCTGAACCTTCTTGATCAGCTCGTTTTCGTGTGGACGGTACGGGTCCAGCCAGAACAACACCGGCATGCCGGACTCGCGCGCGCGGGTAACGGCCAGCTTGACCCAGTCGCGGATCGGCGCGTCTTTGACTATGGGCATGCGCCAGATGTCGCCGGTCTCGACGTTCTGGGTCAGCAGCACTTCGCCGGTGGCGCGGTCGACGATGTTGGCGACACCGTCCTCGGGGATCTCGTAGGTCTTGTCGTGCGAGCCGTACTCCTCCGCCTTCTGCGCCATGAGGCCTACGTTGGGGACGGTGCCCATGGTGGCCGGATCGAACGCGCCGTTGGTCTTACAGAAGTTGATGATCTCCTGATAGATGCGGGAAAAGGTGGACTCCGGGTTCACGGCCTTGGTGTCCTTGGGCCGTCCATCGGCGCCGTACATCTTGCCGCCGGCCCGGATCATCGCCGGCATCGAGGCGTCGACGATGACGTCACTGGGCGAGTGGAAGTTCGAGATCCCCTTGGCGGAATCGACCATGGCCAGCTCGGGGCGGTGTTCGTGGCAGGCGTGCAGGTCGCGGATGATCTCGTCGCGTTGCGTCGCCGGCAGCGACTCGATCTTGCTGTACAAGTCGACCAGGCCGTTGTTGACGTTGACGCCCAGTTCGTCGAACAGCTCCTGGTGTTTGGCGAACGCGTCCTTGTAGAAAATCTTCACCGCATGTCCGAAGACGATCGGATGGCTGACCTTCATCATGGTCGCCTTCACGTGCAACGAGAACATGACACCGGTCTTGTAGGCGTCCTCCATCTGTTCTTCGTAGAACTCGCACAAGGCCCTTTTGCTCATGAACATGCTGTCGATGATGTCGCCCTCTTGCAGCGACACCTCGGGGTTGAGCACGATCGTCTGGCCGCTCGTGGTAACCAGTTCCATCCGCACACTGAGTGCGCGGTTCAGCGTCATCGACTTCTCGCCATGGTAGAAGTCGCCGTGCCGCATCGTCGCCACGTGCGTGCGTGAGGCCATCGACCACTCGCCCATGCTGTGCGGGTGCTTGCGCGCGTACTGCTTCACCGCATTGGGCGCGCGCCGGTCCGAATTGCCCTCGCGCAGCACCGGGTTCACCGCGCTGCCCAAGACCTTGGCGTAGCGCTCCTTGACGGCCTTTTCCTCGTCGGTCCTGGCGTCCGCCGGGTAGTCCGGCAGCTTGTAACCCTGGTTCTGTAGTTCCTTGATGGCGGCGGTGAGCTGTGGCACCGAGGCGCTTATGTTCGGCAGCTTGATGATGTTGGTCTCCGGACGCTGCGTCAGCTCGCCCAGCTCGGCCAGTCGGTCGGGCACTCGCTGCTCTTCGGTCAGGTAGTCGGAAAACTCGGCGAGAATGCGCGCCGCCACCGAGATATCACTGGTCTTGACCTTGACGCCCGCCGGCTCGGTAAAGGCGCGCACTATCGGCAGAAAGGCGTAGGTCGCCAGCAGCGGCGCCTCGTCGGTCAGCGTGTAGATGATGGTCGGCTGTTCGGCGCTCATAGTTGCTCTCCCGGCGTCGCTGTCGGTCAGATTTCAAGGAGCTCGGCGTTGTAACGGCGACTATCAGTATCGCCTCGGACGCGGCGCCACGCAGGGGCAGGGTCGGTTTCAATCCGGCCGGACGCTGAGGTCAGTCGGCGCCGCGTTGGCGCAGTGTCACGGCGGCATCGCGCGCGTCTCGTGCCAATGTCGCGGTATCGGCGGTGCGCAACTCGCCGTCTGCGACGACGGTCTTTCCGCCGACCAGCAGCAGCCGCAGCGGTGCGGGCGGGCCGTACACCAGCGCCCACACCGGGTCTTCGATGTCGGAATGGCCGAGCCCATCGAGCTGCCATAGCGCGATATCGGCCAGCTTGCCCGGCTGCAGCGATCCGAGTTCAAGCTCCCGCCCCAGACACCGGGCACCGCCGACGGTGGCCATCCGCAATGCCTGGCGTGCGCTCAGCGCCCCGGCGCCCAGCCGGAACCGGGCCGCCAACGTTGCTTCGCGCAATTCGTTGGCCATCCCCCGGTGTTCGGTACAGCCGCCGTCCACGCCCAGCCCGACCGCGACGTCCGCGCCCAGCAGCTCGGGAATCCGCGCGATGCCCGAACCAAGTCGGCCGTTGGAGGTCGGGCAGTGTGCGACGCCGGTACCGGTGGCGGCGAACTTGGCGATGTCGGCATCCGACAGGTGTACGCAGTGGGCCAGCCACACGTCGCTACCCAGCCAGCCCAGCGACTCCAGATAGTCCACCGGGCGCGCGCCGAAGTGTGCGATGCAGAACTCCTCTTCGTAAGGGTCCTCCGCGAGATGGGTGTGTAGGCGCACCCCGAGGTCTCGGGCCAACAGCGCAGACTGGGCCATCAGCTCACCGGACACCGCAACCGGTGAGCCCGGCGCCAGAGCGATCTGCAGCATTGAGCCGAACGCGGCGTCATGGTGTGTATCGATGGCTTCCTGGCAGGCCGTCAGGATCGCATCGAGGCCCTCGGCGCTCTCATCGGGTATCAGTCCACCCGAAGAGACGCCCAAATCAATCGACCCGCGGGTTGGATGGAAGCGGACACCGATGCGGTCCGCCGCGGCGATTTCCGCGCCCAGCATGTCGCCGCCGGCGTCGGTAAAGACATAGTGGTGATCCATCGTCGTTGTGCAGCCGGTCAGCGCCAACCTGGCCAGCGCCGCGCTGGCGGCAGCGAACTCCAGCTCGGCATCGAGCCGACACCACAGCGGAAACAGCGTCTCCAGCCATCCGAACAACCCGTCGCCCTGCGCGTAGCCGCGGGTGATCCACTGACAGAGGTGGTCGTGGGTATTGACAAATCCGGGGGTAGCCAGACAATCGCGTCCGTCGACGACGGTCGCGCCGGGTACCACCGGGGCCGGTCCATCGCCGACCGTAACGATCAAACCCTCTGCCACGACGATGTGACCCGAAGAGTATTCGGTACCCGTCGGATCGGTGGTTGCGATGGCTGCGCCGTCGATGACGAGGTGGGGCACAATTCATCCTGGCATGCCCGTTGGTGAACAGTGCGGCTTGTTACCCGCGGGATGCTTCGGCAGGGGTCTTGGGAGCGGTCCACCGGGCCAGGGCCGCAGCCCACCCGGACCGATCCGCCGAATCGCCGGCCCAAGCGATGTAGCCGTCGGGCCGCACCAGCACCGCGGGACCGCGATCCGCGCGCTGTGCTTCGAGCAGCTCGGCGGCTATCGGGGTCGCTCCGCACCCACGGACCACAACGAAGCCAGGCTGGCGTTGCAGTTGGGTCAACCGACCGTGTGTCAACGGAATCTGGGTCGCGCGGGTGCCGACCAGAGAGCTCTCGTCGCGTCGGTGGGCATACCGCAACGCCGTTCCCGCGAAGCTTCCGGCCACCGCGTCGCGCAGGCGGGGAACACGAAGCAGCCGGGGGGCCAAGAGATTTCGCAACGATCGTGCAACTCGCGGATAAAGCGTGATGCCACGCGCCATGAGCCCCGACTGCAGCAGGACCCGCTTGCCGATCGGATGGCGCTCGTCGTGGTAGCTGTCGAGCACCGCCTCGTCCGCGCCGGCGAGCGCCGCGTCGATCTTCCACGCGAGGTTCGCCGCATCCTGAATACCGGTGTTCATGCCCTGCCCGCCCATCGGGGAGTGGACGTGCGCAGCGTCCCCGGCGAGGAACACGCGACCGTGCCGGTAGTTCGCGACTTGTCTTTCGTCGCAATGGAATCGGGACTTCCATCCGATATCGAGCACCCCGAGGTCGGTCTGGATCGCTCGGGCAAAGATGCCGACGATTTCCTCCCGATCCACCGGCTCGCTGTCGGGCATCTGGTTGTTGCGGTCCCAGACCATCGCGCGATACCAGGAGCCGTCGGCGTCGTGTCGGTGGTGTGGGGCTTCGTAAGGGGCTAGGAACGCGAATACGTCGCGAGTGCTGCCGACGGTCAGGCTGCCGCTGGCTGGCCCGTGCGCGAGCTTGACGTCGGCGAGGATGATTGACGACAAGATCGTCTTGCCGCCGAAGTCAGCACCTACCAACGTGCGAACCGTGCTGTGCGCCCCGTCGGCGCCGATCAGGTACCGCGCCCGCCAGTGCTGCTTTGCGTCGTGGTCGCGCGGCTGCGCGGTCACCGTCACACCGTCAGCGTCCTGATCGAGTCCGATGACCTCGGTGCCACGCCGGATATCGGCGCCCTGCGCTTCGGCGTAGCCGGCCAGCGCGCGATCGACATTGGTTTGCGGAGTGACCATCACGAACCGATAAAACGAGTCGAGGTGGGTGAAGTCAATGCGGGCGCCGGCGAAGATCGTGACGCCCGCTGCCTTGTGCGAGTGCGCCAACAGATCGTCGGCGAGGCCGCGGGCATCGAGGACCTCCAACGTGCGCGGCATGGTGGCGAATGCGCGGCTCGACGGGTTAATCGTGGGCCATCGCTCCAGGACAACGACGGACCGGCCGGCCCGGGCAAGGTCGCCGGCGGCGGTCAGGCCCGTGGGCCCGGCGCCGACGACGAGGACGTCAACATCGTGGGTCATCATCGCGCCAACCCTTCCGGTTCCGGATACCAGCGACGGATGTCGTCTGGGGTCGTTGTGGGGGCGCGATTGAATACGAACCGGCAGCCCGGCTGCGTGACGTGCGCGGCGTTGACGATCGACTCGAACAGCAACGTGTTGCTGGCGACCAGCCGTACGCCCGCGCCGATGAGCACCGCGTCGTAGCGCTTGGCTCCCAGCCATCGACGAGCTTTGTCGGCGCCTGCCTCGCCGAAGTCGATCAGGCAGTTGTCGACCCGATAGCCGGCGGCGCGCAACGCCGCGATGTTGTCATCGTTGGCGGCGCGCAATTTCTCCCTGGACAGGCCCGGAAACTGGGCGAAGTCGGGGGAGGAATAGTCGATCGCGTCGGGATCGAGTCCGATCTGGATGGCTGTGACGGTCATGGCCGCGACCTCCTTGTCGCGAGTTCAACAACTGTTGACTTCGACGGTAGCCCCGTGCGCGAGCCATGTCAACAGTTGTTGAATACACTGGTGGGCATGCCCTCGAAGATGCGAGACGCAGCGGCCACCCGATCGGCGATCCTGGCCACGGCGCGATCGCAATTCGGGGAGCATGGCTTCGAACGAACTACCATCCGTTCGGTGGCGTCGGCCGCCGGGGTCGATCCGGCGCTCGTCATGCATTACTTCGGCAGCAAGGCGGAACTGTTCGCTGCGGCCTCCCGATTCGAGATCACCTTCCCGGATCTCTCGGGCGTCGCGCCGGACCGCATCGCCGATGTGCTGCTACCCGAGTTCGTCGCCGTCTGGGGACCGCAGGGACCGTTTCTCCCGCTATTGCGCGCCGCCGCGACGAACCGCGATGCCGCGGACGCCCTGCTTGAGGTGTTCGTCGACCGGGTCGCCCCGGCGCTGGCTGCCGTCGTTCCCGACCATGGTGCCGAGCGGGCCGCCCTGGTGGGATCGCATCTGCTTGGCCTCGCGGTGGCTCGTTACATTCTCGGCATACCGCCGCTTGCTGGCATGGACGACGCCCACCTGATCGAATGGCTACGCCCGGTGCTCGCGCTCTACCTGGCGGGCCCCGCGCCCTGGAGCAACGCCCCCGGTTAGCCCAACAACGCAGCTAAGCACTAAAGTGATTAGCTGCAAAGGAAAATACCGGTGTTCGACCTCTACCGTCGAGCGCATCTAATCAACAAATCAATTATGCGAGGTGCCTATGCACGCCCCTAGTCAGGGAGTCGGGGAGCGCGACCACGCGGCCATCCGGGTATGGCGGCTGTCGGGCGCGATGGCGTTGTCCGACGCACTGGGTGTCCAGTCCGATCGGATCCAGCGGGAGGCCCTCGAACTTGTCACTGTGTGGGGGCGCTGACCATGCGGATCGGATTGGCTATCAACTACGCGGGCGGCTTCAAGGACGTGGCCGCCGAAGTCGCCGAACTTGAGCGGGCCGGGTTGGACATCGTCTTTGTCCCCGAGGCGTATTCGTTCGACGCGGTGAGCGCGCTGGGCTATCTGGCAGCCAGCACCGAACGGGTTCAATTGGCCTCGGGCATTCTGCAGCTCTACACCCGAACACCCACATTGACCGCGATGACCGCGGCCGGGCTCGACTACGTCTCCGACGGCCGGTTCACCCTCGGCCTTGGCGCGTCCGGCCCGCAGGTCATCGAGGGTTTCCACGGTGTGCCCTACGACGCCCCGATCGCACGCACCCGCGAGGTCATCGACATCTGCCGTCAGGTGTGGCGCCGCGAGTACCTGCAGTTCGAGGGCAAGCACTACACGATCCCGCTGCCCGCCGACCAGGGCACCGGACTTGCCAAATCGCTCAAGCTCGTGAACCACCCTGTCCGGGAACGTATCCCGATTCTGGTGGCCGCGCTGGGACCCAAGAACGTCGAGCTGGCAGCCGAGGTCGCCGAAGGCTGGCAACCGCTCTTCTATCTGCCCGAGAAGGCGCCCGACGTGTGGGGCAAGGCCCTGGCCACCGGCCGGGCCAAGCGGGACCCCGCGTTGGGAGAACTCGACGTGTACGCCAATCCGATGCTGGCCATTGGCGAAAACGTGGAACCGCTGCGAGAATTCGCCAAACCGCAGCTGGCTCTCTACATCGGCGGGATGGGTGCCAAGGGCAAGAACTTTTACCACGCCCTGGCCACCAACTACGGCTACGGCCCGGAGGCCGACCGGATCCAAGAGCTCTACCTGTCCGGCGACAAGGACGGCGCGGCCAAGGTTGTGCCCGACGAACTCGTGCGAGACATCTCCCTGATCGGAACGCCGCAATTCGTCAAGGAGCGGTTGGCGGCGTTCCGCGAGTCGGGCGTGACCACCTTGAACGTGGTGCCGCTGGCGAGCACGCGATCCGAACGAATCAAGCTGATCGAGATACTGCGCGAACTGGCTGCCTAATGCGCAGTGGCGGCATGTGTCCCGGCACGACGGCCGGAGAACACGCAGTCGGCCAGTGAGAGCCCGCTGACGTATGAATTGGAACAGATTCCGATCGCGGTGCGTCCTGCGCTGAACAAGCCGGGAATCGGTGCGCCGGACTTGCTGACGACGGCTCCGGTTGCTTCATCGACTCGGATGCCGCCGAGGGTGAGCATCGGGGTGGGGTTGATCCGGCTTGGCCGCACCGAAACGTTCAGGAGGGTGTACGGGGCCGAAGCTATTCGACGCACGAACTCCGCGGGCTTCCCGGCGGGATCCGCTGTCCCGGAATCGATCGCGTTGTTGTGCGCTTCCACCGTGGCCAGCAGCCCGTCGGGATCGATACCGGCTCCGCGTGCGACGTCGACGAGGGACCCGGCCTTCACGGCGTCGGCGAACATCAGCGCCGCCGACTGGGCGCGCTGAAACCACAACGGTTGCTTGATTAGTTGGCGTCGAGCTTCCCTCATCAACGCGGCGTCGGCCAGCAGCCATCCGTTGCCGTTGTGGTCTCTCACCATGGCTTGCCCGACTGCCGCACCGTACCGACTCTCGTCGATGATGCGTTGACCTTGCTGATCGACGATGATGGCGCCGATGAATGCGCTCGGCGGCGTAATGAACCGCCACGCTGAGACGTTGTCCATCCGGTGGGTAACCGCTCCCACGCTCTGCGCAAGCGCGATACCGCTGCCATCGTCGCCACTGGTACCCAGCGCAAGCCCGTTCATGTATTGCGGCGCAAAGCGTTCGATCCATTCGGTGTTGGCGATGAAGCCGCCGGCGCAGACGATCACCCCTCGTCGGGCGGCGATCCGCACCGGACGGGCGAAGCGCCGCTCGAGGCTCCTGAGCCGGCGCTCCGTCAGGCGCCGTAGCGGCGGAACGTAGATGCCGGGCTTGGCTGACACCCCCGCCAACGCCGCATACATCCGGCGGACAGGGGGTGGCGCATGGTTCATCGTCATCGCTTCCACCCCGGTCACACGACCGGCGCAATCCCGGATCAGCTTCGTCGCGGTTGTCTGGGGATGAAACCGGACACCAAGGGCGAGTGCAGATTTGGCAAGCGGCGCATACAACTTCTTGCCGGAGGTACCTCGTCCCTTCACCCGATGTCCGCGTTGGACGGGCGGGGTATGGCAGCGGAATGCCCCGGCGTTCTCGCTACCCGAGTGATACAAGTAGTAGCGATTGTTCGGGAACGACGTCTTATAGGGGCACAGTGTGGGATCGAACGGCACCCCGTAGTTGCTCAGCCAATCGATCATTTCGGGGCTGCCGCGCACGAAGGATTCCAAGGTTTGTTGGCTGACGGCGTCGCCGACTTCGAGCTGAAGGTAGGTCAGCATTTGCTCGAAGGTGTCGCTCACACCGGCCTGTTGCTGCACCGTGGTGCCGCTACCGGCGTAGATGATCCCGCCCGATATCGCGGTCGCACCGCCACCGTTTGCGCGATCGAGCGCGACGACCTCGGCGCCCTGTTCACGGGCGGCAATGGCTGCGCACACACCCGCTGCACCAAATCCGATCACCACGACGTCGACGGCTTCGGTCGTGCACGCCGACTCATCAAGCGCCATGGCTTTCCTCAATGTGGATAACCACCGCGGTGACGTTGTCCGGCCCGCCGGCATCATTTGCGGCATTGATCAGTGCCGCGCACGCGTCGGCAGGCACCCGATGCGAATCCAGAATCTTCGCCAGAGATGACTCGTCGATGACCCCGTGCAGTCCGTCGCTGCATAGCAGGATCCGGTCACCGGCCAACAGATCCACCGCCGCAGTATCGGGTCGGGCCGGTGGCGACATCGCCACGTGTCGCGTCAGCGTGGCCCGGGCCGGGTGCTCGTCGGCGTGCTCAATATCGACTTGGTGTGCGTCGAGCAGATCCTGGATCAGGCTGTGGTCACGGGTCAGGCGCTGCAGGCGCCGCTCGCGGCACAGGTAGGCGCGGCTGTCTCCCAGATGGACGACCAAAGCGCGCGAACCCGCGACGACCACGGCCACCACCGTGGTCGAGGCCCCGGCAACGCGGGAGTCGGTGTTGCCGTAGGCGCGAAAGTGATCGCAGAACTCGGCGACCGCGCGGCCCAGCAGCTCGGGTTGGGCCGAATCGTCCGAGTCGGCCGGCTTGAGATGGCGGGCCACATATGTCGGGAGCAACTCAACCACCAAGTGAGCGGCCAGCGCGCCGTCGGTGCTGCCGGCCACCCCATCGGCAACCATGAATAGCGCCTGGTCGGCGTCCGCTCCCCAGCAATCTTGGTTGCTGGATCGTTGCCGCCCGATGTCGCTAAGCCCGGCGAAGTGGACCGATCCACCCAGCGTCGTACCCATGTCGGCCATACCTCGCATCAGTATCGCGGCGAGGCCCTTTGGTCAAGGCGTGGGTTGGTCAGCACTCGACGATGTTGACGGCGACGTTGATGGCGAGCCCTCCGGCGGAGGTCTCCTTGTACTTGGTGTGCATGTCCGCACCGGTGGCGCGCATCGTGTCGATCACCTGGTCGAGGGTGACGCGATGGAAGCCGTCGCCACGCAGTGCCATCCGCGCGGCGTTGATGGCTTTGCCGGCCGAGATCGCGTTGCGTTCGATGCAGGGGATCTGCACCAGCCCGGCGATGGGGTCGCAGGTCAGGCCGAGGCTGTGTTCCATGGCGATCTCGGCGGCGTTCTCCACTTGCCGCGGTGTGCCGCCGAGGATCTCAGCCAATCCGGCAGCGGCCATGGCGGCCGCGGAGCCAACTTCCCCCTGACAGCCGACCTCGGCTCCGGAGATCGACGCCCGTTCCTTGAACAACGATCCGATGGCCCCCGCGGTGAGCAGGAATCGCGCGGTTACATCGTCGGGGTCAGCGGCCCCAGCCGGCGTGTAGCGCGCGGCGTAGTGCAGGACGGCGGGCACGATGCCGGCGGCGCCGTTGGTCGGGGCGGTGACGACTCGCCCGCCCGAGGCGTTCTCCTCGTTGACCGCCAGCGCTACCAGGTTGACCCAATCCTCAGCGAATTCCGGCTTGCGAGTGGGGTCTTCGGAGCTCAAACGCTCGTACCACACCTTCGCTCGGCGGCGTACCTGGAGGGTGCCAGGAAGCAACCCGTCGCGAGCGATACTGCGCTGTTCGCACTCGACCATGACGTCGCGCAGGTGCAGCAGCCCGGTGCGTACCTCGTTCTCCGTGCGGCAACATGATTCGTTGCGCAACGCCACTTCGCTGATCGACATGTCGAGCCGGTCGCAGACATCGAGCAGTTCCTGAGCCGAGGCGTAGGGAAGCGCAACCGAGCACGAATGTTGGCCGCTGCTGCGGCTGGTCTGTTCGGTGACGACGAAACCCCCACCCACCGAGAAGTAGGTCTCGGTGGCCAGGACGCGGCCGTGGGAGTCGATGGCAGTGATTGTCATCCCGTTGGGATGTGTGGGCAGGACAACATCGGGATGCAGGTCAATACCACTCTCGGTCAGCGGCACCGAAACGATACCGCCGATTCGTGTTCGGCCGGACGCCGCGATCTCGGCGAGGCGGCGCTCCTTGTGATCGGTGGTAATCGTTTCCGGCTCACAGCCCTCCAACCCCAGCAATATCGCGGACATGGTGCCGTGGCCGGCGCCGGTGGCCGCGAGTGAGCCGAACAGATCCACTCGCACCGCCTCGAGGGCATGCAGGTGACCGCCACGGCGCAGCGCCACCACGAACTGGTTCGCCGCGCGCATCGGGCCCACGGTGTGGGAGCTGGACGGGCCGATGCCGATGGAGAACAGGTCGAAAACGCTGATGGTCATGCCCGGTGCAGTTCCGGGTAGAGCGGATAGCGCGCGGCCAGCCGCTGGACCTGGGCGCGGAGCGGACTCAGCTGGTCGTCGGCGGTGGCCGTCAGCGCCGCCGCGATGACGTCCGCCACAGCGCGGAAGTCGTTGAGGGAGAAGCCGCGTGCGGCCAGCGCCGGGGTGCCGATCCGCAGTCCGGACGTGACCATCGGGGGGCGCGGGTCGAAGGGCACGGCGTTGCGGTTGACGGTGATGTCCACCGCGGCCAACCGGTCTTCGGCTTGCTGGCCGTCGAGTTCGGCGTCGCGCAGGTCGACCAGGACGAGGTGCACGTCGGTGCCGCCGGTCAGCACGGTGATGCCCTGTTCGGCGACGTCCGGCTGGGTCAACCGGTCGGCAAGGATGCGCGCGCCGTCCAGGCAACGTTGTTGCCGTTGCGCGAAATCAGGCTGCGCGGCCATCTTGAACGCGGTGGCCTTGGCGGCGATGACATGTTCGAGTGGCCCGCCCTGCTGCCCGGGGAAGACCGCGGAGTTGATCTTCTTGGCGATGGCGGCGTCGTTGCACAAGATGATGCCGCCGCGGGGGCCGCCGAGTGTCTTGTGGGTGGTGGAGGTGACGACGTGGGCGTGCGGCACCGGACTGGGGTGCAGGCCGGTGGCGACCAGGCCGGCGAAGTGTGCCATGTCAACCATCAGCACGGCGTCGATTTCGTCGGCGATGTCTCGGAACCGGGCGAAGTCCAGGTGGCGGGGATACGCCGACCAGCCGGCAATGATCATTTTGGGCCGCTGTTCGCGCGCCACCTCGGCAACCGCATCCATGTCGACGAGGTAGTCCTGTTTGGACACTTCGTAGGCGGCGACGTTGTAGAGCTTGCCGGAGAAGTTGATGCGCATCCCGTGGGTCAGGTGACCGCCATGAGCCAGCGACAGCCCCAGGATGGTGTCGCCCGGGTTCAGCAGGGCGTGCATGGTGGCGGCGTTGGCGGTGGCACCCGAATGTGGTTGCACGTTGGCGTATTCGGCGTCGAACAGGGCTTTGACCCGGTCGATGGCTAGCTGCTCGACACCGTCGATGTATTCGCAGCCGCCGTAGTAGCGCCGGCCCGGGTACCCCTCGGCGTACTTGTTGGTCAGGACCGAACCCTGAGCTTGCATCACCGCCAGCGGCGCGTAGTTCTCCGAGGCGATCATCTCCAGGCCGGTTTCCTGGCGGCGTAGCTCGCTGTCGATCAGGGCTGCGATGTCGGGGTCGAACGTGGCCAGGGATTCGTTGAGGGTGTTCATCGGCTCGGTCCGTTCTGTTCGGCGTTGGTCAACGGTGTTCCCGGAGCAATCGTCTGCCCGGCGAAATAGCCATTCCGCGTCGCAAATTTCGGCCGCGGTACGGGCAGCATGCGGGCCGCGCGAGGCCGCCAAAAAGTCGGCTGGTGTAGTTCGGACAAGGGCCAACTCCGGTCTCGGTGAGCCCGAATCGCACCGGGCTGGTTGCGCCCTCCCCGCTCTGTCCTGAAACCTGAGAGTCTGTGGCGTCGCCTCATGGCGCCGCTCTACACCTTCGGTCAGGTCGGTCTGCGACCGTCCTTGTCTCCAGAGTTGCCTCGGCGGTGCGGTGCTTGGGCCTGAGAGATTCCCGGGGAGGAGATTGCTCCTACGGCGCCTCGACTTCGAGGTTCTCCCGCATCGCGTCAGTGGCTGTTCGGTTGTGACGGGAAGCAACATACACACCACGTAGGCGTCTTGTCACCCTTGGATGTTTGCGGCGCGGGTCCACAGTTTGGTGTTTGTCCACAGATGTGGTCGGTGCCGTGGCGGGGGGACGAGGTCCGGCAATAGCATTCGAACATGAGTGCGATCACCGCGCCGGTGGAGGTGGCCGCCGCGTTCGACGCGCTGGATGCCGCGGTGGCAGCCATCGGCGAGCTGAACTTCGAGCGCCTGCGGCCGGCCGTGCGGCTGCGCGCACTGCAGCGCCTAGAAACCTCGCGCCGACGCCAGGTCGCGGTCAGCCACGACGTGATCGCCGGGCTGGAGCGGGCAGATCCCGCCGCGATCGGCGGGCCGGCCCACAAGGTGATCGCCGACTGGTTGCGGATCAGCTGTGCCGAGGCCCGCCGCCGGATCAACGACGTGACACAGCTGTCGGCGCGGGTCACCCTGAGTGGCGGGCAGCTACCCCCGCAGTTGCCCGCCACCGCCCATGCGTGGCGCGCCGGGCTGCTCGACGGCCAGCACCTGCGGGTCATCCAAACCTTCGTGCGCGAGCTATCCGAGACCACCCCGGCCGACACCGTCGCACACGCCGAACGCTTCCTAGCCCACCAAGCCACCCAACTGCGTCCGGATCAACTCGACAAACTGGCCCAGCGGTGTGCCCTGTTGATCAACCCGGACGGGACATTCGCCGACGCCGACCGCGCCCGCCAACGCGGCTTCACCTGGCACGGCCAACGATCCGACGGGATGAGCATCGCCACGCTGATCGCCACCCCCGAACTGCGCGCCAACCTCGATGCCTGGCTGGCCCGCTTCGCCGCCCCCGGCATGTGCAACCCCGACAACCCCACCCCCTGCGCCAACGGCGAACCCACCCACGAGGCCACCCGCAGCGACACCCGCAGCCCCGCCCAACGCCAACACGACGCACTCAACGCCCTGGTCCGCGGCCAACTCGGCGACCCCAAACTCGGTACCCACAACGGGCTGCCGGTCACCGTCATCGTCTCGACCACCCTGGCCGAGCTGACGTCGGGCGCCGGGCGCGCGGTCACCGGCGCCGCCACCCTGCTACCCATTCCCGACCTGATCCGCATGGCCCGCCACGCCTACCACTACCTGGCCGTCTTCGACGAACACTCGGCCCGCCCACTGTATCTGGGCCGCACCCGCCGCATCGCCACCCCCGATCAACGCGTGGTCCTCTACGCCAAAGACCGCGGCTGCACCCACCCCGGCTGCGACGTCCCCGGCTACTGGTGCGAAGTCCACCACACCGACGACTGGGCCAGCGGCGGGCTGACCAACATCGACAAACTCACCTTCGCCTGCACACCCAACCACCAACTCGCCACAAAGGGCTGGCGCACAAGCAAACTCCCCAACGGCCAAACCGCATGGATCCCCCCACCACACCTCGACCACGGCCAACCCCGCACCAACAGCCACCACCACCCCGAACGCCTCTTCAACAACGACGAACGAGCCGGACCCTAGCCCGCGTCTAACGCGCTCCGCGCACCAGCCGGCCGGGACGGGCCCCGGTGTCGATATCGTCGCGCCGGGTCACACTTCCGCTGACGATTGTCGCGGTGTAACCGCTCGCCGCCTGCAGAATTCGGTGGCCGCCGGCCGGCAGATCGTAGGCCATCGCCGCGGGGTGCAGGGTCAGCGCGTTCATGTCGATCACGTTGATGTCGGCCTTCTTACCGGGTTCGATGGTGCCGCGGTCGGTGAGACCGAATAGGTACGCCGTGTCTCGGGATTGCTTGCGGATCACATACTCCAGCGACAACTTCTCGCCGCGGCGACGGTCACGGGTCCAGTGCGTCAGCAGAAAGGTGGGATAGGAAGCGTCACAAATCATCCCGCAATGGGCGCCGCCATCGGAGAGCCCGAGCACCCCGGCGGGGTGCAGCATCATCTCCCGGATCGCATCGTGGTTGCCGTGAGCGTAGTTGAAGAGGGGCAACATCAGCATGGCGCTCGCGTTCGCCTCGAGCATGAGGTCGTAGAGCGTCGCCAGCGGGTCTTCGCCGCGCTCTTTGGCCATCGCGGCGACGGCGCGGTCGGGGGTGGGCTCATAGTCAGGCGGATCGCCGAGTGCATACAGACGCTCCAGTGAGTGCTGCACGAAGGTGGACATGCCGTCGAACAGCACGGTCGGGTCGATGGGCAGATCGTCCTCGGACAGGATGGCGGCCTTCACCGCGGGGTCGGCCAGGCGCTGCGCGAACTCGCCGCGGCTGCATTCGGACTTCAGCCTGCGGTAGCTGGGCCGATGGCCGAACGCATGGTGGCCTTGGAATCCGATCATCATGCCGAACGGGCGCGCTGCGATCTGCGGATGCAGCCGACTTCCCGCCGCGTGCGCGGCCGCGGAGAGGTCCAACTGCTCGCGCCAGAGATTCGGGTCCGCATCCACCTGAATAAGCGCGAACGACAACGGTCGGTCGATTTCGCTGCCCAATCGTCGCATCCAGTCCAGTTCCTTTTTCGGGCCGACGATGTCCTCGCCCGCCGCCCCCTGCGGTGCCAGCTCGAACACCGCCTGACCGCCGGCCGCCATCGCGTGGCCAAGGCCGAACAGTTCCTCTTCGGCGGCGAACGTCCCGGGCACGGGTTCGCCGTCCATCGCGCGGTGTGCCAGCGTCCGGGACGTGGAAAACCCAAGCGCGCCGGCTTCGATCGCTTCGGTGACCAGCCGGCCCATCGCTGCGATGTCGTCGGGCGTGGCTGGCTCATTGCGCGCACCCCGCTCACCCATCGCATAAGCGCGGACGGCGCCGTGCGCGACCTGGCTGCCCACGTCGATCGCGAACTTGTGCTTGCCGATCGCGTCGAGATACTCGGGGTAGCTCTCCCAGCCCCAGGTGATGCCCTCGGTAAGGGCGGTGCCGGGGATGTCCTCGACACCCTCCATCAACCTGATCAGCCAGTCCTCCTTGCCCGGCCGTACCGGAGCAAATCCGACTCCGCAGTTGCCGGTGACCACCGTCGTAACCCCGTGACCGCTCGACGGCTCGAGCAGGCTGTCCCAGCTCGCCTGACCGTCGTAGTGGGTATGGATGTCGACGAAACCGGGGGCCACCACTTGCCCTGTCGCGTCTATGGTTTCGGCGGCCTCGCCGGGCATCGCCGGATCGTCGGCAGCGCGGCGGACGACGTCGACGATCGTGCCGTCTGTGATACCGATGTCAGCGCGATAACGTTGCGCGCCGGTGCCGTCGACGACCATGCCACCGATGATCTTCAGGTCGAACACGAGTCCTCCTCATCGCCACGGGCTGCTGACGCGAGACGTGCGGCACACCGGATTTGGACAGTTATTACGCTACGACCAGTAGCGTAACTGCTGCCGCCGTTCGTTGGCGATAGGTCGATTCAATGAATTCTTCCCTCGAGCCGTTGATAAGTCCGCGGGGCGGGCTGGGATGACTAGTTCTCCAATTGGTTTGCGGGCCAAGTCACAGGCAGCTATTTCCCGAACCGGAAGCGGCGACCGGTAATCGAGGTCGGCCGAACGCACACATAGTGCGGCTTGTGCGTCGCAACCCACGGCAGCAGCCCGGCGTGCTCGGCCTCGGCGATCTCCTCGTCGCTACGAAGTGTGCGACTGGTGCCCTCCACGATGACACTCCAGCCCCCAGCGGCATCGTGGTCATCCGCCTCGAAAAGAACCTGGTTATTGATAGCGGCGCTGACCAGTTTGGTGCCCTCCGCGGTCCGGAACAGCACGTTGCGGTTCTGGACGACAAAGTTCACCGGAAAGATTTGAGGTCGGCCATCGACACTGGTAACCAATCGGCCCAGCGGCACGCTCGACAACAGTTCCCAACTTTCGCTGGCCGACAGGATGGTCACGGCTTCGTCGTGGGTGGACATCGGCGCCTACCGGACTCGAGGCGATTGGGCGGTCATCAGCAAGACTTTCCACGTATACGTCACCACAGCAGCTTATTGGAGGGAAGGTCCGCGCTGGGCACCACGTTTGCCGGATTGGTCGATGTGCCCGGCTCGCCGATCAACGATGTCGGTGGATGACAAACGCGAAGACCCGCCCCGCAAGTGCGTGACGTTGGTAGCGTCTGGGAATGCGCTTCGCGGCCCTGCGCGACATGCAATGCAGAAGGCGCCGCCTCGCCATCACGATTATCAGCACCGGACTGATCTTTGGAATGACGCTTGTGTGGACCGGACTTGCGAACGGCTTCCGGGTGGAGGCCCGACACACGGTCGATTCCATGGGGGTCGACGCATTCGTAGTGAAATCCGGCGCGCCCGGTGTTGTTGCTTCGGCTCCACTGGCCACCGCGGCATCGACAACAAGGGACCTGCTGCGCCCATTGAAGGTCACCGTGGACGCCATCACGATCGTGGCGGTGCTGCTGTGGATCGTTGCGTTGGTGATCGCTCTGCTGGCCAGCGTCGCTGGATTGAGGCGCGCGGTGGCGATCGATCCCGCGCTCGCATTCGGAGGTCCATGAGCAATGGGCGAGCTGAGCGTCGGCCGGGCTTCGCCACGCCCCGATCCCGGCCGCGGTCCTAGCGAGCCGACAGGACCGGGAGAACGGATCGGGATTCTCGCCCAACTTGTCTTCGACGGGTACCGGTTTCACCGTCGACCCGTGCTGGTCGTGGTCGAGGGCGGTCGGATCAGCGCGGTCGATTTTTCCGGCGCAGGCGGCCCGGATATGACACTGGTTGATCTGGGCGAATCGACGTTGCTGCCGGGCCTGGTGGATGCGCATGCACATTTGTGTTGGGACCCCAACGGTACGCCCGAGGATCTGGCCAGCGACCCCTACCCGGTGTTGGTGGAGCGGGCGCGACGACACGCCGCGGCCGCGTTGCGTTCGGGGATCACCACGATTCGCGACCTCGGTGACCGCGACTTTGCGACCTTGTCGCTGCGGGACGAATATCGGCAAGGAACGACGGTGGGCCCGGAACTGGTGGTTTCCGGGCCGCCATTGACCCGCAGCGGCGGGCATTGCTGGTTCCTCGGCGGTGCGGCCGACAACGCTGCGGCGCTGGTTGATGCGGTGCAGGAGCGGGCCGCACGGGGAGTGGATTGGATCAAGGTGATGGCCACGGGCGGATTCGTCACCGCCGCATCCGATCCGTCGCAGCCGCAGTACAGCGGTGATCAACTGGCCGCGGTGGTGGCGGCCGCCAGTCGGGTGGGTTTACCGGTGACCGCGCACGCCCATGCCACCGCAGGGATCGCCGCGGCGGTCGCCGCGGGTGTGGACGGGATCGAACATTGCACGTTCCTCAGCGGAAGCGGCGTCGCGGCCAGCCCGGATGTCGTGGAAGCGATTGTTGCGCAAGGTGTGTGGTGCGGTCTCACGATTCCCCGCGTGCACCCAGGGATGCCGGAGAACATCGTGGCAGTCGTGCAGGAGGTGCGGGCAATCATCCGCCTGCTCATTGATTCCGGTGCGCGCATCGCCCTGTCCACCGATGCTGGGGTCGGCCCCGAAAAACCCCACAATGTGCTCCCCCACGATCTGGCGGATCTGTCCCGCCACGGTTTCACCAGCACAGAGGTGCTGAACGGCGCCACCGCCGCCGCCGCGGCCAGCTGCGGCCTGGGCCATCGCAAGGGACGTATCGCGCCGGGTTACGACGCTGATCTGCTCGGTGTCGCCGCCGGTGTGGACCAGGACCTCGCCGGACTGGACGATGTCAAGGCCGTCTGGCGCGCCGGAACTCCAGTGCCGCTCCAAACGTCCGCTGGCGGTGTCCGCCAACGGGGGGCATCCCCAGACGAGAGGACACAGACTACTTAAATGCACGACAGCGTCTTCGATCTGTTGACCGAGAAACGGCTTCGGGGTCGTAACACGATCAAGTGGAACCATTTCGGGCCCGATGTGGTGCCACTGTGGGTGGCGGAGATGGACTATCCCACGGCACCGGCGGTACTCGACGGGGTACGGGCGTGCGTCGAGAACGAGGAGTTCGGGTACCCACCCTTCGGCGAGGACACCTTGCTGAGGGCGACTGCGGACTGGTGCCGACAACGGTACGGTTGGTGCGTCCAACCCGAATGGATCCGCGTCGTTCCGGATGTCCTCAAGGGGATGGAAGTCGTCGTCGAATTCCTTACCCGGCCGGAGAGCCCGGTTGCGTTGCCGGTTCCGGCCTACATGCCGTTCTTCGACGTCTTGCAAGTGACCGGCCGCCAGCGAATGGAAATCCCGACGGTGCAGCAAGATTCGGGACGTTACCTGCTGGACCTGGACGCTCTCGAGGCCGCGTTCGTCCGTGGTGCCGGATCGGTGATCCTCTGTAATCCGAACAACCCGCTGGGCACCGCCTTCGCCGAAGCTGAGCTGGCCGCGATCGTGGATATCGCGGCCAGCCACGGCGCTCGGGTGATCGCGGACGAGATCTGGGGACCGGTGGTGTACCGATCGCGCCATATTGCCGCCGCCTCGGTGTCGGAGGCGGCCGCAGAAACTGTGGTCACGTTGGTGTCGGCTTCCAAGGGCTGGAACTTGCCGGGCCTGATGTGCGCTCAGGTAGTCCTGTCCAACCGCCGTGATGCCGCCGACTGGGACCGGATAAACATGCTGCACCGCCTGGGCGCATCCACCGTCGGTATTCGCGCGAACATCGCCGCCTACGACCATGGCGCGCCGTGGCTGGACGAGCTGCTCACCTATCTGCGGGCAAACCGCGACCATCTGGCGCGGGCGCTGCCGGAGTCAGCTCCCGGGGTGAAGGTCAACGCCCCGGAGGGCACCTATCTTTCGTGGGTCGATTTCCGTGCGCTCAAGCTGCCGTCCGAACCGGCGGAATATCTGCTGTCGAAGGCGAAGGTGGCGCTGTCCCCCGGCATTCCGTTCGGCGCCGCGGTGGGGTCTGGATTTGCGCGGCTGAACTTCGCCACCACCCGCGCAATCCTTGACCGGGCGATCGAGGCGATTGGGGCCGCGGTACGAGAAATCGTCGACTGAGCCTGTCGGATTCACACCGCTGCGGCGTTTTGGGTCAGGCTGAAGAAGATGTAGGCCAGGCAGATGAGGAAGTTCAGTGCAACGAGAATCAAGCCCGCACAGATGAGCGAGCACGTGGCTCGGCGTCGCAGCCGCTGGAACTTCACGACGCGCTTTTCATGGTCCAGCCGGGTCGCGATTAGTGCGAAATTGACGTCGGTCCATTCGTCGTCGGTGGCCGGAGCGCCCGACAGCATCTCCTGAAGGCGCTGCGGCGGGGTTTCGACGCCGACGAGCGAGAACCGCCGGCTCAGCCGCCGCGCCTCCCTGCGGCCAAGAAGCTGACCCCGCATTTGTAATGAATGCGAGAGCTTCCTTCGTTCGTCGCCCCAGGGGTTGGACGGGGTCGTCACAGCGGCATTCTAATTCGCGCGGGCATACAATCGGGAGTGCCTTGCCAAATTCTTGGTCCCAATATCCTTGGCAGAGCGCCCGTTCTGCGCCCTATACCGGTGCTTAGTTACGTGCGCACCGCGACAGCGGACAGCAGATCGGCGAGCCGGTCCGGCCGATCCAGCATCGAGAATGTCCGCGCTCCCTCGATCACCTCGAGATGGGCGTGCGGGATGGTGGCGGCGAGCCGTTCGCCGTCCTCGAGTGCGAAGAACACGTCGTCCGCCGACCACGCGATGAGCGCGGCCTTGTCGAACTCAGGCAGCCGCGCGGCGACCGCGGTGGTGACTTCCCTACGCAGCGACAGCGTGAGCTGACGCAGGTCTTCGGCGATCGCCGGGTCGGATAGTGCCGGTCGAACCCAGCTCCGGGTGAGAGGGTCGATGTCCTGGTGTGACAGGCCCTCATAGGCGCGTTTGCGCGCCGCCGGTGCCCGCATGGTCTGCATCGCGGCCCGGAACAGGGTTGTCGACTTCGCTGCCAGGATCACCGGCTTGAGAATCGGCGGCGGAAAGTGCTCGAATGCGTCGCAACTCGTGAGAACGAGGGCGCCGAGCCGTTCGGGATGGTGCACCGCGACCAGCTGGGTGACGACCCCACCGGTGTCGTTGCCAACCAGCACCACATCCTCAAGGTCCAGGGCGGCAAGTACCTCGGCGACGATGCCGGCGACGCCGCCGATGGTTTGGTCGGCTCCGGGGCGCAGCGGTTCGGGATGCGCGCCCAGCGGCCAGGTCGGGGCGATGCAGCGCAAGCCTCGACCGGCGAGTTGCTCGCTGACCTGGCGCCATAGTTGGCCGCCCATCAGGTAGCCATGCACGAACACGACAGGTCTGCCGCTTTCGGGTCCGGTTGCTTCGTAATGGATGGTTCCGGCACTAATGTCGATCGTCGACATGGAGGGCACCCCTTCGAGTACATTTACAAGCAGGCTGCCGGTAACTTACCAACAGGTTGTATGGAAATCAAGAGACGCACCCAGGAAGAGCGCTCCGCGGCTACCCGCGAGGCGCTGATCACCGCCGCCCGCAAGCTGTGGGGCAGCCGGGGCTATGCGGAGGTGGGGACGCCGGAGATCGCCACGGAGGCGGGGGTCACTCGGGGGGCGATGTACCACCAATTCGCCGATAAGGCGGCGCTGTTTCGGGAAGTCGTGGAGGTGGTGGAGCAAGATGTGATGGCCCGGATGGCCACCTTGGTCGCCGCGTCGCGGGCGACGACCCCCGCCGATGCGATTCGGGCCGCCGTCGACGCCTGGCTCGAGGCGTCCGGGAATCCGGAGGTGCGTCAGCTCATCCTGCTGGACGCACCCGCCGTGCTGGGTTGGGCCGGCTTTCGCGACGTCGCCCAGCGCTACAGCCTGGGCATGACCGAGCAGTTGATTACCGAGGCCATTCGGGCCGGCCAGTTGCCTCGGCAACCGGTGCGGCCGCTGGCCCACGTGCTGATCGGCGCCCTCGACGAGGCGGCCATGGTCATCGCCACCGCCGACGACCCCAAGCGCGCCCGCCGGGACATCAGGCAAGTGCTGCGCCTGCTCATCGACGGGATGCTGACCACCTAGACCTTGGCGGGACGCGTAAGGGGCTCAAGAGGCTCCGATCAATTCGCCGAGTCGGGTGCGGTGAGTTGCGGGTAATGCTGGCTTAAATCGTGCAGGTACCGCGGGGCGGCCTGGGTGGCGACGTCGAGGAAACAACGCATGCTCGGCGCGCGATTGGAGGTGCGCCACGCCAGGGCCAGCGGGCGGTGCGGAAGCGGCCCGTGTAAGGGGATGAACCGCACGCCCTTTCGGTTGAGGTTGATGAACGAGGTTGGCAGCAAGGTGATTCCCGCTCCGGACGCCACCAGCGCGAGAATCGTTTGGATACGCGGCACTTCGTCGACGATGGGCGGATCGAGATCGTGCTGGCGGAACAGCTCGACGACGTCGGCGTAGGTGGTGGCTGCCGCGGCTCGAGTCCACAGGATGATCGGTTGATCGCCAAGCAGCGACGGCGCGATCCGCTCCTGCTCGGCGAGTGCATCGTCCTCGCAAACGACGGCGGCAAGCGGGTCGTCGATGAGCGTCTGGATGGTCAGCGACGGCTCGTCGACGGGTCCGCGCAAGAACCCGACATCGAGGCGGTGTTCGATCAGTTGCGTCACCTGCTCGGCGGTGCCCAGTTCGGCGAGCTCGAGTTTGACGCCGGGATACCGTCGGCGATGTGCGCGCATGATGTAGGACAGCACGCCGTCCACCGCGGCCTGCAGTGCACCGATGCGAAGATGACCGAGATGACCGGTGGCGGCCCGGCGGGCGGCGGCAAAGGCCCGGTCGGCGTGGGTGAGCGCTAGCCGCGCCTCCTCGAACAAGGCAGTGCCGGCGTCGGTGAGTTCGATCGGGCGCCGGGACCGATCGATGAGTTCGACTCCCAGCTGCCGTTCGAGCTTCTGGATCTGCTGACTCAGCGGTGGTTGGGCGATGTGGAGTCGCTCGGCCGCGCGACCGAAGTGCCGCTCCTCGGCGACGGTTACGAAGTAGCGCAGCAGGCGCAACTCCGGATCAGTCATATCTACAGGATATGAAAGCTGTCTGAATATGTCTTGGACTATGAAGATGCTGGGAACTTACGGTTGTCGCAACGGTGAGCAAACCGACCGAGAAAGGCAACCAGATGATCGCTGTGACCGCTGAAGAATTTGATCTCGTCGAGCACTACTTCGATCAGCCGTGGAGCGACGGGTTACCCGTGGTGCCGCCCACACCGGAACGCGTCGCCGCCGTTTTGGACGTGTTGGGCGGACACCCGAAGGAACTTGTGGCGCGGATTCCGCCGCGGTGGGGGAGCCTGACCCGAGAACTCCTCGCCGTCAACATGGTGATGGCCGGGTGCAAACCCGAGTATGCCCCCGTCGTGCGAGCGGCCATCCTTGCCCTGGCCGATGCGCGGTTCAACCTCAATGGGATTCAGGCCACCACTCATGTCGTCTCGCCCCTGATCGTGGTGAACGGTCCCATTGCCCGCCAGATCGGGATGAACGCCGGCGGCAATGTATTCGGCTCGGGCAACCGCGCCAACGCCACCATCGGACGTGCGGTTCGGTTGATCCTGCTCAGCGTCGGCGGTGGGATTCCGGGCGAATTGGACAAGAGCACGCTGGGTCATCCCGGCAAGTACACATTCTGCATCGCCGAGAACGAAGCAGCCAGCCCGTGGGCTCCCTATCACGTCGAGCACGGATACGCACCAGACGACAGCACGGTCCTGGTGATCGGGGCCGAAGCCCCGCACAGCGTCACCAACCACATTTCCGATGACCCGCAAGGGATTCTGGACTCCATCGCGTCGGCGATGAGCACCATCGCCCACAACAACGCGGTGCTCGGCGGTTCCTGCACGGTCGTCATCGGGGTGGAGCATGCGCGCACCATCGCCTCGTTTGGTTGGAGCCGCGACGACGTCCGTCGCTACCTGTGGTTCAACGGCACCAACGACTGGGACGAGGTGAGCTACGGCAATCGCTATGCGCCCCCGGGGGCACACACCTACAACCGCAACCTGCCCAAGTGGTACCCGCGTCAGTCGGGCAGGCAGCTGCCAATCGTGTTCACTCCCGACGACATTCACCTGTTCGTCGCGGGCGGAGCCGCCGGCCGGTTCTCGGCGTTCCTGCCCGGGTGGAGCGCCGCCACCACGCCGGTGCTGCGCGCGATCGAGGAGGACCACATCGACGCCGTGGCAAACGGCGCCCGCGAGCTTGACTGTTCCGATGGCGCCTGCCGGCTCTGAGAACCGATCACCAGAAATTTCGCAAAGGAGAGACAGCGATGACCGATTTTGTCTATGACCCGTGCGGTGTGGTCGATGTTCAGGCCATTCCCCCCGCTCCTCGACCCAGCGGTGTCGAGGGCCTGCGCCTGGGCGTGCTGAGCAACACCAAATGGAACGCCGCCAAGTTGTTGCGTGCCACGGTGCGGGAGTTGGCCGACCGCGGACTGACCTTCGCCGCGGTCACCTACTACGACAAGCACCACTTTTCCTCGGACGCCAGTCCCGAGCTGATCGGTCAGATCGCCGCCGAGAACGACATCGCACTCACCGCGATCGGCGACTGTGGCTCATGTTGCTCGGCGTGTGTCAACGACGCGGTGCGTCTGGAAGCCGCTGGGCTGCCGACGGTTGCGATCGTGACAACGGAGTTCGAGCATGAGGCTCGATTGCAGCGCGAGTCGCGGGGCATGGTCGGTCTGGAACCCGCGGTGGCCACCCATCCCATCAGCAGCCTGACCCTCGAACAGCTCGACGGCCGCGCCGCCGAGATTGCCCCCCAGGCACACCGGATCTGGTTCGGTGCCGGCGCTGCCGCAAACGGACACGCGTTCGAGGTCACGTCCAGATGACGAATCCCGATACACCACATCCGCTTTCGTCTTTGATGGTGGTCGACTTCTCTCGGGTACTCGCCGGGCCGTTCTGCACGATGACGCTTGGCGATCTCGGTGCCGAGATCGTCAAGGTCGAACGACCGGGCGGTGATGACACCAGGGCCTGGGGCCCGCCGTTCGTCGACGATGAAAGCACCTACTACCTCGGCGTCAATCGCAACAAGCGCAGCATCATGCTCGATCTCCGCGAGGCCGAGGACCTGCGGACGGCGAGGACTCTGGCCGAGCGCGCCGACGTGCTGGTGGAAAACTTTCGCCCAGGAACCATGGCGCGCTTTGGCCTGGATGAGCCCACGATGCGCCGGGTCAACCCCGCCCTGATCTACTGCAGCATCTCGGCGTTCGGGCCGGCCGAGGGCCGCGAACTGGCCGGCTATGACTTGCTGGTCCAGGCGCTAGGCGGGTTGATGAGTCTCACCGGGTCGGATTCGCAGACCCCAACCAAGGTCGGGGCGGCCCTCGTCGATGTCCTCGCGGGCCTGTTCGCCACGGTTGGCATCCTGGCGGCGCTGCGCGAGCGCGACCGGTCCGGGTGCGGTCAACACGTCGAGATCAACCTGCTGTCGGCACTGCTGTCCGCCCTGGCAAATCAGTCCGCCAGTTATGTTCTGGCCGGCGAGATCCCGCGCGCGGTGGGCAACGGACATGCCAGTATCGCCCCCTACGACACGTACGCCACCGGCCAGGGAACGATCGTGCTGGCGGTAGGCAACGACAAGCAGTTCGGCCTGCTCTGCGATGTCCTTGGCATTCCCGACCTGCCACGGGATTCGCGATTCCGCACCAATGAACTGCGGGTGCACAACCGAGCGCTGCTGCGTGAGTACTTGGAACGCGCGTTGGCGCCCAACTCCGCGAAGTACTGGTCGCGGATCCTGCCCGAGTTCGGGGTTCCCGCCGGTGCGGTCAACGACGTCGCCGAGGCCTTCGCCCTTGCCGAGCAGCTAGGTCTGCACCCGATCCGCAACACCGAAGATGGTGCGCGGCGACTCGGTCGCCAGGTGGCCAGCCCGATCAATCTGTCCGCCACACCGGTGACCTACCGCACCAGGGCACCACGGCTGGGTGAACACGGCGCCGCCATCCGTAGCTGGCTCACCACGCTCAAGGCGGGACGCAGAACGGCGTGACAAGGAGTATTAGATGACCACCACCACCAACGCAAAGTCGGATGTCGGGTTGGCGCCTAGTGCGCGCGACTTTCTGGCGATCGAAGGCAGTTTGTCCGACGAAGAGCGGCTGATTCGGGATACCGTTCGCTTCTTTGTCCGCCGCGATCTACTGCCGCAGCTGCCCGACGCCTACGCCCGGGGGCAGCTTCCCGGCGGATTCCCCACCGCTGCAGGCCAACTCGGTCTGCTCGGGATGCACTTGCAGGGCTATGGATGTCCGGGGATGAGTGCGGTGTCCTACGGGTTGGCGTGCATGGAGCTCGAGGCCGGGGATAGCGGCTTGCGCAGCTTCGTTTCGGTGCAGGGATCGCTGGCCATGTTCGCCATCTGGCGGTACGGAAGTGAACGGCAGAAGCAAACCTGGTTGCACCCCATGAGTCAAGGTGCGGCCATCGGGTGCTTCGGACTCACCGAGCCCGACGCCGGCAGCGACCCGTCCGGTATGCGAACCGCCGCGCGGTTTGAGGATGGCCAGTGGGTGCTCAACGGAGCCAAGATGTGGATCACCAACGGCGACATCGCCGATGTGGCGGTGGTCTGGGCGAGAACCTCGGACGGAGTCCGAGGATTTGTGGTGCCGCGCAACACGTCCGGCTTCATCACCCGCAAAATCAAACACAAGCTGTCCCTTCGGGCGTCGACGACCGCCGAGCTGGTTTTTCAGGATTGCCGGCTTCCGTTCGAAGCGATGCTGCCCGAGGCGACCGGTCTGCGAGCACCCCTGTCGTGTCTCACCGAAGCCCGATTCGGCATCATTTGGGGGGCGGTCGGGGCCGCGCGGGCTTGCTATGAGGCCGCACTCGACTACGCCGGCACGCGGACGCAGTTCGGGCGTCCGATCGCGGGATTCCAGCTCACCCAACGCAAGCTTGTCGAGATGCTGACCGATGTCAACAACTCCTATCTGCTGGCCCTGCACCTGGGCCGGCTCAAGGACGCCGGCCGGCTCCACCCGGAACACGTCAGCTTCGGCAAGCTGCACAACGTGCAAAAGGCACTGGATGTGGCCCGCATCGCGCGAACCATTCTGGGCGCCAACGGAATCACCCTGGAGTACCCGGTCATGCGGCACATGGCCAATCTCGAATCGGTACTGACCTACGAAGGAACCAGCGAGGTGCACACCCTCGTCGTCGGCCAGGCCATCACCGGCCTGGCGGCGTTTCACTGACCGGCCGCTACGCGCGAAGTGCCCACAGATGTGCGTCCCGTAGGCTGTCGTGGTCTATGGACCAATACGGCGGCGAGGTCGAGTCATGGCATCTCGGATCGGTGTGAGTATTGCAACGTGGATGTTGGTGGCGATGGTTCTGGCGGACCTGCCCACCGCACTGGCCGACCCCGATGTTGTGTTGCCTGTAATCGCATCGACCGGAGGTGGACCGATCATTGGCGGCGGGGATGAGGCCGCACAGCAGCGGATCTCGCTGCAGTTGAACAGCCCTGAGGCGCCGGATGTGCAAACGGGTGACGGCGCGGATGCGGCGGCGTTCATCATGGATGCGGCAGGGGTGGCCAACACTGGCCTCGCGTCCGCCTTTGTGCCGCTGCAGCGCGCGTTGGGATGTCAGAAGGACAACACCTCATTCGGAGCGCGGGCATATCGGCGGGCCGACGGCCAGTGGGGCGGCGCGATGCTGGTGATCGCCCAGAGCGCGACTGCGAACCTTGATGCACTTACCAACTGCGCCAGCTCGGTGTGGCCGGCGCCCACCGCCGGCGGGCCCACGTCGATGTGCGCCAGCGGGTGGACCTACCCGACCTCGGGTGAAAACCACCGCCCAGAGACGTATTACATCTTGCTCGCCGGCACCGCAGGTGACTTCTGCAGACCGCGCAACGCAAACTATGCCAACTACGCCACCAGGTGGCCGTGAGCGCTGCCCTGCGTAGCTAGCTGGGGTGCCGGGAGCAAGAACTGCCCGACGGTGGCGGTGGCGTCCAATGTTGCTCGACGTGGAAGACGCGTAGGTTCGACGCCAGGACGAGACGATCGACAGGAGTCCGCCGTGCCGATATTCATGGTCGAGCGCAACTATGCCGAACAACTGGAACCCAGCCTCGACGTCGCCGATGGAATCAATCGGATCAACGCGCAGGAGGGCGTCCGTTGGTTGTACTCGTTTCTGTCGGCGGACAAACGAAAGACGTACTGCCTGTACGAGGCGCCGTCGCCGGAGGCCATCAGAACCGCGGCGGCGCGTGCCGGTCTTCCCGCCGATGTCGTCGTCGAGGTAAGCGAGCGCGTTCTGCCGGACGGCGCTTCGGCCGATATCTGAAACCGATAGCTGATCCCTACCCGAGCAGCTCGTGATCGGCGGCATACATCGCCGCCTGCGTGCGATTCGCGGCACCGGTCTTGATCAGGATGCTGCGAACATGGTTGGCCGCCGTGTTGGTGCTGATGTAGAGGCGTTCACCGATTTCCCGATTGCTCAACCCCCCGGCCAGCAGCCGCAGCACTTCGACCTCCCGGTCCGTCAGCCCAGCCGGACCCTCGGGGCCGTCCGGGGCCATCGTGAGCAAGGTATCCACCAGGCCGAGGACCCGGGACTGGCCGATCGGCGCGGCGATGCCGCGAGCCTCGTCGGCCAGCTGCCGCGCCTCCTCGATGCGATCTCGGGACGCTGCGAACAACGCGTGCCGGGCCAGCGTCTCGGCAACATGGACGACCGACCCCATCCGCCGGTCCATCTCGAGCGCCGCGGCGAAATGACGCTCGGCGGCATCGGTGTCACCGCTGTGCGCCGCAATCCGTGCTAGATATCGGTCGGCGCTGCCGAACGGCGCGACGAACTGGCCGGCCACCAGGTTCTTGCCGGCATAGCGGGCAACGAACGGGCGCAGCGCGTGAATCGCGTCTCGGTTGGCCAGCTCCAAGGCAGCCTCCACCATGAAGACCAGCTCCATCGGCCACTGCGCTTCGTCCGTGTGTTCGCCGAGATTGCGGTTGAGCAGGTGATTCAGTGCGCGGGTGATACCACGTTCGCATCCGAGCTCGGTATACAGCGCAAGCAAGCCGGGCACCCAACGGCCGGCGAATGTCTCGCTGCCGTCGACGAATTCGGAGAATCTTTTCAGGTCCCCGGATTCGCGGCGGATCATGAACATCTGAACCCCGTGCGAGCCCTCGGTCTCGTCTGCGCTGAACAGGTTTCCCGTGCGTAACGCGATGTCTGCCCATCGTTCGGCGCCGGCAAAGTCGCCGCGTAGATACGCCAGTGCTTGCTCGACGCAGGCGCCAACGAAGCCGAAGAACGGTTGTCCGCCGGCTTGGACCGCTCGCTGCAGATCGGCGGCCGAGGCGGCCAGGTCGTCGGGCCGGCCGACCACATAGCTGACCAGGGCGCGGAAATGCGATACCGCGCCCAGCGTGTCGTAGTCTCGGGCTGATTGCACGGCGCGCAACAGCTCGGCCGACCGCTCCAATTGGATGTCACACATCTCCGGGGTGAGTCCGTGCCACAGGCTCGCCTTCAGAGCGTGCAGCGTCACCGCCGGATCGCGGACCCGCCGCGCGCGATCGATGGCACGGCCGCCGATTTCGCGGGCCCGTGCCGCCTCACCGGCAAACGCCAGTGCCCGTCCGAAACTAGCCAGAGCCCCGACATAGCGGGGGTCGTCGGTGCTCAACCCGCACGATTCCAGCGCCGCGGCGAGCAGATCGGCCGCTTTCGAGTCGGCCAGCCCGGGACGCCAACTCGCGTCCTCGTAGCCGACGGCGGCCTCCAGCCGGATGAGCGGATCGTCCATCGCGCTGATGCGTTCGTAGATGGCCCGCGCACGGGCGAAATCGCCGGCGCGCACATGGTTTGCGGCCGCGCCGAAATTCAGCCGCGCGCGATCGTGCGGACTCAGTTCGGGAAGCGACACCGCCCGCTCGAACCAGGTCGCTGCGTCCTCGTAGGCCAGACTCTGTTCGGCTATCCGGGCCGCTTTCCGCGCGTAATGCAACGCCTGATCGTGGTAGCCCAGCACGTGCGCAAGCAGGTAGTGGTTGGCTAGGCGGGGCACGACCGAGGGGTCCGCGCGCCCCTCGAGCGCTTCGGCTGCTCGCGCGTGCATGATCCGCCGGCGCGACGCCGCCATCCCGTCGAGCACGGCCTCCCGGGTCAGCGCGTGCACGAACGCGAACTCGCCGTCAGAGCCCCCAACCGGCCGGATCAGCCCGACGGCCTCAGCCGAGTCGATCGCCGCCAGCGTGGAGGTGAGGTCGGTCTCGCTGGTCGCAATCAGCGCGGGCAGATCAAACGCTTCGCCCAACACCGCAGCCTGCTCGATGACGTTGCGAACGCTGGCCCCCAATCCGCCCAGCCGGCGGGCGATGGCATCCCCAATCGACGCCGGAATCCTGTGGTGCGAACTCAGCGTGGCGATCCCACCCCGGAGCTCCAGGTCGTTGCAGAGTTCGGTCAGGAAGAACGGATTGCCGCCGGTTTTGTCGCGCAGCAGCGCCGCCGCCGTGCGGGCCGACGGTGGGAGCAGGTGCTGGGTTTGGCCGACGTACTCGGCGATCGCCTCGGTGTCCAGGCCCTCGAGATCGAGACGACGGACGCCGTCGAACCGGTGCAGTTCGGCCAGCCGGGTGAGCAGCTCTTCGGAGCGGTCCGGTTCGGTGGTGCGGAATGTGGCCACGACCAGCATTCGGACATCGGCACAGCCGATCAGCATGTGTTCCAGCATCGCCAGGGTGGGCAGCCGCGCCCAATGCAGGTCCTCGAGGATCAACGCGATCGGGCGATCGATCGCCAGCCGCCGCAGCAAGCCCGTCACCGCGTCGAACAAAGCACGCCGGACCGCGTCGACATCGTCCGCCGGGCCGGTATCGGGCAGATGTCGATCCACCTGGGTCGTCAGCCGCCGCAGTTGTGGTCCCCCGTCTGTCAGCGCGTCCGCCATCGAACCTGGTGGAGCGGCGATGAGCAGGCGATCCAGCGCCTCGGCGAACGGTGCGTACGGGACGTCCGCATCGGCCGTGGAGCTGCCGACGAGTACGGCGACACCGTGATCGACCAGCCGCCCGGCCACCTCGGCGGCCAGCCGCGTCTTACCGGCTCCGGGTTCACCGCCGATGAACACCGCCTGGCGGTTGCCGCCCACCACGTGCTCCCAGGTCTGCTCGAACGCAGCGAGCGCTGCGGCGCGACCAACCAGCGGGCCGCGCCGACGTGCGGTCAGTTCTGCCGGAAGCGGTGGTGGCACCCACTGCGCCATGGTTTCAACGTAACTGCGGCGCCGCTGGGTGGTCGATAGTCAGATCTGACTATTGGGTGCGCATCGGAAATGCGCCGTTGTGGTCATGACGGCTGCCTCCCCGGCTCGTAGCGTCGGAGGCATGAGTACCCCAACCGCAACCGAAGAACTGCGCACCCGATTGGGTGGGCAGGTAATCCTGCCGGCTGACCCGGGATACGACGAAGCCAGAGCGCTGCACAACGCAATGATCGACAAGCGGCCGGCGGTGATTGCGCGCTGCCGATCCGCTGCCAACGTTGCGGGCGCTTTGGAGTTCGCGCGGGCGTCGAACCTTGCGGTCGCTGTCCGCGGGGGCGGTCACAACGGCCCTGGTTTCGGCACCGTTGAGGGCGGCATGGTCATTGATCTGTCGCCGATGAACCGGATCGACGTCGACCCCGACCGGCGCACTGCCCGGGTTCAAGGCGGAGCGACCTGGGGTCAGGTGGACGCCGCGACCCATGCGCATGGTCTGGCGACGCCGGCCGGCATTATCTCCAGCACCGGTGTCGGCGGCCTCACGCTGGGCGGTGGCCACGGCTACCTGTCTCGCAAGTACGGCCTGACCATCGACAACCTGTTGGCGGCCGAGGTCGTGCTGGCCGACGGGCGCGTGGTCACGGCGTCCGAATCCGAGCACCCCGACCTGTTCTGGGGGCTGCGCGGCGGCGGCGGGAACTTCGGTGTGGTCACCTCGTTTACCTTCCGCGCCCATCCCGTGCACAGCGTGATCTGCGGCCCCACGGCGTGGCCGGTTTCGGCGACTGCCGACATCCTTGGCTGGTTCCGGGATTTCATCCCGGCTCAAGACGAGGACCTCTACGGGTTTTTCGCAACCATGACCGTCCCCCCGGTGGCGCCTTTCCCGGAGTCCTTCCACCTGCACAAGGCGTGCGCGGTGGTCTGGTGCTACACGGGCGATCCCGCACGAGCCGACGAAGCGTTCGCGCCGGTGCGGCAGCTGGAACCGGCCTTCGACGGCCTCGGGGTGGCCCCCTATCCCGCGTTGCAATCCACTTTCGATGCCCTGTATCCGAAAGGGCTGCAATGGTATTGGCGTGGTGACTTCTTCCGGACCGTCGCCGACGGTGCCGTGGCGGCCCACGCCCGCTTCAGCGAGGACCTTCCGACCATGCACTCCACAATGCACCTGTATCCGATCGACGGCGCGGTCCATCGGGTCGGGCAAACCGACACCGCGTGGGCCTACCGTGATGTCAACTTTTCACAGGTCATCGCGGGGGTTGATCCGGACCCGGCCACCGCGCGGGCGCTGCAGCGGTGGACGGTGGACTACTGGGACGCGACTCACCCGTACTCGGCGGGCGGCGCTTACGTGAACTTCATGATGGACGAGGGCCAGGACCGAGTCCGCGCCACCTACGGTCCGAACTACCGCCGGCTCAGCGAGATCAAGGCGGAATACGATCCGCACAACGTGTTCCACATCAACCAGAACATCCCGCCGGCCCGATAACTCCGGTCGCGGCCGTGACCGCCGGTGACGCTCGCCCTCAGTCGGAAGGCGCCGCCAGTCGTCTTTTGAACGCGCTGTCGAAACGGCGGTAGGTGCCGCGCAACGTGCGCCCGGGCCAGTGGTCGGAAAGCAGTTCGACGGGCAGCAGCGGATCGAGCTGAAGATGGCGGACCACGGCGATCGATAGCGCGAACTCGTAGGCGATGCCTTCGGCCGAACCGGCACCTCGGCCTAGGTTGAGTTGGGTGTCCATCGCCTCGATCAGCACCCGGGCATCGGCTGTCCACTCATCAAGGGAGAACAACGACCGCATCTTGTCGGCGGCAATGTCGGTAGCGGCGCTGTGAAAATGGGTGCACTGTCGGTCCAGCACCGCCCGGGATGTCGGAACCCGTTGCGGGTCAAGATTATCCGGTCGTATCCACACGCCCTCTCGAAGCTCCGCCAGATGGAGGGCCAACGCTGCCTTTCGCAGCTCGAGGCGATCGGCTGCCGAGCGACGCTCCAGCGAGACGATCGCCAGCTCCCAGGTTCCGTCCCAGGACGGCGGGCCGTCGATCGCCGACGCTTCGTCGACCCGCCGGCGACGTTCCAGTAAGCGCCCGGCGAGCGCGTAGCTACCGCTGTCGCCGGTCAGCTCGCCATTGCAGACCATCCGCCACAGGCAGGTGCGGGCCGCGCCGGCGCTGATGCCGAACAGGGCGGCTACCGCGACCAGTTCGGCCACCGTAAGGCGGGCATGGTCGGCCCCCAGCAAGGCCGACGCGAGCACCGAGCGGGCGCTAAGCGGGCGGTTGCCGATCAGCTCGCCCACCCGGGACCGTGATGTTGCGGGCACGTAGCCATCTTCGCGGACCGGGACGTGTATCACCAAATCATTGACGCGTGACGCGCAAAGTGTGATACTGCTCGGATGGGCTCGCCGACAAAGTCGTTGGTTGCTGGTGACGTGGAGATCGTCCGCCGCGTCCTTGCCCACATCGATGCTGGCACCACCGATGAGGGCCCGGCCTGGCGTGAGCCCGTCGAAAACTATGTCAATCCTGCCCGGTTCGCCGCGGAGTTCGACCTGTTGCGGGCCACGCCGAGCGCATTCATCCCCTCTGCCGCGATCCCCAACCGGGGTGACCACGTCGAACGAACCGTTTTCGGGGTGCCGCTATTCGCCGTGCGCGGTCCCGATCAACGGGCGCGGGTGTTCCGAAATGCTTGCCGCCACCGCGGATTCGCCCTTGTCGAGGGCGCCGGATGTGCGCACGCGCTGGTGTGTCGCTACCACGGTTGGACCTATCGTCTGGACGGCTCGCTCGCGCACGTGCCGCATGCGGAGGCGTTCCCCGATCTGGACATGGCGGCGCGCGGTCTGGTCGAAGTCACCAGCCATGAGGTGGACGGGCTCATTGTCATCGACGCCCTCGACTCCAGCGCGGGTCAGCAATGTGGCGCCGAACCGGTGCTCGCGTGGTTGACCAACGGGATTCCGTGGCGGGATAAACTACTGCCGGCCCAGCGGCTGGTCTATGCGGAATCCATTGTGCGGGCTATGAACTGGAAGGTTCTCGTCGAGCAGTTCCTCGAGGGCTATCACATCCGCACGACGCACAAGAACACCTTTTTCCCGCTGCAATACGATGATCTCAACGTGGTCGAGATGTTCGGACCGAATTGTCGTATTACGTTCCCGTACCGCAATATTGAGCGGCTCCGCGACCGTCCAGAGGCCACTTGGACGACGGATGCACGGGTGACCTACCTCTATCACCTGTTCCCAAACGTCATGTTGGCGACGTTCCCGGACCTCGTTCTCATGGTGGTGATCGACCCGGTTGACGTCGAGCACAGCACAACGACGGTCTATTCGATGGCTAAGGCCGCGGCCGCACCCGCAGCATCGCTTGATCCGCCGGATAATCCGGCGGGCAGCCTCGTCGCGCGCGGCTCCATCGAGGACAACGACATGTCGGCCGGCGTCCAGCACGGCCTGCACGCCGGTGCAAACGCGTTTCTGGAGTTCGGCACGCACGAGAGTGCGATCGGCCACTTCCACGCCACTCTGCGGGACCGTCTGGCTACGAGTCGAAGGGAGCCAGACGCACGGCCAATGGCAACCCGCAACGAACGAGAAGTCTGAACCGTCCCCCCGGCACCGCCGCCGCCTCGGCGCGCATCATATCGACGAGTTGCCGTTTGAATTCGCCCCTTGGGTAGCGGCGCACGATCTCCTCGACGTTGCCCGAAGCGATGTCCCAGATGCGCAGTCCGGCGCCGTCGACCATCGCGCCCCATTGCAGGTAACAGCCAATCGCGCCATCGGTTTTCACCGCGATCCCAGGTGTGGTGTGCACACAGATGCCGTCCGCCAGCAGATCCGCTCGCTCGGCAGCCAGCCCCGCGGCGTTCGCGCAGGAAAGCATGCGATCGACGCTGCCGAGCGTGAAATCCCGATTTTGCGTCGGGCGGGCGATCCCGTAGTCGTGCAGCAGCGCGCCGCAGTAGAAGAGCTCCTCGTCGATCTCGCACCCGTCGACGGCCGCGAGCGCGCACCCGAACAACCACGTGCGGTAGGAGTGGCCCGTCAGGGCGGGCGGCAACTCCGCACATGCCTGCTCGGCCTCGCGGGCGAACCTCGAATCGGGGATGGAAAACGTCTCGAGGTCAACCCGCTCGGCTGCGGCCGGAATCCGACCCAGGGCCAGCTTGACCCGTCCCACCGCGTTCTCCCACTGGCCCAACGCAATAGCGGCGAGCAAGCGCCGCCGCTCTCGGCCCGATAGCCGACCACCCGTCCGACGGGCCCAGGCCAGACCGCCCAGCCGCTGCGGATCGGGAATGTTCATCGAGCTACCCAACCAGTCGACCGTGAATGCATTCGGGCAATTCTTCCAGCAGGCGCGACGGCTGCACAGCGCTATCGCGCGTTCTCACAAGAGGCTGGGGGCCGCTTCTTTGACCACGCTGGTGGCCGAGCGCAGCCGCAGGCTGTTGCCGACGACGAACGCACTGGAGAATGCCATCGCGGCCCCGGCCAGCATCGGATTGAGCAGGCCGAGCGCGGCCAGCGGGATAGCGGCGACGTTGTAGCCGAAGGCCCAAAACAGGTTGGTCTTGATCGTGGCCAGGGTCCGGCGGGCGAGCCGGATGGCGTCTGCGGCGGCGCGCAGGTCGCCGCGCACCAGGGTGATGTCGGCGGCCTCGATCGCAACGTCGGTGCCAGTGCCCATCGCCAGTCCGAGATCGGCCGTGGCGAGTGCGGCGGCGTCGTTGATGCCGTCGCCGACCATGGCAACGACCTTGCCCTCGGATTGCAGCCGTTTGATCGCGGCCACTTTGTCGGCGGGCAGCACTTCGGCGATGACCTGGTCGATGCCGAGCTCTGCCGCGATGCGCTGCGCGACGGTCTGGTTGTCACCGGTGAGCAGCATCGGCGTGAGACCCAGGCGCTTGAATTCATCGATGGCTTCGGCGCTGGTGGGTTTGACGGTATCGGCGACCACCAGGACACCCCGGGCGCGGCCGTCCCAGCCGACGGCGACAGCGGTTTTGCCGTCGCGCTCCGCGCGGTCTTTGGCGGCCGACAATCCAGGATCGAGGTGCTGGGATCGATCGGCCAGCAGGCTAGCACGACCGACGACCACCAGGTGTCCGTCGATAATGCCTTGCACACCTTGACCTTCCACGTTGGCGAAGTCCTCGGGTGCGGGCAAGGCGTGCACTTCGGCCTTGGCGCCCTTGGCGATAGCCCGTGCGATCGGATGCTCGGAGGCTGCCTCCAGGGCTCCCGCATAGCGCAGTAGTGTCGCGCGGTCGGTATCCGGTGCGACGATTGCCTCGACGAGGGTCATCTTGCCGGTGGTCACCGTACCGGTCTTGTCGAGCACGATCGTGTCGACTTTGCGGGTGGACTCCAGCATTTCGGGTCCTTTGACGAGCACGCCGAGCGTAGCGGCGCGTCCCGTGCCGACCAGTAGCGCGGTCGGGGTCGCCAGCCCGAGTGCGCACGGGCAGGCGATGATGAGCACCGCGACGGCGGCGGTCAGTGCCGCGGTGATGGGAAAGCCGGCACCGAGCCATACCCCGAAGGTGGCCACCGCGATGGCGATGACGATGGGGACGAACACGCCGGAGATGCGATCAGCGAGCCGCTGTACGGCGGCCTTGCCGGATTGGGCGGCTTCGACGAGTTTGGCCATCTGGGCCAGCTGGGTGTCGTCGCCGACGCGGGTGGCGCGCACCACCAGCCGCCCGCCGGCGTTCACCGTGGCACCGGTCACGCTGTCGCCGGGGCCGATCTCGATGGGGACCGACTCGCCGGTGAGCAGCGCGGCGTCCACCGCCGAGGAGCCCGAGACGACCGTGCCGTCGGTGGCGATCTTTTCGCCGGGGCGCACCACGAATTCGTCACCCACCTTGAGTTGGTCGACGGGGATGCGGATTTCGATGCCATGCGTGTCGGGGCGCAGTAGGGTGACGTCCTTGGCGCCCAGGTCCAACAGGGCGCGCAGTGCCGCGCCTGCCCGGCGCTTGGAGCGCTTCTCGAAGTAGCGGCCGGCCAGCACGAACATGGTCACGCCCGCGGCCACCTCGAGGTAGATGTTGGCCGCGCCGTCGCCGGGTGTCACGGTCAGCTCGAAGGGATGGCGCATGCCCGGTTCCCCGGCGGTCCCCAGGAACAGGGCATACAGCGACCACAGGAACGCCGAGAGGGTCCCAACCGAGACCAGTGTGTCCATGGTGGCGGCGCCGTGTTTGAGATTGACCCACGCGGCCTCGTGGAACGGCCGGCCCGCCCACACGACGACGGGTGCGGCCAGGACCAGGGAGGCCCATTGCCAGTAGCGGAACTGCAGGACGGGCAGCATCGCCATGAGGATCACCGGGCCGGCGAGCACGATCGTGGCAACCAGCCGGGTGCGCAGCGACCGCAGCTCTGGGTCGCATGCCACCCGCTGGGCCGCTGGGTTGTCCGGTTCGTCATGGTGGCGCGACAGCGCCGCGGTGTAACCGGCCTTTTGGACCTCGGCGATCAGCGCCTGCGGGTCATACCCCGCGGGAACCGTCACGGTTGCTAGCTCGGTCGCGTAGTTGACGGCGGCGTTGACCCCGTCGAGCTTGTTCAGCCTCTTCTCGATCCGCGCCGCGCATGAGGCACAGGTCATTCCGGCGATCTCGAACTCGAGGTTGCTCACCGTGGCAGGCGAGCCGGTTGTCTCGGGCATGACGGCTCCTTCAGTTGTGTGCCGCCGTTGGCGGCTCGGCGTTGAGGACGAACTGCGCGGTGTGCACCCGTCCGGCGACCTCAAAGTCCAGGTAGACCAGATACCGGCCCGGGGTGGGCCCTTCGGCCAGGAACCCGACCCGTCCGGCGGTCGGCTCGGCGGCTACGGCGTGTGCGTGCAGGTACGCCAGATCACCCTCCCGCAGCGCAACCAGGTGGCCGTAGGCGCCCAGGTAGGGCTGCAGTGTGGTGACGGGTTGGCCGTCACGGGTCACGGTAACGGTCAATTTCGATACCGCTTCGGCGCGGAAAGCTCCATCGATCGCCACGGCAAACCCGTCCACCCGGCTCACCGTCGACACCGTCGTCGCACGGCGGGGTGTGACGCAGCCGCCGACTTCCAGCGCGTATGAGAGGACCCGGCCGGTGCCCGCGCCGGTGTCCTTGCCGGTGGCTGCAGCGGGGACGAAGTCGGCGAAAATGCGGTAGGTGCCCGCCGCTTTCCAGGTCCATGGGATCGACCACTGGCCGGCGACGTTCATCGTGGGATGCACGTGGCGGAACTCGGCGCCGTCGCTGCGCACCACGATCAGATGCAATTGTTTGGTGTTCTCGGTGTCAAACTTCGTCACCGGTACGCCCGCCAGTGTCTCGATCCGAAACGACAGCGTGCCGCTGACCCCGGCGGCCGACGGGGCAGCTACGTCGCCCAACATCAGACCACCCTGGCTGAGCGACACCCCGCGCACCGACTGCGAGCCGGCCTTGTGCCCGGCGACGTTCGTGTTGGGGATCGCCCGAGCCCACGAGGAGGCGACATGCGGCGGAACGACCGAGCCACCGGCCACGAGTGCCGCGCCGAGCACGACCGCCAATCCGGCCCAGAAGAATGCGAGTCTGGCGGTGGTGCTCATGCGACCGGAACCATCTCCTATCGATACCCGGAGGGGGTATCTACGTCAGTATCTGTATACCCCCATGGGGTATTACTGTCAAGAGGTTGTTCCGGGGAGGACGGGCGGGCCGCTTTATCGTGGGACTCACCGGGTAGGTCAGCGATACAACCGAAGGGAGACATGATGACTGTCACCGTTGTCGATGCGGGACCCCGCCGGGTCAGCCGCAGTGTCGAGGTAGCCGCTCCGGTGGCCGAGCTGTTCGCCATCGCCGCCGATCCCCGGCGCCACCGCGAATTGGACGGATCGGGCACGGTGCGTGACAACATCAAGGTACCGGCGAATTTCGGTGTCGGGTCAAAGTTTTCGACCAAGATGAAGATGTTCGGTGTGCCATACCGCATTACCAGCACGGTAACCGAGCTCAAAACGAACGAAGTGGTGGAATGGCGTCATCCGCTGGGCCACCGCTGGCGATGGGAATTCGAGCCGCTCTCACCGACGCTGACCCGCGTCACCGAGACGTTCGACTATCACGACGCAGGTGCGATCAAGAACGGGCTGAAGTACTACGAGCGGATGGGTTTCGCGAAGGCCAACGGGTCGGGAATCGAGGCGACGCTGGCCAAGCTGCACGATCGCTACGCCGGGCGGTAGGTCACGACGGATCGGGGGCGTCCCAGGCCACCACGCCGGACACCCAATGGCTCAGTTGTTCCACTTGGTCATTGCGGTGCAGGTGGCGTGGCGGCGTCGCGTAGGTGGCGTACGGCCGACAGCGGATGACAACCCGGTTCTCCCGCTCCGACATTGCTTCGATGGCCGGGCGTGCCTCGTCGCCGAGGGGTTGACCGGACATTCGACCGGCGACCGCCATCATCACGTCAACGGCCAGGGTGCGGTCTGGATCGAGCGTCGCATCGGCGTAGACCTGTAGATAGGTGAAGGGCCACCGCTCGTCGAGTACGCACAGGCCAACCTTGCCGTCGCGTTCGACCACGCGGGCCTTGCCTCGGCCGGCCATGGTGGACACCAACAGCTCGTCGGCGTCGGTGGGGATGTAGTAGACGACCGACATCGCCGGACCGTCGCTGCGGCGACGGTAGCCGAACACGCAGGTGCGGTGCGTACGGACGAACTCGCGACGCTCGGACGGGAGCATGTCGCGGTCGGTCGGAGCGGTATACGGCGTTGGGGCCAGGGGGAGCAGCATGCGAAACATCCTTGCGATCAGCCCGCGGCGATCTTAGTGGTATCGGGAAACGTGCGGGAGAACTTCTGAGGCCAGCAGATGCAAACTGGCCCAGCCGTCTTCGACTGGAAATCCGCCGATGACTTCGGCGCGGTGAGCAAACTCATTGCCGCGCAACGGTTCTGCGCTTGCCACGCGTGAACAGCGTTCCGCTGATGAGCTGCTTGACTGAGTCCAGCGTGGCGTCGTAGGCCTCCGGTGACAGGCTGGCCGCCTGCTCCGAAAGGCCGCGCGTGAGCGCGCAGATGGCCTCCACCGCGGCCCCCGAGCCGGTGTCGGGGGACAGCAGCCCTTTTGCCTGGGCCTCGTCAACGATCTCGGTGACGACGTCGCGCAGCGCCCTGGAACCCGGGTATTTGGGACCACCCCGCCGCAATTGGGCAGTACTCTCGACGCGGATCGCCCGCAAGAACGCTGCCAGGTAGGGATAGTCGTATTTCAACTGCTTCGATGCTTCCAGCACCTTCCCGAGGCGGTCGATGGGGTCATCGGACAGCGCCGCGGCGGCCCGCAGCCGCGGCAGGACGATCTCCTCGATCTCCTCGCCGGTCGCTTTGAGCAGTTCGGACTTGTTCGGAAAGTAGTGATACAGGCTGCCGCTGGTCATTTCTGCTGCCCGGGCGATCTCGCGGATCGTCGCGTGTGAGTAGCCGACCTCAGCCACGCAGCGCATCGTTGCCACGATGATCCGCCGACGGGTTTCCTCGCCGCTGGCACCCACCGGCCGGCCCAATTGCGACCCGGACCGCGTCGTAACCGTCATGCCGCGCAGCGCCCGCCGTAGGGCTGTCCGTCATCCACCCCGCACCTCCGCGGATACCCAAAATAATCGATCACCCGAATATATTCGATGATGTGGATGCCCACGGTCGAAGGTGGGCAACATGGCAGTGAGGACACGATCACATGACCCGGACACAGCTGGGCCGGCCGGTGGGTGCCAGCGGCGAGGAAACCCGTCGGCGGATCATCGTGGCAACGATGCGCTGCGTGGCCAACAAGGGCTATTCACGAGCGACGATCCGCGAGATCGCCAGCATGGCGAATGTGACCAGCGCCAGCCTGTACAACTACTTTCCGAACAAGTCCGAACTGCTCAAGGCGACGATTGCGGCCCGCGCCGACGCCGCCATGCCACGGCTGCGTGATGCCGCGGCAGGGGCTGGCGACGTCGTCGACCGAATACAAGCGGTGCTCGACGAATGCGGTGATCTGATGCGTGAGTACCCCGACCTGGCCGCGTTCGAATGGGCGATCCGCGCGGAGAATGTCATCACCCTGGACGGGCGCGAGGCGGCCGAGAACTCCGGCCCCGAAGCGGAGCCGGAGTTCTCGACGTTCCGCGAAATCATCGAGGGCCTCGTTGACGACGCGCGCCGAAATGGCGAACTCGGGGAGCGCCACGATCGGCGGGGTGCGGTGGAAGCGATCTACGCGCTCATCTACGGGCTGACCGAGCTGGCCGCCACCTTGCCGCCGGATGAATACCAGGCCGCACTGAGGTCGGCCAAGGTATTGGTCGAAGGCGCACTGCTCGCTCGTTAGCTTTCCTTGGATCGCACCTGTTGATCCGCCCCGACAGGCGATCGTCTTGATGCAATCAATCGCTTGATTATAGAGTCATCACGAAGAGGGAGTCCAGAGCTTGACCGAGACCGTTCGCCTGGCGTTCGACATTGATGCACTGCGCCGGAAGTACGCGCAAGAGCGGGCCCGGCGATTGCGCCCCGATGGACTCGCGCAGTACGTGGAGATCGCGGACGAGTTCGCCCGGTACGCCGAGGATCCTTGGGTGGATCGCACATTCGAACGCGAGCCTGTCGCCGACGAAGTCGACGTGGCGATCGTGGGCGCCGGGTTTGGCGGGCTGTTGACGGCCGTGCGGCTACGCGAGCTGGGTATCGAAAATGTGCGGCTGATCGACAGGGCGGCCGACGTGGGCGGCACCTGGTACTGGAACCGCTATCCGGGAATCGCCTGCGATGTCGAGTCCTATGTCTATATCCCGTTGTTGGAGGAGCTGGGCTACCTCCCGGCGGAGAAGTACGCCAAAGGAGCGGAGATCTTTGCCCACTGCCGGCGGATTGCACAGCATTACGATCTGTACCGGAACGCGTGCCTGCAGACCGATGTTCACGAGATTGCATGGAATGCAATGGATTCCCGCTGGATCATCCGGAGCAACCACGGCGACGAGATGCGGGCCAAGTTCGTATCCATGGCCAACGGGTATCAAGCGAAGCCCAAGCTGCCCGGCATCCCCGGCATCGGTTCGTTTCGTGGTCACACGTTCCATACCAGCCGGTGGGATTACCGCTACACCGGCGAAAAGCTGGAGAACCTGGCTGGCAAGCGCGTCGGCATCATCGGCACCGGGGCAACCGCAGTCCAGTGTGTGCCGCACCTGGCCGCCGCAGCCCGGCAGCTCTACGTTTTCCAGCGCACGCCGTCGTCGGTCGACGTGCGGGCCAATAGGCCCACGGATCCACAGTGGGCCAACACATTACAGGCGGGCTGGCAGCGCAAGCGCATCCAGAACTTTCAGATCCTCACCGCCGGCGGTCAGGCGGAGGAAGATCTGGTCGCCGATGCCTGGACAAGCATCACCCGCAAGCTTCCGGTGATGCGCCATGACATCGACGGCTCGGGCAACCCCGAAGAGCGGACTCGCAGCATCGAACTTGCGGACTTCGCCAAGATGGAGGAGATCCGGGCACGGGTTGATGACATCGTGGCCGATCCCGCTACGGCGGAGGCGCTCAAACCCTGGTACGGCTACTTCTGCAAGCGGCCCTGTTTTCATGACGAGTATCTACAGACGTTCAACCGCGACAACGTCAGTTTGGTGGATACCCGCGGTCGCGGGGTAGACCGCATCACCGAGTCTGGCCTCGTCGTCGACGGACTGGCCTACGAACTCGACTGCCTGATCTTCGCCACGGGCTTCGAGGTGGGCACCGATTACTGCCGCCGTACCGGGTTCACGTTGATCGGCCGCGATGGTGTGACGCTGACCGATAAATGGCGGGACGGCGTGCGGACGTTCCAGGGCTTGTGCGCCAACGGCTTTCCGAACTGCTTCATCGAAAGCATTGCCCAGTCGGGTCTGACGGTGAACTTTCCGTACTTGCTCGACGTACAGGCAAGCCATGCGGCATGGATCATCGCGTGGGCACTGCGCCGGGGTGTCACCGAAATCGAAGCTTCGCGCAGCGCCGAGGCCGACTGGGTGGACCTGGTTTTGGCTCGCTCGGTCGCGACCGCCGAGCGAGCCAAGACCTGCACTCCCGGCTACTACAACCGGGAGGGAATGGCGGACGCCCGGACGCGACAGGGTAGCTTCTTCTTCGGCGGACCCACCGAGTACGCCGACATCTTGGAGACCTGGCGTGCTCAAGGGGGACTGGTGGGGTTCGAGATCCACGGCGGGCAGGCCGAGCCATGACAAGCCGGCCAGCCCGTCGGCGATACGGCATGGGCCGGTTAAGAGCGGCGACCCGGCGTCGCCGCGCACCGAAGGTAGCGATCATCGGCGCCGGGTTCGGCGGCCTCGGCGCGGCGGTGGCGTTGCGTCGAAGAGGCATCGACGACGTGGTGATCGTCGAGGGCGACGACGGAGTCGGGGGCACGTGGCGGCGCAACACCTATCCGGGCGCCGCCTGCGACATTCAGAGTCATCTGTACTCGTTTTCCTTTGCACCCAACAAATCCTGGAGCCGCACCTACGCTCGGCAGCCCGAGATTCTGGCCTACCTGGAGTCGGTGGCCGATGACTTCGATCTGCGCCGTCATCTCATGCTCGGCACCCGGGTGCATACGGCTCGTTGGAACGCGGACACCTGGCGATGGGATTTGCACCTGCACCGTGACGGTCAGGTCGAGATGCTCACTGTCGACGTCGTCGTCTGTGCCACCGGATTATTCGGGTCGGTGAAGCTTCCCGAGATAGCGGGGCTGACCGACTTTGACGGAGCCCTGATGCACACTGCGCAGTGGGATCACAGTGTGGACCTGGCGGGCGCGAACGTGGCGGTGATCGGCACGGGGGCCAGCGGGGTGCAAGTGGTTCCCGAGCTAACGAAAACCGCCCAACGGCTGACGGTGTTTCAGCGAACTCCGCCTTGGATGGTTCCCAAGGACGACCGCCCGTACAGCACAAGCGAATTGGCACGATTCCGGCGTAACCCGCTAGCGGTCCGCCGCACCCGCTGGCAGATCTGGAAGTTCCAGCACGACAACACCGGGACATTTGCCAACGACCCGGTGGTGGCCGCCCGCACGCACATCGCGGCCTCGTTCATCGAGCGCACGGTGCCCGACGAGCGGCTTCGCCGGGCGCTAACACCGGACTATCCGTTCCGCTGCAAGCGGGTACTGCTGGGCGACGAGTACTACCGCGCGCTGCAGCAGGGTCATGTCGAACTCGTCACCGACCCCATCGACCGGATCACCGCGACATCGGTCGTTACCGCTAGCGGTGCGTCCGATCGGGTCTTTGATGTCGATGCGATTGTGCTGGCCACTGGATTTGAGACGTCGCGTTACCTGTCGGGCATCGAGGTTATCGGCATCGGGGGTCGTCGCTTGCACGAGCACTGGGGGCCCGACCCCAGCGCGTATTTGGGCGTCGCTGTTGCCGGATTCCCAAATTTCTTTATGCTCTACGGTCCGAATACCAACCAAGCCGGCAACTCGATCGTCTACGTGCTCGAAGCCGGCGCGCGACTAGTGGCTAGCGCGGTAAGCCGGTTGGCACGTCGAGGTGGATACCTCCAAGTGCGTCCGGAGGTCGAAAGGCAATACAACGAACGGCTTTCCGAAGACCTGGAGCGCACCATCTGGACACGGTGTGACAGCTACTTCCGTTCGCCCACCGGCCGCATCGTCACTCAATGGCCGTACACCGAACTGGAATACGCTCGCCGCACGTGGCGGGTGCGGCCACGTGAGTGGATGCACCGAACTCGCGCGGTCCGATCGCTGGGACTAGTCAAGACCGAAATCGATGACGCCGCGGATCAGTTCGCCTGAAGCCAGAGCGGCGTAGGCGTCGTTGATGTCCTCGAGTCGATAGCGACGGGTGATCATTTCGTCGAGGAATAGCTGACCCGATTCGTAGAGCGTGGCCAAACGCCCAATGTCACGCCGAGGATTGCACGAGCCAAACACGGTGCCGCACAGAGTCTTGTTCATCAGTATGAAGTCTTGCAGGCCGACGGCGATCGAGTTTGTCGTCGGCGACGGCAGCCCGGTGAGAACACAGGTGCCGCCCTTACGGGTGAGGGCCAGGGCTGACCCGACGTCGTCCGCACCGATCATCGCGGGGCAGACGACGACCGCGTCGGCCATGACGCCACGGGTCAGCTCATGCACGATGTCGATCGCCTCGGACGCCGTCGTCGCGGTGTGCGTGGCGCCGAAGGCCGGGGCGGCCTGCCGCTTGAACTCGACTGGGTCGACCGCGACGATGCGGGCGGCGCCGCCGATGCGCGCGCCCTGGACCGCCGCGGTGCCGATGCCTCCCACGCCGATAACAACCACCGTGTCGCCATCGCGCACATTGCCACGATGCACGATCGAGCCGTATCCCGTCGGGACCGCGCACGCCAGCAGTGCGGCGGGCACCAACGGGAGACCCGGATCGATCTTGACCAGTGAATCCGCCGAGACGACCGTGTGTTCGGCGAATGCCCCAATCTTGGATATGTGCCCAAGGTTTCGTCCATCCACGGTGTGATGGCGAAACGTGCCGTCGGTCGGCATACCCGGTGCCAGCGTCCCAGCACCGGCGTCGCACAGATATTCCGTCCCCGTTTGGCACCACCGGCACTGCCCGCACACCGCGACAAATGACGTCACCACATGGTCGCCCGGCGCGAAGTGGGTGACCCCCGGGCCGACCTCGAGCACCACGCCGGAGCCTTCGTGTCCGCCGATCGTCGGCGACATGGCCGGCAACCCCAGGGAGCGCAGCGTGTCCGGAGGTGGGGCCAGCTTTCCCTGCCGGATGTGTTCGTCGGAGTGGCAGAGCCCAGTGGCGGCCAGTCGCACCAGAACCTCTCCGGTTCGTGGGGGATCCAGCTCAAAATCTTCGACGGTCCACGGATGGCCGTACTCGTAGAGGATGGCCGCGTGGCTCCGCATGGGTGCTGGCCCCCTCTGTCCTGACCCACCGCAACGACGGCGCCGAAAACGGCCCGAGGACGCACCGGCGGGACATACTATCAATCGATTGATTATATGCTTGGCGCATTGCCTGGTGGAAGGATAGCGATGTCGTACGTCGTCGCGGTTGCGGAGCTGTTGTCGTCGGCGGCGACGGATCTGGCCGGCATCGGCTCCGCGGTGAGCGCGGCGAATGCGTCGGCGGCGCTACCCACCACCGGGCGGCTGGCCGCTGCTGGCGACGAAGTGTCGGCGGCGGTGGCGGCGCTATTCGTCGGGCGCGCCAGGGAGTATCAGGAGCTGAGCGTTCGAGCCAGTGAGTTTCACCAGCAGTTTGTGCGCTCGTTGATGGCGAGTGCGGGGTCGTATGCGGCGGGCCAGGCCGGCGGCAACGGTGGTAGTGCGGGGTTGATCGGCAACGGCGGCGCCGGCGGGGAAGGCGGGTCGGGTCCCAACCCCGGTGCAGGAGGGGCCGGCGGCGCCGGTGGGCTTTTGGCCGGCCACGCCGGTTCCAGCGGTGCGCAGGGCACGTAGGTCGGCGGGCCGGGCGACCCGGGTGGGCCCGGCGAGCCGCCCGGACGGAACGCGGTTGACGCGGCCGGTGATGGTGACCTCGTTTCGTCCGACGGCGGACGAATCACGAATGGTTCGCTGGATGAGATCTCAGGCCTTGATGCCGGCATCAAGAATCCGAATGTCCTTTGGATGCATAACGATTCCCGCGACTCGGCGCGCATATTCGCGATCGACGCCCAGACCGGGCAAACGCTTGGCAGCTATACCCTGGGGGTGCCGGGGCGATCGACTGGGAGGATATGGCGGTCGCTACGGGTTCTGACGGCAAGTCCTGTATCCATGTAGGCGATATCGGTGACAACGGCGGATCGCGTAGCGACATCTGCATCTACCGCGTTCTCGAGCCGACCGTGACGGGCACCGCGACCAATCCGATGAACACCACGCTGAGCGGAGTCGAACAGCTGCGGGGGGCGCTACCCCAATGGCGAACGGATCAACTCCGAGGCGCTAGTCGTCGACCCACGGTCGGGCGACCTGCTGGTGGTGGAGAAGACCGATAACGATGTCTCCCGCGTGTTCTCGGCGCCGGCGAGCGCGTGGGGCAGCGGTGACGCGACACTGCAGCACGTTGCGACGCTGGATCTGTCGGACACCGACTCGCAGCTGGTTGCCGGCGCTGATTTCTCAGCCGGCGGTTCGCAGTTGGCGGTGCGCACCTATAACGATGTCCTGCTGTGGAACCGGGCCCCGAACAATAGTGCCTGGTCGCCGTTCGGTAAGGCAGCAGTTGCCGGGCCGGCTGTCGACGAACAGCAAGGCGAAGCGATCGCCTTCCATCCCGACGGACTCGGCTACGTGACGGTCAGCGAAGGGACTGGCCAAACCCTGCACCGTTACGACGTTCGGTGATCTGCCCGCGTGGTGCTGGCGGCACAGCCGAACCATGACGAAAGGCGTTGCGCAACAAGCGAGTCACCTGGGCGTTGGGTAGCTGCGGCGGTTCTGCCCTTGTCGTGAAACAGGATTGGGGCCAAGGCTAGAGCATTGCGAGGCCACCAAATGTGTGTGCCACTGTGACCTTGCCTATCACCCGCCAACCGTGACAAGGTTGCGGTTAGCAGCAAGACGGACGACCAGGAGGATCGCTCCCGTTGGGCTCCGAGGAGGCACATCCGCCCGCCGTGGCGACCGAGCCGCCCCCGGCTGTGGTGCGGAAAGCGATCGCCGCATCCGCGATCGGCAATGCAACCGAGTGGTTCGACTACGGCATCTACGCCTACGGGGTGACCTACATCTCCGCGCAGATATTCCCCGGGGACACCGGAACCGCCACCTTGCTCGCGCTGATGACGTTCGCCGTCTCGTTCCTGGTCCGGCCGCTTGGTGGACTCGTCTGGGGTCTGTTGGGGGATCGGCTGGGCCGCAAGCGTGTGCTTGCGGCCACCATTTTGGTGATATCCGGGGCAACCTTGTGCGTCGGGCTCGTCCCGAGCTACGCCACGATCGGGGTGTGGGCGCCGATCCTGCTGGCATTGCTGCGGATGGTGCAAGGGTTCTCCACCGGAGGCGAATACGGCGGGGCCGCGACGTTCATGGCAGAGTACGCGCCGAGCCGCCGGCGCGGTTTCCTCGGCAGCTTCCTCGAGTTCGGCACGCTGTCCGGATTCTCGCTCGGTGCGCTGCTGATGCTCGGATTCTCGGCGGTGCTCGGTGACGACCAGATGCACGCCTGGGGGTGGCGGCTGCCGTTCTTGGTCGCCGCGCCGCTCGGGCTCGTCGGGATCTACTTGCGCACGCGGCTAGCCGAGACCCCGATTTTCCGGGAGCTGGAGGCAAAGGGCGAGCAAGAGGACGAGACCGCTACCCAGTTCAAGGACCTGCTCGCCGGGTACTGGGGGCCGATTTTGCGGCTGGGTGGCTTGGCCGTCGCGTTGAACGTGGTGAACTACACCCTCCTCAGCTACATGCCGACGTACCTGCAGCGTGCCATTGGCCTGTCGGCCAGCGCGTCCTTAATCGGTCCGATAATCGGCATGCTAACGATGATGGTGCTGCTGCCGTTCGCCGGCCGGCTCTCCGATCGGATCGGGCGCAAGCCGCTGTGGTGGTTCTCGCTGGCGGGTCTTTTCCTTGCTGGTGTGCCGATGTTCCTGCTGATGGGCACCAGCCTGGCCGGCGCAGTGATCGGCTTCGCCGTCCTGGGTCTGCTTTATGTGCCGCAGCTGGCGACGATTTCGGCAAGCTTCCCGGCCATGTTTCCCACCCATGTGCGTTATGCCGGTTTCGCGATCGCGTACAACGTGTCCACCTCACTCTTTGGTGGCACTGCGCCTGCAGTCAACGAATGGCTCATCGGCAAAACCGGCGACGCGCTCGTCCCGGCGTACTACATGATGGCCGCCTGCGGGGTCGGCGCGCTCGCCCTGATAAAGGTTCCGGAGACCGCCCGGTGCCCGATCAACGGCAAGGCCATCCCAGGTTCCGCGGGCGCTCCGCCGCCGGTCGCCTACGACGATCCGGTCGCTCATCACCGGCATCCATCCGGCGCCCGAGCGGGTGGCCGTCGTCAAGACACAACGGCGTCCACGGCGTCCGCCCAGAGAGCGGCCGCTTCGTCAATCTCGTCGGCGGTCACGACAAGCGCCGGGATGAAGCGGACCACCTGACTCCACGCCCCGCAGGTCAGCAGCAGCAACCCGCGCCGGGCGGCCTCCCGCTGGGCGGCGGCAGCCGTGGTCGGGTCGGGCTTGCCATCGGCGTCACGAAACTCACTCCCGAGCATCAGACCGAGGCCGCGGACGTCGGTGATCTGCTGGTGCTTGCCCGAGACGGTCTGCAGCGCTTGCCTCAGCTGGGCGCCGCGGTTGGCCGAATTCTCGACCAATCGTTCATCCTCAATCACGTCGAGGGTGGCCAAGGCGGCGGCGCAGGCCACCGCGTTCGCGCCATAGGTGCCGCCTTGCGAACCTGGCCAGGCATGTTCCATCAGGGCCGACGATGCTGCCATCCCCGACAGCGGGAAACCAGATGCCAGCCCCTTCGCGGTGACCAAGATGTCGGGCAGGGCGTTGAAATGGTCACCACCCCAGAATTTTCCGGTCCGGCCGAACCCGGTCTGTACCTCGTCGAGCACCAGCAGGATGCCATGCGCATCGGCGCGCTCGCGCAGGCCGGCGAGGAACCGCTCATTGGCCGGCACGTACCCGCCTTCACCCAACACCGGCTCGACGAAGAACGCGGCCGTGTCGGCCGGCGCACTCACGGTCTGCAAAACGTAGTCGAGCTGAGCGAGCGCGAATTCGGTGGCCTGCTCGACCGGCCAGCCGAAGTGGCTGGGGTCGGGGAACGGCGACACGTGGATGCCACCCATCAGGGGACTGAATCCCGACCTGAACTTGGTGCTGGAGGTGGTCATCGACGCAGCGCCCACCGTCCTGCCGTGGAAACCGCCATGGAAGACGACGACGTTCGGGCGGCCCGTCGCCTGGCGGCTGAGCCGCAGGGCCGCCTCGATCGCCTCGCTGCCGGAGTTCGTGAAAAACACCCGGTCCAGATCCGGTGGAAGCACCTTGCCGAGCCGCTCTACCAAGGTAAGGAGGGGACGGTGCAGCACGGTGGTGTACTGCGCGTGGATCAGCGTCGCGACCTGCCGCTGCGCCGCTTCGACCACCCGGGGGTGGCAATGGCCGGTGCTCGTCACGCCGATCCCCGCGGTGAAGTCGAGGTATCTGCGGTCGTCTTCGTCGTAGAGCAGAACGCCATCACCACGTGCAGCGATCACACCGGTCGCCTGTTTCAGGATCTGCGAGAGTCCGGTCACGACCTCCCCTTGCTCGTAGATAGATTGATTGTCAACAATCAGGTTATCTAACGCGGGGCGCGGCGAGGAAAGGGACAACGAATGAGCGAGCGGGAGTCCGCAGTGGTAGACGCCGTGCAAAAGCGGCTCTTCATCGAGGGCAAGTGGGTCGATGCGGCGGACAACGGCACCTTCGACGTCGTCGACCCGGCGACCGGAACGAGATTGTGCGCGGTGGCCAACGCCACCCCCGCGGATGGCCGGGCCGCGTTGGAGGCCGCCGTTGCGGCGCAGCCGGCCTTTGGCGCGACCTCGCCGCGCGAGCGGGCCGACATGCTCGACGGGGCTTTCGAGTTGCTGCACGAGCGGATCGATGACCTCGCCCTGCTGATGACGCTTGAGATGGGCAAGCCGCTCGCGCAGTCCCGCGGTGAGATCGCTTATGCGGCGGAATTCTTCCGCCATTTCGCGGGTGAGGCGGTACGGATTGACGGCGGCTACCTGACCGCGCCGGCGGGCGGAGCGCGCCTGCTGATCGCTCGCCAGCCGGTCGGTCCCTGCCTGCTGATCACGCCGTGGAACTTTCCGATGGCAATGGGCGCGCGCAAACTTGCCCCCGCGATCGCGGCCGCCTGCACCAGCGTGATCAAACCTGCCCATCAGACGCCGCTGTCAATGCTGGCGCTGATGGGCATCCTGACCGAGGTCGGTGTGCCGGCTGGCACGGTCAACTGCGTCACGGCGATGAACGCGGGCGCGGTGATCGAGCCGCTGATCCGGTCCGGTCTGGCGCGCAAGCTCTCTTTCACCGGCTCCACCCGGATCGGCCGGATGCTGCTCGAGCAGTGTGCGGAGAAGATCCTCCGGACTTCGCTCGAGCTCGGCGGCAATGCCCCGTTTATCGTGTTCGAGGACGCGGACCTCGACGAAGCCGTCGACGGCGCGATCGCCGCCAAGATGCGCAACATGGGCGAGGCCTGCACCGCGGCCAACCGGATATTTGTGCACTCCTCGATCATCGACGAGTTCGGGCGTCGTCTGGCCGCGCGGATGGCAGCGATGCCGGTCGGCCGCGGGACGGATGAACGGGTTCAGGTTGGACCGCTGATCGACCTGGCCGCACTGCAGAAGGTCCAGTCCCTGGTCGCCGACGCGGTTAGGCACGGCGCGACGGTGCTGACCGGGGGATCAGCGACCCCAGGCAGCGGGTACTTCTACCCGCCGACGGTGCTCACCGGCGTACCCCAGGACGCCGCGATGGCCGACCGGGAGATCTTCGGCCCGGTAGCTCCGCTCATCCCGTTCGACGCAGAAGCCGAGGTGGTCGCCGCGGCCAACGCCACGGAGTATGGACTCGTTTCCTACGTTTTCACCAACGACCTGCGCCGCGCACTGCGCGTCGCGGAGGCCCTACAGACCGGTATGGTCGGGCTCAACCAGGGCGTCGTCTCCAACCCCGCCGCACCTTTCGGGGGAATCAAACAGTCCGGCCTCGGCCGTGAGGGCGGCGCGTCCGGCATCGATGAGTTCCTCGAAACCAAATACGTCGGGATCGCGATGGACTAAGGGATGTCCTCGGTGGTGGCAGCGGCGGTCAATCGGCTGATCGCGTCATCCATGTGCGCGACCAGTAGCTCGTCGGTGAGTTTGCGGTCGCCGGACCCGATTGCGGTTGCCAGCGCGCGGTGCTCCTCGCCGCGGACCTCCGCGACGGAGTAGGACTCCTCGAGCGCGTGAATGCACATCCGTGTCTCGGTAATGAAGGTGCGGTGCATTCGAGTCAAACGTGGGCTATCGGCCAGCTCGACCAGGCGTGCGTGGAAGGCGATGTCTAGTTCGCCGACTTCGGGTGGCGTGGTCTGCGCGGTCATCCGCTCGGCGATCTCGAGCAATGCTTCGCCGACCGCATGGTAGTCACCTTCGAAGATCTTGCGGGCGGCGGCGCGTTCGATCGCCTCCCGCGCGAGATACATGTCGCGGACCTCGTCGGGCGTTATCTCGATCACGAACAGCCCCCGATGGCGGATCGAGACGAGCAGGCCTTCCTGGGCGAGCCGCTGCATGCCCTCGCGCAGCGGCCCGCGACTCACCCCAAGTCGTCGAGCCAACTCGGCTTCATTGAGCTGCGCGCCCGGTTTGAGCTCCCCATGGCCGATCGCCTGGCGCAGTTTGTCGGCGATGATGCTCGGCGTCGACTGCAGCAGGAGCGGCTCGATGAAGCTCGTCACCGCCGGTCTCCAAACAGCGTGCCCAACCCCGGCAAGTCGGGGACCGGCCCGAGAAGTTGCAGGCCCTTCCAGACGGTCACCTGGTTGGCGGTCAGGACCGGCTTGTCTACGGCCATCTCCAGCTCGTCGATGATCGCCAGCGTATGCATGGCGGTATCCGGGACCAGCACAGCCCCGGCGTCGGGGTGGTCGGCGGCCGTGACCATCGAGACCACCTGTTCCGGGTTCAGGGTGCCAACCTCGGCCGCGGTGTTGATCCCGTGACTGCCCATCGCCACCACCTCCACGCCACCTGCCCGGAGAAAGCGGACGAAGTGCTGAGCCACGTCATCGGGGTAGGACGCCGCCACGGCGACGTGACGCAGGCCGAGGTGGCGCGCTGCGTCGACGAACGCGATCGACGTGGACGACGCCGGAACACCGGCCGCGGCGGCTACGCCTTCGGCCTGGTCCCGCGCCCCTTCCGGGCCGAAGACGAAGCTGCCCGAAGTGCAGGCCCACATCACGGTATCGGGCTTCTCGGTGGCGAGGCGGGCGGCGCCGACGGCCAGCCGCTCGGCACCGCCCAGGTCGAGCAGGGCGTCCACGCGGTGTGCGTCCTCGCCGACGGAGGTGATTACGACCGGGAGCCGGACCGCGCCGTCGACCCGAGACTCCAGAACCGGAAAGTCGTCCTCCGCGCTGTGACCGGGGTAGAGCAGGCCTACCGTCACCATGCTGCCTCCCGAGAGTGCCGCGATAGGTAGATTGTCGACAATGATAGCGTCCGCATCCTACGATGTCCGCCGGCTCGCCCGGGCGCTGGAGACGGAGCTCCGCGGGTCGGTCGGCGCTGACGCCGGCAGTCGCGCCCTGTATGCGACCGACGCGTCAAACTACCGCGTGGTGCCGGACCTCGTTGTCGTTCCGGCCGATCAAGAAGACCTCGCCACAGCGGTGTTGCTGGCCGCCGCGGCGGGTGCGCCGGTGACCCTGCGCGGCGCTGGGACGTCGATGGCAGGCAACGCGATCGGCGGCGTGGTTGTGGACGCCTCGCGGCACGTCAACCGGATCCTGGCCATCGACGGTGAAGCTGGCAGCGCTGTCGTCGAGCCGGGCGTGGTGCTCGCCGACCTCCTGGCAGCGGCATCGCCGCTCGGGCTGACGTTCGGACCCGACCCGTCATCGGCCAGCCGGGCGACCCTCGGCGGAATGATTGCCAACAACGCGTGCGGTGCGCACTCCGTTGCCTGGGGCACCACCGCGGACAACGTCCGGTCGCTCGACGTGATGCTTGCCGACGGCACGCGATGCACGGTGGATTCCATCGGGAATCGCGAGGAGTTGGCCGGGCGGCGCGGCCGGGAGGGCGAGTTGCACCGGCGGCTACAGGGGTTCGTCGACCGACACGAGCTGGTGATCCGGCGGCGGTTCGGGCAATTCAGCCGACAGATCTCCGGCTATGCATTGCACCGGCTGCTGCGGGAGAACAGGTACGACGTAGCGGGGCTGTTGTGCGGCAGCGAGGGTGGTTTCGCGACAACATTGCAGGCGACGGTCGCACTGACCCCGCTGCCCGCGGCGAGGGTGCTGTGCGTCCTTGGCTTCGGCGACGGGGTCGCGTCCGCCGAGAGCGTGCCGGTGGTGTTGCGCCACGACCCTCTGACGATGGAGTCGATCAACAGCGAACTCATTGAGCGGCTTCCCGCCGACGTCCACGCCGCAGCGATCGAGGCGGGGCTTCCGGGCGGGCGGGCGTGGTTGTTGGTGGAGATGGGCGGTGCCGACCACGCATCGGCCGTGGTTGCCGCGACGGAGATGTTCGAGGAGCTGCGCGGGTCGGGCTCGCCCGGCACCGTCTCGCTCGTCACCGATGCCGCGGCACAGCGAGTGTTGTGGCGGTGCCGGACTGACGCGGCGGGCCTGGCAACCCGGCGGGCTGACGGCACCGAGGCCTGGGGTGGATGGGAAGACGCGGCGGTGCCACCGAAGCGCCTGAGCGATTATCTGCGCGGGCTCGACGAGCTGCTATGCCGGCATGGCTTGTCTGGGGCGTCCTACGGGCACTTCGGTGAGGGCTGTATGCACATGCGGATCGATTTCGACCTGTTCAGCAGGGCCGGTATCGCGACCTACCGCGAGTTCATCGAGCAGGCGACCGCTCTGGTGGTCGCTCTTGGCGGATCCGTTTCCGGCGAGCACGGCGATGGACGGGCGCGCTCGGAACTGCTCGGCCGGATGTACGGTGCCGACGGGCTACGGCTGCTCAGCGAGATGAAGGACATCTGGGATCCGGCCCGGGTGATGAATCCCGGGATCATCGTCGACCCGCCGGCGTTTGACGCGGGGATCCGGCATGACGGCCCGGCCAAGGACCGCAGCCCACTGACCTTGTTCGCCTATGCCGACGACAACCACAACTTCGCGCAGGCGCAGCGACGATGTGTCGGGATCGGCAAGTGCAGACAGCACTCGGGCGGCGTGATGTGCCCGAGCTATCAGGTCACCCGGGAGGAGCTGCATTCGACTCGCGGGCGCGCCCACCTGCTCTGGGAAATGCTGCAGGGCGATGTCATCACGGATGGCTGGCGGTCGGCCGAAGTGCGGGACGCCCTCGACCTGTGCCTGTCCTGCAAGGGGTGTCTGTCGGACTGCCCGGTCAATGTGGACATGGCGACCTACAAAGCCGAGTTCACCCAGCACCACTACGCCCGTCGGCCCTGGGCCCGCCCCCTGTCGCATTGGTCGATGGGTTGGCTGCCGTTGTCGTCGCGGTTTGCCTCTCGGACACCCCGGCTGGTCAACCGGCTGGCGCGGCTGCCGCTGGCCAAGCGCTTGGGCGGGATCGCCCCGGAGCGGGAGATCCCCGCCTTCGCCGCGCAGACCTTCACCTCCTGGTTCGCCGGTCGCAGCCCCGCGGCGGACGGCGCGAACGGCGAGGTTTTACTCTGGCCCGACACGTTCACCAATCACCTGGCACCCGACATCGGAGCGGCGGCGGTCGAAGTGCTAGAGGCCGCCGGATACCGGGTCGTGCTGCCGGAAAAGCCGGTGTGCTGCGGGTTGACCTGGATTTCCACCGGCCAGCTGACGAGGGCCAAGAAGGTTATCGCGCGGTCGCTGGCGGACCTGGCGCCTTCCCTGACCGCCGAAACGCCGATCATCGTGTTGGAGCCGAGCTGTGCCGCCGCCCTGCGGCACGACGCTCCGGCGCTGCTGGCCCACAATCCGCTGGCCCGCGCGACGGCGGACGCGACGCACACCTTCGCCGAGTTTCTGAACCGGTCGGGCTGGCGACCACCGCAGCTGGGTGGAGAGGCGCTGGTGCAGACCCACTGTCACCAGCACGCGGTGCTCGGGTTTGACGCCGACCGCTCGCTGCTGGCCGCTGCAAGCGTCAAGGCGACCGTGCTCGACTCCGGATGTTGCGGACTCGCAGGCAATTTCGGCTTCGAACGCGGCCACTACGAGGTGTCGAATGCGGCGGGAGAGCGTGTCCTGCTACCCGCCGTCCGCGAAGCCGTGCCCACCACGGCGATCGTCGCCGACGGCTTCAGTTGCCGCGCCCAGATCACTCACGGCACGTCTCGGCAACCCGTGCACCTCGCCCAGCTGCTGGCCGGCGGGCTGCGGCCGGGGCGCTGACTTCCCCGGTCAGCACTCGGTGAGCCGGTCTACTGCCCGTCGCAGCCGGGCCACTCCTTCGCGGATCCGATCCGGCGGGGTGGAGGCAAAGCAGAGGCGCAGCGCACTGGCGAACCGGCCCGTCGGCGAGAAAGCCGGACCGGGGATGAACGCGACACCCTCGGCGAGCGCTGCCTCGAAGAGTTTGGTGGTGTCGGGGACCTTCGCGGGACCGTTGCGCAGGGTCACCCATAAGAACAACCCGCCGTCGGGGTCGGTCCAGCGCGCGATGCCGCCGAAGTGCTCGCGCAACGCCGCGTGCATGGCCTCCTTGCGCCGACGGTATTCGGCGCGCTGAGCCACCAGGTGATCCTGCAGATGTCCGCCACTGAGAAAGCCCGCCAGCAGCCGCTGCGCGGGCAGATTGGTGCACGTGTCCATCGCCTGCTTGGCATTGATCAGCAGCGGCTGCAACTCGGGCACGGCGTCCACCCATCCGACGCGCAGGCCCGGGGCGACGATCTTCGAGAAGGTTCGCACCGAGAAGACCACGGGTTCGCCCGCGCCCAGCTCGCGCAGCGTCGGTAGCGGTTCACCACCGAATCGCAACAGCCCGTACGGGTCGTCGTCGATCACCATCGATCCCCAGGATCGCGCGAGGTCGAGGAGCCGATGCCGGCGCTGTAGTGAAAGCGTTACTCCGGTCGGGTTCTGGAAGGTTGGGATGGTGTAGATCGCCTTGGGTGTGCGGCCCGCGTCGGCTACCAACGTCTGTAGCGCGTCAATGTCCATGCCATCGTCGTCGACCGGGACTTCCAGCAGGGCAGCGCCGTAGGAGAGCGCGGTCGCGCTGCCGTTGGTGTATGTCGGGGATTCGACAACGACGAGATCGCCCGGGTCCACGAAGATCTTGCAGAACAGGTCCAGGCCCTGCATGCCGCCGGAGGTGATCGTCAAGCGGTCCGCGGTGGTCTCGTCGCTTGTGCCGCGCAGCGCCTGCAGCAGTGCTTCCTGCAATGGCGGATCGCCTTCGGTGGCGGCGTAGTCGTAGGCGTGCGGTTCGCGCAGCTCGGCCGCCGCGATTTCAGCAAGGATCGCCGCGGGCACTGCCTCTGCCGCGGGGCTGCCCATGGCGAACCGCACGACATCATGGCTCTGCTTGTGCAGCAACGATGTGCTCGAGTCGATTACCGACCCGACCAGCCCGGCGGCGCGCGCGGCGTATGGGAGGGCTAAGGACCTCACGTGTCACCTCCAGATAGTGAGTTCATGCAACGGTCAGGTGCGGGCAGTCAACGCGCCAGCAGCCGCTGGCCGGGCCCGACGGCCTTGCGCCCGACGGTGGTCAGGGCCGACCACATCGTTACCTGGTTGGCGGTCAGCACGGGCTTGCCGAGTTCGGTCTCGAGCGTGGTGATCACGTCGTACGTCGCCAGGTTGGTGCAACTGACAAAAACGGCCTCGGCGTCGGGGCGGTCGGCGTCGCGGACGAGTTGGACCGTGACGTCGTACGGCACGGCCCAGATCATGGAGGTCAGCCCCAGCTCGGCGGCGGCGATCACGTTGATGCCTGCCTCGGCGAGGTATGCGGTCAGGCGGGCGGTGAGATCGGTGACATAGGGCGTGGCGGTGGCGATCGTCTTTACGCCGAGGTGCGCCAGGGCGTTGAGCAAGGCGCCGCTGGTAGTGATCGCGGCCGCGGCGCCTGCCGCCGTCATCGCGGCCACCAGTGCGGCTTCGCCGGCAAGGCCGCCGACGAAGCTGCCCGAAGCGCATGCGTAGGCGGTCACCAGCGGAGAGACGGCAAGTAACTCGGTTGCGCCGCGAGCGATCGTTGCCGGGTCGGAGATGCGGATAGCCATATCCATGGCGACCAACGGGACGTAGGGCGTTCGGGTCAGGTGCAGGCTGATGTCGTCCGGCGCCCAACGCCACAGTTCCCGGTCGAGGGCGAAGTCGTGCGGTACCACCACACCGATTCCGGCCTGTGCTAGCCGGGAGGACTGGCTCATTGGCACAGTCTGGCGGCCTGAGACGCGCTACACAAGCGATTGTTGACAATCGGACAGTTGCGTTCCTAGCCTCGATCGCGTGGCGATGCGTCGCGAACCTCAGCCGGCTGCCGGGGCCGCGATCGATAGTGGGCGACCGATTGTTGCGGTGCTCTGTGAACGGGCGACCGAGCGGCCGCGGGGGCTGGGCGGACTGGAGGTGGACTTCCGGTACTGCACCGCCGACGGATTGGCCGTCGCTGTCCGGGGAGCCCGCGGATTGCTGCTTTGGGACTACTTCTCCACGGCGGTTCGGGACGTTTGGGCCGACGCCGGTGCCGTCGATTGGATCCACGTCGCCGCGGCCGGGGTGGACACGTTGCTCTTCGACGAGCTGCGAGCCTCCGATGTGGTGGTGACCAACGCTGCGGGGGTGTTCGACCGGCCGATCGCGGAGTATGTGCTCGGCGCGGTGATCGCGCACGCCAAGGACAGCCGTCGCAGTTTCGACCTGCAGCGGCGACACCAATGGGAGCACCGCGAGACGCGGCGGGTGACTGGCGCGACGGCTCTCGTGGTCGGCACAGGCCGGATAGGCCGGGAGATCGCGCGGCTGTTGCGCGCCGTCGGGATGCGGGTACGGGGCGTGGGTCGGACGGCGCGTGCTGGCGATGCTGACTTCGGCGAAGTGGTTGCCAGTGGCGACCTTTCGGCCGCGGCCGGCTGGTGCGACTACCTCGTCCTGGCCGCACCGCTGACCGAAGAGACCCGCGGTCTGGTGGATGCGACGGTGCTGAGGGCGATGAAGCCCGACGCGCACCTGATCAATGTCGCGCGGGGCGCGCTCGTCGACGAGCCCGTTCTGCTCGCAGCGCTGCGTGACGGATGGATCAGTGGTGCGACGCTGGACGTGTGCACGGTGGAACCGCTGCCTAGCGGGCATCCATTGTGGGACGCGCCCAACGTGACGATCACCGCGCACATGTCGGGTGATGTCGTCGGCTGGCGTGACACCCTGGCCGCACAGTATGCGGAGAACGTCCGGCGTTGGCTGGCGGGCGAAGCTTTGCTGAATGTGGTGGACAAGAAGCTCGGCTACGTTCCCGGTAGGCCGGTGACAGCCAGTTGGGGAGGTTCGGCTCAATGATTCCTTCGGCGGTCGATCTGGTCGAGGCGTACCGGAAAAGGACGCTCTCGCCGGTCGAGGCCACCACAGCCGCGCTGGAGGCGATCGACCGGTACGACAGTCAGGTGAATGCCTTTGTCGTGGTGGACGCCGAGGGCGCACTGGCTGCCGCGAAAGAGTCGGAGACCCGGTGGCACGCGGGTGAGCCGCTAGGCCCCGGTGACGGCGTGCCGACCTCGGTCAAGGACGCCTTGTGGACGCGTGGCTGGCCGACCCTGCGCGGCAGCACCCTGATCGACGAAGCAGGTCCGTGGGAGCAGGACGCGCCGAGCGTCGCGAGGCTGCGGGAGGCGGGTGCGGTCATCATCGGCAAGACCACGACTCCGGAGTGCTCCTGGAAGGGCGTGACGGATTCGTTCCGGCACGGCGTTACCCGCAACCCCTGGGATCCCGGCAAGACACCGGGTGGATCGAGTGGTGGCAGTGCGGCAGCGATTGCCCTCGGCATGGGGGCGTGGTCGGTTGGCACAGACGGTGGCGGCTCGGTCCGGATCCCTGCGGGCTTCACCGGCACGGTCGCATTGAAGCCCACTTACGGGCTAATCCCGATATTCCCGCCCAGTCCGTTTGGCACGTTGTCTCACGCTGGACCGATGACACGGTCGGTGCGGGACTGCGCGGCGCTGCTCGACGTGATCAGCGGTTTCGACGCCCGGGATTGGTCCGCCATGCCAACCCCGACCAGGTCGTTCCTGGACGGGCTCGACGACGGCGTCGCGGGACTGCGGATCGCCTTTTCGCCGAACTTGGGTTTCGTCCGCAACGACCCGGAGGTCGACGACGTGGTGCGGGCCGCGGTTGATGTGCTAGCCCGCGCCGGAGCCGAAGTGGACCAAGTCGATCCGGGTTTTGCGGATCCGGTCGAAGCGTTCCACGTGCTGTGGTTCTCCGCGGAGGCTCAACTGCTGCGGGCCTACGGAGACGCCGTGGACGATCGGGTGGATCCCGGGCTGCGGCGGACCGCGGCGACCGGGGCGACCTACTCCGCGGCCGACTTCCTGGACGCGACCGCCGTGCGGATGGACCTCGGTGTGGTGATGGGCAGGCTTCACCAAACCTACGATGTCCTTCTCACCCCGACCCTTCCGTTGCCCGCTTTCGACGCCGGGCAGGATGTGCCGGACGGTTGGACTTCGCCGGACTGGACGAGCTGGACGCCGTACACCTATCCGTTCAACCTGACCCAGCAGCCTGCGTTGAGTGTGTCGTGTGGATTCACCGCGGCTGGACTGCCGGTCGGGCTGCAGGTCGTCGGGCCCCGGCACGCCGATGCCTTGGTTCTTCGAGTCGGCCAGGCTTATCAGGTCGCTACCGAATGGCACTTGAGTGAACCGGCACTGCTGGCCGAGGAGGTGCGATGAGCAGATACATCACCGTGTCGTTGGACAAGCGCAACGTGAGCTGCGTTGCCGTATTGCTGGACAGCGAGGCACCCCGCACCTGTGCGGCGGTCTGGGATGCGTTACCGCTGTCGGCGGCGGTGTTCCACGGCAAGTATGCGCGCAATGAGATCTACACACTGTTGCCGGCGTTTTCGGCGAGCGACCCGGGTAAGGAGAACACCACGGTGACCCCGATCCCGGGCGACCTGTGCTGGTTCTCGTTCGACTCCGACGACCTTGGCAACCCGGCATACGGGTACGAGAAGAGCGCCGGGACGGGCACGACCGGTGCGATCGTCGACCTCGCGCTGTTCTATGGACGGAACAACCTACTGATCAACGGTGACCAGGGGTGGGTGCCGGGCAACGTCTTCGGCGCCGTCGTCGACGGTCTCCCCGATATGGCCGCGGCCTGTCAGGACCTTTGGCTGGGCGGAGTCCGTGGCGAGACCTTGAGCTTCAGCCGGCGCGCCTAACGTCGTGCCGACCGCACCGTGACCTGAATCGCCTCCATCAGTGTGCTCCGGAGTCTCCGGCGGGAACTTTTCGGGGGCTTGGGTCGACCGGCACCGTGTCGTGCTCGAGCAGGGCGGCATCCTTGGACAGCACCGGGCCGTCAACCAGGAGTCGGATGATCTCGCGGGGGGCGTTTTGCGGCGAGCTCAGACCCAGCGTCGTCGCCGCGTCCGCGTCGGGCACCCCGTAACGCACGCCCTGCGGATCGACATAGTAGATCGATTCGGTGTAGCGGGGATCCGGGGACTGCAACGCCACGAGCTTCCCGCCGTCCAGGAAAATGGTTGCCGTCCCATGGATCTGCTTAATTCCCATGTTCATCGCCGCCGGCGGTATCGGTAGATGCCGGCCGGACAGCACTGTGGTCCGCGGCGATTGGTCACCGCCGCCGCGCTCCCACGACCAGCACAGCGTGGGAGCCTCCGGCCGGGACACAATGTTGAGCGGTTCGTCGGGCAGCGGTGAGTCATACACCGTTTGGGGCATGTCGACGATCAGATTCGGCGACACCGACGGCGGCTCTACCAATCCGTAGGATTCCTTGTCGCGCAGCGCTCCCGCGGTTTCGGCGTTCACCCGCGCAATCCCGTCGCGCAGCACCACAAAGCGTTGTGGCCCCTGGTCGGTGTGGATCTGGAATACCGACCCGATCACCAGATCGGCAGGTAACCCCAGATCGTTGGGCGCGCCGGCGGCCGGTATCGGCGGCAGCTGCCAGGACCCCATGTCGGGTAGCGCGTTGAACATGCCCTCCGAGATCGGGGTCGCCGTGGCGGTCACGGGTATCCCTATCGGCGAGGTGAGGGCCCGGTCGGTCAGATCGATGGCGTGGCGTCCCTTGCGGGTGACGACCCACGTCCGGTCCTGGTAGGACACCAGCACCGCCTGGTGGGCCTGCAGCGGATCGATCGCGGGATCGATCACCAGCGGCATCGCGATGACCGCTGTCTGCACCGCCGGGGACGCGGTGTCGGCTCGGGCGACGGTGTCGCACAGGGTCCAGATCGAGGTGCTGCCCCCCGAAACGGGGGTGGCGTAGGGGGCGCCGGGGATGCCGATGGTCTGGCCCATGGGCAGCTTGCTCAATTCGGAGGAGCTCACGGTGGCCGGGGTGGCCGGGTTGCCCAGCGCCAGCCGCGCCGAAGTCAGGTTGTAGACCGGATGCAACTGTCCCGACAGGATCACATAAAGCTGGTTGGTCGCGCGGTCGGTGAGCAGGCTGGTGGCGCCGAGCTTGCCCTGTGGTTTGAAGTAGGCCAGCAGCGCGGCGCCCGCCAGAATCAGCACCGCGACGACGATGCCAAGAGCGGCCGACCGGCTGTAGAACTGCATCGGGTCGTCGAACATCCGGGTGTCACGGCGCACGATGGCATGCTCGAGCCGGCGTAACAGGAAACGCCAGCCGCTAACCTGAACCTTGGTGGTCAGCCGCAAACCCGACATCTGTCACTCGATGGTGTCCAGGCGTGGGTGCACCGCTGCGATCCCCTCGGTCATGTGTGCTCGCTCCGGGTAGCCGTTCGCGATTCGCGCCCACCCCGCCCGCACCCGCAGCACGCTACTCGGGCACACATCCACCGGCGCAGGCAGGCCCCGGCACACTGCTCTGGACAACCCCGGCGGGACGTTGCGCCGAACCGTGGCGTACATGCGCCAATTACCTCCGTAAACCATTGCCATTGCAGTTTGGCGGCCTGCGGCTACCAAGAATTAGCATCAACTAGCGCAATCGCTCTACTAGTTTGGCTGTAGATCCCATGAGCTATGCCAATGATGAAATTCACCAACGGCATGAAAAGAAATTCACCAACGGTCGCGCAAAAATTTCGCCGATGGCAGGCAAGGCTCAGCGGGCAGGTGCAAAACGGCTGGCTGCGGACCACTTCCGTGTGCCTCCTGGGACCAGGCATGTCGCGGAACTCATCACCGGCAGCCCCAAGTTTCACCAATGACACGTGAGAAATTCGTCAATGGCGTGTGGAAATTTTGCGCCGGCGACATTTGATGAATCACCCCCTTGCCGGGTGGCGTGGTGAGGCAGTCCCCTTGCCGCCCGCCGCTAAAGCGGCGACCGCACCCCCGTCGACCAGCAGGTCGGTGCCGGTGATGAAGGTGGCGTCGGGTCCGAGCAGGAAAGCGGCTGCCGCGGCGATGTCGTCCGGTGTTCCGATTCGACCCGTCGCCGACGCGGCGATCATCGATCGCATGCCATCGCCGACCGGCGAGCCAAGTTCCCGTTGTCCCATCGGCGTAAAGATGATGCCGGGACTGATCGAATTGACGCGGGCCCGCCGACGGCCCCAGTGCGCGCTGGCGGCGCGAACTCGAACGAGGTTGGCTTGCTTAGCTATTGGGTAGGCGAAGGCGGGCTCACTCACTCGGCGGATGAAGTCCAGCTGAAGCAACTCGCCCGGCGGGTCATGGGCCAACGCATATTGGTGCTCGGAACTCAGCGGTGGCAACAGGTGGCTTGCCATGCTGGCGATCACGACGCCCGCGCCGCCCGGCGCGATCACTTCACCGAACTCCTGCAACACCAGCGCGACGCCAAGCAGATCCACGGCCAGAATCGCTTTGGCCGACGCCTGCGACGGTGAGAGTCCGGCCGTGTGCGCGAGCTGCGTGACGTTGCCAAGGGAGGCGGCCAGTGCGGCGAGAGCACGAACCGAATCCGCTGACGAGACGTCGACGCTTGAGCTTTCGATGTGATGGCCGGCCGCGGATAGCGATTCGGCCACACCGATCAGCGCCTCTTCGTTGTTGTCGGCCAACAGCACCGTCTTGCCGCAGCCCAACCGCCGAGCAATGGCGTGGCCCATACCGCCCACGCCGATCACGGTCAGCACATCGTGGTTCACCGTCAATCCTCTTCCTCCGCGAGCCTGCCACGGCAACGATCGGGCCAGAATAGGGGCCGGGGCCACCGGCTACCAGCGCCGTCGTCGGAGGGGCCCGGTTGGGCTTTTGCCGGCTGCACAGCGACCAAGCACTATGTAGCTCGTGACCGCACCCGTGGACCAACCGTGGAACGTCAACATCCACTACGACGCACTGCTGGATTCCGAGGTGCCGCCCAGCGCCCGGCGCGTTCTCGACGTCGGGTGCGGCGACGGGTTCCTGGCGGCCCGGCTGGCTCAACGCATACCGGACGTCACGGCGGTCGATGTTGATGCGCCCGTTCTGCAACGAGCACAGGCCCGGTTTGCCCAGGCACCGGTCCGCTGGCTACACGGCGACATCATGACGGCCGAGCTGCCCAACGCGGGCTTCGACGCCGTCGTCTCCAATGCCACCCTGCATCACATCGAGGACACTCGTGCGGCACTGAGCCGGCTCGCCAGTCTGATGACTCCCGGCGGGACGCTGGCCGTGATCACCTTCGTGAAGCCCTCGCTGCGAAACGGATTATGGCACTTGACAAGCTGGGTGGCGTGCGGGATGGCCAATCGCGTCAAGGGCAAGTGGGAACACTCCGCTCCGATCAAGTGGCCGCCCCCGCAGACTTTGCATGAGCTACGCGGACTCGTCCGTGCCCTGCTTCCCGACGCACGTGTCCGGCGGCTGCTCTACGGCCGGGTACTCGTTACGTGGCGCGCGCCCGTCTAATCGGGGAGGACCCAATCGCCGTGTGCGCGTTATCTTGCGCGGTTCGTTGCCCGCATTGAATGATCGGCGCATCCCGGCCTCAGACCGACACCGAAGGAGCGCAAGTGGCCAAGAGTCAAAATCGCATCATCAACCGGTGGGAGTTGATCACCTGCGGTCTCGGGGGGCATGTCACCTATGCGCCGAACGACGAGGCACTTGCTGCGCGGCTCAGCGCCAGCACCGGGCTGGGCGAAGTGTGGCGCTGCTTGCGCTGCGGCGACTTTGCGCTCGGCGAGCCGCATGGGCGCGGTGATCCCGAAGCTGCGCCGATGATTATGCGCGGCAAGGCGTTACGCCAGGCCATCATCATTCGTGCGCTTGCGGTCGAACGGCTATTCCGGGCGTTGGTGTTGGCGCTGGCCGCGTGGGCGGTGTGGCAGTTTCGCGGTGCGCGGGGAGCCATCCAAGCGACCCTGGATCGGGACCTGCCGATCTTCCGTGCCGCCGGATTCAAGGTCGATCAGATGACGGTGATACACGCGTTGGAGAAGGCGCTGGCCGCCAAACCGTCCACGTTGACCCTGATCACCCTCATGTTGAGTGCTTACGCGGTGCTGCAGACCGTCGAGGCGATCGGTTTGTGGTTGCTGAAGCGCTGGGGCGAGTACTTCGCGGTGGTGGCCACCTCGATCTTCCTGCCCCTGGAGATCCACGATCTGACCAAGGGCATCACGATGACCCGGGTGGTGACCTTCGGCATCAATGCTGCCGCCGTCGTCTACTTGCTGATTTCCAAGCGGCTGTTTGGGGTGCGCGGTGGGCGCAAGGCCTATGATGTTGAGCGGCGCGGTGAGCAGCTGCTCGACCTCGAACGAGCCGCATGCTGACCTGACAAAGGGCCCCGGGCTGTGTCGGACATCACGCCCGTGTTTCGAACTGTTTACCCCAACGCGGCGCGCTGGTAAGGCCGCATGGGTGAACTTGGATCAGGTGGCGCAATGTCACCGGACTGACGAAGGACCAACGCCGTGACAACACTGCCGACCTGGATCAGCCAGAGCTCTACCAGCCGCGAGGTAGTCGCGCCAATCAAGGCGCGTGCCTGCGACGCGCTGCGCGCGATGCTGCGCAGCAGACAGCGCCCGCAGGACTCTGACCTGCGCCTTATGCGCAGAGGTGTCGAGCGCTGCTGACGTCGGGCCGGCGCCGAGGGCTCCAACTCTCGATACAATCGCCCGCGTACGGGGGAGCCGCTAACCGGCGGTGACCGGCGATTGGAGATCGAGTTTGCGACCGGATGGATGGCGGTGACGGTCGGCGTCATCTGTGCGATCCCGCAAGAGTTGGCGTATCTACGCGGTGTCCTGCACGGCGCGAAGCGCCAACGGGTCGCGCAGCTCGTCTTCGAAAGCGGCCAGCTCGAAGCGCACCGGGTCGTGTTGGCAGCGGCCGGCATGGGTAAGGTCAACACCAGCCTGACCGCAACACTGCTCGCCGACCGATTCCGGTGTCGCACTATCGTTTTCACTGGAGTGGCGGGAGGGCTGGACCCCGAACTGTGCATCGGTGACATCGTGATCGCCGACCGGGTCGTTCAGCACGATTTCGGTCTGCTCACCGACGAGGGGTTGCACCCGTATCAGCCTGGACACATCCCCTTCATCGAGCCGACCGAGCGCTTTGGATACCCGGTTGATCCCGCGGTCATCGATCGGGTCAAGCACCGTCTCGAGGGGTTGGCGTTGGCGCCTCTGTCCGCCGCCGCGGGAGGCGGTGGCCGGCCACCACGGATCAACTACGGCACCATCCTGACCGGTGACCAATATGTCCACTGCGAGCGCGCCCGCAACCGGCTGCGCCACGAACTCGGCGGCTTAGCGGTCGAAATGGAGGGCGGTGCGCTCGCCCAAATCTGCGAGTCCTTCGAGATACCGTGGCTGGTCATTCGTGCGCTCTCCGATCTCGCCGGGGCCGACTCGGGATTGGACTTCAATCGGTTTGTCAATGAGGTGGCGGCCAGTTCGGCCCGCATCCTGCTGCGCTTGCTGCCGGTACTAGCGGCTTCCTGAGAGGCCGGGCAACAAATGTCAAGGCGCTTCCGCATGGATATCATTGCACGATGACTTCTCGGGAAGATCCGTCGGACATGGCCGCCGAAAATCCTAGGCGGTTGCCAACGAAACGTGACCTGGAAATAGGTATTGCTGCAATGGCGAGCATTGCCAAGTCCGACGGTCTCGCAGAAGCAGATCAGAGTCTCCTGGAAGCTGCAAGTGTGTACCTCGCCGATGGCGACATCGACTGGCGGGAGCTCGCCGAGCGACCGGCCGACGAACGATCGGTCAGGCTCGAGTCCGACGTTGCCAAACGCTGCGCGTTATTCCTGATGACGGCCGCGATCTTCGCGCACGGGAAGGTTCAGTTGCCGCGAGTCGAGGCGAGCCGGAATATCGCTAGGGCGCTCGGTTGCTATGAGAGGTTCCTGGATGACCTGCTCGACATTGCTCGCGGGCGCGAATTCATCGGGGCGATGCGGATTAGGGCAAAGCTCATGAGCAGCCACGGCACGTCGCGTATTCAGGTTCTGAAAGGCTTCTGGGACAATATGTCCGGCTTGCTCGGGTTATCGACCGACCCCGAACTGGCTGCTTCCTATCAGAGGCTCGGCCTCCTCGACCCGGGGTTACTCGGACGCGAACTCTGGGCTCACTATGTTCGTAACAACTTGAGGTTTCCCGGCGAAAGGCGCACAACGGGTGAGTTTATTGTTCCACACGACGTTGCCCATGTGCTGGCCGCGTATTCGACGGCGCCCACCGGTGAGATTCTGGTGGGAGCGTTCGCGGCCGGATATAAGGCGCGGAATCCATTTGCGCTGCTGTTGCTGGTACTGCTGCAGTTTCAGGCCGGCATTAAGATCGACTTCCGCGCACAACCGACGACCGGGCTATTGGATCCCGCCGGCTATATGGATGCTTTTCGGCGCGGCCTCGAATGCAACGCCGACATCACATTTGGGAGTTGGGACTGGCGACGCTACGCGGAGGTGCCGGTGGCAGAGCTTCGGGAGAGTTTGACGATTCCACGGCAAGCTGCGCCCGCGATTGAGGGTGGCACCTATCAAGAAGTGTTGTAAGGCCAGCGATACGAAGCCAGGCCACTAGACACGAAACAGCATGGCGGCGAACATGATAGCCATACCCGCGGCCATCATCGCCTGACCGAAGCGCGTCAGTGAACTGCGCAAGAAACCGGCCCCACCGCGCGGTCGCTCGATCACGGACCGATAGACCCAATAGAGGGCCGCGACCGCGAAGCCCAGGAGCCAAAACCAGTTCACCGAGCTGATCCATCCCGGCGAGCCGCCGCACCCTGGCGGGTGCGTTGTCGCCATGTCCATGCCGGGCATCGACATGTCCGCGGATGCCCGGTGATGCGCGCCCGACTGGCCGGGCAGCAGATGGCCGTCCATGACGGCGTACATCCACGCCATCGCCGCCACCATCGAGGCGTGGTAGATCCACACCGCCCGTTGGGCGATCGTTCGGGCTGCGAGCACGGTCATCGTCACGAACCACACGGTCGCCAGCAGGAAGAACAAGGCGGGCCCGGTCGTCGGCAACCGTGCGCCCCAAGGCCAGGCCATGACCACCATGGCAATCGCCATCACCAGATGCACACTATGGCTGACGACCGCGGTCCACGGTTGTCGTCGAGTGAGGATTCTGACGGCGTATCCGGTGCCACTTAGCGCGAACAGTCCGGTCACCACCCAGCGAAGCATTAGGTCAGCGATCATGCGAAGCTCGGCGGCCCAGGTCGGGGGAAGTCATCCAGTCACTTTCGGGTTCGGCGTCCACGGTCTGAGAAGAATATGCGATTCATCGGCTACTCGGTGGGTGCCGGGGAACCGGAGGTTCCCGGCCAATGGGCATCGGCTACGACGCGCCGTAAGCTCAGGGAGTGGAGACTCACGGGGCCGCCAGGTGCACGCCGTCGGCCGTGCCAGCTCCCCGGTCGAACTCCATGGTGATAGTACAGATGCTAGTTGGACTGCTGGGTGTCTGTGCGGCGGTCGCGGCCTTCGGGCTGGTGTCGGGAACGCGCCGCTACGCCGCGGCCGGCAATCCCTATCCCGGTGCCTTCCTCAGCGTCGCTGAGCCGGTTGGGTACTTTGCCGCGTCGCTGGCGGGTGCGCTGTGTCTAGGCGCGCTGGTCTACGTGGTCGTGATGTCGAGGCCCGAACCAGATGGCTTGATCGATGCCGCGGCGTTCCGGATTCACCTGATGGCAGAACGTGTTTCGCCTGTCTGGCTGGGGCTCGCAGCAACGATGGTGGTGATTCAGGCCGCCCACGACACCGGAGTTGCGCCCGCCAGGCTGCTGGGTAGTGGCGCACTGCCCGACTCTGTTGCCGCTTCCGAGATGTCACGTGGGTGGATTGTTGCGGCGGTCTGCGCCCTGGTGGTTGCGGTGGCGTTGCGCCTCAACACTCGTTGGCTTGGGCACTTGGTGTTGTTGGTCCCTACCGCGCTCGCCGTCGTCGCGACCGCGGTGACCGGCAATCCCGGACAGGGGCCCGACCATGACTACGCCACGAGCGCTGCGATCGTCTTCGCGGTCGCGTTCGCAACCTGGACCGGGCTCAAGACCGCTGCGGCGTTGACGGGAACGATACCGAGCCGCGCCATCCTGGCGACGCAGGTGATCTGTGGCGCGCTCGCGCTGGCGTACGGGGCGATGCTGCTCTATCTTTTCGTCCCGGGCTTCTCGATCGATTCGGACTTCGCCCGGCTCGGCTTGGCCGCAGGACTTCTCCTGATGCTGGTGTGGTTGTCCGACTGCCGGCGGTTGATTGTCAGGCCGCCACCTTCCGGAAGCGGTGGCTCGGGTGCCGCACTGGCCATGATGGCTGCCATGGCCGCGATAGCCGCAATGGCCGTTATGACCGCGCCGCGCTTCCTCACCCACCCGTTCACGGCATGGGACGTCTTCCTCGGCTATGAACTGGCGCAACCACCGACCATTGTCGGCGTGCTCACCGTGTGGCGTTTCGACACCCTGATCGGAGCCGCCGGCGTGGGTCTCGCTATCGGATACGTGGTGGGCTTCGTCCGGCTGCGGCGGCGCGGCAACTCTTGGCCGGTGGGCAGACTGGTTGCCTGGCTGACCGGTTGCGCCGCACTGGTATTCACCAGCAGCTCAGGTGTTCGGGCCTATGGTTCGGCGATGTTCAGCGTGCACATGGCTGAACACATGACACTGAACATGTTCATCCCGGTCCTCTTGGTTCTCGGTGGCCCGGTCACACTGGCGCTGCGCGTGCTGCCGGCCGCCGGTGACGGACAGCCGCCCGGCCCACGCGAATGGCTGACGTGGCTATTGCACTCCCGGGTAACGACTTTCCTGTCGCACCCGATCACCGCGTTCGTCCTCTTTGTGGCCTCGCCCTATATCGTCTATTTCACACCGCTGTTCGATACCTTCGTCCGTTACCACTGGGGCCACGAGTTCATGGCAATCCATTTCCTGGTGGTCGGGTATCTATTCTACTGGGCAATCATCGGCATCGATCCCGGGCCGCGCCGACTTCCCTACCCGGGTCGGATCGGGCTGCTGTTCGCGGTGATGCCGTTCCACGCCTTCTTCGGGATCGCACTGATGACAATGTCATCGGCGGTGGGCGATACGTTCTATCGTTCCGTCAATCTGCCTTGGCTGACGAGCATCGTCGCTGACCAGCATCTCGGCGGTGGAATTGCTTGGAGCCTAACGGAATTGCCGGTCATCATCGTCATCGTGGCGCTGGTTACCCAGTGGGCGCGCCAAGACCGCCGAGTGGCCTCCCGCGAGGACCGGCATGCGGATAGCGACTACGCCGACGACGAGCTGGAAGCCTACAACGCGATGCTTCGCGAGTTGTCGCGGATGCGGCGCTGAGTTAGTGGGTGATTGGGGAGCGGTTGGCGTGTTCGGCCATGCGTCACATGCTATCGAGAGCCAAAGTTGCGTAGCCGCAAGCTGTTTGACACGACAAAGAACGACGAGAAGGCCATGGCGGCACCGGCAATCAGAGGGTTGAGCAGGCCGGCGGTGGCTATCGGGATCGCTGCGACGTTGTAGCCGAACGCCCAGACCATGTTCATCCGGATCGTCCGCATGGTTGCTCGGGCCAGATCCAGCGCCTGCGGGACAATGTTCAGATCGTCTCGCACCAAGATGATGTCGGCCGCTCCGAGCGCGACGTCGGTGCCCCGACCGATCGCCAATCCTAGGTCGGCACATACCAACGCGGGACCGTCGTTGATGCCGTCACCGACCATCGCGACGTTGTGTCCTTGCTCGCGGAGCCGTTGGATCACGGTGACCTTGCCTTCGGGCAGCACATCGGCGATAGTGGAGTCGATGCCGACTTGTGCCGCCACCGCGTCTGCGGCGGCCTGGTTGTCGCCGGTGAGCAGAATTGTCCGCAGCCCGCGGCTGCGCAGAGCAGCGACGGCGCCGGCCGCCGAATCCTTGACGGTGTCGGCGATTGTCAGGGCGGCGCAGGCGACACCGTCGACCGACACAAACACCACCGTCTCGCCCCGGGATTCGCCGTCCCGGCGCGCGGATTCCAGGGCGGCGTCGCGGGGCGTGTTCCGGGTAATCCAGGATGGCTTGCCGACTTCGACGTAATGGTTGCCGACTACCCCGGTAACGCCGCACCCCGCGATGGCGGCAAACTCGTTGACCGGACCGGGATCCGGGGAAGCGGCAAGGATTGCCGTCGCCACCGCGTGTTCAGATGCCGCTTCGACAGCGGCGGCGAAGGCGAGAACGTCCGCGATATCCCGCCCGCCGGTTCCCGAACCTGCCGTCGTCGCGGAGCTCACCCTCAGCTGCCCGACCGTTAACGTGCCGGTCTTGTCGAACACCACGGTGTCGATGCTGCGGATGGTTTCCAGCGCCCGGTAACCCTTGATAAAGATCCCCAGCTGCGCTCCCCGTCCGGAAGCGACCATCATGGCGGTGGGAGTGGCGAGCCCGAGCGCACACGGGCACGCGATCACCAGCACCCCGAGCGTGACCGAGAATGCGCGATCCGCGCCCGCGCCACTGAGTAGCCAGGCCGCTCCGGCGAGTCCAGCGATGACGAAAACCACCGGCACGAACACCGCCGCGATGCGATCGGCGAGGCGCTGGGCGCGCGCCTTCTGCGCCTGGGCATCCTCGACGAGGCGGACCATCGCGGCGAACTGGGTATCGGCACCCACGGCGGTGGCTTCGATGACCAGGCGGCCGTCCATCACGACCGTGCCCCCCACGACGGCGTTCTCCCGATACGCACGTACCGGTTTGGCCTCACCGGTCATAGCGCTCATGTCGATCGCCGCGCTGCCGTCGACAACGACTCCGTCGGCAGCGATGGTTTCGCCGGGTCGCGTCACGAAGCGCTGCTGCTTTTTGAGTTCGCTCGCCGGTATCACCAGCTCTTCACCGTCGGGCAACAGGACCGCCACGTGTTTGGCACCCAGTGCAGCCAGCGCGCGCAGCGCGCCGCCGGCCTTCGATTTGGCCCGCGCTTCGAAATACCGACCAGCGAGGACGAAGACCGTTACGCCGGCCGCGACCTCAAGGTAGATCGAGTCGCTGTTGAGAATCGCCTGCCAAATTCCCCCGGCTTCCCGCGGTTGCTTGTCGATGAAGACGGTCGTTAGCGACCAGGCGGTGGCGGCGACGATGCCGACCGAGATCAGCGTCTCCATCGACGCCGTCCGGCGGCGCGCGTTTCGCAGAGCGACCGAGTGGAACGGCCAGGCGGCCCATGTCACGATCGGGGCCGCCAGCGCAGTCAACGCGTATCCCCAGCCCGGGACCCTGGCACTGGGTACGATCGCGAACAAGGTCGACAGGTCGGCCAGCGGCACGAACAAAACCGCCGCGACAAGGAGCCGCCGCAGGAGGCTGCGGGCGTGGGCGGCGTCCGGATCCGTTCCCTGTTGGTCTGCGGCGGCTGCCTCCCGGTGCGGAGCCGCGTGGTATCCGGCCTGCTCAACCACCGCGCACAGTTCATCGACCGGAACTTCAACGGCCTCGATGGTCGCGACGCGGGTTGCGAAATTGACCGATGCGCGTACGCCGGGGACCTTGTTGAGCTTCGTCTCGACGCGGCTCGCGCAGCCCGCGCATGACATACCCGAAACGTCCAACTGGATACGCCGTGCCGAGCTAAGGCCGGAGTCTTGCACAAGCGGAGCTGTCACGGACCTCCTCAGGTCGGCGTAGTTGACACCCGTCAGCGTACAAGCGCTGACCGGAGGCTAGCCGCTGGCTATGGTCGGCTGCCCACCTGCTCACGGATTAGTGCACACAGCCGCCACCGGCCGGGCACACCCTTGAGTTCGCGTTCCCCGCGTTCGGTGAACCTGTGCCGCGAGCCGGTGACGATATCGCGGACCGTCGAGGACACCAGCACCTCGCTGGCTTCGGCCAGTGCCGCCACCCGCGCACCGATGTGCACCGCCATGCCGGCGACATCAGCGCCGCGCACCTCGACCTCGCCCGCATGAATACCGACCCGGACCTCGATACCCAGCACCCGGACCGCGTCGACGATCTCGTCGGCGCACCCGATCGCGGCACTCGGGCCGGTGAACGTCGCGACGAATCCGTCACCGGCGGTGTTGACTTCGCGACCGCCGAATCGCTGGATTTCGTGGCGCACGATGGCGTCGTGGTTGTCCAGCAGGTCACGCCACCGCCCGTCGCCGAGCGCGGCGGCACGCTGGGTAGAGCCGACGATGTCGGTGAACACGATCGTGGTGAGCACGCGCTCGGTGACGAAGCCACGCACGCCGGTGATGAACTCCTCGACCTCGTCGAGCAACGCCGCGGTATCGCCGACCCAGTACAGGGCATCCGCCCCCGGCAACTCGACCAAGCGTGCTCCGGCGATGTGCTCGGCGAGGTATCGACCGTGCTCGGGCGGGACGAAGGTCGAATCTTCGCGATGAACGATCAGCGTCGGTGCCAAGATGCGGGTCAGCGAGTCGCGCGCATCGGCGTCCCGGACGGCGTTGAACATGGCGCGAGCCATGCTGGGCGACGCCGCCCGGTTGCCGGCGAGATCCCACCAGGAGCGGAAGGCGTTGTCCTGGGCGACGCTGGGAGCCAGAACTCGCAGGATGTCAAAGCCTCGCTCGACCGCATCCGGCTCCATCCCGATGGTGAGGAATGGCTCGGCCGTGTTGAACTCGGCTCCGAGTTCGTAGTCGGGCGCCCACAGCGCGCGTGCGGAGCCATTGATGATCACCAGGCTGCTCACCCGGTCGGGGTGGTTGGCGGCGAGAACGAATGCCGTCGTCGCGGTGAAGCCGGACGCGAAGATCGTGGCCCGTTTACAGCCGACCGCGTCCATGACGGCGATGGCGTCCTCGGCCCAGAACCCGGGCCCCAGCCCGTCCAGCGAGGAAACGCGCGACGACAAGCCGACCCCGCGGTGGTCGAACCGGATCACCCGGCTGAACGACGCCAGACGCCGATGAAAGCGATACATCGACGGCTCGTCGTCAATCGTGTCGATCGGGATGGAGGGTCCCGGGAGTACGAGCAGATCGATCGGGCCGTCGCCAAGGACCTGGTAGGCGATGTCGATCTCGCCGCGTCTGGCGTACCGAGTCCGGGGAGTCGGGGGCAGCTGCGCCACGGGTTTTAGGCTAGTTCAGGTCGTGTCGAGCAGCTGGCGGGTTCTGACCATGGTGGTGCGCGACCCCGCAACATGCGACAGGATCGGTGGTATGTCCGATGCCGATTTCTCGGTCGACTTTTCGCTGTTGGACGTGCCGAGATCGGTGCCGATCGAAGATCCCGAAGCCTACCTACGGGCCGCGATCGCCTGGCACTTCGGTGAGGACACCGGTAGCCCGTTCTGGCTGCGCACCGCCAACACCCTCGACTTCGACCCGTTGACCGATGTCAAGACGTTCACGGACTTGCGGTTGTTTCCGAACCTGGTCAATGAGCTGCGCAGGGTGGCGATCGAGGATCTCATTCCGCGCGGTTATGGGACGCCGCCACCGCGTCCCCAGATATTTGAGTCCGGTGGCACCACCGGCGTTCCCAAACGGACTGTGCAAATGCCGGATTGGGTCGAGCAGGTTATCCAATGGCAAACCGAAGATTTCGCCACGGGTGGCTTCCTGCCGGGCCACGGCTTCTTGTGCCTGATGCCGAGCGGCCCGCACGGTGTGGGCCATTTCTCGCGGATGGTCTCGGAGCGGTTGGGCTCGGTATTTCACCCGATTGACATCGACCCCCGCTGGGTCAAGAAACTTGCCGCCCGCAATGCCGCCGCAGAAGTGGCGGCCTACGTCGACCACGTCGTCGATCAGGCCGCGGTCATCCTGAAAACGCAGCATGTCGCGAATCTGCACACCACTCCACCGCTGCTCGAGGCGATCGCCCGCAACGATCATTTGGTGGACTTGATCAACGGCAAGATTCGCTTTCTGTTGCTCAGCGGCACGCATGTGGACGCCGACACGCTCGACGTGCTGCGCGACGTCTTCCCGGCGACGACGATCACCATGGCTTTCGGCAGCACCATGGTTCTTTCCCAAGCGGTGACCCGAACGAGCGACGACGGCCAACGGTTCGTGTTCGACCCGCGGACCCCGTATGTCGTCTTCTGGGTGGTGGATCCCGAAACCGGCGAGGAGGTGCCCTACGGGCGGCTGGGCCAGGTGGTGATGAACCACATCAGCAAGGGGATGTTCATACCGAACAACCTGGAACGCGATCGCGCGATCCGGATGCCGGGCCCCGCAGGGCAACTCGGTGACTCGGTGAGCGAGGTGCGGCCGGTGAGCACCTTGGCGGGCGAGACCGTCATCGAGGGCGTGTACTGAATATGTCTCGCGAACAGCCAGGTGCCACGGCGGATCTGGTGCACATCGATGCCCTCGGCGCGGGTGGTGAGTACCGGACCCGAAACCGCGAGGTGGTCAGGAGCACGGCGGGTGTGCCGGTTGCCGAGTTGAGCATCGTGCCGCCCCTGTATGTGTCGCGCACCATCAGCGCGCAACGCAAGGTCCGACCGCTGCCGGTCGTGCAGCGCGCAGCGGCGCTGGCCCGGACCGCCGATGCCTTTGTTACCGGCGTGATCGCCGGGCTGGACTTCGAGACCTATGTGGGTCTGACCAGCCGGATTTCGGGACTGCCGATCGCGGTGACCCGCGCCGAGGCCGGTGCCGTGGCCGACGCCGTGGCCTCGGCCTTCGATGCGGTGCGACCGGCCCGGCCGGCGGGCGCGGCGCTGGACTGGCGGGCGGAACGCACCCGCAACGGCGGTGCGGTGTGGGCGCGCCGCGGTGAGACGTTCGCAGTGCACGCCGCCGGGAATGGTCCCGGCGTCCATCGCCTGTGGCCGCAGGCGCTCGCGCTGGGCTATCGAGTGGTGGTCCGCCCGTCACGTCGTGAGCCCTTGACCGCGCACCGGCTGGTCAACGCGTTACGCGAGTCGGGGTTTCGCCCCGAAGATGCGGTGTATCTGCCCACCGACCACGGCGGCGCCGACGAGGTTATCCGGTCGGCCGATCTCGCGATGGCATACGGGGGGCGCGACGTGGCGGACAAATACGCCGGCGATCCGACGGTCGTGGTCAACGGACCGGGACGAACGAAGATCCTCGTCACCGCCGACCGGGATTGGTCTGACTTCATCGACATCATCGTCGATTCGATCGTCAACCTGGGTGGGATGGCGTGCGTCAACACCACCGCCGTGCTCTACGAAGGAGATCCGGTCCCGCTGGCCGCCGCGATTGCCGAGCGGCTGGTGGCGGTTGAGCCGCTGCCGAGCGCACACGAGCGAGCGGTCCTGCCCACCCAGCCCGTCGACAGGGCGCGGGCCCTGGCGAAGTACCTGGCGGCCAAGGCCGCCGGGACGACCCCGCTGCTCGGGGCCGAGCAGGTGGTGGCCGCACTGGGCGACGGCGGTGCCGCGCTCCGCCCGGCGGTGCATCTGTTGGCCGGGCCCGACGTCGACAAGCTCAACATCGAGCTGCCGTTTCCCTGCGTATGGGTGTCGCCATGGTCGCGCGATGCCGGGGTTGCTCCGTTGCGGCATTCGTTGGTGGTAACCGCGATCACCGGCGACGAGGAGCTGATCGACGATCTGCTCGCCGAGCCCACGGTGTCAAACGTGTACTGCGGTCGCCACCCGACCTACTGGGCAACACCGGCAATCCCGCACGACGGGTTCCTGGCCGACGTGCTGATGCGCAACAAGGGCTTTGTCAGGGACTAGGAGCCTTGGGTCAACATGGGCCAAGATGGGTCGAACGAAATCGGGGAAAGCAATCCGATGAATCTGGCAGCGAACGTGATCGACAGGTTGGTCAACCCGGCGCGCACATCGGATCCCGAGAGGTTGCGCGAAGCTGTTTCCGGCAAAACCGTCCTGGTCACCGGCGCCTCCTACGGAATTGGCGAAGCGACCAGCCGAAGACTGGCCGCCGCCGGAGCGAGGTTGCTGATCGTCGCCCGATCGGCGGAACGGCTCGACGACCTCGCGGCCTCGATCAATGCCGGCGGTGGGCATGCGGTCGCCTACCCGGCCGATCTGACCGAGGAGGCCGCCGTCAGCGTGTTGACCAAGCAGATCAGCGAGAACCACCCCCCGCTCGACATCGTAGTTAGCAATGCGGGCAAGTCGCTGCGCCGGTCGCTGCATCACCAGTACGAGCGGCCGCACGATTTTCAACGCACCATTGACATCAATTATCTGGGGCCGATCTGGCTGCTACTCGGATTGCTGCCGGCCATGCGGGAGAACCGACGCGGCCACATCGTGAACGTTTCGAGTGTTGGCGTGCGTGTCGCGCCCGGCCCGCAATGGGGTGCCTACCAGGCATCCAAGGGGGCTTTCGATCGCTGGTTGCGCAGTGTGGCGCCGGAGCTGCATGCCGATGGCGTGGACGTCACCACGGTCTACTTCGCGTTGGTCCGCACCCGGATGATTGAGCCCACGCCCATCCTGCGCAGATTTCCGGGTTTGCACCCGGACGAGGCCGCCGACGCCATCGCACACGCCATCATCGAACGGTCCCGCACCAACGCGCCGCCCTGGGTGTGGCCCGCCGAGCTGGCCTCGGTGGTGTTGGCCGGTCCCGTCGATCGTGCCGCTCGCTTGTGGCACCGCCGGTTCTTCGCCGAATCCGCGGTTGGGAGATCCGCAGCGAAGCGGGGCGCGCGCCGATGATGACGCGCAGCCTGGTGAGCGCGGCCCTCCGGGCGCTGGTGTCTTCCGGGCTGCTCGGTCCGCTCAGCCCGGCCGCGTTGGTGCGGCTCATCCGAGAGGTCGTTCGGGGCGGCACAAATCTCTACACTCTGCTCGCGGTTGCGGCGGCTCGCTGGCCGGACCGGACCGCCATCATCGACGACGACGGCGCGCTGAGCTACCGCGAGCTGCTCTTGCTGACCGAATCGGTTGCCCACCAGCTCGTCGGTTCGGGTGCTGGAGCCGGCCAGGCGGTGGGCGTCATGTGCCGCAATGGCCGCAACTTCGTTGCGGCGGTATTCGCCACGGCCCTGGTTGGCGCCGACCTCGTGCTGGTCAACACGGAGTTTCGCGCCAATGCCCTCGCGGGCGCCCTGACCGCGCATCAGATCCGGGCGATCTTCTGCGACAACGAATTTTCTGACCTGGTTCGCGAAACCGAGGAGTCGGTGCGGGTTCTTGATCCCCAGACCGTTCGGGTGTACGACGGTGATTCGCGACCCAAGGTCGCGCCATCGGGCCGAATGATTCTGCTGACCTCGGGGACCACGGGTGTTCCCAAGGGCGTGCCCCGCGCCCCGCACCTGAGCTCGGGAGTGGGCGTTTCGGTGACGATTCTTCAGCGCACCCGGCTACGCGTCGGATCGCGAGTCGCCCTGGCGGTACCGATGTTTCACGGGCTGGGTTTCGGCATCCTCATGCTCACCCTGGGCCTGGGCGGCACGGTACTTACCCACCGGCGATTCGACGCCGAAACCACACTCGCGCAGGCGTCGTTGCATCGTGCCGACGCGCTGAGCGTGGTCCCGATTATGCTGGCGCGCATCCTGGACCTGCCCAAGCGGGTGCGCGCGCGAAACCCGGTGGGATGCCTGCGCGTGGTGATATCCAGCGGTGACCGGCTGGATCCCAGCTTGGCGCAACGGTTCATGGATGCCTACGGCGACGTCTTGTACAACCTCTACGGCTCCACCGAGGTCGGTATCGGCGCGCTGGCAACGCCGGCCGAGCTGCGGCGTGCCCCGGAAACGGTGGGCAGACCGATCGTGGGATGTCCGGTGCGCATCTTCGACAAAGCCGGGCGGCCGGTCGGGCCCCGGGTGATCGGCCGCATCTTCATCGGCGGTGAACTGACGTTTGAGGGTTACATCGGCGGTGGTGATGCCAAGCTCGTCATAGACCGGATGACCGGCACCGGCGACATGGGCTACCTCGACGAATCGGGTCGGCTGTACATCGTTGGCCGCGAAGACGACATGATCGTTTCCGGAGGTGAGAACGTGTATCCGCGCGCGCTGGAAAACGCTCTCGCCGGGCATCCCGGCGTCGCCGAGAATGCCGTCGTCGGGGTGCCGGACGAGCAATTCGGGAAGCGCCTGGCGGCCTACGTCGTCTTGCGGCCGGGCAGCACGATCGACGTGCCCGCGTTGCGAGAGTACTTGACGGGCAAGGTTTCTCGCTTCGAGCAACCCAGGGACATCCACATCGTCAGCAGCATTCCGCGCAATCCCGCCGGCAAGGTGCTGCGCAGGCAGCTGCCGACCTAAGGCGTGTCAGGGTCTTCCAACTCGTCGGATTGTTCCTCGGATTGTTCATCGGGCGCAACGACACCGACGGTGTAAGCCAACCACTTCGGTGCCAGCGCTGAGACCGCGGTGGCTCCCGCCGTGGCGCTGAAGACGCCCGTCCAGGCGACCGGTCCCAGCGGTGTGCAGCCGAAAAAGTGACTGATAACCGGGGTCTGGATGATGCCGACCAACACCCCCGCGCTGCCCAGTGCGGTCGCGATGACCAGCGGACTGTGCCGGCGCGCCAGCAGCGTTTGCGCCAGCTGTGTCGTCACCAGCGCGGTCAAACCCATCGTGGCCGTGCGTCGTTCGGTTCCTGGAGTCCAGCGTCCGATGGTCCAGGCGGCCGTTGCGCCGGCAGCGGTGACGACACCGCGGTTGACGATCTGACGCATCAGCGGCGCGTCCAATGAGGGCGTCGGCCCGGTCAGCACCGCACGCCGGTGTGCGCGCTGTGCCTGTTCGGACGCTTCGTCGGTTTCATACTCGGCCTCGTCGGGTTCGGCGAATTGCGAGGTGACGGCCACCGCTAGCGCGGGGAACATATCGGTGAGCAGGTTCACCAGCAGCAGTTGACGAGTCCCGACCGGCGCCCGTCCGGCCCCGAACGCCGTCCCGATGATGGTGAACAGCACTTCGCCCACATTGCCGCCGACCAGAATTGTCACCGCATCACGAACACCGGCCCACATGCTGCGGCCCTCGACCAGCGCATCGATCAGCACACCCAGGTCGTCGTCGGTTAGGACGATGTCGGCGGCCCCGCGGGCGGCCGACGAACCGCGACCGCTCACCCCGATACCCACGTCGGCCATCCGGATAGCGGCGGCGTCGTTGGCGCCGTCGCCGACCATCGCGGTCACTCGCCCGCAGCGCTGCAACGCCGCCACAATCTGGACCTTCTGTTCCGGGCTTACCCGGGCAAAGACCTGCACATCGGCGGCGAGTTTGGCATGCGCCTCCTCGTCCAGCAGGGCAAGTTCGGCACCAGTCACGACCCGCGCATCCGCCGGCAGGCCCAGCTGGCGGGCGATCGCCCGTGCGGTGACCGGGTGATCGCCGGTGATTAGCACCACATTGCGCTCGGCGTCCACCAGGGCTTCGATCAACGGACGCGAGGATGGCCGGGCCGTGTCCGCAAGTCCGACATAGCCGATCAGCTCGAGGTCATGTGCGGCGGCCTCGACGGCATCGGCGTCGGTCTCGTCATCATCGGTGGTCCCGTTCTCCCAGGTGCGTTGCGCGACCGCCAGAACGCGTAGGCCCTGCTCGGCGAGGTTGTGTACCAAAGATTCGGCATGCTGCTGCTCGGTGTCCGGATCGGCGAACCGGCAGCGCGGCAGGATCGTCTCCGGAGCGCCCTTGAGCATCAACATCGGTGTTCCGTCGGCGCCCACCCGGCCTATCCCGGCGGCGTAGCCGCGACTGGACTCAAACGGTACCTCGGCCAGCACCGTCCACTCCGAATCACTTTGGCTACTAAGCGAACTGGCCAGCGAACTAGCCGCCGTGAGGATCGCCTCATCGGTGGCGTGCGCGTGCCCTTCCCCATTGTGGGGTTGCGTGGACGCGCGTGCCGCGGCCCGTAGCACATCGGCGGAGCGAGCATCGGTGATCTCGGGTAGTGGATCTGAGTCGGGTGCGGTGGTGCGCGGTACCGCGCACACGACGCGCAGGCGGTTCTCGGTGAGCGTGCCGGTCTTGTCGAAACATATTGTGTCGACCCGGCCCAACGCCTCGATTGTGCGGGGCGAGCGCACCAGCGCGCCGTGTGCCGTCAGGCGCTGCGCGGCGGCAAGCTGGGAGAGGGTGGCCACCAACGGCAGGCCCTCCGGGACCGCGGCCACCGCGATGGCGACGCCGTCGGCGACCGCTTGCCGCAGTGACGCACGGCGCAGCAACGCCAGCGCGGTCACCGCGGCGCCGCCGGCCAGGGTCAGTGGCAGGACCTTACTGGTCAGCTCGCGCAGCCGGGCCTGGACTCCCGCCGCCGTTTCGACGTCGGCGACCGCCGAGATCGCGCGATATGCGGCGGTGCCGACCCCGGTGGCCACCACGATCGCGCGGGCGTGTCCGGCGACTATCGTGCTGCCCTCGAAGAGCATGCTGGCCCGGTCGGGGTCGTTGACGGCGACCGGCTCCACCTGCTTGTCCACCGGTAGCGACTCACCGGTTAGGAAGGACTCGTCGACCTCGAGGTCCTCGGCGACCAGCAGGCGCGCATCCGCCGGGACCACCTCCGGCGCGGCCAGGTCGATGACATCGCCGACCCGCAGTGACTTCGCCGACACCGTGGCCGTTCGGGTGGCGTGCCGGGCCGCCTCCAGTCGACGTCGGGTCGTCGCGACCGCCGGGACCACCACGCGGCGCACCAACTGGTCCTGCTCGGCGAACAGCTCGGCAGCGGCCGCCTCGGCTCGCAATCGTTGTACCCCACCGGTTATCGCGTTGACGGTCATCACGCCCGCTACTAGTAGCGCGTCAATATTGCTGCCGACGATCGCCGACGCCGCGGCGCCGACCGCCAGGATCGGCGTCAGCGGATCGGCGAGTTCATGCCGGGTGGCCACCGCCAGCTGCCCCAGGGTCTGGGCCGGTCCGCGCAGCGGCGCCACCACTGGTTCGTAGGACAAGTCGTCCAGAAAGCGCCGCCAGGCGGGGATTCCGGGCTCAACGGCCAAGGGCAGCGAGCCGCCGGTCAGCCGCGAGTAGACGATCTCGGGGTCCAGCGCGTGCCAGGCGGTCAGCGGTTGCGGGGTGGGGTCGGGCATCCGTAGCACCCGGGCGGCCGACCACGTTCCGGATAGCAAAGCCGTTGCGGCAGCGGCATTGACCGGGCTGAGCCAGCGACGGAAGCTAGCTGGGTTGTTGGATCTGTCTTGCTCACCGGTGACCAGCAGTAGCCCGGCCAGTGTGGTGCCCCCCTGAGCGAGGTGCACCGCGGACTGACTGGCCGCCCGGGCCACCGGGAGAGCGGACAGGATCCGCACCGCCGCGGCGAGGTCGGTGCCGGTAATTATGTCGGCAGTCCATGGTGTTGCCGCGCGGGGATCGTCGAGAGCCACACCGACGTCGGCGATGGCCAGCGCGGCCAACGTGTCGGTGGAGGCGAAGTCCCGGTGCAATGCGGTGATCAGCAACACCGGTCCGCGGTCCGTTCGCAAGTCACGCACCAACCCCAGCAACGGCGTACCAGGCGGGTGTGTCGAACCGACGCTGGCCGACAGATCTTCGGTACCGGATACGTGGCGCAAAACCACCCGGGCTCCGGTTCGGTGCGCGGTCTGCAGCAGCGGGATGGCGTAGGGGTCGACTTCCCATCCCACATCGACGCTGCCCACGCGGTGGCCATCGACTATCAGGTCGGCGTGTTCGAGGCCCTGAGCCGGTGTTGCCGACGGCCCCTGTGCCGGAACCCATCTCAAGCGTGCACCGGTTGCCGGCAGTTCATCGGGGTCGGGTTCGGGCGCCTGCTCGCCGTGCAGCAAGGCGTCGGCAACCTCGTAGACGCGGTCGTCGTCCCAGCCGGGTTCGTCTCCCTGTGCATGCAGGACAGCGCGGTTGTCACCGCGCAGCGCAGCGCCGTCGATCACGACCACCCGCACCCGATCCAGGCGGCGCAGCGCGCCGGGGTCTAGGACAAGTTGCCCGGTGTCGGCGAGCCCGCGACCCAGTACCGCCGCGAACGCCTGCCGGCCCATGTGCGCAGCTCTTGGGACCCCGGCCAGGATCGCGCCGGCCGCGTCTTCGGTGCCACCGCCGGCCACCAACGCGCTCGCCGCGGCGATCAACGAACCGTTTGCGGCCTGGTTGACGTATTCCTCCACCGGTCCGGCCATTGACCCTTTGGCGGTGTCGATTGCGGCGTCGATGGATCCGCCAACCACGACGTGCGAAGCCTCGCCGGCCGCCGCGGCTGCCCAACTGTGGCGCGGCTGCTGCGATTTGGCCCCGGCGGACGAGATGATGGGGACCACCGGAGCTTGCGGGCGCTTAGGGGAGGCCAGCGCGGGCTCGCGGTGTTGCCACACGCGACGGTGCGCCGTCGCCTCGGAGATTTGCAGGCCACGTTGTACCAGATCCAGCAGCGGTGTGCCGACAGCTTGGGTTAGCCCGTTCGCGGCCGCCGTCGTCGCGGCGAGCGCGATATCGGTGCCCACTCGACCCAGTCGCGACTCCAGCAGTGACACCATGCGCGGTTGATGATTTATCAACGCGGCCAGGGCTCGGGTGGTTTGCGGTGCAGCAGGCAGTCGGGCGACCCAGCCGGTAACCGCGGCACTGATCGCCACCAGGTCCATTGCCGCAGCTGTCAGCGGCACCAGGATCGCCAAGGGATTGCCCGGGTCGGCGAATGGAGCCGAGGTGGGTGACGACACCGACCCGGCTAGGAATATGTCGGCGGCCACCGCGGAAACCACATCACACACCTCGTCCAAGACAATGTCGCTGTCCGCACCGTCGTCGAGTTCGACCACCAGCCGACCCAACGAGCCCTCGACGTGAGCCTCGCCGACGCCGGGAATCCTGCGGACCGGTTCCTCGACCACCGCCGCGTGCTCGTGCCAGCGAGGGAATGGAAGGAGCGGATCCAGGTCGAAATGCACTCGCCGCTTGCTGTGCCAACGCACCGGCGGCGTGATTCCGTCCGGCGAGCCGTTGTCGGAACCGCCTAACCCGATTGCCCGACCGGTCGTTTGCGCCACCGACTGCACCACCGGGCCGGTCAGGTCCAGCACCGGGCTGGCCAGCGTTTGCACCGCGTCCGCCGCGCTCCCCCGCAAGCGGGAGGCACCCCCAACCGCAGTTTGTGCGCCGACGCGCACCACCTGTGCAACTCCGTCGGTCACGCCACCGAGGACGCTGGCTATACCGGGAATCTTCACCACGTCACCCTTCAATTTCCGATACCGCGCCTAATCCTGCTGGCGTATCACCGACATGTCTACCGACATCGGCGTACCTAGACCGGGTGCTGTCGCTGGTGTGCACCTTGGCAACGCGCTTCGGCCCGCGCTCAAACGGTCCGCGAGCGATGAATTCAGACGTCGGATCGCATCTAACTTAATGCGGACATCAAGTTGCGCACACGTTCTCGATCACCCAGAGGCGGAAATCCCAATGAAGACACCCCCAATCGTGTCGGCCCAGGAGTGGGCAATCGCACATCAGCAACTATTGGTGAAGGAGAAGGAACTGACCCGGGCCCGTGACGCGCTGGCGGCCATGCGGCGGCGGATGCCGTGGCTTGCCGTGGACAAGGAGTACGAGTTCGGCGGGCCCGAGGGCAACGTGAACCTACCGGGTCTGTTCGGTGGCCGGCGTCAGCTGATTGTCTACCGGGCCTTCTTCGAGCCCGGTGTGCATGGCTGGCCCGACCATGCCTGCCGGGGCTGTTCCATGGTCGCCGACCACGTCGGCCACCTTGCTCATCTGCACGCGCGCGACACCACGCTGGTGTTCGCCTCCCGCGCGCCGCAGGCCGACATCGAGCGCCTCAAGAAGCGGATGGGCTGGCAGATTCCGTGGTACACGATCATCGACAGCTTCGACGCCGACTTCGGCGTGGATGAATGGCACGGCACCAACGTGTTCATCCGCGTGGGTGACCGCGTGTTTCGCAGCTACTTCGTGAACAACCGCGGCGACGAGGCGCTGGGAACCACCTGGAGCTTCCTGGACATCACGGCGCTGGGGCGTCAAGAGGACTGGGAGGACTCGCCGGAAGGCTACCCGCAGACCCGGCCCTACGAGTGGTGGAACTGGCACGACGAATACGGTCTGCGCGAACCGTCCCGCTGGTTCGGTGAGCCCGACCCAAACGATCCCAATGACCCACGCCCGCCGGGTAGCAACTAGCCGCTCACGAATCGAAGATATCGATCCGGTGGTGTCCATGAATCAGCCGGCGACCGGCTAGGCGTCGCAGTATTGGGCCGACAGTGGCGACCTTTCGAAATTGGCTTACAAAATTCGGTGATTGGCCCTGCCGACGTGGTACCCGGTCGGGAAGGACTTCTCGATGACCTGCAGCTGGTGGTTCACTCTCGACTCCAGCTCAAGGACCACGCAGCTGTCGCTGACGGTCTTCGACTCGAGAACTATGTAACGTTGACCGCCACCGTTGACATCGGTGATCGGGTCACCTGAGTGCAATGTTTCGACGGGCACCAATTCGGGGGTTCCGTTTGACTCCACCCGAAATACAGTAAGGCAATTCGGCCCACCAGGGAACACTCGCCGCGGGTGTTCCGTCTTGACGCTGCGGTGCCCGACGATTGGCCGCGCTAGGCAGCCGGCCTCGGACACGGCATTTCGCTCGTCGGCGGATCCGAAAATTTGGTCGGAGCCGTGTTGCTGTCGCGGCGTTACGCTCTATTCAGCCCAGTGCCAATGGCGACCGAATGAGCCAACCGGTTGCCTGGACGCGGCGGAGGTGGCTGATGTCATTCGTGATCGCGGCGCCGGACATGGTGGCCGCGGCGGCGACGGATCTGGCGAGCATCCGTGCGGCGCTCAGCGCGGCCAACACGGCAGCGGCGGCCCCGACCACGGCCGTCTTGGCCGCGGGTGCCGATGAGGTATCGGCGGTGATCGCGGCACTATTCGATGTGCACGCCCAGGCGTATCAGGCGCTGAGTGTCCAGGCGCTGGCGTTTCACGACCAATTTGTGCGGGCGCTGAACGCGGGTGCGGGCTCCTATGCGGGCGCGGAGGCAGCCAACGCGTCGCCGCTTACGGCGGTGTGGCTGGCGCAGCAGGACATCCTCAACGCGGTCAACGCTCCCACCCAGGCACTGCTGGGTCGGCCACTCATCGGTGACGGCGCCAACGGGGCACCGAACACGGGGCAGGACGGCGGGCCGGGCGGGTTGCTGTATGGCAACGGCGGTAACGGCGGATCCGGTGGGGTGGACCAGGCCGGTGGTAACGGCGGGGCGGCCGGCCTGATCGGGAACGGCGGGGCCGGAGGTGTTGGCGGGCCGGGCGCGGTGGGTGGTGCGGGCGGGACGGGCGGCGCCGGCGGGCTGCTGTGCGGCAACGGCGGGCCGGGTGGGGCCGGTGGCATTGGTACCACCGCCGACGGCGGGACCGGCGGTGCTGGGGGCAATGCCATCGGCCTGTTCGGCAACGGGGGTGCGGGAGGGACCGGGGGGATCGGCGGGCAGGGCGGCATCGGCAACGGCGGCAACGCTGGTAACGGCGGCAGTGCCGGGGTGTTCGGCGAGGGTGGGGACGGGGGTGCCGGGGGTATCGGCAGCGCGCACGGCGGGCTGGGCGGTCTCGGTGGCAACGGCAGGTTCATCGGTAGCGGCGGGGCCGGCGGGGCCGGCGGCCACGGCGCTAGCGGAGACGGCGGAAATGCCGGCAACGGCGGCGTGGCCGGTGTGTTCGGCGCCGGCGGTGCCGGCGGCACCGGCGGACTCGGCAATGCCAACGCCGGGCAGGCGGGTAGTGGCGGCAACGCCGGGTTCTTCGGAAACGGCGGTGCCGGCGGCAATGGACAGCTCGGCAGCGGCGCGATCTCCTCACCGGGCGGTATCGGCGGTAGCGGTGGCTTCATCGTCGGCAACGGCGGCCCCGGTGGGATGGGCGGGCCGGGTTCGGCGCCCGGCAATGGCGGGAGGGGCGGCGACGCTATCGGGCTGTTCGGCCAGGGTGGCAACGGCGGTGCCGGAGGTGCCGCGCTCGGGGCTCCTGTCGCCGGTGGTATCGGAGGCGACGGCGGTACCGGCGGACTGATCGGCGATGGCGGCACCGGTGGCGGTGCGGGCGCGAGTGACGCCGTCGCGACGGCCGGCGGCGCCGGCGGCAACGCCCGGTTGATCGGCAACGGCGGCGACGGCGGCCCGGGCATGTTCGGCGGACTTGGTGGCGCCGGTGGCAGGGGCGGCACGGTGTTCGGCTTCGCCGGAACCCCCGGGCCGAGCTAGCGGCAAACCCGAATACCCGCCGGTCACACCGCTTCCTGAGCGAGGATCGCATCAAGCCTCGACAAATCGCGGACGACGCCGTCCCGAGGTTCCCCGGAGCGGTCCACCAGGTATGCGCGCATGCCGGTTCGTCGCGCGCCCTCGACCCACGTGGCGATGTTGTCGAAGAACAGGCACGATGTCGTCGCGACGCCGAGGGCCTGTGCGATCGCTCGATATGCCTGTGGGTCGGGCTTGGCGGCCCCGATCATCTGCGAACTCAGCGCGACGTCGACGAGGTCGTCCAGCGCGGCGCTCGCAAGCATGCGGCGGGGGCTCACCAACATGCTGTTGTTTGTCAGGACGCCGACCTTCAGGCCGCGGCGCCGCGCTTCTTCAAGCGCTGGCCGTGCATCTGGGTACCCTTGTGCGAACGACGCGTAATCCAGCCGCAGTAGCTCGTCATGTGCCTGGCGGCCGAGTTCAAGGTCGCGCGCGACGTTCGACAAAAACGCGCGAATTTGCTCGCTTTCGTCGAGCGCGTCGTCGAGGGCCCGCCCGTTGAGCCAAGCTTGCCAGCGGTCGCCTAGCTCTTCCAACGGCAGGTGCGTGATGCGCAGGAGCACCTCCCGCGCACCGGCCCAATCGAACCTGGTGAGCACGCCATCGCGGTCAAAAACAATCGCGTGGGTGCTCACGGTGACCCCCGTTGACCGCCAACGATTGTGCTCACGAACATGGCGGCGATGCGATCCGTCGCGACCTTCATCACGACATCGGCGTTGTCCGTCGCGCGGGCTGTGATGGCACGCAGATGGGCCGCGAGATCGAACTCCGCGTCAGTCGTGGCTCGCGCTACCGCAGCCTCGAGGCGGTCCAGCTTCTCGAGCATGGGAATCTTTTCGCTGGCCGTCAGCCCGATGATGGACTGACCGCGGGTGAGCGGATCGCCGTCGGTTACCACCTTCACATAGGCCGGGCGGACGTCGAGTCCAGTCGATGGGACCGCGGCGTAGACCGCTGCGACGACGTCCGGTAGGCCGAGTTGCCCCCCCGCCAACGTCGACACGATGGCGGCATAGCGCGATAGTGGGCCGGCCAGGAAACGCGCCGCGGGCGAATTGGCGGCGCACAGCACACGGACGTCTTCGTCGGAGAGGCTGAACTCTGCGTGAGCGTCGCGCAGGACTAGCGTTATCGGGAGCGCCCGGGACAAGACGTCGGCTGCGCTTTCCGGATCCTGCCAGAAGTTCGTCTCGGCAACGGGCGTGATGGAACCGCCCACCTTTGCGCCGCCGAGCGCGACGATTCGGGAAAACCCATGCAGCACACCTGGATCCGCGGTAGAGACACCGGCGAGGTTGGTGAGCGGACCCAGCGTCAACAAGGTGGTGTCGGGATGTGACCGGAGCACGTCCCGATAAAGTCGGGCGACGTCGCGATCGCCCGCGATGGGCGCGCTTCGCGGTGCGGACCCCCACAGCCCGTCGTTGCCGTGCATTAGCGCACCGAGACGACTTCGTGGCCGTGCGCGGGGCGCGGCGGCACCGACCGCGACCGGAATGTCGCTGCGCCCTACCGAGTCGAGGAGGGCGAAGACATTTGCAGCAGCGTTGTCGACCGATGAGTTGCCGAATACGGTGCTGACACCTACCACGTCGAGGGATGGCTCGGCGCTAACTAGCAACCAGGCGAGGGCCGCCGCGTCGTCCACGCCCATGTCGGTGTCGACCAAGACTTGTGTAATGGAACCGGTCCTCCGAAATCGCCAGCGGTTAGTGTCTCCGAGCAGAATTCAATTATCAAGGCGGCCCGGGTCAGCGGCGGCGCCCAGGCGTCACCTCACGCCGCCAAGACCAGCCCTCGGGTGCATAGCGTGCTCGCAAGCGGAAAGTTGGCGTGGCGTCGACTGGATCGTGCTTGGACATGATCGGCATCCTTCACACAGCAGGACGGGCATCAAACCCGAGACGGTTCACATGCCCCTTATGATCCGGCCGTGAGACATCTTTTGGGGTGCATTCAATGGGAAATCACTGCCGTCTCCCCAATCGGAAATACATCTTGCTGCACTAAATACTTGCTGTGCTAAATAAATTCGCGTTTCACAATTTGCCAGAACGCTTGACAACCCTGGGTGTTGTATCGAATGATGCGCTTTGTGCAAGCGGATTCGGTTGTCTCATCATTCGACCGGGACGTGCCGGATCGGCCTTGCCTGCCCGATGGTTGGCTGCACTCGATAAGCATCGGGACGGCGTCTCCTAGCTCGCGTGTCGAGATGGGGGGCCGTCCGGGAAGCCTAAAAGCGGATACACGACTTCGCGGCGCAACTGACCCGCTGCACTGAATTCCATGAGGCGACTCCGCGCAGTTCCGCTTCGGCCCAAATGGGTTGGTGCGACATGGTGCCGGCCGCCGCCGACAACCTTTCCTGAACCCCCGACGGTGTCGACGCGCCAATCGCACAATCTGGCTCAGACCGCCGCAATCGGGCTCAACAAACGTAAAACATCCGTATCCACATTCCGTATGACACCTAATCACCACCGAGCCTGCATATGGGTGCCGGGGCCCGCATTACCCGGAAAATGGGCGGGGCAATCACTTTGGTCGATGTTGTCAACCACCTTTGGACATCTTCGGCGCTAAGCAATTTCACCGATCGTTCGACCGCTGTTATGCGCGACTGAGGGGCGCTGCGAGTAGGAGTGGGAGGCGTGATGACTCTTGGCACGACCGATCTCGGCAATGCGCGTGCCGATGGTGGGCAGGCGTTGCTACGACGCGCTCGAGGTGACTGTGATCCCTTGCTGCGCAAGGCTATCGAATCTATGCGCGAGCCGTTGGCGACGATGGCGGGCTACCACCTCGGCTGGTGGGATGTCGATAGATCCGCACTAGCGGGATCGTCGGGCAAGTTCCTTCGCGCCGCGCTTGTCCAGGCGGCGGCTGCGGCCTGCGGCGGTGATGCCGGTGATGCCGCGCTGATTGCCGCAGCTGTCGAGTTGGTGCACAACTTCACGTTGCTGCACGACGATGTGATGGATAAGGATGCGACGCGCAGGGGACGACCGACGGTATGGCAGGTGTGGGGCGTGGATGCCGCGATCCTGCTGGGAGATGCTTTGCACGCCGCGGCGATTCGGATGCTGACCGACCTACGCGACCTTTCTCTCGCGGTCAGGGCGATCATGCGATTGGAGACGTCGTGCCTTCACTTGTGTATCGGCCAGTTCGAGGATTGCGCCCTGGAAGGCCGCCTGGAAGTCACGGTCGACGACTACCTGCATATGGCAGCGGGCAAGACCGCGGCCCTGACCGGTTGTTGCTGCGCCCTGGGCGCCTTAGCCGCCAATGCGGACGACGCGACGATTGCGGCGTTGGAACGCTTTGGCCACGAATTGGGTCTTGCGTTTCAGTGCGTCGACGATTTGATCGGCATCTGGGGCGACCCTGGTGTGACCGGAAAACCGGTCGGCAATGATCTTGCCCGGCGCAAGGCAACGCTGCCGGTTGTTGCCGCACTGAATTCGCGATCTGAGGCAGCCATCGAACTGGCGGCGCTCTATCAAGCGGATGCCGCAATGACAACGAGTGATATCGATCGGGCTACCGCGCTCGTCGAGGTCGCCGGGGGCCGGCGCGCCGCGCAACGGTGCGCCGATGAACGGGTCCGGGCCGCTGTTGTGGCATTGCCCGATGCCCTCAGATCTGAGGATCTCATTGGGTTGTCGCAACTGATTTGCCGCCGGGAGCGCTGATGGCTGCGATAAACACGCCTAGCGAGAAAGAATTCTTCGAACTTCCGGTAGCGGCCGTGGCAGCGACCGTGCGTCTTCGCGGACCGAAGGTTTGCGTCCTTCCCTTCGATGGCACACGCCGCTGGTTTCGCCTCGAACACACGCAGCGTGACGATTATATGCAGGCATCCTTGCGCCAATCTATTCGCATTTTTAGGATGCTGTTCGACCACGGCATCGAGACGGTAATTGCTCCGATGTTCAGTGAAGACCTTCGGGACCGTGGTGATCGATATATCGCAAGAGCAATCGACGGATTGGTTTTGCTTACCAACCACGTGGAAGTTCTGTCGCTGTATAAGGAGCATGATGTCCGTGTTCATTTCTATGGTGACTATCGAAGAACATTGGCCTCCACCGCCCGTGGGCAAGCTGTCGCCAGCCTATTCGATGACGTGACGGTCGCCACATCATCCAATGCCGAACACAGACTTTTCTTCGGCGTTTGTGGTAGCGACGCCACAGAAGCGGTTGCGCGGTTTTCAATCGCGTGGCACGAGACGCACGGTAGAACTCCCACGCGACGTGAGATTGTCGAAGGTTATTACGGCGAATATATCGAGAAGGCGGACATATTCATCGGATTCGAGCGTTTCAACGCGTACGATTTTCCGCTGCTCAACTCGGGGAAGACGAGTCTATATTTCGGCGTTGCTCCGTCATATTATATGACCGAAACGGCGCTGCGGAGCATCTTGTACGATCATATTTATCTTCGTCCCCTGCCTAAACCTGACTATTCGGCAATGTCGGACGATCAACTCGGTGTATTGCGCGATAGATATCGTGCCCAACGGGACAGGGTCGTCGGTGTGGGTTGTGTTCACGACGGACTTTGGTTCGCGGAGGGTTGATAGTGTGGAGACATTCACGAGGTTGCTGGCGAAAGCGGCGCTGGGCAACGGCGTTTCGAGTACATGCTATGACACGGCGTGGGTTGCCAGGCTGGGCCAGATCGATGCGGAGCTAGGCGACCTGGCCGTCGACTGGCTTTGTGAGCACCAGCTTCCCGACGGCTCTTGGGGGGCCGAGTACCCCTTTTGCTACGAAGATCGATTACTGTCCACGTTGGCCGCCGTGGTCAGCCTCACCTCGACGAGGCATCGGCGCACGTGCGCGGTTCAGGTGCAAAAGGGCTTGCTGGCCCTGAAGAACCTTACCTCCCCAGCTCGCGAAGGCCCGCGACTCGATATCAGGGACGCAACCGTCGGGTTCGAGTTGATCGCGCCGACGCTTATGGCCGAGGCCCAGCGACTTGGCCTTACCGTTCGTCGGGGGGAATCCATCCTCGGCGAGCTTGCCAGCGTACGCGAGAAGAAGCTCGGCAAACTCGCCGGGAAGAAAATTTCACGGCACCTCACTGCGGCTTTCTCGGTCGAGTTGGCCGGCCAGGACAAGCTCCAGATGTTGGATGTCGATAATCTGCAGGAGACGGATGGCTCGGTTAAGTATTCGCCATCGGCATCGGCCTACTTCGCGCTATATGTCAAACCGCGCGATGAGCGGGCCTTGGCTTACATTTCGTCAATAGTTCAAGCCCGCCGTGGCGGTGCACCGGCCATGTATCGAGCTGAGATCTTTGAAATTCTTTGGTGCCTTTGGAATCTATCGATTACGGATATAGACTTATCCGACCCGGAGGTCGGTCTTGCTTGCAAGCCCTATCTTGACTATGTCGAACAACGTTGGATCCCCGGTCGAGGGTTGGGGTGGACCGCAAATTCCATACTGGTAGATTGCGATAGCACGAGCGTCGCCTATGAAGTTCTGTCGAAGTTTGGCAGATCCCCGGATCTGGAAACTATTTTGCAATACGAAGAAGCGGACTGGTTCCGCACCTACTCTCACGAAGTCGGTCCCTCGGTGTCGACGAATATCCACGTGCTGGGTGCGTTGAAGCGGGCGGGTTACGACAAATGTCATCCACGAGTGCGAAAAGTTTTGAGTTTCATCCGATCAAGCAAGGATCACGGACGTTGGTGCTGGCGGGATAAATGGCACCGGTCGGCATATTACGCAACCGCACATTTGGTAATTGCGACCAGCAACTACGATGACGATCTATGCTCGGGTGCGATTGGGTGGATTCTTGATACGCAGCGATCCGACGGTTCGTGGGGATTTTTCGATGGTGCGGCGACCGCGGAAGAAACGGCGTATTGCATTCAAGCGCTGGTGTGTTGGCAACGGTTGAGCGGCACGTCCTTCGCGGCGCAGATCAATCGGGCAGGTGCGTGGTTATCGCAAAACCGCGAACCGCCGTACCCGCCGTTATGGACTGCAAAGACACTTTTCTGCGTGGAGACGGTAGTTAGAGCTGGCATCCTGAGCGCATTGCGGCTCGTCGAGGAGAGCAACCGATGCGGCTTCGGGTGAATGAGCGGTGGCCGGGGCAGTGCGTTCGTTGACCAGGGTTGCACCCGGCCCGGCGGCCCAAGCAACAATGGTGCGATGAGTGGCCCCAGTTCACCGGAGTCGCCGGCCTGCTATCGGCACCCCGGGCGGCGGACCTTTGTCCGCTGCACCCGATGTGATCGGTACATCTGTGGGGAGTGCATGCGGGTAGGTCCCGTGGGTCACCAGTGTGCGGAGTGCGTGCGAGAAGGCGCGCGGACCGTTCGGCAGCCCCGCACGCAATTCGGCGGGCGGCAGCGGTCGGCGACTCCGGTGGTCACCTACGCGCTGATCGCACTGAATGTGCTGGCTTTCGCCATGCAAACGACCGTGCTGGGTTTGGAACGGCAGCTCGTCCTATGGCCACCCGCGGTCGCCAGTGGCCAGCTGTACCGGCTGGTGACGTCGGCGTTCATGCACTACGGGGCGGTGCACCTGCTGTTGAACATGTGGGCGCTGTATGTGGTGGGCCCGCCGTTGGAGATGTGGCTCGGCCGGCTTCGCTTCGGTGCCCTGTACGCGTTGAGCGCACTGGGTGGCTCGGTGCTGGTCTATCTGATTGCGCCGCTGTCCACGGCGACGGCGGGGGCATCGGGCGCGGTGTTCGGTCTGTTCGGCGCCATCTTCATGGTGGCCAAGCGGCTCAATCTCGACATTCGTTGGGTCGTCATAATCATCGCGGTCAACTTGGCCTTCACCTTCTTCGCCCCAGGGGTCAGCTGGCAGGGACATGTCGGCGGGTTGGTAACGGGTGCCCTGCTCGCCGCGGCTTACGTCTACGCACCCAGGCAGCGCCGCAATTTGATCCAAGCCGCAGTGACGATCACCGTTTTGGTTGTGCTCGTCGTGCTGATCGGGTGGCGCACAGCTGATCTGCTCGCGCTGTTCGGTGGTCGCCTCAACCTGAGCTGAAGCATCCCAATGAGCAGGTGGATCGCTCACGTCGAGCGAACGCTGATTGAAGAGGTTCCCGCGCCGCCCGAGGAGGTTCGCGAATTCTATGCGGATCTGGACAACATCAGGCTGGTGCACCCGCTGATTCAGTCGGTGCGGTTGTTGGCCCGCAGCGAAACCTTGGGTGGCTGCCAGCGAAGTTATCGGGTAGTCGATCGAATTCCGCTGGGACCGTTCGCTATGCAGGTCGCTTACCACGCGCATCTGAGCGTCACCAGCCACGGCGAGGTGCACACGGAGGCCGCTCAGTTCCCGCGGGTGCGCCTATATGGAAGGGTAACCTTTGTCGGCACCGACGGCGGCACCCGCTTGACGGAGCGCATACGGATAGCCGCGCCCCGACCGCTGGCGTCGTGCACTACCCGCGCGGCGGTCAAAGCGCACCTCGCGATGCTGTCGGGCATCCGGTGTCACTTCGAATCACGTTGAACGGCTTTCCACTCGGACGTCAGCCCCCATTCGGACAGGTACTTTGTCGAGCTCCACCCTCCGTCGACGACGATCGTCTGGCCGTTGATGAAGGCGCCGCCGGGAGTGCACAAGAACGCCACCGTGCTGGCGACGTCGTCGACGGTGCCCAACCGCTGATGCGGTGTCATCTCGGCATTGATTCGCCTGAACCGCCGATCCTGCCAGCGACGTTCGGTCATGGGCGTCTGGATGACCCCGGGCGCCACTGCGTTGCAGCGGATTCCCTGCGCCCCGTATTGGCAGGCGATGTGGGTGGTCAGCGCGGTGAGCCCGCCCTTGGCCGCCGAGTAGGCGCCGCCGCGAAGCCCGCCTACGATGGCGAAGGTCGACGTGATGTTGATGATCGCGGACCCGGCCCGCATGTGTGGCAGCACTTCGCGCGCCAGGCGGAACGGCGCGCGCAGCATCACACCGAGGAAGTAGTCCAAGGCTGCGTCGTCGGTCTCGTGCAATGGTTTGGGACTGCCCACCCCAGCGCTGTTGATCAGGAAGTCGATCCGGCCCCATCGGGCGACGGCGGCGTCCGCAATCCGCTTGGGCGCGTCATCATCGGTGAGGTCGACGGCGTGGGTGGTCACCCGATCGGGATCGTTGATCGCTTCCGCCAATTCGGCGAGCCGGGCCTCATCGCGTCCCGTTGCCAACACGGCCAGGCCCATTTCGGCGAGCTTAGTGGCGCAACCGAAGCCGATTCCGCCGGTTGCTCCGGTGATGATCGCTACCTGCATGTCACTGCTCTGTCTTCATGAGCGCCGCCCTAATCTGGTGCTTCAGGATCTTTCCCGCATCGCTTTTCGGTAACACGTCCCAGATGACCACTTGCTCGGGCATTTTGAAGCGCGCAACGCCGCAGCCCTGCAGAAAGGCGCGCAGGCCGGCGATGTCCGGGCCGGGTTTGGCCGTGGGAACGACGACGGCGCACGCCCGTTCTCCGGTGCGGTCATCGGGTAGGCCTACGATGGCGATCTCGGCGATGTCGGGGTGGCCGGCCAGGATGTCCTCGACTTCCTTGGGTGAAATGTTCTCCCCGTTGCGGATGATGATGTCTTTGGTTCGCCCGGTAACGACCAGGTACTCGTCGTCGACCCAGCGGGCAAGGTCCCCGGTACGGAAGTATCCGTCGGCGTCGAAGGAGCCGGCCTCATCCGCCACCTGCTGGTAGCCCACCAACATTTGCGGCCCCCGCACCAGAACTTCCCCGGCACCGAGTTTGACATCGGCCAGGCCGATCCGGCCGTCGGTGTCGGCCGCGTGCTCGCCGTGCTGCGGCGCGCCTACCGTGGTGACCGGCACTTCGGTCGATCCGTACACCCGAGTCACGCTGGCCGATTCGAAATACGCTGCTGCCCTGCGTATTAACGACGGCGACACGGACGCGCCGCCGCATACGAACAGCTTGAGGTCGGGCAGCCGGGCACCCGTGCGCTGCGCGGCCGCGACCAGTTGCTCCAGGAACGGTGTTGCCGCAGCCATGTGTGTGCACCGTTCGGCCTGCATGAGGTGTACCGCATCGTCGGCGTTCCAGTGGTCCATCAGCACCGCGGTCGTGCCCAGCAGTAGCGGGCATTCGAACGCGTAAATGGAGCCGCCGATGTGTGCGATCGGCGACGCGACCAGGAACGCGTCGCCGCGCTCAACCAGCCAGTGATCGCGGATCTGGCAGATGAGTGCGTGGATCGAATTGTGGCTGTGCAAAACGCCTTTCGGTCGGCCAGTCGTTCCCGAGGTGTACAGAATCATGTGCACGCCGTCCGGGTCCAGGGCGGGCAACCGGGTAGGAGCCGCCCGCTGGGCGATCAGTGACTCGAATGGGATCTGGCCGGGGATCCGATCTGGACCCCAATCCCCGCGCACCACCACGACATCCGGCGGTGCCTCAAGCTGTGCGGTCACCCGGTTCAACATCGCCGGGTAGTCGTGCCGGCCGAATCGCGATGGGACAAAGACGATGCGGCTGTCCGCGTCTTGGAGGATGAACCGCAGTTCAGTCTCCCGCAGGGTCGGCAGGATAGGGTTGGCCACCATGCCCGCCAGCGTCGCCGCCAGGTAGATCACCGCGGCTTCGTGCCAGTTGGGCAGCATGAACGACACCACGCTGCTGGGCGGCACGCGTGCGTGCAGCGCTTGCGCCAGCGCCGTTGCCTGGTGGCCCAGGGTGCGACAGTCCAGCCGCTGATCGTCGTCGACCAACGCGACCCGCCGGGGTGTATGCTCAGCGGCTTCGCGCAGCGAATCGGCGAGCGTACGCCGAACCCACCAGCCGTGTGCGTAGGCGTCGGCGGCGCGCTCGTCATCCCAGCGAACCCATCGTCCGCCGATCAGCTTTCGGGCCCGATCCGTCGACATCGCGCGCCTATTGTCCGCCGTAAAGCGACAGCGCGGCCGAACTCGTAGCCCCGGTCGGGGGACGTTGCACGAGAGCCACACGGTTAGCGCTCACTACGAGTCTCACCAGACAACCCAGCTTAGCCACGCATGCGGCACATCGTCATCGAATGACGGAGGCGGGTGCGTCGCACCCGCAGTGCCAGGGTTCCGGACTCGACGTTGCCGCCCTCGGCGCCCGTAGGTGCGGGCAGGTCGTTGATGGACGTGACGTGTTGGACGTAAGAATCCGCCAACCGCCACGGTACGACCAGGTTCCGGTTAGCGGCGCGACGACACCAGGTTGTCTTCGCGCAATCTTCTCAGTGCCTCCCGAACCATTTTGCAGCTGCCCGCAAGCCGCTCGCGCAGACCGACCGTTCACGATCTCCTTCCGCGAGGTGCGCGCCTGAAATGGCGGTGATCGACCACGCTGGCATCGGGAAGCGTTGTGGCCCCTCAGTATTCCCGTTGCCAAGCCAATACCCTACCGTCGGCATCGGCCGAGTCATACAGTGTGAACGGAAGGATTCCGCGCAGTGCGCTCCAATGGTTGCACGTTATAGTGGTGTCCCGACAAATTGACGTACAACGCTCTGCTTTACCTTGCTGGGCGCATCGTCGTGGTGTCTGGCGCGGTGGGTGGCGGCATTGGCACGGCCCTGGCGGGCACGGTTGCTCAGGTAGGGGACCATGGTCGCGGTGAGCCGACGTCAGGACCGTCGTCCACAACGGCCACGCCGACCAAATCCGCTACAGCTTCGAGATGGCTGGGCGGGCAAGCCGGAAAGGTGCGAACCATGTCTAATTCTGCGGCGGGTCCGTTGGCGGGTGTGCGGGTCGTCGACCTCACCGCGATGGTGATGGGCCCGTACTGCACCCAGATCATGGCCGACATGGGCGCCGACGTGATAAAGATCGAGTCCCTGGAAGGGGATGACACACGCTACATTTCGGTCGGACCCGCCCCCGGGATGAGCGGGGTTTTCGTCAATGTCAACCGCGGCAAGCGCAGTGTCACCGCCGACCTGAAGTCCGACTCCGGTAAGAGGGCGCTGCGGGCGCTCATTGAAGATGCCGACGTGTTCATCCACTCCATGCGGGCAAAGGCGATCGCCCGGCTCGGATTCAGCTATGCCGAGGTTGCCGCCATCAACCCGACGATCGTCTACACCAACTGCTACGGATACGGCCGGCGTGGACCCAACCGGGATCTGCCGGCCTACGACGACACGATCCAGGCGGCTTGCGGGGTGCCGGCGGTGCAACAGCAGCTGACCGGGGAGCCCAGTTACGTCGCAACGATATTGGCCGACAAGGTCGCCGGCCTCACCGCGCTGTACGCCACGGTGATGGCGCTGTTTCACCGCGAGCGCACCGGCGAAGGCCAAGAGGTCGAAATCGGCATGTTCGAAGCGGTGGCATCGTTCATGCTGGTGGAACACGCCAACGGCGCCATGTTCGAGCCGCCGCTGGGCCCGGCGGTCTATCCGCGTACGGTGGCTCCCAACCGGCGGCCGTATCGCACCAGCGATGGCTACCTGGCCGCGCTGATCTACAACGACAAGCATTGGGCCGCCTTCATCGGCGCGGTGCGCCCGGCCTGGGCCACCGATCGCTACGCCACTCTGGAAAACCGGGCGCGTCACATCGACACCGTGTATGCATTGTTGGCCGAAACGCTGGCGCAACGCAGCACGGCCGAATGGCTCGGCCTGTTCCGTGAGCTGGAAATACCCGCCGCGTCGCTGTCCAGTCCCGCAGCGCTGTTCGACGATTCGCACCTCAACGCCGTCGGCTTTTTCGAGACGGTCGACACTGCGCAGGGCCCGGTGCGCTTCCCGGGTGTGCCGGCCTGGTTCTCCCGAACACCGGGTCGAGCGGCCGGTCCCGCCCCGGAGCTGGGCGCCGACACCGCCGAAGTGCTTCACGAACTCGGGCTGGCCGTTGGAAATGAAGGGGCAGCTGGGAAAGCCGAAGCCAAACCGGCCGGTTCGATCTGAGACGGCTCGCGTGTCTGCGGGGGATCCGGAGCTGCCGCATCTAAACTTGCCACGATCAAGAGGAGGGTCAGCGACGTATCGGCAGCAACCACAGCGCCGGACGACGAGGTGGTCAGGGCGCGCCAGCAGCGAGCACTGAGCCGGGCGGGATTCACCCCGTACCGGCACGTTCTGCACCGCGGTCCCGTTGGGTGGCCCCGGTGCGCCGCGTCGGACGGCTGGCCATTTGGGATCGGCCGGAGCGGGGCAGGGGCATTCCGGCGCTGGACGGCCTTCGTGCGATAGCCGTTGCGCTGGTACTCGCCGGCCACGGTGGCATCCCCGGTATGGGCGGCGGGTTCATCGGTGTCGACGTCTTCTTCGTCCTGAGCGGATTCCTTATCACCTCGCTGTTGCTCGACGAGTTGCGGTGCAGCGGTCGTATCGACCTGACCTGGTTTTGGATTCGCCGGGCGCGACGGCTGTTGCCGGCACTGGTGTTGATGGTGCTCACCGTGAGTGCCGCACGCGAGCTGTTTCCCGACCAAGCCCTCACCGGGCTGCGCAGCGACGCGATCGCTGCCTTCTTGTGGTCGGCGAACTGGCGGTTTGTGGCCCAGCAGACCGACTATTTCACCCAAGGCGCTCCACCCTCGCCCCTGCAGCACACTTGGTCGCTAGGGGTGGAGGAGCAGTATTACGTTGTCTGGCCGCTGCTGCTGATCGGGGTGACGCTACTGTTGGCGGCCCGGGCCAGGCGCTACTTCCGACGGGCCACGGTGGGCGGGGTTCGGTTCGCCGCATTCCTGATTGCCAGCCTCGGCGCGATAGCTTCCGCCACGGCCGCCATCGTCTTTACCTCAGAGGCCACCCGCGACCGGATCTACTTCGGCACCGATACCCGTGCGCAGGCGTTGCTGATCGGCTCGGCGGCAGCGGCTCTCCTGGTGCGGGATTGGCCATCGTTGAACCGCGGGTGGTGCCTGATCCGGACTCGCTGGGGACGACGGATTGCCCGTCTGCTGCCGCTCATCGGTCTGGCTGGGCTCGCGGCGGCGACTCGCTGTGCAACCGGAAGTGTGGGCGAGTTCCGACATGGTCTGCTGATCGCGGTGGCGGTTGCGGCTGTCATCGTGGTCGCCCCGGTGGCGATGGAGCAGCGCGGAGCGGTTGCAGCCATCCTGGCCTGGCGTCCGTTGGTGTGGCTGGGCACCATATCGTACGGCGTCTACCTGTGGCACTGGCCAATCTTTCTGGTGCTCAACGGCGAACGCACCGGCTGGTCCGGGTCCGCCCTGTTCGCGGTGCGGTGCGCAGCCACGTTGGCAGCGGCCGCCGCCTCATGGTGGTTGATCGAGCAACCCATTCGACGCTGGCGACCGGCACGGGTGCCGCTGTTGCCGCTCGCGGCGGCCACCGTTGCCAGCGCTGCCGCCGCGACGATGCTGGTTGTTCCGGTCGGAACCGGACCCGGGTTACGCGAGATCGGACTTCCCCCCGGCGTTTCGGCGGTCGCTGCGGTCTCGCCGTCGCCGCCTGGAGCCGGCCAACCGGCACCGGCTCCCGGGCCGCGAGATCCCAACCGGCCGTTCACCGTCTCGGTTTTCGGTGATTCGATCGGGTGGACCATGATGCACTACCTGCCGCCGACTCCCGGATTCAAATTCATCGACCACACCGTCATCGGCTGCAGTTTGGTGCGCGGCACCCCGTATCGGTACATCGGTCAGACCCTGGAGCAGCGAGCAGAATGCGACGGCTGGCCGACCAGGTGGTCGACACAGATCAACCAGGACCGGCCGGATGTCGCGTTGCTGGTCATCGGCCGTTGGGAAACGGTAGACCGGGTGAATGAGGGACGGTGGACCCATATCGGTGACCCGACCTTTGACGGGTATCTCAACGCCGAGCTACAGCGAGCGCTGAATATCGTTGGATCCACCGGCGTTCGAGTGATGGTTACCACGGTGCCCTACAGCCGTGGCGGCGAGAAGCCGGACGGGCGGTTGTATCCGGAGGATCAACCCGAGCGGGTAAACCAGTGGAACACCATGTTGCGCAACACGGTTGGCCAACACCCGAACGTCGGGATGATCGACCTGAACAAAAAGCTATGCCCGGACGGCGTTTACACGGCCAAGGTCGACGGCATCAAGGTCCGCAGTGACGGTGTGCACCTCACCCCGGAAGGGGTGAAGTGGCTCATGCCCTGGCTCGAAGAGTCGGTGCGGGTGGCCAGTTGAACGCCGTCGTAACCCTGGGGCCCTGCTGTGCGGTGGCTGTGTTGTTGGGAGGAGCCACTCAATCCGCTGCGTGCCGGTTTGACGTTCGGCGTGACTCGGTGGGAGCATGGGAAACTGCAAAACACCTCGGTAGGTGAGGCGTCTGCATGGATACAGGCCACTGACCCCGAACGTCGAGAGACGCCCCGGGTCAGGACAGCTCTTCCCGGCCTAAGGGTTGAGCCCAAGTGGCTTCTGGACATCGGTCCAGATACGCCGTGCAGTGCTGAAGCTCCGACGAGAGAGGTGTGCGCGGCGGTTGGATTTCGTCGGGTGCTGGCCTCTTCCGTTCAGGTGACTGTGACGACACCCCCGTGTGTCCTGGCCGTGAGGAGGTGAGGGCGAGATGAGTCCGGGCGAGGGTCCCCATCCGAAATCCGTCTTGTCCCGATCCGGTTCCGGCATTCTTTTCGCCGTCTGAGCTTCCCCGACGTTGGTTGGCGCGTGCGCGTTTCGTGCGATGCGCGTCGCCGAACGTGCTCGGGTGTAGTTCGACGCGCGCCCGGATGACGCACGCCGGTCGGGCTTCCATCAGGAGAAGACCATGACCACCATGACCATGACTTTTTGTGTTCCACAACGTGTTAACCGGCTGACGAAAGGGTGGGCACAGGCGATGCTGCGGGTCGGTCGGCGCATGTCGGACAGGTTGTCCGCACCGCTCAGCTTGACCGCTCAGCAGCGGGCGGACCGGTACGTGGCGCGGATGCCGATCGCGGTGATCGCCGCCTCGCGCTGAGCCGAGGCGATTTCACCGGTCGCGGTGAGCTCTGGCTGCTAGCCGACCACCTCGATGGGATCGCCGACGTTGACGGTGTTGAAATACCAAGCGGCATTGTCCGGGCTCAGGTTGATACACCCATGGCTGACGTTGGCATAGCCCTGCGAGTTCACCGACCACGGTGCCGAGTGCACGTACACGCCGCTCCAGGTCACGCGAACCGCATACGAAGCGGTGATCAGGTACCCGTCCGAGGAGTTCAGCGGGATGCCGATGGTCCGCGAGTCCATTACGACGGTGCGCTCCTTCGACAACGCGGAGAAGCTACCGATTGGCGTCGGGCGGCTGGGCTTGCCCATCGACGCCGGCATGGTACGGAGCACCTCTCCGTTTCTGCTGACCGTGAAGGTGTGCGCGGAGATGCTGGCAACGCCGAGCAGCGCGTCGCCGGTCTCGAAACCTTCCGTCAGTTCCTGCACGCCCACCGCCACCCGGGTATGGGCGGGCCAGTACCGGTCCGGAACCCACTGCACGACGTTGCTCTCGACCCACTCGAAGTGTCCAGTCATGTTGCTCGGTGAGGTGACGTGGATGGATCGCTCGACCGCTCGGCGATCGGTCACGGGCGCGGTGAACGTCACCACCACCGGATGCGCCACACCCACCAGAGCGCCATTGGCCGGCAACACCGAAGCCACGCCGGGGATCGGCTGGGGTGGCGGGACCGCAGCGGTTGCCGGGCTGATCGAACCCGCGATGGCCATCAGCGTGATCGCGACCATAACAGATAGATAACGAACCACTCGACGCATGGCGTCCACCCTCCGAGATGGTGCGATCAATACATCGACATTCTAGTTGCTGTCTACCCATTACGGGTCGTAGCAAACAAATCTTGTGTAGCTAGGACGCCACGGCCGTGGCCGGTCGTCGCTGGCGGGCGATCCGGCGCGTAGCGACCCGATAGCGGCACCGCACCGCACGCGTGGCGGTCGCGGCCCGAACCTGGCGACGGGTTGCTGGGTGTCGTTAGCCGATCAACCCGAACTGAATTTACGCGATTGTCGAAAACGGGGGCGGGGCAATGGTCTTCGCGGACCTCGACTTCCCCGGCGCACCGTGCCAGGGTCCACCCCCACCGCCCAGCTACCGGTGCGGAGCTCTCCGGGCACCGGACTGGCCGGCCCGGCGCCGACGCGTTAGCCTCAGCGGGATCGGTGCCCAAGGCGCAGGAGGTGCGAGTGCTCTTCCGTCAGCTGGAGTACTTCGTCGCGGTCGCCCAAGAGCGCCATTTCGCCCGGGCCGCCGAGCGGTGCCACGTGTCGCAACCCGCGCTGTCCTCCGCAATCGCCAAGCTCGAACGCGAACTCAACGTCACCCTGATCAATCGCGGACACAGTTTCGAAGGCCTCACTCCCGAGGGGGACCGGTTGGTGGTGTGGGCCAAGCGGATTCTCGCCGAGCACGATGCGTTCAAGGCCGAGGTGGATGCGGTGCGCTCCGGGATAACCGGGACGCTTCGGCTGGGCGCGGTGCCAACCGCTTCAACGACGGCGTCCCTGCTGCTGTCGGCCTTCTGCTCGGCGCACCCGTTGGCGAAGGTGCAAATCTGTTCCCGGCTGGCGGCGACCGAACTCTACCGGCGGCTGCGCGAGTTCGAGCTCGATGCCGTCATCGTGCACCCGGCGCCCGAGGACGGCCACGACGTGGATCTGGTGCCGCTCTACGAGGAGCAGTACGTGCTGCTGTCGCCGCCGGACATGTTGCCGCCGGGGACGGCGACGTTGGTGTGGCGGGATGCCGCGCAACTACCGTTGGCACTGCTCACACCGGACATGGCCGACCGGCAGGTTATCGACGCAGCATTCGCCGACCACGCCGTCACGGTCATCCCCCAGGTCGAAACCGATTCCGTTGCTTCGCTTTTCGCGCAGGTCGCAACCGGAAACTGGGCCTGCATCGTTCCGCACACTTGGCTATGGGCCATGCCTATGCGGGGGCCGATGGGCGGTGAGATCCGCGCGGTCGAACTGGTTGATCCGGTCCTGAAAGCCCAGATCGCCCTGGCCACCAACGCCTCGGGGCCGGGATCTCCCGTTGCCCGTGCGCTTGCCGCCTGCGCGCAGGAGCTGGCGCTGAACGAATTCTTCGCCACCTGGCTGCTGGGAATCACCCGCCGGCGCTGACCGGGGGGGTGGCCGCGCTGGTTGGGTTCAGGCCGGCCAGGTGTCCGCTCTCCACCCCGGCGGCGGGGTCGAGTTCGCAGTCGATGAGCGACGGTCCGTTCGATGCCAGTGCCTCGGTCAGCGCCGCGGCAAGCTCTGATGGAGTCGCCACGTGATACCCGGTGCCGCCGAACGCCTCCGCGATCAGTTCGTGGCGGGCGCGAGCGTTGAGCACGGTGGGCGCGGGGTCGTTCCCGCCCGCCGCGGGCCGCGTCACAAAGGTCGTGACCTCGTCGCCGCGGTAGACTCCGCCGTTGTTGAGGATGACGACGGTCACCGGAAGCCGGTAGCGGCAAATGGTCTCAACTTCCATGCCGCTGAAGCCAAATGCGCTGTCGCCCTCGATCGCAACGACAGGCCGCCCGGTCTCGACCGCGGCCGCGATGGCGTAACCCATGCCGATGCCCATCACGCCCCAGGTTCCGGTGTCGAGCCGGTGCCTCGGCACCTCCATGTCGATGACGTTACGCGCGAGGTCCAGCGCGTTAGCGCCTTCGTTGACCACATAGACATCCGGGTTGTGCCGCAGCACAGACCGAATAGCGCCAAGCGCGTTGTAGAACCGCATCGGGTGGGGATTCTCGGCCAGCCGCTGGCGCATCTTGGCGTCGTTGCGCGCCTTACGATCGGCGAGTTCGCCGGTCCACGCCGCGGACGCGACGATCGGACGCGCGTTTACGCCGGCAAGCAGAGCCGACATCACCGAGCCGATGTCGCCCGCCAGCGGTGCCACGATCGGCCGGTTGCTGTCGAACTCCGATGCCGCGATGTCGACCTGGATGAACTTGACGCCGGCCGACCATTGCGGCGACTCGCCATGGCCCAGTAGCCAATTCAACCGGGCGCCAACCAGCAGCACCGCGTCAGCACGGGCGATCGCAAGCGAACGAGCTGCGGCCGCCGACTGCGGATGGGAGTCGGGCAGCAGCCCCTTGGCCATCGACATCGGCAGAAAGGGAATTCCGGTGTGCTCCACAAACTCCCGAATGACGTTGTCGGATTGCGCGTATGCCGCGCCCTTGCCGAGCACGATTAGCGGTCGCTGCGCTTGGGTTAGCACGTCCAGCGCGCGATCGACCGCCTCCGGGGCCGGCAGCTGGCGTGGAGCCGGGTCGACCAGCCGCCAGATGGTGTCGGAAGCGGCCGATGCCTCGATGGCCTGGCCCAGCACCTCGCCGGGGATGTCGAGGTAGACACCGCCGGGCCGGCCGGAGATCGCGCTACGAATGGCGCGGGCGACACCGCGCCCGATGTCTTCGACTCGGCCGATCCGGTATGCCGCCTTCACGAACGGCCGAGCAGCGTTGAGCTGGTCGAGGTCCTGGTAGTCACCGCGCTGCAGGTCCACGACCGGCCGCCCGCTCGATCCGGAGATCTGGATCATCGGAAAGCAGTTCGTTGTGGCGTTCGCCAGCGCTGGCAGGCCGTTGAGAAAGCCGGGACCGGATGTCGTCAGGCATACCCCTGGGCGCCGGGTGAGGAACCCGGCCGCCGCGGCCGCGTTGCCGGCCGAGGTTTCGTGCCGGAATCCGATATAGCGGATGCCCGACGCCTGCGCGATCCGGGCGAGGTCGGTGATCGGGATGCCGACGACGCCGTAGATGGTGTCGACGTCGTTGGCCGACAGGGCGTCCACCACCAGGTGGAAGCCATCGGTCAGCCGAGCCCTGTTCGATGCGGCCGGTGCTGCACCCGGAGATACCGATCGTGTGGTCATGGTCATCACTGTTGTCGGGTGCGCCCGCTGTGTCCAAGACGGAGTCGCTATGCAGCGATTCACGCCGTCTATCGACCGGTCGATAGCTACCGTCTATCGACCGTTAGCGGATCGGTATTGGACGCCGGGCATCCGCACCCGGCATTGTGCTGATGAGGTGCGATCCAGCACCGGGGAACACCTGGAAGGAGGGCGGGCGATGGCATCCGACTCGGTCATCAGCGGACAGGCCGCGGCGGCGCCCGGGGCGCGGCGGCGCGACGAAGCACCGGGCCCGCGCATCGCCGACCTGGTCGAGGTGGCGGCGACGCGGCTGCCCGAGGCCCCGGCACTCGTCGTCACCGCCGATCGCATCCCGATCACCTATCGTGACCTGGTTCGTCTGGTCTATGACCTGGCCGGCCAGCTGACGCGTTCCGGCCTGCTACCGGGTGACCGGGTGGCGTTACGCGCGGGCAGCAACGCCGAATTCGTGGTCGCCTTGCTAGCCGCGTCGCGAGCGGATCTGATCGTCGTCCCGCTGGATCCGGCCCTGCCCGTCAGCGAACAGCGCGCTCGAAGCCAGGCCGCGGGAGCAAGGGTGGTGCTGATCGACGGTGACGGTCCGGGCGACGGGGGAGAGCCCACCCCCCGGTGGTGGCCGATCGCGGTGAACGTCGGCCTGGTCAGCGGTGCGCCGGACGGGGCCCTGTCGGTCCACCTGGACGCTGCCGGCGAACCGAACCCGGTCACGTCGTCGAGGCCCGAGGGACTCCGGCCCGACGATGCCATGATCATGTTCACCGGCGGGACGACGGGCCTGCCGAAGATGGTCCCCTGGACCCACGCAAACATCGCCAGCTCGGTCCGGGCCATCATCACCGGGTATCGGCTGGGCCCGCGGGACGCGACCGTCGCGGTGATGCCGCTGTACCACGGCCACGGCCTGATCGCGGCGTTGCTTGCCACCCTGGCATCCGGCGGCGCGGTGCTGCTGCCCGCGCGCGGGCGGTTCTCCGCACACACATTCGCCGACGACATGGCTGCCGTCGGGGCCACCTGGTACACCGCGGTGCCCACGATTCACCAGATCCTGTTGGAACGCGCTGGCGCCGAACCGTCCGCGGCCAACCGGGCCGCGCTTCGCTTCGTCCGCAGCTGCAGCGCGCCGCTCACTCCGGAAGTCGCGCTTGCGCTGCAGGCCGAGTTCTCGGCGCCGGTGGTGTGTGCTTTCGGCATGACCGAGGCCACCCATCAAGTGGCGACAACACCCATTGAGGGTAACGGGCCGGACGAAAACCCAGCCGTGTCAAGCGGTCTCGTCGGCCGGTCGACGGGAGCGCAAATCCGGATCGTCGGGTCTGACGGGCTGCCGCTACCCGCGGGTGCGGTCGGGGAGGTTTGGCTGCGTGGCAGCACCGTGGTGCGGGGGTATCTCGGCGACCCGAAGATAACCGCCGCGAACTTCACCGACGGTTGGCTGCGCACCGGTGATTTGGGGTCACTGTCGGCGGCCGGCGACCTGAGCATCCGCGGCCGCATCAAAGAACTCATCAACCGGGGCGGTGAGAAGATCTCGCCGGAGCGGGTCGAGGGCGTGTTGGCCACCCACCCAAACGTCATGGAGGCGGCCGTGTTCGGCGTCGCGCACCGGATCTACGGGGAGGCCGTCGCGGCGGTGATCGTGCCCCGCGAGTCCGCGCCGCCGACTCCCGAGGAGCTTGCGCAGTTCTGCCGGGAACGGTTGGCGGCCTTCGAGATCCCGGCCACCTTCCAGGCGGCGAGCGCGCTGCCGCACACCGCGAAGGGCTCGCTCGATCGGCGCGCCGTGGCCGAGCGGTTCGGAAGGCAGGCGTGAGGCACGACTTCTTGGACGACTACCCGGATGCGATGGAGCCTCCCCAAGCGTGCGCAGTGGATTTCACCGTAAGTCCACGCGCTCGCCGGAGGCGGATGACGGCTAGCACCGCGGCCAGCGCCAGGCTCAGCCAGATCAGTCGCTGCCGCGCGGCCGCCCACACCGCACACATGATCGCCAGGACCGCTGCCAGCGGGCCGCAGCACAATGACGGAATGGTTGTGCTGGCACCGCCGCGGAGGTGCGGTTAGGAGGCCCCGGCCTTTACCCGGGCAGCGGCGGATTCCGGCATTGGCTCGTAGCGGGTAAACGACCGGGTGAAGGATGCGGCCCCGTGCGCCAGTGAACGCAAGTCGATCGCGTACCGGGTCAGCTCGACCTGAGGCACTTCGGCTTTGACCACCGTGCGCTCATGCCCAGCGGCCTCGGTGCCCAGCACCCGACCGCGGCGGCCGGACAGGTCGCCCAACACCGCGCCGACGTAATCGTCGGGTACCAGTACCGAGATCTCGTCGATCGGCTCGAGCAGGATCACCCGCGTCGCGGCCGCCGCCTCCCGCAACGCCAGCGCACCGGCCATCTGAAAGGCGAAATCGGAAGAGTCGACGCTGTGGGCTTTGCCGTCGAGCAGGGTAACCCGGATGTCGACCACCGGGTACCCGGCGTGCACCCCCTTTTCCATCTGCGCGCGAACGCCCTTTTCCACGCTGGGGATGAAGTTGCGTGGCACCGCTCCGCCGACCACCTTGTCGACGAACTCGAACCCGGAGCCCTCCGGCAGCGGCTCCACCTCGATGTCGCACACCCCGTACTGGCCGTGTCCGCCGGACTGTTTGATGTGGCGGCCATGGCCTTTCGCGTTGCCGGCGAAGGTTTCCCGCAGCGGTACCCGCAGCTCGATCGTGTCCACGGTGACGCCGTACCGGTTGGCTAGCGCATCGAGGACGACGCCGGCATGGGCCTCGCCCATGCACCAGAGCACGATCTGATGCGTCTCTTGATTCTGCTCGATCCGAAGTGTGGGGTCTTCGGCGGCCAACCGACCCAACCCGACCGACAGCTTGTCTTCGTCGGTCTTGGCATGCGCCGCAATGGCGATCGGCAGCAGCGGCTCGGGCATGGTCCAGGGTTTGAGCACGAGGGGCTCGGACTTTCCCGAGAGGGTGTCCCCGGTTTCGGCCCGGCTCAGCTTGCCGATCGCGCAGATGTCGCCGGCCGCCACGGCCGCGGCGGGGCGTTGCTGCTTGCCGAGCGGGAAGGACAGGACGCCGATGCGTTCGTCTTCGTCGTGGTCCGGGTGCGTGCTGACGGCCCCGCCGCCATTGCCGTTCGCCGCCCCGAAAAAGGATGCGAAATGGCCCGACACGTGAACGGTGGCGTCGGGCGTGATGGTCCCGGAAAACACCCGGACCAGGCTGACCCGGCCGACATACGGGTCCGACGTCGTCTTCACCACCTCGGCGAGCAACGGCGCGTCATTGTCACAGGCCAGCTCCGCATGCGGGGCGCCCTGCGGGGTAAAGACCTCCGGCAGCGGGTGTTCCATCGGGGAGGGAAAGCCGCGGGTGGCGACCTCGAGCAATTCCAGGGTGCCCACGCCGGTGCTGCTGCACACCGGAATCACCGGGAAGAACGAGCCCCGGGCAACTGCCTTTTCCAGATCCTGGATCAGCACCGACTCGTCGATCGCATCGCCGCCCAGGTAGCGCTCCATCAAGGACTCGTCCTCGGATTCCTCGATGATTCCTTCGATCAGGGTGCCGCGTGCTTCTTCGATCCGGTCGGCGTCCGACTGGTCCGGGGTGCTCGTGGTCCGGTTGCCGTCGGCGTACTCGTACTGCGTCTGGGACAGCAATCCGATCAGGCCGTTACCGGTCGGCAGGTAGAGCGGTAAAACCTTGTCGCCGAATGCGTCTTGCGCCGCGGCCAGCGCCTCCTCGTAGTTCGCCCGGGCGTGGTCCAGCTTGGTGACGATCACCGCGCGGGGCATGCCGACCTGGCTGCATTCCTGCCAGAGAGACTTGGTCGGCTCGTCGACACCCTCGTTGGCCGCGATCACGAACAGCGCGCAATCGGCGGCTCGCAACCCGGCCCGCAGCTCACCCACGAAGTCGGCGTACCCGGGGGTGTCCACGAGGTTGACCTTGATGTTGTCGTACGCAAGCGAGGCGACCGCAAGGCCCACCGAGCGCTGTTGCCGGATCTCCGCCTCGTCGAAGTCGCAGACCGTGGTGCCGTCGGTGACCGAACCCGGCCTGGACAAGACTCCGGCCGCGACCAGGAGGGCCTCGACGAGGGTGGTCTTTCCGCCTCCGGAGGGCCCCACCAACACCACGTTGCGAACGGTGTCGGGTCCGTCCGCGGTGGGAGCGGCTCCCGCGCCCTGGGAAGCATTCGCTCTGTCGGCCATGACATTCCTCCAGTTCTCCGGGGTCGGTTCGCGCGGTGTGTCCCAGACCACAGGACGCAGTAAGCAACTTTTCCCCCAACTGCCGCCCAACACAAGGGTTGGGCTGTCCCGTGCGGATCCGCCGGTGGTCGTTGCGCGACGCAGCCAAGGTGCACCGCCCCAGCCACACCGATATCGCACGCGCTACCGGTGTGGCGGCTGGGTCTGGTCAGGCGTGCCAGCTGGACCAGCGGTGCACGGTGATCGCGATCACCGGGCCGTTTAACGGAACCGATTGGTACTGAGCGTATTTAGCACGCAGCAGTCGGTATCCGGTGTACATCACCTCGTCGTCACGGTGAATCGCGGCGATCCCGTCGGCCCGGACCCACCACAACCGCGTCCAATCGTCGGTGTAGCCATCGACCAGCACGCTGGCCACTGAATTGCTCTCGATGTTGGTGAGGCGGCGCAGCCGTTGCGTCGTTTTCGGCTTGGCGTCGACGGCGGTGTAGACAACAACTTCGCCGGCCCGGGCCGCCGGGCCGGCAGCGCCGACCGCGAACACCACTGGCACCAGGTGGGGTCTTCCGTCGGGTGTGATCGTCGCCAGCCGCGCCACCGGGGACTGGGCGAACCGGGCCTTCGGGTCGAATTCCCCCACCCGGTCAGCTTAAGACCCGAGCTAGGTTGGGCTCATGCTGGCGGAGACGCAGATCACCAACCTCCTCTATCGGTATGCCGAATGCATCGACACCGGCGATCTGGCGGGCGCCGCGGCGCTGTTCGAGCACGCCCGCATCAGGGTTGGCGGTCGCGGCGGTGACCAAGACACGATCGATGCGGCCGGGTTGCTGGGGATTTGGCGGTCGTTGATCGTGCTCTATCCGGATGGGACGCCGAGAACCAAGCACCTCGTCAGCAATCCGATCATCGAGGTCGATAACGACGGTGCGACGGCTCGCTGCCGTAGCTATTACACGGTGCTGCAGCAGACCGAAGAGTTTGGGCTGCAAACGATCGTCGCGGGGCGTTACCACGACCACTTCGTGTGCGTCGACGGTCAATGGCGCTACTCCTACCGCGACCTCACCCTCATCGACATGGTCGGCGATGTCAGCCACCATCTGACCCATCCCGTCGCGCGGCCCAGCTCGGAACGCGGGTGATCCACGCAGGTCTGGGACCCGACCATCCGCTGAGCTGGCTATCTGGACTACGTTGGTGTAAGAAATTCCTGCCGCCCGGACCTAAAGGCTGGGACAATTCTGTTAAATACCCGATGCAGGAGGTAACGGGATGAGCAAATTGCGCCGCCGCCCACTCAGGTGGTCATGGTTATTGAGCGTGCTGACTGTCATCGGTCTGGGCCTGGCGACGGCGCCGGCGCACGCGGCGCCGTCCACATTGGCGCAGGATCGGTTCGCCGAATTCCCGGCGCTGCCCCTCGACCCGTCGGCGATGGTCGCCCAGGTGGGTCCGCAGGTGGTCAACATCAACACCAAACTGGGCTACAACAACGCCGTGGGAGCCGGGACCGGCATTGTCATCGACCCCAACGGCGTCGTGCTGACGAATAACCACGTGATCTCGGGCGCCACCGATATCAATGCGTTCAGCGTCGGCTCCGGCCAAACCTACGGCGTCGACGTGGTCGGCTACGACCGCACCCAGGATGTCGCGGTGCTGCAGCTGCGCGGTGCCGGTGGCCTCCCGTCCGCGGCGATTGGTGGCGGGGTCGCGGTTGGCGAGCCCGTCGTCGCGATGGGCAACAGCGGTGGGCAGGGTGGAACGCCGCGTGCGGTGCCCGGCCGGGTGGTCGCGCTCGGCCAAACCGTCCAGGCGTCCGACTCCCTGACCGGTGCGGAGGAGACGCTGAACGGGTTGATCCAGTTCGATGCCCCGATCCAACCCGGTGATTCGGGCGGGCCCGTTGTCAACGGCATAGGGCAGGTGGTCGGCATGAACACGGCCGCGTCCGACAACTTCCAGCTGTCCCAGGGCGGGCAGGGCTTTGCCATCCCGATCGGCCAGGCGATGGCGATCGCAGGGCAGATTCGATCGGGCGGCGGGTCGCCCACCGTGCACATCGGGCCGACAGCCTTCCTCGGCTTGGGTGTTGTCGACAACAACGGCAACGGCGCACGGGTCCAACGCGTGGTCGGCAGCGCTCCGGCGGCCAGTCTCGGGATCGCCAACGGCGACGTGGTCACGTCAGTCGACGGCGTTCCGATCAACTCGGCCACCGCGATGGCGGATGCGCTCAACGGCCATCATCCCGGCGATGTCATCTCGGTGACCTGGCAAACCAAGTCGGGCGGCACGCGCACGGAGAAGGTGACATTGGCGGAGGGACCCCCGGCCTGACCTCGCGGCGGATACCACCGCCGGCCAGCCAATTCGTCTGGCGCCGGCCGTGATTGCCGCGTGACGCCCCGAGTTCGGCCTCGGGTACGCGTGGCATCGTGGACTCAATGAACGACGCGGAGGACATCGTCGAGCACCATCGGACCGAGGGTAGTCACGTCGAAGGAGGCGTGGTCGAGCACCCGAATGCCACGGACTTCGGTCACGCCGCCGCATTACCCGCCGACCCGACCTGGTTCAAGCACGCCGTCTTTTACGAGGTGCTGGTCCGGGCGTTCGTTGACGGCAATGCCGACGGTTCCGGCGATCTGCGCGGACTCATCGACCGCCTGGACTACCTGCAGTGGCTCGGCATCGACTGCCTGTGGCTGCCGCCGTTCTACGACTCACCGCTGCGAGACGGCGGCTACGACATCCGCGACTTCTACAAGGTGCTGCCCGAGTTCGGCACCGTCGACGATTTCGTTGCACTGGTCGACGCCGCCCACCGGCGAGGCATCCGGGTCATCACCGACCTGGTGATGAATCACACCTCGGAGTCGCACCCGTGGTTCCAGGAGTCCCGGCGCGACCCGGACGGGCCATACGGCGACTACTACGTGTGGAGCGACACCAGTGAGCGCTACACCGACGCCCGGATCATCTTCGTCGACACCGAAGAGTCCAACTGGACGTTCGATCCGGTCCGTCGCCAGTTCTATTGGCACCGGTTCTTCTCCCACCAGCCGGATCTGAACTACGACAACCCGGCCGTCCAGGAAGCGATGATCGACGTCATTCGCTTCTGGCTCGGCCTGGGCATCGACGGATTTCGATTGGATGCGGTGCCCTATCTCTTTGAGCGTGAGGGCACCAACTGCGAGAACCTGCCCGAGACGCACGCCTTCCTCAAGCGGGTCCGCAAGGTGGTGGACGACGAATTCCCCGGCCGGATGCTGCTGGCTGAGGCCAACCAGTGGCCGGGCGATGTGGTCGAGTATTTCGGCGACCCCAGCACCGGCGGCGACGAATGCCACATGGCCTTCCACTTCCCGCTGATGCCGCGCATCTTCATGGCCGTCCGCCGGGAGTCCCGGTTTCCGATCTCGGAGATCATCGCCCAAACGCCGCCGATCCCGGACATGGCGCAGTGGGGGATATTTCTGCGCAATCATGACGAGTTGACGTTGGAAATGGTCACCGACGAAGAGCGCGACTACATGTATGCCGAATACGCCAAGGATCCGCGGATGAAGGCGAATGTCGGTATTCGTCGTCGGCTGGCGCCGCTGCTCGACAACGACCGTAACCAGATCGAGCTGTTCACCGCGCTGCTGCTATCGCTGCCCGGCTCGCCGGTCCTCTACTACGGCGACGAGATCGGGATGGGCGACGTGATCTGGCTGGGGGATCGCGACGGCGTGCGCATCCCCATGCAGTGGACTCCGGACCGCAACGCGGGCTTCTCCACCGCCAATCCCGGTCGGCTGTACCTGCCGCCCAGCCAGGATCCGGTCTACGGGTACCAGGCCGTCAACGTCGAGGCGCAGCGCGATACCTCGACATCGCTGCTCAACTTCACCCGCACCATGCTGGCCGTGCGGCGCCGGCACGACGCGTTCGCGGTCGGGACGTTCCAAGAACTGGGTGGGTCCAACCCGTCGGTACTCGCCTACCTGCGCCGAGTGGCCGGCGATGGCGGCGACACCGTGCTCTGCGTCAACAACCTGTCGCGATTCCCGCAGCCCATCGAACTGGACTTACAGCAATGGACCAACTACACGCCGGTCGAACTGACCGGGCACGTGGAGTTCCCACGCATCGGCCACCTACCTTATCTGCTAACGCTGCCGGGACACGGGTTCTACTGGTTCCAGTTGACCGCACCTGAGGAGGAGCGATGACCCGCGCCGGCGACGATGCAGCGCGAAGCGATGAGGAGGAGCGGCGCATATGACTCGCGGCGACGATGCAGCGCGAAGCGATGAGGAGGAGCGGCGCATATGACTCGCGGCGACGATGCAGCGCGAAGCGATGAGGTGGGGGTACCTCCCAGCCGCGAAGCGGAGAGGGGGAGAGCGGCGCCTATGAATCCTTCGGACACGCTGCCGGCCAAGCTGCCATGGTCGGACTGGCTTCCGCAGCAACGTTGGTATGCCGGGCGCAACCGTGAGCTGGCCGCCGCCGGGCCAGGCCTAGTCGTTCCGCTGCGCGACGACCTCGACCTGGCGCTAGTCGACGTCGCCTACACCGATGGTGCGTCCGAGCGCTACCAGGTGATCGTCGGGTGGGATTCCGAGCCGGTGTCCGAATACACCACGAAGGCCACCATCGGCGAGGCCGACGGTCGCACCGGCTTCGACGCCCTGTACGACGTCGCCGCGCCCCAGTTTCTGCTGTCGCTGATCGCCTCGTCCGCCGTCCGTGGCTCGTCCCCCAGTACGGTGACCTTCGCCGGGGAGCCCGGCGTAGAGCTGCCCCTCGACGGGGCACCGCGAGTTTCAGATGCCGAGCAGAGCAATACCAGCGTGATTTTCGATCGCCGGGCGATCCTCAAGGTGTTCCGTCGGGTCAGCACCGGGATCAACCCTGACATCGAACTTAACCGCGTGCTCGCCCGCGCCGGTAACCCGCACGTGGCCCGGCTGCTCGGCGCCTACGAAATAGCCATGCCGGCGCCCGATGTTTCGCCAGCCGATGGCACGGCTTGCTCCCTGGGCATGGCGACCGACTATGAGGCGAATGCGGCCGAAGGCTGGGCGATGGCCACCGCCAGCGTTCGTGACCTCTTCGCCGAGGGCGACCTGTATGCCCACGAAGTCGGCGGCGACTTCGCCGGCGAGTCCTATCGCCTCGGTGAGGCCGTTGCGTCCGTGCACGCCACGCTGGCCGACAGCCTGGGGACCACGCAGGCAACGTTCCCGGTCGACCGCATGCTGGCGCGGCTGTCGTCGACCGTGGCGGTGGTGCCCGCGCTCAAGGAGTACGCGGCAACGCTCGAACAGCAGTTCCAGAAGCTCGCGGCCGAAGCGATCTCCGTCCAGCGGGTGCACGGTGACCTGCACCTGGGACAGGTGCTGCGTACCCCGGAAACCTGGCTGCTGATCGACTTTGAAGGCGAGCCGGGCCAGCCCCTGGATGAACGGCGGGCGCCCGACTCGCCGTTGCGCGACGTGGCCGGCGTGTTGCGTTCCTTCGAGTACGCGGCCTACGGGCCGCTGGTGGACCAGGCCGCCGACAAACAACTTGCCGCTCGCGCCCGGGAATGGGTCGAGCGCAACCGCGCCGCGTTCTGTGACGGCTACGCGGCCGCGTCGGGAATCGACCCGCGAGATTCGGCGCTGCTGCTGGGCGCCTACGAACTCGACAAGGCGGTCTATGAGACGGGCTATGAGGCACGGCACCGGCCCGGATGGCTGCCGATTCCGCTGCGATCGATCGCGCGGCTCACTGCCGGCTAGGTCAATTGGTCGGGCTCAGCAACGGGCCGTTTGGGCGCCGCTTGGTCGCCCGGCTGGCGGGTTTGCCCGCATGGTCGTCCCCTGCACGCGCCGCAGGTATCTGGAAGCATGGCCGGGTGGCAAGAGACGACATTTCCAACATTTTCGACAGCGAAGCCCGATTGTCCTGGGTGCTGGCGGTGCTGGCCGGGGTGCTCGGGGCTACCGCCTATACCCACTCAGCCGGATATTTCGTGACATTTATGACCGGCAACGCACAACGGGCCGTACTGGGAGTCTTCCGCGAGGACGCGTGGCTATCGATCACAGCGGCGCTGCTCATGCTGTGCTTCGTGCTCGGCGTAGTGGTGGCTTCGGTGTGCAGGCGGCATTTGTGGGTGGACCATCCGCACGGCCCGACCGTGCTGACCACGTTCAGTCTGGTGGGCGCCACCGCGCTCGACATCCTGATTGGTGGCTGGGAAGACACCCAGCTCGATTTCCTGCCAATTCTGCTCGTCGTCTTCGGCATTGGCGCGTTGAACACATCGTTTGTCAAGGATGGCGAGGTGTCGGTCCCGTTGAGTTACGTAACCGGCACGCTGGTCAAGATGGGCCAGGGCATTGAACGCCACATTGCCGGTCGACGCGCCGGTGGCAACGCCGCGGACTGGCTCGGCTATTTTCTGCTTTTCGCCAGCTTTAGCGCCGGGGCCGCAGTCGGTGGCATCATCAGCCTGGTTGTCAGCGGTACCCAGATGCTGGCGGCCGCCGCCGTCGTGTGCGCGGTGACGACCGGCTACACCTACTTCCACTCCGACCGCCGAGCCCTGTTGAAGTAGCGGCACCACCAACGAACATCGGCAGCAGCGCTGGCCGTTGCGCTGCTGCCGATGTCGACTAGGTATTGCCGGGGCGGCTCAAGCGGGGTTGTTGCCCCCGTTGAGCACCTGCTGGATGTCGGCCTTCATGGCAACCAACTGCTGGTTCCAGTAGGGCCACGAGTGCGTTCCGTTGGGCGGGAAGTTGAACACCCCGTTGCGTCCCCCGGAGGCCGCGTAGGTGTCCCGGAAGGTCTCGTTGGTTCGTAGCGTGAGGCCTTCCAGGAATTTCGCCGGCATGTTGTCACCGCCGAGGTCGCTCGGTGTGCCGTTACCGCAGTAGACCCAGATCCGGGTGTTGTTGGCGACCAGACGCGGAATCTGGACCATCGGGTCATTGCGTTTCCAGGCCGGGTCGGTGGACGGACCCCACATGCTATTGGCGTTGTAGCCGCCCGAGTCGTTCATCGCCAGGCCGATCAGCGTCGGCCACCAGCCTTCGGACGGGTTGAGGAATCCCGACAACGAGGATGCGTAGGGGAACTGCTGCGGGTAGTACGCGGCCATAATCAGCGCGGATCCACCCGACATGGAAAGCCCGACCGCCGCGTTACCGGTCGGCGAAACGCCCTTGTTGGCCTGCAGCCACGCGGGCATCTCCCTGGTCAGGAATGTCTCCCACTTGTAGGTGTAGCCCTGGCCGTTGCCCTGCGAAGGTTGGTACCAGTCGGTGTAGAAGCTGGACTGGCCGCCGACCGGCATCACCATCGAAAGGCCCGACTGGTAGTACTCCTCGAAGGCCGGGGTGTTGATGTCCCAGCCGCTGTAGTCGTCCTGCGCGCGCAGACCGTCGAGCAGGTAGACGGCGTGCGGTCCGCCGCCCTGGAATTGAACCTTGATGTCGCGGCCCATCGACGGCGATGGCACCTGCAGATACTCCACTGGCAGGCCCGGCCTGGAGAATGCCCCCGCGGTGGGGCCGCCGAAGGTACCGACCAGACCGTAGACCAGGGCAGCCCCTATGGCGGCAATAGCCAGCCGGCGCGGCAGTGTTGCCGCTGCGTCACGCAACTTTGCAACGAACTTCATGGCTCCTATCCATCCCAACTTTCATCTGCCGCTAGTCGCGGTCGAAATGTGTTCTGGGCGAGTGAAACACAGGCGAAGGCGCAAATCGTCCGGCGCGCCCGGAGCGCAACGTCGCGGTTGGCTAACGATTGAGAGTCGGCCCGTTTACTCAACCTCATGCAGGACGACCGTCGGCAGGGCGCCGTTGGTTACGGTTGCGGCCGTCGTGTCCCACGGGATGTGGCTGTGACCGAATACCAGTACGTCACTGTGCGGGTAGAGCCGCGACACTCGCGTCTGGCGCCCGGCCGCCGCGCCCGCCTCGTGGACCACGGTGAAGCGCAGTCCGACGAACACCGCGTCCGCACGTGCCGGCAATCGTGAGCGCAACCGCGGCCCGTCGTTGTTTCCCCAGCACGCGAGCGACCGCGCGGCCCTGGCCTGGCGCTCGTCGAGCAACTCCAGCGAAACCCAGTCGCCGGCGTGCACGACGACATCGGCCCGCTCGACTTCGTCCCACACCTGTTCGGACAGGTCGGGTGCGCGCGTTGGGACATGGGTATCGGCGATCAGCAGTAGCCGCACAGGTTTTATGCTTACCCCGAGCAGAGGAGAGAATGCCATGCGCACCTTCGAGTCCGTCGCCGACCTCGCCGCCGCCGCGGGCCAGACCATTGGCCAGAGCGACTGGGTGACCATTACTCAAGAAGACGTCAACCTGTTTGCCGATGCGACCGGCGATCATCAGTGGATCCATGTCGACCCGGAACGAGCGGCCGCTGGTCCGTTCGGCAAGACCATCGCTCACGGTTTCATGACACTGTCGCTGCTGCCGCGCCTGCAGCATGAGATGTACACCGTCAAGGGCATAAAGCTGGCAATCAACTACGGGCTCAACAAGGTTCGCTTTCCCGCTCCGGTGCCGGTCGGTTCCAGGGTGCGCGCCCAGAGTTCGTTGGTTGGTGTCGAAGACGTCGGCAACGGCGCGGTTCAGGCGACGGTGTCGACCGTTGTAGAGGTTGAGGGGTCGGCAAAGCCGGCGTGTGTCGCCGAAAGCGTGGTTCGCTACGTTTCGTGACGGAGCTGGCCCCGCGGCAGGGGCCTCGTCGGCGCCAGCGCCGCGGTCAGAATTCGGCGATGGAGCGCTCCAGGCGTTCGGCTAGCCGGGCCTGGGCGTCGGCGCGCCGGGTGGGTATGTGTTGAGATGGGAAAGGCGTTGTCACAGGCTGGTATTCACGCAAAGTGCGGCGGGCGACTGTCATCTTGTGCAGTTCGGTGGCGCCGTCGGCGATGCCGAGCGACTCGGCAGCCACCATCATCTTGACGAACGGCATCTCATCGGAGACGCCGAGCGCGCCGTGCAGATGCATGGCACGCTGCACGACGTCGTGGAGCACCTGCGGCATGGCGACCTTCACCGCCGCGATGTCGCGGCGCACCTTCTGGTAGTCCTGGTGCTTGTCGATCAGCCAGGCGGTACGCAGCACTAGCAGCCGGAACTGCTCGATCTGGATCCAGCTGTCGGCGATCTTCTCCTGGGTCATCTGCAAATCGGAAAGCCGTCCATGCCTGGTCTGCCGGGACACGGCCCGCTCACACATCATGTCAAATGCCCTGCGCGCCAGCGCGATTGTGCGCATCGCGTGATGGATGCGGCCGCCGCCGAGCCGGGTCTGCGCGATCATGAACGCCTGGCCTTCACCGCCCAGCACGTGATCGGCCGGTACCCGGACATCGTTGTACCGAACGTAGCCATGGCTGGCGTGCTTGGCGGACTCCGCTGCGACACCGACATTGCGCACAATCTCGATGCCCGGTGTCTCGGCGGGAACGATGAACAGCGACATCTTTTCGTACGTTCGGGCATCGGGGTTGGTGACCGCCATGACGATGAAGAACGATGCGTGCTTGGCGTTGGTGGAGAACCATTTCTCCCCGTTGATGATCCAGTCCCCATCGGGTGCTGAGCCATCCCGGGTCGCGGCGGTAACGAACTGGCCGGGATCGGACCCACCCTGGGGTTCGGTCATCGAGTAGCAGGAGGTGATCTCGCCGTCCAACAGTGGCTGCAGATAGCGGGCCTTTTGCTCGTCGGTGCCGAAGAGGGCCAGGATCTCGGCGTTACCCGAGTCCGGTGCCTGACAACCGAATACCGATGGCGCCCATCGGGAGCGCCCCAGGATCTCGTTGAGCAGCGCCAGCTTGACTTGGCCGAAACCCTGTCCGCCCAGCTCGGGCCGCAGATGGGCGGCCCACAGTCCCTGCTCTTGCACGCGCCGCTGCAACGGCCGCAGGATCGCCATCACTTCCGCGTTCTTCTTGTCGTAGGGATCGGGGCCGACCAGATCGAGCGGTTCGAGTTCGTCGACCATGAATTTTTCGACCCAGTCCAGCTTGGCTTGATATTCCGGGTCTGTTTCGAAGTCCCACACCGTCGCCAACCGTTCCCCGGTGCACCGTTACACCGGCATCGCTGATGAACCCATACCCATCGTAGGTGCGGAGCAATAGTCGCTGGCGTAGCCGGATGTCATCACACCCGGTGGGTCCCATCGCGCACGGTGCCCACCAGGTCTTCGACCAGATCCTCCAGCGCCACCATCGCCGTGACGGTACCGTCGCTCGTCGTGACCAGCGCGAGATGGCTGTTGTTGCGCCGCAGCCGCGATAGCGCATCCGCCAGTGGCATCGCGGCGGAAACCGTCGGCAGTGGGCGAACGGACGACGGCTCGACGATCGCGCCGGGCTGGTCGGTTTGTCCAAGCACATCCTTGATGTGCACGTATCCGATCAACTGGCCGGCCCCGTCGGCAATGGGGAAGCGGGAGTACCCGGTTTCGGCCATGGCCCGCTGGATCGCTCCGACGCGTGGACCGCGATCGCCGGCGCCTACCGCGACGGTATGGATCTCGTTCAGTGGCACCGCGACATCGGCGACGGCACGGTCGCGGATCTGCAGCGCACGTGTCAATCGGGTGTGTTCCTCGGGGTCCAGGAGGCCCTTCGACACCGATTCCGTGATCATGTCCGACAATTCGACGGTGGATATCGTGACGTCGATTTCGTCTTTGGTATGCACCCGCACCGCACGCAGACTGATGTTGGCGCACCAGTTGCAGAATGCGATGAGCGGACGCACCACGCGTATCCAGATCAGGTAGGGCGGGATTAGCAGCATCGCGATCGATTCTGGGCCGGCGATGGCAATGTTCTTGGGCACCATCTCGCCGAGCAGCACGTGGGCCACCACGATGATGGTCAGCGCCACGACGAACGAGACGGTGTGCAGCACCGTGGCTGACACCCCGAATAGCTGGAACGGCTTCTCCAGCAGGTGGGCGAAGGCGGGTTCGGCAATGCGGCCCAACAGGATTGAACACACGGTGATGCCCAGCTGGGCGCCGGCGAGCATCAACGTGAGATCTTTCCCGGCGCGAATGACGGTCACCGCGCGGCGCCTGCCCTGCGCGGCGAGGGCTTCGAGGCGGTCACGGCGCGTTGCGATGAGTGCGAACTCCGCGCCGACGAAAAACGCGTTTGCGGCGAGCAGCAGCACGGTCAGCAGCACACCGAACAGATCGCCCATCAGCGCGCACCTCCCGGCGGCGCGGGTCCGCGGCCGAGCTCGAGGAGTTGTAGCTGATCGATGCGTCGACCGTCCATCCGCTCCACGGTCGCCAACCACCGCCCCGGCTCGTGCACGTCGGAGTCGAACGTGGTGAGCGCTACCTTCTCCCCCTCCGCGGGAATGTGGCCGAGCGCATGCAGGACCAGGCCGCCAATGGTTTCGTAGTCCCCGTCGGGGGCGCGGTAGCCGGTAGCCGCGGCCACCTCATCGATGCGCAGCAGCCCCGAGACTTGCCAGCCGTTGCCGGTGGCCGTCACCGATGGCGTCGCGGGGTCGTGTTCGTCGCGGACGTCACCGACGATCTCTTCGATCAGGTCTTCCGCGGTCACCATTCCGGCTGTGCCGCCGTATTCGTCGACGACCAACGCGGTCTGCAGCCCGTTGGCGCGGACCTGAGACATCACGGCGTCCCCGTCCAGCGTCGCTGGAACCATCGCGACCGGCTGCGCTAGATCGGCCATCCGCTTGCCGGCCCGGTCAGCCGGCGGGATCCGCAGCACCTGCTTGATATGGACGATGCCAATCGTCGCGTCCAGGTCGCCGTGCACGATCGGGAAGCGTGAGTATCCGGTCTGGATCGCCTTGGTGACCAGGTCGCTGACCGTGTCATTGGCTTGCAGCGCCTCGATCTCGGTGCGCGGGGTCATCAATTCCTCCGCGGTGCGCGTGCCGAACTGCAATGAGCGCTCCACCAGCTGCGCGGTCGCCGGGTCGAAAGCGCCGCGCCGCGCCGAGTTGCGGACCAGCGATACCAGCTCTTGGGGTGAGCGCGCGGAGCGCAGCTCCTCGGCGGGCTCGATACCCAACCGTCGCAGGATCCAGTTGGCGCTGCCGTTCGTGGTCCAGATCAGTGGAGCGAAGATCCACGAGAACACGACTTGCGGCCACGCCGCGGCACGAGCCGTCCGAAGTGGTCGGGCCACCGCCAGGTTCTTCGGAACCAGCTCCCCGAAGATCATCGACACCGATGTGGCGATCACCAGCGCCAGGAACAACGCACCCGCCAGCGCAAGTTGCTCGGGCAACGCGAATGCGGTCAACACCGGTTGCAGCAGTCCAGCGAGCAACGGCTCGGCGAGGTAGCCGGTGATCAGCGTCGTGATCGAGATGCCGATCTGGGCTCCCGACAGCTGAAACGACAGGGTGCGGTGTGCGCGCGCCACCATCTTGTCGCGGTGGCCGCCGGTGCGGGCATTGGCGTCTACGGTGCTGCGCTCCAGCGCCGCCAGCGAAAATTCAGCCGCGACGAACAACGCGGTTCCCGCCGTCAGTAGCAGGAAGGCCAGCAGGCCCAGCACAGTGAGTAGCGCACTCATCGCTGACTCACCGCGGTTCAGGTGGTCGCCGGGCCACTGCCCGGCCAACTATGGGGAGGTTCAGCTTCCTGGGCGGCGTCGAGGCCTGAGGCGGATCCCGCGGCGGCCGGCGCCGGCGGCTCCACCCGGAAGCCCACCGCCTCCATGAGTGCCTGCGGCACGAATTCCCTTCCTTCCGCGGGCTAGCCGACGCCGGATCTCGACTACACGCTTGAAGAACTCTTATAGTACCCAGCCACCCTGCGCCCGACGGGCGGACGCTCTAGTTCAGCTGGGGTAGCACGTTGGCGCGATAGAACTCGATGGCGGCGATGGGTTCCTGCTGGGGAAAGCGGAGAAAGGGAATGGCACCGGCGTCGAGAACCGTTCGCACCGCAGTTACGTGGGTGCCGGCATCGGTGCCGACCGCCCAGTTGGCGAGCACCTTGTCGATCGGGTTGGACTCGGCACCACGCTGGATCTCGACCGGATTGGGTTGGTCGACGGCCCCGGCGGTAAATCGCCATAGGGTGGCCGCGCGGGTGGCTTCGGAACGGTCCCCGACGACCGCGAACAGTTCGGCGCGTTTACCCAGGCTGGCGGGATCGCGCCCGGCGGCTTGTGCGCCTGCGGCGAACGCGGCCAGCAGCTTGGCGTCCTTGAGGTCGCCGGCCTGGGTGATCCAGCCGTCGCCGTATTGGCCGGCCAGTGCGGCGCTTTTGGGGCCGCTGGCCGCCACAAAGATGGGCGGCGGCGTGGGGGGCGGGTCGTACAGCCGCAAATCGGCGGTCCGAAAGTGGGTGCCCGCGAACGAGGTCCGTTCACCACTCCACAGCCGGCGGATCAGCTCGATGGCCTCGATCAGCCGATCATGGCGCTCGGCATACGACCCGAACTCGCTGGTGGCGGCCTGTTCGTTGAGCCGCTCACCGGTGCCGAGCCCCAAAAACACCCGTCCCGGACTCAGGATCGCCAAGGATGCGAATGCCTGGGCGACCGTAGCCGGATGGTAGCGATAGATGGGGCAAGTCACCCCGGTGCCAAACGAGATGCGGCTGGTGCTGTTGCCCACCAGTGCCAGGGTCAGCCAGGGGAACATCGAGTGGCCTTGGTTGTCCTGCCACGGCTGCAGGTGGTCGCTGGCCCAGGCATATTGGAAGCCGGCTCGTTCGGCGGCCTGAGCATGGGCCACCAGCTGATCGGTGCGAAATTGCTCATGCGACAGCACGATTCCGACGGGCTTGGTTGGGGATGGCGCTGGACCGGTTGGCGGGACGCGGTCGGCCCGCACGGTGCAGCCGGTGGACAACCCGCCCGCGCCGAGCACGCCAACCCTGGCGGCTAGCCGCCCAAACGCACGCCGGGAGATCCTCATCAGGTCGGAATACCCCGCTGGCGACCGACGACACCTTCGGGCTCCATCGTGCCGATGTGACGGTGTCGGCGGGCGGGGCTGCGGCATCGGTGATGCACGAACTAGCCTGGTTTCGTGACTCCGCAGGCCCGCCCGGCGCGCAGGGCCGATGTGCGCGAACTATCGCGCACCATGAGCCGGGCTTTCTACGACGATCCGGTTATGGCTTGGATGCTGCCCAAGGACGAGACACGGACCGCGCATCTGTATCGGTTGTTCGCGACGATGACCCGCCATCACAATCTCGGCGGTGGCGGCGTGGAAGTTGCCTGTGACGGGCCGGATATCGGCGGGGCGGCATTGTGGGATCCGCCGAATCGATGGCGGCCAGCGCGCCGAGCGGGGCTGGCGACCATGCCGGCGTTCCTCCGCGTGTTCGGATTCCGTGCCGCGGCGGCACGTGCGCTGCAGGACATCATGAAGAAGGCGCATCCTGAGGAGCCGCACTGGTATCTGTTCGCCATCGGCAGCGACCCGACGGTCCGCGGCCAGGGCTTCGGCCAGGTGCTGATGCGATCACGGCTCGACCGCTGCGATGCCGAGTACTGTCCGGCCTATCTTGAGTCGACCAAACCCGAAAACGTGCCTTACTACGAACGTTTCGGCTTCACCGTCACCCGTGAGTTGAAGCTGCCTAATGGCGGTCCAACGCTGTGGGCGATGTGGCGCGACCCGCGCTAGCTCCGGTTCGGTTCACGGGCTGCTTTTCCAGCCGGCGACACCGATGGCGATCATGCGCAGCTGCTTGACGGCGATCCGCCGGATCTCTTCGAGCGCCTCGGCGCTCTGCGCGTCTTCGATCGCCTCGGCGATGACGATCATCGCGTTGACGAACAAGGTCGCCAGCACGTTGAGGTCCTCGGTGCTCCACTCGTTGAGCCCCGGGAAGCGCGCCAGGTCGGTGGCCAGCTCGGAGGTGATCAGCCGGATTTCGGTGCGGATGGCGTAGCGCAGGACCGTAAGCCCGCTGGAACGCTCCCGGCCGATGAGGCGCCAGTGCTCACGTCGCTCGGCGACGCTGGCGATCAGGATCTCGACCGACGACTCGATCACCCGGTTTGGGTCGAGCTTGCCGGCGCGCGCCCCACGCAGGGTGTCGCGCAAGGTGCGAAACGACTCGTCGATCAGGACCAGTCCGAGGGCCTCCATCGACTCGAAGTGCCGGTAGAACGCCGCGGGCACGATCCCGGCCTCGCGGGTCACCTCGCGCAGGCTCAGGCCACTGAAGCTGCGGTCGTTGAGCAGCTTGAGCGCGGCGGAAATGATGGCGCGACGCGTCGCCTCTTTGCGCTCCTCCCGCGAGGGGCTGTCGCGGGCGCGGTCTCGGCCCGAGCGGTGTGGACGTGAGCTTGGAATACGGTCGTTCACTGTGTGAACCCTACCACAGAGCTGGGTAAAGGCCTTGACGACCAGCGGTGTCGCGCCACACAGTGTACATATGTTTACTCAAACTTTGACGAAGCGAGTCCTGGGTTCGCACCTGGTCGACTTGCTCACCGGCCCACACGGCGTGGACCGCTACACCGAGTTGGTGGCGCCGACGTGGACGCTGGGCGAGGCCCGCGCCAAGGTCGTCGACGTGCGGCGGACCACGCCGCGCAGCGTCACCCTCACCCTGGCTCCCAACGACGCCTTCACATCCGGCAACGACCTCAAGGCCGGTCAGTACGTCAACCTCACGGTCGACATCGATGGCCGCCGGCACACTCGCTGCTATTCACCGGCCAACGCCGAAGGCGGCTCCCACCTGGAACTGACGATCGGCCGCCACGACGGCGGGCGGGTTTCGACCCACCTCTACCAGCGGGCCCGCCGCGGCATGGTGGTTGGCCTGGCCGGTGTCGGCGGCGATTTCATGCTGCCCGCGAAACGGCCGGGCCGGATCCTGTTCGTCTCGGGCGGAAGCGGCATCACGCCGGTGATGGCGATGCTGCGCACGCTGATCGCCGAGCGGCATCGGGGCGAGATCGCGTTCGTGCACTACTCCCGTACCGCGGCCGAGACGTGCTACCGCGACGAGCTGGCCGCGATGCCGCGGGCGCGGGTGTTGCACGGCTACACCCGCTCGGATGACGGCGACCTGGTCGGGCGGTTCGGTGCGGACCACCTCGCGCAAGCCATGCCCTCGCCCGATGTGGTGTTCGTCTGCGGGCCAACCGCATTGGTGGATGCCGTCCGGAAGCACTGTGAAAACGTGCTCACTGAAAGCTTCGTGCCGCCGGTGTTGGAGCCGCCGGCAAATCCATCGGGTGGTCGAGTCACCTTCGCCGACAGCGGTGTTGACGTCGTCGATGACGGTCGCTCGCTGCTCGAGCAGGCCGAATCGGTTGGACTGACACCCGCCAGCGGCTGCCGGATGGGCATCTGCCACACGTGCACCCGGCGGAAGGCCTCCGGGACCGTACGCAACCTGGTTACCGGCGCCGTGTCGAGGGCTCCCGACGAGGATGTGCAGATCTGTGTGTCCGTCCCGGTCGGCGACGTCGACCTGTCTCTTTAGCAGCCATCAGACCTGGGAGGAAAAACCATGGCACAGAACAAGATCACCCTGACCCCCGAACAGGCCGACGCATTCGGCCGCGAACTCGACGCCATCAAAGAACGCTTGATGGCAGACCTCGGCGAACAGGACGCCGACTACATTCGCCGTGTTATCAAGACCCAGCGCGCACTGGAAGTGGGCGGACGCGCGCTGCTGTTCGCCGGGATACTGCCGCCCGCCTGGCTGGCCGGTACGGCGATGTTGGGCCTGTCCAAGATCCTGGACAACATGGAGATCGGCCACAACGTCATGCACGGCCAGTACGACTGGATGCGCGACCCGGCCATCTCCGGCCGCTCGTTCGAGTGGGACACCGCCTGCCCGGCCGATCAATGGCGGCACTCGCACAACTACATGCACCACACTCACACCAACATCGTGGGGATGGACCGCGACATCGGGTACGGCATCCTGCGGATGAGCGAAGACCAGCCCTGGGAACCGTACTTTCTCGGCAACCCGGTCTACGCGTTCTTGCTCATGGTCCTGTTCCAATACGGTGTCGCGCTGCACGAACTGGAAACCGAACGCATGCGCGCCGGCGAGATCAGGCTCGCCGACAAACGTGAGGTGCTACGCGCCATCTGGAAAAAGACGCGCCGGCAGACGCTGAAGGACTACGTCGCCTTCCCGCTGCTGGCCGGGCCGTTCGCCCCCTTCGTCTTCGCCGGCAATCTGTCGGCCAACCTGATGCGCAACGTGTGGTCCTACATGATCATCTTCTGCGGCCACTTCCCGGACGGCACCCAGGAGTTCACCGTGGCAGAGACCAAAGACGAGTCGCGCGGCATGTGGTATTTCCGCCAGGTTCTCGGCTCGGCGAACCTTACCGGCGGCAGAATCTTCCATCTGCTGTCCGGCAACCTGTCGCACCAGATCGAGCACCATCTGTTCCCGGACATACCGGCTCGTCGCTACGCCGAGATCGCGCCCGAGGTGCAAGAGATCTGCGAGCGCTACGGCATCCCCTACAACCGCGGCCCGCTGCTGCGCCAGTTTGGCACCGTGGTCCGCAAGATCGTCAAGCTGACGCTTCCGGAGCGGCGCGTGCGCCGGGACCAGCCGGTCGATCCAGTGCCCGCTGCCGCGTAAATCTGGTGCAGACGCCACGGTCCGACCGGGGGGACAATAGCCCTGTGGAGTGGACCGGCGCGCGTTATGCGGACATGCCAACGGTGGAAGCCTCGACGTGGATCGACGCCGATCCGGGCAAGGTATGGAGTCTGGTTTCCGATATCGCGCTGATGCCGACCCTGAGCAACGAGCTGCAAGCGGTCGAGTGGGTAGCGGGAGCCGGCGGGCCCCGGGTCGGGGCCCGGTTCGTCGGGCACAACGCACACGACGCGTTCGGACAATGGAGCACCACGTCACAGATCGTCGTTTGCGACGAGTCACGCGAATTCGCCTGGGCGGTCGGTGATCCCCAATACCCCTCAGCGACATGGCGATTCCGGTTGACGCCCCGAGGTGGCGGTACCACCTTGACGTACTGGACACAGCTGGGACCGGGCCGGTCGGGGTTGTCGGCGGCGATCGACGCGATGCCCGACAAGGAGCAAAAGATCGTGTTCGTGCGGCTGCGGGAGTTCGAGACCGCGATCGACAGGACGCTGGCGGCGATCAAGAGGCTGGCTGAGCACGGGGTGCGTTGATGCGGACCGCGACAACCGTCGAGTTGTCTGGTGGCCCGGACGTTGTCGAGTTCGCCATTGCGGCCGAAAGGCTGGGACTCGACGTCTGCTGGGTCGCCGAGGCCTGGGGTTCCGACGCGCCGTCGGCGCTGGGCTATCTCGCGGCGCGCACCGACCGGATGCTGCTCGGTTCCGGTGTCCTGCAGGTCGGTACCCGCTCACCCGCGCTGGTCGCCCAGACCGCGATCACGCTGTCCAACCTGTCGCGCGGGCGGTTCCTGCTCGGCCTGGGCGTGTCCGGGCCGCAAGTGATCGAGGGCCTGCACGGAGTCGCGTTCCGCCGACCGCTGGCCCGGATGCGCGAGACCGTCGACATCGTGCGCCAGGCGTTCGCCGGGGGCAAAATCTCACATTCCGGCACGGAGTTTCAGATCCCTCGCCCCGCCGGGGAAGCGGTGCCGATGCGATTGTCGATTCGGCCCGAGCACGCCATTCCGATCTATCTGGCCGCGCTGTCTCCGGCGATGCTGCGGTTGACCGGTCGGATCGCCGACGGCTGGCTGGGCACCAGCTTTGTTCCGGAGGGCGCGGGGGAGGCGTACTTCGCCCATCTTGACAGCGGCCTGGCCGAGGCGGGTCGCACGCGCGCCGACCTCGACATCTGCCAGGGTGCCGAGGTGGCGTTCGCGTCCGACGAAGAAGAACTGCGCGTCATGGTCGCGGCCCGAAAGACCGAACTCGCGTTCAGCCTCGGGGGCATGGGGTCGTCGAGCACCAACTACTACAACCAGGCCTATGGCCGGCAAGGGTGGGCCGACGTTGCCGCGTTGGTGCGACAGCGCTGGCAGCGCGGCGACCGCGCCGGTGCGGCCGGTCTGGTGACCGACGAGATGGTGTTGGCCACCACGCTGATCGGCACCGAGGAAATGGTCCGGGCTCGGCTTGCGGTTTGGCGGGACGCCGGGGTGAACACCGTGCGACTGTATCCGGCGGGCGACACGTTAGCTGCCAAGCTGCGCACCCTGGGCAGGGCCATCGAGTTGGTCCGCGAGGTCGGGGCGCCATGACGAATACGCCAGCGCGGTAAGCGAATCGGCGGTTCGGTCACAGAAATCGGCTGCCTCGTCCAACCCGTAGGTCAGCGCGCGCGTGGTGGTGGCGGCAACCAGCAGGTCGAACACCGCCGCGGCGCGGGCCTGCAGGTGGGCAGCGGCCAGCAGCTCGGCCAGCAGCGCCCGCACATCCTCTTCGCTGCGCGCCACCAGGCGTGCGTAGAGCCCGTCGTCGTGTTGATAGGCCAACAGCAGACCGGGGATGGCCGCCCGGGTAACCGGGGCGGCCAGCCACGTCAGAAACGTCTCGACCCAGGCCCTCAGGTCGGCGCGCACGTCACCGGTCGGGGCCGGCAGCGGTGCCGGTGTGACGTGACCGAACGCGGCATCCTCGATCAGCGCCTCCCGTCGCGGCCAGCGACGATAGATGGTGGGCGCGCCGACGGCTGCGCGCCGGGCCACCGCGGCGATCGTGGTCTGTTGATATCCGACCTCAACCAGCAATTGCCGGGTGGCCGCCAACACGTCGCGATCCTTCTGCGGATCGCGCGGGCGGCCGGGTGATTGCGGCTCGGATTCCACGGGTTCCTCCCGGCCGGAGCTAGTTTTATTACGTGTCATACTATAACGTAATTGCATGTTGACGCCGCATGACGAGCTGCTCTGCCACCAGTTGCCCACCACCTTCGACCACGTCGACCAGAGCGATCTGCGCTGGACCGAGCGCATCGTGATGTACGGGTTCGACAAGTCGGGCGACATCAACGTCATGACCGGTCTGGCTCGCTACCCAAACCGCAACGTCACCGATGCGTACGCCATGGTGACCAAGCGGGGTGGGAAGACCACGGTGGTGCGAATGTCCACCGAGCTCAACCCGGAGCACGGGCCGCTGGGCCGCTACACCGTCGGGCCATTCAGCTACATCGTCGAAGAACCCCTGCGGTGTGTCCGGGCGGTGCTGGGCGCGAGCGAGTACGGCCTGAGCCTAGATCTACGGCTGCGCGGGCAATTTCCCACCTACGAACAGACCCCGGCGTTTCACCGTAGCCGCGGGCGGGTCGTCGAGGACGCGCGGCGCTTCTACCAGAACGGTGAGCTCGAAGGCTGGATCGAAGTCGAAGGCGAGCGCATCGAAATCGACTCGCAGCGCTGGTGGTTCGGGCGCGACCACTCCTGGGGCATCCGGCACGGACCCGGCGGTGGCAGCCTGACCGAAGGCGACCAGCTGCAGCCGGCCGAAATCCCGGACGGCGTCCTGTATTACATGGGCATCTTCCAGTTCGAGGACGAGCTGGTGCATTTCGCGCAGCGCGAGACCAGCACCGGTGAGCGCTGGCAGTTCGAGGGTGAACTGCTGTATCCGTTAGGCCTTGGGCGGGAGCCAGGGAGGATCATCGACGTCGAACACGACCTGAAATTCCGCGACGAGTTGCGTGTCATCCGCTCGGGCACGTTCACCGTGCACCGTGGTGACCGCAGCACCAGCACCATCGATGTCACCCCGCTGTGCGACTTCTGGCCCGGGTTGGCCGGCTACCTGGACGTCAACGGGTACGCCTCCGGGTACTGGCGCGGCACCGACTTCATCGATGGCTACACCGTCAACACCGGTGACCAGGACGCCATCCGGCCGGTCAGCATGCTCAGCGAAACGCTGTGTCAAGTCCAGATGGACGGCAAGACCGGACATGGCCTGGTGGAAATGGTGTTCATGGGCGCCTACCCCCGCTACGGGTACACCGGCTGGTGACCGAGCGACTCACCGCAGCGGAGCTACCTGCGGCACTACAACCCATTGCCCGGGAGAAGATTCCGTTCGCCGAGTCCGCGCGGATAGTGAACTGGACACGGGCCGAGCGGGGCTTCTCCACCGAGACGTTCCTATTCGATCTGGTTGGCCTGGCTGGGCCCGGACCCGGTTCGGCTCGGTCGCGTGGATTGGTTTTTCGCCGCCCGCCGGAATACCCGATCCTGCCGGACTATGACCTCCGCCGACAGTTCCTCACCATGCGGCGGCTCGCCGGCTCACCGATCCCGGTGCCAACGGTGTGCTGGATCGACGCTGGCACAGCGGCTCTGGGAACGCAGTACTACGTGATGGACCGGATCGACGACGCCGTGAGCATCAGCGACTTCCCGCCCTACCATCAATCCGGGCTCTTCGCCGACGCCGACGAGGCCGGGCGGGCGGCACTGTGGAACGGATGTCTGGACATGATCGCGAAGGTGCACGGCATCGACCCGTACCGCTACCGGCTGGGCTTTCTCGACCTGTCGGCATTCGGCGGCTCGCCACCGCAGCGGCTGGCCAATTTCCTTCGCTACGGCCTGAATTGGGCTTCCGGCGGCGCACCGATGCATCCGACGTTTGCCCGCGCCCTTGATTGGCTCGATGCGCACCTGTACACCCCGGACCGGGTCACGCTCTGCTGGGGTGACAGCCGGATGTCCAACGTGCTGTACCGGCCCGACTTCACGCCGGTCGCCGCGCTGGACTGGGAAGTGGCCTACCTCGGAGATCCGGCCGCTGACGTCGCATGGATGTTTATGACCGATTGGGTGTCCAGCCCTCTTGAGGGGCATGCGCCAGCGGCTGGGACGCCGAGCCGCGCCGAGACCATCGGCCGCTACCAGCAGTTGACCGGACACCGGTTGGGCGATCTGCGGTTCAGTGAGTTGACCACGGCGCTGCTGCTGGCGATCGGGCTCATCCGGCTGAACGCCAAGCTAGCCATGGACGACGTGGATCTGGCCGATATATGTGCGCAGCGCGTGGAGTTCGTCCTCCACGGCGACTGAGCATGGGCTACGTTTCAAGCATGTCCGCACTGCCCGCCCTTGAAGGCGTCGAACACAGATTTGTGGATCTGGGTGACGGTGTGACGATCCACGTCGCGGATGCAGGTCCGGCCGATGGGCCGGCGGTGATGCTGGTGCACGGGTTCCCGGAGAACTGGTGGGAGTGGCACGAGTTGATCTCTCCACTGGCCGGTGATGGCTACCGGGTGCTGTGCCCCGATCTGCGCGGTGCGGGCTGGAGTTCAGCGCCCTGCTCGCAATACACCAAGACCGAGATGGCCGACGATCTTGCGGCCGTGCTGGACCACTTGGGCGTGGCGACGGTCAAGCTCGTCGCCCACGATTGGGGCGGACCGGTCGCGTTCATCATGATGTTGCGCAATCCCGAGAAGGTAACCGGGTTCTTCGGCGTGAACACGGTGGCGCCCTGGATCAGGCGTGATTTCGGTATGGTCCGGCACCTTTGGCGGTTCTGGTACCAGATCCCAATGTCGTTGCCGGTGATTGGCCCGCGTCTGATCAGCGATCCCAAGGCCCGCTACTTCCGGCTCCTAGCGTCGTGGGTGGGCGACGGCTTTACCGTGCCCGAGGACGACGTCCGGATGTATGTCGAGCGTATGCGCGAGCCGGGCCACGCGGTTGCCGGATCACGGTGGTATCGCACCTTTCAAACCAGGGAGGTGCTGCGCTGGATGCGCGGGGAATTCGATGACGCGCGCGTCGACGTGCCGGTGCGCTGGCTGCATGGCACCGGTGATCCGGTGATCACGCCCGACTTGCTGGACGGGTACGCCGAGCGCGCAAGCGATTTCGAGGTCGAGCTCATCGACGGTGTTGGGCACTGGATCGTCGAGCAGCGCCCCGATCTGGTGTTGGACCGGGTGCGCACCTTCCTTCGCGCCGAAACTTAAACTGTGGCGGTACTTTTCGGAGCGTCGTCGCAGAGGTTAAGTGTCGCGGTAGCTGCGCCGGCCTGGGCTACTCGACGCCGATGGTCACTTCTGTCGACTTGATGAACACCGTTGCGGGCTGGCCGACCTTTAGGCCGAGGTCGATTGCGGCATCCTTGGTGACCGACGACGTGACGATCTGATCGCCGCCGTCGAGCCGAACCTTCACAATCGCCATCACGCTGCCCAGGTCGACTTCGGTGATGGTGCCCGTGAGTTGGTTCCGGGTCGATAGCCGCATCAGTCCTCCTGTGTAGTCCGACGGTTTGGCAACCGAGCCTAGTGTCGCGGGCCGAGCAGCGCGATGGACGCATCCACCGCCGGTTCGACGATCTCCCGTACGTCTTTTCCGTCTTCGACGGTCAGCGCGGTCAGTTCACGCAGACCGCCCAGCAAGATCACCGCGAGTGGCGCAGGCATTGGCGGCAGGCTGGCCCGCCGGAACCCCGGACTGGCGCTGAGCTCCATCAGCAGGCTGGTTAACAGCTGGATTCCGCGGCGCTGGACGGGGTAGGCGACTGCCCCGAGCGAGGGGAATTCACGGATCCAGCTCAACGTGACCGCCGGCCTGGATTCGATATGGGTGACGTATGCCTGCACCGCTTGACGAATCTGGTGGTGCCAATCGGCCTCGGGATCAACCGCTGTGCGGATGCTTTGGCCCAGCTCCTCGTTATCGGCCATCAGTAGCTGCAGAAAGCAGTGTTCCTTGCTATCGAACCGGTCGTAGAACGTGCGCTTGGAGGTGCGTGCGTGTCGGACGATGTCGGCGACGGTGGTTGCGCGATAACCACGCTCACCGATCGAGGCGGCCAGGCCCTCGAGTAGCCGGGATCGGAACGGGTCGGTTTCGACCACCATCGTGCCGCCGGCAACTGCCGTCACGAGCGCGCCTCCCTCACCGAATCCCGCACCTTGTCAGGCTTGGTACCAAGGAGTACCGTACCTGATAAGCCTGCGGTACACCGTGGTACCGCCCCGTTTTGGGGCAGACGTTGGGAGCGATACTGCATGAGTCAAGCAATCACCGACGCGCCGGCAACGCCCGTAGTCAAGTTGCCGCCAGCGACCCGAATCCCGAAATTGTTCCAGGGCCTGGCCTTTGCCGTGTCACGACGGGGCATGATGCAACGGCTGGTGCGCCGCTACGGCAACGTATTTATGTTGAACATCCCGATGTACGGCCGCGTCGTGGTCGTCAGCGATCCGCAACTGGCCAGACAAGTCTTCACCACCAGTCCGGACGAGCTCGGCAACATTCAGCCCAATCTGAGCCGGATGTTCGGGCCCGGCTCGGTATTCGCGCTCGACGGAGACGAGCACCGCCGGCGGCGACGGCTTTTGGCGCCGCCGTTTCACGGCAAAAGCATGAAGAACTACGAGACCATCATCGAAGAAGAAACCCTGCGCGAGACCGCCAACTGGCCGGAAGGCAAGCCGTTCGCGACGCTGCCGTCGATGATGCACATCACCCTCAACGCAATCCTGCGCGCGGTCTTCGGAGCCGATGGCGCCGAGCTCGACGAGCTGCGCCGGCTCATCCCGCCCTGGGTCACGCTGGGCTCACGCCTGGCGGCGATACCGAAACCGGCACGAAACTATGGCCGGTACAGCCCGTGGGGCCGACTGGCCGAGTGGCGGCGCCAGTACGACCTCGTCATCGACAAGCTGATCGACTACGAACGGTCAGACCCGAACTTCGCGGAGCGGACCGACGTGCTCGCGCTGATGCTGCGTAGCACCTACGAAGACGGCTCGCGCATGTCGCGCAGGGACATTGGCGACGAACTCCTCACGCTGCTCGCGGCCGGTCACGAAACCACCGCGGCCACACTGGCCTGGGCGTTCGAGCGGTTGACCCGCCACCCCGATGTGCTGGCCGGCCTGGTCGAGGAGGCCGACAATGCCGCTGAGGGTGCCGGCAATGAGCTACGTCAGGCAGCGATCCTGGAAGTCCAGCGGGCCCGGACCGTCATCGATTTCGCGGCTCGCCACGTTTACCCAGAGGTCTATCGACTCGGCGAGTGGGCCATTCCCCGCGGGGATTCGATCATCATCAACATCTCGCAGATACACGACAACCCCGACATCTTTCCCGACCCGGGCCGCTTCGACCCGCACCGGTACATCGGCAATAAGCCGCCCGCTTTTGCGTGGATCCCGTTCGGTGGCGGCACCCGACGCTGCGTGGGGGCGGCTTTTGCCAACATGGAAATGGACGTGGTGCTACGAACGGTGTTGCGCCACTTCGCCATCGAGACCACGACGGCTCCCGACGAGCGTTGGCACTGCCGGGGCGTCGCCTACACCCCGAAGGATGGCGGCCGGGTCGTCGTACGCCGACGACAAGCCCGCGCGGCGACCTAGCGTTCAATGCAGACTCGGCGTGCCTACTGGTTAGCGGGAGCCCGTCGCGGCAGCTTCCAGCCGGGCCGGACGAAGTGGCACGTGTACCCGTTGGGGTAGCGCTGCAGGTAGTCCTGGTGCTCGGGTTCGGCTTCCCAGAAGTCCCCGGCCGGGCAGACCTCGGTCACCACCTTGCCCGGCCACAGGCCGGAGGCCTCAACATCGGCAATGGTGTCCAGCGCGATTCGCCTTTGCTCGTCGTCGAGGTAGAAGATGGCGGATCGATAGCTGGTCCCTCGGTCGTTGCCCTGCCGGTTTTTCGTTGTTGGGTCATGGATCTGGAAGAAGAATTCCAGCAGCGTGCGGTAATCCGTGGCCGCGGGGTCGAAGATGATCTCGACCGCCTCAGCGTGCGTGCCGTGCTTGCGATAGGTCGCATTGGCGACGTCGCCGCCGCTATAGCCGACCCGGGTGGAGACCACTCCCGGCTGCTTGCGGATCAGATCCTGCACTCCCCAGAAGCAGCCGCCGGCGAGGATCGCTTTCTGGGTACTGGTCATTTCTTGGCCTCCTGACCGGGCCGGGATCTACCGAAACTCAAGACGACCCCAGGCTACACTCCGCCGATGAAGTGTAACGGCGCGAAGACCGCACGGTGAGCGCCTCGGAGTTCTCCCGAATCGAACTCGCCGCCGCCTTCGAGAAGTTCGAGGACACGGTGGCCCGGGCCGCCGCGACCCGCGACTGGGATGCCTGGGTCGAGCAGTACACCCCCGACGTCGAGTACATCGAGCACGCGGCGGGCACCATGCGGGGCCGCGAGCAGGTGCGTGCCTGGATTCACGAAACGATGGCGACCTTCCCCGGCAGCCACATGGTCGCATTCCCGTCGCTGTGGTCGGTGATCGACGAGTCGACCGGACGAATCATCTGCGAACTGGACAACCCGATGCGCGACCCCGGCGACGGCAGCGTGATCAGCGCGACGAACATCTCGATCGTCACCTATGCCGGCAGCGGCCAGTGGCGCCGTCAAGAAGACATCTACAACCCGATGCGGTTCCTGCGGGCGGGGATGAAGTGGTGTCGCAGGGCGCAGGAACTGGGCACCCTCGACGAAGACGCGGCGCGTTGGATGCGGCAGTACGGAGGTTCTTAATGAACGCACCCAAACTGGTCATCGGCGCGAACGGCTTCCTCGGTTCGCATGTGACCCGTCAGCTCGTCGCCGACGGCGCGAAGGTACGCGTGATGGTGCGACCCAGCGCCAACACTCGCAGTATCGACGACCTGCAGCTCAGCCGATTCCACGGCGACGTCTTCGACACCGCCACCGTGCGCGAGGCGATGGCTGGCTGCGACGACGTGTATTACTGCGTCGTCGATACCCGCGCCTGGTTGCGCGACCCGTCGCCACTGTTTCGCACGAACGTGGAAGGCCTGCGCAACGTCCTAGACGTCGCGGTTGACGTGCCCAACCTGCGCAGGTTCGTCTTTACCAGCACCTACGCGACGGTGGCCCGCCGGCGAGGGCACGTGGCAACCGAAGACGATCGGGTCGGCTCGCGCCGGGTGAGCGCCTACGTGCGGTCCCGGATTCAGGCCGAGGACCTCGTGCTGCGCTACGTCTTTGATGCCGGCTTGCCCGCCGTCGCAATGTGTGTCTCGACGACCTACGGCAGCGGCGACTGGGGGCGCACCCCGCACGGTGCCTTCATCGCCGGCGCGGTCTTCGGCAAGCTGCCCTTCCTGATGGCCGGCATCCAGCTGGAAGTGGTGGGTGTCGACGATGCGGCCAGGGCGCTGATCCTGGCGGCTGAGCATGGGCGCAACGGCGAGCGATATCTCGTCTCCGAACGCATGATGCCGCTACGGGAGGTGGTGCGGATCGCGGCCGAGGAGGCCGGTGTGCCGCCCCCGCGCCGGTCGATCTCCGTGCCCATGCTGTATGCCATGGCGGCGCTGGGGACCGCAAAATCTCGGCTGACCGGCAAAGATACCGAACTCAGCCTCAAATCGGTGCGAATGATGCGCGCCGAAGCACCCGTCGACCACGGCAAAGCGGTCCGTGAGCTGGGCTGGCAACCGCGCCCGGTCGAGGACTCGATCCGAGAGGCCGCTCGGTTCTGGGCCGGTATGCGGACAGTGCGGAAGGACGCGAGAACTTCGGGGGAATGTTGACCGCCGCCCAGCGTTGCACCTGTCATCTGCGGACCCACTACAGGAGAGATCAACCATGAGCGACCGGATTGTTTTAGAACCCAGCGCCGATCATCCGATCACCATCGAGCCGACTAAGGGACGGGTTCGGGTTCGCATCAATGGCGAGACCGTCGCGGACACGTCTGAAGCGCTGCAATTGCAGGAATCGACTTTGCCTGTGGTGCACTATATTCCGCTTAGCGACGTGGTCCAGGACAGGCTGACCCGCACCGACACCAGCACCTACTGCCCGTTCAAGGGCGAAGCAAGTTACTACAGCGTGACCACCCAAGCCGGTGACACCGTCGACGATGTGATCTGGACGTACGACGAGCCTTATCCGGCGGTCGCCGCGATTGCCGGGCACGTGGCCTTCTACCCCAACAAAGCTGAAATCAGCGTCGTTCCGGGGTAGCGCAGGGTACCGGGTACACCTGGGCCAACGATTGCGTGTCGCTGTATTCGCGCAGCGAGACGATCAGCCCGTCGCGGGTGTCGAAGATGCAGACGAACGGGCTGTCATACCGGGCCCGGTCGGTGCTGACGCCGTCGCAATGCCCCTCGACCACTACCGTTTCACCCTCGTTGACGCAGCGGATGAGTTCGATATTGACCTCGAAGACCTGTTTGCGCCGTTCGACCGCTCGCCGAAAGATTGTCTTGTCCAATTCGGTACGGGTGACGATGCTCCAGTAGGTGAAGTCGTCGCTGACCAATGTGAAGCCCTCGTCGAGATCCCCGCCATCGCACAGGCTTTGCAGGAACATCCAGGCCAGTTCGGCTTGTGGGTCGTCGAACGGCGTCATCACCTTGTCATCTTGTCTTGGGAGATAGTTTGCGGTCAATCGACCTGGCCGTCGAAGCGGTGGTCACCTTCCGGGGGGCGGCGGCATTCAGGCACACTTTGGCACCGTTGCGCCGCGGTCGAGGTGATCCATGCTTTCGGGTTGCCGGAGACGGCTCGGTGTGGCGGACCACCTTGCTGCCCACCGGATCCGTCACGGCGCGGATTAGCCGCGTGGCAGCCGACGGAGCCCATTGCGTGGCGTGGGGCAGCGGCGCGGAGGAGTTCGTCGACATGCTGCCCGCGATGCTGGGCGCCGACGACGACGCGGCGGGCTTCGCGCCGCAGGATCCGACGGTGATTGCCGCGCACCGACGGCTCCCGCACTTGCGGCTGGGCCGGACCGCACAGGTGCTCGAGGCTCTCATCCCGGCGGTAATCGAACAGCGGGTACCGGGTGCGGACGCGTTTCGGTCGTGGCGCGTGCTGGTGGCCAAGTATGGGACGCCGGCCCCGGGTCCGGCGCCGGCCGGGATGCGGGTGCCGCCCTCGAGCGATGTGTGGCGGTCCATTCCGTCCTGGGAGTTCCACCGCGCCAATGTCGATCCCGGGCGGGCCGCGACGGTGGTGGGCTGCGCGCGGCGGGCGGCGTCGCTGCAGCGGCTGGTGTCGTTACCTGCGGAGCAGGCACGGGAGGCGCTGACGTCGTTGCCGGGAGTCGGCGTGTGGACCGCCGCCGAGACCGCGCAACGGGCGTTCGGTGATGCCGACGCGGTGTCGGTGGGTGACTATCACATTCCGAAAATGATCGGCTGGACGCTGCTGGGCCGTCCCGTCGATGACGCGGTCATGCTCGAGTTGCTGGAACCGATGCGACCGCACCGTCACCGGGTGGTGCGCCTGCTCGAAGCCAGCGGTCTGGCGCGAGAACCGCGCCGCGGACCGCGGCTGCCGGTGCAGAACATCCGCGCGTTTTAGCACGCCGCGGGGCTCGGCTGGCTCAGCCCGGCGCCCCGGCTGGGCGGAGGGCCGGCCCCGCCTGGATAGGCCCACCGAGGTTTAGCCAACCCGTTGTCGCTTCAGTCCTCGCCGGCGATCTGACCTTTGCGCTCGGCCTCGGCGGTCCGCCGGTTCAGCCGCTGGGTTTCATAGATGGTGACGTTGGTGCGGGACAACAGCAGTGCCGCGATCCCGACGGCGATGATCGCTCCGGGCACCACCGAGAACGAGCCGGTCATCTCGGCGACCATGATCATGATCGCCAGCGGCGCGCGGGCGACACTGCCGAAACACGCCATCATTCCCACCACGACGAATATGCCGGGCTCGTCGGGGACCCCGGGCAATCCGGTTAGCTCACCCAGCCGCCATATCGCGGCCCCCACGAAGGCGCCGATCACGATTCCGGGACCGAACAGCCCGCCAGATCCCCCGGGACCGATCGACAGCGACGTCGCGAGGATCTTGGCGACCGGCAAGAGGATGACGATCCACAACGGGATGCCCAGCAGCGCCCCCCGGTCGGCGGCCAGCTGTGCCCAGCCGTAGCCACTGCTCAGGATCTGCGGGATCAGCAGTCCCACCAGCCCGACCAAAAGTCCGCCGAGCGCGGGTTTGAGCACCGGTCCGCCGGGCAGCCGGTGGGTGAGTGCCACCGACGCGTGGAAGACTCGGGCATACAGGTAGCCCACGGCCGCAGCGACCAGACCGATCACCACGAACCACAGCAGCGGCCAAGGCTTTTCGAAGCGATACTCGGCGTCGATGTAGCCGAAGAGCGGGTCAAAACCCAAGAAGGCGCCGAGCACGGCGTAGGCGGTCCCCGAAGTGATGAAACCGGGCAGCAGGCTGCGATAGTCGAAGTCATCGCGGTAGGGGATCGAGGCGGCCAGCACCGCACCGCCCAGGGGAGCGGCGAAGATGGCGCCGATGCCCGCGCCGATACCCAGCGCCACCGCGGTCCGGCCGTCTTCGTCGGACAGTCCCAGCCGGCGGGCCAGCAACGAGCAGAAGCCGGCCGAGATCTGCGCCGTTGGGCCTTCGCGGCCCCCCGAACCGCCCGAGCCGATGGTCAAGGCGCTGGCCACCATCTTCACCAGCACCGCCCGCGCGCGGATGGCTCGAGGATCACTGTGTACCGCTTCGATCGCTTCGTCGGTGCCGTGGCCGGTCGCTTCCGGGGCGAGCTTGGCCACGATCAATGCCGACAGCAGCGCCCCGCCTGTCGTCACCAGCGGAATCGCCCAGGGACGCGCGAAGCCGGTGGACCCGCGGTTGCCGCCCTCCCCAACGGGGGTGGGAATGTGATAGTCCGCGAGGTAGCCGAGCAGAAACTCGCTGGTGTATCTGAGCGCGAGGTAGAAGACGACGGCGCCGAGGCCTGCGATGACACCGATCGCGATGCCGAGCAGGAACCACTTGCGCAGGTAGCCCGCGCTCCTGATCGATGCGCCGAACCGTCCGCCGGCGGCGCTCGGCGGGGCCGCTATCGGCTCCGGCTCGTCCTGCGTCTGGTCGTTCAACGAGCGGGCCTGACCCGCGACACCACAAGCACCACGCCATCCTATGACAGCGGGGAATAACCGGACTTCGGTCCGGTTATCTCAGGTGACCCTAGATGAGGAGGCAAACATGCCCGCTGTCACCGCAGACACGCTCGCGTTGCCGCGAGTGAGTTCGGCCGGTCCCGCCGACATCGAGCGTCCAGTCCGATCGATCACCACCGGCCCGCGGGGCTACGAGGGCGAGGGCTTCCCCGTGGTCCGGGCGTTCGCCGGAGTCAGTACTGCGGCTCTGGATCCGTTCGTGCATATGGATCAGATGGGTGAGGTGGAATACCAGCCGGGCGAAGCCAGGGGCACCGATTGGCATCCACACCGCGGCTTCGAAACCGTCACCTACATGATCGACGGAAAGTTCGCCCACCAGGATTCGCATGGTGGTGGTGGCCTCATCGCCGACGGTGCCACGCAATGGATGACGGCCGGTTCCGGGATTCTGCATATCGAGACACCGCCCGCCGAACTCGTCGAAAGCGGTGGCATCTTCCACGGCGTGCAGCTGTGGGTGAACCTGCCGAGGAAGGACAAATTCGCGCCGCCGCGCTATCAGGCCATCGAGGGAGCCGACGCCAAGTTGCTGGCCTCCAGCGACGGCGGAGCACTGGTGCGCATTATCGCCGGCGAGATCGACGGGCACCGCGGGCCGGGCATCACCTACACGCCGATCACGCTGGCGCACGCGACAATTGCCGGCGGCGCCCTACTCAGCGTTCCTTGGCGGTCTGATTTCAATTCGCTGGTGTACGTCCTATCCGGGTGCGGCAGTGTCGGTCCGGCCGAACACCCGATTCGCCAGGGCCAGTTGGCCGTTCTGGGTCACGGCGACCGCATCTCGGTGGCCGCGCAGCCAGCCCGGGATCGGTGCCGTCCGCTACCGCTTGATGTGCTGATCCTGGGGGGTCAGCCGATTCGCGAGCCGGTCTTTCACTACGGACCCTTCGTGATGAACACTCGGGCCGAAGTCCTTGAGGCGCTTGAGGACTATCAAGCTGGCAAGTTCCTGGAAAGTCTGCAGGATCCCGCCTGACGTGTTAGTGGGGCACCGCAGTAGTGGCACACTTGGGTAATGCCAACAACGCCGCTCACGGCGAGTCGTGGACCGGGTCGTCCCCCCGCGGCGAAAGCAGACGAAACGCGAAAGCGCATTGTGCGGGCCGCCCGCCAGGTGTTCAGCGAGCATGGCTACGACGGCGCGACGTTCCAGGCGATCGCGATCCGCGCGGATCTGACCCGACCGGCGATCAATCACTACTTCTCTAGCAAGCGGGTGCTGTACCAAGAGGTGGTTGATCAGACCAACGAACTGGTCGTCGCGGCCGGCATCGACCGGGCCCGTCGGGAGCCGACCCTGATGGGGCGGCTTTCGGTGATCGCCTCCTTCGCGTTGGAGGCCGATGCGCAGCACCCGTCCTCGACCGCGTTTCTGGCCACCGCCGTGCTGGAATCTCAGCGGCATCCGGAATTGAGTCAGGGCGACAACGACGCCGTGCTAACAACCCGGGAATTCCTAATCTGGGCGGTCAACGATGCGATCGAACGGGGCGAACTCGCCGCCGATGTCGATGTCGCTTCGTTGGCCGAGACATTGTTGGTCGTGCTGTGCGGGGTGGGCTTCTATCTCGGTTTTGTCGGGAGCTACCAACGGATGGAGACCATTACCGAGTCGTTCCAGCAGCTGCTGGCCGGAACGCTCTGGCGGCCCCCGGCCTAACCGGCGGCGCCGATCCGCGGCAAGTGACGCGGCACACAAAGAGTATAGATTACCTATCTTATTGGGTAGCATGGCGAGACGTGACCGAACTCGATGACGTGTCCCCGTTGCGACCCTCGCGGCGGACCGCTGGCGATACCTGGACGATCACCGAAAGCGTCGGCGCCACCGCGTTGGGGGTTGCCGCCGCTCGGGCCGTGGAAACGGCCGGTACTCATCCGCTGATCCGTGACGAGTTCGCCGAAGTGTTGGTGTCGTCGGCCGGTTCGGCGTGGGCCCGGCTGGCCGACGCCGACTTGGCCTGGCTCGACGGCGACCAGCACGGGCAACGCGTTCATCGGGTCGCATGCGACTACCAGGCGGTGCGCACCCATTTCTTCGACGAGTACTTCGGTGCCACCGTCAAAGCGGGTATCCGGCAGGTGGTGATCCTCGCCGCCGGACTGGACGCCCGGGCCTACCGCCTGAACTGGCCGGCTATCACCGCGGTGTACGAGATCGACCAGCCCGGTGTGCTGGCGTACAAGAAGCGGATTCTTCAGTCGCATGGCGCGATTCCAACGGCCAGACGCCATGCCGTCGCGGTGGACCTGCGCGACGACTGGCCGGCCGCGCTGATAGACGCCGGATTCGATCGCACCCAACCGACCGCCTGGCTGGCCGAGGGTCTGTTGCCCTACCTGCCCGGCGACGCTGCGGACCGGCTATTCGAGATGGTCACCGCGCTCAGCGTGCCGGACAGCCAGGTCGCCATCGAGGCTTTCACCATGAACATGAAGGGCAACACGCAGCGCTGGAATTGGATGCGCGAGCGACTCGGTCTGGATATCGATGTCGCGGCGCTGGCCTATGACGAGCCCGACCGTTCGGATGCCGCGCAATGGCTGGCCGAGCACGGCTGGCAGGTGCACGGCGTGAGCAATCGCGAGGAGATGGCCCGCCTGGGCCGGGAGATCCCCGAGGATCTGGTTGACGAGACCGTCCGCACGACGCTGCTGCGTGCGCGTCTGGTCGGGCCGTCCAACTGACGTGACGCAGGAACTCGCCGAGGGAGCACGTGATGGGCACCATTCGTACCCATGACGACAGCTGGGACATCAAAACCAGCGTCGGGACGACCGCGGTCATGGTGGCTGCGGCCCGGGCCGTCGAAACTGAGCGGCCCGACCCGCTGATTCGCGATCCCTACGCCAAACTGCTGGTCAGCAACGCCGGGGTCGGCGCCATCTTGGAAGCCCTGTTGGACCCGTCGATGGTGGCCAAGGTAGCGGCCATCGACGCCGAAACCGGCGCCGTCGTCCAGTTCATGCGCAGCTACCAGGCGGTGCGGACCCACTTCTTCGACACCTACTTCGCCGACGCTGTCGCCGACGGAATCCGGCAGGTGGTGATACTGGCGTCCGGATTGGATTCTCGCGCCTATCGTCTGGACTGGCCGGCCGGAACCATCGTGTATGAGATCGATCAGCCCAAGGTGCTTGCCTATAAGTCCGCCACGCTGGCCGAAAACGGCGTGACGCCGTCGGCTGATCGCCGCGCGGTGCCGGTCGACCTGCGGCAGGATTGGCCCACCGCGCTGCGTGATGCGGGGTTTGACCCGGCGGCACCCACGGCGTGGTTGGCCGAGGGACTGTTGATGTACCTGCCGGCCGACGCTCAGGACCGGCTGTTCACCCAAGTCGGCGCGGTGAGTGTGGCGGGGAGCCGGATCGCGGCCGAAACTTCGCCGGTGCACGCCGACGAGCGGCGAGCGGAATTCTGGGCGCGGTTCAAGAAGGTGGCCGATGTGCTTGGCTTCGAGCAGACCGTTGACGTGCAGGAGCTGATCTATCACGACCCGAATCGGGCGTCGGTTGCCGACTGGCTCAATCGCCACGGTTGGCGGGCCGTCGCCAACAGCGCGCCCGACGAGATGCGCCGGGTGGGCCGCTGGGTTGATGGGGTGCCGATGGCGGACGACCCGGAAGCGTTCGCCGAGTTTGTCACCGCCGAGCGGTTGTAGCCGCAGATCCGGCCGGATCTTTCCTATTCCTGTCTCAACCGGATGACTAGGATCGCGGATATCACCGATGAGTGGCCGCGCGAAGTGCGGTCGCATCGCCGGACGGAAGGACGATGATGACCACCGGATCGGTTGCCCGGAAGACCCACGGATCCCAAACCCCGGAGACTCAAGCCCCGGCGACCATTTCGGATGAAAAGCGACACGATATCGCTGAAACGGTGGCTCGGCTTCGCCAGACCTTTGCCAGCGGGCGCACCCGCGGTGTCGAGTGGCGCAAGCGGCAGCTGCTTGCGCTGCAGAAGTTGGTGGACGAGAACGAGGATGCGATCGGCGCAGCGCTCGCCGAGGATCTGGACCGCAAGCCGTTCGAGGCTTACCTCGCCGACATCGCGATGACCTCGGCCGAAGCGAAGTACGCGGCCAAGCGGGTGCGCAGGTGGATGCGCCGCAGGTACCTGCTGCTCGAGGTGCCGCAGCTGCCCGGGCGTGGCTGGGTGGAGTACGAGCCCTATGGCACCGTCTTGATCATCGGCGCCTGGAACTACCCGTTCTACCTCACCCTGGGTCCGGCGGTCGGTGCCATCGCCGCCGGGAACACCGTCGTGCTCAAGCCCTCGGAAGTCGCAGCGGCCTCGGCGCGCTTGATGGCCGAGTTGGTGCCTCGCTACCTCGACACCGATGCGGTTGCACTGATCGAGGGTGACGGCAAGGTGAGTCAGCAGCTGATCGCGCAGGGTTTCGACCGGGTGATGTTCACCGGTGGCACCGAGATCGGCCGCAAGGTCTATGAAGGCGCCGCACCCCATCTGACCCCGGTCACCCTCGAGCTCGGCGGCAAGAGCCCGGTGATCGTCACGGCCGATGCCGACGTCGATGTCGCGGCCAAGCGGATCGCCTGGATCAAACTGCTCAACGCCGGACAGACCTGCGTCGCGCCCGACTATGTGCTGGCCGACGCGACGATCCGGGACGAGCTGGTCAGCAAGATCGGCGCCGCCATCACAAAGTTCCGCTCGGATGAGCCGCACGGGCTGCGCATTGTCAACCAGCACCAATTCGACCGGCTGAGCGGATACATCTGCGCGGCGAAAGCCGACGAAAAGGGCGAGGTCGTGGTGGGCGGCGAATGTGACGCGTCGAGCTTGCGCATTCAACCGACCGTGGTAGTCGATCCCGACCCGGACGGGCCGCTAATGCGCAACGAGATCTTCGGGCCGATCCTGCCGGTGGTCACCGTCAAATCCGTGGACGAGGCGATACGCTTCGTCAATTCGCGGCCCAAGCCACTGTCGGCATACCTGTTCACCAAGTCACGTGCCGTGCGCGAGCGGGTGATCAAGGAAGTGCCGGCCGGCGGCATGCTGGTCAACCATCTCGCCTTCCAGGTGTCCACGGCCAAGCTGCCATTCGGCGGGGTCGGTGCATCGGGCATGGGCGCCTACCACGGCCGCTGGGGCTTCGAGGAGTTCAGCCACCGCAAATCGGTGTTGACCAAGCCGACCCGGCCCGACCTGTCGAGCTTCATCTACCCGCCGTACACCGAGCGGGCGATCAAGATGGCTCGCCGGCTGTTTTGACCTACGCAGTCGCCGACCCCCGATAGCGCACTGAAATTACTGCCCCGATTTCTAATGTGGAGAGGAACCTGATGCCCGGACTGCAGGATCGCGTCGTCGTCGTTACCGGAGCTGGCGGTGGATTGGGGCGCGACTACGCCCTCACCCTGGCCGGGGAGGGCGCCAATGTCGTCGTCAATGACCTCGGTGGCGCCCGCGACGGGACTGGCGCCGGCTCGGCGATGGCCGACGAGGTCGTCGCTGAGATTCGCGACGCGGGCGGCCGTGCCGTCGCCAACTATGACAGTGTCGCCACCGAGGACGGCGCGGCGAACATCATTAAAACCGCGCTCGACGAGTTCGGCGCCGTGCACGGCGTGGTGAGTAACGCCGGGATCCTCCGCGACGGCACCTTCCACAAGATGTCGTTCGAGAACTGGGACGCGGTGCTCAAGGTGCACCTTTATGGCGGGTACCACGTGCTGCGTGCGGCCTGGCCGCATTTCCGGGAGCAGAGCTACGGCCGGATCGTCGTGGCGACTTCCACCAGCGGACTGTTTGGCAACTTCGGTCAGAGCAACTATGGGGCGGCCAAGCTCGGTCTGGTCGGTCTGATCAATACGCTGGCCCTGGAAGGGGCCAAGTACAACATCCACGCCAATGCGGTCGCCCCGATCGCGGCGACCAGGATGACCCAGGACATCATGCCGCCCGAGGTACTGGAGAAGCTCACGCCCGAGTTCGTCGCGCCGGTGGTGGTCTACCTATGCGCCGAGGAGTGTGCCGATAGCGGGTCGGTGTTCGTGGTCGGTGGCGGCAAGGTGCAGCGAGTCGCGCTGTTCGGCAACGATGGCGCCAACTTCGACAAGCCGCCGTCGGTACAGGACGTCGCGGCGCGGTGGGGTGAGATCACCGACCTGTCCGGTGCGAAAAAAGCTGGCTTCAAGTTATAGAAGTATGTAGAGGTATATGAAAGCCTGTGTCGTAAAGGAGCTTTCCGGCCCGTCCGGAATGGTGTACACCGATATCGACGATGTGTCCGGTGGCGGTGGAAAGATCGTCATCGACGTCCGCGCCGCCGGCGTGTGCTTTCCGGACTTGCTGCTGACCAAGGGCGAGTATCAACTGAAGCTGCCGCCGCCGTTCGTGCCCGGCATGGAAACGGCCGGCGTGGTGCGCTCGGCGCCATCCGGCGCGGGTTTTCATGTGGGCGAACGTGTTTCGGCGTTCGGGGTCCTCGGCGGCTACGCCGAACAAGTTGCGGTTCCGGTGACCAATGTGGTTCGCAGCCCCGTGGAACTCGATGACGCCGAGGCGGTTTCGTTGTTGGTGAACTACAACACCATGTACTTCGCCCTGGCTCGGCGTGCCGCGCTGCGGCCGGGAGATACCGTGCTGGTGCTCGGCGCTGCTGGCGGGGTTGGCACGGCCGCCGTCCAGATCGCGAAGGCGATGCGCGCCGGCAAGGTTATTGCCGTGGTGCACCGCGAGGGTGCGATCGATTATGTCGCTTCGCTCGGCGCCGACGTGGTGCTTCCGCTGACCGACGGCTGGGCCCAGCAGGTGCGTGAGCATACCTACGGCCAGGGCGTGGACATCGTCGTCGATCCGGTTGGCGGACCGACTTTCGATGACGCGGTTGGCGTGCTGGCGGTCGACGGCAAGTTGCTGTCGATCGGCTTCGCCGCGGGCGCCATCCCCACCCTCAAGGTCAACCAGTTGCTGGTGCGCAATATCAGCGTGGTGGGTGTGGGGTGGGGCGAGTATCTCAACAAGGTCCCCGGTTCGGCCGCCTTGTTCTCCTGGGGTTTGAACCAGCTGGTCTTCCTGGGGCTGAGACCGCCTCCGCCGCAACGTTATCCGTTGTCCGAAGCGCAGGCCGCGTTGCAGAGCCTGGACGATGGCGGTGTGCTCGGCAAGGTTGTCCTGGAACCGTAGGTGGAACGTCAGGGCACGATAGCGGCGAGATCGCGGACAATCGCTGCGGCCGCCTTTTCGATGACTAGAACTTCGAGACCGATACCTACCGTGAGCAGTCCCACCGTAGCGGCGATCGGATAGCCGAGAGCATTGACGAGCCCGACGGGATCGCCGTTGGCCGCCTGCAAGATTCCGTCCAGGAACAGGTTGACGTTGTAGGACGGCAGGGTTAGGAGGCCGGCAGTAGCGATGTCCGCGGTTGGCAGCAACACCGAGTAACCCGTCGAGATCGCACCCGTGAAGGCGTTGTTGATATTGGTGTTCGCCGCCTGCAGGTCCTTGATGATGGTATCGATCGACCACTGTGGCAACGCCAGTGTGCCGGGCACGGTCAACGGATTTGGCAGCAGCATCTGCCCGTTCGATCCGTCCGACAGTGCCAGGCTCGGCAGTGACGGGAAGCCGACGTTGCTGGCTTCGACCGAAGCGTCGTGCATTCCCTGCTGCGTGCCGAGCACCAGCGCGTCCAGAACTGTTTGTGGGTGGACCGGCGGCAGCAGTCCAAACGGGGTGGGCACGTTGGCCGGCCCGGTCGAATAGCCATAGTTGGGGTCGCCGTAGCCCAGGTTTACCAGCACCTCGACGTTCGGTTCGATCAGGGCTGCCACGATGTTCCCCACTACCGGGATCGCGCGCACCGGCTGCAAGATCGGCAAATTCTCGTTGGGAATCATGTAATACGTGGTTTGGGTGGGTCCCTCGGTCGGCAATACGACCGCGGAGGCAATCTGCTCGGGCGTTAGGTTCGGATATTCGCCGTGCGCATAGAGGACGCCCAGCATGGCGTTGAGGTCGGACAAGAAAAAGATTGGGTACTGCGGAAAGCTGGCGAAGCCGTCGTATTCGATCGTGTACACGTTGGTCGGGTAGAGATTGTCCGGGGTCGAGCCGTAGAAGGTAGCACCCAGACTCGGGAAGACCAGGCCGGCAAAGCGCGAGACGAGGCCGCCGTTGGGGTTCATCGGATTGCCGAGCAGCGTGAAGTTTACATCGGTAGTCGGGATGCCGGCCGCGTGGAGATTCGGCATTACCAGCGAGGAGAGCATGGCGCTTTGTGAGAAACCGACAACGGCAACCTTGTTTCCGGCGGCGAGCTGCTGGCGGATCGCGTCTTCGAGGATGGTGACGCCTCGGGCCACCGACACGTCGAGGGTCAAGTCTTTAACCGCGGTTAGCGGATAAAACCCTTCGGGCGTAGCGAGGGCTTGCGCGTGGTCTGCGGTGAAACCCGGGAAATTGGGTGTCACGTATTTCGTCACAACGTCGAGCACGTAACCCGGTGACGGTATGGGCATCCCGCTGCCATGCATGACCAAAGAAATGTCGGTCGCGGCTGCCGGGGCCGCCAGTGCGTTGCTCACGCTGAGCGGGCTCACCAGGGCCCGGGCTGGTGCGGTGAGGGCGCTCAACGCATTCGATGCCGCGGCGGCGTTCGCCGCCTCGGCGCTGGCGTAGGCACGCCCGGCGGCGGCCAGGGCTTGTGTGAACTGCTCGTGATACACCGCGGCCTGTTTGGTGATCGCCTGGTACTCGTGAGCGAATGTACTAAACAGCGTCGCGGTCGCCGCTGACACCTCGTCGGCAGCGGCGGCCACCAGAGCGGTTGTCGGGCCCGCCGCCGCCGCGTTGGCTTGGCTGACGGCTGAACCGATACCGGCCACATCCGCGGCCGCCGCCGCCATCATGTCCAGTTGCGCCGTCACGTACGTCATCGACCCATCCTCTTCGCAACCAGGGTTGCTGCCCGGAGTCCAGCGACTTGGTCGAACTGATCGCTTCCGATCGCGCCAACGCCGGCTGTTGCAAGCCTAGGTTGATCACATCAACTGTGTCCCGCCTTTGGCGTAAGGCGCGTGCTTAGAGGACGAGGTTCTGCAGCAGCTGAGCAATCTCCGCCGCCGTCACCAGAATCGCGATGAATTCGATCATGCCGCCAAGCGCGGCCAACCCGATGGTGGCCGCGAGCGGAAGCTCGATCGCAGCGAGGAAGTTTCCCAGCGCGATCTGGTTCACGAACAGGGTGAGGTCGTAGGCGGGAAGGATGGTGGCGAAGGCAACACCCAGATCTGCGGTCGGAAGCAGAATCGAGTAGCCGGTCGCCACAACGGAAGCGAAGGTTTCCGCGATGTTGATGAGCGGTGTTGGTTGCGGGGGTGGCGGTGGCGGCACGACCGCCTGCACATACGGTGGGAACTCGAGCACCGGAATTTCGGGCGGGGTTTGTAGGGCGATCGGCAGCTCAACCATGAAGTCGTTGATGCCCTGTTGGGTCCCGGCAACCAGGGCATCGGCGATAACGCTCGCGGGGACGTCCGGGAAGAGTCCGAATGGGGTGGGCACGTTCGCGGGGCTTGTCGAATAGCCAAACCTCGGGTCGCCGTAACCGAGATTGACGATCACTTCCAAATTCGGTTCTAGCAGCGCCGCCAGGGGCGGGCCAATGACGGGGATTGCCCGCACCGGGGCCAGCAACGGCAGCTGCTCGGTTTCAATGATGTAGTACGTGTTCGACGTCGTGCCCTGGGTCGGCAACAGCGTGGCGGACGCTATTTGGGCCGGTGTGAGGTCGGCATACGTGGTATGGACCGTGAGTATCCCGAAAACCGCGTTGATATCGGACAGGATATTGAGCGGATACCGCGGGAAGTCGGCGAAACCGTCGTATTCGAGGGTGTAGGTCGTCGTCGGATAGGGATTGTCCGGGGTCGCCCCGTAAAACGGTAGGCCGAGGGTGGTGATATTCAGACCGGGTATGCGCGCGAGGATGCCGCCGTTGGGATTCATCTCGTTGCCAAGCAATATGAAATTGAGTTGGCTGGGGTGTGGAGCGTTGGGCCCCAGGGAGATGAGGTGCTGCATTTCCAGGGACGCGATGACGGCGCTCTGCGAATAGCCCAGTACGGTGACGTGGTTTCCGGCGTTGATCTGCTCCCAGATCGCGGTGTCGAGAATCGACAGGCCCAACTGCACCGAGGTTTGGAAGGGCATGGATTTGACGCCGGTGATGGGATATAGCTGTTCCGGCGTCACCAGGGCTTGCAGAATGGCACCAGGCTGAATGGGCTGAATGAAGAGATTGTTGACGGAGTTGACGTAACTGGGCGCGGGTATCGTCTGCCCGGTGCCACCCATGACTAGCGCCGTGGCTTGGTTGAACATTGGCGGCAATACGGGGGGCGAGGTGGGCGTAAAGAGCCCGGCTGTTGCCCCTTGCACCAGCGCGGACGTGTTGGTGGCTTCGGTATAGACGAAGGCGTAGGCGGCCGCCGCCAACCTTTGGGTGAACTCGTTGTGAAACGCCGCGAGCTGTGCGCTGATCGCCTGGTACTCCTGTCCCAACGCGCCGAACAGGTTGGCGATGGCCGTGGATACTTCGTCCGCGGCGGCCGCCACCAAGCCGGTCGTCGGGGCTGCCGCGGCGGCGGTGGCCGCACTGACGGCCGAGCCGATCCCCGCCAACTCCGTGGCCGCTGCTGCCAAGACTGGTGGCTGCGCGAATACGTACGACAACGCCATCCCTCCTGTCGACGGGGTCCAGCACCCTCCCGTCGAGCCGGTACCGTTGAGCGTAGGTCGGGGTTGCCGTTGTGTCTGGCATTTTGGGTGACCCCATATATTCGGCGTGCGCGACCGGTCAGCCGCGCAGCGCGCTGCGCAGTTGGTCCACGACGGCCTCGGTGACGCCGGCGTCGCGCAGGTAGCCATTCAGTGATCCGTAGGTCTCATCGATCGTCTGCCGCGCGGCGGCCAAGTACTCCGGACGAACGCCGAGGACCCCGTCGGACAGCCGGGCCTTGGTGAATGTCACCACCTCGGGTGTCAGCTCGGTTTCGGAACGTTGCTCGATCATCTCGGAGATCCGCGTCCGCAGCTGTGGCACGGCGTCATTACTAAGCAGGTAGTCGGCGACGATGATGTCGTGGTCCAGACCGACGGCTTCCAGGACGGTCGCGATCACGAAGCCGGTGCGGTCCTTGCCCGCGAAGCAGTGTGTGAGCACCGGGCGTCCGGCGGCCAGCAGGGTAGCCACGCGGTGCACCGCGCGTTGCGCGCCGCTACGCGTTGGGAATTGGCGGTATTCGTCGGTCATGTAGCGGGCGGCGGCCCGATCAATGGACTCGCTGGATTCGCCGGACTCGCCGTTGGTCAGCAGCCGTTTGAATGCGGTTTCGTGCGGCGCGGCGTCGTCGGTCGCGGCCTCGTCATCGGCGAGGTCGGGGAACGGCAGCAGGTGGACGTCGACGCCGTCGGGAACCCGTCCCGGACCGCGCCGGGCAACCTCCCGGGAGGAGCGTAGGTCCGCGACGTCGGTGATCCCCAACCGGCGCAACGCTGCCCGGCCATCCTCGTCGAGGCGGCTCAGCTCGCTGGACCGAAACAGCCGCCCGGGGCGGAGCGTGGCGGCGCTGTCGGCAACGTCACGAAAGTTCCACGCGCCCGGCAGTTCCCGGAAAGCCATGTCAGGTCACCGCCGCGGCGAACGCGGATGGCTCACGCGACAGCTCGGCGCGCGCGATGGATCGCATGTGCACCTCGTCGGGACCGTCGAAGATGCGCATCGCGCGGTGCCAGCCGTACAGCCGGGCCAGCGGGGTGTCGTCGCTGACACCGGCGGCCCCATGGACCTGGATTGCGCGGTCGATGACATCGCACGCCACCCGCGGGGCTACCGCCTTGATCATCGCGACCAGGTGGCGCGCCTCTTTGTTGCCGTGCTGGTCGATTGTCCATGCCGTCTTTTCGCAGAGCAGCCTGGCCTGGTCAATTTCATTGCGGGACTGGGCAATCGCCTGCTGGACGACGCCCTGCTCGGCCAGCGGACGGCCGAACGCCACCCGGTTGCGGGCCCGGTTCACCATGAGCGCCAACGCGCGTTCGGCCGCGCCCAGCGCACGCATGCAGTGATGAATGCGGCCCGGTCCCAGCCGGGCCTGGGCTATGGCGAAGCCGCTGCCCTCCTCGCCGAGCAGGTTGCCGGTCGGCACCCGCACGTTGTCGTAGCCGATTTCGCAGTGACCGTGCTGGTCCTGCCAGCCGAACACCGGTGTCGAGCGGACAACCGTCACACCCGGGGTGTCGATCGGCACCAGGACCATGGACTGCTGTTGGTGGGCGGCCGCATCGGGGTTGGTGCGGCCCATCACAATGAGGATCTTGCAGCGCGGATCGGCGGCCCCGGACGTCCACCATTTGCGGCCGTTGATGAGGTAGTCGCCGCCGTCGCGCGAAATGGTGGTTTCGATGTTGCGGGCATCGCTACTGGCGACTGCCGGCTCGGTCATGGAGAAGGCACTGCGGATCTTGCCGTCGAGCAATGGCTGCAGCCACTTCGTACGTTGCTCGTCGGTGCCGAACATGTGCAGGATCTCCATGTTGCCGGTGTCCGGCGCCGCGCAGTTGAGCGCCTCGGGCGCGATCTGAAGGCTCCACCCGGTCAGCTCGGCCAGCGGCGCGTACTCGAGGTTGGTCAATCCCGACTCGGCCGGCAGGAACAGGTTCCACAGACCGCGGTCCCGGGCCTTGGTTTTCAGCTCCTCGACGATGGGCGGCATGGTGTGGTCGTGCGGTTCGGCCTTGCGGCGGTAGTCGTCGTAATTGGCCTCCGCCGGAAAGACGCACTCGGTCATGAACTCGGACAACCGCCGGTGGTAGTCGATGGCCCTGGCCGACATCGCGAAGTCCATTCCGCCACGATAGGACACCTGCCCGGCGCCCCCGCCATCGCGACACTTACACCCACTGCGAAGACACGCCGGGGCGGCGGCGCGCTGGTTCAAGTTTGGCGGTCGAAGGTGGACGCCATGACCGAAAGCCGGCCTCCTTATCCGCCCTTCACCGTCGAGACTGCCACCCGTAAGGTTCAGGCCGCGGAGGATGCCTGGAATACCCGAGACCCCGACCATGTCAGCCGGGCTTATACGGTCGACTCGCTATGGCGAAACCGCGGTGAGTGCATCGTTGGCCGGGCCGAAATTGTGGCGTTTCTAACTCGCAAATGGCGACGCGAACTCGACTATTCGCTGCGCAAGAGCTTGTGGGATTTCCACGACAACCGCATCGCGGTGCGGTTCCAATACGAGTGCCATGACCAAACCGGTCAGTGGTACCGCAGTTACGGAAACGAACTGTGGGAATTTTCTGCGTCGGGATTGATGGCACGCCGCGAAGCCAGCATCAATGATGTGCCGATCGCCGCATCCGAGCGGCGCTACTTTGGTCCCCGCCCGGCGTCCGAGCATGGCGAAGACATCCCGTTGTGGTGACTTGACGCCGAGAGTTCACCGGATGCGCCAGCGGACTATGGCGGCTAGGGTTGCTTGCCGCAAGCAACACAACGCCGGTTTGTGGCGCCACAACGTCGCGAGCGCTACAGAATCAATTTCGGATGGCGAACCATCGACCAAGAGAGCCAATCGGCTGCCGGCGGGTACCCCGCTATTGGCGATCACACATCGATGGTGAACCTGGCACGCGTTATGGTAGCGAAGCTGCGGCCGAGCCAGCGGCATGTTTATCGAGGCAGCATCAAGGAAAGTAGACATACGTGCTATGACAGATCCGCAGACGACGGTCGGGGTGGTCGCCGAGTCGGGGCCCGACGAACGACGGGTCGCCCTGGTTCCCAAGGCGGTCGCATCGCTGGTGAACAGCGGTGTGGCGGTCGTGGTTGAGGCCGGTGCGGGCGAGCGCGCGCTGCTTCCCGACGAGCTCTACACCGCCGTCGGCGCCATTATCGGGGATGCGTGGGCGGCCGACGTCGTCGTCAAAGTCGCGCCGCCGACGGCGGCCGAGGTCGGTCGGTTGCGACGCGGGCAGACGCTAATCGGCTTCCTCGCGCCCCGCAACGAGGAAAACTCGATCGGCGCGCTGACCCAAGCCGGGGTGCAGGCGTTCGCGCTCGAGGCCATCCCGCGAATCTCCCGGGCCCAGGTGATGGACGCGCTGTCGTCGCAGGCCAATGTGTCCGGGTACAAGGCCGTCCTGCTCGCGGCCTCGGAATCGACCCGGTTCTTTCCGATGCTGACGACGGCGGCCGGCACGGTGAAGCCGGCCACAGTGCTGGTACTGGGCGTCGGCGTGGCCGGGCTACAGGCACTGGCCACGGCGAAACGGCTGGGTGCGCGCACCACCGGCTACGACGTCCGCCCCGAGGTCGCCGACCAGGTTCGATCGGTGGGCGCCCAATGGCTGGATATCGGTATCGACGCGGCCGGTGCCGGCGGGTACGCGCGGGAGTTGACCGACGACGAACGCGCCCAGCAACAAAAAGCTTTGGAAGAGGCGATCAGCGGCTTCGACGTGGTGATCACCACCGCGCTGGTACCGGGCCGCCCAGCGCCGCGGCTGGTGACCGCCGCGGCGGTGGAAGCGATGAAGCCCGGCAGCGTTGTGGTGGATCTCGCCGGCGAGACCGGCGGCAACTGCGAATTAACGGAGCCCGGCCGGATCGTCGTCAAACACGACGTGACCATCGCCGCACCGCTGAACATGCCGGCCACCATGCCCGAGCACGCCAGCGAGCTTTACAGCAAGAACATCACGGCGCTGCTCGAATTGCTGGTCAAGGACGGCAAGCTAGCCCCGGACTTCGATGACGAAGTCATCGCGGAGTCGTGCGTGACCCGGGCCGGCGGAAAGGACTCCTAGATGTACAACGAGTTGTTGGAGAACTTGGCGATCCTGGTGCTGTCCGGATTCGTCGGGTTTGCCGTGATCTCCAAAGTGCCCAACACGTTGCACACCCCGCTGATGTCAGGAACCAACGCCATCCACGGCATTGTCGTTCTCGGCGCACTGGTGGTGTTCGGCGAAATTGAGCACCCGTCGCTCGCGCTGCAGATCATCCTGTTCGTCGCGGTGGTGTTCGGCACCCTGAACGTCATCGGCGGCTTCATCGTCACCGACCGAATGCTCGGCATGTTCAAGGGGAAGAAGCCCACGGTGCAAGCCAAGTCTGACCGCGACGGGGTCGTCCGATGAACCTGACCTACCTGGTCGAGATTCTTTACGTCATCTCGTTCGCGCTCTTCATCTACGGGTTGATGGGGCTCACCGGCCCCAAGACCGCGGTGCGGGGGAACCTGATCGCCGCGGTGGGCATGACCATCGCCGTGGCGGCGACCTTGGTCATGATCCGGCACACCAGCCAATGGCCGCTGATCATCGCCGGTCTGGTGGTGGGTGTCGTACTCGGCGTGCCTCCGGCGCGGCTGACCAAGATGACCGCCATGCCGCAGCTGGTGGCGTTCTTCAACGGTGTCGGCGGGGGGACTGTTGCGCTGATCGCGCTGTCGGAGTTCATCGATACCACCGGCTTTTCCGCGTTCCAGCACGGCGAGTCGCCCACCGTACACATCGTGGTGGCCTCGTTGTTCGCCGCGATCATCGGGTCGATCTCGTTCTGGGGGTCGATCGTTGCCTTCGGTAAGTTGCAGGAAATTATCTCCGGCCGGCCGATCGGCCTCGGCAAGGTGCAGCAGCCGATCAACCTGCTGCTGTTGGCCGGGGCCGTGGCCGCGGCGGTGGTCATCGGACTGCGTGCGCATCCCGGGACCGGCGGGGCGTCGCTGTGGTGGATGATCGGTCTGCTGGTCGCCGCCGGCGTGCTGGGTCTCATGGTGGTGTTGCCGATCGGTGGCGCCGACATGCCGGTGGTCATCTCGCTGCTGAACGCCATGACCGGCCTGTCGGCCGCCGCGGCGGGCTTGGCGTTGAACAACACCGCGATGATCGTGGCGGGCATGATCGTCGGCGCGTCCGGTTCGATCCTGACCAACCTGATGGCGAAGGCGATGAACCGCTCCATCCCGGCGATCGTTGCGGGCGGCTTTGGCGGCGGCGGCGTCGCCCCGAGTGGCGATGACGGCGGTGACAAGCACGTCAAAGCCACGTCGGCCTCCGATGCTGCGATTCAGATGGCGTACGCGAACCAGGTGATCGTGGTGCCGGGCTACGGCTTGGCCGTCGCGCAGGCCCAGCACGCCGTCAAGGACCTGGCCGGCTTGCTGGAAGACCGGGGTGTGCCGGTGAAGTATGCGATCCACCCGGTTGCCGGCCGGATGCCCGGGCACATGAACGTACTGCTGGCCGAGGCCGAAGTCGACTACGACGCGATGAAGGACATGGACGACATCAACGACGAGTTCGCCCGCACCGACGTCACCGTCGTGATCGGCGCCAACGACGTCACCAACCCGGCGGCCCGCAACGAGACGGCTAGTCCGATCTACGGCATGCCGATCCTCAACGTGGACAGGTCGAAGTCGGTGATCGTGCTCAAGCGGTCGATGAATTCCGGGTTCGCCGGCATCGACAACCCGCTGTTCTACGCGGAGGGCACCACCATGCTGTTCGGCGATGCGAAGAAATCGGTCACCGAGGTCGCCGAGGAACTCAAGGCGCTATAGGCGACCCGGCTAGACGGGCGGGTATGCCGGCGGCGGATATCCGTGCCCGTCTTCGACACCCCGTAGCCCCCAGGTGAGGTAGCGGAAAAACCACTCGATCTCGTCGCTCACGTCGTAGTCAGGACTTGGATCCATCACTCCACCTCTCGACTCGCGACTCGGTTCGCACCGGAGTCTAGTCCCCTCCGCGTCGGTGCGACAGGCTGACGCCGCCTTGCATAAACTGTCCAACCAGTTGATTGATAACTTCTTCGGTCGGGGCTCATGCCGCCACCGGCAGCGACGATAGTGAGTAGAGATGCCGTCCGACAGCACCAGCCCCAACGGGCCAAGCCGCCGTGAGGAGTTGCTGGCCGTTGCCACCAAGCTGTTCGCGGCGCGCGGCTATCACGGCACCCGGATGGACGACGTCGCCGATGTGATTGGGCTGAACAAGGCCACGGTCTACCACTACTACGCCAGCAAGTCGCTGATCCTGTTCGACATCTACCGTCAGGCCGCCGAAGGCACCCTGGCCGCCGTCCACGACGATCCGTCCTGGACGGCCCGCGAAGCGCTCTACCAGTACACGGTTCGGCTGCTCACGGGGATCGCGAGCAATCCCGAGCGGGCCGCCGTGTACTTCCAGGAGCAGCCCTATATCACCGAGTGGTTCAACGGCGAACAGGTCGCCGAGGTCCGCGAAAAGGAGGCTCAGGTCTTCGAGCATGTGCACGGACTCATCGACCGCGGGATCGCCAGCGGCGAGTTCTTTGAGTGCGACTCGCACGTGGTGGCATTGGGCTACATCGGCATGACGCTGGGCAGCTACCGGTGGTTGCGGCCGAGCGGACGGCGCACGGCCAAGGAAATCGCGGCGGAGTTCAGCACAGCGCTGCTGCGCGGGCTGATCCGGGACGAGGCGATCCGCCAACAGTCGCCGCTCGGACCCTAGCGTCGTTACGGGAAGACAGGCGGCGGAATCAAGCGCAGGATGTCCCCGAGACCGCCGCTCAGCAGCGATAGCAACGTCACCTGCGGCTGGCCGAAGTAGAGATTCAGGCCCGGGTTTATCGACGGAACCCACGGGTAGGTGTCCGGGTACCACTCCGGGCCAACTAGTCCGGCTTGCACCCCAATTTCCACTGCGGCGCCATACGGTGCCTGCAGGCTCCCCTTGATTAGGTAGTAGCTGACTGTGAACGGGTTGGGGATCGAGAACAGCCCCGCCGGGGTGGGAATGTCCGCATAGTTGCCGCCCGGTCCGTAGTCGGCGTAGCCCAAGTCGACCAGCACCCGCAGCTGAGGTTGGAACAGCGAAGCGATCGGGGGACCGGCGTAGGGGATGGCATGAATCGGCGCAAGCAGTGGTAGGTCCTGAGTCAAGAACATGTAGTACTGCGTGTTGCCCGCGTAGCCCGGCGAGGTAGGCAATAAGACCGCGTTCGCAACTTCGTTGGCCATCAGATCCGGGTAGGTGTTGTGCACAAAGAAGTAGCCCATGAAGGCGTTGATGTCCGACAGGATGCGCAACGGGTATTGCGGGGCGTGGGCGATGCCGTCGTACTGGGCCGTGTAAATATGAGTCTCGTACGGGGTGTTCGCCGGAGTCGCACCATTGAACGGCACGTCCAGGAACGGGATGTAAAAGCCTGGGAAGCGGGACAGGAGCCCGCCGACGGGGTTATTGCCGCTACCAATCATCACGAAGGAAATGTCGGCCGGATTTGGTGAACCCATCGCGATCAGGGAATTGATGTAATTGTTGACTATCGTCGCGCTCTGCGAGTAGCCGAAGGCGACGACCTTGTTTGCGGCGGCCAATTCGGTGCTGACCGCGTTGCTTAGCAGAGTTACGCCTTGGGTGACGGACTGGTTGAACGTCAGGTTGCCGAGTTGGGGAGTAACGGGCCAGAACTGTTCGGGGGTGAACAGGCCTTGAGGGACGGCGCCTGGGAAGAGGGTTTGGATGTACGCGTTGTTGATATCCGTCACGTACCCGGGGAGGGGTAGCGGGTTACCGGTGCCACCCATGATCAACGCCGTTACCTGACCGGCGGCGGCCAACTTCGCCAGCGACGTCAGGCCACCGGCCCCGCTGGACCCGTTGGTGCTCAACGGCGCACGGCCCAACAGCGTCTGGATCGGTGCGTTGACCGCGTTCAGCGCGCTCGAGACCCGCGCCGCGTTGGCCGCCTCGGCTTGCGCGTAGGCGTTGCCCGCGGCGGCTAACGTCCGGGTGAACTCGCTTTGGAACGTCGCGGCCTGCGCGACGACGGCCTGATACTCCCGTGCGTATGCGCTGAACAGCGCTGCCGTTGCCGCCGAAACCTCGTCACCGGCCGCCGCCAGCAGGTTGCAGGTCGGGCCTGCCGCCGCAGCGTTGGCGGCGCGGAGCGTCGAGGCAATCTCATCCACATTGGTGGCTGCCGTCACCAACAGGTCGGGGGCTGTGAGCACGTACGACATCGCTCCGTCCTTCCCCACAAACCGGGCCCTTACCGGTCATATGGGATTGACCCGCTACCGCGGGTATTAGGTACTTATCGAGAGTAGAACCGTCCCGCCACTACGTCCCGCGTTTGGAGAAAACCTTCTCCGGGGTCTGGCTCGGGTGTCGGGAGGGGCGCGTGCGGGCCGCCCTGTGGTGCAGATGACACGGCTGGGCGCCCTCCGCCAGTTGCCGATTCGCGTGTGCCGTCGCTACCATGCCCTGTTGCCAACGATTTAACAAAAGGTTAACGCGACTTGAACGCGCGCTTCGGCCGCGATGGTCGCCGAGATGTGAACGGGGATGTGTGACGTGACGCTATGGGTGGTTCCGGAGGGGTTGGCGGCGGCCAGCGCGGCGGTGGAGGCAATCACCGCTCGGCTGGCGGCTGCGCATGCCGCGGCGGCCCCGGTGATCTCGGCGGTAGTGCCGCCGGCGGCGGATCCGGTGTCGCTGCAGACCGCGCTCGCGTTGAGCGCCCAGGGCGGGGAGCACGCCCTGGTGGGCGCCCAAGGAGTCGAAGAGCTCGCCCGCTCGGGGGTCGGTGTCGCTGCGTCCGGGGTTAGCTATGCGGCCGGTGATGCCGTGGCGGCGGCTTCGTACACATCGCTAGGCATATTGGAGTGACGGCTCCCTTTTTATTAAAGCTGCTGTTGGTGGCGCCCGTCTTCTGGTTGGGCCAGCCGCCGGAGGTGCATTCGGCCGCGCTGAGCTTCGGTCCGGGCTCCGGTCCGCTACTGGACGCAGGCGAGGCATGGCAACAGCTAGGCCTTGAGTACGACTGGGCGGCACAAGAACTCGGCAATGAGCTGGCTGTTGTGCCGTGGGAGGGCCCGAGTTCGCAGAGCTATCAGGGTGCGCATGGGCCTTACCTGGAGTGGTTGGAGGAGGCCGGCCAGGAAAGCCAACAGCAGGCTGTCGCACACCAGCAGGCGGCGGCGGCGTATTCCGTTGCATTGGTGGAGATGCCAACGCTGGCGGAGTTGTCCGTTAACCGCACCGCCAATGTGGCGTTGCTTTCGACGAACTTCTTTGGGATTAATGCGATCGCGATTGCGCTCAATGAAGCCGCGTATGCGCGGATGTGGCTCCAGGCTGCGGGCGCGATGCAGCAGTATCAGGCGCAGGCGGGTTTGGCGGTGGCGTTGAACCCGCCGCACAATCGCCCCGCGCCGCTGCTGCTGCTAGGCCCCGATAATGAGGCCGGACCGCTAATTGAGGAAGTCGAAGACGATGGTGATCTGGCCGGCCTGGAGGAACGCCCCGACAACGAGCCCGGACCGCTAATTGAGGAAGTCGAAGACGATGGTGCCTTGGCCGGCGTTGAAGAACAGGCCCTAGTTGTCGCTGAGAACGCCATCGTTGCGGAAGTCGCGCCCGCCACGATCCCCGCGCAGATCACCGGATTGGTGACTCAGGCGCTCACTCAACTTGCCGGTCTTATTGGCCAGACGGTTGGCCTTATTGGTAATCTTATCGGCCAGGCGCTCGGTTTTGTTGTCAATCTTATTGGCAAGGCGCTCGGTCTTATTGGAGCGGCGATAGGATTTATGTTTCGTCTCGCTTTCAGCATTCTTTCTATGCTATGTGCAGCGATCGCATTTCCGCTCGTGATGCTCGTACAGGCGATTTCGTACATTGTGACACTTGTCACGCAGTTCGTTCTTACGTTGGCGCAGCTCGCGTTCGAATACGTCCCAATGCTAGTCGGGGGCTTTGTGACTGGCGCTGTTCCGTCGGTGGTGCTGACGTCGAGTGCTGGGCTCGCGCTGCCGGTTGGTCCGCCGCTCACCACTGTTGGTTGGCATGCTCCTGACGTGCAGCCGGCGGGTGTGCAGGCTTCTGAGGTGCAGCTGGCTAGCGCCCATGCGCCTGTCGATGTGACAGCGATGGGGTTTGCCGGGACCGCCGCCGTGGCGGGCGTTACGCAGCCGTCCGGGTTGGCCACGGTGGCTAGCGGTGAGTTTGGCGATGTCCCGCGGGTGCCGATCGTACCGGCCACCTGGGACTTGCATTCGGTCCGCGCGATGGCGAGCTGACCCGGCACTCATGGCGATTCGCGTGGCCCACGTCGACACCGAAGAATTGACCGGACTGTGCGCCACGCCCGAAAGGTAGGCATGCATGGTGACCGACGTGCCGCACACACGGGCACAGCGGTGCTATAACCGCGAGCATGCTGCGCAGCTTGGTGAGTGCGGTCGGGTCGCACCACGTCACCACCGACCCTGATGTGCTGGCCGGCCGCATCGTCGACCACACCGGCCGCTATCGGGGCCGGGCCAGCGCGCTGGTGCGGCCCGGCTCCGCCGACCAGGTCGGCGAGGTGCTGCGGGTGTGCCGGGACGCCGGCGCCTTTGTCACCGTTCAAGGCGGCCGTACCTCATTGGTGGCCGGTACCGTTCCCGAGCACGACGACATACTGCTGTCCACCGAGCGGCTTTGCGCGGTGAACGATGTCGACACCGTCGAGCGCCGCATCGAGGTCGGTGCCGGAGTCACGCTGGCTGCGGTGCAGCACGCCGCGACGACGGCCGGGCTTCTGTTCGGCGTGGACCTGTCGGCCCGCGACACCGCGACCGTCGGTGGCATGGCGTCGACCAACGCCGGCGGATTGCGCACGGTCCGGTACGGCAATATGGGCGAGCAGGTGATCGGCCTAGAAGTTGCGCTGCCCGATGGTTCGGTGCTGCGCCGACATAGCCGGGTCCGCCGCGACAACACCGGCTACGATCTGCCCGCACTGTTCGTCGGCGCCGAGGGCACCCTCGGCGTAATCACCGCGTTGGATCTGCGGCTGCACCCCACTCCGTCGCATCGGGTGACAGCAGTGTGCGGGTTTGCCGACCTCGACGCGCTTGTCGATGCCGGCCGGATCTTCCGTGACGTGGACGGCATCGCGGCGCTGGAATTGATTGACGGCCGGGCTGCTGCGCTAACCCGCGAGCATCTTGGACTGGGTGCCCCCGTCGAGGCTGACTGGCTGCTGTTGGTGGAACTGGCCGCCGACCACGATCAGACCGATCGGCTAGCCGACCTGCTCGACGGCGTAAATCTGTGCGGGGAGCCCGCGGTTGGTGTGGATGTCGCTGCTCAGCAACGGTTGTGGCGCACTCGTGAATCGTTGGCCGAGGTGCTCGGCGTATATGGTCCGCCGCTGAAGTTCGACGTTTCGCTGCCCTTGTCGGCGATCAGCAGGTTCGCCCGGGATGCGGTCGCGTTGGTCGGCCAGCACGTCCCGGAGGCGTTGCCGTTGTTGTTCGGCCACATCGGAGAGGGCAACCTGCACCTCAATGTGCTGCGTTGCCCGCCCGAGGGGGAACCCGCGTTGTACGCGCAGATGATGGGACTCATCGCGCAGTGCGGTGGCAACGTCAGCTCTGAACATGGCGTCGGCAGCCGCAAGCGTCCTTACCTCGCAATGTCCCGGCAGGCCAACGACATCGCCGCAATGCGGACGGTCAAGTCCGCGTTTGACCCGACCGGCTACCTGAACGCCGCGGTGTTGTTCGACTGATCTCTGCGTCGCCGCCCTTGAGTCCGACGGCGTGGCGCAACTGCGCGAGGAATTGGTCGGCGTCGTCGCTTCGAACGATGTAGTGCGAGACCGCGATTCGGATCACCGTCGCCGCCTTGACCGCGGCGTTGGGGCCGGGAAGGAGTTGTTGCAGACCGGCGCGCATCTGTGGGATGGCGCGGGAAACCTGGGCTATGACATGTTCCGGCTCGACATCGACCATGCGCACGCCGGAGTACGAGTGCTGGTAGTCGACCATGAACCGCAGGGCGGCGTCGAGCCGCTCGACCCCCGTCAGCCCCGCGGTCGCCCCGGCCAAGCCGCTTTCGAAGACCTGGCGCTCGTAGCGTGAGAATGCCGAGAGTAACTCCGCTTTGGACGCAAACCAGCGGTAGAGGGTGGGGCGGGATACTCCTGCCTGGGCGGCGACCTCCGACAGGCTGAGCTTGGTCTGGCCGTTGCGGCCAAGGACGTCGGCGGTAGCGACGAGGATTCGTTGGCGTGTCGAGCTATCCGGGTCGGTCATATCCGCCGCCCGGTGCGCCTTCGCACCAGCCCTTTACAAATCACCGCAAAAGTGTCACGCAACCTGGGCCGCCCTGTCAACGCGGCGTATCGGTCGCCCCGTCCCATCGGTCAGCTTTACAAGCCACCGGCAAAGTGTCACGCTGGCCGTGAGCTGCTGTCGCGACTCGGCCGTCATGGGATAGCGAGAGGTGAGCGGAGTTGACCACGGGTTCGGATCACGCGCAGTGGTCGGTCGACGGCCTGCTCGAGCTGTTCGATGTGGCGGCCGAGGCGCAAGACCGGTTCACCGGTGACACTGGCCTCGCCGGCCAGGACGGTCGGCGGGTGGTGGAAGGCACCCAGGTGGTCGCTCAGGCGATTGTTGCTGTGGCGAAACGATTTCCGGACAAGTCGGTGCGTTCGGCACACGCGGTGTTCGCCCGCGCTGTCACGGTCGGCCCGCCTGTCGAACTCGTCATCGACGTTGTCCACGAGGGCCGGTCGATCGCCACCGCGATCGTCGCCGCGCAGCAGAATGGCCGCCGCTGTATGACCGTGACGGTCTTGGTCGACATCCCGAGCGGCGACGTGATCCGTCACCAGCTACCGCGGCCGGACGTTACCGCACCGGCGGATGCCAATCTCGCTGTGATGCCGATGGCCGGACGGGAGCTGCGACTCGTCGACGTGGTCGACGTCAACAGCCCCGACGAAGTTGGGCCACCGGAGTTGTATGCGTGGCTGCGTTATGATCCTGTCCCAGCCGCCATCGGCACCCGTGACGATCTGGCCAAGGCTCTCGTCGCGTATTTCACTGGCCACCTGGGGATTTCCACCACCATGCGGGCGCATCCGGGCATCGGTACCAGCCAGGCGCATCTGACCGTATCCACCGCACCGATGACGATCTCGGTCGCATTTCACGAGCCGGTGCGCTGGGACGGGTGGCTGCTCTACACCCACGAGAGCACCCACGTTGGCGCGGGAATGTCCTATGTCCGGGGCGCTGTGCACGCCCAGGAGGGGCAGCTCATCGCCTCCTTTGCCCAGGAGGCGATGATCCGGCCGCTACGCACCAGCGACACGGCGATCGACTCCCGGTCGCGGTTCTAACGCCTGTTGGCAATGGTGCGGTTCATCATCGCCTAGGGCCCGCAGTTGTTGAGTGGGGCCAGCATTGGCGCTGGTGGGGCCGCGGCCGAAGCGGCGGGTTCCCCGGGTTCAGGTTCATCGATCACCCTGCCCCGTCGCAGCGGCGGCAGGACGCCTGCGGGCACGACGCCCTGAATCCGTTTGTCGTGTCGGGTCTCGGCGGCCCGCCGACGGTGTGTCAGTGGATGTGATGTGGTGCGACTGCCTGACCGGACAGTCCGGATCACCCGACACAGTCCCTAGCGGGTGAAGCCAATTTGACCGTATACCACAGGATTTGATCACCCGGATGTTTTGGTTGAGCCGCATGTCTTGGCGCAGCTGTCCCAGCTTCGTGCTGCAAGCCCGTGCCCTGTCGACGGTGTTGTACGGCGACTTTGCCTAGGAACCTCGTGTCGGCAAACGCCAGGCGAGTTTGCTGCCGCTGTCCGCGATATTGTTACTAGTAGACGGTAGCGTTCTCTAGTTGGTATCGTCTGGCAACGCAGGGTCTGTAGATATATGCGGAAAGGAAGTGGTGACCATGACACACGAGGTCTCGTCCGACTCGGACGAGACGGTCTATGCGCATTGCTATTTCAGTCACGGCGACAAAGCCGACTGAGAACTTCCGGGCTAGCGCGGGCCAGCGGGAGTTGATTGCGCGATGCACAACTCCCGCTGGCCCGGTCGGGCCAATTCCGCCAATTTCGGGCTAACGGAGTCCAAGCAACCGGCGCTCGACGTCGCGTTTACCAATTCCGACGGCGGCGTGATCTAGGCGGGCAGCTCGGCCAGCACATCCGCGCGGGTGGCATCGAAGCTCAGAAGGCCTTTGATGGGCCGGCTTTCCGGTGGCGGGTCAGGGTAGCTCCACGCGATACCGTCTGCAAGGTTGTCGCGGTCATCGCCGGATACAGCCGACCAGTATGTCGCCACCCCCTTGTAGTTGCAGTAGGTCGACGTCTTCGACCGTCTCAGCAGATCTCTCTGGTCTAATGGCGTAGTTCGCCGCGGTCTCGCGACATAGTTGGCATCTCGTTGGACGGTGGGGTCGGCCATGTCGAAGGCAGGCTCGTCATCACCGCGGTGGACGTCCCGCGCCTTGGGTACAGCAACTGCGCCGCCGTGATGCGATCGAGGGGCGGCCGAATTCGAAACCGCGTTCGCGGCGGCCCCGCCACAATCCGCACGCGGTCGATGGCATCGTGACGACACCGTGGTGCACCTGCGCAAAACACGGACCAGAGCCGGGCTCCCACGCCGGCCCGCCGCCCGCGGCCCAGCTCGGTAGGAAGGCCGGCGATCGTATCGGCCAGTCCGCATAGCTGAGCGGACGATCCCGCCGGTGCGCCAGCAGCGCCCACTCGCTGCCGATCACTAGTCCTGGCGGGTCAATTCCATGCGCCCGGCATCACCGCGGTAGGCCAGCCGACGCCGCCAATGCCAACGTGGTCGCGGTGGCGCCAAATCCATCGGAAAATTGATTCCCAATATTGGTCCGGGTCACGTAATGGCCGACCAAAAGCCGACGAACATTTCAGTGCGGGGCAACCGTAGCAGCTATCTGCGGGGCTAGATTAGGTAGTACCATATGGCCATGATTCCTGACGAACGTGCTCGTTGACACTGATGTCTTGATCCCAAAATAGCTGCGCCTTATGGAACCTCCAGTATTGACAACCGCACGCTTGGTCTTACGTTGCGTGACGTCAGCCGATGAGGACGCAATTGTTCGGGCGTGCAACGATCCGCTGATCGCACACTATCTGCCGCTCCCACGGCCGTACACCCGAGACGACGCGCGTAAGTTCGTCACCGATTCGGCTGCTGCCTGGTTAAACGACACCACCTATGGATTTGGATTCTACGACGCGACAACCAATCAATTAGCAGGAACTTGTGCACTAAAAAATACGTTACGAGGAGTCGTAGAGCTCGGGTATTGGACTGGGCCGGATTATCGTGGTGGAGGATTCACTACTGAAGCCGTTCGAAGATTGTGCCAATGGGCATTTGATGAGCTGCCTATACACCGGATCGAGGGATACATAATAGTGGGAAATGACGAGTCGCAGGCTGTTGCACTCAACATTGGCTTCGAGTTGGAAGGACTGCTACGTCAACGGGCATATCGAAATGGTCAAATACGGGACTGGTGGGTGTTCGGGCTACTAGCGCGGCCCGCATAAACTAGACAATACCCGAAGTTGAGCATAGCCCGTCAAGAGGCGCAATTTGTCAGTTCGGTATGCGGAAAGATTGAAAGCTATCGGCAACGCGGTACTTTATCGATATCACCAGCGCCGTGACGGTCAAGATCACCACGCAAAACGTGATCCCCACGGCGCCGTACCTGTGGATGGCCATAGACGCAACAGGAGAAAATGCTACAAATACGCCCCTCCCCAGCGTCGACCTGATCGAGAACACGGTTGCGCGTGAACCACCACTAGCCTTCTCGGCCAAGGTGGCATTTATGTCAACCACGACAGCTTGATAGGACCACAGACAGAGGCAGATCAACAGCACAACGAGGACGGCTGGAAGCTGCGCCCAGGCGCCGATTGCGAGTAAAATTCCTGGCGTCACAAGCGCTGCCATATAGTAAAGAGCTCGGGATCTCAAATATTGTGCAAGCCACTTGTGTCGAGATTGCACCAGCATCATTAGGAAAAATGCGCCGCCGAAGAACCATCCATGATCTGTGAGTGAATTCGGTCCGACAATCAACTGCCAGTACTGTATGATCAACTGAAAAGCAGCTGCCAACGCACCGGATAGTACAATTACTGGAATTAGGCGAGCTCTATTCTCTTGATCCTTGATGACCTCTTTGATGTTCGACCACGTGATCGATGCCAACCCAGCTTGTCGCGAGGCCGATTTCAAAAGTGATTCATGCGACGTCGATCGCATGCTAGCGTTGTGAGGTCGGTAGGCAAACAACAGGCTCAGAAGTAGTGCAAAAACCGCCATTCCCGCAACGGTCCAAGGCACTCTACTCTTCGGGTCATTAAAAGCCAGCAGGCCGCCCACTAGCGCCGCTCCGGATGTCGCGGTAAAGGACCACGTTGTCAGCCGCGAAAACAGAGCACGAAGGTTATTCATACCATGGTCAGCGGACCATGCATCAACGAGTTCCGCTTCGATCGCTCCAGAAAAGGTCGCTAACGACAGGGCGTTGAATGCCTCTGCCAAATATAGTGTCGAAGCTCCCGAGCCAAAGCCTGTAAGAAAGAGCCACAGGCATGCGGACCCGAGCCCCGCAGCAATAACGAGTCGACGGTCCACTCGGTCAGCGAGAACGCCCAGCGGAACTTCAGCGGCCAGGATCAATAGACATTGAAATGCTTTGAGGTAGACAATGTCCTGTGCGGAAATTCCCTTACTGACCAAATAGATCGCGCTCGTCGCCCCTACCAGCATCCGCGCCGCCATAGTGGCTGAGCATAGGATCAGCAAATACCGTGTCCTATTGCTGCCCGCAATACTACGCACCATTGCGACTATTTGGCAAAATGCGAACACCGGACGATGGGCTGAGTTTGAAAGCGCAACTCTGACTTGTACAAGCCGATACGCTTGTTCAGTGTTACCGGATCGGCATATCCTCCCAGAAAGGCCAGAATGTCGTCGACCGCTAGGCCGGAACTGACCATGACTGTCCATGCGTGCGAGGGCGCCTGCTGATAGTGCGACTTACGATCTTCTTCTCCGGTTGACGCCGTAGGATTGCTACATTCCCAACACCCGGTTTTCCCGGGTATCACAAAGGGGCCAAGCACGGGAAGATCATTAATGTAGCCGACTTGAATATAGGGTACGCCGGAACGCATGGAGAATCGATTGCACCAGGTATAAATGTTCGCCGGGCTATCCGCACTCAAAACGATCACATCGACGTCGCAAAATTGATTGAAACTGTCAGTCGAAGACGCCTGAAAGTCGCTAATTGCGGAGACGGCAATGCTTGAGTTTATTCCGGCAATAGATTCGGCCATCACTTCGGCCTTTTTGCGTCCGATATCGGACTCGCGGAACATGAACTGTCTCGATAGATTGGATAGTTCAATGGTATCGGAATCGGCTAGCACAAGTCGACCGACTCCGCTCCCCGCCAGTCCTGGGGCCACGTAATTGCCGATCCCGCCGCAGCCAATAATCGCCACGCTGGCTTCGGATATCCGCCGCTGGACCTCTACCGGATCACTGCCCTTAAGGTTATAGTACAGTTGATTGCGGGAGTAGCGCTCTTCGAGGGCAACATCCCCTATCAGAAGCCCAGGCGCATTTAGTATGTCTATCGCCTTGTCGGATTCATTTGCTGCATGGCCGTTCGCTGTCAAGAACGCACGCACTTCGTGCTCGGTGTGATATCCAGTCCGGTAGATGTGAACTGCATCCCGTACCGCTGAGGCGGCTGGATCGGACTTTGCCAGGGACTGTTCGATGGAGCCCCCTCCCCACACGATCGATTGCTCAAATTCGCCAAACGCAACGTAGGGTGCGAGGGTCTTCTTTGCGGTATGCATGCTGGCCCAATGATTGATGTTGATACGTTGTTCCGCCAATGAAATAGCTGTGACTTCACCGCGATTGATGCAATGTTTGAATGCTGGTTCACTTACGATGCTCAATGTGTCTCAATGTGTGTGGGCCGCCGTGGCGGCCCACACACATTGAGGTCATATCAATTCACATTGAGGTCATATCAATTCGCTGTGTTAAAGCTCACCACGCACCCTTTCCTTCAGCAACGCTTTCGCCAGCGCCCAATGCAAACCAACGAACTACCGAATGTTTCGCCCGGCGACCTTCGTGTCGAGGGCGTTGCGGGGACTGGCACAAGGTCGACTTCGGCAGAACGATCGATTATTGCGATCGGTTACGCGGCATTGCATCCTCCGATCGGTCCGATCCGTGGTGGACGTCCCCGTCGGCTGATCGGGGGATACGGCGGTGGTGTGGCGGCGGTCACCGACGGCACCAAAGTGGTAGCCGGCGGCTTGCGGTGCGGATAGGCGGCAGAAGGTATTCGAGTCAGTTCGGCGAGGGGGCAGGTCCACCTCATGTCGGCGAAGGCCAGGTGGGATCGCCGCCCGTTGCTCCCCGATTGGGGGACATCGCTTCCGAACCCGTGTGGGGCCGACCATCCGCGGGGCCGACCACGACGGTTTGCGCGGCGGCTGCAGGGCCGCTACCAACAGATGGCCGGACGTTGCAGACGATCACCATCCGCACCGACAACGCCGAACTTGTCACGGGGACTTCACGGTGGAATTCAATGGCACAAGATTGACCCATCCCGGTGTGCAGCTGGACACCGCCGATCCTGAGTCGGTGGACTGGCTTGAGGCGTCCGTCAAGGCCCGTCGAAGCCGATGAGCTGGCGCACCGCGGTGCCTTCAGCGAGGTGGTCCATTGCCTCGTTGATGTCGTCCAACCGAATCGTCGACGTCACCAGCGACTGCACTGGCAGCCGGCCCGATTGCCACAGCGACACGAACCGGGGGATGTCGCGGCTGGGCACTGCCGAGCCCAGATAGCTGCCGATCAGCGACCGGCCTTCGGCGACAAATCCCAATGGCGACAAGCTGATCCGGGCATCCGGTGGTGGCAGCCCGACGGTGATGGTACGACCCCCGGGAGCGGTCAGCCCGATTGCGGTCTGCAGCGCAGCGGGATGACCGACAGCTTCGACAACGACGGCGGCCTTGACGGCATGCTCCGCGGCCTGCTGCGGCGTGTACGTCTCGTGGGCGCCCAAAGTCCGTGCGGTCGAAAGTTTTTCGGGTAGCTGATCGACGGCGACAACACGAACGTCGTCGAAGGTCAAAGCGGTCAGCACCGCCGCCATGCCGACGCCACCGAGGCCGACGACAGCGACGGACTGGCCGGGGCGCGGAGCGCCGACGTTGAGCACGGCACCCCCACCGGTGAGCACTGCACACCCGAGCAGGGCCGCGACGCCGGGCGGCACCTCGTGCGGCACCGGAACCACGCTGGCCCGATTGACGACGGCATGGGTTGCGAAGCCGGAGACGCCGAGGTGGTGGTACACGGGGCGGCCGCCGCGGCTGATCCGGATGCCGCCACCGAGCAGTGTGCCGGCGGTGTTGGCGGCGCTGCCCGCTGCGCACGGCGTCAGGCCCTGGGTGGCACACGCCGCGCATCGTCCGCACCTCGGCAAGAACACCAGCACGACCCGCTGGCCCACGGCGATGTCATCGACACCGGCACCGATCCGCTCGACGATTCCGGCGGCTTCATGACCGAGCAACATCGGCACCGGCCGTACCCGGTTGCCGTCCACCACCGACAGGTCGGAGTGGCACACGCCCGCCGCCTCGATGCGGACCAGGACCTCACCGCTGCCGGGTTGGTCCAGGTCGAGCTCGATGACGCTGATCGGCTTCGACCGCCGATAGGGCCGCGGTAACCCGATCTGTTCCAGCACCGCGCCGCGGATGGCAGGCATGTTGGAATACAACCATGGGTTCTGTGCCGGCACCGGACCAGCTCGGACACACCGACTTCCCGGTGCTATGGCCGGTGCTCACCCGATGGGCCGACAACGACATGTTCGGTCACCTCAACAACGCCGTCTACTACCAGCTGTTCGACACGGCGATCAACGCCTGGATCAACACGAGTACCGGGGTTGACCCGCTCACTATGCCGTCGCTGGGCATTGTCGCGGAGTCGAGCTGCCGCTACTTCTCCGAACTGAGCTTCCCGGAAAGCCTGGTGGTGGGCCTGGCGGTGACCCGGTTGGGCCGCAGCAGCGTCACCTACCGGCTCGGTGTGTTCAAGGAGCCCGCCCATACGCAGGCCATCACCGCACTTGGGCACTGGGTGCACGTCTACGTCGACCGGACCAGCCGCAGGCCGGTTCCGATTCCCGACGTCATCCGGTCCCTGCTGGCAACTGCCTGCGTGAGCGAGTAGGCCGCATCGCACCAAGATCGCGGTCAGGGCTGTGATTCCCGTGGCAACCGCAGCCCTGACGGCAATCTCGCGCTGATCGGGACCCAGGTATGCTTCGCCAATGCCAGTTCTGAGCAAGACCGTCGAGGTCTCCTCCGACGCCGCATTGATCATGGCCATCGTCGCCGATATCGAGCGCTACCCGGAGTGGAATGAAGGGGTCAAGGGCGCTTGGGTGCTCGCTCGCTACGATGACGGGCGTCCCAGCCAGGTGCGGCTCGACACCGCTGTTCAAGGCATCGAGGGTACCTATATCCACGCCGTGTACTACCCGGCTGAGAACCAGATTCAAACCGTCATGCAGCAGGGCGAACTGTTTGCCAAGCAGGAGCAGCTGTTCAGTGTGGTCCCCAGCGGTGCCGCGAGCTTGCTGACCGTGGACATGGACGTCCAGATCACCATGCCGGTGCCGGAGCCGATGGTGAAGATGCTGCTCAACAACGTCCTGGAGCACCTCGCCGAAAACCTCAAGCAGCGTGCCGAGCAGCTGGCGGCCGGTTAGGGCGGAATCAGCCGAAGATTCCGGTCCGATCCAGGGTTTCGGTTAGCCGCCGTGCCGCATCGGTGAACTGCCAGACGGTGTGTTCGATCACGGCGGCAGTGTCGCGGCGGCGCAGCGCGGCGATCAGCAGGCGGTGACTATCGACCGCATCGGCGCCCCATTTCGGATCGGCGGCGAACACCTGCGCCGGCATATAGCGGGCGGCGTTGAGCAGGAACCAGGCCAACTTGATCCGGCGGCTCGCCTGGTTGAAGACGCGGTGAAACGAGAATTCGATTGCTGCGATGGTCTGGGCATCGCCGGACTCAACCGCCCCCGCCAGCGCGTTGGTGATGCGGTCCAGCTCGTCGATCTCGACATCGGTGATGTGGGCGGTGGCCGATGTGGCAAGTTCCTGGGCAAGGGTGGCCTGAAGCCAGCAGATGTCGTCGATGTCCTGCCTGGTCAACGGCATCACCACGTGGCCGCGATTTGGCTCCAGCCCCACCATGCCCTCACCGCGCAGCTTCAGCAGCGCCTCCCGAACCGGCGTGACGCTGACCCCGAGCTCGGCTGCGGTCTCGTCGAGACGGATGAACGTTCCTGGGCGCAGCGTCCCGGACATGATGGCGGTCCGCAAGTGGCCTGCCACCTCATCGGATAGCTGTGCCCGGCGCAGCGGCCGCGGGCTCCGCGGCTTCGCCGATAGAGGTGCGTTCACGTGGCCTGCCAGGACTTTCAGGGTAGTGCCGGGCTTGCCGGGGGGCTTGTTTTAGGGCCACTCGGGCCGTTAGTGTGACCCAGGTAACACCATGTTTTATCAAATATCAACCTGGCGCAAGCGGTGCGCAAGTGAAAGGAAGGGATAGTTGACCGCGCAACTGGCCAGCCACCTGACGCGGGCTCCAACACCTGCCCAAGAGCAGCCCTATAGTGCCCGGCGGCAGAACTGGGTCCACCAGCTCGAGCGGCACGCGATGATGCAGCCGGACGCGCCGGCGCTGAGGTTCCTGGGCAACACGGTGACATGGGCCGTTCTGCAGCGCCGGGTTTCGGCGCTGGCCGATGCCTTGAGCCGCCGAGGGGTCGGCTTTGGCGATCGGGTCATGATCTTGATGCTCAATCGCCCCGAGTTTGCTGAGTCGGTGCTGGCCGCCAACATGCTCGGTGCCATCGCGGTTCCGCTGAACTTCCGCCTCACGCCAACCGAAATCGCATTCCTGGTCGAGGACTGTGCGGCACGGGTGATCATCACCGAAGCGGCGCTGCTTCCGGTGGCCGCCGGTGTCCGTGACATCCAGCCGCTGCTGAACATGATCGTGGTGGCCGGCGGCCCAACCGATGCCGGCGATGACGGAGTGTTCGGCTACGACGATCTGATCAACGAGACCGGTGATGCGCACGCCCGCATCGACATCCCGAACGACTCGCCGGCGCTGATCATGTACACCTCGGGCACCACCGGACGCCCGAAGGGCGCCGTTCTCACCCACACCAACCTGACTGGTCAGACGATGACCGCGCTCTACACCAGCGGAGCCAACATCAATAGCGACGTCGGCTTCATCGGTGTTCCGTTCTTCCATATCGCTGGAATCGGCAACATGCTGCCGGGGCTGCTACTCGGCACCCCCACGGTGATCTACCCGCTTGGCGCGTTTGACCCCGGACAGCTCCTCGATGTACTGGCGGCGGAAAAGGTCACCGGCATCTTTCTGGTTCCCGCGCAATGGCAGGCGGTCTGCGCCGAGCAGCAAGCGCGACCACGGGACCTGAGGTTGCGGGTGATGTCGTGGGGAGCCGCGCCGGCGCCGGACGCGTTGCTGCGGCAGATGTCGGCAACCTTTCCCGGAACCCAGATCCTGGCTGCATTCGGCCAGACCGAGATGTCGCCGGTGACCTGCATGCTGCTCGGCGAGGACGCGATCAGGAAGCGTGGATCGGTCGGCCGGGTGATCCCGACCGTCGCCGCCCGGGTGATCGACGAGAACATGAACGACGTCCCCGTCGGCGAAGTGGGCGAAATTGTCTACCGGGCACCAACATTGATGAGCTGCTACTGGAACAACCCGGAAGCCACCGCGGAGGCGTTCGCGGGTGGCTGGTTCCATTCCGGGGATCTGGTTCGGATGGACTCCGACGGTTACGTCTGGGTAGTGGACCGCAAGAAGGACATGATCATCTCCGGCGGCGAGAACATCTACTGCGCGGAGCTGGAAAACGTTCTGACCAGTCATCCCGACATCGTCGAAGTCGCGGTTATCGGCCGCGCCGACGAGAAGTGGGGCGAGGTGCCGATCGCGGTCGCGGCTGTAACGAACGACGACCTTCGGATCGAAGACATAAGTGAGTTCCTCACCGATCGGCTTGCGCGCTACAAGCACCCCAAGGCGCTCGAGATCGTAGCCGCTCTGCCCCGCAACCCTGCGGGGAAGGTGCTCAAAACTGAACTGCGTTTGCGGTACGGCAACGGCTCGGATACCGAAAGACATTCTGCGCCAAGTGATTTTAAGTCCAGAAGGGAGAACAGATAGCAATTGTAACGTTTGCCTGCTATTGACGAAGGGTTAAATGTGCGGATGCCTTACACACCGGGCGGGCCATCGGGTACATTCCTGTGGTCTCCGTTACTCCCTGCGAGTAAGGAGCTTGCGGTCACACACCGAGCGTCGGGGCAAGGAGGAGGCGTGCGACATGATCCGCCGCGGCGCCGCGACACCCATGTCGCCGGTTTGAGGGGGCGGCAGTGACCACGTCGGCCACACTGTCCGGCTACGTCCGCGACCAACTGCAAACCCCGCTGACACTTGTCGGTGGCTTCTTCCGGATGTGCGTGCTAACCGGAAAGGCGCTGTTTCGCTGGCCGTTCCAGTGGCGCGAGTTTATCCTGCAGTGCTGGTTCATCATGCGGGTCGGGTTTTTGCCGACGATCATGGTCTCGATACCGCTGACGGTGTTGTTGATCTTTACGCTCAATATCCTGCTTGCCCAGTTCGGCGCGGCAGACATCTCAGGCTCCGGCGCGGCGATCGGCGCCGTCACCCAGCTTGGCCCGCTGACCACGGTGCTGGTGGTTGCCGGCGCCGGGTCCACTGCCATCTGTGCCGACCTGGGCGCCCGCACCATTCGCGAGGAAATCGACGCGATGGAGGTGCTGGGCATCGATCCGATCCACCGGCTGGTGGTGCCCCGGGTGCTGGCCTCGATGCTGGTCGCCACGCTGCTCAACGGCCTGGTGATCACCGTCGGCCTGGTCGGCGGCTTTTTGTTCGGTGTGTACTTGCAGAACGTGTCGGGTGGCGCCTACCTCGCCACGCTGACCCTGATCACCGGTCTTCCCGAGGTGGTCATCGCGACGATCAAGGCCGCGGTGTTCGGCCTGATTGCCGGCCTGGTCGGCTGCTACCGGGGGCTCACCGTCCGAGGCGGTTCCAAGGGGCTTGGCACCGCCGTCAACGAGACCGTGGTGCTCTGTGTGATCGCGCTGTTTGCCGTCAACGTGATCTTGACGACCATCGGTGTGCGATTTGGGACGGGGCGCTGACATGTCGACTGCTGCTGTGGTGCGTGCCCGCTTCCCGCGGGCGGTCGCCAATCTCCGCCACTACGGCGGTGCGGCGGCCCGAGGCTTGGACGAGGCCGGTCAGCTGGCCTGGTTTGCGCTTATCAGTGTCGGGCAGATCGGCCATGCGCTGCGCTACTACCGCAAAGAGACGCTGCGGTTGATCGCCCAGATCGGCATGGGCACCGGTGCGATGGCCGTCGTCGGCGGCACGGTCGCGATCGTCGGGTTCGTGACGCTGTCCGGCAGTTCACTGGTCGCCATCCAGGGTTTCGCGTCGCTGGGAAATATCGGTGTCGAGGCGTTCACTGGGTTCTTCGCCGCGCTGATCAACGTGCGCATCGCCGGTCCGGTCGTCACGGGTGTCGCGCTGGCGGCCACGGTCGGCGCTGGTGCCACCGCCGAGCTGGGGGCGATGCGGATCAGCGAGGAGATCGACGCTCTGGAAGTGATGGGTATCAAGTCGATTTCGTTCCTGGCCTCCACCCGGATCATGGCGGGGCTGGTGGTGATCATTCCGCTGTATGCGTTGGCGATGATCATGTCGTTCCTGTCCCCACAGATCACGACGACGGTGCTCTACGGGCAGTCGAATGGCACCTACGAACATTACTTCCAAACGTTCCTGCGTCCCAATGATGTGTTTTGGTCCTTCCTGGAAGCGCTCATCATCACCGCGATCGTCATGATCAGCCATTGCTATTACGGGTACGCCGCCGGCGGCGGCCCGGTCGGTGTCGGTGAGGCCGTCGGCCGATCGATGCGTTTCTCGCTGGTCTCGGTGCAGGTCGTCGTCCTCTTCGCAGCGTTGGCGCTCTACGGTGTCGACCCGAACTTCAATCTCACGGTGTAGCCGCCATGACGACGCCGGGGAAGCTGAACAAGCCGCGAGTTCCGCCCTACAAGACGGCGGGCTTGGGTTTGGTGCTGGTCTTGGCGCTGGTAACTGCCTTGGTGTACCTACAGTTTCGGGGCGAATTCACGCCTAAGACGCAGGTGACGATGCTGTCCGCTCGTGCGGGTTTGGTGATGGATCCCGGGGCGAAGGTCACCTACAACGGTGTGGAGGTCGGCCGGGTCGACACCATCTCGGAGATTACCCGGGACGGCCAACCGGCGGCCAAGTTTGTGTTGGATATGGATCCGAAGTACGTCCACCTGATCCCGGCGAACGTGAACGCCGATATCAAGGCGACCACGGTGTTCGGCGGTAAGTACGTGTCGTTGACTACCCCGAAAGACCCCTCTCAACAACAGATCACGCCGCAAACCGTGATCGACGCGAGGTCGGTGACAACCGAGATCAACACGTTGTTCCAGACACTCACCTCGATCGCCGAGAAGGTGGATCCGGTCAAACTGAACCTGACCTTGAGCGCGGCCGCGGATGCGTTGAGCGGGCTGGGCGACAAGTTCGGGCAGTCGCTCGTCAATGCCAACACCGTCCTCGATGACCTCAATGCGCGGATGCCGCAGTCCCGCCATGACATTCAGCAGCTGGCCGCCCTGGGTGACGTCTACGCCAACGCGTCGCCCGACCTGTTCGACTTCCTCAACAATTCGGTGACTACCGCCCGCACCATCAATCAGCAGCAAGCGGATCTGGATTCCGCGTTGCTGGCGGCCGCGGGGTTCGGCAACACCGGAGCCGACGTCTTCGAACGCGGCGGGCCCTATCTGGTGCGCGGGGCCGCCGATCTGGTGCCCACCGCCACGCTGCTCGACACCTACAGCCCGGAGCTCTTCTGCACGATCCGCAACTTCCACGACGCCGACCCCATGGCCGCGGAGGTGGGCGGCGGTGGTAACGGCTACTCGCTGGTCACGAACACCGAAGTCCTGTCCGGGTTGGGTATCTCGGTGTTGTCTCCGCTAGCGCTGGCCACCCAAGGCGGGGCACTGCTACTCGGGCTATTGGTGCCGCCCCTCGCCCTCCCCGCAACATTGGGGGCGGGGATAACCGGCGTGCTAGGCGGGGCGCCCAATCCCTACATCTACCCGGAGAACTTGCCGCGGCTGAACGCGCGCGGCGGTCCGGGCGGCGCCCCGGGTTGCTGGCAGACCATTACCCGGGATCTGTGGCCCGCGCCGTATCTGGTGATGGACACCGGTGCCAGTCTTGCGCCGTACAACCACCTCGAGATCGGCTCGCCCTACGCCAACGAGTACGTCTGGGGCCGTCAAGTAGGGGACAACACGATCAACCCATGAAAATCACTGGAACCGTCGTCAAACTCAGCATCGTCTCGTTGGTGCTGCTGTTCTTCACGGTGATGATCATCGTGATTTTCGGTCAGATGCGCTTCGATCGGACCAACGGCTACTCCGCGGAGTTCAACAATGTCAGCGGGCTGCGCCAGGGCCAGTTTGTCCGCGCCTCGGGGGTGGAGATCGGCAAGGTCAAATCACTGCACCTGGTCGACGGTGGCCGTCGGGTTCGGGTGGAGTTCAACATCGACCGTTCGGTGCCGCTGTACCAGTCGACGACCGCGCAGATCCGGTATGCCGACCTGATCGGCAACCGCTACGTGGAGCTCAAGCGCGGTGAGGGTAAGGGGGCCGACGAAGTCCTGCCGCCGGGCGGATTCATCCCGGTATCTCGCACCTCACCGGCGTTGGACCTGGACGCGTTGATCGGTGGCTTCAAGCCGGTGTTTCGGTCGTTAGACCCGGCGAAGGTCAACAACATCGCCAGCGCGATCGTCACGGTGTTCCAGGGTCAGGGCGGCACCATCAACGACATCTTGGAGCAAACCGCGCAATTGACCAGCCACATCGCCGAGCGCGATCAGGCGATCGGCGAGGTCGTCAAGAACCTGAACATCGTGTTGGACACCACCGTCAGGCATCGAAAGGAGTTCGACCAGACCGTCAACAACCTGGAGAATCTGATCACCGGGTTGAAGAACCACGCCGACCCATTGGCCGCTGGCCTCGCGCGCATCAGCAATGGCGCCGGAACGGTGGCCGACCTGCTGGGCGACAATCGCGAGTTGCTGCGCAAGACGATTGCCTACCTGGACCCGATTCAGCAACCGCTCATCGATCAGCGTGATCGATTGGACGATCTACTGCACAAGATCCCGACCGCGCTGACCACTGTCGGACGCGCCAATGGCACCTACGGCGACTTCCTCAACTTCTACCTCTGCGACCTCTCGGTCAAGTGGAACGGATTCCAACCCGGAGGGCCGGTTCGCACAGTACGGCTCTTCCACCAGCCGTCGGGTAGGTGCACGCCGCAATGAGAACGCTGGAACCGCCCAACAGGATGCGAATCGGGCTCATGGGCATCGTGGTGACGCTGCTCGTCGTCGGGGTGGGCCAGAGCTTCACCAGTGTCCCCATGCTGTTCGCCAAGCCAAGTTACTACGGCCAATTCACCGACACCGGCGGGCTGAACAAGGGCGATAAGGTGCGCATCGCCGGCTTTGGGGTGGGCACCGTGGACGCGCTCAAGATCGACGGCGACCATATCGTGGTCAAGTTCTCCATCGGCACCAACACGATTGGCACCGAGAGCCGGCTGGCCATCCGCACCGACACCATCCTGGGCAAGAAGGTGCTCGAGATTGAGCCGCGCGGCAAACAGACGTTGCGGCCGGGGGGAATATTGCCACTCGGGCAAAGCACCACCCCGTATCAGATCTACGACGCATTCTTTGACGTCACCAAGGCCGCCTCCGGCTGGGACATCGACACGGTCAAGCAGTCGCTACACGTGTTGTCGCAGACCGTTGATCAGACCTATCCCAACCTGAGCGCCGCTCTCGACGGTGTGGCCAAGTTCTCCGACACGATCGGCAAGCGCGACGAGCAGATCAAGCACCTACTCGCCCAGGCCAACCAGGTGGCAAGCGTCCTCGGTGATCGCAGCGAGCAGGTCGACCGGCTGTTGGTCAACGCGAAGACGCTGCTGGCGGCGTTCAACGCGCGCGGTCGGGCGGTGGACGCGCTGCTCGGCAACATCGCTACTTTCTCGGCCCAGGTGCAGGGCCTGATCAATGACAACCCCAACCTGAACCATGTCCTCGAGCAGTTGCGTACCCTCAGCGACTTGCTGGTCGTGCGCAAGGACGACCTGGCGCAAGCCCTGGAAGTGTTGGGCAAGTTCGTCGCGTCGTTCGGTGAAACCTTCGCGTCGGGGCCGTACTTCAAGGTGTTGCTGGCCAACCTGTTGCCGGGTCAGGTCTTGCAGCCGTTTGTCGATGCGGCGTTCAAAGACCGCGGTATTGACCCCGAGAACTTCTGGCGCAGTGCGGGACTGCCGTCATTCCGGTTCCCCGACCCGAACGGCACCAGGTTCCCCAACGGCGCGCCGCCACCACCGCCGCTGGTGCTAGAGGGCACGCCCGAACATCCGGGGCCGGCTGTGGGGCCGGGTGCGCCCTGCTCGTACACCCCGCCGGCGGATGGACTACCGCGGCCGTGGAATCCGCTGCCCTGCGCCGGCCTCACCGAAGGCCCGTTCGGCCCGGGCCCCGGCAACTTCCCGGCACCGCTCGACGTCCAGACGTCGCCGCCGAACCCGGACGGACTACCGCCCACCCCGGGTCTGCCAGTCTCGGGACGCCCGGGTGAGGTGCCGCCAAACGTGCCGGGCACGCCGGTCCCGATACCGGCGGAGGCCCCGCCTGGAGCGCGCACCGCGCCGCTGGGGCCGGCGCCCGGGCCGGTTCCGGCCCCGCGGCCGGGCCCACCGGCACCACCCGGACCCGGACCGCAGTTGCCGGCTCCGTTCATCAACCCAGGCGGCACGGGTGGTAGCGGCGTTACGGGAGGTAGCGAGAATTGAGCACCATCTTCGACATCCACAACCTGAAGCTGCCGAGGCTGTCGCGGGTCACGGTGGTCATCGGATCGTTGGTGGTGGTGCTGGCCCTCGCCGCCGGAATCGTCGGCTGGCGTCTCTACCAGAAACTGACGACAAACACAGTGGTTGCCTACTTCCCCCAAGCGAATGCGCTGTATGTCGGCGACAAGGTCAAGATCATGGGTCTTCCGGTCGGTCGGATCGACAAGATCGAACCGGCCGGCGACAAAATGAAGGTGACGTTCCACTACCAGAACAAGTACAAGGTGCCCGCCAATGCCTCCGCGGTGATCCTCAACCCCACCTTGGTGGCGTCGCGGAATATCCAATTGGAGCCGCCGTACAAGGGCGGTCCGGTCATGGCCGACAACGCGGTTATTCCGCTCGAGCGGACCCAGGTACCAGTCGAGTGGGACGAGTTGCGCGACAGCGTCTCCAATATCATCGATAGGCTCGGCCCGACACCGCAGCAGCCCAAGGGGCCGTTCGGCGAGGTCATCGAATCGTTCGCCGATGGGCTGGCCGGCAAGGGCAAGCAGTTCAATACCACGCTGGACAGCCTGTCGCGGGCGTTGAACGCGCTGAACGAGGGCCGGGGCGACTTCTTCGCGGTGGTGCGCAGCCTGGCGCTGTTCGTCAATGCCCTCCACCAGGACGACCAACAGTTCGTCGCGTTGAACCAAAACCTGGCGGAGTTCACCGATCGGCTGACCCACACCGACGGCGACCTGTCGAATGCGATCCAGCAGTTCGACAGCCTGCTCGCAGTCACGCGTCCGTTCCTGGAAAAGAACCGCGAGGTGCTGACGCACGACGTCGCCAATCTCGAGAACGTGACGACCACGTTGCTGCAACCCGACTCGTTGGACGGGTTGGAGACCACCCTGCACGTCCTGCCGACCCTGGGGTCGAATGTCAACCAGATCTACCACCCGTCACACGGTGGCGTGGTCTCGGTTTCGGCATTCGCGAACTTCGCGAACCCGCTGCTGTTCATCTGCAGCTCGATCCAGGCCGGTAGCCGGCTCGGCTATCAAGACTCCGCCGAACTGTGTGCGCAATACCTGACGCCAATTCTGGACGCGATCAAGTTCAACTACCCTCCGTTCGCCGCGAACATCGGCAACACGGCGGAGACGCTGCCCAAGGAGATCGCCTACTCGGAGCCCCGGCTGCAGCCGCCAAACGGTTACAAGGACACCACCGTCCCCGGCATCTGGGTGCCGGATACACCGTTGTCCCACCGCAACACCCAGCAGGGTTGGGTTGTCGCGCCCGGGATGCAAGGGGTTGCGGTCGGACCGATCACGCAGGGTTTGTTGACGCCCGAGTCCCTGGCCGAACTCATGGGTGGCCCGGACATCGCACCGCCTGAATCGGGACTGCAGACCCCGCCGGGGCCGCCGAATGCGTACGACGAATATCCGGTGTTGCCGCCGATCGGTTTGCAGGCTCCTCAGGTGCCGATACCACCTCCCCCACCTGGCTTCGAGGTGATCCCGGGACCGGTTGCACCGACGCCTGCACCAGCGCCAGGACCAGCGCCGGTTGGGGCGCCGCTGCCCGCTGAGGCAGGAGGGGGCCAGTGACACGCGCGACGAGCCCGGTGAGCGACAGCGCCGCGTTGGACGGGCGACGTACTAGCGGAATCTCGAGGGTGCTGGGCGTAGCCCGGCACGGGGTCACTCGGGGGCTGACCCTGCTGGTCGTTGCCTTGGTGCTGAGTTCGTGCGGATGGCGCGGTATCTCCAACGTGGCGATCCCCGGCGGCCCAGGAAGTGGGCCCGGTTCCTACACCATCTATGTGCAGATGCCGGACACATTGGCGATCAACGGCAACAGCCGGGTCATGGTGGCCGACGTCTGGGTCGGCTCGATACGCGCGATCAAGTTGAAGAACTGGGTGGCAACGCTGACGCTGAGTCTGGACAAGAACGTCAAGTTGCCAAAGAACTCCACCGCCAAGATCGGCCAGACCAGCCTGCTGGGTTCACAGCACGTCGAGCTGCACCCGCCAGCCACCGACCCGTCGCCGGCGCTACTGAAGAACGGTGACACCATCCCGCTGAAGAACTCCTCGGCTTTTCCGACTACCGAGCAGACGTTGGCCAGCATCGCCACGTTGCTGCGCGGCGGTGGCGTGGTGAACCTCGAGGTGATTCAGAACGAGATCAATGACATCGTGACTGGCCGGGCCGATCAGATCCGGGCCTTCCTTGGCAAGCTCGATACCTTCACCCAAGAGCTCAACAAGCAACGCGACGACATTACCCGCGCCATTGACTCCACCAACCGGCTGCTGACGTATGTTGGCGGCAGGGCGGAGGTCCTGAATCGGGTGCTGACCGATCTGCCCCCGCTGATCAAGCACTTCGCGGACAAGCAGGACCTCTTGATCAACGCGGTTGATTCAGTGGGACGACTCAGCCAGGCCGCAGGCCAGTATCTGTCGGCCGCGCAGGGCGACCTGCATCAGGATTTGCAGGCGCTGCAGTGCCCGCTGAAGGAACTCGCTCGAGCGGCGCCGTACCTGGTACAGGCGCTCAAGTTGATCCTCACCCAGCCTTTCGACATCGACGCGGTGCCGAAGTTGGTCCGGGGTGACTACATGAACCTGTCGCTGACGCTCGATCTGACCTACAGCGCCATCGACAACGGGTTCCTCACCGGAACCGGATTCTCCGGTGCGTTGCGCGCACTTGAGCAGTCCTTCGGCCGCGATCCCGAGACGATGATTCCCGACATCCGCTACACGCCGAACCCCAACGACGCGCCCGGTGGGCCGCTGGTGGAAAGGGGGTCTCGCCAATGCTGACTCGGTTTATCCAACGCCAGTTGATCCTGTTCGCGATCGTGTCCGTGGCAGCGATCGTCATATTGGGCTGGTACTACCTGCGGATTCCAAGTCTGGTGGGCATCGGCCAGTACACCCTGAAGGCCGACCTGCCGGCATCGGGTGGTCTCTATCCGACGGCCAACGTGACCTACCGCGGCATCACTATCGGCCGGGTCACTGCCGTCGAGCCGACACGGCGCGGCGCGCAAGCGACGATGAGCATCGACAGCAACTACAAGATCCCGATCGATGCGTCGGCGAATGTGCACTCGGTATCAGCGGTCGGTGAGCAGTACATCGATTTGGTGTCCACGGGCAATCCGGGCAAATATTTCTCGTCCGGGCAGACCATCACAAAGGGCACGGTGCCGAGTGAGATCGGGCCGGCGCTGGACAACTCCAACCGCGGGCTGGCCGCATTGCCCAAGGAGAAAATCGGGTTGCTGCTCGACGAGACCGCGCAAGCGGTCGGCGGACTAGGTCCGGCGCTGCAGCGCCTGGTCGACTCCACCCAGGCGATCGTCGGTGACTTCAAGACCAACATTCAAGATGTCAACGACATCATCGAACACTCCGGACCGATTTTGGACAGTCAGGTCAATTCGGGTGATGCGATCGAGCGCTGGGCGCGAAAGCTGAACGTCCTGGCGGCGCAGACTGCGGCACGGGACGAGAACGTGAGAAGCATCCTGAACCGGGCGGCGCCGACCGCCGATGAACTCAACGCGGTGTTCAGCGATGTGCGGGACTCCCTGCCGCAGACGCTGGCGAATCTGGAAGTCGTGCTCGATATGCTCAAGCGCTATCACGCCGGCGTCGAGGAATTGCTGGTGTTTCTACCGCAGGGCGCAGCTATCGCCCAGACGGTGACGTCGCCGTTCCCGGGCGCGGCTTCGCTGGATCTCGCGCCGACCATCAACCAACCGCCGCCGTGTCTGACCGGCTTCATCCCGCCATCGGAGTGGCGGTCCCCGGCCGATACCAGTCCCAGACCGTTGCCGACGGGAACGTATTGCAAGATCCCGCATGACGCCCCGGCGCTGCAAGTGCGTGGCGCACGCAACCTGGTCTGCGTCGACGTTCCTGGCAAGCGCGCGGCAACGCCGAAGGAGTGCCGGAGCACGGAGCCGTATGTTCCGGCGGGCACCAACCCGTGGTACGGCGACCCGAACCAGCTTCTCACCTGCCCGGCACCGGCGGCACGCTGTGATCAACCGGTGAAACCGGGTTTGGTGATACCGGCGCCGTCGATCAACACCGGCCAGAACCCGGCGCCCGCAGATCAGGTGCAGGGGAGCCCGCCTCCGGTGAGTGATCCATTGCAACGCCCGGGTTCGGGTACTGTGCAGTGCAACGGCCAGCAGCCCAACCCGTGCGTCTACACTCCAGCACCGGGCCCGTCGGCGGTCTATAACCCGGCCAGTGGTGAACTGGTGGGGCCGGATGGTGTCAAGTACGCCGTCGAGAACTCGAGCACAACAGGAGACGACGGATGGAAGGAGATGCTGGCTCCGGCCAGCTGAATCCCGCCGACGCCGACGAGCCGTCGCCTTCGGAGGTGAAGGCCGCGGATTCGTCAGAATCCGGGGCCGGAACCGACCAGACCGGCGCGCAGGTGAAGGCCGCGGATTCCCTGGAATCGCCGGCGCAAACCGCATCGGAGCCCGGCGAAGACGCGGACCCGCAACCGGACCCAGAACCGGCCACCGCGCGTGGGCCGTCGCGGCTACGGCGCGGCTGGTTGGTCGGCATCGCCGCGGCGCTGCTCGTCTTGGCCGGTGGTGTCGGGGCGGGCGGCTATCTTGCGCTGCGTTCTCACCTGGACAGCACGGCCATCGCCCGCGCCAATGTCGCGGCCACGGAGGCCGCGAAGGATTGCGTCGCGGCAACGCAGGCACCTGACGCAGCGGCAATGGCCGCGAGCATGAAGAAGATCATCGACTGCAGCACTGGTGATTTCGGTGCGCAGGCGTCGCTGTACACCGGCATGCTGGTCGAGGCATATCAGACGGCCAACGTCCACGTGAAGGTGACGGATATGCGGGCGGCGGTCGAGCGCAACAACAGTGACCGGTCGGTCGATGTTCTGGTGGCTTTCCGGGTCAACGTGTCCAACACCGATGCGAATGCCCAGGAAGTCGGCTACCGCCTGCGGGTGCGGATGGCACCGGATGATGGCCGGTACAAGATTGCCAGACTCGACCAGGTGACCAAGTGACGGTGGTGGCCGAGAAGCCGCATACCACGCTGGGTGTCGACGAAGCATCGCCGAATGACTTGGCGCCCTGGCATCTTCGGGCGGGCGCATTCGCCATCGACGTTGCGCCCGGGGTCGCTGTGGTCGCGACGATGGCGTTGACGGCATTGACGGTGCCGCTGCGCTCCACCTGGTGGTGGTTTTGTGTGTCGGTGGCCGGACTCGCGATCTTGCTGTCGGCGGTCAACCGGTTGCTGCTTCCCACTATCACTGGTTGGAGTCTCGGCCGTGGGAATGCCGGCATCAGAGTGGTGCGGCGCGACGGCTCCTCCAGCGGGCCGTGGCGGTTGCTGCTCAGAGACCTGGCCCACCTGCTGGACGTCTTGTCGCTGTTTGTGGGTTGGCTCTGGCCGCTGTGGGACTCGCGGCGGCGCACCTTCGCCGACTTGCTGTTGCGCACCGAGGTGAAGCGCGTCGAACCGGTCCGGCGTCCTGGCGCGGTACGGCGGCTAACGGCCGCAGTGGCGCTGGTGGCTTCGGGGGCTTGCGTGGCGGGAGCCCTGGTGGGCGCGACGGTGGTGTACCTGAAGGAGCGAGCGACCGATCAGACTCGGGCACAACTTGCGGTGCAAGGCCCGAAGATCGTGGTCGAGATGCTGAGCTACCGTCCAGAAACGGTGCAGCGCGATTTCGAGCACGCCCGGTCGCTGGCCACCGACAGTTACCGCGCGCAGCTGACCATTCAGCAGCAGGCGGTGCAGGAGGCGGGACCACCCGCCATCAACCAGTACTGGGTTACCGACAGTGCGGTGCTGTCGGCGACAGGGGATCAGGCAACCATGCTGCTGTTCATGCAAGGCGAGCGCGGCGCACCGCCCAATCAGCGGTACATCACCGCAACCGTGCGTGCGATCTTTCAGAAGTCGGGCGGGCAGTGGCGTGTCGACGATCTCGCGGTCGTGATGAAGCCGAGACAGCCCAAGGGTGAAAAATGAGCCCGCGCCGCAAGTTTGAAACTGGCGAGGGGCCGCTTCTGGTCGCGCTGCCGATCGAACCGCCGCGACGATGGGGCCTGCCCCCGCGACCGTGGGACCTGCGGGCGCGCCTGTTTCGGTTGCCGGCGGCGCTGATCGCTGCCGCGGTGGTGTCGACGGCCGCGATCTCATCTTGCGTGTTCATGCTGATCACCCACGAATCACACCAACGCGCAGCGCGGCAGGACACCGCGATGCTCAGCGACGTCCGATCGTTCATGGCCATGTTCACCTCACCGGATCCGTTCCACGCCAACGAATATGCCGAACGGGTGCTGGCTCACGCCACGGGCCAGTTCGCGCAGCAGTACCGGGACAGGCACAACGAGATTCTCATGCAGATCTCGGGCGTCGAGCCGACCACCGGCACGGTTCTGGACGCGGGTGTGGAGAGGTGGAACGACGATGGCAGCGCCAACGTGCTGGTGGTCACCGAGATCACCTCGAAGTCCCCGGACGGCAAGCGGGTGGTGGGAAGCGCGAACCGTTGGGTGATAACGGCCAAGCAGGAAGGTAACGAGTGGAAGATCAGCAATCTGCTTCCGGTGATCTGACCCAACAGACTCCCGCCGAGTCAGAGTCCGGCACCGAAACGGCCGCAGGAACGGATGCAACCGAAGCCGAGGGCGACCTGGACGAGGTCGACGCGGAGGGGCAGCGGGACGCAGGCGATGCGGCAGTGTCGGCCAGCGAGGCCGACGCCGCTGGATCCGAGACGACCGCGGGCGAGGACGGTGGTGCACCGGTCAGACGATCGCGCGGCAGGTGGCTAGCCGTCGCGGTCGGCGTGGCCGCGGCGCTATTCGTGGCCTCCGGCGCCTTCGCCGGTGCGACGGTGCAGCCCTACCTATCCGACCGCGCCGCGGTGGCCACCAAGCTCACGGTCGCACGGACCGCGGCGAACGCGATTACGACGCTATGGACCTACACGCCGGAAAACATGGACACCCTGGCCGATAGGGCCGCGAACTACCTCACCGGCGACTTCGCGGCGCAGTACCGCAAATTTGTCGATCAGATTGCGGCGCCCAACAAACAGGCCAAGATAACCAACAACACCGAAGTCACTGGGGCGGCTGTGGAATCGCTGAACAGCCGGGATGCCGTCGCCATCGTCTACACCAATACCACCACCACCAGCCCGGTGACCAAGAACATCCCGGCATTGAAGTATCTGTCCTACCGGCTGTTCATGAAACGCTATGGCGGGCGTTGGCTGGTGACCAGGATGACCACCATCACCTCGCTAGATTTGACGCCGCACCTGTAGCACGACCAGGCGCATGGCTAGTTGAATGCCAGCCAGCTGGGCAACGCCCGCTCATGCGAGTCGCAGAGCACCTGACGGGTGTCACACGATCCTCTCGGCGATCCTGCGCCGGCCCACATGCCTCCGGTGTCGCGGCGCAGCACGATCGCGGACGACCCACCGCCGTCGAGCAGGATCGCTGTATCGCTACCCAGGCCGCGGAACAGGTCTTGGATGTTGTCCGGTGTGTAGTTGCCGCCCTGGAATATGTACATCTCGTCCTTCTGCTTCGCGTAGGCGAGAGCCGTTCGCGCCGCGCTGGGACCGCCGTCGTGGAGCTGGCCGGTATTGCCGGGCGACAGCAGTCCGATTCCGGCCACGGCGACGAACCGCGCGTTCTTGTTGAGCAAGTCCTGGATCACCGGAGTGGCGACGTCGTAGTCCTCTCTGTTCTTGGGCCGCAAGACATACGGTGCGCCACCGACAGGAAGGATCATCGTCGTCAGCGAGGTCCAGAGCTCGTTTCCGCCGGAGAGACCCTGCTTTCCGGCGTAGGCGACGGTTCCGGTGACCGTCTGGTTGGCACGGCCCTGCCCATGGGTGTTGTCTACGTAGGCGCCTAGCGGTGAGCTGCAGCCGGTCGACCGCCAGCTGCCGCCCTTTTGTCCGCGCACGTCGAAGAAGTTGGCGTTGACCGCGATGGTCGGCCGCCCCATGCGCTGCCACGCGTGCAGCGGCGGGTAGATCTCCGATGCTTGCAACAACCCCTCACCGGTGCGGGCACCCGGGTTATTCTCGCAACGCGCCTGGTCTCCGGTGTGGGTGTCTACCAGTAGGTGTGGTGAAAGTCGTTGCGACGCATTCTTGATGATCATCAGATGGCCGCCGTTGTTCATCTCATACCAGTGACCGCCGCCGTTGAGCAGCGGCATGGGATGACCGCCGCCGAAGTTGTACACCAGGTATGAGCCTTTGGTGGTGGCGATCGCCTGGGCGAGCATCTCGCGCCCGTCCGCGGCGCGCGCAACCGGCTGTCCCGTGGTGCTGGCGAGCGTGGCGCACACGGCCAAGGCGGCGCAGCCAGCCGCAAGTCGGCGCAGCCTGGCGGTCGGTGTCAGCACGGTAGCCCTCTCGGCCCGAATCCACATGCAACTACCACAGCATTAGTCACACTGGCCACACTGTCAACTTAAGTAACAGCGGCGTGACGGTTCGGCCGCATTCGAATTACGTTTGTTCGCTTGAACTTTCGCGCGCACTTTCCCGTGCTTGGTACTGCGCTTGGTGTTCTGCCGCGATCGCCATCTCGACCGCCCCCGGAATTCGGTGGAAGCCCTTGCGGTCATACATGTGCGTGATGAGCCCACCCAGCAGCAGCCCGATGATCAGCCCGATCGAGGTCATCGTCAACGCCTGGGACAGGCCGGCTTCCGCGCTTCCGTTTAGATACAGCAGCGACCGCACACCCAGGAACACCTGGTGCATCGGCTCGAACTCGGCCAGCCAGCGGAAGAGCGGTGGGACGGCTTCCAGCGGGACGGTGGCCCCCGCCGACGGCAACCCGAGGATGACGAAGATCAACATGCTGACCAGCAGGCCCATCGTGCCTAGTACCGCGATCAGGGAGCTGGACGTGACGCCGACCGCAATGATCGCGAACACCCCGTAGAGCCATACTTCCCAGCCGAGCGGAATGGGCATGCCGAGACCGTGGGCTATCCCCATATAGACACCGGAGGTGAGCAGCGCCAAAACCACCATCACCGCCCACTTGACCAACAGCGTGCGGAAGCGCGAGATGTTGACCTGCTCGGCGAAGCGATAGACGGGACCGAACTCGGCTGGTACATAGCCGAGCATGGAGTCCACCAGGGTGCTGACCACGATGCTGCCGGTAAATCCGGCCAGCAGCAGCAAGAGTGCGTAGTAGAAAGCCGAAAGCCCGTTGCCGGTACCGTTGGGCAGTGGGTTGTAGACGTTTGCCTTGACATCGATGGGACTGGCCAGCCCCGACGCCGATGCCCCAGCTAGCGGCGCTCCGCCGGTCTGGGCTGCTACTTCCGCGCTAAGTCGTTCGCCGACTTTGCCATTGACCACGGCCAGTGCCTGGGTCAGCGTTTGGCCGGCGATGCTGGATCCCAGCGTGCCCGCCCGCGGGTTGGTTGAAATCGTTATCGTGGGCCGGTCCGCGCGGGTAGGCGTCACCGCACTCGCCCCGAAATCGCGCAGCTGCGACGAAAAGGTGGGTGGTATCAGCGCCGAGCCATACACCTGAGCCGTGTTGAGGAGCCGCTTGGCCGCGTCGGGCGAAACCACTCGGACGTCGAATTTGTTCTTGTCCAAGCCGGCAACCAGACCGTCGACGATCTGCTTACCCGCGGGTCCGGCATCCTCGTTCACCACCGCGATAGGGAAATGCCGCAAGTTGGTCGTGGGATTCAAGATGCCGCCCAGATACAGCCCAGCCAACGCCGACATCAGCGCCAACGTGATGGCGATCGGCGCAACCCAGAACCGCACCGTCCGAATAGCTTTGATACTCCGCCGAGGGTTCGGCGCCGCGTGCCGCGGCTGCAACTGAGACATGCGGGCTCCTGTCTGTCCTGGCCACTCTATGTTGCCGGACCGCCCAGCTTCGCATGCATCTCCCAGATCAGCACTTCCGCGGGGTCGTGCGCGGTTATCCGCCGCGCGTCGGCGTCGGTGAACCGCACGGCGTCCCCTTCGGTGAGGTCGCCCACACCTTCCACGGTGAGCCGGCCGCGCGCGACGAACAGGTGCAGGACGGGCGCCGCGGGCATGGCGACCGTAGCGCCGGCTCGCAGCCGTGCGCCGTGCAACGCGGCACTGCGGTTGTGCAGCGTGATCGCCGCGTCCTGCCCGGGTATTCCCGACGCGATGGCCACCAGTCCGTCGCTCAACAGTTCGTTATCAATCTGCTGCTGTTGGTAGCTCGGGGTGGTCGCCGTTTCATCGGGTAGTACCCACATCTGTACGAAATGCACGGGCTCCGTAGCAGAATCATTCATCTCCGAATGCAGGATTCCGCTACCGGCCGACATGCGTTGGGCCAGGCCTGGATAGATCACACCGCGATTGCCAGCGGAATCCTGGTGTCTTAGTCCACCCCGCAACACCCAGGTCACAATCTCCATGTCGCGGTGTGGGTGCGTGTCGAAGCCGCCTCCGGGGGCAACGATGTCGTCGTTGTTCGCCAGCAGCAGTCCGTGGTGGGTGTTATCCGGATCGTAGTGATCGCCGAACGAGAACGAGTGCCTGGATTTTAGCCAGGTTGTCGAGGTGACGGCCCGGTCCGCCGCCCACCTGATCTCTGCGGTGGCGGGCATGGCGTTCACAACGAATCGGGAAGGCCGAATTTCGCGAACAGGGTGTCGTCGAGGAAGGCCACGACGTGTGACACACCGTCGGCGCTGACGTCCAACACGTGCAACTGGAACGGCAGGTGCGCATCGCCGGCACGCATGTACATGGCCGCGGCGGGCTGCCCGTTGGCGACCAACGGAATCAGGCGCATGTCTCCGGGGGATTCGGCGGGGCATTGCTGGTGAATGAGTGCGACGATGGCCTGCGCGCCCTGGTACCAGCCGACATACGGGGGCATTTCCCAGATCGCCTCGGCGGTGAACAGCTCCACCAACCGGTCGATGTCATAGGTCTCGAACGCCGCGATATAGCGGGCCAGCAAATCTTGCGCAGCCGCCGAATCCGGGGCAGCCAGCCGGTCGCCGCTGGTGGGCCCGACGGCCTGTAGCTGCGAGCGTGCCCGCTGGAGCAGGCTATTGACGGCAACAGGGGTGGTGCCGATCGCCTCGGCCACCTCGGCCGCCTTCCACTGCAGCACCTCGCGCAGTAGCAGAACCGCCCGCTGCCGGGGCGACAGGTGCTGTAGCGCAGCGACGAACGCCAACCGCACCGATTCGCGCGACCCGACGATGACCGAGGGGTCGGCCGGATCGTCGGTCAGGTCCGGGAGTGGCTCCAACCAGGGAATCTCGCCACGTTCCACCAGCGCCGCGGTCGGGTCCGAACTCGATCCGGCAAGCCCGGTGGGCAGCGGCCTGCGTTGTCGTCCTTCCAAGGCGCTTAGGCACGCGTTGGTGGCGATCCGATGCAGCCAGGTCCGGATCGACGATTTGCCCTCGAACCGGTCATAGGCCTTCCACGCCCGCAGCAGTGTCTCCTGAACAAGGTCCTCGGCGTCGTGCAGTGACCCGGTCATTCGATAGCAATGTGCGAGCAGTTCACGCCGGTAGGGCTCGGTGTGGGCGGAGAAATCCACGCGCCGATCGCCCCGCCCGCGGTCGGCGCTCTCTGCGAGCACACTCACCCGAGAGAGCCTACGCAGAGTCTCTGACAAAGCCGTCACAGGAGCCATTACGCTGCCGGGTAATGACTACGACCCGGACGGAACGGAATTTCGACGGCATCGGCGGTGTGCGAATCGTCTACGACGTCTGGACCCCGGACACCGCGCCGCGAGCGGTGGTCGTGCTGTCCCACGGGCTCGGCGAGCATGCCCGCCGCTACGACCACGTCGCGGCGCGGCTCGGTGAGGCGGGACTGGTCACCTACGCGCTCGACCATCGCGGACACGGCCGTTCGGGCGGCAAACGGGTGCTGGTGAAGGACATCTCCGAGTACACCGGCGACTTCGACACCCTGGTTGGCATCGCCACTCGGGAGCATCCCGGCCGCAAGTGCATCGTGCTCGGCCACAGCATGGGCGGTGGGATCGTGTTCGCCTACGGCGTCGAACGCCCGGACAACTACGACCTGATGGTGCTCTCGGCGCCCGCGGTCGCGGCACAGGACCTGGTGCCGGGGGTGGTGGCGCTCGCCGCCAAGGTGCTGGGCGTCGTGGTGCCGGGCCTGCCGGTGCAGGAACTGGATTTCACCGCCATCTCCCGCGACCCCGAGGTGGTCTTGGCCTACCGCACCGACCCACTCGTGCACCACGGACGGGTTCCCGCCGGGATTGGCCGTGCGCTGCTGCAGGTCGGTGAGACCATGCCCAGACGGGCACCGGCAATGACGGCGCCGCTGTTGGTGTTGCACGGCACCGATGACCGGCTGATCCCCATCGGGGGCAGCCGCCACCTGGTGGAATGTGTGGGATCCACCGATGTGGAACTGAAGGAATATCCCGGCCTGTACCACGAGGTCTTCAACGAGCCGGAACGCAACCAGGTGCTCGATGACGTGGTCTCCTGGCTGACCGCCCGGCTCTAGCGGCGGGTAGCGCGGCAGTGGCCGGAATTGTCGTTCCGCTACCGTAGGTTGGCGCTATGACCGACGATAAAATGCTGTCGCGCATCGCGGCACTGCTGCGGCAGGCCGAAGGCACCGACAACCAGCACGAGTCGGACGCGTTCCTGGCCGCCGCCCAGCGGTTGGCGACGGCCGCGTCCATCGACTTGGCGGTGGCCAGGTCCCATGCGGCAACCCGCTCGCCCGCCCAGGCCCCCACCCAGCGCACGATCACCATCGGACCGGCCGGTGCCCGGGGGCTGCGGACCTATGTGCAGCTCTTCGTGCTCATCGCTGCGGCCAACGACGTGCGCTGTGACGTCGCAACGAACTCGACGTTCGTCTACGCATACGGTTTTGTCGAGGACATCGACGCGAGTCACGCCCTGTATGCCAGCCTGGTTGTCCAGATGGTCCGGGCGTCCGACGCCTACCTTGCCTCGGGGGTGCACCGACCCACGCCGACGATCACCGCCAGGATCAACTTCCAACTGGCGTTCGGAGGTCGGGTGGGTCAGCGCCTGGCCGAGGCCCGCGAGCAGACCAGGCAGGAAGTGGCCAAGGACCGCGATCGCGCACCTGGCACCGCAATTGCCCTGCGGGACAAGGAGGTCGAACTGCACGACTACTATCGCCGCGCGTCGAAAGCGCGCGGCAGCTGGCGAGCCAGCAGGGCAACGGCCGGGTATTCGTCGGCGGCGCGGCGGGCGGGTGATCGGGCGGGCCGGCAGGCACGGCTCGGGACGAGCCCCGAGCTGCCCGGTGCGCGGACCGCGTTGGGCCGGTGAGCGTCGGGAATTCGGCTCGGGATTCCCAGCGCGCCAAGGTGTATGCGGCGGAAGAGTTTGTCCGGACCTTATTCGACCGCGCCGCCGCACATGGATCGCCCGCGGTCGAGTTCTTCGGCACGCAGCTGACGCTGCCGCCGGAGGGCCGATTCGGGTCGGTGGCGTCGGTACAGCGCTACGTCGACGACGTGCTTGCGTTGCCGGCGGTGCGGCGGGAGTGGCCGGGCGTGCCGCCGGTGCGGGTGCGGACGCGCCGGGCGGCCACCGCGGCACATTATGAAAACCGGGCTGGCACCGGACTTATCGCTGTTCCCGACCGAGATGCCGCGGACTGGGCGATGCGCGAGCTGGTGGTGCTGCATGAGATTGCGCACCACCTGTGCCAAGTGCCGCCGCCGCACGGCCCGGAGTTCGTCGCGACGATTTGTACGCTGACCGAGTTGGTGATGGGGCCCGAAGTTGGTCATGTGCTGTGCGTCGTGTTCGCGAAAGAGGGTGTGCGGTGGACGAACTAGACGACGCCGACGTGCGGGCCGTCGCGGTCGAGACCGAGATGACCGACGATGAGCGGTTCTCACTGCTGGTCGGCGTGATGGGGGCCGGCGAGATGTGGCCGCTACGGGACGAGCGCATCCCACCGGGCGTTCCGATGTGCGCCGGGTATGTACCGGGAATTCCGCGGCTTGGCATCCCCGCGTTGTTGATGAGCGATGCCGGCCTCGGTGTCACCAACCCCGGCTACCGGCCCGGTGATACCGCTACGGCACTGCCCGCCGGCCTAGCGCTGGCCGCCAGTTTCAACCCGGCGCTTGCCCGATCCTCGGGCGAAGCGATCGGACGGGAGGCGCGCAGCCGCGGGTTCAACGTCCAACTTGCCGGCGCGATCAACCTGGCGCGTGACCCGCGAAACGGCCGCAACTTCGAATACCTCTCCGAAGACCCGCTTTTGAGCGCCACGATGGCCGCAGAGTCGATAAACGGGATCCAGCAACAGGGTGTCATCGCGACGACCAAGCACTTCTCGCTGAACTGCAATGAGACAAATCGGCACTGGTTGGACGCGGTCATCGATCCCGACGCACACCGTGAATCAGACCTGCTGGCGTTCGAGATCGCCATCGAACGGTCGCGGCCCGGCGCCGTGATGGCGGCGTACAACAAGGTCAACGGAGACTACGCCGCCGGAAACGACACCTTGCTCAATGAGGTGTTGAAAGGTGCTTGGGGATACCGCGGTTGGGTCATGTCCGATTGGGGCGGGACGCCGGGCTGGGAGTGCGCGCTGCGCGGCCTCGACCAGGAATGCGGCGCGCAGATCGATGCCTTGCTGTGGCAGTCGGAGGCGTTCACCACCCCCCTTCGAGCCGCTTTCCGGGACGGCAGGCTGGCCAAGGAGCGTCTGTCGAATATGGTCCGGCGCATCTTGCGTTCGATGTTCGCCGTCGGGATCGACCAGGCCGAACCCGCACCCGCACCGGACATGGCTGCGCACAACGAAATTGCGGTGCAGATTGCGCGGCAGGGAATCGTGTTGCTGCAGAATCGAGGCCTGCTGCCGCTAACACCCGGGTCGCCAGGATCGGCTGCGCGCATTGCCGTCATCGGCGGCTATGCACACCTCGGTGTGCCGGCTGGCTACGGTTCGAGCGCGGTTGTTCCCACCGGCGGCTATGCAGCGGTGGTACCGATCGGCGGGTCGGGCCTGCAAGCAGGCTTGCGCAATCTGTACATACTGCCGTCGAGCCCGCTGAGCGAACTGCGAAAGCGAATACCCGGCGCGCAGATTGAGTTCGATCCTGGCCTTAGCCCGGCGGAGGCCGTGCTGGCGGCGCAGCGAGCGGACGTTTCGATCGTGTTCGCGACGCGAGCAGAAGGAGAGGGCTTCGACAGCGCCGATCTGTCGCTGCCCTGGGGTCAGGATGCGCTGATCGCCGCGGTTGCGTCCGCCAACGCGAATACCGTTGTGGTGCTCGAGACCGGCAATCCGGTGGCCATGCCCTGGCGGGACTCGGTGAACGCCATCGTGGCGGCCTGGTATCCGGGCCAGGCCGGTGGTCAGGCGATTGCGGAAATCGTGACCGGGCAGGTGAATCCGTCGGGCCGGCTGCCGATCACCTTCCCGGTCGATCTCGACCAGACGCCGCGTCCGTACCTGCCCGACCTCGGCGCTCGGTGGGGGACGTCGACCACGATCCGCTATTCCGAGGGAGCCGAGGTCGGCTACCGCTGGTTTGCCAGAACAAACCAGGCCCCGATGTTCGCGTTCGGTCACGGCTTGTCCTATACCAGTTTCGAGTACCGCGACCTGGCGGTGGCGGGCGGCCGCACCGTGACCGCCAGCTTCAGCGTGGTCAACACCGGCGACCGCGGCGGGGCGGATGTCCCGCAGCTGTATTTGACCGCCGCCCCCGATGAACCACGGCTGCGGTTGCTGGGATTTGAGCGGGTCGACCTCGAACCCGGTCAGACTCGGCGCGTGAGAATCGAGGCGGATCCTCGACTGCTCGCACGCTATGACGGCGGGGCCGGCAGCTGGCGCATCAAGCCGGGAAAGTACACAGTGGCGGTCGGCGCATCGGCGGTAGCCCTGAAGTTGGCGGCCGAGGTAGGGCTGACCGGCCGTGCGTTCGGGCGGTGACGGTCAACGCTCAAATGATGCCGACGCGGAGGGCATACGCGACGGCATGCGTGCGGTTGCGGAGGTTCAGTCGCGTCACGATGTCATGAACGATGTTCTTGATCGTGCGCTCGGAGTAGCTCAGTTTCATCGCCACTTCGCGTGTGCTCAGGCCGTCCGATAGCAGCCGCAGCACCTCCACGTCGCGCTCGGCGAGGCAGGCGCGGCCCGCAGCGTCGGATTCGGACGCCTCGATCGACTTGACCCGCCCGACCAGGTAACGCTGGATGCGTTCGGGCAGTCGCAGTCGCCCTTCCGCGGACATGACGATCGTCTCCACGATGCATTCGAATGTGCTGCGGGTGCGATACAGCAGCCCGGTCAGCTCCAGATCGATCATCCGGAAGACCTGCTCGGGGGAGAATTCGTCGGCGACGACGACCAGTTTGGGTGGGTTGCCGGGGGCGTCCCTCGAAACGTCCTCGATGTGGGCCAGCAGCGGTGCGGTGATGGTGGTGGCCAACACGAGCAGAACCGAGGCCTGGCAGCCGGCTTCCCAAGCGCGCACGTCGAGTTCGCGGCAAGTCGAGAGTCGGGCCAACGCGCCCTCGCGGGTCAATCGGTCGCTCGCCACTACGGCGACCGAGGTGACATTCCTCGGTGCCGTTCGTGTCCGGCCCCCAGAGAAGATGGTCATGACGGCTCCTATAGCTGTGGGGCCGCAAGCTTGCGCGTCGAGCCGGGCGGCTGCACGGTGGCGGTATCCGCTTCGCGAGTAGCGCCGAAGCGGGGAGCCGGGGTCCGGCTGGCCGGTCGTGCGTTCGGGCGGTGCCGGGTCAGACCGGGCCGTGGCCCGAACGCACAACCGGCTTGCCAGGGTCTACTTGACAGGGGACAACTCGTCGCCGCAGGTGCAGCGGTAGGCCTCACCGGCGCCCGAGCAGTGGCATGGGACTTCGATGCGAACGCGACAGCCGCAGCCCTCGTGGCTACAGGTCAGCAGGGCCCCAGTTTCGTAGTCGGTCATTCGTGTCACCCTCATCCGTGTCGGGGACTCTCGCGAAGTCCCAATGGTTAACTCTGTCTGGGTGTTCCTTCATCCGGAACAACCGCGTTCATTGTATACCCTATACGGGTATCTGGTAAACCCCGAGTCGGGTCGGGACCGGCTGGCGAGCGACCGCCACGGCTGCCCGGCTAGCGTTTCGTGCATGGCTCAACAACCCAGCCCCCAAGACGTCGACGCATTCTTGGACAGCACACTGGTTGGCGACGATCCGGCGTTGGCCGCGGCATTGGCGGCCAGCGATGCGGCCGGGCTACCCCGCATCGCCGTGTCGGCGCAGCAGGGCAAGTTCCTGTGCCTGCTGGCCGGCGCGATCGGGGCGCGGCGCATCCTTGAGATCGGCACGCTGGGCGGCGTCAGCACCATCTGGCTGGCGCGCGGCGCGGGGCCACGGGGACGGGTGGTGACCCTGGAATACCAGCCCAAGCACGCCGAAGTCGCGCGGGCGAACCTGGCGCGGGCAGGCGTCGCCGATCGGGTGGAGGTGGTGGTCGGTGCGGCGCTGGACACGTTGCCGACGGTGGCCGATGGCCCGTTCGACCTGGTGTTCATCGACGCCGACAAAAAGAACAACGTCGGGTACCTACAGTGGGCGATCCGACTGGCCCGCCGCGGCGCGGTGATTGTGGTGGACAACGTGATTCGTGGTGGCGGGATTCTTGCCGAGCCCGACGACGCCGCGGTCGCGGCGACACGTCGGACGCTGCAGATGATGGGTGAGCACCCCGGTCTGGACGCCGCGGTGCTCCAGACGGTCGGCGCCAAGGGCTGGGATGGCTTCGCTCTCGCATCGGTGCGGTAGCCACGGGTCCGGTGCCGCGGCCTTCGTTGCTGGCATCCCGAAAGCGAGCGTAATCTTGGAGGAGATGGATGGGTTGCAGCGAGCCCAAAAGTTTTGCTGCATAACAGAAAGGTTGCGAAATGAGTACGGTCCATTCATCAATTGATCAACACCCCGATTTGTTGGCTTTGCGCGCAAGCTTCGACCGCGCCGCCGAATCGACGATCGCGCATTTCACCTTTGGCCTCGCCATGCTGACCGGCCTCTACGTGGCTGCTTCACCATGGATCGTTGGCTTCAGCGTCACGAGAGGGCTGCCCGCGTGCGACCTGATCGCCGGGATCGCCGTCGCGTACCTGGCATACGGGTTCGCATCGGCACTGGACCGCACGCACGGTATGACCTGGACGCTGCCGGTGCTCGGCGTCTGGATCTTCTTCTCGCCGTGGATTCTGCCGGGTGTCGCGGTGACCGCCGGCATGATGTGGTCGCATATGGTCGCAGGTGCGGTGGTAGCCTTCTTGGGCTTCTACTTCGGGATGCGCACCCGCGCCCTGGCTAGCCACGGATAGTTCGAAGTTCGCTAGCCAGAACGCAATTCGGGATATCCTGGCCGGCCGGTCCTGACCGGTCCCGGCCAGGACCGGCTAACCGCAGACCGCGCCGATCGATGCGGAGCTGACCAGCTTGACGTACTTGGCCAGTACGCCGGTGCGGTAGCGCGGCGACGGAGGAGTGAAATCCTGTTGTCGGGCTGCGAATTCAGCCGGATCGGCCAGCACGTCGAGAGTGCGGGCCGCGACGTCGAGCCGGATCCGGTCGCCGTTGCGCAGAAACGCGATCGGTCCTGCGTCGACGGCTTCCGGCGCGACGTGTCCCACGCACAGGCCGGTGGTTCCACCGGAGAACCGACCGTCGGTAAGCAGCAGAACATCTTTGCCGAGTGCCGCACCTTTGATCGCGCCGGTGATGGCCAGCATCTCGCGCATCCCCGGGCCTCCTTTGGGGCCCTCATAGCGGATCACCACGGCGTCGCCCTTGGCTATAGTGCCATCCTCGAGGGCGTCCAGCGCAGCGCGTTCACCGTCGAAAACTCTTGCGGTGCCTTCGAATACGTCGGAATCAAAACCGGCGGTCTTGACCACCGCGCCGTCGGGTGCCAGGGATCCACGCAGGATGGTGATGCCGCCGGTCGGGTGGATCGGGCTGTCCAGTGCACGCAGCACCTTGCCGTCCGGATCCGGCGGGGCGACGGCGGCCAGATTCTCGGCCATGGTCTGACCGGTAACCGTCAGGCAATCTCCGTGCAGGAGGCCGGCGCCCAGCAGCGCTTTGAGCACCACCGGCACGCCGCCGATGTGGTCGACGTCGAACATCACATGGCGGCCGAATGGCTTGACGTCGGCCAGGTGCGGCACCTTCGACCCAATCCGACTGAAATCCTCCAGCGACAGCGCGACGTTGGCCTCGTGGGCGATGGCCAGCAGGTGCAGCACCGCGTTGGTCGAGCCACCGAACGCCATCACCACCGCGATGGCGTTCTCGAACGCCTCCTTGGTGAGGATGTCTCGGGCGGTGATGCCCCGGCGCAGCAACTCGACGACGGCCTGACCGCTGCGGCGCGCGAACCCGTCGCGTCGGCGGTCGGTCGCGGGCGGCGCCGCGCTGCCCGGCAACGACATGCCGAGTGCCTCGGCGGCGCTGGCCATGGTGTTGGCGGTGTACATGCCGCCACATGCCCCTTCGCCGGGGCAGATAGCCCGTTCGATGGCGTCGACATCCGCCCGGGACATCAAGCCGCGAGCGCACGCTCCGACCGCCTCGAACGCGTCGATGATCGTGACGTCGCGCTCGCTGCCGTCCGAGAGCTTGGCCCGCCCCGGCAGAATGGAGCCGGCGTAGAGGAATACCGCCGCCAGATCCAGTCGTGCCGCGGCCATCAGCATTCCGGGCAGCGATTTGTCGCATCCGGCCAACAGCACCGAACCGTCGAGTCGTTCGGCCTGCATGACGGTTTCGACGCTGTCGGCAATCACCTCGCGGGATACCAGCGAGAAGTGCATCCCCTCGTGCCCCATCGAGATGCCGTCCGAAACCGAGATCGTCCCGAACTCAAGCGGATAGCCACCGGCCGAAAACACCCCCTCCTTGACCGCCTTGGCCAGCCGGTCCAGGGAGAGGTTGCACGGCGTGATTTCGTTCCACGACGACGCGACCCCGATCTGTGGCTTCGCGAAGTCTTCGTCGTCCATCCCCACGGCCCGCAGCATGCCCCGGGCCGCTGCCTTCTCCAGGCCGTCGGTGACGTCGCGACTGCGGGGTTTGATGTCTGCGGTGGATTTGGACATGGTCCAAGTATGCTTGCGGCGCCGGTGTCGCCAAAATTCACATCTTATACCCCGCCGGGGTATATGGTACTGTGGCGGTAAGTGTCCACGCTGGTGCTGGCAGGTTTGGAGAACGCATGACGACCGCACATGGCTACACGCAGCAGAAGGACAACTATGCCAAGCGGCTCCGCCGCGTCGAGGGGCAAGTGCGTGGCATCGCGCGCATGATCGAGGACGACAAGTACTGCATCGACGTCCTCACCCAGATCAGCGCCGTCAACAGCGCGTTGCGGTCGGTGGCGTTGAACCTGCTGGACGAGCACCTAAGCCATTGCGTCTCCCGTGCCGTGGCAGAGGGTGGCTCGGAGGCCGACGGCAAGCTTGCCGAGGCCTCCGCCGCTATCGCACGCCTGGTTCGTTCCTGATCGCATGGGCGTGTCGAAGGGCGCAGTTGCCTAACGGCTGTCTATGCAGTGCGTACGGTAGGGGCAGCGCAAATCGTGCCCCGAACTACGTACTGAATTGGCCAAGTGTTCGGCCGATTGCGCGCACCACGCCATGACTGCCGTAACCGAAATCACCGCCACTGCCACCCGGCCGTGGACGCCGCGGATCGCCGCGCAGTTGTCCGTGCTGGCCGCGGCGGCCTTCATCTATGTCACCGCCGAAATACTGCCGGTGGGCGCCCTGTCGTCGATCGCGCGGAATTTGCACGTCAGCGTGGTCCTGGTCGGGACCCTGCTGTCCTGGTATGCCCTCGTGGCCGCGTTGACAACCGTTCCACTGGTGCGTTGGACCGCGCACTGGCCGCGCCGGCGGGCACTGGTGGCCAGCCTGATCTGCTTGACCGTCTCGCAGCTCATTTCTGCGCTGGCGCCCAACTTCGCGGTGCTGGCCGCTGGGCGGGTGCTTTGCGCCGTCACGCACGGCCTGCTATGGGCGGTCATCGCCCCGATCGCCACCCGACTGGTGCCGCCCAGCCACGCCGGGCGCGCCACGATATCGATTTACATCGGAACCAGCCTGGCGCTGGTCGTCGGCAGCCCACTCACGGCTGCGATGAGCCTGATGTGGGGATGGCGGGTGGCGGCGGCAGGCATCACCGCCGCGGCGGCCGCGGTTACCCTGGCGGCCCGGCTGGCGCTGCCGGAGCTGGTGCTGCGCCCGGACCAGCTCGAGCGCGTCGGTTCGCGGGCGCGCCACCATCGCAATCCACGGCTGGTCAAGGTGAGCCTGCTGACGATGATCGCGGTAACCGGTCATTTCGTCTCCTACACCTACATCGTGGTGATCATCCGCGACGTCGTCGGCGTGCGCGGGCCGAATCTGGCCTGGCTGCTAGCCGCCTACGGGGTCGCCGGCCTGGTGTCCGTGTCCGTGGTGGCGCGGCCGCTGGACCGTTCCCCCAAGGGCGCCGCCATCGTTGGCATGGCCGGACTGACGGCGGCGCTCATCGCGCTGACCGCACTGGCATTTGGTGGATACCGCACCGCGGCGACGGCGCTGGTCGGGGCCGGTGCGATCGTGCTGTGGGGTGCCACGGCCACCGCCGTGTCGCCGATGCTGCAATCCGCGGCGATGCGCAGCGGCGCCGAGGACCCCGATGGGGCCTCAGGTTTATATGTGACGGCGTTCCAGATCGGCATCATGGCCGGCGCTCTGCTCGGTGGGCTGTTGTACGAGCGCAGCGTGGCCATGATGCTGACCGCATCGGCGGGTTTGATGGGTGTCGCGTTGTGGGGGATGGCGGTTGCCCGGCACATGTTCGAAAATCCGGCCCCAAGCTCCCGCGACTACTAACGCAGCAGGTCAGCGCCGCGAATTGGGCTGCCGATTGGGCGCGTGCGGGCCGTTTTGCGGCCGCTGAACAGGCAACCAGCCGGCGCTGCTATGCCACACTGGTGCAGAACGTGACCGGAGGGAAAGCAATATGCCGCGCTGGATAAGGGGCTGGACGCCGGGCTGGAGGAAGGGAAGCCTGTTTGCCGCTCTGAACGCAGCTGGAGTGGTCGCGGTGCTGATGTGGGGCGCTGGCCCCGCCGTGGCGGACCCGGGTGCGGCTCCCGGCGACCCCGGGGGCGTTGTGGCACCCGCCGGCCCGCCGGCACCGCCGCCGCCACCCGACCCGTTGGCGCCACCGCCGCCACCCGACCCGTGGGCACCACCCCCGTTCGTACCGTTCGTACCGGTCGTACCCGACCCGCTGGCGGTGGCGGTGGCGGCGGGCCCCGTTGCCGGACAGGATCCGACACCGTTTTTTGGCCCGCCGCCCTTCCGGCCGCCTACGTTCAATCCGGTCGACGGCGCGATGGTCGGTGTGGCCAAGCCGATCATCATCAACTTCCAGGTGCCCATCGCCGACCGGGGGATGGCCGAGAACGCCATCCACATTTCGTCGATCCCACCCGTGCCGGGCAAGTTCTACTGGATGAGCCCGACCCAGGTACGCTGGCGCCCGTTTGAGTTCTGGCCCGCCAACACGGTGGTGAACATCGATGCGGCCGGCGCCACGTCGAGCTTCCGGACCGGTGATTCGCTGGTGGCGACCGCCGACGACGCCACGCATCAGATGACGATCACCCGCAACGGGGTCGTGGAGAAGACCTTCCCGATGTCGATGGGGATGGCGGCCGGCGGCCACCAGACGCCGAATGGCACGTACTACGTTCTGGAGAAGTTCCCCACCGTGGTGATGGACTCCTCGACGTATGGGGTCCCGGTCAACTCGGCTCAGGGCTACAAGGTGACCGTCTCCGACGCCGTCCGGATCGACAACAGCGGCAACTTCGTGCACAGCGCGCCCTGGTCGGTGGCCGATCAGGGCAGGCGCAACGTCAGCCACGGCTGCATCAACCTCGGCCCGGCCAACGCGAAGTGGTTCTACGACAACTTCGGCAGCGGCGACCCCCTCGTCGTGAAGAACTCCGTCGGGACCTACAACAAGAACGACGGCGCCCAGGACTGGCAGATCTAGCGGCCTGCAGGCTGCGTCACTGCAAGGACGTCAGGGACAGCATGAGGTAGTGCCGCAGCAGCCGACGTGCGCAGTCGTGCACCACCGCGTTGCGCCGGCCGTCGAGGCTGTAGGCGGAGTCGACCGCCCAGAATGCGAACAGGCTGGTCGACAGGTAGGCGGGCATGTCCTCGCAGCGCAGCAACGCCTCGGCGACATCCTCGAGCAGGTGTTTCACCGACCGCGCGGCGGTGGCGTGGCTCATGCCGAGCAAGTCGTTGTGCCAGTCGACGGGCGGGGTCTGGTTTCCGTCCAGCGGCAGTGTCTCAAGCACCTGCGAGATCAGTGTGTGGATCTGTTGTGGGCCCAGGCAGTCGGCGGGGCGATGCTGGTCCATGTGGGCACGCCAGCCCAGTAGCCGCTCATACAGCCGATCCGCCGACATCTCACGAATCAGGTTGCGCGCCCACTTCCGTGGCTCCTCGCGGTTGTCCTGGTAGAGGATCAGATCCAGCGGGCCGTGCTTGTCGAACCGCATCAGTCGCCAGATCAGATCGAAGAACTCCTCCGGCGACAACACCTCGCCGTAGGGAATTGGCTGTTCGCGGTTGCGGATTTCGGCCACCTCGGGGGCCTCGGTGGCCGCCGAAATCCATTCCTCGAACCGCGTGCCGTCGATCTGCTTTGCTTGCAGGGGCAGCGGTACCCGACGCTGCGGGGATTCTTCCCACTTGACGAGTAGTTCGGCGATCTCGTCGGCCGCAGCGCACAGGCTGGCAATGAATCGTCGTTGGTAGGACTCATCGGGAGCACCGCTGGTCAGCAGCTCGCTCAGCGAGGCATCCGAGGTGTCCGTGATGTCGCTGACCAGCCGCCCCGGGTTGTCGGCGACGCGGTGGAAGGCCAGAATGACGCAGCTGCGCGCCTTTCCGAAGGCCGTCCGGAAGCGGTGATGCACCAGGGAGCCGGCGGCGAACACCGTGCTCAGCGGCCGCTCGGAATCGGTGACCTCGATCACGGTTGGTTTGTCCTGGCCGCCGAGCCGCAGCTGCGCGTCGAACACCTTCCGGATGCTGTCGGTGGTGGTGAAGATCGACGCATTTTCGCTCGACCACGGCACCCCGGCCTCGTTGACGAAACAGGTGCGGGCGAGCTTGTGTGTGCCCGGCAGAAAGGTGAAATTCTGTCCCGCCGGCCCCTGCGCAGTTCCGCGACGCCAGGTGACGAGGATCTTGTATTCGTCATTGAACGGGGTGTTGTCGATGTGCAGCATGTTGTCCTGGGCCAGGACCGATAGCGGTTCGGCGTCTTTGGCGCGTGCGTCGACCATTCTGATCGGCCCACCCACCGCGTAGGAGATCAACGTGATCATCAAGGGGTGTAACAGCGGGCGGTTGACCTCCGGATCGGTCAGCAGTCCGACGCTTCGCCGTAGGTCAACGAAGCGGTGGATGAAACTACCGCTGCCCTCCCGGGCCATGATTTCGTCGTAGCGTGCCACCAATTTCAGAAAGTCGGCCGACTCGACAATGTCGGCGAGAACGACCGCGCCCTGCTCGGCCATCTGATCGATGAGGTTTCGTAGGGCCGTCGTGGTGATGGCGGCGATTTGTGAACCGCGGGCCGCCAGGGCGTTGGTCAGCTCCTGCAGGAGTGTCCTCCGGTAGGACTCCTTGTCGTCCAGGTCGCGGAATCGTTTGTATGCCCAGGCGGCGGGCAGTTCGTCCGCTGCCACCAGTTCGGGACCGATGGGTGGTGCGAAATCCAGCGGCAGGATGTCATCGGCGGTGAACCTGGTCAGTTGGATTCCGTCGGAAATATCCGGTGGGGACTGAGTAGTAGCAGCCCGACCGGGTGAGCTTATGTTCCGGGAAATGTGAATCTCCTCCACGCTTTATGTGTATTACTTGAGAACTCGATTCCCTTAACCCGTCGAGCTTGATAAGAGAACCTACATCCGGAATGGGCGATATCGCTAGGAATGTTTGTTCCGGGCATTGCCCAAAGGGGAAGAGCCGATTTCCCTTTCGTCTATTGATTCGCGGCAACGCGCCGTATGATCCGCGCAGTGAACGAGAATGGATACCGCGCCCGAGTTGGTGCGATTGTTCCGGGTTCTGCCTGAAAGGGAAGGCGTGATTCCCTTTAGTTTTTGATGCCACCGGCATATACCGGGTGATCCGCACGGAAACGAGAAAGGATGCGGTGGATGCGGACGAGTTGGTGGTGGCGGTTGTCCGGATATGTCCTACGACATCGGGGTGATCTGCTGCTGGGATTCACCGCGGCGCTGGCCGGCACCGTCATCGCCGTCATGGTTCCGCTGGTATCCAAACGTGTCGTGGACGACGCGATCGCGGCGGACCATCGACCTCTGGCGCCGTGGGCGATGATCCTGGTGACCGCCGCCGGGGCGATCTACTTGCTGACCTTCGTACGCCGCTATTACGGCGGTCGGATCGCCCACCTGGTACAGCACGACCTGCGCATGGACGCTTTTCGGGCGCTGATGCGATGGGACGGCCGACAGCAGGACCGCTGGAGCAGCGGCCAGCTCATCGCCCGCACCACCAATGACCTGCAACTGGTGCAGGGTCTGCTGTTTGACCTGCCCAACGTGCTCAGGCATGTGCTGACGCTGCTGCTCTGTGTCGTGGTGATGACCTGGTTGTCGCCGCCGCTTGCTCTGCTTGCGGTGCTGCTGGTGCCCATCATCGGCCTAATCGCTCACCACAGCCGCCGGCTGCTGGCGGTAGCCACCGACTGTGCCCAGGAACGCAAAGCCGCGGTCACCGGAGTCGTCGATGCGGCAGTCTCCGGAATCCAGGTCGTCAAGGCTTTCGGGCAGGAGGAGCAGGAGACGGGCAAGCTCGTGACGGCCGGCCACGCGCTGTACGCGGCGCAGCTGCGGGTGGCCAGGCTCAACGCCCACTTCGGTCCGCTGCTACAGAGTCTGCCCGCGTTGGGCCAGATGGCGGTCTTCGCGCTAGGCGGATGGATGGCGGCCCAGGGCACCATCACGGTGGGCACCTTTGTTGCCTTCTGGGCGTGTCTGTCACTGCTGGCGCGGCCGGCCAGCGATCTGGCGGGGATGCTAACCGTTGCGCAGCAGGCGCGAGCCGGGGCGGTGCGGGTATTCGAACTTATCGACAGCCGGCCGACGCTGGCCGACGGCACCACGCCCCTGTCGTCGGAGGCTCCCGCCTCGCTGGAGTTCGAGCAGGTGTCCTTTGGATATGTGGCTGACCGCCCGGTGCTGCGCGACATTCGGCTGTCAGTCCGGGCCGGGGAGACCCTCGCCGTGGTCGGCGCGCCGGGTAGCGGCAAATCTACGTTGGCGTCGCTGGCGACGCGTTGCTACGACGTCACCGACGGCGCGGTGCGGATCGGTGGCCAGGACGTGCGCGAGCTGACACTCGACTCGCTGCGGTCGGCCATCGGCCTGGTGCCCGAGGAGGCCGTCCTGTTCTCGGGCACGATAGGTGCCAACATCGCCTACGGTCGGCCGGATGCGACACCGGAACAGATCGCCGCGGCCGCCCGCGCCGCGCACGTCGAGGAGTTCGTCAACTCTTTGCCGGATGGCTATGAGACGGCGGTTGGTGCGCGCGGATTGACGCTGTCCGGTGGGCAACGCCAACGCATCGCCCTGGCCCGTGTGTTACTCGACCGGCCGCCGATGTTGATCATGGACGACCCGACCTCTGCCGTGGATGCCGTCATCGAATCCGGAATTCAGGAGGTGCTGCGGGAGGTGATCGCGGATCGCACCGCGATCATCCTCACCCGCCGCCGATCCCTGCTCACACTGGCCGACCGGGTCGCGGTGCTGGATGCCGGGCGACTGCTCGATATCGGCACCCCCGACGAACTGTTGCAGCGCTGTCCTCGCTATCGGGAAATGCTTGCGCCCGCACCGGATCTCACCGCTGAGCTCGTTGTTGCGGACTGCGCGCCGGTATCAATCCCGGCAATCCGACCGGCGGCCGGGCCGGTCGGAAAGGTCGCACACGACACGAACGTCCACACCGCGCAGCCTCGCGAGCACCCGCTCGGCCCCGACCTGTTGCGCCGCCTGCTGCGCGACTTCCGCGGTCCGCTTGTGTTGAGCCTGCTGCTGGTGGCCGTGGAGACCTTCGCGGGTTTGCTGCCGCCCCTGCTCATCCGGCACGGTATCGACGTCGGGATTCGCCGGCAATTGCTCTCAGCGCTTTGGTGGGCAGCGCTGGCGGGCACCGGCACCGTGGTGGTCAGGTTGGTCGCGCAGTGGGGGAGTGCCATGGTCGCCGGATGCACCGGTGAGAAGGTGCAGTTTCGCTTGCGATCTCTTGTCTTCGCCCATACTCAGCGCCTTGGCCTGGATGCATTTGAAGACGACGGCGACGCCCAGATCGTTACCGCGGTCACCGCCGATGTCGAGGCCATCGTGGCGTTCTTGCGTACGGGTCTGGTCGTTGCCGTAATCAGTGTGGTGACGCTGGTGGGCATTTTGGTGGTGTTACTGGCCAGCCACGCCCGGCTGGTGCTGCTCGTCTTCACCACCGTGCCGTTGCTTGCCCTTGCTACCTGGCAATTCCGGCGAGCGTCGAACTGGGTCTACCGGCAGGCGCGGCACCGGCTGGGGACGGTGACCGCCACGTTGCGTGAGTACGCGGCGGGGTTGCGGATAGCGCAGTCATTCCGCGCCGAATACCGGGGAGTGCAAAGCTATTTCGCGCACAGCGACGACTATCGCCGAATCTGGGTGCGCGGGCAGTGGCTACTGGCCCTGTACTTCCCGTTCGTGGCCCTGCTGTGCAGCCTGGCCACGACGCTGGTTCTGCTCGACGGCGGACGCGAGGTGCAGGCGGGCGTGATCTCGGTCGGTGCGCTGGTCACCTACCTGCTCTATATCGAGTTGCTGTTCACGCCGATAGACAAACTGTCGCAAATGTTCGACGAGTATCAGCGTGCGGCGGTGGCGGCCGGACGGATCCGGTCGTTGCTGAGCACACCCACGGCGTCGTCGCCGCTGGCCCGGCCGGTGGGAAGGCTGCATGGTGAGGTGGTTTTCGAGGCCGTCCACTTCTCCTACCGGACGCGGGAAGTGCCGGCATTGGCCGGTATCGACCTGCGAATTCCGGCCGGGCAAACGGTGGTCTTCGTCGGCTCAACCGGGTCCGGGAAATCCACCCTGATCAAGCTGGTGGCGCGGTTCTACGATCCGACCTACGGGACGGTCCGGGTCGACGGATGCGACGTGCGGGAATTGGACGTCGACGGCTATCGCAACCGGCTCGGCATCGTGACGCAGGAACCGTATCTGTTCGCTGGGACGGTCCGCGATGCCATCGCATACGGACGGCCCGACGCCACCGATGCGCAAGTCGAACGTGCCGCGCGAGAGGTCGGCGCCCACCCGATGATCACGGCACTGGACGGCGGTTACGCGCACCGGGTCAGCGCGGGTGGGCGCAACCTATCCGCCGGCCAGCTGCAGTTGCTCGCGTTGGCCAGGGCGTGTCTGGTCGACCCCGACATCTTGCTACTGGACGAGGCCACCGTCGCCTTGGATCCCGCTACCGAGGCTTTGGTGCACCGGGCGACCCTCTCATTGGCGGCCCGCCGGACGACTTTGATCGTGGCCCACGAACTAACCACCGCCGCGCATGCCGACCGCATTGTCGTGCTCGAACACGGGAGCGTCGTCGAGGACGGCACCCACACCGAACTTCTCGCTGCCGGGCGGCACTATGCCCGGCTGTGGGAGGCCCACACGCGAGTGTCGCGGCCTGAAATCAAACTGCGCCAATGTATTGACGCATAGGCGGCATCGCAGTCCGCGGGGTAGATGTCAAACCCATCCGGCGCTGGATCCTCGCGCTTTGCGGTTGATCCCACCGACCGCAACCCGATACCCTGAAAACTATACCCACCAGCAACTAACTCCCTTTCGCCGTGGAGAAGTTCTCTGGGTCCGGTCGGTGCGGCCCGGATCGGGCCGGATATCCCAATGAGCCGTAGAACCCAAGGCACCACCTGAACAGTTCGCGCGGCCACGCACGCCTTCAGGAGGCAAACGTTGTCGAGCGAGTGCATCGGGCTGGGGGTGCCCACCAGGAACGCCACGGTGCAGACCGAGTTTGCGCAGGTGGTGCAGCGTAGCGAGGCGATTTCCCGCGAGGAATTCACCTTCTCTGGGGACCGGACGCGAACGGCACCGAGGAATGTCACCTCGGTCGCCGTAGTGGCGAGCGACCCGTTGACCCGTGAGGGCGCGTTGGCCCGACTCTCGTCCTGCCGGGAGCTAGACGTGCGCGCTTGGGAAGCCGGCTGCCAGGCCTCGGTTCTGCTCGTGTTGGCCACCACCATCACCGCACCGCTGCTGGCCCACATCGAGGACGTTTCGAAAGACGTCCCCGGCAACCCACCCAAACTGGTCGTCGTCGCCGACGAATTCTCCCCCGAGCAGGTCTTCCGGTTGATCGATCTGGAGCTGACCGGGCTGCTGTATCGCACCCGCAGCACATTCGAATGCATCGTGGAGACGATCGTCATGTCCGCGGAAGGGCGCCTGCGACTGCCCGAACGCGTCCAGCGTTACCTGGTCGGGCGGGTCAAGTCGATCGAGGCGTCCGATTCCGACGCTGCGGGCCGCGCCTGCCTCGCCGAGCGCGAGGTGGAGGTGCTGCGGCTGCTATCGGACGGCCTGAGCACACGCGAAGTGGCGATGAAACTGAGCTACTCCGAGCGCACGATCAAACACATCATTCACGACGTCGTGACGCGACTGAACCTCCGCAACCGCACGCATGCCGTCGCGCATGCCCTTCGCGCTGGCATCATCTAGTCGGCCAGTCCCCGGCGATCTTGGCGAACTTGCATTCGCTTACCCGCGCGGCATGATTATGTATAGCATCATATATATGGCATTGGGTTGAGGAGCGGCGATGCGAAGTCCACGCGAACGGATGGTGGTGTCGGCCGCGCTGTTGATCAGGGAGCGTGGCGCCCACGCCACCGCCATCTCGGACGTTCTGCAGCACAGCGGCGCACCGCGCGGGTCGGCCTATCACTACTTCCCGGGCGGTCGCACGCAGCTGCTGTGCGAGGCGGTCGACTACGCCGGCGAGCATGTCGCTGCCATCATCACCGAGGCCGAGGGGGGCCTCGAACTGCTCGACACGTTGCTCGACAAGTACCGCCAGCAGCTGCTCAGCACCGACTTTCGCGCCGGCTGCCCGATCGCCGCGGTGTCCGTCGAGGCGGGCGAGGCGACCGACCGTGACCGGATGGCCCCGGTGGTGGAACGTGCGGCAGCGGCGTTTGACCGCTGGTCGGACCTGATCGCGCAGCGCTTCATCGCCGACGGCATACCGGCGGAGGGCGCCCACGAACTGGCCGTGTTGGCGACGTCGGCCTTCGAGGGGGCAATCCTGCTGGCCCGGGTGCGGCGCGACTCGACGCCGCTTGATCTGGTTCACCGCCAGCTGCGCGGCCTGCTGCTGGCCGAACTCGCCGAAAGGAATCCGCGATGACCACCACCGACTGGCAGCCCACCGCGTGCATCCTCTGCGAATGCAACTGCGGCATCGTCGTGCAGGTACAAGATCGCCAACTGGCTCGCATCCGGGGCGACAAGACGCATCCGGCATCGCGGGGTTACACCTGCAACAAGGCGTTGCGGCTGGACCACTACCAGAACAGCCGCGGGCGGTTGACCTCTCCGCTGCGCCGTCGCCCCGATGGGACCTACGAGGAGATCGACTGGGATACCGCGATTGTCGAGATCGCCGAGGGATTCAAGCAGATCCGCGATGCCTACGGCGGAGACAAGATCTTCTACTATGGCGGCGGCGGGCAGGGCAATCACCTGGGCGGGACTTACAGCGGCGCATTCCTCAAGGCCCTCGGGTCGCGCTATCGGTCGAATGCGTTGGCGCAGGAGAAGACCGGCGAGGCCTGGATCGATGCGCAGCTGTACGGCGGCCACACGCGCGGTGAGTTTGAGCACGCCGATGTGTCGGTGTTTATCGGGAAGAACCCGTGGATGTCACAGAGTTTCCCCCGAGCTCGGGTGGTGCTCAACGAGATCGCTAAGGATCCGACCCGGTCGATGATCGTGATCGATCCGGTCGTCACCGACACCGCGAAGATGGCCGACTTCCATCTGCGGGTGCGACCCGGTACCGACGCCTGGTGCTTGGCGGCGTTGGCCGCGGTCCTTGTTCAGGAAAAGCTGTGCAATGAAACATTTCTCGCTGAGCACGTGCGCGGTGTCGAAACCGTGCGTGCCGCACTGAGCGAGGTTCCGGTCGCCGACTACGCGCAGCGGTGCGGGGTCGACGAGGAGTTGTTGCGGGCCGCGGCACGGCGCGTTGGCACCGCCGCCAGCGTGTCGGTGTTCGAAGACCTCGGCATTCAACAGGGCCCGAACAGCACGGTGTGCTCGTACCTGAACAAGATGCTGTGGATTCTCACCGGCAACTTTGCGAAAAAGGGTGGGCAGCATCTGCACTCGTCCTTGGCGCCGTTGTTCAGCCGGTTCTCCGGCCGCACGCCGGTCACCGGTGCGCCGATTATCGCCGGGCTGGTACCGGCCAACGCAGTGCCCGAGGAGATTCTGACCGATCATCCGGACCGGTTCCGGGCGATGATCGTCGAAAGCGGCAATCCCGCCCACTCGCTGGCCGATTCGACGGCTTGCCGGGAGGCGTTCCGGGCGCTGGAATTGATGGTGGTCGTCGACGTCGCGATGACCGAGACGGCCAGGCTCGCCCATTACGTGCTCCCTGCGGCATCACAATTCGAGAAGCCGGAAGCCACGTTTTTCAATTTCGAATTCCCGCACAACGGCTTTCAGTTGCGTCGGCCGCTACTCGACCCACTGCCGGGAACCCTGCCCGAGCCCGAGATCTGGGCTCGGTTGGTACGTGCGTTGGGCGTGATAGAAGACTCGGAGTTGCGCCCGCTTCATGAGGCCGCTCGGCAGGGCCGCCAAGCGTATACGGAAGCGTTCCTCGGGGCGGTGGCGACCAATTCGACTGTGGCGAAAATGATTCCCTTCGTGCTCTATGAAACGCTCGGGCCCACGCTGCCGGACGGGTTGGCCGGGGCGGCCGCGCTATGGGGGCTTGCCCAGAAGACGGCGCTGGCCCACCCTGATGCCGTCCGGCGGGCCGGTCACGCGGACGGCAACGCGTTGTTCGATGCGATCCTGGATAGTCCTTCCGGAGTCACGTTCACCGTGCACAACTACGAGGACGACTTCGCGCTGATCAGTCACGCGGATCACAAGATCGCCCTGGAGATACCGGAAATGCTGGCAGAGATAAGGTCGTTGACCCGGACGCCGCCGCGATTGACCACTCCGGAGTTGCCGATCGTGTTGTCGGTGGGCGAGCGCCGCGCGTACACGGCCAACGACATCCTGCGTGACCCGTCCTGGCGCAAGCGCGACGCCGAGGGGGCGCTGCGGGTTAGTGTCGAAGATGCCCAGGCCCTCGGTCTTGACGACGGATGTCGGGCCCGGATCACCACCGCCGCCGGCAGCGCCGAGGCGACCGTCGAAATCACCGAGACGATGCTGCCCGGACATGCCTCGCTGCCCAACGGCTTTGGGCTCGACTACATCGACGACGACGGACGCACCGTCGTTCCGGGTGTCGCACCCAACTCGCTCACCTCGACGGGGTGGCGCGATCCGTACGCGGGCACGCCCTGGCACAAGCACGTGCCCGCCGACATCCGGCGAGCAGACGCAGAATCGCCCATTTAGGTTCTAAATGGGGCGATTCTGCGTCTGCTCGCGGTAAGGGAGCCCTAGTTCCAGATGCGAACGCGGCTTTTGGGGTCCAGGAACAGCGCGTCGTTCTCGGTGACATCGAAGGCTTCGTAAAAGGCGTCGAGGTTGCGGATGACGCCGTTGCACCGAAATTCCGGCGGAGAATGCGGATCCACGGCGAGACGCCGGATCGCCTCGGCGGCACGTGATTTGGTCCGCCACACCTGTGCCCAGCCGAAGAACACGCGCTGAACGCCGGTCAGGCCGTCGACAACCGGCGCGGGCCGGTCGTTCAGGGACAGCTGGTAGGCCAGCAGTGCGATCGACAGCCCGCCCAGGTCGCCGATGTTCTCGCCGACGGTGAATGCGCCGTTCACGCGGTTGTTGCCGTCGAGGCAGCGGGGCGTGTAGGAGTCGTACTGTTCGATGAGCGCTTTGGTGCGCGCGCCGAATTGGCTGCGGTCGTCGTCGCTCCACCAGTCGACCAGGTTGCCGTCGCCGTCGTACTTGGCGCCCTGGTCGTCGAAGCCGTGCCCGATCTCGTGGCCGATCACCGCGCCGATCCCGCCGTAGTTGGCGGCGTCGTCGGCCGCGGCGTTGAAGAAGGGCGGCTGCAAAATCGCTGCGGGGAAGACGATTTCGTTCATCCCCGGGTTGTAATAGGCGTTAACGGTTTGTGGTGTCATGAACCACTCATCGCGGTCGACCGGGCCGCCGAGTTTGGCCAGCTCGCGATCGTGGTTGACCGCATAGCCGCGTTGGTAGTTGCCGTAGAGGTCGTCGCGGTCAACGACCAGCTTCGAGTAGTCCCGCCACTTGATCGGATAGCCGACCTTGGCGGTGAACTTGTCCAGCTTCGCTAGCGCGCGGTCGCGGGTCTGCGGCGTCATCCAATCCAGCTCGCTGATGCTGATCCGGTATGCTTCTCGCACGTTGTCCACCAGGGCGTCGATGCGGGCCTTGGCGTCCGGCGGGAAATGTCGTTGCACATAGAGCCTTCCGACGGCATCGCCCATCAGATTCTCTACCAGCGACACCCCCCGCTTCCAACGGTCCCGGATCTGCTCGGCCCCGGTCAGCGTGCGGCCATAGAAGTCGAAGTCCTCGGCGACCAGGTCGCGGGTCAGCCAGGCCGCGCGGGCGTGGATCAAACGCCAACGCGCCCAGCACTTCCAGTCCTCGAGGTCAATGCTGCACCACATCGCGGCGAAAGCGGCGAGGTAATCGGGTTGGCGCACAACCAGTTCGGCTACGACGTCCGGTGTGCTGCCCAACGCTCTCACCCAACCGGCCCAGTCGAAACCCACCCCTTCGGTCTGCAGGTCCGCAAAGGTGCGCAAGTTGTAGGTGAGTTCGGCATCGCGACGCTTGACCACGTCCCAATGCGCGGCGGCGAGTTTGGTTTCCAGTGCGACGATGCGGGCAGCTGTTTGCGCGTGATCTTCGCTGTTGCCGCCGTACACCAGGCCGAACATCCGGGCGATGTGCCCCGGGTAGGCCGCCAGCACGGCGGCGTGCTGCTCGTCGCGGAAGTAGGACTCGTCGGGCAACCCGATGCCGGATTGGGTGAAGTGCACCAGGTAGCGGGTCGAGTCTTTGGCATCGGTGTCGATATAGACCCCGACGCCGCCGCCCATTCCGGTGCGTTGCAGGGTACCCAGGACAACGGCCAAAACATGGCGATCAGTGGCGCCGTCGATCGTGGCCAGTTCGTCGAGCAACGGTTGTGCGCCCCTGCGCTCGACGGCTTCCTCGTCGAGAAAGCTGGCGTAGAGGTCGCCGATGCGTTGTGCATCAGCATCGGCGGTTGTCGCGGCGGAGCCGACCCGGCTGGCCTCGGTGATCAGGTCCCGCACCTGCGCCTCGGCCCGGTCGAACAGGCTACGGAACGCGCCGTCGGTCGCTCGGTCCGCAGGTATGTCGTGCTCGGCCAGCCAGCGGCCGTTCACGTGACCGAATAGGTCGTCCTGGGGGCGGGCATCGGCGTCGACGTAGCTCAGGTCGATCCCCGAGCGGATGGCTAGTGTCACCCCGCCATCCTTCCACCTGTTTGCGGGTGCGACGATCGGGCCATGCCTGACGGGGAGCAGACCGATACAGCGGCCCGACAAGATTCCGATGACGACTCGCCTCCCGACGCTGCAGAGGCCGACACCGCGGAACCCTCGGACGGTCCGATGTTCTCCAGCTACGGCATCGCCTCGTCAATTCTTGGCGTGCTGTCGGTTGCCGCGGTCGTGCTGGGCGCGCTGATCTGGTCGGCACACCGCGACGACGTCGGCGAACGTATCTACCTGACCCGGGTCATGCAGGCCGCCGCGGAGTGGACGGACGTGCTGATCAACATGAATGCCGGCAACCTCGATGCCAGCCTGCAGCGGCTGCACGACCGGACGGTCGGCGAACTCAACACCGATTTCGACGCGGCCGTGCAGCCCTACCGGCAGGTGGTGGAGAAGTTGCAGACGCGCAGCACCGGCCGGGTCGAAGCGGTTGCGATCGACACGGTGCACCGCGACCCCGATGCCCAGCCCGGTGTCAACCGGCCCGTAGTGCCAACGAAATTGCCACCGTTCGCCACCCGTACCGACTCGGTGATGTTGGTCGCGACCTCGGTCAGCGAGAACGTCGGCGCCAAGCCACAGACCGTGCACTGGAACTTGCGGCTCAATGTCTCCGACGTGGACGGCAAGCTGATGATCTCGGGGCTGGAGTCGATCCGATGAGAAATGCTTGGCGGCTTGTGGCTTTCGACCTCGCGGCACCGTTGGCCGCGATCGCCGCGCTGCTGGCTATCGGAGTCACGCTGGTCTGGCCCCTGTGGTGGGTATCGGCGTGTTCGGCGTTGGTGCTGCTGATCGTCGAAGGTATGGTGATCAACTTCTGGCTGTTGCGCCGTGATTCGGTGACCGTGGGTACCGACGATGACGCACCCGGCCTGCGGTTGGCCGTTGTCTTTCTATGCGCTGCCGCCCTGTCGGCTGCGGTGCTGACCGGGTACACGCACTACACGACACCGGACCGCGACTTCGACCGGGATTCTCGAGCCGTGGTGCAGGTTGCCACCGGAATGGCAGAGGCAGTGGCGTCGTTCTCCCCGAGCGCTCCGACGGCTTCCGTCGACCGGGCCGCGGCGATGATGGTGCCCGAACACGCGGATGCGTTCAAGGAGCAATACGCCAAGTCCAGCGCCGACCTGGCCCATCGCAATGTCACGGCGCAGGCCGTTACGTTGGCGGCCGGCGTGGAGGCCCTCGGGCCGTCGGCGGCGAGCGTCGCGGTGATCGTGCGGGTTACCCAGAGCGTTCCCGGCGAGCCACCCAGCAAAGCGGCGCCCTCGCTGCGGGTGACCCTGACCAAGCGCGACAGTGACTGGCGGGTGCTCGACGTAACGCCGATCAACGCCCGCTAGGAGTCGGCCGCGCGTTCCGACTTCACCTTGACGAACCGGTCCGACAGTCGCCGCATCCGGATCATCAGCGAGGCTGACGGGCTGAGGCTGCCGTCGAGGTATTCAGCGAGCTCCTCGGCCGATACGCCGATGCGGGAGGCGAATTCCGGTTGCTCCAGTCCGGAGCGGTCCAAGAGTAGCCCAACATGCCGGGCCACCTCGGCACGCTCATTGGCCTCCAGGTGAGCCCGAGCCCGGTCCAGCACCTCCGACAGCGCCTTGGCGATGCCATGCGGCGGTGTGCCCTCGAGGACTTCCTCGACTTGGCGGGCGGTCCGCCCGTAGGGATCGCGCTTGAGCGCGGCAGCGATCCGTTTCCAGATGGCGATATCGCCACCGTCCAGCGCGGAACGGATCGCGGCGGTAGACCAGAACTCCACCCGCTGGTCGACGTCCGACCCGCTGCCCTCCACGATGGGTGGTTCTGGCGGCGCGGGGCGTCGCTCAGCTGCCAACGTCACCTCGCCTCCTCGAGCATTGCTACGGCCACCGACAAGCAGCGCCGCCTGACCTCCTCCCATTCTGCCTGGGCAGCCGGCTCGGACAACTGATCATTGAGGTCAGACGGTTGCGGATCTGCCAGGCGACGAACCAACTGGGTGGCCATCCATTGCCGGCCGGGTGGTTGACAACAGTAATACTTATCCATTCCGGCCAGCACCACGGCGGCGGTTTCGGGCTCCATCGTTTCGACCATGTCAGCAATGTCGGCGTAGTCGTGGCTGCTGTTACGGGACATGATCAGATAGCCCTTGAAGCGCAGCGTTTCCGCGCCGGTTGGGATCCGCAACCGGTCGCCGGTGGGCAATTGGACGTTGGTCGTCTCCACCGGGCAACGCCGCTCGTAGCTGGGTCCGCCTGGTTGAGTCGGCGAGCCCCCGCGCTCCGAAGCGGTTGTCTGTAGCGCGTCGAGGGCCACCGCGAGCCGAGTACGCCACACGGTGACGGGGTGCACCGGACGCTCGCCCCACGACCGCGCCCGGGTGATGCGATTGCGGTAGGCCAGGCCGACGACCCTACGGGCAGCCGACTGAGTATCGGTGCCGGTCTGCTCCTCGCTGTGTTGCACCTGTCCGCGTCTCGTGCCATTGCACCCGGTGAAGGCGAGCGGATCGGTGACACAAATGGCGTCGGGCGCCAGCCGCTGGAGCTTGACCGCCGACTTGAGCACCATCCGCATGTCCGCGTTGGGCGGGATCGCCGCGGCGAAGTCGTCGGGAATCACCACGACGTCACCGAGGTCGACTTCGGGCAGCGGCCTGTCGAAGTCGACCGACGGCAGGATACCGGCCAGCCATCGGGGCAGCCACCAGTTCCACTGATGGAACATCGCCATCAGCGCGGGCACCAGGACCAGCCGCACGATGGTGGCGTCCACGGCGATCGCGACGGCGCACGCCACGCCGATCTCGGCCACCAACGGCATGCCGGCGAAGGCGAATCCGCAGAACACCGCGATCATGATCAGAGCAGCGCTGGTGATCGTGCGCGCGCTGGTGCTGACGCCGTACGCGACCGCGTCGCGGGTCTGGCCCGTCTGTAGGAAGCGCTCCCGGATTCGGGTGAGCAGGAAGATTTCGTAGTCCATCGACAACCCGAACGTCATCGCCAGGACCAGCGGGGGAACGGTGCTGTCGATTGACTGCAGCGGTGGGAAACCCAGACCTTCCGCCCAGCCCCACTGGAAGACCATCACCAGGCTGCCGTAGGCGGCGGCCACCGACAGCAGCGTCATCAGGACGCCCTTGAGCGCGAGGAACACCGAGCGGATCGAAATCAACAGCATCAGAAACGCGATCAGTGCCACGAAGACCAGTACCAGAGGCTGGGTCGCGGACACCCGGTCGTCGAAGTCCTTGATCAGCGCGGTCGGGCCGCCGACGTCCACCTGTGCGGCACCGGCAACCCTGGGTAGCTGGGCCCGCATCCAGGTGACGGTGTTGCGGGCGCCCATGTCCTCGGGATCGACCGATAGCACCGCACTGAGCAGAGCGCTGCCGTTGTCGTTGGCGAATCGGGGCGGGGTCACCGAAACGATATTGGGCGCCTGGGCCATCTGTTGCCGGATCGCGGCGATCGTCTCGCTGTGCTCGGGTCCGGACGCGTCGCCACCGCCAAACCTGACCAGCACCTGAACCGGACCCAGCGCGCCGGGCCCCAAGGCTTGGCCCGCGGCCGCCACCCCGGTCCGGATCTCGTGCGACGAGTCGAACTGGCGTAGCAAGCTGTTTCCCAGCACCATCGATAGTGCCGGTGCCGCCATGGCAAGTAGGACGCTCGACGCGGCGAGCGCGGTGATCCACGGTCGGCGCATCACCCACCCGACCCATCGGGTCCAGAACCGAGATTGGGTGCTCTCCGGCCGCCGCGACCAATGCAGCAGCGCCGAGCGCTTGGCCGCCGCCCTGGCGAATGTTGCCAACACCGCCGGTGTCAACGTGGCCGACGTCAGCATCGCGACGGCGACCGCGAGAATCGCCCCGGTGGCCATCGACCTGAGTGCCGGGGTGTTGATCAAGTAGATCCCGGTCAGCGACGCGATGACCGTCAGCCCGGACAGCACCACCGCCAGCCCCGAGGTGGCCATCGCGGCATCGACGGCGTCTCGCGGCTGACGGCCGGAACGCAGTTCCTCGCGGAAGCGCATCAGGATGAACAGCGAGTAGTCGACGGCGAGCGCGATGCCGAACATGGACACCGTCGAGGTCACGAACACCGACATGGTGGTGTGCATCGACAAGACGTAAACCAGGCCCATGGTGATGATGAGGGTGCAGATGGCGAGCGTCAGCGGGATCGCCGCGGCGGCCAGTGAACCGAACACCGCGAGCAGGACGATCAGGATGATCGGCAGATTCCAGCGTTCGGCGTTGGCGATGTCGTGTTTGGTGTTGGCCGCCGCGGCGGCACTGAGTGCGCCCTGCCCGATGACATAGAGCCGCACCTTGCCGTTGGCCGTTTGTCCGGACCGATCGCCTTTGACGCCTAGTCGGTCGCGCAGCTTCTTGGCGACGTCGCTGGTGCCCGGGTTGCGGGCGTCCAGCCGCAGCGACACCACATACGGCCGGTCGGGTTGTGGCGGCCGTTGGGTGGGGTTGGGCGCCTCGGTCACGCCGGGCAGCTCGCTGGCAATTCCGCGCAGAAACGCGACGGCTTCGTCGATGTCCTGGTACGTGGCATCCGGGCGGGGCGCCGCCACCAGTGCCAGTGCGGGGGCTCCCTGGTCGGGGTAGTGCGCGACGAGTTCATCGTGGACCAGCAATGATTGTGATCCGGGCACTTCGAAACCGCCGCCGGTGAGATTCCCCGATTGCGTCGTCGCCAGGTAGATTGCCGGCACCAACGCCAGCAACCAACCCGTGAATACCAGCCAGCGGAACCTGCGCAGGTTGCGGCTCAGGCGCATCATGAACTGCTGGATTTCGGACTCCCCGTGTTCTCGCGCAGTGCGTGCCCGCGAGCCTACCGCAGCGTGCGCGCAGCTAGGTCGAGTTATTGCATGCTGAGCTGCGGCTTATCGAGCCCAATGCCGATTCTGCCAAGGCGCTACGAAGACCCTGTGAATGCCTCGGCGGCGCGGGATCTCGGTCACTTTAGTTGGCGGCGCCGAGGGCGGAGATGGCAGGATGACGGATGGCCGCCGGGGGGACTCCGCGAGCACATGCGGCCGCTCGGTCTGAGCACAACCGGTTGCCAGGCAGGCGTTCGCCGATCGTAAGGAGTCATCCATGAAGACACTCACCGCGACGACACGCCGTAGGCTTTTCGCCGCATTGATCGCCGTCGCCGTACCGGGGGCTGCCGTTGCGCTGCTGGCCGAGCCCGCAGCGACCGGCGCGTCGGACCCGTGTGCGGCCAGTGAAGTGGCCAGGACGGTCGGCTCGGTGGCCAAGTCGACGGGCGACTACCTGGACTCACACCCAGAGACCAACCACGCGATTACGGCGGTCTTGCAGCAGCCGGGGGGCACTCAGTCATTCGTGTCGCTGAAGGCATATTTGGAGGCGAACCCGAAGGTCGCAGGTGATCTGCAATCGCTTTCGCAGCCGCTGACCAACCTTTCGACGCAGTGCACGCTGCCGATCAGCGTTCCGCAGGCGATCGGGCTGATGCAGGCGGCGCAGGGCGCGGGTGGACTCCCGAATCCGCCGGCCGGCATCCCGCCGGCGGGCATCCCGCCGGTAGGTACCGGAGGGCTTCCGGGTCCGGCGCGGGTGAGCCACGTCGGGTAACTCAGAGCTACCGGCCCGGTCTGTCGTCGCGTTCCGGTTCCAGATCGGGGCGTGGCGCCGGGCCTGGCGCGGCGGCATCGATGGGGTCGGCTTCGGTCGGGTCGGCGTAGGGTCCACCCTGCGCTGGTAGAACCGGCAGATTTGGATCGGTTGGCGGGTCGTCGTTGTCGTCTGAATCGGCGGCGCGCTCGGTGCGGAACATGAAGAAGAACACCACCCAGCCGATTGCGGCGATGAGCAGCCAGCTGATCAGCCGGTAGATCAACATCGCCGAGATGGCACTCGGCAGGGTCATGCCGCTGGATACCAGGCCGGGTACCAGCACCGCCTCCACAACCAACAGGCCGCCCGGCATCAGCGGTATGGTGCCGACCGCGCGGGCAGCGGCGTAGGCGACCGTCAACCCGCCCACCGAGGCGTGGTCGCCGGCGGCGTAAGCGGCGAAACCGAGGCAGGCGACGTCGGCGATCCAGTTGAACAACGACCAGCCGAACGCCACGCCAAGATCGCGCCGGCCCAGGCTGACCGACTCCAGCTGCATGAGTATCTGGCGCCACTTCGCCAAGCCGGTATCGGCGGGCCTGCCGCGAACCGAATTGACCCACGACAAGACCCTGCTGCCGATCCCCTCGATCAGCTCCGGCCGCGACGCCACCGCCTGGGCCAGCAGCAGCAACGCGACGAAGCCGCCCAGGGTGAACAGCAATGAGAACGGGTTGTTCTTGGCGCCCAGGAAGAATGCGCCGCCCAACCCGAGCAGCGCCAGACCCACCGCCTGCAGCACACCCGACATGACCAGCTGCCACGACGCCACCACCGTCGAGGCGCCCCAGATGCGTTGCTGACGGAGCAAGAACGTGGCCGACAACACCGGCCCGCCCGGCAGCGTGGTACTCAGCGAGTTGGCGGCATAGAAGGCGGCCTCCGACCGCCACTGCTTGACGTGCACCCCGGCGGACTTCAGCAGGGTTCGCTGGATCTGGGCGAAGCTGTGCATCGACGCTCCCGCCGCCAGCACCGCAGCGAGCAACCACCACCACTTGGCCTGATACAAGCTCATCCAGGCCTTGGCGAGCTGGTCCCAGCCCAACGCCACCTCGATCGCAAGCACGATCGCGACGATGCCCAGCACCAGCCACCGCAACCACCAGTACTTGCCGCGCGCAGCGTCTGTCCCGCGAGCGGGTGGGGGCACGCCCCCGGCGGCAGCTGCGCCCACCCGCGGGCGGGGGAGTGCACCCACGCGCTGGCGTAGGCTGCGGGCGGCGGCGTCATACGACACGTGCCATAGCGTAACCGTGCAGGTGGCGATGCAATCGCCGCATGTGGCCGACTGTGCTGGGGTCGTTCTGGTGTCGTGACCAGATCGTGGCGGCCAGGAAGCAACCAGGAAGCAACGGGGACGGCTCGATGCGACTGCGTCGCGACCGTGACACGCCGGCACTCCCGGCTACGCTTGCCGGATGGCAGCGAGCCTGGACGACGCCTCGGTCGCACCGCTGGTCCGCAAGACGGCGGCCTGGGCGTGGCGCTTGTTGGTCATCCTGGCCGCGGTGGTCGCGCTGCTGTGGATCATCAACAAGTTTGAGGTCATCGTCGTTCCGGTGTTTCTGGCGTTGATGTTGAGCGCGTTGTTGGTGCCGCCGGTAGATTGGCTGGACTCCCGGGGAATGCCGCGCGCTGTCGCGGTGACGCTGGTCTTGTTGAGCGGTTTCGCGATTCTCGGCGGCATCCTGACGTTCGTGGTAAGCCAATTCATCGCGGGCTTGCCTCATCTGGCCAAGGAGGTCGAGCGCAGCATCGACTCGGCGCGCAGGTGGCTGATCGAAGGTCCGGCGCATCTGCGCGGCGAACAGATCGACAACGCGGGCAACGCCGCGATCGAGGCGCTGCGCAACAACCAGGCGAAGCTGACCAGTGGCGCATTGTCGACCGCCGCCACCATCACCGAGCTGGTTACCGCCGCGGTGTTGGTGCTGTTCACGCTCATCTTTTTTCTGTACGGCGGCCGGAACATCTGGCAGTACGTCGCGATGATCTTCCCGGCCAGCGTCCGCGACCGGGTGCTCAACGCGGGGCGCGCCGGCTACGGGTCGCTGATCGGGTACGTGCGGGCCACCTTCCTGGTGGCATTGACCGATGCGGCCGGGGTCGGCGCCGGCCTGGCGATCATGGGTGTGCCGCTGGCGCTACCGCTGGCCTCGCTGGTGTTTTTCGGTGCCTTCATCCCGTTGATCGGTGCCCTGGTCGCCGGCTTTCTGGCCGTGGTGGTGGCCCTGCTCGCCAAGGGGTTCGTCTACGCGCTGATCACCGTCGGTTTGCTAGTCGCGGTGAATCAACTCGAGGCGCATTTGCTGCAGCCGCTGGTGATGGGTCGGGCGGTGTCCATTCACCCACTGGCGGTGGTGCTGGCCATTTCCACCGGCGGTGTGCTGGCTGGGATCATCGGCGCCCTGCTGGCTGTGCCGGCCGTCGCCTTCTGCAACAACGCGGTGCAGGTGCTGCTGGCCCGGGATCCGTCCGCCGAAGCGGATCAGCGGGCCGACCCGGCAGAGGATGCCGGAGCCGTCATGCCCGCCAGACCGGACCGCCTCGAAGACGGCCCAGCCGACGACACCGACGGCACCGACGGCTCGGCGAAGGTCTAGCGGAGCCCTAGAAGCGGCCCTCGCGGCGGAGCAGATCCTGGGCGGACAGGCCGCCACCCCCGCGGCGGCGCTGACGCGTCTGGTCGGCGCCGTTGTCGCTCTTGCCGCGGGCATTCAGCTGCTCGGTGGCCGCCTCGGAGTCGTTGTCGTCCGACCGCATGACCGGCAGTGCCGCGGTGGGTTCGGCCGGATCGCCCGTGGGCTCCGGCGAGCGGTTCGCTGGAAGCGGCATGGCCCGGGTCTGACCGGCGGACGGGGCCGGCGGCGGGGTGGGTGCCGGCGGCGGTGCCGACGGTATCGGTGACGGAGGCCGGGTTGGAGCGGACGAGGGCGCGGGGCTGGGGCCGCGGCCCTGCGCGGCTGCGCCGGCAGGCGCCGAGAGGCGGGTCGTCGGCGGCTCCGGCGACGGCCTGGTCTGCATCCGGGTAGTGCTCGCCCCGGAGGGCGCGGCGGGCGCTTCCTGAGCAGGCTTTGGCTCCAGCCGGCCGGCCGGACCCGAACGGGCCGGCCGCGGCGAGTCCGCCACACCCGGGTGGGTGGGATCCTGCGGTGGGCGCGGGGTCGCCGCAACCAACCCGGCGGTGACCTGAGGCCGTGCCGAACGCCCGTCGCCGACCGGCCGCTTGCGCTCGTCGGGCAGGCGAATCTCGCCCAGCCCGATGCGGGTCTGTAGGCGCCGCATCCAGCGCGGCGCCCACCAGCAGTCGTCGCCGAGCAATTTCATCACCGACGGCACCAGGAACATCCGGACCACGGTCGCGTCCAGCAGCAGGGCAGCCATCAGACCGAACGCCAGGTACTTCATCATTACCAGGTCGGAGAACACAAACGAACCGGCGACCACGGCAAGGACCAAGGCGGCCGCGGTGATCAGGCGGCCGGTGGTTGCCGTGCCGATCCGGATGGCTTCCTGGGTGGACATGCCGTTTTCGCGCGCCTCGACCATTCGCGAGACCAGGAACACTTCGTAGTCGGTGGCCAGGCCATAGCCGACCGCGACCACCAGCGCGATGACCGGTGCGGTCAGCGGGGTCGCCGTGAAATTCAGCAACCCAGAGCCGTGTCCGTCGACGAATATCCACGTCAGGATGCCCATGGTCGATCCGAGCGTCAGTGCGCTCATCACCGCCGCCTTGATCGGCAGCACCACCGAACCGAAGGCCAAGAACATCAACAGCGTGGTGGTGGTGAGCAGGATGACCAGCATCGCCGGCATGTTGTCGAAGAGGCTGTGGATCGAATCCTGTTCCAGGGCGGGAGTGCCGCCGACCCAGACCTCGATGCCCTTGGGTGGGGTGATCGCGCGTAGCTCCGCGAGCTTCTTCGACGCGTCACCCGGATTGATCAACCCGTTCTGTAGGACGCGGACGGATGAATCTTTGGACGCGCCTACCGCGTAGGCGCGCTCCTGCCACATATCGGCGGGGTTGTTGTCCGGCTCGATAAACCCACTGATCGCCATCGCCTTGCTGCGGATGTCGGCAATCTGTTGGTCGGTGACCGGTTGGTGGTTGGTGGTCTGGATCACCAGCGTCAGCGGATTGGTGCGATACCCGGGGAAGAGTTGGTCGAAATGCTCCTGCGACAGCCGCACGGAGTTGTTCGGCGGTAGATACTTCTCGCTCATGCCGCCGAGCGACAGGTTGAACAACGGTATGACCAGGAGGATCATGCCGACGACGATCGGGATTGCGAACACCAGCGGCCGCTTCATAACCCAGTTGGTGAGCTTGCCCCAGAAGCCGGCCTCGACCTCTTCGCGGGTCTTGGTCTTCTGCAACCGGTCCGCCAGCCAGTTCAGGTAGGCCCGCGACACCGTCCAGTTCCGCAGGAAGGGCACCCGGAACAGAGTCCGGACACCCAGCGCATCGACATGGCGGCCGAGAATGGCGAGGCAGGCGGGAAGCAGGGTGATCGACAACAGGGCGGCCAAGCCGACCGCGGCGAGCAGGGCGTAGGTGAGCGACTTCACGAAGCCCTGCGGCAACATCAGTAGACTCGCCCCGGAGGCCATGATCAGCACCGCCGAGAAGGCCACCGTGCGCCCCGCCGTCATCACGGTGCGCCGCACCGCGGTCTCGGTGTCGTAGCCTTCGGCGATCTCTTCGCGGAACCGGCTCACCACGAAAAGTCCGTAGTCCACCGCGATACCCAGACCGATCAGCGAGACGACGGGTTGGGCGAAGAAGTGCACCGGCCCGAACACCGCGACCAACCGCAGGATGCCCAGCGAGCCCGCGATGCTCAGGCCGCCCACCATCACCGGCAAGCAGGCCGCGATCACGCCACCGAACACCAGGAACAGCACCACGGCCACCATCGGCAGCGCCAGCACCTCCATGCGTCGCTGGTCGGTGGCGATGGTGCCGGTCAACGCCTCGGCCACCGGTTGCAGCCCGGCGAGTTGCACCGTGCCGCCGTCGAGCTTTTGCAGATCCGGCGCGATGGCCTTGTAGTTGTTGAGGATGGTGTCGTCGTCGTCGCCCTTGAGCGGGATGGAAACAAAGGTGTACTTCTTGTCAGCGGTCGCCATGCCTTGCACGACGCTGCTTGTCGTGTCGGGGGCGCGCAGAAAGCCGGCCCAGCCGAGCACCTCTTTGGAGTGATCCTGCTGGAACTGGTTGAGTTCGTCGACGATCTTCTTCGACCACGCCGGGTCGTTGACGGTCTTGCCCTCCGGGGCATGGAAGATCGCGACGATGTGACCGCTTCGGTCCCGGCCGTAGACCTTGTCGCCCAGCGCCGAGGCCTTCACCGACTCACTGCCGTCGTCGTAGAAGCCGCTCTGCGTGACGTGGGAGCCCAGACTCAGCCCGAAAACGCCGCCGCCGAGGCACAGAGCCACCATGACCCCGATTACGATGAACCGGTAGCGGTACACAGTTCGACCCCACCAGGCGAACACGTAAGCTCCTTACTGGATCGTTAGCGACCCGCGCATTTGATTTTCGGTTTTCGCCATACGTCGGTTGTCACACGCGCGAGGTCAACAGCGAGGACAGCGGCCGGAACGGCTGCAGCCAAGCTCCCTGCTCGGGTAGCGAATCAAGGCCGATTCGCGGTAGCGGTTCCCGGAAAACCCCAGCGATGTCCTCCAGGTCGACGAACTCCAAGGTATCCGACGCTAGCGCCCAACTGGCGTGTTCACGAAATCCGAGCACTTGAACTGCGGTTCCGCTGCGGGCCACCTCCTCCAACGGCTGGCGGAACGCCTGACCGTCGGCCGAAGCCACCACCAGCGCCGCGAGCCCTTCGCGGTAGCGCTGGTCGATGTGCGCCAGCATGTCGCGGTCGACGTCACTGTCCTCGTCTATTTTCGGTTTGGCGAAGACCGCAAATCCGACATTGCGCAACGCGTCCACCCACGGCCGGACCACTTCGGCACCGCCGGGCGCGATGTTGGTGAAGACGGTGGCCTCGGGTTCGATCGAGACGCCTGGAACCCCGGCCGCGATCTCTGCGGTTCGGGCGAGCAGCCAACGGCCCAGCGCGTCGAATCGCGGGCGTTCCAGTGCCGTCGGCCGCCGGCCCAGGATGGCGCCCAAACCCATGTCGAGGTTGGGGGCGTCCCACACCAGCAGCACCCGTGCCGCCGGCCCAGCGAGGCCGGTCAGGCCATCCTGCGATACGTCCTCGGCCAGAACCGATGGCCGGGCGAAGGGTTGCGACGTTTGTGTGGTCACTGGCGCTTTTTCCAGAACAGATCGGTGACGACGCTGCCCGCATGCTGGGCTTTCGTCTCGTACTTGGTGGTGGGACGGACGACCGAAATCGGCAGCTGTTCGGTCTGGGGATCGACGCGAATCAGCCGGGGTTCGGCGTCACCGACAGCGGCGATGTGCTCGGCGTAGCCGGGATGATCGGTGGCGGCGTGCAGGACACCGCCGAGAACTAGCCGGTCTGCGATCAGGGCGACGGTGGCCGGCTGCAGGAACCGCCGCTTGTGGTGGCGTGTCTTCGGCCACGGATCGGGAAAGAAGACTCGCACCCCGCACAACGAGTCGGGGGCGATCAGGCTTTCCAGCACGTCGACGGCATTGCCGCGGATCAGCCGGATATTGATCCGGTCGGAGTCCACCTTGTCGATGGCGCAGAGCAGCTGCGCCAACCCCCGGCGATAGACCTCCACGGCGATCACGTCGATATGGGGCTCGGACAGCGCCATCGCCAACGTCGACGAGCCGCTACCGGAGCCGATCTCAAGCACCACCGGCGCGTCGCGACCAAACCAGGCGCGGGTATCCAGCGGCTTCCCGCGCGGCGATTCGGCTGGCGCCTGTATGCCAAGCTCGGGCCAGCGGCGCTCCCAGGTCTGGCGTTGGGCTTTGGAGAGAGCCGAGCGCCGCGATCGGACGGTCGTGCTGGGCAGATGGCCTTTGGCGCCGGCCTCGCGCCCTTGGTCGAGTTCTTGGCCCGGGCCCACCGGCGTGTCGGGACGCAGCCCCACCCCGGGTTGCGCATGCATTGGTCCATGGTGGACCATCAGCGCCCGGCGTAGCCGCCCCTGGTCCAGATTGATACCCAACAGTTGCCTTCGGCTGGTAACGGATACGCCTGGCTCGCGTCTCGGCGACGCAGCTGCCACCATTCAGATCGGACCGAGCTGGGATGGGCGGGACCGATCGGGCGGGAGATGAGGGGACAGGGACACCAGATTTTCGTTGACGAGCTGGCGCGATTCGCTGCCCGCTCCGCTGACCAGCGGGTGGCGGCGATCGCCGAGCGGGCTGCCGAACCGCTGCGCGTGGCGGTCGGTGGGCGTGGCGGGGTGGGTCGCAGCACGGTGGCGCGCGCTCTGCAGGGCACCGGGAGCTGGTCGGGCATCGCGTTGCCACCGCCGGCATGCGCCGCCGACCCCGACGTGGTCGTGTATGTCACCGTCGAGGTGGTCAAACCCGAGGACTGCGCAGCCATCGCCGCCGCGCGGCGCCCGGTGGTGGCGGTGCTGAACAAGGCCGATCTGGCCGGCCCGCTCTCGGGTCGGGGTCCGATCGCAACGGCGCAGACCCGTTGCGGGCAGTTTTCCAAGCGTGTCGGGGTACCCATGGAGCCCATGATCGGGTTGCTCGCCGTCGCGGCGCTCGACGACCTGGACGACACGTTGTGGGCCGCGCTGCGGGTGCTGGCCGCCCACTCCGATGGTGCTGACTGCATCGACGGATCCGTTGCCGGCTTTCTGGGGGGACACCTGCCGGTCCCTACCGAGGTACGGCTGCGGTTGCTGGACACTCTCGACGTGTTCGGCATCGCACTCGGCATCGCCGCGTTCCGGCAAGGCCGGCCCACGCGAACCCCTGCGCAGGTCCGGGCCCTGCTACGCCGGGTCAGCGGCGTCGACACCGTCGTTGCCAGGGTCACTGCCGCCGGCGCCGAGGCGCGCTACCGGCGGCTGCTCGAGGCGGTAGCGGAGCTGGAGGTGCTGGCCGTCTGCGCGCAGGAGATCAGCGGGCAGATCGGTGAGTTCTTGTGCCGCGACGACACAGTGCTCGCCCGGATGGCGGCCGCGATCGACATGGCCGCGGCTGCCGGGCGCGACGTCGGCCCGTTGGACGATCCGGCCGCCCACCTGCCCCGGGCGGTGCGGTGGCACCGTCATGGCTTGGCGAACAACCTGGGCGGGCTCGGACCCGGGAGCGACGTACACCGCGCGTGCGCAGCGGATATCACCCGAGGATCGCTTCGGCTGTGGTCGCGGGCCGGCGGGGCGCCGATGCATGGATACCCGGAGGCACGGTGACCGCCGCCGGCGATGACCCGGCCGCCCGGGTGGATGCGCTGGTGGCAGCGATCGGGCCCAGGCTGGGGGCGCCGGCAATCAGCCGCCGCGAGGTGGTCCTGGTGACCGGTCCGTGGTTGGCCGGGGTGAGCAGTGTGCTTGCGGCGCTGGCGCCTCGGCTGCCGCAACACACGTTCGCCGAGTCGGCAGACCTGGGACCCGGTGATGCGCCCATGGCGGTGGTGTTCGTGGTTTCCGCGGCTGCCGGACTGACCGAATCCGACTGCGCGTTGCTCGACGCCGCGGCCGAGCACACCGATGCGGTGGTCGCGGTGTTATCCAAGATCGACGCACACCGCGGCTGGCGCGACGTGCTGAGCGGTAACCGCGACAGGCTGGCCGCGCATGCGCCGCGCTACGGCACGGTGCCCTGGGTTGGGGTGGCCGCCGCACCCGAGCTGGGCGAGGCGCAGCTGGACGACCTGGTCGCAACCATCCGGGGACGACTTGCGGATCCGGATATTCCGCAGCGAAACAGGTTGCGGGCGTGGGAATCCCGGCTTCAGATGGTCGCACGGCGGTTCGATCGCGACGCCGAGAGCGCCGGTCGGCGGGCACGGGTCGACGCCTTGCGCGAGCAACGCAGCGCGGCCCTGCGGCAGCGGCGTCAATCGAAGTCCGAACAAACCATCGCGCTGCGCGGTCAGATACAGCAGGCGCGGGTCGAGTTGTCCCATTTCGCCCGCGACCGGTGTTCGTCGGTACGCAGCGAGCTGCAAGGGGAGGTCGCGGGCTTGTCCCGGCGCGGCATGGCCGGGTTTGAGGCATCCACCCGCGGCCGGGTCCAGCAGGTAGTCGCCGAGGTGAGCGAAGCCGCCGGCGCTGATCTGGCGAACGTCACGCAGGTGATGGGTGTGCCGGTGCGGTTACCGGCCCCCGAGCATCTTCCGACGGTTCTCCCGACCGTCGACATCTCGGCTCCGCCGCTGCGATCACGGCCTCTGGAGACCCGGCTGATCCTGCTCCTGGGCGCCGGGTTCGGGCTGGGTATCGCGCTGACCCTGAGCAGGCTGGTGGCCGGTCTGGCGCCCGGACTGACCGCGGCCGGAATCGTCGCGTGTGTGGCGATCGGCCTGGCGGTGACCGTCTGGGTGGTGAAGACCCGCGCGCTGCTGCACGACCGCGCCGTCCTGGATCGCTGGGCGGGTGAGGTCACGGCGTCGCTGCGGTCGGTGCTGGAACAGCTGGTCGCCAGTCAGGTGCTGGCTACCGAGACGTTGCTGAGCACCGCGATGAGTGCACGCGACGAGGCCGAGAACGCTCGGGTGGCCGATCAGGTCAGCGTCATCGACGCCGAATTGCGCGAGCACGCCATCGCCGCGGCGCGGGCCGCGGCACTGCGTGACCGGGAGATGCCGACCGTGCGGGCCGCACTCGACGCGGTGCGTGCAGAACTGGGTGAATCGGGTATACCCGACTCTGACGGGATCCCGGGGAGAACACCAGGGCAGTAGGGCCGTGCTGAACCTTCTGAATCGTTGTTGTGAGGAGGCTTATACCCTCCTAAGCCTTCCGCGACAAGTGATAGGCGATAACCTGTATAAACAAGCGCCACTTGTGTGAACGCTGTACGGGCGTACCCACCAAGCGGGCATATTTGACCGATACGTAGCCACAAGTACCCGATAACTACGCAGGAGAATTCGATGACCTCAGCGACCATCCCCGGTCTGGACACCGCGCCGACAAATCACCAGGGGCTGCTGTCATGGGTAGAGGAGGTCGCCGAGCTCACCCAACCTGACCGGGTGGTCTTCACCGACGGCTCCGAAGAAGAGTTCCAGCGGCTGTCCACGCGGCTGGTCGAGGCCGGCACGTTCATCCGGCTCAACCCCGAGAAGCACCAGAACTCCTACCTCGCAATGTCGGACCCGTCCGATGTCGCGCGGGTGGAGTCCAGGACATTTATCTGTTCGGAGAAGGAGATCGACGCCGGCCCCACCAACAACTGGATGGACCCAGGCGAAATGCGTTCCGTCATGACCGACCTGTACCGCGGCTGCATGCGTGGTCGCACCATGTACGTGGTGCCGTTCTGCATGGGTCCGCTCGGAGCCGACCAACCCAAGCTGGGGGTGGAGATCACCGACTCCGAATACGTCGTCGTCTCGATGCGCACCATGACTCGCATGGGCAAGGCGGCGTTGCAGAAGATCGGCGACGACGGCTTCTTCGTCAAGGCGCTGCACTCCGTCGGAGCGCCGCTTCAGCCGGGCCAAAACGACGTGGCTTGGCCGTGTAACGAGACCAAGTACATCACCCACTTCCCGGAGACCCGGGAGATTTGGAGCTACGGCTCCGGCTACGGCGGCAACGCGCTGCTGGGCAAGAAGTGTTACTCACTTCGTATCGCGTCTGCGATGGCCCACGACGAGGGCTGGCTGGCCGAGCACATGCTGATCCTCAAGCTGATCTCGCCGGAGAACAAGGCGTACTACTTCGCGGCGGCATTCCCGTCGGCGTGCGGCAAGACCAACCTGGCGATGTTGGCGCCCACCATTGCAGGTTGGCGCGCCGAAACGCTCGGTGACGACATCGCGTGGATGCGGTTCGGCGAGGACGGCCGGCTGTACGCGGTCAACCCGGAATTCGGTTTCTTCGGGGTGGCGCCGGGCACCAACTGGAACTCCAACCCCAACGCGATGCGCACGATTGCCGCGGGTAACACGGTTTTCACCAATGTCGCACTTACCGACGACGGCGACGTGTGGTGGGAAGGCCTGGAAGGCGAGCCGCAGCACCTCACTGACTGGAAAGGCAACGACTGGTACGCCGGCAAGACGGAAACCAAAGCGGCGCACCCCAACTCGCGGTACTGCACGCCGATGTCGCAATGCCCGATCCTGGCTCCCGAGTGGGATGACCCTGCGGGCGTGCCGATTTCGGGCATTTTGTTCGGTGGCCGTCGCAAGAGCACGGTTCCGTTGATCACCCAGGCGCGGGACTGGCAGCACGGGGTCTTCATCGGTGCCACCCTGGGCAGCGAGCAGACCGCCGCGGCTGAGGGCAAGGTCGGCACGGTGCGGCGCGACCCGATGGCGATGTTGCCGTTCCTCGGTTACAACGTCGGTGACTACTTCCAGCACTGGATCAACCTGGGCAAGAACGCCGACGAGTCCAAGCTGCCAAAGGTATTTTTCGTCAACTGGTTCCGCCGTGGCGAGGACGGTCGTTTCCTGTGGCCCGGTTTTGGTGAGAACAGCCGGGTGCTGAAGTGGATCGTCGATCGCATCGAGCAGCAGGCCGGCGGCCGGACCACCCCGATCGGCACCGTTCCCGCCGTCGAGGACCTGGACCTGGACGGTCTCGACGCCGAGCGCGACGACGTGGCCGCGGCGCTCGCGGTCAGCACCGAGGAATGGCGTCAGGAACTTCCGTTGATTGAGGAGTGGCTGGAGTTCGTCGGCGAGAAGCTGCCGACCGGCATCAAGGACGAGTTCGACGCTTTGAAGCATCGCTTGGATGAGGCGGGCTAGCCACACCGGGCATCTCTACCCCGAAACCGGCTGTCGTCGCAACGATTTGGGTAGATGGACGGCGCCTGGTCCGGCTACCGCCGCCGAGTCGCCGGGATTGGATATGGCGCACCGCTTCAGCGACAGACACCCGCACCCGATGCACGAATCCAAACTGTCACGCAGCGCCATTAGCCCCGCGATCTGATCGTCGAGGCGGGCGCGCCAGTCCTTGGACAACCGGGTCCAGTCGGTGCGCGTCGGGGTACGGCCGTCTGGCAGCCTTGCCAGCGCGGCCGCGACCTCGTCCAGGCTTAGTCCGACATTACGGGCGGCTCGGATGAAGGCCAGCCGGCGCAGCATCTGTCGTTCGAATCTGCGCTGGCCGCCGCCAGTCCGAGATGCGGTGATGAGGCCCTGGCCCTCATAGAACCGGATTGCAGAAGTCGAGAAGCCGCTGCGCTTCGCCAATTCGCCGACCGTGAAAAGCTCCGCCGCGTCCATGCTGGCTACCTCGCTCGTGTGCAGGCCTTGACTTAAAGTTAACTTTAAGTAGCAGTATGCTCGGTATGACCCGATTCGAGAACACCCGTCCCGTGGCGATCATCACCGGAGCATCACGCGGCTTCGGTCGAGCGGTGACTGGCGCTTTGCTCGAGCGCGGCTGGGCCGTCGTCGGCGATGCACGCCGTGCGTCGGAACTGCAAGCCACTGCCCGGGAACTGAATTCAACGCGGCTGATCACCCTGGCCGGCGACGTCACCGACGCTTCGCATCGGGCCGCACTGGTTGCCGCCGCAGGCGATGTCGGCCCGCTTCGCCTGCTGGTGAACAACGCGAGCCGGCTAGGGCCCAGTCCGCAACCCGCCCTCTGCGACTACCCGGAAAGCGAACTGCTGCGCGTCTATCAGACCAACGTGTTCGCTCCGTTGGCGCTGATCCAGGCCGCACTGCCAGCGTTGATCGACAACGTGGGGATGATCATCAACGTCACCTCCGACGCGGCGGTCGAGCCCTACTCGGGCTGGGGTGGATACGGTTCCGCGAAGGCAGCGCTCGACCAGCTATCGGCCATCCTGGCCGCTGAGGTTTCCGCGGTTCCGGTTTACGCGTTCGACCCAGGCGACATGCGCACCGAGATGCACCAAGCCGCGTTTCCCGGTACGGATATTTCCGACCGTGTCGAACCGGAGTCCGTCGTCCCGGCGTTGCTGCGACTGATCGACACCCGGCCGGGCGCCGGACGGTACCGGGCACCCGACCTACTGTCCGCGGCGCTGCCATGACTCTTGCGAACCGTCCGCGCCCGCTGCTCCACCGGGCGGCGACATCCCACGCCACCGAACCGCCGGAAGCGCGCGGGGTCGCCCGGGACCAGGTCAGACTGCTTGTCGCCCGGCCAGACGGTGTCGACCATGCCCGGTTCGCCGACCTTGGTGATCATCTGCGACCGGGCGACCTGTTGGTGGTGAACAACTCCGCCACCCTGCCCGCCGCCGTCGACGGCCATCGCGCCGGGTATCCGGTCACCGTGCACTTCTCCTGCGCACGAGCCGCAAAGGTCTGGGTGGTGGAACTGCGACCCGCCGAGAATGCGACCGGGTACCTGCCCAATGTTCGGGTGGGCGACCGCGTGGAGATGCCCGGCGGTGGCGCGGTCGTGGTCGCGTCGTCCTATCCGAAACCCGGGGTCGCGGGCGGGCGGTTGTGGACGGCGCGGCTGGTCGTCGAGGGTGACGTGGTGGGGTACCTGGCCCGGCACGGCAGGCCGATCCGGTACTCGTACGTGCCGCACTCATGGCCGCTGCGCTACTACCAAACGGTATTCGCCCGGCGTCCGGGCAGTGCAGAAATGCCCAGCGCGGCGCGACCATTCAGTACCGAACTGGTTACCGCGCTGGTGGCCGACGGGATCGCAATCGCGCCGGTCACCCTGCACGCGGGAGTCTCCTCGGCAGAACCGGACGAGCCGCCGGCCGCCGAGCCGTTCCACGTACCACCCGCCACTGCGCGGTTGGTAAACCTCACCCGCGCGAGTGGCGGACGGGTGATCGCCGTCGGCACCACGGTGACCCGCGCGCTGGAGTCGGCGGCGAACGCCGACGGTGCGGTACGCCAAGCCGACGGGTGGACGGATTTGATGCTCGGCCCCGCCCGTTTGGGCCGGGTGGTCGACGGCCTGATCACCGGGTGGCACGATGCCGGCGCCTCGCACCTGTTGCTGCTGGAAGCGGTCGCGGGCCGCCAGCTGGTCGCCACGGCGTACCGGGAGGCCGGCGGCCACGGTTATCTCGGGCATGAGTTCGGTGACAGTGCGCTGCTGCTGCCCGGAAAGTAGCCGTTCGGTGCCCCCGTGACACCCGTCAAGGTTTGGGTCCTACAGTCGGCCCATGCAGATTCGCCAGTACACCGGCTCCAACGGCACCAACAAACCGGCAGTCATCCTGCACCCGTCCGGGACGGTGATCAGCTTCGATGAGCTGGAGGCCCGGGCCAACCGGCTGGCGCATCGGTTCCGGCGGGCCGGTCTGCGCGAGGGCGATGCCGTCGGGATCCTGATGGAAAACAACGAACACATCCACGTGGTCATGTGGGCCGCCCGCCGCAGCGGTCTGTACTACGTCCCGATCAACACCCACCTCACGCCGGCCGAGGCCGCCTACATCGTCGACAACAGCAGCGCCAAGGCAATCATCGGATCGGCGGCGCTACACGAGACCTGTGCGGGTCTGGCTGAACACCTTCCCGGGGGACTACCGAAGCTGCTGATGATTGCCGAGGGGGACCTGCCGGGATGGGACCGCTATCCGGATTGTGTCGCGGATCAGCCCGACACCCCGATCGACGACGAACGCGAGGGCGACCTGCTGCAGTATTCGTCGGGCACCACCGGCCGGCCCAAGGGAATCAAACGCGAACTGCCGCACGTCGCACCGGACGCGGCACCGGCGATGTTGTCGGCGCTGCTTGACTTTTGGCTGGACGCCGACTCGGTGTATCTGAGCCCAGCGCCGATCTATCACACCGCCCCGTCGGTGTGGTCGATGGGTGTGCAGGCCGCGGGCATCACCACCGTGGTGATGGAGAAGTTCGACCCAGAGGGTGCACTCGATGCCATCCAGCGCCATCGAGTGACCCACGCTCAATTCGTGCCGGCCATGTTCGTCCGGATGTTGAAACTTCCCGAAGACGTTCGTAATTCGTATGACCTGTCCAGCTTGAAGCGGGTGATACACGCCGCCGCGCCCTGCCCGGTGGACATCAAGAAGCAGATGATGGACTGGTGGGGACCGATCATCGACGAGTACTACGCGTCCTCGGAAGCGAGCGGGTCGACGCTGATCACCGCCCAGGACTGGCTGGCGCATCCCGGTTCGGTGGGTAAACCCATGCTGGGCGCGGTGCACGTCCTCGGCGAAGATGGCAACGAACTGCCGCCGGGTCAGCCGGGCGAGGTCTATTTCGAGGGCGGCTTCCCTTTCGAATACCTCAACGACCCCGCGAAAACCGCCGCGTCGCGGAACGAGCACGGCTGGGTGTCGGTCGGTGACATCGGCTACGTCGACGACGATGGCTACCTGTTCTTGACCGACCGGCGCCACCACATGATCATCTCCGGTGGAGTGAACATCTACCCGCAAGAGGCCGAGAACCTCTTGGTCACCCACCCCAAGGTGCTCGACGCGGCGGTGTTCGGCGTTCCCGACGGCGAGATGGGCCAATGTGTCATGGCGGCCGTGCAAACCGTCCACTCCGCCGACGCCACCGATCAGTTCGCCGACGAGTTGCTCGTCTGGTTGCGAGACCGCCTGTCGCACTTCAAGTGTCCACGATCGATCGCGTTCGAGGCGCAATTGCCGCGCACCGACACCGGAAAGCTCTACAAGGGCGAGCTGATCGAGAAGTATTCGGTGTGACCGATGCTCCGGGTGGTCGACCTGTCGAGTGCGCCGGACGCCGGCCCCGAGACGCCGCCGGGCCCGATAGTCGCTCATGGTCCGATATCGGATGAATACTGGTTGGAACACTCAACTTTCACTCTGACGGAGGAAGCCTGTCGCGACCGCAGAGTGGTCACCGTGGACTCGATACCCGAGACGCTGGCGGAGCTGACCCGGCGCTGCGAGCGCTGGCCGCACGCCAGTGCCGTGTGTGACGACGTGCTGCGCACCGTCGACCCCGATGGCGCCACGTTGACCGGCGTGGTGACTGAGTCGCTCGCCTATTCCACCTTGCAGGCCGGACCGGAGTTCGCACGCTGGCTACACGAGCGTGGCCCGGCGCAGGTGCCCGACATCGCCGATCCGGTGCGAACGCACCGCGAGGGTGACACCCTGCGGATCACGTTCAACCGGCCGCAGCGGCACAATGCGTTCTCCACCGATACCCGAGCCGCACTGCTGGAGGCGCTGACCGTTGCGCGGCTGGACGGCTCGGTCGTCGGGATCGTCTTGAGCGGCAACGGTCCATCGTTCTGCAGTGGCGGAGACCTCGCCGAATTCGGTGCCTTCGCCGACCCGGCGAGCGCGCATTTAGCTCGCACCCGGCACAGTCCCGCACTGCTGCTCGACGCGCTCACCGCCAGGCTCGGCCGGGCGTGCCGCGCCGAGGTGCACGGTCGAGTGTTGGGCGGCGGATTGGAGATGGCGGCGTTTTGCGGATGGATTGAGGCAAGGGCGGATTCGGTGTTCGGACTGCCGGAGTTGAGTCTGGGGCTGATTCCCGGCGCCGGCGGTACGGTCAGTGTTACCCGGCGGATCGGCCGCTGGCGCACGGCATATCTCGTGCTCTCCGGCGCAACTATCGACGCGGATACCGCGCTGGACTGGGGTCTGGTGGACGCGGTCTGTCGGTGAGAACGGCTCAGTAGCCGGAGTACGTGGTGGTGACCGTCGAGGGCATTTCATGGACGGCCACCGCGATGACAATGATGTAGATCACCATAAAGATCGCGGCGACCACTGCGCCGGTGATCGCGCCGATAATGGCCCACTTCTTGGCGTTGCCGGACGCGGCCTGCGCCTCGGCGAACCGCCCCTGCGCCCATAGCCCGGACACCTTGGTGGAGTACACGATCGACACGATTCCGAATGGGAGGCAACACAGCACGGTGACCAGAATTGCCCAGACGAGGTAGTTGTCCGGCTCCTGCTGATAGCCCGGATAGGCCGGATAGGCCGGCTGCTGGCCCGGATACCCGCCCGGTTGCTGGCCCTGCCAGCCCGGTTGCTGGCCCTGCCACTCTGGGGAACCCCCGTACTGCCCTGGCGGATAACTCATGGCAACTGCCTTCCCTTGGGTTCCCTCCGGTACGAACGGGTTTGCCGGTGCGCCGCTTTGCTGGTGAGAAGTCAGGTAAATATACAGCAAAGGGCGAGCTGTAGGCGGAAAGATTGCGGAGTTGATGGCTGCGTTGCCCGTGCATGAGCCGATCCGGGATGGCGTTCTCGGGCAGGGCGATTCGCCAGGGTCCGGGTCTTCGAGAAGGCCCGCGGACCAACCGGCTATAGCCCGCCCCGCGCGACCAGTTGTTCGGCAATCACGTTGCGCTGGATCTCATTGGTACCCTCGCCGACGATCATCAGGGGCGCGTCGCGGAAATACCGTTCCACGTCGTATTCGGTGGAGTAGCCGTAGCCACCGTGGATCCGCACCGCGTTCAGGGCGATTTCCATCGCGACCTCGGAGGCGAACAGCTTGGCCATACCGGCCTCCATGTCGCACCGTTGACCGCTGTCGTAACGTTCGGCGGCATAGCGGGTGAGCTGACGCGCCGCGGCGAGCTTGGTCGCCATGTCGGCCAGGTAATTGCCGACCGCCTGATGCTTCCAGATCGGCCGGCCAAAGCTTTCCCGCTGCTGGGCGTAGGCCAGCGCGTCCTCGAGTGCCGCCGTCGCCACCCCCAGGGCCCGGGCGGCCACTTGGATGCGGCCCGTTTCAAGTCCCTTCATCATTTGCGAAAAGCCTTGCCCCAGGTCGCCGCCCAGGATCGCCGACACCGGCACCCGGAAGTTGTCGAACGACAGCTCGCAGGATTCGACGCCCTTGTAGCCCAGCTTGGGTAGGTCCCGCGACACCGTCAGTCCCGGCCCGGGTTCGACCAGCACGATCGAAATGCCTTTGTGGCGCGGTGTGGCGATCGGGTCGGTCTTGCACAGCAGCGCGATCAGCCCGGATCGGCGGGCGTTGCTGATCCAGGTCTTGGCACCGTTGATGACCAACCCGCCTTGGGGGTCGGGCAGTGCGGTGGTCGACATGCTCTGCAGATCGGAGCCGCCGCCGGGCTCGGTCAAGGCCATGGTCGCCCGCAGCTCGCCCGTGGCCATCGGCGGCAGATAGGACCGCTTCTGCTCCTCGGTGCCGAACAGGGTCAGCAGCTTGGCGACGACGGTGTGCCCGCCCATCGCGCCGGCCAGGCTCATCCAGCCGCGTGCCAGCTCCTGGGTGACCTGCACGTAGCACGGCATCGACACCGGCGACCCGCCGTACTCCTCGCCGATCGCCAGGCCGTAGATGCCGATGTGTTTCATCTGCTCGATCCACGCCTCCGGGTAGGTATTGGCATGCTCAAGCTCGCGAACGGTTGGCTTCACGTCCCGGTCGATGAACGCCCGCACCGTGGCGACCAGCATCGCTTCGTCGTTGTCCAGCTCACTATTCATCTCTGCCATTGTGATATGTCACCCGGACCTGTCAGCATGTGGCCTTGTGACTAGCGGATACGCGGGGGTACGCGAGGGCGGGCCGTATTTCGACGACCTCTCGATCGGTCAGGTGTTCGACTGGGCGCCGGCGGCGACGCTGTCGTCGGGGTTGGCGGCCGCCCACCAGTCGATCGTGGGTGACCGGCTGCGACTGGCGCTGGACGCCGATCTGTGCGCCGCGGTGATCGGCATGCCCGGCCCGCTGGCGCACCCGGGCTTGGTGTGCGATGTGGCGATCGGCCAGTCAACCTTGGTGACCCAGCGGGTCAAAGCCAACCTGTTCTACCGCGGGCTTACCTTTCACCGGTTCCCGGTGATCGGCGACACCATCTACACCCGTACCGAAGTGGTGGGGCTGCGCGCTAACTCGCCCAAACCGGGCCGTGCGCCAACGGGAATGGCGGCGCTGCGGATGACCACGATCGACCACGCCGATCGATTGGTGCTCGACTTCTACCGGTGCGCGATGCTGCCCGCCAGCCCGCAGTGGCATCCCGGTGCTACGCCCGGTGATGACCTGTCCACGATCGGTGCCGACGCGGCGGCGCCGGCCGCCGATCCGACCGCGCACTGGGATGCTGAGGTCTTCCGGCGGCGGGTGCCCGGACCGCACTTCGATGCCGGCATTGCCGGTACGGTGATGCACAGCACCGGGGACCTGGTCAGCAGTGCACCAGAACTGGCTCGACTTTCTCTGAATATCGCTGCCACTCATCATGATTCGCGGGTCGGTGGCGGACGGCGCCTGGTCTACGGCGGGCACACCATCGGCCTGGCACTCGCGCAGGCCAACCGGCTGTTGCCCAACCTGGTGACGGTGCTGGGTTGGGAGTCCTGCGACCACACCGGTCCGGTTTACGAGGGTGAAACCCTCCACAGCGAACTGCACGTCGAGTCCGCGGAGACGTCCGCCAAAGGGGGCGTGCTGGGGCTGCGGTCGCTGGTCTACGCGGTCAGCGACTCGGCGGGCGAGCGGCAGGTGCTCGATTGGCGGTTCAGCGCGCTGCACTTCTAGCTTCGCGAGCGTAGCGCTGCGCAGGAGCTTTCTGTCTCGCTTTCACAGCGGGGTTACCCTCGGCGATGTGACCTGCGCGTTGGCCAAGTGGGGCAGCAGCGGGCTGGCCTACCTGACCGGGCTGCCCGACGGCCCACCCGACTTCTCCCGCGCCAACGTGTTGGGGCGCGCCGAGGAAATCGCCGCCGATGCGGCCACACTGCTGACCGGGCGGGCCGGGCTGCTCGGATTGACCCGTGGTGGGCGCGTGTCGGCCGGCGGGGCGAGTCGGTTGCTGGCGGCTCGGGATGGCTGGTGCGCGATCACGCTGTCTCGCCCCGACGACGTCGCGGCGGTTCCCGCGTTGCTGTGTGCCGATTCGGTGCCCGAAGACCCGTGGCCGATGCTGCAACGTTGGACGCGAACGCGGCCGTTGTCCGCCATCACCGAACGGGCCCAGCTGCTCGACATTCCCGCGGGCGCGCTCGGCGAGGCAAAACCCGCACCGCCGCGGATACGCCGCAGCGGGCCGCGGGCCCCGGTGCGCGGTCCGGCCGGCCTGCTGGTCGCCGACCTGTCGTCGATGTGGGCCGGCCCGCTATGTGGGCACCTGCTGGCCCGGGCGGGCGCCACCGTCGTCAAGGTGGAAAGTCCGCGCCGCCCCGACGGCACCCGCGCCGGCGATCAGGCCTTCTTCGACTGGATCAACGGTGAAAAGCTGTCCTACTGCCTCGATTTCGACCATCAGGCCGGCGAGTTGCGTGAGCTAGTGGCCGTCGCCGACATCGTGATCGAAGGGTCGCGACCTGCCGTGTTGGCCCGGCGCCGACTCGGACCCGACCACGTGCCGGCTCGGGCCGGGCGAATCTGGCTGCGGATCACCGGGCATGGCGCACACGCCGGACGGCCGGCGTTCGGCGACGATGCCGCCGTGGCCGGCGGGTTGGTCGGCGGCGGTCCCGATGGGCCGGTGTTCTGTGCGGACGCGATCGCCGACCCGCTGGCCGGCCTCGAAGCGAGTTTGGCGGTGGCCGAATCGCTACGCCGCGGCGGTGGCGAACTCATCGACGTGTCCATGGCGTCGGTCGCGGCGAGCTACGCGGCGCTGCCGGTAACGGCATCGGACTCGGCGTATCCGGCCGCACCGCCATCGGCGCCGCCAGCCGCAAGTGCAGCAGCACAGCTTGGGGCCGACAACCCCGCCGTCCGCCATCTGATCGCTGAAAGACATTGCCTATCATGCTGATTCGGCGGGCCACATTGCTGGACGGGACGACGGCCGATATCCGGGTGGGTGACCGGATCGAGGAGGTGGGCGGCGCGCTGGCCGCCACGAGCGGGGAAAGCGTGTTCGACGCCGCCGGTCGGACCGTGATACCCGGTTTGCACGACCACCACGTACACCTGCATTCGGCAGCGTCCGCGTTGGATTCGCTATTCGTAGGGCCGCCCCTGGTTCGCACCAAAGAACAACTGGCACAATCCTTATCGAGCGCGACGCCCGGCGCCGACGGGTGGATCCGCGCTGTCGGCTATCACGAGTCCGTTGCCGGGCGGTTGGACCGGAGTGCTCTCGATGCGCTACTCGGAAGCATTCCGGTGCGTGTCCAGCACCGCAGCGGCGTGCTGTGGATTCTCAACTCCGCGGCGCTGGCCCGCGTCGGCCTGGCCGAGCATGGCGACGGGCTGCTGCGCAGTGCGGATCGTGGCTGGTCCGACGCGCTACAGCGACGCGAACCCGACCTGGCCGAGCTGAGCCGCGGGCTGATCGAGATCGGTGTCACCGGAGTCACCGACGCCACTCCAGACCTCGGTGCCGACGACATGGTCTCGCTGCTGGTGGCGCACCGTCGCGGCGAGTTTCGGCCGCGGCTGCGGTTGCTGTCACCGGGTAAGAAGATCCTGCAGGACGACCAACTGGACCTGGATTCGCTCACGACCTGGATTGTCAACCAGCACAACGCCGACCGGCCGGTCGCCGTGCATTGCGTGACCGCGGCTCAACTGGTGGTCACCATCGCCGCCCTGCGGGCGGCGGGCGGCCATCGGTTCGATCGCATCGAGCATGCCGCGGTAGTGCCTGAGGACAACGTGGCCGACCTGACCGAGCTAGCAAGGTCGGGGGTCTCACGGTGGTGACACAGCCCAATTTCGTCGCCGAGCGCGGCGATCAATACCTGGCCGAGGTTCCCCCGGCCGAGCATGGTCAGCTCTGGCGGGTCGCGTCGCTGCTGAACGCACACGTGCCCGTTGCGTTGTCCACCGATATGCCTTTCGGTCACGGCGACCCGTGGGCGGCGATGCGGGCCGCCGTGCACCGCAGCACACCGAGCGGTGCCGTCCTCAACGCGGCCGAATGCATCCCGGCGCGAACGGCTTTGAACATGTTCCTGGGCTGGTCCGACAACCCGGGCCGGGAGCGGACCATCGAAACCGGACAGCCGGGTGACCTGTGTGTGCTGGCCGTGGCGCCCGCGGTGGCGCTGGCCGAGCTGGATTCGGCAATGGTGGCCGCGACGATCATCGGCGGCGAACTCGTCTATGTGGCAGTGTGATCCGAGCGATCAGCCCGGTGGGGCCAGCGCTGCTCGCAAACTGTCGCACTGGCTGGTGAAAAACCGCTGTGAAAGTGCAACGTTCGGCGCCACCAGATCAAAGCCGTGGAACGCACCCTCCACCACTTCTACCTGGCATGGCACCCCAGCGCCGGTGAGGCGTTTCGCGTAGGCCAGATCCTCGTCGTAGAAAAGGTCGTTTGTACCGACGCCTATCCAGGCCGGTGGCAGGCCGGCAAGGTCGTCGCGCCTACCCGGAACGGCCACCCCTGGGTCCGCATCGCCAAGATATGCCGTCCAGCCGAACCGATTGGACCGCGCGTTCCACAGCCGGTAGTGCGGATTGGCAGCAGGGGCCATCGAACTCCGGTCGTCGAGCATCGGGTACACCAGCAGCTGAAATGCCGGTGCGACGTCGCCGCGATCGCGAGCGAGCAGAGCCAGCGCCGCCGCGAGGCCGCCGCCGGCACTGGCACCGCCGATCGCCACCCGCGCGCGGTCCACCGCGGGCAGGCCGGCCAGCCACGTCATGGCGGAGTAGCAGTCCTCAAGCGGCGCCGGATACGGATGTTCGGGCGCCAGCCGGTATTCCACCGACGCGACGGTGATGCCCAGTCTGCTACTGAACTGGCGGCAGAGCCGGTCGTCGCTTTGCGCGGTGCCCATTACGTATCCGCCGCCGTGAATCCACAGCAGCGCGGGCGTTGGTTCGGTGACGCCCGCGGGCCGGTACAGCCGGACGCCGACCCCGGATTCCAGGGTGAGCACCTCGATATCGGCGGGTGTGCGGGATGTTCGACGCCCCATCACCGCGGTTAGGGCCCGCACGAGTGGCAGGGTCCGAGGACCGACCAGTTGTCGGGGGGTGACTACGGCGATGCGCCGCAGGTCTGGGTGGACATCGTTGCCGGACATCGGTCCAGTATGCGTGGTCGCCGTTTCGCCCCGTCGGCACGTTTCTTTTGGCAGGGTTTCTTGGCAAGCTTCGGTTTGTCCATCAAGGGATGGGGTGGTGGCCTGATGAGTGATCCAGCAGACGGCCCGGAAACCGAGAACGGCTTCGGCTTTCCCACCGGGCTATGGCGCTGGGCCCAGCGCCATAGCCCGCCGGGTTTGCAACGTCTGACCCAGTTTCGCAGCCCGCTGCGTGGTCCGTGGCTGACGTCGGTCTTCGGTTTGGTGCTGTTGGTGACGTTGCCGATCGTCATCGTCACCGGGCTACTTTCCTACGTCGCCTATGCGCCGCAGCTGGGTCAGGCCATCCCCGGCGACGTCGGCTGGCTGCGGCTACCCAGCTTCACCTGGCCGACCCGTCCGTCCTGGCTGTACCGGTTGACCCAGGGGCTGCATGTGGGGCTGGGGCTGGTACTCATTCCCGTGGTGCTGGCCAAGCTATGGTCGGTAATCCCGCGGCTGTTCGTGTGGCCGCCGGCACGCTCGATCGCCCAGTTGCTGGAACGGCTGTCGGTGCTGATGTTGGTCGGCGGGATCCTGTTCCAGATCGTCACCGGTGTGCTCAACATCCAGTACGACTACATCTTCGGGTTCAGCTTCTACACCGGCCACTATTTCGGGGCCTGGGTCTTTATCGCCGGTTTTCTGCTGCATATTGCGGTCAAGATCCCACGGATGGTCACCGGGTTGCGGTCGGTGCCGATGCGAGAGGTGTTGCGCACCAACGTGGCCGACACTCGCCCGCAGCCGCGTGACCCGGACGGCTTGGTAGCGGCCCACCCCGGTGAGCCGACGCTGAGCCGCCGCGGTGCCCTGGGATTGGTCGGTGCCGGTGTGCTGTTGATCGGCGTACTGACGGTTGGGCAAACCCTCGGCGGTATCACCCGCCGGGCCGCGCTGCTGCTGCCACGGGGTCGCGTCGCCAGCCCGGGCGACTTCCCGATCAACAAGACCGCCGCCGCCGCCGGGGTCAGACCGGCGGCCACCGGCCCGGGCTGGCGGTTGGTGCTGCGTGGCGGGCCTTCGGAGGTGGTGCTGGACCGTGCCGCGCTGGCCGGCTTGCCGCAACACACCGCCCGGTTGCCCCTCGCCTGCGTCGAGGGGTGGTCGGCCGTCCGCACCTGGGGTGGCGTGCCGCTGGCCGAGTTGGCCCTGTTGGCGGGTGTGCCGGCGGCGAGCTCGGCTCATGTCACGTCGCTGCAGCGTGGCGGGGCCTTCGGCGAGGCAAAGTTGGCGGCGAATCAGATCGCTGATCCCGATGCGCTGCTGGCGCTGCGGGTCGACGGGGCCGACCTGTCGTTGGACCACGGCTATCCCGCCCGGGTCATTGTTCCGGCCCTGCCCGGTGTGCACAACACCAAATGGGTCGCGGCCATCGAATTCCACAAGGGGTGAAATGCCCAGTATTCCAACGCTTTTCAAGGCTTCCTACGGGTCGGGTCCAATGCACCTGTTGGCGATGGTGTCCGGTTTCGCCCTGCTGGGCTACATCTTGGCCACCGTCAGGCCGTCGGAGCTGTGGAACCAGGGCACCTGGTGGCAGTCGATTGCCGTCTGGTTCGTGGCCGCGGTCGTCGCCCACGACCTGGTGCTGTTCCCGCTCTACGCGCTGGCCGACCGGATCCTGACCATGCGGGTCGGCCGGCGCGACGGCTCGGCGGCCCGCCGCCACCCAGAAGTACCGGCGCGAAACTACATTCGGATTCCAGCGCTGGCGGCCGGTTTGACGCTGGTGGTTTTTCTCCCCGGCATCATCAAGCAGGGTGCGCCGAAGTACCTGGAGGCGACCGGACAGACCCAGGACCCGTTTCTGGGCAGGTGGCTGCTGCTCACCGCGGTCCTGTTCGGGATCAGTGCGATCGCCTACTCCATCCGCCTTGTCGTCGCGCGCAGGCGCGGCGGGGATGAACAGGGTGTTCACAGGGGTGGTGCCACCGACGAGGGGTAGGCTCCCCCCATGAGGCAGCGACGCATTACCGGGCCAACTAATGCACCCTGCATCAGATGGTTCCTTCGTGCTCGCCCTGCTGACTATTTGCTGGCCCTGAGCGTTGCGGGCGCTTCGTTACCGGTGGTAGGCAAGCACCTCGAGCCGCTCGGCGCCATTACCGCCCTCGGTGTCTGGGGAGCGCGGCAGGCGCCCGCGTTCGTGTCCGCGACGGCAAGGGATTTGCTGCCGCTGGGCGTTGACGAGGATCGCCGTCAGGATCGTGCCAGCACGCAGGAGGTTTCCGTCGCGGCGTTGCGAGGCATCGTTTCGCCCGACGACCTTGCTGTCGAATGGCCGGCGCCCGAGCGCACACCGCCGGTGTGGGGAGCACTGCGTCACCGCCGGTACCTCCACCGCCGCCGCGTCCTGTATGGGGATGACCCGGCCCAGCTCCTCGACGTATGGCGCCGCAAAGATTTGCCTACCAAACCCGCACCGGTGTTGATCTTCGTCCCGGGCGGTGCCTGGGTGCACGGCAGCCGCACCATTCAGGGGCATGCGCTGCTGTCCCACCTAGCCGCGCAGGGGTGGGTGTGCCTATCGATTGACTACCGGGTCGCGCCGCACCATCGTTGGCCACGCCACATCCTCGATGTCAAGACCGCTATCGCCTGGGCGCGGGCCAACGTCGACAGGTTCGGCGGTGACCGCAACTTCATTGCGGTGGCAGGTTGTTCGGCCGGCGGCCACTTGTCCGCGCTCGCCGGGCTCACCGCCAATGACCCCCAATACCAGGCCGGTCTGCCGGAGGGCTCCGACACCTCGGTCGACGCCGTGGTGGGGATCTACGGTCGCTACGACTGGGAGGACCGCTCCACTCCGGAACGTGTCCGGTTCGTCGATTTTCTGGAGCGGGTAGTGGTCAAGCGCACGATTGACCGTCACCCGGAAGTGTTCCGCGACGCGTCGCCGATCGCGCGGGTCCACAGGAATGCACCGCCGTTCCTGGTGATCCACGGCAGTCGTGACAATGTCATCCCAGTTGAGCAGGCGCGGAGCTTCGTCGAGCGGTTACGCGCGGTCTCGCGCTCACAGGTTGGCTACGTGGAGCTGCCAGGTGCGGGCCACGGCTTCGACCTGCTCGACGGCGCTCGCACCGGCCCGACGGCGCACGCGATCGCACTGTTCCTCAACCAGGTTCACCGGAGCCGGACACAGTTCGCGAAAGAGGTCATCTAAACGCCGGCCAATTGTATGGTCGCCCTATGAGTAGGGGGCTGCGGTGAAACGGCTTAGCGGCTGGGACGCGGTACTGCTATACAGCGAGACTCCGAACGTGCACATGCACACGCTCAAGATCGCCGTGATTGAGTTGGATTCGGACAGAGGTGAATTCGGTATCGATGCCTTCCGCGAGGTGATCGCCAGCCGGCTGCACAAGCTTGAGCCATTGGGCTACCAGCTGATCGATGTCCCGTTCAAGTTCCACCACCCGATGTGGCGGGAGCACTGCGAGGTCGATCTCGACTATCACATCCGGCCCTGGCAGTTGCGTGCCCCGGGCGGTCGGCGCGAACTCGACGAGGCGGTCGGACAGATCGCCAGCACCCCGCTGGACCGCGACCACCCGCTGTGGGAGATGTATCTCGTTGAGGGACTTGCCAACCACCGGATCGCGGTGGTGGCCAAGATTCACCACGCGCTCGCCGACGGCGTCGCCTCGGCAAACCTGATGGCCCGTGGGATGGACCTGGTGCCGGGACCCGAGGGTGGCCTATATGTGCGCGATCCGGCGCCTACCAACCGGCAACTGGTGTCCACGGCGTTCGCGGACCACCTACGTCACATCGGACGGATCCCCGCGACGATCCGCTATACCGCGCAGGGTCTGGGTCGGGTGCGGCGTAGCTCGCGCAAACTCTCACCGGAATTGACCATGCCGTTTACTCCGCCGCCGACCTTCATGAATCACCGGCTCACTCCGGAGCGCAGGTTCGCCACCGCCACGTTGGCGCTGGTCGATGTGAAGGAGACGGGCAAGAAGCTGGGCGCGACGATCAACGACATGGTGCTGGCCATATCGGCCGGAGCGCTGCGTACTTTGCTGCTGCGCTATGACGGCAGGGCCGAGCCGCTGCTGGCCTCGGTTCCGGTGAGTTACGACTTCTCGCCGGAGCGGATCTCCGGGAACCATTTCACCGGAATGATGGTGGCGCTGCCCACCGACTCGGACGACCCGCTGGAAAGGGTGCGGTGCTGTCACGAAAACGCGGTCTCCGCCAAGGAGAGCCACCAGCTGTTGGGACCGGAGTTGATCAGCCGCTGGGCGGCATACTTTCCGCCGGCGGGTGCGGAAGCCCTTTTTCGGTGGTTGTCCAGCCGCGATGGACAGAACAAGGTCCTCAACTTGAATATCTCGAATGTTCCCGGTCCGCGCGAACGCGGCCGGGTGGGCGGCGCGCTGGTCACCGAAATCTATTCGGTGGGGCCGTTGACCGCGGGTAGCGGTCTGAATATCACCGTGTGGAGCTATGTCGATCAGCTCAATATCTCGGTGCTAACCGATGGTTCGACGGTCAAGGACCCGCATGAAGTGACCGAGGGGATGATCGCCGACTTCATCGACATACGCCGCGCTGCTGGGCTTTCCGAGGACCTGACGGTCATCCAGACCGCGATGGCGCAGGCATGACACGAAGGAGAATCGCGGGACAATGAATGCGGCAAGTGCAGCAGCGCCCAACAGCGAACCCGAGGTCCGAGTCGAACAGCGGGATCGGATTCTGATCATCACGATCAACCGCCCGAAGGCCAAGAACGCGGTCAACGCCGCGGTCAGCCGCGGCTTGGCCGATGCGATGGATCGGCTGGACGGCGACGCCGGCCTTTCGGTGGCGATTCTGACCGGCGCGGGCGGTTCGTTCTGCGCGGGTATGGATCTCAAGGCGTTCGCCCGGGGCGAGAACGTCGTCGTCGAGGGCCGCGGCCTCGGCTTTACCGAATGTCCGCCGGCCAAGCCGCTCATCGCGGCGGTGGAGGGCTACGCGTTGGCCGGCGGTACGGAGCTGGCTCTGGCTACCGACCTGATCGTGGCGGCCAGGGACTCGGCGTTCGGGATTCCCGAAGTCAAACGGGGTCTGGTTGCCGGTGGTGGCGGATTGCTGCGGCTGCCGGAGCGCATCCCGTATGCGATCGCGATGGAGCTGGCGTTGACGGGTGACAACCTACCGGCCGAACGCGCGCACGAGTTGGGGCTCGTCAACGTCTTGGCGGAGCCGGGAACCGCACTCGATGCGGCGATTGCGTTGGCGGAGAAGATCACCGCCAACGGGCCGCTCGCGGTCGCGGCCACCAAGCGGATTATCACCGAGTCGCGCGGCTGGAGCGCCGACACCATGTTTGCCGAGCAGATGAAGATCCTGTTGCCGGTGTTCACCTCCAACGACGCGAAGGAGGGCGCCATCGCGTTCGCCGAGAAGCGTCCGCCCCGTTGGACGGGGACCTGACCAAACCCGACGGGCCCCGACTCGTCGTCGGTGTGGGGTGGGGCGGGCCCGGGGTAGGTCTGGTGCTGGGCTCGCGCGGCGGTGCGGGTGGTCGTGCGAGCGGTGTGGTTGTGGCGGCGTTGGGTGGCGATGCGGTGGGCGCGGTCTTGGGTGCGGGTGCGGCGGCGCCGGGGCATCATGGCGGACGCATACGACCGCACCGTTCCCGGTGAGCGCTCGACCGGATCCACTACCACGAAACCGCCATCGAGAACAGTCCACGACTCCAGCCCACCATCGGGGGCCAGCACCCGCTGCACCCGCATACCACCCTCCCCCTCGCCGAACGCCACAAGCCCTGCTAGCGACGGTAACGATGGTCACCGACAACCCCAATCGCGCGGAATACCAAGCGGAACCGGTCCAATCCGCAACCGCGATACGGCCGAGCATCGAATCCTGAGGGCCATAATTGGACCGCCAAACACCCATGACCCGTCCCGGAAGCCACTGCACTACGAGCAATCGCGAGGTCTGTAGATCGGGTTTTCGTGGTGCGAGTTGCTGCATTCAAGCATCACAGCGGGAGGGTCGCTGCCAACCCAAAGGGAGTAGTCGCGCTATTCGACGGATCGGACCCGTCGGACTCGGGTCGCAAATCGTGGTGCCGCAACCCCCTAACTTAGGGTGGGTCGTTTAGCTCAGGGGTCAGCCGAGTGATACCCGGCGCGGATCTCGTGCCGGTGGTCCTAATATGCTCCCGAAATGGGCCTTTCCCTCTACACGCACTATCTTGCCGAGACGCTCGAAACCGACCCCGAACTAGCGGAGTGGTTTCGGCGAGACCTCGGCTTGGTGAACCAGATGCTCGTCGCGAAGGAGCTTCCCGCACACCATGAACCCTCCACCTATGGCACAACCAAGCGCAGGCACGTATCCGATTTCCCCTATTCCTTCTTGCACTACCTCCGGCGTGCTTTCGCGCTCTTGCATGAAGATGAGCCGCTAACGCCCCTCGCCGACGGCGAAAGACCGTCCGAGGATCCCGCCGTTGACAACGCGTCGGCGATGATGGACTCGCACCTACTGTGTCATTCGGACGCCGAAGGCTTCTACGTGCCTGTCGATTTCGATGACATCCTCTTTGATACCGAGGAGCGCGGCCTGCCAGGCGGCATCCTCGGCTCGTCACAGGGGCTGATGCGCGAGCTCATCAAGACTGCGCCGGCTCTCGGCATCGCGCTCGATGGCGGCGTCCTCTCAGATACGGAAGCCGCCCGTCTCTATGCCGAAGGCGAAGACGAGTCGACACCGTTCTGGCGCGAAAAGCTCGTATGGCTGGCGCTCTACGAGAACGCGCGCGTCTCGATCGACGACAAAACCCTCTTGGTATTCGCCTAGTTTAGTTATCGGGCATGCCGCTTATCCTCGGCGGCGCTCCAAGAATCGCCTTCTTCACGCCTCGTTATAGACACCCCAGGTATCACGCGAGGATAGATCCTCAGCTGAGCAGATCGCACTCGTCTGCTACACCGCAGACACGTTCAGCGCCGCCCTGGTGAACATGCTTTCGATCATGCCAAGCACGCCCGACATGGACGGTGGGTCAGGTTGAGGCTCGCGGGCCGAGTTACACTATGACCTAGATTTGTAAAGGGGCGGGATCCAGAGGGATCGAGGATGAGCATTTCGTTGCTTCTCGAGATGGCTGTGTCGAGCAATCCCGACCGTACGGCCCTCGTCTGTGCGGATGCCTCCGGTGACTTGCGGTGGACGACTCAGCAGCTCAGCGACCTCGCCGACGGCGGCGCGGGTGTCATCGCGGGATCGAATGCAGGGCACGTCGCCTACGTCGGCACGGGCGGTGGGATGCTGCCGCTGTTGATCTTCGCCGCGGCACGCGCCGGGTTGGCCCTCACCCCAATCAATTACCGGCTGTCCGCCGAGGGGATGCAGGCCCTACTCCGGCGGCTGCCCGAACCGCTGGTAGTCGTCGACAAGCGCTACCAGGAGATGCTCGGAGATGCCTCCGACCGGCTGATGGCCTCCGCCGAGTTCTTGGCCGCCGCGGGCAGCACCGAAGCCGTGACCGGGTTTCCCGACCCGGATGCCGCAGCGATTGTGCTGTTCACTTCGGGCACCACGGCGCAGCCCAAGGCCGTCGAACTCTCGCACCACAACCTGACCAGCTATGTCACCGGCACCGTCGAGTTCGGGTCGGCCGGCACCGATGACGCCGCCTTGATCTGTGTGCCGCCCTATCACATCGCCGGGGTCGGAGCCGCGCTGTCGAATCTGTACGCCGGGCGCAAAATGGTCTATCTGCCGAACTTCGACGCCCACGAGTGGGTCCGGCTGGCCAACGCGGAGCGGGTCACCACGGCGACGGTGGTGCCAACCATGCTGGACCGGATCGTCGCCGTGCTGGCGGAGGGCCAGCATGATCTGCCGGCGCTGCGCAACCTGGCCTATGGCGGTTCGAAGGTCGGTTTGCCGCTGATCCGCCGGGCGCTCGACCTGTTGCCGAAGGTGGGCTTCGTCAACGCCTACGGCCTGACCGAGACCAGCTCGACGATCGCGGTGCTGACCCCCGAGGACCACCGCGCGGCGCAGGTTGCGCGCGATGCCGCCGTCGCCAGGCGGCTGGGGTCGGTCGGCCGGGCGGTGCCGGGCATCGAGCTACAGATTCGCGACGACGATGGCACCGTGCTGGGGCCGGGCGGCAGCGGTGAGTTGTTCGTGCGGGGCGAACAGGTATCCGGCCGCTACACCGGGATCGGCTCGGTGCTCGACGAGAACGGTTGGTTCGGCACCAAGGACATCGCTACCCTCGACGAGGAGGGCTACCTATTTATCGCGGGACGTAGTGACGACACCATCATTCGAGGCGGTGAGAATATCGCGCCCACCGAGCTGGAGGACGTGCTGATCGAGCACCCGCACGTGCGCGAGGTCGCGGTGGTCGGTGTCGACGACGCGCAGTGGGGCCAGGCGATCGTGGCCGTGGTAGTGCCGTCGGCCGGCGCCGATCCCGACCCAGAGGAACTGCGCGAGCATGTCCGCAGGAATCTGCGCGGGTCACGTACCCCGGACCGGGTAGTGTTCCGCGATGAGCTGCCAACCACCGCCACCGGCAAGTTACTTCGCCGGGAGCTCATCGAGGACCTAGCGACGGAGCGACGAAATGATTAAGAACGGAACCCGTCTCACCAGTCAGGTGTGCGACACCCAGGTCATCGTCGTGAGAAGCGCTGACAGCCTTGATGATCTGCGCTGCGGTGGCGCACCGATGGTGACGATTGGCGCGCAGCGCTCGGGCGAACTGGACCCGGGCTTTGCCGACGGCAGCGTGATGGGCAAGCGCTACGTCGACGAAACCGGTGCCGAGGTGTTGGTGACCAAGCCGGGCGCGGGGACGCTGAGCGTCGGCAGATCCCCACTGCAACTCAAAGAGGTCAAGCCGCTACCGGCCAGCGACTAGGCCCTTCAGGACTGGATGCAGGACCCTACCGAAGTCGGACGAGGGGAGTTTGCGATGACGGGTGAGCTGGATTTGTCCGGGATCGACGTTGACACCAGCGCGCCGGTGCTGGTCACCGGCGCGACCGGATACGTAGCGGGGTGGATCGTCAAGGGCTTGCTGGACGCTGGCGTTACCGTCCACGCCGCCGTTCGTGATCCGAACAACAAGGCCAAGATTGCGCATCTTGTTGACATGGCGGAAAAGTCGCGTGGTGACGTCCGGTTCTACCGCGCTGATCTGCTCGCCGACGGCTCATACACCGAGGCGATGACGGGCTGCCGCATCGTGTTTCATACCGCATCCCCCTTCGTCCGTGCGGTTGACGATCCGCAGCGTGATTTGATCGATCCCGCGGTCAAGGGCACGGCCAACGTCTTGTCCAGCGCCAATCTCGTCACCTCGGTGTCGCGTGTCGTCTTGACCAGCTCGTGTGCGGCGATCTATACCGATGCCCTCGACTGCGAGAACGCGCCGGGCGGCATGATCACCGAGGAGATCTGGAACACGACGGCCTCGCTTACCCATGAGCCGTACAGCTACTCCAAGCTGCTCGCCGAGCGGGAAGCTTGGCGGATAGCCGAAAGCCAGAATCGCTGGCGGCTGGTCGTTATCAACCCGTCGCTGGTGATCGGTCCAGCGAAGGGGCCGGATCCGACGTCGGAAAGCTTCACCATCGTCAAGCGGATCGCGGACGGGTCGATGAAAATGGGCGCGCCTCGGCTCGGGATGGGGGTAGTGGATGTTCGTGAGGTTGCCCGGGCGCACATCGCGGCCGCCTACCTTCCGGAAGCGCTTGGGCGGCACATCGTTTCGGGTCACAACACCGACATGCTCGAGCTGGCTCAGTCGCTGCAGCCGCGGTTCGGGCGAGACTTTCCGCTGCCCCAGCGCGCGCTACCGAAGATCCTGGTGTGGCTGGTTGCCCCATTCGTTGGTCTCAGCCGTGAGTTCGTCGCCAAAAACGTTGGCCACGCTTGGCGGGCTGACAACGCAAAAAGCCAGCGCGAGCTGGGTGTCGCGTATCGGCCGTTGCGCGAGTCGATGGAAGACATGTTCGCGCAGATGATCGAGCAGAAGCTGGTGACTTCATCGGCGAACTAGAGTCGTGCGCCGGGAATTCGGTGAAGATTGCGGTGTGCGTTTCTAAGCGTGGCGCTGCAGATGGCGGCCGCGCTGGTCGATCGTGGTGAGTGAACCCGAACCAACGGTCCGCGACGCCAATGCCACCGCATCGTTCTTGAGCCTGAGCATGGCGCTTCCGGTCAGTCCGGCCTCAATGTCGCGGGACGCGCCAGGGGGAAGCGAAAACGCGAATCGCCGCGCCATAACGGCCACGGTTACAACCATCTCCGCCATGGCGAAGTGCTGCCCGTAACACACTCTGGGCCCGCCGCCGAACGGGATCCAGGCGAAACGCGGGATGTTGTCGGTGGATCCGTCGAGCCATCGATCGGGCCGGAACTCCATCGGGTGAGCGAACCAGCGCCGATCTCGCTGAGTCACCCACGGGCATACGTTAACCCGCTGTCCGGGCTGAAAGCTAAAGCCGCACAACATGGTTTGGGTCTTCACGACGTGTATTGGCAATGCGAATACGGGTGGATAGAGGCGCAGCGCCTCCTTCACCACCGCCTCGACCAACGGCAGATCCTTGATGTGACTAAAGCTCGGCGCGTCTATGCCCACTGCCTGTTGTACCTCGACCGCAACTCGGTCCTGCACGTCGGGATGACGCGCCAGCAGAGCAACGATGAATGCCAGCGAGTTCGCCGACGTCTCGTATCCGCCGAGGAACAGGTTGTGCATCTCGTCACCGAGTTGGTGCTCGGTCAGTGGCTGATCGTCCTCGTCGCGGGCATCCAGCAGGATGTCGAGCAGGTCGGCATCCCTGAGTGCCTTCAGGTTGCCGCCTTCGGTCCGGCGTTGCTCGATGATGTCGGCAAACAATGCGCGTAAGCGGTCCGACGATCTGCGTAACGCCGTCCGCAGGGGTGTGGGAACTCTTGGCGAGAGCCAGTTCCCCACGATGAATTCGATACTGTTCAACAGCAATTGGCGGTCCATCACCCGCTTGATCTCGTCGCCGGCCGCATCGGTGAGATCCGGACCGAACAGTGTTCGCGTCATGATCCGCCGGGTGAGCTGCTGCGTCTCACCCTGGATGCCCAACACATCGCCGTCGCCCCAGCGATCACACATCTCTTCGGCGCACCGGGCCATAACCGTTGTGTATCTGGCGATACTTTGCCGGTGTGTTCCGGGCTGCAGCAGTCGGCGCTGTCTTTTCCACGTAGGACCTTCGCTCATCACCAGACCGTTGTTCCCGATGATGCCGGCGTACTCCTGGAACCCGCCCGACGGCCTGCCGAGAGGTCCGCTCGCACCTGCGGATGCGAGCACCTCGCTGATGTGGTCGGGGTGGAAGAACAGCGTCTCCCGCATCGGACCGATCGACCACTCGACGACATCCCCCAAGCGGGTGAGCCCTTCGAAGAAGCCCAACCAGCCTTGGATCATCCGGCGCAGCTGGTCTGGTGATCGCAGCGGGTGAACTCTCGGCGGATGCTGCGAGGCCGCAGACCGGCGGCGCATACTCTCGTCCTTCTGTTGGCAGGCGCAAATTTTGCGCGTACTGCATCCAAGCAGCCAGAAGTGGACGACGACTGTTAGATGGCTGGGAATGGTCTGTGTTCCATCGTCGGGTTCGGCAACCGTGCAACGAGGCGACGGCGCCCGACACTACGCCCAGGTCACTCCCGCTGGGTCTTTCTGCCAGAGACGAATTCTTTTGCTGTGATGAGGAATTCGAGCTGTTCGCCAACCTCACGTAGTGGGTCGGCGCTGCGAGTCGAGCGGCACAGCACGATGGCACCCTCCAGCGCGGCGATCGACATTACCGCCAGCGACGCCGCATTCGCCTCGTCGAAACCGTCGGCGAGGAACGCGTGGGTCAATGCCGTGCACCAGCGGCCCAAGATCACACCGGCTTCGGCGGACAGCTCGGGTGCGTCCTGCGCCGAACCGATGGCGGCCGCCACCACGGGGCACCCGGCGGCAAAGTCACCGTCGACCAGCAGGCGTTCCCAGAACCGGACGAATTCACGCAGCAGGACCCTGGCGCCCCGGTCGGCGGCGGCTTCGATGATGGCGGTGATGGAGCCTCCGGCGTATTGCAGCGCCTCGGCCAGGATCTGATTACGCCCGTCGGGAAAGTGGTAGTACACCGAGCCGCGTGGGGCGCCACTGCGGGCTAGCACCGCGTCGATGGTCACACCCGCGGCCCCCCGTTCGCGCATCACCTGGGCGGCGCTGGCCAGCATCCTTTTCCGGGTACCGCCGCGCTTCGTTTGAGCGGGGTTGGCTGGCGTCATGCGGCGGGGGAGTGCCGCGCATCGGGCAATTCTGGGCTGAATCGATCGCCGGCAACATTGAACTCGATGATCCACATGGCTTCTCCCGGCAGGTGTGCTGCTCTCATGCGCCGGGGTCACCGGCCCACTACTATGCAACTTAACATATGCATTGCCGTGATACCGCGCGACGGATGGCATGAAGTACGGAAGCCTGGCTGCATCGGTAATCGGATTATGTACTATTGCATAATAGTTAGATCTGCGCTTGACTGGACCGATGACCACTACTTCTCACGTTTCCCAGACCTCCCCGCCCGAGCTGCCCAATCTCGACAATGTTTCGCTCGAACGGGACGGACACGTCCTGCTGATCGGCTTGAACCGGCCGCACAAGCGCAACTCGTTCGACCGGGCGATGTTCGCCGACCTGTCCCGGGCCTACGCGCTGCTGGAATCCGATGCCTCGGCGCGCGCGGGGGTGTTGTTCGCGCACGGCGACCACTTCACCGGCGGCCTGGATCTCGTAGACGTCGGTCCGAGCATCGCGACCGGGCAGACGCCGTTGGCCGACGACGGCCGCGACCCGTGGCGGCTGGACGGCCAGTGGACCACGCCGCTGATCGCCGTCGCACACGGCTGGTGCCTGACGCTGGGCATCGAACTGCTGCTGGCCGCCGACATCCGTATCGCGGCGGCCGGAACCCGCTTCTCCCAGCTTGAAGTGCAGCGCGGGATCTATCCGTTCGGGGGCGCGACGATCCGGCTGCCCCGCGAGGCCGGGTGGGGCAACGCCATGCGCTGGCTGCTCACCGGTGACGAGTTCGACGCCGCCGAGGCGCACCGGATCGGGCTGGTCCAAGAAGTGGCCGACGATGCGTCGGCGGCCTTGGCCCGGGCCCGCGAGATCGCACACACCATCGCCGATCGCGCCGCGCCGCTGGGTGTGCGGGCCACCCTAGCGTCGGCGCACCTGGCACGCCAACAGGGCGAGGCCGCCGCGATCAAGCAGCTGATTCCCGAAATGAGGGCGCTGTTCGCCAGCGAGGATGCCGCCGAGGGCGTGCAATCCTTCGTCGAGCGCCGGCAAGCCCGATTCCAGGGCCGCTAGCTTTCGATGGTGAAACCCATCGGCAGCAGCACACTCTTTTGCTGGGTGAAGTGTTCGATACCTTCCGGCCCGTTCTCGCGGCCGATGCCGGAGTTCTTGTAGCCACCGAACGGTGAGCCGGGATCGAATGCGTACCAGTTGATTCCGTATGTCCCGGTGCGGATCTTCTGTGAGATCTCGATGCCTTTGGGCACATCCGTGGTCCACACGCTGCCAGCCAGTCCATACACCGAATCGTTGGCGATCGCGATCGCGTCCTCCTCGGTGTCATAGGGGATGATGGCCAGCACCGGCCCGAAGATCTCCTCCTGGGCGATGGTCATCTTGTTGTCGACGTCTGCGAATACGGTGGGCTGGACGAAGAAACCCTTGTCCAGACCCCCGGGGCGGCCGCCGCCGCACACTAGCCGAGCACCCTCCTCGATGCCTTTGGCGATGTAGCCTTCGACGCGGGTCCGTTGCTTCTCCGAGATCAGCGGACCGACCTGGGCGATCGGGTCCGACGGCGGGCCCACTGGGAGAGCTTGCACGAAATTGGTTACCGCGTCCACGATTTCGTCGTACCGGGAGCGCGGAGCCAGAATGCGGGTCTGGTTGACACAGCCCTGCCCGGCGTTCATTATCCCGGAGAACACCATCATCGGAACCGCTGCGGCCAGGTCGACATCTTCGAGGACGATGGCCGCGGATTTGCCGCCGAGCTCCAAGGTGCACGGCTTGAGCAGGTCCGCGGCGCGTCTGCCGACCTCCCTGCCGACGGCCGAGCTGCCGGTGAAGGTGAACATGTCGATGTCCGGGTTGGACATCAGAGCCTGCCCGGTCGCAATCCCTCCGGGCACCACCGACAGCACACCCTCGGGCAGGCCGGCTTCGGCGAATACGTCCGCTACAGCGTTGGCGGACAACGGCGTTTCGGCGGCGGGCTTGAGCACCACCGTGCAGCCGGCCAACAGCGCTGGACACAGCTTGTTGACCGCCAAAAACAACGGAACGTTCCAGGCCACGATGGCACCCACCACGCCGACCGGCTCACGGCTGACAATGGTTTGTCCGTAGTAGCCGGTGCGGGTCTCAGTCCAGCTGACCTTGTCCGCTGCGCCGGCAAAGAAGTTCATCGTCGCCATCGAACCCATCCAGTGCATCGTCTCGATGATGGTCGGCGGCTGGCCCGTTTCGGCCGCGAGCAGCGAGGTGAACTGCTCCTTGCGATCCTCCATCAACTTGACCGCCGCAGCGATCACTGCCGCACGCTCCTTCGGCGGGGTAGCGGGCCAGGGGCCGTTATCGAATGCGGCGCGCGCCGCGGCGACCGCGGCATCGACGTCGGCCGCCGCGGCCATCGGCACCTTGCCGACGTATTCACCGGTGGCCGGGCAGTGCACCTCGATGACATCGGAGGTGGACGGTTTCGCCCACCTGCCGCCGATAAAGAGGTTGTCGTATTCCGTCCTACTGTCGCTCATGGCGCCACACTACCCAAGCCCAAAGCCAAACGAGAACATGTTTCAGTATTGCGGTTGGAGCACCAGTACTAGATTGCTCACCAGGAACTCGCGCAGCACCGGCACGGATGTCACCCACCACGCCCATCTCGGGTGGTAGCGGGGAAATGCGGCTATCGCGGCCCCGGTGCTGGAGGCCCAGCTCAGACCGTCGGCGGCCGACACCGCAAACAACGAGGACCCGTAGTTGTTCTTTGCCGGACGGCCGTGTTTGCGGGCATAGCGGGCGGCGGCGCGGGCGCCGCCGAGGTAGTGGGTGAGGCCCATCTCGTGCCCACCGAATGGCCCCAGCCAAACGGTGTAGGACAACACGGCCAGCCCGCCCGGCTTGGTCACCCGTAGCATCTCGGTGCCGAGCTGCCAGGGCCGCGGGACGTGTTCGGCGACATTGGAGGACAAGCAGATATCGACGGAGTCGTCGGCGAACGGCAGTGCCATGCCCGACGCCCGGACGAAGGTGCCCGGCGCGCCGGTGACAGCGGGTCCGGCCGCGTGCATTTCGCTCGGATCCGGTTCGACACCGATGTAGCCGACACCGGCGTCAAGGAACGCCGTCGCGAAGTACCCCGGCCCGCCGCCGATGTCCAGCAGCGTTCGGCCCACCGGCGGCTCGCCGTGGGTGGCCAACCACAGATCGCTGACCATCGCCGCGGTGTCGGCTGCCAGGGCGCGGTAGAACCGTGCCGGGTCGGGCTGCTCGTAGCGGAACTCCGACAGCAATCGCAGCGAGCGCCTCAGCGTCGCCCGTCGCGCGAAGGCGCCGGTGACACTGGGGTATACCGCCACCCGGCACACCCTACGGCTGTCGGCCATGCGCCCAACGTGAAGCGCGGGCTAGGCCGAATTGCCCGGCTCCTCCTCGCGCGGCGGCGCGGCGCGCATCGTCGCCGGGCTAGGCCGAATTGCCCGGCTCCTCCTCGCGCGGCGGCGCGGCGCGCATCGTCGCCGGGCTAGGCCGAATTGCCCGGCTCCTCCTCGCGCCGCGGCGCGGCGCGCATCGTCGCCGGGCTAGGCCGAATTGCCCGGCTCCTCCTCGCGCCGCGGCGCGGCGCGCATCGTCGCCGGGCTAGGCCGAATTGCCCGGCTCCTCCTCGCGCCGCGGCGCGGCGCGCATCGTCGCCGGGCTAGGCCGAATTGCCCGGCTCCTCCTCGCGCCGCGGCGCGGCGCGCATCGTCGCCGGGCTAGGCCGAATTGCCCGGCTCCTCCTCGCGCCGCGGCGCGGCGCGCATCGTCGCCGGGCTAGGCCGAATTGCCCGGCTCCTCCTCGCGCCGCGGCGCGGCGCGCATCGTCGCCGGGCTAGGCCGAATTGCCCGGCTCCTCCTCGCGCCGCGGCGCGGCGCGCATCGTCGCCGGGCTAGGCTATTCGCCAATGTCTGCTCTGCGCTCGGTGTTGCTGCTGTGCTGGCGCGACACCGGGCACCCCCAGGGGGGCGGTAGCGAAGCCTATCTACAACGCATCGGGGCTCAGCTGGCCGCGTCGGGCATTGCGGTCACGTTGCGCACCGCCCGCTATCCAGGTGCGCCACGACATGAACTGGTCGACGGTGTGCGGATCAGCCGCGCCGGCGGGCGTTACTCGGTGTACCTCTGGGCGTTGCTGGCGATGGCCCTAGCCGATTTCGGAGCCAGGGTAGGAGCCAGAATCGGGCTTGGGCCGCTGCGCCGAGTGCGCCCCGACGTGGTCGTCGATACCCAGAACGGCCTGCCGTTTCTTGCCCGGCTGTTGTATGGCCGGCGGGCGGTGGTGCTGGTGCACCACTGCCACCGTGAGCAGTGGCCGGTTGCCGGCCCGGTGATTGGCCGGATCGGCTGGTACGTCGAGTCGACGTTGTCGCCGCGGCTGCACCGGCGTAATCAGTACGTCACGGTGTCGCTGCCGTCGGCGCGAGACCTGGTCGCTCTGCGGGTGGACAGCGATCGGATCGCGGTGGTCCGCAACGGTCTCGACGAGGCGCCGGCGCCAACGTTGTCCGGCCCGCGCGCCCCCGCGCCGCGCGTGGTGGTGCTGTCCCGGCTGGTGCCACACAAGCAGATCGAAGATGCGCTGGACGCCGTCGCGGCACTGCGGCCCCGGATGCCGGGCCTGCATCTCGACATCGTCGGCGGTGGCTGGTGGCGGCAGCGGCTCGTCGACCATGTACAACGGCTCGGCATCGCCGACGCGGTGACCTTCCATGGCCATGTCGACGACGTGACCAAACACCATGTGCTGCAACGTTCGTGGGTGCACTTGTTGCCTTCACGCAAGGAGGGGTGGGGTCTCGCGGTCGTCGAGGCGGCCCAGCACGGCGTGCCCACCATCGGGTATCGCTCCTCCGGCGGCCTGTCCGACTCGATCATCGACGGGGTGACCGGAATGTTGGTCGACAACCGCGCCGAACTGGTGGATCGGCTCGAACGGCTGCTGTCCGATTCGGTCTTGCGCGACCAACTCGGTGCCAAGGCGCAGGCGCGCAGCAGCGAGTTCTCCTGGCGGCAGAGCGCCGATGCCATGTGCAGCGTGCTGCAGGCGGTGCAAGCTGGCCGCTTTGTCAGCGGCGTGGTTTAAGTCCCCGCGCCGCGAGACTCAATCCTTGGCGACTCCCGGCGTGTCTTCGCCGCGGTGCAAGTATCGGCGCGCCGAATGGCCGGCCATGCCGGCCGCGCCCACCATTAGCATCGCCAGCCACGCCAGATGGGCGAGCATTGTCGCTGCGCGGCGGGCAGCGGGTGTGCCGGCGGTTTGGCCGCCGATCCGGTACACCGCAAGCTCGTCGTCCCGGTAAGCCGGTGTCAGCCGATCGAGGGTGCGCGGGGCCGCACCCATGTCGCCGGCACTGCCGGACTCCACCACCAGCCACGCGACGCCGCCCGCGGCCAAGGTTGACGGATCTGGCCCGGTCAAGAGCAGCTCCTGCACCGCTCGGGCGTGCGCCCCCTCGCCAGGAACGGTCACCCCGGAAATAACCAGATCACCGGTGGTCAGCACATCGGCGCGAACCCAGCGGGGCAGCGGATCGAGGACCGGCGCCGAACCGGACCACGCGAACCGCCGCATGGTGCCCGCGGGCAAGACCACAACGGTTCCGGGATCGGCATTGATCGTTGCCGCCACGGCCGCCCAACCGGACGGGTAGTGCACGGGCGCAACCTTGCCCCCCACCCCCCAAGCCAGGTCGGGCAGCGTCAGGATCAGCGCCACGCAGCAGACCAATCCCGTCAGTGCGGGCCGCAACCAGCGGCGCAACGTCACCACCGTGCCCGCGCCGGCCAGGGTATATCCGGGCACCGCCAGCGCCACCCACTTCTGTCCGTCGCGCAGCACACCCAAGCCGGGTGCGGCGTCAACCACCACCCGCAGCACTTGCAGGCCTGGGCCGGTGGCGAGGACGGCCGGAATGGTTACGGACACCGCCGCGAGCACCAGCAGCGGCACCACCGCCGGCCGACGTGCCGCGGCCGGTAGTCCCGCCGCCACCACGCTGAGCAGCACGACTGCGGATGCCATCGCGAAAAACGTTGTCCGCGAACCGGGTACGGCCTCGCCATTCCAGATCCCGCCGAGACTGGCCAGGCTGGCAAGCGTGCCCAGCCCCGGTTCGGCCCGAGGCGCGAACGCGGCAACCCCTAGCGGGTTGGCCCCGGTGTAGCTGGCCAACGACGAGCCCAGCGCCGCCGCCGTCAGCCAGGGCAGCGCACCCACCAGACCGGCGCCCAACGCCGCGGCGGCACATTGCCAACGCGGCCGGCCCCCACCGGGTACGGCCACGCAGACCAGCGCAACCGTCGCGGCGAGTAGCAGCCCGGTCGGGGTCAGGCCGGCCAGCGCGATCCAGAACGCCAGGCCGAAAAGCCCGAACCAGCCGGTGCCATCCGTCGTCCGCAGCGTCAACATCGCCGTCGCCACCCAAGGCAGGCAGCCGTAGCCGACCAGCAGGCTCCAATGGCCCTGCAGCAGCCGTTCGGCGACATAGGGATTCCAGACCGCAAGCGTGGTCGCCACAAGTTGGCCCGCCACGCCCGCCGCCGGAAGCGCCATCGAGACCAGGTGTGCCGCGCCCCAGCCCGCCAGCCAAAGCCCCAGCATCAGCAGCGCCTTCACCACGATGCCCCCGTCGAGCGGGTGCGACGCCAGCGCGACCGCGAAGTCCTGCGGCGTCGCCCGCGGCGCCGACGTCAACCCGAGGGCGCTGTCAGAAAAATACGACCGCGGTGTGGAGACCGCATCACGCAGCAACAGGTATCCGGGCCGCAGCAGTGGCGCGACCACCAGCAGCGCCAGGACCAGCGCATACCCCGGCCGGAACCAGCGCACGTCGCCGGGCTAGGGCCGTTCGGGCGGGCCGGGGCTGGTGGGCCCCGGCGGGGGTGGACTTGGGTCGGGGGGCCGCGAATCGGACGGCGGGGGCGGCTTCGCCGAACCGAGTTGGGGCGAATCCGAACCCGGCGGATTCTGCTCGCGCGGCAGACCGGGGCGCTGCGTGGGCAGCTTCTCGGTTTCGGCTTCCGCTCCGGGTACCGGTTCTTCCAGCCCGCCGCGACGGTAATCGTGGTCGTCCCGGTCCAGGCTGGGATCGATCAGGGCACTTTCGGTCCGCAGGCTGAACGACGCGAGCAGTCCACCACCGACCAGCGCGATCAAGCCGGCCGCGGTGAACGTGATCGGTAGCACCCGCGACCACAGTGCCAGCCGGTCACGCTCGTCGCGAGCCGCGTTGACCTGCGATTCGACCGTCTCTTCGGTGGAGGTGACGGTGTAGTCGGCCAGCGTGACCTCGGGCTTGAGTGAATCGCGGGCGAAGTAGTGGTTGGCGCGGGCGGTTTCCTTGACGATGGTGCCGGACACCGGGTCCACCCAGAAGGTTCGCTGCGCAGCGTAGTACCGGGTCATGGTGATCTGCTCGTCCGGATCACCCGGTAGCCCCCACATCGCCGCCGATGTGGTGACTTTGCCGTCCTCGTCGCCGGCGTACAGGGACGGATACTTGATGGGAGCCACCAGCTTCCCCTCGGCGGTGTAGCCGACGTTCTGCGTGAAGCGGTACGTGGTTAAGCCGTTGACGTCCTCTTCATTTTCGTAGTTGACGTCAAACGCCTTCTGCGCGATCGGGTCGAAGTAGGGATATGTCTTCTTCTCGGTGTGGAACGGGAACCGGTAGGACAACCCGTCGTGCCGCAACGGGATGGCCGTCGGCGGGTTCTCGTCGTTGAAGGTCCGCGGTTTCTGCACCGCGCCGCCGGTGTGGGTGTCGTCCGAAACCGCCATCGCCGTCTTGCGGTTGAGCGTGACGGTGTCCACGATCGCCAGCAGTAGCCCATTGTCTTTCTGCTTGTCGGTGCGCCGGACCGACGTTCCGACCTGGAGCGTGACCACGTCGGCGTTGGCGGGTGACTCGACGGTGACCTGCTGTTGGGACACCAGCGGCACGTTCTGGTTGATAACGATGTGCTCGGTGGATAACGACGCCGAGTCGAGTGCTGTTCCGGTGCCCTCGCTGATCAACGTGGCATCGATAGCGAGCGGAATCTTGGCGATCCTGCTGGTGGTATAGGTCGACAGCAGCAGCGCGGCGATCAGCAGGGCGGCTCCGAGTCCGATCGTTCCGCATGCGGCGAACCGCAACATGACTGCCCGGTTCACGTTGCTGTGACCTCCTTATGGTCAAAGGACTCGTCGGTCGGCACACCCGCTCCGACCTGACCAAGCGAGGCAAAACCCGTTTGACCCTAACAGCAGAATGTATTGCCCCGATGGACGAACCGGGTGTATCCGAACCCACCAGCGGTGAGCGATTGGACAGCACAGGCAGACTGTGTTGGTGACCGATGGCCAGCCGGTCGGTGGGACCCGCAGCTTTTTGCCCGCCGTCGAGGGTATGCGCGCTTGCGCGGCCATCGGCGTGGTCATCACACACGTCGCTTTCCAGACCGGGCACTCCAGCGGTGTGGCGGGCCGGCTGTTCGGCCGCTTCGATCTGGCGGTGGCGGTGTTCTTCGCCTTGTCGGGATTCCTGTTGTGGCGCGGACATGCCGCTGCGGCACGAGATCTGGGGTTGCGCCCGCAGACCGGCCACTATCTTCGATCGCGGATAGTTCGCATCATGCCGGCGTATGTGGTGGCGGTCGTGGTGATCCTGTCGCTGCTGCCCGACGCGGACCATGCCAGCCCGACGGTGTGGTTGGCTAACCTGACGCTCACCCAGATCTATGTGCCGCTGACCCTGACCGGGGGCCTGACCCAGATGTGGAGCCTGTCCGTTGAGGTCAGCTTCTACCTGGCATTGCCGGTTCTTGCGTTGCTGGCCCGTCGCATTCCGGTGCGTGCTCGGGTGCCGGCAATCGCTGCCTTGGGGGCCGTCAGCTGGGCCTGGGGTTGGGTCCCGCTGCACACGGTGTCGGGCATCAACCCGCTGAACTGGCCGCCGGCGTTCTTCTCCTGGTTCGCCGCGGGCATGCTGCTGGCGGAGTGGGTGCACAGCCCGATCGGGTTGCCGCACCGGCTGGCTCGGCGACGGGTGCTGATGGCCCTACTGGCGGTGCTGGCCTATCTGGTGGCGGCTTCCCCGCTGGCGGGGCCGGAGGGGCTGATTCCGGGCACTGCCGCCCAATTCGCGGTGAAGACCGCGATGGGCTCCGTGGTGGCGTTCACGCTGGTGGCGCCGCTGGTGCTGGACCGGCCCGACACACCTCACCGCCTGCTGGGCAGTACCGGCATGGTGACCCTGGGGCGTTGGTCCTATGGCCTGTTCATCTGGCACCTGGCCGCACTGGCCATGGTGTTCCCCGTGATCGGCACGTTCCCGTTCACCGGTCGGATGCCGGCGGTGTTGGTGTTGACGTTGATCTTCGGGTTCGCGATCGCCGCCGTGAGCTATGCGCTGGTCGAGTCACCCTGCCGGGACACGTTGCGCCGCTGGGAGCAACGGGTGAAGCACATCGAGCCGCAGAACATCGACCGCGAAGCGGACGCGATCGCGCCCTGAGTGCGGCCCCGGCTACGTCAACCCGCTCAGTCCGTCCGCACCGAACAGCGTTCCGGCGGCGCCGCCGTTCCCGCCGGGCGCCCCGGCCCCGCCGGTGCCGTAAAGGATGCCGCCGGCCGCGCTGTTGGCCCCGGTCCCCGGCTCCCCGTTGGCGCCGTTGCCGATCAGCGGGCGACCCAGCAACGCCAGGGCCGGCGCATTCACCAGCGCAAGCACATCCTGCTGCAGGGTCTGCGCCGCACCGGCGGTCTCGGCGATCGGATACGAGTTCGCGCGGCCGTTAAGGGTCCGCACGAACTGCTCGTGAAACGCCGCCGCCTGGGCGCTAACCGCCCAATAGGCCTGGGCGTGCGCCGAACACCGCCGCGATGGCCGTCGAAACCTCATCCGCTCCGGCGGCCAGCAGCGCGGTGGTGAGGGCCAGATCGGTCGCGGCTGCGGCGAGCTGCTCGGGAATCGTGTACACGAACGACCTGCGCTTCTGCTCTCATCAGCTCACCGGCCGTCGCCTGGTCAGTGGGTCGAGGAATCAGTCAGAAGCACAGGGTACGGTGTTTGACCAGCGCTTTCGTGGCTTTATTGATATCCGCCCTGCCGCTCGAAAATGCGGCGCGGGTTGTCGACGAGCATGGTGCGCACCTGCTCGTCGGTGACGCCGCGCTCCTTGAGGGCCGGGATCACGTCGTTGTGAATGTGTAGGTAGTGCCAATTGGGCGCGGCCGCCGGCACCAGCGCTTCGGGCAGGGCGTCGAAATAGCAGTTGGCGTCGTGTGAGAGCACCATCTTGTCGGCGTGCCCGCGTTCACACAGTCGGGCCACGATGTTCACGCGCTCCTCGAACGGCAGGATCAAGTCGATGCCGAACCGGTCCATTCCGAGGTAGGAGCCGTTGCTGATCAACTCCTCGAGGTAGCCCACGTCGGTGCTGTCGCCGGAGTGCCCGATGATCACCCGGCTCAGGTCCACGCCTTCCTCGGCGAAGATGCGTTGCTGCTCGAGCCCGCGCCGCAGCCCGGCGTGGGTGTGCGTGGAAATCGGCACCCCGGTGCGCATGTGCGCCTGCGCGACGGCGCGCAGCACACGCTCGACACCGGGGGTGATGCCGGGCTCGTCGGTGGCGCATTTGAGGATCCCTGCCTTGATGCCGGTGTCGGCGATGCCCTCTTCGATGTCGCGCACGAACATGTCGGTCATAATCTCCGGGCCATCCAGCATCCCGCCCGGGCCCAGGTAGTGGAAGAAAAATGGCACGTCGTTGTAGGTGTAGAGGCCGGTCGCGACGACGATGTTCAGCTCGGTGGCCGCCGCGACGCGGGCGATGCGCGGGATGTAGCGGCCCAGCCCGATCACAGTCAGGTCGACGATGGTGTCCACGCCGCGGGCCTTCAGTTCGCTCAGCCGGGTGATCGCATCGGCCACCCGCTGTTCTTCGTCGCCCCAACCTTCCGGATAGTTCTGCGCGATTTCCGTGGTCATGATGAACACGTGCTCGTGCATCAGGGTGACGCCGAGATCGGCGGTATCAATGGGTCCGCGAGCCGTATTTAGTGCTGACACGTCACCGATGCTAGGTCGCTTTCGGTGTCGGCTAATAGTGCAGGTTTGCCCGGTGACGCCCCCAACGACGACCGTATTGCAGTACCGTCACATGGTCAGTTCAGGTTGCTACAGAAGTTCCTAGTCCGAAACGCTCCCGGGAGCCACTCTCATGCTGCTCAATCCCAACCGCCTGCAACGCCAGTACCCCGACAGTCGCTCGGGGGAGATCATGGCCGCCACGGTGGACTTCTTCGAGTCCAGGGGAAAGGCGCGGCTCAAGCACGACGACCACGAGCGGACCTGGTATGCCGACTTCCTGGACCACGTCGGGCGGGAGCGCATCTTTGCCTCGTTGCTGACGCCGGCCGAGTACGGCGCTGACGATTGCCGCTGGGACACCTACCGGATCAGCGAGTTCGCCGAGATCGTGGGCTTCTACGGGCTGAGCTACTGGTACCCCTTCCAGGTCACGGCCCTTGGCCTGGGCCCGATCTGGATGAGCGCCAACGAGGACGCCAAGCGCAAGGCCGCAGCTCAGCTGGAGGCCGGCGAGGTGTTCGCGTTCGGGCTCTCCGAGCAGACCCACGGCGCCGACGTCTACCAGACCGACATGATCCTGACCCCGTCGAGCGCGGGCGGGACCGGCTGGAGCGCTAATGGCGAGAAGTACTACATCGGCAACGCCAACGTGGCCCGGATGGTCTCCACCTTCGGCAAGATCGCCGGGAGCCCCGGAAACGAAGAGTACGTCTTCTTCGCCGCCGACTCCCAGCACGACCGATACGACCTGATCAAGAACGTGGTGAACTCGCAGAACTACGTCGCCAATTACGCGCTGCGCGACTATCCGGTCACCGAGGCTGACATATTGCACCGGGGCCCCGAGGCCTTCCACGCCGCCCTGAACACGGTCAACGTCTGCAAGTACAACCTGGGCTGGGGTTCCATCGGCATGTGCACGCACGCCCTGTACGAGTCGGTCACCCACGCGTCCAACCGCCACCTCTACGGGACGGTCGTCACCGACTTCACCCACGTGCGGCGGCTGCTCACCGACTCGTACACGCGGCTGGTCGCCATGAAGCTGGTCGCCACCCGCACCTCGGACTACCTGCGCAGCGCGTCGGCAGCCGACCGTCGCTATCTGCTCTACAGCCCGCTCACCAAGGCGAAGGTCACCAGCGAAGGCGAGCGGGTCATCACCGCCCTATGGGATGTCATCGCCGCCAAGGGGGTGGAGAAGGACACGTTCTTCGAGACGGTGGCCCGTGAGATCGGCCTGCTGCCCCGCCTGGAAGGCACCGTTCACATCAACATCGGCCTGCTGGGCAAGTTCATGCCCAACTACCTGTTCGCCCCCGATGCCGCGCTGCCGGCCATCCCGCGTCGCGACGACGCCGCCGACGATTCGTTCCTATTCGCCCAGGGACCCACCGGGGGTCTGGGCAAGGTGCGCTTCCACGACTGGCGCGCCTCGTTCGGCAGCTTCGCCCACCTGCCTAATGTCGCGCTGCTGCGCGAGCAGGTCGACACGCTCGCCGAGATGCTGGCCAGCGCTACCCCGGATGCGGCGCAGCAGAAGGACATCGACTTTGCCTTCGGCGTGGGACAGCTTTTTGCGACGGTGCCCTACGCCCAGCTCATTTTGGAGGAGGCCCCGCTGTCCGGTGTCGACGAGGCAGTGGTCGACGAGATCTTCGGCCTGTTGGTCAAGGACTTCAACGGCTATGCCATCGAGTTGGCCGACAAGTCCGCCACGACAGACGAACAGGCCCGATTCGCCATGCGGATGATCCGCCGGCCGGCACATGACCCGGCGCGCTACGACCAGATCTGGAAGGACCACGTCCTGCCGATCAACGGTGCCTACCAGATGCGCCCGTGATGCGTCCCTAGGGGCCCGGGCGGCCTTGACTGTGATGCGGCGCACAGTAGAATGACCAGTGGTCATCAACGCTAGGAGGCCTGGTGCCTACGGTTACGTGGGCTCGTGTCGATCCGGCTCGTCGCGCGGCCGTGGTGGAAGCCGCGGAGGCCGAGTTCGGGGCGCACGGATTCTCCCGAGGCAGCCTGAACGTCATCGCCCGGCGCGCCGGAGTCGCCAAGGGCAGCCTGTTTCAGTATTTCGCGGACAAGCGCGACCTCTATGCGTTCATCGCCGACATCGCCAGCCAGCGGGTCCGCTCCTACATGGAGGACCTGATCCGCGAGATCGACCCGAACCGGCCGTTCTTCGAATTCCTCACCGACCTGCTCGACGGCTGGATTGCCTACTTCGCCGAACATCCCCGGGAACGAGCTCTGCACGCCGCGGCGACGCTGGAGGTCGACGCCGACGCCCGCATCAGCGTACGCAGCGTCCTACACCGGCACTATTTGGAGGTGCTACGGCCGCTGGTGCGTGACGCGCAGCTGCGGGGCGACCTGCGCGCGGATTCCGACACCGATGCGTTGTTGTCGCTGCTGCTGATGATCTTTCCGCATCTGGCCCTGGCGCCGTACATGCGCGGTTTGGATCCGATCCTCGGCCTCGACGAGCCGACACCGGAGCAGCCGGCGCTGGCCGTGCGCCGGCTCGTCGCCGTGTTGGCGGCAGCGTTTCGTGCCCAGAACCAGAACCCCGCCCTCAACCCAGCCCAGAAACGATCGGAGGAGATCACATGACGCGCACCCACTTTGGCACGCTCGCTGCGGGCGGCCTCAACTGGAACAGCCTGCCGCTGAAGCTGTTTGCCGGCGGCAATGCGAAGTTTTGGAATCCGGCCGATATCGACTTCTCTCACGATAGGCAAGATTGGGAGACGCTCACCGACCTTGAACGCAACTACGCCACCCGGTTGTGCGCCCAGTTCATCGCCGGCGAGGAATCGGTCACCCAGGACATCCAGCCGTTCATGAGCGCGATGCGCGCCGAAGGGCGGCTGGGCGACGAGATGTATCTGACGCAGTTCGCGTTCGAGGAAGCCAAACACACGCAGGTGTTCCGCTTGTGGCTGGACGCGGTCGGGATGACCGAGGATCTACACGGCTACCTCGATGAGCTTCCGACGTACCGGCAAATCTTCTACGACGAGCTACCGAACTCGCTGGACGATCTCACGACCGATTCGTCACCGGCCGCCCAGGTTCGGGCATCGGTGACCTACAACCACATCGTCGAGGGCATGTTGGCCCTCACCGGATACTTTGCCTGGCACAAGATCTGCGTGGAACGCGGAATTCTTCCCGGAATGCAAGAGTTGGTCCGGCGGATCGGTGACGACGAGCGACGCCATATGGCCTGGGGCACCTTCACCTGTCGCCGCCACGTCGCCGCCGACGACGCCAATTGGACCGTGTTCGAAACGCGCATGAATGAGCTCATCCCGCTGGGGCTGCGCCTCATCGAAGACGGATTCGCGCTGTACGGCGACGAGATCCCGTTCGACCTGTCCCAAGACGAATTCCTGCAGTACTCCACCGACAAGGGGATGCGACGGTTCGGCACGATCAGCAGCGCCCGCGGGCGGCCGGTCGGCGAGATCGATCTCGACTACTCGCCGCTGCAGCTGGAGGACACCTTCGCCGACGAGGACGAGCGGACCCTGGCAGCGGCTTCGGCTTAGCCCGCCGTCGCCTCATCGATGATGAGCGGCGGCGGCGCCCCGGGTTCATGCGGGTCGGCGTGTGTTTTGTAGAACGGCGGCAGCGTGGCTGCGCCGGTGTTGCGTGGCATGCTGTACCGCACGTCGAATGTCACCTGGTGCCACTGGATTCCGAGCGAAGCCGAGACATCCGGGTCGGCTCGGTCGGCGCTAGCGATCCCGGTCACGCGCACGCACTGCAGGTCCCGGCGCATGGTCGAGGAGAAGTGCGACAAGCCGTCCGCGTCCCGATCCGCTGACGTCGCGCCGTACCTGGCTCGCATCGGCCGACCCAGATATCCCCACGCCGTGGCGTAGTCCTGGCCGTTGACCGCGTTGAAATAGTCAACGATCAGCTGCTGGCCCTTGCCCACCGGCCTGGCGTCGGGTACTCCGGTGGCGCACGCCGAATCGGCCGCACTGCGCCCTACCGGCAGGAGAGGAACTCCGATCAGCGACACCACCGCGGTCACCACTGTGCTGACTGGCCAGCCCCGGAATCGGGCCAATCCCATAGCCGCCAAGATGGCGATTAGCCGATCCAGACCGTCTTGACGTTGCAGAATTCGCGGATCCCGTGGGCGGATAGCTCGCGACCGTAGCCGGACCGCTTGACACCGCCGAACGGCAATTCGGGATAGGACACCGTCATCCCGTTGATGAAGACCTGTCCGGCCACGATGTCGTCGATGAAGCGTCGCTGCTCGGCCTCGTCCCGCGTCCAGGCGTTGGAGCCCAGCCCGAAGGTGGTGGCGTTGGCGATTTCGATGGCCTCGTCGATGTTTTGGGCGCGGAACACGGAGGCGACCGGGCCGAAGACCTCCTCGGTGTAGAGGGCCATGTCCTTGGCGATGTCGGTGATCACCGTTGGTGGGTAGAACCAGCCCGGCCGGTCGGAACGCTTGCCGCCGCACCGGATCACCGCGCCCGCGGCGGCGGCGTCTTCGACTTGCTTGGCGACCTCGTCTCGGCCTTGTTCGGTGGCCAGCGGACCCACGTCGGTGTCCGGGTCGGTCGGGTCGCCGACCTTCAGCGCGGCCATCCGCGCGACGAACTTGTCGACGAACTCGTCGTAGATGTCGGCGTGGGCGATGAACCGTTTGGCGGCGATGCAGGACTGGCCGTTGTTCTGCACCCGCCCGGTGACCGCGGTGCTGACCGCAGCGTCGAGATCTGCCGACGGCATCACGATGAACGGGTCGCTGCCGCCGAGCTCCAGCACGGTCGGTTTGATCTCGTCGCCGGCGATGGCGCCCACCGATTGGCCGGCCGGTTCGCTGCCGGTCAGGGTGGCCGCGGCGACCCGGGGATCGCGCAGGATGGCCTCGACGGCACCCGAACCAACGAGCAACGTCTGGAAGCACCCGTCCGGGAAGCCGCCCCGAGCGATGACGTCGGCCAGGTACAACGCGCATTGCGGCACGTTCGACGCGTGCTTGAGGAGGCCGACGTTTCCGGCCATCAGCGCCGGTGCCGCGAAGCGGACGGCCTGCCACAGCGGAAAGTTCCACGGCATCACGGCCAGGATCACGCCCAACGGCTGGTAGCGGCCATAGGCCTTGGACGCGCCAACCTTGGTCGCGTCGGCCGGTTCGTCGGCCAGCAGCGCCTGGGCGTTAGCTGCGTAGTAGCGAAAACCCTTGGCGCACTTGATGGCTTCGGCCTTGGCTGATGCCAGCGTCTTACCCATCTCGAGTGTCATCATGGCGGCGGTTTGATCCGCCTCGGCCTCCAGCAGGTCGGCGGTGGCGTTGGCCCACCGGGCGCGCTCGGCGAAGCTGGTGTGGCGGTAGTCGGCGAACCGCGCGGATGCGCGGCCTATCGCCGCGTCGACTTCGGCGTCGGTTGCCGGGGTGAAGGTCTTGACTGTCTCGCCGGTGGCCGGGTTGATGGTGGCGATGGGCACGCTGACATCCTTCGGTTGGGTGGGTTTGCAGATAACGTCCGGTGTCCAGCCTGCCACCATCGATTGGCTGAGGAACCGGCGCATGTGGACCTAGAGTGCGTTGTCATGACTAGGACTGGCGGCGTGTCGGTCGGTCTGGCTTCGCTGGCACGCGGATTGTTCTCGGCCGCTACCGCAGCAATCGCGGTCATCTGCCGCTACGCGGCCTTCGTCATCACCGATTCGGCGTTCCTCACCGGGCTGCTGGACACCGCGTACACCTTGGCGTTCGCCGGTGCCGCCTACTGGTTGGCGAGCGGTCGCGCCCCGATGTCGGCCCGTACCTCGATCGTCGTGGGCGGGCTGGTATCGGCGGCGGCCACCGCGGTCGTTGGTCTGCTGACGCCATTGCGGGAGTACGTGTGGCTGGTGCTGCTTCTCCTGGTGATCGGCGTGGTCACCGGTTTGAACTACCCGGCCTGGTACTCGCTGCTGCGCGGTGGCCGTGAGGTCAACGAACTGCGCGAATGGATCGGGACCTACGAGTCCGTCCGCATCGGCGCCATCCTGGTCGGGACGGCGGGTAGTGGCCTGGTGGCCCACCAGCTGGGACTGGAGGCCACGATGGTGCTGGTCGCCTCCGTGTTCGCCGCCGTTGGCCTGCTGGCGCTGGCCTTCCCGAGACAGCGGGTGGGCGACCCCAGCCAGCCGGAGCACACAGAGCCGCCTCCGGTCCACTTCGACGTGGCGATCCATCGCCGGATCCGGTTGCTGTTGGGACTGCTCGCCGCCATGCAGCTCATGGTGGCCCCGATCATCGCGGTGACCCCGGTGCTCGCGGTCGAAGGTGTCGACGGTGGCATCGCGCACGTCGGTGTCCTGTTCGCCCTGTTCAGCGCCGGCGCTGCGCTGCAGTTCGTGGCGATGAATGCGGTAGCGCGCGGTGTCCGCGCACCTGTCCTGGTAGCGATAACCGTCGCCCTGATGCTGGGGTCCGCGGTTTTGGCGGCGGTCTGGGACACCGTGGTGAGCGCCGGGCTGTTGATGGCATCGTTCGGCTTCGGGGTCGCGTCGATCGGCACCTTGGTCAATGCCGAGATCCAAACGTCGCTCCCCGAGGCGCTACGGGATCAATACGTGTCGAAGTACGCATTGATCGCCGCCATACCGTTCGCCGTCGGCAGCGGCCTGTGGGGTCTGACAGCCGATTTCGTGCCGGTGCCGAACATCGCGGTAGTCTCGACCGTCTTGATCGCGGCCGCGCTGCTGCTCGTCTGGCGGTGGGTGCGCGGCCGCGGAGTGGATTACGGTGGTCCATCCATGCGGAACTGACTGAGCAACAAGCTCTTTGGCTGTTCACTCAGATCGCGGCGCCGCAACTTTGCGCAGCGACATCGGTGCGACATAGCGCCCGATCAGCGTGCGATGCCACCAGGCCCGGTCCCGTCGCAGCTCGGCCACCGTGGTGAAGCGGTACTGATACAGCTGCGCGCGCACATACCGAGGCGGGGACTGCGGGAACGGGTTGTGGCGCAGCAGCCGCAGCGTCGCCGGGTCGTTGCGCAGCAGCCGGTTCAGGAACGGCGTCATCCATGGCAGCGCGTAGCCCGGCGAGATGGCGGCGAACCACATGAGCCAATCCAGCCGCAGATGGTAGGGGGCCCATTGCCGCGGCAGCCGGCGCAGATCGCCGGGCTTGCCCTTGAATTCGTACTCCTTCCAGATTGTGTGCTCGGTGATCGGTGACTCGTCGGTGCCCTCGATCACCACTTCCCGGCGGGTGCGGCAAATGCTGCCGAACGCCCCGTACGTGTTGACCAAATGAAATGGGTTGAACGACATGTTCATTCGTTGATGAGAGGACAGCATATTGCGTGCCGGCCAATAACTCAGCAACAGCACCGCCGCGGCGAACACGAGCACCAGGCCGGCGAACCACTGCGGCGGTCCCGGCAACGCCGGCTGGCTTGGGATCGGCAGCAGCGTCGCGGCGGCTGACTGGTCGATCGCGCTGCACGCCAGCAGGATGGTCAGCCAATTGAGCCAGGAGAAGTTTCCCGATGTCACCAGCCACAGTTGGGTGACGACGATGGTCGCGGCGGCGATACTGGCACCGGGCTGTGGGGTGAACAACCCGAACGGCACGACGAGCTGGGCGAAATGGTTGCCCGCCACCTCGATCCGGTGCAAGGGCTTGGGCAGGTGATGGAAGAACCAGCTCAACGGGCCTGGCATGGGCTGTGTTTCATGGTGGTAGTACAGGCAGGTCAGGTCGCGCCAGCACCTGTCACCGCGCATCTTGATCAGTCCGGCACCGAATTCGATCCGGAACAGCAGCCAGCGCGCCAACAACAACGTCAGAATCGGTGGGGCCGTGCGCCCGTTCCCGAGGAAGATCATCAGGAAGCCGGTCTCCAGTAGCAGCGACTCCCAGCCGAACGAGTACCATGCCTGCCCGACGTTCACGATGGACAGGTAGAGCACCCACAACGTCAGCCACATCAGCATCGCGGTCCACAACGGCGCCAGGTCGGCCACGCCGGCGGCGATACCCGCCGACAGCGCCGCACCGAACCAGCAGACGGTCGCGAACAATCGGTCCGAATAGCGGTAGTGAAAGAGGCTCGGCGTCCGCCAGAAGGACTGTTCGGCCAGATACCGTGGCACCGGCAGCATTCCCTGCTCTCCGATCAGGGCCCGGAACTGCTGTGCCGCGGCGACGAATGCGATCAGATAGATGACCGCCGTGCCGCGCTCCAGCACCAGTCTGCCCAGCCAGTATTCGGGTGCCGAAAACCATTCCATGGCCGGACTCCTTGGACGGTGACCGCGTATCCAGTTAACCAGCCGAAATACCGGTAGCCAACTATTGCACGTCGCCCTGTCCACGCGGGCCCGCCGCGGTGACCGCCGACGCGGCCAGCGTCGCGAGCGAAATCAAGGCCAGCAGTTGGACACTCGCCCAATGCCCGGCGTAGCCGTCGACCGCCCGCCACGGATGCCGGGACAGCGCCGCCCCGGCCAGGATCAGCCCGCCCGCACCGAGCCCGACGGTGAGCCGGTCACGTAGCCGCTCCCGACGGCGCAGTGCGTAGCGCAGGCCGAACGCCGCGCCCACCACCATGACCCCGGCCACACCGGCGATCACCGCCCCGGCCGCCAGCACCCCGACTGCCGCCCAGGCTCCCGGCTTCCAGGGTTGGGTGGGCGGGTTGGCGGGGCGCCGGCGTGCGGTCCGCCAGAACGCCAGCAGCGCCAGCAGCGCCAGCAAGGCCGGCCCCATCGCCAGGCCGGCCCGATACAGCGGGTTCGGGGCAAACGTCAGTGTGATGGTGCCGGGGTTCCCGGCGGGCACCACCCAGCCCTGCTGCCACCCGTTGACGGCGATCGGGGTGAGCCGGGCCCCGGTGCTGGTGTGTGCCACCCAGCCCGGGTTGATGCTTTCGGGTATGACGAGCACCCGGGAGCTGGCCGACGCGGGTGCGCGCACTTCGCGGCGCGTCGATCCCCACGCCCCAGCGGACGGAAAAGTGGCGGGAACAACTGTTGCGCTTGGCAATTCGGCACCCGGAGTGGACAACTGGGCTCCGTCGACGACGAATGCGGCGCCGGGGCTGATCAACAATTCCTGCTGCCCGGCCGGCAGCGCAATCGGATCGTGTTCGCACGCGAGCGCCGCAACCGGTTCACCGTCCAGTAGCGCGCCCACCGTGGTCCGGATCGTGGTGTGCACGAACCGGCCCGCGACCGCGATGACCGGGCCCGCGAGATCACCGTCGCAGCCGACGGTGATCTCGCGGGCCCGGTTGCGGGCCGCGTCGGCGGCCGCGATGGGATTGCCGTCGGCACCCAGCACCACCACCTCGGCCAGTCCCGGCGGCTTGAGCTGATCGAAGCCCAGCGCGTTGCGGTCGATGATGTCTTCCCAGTCGAGCAGGCTGACGGTGACGGTGTCGGTGACCCGGGGTCGCACCGATACGGTTTGTGCCTCGGCCGCCCCGTCGCCGCCGCGCTGTAATGAGCGGACCTGGGGGCCGTCGCCCAAGTTGATGGCCACCATGGTCGGAGGGGCCGGCAACGTCGATCGGCTGGCGGCCAGCCGCAGCCCGGTCACCGTGGTGGGCCGCGGCAGGGTGACGGTGAGCGTTGGGGAAGTTTTGTGTTGAACCACCCGCTGCGGCGCCGTCCACGCGGTGGCCGGGTCGCCGTCGGTGGCCGCGTACGCCGAGCCGAGCACGTCGACCAGATCGGAGTCGCCTTGGGCCCGCGTGGTACCCGGCTCGGCGATCAGATCGGCCAACTTGGGGCCCTGCCGTGGCCGCACCCACACCATCGGTGTCACCGACAGCGGGCCCGGCACGCTCAGCGTGCGGCTGAAATTGACCGGCTCTTCGGGCGCCAGCGCCATCGACGCGGCGCAGCGCACGCCGTCGGGCCCGGGCGCGCAGCCCGGTCTGCCGAGCAGTTCGGATCCCAGGTCCCAGCCTGCGATCGCCGAACCCGCCGGCGGTCCGGGAACCAGCACGGTGTGATGCAGTTGGACGGGATGGGCGAATCCGGACGCGTCGTACTGGGTGATCGCCAGGTCGGTGATGCCGAACTGCACACCGGCCGACCCGTCGTCGGTGCCGACCGCGGTGATCTTCACCCACGGTGTTTCGCCGTACGGCAGCGCCGCGGTCAGTGGCTTGCCGGGTTCGTCGAACCGCAGGGTGGTGCTGCCGTTGACGGTCTCGACCAGGATGCGGCGGACTTGGGCGCCGACGGCCGTCGCGCTGGGTGTCAAGGTGAGGACGGCGTTGGTCACCGGGTGGTCGAAGTCCACCTGTAGCCACTGCCCGACCGCGGCCTGCAGTGCGTTGGACACCCATGCGGTCGCCGGGTCGCCGTCGATCGCGGCCGCGGGCGAGGTTGCCGGAGCGACGTCGGGCATGGCGGTGGCATCCGACGACGAACTCGACGCGGTGACCCGTCCACCGGTCCACTCGCCGAAGACCGGGTCGGCGCCCGGGACCGGGTAGTCGGGCACCCTGTTGTGGGTGTGCCGGGCGTCGCCGGGCGCGCGAATCGCCGAGGAGTGCTGGTCGACCCGGCCGTAGTCGGTCTCGCGGGCTAACGGGGTGTCGGTGACGGTGACCCGGGGTGCCGGCAGGCCCGCGGCCCGAGCATCCGCGGTCATCAGCACCGGGCCGAGCGCCGGTTGCCCCAGTAGGCGCCGTCGTTCGTCGAGACGCAGCAACACCTCGGGTCCGCCGTCGACCCGGGCCAGCTGGTCGGTGTCGACGAAATAGGGCGCGCCGGGATCGCCGGCGGCGGCGACCCGATAGATCTGTAGCGCGGGGTATTGGGGTCGCAGTCCGCTGTCGTTGATGAAGCCGGCCAGCGAACCGGGACCCACCGGTGCGCCGAACTCCGCCACCTTGGTCAGTCCCGGCGATCCCTCGATGGCGCGGTGCACCAGGATCGGCCGGGCCGAGCGCGACGTCTCGGGATCAAGATCGTTGCGCAGCACCAGATAGGAAATGCCTTGGCGGGTAAGGGTATCGGCGAGGCCGGCCGACGGGCGCCCCGCCGCGAACAGGCGTTGCACCGAGTCCAGCGCCCGGATGGCCTGCGGCGGGATCAACGGAATGGAGTCACGCACCCCCCACGGGCTGGTGCCGAGCACCTGCAGCGGCTCGTCGTGGCTGGTGCCCCACACCTGGGTGGCGAACGGCGCGCCCGGGACCACCAGCACGCGCCCGGATCGAGGGATCCCGTTGGCGGATCCAGGATTATGTTGGCTGAGCCAGTCGGCGGCATTCCGCCAGTACTGGGGGATCGCGCGGAACGTGCCGGGCGGGGTGAGCCGGCCGGTCCACGCCAGTGAGGTGCCGACCAGTAGCGCGGTCAGCACCACGATTCCGACCGCCACCCGTTTGTCCCGCTCCGGGTGCGCAAATGCGTGCCGCCACACCGGCATTGGCGCGCTGCCCGGCAGCGGTATGCGCCCAAGCAGCTGAATTAGGCCGAGCACTAGCGGGATCCGGAGCACCGGATCCACCTTGTGTAGGTTTCGCAGCGGAGTACCGGCGGCGTCCAGGAAAGCCTGGGCCTGGTGGGCCAGCGGCGAGCCCAGCCCACCACCGTAGCCGGCGGCCAGCAATACCACCCCGACTAACAGCATGGTCACCAGCCGTCCGCGTGCCGGCATCGTCCGGGTGGCCAGCCCGGCCAATCCGGCCGCGGCGACCAGGCAGGTACCCAGGATGGCCGCCGACCCGGTGACCAGCGGCGCGCCCGCGGTCGCGTTGGGCGCCACGAACGGGGTCCAGCTGTCGGTGCCGCGCAGCATTTCCACCAGCGACGACCATTGTGTTGTCACGCCGGAGGATTCGATGAAGTCCAAAAACGGCGGACTGACGCCGCGCAGCTGGATCAGCGCCACCACCCACCACAGCATCGCCAGGGCCAGAGCCAACAGCCACCACGCGGTGTAGCGCCACCACAACCGATTGGGCCGGTGGCAGGCCCACCAGATGACCGCGGGCAGGCAACCGGTCAGCGTCGCGATGGCGTTGACCGCGCCCATCAATGCGACGGCGAGACCGGCTCGGGCGGCCAGGGCCCGCACCGATCTGTCCGAAGTCCCGCGCAACGCCAGGATCGTCGGCAGTAGCACCCATGGCGCCAGCATCATCGGCAAGGTTTCCGACGAGATTGACCCGAGTGTGGTCAGCACCCGCGGGGACAGGGCGAATGCCGCCGCACCGATCAGGCGTGACGTGGGGCTGCCGATCCCCAACGCCTCGGCCACCCGCAGCAGGCCCCAGAACCCGACCGTGAGCAGCAGCGCCCACCAAAGCCGCTGGGTCAGCCATCCGGGCAGTCCCAGTAGGTGGCCGACCAAGAAAAAGGCGCCGTGCGGAAACAGATAGCCGTAGGCCTGGTTCTGTGCCTGCCCGAAGGGCAGGTCACCGTTCCACAGGTTGGTCGCCCGGGCCAAAAAGCGCAGCGGGTTGGCGGTCAGGTCAAGTTTGGTGTCGGGGGAGATTTGCCCGGGAGATTGGGCGAGCGTCAACACCAGCGCGACGGCGGAGACCAACAGCAACCACCGCCGAGACAGTGGAGCCACCTGCGAACCGGGCGGGGCCTGCGGTGCCCGTGTCGCCGGGCTAGCTACGGTTGCCGTACTCGACCCGGTTGAGCACTGACGATGACGGATCGCCCCCGGGCAGTGGCGGTTTCGTGTCCTGCTGCACCATCAGGGTGATCCCGAAGATTGCGGCCGCGCCCAGCAACAGACCAACCACCACGCTCGCGGCGGCGGGCGCGATGATTCGGTTCATCGGTGGCTCCCTGCAGGGCGGTTGGTGGTCGGGGCAGCGCTTGCGACGCTAGGGGCAACTTAGCAGAAGTCCTGGGCCAGCCCCCCAAACCCGGAGCGCAAGCGCCACCGTGACAGCATGTCCGGATGGCTTTTCCGCGCACCCTGGCTGTACTGGCCGCGGCATCAGCGCTGGTGGCCGCCTGTAGCCACGGCGGCACCCGCACCGGATCGTCGACGACGCCCAGCCCGTCTCCCGCCAACGCAGCTCCCATGGCCGTTCCGGCGCCGCGGGTATGCGGTGAGCCGGCGGCCGTGCCGGGGATGCTGTCCGCCCGCGACAAGCTGGCCCAGCTGCTGGTGGTCGGGGTGCGGGATGCCGCCGACGCCAGGGCCGTGGTCACCAACTACCACGTCGGCGGCATCCTTATCGGCAGCGACACCGACTTGTCCATGTTCAACGGCGCGCTGGCCGAGATCGTTGCCGACGCGGGTCCGCTGCCGCTGGCGGTGAGCGTCGACGAGGAAGGCGGCCGGGTGTCGCGGTTGCGATCGCTGATCGGGGGTCGGGGGCCGTCGGCCCGCGAACTGGCGCAGACCCAAACCGTGCAGCAGGTCCACGACTTCGCCCTTCAACGTGGCCGCAAAATGCGTGAGCTGGGCATCACCATCGACTTCGCCCCGGTGGTCGATGTCACCGACGCCCCCGACGACACGGTGATCGGGAACCGGTCGTTCGGCTCGGATCCGGCTACGGTGACCGCCTACGCCGGGGCCTACGCGCAGGGTCTGCGCGATGCCGGGCTACTGCCGGTGCTCAAGCATTTCCCCGGTCACGGGCATGGCTCGGGTGATTCGCACACCGGTGGGGTCACCACGCCGCCGCTGGGCGATTTGGTGGGCGACGACCTGGTGCCGTACCGGACACTGGTGCGGCAGGCGCCGGTCGGCGTGATGGTGGGTCACATGCAGGTTCCCGGGTTGACCGGTGACGACCCGGCCAGCCTGAGCAAGGCCGCGGTGGACTTGCTGCGTACCGGCACGGGATACGGCGGTCCGCCGTTCGACGGGCCGGTCTTCAGTGATGACCTGTCCAGCATGGCCGCGATCTCCGACCGGTTCGGTGTGAGCGAAGCGGTGTTGCGCACCTTGCAAGCCGGTGCCGACATCGCGCTGTGGGTCACCACCAAAGAGGTGTCCGCGGTCCTGGACCGGCTGGAAGAAGCGCTGCACGCCGGTGAGTTGCAGATGGCGGCCCTCGACCGATCGGTGGTTCGGGTGGCGACCATGAAGGGTTCCAACTCGGGGTGTGGCCGCTAGCGGCTGTGCGGCCGGCCACCCAGTGCTTACTCTAGAGTTAGATAGACGGGCTAGAGGGGCCTAAAAGGGGCTGGCGATGGCAGGTGGCACGAAGCGACTACCCCGTGCTGTCCGCGAGCAGCAGATGCTCGACGCCGCCGTGCAGATGTTTTCGGTCAACGGCTACCACGAGACCTCGATGGACACGATCGCTGCCGAGGCGCAGATCTCAAAGCCGATGCTGTACCTGTATTACGGTTCCAAAGAGGATCTGTTCGGCGCCTGCCTGGACCGTGAGATGAGCCGGTTCATCGAGGCGGTGCGTTCCGACATCGACTTCGACCAGAGCCCGAAGGACTTGCTGCGCAACACCATCGTGTCCTTCTTGCGCTATATCGACGCGAACCGGGCGTCGTGGATCGTGATGTACACCCAGGCGACCAGCTCCCAAGCATTCGCCCAGACGGTACGGGAGGGGCGTGAGCAGATCGTCGAACTGGTGGCCGAATTGGTACGGGTTGGCACCCGCAGTCCGCTGACCGACGCCGAGATCGACATGATGGCCGTCGCGCTGGTGGGCGCGGGCGAGGCGGTGGCCACCCGGCTCAGTACCGGCGACACCGACGTCGACCAGGCGGCTGAGATGATGATCAACCTGTTCTGGCTGGGTCTCAAGGGCGCGCCGGCCGATCGGGATGTCGGCCCCAATGTCGGCCCCGATGTGGGCTCCAACGCCGCTACCGGCTAACGCGTGCCAGCGCCCCCGCACGCGGATGGTTCCCGCACCCCGTACGGCGGCAACCTCGACTTTTTCTGCGCGGTCATCGTCGTCGGACTGCTGGCGGGGGTCGCCGGGTTGTCGACAACGGTGGTGCTGCGCGTCGTCGAACACTTGACATATCACTACAATTTCGGCTCGCTGCTCGCCGGGATCACCGGCAGCAGTCCGGTCCGCCGTGCGCTCGGTCCAATGGTCGGGGCCGCGCTCGCGGGACTGGGTTGGTGGCTGCTACGGCGCCGGACCGAGGTGCCGCCGTTGGCGGGAACCATCGCCCGGCACGAGCCGATACCGCGGCTGTCATGGAGCATCGATGCCGTACTGCAGGTGCTGCTGGTCGGCTCCGGTGCATCGCTGGGACGAGAAGGAGCACCGCGTCAATTCGCGGCTGCCCTAAGCGATCTGGGTACCGGATGGCTGAAGCGCCACTCGCCGCGCGACCGTGAGATTCTGCTGGCCTGTGCGGCCGGGGCGGGACTGGGTGCCGTATACGCCGTACCGCTGGCCGGTGCGCTCTTCACGCTGCGGATCATGCTGAACACCTGGCATCCGCGAGCGGTGGGTGCGGCGTTGATCACCTCCAGCCTGGCCGTCGCGGTCGGTTCGGCCATCACGCATGATCGCCCGGAGCTGGACTGGCCCAGCGCGGAGTCGACCTATCTGCTGAGCGCGCACGCACTGGCGTTGGCGCCGCTGGCCCTGGCGGTGGGATTGGCGTTCAACCGGATCATGGCCGCGGCGCGCCCAGCCAGCCTGATGCGGTCTGCGGTGCTGATCCCAGCGCTCGCCGCGGCCGGGCTGTTGACCGGCATCTGTTCGCATTGGTGGCCCGAATTGCCCGGCAACGGCAAGAGCATCCTTACCGTCAGCCTCGCCAGCGGTATGACGCTATCGGCGGCGGCCGTGATTCTGGTGTTGAAGCCGCTGCTCACCGCGCTGTTCCTGCGGGCCGGGGGAGCCGGCGGGATGTTGACCCCGTCATTGGCCACCGGTGCGGCCGCGGGGTCGTTGCTAGTGCTGACCCTCAACGCGGTGGCCGGGACGCACCTGCACGGGCCGGTGGTTTCGCTGGCCGGCGCCGCGGGGGTGCTCGCGGTCACCCAGGGCTCACCGATCTGGGCCGCCATCTTCGTCTGGGAGCTCGCCCGGCCCCCGATCTGGATGCTGGTGATCTTCTCGGTCACCGCCCTCGGCGCACAAGGGTTAAAGACGCTGGTTATGGGGCGCCGGCTGCCGCACCCTGACCATCGCGCCGGCTGAGCGCTACAGGGGCCGGACGGTTGCGGTCAGGTGCGGGTATCCCTTGGAAATGTTGCGCAACGCGAGATCCCAACCGCCGGCACTCGCGTCGGATTCATCGACATAGAGTCCCGCGGTGGCGGGCAGCACCACTGGCTTGGCGAACCGAACCGAGTAGGCCACGGCATCCGGAAACCGGGCTTCGATGTTCGCCAATACCGCTGCGGCACTGAACATCCCGTGCGCAATGACGGTCGGGAAGCCGAACAACTTCGCCGCGATCGGGTTGGTGTGAATGGGATTGTGGTCGCCGCCGACGACGGCATAGCGGCGGATCTTGGCGGGCGTGATTCGCAGGACCGCGGTGGGCGGAGGTAGCTTGGGCTGCTTCTGCGGCGGCGGTTTGGGTTCGTCTGACAGGCTGGTGCGTTGCTGGTGCAGGAACGTCGTCACCTGGTGCCAGGCCAGTTCGTTACCCACGTTGACGTCGGTGACCAGGTCGACCAGCAGGCCCTTCCGGTGCTCGCGGAGGTTTTCGGCATGCACCCGCACGCCAATCGTGTCGGTCACCGCGATCGGCCGGTACCGGGTGATGTGATTCTCCAGGTGGATCGATCCCATTGCGGCAAATGGGAAGTCGAACCCGGTCACCAGCGACATCACGGACCCAAAGGTCACCGCGAACGGGTAGGTCAGCGGCACATTGTTCCCGTAGCGCAGGCCGGTCACCGCGGCATAGGCCGCCACGTTTGCGTGGTCGATGGGGAGTTCCTCGACGGTCACGGTGCGGTTGGGCAGCTGGTCTCCCCGGGGCACCATGGGTAACGCCCCTGCAGCCGCGCGCAGCAGGTTCCTTAGGCCGCTCGGTTGGTTCACTGCGTCTCACGCCCCGATCATTGCTTGTCCGCAGACACGAATGACGTTGCCGGTCACCGCGTTTGACGCCGGGCTGGCGAAGTAGGCGATGGTCTCGGCGACGTCGATGGGCTGCCCGCCCTGCAGTAGCGAGTTCAGTCGGCGACCCACCTCACGGGTGGCCAGCGGGATCGCGGCCGTCATCCGGGTTTCGATGAATCCCGGTGCCACGGCGTTGATCGTGATGCCCTTCTCGGCGAGTGCTGGCGCCAGGGCCTGGGTGATGCCGATCATCCCGGCCTTGGTGGTGCCGTAGTTGGTCTGCCCACGATTTCCGGCGATGCCGGCGATAGACGACAGCCCGATCACCCGGCCCCCCTCGCCGATGCTGCCGGTGCCGACCAACCCTTCGGTAAGTCGCAGGGGGGCAAATAGATTGACGGCCAGGACGGCGTCCCAGCGCGGGTCATCCATGTTGGCCAGCAGCTTGTCGCGGGTGATGCCGGCGTTGTTGACCAGGATGTCGGCCTTCCCCCCGTGGTGGTCACGCAGGTGCTCGATGATCTTGTCGACGGCGTCCTCGGCGGTGACATCGAGCCACAGCGGGGTGCCGCCGACGGTACTGGCGGTCTCGGCCAAGGCCTCGGCGGCAGACTCCACGTCGATGGCGACGACGCGGGCACCGTCGCGGGCAAATACCTCGGCTATCGTGGCGCCGATGCCGCGGGCAGCGCCGGTCACGATGGCGACCTTGCCCTGAAGCGGCCTCTCCCAGTCGGCTGGTGGCGTGGCGTCGGGGGCCCCGACGTAAAACACCTGCCCGTCGACGTACGCCGACTTGGCCGACAGGATAAACCGCATGGTCGATTCCAGGCCCGTCGCGGCGGGTTTGGCGTCCGGCGACAGGTAAACCAGCGCGGCGGTCGCACCGCGGCGCAGTTCCTTGCCCAGTGAGCGGGTGAAGCCTTCCAGCGCGCGCTGCGCGATCCGCTCGTCGGTGCTGGCGGCCGCGTCGGGCGTGGTGCCGATGACCACCACGCGCGCGCAGCGACCGAGGTTGCGCAGCACCGGGGTAAAGAAGTCGTGCAGCGCCTTGAGTCCGGTCGGCCCGGTGATACCGGTGGCATCGAAAACCAGCCCGCCGAACGAGTCGGCCCAGCGGCCGCCGAGGTTGTTGGCCACCAAGTCGTAATCCGGGTTCAGCGCGGCACGCAGCGGTTCGACGACCCTGCCTGGCTGGTCTTGGGGACCCCCGATCAGCAAAGATCCCGCCAATGGCGGATCGCCTGGTTGGTAGCGTCGTAGTGGCTCGGGTTGCGGAACCCCAAGTTGCTTGGCCAGGAACGATCCTGGACCGGAACTGACAACCTGCGAGAACAGATCGGACGAGCGCTTGGGGGCCACTGAGCTGCCTTCCATTTCGTGCGGGAGTCGGGCGTGCTGCGTATACGCAACCGTATCGACGACTAACTTACTTCAGAGTAAGAACAGTGGGTAGTATGGCCCGCAACGGCCAATCCCCCAACCGACGGAGAAAATCGTGGCCCCTGCAAGTTCTGCGACCAGGCGGCGAGTGGCCGTGCTGGGTGGCAACCGCATCCCGTTCGCGAGATCCGACGGCGCCTACGCCGATGCGTCCAACCAGGACATGTTCACCGCGGCTCTGTCCGGGCTGGTGGATCGATTCGGACTCGCCGGCCAAGGATTGGGCGTGGTAGTCGGCGGTGCTGTGCTCAAGCACAGCCGTGACTTCAATCTGATGCGCGAATGCGTGCTGGGCTCCGAGTTGTCGCCGTACACGCCGGCGTTCGACCTACAGCAGGCCTGCGGAACGGGCCTGCAGGCGGCGATCGCGGCCGCCGACGGCATCGCCGCCGGCCGGTATGAGGTGGCCGCCGCCGGCGGGGTGGACACGACCTCGGACCCGCCCATCGGCCTGGGTGACGATCTGCGCCGCACCCTGCTGAAACTGCGCCGATCCAAGTCCAACGTGCAACGGCTGAGGCTGCTGGGCACGCTGCCGGCCAACCTCGGAGTCGAGATCCCGGCCAACAGTGAGCCGCGTACCGGGCTGTCGATGGGGGAGCACGCCGCCATCACCGCCAAGCAGATGGGCATCAAACGCGTCGACCAGGACGAGCTGGCCGCGGCCAGCCACCGCAACATGGCCGACGCCTACGATCGAGGCTTCTTCGACGACCTGGTCACGCCATTTTTGGGGCTGTACCGCGACGACAATCTGCGGCCGGACTCCAGCGTCGAGAAACTGGCCAAGCTGCGCCCGGTTTTCGGGGTGAAGGCCGGTGACGCGACGATGACAGCCGGCAATTCGACTCCGCTGACCGACGGCGCCTCGGTGGCGTTGCTGGCCTCCGAGCAGTGGGCGAAGGCTCATGCGCTGGCTCCGTTGGCCTATCTGGTGGATGCCGAGACCGCCGCGGTCGACTATGTCAACGGCAACGACGGCCTGCTGATGGCGCCGACGTACGCGGTGCCCCGGCTGCTGGCCCGGAACGGGCTGAGCTTGCAGGATTTCGACTGCTACGAAATCCACGAAGCGTTCGCTTCGGTGGTGCTGGCGCATCTGCAGGCGTGGGAGGACGAGGAATACTGCAAGCAGCGGCTGGGCCTCGATGCCGCGCTTGGGTCGATCGATCGGACCAGGCTCAACGTCAACGGATCCTCATTGGCCGCCGGGCACCCCTTCGCGGCCACCGGTGGGCGGATTCTGGCGCAGACCGCCAAGCAGCTCGCCGAAAAGAAGGCGGAGAAAAAGGACGGCGGCGTGGTGCGCGGGCTGATCTCGATCTGTGCGGCCGGCGGCCAGGGTGTGGCCGCGATCTTGGAGGCCTGACGCCCGTCTTGGGCGAAGGAATATCCGGCCACGCGGTTAGTCCGCCAAGCAGATGGGTATCCGCCGGTTCGGAGAGCCCCGCGTTGCGGTCTGACCCCCGACCCCGACGGTAACGCGGGGCGATCCCTGGATCGACCGCCGGTCAGCGGTGGCATGCACCGGCGTGCGTAAAGGGCCGCCGCTGGAGTGAGGGGATCCAGCGGCGGTCTTTTGCCGGCGGCTTAGAAGGCTTCCTCGTCGAGTTCCATGATGTCGTTGTCCAGCGTCTCGATCACCTCGCGGGTGCTGGTCAACAGCGGCAAGAAGTTCTTCGCGAAGAACGATGACACCGCGACCTTGCCCTCGTAGAAGGACCGCTCGTCGCCGGTGGCACCCGCGTCGAGCGCCGCCACCGCCACCGCGGCCTGACGCTGCAGCAGCCAACCGATGATCAGGTCACCGACGCTCATCAAGAAGCGCACCGAACCCAGGCCCACCTTGTAGAGGCTGGTGACGTCCTCCTGCGCGGCCATCAGGTAGCCGGTCAGCGCCGCCGCCATGCCCTGGACGTCGGTGAGCGCCTTGGCCAGCAGGGCGCGTTCGGTCTTCAGCCGGCCGTTGCCGGACTCGCTGTCGACGAACTCCTGGATCTGGCCCGACACGTGACCCAACGCCACACCCTTGTCGCGGACGATCTTGCGGAAGAAGAAGTCCTGCGCCTGGATGGCGGTGGTGCCCTCGTACAGGGAGTCGATCTTGGCGTCCCGGATGTACTGCTCGATCGGGTAGTCCTGCAAGAAGCCCGACCCACCCAGCGTCTGCAGGCTCTCGGTCAGCTTGGCGTAGGCCTGCTCGGAACCCACCCCCTTGACTATCGGCAGCATCAGATCGTTGATCTTGACGGCCAGCTTGGCGTCCACGCCGTGCACCGCCTCGGCGACCGCAGCGTCTTGGAAGGTCGCGGTGTAGAGGTAGAGCGCACGCAGACCCTCGGCGTAAGCCTTCTGGGTCATCAGGGACCGGCGCACGTCGGGGTGATGGGTGATCGTTACCCGCGGCGCGGTCTTGTCGGTCATCTGGGTCAGATCGGCACCCTGGACGCGTGACTTCGCGTACTGAAGCGCGTTGAGGTAGCCCGTGGACAGCGTCGCGATGGCCTTGGTGCCGACCATCATGCGGGCCTGCTCGATGACCTCGAACATCTGGGCGATGCCCTCGTGTACCTCGCCGACCAGCCAGCCTTTGGCGGGTACCCCATGCTGGCCGAACGACAGCTCACAGGTCGTCGAGACCTTCAGACCCATCTTGTGCTCGACGTTGGTGACGAACACGCCGTTGCGATCGCCCGGCTCGCCGGTTTCGAAGTCAAACAGGAACTTGGGCACGAAGAACAGCGACAACCCCTTGGTGCCGGGACCGGCGCCCTCCGGGCGGGCCAGCACCAGGTGGAAGATGTTTTCGAACAGGTCGCCGGAATCACCGGAGGTGATGAACCGCTTGACACCGTCGATGTGCCAAGAACCGTCCTCTTGCTGAACGGCCTTGGTCCGGCCGGCACCGACGTCGGAGCCGGCATCCGGCTCGGTGAGCACCATGGTCGATCCCCAGCCGCGCTCGGCCGCCAGGATCGCCCATTTCTTCTGTTCCTCGGTGCCGAGGTGGTAGACGATGTTGGCGAAACCCGCGCCGCCGGCGTACATCCATACCGCCGGGTTGGCCCCCAGAACGTGCTCGTGCAGCGCCCAGACCAGCGCCTTGGGCATCGGCATGCCGCCCAGTGCCTCGTCGATGCCGGCCTTGTCCCAACCGGCTTCCAGCATTGCGTTGACTGACTTCTTGAACGACTCCGGCAGCGTCACCGAGTGGGTTTTCGGGTCGAAAACCGGCGGGTTGCGGTCGCCCTCGACAAACGATTCGGCGACGGGTCCCTCGGCCAGACGACTGACCTCGGCCAGCATTTCGCGGGCGGTGTCGACGTCGACGTCGCTGTACTCACCTTGGCCTAAAGCCTTGTCAACGCCCAGCACCTCGAACAGGTTAAAGACCTGGTCGCGGACGTTGCTCTGGTAGTGGCTCACTACGGTCCTCCTCGTTGAGAGTGCCACCCGATGGTTGGGTACTCGGGCTAAGTTACCCACCAGTAACACCGCTAAAATATATCCGTTTCATAGCTCTACGCAAGTCGGTGTGAGCTACATTGCACCAACTAACTAACCAACCGGTTGGGAACGCGGTGATCCTACCTCTGGCAAGCCGTGTCACCTGCGGCGATGATGGTCCAATGGCGAGTGTGGGGAGCGTCACGGCGGTACCTAATCGACCTTTCCGACCGGAGCCGGGGTACCCGACGCGCTGGGCTGTTCACGCTGCCACGATCGACATTGGACCTGTGCGCCCGTCGATCGGCGGACCCGGCTGACCCCATGCTCTCGGTCTACGGCCGCAACGCCCGGATGTGGCCTGTTGGTACGGATACGCGCATGCATCGTCGGCGAGTAGGGTCGGAGGCCAGAAATCCGTCCTCGGCTCAAGGGGCGAATGAAGCTCGGTGTACTCAACGAACAACCTGACGCCGTCCTCACTGCGTGAGGCCTTTGGCCATTTCCCGACCGGGGTGGTGGCCATCGCCGCGGAGGTCGACGGAGTGCGGGAAGGCCTGGCGGCCAGCACCTTTGTCCCGGTTTCGCTAGAACCGCCGCTGGTGTCGTTCTGCGTGCAGAACACCTCGACGACATGGCCGAAACTGAAAGGTGTGCCGATGCTGGGCATCAGCGTGCTCGGGGAGGCCCATGACGACGCCGTGCGCACCCTCGCCGCCAAGACCGGGGACAGGTTCGCTGGTTTGGAGACGGTGTCCAACGACGCCGGTGCGGTCTTCATCAGGGGCACCAGCGTGTGGCTGGAGAGCGCGATCGAGCAGCTGGTCCCGGCCGGAGATCACACCATCGTGGTGCTGCGGGTCAACAACGTCAAGGTGGATCCAAACGTGGCGCCTATCGTGTTCCATCGCAGCGTGTTTCGCCGCCTCGATGTCTGAGCCCGCACCGAACAACGAACTCGATCAGCGGCGGAACAGCTTGCTACCCAGCCACACCACGGGATCGTATTTGCGGTCGGCGACCCGTTCCTTCATCGGGATCAGCGCATTGTCGGTGATCTTGATGTTCTCCGGGCACACCTCGGTGCAGCATTTGGTGATATTGCAGTAGCCCAGGCCGTGCTCCTCCTGCGCCTGGCTGCGCCGGTCCCGGGTGTCCAGCGGATGCATTTCGAGCTCGGCGATTCGCATGAGGAAGCGGGGGCCGGCGAACGCTTTCTTGTTTTCTTCGTGATCGCGTACGACATGGCAGACGTCTTGGCACAGGAAGCACTCGATGCACTTGCGGAACTCCTGCGAGCGCGCAACGTCGACTTGTGCCATCCGGTATTCGCCGGGCTGTAGCTCCTTGGGTGGCGCGAAAGACGGGATTTCGCGTGCCTTTTGGTAGTTGAACGAGACGTCGGTAACCAGGTCGCGAATCACCGGGAACGTCCGCATCGGGGTGACGGTGACGATCTCGTCCTCGTCGAATGTCGACATCCGGGTCATGCACATCAGCCGCGGTTGGCCGTTGATCTCTGCCGAGCAGGATCCGCATTTGCCCGCTTTGCAATTCCAGCGCACGGCGAGGTCCGGTGTCTGCGTCTGTTGTAGACGGAGGATGACGTCGAGCACGACCTCGCCCTCGTTGACCTCGACGGTGAACTCGCGGAGTTCGCCACTGGTTTCGTCGCCGCGCCACACCCGCATGCTCGCGTTGTAGGTCATCAGCCTCTCCGTCCTGGATGCCCGGCCAGCTCTTCGTCGGTGTAGTACTTCTCCAACTCCGAGATCTCGAAGAGCTCTAGCAAGTCGGGCCGCATGGGCGTTTGTGGCTGCCGCGTGACGCTGATGTGGGCGTTGGAGTCGCCGGCCCCGTGTCCATCGGTTTCCGTGGTTTCGGTGGCACGGCACACCAGCAGGATCTTGCGCCAGTCGGAATCCATGCCGGGATGGTCGTCTCGGGTGTGGCCGCCCCGGCTCTCGGTGCGGTCCAGCGCCGCTCTGGCGACGCACTCGCTGACCAGCAGCATGTTGCGCAGATCGATGGCCAGGTTCCAGCCCGGGTTGTATTGGCGATGACCTTCGACGAGCACGTTGTGGTACCGCGCCCACAGCTCGGCCACCAGGGTCAGCGCCTTGGAAATTTCGTCCGCGTTGCGGATGATGCCCACCAGGTCGTTCATCAAGTACTGCAAGTCCATATGCAGTGCGTATGGATTCTCCGGTGCCGCGCCGTCTTTCGGTCCGTCGAAGGGCCTCAGCGCCTGTCGGGCCGCTTCGTCGACGGCCTCAGCCGAGATCACCGGACGGCTGCTCAGTGCCCGCACGTAATCGGCGGCACCCAGGCCGGCCCGCCGGCCGAATACCAGCAGATCGGACAGCGAGTTGCCGCCCAGCCGGTTGGAACCATGCATACCGCCGGCACATTCGCCGGCGGCGAACAGCCCGGGCACGGTGGAGGCACCGGTGTCCGCGTCGACTTCGACACCACCCATCACGTAGTGACACGTCGGCCCGACTTCCATTGCCTGCGTTGTGATGTCGACTTCAGCGAGCTCTTTGAACTGGTGATACATCGACGGCAATCGCCGCTTGATGTCGGCGGGTGTCAGCCGGGACGCGATATCGAGGTAGACGCCGCCGTGCGGAGTTCCGCGGCCGGCCTTGACCTCCGAGTTGATTGCGCGGGCGACCTCATCGCGGGGCAGCAGGTCCGGGGTGCGTCGGGCCGAGTCGTTGTCCTTGAGCCACTGGTCGGCCTCTTGCTCTGTCTCGGCGTACTGGCCTTTGAACACCGGCGGGATGTAGTTGAACATGAACCGGGTGCCCTCGGAATTCTTCAGCACTCCGCCGTCACCCCGAACCCCTTCGGTGACCAGAATGCCTTTGACGCTGGGCGGCCACACCATGCCCGTCGGGTGGAACTGGACGAACTCCATGTTGATCAGCGTCGCCCCGGCCCGCAGTGCCAAAGCGTGCCCGTCGCCGGTGTACTCCCAGGAGTTGGATGTCACCTTGAACGACTTGCCGATCCCGCCGGTGGCAAGCACCACCGCTGGCGCCTCGAACAAGATGAACCGGCCGCTTTCGCGCCAATAGCCGAAGGCTCCGGCGATCACGCCCTGGTCCTTGAGCAGCTCGGTGATCGTGCATTCGGCGAATACTTTGATCCGCGCCTCGTAGTCGCCGACTTCGGCGTGATCCTCCTGCTGCAGCGAGACAATCTTCTGCTGCATGGTGCGGATCAACTCCAGGCCGGTGCGGTCGCCAACATGCGCCAGCCGTGGATAGGTGTGTCCGCCGAAGTTGCGCTGGCTGATTCGTCCATCTTCGGTGCGGTCGAACAGCGCGCCGTAGGTCTCCAACTCCCAGACCCGGTCCGGTGCTTCCTTGGCGTGTAGTTCGGCCATCCGCCAGTTGTTCAGGAACTTTCCACCGCGCATCGTGTCGCCGAAGTGGGTCTTCCAGTTGTCCTTCGGGTTAGCGTTGCCCATCGCCGCCGCGCAACCGCCCTCGGCCATCACCGTGTGGGCCTTGCCGAATAGGGATTTGCACACCACCGCGACTTTCAGGCCACGTTCACGCGCCTCGATGACCGCCCGTAGCCCCGCGCCGCCGGCACCGATCACGACTACGTCGTAGGAGTGCCGCTCGACCTCAACCATAAAACCTCGCTAAGCCTTCGGATGACTCCGCTATTTCCCCAACTGTTCTGAAATGATTCTTCAGCCAATAAATCTGAGATCTGTGATGCTGCCACTGGCTACCAGCATGATATAGAAATCGGTCAGTGCCAGGGTTCCCAGCGTGGTCCACGCGAATTGCATGTGCCGGGTATTGAGCTTGCTGACCTGTGTCCAGATCCAGTACCGCACTGGGTGCTTGGAGAAATGCTTGAGCCGCCCGCCGGTGGCGTGCCGGCACGAATGGCAGGACACGGTGTAGGCCCACAGCAGAAGCACATTGATCGTCAAAATGACATTGCCCAAACCGAAGCCGAACCCGGAGGGCGAGTGAAATGCTTTGACCGCATCGTAGGTGTTGATCAGTGACACCAACACCGCGATGTAGAAGAAGTACCGGTGGCTGTTCTGGACGATCAGTGGCAGCCGGGTTTCACCGGTGTAGTGAGCCCGCGGCTCGGGTACCGCGCAGCTTGTCGGCGACTGCCACACCGACCGGTAATAGGCCTTGCGGTAGTAGTAGCAGGTGAGCCGGAAGCCAAGCAGGAACGGTAATGCCAGTGCGCCCAACGGTATCCACCACGGAAAGGGCCCGAACCAGACGCCGAGATGGCTGGCACCGGGCGCGCAGGACGCGCTGACGCACGGCGAGTAGAACGGCGTTAGGTAGTGGTATTTCTCCACCCAGTATTGGCCGCCCCAGAACGCCCGGGTGGTCGCATAGAGGATGAACGCCAAAAGGCCGATGTTGGTCAGCAGCGGCGACAACCACCAGAGGTCGGTGCGAAGTGTCCGTTCCGGGATTTGTGCGCGGGCGGGTGAGAAAACGCCGGTCGCAGGACGGTTCGCCGTGGGTGCGCTCATTCTAGTGTGATCCTCTTCGCGTGTTATCTCGTCGAAGGGTACACAGATAGAGGACCCCCTTTTCCGGGGGGCTTGGTTGTCAGTACCTGCTGTGACCTCCGACACCCTCGTCGTCAACATCACGCCAAAATTCGCGATCGTACTCGGTGTCGGGTATGGCGATCTTCTCGGTGGATTGCTGCACAGTGGCGCGTTCCAGATCCAATTCAGAGACGTCGATGTCGAGCAATTCGATGTCGGTGAGGATCCGATCGGCGTCGATGACGATGCGTCGCATCGCCGGGTTGTCGCCGAACCGCGCCTTCAGCGCGGTCACGCATCGCCGCAATCCGCCGATGAGGTCGTGCAGTTCGGCGAGTTCGGCAGTCGTGGACAACGGATGCTCCCTGGGCTGATGGTGCTACAGATCACAGTACGCCTCCCGATACTATCCAGAGTCCGAGCCAGACGTCGGACGCAGTCATGTCGCGGTCGTGTCGCGCGACGAGGAAGCCGGTAGGGAAGCAGACACAGCGATGCCAACTGGGGCAGGTCAGAGGGCTGCGCAGCGTGCCACGGCGTTGCTAGCGCTGCATCAGCCCGGCAACCCGGTCGTGCTGCCAACGGTGTGGGACGCGTGGTCGGCACGGCTGGCCGCCAGCGCCGGGTTCGCCGCACTCACCGTGGGTAGTCATCCGGTGGCCGAATCGATCGGCAAGGCCGACAACGAGGGCATGTCGTTTGAGGACGTGCTCACCCGGGTCGCCCAGATCACGGCGGCGGTCGACGTCCCGGTCTCGGTGGACATCGAATCGGGCTACGGGCGCTCGGCGCCGCGGTTGATCGAGGGCTTGCTGAGTGTGGGTGCCGTCGGGCTGAATATCGAAGACACCGTGCACTCCGAAGGTGGGCGGCTGCGGACTTCTGGCGAACACGCCGACCTGGTGGGTGCCCTACGGTCGGCGGCAGATGCGGCCGGGGTCCATGTCGTGGTGAATGCCCGCACCGATCTGTTTCTGCGCCAGGATGGCGATCCGGCGGACCGCTTCGAGCGGGCGGTGGCTCGGCTGAGCGAGGCCGCCGCGGCCGGTGCTGACGTGCTCTATCCGGTGGGTCGGCACGACCCGGAAGCGTTGCGGCGCTTGACCACTGAGCTACCGTTGCCGGTCAACGCGATCGCCTTGCCGGACCAGGACGATCCGGCGTCCTTCGCCCCGCTGGGGGTGGGCCGGATCAGCTTCGGCCCCTTTTTGCAGGGCGCCTTGTCTGGCAAGGCGACCGAGATGCTGGCCCGCTGGGTTTGATCGACCAAACGACAGATCCGGCGGAACCATCGGCCCCGCCGGATCATGCCCGATCGCAAGCTACTTCGTGACTGCGATGCGCTGCGCCTGAGTTCCGGCCGGGTCCTGGTGGGCGCCGGTAACCCGTACGGTCAGCACACCCGCGTCATACGAAGCCGCGATGGCCTCGCTGGTGACATGCGCGGGCAGCCGGAAGGACCGGCGGAATGATCCGTAGCGGATCTCACGCAGGGTGCGGCCGTCTTTCTCCTCCGCACGCTCGTCGCGGTGTTCGCCGCGAATCACCAGGCGGCCAGCGTCAAGCTCAACGTTGACGTCCTTGTCGACGTCAACACCGGGCAGTTCCAGCCGGACGACCGCGTCATCGCCCTCCTTGACGATCTCGGCGGCCGGGGTGAAGTCACCGCTCAGGGGCCGATACCAGTCCGCCGTCGCGGCGGGGCCGAAAAAGTCACGCAGCCAGCGGTCGGTGTTCCAGGCCGGGCGCGACCACAATGCGAGATTGCTCATGAATGTCTCCTAATTCTTCGTTGTGAGTTAGCTGTGTCCGGCGCGTTGCCGGCTTGCTATACCAAGAACATGAGTCGCCCACGCTTAAGTTCCACCTGGGCGTTCACCGGCAGCGAACAGGGTCACACAGCCGGCTGGCAGGTGTGATCACAGTGTCATCCGTGCGTCACATTTGGCGTCTTTTCGGTAATTTCTCGCCCTTACCCTCAAGACCATGCCTACGGCCGGGAGTTCGCGCGCGCCTGCCGCGGCTCGCCGGATTGTCGTGGTCGGCCACGGCATGGTGGGTCACCGGCTGGTCGAGGCGCTGCGTGCCCGAGACATCGACGGGATGCTGCGGATCACGGTGTTGGCCGAGGAGGTCGATGCGGCGTATGACCGCGTCGGACTGACCTCCTACACCGAAAGCTGGGACCGTGACCTGCTGGCCCTGCCGGGAAACGACTACGCCGGTGACGAGCGGGTTCGGTTGCTGCTGAACACACCGGTCACCGAGATTGACCGCGCGACGAAATCGGTGGTCACCGCCCACGGGCGACGGCACAGCTACGACACCCTGGTCCTGGCCACCGGGTCCTACGCGTTCGTCCCGCCGGTGCCCGGTCACGACCTGCCGGCCTGCCACGTCTACCGCACCCTGGACGACCTCGACGCTATCCGCGCCGACGCGCAGCGCACCGTGGCCGGCGGTCACACCGATGGCGGAGTGGTTATCGGTGGCGGCCTGCTGGGCCTCGAAGCCGCCAATGCGCTGCGCCAATTCGGTTTGCAGACACACGTCGTCGAGATGATGCCGCGGCTGATGGCCCAGCAGATCGACGAGGCCGGGGGTGCGCTGCTGGCCAGGATGATCACCGAGCTCGGAATCGCCGTACACGTCGGAACGGGCACCGAATCGATTGAGTCCGTAGAGCATTCGGATGGCTCGGCCGCTGTGCGGGTCCGGCTAACCGACGGCGAGGTCATCGATGCCGGGGTGGTGATCTTCGCCGCCGGTATCCGGCCGCGCGACGAGCTGGCCAGGGCGGCGGGGCTGACGATCGGCGATCGTGGTGGCGTGCTCACCGACTTGTCCTGCCGGACAAGTGATCCTGACATCTACGCGGTAGGTGAGGTCGCGGCGATCGAGGGGCGGTGCTACGGCCTGGTCGGGCCCGGCTACACCAGCGCCGAAGTGGTGGCGGACCGGCTGCTGGACGGGGCGGCGGAGTTCCCCGCAGCGGACCTGTCGACGAAGCTCAAGCTGTTGGGCGTCGATGTCGCCAGCTTCGGTGATGCGATGGGGGCGACCGACAACTGCCTCGAGGTCGTCATCAACGACGCGGTGAACCGCACCTACGCCAAGCTGGTGCTATCCGATGACGCCAAGACGCTGCTCGGCGGTGTGCTGGTGGGCGACGCCTCGTCGTACGGGGTATTGCGGCCCATGGTCGATAGCGCGCTACCCGGGGACCCGCTGGCGTTGATTGCACCGGCCGGATCCGGTGCGGGCGCTAGCGCTTTGGGTGTTGGGGCATTGCCGGATTCGGCGCAGATCTGCTCGTGCAACAACGTCACCAAGGGGGAGCTGAGGTGCGCGATCGCCGATGGTTGTGGCGACGTTCCCGCGCTCAAGGCGTGCACCGCGGCCGGTACATCGTGCGGGTCATGCGTGCCCCTGCTCAAGCAGCTGCTGGAAGCCGAGGGCGTGGAGCAGTCCAAGGCGCTGTGCGAGCACTTCAGCCAGTCGCGCGCGGAGCTGTTCGAAATCATCACCGCCACTGAAATTAGGACCTTCTCCGGGCTGCTCGAGCAGTTCGGACGCGGAAAAGGTTGTGACATATGCAAACCCGTGGTCGCCTCGATCCTGGCGTCCACTGGCTCCGACCACATTCTGGACGGAGAGCAGGCCTCACTGCAGGACTCCAACGACCACTTCCTGGCCAACATTCAGAAGAACGGCAGCTACTCGGTGGTGCCGCGGGTTCCCGGAGGTGACATCAAGCCCGAACACCTGATCTTGATCGGTCAGATCGCACAGGATTTCGGGCTCTACACCAAGATCACCGGCGGCCAGCGGATCGACTTGTTCGGCGCCCGGGTGGATCAGCTGCCCCTGATCTGGAAGCGACTGGTCGACGGCGGCATGGAATCAGGGCACGCCTACGGCAAGGCGGTGCGCACCGTGAAGAGCTGCGTGGGCAGTGACTGGTGCCGTTATGGTCAGCAGGATTCGGTGCAGCTGGCCATCGACCTGGAGCTGCGCTATCGCGGCCTGCGAGCACCGCACAAGATCAAGCTGGGCGTCTCGGGTTGCGCGCGAGAGTGCGCCGAGGCGCGCGGCAAGGATGTGGGCGTAATCGCCACCGAAAAGGGTTGGAACCTCTACGTCGCTGGCAACGGCGGCATGACGCCCAAGCATGCCCAACTGCTGGCCAGCGACCTGGACAACGCGACGTTGGTTCGCTACATCGACCGCTTTCTCATGTACTACATCCGCACGGCCGACCGGCTGCAGCGGACGGCGCCATGGGTCGAATCGCTGGAGGGCGGAATCGACCATGTGCGCGAGGTCGTGTGCGAAGACTCACTGGGCTTGGCCAACGAATTCGAGGCCGCAATTCAGCGCCATGTGCAGAACTACCAGTGCGAATGGAAGGGCGTGCTGGACGATCCGGACAAGTTGTCGCGGTTCGTTTCCTTCGTCAACGCCCCCGACGCCGTCGACTCGACGGTGAAATTCACCGAGCGTGCCGGGCGCAAAGTACCTGTGCCCATTGGTATCCCGCGGGTCCGCTCATGAAGTCCGGGAGGACAAAGGAGGAACTGTGACGCTTCTCAACGACATTCAGGTATGGACAACCGCCTGCGCTTACGACCATCTCATTCCGGGCCGTGGCGTCGGGGTGTTGCTCGACGACGGCAGTCAGGCGGCGTTGTTCCGGCTGGACGACGGCATGGTGTATGCGGTCGGTAACGTGGACCCGTTCTCCGGCGCGGCAGTGATGTCTCGCGGGATCGTCGGTGATCGCGGCGGTCGCGCCACGGTCCAGTCGCCGATCCTGAAACAGGCTTTTGCGCTCGACGATGGCTCCTGCCTGGACGATCCGCGAGTTTCGGTGCCGGTGTACCCGGCGCGCATCACGGCGGATGGCCGCATTCAGGTCGCGCGGGTCGTCGCCTAAGAAGGCGAGCTATCCCCGGCTGATATCACCGATAAGGTAGCGCTGCATGGTCGGGCCAATGGCATCGACAAGCGTCTCCACCGACATGGAGTGCAGGGGCTCGGAACGCACCCCGTATCGCATGATGCCAAGACCGACGAGCTGGGAGGCGCACAGCGACGCCCGGATGGCGATCTTGTCGGCCCCCAGCATCTTGAGCAACGGGTTGAAGACCGGTCCGATGAACATGGATTGCACGATTTCGGCGGTCTTGGCCAGCCCGGTGGATGCCACGGCGCTGGCCGCAAACGGGCCACCGCCGGCCGCGTCCCAGGTGGTAATCAGCAGGTAAAGCGTTCGGCGACCGACCTGGTTGACGCTTCCGGTGACGATCTTATCGATGAACTCCGGTGTGCCGAAGGGCAACCGCAGCATCTTTGCTACCGGGTCGAGCAGCCCACGTGATGGCTCTTCATTACCGGCCATGGTGTCAGGATCACCCCGATGTGATCAAAGATCAAGCGTCGCGGGTGTCGGCGCGCCCAGCTGGCGATGCGGCACCGCACTGCGAAATCGGTTCGCTATCAGCGGTGCCAAACCTGGATGGGTGCCCAGCGGTTCGGTTACCAAATCGGCACCGGATGCCCGCAGCCGTTCTTGAAAAAGACCGTCGGCCAACAGGTAGGAGGCGATTACGACGCGGCCCGCACCCCGGTTGACCCGGGCCCAATCGCGCGCTCGTTTCACCGCCGTGGACACATTGGGATAACCGGTCGCCGCAAATCCCAAGTCCACCCACGATCCGGTCAGCTTCTCCACCAGTGCCCTGGTGGTGTGCAGGTCGGCGCGTGCCCGCCGATCCGAGGTGCCCGCCGCCGCGAGGATCACGCAGTCGCCGGGCCGCCAACCGGATTCCACCAGCTTGTGGACCAGCATCCACGCGATTTCCCGGCTCGGCCCCAACGCGGGCGTGACTGTGACATTCGGGTGTCCACTGGCTGCGACGTGAGCGGGCAGATCGGTGCGAACGTGATATCCGCGGGACAAGAACGCCGGCACCACGATTGCGGGACGGCTGGACCCCTGATGCGAACGCGCGGACAGGGTGGACAGCACTTCGCTGGGTGAGGGCCCCAACACGTCGACGAACGCAACCTGCACCGTGCGCTCGACGAGCGCGCTCACCTGCGCGGCGAGGTCGCCGATCATGGCGACCCCGGACGGTCTGCGGGTGCCGTGCGCCGTCAAGATCAGATTCATAGGTCACCGTGCGTGCCGTCAACCGCCAGCCGGTAGCCACGTTTCACCACTGTTGCCACAATGTTCTTGTCGCCCAGAGCCGTTCGTAGCCGCAGCACGGCGGTGTCCACGGCGTGGGTGTCGCTGCCGTCGCCGGGCAGGACGCGCAGCAGGTCGCCACGAGCGACGACGTCGCCGGGGCGATGTACCAACGCGCGCAGAATCGCCATTCCGGAGGGCGACAGTGCCCGCACCGAATCATCGACCAGCACCGAGGTTCCGCGGATCTCGATCACGTGGCCCGCCGCCTTGAACGTGCACGATCCCAACAGCGGTAGCTCCTCGGCGATGTGGCGCGCCAACGCGCCCAACCGCATTCGCTCGGGAGCCGATGTCGGGACGCCCTTTCGGATCAACGGCCGGGACGTTACCGGGCCAACGCACATCGCGTGCACATCGGTGCGCAGCGCATCCAACAGTTGGTCTTCGATATCCAGTTCACGGCTGCGTTCGAGCACCGCGGCCGCGGCGGGTGCCGACGTGAAGCTGACCGCATCGAATTGTCGTCGCGCGATCCCGGTGACCAGCTGGTCGAACACGCCGCCCAGTGGTGCCGGCTTCCACCGGTACACCCGGATGGGCACAACTTGCGCACCCGCAAAGCGCAACCCGCCGAGAAATTCCGGAAAGGGGTCCCAGCTGTCGGCGGCACCGTGCAGCTGGACGGCGATCCGCATACCGGACACGCCCGATTCGAGCAGATACTCCAGCACTTCCTGCGACGATTCCGATTCGGGGGACCACTCTTCGCGCAGGCCGGCGGCGCGCAGCGCGCCCGTCGCCTTCGGTCCGCGGGAGATGATCCGGGCCGACGACAGCGACTCGATGAGCTGATTGGCCAGCCCCCAGCCCTCCGCAGCGGCCAACCAGCCGCGAAATCCGATGCCGGTGTGTGCGATCAGAATGTCAGGCGGTTCGGCGATCAAGGCTTCGGTGTTGCTGTTGAGTTCATCGTCGTCCGGGAGCGCGATCATCTTGATCGCCGGGGCATTGCAGACCTCAGCGCCCTGGCGGCGCAGCAACGCACACAGTTCTTCGGCGCGGCGAGCGGACGTCACCGCGATCCGGTAGCCGGTTAGTGGCGCCGAGTGTGGCTGGGCCATACGACGTGTCTAAGCCTGTGAGGTTTCGGTCGCGTTACCAGGCAATTGCTGCCGGATTGCCCATTGCGGGGTCGGCGTCACACGCGGGCGGGCTTGGCTGCGGCCGTCGACTCCAGCAAGGCGGCGGCGGCGACCGGCTGGCGCACGTACCTGGTCCAGGTCAGGACCGCGGCGACGACGTAGGAACAGACGAACGCCCAGTAGGCCGCCGTCTCGGTACCGCTTCGCAGGTAGGACTCGCGCAACGCCAAGTTGATTCCGACGCCGCCGAGTGCGCCGACGGCCGAGCAGAAGCCGATCAGCGATCCGGACATCGCACGCGACCAACGATGGCGTTCGGCGGTGCTGGTGTTGTGCAACCGGCTACGAGCCTCAAAGACCGACGGGATGAGTTTGAACACCGATCCGTTGCCCATCCCGGCCAGAATGAACAACACCAGGAAGCCGGCGACGTTGCCGATCAGTGCGGCGGATGCCATGCCAACGTCATGGTCGGTGTAGCTGCTGATGCTGACCAACAGGCCGGCGGCCAGAATCATGCCGCCGAGGACGCCCAGGGTGACGCGGCTACCACCCAGCCGATCGGCCAGCTTGCCGCCGTAGATCCGCGCCAACGAGCCCAATAGCGGTCCAACGAAGGCGATTTGGGCTGCGTGAAGCGATGCGTGTTTGACGCTTTCGCCATTGGCCAGAAAGTTGACCGCCAGCACCTGGCCGAATGCGAATGCGAACCCGATCCAAGATCCGAAGGTGCAGATGTAGAGCAGCGATATCACCCAGGTGTCACGGTCGAACAGGATCGACCGCAGGTGATTCACTCGGATACCGTGATCGAGGTTGTCCATGAACAGTGCGGCGCAGATGCCGACCGCCGTCAGTAGCACCAGGTAGACCGCGCACACCCAGTACGGTGCTTCGTGGCCGGCGGTAGCCAGCACCAGCAGCCCGACCAATTGGATCGCCGCGACCCCGAGGTTGCCGACGCCGGCGTTAATGGCCAGCGCCGTGCCCTTAAGGCGGTGCGGGTAGTACGCGTTGACGTTGGCCAGCGACGCCGCATAGTTTCCCCCGCCGAGTCCGGTCAGTGCCGCACACACCAGGTACGGCCACAGGTGCTGGTGTTGTGCAACCGGCTACGAGCCTCAAAGACCGACGGGATGAGTTTGAACACCGATCCGTTGCCCATCCCGGCCAGAATGAACAACACCAGGAAGCCGGCGACGTTGCCGATCAGTGCGGCGGATGCCATGCCAACGTCATGGTCGGTGTAGCTGCTGATGCTGACCAACAGGCCGGCGGCCAGAATCATGCCGCCGAGGACGCCCAGGGTGACGCGGCTACCACCCAGCCGATCGGCCAGCTTGCCGCCGTAGATCCGCGCCAACGAGCCCAATAGCGGTCCAACGAAGGCGATTTGGGCTGCGTGAAGCGATGCGTGTTTGACGCTTTCGCCATTGGCCAGAAAGTTGACCGCCAGCACCTGGCCGAATGCGAATGCGAACCCGATCCAAGATCCGAAGGTGCAGATGTAGAGCAGCGATATCACCCAGGTGTCACGGTCGAACAGGATCGACCGCAGGTGATTCACTCGGATACCGTGATCGAGGTTGTCCATGAACAGTGCGGCGCAGATGCCGACCGCCGTCAGTAGCACCAGGTAGACCGCGCACACCCAGTACGGTGCTTCGTGGCCGGCGGTAGCCAGCACCAGCAGCCCGACCAATTGGATCGCCGCGACCCCGAGGTTGCCGACGCCGGCGTTAATGGCCAGCGCCGTGCCCTTAAGGCGGTGCGGGTAGTACGCGTTGACGTTGGCCAGCGACGCCGCATAGTTTCCCCCGCCGAGTCCGGTCAGTGCCGCACACACCAGGTACGGCCACAGCGGCAGGCCCGGGTTGGCCAGCAGCACAATGGTGCCGGCAGTCGGGATGGACAGCACCAACGCCGAGAACGTCGTCCAGTTGCGGCCGCCGAAATGCGCGATACCCAACGTGTAGGGGATGCGCGCGCAGCCACCGACCAGTGTGGCAACCGCGCCCAGCAGCAATTTGTCGCCCGCGGAAAAGCCGTACACCGATGACGGCATGAACAGCGCCATCACCGCCCACAGGGTCCAAATCGAGAAGGCGACGTGATCGCCGGCGACGGTGCAGATCAGATTGCGGCGGGCGATCTGTTTGTTGCCGGCCTCCCAGGCGACGCGGTCTTCGGGATTGAAGTCCGTGAGGTAATGGTTGCGGTGGCTCACGACAGTGCGCCCCGCGAATCGGCATGCATACGGAATGCTCTATCGATGATGGAAGCCGGGCAACTGCTGCGGGGTGATTTTGGCTGAAAGTTGAATTCCAGTTGCCTGACAACTCGCTGGCAGACCGGGTTGCTTCGGGTGCTGGGTTACACGTAGGCCAAGCCCGCAGCCGCAGCCCCCTCCGGTACGACGTCGCCGGTGGTCCCGAGCGGCCGGCGCACGTAGATCGCCCAGGTCAGTACCGAGGCGGCCAGGTAGAACACCACGAAGGCCCAGAATGCCGAGGTGGCCGTGCCACTGGTCAGGTAGGACTGGCGCAGGGCGAGATTGACGCCCACGCCGCCGAGCGCGCCGACCGCCCCGGCAAAACCGATCAGTGCACCTGACATTGAGCGCGACCACTGCCGGCGCTCGGCTTCGCTGATTCGCAGCGAATGGCTGCGTGCCTCGAAGATCGACGGAATCATCTTGTACACCGAGCCATTGCCGATCCCGGACAGGATGAACAGTGCCACGAAGCCGATGATGTATCCGACCATCGTCGCAGTCGGGACCCGACCGGCCAGGTGGTCACCGAAAGTGCTTGCACTGACCAGTATTCCGGCAGCCAGGAGCATCGAGCAGAAGGCGGCAAGGGTAACGCGGCCACCGCCGATGCGGTCGGCGAGTTTGCCGCCGTACACCCGGGACAGTGATCCCAACAGTGGCCCCAGGAAGGCGATTTGGGCGGCGTGCAGCGAAGCTTGCGCCGTGCTCTGACCGCTGGCGATGAAGTTGATCTGCAGCACCTGGCCGAACGCGAAAGAGAACCCGATGAACGAGCCGAAAGTGCCGATGTAGAGCAGCGAGATTACCCAGGTATGCGGCTCGGACAGCACCGCGGCCATGGTGTTCATCTCGATGCGGTACTGCGCCAGGTTGTCCATATACAGGGCTGCGCCGACGCCGGCGACCGCCAGCAGCACCAGGTATACCGCGCAGACCCAGTAGGGCTCGCGGTCACCGGCCGTGGCGATCACCAGCAGGCCGACCAACTGCACCACCGGCACCCCGAGGTTGCCGCCACCCGCGTTGAGCGCAAGCGCGGCGCCCTTGAGTCGCTGCGGAAAGAACGCGTTGATGTTCGTCATCGAGGACGCGAAGTTGCCGCCGCCGAGGCCTGCCAGCGCACCGCACACCAGATACGGCCACAGCGGCAAACCGGGGTTGGCCAGCAGCGCGATGGTGCCAACGGTCGGAATCAACAGCACCAGTGCGGAGAAGATGGTCCAGTTGCGGCCGCCGAATTTCGCGGTGGCGAAGGTGTATGGGAAGCGCAGACACGCCCCGACCAAGGTTGCCGTGGCGCCGAGGAGGAACTTGTCGCCGGCGGAAAAGCCGTACACGGATGCGGGCATGAAGAGCACCATCACCGACCAGAGGGACCAGACCGAAAACCCGACGTGCTCGGCGGCCACCGACCAGATCAGGTTGCGTCGGGCGATGTACTTGTTGCCGGCCTCCCACGCCACCGTGTCTTCGGGATCCCAGTCGGAGATCTGGTGGGAGCGGCCCATGCTGACTCCTATCGTGATCGACGTTCTCGATCACGCTAGAAATCCTTTGTTGCCCGGGCGCTTCCGGTAGTGACCCGAGCGTGAATTTTCGCTCACACGGTTACAGCCGGCGTGTGAGGGCGGGCGTCACTGCGTCCGGGTGCCTACCACACGTCTCCGGCGCGCCAATCGCACATCAGCTCCGCCGAGGTGTCCAGGTTGATGTCGACCGGCAGCACGAACACCGTTCCGTCGTCATCGGGGGTACGGGTTGGACCGGTCGGCGCCAGCACCGATGTCGGGCCCTGCCAGGGCAGCCAGCCGCGTGATGCGTAGAGTCTGCGGGCCCGCGCCGTGGAGCTGAGCGCCCCGAGCTGATAAGCGCCGCGCATCACCTGCTCGACGGCGTCCAGTAGCGCCCTCACTAGGCCTTGGCCCCGCCAGTCCGCCCGTACCGCAACGCCTTCGACATACCCGCAGCGCAGCGCGTTGCCGCGGTAGATCAGTCGGCGCTGGATCACCGCGGCATGGGCGATGATCGCGCCGTGATGCCAGATCAGGGCGTGCATCCCGCCCAGCGCGTGTTCCCAGTCGGTCTCGGTGAAGTTACCCGGGAACGCGCCGGTAACCATCTGACGAATGTCCTGGCGGGTCTCGCTGTCAAGATCGGCGGTGTGGACCAGGCGAGCTGTGTGTACCTGGGTGTGCACAATCCCTGTTTACCAGGCTTGTGTTACGGCCGGGCCGGCAGCGAAGACCGGGGCCGCGTCCAGTGCAGCCGCACGTACTGGCCGGGACGCACCTGCGCGACCTTGTCGATGTCCTCGTCGGTCAGCACGCCGACGACCGGGTAACCCCCGGTTATCGGATGGTCCGGCCCCAGAATCACCGGTAACCCGTTGGGCGGTACCTGGATCGCGCCGCGGGTGGTGCCTTCGCTGGGCAGCTGTCGATCCGGCCAGCGATACTGCAGCGGGCGTCCTTCCAGCCGCATCCCCACTCGGTCGCTGCGGTTGGATGCCATCCAGATCGTGTGCACCAAGACGTCGGGATCGATGAACCAGTCGTCGCGCGGCCCGGGCACCACCATCAGTTCCACCAGATGCTCTTCGATAGCGGCCACCGGGGCCTGATCGAGTTCTGGGTAGTCGTCGGTGGGTTCGCCGATCGGCAGCACATCTCCGGCGCGTAGCGGCGACGGACCGATAGCCGACATCACGTCGTAGCTGCGCGACCCCAGCACCGGTGCGACGCCGACACCGCCGCGCACCGCTAGATAGGTCCGCAGTCCGGCCCGCGGGGTGCCCAGTGAGATCACCTGGCCGTCCCGGACGTGGTGAATGCTGTTGGTGCCGAACATGGTTCCATTCGCGGTCGGGTCGGTGTCGGCGCCCGTCACCGCGATATCGACGTCGCCGCCGCGCACCCGTGCCGAGAAGCCGCCGAACGTCACTTCGACCGTGGCCCAATCGTCAGGGTTGGCGACCAGTCGGTTGGCCAGCGTGTGCGCGCGGCGGTCAGCGGCGCCGGACCGACCGACACCGAGGTGGGCCTGTCCCGTCCGGCCGAGGTCCTGGACGAGGGCCAGCGGTCCGCTGCGCAGGATTTCCAGTGTTGTCACGGCTCCCCCTTCACCCTCGGCCTAGGCGGCCCGGAACTGGACCGACATGCCCTGGGTGAGCAGCGCCGGGTTGGGCCGGTCGATATCCCACAGGACCGCGTCGGTGCGGCCGATGATCTGCCAACCGCCCGGCGATTGACGTGGATATATCGCGCTGAATTCGCCGGCCAGAGCGACCGATCCGGCCGGCACCGAGGTTCGCGGTTCGGGTCGGCGCGGCACCCGCAGGCGCGGGTCGCCGTCGATCAAGTAGGCGAAACCCGGTGTGAACCCGCCGAATCCCACCCGCCACCGGGTGGCGGTGTGGGCGTTGATGACCTGTGCGGTGGACAGGCCGGTATGGCTGGCGACCTCGGCGAGGTCGGGGCCGTCGTAGATGACGTCGATGACCACATCGCCCTGGTGCCCGGACGCGGCGGCCGCTACCGCGTCAGAGCTGACCCGCAACTTGCGCAGGCGCTGACGAGTGGCCCCTTGCCAGCGGGGTCCGCGGACCTTCACCAAAACGGTGCGCGAGGCCGGGACGATGTCGACCACACCGGGCAGCGCCGCCCTTCGCAACGCCTCGGTCCATGCCAATACCTCAGCGGTGCTATCACATTGCAGCATCAGCGCTTGGTCGCCGTAGTCGAGCACGGAGCAGGCCAATACCGCGTCCATCGAGACGTCCATCACACTCATGTCTCGACGGTAACGCCAGAATCGGGGGCTCGGCCAGGGATTTTCGAGACTGCCAGAGGTGCCTTAGCAAACGCTCATGAGCCCAAGATCCGGCCGATCTGCGGGGGCAGCTGCTCGGCAACCAGCGGATAGCTCAGCGGCGACGCGAAGGCGATCGCTCCGGCCTGTTCCTTCGACGTGAAGATGTGGCGCCGCTGCGCGGTCGCCTGCGACGCCGCTATCTCCGGGTCGGCCAGCACCGCGTTTTCCTCCTCGGGGCTCTCGGTCAACCAGATCAGCACGTCGGCGGAATCCAGCACCGCCTTGATGTGGTCGCGAGGAATGACGCCGCGCTGATCGACGGCGAAGGGTTTGATGCTGTCGGCGATGACCAGACCCATTTCGTTCAGGAAGTCGGTCCGCCAGCCCGCCATGGTGGCGACCACACTGCCCTGCCAGAGGCGCCCCTGCAGCAGCAGCGCCTTTTTGCCCCGCCATAGCGGATACTTCTGCGCTACCGCGGCGAACTTTTGGTCGACGGCCTCAATCAGCGACCGCATCTGGTTGGCCTGGAACACGGCCTGGCCGATCGTGGTGGCCTGATCCTTCCATGGCTCGAAGAACGCGTCGCCGCCCGATTGCGGGATGGTCGGGGCGATCGCCGACAGTTGCTGATAGGTATCGGCGTCGACGCCGGCGTTGATCGCCACGATCAGGTCGGGTTTCAGGGCGGCGATCCGGTCGATCTGAATGCCGTTGTCCAGGTTCAACACCACCGGCTGCGCCCCGCCGAGCTTGGGCTGGGCCCACGGCCACACCGCGAACGGCTGGTCACCGAACCAGTTGGTCACCGCGATGGGCACCACACCGACCGCGAGCAGGTCGTCCTGCTCGGTGTAGCCGGCGCTGACCACTCGCTTGGGTGGCTCCTTGATGACGGTCTTACCGAACAGGTGGGCAATTGTTACCGCCGCTCCGCCCGTGCCCGGCGGCGGTTTGGGTGAGGAGCACCCCGGCAGGAGCCCGGCAACCCCGGCGGCCCCGGCGACCTGCAAGAATCCCCGGCGACTCGATCCCTGTTGCACTGCGTGAGCGTATCGCGTGCTGCACCGGCACCCCCGGCCAAGCGCAACGGGCTTCTCTTTAGGGTTTGTGCCAAGGGCTGTAGTCGGCGATCAGCTGCTCCTGCGGCGGGCGCTGGTCGGGTGGCACGTGTTGCAGGTTGATCCGGATCCGATACCAGATGGAGCTCGGCCCGCGCATGCCGTCGACCAGGACGTCGGCCGGCTGCAGCCGCTGGGACGCCTCGGGATAGCGATCGCGCCAGGTGTCCAGCGCGGCCATCGCCTCGTCGCGGGTCTTGGTGCGGGCGATCTCGATGAGCGGTTTCGCGGATTGCGCCTTCTCCGGCGGTCCCAGTTCTTCGGCCAGCGCGAGCAATTGGTCCAGCCCGCCGGCCGCATCGTCCATCCCTGCCCAGGGATCGCCGATGTCAGCGAACCGGCCGGGCACGGTGGCCATGGTGAACGCTTCCGGGTTGCAGCCGGCGACCTCGTCCCAATGCAGCGGTGTCGACACCCGGGCGTCCGCAGTGGCCCGCACCGAGTAGGCCGACGCGACCGTGCGGTCCTTGGCGTTCTGGTTGAAGTCGACGAACACGCCCTCGCGTTCTTCCTTCCACCATCGGCTGGTTGCCGCGTCGGGTCTGCGGCGCTCGACCTCTCGGGCAACGGTCTGGGCGGCCAGCCGCACCTGCCGGAACGGCCAGCGCGGCGCAATCCGGGCATAGACGTGGAAACCCCTCGACCCGGACGTCTTGGGCCACGCGACCAACCCGTGATCTTCGAGCACTTCGCGGACCACCAGCGCGACGTCGACGACTCGCTGCCAGGCGACCCCGGGCATCGGGTCCAGGTCGACCCGCAGCTCGTCGGGATGATCAAGGTCGCTGGCTTGTACCGGATGCGGATTGAGGTCAACGCACCCCAGGTTGATCACCCATGCCAGTCCGGCGGCGTCGTGGATGACGGCTTCCGCGGCGGACGTGCCCGACGCGTACCGCAGTTCGGCCACGTCTACCCAGTCCGGCCGGTTCGCGGGTGCGCGCTTCTGGAACACAGCTTCGGCCGAGATGCCCTTGACGAAGCGCTTGAGAATCATCGGCCGCCCGGCCACACCGCGCAGCGCCCCGTCGGCCACCGCGAGGTAGTAACGGATCAGGTCGAGCTTGGTGTAGCCCGCTCGGCCGTTTCGACCGGGGAAGACGACCTTGTCCGGATGGGTGATTCTGACCTGGCGTCCGTTCACCTCCAGCGACACCGGGGCGGCCATGCGGCTCATGGTAATTTGCCGCTCGCCTCACATAGGGTGAGATCATGCCTAACCTCACCGACCTGCCCGGGCTGGCCGTGTCCAAGCTTCAACGGTCCATCGGACAGTACGTGGCACGCGGCGCAGCCGAGTTGCATTACCTGCGCAAGATCATCGAATCGGGCGCGATCGGGCTGGAGCCGCCGCTGAACTACGCCGCGATGGCAGCCGATATGCGCAAGTGGGGCGAGATCGGCTCGCTCCCGTCGCACCATGCCAGACGCGCCCCCAACCGCGCGGCGTTGATCGACGAAGAGGGCACGCTGACCTTCTCCGAGCTTGACGATGCCGCACACGCGGTGGCCAACGGCCTGCTTGCGTTGGGTGTGCAGGGCGGCGACGGTGTTGCCATTCTGGCGCGCAACCACCGCTGGTTCGTCATCGCCAACTACGGTGCCGCCCGGGTCGGCGCCCGCATCATCTTGCTCAATAGCGAATTCTCCGGCCCTCAGATCAAAGAGGTGTCTGAGCGTGAGGGTGCCAAGGTGATCATCTATGACGACGAGTACACCAACGCGGTCAGATTGGCCAAGCCGCCGCTGGGCAAGCTGCGGGCCCTCGGCGTCAATCCCGACGAGGACAAACCGTCGGGCAGCACCGACGAAACCCTGGCGGAGCTGATCGCGCGCAGCAGCCCCGCACCCGCCCCGAAAGCGAGCAAACACGCGTCGATCATCATCCTGACCAGCGGCACCACCGGAACCCCGAAGGGAGCGAACCGTAGCACCCCGCCCACGCTGGCGCCCTTCGGCGGTGTCTTGTCGCACGTTCCGTTCAAGGCCGGCGAGGTGACGTCGTTGCCGTCGCCAATGTTCCACGCGTTGGGCTATCTGCACGCGACACTCGCGATGTTCCTGGGCTCGACGCTGGTGCTGCGCCGCCGGTTCAAGCCGGCTGTGGTGCTGGAAGACATCGAGCAGCACAGGGCTACATCGATGGTTGTGGTGCCGGTGATGCTGGCGCGGATCCTCGACCAGCTGGAGAAAACCGAGCCCAAGCCCGATTTGTCCAGCCTGAGGATCGTGTTCGTGTCCGGATCGCAATTGGGTGCCGAGCTGGCTGCCCGCGCACTCAAGGACCTCGGGCCCGTCATCTACAACATGTACGGCTCCACCGAGGTCTCGTTCGCCACCATTGCCGGCCCGAAGGATCTGGAGTTCAACCCCAGCACGGTTGGGCCTGTGGTCAGGGGCGTGAAGGTCAAGATCCTCGACGACAACGGCAACGAGGTGCCACAGGGTGACGTCGGCCGGATCTTCGTCGGAAATGCGTTCCCATTCGAGGGCTACACGGGCGGCGGTGGCAAGCAGATCATTGATGGCCTGTTGTCGTCCGGCGACGTCGGCTACTTCGACGAGCGCGGTCTGCTGTATGTCAGCGGCCGGGACGACGAGATGATCGTCTCCGGCGGTGAGAATGTGTTCCCCGCCGAGGTGGAGGATCTGATCAGCGGGCATCCCGACGTGGTGGAGGCGACCGCGATCGGCGTGGACGACAAGGACTTTGGTGCCCGGCTGCGTGCCTTTGTGGTCAAGAAGCCCGACGCGACCGTCGATGAGGACACGATCAAGGTCTACGTCCGCGAGCATCTGGCCCGGTACAAGGTGCCGCGGGAAGTGATCTTCCTCGACGAGCTGCCCCGCAACCCCACCGGCAAGATCCTCAAACGCGAGCTGCGCAATCTCGAGGTCGAGTAGGACCTTTCTTCGCCGAGCAGACACAGAATCGCACTGCCAGCGCGTTTGGCGTGCGATTCTGTGTCTGCTCGCGCAAGAGCCGTTACGGGTCGCGGGGTAGGCCCAGCAGCCGTTCGGCGATGATGTTGAGCTGGACCTCGGAGGTGCCTCCGTAGATGGTGGTGGCCCGGCTGCCCAACAGGTAGTCGCCCCACTTGCCGGGCAATTGCTCGGTGTCGCCGATCACGGCATCGGTGCCGAAGGACGACACCGCGAATTCGGCGTAGCCCTGGCCGGTGCGCATCGACAACAGCTTGGAGATCGCTGCCGACGGCATCGCGTCACCCCCGGTCAGCGTCAGCAGTGTGGAACGCAGGTTGAGCACCTTGGCGGCATGGCCCTCGGCGATCAGCTGGCCGGCCCGGTGCCGCGCGACCTGATCGAACTGGCCGTCGCGAACGAAGTCGACGAACTCGTCCAGGGTGGCCAGGAAATTCGAATCGCTGCCGCCGATCGACACCCGCTCCGCCGTCAGGGTGTTGCGGCTGACTTCCCACCCCCGGTTCACCTCCCCGAGCACGAACTCGTCGGGGACGAACACGTCGTCGATGTAGACGGTGTTGAAAAACTCCCGACCGGTGAGCTCGCGCAGCGGCTTGACTTGTACACCTTCGCTTTTCATGTCCAGCAGGAAGTAGGTGATGCCATTGTGCTTCGGCGCTGACGGGTCCGTCCGCGCCAGGAGCGCGCCCCATTGGGAGTACTGGGCGGCGGTGGTCCAGATCTTCTGCCCGGTGATGCGCCACCCGCCGTCCACCCGGGTGGCCTTGGTCGAGAGGCCGGCCAGGTCCGACCCCGCGCCCGGCTCGGAGAACAACTGGCACCAGAAAATGTCGCCGCGGAAGGTGGGCGGTAGGAAGCGCTGCTTCTGCTCCTCGGTTCCGAACGCCACGATCGATGGCACGATCCACGCCGCGATCGCGATCTGGGGCCGCTTGACCCGCCCGGCGGTGAATTCCTGGGCGACGATGATCTGCTCAACCGGGCTGGCGGCCCGCCCCCAGGGCTTAGGTAGATGGGGCATCACCCACCCGCCTTCGGCGATCGCGACCGTGCGCTCCTCCCGCGGCATCGCCTTCAGCGCGGCGACCTCGGCCCGGATCTCGGCCCTCAGCTTTTCGGTGGTGGGGTCCAGGTCGATGTCCACGGGACGCATGCCGGTGGTCGTCGCGGTATCCACTACCCGCTGCGGGTATTCCGTGCTGCGGCCGAAGCAGGCGGCCAGCATCAGTGCCCGGCGATAGTAGACGTTCGTGTCGTGCTCCCAGGTGAAGCCGATGCCGCCGTGCACCTGAATGCAGTCCTGCGTAGCGCGCTGGGCGGCCGCCGGTGCCAGCGTCGCCGCCACCGCCGCCGCGAACTCGACGTCGGAGCTGGCCTCGCCCGCCTCATCTAGGGCGCGCGCGGCGTCCCACACCGCGGCGGTGGCCCGCTCGGTATCGGCGACCATCTCCGCGCATTTGTGCTTGATCGCCTGGAACTGTCCGATCGGCCGGCCGAACTGTTCACGGATCTTGGCGTATGCCGCCGCGGTGTCGGTCGCCCACCGCGCGACGCCAACGGCCTCTGCGGACAGCAGGGTGGACATCAGCGCGTGGGCGGTTGCCATGGTCAGGTTGCTCAGCAGGGCATCGTCGCCGACGTCGACGGCGTTGGCCCGCACATGCGCGATGGGCCGCAGCGGATCCAGGCTTTGGACCGGCTCGATCTCGAGCTGATCATTGCGCAGCACGACCCACTCGTCGCGGCTGTCGATTGCCACCGGCAGCACCAGAACGGAGGCTTGTGCCGCGGCCGGAACTGCCCGGACTTCGCCGCGGATCACCAGCGTTTCGCCGTGCCGGGTGGCGGTCAGCCCGGAATCCAGGGCGTAGGCGGCGATGGCGGCCCCGGAGGCCAGTTCGGCGAGCACCTTGGCTTGCGCGTCATGGGCCGCGATCAGCGCGCTGGCGATCGCCGACGGCGCGAACGGGCCGGGCACGGCCCCGTAGCCGAACTCGGCCAGCACCACGGCCAGCTCGAGGATGCCGAACCCCTGGCCGCCGACGGATTCGGCCAGATGAACACCCTGCAAGCCTTGTTCGGCGGCGGCCTGCCAGTAGGGCGGCGGGTTGTCGATGGGGGTCTCTAGAGCCGCGTGCAGCACCTCCGATGGCGCTACTCGCGCCACCAGGGATCGCACCGAATCGGCAAGGTCGTGATGCTCGGGAGTGATAGCGATCGGCATTGCTCGCCTTCCATGCCTGCGGACGTTTCGGCCAAGCACCTTCCAAGCTAACAACCAGTGGGTCGGTCAATGACTGGGGCCACTAGGTGGGCCAGTGGTTGGCCGTCGCGCAGGCGGCGGCAGTTCGCGACGGCCTCGGTCAGATAGCGCGCCATGGTGTCGGCGGTGTACCACGCGACATGCGGCGTCAGCACCACATTGTCCAGGCTAGTCAGCGGGTTGGTGGGCGCTAGGGGCTCGACTTCGAAAACGTCCAGGCCCGCGGCGGCCAGCCGGCCCCCGCGCAGCGCGTCAACGAGTGCGTCCTCGTCGACGACGGCGCCGCGCGACGTGTTGACCAGCACCGCGTCCGGTTTCATCGCGGCCAGCGCGTCGGCGTCGAGCAGATGGTGGGTGGCGGCCGTCAGCGGCACGTGCAGCGAGACGATGTCGCTGACGGCCAGCAGCTCGGGCAACGGCCGCCAGCCGGGCCGCCCGTCGTCGCGGGTGCTGGTGTGCAGCACCGTCGCGCCCATCGCGGCGACGACCACGCCCACGCGTCTGGCGATGCTGCCGTAGCCGACCAGGCCGATGGTGCAACCACCGATATCGCGCACCGTCTCGCCCAGGTCCGGGTTCGCCGGCCAGCCCCGGCCGGCGCGGACCGCGCGGTCTAGGGCCGGTAGGCGGCGCAGCGCGGCCAGCATCAGCAGCACAGTGCCCTCGGCCACCGAGGCTGCGTTGGCGCCGGGCATGTTGGCCACCGCTATCCCGCGCCTGGTCGCGGTTTCCACGTCGATGGTGTTCACTCCGGCGCCGAGTTTGTGTACCAGCCGCAACCGCGTCGCTCGCTGCAGGTCCGTACTCGACAGCGGCCGCAGCACATGCCAAATCACTTCCGCGCGCGGCAATTCCCGGTAAAAGCCCGGGTCGTCATCTTCGGCGCACCATACGATGTCAAGCCAGGATTCGGCGGCAAGAAGGTCGAGCACCTTGGGGCCGGGAACGAAGTGGGCAAGAACTCTCAACGCCACCGCTTGGCTATCCACGTGGTGATGGTGTCGGCCTGTTCGCCGCGCGCGCCCGGCGTGGTGAAGTAGTGGTCGCTGTCGATCGAGACCCGCGTCTTGTCGCTGCTGGCGAGCGCGGCATAGATCTGTTGAGCGTCGGACGGGAAGACGCCGGTGTCGGCCTCGGCGTTGACCACCAGTGCCGGGCAGGTGATTCGGGCCAGGTGCGGTTCGGCGCGGGTTTGCGCCACCCGCAGGCTCCACATGCCCAGCCAGCTGCGTAGCGTGCAGGCCGCGGCGATGCCGTGTGCCGAGCGGTTCGCCTTGGCCGGCGTGCCCGCGTAGCACTGGTTGGGTGCGCGCTTGGTCGGTTCGATGTTGGGGTCGACCATGCGCGGGTCGGCCCAGGTACGCATCACGCTGAACGGCCGATCGGAAAAGCCAGCTGCGCGGACACGTTTGAGTTCCATTTCGGCCCAGTCAGTGATGGCGTGGTTGCGTTTGACCTGCGCCGAGCGATAGCGGCTGATGAATTCCGGCGGGTACGGCGGGCCATTGCTTTCGTTGAACAGGTCGAGGTCGGGATCGGTTGCAACCGGATCGTTTTCGTCGATGACCGCGGCGTCCATCCAGGAGGTCAGCACATCCGGGCGGCCAGGATGCGCGGCGGTGGCCACGTATCCGTCGGCGGCCGGCAACTCGGTCAACCCGGCCGCGGGCCGCATGCCTTCCAGTGGTGTCAGGTGCGGGTCGACCGCCTGTGCCTGGTAAGCGGCCATCAATGAGCCACCGCCTGAATTGCCTAGCAACACAACCCTTTCCACGTCCTGAACCTCGCGCAACCAGCGCACCCCGACACCGATGTCGACAAGTGCGTGGTCGAGCAGAAAACTGCTTTCGAAACCGCGGAACCTGGTGTTCCAGCCCAGAAACCCGATACCGCGGATCGCCAGGTAGTCGGCGAGATAGTGCTCGGAGAAATCGATCTGGTAATGGGTGGCGATTAGCGCCACCTTCGGTTTACTGCCCGCGCTGTGGTGATACAGCCCCTGGCATGGGTGCCCCCCGGCACCGGCACGGCCGGCGCTGGGGGACGGCAGCCCGACGAACTCTCGGATGACCCCCGGCGTGCCGGAGTTACCAGTCAAGATCGGTCCTCCTTGCTGTAGATGGCGCGGTAATAGATGTTGGCCAGAGTCTGGATGCAGGCCTGGTCGTCCGGCTCCCCGTGGCCCGAGCGTGCCCCGCTGAGCTGGACGTAGCAGAACTGGTTGAACATCGCCACGATCGCCTCGGCGATCAGCCGGGGGTCATCGCCGGCACAATAACCTTGTGCCTGGGCGCGCTTGACCATTTCGGTGATGAAAGAGATTGGGACCGCGCATATCTCGGACCAATACTGCGCGAAATCGTCGTTGACCATCGCCAATTGCGACACACTGATCACCTCCGCGAGGCGGTTGCGGTAGGTGTACCAATGGGCGGCGGCGGCCTCCTGGGCGCGCTCGCGGTTGGACAGTCCGTGCCGGGTCACCGAAAGCGCCCGCTGGTTGGCTTCGTCGCGGAAGCGCAGCGCCCATTTCCGAACCATCGCCTCTTTGGAGTCGTAGTAGTTGTAAAAGGACGCGGCCGAGCGGCCCGCTTCGGCGGCGATGTCGGCGATGGTGGTCGCCAGGATCCCTTTTCGCGCGATGACCGTTCGGGCGGCGGCGTCGATCGCGGCCTGCGTCCGCCGGCCGCGGTGCGTCGGGAAGTCCGGCACCTCACCTCCCCTGATCTCTGGAGCAAAACTGAATCTGATGTTAGATTCAGTTTTGAATCTCGGCCAGGGTCTGCCCTCCATGGGACCGATGGGAGCCGCGCGATGATCAAGCCACACAACACCAACACCGAGTTCGAACTCGGCGGGATCAACCACGTCGCGCTGGTGTGTTCGGACATGGCGCGCACCGTGGACTTCTACCGCAACATCCTGGGGATGCCGCTGATCAAATCGCTCGATCTGCCCGGGGGTGCGGGACAGCACTTCTTCTTCGACGCCGGCAACGGCGACTGCGTCGCATTCTTCTGGTTCGCCGAGGCACCCGATCGGGTACCGGGCATCTCGTCGCCGGGCGCCATCCCGGGCATTGGGGACATCACCAGCGCGGTGAGCACCATGAACCATCTCGCCTTTCACGTGCCCGTCGAAAAGTTCGACGCCTACCGGCAGCGGCTGAAGGACAAGGGTGTGCGGGTCGGCCCGGTGCTCAACCATGACGAGAGCGCGATGCAGGTGTCCGCGACGGTGCATCCCGGGGTGTACGTGCGGTCGTTCTACTTCCAGGACCCCGACGGGATAACCCTGGAATTTGCTTGCTGGACAAAGGAATTCACTACCAGTGACGCGCAGGCCTTGCCGAAGACGGCGGCCGACCGGCTGGTGTCGTTATCCGGGGACGGTACAAGTCTGGGTCGGTGAGTCCCTCGAGCAGCGCAGCCAGGTGATCGACGAGCTGGCCTGGATCGAGTCGTACGTCGCCGGCTAACCAAGCGCTGATGGTCTGCCCGACGCCGCCGACGGCGAAGTGTGCCGCGGCTTTGACGTGGTCGTTTGCCGGCGCGCGCAGGGTGTCGACGGCATACTGGCCGGACAGCATGGCGAACAGGGCGCTGGATTCCGCACGCTTGCGCATGATCACTGCGTTGGCGAGCTGGGTGCTGAATAGCAGGCGTCCGATGCGGACGTCTTCGGTGATGGTCCGCACGATGTTGGCCATCCCCGCGCGACTCTGCTCGTTCGGCGGTTCGGCCGCCACTGCGGCTTGGGTGGTCGCGGCTAGATCGGCAACCACCCAATCGAAGACGCCGCCGACGAATTCGTCTTTGTCGGTGAAGCTTTCGTAGAAGTAGCGCGCCGACAGGCCGGCCCGGCCGCAGACGGCGCGGACGGTCAGCTCGGCGATGTCTTGCTGGTCGGACCCCAGCAGATCCAGGCCAGCGGCCAGCAGCTGGCGGCGGCGCGTCGCCAGCCGCTCGGCGGCCTGGACGCCGCGGTAGGGCCGCGCATTGCGAGTCATACGCACCATCTTGACACCAGGGCACGATACCGCCAATATCAGGAAACAGGTGTTCGCACAATTTGCGGCCGGTCGTGACAGGAGACCCTCGGATGGCGATTCGGGAAACGCTTCCGCGGCTCATTCCCCATGTCGAGCGTCCGATTGCCGACCCGCCGCGGGCGCACCGAGTCGGTCGGCGGCAAGGCGTCACCGGTGACTACGGCTTCATGGGGGTGGCGCTGCTGGCCGGTGCGGCCAACGTGATCATGGAACTGGCGATGCCCGGCGTCGGCTACGGCGTGTTGGAGAGCCGTGTTGAGAGCGGCCGTACCGACCGGCATCCGATCAAGCGGGCGCGCACCACATTTACCTACATCGCGGTGGCGGTGGCGGGCAGCGACACCCAGCGGACGGCCTTCCGCCGCGCGGTGAACCGGGTGCATGCCCAGGTCTACTCGACATCTCAGAGCCCGGTGTCCTACCACGCGTTCGATCCCGAATTGCAGCTGTGGGTCGCGGCGTGCATCTACAAGGGCAGTCTCGATGTCTACCGCACGTTCGTCGGTGAGATGGACGACGAGGAAGCCGACCGCCACTACCGCGAAGGCATGGCACTGGGCACCACGTTGCAGGTGCCGCCGGGGTTGTGGCCGGCCGATCGGGCGGCCTTTGACCGGTACTGGCAGGAGTCACTGGGCAGGGTGCACATCGACGATGCCGTGCGCGACTACCTGTATCCGATCGCCGTGGCCCGAATACGGGGGGTTGCCCTGCCGGGTCAGGTGCGGCGGTTGTCGGAGAGTGTCGCCTTGTTGATCACCACCGGCTTTCTGCCGCAACGGTTCCGCGACGAGATGCAGTTGCCGTGGGACGCCGGCAAACAACGGCGCTTTGACCGGCTGATGTCCGTGTTGGGCACGATGAATCGGTTGATGCCGCGGATTGTCCGGGAGTTCCCGTTCAATCTGATGCTCTGGGATCTGGACCGGCGGATGAGGAGCGGGCGCCCGCTGGTGTAGTGGCCGTCCCGAGACCGGCCGGCCCGCCAGGTCAAGCCGGTCAGCCTTGAAACTGGGTCGGAGTTGCGGCTGCTCAGGTAGCGACTTTTGGGGCTTTACCTGTTGTTTTGCCCGATTGGCAGGTTAGACGTTCTGGCTACGCAATGCTGCGCTGTGCCTTCGCCTAGGCTGCAGTGTCGGGGTCGTCAACCCGAGCTAAAAGTTTGGCTCGGCGACACGCAACATTCTGTCTGCGATGATCACCTGCCGATTCAGTTCACACCACAAATCAACGTCACCAGACGCCTAGAGCGGCGGGAGGCGCACCGAGGTGAACCGGGCGAACACCCTGTCCAGGCTCACCACGGCGCAGTGATGTTCCACCGCGATGGCCGCGAGTACCGCGTTGGGTATCAGATCGCCCGACGCATCGGCCTCGTCGCGGAGTTTGCGCAGCAGTGTGAGGTGTCGGGGTCAGGGGCTGCTCGCGGTGACGGAATCTCAAGGATGTGGCGATTGGTCGTCAGTGGCAGGAACGATGCGCGTAGCAGGTTCGGCACGGGGTTGTCAGCGGCAAGAAGCCGATCTAGCCCGGGGGCGGCGGTTGCGTGATTCGGATGGTCGCCGCGGTGTGCGGCGAGAAGCATGTTGGCATCGAGCAGGAACATTGCTGATTTGCGGCCGTCGAGGCCTGCTTCCGTGCGTTCGGTTCCAGGCCCTCGTCGAGCGCTTCGGATTACGCCCTATTCGAGGTCGGGTCGAGGTGGGCGGCGAGCTCCGGGCGCAGGGCGTCTTCGATCACCGCGCCTAGTGATTGACCACGGTCACGGGCCCACCCGCCGGTTCCGCCGGCTATGTCAAGCCGATCAGCCCGTTCTCGCCAATCAGCGTCCCGCCGGTACCGCCGGCGCCGGGGGTGGCCCCGGCTTTCCCGGCGTTACCGCCGTTGCCGCCGTTGCCGATCAGTATGGCGTTGCCGCCGTTGCCGCCGTTGCCGCCGGTTGTTGCGGCGTTGCCGCCGGCGCCGCCATTGCCGCCATTGCCGGTGGCCCCGGCTTGGCCGCCGTTGCCGCCGGCGCCGCCGGTTGCGCTAATGAGGCCTCCGGCGGTGCCGCCGGAGCCGCCGGAGCCGCCGGAGCCGAACAAGAAGCCGGCTTTGCCGCCGTTCCCGCCGATCCCGCCGGTGCCGGCGACGTTGCCTACTCCGCCGTGCCCACCGTTGCCGCCGGCTCCGCCGGAGCCGAAGAGCAGGCCCCCGGTGCCGCCGTTACCGCCGGCACCGCCGTTGGTGAGGGAGGTCCCGCCGGCTCCGCCGGCTCCGCCGGAGGGCCCGGCGGCGAGCAAGCCGGCGTTGCCGCCGGCTCCGCCGGCGCCGCCGGTGGTCCCGGCGGCAAACCCGGCGCCGCCGCTCCCGCCGGTGCCGCCGGCGCCGAACAGGCCGCCGGTCCCGCCGGCTCCGCCGGCTCCGCCGCCGGCGCCGGCGGTGGACCCGGGTCCACCGACCCCGCCGGTGCCGCCCGCTCCGAACAGTCCGCCGGCCCCGCCGGTACCGCCGGTACCGCCGGTGCCGCCGCTGGACCCGGGTCCACCGACCCCGCCGTTGGCAAACAGCCCGCCGGTCCCGCCGGCGCCGCCTGCGCCCCCGGTGGCCGCGGCACCAGCACCAGAGCCGCCGATGCCGCCGGTCCCGGCCGCGCCGCTGAGGAAGCCGGCGTTGCCGCCGACCCCGCCGGCCCCTCCGTTGCTGACCATCGTGGTCGCGACCCCGCCGCTGCCGCCGGTGCCGCCGGAGCCGAACAGCAAGGCGGCCCCGCCGGCCCCGCCGGCCCCGCTGGCGCCGCCGCCGGCCGTGGCGATGCCGCCGGCTCCGCCGGTGCCGCCGGTGCCGAACAAGATCCCGCCGGCACCGCCGGCCCCGCCGGGCGCGCCGTTGGCCGCGCCGGGTGCACCGGACCCGCCGTTGCCGCCGTTGCCGAACAACCATCCGCCGGCCCCGCCGTCGGCCCCGGTTCCCGGGGTTCCGTTGGCGCCGTTGCCGATCAGCGGCCGCCCGGTCAATGCCTGGGTGGGCCCGTTGATCGCGGCCAGCGCCTGCTGCTGCAGGGCGTGCAGTGGGTTGGCGCTGGCGGGGGCGTTGAAGCCGTCTGCACCCAACAGCAGCCCACCGGCGCCGCCGAGGCCGTTGGCGCCCAGGGCGGCGCCAATGCCACCGCTACCGCCATTGCCGCCATTGCCGATCAGCACGCCGATGCCGCCGGGGCCGCCGGCGCCGCCGGCCGCCACGCCGGAGCCGCCGCTGCCGCCGTTACCGCCGTTGCCGATCAGTCCGGGCGTGCCGCCGGCGCCGCCGGCTCCGCCGGTGGTTGCGGCGGCGGCGCTGGTGCCGCCGGAACCGCCGGTGCCGCCGGATCCGACGAGCAGGCCGGCGTTGCCGCCGGCCCCGCCGGCGCCGCCGTTAGCCGCGAGGGGGCCACCATTGCCGCCGGCGCCGCCAGCACCGCCGGAGCCGAAGAGCAGGCCGGCGTTGCCGCCGGCCCCGCCGGCCCCGCCGGTTTGGCCGGCGCTAAAGCCTTGCCCGCCGGGGCCGCCGGCCCCACCGGCGGCTCCAAGGCTGAGGATGCCGGCGTTGCCGCCGGCCCCGCCGGCCCCACCCGTGCCTATGCCCGGCCCGCCGCTGCCGCCGGTGCCGCCGGCGCCGAACAGTCCGCCGGCCCCGCCGTCCCCGCCGGCCCCGCCGGTGGCGCCACCGGAGAATCCGCCGGCCCCGCCGGTGCCGCCGGCACTGAACAGCATGCCGGCCCCGCCGGCTCCACCGGCCCCGCCGTCGCCAGTGAAGCTTTGCCCGCCGGCTCCGCCGACGCCGCCGCCGGCGAAGAATCCGCCGGCCCCGCCGGCCCCACCGGCCCCACCGGGGGCGGCGGTGCCGCCGAACCCGCCGGCGCCGCCGACGCCGGCGGCGCCAAAGAGCATGCCGGCGTTGCCGCCGGCGCCGCCGGCCCCGCCGGCCCCGCCGGCGAGGGCCGTGACGGAGCCGCCGGTCCCGCCGGTCCCGCCGGCGCCGATCAGCCCGCCGTTCCCGCCGGCCCCGCCGGCCCCGCCGGCCCCGGTGGTGGCGGTCCCGCCGGCGCCGCCGGCGCCGCCGCTGCCGAGGAGTCCGGCGGCCCCGCCGTTGCCGCCGGCCCCGCCGTTGATGCCGGCCGCGCCGGATCCGCCGGCCCCGCCGTTGCCGATCAACCAGCCGCCATCCGCGCCGTTGGCCCCGGTGCCGGGCGCGCCGTTGGCGCCGTTGCCGATTAGTGGGCGCCCGGTGGCGGCCACGAATTGCGCGTTGATCGGGTCGAGCAGTGGCGACAAAGCGGCGGCGTCGGCGGCCGCATACGCGGCCCCACCCGTGCTCAGGGCCTGCACGAACTGGGCATGAAATGCGGCTGCCTGCGTGCTGAGCGCCTGATAGGCCTGGCCGTGCGCACCGAACAACGCCGCAATCGCCGCCGAGACCTCGTCAGCGCCGGCGGCCAGCAACGTCGTCGTGTTGGCCGCCGCGGCCGCGTTGGCCGCGGCGATCGCCGACTCGAGACTGGCCAAATCGGTTGCCGCCGTCGCAATAAACTCCGGAACCGCGATAACAAACGACATCTGACACCTCCCAATACGCCATGACCGCCGTTGTCATGCCGACCTGGGGATCCACCGTCACCGGCGAGAATCGGCCAGGCAAGAGCATAACCCCGCCCAGGGCAGTGCATTTGCGGGTTTCGCAAAAATGATCCTGCCGATGTTTCCGAGCTCACCACGGCGCAGTGATGTTCCACCGCGATGGCCGCGAGTACCGCGTTGGGTATCAGATCGCCCGACGCATCGGCCTCGTCGCGGAGTTTGCGCAGCAGTGTGAGGTGTCGGGGTCAGGGGCTGCTCGCGGTGACGGAATCTCAAGGATGTGGCGATTGGTCGTCAGTGGCAGGAACGATGCGCGTAGCAGGTTCGGCACGGGGTTGTCAGCGGCAAGAAGCCGATCTAGCCCGGGGGCGGCGGTTGCGTGATTCGGATGGTCGCCGCGGTGTGCGGCGAGAAGCATGTTGGCATCGAGCAGGAACATTGCTGATTTGCGGCCGTCGAGGCCTGCTTCCGTGCGTTCGGTTCCAGGCCCTCGTCGAGCGCTTCGGATTACGCCCTATTCGAGGTCGGGTCGAGGTGGGCGGCGAGCTCCGGGCGCAGGGCGTCTTCGATCACCGCGCCTAGTGATTGACCACGCTCGCGGACCCACCCGCCGGTTCCGCCGGCTATGTCAAGCCGATCAGCCCGTTCTCGCCGATTATCAGCCCGCCGGTGCCACCGGCGCCGGGGGTCCCATTGGCCGCACCTTTACCGCCGTTGCCGCCGTTCCCGCCATTGCCGACCAGGACGGCGCTGCCGCCGTTCCCGCCGTTCCCGCCGGTGGTGATCCCGGCCCCGCCGGCGCCGCCGTCACCGCCGTTGCCGAACACCCCGGCTGTGCCGCCGATGCCCCCGTTGCCGCCGTTCCCGCCGAACCCGCCGGTGGTGATCCCGGCCCCGCCGGCGCCGCCGGCGCCGCCGTTGCCGAACACCCCGGCTGTGCCGCCGATGCCGCCGGCGCCGCCGGCGGCGAGAGTTAGGCCTCCTGCGGTGCCGCCGGAGCCGCCGGAACCGCCGGAGCCGAACAAGAAGCCGGCGTTGCCGCCGATCCCGCCGATCCCGCCGGTACCGGCGTCATTGTCTAGTCCGCCGTGCCCACCGTTGCCGCCGGAGCCGCCGGAGCCGAAGAGCAGGCCCCCGGTGCCGCCGTTACCGCCGGCACCGCCGTTGGTGAAGGAGGCCCCGCCGGCCCCGCCGGCGCCGCCGGAGGGGCCGGCTGCCAGCAAGCCGGCGTCGCCGCCGGCGCCGCCGGCGCCGCCGGCGCCGCCGGCGCCGCCGGCGCCGCCGGCGCCGCCGGCGCCGCCCGCTCCGAACAGTCCGCCGCCCCAGGACCCGGGTCCACCGACCCCGCCGGCGCCGCCCGCTCCGAACAGTCCGCCGGCCCCGCCGGTACCGCCGGTACCGCCGGCGGCGGCGGTGGGCGCGCCGCCGGCGCCCCCACCGGCTCCCCCGGTGCCGCCGGTGCCGCCCGCTCCGAACAGTCCGCCGGTACCGCCGGTACCGCCGGTACCGCCGGCGCCGCCGCCGGACCCGGGTCCACCGACCCCGCCATTGGCAAACAGCCCACCGGTCCCGCCGGCGCCGCCGGCGCCGCCGACGCCGCCGGCGCCGCCGAGGGCCGCGGCACCAGCACCAGAGCCGCCGATGCCGCCGGTCCCGGCCGCGCCGCTGAGGAAGCCGGCGTTGCCGCCGGCGCCGCCGGCCCCTCCGTTGCTGACCATGGTGGTCGCGACCCCGCCGCTGCCGCCGGTGCCGCCGGAGCCGAACAGCATGCCGGCCCCGCCGGCCCCGCCGGCCCCGCTGGCGCCGCCGCCGGCCGTGGCGTTGCCGCCGGCTCCGCCGGTGCCGCCGGTGCCGAACAAGATCCCGCCGGCTCCGCCGGCCCCGCCGGGCGCGCCGTTGGCCGCGCCGGGTGCACCGGACGCGGCGTTGCCGCCGTTGCCGAACAACCATCCGCCGGCCCCGCCGTCGGCCCCGGTTCCCGGGGTTCCGTTGGCGCCGTTGCCGATCAGCGGCCGCCCGGTCAATGCCTGGGTGGGCCCGTTGATCGCGGCCAGCGCCTGCTGCTGCAGGGCGTGCAGTGGGTTGGCGCTGGCGGGGGCGTTGAAGCCGTCTGCACCCAACAGCAGCCCGCCGACGCCGCCGAGGCCGTTGGCGCCCAGGGCGGCGCCAATGCCACCGCTACCGCCATTGCCGCCGTTGCCGATCAGCACGCCGATGCCGCCGGGGCCGCCGGCGCCGCCGGCCGCCACGCCGGAGCCGCCGCTGCCGCCGTTACCGCCGTTGCCGATCAGTCCGGGCGTGCCGCCGGTGCCGCCGGCTCCGCCGGTGGTGCCGGCGTTAGCGCTGGTGCCGCCGGAACCGCCGGTGCCGCCGGATCCGACGAGCAGCCCGGCGTTGCCGCCGGGGCCGCCGGGGCCGGCGTTAGCCCCGCCGTCGACGCCGCCGTTGCCGCCGGCGCCACCGGCGCCGCCGGAGCCGAAGAGCAGGCCGGCGTTGCCGCCGGCCCCGCCGGCCCCGCCGGTTTGGCTTGCGGCAACGCCTTGCCCGCCGGGGCCGCCGGCCCCACCGGCGGCTCCAAGGCTGAGGATGCCGGCGTTGCCGCCGGCCCCGCCGGCCCCACCCGTGCTTAGGCTCGACCCGCCGCTGCCGCCGGTGCCGCCGGCGCCGAACAGTCCGCCGGCCCCGCCGTCCCCGCCCGCTCCACCGGCGTTGTCGGTGAGCGCACCGGAGAATCCGCCGGCCCCGCCGGTGCCGCCGGCAGTGAACAGCATGCCGGCCCCGCCGGCTCCGCCGGCCCCGCCGGCCCCGCCGAAGCTAAGCCCGCCGGCTCCGCCGACGCCGCCGCTGGCGAAGAATCCGCCGGCCCCGCCGGCTCCGCCGGCCCCGCCGGCGCTGTACAGCGGGCTGGCCCCGCCGGTTCCGCCGACGCCGGCGGCGCCAAAGAGCATGCCGGCGTTGCCGCCGGCGCCGCCGGCCCCGCCGGCCCCGGTGCCGTGGACCGTGGCGGAACCGCCGGCCCCGCCGGCGCCGCCGGCGCCGATCAGCATGGCGCTGCCACCGGCTCCGCCCGCCCCGCCAGTACGGCCGTCGAACCCGCCGGCGGTACTGACCCCGCCGGCGCCGCCGGCGCCGCCGCTGCCGAGGAGTCCGGCGGCCCCGCCGTTGCCGCCGGCCCCGCCGTTGATGCCGGCCGCGCCGGATCCGCCGGCCCCGCCGTTGCCGATCAACCAGCCGCCATCCGCGCCGTTGGCCCCGGTGCCGGGCGCGCCGTTGGCGCCGTTGCCGATTAGTGGGCGCCCGGTGGCGGCCACGAATTGCGCGTTGATCGGGTCGAGCAGTGGCGACAAAGCGGCGGCGTCGGCGGCCGCATACGCGGCCCCACCCGTGCTCAGGGCCTGCACGAACTGGGCATGAAATGCGGCTGCCTGCGTGCTGAGCGCCTGATAGGCCTGGCCGTGCGCACCGAACAACGCCGCAATCGCCGCCGAGACCTCGTCAGCGCCGGCGGCCAGCAACGTCGTCGTGTTGGCCGCCGCGGCCGCGTTGGCCGCGGCGATCGCCGACTCGAGACTGGCCAAATCGGTTGCCGCCGTCGCAATAAACTCCGGAACCGCAATAACAAACGACATCTGACACCTCCCCGCTGTCATGCCGACCTGGGATCCCCCGTCACCAGCGAAAATCGGCCAGGCAAGAGCTTAACTCCGCCCAGGGCAGTGCATTTGCGGCTTTCGCAAAGTAGTCCTGCCGAAGTTTTTGCCTGTCCACGGCCCGGACACGGTCGAGCTTCCCGGCGGCCAGTTACCACACGCCGGAAGCCAGGTGGGACTTGCAATGCGGCGCATAGTGGTGTCGAATCACGGTAATGAAAATCATGTTCATTACCGTGACTGGGTGTTTCCGGCGGTGACGGCTCCGGCGTGGATGGCCGCCCCGCCCGAGGTGCATTCGGCGTTGCTCAGCAGCGGTCCGGGACCGGGCTCGTTGTTGTCGGCGGCGGGGGTGTGGTCGTGGCTGAGTGCCGAATATGCGGCGGTGGCAACCGAACTCACCGCGTTGCTGGGTGCGGTGCAGGCCGGGGCCTGGCACGGGCTCAGTGCCGGACGATATGTGGCCGCCCATGTGCCGTATTTGGCGTGGTTGATGCGCGCCAGCACGACCAGTGCCGAAGTGGCCGCCCGGTACGAGACCGCGGCCGCCGCCTACGCCACCGCGCTGGCGGCCATGCCGACCTTGGCCGAGTTGGCCTACAACCACGCCGTCCACGCGGTGTTGGTGGCGACAAACTTCTTCGGGATCAACACCGTCCCGATCGCGGTCAATGAGGCCGACTATGCGCGGATGTGGACTCAGGCGGCCACCACCATGGCGACCTATCAGGAGGTGTCGGAGGCCACGGTGGCATCGACACCACCGACCACCGCGGCTCCACAGATCTTGGCGGTCGAAACCGCCGACGATGACGATGACCACGGTGACCATGACCACGGTGACCATGACCATGACCATGACCACGGTGACCATGACCATGACCACGGTGACCATGGCCATGGCCATGACCACGACCACGGCGATCCCACCCCGATCGACTACATCGTTGCGGAGATCCTGCGCATCATCACCGGCGGCCGGGTGATCTGGGATCCCGCCGAAGGCACCCTCAATGGTGTTGACCTGCACGACATTACCGACGCAACCCAACCGATTTGGTGGCTCGCTCGTGGCCTGGAATTCGGTCAGGATTTCGAAACGTTTGTCCAACGACTGTTTACCGATCCGGTGGGGGCCATCGAGTTCGTCGTTGAACTTGCGCTGTTCGACTGGCCGACCCACATAGCCCAGATTGCTCAAGCGCTCGGTCAGTTCCCGCAGTTGCTGGCGGTTGCGATGAGTGGCGCCATCTCCAACCTGGGGTTGGTGACCGGCTTTGCCGGGCTATCCGGCCTGGCCGGCATTCACCCTGCGATGGCGCCCCCGCCCCTACCACCCGCTGGCACCGCACCGCCGATGTTGCCAGCCGTCGCGATGGCCCCGACGGTCGTGCCGCCGGGCGCGGCCCCCCCGCCCGCAGCGGCTCCAGCGTCCGCGCCCGCGGCGAGCACCGTCGCCAGCACCGCTGTGCCGCCGCCGGCTGCCGGTGTCGGCGGTTTCGGCTACCCCTACGCCGTCGCTCCACCCGGCGTTGGATTCGGCTCCGGAATGCGCGCCAGCGCCAGCGCCAGCGCGAAAAGGAAAGCGCCGGAGCCCGATAGTGCCGCGGTGGCCGCCGCGGCGGCCGCACGCGATCAAGCGCGGGCGCGGCGGCGTCGGCGCGCCGCGCAGCGCGGATACGGCGACGAGTTCATGGATATGAATGTCGGCGTCGACCCCGACTGGAGCGCTCCGCCCGGCGCAGACCCGGCGACCTCGGTTCGGGGTGCCGGAAATCTGGGCTTTGCCGGGACGGCGGGCAAGGAAGCGGGCGCTGACGCGACGGGGTTGACCACGCTTGCTGGCGATGATTTCGGCGGCGGACCGACGATGCCGATGACGCCGGGAACGTGGGATCCTGACCGGAAAGAGCCCGGCTAGCCGCGTAGGGTCTGATGGGTGCGTACCGAAGGTGACAGCTGGGACATCACGACAAGTGTCGGTTCGACCGCGCTATTCGTAGCGACGGCGCGAGCGCTGGAAGCGCAGAAGTCCGACCCGCTGGCCGTCGACCCGTATGCGGAGGCGTTCTGCCGCGCCATCGGCGGTTCGTGGGCCGACGTTCTCGACGGCAACCTTCCCGACCACAAGTTGAAGACCGCCGATTTCGGCGAGCACTTCGTCAACTTCCAGGGAGCGCGCACCAAGTATTTCGACGCGTACTTCCGTCGGGCCGCCGACGCCGGCGCACGGCAGGTGGTCATCTTGGCGGCGGGACTGGACTCCCGTGCCTACCGCCTGCCCTGGCCCGACGGGACCACGATCTTCGAGCTGGACCGCCCGCAGGTCCTCGATTTCAAGCGTGAGGTACTCGCCAGCCAGGGCGCCCAACCGCGCGCCCAGCGTCGCGAGATCGCCGTCGACCTGCGGGAGGATTGGCCGCAAGCCTTGCGCGACGATGGCTTTGATGCGGCCGCACCTTCGGCATGGATTGCCGAAGGGCTGTTGATCTATCTCCCGGCCACGGCCCAGGAGCAGCTGTTCACCGGCATCGACAGCCTGGCGGGGCCCCGAAGCCAGGTCGCAGTCGAGGATGGTGCCCCCCTTGAGCCGGACGAGTATGCGGCCAGAGTCGACGAGGAGCGCGCTGCGATCGCCGAAGGCGCCGAACAGCACCCGTTCTTCCAGTTGGTCTACAACCAACGCTGCGCGCCGGCCGCCGAATGGTTCGGCAGTCGAGGCTGGACCGCGGTCGGCACCCCGTTGAACGATTACCTGCGCGAGGTGGGGCGGCCGGTGCCCGGACCGGAGTCGGAAGCCGGACCGATGTTCGCGCGCAACATCCTGGTCAGTGCCATGCGCGCCTGACGGCGCGCCGCCCCACGAGCGACCCGCCTCGATAATGAAAATCATATTCAGTAAGCTGCTCCGCGTACCCGGTGCCAATGGAGGAATTTTCGTCATGACCTGGCGAGTCGTCGCTAAACGCTTGGCCTTAGCTGTGGATCGACCGCTCCCGGTCGCCTCGACAGTTAGCTTATGCAATGCTAACTTCGGGGCAAAGTTCGGGCGGATTTAGCCAATGGCGACGTTAGGTGCAGGAGACAGCGGGGGCGTGCAAAGCGGTGAGGTCGGCATGCTCGCGGCTCGGTCCGTGGTGCCTCGGGTAAATGGCAAGGTAGACGCCGATATCGTCAGCCGGTTTGCGACCTGCTGCCGCGCCCTCGGTATCCCGGTCTACCAGCGTCGACGTCCGGCGGACCTGTCCGCCGCCCGGTCGGGTTTCGCCGCGCTCACCCGCGTCGCTCATGACCAGTGCGACGCGTGGACCGGGCTGGCCGCCGCCGGCGACCAGTCCATCGCCGTGCTGGAAGCCGTGTCGCGCACCGCGGCCACCTCGGGTGTCTTGCAGCGGAACGTGGAATTGCCGAACAACGCGTTGGGTTTCCGCTACGACACCGGGTTGTACCTGTGCTTTCACGCTACCGGACCGGACGACTTCCATCTCGCGTATGCGGCGGCGTTGGCTTCGACGGGGGAGCCAGGGGAGTACGCCAAGGCCGACCAGATCGTTTCGGCGATCACCGAGCGCCGCGCAGGCTGGCGTGGCGCCCGCTGGCTCTCGGTGGTCATCAATTACCGTGCCGGGCGCTGGTCGGATGTCGTCAAGCTGCTCACCCCGATCGTCAACGATCCCGACCTCGACGAGGCCTTCTCGCATGCGGCCAAGATCACCCTGGGCATCGCGTTGGCCCGACTGGGCATGTTTGCGCCGGCGTTGTCCTATCTAGAGGAACCCGACGGTCCGGTCGCGGTCGCCGCGCTGGACGGTGCACTGGCCAAAGCGCTGGTGCTGCGGGCGCACGTCGACGAGGATTCGGCCAGCGAGGTGCTGCAGGATCTGTATGCGGCCCACCCCGAGAACGAGCAAGTCGAACAGGCGCTGTCGGATACCAGCTTCGGGATCGTGACCACCAGCGCTGGTCGAATCGAGGCCCGCACCGATCCGTGGGACCCCGAAACCGAGCCCGGCGCGGAAGATTTCATTGACGCCGCGGCCCACGAACGCAAGGCCGCGCTGCTCCACGAGGCCGAACTCCAGCTCGCCGAGTTCATCGGACTGGACGAGGTCAAAAACCAGGTGTCGCGGTTGAAGAGTTCGGTAGCCATGGAACTGGTGCGCAAGCAGCGCGGGCTTGCGGTAGCGCAGCGCACGCACCACCTGGTCTTTGCCGGACCACCTGGGACCGGCAAGACCACGATTGCCCGCGTGGTCGCCAAGATCTATTGCGGCCTGGGCTTATTGAAGCGGGAGAACATTCGAGAGGTGCACCGCGCCGACCTCATCGGCCAGCACATCGGCGAGACCGAGGCCAAGACCAACGCGATCATCGACAGCGCACTGGACGGGGTGCTGTTCCTCGACGAGGCCTACGCCCTGGTGGCCACCGGCGCCAAGAACGACTTCGGCTTGGTGGCCATCGACACCCTGCTGGCCCGGATGGAGAACGACCGCGACCGGCTGGTCGTCATCATCGCCGGCTATCGTGCCGACCTGGATAAGTTTCTCGACACCAACGAGGGACTGCGGTCCCGCTTCACCCGAAACATCGACTTTCCCTCCTACACGTCGCACGAGCTGGTGGAGATCGCGCACAAGATGGCCGAACAACGCGACAGCGTCTTCGAACAGTCCGCCCTCGACGATATGGAGGCGCTGTTCGCCAGGTTGGCGGCGGAGTCCACACCCGACACCAACGGAATCTCGCGACGCAGCCTCGACATCGCCGGCAACGGCCGATTCGTGCGCAACATCGTCGAACGCTCCGAAGAGGAGCGTGAATTCCGGCTGGACCACTCCGAACACGCCGGAACGGGTGAGTTCAGCGACGAGGAGCTGATGACCATTACGGGCGACGACGTCAACAGATCGGTAGCGCCGCTGCTGCGAGGTCTCGGGCTCTCGGTGCCGGCATGACCAACCAGCAACCAGAAGAAGAGCGGCGGTCGTTCGCCTCGCGAACCCCGGTCAACGACAACCCCGACCAGGTCGTCTACCGCCGCGGTTTCGTTACCCGTCACCAGGTGACGGGGTGGCGGTTCGTGATGCGCCGCATCGCCGCGGGCATCGCCTTGCACGACACCCGGATGCTGGTCGACCCGTTGCGCACCCAGTCCCGCGCGGTGCTGATGGGCGCGCTGTTCCTGATCACCGGGTTGGTTGGCTGTTTCGTGTTATCGCTGATCCGGCCCAACGGGCAGGCGGGTAACAACGCGGTGCTTGCCGATCGATCCACCGCGGCGCTGTATGTGCGGGTAGGCGACCAGCTGCACCCGGTGCTGAACCTGACTTCGGCCTGGCTGATCGCCGGCAAGCCGGTTAGTCCTACGACGGTGAAAAGCGCTGAGCTGGACCAGTTTCCGCGCGGAAACCTGATCGGCATCCCGGGTGCGCCGGAGCGGATGGTGCAGAACACCTCCCACGACGCCAACTGGACGGTGTGCGACGCCGTCAGCGCGCCGTCCCGGGACGGGCGCGCCGCCCACAGCGTGGGCGTCACCGTCCTGGCCGGTCAGCCGGACAGCGAGGGCGCCCGGGCGGCCGCCCTCGAGCCCGGGCAGGCGATCCTGGTCGATAACGGCACCAGCACATGGCTGCTGTGGGACGGGAAGCGCAGCCCGATCGATCTGACCGACCACGCGGTCACCAGCGGCCTGGGCCTGGACATCAACTTGCCCGCGCCGCGGCCCATCGCGCCGGGACTGTTCAATGCACTACCCGAAGCGCCGCCACTGATGGCACCCGTCATTCCGAACGCCGGTGACCCGGCGAGCTTCCCGGTGCCCGCGCCGGTCGGCGCGGTGGTGAGTTCCTACACCCTGAAAGACTCGGACAAGAACGCATCGGTCACCGTGCAGTACTACGCGGTGCTGCCGGACGGCCTGCAGCAAATCTCGCCGGTGCTGGCGGCGATCCTGCGTAACACCAACTCCTATGGTCTGCAGCAGCCGCCGCGGCTCGGCGCCGACGAGGTTGCCAAGCTGCCGATGTCGCGGATGTTGGACACCACGCGGTATCCCGGCCAGCCGGTAAGCCTGGTCGACGTGACCCGCGACCCCGTCACCTGCGCGTACTGGAGCAAGCCGGCCGGGGCGGCCACCAGCACACTGAAACTGCTGGGGGGCTCGGCGCTACCGGTGCCGGATACGGTGCACACCGTCGAACTGGTCGGTGCTGGAAATAGCGGTGCGGCAACTCAAGTCGCGCTGGCCCCGGGCACCGGCTACTTCACCCAAACCGTGGGCGGTGGCGTGGATGCACCCGCCGCCGGGTCGTTGTTCTGGGTCTCGGACACCGGGGTGCGCTACGGAATCGACAACGAGTCCGAGAACGGATCGGGAGCTGCCGGACATGGCAAAACGGTTGAGGCCCTTGGCCTGACCTGGCCGCCGGTCCCCATCCCGTGGTCGATGCTGTCGCTGTTTGCGCCCGGCCCGACGCTGTCGCGCGCTGACGCCCTGCTGGCGCACGACACCCTGCCTCCCGACAGCAAGCCGGGTCGTCCGGTATCGGCCGAGGTGGCCGCACCCCCCGCGAGTGGTGGAGAGCCCCGATGAGCAGACTGATCTTTGAGGCTCGCCGGCGGCTGGCGCCGCCAAGCACTCACAAGGGCACCATCACCATCGAGGCGCCGCCCGAGCTGCCCCGGGTGATACCACCGTCACTGCTGCGACGCGCGCTGCCGTACATGATCGGCATCCTCATCGTCGGCATGATCGTCGCGCTGGTTGCCACCGGGATGCGGGTGATCTCCCCGCAGACCCTGTTCTTCCCATTCGTGCTGCTGCTGGCGGCCACCGCCCTTTTCCGTGGCAACGACAAGAAGATGCGTACCGAGGAAGTCGACTCCGAACGGGCCGACTACCTGCGTTACTTGTCGGTGATCCGGGACAACATCCGGGCCCAGGCCGCCGAGCAGCGGGCGAGCGCGCTGTGGTCCCATCCCGAGCCGACGGCGCTGGCGGCCGTGCCGGGGTCTCGTCGTCAATGGGAGCGTGATCCGCACGACCCCGACTTCCTGGTGTTGCGGGCGGGGCGGCACACGGCACCCCTGGCCACCGCGCTGCGAGTCAACGACACGGCCGACGAGATTGATCTGGAACCGGTGTCGCACAGCGCATTACGTAGCCTGCTCGACGCCCAGCGCACCGTCCGCGACGTGCCGACCGGGATCGACCTGAGCAAGGTTTCGCGGATCACCGTCCTCGGGGAGCCCGATGCGGGCCCGGAGAAAGTCCGAGCCGCGTTGCGCGCCTGGATCGCCCAGGCGGTGACCTGGCACGACCCGACGGTGTTCGGGGTGGCGCTGGCGACTCGTGACCTGGAGAGCCGCGACTGGAACTGGCTGAAGTGGTTGCCGCACGTGGACATTCCCGGCCGCCTGGATGGTGTCGGACCGGCCCGCTATCTGGCTACCGACCCCGATGTGCTGGTCGAGCTGCTGAGCCCGGTCCTGGCCGACCGTCCGGCATTCACCGGGGCGACAACGGATACGTTGCGGCACTTGCTGATCGTCGTAGACGATCCCGACTACGAACTGAATGCATCGGCCCTGGCGGTGGGCCGCGCGGGCGTCACCGTCGTGCACTGCTCGGCCACTCCGCCGCACCGCGAACAGTATCCGGATCCTGAACAGCCGATCCTGCGGGTGTGCCACGGCGCCATCGAACGTTGGCAGACCGGCGGCTGGCAGCCCTACATCGACGTCGCCGACGAATTCGGCGCCGACGAGGCCGCCCACCTAGCCCGCCGGCTGTCGCGATGGGACTCCAACCCGACGCACGTCGGGTTGCGTTCGGCGGCCACCCGCGGCGCGAGTTTCACCACACTGCTGGGGATCCCGGACGCCTCCCGGCTTGATGTGCCAGCGCTGTGGGGGCCGCGACGCCGCGACGACGAGTTGCGCGTCCCGATCGGCGTCACCAGTACCGGCGAGCCGTTGATGTTCGACCTCAAGGATGAAGCCGAGGGCGGGATGGGTCCGCACGGCCTGATGATCGGCATGACCGGTTCCGGGAAGTCGCAGACCCTGATGTCGATTCTGTTGTCGCTGTTGACCACTCACTCGGCCGAGCGCCTCATCGTCATCTATGCCGACTTCAAGGGTGAGGCCGGCGCCGACAGCTTCCGGAACTTCCCACAGGTTGTCGCGGTGATCTCGAATATGGCCGAGAAGAAATCGCTGGCCGATCGGTTCGCTGACACGCTGCGCGGCGAGGTGGCCCGTCGCGAGATGCTGCTGCGCGAGGCCGGCCGCAAGGTTCAGGGCAGCGCATTCAACTCGGTGCTCGAATACGAGAACGCCATAGCGGCAGGGCACGATCTCCCGCCGATCCCAACGCTGTTCGTGGTCGCCGACGAGTTCACCCTGATGCTGGCCGATCATCCGGAATACGCGGAGCTGTTCGACTACGTGGCACGCAAAGGCCGTTCGTTCCGCATCCACATCCTGTTCGCGTCTCAAACGCTGGACGTCGGCAAGATCAAAGACATCGACAAGAACACCGCCTACCGGATCGGTCTGAAGGTGGCCAGCCCCAGCGTCTCTCGTCAGATCATTGGTGTGGAGGACGCGTATCACATCGAATCGGGCAAGGAGCACAAGGGTATGGGTTTCTTGGTGCCCGCACCCGGCGCGACCCCGATCAAGTTCCGCAGCACCTACGTCGACGGCATCTACGAGCCCCCGCAGACGGCGAAAGCCTTTGTTGTGCAATCAGTTCCAGAGCCCAAGTTGTTTACTGCCGGAGCGGTGGAGCTGGATCCGGGCACGGTGATCGCGGGCCCCGAGGATGAAGAACCAGCGGCCCCACCGCGCAAGCTGATCGCGACTATCGGCGAGCAGTTGGCCCGCTGCGGTCCGCAGGCACCGCAGTTGTGGCTCCCGCCGCTCGACGAACCGATCCCGCTGACCGCGATGCTGGCCCGGGCCGGGTTATCGCAGCGGCAATTGCGCTGGCCGCTCGGCGAGATCGACAAGCCCTTCGAGATGCGTCGCGACCCGCTGGTGTTCGATGCCGCGTCGTCGGCCGGGAACATGGTGATCCACGGCGGCCCGAAGTCCGGCAAATCCACGGCACTGCAGACATTTATCCTGTCGGCTGCCAGCTTGCATTCGCCGCGCGAAGTCACCTTTTATTGCCTGGACTACGGCGGTGGGCAGCTGCGGGCGCTACAGGATCTGGCGCACGTCGGCAGTGTCGCGTCTGCGCTGGAACCCGAACGTATCCGCCGCACATTCGGCGAGCTGGAGCAGCTACTGCTATCCCGGCAGCAGCGGGAGACGTTCCGGCACGGGGGTGGTAACGGCTCGGCCGCTGACGACGGGTTCGGTGAGGTGTTCCTGGTCATCGACAACCTCTACGCATTCGGCCGCGACAACACCGACCAGTTCAACACCCGTAACCCCTTGCTAGCCAAGGTAACCGAACTCGTCAACGTGGGTCTGGCCTATGGCATCCACGTGATCATGACCACGCCGAGCTGGCTGGAGGTTCCGCTGGCGATGCGCGATGGGCTTGGACTGCGCCTCGAGTTGCGGCTGCACGATGCGCGCGACAGCAACGTGCGGGTGGTCGGTGCCCTGCGCCGCCCGGCCGACGCCGTGCCGCACGACCAGCCGGGACGCGGGTTGACGATGGCCGCGGAGCATTTCTTGTTCGCAGTCGCGGAGCTGGACCAGGTGGCGGCGATCAACGCCCGCCACCCCGGGGTGGCGGCCCCGCCGGTTCGGTTGCTGCCCACCAACCTTGCGCCGGAAGCCGTCGGCGCCCTCTATCGGGGTCGCGACCAGGTGGTCGTTGGTCAGCGGGAAGAGGACCTGGCGCCGGTGGTCGTCGACTTCGCTCAGAACCCGCTGCTGATGGTGTTCGGTGACAGCAGGTCGGGAAAGACGACGTTGCTGCGCCACCTCATCCGCACCATCCGCGAGCACTCCACCGCCGACCAGGTGGCATTCACGGTGCTGGACCGCCGGCTGCACCTCGTCGACGAGCCGTTGTTCCCCGACAACGAATACACTGCCAACCTCGATCGGGTCATCCCGGCGATGCTCGGGCTGGCCAACCTGATCGAGTCGCGGCGGCCGCCGGCGGGGTTGTCCGCCGCGGAGCTGTCTCGCTGGAGCTACCAGGGGCACACGCACTACCTGCTGATCGACGACGTGGACCAGATGCCCGATTCGCCGGCCATGACCGGCGCCTACATCGGACAGCGACCGTGGACTCCGCTCATCGGTCTACTGGCCCAAGCCGGCGATCTGGGACTGCGGGTGATCGTCACCGGACGCGCCACCGGATCGGGCCACGCGCTGATGACCAGTCCGCTGCTGCGCCGTTTCAACGACTTGCAGGCGACCACGCTGATGTTGTCGGGCAATCCGGCCGACAGCGGCAAGATCCGGGGTCAGCGGTTTGCCCGGTTGCCCGCTGGGCGAGCAATTCTTTTGACCGACAGTGATAGTCCGACCTACGTGCAGTTGGTCAACCCGCTGGTAGATGCCGGCGCGATTATCGGTGATACGCAACAGAAAGGGAGTTTGTCATGACGTTGCGAGTGGTTCCCGAGGGGCTAGCCGCGGCTAGCGCTGCGGTAGAGGCGCTGACGGCGCGGCTGGCGGCCGCGCATGCGAGCGCGACGCCCTTTATCGCCGCGGTGGTGCCGCCTGCCGCGGATCCGGTGTCGCTGCAGACCGCAGTCGGGTTCAGCGCCCACGGCTGCGCGCACACCGCCGTGGCTGCCGAAGGTGTGGAAGAGTTGGGGCGCGCCGGTATTGGTGTGGGCGAGTCCGGTGCCAGCTATCTCGCCGGTGATGTGGCGGCAGCCGCAACGTATGGGGTCCTCGGCGGCTGAGTATGACTGCGCCCATCTGGATCGCATCGCCGCCGGAGGTACATTCGGCGTTGCTAAGCAGTGGACCGGGACCGGGGTCGCTACTCGCGGCCGCCGCGTCTTGGACTGGGCTTAGCGCCGAATATGCCTCGACGGCAGCGGAACTCAGTGGGCTACTGGGAGCGGTACAAGGTGGAGCATGGCAGGGCGTCAGCGCGGAGCAGTATGTGGCGGCGCATTTGCTGTATGTCGCGTGGCTGATGCAGGCCAGCGCCGTGGCCGCCGGCATAGCGGCCCAGCACGAGGCCGCTGCGGTGGCCTACACGGCCGCGGCGGCGGCCATGCCCACAATGGCGGAGTTGGCCACCAACCACGTCGTACACGGCGTGTTGGTGGCGACGAATTTCTTTGGCATCAACACGATTCCGATCGCGCTCAATGAGGCAGACTACGTGCGGATGTGGGTCCAGGCCGCCACCACGATGAGTCTCTATCAGGCGGCCGCGGGTGCGGCGCTGGCGTCGACGCCGCCCACCCCCCCGGCGCCGATTGTGGTGAATCCGGGTGGCGGCGTGGCCAGTAACGTCGCGACCGCGGCCCAGGGTCCAGCCGGCGGAGCCGTGGCGGCCGCCAACCCGTGGCAGTGGCTCTTGCAGTTGCTCCAGCAGCTGTGGAACGCCTACACGGGCTTCTACGCGTGGATGTACCAGCTCATCTGGCAGTTCCTGCAGGATCCGATCGGGAACTCGATCAGGATCATCATCGCCTTCCTCACCAATCCGATTCAGGCACTGATCACCTACGGCCCGCTGTTGTTCGCGCTGGGCTATCAGATCTTCTTCAACCTGGTCGGCTGGCCGACCTGGGCGATGATCTTGAGTTCGCCGTTCCTGTTGCCGGCAGGACTGAGCATGGGCCTGAGCGCATTGGCTTTTTTGCCCATTATGATGCTTGCGCCGGCGGTGGTTCCGGCCGCCGGCGCACCGCTGGCCGCTGCCGCTGTCACCGCCGGAGCCGGGTGGCCGGTGGCCGGCATGGCGCCGACGACCGCCGGTTCTGCCGGGGCTGCGGCGCCGGGGGCGGGCGGCGGCGGGGGCGCGGGTACCGCGCCGCCCTCGGCAGCTCCCGGGCCGGCGAATTTGCTCTATGCGGTAGGCGGCGGGGGTGACTGGGGGCCCAGCTTGGGGCCGACAGTGGGTGGTCGCGGCGGAATCAAGGCGCCCGCGGCGACGGTTCCGGCGGCCGCTGCGGCAGCGACAAGCCGCGCACAATCACGCGCGCGGCGGCGCCGACGCTCCGAATTGCACGACTACGGCGACGAATTCCTGGACATGGATTCCGATGGCGGTATCGGCTCCTCGACAGCCGATGACCGCGCACGTGCTTCCGAACAGGGGGCCGGGACCCTGGGATTTGTCGGGACCGCACGCAGCGAACGCCTGGTGCAGGCGGTGGGACTGACCGAACTCGCCGGTGATGAGTTCGGTGGTGGCCCGCGGATGCCGATGGTGCCGGGGACCTGGGATCAGGGCATCGGCGAGTCCGGTGCGAGCGGCGAAACGGGGAAAGGGGGAGACGACGGATCACCGCAGGACAGTGAGTAACCGAATTCCGAATCGAGGGAACCCGAAGGGGTTGAAAGGAGAAATGTTATGAGTTTGTTGGATGCCCATATTCCGCAGTTGGTGGCGTCGCAGTCGGCGTTTGCCGCCAAGGCGGGGTTGATGCGGCACACGATCGGCCAGGCCGAGCAGTCGGCGATGTCGGCGCAGGCGTTTCACCAAGGGGATTCCGCGGCGGCGTTTCAGGCTGCCCATGCCCGGTTTGTGGCGGCGGCCAGCAAGGTGAATACCCTGTTGGATATCGCGCAGGCCAACTTCGGTGAGGCAGCGGGCACCTATGTGGCCGCCGATGCCGCCGCCGCGTCCAGCTACACCGGTTTCTGAAAGGGTTTGTGATGTCGCAGATTATGTACAACTACCCGGCGATGATGGCCCATGCCGGGGACATGTCGGGTTATGCGGGCACGCTGCAGAGCTTGGGGGCCGATATCGCCAGCGAGCAGGCGGTGCTGCAGGGTGCGTGGCAGGGGGATACCGGGTTGACCTATCAGGGTTGGCAGGCGCAGTGGAACCAGGCGATGGAGGATCTGATGCGGGCCTATCATTCGATGGCCGGCACGCATGAGGCCAACACCATGGCCATGCTGGCCCGCGACGGGGCCGAAGCCGCCAAGTGGGGCATCTAGCACCGGTTAGATGGACGCGAAACCCAACGCCGTCGAGCTGACGGTCGATAACGCCTGGTTCATCGCCGAAACCATTGGGGCGGGGAGCTTTCCGTGGGTGCTGGCGATCACGATGCCGTACAGCGATGCCGGACAGCGGGATGCGTTCTTCGATCGGCAGCGCGACGAGCTGACCCGGTTGGGCCTGTTGTCGCCGCAGGGCGTTATCGACCCGGCGGTGGCCGACTGGATCAGAGTCGTGTGCTTCCCGGACCGCTGGCTGGACCTGCGTTATGTGGGGCCCGCCTCAGCCAGCGGTGCCGGCGAGTTGCTGCGCGGCATTGTGGCGCAGCGGACCGGCACCGTCGGCAAGGACGCCAAGAACTCGGGGACACCGAATACCGTCGTCGCGCTGCGCAACGCGCAACTGGTCACGTTTACCGCAATGGACATCGACGACCCCCGGGCGTTGGTTCCGGTCCTCGGCGTCGGTCTGGCACAACGGCCGCCGGCGAAGTTCGACGAGTTCAGGTTGCCGACGCGGGTGGGCGCGCGGGCCGACGAGCGGCTGCGGTCCGGCGCATCACTCGGGGAAGTCGTTGACTATCTGGGTATTCCGGCGTCGGCACGACCAGTGGTGGAGGCAGTCTTCTCGGGGCCGCGTAGCTACGTCGAGATCGTCGCCGGGTGCAACCGCGACGGCCAGCACACCACCACCGAGGTGGGCATGAGCATTGTCGACACCTCGGCGGGCCGGGTGCTGGTGAGTCCGTCCCGCGCATTCGACGGTGAATGGGTTTCCAGCTTCAGCCCCGGGACGCCCTTTGCGATCGCCGTCGCGATCGAAGCGCTGACCGCCTGCCTGCCGGACGGCGACTGGTTCCCGGGGCAACGGTTGTCCCGAGACTTCTCTGCCCAACCTTCGTGAACGGAAACTAGAAAGAGAGCGCGATGTTCCAGCAACGGCCCCAACGTCTTTCGGGCGCCCATTGATGTCAGGCACCGTGATGCAGATCGTCCGCGTGGCCATTCTCGCGGACAGCAGGTTAACCGAGATGGCGCTGCCCGCGGAGTTGCCACTGCGCGAAATCCTGCCCGCGGTCCAGCGGTTGGTGGTCCCCTCGGCGCAGAACGCCGAAGCCGGTGAAGCCGGTTCCGCCGCCGCGCTACAGCTGAGTTTGGCGCCGATAGGTGGGGCGCCGTTCAGTCTGGACGCCAGCCTGGACACCGTCGGGGTCGTTGACGGTGATCTGTTGGTGCTGCAGCCGGTGCCCACCGGTCCGGCTGCGCCGGGCATCGTCGAAGATATCGCCGACGCCGCGATGATCTTCTCAACATCCCGGTTAAAGCCCTGGGGTACAGCGCATATTCAGCGTGGGGCGCTGGCCGCGGTAATTGCCGTGGCTCTGGTGGCGACCGGCCTTGCGGTCACCTATCGGGTTGCCACCGGTACGCTGGCTGGACTACTCGCGGTCGCCGGGATCGCGGTGTTCACCGCGTTTGCCGGTTTGCTGATGACGTTGCGTTCGCAACGTTCGGGTGTCGCGCTGTCGATCGCCGCGCTGGCACCCGTCGGCGCTGCCTTAGCATTGGCGGTACCAGGAAGATTCGGCGCGGCGCAGGTGTTGCTGGCCGCCGCCGGGGTAACCGCATGGTCGCTGATCGCGCTGATGATTCCCAGCGCTGAGCGGGAACGCGTCGTCGCCTTCTTCACCGCGGCAGCAGTGATCGGGGCCGGGGTTTTGCTCGCGGCCGGTGCCGAATTGCTGTGGCAGCTACCGTTACTGAGCGTAGGCTGCGGGCTGATTGTGGCCGCGCTGTTGGTCACCATCCAGGCGGCTCAGTTCTCGGCCCTGTGGGCGCGGTTCCCGTTGCCGGTTATCCCGGCACCGGGTGATCCCGCCCCATCGGCTCCGTCGTTGCGGGTGCTCGAGGATCTGCCGCGGCGGGTGCGGATCAGTGACGCCCATCAAAGCGGCTTCATCGCCGCGGCCGTGCTGCTCAGCGTTATGGGTTCGGTAGCAATCGCGCTGCGCCCCGAGGCTCTGAGTGTGTTGGGCTGGTACCTGGTGGCAGCAACCGCGGCCGCGACCGCGCTGCGTGCCCGGGTGTGGGATTCGGCCGTATGCAAGGCATGGCTGCTCGCCCAGCCGTATCTGGTGGCTGGGGTCCTGTTGGTGGTTTACACCGCGACCGGTCGCTACGTCGCCGCTTTCGGCGCGGTGCTGGTGCTTACCGTGCTCATGCTGGCGTGGGTTGTCGTCGCGCTGAATCCGCGTATCGCCTCGCCGGACAGCTACTCGCTGCCCCTGCGCCGGTTGCTGGGCTTTGTTGCCGCCGGCCTGGATGTGTCGCTGATCCCGGCCATGGCCTACCTGGTGGGTCTGTTCGCTTGGGTGCTCAACAGATGATGCGTGCCGGACTGGCATGCGTCGCCGCGACTCTGGTGGCCGGGATGTGGTCTTGCCCGCCCGCGTTGGCGATTGGCCCGCCGGTCGTTGACCCCGACACGCAACCGCCTAGCGGAGCACCTGGGCCCGTGCAGCAGATGGAGCAACGCACCCCGTGCAGCGTCTCCGGAGTCATCCCGGGCACCGATCCGGGCGTACCGACGCCCAGCCAAGCGATGTTGAATCTTCCCGCGGCATGGCAGTTTTCCCGGGGCGAGGGCCAACTGGTGGCGATCATCGACACCGGGGTGCAGCCGGGTCCGCGACTGCCCAATGTCGATCCCGGCGGTGACTTCGTGGAGTCGACCGACGGCCTGACCGACTGCGACGGGCATGGCACCCTGGTCGCCGGAATCGTCGCCGGGCAACCCGGTGACGACGGCTTCTCGGGTGTCGCGCCCGCGGCGCGGCTGCTGTCCATCAGGGCAACGTCTGCCAAGTTCTCACCGCGCACGTCGGGGGGCGATCCGCAGCTGGCGCGGGCATCCCTCGATATCGAGGTGCTGGGCCAGGCCATCGTGCACGCGGCCGACCTCGGCGCGCGAGTGATCAACGTCTCCGCGATAACCTGCGTACCCGCCGATCGGCCGGTCGACCAGGCCACGCTCGGCGCGGCGATCCGATATGCGGCGGTGGACAAGGACGCGGTGATTGTGGCCGCCGCGGGCAACAGCGGGTCGAGCGGATCAATCACCGGCGGAGCGTCCTGCGATTCGAATCCGCTTACCGATCTGAGCCGTCCGGACGATCCGCGGAACTGGGCGGGCGTCAAATCGGTGTCCGTTCCGTCGTGGTGGCAGCCCTACGTGTTGTCGGTGGCTGCGCTGACATCTGAGGGGCAGCCATCGAGATTCACCATGGCCGGGCCGTGGGTGGGCATTGCGGCGCCCGGGGAAGGCATTGCTTCGGTGAGCAACTCGAATGACGGTGGTTTGGCCAACGGCCTGCCCGGCGACCACCAGAAACTGGTCGCTCTCAACGGCACCAGCTACGCGGCCGGTTACGTCTCCGGGGTTGCGGCCCTGGTCCGCAGCCGCTATCCCGGACTGACCGCGACCGAGGTGGTGCGCCGCATCACCGCGACCGCGCACCGCGGCGCCCGGGAATCCTCCAATCTCGTGGGCGCCGGCGGCCTGGACGCGGTGGCGGCCCTGACCTGGCAACTGCCCGCTGAAACCGGAACCGGTGGGCCACCGGCAAAGCCGGTGGCCGTCCCACCGGCACCGGCGCCGAAGGACACCACACCGCGCAACGTCGCATTCGCCGGAGCCGCCGCGCTGACCTTGCTGGTCGGGCTGACCGCAGCCGCTCTCGCGATCGCGCGCCGACGAAGGGAGCCCACCGAGTGAGCCCGATCCGATCGAAACTGACCCCGGTCTGGCCGGGCAGCGGCCGGATCACGCTGGCACTGTTGGCAGTGGTGCCCGCGGTGATGGCCTATCCCTGGCAGTCGACTCGCGACTATTGGCTACTCGGCGGCGCCGCCGCCGTCGTGTTTGCGCTCTTCGGCTTCTGGCGCGGACTGCACTTTACGACGATCCTGCGCCGTGGCCTCGCGATCCTTCGACGCCGGCGCTCGGTGCCCGAGCCCGGAACTTGCACGCGCGCTACGGCGCTGGTGCGAGTTGGGCCACCGGCATCCGACTCCGACGTGCTGCCGCTGGGGCTAATCGCCCGGTATCTGGATCGCTACGGCATCCGCACCGACACCATCCGAATCACCACCCGCGCCAAGGCATCCGAGGACTGCCAGACCTGGATCGGGCTGACCGTGGCCGCCGACGACAACCTTGCGGCGCTGCAGGCCCGGTCGGCGCGGATCCCCTTGCAGGAGACCGCGCAGGTTGTGGCGCGCCGGCTCGCCGACCACCTACGCGAAGCCGGTTGGGAGGCCAACACGGCCGGGCCGGACGACATCCCACAGTTGGTGGCCCCTGACTCCCGCGAAACTTGGCGTGGAGTGTGCCAAGCTGAGTCGGATTACGTTGCAGCGTACCGGTTCAGCGCGGATGCAACGTTATCCGAAACGTTGTCTGCGATCTGGTCGCATCCGGCGCGCGAGACCTGGACCGCGCTGGAGATCGCCGGCGCCGCCGGATTCCAAACCCGCTACACGGTGGCAGCGGCCTGCGCATTCCGCACCGATTCTCAGCCTGCCGGCGCCGCGCCGGTGGCCGGGCTGACCCCGCAACGCGGAAATCAGCGGCCGGCGCTGACGGCCTTGGATCCGCGATCCACCCGCCGGCTCGACGGGCACGCCGAGGCGCCCGCCGACCTGCTGACCAGGCTGCAGTGGCCCACTCCGGCGGCCGGGGCCCACCGCGCACCGCCGACCTTCGCTGCTAGTCGAACATGAGGCCGTGCAGGAACGGGGTCATCCGCCGTAGATAGTCCAACTGACTCACGTGCAGGACGTGGCTGCCGGGGAACCAGTGCAGCGCGCACCGATCCCAATGCTCCCAAAGCGTTACGGCTTGCTCCGGCGGAGCCATTCGATCGCCGAGGCCGGTGATGATCATCCGACGGTCCTGGGGCAGTATCGGCCGGTAGTTCAGCGGGCTGTGGTATGACAACCCGGCCGCCAGCTCGTCGGGGCCGATATTGGCCAGCCACAGTCCCAGCTTGACCAGCTTGTTGGCCGGGAACCATTCGTCGAGCAACTTGGCGAGTGTGACGACGGGGCAGTTGGGGATTACGGCCTCAAGCCGGTTCTCGACCGAAGCCAGTAGGGCAGAAGTGTAGCCTCCCAGCGATATACCGGTCAGCGCGATGCGATCGACACCGATGCGGCGCAGATAGTCCACGATGGAACGAAAGTCGTACACCGCCTGCGCCATCGCTTCCGCGAAACCGCTCAACCCAGCGGCGAAGTACCCGAAACCGCTGAACGGCGAGAACTTTTCGGCCCGCTGGCCGTGGAACGGCAATGTGTACAGCAGAACGTCGTAGCCGGATCGGTAATACCATGGTAGTGAAAAGAACAGCCCGTTGAGCAGATATGACGATCCCATGAAGCCGTGGATGACGCACAGGGTGGGCCGCGGGCCGTCGTCGTGGCGCCAGTGCTGCGCGCGCACGATGTTGTTGGCGGTCAATGCACTCCACCGTTGGCGCATCGACGGGTTGATCGCCCTGAAGCCGCTGGCGAATGCGATGTTGTCGACGGTGCCATGCGCGACCCACTCGGCGAGCGGGCTGGCCGGTCGCGACGTGACTTTGGGCAACTCCGTCGGAGCCGGAAAGGACTTCGCCGGATCATGAGCGGCCCCGAGTTCGGCGTAGAAGTTCAGGTTGCTGCGCTCGCTGCCCTCGTTGACGCGGCGCAGTGCGTTGACGACAACGGCCGGGCTCACCGTGGTGGATAGCACGGACGCGACCGCGGTGCGCAGCGCGACATCGGCTACTGCCGAAGAGTCGACGACTATGCGCTGGCGCACAGACAGTGCCGAGCGTGGGGGTAGTCTCTCGGCGCCGCCTGATACATCAGCGCCGGGTATGTCGGGAATCCGGACGTGCGGGTCGATCGCATTGGCTTCGAACGTCCCCGACGTCCCTGACATCTCGGGCATCAACGTCAATGGTAATCGCCGGTACGGCCGACCGCTGGCGCATTCGACTGTATCGTCAATTTCTCTATCGGTTCAGCGCCCTACCAGCTATGTCGCTCGACTCAGGAGGACCCAAATGTGGGAGCCCAACGTCTACCTGGCCTTTGCGGATCATCGCAACCGTCCGTTCCACGAGCTGGTGTCGCGGGTGGGTATCGAGCGGGCGCGCCGGGTGGTCGACCTGGGTTGCGGTCCTGGGCACCTGACGCACTATCTGGCGCGACGCTGGCCCGGGGCGGTGATCGAGGCGCTGGACAGCTCGCCGGAGATGGTCGCTGCCGCCCGGGAACGCGGGATCGACGCCACGACCGGTGACCTACGAAACTGGCGGCCGAAGGCTGACACCGATGTGGTGGTGAGCAACGCGGCGTTGCATTGGGTGCCTGAGCATTCCGACCTGTTGGTCCGGTGGGTCGACGAGCTGGCGCCAGGATCATGGATCGCTGTTCAGATCCCGGGTAACTTCGAAACACCGTCGCACGCCGTGGTGCGGGCGTTGGCACGTCGCGAACCGTATGCAAAGATTATGCGCGACATACCTTTTCGAGTAGGAGCGGTGGTTCAGTCGCCGGCGTACTATGCCGACCTGCTGATGGACGCCGGCTGTAAGGCCGACGTGTGGGAGACCACGTACCTGCATCAGCTGTCCGGCGAGCACCCGGTGCTGGACTGGATCATGGGCACCGCGCTGGTTCCGGTGCGTGACCGCCTCAGCGGACAGCTATGGGAGCAGTTTTGCCAGGAGCTCATACCGCTGCTGCACGACGCCTACCCGCCGCGGCCCGACGGTACGACGATCTTTGCGTTCCGGCGGCTGTTCATGGTCGCCGAGGTTGCCGGCGCGCGCCGTTCAGGTGGGTAGCCCGAGGCGCGGCGCCTCCTCCCGGTAGCGGTCCACCCACTCGTCGGAGCGCTGGTTGGCCTGCCGTTCCAGCATTGGTGGGGGCGCCAGTGTTGAATCCTGGCCGATGGCGTCCAGCACGCTCGCCACGATCGGGGTCAGGTTGCGCCACAACACCGGGTAGGCGATATCGATCGGTTCGATGTCCTCCTGGGCAAACCAGGCGCGCCAGCTGCTTTCCTGCTCGCGCAGAATCGCGATGATGTGGGCGATGGCGCCGGCATGGTAGACGGCTTGCGAGTCGCGTTCGGGGTCCGGACGGCCCCGCCAAACCTGGGTTTGCACGGCGCGCCAGAACGACACCGCCTGCGACACCACGTCGGGCCGGTGGACGTGCACGAAAACCGGTTCGCTGCCAATCACGTCGCGGATCGCCGCGCGCAGGCCGTCGCCGGAGCGGTCCGGTAATTGCGCCGCTCGTTGCTGCAGCAGCGCGGTCTGGTTCCACATCAACTTGCCACCCCACACGCCGTTGGGTGTGCGGCCGGAGCTGCGGATGTGCTCACGCCAGGCAACTGATGTCGCGGTGTCCGGCATACCGGGGTCCAGCGGATCGAGCAACCGCAAGATCGTGTCGTCATTGACCCCGGCGAACCATTCCCGGGGCTGAGGAGCCATGCCGGTGCTGGGCAGGTATTGGAAGAACTCTTGTGGTTCCCCGGCACATCCCGTCGCGCGCAGCGACTCCACCAGCAGCGTGCTGCCGCTGCGTTGGGTGGCGAGTACCAGATACGCTGTTGCAGCGCCGGACATCCGGATGAGCCTCTCTGCAATTCAGTTAGTGTTGGGTCCGGGTGACCTGCTCGTCGATACCGCGGTCGGCGGCGATCGCCGACCGGCTGGTCGGCCTTGCGCCGTGGCTGCGCAGATAGGTTTCGGTGTAACGCTCCGCGATGCGGGAACCGGCGAATTCCGATGGTATGACGTCGTTGGTCCGTTGGCGCCAATCATGCAGTTGGACAGCCAGATCGGCCGCTATGGCGGCCACGCCCGCCGAATCGTCACCGGCCAGTAAGTTGTTGGTTTCGGTGGGGTCGGCGCGCAGATCGTAGAGTTCCCGCTCCGGCCGCGGCGCGCTAGAAAGCGGTGCAACGGCCAACCCGGACGGGCTTTCCCCAATGTCCCACGGCAGGTCCAGCAACGGCCGGGGCACGTAGTTCTCGATGTAGCTGTATTCCTTTGTGCGGATCGCGCGAATCGGATCGAACGAGTCGTGGTAGGTCTTCATGGTGTACAGGTGGTCGCGCACCGGAGCGGTGTGTTTGTTCGGCGCGACAAGGGCGTCCGCATGCGACACCCCCTCGACGTCGGCCGGCACGCCCACGCCCAGCAGCCCGAGCAGCGTCGGCACCAGGTCGACGCCGCTGAACAGTTCCGGATAGCTGCGGGGCGGCACCGATCGGCGGGTGGGCGGGCGGATGATCATCGCAATACCGGTTCCGGCGTCGTACAGCGTGGATTTTGCGCGCGGGAACGCCGGGCCGTGATCGGTGACGAACACCACCCAAGTGTTGGCGTCCAGGCCGGTCTCGGCCAACGTGTCCAACAGCCGGCCGACCGCCGCGTCGGCGGTGACGATGGACCCGTAGAAGTCGGCAAGATCCTGGCGCACCTCGGGGGTATCGGGCAGGTAGTCGGGCAGATCGACGGACGCGCTATCGGCCGGGTGGTAGCGGTCGCGGGGATAGGGGCGATGGGCTTCGAAGAAGCCGGCCGTCAACAGGAACGGTTGCCCGGACCGGGCTGGGACGCTGTCGCGCAGCCAGTCCTGGGCCTTTGCTACCACGTATTCGCAATAGGAGTTCGACACGTCGAATTCGTCGAAGCCGAGCCGCTTCGGATAGGACGTCTCATGTTGCATGCCGAAAAGCGCTGAGTAATAGCCTGATTCGGATAGCAGTTGGGGAAGGGTGCGAACTCCGGCACGGTATTCCCAGCCGTGATGGGCCAAGCCGACCAGCCCATTGCTGTGTGGGTAACGCCCGGTGAACAGTGATCCGCGCGACGGCGAGCACAGCGGCGCGGTGGCGTGCGCCCGGGTGAACAGGATGCCTTCGGCCCCCAGCCGGTCCAGCCGTGGGCTCAAGACATCATGGTGGCCGTAAACGCCCAGATAGCGCCCCAGGTCGTGCCAGTGCACGATCAGCACATTTTCGGTACTGGGGTAGCGCTGGCCGGTGTCCATCGCAGCCGCACTCGTCATTCGTCACCCTTTCATGCCGGTTTCGGCGCCTTGCCGGTTGGTGTTTGACCCCATCGGTTCTCCGAGACGAACTCCGCCAGCGGTCTCGGGAAAGCCCAGCCGTCCAGTTCCAGCGCGGGCCGATCCGGAAACTCGGGCACCGGGCCCAGACACAGGATGGCCACCGGTAGGGCATCGGCGGGCATTGCCAGCAGGGCCGCCAACCGGTCCGGATCGAACAGGGACACCCACCCCATGCCCAGGCCTTCGGACCGGGCCGCGAGCCACAGGTTTTGGATCGCGCACGATACCGACGCGAGATCCATCTGGGGCAGGGTGCGGCGGCCGAAGATGTGCGCATCGCGGCCGTCGCACAGCGCCACCACCAGCAACTCGGCGCACTCGAGAATGCCCTCGACCTTTAGCGCCAAGAATTCCTCGGCCCGCTCGCCCAGGGCGCCGGCGGTGAGCGCGCGCTCCTGTTTGACCAGTGCGTGAATGCTTGCCCGCAGCTGCCCATCGGTGATCCGGATGAAGCGCCACGGCTGCATCAGACCGACGCTGGGCGCGGCATGCGCGGCCCGCAACAACCGCGCCAGCACCTCCGCGGGCACCGTGCCCCCCGGCACGAAGCGACGCATGTCGCGCCGTTGCGAGATCACCCGATAGACGGCTTGCCGCTCGCGCGGAGTGAACGCGTGCTCAGTCACGGGCTATAGGTAACGCCGACGGCCCGATTGACGTATTCGGCCGGCACATCGAAGGCCAGCGATCGCCGCGGCAGGCGGCTCAACACATCGTCGCCGATGGCGACCTTGTAGTGCAGCGAAAGCCGGCCGCTGAACTTCGGGTCGACGTCGGCGACATCGAGATCGAGTTGTAGACCCGTCTGCGAGATCTCCGCGGTCGCGGCGCCGGCCTGCGGAGCATCCCAGCGCACGTCGATGACGCGACCGGCCAGCTTCGGCACCATTGACAATGTGCCCAGCACCCGCTGTGCGGTAAAGGCCAGCGCACCGACGTAGCTGGCGACGCTGTGCGATGCCCGCAGGCCTGGGATTACACCGGTGAACCGTCTGGTAACTGCCAGGTGTTCGGCAAGGCAAATGAGGTCCTCGGCCTCCACCTCCGCGCGCAACTCAGCGGGCAGCTTGCCGAGCCCGAACAACCTGCGAACAATCACCGCCATGAGGCCAGTATGGGGTCGATTCGTCCGCATCGCACCGGTGCTGGTAGGGGTTAGGTCATGACCCGCTCGCAGACCATCCTCACCGTTTCGCTGGCCTTGGCCGCCAGCGTGATCTATGCCGTTATGTGGGTGGGGCACGCCCAGGACTGGGGGTGGTTGCACAGCCTGGATTGGTCGTTGTTGAACGCAGCGCACGACATCGGGATCAAGCACCCGGCCTGGGTGCGTTTCTGGGATGGCGTCTCCCTGGTCGTGGGCCCGGCGGTGCTGCGGCCGCTGGGGTTGGTGGCTGCGGCGATCGCGCTGGTGAAGGGCAAGATGCGGATAGCGCTGTTGCTGTTGGCCTGTCTGCCGCTCAACGGCTTCATCACGATGACGGCCAAAGGCCTGGCCGGTCGCCCGCGACCGGCGACCGCGCTGGTAGCTGCCCATTCGACCTCGTTTCCGTCGGGGCATGCACTCGAGGCGACCGCTAGCGTGCTGGCGTTGCTGGTGGTCGTGTTGCCCCTGCTGCGCAGCCGGTCGACACGGTTGGTGGCCGTCACAGTGGGCGCACTCAGCGTGCTGACCGTCGGCATTGCCAGGGTCGCGTTGAACGTGCATCATCCGTCCGACGTGATTGCCGGCTGGGCGCTGGGATACGTGTATTTCCTGGTGTGCCTGTGGGTGTTTCGGCCGCCGCCGGTATTCGGCTCGGGGCGCGCATCGCACGACTTGGCGCCGGTTGGTTTATCACAGCCCGGTGACCCAACCGGGGCTGAACCTTTACTTGACCCCGAGGCTCGGCGCATCTGACGATGAAACGATGCGCCGACTGGTAGCTCTGCTGTGTGCTGCGGTGTGCATGGTCGGTGTGGGCCTGGTGTTGGCGCCGCTGAGCCTTGCCGTCGTCAACCCGTGGTTCGCGAACTCGGTCGGCAACGCCGTGCAGGTGGTTTCGGTGGTGGGAACCGGTGGTTCGGCCGCCAAGATGGATGTGTACCAGCGCACCGCGGCGGGCTGGCAGCCGCTCAAGACCGGTATCAGCACACATATCGGCTCGGCCGGCATGGCGGCGGAGGCCAAGAGCGGATATCCGGCCACCCCGATGGGGGTCTACAGCCTGGACTCCGCCTTCGGCACCGCGTCGAATCCCGGTGGTGGGCTGCCGTACACCCAAGTCGGACCCAATCACTGGTGGAGCGGCGACGACAACAGCCCCACCTTCAACTCCATGCAGGTCTGCCAGAAGTCCCAGTGCCCGTTCAGTACGGCCGCAAGCGAGAACCTGCAAATCCCGCAGTACAAGCATTCGGTCGTGATGGGTGTCAACAAGGCCAAGGTTCCGGGCAAAGGCTCCGCGTTCTTCTTTCACACGACCGATGGTGGGCCCACCGCGGGCTGTGTGGCGATCGATGATGCCACGCTGGTGCAGATCATCCGCTGGCTGCGGCCGGGTGCGGTGATCGCGATCGCCAAGTAGTCCCCAGCTTCAATCAGCCAGAGCGCGACCGGGGGTCACCCTAAATCCGATGTCCGCCAACGACATTGTCGCCTCGTAGGTTCGGTCGTAGCCGGTGGCGCTGATCCGCCAGCCGTCGGCGGTGCGTCGGTACTGGTCGCGGTAGAACGCCGCGCCGATCAGCATGAAATTGAACTCGGCGACGATGACCCGATCCTGCAGGTACCAGACTCCCGTTGCGGTATCGCCGGTCACGGTGATTTCTGGATGGGTGACCCGGTGCTCGGTGATGATGTTGGGTCCAAGCGTTGAACGCAGGTAGTCCACCAGGTCGGCGCGGTTGGTGAAGTGCAGCTCAGATCCGACCGATGACCCGTAGTCGCCGGCGACGTCCTCGGTCAGCGTTTCGGCAAAGTCGTCCCAGTGCTTGGTGTCCAGCGCGCGCAAGTACCGGTATTTGACCTGTTTGATCGCGGCTACATCGTGCGGACTCATCACGCCATTGCAGCACATCGTTTCCGGTGGGGGCCCGGGGCGGCGGGGGAAGCCAGAGCTGACTACCTTGGGGGGCATGAGCCAATCCCGGTACGCGGGGTTGTCCCGCGGCCAGCTGGCAATTCTGGTACCCGAGCTGCTGTTGATCGGGCAGATGATCGACCGCTCGGGCATGGCGTGGTGCATCCAGGCGTTCGGCCGCGACGAGATGCTACAGATCGCCATCGAGGAGTGGGCGGGTGCGAGTCCGATCTACACCAAGCGCATGCAGCGGGCGCTGAATTTCGAGGGCGACGACGTACCCACCATCTTCAAGGGGCTACAGCTCGACATCGGCGCTCCGCCGCAGTTCATGGATTTCCGCTACACCCTGCACGACCGTTGGCACGGCGAGTTCCACCTCGACCACTGCGGGGCGCTGCTCGACGTGGAGCCGATGGGCGACGACTACGTCGTCGGCATGTGCCACACCATCGAAGACCCGACGTTCGACGCCACCGCGGTCGCGACCAACCCGCGCGCGCAGGTGCGTCCCATCCACCGGCCGCCCCGCAACCCGGCCGACCGGCATCCGCACTGTGCGTGGACCGTCATCATCGACGAGTCCTATCCCGAGGTCGAGGGTATCGCGGCGCTGCAGGCAATGCGTCAAACTAGAGCTGCTACTTGGGAATTCGATCCCATTGACCGCTCTGATGAGGGGCTGGCCGACTATTCGGGTCCGGTGCTGTCAGATCTTGACTTCGGCGCGTTTTCACACGCTGCGCTGGTGCGGATGGCCGAGGAAGTGTGTCTGCAGATGCACCTGCTCAACCTGTCGTTCGCCATCGCGGTGGCCAAACGGACCCCAGCAGACGCCGGACTGGCCGCCTCGATCAATACCCGCCAGCTGATCGGCGTCGCCGGGCTTGGCGCGGAACGCATTCACCGCGCACTGGCCTTACCCGGCGGAATCGAAGGCGCGTCACGGGTGTTGGAGTTGCACCCGCTGCTCAACCCGTTCGGCTATATCCTGGCCGAACCGGCGGCGAACCGGCTGACGGTGCGCCGGTCGCCCGCCCACGACGACGGCGCCTGGATTTCGCTGTGCACACCCGAATCCGCGCAGCCGCTGCAGGCAATTGCCACCGCCGTCGACCCGCATATCCAGGTTCGGGTCAGCGGGACGAATACCGCCTGGACCGCAGAACTTGTCGAGACCGACGCCCCGGCGACCGAACTGCCAGAGGTGTTGGTTGCCAAGGTCAGTGGGGGATCGTCCTTCCAGTTTGAGCCGAGGCGTTCGCTGCCGCTCACCGTGGTGTAGCGCGCCGTAGCCTGTCAAGACGGTACCGGTACCACTTCGGTGACACATGGGCATCGAGCGCATACCAATGCGGTTGTGAGCGAGCCGCATACGGCGTGTCCGCCGCTATGGTTAACGCTGGCCACCGACCCCTATCGACGAAAGTATTCGCTATATGTACGACCCGCTCGGGTTGTCGATCGGGACCACCAACCTGGTCGCCGCATGTAACGGAACTACGGTTACCCGTCGCGCGGTGCTGACCCTGTATCCGCATTGCGCCCCGAAAATTGGTGTTTTCGACCAGAAACCGGACTTGACCGAGCCCGGCACCTTGATGAGCGGCTTCGTCGAGCGCATCGGCGACTCGGTGGCACTGGTGTCTCCCGACGGATCCGTTCACGATCCGGACCTGCTGTTGGTCGAGGCGCTGGATGCGATGGTGCTGGCCTCGGGTGCGGACGCGAGTTCTTCGGAGATCTCGATAGCCGTTCCCGCGCACTGGAAATCCGAAGCCGTGCAGGCGCTGCGTAACGGATTGCGGACGCACGTCGGGTTCGTCCGCAGTGGCATGGCGCCGCGCCTGGTCTCGGATGCGATCGCGGCGTTGACCGCGGTGGACTCCGAATTCGGCCTGCCCGATGGCGGTGTGGTGGGGTTGCTTGATTTCGGTGGCTCCGCGACTTGCGTCACATTGGTTCAGACCGCGTCGGGTTCAAGGACGTTGGGTTTCGAGCCCGTCAGCGCCACGGTGCGCTACGAGGACTTTTCCGGTAACCAGATCGACCAGGCCTTGCTGCTCCGGGTCATCGACGAACTCGGTCATGACCTCGATGCGGCCAGCACCGCCGCGGTTGGGCAACTCGGCCACCTCAAGGAGCGGTGCCGTGCGGCCAAGGAACGGTTGTCCACCGACGCTGTCACCGAATTCGCCGCCGAGTTCTCAGGATGCAGCTCTAGCATTGAGGTGACTCGAGAGCGGTTCGAAGACCTGATCCAGGATCAGCTGACCGGCTTCATCTACGCGTTCGACGACATGCTGGCACGCAACAACTCGAGCTGGGCGGATCTCGCGGCGGTGGTCGCGGTCGGCGGCGGTGCCAACATCCCCCTTGTCACTCAACGTCTTTCGTTCCATACCCGCCGACCTGTCCTGACCGCGCCGCAACCCGAGTGCGCGGCGGCAATGGGCGCGTTGCAGCTCGCCAGCCGCGGGGGTGACCGGGATTCGCGAACGCGGACATCCATCGGCCTCGTCGCGACAGCGGCTTCCGGCACCAGTGTCATCGAGCTGCCGGCCGGCGACGTCATGGTGATCGACCATGATGCCTTGACCGATCGCGAATTGGCCTGGTCGCAGACCGAGTTCCCGGGCGACGTGCCGGTGCCGCTCGAGGGCGACCCGTACAACGAAGACGGTCCCTGTTGGTCGATGCGTTTGAACGCGATCGAGCCACCCAAGGAACCGCCGTGGCGACGCATCCGGTTGTCGCAGTTGCTCATCGGGGTGTCCGCGGTGGTGGCCATGACGGCCATCGGGGGCGTGGCATTCACGTTGACGGCCATCGAGGAAAGACCGGCCCCCTCACGAGCCCCAGTTGTGCCCAGCCTCGCTCCCCGGCTGCCCAGCACGCGGGCGCCGAGCCCGCCATCGCCGCCCGCACCGGTTCCCAGTCCGGCACCGGCCCCAACCACCGTGGCGCCGCCACCCCCGCCGCCGACTCAAGTGGTGACGACCACGCCGCCACCACCAGTCACGACCAAGACGACTCCACCGACCACCACGTCACCGCCGACCACCACAACGACCAGCACGCCACCGTCGACTACGACGACGACTACGCCGCCGACGACGACGCCAACCACCACGACCACTGAGCCGCCGATGACTACGGCTCCGACGGTAAAGATGACGACGGAGTGGTTGCACGTCCCGCTGCTGCCGGTCCCGATACCGGTTCCGGTTCCGCAACGTCCGGGTGCCGGAGAACCGCAGAACCCGTTTCAGCGCGCCGACGGTCCGTGACCTCGCGCCGGGCACCGCGCTGGCTCATTTGAGCTTGACCAGAATCGGGCCGTGCCCCAGCCCCGCGCGAGTAGGCTTGAGCTGGCAAAATTGCACCAACTCCCAGCTATTCCGGATGTGACGGCGGCCCGCGCGGTGCGCTCGTTCGCCGCAGACCCCATGGCTGGCCTTGGAGGGCCAGATGGAAATCGTACTTGGGGTATCGATGGAGCCCATGGCGGTCCGCCTGGTGCTGATCGAGGGTGCAAACGCGGACGGTGTCACCGTCGAAGAACACAACTTCGAGGTTGCTCCGGACACGTCCGGTACGGCCGCCGCGGCGATTGCCGCGGTCGCCAGGGCTCGTGACGGCGCGGTCGAAGGCGGCTACCAGCTGGCGTCAACCGGGGTGACGTGGACCGACCCCGCCGCGGTTGGTGCGCTGCGCGAACAGCTCGCCGCCCGTGACGTCGGAAGTGTCATGTTGGTCTCCCCGCTGCTGGCGGCGGCGGCGTTGGCCCAGACGGTGGGGTTTGCCATCGGCTATGAGCACATCGCGATGTTGTTCGTCGAGTCGGACAGCGCGACCTTGGCCGTCGTCGACGTCGCCGACGGTTCGATCGTCGATCTGCACCGCCAGCAGTTGGCAACCGATCGCGGCGCCGTCACAGCCGAGCTGGCGACGATGCTCGCCGGTCTGGATGCGCCGGGCTCGCGGGCGAATGGGGTGTTCGTCATCGGCTGCGGGGTGGACATTGTCGCGTTCAAGCCGGCGCTTCAGGCGGCCACGTCGCTGGTGGTGAGCCTTGCCGAGGAGCCGGAGATGGCGCTGGCCCGGGGTGCGGCGGTGGCGTCGGCGAATGCCCCGCTGTTCACCTCGTCGACCGCGGCTCTGGCCTACGCGCTGGATCCCGGCACCGGGGAGGTAAACCCGCGCGCGCTCACTCCGACCTACCTGGACGTCTGCGCCAACGCCGATCGGGGAGAGGGTGCCCTGGCATACAGCGCGTTGGACGACGACGATGACGGGGAGAACACGCGCCGGGGCAGGCCGTTTGCGCTGAGCGGTGGGGTAATGGCCGGCGTTTCGGCCATCGCGGCCGGGATTCTGGTGGTTTCGCTGACGTCTGATGTCCGGCCGACGGCCGCCGAGCTGCCCAGCCCCCCCGAGACGATCGTCCCGGCAAGTCAGGCGCCGGCTGCGCTGCCCTCGACGCCGCCGCAGCTGCAGCCACCGGCCCCTAGCCCTCCGCCGGCGGCGCCGCCAATTGAGGTGGCCGCCCCGCCACCTGTGGTGCAGCCGCCGCCGCAAACCGTGGTGAACATGGCGCCCGCCACGCCCCGCCGGGCGCCGACCCGGAAGGCGCCGGTGCCCACTCCCGTGCCGCAAGCCCCGCGGACAACACCGCCCGCGGCGGTGCCACCACCACCGCCACCACCGCCGCCGGAGGCCCCGCCGACACCGATCATGACGATGTACCTGCATCTCCCCTTCGTTAGCATTCCGATTCCGATTTACCCACCGGCACCGCCCCCGCCCCCGCCGGAGCCGGGTCCCCCGCCGCCGGGTCCGTAGTATTGATATGAGCCGCTGAGGAGGTCGGGTTGGGCGACTATGGTCCCTTCGGATTCGATCCCGAAGAATTCGATCGGGTGATCAGGGAGGGCAGCGAGGGACTTCGCGACGTGTTCGAGCGGATCGGCAGGTTCGTCAATTCATCCGGTGCTCGAACCGGGTGGTCGGCAGTCTTTGAGGACCTGTCCCGGCGCCCACGACCGGCACCGGAGACCGCCGGTGAGGCAGGTGACGGCGTGTGGGCCATCTACACGGTCGACGCGGAGGGCGGCGCGCGCGTCGAGCAGGTATATGCAACCGAACTTGACGCTCTGCGTGCGAACAAGGACAACACCGACCCGAAACGCAAGGTTCGGTTCCTGCCGTACGGCATCGCGGTCAGCGTTCTCGACGATCCTGCCGATGAGGCTAAGTAACCGTCAGCCCTGCTGGACGACGTTGGAATCGCCGGCCTTGCTGATCTTCGGCGAGCCCGAGCGATAGGTGACTTCGTTGTTGAAACCGGCGGCTTCGATGGAGTCGACCGAGTCGACGGTGACCGAGTTCCTCATGCCGGACACCGTGAGGCTCGCGCAGTGGCCGGTGATCACGACCGTGTTGGACACGCCGCTGATGCTGACGATGTTGTCGTTGCAGGCGATCGTCCGGTGTACGTTGACGCCGGAGACGCTCAGGCTGGCGCCGGCCGGCGGAAGCGGTGTCGCCGGTTGCGCGGTCGGGGTTTGAGTAGCCCGGGAGACGGACGGACTGGGGGAAAGCACGACGAAGTTGCCGCGGGACAGCCGATTCGCGCTGAACGCGGCGATGCCGCCCACCAGAGCCAGCACACCGACAACGAAGAGCGCGGCCAGGATCCACCACATACGCGTGCCGGAGGACGACCGCGACGAGCGGCCGAGGAACGGGTCGCCGTAGTTGTACGGTGGCGGTGCCTGCGGCGGTGGGCCGGGCGGGTAGGCGTAGCCGCTCGGTTGCGGGCTGCCTAGTTCGGACGCTCGTGCCACATCGTCCAGCGGCCGCTCCAGTTCCCGGATCCGGGTCTCCGGGTCGTCCTCTGGGTTCATGCACAGATGCTCCCACACGAGGGTCGTGCCGAGTAGGTAGTTTCGGCAACGTGGCCGACCTGTCGAACCGTCAGATTCTGTTGCGCCGCCGCCCGACCGGGCTGGTTGCGCCCGGTGACACCGAGCTGGTCATCAAGCCGGCTCCGGAGCCCGCCGACGGCGAGGCGCTGGTCCGCACCACCTACGTGGGCATCGACGCCGCCGCCCGGACCTGGCTCGACGACCAGCCGAGCTACCTTCCGCCGGTGCGGCTGGGCGACGTCATCCGGGCGGCCGGGATCGGTCAGGTCGTCGCGTCGCGCTGCGAGGCCTACGCCGTCGGCGATGTCGTCACCACGCTGACGGGCTTCCAGGAGTACGTGATCGTCCGCGACGACGTGTTCAGCACACCCATCCCGGGGGAGGACGACCAGCTGGCGATCATGTCGGTATACGGCCCGACCGGTGCCACGGCCTATTTCGGGATGACCGACATCGGCCGGCCGCAGCCCGGGGAGACGGTGGTGGTCTCGGCAGCGGCGGGAGCCACCGGATCGGTGGCCGGGCAGATCGCCAAGATCGCCGGAGCCCGAGTGGTAGGCATCGCGGGCGGGCCACAGAAGTGCCGGGCGGTGGTGCAAGACTTCGGCTTCGACTCGTGCATCGACTATAAGAACGATGACCTGGCGGCGGCGCTCAAAGAGCACTGTCCCCGGCGGGTCGACGTCTACTTCGACAACGTCGGGGGGCCGATCCTCGACGCCGTGCTGGGCCGGCTGGCCCGCAAGGCGCGGGTGGTGCTGTGCGGCGTGATCTCCAGCTACCTGACCGGCGAGCACCCCGGGCCGGCCAACTATGTGAATCTGCTCGCCAAGACCGCGCAGATGCGGGGGTTCAACGCGCTCGAGGAGTGGGGCCGTTTCGACGAGGCTTTCGCCAAGCTGCGCCAGTGGGAGGCCGAGGGACGGCTGCGGCACCGCCAGACCGTCTTCGAGGGGATCGAGTCGTGTGTCGACGCCCTCAACGGGCTATTCACCGGGGTCAACATCGGCAAGCTGCTGGTCAAGGTCAGTGCCCCGACACCCCACCGGCGGGCGCGCTGACCTGGGCGATCATCCGCAGCCGCATCGCCAAGTTCACCGCGTGGCAACCGGGGCTGCTATTGTCCCATGCTTATGCCTGAGATGGATCGTCGCCGAATGATGATGATGGCGGGATTCGGCGCGCTGGCAGCCGCGATCCCCGCCGCCCCCAAAGCCTGGGCCGACCCGTCCCCCCGGCTGGGCCGGCTGGTCCCGCACCAGCGCCCGCCGCGCCGGTTGCAGCAATCGGTGGGTTCTTGTTCCACGACGAGTTCGACGGGCCGGCCGGCTCGGCCCCGGACCCGGCGAAGTGGCAGGTGTCGAATCACCGGACGCCCATCAAGAACCCGGTGGGTTTTGATCGGCCCGAGTTTTTTGGGCAGTACCGCGACAGCCGTCAGAATGTGTTCCTGGACGGCAATTCCAATCTGGTGTTGCGCGCCACCCGAACGGGCAACAGTTACTTCGGCGGCCTGGTCCACGGCCTGTGGCGGGGCGGCATCGGGACCACCTGGGAGGCCCGAATCAAGTTCAACTGCCTGGCTCCGGGCATGTGGCCCGCCTGGTGGTTGTCCAATGATGACCCGGGGCGCAGCGGCGAGATCGACCTGATCGAGTGGTACGGCAACGGGACCTGGCCGTCGGGAACGACCGTGCACGCCAACCCGGACGGCACGGCATTCGAGACGCACCCGATCGGGGTGGACGGTGGCTGGCACAACTGGCGCGTCACGTGGAATCCGAGCGGCATGTACTTCTGGTTGGACTACGCCGACGGCATGGAGCCGTACTTCTCGGTTCCGGCGATCGGCATCGAGGACTTGAACGAACCCATCCGCGAGTGGCCGTTCAACGACCCCGGCTACACGGTGTTTCCGGTGTTGAACCTTGCGGTTGGCGGTTCTGGTGGCGGCGATCCCGCGGCGGGTTCCTATCCACAGGAGATGCTCGTCGACTGGGTGCGCGTCTTTTAGGGCCGTGCGCTCTTGCGGCTAACCAACCCGGCCAGCTTTATCGACGGTTTTCTGAAGTCACCGTTCGCCGGCTTGGTGCCCTGGGTCCTGTTATCGGTCTTCTCGACCCCGGGTCACTTCGAGGTGGCCGTCTGTGTTGCCCTGGGCGTGTCGGTGGTGACGATGTGGCTGTCGTCGCGCCGCGGCATTTCGATACACGCCCTGGAAGCGTTCGGCGCGGCCTTTTTCGCGGGCCTGGCGGTGCTGGGTGCGGTGGCCTCGCCAAGCGTGATCCGTTGGCTCGAGCTGTGGGCGGGCGAGATCACTAACGTCGCGCTGGTGTCGTTTGTGATCGCGACATTGATTGCGCGCAGGCCGTTTACGCTCGCCTACGCCAAGGAGGAGACTCCCCGGGAGCACTGGGACAGCCCGCTTTTCATCCGGATCAACTACGTCATCTCGGGTATCTGGGCTGCGGCATTCGGGTTCGCTGCCATCGTCGGGTTCATCGGCGACGCGGTCTTCAAGGACGCCAATAACTTCTGGACAGGCTGGGTTTTGCAGCTGGCGGCGATCTTCTTCGCGGTCGCATTCACCGAGTTCTATCCGGGACGCGCCAGCGCGAAGGCGGCTCTGGCGGCCGGGGAGATCCCCGACGAACCGGCGCCATCGGTGGTCAAGCTGGTCGACTGGCTGCCGACCTTCATCCTCATCGCGGGGATCTTCGGTTGGGTGGCCGACGAGCTGCCCGACCCGGCCGGAATCAGCATGATCGTGGTGGGCATCGTCGGGAATGCGTTGATAGGCAAGTTCTTTCCGGCCGGCAAAGAGCCCGCATAGCGGCTTGCTCGGGAGACAGCATGGAATTTCTGGTCACCATGACGACCCGCGTTCCCGATGGCACGCCCGCAGCCGAGGTCGACGGGGTCCGGGCCGGTGAGGCGGCGCGCTCGCGCGAGCTCGCTGCAGAGGGAAAGCTGCTGCGTTTGTGGCGCCCGCCGCTGCAGTCGGCGCAATGGCGCACCCTCGGGCTGTTCGCCGCTGCCGACCAAGGCCAACTAGAGCGGGTGCTGGCCTCGATCCCGCCGCGGATGTGGCGCACCGACGAGATCACGCCGCTGGGTCCGCACCCGAACGACCCGGTTAACGCGGGGATCACCATCACGCCTGGCAAGGGTCCAGAGTTTCTGATCGCGATGACCATCACCGTGCCACCGGGCACCCCGGCGCACGTGGTCGATGACACCACGGCACGCGAGGCCCGCCGCGCCCCCCAGCTGGCCGGGCGGGGACACCTGGTGCGGTTGTGGGCGCTTCCCGATGGGCCGGACGGCCAACGCACCCTGGGTCTGTGGCGGGCACGCGATCCCGGCGAGTTGATGGCCATCCTCGAATCGCTGCCGCTTTCCGGCTGGATGACCATCGAGACCACCCCGCTGCGCCCGCACCCCGATGATCCGATCCGGATGCCCTGATTGCGGCCGGTGGCGCGGAATAGGGTGGATCCGATGAACGGGTGGCCCGGGCGGCGTTGGCGCAGCCTCAAACAGATCACCCGGGGTCTGGGCGCCCTCGATCTCGAACTGTTCGAAGCGATCGCCGAGACGCCCACACCGCTGCTCGACACGGCCATGCCGCCGCTGACCCGAGCCGCCGACCATGCCAAGCTGTGGATGGCCATCGGCGCGGCGCTGCTCGCATCCCGCAAACCCACGGCGCAGCGCGGCGCGACGCGCGGTGTCATCACGCTCGGGGTCGCCAGCTTGTTCACCAACCAGGTCGCTAAACGAATCCGTCAGCGGCCACGTCCGCTCTTCGACTCGGTCCCCCTGATCAGACGAGTTCGCCGTCCCACGTCCAACTCACTGCCGTCCGGGCACTCCGCCAGCGCCGCCGCGTTCGCCGTCGGGGTGGGGCTGGAGAATCCGCCGCTGGGTTTCGGACTGGCGTTGCTGGCCGGGCTGGTCGGGCTGTCCCGGGTAGCCACCGGCGTGCACTACCCCGGCGATGTCCTCGCCGGATTCGGTATCGGCGCCGGCATCGCGGTGTTGGGCGGCCGGCTCGTCCCGCCGATCGTCGAATCCGCGCTGCCGAAAACGGCGCCGCTTCGGGTCCAGACACCCCGACGGCCCGACGGCTCCGGGGTGGTCCTTGTCATCAACCCGGCGTCGGGCAGCGGCACCGGGGCCCGAGTCGCCGACGAGATACGTGCGCAGTTGCCGAAGGCAGAGATCGTCGAATTGGGTTCCAATGACGACCCCGAGCGTGCGCTGCGCGGCGCCGCCGCCCGGGCCGAGGTGCTCGCGGTCGGCGGCGGCGACGGCACGGTGTCCACCGCCGCGGCAGTCGCTGTCGAGGCGCGGCTCCCGTTGGCGGTCTTTCCCGCCGGAACGTTCAACCATTTTGCCAAGGACATCGGCTGCGACACCGTGGCCAAAACCGTGGACGCGATCAGACGCGGCAGCGTGTCTTGCGTCGACCTGGTGTGCCTGAACGAAAGCCGGATGGTGATCAACAACGCCAGCATCGGCGCCTACCCCACCTTCGTCCGGCATCGTGAAAAGCTCGAAAAGCGCATCGGAAAGCCGCTGGCCAGTGCTTATGCGATGCTGCATACGTTGCGCAAGGACCAGCCCGTCCGCATCCGCTACGACGACAAGACCCTGCACACGTCGCTGTTCTTCCTCGGCAATTCGGTGTATCTGCCGACGGGTTTCGCCCCGTCCCGCCGGACCCGCATGGACGACGGTCTCATTGACGTACGCATCCTGGAAACCGGCCGCCGGTTGGCCACCGCCAGGATCCTGATCTCGCTGGCACTGGGACGGCTGTCCCGCAGCAAGCTCTACCACGAGCTGCAGGTGCCGGAGTTCAGCTTCACCGCCGTGGACGCACCGACCGCCATCGCCCATGACGGCGAGGTCGGCGAGGAATGCGAGAGGGCCAGCTTCACCGCGCACTACCGGATTTTGCCGGTGTTTCGTCCGCTTCCCGGGGACTAGCCGGCGTGCCACTGGTTGCGGGCCAGCAGAACGTCACGAAGTAGGTCCGCGCGATCGGTGACTATGCCGTCCACGTCCATGTCGAGCAGGGCATGCATCACGTCGGGGTCGTTGACGGTCCAGGCGTGCACCTGACGATGGGCAGCATGAAAGGCCCGCACCCGCGCCGGCGTGATGACCGCTACCCCGCCAAACCGCGGCGGTAGTTGTAGACAGTCGACGTCGCGCATCATCCGCCAGGTGTATGCCCGGCTGGCGGGTGTTGGCGCGGCCAGCAACGCCAGCAGCGCGCCGGTTCCCGCCGAACTGGCGACCCGCTTGGACAACAGACGCAACGCGCGGCGCCGCCGGCGCTCCGAGAACGAGCCGATCAGCACCCGGTTGTGCGCCTTCAGCCGCTCGATGACGTTGACCGTCGGCTCGATCGCCGATGCCATTTTGATGTCGATGTTCACCCGCATGTCGGGCAGCTCGGTAAGCAGGTCTTCCAGCGTTGGGATCGACTCGCCCGCACCCAGCTGCGCCGTGCGCACATCGCGCCAATCCAACCGGTCGACCGCACCCGACACTCCCACCCCGGGCTCGAGCCTGCGGTCGTGCAGGATCACGGCTACGCCGTCGCGGGTGGCGCGCACGTCGGTCTCGATGTAGCGGAATCCGAGTTTTGCCGCCTCGTGGAACGCGCCCATGCTGTTCATGGGTAACCGGAACGAGGTAAACCCCCTGTGCGCCATGGCAATCCGTCCAGCACCACGCAGATACTCCACGGTCGGTGCGTCGCCGTCGCCCATCGGATCAGTATCACATTTCATGTCAGGTTGTCGACCGACACCGACTTGCGAAAGACTCTGTCTATGGCCGAGGTAGACAATGCGGCCAAAGCGTTTGACCGCCAGGCGTGGGCCGAGGCCTATGCGTGCCTCACCGACGCGGGCCAACCGTTGGACGGCGACGACCTCGACCGATTGGCGATCACGGCCTACCTGCTGGGTAAGGACGAGGAGAGTTCGGCTGCCTGGGAGCGGGCGTACAGCGCGTTCACCGCGGTCGACGACCTCGGTGGTGCCGCCCGATGCGGATTCTGGCTGGCGCTGACGCAACTGCTCGGCGGCAAGAGCGCCCAGGCCAGCGGGTGGCTCGGGAGAATCGGTCGCCTCGCGCAGGATGGTGAGTTGATAGCGCGTGGATACCTTCTGGTGCCCGACGGCATTGCGAAATGGCGGTCGGGCGACTCGGCCGCCGCCTTGGCGCTCTACACCGAGGCAGTGACCGTCGCCGATCGGGTTGGCGACTCCGATTTGGCGGCCCTAGCGAGTCTGGGCCAGGGGCAGGCGCTGATCACGGGTGGGCAGGCGGCTCGTGGCGTGGGGCTGCTCGACGAGGTGATGCTGCGTGTCACGACGGGTGAGGTGTCGCCCATCCCGGCGGGAATCATCTACTGCGCCGTCATCGAAGCCTGCATGGGTGTGTTCGACCTGCGCCGCGCGGCGGAGTGGACCGAGGCGTTGAGCCGCCACTGCGAGGCCCAACCGGATCTGGTGCCGTACCGCGGCCAGTGTCTGGTGCATCGCTCGCAGATCCTGCAGATCCACGGCGAGTGGCAGCAGGCGATGGCGGCGGCCGGTCTCGCCTGGGAGTGGCTGTCCAAGCTGGTACATCCGGCGCTCGGTCTGGCCGCGTACCAGCGAGCCGAACTGCATCGGTTGCGCGGAGAGTTCGCCGAGGCACACGCCGCCTACCGCCAGGCGAGCCAGCACGGACGGGAGCCCGTGCCGGGCCTGGCGCTGCTCCGGCTGGCCGAGGGGGATGTCCACGCGGCCACCGTGGCGATTCGGCGCGCAGTGGACGCGACCACGGAATCCTATAGCAGGCCAAGCACTTTGGCGGCTCTGGTCGAGATCATGCTCGCGGCGGGCGACGTCGCGGCCGCGCGTACCGGTGCCGACGAACTGGCGGCGATCGCCGAGGATATCGCGGCTCCGTTCTTGGACGCGGTGGCGGCGCACGCGGCAGGATCGACGCTGCTGGCCGAGGGCGATTCGACCGCGGCCCAACGCGAATTGCAGCGTGCGATGGCGGCTTGGCGGCAGTTGGAGATGCCGTACGAGGCTGCTCGCACCCGGGTTCAGATCGGGCTGGCATGCCGTGCGGTCAACGATCACGACTTGGCCGGGCTCGAATTCGACGCCGCTCGCGAGGTTTTCGAGCAGCTGGGAGCCAAGCCCGACCTGTCAATCCTGGCTGGGCTGGTCCGAGGCCAGGCCGGGGCGCTGACGACTCGGGAAGGCGAAGTGCTCCGCCTCGTCGCCGCCGGGAAGACCAACCGCGAGGTGGCCGCGCAGCTGGTGCTCAGCGAGCACACGGTCGCCCGACACCTGCAGAACATCTTCGCCAAGCTGGGCCTGTCGTCCCGCGCGGCCGCCACCGCGTACGCCTACGAGCACCATCTGGTCTGAGATGGTCAGAACTAACCACTGCGCCAACGGGCGAAATGGTCGATTCGGTCGACGCGGCCAACCCCGTCCGCCCTATACATTTCGGTCATGTCCACACAGGTTGATTACAAATCGTTGGGCCTGACGGCGGCCGAGAACTACCAGCGGTGCTTCGTTCCCGTCATTCCGGGGCCGCTGGCGGGCGACCTCATCGAGCTCATCGCACCGCAGCCGGGGGAGTTCGTCGTCGACGTCGCGTGCGGCACCGGCGTTGTCGCCCGCCTGGTGGCTGAGCGGGTAGGTGCCGAGGGCCGGGTCGTCGGGGTCGACCTCAACCCCGACATGCTGCGGATCGCCCGAGTGATCCCGGCGGCGGCCCCAATCGAATGGCGCCAGGCCAACGCGGAGGCACTGCCGCTGCCGGATGACTCATACGACCTGGTGCTCTGCCAGCTCGGGCTGATGTTCGTTCCCGACCAAACTGCGGCCGTGTCGGAGATGCGACGGGTTCTCTCGACCGGCGGCCGGGTGGCAATCAGCGTGCCGGCCGAGATGCCACGGTTGTGGAAGGTCTTCGCGGATGCGCTCGGCGCACACATCGCCCCCGAGCTCACCGGCTTCGTCACATTGGTGTTCTCGCTCACCGATCCGAACGTGATCACCGGGTTGCTGCGCGAGGCTGGCTTCGACGAGGTGACCGTCACCACCACAACCAAAACCCTGCGGCTGCCAGCAGCAAAAGACTTTGTCTGGCAATATATTTCGGCTACTCCGCTGGCCGAGCTGGTAGCCGCCGCGGACGACGACCGCCGACACCGACTTGAATCCGAGGTCGTGGCCGAGTGGGAGACGTACGTCGACGGTGACGGCCTGGCCTATGACCAGCAGATGCTGATCGCGACGGCCAGCAAATAGCGGCTTTACCGGCAACGACGGCGGGCACGGTGTTCACGCCAGCTCCTCGGCAAGCACCTTGATCGCGTAGCGGATCTGCTCTTCGCTGTGGCAGCTGGTGATGAAGAACCGCAGCCGCGCTTTGTCTTCCGGCACGGCCGGGTACAGGATTGGGTTGGCGTTGATGCCGCGCTTGCGCAGCGCGTTCGACAGCTTCAGCGCGGTCATCGAGTTCCCCAGGATGCATGGAACGATGGGCGTGCCGTCGCTGTCACCGGTGTCCAGGCCGGCCTCGCGGGCAAGACTCAGGAACAGCGCCGACAACTCGTGCAGCCGCCGCAGGTGCGCCGGCTCACTGCGCATCGCGCGCATCGAGGCCAGCGCCGCCGCCGCGATGGCCGGTGGTATGCCGCCACTAAAGATGAAGCCCGGCGTCGTGTACTTCAGGAATTCGATGAGCTGCCGGCTTCCGGCGACGTAGCCACCGCAGCCGGCCAACGCCTTCGACATTGTGCCCGACCATAACTCGACGTCGGCGCGGTCGACGTCGAAGTGTTCCCCGATGCCGCCGCCGGTCGCGCCGAGCACCCCGATGCTGTGTGCCTCGTCGATCATGAGCAGCGCCCCGTGCTTGCGCTTGACTTCGATGAACGCCGGCAGGTCGGCGATGTCGCCGTCCTGGCTGTAGACGCCTTCGATGATGATCAGCACCCGGCGGTACTGGTGACGGATGCCGGTAAGCAGGTCGTCAAGCGCGGCGGGATCGTTGTGTGGGAACGGTCGGCGCGTCGCCCCGGAGAGCTTGCAGCCCTGGACGATGCTGTCGTGCGCGAGGCTGTCGTGGATGACGAGATCGCCTGCGCCGAGCAGGTGCCCGATCACGGTGACATTGGTGGCATGCCCGTTGACCAAGGCCAGGGCGTCCTCGGTTCCCAGGAGGTTCGCCAGCTCGAGCTCCAGGTCGCGGTGGATCGGCTTCTCGCCGGAGAGTAGCCGCGACGCCGAGCAGGAGCTGCCCCATCGGTGTACCGCGTCTGCCATCGCGTCGGCCACCGCGGGGTGACCGGACATGCCCAGATAGTTGAAGCTGGAAAAGTTGATGACCTCGACGCCGTCGATGATCGAGGTGTCGCCGGTGACTCCGTCATTGACCATGAAGTACGGGTTGTCGATGCCGGCTGCCTCGACCAGTGCGATGCGGTCGGCCAGGGCCTTGACCTCCTCGAACTCGCTGATCCGGGTCTGGGGGACGACGGCGGGCGCGCTCACCTGCCCGCCCGCCACGTCGATGACCTCGCCGATCGTCGTGGCCGGGCCGAATGCCGCGGCACCGATCGCCACTCCCGGGAGCTTGCGGCTCAGCCCGGTGAACAGGTCGGTCACCATGATCGAGTCGAACCCCAGGTCGCCGACGATGGTCTGGTTGCTGCGCAGCCTGTGCTCGGGGAACCCGCTGACTCGCGCGATCTCGGAACGCACGATTGCGGTCGCGTCCACCGTCGGCCGCATCGGTGCCGCCTGCGTGGCCGTGACGGTCGGCATATCACCCCGGCCGTATGCGGAGAGCACGGCCGCTTGTTCGCGGAATAGCGCGATGAGGTTGTCCATCGTTGAGTCCTTACTGGTTGGGGCGGTGGGTTCGGTGATCCAGAAGCGGTTCGCGGTGCTGAACTCGTAGCCGCTCAGCCGGTGAACCACCTGGGTCTGCTTGGGGTAGAGCGGGTTCCAGTTGGGGTTCAAGCCGTCGCGGTAGAGCGCGGCGGCGGTTTCGGTGACCCCGCCGCCACGGTCAGGGTGGCCGGAGCATCCGTGCATGTGAAGCTGCCGACCGAACGCGCCGTGGCGAATGGGCAACCCGGCGTCGTGGATGACCCCCGATATGTTGTGGTCGGGTCGTGCCGCCGAGTTGGCCGGTCTACAGGTGGGCGACATCGATTGGCCAGTGAATCCCAACGGTCAGGTCTACGTGCGGGTGCGCCGAACCGTGATGAATTCCGGTGACGACGCCCTGGCGGGCCAAGCTAGCGGCTACGGCTAGGCCAACGGGTACGAACTTGGTGCCGTTACGCCAGCGGATGTAGTCGCTACATAAAGCGACGGCGGCGTTTGAACGCGGCGACGTCGGCTGGCGAGAGAATGAACCACTCGCCGTTTTGGCGACGGTCTTTGAATCGCTCATGCCAATAGCGTTCGATACCTGCCGGGTCATCGGTCTCGAATGAGTGCACTAGCACGGCCTTTTCGGGAAGCTGTAGCGCAATCTCATATGACCGCCTACCAAGGTCATTTGATCGGCCGATCTTGTGATAGCGGCCCGACCGAATTAGGTACACAACGCCGGTCGATTGCACTAGCGGGTCATCGGACGATTGCGCCGGTTCGGCGCCGTCGGTCTGTGCTGACAGAATTCCGTAGACATCGGCGAAACCGTCATCGGCAGCGGCAAAAGCGCGTAGTCGTGCAACCTGTTCAGCCTTGCTGCCGATCCGTTTCCTGAACGTGCTTTCGCCAGGAAAGTCGTCGTTGTTCCGGCTTTCCATGCTCAGGTGTGCGTAGGTCGGAAACCTGCCCAGCTTGCGGGTCAACACCGCTAGGTGCGTAAGCAATTCGCTGTCATCGTGTTTTCGTCCTTGCATCGAATTGGGTCCGAAACCCGCTTCACTCAGCGCGTCATTCCACGTCACCCAATACCGACCGCGCCAGTCGTGCGGCTTGATTCCAGTTTCGGTCTCAAAACGATGCTGGCCAAGCGGCAAGCCGCCGTTGTCGGCAGCGCAGCGCCGCATCTCGTCCAGAATTTCGGCCCTACTGACCGCCATGACGGGATCATAGATCGACCTACTGCCGCGCCTGGCGGGACACGGTTAATCGCCAGCCAAACCGACAACCAACGTGCCTAACCAGCGCGTCAAAGCCAGCAAACGGATTTCGGGGAGACGTTTCGCACGTCCACGGACAAGCCACGGAAAGTCCCTACCTCTACTTGAGATTTTCGGCATCGAAAACGTCCTGACCTGCGACGGTAGTGGAGCCGATGCGGGAATCGAACCCGCGTACTCAGCATGGGAAGTATTTTCGACGCCCGAACGTGTGAGCGATAACCGCCGGTGGACGGGCTGACGATAGGCGGCGTTTGCGCTGCTCCGGGACAGTTTCGGTACGGCTCTCCGACGCCTTCGGTACGGCCTTCGTTCGCCGCCGGTTCGGCTGTGTCTACGGGACCGATACGGGACCGCGCGGAGGCCGTCAAAGAGTGGTGTCGGCACCGACTGGCAGAATTACGTACATGGGATTCGCCTCTAACGTCCTCAAGGTCATGATCTCCTCGCCGGGTGATACCGCTGACGAAGTCGAGGCGGTCAAGGGTGCGCTACATGGTTGGAACGGGTCGCGAGCTGAGAACGCGCAGACAGTGCTGCTTCCACGATTCTGGAAGACGGACGCCATACCGCAGATGGACGCGAACGGCGGCCAGAGCGTCATTAATTCCCAACTCGTGGACGACGCCGACATCGTCATCGCTCTGTTCGACTCGCGTCTCGGCCAGGCGACTGATAGCGCCGTGTCGGGTACCGCGGAGGAGATTGAACGGGCCGCCGCAAGCGGCAAGCCGGTGCACGTCTGGTTCTCAGATGAACCTGTCGACCGCAACGCTGACTTTAAAGAACTGGATCGGCTCCAGAAGTTCCGCAAGGAGCTGGAGGACAAAGGTCTACTCGGTGTGTACGCAGATCTGATTGATTTGGCCTACAAGGTGAGGGAGGCCATCGAGAGCGACATCGGTGGCCTGGGGCTCGGTGCGCCGTCTGTCGTCCGCAAGGGTGAACACGCGATGCCGCGTGCGCGGGTGGACAAGCGCCGCGAGCAGACCGGCGCGGACAAGAAGGGCGCGCCGAAGTTCACAACGCGCTCGACCTTGGTCTTGGAGAACAAGAGTGAGCACGTCACCGCCGAGCAGCTGACGATGGATCCTGGTTCAGAACTCAGAGGCTCGATACATCGTGAAAGCAAGGACCCCATCGACATGCCTCCGCTTTCCGAACTGAGGTTCCCGCTGATCTTGCACATGGGTATGTCCGATCACGTCACCGTCGAACTCAACTGGATCGAGAACGGCGAACCTCAGAACGTGAGGCAGCCCGTCAGCCTGAATTGAGCGCGGTCACGGGGCGTCGAAAGGCAATAACTTCGCCCCGTGACCGGGCCGACAGGTAGTTCCAACCGTCTCAGCCGATGCGCTCGCCGGGGTGGCCGCGCGGCGGGTCGCCCCGTCTCCATCGGGTCCGGCCACCACCGATTCTGTTCGAAGTAGGAGAGTGCGCAGAGCTGCGAGGTGGGTTCCATGCGTGCTGTCGAGTCGAGAAATCTCGCTCATGGCGGCTTCGAGTTCGACAGCGATATCCGCGTCGATGGTGGCATCGATTTTGGCGATGTAGGGGGGAAGCGACACTGTCACGGAACGAAGTGTCCTGTCCTCGCGGGTGCCACCCCTTTGGGTCTGTGCCCACGGGCGTCGCTCCGCGCTGTGGCTAGGCCACCCAACTCTGGGTTGCATAGATGTCTCCCAACTCGGACTAACTATAGCGTTAGTCCGAGTTGTGTCGATAAATCGGACTTTGGTACGCATTAGTCCGGGTTACGAGCGACCATCCATGGGCGCACACGCGGTCGATCCGGTGAGAGGCGACGCCGGTCACGGGCGTGTCAGCAGATCGGATGTATCCCGCCACCTGGGGTTTCGCTCACGGCACCAGATGGGCAACGTGGTACGTGCGCAACGAGCCAGAGTTGCCGAGGACGATAGTAGACATCTTCCGAGCGACGCTTCAGCGATCTAGCTGCTGAAGAAGCGCCTCCAGTCGCCCGTATCGTCCGACACCGTGTAGAGCGGCCGGCGGCAGGGGCGTCCGTCAGCCCTTCAGTCTGTCGGTTGTTCGCAGCGTTCGCCATGAAGCTCGCGGTGAGGCTTCTCGGCTAGTTTTGGTCGGCGAGCCCCGAAATCGCAAGATCTTGAAGGCCGCCGGTGACACTTGCGTCTGAAGCTGGAGCCGATGACGGGAATCGAACCCGCGTATTCAGCTTGGGAAGCATTTTCTGGCGCGGTTCCGCGAACCGTCGCCGCAGCTAGACGGCCCTCGGAACCGGCCTTAACCAGGCCGATTGGGCCCGGCGGAACCTCTTCGTCGCTGGTACGCAAAGCGTAGTTCGGGGGTTCCAGCGGGGTTTCTCGAACGGGCGTTTGAGCAGGCAGAAGTAGGTTTAGCTGGCTCCGGGGTCGAACTGGCCAAGGTAATCGAACAACGCGGCGTCAATCTGAGCGACTTTCGGGGGGTCAAGCGTCCCCGTGAACTGCCATAGATCGGCCTTCTCAATCGACTGGAGGGCTGGGATCCTGACCCAGCACTTTTTCTCGACACCGCCCTCGCCTTGGCCGAGTTTGATGTCGAACCTTGTTTTCAGGGTTGTTTCACCTGACAGCGGGCAACCGGACACGAGGGGCCACTTTGCGTCGTTGTTTGTGGTGTCGCCGCTGAGAACCACGAAGTAGCGGTGTTTGTGTAGTCGCCGCTTGACGACTTTCGGCAACAGCACGACCGCCTCGTCTGGGATGAGATAGATCCCGCCGCGGATCGGCGTGAGTGCCATCTATCGAAAAAGTCGACTTACTTGCCTACGCGATCGGCCGAACGCGCGGACCTCATCAACGAGCTCCGAAAGGTCTCCCTCGTCGCAGTTTGGCGGTGCGCCACGATCCGGGAGCGACAGTGTGTTCTCCCTCACGGCCCGCAAGTACTCACGACGTTTCTCAACCGCCAGCTTTAGTTGCCGCGTCTCTTCCTGGATATCGACGTACAGATGCATCGGGATCAAGTGGATGCCGCCATGCTCGTCTGTGAGCTGCACAAACTCTGCGCGAGGATGTCCGCTTTCAACCGTGATCCGCGAATCGTCATCTGCGCGAATCACATGCTCAGGGCGGTGTGCGTCCATCTCGGTTACGGCCTCCTCGGGCTCCCAGGTTGTAACCTCGAACGTACTTTCTACCCAAAGTATGCCCTAATTTCCCTTGTCGCCGTGCACCAACGGTCCCGCGTGCCGTACTAACGGTCGAGTAACACCTTTGCAGCGGTCCCGCATAGCCCCTGCACAATGCCCCGCCTTGGCAGGTACGGGTTCCGCCGGCAACCGGGACGACAAGTGTGGAGGCCGTGCAGACGGCGAAGGGGAGGCGGTGTAGTCCCGCCTCTTAAGGACGCACGCCTCCCCTTGCTTCGCCGTACTTTCCCTCGCTGAGGCTCCGCGGGGATTTTTCTGGGAAGTCTGTTATCAATCTGGCCGGCGCAGACTCCGCGTCGCTGCCGTTGGCCGGTACCTCGTTCCGTCAGGCCTGGGCGGGGTCTCGTACCCACGGGGCCCGACAGCGCCGAACTCGGATGCCCCGGGCTTGTACGTGCCCGGGTCGAGCCGGCCCATGTTGCGGATCGCACGGAGATACTGCCGCACCTACGCGTGGCACGTTGAGCACGCCGAGCGTAAGGCCGCGGACTCGTGAGTGCGGCAGTAAAAATGCAGCGCGCGTTGATGTTCGGCTACTCGCGCGTAAGCACCGAGGAGCAAGCCGGCAGCCGCAACGGGCTGGAAGCCTAGCGCTCCGCCATCGATGCCGAAGCGAAGCGGCGCGGTTGGGCCGTGGAGCACTACGCCGACGAAGGCGCCAGCGGCAAGTACATCAACGGCAACTTGCGCGAAGTGTTGAGCCTCTTGGCGAGCGGTCAAGGCGACGGCCTGATCGTGGCCAAGCTAGACCGGCGAGCACGGTCGGTCGTCCATGCCGCCAACGTAATCCAGGATGCGCAGGACCGAGGTTGGTCGCTGGTCGTGCTCGACATCAACTTGGACCTGTCGACGGCCGCAGGCCGGATGATGGCGCGCACTGTGGTCAACTTCGCCGAGTACGAGCGCGAGCTCATCTCAGAGCGGACCAAGGCCTGTCTGGCGGCCAAAGAAGCGGCGCGGCGAGCCGATTGGGCGCCCACGGCTGGCGAAGCCGGGCGTCGTGCGGCGGATTGTGTTGGACCGCAATAGCGTGCTGAGCTTCGCGAAGATCGCAACGGCGTTGGAAGGCGAGGGCATGCTGTCACCTGCTGGCCGACCCAACTGGCAGGCATCGACCGTGCGCCGAATCTGCGCGAGCGCCACGGCCGCAACAGAAGCCGAACAGGCGAGCGCATGAGGCCGCTCGTCAAGCGTGCACCAGACGGCCGCTGGGTCACCGTCCCGAGTACGCCCCGGTACCCCGCGCCGGAACCGGCCCCGGCAGCCCGCGAGCCACGGGCGAAGCTCACCGAGGACGACGTGCGGGCGATCCGCGCCGACTACGCGGCGGGTAGGTGGGGCGTGGGTGACCTCGCGTACATCTACGGCGTCACCCAATCGACCATGAGCAGCGTCGTGCGTGGCCATACCTGGCGGCACGTCGCCACCGAACCCAGACCCCGAGAAAAGGAGTCATAAGATGCCACAGAAGAAGCGTGGAGTCTGGGTTGCGCGTTGGCCCGGCCCCGACGGCAAGCAGCGTAGCCACAGCCCGTTCAAGACCAAGAAGGCCGCAGAAGCCTATGAAGTCAAGGCCAAGGCCGTTCTCGCGGCGGGTATCGACTTCGACCCCGGCAAGGGCAAGATGCTGTTCCGTGACGCGGCGGCGATCTGGTTGGAGTCCCGCAAGGCAGACACCCGCAACAACGCTGCCAACCACCGCTACGCGCTCGCCCCGGCCGCAACCCGACGCGGCGACGGTAAGACATTCGGCATTGACGCGGTGTTCGGCGGCTACCCGCTCAACAAGATCACCCGCGAGTACATACAGGACTGGGTCAACCGGCTCACCGCCGCAGGCAAGAAGTCATCCACCGTGCGCCATGCGTTCTTTACGGTGCGGATGGTCTTGCAGCAGGCGGTAGCGGATGGCAGGATCACCGTCAACCCGGCGCAGCACGTTAGGTCGGCCGAGCGCGCGAAGGCCAGACCGGGTGCTGTGGACGCCGCACACAATTCCTTACCGCGCAACAGGTTACGGCGCTCGTCGCAGCTACGCCTCGGCCCTACAACGTGTTGGTCCACCTAGCCGCATGGACGGGTCTACGGGCGGCGGAGCTGGCGGGGTTACAGGTTGGCGATGTGCAGATAGTACACGGCCCCAACATTTTACGTGTGTTGCGGGCGGCACGCGGCGATGGCCAGTTGAAGACCGCAGAGCATTCGCACCGTGCCGTTGACCCCGGCCACCGTGGAAATGCTGCGCGACTACCGCGCCGTACACCCGGCTACCAACTCGCCTCAGGCCCCGCTGTTCCCCGGCGTACGGCTGACGGCACCCCGGCCTACCGGCGTGCGGGCGACACCCGCCGACACAGGGACGGCCAAGCCTGGGTGTGAAGGATGCCACTCCTGGCGCCGACGCGAAGGCGCGAGCGCGGCGACAGGCGGAAGCCTTGGCCGAGCTGACCGTGAACGACGCCGAGAAGCGGTTGGTGCTCGACTGGACCCAGCCTTACCACCACCCCGCGTTGTACAAGGCCGTGTTCCAGCCCGCTGTGCTCCGAGCCAACCGAACGGCGGGTAACGCCGTGCTCCCCGGCGGCGTTGAAGTCCATGCCCTGCGGCATACCTACGCGAGCTTGAGCGTGGCAGCCGGGATTAAGCCCGAGCGCTTGAGCGGGCGCATGGGCCACGCCAACGTACGGACGACGCTGGACGTGTACGTGCACCTGTTCCCCCGAGGACGACGCGAGCGCGGATATGCCGCGCTGGGCGCACTAGCCGTGCCGAAGCCCAGCTTCGGCGGAAATGTTGTGCTGCTCCACGGTTAGAACGGCATACCTTCGGCGGCTTCCCGGTCTCGGCGCGCGTCTGCGTCCTGCTCGTCCAAGAACTGTTCATAGGCATCGATGTCGGTCTCGATGACATCAGCCTCGGGCTGTCGCCGAAGGAATTGGATGATTGCGCGGGGATACGACATGCCATCTAGCGCGGAGTTGGCCCGGTAAACTTGGTCATTCGTTTTGGCGGCGACGAGTAGCTCAGCGGATTGGTTTGCGTCGCATTCTAATTCGCGGAGGTACTTCCAGATTCGGTCAGTCCGATTGAATGAGCCCGATTGCTGCATCGCCCTCACCAGTGAGGCTACGAGCCCGCAGAGAAGCGATTCCTGTTTTGCGACCCGGTCCAACACCTTCTCGGCGATCAATTGCGGAACCGTAGACCGTTCCGGCCCCGCCTGGAGCTTCCCCAACGGCCCATACGGAGTAACGCCGAAGTTGAGTGCCATCACGGGAACGTGTCGACCCATCAACCATCCGACCTCTTGGGGGCACCAATCACTCTGCTTGAACCCCGAGTGGAGGAACACAAGCGCAGCGTCGGCGGTGTCCAGTGCCTTCTCGATCTCGTACTGCCATGTCGCATCGTCGGGGATTGAGTCGTGGGCCACGAACAGAGTTACGCCGAACCGTTCAAGTTCCTCGCGGATGGCACCAACAAATCGGCGCTCGGCGGACAGGTGCGACGCGAAGATGAAGAGAGGTTGTGCGCCGCGCACGGTTGTCGCTACAGCCTTCGGCGGGGTGCTGACGGGCGGGACATCGAGGCCAAGCAACTCGGCCATGTCGATCAGCTGGTCATCACGCGCCGCCGCGAGATCATGTTCAAGGGGATCGTTGTCGGACACCGTCAGCCCGTAGTTGGTCAAGACGAAGGCGATGCGATCCCAGTCGTACACACGGCGCATCTCGTCGGTGATGCGCATGATCAGGTCCAGCCTGTCGCGCGTCGTCAGCACACTTGCTGCCCTTCCAGAACGTCGCCGGACACGAGCGTTATCCATTGTTCCATCGGCGGGCGACAGCGCCGGGAGCAAGGGACGCCTAAGGGACCACCCGCCCACCGAACCCCCACGCGAGCAACCAAACCCCTGGTCACATTGGAGCCGATGACGGGAATCGAACCCGCGTATTCAGCTTGGGAAGCTGATGTTCTGCCATTGAACTACATCGGCGTGGCTGCCCGAAAGGCTAGCACCCGGGGTCATTCCATCACTCCCAGGCAGTACAGGATCAGAAATCCGGCGAAGAACATCACCGCCATCCATGGCCGCTCCGGAATCTCGTGCGCCTCGACAAGCAGTTCCTCGACGACCAGCCAAAGTAGGGCGGCCGCCGCGAACGCCAGCACCAGCGTGAGGACGGCGCTGCCCGCCCCGGCGAGCGCGAGCGCGCCCAGCACGGCCCCCACCGCGGCGGCCAGGCTCACCCCGCCGGTGATCACCGCGGCCCGGATCCTCGGCACTCCCGAGCGCCTCAAGCGCAGCGCCACCGACAGACCCAGGAACAGCACCTCGACCGTCAGGGCGACGGCGATGATGACCGCGGTGCGCGTCGACACCGTCGCGCCCGTTGCGACAAGCAACCCGTCGATAAAGAGGTCGACCGCGACCACCGCGAGGAATCCGAGGGGCAGTTCGCCCGCGTGGTCGTTTGCCTCGTGGTCTTCCTCATGCCCCCCATGGTCTTCAAATTGGCGAAACCAGACGAGTAGCGCGACGCCCGCGCTGAAGCCCACGACGATCAGCCAGAGCGGACCCCTGGCGCGCAGGTCCGGCAGCACTTCGCCGGCCACGGCGGCCATCACCACGCCGGCGGCGAAATGTTGCACGCCGCTGACCAGCGCCGCTGACGGCGCGCGCACGACCGCGACGGCGCCGCCGATGATCCCGGCGAGCACGGGGAAGGCGACCAGCGAGGCGGCCGTTGTCAAGATGCTGATGCCAACATTGTGGCGTCTGGGTGGCAAATGCAGCGGCGCGACGCGGCCCGAGACGCCGGAATGGACAAATCGGTCCGCAGAATGAACGGTGGGATGGAGGACTCCAGGAAGGAACACTATGTCGAAGGTGTTGGTCACCGGATTCGGACCGTATGGCGTGACACCCGACAATCCGGCACAGTTCACCGCCGAGGCGCTGGATGGTCGCACCATCGCCGGCGCGACGGTGGTATCCCGGATTGTGCCCGGGGCGTACTTCGAGTCAATCGCGGCGGCTCAACAGGCCATCGCGGACGTTGACCCGGAATTGGTGATCATGCTGGGCGAATTCCCGGGCCGCAGCATGATTACCGTCGAGCGGCTCGCGCAGAACGTCAACGACTGCGGGCGGTATGGCCTCGCCGACACCGCCGGCAAGGTTTTGGTCGGTGAGCCCACGGATCCGGGGGGCCCGGTCGCCTACCACGCGACCGTCCCGGTGCACGCGATGGTCCTAGCCATGCGCAAGGCCGGCGTTCCGGCTGACGTGTCCGATGCCGCGGGCACCTTCGTGTGCAATCACCTGATGTATGGCGTGCTGCACCACATTGCCGAGAAAGGCCTGCCCATTCGCGCCGGCTGGATTCATCTGCCCTGCCTGCCCAGGGTTGCCGCGCTGGATCGCAACCTCGGCGCGCCGAGCATGTCGGTGGAGACCGCGGTCGCCGGCGTGGCGGCCGGCATCGAGGCTGCCCTCAGGCAATCCTCGGATATCACCGAACCGGTTCCGTCGCGACTACAGATCTAGTCAGCCGGCGGCATCCTCGCGGGCCTTCTTGAGTCGCGGCATCGTGTCCTTCAGAAGTTGTAGGCTCTTCCAGCCCTCGGCCGGCGACAGGCCACCGAGCAGCGGCTGGAACGTGAATCCGCCGCGGTCCGGAAGTGCGGGCAGCCTCTCGAGCAGGTCGTCCGGCGTCCACACCGCAAAAAGCCCCGACTGGCGCAGGATCTGGGGATCGATCAGCCCGCTGAACGGAGAGGTCGACGCATCGCCTTCCTGCGCGGCCCATTTGGCGTATTCGGTCATGACGTGGACGGCCTGCTTCTCGATGGCCGCCCAGCCGATGTCCGGGTCTTCGCACAGATGAATGCAGATCGGCAACCCCGTCCGAAAGTACTGCCTGGGCAGCTGGTTGCGGGTTCGGCATTCGTCGAGATACACGTCGACCAGCTCGCCGTTCATCGGCAGAAAACCTATGTCGAACCGCGCGGCGCGCTTGGCTGCCGCCGCCACCCCGCCGCCGACTAGCAAGATGTTTTCCGGCTCCTGCACCGGCAACGGGCGAACATGCACCGGGCGCCCGTCGAACTCGAACTTCTCGCCCTTGAGCGCGCGCAGGATGATGTCGATTCCGAGATCCATCAGCTTCGCGCGGTCTTTCAGCGACTTGCCGAACATCGCGAATTCGAACGGCACATAGCCGGCGCCAAACACGACGTTGATCCGCCCGTTGGACATGAGGTCGGCGACGGCGATCTGTTCGGCGATGGTGATGGGATCATGAAGCGGCAGGATCACCGCGCAGAGCAGGATCCGGGCGTTCTTCGTCACCGCCGCCATCCCGCCGGCCAGTGTGAAGGGCTGCGGCAGGTAGCCGTCTTCGGAGCCGTGATGTTCCATCAGCCCGATGAAATCGACCCCGATCTCGTCGGCGAAGGCAGCCATTTGCAATGCCGCGCTATAAAGCTCGTCGGAGGGCGTGGCCCATTTGGGCGCGCGCATGTCGAAGCAGACGTTCGTCGTGATGTCTCTCATTTCAACCCCTTGACCTCGTACCCAGCTACCTAGCAACGATCTCGGACCCGGCCGGCGGGAAGCAAGCCGGCGCCGGCCGATTAGCCGATCAAACAACTCGGCTCTAAAATCAGGTGGGTCCAGCTTCGTGATCGGCCGATTTGCCCTCGACGGGCAGCGAACCAAATTAGGAGGAGACTCGGATTTCATGGGCTTCGTCGAGTTCGTACGAGACCGCTGGCCGTTCTTGTCGTTCCTCGCCTATCAGCACATGAGTCTGGTAGTTCAGACGCTGGCCATCGCGACCGCGGTTGCCTTGGTGATCGGGGTGTTGATCTATCGTTCGCCCGTTGGCGTGGCGGCCGCCAACGCACTGACCGCCGTTGGGCTGACAATCCCGTCGTATGCGCTGCTCGGAGTCCTCGTCGGCATAGTCGGCATCGGTGTTCTCCCGTCGGTCATCATGCTGTCGTTCTTCGGGGTGTTCCCGATCCTGCGCAATGTCATCGTGGGGCTCACTGGAGTCGATAAATCCCTGGTGGAGTCGGCACGGGCGATGGGGATGAGCGGGCGCACCACGCTGGTGCGCCTCGAGCTGCCGTTGGCCTGGCCGGTGATCATGACCGGCGTGCGGGTGTCTGCCCAGATGCTGATGGGTATCGCGGCGATTGCGGCGTTCGCGCTCGGCCCCGGACTCGGCGGCTACATCTTCTCGGGGATCTCACGCATGGGGGCGGCCAACGCGACCAATTCGATTGTCGCCGCCACCCTGGCCATCCTGATCCTGGCAGTGATCCTAGACACCGCGCTGAACGTCATTACCCGTCTGCTCACCCCAAGGGGGATTCGTGTCTGACTCGACGCGGACCGGTGCGCGCATTCTGCTCGATCGGGTAACCAAACGCTACGGCTCAACGTCTCCGCCGGCGGTGGACAACATCAGCATGGAAATTCCGGCCGGGGAGATTGTCATGCTCGTCGGGCCGTCGGGTTGTGGGAAGACCACAACGATGAAGATGATCAACCGCCTGATCGAACCGACCAGCGGGCGGATCTTCATCGGTGACGTTGACGTGACCAAGCAAAGCGCCGACCAGCTCCGTCGCCACATCGGCTACGTCATCCAGGGGGCCGGCCTCTTTCCGCACTTCACGGTCGGCGAGAACATCGCGGTCGTGCCGCGCCTGCTCAAGTGGGGCAAGAAGCGCATCGCCGCCCGAGTCGACGAGTTGCTGGACCTGGTCAGCTTGGACCCGTCGCAGTACCGCAACCGCTACCCGCGGGAACTATCGGGTGGTCAACAGCAGCGGGTGGGGGTGGCTCGCGCGTTGGCCGCCGACCCGCCGGTGTTGTTGATGGACGAGCCCTTTGGTGCCGTCGACCCGATCACGCGCGCGAGACTGCAGGACGAGCTGTTGCGCCTGCAGGAGGAGCTGCGCAAGACGATCGTATTCGTGACTCACGATTTCGACGAAGCGGTGAAGCTCGGTGATCGGATCGCGATTCTGCGGACCGGGTCGAGGATCGTCCAGTACGAGGTTCCCGAGGAGATTCTGGCAGCTCCGGCGGACGACTTCGTGAGCGATTTCGTGGGCGCCGGTGCTGCACTCAAACAGCTGACGCTGAGCCGGGTTCGCGATGTTGAGCTGCATGGCGCCGCCGTGGCCCGCGTTGGAACCGATCCGGCCGAAGCGATTCGCGCAGCCCGGTCCATCGACCGCGAGCACGTCATCGTGCTGGATGCCCAGGACCGCCCGCAACGATGGATGTCTCTGGCGGAGCTGGCTGGGCCGAATGCGCTCGACGCTGTGCCCGGCGACGACGACCTCAAGTGTGTGAATCTGGCGTCGACACTCCATGATGCGCTCGAGCAGATGCTGACGTCGTCGCTTGGTGTTGTGGTGGTGACGGGCCGGCGCAATGCGTATCAGGGTGTGATCCGCGCCGAGACGATCATGGACGCCGTGGCCAGCATGCGCGGCGCGGGCCAGGTTTCCGGGTCTGCCCAGTGACCGCGACCGTCACCGAGGCCGGCCGGGGCAGCCCGGTCCGCTGGATGCTGCCGCCGATCGCTGCCGTCGCCGCGGTGGCTGGGTGTCTGATCTACGTTCAGGTCGCCGATGTCTCCGAATCAGAGCAGCGTTCCCTCGGGGTCGCAAACCTGCTGACCATGCTGCGGCAGCACGTGACCTTGAGCCTGGCCGCCACCGTGTTGACGTGTGCGATCGGTATTCCGCTGGGTGTTGTCCTGACTCGCGGGCGGATGCGCCGCTATTCGAAGCCGATCATCACCGTCGCCAGCTTCGGCCAGTCCGCGCCGGCCATCGGCCTGATAGCGCTCGGCGCGGTGCTCTTCGGGATCGGCCCGCTCGGAGCCGTCGTCGCGCTGACCGTGTATGGCGCTCTTCCCATTGTGGCCAACACCGTCACCGGTCTGGACGGAGTTGATCCCAGGCTGGTGGAGGCCGGGCGGGGGATGGGGATGTCTCGGACTGCGACACTCTTGCGGGTCGAACTCCCGCTGGCGCTACCGGTGATTGCGGCGGGGGTGCGCACCGCGCTGGTGCTCATCGTCGGTACCGCCGCTCTTGCGTCCTTCACGGGTTCCGGCGGGCTGGGTCAGCTGATTACCACCGGTATCAAGCTGCACCAGACCGTAACCCTGGTCGTCGGGGCGGTTCTGGTGGCAGCCCTCGCCCTTGCCATCGACTGGGTGGCCCGCGTCGTCGAGATGCTCGCCGTTCCAGGAGGAGTGTGATCAGGGTGCGACCGCGCGTGGGCGGCGGCCGTCTGGGCCGTGGCCTGCAAGTTCTCGCCGTCGCCGTTGTCATGGTGGCGGCCGGTTGTGGATTGCGGTCGGCCAGCGGGATTGTCCTGCACGCCAATCCCGGTGCGATCCGGCACTATGAATCCCTGGAAGGGGTCAGAATCACCGTTGCCGCAAAGGATTTCACCGAACAATTGATTCTGGGCAACATGCTCTCCATCATCCTTAATGCCGCTGGCGCTGATGTCACAAACATGACCAATACGCCCGGGAGCTACGGCGTGCGGGAGGCCTTGCTCAAGGGCGAAGCTGATGTCGCACCGGAGTACACCGGTACCGGGTGGATCAGCTATCTCGGCCACCAGCATCCCATCAGGGATCCGATAGAGCAGTGGCGTGCGGTCAACGCGCAGGACGCGGCGAATGGGCTGACGTGGCTTCCTCCCGCGCCGATGAACAATACGTATGCCCTCGCTATCCGGGAGTCGCAGGCCGCCAAGCTCGGCGTCACCAAGCTCTCCGACCTCGCCAAACTCGACAAGTCCGAGTTGACCTTCTGCGTCGAGAGTGAGTTCGCCAACCGCAACGATGGTTTCGTGCCAGCATTACACGCCTACGGATTGACCATTGCCGATCTGGGCAAGGTGACCAGGCTGGCCACCGGAGTTATCTACACGGCGATCGCCGACGGCGACTGCAACTTTGGTGACGTGTTCACTACCGACGGCCGCATCGTCTCTCTGCACCTGCGGGTGCTAGCGGACGACAAGGGTTTCTTCCCTCTCTACAACGTGACCGAAGTGATCAATTCGCACCTGCTCGCTGAACACCCGGAGTTGGCAGAGATTTTTGCCCAGCTGAACCCGAAGCTCACGAATGACGTGATGTCGACGCTGAACGCCAAGGTCGACAAATACGGCAAGGAGCCCGCGCTGGTGGCCCGGGACTGGCTCATCCACGAGGGACTGTTGTCCTAGATATATTGGATATTTATTCTTTCGTTATCTTGTCGTAATGTGCTCTGGGTGGGCAGGCATGAATTAGCCAGGGAACGGCGAAAGTCGTCAGCAGTCCTGGCTGCGGTCCTCGCTCCGGCCGCCGTGTTCTTCGCCGCGGGGGGCGATGTCGGTGCGCTGGCCGCCCAAGACGACGCCAACCCGGTTATTGGCGCGCCGTGTTGCGTCGAGATCGTGTCCGCCGACCGCGGCGAAGTCGGTACGGGTCGTACCGTCGGCAGGTTCGTTGCGGCGTCGAGATGGCGGATCGCATCTCGGTATTTGCCGGTAGGGGTCGCACCAGAGCAGGGCCTACAGGTCAAGACCATCTTGACGGCTCGCAGTGTCAGCGCGGCTTTCCCCGAAATTCACGAAATCGGCGGTGTGCGACCGGATGCGCTGAGGTGGCATCCCAATGGTTTGGCGCTCGACGTGATGGTTCCCAACCCCCACACCGCCGAGGGCATAGCGCTGGGAAACGAGATCATCGCTTTCGTGTTGAGCAACGCGACTCGATTCGGGATGCAGGATGCGATTTGGCGAGGCGTGTACTACACGCCCAACGGCGGGCGGGCAACCGGGGCCGGCCACTACGACCACATTCACATCACGACCGTCGGCGGCGGATACCCCACCGGCGAGGAACTCTATATCCGCTGAGCAACGGGTGCGGCGGCAGCTACGCTCGTCGGGTGCTGCTCTCCGATCGTGACCTCAGGGCCGAAATCTCCGCCGGGCGGTTGGCCATCGACCCGTTCGACGACACCCTGGTCCAGCCGTCCAGCATCGACGTCCGGCTCGACTGCCTGTTCCGGGTGTTCAACAACATTCGCTACACCCATATCGACCCGGCCAAGCAGCAGGACGAGCTGACCAGCCTGGTGCAACCGGTCGACGGAGAACCCTTCGTGCTGCACCCGGGCGAATTCGTGCTCGGCTCGACGCTGGAGCTTTTCGCTCTGCCCGACAATCTGGCGGGACGGCTGGAAGGCAAGTCGTCGCTGGGCCGGCTGGGTCTGCTGACGCATTCGACTGCGGGCTTTATCGATCCGGGCTTCAGCGGTCACATCACGCTGGAGTTATCCAACGTTGCCAACCTGCCGATCACGTTGTGGCCCGGCATGAAAATCGGCCAGCTGTGCATTTTGCGGCTGACCAGCCCGTCGGAGCATCCCTACGGCAGTTCGCGAGTGGGGTCGAAATACCAGGGCCAGCGGGGGCCCACACCGTCGCGCTCCTACCAGAACTTCATTAGGTCTACCTAGCCTCCGGCGGGCGGCGGGTATGGTCGAACTATAAGAGATACATAAGGGCAATACGGGTGATATTGATTGCCCAGCGATAGTCCATGGGGGAGCTTTGGACACCGTACTTGGTGTGTCACTGGCGCCGACCGCAGTCCGGTTGGTGCTGGTCGAAGGTGAGAACGGCGATGGCGCCACCGTCGACGAAGAAGATTTCGACATCGGTGCTGACCACGCCACCGTCGACGCGGCCGAACAGGTGATTTCGGCGATCCTTGGGACCAGGGACGGCGCAGCTGAGGGTGGCTACCAGCTGATGTCGACCGGAGTCAGCTGGACCGATCCCATCGAGGCCGTCGCACTGCATGACGCGTTGGCCGCCCGCAAGATCGAGAACGTCATGCTGGTCTCGGCATTTCTGGCCGCGGCAGCGCTGGCTCATGCGGTCGGCAACGAAACCGACCATGCTCGGACAGCGCTGCTGTTCGTCGAGCCCGCCGCCGCGACCCTGGCGGTCGTCGACGGCGCCGATGGGTCCATCGCCGACTTCGATCAGCAGCTGCTGGCCGACGACGACGACGCGGCGGTGGCCCAGTTGGCAACGATGGTCTGTAGCGCCGAGGCGCTGCAGACTTGTCCCGACGCTGTATTTGTCGTCGGCGCTGGCGTCGATATTCCGCTGATAAAGCCCGCACTGCAGGCCGCGACCTCGCTTCCGGTGACTGCTCCCGACGAGCCGGAGACCGCGCTCGCCCGGGGCGCGGCGCTCGCGTCGGCGAACGCGCGGCTGGTCACGGCCGCCACGGTGGCGCGGGCCTATGCACAGGATCCCGGCACCGGGGCCCTGGCCTACAGTGCGGTCGCTGATGGATCGGTTGACGCGACCGATGTCGTCGGCGTGGAACAGCGCGATCCGAAACCGTTCGCGTTGCTCGGCAGCGTATTGGCGTCGATCTTCATCATTGGGGTCGCTGCGCTGGTCTTTTCTCTGGCGATCAGCTTCCGGACGACGAGCGATGTGCGGCCCGATCCGGGGCAGAACATCGTCGCACCCCCGCAACCCGCCCCTGTTCCTGTGCAGGAAGCCCCTGTTCCGGTGCAGGAGGCCCCTGTTCCGGTACCGGCGGCCCCGGCAGCCCCTGTTCCGGTGCCGGCCGCTTCGGTACCTGCTCCGGTGCCGGAAGCTCCGGCCCCGGCGCCGGCGGCTCCGGCCCCGGTGCCAGCGGCTCCGGCCCCGGTGCCGGCGGCACCCATTCCGATTCCGGTTCCGATTCCGATACCGCTACCTCCGATTCTTAGTCCTCAGTTGCCGTTCGACCCCGACGTCCGGGACGGGTTCCCGGGCGGCAGATTCCCCCGCGGCGGAGGCGACCGTGACGACGACGGGCGCAGCGGGGGGCGCCGCGGCGGCATCGACATCCCGGGAATCCCCGGCGGCGGTGGTCGCCGCGGCGGGATCGACATCCCGGGGATCCCCGGCATCTGATTTCGCCGGCTAGCTGTCACCTGCTGTTCGCCTAACGCTTCGCGTCGCGATGCGGTTCGCTCATCGCGACCACCTACACACAGTGGTATGCGATGCACCGTGTTTGGCACCGGCTATCTGGGCGCCACGCACGCCGTCGGTATGGCGGAAATGGGACACGAGGTCCTCGGAGTCGATATCGATCCGGGCAAGGTAGCCAAGCTCGCCGGCGGCGACATTCCGTTTTACGAGCCCGGGCTGCGAAAGCTGTTGACCGAAAACCTGGCAGCGGGACGGTTGCGGTTCACCACCGATTACGACGTAGCCGCCGATTTCGCCGATGTGCACTTTCTCGGGGTTGGCACGCCGCAGAAGAAGGGCGAATATGGCGCCGACTTGCGGCATGTACACGCCGTCATCGACACGCTGGTGCCGCGACTGACCAGGGCGTCGGTCCTGGTCGGCAAGTCCACAGTTCCGGTGGGCACCGCGACCGAACTGGGCCACCGCGCAGGTGCACTGGCATCCCGGGGAGTCGACGTCGAAATTGCCTGGAACCCGGAATTCCTGCGCGAGGGCTTCGCGGTGCACGACACCCTTAACCCAGATCGCATTGTTCTTGGGGTACAAGATAATTCGAAACGCGCCGAGGTGGCCGTCCGTGAGCTGTACGCGCCGCTGCTGAAAGCGGGCGTGCCGCTTCTGGTAACGGATCTGCAGACCGCGGAGTTGGTCAAGGTGTCCGCCAATGCCTTTCTGGCGACCAAGATTTCGTTCATCAACGCAATCTCCGAGGTGTGCGAAGCGGTGGGTGCCGACGTCAGCCTGTTGGCCGATGCGCTCGGATATGACCCACGAATCGGACGCCAATGCCTCAACGCGGGCTTGGGTTTCGGCGGCGGCTGCTTGCCCAAGGACATCCGCGCCTTCATGGCCCGTGCCGGCGAGCTGGGCGCCGACCAGGCGCTGACGTTCCTGCGTGAGGTGGACAGCATCAACATGCGCCGGCGCACCAGGATGGTCGAACTGGCCACCAGCGCGTGCGGCGGATCGCTGCTGGGCGCCAACATCGCCGTGCTGGGAGCGGCGTTCAAACCCGAATCCGACGATGTGCGCGACTCGCCTGCACTGAATGTGGCGGGCCAGCTCCAGCTCAACGGGGCCGCGGTCAACGTGTACGACCCAAAGGCTCTGGACAACGCGAATCGACTGTTTCCCACGTTGAACTATGCGGTTTCGGTCGCCGAGGCCTGCGAGCGCGCGGATGCGGTGCTGGTACTTACCGAATGGCGGGAGTTCGTCGACCTCGAGCCCGCCGACCTAGCCGACCGGGTGCGGGCGCGCGTCATCGTGGACGGCCGCAACTGCCTCGACACCGCCCGATGGCAACGGGCCGGCTGGCGGGTGTTCAGGCTCGGCGCGGGGCGGCCTCGAGGTTGAGCGCGCGTTCGGCATTGATGCGGTAGGCGCGGTCTTGCTGGCGGGTGCGCCGGCGTGTCGGCATCATCAGGCCGCGTTGGGTCTGTGGTTGTGCCGTTGCGGCGGTGGATAATTCGCCGGTGGGCAGGCACAGGGCGGGAAACAGCAGGCGGCTGCCTGGTCGGGTGGTGTAGGTATGTCCGCTCGGCGACGTCCAGGTGATGGTGCCGTCGGGGTGTTGGTGGTCGCGCCAACCGGTGGGCCCGTCCCAGAAAGTTTTCAGCAAATGATGTTTGCGACAAAGGCATTTGAGGTTGGACGGGTGGGTGGGCCCGAGCGGGTAGGGGATTGTGTGGTCGATGTCGGAGTACTCCGCTGGTCGATCGCAGCCCGGGAACCTACAAGTCAGGTCGCGGCAACGGATGAAGCGCGCCAGTTGGGCTGAGGGGCGATACCCAGTCTCGGGAACGACCTCGGTGAACGAGGCGACTCGGCGAACTTTGGCTCCGGCGGCGACAAGTTGGGCCAACAGCGGTGCGGGCACGGTCGCGCCGCCCATGATCTGGGCCGGTGGCAACCAGCTTGCGGGCGGTTCCGGGTCGGGGGCCAGAGCCTCGTGCAGCGTCATGTCCGCGGTGATGGGCCGTGACGATCGCTCGCCATTGGTGTGCGGGTCGGGTTGTGCGGTCAGGGATGTGGCGTCGGCGACGACGTGGATGACCACGGCCGCGGCGCGCGGGTCGGTATCGGGACGGGCGGGGCAGTCGGCGCGCTGGCAGGCGCAGGCAAGGCGTTGGCCACCGGCGGCCAGCGTGCCCAGCGCGTCGGCGCGGCGCTGGGCGAGGGTACGCGGATCGTCGTCGCAGATCTGGCCGGCCATCTCCGAGAGGCGGCGATCCAGCACGGCGCCGTCGGTGGCCAGCAGCGAGCCCCACAGGGTTGCGATGGCGCTGTCGTTGTCATCCGGGGTGATGACGACGTCGCGCCCGCGGGCGCCGGCGCGGGTGCGGCGCAGCGCGGCGGGGTCGTAGCGGTCGATGATGGCGTCGATGGCTCGGGCGGTTCTGGCCTCCGAGAGCGGGCCGTAGTGTTCGGCGTCGTCGGCCACGGCGGTGTCGACCCGCCGCATGGCGTCCGGGTTCGTGATCAGGGCGGTGCGCCAGGCGATCGTGCTGGCCAGGCGGGTGCTGATGGCGCCCTCGGCGAACAGGGCGGCCACATTCGGTAGCCGGTGGCGCAACGCCACGGCCAGATACATCTGACCGGAGGCCACGCCGTGGCTGATGTTCTGTGCTGCGGCCACTTCGGCGGCAATGGCGTCCCAGTTGTCGCAGGACCAGCGGCCGCGGTCGGCGGGGCTATCGGCGCGGCGGGCCACCAGCTCGGCGATCGCGGCGAGCCGGCGTGCGGCCGCGGCTGATTCCGCTCGTGCGGACGCGTCGATCGTTGCCACCAGGGCCGCGTCTGCGACAGTATCGAACATGCTTTCGAGTCTAGGTGCGGTGGGTGAGGCCGACACGACTGAAATCACGGATTGTGGACAAACATCAGACTGTGGGTAATCGCCGCCACGAGTAGCCTCGCCAAGATGGACTACGCGCCGGTGTACCTCGAGCAGACCCGGGCCTTCGCAGAACTGGTCCGCACCGCCGATCCATCGACGCCGGTGCCGACCTGCCCGGGCTGGAGCCTCGGTCAACTGGTCCGCCACGTCGGGCGCGGGGACCGCTGGGCGGCCCAGATCATCCGCGATCGACTCGACCATTTCCTCGATCCGCGCGGCGTCGAGGGCGGCAAGCCGCCACCGGATCGCGACGAAACGGTCTCCTGGTTGCACGGCGGGGCGCAGCTGGTGGTCGACGCCGTCGAACAGACGGGTGTGGAAACGTCGGTGTGGACATTCCTCGGACCCCGCCCGGCGTATTGGTGGGTCCGGCGCCGGATGCACGAGGTGGCGGTGCACCGAGCCGACGCGGCAATTGCGGTTGGGAGCGACTTCACGCTCGACCCGGATATCGCGGCGGATGGGATCAGCGAATGGCTGGAACGCGTCGTGATCCAGGCCGGCAGCGCCGGCGGCGCGCTGCCGCTCGAAGGCGACAACACCATGCATCTGCACGCCACCGATCCCGGGCTAGGTGCTGCTGGCGAATGGACGATCGGCGTCTCACGGGGTGGGATAACCTGGTCGCACGAGCACGGCAAGGGTACGGTCGCGGCGCGCGGTGGCGCCACGGAGCTGTTATTGGCTATGGTGCGCCGGGTTTCGGTCGCCGACACCGGCATCGAGCTTTTCGGCGACGACACCGTATGGCAAAAGTGGTTGGATCGCACACCTCTTTAAACTGCAGACCATGACCACATCGGAGATCGCCACCGTCCTGGCTTGGCACGACGCCCTCAACACCTCCCACGTCGAGACCCTGGTGGCCCTGTCCAGTGACGACATCGAGATCGGCGACGCGCGCGGAGCCGCACAGGGGCATGCGGCACTGCGCGAGTGGGCCAGCTCGCTCACGACGACGGCCGAGCTTGGTCGGATGTACGTGCACGACGGAGTCGTGGTTGTCGAGCAGAAGATCGGCAGCCCCGACGCTCCCGGCGCGGTCACGAACGCCGCGTCCGCGTTCCGCGTGGTCCACGATCGTGTCACCTCGGTGTTCCGCCATGAAGACCTGGCGTCAGCGTTGGCGGCCACCGATCTCACCGAGGCCGACGTGGTCGAATGAGGTCGACCGAGGTCGACTGAGGCGTGAGGAGCCACCTATGCGCGGGATCATCTTGGCCGGCGGATCGGGCACGCGGCTGTACCCGATCACCATGGGCATCAGCAAGCAGCTGCTGCCGGTGTATGACAAACCGATGATCTACTACCCGCTCACCACGCTGATGATGGCGGGCATCCGCGACATTCTGATGATTACCACCCCGCACGACGCCCCCGGGTTTCACCGACTCATCGGCGACGGTACGCAATTCGGCGTGAACATCAGTTATGCAACCCAGGATCAACCCGACGGACTGGCGCAGGCATTCGTGATCGGCGCCAACCACATTGGCACCGACTCGGTGGCATTGGTGTTGGGGGACAACATCTTCTACGGCCCAGGTTTGGGGACTAGCCTGAAACGTTTCCAATCCATCAGCGGCGGGGCTATTTTCGCGTACTGGGTGGCTAACCCGTCGTCCTACGGTGTCGTTGAGTTCAGCGCCGACGGAGTGGCGCTGTCGCTTGAGGAGAAACCCGCCACCCCGAAGTCGCATTACGCCGTACCGGGCCTGTATTTCTATGACAACGACGTCGTCGAGATCGCCAGGGGCTTAACGAAATCGGCGCGCGGTGAATATGAGATCACCGAGGTCAACCAGGTCTACCTCAACCAGGGTCGGCTGGCGGTCGAGGTGCTCGCCCGCGGGACGGCATGGCTGGACACCGGGACCTTCGACTCGTTGCTGGACGCCGCCGATTTCGTCCGCACGCTGGAACGCCGGCAGGGCCTGAAGGTGAGCATTCCCGAGGAAGTGGCGTGGCGGATGGGCTGGATCGGCGACGAGGAGTTGACTCGGCGCGCCCACTCGCTGGTTAAGTCCGGATACGGCAGCTACTTGCTGGAGCTATTGGAACGGAACTGATTTCGACGGGCTTCGGCTGCTGGGTCTATCGAGCGTCCTCCGCGCGGCTACGGCAGCAACCCCGTCAACCCGTCCTGGCCGAGCAGCTGCCCGCCGGCGCCGCCCTTTCCGCCCTTGCCAGGGGGCACGCCGATGCCAGCGTTGCCGCCGTTGCCGCCGTTGCCAGTCTGCCCGGCGTTGCCGCCCGTACCGCCACCGCCGCCGGCCCCGCCGACTCTGCCGCCGTCGCCGCCGACGCCGCCGTTACCGCCGTTGCCGATCAGTCCGGCCGCGCCGCCCGCCCCGCCGTTACCGCCGTTGCCGATCAGCGGGCGCCCCAACAGCGCCCGGGTGGATGCGTCAGCAAATCGAGTGCATTCTGCAACTGCGAGGCGGCGGCCGCCTCAGCACTGGTGTACGAGACCGCACCAAAGTTCAGGGACTGCACGAACTCGGCATGAAACGCCGCCGCCTGCGCGCTGAGCGACTGATACCCCTGGGCGTACTCGGAGAACAGCGCCGCGATCGCTGCCGACACCTCATCGGCGCCCGCCGCCAGCACCGCAGTCGTCCGAGCCGCCGCGGCCGCGTTGGCCACACTTAGCGCCGACCCGATACCGGCCAAATCTGAAGCCGCCGCTGACAGCGCCTCCGGCGCCGCGGTCACAAACGACATGTGACACCTCCGAATGGGTCATGAACCCCTGGGCCGCAGAGTCCGGGGTAGGCCATGCGGGAATGGTCGCCGCTACACCTTGTGCGTCACATGAGGCAACAGCCTCAAATCGCCGAGTCCGACGCTGGCGGCGGCTACTGCCGGTAGCTGACCAGGAAGTTGCCCAGCCGCTCGATCGCGGCCGCGAGGTCACGGGACCACGGCAGGGTCACCAGACGAAGATGATCCGGTGCCGGCCAATTGAATCCGGTGCCCTGAGTAACCAGGATCTTCTCGGACAGCAGTAGGTCGAGCACGAGCTGTTCGTCGTCGGCGATGTCGTGAACCTCGGGGTCCAGCCGGGGAAACGCGTACAGCGCACCCTGCGGCTTGGTGCACGAAACACCGGGAATTTCGTTGAGTTTGGTCCACGCGACGTCGCGCTGCTCGAGCAGCCGGCCGCCGGGAAGCACCAGGTCCTCGATGCTCTGGTGGCCGCCGAGGGCGACCTGAATCGCGTGCTGTGCCGGGACATTTGGGCACAGCCGCATGTTGGCCAGCAGGCCGATCCCTTCGAGGAAGCTGCTGGCGTGGTCCTTGGGTCCGGTAATCGCCAGCCAGCCGGACCGGTACCCGGCCACCCGGTAGGCCTTCGACAAGCCGTTGAAGGTCAGGCACAACAGATCGGGCGCAACGGTCGCGACGCTGATGTGCTTGGCGTCGTCGTACAGGACCTTGTCGTAGATCTCGTCGGCCAGCAGCAGCAGTTGATGCTTGCGCGCCAAATCCGCCATCTGGGTAAGGACTTCGCGGGTGTACACCGCGCCGGTTGGATTGTTCGGGTTGATCACCACCAGCGCCTTGGTGCGCTCGGTGATCTTCGATTCCAGGTCGGCGACATCCGGCTGCCAGCCCTGGGTTTCGTCGCACAGGTAGTGCACGGGTGTGCCGCCCGCCAGCGAGGTCGATGCCGTCCACAGCGGGTAGTCGGGCGCCGGAATCAACACCTGATCACCGTTGTCCAGCAGGGCCTGCAGCGTCATCGTGATCAGCTCGGAGACCCCGTTGCCCAGATAGACGTCGTCGACATCGAATCGCGGGAAGCCGTCGACGAGTTCGTAGCGGGTGACTACCGCACGCCGGGCCGGCAGGATGCCCTGCGAGTCGGAGTACCCCTGCGCGTGGGGCAGGGCCTGGATCATGTCGCGCATGATCACGTCGGGCGCCTCGAAGCCGAACGGTGCCGGATTGCCGATGTTGAGCTTGAGGATGCGATGCCCTTCGGCTTCCAACCGGGCGGCGTGCTGGTGCACCGGCCCACGGATTTCGTACAGGACGTCCTGCAGTTTTGACGACTGCGCGAAGGTGCGCTGCCGCTGATGGGTAGGGGTGTGCCAGGGCAGCTGGTGTGTAGTCACGTCAACTATGGTGCCATCGCTGTCCACTGAAATTTGCTGACAGGTGTCAACCCAGGGTCAGCGCTTTCCCGGTGGACGGGCGCCGCGCGCAATGCCCAGCCCCTTAACCGGCGCGGCAGGCGGAGCTGTGGCCCCGTCGACTTTCGCCGAAGGCTCCGGTTCCGGCTTGGTTTCCGTCTTTGCTTCGGGTTCCGGCTCGGCGGGTGCGGTCGCCGCGGCAGCCTCCGCTTTCGCAGTGCTCTTCTTGGCTCCCGGGCGCTTGGCGCCCGCGGCAATACCGAGCCCTTTGACCGGTGCGGCGGGTGCGGCGGGGGTCTGTGCTGGCGGCGCCGCCGGGGCCGCCTGGGCTTGGGGTGCGGCGGCTTGCTTTTTGGCGCCGGGTCGCTTGGCGCCGGCGGCCATGCCCAGACCCTTGACGGGTGCGGCGGGTGTTGGAGCCTCGGCCGTCTTGGCCGCCTCTGCGGCTGGAGCCGCCGCCTTCTTGGCGCCGGGTCGCTTGGCCCCGGCGGCCATGCCCAGCCCTTTCGCGGGTGCGGCCGGCGCGGCGGGTGCGGGCGCTTGGGGTGCCTCGGTGAGGGTCTGCGCCGGTGCTTCGGCGGGCACGCTCGGCGCGGCGGCCTTGGGAGCGGCCTTCGGGGCGCGCGCCTGAGCCTGTTTCGCAGCGGTACCCTTCGTCGGCAGCTTCGCCTTGTCGTGGTCGAGCGATCCGAGCAGCAGCTGGGCCACATCGAGCACCTCGACCCCGGTGCGACCGCTTTCTTCCTGCCGGTCGTTGACACCGTCGGTGACCATCACCCGGCAGAATGGGCACGCGGTGGCCACGGCGGCGGCGTTGGTGGCTAGTGCCTCGTCGACGCGTTCATGGTTGATCCGCTTCCCGATGTGCTCTTCCATCCACATGCGCGCGCCGCCCGCGCCGCAGCAGAAGCTGCGGTCGGCGTGGCGTGGCATTTCGGTGAGGTTGGCTCCGGCGGCCCCGATCAGCTCACGCGGCGCCTCGTAGACCTTGTTGTGGCGGCCCAGGTAGCACGGGTCGTGGTAGGTGATGTCCTGAGAAACGGGGGTGACGGGGACTAGCTTCTTTTCGCGCACCAGGCGATTGAGCAGCTGGGTGTGGTGCAAGACGGCGTAGTTGCTCCCGAGCTGCCGGTACTCCTTGCCGATGGTGTTGAAGCAGTGTGGGCAGGTGACCACGATCTTTCGGTCGACGGCCTGAACACCCTCGAACAGCCCGTCCAACGTCTCAACGGCTTGGGCGGCCAATTGCTGGAACAGGAACTCGTTGCCCGACCGGCGCGCCGAGTCGCCGTTGCAGGTCTCCCCGGTACCCAGCACCAGGAACTTCACCCCGGCGACGGCGAGCAGTTCGGCGACGGCCTTGGTGGTCTTCTTCGCCTTGTCGTCATAGGCGCCGGCGCAGCCCACCCAGAACAAGTATTCGAAGCCGTCGAAGCTCTCCACGTCCTCGCCGTAGACGGGAACGTCGAAGTCGACCTCGTCGATCCAGTTGGTCCGGTCCGATGCGTTCTGCCCCCACGGGTTGCCCTTGTTTTCCAGGTTTTTGAACAGCACGGACAGCTCGGAGGGGAACTCCGACTCCATCATCACCTGGTAGCGGCGCATATCCACGATGTGATCGACATGCTCGATATCCACCGGGCACTGCTCTACGCAGGCCCCGCACGTGACGCATGACCACAGCACGTCGGGGTCGATCACCCCGCCTTGTTCCGCGGTTCCAACAAGTGGACGGGCCGCCTGCTCGGGCCCGTGTCCGGGTACCCGGCCGAATCCCGACTCCGGCACATGGTGGCCCTCTTCGTGGGGCGTCTCGAGGTCGAGGCCCTCGAGCGGTTCCGCGCTCTTCTCACCCAGGAGATAGGGCGCTTTGGCCATCCAGTGGTCGCGCAGATCCATGATGACGAGCTTTGGTGACAGGGGTTTGCCGGTGTTCCAAGCGGGGCATTGGGACTGGCAGCGTCCGCACTCGGTGCACGTGGCGAAGTCGAGCATCGCCTTCCAGGTGAAGTCCTCGATCTTGCCGCGGCCGAAAACGGCGTCTTCGCTGGGATTCTCGAAATCGATCGGCTTGCCGTCGGACTCCATCGGCAGCAGTGGTCCCAACCCGTCGGGCAACCGCTTGAACGTGACGTTGATGGGCGCCAGGAAGATGTGCAGGTGCTTGGAATGCAGCACGATCAACAGGAAGGCGAGCATGACGCCGATGTGCAGCATCAGCGCGACGGTCTCGATGATTTCGTTGGCGTTGTGGCCCAACGGATGTAGCAGTACGCCCATGGCGTGGGAGAAAAATGCACCCTTGCCGTAGGGGAACTCGTCGCCGAGCGCATTCGCCGACGCCCCGCGGAAGATGGCGTACGTCCAGATGACGTTGAAGATCATGAACAGGATCAGCCACGCACCGCCGGTGTGTGATCCGTAGAAGCGCGACTGGCGCCCGTATTCTTTCGGCTCGCTGCGCATCCGGATGATCGCGAACGTGACGATGCCGGTCAGCACGGCCAGCGCGAAGAAGTCCTGCAGGAAGCCCAACCCGTCCCAGCGGCCGATGATCGGGAGGTGGAAGTTCGGCTGGAACAACACACCGTAGGCCTCCATATAGACCGTGAGCAGGATGAAGAAGCCCCACATGGTGAAGAAGTGCGCCAAACCCGGTAATGACCACTTCAGCAGCCGGCGTTGTCCGAACACCTCGGCGATCTGGGTCCAGATGCGGCTGCCCAGCTGGTCGGTGCGCCCGCTGGCCGGCTGGCCGGACATCGTCAGCTTGTACAGCCAAAAGACTCGCCGCAGAGCGAACGCGGCGACGACCGCGGTCATGCCCAGGCCTAGGACCAGCCTGATGAGCGTCTGCGTGGTCACGGAAGGTCACCTCGATGCTTAGTTACTCCGGCGTCATCGCGCCGTACCCTACTCAACCTGCATCCTGACATCCATGCGGCTTTCGCCGCGAGAAAGGCTGTCCTAACCTACCCGTAATCAAGGCCTCTCACCTGCGGCTCAGCTCTGCGGTGACAGCATGGCCCGCAGCATCGACAACATCTCCGACCGTGAGCCGGCGCCGAGCCGGTGGCGGATCCGGGCGACGTGATGCTCGACCGTCTTCGCCGAGATGAACAGTTGGGCGCCGATGTCGCGATAGCGCATGCCCAACAGGAGCAGCTCGGCGACTTCGCGTTCGCGATCGGACAGCGGCGAGCCCGCCGGTGGTTGGTGCGGTGCCGGCGGGGTACCGGAAGCCGGTTCCGTGTCGCCGGCCTGCGCACCGAGGGGTTCGCCAAAACCGGTGCCCAGCTTGAGATCCCGGGCCAACTGCAGCATGGCGCCGGACACTCGGGCGTCGGGTGTTTGCAAGGCGGCCTGACCCGCCAGTCGGGTCGCGTCCGATGTCAGCCCGAGCTGTGACAGCGACCGCGCCGCCGCGGTGACCTCGTCGGCGTCGACCTGGTCGGCAAGGACCCGCAGCCAGGTTCGACCGGCACCCGACAGAGCCTGCGCAAGGGTGCTATGGGCGGCGGCCGCGCCGAGGGCCTGTCCGTGCGGTGCCACCGATTCCGGCGAATTGGCAAGGATTCCGGCATGTATCCCGGCCCAATGCAGTGAGATTGACCACAGGGCGGGGTTGCCCAGCGAATCCAGCAGGGTGAGCGCCTGATCCAGGGTGTGTTGTAGCTGGTCCACCTGGCGCACCCGGGCGGCCGCGATCCACAGTTCGCCCAGCGGCAGCAGCGCGAACAGATCGAGTGAGTACTCGGCGAGCACTTCCATCGCCGCGTACCAATGCTTTTGCAGTGCACCGATGTCGCCGGTGCGACGCGCGATCGCGGTTTGCAGTGCCGCGGCCCACAACGCGTCACGCCGGTGCAGATCCGCACCGGAGCCGGCCGCCGCGACGTCCGCGCTGGCCGATGGCAGTTGGCCGTCGTGCATTTTGATCCAGCCGGACAGCAGCAGGTGGCGACGCTGGAACAGCGCGTCGCCGCCGGCGCGCACCGCGCGCCCGATCACACTGCGGGCGCGGACCGGGTCACCGCCATGTATCGCGGCCAAGGCAACCAGCGCGGCCGGGCTATCCGGCATGACTTCGACGATCGATTGTTCGGTCGCGATGGCTTGGCCGAGTTTCGCCATCGCGACCGGGTACGGCTGATCCATGGTCAGCAGCAGCCCCTCGGCGAGGCTCCGTGCGGCTCGTGCTGCCATCGTCGGCGGGCCGGCATCCTTGAGCCGCAGGGCGACGCGTGCCGTCGCCAGGTCGCCGTTGGCGGCGAACACCATGGCGGCGGCCGAGCCCACCATCGCGTCCGGGTGCGGGCCCAGCCAACCGAACAATTCGGCTGCCTGACCCGTGTTGCCGTCGTGGGTCGCGACGCTGGCCGCGATCCGCACCGCCGCGGCGCGTTCGGCGGAATCGGGGGAGCTAAGCAGATCGTCGGCCAGTGTTGCGGCGGCCGGACAATCGCCGGCGCGGGCGAGCGCGTCGGCCAGGCGGAACGCCAATCCTTTGGCGCCGGCGTGGACGGCCGCGCGGTACAGGCGTGCGGCGCGGTCGGAAGCCCCGCTCGTGTCCGCGGCGTACCGGGTGAGGATGCCCGCCAGCCGTTCGTCGCGTAGCCCGTGTTCGGCCAGCCGCAGCGCTAGTTCCGGCGACACCGTCGAGAGGTCGAGTTGTGAACGCAAGAGTGAGGTCTCGACCTCGTGGTGATGCGCATTGCCGACGATCTGGGTGACCGCATCATGCACCGACTGCAGAAACGCCGGGGTGTGGGACGGCTCGATGAGTCCGCTGGCGCGCGCACGATCGACCAGCCTGCGGGCGTCCGTTGCCGAAATTTCAAGTGCCGCCGCTACATCGGTGGCCCCTAACGCCTGGGTCAGCGACATCATGAGCAGGGTGTCCAGGGTGGGTTCGTCGAGTCGTCGCAGCCGCTCGATGAGGGCGAACATCGCCGCCTGCGCCGGGGCCTGCGCACCGGCGGAAACCGCATGAACCAGAAACGGCAGTCCCGCGGTGCAATCCCGTAGCTGCTCGGCGACCGGAAGCGGACCCAGCGATATTCGTGGCCGGTCCCGTTCGATGGCCATCGTCAGGGCCCGTAGCGCCCGGTGTTGCTCGTGGGCTTCCGCGGCCGCCACCACCGTCGTGCGCGGGTCGGCCACCCGCTCGGTGAGCTGGAGCAATTCGGTGTCGGTGAGCAACTGGGCATTGTCGATGACGAGCGCTGCCTCGGGCGGATCGTCGTCTCGTGGCGGGCGCGTCATCACGGTGAGTCCCGAGCGGCGCAGCGTGTCGCGGGCTGCGGCGAGGACGGTGGTCTTGCCCGATCCGATACCCCCGGTGATCAGGACCTTGACCGGTATCGTCGCGGCGTTCGCGAGGTCCCCGATAGCGCGGCGCGCCGCCGGCGGGACCTCGGTGGGGGACTCGGTCACGGATGCTTCGTATGCCTGGCCGCGGTCGGCGTGACCAGTGAGTCGCTCATGTCGCATCCCCTGCGCTAATGGTCGGCGGCGGTTTCCCTACCATAGCCGTTCCCGCCCCCATAGCCCCACATTTCCCCTAATGCGGCGACCCCCTAAGGGCGCCGCGGCGCGGGCGGGTTTCGCACCGAACGCGGACGTGGCGGCGACCGATAGCATCGTGCTAACGCGGGGCTAACGGGGGTGTGGCAAGGAGGCGGGTGGTGGCAAACTCATTGCTCGACTTTGTCATCTCGCTGGTGCGCGACCCTGAGGCTGCCGCACGCTACGCCGCGAACCCCGCGCAGTCGATCGCCGATGCCCACCTTACCGATGTGACCAGCGCCGATGTAAACAATCTGATTCCGGTGGTGTCGGACTCGCTGTCGATGTCTAGTCCGGTCGGCGGTGCCGCCGGGGCGCAGGTCGCCGACCATGGCAACGTTTGGACAAGCGGTGCGGCGGCGGCTGCGCTCGATGCGTTCGCACCGCACCCCCCCGCGGGTGTCGGGCACCAGCACGGTGCGGTAGGCAGCGTGATCAACCAGCCGGCGCCGACCGGACCCGGCGATACGCCCACCGATCCGCGTCTCTTCCGAACCGATCCGCATGAGCCGTCGGTGCTGCTCAGGGGTGTGGAGGGGCTTGACCCGACCTTCGATCAGGGCGGATTGCCGGCGGATCATCCGGGCGTATGGGACCACCAGGTGGTTCATCCGCAGACCGTCCAGCCCGATCGCCCCGACTACGACATCCACGGGTGATTCCCGCCCGGCATTAGGGTGCCCCAATTTCCCCCTAATCCCCTAATGGTGCGGCCCCCTCGATCCCGATAGGTACTTTGCTGGCTTGCGGATCAGACCCCGATTTCGGGGTGGGTCGGAATCCATAGCGTTGATGGCACAGCGCCGGTCCGTTCGGCGAACAGCTTTCTTCGATTGAAGGGAAATGAAGATGACCTCGCTTATCGACTACATCCTGAGCCTGTTCCGCAATGAAGACGCGGCGCGGTCGTTCCTGGCGGCTCCCGGACAGGCCATGACCAGTGCCGGGCTGATCGACATCGCACCGCACCAAATCTCGTCGGTGGCGGCCAGTGTGGTGCCGGGTCTGAATCTTGGTGTCGGCGACCCGATTGGTGGATTGCAGCAGGCCGTCGCCGCTCGGCATGGCTTTGCGCAGGCTGCTGAACCGGGCGTGGTGTCCACCGTTGTTGCCCAGGACGCCGCCAACGTCGGTTTCGCCGGTGACGCGGGCGCGGGGGTGGCAAGCGTCGTCGCGACCGATGTCGGTGCCGGCCTGGCTTTCGCCGCGCCAACCGGTGGTTTCGGCGGTCAGGTCGGGTTGGGCGCTCAGGCTGGTCTGGGCGTTGGCGCTGGTTTTGAGGCTGGGATCGGTGCTCAGGTTGGCGCTGGATTGGGTCTTGGGATCGGTGCTCAGGTCGGTCTGGGCTTTAGTGCCGCCATTGAGGCCGAGGTCGGTGCTCAGGTTGGTGTGGGATTCGGTATTGGTGGCCAGGCCGCAATCGGCGGTCAGGTAGGCGCCGGCTTAGGTCTTGGTGTCGGCGGCGGACTTGGCGGCGGAGCTGGCCTTGGTCTGGGTGGCCAGACCGGCGGTGTGATCGGCGGAAGTACCGTCGGGGCAATCGGTGGCAGTGCCGGAGTCGGCGGCCGCCTAGTCGGCAATAGCCAGATCGGAGTTGGCGGTCAAGGTGCCGTTGGTGCTGGTGCTGGTGCTGGCGTTGGCGTTGGCGGCCAGGCTGGTGCTGGGCTCGCCGGGCAGGCGGGCATCGCTGGCCAGGCTGGGCTCGCCGCCGGTGGTTCGGCGGGTATGGCTAGCCAAGCGGGGCTCGGCATTGGCGGCCAGACAGCTCTCGCCGGTCAGGCCGGTGTCTCAGCCGGTGGTGGGCTCGCCGGTGTCGGCAATGTCAGCGGCCTGACCGGTGTCGGCGGCAACGTAGCAGGTAACGCAGCATTGGGCTCAAGCGCAAGCGGCCAGGCGGGTTTGATCGTCAGTGAAGGCGCCGCGTTGAACGGTGCTGCTACTCCGCACGTGTCGGGCCCATTGGCGGGTGTCGGTGTGGGTGGCCAGGCCGGTGCCGCTGGCGGCGCCGGGCTGGGCTTCGGAGCGGTCGGCCACCCGGCTCCTCAGCCGGCGGCCCTCGGCGGGGTTGGCGTGGCGGCCAACACCGAGGCGGCCGCCGGTGTGGCCGGTGGCGCAACCGCGGCCGGGGCTGGCGGCGCATCGGCAGGCGGCGGGGCGCACGGGGACATCCTGGGCCGCGAGGGTGCCGCGCTGGGCGGCGCCGGCACGGTCAACGGCGGTGTCACTCCCGTCGAGCATGGCCTGGTCCTGCCCAGTGGACCGGTCCTGCCCAGTGGGCCGGTCTTGCCCAATGGCCCTGTGATCCAGGGTGGCGGTGGTGCCGGGGCCGGCGGCGAGGTGACGTCTCCGTCCGGCGGCCCGGTCATCCAGACTTCGGGCGGCATCGGCGGCCATGGCGGCCTGAACTCATCGGTGATCGATGCGCCGGCACCGCAAGTCCCGGCGCCGGCCCATCCGGTCACGCCTCCGGCCGAGCCCGTGCCGGTGGCTGCGCCACCGCAGCCAGCACCGGTCGAGCCGCCGCAGCAGGTGCCCCAGCCGACGCTGTTCGAGCCGCCGATGGTGCACACGCCGCCGGCCCCCATCGAACCGCCGTCGTACGGCCCGTTCGGGGCATACGGGTTCTGATTTTCGCGGGCCATCTTCACGAACCGGCGGGGACGTTCATGGTCCCCGCCGGTTTGTGCGCTTACCGTGATCTCAGCGCAAGCGAGCGAGAAAGTGGGGCAGCACGGTGACCCAGCCCGATGACCCACGTCGGGTCAACGTGATCGTCGAATTGATCGGTCACACCCTCGCGATCGCCGAACGCAACGAACGCAGTGATCTGGTGGGGCGGTTGACTCGGGCCCGTGAGCGGATCACCGACCCCCAGATCCGTGTGGTGATCGCCGGACAGCTCAAACAGGGCAAGAGTCAACTGCTCAACTCGCTGCTCAACTTGCCGGTCGCACGAGTGGGGGACGACGAAGCCACGGTGCTGGTCACCGTCGTGAGCTACAGCGCGCGGCCGTCGGCTCGGATCGTGCTGGCCGCGGGGTCCAACGGCGAAATCACGGCCGTTGACATCCCGGTCGACGACCTCAACACCGACCTGCGCCGGGCCCCGCAGGCCGGCGGCCGCGAAGTGCGCAGGGTCGAGGTCGGCGCGCCCAGCCCGCTGCTGCAGGGCGGACTGGCGTTCGTCGATACCCCGGGTGTGGGCGGCCATGGGCAGCCCCACCTGTCGGCAACGCTGGGACTGCTACCCGATGCCGACGCCGTTCTGATGGTCAGCGACACCAGCCAGGAGTTCACCGAGCCCGAGCTGTGGTTCGTGCGGCAGGCGTACCAGATCTGTCCGGTGGGCGTGGTTGTGGCCACCAAAACGGACCTATATCCGCGCTGGCGGGAGATCGTCAACGCCAATGCCGCGCACCTGCAGCGGGCCCGGGTGCCGATGCCGATCATCGGGGTCTCGTCGCTGCTACGCAGCCACGCGGTCGCGCTCAACGACAAAGAACTCAACGAAGAGTCCAACTTTCCGGCGATCGTCAAGTTTCTCAGCGAGCAGGTGCTTTCCCGCGCGACGGACCGGGTGCGTGCCGGAGTGCTCAACGAAATACGTTCGGCAACTCAGCAATTGGCGGTCTCCCTGGGTTCGGAACTATCGGTGGTCAACGACCCGGAACTGCGGGACCGACTCGCCGAAGAGCTGCGGCGGCGCAAACAGGAAGCCCAGGATGCGGTGCAACAGACCGCGCTGTGGCAGCAGGTGCTCAACGACGGGTTTAACGACCTGAGTGCTGACGTGGATCACGACCTACGCGCCCGCTTCCGAGCCGTCACCGAAGACGCCGAGCGGCAGATCGACTCCGGTGACCCGACTCAGCATTGGGCCGAGATCGGCAACGATGTGGAGAATGCGATCGCCACCGCCGTCGGCGACAACTTCGTGTGGGCGTATCAGCGTGCCGAAGCGCTGGCCGACGACGTCGCCCGCTCCTTCGCCGATGCGGGGTTGGACTCGGTCATGTCTCCCGAGCTGAGCGCACGCGTCATGGGCGCCGGCTTCGACCGGCTCAAGTCGCTGGCCCGGATGGAATCGAAGCCGCTGCGCAGGGGGCAGAAGATGATCATCGGCATGCGGGGTTCCTACGGCGGGGTAGTCATGATCGGCATGTTGTCGTCGGTAGTCGGGTTGGGCCTGTTCAACCCGTTGTCGGTGGGTGCCGGGCTGATCCTTGGCCGCATGGCATATAAGGAGGACAAGCAGATCCGGTTGATGCGGGTGCGCGGCGAGGCCAAGACCAACGTGCGGCGCTTTGTCGACGACGTTTCGTTCGTCGTCGGCAAGGAATCACGGGACCGGCTCAAGTTGATCCAGCGCGCGCTGCGGGACCACTACCGCGAGATCGCCGAGGAGATCACCCGGTCGCTCAACGAGTCACTGCAGTCGACCGTCGCGGCGGCGCAGGTGGCGGAGGCCGAGCGGGACAACCGAATCCGGGAACTTCAGCGCCAGTTGGACATCCTGAGCCAGGTCAACGACAACCTGGACAAGTTGACGCCAAGCGCGACACCACGGGCGACGCTGGGACGAGCGTGAGCACCAGCGACCGGGTCCGCGCGATTCTGGACGGAACCATCCAGGCCTACCGGGGGGAGCCGGCCTACCGTCAGCGCGCGGACGTCTTTTACGAGCTGGACCGCATCGGTGCGCGCCTGGCCGAACCGCTCCGCATCGCACTGGCCGGCACCCTCAAGGCCGGAAAATCCACCCTGGTCAACGCCCTGGTTGGTGACGACATCGCGCCGACCGATGCCACCGAGGCCACCCGGATCGTGACCTGGTTCCGGCACGGTCCGACGCCGCGGGTCACCGCCAATCACCGCGGCGGGCGGCGCACCAACGTGCCGATCACCCGCCGGGGCGGGCTGAGTTTCGACTTGCGCAGGATCGACCCCGCGGAGGTGGTCGACCTGGATGTCGAGTGGCCCGCCGAGGAACTCATCGCCGCCACCATCATCGATACACCGGGAACGTCGTCGTTGGCACGGGATGCCTCCGAGCGCACGTTGCGACTGTTGATACCCGCCGACGGGGTGCCACGGGTGGATGCGGTCGTGTTCCTGTTGCGCACCCTCAACGCCGCTGATATCGCGCTGCTCAAACAGATTGGCGGGCTGGTGGGCGGGTCGGCGGGAGCGCTGGGCATCATCGGGGTGGCGTCCCGCGCGGACGAGATCGGCGCCGGCCGCATCGACGCGATGCTCTCGGCCAAGGACGTGGCCAAGCGGTTCACCCGGGAAATGAATCAGACGGGCATCTGTCAGGCGGTGGTGCCGGTATCCGGACTTCTTGCGCTGACCGCGCGCACGCTGCGCCAGGCCGAGTTCGTCGCGTTGCGCAAGCTGGCCGGCACCGACAGCACCGAACTCAACCGGGCCCTGCTGAGCGTGGACCGGTTTGTGCGCCCGGACAGTTCGTTACCGGTGGACGCGGGCACCCGCGCCCAATTGCTCGAGCGGTTCGGCATGTTCGGCATCCGGATCTCGATCGCCGTGCTGGCGGCCGGCGTGACCGATTCGACCGGGCTGGCCGCCGAACTGCTGGAGCGCAGCGGGCTGGTGGCGCTGCGCAATGTGATAGACCAGCAGTTCGCCCAGCGCTCCGACATGCTCAAGGCGCATACCGCGTTGGTGTCGCTGCGCCGGTTCGTGCAGACCCATCCGGTCCTGGCGACCCCGTACGTCATCGCCGACATCGACCCGTTGCTTGCCGACACCCACGCGTTTGAGGAACTTCGAGTGCTAAGTCTTTTGCCCTCGCGGGCAACGACATTGAGCGACGACGAAATCGCGTCGCTGCGCCGCGTCATCGGAGGCTCGGGCACCAGTCTCGCCGCTCGGCTGGGTGTGGATCCCGCGCACTCTGATGACGGCCCACGCGCCGCGTTCGCCGCGGCGCAACGCTGGCGCCGCCGCGCCGAGCATCCGCTCAATGATCCGTTCACCGCCAGGGCATGTCGTGCGGCGGTGCGCAGCGCCGAGGCGATGGTGGCGGAGCTCTCCGCTCGCCGCTAGTGCGTCAGGCTCCGGGCGCCACGGTGGTGGGCGTGACCGGCGCCGCTGTTGTCGTCGTCGCCGGTGTGGTCGTCGTCGGTGGGGTGGTTGTGACCGGTGAAGTTGTGGTCGGTGGGGTGGTGGTTGTGGTGGTCGGCGGGCGGGTTGTGGTGGTGGTGGGTTGGGTGGTGGTCGTGGTGACCGGCGGCACCGTGGTGGAGGTGACCGGCGGTGGCGGGAGCACCGTCACAGTGGGACGGTCGTCCGGCCCGGTCACGGTAACGGTTTGCGACGTTGGTGGTGGGGCCGGTTGCGGCGCCGTGGTGTTGACCGGCCTGTTGTTGTTGGGGCGCAACGTCAGCCCCAACACGACGGCGACCAGTATCGCCACCCCCGCCGCGGCCAGGCTGAAGACCACGGCCGCGCGTTTGTACCACGGCAGATGCTTGGGTTCCCGGTCGGCATCGGCGTCGGCGTCATGCCGGGCATCCTGGTAGGCATAGTCGGTCGGGCCGGTGTAGGGGACCGGTTCGTTGCCGGTGGCCGCGTCCTGGGACCAGGCCAAGGCACGGTAGGTCGCCGAATTGGCGTCCGAACCGGCATTGTCCGACGCCGATTCGCTGGCGGCCGCGCTGGCGGCCTGATTGGCCCACGCCGTCGGGGAGATCTCGGTCGCCGTACCGGTGACGCCGACGATGTTGGTCGGTGTCTCGAGCGCGGGGCCCGCACCGGTCGGCGCGGTTGCTGACGATTGCTGCTGGCCGAGCAGCGCAGCGCCGATCGCGGCGCTGAATGTGGGTTGCGGTGTGGTGAAGATCGGCACCTGCAGGCGCTCGGACAGTCGAGCGGTGATCAGCGGGATGCTGGCGCCACCGCCGGCGGTCGCGATCGCGCCCAGGCTGGTGCGCGGAATCCCGTTGCGCTGCAATGTTTCTTCAACTGTGGCGATGAATCGGTCCAGGGGTCCCGAGACGAGTCGCTCGAACTCGGCTCGGGACAGCGCGACATCAGCCCCCGAGCCCGCCGACGCCGCCGGAATGGTGGCCACCGTCGCCGCCGAAAGTTGCTCCTTGGCCTGTCGGCATCCGTCGAGCAGGCGGGTCACCGATCCCATTCGCGTCGCGGTGCCGGAAGCGTCGGTGGTGTCGACGCCGGGAGCGGCCGTGAGGATCTCGTTGAGGATAAGCCGGTCGATCTCTTCACCGGAGAAGTCGCGGTACCGGACGGTCGGGCCGATCGGCTCGAAGTTCGATCCGGCGTTGGCCAGCGTGACGCTGGTGCCGCTGGCGCCGAAGTCGCATAGCGCGACGACGCCGTCCGTCGGGAATCCGGGCTGGACGCGCAGGGCGACCAGTGCGGCCGTGGCGTCGGAGAGCAACGTCGCGGGCACGCCGCCGGGTGCCAGGGTGGGTTGGGTGACCAACGCCGCGCGCAGCGCCGCGAACTGGCGTTGCGACCAATGCGCGGGCACCGCGATAGTTATCGGCGCCCCGTAGCCGACCACGCGCGCCATCGCGTCGAGCGCTTCGACCGTCAGCGCCTCGCCATGGTATTTCGTCCCGTCGGCCGCGACCAGTGCAGCCCGATCGCCAACCCGCTCGACGAATCCTCTTAGTACCAGGCCGGATTCGGTTAGCTTCGGGTTCTCTTCGGGCAGCCCGACTTCGGCTGCGCGGTGGTCGAACAGTGTCAATACCGCTGTGCGGGGCAGCGGAGCGCTACCCGCCCGGGCCGCGACCAGGTTGGCCACCCCGATCGACAACCCGAGCGACTCGCCCATTTCGCGCACCCTCAGAGGCCCGGCGGCAGATTGATCACGGTGGGTATCGACGGCAGCGTTATCTGCGACGGCAGCGTCGGTAACGCCCCAGGGGCCGGGGAGTCAGTGGTGGTCGGCGTCGTCGTTGTCGTCGTCGTGGTCGACGGCGTCGTCGTGGTCGTGGTGGTCGTGGTCGTGGTCGTGGTCGTGGTGGTCGTGGTCGTGGTCGTGGTGGTCGGCCGGGTGGTGGTCGTCGTCGTTGGCGGGGTCGTTGTGGTGGTCGTTGTCACCGACCCCGGAGTTGGGCGCCCGTGGGCGAGCAGGATGATGCCGTAGATGATCACCGCGATCAGGATCGCGATCAGTACGCCCCAGCCGACCAACGCGAGCGGCTTGCGCCATCCGGGGCCGGGCGCTGGCTCATGGCCGTAGTAGTCCGGCGGGTCGTAATTCGCCACGGCCGCTGATCGTAGCGACTACCGCCACCCGATCGGCCATCAGGGGATAGGCGGGAGCGTAATCACTGTTGGCACTTCCGGGATGGTGATCACCGTGGGTAGCGGCGGCAGCGTCGGTAGCTCAGTTGGCCAACGTGGGAGCCTCGGCGGCGGTTCTGGGGGCTGCTGACGCGGCGGCTGGACGCCGGGAGCGGTCGTCGGCGGCGCCGTGGTGGTGGTTGTGGTGGTCGGCGGCGCCGTGGTGGTTGTGGTGGTGGTCGGCGGCGCTGTGCTGGTCGTGGTGGGGGACGTCGTGGTGGCCGGGGTGGGGCTGGTGTCCCGGTCACCGCCGATCAGCTGGACGATGCCGTAGCCGATCAGCGCAATCAGGATCGCCACCAGCAGTGCCCAGCCGATGAGTGTCACGGGTTTGCGGTACCAGGGCTTGGGTTCGGTTTTCGGGTCGAGCGGGTCGTAAGGGCCGAACTGGTAAGGCGCAGCGGGCTGCGGAGGCGGACCCGACGGCGGGTACTCGCCCATGCCGAAGCCGGCGTGCTGGGGCGGTTGTTCGTTGAACTCATCCGGCGGGCCATAGCGTGCCACGGCACCGATGGTACTGAGGCCGTCCAGCCGACCAGCTCAGAACGTGTTGACCTTGTCGATGCTGACGAACATGCCGTGGCCGGTTTGGTCGTTGGTGAACCGGGTGCCATCGACGGTGGCGTCGATGGTCCAGCCCTGCGCTGCATAGGTCCGGTAATCGATGGTGACGGTGGGGATGGCGCCGAGATTGCCCAACACCCACTGCACGGAGCCGGCGGCGGTGATGCGGACACCATTGGAGTGCTCGCCATCTTGCATGGGGGAGTTGGTGAACGGTGCCTCGCAGCCAACGCTGTCCTGATTGATCTGGCAACGCGTCATTCCGGACTTGGTTTCGATGAAGACGTAACCGTTCTGGTCGGGCGGCAGCGGTACGGCGCCGGCCGGCGCGGTCGGGCTGGCCGGCGCCGTCGGTTGCGTCGGGGCGGTGGTCCGCGGCGAGGTACTGGGCCTGGGCGTCGGGAAGGTCGGCTCGGTAGGTCCCGACCCCGGGGATGCGACCGGCCGGCCGGCGATCGTGGTGGTGCAGCCGGCAACCAGCGCAGTGGCCGCCAGCAGGGCCGCCAGACTCCCCGGTGCATGGAGCGATAACCGCACGCGCTACTCCCCAATCTGAGATATCAAGAGTAGGTTACGCGTGAGGTCACGCGGGTTACCGCAGTGACGCGCTTTTGGAACGGCCCCGATGGCAATGTGTTACCCCGGTGTCGCGCAGCAGCTCCGCGGCCCGTGCGGCAGCCGCGACGATGCCCTGGTAGCCCGTGCATCGGCAGAAGTTCCCGGACAGGCCTTCGCGTATTTGCTCGTCGGACGGATCCGGATTGTCACGCAACAGCGCGGTGATGGACATGACGAAACCCGGCGTACAGAAGCCGCATTGGAGGCCATGACACTCTCGCAGCGCCGACTGAACGGCCGACAGCTCACCGTCGGTCGAGGCGACACCCTCGACCGTCGTCACCTCCACGCCGTCCGCTTGCACCGCGAACAGCAGGCACGACCGCGCGGCGTCGCCATCCACCAGCACCGTGCAGGCGCCACATGCCCCATGTTCGCAGCCCAGATGGGTTCCGGTGAGCCCGCACCTCTCCCGCAGAAAGTCGGCCAGCGTCATGCGCGGTTCGACGCTGGCTTCGACGGGAGTTCCGTTGACCGACAAGCGGACTGGTCGTTCATGCATCGATTGCCTCCGTGGTCGCATCCTCGACGGCTTGGGCCCAGGCGCGCGCCGTCATCGCCGCCCCCACCCGGGCGCGGTAGGAAGCGGACCCTTGCACGTCTTCCGGTATGTCATCGAGTCCGGTCATCGCGGTTTCGCCGACCTCGGCTGCCGCTAACTCGCTGACCGGCATGCCGACGACCGCGGTCTCCGCCGCCGTTGCCCGCCGAGGTGTGGAGCCCAGGCCCAGCAGCCCTATCGCGCAGCGGGATACCCGGGCCTGGTCCTCATGGTCGTCCAGCTGAATTGCGACTACCGAGCCAGCGATCGCGAAATCGCCATGACGGCGCGAAAACTCGTGGACAGCGAAGCCGGATCTGCAGTCCCACATGGGAAATCGAACTCCGGTGAGCAACTCGTCTGACGCCATGGTGGTTTCCCACAAGCCGGCGAAGAAGTCCGCTGCCGCGATTGTGCGCTGTCCCCGCGATGATCGCACTTCCATCATCGCATCCAGTGCCAGGGCCACCGCCGGGTACTCACCCGCGGCGTCGGCGTGTGCGATCGATCCGCCGAGGGTGCCTCGGTTGCGGATCTGGAAGTGCCCGATATACGGCGTCACCCGGGTTAGCAGCGGAACCGCTTGGCGGACTTGCGGATCGGAACCTACCCTGGCGTCGGTGGTTCCGGCGCCGATCCACAGCTCGTCGCCCCGGCGCTCGATGCCCTGCAGCTCGCTCAGCCGGGAAATGTCGATGAGATGGTCGAAGAACGCCAGCCGCATCGACAGCATCGGTACCAGACTCTGCCCGCCGGCCAGGATCTTGGCCTCCTCACCTAGGTCGGCCAGCAGGCTCACCGCCTCCTCGACGGTGCTGGCGCGGTGGTAGTCGAAGACCGCCGGTTTCACTGGTCTGCACCTGCCGGCCCTACCAGCATCGCGACGATCGACGCCGGGCTGGCCGGCAGCCGGGTGATCGTCACACCCAGCGGCGCCAACGCGTCGTTGATCGCGTTGATCACCGCCGGCGCCGAGCCGATCGCCCCGCCTTCGCCGACACCCTTGTAGCCGCCGGGTCCGGGACCGGGTATCTCGACGTGGCCGTACTCGAGGGGTGGCACCTCGGTGGCCGTCGGCAGCAGATAGTCGACGAACGTGGTGGCCAGCGGGTTGCCGTCGTCGTCGTAGACGAGGTTCTCGAGCAAGGCGCCACCGATGCCCTGGACCGTTCCGCCGGCGATCTGGCCCTCCACGACCGCCGGGTTGATCATCGGGCCGACGTCCTCGCTGACGATGTAGCGCAGCAACGTGACCTTTCCCGTCTGCGGATCCACCTCGCAGGTGCAGGCGTGGGTGGCGTTGGCCCACAGAATGGGTGCCTTGGCGACGTAGCGGGCGGTCGCTTCCAGCGCCGGCGACCATTCCAGCGGCAGTTGCTCGGGCTGGTAGTAGGCCAGGTAGGCCAGCTCGCCGAAACTCACTCGGTGTGACGGGTCGCCCCGCGCGATTGCAGTTGAATGCGCAAGTTCCACTTCGGCTTCGGGCACCTTGAGGTGGTGTGCGGCAAGCGCCACGATCTTTGCGCGCAGCATGGTCCCCGCTTCGTTGACGGCACCGGCGGTCATCGGACCACTGCGACTACCCTGCGTCCCCGCTCCATACGGTGTGATCGCGGTGTCGCCCTGGATGGTGGCTACGTCGTCGATGTCGGCGCCCAACGCATCGGCGGTCAGCTGAACGACGGTGGTTTCCAAGCTGTTTCCACTTGAGCCGCCGTTCACGTAGACGTTGACCTTGCCCGTAGGCTCCATCCGGACGGTGGCACCTTCGGTACCCAGGTGGCCGGTCGCCGCACCGGTCGGCTCGATGTACGCCGAGAAGCCGAGGCCGAGGTAGCGCCCATTTGCGAGGGCTTCCCGCTGCTCTTTGCGAAACCCTTCGTGGTCAAGGATTTTCACGGCCTGCTCGAACGTCTCGATCGGGGCCACATGGTCGTAGGGCATGCCGTTGGGGTTGGAGTACGGCATCTCCTCGCGGCGCAGCAGGTTGCGCCGGCGCAGCTCGACGGGGTCGAGGTGCATCTTGCGCGCCGCGATGTCGAGCAGGATTTCACGCGCCAGCGTTTCGTATTGCCACGGACCTCGGTAGGCGGCAAGTCCGCTGGTGTTGGAGAAGACGGTCTGGTAGCTGAAGCTGGCCTTGGGCACGCGGTATGGCCCGGGAAAGAACATGCCGATGGCCGCCGTGGTCAACACCGGATACGGGGTCGGATACGCCCCGACGTCCTGAGTGAAGTCGATATCCACCGCCTGGAAGTTGCCGCCGTCATCAAAAGCCAGTCTCGCCATTCCATTGACATGCCGGGCCTGGCCGGCCGACATCAGGTTCTCGCGCCGGTCCTCGATCCATTTCAGCGCCGCGGGCACCTTGCGGGCGGCCAGCATGATGCACATGTCTTCGCGCATCGGGACAACCTTCTGGCCAAAGCCCCCTCCGGTGTCGCGCATGATGACCCGAACCCGTTGCGCTGCAATGCCTAACAGGCGCGCACAGAATGCGCGCAGTTCGTGCGGCGTCTGCGTGGACGCCCACAGGGTGAGTTCTTCGGAAGCCGCGGCCCACTCGACCACCAGGCCCCGGGTCTCGATCGGCGCGGGTGCATAGATCTGCTGATAGATGTTCTCTTTGACCACCAACGGCGACGTTGCGAAGATCTCTTCGTCCGGCGGTGCGCCGGCCATCCCGCCCGCAACGTTATTTGGGTAGCCGTCGTGCACGAGCACATCCGAGGACTGCGCTTGGGTGAAATCGGTGATCGACGGCAGCGGCTCGTAGTCGACGTCGACCATTTCGATCGCGTCCTCGGCGACATACCGGTTCTGGGCGACGACCAGCGCGACCGGGTCCCCGACGAACTTGGCCTCCGCTTCGGCCAGCGGCGGCCGGGGGGTGTCCGGGACGTCCTTGCCGGCTACCGCGTGCCAGGACTCCTTGACGTCTCGGTTGAGGTCGGCGGCGGTGAACACCGCGTGTACGCCGGGCAGCGCCAGCGCCGCCGAGGCGTCGATGCCGTTGATCCGGGCGCGGGCGAACGGGCTTCGGACGAAGCAGGCGTGCAGCATGCCGGGCCGCGAGATGTCGTCGACAAAGCTGCCGTGGCCGGTGAGCAGCCGGCTGTCCTCCACCCGTGGCAGGCGGGCGCCGGCGTACCGGGGCGCCGGGATGGTGGGGGCCCCTTGCCCGTCCTGAGTCATCGTGCTCCATCCGATTGTCGCCCAATGAGAAGCTTGATGTCATCATAGGAGAGTGGCATTATCGCCGTCGATAGTCGTCGGGGTACTGCTGGCAGCGGGCGCGGGCCGGCGCTATGGCAAGCCGAAAGTGCTGGTTGACGGCTGGCTGGACACCGCGGTCGGCGCGCTGCGCGACGGCGGCTGCACCCACGTCGTTCTGGTGCTGGGCGCCGCCGAGGTACCGGCACCGGCCGGTGTCACCGCCATTGCCGCGCCGGATTGGCGCCACGGCGTGAGCGCGTCGGTGCGCGCGGGTCTGACCGAGGCCGACCACAGGCACGCGGATTACGCCGTCCTGCATGTCATCGATACGCCCGATGTCGACGGCAAGGTGGTGGCTCGAGTCCTCGGCCGTGCCTTGGCATCCCGCAGCGGTTTGGCGCGGGCGTATTTCGGGGACCGGCCTGGCCATCCGGTAGTCATCGCGCGCAAACACTGGCCCGACGTACTGGCCGGCATCTCCGGGGATCGGGGCGCGGCCGCATACCTACGCGGCGCGCCCGACGTCGAGGCTGTCCAGTGCGGCGACCTGGCTAGCGGTCGCGATTTCGACGAGGTGGGTTGACGACGGGATGGCGCGGGTCGGAGCTCGACGTCAATCCGTCGGATCCGCGGACCGGACGGTCGCGACATTCCTGGCGTGGTCAATGGCGTGATGCGCGGCGGTGCTCACGCGACCACGCACCAAATACCAGCCACCGATAAGGGCCGGGACACCGATCACCGTCGCGGCGATCATCCAGGGCCCGAATTTTTCGTCGAAGTACATCAGGATGAGCACGGCCGCCAGGAAAGCCAGCGTGAGATAGCCACTGAACGGCGCCAGCGGCATCCGGAACTTCGGTCGCTCCAGCTGCCCGGCGTTCGCCATCCGGTGCAGCCGCAGCTGGCAAGCTACGATCGCCGCCCAGGCCGCGATGACGCCCGTCGCGGCGATGTGGAGCACGATTTCGAAGGCTTGGCTCGGCCTGATGGCGTTGAGAATGATGCCGAACAGGCCGATTCCGGCGGTGAGCAGGATGCCGCCGTAGGGCACGCCGTTCTTGGACATCGGTGCGGTGAACTTCGGGCCGCTGCCGTTGATCGCCATCGATCGCAGGATCCGTCCGGTCGAGTACAGTCCGGCGTTCAGGCTCGACAGCGCGGCGGTGAGCACCACGAGGTTCATCACGCTGCCGGCCCCGTTGAGACCGATCTTGGAAAAGAAGGTCACGAACGGGCTCACATGATCCTTGTAGGCGGTGTAGGGCAACAGCAGGGCCAGCAGGACAGTCGACCCTATATAGAAGAACGCGATGCGGAACACCACTGAGTTGATCGCGCGCGGCATGATCTTCTCCGGTTCGGCCGTTTCCCCGGCCGCGATGCCCACCAATTCGATTGCGGCGTAGGCGAATACCACTCCTGACGTGACGAGCACCAGGGGTAGTAGGCCGGTCGGCATGAGCCCGCCATGGCTACTCCAGAGCGAGACCCCGGTCGTCTGACCGTCGACCTTGAATCGACCGGCGAGGAAGACCGTACCGACGATCAAGAACGTCACCAGGGCGAGCACCTTGATCAATGAAGCCCAGAACTCCAACTCGCCGAAGAGCTTGACCGAGATCAGGTTCATCGACAACACGAGCAGCAGCGCGGTCAACGCCAGCGTCCACTGGGGGATGCCATGGAACGCCGTCCAGTAGTGGCAATAGTGGGCGATTGCGGTGGTATCCACGATCCCCGTCATCGCCCAGTTCAGGAAGTACATCCAGCCGGCGACGAAGGCCACCTTTTCCCCGTAGAACTCGCGGGCGTAGGACACGAACGACCCCGAGGATGGGCGGTGCAGCACCAGTTCGCCGAGTGCGCGCAGAATCAGGAAGACGAAGACGCCGCAGATCCCATAGACCAGGAACAATCCGGGCCCCGCCGACGCAAGCCTGCCGCCGGCGCCGAGGAAAAGGCCGGTCCCGATGGCACCGCCGAGCGCGATCATCTGCAGCTGCCGGTTATGCAGGGCTTTGTGGTAGCCCGTGTCTTCGAGCGTGAGCCGCTCGTCGGTGATGTCTAGCGGTGGCATCGAACTCCCTGGCGTGGCGGCTTCTTGGGCCGAAGTGACTTGGGGCACACTCAACGGACTGGCTGTCAGGCTATCCCACCCGGATACGGCGGGTCGGTCCTGTAACCAATCGGGAACATTTGCGGGCTCCGCAGTCCCGCCGCATGGTCGCGGGCCCGACCCCGGGAACAAGGACCGGGCGACCGCCGTTACCATGGTCGACAAGTTGAGTGGACCGGGCTCAGTCTCGGATTGACAGCGCACCGCCGTCAGGGGCAGGCTTGAGCGGGGTTCACTCAGCATAGTGCAGGAAAGACGCTCTACATACTCAGGAGGATTCACCATGGCTCGTGCGGTCGGGATCGACCTCGGGACCACCAACTCCGTCGTCTCGGTTCTAGAGGGTGGCGACCCAGTCGTCGTCGCCAATTCCGAGGGCTCCAGGACCACACCGTCAATCGTCGCGTTTGCGCGCAATGGTGAGGTGCTGGTCGGGCAGCCCGCCAAGAACCAGGCGGTGACCAACGTCGATCGCACCGTGCGTTCGGTCAAACGACACATGGGCTCGGATTGGTCCATCGAGATCGACGGCAAGAAGTACACCGCGCCGGAGATCAGTGCCCGAATTCTGATGAAGCTCAAGCGCGATGCCGAGGCGTACCTCGGTGAGGACATCACCGACGCGGTGATCACCACGCCCGCCTACTTCAACGACGCCCAGCGTCAGGCCACCAAGGATGCCGGCCAGATCGCCGGACTCAATGTGCTGCGCATCGTCAACGAGCCGACCGCGGCCGCGCTGGCCTACGGCCTGGACAAGGGCGAGAAGGAGCAGACCATCCTGGTCTTCGACCTGGGCGGCGGCACCTTCGACGTCTCTCTGCTGGAAATCGGCGAGGGCGTGGTCGAGGTTCGTGCCACCAGCGGTGACAACCACCTCGGCGGTGACGACTGGGACGAGCGCGTCGTGCAGTGGTTGGTTGACAAGTTCAAGGCCTCCAGCGGTATCGACCTGACCAAGGACAAGATGGCGATGCAGCGGCTGCGGGAAGCGGCCGAGAAGGCCAAGATCGAGTTGTCCTCGTCGGGCAGCACCTCGATCAACCTGCCCTACATCACCGTCGACGCGGACAAGAACCCGCTGTTCCTCGACGAGCAGCTCACCCGGGCGGAGTTCCAGAAGATCACCCAGGACCTGCTGGACCGCACCCGCAAGCCGTTCCAGTCGGTGATCGCCGACGCCGGTATCTCGGTGTCCGACATCGACCACGTGGTGCTGGTGGGTGGTTCGACCCGGATGCCCGCGGTGACCGACCTGGTCAAGGAGCTCACCGGTGGCAAGGAGCCCAACAAGGGCGTCAACCCGGACGAGGTTGTGGCCGTGGGCGCCGCGCTGCAGGCGGGTGTCCTCAAGGGTGAGGTCAAAGATGTTCTGCTGCTTGACGTTACGCCGCTGAGCCTCGGTATCGAGACCAAGGGTGGCGTGATGACCAAGCTGATCGAGCGCAACACCACCATTCCGACCAAGCGGTCGGAGACGTTCACCACCGCCGACGACAACCAGCCGTCGGTGCAGATCCAGGTCTACCAGGGTGAGCGCGAGATCGCGGCGCACAACAAGCTGCTCGGTTCCTTCGAGTTGACCGGCATCCCGCCGGCGCCGCGGGGTGTACCGCAGATCGAGGTCACCTTCGACATCGACGCCAACGGCATCGTGCACGTCACCGCCAAGGACAAGGGCACCGGCAAGGAGAACACGATCCGAATCCAGGAAGGCTCGGGCCTGTCCAAGGAAGACATCGACCGGATGATCAAAGACGCCGAGGCGCACGCCGAGGATGACCGCCAGCGTCGCGAGGAGGCCGACGTCCGCAACCAGGCCGAGACGCTGGTCTACCAGACGGAGAAGTTCGTCAAAGAGCAACGCGAAGCGAGAGAGTCCGGAGGGAGCTCGGCGGTCCCAGAGGACACGCTGAACAAGGTTGACGCCGCGGTGGCGGAGGCGAAGGCGGCACTTGGCGGATCGGACATCTCGGCCATCAAGTCGGCGATGGAGAAGCTGGGCCAGGAGTCGCAGGCGCTCGGACAGGCGATCTACGAAGCGGCCCAGGCCGCGTCGGAGGCCGCCGGCGCTGCGCAGCCCGGCGGCGGCGAGCCCGGTGGCGCCCAGCCCGGCTCATCCGACGACGTGGTGGACGCGGAGGTGGTTGACGACGACCGGGAGTCCAAGTGACCGAAGGCAATCCACACGAACAGCTGACGGTCACCGACAAACGGCGGATCGATCCCGAGACGGGTGAAGTGCGGCATGTCCCGGCCGGCGATGCGCCGGGCGGGACCGCCCCGGCCGGCGCGGCGGACACGCAAGACAAAGTCGCCGAGCTGACCGCCGATCTGCAACGTGTGCAAGCCGACTTCGCCAACTACCGTAAGCGGGCGTTGCGCGACCAGCAGGCGGCCGCCGACCGGGCCAAGGCCGGTGTAGTCAGCCAATTGTTGGGCGTCCTGGACGATCTCGAGCGGGCGCGCAAGCACGGGGATCTGGAGTCGGGCCCACTGAAGTCGGTCGCCGACAAGCTCGACAGCGCGTTGGTTGGGCTCGGTCTGGTGGCGTTCGGTGCCGAGGGCGAGGATTTCGATCCGGTGCTGCACGAAGCCGTCCAACACGAGGGCGATGGTGGGCAGGGGTCCAAGCCGGTGATCGGCACGGTCATGCGACGGGGCTACCAACTGGGCGAGCAGGTGTTGCGGCACGCCTTGGTCGGCGTCGTCGACACGGTGGTGGCTGACGCCGCCGAACCGGAGCCGGTTGATCAAGCTGGCGCGGTCGGAGGTCCGGCCGAAGTCGAGCCGGCCGACACGGACAATAACGCGGACACCTCGGGTGAACAGGGCACAGAATCAGAACCATCGGGAAGCTAACAACAGAAGAGGAAGGTGAGAGGGGGTGACGCGATATGGCCCAACGTGAGTGGGTCGAAAAGGACTTCTACAAGGAGCTGGGCGTCTCCTCCGATGCCAGTCCCGAAGAGATCAAACGCGCCTATCGCAAATTGGCGCGCGACCTGCATCCGGATGCGAACCCCGGCAACGCGGCCGCCGGCGAACGCTTCAAGGCGGTCTCGGAGGCGCACAATGTGCTGTCGGATCCGGCCAAGCGCAAGGAGTACGACGAAACCCGCCGCCTGTTCGCCGGCGGCGGCTTCGGTGGCCGTCGATTCGACAGTGGCGGCTTTGGGGGCAACTTCGGCGGCTTCGGGGTCGGTGGAGACGGCGCCGAGTTCAACCTCAACGATTTGTTCGACGCCGCCAGCCGAACCGGCGGCACCACCATCGGTGACTTGTTCGGTGGCTTGTTCGGCCGCGGTGGCAGCGCCCGTCCCAGCCGGCCGCGACGCGGCAACGACCTGGAGACCGAGACCGAGCTGGATTTCGTGGAGGCCGCCAAGGGCGTGGCGATGCCGCTGCGGCTGACCAGCCCGGCACCGTGCACCAACTGCCATGGCAGCGGCGCCCGGCCAGGCACCAGCCCGAAGGTGTGTGCTAGCTGCAACGGCTCAGGTGTGGTCAACCGCAACCAGGGTGCGTTCGGCTTCTCCGAACCCTGCACCGACTGCCGGGGTAGCGGCTCGATCATCGAGCATCCGTGCGAGGAGTGCAAAGGCACCGGCGTGACCACCCGCACCCGCACCATCAATGTGCGGATCCCGCCCGGTGTCGAGGACGGGCAGCGGATCCGGCTGGCCGGTCAGGGTGAGGCCGGGTTGCGCGGCGCCCCGTCCGGGGATCTGTACGTGACGGTGCATGTGCGGCCCGACAAGATCTTTGGCCGCGACGGCGACGATCTCACCGTGACGGTTCCGGTCAGCTTCACCGAACTGGCGTTGGGCTCCACGCTCTCGGTGCCTACGCTGGACGGCACCGTCGGGGTCCGGGTGCCTAAAGGCACCGCCGACGGACGCATTCTGCGGGTGCGCGGACGCGGCGTGCCCAAGCGCAGCGGCGGTAGTGGCGACCTACTCGTCACCGTGAAGGTGGCCGTCCCGCCGAATTTGGAAGGCGCCGCCCAGGAAGCGCTAGAGGCCTATGCGGCGGCGGAGCGGTCCAGTGGATTCAATCCACGGGCCGGATGGGCAGGTAGTCGCTGATGGCTAAGCACTCAAGGAAAGAGGAAGCTCGGACGTTTTTGATCTCGGTAGCCGCCGAGCTGTCCGGCATGCACGCACAGACCCTGCGTACCTACGATCGGCTCGGACTGGTCAGCCCGCAGCGCACCTCCGGTGGGGGGCGCCGGTATTCCCAGCATGACGTCGAGTTGCTGCGTCAGGTGCAGCACCTCTCGCAGGACGAGGGGGTCAACCTGGCCGGCATCAAACGCATTATCGAGCTGACCAATCAGGTTGAGGCCCTGCAGTCCAGGGTTCGGGAGATGGCGGAGGAGTTGGCGGTGTTGCGGGCCAACCAGCGCCGTGAGGTCGCGGTGGTGCCAAAGAGCACCGCCCTGGTCGTCTGGAAACCGCGCCGGTGAGCGAGCGCGGGTAGCGGGCGAGCGAACGGCGCAGTCGTCGGTAGCCGGTGAGCGAGCGCGGGTAGCGGGCGAGCGAACGGCGCAGTCGTCGGTAGCCGGTGAGCGAGCGCGGGTAGCGGGCGAGCCTTAGGGGCAAACGCCGACGGCGACGCGACCAACTGCGGCATATGTCGCCGGCACCATCGGTGCCCGGGGACTACCGTCGAACTCACCCCCACCGCACACGGTCAACCCCGCGGGCCGCCCAACCCACTCGTTATCGGCGGTCCCAGCAAAGCCCAGCGCGCCGGCACCCCGATCAGCAACCGCCACCAATACCGACCGGCCGTCCGGCGCCACCGCAGCCGACTGACCCAACGGCGACGCCCCAGGGCCCGCAGGCTCCTGCTCGCTCGACCGGTCCGCAAGGTACCCGCCAATGCCGATCGGCAACGCGGTCGGCAACGTAATCGACAACGCAGTCGACACCCCAAACACGGAGCCGGCCAGCACGAGTGGCGTGGCGATTATGAGGAACGGAGGGGTCAAGATGGCCGCGAGGATCGCGATGATCACGACGGCGAGCGTCGCTACCGCGACTATCAAATCTAGGAGGCTGGCGAGAATAACAATCGTCCAGGCGATGGCCAATGCCAGCAACTCGAGCAACTCGAGCAATGCCTGTATCAATATCACAATGATGATCGGGAGGGCCGCCGGTGCGGCGATGTTGTACGGGAGGGCGCCGGCTTCGACACCACCGCCTTTGAATACCTCCGGCGCCGGTGTGGCTCGTGGGCTTGCTGCCAGCGTCACAGTCACGGCCGCCTGGTAAGCGCTCATCGTGGCGGCTGCCTGGATCCACATCTCCACATACTTGGCCTCGGTGATTGCGATCGGGATCGCATTCACACCAAAGAAATTCGTGGCCGACAACACCGCATGGGTGGCGTGGTTGGCGGCCAGCTCCGCTAATGTCGGCATCTCGTCCAGCGCGACGGCATACGCGCCCGCCACCACCTCATGCTGGACGGCTGCCGCTGCGCTGTCGGAGCTGCTCTTTGCCAACCAGGCCAGATGCGGCGCGTGCGCGGCGACATAGCTCGCCGCGCTCGAACCCTGCCACATGCCAGGCTGCACCGCGCCCAGCGTTGCGCTGAGTTCTGCTGCCGCCGATGCATACGCGACGCTCAGCGATGTCCACGCCGCCGCGGCCGCCAGCAACGAAGCAGGACCCGGACCAGTACTCAGCGCCGCCGAATGCACCTCCGGCGGCACGGCAAACCAAATCATCACGCCAACCCCAAATACGACGACGCGGCCGCGGCATTACCGGCGGCGCAACTGACAACGGACTACGTCACACCAACCCCGAAATGGCTCAGCACGCGCCCCGGCAATACGAGCCGTCAGCGTCGAACCCGCGTGAACCACTCGCGGGGCAATAGCGCGCCCTCTCCCCTCGGTATACAAACCGCTCGGCGGTATCGATAATGGGTAATGCTTATCGCGGAAAATGACCATCGTCAACTACACACCAGGTGATGAATGCGCCGCACGCTCGGGTAGCGGGTGAGCTATGGCCCGGTGCCGTCGCTGAGGAGGCCGGAGAGTTGGGCGCCGTAGTTGGCGAAGCCGGAGATAACGGCCTGCGTCATGACGTTCAGGACGCTGGTGTTGTAGAAGCCCGACAGGGTGTTGCCCGGGTTCGCCCAGCCCGATAGCTGCGTGCCGAAGTTCTGCAGGCCGGAGTTCCCGATGCCGCCGGCATTGAATGAGCCCGACGCGTTGCCGGCGGCGTCATTGAAGAAGCCCGACGACGGGGTGGTGGTCGAGTTGAAGAATCCCGGGCTCTGTTGCCAGCCGAAGCCGAACGGGAATGGGCCCAAGGTGCCGCTGCCGGGGAAGTTGAAGCTTTGCCGGAAAACCGTGTCTATGGGGGTGTCGGGGTTGATCACGCTCGCGTCGATTTCATAGGGGCCGAGGTGTTCGGTGGTGATGGGTACGGTGATCGAGACGTGGAGTACGCACCCGATGATGGGGATGTAGGTCAGGCAAACGGTGACTTGCAGACTGATGGGTATCTGGAATTCGGCGATAGTGAACGCGTCTTGGGTAATGGCGTTGATGGTGCCCGTGATGGGTATTTCTATGTCGGATCTGATGTCGTAGCTCCACAGGAACTCGGAAACGGCGCTGTCGTACCTGAAAGCGGCTAGGCCCTGGTAGTCGCCACGCCAGAAGAAGCTGAAGTTGTTGTCGCCGGTGTTGCCGAAGCCGATGTTTGCGCTGCCGACGTTGTAGCCGCCGATGTTTCCCCCGCCCACGTTGAATTGCCACAGATTGGCCGGGATCGTGAAGTTCAGATCGGCGCACCTCGCCGCGCGATCCATCGTCTTTGAACATGCCCCGCCGGTCAGGCGCGACCGGCAGCCGCTTGTGCGAGTTGGAGACGGGAGCTGAAGCCGAGCTTGTTGTAGACGTGCGTCAGGTGCGTTTGCACGGTCCGCGGTGAGACGAAAAGCCGCGTCGCGATGTCCTTATTGGCCAGTCCCTCGCGAACCAGCCGTACGACCTCAAGCTCGGTCGGTGTGAGCGACTCCCAACCCGTGGCCGGCCGTTTGCGCCAGGAGTGGCCGCGCTGGGCATAGGCGATCGTCTCCTCGATCGACAACGCCGCCCCCTCGGCCCATGCACTATTGAAGTCGTTTTCTCCCATCGAATTTCGCAGTGTCGCGACCGATTCCTCGTATCCCGCTTGGTAAATCGCGAAGCGCACCAAGCCGGTTCTGTTTCGAATAGCCTCTGCGGCGCCGAAGAGTCGTGCCGCCACCCGGTAGGTGCTGGCATCCCAGGCCAGCCCGGCGAGGCATTCGAGCACGTCTGGGAGATCCACGTGCGCGCCGCTGTCGGCCATACAGGCGAGTGCCTTGTGGGCGTAGCGTTCGGCTTCTTCTCGCTTGCCCTCGGCGACCGCGATTCTGGCGCGCGTGGTGAGTGCCAAGGCCAAGTGCCGGCCGCTCATTGACTGCACGGCGTCGTTACACCAGCGACGCGCTGCGACAAGGTCGCCGCCGGCCAGCGCAGCCTGGGCATTGAACGCCCGCTGCGCCGCTGCCGGCTGGGGCATGGCCAAACTCAAGTTCTGCCAGGCCGCCTCGCTGGCCCGTTGGGCCGTTTCCACGTCGCCGGCGGCCAGCGCGGCCGTGGTCAACGCCGAGTAGCCCATACCCGCGAAGTACCCGCCCAGTTCGGCGGCCTCCAGGGCGGCGTTGGCCGCCGCCCGAGCCGCCGTCACTTCACCTCGGTAGGCAAGGGCGAAGGCCAGGCCCTGAAGACGGTTCGCCTTGTGCAGTACTTCCTGAGCCGCCGCGGCCTCGTCGGCCGCCTCGCCGAACTGTGCGGCAGCTGCCACGAGTTCACCCCGCATCAGCTGGGCGAAGCCCAGGCACCAGCGGCACCAAAGCGCATTGGATTGGTCGCCAATCGCGCTGGCCAGCTCGCGTCCCTCTTGGGCGGCCTCGCGCGCCGCGATCGGGTAGCCCGCCACAATCGCATCGACCGCCTGGAAGGTGAGGATCTGAGCCAGTCGCCACCGATCGTCTACGGCGCGGGCCAGTTCGATCGCCTCGGCGAAATATGGCGCGGCCGTATCGGCGCGGGCCACCGCAACCGCGATCAAGCCGCAGGCGGTCAGGGCCCGCGACAACAGCGCCGGGTCGTCGACCTCCCGCGCGATCAACAGGGCTTGCTGGGCCTGATTCATGCCCGCGGCGGCGTCGACGAAGATGTCGAGCAGGGCCTTGTCGGCCAGCGCCCGGGCGCGCACGGTGGCCGCCACTTCGAGATGGCGCGCACTCTCATCGGTGAGAATGCTGTCGAACCAGGTCCGCCCTTCCTGGATGCGGCCGCGCGTCATCCATACCCGCAACAGGGAGGACGCCAACGCCAGGGCGCCTTCGGTGTCGAAGTTTTCGCGGCTCCAGACAAACGCCGCGCGCAGGTTGTCGATCTCGGTTTCGGCCTGGTCGAGGCATTGCGCATAGTCGGCGTGGCCCGGGTTGTCGACCCTGGCCGCCAGCGCCGTGTAGTAGTCGCGGTGCCGTGCCCACACGGCGTCGACCTCGCCGGCCTCGTGGAGCTTTTCCAACGCGTACTGGCGCATCGTCTCGCATAGCCGATAGCACGTTCGACCACTGCTTTCGTCGGCCATCACCAGGGACTTGTCGACCAGCAGGGTGATCTCGTCGAGGACCTGATAGCGCCGGACGTCACCGCTGCTGGCAACCGCCTGTGCACCATCGACGAAGAAGCACCCCACAAACACCGCAAGCCGGCGGAACAAGGTACGTTCCGGTTCGGTCAATAGCATGTGCGACCAATCCACCGAGGCCCATAGCGTTTGCTGGCGGTGCGCGGCGGTGCGCGCGCCACCGGTTAACAGCGCGAACCGGTCACGCAAGCCATCGACGATCTCGTCGAGCGTCAACGACCGCACCCGCGCAGCCGCCAGTTCGATCGCCAACGGCAAACCGTCAAGACGTTCGCAGATCTCGGTCACCGCGGCGAAGTTGTCGTCGGTGAGGCGAAAATCCGGCCGGACTCGCTGAGCCCGGGAGCTAAACATCTCGACGGCTTCGTCACCGAGGGACAGCGACGGTACCCGGTAGCTCACCTCACCCTCGACCCGGAGCGGCTCACGACTGGTTGCTAGCAAACTCACCGCCGGACACGCTTCCACCAGCGCCACCGCCAACATCGCGGTCGCGTCGATCAGATGCTCGCAGTTGTCCAACACCACCAAGGCTTGACGCCCGCCCAGGAAACGCAGGATGGCGTCCATCGTGGAGCGGCCCGGCTGGTCGTGCAGGCCCAGTGCGGCCGCGACCTCGACCGGTACCAGATCGGGGTCGGTGATCGGCGCCAGATCCACGAACCACGCGCCACCGAACTCACCGGCAATCTGCGTCGCGATCTGCACCGCCAGCCGTGTCTTGCCCACACCGCCGGCTCCGGTCAGGGTCACCAACCGGTTTTGGATCACCAACCGGTGCACTTCACTGATCTGTGCGCCGCGCCCCACGAAACGCGTCAGGTGCACTGGAAGCCCATGGGTCACACCTACGTTGGCGACCCGCAGCGGCGGGAAATCGATACGCAGGTCGGGGTGAGATAGCTGTACCACTCGCTCCGGGCGCGGCAGATTCCGCAGCTGGTGCATCCCCAGATCGGTCAGCCACCCTTGATCGGGAAGCCGGTCGACGACCAGGCTCTCGGTGGTACCCGACAGCAGCGTCTGGCCCCCGTGCGCCAGATCGCGCAGGCGCGCGGCCCGGTTGATCGTCGGACCGGCATAGCTGCCCTCGTCGCGTAGCCGCACCTCCCCGGTGTGCACGCCGATGCGCAACCGGATCGGGGCGAGCGGCGCGCGCTGCAAATCCAACGCGGCGGCCACCGCGTCCGACGCGCAGGCAAACGCGAGGACGAAGCTGTCTCCTTCGCCCTGCTCGACCGGGCGCACTCCGTCATGGGCGGCAATCGCATCGGACACAGCCTCGTCGAGGCGTGCCACCGCAGCACCCATATCTTCGGGATGGGCGTCCCATAGCCAGGTCGATCCCTCAACGTCGGCCAACAGCAACGTTACTGTGCCCTGTGGCAGCAACTCGCTCATCGGACCTCCGCTCAGTCGCAATCATGCTAGCCAGCGGTGACCGCGTAGCAAAGGAGATCCGTGTTTCGTGCCGACACCACTAGACGCCCATGCTCCGCACGGTTAGCGCGACAGCGGGTCGTGCTGAATGTGTTCTGGTGGGGCGCCTTTCGCGATCAGGGCGGCCTTGGTCGCCTGGACCATGGCCGGCCCGCCGCAGATCAGAATCTGCCGGTCGCCCCAGTTGCCGTACTTGGTGACGACCTCGGGCAGCCGGCCGGTCTGGCGCACGTGCAGCCCGCGCGGCACAGACACGTCCGGATACTCGGCGGCCCAGGACGGGTCGCTGTTGTACTCCGACACCGGCGAGACCGACAGCCACGGATTATGCGCCGCAACCTGCCAAAGCGTGGGTAGGTCGTAGAGCTCGCACCGGTAGCGTGCGCCGAAGAAGAGGTGCACGCGTGGATTCTCGGCGAAGCGGCTGAGGTCGATGATCAGTGCCCGCAGCGGTGCCAGGCCGGTGCTGCCGGCCACCATCAGCACGTCGCCGCCGTCGCGGTCCACCCGAAAGGCGCCGTGCGGGCCGGACAATCGCCACCGGTCACCGGGCCGGGTTTCGCCAACAATGGCGTTGCTGACCAGGCCGCCTGGCACCACACGGACGTGGAACTCGATCCGCCCGTCCGGGTCGGCCGGAATTGCGGGGCTCAGATACCGCCAGCGGCGCGGGCATTGCGGAACCTGCACGTTGACGTACTGGCCCGGGTGATAGTGCACCGGGAGGTCCAGCCGCAGCCGAACGACGGCAAGATCGCGCGACGCCCGATGGTGCTCGACTACCGTGCCGTCCCACCAGGCCGGCGCGTCGTCGGCGTCCGCAGCGCCGCTCATCACCCCGATGATCAGGTTGAGCGACTGATCGGCGGCTTCGTCGACGGCGTCGGTCCAGGTGGCGTCCAGATGATCGCGCAGGGCGGCATAAAGCGCGCGGCGCAACGTGTCGTACTGGGGTGGCCGCACACCGTACTTGCGGTGGTCGCGGCCGAGCTGGGCGAGAAAGGCTACCGGCGCTTCGGCGCGCTGGGCGATCAGCTCGCCGTACACCCAGTGCAGCGCGTGCGCGAAGGCGGTTCGCTGGGCGGCCATGTCGGGGGGAAACAGGTCGCGTGCGGTGGCGTCGAGGGCAAACCAGCGGGTGTAGAAGCGGCGGACCAGTTCCGGGTCGTCGGTTTTGAAGGCGTCACGCAACACCCGCAATGCATCCCGGTCCTCGATGCCCACGGACCTCGATTCTAAGCTCGCCCTGCTCCCGACACGCGGTGCGCCGAGAGCTAGACTTGAGCGGAACAGACTCAACATTGACGGCGTTGAACAACGCGACAAGCATTTTCAGACGTACCGAACGGAGGTGTCGTGGACTCATTCAACCCGACGACCAAGACGCAGGCGGCTCTGACGTCGGCGCTACAGGCGGCCTCGGCCGCCGGGAACCCCGAGATCAGGCCCGCTCATGTGCTGATGGCGTTGCTCACGCAGAACGACGGGATCGCTGCACCGCTGCTTGCGGCCGTCGGTGTCGAACCCGCCACCATCCGTGCCGAAGGGCAGCGCCTGCTGGACCGGCTGCCCCAGGCCAGTGGCGCCAGCACGCAGCCGCAGCTGTCGCGCGAATCGCTGGCCGCGATCACCACGGCACAGCAGCTGGCCACCGAGATGGACGACGAATACGTCTCCACCGAGCACCTGATGGTGGGCCTGGCCACCGGCGACTCCGACGTCGCCAAGCTGCTGAGCGGACATGGCGCCTCGCCACAGGCGTTACGCGAGGCGTTCGTCAAGGTGCGCGGCAGTGCCCGGGTCACCAGCGCCGATCCCGAGGCCACCTACCAGGCACTGGAGAAGTACTCGACCGACCTGACCGCCCGGGCCCGGGACGGCAAACTGGACCCGGTTATCGGGCGGGACAACGAGATTCGGCGCGTCGTGCAGGTACTCTCCCGTCGCACTAAGAACAATCCGGTGCTCATCGGCGAACCCGGCGTCGGCAAGACCGCGATCGTTGAGGGACTGGCCCAGCGCATCGTCGCCGGCGACGTCCCGGAAAGCCTGCGGGACAAGACAATCGTCGCACTTGACCTCGGCTCGATGGTCGCCGGCTCTAAGTACCGCGGCGAGTTCGAGGAACGGCTCAAGGCCGTGCTCGACGACATCAAGAATTCGGCCGGCCAGATCATCACCTTCATCGACGAGCTGCACACCATCGTCGGTGCCGGTGCGACCGGCGAGGGCGCGATGGACGCCGGCAACATGATCAAGCCGATGCTGGCTCGTGGGGAGCTGCGGCTGGTCGGCGCGACCACGCTCGACGAGTACCGCAAGCACGTCGAGAAGGACGCCGCGCTGGAACGGCGTTTCCAGCAGGTGTTCGTCGGCGAACCGTCGGTGGAGGACACCATCGGCATCCTGCGCGGGCTCAAGGACCGCTACGAGGTGCACCACGGCGTGCGCATCACCGACTCGGCCTTGGTGGCCGCCGCCGCGCTGTCCGACCGGTACATCACCGCCCGCTTCCTACCGGACAAGGCCATCGACCTGGTCGACGAAGCGGCGAGTCGGCTGCGGATGGAAATCGACTCGCGCCCAGTGGAGATCGACGAGGTGGAGCGGTTGGTGCGCCGGCTGGAGATCGAAGAGATGGCGCTGGCCAAAGAGGAAGACGAGGCGTCGGCGGAACGGCTGGAGAAGCTACGCGCCGAACTGGCCGACCAGAAGGAGAAACTGGCCGAACTCACGACCCGCTGGCAGAACGAAAAGAACGCGATCGAGATCGTCCGCGACTTCAAGGAGCAACTGGAAACCCTGCGCGGCGAATCCGAGCGGGCCGAGCGCGACGGCGACCTGGCCAAGGCCGCCGAGCTGCGCTACGGACGGATACCCGAGATCGAGAAGAAACTCGAGGCCGCCCTGCCGCAGGCGCAGGCCCGCGAGCAGGTGATGCTCAAGGAGGAGGTCGGACCCGACGACATTGCCGACGTGGTATCGGCATGGACCGGGATCCCGGCCGGGCGGCTGCTGGAAGGCGAGACCGCCAAGCTGCTGCGGATGGAGGACGAGCTGGCCAAGCGGGTGGTCGGGCAACGCAACGCCGTCACTTCCGTTTCCGATGCGGTGCGGCGTAGCCGTGCCGGGGTCGCCGACCCCAACCGGCCGACCGGATCGTTCCTGTTCCTCGGGCCCACCGGTGTCGGCAAGACCGAGCTGGCCAAAGCGCTGGCCGACTTCTTGTTCGACGACGAGCGGGCCATGGTCCGTATCGACATGAGCGAGTACAGCGAGAAGCACTCGGTGGCCCGGTTGGTTGGTGCGCCCCCCGGCTACATCGGCTACGACCAGGGCGGCCAGCTGACCGAGGCGGTGCGCCGCCGGCCCTACACCGTGGTGCTGTTCGACGAGGTGGAAAAGGCGCACCCGGACGTGTTCGACGTGCTGCTGCAGGTGCTCGACGAGGGCCGGCTCACCGATGGTCAGGGCCGCACGGTCGACTTCCGCAACACCATCCTCATCCTGACCTCCAACCTGGGGTCGGGCGGTACCGAGGAGCAGGTCATGGCGGCGGTTCGGGCAACGTTCAAGCCGGAGTTCATCAACCGGCTGGACGACGTGCTGATCTTCGAGGGGCTCAACCCCGAAGAATTGGTGCAGATCGTGGACATCCAGCTCGCGCAGCTGGGCAAGCGGCTCGCCCAGCGACGGCTGCAGTTGGAGGTGTCGCTACCCGCCAAGCGCTGGCTGGCCCACCGTGGTTTCGACCCGGTGTACGGTGCCCGGCCGTTGCGCCGGCTGCTACAGCAGGCAATCGGCGATCAGTTGGCCAAGATGCTGCTTGCCGGCGACGTGCATGACGGCGACACCGTGCCGGTTAACGTTAGCCCGGACGGGGAATCCCTGATTCTGGGCTGACCCCCGTGATTGGGTTGTGACCTGGTCGGATTCTTGGTTCGGCGCCAACAGCAGATAGGCTAGTCGGGATGGTACCGCTTTGGTTCACGCTCTCCGCGCTGTGCTTCGTCGGTGCGGTGGTGTTGCTGTACGTCGACGTCGATCGACGTCGCGGGCGTAGCCGACGCCGCAAATCGTGGGCGCGATCACACGGGTTCGACTACGAACGCGAATCAACCGAGATATTGAAGCGCTGGACGCGCGGCGTGATGTCGACGGTTGGCGATGTCGCCGCCCACAACGTGGTGCTGGGTCAGATCCGCGGCGAGGCGGTGTACATCTTCGATCTGGAGGAAGTCGCCACGGTGATCGCGCTGCACCGCAAGGTGGGCACCAACGTCGTGGTCGACCTGCGGCTCAAGGGCCTGAAAGAGCCACGGGAGAGCGACATTTGGTTGCTGGGCGCGATCGGGCCGCGGATGGTGTACTCCACGAATCTGGACGCGGCCCGGCGCGCCTGCGATCGGCGCATGGTCACCTTCGCGCACACCGCACCCGACTGTGCCGAGACCATGTGGAACGAGCAGAACTGGACGCTGGTCAGCATGCCGATCGCCAGCACTCGCGCCCAGTGGGACGAGGGGTTGCGCACCGTCCGCCAATTCAACGACCTGCTGCGCGTGTTGCCGCCACTGCCGCAAGAAACCCCCCAGGAAACGGGGCCGGGACCGGGCAGCGCGGAACCGGGCCGCCCATTGGCCCCGGCTGGCCGCGCGGAATTGCCGCCCAGGCGCGCCCAGCCGGATCCGGCCGCCGGGGTGCTGCCCGATCCGGCTCGTCGTGCGGCTGAGCCGATCCGCCGCGATGACGGTCGTTCCGAAGGCGTTCGGCGTCCGCCGTCAGCGGGCCGCAACGGCCAGCAGGCCACGAACTACCACCACTGATCGCGCGAATGCCACGCCCCGTTGCCCTCATCACTGGGCCCACGTCCGGGATCGGCGCCGGTTACGCGCGGCGCTACGCGCGCGACGGTTACGACCTGGTTTTGGTTGCCCGCGATGTCGAACGGTTGAAGCGACTGGCGGGTGAGCTAGAGTCCGAGGCCGGCAACGTCGAGATGCTGCCCGCGGATCTGGCCGATGCGGCCGACCGTGAAAGGGTCGCCGAACGGCTCGTTGCCGGGGTGCGGGTCCTGGTGAACAATGCCGGCTTCGGGGTGTCCGGCGAATTCTGGACGTCGGACCCGGCCGTGCTGCAGGCGCAGCACGACGTCAACGTGACCGCGGTGATGCAGCTGACCCGGGCGGCGCTGCCGGCCATGCTCGAATCGGGTGCCGGCACCGTCGTCAACGTTGCCAGCGTCGTTGGTCTGCTGCCCGGAAGGGGGTCGACCTACCCAGCGTCCAAGGCGTGGGTGATCTCGTTCACCGAGGGCCTGGCCGACGGATTGCGGGGCACCGGCGTCGGAGTGCACGCGGTGTGTCCGGGCTATGTACGCACCGAATTTCACGGCCGGGCGGGGGTGGACGTGGCCGACGTGCCGTCGTTTGCGTGGCTCGAGGTTGACGATGTGGTTCGCGAAAGCCTCGCCGATATCGCCCGTGGCAAGGTGATCAGTATTCCGAGCATTAGGTACAAGTGCTTGGCCGCCACCGGACGGCTGGCGCCGCGTGGACTGTTCCGGGCAGCCACCGGACGGCTCTCGCCGCGCAGGCTGATCCGGGCGGCCACTGGACGCATAGGCGGTGGCGATGACTGAGCGGGACGAGTTGGCCGAGTTGGTGCGCCGGCTATCGGTAGTGCGCGGCCGCGTCACGTTGTCGTCGGGCAAGGAGGCCGACTACTACGTCGACCTGCGCCGTGCCACCTTGCACCACCGGGCCGCCGCGCTGATCGGCCGGCTGATGCGGGCACTTACCGAAGACTGGGACTACGCGTTGGTCGGCGGCCTGACCATGGGTGCCGATCCGGTCGCGACCGCCATCATGCACGCCCCGGGCCGTCCGATCGACGCGTTCGTGGTCCGGAAGTCAGCGAAAACCCATGGCATGCAACGACTTATCGAGGGCGCCGAGGTCTCCGGGCAGCGGGTGCTGGTGGTCGAGGACACCAGTACCACGGGGAACTCGGCGCTCACCGCGGTGCGTGCCGTCCAGGACGCTGGCGGTGAGGTTGTCGGTGTGGCCACGGTAGTCGACCGCGCCACCGGAGCCGCCGAAGCCATCGAAGCGGTGGGTGTGCCGTACCGCAGCGTGTTGGGTCTCGCCGATCTGGGGCTGGGCTAGGCCGCCTGCAGTGCGTGTTCTGGTTGCATTGGCGGTAGTCGCATCTTTGGTCGGGTGCTCGGGTGCCAGCCATACCAGCGGCGTCTATGGTGCCCAGCGCGCCCGGTTCGGCGAATCGCTGGGGGTGCTGGGCTGGAACATGGCGGTATCGAATCTGCGGTGGTCGAACGACTACGTGTTGATCGACGTTGACGCGGCCCCGACCGACCCGCACACACCGCACGCCAAACCCGAGGACATCCGCTATGGCCTGTACGGCGCGCTGGCACACCCGCTGGAGTCGGTCGGTCTCGGCAGCTGCGACGACGCGGTGGCGCGCGTGCAGGACATCAATTCGCCGCTATCGGCGCCGCCCGACCGGCTCACCGGCACGGTCTGCCTGGGTCCGCTGAAGGACCGAAGCGCGGTCCGTGGCGTGTACACCTACTCGCCCCGTGATCGGATCGCGGATACCGCGGCGGCCTATCCTGCGGCGTTTCCGGTCGGGATGCTGCCGACGAACCAAAACGACACCGGCTTGGCGGTCACGACCACCAGTGTGTCGGCGTGGCGGGCCGACGGTACGCCGTTGACCAAGGCTGCGCTGGGCGACCCGGCGGCGTTCACCGGCAACGGCTACATGCTGCTGGGGCTGGACGCCGACGCCGTCGCGGCCCGCTATAGCGACGACTCCACCGCCCGCGGTGGACCGTTGATGTTGCTTGCCACGCCGAGCGTTCCGGGCCGCGGGCCGAGCCCGGCCTGCGCGGCGTATGGGTCATCGGTGCTGATCCTGCCCGATGCGTCGCGGGACGCGGTGCACGTCAACGCGTCGCTGTGTACCGAGGGGGAAATCAACGAGGCGCTGCTGTACGCGACGGTGGCGATCGTCGGAACGCATGCCGCGGTGTGGACCGCTCGGTGAGCGAGCTCGTCGGACCTACCGAATGGGGGGCACCCGCCAGCGGCGTCGGGCCCTGGGTGGGGGACTCGCCAGACGACCCGCGGTATGACCCAACCTTGTTGCGCGACGGGGACACTCGCAACGTGGTCGACGCCTACCGGTACTGGACTCGGGAGGCGATCATCGCCGACATAGATCGGCGCCGGCATCCGCTGCATGTCGCAATCGAAAACTTCGGACACGACGCCAATATCGGCTCCGTGGTGCGCACCGCGAACGCGTTTGCGGTGGACACCGTGCACATCGTCGGGCGTCGACGCTGGAACCGTCGCGGCGCCATGGTGACCGACCGCTACCAACGGTTGCGTCATCACGACAGCACCGCCGGGCTACTGGAGTTCGCGGTGGGCGCTGGTTTGACCGTGGTTGCGGTGGACAACGTCCCGGGAGCCGCGCGGCTGGAGCAGACGGCGTTGCCGCGCCAATGTCTGCTGGTGTTCGGTCAGGAAGGTCCGGGCATCACCGCGGACACCCGGGCGGGCGCGGCGATCACGGTGTCTATCGCCCAGTTCGGCTCGACGCGCAGCATCAACGCCGGCGTCGCCGCCGGAATCGCGATGCATGCCTGGATCAGCCAGCACGCGGACCTGGGCTGCGCCTGGTGAAGCCGGGGCTAGCGCGGTTGCGCCGGCCTCATCTTGAACGAGACCTCGAGTTTGATGCGGTAGGTGATCTTGCCCGCGGCGTCCACGGACATGTCCTGCTCGATGACTCGAGCGACCCGGATGTCGTCGACGCTTTCCCGCGCCCGCTGTACCGCCTCCGCGGCGGCCTGCTCCCAGGACGTGGGGCTGGTCCCGATGATGTCGATCACCTTGTACACGCTCATGGGGGTAAAGCGTATAGCTAGCTAACTCCAGAGCGTGACGTGGACCTTCGGGCGGAACCTCGTCACTCCGACCCCGCTGCCCCGGATCATGGCCTGGATGCACCTCGGGGTGGTGATGAAGCGAACGAGCTCGGAGACGGCGGGTTGGCGGGCCGACGGCGCGAGTGTCGCCGCGCACCACTCGCCGGCCTGATCCAACCCGGGGCCGGTCACGTGCACCAACCGTCCGGCGGCAAGATCCTTGGCGACCGCGAAGCCGATGGTCAGCGTGGCACCGCCGACGCGCATGACCTCCTCCAGTGCCGCGGCGTCGCTCTGGAAGATTCGCTGTTGCGACTCCGGAATTGCCATGCCGCGCAACATGGTTGCGATCTCGCCGTCTACGCTGCCGGCCGACGGACCCAGCATCCACTGTTGGTGGCGCAACAGCGCGTGCGTCGGAATGCCCACGGCCATTGGGCTGTTCGGTGCGACGACGGTAATGATCTGATACTTCAGAAAGGGCCGCATGAAGATCGAGCCGTCGGAACCGGTCGCACTCTCACTTGCAGGGCCGATCGCGATGTCGACGGCGCGCGAGCAGATCAGTTCGTGGAACCGGCTAGTCGGATGCACGCTCAACTCGACGGAGAGGTCGTCGGCGCGAGACGAGAAGAGCTCGATCAGGCCCGGCGCGGCGTGTTCGGCGAAGGTGGATGACGCGGCGATGCGCAGCAACCGGCGTCCGTGCGCGGCCTCGGTGACCTCGATTGCGGTTTGCTGCTGCAGGCCTAGGATTTCGACCGCGCGGCTGGCCAGCCGCAGCCCACCGGGCGTGAACGCCAGCCCGGCACCGGTCCTGGTGAACAACGGGTCGTCGAGCTCCTTGCGTAGCGCTGCGACATGCATCGACACGCCCGCGTCGGAAACACCCAGTTCTGCGGCGGCCGCCCGGACCGAACCCAAACGCACCACCGCCGAATAGGCCCGAAGTTGAGCCGGAGTCATGTGTCTCAGCCTACGTCTGGGCCTAACTTGGAAGGGTGCGTGAAGTGCTTGCCGAGCTGATGTCTATCTGGCGTGTCGATGACACCGCAGGGGTTGCGACGGTTGTCCGAACGCTGCGGTCGGCTCCCCGGCCGCCAGGGGCGGCGATGGTGGTGGCCCCCGACGGCTCGGTGAGTGGGTCGGTGTCGGGTGGTTGCGTGGAGGGGGCGGTGTACGAGCTGGCGACCGAGGTGGCCCAAAGCGGGATACCGCGGCTGCAACGCTATGGCGTAAGCGACGACGATGCGTTCGCCGTGGGCCTAACCTGTGGCGGCATCATCGACATTTTCGTCGAGTCCATGTCGCGGGCCACGTTTCCCGAACTTGGCGAGGTCGCTGACGACATCGGCGCCCAGCGCCCGGTCGCGATCGCGACCGTCATCGCCCATCCGGACGAGCAGCGGGTCGGCCGCCGGCTCGTGGTCCGGCCCGACCCGAGCCGACCGGTGCGGGGATCGACCGGTTCGGCACGTGCCGACTCCGCCGTCGTCGACGACGCGCGGGGTTTGCTCGCGGTGGGCCGCAGCGAGATCCTCGAATATGGGCCCGATGGGCAGCGTCGCGGCGCGGGCATGGAGGTCTTCGTGTCCAGTTACGCGCCGCGCCCGCGGATGCTGGTGTTCGGTGCCATCGACTTCGCCGCCGCGCTGGCGCAGCAGGGCTCGTTCCTCGGCTACCGCGTCACCGTCTGCGACGCCCGCGCGGTGTTCGCCACGCCGGTACGGTTCCCGACGGCCGACGAGGTGGTCGTCGATTGGCCCAACCGCTACCTGGCCGCGCAGGCGGCGGCGGGTGCGGTCGACGAGCGCACGGTGATCTGCGTGCTCACCCACGATCCGAAGTTCGATGTCCCGGTCCTTGAGGTGGCGCTGCGCCTACCCCGGGTGGGATATGTGGGGGCGATGGGATCGCGCAAAACGCATGATGACCGGATGGACCGGCTACGCGCGGCGGGCCTGACCGACGCCGAGCTGAACCGGTTGTCCAGTCCGATCGGCCTGGACCTCGGTGCCCGGACCCCCGAGGAGACCGCGGTCTCGATCGCCGCCGACATCATCGCCCGGCGCTGGGGTGGTGGGGGACGCCCACTGGCCGACGTGGCCGGACGGATCCACCATGACGCGCAGGTAGACGGCGAGTTCAGGGATCCCTTAACTCGATATTGACGCCCGTTTCGCGGGCGACCGACACTGGGATTTCCTTCCCTAGTGATCCTGGTGAGGTGGTCACATGCAAGTACCTGGGCCCTTCGAATACGAACGTGCCACCAGCGTCGACCACGCCATCGGACTCCTGGACCGGTTGGGTGAGGGGGCGCGGGTGGTCGCCGGCGGGCACAGCCTGCTGCCGATGATGAAACTGCGTATCGCCAACCCCGAGTACCTCGTCGACATCAACGACCTAGCGCCCGAACTTGGGTACATCGTGGTTGGCGGGGTCAACAATCCCAACCTGGTTCGGATGGGTGCGATGACCCGCCATCGCGAGATTCTCGAATCCGATGCGCTGGCAGCGGTGTGCCCGATCTTCCGCGATGCCGAGCGGGTGATTGCCGACCCGGTGGTCCGCAATCGCGGCACCCTCGGCGGTTCGCTATGCCAGGCGGATCCGGCCGAGGACCTGTCGACCGTGTGCACGGTGCTGGATGCGGTATGCCTGGCGAAGGGGCCCTCCGGTGAACGTGAGATAGCGATGGACGCCTTCCTGGCCGGGCCGTACGAGACCGCGCTTGCTCACAATGAGGTCCTGATTGAGGTCCGAATCCCGCTGCGGCACAACACCTCCAGCGCGTACGCCAAAGTAGAACGGCGGGTCGGTGACTGGGCGGTCACGGCTGCCGGTGCGGCGGTCACCCTCGATGGCAACACCATTGCCGCCGCGCGGGTGGGCCTGACCGCGGTGAATCCCGACCCGGCCGCGCTGGCTGAGCTGTCCGCCGCCCTGGTCGGCCAGCCCGCCACCGAGGAGGTTTTCGCCGAGGCGGGCCGCCGCGCCGGGCAAGCCTGCGATCCGGTGACCGACGTCCGCGGCACCGTCGAGTACAAGAGGCACCTGGCCGCCGAACTGACCGTGCGCACGCTGCGCACCGCCGCCGAGCGCGTGCTCGGTGTCTCACACGCCCCCCGGGCCTGAGAAGGGAATTAACCATGCAGGTGAACATGACCGTCAACGGTGAGCCGGTCACTGCCGACATCGAAGCCCGGATGCTGCTGGTCCACTTCCTGCGGGATCAGCTGCGGCTCACCGGGACGCACTGGGGCTGCGACACCAGCAACTGCGGGACATGCGTGGTCGAGGTCGACGGCGTGCCGGTGAAGTCCTGCACGATGCTCGCGGTGATGGCATCCGGTCACAGCATCCGGACCGTAGAGGGACTAGCGGGTCCCGACGGCTCGCTCGACCCGGTGCAGGAAGGGTTCATGCGCTGCCACGGGCTGCAATGCGGCTTCTGCACGCCGGGAATGATGATCACGGCCCGCGCCCTGCTGGACCGCAACCCGGACCCCGACGAGGACACCATCCGCGAGGCGATCTCCGGGCAGATCTGCCGGTGCACCGGCTACACCACGATCGTGCGCTCCATTCAATGGGCGGCGCGGAACTCACAGGAAGCTCAGGCAGAGGTGGCCAGCTCATGACGACAATCGAGTCACGCCCTCCGTCACCGGAAGACACAGCCGACAACGCTCAGAAGCCGTGTGGGCATGGCCGCATGATGCGCAAGGAGGATCCGCGATTCATCCGCGGCCGCGGCACCTACGTCGACGACGTCGCGCTGCCGGGCATGTTGCATCTGGCCATATTGCGTTCGCCGTATGCGCACGCCCGCATCGTCAGCATCGATGTGACTGCCGCGCAGGCACATCCGAAAGTCAAGGCTGTGGTGACCGGCTCCGACCTGGCCGACAAGGGCCTGGCCTGGATGCCGACGCTGTCCAACGACGTGCAAGCCGTGCTGGCCACCGACAAGACACGCTTCCAAGGCCAGGAGGTGGCGTTCGTCGTTGCCGAAGACCGGTACTCGGCCCGGGACGCGCTGGAACTGATCGACGTGGAGTACGAACCGCTGGACCCCGTCGTGGATGTTCGCCGGGCGCTGGACCCGTCGACGCCGGTGATTCGCACCGATCTTGAGGGAAAGACGGACAATCACATTTTCGACTGGGAAACCGGCGATGCGGCGGCGACCGACGCGGTGATCGCGACGGCCGACGTCGTTGTCAAGCAGGAGATCGTCTACCCCCGGGTGCACCCGGCGCCAATGGAAACCTGTGGCGCAGTGGCCGATCTGGATCCGGTCACCGGCAAGCTGACGCTGTGGACTACCTCGCAGGCGCCGCACGCCCACCGCACTCTGTACGCGTTGGTCGCCGGTCTGCCCGAACACAAGATCCGGGTGATCTCACCCGACATCGGCGGCGGATTCGGCAACAAGGTGCCGATCTATCCGGGTTACGTGTGCGCGATCGTCGGTTCGCTCCTATTGGGCAAGCCGGTCAAGTGGGTGGAGGACCGCAGCGAGAACCTGACGTCCACCGGCTTCGCCCGCGACTACATCATGGTCGGCGAGATCGCCGCCACCCAGGACGGCAAGATTCTGGCGATCCGTTCGAATGTGCTTGCCGACCATGGCGCATTCAACGCCCAGGCCGCGCCGGCGAAGTATCCAGCCGGGTTCTTCGGGGTGTTCACCGGCAGCTACGACATCGAGGCAGCCTACTGCCACATGACCGCGGTGTACACCAACAAGGCGCCCGGCGGGGTTGCCTACGCGTGTTCGTTCCGCATCACCGAAGCGGTCTACTTCGTCGAGCGACTGGTGGATTGTCTGGCCTACCAGCTGAAGATGGATCCAGCCAAGCTACGCCTGCAAAATCTGTTGCGGCCCAAGCAGTTCCCTTACCAAAGCAAAACTGGCTGGGTGTATGACTCGGGTGACTACGAGACCACGATGCGCAAGGCGATGGGCATGATCGGCTACGACGCACTGCGCGCCGAGCAGATCGAGCGGCGAGCGCGTGGCGAGCTGATGGGCATCGGGATGTCGTTCTTCACCGAAGCTGTTGGTGCCGGCCCGCGTAAGGACATGGACATTCTCGGCCTCGGCATGGCCGACGGCTGTGAGCTGCGCGTGCACCCGACGGGCAAAGCCGTTGTGCGGCTTTCGGTCCAGACCCAGGGCCAGGGCCACGAGACGACGTTTGCCCAGATCGTCGCCGAGGAGCTGGGAATCCCGCCCGACGATATCGAGGTGGTGCACGGCGACACCGACCAGACGCCATTCGGGCTGGGTACCTACGGCAGCCGGTCCACGCCGGTCTCGGGCGGCGCGGCGGCACTGGTCGCCCGCAAGGTGCGCGACAAGGCGAAGATCATCGCGTCGGGCATGCTCGAGGTTTCGGTCGCCGACTTGGAATGGGAGAAGGGCTCGTTCCACGTGAAGGGTGACCCGTCCGCGTCGGTGACGATCGCCGACATCGCGATGCGCGCGCACGGCGCCGGGGATCTGCCCGAGGGGATCGAGGGCGGACTGGACGCGGAGGTCTGCTACAACCCGGACAACCTGACCTACCCGTACGGCGCGTACTTCTGTGTGGTTGACGTGGATCCGGGCACCGCAGTGGTCAAGGTGCGCCGCTTTCTGGCCGTCGATGACTGCGGCACCCGGATCAACCCGATGATCATCGAGGGCCAGGTGCACGGCGGCATCGTCGACGGCATCGGCATGGCGCTGATGGAGATGATCGCCTTCGACGACGACGGCAACTGCCTGGGCGGCTCGCTGATGGATTATCTGATTCCGACCGCGCTCGAGGTGCCGCACCTGGAGACCGGGCATACCGTGACGCCGTCGCCGCATCACCCGATCGGCGCGAAGGGCGTTGGCGAGTCGGCCACCGTGGGATCGCCACCGGCGGTGGTGAACGCGGTGGTGGATGCGTTGGCGCCGTTCGGGGTTCGCCACGTCGATATGCCGCTAACACCGTCCCGGGTCTGGGAGGCCATGCAGGGCCGCGCCAGACCGCCGATCTAGTCCGCGTGGCGACGATGCGGGAGCCGATGTGGATTGGTGAGCGGGCGGCGCAGCTGGTGGCTGCGCGGACGCCGTTTGTCCGCGCGACGGTGGTGCGGGCCCAGCCGCCGGTCTCCGCGTATCCGGGCGACGAAGCAATCCTGTTGGCAGACGGCACAATCGAGGGATTCGTCGGTGGCCAGTGCGCGCTGAATTCCATCCGCAAAGCGGCACTGGGAGCGTTGCAGGCAGGTGAAAGCGTGCTGCTGCGAGTCCTTCCCGACGGAGACGTGCACTTCCCGGAGGCGCCCGGTGCCTGCGTGGTGGTCAACCCGTGCCTGTCCGGTGGCTCGATGGAGATCTTTCTGACGCCGCAGCTGCCGGCCCCGCTGATCCGGGTCTATGGAGCCACCCCGATCGCCGGTGCGCTGGTCCGGGTGTGTGAAGTACTGGGGTATGAGGCGCGATTAGAAGTCCGAAGCGAAACCGATCTGGCCGACACCGCCGCCGTGGTGATCGCCAGCCACGGGGGGCCGGAAGCCGACATCATCCGCACCGCGTTGGACAACGGCGTCAACTACATCGGCTTGGTGGCCAGCAAGGTTCGCGGCGCGGCGATTCTGAACTCGCTGGAACTCTCCGAGGCCGAGCGGGCCTGCGTGTACACCCCGGTCGGATTGGCCATCGGCGCCAAGACACCCGCGGAGATCGCGGTGTCGATCGCCGCGGAACTCATCGCCACGCTGCGCAGCCGCGACCTGACCCGGCCCGCACGGGCGAGCGGTGGTTGCGCGGACGCGGTCGACCCGGTGTGCGGCATGACGGTCACCGTTAGCCCCGCCACCGAGCACCTTCGGTCCGCGGGCGTGGACTACTGGTTCTGCGGCCCGGGATGCCGCACCGCGTTCGCGGGCAGAAAAAACGGGGCATGACACCGCGATGGGTTGCCGGTGTCGTGCTGGCAGCCGGCGGCTCCAGCCGCCTGGGCGAGCCCAAACAGCTACTTCCGTACCGGGGTACCACCCTGCTCGGGGCGACCCTCGCTGTCGCTCGCGGCGCCGGGTTCGACCAGCTGATCGTCACATTGGGCGGTGCCGCCCAGACGGTGCGCGACGCGGTGGGGCTGGGTGGGGCCGACGTGGTCGTCGTCGAGGATTTCGGGACCGGGTGTTCGGCATCGCTGCGTGTGGCGTTGGAGCGGGTGCACCCGCGAGCCGCCGGGATCGTGCTGATGCTTGGTGATCAGCCCGGTGTCGACCCCGCGACGCTGCGCCGGATGGTCGCCGGCGCACCGGCCGAAGGGGTCATGGTGTGCCGCTACGCGGACGGCATCGGGCATCCATTCTGGTTCAGCGGCGATGTGTTTGGCGATCTTTCCCGACTACACGGCGACAAGGGTGTTTGGAAGCTCGTGGCGGCGGGTCGGCACCCGGTGCGCGAACTCGCGGTAGACGCTCCGGTGCCACTGGACGTGGACACTTGGGACGACTACCAACGGCTGCTGGAATCGGTGCCCTCGTGACCTTCACCGGCCCCGGCGATGTGATCCGGCTTTTCGACAAGCAGGACTACCTGTTGGATACCGGGACGGCGTCCGCGATCTATCTGGCGGTGACGCTGGGCAGGCCGCTGTTGCTGGAAGGTGAGCCCGGTGTCGGCAAGACGACGGCGGCGAAAACCCTTGCAGTGGTGCTAGATACCACCCTGGTCCGACTGCAGTGCTACGAGGGGTTGACCGCGAACGAGGCACTCTACGACTGGAACTACCAGCGTCAGCTACTGTCGATCCGGCTGGCCGAAGCGCGCGGCAAGGGTATGTCTGAAATCTCTGAAGCGGACCTCTATACCGAGGACTATCTTGTGGACCGGCCCATCCTACGGTGTGTGCGGCATCGCGGGCCAACCCCGCCGGTGCTGCTGATCGACGAAATCGACCGGGCCGACGACGAATTCGAGGCGCTGCTGCTGGAGTTCCTCGGCGAATCCACGGTCACCGTTCCCGAGCTGGGCACCTTCCTGGCCGAGCGCCCGCCGATCGCGGTGCTCACCTCGAACCGCAGCCGCGACCTGCACGATGCACTGCGGCGGCGCTGCTTGTACCACTGGATCGATTACCCGGACCCGGCCCGGGCGGCCGCGATTGTCCGCCGGACGGTGCCAGGGGCAACCGCGCCGTTGATCGAGCACGCTACTCAATTCGTCGGCAGCGCACGCGATCTCGATCTGGACAAGCCGCCCGGCGTGGCCGAAACCATCGACTGGGTCGCGGCTTTGGTGTCGCTTGGGGTCGCGGACTTGGTGGATCCGTCTGCACTGGTCAGCCTCGGGGCACTGGCCAAGACACCCGACGACCGTACGCTACTTCGAGATGCGTTCATCGCTTACAGCCGCTCATGAGAGGACGCAAAGGATGAAGATCGCCAACGAGTTCACCGTCAGCGCGCCGATCGAGCGGGCCTGGGACGTGCTATGCGACTTGGAGCAGGTGATCCCGCTGATGCCAGGGGCGCAGTTGATCGGCCACGAGGGCGACGACTATCTCGGCAAGGTCAAGGTCAAGGTTGGGCCGGTCACCAGTGAATTCAGCGGCAAGGTTCGCTTCGTCGAACAGGACCGCGACCAGCACCGCGCGGTCATCGACGGCAAGGGCAAGGAGGCGCGTGGCACCGGCAACGCGGCCGCCACGGTAACCGCCCAGCTGCACGAGGCCGGAGAGCATACCCACGTCACGGTCGACACCGATCTGAGGATCGTGGGCAAGCTGGCGCAGTTCGGCAGCGGCATGCTGCAACAGGTGTCGGAGAAGCTGCTGGGCCAGTTCGTGGACTCGCTGGAGGCCGAGCTCGCGGCCCGGAGCTCGGGAAGCACGGAAAGCGCCCCCGCCGCTCCGGAAGCGGCGCCCATCGACCTGTTGGAGCTTGCCGGTGGCGGCCAGCTCAGAAAGTACGGTTCAGCGGTGCTGGCCGTGCTGGCCGTGCTGTTGTTGCTGGGCTGGGTGCTACACCGGCGGCGCTGAACGCGATGGCTACCCCCGCGCTGTTACGGGGCGTCGATCTCGCGGCGTTCGCGGCTGCGCTGGTCGCACGCCTGCGCGGCGCCGGGATAGGAGTGTCCGCTAGCGGCCAAGCGAGTTTGGTGCGGGCGCTGCAGCAGTTGGCGCCGCAGACGCCCGCGGCGCTGTACTGGGCCGCGCGGTTGACCCTGGTCAACCGTCTGGAGGAGTTGGCCGCCTTCGACGCGGTGTTCGCTGCCCTGTTCGGGACGCTGGGCCGGGCCGGGCCCGACGGCGCCAGCCGCCCGCCACTGCCGAGTCCGGGCTCGCGCACACCCGCGGCCGGCGTCGTGCACCGCGCGGACGGCCGATCCAGCGGCTCCCAGGCCCAGGCGTTGCCCTGGGCGACTCGTCCGCCGGCAACGACCGCCGATGATCAGGACGGCCCCACCGTCGCACTGCCCGATGTCCTGCCCAGCCGCATCGCTGCCCGGGCCGATGAGTCGTTCGACCGGTTCGATCCCGACGATCTGCGGCTGCTCGGCACCTGGCTGGAGGCCACGGTGGCGCGCTGGCCGCGGCGGCGCAGCCTGCGATTCGAGTCCAGCCCGCATGGCAAGCGCATTGACCTGCGGGCGACGATGAATGCCTCGCGGTCGACCGGCTGGGAATCGGTGCTGTTGGCACGGACCCGGCCCCGCCGCCGCCCCAGGCGGGTGGTCCTGGTCTGCGACGTGAGCCGCTCGATGCAGCCCTACGCCGCGATCTATCTGCATCTAATGCGGGCGGCGGTGCTGCGCCGGGCGGGGGTCCACCCGGAAGTCTTCGCGTTCTCGACGTCGCTGACCCGGCTCACCTCGGTGCTGTCTCATCGCTCGGCGGAGGTTGCGTTGGAACGGGCCAACGCCAGGGTGACCGACCGCTACGGCGGCACGTTCATCGGCCGCAGCATCGCTGCCCTGCTGGCCCCGCCGCACGGCAACGCGCTGCGCGGTGCGGTGGTGATCATCGCCTCCGACGGCTGGGACAGCGATCCTCCCGACGTGTTGGTGCACGCGCTGGCCAGGGTGCGTCGCCGCGCCGAGTTGCTGGTCTGGCTCAACCCTCGCGCGGCACACCCCGAGTTTGCGCCGCGGGCCGGCTCGATGGCGGCGGCGCTGCCCTATTGCGACCTGTTTCTGCCGGCGCACTCGCTGACCGGCCTGCACCAGTTGCTGCTGGCGTTGGCCGATGCCCGCGCTGGCTTACCAGGTCAGAACGGCGGTGGGTCGTCGTCGGTGTGGGGTGGGGCGGGGCCGGTGTAGCTGGGGCACTCGGCTTGTGGGGCGGTGCGGGCAACCGTGCGGGCGTGGTGGTTGTGGCGGCGTTCGGTGGCGATGCGGTGGGCGCGGTCTTGGGTGCGGGTGCGGCGCCGCCTGGGCATCATGGCGGTGCGTTCGGGGCAGTAGCCCGGTGGTGGGTCGGCTTCGGGTGACGGGATGGCGCCGGTGGCTCGGCACAGGCTGGGGAATAGCAGCGCGCTGGCGGGGGTGGTGACGTAGGTGTGGCCGGCGGGGGAGGTCAGGATCAGGGTGCCGTCGGGTAGTTGCTTGTCCTGCCAGCCCCAGAAGGTTTTGATCAGGTGGTGGGTTCGGCAGTAGCACTTGAGGTTTGCCGCATGGGTGGGTCCGCCGTCGGCGTAGGGGATCGTGTGGTCGAGATCGCAGTGCACCGCGGGTTGGTCGCAGCCCGGCCAGCGACAGGTCAGATCCCGGCAGCGCACGAAATCGGCCAGCGCCTTGGACGGCGCGTAGCCGGGTTCGGGTGCGGCGTCGCCGGGGTGGATCAGCGGCACCAGCTTGGCCGAGGCGGCCAACTCCGCCACGAGGTCGGCGGTGATGAGCCCCTCGGCACCGACCTGGGAGGCCGGGGTGGTGCCGCGCCCGTCGATGCTGGCCTGTTCGGCGATCACGTGGATCACCACCGGCGTGGCGGGCGGGCGTGTGCCGGCGGCGCAGTCGGTGCGCCCGCAGCGACAGCCCAGCCGGTCGGCCCCGGCGGCCAGCGCCCCCAACGCGTCGGCGCGGCGCTGCTCACGGCTGCGCGGATCATGCTCACACACGGTGGCCGCCAGCGCGGTCAACCGCTTGTCGAGGGCGGTGGCGTCGGGGGTGAACAGGCTGCCATGAATCTCCGACATCCCGCCCTCGTTCTCCCCGATCCAAATCTCGCGGTCGGTCTGATTCTTGGTGTGCCGGCGCACCGCGTCCGCATCAGCTTTCGCCACGATCTTGTCGATCTGCCCAGCTAGCCGGGCGCGGGTCATCGAGGGCCAGCGCGCCACCTTGACGGCCAGTTCGGCGTCCACGGCGGCCAGCACGTCGCGGTCGGTGATCAAATCGGTGCGGTACACGATGGTTTGGAACATCCGGAAGTCGATGTCACCCGCTTGGAACACCGCGGCCACCTTCGGCAGCCGCTCACGCATGGCCCGGGCATAGCGCAGCCGGCTGGCCGCCAGCCCCTGGCTGATCCGCAACGCCGCGCCCACCTCGGCGGCCACCGCCTCCTCGGTATCGATCGCCCAGTCCTCGGTGTCGGTGCAGCGCGAGAGCCGGTAGCCGAACAACTCCCCGATCGAGACCAGCTGCGCGGCCGCGGCCCGGTTCTCCACCCGAGCGAACGCACAAATTTCCTCCACCAACTCCGCGGACCGCGCCGTGGTCGAGGGATAGTGTCGTTCGAAGAGCTCGTCGAAGAAGGCGATCACCGCCGCCCGGGATCGAGGACCCGTTGCGTCGAACATACGTTCGATACTACCAGACTCCGCGGACGCCGCAGCGGGCCGAAGTAGTCGGCCTCAACGGCCTGTGGTCTAGCTGGTTTATAGGGCAGGATCGGCCGGTATGGATCAGGTATGGGCGAACCGGGCAGCCAGCGCCGAAGCCGCCGTCACGCAACGTCACCTGAAACGACTCTGGGCGTTGCCGGGGACCCAGTTGGGCGTGGTGGCCTGGCCCTCGTCCAGGCGCGATCGGTTGTTCGGCACCTGGCACTACTGGTGGCAGGCGCATCTGCTGGATTGCCTGGTCGATGCGCAGCTGCGGGACCCGCAACCGCACCGGCGCACCAGGATCAACCGGCAGGTCCGCTCGCATCGGCTGCGCAACAACTTCTCGTGGATCAACAGCTATTACGACGACATGGCCTGGCTCGCGCTGGCGCTGGAACGTGCGGCCCGGGTCGTCGGCGTGCAGCGCCGGCGCGCGCTGCCGAAGCTCACCGACCAGTTCGTCAAAGCGTGGGTGCCTGAGGACGGCGGCGGAATCCCGTGGCGCAAGCAAGACCAGTTCTTCAACGCCCCCGCCAACGGCCCGGCCGGGATATTCCTGGCTCGCTATGGGGATCGGCTCAAGCGCGCGGAGCAGATGGCCGACTGGATCGACCGCACCCTGATCGACCCGGAGACACACCTGGTGTTCGACGGCATCAAGGCAGGGTCGCTGGTCCGCGCGCAGTACACCTACTGCCAGGGGGTGGTGCTTGGGCTGGAAACCGAACTCGCGGCACGCACCAGCGACGACAGGCATGCACCACGGGTGCACCGCCTGGTTGCGGCCGTCAACGAACACATGGCGCCATCGGGTGTGCTGCGCGGCGCCGGCGGCGGGGATGGCGGCCTGTTCGCCGGGATCACCGCCCGCTACCTCGCGCTGGTCGCCACCACGTTGCCGGGCTATACCGCCGCGGACGTCACCGCCCGCGACACCGCCCGCGCGGTGGTGCTGTCCTCGGCCAAGTCGGCGTGGGACCGTCGGCAAACGGTCGATGGGTTGCCGGTATTCGCGGCGTTCTGGGACCGAGATGCCGAGTTGCCCACCGCGACGGGTCGGCCGGCGCAGTTTGTCGAGGGCGCGGTGACTAGCTCCGAGGCGGCCGAGCGGGACCTGTCGGTGCAGCTGTCGGGTTGGATGCTGATGGAGGCCGCCCACCGCGCCGCAGCGGTGAGTTCACTCGGGTAGCACCACCGGGTCCGGGTCGCCCTTGGGTGCGCTGCGCCGCGCCCGGTAGACTCGCGCCGCCGAGATCAGGGCGGGCAACAGTGAGACGAACAGGATGCCCATGATGATGAGCTGAAAGTTCTTATGCACGAACGGAACACTGCCCAGGAAGTAGCCCGCGAGCGTCACACCGGCACCCCAGGCGACACCGCCGACGATGTCGAACCCAAGAAACACCGGATACCGCATGTAGGACACCCCGGCGATCGGCGGCACGAAGGTTCGCGCGATCGGCACGAAACGGGCCAGAATGATCGTCCACGGCCCGTACTTCTCAAAGAACGCGTGTGACTCGGTCACGTAATGCTTTTTGAAGAACCGGGAGTCTTCCTTCTTGAACAGCGCTGGGCCGATCCGTCGCCCGATGAAATAGGAGGTCTGATCGCCCAGCACCGCGACCAGCGCGACGCACGGGGCGAGCACCCCGATGGTGACCGGCGGGTCGGCGCTCGCGGCCAGCAGCCCGCCGGTGAACAACAGCGACTCGCCCGGCAACAGCGGAAACAGCAGGCCGGTCTCGATGTAGACGATGATCAGGATCCCGGGCAACACCGCGGAGCCAAAGACGCCGTTGGCGCCCAACCAGTACATCGGGTCGAGGATGTCCGGCAGGGCCATCACGTCGGCATTCATGGTGCCTACAACATACCGGCGTCACCGACCGGGCTCGACCAAGACGCCGCCGGACTGGCTGCCGCGCTCAATTGTGTTGTTGCGATACTGGGTGGATCTGAGTCGTCAGGAGGAAGTTTCATGCCTATCGCAACGCCCGAGGTCTACGCGGAGATGCTGGGTCGGGCCAAGGAGAACTCGTACGCCTTTCCGGCCATCAACTGCACCTCCTCGGAAACCGTTAACGCCGCGATCAAAGGTTTCGCCGACGCCGGCAGTGACGGAATCATCCAGTTCTCCACCGGTGGCGCAGAATTCGGCTCGGGCCTCGGGGTCAAGGACATGGTGACCGGTGCGGTAGCGCTAGCCGAGTTCACCCACATCATCGCCGCCAAGTACCCGGTCAACGTCGCGCTGCACACCGACCACTGCCCCAAGGACAAGTTGGACAGCTACGTCCGGCCGTTGCTGGCGATCTCGTCGGAACGGGTGGCCAAGGGTGGCAATCCGTTGTTCCAGTCGCACATGTGGGACGGCTCGGCGGTGCCGCTCGATGAGAACCTGGTCATCGCCCAGGAGCTGCTGAAGGTTGCGGCGGCCGCCAAGATCATCCTGGAGATCGAGATCGGCGTTGTGGGCGGCGAAGAAGACGGCGTCGCGAACGAGATCAACGAAAAGCTGTACACGACACCGGATGACTTCGAGAAAACCATCGAGGCGCTGGGCGCCGGTGAGCACGGCAAGTACCTGCTGGCCGCGACGTTCGGCAACGTGCACGGCGTCTACAAGCCCGGCAACGTCAAGCTGCGCCCCGACATCCTTGCCCAAGGCCAAAAGGTGGCGGCGGCCAAGCTTGGACTGCCCGCCGACGCCAAGCCGTTCGACTTCGTGTTCCACGGCGGTTCAGGCTCGCTGAAGTCGGAGATCGAGGAGGCGCTGCGGTACGGCGTGGTGAAGATGAACGTCGACACCGACACCCAGTACGCGTTCACCCGCCCGATCGCCGGCCACATGTTCACCAACTACGACGGCGTGCTGAAGGTCGATGGCGAGGTGGGTGTGAAGAAGGTATACGACCCGCGCAGCTACCTCAAGAAGGCCGAAGCTTCGATGACCGAGCGGATCATCGAGGCCTGCAACGACCTGCACTGCGCCGGCAAGTCGCTCAGCTGAGCTCGGCCGGTCGGCCGGCGGACCGCTCACAGCCCCTGCAGCTCCGCCAGCGTCAGGTGCGCGATCATAAAGTAGATGAGCAGGCCCGTGCCGTCGACGATGGTCGCGATCATCGGCCCCGAAACGATCGCCGGGTCGATCCGCAGCTTCTTCAGCAGCGGCGGAAGGACGGCGGCCACCAACGACGACCACACCACGATGGCTCCCACCGTGAGCGCGACCGTCACTGTCACCTGCGGGCCCACGCTCAACGTCCAGGCGCGCACCACCGCGGCGGCCGCCATGGTGAGGCCGACCAGCGCACCGGTCGACAGTTCCTTGGCCAACACGGCCGGAACGTCGCGAAACCGGACCTGACCGGTGGCCATCGCGCGTACCAGCGTGGTGGCGATCTGGGTGCCGGTGTTGCCGCCGGTGCCGATCAGCAGCGGGATGAAGAACGCGAGCGAAATCACCGCCTCCATTTCATCGGAGAAGGCCCGCAGGACGCTGCCGGTGTACGCCTCGGCGGCGAATAGCACGAGGAGCCAGACAACCCGCTTGCGCCATAGCAGCCACGGCGACGCCCTCAGGTACGGCAACTCGAGTGGGGCGGAGCCACCCTGGCGCTCGGCGTCCTCGGTTGCTTCCTCCTCGGCAATGTCGATGGCTTCGTCTTCGGCAATGATGCCGAGCAGCCGGTTGTCGGCGTCGATGACGGGCACCGCCATCAAGTTGTGGCCCATGAGCGTCTGGGCCGCAAGCTCCTTGTCGGTCAAGGGCGAAACGACGATGAGGTCGTCGCTCATCAGCTCGGACACCCGCTGTTCGGGGTCGGCCAGCACCAGGGCGCGAAAGGCGATCACACCGCGCAGATGTGCGTCGGGGTCGGTCACATAGACGTAGGCGGTGGTTCGTGAATCGCTACGCAGGCCCGAGGCGCGTTCCCGCACGCTGGCGACGGCCTCCGAAACCGTCATGCTCGGGCGCACGGTCAGCGTTTCGGGCACCATGTGCGCCGCGGCGGAATCTTCCGGCCAGCTCAACAATCCACGCAGCACCATCGCCCGCTCCAGCGGTAGCAACGTCAGCAGCGCCTCCCGCCTGTGCTCCTTGAATTCGCGCAGGATGTTGGCGGCGTGGTCGGAATCGAGGACGTCGAGGAAGGTGGCGGCCAGCGACTGGTCCATCGCTTGAAGTGCGTCCGCGGCCAGCTTGTCGTCGATCGACTCGAACAGCTCGGTGGCTCTGGTGCCGTCGAGCAGGGGGCCGAGTTTCCCGAATTCGGCCTTGGATAACGTGCCGAGTTCGCGGGCGCGATCCGGCAGCTCGGTGACGACGTCGAGCCACAAATCGACGGCTTTCGGAGTGCCGATACCGATTGCGTGTCGGATGTCGATTGTTGAGTTCTCGACGGCGCGGATGCTCATGTGGCGTTCACCTGCCTCTGCTGGACGATTGAGACGACATGCCGCAGTCTCTGGGGGAACAGGCCGCCAGTACATTGCCACAGACGGGATCCAGCCGCATTTCGGCTGCGGTCGATCTTTTCTGTGTTGGGACTAGTCGGTCCTCGTGACGCGCCGGTGATGCGGGCCGGTACTAGCGTTTACGAGCGGTGAAATTGCGGGCAAATCAGCGAATCCCGGCTAATTGCTGGGGGACTGGCAGATCTTCCACTGATCGTCGCGGAACTGAAGGTCAAGGCTGCGGGTCGAGCGGACCTGAGGGTCGAAAGCCATGAATGTGGTGACATTGGCCTCGGCGTGTTGACCGTTGACGACGACCTGGTCGATGCTGGCGATGACCGGATACTGTTTGGCCGCCGACACCCGGCGATAAGTTTCGGCCCAATCCCGCTCGTCATAATCCACGTAGCCATCGCGGGTGGAACCACAGGTGATGGAGCGCAGCGCGGTCAGGTCGCCGGTCTGGATGGCTATGTCAAAGCTCTGGATGGTGTGGCGCACCTGATCTTCCTGCGACACCTTCAGATGCTTGGTGCGGGTCAGCAGCACGGTGCCCAGGATGGCGATCGCCGCCAACGCCAGGACGATCACCACCACCGCCAGCACCCAGCCCCAGTTGCGTTGCCTGGACGGCGGTGGTGTCGCCCCCATCCGGGGAGGGATTGCCTGTGGCACAGCAGTTTTCGGGGCAGGCCGGTCGGCTGCTGCTGTGCACCGGCCGGCGCCGAGTGGGTTTGGAAGACCTCGGTGGTCGCCTCCGGAGCGGTGACGATGACTTGGGTCTCCTTTGCGTCGAAGCCGGGTGCGGTGAAGCGGCGTTCGCGCTGCCCTTCCGGTTTCGCGGCCGATGGATCGTTCTCCGGTTCGGGCGTGTTGATCACCACGGTCTCGGTTTCGGCGTCGTGGGGCACCAGGGGGTAGCTTTCGGTGCCTACTTCGCTGGGATCGGCGGTCCGCTCACCGGCCGATTCGGCCGTGGATTCACCGGCGGCGCGGTCTGGCTCGGGTGCGTTGGGCATATTTGGAGCTTAGCGATCCAGCCCTCGGTTGGCCCTATCGTCGAGCTAGTGCGACCCGCGCGCACAATGGACCCCATGACGCCGATGGGTGACCTCCTGGGACCTGAGCCAATCCTGCTGCCCCGCGACGGCGAAGCCGAAGCAAAATTGCTTGCCAACGAGAGTCCGGGCATCGTCGCGGCCGCCCATCCGTCGGCGGCGGTGGCCTGGGCGGCGCTCGCCGAAGCCGTGTTGGCGTCCAACGAGGCTAGTGACAGGGCCGTCACGGCCTACGCATACGCCCGTACCGGCTACCACCGCGGCCTGGACCAGCTACGGCGCCACGGCTGGAAGGGCTTCGGCCCGGTGCCGTATTCGCACGAGCCCAATCGGGGCTTTCTGCGGTGCGTGGCGGCGCTGGCGCGGGCCGCGGACGCCATTGGCGAGTCCGACGAGTATGGACGCTGCTTGGATCTGCTCGACGATTGTGACCCGGCGGCCCGCCCGGCGCTCGGCCTCTAAACGCTGCTGACGCATTCCGCGATGCCGCGCGGGCACTCGATCTGCACGGTGGCGTGGTCCAGGCTGCGAGCGGACAACACCGCACGCGCGTCGTGCAGCACCCGGGCGGAATCGCCGTGGCCAGTCAGGTGGGCGGTGACCATGTCCTTGCCGGGCGACAGTGTCCACACATGCAGGTCGTGCACGTCGGTCACGCCGTCAACGGAGTGCAGGGCCGAACGCAGCTCCGCCACGTTGATGTGTTTCGGGGACGATTCGGCAAGGATCCGTAGCGCGGTGCGGGCCAGCGAGATCGCCCGCGGCAGTACCCAGAGCGCGACCAGCCCCGCGACCACGACGTCGGCGTAGGGCCAGTGTGTGGTGATGGTTACCATGCCGGCGATCAACACGGCCAGGCTGCCGACGGTATCGGCGACGACTTCCAGGTAGGCGCCTTTGACCGCGAGGCTCTCCGTCGAGTGGGCGCGCAGCAAAACCGCGACCGCGGCGTTGGCCGCCAGCCCGGCCAGCGCCACCACGATCATCGGTACGCCGGGAATGGACGGGGCCGCGCTGAGCCGCTCGACAGCTTCGTCGAGGATGAACAGCGCGACACCGATCAGCAATACCGCGTTGCCTACCGCCGTGAACACCTCGGCGCGATGCCAGCCGTAGGTGCGCTCGGGTGAGGAGCTGCCCCGCCGAGCCAGCATGACCGCGACCAGCCCCATGAACACGGCGACCACATCGGTGAGCATGTGGCCGGCATCGGCCAGCAGCGCGATCGAGTCGATCAGCAATCCCGTGGTCAGTTCCACGACGAAGAAGGTCGCCAGGATCGCCGCGGCGATGATCATCCGGCGGCGCACCCGAGAATCCCGGGTATCGGTGGGAGTGTGATTGTGACCGGCGCCCATGGCGCCATAATATATGCGTACTTTCGCATATATCGCAAGGCGTCAGAGCCAGATGCTCCAGAAGCGGGTCAGCGCGCCACCCGCGGCGGCCAGCTGGTGCGGCACACCGGACAGGTCGAAGAGCCAGTACACCATCCCGAAGAACCACCGGTTGAGCGTCGGCGCCAGGAACAGGAACAGCAGAAACACCAGCGCGAACTGCTTGGCCGGTGCCAGGGCGCGCTGCGTCTCCGGTCGTAGATGCGGCTCCAGCGCGGCATAGCCGTCCAGGCCCGGGATTGGTAGCAGGTTCAGCACCAGCGCGGTGAGCTGAAGGAATGCCAGGAACGCCACCCCCGCCCACAACACCGCGTGGGCCGGGTCGAAGAAGAATTGGGTTGCTGTCAACAGCAGCACGGCCAGCACAAGGTTGACCGTCGGCCCGGCCAAGCTGACCATGGTGCGGCGCAGGGTCGTCATGAACCAGGTCTGTACGTACACCGCGGCACCAGGCAGGCCGATCCCGCCCAGCGCGATGAACAGCATCGGCAGACCGAGCGAGAGCATGGGATGGCTGTAGCGCCGCGGATCCAGCGTCAGGTAGCCGCGCACCGCGACATCGTGGTCGCCGAAACGCCAGGCGGTGAACGCATGCCCAAACTCGTGCAAGCACAGCGACACCAGCCAGCCGGCGATCACGAAGACAAACACTCCGGCGTAGGCCAGCGGCCGCACGCTCGCTCCGGCCAGCCAGGCCAGCGCGCCCCCGACGGCCGTCAATCCGAGCAGGCCCAGAAAGAGCGGGCTGGGTCGCACCGACTCGTGCAGGCCCATGTCGCTCACCGGTCGAAAACTACCGGACCAGCAGCCAACCCTCGACATTGCGGTAGAACGTCGATCGTCGCACCGCGCGAGGGGCCGGCACCCCGTCACGCACCACCGCCGCGCCGGTGGTACCCAGCTGGGCCGCGCGGCCGCCAACCCAGCGGCGCCACGTTCGGCCGGCACCCACCCTGCTCCTTGCCGAGGCCCGCAGGCCCGGAAGGGTCAGCGTCGGCTCGATGCGCACCTCGGCGACGTCGCCGTCGAACAGTGGGGTGTCGTCGACAACCGCCTCGCCGTGGATCAAGTGCCGGTCACCGGTCGGCTGCCACCTGGCCCGGCCCACGATCACCGACCCGTTCTCGTCGCGGATCAGCGGCACCCGATGGGCGATCCCGCGTCGCGCGCGCCATGCCGCGCGCCGCCCGGCCGGCAACCGATAGACCCGGGTCGCGGCGGTGCGCTTGGGTGGGGCATAACCCACCTCGACGTCGAGCCGGTCGACGCGCAACAACCGGGTTAGCACCGCGGCCAGGTCAGCGTCGGCGCCCACCACGACCAATCGCTGGTACGGCCCGACTAGGACGTCTATGCCGGCCGGACCGTCGGCCCGGTGGGTGGGCAGCCCGGCAAGACCCGGGCCGGGTGGCCGGGCATCGCCGAACAGCAACACCGCCGCGCCGGGCGTTTCCATGCCGGTTTCTGGGCAGGTTTTCATGGCATTTTCGAGGCTCCTCGCAACCTGCTGAGTAGGGTAGGTCACCGGCTGGACCACAATAAGCTGGAACAACCCGCAAAACCAGGTGGGAGCAAGTCATGCCGGCAATCGTCCTCATCGGCGCCCAATGGGGCGACGAGGGCAAAGGTAAGGCCACCGATCTGCTGGGTGGCCACGTGCAGTGGGTGGTGCGCTACCAGGGCGGCAACAATGCCGGGCACACCGTAGTGTTGCCCACGGGTGAGAACTTCGCGTTGCATCTGATCCCGTCCGGTGTGCTGACCCCGGGCGTCACCAACGTCATCGGCAACGGCGTGGTGATCGATCCCGGTGTGCTGCTCGATGAACTGCAGGGCCTCCAAGACCGCGGCGTCGACACCTCCAAGCTGTTGATCTCCGCAGACGCGCATCTGCTGATGCCCTACCACGTCGCTATCGACAAGGTCACCGAGCGTTACATGGGCAGCAAGAAGATTGGTACCACCGGCCGTGGTATTGGGCCGTGCTACCAGGACAAGATCGCCCGGATTGGGATCCGGGTCGCCGACGTGCTGGATCCCGAACAGTTGGCCCACAAGATCGAGGCCGCGTGCGAGTTCAAGAACCAAGTGCTGGTCAAGATCTACAACCGCAAGGCCTTGGACCCGGCGCAGGTGGTTGACGCGCTGCTGGAGCAGGCCGAGGGCTTCAAGCATCGCATCGCCGACACTCGGCTGCTGCTCAATGCCGCGCTGGAGGCCGGCGAAACCGTTTTGTTGGAAGGCTCCCAGGGCACCTTGCTCGACGTCGACCACGGCACCTACCCGTATGTGACGTCGTCGAATCCGACGGCGGGCGGCGCGGCCGTGGGCTCGGGCATCGGCCCGACACGCATCGGCACGGTGCTGGGCATTCTCAAGGCCTACACCACCCGGGTGGGTTCCGGCCCGTTCCCCACCGAGCTGTTCGACGAGAACGGCGAATACCTGTCCAAGACTGGCGGCGAGTTCGGAGTGACCACCGGCCGGCGGCGGCGCTGCGGCTGGTTCGACGCCGTCATCGCGCGCTACGCCGCCCGGGTGAATGGCATCACCGACTACTTCCTGACCAAGCTCGATGTGTTGTCCAGCCTGGAAACGGTGCCGGTCTGCGTCGGGTATGAGATCGATGGCCTGCGCACCCGCGATATGCCGATGACCCAGCGCGATCTTTGCCGTGCCACGCCGGTTTACGAGGAGCTGCCGGGCTGGTGGGAAGACATCTCCGGGGCGCGGGAGTTCGACGACCTGCCCGCCAAAGCGCGTGACTATGTGCTGCGACTGGAAGAGCTTGCCGGAGCACCGGTTTCGTGCATCGGCGTCGGTCCGGGTCGGGACCAGACCATCGTGCGCCGGGACTTCCTGCAGGACCGCCGGTGACGGACGCGTCGGCGAATCCCGAAGAACTCGATCCCGAGTATCACCACCACGGCGGCTTTCCGGAATACGGCCCGGCCAGCCCCGGTGCGGGTTTCGGTAGGTTCGTGGCGACTATGCGCCGATTGCAGGACCTGGCCGTGTCCGCAGATCCCGGCGACGCAGTGTGGGACGAGGCGGCCGAGCGCGCCGCGGCGCTGGTTGAATTGCTGGGCCCGTTTGAGGCCGACGAAGGCAAGGCGCCGGCCGGGCGCACTCCCGGCCTGCCCGGTATGGGCAGCCTGCTACTACCACCTTGGACGGTGCACCGGTACGGCGCCGACGGTGTCGAAATGCGGGGGTCGTTCAGCCGGTTTCATGTCGGGGGTAACTCGGCGGTGCACGGTGGTGTATTGCCGCTGCTGTTTGATCACGTATTCGGGATGATCTCGCATGCCGCGGGACGGCCGATCAGCCGGACGGCCTTTCTCCACGTCGACTACCGCAAGGTCACCCCGATCGATGCGCCGTTGGTGGTACGCGGCCGGGTCACCGGTACCGAGGGCCGCAAAGCGTTCGTGGCGGCGCAGTTGCTGGAATTGGCCGACGGCGACGAAACGGTGTTGGCCGAAGGCAACGGCCTGATGGTACGGCTGCTGCCCGGCCAGCCCTAGCTAAGCCCGGTGCCGCTGCACGCTAGCCAGTGACCTTGCGGAAGTACTCCCCGATCTGGCGCAGGGAGCGGGTCTCCGGGTCCGAGGCGCTGTTGCAACGACGCCGGTTTGGCGGTTGGTAGTGCCGATCGCTTCCCTCGGGGTTGGAATGGTGGCCGTCTGGCCGACGCTGGCGGTCACCGCGACCCGCAACCTGGACTCGCACCTGGCCGGTGCGAGTTCGGGGGTGTACAACGCAGTTCGGGCGCTGGGCGCTGGGCGCTGTGCTCGGCAGCGCCGGGATGGCAGCGTTCATGACCTCGCGCATTTATGCCCAGACACCGCCGAGTGACCGCGGCGGACAGCGCTGGGCGGTCGAGGCAAGCAGCGACGCCGCGCTGCAACTGCCCGAGGTTGTGCGCGAACCGTTTTCGGCCGCGATGTCGCAGTCGATGCTGTTGCCCGCGTTCATGGCACTGTGCGGTGTCGGCGCCGCACTGTTCATGGTCCGATTTGCCGGTGCGAGGACCGAGCGGATTTCGATCTCGGTAGCCGAGGACCTATGCCAGACCGCTCGCCGTCGATGACCCCGGCAAACCCGGCCCCCAGGTCGGCATTGACTGCGTTGCCGCGGCTGACGTCGCACAGCACCAGGCCAATGGGTGGCTCAGCACGAGTCGAGTCATCTCGGCAACGAACACATCCTTGGCGATGGGCGGTTCATCGACGACATATCGGACCGTCGTCCCGAGGAGTCCGACGACGATCCAGGTCGCGGCGTCGAGATCCATGTCGACGGCCGGAGCTTGCTGGGCGATGGTGTACCCCTTGATCGTCGCGGTCATCAGCTCTTCGAGGGGCTTAAGCAGTTCCGAAGTGGTGCGTCCGGGCAACTGGCCGCACACCATCCGCAGAATTTCCGGCCGTTCGAGCATGGTGTCGACCTGGGCATCAATCGCGGCGGCCACCAGAACTCCCAGATCGGCTTGGAGCAGCTCGGAGAGCCTGCTCGCCGTTCGGTTCAGCAGGTCCTGGGCGTACTCCTCTACGACGGTATGCAGGATCGCGTCCTTATTTGGAAAGTACTGGTACAGCGAACCAGGGCTGATACCAGCGGCGGCAGCGATCCGATTTGTCGAGGTGCCGTCGTAGCCGCGTTCTTTGAGAATTGTCGTGGCGGCGTCGAGGATGCGTCGCACCGTATCCTTCGACCGATCTTGCACGGGCCTCTTGCGTGCCGTGCTGCTTCGGGTCATTCGTTTCCTTTCGAATTCGTCGCGTCCCGTGCGGTGGCGCGATCCGATTCGCCCAACGTGTCGAGCAGGCGAGGGCGGTTTCGGATAGGTAGCGGTTTTCCGCGAAACTGCAATTCGTCGTGGCGATCGACAAGGACCGAAAGGACAGTGCGGCAGCGGCCTAGATATTGGTCATTTTGTTAGGCCGGTCGATCGGGTTGTTGCTCCAAATCTTTTTAGTGCGGCACCCGGAACTCGGCGACCATCCCGGCCGAGCCCTTGGGAACCTGTGGCAAATACTTTGCGTAGGACATCCTTTGCATCATTACAGACCGGTGACGCCTCGTGTTTGGAAATCCGAGAATCTGTCCGCAAAGGTTCTACCGGGCCGTCGATCCTGGGAAAGATCCCCGCCGTGGGCCCGAGCTATTGGTTGGTGTTCGGGGACGGCGGTACCACGATGATGGTCGCCCCGGGGATGGCCGCCAGGGTCGCCGCAAGGTTGGCAACCACGCCGGGCGGCAAGCCCGGCGGTAGGCCGGGTATGCCTACCCCGGCGGCCGCCGCTGGGACGGCGGGCGTGTTCTCAGCGGCGGGCCTGGTTGCCGCCGCGCCTGTCCCACCCCCTGCCGCCGGGGCGGCCGCGGCGGGGGTCGGCGAGGAGCCGCCGCGGGCGGCAAGACCGGCCAGAGCGGTTCCGGCCAAACCCGCCGCCGCCAGGCCGGCGTAGGAGCCGTCCGAACCGCCCGTCATGTACATCGGAGTCGCGCCGGGGAACATCGCGGCGACTTGGCGCACCGCCGGGGGAAGATTCCAGCTGTGCGGCACGGAGAGCCCGCCGATATTGGCGGAGTAGCCCGAAAGCGCAGCGATCGGTGGCTGGGGCGGGGTAATCAGCCGTCCGCCACCCGGATTTGAAGGCCCGGCCCGGCCCGGGGCCGGACGGCTTCCCTGGCCCTCAGGGGGATTCTCGTCCGATTCCGTCATGGAGTTCGGAGCCTTCTCGGCCTCGTCGATCAGGTCATGGCGATAGACCTCGCCCAGTTGCACCCCCGATAACCCCAAGGCGCCAGCCGAGACCGCCACGGCTGCTGCCACCAGAAGGTCAAGATCCTCGAACGGGTTTGGTATCTGGTTCAGGGGCGGCGGTAGGAACGATTGCAGCGTCGGTAGCACGCTCGTTTCTGCCGGTGCGGCGGCCAACGCCGCGGACGCCACGGCTTCGCCCGGCAACCCGGCCCCGGTGGTGGTCGCCGGTGGCGGGGTGAACGGCGTCAACTCCGATGCGGCCGCCGAGGTGCCCGCGTAACCCTCCATCGCCACGATGTCCTGGGCCCACATTTCGCCGTATTGCGCTTCACTGGTTGCGATCGCCGGTGTGTTTTGGCCAAAGATGTTGGTCTGGATCAGAGACATCATGGTGCTCCGGTTGGCGGCGATCACCGCAGGAGGCACGGTCGCCGCGTACGCCGACTCGTAGGCGTACGCCGCGGCGACGGCCTGTGCCGCGGCCTGCTCGGCCGAAGCGGCGGTTGCCCTCATCCACGCCACGTAGGGGACGGCGGCGGCCGCCATCGACAGCGCCGAAGGGCCCAACCATTCATCGCCGGTGAGCCCGGAAACCACCAAGGAGTAGGAAGCGGCCGTCGAGTTCAGTTCGTTGGCCAGCCGCTCCCAGGCCGCAGCCGCTTGCATCAGCGGCGCGGAGCCGGGACCGGAATAGATTCTGGCGGAATTGACCTCTGGTGGTAGCGCACCGAAGTCCATGGCTAGCCACCCCCCACGCGGACCGTGACCGCCTGCGTAGTCACGAAAGACATGGACTCTCCTGGGACCGAAGTTGTCCGGTCCGGGACGGGTTCTCCGCTGCCGCGGAGCCAGGCGACTGGGCGCATATCGATTCAAGTGGCGACAACCGTGCCAGGGCCGGATCGGATAGCTAACCGGTCATCGACTTCGGATGGCTCGGGTGATCACGTCGGTCACTTGCCCCCACCTCCTCATAGCAAAAGTACACAGGCAGATGTGAGCAGAGTTGCGAAAATAGACAAATAGTGAGCCGAGGAGCGGGTTTCTTGTGGGGTGGCCCGGGCGATAGCGTCTGTGTCGATGGTTCGTCGCTCGGGTACCCACCAATCGACCGGGCGAGACCGAGCGAGGGGATGAGCTGGTTGACCGAAGGACAGCACGAGCCCACCGCCCGGCATGCCCGCCCAACGGCTCCCGAAGACGACAAGACGACCGCGTTCAACGTGGCGCCTGTCATGAAGCCCATCCCGCCGCGGCCCGAACCCGAAGTCGAATCCGAAGTCGTTCCGCGGGTGATGCTGCTGGGTGGGGGCGAGTCCAGCCGGGAGCTGGCGATCGCGTTGCAGGGCCTTGGTGCGGAGGTGATCGCCGTCGACGGGTATGCGGGCGCGCCCGCGCACCGGGTAGCCGACCAGTCGGTGGTGGTCGCGATGACCGACGCCGAAGAGCTGACGGCGGTGATCCGGCGGCTGCGACCGGATTTCGCGGTGACGGTCGACGATGCGGTTTCCCCGGCCGCTCTCGCGGGTGTCGGCAGCCAAGCCGACAGCGAGTTCACCGAGCTGGTGCCGAACGCGCGCAGTGTCCGGCTCGTGGCCGACCGGGAGGGTCTGCGCCGACTGGCCGCCGACCAGCTCGGCCTGCCCACCGCGCCGTTCTGGTTCGTTGGATCCCTCGGCGAACTCGAGGCAGTGGCCGCCCATGCCGGGTTCCCGTTGCTGGTGAAACCGGTGGCCGGCGGCCAAGGCGGCCAGGGCAGCTCGGTGGTCGCCGGGCCCGGCGAGGTCGAGGCGGCCTGGCAGCGCGCGGTGGCGCCGCAGGCAGAGCCTGAGGCGGGGGGAGCGGGCCCACGGGTGTGGGCGGAGTCGGTGGTTGAGGTCGAGTTTTTGGTCACCATGATCGTTGTGTGCCGGGACGGGCCGACCGGGCCGGTCATGGAGTTTTGTGCACCCATCGGTCATCGCGACGCCGACGCCGGCGGGTTGGAATCCTGGCAACCGCAGCAGATGAGCACGGCGGCGCGCGACGCGGCCAGGTCGATCGCCGCACGCATCGTCAAGGCACTCGGCGGGCGCGGCGTTTACTGCGTCGAATTGATGATCAACGGCGATGAGGTGTATTTCGCCGACGTCACTGTGTGCCCAGCTGAGAGTGCCTGGGTTACGGTGCGCAGTCAGCGGCTTTCGGTGTTCGAGCTGCAGGCCCGGGCGACCCTGGGTTTGGCGGTGGACACCATGATGATCTCGCCGGGTGCCGCGCGCATGATGAATCCGAGTCGCACGGCGGGCCGGGCGTCGATCGGCGTACCGGATGCGGAAGCGCTGACCCATGCACTCGGTGTCCCGGAAAGCGATGTCCGGGTGTTCGGGCGCGGGCTTGGGGTGGCGCTGGCCACCGCGCCCGAGCTGGCGACGGCACGCGACCGCGCCCGTGAAGTCGCGTCCCGGCTAAATGTGCGAGACTCACGCGGGTGAGCTACGCAGGAGATATCACGCCAATTCAGGCCTTCAGGATGCTCAGCGAGAACCCGCAGGCGATCCTGGTCGACGTGCGCAGCGACGCGGAATGGCGCTTTGTCGGCGTGCCCGATTTGTCGAGCCTTGATCGTGAAGTGGTCTACGTCGAGTGGGCGACGTCCGACGGAGCGCGCAACGACAATTTCCTTACCGAACTGCGCGACCGGATCCCGGCGGCACCCGCTGGCCAGCAAGAGCGGCCGGTCATTTTCCTGTGTCGCTCGGGTAACCGCTCCATCGGCGCCGCCGAGGTCGCGACCGCGGCGGGTATCGTGCCGGCCTACAACATGCTGGACGGCTTCGAAGGGCACCTAGACGCCACGGGTCACCGAGGTGTAGCCGGCTGGCGGGCGATGGGTTTGCCCTGGAAGCAGGGATGAGACGGCGATGACCGATGCCGACGAGGGGTCGGTCCGCATCCCGCAGGCACTGCCCGACGGCGTCAGCCAGGCGACCGTCGGCGTGCGCGGCGGGCTGCTGCGGTCGGGGTTCGAAGAGACCGCCGAGGCGATGTACCTGACGTCTGGCTATGTCTACGGCTCGGCCGCCACCGCGGAGCGGTCGTTCGCCGGAGAGTCGGACCACTATGTCTACTCCCGATATGGCAACCCGACCGTGTCCATGTTCGAGGAGCGGCTGCGGTTGATCGAAGGAGCCCCGGCGGCGTTCGCCGCGGCAAGTGGCATGGCCGCGGTGTTCACCTCGCTGGGCGCGCTGCTGGGTGCCGGGGACCGGCTGGTCGCCGCGCGCAGCCTGTTTGGGTCGTGTTTTGTGGTGTGCAGCGAAATCCTGCCGCGGTGGGGGGTTCAGACCGTCTTCGTCGACGGCGACGACATTTCGCAATGGGAGCGGGCGCTGTCGGTGCCCACCGCGGCGGTATTCTTCGAGACGCCGTCGAATCCCATGCAGTCGCTGGTGGATATCGCCGCGGTGACCGAGCTGGCGCATGCTGCGGGCGCAAAGGTGGTGCTGGATAACGTATTTGCGACACCGCTGCTGCAGCAGGGCTTTCCGCTCGGGGTCGACGTGGTGGTGTACTCGGGCACCAAGCACATCGACGGACAGGGCCGGGTGCTGGGTGGAGCCATCCTCGGGGACAAGGAGTACATCGACGGTCCGGTGCAGAAGCTGATGCGGCACACCGGTCCGGCGATGAGTGCGTTCAATGCCTGGGTATTGCTGAAGGGACTTGAGACACTGGCTATTCGGGTGGAGCACAGCAACTCCTCAGCACAACGAATTGCTGAGTTTCTTGCCGACCACCCGGCGGTGCGGTGGGTGCGTTACCCGTATTTGGTGTCGCATCCGCAGTACGACCTGGCCAAGCGTCAGATGTCGGGTGGCGGCACGGTGGTCACCTTCGCCCTCGAGTCCCCGGAGAGCACAGCCAAGCAGCGGGCGTTCGAGGTACTGGACAAGTTCCGGTTGATCGACATTTCCAACAACCTCGGCGACGCCAAATCCCTTGTCACCCATCCCGCCACGACGACGCACCGCGCGATGGGTCCGGAGGGCCGTGCTGCAATCGGGCTGGGCGACGGCGTGGTCCGCATCTCCGTCGGCTTGGAAGGCACTGCCGACCTGATCGCCGATATCGACCAGGCGCTGAGCTAGCGAGCTAACCGGCCGCCGTTCGCTCGGCTTGCTCGGCCCGTTCGGCGGCCGCCAGCGCTCCTTGCGTCTGCTGCTCCATCAGATTCATCACCAACCGGGCGTAGATCATCTGGCTGGTGATGGCCATCTGGCCGCGCGTGCGACCCATGAAGGAGATCCCCCAGGCGAACAGAGCGGCGACGCGGTTCCGGTGGCCGACCAGGTAGACCAGATGCAGCACCAGCCACGCCAGCCAGGCGAAGTACCCGGCGAACTCCAGCTTGCCGACCTGCGCGACCGCGCTGTGCCGGGAGATCGTCGCCATGCTGCCCTTGTCGAAGTAGTGGAACGGCTTGCGATTGGCCGGGTCGTCATGGCCCTTGACCATGTGCTTGATCACCGTGGTGGCGTAGCGGGCCCCCTGGATCGCGCCCTGCGCCACCCCTGGTACGCCGGGCACGAACATCAAATCGCCAATGGCGAAGACGTTCGGGTGTCCTTTGACGGTGAGGTCGGGCTCGACGATGACTCGTCCGGCGCGGTCGGTTTCGGTTCCGTCGGACTGTTCGGCGAGCATCCTGCCCAGCGGGCTTGCCTGGACGCCGGCCGCCCACACCTTGCATGCGCATTCGATGCGGCGTTGTGCGCCGTCCTTCTCCTTGATCGTGATGCCCTTGTAGTCGACGGCAGTCACCATGGCGTTGAGCTGGACCTCGACATCCATCTTTTCCAGCCGCCGTTGCGCCTTGAGACCCAACTTGGGACCCATCGGCGGCAACACCGCCGGTGCGGCGTCGAGCAGGATCACCCGGCACTCGCTGGGCGTGATGGTTCGGAATGCCCCGGCCAAGGTGCGCTCGGCAAGTTCGACGATCTGTCCGGCCACCTCGACGCCGGTGGGTCCGGCCCCGACCACGACGAACGTCAGTCGGCGTTCCCGTTCGGCCGGGTCGGTGCTGACCTCGGCGGCCTCGAACGCGCCGAGGATGCGACCGCGCAGCTCCAATGCGTCGTCGATGGTTTTCATGCCGGGGGCGAAGGTGGCGAACTCGTCGTTGCCGAAGTAGGACTGTTGCGCCCCGGCGGCCACGATGAGACTGTCGTACGGTGTCACGGTCGTCATGTCCATCAACTTCGACGTGACTGTCTGCGCGGTCAGATCGATCGCGTTGACCTCACCCAGCAGAACCCGGACATTCTTCTGCCTGCGCAGCACCAGCCTGGTCGTCGGTGCGATGTCACCTTCGGACAAGATCCCGGTGGCCACTTGATAGAGCAGCGGCTGGAACAGGTGCGTGGTCGTCTTCGAGATCAGGGTGATGTCGACGTCGGCCCGCTTGAGCGCCTTGGCCGCATTCAGGCCGCCGAACCCGCTTCCGATGATGACGACGTGGTGGCGCTTGGCGACGGCCGACGGTTCGGTTGATGGCGTCGTCATGGTCCTCCTTGGAGTCTGGTCATTGCAGCGCATCTACACCGTACGACTCCGGCTAATGGCGTGTCTTTCTCCGTTTGGCCATTGGATAGGCCGGCGGCAAAACCGCCGCGGTGACTGAAGCGGCCAAGAACTTCGTCGAACTCCGGTTCAAACAGGTCAATCAGCCGGCCTTTGCCCCAATAGCCTTGTGGTCAGCGCGTATCGCGTTCAGGGGCTAGACTGCGGCCGGTGAGACCTGGCGAGGTATACCGGCCCAAGCGAGTTGACAATTTCGCGAGCTTTCAATTGGAACGAGCGGTCCGTGACATTGACGTGCGGGACCAGCACCTCGGGGATCTGCGAGCACTGGCTATGCAGGAGGATAAGCGGATCCTTGAACTAAACGAGCAGCTGAGCAGGTCACGGGCCGACTTGGAGTCAACGTCGGCGCGTTTCAAGCGGTTGGCCGACCAAATCCCCGCCGACGTAACGGGTCTGAGTGATCGACTCTCGAATATCTTAGTAGCGGCCGCGCAGGAGGCCGAAGACATTCACGCCGAGGCGCTTCGGTTCGCCGAAACCGTTCGGGCCGAGGCCGAGGGGGATGCTGCCCGAATCATCACCGAGGCAAAGCTAGAGTACCAATCGGCAATAGAGCTGCGAGTTGCTCTAGAAGCGGCGACTAGGCAGACCGAAGCCGATATTGCCCACCTGCGAAAGAAGGCCGCCCTGAATGCCGCCGAGATTTTGGCCGAAGCCAAGAAGGAGGCCGAAGACACGTTGGCCAGGGTGCAAAGGGATGTCGACGCGCAGATTTCACGGGCGCAGGCCAGGTTGGATGAGCTTAGTCAGGTGCGGGCGAACATTGTCGCTCAAGTGAATGGTTTCTATGAAAGGTTCAACAGGTTAGACGTGCAGCAGGATCAACCGATCGGGCCCGGCATGCTGCCAATACACGTGCGCTACGCCATCGGCTCCGGGCCGCAACCAACAAACTCCGGACAAATTCTTCGACAAGCTGGGTGCCCAGAGGACCAGGATTCTGGCTGACGTCGCCATGGCGACGCGCAATGGAGTCATTCCTGGGTCGGTGAGCGCGTCCCGGCAACAGTGATCTGCCCGGACCGTGGCTATCCCCACGGAAACATCAATAGGTTCGCGAAACAAACATCAGTAGATTCAGGAGAAAAAGCAGGTGGCAACGGAAGTCCCCAACTTCGAGACGCAGCTGCGCGGTTACGACCGTGCCCAGGTAACCGAATACATCCGATGTATTCACAGCGAAGTCGAATCCCGGCGGGAACACATCCGCATCCTCGAGACAGATCGCGAACGCGCCGCCGCCGAGGTCAGTCAGCTGCGCGGCGAGATCGAACGCCTCTCGGGCCCGATCGATTCGGTCGAGGGAATGTCGGACCGCATCGCTCGGATGATGCACGTCGCCTCCGACGAGGCCCGTCGCATCAAGTCGATCGCTCGCGAAGAGGCTGACGCGCTGACCCATGAGCTGCGCGATGAGATTGAGGCGGCCCGTCAGAATCGGGCCGCCGCTAACGCGGCACTGGACGAGTTCCAACGTGACAGCGCCGCCCGCCGCGAGCAGATCCTGGCCGAGGCCAAGGCCGAGGCCAGCGAATTGCTAACCGAGGCCCGCCGGGATCGGGCCGCCGCTAGCGCGGCGCTGGAAGAGTTCCAACGTGGCACCGCCGCTCGCCGCGACCAGATCCTGGCCGACGCGAAGGCCGAGGCCGAGGAGCTACTGCGGACCGCCACCAACGAGCGCGACCGCCTGGCCGAGGAATTTGAGCGTCGCCGCAGCGAGGAGCAGAGTCGTCTGGACCAGCAGATCAAGTCGAACTGGGAACAGGCCGAGGCGCACATCGCGAATCTCAAGAAGGACAGCCGTCTCAAGGCGGCCGAGTTGATCACTACTGCCGAGCGCAATGCGCAATTGATCAGCGAGCGCACCGAAGCTCAGGTCAAAGAGCTAATCAGGGTGCGCGGGGAGGTCCTCGCCGCACTGAGCGAAATCCAGAGTCGGATTGAGACTGCCGTCCGCCGCGATCGGATCAGCATCATCAAGACTCCGGCGGAGAGCGAAGAGGCGCAAGCTTAAACGCATGCTCGGCACCGGCGCCGCCCAGGACCGCCCACCCGATCCCGACGAGCCACCGTCCTTCTAGCGCGGCCACCCGCTCGCGGTGTTTCGGTAGTTCGCGTTGGGCGCACTGCAGAAGTCCGAGGCCGTGCCGGCCAGCAGCACGAAATAGCCCTCCTCGCCGCGGCGGGTATCGGCGAACGGGGGATAGGTCCAGCCGCTGTTGCACATCGAATTTGGCCCGCCCGCGGTGGCCCGACGCCAACCGGACTTGACGCAGGCGTTGAGCGCGTCGACGTCGGCGATGACGCTCTTGGCGATGACCAGCATTGCGCCACCCCATTGTCCGTCGGTCCGGCGGTAGGCGCGCGCTCCGAATCCGGTCCCGGGTCCAGCGGTGTTCTGTTGGCATCCCAACGCCCGCTGCAACGGCAGAAAGACGGAGGCGAGGTCGCGGTTCGCGACGGCGGCTGCAGCCGTGATGAATCGAGCCGCGTCCGAGCCGTTGACCTCTTGGATGTCGGGATTGCCGAAGCTAAAGAGCTGCTGTGAGATCCGCTGCTGTCCTGCGGCATCGCCGCCGCCGATGATTGGTCCGCTGTCGGTGGATGTCATCGGGGGCAGCGTGACGGTGGGATCGGCGGCTGCGTTGGGCGTCGCAGCCAACGCGCTCAGCGACAGACCGCACGCTGCGATGGCGATAGCGTGTGTTGTGGCTCCCATTGGTTATCTCCCGGGCCGCATGGGTGGGGCGTCGTTCGGGGCCACTTCGGCACCGATCTTGCGAAATAGTATGTCCGCCTCGTTGCGGTAGTCGCCCTGGTCGTCAAAGGCCTCGGGGGCATAGGTGACCGCGACCGCGATCGCGACCTTCTGGGACGGTAGATACGCCTCCACGGCCGCATACCCGGCGAACATGGGATTCTGCAGCAGCCAGTGGCCGGAGGTGATGATCCCGAGGCCATAGGTGTAGCCGTCGCTCTGCTCGAAGCAGGTCGGGCAACCCGGTTGGGCGTGCGTCTTGCCGCGCAGATCGGTCGACACCATCGCCTTATACGACTCCGCCGAGAGCAGCTTGCCCGAGCCGATACCGACCGCGGTCGCCTCCATGTCATAGATGTTGGTGGTCTGAATGGCGCCGTGCGTGATGGTCCAGGACGGGTTCCAGAACGTCGATTCTTCGTAGAACGGTATCGCAGCAGGGATTTTTAGGGCCGCGCGGCGCTCGGAGCTGAATGCGTGCAGCACGGGTTGGGGAATATCGGGCGTGTCGGAGTTGGCGGTGGCCGTCAGGCCCAGCGGTCCCAGGACCTTGTTCCTCAGCAGCGTCGGGATGTCGTGACCGGTGGCCTTCTCGAGCGCCAGTCCCAACAGGATGTAATTGGTGTGCGCGTAATTCCAGTTTGTGCCGGGTTCGTAAAGTAATGGGCGCGAGGATATTTGACCCAGTAGATCTTGAGTTGTCCACTGTCGGAAGGGGTTAGCATAGTACTCGTTGTCGAACGCATCATTGCCGATTACATAGTCGGGATATCCCGAAGTCATCTGGGCCAATTGAGCCAACGTGACGCGATCGGCGTGCGGGAAGTCGGGTAACCACTTGGACAACTTGTCGTCGAGGCTGACCTTCTTCTCGTCAACCAGCTTGAGTAGCAACGTCGACACGTAGGAGATCGCGACCGCGCCGTTGCGAAAGTGCATGTTGGTGGTGGCCGGCACGCCGGTCATCGAGTCGCCGACGGCCTGCGTGACCACCTCCTTGCCGGCCATAGTGACCCGGACGAGCGCGGACTTCAGGTGAGCCTGCGCCATGAAGTCGCGGACGACCCGCATCACCGCTTCGGCCTTGGCCGTGGAGTTGGCCGGCGACGAGGTCGGTGCCGCACTGTAGGGCGCGCCGCAGCCAGCCACGATTCCGAGAGCGAAGACCACGCCTCCGATTCGTCGCAAGTTGGGCATGATTGAGTTTGGCAGGCCCGGACCGTCGAGGTCGGCCCGGTGCCGTCGGCGGGGCAGTCGCAGGGCGATCGGGCGTGCCGCGCTAGCGGATCGAGGCAGCTGGGCTCGGCGCCGGCCCTTCAGAGCAGTCCGAGCCGTTGCAAGTTGGTGGCGTACTTGATGATGACCGGTGCAGAGATCTGCGGGATGTCACTGTCCGGGCCGATTTTCGCTTCTCGCACCGCCGCGTGGAATCGCTCGGCCGACGCGACCGACCCGCAGATCGGCTCTGTGGGCTTTCGGTGTTGGTCTAGCAACCGCAGCAGCGAGTATTGTCGCTGCTGCTCCGGCAGGCCCACCAGGCGGGCCTCGAACTGCTGCAGCCAGTCCCCATAGTCGGGAATGCGCTGGATCGGGTAGCCGGCGTCGATCAGCCAGTCGACGTACTCGTCGAGTCCGATGCCGTCGTCGTGCGGGTTCATCACGTGATACGTCCGCAACCCGTCGGCGACTTGCGCACCTAGGGTGGTGATCGCTTCGGCGACAAACTCCACCGGAAGACCGTCGTAGTGGGCACGTTTCCGCGAGCCGTTCTCGTCGAGCTGGTAGAACGAGCCTGGTGCGATGCCGGTGGCCACCAGGCTCAGAATCAGCCGGGTAAACACATCCGGCAGGTTGAGCTGTCCGGAATATGTGGTGTCGGCCAAGATCATGTCGCAGCGGAAAACCGTGACTGGTAGGTCAAACTGGTCGGTGGCCTCCCGTAGCAGGACCTCGCCGGCCCACTTGCTGTTCGCATAGCCATTTCCGTAGCTGTCATCGACCCTACGGGTGGGGCTGATGAGCCGAATGTCGGCGTCCTCGGTGAACACTGACGGATAAACCTGGTCGCCGACGCTGCCGGATGACACGTATGCGTAGGGCTTGAGCCTGGTGGTCAGCGCAAGGCGAATCAGTTCGGCTGTGCCCACTACATTGGGGCCAAACAGTTGGCTGTAGGGCAGCACATGGTGGACCAGGGCTGCGGGGTCGACGATCAGATCGACTGACTCCGCCAGCCGCTGCCAGGTTTGCTGATTCATGCCGAGGGTGGGTTCGCCCTTGTCGCCGGCGATCACCTCGAGATGGTCCGTGGCCAATTCCTGGTAGTGGTGCAACAGCTCTAGATCCCCGCCGTCGAATGTGTTGTCAAGCCGTCGCCGCGCATCCTGATCGGACTTGCCGCGGACAAGGCAGATCAACGTGCCCTCGACCGCGTCCATCCGCCGTAGCCATTCCAAAGCCAGATACCGGCCGAGGAAGCCGGTCGCCCCCGTTAGCAGGACCGTGCGCGCCTTGCCCCAAGACCGGGGCAGATCGCGTGCGGCGACAAGGGTCGGGGCGTCGATGAACTTGTCCAGTGTGAGGTCACTTGCGTGCAGCTTGGTGTGGTTGCCGTGCACGGACGCAAAACCGGGCCTTCCAGCGCCGGGCTTGCGCCGTCCCTCGATATAGCCGGCCAGTGTCTGCAGATCGCTGCTCGGGCTCGCGATCACGCTCAACGGCACATCTACCCCAAATGTCTCGTGCAGCAGGGTGGATAGTGACAGGACCGACGGCAATTCTCCACCTGAGTCGGCGGCGCTGGCATTGGGCTGTGTCGTGAGTCGAGCCGCACCAGCCACGGTTGGCTCGGCAAGAATGTCGCGCTGGGTAAGGGTGACCCCGGCAGCACGAGCGCGCTCCTGCACCTGAATCGACAACATGCTGTCGCCTCCCAGGTCGAAGAACGACTCGTCGACACCGACGCGGCCTACACCCAACACTTGGGCGTAGATGCCGGCCAAGATTTCCTCGGTCGGGGTGGTCGGAGCCCGATACTGACCGGTGTCGGCGTACTGCGGAGCCGGTAGCGCGTCGGTGTCGAGTTTGCCGTTGACCGTCATCGGCATCGCATGCAGCTGCACCACCGCCACTGGAACCATATGCGGCGGCAGCCGGTCCGCTAACTGGGCGCGTAATCCGGCGACGTCGGCGGACCCGGTCACGTAGGCCACCAGGCGTGTGTCACCGGTGGTACCCGCGCGGGCGGTGACCACCGCCCGATCCACGCCGGGAATCCCGGCCAACAGCGCCTCGATCTCGGCGGGTTCGATGCGGTACCCGCGGATCTTGACCTGCTGATCGGCACGGCCCACATAGTCCAGCTGTCCATCAGGGCCCCAACACACCACATCCCCGGTGCGATACATCCGCGCCCCGAACCCGCCGAATGGGCAGGCCACAAACCGTGCCGCGGTGAGCCCGGCTCGACGCACATACCCATACCCCACCCCAGCCCCGGCCGCATACAACTCCCCGGCCACACCGGCCGGCACCGGCTGCAATTTCGCGTCCAACACAAACAACGCCGCCCCCGCCACCGGCGAGCCGATCGGGGGGATCCCCGACTGGGGTGCCAACGGGGCGCTCATGGAAACACACATCATGGTTTCGGTGGGGCCGTAGGCGTTGATCATTACCCGCCCGGGTGCCCACCGATCCACAAGGTCAGCCGGGCACGCCTCACCGCCAACCACCAACGTCACCGACTCCAAGCCATCCGGTGGCAAAACCGCGGCCGCTGTGGGGGTTTGACTTAACACGTTGACGTGTTCGGCCACCAATAGCTGGTGCAGGTCTGCCGGGCAGCGGGTGACCGTTTCGGGCACCACCACCAGCCGTCCGCCGTGCAGCAGTGCTGCCCAGATCTCCCACACCGAGAAATCGAAGCTATGGGAGTGGCACTGACTCCACACCTTTCCCCGGGTACCTGCCAGATCGTCTCCTAGGGACGCCAGGAGCTGGGTGACGTTTTGGTGGGTGATCGCCACACCCTTGGGGGTGCCGGTGGTGCCTGAGGTGTAGATGATGTAAGCGATATCCTCGGCGGTCGGTGGGGTGGGGTGTGTTGGGGTGGTGATGGCGGGGCCGTTGATATCGATGACTGTTAGGTCGTAGTGGTCCAGCTGTGGGCGTAGGTCGGTGGTGGTGAGTGCCACGGCCGGGTCGGCGTCGGCGATCATGAACCCGATGCGGGTGTCGGGGTGTGCCGGGTCGATGGGTAGGTAGGCGGCTCCTGTCTTGAGTACCGCCAGGATCGCGACGACTGCGTGGGCTGATCGTGCAAAGAGCAGCGCTACCACCTGGCCGGGGCCTACCCCCTGAGCTGCCAACAAGTGAGCGAGCCGGTCGGCCGCTTGCTCGAGTTGGTGGTAGGTCAAGGTGGTGTCGGTGTAGGTCAGCGCGGGGGCGTGGGGGGTGCGGGCTACTTGTGCGCTAAACAGTTGCGGGATGGTCGCCCTAGGTACCGCGCCGGCCAGCACGGCGGCGTTACCCCACTGCCGCAAGTACGAATGTGCAGCCCCATCAAGCGAACTCGCCGACGACAACCGCCGTGCAGCGTCACTTCGCACCGGCTGCTCCGCGGCGCTGCGAACGCCATGCGTTTGAGCTGTCTGAACGTCGACGCAAACGCCGTTCGCCGACATCTGCCTGGTACCGCCCGTGGGTGCCTTACCCGGGCACAGAACGTGCTGTTCTTCGGCGTTGGCCAAAACATGGAAACTGTCGTTGTCGTCGTCAAGTGAATTGACGCTCATTAATTGGACTCCTACCGGATAAGAATCCCGCCTACAAAAACTCTGGTCGGTCCTGAATTATGTCCACGCTGAATCTCAACCATTCGCAGCAGGGGCGTGGTTCGATTGATGAATGGCGCGTGTGCATGAAAAATCGACACACAAGGTGAGGCGGGTAACGCGTGCGCCGACTGTTCTAGGCCCATCGCGCGTTGGCCTGCGAGATCAACTGAAATCAGTATCAATCACCACCTGGCTCCAAAGCCAGGTGGACCGACTATCGGGGGCCTGCCGCAAGGTCCTTGGCCGCATATCGGTCACGTGCCGCTCGACATAGTCCAAACATGCAGCGCGCTCGGCTACGCCGTAAACCGCTCGCCAACCCTGCGGGACCTCGGCGAAGGCCGGCCACAGACTGTATTGTTCTTCGGCGTTGACCAAAACATAGAAGCCGCCATTGTCGTCGTCCGAATTGACGCTCACTAAATTGGACTCCTGGTTTTCGATTGATGAACGGCCTATTGCGCATAAAAAATCACCTCATGGCGTAAGGCGACGAACCGGTACGACGACTGTCGTAGGCGAATCACCGGCTAGGCGTGCCATCGGAACGGTATCGGATTGCAATAGATGCTGAAGGCAACTATGGGTGTCGAACGTTGCATTTGGATGATAATGATGTTATCAACACATTACTGAGCCCGAGGCTGTAGATAAGATTTACGTCTACTCTGTATATCGAGGAATTCAAGCGCCGGCGTAAACTTGATGTACAGAGCGCGAGTTATCCGCAATGGTCGCCGGGAACGTGCACTATCTTTACACCAACATTGTTGGACAGGGTTGCGGTAGGTGGCCCTCGTTCAGCGGAATGCGGCCAGGCCGGTAAAGGCCTGGCCTAGGACCAGCTGATGCATTTCGGGTGTGCCCTCATAGGTCAGTACCGATTCCAGGTTGACCATGTGCCGGATGACCGGGTATTCGAGTGATATCCCGTTGCCGCCCAGGATTGTTCGAGCGGTACGGCAGATTTTGATCGCTTCCCGGGTGTTGTTGAGCTTGCCGAAGCTGACCTGCTCCGGCCGCAGGCCCACACCATCTTTGCGGCGCCCCAGGTGTAGCGACAGCAATAGGCCCTTGTGCAGCTCGACCGCCATGTCGACGAGTTTTGCCTGCGTCAGTTGAAAACCCGCGATCGGACGGCCGAATTGGGTGCGCTGCGTTGCGTAATCGAGCGCGGACTGCCAGGCCGACCGCGCCGCACCCATCGCGCCCCAGACGATGCCGTAGCGTGCTTCCGACAGGCACGCCAGCGGCGCTTTGAGGCCGGTCGCGCTGGGCAGCATCGCTTCGGCGGGTAGCCGAACATCGTCGAGGACCAGCTCGCTGGTAATCGACGCGCGCAGCGACAGCTTGTGGTGGATGGTGTTGGCGGAAAAGCCGGGCGCATCGGTGGGGACGATGAATCCGCGGATCCCGTGGTCGGTGGCCGCCCACACGATGGCGACGTCGGCGACCGAGCCGTTGGTGATCCACATCTTGCGGCCGTTGATCACCCAATCCGAACCATCGCGCCGCGCCCGGGTTTTCATCGCCGCGGGGTCGGATCCGACGTCGGGTTCGGTCAATCCGAAGCAGCCGACCAACTCACCGCTCGCCATACCGGGAAGCCACTGCTGCTTGTGCTCTTCGGAACCGAAGTTCGCGATCGCGAACATCGCCAGCGAACCCTGCACCGACACCAGCGACCGGATGCCTGAGTCGGCGGCTTCGAGTTCCAGGCAAGCCAGGCCGTAGTGGACGGCGGACGCGCCGCCGCATCCGTAGCCGTGCAAATGCATTCCGAGCAGGCCGAGGTCGCCGAACTGCTTTGCCAGTTCGCGCGCAACCGGCAGGTCACCGGCCTCGAACCAGCCGGCGACGTATGGGGTGATGTGCTCGGTGCAGAACTGTCTGACGGTGTCACGCACCGCGATCTCGTCGTTGGACAGCGACGCGTCAAGCCCAAGCGGGTCGTACGGGTCGAACGCGGGCGGTGTGTCGGTGCTCATGACTCAATATCCTGCCCGGGCCCGGTACTCTCGCTGCATGCGACCGCGGCGCGGGCTGAAGTGGCTGGTCTGGCTAGCTGCGGACGTCGTGGCCGTACTGGTTTTCTGTGCAGTTGGCCGCCGCAGTCACGACGAAGCCCTCAATGTCACCGGCGTCGCGGCCACGGCATGGCCGTTTCTTACCGGCGCAGTCATCGGCTGGCTGGTGTCGCGGGGTTGGCGGCAGCCCACGGCCGTGGTCCCCACCGGCGTGGTTGTCTGGCTGTGCACGGTTGTGGTCGGCATGCTGCTACGCAAGGCCGGTTCGGCGGGCGTGGCGGCCAGTTTCGTCGTGGTTGCGGCGACGGTCACCGCGGTGCTGTTGCTGGGTTGGCGAGCGGTCGTCGGGCTGATGCTGCGGCGCCGCACGGACGCCTGACGAGGCACCTGACGAGGCAAGGTCATGGGGCGCACCGACGACGACACCTGGGACCCGGCGACCGGCGTTGGTGTGACCGCGACGTTCGGTGCGCTCGCCAGGGCGGTGGCCACCACGAAAGGGCTGATCAACGATCCTTTCGCCGAGCCGTTGGTGCGCGCCGCGGGCGTGGACTACTTCATCCGGGTGTTCGAGGGCGATCTGGATACGGCAGGCGGCGCCGACAACGCCGTCATGACCGGGCTGATGGACATTCTTGCGACACACAGCCGGTTTCTGGACGGTTTCCTCGCCGACGCTGGGCGGGCAGGCATTCGTCAGGTGGTGGTGCTGGGGTCGGGTCTGGACACTCGGCCATATCGCCTGTGGTGGCCGCCCGGCACAACGCTGTATGAGATCGACCAGCCGAGCGTGATCGAGTTCAAGACACGTGTGTTGCGAGAGCTGGGCGCGACGCCGACCGCCCACCGCCGCGCTTTGGGTATCGATCTTCGACAGGATTGGCTGACGGCGCTGCTGCGGGCGGGTTTCGACGCTGCCCAACCGACCGTTTGGATCGCCGAGGGGCTGCTCGTGGGGTATCTTCCTCCGGACGCACAGAATCGGCTACTGCAAGATGTCACAACCGCGAGCGCCCCCGGTAGCCGGTTCGCCGCCGATCATATGCCCACCTGGACGCCAGCGCAGCTAGAAGCGGGGCGGGCGTTCATCGACCGCTGGCGCCAGGTCGGCCTGGACGTCGACCTGGCCGGACTGACCTACTCGGGCGAATACCGTTATCTCCCAGAACATCTGGCGTCCCACGGATGGGAGACAGTCGAGCGCAACGTTGTCGAGTTGTTCGCCGTCATGGGGATACCGGGGCGCCGGCGGCTGCGCCCCCGCGACTTGGCGATCACCCCTCGATATGTCACCGCAACGCTGGGAATGCGTCCGGTCGGTGGGCGTTAGACAGTGAGGTGAGGCCAATAGCTAGCCAGTCGGCCCCAGCGGGCCCCACCGATCAGTTGCACCTGGCCGTCGCTCTCGACGGGTATGGCTGGCACCCGCAGGCGTGGCGGGCCACGCCCGCGTCGGGCTCCGCCGCCCGGTCGGTGCTCAGCGGTGGCTACTGGGCCGACCTGGCGGTGAGCGCCGAGCGGGGTCTGCTCGACTTCCTGACCATCGATGACACCTTGATGCCGCAACCGGGGCGGCGCGAGCGGATCGATCCCCGGCGCCTGGCCGGCCGCGCTGACGCCGTGCTGGTCGCGGCCCGGATCGCCCCGGGGACCCGTCACATCGGGCTGATACCGGTGGCTACGGTCACCCACACCGAGCCGTTCAACGTTTCCAAATCCATTGCCACCCTTGACTATGTATCTCATGGCCGCGCGGGCTGGCAGGCACGGGTCAGCGTAACCACACATGAGGCGGCCCTGTTCGGCCGTCGGGACGGATCTCTGGCGCCCGACACCCTGTTCGGTGAGGCAGCGGAGTACGTCGAGGTGGTACGCAGGCTGTGGGACAGTTGGGAGGATGACGCGGTGATCCGTGACGTAGCCACCGGGCGCTACATCGACACGGAAAAGCTGCATTACGTCGACTTCACCGGAAGGCATTTCTCGGTCAGGGGTCCCTCGATCACGCCGCGCCCGCCGCAGGGCCAACCGGTGGTGGCGGCGTTGGCGCACGCCGTACCCGGTTATGAATTCGCGGCTGCCAGCGCCGACATCGTCTTCATCACGCCCACCGACCAGGCGGCGGTGTGTGCCATTCTCGACGAGGTGCGCGCGGCCGGCGGCGCCCGACTGAAAGTGTTTTCCGACGTGCTGGTGTCGTTCGGCGGCGACAGCGACTTCAGATCCGATGCGCTGGTATTCAGCGGCTGCGCAACGGAGTTAGTGGACATGCTGCTGGATTGGCAGCGCCTCGGCATCGACGGTGCCCGGCTACGACCGGCTGTGAACGCCACCGATCTTCCGGTGATTGTCGGCGAGGTGGTGCCGCTGTTGCAGCGTGCGGGGCGGTTCCGGACTCGCTATCGGGACGGCGAAACACTGCGCGAACGGCTCGGGCTGCCGGTGGCGCCCAACCGTTATGCGGCGGTTCAGCGGTGACCGTTCCGCTTTCGATTCTGGATCTGGCGCCGATCCCCGCCGGCAGTGACGCCGCGACGGCCTTGCACAACACCATTGACCTGGCCCAGCGCGGCCGTCGCCAGTTCGTCACCGGCCGTGCTCATCGGCCAAATCGCGGCCGCCACCAAGCGGATTCGAGTTGGGTCGGCCGCCGTTCAGCTGAGTCACACCACGGCCGCGGCGGTGGTCGAGAGTTTCGGAATGCTCGACGCCTTCTATCCCGGCCGCATCGATCTGGGCTTGGGCCGGTCCGGACAACGACGGGTCGTGCGGACGAAAGATCCCACCAGAGAGGCCAGAAAGCCGCAGCCGCCGCGCGACTGGCGCGAGGTCGACGGTGTGGTCATCCCGCCGCCCTTCGACCTGCGGGCTCTGCTCGACAGCGACAGGTTGCGAGCGACCATGTCGATCCTGCAGCAGCCCGAAGCGGTGGCCCCCGACTTCGCCGAGCAGGTAGGCGACATCATCGCCATGCTGGCCGGTACCTATCAGGTGGACGGCTTCGACGTGCACGCGGTGCCCGGCGCCGGCGCCGCCCTGACACCGTGGGTCTTCGGCAGCAGCAAAGGGCCCAGCGCTCGGCTGGCCGGAGCGCTGGGGCTGCCGTTCGTCGCCAGCTATCACCTGACGCCGGCCACCGCGTTGGAGGCCATCGACACGTACCGCGACGCGTTCGTCCCTTCGGCGGCCTTGTCGCGGCCCTATGTCGTGGTGTCGGCCGACATTGTGGTCGCCGACGACACCGCCACCGCCAGACACCTGGCGGCCAGTTACGGCCACTGGGTGTACTCGATCCGCGTCGGTGGCGGTGCCATGCCCTATCCCGGTCCCAAGGATTGCGGTCCGCTATCCGCTGAGCAGCTGGCTGTGGTAAACGACCGGATAGCAACACAATTCGTCGGCAACCCGGACGAGGTCGCCGAGCGGTTACACGCGCTGCAGCGGGCCACCGGTGCCCACGAACTCGTCGTCACCTCGGTGACCTACCGGCACTCCGACCGGCTGCGGTCACACGAGCTGATCGCCAAGCGCTGGGGGCTGACGCCGTGAACCGCAAGCCGATTCATCTGGCCGCGCACTTTCCGGGGGTCAACAACACCACCGTGTGGACCGACCCCAGCGCCGGCAGTCAGGTCGAGTTCGAATCGTTCGTGCACCTCGCTCGCACCGCCGAGCGGGGGTTATTCGACTTCTTTTTCCTGGCCGAAGGTCTGCGGCTACGGGAGCACCGCGGCCGGATACACGACCTCGACGTGGTCGGCCGGCCGGACACCTTCACCGTGCTGGCCGCACTCGCGGCGGTCACCGACCGGATCGGCCTGACCGGCACCATCAATACCACCTTCAACGAACCATTCGAAGTGGCAAGGCAATTCGCCACGCTCGATCATCTGTCCGGCGGCCGAGCCGGCTGGAACGTGGTCACCTCGTCGGACGCTTTCACCGGCGCCAATTTCCGGAGGGGCGGCTTTCTCGACCATGGCGACCGCTATCGGCGCGCCGAGGAGTTCCTCGCCGTGGCCCGCCAGTTCTGGAACAGCTGGGCCCCGGACGCGGTGATTGCCGATATCGATGCCGGGGTCTATGTCGATGCGGACCGAATCCGGGGCGTCGAACACCGCGGTCCCCAGTTCGACGTGCGCGGGTTCGCGACGCTGCCCGCGGGGCCGCAGGGCCATCCGGTGCTGCTGCAGGCCGGCGACTCCGCGGAAGGCCGGGCGTTCGGTGCCCGGCAGGCCGATGCCGTGTTCACCCGGCACTCGTCGCTGGCGGACGGACAGCGTTACTACGCCGACGTGAAGGGCCGCGCCCGGTCATACGGTCGAGATCCGGACCGGCTCAAGGTATTTCCGGCGGCGACGTTCGTCATCGGTGACACTGACGCCGAGGCGGAGGACAAGGCGCGCCACATCCGCTACCAGCAGGTCAGCGGCGCGACCGCGATCGCGATGCTGGAACAGGTGTGGGGGCGCGACCTATCGGGCTACGACCCGGACGGGCCGCTGCCCGACCTCGACGTCACCGGCGATGCCGGGATCACCCAGGGTCTCCTACGCCACGCCGATCCGGTCGCGATGGCGCGTCGTTACCGTGAACGAGCCCAGGCGGAGAATCTGTCGATCCGTGAGCTGGTCATCGCCCTCACCAGCCGCCAGCAATTCGTCGGCACCGCCGCGCACATCGCGGCGGAGATCGACCGGTATGTCCAGGCCGATGCGTGCGACGGGTTCATCTTGGTGCCGCACCTGACACCGCACGGCCTGGACGAATTCGTCGACCTGGTGGTGCCGCTGTTGCAGGAGCGCGGCGCGTTCCGTACCGCCTACACCGGTGCGACGCTGCGCGAGCACCTGGGGCTGGCAGGGTCAGGCCGACGCGCCGGCTAGCTTCAGGGCCGCCTCGGTCGCCTCGCGGATCGGGCCGCGCCACAGATCGCCATGGCCGGGTGCCAGGATCTCAGTTTCCAGCAGGGCCAGCGCGGACAGGCTGCGGATGCAGTTCTGCTGGCTGTGGCTGAACACCGCGGGCAGCAGTTGCGGGCCGCGGTGACGCAACAGGGGATGGCCGGTGATCAAGGCGTCGCCGCTGGCCAGCACCCCGTCGACGAGATACGAGCAGTGCCCGTTGGTGTGCCCCGGGGTGAAGATCGCCATCGGGCGACCGGGCAGCTCGGCGGCCGCTTCGGCGGTCAACGGCCGGGCGGTCGGGATACCGTCGCGGATCAGGCCGCCGCTGCGGACGACGTGCACACCCCACACCGCCCAGCGCGGCTGCCAGAGGCGCAGCGCGACGTTCAAAATCGACACCTGCTCCAGGTATTCCCGTTTGGCGTGGCCGACCTCGTCGGCGTGGCAGTAGACCGGCGTGCCGTGCTCGCTGGCGAACCAGATCGCCGAGCCCAGGTGGTCGATGTGCGCGTGGGTCAGCAGGATGGCGCGCACGTCGCCGGGCGTGTAACCCAGCTTGTTCAGCGAGGCCAGCACCTCCTCCCGGTCGCCGGGGTAGCCGGCATCGATCAGCATGACGCCGGTGTCATCGGTGACCAGCACCCAGTTGACCGCGTGGCCCCGGGCGAGGTGCACGATGTCGGTGACCTGAACAAGCTCAGTCGACGTCTTCAACTGTTGGGCCATGCCCGCGAGTGTAGGAGCGATCGCGAGCGTGGCGAAGCCGGGCGTGGCGGGTCGCGACCGTGTCATAGGAGTAGAAAGAACTGGTGGCTGAACTGAAACTCGGATACAAGGCGTCCGCTGAACAATTCGCACCGCGCGAGCTTGTCGAGTTGGCCGTCGCGGCCGAAGCCCACGGCATGGATAGCGCCACCGTCAGCGACCATTTTCAGCCGTGGCGCCACCAGGGCGGGCATGCCCCGTTCTCGCTGTCCTGGATGACCGCTGTCGGCGAACGTACCAACCGGCTGCTGCTGGGCACGTCGGTGCTCACTCCCACCTTCCGCTACAACCCGGCCGTCATCGCTCAGGCCTTCGCCACCATGGGCTGCCTGTACCCGAACCGTGTCTTTCTCGGAGTGGGCACCGGTGAGGCGCTGAACGAGATCGCCACCGGATACGAAGGTGTCTGGCCGGAGTTCAAGGAGCGGTTCGCTCGGCTGCGCGAATCGGTGCGGCTGATGCGGGAGCTGTGGCGTGGTGACCGGGTCGATTTCGACGGCGAGTACTACCGGCTCAAGGGCGCCTCGATCTACGACGTGCCCGAGCGGGGCGTACCGGTCTACATCGCTGCCGGCGGTCCGGCGGTTGCCAAGTACGCCGGCCGCGCCGGCGACGGCTTCATCTGCACGTCCGGCAAGGGCGAGGAGCTCTACACCGAGAAGTTGATGCCCGCCGTGTTGGCGGGTGCCGCGGCGGCCGACCGCGACCCCGACGGCATCGACAAGATGATCGAAATCAAGATCTCCTACGACCCCGACCCCGAGCTGGCCCTGCACAACACCCGATTCTGGGCGCCGCTGTCGTTGACAGCCGAGCAAAAGCACAGCATCGACGACCCGATCGAAATGGAGAAGGCCGCCGACGCGCTGCCGATCGAGCAGATCGCCAAGCGCTGGATCGTGGCGTCGGACCCCGACGAAGCCGTCGACAAGGTCGGTCAGTATGTGACATGGGGCCTCAACCATTTGGTGTTCCACGCGCCCGGTCATGACCAGCGCCGGTTCCTCGAGCTGTTTCAGAAGGATCTCGCGCCCCGGCTGCGGCGACTGGGCTGAAGGGCGGGTTGTGCCCAGCCCGTCAGGCGCGAACGCCGCCGTCCGGTCGATCTACATCGCCGCGCCCGAACCGGAGACCGGCAAGTCGACCATCGCGCTCGGGATGCTGCACCGCCTGACCGCGACGGTCGCCAGCGTCGGTGTGTTCCGGCCGATTACCCGGCTGAACGAGGACCGCGACTACATCCTGGAGCTGTTGCTGGAGCACACCACCGCAGGCCTGGACTACGAGCAGTGTGTCGGAATCACATACCACCAGTTGCACGACGACCGAGACGCGGCGATCGCCAACATCGTCGAGGCGTACCACGCGATGGCGCAGACGTGTGACGCCGTGGTGATCGTCGGCAGCGACTACTCCGACGTCGCCAATCCCGCTGAACTCGGGGTCAACGCCCGGATCGCGGCCAACCTCGGTGTACCGGTGCTGCTGACGGTGCGCGCCAAGGGCCGCACCCCCGATGAGGTCGTCAGCGTCGTCGAGGTCTGTTTGGCCGAGCTGGCCACCCAGCGCGCTCATACCGCGGCGATAGTGGCCAATCGGTGTGATCCGGCTCAGCGGACAGCACTGCGCGAAAGAATGGCCGAGGCGCTGCCGGCGGCCGCGCCGCGCAGCTATGTGCTGCCCGAAGAGCCGCTGTTGTCGGCGCCGACGGTGGCCGAGCTGAACGAGGCGGTGGGCGGAACGCTAATCAGCGGTGACATCGCGCTGCGCGGACGCGAGGTGATGGGTGTGCTGGCCGCCGGGATGACCGCCGACCATGTGCTGGAGCGGCTCCGCGACGGCATGGCGGTGATTACCCCCGGTGACCGCTCCGACGTGGTGCTTGCCGTCGCCAGCGCCCATGCGGCCGAGGGATTTCCGTCATTGTCGTGCATCGTCCTCAACGGCGGGTTCGAGCTGCATCCGTCGATCGCGGCCCTGGTTTCTGGCCTGCGACTGCGGTTACCCATTATCGCCACTCCGCTGGGCACCTACGACACCGCCAGCGCCGCCGCGTCGGCCCGGGGTCGGGTCACGGCAGGTTCGCAGCGCAAGATCGACACCGCACTGGAGCTGATGGACCGTCACGTCGATGTCGCGGACCTGCTGACGCAGCTGGCCCTCCCAATCCCGACCGTCACCACGCCACAGATGTTCGCCTATCGTCTGCTGCAGCAGGCTCGTTCGAACCGCGTACGCATCGTCCTCCCCGAAGGAGACGACGATCGCATCCTCAGATCTGCCGGCCGCCTACTTCAGCGGGGCGTCGCCGATCTGACCATCCTGGGCGAGGAATCCCAAATTCGCTTGCGTGCAGCCGAACTCGGCGTCGGCTTGGACGACGCCGAGGTGATCGACCCTCGCGCCAGCGACTTGTCTGAACGGTTCGCCGACCAGTACGCCCAGCTGCGCAAGGCGAAGGGCATCACCGTCGAGCACGCTCGCGAAATCATGAACGACGCGACGTATTTCGGTACCATGCTGGTGTACAACGGTACGGTTGACGGCATGGTTTCGGGTGCTGTCCACACCACAGCGCACACCGTTCGTCCGGCGCTGGAGATCATCAGAACCGTTCCCGGGATATCGACCGTTTCCAGCATTTTCCTGATGTGCCTGCCGGATCGGGTGCTGGCGTATGGCGACTGCGCGATCATCCCGAATCCGACTGTGCAACAGCTCGCCGATATCGCCATCTGCTCGGCACGCACCGCGGCTCAGTTCGGCATCGAGCCGCGAGTAGCGATGCTGTCCTACTCGACCGGTGAATCGGGGAAGGGTGTTGACGTCGAAAACGTAAGGGCGGCAACGGAGTTAGTGCGTGCCCGGGATCCGCAGCTGCCGGTCGAGGGTCCAATCCAATACGACGCGGCGATTGAACCATCGGTCGCCGCGACCAAGTTGGGTGATTCTCCGGTGGCGGGCCACGCCACGGTGCTGATCTTCCCCGACCTCAACACCGGCAACAACACCTACAAGGCGGTGCAGCGATCCGCGGGGGCGATCGCGATCGGCCCAGTGCTCCAAGGTTTGCGCAAGCCGGTCAACGACCTATCTCGGGGTGCGCTGGTCGAAGACATCGTCAACACCGTTGCCATCACAGCGATCCAGGCGCAGGGAGTCCATGATTAGCGCCAACCGGGTGGTGCTGGTGATCAACTCCGGCTCGTCGTCGCTGAAGTTCGAGCTCGTCGAGCCCGACGCCGGTGTATCTCGGGCCACCGGGAGTATCGAGCAGATCGGAGAAGCATCGTCGTCGGTCGCCAACCACGACGCTGCACTGCATCGAGCGTTCGACAAGCTGGCCGAAGACGGTATTGATCTGCAGACCTGCGGCCTGGTGGCGGTCGGACATCGGGTGGTCCACGGCGGCAACGAGTTCCACCAGCCGACGCTGCTGGACGACGCGGTGATCGGCAAGCTCGAGGAGCTGTCGGCGCTGGCCCCGTTGCACAACCCGCCAGCTGTGCTGGGTATCAGGGTGGCGCGCAAGCTGCTACCCGATGTTCCGCACGTCGCGGTGTTCGATACGGCCTTTTTCCACGACCTGCCACCGGCGGCGGCGACCTATGCCATCGACCGTGAGGTGGCCGACAGCTGGCAGATCCGCCGCTACGGATTTCATGGTACGTCACACCAATACGTCAGCGAGCAGGCCGCCGCGTTCCTGGACCGGCCGCCGAGTGGCTTGAATCAGATTGTGCTGCACCTGGGTAACGGCGCGTCGGCCTCGGCGATCGCTCGTGGCTGCCCGGTCGAAACGTCGATGGGCCTGACACCGATGGAGGGCTTGGTGATGGGCACCCGCAGCGGCGACGTGGACCCGGGCGTCATCAGCTACCTGTGGCGCACCGCGAAGATGGGGGTGGACGAAATCGAATCGATGCTCAACCACCGGTCCGGGGTGTTGGGTCTGGCCGGTGAGCGTGATTTCCGTCGGCTGCGTACGATGATCGAAATCGGTGACAGACCAGCGCAATTAGCGTACAGCGTGTTCATCCACCGATTGCGCAAGTACATCGGTGCTTACCTGGCGGTGTTGGGCCATACCGATGTGGTGAGCTTCACGGCCGGGATTGGGGAAAACGACGCGGCGGTGCGCCGGGACGCATTGGCCGGGATGGCCGAGCTGGGCATCGAGCTCGACGAGGACCGCAACGTCGGCCCGGCCACCGGCGCTCGGCGGATTTCTACCGACGGCTCGGCGGTCGCGGTACTGGTGGTGCCGACCAACGAAGAGCTGGCCATCGCTCGTGATTGCCTGAGTGTGCTCTAGGATGCCGCTGATTTGCGCCGCGGTTTCGTTGTGGCTGAGCGGGTTTGGCGTGGGTGGGTCGCGAGGATCGGTGTGTGGTGTTGGGACGTGAGAATCGGCAGCCTCGACGCCCTGCGGTACTGATCGCGCACTTTGTTGGCTACCTGCCGCCCGGCAGCCATATCGTTTTGCCCTCCACAGCGGGCAAGCCTTGTGAGCCACGCGCTCACAACAGCTGAGGCACTACCACCCGCCACGCGCTCAAACTTGGTGGGGCACGTCGGCGGCTTGTCGGGACATGGCGCCCGACCAACATGCCTATGCACATAGTATGTATGTGCATTAGTTTGTTCCTAGGCGGGTCGCTCCGATTTTGAGGCGCATGGGCAGGAGGGCATGTGGTGGCGTTGCAGGTGGTTCCTGAGGGCTTGGCGAGCACTAGTGCAGCAGTGGACGGGGCGACGGCTCAGCTTGCTGTCGCGCATACTGCGCTGGCACCAGCGGTCGCGGCGACGGTGTCACCCGGAGTTGCGTCGGTGTCATTACTAACCGCGGGCGGGTTGGGCACGTCGGATATTGAGCACCCGTGTGCGGGGGGTGAGGGAATCGGAAATCCCGCTCGCGCAGGGATCGCGGTCGGTGAGTGCGATATCAGCTATTCGGTTGGTGATCGCACCGCGGCGTCATATTCGATTGTGGCCATGCGATGACTGCGCCCGTCTGGGAGGCCATGCCGCCGGAAGTGCATTCGGCGTCGTTAATGGGTCCAGGTCCGGGTCCGTTGTTGTCGTCGGCGGTGGCCTGGCAGTCGGTGAGCTTCGAATGTGTTTTGGTGGCCAGCGAGCTCACCGCATTGCTAGCTACGGTGCAAGTCGGCGCGTGGCAGGGGCCCAGTGTTGAAAGTTACGTGGCAGCGAATATGTTGTACGTAGCGTGGCTCACTCAGGTCGGCGCGGACAGTGCGGGGGTGGCTGATCAGCTTGAAGCCGTCGCCGCGGCGTATTGCACCGCGTCCGCGGGGATGCCGACATTGGCTGAGTTGGCGATCAATCATGCCATTCATGGGGCGTTAACAGTGACAAATTTCTTTGGGATCAACACGATCCCAATTGCTCTTAACGAGGCTGATTATCAACGGATGTGGGTCCAGGCCGCTATCGTGATGAGCGCTTATGACGTGGCGTCGAGTGCGGCGCTGGCGTCGGCGCCACGCTGGACGCCAGCGCCGGCGATACGCAAAGCCGATGCCAGCCAACTCGTCCACGCACCTCCACCCGTAGGTCTACCCATATGGAAGATTATCTGGGAGCTTCTCGAAACGCTGGGCCAAGTGCTAAGCCAGGCGGTAGTCGAACTGGCGCATGACCTGGTCAATTTCGGCGAAGGATTGCTCTACAGTTTGCTCGAAGTCCTGGTGAGATACGTGCTCTTGGCATTCTTTTCTATCAATATAATGCTGCAGATGCTGTCTCACCTGACCCTGGACCACCTGGTCCGGGGACTACTTGCTGTGTGGTTGTTTCAGCTTGATGTGGCAATTCTATATCTAAAAGTAACATTGCAGGCGATCGACAAAATGCTTGCGCAGTTGGCCGTATTCCAGGGCAAGGTGCTAGGAACGCTGATTGGAGCGCTACAAAAGGCAGGGTTTGCGTTACTCCGCGCAATCAATGAGTTGACAGCGGGTTTGAGCACTTCGGTGGAAATGGTGGGTGTTTCGCCCGTACTGCCGCAGGTCGGAGGTGGCGGCTCTTTGCCGATCGGCGAATTTGTTACTGCACCAGTCGCGGTCCCCGCCAGTATTACTCCGGCTACCGGTACCGGAGCGAACACAGCAATTGCAGTAAACGCTGTCACGCCACAAACTGGTGGTGCTTCCGTCGTGCTGCCGCACGCGAATTTGGTTTCTGGGGTCGGCCCGGCCTCAGGCGGGTCGACGGTCGGAGCCTGTGGGCCAGGAGCTGACGCGCCGGGATTTGCCGGGACTGCGCCCAAAGCGACGTTTGGGCAGTCGTCCGGACTGTCGGTATTGACTTGCGGCGAATTGGCGAACAATCCGCCGGTGCCCATGTTGCCCAGTAGTTGGAACCCAAGCTCGGACCTTGAGACGGGGGTTGCGCTCAGATAGCCCTGGGTTATCCGGGCGGCGGTGTTCCTGTCCGGTGCACTGGTTGGCCCATGCCCACGACGGCACGATTTGGGCGAACGGTCTGCTCGTCGTACAGAGACAGTGGGCTGGGTCGTCATTGTTGTTTGGCGCCAATCACTATCGCCTAGAACGTAACGTCGAGCACGGCATAAAGTCGGCTTCGAAGATCGGCTCGAGCACGATCTAGCGCGCCAGCTGCACGCTCCGGTCCCGCACTGCAGGAATCGATAGCGGGCGTTGCTCGGTGGTGCCCGGCTGCGGGATGAACACCCGACGCGTCGGCAACGGCCGATGCCGCCCTTCCCGCAGCTCGGTGGCCAACTCGTCCAGCAGCCGGGTCACCGCGTACTGCTCCACGTCGGCCAAGGTGGTCTGTCGATGCCCGGTTCACCTGTTGACGACGGTCGAAAACTAGGCCAGAAGCGACGGTGAAAAGTAGGCCACGTGGTCGTGGCTATTGTGCCGTGTTGTCGGCTCTGGCGGAGGGCAAGGTGTCGATTCCGGTGTCCTTGAGTCGGTAGCTGGAGCCTTTGAGGGTCAGGACGTCGGCGTGGTGGACGATGCGGTCGATCATGGCCGCGGCCACCACTTGGTCTCCGAACACGTCGCCCCAGCGGGCGAAGGGCAGGTTGGAGGTCAGGATCAGCGAGGCATGTTCGTAGCGGCTGGAGACCAGTTGGAAGAACAGGTTGGCGGCGTCCTGTTCGAAGGGGATGTAGCCGACTTCGTCTACGACGAGAAGGCCGATGCGGCGCAGCTTGGCCAGCTCGGCAGGTAGTCGCCCGGCGTTGTGGGCGGCTTTGAGGCGGGCGACCCAGTCCACGGCGGTAGCGAACGCGATGCGGTGCCCGGCCTGGGTGGCCTTGATCGCCAACCCGATGGCCAGGTGGGTCTTGCCGGTGCCGGGTGGGCCGAGCAGCACCACGTTGCGGGCCTTGGCCAGGAAGGCGCCGGTGCCCAGGTGGGCGATCATGTCCCGGTTCAGTGCTGGTTGGTGATCGAAGTTGAAGTCCTCCAACGACTTACGCGTCGGGAACCCGGCCGAGCGGATCCGGGTCGCCGCACCGGAGGCTTCGCGGGCGGCGACCTCCCGCGAGAGCACTGCCGCCAGATACTCTTCGTGAGTCCAACCGCCGTCGCGGGCTTGCTCAGCCAGCCGGGCGGCGGATTCGCGGATGCGAGGGGCCTTGAGGGCTTGGGCGTAGTGCAGGATTGTCTTGATGGGGTCTTCGGCCATGTTCATGCCACCTCGCCGTCGGAAGTCACTGCCGCAATGGTGAAGTCGACTCCAAAGGCGCGGTCATAGTCGCTCAGGTCGCGCACCAGTTGATCACCGGCCGTCGCCGGTGGCGGACCGGCTTGGAACTGTCGACGCAACGCTGCGGCGGCCGCGACGTGCGCGGGGTCGGTGAGGGTTTGTCGCGCCGCCCAGCAGCGGTCATGGGCCGCCAGAAGGCGACCCGTCCTACTCACCCTCACCTGAGTCAGGGTGGTGCTCACCTCGACGAGTTGGCCGATCGCCGTGGGATCCACCGAGTAGTCGTTGCCGGCCACCCGCACGTAGTAGTCACGTCCCAACCGAACCGAGGTCACCGCCTGAACCGTCGGCGCCACTGGCGGCAAGGACAGCATCTGGGCACGGTCGGCATTCAGGAAGTCCACCGGACGGCCATCGAGCACCCGCACCCGACGGCGGTTGGCTATCGGAAGCCATTGTCCCAGTTGATTGTTGAAGTCCTGCGGTGAGGTGAAGGTGCGCCCGGGCAGGAACGAGGTCTCCAGATACCAATTGGCGCGCTCCACCATGCCCTTGGATTCGGGGTCATAGGGCTTGAGTTGCACCAGCCGCGATCCCAGCGTGCCCATCAAGGCGGTGACTGGATCAGTCAACCGACCCCGACGTCCGATCCCGGCCTCGTTGTCCCACCACAACTCATGCGGTATCGCGGCGAAGCTGCCCGAAAGCAGCTGCCACATCCCGGCCACCAAATCCATCGTCTGGCGTGAGGGCAGCATCACCGCGGCGATGAAGCGGGAGAACGCGGCGACCATCACCAATACCGGCAGCATCGACTCCTGACCGAACCCGACCGCAATCCTGGGTGCCGGGAACCACAAGTCGCACTGCACCACCCGCCCCGGCGGATGATCGAGGCGGTCGACCGGATCGGCAGGCAAGTACTCCGGACGGATCGCCCGGACCCGCTCCCGGAACCAGGAGATAGAACCCGTCCAGCCGACCCGCTCGGCGAGCACTGTCGACGGCAGCTGGGGATAGGTCGACAACAAGGCCCGGATCCGCGGCTCCACGGCGTCGATCGCCGACGGCACCGAGGTCCGCTCGTACTTCGGTGGCCCGTCGCTGGCCACCGCGGCCGCCACGGTGTCACGCGCGATGCCGAGTTGTCGTGCGATGGCCCGCTGCGACAAACCCTCGCTGCGGTGAAGATGCCGGATCAAGGCCCAGTCTTCCAAGGAGATCACCCATCCAATCTGATTGGGTGGCCTACTTTTCACCGTCGCGACTGGCCGGGTCTTCAACCGTCGTCAACATCACCGTCATTGCGGTACGCCGTTACCCACGCACGCCACAGGACATGTTTGCGAAAGACTTTGTCCCGCAACGCATGAAACCCCCGTCCAGCCGACCACTCACCTCCGAGGCTCACTGGCAAATAGAACGCCGCCCTCCACCAACACATTTCGCAGGTTGCTGGGCTGGGGAGGGCCTCATCAGTTCCCGCCGCCACTATCTGAGCGTTCCGGGCCCCATACGCCGGGGAGTTCTTCAGCGCGGCCTTCGCCCTGGTTTCGGGGGCTTCGCCAGTCTGCTGTTAGGCCTTTTGACAGTTGCCCGGACGGGACTCACACCGGCAAGCGACGACGAGCTTACGAGCACAGACAACCTACATGGTCACCTCCAGTCTGCTGGTCGCACGAAAAATCCAGCCTGAGGTGTCCTAGCTCAGGTGGCGCAGACGTGCACAGAAAACCTGTAGAGGCGGCGAACGTCTTGCGCGGACGCGGTGGTTGAACAGCGCGTCTGTTTCGTCTACTCCTCGCAGAGAAACCGGACCGCCTTTTCGTAGATCAACAGGGCCACGCAGCCTCCCACGCTGCCCGGCGAGTGCCTGGTGCCGGGGGGGTTGATGACGAAGCTGCCCTGCGGATACGAGCCGTGCTCATCGAATTGGTCGCCTTCGAGGATCAATAGATGTTCATAGCCCATGTGCTCGTGTTCGGCGACGCGCGCGCCGGGCGTGTACCGCAAGAACACCGCGGCCGGCCCGCCGTTGCCGTCGTTGTACAGCCAGTGCGCGGTCACGCCCGGGCGAAAAGCCGTCCACTCACCGGTCGCGTTCAGGTTCTTCACCTGCTCGAGAAGGTTTGAAAAGACAATCGAATCGGGTGGCGAGGACATGTGCGTGTCTCCTTGGGGGTTGTGCTCGTTGCCGGATGAGCCGCTTGATTTCGCCATGGGGACGCCTTCGGCGGCGAGCGCTGGCACGTCGAACCACTTCTGTTCGATCCAGCCCAAGGCGAGCACGAACCAAGTGGTGAATACGAAGGGCGCGGACACCGTTTGGAGCCCGATCGCGGCGATTGCCGGTGTGAGGATCGTCGCGACGAGAGCACCCAATAGGGCGAGCCTGAGCATGCCGCCGCAGATCGTATACACCGCCACGGCGGTGAGCACCCCATTGAAGCCGTAAAGGCCGAAGTTGACGCCCATCGGATGGACATCGCCGTAGTAATACGAGACCGCGGTGCCGATGGCGGCGCCGAGCAAGGCGAGCACCGCGTGTCGCCAGCTGCTGATCAGGATTCCGGCTAGAAACAGCAGGCCCGACCAGATGCTTGGTGAGAAGACCGCTTGGCCGAGGCTGAACAGCACCGCCGAAACGGGATGAAACGCTGTGACTTCGGGCGGTCTGGATGCGGCCGGGCGGAGAACATCGAGATGCGGCGCCAGGGCGTAGAGGCCCCAAAAGATAATCAGGAAGGGCAACGCCAGGATGGGAAAGGGCAGGGCGGCGACAAGCAGCCGAACCAGCACCACCGCGATCGCGACGCAGACGACGAGCACAACCCACATCCCGACATTGGTCCAGCTTGTTTGGAAAAAGGCGGGCAGCGAAAGCGCGATCAGACAGGGGTTGAGACCGGGAAGCCCGGTCGCAAGAACGGGCCCCCTTTCGCCGAGCAACATGCGACCGGCCGGAGCGATGATCGCGGCCACCAGAAAATAGGTGGCCGCAATGGGTGAGGCGACCACAACGGCGGCCAGAAAGAACAGGCCTGTCAGTGCGTTGCTCTGAAAGCAAAGTTGCGAACAGCCCCGCAGAACCAGCCGGTAGTACGGGACAACTTCGCTGGTCTCGACCCGCGAACAGGTGTCATCGAGGGGTGGCTTGACCGGCCGCTCCACGTTCCGTCTGCCGCCTAGCGTCTCAAGTAGCTGCCAACACTTCCATGATCTTGTCCGACGTGCAGGTCCAGCCGACGATGCCGCCCTGCGCAACCAGAGCGCGCAGCGTCACTTCCTTGAATTCGGGAAAGTAGCTGTCCGTCCCGTCCTCGACCAGCAGGCAGTCGTAGCCGCGATCGTTTGCACAGCGCATTGTCGTCTGCACGCAGACCTCGGTCGTAATGCCGGTGATCACCAGGTTGCTGACGTTGCGGGTAATGAGATATTCATGAAGGTTGGTGCGATAGAAGGCGTCTTTTCCGGGCTTGGCGATAACCAACTCGCCCGCCGCCGGATGGTTCTCGGCGATGAAATCCGAGCCTCCCTCACCATCGATCAGAATTCGCCCCAACGGGCCAACCGAACCGATCTTCATTTTTGGGTTGCCGCGATTGAGTTTGGCCGTCGGCAGGTCGGACAGATCCGGCTTGTGGCACTCCTTGGTATGGATGATGGGCACGCCGATGCGGCGGCAAGCATCCTGTAGTTCACGGATAACCGGGATGCAGGGCGCGACATTCTTGACGTCGTTACCCAGCGACTCGGCAAAACCACCCGGCATCACAAAATCTCGCTGCATGTCGATGCAGACAAGTGCCGCGTGGTTGATGTCGAACTGGTACGGGAACGGACGTGCGTCGATGATCGGCATGTATTCCTCACTGCCGAGCCGGGGGGCACTCAGCGGATGGCCAGGGCCAAACGGCCGTTGCAGATGGTCGCGAACACGCAATTATGCCCTGCCCGGCTGGTTGGGTCTAGCAATTGGGGGCACCTGGACCCCGGCCGGCTGTTAGGGTGACACACGCTGGGCGAGAATCTCGCGCTCTTTGACATCGCAGCACCGGCTCTTTGACATCGCAGCACCGTTGGCGCCAAAGGGAGGTAAAGGCGACATGGGTACTCCGACATTCATGATGTTCGACGCGGCCCCCGAGGCATGCGCGCCCTACAGCCATGCCGTCGAGATCGACGGCTGGTTGTGGATCACCGGGCAGATGCCCAACTATGCCGACGACCACGCGAGGCCATTACCGGAGGGCATCGAGGCCCAAACCCGCAACGTGATGGACAACCTCAAAATCGTGCTCGGAGAGCTCGGGATCGGGCTGGGCAATGTTGTGCAAACACGCGCCTTCCTCACCGAGTTCAAGCGTGACTATGAGACGTTCAACGGGGTCTACGAGTCCTACTTCGAGCCGGGAAAGTTGCCCGCCCGCACCTGTATTGGTGTGACCGCACTCGCACTGGATGCTTTGGTCGAGGTCGACTTCGTCGCCCGCAGGCCGTAGGGAGGTGCTCAGCACCCGGCTGCACCCCGTTCGGCGCTGGTTCAAGACGACCAAATGAGCGCTTCCGGCGGTGATGTTGTTGCGACCGCCGTCGTGGCGCGCAAGGTACGCCCCGAGCATGTCGAGGCCTATCGGGCCTGGCAATACGAGATAGACGCCGCGACCAGCAAGAGTCCCGGATTCATCGGAACCGAGACGATCGCCCCCGTAGCGGGTGTCCATGACGACTGGGTCATCATCTTTCGGTTCGATTCCAGGGAAAACTTGTCGCGTTGGATGCAGTCCGAGCAGCGCCGCGAATTGCTCGAGCGTGGCGATGAGCTTCTCGAAACTCCTGCAGATGAACACACCATGATCGGTGGCCGGCCGGCTGCCCACTCGGTCACCGTTGTTGTCAATGCGACTCCGCGCCCGGGCCAGGAAACGAAGTTCCTCGCCGCGGAAAAGGCCCTCGAAACAGCGGCGCGGTCTTTCGACGGCTTCACCGGCTACGAACTGTTCGAACCGACCCAGGACGGGGGCGAGTGGACCAGCCTGTATCGCTTCGCCGAATCGCGCTACGCCGATCAATGGCTCAAGTCCGAAACACGCGCAAGGCTTTTGGGCAATCTGCACGAACACTCCGAACGAAACGTCGTACGCAAGGTGCCGAGTTCCTTCGGTAGTTGGTTCAGCTTCAACGAGGTAGACGGGGCGAACACCCCGAACTGGAAACAGTCGATGACCGTTTTGTTGATGCTCTACCCCACGATTCCCTCCTGTCCTATCTGCAGGGTCTCGGTACCCCCCTGTTCCTGCGGACCTTCGCTTCCAACGTCTTGAGCACCATCGCCCTCGGTTTCGCCTTGATGCCGCTCGCCACTCGGGCCCTGAGCTTTTGGCTCAACCCCGGCGTGCGGACCCGGACCACCATCCGTGGAGCGGTTCTCGTCGTTGTCCTGTACGGAATGCTTTTGGGTTTCTGGGCGCTGGTCACCCTTTGAGGGTGGCGCAGGACATCTCTGCGAAAGACCTCGTCCCGCAACGCATGAAACCGTCGTCCGGGATCAACCTTGGCCGCCCGGTAATGCGCATGCTGCACGGCAGAACCGGGTCCACGGGCGCCGACCCCTAGCGGCGGGACTAGCCGAAACGGCACTCACCGGGCACCTCCACTACACCTACACGCATCGACGAAGCAGCGGCCCTTCCCGCTACCGGTGGTTGTGTTGTCGTCCGGCGAGAACCAGTACTACGACCGCCTCCGACGCCCACCCAGTCGACCACTCACTTGCCAGGTTCACTGGTAATAGAGCGCCGCGCCTCCAGTCTGCTGGGCGCGCGAAAAATCTTAGGCTAGAACCCACCCCCGAATCACCTGCTCAGATTTGGACCGGAACCGGCACTCATCGCTTCCAGACGAAAATCGTTGGACCGCTGCAGCCCTGACAACCCTGTCGCGAGTTCGGTGACAGTAGGTTCGGTGTCTCAGAACGTGCTGGTGGGTCGGACCTTGTTGGCCATGTCCACCAACGTGTAGCGGTGCCGTTGGGTGGGAGCGACCCGCGCCAGGCTGCGCAGCGACGCCTCGACGCCGAGCCGCAGCCCATGAACGGTGAACGGGAAACCGAGGATGTGGTTGGTGCTGGCCTTGTTGTCCTTCAGCCAGTCCAGCGCGCCGCCCAGCACCAAGGCGCGGATTTGCAGCACTCGTGGTTCGGTCGGAGGCAGTGCCTCCACTCTTCGGGCAGCGTCGCGGATCTGCTGCTCGGTGACTTCGAGCTGCGACCGGCCGGACAGCAGGGTTACCGCACTGGTCAGTCGCGCGGTGGTGAAATGCCGTGAGGTCGCCGGCACCTGGTCAAGGGTGCGGACCGCGCCGGCGCGATCGCCTTCCGCCGACAGGCATCTGGCCAGTCCGAAGGCCGTCGAGATCACGCCGTCGTCGGTCTTCCACACGGCCTGATAGAACTTGTGCTCGTCGGGGTGGCCGGCCAGTTCGGCGGTGGCGGCCAAGGCCATCTTGGGCGCCAACTCACCGGGGAAGGTGTCCAGCACCTCGGTGAAGTGCTTGATCGCGGAGTCGTAGTCACCGGTGAGCAGTTCGGCGACGGCCCGGTACCAGATCAGCCGCCACCGCCAGCCGACGCGCTCGGCCAGGTCGTCGAGTTTGCGGGTCGCCTTGGCCACGTCGCCGAGGTCCAGCAGCGCCCGGACCTCCATCAGCGGCAACTCGATCGACTCGGACAGGTCGACGCCCTCCGCGTCCAGCGCGCCGTGCCGGGCCGCACGCAGCGAGTCCAGCGTTTGCACCGGCTCGGAGAGCACCGTCGCCTGCAGTATCGGGGCCGCGACGTCCGCGGGATCGACCAGCGGCACTTGCAGCGCGGTCACGATCTCCTTGGCGGTCAGCTTCTCCGAATGCACCTGGCCGTCCAGGTAGACGTCGGTGTGTGCGACCAGCAGGTTCACCCCGAACGTGGAGCGGGTGCGGGAAAAGATCGTCGACAACCCGGGCCGTGGCGTGCCGGTGTCCCGGGCGACCACCTCGCGCAGCACGCCGATCAGCTGCCCGGACATCTCCTCGGCGCTGGTGAACCGCCGCCGTGGGTCGGGGTCGATGGCGCGGCGCAGCAACCGGCCGAAAGAGTCGTATTTGGCCAGCACCGGGTCGTCTTCGGGCAGCCCGTCCTCGTAGCGGCCGTTGCGGGTGCGCAAATTCAGCGTGAGCGCCGCGAGGGTGCGACCCACGGTGTAGATGTCGGTGGCCACCGTCGGGCCGGTGCGCACGATCTCGGGCGCCTGGAAGCCGGGCGTGCCGTAGAGGTAGCCGAACGAGTTGATCCGCGACACCGCACCCAGGTCGATCAGCTTGAGCTGCTCCTCGGTGAGCATGATGTTCTCCGGCTTCAGGTCGTTGTAGACCAGGCCGATCGAGTGCAGGTAGCTCAGCGCGGGCAGGATTTCCAACAGGTATGCGATCGCCTCGGCGACCGGCAGTTTCTCGCCTTTGCTTGTTTTGAGGCCTTGTTTGAGCGATTGCCCACCGACGTACTCCATGACGATGTAGCCGACCGGATCCCCGTGCCTGTCGGCGTGCTCGACAAAGTTGAAGATCTGCACGATCGACGGGTGCACCACCTCGGCGAGGAATTGCCGTTCGGCCATCGCCATCGCCTGCGCTTCGGCGTCACCGGCGTGCACCAGACCCTTGAGTACCACCGGACGGTCGTTGACGTTGTGGTCGAGGGCAAGGTAGATCCAGCCCAGCCCGCCGTGCGCGATGCAGCCCTTGACCTCGTACTGTCCGGCGATGGTGGCCCCGGGATTCAGCTGCGGCAGGAACGAATACGGACTGCCGCAATATGGGCACCAGCCCTCTGATGCCCCCTTCGCCTTCGAGTCGGACCGGCCGACGGGTCGTCCACAGTTCCAGCAGAAGCGCTTGGACTCGGGCACCACCGGATTGGTCATCAGGGCCGCGAGCGGATCGATATCGGGTACCCGCGGGATCTCCACCAGGCCGCCGCCGAGCCGCCTGACCGGCGGGCGAACCCGCTTAGTAGTGGCCATCCGGTCTGTCGGCTCGGCGGCCGGGCTGCCGACCGTCAGATCCGTGAAGTCGTCGTCATCGTCGAAATCGGGGCGGAACACCGCCTGAGTGCTCAATGGCCGAACTGCCCCCGAGGTAGCGGTCGGCTCGTCCGCCGGTTGGGTGCCGGGGCCCAGATCCAGGTCGGGGTCCGAGTGTTCGGTCTCTGACGCCTTCGCCATCAGTCCACATACCTCGGCGTGGGCGGGGCGGGGGCTGGGCCGAGGACCGTCAGCCACTTGCGATACAGCGTGTTCCAGGTGCCGTCGGTGCGGATGCGTTCGAGCGTGCCGTTGACGAACCGGACCAGCCCGGTGTTGTCCAGATTGATGCCGATGCCGTAGGGCTGGTTGGCCATGTTGGGCCCGACGATATGCAAGTAGGGGTCTTCCTCCACCAGCCCGGCCAGGATGGTGTCGTCGGTGCTGATGACGTCGATCTCGCGCTGCTGCAGTGCCACCAGACAGTCGGCCCAGTTCACCGTCGACACGATGACCGGCGGCGGTGCGATCTCCCGGATCCGGCGCAGCGAGGTGGTGCCCCTGGCCACGCAGACTCGCTTACCGGACAGGTCGGACACCTTCGTGATCGGCGAGTCGCGTGGGGCGAGGATGCGCTGATTGGCGTCGAGGTAGACGGTGGAGAAGTTCACCAGCTTGCGCCGCTCGCAGGTGATGGTCATGGTTTTGACGACGATGTCGACCTGCGACCTTTGCAGCGCGGTAATGCGCTCCGCGGCCGACAGGATCCGGTACTCGACATGTGACGGGACGCCGAAGATGTCGCGTGCCACCTCACTGGCGATGTCGACGTCGAAGCCGGTGATTTCGCCGCTGATCGGATCGCGGAAGCTGAACAGGTTGCTGCCGATGTCGAGTCCGACGATCAGCCTGCCGCGGGCGCGGATGTAGGCCACTGCGGCGTCTGCCTCCGCCTTGGTGGGGAAGGGGCGCAGGCTGGCGGTGGGATCGCAGTCCTGGCTCGAACTGTCCGGCGGCAGTGGGGGCTGCGGCGGCATTATCTGCATGCCGACCGGTGTGGGCAGCGGCAACGTCGGCGTCGCCTCCACCTTCAGTGGTTCCGTGTGGCCGCAACTGGCCAGCACGATCGCCAGGGCGAGCAGCCCGAGTCGAGATGTCGCCCGCCGGCGGAAGGGTAGGCGCCGCATCACCGATACTCTTTCAGCCGGGGCCACAGGCCGAGTGCGACCGCAATGGCGGCGCTCAGACTGAGCACCACGCCTCCCACCTGGGCGCCGGACAGTCCACGATTCGCGCTTGAGATGTCGTTGCGCAGTTGGGTGCGGCTTTGCTCCATGGCCTTGGTCAGTGCTTCGTCGAGCTTGTCGAAGGCGGGGGTGGCGTCGTCCTCGCCCTTGCCCAGTGCCACCTGAGTGGCTGCTCGATAGTTGCCGACGGAGATGTAGGAGTTGATCCGGTCGTTGGCCTGGCGCCAGCGCACCAGCAGCTGATCGGCGCCCTGCAGGTCGGGCTTGTCGACGGCGTGACGGCGGGACATGTAGTCGTTGAGCTGGTGTTGCATCGCGTCGATGCGCTGATAGAAGGCCTGCTTGCGGACCTCTTCGTCGCCGCGCCGGATCAGCGACAGCGTCTCGTCGGCCCGCGCCTGCTGGGCGGTGATCGCCAGGTTGGTGATGGTCTTGAGGGACTCAGCCGCAGTGTCTTTGGCGCTACGGCTGGCCGTCGTAGAGATCGTTAGCGCAGTTCCCACCCACACCACCATGACGAGAATACCGAGGGCACCCACCACAAGACCGGGGTTGATCCGCCGCCTGGTGCGCCGAGCCAGCCAGCGATGTGCGAACGCGCCGAAGACCACGGTGGTGGCGACGACAAGGATCACCGGAGCCGGGATCTGGGTGGACGCGGTGGTTTCCCTGTCCACCCGCGCCGACGTCGCCTCGTAGAGCTGCTGTGCGTCGGGCAGGATCGTCGATTGCATCAGCCCCGATGCCTCTGACAGATAGGACGACCCGACCGGGTTGCCCGCCCGGTTGTTGGTGCGGGCTATCTCGACCAATCCGGCATAGACGGCCATTTCGGCGTTGATCCGACCTAGCAATTGCACCATCGATTCGTCGGTCAGTCCACTTGAGGCCCTGGTCAGCGCAACCGAGGCGTCGGTGATGGCCTGCTCGTAGCGCAGCCGGACCGCGCGCGGCTCGGCTTGGGCTATGAACGCGGTTGCCGCCGCGGCGTCGGCCACCGACAGGGTGGTGTACAACCGTCCGGCCGCGAACGAGAGCGGCTCGGTGTGGTCGAGCACGGTGGTCAGCACCTGCTGCCGGTGCTCGATGGTCGTGGAGGTAGCGAAGGCGCTTGCGACGCCGAGAGCCGCCAAAACAATGCCGATCGTCAGGATGCGGCCGGGTGTCGTCGAGACGAACCACCACCGGGGATGTGCCGGCTCCGCGGGCGAGCGCGATCCCAGCGGCTCAGTCGACGGGTGCGCCAGCTCAACCGTCACTTCTGTCGGACCTCATCTTTCGGCCAACCCAACGAAACTGTATAAGCGAATTCTAAGAGAAGGTTCCGACAGATGGTGGTAGGCGGCCCCAATTGCCCGCCTCCTTCTCGGTCCCTGCCACGGACCGCATCGTCGGTCGGGCGCCCAATTGCCCGCGACCTTTGTCGCTTCGGCTGCATATCCTGAACGCGTGCAGGGCGACGGTGACGGATGGGTGGTATCCGACAGCGGTGTCGCGTACTGGGGCAGGTACGGTGCGGCCGGCTTGTTGCTCCGCGCCCCGCGGCCGGACGGCAGCCCTGCGGTACTGCTGCAGCATCGTGCGCCGTGGAGCCATCAGGGCGGCACCTGGGGTTTGCCGGGTGGCGCCCGAGACAGCCATGAGACGCCGGAACAGACCGCGGTCCGCGAAGCGGGTGAGGAGGCCGGCGTTCTCGCCGAGCGACTCGAGGTGCGGGCCGCGGTGGTCACCGCCCAGGTCGGCGGGGTCGGCGATACGCACTGGACCTACACCACGGTCGTCGCGGATGCCGGGGAGTTGCTGGACACCGTGCCCAACCGGGAGAGCGCCGAACTGCGCTGGGTGGGCGAGAATGAGGTGGCCGACCTGCCGTTGCATCCCGGATTCGCCGCCAGCTGGCAACGGCTGCGGACGGCCCCGGCGACTGTGCCGCTGGACCGGTGCGACGAACGGCGGCAGCGGCTGCCGCGCACCATTCAGATCGAGGCCGGGGTATTCCTCTGGTGTATGCCGGGCGACGCGGATCAGGCGCCGTCGCAGCTGAGCCTGCGTATCAGGTCGCTGCTGCAAGCGCCCACTTGAGCTGCTCGGCGGCAGCGCACGGGTCGTCAGCCGAGGTGATCGCGCGCACCACCACGATCCGGCGAGCACCGGCATCGAGCAGCGCGGGCAGCCGCTGCGCGTCGATACCGCCGATAGCGAACCACGGCTTGTCGCCGCCGAGTTCGGCTGCGGCCCGTACCAGCTGCAGGCCCGGCGCCGCGCGACCCGGCTTGGTCGGAGTCGGCCAACAGGGTCCGACGCAAAAATAGTCGACCTCATCTGCCCCGAAGCTGGCTACGGCCGCAGCAACCTGGTCGGGGTCGTGCGTGGATCTGCCGATCAAGGTGCCCGGTGCGACGATCTCCCGCGCCAGGCGGATGGGCAGGTCGCGTTGACCCAGGTGCAGCACGTCCGCGCCGGCCGCTCGGGCAATGTCGGCGCGGTCGTTGACCGCGAACAGGGCGCCATGCCGGTGGGCCGCGTCGGCGAGGATCTCGCAGGCGGCCAGTTCGTCGCGCGCCTCCAGCGGGCCGAACCGCCGCTCCCCAGGCGAGTCCTTGTCACGCAGCTGGATGATATCCACGCCGCCGGCCAGAGCGGCCTCGGCGAACTGAGTCAAGTCGCCGCGTTCACGACGGGCATCGGTGCACAGGTACAGCCGCGCTGCGGCCAGACGGGACAGCCGGGGGGCGGGGTCATCGATATCGTCGTGCACACCGTGACGCTAGCGCGCTAGCGTGGACCCAGAAGAACCCTGATGAACTAGACACGGGAGTCCCGGGAGCGGGGCTGAGAGTGGGCACAGCCAGTGCGCGACTGGACCGGCCCTGACCGTCACACCTGATCCGGATCATGCCGGCGAAGGGAGACAAAGGATGGCGTCCGACCTCCACACCGGGTCCCTGGCTGTCATCGGCGGCGGTGTCATCGGGCTATCGGTGGCCCGCCGTGCCGCACGGGCCGGTTGGGCGGTGCGGGTGCACCGCCGCGGGGAGCGTGGGGCGTCTTGGGTCGCCGGTGGCATGCTGGCCCCGCACAGCGAAGGCTGGCCCGGTGAGGAACGGTTGTTGCGGCTGGGCCTGCAGTCCCTACGGCTATGGCGTGAGGGCCAGTTTCTCGACGGGCTGCCGCCGCGACTGGTTACCGCGCGCGAGTCGCTGGTGGTGGCCGTCGACCAGGCGGACGTCGCCGACCTGCGTACCGTCGCGGACTGGTTGTCCGCGCAGGGGCACCCGGTGACCTGGGAGTCGGCGGCCCGTGACATCGAACCCCTACTGGCACAAGGTATCCGGCACGGGTTTCGGGCGCCCACCGAACTTGCCGTGGACAACCGCGCCGTGCTCGACGCGTTGTGCCAGGACTGCGAGCGGCTCGGAGTTCAGTGGGCCCCACCGGTGAGCGACCTGTGTGGTGTCGATGCAGACACAGTGGTCATCGCCAACGGCATTGATGCTCCCGCATTGTGGCCCGGTCTGCCGGTGCGCCCGGTGAAGGGCGAGGTGTTGCGACTGCGCTGGCGCCGCGGTTGTATGCCTTTGCTGCAGAGAGTAATTCGTGCCCGTGTGCACGGGCGACAGGTCTACCTGGTGCCACGAGCGGACGGGGTGGTCGTCGGCGCCACCCAGTACGAGCACGGCCGCGACATCGCGCCGGTGGTATCGGGCGTGCGTGACCTGCTGGAGGACGCGTGTACGGTGCTGCCGGCGCTCGGTGAGTACGAGCTGGCCGAGTGTGCGGCTGGGTTGCGCCCGACGACACCCGACAACTTGCCGATCGTGCAGCGACTGGATGAACGAACCCTGGTCGCGGCAGGACATGGCCGATCCGGATTCTTGTTGGCGCCGTGGACTGCCGAACAGATTGTGTCCGAACTTTCTCCGGTTGGAGCTGCCTCATGATCGTCGTTGTCAACGAGCAACAGGTCGAGGTCGACGAGCAGACCACTGTCGCCGCACTGCTGGAGTCGCTGGGCTTCCCGGACCGGGGTATCGCTGTGGCGTTGGACTTTTCAGTACTGCCGCGATCCGATTGGGACGCCAGGATATGTGAGCTGGGTAATCCGGTGCGACTTGAGGTGGTGACGGCGGTGCAGGGTGGCTGACATGGGTGACCACAAACTAACGATCGGTGATCGCAGCTTCACTTCGCGGCTCATCATGGGCACCGGGGGTGCAACCAATCTGGCGGTGCTGGAAGAGGCCTTGATCGCGTCGGGTACCGAGCTGACCACCGTTGCGATCCGCCGGGTCGACGCGGAAGGGGGAACCGGACTGCTCGACCTGCTCAACCGGCTCGGCATCACGCCGCTGCCTAATACCGCGGGGTGTCGCGGCGCCGCGGAAGCGGTCTTGACAGCACGGTTGGCCCGTGAGGCGCTGAACACCGACTGGGTCAAGCTCGAGGTGATCGCCGACGAACGTACCCTGCTGCCTGACGCAGTGGAACTGGTCCGGGCCGCAGAACAATTGGTGGACGACGGATTCGTGGTCCTGCCATACACCACCGACGACCCCGTGCTGGCGCGCCGGCTGGAAGACACCGGTTGCGCAGCGATAATGCCGCTGGGCTCGCCAATCGGCACCGGCCTTGGCATTACCAACCCACACAATATCGAGATGATCGTCGCCGGTGCCGGCGTCCCCGTGGTGCTGGATGCGGGCATCGGTACCGCCAGCGATGCCACGCTGGCGATGGAATTGGGTTGCGATGCAGTGCTGTTGGCCACCGCGGTGACTCGGGCCGCAGACCCGCCGGCGATGGCCGCCGCGATGGCTGCTGCGGTAACCGCTGGGTACCTGGCGCGTCGCGCCGGGCGGATCCCGAAACGCTTCTGGGCCCACGCATCCAGCCCGCCAAGATGACCAAACGTTATGTTGCACTGGGTAGTTCAATGGCCGCGGGTCCTGGCATCGGGCCCCGCGCCGCAGGTGCGCCTTGGCGCTCAGGCCGATCCGCCCGCAACTACCCGCATCTGGTTGCCGAACGACTGAACCTGGAACTGGTTGACGTCACATATTCCGGTGCGACTACTGCCGACGTGCTCGCCGATCATCAGCATGGCGCACCACCCCAGATCGCCGCCGTGAATGGCTCGGAGGCGTTGATCACGGTCACTATCGGCGGCAACGACGTCGGCTACATTCCGCTGCTGATGGCCGGGTCGCTGCCGCGCCTGGCGCGGCAATTGCCGTTACTGGGCTCGCGCATAGCAGAACTGTTGGACCGCGAAACCCGTGATCGGGCCCTGGCCGGGGTGTTCGATTCGTTGTGCGAGCTCGGCCGTGCACTGCGCCAGCGTGCCCCAGGGGCTCGGATTGTTTTCGTCGACTACCTGACCCTGCTGCCGCCTGCGGGGGTGCCGGCGCCGCCCCTGTCCGAGGGGGATGCCGAGCTTGGTCGCCACGTTGCCGCCACCCTCGAACGCGCGACCGCCGACGCCGCCGCGGCGACCGGCTGTGAACTAGTTAGCGCCGCTGCGGCCAGTCGCAAGCACCACGCATGGTCGATTGAGCCTTGGACGGTCAAGCCAACGAAAATCGCTGTGCCACTACCCGGTCGCCCGGCGCCGCTACATCCCAACGGCGCCGGGATGCGTGCAGCGGCGAACTTGGTTGTAGCCCAGTTGTAGTCCAACCGCGAACGTCAGCCGTTGGTCCGCCACCACTGATACAGCGCGGGGACATCGCCGTTGGACGCCCGGATGTAGCTCAGAATGTTCTTGCCGTCGGTGGTCCAGATGACCTCGGCGGCACCCTGATAGGTCCCGCAGGCCACGTGCCCGGCGGTGGCCCCGGAAGTGCCCTGATGCCACGTGGTCGGTGACTGGCCACTGTCCCCGCAAGCGGTCAAGGCTTCGTCTTTGATGCTGTCCTTGAACGAACCCGCCATATCGTCGCCGTTGGCGAAGAGGATGTACCTGGCTAGGACGGGTCCGGCCGAGTCGGCGTTGGGTCCGCAACTGAGCACGGCAAGTTCCGCACCGGTGGTTGCCTGGGCGGTGCAATCGTTGAGGGTGTAGCCCTTTGACAGCGATCCAGCCAGCGTGTTGACAGCGGATGTGTTGTCGGCAGGTTCTGCGGTCGCGGTGGCAGTACCTAGGCAGGCCAAGCCACCCATGAGCGCTGCAGCGGTCGCGGCTCGCAGCGCGTTGGTGAGATGAGACATCCATGACTCCTTACGGTCATCGGACCGACAGCGCGGCTGCGTTGACATCAAGAGTGTATTTGTGTCGCTGGCAGGAATACAGAGCCATTCTTGACGGGGCGCCGAAGCGCGGCGGCGAGCTATGTCCTTACCGTGCAAAATATTCCGCTGGACATTGTCTTTCTGAGAAGTAATCACGGTCGTGCTTCTGACGGGGTGGCTATCCCGGTGCCGTCGTAATCCCGGCGCGGCGAGAGTTCTGAAATCTTAGACGAGCCACGCTATTTCATCCGTATCTGAACAGGAGAATGCCCCCACCGGGACGGTCCGGCGTTGAGCTGGGCCGCGGGCGTCGGATCGGCCGTCATCGCGTAACGGTGTGCGGGCCGAGCAAAATTGCGCACGCATGATTTTTCAGTTGTTGATGCCCTCGCGACGTCACTCGGGTATGGTAAGCACCGCGTCACGCCAGCTAACTTCACTTGACTGGAGAATCCATGACACAACCACCACCGCCCGGTTATCCGCCGCAGCAGCCGCCCGCCGGGCAAGCACCGGACAACTACTTGGTGTGGTCCATTCTGGTGACGTTGTTCTGCTGCCTTCCCCTGGGGATCGTGGCGATCGTCAAGTCCAGCCAGGTCAACGGGTTGTGGGCGCAGGGTCGTTACGCCGACGCGCAGGCGTCCTCCGAAAGTGCCAAGAAGTTCGTAATCTGGTCGGCCGTCATTGGCGTTGTCGTATTCGTCATCTACGGCATTCTGATGGCCGTAGGTGCCCTGAACGTCGGGAGTTCGGAAGCGGCAACGCTCACGGCGATGTGCTAAGTACTGGTTGCGCTCATGTTGACCCGCTCAGGGTCCGTTCCGCTGAGGTTGGGTGCGCCACTGGTGGTGGCCGTGTCCACGACGTTGGTGTGTGCCGCCATCTGGGTGGGGGATCCAACAACCCCAAACGGTCCCCTGCCGGTGTGCCCTACCAAGGCTCTGTTGGGAATCGATTGCCCCGGGTGTGGCAGCTTGCGCATGCTGTACAGCCTGATGCACGGCAATCTGTTGGCGGCCGCCGGCTATAACGCTCTGGGCTTGGTGGCGGTGGTGCTATTGGTGTGGGCCTACCTGGCGTGGACCTATGGCCGCCTGGTTGGCCGACGAATCAGGAGTTGGCAGCACCATCGATGGTCTTCGGTAGCGGCGTTATCGCTGGTCGTGCTTTGGTTTGTGGTGCGCAATATCCCGGTTGCACCATTCAGCGCGCTCTTTGTCTGATTTGGTAGGTGGGACGGGAAAGCCGGCGGAGGTTGCCGCGGTCTAATCTGGGCGCAATGGTGAACAAATCAAGGACGATGCCGGCGGCGCTGGCCGTGGTGGTGGTCGTTGCATTCCTGACGATGGGCTGCGTTCGTTGGTCGACTCAGTCGCAGTCCGTTACCAGCAACCCCGCCGTGGCAGAGTTCGCCGCCGCGTTGCGTAACCGGGTGAGCACCGACGCGATGATGGCGCACCTGTCGAAACTGCAGGATATCGCCAACGCCAACGGCGGCACCCGCGCGGTGGGCACTCCTGGCTATGAGGCCAGCGTCGACTATGTGGTAAATACACTGCGCAACAGTGGTTTTGATGTGGAAACTCCGGAGTTCTCCGCCCGCGTGTTCAAGGCCGAGAAAGGGTCGGTGACCATCGGCGGCAACACCGTGGACGCGATGGCGCTGGAGTACAGCCTCGGCACACCCCCGGACGGGGTGACCGGCCCGCTGGTGGTCGCCCCCGCCGATGACAGTCCGGGCTGCACGCCGTCGGACTACGACAAGCTGCCGGTATCCGGCGCGGTGGTGCTGGTGGATCGTGGTGTCTGCCCGTTCGCTGAGAAGGAAGACGCGGCCGTGCAGCGCGGCGCGGCGGCGCTGATCGTCGCCGACAACATCGACGAGCAGACGATGGGCGGCACCCTGGGGGCCAACACCAACGTCAAGATCCCGGTGGTGAGTGTCACCAAGTCCGTCGGATTCCAACTACGCGGGCAGTCCGGACCAACCACCGTCAAGCTCACCGCGAGCACCCAGAGTTTCAAGGCCCGCAACGTAATTGCACAGACTAAGACGGGGTCGGCGGCCGACGTGGTAATGGCAGGTGCGCATTTGGACAGCGTGCCGGAAGGGCCGGGCATTAACGACAACGGCTCCGGAGTGGCTGCGGTTCTGGAAACCGCAGTGCAGCTGGGAAACTCGCCGCAGGTGCACAACGCGGTACGGTTCGCCTTCTGGGGTGCAGAGGAACTCGGTCTGATCGGGTCACGAAACTATGTCGAGTCACTGGACATCGACGCGCTCAAGGACATCGCGCTGTACCTGAACTTCGACATGCTGGCGTCGCCGAATCCGGGTTACTTCACTTATGACGGTGACCAATCGCTGCCGCTGGATGCCCGCGGCCAGCCGGTGGTGCCCGAAGGCTCGGCCGGTATCGAGCGCACATTCGTCGCCTATCTGAAGATGGCTGGCAAGACCGCGCAGGACACCTCGTTCGACGGTCGGTCCGACTACGACGGGTTCACATTGGCGGGCATCCCGTCGGGTGGGCTGTTCTCCGGCGCCGAGGCCAAGAAGTCCGCCGAGCAAGCCAAGCTGTGGGGCGGGACCGCCGACCAGCCTTTCGATCCCAACTATCACCAGAAGACCGACACCCTGGACCACATCGACCGGACAGCATTGGGCATCAATGGCGCCGGTGTCGCGTACGCGATCGGCTTGTATGCGCAGGACCTCGGTGGCCGAAACGGGGTGCCGGTCATGGGGGAACGCACGCGCCACGTGCTCGCGAAACCGTGATTCGGGCCAGGATGCGCGCGGTGGTTCGTTGTCTCGGTGCAACGTTGCTACTGACCGGGCTGCTGGGGGCATGCTCGTCGCCAAAGCTGGAGTCGCAGATCGCGGCACCGGACCTGGGTCGCTCACTGGCTCGCAATGTTACCGCCGACGGGATGTTCACCCACCTGCATGCGTTGCAGGCTATCGCCGACGCCAACAAGGGTACCCGAGCCGAGGGCACACCGGGCTACGACGCCAGCGTCGAGTATGTGGCGAAGGCGCTGCGCGACACGGGTTTTGATGTGTCGACGCCCACCTTCGAGCGGTTGCACACCGCGGCGGCGGGTAAGCCAGCGCTAACGGTCGCCGGCCGCAGCTATCCGGTCGATCAGGCCTCGCTGTTGGTCCGGACGCCACCCGGCGGCCTGACCGGCGAGCTGGTCCGCCCCCTGCAACCGGGTGGCTGCACCGCGGGCGATTACCCGTCCGTGGTGCCGAAAGGCGCGATCGCCGTCGTCGACGACACCCGCTGTTCGGTGGCCGACAAACAGAACAGCGCGGTCGCCAAAGGCGCCGCGGCCCTGATCGTAATCACTGACCCCGACGGTCGGGGCGCACCGGCGAATCTATTCAACCCCGGTTACTACAACCAGCTGAGGGTGCCGGTGGCGATTGTTGGTGCGTACGGAGCCGCGGCGCTGGCCCAGGCCACCACGCCGGTGCGGCTGGTGCTGGACACCGAGACCGTCGCCATCAAGTCACGAAATATACTGGCACAGACCAAGACTGGTGCACCGAACGAGGTTGTAATGGTCGGCGCGCATCTCGACAGCCCGCGTGACAGTCCGGGCATTAACGACGGCGGGTCCGGCGTAGCCGCGGTGCTGGAGACTGCGCTGCAGCTGGGTCCGGTGCCGCCGGTGACCAACGCAGTGCGGTTCGCGTTCTGGGGAGCCGAGGAGGAGGGGCTCAATGGTTCCACGGACTACGTCCTCGGACTGGGCATTGATCAACTCAACGACATCGCCCTGTACTTGAATTTCGACATGCTCGGGTCAGCCAATGCGGGGTTCTTCACCGACGATGGCGACCAATCCGGACCGCCAGGGCCAGGTGTGGCGTCGTCAGATGTGCCGGAAGGTTCTGGCGGCATCGAGCGCACTCTGGCCGGCTATTTGAACCTGGCCGGCAAACGGCCCGCCGACATGCCATTGAACACCAGGAGCGGCTATCACCCGTTTCTGGTCGCCGGGGTGCCGATCGGTGGTATGACCACCGGCGCTTCGCAGACGAAAACCACCGTGCAGGCCCGACTCTGGGGTGGGCAGCCCGGTGTTTGGTTCGATCCCAACTACCAGAGCCCCCGTGACACGGTTGAGGTGATCGACCGGGAAGCATTGGCGATCATGGGTTCGGGAGTGGCATTCGCGGTGGGTACCTACGCGGAGTCGATCGGAGGAGTCAACGGCGTCACACCTCATGACAAGCGCCATCGCACGCGCGGATGACAGCGATGGGGTCCGTCGGGCCGCCAGATTGTCTGGCGAAAGGTGCGACACGCAAGCGGGGTAAATACCATTCCCGCCCTTAATGTTTCGCTACTGCTGGATCCCGCCGACTACCGCAGTTCCGACCATTTTTTACTACGCCGTGGCGCGGTTTCCGCGATGACCCTGCGTCAACCGATCTAGAATGGGGTTTCCTTTGTGCATAGCGGCCGGGACGGGGTTGGGGAAATGGGTAGTCGCGAGCAACGTCAGGTCCGGCGCGGTCGCTCTCGCCGGGTGACCCCGGCGGTGCGGGCGGCGATCGCCTGCGTGGGGGCAGTACTCGTGATAGCCGGCTGCACCACCGTCGTCGACGGACGGGCTCTTTCCATGCTCAACGACCCGTTCCGGGTGGGGGGTCTGCCCGCGACCAACGGTCCGAGCGGCGCCCGCCCCAACGCACCCGCTGCGACGGGCACGGTGATCAACACCAACAATGGGGCGATCGACAAGTTGGCGCTGCTGTCGGTGAACGACATCGAGGAATACTGGAAGGCGGTATACAGCGAATCGCTGAAGGGCACCTTTAAGCCGGTCGGCAAATTGGTGTCCTACGACTCCAATGACCCCAACAGTCCGATCGTCTGCCACAACGACACCTATCAACTCGTCAACGCCTTCTTCAGCTCTCGTTGCAACCTGATCGCTTGGGATCGCGGGGTCTTCATGTCGGTCGCACAACAATACTTCGGCGACATGGCCGTCAATGGCGTGTTAGCACACGAATTCGGGCACGCTCTGCAAGCGATGGCGAAACTGGTGACGAGAAAAGACCCCACCATCGTCCGCGAGCAGCAGGCGGATTGCTTCGCCGGGGTCTATCTGTGGTGGGTGGCCGATGGTAAGTCGCCACGCTTTACGTTGAGCACCGCCGATGGGCTCGACCACGTGCTCGCCGGCATCATCACCACCCGAGACCCGGTCATGGACGCCGATACGGAGAACGACGACGAACATGGGTCGGCCTTGGATCGGGTCAGCGCGTTCCAGATGGGCTTCATCGACGGCGCGCCGGCGTGCGCGGAGATCGACCAGGCCGAAATCGAGCGGCGCCGCGGTGACCTGCCGACGACCTTGCGGGTCGATTCCAGCGGGAACCCGGAGACCGGTGAGGTCACGATCAACGAAGAGACCCTGTCGACGCTGATGGAGTTGATGGGAAAGATCTTCTCGCCGACGAATCCGCCCGCGTTGTCCTACCAGCCGGCCAATTGCGCAGACGCGAAGCCCAGCCCACCGGCTGCCTACTGTCCGGCCACCAACACCATCGTGGTCGACCTGCCCGCCCTGGCGAGGATGGCAAAGGTCGCCACCGCAGCCGAGTACAGCCTGCCGCAGGGCGATGACACGTCCTTGTCGATCGTGATGTCGAGGTACGCGCTGGCGGTGCAGCACGAGCGTGGACTGCCGATGCAGAGTCCGTGGACCGCTTTGCGAACGGCGTGCCTGACCGGCGTTGCGCACCGCAAGATGGCCGAGCCCATCGAACTGCCCTCCGGCCAGCAACTCATACTGACCGCCGGTGACCTGGACGAGGCGGTTTCCGGGCTGCTGACCAACCGCATAGTCGCCAGTGATGCCGATGGTGTCAGCGTGCCGGCCGGTTTCACTCGAATAGCCGCGTTCCGTGCCGGCGTGGGCGGCGACATGGACGCGTGTTACGCGCGGTATCCGGGATAGGACGGGGTTGTTGGCCGCGCTGTCGACAACTTGCGGCGCTGCCAAAGTTTGAGTCGGTGGACCAGGCTATGCGGCAACGCATACTCGATCTTGTGGAGTATTGGGTGGCCTCCGGCAATCACATCGCGGGGGTTGGTTGAGCGAATGCGCGCGGCGTGGCGCGCTGAGGCCCGGGCCGCGGCGGCTCGGTTGACCGCGATTGCGGAGTCGTTCGAGTTGCGCCAACGCCAGCTCAACCACTAGGCCCGCCAGCCCACCCCGGCCGGCCACGTGGTTGACACCGCAGCCGAAGCTCGAAACCACCACCCGATCCCGACGACCCGCCCGGTTCTGATCGGGGTTGAGCGTCGATCGTTGGTGTGCAACGCGTTTGCTCACCGCCGAGCTGATCAGGGGCGGTGGGGCGGGAAAAGTGTTGTAACCGTGTCACTTTCAACCCAATCGTCGCTTTCCTCTCCGAGCCTACGGCTCGTTGGGATTGTCGTTTGCAGAGATGTGCATACCCCTGCTGCTCCATCCCGTTTCCTTGTATCGTCAAGTTGTCGTTTGGCGCCGTTGCTACAGGAAGGCGAGGATCATGACCGCACTGAGGTTCGCCGGCTTGGTGATATCGACGGTGATCGCTGCAATCGCGGTCCTCATCGGAAGTGGCCCCGCGCATGCCGATACCGACTATGGACAACCATGCTCGCCGGAAGGCGCGAAACTATGGGGAAACCCCGGCCCGATATATTGCCAGCGCACCGCGGACGGGCAACTGCAATGGGTGCCCATTCCTGCTTGGGCAATGTGCGTGGCGTTCTGCGATCGACTGGGCGGGCCCTAGATGCTGACCGTGCCGGCCGGCTACCTAGGAGCCGGATGCGCCACCGTCACTTCCAGCTGAGTTGGTCCTGGTGCTGATCTTTGTGCACCCAGATCACCAAGAACCCGGTCACCAGCAGCCATCCGAGGATGACGGCCGGTATCGCCCAGGCGCGACGTAGCAGTATCGCGGTGTCACAACGTGTGACCAGGGCCTCACCATTATCCGTGCCGCTGGCGTGCAGCGCCTGGGTGAGGTCGGAGCGCCAGCCCCTACCGCAGGTGACCTTGACGCCATAGGCGTCGTAGAGGTCCAGGTAGACCGGAAACCACAGCGCCATCAGACCGATGACACCCAGCAGCACGCCAGCGACTCCGATGAACATCTGACGATGACTCATGGCATCTCCATGTCTTCACAATGTGAACCTCAGATTCGGCGCCGCGGCGCTCAAGTCGGGCAGATGCTCGAGAACGCCAGAGCCGGCCACGACACGATCGAGCCCAATGCGGGAGATGCCAGATCGACGCCGTTCATCCGGTGCAGATGCTCGGTCTGTGCCATTATCCGTATCGCCTTACCAGCAGATACGATGTTCCGATATCCAATCCGACGCCAAGTGGTTGGCGAGCTATGCCCAACATGTGTGGTCCCTCCGGCCACGGCCTCGAAGCTTTGGGTGAGCCCCCCGGGGCCGCCACTATGTTAACGGAGATTCCTGCACCACGACAGGCAAATTTGGGTTTCCTTCGGACCCTTCCGAGTTATGGTGGGGCGGTGACCGCGAGCGTTCGGCGGCGGCCGAAGGACCGCAAGGCGCAAATCGCCCGCGCGTCCGCGCAAGCGTTCAGCGCGCAGGGTTATCACGCGGTCAGCATGGAAGCCATCGCGGCCAAAGTCGGGATCTCGGCCGCCGCGTTGTACCGGCACTACGCCGGCAAGTACGACCTCTTTCGCGGCGCTGTGCTGGGGTTGAGCCAGCAACTTGTCGACGGCACGGACGTCGAGCAAGCAGAGCGCCCGGCGATCATGCAGGACCGGCTCGTCATCGCCCTCGTCGACGCCACCCTGGACAACCGGGATTCCGCCGGCCTGTATCGTTGGCAAGCCCGCTATCTCCGTGCCGAGGACCAAGCCACACTCAGCGGTCAGCTTCGGTTGGTGAATCGTCGGATTCAGAAGCCGCTCATGGCGATTCGGCCGTCGTTGCATTCGTCGCAGCGGTGGCTGCTGTCGGCGGGGGTGCTGAGTGTGATCGGCAGTATCGTCGACCACAACGCGCGGTTGCCGGCCGAAGAGATCCGTGCGCTGTTGGGTGCCGCGGCTGCGGCGATCCTTGCTGCAGAGCTTCCCGAGCCGGGCACCGTCATGCCCCGACCAGCGTCTTGGCGGATCTTTACCGAGGATGCCGGTGTCTACGAAGCGTTGCTCCACGCTTCGATGGTGTTGTTCAAAGAGCGGGGTTATACCGAAACCAGCATGGCGCAGATTGCGTCGGCTGCGGGAATGCCGGTGTCGGGAATCTATCGATACTTTTCCGGCAAGTGTGAGATCCTCGCGACCGGGTTGCGTCGGGCCGCCGACCGGATCTCCGGGCAGCTGTCCGGGGTCCTGGGCGCCCTCACCGAACCCCGCCAGGCGTTGACGCTATTGATCGATGCTTACGTGGCAACGTCGTTCGCCAACCCCGAACTGGTTGCGGTTTACTACACCGAACGGGTCAACCTGACCCCGGCCGACCAAATGCTGCTGCATAACGTGCAGCTGTCGACGATCGATTCGTGGGTGCGGCTGCTGACCGCTGCGCGGCCGTCGCTCACGCCGATGCGGGCCCGGTTCCTGGTGCACGCTGCGATGGCGCTGGTGGTCGATCTGGGGCGAATGGTGGAGGACCAGAACAACGCCGCCTATACGCAGGCGTGCGTGCGGAAACTGATGGAACTCACGTTGTTTGGTCCGGCAACAAAAGTAGCGCCGCCCCGACCGCGAGGCGGGCGACGTCAAAGCTCTTCGAGCCCAAGTCATGTCGAGCGCCGGTAATTTCGACGACCTCGGTCGGAGCGGCGATCATCGCCGCGGCATCGCGCACCTCCGCCAGCGTGCCGAACGGGTCTGATGTTCCGTGGGTGAAGACCGTGGGCACCCTGATGTCGGGTAGATGCTCGGTGCGGGCGCGTTCCGGCTTTCCCGGTGGATGAACCGGATAGGAGAACAGCGTCAGCGCGTCGACCGATGCTTGGTTGGCCGCCACCACCATGGACGTCTGACGACCGCCGTAGGAATGTCCCCCGGCGATCAACGGGCCGTCGGCAAGGCCGCGGCACAACATGATTGCCTCGACGATCCCGGCTTGGTCGGCTGCCGCCGAGCCGGATGGTGGACCGGTGGGACGGCGCCGGCGGAAGGGCAGGTTGTATCGCACGGCAAGCCAGCCGCGGCGCGCCCATTCAGCGCAAACCTGTTGCAACAGTTTGGATTCCCGGCTGCCACCGGCGCCGTGGGTCAGTACCACCACCCCTCTTGGAGGTTCAGCGGGTGGATGCGCGACGCCCGCGATCTGCTCGAGATTCATGACAGCCGGAACAGCGGTGAAACGGGGCCGTGGCCGCGGCCCAACGGATAGGCGGCGCGCAGGCATTCGGTCACCCAGCGCTTCCCGAAGGCGACGGCATTGGGCACGGTGGCGCCGTGCGCCAACGCGGCGGCGATCGCGGTGGCCAGCGTGTCACCGCCGCCATGGTCATTGCCGGTGGCCAGTCGCTGCGCGTCGAACTCGTAGAAGTCGGCGCCTTCGGAGGGGCCACCGTAGAGCAGGTCACAGCTGCTGTCCGATGCGCGCAGGTGGCCGCCCTTGACCAGCGCCCAACGTGGCCCCAGCGCACGCAGGGCCTTCGCCGCCGCACGTTGCGAGGTCGAGTCGATGACGTCGATATCAACCAGTAGGCGCACCTCGTCGAGGTTCGGTGTCACCAACGTTGCCAACGGGAACAGCTGAGTGCGAAGCGAATCCAGGGCGGACGGCGCCAACAGCGCGTCTCCGTGCATGGATGCGCAGACCGGGTCGACGACGAGCGGAGCAGCCAGGTCGAGCCGACGCCACGTCGTGGCCACCGTGTCGACGATGCGCGACGACGCCAGCATCCCGGTCTTGGCGGCTTGAACGCCGATGTCGGTGACCACGGCCTCGATCTGACCGGCCACCACATCGTCGGGAACCTCGTGAATACCCCTGACTCCCAACGTGTTCTGCACGGTGATCGCCGTGACCGCGACGCACGCGTGCACTCCCAGCAGTGCCATGGTGCGGATGTCGGCCTGGATGCCAGCGCCGCCCCCGGAGTCCGATCCGGCGATGGTCAGCACCCGCTGCGGCGTCGTTCCCGCCGGCGCCAGCGGTAGGAAGGTCACTGTGTGATTGGGAGGTATACCCGGTTGCCGTGCTCGGCGAACTCGCGTGATTTTTCGGCCATTCCAGCGGCGAGCATGGCCTCGATGTCCGCTTCAGTCTCAAGCCCGTGTTCGGCCGCGTAGTCGCGGACATCCTGGGTGATGCGCATGGAACAGAACTTCGGCCCGCACATCGAGCAGAAGTGGGCGCTCTTGGCCGGCTCGGCCGGCAGTGTCTCGTCATGGAATTCCCGTGCGGTGTCGGGATCCAGCGAGAGCGCGAACTGGTCGTTCCAGCGGAATTCGAAACGAGCGGTGGATAGCGCGTCGTCTCGCTCCTGGGCGCGGGGATGCCCCTTGGCCAGGTCGGCTGCATGGGCCGCGATCTTGTAGGCGATGACTCCGTCCTTGACGTCCTTGCGGTCCGGCAGCCCGAGGTGCTCCTTGGGGGTGACGTAGCACAGCATCGCGGTACCGGCCTGGGCGATGATGGCCGCACCGATCGCCGAGGTGATGTGGTCGTAGGCCGGCGCGATGTCGGTGGCCAGCGGGCCCAGTGTGTAGAACGGCGCCTCCTCGCAGAGTTCTTCCTCAAGCCGCACGTTCTCGACGATCTTGTGCATTGGGATGTGTCCGGGACCCTCAATCATCACCTGTGCGCCACGGGCTTTCGCGATCTTGGTCAGTTCGCCCAGGGTGCGCAGCTCGGCGAACTGCGCGGCGTCGTTGGCGTCAGCGATCGAGCCTGGTCGCAGTCCGTCGCCGAGTGAGAAGGTGACGTCATAGCGCGCGAAGATGTCGCATAGCTCCGCGAAGTTGGTGTACAGGAACGACTCCTGATGATGCGCCAGGCACCAGGCCGCCATGATCGAGCCGCCGCGACTGACGATGCCGGTGACCCGTTTCGCGGTCAGCGGCACATACCGCAGCAGCACTCCGGCGTGCACGGTCATGTAGTCCACACCTTGCTCGCACTGCTCTATCACGGTGTCGCGGTAGATCTCCCAGGTCAATTCGGTTGGGTCGCCCTTGACCTTTTCCAGCGCCTGGTAGATCGGCACGGTGCCGACCGGCACCGGCGAATTGCGCAAGATCCATTCGCGGGTTTCGTGGATGTTCTTGCCGGTGGAAAGGTCCATGATGGTGTCGGCACCCCAGCGGGTGGCCCACACCATTTTGTCGACCTCCTCGGCGATCGACGACGTGACCGCCGAGTTGCCGATGTTCGCGTTGACCTTGACCGCGAACGCCTTGCCGATGACCATCGGCTCGCTCTCGGGGTGGTTGTAATTGGCGGGGATCACCGCACGACCGCGGGCGACCTCGTCGCGCACCAGTTCCGCGGGCATGTCTTCGCGGGCGGCAATGAACGCCATCTCCGCGGTGATCTCGCCGGCGCGGGCCCGCTGCAGCTGCGTGCCGCGGTCGCGGACTACTTCGGGCCGATGCGGCAGCCCAGCGGTCAGGTCGATGACCGCGTTCGGGTCGGTGTAGGGCCCGGAGGTGTCGTAGAGGTCGAAGTGGTCTCCGGTGGACAGGTGCACCCGCCGGAACGGCACTTGCAGAGCTGACCCGGAGCCGGGAGCCTCGATTTCGCGGTAGGCCTTGCTGCTGCCCGCGATGGGGCCGGTGGTGACGGAGGGTTCAACGGTGACAGTCATCTTTCATCTCCCTACGCCGGCATTACCCGGTCAGGTTCGTACGGTCGACGGCCCCGAGCCGTCCTCTCAGCGCACTAGGCGTGCGCTCCCGCGTGGTTGGTTGTGCCTTGTTCGATTGCCCGGCTCCTCCTCGAATCACTGCGCGATTCGCATCGTCGCCGAGCCACCCCCACGCTAGCGCAGTGCGACGGTTGTGTGCAGGGGCATCTGAGTGTCAGCCGTGCGGGCCGGGTGTGCCGGGCGTACCAAACAGCTTTCCGCGGGCACCGCCGTTGCCGATCAGCCCGGCCGGTCCGCCGCTGCCACCGGTCTGGCCCGTCGCGCCCGGCGCCCCGTTTCCGCCGTTGCCGAACAGGATGCCACCCTGCCACGCGGCCGATAGGCCGAATCAGACCTCTTCCATCGCCTCGCCGAGTTCCTCGAGGACCCGGCTGTGGTGGTTACTTGCCAAGATGTGTCCGGTGGCGATGACCACGGCGACCGGCCAGTCGATGAGTTCGAGTGCGGCGAGTGCGGCCAGACCGCCGTAGTAGGCCAAGTGTTCCGGGCGGGGAATCTTCACCTGCCCCAGTACCGGCAGGTTCATCACAATGGTCTCGGCTTCACGGATCTTCGCCACCGCCTCGCGCTGGGATGTCGCTCGACGAGCGTTCTTTTCGGCCATCATTTGCCTTTCAGTAACGAAGGGTTTGCCGTCGTGCAGGGTCGTGCGGTCACCGTCGGGAATATGTCGACGAGGACCGATGCCCTGGCCGATCCCTTAGTTTCGTCGGTTGCTTTGCTGCTGACGGTGCCGTTGTTGGAGCTTTATGCCGTGCTGTGGCGCGTTGGCGTCGTCGAGGTTCGGGGGACTGACCACGGGAGGCGTCGCCGGAAAGCGCATCGGTCTCAGGTGGTTGAGGGTTTGCCGGGTCCGATTTGTCCCGATCCGTCAGCACACGGTTCAGAATGGCCACTGCGACGGTCGCAGCAGTCGCGGCTCCTATCGCCTGCGCCCAGCCGAGTGGGTCCAGGGGGGTGCAGCCGAGCAACTGGCTGACGACGGGGATGCTGATCAGGGTCGCCAATGCGGCGAGCGACCCCAGCGCGGTGAGCACAACCAGCCACGCATGCGAGTCCACCAGGGTTTGGCCCAGCTGAGCAGCGACCAGCGCCACCAGCGCCACGGTGGACGCGCGGCGCGGTAAGCCAGTGACCCCGGCCATCGCCCAGGCCACCGTTGCCGCCGCCGCGGTGGTCGCCCCGCGGATGCCGACAGCACGCCACAGTTCGCGCTGATCCGGGCCACGGGTCGGTTGCTTTTCCGGGTCGCTCGGCTTGCTGACCGCCAGCGCCGCCGCGGGCAGTGCGTCGGTCAGCATGTTTACCAGCAGCAGTTGGCGGGTGTTCAACGGCGAGGTCCCGGTGATTGCGCTGCCGATGATGGCGAAGGCCACCTCGCCCGCGTTGCCGCCAAGTAGCACCGACACCGCCGCCTGCACCCGCTGCCAAAGCTGGCGTCCCTCCAGGATTGCGGGCAGCAGTGACTCGATCCGGCCGTCGACCAACACCACGTCGGCCGCGACCCGGGCCGGGTCGCTGCCGTGAGCGACGACACCGATTCCGACGGTGGCGGCCCGGATCGCAGCGGCGTCGTTGGAACCGTCGCCGACCATCGCGCACACCCGGCCGACGTGTTCCAGGGTCTGCACGATCTGCACCTTGTTCTCCGGTGTCATCCGGGCGAAGATCACCCGCTCGACCACCGCCCGCTCCTGGTCCTTGCGCGACAGGGCATCCCACTCGGCACCGCTGATGATCTGCTCGGGGCCCACCTCCATGCCGAGCTCCTCGGCGATGGCCGCGGCGGTAATCGGATGGTCGCCGGTGATCAGCCGGATGTCCAAATCGTGCTCGCGCAGGTCGGCGAGCAGGGCTGCCGCTTGCGCGCGGGGGGTGTCGGATAGCCCAAGGAACCCCACCAAACTCAACCCGTCGCGGCACAATTTCGCAATGTCGTCGGGCTCGTCCACGACGGATTGTGCCTGTGGTGCGGTCAGCCGGCGCTGCGCCACCGCGATCACCCGCAACCCGCGGGCGGCCAGGTCAGCGACCGCGTCGTCCATGCTCGTGCCGATGCCTTCGCAGGCCGCCAGCACCACCTCGGGCGCGCCTTTGACGGTCAGCTCGGTGCCGGACACCGAGGCTGAGAAGGACCTACCGGAGCGGAACGGAAGGTGGGCGGCGGCTTCCGCGGCACCGGAGCCCGGACCATAGGCGCTGCCGGCGGATGCCGCCGCAGCTGCTTCGACGATGGCGACGTCGGTGGCGTGCACCTGCGGGCCGTTCGATGCCGGCGCGGCGTGCGTCGCACAGCGCAGCACTTCCTCGCTCGAGTAACCCGCCGCCGGCTGGACCTTCGCCACCCGCAACCGGTTCTCGCTGAGTGTTCCGGTCTTGTCGAAGCAGATGACGTCGACCCGGCCGAGCGCCTCGACCGAACGCGGAATGCGGACCAGCGCACCGAACTGACTCAGCCGTCGCGCGGACGCCTGCTGGGCCAGCGTCGCCACCAGCGGCATCCCTTCCGGCACCGCGGCCACCGTGACTGCGATGCCGCTGGCGACCGCTTGGCGTAGGCCCCGGCGGCGCAACAGCCCAAGCCCCGCGACCAGTGCGCCGCCGGTAATGCTGACCGGCCAGGCCTGGTTGGTGAGCCGACTCAGCTGGTGTTGCAGGCCAACATTGGACAGGTCAGCGGACACGAGCTCGGCCGCACGGCGCTCCTGGGTGTCGTGACCAACAGCGGTCACCATCGCGACCGCGGTCCCGGACACGACCGTCGTTCCCGCGTAGAGCATGCACCGGCGTTCGGCCACGTCGGCGCCGGGAGTGGCTTCGACTTGCTTGGCCACCGACAGTGACTCACCGGTGAGCGCGGACTCGTCGACCTCCACGTCGACCTCCTCGATCACCCGGGCGTCGGCGGGCACAACCTCGTGAGTCCGCACCTCGATGATGTCGCCCGGGCGCAGCTCCTCTGCGCGGATATCGATGTATACCGGCTGATCGTCGGCGCCGTTGCACACCTTCCTGGCGGGCGGAATCTGCTGAGCTAACAAGCGGTTCAGCCGGCTCTCGGCACGCAGCCGCTGGCTGGCGGCGAGGATGGAGTTTCCGGTCAACACCGAACCGACCATCACCGCGTCCACCGGCGACCCCAACACCGCGCTCGCCATTGCCCCAAGCGCCAGCATGGGCGTCAACGGGTCCGACAACTCCGCACGCACGGCCTTGGCCAGCTGCCAAACCGCGTTCAAGGGTGCTTCGGTCAGTTGCGCGCCGCGCTTTGCCGTGTGTAGGCCACCGGCCAGCGCACGTGCTGGGAACGCCGACTGCGGTGGCTTCGCCGCTGCCTGTCCATCCGGCGACGGCAACGCCTTGCGGACTTGCTCGACCGACATCGCGTGCCACTCATGAGTGGCTGCCGGTCGCGGCGCTTGTGCGCCGACGACCTTGCGCGCCAGCAGGTACCCCGAGAGCATTCCGGCCGCGGCGCCGGTGGTCACCGGTCCGGGACCGAGGCCGCGGACCCCGGGCAGCATCAACAGGGCGCCCAAAGCTGATGCACCACCAGAAATTTCGTTACCGCGCTGGCGTGCCGCTCTGGCCGCCGGAATCGCATGCAGCACCCGCCAGGCGGCCCCAAGATCGGGCAACAGGACATCTGCGTACCAGGGCGGTGCGCCGGCTCCGGGCCGCGGCATCACACCGAGTGCCACGTTGGCAAACGAAAGTGCTTGCGCCCCAACCGATGACAACACCGCTACCGTGCGCCCCGCCTCGCGCAGATCGGCCACCGTACGGGCCAGGGCCTCGTCGATGGACCCGTTAGCACCGTCTTCCCCGGGCCGTACGTCGTCGAACACCGGTCGCAACTCACCCAGTGAGTCGAGATCGACCGAAACCAGATCCGCCCCGGTGCGGTGTGCCTCAGCGACCACGGCGGAAGCCATCGGATCGTGCGCGGGACGCAAGAGTGCCTCGACTTCGGAATCAGGATCGCTGGCTGAGACGCCGGGCACCGGGTGCCAGCCGGGGCCCAGGCCGTTCTTCTCCAGCATGAGGTGCGCTCGGTTCCACACCGCGGACAGCTCGTCCTCGCCGCAGCCGCGGATGCGCGCCACGCGCAAGCTGTCGGTGCACAGCACTCGGGGATCGATGACGATCGCGTCGACCCGATCCAACCGGCGCAGACCGTCCGGCCGCAGCGGCAACACCGCGTGTTGTTCGGCCAAGCCTTGACCGAGCGCCGCGGCGAATGCCTCGGGCGTGGTCCGGCTGGCCTTGGGGGTCGCCACCAGTGTCGCGGTCGCGGCCGTGTCCACGTCGCGGGTCCCGGCACCGACCAGCCCCGCGCTAAGCGCTTGGACGAGCGCGAAACGACCGGCGTTGCGATCGACTGGATGCGCCGTCGGCGCGGGCTGTGACCAAGGGGAATGACGCTGGCTGGCCGGTTGGTCCGCGTGTGGTGCCAGGTGCGGTTCATGCCGGCGCCAGGCACTCGCCTCGGCGCGGCATTCCGCGGCCTTCAGGGACTCCATCGTCAGATCCACCGCCAATGCCGCCGGCGACTGCGTGACGGTGTGTGCGGCTGCCATTGCCAGCTCGAGGACGGTGTCCGTCGCCACCTTGCCTATTCGATCCTCGAGCAGGCGGCGCAGCCAGGGCTGGTAGTCCACGGCTGCCACGGCTGCCTCGAAACCGAGCGGAAACCGGGGCCACCGCAGCGCCCGGCCGGCGAGCGCCAAGCCCAGCCCGGCCGCGTTGGCGGCTACGGTGGCAGCTCTGATCGCCAGCACCACGCCGTCGCCCGGCAGACTTCCCGGCTGATCGGTGTCTTGGCTTGGGCGGTAACGGTCTTCGGCTTGTTCGGCGTCATCGACAACACGGCAAAGCTCACCCAGCGATATGCCGGCATCGTCGATGTCGACGACGACTCGGGATAGCGGGTAGTTCAGGCTCGCCGAGGTGACACCGGGGTGGGCTTGGACCGCGTCGAGCACGACTCGTCCGAGTTCATCGCCGCCCACACTGTCAAGGCCGCGCACCTCGATCCAGGCGCGACGCTCGCCACGCCAACAATTCCGGCTGAGTGTCTCGCGGGAAAGCTCACCAGAAAGTGCCTTGGCTCCTTCGCGCAGCGGGATGGTGGCAACCTTCATTCCCGTCTCGACACCGGCCTTGGCGGCCGAGCCCGCGGTCTTGGCCAGGATCACCGAGACAGCTGTCGCGGTGGTGATCGACGCGTCGGTCAGGGTGGCGGTCGCCCGCAAGCCCGTCGCGACAGCACGCAACGGCATAGCCCGTCCAATGGATGTAGCAATGCTCAAGAGTTGCTCAACGCCGCCGACTAGTTGGTGCTACGCAGCTCAGTGGTGCCCGTCCGGCGGCTGCCCGTCTTCTTGGCCGTTGTCTTGCTGGCGGACTTTTGTGGCGCTTCCTTTTCTGGTGCGGGCTTGTTGGGTACCGGTGCAAGTTTCGCCTTCACCGGTGGTGCGGCCACCTCGGGGCTGCGGTTCATCTTCCGCAATAGCAATGCTCCGCCGCCCACTGCCACCAGGATCGGCCAATCGACGAGGCCGGCGACACCAACCGCGCCGATGGCCAACGCGGCTGCCGCTGTCGACTTGCTGCCGCTGCTGAGTCCCTTCTGAATGCCTTTGGCGGCTCCGGTCACGCCTCCGACAACGCCGCTCACGGCGGCGCCGCCTACCGCGCCGGCGGCCGCCGTGGTCGCCGTAGCTGTGCGACTCACCGTTCGACCAACGCTGCGGACTGTCCCGCCCACGACACCCATGATTACTCCCTGGCCAAATTGCTTTCGTTTCAAAACGGTTTAACTACAGTTCTACACCCGTTAACCCGCCATTGTATTCGCAGCACTGATGACTAGAAATGCAAGCCTGCCATGCCGCCATCACTGAGACAACGCGGAACTTGTGTGCGAAGTGCAACCAAGGCCATTGGCTGCTTACCCGGCGTTCAGGTCGACGAGCACCGGAGCGTGATCGCTGGGTGCTTTGCCCTTGCGCTCCTCGCGCACGATCTGGGCGTCGATCACCCGGGCGGCCAATGCCGGCGAGGCGAGGATGAAGTCGATGCGCATGCCCTGCTTCTTCGGGAACCGCAGCTGCGTGTAATCCCAGTAGGTGTAGACCCCGGGGCCCGGGGTGAAAGGCCGTACCACGTCCGTGAATTGCGCGTCGACAAAGGCGTTGAATGCCCTGCGTTCCGGTTCGGAAACGTGCGTGCAGCCGGCGAAGAATTCGGTGCTCCAAACGTCGTCATCGGTGGGGGCGATGTTCCAGTCGCCGACCAGTGCGATCGGAGCCGCAGGATCGTTGCGCAGCCAGCCGCTTGCCGTGTCACGCAGCGCGGCGAGCCAATCCAGTTTGTAGGAGTAATGGGGATCGTCCAGGGCGCGACCGTTGGGCACGTAGAGGCTAAAGATCCGGACGCCGCCGCAGGTGGCGCCTAGAGCGCGGGCCTCGGCGGTGGCGGCCACCTCCGGCTTGCGGCTCCAGCTGGGTTGGCCGTCGAACCCAACCTGCACGTCATCGAGACCGACGCGGGACGCGATCGCCACGCCGTTCCACTGATCGAAGCCGACGTGTGCGACTTCGTAGCCAAGTTCGAACAGTGGCAATGCGGGGAACTGGCTGTCCGAGCACTTGGTCTCCTGCATGGCCAGCACGTCGACATCGGCGCGCGCAAGCCAATCAAGGACGCGGTCCAAGCGGGTGCGAATCGAATTCACATTCCAGGTGGCCAGCCGCAGGGTGCCGTCGGGCATGGCTAGAAGGTATCCGAGGTGGCCGAGCTGGCCGGGAGGTAGCGGCAGCGATGGTGTAGCCGGAAGCCCAAGGTTTCGGCAAGGGTGGCCGTGGCGGTGTCGTGCACGCGCACGTAGCCGCGGGTCGCGCCGCAGCCCGCGCCCCAACCCAACAGCGCTTCCCACAGCCGGCGGCATGCCGAGCCGGCCGCGTGTTGGTGGTCCGCGGCACGCATCGCCGACAGACCCACCCACCGGGTGCCGTCCGGAGCATCGGTCACCGCCGCGCGGGTGACCGCCACGCCCGGGTAGCTGCCGAATGCCAGCTCGCCGTCGAGGACGGCGGTCAGCTCGTCGAGGGGTACGTGCTTGCGGTAGAGCTGTCGCCAGGTGTCGTCGGGGTGGGCCAGCAACGTGATGGACTGGTCGGATTCACCGGTGGACACGTCGCGCACCAGTACCCGCTCGAGGCGTTCCCCGGCCAGTCCGGGCGGCAGTGGCAGCAACCGGTCCGGGACGGCCAGCCATGGCGGCAGGTCGCGGCCCGCATACCATGCGACGATTTCACCGATGGTGCTCCTATGGGCCGAAATATCCAGCGGCACTGCTGAATTGGCGGCCAATATGGTCCCGCGCCCGGCTCGCACCAGCCAGCCGTGCAACCAGGTTCGTTCAACGCCGGGCCAGGCCGCCGCAGCGGCGTGCTCGAGTCCCCGGATCGCCGCGGTGCGTACCGGCGCGTCGGTCAGTACCCGCAGGGCGACCACGTCGACGGGGGAGAACTCGACGATCGTGCCCGTCTTCGTCTGGACCCGTACCGTCGGGTCGACGGCCAGCAGCCGCCCGACCGCGTCGGTCAGCGGCGGCACCGATCCAGCGGGGCGGCGGTAGCGAACCGTTACTCGCGTCCCGAGCTCCGGCCACGAGGCCATCAGTGACCGAACGGGTCGGGACCCGCGCCGGGCAACCACGACAATCCGGGAACGCCCCAGCCGTGTGACTTGACGGCCCGTTTGGCGCTGCGCGCGTGCCGGCCGATCAGGTGATCCAGGTACAGAAGTCCATCCAGGTGCCCGGTCTCGTGCTGCAGCATCCGCGCGAACAGGCCGGTGCCCTCGATAGCGACCGAACTGCCATCGGCATCGAGTCCGGTGACCCGTGCCCATTTGGCACGCCCGGTGGGAAATGACTCGCCGGGGACCGACAGGCAACCCTCGTCGTCGGTGTCCGGGTCGGGCATGGTCTCGGGGATCTCGGAGGTCTCCAGTACCGGATTGATGACCACACCGCGGCGGCGAGCGGCCGATCCGCGGTCCTCGACACAGTCGTAGACGAAGAGCCGCATTCCGTACCCGATCTGATTGGCGGCGAGGCCGACCCCGTTAGCGGCGTCCATGGTGGCGTACATGGTGGCGATCAACTCGGCGAGATTCGCCGGTAGTGAACCGTCGGCGGCGACCGGCACCGGGGTCGTCGCGGTGTGCAAGACGGGATCGCCAACGATGCGGATGGGTAGGACTGCCATGGTCGGCTAGCTTAGGCGCGGCGACGATGCCCGCCGCAGCGCGGCGGGGGGAGGAGGCGGGCAGTCGGGTTTAGCGCGGCGACGATGCCCGCCGCAGCGCGGCGGGGGGAGGAGGCGGGCCAGGGGCTGTCCAATCCAAGCAGTCGGCCGACTCGCGGGTCTGCGTTACCGCCCACGAGTTCCGGGCGTGGTTCAATATTCGCCGAAAGATGCGCCTACGTGGTCACGTCAACGAACACATTGAGAATCGCCGGAAGGGTCCAGGGAAAAGCGATATGGACAGCGCCATGGCGCGGGCAATTCAATCGGGGGACGACTCTGAGATCGCCGATGGGCTCACCCGTCGCGAGCACGACATCCTGGCGTTCGAACGTCAGTGGTGGAAGTTTGCCGGTGTCAAGGAAGAAGCCATCAAAGAGCTGTTCTCGATGTCGGCGACGCGTTACTACCAAGTGCTCAATGCGCTGGTCGATCGGCCCGAGGCGCTGGCCGCCGACCCGATGCTGGTGAAGCGGTTGCGACGGTTGCGCGCCAGTCGGCAGAAGGCGCGCGCTGCGCGACGCCTTGGCTTCGAGGTGACCTGACGCCGTCCCTGCTTTTGCGGGTTACGGCCCGCGGCTGGTTACAGTGGGCTCGATGAATGAGCGCGTACCCGACTCTTCGGGGCTTCCCCTGCGGGCGATGGTGATGGTGCTGTTGTTCCTCGGCGTCATCTTCCTGCTGCTCGGCTGGCAGGCACTGGGTTCGTCCGGGAAATCCGATGACGACTCGTCACCGGTTTCCACCATGACCACCAGCGCGACGGCGCCGACTTCGACCAGCGCCAAGCCCGCGGTGACCCGGGCCGAGGTGCGCGTATACAACATCTCCGGCACCGAAGGCGCCGCCGCGCGGACTGCAGATCAGCTCAAGGCGGCCGGTTTCACGATCACCGATGTCGGGAATCTCACGTTGCCCGACGTCTCGATGACAACGGTGTACTACTCCGACGCCGAAGGTGAGCGGGCAACCGCGGACGAGGTGGGCCAAAAGCTGGGAGCAGCGGTAGAGCGGCGAATTCCAGAGCTCTCCGACCAGCCGCCCGGAGTCATCGTCGTAGTGACCGGCTGACGCTGATTCGGAAGCCAGGCTAGGCTCTCGCTATGCCAAAGCCCGCCGATCACCGCAATGTCGCAGCCGTCAGCATGTCCACACTGTCTGCCTTGTTTCTGGCCGCCTGTGGGACGCTGCTGAGTGCGTGCTCGTCGCCGCAACACGCGTCGACGGTTCCGGGTACTACGCCGTCGATCTGGACCGGATCGCCTGCGCCGGCTGGACTCTCGGGCAACGAGGAGGAGTCGTCCGCCGCGCAGAGTTTGGCCGCTACCCTGAAGGCACCCGACGGCACGAAGGTGGCGACGGCCAAGTTCGAGTTCGCCAATGGTTACGCCACCGTGACGATCGCGACGACCGGAGTCGGTCAGCTCGCGCCCGGCTTCCATGGGGTGCACATCCACAAGGTCGGCAAGTGTGAGCCCAACTCGGTTGCCCCCACCGGTGGCGCGCCGGGCAACTTTCTGTCCGCCGGCGGCCACTACCACGTGCCCGGGCACACGGGCACTCCCGCCAGTGGCGACCTGGCCTCACTGCAGGTACGGGGTGACGGTTCTGGGATGCTGGTGACCACCACGGACGCCTTCACCATGGACGACCTGTTGACCGGCGAGAAAACCGCGATCATCATTCACGCCGGCGCCGACAACTTCGCCAACATTCCACCGGAACGTTACGTCCAGCTCAACGGAACGCCGGGTCCCGACGAGACGACGATGACCACCGGCGACGCCGGCAAGCGGGTGGCGTGCGGTGTCATCGGTTCCGGCTAGCTCGGCTGGTGGCAGGTCGGCTGCCCGAATCGATTTCGCTGGTTCGCCCCGTCCGACCATTGGCGTGGAGTGGGAGTTCGCGCTCGTCGACGCGCAGACCCGCGACCTGAGCAATGAAGCCACCGCGGTCATCGCCGAGATTGGTGAAAACCCGCGGGTACACAAGGAGTTGCTGCGCAACACCGTGGAGATCGTTAGTGGCATATGTGAATGTGCCGCCGAGGCGATGGAGGATCTGCGCGAAACCTTGGGCCCGGCCCGGCGGATCGTTCGCGACCGCGGGATGGAGCTGTTCTGTGCGGGCACCCACCCGTTCGCACGGTGGTCGGCCCAGAAGCTCACCGACGCACCGCGTTACGCCGAGCTGATCAAGCGCACCCAGTGGTGGGGCCGGCAGATGCTGATCTGGGGTGTGCACGTGCATGTCGGGATTCGCTCGGCGCACAAAGTGATGCCGATCATGACGTCGCTGCTCAACTACTACCCGCATCTGTTGGCGCTGTCGGCCTCATCACCCTGGTGGGGCGGCGAAGACACCGGGTATGCCAGCAACCGGGCGATGATGTTCCAGCAGTTGCCCACCGCCGGGCTGCCGTTTCATTTTCAGAGGTGGGCGGAATTCGAAGGTTTCGTCTACGACCAGAAGAAGACCGGCATCATCGACCATATGAACGAAATCCGTTGGGATATAAGGCCGTCACCGCATCTGGGAACTCTGGAGGTACGGATCTGCGATGGCGTGCCCAACCTGCGGGAGCTCGGCGCGCTGGTCGCGTTGACACATTGCCTGATCGTCGACCTGGACCGCCGCTTGGACGCCGGTGACACGCTACCGACCATGCCTCCCTGGCATGTCCAGGAGAACAAGTGGCGTGCCGCCCGCTACGGCCTGGACGCGGTGATCATCTTGGACGCCGAAGGTAACGAACGGCTGGTTACCGATGATCTCGACGATGTGCTGACCCGGCTGGAGCCCGTCGCGAAATCGCTGAACTGTGTCGACGAACTTGCCGCGGTCTCCGATATTTACCGCGACGGTGCGTCCTACCAGCGGCAGCGGCGAATGGCCGAGGAACATGACGGCGACTTGCGTGCGGTCGTTGACGCGCTGATTGCCGAGCTGGAGATTTAGCGGTTCGCGGCCTCTGGGGATCTAGGTTTATGTGATGGCCGAGTTCGCGACGGTTGAGCTGGCGATGTTCCCGCTCGAGTCGGCGCCGCTGCCCGGCGAAGATCTGCCGTTGCGCGTCTTCGAGCCCCGCTACGCCGCACTGGTCCGAGACTGCATGGACACCGCGGATCCTCGCTTCGGTGTTGTCCTGATCTCGCGCGGCCGCGAGGTCGGCGGCGGCGACACGCGGTGTGAAGTCGGGACGCTAGCCAGGATCACCGAATGCGTGGATGCCGGTTCGGATCGCTATGTGCTGCGCTGCCGGGTGGGCGACCGGATCCGGGTGTGCGACTGGCTGGCCGACGATCCGTACCCGCGGGCGAAGGTACGGTTTTGGCCCGACGAGCCGGGGAATCCCCTCACCGCTGCCCAGTTGCTGGAAGTCGAAGACCGGGTCATGGCGTTGTTCGAGCGGGTCGCTGCCGCCCGGGGGGTTCGGCTGCCGGGCCGCGACGTGGTCTTGGGCTACCCGGTCGCGGACCCAGCTGACGCCGGGCAGCGTCTGTACGCGTTGGCATGTCGAGTCCCGATCGGCCCGGCCGACCGGTACGCCGTGCTGACGGCGCCGTCGGCGGCCGATCGGTTGGTCTTTTTGGGTGAGGCCCTGGACTCGGTGGCCGCGATGGTGGAGTTCGAGTTGTCGACGTAGCGGCCCTACCTGGTGCGTCTAACCCACTGGGCCTGCACGACACCCACCGCGCCGAGCGCCGCATACGGACCCGTCACCGCGATCAACCGCAGTAGGGTGACGACCCGGGGGTCGCCGCGCTCCAGCCTGCTCAGCTCGATCAGGGCGTTGACGTTGTCCAGCGTGTCGACCATCAGTCCGATCCGCTGCCAGCGCCGTCTATTGTGCTCGTCGCTGATCAGATACGCCACCCCGAGCGCGAGCGCGCGGGCTCCGAAGATGCGGATGAGGTACCTCAACTCGGTGGACAGCATGCGGTCTGGCACCGCATTCATCCGGGTCTGCGATTGCGGCGCGATATAGGCCGCCGTGCCCAGCAGGATCCGGCCGATCGCTGCCGCGCCGAAAGCGCGCCGCAGGACCAGCGGCTGGGAAATGGGGCTCTGCGCGGTAGCGGATTCGATGCTCATAGTCGCAGTCTTGGCCGTGGACATAACCGTGTCGATTACCTATGAGGTAGTGGGTCCGGCTCCGCTACGGCGATAGATTCCGAAGATGGCCAGAATGTTTGCGGGAGCAGCCGTGCGGGAGTGGCGCACTCGTCGGCGGTTGAGCCAACTGGCACTGGCGCACCAGGTCGGAGTCTCGCCGCGCCATATCAGTTTCGTGGAGACCGGTCGCGCGAACGCCAGCCGGAACCTGCTGCTCGGGATCGGTGAGTCGCTCGACCTGCCGCTTAGCGCGCGTAACCGACTGCTGCTCGCCGGTGGCTACGCGCCCGCCTTTAGCGAACACACCCTGGACGCCGAGCGGATGAGGCCGGTGAAGGCCGCCGTCGACGCCGTGCTCTCCGGGCACGCCCCCTATCCGGCCATCGTCACCGACGCCTGCTGGAATCTGGTCGCTGCCAACGTTGGTTGCCACGTCCTGGTCGAGGGGGTCGACCCAACACTGGTGTCCAGGCCGATCAACGTGATGAGGTTGTGCCTGCACCCAAGGGGATTGGCGCCACGGCTGCTCAACCATGCCGAAGTGCACTCGGCGATCCTGCGCCGGATCCGGCGGCATGTCGAAGCCACCGCGGCACCCGATATTTGCCGGCTCTACGAGGAGTTGTCGGGATATCCCGCACCCCGGGAGCATGCAACCCAGCAACCAACCCAGCTGTATGTACCGTTCCGATTGGCCACCCTCGACGGGGTCGAACTGCGGTTCGTCAACACCATCGCGACGTTCGGCAGCCCGCTGGACATCTGTGTGGAGAGCCTGGCCATGGAGTCCTTTTATCCGGCCGACAGCTCCACCGCTGAGCACCTGCGCGGTCTCGACAACGGTCGGCGGCTGCGCGCCATTGCCGACCAATATCCGCAATTGCTCGGCTTCATCAGCGGTCAATAGACCGTTGCGAATCGCTGAGATTGCGCCCGCAACTCACCTGACGTTGGCTCCAAACGCGCGTAGCGACTCCACCTGGAGCGGATCCAGCGAGGGGCGCACGGTTTCACCAGCGGCCGCCAGGTCGGCGGCGGTGACGTCGGCGGCATCGATGGAACGCCGCATCGCGGTAAGTGCGGCTTCGCGCAGCAGCGCCACACAGTCGGCGGCGCTATAGCCATCGAGTCCGGCCGCCACCTCGTCCAGGTCGACATCGGGGCTCAGCGGGATCGACTTGCCCGCGGTGCGCAGTATTTCGCGGCGCGCGGCGGCGTCGGGCGGCTCGACGAACACCAGCCGTTCCAGCCGCCCCGGGCGCAGCAGCGCCGGGTCGATCAGATCGGGTCGGTTGGTCGCGCCCAGCACGACGACATCGCGTAGCGGGTCGATGCCGTCGAGCTCGGTCAGCAGTGCGGCCACCACCCGATCGGAAACCCCCGAGTCGAAGCTCTGCCCGCGCCGCGGCGCTAGAGCGTCCAGCTCATCGAGGAACACCAGTGACGGTGCGGAGTCGCGGGCCCGCCGGAACAACTCGCGGACCGCCTTCTCCGAGGAGCCCACCCACTTGTCCATCAGCTCGGACCCTTTGACGGCATGCACGCTCAGCTGTCCGGTGCTGGCCAGCGCGCGGACCACAAAGGTCTTGCCGCAGCCGGGCGGGCCGTACAACAACACCCCGCGCGGTGGGTCGACGCCCAACCGGGCGAAGGTGTCGGGATGCTGCAGCGGCCACAGCACCGCCTCGGTCAGTGCTTGTTTGGCCGCGGCCATGTCACCGACATCGTCGAGTGTCACGCTGCCCACGGTGACCTCCTCGCTGGCCGAGCGGGACAGCGGCCGGATCACGGTCAACGCCCCCAGCAGATCGTCCTGCTGCAGCGTCGGTGGCTGGCCGTCCGCGCTGGCTCGAGACGCTGCCCGCAGCGCCGCCTCTCGCACCAGCGCCGCCAGGTCGGCGACGACGAAACCCGGTGTGCGGCCGGCGATCTCGTCGAGATCGAGGTCTCTGGTGGGAACCGGCTTCAGCAGCGTCTCCAGTAGCGACTTGCGGGTGGCAGCGTCGGGCAGCGGTAGGCCGATCTCCCGGTCGCACAATTCGGGGGAGCGCAGCCGGGCGTCAAGCTGATCGGGTCGCGCGGAGGTGGCGATCAACGCCACGCCGTCGGTGTCCACCGCGGTACGCAGCTCGGCCAGGATCAGGGCGGCCACCGGCTCGGCGGTGGCCGGCAGCAGGGCATCGACGTCGGTGATCAGCAACACGCCGCCCTCGTGGCGAACTGTCTGCACCGCCGAGGCCACGACGCTGAGCCGGTCATCGGCGGCCAGTGCTCCGATCTCCGGACCGTCCAGTTTCACTAGCCTGCGGCCGTCGCACACCGCGCGCACCAGCGTCACCTTGCCCACGCCGGCCGGACCCGACACCAGCACCCCCAGATTGGTGGTAGCGCCCAGGGTCTTCAGGAGGTGCGGCTCATCGAGGGCAAGCTTGAGCCATTCGGTGAGCTTGGCGGCCTGCGGCTGGGCGCCCTTGAGGTCCTCGACCTGGATCTGCGGACTCGAGATGCTCACCTGCTGGGCCGCCGACGTCCCCGCGGCGGCCCCGACACCGGTGCCCCAGGTGACCAGTGAGTTGGGCTGCACACTGACCGGTCCCTCGGGGTCGACGCTAGTCACGGTCAGCAGCTCCGATGTCCAGCTGATCCCGACCGCGGCGGCCAACGCCCGGCTGGCGGCGGAGGTGGACGTGCCGGGGCCCAAATCGCGGGGCAGCAGCGATACCGCGTCGCCGACGGTCATCACCTTGCCGAGCAAGGCCTGCCGCAGGGTGACCGATGGAACCGACTGGGTGGTCAGCGTCGAGCCGCTCAGCGTCACCGATCGCGCTCCGTAGACGGTGACCGCGCTGACGATCACCTCGGTGCCTTCGCGCAGACCCGCATTGGACAGTGTGACGTCGTCGAGCAACACCGTCCCGACGGGAGTATCCGCCGTCGCCAGGCCGGCCACCGCCGCGGTCGTCCGCGAGCCGGTCAGCGACACCGCGTCCCACTCGCGGATGCCAAGGGCGGCAACGGCATTGGGGTGCAACCGAACGACGCCACGACGTGAGTCGACGGCTGATGTGTTCAGTCGGGCAGTGAGCGGTAGCGAAGGAGCCGCCCCGGGATTGGAGCCGGGGTCAGTCACAACCGTCGACCTGGCTTGCGCAGCCCCAGCCGCGCCATCGACCGCCGGTAGGGATGCGCCCGGCGGTTCGCGCGCCGTAGGGCTCGTCGTTGCTTGGGTTTGTCGTCCCATACTTCCGGGTGTCGGGCAAGCCAGCGTTGGCTGCGCACCGCGAACGGGATATGGCATACGTAGGCGATAATGATCACCCAGATCAACAGGTAGGGGGCCAGGACCGCCGCCGCCGCGCAAATCGCCAGCACCGCCAGCAGCGCGGCCGCGTAGTTGGGCGGCACCGATACGGCGTGCATCTTTTTCATCGGGATCCCGCTGACCATGAGTATCGACGTGCCCGTCACCCAAAAGCTGAGGAACCACACCGAGGTCCACCAGCCTTCGCCGAACTGCATTTTTAGGGCCAACAGACCGATCATGGAAATCGCGCCGGCCGGCGCGGGCATCCCGACGAAGAATTCATGCGCGTAGCCGGGCTGGGTTCCGTCATCCTGCAGCGCGTTGAACCGCGCCAGCCGTAACACCACGCACACCGCGTAAAGCAGCACCACCACCCAACCGACTGGCCACGTCGACAACATGGACACGTAAAGCACCAACGCCGGCGTCACGCCGAAGTTCACCGCGTCGGCCAGCGAGTCGATTTCCGCGCCCATCCGCGACTGGGCGTCCAGAATGCGGGCCACTCGGCCGTCCAGCCCGTCGAGGATGGCCGCTGCGGCGATCAGCGCCATCGCAGCCCTCGGCTGGTTCTCCAGCGCGAACTTGATCGAGGTCAGTCCCGCGCAAATGGACAGCACTGTCATCGCGCTGGGCAGAATCTGCAGGTTTACCGGTCGCCTGCCGCGGGGCTTGCGGATCATGGACATTCGGCCAGCACGGTCTCGCCGGCAACCGCGCGCTGGCCGACCTTGACGATCGGGTCCGCGCCCGGTGGCAGGTAGGTATCCAACCGGGAGCCGAACCTGATCAGGCCGTAGGTGTCACCGACGGACAGCTTGTCTCCGACGTGTGTGTCGCACACGATGCGGCGCGCCACCAGCCCGGCGATCTGCACGGCGACGACCTCGGCGCCGCTGCTCGTGCGGATCCTTACACTGGTGCGCTCGTTGTCGTCGCTGGCTGAGGCTAGATCGGCTGACCCGAATCGGCCGGGCCGGTGTTGTACGGCGATCACCTCGCCGCTCACCGGGGCTCGCTGCACGTGGGCGTCCAATATCGACAGGAAGATGCTGACTCGCGGCAGCGGCGCGTCGCCCATGCCGAGTTCGGCGGGCGGGGCCGCGGCGTCGATCGCGCAGATCACGCCGTCGGCGGGGGCGACGATGGCGCCGGGCCGGGTGGGCGGCACCCGCGGGGGGTGGCGAAAGAATCCCGCGCAGGCTGCCGCTGCCAGCAGGCCCGTCCGGCGTAGCCACCGCCAGTCGCGCCCGGTTGCTGCCTGGCCCAATACCCCGGCTGAGGCGACGGCCAGGGCAGCGGAGATGAACGGCCGCCCGGCCGGGTGCAGGGGCGGAACGGCCGACCGCACCAACGCGAGCAGGTGCGCAGGGCCTTCCTGAACGGACTGGCGGGGGCGTCGTGCCACGCGGCTATCTTACGGAAGGCGCGTCGCCCGGGACTCCGACCGGGCCCCACGGCACAAGCAGCGGTCCGGTTAGCTCAAATCCCAGACCTGCAGCTGGGTTCCGGCGGCCACCTCCACGACGTCCTCCGGGATGTCTAGCAGCCCGTTGGCCGAGGCCAACCAGCGCAAATGGTGCGACGCCGGTGGGCCGTAGCTGGTGACCCGACCGATCTCGCCGGCGTGGGTGTCTAGTACCGCGCGCCGGAACTGCCGTTTGCCCCGCGGCGAGGTAAGCGTTTCGGTGAGCACCGCGGCCCGGTGCGGCCGATAGGGATCCGGCAGGCCCATGGCCATGCGCAGCGGGGGACGGATGAACACCTCGAAGGACACCAACGCGCTGACCGGGTTGCCGGGCAGGGTGACGATCGGTGTCCCCGCCACCCGCCCGACGCCCTGTGGCATTCCGGGCTGCATCGCCACTTTGACGAATTCCACGCCGTGGTCGCCGCCCCGGTAGCCAGAGCGCCCGAACGCGTCTTTGACCACCTCGTAGGCTCCGGCGCTGACGCCGCCGCTGGTGATGATCAGGTCGGCGTCGGCCGCGTACCGGTCCAGGATCGCGCCGAACTGCGCGACGTCGTCGCCGGCGGTCGGGGTGGCGACCACGGCGGCGCCGGCGTCGCGGACGGCGGCGGCCAGCATGATCGAGTTGGACTCGTAGATCTGGCCCGGTTGCAGCGGGGTGCCCGGCGACACTAGCTCCGACCCGGTGGAGATCACCAGCACCCGCTGGCGGGGGAGCACCGACAGCTCGGCCAGGCCCAGCGCCGCGGCCAGACCGAGCACCGGCGGCGTCACGATCTGTCCTTTGCGGAGCACGGTGGTACCGGTGGTGACGTCCTCGCCCGACCGTCGGATGTGCTTGCCGGGGGTGGCATGTTGGCGGATCGCCACCGAATCCACTCCGCCGTCGGTGGCTTCGACCGGCACGATGGCGGTCGCACCGGCCGGCACCGGCGCACCGGTCATGATCCGGTGTGCGGTCGCCGGTCGCAGTGTCAACTCGTCGGTGCGCCCGGCGGGAATGTCCTCGGCGACCGGCAACACCACCGGGTGTTCCGGTGTCGCGCCCGACGTGTCCTCGGCGCGCACCGCGTAACCATCCATTGCGGAGTTATCGAAAACCGGCAGCGACAGCGGCGCGACCACGTCATCGCCCAGGACCAGACCTTGGGTCTGGGTCAGTGAAACCGTGACCGGGCGACCGGCCCGGATCATCTCCGCTACGACCCGCTGATGCTCCCCGACTGACCGCACCCGGCCATTATCGGTCGTCGTAGATTCCGAAGCTGACGCCGGTGAGTTCTTCGGAGACGGTCCACAGCCGGCGTTGCAGGTCTTTGTCGTGGGACTGGGCGCTGGATTGGACGACCTTCGGGTGGCCGCGCTGCTCGCCGAGACCGTCCGGGCCGTAATACTGTCCACCCTGCGTGGTCGGATCGGTGGCGGCGCGCAGCGTCGGTAGGGCGCCCATCTGCGGACTTTGGAAGAGTAACGGCCCGAGGACGGTAGCGACGGGCCGGATAAGGCGCGGCAGATTGCGGGTCAGCTCGGTGTTGGAGCCGCCGGGGTGGGCGGCGACGGCGATGGTGGATTTGCCCGCCTCGGCCAGCCGCCGTTGCAGCTCGTAGGTGAACAGCAGGTTGGCCAGTTTGGCTTGCCCGTACGCGGCGACGCGGTCGTAACCGCGTTCCCACTGCAAGTCGTCGAAGTGGATGGCGGCGCGAATCCGGTGGCCCTGGCTGCTGACGGTCACCACCCGCGAACCGGCGACCGGCAGCATGTGGTCGAGTACCAGCCCGGTCAGTGCGAAGTGACCGAGATGGTTGGTGCCGAACTGCATCTCGAAGCCGTCCTTGGTGACCTGCTTCGGCGTCCACATCACCCCGGCGTTATTGATCAGCAAGTCGATGCGCGGGTACGCCGCGCGTAGCGAGTCGGCGGCTGCGCGCACCGAGTCCAGCGAGCTCAGGTCGAGTTCCTGCAGGGTGACGTCGGCGCGCGAGCTGACGGCGGTAATGCGCGCCAGCGCGGCGTTGCCCTTCTCGAGATTGCGCACCGCCAGCACGACGTGCGCACCGCTGCAGGCGAGCACGGCGGCGGTGTGGTAGCCGATGCCGGTGTTGGCGCCGGTGACGACGACGACGCGCCCGCTTTGGTCCCCGACGTCGGCGGCCGACCATTTCTGGGTCTTTTTGCCGTTGGAGGTCATGGGCTGAACATACTCACCCGGATCACGCCGCGACGTGTGCCACAACCCGGACGTCGTCGCGGGGCTTCTTGCACTCGGCATAGGCGAGTGCTAAGAATGACGTTGGCACTCGCGACCGGTGAGTGCTAGGTCGGGACGGTGAGGCCAGGCCGTCGTCGCGCGACGACGACTTGAGCCGTCCGTCGCGGGCACTGCGCCCGGCCAGCGTAAGTAACGGGTGGCCCCCACCCGGTGACCCGTTTCATTCCCAATCCGGAGGAATCACTTCGCAATGGCCAAGACAATTGCGTACGACGAAGAGGCCCGTCGCGGCCTCGAGCGGGGCCTGAATAGCCTCGCCGACGCGGTAAAGGTGACGTTGGGACCCAAGGGTCGCAACGTCGTACTGGAGAAGAAGTGGGGTGCCCCCACGATCACCAACGATGGTGTGTCCATCGCCAAGGAGATCGAGCTGGAGGACCCGTACGAGAAGATCGGCGCCGAGCTGGTCAAGGAAGTCGCCAAGAAGACCGACGACGTCGCCGGCGACGGCACGACGACGGCCACGGTGTTGGCCCAGGCGCTGGTGCGCGAGGGCCTGCGCAACGTCGCGGCCGGCGCCAACCCGCTGGGTCTCAAGCGCGGCATCGAGAAGGCCGTCGAGAAGATCACCGAGACCCTGCTCAAGGGCGCCAAGGAGGTCGAGACCAAGGAACAAATTGCGGCCACCGCGGCGATTTCGGCGGGTGACCAGTCGATCGGTGACCTGATCGCCGAGGCGATGGACAAGGTCGGCAACGAGGGCGTTATCACCGTCGAGGAGTCCAACACCTTTGGCCTGCAGCTCGAGCTCACCGAGGGTATGCGGTTCGACAAGGGGTACATCTCGGGCTACTTCGTCACCGACGCCGAGCGTCAGGAAGCGGTCCTGGAGGATCCCTACATCCTGCTGGTCAGCTCCAAGGTGTCGACGGTCAAGGATCTGTTGCCGCTGTTGGAGAAGGTCATTCAGGCCGGCAAGCCGCTGCTGATCATTGCCGAGGACGTCGAGGGCGAGGCGCTTTCGACTCTGGTCGTGAACAAGATCCGCGGCACCTTCAAGTCCGTGGCGGTCAAGGCCCCGGGCTTCGGTGACCGCCGCAAGGCGATGCTGCAGGACATGGCGATCCTCACCGGTGGTCAGGTGATCAGCGAAGAGGTCGGCCTGTCGCTGGAGAACGCGGACCTGGGCCTGCTCGGTAAGGCGCGCAAGGTCGTCGTCACCAAGGATGAGACCACCATCGTCGAGGGTGCCGGTGACACCGACGCCATCGCCGGTCGGGTGGCGCAGATCCGCCAGGAGATCGAGAACAGCGACTCCGACTATGACCGCGAGAAGTTGCAGGAGCGGCTGGCGAAGCTCGCCGGTGGTGTCGCGGTGATCAAGGCCGGTGCCGCCACCGAGGTGGAGCTCAAGGAGCGCAAGCACCGCATCGAGGACGCGGTGCGTAACGCCAAGGCAGCCGTCGAGGAGGGCATCGTCGCCGGTGGTGGCGTGACCCTGCTGCAAGCGGCCCCGGTGCTGGACGAGCTGAAGCTCACCGGTGACGAGGCCACCGGCGCCAACATCGTTAAGGTGGCGCTGGAGGCTCCGCTGAAGCAGATCGCCTTCAACTCCGGGCTCGAGCCGGGCGTGGTGGCCGAGAAGGTGCGCAACCTTCCGGCGGGCCACGGCCTGAACGCGGCCTCCGGCGATTACGAGGATCTGTTGAAGGCAGGCGTTGCCGACCCGGTCAAGGTGACCCGTTCGGCGCTGCAGAACGCGGCGTCCATCGCGGGGCTGTTCCTGACCACCGAGGCCGTCGTGGCCGACAAGCCGGAGAAGGCGGCCGCTCCCGCGGGCGATCCCACCGGCGGCATGGGCGGCATGGACTTCTAGTCCGCCGAATCGATCGCGAAAAGCCCGGTCCCCTTGGGGGCCGGGCTTTTTCGTCCGGGCGCTACGGCTGCGAGAACACCACGCAGTCGTGCAGGCAACCTTTGGCCGCGGCGGGGGAATCGGGGGCCGCGTCGCGGTGCAGCAACGCACGGGTGGGCACGACACCGCAGCGGGCGGTCTCGTCGTCGGGGCCGGCGTCGGAAGCCTCGGCCCGGCCGTCGACGATCAGCGAGTAGCCGCCCGGCTCGAATGGGGGCCACAACAGGGTGACGTCGCTGCGGTGGGCAACGTTTTTCCGGGTGCGACCCCCGATAACGCCGACGTCGAGCAATGCCCTGGGCGCCTCGGGGTGCCCGGGACCGTCACCGAGTTCGCGCAGAACGGGCTCGACCGTCACCGTGTGCACGCGATAGCCATCGTCGACGGTGATCAGGTAGGCGAACGGGTAGTCGGGCAAGGCAGCGGCCAGTCGCTTGAGGTCCACCTTTTTGGCACCCATGGATTCGAGGATAGGCGCCCGCGTGTGGTGCTACTCCGACCGGACCGGCTGCCTGATGTGCGGGTCGACGTCGGCGGACTCGCGGTCGGGGCTCGGGTAGAAGTTCGACTTGGGGATGCCCGAGCCGGTGCCAGAGCTCCTCAGGGCCGTGTGGGCGCCGGGGCCAGCGGTGCTCGGACCGCCGGAGTCCAAGCCGCCAACCGGGGCACTGGCCGGGGCGGTGACGGGCGCGTTGGTCAGGCCCGGGTTGAGGGCACTTGGCAGGACCGGGCTGAGTCCGCCCGTTGATCCGAGGGCGGAGCCGAGGATGCCCGAGTTCAACGCTGCTGTGCCCAAGCCGCTGGTGGCGTAGCTTGCGGAGCTAGCCAGGGCCGCTTCCGAGCCGACCGCGCCGCCCAAGCCAGCGTTCGGCATCCCCGCGTTCCATAGGCTGTTCATGCCGCCGAAGCCCGCGGCGACCGTCCCCGAACGCCCCAGGCCGCTCGTCGTGGAGCCCGAATCGCCGATGCCCATGTTTTCGCTGGCGGAATTGAACAAGCTAACGTTCCCGGTGCCGAAGTGCCCGAAGCCGAGGTTGCCGCTAGCCGAGTTGCAGCCGCCGAAGCCCAACTGCTGATCGCCGGTGATGCCGAACCCGACATTCGCGCTACCGGTATTGCCGAAGCCGACATTCCCGTCGCCGAGGTTGCAGAAGCCCAGGTTGCCGCTGCCGGTGTTTCCGCTGCCCAGGTTGCTGCTGCCGGTGTTTCCGCTGCCCAGGTTGTTATTGCCGACGTTGTTGTTGCCGATGTTTCCCGTGCCGGTATTGCCGAAGCCCAGATTGATCTGGCCGTTCTTGCCGATATCGATGCCGAGATTCCGCAGGATCTGTTGCCAGGGCGCCAGGTGTGCGGCGGCCGCCGACGCATCGAAGTGGTAACCCGCCATCGCCACCACGTCCAACGCCCACATCTGCTCGTATGCGGCCTCGACGTCCATCAGGGCCGGGGCGTTCTGTCCAAACCAGTTCGTGGCCGCCAGCAGCTGCATCAGGCCACGATTGGCCGCTACGACCGCGGGCTGCACCGTGGCCGCCAGCGCCGTCTCGAACGCGGTCGCAATGGCCGTGGCTTGTGCGGCCGCTTGTTCCGCCTGAACCGCCGCCGCGCTGAGCCAGGCCATGTACTGGGTTGCGACGGTCATCATCGCCGCCGCCGACGGGCCCAGCCATGCTCCGCTGGTCAGCTCGGATGTCACCGAGCTGAATGACGCCACCGATGTGAGCAATTCTTCGGCCAGCCCGCCCCAGGCTGCGGCCGCGGCAAGGAGCGGCCCCGCTCCGGGACCGGCGAACATTAGTGCCGAATTGATCTCTGGCGGCAACCACGCAAAATGCGGGCTTGTCACTGATCCAACTTAACTGTCAGCGACCGTTGCCGTGGCGGTATCGGCACTTCGGTGACGCCCATATTTGGGAACCGTCCATCTTCGGGGCGCCCCTACGAACCCCCAGCTTACCTAGACCGGGGCGGGGGCTGACTGGCGGCCACGGACCAGCCTTCCGGGGCGCGCGGCGGTCGGCACACCGCACTCGGCAATCACCTCGCCGGAGACAACGGTCGCGACGTAGCCCTCGGCTGTTTGATCCAGCCGACGCCCGCCGGCGGGCAGGTCGTAGCTGATCACCGGCTTGTGCAGGCGCAGTGCGGCGTGGTCGATGACGTTGAGGTCGGCCTTGTAGCCGACGGCGATGCGCCCGCGGTCGGCCAGGCCGGCGACGCGTGCCGGCACCGAGGTGAGTTCGCGGACGGCTTCGGCCACCGAGAACCGCCCGGATGCCCGGTCGCGCGTCCAATGCGCGAGCAGGAACGTCGGGTAGCTGGCGTCGCAGATCATTCCGTAGTGCGCGCCGCCGTCGCCGAGGCCGAGCACCACGTCCTCCCGGTGTAGTAGCTCGCCGACGGTGTCCAACGAGTTGTTTTCCAGGTTGCTGGTCGCGACCAGCAGCATGGCGTGGCCGTCGTCGTCGAGCAGCCGGTCGTAGGCCTCCTCCATCGGGCTCACCCCGCGCGCCCGGGCCCGGGCCGCGATGCTGGTCGCCGGGTCGGGCTCATAGTTGGGCTCGTCACCCAGCGGGAAGATCCAGTCCCAGGCCTGGGCCACGTACAGGATCGGATGACCGACGCCGGGCTTGTCGGCGAGGATCCGCGCGCGGACCTCCGGCTTGCGCATTTCGGCCACCCGCTGAGCCAGCGGCAGCGGTGCGATCTCGCGGTAGCTCGGGTAGAGCACGAACGGGTTGCCGGTCAGCTGCAGCCCGATGACCAGCCCGATCGGACGCGGCAGCAGCTGCGCGGTGAAGAAGGAACCGGCTCCCGCCCTTTTGTTGGCCTCCTCGACCATGGCGATGGCGTCCGGCCAGGTCGGGTCGCCAGAATTAGCGACAACCAAGGTGAAGGTGACCGGCAGCCCAACCTCCTCGGCGACGTCGAACACCGTCTGCAACACGGGCTGGTAACCGTCGGCCGGAATGTCGGGGACGAATTGCAGCAGCCCGCCGCCCCCGGCTACGACACCCTTGGCGATCTCTGCGATCTCCTCGCGGGCGGCGTCGTAGCTCGGGATCGGCGAACCGCTCTCGGTCTGGTGAATTGTCAGCCGCGAGGACGCGAAGCCTAGCGCCCCAATCTCGATCGCCTCCTTGGCCAGTGCCCGCATCTTCGCGAGATCCTCGGCGGTGGCAGGCTCACGGTCGACGCCGCGTTGACCCATCACGTAGACGCGCAATGGGGAATGCGGGAGGTAGGCGGCCACATCAATATCGAGCCGTCGCGCCGCCAAAGCATTCATGTATTCGGGGAAGGTTTCCCAGGTCCACGGCAGCCCGTCGGTCATGACGACACCCGGGATGTCCTCGACTCCGGCCATCACGTCGACGAGCACCTCGTGATCGGTTTTGCGGCACGGCGCGAAACCGACCCCGCAGTTGCCCATCACCACCGTGGTCACCCCGTGTGCGGACGACGGCGTCAGCCGGTCCGACCAGATGGCCTGACCGTCGTAGTGGGTGTGCAGGTCGACAAAGCCGGGCGTGACCAGCAGCCCGGTCGCATCGATCGTTCTTGCGGCAGTACTATCTGGCCCGGCCGCTGCACCCACCGCCGTGATGATGCCGTCGTTCACCGCAACGTCGCCGACGTACGGCTCACCTCCCAGCCCATCGACGATGGTGCCATTACGGATGAGGAGGTCGTAGGTCATCTAACTAATCTACGGCCGGGTCGACTGGCGATGCCACTTGCGGCGACGCGGTCGGCCACCACCCAACGGCGTAGGGTCGCCGCTATGTCAGGCACCGATGCCGCGGCCCGGGAGTTGCTCCGCGATGCTTTCACCCGCTTGATCGAACATGTCGACGAACTCACCGACGGCCTGACCGACGAGGTGTCCAACTACCGGCTGACCGCGAACGCCAACAGCATTGCGTGGTTGCTCTGGCACAGTGCCCGGGTGCAGGACCTACAGGTGGCTCATGTGGCGGGCGTCGAAGAGGTGTGGACCCGGGACGGGTGGGTGGACCGCTTTCGGCTGGATCTGCCGAGGCACGACACCGGCTATGGGCACGGTCCCGGGGATGTGCCGAAGGTGCGCGTGCCGGCCGACCTGTTGCGCGGCTACTACCACGCGGTGCACGAACTCACCCTTGAATACGTCGCCGGCGTGACGGCAGAGGAGTTGGTCCGCGTCGTGGACACCAGCTGGGATCCGCCGGTGACCGCCAGCGCGCGCTTGGTAAGCATCGTCGATGACTGCGCCCAGCACCTCGGGCAGGCCGCCTACATACGGGGGATAGCCCAGTAGGTTCTAGGCGTGCGGTTCGCGGCTGCGGTGTCCAGGGTGGTTCTCTGGCTGGCAACCACGGTTGCGCTGGCGGTGGCGATTCCAGCGGCGTGGGCGCAGGTGAACCTCATCGACGAGGGCGGTTACACCGAGATGGCCCGGAAAGCGGCCGGCGATCCGGCGGTGCAGGAGGCGGTGGCCGCCGAACTCACCACCCGGACCGTGGCACTCATCACCGAGCACGGCGGGCGCCGGCACCCGGTGGACAGCTCGCTGGTGCACGAGGCGGCCACCGCTTTCACTGTCGGCGGGTCGTTTCCGCCGCTCTTCGCCGAGGCGAACCGGGCGGCGCACCGCTGGCTATTCACCGAGACGCTATCGGGCCAGAACCCCGACCGGTGGGTGGTCGACATTTCCCCGATGCTCAACGACGACTCGTTTCAGCTAACGTTGCGCACCTACCAGGTGAAGGTGCCTGCGACGCTGGCGGTTCCGTTGTCGGTGTCGGTGCCGAAGCCGGTGCGGCAGGGGCAGTTGAGGCGGCTCGCCGTTTGGGGTCCCTGGGTGAGCATCGGAGCGGTGGCCTTGACCGGTGTCTGTGGACTGCTGACGCTGGTCGCTGCGCGAAGCCGGGGCAAGGCGCTGACCAGCCTCGGCGTCTCGGCGCTATTGGTTGGGGCCGGTGGATGGGCGGGCATCGAGGTCGGTGGGCGGTATATCAACGATGCGCTCAACCGGACCACCGGTGACATGCGCCGGATCGCGGAGGCGATGGTCAGCCACGCCGAGGACAGCCTGCACCTATGGTTCAACCTGACGCTGGCCGGCGGCGCCGCGCTGGTGATACTCGGCGTGCTCGTCGCGATGCTGGGAACCGTTTTGAAGTAGTTTCCCCGAGCTCGTCGTGGCGGCTCACCCGAGTGGCAGCTCGGCCAGGATGGTGCCAGTGGGCTGTGTCGATCCGGTGCCAGGTTCGACGGTGAATGCCAGTGCCGTCGAGGTTCCGAGGTTGGCCAACGTGGCGGTCGTTGAGGGGGCCACCGCCGCGGTACCCATCGTCCCCGCCGACTTCGGCCCCTTGGCCCCCAGCAGCCACATTTGATACACGGTGCCCGGGGATGGCGGCGCCACATTGTTCATCACCAGCACACCCGCGTTGCGGTCACGGGAGAACATCACGGTGGCCGTGCCGGTGCCCAGTGGGCGAGAGACCGTCCGCACGTCGGGTGCCGCCAGAACTTGCTCGGCCACCGTCGGTGTCGCCATGGGACGCACCAGTGCCCCCAAGCCGAATGCTGCCAGACCAATCGCGATGGCCGCTGCGGACGCGAAAACGATCGTACGCCAACGAGATTGACGGCCAGTGTGGAGTTTCGCCGGCTCGGTCCGGCCCAGTATGTCGGCACGCAGATGTGCCGGCGGCTCCGCGGTGGTGATCGCCGAGGCGACGGCCATCGTCTCGCGGACGGCTCGAACTTCCTCGTCGAAGGCCGCGACGACCGGCCCGGGCGCGGCGGCCACCCGCCGGTCGATGTCGGCTCGTTCGTCGTCGGACACGGCGTTCAGGGCATACGGCGTAGCCAGTTCGAGCAGCTCAAAATCGGACGGTTGGGTCATGACACGTCCAGGCAGTTGCGTAGGCTGCGGAGCGCGTCGCGCATGCGGGATTTGATGGTCGACAAGTTGGCGGCCAGCCGCTGCGACACCTCGACATACGTCAGCCCGCCGTAGTAAGCGAGTTCGATGCATTGGCGCTGCGCGTCGGTCAACGCCTCCAGGCACGCGGCTACCCGCCGCCGTTCGTCGCCGGCGATCGCCAGGTCGGCGACAACGTCACTCGCGGGATCGACGTTGGCCGCACCGTAGCGCAATTCCCGCTGGCTGCCGGCTTGCTCGCTGCGGACCCGGTCGACGGCGCGCCGGTGGGCCATGGTGAGCAGCCAGGCCAATGCGGAACCTTTCGCGGAGTCAAACTCCGACGCGTTCCGCCACACCTCGAGATAGATCTCCTGGGTGGTTTCTTCGCTGTAGCCGGTATCACGCAGCACCCGCATCACCAGCCCATACACCCGGGTCTTGGTTTGGTCGTAGAAGGCGGCGAATGCGGCCGTGTCGCCCCGGGCGACCCGGCGCAACAGGGCGTCCAGGTCGCTGCTCAGCCGTGACGATCGGGTCATCGATCGGTAGCCTATCGCCAGCCGGTTCCGAGATCGGCAAGCCGGTCATCGCCGACGCGCCGATCGTGGTGGCCGGGGCACGAAATAGGCTGTCTGCCTTTGATACCTGGCGAAGCCGGGGCGATCCTTCATGTATCTCTCGGTCAGCCTGGCTCCGCTGACATCCACCAGCAGGTAGGTCATAAGCAGCGGTGACCCCACCGTGGCCAGCGGCACCCAGCCGTCGATCGTGATCAGCCACAACCCCCACCAGACACAGGCGTCGCCGAAGTAGTTGGGGTGGCGGGTCCAGGCCCACAGGCCGCGGTCCATGATGAGCCCGTGATTGGCCGGTTCGGATTTGAACACCCGCAGTTGCCGATCGCCAACCGCTTCGAAGGTGATACCGACAAGCCACACCGCCAAGCCCAGGCCCCCGACCGGCAGAAGTGGCTTCGGCGTTGGCCCGGTCACCGCGGACAGCTGCAGCGGGAACGAGATGAACAACGTGAGGAAGCCCTGCAATCCGAACACCTTGCGCAGCGCCTGCGCAGGCGTGGCACCGCGCAGCAGGTCGGCGTAGCGGGGATCCTCCCCCTTACCGGCCGTCTTGCGGTACATGTGCCAGCTCAGCCGCAAACCCCAGATCGACACCAACGCCAATAACAGCCACCGGCGGATCGGGTCGCCGCCCCCGAGCGTCGCGGCGACGACGGCGACCGCGACGAACCCCACGCCCCAGGCCACGTCGACGACGTTGTAGCGGCCGACCCTCCTGCCGATCGCGAACGCGACCGAATGCACCACGGCCAAAGCCAAAGCCGAAGCGCTGGATACCACGACGATGTTCACAGGGTGGCCTCGCGGACAAACGTCCACTGGTAGACGTCCAGATAGCCCGACCGGAACCCCGCCTCCGAGTAGGCCAGGTACAACTCCCACATTCGTTCGAACACCTCGTCGAAACCCAAGTGCGCCAACTCATCTCGCCGCTGCATCAGTCGTTCCCGCCAGAGCCGCAGCGTCTCGGCGTAGTGCAGTCGCAGCGAGGCCCGGTCGACGGTGCGCAGCCCGGTGTGCCGCTCGGTGATATCGACGATGGCCTGCGTGGACGGTAGCAGGCCGCCGGGGAAGATGTACTTCTGGATCCAGGTATGGGTGTTGCGGGTGGCCAACATCCGGTGGTGCGGCATGGTGATCGCCTGGATCGCTACCCGGCCGCCGGGGCGCACCAGCTGCTCGAGCGCGGCGAAATACCTTGGCCACGAGCGGTATCCCACCGCCTCGATCATCTCGACCGACACTATTGAGTCATAGCGCCCGTCGACGTCGCGGTAGTCGCACAGGTCGATCTGCACCTGGTCGGAAAACCCGGCCGCGGCGACCCGCTGCCGCGCCAGCTGCTGCTGTTCGACCGACAAGGTCACCGAGCGGATGTGGGCTCCGCGCGCGGCCGCGCGGATGCACAGCTCGCCCCATCCGGTGCCGATCTCAAGAACGCGGCTGCCCTGCTGGACCCCGGCCATGTCGAGCAGCCGGTCGATCTTGCGGCGTTGGGCCGCGGCCAGATCCGGCCAGCCGGCCGGCAGGTCGGTGAACAGCGCGCACGAATACGTCATGGTCTCGTCGAGGAACGTCGCGAACAGGTCGTTCGACAAGTCATAGTGCACGGCCACATTGCGCCGGGCCTGATCTCGGCTGGGGCCTCGTCGACTCGGTCGGAACGCCGGCGCGATCGGTCGCAGCCAGTGCAGCGGGCGCGGCACCAGGTCGGTCACCGACGCCGCGAGCACCGTCAGCACCCGGATGAGGTCGGTCGACGACCATTCGCCGGCCATATAGGACTCGCCGAACCCGATCAGGCCGTGGCGCCCGATGCGGCGCGCCAGCGCCTCCGGCTGGTGGAGGATCAGGCTGGGTGAGCTCGGATTGGCGGCGCCGATCGCCGTTCCGTCGGGGTAGACCAGTCGCAGCGGCAAGCGAGCGGCCGCGCGCCGCAGCAGCCGATTGGTGATGGTCGCCGATGCCGCCGCGACGCGGCCGGTCGGCACCTTGGCGACGGCTGGCCAACGGTCCGAATCGACTGCCGCCGAAGGTGTTTGGATGGTTTCGACGGTCATCGCGGCACCACCGGAACTCGACGCAACCACAATTTGATCCCCTGTATCCTGATGCGCACGGCCACCACCAACGGCGCCAGCGGCGAAATGAATTGCATGATCGCGACCTGTCTCGTCGTTGCCGGTCGCCGCTGTCCGCGCAGGGTGGCTATGAATTCCGGAAACGCCAGCCGGGGAGCTCGGTGTAGCGCCACCGTGACGTCGAGCTCCTGGTCGGGCCGTGGTGCCTGGATCAGGTAGTAGCCGTCGACCTGGTTGAACGGCGAAACATAGAACTTCTTGGCCGTCACCACGGGCAGGTCCGCCGGCGGCAGCAGGTAGGCGTGGCGTCCCCCGTAGGTGTTGTGCACCTCGGCAACGACATGGCGCAGCTGGCCGTCGTGGTCGTGGCACCAAAAGATGCTCAGCGGGTTGAAGACATAGCCGAAAACGCGCGCCTGTAGCAGCGCGGTGATGCGGCCGTCGGGTGTGGCGATGCCGTGGTCGGCGAAGAAGGCTTCCAGCCGGTCCCGCAGCGAACCACGCGGCGAGCCCGAAGACGGGTTGGCGAAGTGGTCGTCGGCCTGGAATCGCGCGAACGGTCTCAGCCACCACGGCAGCTGGGGGAGCTCGTCGACGTCGACATACCAGCTGTAGCTTCGGTACTCGAACGAGTGGTGCACCGGGACCTGTCTGAGATGGGTGATCGTGGTGCGGTAGATCGCCGGCTTCGGCGCTTGAGTCAACACGTCGCCATCGCCTCCTCGGTGGTCGCTGCAGGCCAGTCGGCGCCGAGCCGCCGGGCCGCGCGCAGCCCCGACGCGGCGCCGTCCTCGTGGAATCCCCAGCCGTGGTAGGCGCCGGCGAATACCACCCGATCGTCGTCGAGCGTCGGTAATAGGCGTTGGGCTGCAACCGATTCCGGTGTATACAGCGGATGGCTGTAGGTCATTTCGGCGATCACCGTGCGGGGATCGACTCGGTCATGGCCGCCCAGCGTTACCAGAAAGTGGGGGCGTGCGTTGATGCGCATCAGCCTGCTGATGTCGTAGCTGACCACCACATGATCCGTTCCGGGCGACACCAGATAGTTCCAGGATGCGCGGGCACGGTAGTGGCGGGGCAGCACCGACTCGTCGGTGTGCAGCTGGGCGCGGTTGGTGGAGTAAGGAATCGCGCCCAGGACGGCGCGCTCGGCCGGTGTCGGATCGTCGAGTAGCAGCAGCGCCTGGTCGGGATGGACGGCGACGACGGCCGCATCGAACAATCGCGGCGCATTGTCACCCGCTTGGACCAGTACGCCGGCGGGCAACCGCCGCAGCGAGTGCACCGGTGTGCGGATCGACACCTCGTCAAGCCGAGCTGCGATGGCCCGCACGTAATTGGCCGAACCTCGGGTGACCGTGCGCCATTTCGGTGAGCCGAACACCGATAGCATGCCGTGATGGTCGAGGAAGACGAACAGATACCGGGCCGGATAGCGTAGGGCGTCGGCTCCGCCGCAAGACCACACCGCGGCGACCAAGGGCGTGATGAAGTAGTCGACGAAATGCTGCGAGAAGCGGTGCCGGTTCAGGAAGGCTTCCAGCGTCTCCGGCGGGTCTTCCGCACTGTCGGCATCCGCACGCAGCAGTCCAACCGCGGCGCGGTGGAAGCGGAGGATTTCGGCAAGCATCCACAGATGGCGTGGCCGCAGCGAACCACGGCAAGCAAACAGCCCGCGCGGGCCCAGGGCGCCGGCATATTCGAGTCCGATGTCGTCGGCGCGCACCGACATCGACATGTCCGACTCCTGGGTGGCCACGCCGAGTTCGGCGAACAAACGGCACAACGTTGGATAGGTCCGGTCGTTGTGCACCAGGAACGCCGAGTCGACGCCGACGACATTGGTGCCCGGAGGGCCGTCACCGCTGTCCAGATAGTGGGTGTGAGCGTGGCCGCCCAACCGCCCGTCTGCCTCGTACAGGGTGACTCGGTCCCGGGCGGACAGCAGGTAGGCGGCGGTGAGGCCGCCCACGCCACTTCCGATAACGGCTACCGATCGTCCGAATGATTGCTGCACATCCGGTATTCGGAGCCGGCGGTCGGAAGGACTGGGCAGACGGCAACGCCGCGGGGCGCGACGGCCCTATTGTTCGCCGCTCATCGCCATTGGCCGGTCCGCCGATTGGAGTTCGCTGGGTAGGACCCCGGCTCGGGGTGGCCGGGTACGCACCTTCATCGGCCACCAGAACCAGCGTCCCAGCAGCGCGGCAATGGACGGCGTCATGAACGAGCGCACGATCAACGTGTCGAACAGCAGACCCAGCCCGATGGTGGTGCCGACCTGACCGATCACCCGCAGGTCGCTGACGACCATGGATGCCATGGTGAAGGCAAACACCAGGCCCGCGTTGGTCACGACTTTGCCGGTGCCGCCCATCGCACGGATGATGCCCGTGTTCAGCCCGGCGCCTATTTCCTGTTTGAACCGGGAGACCAAGAGCAGGTTGTAGTCGGACCCCACCGCCAGCAGGACAATCACGGACATCGCCAGCACCAGCCAGTGCAAGTGGATCGAGAGAATGTGCTGCCAGAGCAGCACGGACAGGCCGAAGGAAGCGCCCAGCGAAAGCGCCACCGTACCCACGATGACCGCGGCGGCAATAAAGGCGCGTGTGATGATCAGCATGATGATAAAAATGAGACAGAGCGAAGAAATTGCCGCGATAAGAAGGTCCCATTGGGCACCCTCCGAGATGTCATGGAAGACGGCCGCCGTGCCGGCCAGATAGATTTTGGCGTCTTCCAATGGAGTTCCCTTGAGCGCCTCCTCGGCGGCCGTATGTATCGCGTTGATGCTCTTGATGCCCTCGGGTGACTGGGGGTCTCCCCGGTGCAGGATGATGAACCGCGCGGCGTGCCCGTCCGGTGACAGGAACGAGTTCATGGCGCGCTGGAAGTCTTTGTTTTTGAAGACCTCCGGCGGAAGGTAGAACGAGTCGTCGTTCTTGGCGGCGTCGAAAGCCTTTCCCATGGCGGTGGCGTTGTCGCTCATTTCATCCATCTGGTCGAAGATTCCGGTCATGGTGCTGTGCATGGTCAGCATCATGATCCGCATGTTCTCCATGGCTTCGATCTGCAGCGGGAGCTGGGCGACCATCTGCGGCATGAGCCGATCCATATTGCGTAGGTCGCCCAACAGGTTGGTGATTTGTTCGCTAATTTGGTCGACCCCGTCCAGCGCATCAAATATCGACCTTGTCGACCAGCAGATGGGAATGTCGTAGCAATGCCTTTCCCAGTAGAAATAGCTACGGATCGGGCGCCAGAAATCTTCGAAATCCGCGAGGTGATTGCGCAATTCTTCGGTGATTTCTTTCATCTGCTCGGTGTCGCCGACCATCCTGTGCGTAGTGTCTGCCATCTCCGACATCAAGCTATGCATGCGCTTAAGTATCGCAATTGACTTGGCCATTTCATCGGCCTGCTTAAGCATATCGTTCATGCGTTCGCGTTGATAGTGCAAGGTCTGCACCTGACCGGCGTTTTGCATGCTGATCTGAAACGGTATCGATGTGTGGTCCATCGTCGTTCCATCGGGTCTGGTTATTGCTTGCACCCGGGAAATTCCAGGAACCCGGAAAATTCCTTTGGCGAGTTTATCCAGGACTAGAAAGTCTGCCGGATTTCGCATGTCATGGTCCGATTCGATCATTAAGATCTCGGGCTTCATCCGGGCCTGAGAGAAATGACGCTCCGCGGCCGCATATCCTTGGTTGGCGGGTATAAAACCGGGTAGGTAATCCCGGTCGTTGTAGCTGGTCTTGTATCCGGGCAGGGCGAGTAGACCGACCAGGGCAACGGCACAGGTGGCCACCAGGACGGGCAGCGGCCAGCGAACCACCACGGTGCCGACCCGTCGCCAGCCCCTAACCTTGAGCAGCCGCTTCGGATCGAACAAGCCGAACCGGCTGCCGACGTGAAGTACCGCCGGACCCAGCGTCAACGCGACCGCCACCGCGACCAGCATCCCCGCCGCGCAGGGGATGCCCAGGGTATAAAAGTAGGGCATCCGGGCAAAGCTCAGGCAAAAGGTCGCGCCAGCGATGGTCAATCCGGAACCCAGAATTACGTGGGCGGTCCCGCGGTACATGGTGTAGTAGGCCGCTTCTTTGTCCTCGCCGGCCTGGCGGGCTTCTTGGTATCGGCCGATGATAAATATCCCGTAGTCCGTACCGGCCGCGATTGCCAGCGAAGTAAGCAAGCTCACCGCAAAGGTGGATAGTCCGATAGCTCCGCTATGCCCCAGAATGGCCACGACGCCGCGCGCCGCCGTCAATTCGACCCCCACCGTAAGCAGCAGCAGCACCACGGTGATTATCGAACGGTAGACGAGCAGCAGCATCGCAAAAATCACGACGACGGTAACCGCGGTGATCCTGATCATGGACTTGTCACCGCTCTGGTGCATATCCGCAGCGAGTGCGGACGCCCCGGTGACATAGGTCCGCATGCCCGTTGGCGCGGGTGTGCTGGCGACGATGTTGCGGACCGCCTCGACCGATTCGTTGGCCAGCGGTTCGCCCTGGTTACCGGCGAGGGTTAGTTGAACATAGGCGGCCTTGCCGTCGTTGCTTTGCACGCCCGCCGCCGTGAGCGGATCCCCCCAGAGATCCTGGACACTCTGCACGTGCTTCTTATCGGCCCGCAATCGAGCGACCAGGCTGTCGTAATACTTGTGGGCTTCGGTGCCGAGGGGTTGGCTACTTTCCAGGATGATCATCGCAAAGCTGTCGGAATTGCCCTCGTGGAAGACCTTTCCGATGCGCTTCATCGCCTCAAACGACGGCGCATCCTTGGGGCTCAGCGATACTGATCGCTCTTGGCCCACCTCCTCCAGCGACGGGACAAATATGGTGAGGGCGACGCAAACTGCCAGCCAGCCAAGGATGATCGGCACCGCAAAGGCGTGGATCACCCTGGCGATGAATGGCTTTTCAGGGTGGGTGTTGGTGTCGGGGTCGTTCGCGTAGTGGGTACTCACGCGGATTTCACCAAACAGTAGGTGTAGGCATTGACCTCGTTGGAAATCCGCTCTGCCCTGACCTTGCCGTCCACGGTTATCCGGCAGCCAATGCTGTCGCTATTACCCTGCGCCACAATATTTCCCATCACCGCTGCGTCGTTGGTAGTGATATGCAGTGTCCACGGCAGTACCGCTCCATCGACCCGTTGGGGCTCGGAATTGACGTCGAAATAACTGATGTCGGCGACTGTTCCGGGCGGTCCGAAGATCTCGTAAGTCAAATGTTTGGGGTTGAAGGACTTACTGTTTTCGAGGTTAGTGTCGGCGTAGGACGGGCGCCTTTCCGAGCCGAAGAAGCCGCGGATCCGGTGCACGGTGAAGCCCCCGACGATGACCACCACCACGACGACCACTGGAATCCAAGTCCGCGACAGCACTTTGAAAATCTCAGATCCCCTTCACCGGTTGGCGCCCCAGCCGCGCCGCGGCGTGAGCGCAACCAAGCCTTGCCTAAGTAAATCACGGCGTTGGGCCGGAAACTTCGATTCCTTCCCTCGCGCGCTCGAGTGTAACGCATATCACGTGCGTAACATCAAGCAAATCTCGGTTCCCGCTCTCGCAAATCACATGGTGTGCGTTATCCTCTGCCGGTGGCGCAACTCAGCTTCCAGCGCGCCCGCACCGAGGAAAGCAAGCGCCAACGTGCGGCGGCGTTGGTGGAAGCCGCGCGTTCGCTGGCTTCGGAGACTGGTGTCGCATCGGTGACGTTGACCGCTGTCGCGGGTCGTGCCGGGATTCACTACTCGGCGGTGCGCCGCTACTTCACCTCGCATAAAGAGGTCCTGCTGCACCTAGCCGCCGAGGGTTGGGTGCGGTGGTCGGAAACGGTGTGCGAGAAGTTGGGTGGGCCCGGGCCGATGACGCCACCGCTGGTGGCCGAGGCGCTGGCCAGCGGATTGGCCGCCGATCCACTGTTTTGCGACCTGCTTGCCAATCTTCACCTCCATCTCGAGCACGAGGTGGACGTCGACCGGGTTGTCGAAGTCAAGCGGACCAGTACCGCAGCCGTGATCGCGCTCGCCGACGCGATCGAAGGCGCGTTGCCGGCGCTCGGGCGTTCGGGGGCTTTCGACATCCTGCTGGCTGCCTACTCGTTGGCGGCCACCCTGTGGCAGATCGCCAATCCGCCAGAGCGGCTCACCGACGCCTACGCCGACGAGCCCGAGGTGCTCCCACCTGAGTGGAACCTCGACTTTGCCTCCGCGCTTACTCGCCTGCTCACCGCTACGTGTATCGGCCTTATCTCCGAATCATCATGAGCAAAAGGCGAGTCGGGAGTCGTCACTTGCGCGCCGATGCTGGTCAGGGCCGGGTCGGAGTGGAGTCAAGATGCGGCGACCGGGCCCGGGCTGGCGGTTTGGCGACTGCTGTGGTTCGCACCGCACCGCGCGCAATCTGCGCAGCGCCGCAGGCCCCCCTAAGATACTTAGTGCAGCAAACCATCGAATCGCATGGCCGCGGCCGCGAGCTGTTCGTTCGGATCTGCGGCATGGACGATTTCGGCCACACCTGATGCCGGGTCGAGCCGGTAACGAAAGGTGACTGGGTGGCGAGGGTGTCGGTGGCCAACGCGCTGAAGCGCGCGTGGATCCTTCTCGTCATCGCGATCGTGGTCGCGGTGGCCGGCTTCGCCGTCCACCGGATTCGTGGCTTCTTCGGCGTCCACGAGACGGGCTCGATGACCAGCGGCATATCTGACGACATCAAGCCGTTCAACCCGAAGCAGGTGACCTATGAAGTTTTCGGTCCCGCCGGGACGGTTGCCAACATCAACTACCTGGACATCAACGCCCAGCCCCGACGTGTGGACAACGCACCGCTGCCCTGGTCGTTGGCCGTCACGACCACGCTGCCCTCGGTGAGCGTCAACGTGGTGGCGCAAGGCGATAGCGACATGATCGGCTGCCGGATCATCGTGAACGGTGTGGTCAAGGACGAAAGGTCCGTGAATGGAGTGAACGCTCAGACTTTCTGCGTGGTGAAATCGGCATGACCGACAACCGGACATCAACAGCAAGGCCCTCGATTGCGCGGATGATCCACCGGCTTTCGGTGCCGATCATCCTGTTCTGGCTGGCCCTGGTCGTGGTCCTGACCGCCTTGGTTCCGTCACTGGAAGAGGTCGGACGCGAGCACTCCGTTCCGATGAGCCCCAGCAACGCGGAGTCGCTGCAGGCGATGAAGCGCGTCGGCAAGGTATTCAATGAGTTTGATACCGACAGCTCGGTCATGATCATCCTGGAAGCCGACAAGCCCCTTGGCGATGACGCCCATCACTACTACGACCAGCTGATCCAGAAGATTCGCGAGGACAAAAAGCACGTAGAGCACGTGCAGGACTTTTGGGGGGACCCACTTACCGCGGCCGGTTCGCAAAGCGGGGACGGCAAGGCGGCCTATGTCCAGGTGTATCTCACCGGCAACCAGGGTGAGACCCTGGCCAACGAGTCTGTGGAGTCGGTGCGCAAGATCGTCGAGAGCACACCGGCGCCGCCCGGGGTCAAGGCGTATGTCACCGGCCCGGCCGCACTCACCGCCGACCAGTCGACTGCCGGCGAAAAGGGCCTCCAGAGAGTTACCGCGATCACCCTGGTGGTGATCTTTGTGATGCTCCTTTTTGTTTATCGTTCGATCGCCACGGTGATCCTGGTTCTTTTAACGGTGGCAACGGAGCTAATGGCGGCACGGGGAGTTGTCGCCTTCCTGGCCCATAACAATATCATTGGGCTTTCGACTTTCGCGGTTAATCTGCTGGTTCTGATGGCGATCGCCGCCGGGACGGACTATGCGATATTTGTGCTCGGTCGATATCATGAGGCCCGCGGGGCTGGTGAGGACCGGGAAAAAGCGTTCTACACCATGTTTCACGGAACCGCGCACGTTGTTTTGGGCTCGGGCTTGACAATTGCCGGTGCAATGTATTGTCTCAGCTTCACTCGGCTGCCGTATTTTCAGTCCCTGGGCGCTCCCTGCGCAATAGGAATGCTGGTCGCCGTGCTGGCCGCGCTGACCCTGGGCCCGGCCGTGCTGACCGTCGGCAGCTTCTTTGGTCTGTTCGACCCCAAACGCAAGATGCGGACCCGGGGATGGCGGCGGGTGGGTACCGCAATTGTCCGCTGGCCTGGACCGATTCTGGCTGTGTCGGTTGCGATCGCCCTCATTGGGCTGCTCGCTCTACCGGCGTACAAAACAGATTACGACGCCCGCAAATATATGCCGGCCAGCACACCGGCGAATGTCGGATATGCAGCCGCCGACCGCCACTTTTCTCAGGCCCGGATGAATCCGGAATTGTTGTTGATCGAGACCGATCATGATATGCGAAATCCGGCTAATATGTTGGTGTTGGACAGGATCGCCAAGGGGGTCTTTCACACCCCCGGTATCGCGCGCGTGCAAACGATAACACGGCCGTTGGGCACGCCGATCGAGCACACCTCGATTCCTTTTCAGATCAGCATGCAGAATACGACGCAGGTCGAGAACATGCAGTACATGAAACAGCGCATGGCCGACATGTTGACGCAGGCCGCCGCCATGCAGGAATCGATTGACACGCTGCAGCGCATGTACGACATCATGAGCAAGATGGTCGCCACCACGCATCATATGGACGGCCTCACGCATGACATGGTGGACATTACCAGCGAATTGCGCGATCATATCGCTGATTTCGAAGACTTTTGGCGACCGATCCGCAGCTACTTTTATTGGGAAAAACATTGCTTCGATATCCCTCTTTGCTGGTCGGTGAGATCCATATTCGATGCGCTCGACGGTCTAGACCAGCTCACGGAAAAGCTATCGGATCTGTCCAAAGACTTGGACCAGCTGGATATCCTGATGCCGCAGATGCTGGCGCAGATCCCGGCGCAGATCGCGACCATGAAGACCATGAAGACGATGATGCTGACCATGCACAGCTCGATGTCCTCGCTGTATGACCAGATGGACGTGATGAGCCAGAACTCGACAGCGATGGGGCAGGCTTTCGACGCCGCAAAAAACGACGATTCCTTCTACATACCGCCGGAAGTATTCGACAATCCGGATTTCAAGCGCGGCCTGAAGATGTTCCTGTCGCCGGACGGGCACGCCGCCCGCTTCATCATCTCTCATGAGGGCGATCCCGCCACGCCCGAAGGCATTTCACATGTCGATCCGATATTGAAGGCGGCCAAGGAGGCCATCAAGGGCACTCCGCTGGAGGGCGCCAAGATCTACCTCGGCGGAACCGCCGCGATGTACAAGGATATGCGAGACGGGTCCAAATACGACCTCCTGATCGCGGGAATCGCTGCTGCCAGCTTGATTTTCATCATCATGTTGATCATTACCCGGAGTCTGGTGGCGGCATTTGTCATTGTGGGTACTGTGCTTCTTTCGTTGGGTGCGTCTTTCGGGCTCTCCGTGCTGGTTTGGCAGCACATTTTTCAGTTCGAACTGCACTGGATGGTGCTCGCGATGTCGGTCATCCTGCTTTTAGCTGTGGGATCTGACTACAACTTGCTGCTGGTTTCCCGCTTCAAGGAGGAAATCGATGCGGGATTGAAGACCGGAATTATTCGCTCGATGGCGGGCACCGGGGCGGTGGTGACGAATGCGGGCCTCGTCTTTGCCGCGACCATGGCGTCCTTCATATTCAGCGACCTAAAGGTCATCGGTCAGGTGGGTACCACCATCGCCCTCGGCCTCTTGTTCGACACGTTGATCGTGCGCTCGTTCATGATGCCGTCGGTGGCCGCGCTGCTGGGACGCTGGTTCTGGTGGCCGCAGCAAGTGCGCACTCGTCCCGCCAGCCAGCTGCTTCGGCCGTTCGGACCCCGCCCGCTGGTTCGCGCGTTGCTGCTGCCCAGGGATGGGGACTCGCCTGAGGCATCCGACACCGATCGGTTCGCGGTGAGCGCGCCAGGCGGAACTTCGGCCTGAAGATGGTGCCCAACGCCTATCGGTGAGCCGGTGACCTGACTCGGGCTCCCTTCGTGCCCGATGGCCACGGGATGTGATCAAGCTCACGCTCGCTCCGCGTGCGCTGCGCCGAGGCCTCGATTATCTCTTATTGAGAATGATAATCATGATCAATAGTTTCTGTGGCATGTCTGCTGCATGTCTGTTGCAGATTGGAGTGCTTGTGACGTTGCGCATTGGTCCCGCCGGCCTGACGGCCGACGCGCTGGCGGCCCCAGCACAAGTACGTGGTGGACGATGACGACCGCGCAGATCTGGATGGCCTCGCCACCGGAGGTGCATTCGGCGCTGTTGAGCAGCGGACCGGGGCCGGGGCCGCTACTGGCTGCCGCGACGGAGTGGTCGTCGCTCGCCGCCACCTACGCCGCGGTGGCGGCCGAACTCGGGGAGTTGTTGGCTGCGGTGCAGGCTGGGGTGTGGCAAGGGCCCGGCGCCGAGGCATTCGCAGCCGCGTGCGTGCCGTATCTGGCCTGGTTGAGCCAGACCAGCGCGGACTGCGCCGCGACGGCCGCCCGGCTACAGGTCGTCGCCGCGGCCTACACTGCCGCGTTGCTGGCGATGCCCACGCTGGCCGAGCTGGCCGCCAACCACGTGATCCACGTGGTACTGGTGGCGACCAACTTCTTTGGGATCAACTCCATCCCGATTGCGGTCAATGAGGGCGACTACGTGCGGATGTGGGCTCAGGCGGCCACCGCGATGGCGACCTACCAAGCGGTATCCAACTCGGCGGTGGCGTCGACGCCGCAGACCGCGCCGGCCCCGCGAATTCTGAAATTCGATGCCCAGACCCAGAACTCCGGGAACTCGACCGACCCCAGGGGCCGGGACCCGGTGGATGATTTCATTGCGGAGATCCTGAAGATCATCACCGGTGGTCGCGTGATCTGGGACCCCGAGGCCGGCACGGTCAATGGGCTCCCCTACGACGCATACACGAACCCCGGCACCCTGATGTGGTGGATTGCGCGAACCCTCGAACTAGTTCAGGATTTTCAAGAGTTCGCCAAACTGCTGTTCACACATCCAGTGCAGGCTTTCGAGTTCCTCGTCAACCTCATCCTGTTCGACTGGCCAACCCACATCCTGCAGCTGGCAACCTGGCTGGCCGAGAACCCGCAGCTGCTCGCGGTTGCGCTCACCCCGGCCGTCTCCGGGCTGGGGGCGGTAGCCGGGTTCGCGGGGTTGGCTGGCTTGACCCCCGCGCCCGCTGTGCTGTCCGCCGCCGCGCCCGCGGCGGCCCTGCCCGCAATGTTGCCGGTCCTCGGGACGGCTCCGACGGTCACCGCGCCGGCCACCGGCGCCTCCTCGGGCGCGGCGCCCGCCACCTCGACGGGCACCGTTGCGCCCGCTCCGACGTCGGCGTCGGTGCCCCCACACGCCGGGGGCTTTCCCCCTTACCTCGTCGGCGGCGGTCCGGGTATCGGCTTCGGTTCGGGGATATCTGCCCGCGCCAAGACGTCCGAACCCGCCTCGGATGCGGCCGCGGCCGTGGCCGCACCACGGGCGTCGGCTCGCGAGCAGGAGCGACGGCGTCGCCGGAAGGCGGCGAAGGCACGCGGATACGGCGACGAGTTCGTCGATATTGACTCAGGTTTTGGCCCGGAGGCGCCGGTACCGGACGATCAGCAGGGCGCTTGGGCATCGAATCGGGGTGGGGGCGCGCTGGGGTTCGCCGACACCGTGGGCAAAGGCACGGTGGCAGCGCCGGCGGGATTGACCACGCTGGCCGGTCATGAGTTCGACGGTGGCCCGCGGATGCCGATGGTGCCCGGTACCTGGGATCATGACCCAACATGATGAGCCCGCGGCAGCGCGGACCTTCTTCACAACGCCGCGACGTCGCGCATGATGTCGTTGAGTTCGCGTACCGGCGCCCCGCAGGTCAGGCAGAACGCGCCCGGGGAGCTGCTGAGCCGGCCCACATGCAGCTGAGTTTCGGCCTCGACGTGCCATAGGCACGCAATGCACAGGATCTCGATGCTGTTCCCGAATGGGTCGAGGTCCGGATGGTTGCATTCGTCCACGGCATGCAGATGCACCACATAGCTCGCCCGGTTGGTGCACCCGGCTGCGGACTGGCAGGTGATCCCCCGCCAGTCGAGGGCCGCTAGCGTGTCGGGGATCTCGTTGCCGGGTGCTTGGCTCATGCGACGCGCTCCAGCGTCGCAACCACGTGGTCCATGACGGTTACCTGCGCCTGGCCACGGCACGGTAGCCCGGCGGTGGCTGGGCTACCGATAACTGGGTCGTGCATGGCCTTTGTCCTGGTGGTACGCGATCGATCGTCCAATTCAGTGGGTGATGGATCTCACTATTCCGTAGCCGGTCCGCAGAATCAATCCACCGAACGGCTTCTCATGGGTGCAACGGCCTGTCCCCCGAAGGGGGGACACCACTTTCCGGTTACGCCCAGTTCCACACCGACATGTCGCCGGCGGGGTATCCGTTGCACACCTCGGTGCCTTTGGCGACGACGCCCTTGTTGTTGAAGAAGATCTTCATGTGATTGACCCAGGCGAACGTCAGCGGATCGCCGTTGTAAAAGTGCTCGGAGTAGTCCCGGCGCTCCGCGGGAGACAGCGAGAAAAACCAATGCGCCTTGTTTATCGTCGCTTCCTGAAGGTTTGCGTGGTTGTTGAAGTCGATCATGTACCGCTGGTAGTACACCGGGCTGGTATCCCGCACGGCCGCCAGATACTGTTCGGCGTCGCAAGTGGTCGCGATCATTCTGCGCGGTACCGGGAAATCCTCCGTGGAATCGGCCGCGGCGGTCGCGGGGTAGATCGCGGCGGCTAGGCCGAGGACCAGAGCAAAGGCGCCTGCACGCAGGCCGTTATTCAGCCGAGACATATCGATTACGGTAGCACTTTCGGGCCCCGGGGGAGGGTCGGATGACAACGTTAATAGGCCATCTCACTATATGCCGCTATCAGGAACAATCACGTGGGCCGGATCGGGTCGAAGCTCCGGCGGGGCCTGGCTGTAGTCGCCGAACGGGCCGTCGCGGCGCTCGACCGCGGCACGCACGCCTTGGGTTTGGGCGGTCCGGATGAACTCGAGCGCGTCCGGGGTGTTGCGCATCAGCCCGTCGAGGATGCCGCCCAGCATCTGGGTGGAGGCCAAGCCCATGTTTTCGTAGGCCTGGTTGACGATCAGCTTTTGGGCGCGCAATTGCGACAACGGGATTCGCGCCAGTTCGGCGGCGATCTCGGCGACGCGAGCTTCGAGCCGCTCGAACGGCACCGCCTCGTTGATCAGCTCGACTTCGGCGGCTTGGCTGCCGGTCAGCGGCCGGCCCGTCAGCGAGTGCCATTTGACCTTGGCAAGGCTGAGCCGATACAGCCACATCCCGGTCAAATAGGCCCCCCACATGCGGCTATACGGGGTTCCGATCACGGCGTCGGTGCTGGCGATCACGATGTCCGCGCACAGCGCGTAGTCGCTGGCTCCGCCGACGCACCAGCCATGCACCTGCGCGATCACCGGCTTGGACGCCCGCCAGATGGCCATGAACTTCTGCGTCGGCCCAGTCTCGTGCGCGGTCACCATGGCGAAGTCCTTGCCCGGATCCCATTGTCCGTCGGTCATCATGGCGTCGCCCCAATGGCCGAAGCCGCCGCCGAAGTCGTAACCCCCGGAGAAGGCGCGGCCGGCGCCGCGCAGCACGACGACTTTGATGTCCTGGTCCCGCTCGGCCAGCCCGATGGCGGCCTCGATCTCGTCGGGCATGGGCGGGACGATGGTATTGAGCTGCTCCGGGCGGTTCAATGTGATGGTCGCGACCGGGCCGGCGGTCGTATACAACAGCGTCTGGAAATCCGTCATAGCTAGCCTCCGAGCATCCGGTGCAGGAACGCGTAACTCAATGCCGACTTGAAGGCGAGTTGTTCGTTGTCGGCCGCGCCGCCGTGTCCGCCCTCGATGTTTTCGTAGTACCAGACCGGGTGGCCGGCGGCCTGAAGGGCCGCCGTCATTTTGCGGGCATGGCCGGGATGCACCCGATCGTCGCGGGTGGAGGTTGTCATCAGGACGGGCGGGTAGCTCCGGTTCGCCGAAATATTCTGGTATGGAGAGTATTCGGAGATGAACTCCCAGTCGTCCGGGTTGTCCGGGTCGCCGTACTCGGCCACCCAGGAGGCGCCGGCCAGCAACAGGTGATACCGCTTCATGTCCAGTAGTGGCACGTCACAGACCAGCGCGCCGAATTTGTCCGGGTACTTGGTCAGCATGATGCCCATCAGCAGGCCACCGTTGCTGCCGCCCCGCGCGCCCAGCTGCTCGACCGTGGTGATGCCGCGGTTGACCAGATCGGTGGCTACCGAGGCGAAGTCCTCGGCGACCTTGTGTCGGCCCTCGCGCATCGCCTGCGTGTGCCAGCCGGGCCCGTACTCGCCGCCGCCGCGGATGTTGGCCAGCGCATAGGTGCCCCCGCGGGCCAGCCACAGCCGGCCGAGCACGCCGTCATACGCCGGTGTCCTGGACGTCTCGAATCCGCCGTAGCCGCTCAACAATGTGGGGCCGGGCTTGCCGGAGCGGTCGGCATCGGCGGGGCGCACGACGAAGTACGGGATCGACGTGCCATCGTCTGATGTCGCGAAATACTGTGCCACAGTGATGTTTTCGGCGTCGAAGAAAGCAGGTGCGGATTTGACCTGGTCCAATAGCCCGCCATCGGTGCCGCGCATCAGTCGTGACGGCGCGTCGAATCCGCTCGAGTCGAGGAAGAACTCGTCGCCATGACTGTCGGCGGCGACGACGACAGTGTTGGTGGCAGCCGGGATACCCGAGAGCGGTTCGCGTCGCCAGCTGCCAGGAGTTGCGATCTCGACACGGCTGGCCACGTCGGCCAGGGTGACGACCAGGAGCCGGTCTCGGGTCCAGCTGTATTGATACAGGGCAGTGTGCTCGTCGGGTTCGAACACCACTCGTAATTCCGCTGTGCCGGCAAGGAATTCGTCGTAGTTGGCGGCCAGCAGCGAGCCCGCAGTGTACGTGGTGGCGGCTATCGTCCAGTCGGTGCGCAGCTCGATCAACAGCCAGTCGCGGTGAACCGACAAGCTCGCGTCGGTGGGCGCATCGATTCGGATCAGCTCCGAGCCACGCAGTTCGTAGACCTCTTCGTTCCAAAAATCGAGTGCCCGCCCCAGCAGGATGCGCTCGAATCCGGGCGTCCGGTCCGCCGAGGCGCTGACGCGGACGTCGGTTCGCACGCCCTCGAACACCGTCTCTGCGTCGTCCAGCGGTTTGCCGCGGCACCACCGCTTTATCACCCGGGGATAGCCGGACGTGGTGAGCGAGTCGGCGCCAAAGTCCGTGCCGACCAGGACGGTGTCCGGGTCCACCCAGGTGATCTGGGACTTGGCCTCCGGCAGCTCGAACCCGTCAGCGACGAATTCGCGTGTCAGCATGTTGAATTCACGCACGATGGAGGCATCCGAGCCGCCTGGGGATAGGCCGATCAGTGCGCGCGTGTAGTCGGGTTCGATGACGCCGGCACCGGCCCACACCCACCTCTCGTCGTCTACTCGGCCCAGTTCGTCCACATCGACCAACACATCCCATTCGGGGGAGTCGGTACGGTAGCTGTCCAGGGTGGTGCGCCGCCACAACCCGCGCGGGTTGGCTGCGTCGCGCCAGAAGTTGTAGAGACGCTCGCCGCGGCGGCCCACATAGGGGATTCGGGTATCGGTGTCGAGCACCTCGAGCGCCTCGGTGCGCATCCGTTCGAACTCCGCGTCGCAGAACTGGGCCATTGTCGGCTCGTTGCGCGCACGCACCCAATCCAGCGCTTCTCCGCCGGTGACGTCCTCGAGCCATAGGTAAGGGTCAGTGCCGTCCGGGGCAGCCTCAGGTGTCATGGAAGCCATTGTGGCCCCGGCGGTAGTGTGAGCTGTATTACATGATTTGACGAGGAGCCGAATAAGATGACTGTCTTTTCCCGTCCCGGTTCGGCCGGGGCGCTGATGTCATATGAATCCCGGTACCAAAACTTCATCGGGGGCGAGTGGGTCGCGCCGGCGGCGGGGCGCTACTTCGAGAATCCGACGCCGGTGACCGGACAGCCGTTCTGCGAGGTGGCCCGCTCCGACGAGGCCGACATCGACAAAGCGCTCGACGCCGCGCACGCGGCGGCGCCGGCGTGGGGCAAAACGGCGCCGGCCGAGCGGGCGGCGATCCTGAACAAGATCGCCGACCGCATCGAGGCAAACACCGCGTCGTTGGCACTGGCCGAAGCCTGGGACAACGGCAAACCTATCCGGGAGGCGCTGGCCGCCGACATCCCCCTGGCTGCCGACCACTTCCGGTATTTCGCCGGGGCGATCCGGGCCCAGGAGGGTTCGTTGTCGCAGATCGACGACGACACCGTCGCCTACCACTTCCACGAGCCGCTCGGGGTGGTGGGTCAGATCATCCCGTGGAACTTCCCGATATTGATGGGCGCCTGGAAGCTGGCACCGGCGCTGGCCGCCGGCAACACGGTGGTGCTCAAGCCGGCCGAGCAAACACCGGCGTCGATCCTCTACCTGATGTCGCTGATCGGCGACGTGATCCCATCGGGCGTGGTCAACATCGTCAGTGGCTTCGGTGTCGAGGCCGGCAAGCCGCTGGCGTCTAGCAACCGGATCGCCAAGGTCTCGTTCACCGGGGAAACCACCACCGGGCGGCTGATCATGCAGTACGCGTCGCAGAACCTGATCCCGGTCACCCTGGAACTCGGCGGCAAGAGTCCCAACATCTTTTTCTCCGACGTGATGGCGGCCCACGACAACTTCCAGGACAAGGCGCTGGAGGGGTTCACGATGTTCGCCCTCAATCAGGGCGAGGTGTGCACCTGCCCGTCGCGCAGCCTGATCCAGTCCGACATTCACGACGAGTTCCTGGAGCTGGCGGCGATCCGCACCAAGGCGGTCCGTCAGGGCGACCCGCTGGACACCGAGACGATGCTGGGTTCGCAGGCCTCCAACGACCAGCTGGAAAAGATCTTGTCCTACATCGAGATTGGCAAGGGCGAGGGCGCGAAGATCATCACCGGCGGCGAGCGCGCCGAGTTGGGTGGTGACCTGTCGGGCGGCTTCTACATGCAGCCGACGATCTTTTCCGGCAACAACAAGATGCGCGTTTTCCAGGAGGAGATCTTCGGGCCGGTGGTGGCGGTGACGTCGTTCACCGACTTCGCCGACGCGATGGGCATCGCCAACGACACCCTGTACGGACTGGGGGCCGGCGTGTGGAGTCGTGACGGCAACACCGCCTACCGGGCCGGCCGCGAGATCAAGGCCGGCCGGGTGTGGGTCAATTGCTACCACGTGTACCCGCCGCACGCGGCGTTCGGTGGCTACAAGCAATCCGGCTTCGGCCGGGAAACCCACAAGATGGCGCTCGACCACTACCAGCAGACCAAGAACCTGATGGTGTCCTACTCGGACAAAGCGCTCGGGTTTTTCTGATGCGCTCGCCGAGTGCTCCCCCGGGTGCACTCATCACCACGGCTGCCGCCGAGCTTTTGGCCCAGCTGCAGGACCGCCATGGTCCGGTGTTGTTCCACCAATCCGGCGGCTGCTGCGACGGGTCGTCCCCGATGTGCTATCCGCGCGCGGACTTCCTCATTGGAGACCGCGACGTTCTGCTGGGTGTATTAGACGTCGGGGCGGACGGGGTGCCGGTGTGGATCTCGGGTCCGCAGTACCAGGCCCACTATCGGGGAGAGAAACGCACCCAGCTGGTCATCGACGTGGTGCCGGGGCGCGGTGGCGGGTTCAGCCTGGAAGCGCCCGAGGGCCTGCGCTTTCTCAGTCGAGGCAGGGTCTTCACCGACGCCGAGAAAGCCCAGCTGCAAGCCCAACCGGTGATCACCGGTGCCGGCTACGCGCGTGGCGAACGGCCCTCGATGCGGGGTTTTGTCGTCAATCTTGACAACGACAATGCCGCGCCGAGAGCGTGCCCGGCCAATCGGCTATAACCGCAGTAAGGTCGTAGGGCGTGATCCCCCTTCCACGGGCGTGGTCGCTGACCAGCGCCATGCTGGTCGGCAATGCGATTGGGCTGCTGGCGGGAGTGGCGTGCACCGTGTTGGTGCATGCCCGGATCCGCCCGGACATCGTCATTGCCATGGTGGTCGGAATTCCCGGTGCGATCGGACTGTTGGTCATCCTGTTTTCCGGGCGTCGCTGGGTGACGATGCTGGGCGCGTTCATCCTGGCGTTGGCGCCGGGTTGGTTTGGTGTGTTGGTTGCGATCCAGGTGGCGTCCAGTGGCTGACGACAAGTCGGCACCAGGTACCGAGCCGTTTGTGCCGGATTTCGACACCGGCACGCACTCGCAGCCGTTGCTATCGCTGGTCGGTGACCAGCAGGGGGCAGGAATATCCGGGCCCGAGGGTTCGTCAGCGGCCGCCGCCTTGTCGGCTACCGCCGAGTCACCGGCCTCCGAGCCGGCCGCCACGCCCGCGCAGTCGGTTACGGTACCCGGCCGGTATGTCTACCTGAAGTGGTGGAAGTTTGTTCTGGTGGTCCTCGGCGTATGGATCGGCGCCGCGGAGGTCGGGCTGAGCCTGTTCTATTGGTGGTATCACACCCTGGACAAGACGGCGGCCGTATTCGTGGTCCTGGTCTATGTCGTCACGTGCGTCGTGGGGAGCTTGATCTTGGCGATGGTGCAGGGCCGGCCGCTGATCTCGGCGCTGTCGCTCGCGGTGATGTCGGGGCCGTTTGCCTCGGTGGCAGCCGCGGCGCCGCTGTACGGCTATTACTACTGCGAACGGATGAGCCACTGCCTGGTCGGGGTCATTCCGTACTAGAGCGGTTGCCGGACCTACCCGCGCTCAGGCCGCATCGAGATGAGGCCGTCTGATCGTGGAAAGTCTGTGCACTGTGCATAGTGCCTGGATGAAATATTGCCCTTGAGCCGCTGTGTTTGCGGGGCACACACCGCGATCGCCTGACAAATTCGGCGTGACGAGCTGATGGCCGATTTCGCGGTCCGGGTGGGGTGGCGGGCGCGGCGGGTGGCTCTACGGCAATGGCGGCGCCGGCAGCGTCCAGGACGGGCCCGACGGGACCGGTGGTGGCGGCGGCGCCGGCGGCACGCTCTGCGGCACACCCGGGGCGCACGGGTAGCTATTGGGACTCACCGGCCCGGCGCTGACGGCGGCGTTAACCTACTGGGTCGTTTCTGTTGAGTACCTGACCATTAGGGTAGTGGCCGTGACTCACTATGACGTCGTCGTTCTCGGAGCCGGTCCCGGCGGATATGTCGCGGCGATTCGTGCCGCACAGCTCGGCCTGAACACCGCAATCGTCGAACCGAAATACTGGGGCGGAGTCTGCCTCAACGTCGGTTGCATCCCATCGAAGGCCTTGCTGCGCAACGCCGAACTCGCCCACATCTTCACCAAGGACGCCAAGACTTTTGGCATCAGCGGCGAGGCGAGCTTCGACTACGGGATCGCCTACGACCGCAGCCGGAAGGTGGCCGAGGGGCGCGTCGCCGGCGTGCACTACCTGATGAAGAAGAACAAGATCACCGAGATCCACGGATACGGCCGATTTACCGATGCCAACACGTTGTCGGTCGAATTGAATGACGGTGGTGCGCAAAGTCCCCTGACGGTCACGTTCGACAACGCCATCATCGCCACCGGCAGTAGCACCCGGTTGGTTCCTGGCACCTCGCTGTCGACCAACGTCGTCACCTACGAGGAACAGATCCTGTCCCGGGAGCTGCCGAAGTCAATCATCATCGCCGGCGCCGGCGCCATCGGCATGGAGTTCGGCTACGTGCTGAAGAACTACGGCGTCGATGTGACCATCGTGGAGTTCCTCCCGCGCGCGCTGCCCAACGAGGACGCCGACGTGTCCAAGGAGATCGAGAGGCAGTTCAAGAAGCTGGGCGTAAAGGTCCTCACCGGAACGAAAGTCGAGTCTATCTCCGACGATGGTTCGCAGGTCACGGTGACCGTCAGCAAGAACGGTAAGTCCGAAGAGCTCAAGGCCGAGAAGGTGTTGCAGGCCATCGGGTTTGCACCCAACGTCGAGGGCTATGGCCTGGACCGGGCCGGCGTAAAGCTGACCGAACGCCAAGCCATCGGCATCGACGACTACATGCACACCAATATCGACCACATCTACGCCATCGGCGATGTCACCGGGCTACTGCAGCTGGCGCATGTTGCCGAGGCCCAAGGTGTGGTGGCGGCTGAAACCATAGCCGGCGCAGAGACTTTGGCTCTCGGTGACTACCGCATGTTGCCACGTGCGACGTTCTGCCAGCCGCAGGTAGCCAGCTTCGGGCTCACCGAGCAGGAGGCCCGCGACGACGGCCACGACGTCGTGGTCGCCAAGTTCCCCTTCTCCGCGAACGCCAAGGCGCACGGCATGGGCGACCCCAGCGGGTTCGTCAAGCTGGTGGCCGACGCCAAGCACGGCGAGCTGCTGGGCGGGCACCTGATCGGCCACGACGTGTCCGAGCTGCTGCCGGAGCTCACGCTGGCACAGAAGTGGGACCTGACGGCCAGCGAGCTAGCTCGCAACGTCCACACGCACCCCACGATGTCCGAGGCGCTACAGGAGTGCTTCCACGGCCTGGCGGGCCACATGATCAATTTCTGAGCAACGATGCCGAGCACCAACACCCCCCAGATCATTATGGGTTCCGTCGGTGGCGTGGTTACCGGTTATGTCCTTTGGCTGGTGGCCATTTCGATCGGCGATGACCTCACGACGGTGAGTCGGTGGAGCTTGATGGTGTTGATGCTGTCGATCGTGCTGGCAACCTGCGCGGCAGCGGGGGGCTGGTGGCTGCGTTGGCGCGGTAAGAAGCTCTGGGCGGCGTTCGCATTCGGGCTGCCGATTCTTCCCGTGGTGCTGACTTTGGCGGTGCTGGCCGACATCTACTTCTGACGCTTACCGCGGGTTGTCCAACGGGATCTCGAGCGCGGTTATCGTCGCGGCCAGCCCATCGTATTGGGTTGCAAGCATGCAGAATTCGATCAACTGACGCCGATTGAGGTGGCTTGCCAGCCGCTGCCAGGTATCGTCGGCGATCGACCGCTCCTTGATTAGGTCATCGGTCGCGGACAACAGCGCCTGCTGGCGGGCACTGAGCACTCTTCGGGGCCCGTCACCTCCCGGAACTTCGGGCCAGGCAAAGATAGTGGCTTGCGTTTGCGCGTCCAGCCCCGCGCGGCGCGCCATCCGGCGATGATGCTGCAGTTCATATTCGCACGCGCGCAGATGCGCGACGCGAAGGATCACCAGCTCGGTATCGACCCGCGGCAGCCGTCCCCGCAGCAGCAGGCCGCCATAGATCAACCACACCCAGAACAGAACCTGGCGGTGCCCCAACGTGGTGAATAGGTGCATCTCCGGTGCCCGGACAGCGCGCGCACCCAGCTTGGCGAGCACCCAGTTGACGGGTCCCAGCTGGCGCAACTGGCCCGACGGCAGGCGCGCGAGTTGAGGGCCGCTCACGCTTGTTTCACCAGATATGGGGACACGGTGCTGCGGTGCTCATCAAGATCCAGTGCCCGTCCCAGCGCGGGGAAAGCGCGCTGGGGACAGTTGTCGCGTTCGCAGACTCGGCACCCCGCGCCGATCGGTGTGGCAGCAATATTCGGGTCGCCCGACAAGTCGAGTCCTTCCGAGTAGACAAGCCGGTGTGCGTGGCGGAGTTCGCAGCCCAGCCCGATCGCGAAGGTTTTCCGGGGCTGACCATACCGTGCGGCGCGCAGCTCAACGGTGCGGGCCACCCACAAGTAGTTGCGGCCGTCGGGCATCTGGGCGATCTGCACCAGGATCTTGCCCGGGTTGGCAAAGGTCTCGTAGACGTTCCAGAGCGGGCAGGTGCCGCCACTAGAGGAGAAGTGGAAACCGGTGGCCGACTGACGCTTCGACATGTTTCCCGCCCGGTCGACCCGGACGAAGGTGAACGGCACCCCCCGCATTGAGGGCCGTTGCAGTGTGGACAGCCGGTGCGCGATGGTCTCGTAGCTCACCGAGTAGAACGCGGACAGGCGCTCGACGTCGTAGCGGAAGTTCTCGGCGACGTCGTGGAACTGACGGTAGGGCAGCACGGTGGCCGCAGCGAAGTAGTTGGCCAACCCGAGCCGGGCCAGGGTATGCGACTCGGCGCTGGTGAACTTGCCCTCGGTGACCATGCTGTCGATCAGGTGGCCGAACTCCAGATATGCCAACTCGGCGGCCATCTTGAACATCTGCTGACCCGTCGAGAGATGGTTGCCGATTTCCAGCGTCTTGGTCTTGGGGTCGTAGCGGTGCAGCACGGTGTCGCCGAGATCGACCCGCTTGGTAATGCGCACCCCGTGGATCTCGGTGAGCCGGCGGGTCAACTCGTGGGCCAGGTCGCCGTGATGCATCCGCATCTGGATCGTGAGGTCCTCGGCCGCGGCGTCCAGCTCATGCAGATAGTTCTGGCGTTGGTAGAAGTAGTCGCGCACTTCTTCGTGCGGCATGGTGATTGAGCCGCGGCCACTGCCGTCGGAGAATCGCTCCTCGGTAGCCGCGGCGAGTTGCGCGGTGGTGATCCGGTAGCGCCGATGCAGATTGACCACCGCACGGGCCAAGGCGGGATGAGCACTGACCATTTCGGCGACTTCGGGCGGGTCGATGTCGATATCGAGATCGCGGTCCATCGTTACTTCTCGGAGTTCGGCGACCAACCGGGTGTCGTCCTGCGGGGCGAAGAAAGTCGCGTCCACCCCGAAGACCTCGGTGATCCGGAGCAACACGGCCACTGTCAATGGGCGGACATCGTGTTCGATCTGGTTAAGGTAGCTGGGCGAGATCTCCAGCATCTGGGCCAACGCGGCCTGGCTAAACCCGCGCTCGCTGCGCAGCTGGCGAACGCGCGCACCGACGAACGTCTTGGACACCCAGTCGAGAGTACTCGGCGCTGTGAAGGCGCTATTTGCAGAGTTGGCACGGGGACGCGATTGGTGTTTCCGTGATGTCATTGGCATGATTTCGCAACGGCAATCTCAGGGTGAGCCTGAGATTCCGACGAGGAGTAACCGGGAGCAAAGCCGTGAGCCTGGATAAGAAGTTAATGCCCGTGCCCGACGGTCACCCCGACGTGTTCGATCGCGAATGGCCACTGCGCGTCGGCGACATCGATCGCACCGGTCGGCTGCGATTGGACGCCGGAGCCCGTCACATCCAGGACATCGGCCAGGATCAGCTGCGTGAGATGGGCTTCGAGGAGACCCATCCGCTGTGGATCGTCCGCCGCACCATGGTCGACCTGGTCCGCCCGATCGAGTTCGGCGACATGCTGCGCCTACGGAGGTGGTGTTCGGGCACCTCGAACCGGTGGTGTGAGATGCGCGTGCGCATCGACGGACGCAAGGGCGGCCTCATCGAATCCGAAGCTTTCTGGATCAACATCAACCGGGAGACCCAGATGCCGGCGCGCATCGCCGACGACTTCCTGGCGGGTCTGTACAAGACCACGGCTGTCGAGCGGCTGCGGTGGAAGAGCTATGTGCAGCCGGGAAGCCGTGACGACGCGACGGAAATCCACGAGTTCCCGGTCCGGGTCACCGACATCGACTTGTTCGACCATATGAACAACTCGGTGTATTGGAGCGTCATCGAGGACTACTTGGCGGCCCATCCCGAGCTACTTCATGGACCGTTGCGCACCACCATCGAACACGAGGCGCCGGTTGCGTTGGGTGACAAGCTGGAGATCATCGCGCACATTCACCCGGCGGGTTCCACCGATCAATTTGGTCCCGGCCTGGTTGACCGCGCTGTTACAACGCTCACATACGCGGTGGGGGACGAGACGAAAGCGGTCGCCGCGCTCTTCGCGCTGTAGCGGCACGCCGCTGCCTCGAATTTCTCTGCTGACCTGCGGATTTGTGGTTACTGGCCGGTAGCTACTGAAACGGTTCAGTTCGTGGGCGCCTTCGCAAACTTTGCAAAAACGCCCAAAGTTGTTGCCGAAATTGGCAAGTGAAACGGGTGGACCGCGATCGACGGACTATGCCATCGTCGAGTTAGCACACCAGTGAAGTTGAGCCCGAGTTGAGCCAGTGGCGCCGCCGGACGACGGTGCCGCATCGACGTTCGGCAAGCAATGCCGCAATGCAAGACCGTTAGGAGCAAGCGCCATGTCTGTCGTTGGCACCCCGAAGAACGCGGAGCAGGTCCAGCACGAATGGGACACCAATCCCCGGTGGAAGGACGTCACTCGCACATACACCGCCGCCGACGTCGTTGCCCTGCAGGGCAGCGTGGTCGAGGAGCACACGCTGGCCCGCCGCGGCGCGGAGGTGCTGTGGGAGCAGCTGCACGACCTGGAGTGGGTCAATGCGCTGGGCGCCCTGACCGGAAACATGGCCGTCCAGCAGGTGCGTGCGGGGCTGAAGGCCATCTATCTGTCGGGCTGGCAGGTCGCCGGCGACGCCAATCTGTCCGGCCACACCTACCCCGACCAGAGCCTGTACCCGGCCAACTCGGTGCCACAGGTGGTCCGCCGGATCAACAACGCGCTGCAGCGCGCCGATCAAATCGCCAAGGTCGAGGGCGACACCTCGGTGGCGAACTGGCTGGCGCCGATCGTCGCTGACGGCGAGGCCGGTTTCGGTGGCGCGCTCAATGTCTACGAGCTGCAGAAGGCCCTCATCGCCGCGGGTGTCGCGGGTTCGCACTGGGAGGACCAGTTGGCCTCGGAGAAGAAGTGCGGCCACCTGGGCGGCAAGGTGCTGATCCCGACCCAGCAACACATCCGCACGCTGACCTCGGCCCGGCTGGCCGCCGACGTCTGCGATGTGCCGACGGTCGTGATCGCTCGCACGGATGCCGAGGCGGCCACACTGATCACCTCCGACGTCGACGAGCGCGACCAACCGTTCATCACCGGCGAGCGCACCAAGGAAGGGTTCTACCGCACCCGCAACGGCATCGAGCCCTGCATCGCGCGGGCGAAGGCCTACGCGCCGTTCGCCGACCTGATCTGGATGGAGACCGGAACCCCCGACCTCGAGGTCGCGCGCCAGTTCTCCGAGGCGGTCAAGGCGCAGTACCCGGACCAGATGCTGGCCTACAACTGCTCGCCGTCGTTCAACTGGCGTAAGCACCTTGACGATGCCACCATCGCCAAGTTCCAAAAGGAGCTTGCCGCAATGGGATTCAAGTTCCAGTTCATCACGCTGGCCGGCTTCCATGCCTTGAACTACTCGATGTTCGATCTGGCCTACGGCTACGCCCGCAACCAGATGAGCGCCTACGTGGAGTTGCAGGAGCGCGAGTTCGCCGCCGAGGAGCGGGGCTACACCGCGACCAAGCACCAGCGCGAGGTCGGCGCCGGTTACTTCGACCGGATCGCCACCACCGTCGACCCGAACTCGTCGACCACCGCGCTGACCGGTTCCACCGAAGAGGGCCAGTTTCACTGAGTCCGCAAGCGGTGTTCGCCCGGCCCGGCCACCAGACGTAGACTCGCACTTTTGCAAGCGTGATCATGCGACTCTGCGTCTGGTCGCGGGTGGAATGAGAGAGAACAGGCAGTGAGCAAAGCAGCGATCCGGCGCGTCGGGGTTGTCGGGGCCGGCCAGATGGGCTCTGGCATCGCCGAGGTGTCCGTGCGTGCCGGCGTCGAAGTGACGGTGTTCGAGACCACCGAGGCGCTGATCACCGCGGGACGCAACCGCATTGTGAAATCGCTCGAACGTGGCGTCAGCGCGGGCAAGGTGACCGTACCCGAGCGCGACCGAGCGCTCGACAAACTGTCCTTCACCACCGATCTGAACGATCTGGCCGATCGGGATCTGGTGATCGAGGCCATTGTCGAGGACGATGCCATCAAGGCCGGGATCTTCACCGAACTCGACCGGATCGTCATCGATCCCGACGCGGTGCTGGCCTCGAACACCTCCAGCATCCCGATCATGAAAATAGCCGCGGCCACCAAGAACCCCCAGCGGGTGCTGGGCCTGCACTTCTTCAATCCGGTCCCGGTGCTGCCACTGGTCGAGCTGGTCAGCACGCTGGTCACCGACAAAGCCGCCGCGGATCGCACGGAGGAGTTTGCCAGCTCGGTGCTAGGCAAACAGGTCGTGCGCTGCTCCGATCGATCCGGCTTTGTGGTGAACGCGCTGCTGGTGCCGTATCTGTTGTCGGCGATCCGGATGGTGGAGGCCGGGTTTGCAACGGTCGAAGATGTCGACAAGGCCGTCGTTGCCGGGCTGTCGCATCCGATGGGCCCACTGCGACTTTCCGACCTTGTTGGCCTCGACACCCTGAAGCTGATCGCTGACAAGATGTACGAGGAATTTAAGGAGCCGCAGTACGGACCGCCACCGCTGTTGCTGCGGATGGTTGAGGCGGGTTTGTTGGGCAAGAAATCAGGTCAAGGTTTCTACCCGTACTGAAGTGTTTGAACGGTCCCGGACCCGATGCATGCCGAGATCACCGGGCTGAGATGGCGCGGTTGCGGTCGTGTGACAGCTGTTGCATACATCGGGTAGTATTTTCGCGGTCTACAGATGAGAGGTTCTGCCGGCATGACTGAGTTGAGACCCTTTTACGAAGAGTCGCAATCGATTTACGACGTTTCCGACGAGTTTTTTTCACTATTCCTAGACCCCACGATGGCCTACACATGCGCGTACTTCGAGCGCGAGGACATGACGCTCGAAGAAGCGCAAAACGCGAAGTTCGACTTGGCGCTGGGCAAGTTGAACCTTGAGCCCGGGATGACGCTGCTCGACATTGGCTGCGGCTGGGGTGGTGGGCTGCAACGAGCGATCGAGAAGTATGACGTGAACGTCATCGGTATCACACTCAGTCGCAATCAGTTCGAGTACAGCAAAGCCAAACTGGCGAAAATTCCCACCGAGCGCAGCGTGGAGGTGCGGCTGCAGGGCTGGGAAGAGTTCGCGGACAAGGTCGACCGGATTGTCACCATTGGCGCGTTCGAAGCCTTCAAAATGGAGCGCTATTCCGCGTTCTTCGAGCGCTCCTACAGCATCCTTCCCGATGACGGCCGGATGCTGCTGCACACGATTCTGACGTATACGCAGAAACAGATGCACGAAATGGGCATCAAGGTGACGATGAGTGACGTGCGATTTATGAAATTCATCGGCCAGGAAATTTTCCCGGGTGGACAGTTGCCGGCGCAGGAAGACATTTTCAAGTTCGCGCAGGAAGTCGGATTTTCCGTAGAAAGAGTGCAATTGCTGCAGGAGCATTACGCGCGGACGCTAAACATCTGGGCGGCGAATCTCGAGGCCAACAAGGACCGCGCTATTGCTCTCCAGTCCGAAGAAATCTATGACAAATACATGCACTATCTGACTGGATGCGAGAACTTTTTCCGTAAGGGCATCAGCAACGTGGGACAGTTCACGCTAACCAAGTAGCGCACCGCAGCGGCTCAAGCCGGGTGCTGTTTCGGGCCCGGCGAAGAGCCGGCGTGCCGCGACCGCGTCGAATGCCCTATTCCTGTTACTTTTCCAACGTGAACTGGTCGATGTCGGTGTAACCCTGGCGGAACAGCTTCGCACAGCCGGTCAGGTACTTCATGTAGCGGTCGTAGACCGTCTGCGATTGGATCGCGATGGCCTGATCCTTGTTAGCCTCGAGTGCTGCGGCCCACGTGTCCAGCGTCCTGGCGTAGTGCAGCTGCAGTGACTGGACCCGGGTCACCCGGAAACCGACCTTCTCGGCGTGCTCTTGCACGGTCGGGACGGACGGCAGCCAACCCCCGGGGAAGATCTCGGCCAGGATGAACTTGGTGAAGTGAACCAGTTCGCGGGTCAACGTTAGGCCCTTTTCCCTGCCTTCCCGGAAGGTGGGGCGCACGATGGTGTGCAGCAGCATTACGCCGTCGGCCGGCAACGCGCGGTGGGTCACCTCGAAGAAATGGTGGTAGCGCTGATGGCCGAAGTGCTCGAACGCACCGATCGAGACGATGCGGTCGACGGGCTCGTCGAACTTCTCCCAGCCCTCCAGTAACACTCGTCGGGAGCGTGGGGTGTCCATATTGTCGAACATCTTCTGGACATGGCCGGCCTGGTTCTCCGACAACGTCAGGCCCACAACATTGACGTCGTACTTCTCGATGGCGCGTCTCATGGTGGCGCCCCAGCCGCAGCCGATGTCCAGCAACGTCATCCCGGGCTCGAGCTTCAGCTTGCCCAGCGCCAGGTCGATCTTGGCGATCTGGGCCTCCTGAAGCGACATGTCGTCGCGCTCGAAGTAGGCGCAGCTGTAGGTCTGGGTGGGATCCAAGAAGAGCCGGAAGAAGTCGTCGGAAAGGTCGTAGTGGGCTTGCACGTTTCCAAAATGCGGCGTGAGCTGCACGGACATACCGATTTGAGCCTTTCTGTGTCCCGAGGCTTGCATCTACTTGCCCCGACGCACCCCTGGTCTACTCCCGATGCATCCCTTGCATGCTAGCCGCTACGAGTCGGCCCAGCCGCACTCGCCGCCGTGACCAGGGGTCACAGCGGTAGCGAGAATCACCAGGCCTGCAGCACGGCACCGATAGCCAGGCCCCCAACCAGCAACGCACCGGCCTGACGCACGTGCACCCAGGCCAGCGCGGCGTACCACAGCGGCCACACCGGAAATTCCGGGGGCGGCCGCTTGGGCCGCTGCCGCCGGAAACGGGGCCACACCTTGGCCAACCTGGGCAGCGCCAAGGCGACCAGCAACACCGGCCAGGGCATGGCCGCCACCACGACGTTGACGGCGACGAGTAGGTAGAACCCGACCATCATCGCCAGTGTCACTGCGCGGGCGCGCGCTTCGCCGAGGAGCACCGGCAGCGTCCGGATGCCGAGCGGTTCGTCGTAACCGATCTTGTCGATGTGCTTGCCCATCAGCACGGTCGTGCACAACAGCCCATACGGGAGCGATGCCAGAACGACGTCCCAACCGAGGGTGCCCACCACGGAGTAGTACGTTCCGCACACCATCAGCGGACCCCACACGACGAAAACGTCGGGTTCGCCGAGGCCGCGCTTCTTCAGCCGGAGCGGTGGCGCCGTGTAGGCGACGCTCAGCGCGAACCCACTCAGGGCAAATGCCAGCACGGGCCAACCGCGGGCCCACGTCAGCGTCACTAGGATCGCTAGGTCTGCCAGGTTCACCGCGAGTATCGCCAGGCCCAGCGTGCGACGGCTGATCAGCCCGGACAGCACCGGGTGCGGGGCATAGAGGGCACGCGGGTAGGTGGCGCTGTCAGTGCCGACCTTGGTGTCGTAGAGATCGTTCATGAGGTTGTTGGAAATGTGCGCGCACGTGATCCCCACCACTGCCAGGACGAGCCAGCGCCAATCCAGGCCAGGCTGACCGATCGCCAACAGCGCCGCGACCAGGCCAGAGACCAGGGTCATCGGGAGCACCGCGGCCCGGGTGACGACGAGCCATCGGGTGACCGTGTCGATCGGTCCGTCCGGTGGCGGGTTGGTGGTGCGAAGTGCGTGCGCCCATGATCTAAACCGGGAGCCCACGCTCGCGTCGGGCATCCCTAGAGCTTAGACCTGGCCCCAAGGTGGCACGATCGGCGACGGATGCGGTTGTTCGCGGAATTTCTCCAGCGAGCCGCCGGCCTCGACGATGCCGCACAGCGCACTCCAGCTCAGCATCGTTAGGTAGTCGATCAGTTCGTCACTGCTCATCCGGGGATCTGACATCCAGGAGTGGGTGGCCAGCTGCACGCCGCCGACGATCAGGTACGCCCACGGCTCCACTCCGCCGGTGTCCATCCCGGCTTCCTGCATGCGGCGGCGCAGCATCACCGCGAGCATGCGGGCAATGATCCGCTCCGAGTCGGCGATCACTTTGCTTTTGCTGGCTGAGCTATTCGCCATCACGAACCGATACGGCTCCGGTTGGGCCGCCACAGTTTCGACATAGACCCGGATGATTTCGCGGGTCAGCTCGAAACCATCCATGTCGGCCGACAGCGCAGCGACCATGTTGGGGATCAAGGTGCTCTGCGTGAACCGCATCATCACGGCGGTCGTCAGGTCGTTCTTGTCGACGAAGTAGCGGTAGAGCACGGTCTTGGAGACCCCGATCTCCGCCGCTATCTCGTCCATGCTGAGGAAGCGGCCCTGCCGGCGAATCGCCTCAATTGTGCCGTCCACCAGCTCATTGCGGCGCTCCACCTTGTGCTGGTGCCAGCGTCGCTTGCGACCATCCGTCTTCACTGTCACGGCCGGGATATGCTCTACCACTTTCGCCGATTCCCATTCACTAGACGCTCCTGATACTACGGCCAATGGGGGTCCCTCTGGCATATTGGGCGCATGTGCGCGGGGCGCGCAGGATAGCGTCGTCACATTAACTGGTGGCGGCAATGGCGGATGATGGTGTGGTGGCACACAGAGCCGACGTGTCGGGCTCGCCGCCGCCAGGGCTGAATTCGAGAACGCGGCCAACGGTGGCGAGGCGGGTCCGCGCGTCGTTCGCTGAATCATTCGCCGCAGCCGATCCGGAGGCGGATGCCGCGCGGCGGACGGCGCTGCGCCGGATGAAAGTGGTGGCACTGGGCTTTTTGGTGGGTGCCACCGGCGTGTTCCTCGCCTGTCGTTGGTTGCAGGCCGATGGCACCGCCCCCGCGTGGGTGGGTTATGTCGGCGCGGCGGCGGAGGCCGGCATGGTTGGCGCCCTGGCGGACTGGTTCGCGGTGACCGCGCTGTTCAAGCACCCGCTGGGCATTCCGATCCCGCACACCGCCATCATCAAGCGCAAGAAGGACCAGCTGGGTGAGGGCCTGGGCACTTTCGTGCGGGAGAATTTCCTGTCGCCGCCGGTAGTGGAGACCAAGCTGCGTGATGCGCAGGTTCCGAGCCGACTCGGCAAATGGCTGTCGGAGACCACACATGCCCAGCGGGTGGCGGCCGAAACCGCGACGGTGCTGCGGGTGCTGGTGGAGTTGTTGCGGGACGAAGACATCCAGCAGGTGATCGACCGGATGATCGTGCGCCGCATCGCCGAACCACAGTGGGGTCCGCCAGTGGGTCGGATGCTGGCGACGCTGCTGGCCGAGAACCGGCAGGAGGCTCTGATTCAGTTGCTGGCCGACCGGGCGTTTCAGTGGTCGCTGAACGCCGGCGTGGTCATCCAACGGGTGGTCGAGCGTGACTCGCCGAGCTGGTCGCCTCGTTTCATCGACCACCTTGTCGGCGACCGTATCCACCGCGAGCTGATGGATTTCACCGACAAGGTGCGCCGCAACCCCGATCACGAGTTGCGCCGCTCGGCTACCCGCTTCCTGTTCGAGTTCGCTGATGACCTCCAGCACGATCCGGACACCATTGCGCGCGCTGACGCGATCAAAGAGCAGCTAATGGCGCGCGACGAGATCGCCAACGCCGCTGCGACGGCATGGAAGACGCTCAAACGGCTGGTGCTCGAGGGTGTCGACGACCCGTCCAGCGCGTTGCGGACCCGCATTGCCGACGCGGTCATCCGGATCGGGGAATCGCTGCGTGACGATGCCGATCTGCGCGACAAAGTGGACAGTTGGATGGTTCGAGCGGCCCAGCATCTGGTCTCGGAGTACGGGGTCGAGATCACCGCAATCATCACCGAGACGATCGAGCGCTGGGACGCCGAGGAAGCCAGCCGACGCATCGAACTGCACGTCGGTCGCGACCTGCAGTTCATTCGGATCAACGGAACAGTGGTTGGGGCGCTGGCTGGGTTGGTGATCTACGCGGTCGCGCAGCTGTTGTTCTGAAGGGTGCTAACAAGTGCTTGCAATAGCAAGCACTTGACCGTACTCTGGTGCCGGTAGCAGCGAACGCCCCGAGCTAGGAGTACCCCAATGCCATCGGAGGAGAATCTCGCCGCCAAGGTGTCCACGAAGGCTTCCGACGTGGCCTCCGACATTGGCAGCTTCATCAGGTCGCAACGGGAGACGGCGCAAGTCTCGATGCGGCAGCTCGCCGAACGGTCCGGTGTCAGCAATCCGTACCTGAGTCAAGTTGAACGCGGGTTGCGTAAGCCGTCTGCCGACGTTTTGAGCCAAATCGCAAAGGCGCTGCGGGTTTCCGCCGAGGTCCTGTATGTCCGCGCCGGGATCCTTGAGCCCAGCGAGACCAGTCAGGTGCGAGACGCCATCATCACCGACACAGCAATCACCGAGCGCCAGAAGCAGGTTCTGCTCGATATCTACGCGTCGTTTACCCACCAGAACGAATCCATCCGTGAGGAGTGTCCGAGCGATCCGACGTCGACGGTTGACTAGCTCTTGGCCGGCAATTTCTGACGCTGAACGGCCGCCAGGCTGAGTCGAAATCGCGGTGGTGTCTAGATCATTGGCCGTCGGGTAACTCAACAGGAAGGGGACAGTCATCGGTGTGAGGTCAGCCGCGAGCTGATCCCGCCAATAACTCGACCGACAACCGACCCGACGATGAGGAGGTTTCCCGGCAAGTCGCGTGCCACGTCAATCCGCGGGTCTTGACTACTCCGCAAAGGAGCCGACACTCGCCCCAACTTCCAGACCAAAGACGTACAAGGCCGATATCGAAAACAGTTAATGAAAGGAATACTCATGGCTGAAAACTCGAACATCGAGGACATCAAGGCTCCGTTGCTTGCCGCGCTCGGAGCGGCCGACCTGGCCCTGGCCACTGTCAACGACCTGATCACGAACCTGCGTGAGCGTGCCGAAGAGACTCGTACGGACACCCGCAGCCGGGTCGAGGAGAGCCGTGCTCGCCTGACCAAGCTGCAGGAGGACCTGCCCGAGCAGCTCACCGAGCTGCGCGACAAGTTCACCACCGAGGAGCTGCGCAAGGCCGCCGAAGGCTACCTTGACGCCGCCACCAACCGGTACAACGAGCTGGTTGAGCGCGGCGAGGCCGCTCTGGAGCGGCTGCGCAACCAGCAGAGCTTCGAGGACGTGTCGGCGCGTGCCGAAGGCTATGTGGACCAGGCTGTGGAGTTGACCCAGGAGGCGCTGGGTACCGTCGCATCACAGACCCGCGCGGTCGGTGAGCGCGCGGCCAAGTTGGTCGGCATCGAGCTGCCCAAGAAGACCGTACCGGCGAAGAAGGCTGCCGCTCCGGCCAAGAAGGCGGCACCGGCGAAGAAGGCTGCTCCGGCCAAGAAGGCGCCCGCGAAGAAGGTGGCGGCCAAGAAGGTCACCCAGAAGTAGTCGCGCAAGCACAATCGACTCCGCGTCGTCGTTGAGGCGATTCGGACCGACAAGCACAATCGACTCCGAGTCGCCTTTAGGGCGACTCGGAGTCGACGTGTTGGACGGATACCGCATAGTCTTGATGCGTGAATCACCTCGTGGGTACCGTCATGTTGGTCGTGCAGATCGCCGTGTTGGTGACGGCGGTATACGCGTTCGTGCATGCGGCGCTGCAGCGGCCCGATGCCTATACCGCCGCCGATAAGCTGACCAAGCCGGTGTGGCTAGTGATCCTTGGCGTTGCTGTGGCACTGACCTCCATCCTGGGCTTCGTTTTCGGCGTGCTCGGGATGGTGATCGCCGCGTGTGCGGCCGGCGTGTATCTGGTCGACGTGCGACCGAAGCTCCTCGAAATTCAGGGTAAGTCGCGCTAGCGGAAATGAAAGCCCTGGTGGCCGTGCCGGCGGCGGTCTTTGTGGCACTGATCGGTGCGGCACCCGCCCAAGCTGATCCCGAGGTCGATCCCGGCGCAAGCATCGCCAACCACGCCGGCCGCTCCGATTCCGTTGGCCCATCCCCACGCCTTGTCGACCACACCGAATGGGCACGGTGGGGACGGCTGCCTAGCCTTCGCGTCTACCCGTCGCAAGCTGGGCGTGCAACCTCCCGGCAGCTCGGGATGGCCGCTGCCGACGCGGCCTGGGCCGAGGTCCTCGCGCTGTCACCGGACGCCGACACGGCCGGCATGCGCGCGCAGTTCATCTGCCACTGGCAGTTCGCTGAAATCAGACAACCCGGCAAGACCAGCTGGAACCTCGAGCCATGGCGACCGGTCGTCGACGATCCGGAGATGCTCGTTTCCGCCTGTAATCCGGGTGGCGCGGAAGAGTCGTTCTAGTGCTCGGTCGACCAACTCGGAGGCAGCTGGCGGCCCTGGTCGACCACACCTTGCTGAAACCCGAGGCCACCGGTGCTGATGTGGCCGCCCTGGTTGCCGAAGCCGTCGGACTCGGCGTCTACGCCGTGTGCGTGTCGCCGTCGATGGTTCCGGTCGCAGTCCAATCCGGTGGCGCGCGGGTTGCGGCGGTGGCGGGCTTTCCGTCCGGCAAGCACGTGTCTTCGGTCAAGGCGCAAGAGGCGGCGCAGGCAGTAGCGGCCGGTGCCAGCGAGATCGACATGGTCATCGACGTCGGGGCGGCGCTGGCCGGAGATATCGATGCGGTGCGATCCGACATCGAGGCGGTACGTGCATCGGCGGCCGGGGCCGTGCTCAAGGTGATTGTGGAGTCGGCGGTGCTTTTGGGACAGGCGAACGCGCACACGCTGGCGGATGTGTGCCGTGCCGCCGAGAACGCCGGTGCCGACTTCGTCAAGACCTCGACCGGGTTTCATCCCGCCGGCGGGGCGACCGTGCGTGCCGTCGAATTGATGACCGAGACGGTCGGCGGTCGGCTGGGGGTCAAGGCCAGCGGCGGAATCCGCACCGCCGCCGACGCAGTCGCGATGGTGAACGCCGGTGCCACCAGGCTGGGCCTGTCCGGCACCCGAGCGGTGCTGGACGGGCTCAGCAACTGCTGAAGCGCGTCTGTCGAATACTCAGATGTGGCCGAAGCAGGGGTTCTGAATGCCAGTGGGAATGCTGGCATTGCGGGTCGAGAAATGGCTCACCACGCCGGTGGAGGTGACTTGGACGCTGTCCGCGTGAATGCCCAACGGGTAGTTCTTGGTCAGGTCGGAGGTGAACTCGTCCAGCGTGGACTGCACGGTCTCCTTCGGCAGCGAGAAGCCGAGCGTGTTGAAATTGACGATCTGCAGCTCCAGCCCTTTGCCTGCTACCACCGGCTTGGCCGTGATGTTGTTCAGCAGGCCCTTCAATTCGATGGTGCCGTCTGCGGGGTGAGTAACCACGGTGCTCGTGACGAAGGCGCCCAGAATCGGAATCGCATTCTGCACCGACTCCTTGATGCCTTCAGATGACCAGGTGATGGTGGCATCCAGTGCGCCAATCGTGCCCACGGAGTCGGCGGTCTTCTTGATCCGGACGTCCTGGATGGTGATCTTGATCTTCATCCCCTTGGCATCGCGGATCTGGTTGCCCGCCGTCTCCACCGTGATGTTGGTGAAATGCTGCGTTGCGACCTGCCACAGCAGCAGCGGCGCCACACCGAAGGACGCGGTGGCCTGATCTTTGACCACGCATGCCACGGCTTGGGCGACCTTACTGTTGGCAACATGGCGGGTGTACAGCTCGCCTCCGATCAGCCCGGCGATAACGAGCGAAAACACGATGATGAGGACCAGAAAGACGGTCAGCGGGTCGCGACGGGTACGCCGCTTTGCTTTCACCGGCCCCGGCTCTTTCTCTGGCTCAGCCGGCCGGACCGTCGGGTCTGGCGACGCACTGTGCGCAGTTGCGCGGCCGGGTCGCCGTGTCTGGGCATGAGACGCAGTCAGATGCTCAGTTTGTGCCTCGGCCTGCTGGGCCGGTTGGGTCGGCAGATTCAGAGGTTCTTGGGCATGACCTCCGGGCTCGCCGGGGCGCAGTCGCCGGGTGGATGGCTCGGAGGATGCCGGGGGTCGGGCGAGAGGACCTTGATCCCCAGGACGCGCCCATTGCGACGGGTCGTTCGGTGGTCCCTGCGGGTTGGTCACTCACGCGATTGTGCCTTATCCATCTGAACGAAGTTTGACTGGTTGCGCAGCACAGCAATGCTGTCGCGAGCGGTGGTCACGTTGCCCACGTCGATGTCGGCGACCACCAATTGCGGCTGGGCACCAGCAGACGCCACCACCTCGCCCAACGGCGAGGCCACCAAACTGCCGCCTACCCCGGTCGGTGCGCCCGAGCTCGCCCCCGGGCCGGTCAAGGTATTGCCGGGGTCGGCCTGACCGGCCGCGGCCACGTAGCTCATCGAGTCCAGCGCCCGGGCCCGCGCCAGCAACGTCCACTGTTCGAGTTTGCCCGGGCCGGAACCCCAGGAGGCGCAGATCGCGATCAGCTGGGCGCCACGCCGAGCCAGCTCGGTGTATAGGGCCGGAAAGCGAATGTCGTAGCAAACGGTCAAACCCACCCGGACGCCGTCGACGGTGATTACCACCGGTTCGTGCCCAGGTGCGACGCTACGCGACTCGGTGAAGCCGAACGCGTCATAGAGGTGGATCTTGTGGTAGTGCGCGTTCGGCTGATTCGGTATGCCCGGCCCGGCGGTGATCAGGGTGTTTGTCACCCGCCCGTCGCTGGTCGGGGTGAACATGCCGGCGATCACGGCGATGCCCGCCTCGCTCGCGATCCGGCGGACACCGTTTGCCCAGGGCCCGTCGACGGGCTCGGCGATCTGCCGCAACGGGACGCCGAACCGGCACATGGTCGCCTCAGGAAACACCACCAGCTGCGCGCCCGCTTTGGCGGCTTCGCCGGCGTACTCGCGTACCAGTTGTAGATTGGCCGCGGGGTCGGTGCCGCTGAGGATCTGCGCCAACGCGATTCGCATGGCCGCCAGCTTAGGCCCGGCGACGACGCGCTGCGGGACGCAGCGTTGAGGAGGCGGGCGGTTAGATCGGGCCCGGCGACGAGGCGCTGCGGGACGCAGCGTTGAGGAGGCGGGCGGTTAGATCGGGCCCGGCGACGACGCGCTGCGGGACGCAGCGTTGACGAGGCGGGCGGTTAGATCGGGCCCGGCGACGAGGCGCTGCGGGACGCAGCGTTGAGGAGGCGGGCGGGGCGCCTCAGACGTTGTTGGCGATCCACATTGTGGTGAAGCGCTGTTCGATCGTGACCAGCTGGCTCAATTCGGTGCCGATCAGCCTCTCCAGCTTCCCGCCGATGAAGGGGATTCGCACCTGGATGGTGACCCTCAATGCCATTCGGGAGCCACCCGATTCGGCGATCGGCGACAGCACGGCCGTGCCCCACAAGTTCACCGGAGCATCCACGATCGACCCGGCAATGGATGCCGTTGCGATGCCATCCTTGACCGGGCCCCAAGCCTCTTCCCGCCGTACCGAAAGGTCGCCCCGGTGCAGCTGCGTGACCAGGCCCGGCAGGTTGTGGCTGCGCACCATCTGCAGGGTCACCACCTCGATGGTGCCGTCGTCGCCGGAGTCGCCACCTACCCGGATCGACTCAAGGGTCGCTACATCGACGGGGGTTTCGGCCAGCCTGGCCTTCCAGTAGTCCGCCTCGTAGAAAGCCCGGTGAACCTCCTCGACGCTGCCCTCGTAGTCGGCCGACATGTCGAATGAACGCGGCATAGCAGGCCAGGCTACCGTTACGGGCCATGAAACGGAGCGGTGTCGGTTCGCTCTTTGCCGGTGCACATATCGCCGAGGCGGTCCCGTTGGCACCGCTGACCACGTTGCGCCTGGGTCCCATTGCGCGGCGCGTCGTCACCTGCACCAGCGCCGAACAGGTGGTCGCTTCGCTGCGACACCTGGATTCGGCGGCCGGCAGCGGCGGCGGCCGCCCGTTGGTGTTTGCTGGTGGATCCAATTTGGTGATCGCGGAAAACCTAGTCGACCTGACCGTGGTGCGGTTGGCAAACAGCGGCATCACCGTGGACGGCAACCTTGTGCGCGCCGAGGCCGGTGCGGTTTGGGATGACGTCGTCGTCAGGTCCATCGAGCACGGTCTGGGCGGGTTGGAATGTCTGTCCGGCATCCCGGGCTCGGCGGGGGCGACACCCGTGCAGAACGTGGGGGCGTACGGCGCGGAGGTGTCCGACACCATCACGCGGGTTCGGCTGTTGGATAGGTGCACCGGTGAGGTGCGTTGGGTACCCGCGCGCGACCTGCGCTTCGGTTATCGCACCAGCGTGCTCAAACACGCTGATGGGCTTGCGGTGCCCGCTGTGGTCTTGGAAGTGGAGTTTGCGCTGGATCCGTCGGGCCGCAGTGCGCCGCTGCGCTACGGCGAGCTGACCGCGGCGCTCAATGCGGCCAGCGGCGAGCGTGCCGATCCGCCAGCGGTTCGCGAAGCGGTGCTGGCCCTGCGGGCCCGCAAGGGCATGGTGGCGGACGAGACCGACCATGACACCTGGAGCGTCGGATCCTTCTTCACCAACCCGGTGGTCGCACCCGACGTCTACGAACGGCTGGCCGGTGACGCCGCCACCAGGGGGGACGGTCCGGTCCCGCACTATCCGGCGCCCGACGGCATCAAGCTGGCCGCCGGCTGGCTGGTGGAGCGGGCCGGCTTCGGTAAGGGCTATCCGGATGCTGGTGCCGCGCCGTGTCGGCTTTCCACCAAGCATGCGCTTGCCTTGACGAATCGCGGCGGGGCCACCGCTGAAGACGTGATGGCACTGGCACGTACGGTGCGCGACGGGGTGCGCGATGTGTTTGGTATCACACTAAAACCCGAACCCGTGCTGGTCGGTTGCGTGTTGTAGCTGCTACTTTCGTGCGGGAGCACTCCCGCCGCGCGTCGTAGCGGCGGGTTTCACTGCGCTCGGCGGTCCGTTGCGCGCGGGTTCGCCCGGTATCTTTGACTCCCGTGAGCACCTCCAGAGCCTCCCAAGGTCAGGGGCCGATCAACCGGCGCCTGGCTTTGACGGCCATTGGCCTCGGGGTGCTGGCACCGAGCGTTCTGGCCGCGTGCACCGGCAATGTGACCAAACTGGCCGAAAAGAAGCCGCCACCGACACCCCGTCTAACCTTCCGGCCGGCCGACTCTGCCCGCGATGTGGTGCCAATCGCGCCAATCAGCGTCGAGGTGGGCGACGGTTGGTTCCAACGGGTCGCGCTGAAGAATTCGGCGGGCAAGGTCGTCGCCGGGACGTACAGCCGGGATCGGACCACCTATACGATCACCGAGCCGCTGGGCTACGACTCGACCTACACCTGGAGCGGCATGGCCGTCGGCCACGACGGCAAGGCGGTTCCGGTGGCGAGCAAGTTCACCACCGTGGCACCCGCCAAGACAATCGGCGGGGGGTTCCAGCTGGCCGACGGCCAGACCGTCGGGATCGCCGCGCCGGTGATCATCCAGTTCGACGCACCGATCAGCGACAAGGCCGCCGTCGAGCGGGCACTCACCGTCACCACCAACCCGCCCGTCGAGGGCAGCTGGGCCTGGCTGCCCGACGAAGCCAAGGGCGCTCGCGTGCATTGGCGCCCTCGGGAGTACTACCCGGCCGGCACCACCGTCGACGTCGACGCCAGGCTGTACGGGCTGCCGTTCGGCGATGACGCCTACGGCGCGGAGGACATGTCGCTGAGCTTCCAAATCGGTCGCCGACAGGTGGTCAAGGCCGAAGTCTCATCGCACCGCATCCAGGTCGTTACCGATGCCGGCGTCATCATGGATTTCCCGTGCAGCTACGGCGAGGCCGACCTGGCCCGCAATGTCACCCGCAACGGCATTCACGTGGTCACCGAAAAATACTCCGACTTCTACATGTCCAATCCTGCCGCCGGCTACAGCAATATCCACGAACGCTGGGCGGTACGGATCTCCAACAACGGAGAGTTCATCCACGCCAACCCGATGAGCGCGGGCGCACAGGGCAACAGCAATGTCACTAACGGCTGCATCAACCTCTCGACGAGCGATGCCGAGGAGTACTACCGCTCCGCGATGTACGGTGACCCGGTTGAGGTGACCGGCAGTACGATCCAGCTGTCCTACTCCGACGGCGACATCTGGGACTGGGCCGTGGACTGGGATACCTGGGTATCTATGTCGGCACTACCGCCGCCCGCTGCCCATCCTCCGGCGACTCAGATCCCCGTGACGGCCCCGGTCACGCCGTCGGATGCGCCCACCTTGTCGGGCACACCGACCACCACGACGACTACCGGACCGGGTGGTTAGCGCGCCGGGTAGCTGATGCCTGGTCGCGGGGCCGGATGACGATCTGGTCCAGGTTGACGTGCGAGGGCCGTGAGGCCACGAACCCGATCACCTCGGCGATGTCGGCGGCCACCAGTGGCGTCATGCCGGCATAGACCGCGTCCGCGCGTTGTTGGTCGCCGTCGAAGCGGACCAGCGAGAATTCTGTCTCGACCGCGCCAGGGGCGATCTCGGTGAGCCGGACCGGTTTTCCTAGCAGCTCGCCACGCAGCGTGCGGTGCAGCGCGCCCTGCGCGTGTTTGGCCGCGGTGTAGCCGGCGCCACCGTCGTAAACCTCGAGCGCGGCAATCGAGGTGATGGTGATGATCAGGCCGTCGCCGGAGTCGATCAGCTTGGGCAGCAGCGCGCGGGTCACCTGCAGCGTGCCTAGCACGTTGGCCTCCCACATCCAGCGCCAGTGCTCCAAATCGGCATCGGCGACAAACTCCAGCCCCTTGGCGCCACCGGCGTTGTTGACCAGCACGTCCACCCGGTTTAGTGCCCGGGCCAACGCTTCGACGGCCGCGCCGTCGGTGACATCGGTCACAATCGGGGTTGCGCCGATCTGGTCCGCAAGCGCGGTGATCCGGTCTGCGCGCCGTGCCACCGCGACCACGTGAAACCCTTGCGCTGCAAGGGTTCTTGCGGTTGCCTCGCCGATTCCGGAACTGGCGCCGGTGACCACGGCGACTCGCTGCTGCGTGCCGGTTGTCGTCATCGGGACCACTCTAATAAACGTGCTAAATTCTCGGTGTGTACCGCAGCACCTTATTCCGCACGATGACCGCGTGTCTTGACGCGGCAGCGTGTTGTTGCCGCGCACTTTGCCGCGCCTGACCCCAACACGTCAGCAGGTGTGGCCAAGGACCCGGCCATTGGAACTCGAATAAGGACGCACCGTGCACTCGACTAGCCTCACCTCACACTCGCTCAGCCACACACCCGGCCGCAAGCATCAGCCGCGGTCGCACCGCTACGTCATGCCGCCATCGCTGCACCTGTCTGACTCCGCGGCGGCATCCGTCTTCCGGGCGGTCCGGTTGCGCGGTCCGGTCGGCCGGGACGTGATCGCCGCGGTCACGTCGTTGAGCATCGCGACGGTTAACCGCCAGGTCATTGCGCTGCTTGAAGCCGGCCTCCTGCGTGAGCGGGCCGACCTGGCGGCCTCCGGGGCTATCGGGCGCCCACGAGTACCGGTCGAGGTCAACCACGAGCCATTCGTGACGCTCGGTATTCACATCGGCGCCCGGACCACCAGCATCGTCGCAACCGACCTGTTCGGCCGCACGCTCGACACGGTGGAGACTCCGACCCCACGCAATGCGGTCGGGCCGGCGCTGGCATCGCTGGCCGAAAGCGCCGACCGATACCTGCGGCGCTGGCACCGGCGCCGCGCGCTGTGGGTTGGGGTGGCGATCGGTGGCGTAGTCGACAATGCCAGCGGCCATGTCGATCACCCACGGCTGGGCTGGCGGCAGGCTCCGGTCGGACCCGTGCTGGCCGATGCGCTGGGCCTGCCGGTGTCGGTGGCCTCGCACGTCGACGCTATGGCCGGGGCCGAGCTGATGCTCGGCATGCGGCGGTTCGCACCAAGCTCGTCGACAAGTCTGTACGTGTACGCCCGCGAAACCGTGGGCTATGCGCTGATGATCGGTGGGCGGGTGCATTGCCCCGCCAGTGGCCCCGGCACCATCGCGCCGTTGCCCGTCCACTCCGAATTGCTCGGCGGCACCGGGCAGCTGGAGTCCACCGTCAGCGATGAGGCGGTTTTGGCCGCCGCCCGCCGGCTCAGGATCATCCCCGGCGTCGCTTCCACGACCCGGACCGGTGGGTCGGCTACCGCGATCACGGACTTGCTGCGGGTGGCACGGGCCGGTAATCAGCAGGCCCAGGAGCTTCTGGCGGAACGGGCCCGCGTCCTCGGTGAGGCGGTCGCGTTGCTGCGTGACATGCTCAATCCCGACGAAGTGGTGGTCGGCGGCCAGGCCTTCACCGAATACCCAGAGGCCATGGAGCTGGTGGAGGCGGCGTTCGCGGAACGCTCGGTGCTAGCGCCGCGTGACATTCGCCTGGCCGTTTTCGGAAACCGGGTGCAGGAGGCCGGGGCGGGCATCGTGTCCCTGGGCGGGCTCTACGCCGATCCGTTGGGTGCGTTGCGCCGATCGGGGGCGCTGGATGCCCGGCTGCCGGCCACCGCCCCGGAGGTTCTCGCGTAGTCGGCTGACGGGCGGCGTCCGCGCGTGTCACCCCGGCTCCTGCAAAGATGGCAGGTGTGCGGCACGATGACGGTTCAGGGTTGACCGCCGACAGCCGTCCGGCCCGCGGCGGGGGCGCCGCCCGCTCGCGGGGGCGAACCGGGCCATCGAATCGGAACGTCTCGGCAGCAAGCGACCCGCGCCGGGTCGCACTGCTGGCGGTACACACCTCACCGCTGACCCAGCCGGGCACCGGTGACGCCGGGGGCATGAACGTCTACATGCTGCAAAGCGCGCTGCATCTGGCCCGCCGTGGCATCGAGGTGGAGATCTTCACCCGGGCCACCGCGTCCGCAGATCCACCGGTCGTCCGGGTGTCACCCGGGGTGCTGGTGCGCAACGTGGTGGCGGGACCATTCGAGGGTTTGGACAAGTACGACCTGCCCACCCAGCTGTGCGCGTTCGCCGCCGGGGTGTTGCGTGCGGAGGCCGCCCACGAACCGGGTTACTACGACATCGTGCACTCGCATTACTGGCTATCGGGTCAGGTCGGCTGGTTGGCCCGCGACCGCTGGGCGGTGCCGTTGGTGCATACCGCGCACACGCTGGCCGCGGTGAAGAACGCGGCGCTGGCCGACGGTGACGCGCCGGAGCCGCCGCTGCGTACGGTCGGCGAGCAGCAAGTCGTCGACGAGGCGGATCGGCTGATCGTCAACACCGACGATGAAGCCCGGCAAGTGATTTCGATTCATGGCGCCGATCCGGCACGAATCGACGTCGTCCATCCCGGTGTCGACCTGGACGTGTTTCGCCCGGGTGACCGGCGCACGGCCCGGGCCGCGCTAGGACTCCCACTTGACGAGCAGGTGGTGGCCTTTGTCGGACGCATTCAGCCGCTGAAGGCACCGGACATCGTGCTGCGTGCCGCGGCGAAGCTGCCCGGGGTGCGCATCATCGTGGCCGGCGGACCGTCGGGCAGTGGTTTGGCCTCGCCGGACGGGCTGGTCCGGCTCGCCGGCGAACTGGGCATCACGACACGGGCGACGTTCCTGCCGCCGCAGTCCCACACGGATCTGGCCACCTTGTTTCGGGCGGCCGACCTGGTTGCGGTGCCGAGTTACTCCGAGTCGTTCGGCCTGGTTGCCGTAGAGGCGCAGGCGTGCGGCACACCGGTGGTGGCCGCCGCGGTGGGCGGGCTGCCCGTCGCGGTGAAAAACGGGATCACCGGCACTCTGGTGGCCGGGCACGAGGTCGGTCAGTGGGCCGACGCCATCGACCAGCTGCTTCGGTTGCGCGCCGGGCCGCGGGGATGGGTGATGAGCCGGGCGGCGGCCCAGCACGCCGCCACGTTCTCCTGGGAGAACACCACCGACGCGCTGCTGGCCAGTTACCGGCGTGCGATCGGCGACTACGCCGCCAGGCGTCGGCGCTGGGGCGGCGACGTGATACCGGACCTGGTTGCGGTGCGCAAACCCCGGCGTTGGACGCCGCGTCGCGGGGTGGGCGCGTGACTTCTTCCTTCTCGACCGTGCAACGAGTGATCGAGAATGCGCTCGAGGTCAGCAAGCTGAAGTACACGCGACACCCCCGCCCGCACGGCGCGACGCCGGCGCTGATCGTCGAGCTGCCCGGCGAACGCAAGCTCAAGATCAACACCATCTTGAGCATCGGTGAGCATTCGGTACGTGTCGAGGCGTTCGTGTGTCGCAAACCCGACGAGAATCATGAGGGCGTCTACCGCTTCCTACTGCGGCGCAATCGCCGGCTGTATGGGGTCGCTTACACGCTGGACAACGTCGGCGACGTCTATCTGGTGGGCCAGATGGCCGTTTCCTCGGTGGACGCCGACGAGATCGACCGGGTGCTGGGGCAGGTGCTCGAGGCAGTGGATTCGGACTTCAATGCGTTGTTGGAGTTGGGTTTTCGGTCGTCGATCCAAAGAGAGTGGGAGTGGCGGGTGTCCCGCGGTGAATCGCTGCAGAATTTGGAAGCGTTCGCGCACTTGGTCGACCAAGAGGACTAAGCGGAGTGCGTGAGAGACTTGCCGGCATGGCAAACACGGGCACCCTGGTGCTGCTGCGGCACGGCGAGAGCGACTGGAACGCCCTCAATCTGTTCACCGGTTGGGTCGATGTCGGCCTGACCGAGAAGGGCCGGGTCGAGGCGACACGCAGCGGAGAACTCCTGGCCGAGCAAAACCTCCTGCCCGACGTGCTCTACACGTCCTTGTTGCGACGCGCGATCAGTACCGCGAATCTGGCGCTCGACAGCGCCGACCGGTTGTGGATTCCGGTGCGGCGCAGCTGGCGGCTCAACGAACGTCACTACGGTGCGCTGCAGGGTCTGGACAAGGCCGAGACCAAGGCACGGTATGGCGAAGAGCAGTTCATGGCCTGGCGGCGCAGTTATGACACGCCGCCGCCGCCGATCGAGCGGGGCAGTCAGTTCAGCCAGGACGCTGACCCCCGCTACCTCGACATCGGCGGCGGCCCGTTGACCGAATGCCTGGCGGACGTGGTCGCCCGTTTTTTGCCGTACTTCACCGACGTCATCGTTGGCGACCTGCGGGCCGGTAAGACGGTCCTGATCGTCGCGCACGGCAACTCGTTGCGTGCGCTGGTCAAGCACCTGGACCAGATGTCTGACGACGAAATCGTCGGACTGAACATTCCGACCGGAATTCCGCTGCGCTACGACCTGGATTCCGGGCTGAGGCCGCTGGTGCGTGGCGGTACGTATCTGGACCCGGAGGCGGCGGCCGCCGGTGCCGCCGCGGTGGCCAGCCAGGGCGGTAGGTAGTTGGTTGAGGTCCCGGCCGCCGGTGCCGTCAGCGGCCGATCGTGTGCTGCAGCGCCCTATTTGCCAAACAGCACGTGAACGGTAGCCGAACACCTGTGGCGCAGCGTGTGACTTGTCCGATTTCGGCCTTGCCGCGCTAGGGCGATGTTCACCGGATTTGTAGGATTTTCTATGTGACTGTGTTCTCGGCGCTGTTGCTGGCCGGGGTCTTATCGGCGCTGGCACTGGCCATTGGTGTTGCCGTCGGAACGCGGCTGGCGCCGCGGGTCGTTGAGCGGCGCCAACGGGCGGCCACCGAGTGGTCGGGAATCACCGTTTCGCAGATGCTGCAACGCATCGTCGCGCTGATGCCGCTGGGCGCCGCGGTGGTCGATACCCATCGCGACGTTGTCTATCTCAACGAGCGGGCCAAGGAACTGGGTCTGGTGCGTGACCGCCAGCTCGACGACCAGGCTTGGCGGGCCGCCCAGCAGGCGCTAGGTGGTGAAGACGCCGAGTTCGACCTGTCCCCAACCAAGCGGCCGGCCACGGGTCGATCCGGGTTGTCCGTGCACGGGTACGCCCGCCTGCTGAGTGAGGAAGACCGCCGGTTCGCCGTGGTCTTCGTGCACGACCAGTCGGACTATGCCCGGATGGAGGCGGCCAGGCGTGACTTTGTGGCCAACGTCAGTCACGAGCTCAAGACGCCCGTCGGCGCCATGGCCCTGCTCGCCGAGGCGCTGCTGGCTTCGGCCGACGACTCCGAAACAGTTCGGCGGTTCGCGGAGAAGGTGCTCATCGAAGCCAACCGACTCGGCGACATGGTCGCCGAGTTGATCGAATTGTCCCGGCTGCAAGGTGCTGAGCGGCTACCCAACGTGACCGACGTCGACGTGGATACGATTGTTTCCGAGGCGATTTCACGCCACAAGGTGGCCGCCGACAACGCCGACATCGACGTCCGTACCGACGCGCCGAGCAACCTGCGGGTGCTGGGCGATCAAACCCTGTTGGTTACCGCCCTGGCCAACCTGGTGTCCAATGCGATCGCATATTCGCCGCGCGGGTCGCTGGTGTCGATAAGCCGTCGCCGTCGCGGTCCCAACATCGAGATTGCCGTTACCGACCGTGGCATCGGGATCGCGCTGGAGGACCAGGAACGGGTCTTCGAGCGGTTCTTCCGGGGAGACAAGGCGCGTTCGCGCGCCACCGGCGGTAGCGGGCTCGGGCTGGCGATCGTCAAACACGTCGCGGCCAATCACAACGGCACCATCCGCGTGTGGAGCAAGCCGGGAACGGGATCGACGTTCACCTTGTCTATTCCGGCGTTGGTCCTGGCGCATCAGGAAGCCAACGAGCGACTCGAGCAGTCGCGAGGGCGCGAACTGCGGTCAAACAGGTCACAACGAGAGGAAGAGCTAAGTCGATGACTCACGTTGGCGACGATGCAGAGCGAAGCGATGGTAAGGAGTGGCGCCCATGACAAGTGTGCTGATCGTGGAGGACGAGGAGTCGCTGGCGGATCCGCTGGCGTTTCTCCTGCGCAAGGAGGGCTTTGAGGCCACCGTGGTGGCCGATGGTCCGGCGGCGCTCGCCGAGTTCGATCGGGCCGGCGCTGACATCGTGCTGCTCGATCTGATGCTGCCGGGGATGTCGGGCACCGACGTGTGCAAACAGTTGCGGGCTCGGTCCAGCGTTCCGGTGATCATGGTGACCGCCCGGGACAGCGAGATCGACAAGGTGGTCGGGTTGGAGCTGGGTGCCGACGACTACGTGACCAAGCCCTATTCGGCGCGCGAGTTGATCGCCCGGATCCGTGCGGTGCTTCGCCGTGGTGGCGACGACGACTCCGAAATTAGTGACGGCGTACTGGAGTCCGGGCCGGTCCGGATGGACGTGGAGCGGCATGTCGTCTCGGTGAACGGCGATGCGATCACGCTGCCGCTCAAGGAGTTCGACCTGTTGGAATACCTGATGCGTAACAGCGGGAGGGTGTTGACTCGCGGGCAACTGATCGATCGGGTCTGGGGTGCCGACTACGTTGGCGATACCAAAACCCTCGATGTCCACGTCAAGCGCCTGCGGTCCAAGATCGAAGCCGACCCGGCCAACCCGGTGCATTTGGTGACGGTGCGGGGGTTGGGCTACAAGCTGGAGGGCTAAGCGCGCTCGGCCTGGGTCCGCGACAGTTACACCACGCACACGACACGCCCCGACGCGGATGTGCGTAGCTTCAGTCTCGGCGAGTGGCAGCGATCTCGTCCGCGACGGATAGCGCCAACGCCATGATGGACAGCTGCGGGTTCACCTCCGGGCAGCTGGGCAGGATCGAGGCATCGGCAACCCAGACACCGTTGATACCGCGCAGCCGGCCGGTCTCGTCGACCGGACAGAGCTGGTCGTCGGCTCCGGCGGCGGCGGTGCCCGTCGGGTGAAATGCGGCCAGGTGCATACTCCTCAAGCTGGTGCGCTGCAGCACGTCCTGCAGTGTGGGCAGTGACGTCACCGCGCCTACACCGGGCAGACCGGTGAGCACCTCCACCGCGCCGGCGGCGAAGAGCAGCCGGCCAATGGCCTGGATCGCGACCCGTAGCTTGGCGCCGTCGGGCGGGGCGATGTGGTAACGCACCAGCGTCTCGCCGCGCACCGTCAGCACCGAGCCGACACCGCGATCGGCGACCATCGCACCAAACGTCGCGACTCGACCTGCCCGGTCGAGCCAGCTGAGCAGTTCGGGCCCATAGCCGGGAAAGACCATCGACCCCATTCCGGGTGGTGTGGAGGTCGCTTCGATCAGCACCCCATCCGATTCGTGAAACTCGTGGGCAGCCGCGCTCTGCAGTACCCCACGCCATGCCAGGATGTCGTCGTCGAAGCGGCCGGCAAGCATCGTCGCCGGATGCAGCGCGAGGTTGCGGCCCAGCCGCGGGTGGCCACCGAGGCCGCTGCGCCGCAACAGCCCCGGCGTCTCGGTCGCACCGGCGGCGACCACCACGGTGTCGGCCAACACGTCGAGCGTGGTGCCGTCGGGCCGGCGGGCTCGCACGCCACGGGCGCGTCCGTCCTGGTGCAGCACCCGTTCGACGCGCGCCTGGCAGAGGATCCGCGCGCCGGCCGCACAGGCCTGGGGCAGCGCGTTGAGGTGCACGCCGAACTTGGCGTTGTTGGGGCAGCCGATCGCGCATTGGCAACAGCCGTCACAATCCGGCGCGTTGCGTGGAATGGGCGCAGCCCGCCAGTCCAGTGCCTTGGCGGCGTCGAGCAGCAGGCGCCCGTTGCGGCCCATGATCTCCACTGGTACGGGCGCTACCCGCAGCGTGTGCTCCACGTCGTCGAATCGGCCGGCCAGCCGGTCCGGGTCGGCCATGCCGAGGCCGAATTCGTCGCGCCAGCGCCGCTGCACGGCGAGCGGCGGCCGGAAGCAGGTGCCGGAGTTCACGACGGTGGTGCCACCCACCGCCCGGCCGATCGGTAACACGACCGGTGGACGTCCCAGCGCGATGGTGGCCCCGGCACCGCGATACAAGCCGGCATACCGATCGATCGGGTGCGTGGTGCGGAACTCCTCGACCGTCCAGCGCCGCCCTTCCTCGAGCACGACGGGGCCAAAACCGGCCCGGGCTAGGGTGCGAGCCACCATTGCCCCACCGGCGCCGGAGCCAACGATCACCACATCGGTGGTGACGACGGAACCGCTCTCCGCCGATGGGGTGACGTTCAATTCCGCATCGGGACGGGCCGCGTCGTGTTCCCGAGCGCGGGCGAGCAATTCCGCGGCGTACTCGTCGGCGCCGTTGGCTAGCAGCGCGATGGCCTTCAGCCCTTCCATGGCCGCACCGACGTCCGGGCTCAGCGCGGCGATCCGGCGCAGCACCCGAGCACGGCTGTCGGGGCTCAGTCGCACCAGCGACCGACCGGTGGTGAGGTAGCTGGCCGCCGCGAGCGCCAGCAGCCCGGTGCGCACCGCCAGTCGGGAGGTCGTCGGCAGCCGGGTGACGTAGCGGTCGACGCGGGCCACGAACTGAGCCGGTGACGGGCCACCGTGTTCCTGCGGCAGCAGCGCGGTGCCGAACGCTGCGCAGGCCCGATCGCCCAGCTGGCTCATATCAGACGTCCGAGCCGTCGGCCGAGTTTGATGAAGAACGGGTACGTGGCGAAGATGGCCCCGGCCGCCGCGTGTAGTGGCCAACCGGCCTCGGCGGTCTTTACCCCGAAAACGCCGCTGTTCCACATGAAGTCGCGACCGTTCCGCGAGCGGAATGGTCGCCACAGCGGGCCGAGCCCGGGCACGTTTTGGTAGAGCCCGAACGACCCGGCGAAGAAGACACCAAGGACGGCGGCCTCGGCGACATCGCGGCGATCCACGGGCAGGCGGCGCTCGAGGAGCACCCCGGCGATAAGCAACAGCGGCGGGTCGAGCAGGAAACTCATGACGGGATCCTTTCGTTGCTGGCGGGTGCCTCGGTTCCGCGCAGGCCAACCTCGGCGTGCCCGGTGCCTAGCACCGACCAACGCCGCTCGTCGAGCTCGATGTGAATTTCGGCCTGCTCGGTGTTGGTGCACACCGCCGTGCCCGCGTCGGGATCGGTGTATCCCAGGCTTACGCACCTGTCCGGCGGCTGGTCGACGCGAATCAGCACCTCGCGGCCGCCGATGCGTCCCGCGAGCTGCCAGTGCTGCAGGCCGAGCGTTGTCCGCATTCGCAACGAAGGCAAAGGGCTTGTGGGCCAGTCCTTTCCATCGATGCGGAAGCGAACGAACGCCAACGGCGCAAGCCTGCGCAGGCCAGGCTTGTGCGACACCGCGGTGACCGCCTCCAGCACGTCGCCGTTCCCGAGGTCGGCATGGATCCACCCCCAGCGCTTGGCGTTGCCGTGCCCATAGATGTGGGCGACGCCACCGCGCCAGCCGTCGATGCGGTAAGCGGTGGCGCCGACGGCCAACGAGCCGGCGAACGCGGCGGTGGGAGCGATCACCACTTGGGCACCCGGCAGCAACTCGCGCTCCCAGGCCACGCGGGGAAACGTCCACAGCGGCGCCGCGGGGTCCTTCCAGGACAGGTCCCATGCGAGTGACCGCGCACGTCCGGCCAGCTCTTCTGGTGCCACGCGTACGCCCGCGACGTCGAACCAAGCGGGGCCTGCCGCGGGTCGGGCGGGCTGCGGACCGAAGCGTTCGGTACACGGTGGGCCGTCCGGCGGAAACCAGGTCACCCAACCGTGCGCATACGGGGTGCCCGGGGGATAGCGTGTGCCGTCCTGGCTGGCGGCGGGGCCGGACCATCGGTCGGCGCCCCCGTCCGCTACCGGCGCCACCGTCTCGCAGTGCACCCATAGGCCGGCATGCGTCACCGGATCCGACAAGGTTGCATACCAGACCTCCAGGCGCCCGGGGGCACCGCGCCAGCGCGGCACGGCCGCCGATCGCATTTCGTCGTCCATGCCTGACCTCCGGTCGATGCCGACACGCTCCTGGTTCTGGCCGAGTTGTCGACCCGTCCACTATATTGGTTGAGCCAATGAACCAGTCAAGTGTTTTTCAACCGCCGGATCGTCAACGGGTGGACGAGCGGATCGCCACGTCGATCGCCGACGCCATCCTCGACGGCGTCTTCCCGCCCGGCTCGACTCTGCCGCCCGAGCGAGACCTGGCCGAGCGGTTCGGCGTCAACCGCACCTCGCTGCGCCAGGGTCTGGCGCGACTGCAACAGATGGGCCTGATCGAGGTCCGGCACGGCAGTGGCAGCGTGGTCCGCGACCCCGAGGGTCTCACCCATCCAGCGGTGGTCGAGGCGTTGGTGCGCAAGCTGGGCCCCGACTTCCTGGTCGAGTTGCTGGAAATCCGCGCGGCGTTGGGCCCATTGATCGGCCGTCTGGCCGCCGACCGCAGCACGCCCGAGGATGCCGAGGCGTTGCGGGCCGCGCTAGAAGTGGTGCACCGGGCGGACACGGCCGCGGCGCGGCAGACGGCCGATCTCGCCTACTTCCGGGTGCTCATCCACAGCACCCGCAACCGCGCATTGGGGTTGCTATACCGCTGGGTTGAGCACGCCTTCGGCGGCCGTGAGCACGCGCTCACCGGAGCCTACGACGACGCCGATCCGGTGCTGACCGACCTGCGGGCAATCACCGAGGCGGTGCTGGCGCGCGACCCGATGGCCGCTGCAGCGACGGTCGAGGCGTATCTGAACACCAGCGCGCTGCGCATGGTCAAGTCCTACACCAACAGCGACGCACCTACCTAGCGCGCGCTGGGTAGGGCAGGCCGGCTACTGGGCCGCCCGTGTCGCGGGATGTACGGCGATGAGCCCGAATCGGCTGCGGCGCTGACACATTGCCGCGAGCTGCCCATAGGCCTTCGCGCCGAGTAGTTCGGTGAGTTCGTCGGCGAGGCTCTGCCACACTTGTTTGGTCCCGACATGGGCGGCCGGATCGCCGGTGCAGTACCAGTGCAGGTCGGCACCGCCCGAGCCCCAGCCGCGGCGATCGTACTCGGTGAGGGTGGTCTTGAGGATCTCCGTGCCATCGGGGCGGGTCACCCATTCCTGGCTGCGCCGGATCGGTAACTGCCAGCAGACATCGGGCTTCATCGTCAACGGCGGAACGCCCAGCTTGAGGGCTTTGCTGTGCAGCGCGCAGCCGGCGCCGCCGGCGAACCCGGGCCGGTTCAGGAAGATACATGCGTTCTTGTGTTTGCGGGTGCGGAGTTGGGGTTGATCGTCGTGCTCGTCGAGTTCCAGGTAGCCCTTGCGGCCCAGGCCCTTCGACCGGAACTGCCAGTCGTCGTCGGTCAGCTTCTTCACCGCGTCGTCCAACCGCGCCCGGTCGTCGTCGTCGGACAGGAACGCGCCGTGCGAGCAACACCCGTCGTTCGGCCGGCCCGCCACCGTGCCCCGGCAGGCCGGTGTGCCGAACACGCACGTCCAGCGCGACAGCAACCAGGTCAGGTCGGCCGCGATCAGGTGCTCGGGATTGTCGGGGTCATAGAACTCCACCCACTCGCGGGCGAAATCCAATTCGACCTCTTGCCCCGGCCTTGGGCGCGAATTTGCCACGGTTTCAACGTTAGACCACAAAGCCGGCCGCGTGATCCCGCCGTTACCCGGCTCGGGCCGGCACCCGGTGCCGAGCGACTGCAGCGGGTCGCCACACGCCCGCATCCTCGTCCGGACTAGGTTGATTTCGTGCGATTGGGCGTGCTGGACGTGGGTAGCAACACGGTCCATCTGCTGGTGGTGGATGCCCACCGGGGCGGGCATCCGACGCCGATGAGTTCGACGAAGGCCACGCTGCGCCTTTCCGAGGCGACCGACAGCTCGGGCAGGATCACCAGGCGCGGTGCTGACAAACTGATTTCCACAATCGACGAGTTCGCCAAGATCGCGGTGAGTTCCGGGTGCGCCGAGTTGATGGCATTTGCTACGTCCGCGGTCCGAGACGCCGAGAATTCCGACGACGTGCTCGCCCGGGTGCGCAAGGAGACCGGCGTCGAGCTGCAGGTGCTGCGCGGGGTCGACGAGTCGCGGCTGACTTTTCTGGCGGTTCGGCGCTGGTTCGGGTGGAGCGCGGGGCGCATCATCAACCTGGACATCGGCGGCGGCTCGCTGGAATTGTCCAGCGGCGTGGATGAGGAGCCCGAGATCGCATTGTCGCTGCCGCTGGGCGCCGGACGGTTGACCCGGGAGTGGCTGCCCGACGATCCGCCCGGTCGGCGCCGGGTGGCGATGCTACGGGACTGGCTGGACGCCGAGCTGGCCGAGGCCAGTGTGACCGTCCTGGAAGCCGGCAGCCCCGACCTGGCAGTAGCAACGTCGAAGACGTTTCGCTCGTTGGCGCGACTCACCGGTGCGGCGCCGTCGGCGGCCGGTCCGCGGGTGAAGAGGACCCTGACGGCCAACGGGCTGCGGCAACTCATCGCATTTATCTCTAGGATGACGGCGGTTGACCGTGCAGAACTGGAAGGAGTAAGCGCCGAGCGGGCGCCGCAGATCGTGGCGGGCGCCCTGGTAGCAGAGGCAAGCATGCGAGTGCTGTCGATAGATGCGGTTCAGATCTGCCCATGGGCGCTGCGGGAAGGTCTTATCTTGCGCAAACTCGACGCCGAAGCCGACGGAACCGCCTTGATCGAATCCTCGTCTGTGCAGACCTCGGTGCGCGATGCTGGAGGTCAGGCAGTTGATCGGAACACGGCTAACCGATCGAGAGGCAGCAAACCATGACTGGACCCCACTCCGAGGCTGAGAGCCCCGATGACCGGCAGATCTCGGTGGCCGAGTTGCTCGCTAGGAATGGAACCATCGGCGCTCCGGCGGGCACCCGCCGGCGCCGACGGCGACGCGGCGACAGTGATGCGGTCACGGTTGCAGAACTGACAGGTGAGATTCCGATCGTCCGTGACGACCATCACGAAGCCGCCCCGGAGTCGCACCCAAAGCAGTCCCCTCCCGGCAACGGGCGAGCCCAGGTTGGAGAACCGGCCCCCAGAGCGTTCGCGGAACCAGTCGCACCTGTCATTGAGCCTCTCGCCGAAGAGCCGATCAGAAGGGCGTACTGGTCCGAACCGGAGCCGCGCTGGCCCAAGTCCCCTCCGCAGCCCCTACGCGGGTCCGGGCCGGAGCTTAGCGAGTACCCGCGGCCCCTGCGCCACACCCACAGCGACGGAGAACCTGCAGAGCCGTCCGGTGCCGAGCACATGAGTCCCGATCCGGTAGAGCCTTACGCCGGTCTCCGTGTGGATGTCATGGACACCGAGGTGCGCGAAGCCGAACCAGCCACGGCGGATTCCGCCTACCTGCGCTCCTACCTGCAGGCTGCGGAAGGGGCCCTAGAACCGATCCCAGAACAGACTTCGGAAAGGATATTGTTCGGCGGGCAGTCCATAGCCGATGAGGTGGCTCGACGTCGCGGCGAGGAGCAGGCTGCGGCGGCGGCCGGAACCGAACTCGACCAGCTTGATGTCGAGAGCGACGTTGCGGGCACGCAGGTTTCCCGCAGCGCGCTGGGCACGGTCGCGACGCTGTGGCGCGGCACGTTAATCGTGCTGCAGTCGATGCTGGCCGTTGCGTTCGGAGCCGGACTGTTCATCGCCTTCGACCAGCTGTGGCGATGGAACAGCATCGTGGCGCTGGTGCTGTCGGTAATGGTGATCCTTGGCCTGGTGGTTTCGGTGCGGGTCGTCCGCAAGACGGAAGACATTGCCAGCACGCTGATCGCGGTTGCGGTGGGGGCGCTGATTACCCTGGGACCGCTGGCCTTGTTGCAATCGGGCTAGGGGCTACCCACGGACAGTGCGCCCAGCAATCAAAGTCGGCTTGTCGACGGCCTCGGTGTACCCGCTACGGGCCGAGGCCGCGTTCGAGTACGCCGACCGGCTCGGCTACGACGGCGTCGAGCTGATGGTCTGGGGCGAATCGGTCAGCCAGGACATCGATGCGGTGCGGAAGCTGTCCCGGCGCTACCGCGTGCCGGTGTTGTCCGTGCACGCCCCCTGCCTGCTGATCTCGCAGCGGGTATGGGGCGCCAATCCGATCGTCAAGTTGGACCGCAGTGTGCGGGCCGCCGAACAATTGGGCGCGCAAACGGTCGTCGTGCATCCGCCGTTCCGGTGGCAGCGGCGCTACGCGGAGGGATTCAGCGACCAGGTGGCCGCCCTGGAAGCAGGCAGCAACGTGATGGTGGCCGTGGAGAACATGTTTCCCTTCCGGGCGGACCGGTTTTTCGGGGCCGGCCAGTCGCGGGAACGGATGCGTAAGCGGGGCGGTGGCCCGGGTCCGGCCATCTCGGCGTTCGCGCCGTCCTACGACCCACTGGACGGCAACCACGCGCATTACACGCTGGACCTCTCGCACACCGCGACCGCGGGCACCGACTCGCTGGATATGGCGCTGCGGATGGGTTCTGGGTTGGTGCACCTGCACCTGTGTGACGGCAGTGGGCTTCCCGCCGATGAGCACCTGGTGCCCGGCCGCGGCACCCAGCCGACCGCCGAGGTGTGCCAGATGCTGGCCAATAGCGGCTTCGCTGGCCACGTCGTGCTCGAGGTGTCCACCTCAAGCGCGCGTTCGGCCACTGAGCGCGAAGCCATGCTGGCCGAATCGTTGCAGTTTGCCCGTACCCACCTGCTGCGTTGATTCCAGGGAGAACCATGAACGCGTTGTTTACGACCGCGATGGCGCTGCGCGAGGTCGACGCCGATCCGGGCGGTGCCGAGTGCCGAGTTTTTGACGGGGAGCTGAACGAGCACTGGACCATCGGGCCCAAGGTGCATGGCGGCGCGATGGTGGCGCTGTGCGCCAACGCCGCCCGCACCGCGTACGGCGCCGCCGGACAGCAACCGGTCGCAGTCTCGGCGAACTTTCTGTGGGCGCCGGATCCGGGGGTGATGCGGTTGGAGACGTCGATCCGCAAGCGCGGTCGCCGGATCAGCGTGGCCGACGTCGAGCTCACCCAGGGCGACCGCACCGCGGTGCACGCGGTCGTCACGCTGGGCGAGCCGGAGCATCATGTCCCGGGCGCAACCACGCCGCTGCTGTCGGCGAACCCGGTGGTGGAACTGATGAGACCGGAACCGCCCGAGGGTGTTGTGCCGATCGGTCCCGGCCACCAGCTGGCCGGGATGGTGCGGCTGGGCGAAGGCTGCGATGTCCGGCCGCTGTTGTCGACGCTGCGGCCCGCAACCGATGGGACGCCGCCGGAGATTCAGCTGTGGGCGCGGCCACGCGGCGTTGCTCCGGACGCGCTGTTCGCGCTCCTGTGCGGAGACTTGTCCGCCCCGGTGACCTTCGCCGTGGACCGCACCGGCTGGGCGCCCACCGTTGCGTTCACCGCCTATCTTCGGGCCCTGCCCGTCGACGGTTGGCTGCGAGTGCTCAGCACCTGCGTGGAGATCGGGCACGACTGGTTTGACGAGGACCACATCGTCGTCGACCGGTTGGGCCGCATTGTGGTGCAGACGCGCCAACTGGCGATGGTGCCCGCCCGGTAACACGGATCGGCCGCGCTGTCTGCGATGCTTTCGGGCATGGCAAGAATCGCGATCATCGGCGGCGGCAGCATCGGTGAGGCATTGTTGTCGGGTCTGCTGCGGGCAGGCCGGCAGGTCAAGGACTTGGTGGTGGCCGAACGGATGCGTGATCGCGCCAAGTACCTGTCCGACACCTATTCGGTGTTGGTGACGTCGGCGGCCGATGCGGTGGAGAACGCGACCTTCGTCGTCGTAGCGGTGAAGCCCGCCGACGTCGAGTCGGTGATGGGGGACCTGGCGAGCGCGGCCGCCGCGGCCGAGAACGACAGCGCTGAGCAGGTGTTCGTCACCGTCGCAGCTGGCATCACGATCGCGTATTTCGAATCCAAGCTGCCGGCCGGGACGCCGGTAGTGCGTGCGATGCCGAACGCGGCGGCTTTGGTGGGAGCGGGGGTTACGGCGCTGGCCAAAGGACGTTTTGTCACCCCGCAACAGCTCGAGGAGGTCTCGGCCTTGTTCGACGCCGTGGGCGGCGTGCTGACCGTTCCCGAATCGCAGTTGGACGCGGTCACCGCGGTGTCCGGCTCGGGGCCGGCCTATTTCTTCCTGCTGGTTGAGGCCCTGGTGGACGCCGGTGTCGGGGTGGGTTTGAGCCGTCAGGTAGCCACCGATCTCGCGGCGCAGACAATGGCCGGTTCAGCGGCGATGCTGCTGGAGCGGATGGATGAAGATCGCGGACCGGCCGACCGGGAGCTGATGGGGCTGCGCGTGGACCTTACCGCATCGAGGCTGCGAGCTGCGGTTACCTCGCCCGGTGGGACAACCGCCGCTGCGCTGCGGGAACTCGAACGCGGCGGGTTTCGGATTGCTGTCGATGCGGCGGTCCAGGCCGCCAAAAGCCGCTCTGAGCAGCTCAGAATTACATCGGAATAATTCAGGAATTTTGCACCGATTATCCCTCACCAGTACCAGTAACCCCACGAGTCCCGCTATTCTCCTCTTTGTAAGCGCGTGTGGGTGCCAGCGGAGGGGAAGCCGCTGGGATTGCGCGTGCCTGACATGATTGGGTTGCGATGACGTCTACGAACGGGCCATCGGCACGGGACACCGGTTCTGTCGAGGGCCAGCAGGCCAGGACACAATTTCTCACCGTGGCCGAAGTGGCGGCGCTGATGCGAGTCTCCAAGATGACGGTTTACCGGTTGGTACACAACGGCGAGCTGCCGGCGGTTCGGGTCGGGCGGTCCTTCCGGGTGCACGCCAAGGCCGTCCACGACATGCTGGAGACCTCGTACTTCGACGCGGGCTAGCTGAAGGGTTCGCTGCACGAGGCCTGCGTCGGCCGGACCAAGCCTCTCGCGCCGCTAGCCCGCCATTCCGGCGCGGACCTGTGGGCACCTGACCACGTGGCGCCTGGTCCGGCAGGGTCAGGTGCCGCCGGTTTGGTGTTGTGTGCGATCGCCCGGGTAAAGTGTCCGGGTCATTTCTAACCAGCCGGTCCACGGGTCAGATAGCCGTAAAGATAGCGGGGTCATGGGTTCAGTAATCAAGAAGCGGCGCAAGCGTATGTCCAAGAAGAAGCACCGCAAGCTGCTGCGTCGAACCCGGGTGCAGCGCCGGAAACTGGGCAAATAGACCGCGAGTAGGCCCCGCCGGCGCGCAGTGTCACTCGCCCGTAACGCCGCTGTTTCTCCTGGCCGCTAGGCTATCGGGGTGAGCTCGTCGAACGGCCGGGGTGGTGCCGGAGGGGTCGGTGGTGGCAGCAGTGACCACGCGCACTACCCCAAAGTCGTGCTGGTTACCGGTGCTTGCCGCTTTCTGGGCGGCTACCTGACCGCACGCCTCGCCCAGAACCCGCTGATCAATCGGGTCATCGCGGTGGACGCGATCGCGCCCAGCAAGGACATGCTGCGCCGGATGGGTCGGGCCGAGTTTGTTCGCGCTGATATCCGAAATCCGTTCATCGCCAAGGTGATTCGCAACGGCGAGGTCGACACGGTGGTGCATGCTGCGGCGGCGTCGCTTGCGCCCCGGTCCGGCGGCAGCGCGGCCCTGAAGGAACTCAACGTGATGGGTGCGATGCAACTGTTCGCTGCCTGCCAAAAGGCGCCCTCGGTCCGCCGCGTCGTGTTGAAGTCGACCTCCGAGGTGTACGGGTCGAGTCCACACGATCCGGTGGTATTCACCGAGGACTGCAGTAGCCGTCGCCCCTTCCGCGAGGGCTTCGCGAAGGACTGCCTCGATATTGAGGCCTACGTGCGTGGGCTGGCCCGGCGCCGGCCCGATATCGCGGTGACCATTCTGCGGTTGGCCAACCTGATCGGTCCGGCGATGGATAGCACGCTGTCGCGTTATTTTGCTGGGCCGTTGGTGCCGACGATGTTCGGTCGCGATGCGCGACTGCAGCTGTTGCACGAGCAGGATGCGCTGGGCGCGCTGGAGCGCGCGGCGATCGCCGGCAAGGCCGGCACGTTCAACATCGGAGCCGACGGCATCCTCATGCTGTCGCAGGCGATCCGGCGAGCCGGTCGAATTCCGATACCGGTGCCATGGTTTGGGGTATGGGCTCTCGATTCGCTGAGGCGGGCGAATCACTACACCGAGATCAGTCGGGAGCAATTCGCCTATCTGTGCTACGGCCGGGTTATGGACACCACCAGAATGAGCGTCGAACTGGGCTACCAGCCCAAGTGGACGACCGCCGGGGCATTCGACGACTACCTTCGCGGCCGCGGCTTGACTCCCATTATTGACCCACATCGGGTACGCTCCTGGGAGGGTCGCGCGGTAGCTTTGGCGCAGCGGTGGGGTAGCCGAAATCCAATTCCATGGGGTGGGGTCAGGTAGATATCGTGGCGGGTGAAACCAGAGCGAATGTCATTCCACTGCATGCAAATCGGGGTCGAGTGGCAGCGCGACGGCGTGCCGGTCAACGTGCAGAGACATCCCGTCAGCATCCTTCGTTGCTGTCCGATCCGAATGACCGGGCGTCGGCCGAGCAGATCGCGGCCGTGGTCCGGGAAATCGATGAGCACCGGCGCGCCGCGGGTGCGACGCCGACGGCCGAGGTCCCGCTAACCGATCTTGCGCAACGCGTCGCCGCGGTTGCCGGATTTCTTCGGCAACGACTGACCGGTGACTACAACGTCGACGACTACGGGTTCGACCCGCACTTCAATAACGCGATCGTCCGGCCTTTGCTGAGGTTCTTCTTCAAGTCATGGTTCCGGGTCGAAGTCAGCGGTGTCGAAAACATTCCGAGCGATGGTGCGGCGCTGGTGGTGGCCAATCACGCAGGCGTGTTGCCGTTTGACGGGTTGATGCTGTCGGTGGCCGTGCACGACGAGCACCCGGCGAATCGGGATCTGCGGCTGCTTGCTGCCGACATGGTGTTCGACCTGCCCGTGATCGGTGAGGCTGCCCGTAAGGCTGGGCACACCATGGCGTGTACGGCGGACGCACACCGATTGCTCGCCTCCGGCGAACTCACCGCGGTGTTCCCGGAGGGGTACAAGGGCCTGGGTAAGCGCTTCGAGGACCGCTACCGGCTCCAGCGGTTTGGCCGCGGCGGCTTCGTATCGGCGGCGCTGCGCACCAAGGCGCCGATCGTGCCGTGTTCGATCATCGGCTCCGAAGAGATCTACCCGATGCTGACCGATGTCAAGCTGCTGGCTCGGTTGTTTGGCCTGCCGTACTTCCCGATCACGCCGTTGTTCCCGTTGGCCGGTCCCGCCGGGTTGGTGCCGCTGCCGTCGAAGTGGCGCATCGCCTTTGGTGAGCCTATCCACACCGCCGACTACGCGGCCGCCGACGCGGACGACCCGATGGTTACGTTCGAGTTGACCGACCAGGTGCGGGAGACGATCCAGCAGACCCTGTACCGACTGCTCGCCGGTCGTCGCAACATCTTTTTCGGCTAGCGGGAATCCGCTACTTGACCATGGTGAACTGGCAAACGTCGGTGTAGCCGTCGCGGAACAGGTCCGAACAGCCGGTCAGGTAGTGCATGTAGATGTCGTAGACTTCTTGCCCCTGCAGCTCAATGGCCTTGTCTTTGTTCGCTTCCAGGGCCGCGGCCCAGGCGTTCAAGGTGGGCACGTAGTGCGACCCGATCTGATGGTGGCGGGCAATCTTGAAACCAGCCTGGGTCGAGTATTCGTCGACCAACGAGATCAGGGGCAACTTTCCGCCGGGGAAAATCTCGGTCAAGATGAACTTGATGAAGCGCAGCAGGCTCATCGTGATCGGCAGATTGCGCGCCTTGGCCTCCTCGGCGCTGGGCACCACGATCGTGTGGAGCAGCATGACGCCGTCGTCCGGCAGCACGTCGTAGCACATCTTGAAGAAGCGGGCGTAGCGTTCGTATCCCGCGTCGCCCGCGCCGTCGGCGAAGTGCTCGAAGGCGCCGAGCGATACGATCCGGTCCACCGGTTCGTCGAACTGCTCCCAGCCCTGCAGTCGTACCTCTTTCTTCCGGGGGCTGTCCATCTCGGCGAACTTTTGCTTGTCGTGCGCCAGCTGATTCTCGCTCAGCGTCAGGCCGATCACGTTGACGTCGTACTTCTCGATCGCGTGCCTCATGGTCGAGCCCCAGCCGCAGCCGATGTCGAGCAGTGTCATGCCGGGCTCGAGCCCCAACTTGCCCAGCGCGAGGTCACGCTTGGCGCGCTGGGCCTGTTCCAGCGTCATGTCGCCACGCTCGAAGTACGCACAGCTATAGGTCATCGATGGATCGAGAAACAGCTTGAAGAACTCATTCGAACGGTCGTAATGCGATTGAACGGCTTCCACAGGCGGAGAGAGCTGTTCGGGAAGTTTCACACCCCGTTGCGTCATTAGGCAGACCCTACTTCCGGGGTCAGATCGATGCAATGGCCGCCACGGTCGCGTCGGCGTCCGCCTCGTGGTGGGCCGCTTCACCCAACATGGTGACGATGCTGGTGACTACCGGCTTTCCTTCGGCGTCGGTAACTTCGCTCCGGATCTCGGCGAGCACGGTGCCGTGAGACTGGATGACGGAGTCGAGATAGGTGTCGAAGTACAGCTTGTCGCCCGCCAGGATCGGCCGGTGGAAACGGAACTTCTGGTCGCGGTGGAAGACTCGCGCGATGTTGATCGGGATGTTGAACTTGGTGAAGATTTCCAGCTGCACGCGCCGCCCGGCGATCGCCAGGAAGGTCAGCGGGGCCACCAGCGCGGGGTACCCGGCGGCGGCGGCGTCAGCCTCGCTGTCGTGCATCGGGTGGTCGTCTTTGATCGAGACCGCGAACTCACGGATCTTCTCGCGTCCGACCACGAAGTAGTCCGGCGCCCGGTAATGCTTACCGATCAGTGTCTGGGCTTCTTCGGGAACTGTCATGGGGCTGCCGCTCTCCGCTCGAATAGTTGCTCAGCGGCGCAGCTTATCAGCGTGATTGGCGTCTGGATGCCAGAGCCGCCAGTGCGCCACCGGCGGCGCCCAGCGCCAGCGCCGACGGAACCCCGATCCGGGCGGCCTTACGAGCGATTCGGAAGTCACGGATCTCCCATCCCCGTTCGCGGGCCAGGCTGCGCAGCCGGGCGTCGGGGTTGATGGCGACCGCGGTACCCACCAGCGACAGCATGGGGACGTCGTTGTAGCTATCGGAGTAGGCGGTGCAGCGCTTGAGGTTGAGTCCCTCCCGGATCGCCAGCGAACGCACCGCATGAGCTTTGCCGGTGCCGTGCAGGATCTCGCCGACCAGTCGCCCGGTGAATACCCCGTCGACCGACTCGGCGACGGTGCCCAGCGCCCCGGTCAGGCCGAGCCGGTGTGCGATGGTGGCCGCGAGCTCGTAGGGCGTGGCGGTGATCAGCCACACCTGCTGGCCGGCGTCGAGGTGCATCTGGGTGAGCTCACGGGTGCCGGCCCAGATCTTGTCGGCGATGATTTCGTCGTAGATCTCCTCGCCCAGGGCCACCAGCTCTGCGACCGAGCGGCCCTCGATGAACGCGAGCGCTTTGCGTCGGCCGGCGGCCACGTCGTCGCTGTTCTCCTTGCCGAGTACCTGGAACTTGGCCTGGGCGTAGAGGAATCCGAGGACGTCGCGGTAGGTGAAGTAGTGGCGAGCGGCCAGCCCGCGGCCGAAGTGCACCGCCGACGAGCCCTGTACCAAGGTGTTGTCCACGTCGAAAAAGGCGGCTGCGGTCAGGTCGATCGGCGGTTGCGGACCACTGTCGGCGGCGACGTGGGCCCCCATGTCCGCAAGCGCTCGGGTGGCGCTGGCATTGGGTGGCAGCGGGTCGGCCAGCGATGTCAGGTCGACGTGACCGGCCTGGTCTGCCCCACCCGGGTCGGAGGAAACCATCACAAACTCCTAATCGCGGCCGGTGCGGCCGGTATCAACACTATCCGGGCAAATGCGCCGGGGAGGTTTACCCGGTTGGCGCGGCTTGAACACGCGAACCTCCGGGGTTTGGTGCGATGGTTGCGCTCCAAGTGGGCAGCGGTGTGTGCGGTCTCGGGGTGCCGACAGACCGGGCGCGAGCTGAGCCAACCGGGAGTTCGACGCAAAGCGTCGAAATCTTCAAGGCCGCAGCGGCTTTCGGTGCAAACGCTTGACCGGGACCGGTTCGAGGCCAACCGGCCAGCGGCCCATGGGCACAGGTAGCGAGGTATACGTGAAATCCGAAACGCTTCAGCCCGTCGGTGGTAGCGCTACGCTAGCTAACGCGACAATTTCGGGAGGTGGTATAGGTCCGCGCGATAGAGGCTCTCAGCGCAACCTTGTAAACGGGTCGAGCCGTGCCGGAGCACTCGATCGAGCGGGAATCTTGTGCTCGGTGGCGTAACACGAGGGTGAGGATGATTCCGGTTAGCGGCGTGGTGAGGCGCGTGTGGTTGCTGCTGGCCGTTGTGGTCGTGGCCGTCGTCGGGGGGCTCGGAATCTATCGGCTGCACCGCATCTTCGGTGTTCATCAGCAACCCACGGTGATGGTCAAGCCCGATCTCGATGTCCCGCAGTTCAACCCCAAGCGGGTGACCTATGAAGTCTTTGGCCCCGCCAAGACCGCAAAAATCTCCTACCTGGATCCTGATGCCCGGGTGCAGCGACTGGAGAGCGTGCCCCTGCCGTGGTCCGTCACGGTCACGACGACGCTGCCCGCGGTCAGCGTCAACCTAATGGCGCAAAGTAGCAGCGACGTGCTCAGCTGCCGGATCATCGTGAACGGCGTGGTCAAGGACGAGAGGTCCATTACCGGACCGAGAGCATTAACCTTCTGCCAGGTGAGTTCCGCATGAGCGAAAAGCAGGCCCCATCAACTGCGCAGCGGCCTTTTCTGCCGCGGATGATCCACCGGTTTGCGGTGCTGATCGTGCTGTTCTGGCTGGGGCTCACCGCCGTCGTCAATCTCGCCGTGCCGCAACTGGAAGTGGTCGCAAAAGCGCATTCGGTATCGATGAGCCCCAGCGACGCCCCGTCGATTCAGGCGATAAAGCGCGTTGGTCAGGTATTCGGCGAGTTTGATTCCGATACCGCGGTGACGATTGTGTTGGAAGGCGACAAGCCCCTCGGTGAAGACGCGCACCGATTCTATAGCCAGCTGATGCAAAAGCTTTCGGCTGATACCCGACATGTCGAGCACATCCAGGACTTCTGGGGCGATCCGCTGACCGCGGCGGGATCGCAGAGTGCGGATGACAAAGCCGCCTATGTCGTGGTGTATCTGGTCGGCAACAACGAAACCGCGGCCAACAACTCGGTCGACGCGGTGCGCCATATCGTGGACACCACGCCGCCACCACGCGGGGTCAAGGCCTACGTCACCGGTCCGTCGGCGCTCAACGCCGATCAGTCCGAGGCCGGTGATAAAAGCATCGCGAGGGTCACCGCGATTACCAGCTTGGTGATCGCGGCGATGTTGCTGTTCATCTACCGGTCGGTAGTGACCGCGGTTCTTGTTCTGGTCATGGTCGGAATCGACCTGGGCGCAATCCGGGGAATCGTCGCCTTCCTGTCCTATCACAACATTTTCAGTCTTTCGACATTCGCGACCAACCTGCTGGTGTTGTTGGCCATCGCGGCCAGCACGGACTACGCAATCTTCATGCTCGGTCGCTACCACGAAGCGCGCTACGCCGGCCAGGATCGCGAAACCGCCTTCTACACGATGTTTCACGGGACCGCCCACGTGATCCTGGGTTCGGGCTTGACCATCGCCGGCGCCCTGTACTGCCTGAGCTTTGCTCGACTTCCGTATTTTGAAACGCTCGCCGCGCCGGCCGCGATAGGCATGCTCGTCGCCGTCTTCGCCGCGCTCACACTCGGCCCGGCGGTGCTGACCGTCGGCAGCTTCTTCAAGCTCCTGGACCCCAAGCGACCAATCAGGACACGGCGATGGCGCCGAGTGGGAACGGCGATCGTTCGTTGGCCCGGGCCGGTGCTCGCGGCGACCTGCGCGGTCGCCTCTGTTGGCTTGCTGGCCTTGCCTAGCTACAAGACAACATACGATCTGCGCAAATTCATGCCCGCCAGCATGCCGTCCAATGTGGGGGACGCGGCGGCGGGTCGACACTTTTCGCGGGCCCGGCTGAACCCCGAGGTGCTGTTGATCGAAAGCGATCACGATATGCGTAATCCGGTGGACATGCTGGTCTTAGACAAGGTCGCCAAGAATATCTACCACAGTCCCGGTATTGAACAGGTCAAATCGATAACCCGGCCCCTGGGAACATCCATCAAGCACACTTCGATTCCATTCATAATCAGCATGCAAGGCGTGAATAGTAACGAGCAGATGCAATTTATGAAAGACCGAATCGACGACATGTTGATCCAGGTCGACGCAATGAATATATCCATTGCTACGATGCATAACATGTATCGACTCATGGGTGAGGTTATTGATAATACTGTCGACATGGATCACCTAACGCACGACATGTCGAATATCACCGACACCTTACGGGACCACCTCGCTGACTTCGAGGATTTCTTCCGCCCGATTCGCAGCTATTTCTACTGGGAGAAGCATTGCTACGATGTTCCGCTATGCTGGTCGATAAGATCAATATTCGACATGTTTGACAGTGTGGACCAGCTGAGCGAAAAGCTCGAGCACCTGGTCAAGGATATGGATATTCTCGTTACGCTTTTGCCGCAGATGCGCGCGCAGATGCCACCGATGATATCCGCGATGACGACAATGCGAGACATGATGCTTGTCTGGCATGGCGTGCTGCTGTCGTTCTATAAACAACAGGACATGAATAGCAAGGATCCCGGCGCAATGGGCCGGGTCTTTGATGCCGCCCAGATTGATGACTCGTTCTATCTGCCGCAGTCGGCTTTTGAAAATCCGGATTTCAAGCGGGGCCTGAAGATGTTCTTGTCTCCGGACGGCAAGGCGGCCCGCTTTATCATTGCCCTTGAGGGGGACCCCGCAACGCCCGAGGGCATCTCTCGTGTTGACCCGATCAAGCGGGAGGCGAGGGAGGCCATAAAGGGAACTCCGTTGCAGGGCGCCGCCATCCTGCTGGGTGGCACCGCCGCCACGTTCAAGGACATTCAGGAAGGTGCCACATACGATCTGCTGATCGCCGGAGTGGCCGCGATCAGTTTGATTTTGATCATCATGATGATCATCACTCGAAGTGTGGTTGCCGCCATGGTCATCGTGGGAACCGTGCTGCTGTCCATGGGCGCCTCTTTCGGCCTTTCCGTGCTGGTCTGGCAGGACATCCTGGGCATCGAGTTGTACTGGATGGTGTTGGCGATGTCGGTAATCCTGCTCCTGGCCGTGGGATCGGATTACAACCTGTTGCTGATCTCCCGGCTCAAAGAGGAAATCGGGGCAGGTTTGAATACCGGCATCATCCGTGCGATGGCCGGCACCGGCGGCGTCGTGACCGCCGCCGGCATGGTGTTCGCCGTGACCATGTCCCTGTTTGTGTTCAGCGATCTGCGGATCATCGGTCAGATCGGCACCACCATCGGCCTGGGCTTGTTGTTCGACACGCTCATCGTGCGCGCGTTTATGACACCGTCCATCGCCGCGCTCCTCGGACGGTGGTTCTGGTGGCCACAACGAGTGCGCCCGCGCCCGGCAAGCCAGATGCTGCGGCCCTCCGGTCCCCGTCGCCTAGTTCGCGCCCTGTTGCTGCCGCCCGATCAGAAGTCGTCAGTGACGAGTCGGCCCTAGAACCGCAAGTCGCTCCCGGACATGACCGCACCTCTGCGCGCGACTTGACCAGTGCCACACTGGTGCCCATGTGTCGGCCCCGGGTGGAGCTGCTAACCCGCGATGGATGCGCGGTCTGCGTGCGGATACACGCGCAGTTGGCCGAACTGGCCACCGAGTTGGGCTTCGACCTGTCCACGACCGACGTCGACGCCGTCGCGTCGACGGGCAACCCGGAGCTGCGAGCCGAGTTCGGCGATCGTCTGCCGGTGATCCTGCTGGACGGCCGCGAGCACAGCTACTGGGAGGTCGACGAGGACCGGCTGCGCGCCGATCTAGCTGGCCGTTGACTGCCCGTTGACGTGGCCGATATTTGGTAGGCCACCTGATCAACGTCTACCGTAGACAGCAGTTCACTTACTGCGGACATTAAGGGAGCTGGCTAGGTGGTGCTGCCGTGAGCGTCCTGCTCTTCGGGGTGTCGCATCGCAGCGCGCCGGTTTCCGTCCTGGAACAACTCAGCATCGACGAATCCGATCAAATCAAGATCGTTGACCGCGTGCTGCAGTCGCCGCTGGTGACCGAGGCCATGGTGCTGTCGACGTGCAACCGAGTCGAGGTCTACGCCGTGGTGGACGCGTTCCACGGCGGGCTGTCGGTGATCGGGCAGGTGCTTTCCGAACACTCCGGTATGTCGATGGGTGACCTGACCAGGTACGCATATGTCCGCTACAGCGAGGCAGCGGTCGAGCACCTGTTCGCGGTTGCCAGCGGTCTGGACTCGGCGGTGATCGGCGAACAACAGGTGCTGGGGCAGGTGCGCCGCGCCTACGCCGTCGCTGAATCCAACTGCACCGCCGGTCGGGTGCTGCACGAGTTGGCGCAGCGGGCGCTGTCCGTCGGCAAGCGAGTGCACTCCGAAACCGCCATCGACGCGGCCGGTGCCTCCGTGGTTTCGGTCGCCCTGGGAATGGCCGAACGCAAATTGGGCTCGCTGGCGGGTAGGACCGCCGCGGTGATCGGTGCCGGGGCGATGGGCGCGCTGTCGGCGGTGCACCTGACCCGTGCCGGCATCGGACACGTCCACGTGCTGAACCGGTCGTTGTCCCGGGCGCAGCGGTTGGCCCGCAAGATCCGCGAGTCGGGCGTGCCGGCGGAGGCACTGACGCTGGACCACCTGGCTGACGCCCTGGCCGACGTCGACGTGGTGGTCAGCTGTACCGGGGCGGTGCGTCCGGTGGTCTCACTGGCCGATGTGCACCATGCGCTGGCCGCCGCCCGCCGTGACGAAGTCACCCATCCGCTGGTGATCTGCGACTTGGGCATGCCGCGTGACGTCGATCCGGCGGTAGCCGGACTGCCCGGTGTGTGGGTCGCCGATGTGGATAGCGTGCAACATGAACCGTCGGCGCATGCCGCGGCCGCCGACGTCGACGCGGCCCGCCACATCGTCGCCGCCGAAGTTGCCAGCTATCTGGTGGGGCAGCGGATGGCCGAGGTCACTCCGACCGTGACGGCGCTGCGCCAGCGAGCCGCTGATGTGGTCGAGGCGGAGTTGCTGCGCCTGGACAACCGGCTGCCCGGCCTGCAGGACGCCCAGCGCGAGGAGGTGGCTCGCACCGTGCGGCGAGTGGTGGACAAGCTGTTGCACGCGCCTACCGTGCGGATCAAGCAACTTGCCAGTGCGCCGGGCGGTGACAGCTACGCCGAGGCGCTGCGCGAGCTTTTCGAGCTTGACCAGACCGCCGTCGATGCCGTCGCCACTGCTGGTGAATTACCGGTGGTGTCAAACGGATTCGGCGCTGAAAGTCGCCGCGGCAGAGGTGTCTCGCGGGGTAGCCCAAAGCAATCCGCCGAGTAGCTGATTGGCGCACGTGATCCGGATAGGCACCCGGGGCAGCCTGCTGGCCACCACTCAGGCCGCAACCGTCAGAGACGCCCTCATCGCTAGTGGCCACGGCGCGGAGTTGGTGACCATCAGCACCGCGGGCGATCGATCCATGGCGCCGATCGCCAGCCTTGGGGTGGGCGTCTTTACCACCGCGTTGCGGGAGGCGATCGAGGACGGCCGTGTTGATGCTGCGGTGCATTCACACAAGGATTTGCCAACCGCCCACGACCCGAGGTTCACGGTGGCGGCGATACCGCCGCGCAATGACCCCCGCGACGCGCTGGTTGCCCGTGACGGGCTGACGCTGGGGGAGTTGCCGGTGGGCTCGTTGGTGGGCACATCCTCGCCGCGGCGGGCCGCACAGCTTAGGGCATTGGGTCTCGGTTTGGAAATTCGCCCCCTACGAGGCAACCTAGATACCAGGTTGAACAAGGTAAGTAGCGGTGATCTTGACGCCATCGTGGTGGCTCGGGCCGGCCTGGCCCGGCTAGGCCGCCTCGATGATGTGACCGAGACGTTGGAGCCGGTGCAGATGTTGCCCGCACCGGCGCAAGGCGCGCTCGCGGTTGAATGCCGCGCCGGCGACAGCCGGTTGGCGGCAGTGCTGGCGGAGTTGGATGACGCCGACACGCGAGCGGCGGTCACCGCCGAGCGAGCCCTGCTTGCCGAACTGGAGGCGGGTTGCTCCGCACCGGTGGGTGCGATCGCGGAAGTGGTCGAGTCCATCGATGAGGACGGCCGCGTCTTCGAGGAGCTGTCGCTGCGCGGCTGTGTAGCGGCGCTGGACGGATCAGACGTGATCCGCGCGTCCGGTATCGGCACTTCCGGTCGGGCCCGGGAGCTGGGGCTCTCGGTCGCCGCGGAGCTGTTCGAGCTGGGCGCCCGGGAACTGATGTGGGGAGCGCGGCAATAGCCCGCACGAAGAAGTGACTGGGAGTGACAATCATGACGCGAGGGCGTAAGCCGAGACCGGGCCGGATCACTTTCGTGGGTTCGGGTCCGGGCGATCCCGGTTTGCTTACCGCACGGGCCGCTACGGTGCTGGCAAACGCCGCGCTGGTATTCACCGATCCCGACGTAGGGGAGCCGGTGTTAGCGCTGATCGGCAAGGACCTGCCGCCCATGTCCGGCCCGGCGCCCGCCGATCCGGTTGCCGGGAACGCCGACACGGCGCAGGACGCCCCCGACAAGGAGCGCGGCCAGGCCGCACCCGCGGTAGTGTCCGGCGGTCCCGACATCCGCCCGGCGCTGGGCGATCCCGCCGATGTCGCCAAGATGCTGACCGCCGAGGCTCGTTCGGGTGTCGACGTGGTGCGGCTGGTCGCGGGCGATCCGTTCACGGTGGACGCGGTCATCGCCGAGGTGAACACCGTCGCCCGCACCCATCTGCACATCGAAATCGTGCCCGGCCTGGCCGCCAGCAGCGCGGTCCCGACCTATGCGGGGTTGCCGCTGGGCACGTCGTACACCGTTGCCGACGTGCGCATCGACCCCAAGGACACCGACTGGGAGGCACTTGCCGCCGCACCGGGACCGCTGATCCTGCAGGACACCGGATCGCATCTGGCCGAATCGGCCCGCGCCCTGATCGAACACCATCTGGCCGACTCCACTCCCTGCGTGGTGACCGCGCACGGGACCACCTGCCAGCAGCGTTCGGTCGAAACCACGCTGCAGGGACTGACCGACCCGGCCGTGCTGGGCGCCACCGACCCGGTGGGCCCGTTGACCGGGCCGCTGATAGTGACCATCGGCAAGACCGTGACCAGCCGGGCGAAGCTGAACTGGTGGGAGAGCCGCGCCCTGTACGGCTGGACCGTATTGGTCCCGCGCACCAAGGATCAGGCTGGCGAGATGAGCGAGCGGCTCACCTCATACGGTGCGCTGCCGGTCGAGGTGCCGACCATCGCCGTCGAGCCGCCGCGCAGCCCCGCGCAAATGGAGCGCGCCGTGAAGGGCCTGGTCGATGGCCGATTCCAGTGGGTCGTGTTTACCTCCACCAACGCGGTGCGTGCGGTGTGGGAGAAGTTCGGCGAATTCGGTCTCGATGCCCGCGCGTTCTCCGGGGTGAAGATCGCTTGTGTCGGCGAGTCGACCGCCGACCGGGTTCGCGCGTTCGGGATCAGCCCCGAGTTGGTGCCGTCGGGGGAACAGTCCTCGATCGGCTTGCTGGACGACTTCCCGCCCTACGACAGCGTCTTCGACCCGGTTAACCGGGTTTTGCTGCCGCGCGCGGACATCGCCACCGAAACGCTGGCAGAGGGACTGCGCGAGCGTGGCTGGGAGATCGAGGACGTCACCGCCTACCGGACCGTTCGGGCCGCCCCGCCACCGGCGACCACCCGCGAAATGATCAAGACGGGCGGGTTCGACGCGGTGTGCTTCACCTCCAGCTCGACGGTGCGGAACCTGGTTGGCATTGCCGGCAAGCCGCACGCGCGGACGATCATCGCTTGTATCGGTCCGAAGACAGCCGAGACGGCCGCCGAGTTCGGCTTGCGGGTCGATGTGCAGCCGGACACCGCCGCCATCGGCCCGCTGGTCGATGCGCTGGCCGAACATGCCGCCCGATTGCGTGCTGAGGGCGCGCTGCCCCCGCCGCGCAAGAAGAGCCGCAGGCGCTAGTGGCGATCGCGAGCGCGGCGGAGCCGGGCGCTGCGGGTCGCCACTCGACTTATCTAGTGGCGATCGCGAGCGCGGCGGAGCCGGGCGCTGCGGGTCGCCACTCGACTTATCTAGTGGCGATCGCGAGCGCGGCGGAGCCGGGCGCTGCGGGTCGCCGGTCATGAGTGTTCATGGCTACCCGCGGCAGCGACCGCGCCGGCTCCGCTCGACCGCCGCGATGCGTCGTTTGGCGGCCCAAACATCCTTGGAGCCAAGGCATTTAGTGCTGCCGATGTTTGTTGCCGACGGTATTGACGAGCCGCGGCCGATCGCATCCATGCCCGGCGTAGTGCAGCACACCCGTGATTCCCTACGCAGCGCCGCTGCGGCGGCGGTGGCCGCCGGTGTGGGCGGACTCATGCTGTTCGGCGTGCCGCGCGACCAAGACAAGGACGGCATCGGTTCGGCCGGCACGGACCGCGACGGCGTCCTCAACGTTGCCCTGCGCGATCTCGCGAAGGACCTCGGTGAAGCCACGGTGCTGATGGTCGACACCTGCCTGGACGAGTTCACCGATCACGGGCACTGCGGCGTCCTCGACGACCGGGGCCGCGTCGACAACGACGCCACCGTGGCCCGATACGTGGAACTGGCTGTGGCGCAAGCTGAATCCGGCGCCCACGTGGTAGGCCCCAGCGGGATGATGGATGGCCAGGTGGGTGCGATCCGGGACGGCCTGGACGCTGCCGGATACACCGACGTGGTGATCCTGGCTTACGCCGCGAAGTTTGCCTCGGCGTTCTACGGCCCGTTCCGCGAGGCGGTGAGTTCCAGCCTGTCCGGGGACCGGCGTACCTACCAGCAGGAGCCGGGCAACGTCGCCGAGGCGTTGCGCGAGATCGAGCTCGATCTCGATGAAGGCGCCGACATCGTGATGGTAAAACCCGCACTGGGTTACCTCGATGTGGTCGCGGCTGCGGCGGATCTCTCGCGGGTGCCGGTGGCCGCCTATCAGGTCTCGGGGGAGTACGCGATGATTCGCGCGGCGGCGGCCAACAACTGGATCGATGAGCGTGCCGCGGTGCTCGAGTCGTTGACCAGCATCCGGCGTGCCGGGGCCGCCATCGTGCTCACCTATTGGGCCGACCAGGCCGCACGGTGGCTAACTTGACGGGCCCGGGCAACAATCACGAGATGGGGCTGAACATGACATCAGCGGGGGATATCCCGCCCGAGCCCTTGTTCTACGAGCCCGGTGCCAGCTGGTATTGGGTGCTGACCGGTCCGCTCGCGGCGGTGTCGATGATCCTCATCGAGATATCCAGCGGCGCCGGGGTTGGGTTGATAACTCCGGCGATCTTCCTGGTGATGGTGTCGGCGTTTGTGGCATTGCAGGTGAAGGCGGGACGCATTCACACGTCGGTCGAGCTGACGAATGACGCCCTGCGCCAAGGCACCGAGACCATCCTGGTGGCCGAGATCGTCAGGATCTATCCCGAGGCGGACAAACGCGCGGAAGTGCCGGAAAAGTGGCAGTCGGCGCGGACCCTCGGCGAGCTGGTCGGGGTACCGCGGGGCCGGGTGGGGATCGGGCTGAAGCTGACCGGAGGCCGTACCGCCCAGGCCTGGGCGCGCCGTCACCGACAGCTGCGGGCGGCGCTGACTCCGCTGGTTCAGGAGCGGGTCGGGCCGGTGGATTCCGACGTCGACGGTGATAGCGACAGCGGGTCGGCACGGTGATCGACCGCTACCGGGCCGGGGTGGAACTGTTCGTGGCCTGTGCCGCGTTGATGGGCGGGGCCCTGAGCTGGTCGCAGACCCGTTCCGCCGTGGCCGTCGCGCCCGTCGCCGACGGTCAGCCGCTGACCGTGTCGGTGGTCTATCACCCGCAGCTGCTGATGCTGACCTTGCTGCTGGCGACAATCGCGGGGGTGTTGGCGGTGGTGGGGACGGCCAGGCTGCGGCGTGCCCGGCGCAGCCCGGCACCCGCGGACGACCCTAGCCAGCGCTAGTTCGCCTTCTTGATGAGCGGCAGCACCAGCTGACGGCGGCGGGCGATGGCGTCGGCCAGGTTGCGGAGCGCCTCGTGTACCGAGCGCGTAGTCGGAAACATCGCCCCGTTCCCGTCCTGGGCCTGTTGCGTGTCAGCGCCCAGGGCCAGCTGCTCGGTGACCGCCGGGCTCGTGACCAATTTCCACTCCACCCCAGCGGCTCGGCAGTCCTCGTCGAGGATGCACAAGAGCGAGATACCTGCCGCACTAAAGTGACTCAGCTCGCTCATGTCGACCACCACAGGATTTGTCCCGAGGGTGAAGCGCCGGATGTACGCGCTGATCTGATTGACATTGACCGCATCGATCTCGCCGCGGACGGTTACCACCGTTGCCAGGTGATGAAGGTAAGCCCGAATCTGAGCCCCACTGCAGTCAACGGTGGAGTTTCCCTGTCGCGCCATGACATTCGAACCCGATTTTGAAGCCGCCGTGCCGATCGCGATGGTCATTCGTATCCCCCGTTCTCCGTGGCCCCTTGCTTGCTTTGTGGCCGTTGCTTCGGTCGCCGTGCGGGTGCCGACGCAATGCCGGCCAAACGTGTCTCTAACCAAACCCGCAAAATTTAAGGAGAGCGAAAGCCGGCTCTAACTCTTTGCTAAGAAGCGCCTTTCGGGGCGCTTACCGAGATCCGCAACGTCGGTGACGGCAGTTTGTGTTTGATCAACCGGCAAAGCGACCGGCGCGCGGCAATCGAGATGGCGGTTCTATGGCTTACCTGTGGCCGGCCACACCAAATCCGGTCACGCCATCGCGTCCATAGCGCTGTTAGGCTGCGATGGCCGAACTAGAAGACAGCCGAATCAGCCGAGTCCAGACGGAAAGAACGTCGTGCGCGCTCCAGAGCTCAAGGGCGAAATCAAGGCCCTGACCGGGCTTCGCATCGTCGCCGCAGTGTGGGTGGTGCTGTTCCATTTCCGGCCGTTGCTGAGCGATGCGTCGCCTGGATTCCGGGACGCCCTCGCGCCGGTGCTCAACTGCGGCGCGCAGGGGGTCGACCTGTTCTTCATTCTCAGTGGGTTCGTGCTGACCTGGAACTACCTCGACCGGATGGGTCGGTCGTGGTCGATCCGTGCCACCCTGCACTTCCTGTGGCTACGGCTGGCCAGAGTATGGCCGGTGTACCTGGTCACATTGCACCTCGCCGCCGTGTGGGTCATCTTTACTCTCCACGTCGGTCATGTGCCGTCGCCCGAGGCCAGCCAGCTCACCGCGACCAGCTATGCACGCCAGATTCTGCTGGTACAGCTGTGGTTTCAGCCGTACTTCGATGGGTCCAGCTGGGATGGACCGGCCTGGTCCATTAGTGCGGAATGGCTGGCCTACCTGCTCTTCGGCCTACTCATTCTGGTGATCTTCCGGATGACGCATGCCACGCGGGCGCGGGGATTGATCTGGCTGGCCCTCGCGGCATCGTTGCCGCCGGTGGTGCTGTTGTTGGCCAGCGGCCAGTTCTATACCCCCTGGAGCTGGCTGCCGCGCATTGTGACGCAATTCATTGCCGGCGCGCTGGCCTGTGCCGCCGTGCGAAGGTTGCGGCTGACTGCTCGCGCTCGCCGTGTCGCCGGGTACTTGTCCGTGCTCGTCGGCGTCGCGATTGTCGGCACCCTCTACCTATTGGACGCCCACCCGATCACCGGAGTCCAGGACAGCGGCGGGGTGGTCGACGTGTTGTTCGTTCCGCTGGTAATAACCCTGGCGATCGGCGTGGGCGGCCTGCCGTCGTTGCTGTCGACGCGGTTAATGGTTTTCGGCGGGCAAATCTCGTTTTGCCTCTACATGGTGCATGAGCTGGTGCATACCGCCTGGGGCTGGGCCGAGGAACAATTCGAGCTCTCGCTGCAGGACTACCCGTGGAAATGGAACGTCGTCGGCGTGCTCGCGATCGCCGTGGGTGCCGCGATCACGCTCTATCACTTCGTTGAAGAGCCCGGCCGCCGTTGGATGCGAAGGATGGTCGACGCGCCCGCCGCCAACCCGAGAATCGAGCGTGGGGACTCGGTAGGCGGCAAGTTTCATCCAATAGATGGTGCGCTGGAAGGGGTTTCGGCCCGCGCGGTGTGACGATCGCCTGGGTTTGCGCATCGTGGGGTGCCGCGGAGACTATCGAATGCGGTTGCGCCCAGCCGCGAATCACAAACAGGCCGCAGCGGGTCGCCGCGCGCTCGCGTCCGTTTTCTTCTACGATTCCCTTGACATGGATGCGGCGCGGGACCCGCTCAAGCGGGGCCGCTTGCAGTGCAGCCACCCACCAGTGGAGCTAGTAGTGACTCGCCTGGCCACGTTCGTCATTGGTCTCATTCTTCTGGTCGACCCGTTTGTCGGCGTCCTCATCGACTCCCCAGGACGCGTGCGGACCTACCACACACTGACCCGGGACTACCGGCTCAACCCCGTCGCGGTGATCGGCGACTCCTATACCACCGGCACCGATGAGGGCGGCCTGGGCCCGAAGTCATGGACCGCTCGCGCCTGGCAGACACTGGCTCAGCGGGGCGTGCGGATCGCGGCCGATGTGGCCGCCGAGGGCCGGGCCGGCTACGGGGAGCCCGGCGATCACGGCAGCGTCTTTGCGGATCTGACCGCCAGGGCGGTCAAACCCGACGATGAACTGGTGGTGTTCTTCGGCTCCCGCAATGACCAGGGATTCCATCCGGAGGATCCCGAGATGCTGGCCGAAAAGGCCCGCGATGCTTTCGATCTGGCGCGCCGCTTCGCCCCGTCCGCGAGGTTGCTGGTGATTGGACCGCCGTGGCCAACCGCCGATGTACCTGACTCAATGCTGCAGATTCGTGACGTGCTCAACGCCCAGGCCCGGGCCGCGGGAGCGACGTTCGTCGACCCGATCGCCGACCACTGGTTCGTCGACAGGCCCGAGCTGATCGGCGCGGATGGCGTGCATCCCAACGACGCGGGGCATGGCTATCTGGCGGACAAGATCGCACCACTGATCGACATGGAGTTGGTTAGATGACTAGGGAGCGGTTGACGCCCTAATCCTCTGCGTGCCGCTCGTAATCCCAACGCTCAAGACGCGCTTGCAATTGCAGTAGACCAAGTCCGGCGAGTGGTGCCGCTGCGGTGAGGAAGACCAACAGCATCGGACTCATCTCAAAACCTCCAAAACCATTTCATTCGTACCACGTTCGTTGTCGCCGCGAGGTTCAAACACGAAACAAAACGCATCCAAATTCACCCGTCCTCAGCCGTCCGCCAGGGCACGATCGGCCACCGCGCCAAGAACGGGCGCCAACAGCTGGGCATAGTCGGTCGTCACATGGTTGTCGTCGCGGAACACCAGGGTGTTGCCGACGATCACCGGGCAGCGGTCGGCGGTGCAGAACAGATCGGTCAGGTCCGCGTAGTGGCCTCCGCCGGCGGCGGTGGCCGCCTGCTCGGCGGCGATCCCGGCGGGGTTGGTCGCCGCAGACCGGGGAGCCGAGCAGGCGGTGGCATCGTCGAGGTGAGCCGAGAGACAGGTGGGCACCGACGATTGGGGATCGGCGACGGGCCCCAGCACCAGGACGGTTGCACCGACGCGGCGTAGCTGCGCCACGGTTCGGGTCAAGCTGTCGAGCCAGGCCGGGTCGTAGGAGGCGAAGCTGAAGTCCGCGCGGTAGCGCCGGCTCATGCTCAACACGACCAGCCGCGGCCGCTCGGTCTGCAATCGGCCCATGATCTGGCTGCGCCACTGTTCGCACTCGGTGTACTCGCGGCCCAGGTACGGGCTGATAATCGGCAGGTCCTGGACCGGGCAGGTCACCTTGCCCAGCGTTTCCAGCCGCCAGTGCCGCTGCTCGGCGATCGGCTGAAACGCCGGGTCCCACATGGCGGCATGCGAGTCGCCGATCAGGGTGACGGTCGTCGGCGAGGCGGTGTCGCCGGTTGCGCACTCGCTTTGTCCGATGTCACGCCAGGAACGCAGGCAGCCGTTGACGAACACGGCCGCTTTGTCACCCGGCGCCTGAGCCAACGGCGGATTCAGGTTGGACGGGACCGCACGCAGGCCGGCCGAGGCCGCAACCGCGGCACGCACCTGGGCGAAAGCCTGCCGCACCGCCACTTCGTGCGGATCGGAGCCGGCCTGGGGGAGCGCGATGACCTTGGCCTCCGGGGCGGCCGCCCCGCGCCCCACCGGTACCGGCACCACTGTCAGCAGCAACACGCACGCGCATGCGGTGACGGCGCTGGCGGCGCCGGCCAAAGCCAGGCTCGCCTTTGCTGATCGGCGCAAACCAGCGGCGAACCGGCCGGGATTCTCGACCAGATGCATGGTGATCACCGCGAGTCCGGCCGAGACGATCGTCGCGGCCAGCCTGCCCGGCAGGCCCGCGGGCGCACCGAGCAGCGGCGGCAACAGCAGCAGCACCGGCCAGTGCCAGAGGTACCACGAGTACGACACCCGGCCGATCGCTCGCATCGCCGGCCGGCATAGCACCCGACCTGCGCCCATGGCGCCGGTGACGCAACCTCCGCCGATCACCAGCGCGGTGCCCAGCACCGGCAGCAGCGCCGCGGTGCCGGGGTACGGTGTGCTCGGGCCGAGCTGGGTGCAGGTCAGCAGGATCAGGCCCAAACCGCCCCACCCGACGATCGCCGCCGGCGCCAGCGGCAGCCGGCGCCATTGCCCGACCGACAGCGCTACCAGGCCGCCGGCCGCCAGCTCCCAGGCCCGGGTGGGCAGCGAGAAGAACGCCCACGGCGGCCACGAGCGGGTCCAGATCACCGCCGCTGCCAGCGAGACCGCGGCGACCAGCGCGAGGACCACCGCATACGGCGCCGCCGGTGACCACGTGCGGGTGTCTCTGCCGGCTCGTCGGGTCAGCCAGGCCGTACCGATGATCAACGCCGGCCACACCAGGTAGAACTGTTCTTCCACCCCCAGCGACCAGTAGTGCTGGAACGGCGACGGCGGGAGACCGGAGGCCAGGTAGTCGGTGCCGTGGCTGGCGAACCGGTAGTTGCCGACATAGAGCGCGCTGGCGATGCCGTCCACGAATACGCTTCGCGCCTGCAACGGCGGTAACACGACGGCCGCGCCGATCGCGGTAGCGACGCCAACGGTGGCCGCGGCCGGCAGCAGCCGGCGGGCCCGGGCACCGTAGAAGCGGCCCAGCCGCACGGTATTCGAAGTGGTGACCTCACGCCAGAGCAGCCCGGTGATGAGGAAGCCGGAGATGACGAAGAAAACGTCCACCCCGATGTAGCCGCCGGCGGCACCGGGTATGCCCGCGTGGTACAGCACAACCGCTAGCACCGCGACGGCGCGCAATCCCTCGATATCCGGGCGGAACGCTGCCCGCGGGGTGGTCTGCCGCCTGCCGACCCTGGGCGGGCTGGCGGCGTCCTCCCGCTGGGCTGACATCTAGGACGCCATCCAGGCCAATTCGCCGGGCAACTGCTCGCGCCAGTACGACACGTCGTGCCCGCCGGGGGAGAAGCCGCCGGCCGGCGGGTTGTGCAGTTGGTTGACGAATTGACGAGTTGCGAAGCAGAAGCGGTCGCTGGTGCCGCAATCCACGCGTAGCGGGATTGAGTTCAGTGCGGGCAGGCCCAACACGCTGTGTTGCACGAAATCGTCGTAGCTGTCGAACGCCCCGGGTGTGCTGCCGGTGAACGAGGTGAACAATGCCGGACTGATCGCGCAGATCCCCGCGGTCCTGGTCGGACCCAGCCGGGCGCCCAGGAGCAGCGCGCCGTATCCCCCCATCGACCACCCCATAAATCCCACCCGGGAGGTGTCCATACCCATCGAGGCCAGCATGGGCAGCAGTTCGTCGAGCACCATCGCACCGGAGTCCCCGCCGGTGGACCGCCGGTGCCAGTAGGTATTGCCGCCGTCGACACCGACCACCGCGAACGGTGGCTTGCCCTCGTTGACCAGCCGGGCGAGCCCTCTCTCGACGCCGAGGTCGAGCATCATGCCCGCATTGCCGTCCTTGCCGTGCAGGGCGATCACCGGACGCAGCAACCCGGCCTGGCCGGGCGGCATGGCGATCACCCAGTTGGTCTTGACGCCGCCGCGCGCTGCCGAGATGAACGAGCCGGAGAGCCTGGTCGGCAAGCTGCTGCCCGCGGTGGGGGGCTCGAACGGGGCGGGAGCCTGAGGTGGCGCCGCTTGGGGCTTGAGTGGATCCAGCAAGGCGCTCAAAGCCCACACGCCAGCGGCTCCGGCGCTGGCGCCGGCGCCCATACGCAGCACCGCACGGCGGGTCAGGTCGGGCACGAGCGCCATAATGCCGCTCCGACCGGGATTGCCCGTCCAGCCACGCCGTAGGGGTGGGCAATCGTGACGCGCCTGGGGCGGTTGGCTCCGGATCAACTTCCTGCCCTAGCGCACTGTTGCCCACGGCTGCGGTTAGACTTGTTGCGCGGTGCGAGAGCGATGGGCCGTGCGGCTGGTTGGATGGCCGCAGCTGGCATGTTCGGGACTCAACCGAGATGGCGTCGTTCTCGTGCGACGGGATGCACCGCAGGTACGAGTTCGCCCCGGGCCCACGGGTGGGCATTGGCGCATTCCTTGGTAACAGGTACCCCGTGCGTGGGCGAGCCGTTGAAATTGCGTGCGGGCGAAGGGAAAGAGAGGTTAATGTCGAGCTTATCCATCCCGCAAGACAATGCAGACCTAGTCCTACACGATCAAATTTATGGTGCCGACCCCTTGTCGGATCGCGAGACCGGGCAGTATCGCGCTGAATACGTAATGAGTTTCGTCGAGAAGTGGGACGAATTGATTGACTGGGATGCGCGCGCTCAATCCGAGGGACGGTTTTTCGTCGATGTGCTGCGTGCCCGCGACAAGCAGAACATTCTCGACGTCGCCACCGGGACCGGCTTTCATTCCGTTCGGCTGACCGAGGCGGGCTTCAATGTGACAAGTGCCGACGGGTCGGCGGCCATGCTCGCCAAGGCGTTTGAGAATGGCCGCAGGCGCGGTCTCATCCTCCGCACCGTCCAAGCCGATTGGCGGGAGTTGAACCGGGATATCCAGGGCAAGTACGACGCCATCATCTGCCTGGGCAACTCGTTCACCCACCTGCACGACGAGCACGATCGCCGCCGGGCGCTGGCCGAGTTCTATGCCGCCTTGCGGCACGATGGAATTCTGATCCTCGACCAGAGAAACTATGATGAGATACTTGATCACGGCTTCAAGACGAAACATAAATACTACTACTGCGGCGATCAAATAACCGCCGAGCCGGAACACGTCGACGACGGCCTCGCTCGCTTCAAATACACTTTTCCGGACCGTTCCGAATATACGCTGAATATGTTTCCGCTGCGCAAGTCTTACGTCCGCCGCTTGATGTATGAAGCGGGCTTCGAAACCGTGCGTACGTACGGCGATTTCCAGGAGACGTACGAGGAGAGCGAGCCCGATTTCTTCATCCACGTTGCGGAGAAGTCGTTGGCCCGCGATGCGGTTGATCGGCTGCCCACCGAAGGTGCTGTGACCGGTGTCCAGGGCGCGCCCGAGGCCTACTACGACAGCAACGACGCCGACGCGTTCTACTCGATGATCTGGGGTGGTGAGGACATTCACGTCGGTTGCTACGAGGACACCGATGACATCGCAGCGGCGGGTATCGAGACGGTGGACCGCATGGTCCGACAGCTCTCGACGCTGGATGGCACCGCCACGGTGTTGGACCTCGGGGCTGGCTACGGCGGATCCGCCCGGCGGATCGCCGAGCAACACGGCTGTTCGGTTACCTGCCTCAACATCTCGGAGGTGCAGAACCAGACCAACCGGGAACGGAACCGTCGCGCCGGCCTGGAGCCGAGGATTCGGGTCATCCATGGCAGTTTCGATGAGATTCCCGAGCCGGACGGCAGCTTTGACGTCGTCTGGTCCCAGGACGCGATCCTGCACGCCCCCAACCGGCGCAGGGTGCTCGAGGAGGCGTTCCGGGTCTTGAAGCCGGGTGGTGAACTCATCTTCACCGATCCGATGCAGGCCGACGATGTGCCCGACGGTGTGCTGCAGCCGGTTTACGATCGGCTCAACCTGCCCGACCTTGGCTCGATGCGCTTCTATCGGCAGGCGGCACAGGCCCTGGGTTTCGAGGTGCTCAACCAAGTCGACTTCGTCGGCAACCTCCGGACGCACTACAGCCGCGTACTCGAGGAACTCGAGGCCTGCCGCGGCGAACTTGAGCAGAAGTCCTCAACGGAGTACCTCGACAAGATGCGGGTCGGCCTGCAGAACTGGGTGGATGCGGCCGACAACGGCCACCTCGTGTGGGGCATTCAGCATTTCCGAAAGCCTGGGTGACCAAAGGCACCGCCGGTATCGTTGATCCGGCGGCCTGGTGGATGGCCGTCGCGCAGTGAATTCCCCGCGACGTCGGTGCTGCCCTGGCAGTACCGGAAGGCAGACGCCATAGCTACTACCTCGGGACTGCACCAAGGGCTGTCGCAGCGTCAGCCCAACATGATCGCTATCGGCGGCGTTATCGGGGCCGGCTTGTTCGTCGGGTCTAGTGTGGTGATCCGTGCCACCGGCTCCGCGGCATTCCTGACCTATGCGCTGTGTGGCGTGCTGATCATTCTCGTGATGCGGATGCTGGGCGAGATGGCCGCCGCCAACCCGTCGACTGGAGCGTTCGCCGGTTACGCGGGGAAAGCCTTGGGCGGCTGGGCGGGGCTGTTCGTGCTCGCCGCCCGACGGGAGGCACCGACTCAGCTGGTCAAGGTCAACACCCGCGGGGTCCCCGCGCTGGCCATCCTGGGCTCGTCTACGGTGGGCTTCTTGTGCGTGATCGTGGCGTGGGTCGCGCCCAGAACGGTATTCATCTTCCTGCTCAACTCCTCGGGCGCGATAATCCTGTTTGTCTATATGCTGATTGCGCTGTCGCAGATCATGTTGCGCCGCAGGACATCTGGCGAAGATTTGCGGGTGCGGATGTGGTTTTTTTCCGACGCTGTCTATCTTCGCGGTGGCCGGAATCGTCGCCGTGCTGGTAGGGATGGCGTTCGACAACGCTGCGCGTAGCCAACTCTGGCTCAGCCTGCTGTCTTGGGCGGTGGTGATCGCACTGTGCTTCGTCACCAAGTGGCGGCGGGCGCGACAGCCGGCGCACTGGTAGCGAACACGATCAATGCTTTCTTGAGGTGATGACGCGGCGAATTGCGTAGGCCGCGATACCCAGACCGAGGACGGCGGCCCCGGAGAGCACCGACGTCACCGGCAGCGCGAACGCCAGGACGATGCAGCCGATGAGTCCGACCACCGCGATCGACCGGCGCGGCCGGGCCTCGTCGGGGCCGAGGCTCAAGGCCGAGGCGTTGGTGATCGCGTAATAGATCAGCACCCCAAAGGAGGAAAAGCCAATTGCTCCACGCACGTCGGCCGTCGCTGCCACCACCGCCACCAGCCCGGCGATCAGCAGCTCGGCGCGATGGGGCACCTTGAACTTCGGGTGCACGGCGGCCAGAACGTGCGGCAGGTGGCGGTCGCGCGCCATGGCCAGGGTGGTGCGCGAGACGCCGAGGATTAGCGCCAGCAGCGAGCCCAGCGCGGCGACGGCCGCGCCCACCCGGACCACCGGCACCAGCCAGCTGACCCCCGCGACCCGCACCGCGTCCGAAAGCGGCGCTGCGGCCGCTGCCAGCCCGTGCGGCCCCAACACGGCCAGCGCCGCCACGGCGACGATCGCGTACACGGCCAGGGTGATCGCCAACGCCAGCGGGATGGCCCGCGGGATGGTGCGGGCCGGGTCGCGGACTTCCTCACCGAGCGTGGCGATGCGCGCGAAACCGGCGAAGGCGAAGAACAGCAGCCCCGCCGCTTGCAGCACGCCCAGGACGGAGGTGCCCGCCAGGTCGAGTCGAACTGCGGCCGCGGCGCCGGCGCTCAGGGTCGCGACCGTCACCGCAGCAAGCACCGCCAAGACCACGGCTACGATGACGCGCGTCAGCCAGGCCGACTTCTGCACTCCGGCGTAGTTCACCATGGCCAGCGCCGCCACCGCGGCGACCGCGACCGCATGCGCCTGCGACGGGCAGGCGTACCAGCCGACGGTGAGGGCCATTGCCGCACACGAGGCGGTCTTGCCGACGATGAACCCCCACCCGGCCAGGTATCCCCAGAAATCACCCAGTCTTGCCCGGCCGTACACGTAGGTGCCGCCGGATGCCGGGTAGAGCGCCGCCAGCCGCGCCGACGAGTTGGCGTTGCAATAGGCGACGATTGCCGCCACAGCCAGGCCAAGCAGCAATCCCGAACCGGCCACGTGCGCGGCTGGGGACAGCGCGGCGAAGATTCCGGCGCCGATCATCGACCCCAACCCGATGACCACCGCGTCCGACGTCCCCAAGCTGCGCCGCAGCTCATCCGGGGTGTGGGGGGTCGGGTTATGCGCAGATTTGCGGTCGCGCACGGGCTCCCCTCAAAAACATGGCTCGCTAGCCGCCTTGCCCGGTCAAGCGATGGATGCTCAGCAGCTCGTCGACCGACCATTGGTCATCTGCGTGACGCCCGTAGTGCACGGCGACGAGGGTTCCGTCCGGGTCGATGAGAAAATCCGCCGGCAATCCCAAATGTGTTGTACCGTCGGTAGATCCGACGCCGGCGTAGTCCGGATCGGTGCGGTGCTGCAACGCGGCGCGGTACCCGCGCAACCCAGCCAACCAGGCACGGGGGCTGGCGAGTGCGCGCATGCTCTGCTCCACCCCAAATTGGCGGTAGTGCACCTTGTCCGGATCAGCGACCACCGCGAACGGCAGCAGCGCCTGATAGCCACGCAGCGCGTCGGCGTGCGAATGGAAGAACACAACTTCGCTGATCCCGGCCTCAATGAGCTGCTCGTGCCGGTCCGCGAAGCCATGCAGGTGCAGGCTGCAGATCGGACACCCGGCGAACCGGCGGAACTGCACATGTGTCCTGCCCGTCGGTGCCGGCACCGACACGGCCTGGCCGGTGACCGTCGCCAACTCGCGGGTGGGCACAATCACCCCGGCGGCCAATTTGTTGGCCTTGTTGGCGCCACTGCGCGTCATCGAGGTAGGACGGCTTTGGTGAGCAGCACGGCCTCGTCGAATGGGAGTCTGGCAAAGATCGGCCGCCATCGGCCGGTGACGTAGGGCGCCGCCTGCGCCTTCGTGAGCCTGCGCGGGTTGGTGACGTCAAAGGTCTTGCCGTAGCGGCGCATCCGTCCGCCGTCGGCCGCGGTGATGTTCTTCAACCAGTCGCGGTTCGGTCCGTAGGTGAGCAGGATCGCCACGGCCGGCTGTCCGTCAACGTCCGCGCTGAACACGTTCAACGGCGTGCGGTACGGCTTGCCTGAGCGTCGGCCGACGTGCTCGAGGATCGCGAACGCGGGGAACCAACCGGCCCATAGCCGTTGCAAAGGGTTGGTGACGTATCGATTGAACCTGGCCAACCACTGCGGTAGTTGCATGTTGCTATCCAACGGCAGTTCGTGGCGTGGCTCAAGCCGCTCACCAGAACGGAGAGTGCTCGACCAACCACAAACTCGGCAGGAAACTACACCCTGTAGTCGAATGGGGTCGCGGCGGCTGGAACACTGGTCGTCATGGGTAGCACTGACCAGGCCATTGCGGCTGTGGGCAGATCAGCACAGTTGTTCGAGGACGCCTGTGCAGTCATTCCGGGCGGCGTGAACTCCCCGGTGCGCGCGTTTACGGCGGTGGGCGGCACCCCGCGCTTCATCACCGAAGCGCACGGCTGCTGGCTCACCGACGCTGACGGCAACCGGTACGTCGACCTGGTCTGCTCGTGGGGCCCGATGATCCTCGGGCACGCCCACCCCGCCGTCGTCGACGCTGTGACCAAGGCCGCTTCCTGCGGCTTGTCCTTCGGGGCGCCGACGCCGGCGGAAACTCAACTGGCCGCCGAGATCGTCGGGCGCATGCCGCCGGTCGACCGGATCCGACTGGTGAACTCCGGCACCGAGGCCACCATGAGCGCGGTGCGGCTGGCCCGTGGGTTCACGGGTCGGGCCAAGATCGTCAAGTTCTCCGGCTGCTACCACGGGCATGCGGACGCCTTGCTCGCCGACGCCGGTTCGGGGGTGGCCACCCTCGGCTTGCCGTCCTCGCCCGGGGTCACCGGCGCTGCGGCGGCCGACACGATTGTGTTGCCCTACAACGACATCGACGCGGTGCGGCAGACCTTCGCCGCTTTTGGCGATCAGATCGCCGCGGTGATCACCGAGGCCAGCCCGGGCAATATGGGAGTCGTCCCGCCCGGGCCCGGCTATAACGCGACGCTGCGCGCGATCACTGCCGAGCACGGCGCGTTGTTGATCGTCGACGAGGTGATGACGGGCTTCCGGGTCAGCCGCAGTGGTTGGTACGGAATCGATCCCGTCGCCGCGGATCTGTTCACGTTCGGCAAGGTGATGAGCGGCGGACTGCCGGCGGCGGCCTTCGGTGGCCGCGCCGAGGTGATGGCGCGGCTGGCGCCGCTGGGGCCGGTGTATCAAGCCGGGACGCTGTCGGGTAACCCGGTGGCAGTGGCCGCCGGGCTGGCGACGCTGCGGGCGGCCGACGACGCCGTCTACACCGCACTGGACACCAACGCCGAACGCCTGGCCGGACTGCTCGACGAGGCGTTGACGGATGCCGGTGTGCCACACCAGATTCCGCGGGCCGGCAATATGCTCAGCGTGTTCTTCGGCGAAGCGCCGGTGACCGATTTTGCGTCGGCCCGGGCCAGCCAGACCTGGCGTTACCCGGCGTTCTTTCATGCCCTGCTGGACGCCGGCGTCTACCCGCCGTGCAGTGCCTTCGAGGCGTGGTTCGTCTCGGTCGCGCTGGATGACACCGCATTCGAGCGGATCGCCGACGCCGTGCGGGTTGCGGCGCGCGCGGCCGCTCGGGAGAGGCACGCCTGATGGCCGAGCAGACCACGGTCCACGTAGTACGGCACGGTGAGGTGCACAACCCCACCGGCGTCCTCTACGGTCGGCTGGCCGGATTCCACCTGTCCGACAACGGCAACGCGCAGGCCGCCGCGGTGGCCGACTTTCTGGCCGACCGCGACGTTGTCGCCGTGATCGCCTCCCCGCTGCAGCGCGCCCAGGAGACCGCGGCGCCCATCGCCGCCCGGCACGACCTTGCCGTGGACACCGACCCCAACCTGATCGAATCGGCCAACTTCTTCGAGGGTCGTCGTATCGGCCCGGGCGACGGGGCCTGGCGTGACCCGCGGGTCTGGTGGCGCCTGCGTAACCCGTTCACCCCGTCCTGGGGCGAGCCCTACCTCGATATCGCCGCGCGGATGACGACCGCGGTGGACAAGGCTCGCGCCCGCGGCGCCGGCCATGAGGTGGTGTGCGTCAGCCACCAGCTGCCGGTATGGACGCTGCGGCTGCATCTGACCGGCAAGCGCCTCTGGCACGACCCGCGCCGCCGGGACTGCGCGCTGGCGTCGGTGACCTCCCTCGTCTACGACGGCGACCGCCTGGTCGACGTGGCGTATTCGCAACCGGCGGGCGCCTGACCATGCGGCGGCTGGCGCTCGCCGGAGCGGTGCTGGTAGCGCTGCTCACCGGCTGCGCCGGACGCGACGCCGTCGCCCAGGGCGGCACGTTCGAATTCGTCTCGCCCGGCGGCAAGACCGACATCTTCTACGACCCGCCCGCCAGCCGCGGCCGTCCCGGACCACTGTCCGGGCCGGACCTGGCGGATCCGGCGCGCACGGTGTCGCTGGACGACGTCGCCTTTGCCAGCCAGGTCGTCGTCGTCAACGTGTGGGGCCAGTGGTGTGGACCCTGCCGGGCCGAGATCACCCAACTGCAGCGGGTATACGACACCACCCGAGGCGCCGGGGTGTCCTTCCTCGGGATTGACGTGCGCGACAACAGCCGCCAGGCGGCCCAGGACTTCGTCAACGACCGGCATGTGACCTTTCCGTCGATCTACGATCCGGCGATGCGGACCCTGATCGCGTTCGGCGGCAAGTACCCCACCACCGTAATTCCGTCCACGCTGGTGCTGGACCGCCAGCACCGGGTCGCCGCGGTGTTTCTGCGCGAATTGCTGGCCGAGGATCTGCAGCCGGTGGTCCTGCGGGTGGCGGGGGAGGCTGGACAATCCGCGGTAGGCTCACCTCCGCCGGGACCGCAATGACCGGATTCACCGAGATCGCCGCGGCGGGGCCGCTGCTGGTGGCCGTGGGGGTGTGCCTGCTGGCCGGGCTGGTGTCGTTCGCCTCACCATGTGTGGTTCCGCTGGTGCCGGGCTACCTGTCCTATCTGGCGGCGGTCGTTGGGGTGGATGAGCGGCCCGATGCGGAGCCGGGGCCGGGGGCCATCAAGGTCCGCACGGCCCGGCTGCGCGTGGCCGGATCGGCGGCACTGTTCGTGGCCGGGTTTACCACGGTGTTCGTGCTGGGCAGTGTCGCCGTCCTAGGGATGACCACCACGTTGATCACCAACCAGCTGCTATTGCAGCGGGTCGGGGGCGTGCTGACCATCGTCATGGGGCTGGTGTTCGTGGGGCTCATCGGGGCCCTGCAGCGCCAAGCCCGGTTCAGCCCGCGGCAGTTGACCAGCGTCGCGGGGGCGCCGGTGCTGGGCGCGGTGTTCGCGCTCGGCTGGACGCCGTGCCTGGGGCCGACGCTGGCCGGGGTGATCACCGTCGCGTCGGCGACCGAGGGTGCCAGCGTGGCCCGCGGAATCCTGCTGGTGATCGCCTACTGCCTGGGGCTGGGAATTCCGTTCGTGCTGCTGGCGTTCGGTTCGGCGCGGGCCGTGGCGGGCTTGGGCTGGCTGCGCCGACATTCCAGGGTCATTCAGATATTTGGCGGGATGTTGCTGATCGCCGTCGGGGTGGCGCTGGTCACCGGGGTGTGGAACGACTTCGTATCGTGGCTGCGGGACGCTTTCGTGTCCGACGTGAGGTTGCCGATTTGAGCGCGCCAGGTGGGGCGCGAGCAGACGCAGAATCGCACAAAACGCAGCGTTTTGATGCGATTCTGCGTCTGCTCGCCCAGAAGGCGCGCAACATGTGGCGTTGGTTGACGTCGATGGGCACCGCGCTGGTGCTGCTGTTTCTGCTCGCGCTCGGCGCCATACCCGGCGCGCTGCTGCCGCAGCGCAGCCTCAACGCCGGCAAGGTGGACGACTACCTGGCCGCGCACCCCGTGATGGGCCCGTGGCTGAACGAGTTGCAGGCCTTCGACGTGTTCTCCAGCTTCTGGTTCACCGCCATTTACGCGTTGCTGTTCGTGTCCCTCGTCGGCTGCCTGACCCCGCGGATGATCGAACACGCCCGCAGCCTGCGCGCCAGGCCGGTAGCGGCCCCGCGCAACCTGACCCGGCTGCCCAAGCACGCCAGCGCCCAGCTTCTCCGCACCGATCCGACCGAGCCCGCCGCCCTCGCGGCCACCATCGCGGGTCGGCTGCGCGGTTGGCGCACCACAACCCGCGATCACGGCGGCGTCTTCGAAGTCTCCGCGGAGCGGGGCTACCTGCGCGAATTCGGCAACTTGCTGTTCCACTTCTCACTGCTGGGTCTGTTGGTGGCGGTGGCTGTCGGCAAGTTGTTCGGCTACGAGGGCAACGTGATCGTCATCGCCGACGGCGGTCCGGGCTTCTGTTCGGCGTCGCCGGCCGCGTTCGATTCGTTCCGCGCCGGCAATACCGTCGATGGCACCTCGCTGCACCCGATCTGTGTCCGGGTCAACGACTTTCAGGCGCACTACCTGCCGTCTGGGCAGGCCACGTCGTTCGCCGCGAACGTCGACTATCAAGCCGGAAACGATCTGGCGGCCAATATCTGGCGGCCCTACCGGCTGCAGGTCAACCACCCGCTGCGGATCGGCGGCGATCGGGTGTACCTGCAGGGCCACGGCTACGCACCCACCTTCACCGTGACGTTCCCGGACGGGCGGACCCGCACGTCAACCGTGCAGTGGCGACCCGACAACCCCCAGACGCTGCTGTCGGCGGGCGTCGTGCGCATCGACCCGCCCGCCGGCAGCTACCCCAACCCCGACGAGCGTCGCAAACACGAGATCGCGATCCAGGGCCTGCTGGCACCGACCGAGCAACTCGACGGCACGCTGCTGTCGTCACGATTCCCCGCGCTCAACGCCCCGGCGGTGGCCGTCGACATTTACCGCGGCGACACGGGCCTGGACAGCGGGCGGCCCCAGTCGTTGTTCGCTTTGGATCCCCGGCTGATCGAACAGGGCCGGCTGACCAAGGAAAAGCGGATCAACCTGCGCGCCGGCGAACAGGTCCGGCTCGATCAGGGCCCGGCGGCCGGTACGGTCGTTCGGTTCGACGGCGCCGTGCCGTTCGCCAATCTGCAGGTCTCCCACGACCCCGGCCAGAGCTGGGTGCTTGTCTTCGCCATCACGATGATGGCCGGCCTGCTGGTGTCGCTGCTGGTGCGCCGCCGCCGGGTGTGGGCGCGGATCACGCCGACGACCGCAGGTACGGTGAACGTCGAGCTGGGCGGCCTGGCGCGCACCGACAATTCGGGTTGGGGCGACGAGTTCGAGCGGTTGACCAAGCGGTTACTGGCCGGGTTCGACGTGCGGTCCCCCGACATGGCCGAAGCGGCCGCAGGGACCGGAAGGGACGTCAAATGAACACGCTGCACATCAACGTCGGCTTGGCCAGGTGCTCCGACTGGGCGTTCACCTCGGCCGTGGTGACCCTGGTGGTCGCGTTGTTGCTGCTGGCGTTCGAGCTCGCGTATGTCGGAGGCCGCAGACTCGCGCCCGTGGCCGTGCCGGCCGGATCGGTCGCCACCGAAAGTTCCACCCCCGGCATCGTGGTCGACCATCCGCGGCGACCGTTCGACGAACGCGTCGGGCGGGGCGGGCTGGCCGTCGTCTACCTGGGCATCGGGCTACTGCTGGCGTGCGTTGTGTTGCGCGGCCTTGCCACGCAGCGGGTGCCCTGGGGCAACATGTACGAGTTCATCAACCTGACCTGCTTGTCCGGGCTGGTTGCCGGGGCAATCGTGCTGCGCCGCCCGCAATACCGGCCGCTATGGGTTTTTCTGCTGGTTCCGGTGCTGATTCTGCTCACCGTGTCCGGACGCTGGCTGTATGCCAATGCCGCACCGGTGATGCCGGCGTTGCAGTCCTACTGGCTGCCGATTCACGTGTCGGTAGTCAGCCTGGGCTCCGGGGTGTTTTTGGTCGCCGGCATTACCAGCGTGCTGTTCCTGCTACGCACGTCGCGGCTGGGCGAGCCCGATGAGCAGGGCACACTGGCCCGACTGGTGCAGCGATGCCCCGACGCCCAGACCCTGGACCGGCTCGCCTACCGAACCACCATCTTCGCCTTCCCGGTGTTCGGTTTCGGGGTGATATTCGGTGCGATCTGGGCCGAGGAAGCCTGGGGCAGGTACTGGGGCTGGGATCCCAAGGAGACGGTGTCCTTCGTCGCGTGGGTGGTGTATGCCGCCTACCTGCACGCGCGGTCAACGGCGGGATGGCGGGACAGGAAGGCGGCCTGGATCAACGTCGCCGGGTTTGTGGCCATGGTCTTCAATTTGTTCTTCGTTAACCTGGTGACTGTTGGTCTGCACTCGTATGCGGGCGTGGGCTGACCGTTCGTCCGTAACCGACCCGAGTACTGCAGCAAGGGGGCGTGCAGGTGACCGAGCATCCAACGACGGGCGTGGGAGCCCCCCGGGGCGAGGGCGGCAACGGTGGTACGGATCATCCGACGGTGCAGTTGCCGCAGGTGCCTTACGCCGACGAACCACCCGCTCCGGCCGGCGGTGAAACACCGACTAGATCATTCGCCGGATTCCGCACCCAACGGCCCAGGCCCCCAAAGGGCGCTAGTTCTGCACCGACCACCGGACCGGCGATGGGCCCGCCGCGGGTCGACCCGACGGCCTATGGCGCCTACTACAGCGGCCCCGATGAGAGCCCGGCCGACCCGGCTCAGCGGCCGCCGTACCGTCCCGAGCCCGTGCCACACACGCCGTATCCGGAACTGTCCACGACCATGCTGCTGCGGCCGGTCAAGCCGCCACCGTCGGAGGGGTGGCGCCGGTGGTTGTACGTGCTGTCGGGTCAGCTGATCAATGTGGGGGAGGGCCCGAGCGCCACCCACCACAACGACTTGGTCGCCCAGGTCAACCGACCGCTGCGCGGCTGCTACCGGATCGCGTTGCTGTCGCTGAAAGGTGGCGTCGGCAAAACCACGATCACCGCAACCCTGGGGTCCACCTTCGCCGCCCTGCGGGGCGACCGGGTCGTCGCCGTGGACGCGAACCCCGATCGCGGCACACTGAGCCAAAAGGTCCCGCTTGAGACGCCGGCCACGGTGCGGCACCTGCTGCGGGACGCCGAAGACATCGAGCGCTACAGCGATGTTCGCGGCTACACATCGCAGGGCCCGAGTGGGCTGGAAGTGCTGGCGTCGGACAGTGATCCGGCCGCGTCGGACGCGTTCAGCGCCGACGACTACACCCGCACCCTGGAAATTCTGGAGCGGTTCTACGGCCTGGTGCTCACCGACTGCGGTACCGGGTTGCTGCACTCGGCGATGTCGGCGGTGCTGGCCAAGTCCGACGTGCTGATCGTGGTCAGCTCGGGTTCCATCGACGGCGCGCGCAGCGCCTCGGCGACCCTGGACTGGCTGGAGGCACACGGCCGCGAAGACCTGGTGCGCAACTCGATTGCCGTAGTCAACGCGGTGCGGCCCCGCTCCGGCGAGGTCGACGTCCAAAAGGTGGTTGAGCACTTCGCCCGGCGTTGCCGAGCGGTCCGGCTGGTGCCATTCGACCCACACCTCGAGGAAGGCGCCGAGATCACCCTGGAGCGGCTGAAGCGGGAGACCCGCGAAGCGCTCACCGAATTGGCGGCCGATGTGGCCGCTGGATTCCCGGGCGACCCGAGGCGGTCCAACCCGAACTTCACCTAACCCAGGGCCGCGACGATGCGGGTCGGAGCGGCGCGAGGAGGAGCGGACTCATCAACTAACGCGGATTGGTGTCGTCGCGCCCCAACCGCCACAAGAACTCCGGATCGTCGTCGGGTCCGATGACGCGGGTCTTCGGCCGGTTCAGCTGCGTCCGGGCAACGCGCCAGCCGATGTAGATCAGCGTCCCCAAAACCAGGACGAGGATCAGGTAGAGCACTCGACACCTCCTTCGACCGAATATACCCGCGCCGTAGGCTCAGGTTGTGTCAGAAGCGCCTAACGACAAGACCACTGGGGGTGTTGTCCACGTCGTGGCCTACGCGACGGCTCGGCTGCTGCTCGTGGTCGTGGTCAGCGGTGCGATTTACGGGGCGGCGCGGCTGATCGGCGTCAGCGAATTTCCGCTCGTCATTGCCATGCTGTTCGGGTTGATCATCGCGATGCCGCTGGGTATCTGGCTGTTCAGCCCGCTGCGTCGGCGCGCTACCGCCGCGCTGGCGACAGCCGGCGAGCGTCGGCGCGCAGAACGTGAACGGTTGCGGGCTCGGCTGCGTGGTGAGTCGGTACCCGACGAGGAGTAAGCGCAGGCCGGTTGGCGCTGGGTCAACCGTTCGGCAGCCGCACCACCTGCGCGGCATAGCTCAGGCCCGCGCCATAGCCGATCAGCAGAGCCAGGTCGCCGGGTTTGGCCGCGCCGGTCGCCAGTAGTTCGTCCATTGCCAGCGGGATGGAGGCCGCCGACGTGTTCCCGGTGTGCTCGATGTCGTTGGCGACGATCGCGTCGGGTCGCAGTTCGAGGCTCTTGGCCAGGACTTCATTGATTCGGCTATTGGCCTGGTGAGGGATGAAGACGTCGATCTCGTCGGGCCTGACTCCTGCCGCGTCCATTGCTTGGCGGCCGACTTTGCCCATCTCGAACGCCGCCCACCGGAAGACCGCCGTGCCTTCCAGCCGCAGATAAGGGCGCGGGCCGGTCGGGTTCTCCGCATGGGTAATCCAGTCGATGTCCTGGCGTATGGCATTGGCCTGGTCGCCGTCACTACCCCAGACCGCGGGACCAATTCCTTGAGCTGGCGTCTCGCCTACCACCATGGCGGCGGCGCCGTCGGCGAAGATGAAGCAGTTGCTGCGGTCTTGCATATCCACCGTGGGCGACAGTTTCTCCGTGCCGATCACCAGCATCGTTTTGGCACTTCCGCCCCGGATCATGTCGGCCGCCACACCCAGCGCGTATCCGAAACCGGCGCACCCCGCCGAGATATCGAAAGCGGGAACGCCTTTAGCGCCCAACGCCGCCGCGACTATTGGGGCGCATGCCGGGGTCTGAAAAAAATGGGTGCTGGTGGCAACGATCACGCCGTCGATGTCGGCTCCGTCGAGCGAGGCGCTCGACAATGCCCGTTGACTGGCCACTATCGCCATGGAAGCGGCGGATTCGTCGTCGGCGGCGAACCGGCGGGTCTTGATTCCGGTTCGGGTGTAGATCCACTCATCGGACGAGTCGATGTGCTGGCATATCTCCTCGTTGGTGACCACTCGCTGCGGGCGGTACGCCCCGACGCTGAGCAGTCCGACACTCTTGGCGCCGGTGGCCGTGGCGATCTCCGTCATACCCGTCCTCGGTGGTGTTATTTATCTGCGTCGGGATTGATCGACTGTAGACGTCATCGTCTTGGCCCAGCGCCGCAAGTCGTTACGTCGAGTATGCATCCAAAGGCGAAGCCACGTCGCCCTCAGCGGGCCGGCGACCCGGCCAGTGCTAACGCCGCTGCCACCGCGATTGCCCATATCAACATGGTCAGCCCGGTGTCACGTAGTACCGGGATCAACTGACGCCCACCGCGCCCGGATCGCACCGGTCCCGCCGCGCGTAGCGCCAGCGGCGCGGCCACCAGTCCCACCGCGCACCATGGCGTCGCCAGCATCAGCACGAAAGTCAGCACCCCGGCGAGCGCTAGCAGCACCTGGTAAAGCGTCCGGGTGCGGGCATCGCCGAGCCGCACCGCCAGGGTGATCTTGCCGGCCTGGGCGTCGGTTGGGATATCGCGCAGGTTGTTGGCCACCAGCACCGACGACGACAACGCACCCGTTGCCACCGCCAGCACCAGCCCCACCCAATCCACCCGCAACGCCTGGCTGTACTGGGTGCCGAGCACGGCGACCAGGCCGAAAAACACGAACACCGCCAGCTCGCCGAGGCCCGCGTAGCCGTACGGTTTCGCTCCGCCGGTGTACAGCCAGGCGCCAGCGAGGCAGATCGCGCCCACCAGGATCAGCCACGGCGCGCTGAGCAGCGCCAACGCCAGCCCGGCCACCGCACCGACCGTCAGGCTCAGCACGGCGGCGGTCAGCACCGAGCGCGGGGCCGCCAGCCGCGAGCCCACCAACCGAACCGGACCCACCCGGTCGTCGTCGGTGCCGCGGATGCCGTCGGAGTAGTCGTTGGCGTAGTTGACCCCGATGACCAGCGCCACCGCGACGGCCAGTGCCAGCAGCGCTTTGCACCACACGGCCGCGTGCAGCCAGGCCGCGGCGCCGGTGCCCGCGATCACCGGAGCTACGGCGTTCGGCAGCGTCCGTGGCCGCGCGCCGGAGATCCACTGCGCAAAACTGGCCACCAGGGCATCCTGCCGTTGCCCCGGGTGCGCGATCAATCGGGGGGTATGAAGAATGGGCGGATGCTGGGACTGATCGGCGGGAGCGGCTTCTACACGTTCTTTGAGGACTTCCCCGAAAGCAACGCAACCACCGTCACTCCCGACACCCCGTACGGCCAGCCCAGCGCCCCGGTCACGATTGGCGCTATCGGGAGCCACGAGGTCGCGTTCCTGCCCCGGCACGGTGCGAATCATCAGTACTCGGCGCACGCCCTGCCCTATCGGGCCAACATGTGGGCGCTGCGTGCGCTCGGTGTGCGGCGGGTGCTGGCGCCCTGTGCGGTCGGCAGCCTGGACCCCGAACTCGGGCCCGGCGCCGTGGTGGTGCCCGATCAGCTGTTAGACCGCACCAGCGGCCGAGCCGACACCTATTTCGATGCCGGCGGTGTCCACGCCACCTTTGCCGATCCGTATTGCCCGACGCTGCGGACCGCGGTGACCGGCCTGCCCGGCGTGATCGACGGGGGCACCCTGGTGGTGATCCAGGGCCCGCGGTTCTCCACCCGCGCGGAAAGTCGGTGGTTCGCCGCCGCCGGGTGCAATCTGGTCAACATGACCGGCTATCCCGAGGCTGTGCTGGCTCGCGAACTCGAATTATGTTATGCGGCAATCGCTTTAGTGACAGATGTGGACGCCGGCGTCGCGGTTGGCGATGGCGTGAAGGCCGCCGATGTGTTCGCCGCGTTCGGGGAGAACGTCGAACTGCTCAAGAAGCTGGTGGCAGCCGCGATCGACCGGGTCGCCGCCGAGCGCACCTGTACGCAGTGTCTGCGGCACGACGGGGTGACGTTGCCGTTCGAGCTACCGTGAGGGTGCTGCTGACCGGCGCGGCCGGTTTCATCGGCGTCAGGGTGGCCGCGGCGCTGCGGGCTGCTGGGCACGACGTGGTTGGTGTCGACGCACTGCTGCCCGCCGCGCATGGGCCGAATCCGGTGTTGCCACCGGGCTGTCACCGGATCGACGTGCGCGACGCCGACGCGCTGGCCCCCGTGTTGGCCGGTGTCGACCTGGTCTGTCACCAGGCCGCGATGGTGGGTGCCGGTGTGAACGCCACCGACGCACCCGCATACGGCGGCCACAACGATCTCGCCACGACGGTGCTGCTGGCGCAGATGTTTGCCGCCGGGGTCCGCCATCTGGTGCTGGCGTCGTCAATGGTGGTGTACGGGCAGGGCCGCTACCACTGTCCGGTGCATGGATCCGTCGACCCGCATCCGCGGCGGCGAGCCGACCTGGACGCCGGCGTCTTCGAGCACCGCTGCCCGGTCTGCGCGCAGCCGGTCACGTGGCGGCTGGTTGACGAGGATGCCGCACTGCGGCCGCGAAGCCTGTATGCGGCCAGCAAGACCGCGCAGGAGCATTACGCGCTGGCGTGGTCGGAGTCAACCGGGGGCACGGTGGTGGCGTTGCGCTACCACAATGTCTACGGTCCTGGCATGCCGCGCGACACCCCCTATTCCGGGGTGGCGGCAATCTTCCGGTCGGCACTTGAAAATGGCCAACGACCAACGGTTTTCGAAGACGGCGGTCAGATGCGTGACTTTGTTCACGTCGACGACGTGGCCGTCGCGAACCTTGCCGCGGTCGCGGCGGACCGCGCCGGCTTCACCGCGGTCAATGTCTGTTCCGGCCGGCCCATCTCGATCCTGGAAGTGGCCACGGCATTGTGCGATGCGCGCGGCGAGGAAAGTGGCACTGTGTCACCGGTAGTCACCGGGCAGTACCGCAGCGGCGACGTGCGCCACATCGTTGCCGATCCCGCGCGGGCCGCCGACGTACTGGGTTTCCGCGCCGCCGTTGATCCGCGCGATGGGCTGCGCGAATTCGCGTACGCGCCGCTTCGCTAGTGCTCGATCTACGACGAGTCGTCCGGCGGCCGATAGATCTTTGGACGCACTTGCTGCGTCGGTTCGGCTGACCTGAAGATCCGGGGCGACCCAGCTGGCCGGGACAGCACTGTGGTGTGCGAATCCGCTGTGCCGGCGGCCGTGATCCGGGTGGTCTGGGCCGCTGAGGGCACGGGAGCCGCTGCGGGGGCACCGATCCGGCCGGGTCGCCGCGGTCGCCGGGGGTGTCGTGGCCGTTGCGGGGGCCGGCGGCGCCGGCCGATGACGATGGCCGCGGCAAGGATGCCCAATGCCAGCCCGCACAGCACCACGTCGAAGATGCTGGTGATCTGCTGAGCGAGATTGTTTCCGTAGACAGGGTTGGGCGATGCTCCCGGGGATGCCTGGAATCGCGGAGCCAACACGATGCCGACGATGACGCGAGAAACGGTCAGCATGAATAGAAATCCGCACAGCGCTGAGATCAACCTGCCAGGCAGGGTCTCGGTGGCCAGGTTGACTCGAATCCAGATCGCAAGGACGGCGGCGGCCAGATCGAACGCGGCCAGCGTCATGCTGTCGTAGCGCGAGAACGGGTAATTTAACATCACCGCGACGAGAAGGTCGGTCAACCGCATCGCCACCGAGCCCACGCACCATACGGCGATCAGCAGCAATCCGTTTCGGGCCGCCGCCCGCCACACAGCCTTGTCGATCGGTGGCGTGGTCGGGGACCTGAACAAGGTCAGCGGCGCGAATATCGCCGCGGCGGCCGCCCACGCCAGATAGCCCTCATATCCGACGCCGGCCGTCGAGGTGTTCTGGGCTATGCCGTGGAATGCGTCGATTTCACGGCCGATGGGAAGGCTCCACACGATGATCCCGGCGGCCAGGGTCGAGGCGCCCAGCGCCACGGTTGAGAGTCGATGGGCCTCGGTGGCGCGAAGCAGCCACCGGGATGCGACAACCACGGCGACCAGCGCCACCACGCCGTACACCACCGCCGTGTCGATGACCGCGAGGTTCTGTTTGCCGAAGCCGGACGCACCGGCCGCGGGCTGCAACGCGTACTTCACTCGCCAGGACAGATTGAAACCGGTACTGAGCGCGGCACCGAACATCGACGCGTAGCCGAGGATCTGGGCGGCCCGCAGCCACCTGCCGCGCCCGTCCTCGTCGGTTGCTGCGCTGACCAGCATCGGTTGCGCGCTCAACAGGGCGCCGGTGATCCCCAGCCACCCCCCTGGGCCGACACCTCCCGGCACGTTGACGGTGCCGCCGGATCGAATCGTCTGGATTGCATCGAACACCACGAAGCCCAACACCAGCAGCAGATAGGGGACGTTGAGGCCGAGACGAAGCCGGCCGACCAGGGCAGGGTTGAGTCGCGGGCCGAACAGGGCGATTGCGAGCGAGGCCAGCGAGAGCAGTGTCACCGCCAGCAGCAGCGCGAGCAAGTTGGGGTTGCTGTCCGGGATTCGGAAACCGAAATACAGGTTCCATGGGAAAAACAGCGCCAAGACGAGCAGAACCCCCGCGGTCAGGTCGACGACGATGTCTCGCCGTCGCGTCGAGTCCGGGCGGGGGCCTGAGCCGGCAGGTGCTGGCTGCGGCGCCGGCGCACTCGCGATGGGGCCGGTAGGCGTGTCGTCGCTGCTCAGGCTCACGATGTCCCCCAGGGATCAAGAACGGTCACGGTTGGCGCAGGTTGGGTCCGGTGGCAACGGAGCACCCTGCCGGTCCGACTGCGTTGCTCGCTTGCGAACATAGTCTCCGTTCGGACGACGTGGCAGTGGCTGAGAACGGGCGGTTGGGCGGATCCCGTTCCGCGTTGCCGTCCCGCGGCTTGCGAACCCGGTTACGCTGCGGTCATGGGCGAACATCGTCGCCGAAGGACGGATACTGCCGACGGTATCGCAGTGTAGCGAGGCCGGAACATTGCTGGTTGCGGGGTGGCCAGTCGAAGGAGAGCCGCGATGGACGTCGTTTTGGGGGTTGCGGTCATGGATCGGGCCGCGCGTCTGGCGCTGGTTGACTCGGCCGCGCTGGGCACCGTAATCGACCAATTCATCCTCGATGTGGCGGAGAACCCCGTTGCGGTGCTAACCGAGACCGTGGTCGGCACGAATCGGCTACTGGCCGAAGAAGACCACCGGCTGGTCGCTACTCGGCTGTGCTGGCCGGATCAGGCCCAAGCTGACGAGCTGCGGCGGGCACTCGACGATTCCGGGGTGCACGACGTTGCGGTGCTATCCGAATCGGAGGCCGCCACGGCCCTGCTGGGAGTGGAACAGGCCGGCTCGGCCGTGCTGCTCGTCGGCGATGAGACGGCGACTCTGCTAACCGGGGGGCCGGTGGTGGGCGACCCGGACGCGCCGCCGACGATGCTGGCCGCCGCGCCGGTTGCCGGCGCCGACGCCACATCCACCTTCGATACCCTGATGGCTCGGCTCGACGACCAGACCGGCGCCCGGGGGATGTGCTGCTGGTGGGCACGTCGGCTGAGCACACCGCGGTTCTTGCCGACCAGCTGCGCGCGGCGTCGACCATGCGCGTGCAGGTTCCCGACGACCCCACCTTCGCGCTGGCCCGCGGCGCGGCGATGGCGGCCAGCTCAGCGACGATGGCGCAACCGGCGCTCGCCGGTGAAGCGACCGCGTTCCTCCCCCCGGCCGAGGCGGGGCAATCGAGTTCGGAAGAGGAGCAGCTGGCGTACTCGCAGGCCGGCGACTACGAACTGCTTCCGGTCGACGAGTATGAGGAATTCGACGACTTAGACGACGATGAATCCGCCGCCGAGCCTGCGCGCCTGAGCGGGCGGTCGTTGCTGATCAGCAATGCTGTCGTTGCATTCGCGGTGATCGGATTCGCTTCGCTGGCGGTCGCAGTGGCGGTCACCATCCGACCGACCGCGGCGTCACAGCCGGTAGAGGGACACCAGAACGCCCAGCCAGGCAAGTTCATGCCACTCTTGCCGACGCAACAGCAGGCGCCGGTACCGCCGCCGCCGCCCGATGACCCCACCGCAGGATTCCAGGGCGGCACCATTCCGGCTGTTCAGGGCGTGGTACCGCGGCCGGGAACCTCGCCCGGGGTGGGCGGGACCCCGGTGGCACCCGCGCCGGTGGCGCCGCCGGTGCCGGGTGTGGTGCCCGCCCCGGTGCCGATACCGGTTCCGATCATCATTCCTGGTTTCCCGGGTTGGCAGCCGGGAATGCCGACCATCCCGACCGCGCCGCCGATCACGCTTCCAACGACGCCGGCGACGACGCCGACGACGCCGACGACCACGCCGACGACTCCGACGACGCCGGCGACCACACCGACGACTCCGACGACGCCGGCGACCACGCCGACGACTCCGACGACGCCGGCGACGCCGACGACTCCGACGACGCCGGCGACGCCGACGACTCCGACGACGCCGGCGACCACGCCGACGACGACGCTGGCCCCGCTGACGCCGACGACGACCGCCGCACCTCCGCCGACGACGACCGTCGCACCTCCGCCGACGACTGTGGCCCCCCCGACAGAGCCGCCTACGCAACAACCAACCCAGCAGGTACCAACCCAGCAGATACCGACCGTGGCCCCGCAGGCGCCGCAGACGGTGGAGCCGGCACCGCCGGCCGGTGGGGGTATCGGCGGAAGCGGCGACCTCAGCGGCGGTGGCAGCGGCGGTGGCAGCGGTGGTAGCGGCGACCTCAGCGGCGGTGGCAGCGGCGGTAGCAGCGGCGGTAGCGGCGACTTCAGCGGCGGTGGCAGCGGCGGCGGCAGCGGCGGCGGCGGCGGCAGCGGCGGCAGTAGCGGTGGCAGCAGCGGTGGCAGCAGCGGTGGCAGCAGTGGCGGTGGCCACTCTGGCGACTGATCACCGTCGCCGCGTCACCTAAGGTCGGATGCCATGCCCGGCGATGCGGTGACGGTGGTACTGCCCTGTCTCAACGAAGCGGAATCACTACCGGCGGTGCTGGCCGCCATTCCGTCCGGCTATCGAGCGTTGGTGGTTGACAACAACAGCACCGACGACACCGCCGAGGTCGCCGCCCGACACGGTGCCCGGGTGGTCGCCGAGCCACAGCCCGGATACGGCTCGGCGGTGCATGCGGGGGTGCTCGCCGCCACCACCCCCATCGTGGCCGTCATCGACGCCGACGGCTCAATGGATGCCGGTGATCTGCCGAGGCTGGTTGCAGAACTCGACAAGGGCGCCGACCTGGTGATCGGCCGGCGGCAGCCGGTGCCCGGACTGCACTGGCCGTGGGTTGCCCGGGTCGGCACGGTGGTGATGAGCTGGCGGCTGCGCACCCGTCACGGCCTGCCGGTGCACGACATCGCACCCATGCGGGTAGCCCGGCGGGCGGCTCTGCTGAATCTGGGCGTCACCGACCGACGGTCGGGGTATCCGCTGGAGCTGCTGGTGCGTGCCGCGGCCGCCGGATGGCGCGTGGTCGAACTCGACGTCAACTACGGTCCCCGGACGGGCGGCAAATCCAAGGTCAGCGGTTCGCTGCGGGGCAGCGTCATCGCGATCCTGGACTTCTGGAAGGTGATCTCGTGAGCTGCCTGCCGGTCACCGTGCTGGTGGTCGCCAAAGCGCCCGAGCCGGGCCGGGCCAAGACCCGGCTCGCCGCGGCGGTTGGCGATCGGGTCGCCGCCGACATCGCCGCGGCAGCGCTGCTCGACACCCTCGACGCGGTGGCCGCCGCGCCGGTGGCCGCGCGGGTGGTGGCACTCACCGGCAACCTGGAAACGGCCGCCGGTGCCAGCGAGATCCGTCAACGACTCAAGTCCTTCACGGTGATCGAGCAGCGTGGCGACGACTTCGCTGACCGGCTCGCCAACGCACACGCCGACGCATCCGACGGATATCCGGTGCTGCAGATCGGGATGGACACGCCCCAGGTGAGTGCCGAGTTGCTGACCGATTGCGCGCGACGGCTGCTCGAGACGCCGGCGGTGCTGGGCTTTGCGTTCGACGGCGGCTGGTGGGTGCTCGGGGTTCGTACGCCGGCCGCCGCCGAGTGCCTGCGCGCCGTCCCGATGTCGGCACCGGACACCGGCGAGCTCACGCTGAAGGCGTTGCGCGATAACGGCATTGACGTGCTGATGGTGCAACGCCTGGCCGACTTCGACGTGGTGGACGACGTCGCGGTGGTACGCGATGCCTGCGGCTCGGGCGGCCGGTTCGAGCGGGTCACCCGCGCGGCCGGACTGTGACTCCGGAACCGCACCCCTACCAGTTGGTGAAGATGATGCTGTTCAGCAGTAGGGCTCCGGCGGCGTTGGTTGCCAGCCACAGGCGGTGCGATCGGGGCGCCAGCAATGCGGGCGCCGCGGTCAGCCAGATGGTGAAGGGCAGCCAGATCCGTTCGGTCTCGGCCTTGCTCAGCATGCTCAGGTCGGCGCACACGATGGCCGCCAGCACCGCCAGCAGCAGCAGGTGGAATCCGGATCGGAGGCTGATTGCGGCCTTGTCGGTTAGCGGGTCGAACGCCCGGCTGATGCCGGCGACGCTGCCCAGCCCGACAGCGCAGACCACGCATGCCAGATTTGCCCAGGACCAGTACTGGAAGGGCCGGTCATTGGCGATTCCCTGCCAATAGCGTTGCTGCACAAGGGTATAGCCGTCGAACCAGGAGAACCCCGCGACCGCGAAGGCGACCGCCACCGTCACCGCGGCAAGGACGGCCGGCCCCAGCGCCCGCAGGGCCGCTCGCCAGTCGGTGTGCGAGACACCCGTACCGACCAGTACCGCCAACGCCGGCAGCCCCATCAGCACCAGGCCGTAGTTGAGGAAGACGCCCCAGCCGAGCAGCAGGCCGGCCCCGGCCGCCACCAGCGCCGGGAAGCGCGTCGCGCCGTGCACCGCCACCGCCAACAACGCGATACCCCACGCCGCGACACCGGCGTAGTACCCGTCGGCCGAGACCGCGATCCAGATCGCCGTCGGCGCCACCGCGACGAATGGTGCCGCCCGCCGCGCGGTCTGCTCGCCGGCCAGGACCCGGACGGCGACCAGCACAGCCGCGGCCGCACTCGAGCCCACCAGCAGGCACAACAGCCCGGCCCAGGCGCCGCCGCCAAGGCCGATCCGGTCCAGCCACACGAACGTCAACAGCGCACCCGGCGGGTGTCCGGAAACATGGGTGGTCCAGGAGTTCGGCTGGAAGTCGAGGATCCGGCTGGAGAACGTCCGCAAAGTTGCCGGGATGTCGGTAATGCCGGGTACCTGCCACAGGTACTCGTCCTTGGTGGTCAATCGGCCCGCGAAGCCGCGCTGCCAGCCATCAATCATCGCCAGCGAGAACGCCCAGGCAACGGCGGTGCCCCAGGTACCCAGGGTCAGTACCCGCCAGGAGAGCCGTTGCGCCACACCTGGCCCCCACAGCACGGCGGCCAGCGCGATGAGGATCGCCGGTGCCGTGCCCCAACCGATGTGGGCGTCCCAATAGCCGAAGATCGGTGCGGCGCCGGCGCGCATGGCGAACCGCTCCAGGCCGGTATCGGCTCGTGGTTTGACTCCCACGTTCAACCTCGGCAGTACGAACGCGGCGGCCACCAGGACAAACCCGACCGCGACAGCCAAACCCTCCCGGCGACCGATCCTCACGACCGACCAGCCTATTGATCGGCTGCGCGTGCGAACCGGCGCACCAGCGCCGCCCGGTCGATCTTGCCGATGCCGCGTCGCGGTAGCGCGTCCACGACGTGCAGCTCGCGGGGTGCGGCCGTGACGTCCAGGGTGCGTGCGACGTGTGACCGCAGCGCGTCCAGCGTCGGGGGATCACACCCGTCGCCGACCACGATCGCGGCGACCACTCGCTGGCCCAGTCGGTCGTCGGCACGTCCGAAGACCGCGCAATCACGCACCGCGGGGTGGGTGCACAGCGCGGCCTCGACGGGCTGCGGCAACACCGTCAATCCGCCCGTGCTGATCGCGTCGTCGGCGCGGCCCAGCACGGTCAGCACGCCCGAATCGTCGACGGCCCCCAGGTCGTCGGTGCGAAACCAGCCCGGCTCGGCGAACGGATCGGGGGACAGCGGGTTGCGATAGCCCTTCGCCAGCGTCGCGCCGCCGATCACGATGCGCGTATCGTCGAGAACCCGCAGCCGGACCCCGTCGAGCGGAACGCCGTCGTAGACGCAACCTCCGCAGGTCTCGCTCATCCCGTAGGTGCGGACCACGGCAATGCCGGCGGCCGCGGCCGCGGCCAGGACGCGCCGTGGCGCCGGCCCGCCACCGATCAGGACGGCGTCCAGTTCGGCCAGCGCGGCCGCCGCCGCCGGGTCGGTCAGCGCCTTGGCCAGCTGTGCGGCGACCAGCGACGTGTATCGGCGGCCTGGGGCCAAGTTGCGTATCGCGGCGGGCAATTCGGTGATATCGAACCCGGTGGACACGCCCAGTTCGACCGGCGTGGAACCGGCGACCAAGCTGCGTGTCAGCACTTGCAGCCCAGCGATGTGATGCGGCGGCACGGCCAGTAGCCAGCTGCCCGGTCCGCCGAGCCGGTCGTGGGTGGCCGAGGCGCTGGCCGTCAAGGCCGCGGCGGTCAACATGGCGCCCTTGGGCGGTCCCGTAGTGCCCGACGTCGTCACCACCAGGGCGACGTCGTCGTCGATCTGCTCGCCCACTCGCACGGCGCCCAGCACCGATTCCTCCTGGGCGGATACCACGACCATTGCTGAGTCGCTGCCCTCCAGCACTCGTTGCAACGCGGGCAACAGCAGCGCGGTAGCGCAACCCGATGGAACGCTGAGCGCGCGCAGGATAGCTATGCGTGGTCCTCGCTGTCGCGGACGTCGTCGAGCGGCCATCCTTGCGCGGCCAACCGCGCCCGCACGCGCTCGACGTCATCCGGTGACGGCAACTCGTCGGTGATGTGGGTGATCACCACCCCGATGTCGACCTGGTCGAAATCACCGCGTCGCATCAGTTCGTTCGCCACGGCCTTGACCTCGTCGTGGCTCAACCGGCGGCAAAGCAGGGCGAGTACCGCAAAGGAATCGGTCGGCGGAATGCCCTCGGGATATCCTGCGCGCAACCAGGAGACGATCGAGGTGAGGAACCGGTTCACGCCATTTCAACTTCCCGCCGGGGCCGTCGGCAAACCTATGTCAGGGACACAATCGACTTTACTTGGGTTTGGCTCCGAGGAAGGCCCAGCCGGTGTGATGGGCGATGAAGTCGCGGGCAATGTAGAGCACCCCGAGGATGATCACCACAAGGACCAGCGCAAAGATTGCCCAACTGACCACCACCAGCACCGGGCGCCGCCGCGCTGTGGCGTCGGCACCGACGCCGGCGGCCTGCAGCCGCACGCCGACCGCGAACAGGCCGGGCAGCAAGGAGCCCGCCAGCAGGCTGAAGATCAGGATCTTCAGCGTGGCCGCGTAGTTGAACCAGGCGCTCACGGGGCGTTCCCCGCGGTGGTGATCGCGCCGTCAGCGCCGAACTCGGCGCGGTGACCGTTCGACCCGGCAGGCGGAGCCGGCGGTGGCGGCACCTGCGACCGCCGACCCGGCGGCCGCTTGGCTGACTCCAGTCCGGCCGTCAGGGAACCTTCCCAGTCGGCGTTGACGTTCTTGTGGTCGATCGTCGCCCGGCGCGACCGCAGGTAGATGGCGGTAGAGACCGCGACCAACAGCGAGAAGCCGAGGATCGCGCCGGGGTATCCGCCGATCAAATGCACCAGCCAGTAGGTGAGGGCCCCGACCAGCCCGGCCAACGGGAGGGTGACCAGCCAGGCGACCGCCATCCGGCCGGCCACCGACCAACGCACCTCGGCGCCGGGCTTGCCGACGCCGCTGCCCAGCACGGATCCGGTCGCGACCTGCGTCGTGGACAGCGCGTAGCCGAAGTGCGCGGACAGCAGAATGACGGCGGCCGATGAGGATTCGGCGGCCATACCCTGCGGCGGTTTGATCTCGACTAGCCCTTTGCCCAGGGTGCGGATGATGCGCCAGCCGCCCAGGTAGGTACCGGCGGCCATTGCCACGGCACAACTCACAACCACCCACAGCGGCGGCACCGAGGCCGTCGTGCTGACCGCGCCGTAGGACATTAGCGCCAGGAAGATCACGCCCATCGTCTTCTGGGCGTCGTTGGTGCCGTGCGCCAGCGAAACCAGCGCCGCCGAGCCGATCTGGCCGCGCCGGAAGCCACCCTCCGTGCGCCTTTCGGCAACGCCGCGGGTGATCCGGTAGACCAGCCAGGTGCCCACCGCTCCGACCAGCGTGGCCAGCAGGGCGGCCAGTATGGCCGGGACGATCACCTTGGACACCACGCCGGCCCAGATCACCCCGCGCAGGCCGACGGCGGCGATCGTGGCGCCGACGATGCCGCCGACCAGAGCGTGCGAGGAACTCGACGGAATGCCGAGCAACCAGGTCAGTAGGTTCCAGACGATTCCGCCGACCAGGCCGGCGAACACCAACTCGAGTGTCACCAGATTCGCGTCGATCAGACCCTTGGCGATCGTGGCCGCCACGGCGGTGGACAAGAACGCACCTATCAGGTTCAGCACCGCGGACATTGTCACCGCTGCCTTCGGTGCCAGGGCGCCGCTGGCAATGGAGGTCGCCATGGCGTTTCCGGTGTCATGGAACCCGTTGGTGAAGTCGAACGCCAGTGCCGTCACGACGACAATGAGCAAGAGGAACAACTGGAGGTTCACAGGGCCTGATTCTTCTGGTCGGGATATTCCGTTGTCGATCAGACGAGTACGCGAAATGCGGGTGAATATTGATTCGTCGCCAGATGTTACCAATCACTTAACCCGGCGTTTCGCCGCGTTCACCGTCGGGTGTCGGCGCGGAGCGGGTGCCCCTCGGGAACCTCGACGAAGATCAGCGTGATCCCGTCCGGGTCGGTCACGTGCATCTCGTGCAGGCCCCACGGCTCGCGACGGGCTTCGCGGGCGATCGACACCCCGCGGCCGGACAACTCGGCCTGGGTCGCCTCGAGGTCGCGCACCTGCAGCCACAGCGCGCCGGGGAACGGCCCCCGGGAGTGGTCCGGTTCGCCGTAGCCGGCCAGTTCCAGCAGCGACTGGCCGGCGAAAAAGACCGTTCCCGCGCCGTAGTCGCGGGCGATCGCCAGCCCGATCCGGTCACGATAAAAGGTCAGCGACTGCTGATAGTCCGCCGGCCGGAGCAGCATCCGGCTGGCCAGAATCTCCATGGCCTCGTGTCTATCACGAAGCACCACACCGGTCGCGCAGGGTCGGCACGCCGGGGCCGGTGAGGTCATCGCACGCGGAGTCCCGGCCGGTCATGGCCAGCAGCAGCGACAGCAGTGGCCCCTCGACCGGCTCGCCCTGCCCGCGCTGCCAGTCGTCGTCGGTGGCATGCAGGGCGAGCCCGGCGATGCGGTTCTTGGCGCCGCTGAGCAGGTTCGAGCCCTTGTAGAAGTCGATCACCTGGCGAACCGCATCGGCTGGGTAGGTGTGCGGGATGCCCAGCGGACGGCGGATGTCGGCGGCGTGGATCACGATCTCGCCGAGCCAGGAGACTTTGGGGCCCGGCGGTGCGGAGGTGCAATGTTGCAGGCCGCGGAACTCGTTCAGGGTGGCGGTCGGATCCGGGCCGCGGTGATGAGCGATCTGCCGGTTGGCGAACTTGTCGAAGTTGAACCCGGCCTTGAGCATGCCGAGGAAGAACTTGGGCGGGTTCATCGACGCGGTCGACGACAGGTGCGCGACGACGTCGCGGACCGTCCAGCCCGTGCAGAGGGATTCCATCTCCCACTGCGATGGCGTCAGACCGGCGAGGTCGTCGGCGAGTGCGCCGCGCTCGGCTGCGATGGTGGTCCAGACGTCAGACACGGCGAACTCCTCTGGTCGCTGCTGGGTCGGTTCAGGGGTTGAGCTGCTCGTTGCGCCGCTGCATGAGTGCATTCACCCAGCGGGGGCCGATGCTGTCCAGCGCGTTGACGGCGACGGCAATCCGCGGCGCGATCCGCACCGGTCGGGTGCGAGCCGCGGTGACCATCCACTCGGCCGCTTCTCCGGGGGTCAGCGCCGGCATCCCGTCGTAAGCCTTGGTCGGGGCGATCATCGGAGTGGCCACCAGCGGGTAGTACAGCGTGGTCGAATGCACGCCTTGAGATCCCCACTCGGTTTCGATGATCCGGCTGACCGACGACAGCGCGGCTTTCGACGCGTTGTACACCGAGAACAGCGGCGAAGCCTCCGACAACACGCCCCAGGTTGCGACATTGATGATGTGGCCGTCGCCGCGTTCGAGCATCCCGGGAGCAAACCCGCGAACAAGCCGCAGCGGAGCGTAGTAGTTGAGCACCATGGTCCGCTCGACATCGTGCCAGCGTTGCAGCGACTCGCCCAGCGGCCGCCGGATGGACCGGCCGGCGTTGTTGATCAGGATGTCGACCCCACCGATGCGCTCTTCGACGTCCGCGACCAGGGTGTCGACGGCCTCCATGTCGGAGAGGTCGCAGGGGATCGACATCGCCGTGCCGCCGTCCCGGGTGATCCGGTCCGCCACCGCGTCCAGCAGATCCTTGCGACGGGCGACGACCACCACGACGGCGCGGTGCAGCCCGAACTGTTTGGCCGCGGCCGCACCGATGCCCGACGAAGCGCCGGTGAGCAGGATGCGCTTGCCGTGGAGGTCGACGGGCCGGATCGCGGGCCGGTTGATCAACAGTTGCGGTGAAATCGGCGGCCGCATGCCGGCCAATGTGATCTGTTCGGTCAACCAGCGAAGCGGACTCTTACTCACACGTGGGAAGTCTAGGTTCATCGAGCCGGTGGCCGCTCAGAAGTAGCGCGGGAACGGGCTGAAGTCAGGGGGACGCTTCTGCAGGAACGCGTCACGGCCCTCGACGGCCTCGTCGGTCATGTATGCCAGCCGGGTGGCTTCACCGGCGAACAGCTGCTGGCCCACCAGCCCGTCGTCGAGCAGATTGAACGCGAACTTCAGCATCCGCTGCGCCTGAGGTGATTTGGCGTTGATTTCCGCCGCCCAATCCAGGCCCACCTTTTCCAGCTCGGCGTGTTCGACCACGGCGTTGACCGCGCCCATCCGGTGCATCTGCTCGGCGGTGTAGGGGCGGCCCAGGAAGAAGATCTCACGGGCGAACTTCTGGCCCACCTGACGGGCCAGATAGGCGCTGCCATAGCCGCCGTCGAAGCTGCCGACGTCGGCGTCGGTCTGTTTGAAGCGGGCGTGCTCGCGGCTGGCCAGGGTGAGGTCGCAGACCACGTGCAGGCTGTGTCCTCCACCGGCCGCCCAGCCGTTGACCAGGCAGATGACCACCTTGGGCATGAACCGAATCAGCCGCTGCACCTCCAAGACGTGTAACCGGCCGGCGCGGGCGGCATCGACCGTGTCCGCGGTCGCTCCGGAGGCGTATTGGTAGCCGCTGCGTCCGCGAATTCGTTGATCGCCGCCGGAGCAAAATGCCCAGCCGCCGTCCTTCGGCGATGGTCCGTTGCCGGTCAGCAGCACCACTCCCACATCGGGCGACATCCGTGCGTGGTCGAGCACGCGATACAGCTCGTCGACGGTGTGCGGCCGAAACGCATTGCGAACGTCGGGACGGTCGAACGCCACCCGCACCGTGGCGTCGGCGACGTGGCGGTGGTAGGTGGTGTCGGTCAGATCGTCGAAACCCTCGACAGGTCGCCACTGGGTGGCATCAAAGGGGTTGTCACTCAAGGTTCTCCAACTCCGTCCTGGTCGATGGTGAGATCGCCGCAGCTGATCGTTTGCGCGGAGGTCACCACCGGGTCCTGCGCGGACGTAGCCGTCAGGGTGTCGGAGCGCCCGATGGTTGCCAGGGTACCGCTGAGGTCGATCTCGGTACGGTGGATTGTCCACCGGCCGTTCTCCGCTAGAGCCTGCAGGCCGACCAGGTGGCGGCCGTCGCCGAGATCACTGCAACCGATCCCGGTGCCGTGGCCCGCCAGATCCTCCAGGTCGAAAAGGAACGGCCTGCGGTAGTGACTGTCGACAACGGTTTGCAGCCGGCAATCGGCGAACACATACAGCTGCGCGCTGCGGCCGTCGCTGACAATGACCTGGTGATTGCCGTTCTGTTGAGCGTCAATGGCCATGGCGCGTAGCGGTATTGGGCTTGCCGACGAGATCTGTACCTCGCTGTTGGCCCCGCTGGCAGTGGTGATCCCGACGAGTCGTTCGGTGGCGCCGTCGGCCCCCCGAAAGATCCCGATCCACAAGGTGTCCGGCCGGCCGTCGCCGTCGAGATCCCCGACCTGTCGTTCGGCCACCTGCGCTGGGGGAGGGTTGCCGCCCGGCGCGCAGCCCGCGTCGGCCGAGGACCGCGGCGTCGGCAGCATCATCACGCAGGCGGCCACCAGCAGCGGAACCACCAGTAGCGCACGCCTCATTGGACTAGACCGGGTCGCAACGGAAGACCGGACAGATCCCGGCCAGCGCCTCGAACTCCTCCGGGCTCCCGTCGTTGATCAGCCCGGATCGCTTCATGAAACCGACGCCGGTGGGTACCTCACTGGGCCACACCCGTAGCAGCGGCCGAGCCTCCCGGGCGGACAGCTCCACCATCCGGACGCGCTCATGCCTACGGCCGCGGGCCAGCGTGACTTCGCTTGCGGCCCGGACGTTTCGCACCCAATCCGCACCCGGGAAGCCGCCCACGACATACCGTTTGCCGGCCACGGTCATCGGTGTCACCGGCGTCGAGTGCGGAGTGCCGGATCTGCGGCCGGGTGCGGTCAACACCACCGGGCTTTCCCCCCCGACGCTCAGGCCAAGCCGCGACATCGCGATGAATACCTTGTTGAGCGGCTTGAGCCACCAGGGCGGCTTGATTGGCTCGGCTTGTCCCATGCCTGTCACAGTAGTCACCGCTTTTCGAGCGTCACGCCAGCGTGACCCTGGGCCCAGCAGCGTCACGCTGGCGTGACGCTCGGCCAGCGAGCTAGCCCACGGCGCGGCCGGCGCCCGCCCAGAATCGTGCGCGCACGGCCTTCTTGTCCGGCTTGCCCAGCCCGGTCAACGGTAGCGAGTCGACGACCACCACTCGCTTGGGCGACTGTACCGATCCCTTGCGTTCCTTGACCGCCCCCTGGATCTGTGCGGTCATGGTCTCGATCGCGGCGTCATCACGGGCCGCGTCGGCGCGCAGCACCACCACCGCGGTGACGGCCTCGCCCCACTTCTCGTCCGGCGCGCCGACCACGCACACCTGCGCGACGGCCGGATGCTCGGCGACAACGTCCTCGACTTCCCGGGGAAAACGTTGAAGCCGCCGGTGACGATCATGTCCTTGACCCGGTCGACGATGTAGTAGAAGCCGTCCTCGTCCTCACGGGCCATGTCGCCGGTGTGCAGCCACCCATCTTTGAAGGTTCGCGACGTCTCGTCCGGTAGCTGCCAGTAGCCACCGGCCAACAACGGTCCGCCGACACAGATTTCGCCCGGCTCACCCTGGGGCACCGGCTTACCGTCCTGGCCCAGCAACGCGACGCGGGCGAACAGCGTCGGTCGCCCGCACGAAGTCAGCCGCTTCTCGTCGTGATCGCTCTTGGCCAGATAGGTGATCACCATCGGCGCCTCGGACTGCCCGTAGTACTGGGCGAAGATCGGGCCGAACCGCCGGATCGCCTCGGCGAGACGCACCGGGTTGATCGCCGAAGCGCCGTAGTAGACGGTCTGCAGCGACGACAAGTCCCGGGTGTGTGAATCCGGGTGGTCCAGCAGCGCGTACAGCATCGACGGCACCAGCATGGTTGCCGTAATACGTTGCTCCTCAATAATTCTCAGTACCTCGGCCGGGTCGAACTTGGCCAGCACGATCATCTCGCCGCCCTTGATCAGGGTGGGCGTGAAAAACGCCGCGCCGGCGTGCGACAGCGGGGTGCACATCAAGAACCGCGGGTTGGCCGGCCACTCCCATTCGGCGAGTTGGATCGAGGTCATGGTGGCGATCGACTGCGCGGTGCCCATTACGCCCTTGGGCTTGCCGGTGGTACCACCGGTATAGGTCAGGCCGATCACCTGGTCCGGTGGCAGGTCGGCGGCCACCAACGGCTGCGGCTCGTAGGTGGCGGCCTGGCCCGCCAGGTCGACCGCGCGGTCTCCTAGGCCTAACAGGCCATCCGGCACTGGACCGATGGTCAGAATCTGGCGCAGCGAGTCAACCCTTTCCAGCAAACCCAGCGCGCGCTCGACGAACATCGGGTTGGGGTCGATGATCAGCGAGCTAATGCCGGCGTCGGACAGAACGTAGGCATGGTCGTCCAGCGAGCCCAGTGGGTGCAGCGCGGTGCGCCGATAACCCCGGGCCTGTCCGGCGCCGATGATCATCAAAACTTCGGGACGGTTGAGCGACAGCAGACCGACCGCCACCCCGGCGCCGGCGCCCAGGGCCTCGAACGCCTGGATGTACTGGCTGATCCGGTCGGCCAGCTGGCCACCGGTCAGGGTGGTGTCGCCGAGGTACAGCACCGGCTTGTCGCGGTGGCGCTTGAGCGCGCCCACCAGCAGATGGCCGTTGTGGGTCGGGTTGCGCAACAGCTCGTCACTCATGTGGCAAGACTAGAACGTGTTGCAAATTCGGGTCTGCCGTACCCTTAGCCACCTCGGCGATCACTACGCTTGGAGCCCATGGCCGATTCAGACCCCGTAGCTGAAATAGTCATGACCGGAACCGCGCTCACCGTTGACGACGCGCGGCCAACGGCCGAAGCGATTGCCGTCGCCGACGGCCGGATCATCGCCGTTGGCGACTGGTCCGATGTTGCCGGCCTGGTCGGCGCCGATACCCGGGTCATCGATTTGGGCGCCGGTTGTGTCATGCCGGGATTCGTTGAGGCACATGGCCATCCGCTGTTGGAGGCGGTCGTGCTCTCGGACCGGATCGTCGACATCCGTCCGGTGACAATGCGCGACCCGGACGACGTGGTTGCCGCGATCCGCCGCGAGGTCGAGGGGCGCGGACCGGCCGGTGCCTACCTCGTCGGCTGGGATCCGCTGCTGCAGTCCGGGCTTGTCGAGCCGACACTGACCTGGCTCGACGGCATCGCGCCGGACGGACCGTTGGTGATCGTCCACAACTCCGGACACAAGGCCTACTTCAACTCGCACGCCGCCAGGCTCAATGGCCTAACCCGGGACACCCCGGATCCCAAGGGCGCGAAGTACGGCCGCGACGCCAATGGTGACCTCGACGGCAGCGCCGAGGAAGCCGGCGCGATTCTGCCGATGCTGGCCGGGGTAGCCGACCCCGCCAACTTCGGCGCCATGCTGCGCGCCGAGTGCGCCCGGCTCAACCGGGCCGGGCTGACCACCTGCTCGGAGATGGCTTTTGACCCGGGGGCCAGGCCGTTGGTCGAGCGGCTGCGCGACGAGCTGACGGTCCGGCTGTACACCTACGAGATCTCAAATGCGCAGCTGTCCACCGACGCGACACCCGGTGCTGGCGACGACATGTTGCGCCAGGTGGGCATCAAGATCTGGGTGGACGGCTCACCCTGGATCGGCAATATCGATCTGACCTTTCCCTACCTGGACACCCCGGCCACCCGCGCCGTCGGTATCCCGCCCGGCTCCTGCGGGTGCGCCAACTACACCCGTGAACAGCTGGCTGAAATCGTCGGGGCCTACTTCCCGCGAGGCTGGCAGATCGCCTGTCACGTGCATGGTGACCGCGGCGTGGACACCATCCTCGACGTCTACGAGGAGGCGCTGCGTCGCAATCCTCGTGACGATCACCGGCTACGGCTCGAACACGTGGGGGCCATCCGGCCCGACCAACTCCGGCGGGCCGCCGACCTCGGCGTCACCTGCAGCATCTTCGTCGACCAGATCCACTACTGGGGCGATGTGATCGTCGACGGTCTGTTCGGTCCAGAGCGCGGGTCGCGTTGGATGCCGGCTGGGTCGGCGGTGGCCGCTGGCCTCCGCATCTCGTTGCACAACGACCCACCGGTCACCCCGGAGGAGCCGTTGCGCAACATCAGCGTGGCCGCGACCCGGGTGGCACCGAGCGGCCGGGTGCTCGCCCCGGAGGAGCGCCTGACGGTCGAGCAGGCGATTCGCGCGCAGACCATAGACGCCGCCTGGCAGCTGTTCGCCGACGACGTGATCGGCTCGCTTCAGGTCGGCAAGTACGCGGACCTGGTGGTGCTGTCCGCGGATCCCCGGACGGTGCCGCCGGAGCAGATCGCCGATCTGGCGGTGCGGGCGACCTTTCTGGCCGGCCGCCAGGTTTACCGGCGGTGATACCCCCGCTGGACGACCTGCTGGACCGCCTGTATGTGGTGGCACTGCCGATGCGGGTCCGCTTCCGCGGCATCACCACCCGTGAAGTGGCCTTGATCGAAGGTCCGGCCGGTTGGGGCGAGTTCGGCGCGTTCGTCGAGTACCACGCCGCGGAGGCGTCCGCGTGGCTGGCGTCGGCGATCGAGGGTGCCTATCGTTCGCCGCCGCCGGTACGGCGCAACCATGTCCCGATCAACGCCACCGTGCCGGCCGTTGCCGCCGCCCGGGTGGGCGAGGTGCTGGCCCGGTTTCCCGGTGCCCGGACGGCCAAAGTGAAGGTGGCCGAACCTGGGCAGCGGCTGGTCGACGACGTCGACCGGGTCAACGCCGTGCGGGAACTGGTCCCCACGGTACGGGTGGACGCCAACGGCGGCTGGAGTGTCGCCGAGGCGGTAACCGCGGCCGCCGCCCTGACCGCCGACGGCCCGCTGGAGTACCTCGAACAACCCTGCGCCAGCGTAGCCGAGCTCGCCGAGTTGCGCCGGCGGGTCGATGTACCGATCGCCGCCGACGAAAGCATCCGCAAGGCCGAGGATCCCTTGGCCGTTGTCCGCGCCCACGCCGCCGATATCGCGGTGCTGAAAGTCGCTCCGCTGGGCGGTGTTTGGACGGTGCTCGACATCGCAGCGCGGATCGCCGCCCCGGTCGTGGTCTCCAGCGCGCTCGATTCCGCGGTCGGAATCGCCGCGGGCCTGACCGCCGCCGCGGCCCTACCGGAACTCCACCACGCGTGCGGGCTCGGCACCGGCGGGCTGTTTGCTGAGGACGTGGCCGAACCCGCCGTACCCATCGACGGATTTCTACCGGTTGTGCCGGTGACGCCCGACCCGGCGCGGCTGCAGGTTCTGGGCGCACCGCCGGACCGGCGGCAGTGGTGGATCGACCGGGTTAAGGCCTGCTACCCGTTGCTTGTACCGTCGTTCGGGTGATCAACCTGGCTTACGACGACAAAGGGACCGGTGACCCGGTTCTCTTTATCGCCGGTCGCGGGGGTGCCGGACGCACCTGGCACCCCCATCAACTTCCGGCCTTCCTGGCGGCAGGATATCGGTGCATCACCTTCGACAATCGGGGCATCGGCGCCACCGAGAACGCCGAAGGCTTCACCACGCAAACCATGGTCGCCGACACCGCGGCGCTGATCGAGGCCCTCGACATCGCTCCGGCACGCGTCGTCGGGGTATCGATGGGCGCGTTCATCGCGCAGGAACTCATGGTGGTCCGGCCTGAGCTGGTCAGCTCGGCGGTGCTGATGGCCACTCGTGGCCGCCTGGACCGCGCTCGTCAGTTCTTCAACACGGCCGAGGCCGAACTCCTTGACGCCGGTATCCAGCTGCCGGCCGCATACGACGCGAGAACTCGCCTACTGGAGAACTTTTCCGGCAAGACGCTCAGCGATGACGCGGCCGTCGGCGACTGGATCGCGATGTTCAGCATGTGGCCGATCAAGTCCACCCCCGGGCTGCGCTGCCAGTTGGATTGCGCTCCGCAGACGAACCGGCTGCCCGCCTACCGCAACATTGCCGCGCCGGTGCTGGTGATCGGGTTCGCCGACGACGTGGTGACACCGTCGTACCTGGGTAGGGAGGTCGCCGAAGCCCTGCCCAACGGTCGCTACCTGCAAATACCTGACACCGGTCATCTCGGGTTCTTCGAGCGGCCGGAAGCCGTCAACACGGCGATGCTGAAGTTCTTCGCCAGCGTCACCGCCTGAACGCGGCCCGGCGACGGTGTCCGGTTGTGACACCCTGTACTGGTGAACCCCTCGACGACACAGGCGCGCGTCGTCGTCGACGAGCTGATCCGCGGTGGCGTCCGCGACGTGGTGTTGTGTCCCGGCTCGCGCAACGCGCCGCTGGCGTTCGCGTTGCAGGACGCCGACCGGTCCGGCCGCGTCCGGTTGCACGTTCGCATTGACGAACGCACCGCCGGCTACCTGGCGATCGGGCTGGCGGTCGGGGCGGGCGCACCGGTGTGTGTCGCGATGACGTCGGGCACCGCCGTGGCCAACCTCGGTCCGGCAGTGGTGGAGGCCAACTACGCGCGGGTACCGCTGATCGTGCTATCGGCCAACCGGCCCTATGAGCTGCTGGGCACCGGCGCCAACCAGACCATGGAGCAGCTGGGCTATTTCGGCACCCAGGTCCGCGCCACCATCAGCCTGGGCCTGGCCGAGGACGCGCCCGAAAGGATGGCGGCCCACAACGCGACCTGGCGATCGGCCACTTGCCGGGTGTTGGCGGCCGCCACCGGTGCTCGCACCGCCAACGCCGGCCCGGTGCACTTCGACATCCCGCTGCGCGAACCGCTGGTGCCGGATCCCGAACCCCGCGGCGCCGCCACCCCGCAGGGCCGGCCGGACGGTAAGCCGTGGACCTACTCACCGCCGGTCACATTCGACCAGCCACTGGACATCGACCTGTCGGTCGACACCGTGGTGATCTCCGGGCACGGCGCCGGCGTGCACCCCAACCTGGCGGAGTTGCCGACCGTCGCGGAACCGACGGCGCCCCCGTTCGGGACCAACCCGCTGCACCCGCTAGCGCTTCCGCTGCTGCGCCCCCAGCAGGTGATCATGCTGGGCCGTCCGACACTGCATCGTCCGGTGTCGGCGTTGCTGGCCGACCCAGAAGTGCCGGTATTCGCGTTGACAACCGGTCCCCGCTGGCCGGACGTCTCGGGCAACTCGCAGGCCACCGGCTCTCGGGCGGTCACCACCGGCGCATCCCGCCCGGCGTGGCTGGACCGCTGTGCCCAGATGAACCGGCACGCGGTCGCCGCGGTTCGGGGGCAGCTCGCAGCGCACCCGCTGACCACCGGGCTGCATGTGGCGGCGGCGGTGTCGGACGCGCTGCGGCCCGGTGACCAGCTGGTTCTCGGAGCATCCAACCCGGTGCGGGATATGGCCTTGGCCGGCCTGGACACCCATGGCATCCGGGTGCGGTCCAACCGTGGGGTCGCCGGTATCGACGGCACCGTGTCCACCGCGATCGGAGCGGCTTTGGCTTATGAGGGCGCCCACGAGCGCACCGGCAGCCCGCACAGCCCGCCTCGCACCATCGCGTTGATCGGCGACCTGACGTTCGTCCACGACAGCTCCGGGCTGTTGATCGGGCCGACCGAACCGGTACCGCGGCAACTGACCATCGTGGTGTCCAACGACAACGGGGGCGGCATCTTCGAACTGCTCGAGCAGGGTGACCCGAGGTTCTCCGACGTGTCATCGCGGATCTTCGGCACCCCGCACGACGTCGACGTGGGCGCGCTGTGTCGCGCCTATCACGTGGAGAGCCGGCAGATCGAAGTCGACGAGCTGGCCGCGGCCCTTGACGAACACGGCGCCGGCGTGCGCGTGCTGGAGGTCAAGGCGGACCGGTCGTCGTTGCGACAATTACACGCCGCCATCAAGGCTGCTCTGTGATATCACCGAAATCGGTGCTGTGCATCCTGATTCATGGCCGCAGTAATGAACTGCGGAACTCTCGACCCAGGATCGTGCTGCGCTGGGTACGAATCGCGGTCCTGATCGTGACCGGTTTGGTCACGCTTCAGTCGGTGCTGCTGGTGGCTGGTGCGTGGCGCAATGACCTTGCGATCCAACGCAATATGGGGGTCGCGCAGGCCGAAGTGCTCAGCGCCGGGCCACGGCGCTCGACGATCGAGTTCGTCACACCAGAGCGGGTCACTTACCGGCCCGAACTCGGTGTGCTGTATCCGTCCGAATTATCCACGGGCATGCGGATTTACGTCGAGTACAACAAAAGGGATCCCAACCTGGTCCGAGTGCAGCACCGCAACGCCGGGCTGGCCATTATCCCCGCCGGGTCCATCGCGGTGGTGGCCTGGCTGATCTCGGCGGTCGCGCTGGTCGTGCTAACGATGCTGGACAAGCGGCTCCAACGTCGCGAAAAGTCGAAGAGCGTGGCGAACCAGTCGGCGTCCGCAACCGTCTAGCAGCAGGAGTTCGCACGCCGTATGCCCGGACGCAACGGTTTCGACAGCCTGCGCTGGCACCATGGTGTCGTGCGTGTTGCGATCGTCGCCGAGTCGTTCCTCCCCCATGTCAACGGTGTCAGCAACTCGGTGATACGGGTACTCGAGCATTTGCGTCGAACCGGTCATGAGGCCCTCGTGATTGCGCCCGACACGCCGCCGGGTGAATCCCGCGCCGAGCGAATTCACGGCGGGACCCGGGTGCATCGGGTGCCGTCGCGGATGTTCCCAAAGGTGACCACGTTGCCGCTCGGCGTGCCCACCCTGCGAATGCTGAGAGTGCTGCGCGGATTCGATCCCGACGTCGTGCATCTGGCTTCGCCTGCGCTGCTGGGCTACGGGGGACTACGAGCCGCTCGCCGGCTGGGGGTGCCTACCGTCGCGGTCTACCAAACCGATGTCCCGGGTTTCGCGTCAAGCTACGGCATTCCGATGACAGCACGAGCGGCGTGGGCGTGGTTCCGCCACCTGCACGGCCTGGCCGACCGCACCCTGGCACCATCCACTGCAACGGTGGAATCCCTGGTTGCTCAAGGTATTCCGCGGGTACATCGATGGGCGCGCGGGGTGGACGTGCAAAGGTTCGTGCCATCGGCGCGAAACGAGGCGCTGCGGCGACGGTGGTCGCCGGACGGCAAGCCCATCGTCGGCTTTGTGGGCCGGCTTGCGCCGGAGAAGCATGTTGACCGGCTCACGGGTCTGGCAGCCTCCGGCGCAGTGCGGCTAGTCATCGTCGGCGACGGCATCGACCGGCGCAAATTGCAATCAGCAATGCCCACAGCGGTTTTCACCGGCGCGCTGTATGACGAAGAGCTCGCTGAGGCGTATGCCAGCATGGACGTCTTCGTCCATTCCGGTGAGCACGAGACGTTTTGCCAGGTCGTGCAGGAGGCGTTGGCGTCGGGTTTGCCGGTGATCGCCCCCGACGCCGGCGGACCGCGTGATCTGGTAACCCCGCACCGCACCGGGCTGCTGTTGGCTGTCGGCGAGTTCGAGGATCGGCTTCCCGCCGCTGTGGCCCACCTGGTCCACCAACGCCAGCGTTACTCGCTTGCCGCCCGGCGCAGTGTGCTGGGCCGCAGCTGGCCGGTGATCTGCGACGAGCTGCTCGGCCATTACTACGCGGTGCTAGGGGTCGACAGGGCTCAGGCGGCCTAGCCCCGATTCCCGCCCGCCCGCATCGTCGGCGCGCCTTCGCCTCGGGCCCCAGTGCGGCCCGCATCGTCGGGCGCGGTGGCTGATGGCGCGCCTCCTCCTCGGGCCCCAGTGCGGCCCGCATCGTCGGGCGCGGTGGCTGATGGCGCGCCTCCTCCTCGGGCCCCAGTGCGGCCCGCATCGTCGGGCGCGCGGGGTAGCGTCGACGCTGTGAGTCGCGCCGCCCTCGACAAGGATCCCCGAGATATTGCGTCGATGTTCGACGATGTCGCCCGCAGGTATGACCTGACCAATACGGTGTTGTCGCTGGGCCAGGACCGGTACTGGCGGCGAGCCACCCGGTCGGCGCTGCGAATCGGACCCGGCGAACGGGTTCTGGACCTGGCCGCGGGCACCGCGGTGTCCACGGTGGAGCTCACCAAGTCCGGAGCGTGGTGTGTTGCTGCCGATTTCTCGGTCGGCATGCTCGCGGCGGGTGGTGCGCGCAAGGTTCCGAAGGTCGCCGGTGACGCCACTCAGCTGCCGTTTGCCGATGGCGTGTTCGATGCGGTCACCATAAGTTTCGGGCTGCGAAACGTCGCCGACCAGCAAGCGGCGCTGCGTGAGATGGCCCGTGTCACCCGGCCCGGCGGCCGATTACTGGTGTGCGAATTCTCCACGCCCACAAGTTCGTTGTTCGCCACCGTCTACAAGGAATATCTGATGCAGGCGCTGCCTCGGGTGGCGCGAGCGGTGTCCAGCAACCCCGAGGCCTACGAGTACCTCGCGGAGTCGATCAGGGCCTGGCCCGACCAGGCGGCGCTGGCGCACCAGATTTCGCGGGCCGGGTGGTCGGAGGTGCGTTGGCGCAACCTGACCGGCGGCATCGTGGCCTTGCACGCCGGATACAAGCCCACCGCGGTGCCGGGTAAGGAAACCTAGGTGCCAGCCCGTTGCAGGACGCCCATATGCTCGGGGCAGTAGTGGTCGATCGCGGCGCCCAGGAACTGAAACGCCTGGCCCTGGGTGGTTCCGCGCGGCAGGTTGCGCTGCAAGAAAGTAGCCGACTTGTACGCATCGCCGTCAACGCCCCTGGTCAGCCGTTCGCAGCTGATCTTGGCAAGCCACGCGTTGTAGTCCTGCGGCCCATAGATCCCGAAGCGGTGGATCGTGTTGTTGAAGGGGGCGTCGTAGTCGTCGGCCCGCGCCGGGGCCGCCAGCCCGATGGCAACCACCGCCATGCTGGCGAGAACGGCCAGCTTCGTGCCTTTCATTAGTCGGACTATACGCCTCGGGGGGTTTGCTCTCAGCCCAGATGGGCCGACAGCAGCCAGCCGCCGACCGATTTCAGCCCGTTGGGCTCGTCGCGGACATCCAGGGGGGCGGGAATTCCGCCCCAGCCGTCCGGGAGCCTCGCGTACAGGCGGGCGGGCTTGATCTCATCGATGATCCAGTACTTGGATACCACCGCCCGCAGCTCGTCTTTGGTGACCGCATTGATTGGCCCCTCGGGTATCGCCGCCCGGTCGAACACCAACACGAAGTAGGACGCGCCAGGTGCCGCGGCACGCACGATCGATCGCTGATAGCCCTCCCGGGCCTGCACCGGCATCGAGTGGAACAGCGTGCTGTCCACGATTGTGTCGAACCGACCGGCAGATCCTGGCGGGTAGTCGGTGAAATCGCTGATGTCGGCCACCGCGAAGCTGGCGTTGGGCAGGCCGCGCTTTTCCGCTTCGCGCCAAGCCAGCTCGATGGCGGTGGGCGAGAGGTCCAATCCGACGGTGCTATGCCCCCGTTCGGCCAGGGCCAGCGAAATGGCGGCTTCTCCGCAGCCCACGTCGAGGACGTCGCCGTGAAACCTGCCCTGCTCGATCAGGGCGGCGAGTTCGGGCTGTGGTTCGTTGATGCTCCATGGGGGGCGGACACCCGCCCCGAACTGGGCGGATTCACCGCGGTAGGCGGATTCGAACTCGAGATCCAGCGATTCAGTCATGCCTCATGATATATCAACTACCCTGATATATGTCAATAAGGTTGATATACCGTCACAGGGCTTCCTGGGCTGGCGGCGAACACCACCAGGTAACGCATTTCGCTTCGACGGCTCAGTTGAACGGCGGTCGTCGATCGACCAGCCGGGACAATCGACCGCTGCCACGCCACGCCCGTGCCACCCAGTCGCGGTCGTCGTCGGTGACCAGATTGGACATCACCCGCACGGCGATGTTCATCAGCGCCGTGGAGCGCATCGTGATCGGTCCGGTCGCGGGCAGGAACCGTTGGAAGGTCAGCAACAACGCGAGCCGGCGCGCCACCGAGAAGCCGCGAGCGTAGTGGTCGGCAAGCAGCGACGGCCACAGCCGCGACGGATTACCGGAATCAAGCAGTTCGGCGGCTAGCCGTCCGGTCTCCAACCCGTAGTCGATGCCCTCGCCGTTGAGCGGGTTGACGCACGCCGCGGCGTCGCCGATCAGCATCCAGTTGGGCCCGGCTACCCCCGAAACCGCGCCGCCCATCGGCAGCAGCGCCGACGAAACCGCTCTCGGCTCGCCGGTAAAGCCCCATTCGTCGCGGCGCAGGTCGGTGTAGTAGGAGATCAGTGGCCGCAGCGCCAGATCCGCCGGCCGCTTGGACGTCGACAACGCTCCCACGCCGATGTTCACCTCGCCGTTGCCCAGCGGGAAGATCCAGCCGTAGCCGGGCAGCACGGCGCCGTCGGGGGAGCGCAGTTCCAGATGTGACGTCAGCCAGGGGTCGGCGCTGCGCGGGCTGCTCAGGTACCCGCGCACCGCGACGCCGTACACGGTCTCCCGATGCCAGCGCCGGCCCAGCTTGCGGCCCAGCGGCGACCGTGCGCCGTCGGCAACGATCAGCTGCCGGCAGCCCACCTCGGTGCCGTCAGCCAGGATTAGCGATACCACCCGTCTGGATGAATCATGATGAACGCCAACGGCTTTGGTCCCGAGCAGCATCCGAGCCCCGGAGTCTTCGGCAACTTTTCGGATCCGGTCGTCCAGCTCGAGACGGGCCACCGCGCTGCCATACGACGGAAAGGACGGACCGGGCCAGGGCACTTCCAACTCGGCGCCGAATCCGCTGATCCGCAGTCCGTGATGCCGGATGCGCCCGGTCAGCCACTCGCGCAGTCCCAGTCGTTCCAGCTCGGCGATCGCGCGCGGTGTCAGCCCGTCGCCGCAAGCCTTGTCGCGGGGGAAGCTGGCGGCGTCGATGACGAGCACGTCGCGGCCCGCGCGGGCCGCCCAGGTAGCCGCCGCTGCCCCGGCCGGTCCGGCGCCCACGACGACCACGTCGGCTCTGCGGGCGGTGGTCTGCACACTCACCAGTATGTTGGTCGGGTGAGGACTCCGGCGACGGTGGTGGCGGGCGTTGACTTCGGTGACGCGGCCTTTGCCGCGACCGTGCGTGCTGGCGTCGCGCGGGTCGAGCAACTCATCGATACCGAGCTGCGCAATAGCGACGACGTGATGACCGATTCGCTGCTGCACCTGTTCAAGGCCGGCGGCAAGCGGTTCCGCCCGCTGTTCACGGTGCTGGCGGCGCAGATCGGGCCGGAGCCGGACGCCGCCGAAGTGACGATTGCCGGCGCGGTCGTCGAGATGATCCACCTGGCGACGCTCTACCACGACGACGTGATGGACGAGGCAGAGGTCCGCCGCGGGGCACCCAGTGTCAACGCGCGGTGGGGTAACAACGTCGCGATCCTGGCCGGCGACTACCTGTTGGCGGCGGCGTCGCGGCTGGTGGCGCGGCTGGGACCGGAGGCGGTGCGGATCATTGCCGACACGTTCGCTCAGCTGGTGACCGGCCAGATGCGCGAGACCCGCGGAGTTCCCGCGGGTGCGGATTCGATCGAGCAGTACCTGAAGGTGGTCCATGAGAAGACCGGCAGCTTGATCGGCGCGGCCGGCCGGCTAGGCGCGATGTTCTCCGGCGCCGACGAGGATCAGGTCCACCGGCTGAGCCGCCTGGGCGGTGTGGTGGGCACGGCGTTTCAGATCGCCGACGACATCATCGACATCGACAGCGAGCCTGACGAGTCGGGGAAGGTGCCCGGCACCGATGTGCGCGAAGGCGTGCACACCCTTCCGATGCTCTACGCGCTGGCCGAAGCCGGGCCCGATGGCGCCCGGTTGCGTGCGTTGTTGGCCGGGCCAGTCCACGACGACGCCGAGGTGCGCGAGGCGTTGACGCTGTTGCGGGCGTCGCCGGGTATGGCCAAGGCCAAAGACGTCCTGGCGCAGTATGCGGCCCAGGCGCGTCACGAGCTGGACTTGCTGCCCCACGTCCCGGGTCGGCGTGCGCTGGCGGCACTGGTGGACTACACGGTGAAGCGGCACGGCTGATGCGGTCCGGAACCTGGCGGGTGATCTCGGGCGTTGACTAGGGTGTAATCGGCAAGCCGGGGTGCTCGTAGGAGGATGCAGACTGATGACCTGGCATCCACATGCCAACAGGCTGAAAACCTTCCTGCTGTTGGTCGGCATGTCCGCGTTGATCGTGGTCGTCGGCGCGTTGTTCGGTAGGACGGCGCTGTTCCTGGCGGCGCTGTTCGCGGTCGGAATGAACGTCTACGTCTACTTCAATAGTGACAAGCTGGCCTTGCGGGCGATGCACGCGCAGCCGGTTTCCGAGCTGCAGGCGCCGGCAATGTACCGGATCGTGCGGGAGCTGGCCACCAGCGCGCACCAGCCGATGCCCCGTCTGTACATCAGCGACACCGCCGCGCCCAACGCGTTTGCGACCGGCCGCAACCCGCGCAATGCGGCGGTGTGCTGCACCACGGGCATCCTGCGCATCCTCAATGAGCGTGAACTGCGCGCCGTGCTGGGACACGAGCTGTCCCACGTCTACAACCGCGACATCCTGATCTCCTGCGTGGCCGGTGCGCTGGCAGCGGTGATCACCGCGCTGGCCAACATGGCCATGTGGGCAGGCATGTTCGGTGGCAACCGCGATAACGGCAACCCCATTGCGTTGCTTCTCGTTGCGCTGCTGGGCCCGATCGCCGCGACGGTGGTACGGATGGCGGTGTCGCGATCCCGGGAGTATCAGGCCGACGAGTCGGGCGCCGTACTGACCGGAGACCCGCTGGCGTTGGCGTCGGCACTGCGCAAGATCTCGGGCGGCGTGCAGGCGGCCCCGCTGCCGCCGGAGCCGCAGCTGGCCAGCCAGGCGCACCTGATGATCGCCAACCCGTTCCGTGCGGGTGAGCGGATCGGGTCGCTGTTCTCGACCCACCCGCCCATCGAAGACCGCATCCGCCGGCTGGAGGCGATGGCGCGGGGTGATCGCGCGTAACCGAACGCACCTACCGTGGAACTATCGTTGACCGGCAATCGGGCTGGGGCTTAGGACCTTTCGGCGTCGATTAGATCATCGGTGTGGCGGCGCGTCCGATGGCCGCGCTCGAACACACCGTGGATCCGAACGTGTCCGCCGGTGGCGTGGTGCCGTCGCTGCCAGTCGGTAATCGCCTGGTGCGCAGCGTGATCGAGGTAGCTGACCGCGATATGCAGCCTCACCGTTGCGCGTTCGGGGACAGACGTCAGCACCCGGGTCAGCCGGGGCAGGGCAAGGAAGGTGCATGCGCCCGAGACGATCACGCGCCATTCGTCGTCTACGGGATGGGCTTCCACCTTGGCCCGTACCACCCGCCAGACAGTCATCGCGATTGCCAGAACCAGGCCAATGACGACGCCGTGCAGGAGATTGAGGAAGACGACGGCAACTATCGTCACCAGGTAGATGGCGAAATCTCCGGTCTTCACCGCGGTTTCGATGTGTGCTGGCTGCAGCAGCTGAATCCCGACGACGATGAGCAGGCCGGCGAGCGCCGCGGAAGGAATCTGATCGATCAAACCCGCGAACGGAAGCGCGAAGAGCAGGACCCAGAAGCCGTGCAAGATGGTCGAGGCACGGGTCTTCGCGCCCGCCTTGATATTCGCTGAACTACGGACGATGACTCCGGCGATGGGCAAACCGCCGATCGCTCCCGACACGATGTTCGAGGCGCCCTGCCCGATCAACTCGCGGTTGAGTTCGGTTGGTGGTCCGCTGTGCATCCGGTCCGTCGCGACCGCAGTTAGCAGACTCTGGACGCTGGTGATAAGTGTGACCGTGATGACGCCGATCGCTATGGCGCCCCAATTTCCGTGCGGAATTGCCGGCAATTGCAGTGCATTCAGTATCGAACCGTCAAGCGCGATCCGTGACACCTGGAACGGCAAAACCACCGAGACGACGGTGACCACCACGATGGCGACTAGCGGACCGGGAATGGGCGCCAATTTGGCTGGTGCCCAGCGCCAAGCGACCATGATGGCGATCACCAGCAGCCCCAGGATGACTCCCGGCTTATGCGCGCCGACAATTTGCGCAGGCAGCTCAACGACGTTGACCCAGGCCGAACTATGAGACTCTCCACCCAGCAACACGTGCGTTTGTTGAAGTGCGATGGTGAGCCCGATACCGGCCAGCATCGCGTGCACGACAACGGGTGAGATCGCAAGGGCCGCCCGTGCAACACGGCTGAGCCCCAACAGAACCTGCATGATGCCCGCGACAGCGGTGATGAAACATGTTAATGCCCAGCCGAACTCGGCGATGAGATCGGCGACGATGACGGTAAGGCCAGCCGCCGGGCCGCTCACTTGGAGCGGCGATCCGCCGATGGCTCCGCCGATGATCCCGCCGACTATTGCGGCGATCAGGCCCGCCAGTACTGGCGCGTTCGACGCGATCGCTATCCCCAAGGACAATGGCAGTGCGACCAGGAAAACGACTAGTGATGACGGCAAGTCGTGCCGGATAACCGTTTTCAACTCGTCGATTCGTGACAATGCAGGGCGCCGGTCAACCTGGTCGTGGTGATCAAGAGCGGGCTCGTCGAGCTGTTCGATGTCTCGCATCGGTCTTTCCCTCGTTAGTTGCTAGCGGGGGACGTTCCGATATCCCGCCCCAATATTGCGTTTGTAACTTTATCGTAACATGTTGGTACACAGGCGAATGCACGCGACCTGCGGAGTTGCGGGCTGGAAGCCCGGGCAACGTGTCCGACGGTAGGTGGGGCAGCCGAGTCAGGGCAACCGGACGCGCCAGGTGCATATCGAACGCAAATTTTTCCGGTGCGCTACCCGGCTAGAACCCCGAGCCGTGCACCTCGTGTCCGGGGACCTCGGCGGCCAGTCCGCTGTAGGCCTGCTCGACGGTCGAACCGTGGTTGACCACCGCGTCGACCTCACGGGCGATCGGCATGTTCAGCCCGAACTCGTTGGCGAACTCCATGATCACGCTGGCGGCCTTGACGCCCTCTGCGACCTGGTTCATCGAGGCGATGATCTCATCGATGTGCTTGCCCGCGCCGAGTTGTTCACCCACGTGGCGGTTGCGGCTGCGCTGGCTGGTGCAGGTGACGATCAGGTCGCCGAGACCGGCCAACCCGGGGAAGGTTTCGGTGTGCCCGCCCATCGCCACACCCAGTTTCGTCATCTCACGCAAGGCGCGTGCGATAACCAGCGCGCGGGTATTTTCCCCGATGCCCAGCGAGTAGCCCATCCCGACCGCAATAGCGAAGACGTTCTTGAGCGCACCCGCCATCTCGACGCCGACGACGTCGTCGGTGGTGTAGACGCGGAAGCGCCGGGTACGGAACAATGCCGACAGTCGAGTTGCCAGGTGCTGGTCGGGCATTGCCAGCACCGCCGCGGCCGCGTAGCCCTCGGCCACCTCGCGGGCGATGTTCGGCCCGGCCAGGATGCCGGCCGGATGACCCGGCAGTATCTCCTCGATAATCTGTGACATCCGCATGTTGGTGCCCTGCTCGAGCCCCTTGACCAAAGACACCACCGGCACCCAGGGCCGCAGTTCTTTGCTCAGCTGGGTGAGCACTCCCCGGAAACCGTGCGAGGGCACGCCCATCACCACGACGTCGGCGCAATTGGCTGCCTCGGTGAAGTCGGTGGTGGCGCGCAGGGTTTCGCTGAGCTCGACGTCGTTGCCGAGGTAGCGACTATTGCGATGGTTGTCGTTGATGTCGTGTGCGGTCGCTTCCGAACGCACCCACTGCAAGGTCGGTCCGCGGCGCGCGCAGATTGAGGCCACGGTGGTGCCCCAGGATCCGCCACCGAGGACAACGACTTTGGGTTCGCGCTTGTCGGCTGCCATGCGGTTCAGCGTATTGCGGTAGCCGGCCCAGGCCAAGCAGTGTAGGAGTGCCAGCCATGCGCCGGCACGGCGGAAATACCTCCCGAGGCCCCGGCTCAACTGTGCCGCTCCCCCGCTCGACTTGCGGGCGGTCCGCACGCTGGCGCGCGACGGGTACGGCTGGAGCGAATTCATCGAGCATGGATCCTGCGCCGATCAGGCGGACGTCGGGATCGCGGACGGCCTCCTGGATAAACAAGCCCAGCGCCTCGGACATGATTTGTCGCCCCCACCACCGGCGGGCGAGGGAGCAACCGAATTGAACGGAGTCGCGCTCCGGCCGGATCCAGCTACACAAGCCGACTAGATCACCGGTGCCACGCCACTCGATGATCCAGCCGCGATTGTCGACGTCCTTGAACAGCTCGATGATGAAGCGTCGCGTCTCCTCGACGTCGGAATGCGTTCTGCACGATAGGTATTGCGTCACCTCAGGATCGGAGGTGACCTGGGTGAAAAGTGCGTCGGCGTCGGCGAGCCGCAGGGGGCGCAACATCACCCGTGGCCCGGTGACGATGTTGTCGGCGGGTTTCGCCAATGCACCGGTGAAGGTACCGGCCCGAATTGTCATAGCAGCCATGCTAACGCGGATAAACTGACACTTCGGCCGGCCGTTTCCTGGCATCCGCCACCCTCAGATCCCGCGGCTGGGAACAACGCGCAGATCTCTTTCATCCGAAATCTACGGGTGAACCACTTGCGCACCGCTGCGTACACGGGTACTGCGGCCGAATACCATCGCCTCCTCGATCCGGTCGAATCGGTAGTCGATGGCGTCGGCGAAGTAGTTCTGTCGCACATTCCACGGCCGCTTGGTGCCTGACTTGGGCAACGCGTGCAGCGCCCGCCGCACATAGCCGGCCTGAATGTCCCACGACGGCTTTTCGTCCATCGGCTGGTTGCCCAGGTGTGGGGATGCGTGGGTGTAGTCATGAGCGGCCATGTGCGCCAGCAGCTTTGCCGTCGCCCGAGCCGTCATGTCGGCGCGCAGCGTCCAGGACGCGTTCGTGTAACCCACACACCAGAATAGGTTGGGCACGTCTTCGAGCATGTGTGCCTTGTAGACGAAGCGGTCCTGCGGATTGATCTCTGTGCCGTCGAGGCTGATTGCGGCCCCGCCAAGCGCCTGCAGCTGCAGGCCGGTGGCGGTGACGATGATGTCCGCGTCGAGGTGCCCACCGGCCTTGAGCGCGATTCCGGTGGCGTCGAAATGGTCGATATGGTCGGTGACCACTCCGGCGCGGCCGTCCGCGATGGCGAGGTAGAGGTCAGCGTCGGGAATCAGGCACAACCGCTGATCCCACGGGTTGTACCGGGGCGTGAAGTGAGTGTCGATGTCGTAGCCCTCGGGCAGATTCTTGATCGCGGTGCGCCGCAGCAGCCACTTCACGAACACCGGTATCTTGCGGGACAAGAACCAGAACACCGCTTCCAACAGTGCGTTGTACATCCGGACGATCAAGTGAGAAGCCCTGGAAGGCAACGCTTTACGAACGATGGCAGCGAACTTGCTATATCTGGATGCCGACGCGAGGTAGGTCGGGGACCGCTGCAGCATGGTCACCTTTTCGGCCCGGTCGGTCAGCGACGGGATCAGCGTGACCGCGGTGGCCCCGCTGCCGATTACCACGATCTTCTTGCCGGTGTAGTCCAGGTCCTCCGGCCAGTGCTGCGGGTGCACGACGGTGCCGCCGAACTGTTCGATGCCGGGAAATTCTGGTGTGTAGCCCTCGTCGTAGTTGTAGTAGCCGCTGCCGAAAAACACGAAGCGGCCGCGGCACTGCTTGGGCACGCCGTCTTGCTCGAAGGTGATGGTCCAGGTGTCGGTGGATGAATCCCAGTCCGCTGCGCGCACGTAGCTGTTGAACTGGATGTGGCGGTCGATGCCGTATTTGTGGGCCATGTTGGCGAGGTACTCACGGATGTGCACGCCGTCGGCGACGCCTTCCGCGCGGGTCCACGGCTCGTACGGAAAGGCCAGCGTGAAGATGCTGCTGTCGGAGCGCACGCCCGGGTAGCGGAACAGATCCCAGGTGCCGCCGATCCGCTCCCGGCGCTCCAGGATGGCATAGGTCAACGCCGGGTTGCGCTCGATGATCCGGTAGGCCGCGCCCAGTCCCGAGATGCCGGCGCCGACAATGACGACGTCGACGCAGCCGGTGTGGGTGCCGGCGGCTTGGGGAGTCACGCTCATCGCGAACCTCGCTTGCAGTCTGGGATCCGTGACCAGCGTAGGCACCGGCCGGTGGGCTGGCGCTGCAGGCCCGTCAGGAAGGCTCCATGAGCACGTCGACGTGTAGCGGCGCGCACCGGTCGATCAGCCAGATCTGATCCGCCGGGCTGGCGAAGATGCGGGCGTGGGTCGGGTCTTGGACAAACGCCGGAGCGCATCGGTCGCCGAAGAAGACGTACGCCTTGGCGTCATTGCATTGCCGGGACATCCACACCAGCCCGTCCAACCCGACGCCATGGGCCGCCTCGGCCCACCGCACCGTGCTGCAATAGCTGGACGCGGGGCTGGCGGTGAGGTCGGCGGCGGTGACCTTGAGGCGGCGTAGCCCCGTGCCGTGCAGGACTCCGACGCGCAGCCCCTGCGTTACTTCCAGCCGGACCAGGACCTTGCCGGCGTATTGGTCGTAGGGGAGCAGGCCGCCCGCGGCGGGGATATCGTGCAGCAGCGTTTCGGCGATCGCCGCGTCCTCGGTGTCGGCGGCGTACATGATCGGCACCGTGGGGTCGCCGAAGAAGCCGAACCGGGTCCGGGCGCCGTATCCGGGATTGAAGTCGGTCGCGGTGCGCGTCGCGGAGAGTACCCGGTAAAGCAGGTGACCCGCCGCCAGGGTGGCGATGGCCGGGTCGAACGGGGCCGGTGGTCGTCGCACTGGTCCGCTTACCAAGAGACGGCCAGCGCCTCCGTCGCCACCGCCACCACCCGGTCGGGGTCGGTGCGCAGGTGGTCGACCGGCCGGTCCCCGGCCAGATAGGTGGTCGGCGAGCAGAGCCATTGCACGAGGCCCGCCTCCGACCAGCCGCTTGCCTGGGCCACCTCACGCAGCCGCGCGATGACGGCCAGCGGCTTTCCGTCCGGTCCGAACTGAAACCCCGGGTAGGAACGGTAACTGCCCAAGCGGACCGCGACCAGCGCCTTGTTGCGGTGTGCGGTGGTGGCCAGGTTGCGCGGCGCGCTGGACCGCGACCCCATGCGTTTACCGGCCTCGGTGCTGGTCAGCATCCCGAACTCGGCCTCGATGCGCGCGTAGACGTTGTGCTCGGCCTGCACCGCTCGGGCGATCGCGGGCTCGGTGTACACCGTGACCGACGACAGCGCGGAGCCCACGGCGCGCGCGCTTTCGCGAACGCGCTGGTTCGCTGCGTCCAGTTCGGCGACCGTGGGGCTCATGACCGTGCTCCTGCATTCAGTTCGTGCGCTATCAGTTTACTGCACGAAACGAATGCCCCGTCCGGCGTGACCGCCGCGGCTACCGGTAGTTCACGAACTGCAACGCCACGTCCAGGTCGGCCTTCTTCAGCATCGTGATGACGGCCTGCAGGTCGTCACGCTTTTTGCTGGTGACGCGCACCTCTTCGCCCTGGATCTGGGTCTTGACGTTCTTGGGCCCCTCGTCGCGGATGAGCTTGGTGATCTTCTTGGCGTTCTCGCCGCTGATGCCCTGCTTGAGGGTGCCGGTGACCCTGTAGGTCTTGCCGGAGGCCTGTGGCTCGTCCGCGTCGAAAGCCTTCATCGAGATGTCACGGCGGATCAACTTCTCCTTGAACACGTCGACCGCCGCCTTGACACGCTCCTCGGTGGACGAGGTCAGCTCGATGGCCTCGTCCCCCTTCCACGCGATCTTGGTGTCGGTGCCGCGGAAGTCGAAGCGCGTGGCCAGCTCCTTGGCGGCCTGGTTGAGCGCGTTGTCGACCTCCTGCCGGTCGACCTTGCTGACGATGTCGAACGATGAATCCGCCATCCGATCCGTCCCTTCGTTGGGTGATAGCCGTTTGTGCTCTGTCTACCCGGTCGTTGTACCCTGCTAGGCGGCAGGTTGCCCGAGCGGCCAATGGGAGCGGACTGTAAATCCGTCGGCTTACGCCTACACAGGTTCGAATCCTGTACCTGCCACCAGTTGATGTGCGCGTCGCACCCGGTTGTCACCCCCGGCATCGCCGTCGCCAGTCCCGGGCACCCAGCAGCCGCGCCACCAGCGCTTGCGCGTGCTGTCTAGGGATACCAGAAGAGCTCCTTCTTGGGCGCTAGACGGTCGGCGACAACGCTTTTGGTCTTGCAGCAGTTGCGGATTCCCGATGCGCCGCCGCTACGGGCGCCGACGCCGGATTCCGACCAGCCGCTCATTGGCACCGGAAACTGCAAGACGTTCATCACCACGTTATTGACGTTGACCGAGCCGGAGTTCAGTTGGCGGGCCAGGCTCATGCCTTTCGCCTTGTCCGTGGTCCAGACGCCGCCCGACAAGCCGTACGTCGAGTCGTTGGCCAGCTCGATCGCCCGCGCAGCGGTGTTCGGCCCTGCGCTCAGTGGCTTTCACGGAGCAGATCGGCGGCCTTCTCGCCCACCATCACAGCGGGTGCGTGCGTGTTGCCGTGCGGGATGACCGGGAAGACGGAGGTGTCGGCCACGCGAAGTCCGTCCACGCCGTACACGCGTAGCTCGGCGTCGACCACACCGTCTGCCTCGGAACCGATCCGTGCCGTGCATGATGGGTGATAGGTGTGCTGCGCCTCGCGCCGTACCTTCTGCTCGAGTTCGGCGCGGGTGCCGGCAGAAGCACCGGGGTGGATCTCCGGGCCGGTCACGGCGCGCAGCGGTGCGGTGGCCACCACCTCGCGTATCCGCTCGATCCCGTCCACCATGGCGTCCATGTCGGCGCGTTCGGCGAAGTAGTTGTACGTCATCGCGACTGCCGCTTTCGGGTCGGCGCTGCGCAGCCGCACAGAACCTTCGCTGAGTGAACCGACCAACGAGAGTGACAGGGTGTAGGCCGCGTGATGGTGCGTGCCTTGACCGTGGTCGTAGAAGTAGGCCGGAGCGCCGATCACTTGCATCGACGGTGCCGGGTCGCCGGCGCGGGTATGGAAGAACGCGCCGACCTCACCGAAGTTGGAGGTCAGCAGCCCCCGGCCGCGGACAAAGTAGTTGAGCAGCTGCCGGGGTGACTGCGGCTCGGCGTGGGTGCCCCGCGCGGATGTCTCGAAGTTCATCGCGTAGAGCGGGTGGTCCATCAGGTGCGCGCCGACGTGGGGGTTGTCGACGATCGTGTCGATCTGCTGCTGTGCCAGATGGTCGGCCGGCCCGATGCCCGACAGCATCAGCAGTTGTGGCGTGTGCAATGCGCCAGCCGACAGAACGACCTCCCGTTCGGCGCACAGGAATTCCCGGGTACCCCGGCGTTCGACGTCGACGCCGATGGCACGTTCCCGCCTGATGCGGACGCCGAGGACGTGCGTGTCGGTAAGAACCGTGAAGTTTCCTCGCCTGCGTGCGGGCGCCACGTAACCGTCGGCGGTGGTCCAACGGCGACCACGTCGCTGATTGATCTGGTACAAACCGGCGCCGAGCTGCTCGGCGCCGTTGAAGTCGTCGTTTCGCTCGATGCCGGCGGCAACCATCGCCTCTACCATCGCGTGGCTCAGCTCGTTCGGGGACCGGAGGTCCTCAATGTGCAGCGGTCCCGCGCCACCGTGGTAGGTGCTCTCGCCACGTGAGTTGTTCTCCGACCGGCGAAACAGCGGCAACACATCGTCGTAGGACCATCCGGTGGCCCCGTCCTTGGCCCACGAGCCGAAGTCGGCCCGGTTGCCTCGGATGTAGATCATCGCATTCATGGCGCTGCAGCCGCCGAGCATTTTGGCTCGCGGGTGGTACAGCGAGCGACCCTGAAGGAAGGGCTCGGGCTCGGTGTAGAGCTCCCAGTCCAGTGCCGTCTTGAACTGCTTTGGGAAAGCCGCCGGCATCCGCACGTTGAGGTGCCGGTGGGTACCGCCGGCCTCGATGAGCAGGACGCGAACGGAGGCATCCTCGGACAGTCGGCTGGCGACCACGGCTCCCGCGGAGCCTGCACCGACAACGATGTAATCGTACGAACCCATTGCTAGTTCCTCTCGGTTTGGGCGTGCTGGAACCGTCGCAGCCGGAGTCGACCAGCGCCAATTATCGGGGACACAGGACTTCATCCGGAGTTGGTATGCCGGTGCGGTCTCCGTATCCCACCGCGGTCTCGAGCCACCACACACAACATGTTGAATTCGCTTGGGCTGCAAATAGTTAGTATGGAGCTTTCAGGACAGCGTAAAGCCCGACGGCCGACGCCAACTCGGCAGTCGTTCGTCCATCCGGGTGGCAATCTCGTTGCTGCAGCCGGCCGTATCGAACTCGGGGTCGAGTTCGGCGTCGCGACGACTATCCGTCACTCCTCGACGATATTTCGTTCCGGCCGAGGCGCCGTCATGTGGTCTCCAGCTCGGCGAGACTGTCCTCCAGGTAGTCGAGGAGGCGCTGCAGGTGCGGCACCGTGCGGCGGCAGCCCGTGATGCCGAAATGCATCGATCCGGCACTGCTGAGCACGGTCATGTTCAGCCCCTGGCCTTCGAACGGAATGGAGACGGGGTAGACACTTTCCAACAGCGCGCCGTTCCAGTACAGCGGGTTCGGCGGGCCCGGTACGTTCGAGATGATCACGTTGAACAGCGGCGGGATGACGCCCGCACCGGGCACCGCACCAAGCGTCAATGGCGTTGCCATCAGCACGCTACCGGCTATCTGAAACTGCGTCGGTGACATGTTGGCGATGGCTTCCTTCGCCGTTTCCATCGAGGCGCGGATCGCCGCCAGCCGTTCTCGGGGGTCCGCGATGTCGGTGGCCAGGCTGCACAACACCGATCCCACCGCATTCCCGCCTTCGCGACTCGACGTCTTCCCGCGCATCGCCAGCGACACCGGAATGGCCGAGATCAGCGGTCGCTTAGGCAGGGCGTCTGCTGCCTCAAGATAGCGGCGCAACGCACCGGCACACATGGCCAGCACCATGTCGTTTAGCGTCGCCCCGGACGCTGCGCCGGCGCGCTTCAGCCGCTCGATGGGCCAAGATTGCGCGGCGAACCTGCGGGCACCGGTTATCGGGGCATTCCACATCGTCTTCGGCGCCGGAAGCGACACCCCCTCACGCTGGCCGCGCAGCAACGCGGTGGCCAGCTTGGTCAGGTTGGCGGTGCCGCCGGCCATACCGATTGCCGACTCGCCTGCGGCCTTGATCGAACTAAACAGTCTCCCAACCAGATTGCCCTCATCTTCAGGGTTGGGCGGTGGTTCGGCGCCACGGGGGCGAGCGGCCCAGAACGGCGAGATGGTGGCGTCTGGATCCTCCGACAGCGAAGTAGTCAACAGGCGCATCCCGGCGACGCCGTCGACCAACGAGTGGTGAATCTTGGTGTAAGTCGCGAATCGACGGCCCTGTAAGCCTTCGATCAGGTGGAACTCCCACAGCGGGCGGTGCCGATCCAACAGACCCCCGTGCAGCCGGGAAACAAGGGCAAGCAGCTCACGTACTCGGCCGGGGGCCGGCAACGCGGACGGCCGCACGTGATAGTCCAGATCGACGTCATCGTCAATCTCCCAAAACAATTGGCCAATACTGCTGACCGGGGTTCGTGGCCGCTGTCGCAACAGCGGACGCAGCTCGGTGAACTTGAGGGATTCTTCGAACAACTGGCCGACGTAGTCACGTTTAGCGCCACGCGGCAGTTTGAACACTTGGAGTGCACCCACGTGCATCGGATGTTCGCGGGACTCCAACATCAGAAATGCGGCGTCCTGCGGTGCGATCATTGCCATTGTTGGAATCCCGCCTGTTGGCTATTCATGTCCATAATCTCCGGTTCCCAGTTCTGTCAAGACTTCGTGGTAGACCCAATTGCATGAGTTCTCTTGCCGAAGAGACACGGTGGATGGATGCCACGGATCAGGCGGCGCTGGTGGCCAGGGGTGAGGTCACGCCGAGCGAGCTGGTCGCGGCGGCGATCGAGCGGATCGAGCGATCCAACCCGTCGTTGAACGCCGTGGTGATGGAGTGGTTCGAGCATGCCCGGTCGATGGCCGCCGATCCAGCGCTACCCGAGGGGCCGTTCCGCGGCGTGCCGTTTCTGCTCAAGGACCTCTATACGAGCTTCGCGGGTCAGACGTTGTCCAACGGCAATGTGGCGCTGAAAGAAGCGGGCAAGATCGACGTCGCCGACACAACCCTGGTGTCCCGGTTCAAGGCGGCGGGGCTGGTCGTAGCGGGGCGAACCAATAGCAGCGAGATGGGCAGCCTGCCGACCACCCAGCCGGTGGCCTGGGGACCGACCCGCAACCCGTGGGCGCCGCAGTGCACGCCGGGTGGCTCGAGCGGCGGGGCCGCCGCCGCGGTGGCCGCCGGGATGGTCCCGTTCGCCAACGCCTCCGACGGGGGCGGAAGCATCCGCATCCCGGCGTCGTGCTGCGGGCTGGTCGGACTCAAGCCGAGCCAGGGCCGCATCACGGTTGGGCCGGCGCGCGCCGAGGTGGGGCTGGGGGTGGAACTGTGCGTTAGCCGCACGGTGCGCGACACGGCTGCCCTGCTCGATGCGGTGTGCGGTCCCGGTGTCGGCGACACCGTGATCGCACCCGCGCCGCAGCGGCCCTACATCGCGGAGGTCGGCGCCGACCCGGGTCGGTTGCGCATCGGGCTGCTCGACGTCCATCCGCGCGGCGACTTTCTGCACCGGGACTGCGTCGCGGCGGTGCGTGCCGCGGCGTCGATGCTGGAGGGGCTTGGACACGTTGTCGAGCCGGGGTGGCCGACCTGTCTTGCCGATACCGCCTTGCCCCAGAAGTTCATGACGCTGTGGGCGACGCAGCTGGCAATGGCGGTGCGCGGGTTCGGCGAAACGCTCGGGCGGCGGCTGACGGCCCACGACATCGAGCCGGTGAACTGGGCGGTCATCGAGCGCGCCAAGGAGTTGACCGCCGTCGACTATGCCGCGGCTCAGGCTGCGGTATGGGCGTTTCGGCGCGCGTTGCAGCAGTGGTGGGCCGACGGTTGGGACCTTCTTCTCACGCCGACGGTGGCCGAGCCGCCGCCACCGCTAACGGAGTTCGAGAACAACCCCGACCATCCTTCGGCGCCGATGCGCCGCGGTGGCCAGTTCGCCGCGTTCACGCCGCCCTTCAACATGAGCGGGCAGCCTGCGATCAGCCTCCCCCTGCACCGCACCGCCGACGGCCTCCCGATCGGTATCCAGCTAGCCGCCGCCTACGGGCGGGAAGACGTCCTCATCCGCCTTGCCGCCCAACTGGAGTCGGCCCATCCCTGGTCGTCCGATCACCCGACGATTCCATGATCCGCGGCGCGGGCTCCTTCGCTCGGTAGCATTGCCCCATGCCGTTGACCATTCCGGCGACCAGCGAACGCGACGATGACGGCTGGGCTGATTACCCGACGCCCATCGTGTTGACGCCGGCGGAGGCGGGCGACATGTCGCCGGGTGACGCCGATCCGGCGGCGGCGGTCATCGGGTTCTACGCCGCACTGATGCGAGGCGACGACGACCTAGGCGGCCACCTGTTGTGGCCCGACGACGATGTCATCATGCGCAAGCTCGAGACCTTGCGCGGCTGGACATTTCGCAAGCTAAAGATCCGATCGGTACGGTTGCGTGGCACCCGCAAGGCGACCATGCGTATCGACTTCGAGATCGAAATCGACGGCAAGCGCGACGACGGCACCGATGAGATCAAGCTGGTGCGCGACGGTGACGACGGGCCCTGGCGAATCGAGCGCCCGCCGACGTGATCGGTTCTCGGTCGAAAGACGGTGCCGGGTACGGCTGTAGTGGAGCACCCGGTGATCAAGCAATTTCGGGAGGCTAGCGGATGGACCGATTGAGTCCGGATCGGATCATGGCGATCGGCGCCGGGTACGGCCCGTCGAAGGTACTGCTTACCGCGGTCGGACTCGGGCTGTTCACCGAACTCGGCAAAGAGGCGATGACGGCGGAGGCCATTGCCGAACGGCTCGGGTTGGTGACACGACCGGCAACAGACTTCCTCGATGCCTTGGTGTCGCTGGACTTGCTGGCGCGCGACGGTGATGGACCCGGGTCCCGCTACCGCAATACGCCTGAGACAGCCCACTTTCTGGACGAGGCCAGCCCCGCGTATCAGGGTGGCCTATTGAAGATCTGGGACGAACGCAACTACCGGTTCTGGGGGGATCTGACCGAAGCGCTGAAGACCGGCAAGGCGCAAAGCGAGGTCAAGCGAACCGGCCGGCCGTTCTTCGAGGCGCTCTATGCCGATCCCCGTCGGCTCGAGGTCTTCATGGCCGCCATGGACTCGGCATCGCGCCGCAATATTGAGCTACTCGCCGAGCGCTTTCCGTTCCAACGCTACCGGCGTCTGTGCGATGTGGGCGGCGCAGATGGTCTGCTGTCGCGGATCGTCGCGGCGGCTCACCCGCACCTGCAGTGCGTCAGCTTCGACTTGCCGGCCGTCACCGAGATCGCGCGGCGCAAACTGACGGCCGACGGGCTGGGTGAACGGGTGCAGGCGGTCGCCGGCGATTTTTTGGCCGATCCCCTGCCGGCCGCCGACGTCATCACGATGGGCCAGATCCTGCACGACTGGAACCTCGACCGTAAACAGCAGCTGGTGGAAAAGGCCTACCAGGCGCTGCCCGAGGACGGGGCATTCATCGTGATCGAGACGTTGATCGACGACGCGCGGCGCGAGAACACCGAAGGACTGATGATGTCGCTGAACATGCTCGTCGAGTTCGGCGACGCGTTCGACTACTCGGGTGCCGACTTCCGCGAGTGGTGTGGCGCGGCCGGATTCCGGTCCTTTGAGGTCATCCCGCTCGCCGCCGGCTCCAGCGCGGCCGTCGCCTATCGGTAGCCCCGCCGACTCGTACAGGTGCGCGTGCCGGATGGTTTCGGCGAAGTTCCGCGCATGTCGCAATGACACACCACGACTGGTTGTAAGCGCGGTAGGAGCCCAGCCGGCGGCTGGCCTGGCGGACGTCGTTGAGGAATCCGTAGCCCGATTCCATCGCGTTGAACGTGGCGCGTGTGGCGATCCGGTCGCCCTGCGACAGCTGCGGCCACCACCGATCCTCGGGTAGCCGTGATAACGACTTCGACATGATCTTCAGCCCAGCATCACTGGCTACCAGCCGGCGAATGGCGGCCCCCGTCATCGGCTGGGTCGCGGGCCCGAAGGCTAGCGGGACCGCGACGTCGTCGCGCGGTTAGGGGTGGCGAATCTCGACCGGTCCTGCGCGGGTGACCACGATCTGGTTGCCCATCACCATGTCCATGATGGCCGACGTCGAGCCGCCGGGCAGGCACGCCGAGCCCTGTCAACCAAGCGGTCGCGAACTCGGGCTTCGGCAACCGGGGGGCTTCAATGCGGGTAACAATGCGTCGTTTCTTCGACTTGTGATGCCCTGGTGTTGCGGCTGTTTTTCACCTGTCATTCGCGCGCATGCCCGTGGCGTCGGGTAATTTGTCCGTGAATTCTGTGCACGCGGTCGCGATAACGCCGGTCGTAGAATCGTGTCCATGAGCAAGATTCCGCGTGCCGCGCTGCCGCCCGGACCTCGCCTGCCCCGATTGGTGCAGGCCGCATTGATCTTGTTCCGGGGGGCGCATTTTTTGTTCGCCTGTCAGCGCCGGTATGGCAGCGTGTTCACGCTGCGGGCCGCGGGTGTGGGCGCGATGGTGTATCTGAGCGATCCGGCGGATATCAAGACGGTGTTCGCCGGCAATCCGAGTGTTTTCCACGCCGGCGAAGCGAACGCGATGTTGGCCGGGCTGCTCGGGGACAGCTCATTGCTGTTGATCGACGATGACGTGCATCGGGACCGGCGCCGCTTGATGTTGCCGCCATTCCATCGCGACGCGGTCGCGCGCCAGGCCGGGCTGATGGCCGAGATCGCCGCGGCCAATATCGCCCGGTGGCCGGTGGGCAAGGATTTCGCGGTGGCGCCCAAAATGTCTGAGATCACCCTCGAGGTGATCCTGCGGACGGTCATTGGCGCCACCGATCCGGATCGGCTGGCGGCGCTACGCAAGGTCATGCCGCGGCTGCTCAACGTCGGTCCGTGGGAGACGCTGGCACTCGCCAAGCCGGAGCTGCAGCGACACCGGTTGTGGCGGCGGCTGAGTCGGCGCATCGCGGAGGCCGACAAGCTGCTCTACGCCGAGATCGCGGACCGCCGCGCCGACCCCGACCTGGCCGCACGCACCGACACGCTGGCCATGCTGATCCGCGCCGCCGACGAAGACATCGCAAAATCAGACGGCGCGATGAACGACCGTGAGCTGCGCGACCAGCTGATGACCTTGCTGGTAGCCGGTCACGACACCACCGCGACGGGCCTGTCCTGGGCGCTGGAGCGGCTGACCCGCCACCCGGCCATCCTGGCCAAGGCGGTGCGGGCGGCAGCTGCCGGCGTGGCGGGTGATCCGGGCGGCGACGAGTACCTCGACGCGCTGGTCAAGGAGACGTTGCGGATCCGTCCGGTGGTGTTCGACGTCGGCAGGGTTCTTACCGAGCCGGTCGAGGTGGCCGGCTACCGGCTGCCGGCCGGCGTCATGGTGGTTCCGGCGATCGGGTTGGTGCACGCGAGTGCGGAGCTGTACCCGGACCCGGGCCGGTTCGATCCCGATCGGATGGTCGGCGCGACCTTGAGTCCGACCACCTGGTTCCCGTTCGGCGGCGGCAATCGCCGCTGTCTCGGCGCCACTTTCGCCATGGTCGAGATGCGGGTCGTGCTGCGGGAAATCCTGCGCCGGGTGGAGTTGCGCACCACTACGGCAGCCGGCGAACAACAGAAGCTGAAGCACGTCATCTGGGTGCCCCGCCGCGGCGCGCGCATCACTGCCCGGGCGATCCGGGACGTCCCGTCAGCGTCGGAGTCATCGGCGCAGACACCGAAATGCCCGGCCGCGAAAAGCGACACGGCGCCAACGAGCGCCGCGCCGCCCAGGTAGGAGAGGCGTCGTCAGCCGAGCTCACGTTGCACCATGGGCAGCACCTCACCCGCGAGCAGTTCGATTGTGCGGCATACGATCCGGTGCTCCATGCCCATCCATTGGACCCTGGCGACAAGCCGGGTGAATTCGATTGCGCGCGCCAGCCGCACCAGTTCCTCGGCGCAATCCTGGGGTGATCCAATGATCACTCGTCCCGCCAGCAGCTCGGGAACACCGTTGGCCGCCGCCGGATCGCCAACCACCTCGGTGAACAATCCCCAGCGATGGAAGATCTGGTAGCTGGCCTGCAGGTAGGGCACGGCCTCGCGGAGCGCGGTGGCGCGGTCTTCGGCCACCACGATGTTGCGCAGCAGCGGAAAGTCGGTTGGCCGCGGCTTGCCCAGCACCTCCAGCCGTGCGTTGAAAGCCTGCGCCTGGTCGACTATCACCGAATCGGTCAGGTGCGATGACGCCACCCAGGTGTCGCCTACCGAGGTGTCGGCCAGCTCAGCGGCCCGTTCGACGGACCGGATAACGCTGCCGCCCAACCAGATCGGCGGGCGTGGCCGCTGGACGGGCCGCAGCGCGAGCGCACAATCCTCGACCCGATAGTAGTTGCCGTCGAAGCAAACCCGATCATGCGACCACAAGCGGGTAACCAGATCCAGCGACTCGGTGAACCGCCCGACACGCTCGCCCCGGTCGATGCCCAGCAACGCAAATTCGTCGTGGGCCCAGCCCGCCGCAACCCCGAGGATAAAGCGGCCGCCGCTCACCACATCGAGAAACGCGCCGTCGACCGCGACTTGCAGCGGGTGGTGATAGGGGAGCACCAGCATGCAGGTGGACAGCGACATGCCGGTCGCGGCCGGGGCGAGGTGCACCAGAGTCTGAAACGGCGGCAGCCATGCCGCGGAGCCGTACGGCAGGTGGGTTCCGATGGTCACACCGTCATAGCCCGCGGCCCGAGCCGTCGATACCTGCTGCACATGCTCGGCCAACCGGATGTCGAGCGGATCCCCAGCTGGGTGCTCGGGGTTGATGAACAGCGTCAACCGCATGAAGCCAAACTCTATTGGATAGTGCCGCTGCCGGGTCTACATGTCGTAGTCGGGCAGATCGAACTCATCACGCATGCTGCCGGCGAACAACTTGCTCAGCGGCTCAAAGTTCATCGTGCGCATCGCCACGTTGCGAAACCATAGGCCGAATCGGGTTCGGGTGGCGAAGAACCAGATGAACCGCGCCGCGCGCGCTTGCTTGCTTTCGATGAAGGGGCGCAGCCGTGCCTCGTAGGCATCGAAGGCGCGACGGTAGTCGCCCCCGGCCAGCGCGAGCTCCCCGGCCAGCACGTAGGCCTCGGTGATCGCCAGGCCGGTGCCCTCGCCGCCGAGCAGCGAAATGCACCCGGCCGCATCGCCGATCAGCAGTACCCGGCCGCGCGACCAGCGGTCCATGCGGATCTGGCTGACCACGTCGAAGTACAGGTCGTCGACGTCATCGAGGGTCGCCAGAATGTCCGGGCCTTCCCAGCCGACGTCATCGAACTGATTGCGCAGCTCATCTTTTGGTGCCAGGCCTGGGCTGTCGTGCTCGGCGCGAAAGATGAACAGGAACATGGTGCGGTCGCCGCGCAACGCGAAACGCCCCAGCTGTCTGTCGCGCGTGTTGTGCAGCACATAGCTCAGCTCGTCGCGGGGTCGGTAGCCATCGACCACGCAGGCAGCGACCTTGCAGCCGAGGTAGTGCTCAAAATCTGGGTCCGGGCCAAAGACCTGGCGACGCACGTTGGAGTGCAGTCCGTCGGCGCCGATGACCAGGTCGAAATCGCGGGGCGGGGTCCTTTCGAAGGTGAGGTGGACGCCGTCGCTGTGCTCGTCGATGGTGACGATGCTGTCGTCGAAGATCGTTTCGACCTTGTCTTCGATCGTCGCGTAGATCGCGGCGGCCAGGTCGCCGCGCGGCAGGCTGGTGAAGTCGTCGCCGACCATGCGGCGAAAGACGTCGACGCTCAGGTCGGCTTTGACCTCGCCGTTGCGACCGATGGAGCGGACGCGTTCCATGTGGTAACCGGCCGTGCGGATCGAGTCCCCGATGCCCATACGCTTGGCCACCTGGTACCCGACTCCCCAGAAGTCGATCACGTAGCCGCCGGTGCGGAACTGCGGCGCCCGCTCGATCACCGTCGGAGTGTGGCCGGTGCGGTGCAGCCAGTGGGCTAGCGCCGCGCCCGCCACGCCGGCACCGCTAATCGCTACCTTCACACAGCCTTTGTACTGCAACGGTGCTCGGCGTGATTCGGCCACTCCGCAACCCATTGATCAATACGTTAGGAATCGCTAACGTATTGACGTGTGCCCGACATGCTGGAAGTCGCGGCAGAGCCGACCCGGCGCCGGCTGCTGCAGCTCCTGGCGCCGGGCGAATGCACCGTCACCCGGCTCGCGTCGCAGTTCCCGGTCACCCGTTCAGCGATATCGCAGCATTTGGCGATCCTTGCCGAGGTGGGTCTGGTCACTGCCCGCAAGCAGGGGAGGGAACGGTATTACCGGCTCGACGAGCGCGGGGTGCTGCGGCTTCGCGCGCTCCTGGAGTCGTTCTGGAACGACGAGCTGGACCGTCTCGTCGCCGACGCCACCCACTACCCATCGTCACGAGGAGACTTCGCCATGGCGTTCGAAAAAACAGTCGTCGTGCCCCTGGCCCCAGCACAGACCTTCGCGCTGATCACCCGGCCCGACCGGCTTCGGCGCTGGATGGCCGTCGCCGCGCGCGTCGAACTGCGCGCCGGCGGTTCCTATCGATGGACGGTGACGCCCGGCCACACCGCGTCCGGCGCGGTCGTCGACGTCGACCCGGGCAAGCGGGTCGTCTTCACCTGGGGTTGGGAGGATCATGGCGACCCACCGCCGGGCGGGTCGACCGTGACCGTCACGCTGACCCCGGTTGGCGGCGGCACCGAGGTCCGGCTGGTCCACGACGGGCTGAGCGAGGAGCAGGCCGCGCGTCACGCCGAAGGATGGAACCACTTCCTGGACCGGCTGGTCGCCGCTGGCAAGCATGGTGACGCCGGTCCCGACGAATGGGCCGCAACGCCCGATCCGCTCGACGAATTGTCCTGCACCGAAGCAACTTTGGCTGTTCTTCAGCATGTGCTGCGCGGGATGGATGCCACCGACCTGGCCGCGCCGACGCCGTGCACGGAATATGACGTTTCGCAACTGGCGGATCATTTGATGCGGTCCCTGACGATTATCGGCGGGGCGGCGGGCGCGCAGCTGCCGCCCCGCGACAAAGACGCGCCACTGGAGACTCAGGTTGCCGACGCGGCACAGGTGGTGCTTCAGGCGTGGCGCCGACGGGGTTTGGACGGCACGGTCGAGCTGAATTCGAACCAGGTGCCCCCGACTATGCCCGTCGGTATCCTGTCGCTCGAATTCCTCATCCACGCTTGGGACTTCGCCATTGCCGCCGGGCGGCCGCTGGCGGTATCCGAGCCGGTGTCGGAGTATGTATTGGGGGTGGCCCATCAGGTCATCACCCCGCAAGCCCGCAACTACGCGGGCTTCGCCGAGGCAGTGGCGGTCCCGCCCGACGCCGCGGTCCTGGATCGACTGATCGCTTTCACCGGCCGCCGGCCGGCCATCGCTCCCGTATCCACCAACTAGCGAAAGGTCAACCATGCCCAAGAGAACCGAATACGCGCCAGGCACGCCGAACTGGGTTGACCTGCAGACCACCGATCAGTCGGCCGCCAAGGGGTTCTACACAACGCTTTTCGGCTGGAGCTACGACGACAACCCGATGCCCGGTGGCGGTGGGGTGTATTCCATGGCCACCTTGAACGGGGAAACCGTGGCCGCCATCGCGCCAATGCCTCCGGGCGCACCGGAGGGCATGCCGCCGATCTGGAACACCTACCTCACGGTGGACGGCGTGGATGCCGTGCTGGACAAGGTGGTGACCGCGGGAGGTCAGGTGCTGATGCCTGCCTTCGATATCGGCGATGCCGGCCGAATGTCGTTCATCGCCGATCCGACGGGCGCGGCCGTGGGACTGTGGCAGGCCGATCAACACATCGGCGCAACGCTGGTCAACGAGACGGGCACGGTCATCTGGAACGAATTGCTCACGGAGAAACCAGATTTGGCGCTGGTCTTCTATGAAGCGGTGGTTGGCCTGACCCACTCGACGATCGAGATGGCTCCGGGCCAGAACTACCGGGTGCTCAAGGCAGCCGGAACGGATGTCGGTGGCTGTATGGAACCGCCGATGCCCGGTATACCCAATCATTGGCATGTCTATTTCGCGGTGGACGACGCCGACGCCACGGCCGCCAAGGCGGCCGCGGCGGGTGGTCAGATCACCGTGGAGCCGTTTGACATTCCGTCGGTGGGACGGTGCGCCGTCTTGTCCGATCCGCAGGGCGCGATATTCAGTCTGCTGACGCCCGCACCGCAGCAGTAGGGCAAGCGCCGTACACGTCAGCTCGAGGCGTCATCCGTCAGTCGCAGGCCGTCGACCGCGCCGAGGTCGATTGCCGCGGTGACCACGGCCCGGTCGATTTGGCGCAGCGCGCGCAACGCGGCGCGGAGTCGTTGACCATCGGGCCGCAGCTCCAAACGGTCTCGCCCCGCGAGAGTTTCAGCGGAGTCGAGATGGTCGGTTGCGGGCACGACGGTCGCGGTCGGGGTGCCGTCGCTGGCGGTGACCAACGCGTCGATGTTGTGGATGACCTGCGCAGCCGCCGACGTGACGGCATCGGCCAGCTGGGTGGAGCCGGCGGCGTCCTCGCATCGTTCGCTGGACCGGGCCAGCGTCCGTGCGTAGCGATCGCACGCGGTGAACAGCCGCATGTTACGCCGGATGCTACGGCGCCCGGCGACACCGACGACGCCGGCCCGCAGCGGCGCGGCGGTAATCCGCAACTGGTGCAGGTCCCGGTCGAGTCGACGCGCCGTGTCGGTTGGGCTCGCGGCCGCTCGGTTGGGTGCGGGGTTGCCCAGCAGGGTCGCGACGGACGACGTGATCAGCTGGGACAGGGTCGTCAAAAACGTTTGGGTGTCGTCGCGGACGGAGGCTCGCAGCCGGGTTGGGAGCACCGCGATCGCAACCACGACGCCGATGGCGGCGCCGACCGCGGTCTCAGCGATCCGCAGCAGTAGCACCTCGAGGGTGAAATGGCCGAGCAGACCGTAAAGCAACGCCAACATGGTGGTGATCCAGAAGATCGTCAGGCTGTAGGCGACATCCAGGAAATAGGTGGCGCAGAACACGCAGACCAGGATCAAGACGATCGACGCGACGGCTTCTCCGGAGATCAAGGTGGCGATCAGCACCCCACAGGGCACGCCGAGCAGGGTGCCGAGCAGGCGTTGCCAGCCCTTGCGGACGGTTTGGCCCCAGGAGGTAGTGCCGGAGAACATCGCGAACGCCGCGATCACCGCCCAGTATGAGCGCGCCGGGGACACCAACTCGCCGGCGACGATGGCCAGCGACGCGGCGACGGCTACCTGGATGGCCTGCCGGGTTGTCGGCCGCAGACCCCAGTGCAGTTCGTCACCGGCGTGGCAACCTTCGGGTGCCGGCGGTGGGATGCTCGCATCGACCTCGGTGTCCGCGGTGGCGGAGTGCTCATCGGCTACCCGGACTTCGGCAGCCGCGGCCGCCGCGTCGATGATCGCCAGCGCCAGTCGCCGCACCGCTGTTGCGCCCGGGTTGTCGTCTGGGGCGCGGTGCTGATCGCGCAGCTGAGCAGCCAGGCTGGCGGCCCGCCGCAGCCCGTCAGGTTGGGGTAACCGGATGGCGCTCGCTAGCTGTGCGAGCGCCTCCACCAGTTGGACGCGGGTGGCGGTGGGTATCTCCGAAGCAACGGCCGCGGCGCGGATGGCCGCGGTCGCGACGCGTTCGACGGTGAGTTCGGCGTCGAACAACCACTGGGCCAGGTGCTCGCCGGTGACCCCGACCCAGAGCGCAGCCGGACTGACGTTGTCGTCTACTTGGCCTTGGATTAGCAACGCGGTCTCGTTGAGCCCGACCATCCGGAGGCGCACCCGTCGGTGCCGCCGTTCGTCGAGGTGGCCGACCCGCAGCGGGTCGGTGGCGGAGTCGATGACCAGCGCCATCCGCGCCCGCAAGGCCCGCATGGTGGCTCGCAGCACCTGCTCGGGTCGATCGGGCAGAACGTAGGCGCTCATGACGAAGGTGCAGGCCGTGCCCACCAGGACAGCCGCGATCAGCCAAGGCAGCTCGGTGGTGCTGGCCCGCAGGTACAAGGTGAAGAAATAGGCCATGACCGCGACCATCCCCAGCGCCCTGCCCCGCGCCCCGAAGCGGCGGACGTAGGCCGCCGCGAACACGATCACAACGAAGACAATGTCGCCGGCCACCTTGTGGGGCGTGAGCAGCGTGGCCGCGGTGATGACAGGTGTGGCGACAACCGGCAGCAGCGCTATCGTGACCTGCTGGCGATGCGGGTCCGGCTCCCGCACGGATCGTGCCGCGATCATGGTGATAAGGACGCCGAACAGCGAGACGGTCAATGGCTGGTTCGTTGCGCTGGTTAGCAGGTAGAGAACTGCCAGGGCGCACACCAGCGCGGCCGTCGTCCGGGCGGCCAACCGCAGTCGGAACAACCCGGGATCGGAGCCGCTCGCCCAGGTGCGCAACTGCTCGAAATGCTTAATCATCGATCCGGCGAGGCTGCCACGGTTGCCGCGCTGTGGTGCACCTGCCACGCTCGCAGAGTAGTGCCGTTGGTGCGCGGTCGCAGACCGGTGCCGGTAGCCGCGCCACCGGGCATTGCGCCCGGCCCTCTGGCGGGGAGAGCATGAGGCATGGCCGGCTACGTCGAGGTCCGGGCATACGCGGAGCTCAACGGGTTCGTGGAACCGCGGTCGCGCGGTCTGACGGTGCGCCGGCCGTTCCGCAGCCACCAGACGGTCAAGGATGTGCTGGAGGCGATGGGCATTCCGCATACCGAGGTCGATCTCATCCTGGTGAACGGCGACCCTGCCGATTTTTCGCACCGGCCGGCCGTCGGCGACCGCATCGCCGCCTACCCCATGTTCGAAGCCCTCGACATCGGGTCGACCGCCAGACTGCGGCCGGTGCCGCTGCGGAATCCGCGCTTCGTCGTCGACGTCAACCTCGGCCGGCTGGCGTGGCTGCTCCGATTGCTGGGCTTTGACGCATGGTGGTCGAGTGACGCCGACGATCCGGCGCTGGCCGATATCAGTCTTGGCCAGCAGCGAATCCTGCTGACCCGCGACCGCGCCCTGCTAAAGCGCCGGGCGCTCACCCATGGTCTGTTCGTCCACTCCCAGCACCCCGAGGAACAGGCGCTTGAGGTGCTACGTCGGTTGGACCTGAGAAATAGGCTGGCGCCGCTCACCCGGTGTCTGCGATGCAATGGCGAGTTGGCCGCGGTGGCCAAAGCCGAGGTGATCGACCAGCTGGAACCGTTGACCCGCCGGTACTACGAGGCATTCGGCCGCTGCCGCGAATGCGGACGGATCTACTGGCCGGGATCACATCACGCGAGGTTGGTCCGACTGGTCGAACGACTGCGCGACCGGCTGACTAACGCTGCGGCTCCGGGAGGCTGAAGGTCGGGGTGGTTTGCGCGATACAGGACTGATCGACCTCGCGGTGCGGGTCATCGACGAACGCCGTCATGATCGCCTGGGCGCAAGCCGAAGCCGGTAGCACCCCGTGGCCCACGCCCGGGAAGCGCAACGCCTTGGCGTTGCTGAGTCCGGGGGTGATCTCCCTGACCCAGTGCGGTGCGGTGCTGGCGTCGAACGTGCCCGACAGGATGAGCGTGGGAACGGCGCTCGATACCGGCAGGCGATCGGCGGTGTCGGACCTGCCCAGTCCCCACGCTTGGCATTCGCGGAAAATCCAACTGCCGGTCGGAGTGATCCGCAGGACCGAATCGGGGAGGCCGGGCATCGCTCGCCGCGCCTGGGACAGGGCTTGCTCCGGGGTGGTCCAGTTCGCCATCTCCTGGCAGTAGGCCCCCAACGCCAGCCCGGCGCCCAAAAGCCCGCGTTCCGGCGGGGGCGGGGCGGTCGCGGCGATCCCAGCGCCCGCCAGCCTGCCATCACCGTTCGCCAGGCCGAAGATCATCCGCGGCACGTCGGCCACCTTGCTGGGGTCGGCGCTCCAGTCGAGCAGCAGGGGGACCATCTTGAACCCGTCGATGGTGACGTGGACCGAGTCATCGGCGCGACCCGTGGTGGTGACCGCCAGCGGTGTCTGACTCAACTTGTTGACGGTATTGATGAATACCGTCGGCAGGTCCGGATAGGCGGCAGCGCAGGCCGGCTGATCGGCGCATGCCTGAAAGATCGCCGCGAGGCCGCTGGCGGGGGCCTCCCACCAGCGGTCGATGAGGTTCAGAGCCGGTGGGACAACGGAGTCCAAGACCACCGACCGGATGCCGGCGGGATGTGTGCGCAGCAGTTGCTGGGCCAGATCGGTGCCATACGAGACGCCGTAGACGTTCCATTGATCGATGCCCAATTTCACTCGCAGGTCGGCGATATCGGCGGCGTTCTCCCTGGAGCCGTAGGCGGCGAAATCGACAGCGGCCGTCGCTGCCAGCCGCTTGCGGCAGGCAGCGACGGCCGCTGCGTCCAGGTCTGCCGTCGACGGGGCTTCGAAGACCAGATCCACGGCTCGGGCAGTAAAGTCGTCCATCTCCGGGCAGCTCAGGTGCGGGTCGTCATGAACGGTGCCCCGTTGGTTGACGAAAATGACGTCGCGGTCGGCATTCATTCCGCCGGCGACCACGCCGGGCGCGCTCAGCGTACCGGCACCACCGGGACCCCCGGCCAGATAGACGATGGGGTCCGGCCGCGGTTTGTCGCTGACCGCTTTCACCCTGGCGACCAGAATCCGGATCGTCCGACTCTTCGGATCGAGGCGGTTCTCCGGCACCGTGAGATATCCGCAGCTGTAGTTCGAACCCAAATCGGCTTGCGGCACACCGGGGAAGTTCGGCTGCGGACAGGGGGTTGACACATATGACGTCTGATAGGCGGCATTGTCGGCGGGCGACGCACACGAGATGAGCCCGGCGGCAACCATCACCACCGAGAGCAGGCGCCAAGCCGCTGCCCGAGGGTGTGAACCGCCAAATATTCTCGCGCGCGACAAAGTTTGGGCCAGCGACGGTCAGTCGGTTGCAGTCAGCCGCACGGCTGCCAGCTGGAGCCGATCCACCGCTTCGGTGAACTCCTCCAGGGTGGGGATGCGCTGGTCGCGGAATTTCAATCCCATCATGGTTTGGGCGCGCTTGACGCCGTAGGACTGTGCGCACCGCAAGCAGAGATCGGAAACGACCGCACGGTCGCGGATGAGTTCGCCACGCATCGCAGTCGTTTTGCCGTCGTAGACCACCTGGGCCGCGCCGCCGCCACGAAAGTTGTGCTTCCAGCCGGCGCCGGTCAGCGCATACAGATCGTTGTCGATCACGTGGGCGCTCAATGGAATTGAGTACTGCCGTCCCGTCTTTCGCCCGGTGAAGTTCAACACCATCAGCTGAGTGTGTAGCGGGCCCGCCAGCGGAGTGCGCAACAGGGCGCCCAGGAGCGGGTTGACGAGACGGAGTAGGGCCGACGGCGGGTGCCCGATATCGACGGCATACGACTGTTCTGTCATGCCAACACCGTAAGGCCAATCGGGGGTCGAAGGCTATGACACCGATCGAAGTCGACGCCACTGCTCACGGCGGCCTCGGTGCACCAACTGCTCGCCCGGTTCACGTACTGTCGGTATCAGGAGGAAGGGTGACCGTGGCCAGAACCGATGACGATAGCTGGGAGATCACCGAAAGCGTGGGGGCGACCGCTCTCGGGGTGGCGGCGGCCCGCGCCACCGAAACCGAGAGCGAGAACCCGCTGATCAGCGATCCGTTTGCGCGGGTGTTCTTAGACGCTGCCGGTGACGGTATGTGGAACATGTTCGGGGCTGGCGAGCTACCGCCCGAGCTCACCGAGGCGGTGCCGGAAGCGGCGCTGCGGATGCGGGCGATGGTCGACTACATGGCTTCGCGCACAGCGTTTTTCGACCGATTCCTCCTCGATGCGACCCGAGCCGGCGTGCGGCAGGTGGTGATCCTGGCGGCCGGCCTGGACGCGCGGGCGTGGCGGTTGCCGTGGCCCGACGGGACCACGGTTTACGAGCTTGACCAACCGAAGGTGCTTGAGTTCAAGTCGTCAGTGTTGCGGGACCATGGCGCGCAGCCGACCTGCGACCACGTCGCGGTTCGGATCGATCTCCGCCAGGACTGGCCGGCGGCGTTGCGGCAGGCCGGATTCGACGCCTCGGCGGCCGGGGCCTGGTTGGCGGAGGGGCTGTTGCCATTCCTGCCGGCGGCGGCCCAGGATTTGCTGTTCGAGCGCGTTCTCGCATTGAGCGTCGCCGGCAGCCGCATCGCCGTCGAGGCGCCCGGCCCCGACTTCAACAACCCCGACGTCCGGGAACGGCAGCGATCGCTGATGCGGTGCTATCGCGAGGTCGCGGCGAAAGCCGGACAGCATGAGGTGCCGGATTTCGAAGACCTGTGGTACTTCGAGGACCGCACCGACGTCGCTGACATGCTGCGCGGGCATGGCTGGGACGTATCCGCGGCGCCGGCCGACAAGCTGATGGCCGGGTATGGGCGCAGTGTGCCTGAGCAGCTTGACGACGGCGCGCCGCCGAGCGTGTTCGTCGCCGCGGTGCGATCCGGCGCTTGAGTCAGGGGGTAATGGTCGTTTTCTCGTCGATGACGTCGGTGGCGTCCATCAACGGGACCGTTTCGTCGTCGAGCGCGTCAGCGTCAAGCTGAAGCACGAACAGGCCGTTGGGTGTCGGAATTACCGCCGTCTTCTGCGCGACGGTGCGCAGCTTGCCGTTCTTGGTATAGGAGCCGCCGAGTTGCCATGCCTTAAAGCCGCTGAGCGTGGACGCCGTTCCATCGTTGCCCTCGAACCCGGGCAAGTTCTTCAACTCGCCGGGTGCGAATTCGAGGATCTTCGCCGGGTCGACGTCACCGGTGAGTTTGGAAAGAAGGGCAACGATGGTGGGTGGATCGTTGGGATCCGCGGGCTGTTCGTAGACGATGCCCCCGTACGGTGCGCCGGAACTTTCCGGGAGCAGCTTCCAACCATTGGGCACCGGCAGGTCGATGGTCGGGGAGCCGGGATCGCCGTGGTGGATGGGGGTCTCCTGGATGTGGTTGTCCCGGATGTAGTCCGCGATGGTGTAGTTGGCTCCCGCTGCAGGAGCCGAGGTCGTCGCCGACGGTGTCGTTGCCGACGTCGGCGAGGACGTCGTGGTTGCCGTCGTGGTTGTCGCGTGCTCGGTCTTGGTGTCGGAGCCACAACCAGCCAGTGCCAGACTCAGCGCCGCAGTCGCGACTGCCGCCGTGAAGTGCTTCATATTGCATCTCCCGCAGATTGGGCCGGCACCCCGCCGGTCGGGTCGAACTGAGACTAGCCGAACTGGCGCGAAACGAGGCCGGTATTGCTCGGGTACCGGCGGCGTTATCGCGCCTTCCATTTCTCCCCGTGTTTCGCAGCGAAAAGGCCGCGCGACTATGCGTCGATGCAGTAAGAGACAGCTATGCGGGCACGCAAGACACGCAGAGCTCTCGCCGCACTCCTCGCCGCGACGGGCCTGTTTGTTCCGTTCATTGTCGGGGTGCCCACGGCGTACGACGGTGAGCCCGTGTTCGTCGCCAATCCGGTCGAGCACGTTGACACGCTGATCGGCACCGGCACCGGAGGCGAGATAGTGGGGGAGATCAACCACTTCCCTGGCGCCTCGGTGCCCTTCGGCATGGTGCAGTACTCGCCCGACACCGTCAACAACTACGCCGGCTACGACTACAACAATCGTCGCTCCACCGGATTCAGCATGACCCACGCCTCGGTGGGTTGCCCGGCGTTCGGCGACATCTCGATGCTGCCGACGACCACCCCGATCAGCTCGCAGCCCTGGAGCACCTGGGAGGAGATCGCGCACGATGACACCGAGGTGGGCGTGCCCGGCTACTACACCGTGCGGTTCCCCGCCACCGAAGTGCGCGCGGAGCTCACCGCGACCACGCGCACCGGCGTCGGTCGGTTCAGCTACCCCCGCAATGGGTGGCCCGCGCTGTTCCATGTGCGCTCCGGGGCTTCGCTGGCGGGCAACTTCGCCGCGACCCTGCGGATCGAGGACAGCACAACGATCACCGGTTCGGCGACCAGCGGCGGGTTCTGCGGCAAGAAGAACCTGTACACGGTCTACTTCGCTATGCAGTTCAGCCAGCCGTTCAGCTCATATGGCACCTGGGACGGCTACGCGGTCTACCCCGGCTCGCCCACCGTGAATTCGAGTTATAGCGGCGGGTATGTCGAGTTTCCGGCCGGCTCGGTGCTCGAGGTGCGCACCGCACTTTCCTACGTGAGCGTGGATGGGGCGCGAGCCAACCTCGCCGCCGAACGCGGAGCAAGCTTCGACGACGTTCGTGCGGCGGCATCGACCGAATGGAACGCCGCGCTGTCGCGAATCGCGGTGGCCAGCAGGGGCCCTGGCGACGTGGCGACGTTCTACACCTGTCTCTACCGGTCGCTGTTGCACCCCAACACCTTTAACGACGCGGACGGACGCTACATCGGATTCGACGGCGTCATCCACAGCGTTGCCAGTGGCCATACCCACTACGCCAATTTCTCCGACTGGGACACCTACCGAAGCCTTGCCCCGCTGCAGGGACTGCTGTACCCGCAGCGGGCCAGCGACATGGTCCGATCGCTGTTGAACGACGCCGAGCAGAGCGGTGCGTATCCGCGTTGGGCGCTTGCGAATTCCGCGACCGGCATGATGAGCGGGGACAGTGTGGTACCGCTCATCGTGAACCTCTACGCCTTCGGCGCGCGGGATTTCGACCACAGGATGGCGCTGCGCTACATGGTGAATGCGGCGACCCAGGGCGGGGTCGGACTCAACGATTACGTCGAGCGGCCGGGCATCGCTGCCTACCTCAAGCTTGGCTACGGACCACAAACGGCAGAGTTCCGCGCCAACGGTCGGATCGCCGGCGCCTCGATCACGCTCGAGTGGTCGGTCGATGACTTTGCCATTTCCCGATTCGCCGATTCGCTGGGTGATACCGCGACCGCCGCCGAATTCCAGAACCGGTCGCAGTATTGGCAGAACCTGTTCAATCCCACCACCGGCTACATCTCGCCGCGTAGCGCGGCCGGCTTCTTCCGCGACGGTCCCGGATTCGTGAAACACCCCTCGGGCTTCGGTCAGACCGGATACGACGAGGGCAACGCCGAACAGTACCTGTGGTGGGTGCCGCATAACGTCGCCGGTTTGGTGACCGCTCTTGGTGGCCGCAAGGCAGTGGCCGACCGGCTCGACCGCTTTACGAAGAAGCTCAATGTGGGCCCCAACGAGCCCTATCTGTGGGCGGGTAACGAGCCGAGTTTCGGGGTGCCGTGGCTGTACAACTACATCGGCCAACCGTGGCAGACTCAGCGGACGGTCGATCGGGTGCGCGGGCTGTTTGGTCCCACACCCGGCGGTGCGCCGGGCAACGACGACCTCGGCGCGCTGTCCAGCTGGTATGTCTGGGCCGCTCTCGGCCTGTACCCGAGCACCCCGGGAACCACCATCCTGACCGTGAACACACCGCTGTTCGATCGCGCCGTGATCGCGCTCCCCACGGGTAAAACCATCCGGATCACCGCGCCGGGCGCATCCGGGCGCAACCGCATGAAGTACATCGATGGCCTCAGCATCGACGGCCAACCAACCGATCAAACATTTCTTCCGGAGTCGATCGTCCGCACCGGGGGCAACCTCAATTTCTCGCTCGCCGGTAAACCCGACAAGGTCTGGGGCACCTCCAAGTCCGCCGTGCCCCCGTCGTTCGGCGCGGGCAGCTCGGCAGTGACCGCCAACATCTCCTTCCCCATCGTCGAGATCGCGCCGGGGGGGACCGGAACCGTGACCGTCGACGCGCAACGGATGATCGACGGCGTCGGCGATTACACAGTTACCGCGACGTCCTACGGCGATGGGATTACCGCGGCACCCGTGTCTGGGCAGTTCGACGATGACGGATCGGTGACCGCTTCGGTCGTCATCACGGCGGCCCGATCAGTTCCCGTCGGGTACTACCCGATGTATGTGACGACCACGGCCGGGGACAGCGCAAGGACATTGATGGTGTTGGTTGTGGTCGCCCAGGCCGTTGAATGATCGTTTGCCACAGGAGGGAACTGCTCGCGTGGGGAGGTTATCCCCTACACCACCAACCGGGCCGGCTACGATCTGGCCCGCCTCCGTCTCAACGGGGTGGCCACCCCTACGGTTTGCGATCTTCTACACCGATTGCACGACCGCTTGCTGCTTCCGCTGCTCGCCGCCAACCAGCCGCCAGCTCCAACGCCAATACGAAAAGCCTTGCTTCACATCACCGAAACTGTCCACAGAGCCCGAGCCTTGCCGAACGCAGCAAAAAATCAAGACAATTCTCCACGTCCCAGCGATCAAGGGTCGCTAGCGCACCTCATGAACCCGGAATGCGGCAAACAGCAGCAGGTCATCTACCGACGACACGCCCTGTAATCCAACCGAATTCTGAGACTATGCGTAGACCAATACCATCTACGAGTGAAGGACTCAGTGCGTCGCGGATCGCATCGGCGAACCGCTTGTAGCCGACCCGCTTTAACGCGGGCCAGGAGGTACCCGATGACGCGAGCGCCCGAACCGCGATGTCAAGGTCAGGCCACTCACTTATCCCCAATGCGATTCCCCGTTCAACAAAACATAGGCCTGCCTCGGCTAGCAGCTGTTCAGCAACGCCTGGGCGACCCGTATTGCCTTGCTCCGCAACAGCAACGGCATGACTTGGTGGTGACAAACGCAACACTGCTTCGAAGCAGGGAGCAAGGCCGATCCGTTTGGGAGAACCCAAGAAGCTGAACCCAATAAGACCGCCCGGCCGGACCACCCGGGCGGCCTCCGACAGTGAATTTTGAGACCCGATTCCGATGCCGCTGAAACTGACAGCGGCATCGAAACTGTTGTCGTCAAAAGGCAGTGAAAACATGTCACCGACCCGGAAATCGGCCTGGGGAGTGCGTGATCGCGCTATCGCTATTAAGGCCTCCGAGGCATCAATTCCTGTCACGTTGGCGCCCAGGTTTCTAGCTAGGTTGGCCGCGAACCCTGAACCGCAAGCAATATCAATTAGGTTCGTGCCCGGGCCGACGCTGACTCGTCTGAACAGCTCTTCGTTGACCTGGCGGGTGAAGGCCTCGCACAGATAAGCCCAATCGAGCGCACGTTCACCCCAAGCTCGCCCGGCTTCGACCCAGCTCATGACTCTCATCTCCTAGCCTGGACGGTTAACCGATTGGGGGTGTAGGCGTCCAGATGTACGGAAGCGCTTGTCCTGCAGTGGATTGTTGGGATTGCGACGTCTCAAGTCTACCGAACGGGGCGAACATTTCGGTAGACAGTCGAGCGTCGAATGAATCTCCCAGGTGTGTCCGGTCGCCTTGTTTGTGAGTTCCCGACCGGGCGGTGGGGCTGGTATTCGCAGTAGTAGGCGGCCTCCAACTCGGCTGCCAACCAATCGCAGATGTAGCCGGGGCGGACCTCAACAAACATGCGGATCGAAGTGAAGTGTCCGGACACGCCAGGGGATTCGAGGTGGCCGGTGCCTCACGCATGGTAAGCGCGTGGGGGCTTGCGCTACTTCGTCTTGACCAATCGGTTGATTGACGGGTGCGATGCTTCCAGATCGATGTGGCGGGCCGCGGCGAGGGCTTCGGTCTTGGTCTTGGCCAGGTTCAGGCGTTGCATTTAGGTGGTGGTGATTTGCGGTGTTGGGTCGGCCGGGTTGATGCCCTCGATTCGGGCGGACACCTTCGAGAGGCGTTGGCTGTCCAGCACTGCCGATTCCTGCAGGCGTTGGCACGGGGTGGCTGGTTTGTCATAGATGAGGTTGCGGCGCCCTTTGGCGGTGGTGGTGTAGCCGACGGCCCTTTTCGTCGGGGTGAAGAAGTTGCACCGCAGCGACATCAGCCGCCACCACCGGCCACGCGCTCAAATTGGATGAGGCACACCGGGGTATTGTGCAGAGGCGCCGAGATGCAATAGCATTTAACCGCCGACTGGCGTAACACTACGCTGTAGTGTGCAACTGTTTGGGGGTCACCGGTGCAGCAGCCGCCGGTGTTTTGTTGGCCGTTCGGTTCGGGCTGCGGGTGGGGTGCATCCGAAATGTCGATGTCAAAGGTCACGGAAACGTCGTCTGCAACTCGAGCACGCTCCGTACACCACCCCTCGGTCAAGCGGGAGCTGAGCGAGTCCCCACATCCGGATTGGGTGCAGCGCATGATCCCGGGCCTGCAGCGCGAGCTAGCCGAGGTTCTTGACTGCCCGCTATTCCGCGCCACTGTCGAGGGGCCGCTGCCCGAGCGGTCCTGGCGGAACACAGTGAAGGAATTCTTCGGGGTCGTCGAATCTTTCCCCAAGTACATGGGTATCTCCCTGGCCAAGACCACTTTCGGGCGGCGTCCGGGAGACGCCTTGGCCCGCGATTGGCTCATCGGCAACATCCGCACCGAGGCCCGACACGCGCAGTGGTACATCGACTGGGCGGTCGGGCTCGGGATTAGGTACGAGGAGCTGGTCGAGCACCGGCCAGGCCCCGAGGTCCTCGCCGTGCAGGAGTTCCTCTGGTCGATGGCATACCGAGGCAGCCTCGCGGAGTCCTTCGCTGCGGTCAACTACGCCATCGAGGGGAGTACTGGCGAGTGGACCCGCCTGGTCATCCCCGCATTCCGACAGTACTTCGGCGACGACAAGCAGACGCTCATGTGGCTGGTCGAGCACGCGGAGTACGACGACGCACACCCGCGTGAGGCGCTCGAACTAATCAAGCTGACGGTGACCGACGAGGCCGACCAGAGGAAGACCGAGTACGCCGCCCGCCGGTCGCTGCAGCTCTTCCGGCGCGGTTTCGATGCCTGCCATACGCTGCATACGGCCCCCGGGCGCGGGTTGGATCCGCATGCCTTGTGATTCCTCACCGCGGTCGGCTCGCGCCAGATCGAGCACCTCGGCTTTGGCGCTGGACAGGTTCGACTACTGACCAAATGCCGATGACTGAATCTTCAGAGAAATGCGTACCATTGGAGACGATTATCCGTGTGGGTTCCTGTCCTTGAGTCCGACGGGCTGAAGAGCGATCGGCCGGTGCGGCTTTCGTATTGGGGCACGCCAGTCGTGGTGTTTCGGACCAGCTCCGGTCGGCTGGGAGCTATAGAGGATGCGTGTGGCCATCGCGGTGTGCCGCTCTCGCAAGGCTGCATTCGCGGTGAGCAGATTCAATGCGGGTTTCATCACTTTCGGTTCGATATTAATGGTCGCTGTACACATATTCCCGCGGTGTTCGGAGCCGACGAGGGGTTTCGCCGCCGATGCAATGTCCGAAAATTCTTTATCCGAGAAGAGGTCGGGCTGATCTGGATTTCGGTGGAAGACGAACCGGAAGCGGAGTTCCCCGTTGATGCTTCGCTTCTGCCTGATGACCGCATTACTGCAACCGGGTCGTTTAACGTTGACGGTGATTTGCGGGTCTGGCTGGATCATTTTCTCGACATCCCCCACTGCATTTGGGCGCATGCCGAAAGCGCGTATTTTGGATCGCCTGAACGTCCTGCCGAATTGGCTTCGGTTAGGGTTGGCATTGGGAATGCTAGTCGGTACCCGGTGCGGCGGGCAATCGAGATGGCGTTTTGTATTGAAGATGACGGCCGCTACGCACGGTACGCGGTTCCTGTGCGGATGCTAGCGGTCATGGATCGCATCAAGAAGAGGCTGCATCGGAATTTGCGAGCGGGGTGTACAAGTCATTTAAAGGTGCGTGCCGACTTGGTGACGCCACTATGTCAGGAAACCAGATCACGCGTCGGTCCGCTGAAAGTTTGCGCCTGGACAGGAATCAATCCTTTGTCAGCAGGTAAGAACCAATTCATCTATTCTCTTGTGGCCGACGCTCGCAACCGTGGTTGGATAAGCCGAATCTTCGGACGCAAGCTACTACATGATTTTGTTCGCTACCATCTGGGTGTGGAGGATGGGAATTTCCTGGCTTATGCCCGATACTTCGACGATGAACGACTCTGCGCTACAGACCTTGACTCAACAGTGCTGGCGATGCGCGAAATGTTCACCACCTACCAGCGGGAGAAGGGCAAACTTTACCCCGACGACTCGCTCATTCACGCCATTCGCTACTGAATGATCGTTATGTAACACGAACGACTTCTGGCCGGATCCCGTGAACTGGTCCACGTGATCTGGCTCCGCCGTTCCGGGCCGTGGTTATGCGAGTTGAGGGACCGAATAGGTGGATCTGCCGAATGTCTGGAACTTTGTCGGGCTGACGCTACTGAGGTGGCTGTGGCGGCGTTCGGCTTTGTAGAAGTTGGCGATGTAGTCGGCCACGGCGGCGGCCAGTTCCAGGGTGCTTGACCATTGCGAATGTCGAGCAATTCGACCTGAATCCGGGCCCAGAATGACTCCATGGCGGCGTCACCGAATTCATCGCCGACGGCAGCCCGAGTGCCAGCTGTGCACCGAATCGATCTACCAGGCGATTTATGACCCGCGGATCACGTTGACTCGTCCAGCCAAACGTCGGCGGCGACGGCGCCGGTGTCGCGTGCAGGGCCTGGAACTCCGTGGCCGGCTCACCAATATGACGATGATCGCTGATCGACCCGCCGAGGTTGATGACCGGGTGCAGGTCGGGCACTGGGAAGGTGACTGCCTCATGGGCGCCGGAAACCGTTCGGCGATTGGCACTTGGGTGGACGTGTGATCCGCTTGCTGGTGCTGGTCCATGTGCCTGCCGAGTGCCCGAAGGCCGAGGCGGTACGTGAAGGAATCACCGAGATGCTCGGCGTGTTCCCGCCCCATCTTCGACGGACGCTGACCTGGGCTCAGGGCAAGGAACTTTCACTGCACCAACAGATCACCGCCGACATGGGATGCAGGTGTTCTTCTGTGACGCGCACTCGCCGTGGCAGCGCGGATCCAATGAGAACATGAACGGCCTACTGCGGGACTACTCCCCGAAAGGCGCCAATTTGGCCAACATCACACCCGCGCAACTGCAGTACGTTGCAGACGAAATCAATCACCGGCCACGCGAAACCCTGGGCTGGGCCCGACCGGCCGACCTCATCGCCGACGCCGCTATCGCCAGCACAGCACAAGTTGCTGCCGGGGATTGGTCAGCCCCAAACGATCGCGGTGGGATCACGATCCACCTCCGTCAGCAACTCACCGACACTGACCGTGGGCGACACATGATCGTAGGTGTGGAAACCCAAGTTACGGTCACGCCAATATAGCGACCACAACCCGCTCGTCGTCGTATAGCCCAACCGCGTAATCAGCGATTGTGTCCACTCCGCACCCATGTCCGCCCGCCACGGCGGACGACGCTCCGCGATCGTCAAATGACGGTCAGCAACGTCTAGCTCGACTCGCACCTCGTCACGGACATGCGCAGGCACCCTGTCCCGACACCACCGCTGAACCCGGGCAACCGGGGACAGCGCAAGGACATTGATGGTGTTGGTTGTGGTCGCCCAGGCCGCTGAATGATCGTTTGCCACAGGAGAGGACTGCTCGCGTGGGGAGTCAGTCGCAGCCGCTGCTCGAGGCGCCAGGGTGGCCGCGGCAATCCGACGCCGGGCGATCGTGGTGTCGGGCAAGTGGTCGGTCAGCCGCCGAGCGCTGCGATCAGGTCCTTGATCTTGCCGGTCTCGGCCTCGGTCGTTGGCTCTTCCGACTCGATTGCCTCAATCAGGTCGGCCCGCAGCCCGGCGCCGTTGGCGGCTTCCTGTGCCGTCAGTTTGGCCCGCTTGCGGGCGACGTAGAGGCGTTGGCCGAGTGTGGATCCCGGGCCGTTGGCCGCACGCTCCATGAGCGCGTCATACGCTTTCCGTGCGCCGCTGAGGGACACCACAACCGCTGGAGTGACCCGGCTTCGGGCGGCCGCCTGGGTCAGCGAGCTCTCGAGCTTGCGCAGGCCCGCCAAAACCACGCCCGCCCGGTCGCCGAACTCCGGGTCCTCGGTTTCGGGTAGCGACTCGATGGCCGCGGAGAACATGTACATCGCAGCGTCCGCGACACCGACGATAACCTGAGCTTCTCCCTCGTTTTCCGCACTGCCCACGGTTCCTCAATTCTTTTGCGGTGCACGCGCACGTGCAACCACCTGGATGATCGGCTGCACGATGCCTCGGGGCTGAGCGAGCAGCACCAGAGTCGATGAAGAACATAGTTCTTCTACGTAAGCATTTCAAGATCTGTTGTCACGAAATTCCGAAAACGCTGGGCGTCGGGTCGAAGCGCCGGCGGCTTGGTCTATTAGATCAATTCCTTTCTGGTCAGCCAGCGCATCACCTGCCAGCCGGCGAATACCGGCAGCCAACAGGTCAAGAGTCGGTAAAGCAGCACTGACGGCACACCCACGGCCGCGGGTACACCGAAGGCGGCCAGCCCACCGATCAGCGCCGCCTCCACCGCGCCGACGCCGCCCGGGGTGGGGGCGGCCGAGGCGAGGGTCCCGCCGACCATCGTCACCACCGTTACGGTAACGAACGTCGTGCCGCCGCCGAAGGCTTCGATGCTGGCCCAAAGTGCCAACGCCGCTCCGAGAGTGGTTCCGGCGCAACCAAGTACGATCAGTGCCAACCGTTTCGGTTCCCGGGCCAGCGCGATGAGATCGTTCGTTACCTCTTTGAGCTTGGGGCGCACCGCCGTCGCCAGCCAGCGCCGCAGCCTCGGCACCAGGAGCAGCGTGCCGACTATGCCCAGCGCTACACCAGAGATCAGGTACAGCACCGCGGCATTCGGGACAAAATGAGCCAGTTCGGTCGACGTGCCGGCAACGGCGCTGAACAGGATCAGCAACGTGAGGTGGACGATCACCTGTACTGATTGCTGCAACGCCACCGCGGCGGTGGCCCGCAATGCGTTCAGACCCCCCTTCTGCAGGAACCGAGTGCTCAGCGCCAGCCCGCCGACGCCGGCCGGGGTGGTCGTTGCCGCAAAAGTGTTGGCTACCTGCATGATTGACAGCTTCCAAAAGCTGACCAGCCCGTCGGCGCAGGCCCACAATGCCGCCGCAGCACCGACATACGTCAACGCCGACACCGCCAAGCCCAATAGCGCCCACCACCAGTTCGCATTTCGCAGCTCGGAAAAGAACGTCGGTACGGTGCTGATGAAGGGGTAAGCGACATAGACCAGCGCACCGATGAGTACCAGTTGAATGATCTGGCCGCGGCTGAACCGGGTGATGGTTTCGGCTTTGATCTGATCCGCGCCCGTTTGGCGCATCACCTCGGCGCGGGCGCTGGCGATGACGGCGTTCGGGTCGGCTACCGACTCTCTGATTCGCTTTGGCACCGCGGATTTGGTGAGTCTGCGCGATGCGGCCAGCACGGTTTTATGGCCGAACGCGTCGATCGCTGCGGTCACGGCGGACTCGGCGTCATACAGCGCTGACGTCGTAACCAGGAGTTGGGCCAGGTCGGATTGAAGTTGGGCATCGGTGGCGCCGTATTCGGCGCCGCCAAACCCGCCGAAGCGCACCGCGCCGTCGTCGACGGTGATCTCGCCGCTGGACAGGTCGCCGTGGGAGATCAGCTGGTCGTGCAGGGTTCGCAGTGCCTCCCACACGCGGGCAACCGGCGTGGTCCCGGCGCATTCGCTGATGCCGATTCCGCGAACGGGCTGGTGCGCGTACAGGGTCCAGCCCCGGTCGAGCGGGCATGCAGCGATCACCGTCGTATTGGCCACACCCGCATCGCCGATGGCAATGGCCATCAGCGCCCGATGCTCGATGGCGCGGCGCATGGAGGCTTGTAGGGGCGGGGTCTCGGTGCCGCGCAGCGTCAGCTTCAGCCAGAGTTGGCGCAGTGCGCCTCCGCCGCTTTGGTGCGGGCCGTACAACTCGATCAGCGCCTCGTTCGATGCCCCGCCATCGGGGTTCTCGCACTCGGCTGACAGCACGAGTGGGCCGGGTCCGGCCGGCCGCACCACGGTGAGCCCGGACACGACGAATCCGCGTTTGGCCAACGCGCGAACCGCACCATCCAGCGGCACCTCGAGCGCGGGTGTGCCCACGACCAGGACCACCAACGCTCCGACCAACCAGCCCACCGCCAGCCCCAACAATGAGCGGGCCGGCACTATGGCGCTGACCACCAGATGGATCGGCACGAAGGCCAGTAGCAGCGCCCACCACCAGTGTCGCCAGCGTGCGGGCAGCCACGGACCGGACACGGTGAGCACCGCCGCGAGCATCGCGATCCAGCGTGGGTCGTCGAGGAACTGGGCCAGCAGCGTGGTGAGCCGGTCGGAGAGGTCAAAGTGCCATCGGGGGGCCGCGATGCGGTTGCTGCTGATCGACAACGGGAGAACGGCCATAAGTCCTGCGGCCGCGTACGCGCCGAGCAGTTTCCACTGCCGGGAAATGATCAGACCGATCAGGATCACGAACGGCAAGGCCAGAATCGCGAGGCCGTACGCCAGGTACACCAGATCGGATTGCGACGCGGACAAGACCCCGACGATCTCCGAGATGGATCTCTCCAGCGCCACCCACTGCGGGCGGGTGATCAACGAGCTGGTGATGACCGCCACGAGGTAGACCGCCGCGAGGGCCAGCCGGATGATGTCGTTGGTGCGCCTGGTCAGTGGTTGCAGCAAGCGACCGGAAACGGTGATATCGCGTCCGTCAACTCGCATGTGGTAACGATCTTTCGGATCAGCGGCGCACTGTCTGATGCCGCGTAGCGGCCCCGCCGACAACTTAGCCGGATAACTGGGCCGCCGGAAGAGGTCTGGCCACTTGACGTCTTACCAATTTCGGGTAACACTGGGCGCATGGCACTGCAGCCGGTGACGCGCCGATCGGTGCCCGAACAGGTCTTCGAGCAGATCGCCGCCGATGTGCTCAGCGGGGAGCTGCAGCCTGGCGAGGCGTTGCCCAGCGAGCGCCGGTTGGCTGAGCTGCTTGGGGTGTCCCGGCCCGCCGTCCGCGAGGCGCTCAAGCGGCTTTCGGCGGCCGGTCTGGTCGAGGTGCGTCAAGGTGACGTCACCACGGTGCGTGACTTCCGGCATTGCGCCGGCCTGGACCTGCTGCCCCGGTTGCTGTTTCGCCATGGCGAGCTCGACGTCTCGGTTGTCCGCAGCATGCTCGAGGCCCGGCTGCGCAACGGTCCCAAGGTTGCGGAACTGGCGGCCGAACGGCACGGACCCGAGTTGGCGGAAATTCTCGAGGACTCGCTGCGCGCGTTGGCGAGCGAGGAAGATCCCATCGAGTGGCAACGCCACACCCTCAAGTTCTGGGATCATGTGGTCGACAGCGCCGGTTCGATCGTATATCGGTTGATGTACAACGCATTTCGTGCCGCGTATGAGTCGGCGTTAGCTGCCGTTGCCACCCGGATGACAGCCGAGGTCAAGCGTCCCGATGCCTACCGGAAGCTGGCCGATGCGATTTGTTCGGGTGATCCGGCCGCAGCTAGGCAAGTCGCCCAAGACCTACTCGATCTTTCAAACATGACATTCATGGCCGCACTCGACACTCGGGGGAGTCGATGACCACACACACCGTGATCGCCACCTATCTGCGCGACCAAATCCAGCCCGGGGTCGACGCGGTCGGCGGCTTCTACCGGACGTGCGTGCTGACCGGAAAGGCGTTGTTTCGAAGGCCCTTTCAGTGGCGTGAGGCGATCGAGCAGGGCTGGTTCATCACCAGCATCTCGCTACTGCCGACCTTGGCGGTCTCGATTCCGCTGACCGTGCTGATCATCTTCACGCTCAACATCCTGCTGGCCGAGTTCGGCGCCGCCGACATCTCCGGCGCGGGCGCGGCGCTGGGCGCGGTCACCCAGCTGGGCCCGCTGACCACCGTGCTGGTCATTGCGGGTGCTGGATCCACGGCCATCTGCGCCGACCTGGGCGCTCGCACCATCCGTGAGGAGATCGATGCGATGGAGGTGCTCGGCATCGATCCCATCCACCGGCTGGTCGTGCCGCGCGTGGTGGCCGCGACCATCGTCGCGACACTGCTCAACGGCGCGGTGATAACCATCGGCCTGGTCGGCGGGTTCATCTTCGGCGTGTATATCCAACACGTTTCGGCCAGCGCCTATGTCAGCACACTCACGCTGGTCACCGGGTTGCCCGAGGTGCTCATCTCGGTGGTCAAGTCGGCCACGTTCGGACTGATCGCCGGTTTGGTCGGCTGCTACCGCGGGCTGACCACCAAGGGCGGTCCCAAGGGCGTCGGCACCGCCGTCAACGAGACGTTGGTGTTGTGCGTGATCGCGCTGTTCGCGATCAACGTGGTGCTGACCACGATCGGCGTGCGGTTCGGGACGGGGCGCTAAGCATGGACGGGTCGTTAGGGGCTACCGCACTGCGCGCCCGGTTCCCGCGGACCGCTACCAACCTCAACCGCTATGGCGGCGGCGCGACCCGAAGGCTGGAGCAGGTCGGGATTTTCGCCAGGTTCACCCGGATGAGCGTGGTGCAGATCGGTTGGGCGCTACGCCACTACCGCCGGGAGACACTGCGGCTCACCGCCGAGATCGGCATGGGCACCGGCGCGATGGCCGTCGTCGGCGGTACGGTCGCGATCATCGGCTTCGTGACGCTGTCCGGTGGCTCGCTAATCGCCATCCAGGGCTTCGCGTCGCTGGGCAACATAGGTGTCGAGGCCTTCACCGGATTCTTTGCCGCACTGGCTAACACACGCGTCGCCGCGCCCATCGTCTCCGGTGTCGCGCTGGCCGCCACGGTTGGGGCGGGCGCCACCGCCCAGTTGGGTGCCATGCGGATCAGCGAGGAGATCGACGCGCTGGAAGTCATGGGCATCAAGTCGATTTCGTTCTTGGTCTCCACTCGGATCCTGGGCGGGCTGGCGGTGATCGTGCCGCTGTACGCGCTGGCGCTGGACATGGCGTTCACATCCGGCCAGTTCGTCACCACGGTGTTCTACGGGCAGTCCAACGGAACCTACGAGCACTACTTCCGCACCTTCCTGCGGCCTGAGGACGTGGGTTGGTCGGTGGTAGAAGTCGTCGTCATGGCGGTGGTGGTGATGATCACCCATTGCTACTACGGGTACACCGCCACCGGTGGACCGGTGGGTGTCGGCCAGGCCGTCGGTCGATCGATGCGATTCTCGCTGGTCTCGGTTGTCGTCGTCGTCCTGTTGGCCGAGTTGGCGCTCTACGGCGTCGACCCGAACTTCAATCTGACGGTGTAGCCACCATGCCGACGTCGGTAACGCGTAAGACCCGACGGGTGTGGCTGTACCTGGAAGGCCTTGCCCTGTTGGTCGCCGCCGCATTGGTTCTGGTCTTGGTGTTCATGCAGTTTCGCGGGGATTTCACCCCGAAGACCGAGCTGACAATGGTGGCCTCGCGGGCGGGGCTGGTGATGGAATCGGGGTCGAAGGTCACCTATAACGGGGTGGAGATCGGCCGGGTGGCCAGCATCTCGGAGATCGAGCGTGACGGCCGGCCCGCTGCGAAGCTGGTGTTGGATGTGAATCCGCGCTACATAAAGCTGATTCCGGCCAATGTTGTCGCCACTATCGAAGCGGCCACTTTGTTCGGCAACAAATACGTGTCGCTAACAGCACCGAAACAACCGAAACAGCAGCGGATTTCGTCGCACGATGTAATTGACGTGCGGTCGGTAACCACCGAGTTCAACACGCTGTTCGAGACGATCACTTCGATCGCCGAAAAGGTGGACCCGATTGACCTGAACGCGACGTTGTCCGCGCTGGCGCAGGCGTTGGATGGGCTGGGCAGCAAGTTCGGCGAGTCGATCACCAATGGCAATCAGATTCTGGCGCAATTGAACCCGCGGATGCCGCAGCTCCACCACGACGTGCAGCGGCTGGCGGATCTCGCTGACATTTACTCCGGTGCGTCGCGGGATCTGTGGGACTTTCTACAGAACGCGATCACCACCGCGCGCACACTTACCAGACAACAGAACGATCTGGATGCCGCGTTGTTGGCGGCGGTGGGGGCGGGCCAGACCGGTGAAGACGTCTTGGCTCGGGGCGGGCCGTATCTGGCCCGTGGGGCCACCGATCTGGTGCCGACCGCTGAGTTGCTCGACACCTACAGTCCGGAACTGTTCTGCTTGGTCCGCAACTTTCACGAGGCTGCGCCCAAAGTGGCGAACGCGGTTGGCGGCAACGGCTATTCGCTGGCGGCCGCCGGGACGATCTTGGGGGCACCCAACCCCTACGTCTATCCGGACAATCTGCCTCGGGTGAATGCTCGCGGTGGACCCGGCGGCCGGCCGGGCTGCTGGCAGACGATCACCCGGGATTTGTGGCCGGCGCCGTATCTGGTGATGGACACCGGCGCCAGCCTCGCGCCGTACAACCACTTGGAGCTCGGCCAGCCGATGTTCAACGAGTACGTCTGGGGACGTCAATACGGAGAGAACACGATCAACCCATGAGAACCACTCGCACAGCTGTCAAACTCGGCCTCCTGTGGTTGGTGCTGTTGGTGTTCACCGTGATGGTCATCGTGGTGTTTGGGCAGGTGCGCTTCAACCGCACCACGGGGTACTCGGCGGTGTTCACCAATGTCAGTGGGCTACGGGCGGGGCAGTTCGTCCGCGCGTCGGGCGTGGAAATCGGCAAGGTCGCCAAGGTGACGTTGATCGACCGTGACACGCGGGTGTTGGTGGAGTTCACCGTGGATCGCTCGCTGACGCTGGATCAGGCGACGTCTGCGTCGATCCGCTACCTCAACCTGATTGGCGACCGCTACCTGGAGCTCAAGCGTGGCGACAGCGGTCAGCGGCTGGCCCCGGGTGCCACGATCGGAGTTGAGCACACCGAACCGGCGTTGGATCTGGACGCGCTGATCGGGGGGTTCCGCCCGCTTTTCAAGGCGCTGGACCCGGACAAGGTCAACAGCATCGCGCAGTCGATCATCACCGTGTTCCAGGGGCAGGGCGCCACCATCAACGACATCCTCGACCAGACCGCATCGCTGACCGCATCACTGGCCGACCGGGACCGGGCGATAGGCGAGGTCGTCAACAACTTGAACACCGTGCTAGCCACCACCGTCAAGCATCAGCAGGAGTTCGACCGAACGGCCGACAAGTTGGAGGTGCTGATCACCGGTCTGAAGAACCGGGCCGATCCGTTGGCCGCGGCGACGGCGCATATCAGCAACGCGGCGGGAACCCTGGCCGACCTGCTGGGTACGGACCGGCCCTTGTTGCACAGCACCTTCGGGTATGTCGAAGGCATTCAGCAGTCGCTCATCAATGACCTGCCGATGCTCGACGATGTGTTGGCCAAGATGCCCGACGCGTACCGGAAGATCGGTCGTGTCGGCGGCACCTACGGCGACTTCTTCAACTTTTACCTGTGTGACGTCTCGGTGAAAGTCAACGGATTGCAGCCGGGCGGTCCGGTACGCACCGTCAAGCTCTTCGGACAACCCACCGGGAGGTGCACGCCGCAATGAGGACGTTGACGGAGTTCAACCGCGGCCGCGTCGGGCTGATGGGTGTGCTGGTCACGCTGCTCGTGATTGGTGTGGCGCAAAGCTTTACCAGCGTGCCGATGCTGTTCGCCACACCCACCTACTACGCGCAGTTCGCCGACACCGGCGGAATCAATACGGGCGACAAGGTTCAGATCGCCGGGGTGAACGTCGGTCTGGTGCGCTCGCTGGCGATCCGTGGCGACCGGGTGGTGATCGGATTCACGTTGGCCGGCAAGACGATCGGGACACAAAGCCGTGCGGCGATACGCACCGACACCATTCTCGGTCGCAAGAACATGCAGATCGAACCGCGCGGTTCAGAGCCGTTGCAGCCCAACGGTTTCCTCTCATTGGCGCAGACTGCTACGCCCTACCAGGTCTACGATGCGTTCGTCGATGTCACGAAGGCGGCCACGGATTGGGACATCGACGCCGTCAAGCGTTCGCTGAATGTGTTGTCGGAGACCTTCGATCAGACCGCTCCGCATCTGAGTGCCGCTCTCGACGGTGTGGCCGAAATCTCCGACACCATCGGTAAGCGGGACGAGCAGATCAAACAGCTGCTGGCGAACGCCAACAAGGTGGCCGGCGTGCTCGGCAACCGCAGCCAACAGTTCAACGGGCTGCTGGTCAATACCCAGACGCTGCTGGCCGCCTTCAAGCAACGCAGCCAGGCGCTGAGCGTTCTGCTGAGCAATGTATCGGCGGCGTCAGTCCAGGTATCCGGTCTCATCAAGGACAACCCCAACCTCCACCATGTGCTGGGCCAGCTGGGCACGGTCAGTGACGAGCTGGTCAAGCGCAAGAACGAGTTGGGTGATGTGCTGATACTGCTCAGTAGATACACCGCATCCCTGACGGAAGCCGTCGCGTCCGGGCCGTACTTCAAGGCGATGGTGGTGAATCTGCTGCCCTACCAGATCCTGCAGCCGTGGGTTGACGCGGCGTTCAAGAAGCGAGGCATCGACCCGGAGAACTTCTGGCGCAGCGCCGGCCTACCGGAGTTCCGCTGGCCCGACCCGAACGGCACCCGGTTCCCCAACGGCGCGCCGCCGCCGGCGCCGCCGGTCCTAGAGGGCACGCCGGATCATCCTAAGCCGGCTGTCGGGCCCGGATCGCCGTGTTCGTACACGCCGGCGGAGGGCGCATCGCCGCGGCCGGACAATCCGCTGCCCTGCGCGGGCGCCACCACCGGCCCGTACGGTGGCCCCGCCTTCCCGGCGCCGCTCGACGTGCAGATGTCGCCGCCGAACCCGAACGGTCTGCCGCCGACGCCGGGCATCCCCGGTGCCGGGCGGCCGGGCGACCCGCCGCCGCACGTAGTGGGCACACCGGTGCCGGTGCCGCCGAACGCGCCGCCGGGTGCGCGCACCGAACAGCTGGCACCGGCCGGCCCGACGCCGCCACCGTCGACGTTCACGCCGGGCCTGCCGCCGGGTTCGCCCGCCCCGCTTGGCCCCGGGCCGCAGCTGCCGGCTCCGTTCATCACCCCCGATGGGACCGGAGGTAGCAACCAATGAGCACCATCTTCGACATCCGCGGACTTCGGCTGCCGAAAGTGTCCCGTACGGCGCTGGCCGCCGCGGCGCTGGTGGCAATTCTGGCAGTTCTCGGGGTTGTGGTCGGTGTGCAGCTCTACCGGAAACTGACCACCATTACCGTGGTCGCGAATTTTTCTGAGGCGCTTGCGCTTTACCCAGGTGACAAGGTCCAGATCATGGGTGTGCGGGTCGGTTCGATCGACAAAATCGAACCGGCCGGCGACACCATGCGAGTCACCTTCCACTACAGCAACAAGTACAAGGTGCCCGCCAAGGCCAACGCGTCGATCCTCAACCCGAGTCTGGTGGCCTCGCGCACCATCCAGCTATCACCGCCCTACACCGGCGGGCCGGTGCTCAAGGACGGCGCGGTGATTCCGATTGAGCGCACCCAGGTGCCCATCGAGTGGGATCAGCTGCGCGATTCCATCAACGGGATCCTGCGGCAGCTCGGTCCGACGGAGCAGCAGCCAGCGGGACCGTTCGGCGACGTCATTGAATCGGCCGCGGACAACCTTGCCGGTAAGGGCAAGCGGGTCAACGAAACCCTGAACAGATTGGCGCAAGCATTGACCGCGCTGAACGAGGGCCGAGGGGACTTCGTCGCAATCACGCGAAGCCTGGCGCAGTTCGTCAGCGCGCTGTACCGAAACGATCAACAGTTCGTCGCGCTCAACAAAAATCTGGCCGAGTTCACCGACTGGTTCACCAGATCCGACCACGACTTGGCCGACACGGTCACCAACATCGACGACGTCCTGACAACGGTCCGAAAGTTCGTGGGTGACAACGGATCCGTGCTGGCTCGTGATGTTAACAACCTTGCCGACGTGACCACCACGATCCTGCAACCCGAGCCACGGGACGGCCTGGAAACCGCGTTGCACGTGCTGCCCACTTTTGCGGGCAACTTCAATAACCTCTACTACCCGCTGCACGGCTCGCTGGTGAGCCAGTTCGTAATCCCGAACTTCGCCAATCCCATTCAGTTCATCTGCAGCGCCATCCAGGCCGGCAGTCGGCTGGGCTATCAGGACTCCGCCGAGCTGTGCGCGCAGTACCTGGCGCCGGTGTTGGACGCCATCAAGTTCAATTACCCGCCGTTCGGCGCGAACGCGTTCAGTTCTGCGGCCACCTTGCCCAAGGAGGTGGCTTACTCCGAGGAGCGACTGCACCCGCCGCCCGGGTACAAGGACACCACCGTGCCGGGGATCTTCTCGCGGGATACCCCGTTTTCGCATCGCAACTCCGAACCGGGCTGGGTCGTCGCGCCGGGGATGCAGGACATGCAGGTTCAGCCGTTCACCGCGAACATGTTGACCCCGGAATCGCTGGCCGAGCTCATGGGCGGTCCGGACATCGCGCCGCCGTCGCAAGGAACCAATTTGCCCGGATCGCCGAACGCCTACGACGAGTCCAATCCGTTGCCGCCGCCGTGGTACCCGCAGCCCCGAGCGGGCCAGTGAGGCGCGGCGTGAGCGTGGAACGCGCGAGCGGCAAGCCGAACCGATGGTCACCGCGGCGCGGCGTGAGCGTGGAACGCGCGAGCGGCAAGCCGAACCGATGGTCACCGCGGCGCGGCGTGAGCGCCCGACGCCGCGGACTGGTATTCGTATTGGCCTTCTTGCTGGCCCCGGTGGTGCTGAGTTCGTGCGCCTGGCGTGGCATCGCCAACGTACCGCTGCCGATTGGCCGTGGCACGGGTCCGGATCGCCTGACGATCTATGTCCAGATGCCCGACACGCTGGCGCTGAACACCAACAGCCGGGTGAGGGTCGCCGATGTATGGGTCGGCACGGTGCGCGATATCAGGCTGAAGAACTGGATCGCGACCCTGACGCTGAACCTTGATCCGACCGTGAAGCTGCCGGCAAACGCGACCGCAAAGGTCGGCCAGACCAGCCTATTGGGCACGCAACACGTCGAGCTGGCCGCGCCGCCGGACCCGTCACCGCAACCGCTGAAGAACGGCGACACCATTGGCTTGAAGAACTCCTCGGCCTACCCCACCGTCGAACGGACGTTGGCCAGCGTCGCGGTGATCCTCACTGGTGGCGGCATCGGCAACCTCGACGTGATTCAAACCGAGGTCCTCAACATTCTTGACGGCCGCGTCGACCAGTTCCGCGAATTCCTCAAGCGGCTGGACACATTCACCGCCGAGCTGAATCGACAACGCGCCGATCTCACCCGCGCAATCGATTCGACCAACCAACTGCTGAGTATCGTCGCGAGCCGCAACGACACCCTGGATCGGGTGCTCACCGACATCCCACCGCTGATCGAGCATTTCGCCGACACACGCGAGCTGTTCGCCGATGCCACCGAATCCCTGGGGCGGTTCAGCGACGCTGCCAACCGGGCGCTGGCCGACACCCAGCCCAACCTGCACCAGAGTCTGCAGTCGCTGCAGCGACCGCTCAAGCAACTCGGCCGGGCCTCGCCGTATGTGGTCGGTGCGCTGAAGTTGGGCCTCACCGCGCCGTTCAATATCGACGAGGTGTCCAACGTGATCCGCGGTGACTACGTCAACGTGTCGGGCGTGCTCGACCTGACGCTTTCCTCCATCGATAACGCGATGCTGAGTGGAACGGGCCTTTCGGGGATGTTGCGAGCGCTCGAGCAGTCATGGGGACGCGATCCGGACACCATGATCCCGGATGTCCGCTATACGCCGAACCCGAACAACGCCCCGGGCGGGCCGCTGGTGGACAGGAGTGAGTGAGAGATGCTGACTCGCTTTATCAAGACCCAGCTGTTGTTGTTGACGCTGTTGGCGGTGGCCGCGGTGGTGGTCCTGGGCTGGTACTACTTGCGGATACCCAAACTTGTCGGCATCGGTCAATACACGGTCTATGCCGAATTGCCTCAGTCCGGGGGCCTGTACCGAACCGCCAACGTCACCTATCGGGGCATCACCATCGGGAAGGTCACCGGCGTAGAACCGACCGAGCGGGGCGCACTCGCGACGATGAGTATCGACGACGGCTATCAGATCCCGACCGACGCGTCGGCCAATGTGCACTCGGTGTCGGCGGTCGGCGAGCAGTTCATTGACCTGGTATCGACCCGCTCCCGCGGTCCATACATCCGCGACGGGCAGACGATCACCGACAGCACGGTTCCCAGCCGGATCGGCCCGGCGCTGGATGCCGCCAACCGCGGATTGGCGGTGCTGCCCAAAGACAAGATCGCCGCGCTGCTGCACGAGACGTCGGAGGCGGTGGGTGGGCTGGGCGCATCGCTCAAGCGCCTGGTCGACGCCACCGGTGCGATCGCCCACGACTTCAGGGGCAGCATCGACGACATCGACGACATCATCGAGCGGTCGGCACCCATCATCGACAGCCAGGTCAACTCCGGTGACGAGATCGGCCGCTGGGCCGCCAACCTCAACACTCTGGCCGTGCAAACCGCGCGGCAGGATGAAGCGGTGCGAAGCATCCTGGCCAACACGGCGCCGACTGCCGATCAGGTCAACGCCACGTTCAGCGACGTGCGGGAGGGGCTGCCGCAGACGCTGGCCAATCTTGAGGTCGTGCTCGACATGCTCAAGCGCTACCACAATGGCGTCGAGCAGGCGTTGGTGTTCTTGCCGCAGTCCGCGGCGATCGCCCAGTCGGTTACCTCGGAATTTCCCGGCCAGGCAGGCCTGGGCATCGGTGCCATCGCGTTCAACCAACCACCGCCGTGCCTGACCGGCTTCCTGCCGGCATCGGAGTGGCGGGCTCCGGCGGACACCAGCACGGCGCCGCTGCCCAAGGGCACCTACTGCAAGATCCCCATGGACGCGACGAATGTGGTTCGTGGAGCACGCAACTACCCGTGTGTGGACGTGCCCGGCAAGCGGGCGGCGACCCCGCGGGAGTGCCGCAGCGACGAGCCCTATGTGCCGATGGGTACCAACCCCTGGTACGGGGACCCGAACCAGATCCTCACCTGCCCCGGGCCGGCCGCGCGTTGTGACCAGCCGGTGAAGCCGGGCCAGGTGATCCCGGCGCCGTCGGTCAACAATGGCCTCAACCCGGTGCCCGCCGATCGGCTGCCAGGCACACCGCCGCCGGTCAGCGACCCGTTGCAGCGACCCGGGTCGGGCACCGTCCAGTGCAACGGGCAGCAACCCAACCCGTGCATCTATACCCCGAGTGCGGCTCCGACCACCCTGTATGACGTGCAGAGCGGGACGGTCGTCGCACCCGACGGTGTGGTGTATTCCGTGGAGAACTCGAATCAGGTCGGAGACGACGGGTGGAAGCAGATGCTGGCACCGGCCGCTGAAGCGGTGTGATCCTCGGGGCTCGAGTAGGAGTCGCTTTGCGGGCTGGCGCCGGCGCCGGAATCGCCGACGCGGCCCTCGTCGAGGCGGCTAGTCTGGGTTGGCCTTGAGCCATCCCAGCACCTGCTGGGCATGCTCACCGGGCGGAAAGACTGGGTAGAACACGTGCTCGATCAGCCCGCCACGGACGATTAGTGTCAGTCGCTTGTAGAGCGTCGGCCCGCCAGCTTCGAATGTGGGCAGCTCAAGCTCAATGGCAAGCTTTAGCGCCGGGTCGGAGAGCATGTCGAAGGGTAGATGCAGCCTTTCGACAGATTCCTGCTGGTAATCGGTTTCTTGGCTGGACAGCCCGAATACACGTGTGGCACCGGCGTTTAGAAGCTCCCCGTAGTGATCGCGGAAGCCGCACGACTCGGGAGTGCAACCGCGCGCCCCGGGAATCGAATCCCAGCCCTCGGGCGGATCGATGCCGGGGCGGCCGATCTTGGGATAGATGAAAATCACGGTGCGACCTGTCCCCAACGCGTCGAGGGTGATTATCTCGCCCGCGGTGCTCGCCAGTGCCAGGCAGGGAATAGCCCGGCCGGGAAGCTGGTCCGCGGCTCCATCATCCTCGGGTACGGGCAGGTTCGGGAGCGGACTCAAAAAGTCCATTAGCTGTTCTCCTCGTGCAGCCGACACCGTGGGTTCGAGCTCGAATGTGTCGAGTCCTGTCGCACAGACCGCGGGTGATTAGGAAGATCGACTACCCACCGCGTCACTGACGGACCCTGGCTATGGGATCTACCGCAGGATGTTCGCCACGCTCGGCCTTCCATGGTCGGTGCGCGGGGAGGCGGCGGGGAGACAACTGAGGTCCGCGAGCAAGACTTTTCGGTCGATTATGTTCTCCACGCGCCCGTCGCACGTGAGCCGGCACTCGAGCAGACACGACGGGTGCTATCTGACCGCTTCCAGCAGCAGCAGCCGTCCCAGTGGGAGTCGAGATGGCGTTGCCAGTCATTGCATACCCTTCTGTCTTGTATCAGACCTCAGTCGATCCGCACGGCTTTGCCGCCAGTCACCGTATCCGGGATGGCTCAAGTAGGCACAGCAAACTTGTCCTTCGGGGCAAAGATCTTCGCAGTTTTCAACCAGCGGCGCCCTTCGAACGGCTCGCGGCGATGCATGAGTTGAGCGTTGTCGTAAAGGATCAAATCCCCCATGGACCACTCGTGTGAATAGACCGACTCGGGTGGAGCAGATGATCGAGCACCAGCCGCTTGAGTACGGCGGAGCCTTCTTCCCCGAGACCTAAGAACTCGACGATGTTCTCGCTGACGTACGCGAAACGTCTTTGGGAAATGGGGCTTTTCAGAAGCGCCGACTGGGAGACCTTGACCGCTGGAATGTTGTCATGGTCGGACGCAGGCCCATACAAATCGTGTAAAACGGCCGGCCGATCGACCAGATCAGAGTCGAGCCCTGTTTTGTCTACCTCGGTGGGCACGAAACTTGTCGCACCGCCTGCCATGGACGGGACCAGACAGTGCAGGAAGGCGAGTGTCGCCGGATTCTGTCGGTGTTGTTGGTCGGAGTGCCAGAAGTCCGTTGTGGTGCTGGCGAACCCGATTCGTTCGCCGTCGTCATCCCGCAGATTCGAAAGGTACCCGATCGCCGGGAAGCGGGGTGAGAGACAGACCTTTCTAGACGATTCCTCCGGACTTCCGATCCGAATGGCGAATGCGTCCAGATCACGGTCGTCCAACGGCTGTCGCGGAAACACGAGCAGCCCCCATTCCCCAAGCAACGAGAGCATGTTGATCAGCACACGGTCCCGACTTCATGCAGCGCGATTCCATCGACGCTGGCTCCGAACCCATGACCTAATGAAGTGACCCTCATGTAACCCGCTTCTTGAGCCGCACTAACGAACAGGTAGAAAATAGTAGAAGACACCATCAACCGTCGAGCGGGTTGCATCCGCCCGCAAAACCTGATGTCGAGGGGCGGGTTGGCGGGCGAACGATCTGCATGTCTCAATCCCATGCCTGACGGCACCGAATCACTACTGGTGCTATTGCGGATCGTCTTCGTCGTCGTTGTTGCGGAGCAGCGTCTCGGGGGTGGAAGAACATGTTGGTGCGGGGCTGCCGGCAATCCAGATGGGCCGGCGGAATCCGTAAGTTCGCAGGTGCAGTACTTCGTGCTTACCGTTCAAGGCATGCTTGCATATTCGTTGATTCCGATGCGTTTGTGGAGCCGCACCAAAGGCGCTGGCGCCCACCAATTCCATCCGCCCATGATGTACATGAACGCCGGAACCAGCACCATACGTACCACGGTCGCGTCGACCAGCACTGCTATCGTCAACCCGAGGCCAAACATCCGCATGAACGAGACTTCGGCCGTAGTCAGTGCGGCAAAGCTGATCGCCATGATCAATGCCGCGGCTGTGATCACACGACCGGTGTAGGCGATTCCGAGGGTGACGGATTCGTCGTTTATGGCACGCGGAGTCGTCGCCGACATGCCCCGCTTCAACTCACACCAGTACTCGCGGATTCTCGCAAGCAGAAAGACCTCGTAATCCATGGACAACCCGAACGCGATGCAGAACAACAAGACGGCGAGATTGGCTACTAGCGTTCCGGTGGACGTCGTACCCAAGGCGCCGAGGTGTCCGTCTTGGAAGACCCAGACCAGCGCACCGAAAACGGCCGTCAGCGACATGAGATTGAGAATTATCGCCTTTAATGGCAACACGATGCTGCCGGTGAGCAGAAACAATAACGCGAAGGTGACTACAGCGATGAAGCCCAGTACCGACGGCAATCGGGCCTGGATAGCGTCCACACTGTCGCGGTTGGTCTCGGCTAAGCCACCGAAGTCCACGCTGCGTGCCTGCGGTGGGGTAACTGCGTGCAGCGCATCGAGCTGGGCGTCTGAGACGTGGGAGTACAGCGGCGCCTTGCTGTTCACGGTGAGGAAGGCGCTACCGCCGGAAACGCCGGTCGGCGCTTCCGGCGGTCCGATGACTCTGCCGTCGCGATAGGTTCCCGACGGTGCTGACACGTCCAAGACATCGTCAACCCTCGACAGCGCGGCGGCGTACTGGCCAAGCTGCTCTGCCGTCAGGCCATGGGCGTCTGGGATAACGACTTGAATCGACTTCGAGTTGTCGTCGGTGAAGTTGCTGCGCAACTCGTCGCCGACCTGGCGCGAGGACGCCGACGCTGGTAGCACGCGGTCATCCGGGTAACCCCATTGGACATGAAGGAAGGGCACCCCAGCGAGCAGCAATACCGCGACTACGGTCACTCCTATCGGCACGCGGTGACGCAAGACGAACTTGCTCGACCGGTACCAAACGAATTGCTCTACCGGACGTTGATCGCGCTCCGGACGCCGCAACAAACGCCGCAGCGATCGGCGAAAATCCAAGGCATTCAACCGGTCGCCAAGTAGAGTAATCGCCGCCGGAGCCGCGATGATTGCGCTCGCCGCCGCGAACCCCACCGTGGCGATTCCAGCGTAGGCGAACGACCTCAGGTAATACATTGGAAATAGCGTCAAAGCCGCCATCGACAAGGCGACGGTAAATGCCGAGAACCCCACTGTGCGGCCGGCAGTCAATATGGTGCGAGCTATGGCGTCGTCGCCGGTAGAACCCGCGGCGAGTTCCTCGCGGTAGCGGCTGATGATCAGCAGGGTGTAGTCGATAGCCAACGCCAGGCCCATGGCCATGGTGAGGTTCAGCGCATAGATAGATACATCGGTGGCGTAGGTAATCAATCGAAGCACCGACAGTGAGCCGAGGATGGCCAACACACCGACACCAATTGGAACGACTGCAGCAATCAGCCCACCGAACGCCCAGACGAGGACGACAAAGCTGAGCGGGATAGCGATTAACTCCATGCGTAGCAGGTCAAGCTCGGTTCGATCGTTCACCTGGGCGTAAATCATCGCGCCACCGCCAGCGCGAACAACGAGCCCGTCCTGATCGGTGATCACGTCATCGGAAAGCTCCTTGGCGTATTTTGGGGCTGTGTTCTCCCCACCCGCAAGGTTGGCGACGATGAGACCGGTTTTGCCGTCTTTGCTTACCATTCCCGATGTCGCCGTTGCCGGCTGAGTCCACAGTGAGGCGACGCTGAGCACATACGATGATGCGCGCAGTTTTTCGACTATGCCGATTGCCACTGCGCGAGCCAACGGACTGGTGGCCCCCTGCGGGGCGGTTACTGTGACAAGCAGTTGCTGGTCACTTTGGTTGAACTTGTCGGTCAACAGTTGGCTGGCCCGCGTCGACTCTGAATTCGGGTCATCAAACCCGCCGGCGGACAGGTGGTCGATAACCGGTATGCCGAATACGGCGGCGCCGATCATCACCAGGGTAACCACCGCCAGGATGCGCCGGGGCGCTGTTGTTGCCAGAATCGCGATCCGGTGCAGCATGATTGGTCTTCCCGTCAGATTCTGTGGACTAGTTGTTGTGCGGCGAGAATTTCGTTGGCAGATGGCGCGGTCAACGGTGAACTTCGAAGTTGAAAGTCACCCTTGCTGGTTGGCCGCGGCGCCGCAGGGCGTGCCGGCTTAACTCGCGGCGATAGTGCAGTTGGCGTTGGATTGGCGATTGCAGGCGAGGCGGTGTGGGGGTGCAGCGTGGTGGGTGGGGTCTTGGACCGGTGCTCCTCGCTTGCGCAAGAACAGACGCGCACCAACCGAGAGAATCTCGTTGACATGGCCGAGAAGACTACCTTCTTCTGAACTGCAGATCCTCTTCGGCGATTTTGCCACGCCGAATCAGCCAGAGGTCCCGAAAGTAGTTGTGGTATACCCGCCACGGGGCACACGAGCCTTGCTTTGGCATCCAATCCAGCACGCGTAGAACATAACCCGGCGTGAAGTCCTCGATAATCGGCCGCTCGTCGACGTCGGTGCCCGGGCGCTCAGCTACGACCATTGCAAAGCCTTTGGCGTGCATGTACTTCAGCAGTCGGCAAACGAACTCTGATACCAAGTCGGCTTTCACTGTCCATGATGCATTGGTGTCGCCGAACGTGAAAGCCATGTTCGGCACACCCGAGAGCATCATGCCCTTGTATGCCATAGTTTGGAAAAGGTCAACGGGCTGGCCGTCGATACTTACCGACGTACCGCCCAGGAGTTGCAGGTTCAGTCCGGTAGCGGTAACGATGATATCTGCTGCCGGCTCACGCCCCGAGTCAAGCAAGATCCCTGTTGTGGTGAGCCGCTTGATTGTATCGGTGACTACCTCGGTCTTTCCCTGTCGGATCGTGCGGAACAGGTCACCGTTGGGCGCCAGACATCGCCGCTGGTTCCATGGGTCATATTGCGGCTCAAAGTTTTTGTTCACGTCATAGCCCTGAGGAAGCTGACGGCGGGCCAGCTCAATAAGCCGTCTCCTCATACGTTGTGGCCACCGTCGGCAAGCGCAATAGACGGCTGCCTTCTGCACGATACTGCTTCCAGCGAACGGCAGCGTAGGCCTTGCCCGCAGGCAGCCAGCGATTTAGCTTGTCGGCGATGAAGTCTCGGTCGGGTTGATCCATTATGTATGTCGGTGAGCGCTGCAGCCACCAAGACCCCTGAGATCAGCCAAAACGGACCTTTCTTGAAGAGCATGTTCTATGTGGTGATGTGGAGTTTCTTGAAGCAAGTGAGCGCAGCTGTGAGTTTGCAGGACGGCTGGGTAGATGCGGCCGTGGCGTATGTAATGGCCTTTCGGGCGATACGTGGGGTTTGGCATTGGCGATAACGTGCATCTTCGAACCTGCTTTGCCACGATCGACTAGGTTGGGGCCCGTCAGGGTGATCCCGCCTTTTGCTCGGACATTGGCCGCGTCGAGGATTGCCGCCGACCAGTTCAGGTCGCCGGCCCCCCGCGATGGTCGAGCATCTGCCGGTGAATCGCATCGAAGACTCCGGCGCCACCACCCTGAGGGCGCGCTCGAAGTCGGGGAATCAGCTCACTAATCAACTCGCACAACTCAGCTGACACCAAATGCGAATTCGACTCATCTTTGCTCGTCCCACTATCAACACAAACCACATTGGCCACGTAAGACACGTTCCAAGTACGAACCGAAGCAAGACGTAGCCCCATCATGGAGTTGGCCGGCGCCGGCGCCGCCGGCCGGATGGTTGACTGACTTCGTGCGGCGATAAGGCTTGTGGCGCAACAATTTGCCATGGACACCTGAGTGGCCGCCCGGCTTACCAGCGACGAGGTCAATGACTCGACGATGTATGACCTATTGACCACGTGGGTCACAGTACCACTTTGTCAACTGACATTGATTGTCAATCACCGTTGACAACGGTCGCTGTCTTAATCTACTCTGCCAACCAGGGCCGCTGCGGATTCCAAGCCACGCGACCCATTGCGCTCAGCTCATCGCGGCTGAGACCAGCGCTAGGGCCCGACTCACTGGAGAGTCTTTCGGCATGCACGGTTCGTGAGTCCTCATTCTCATGGGTTACGCACAATGGGCCACAATGGACGCTCTTCAAATAGAACACATCGAGGAGGCAGTGCATCATTTCGACCGTTTAGCATGAGACTGGTGGGGTTCAGCCCGGAGGAGAATTGCTCTCTGCGGCCCGCCTCGCCTTCCCTTGACGTTAACGCTTCACCGCGACTTCCGCGCGGCCTGACTTCCTTATATCAACGCAAATTGACGCTGATCATCAGGCCCGTCATCCCAAACTGACCCGCGATGGTTCAGCAGCCGGCGCAGGTAAGTTCGTTATGGCCGCATTCTCGGGTGGGGCGGCGAAAAGCGATGCAAGCACGCTTACCCCATTACCGATCATTTTGTCAATAATCTTTCAGCCTGAGGAGAGTGCAATGAGCCGTATTGCGATTGTCGGAATCGGATGTCGGTATGCCGGCGGCATTGATTCACCGGATTCTTTCTGGGATTTCGTGGTGAACAAGAAAGACAATGCCATCGTTGACATCCCCGCCGATCGCTGGGACTACCGGCGATTCTACGACCCGGACAAGAGTGCTGCCGGACGGTCATACACCAAACGAGGCGCTTTCCTGACCTGCGATCCCTGGAAGTTCGATCCGGAGTTCTTCGGGATATCGCCGCGCGAGGCAACCGTCATGGACCCGCAGCAGCGCTTGATCATGGAGGTCGCCTGGGAGGCGGCTGATGACGCCGGTGTGGCCGGCCGACTGGCTGGCAGCTCAGTGGGTGTCTATGTCGGTGCATTCAACGTCGATTTCTCGGTTACCACCATGGCCATCCCGGTAATCCCTCACTTCGACATGAACACTTCGACCGCCGCCTCCTTCACCATGTTGTCGAATCGGCTGTCTTTTGCGCTCAACTTGATGGGGCCTGCCCTGACGGTCGACACCGCGTGTTCGTCGTCGCTTGTTGCCTTCCACCTGGCTTGCCAAGCTGTCGCGAGCGGCGATTGCGAAATGGCTCTCGCCGGCGGCGTCAACGTGATGTTGCAGCCGGAAATGTTTGTGTCGATGTGCAAAGGCGGATTCCTGGCGGCCGACGGGCGCAGCAAGTCATTCTCCGCTATCGGTGACGGCTATGGCCGTGGCGAGGGTGCCGGCATGGTCCTACTGCGCAGACTCGAGGACGCTGTACGTGATGGCGACCGCATCTATGCGGTCGTCGCAGCGACCGGTTCCAATCAAGACGGGCGCACCAACGTGATGACCGTCCCGAACGGCGATGCGCAGGAGACGCTGGCCCGTTCGGTATGTGCCCGGTCTGGCTTCGCCCCGCACGAGGTGACCTATGTGGAGGCACATGGCACTGGAACGCCGGTCGGTGATCCGATTGAGCTGGGCGCGCTCGGACGCGCATACGGCTGTGTTGAAGGGCGTAGCAAGCCGCTTGCCGTCGGCTCACTGAAAGCTACGCTTGGCCACACAGAAGCGGCTTCCGGCATCGGCAGTGTGATCAAGGCCGCACTGGCCATTCACAACCGAACTCTGCCGCCGCAAGGCTGGTTCAGCGACCCCAATCCAGAGATTGCGTTCGACGAGCTGCAGTTGACGATCCAGGTGGAACCGCAACCTATCGATTCAGCTGTCGAGCGGATGACCGTGGCTGTCAACGGCTTCGGATACGGTGGCACCAATGCACATGCGATCCTGACTGAGCCGATCGCAGAGTTGATGGCGCCGAAGCCTCGATCCTCAACTCGGCAGAACATCGGGATTTTTCCGCTGTCTGCGCGCGGCGAGGCGGCTACGCGCGAGCTGGCGGGTGCCTATGCCGAGCTGCTCGATACAGGTACCGATCCGCACGACCTGATCGAGGCGGCGTGGAATCGGCGTGCGCACCACCGCAATCGAGCGGCGGTGACCTTCGCTGATTCAGCAGATCTCGCCGAGCGCTTGCGGCTGGTCTCGACCGGCGATGGTCCGGTGAGCTCTGTGGTTGACAACTCCGCGGGCGTGGCCTTTGTATTCTCCGGAATGGGAACGCAGTGGTGGGCCATGGGCCGCGATCTGCTCAATGCGGGAGGTGTCTTTGCCGCTGAAGCGGCTCGCATCGACGAGTGCTACCAGAGCATCGCCGGCCGGTCCATTATCGAAGAATTGTTCCGTTCCCAGGACGACTCGAAGATCACGTCCACAGCGATTGCGCAACCGGCAACCTTCCTTCTCCAGGTGGCACTGACGTGTGAGCTCGCCGAGCACGGAATCAAACCCAGTGCCTTGGTTGGACACAGCATGGGCGAGGTGCCCGCGGCCTACTTGGCCGGTGCGTTGTCGCTCCATGAAGCCCTGTTGGTGACCCACCATCGGGCGCGACTGCAGGCGACCACGGCGGGAACCGGCGGTATGCTCGCAGTCGGGTTGCCGTACAAGGAATTACGCGAGTTGGTTCCTGCTGATCTCCAGATTGATGTTGCCGCGATGAACAGCCCATCTGCGGTGACGGTTGCCGGCGAAGTGAGTCACCTAGAAGCGCTCGCTGAAATTCTCACTGAGCGGGGCATCTTCAATCGCCGTTTGCGTGTGGAGGTACCGTATCACAGCCACCGCATGGATCCCATCCTCGATGAACTGCGGGCCGAGCTCGCCAATCTCGCGCCACAGCAGCCTCGAATCCCGCTGTACTCGACAGTCACAGGCGAATTGGCCACTGGCCTCCTGGATGCCGACTACTGGTGTGCAAACGTACGTGAGCCGGTTCGTTTCGCCGATGCAATCAAGACGCTCGTGGGCGACGGCCATCGGGTCTTTCTGGAAGTCGGACCCCATCCGGCGTTGTCAGCGAATATCCGCGAGGTCTTACTGAAAGGCCACGAAATCGGGGTGTCGATCCCGACCCTGGATCGCACTCGGCCAGATGCTGACAGCCTCCGGCAGACACTTGCCGAACTCTACAACGCCGGTTCGCTTGACGCGACAGCTCTGTGCACAGAAATCAGTCCGTTCTTTAAGCTTCCCAGCTATCCCTGGCAGCGCCAGCGGCTTCACAAGGAGCTGGCCGTATTCGAGCAGATGAAGTTCGGCACGCCGGGCAACTACTCGATGCTGGGCGACCCCGACCTTGACCGTTCATCGGTGTGGGAGTTGCACGTCAGCGGGCAGACACTGCCGTGGCTTGCCGATCACGTCGTCAACGACGCGTGCCTACTGCCCGGCACGGCGTACCTGGATGCAGCATTGAGCGCGGCAGCTGTACGTGCCGGGACCGAATCGGCGATAGCTGATGACGTTCGCTTTGCCTCTCCGCTGTTCTTCGACCCGGCTGACGCCACCGTGTTGCGTACCGAAGTCGACGAGGCAACCCGCCGTTTCACCATCAAATCTCGTGCGGGCACCGGCACCATCTGGACCACCCACGCAACCGGCCGGCTAGTCGATGGAAAGTGCGTAGCTACACAGCATTCCATCCCCGATGCCATCGGCATGGTCGAGATAGGTCCAGGCGAGTTGTACGCCGCCATGTCGCGAAACGGGATGAACTACGGTCCCAACTTCCAGCGCGTCACATCACTGCGGGCGAACTCCACCCAGGCAGTCGGCACTTTGGATGCAAAATCGGATGAGGATACCGCAAAGCACCTCGTACACCCCGGCGTCATTGATGCTGCCTTCCACACTATCTCCCCTCTCATCGAGCAGTCCGTTGGTCGAACGCTTGGGGCCATTGTCCCGATCGGAGTCGACAAGGTGCGTGTCTTCGGCCCGCTGCCCGACCATGTCGAGGTGGTCACCACCCAGCATCACACCGACCCGCTGCGCTTCGACATCGTGATACTTGACGCGGAACAGACTGCTTGCGTTCAGCTTTCGGGTGTCCAATTCGGTTCCATCACACCTCAGGAGCCAATGGACCGTCTTGACCCACTCTTTCACGAAGAGGTGTGGGAGCTCTGTGACGAGCTGAACGTGGCAACACTGCCGTCCCAAGAGCAAACTGCGACAATGGTCTTGGCACTTGGCGATCCCAGCCCGCGGGTAAAGCAGCTGGCCGAGGCTCTACCGCACGCCGTCTATCACAACTGCACCGACACACTGGATTTCGAATCCGACCTCGTCGAAGGACTTCGGACGATGTCATCGGGTTTGCCGAGAGCGCACGTCTGTGTTGTTGCGGGAAGCTTCACTGACGACACCGATGCGTTGTGGACGCTCAAGCGAATCGCCATCGCCACTGAGCAGTTCTTTGAGGAGGAGAGGGGCGACCACGGTGAGGGAGAAGCTGAGGGACTGGAGGTGCTAGGTGACGAGACCTTCTCTGTCAGCCTGATCACCGAACAAGCCCTCACGCACCCCAACGATATTTGCGCACCGAATGTGAGCCACGCTGCTCTCGCCGGAGCACGACGCTCCCTGGTCGCTGAACAGCCGAGGTTGCGCTGGCGTCTGATAGACGTGGCACCCGATACGACGCTCGCTGAGCTTATGTCCGAGCTCGTTGTTCCAGGCGCCTTCTCTGAGGACAAGACCGACGAGATCATCTTGCGCGGCGGCCTACGGTGGTCTGTCGTCGTAGCACGGACCTTGCGGCAGCAGCTTGAAACGATGGCAGAAAAGCATGAATTGACAGACCCAGAGGCCAACTTCAGAATCGATGTCCCCAAATCGCGGATTCTGTCCGAAGTCAGTTGGCGACGCTGCCCGCGGCCAGAACCGGGGATCGGCGAAGTCGAAGTGCAGATGCACATGGTCGGCTTGAACTACAAGGACTCCGTCAAGGTAGTCGGACTACTCGGCTCCAGGGATCTGGAAGGTACGCATTTCGGCACCGAGTTAGGGATGGAGGGCGTTGGAGTAGTTACCCGCGTCGGACCGCAAGCGGGTGACCTGCAAGTCGGTGACACGGTTGTCACCCTCACCAAAGGCATGCTCGTCCGTTATCAGATCGCTGATGCGACGCTGTGCGTCAAGTTGCCGATCTCCGCCGATAACCAGTCCCACTCGCTGTTCACCAGCAGCATGACCGCGTTCATCACCGCTGAGCACTCGCTGCTGGCGTTGGGCCGACTGCAGCCTGGTGAGACGGTGCTGATTCACGGCGCGGCCGGCGGTGTCGGTCAGGCGGCAATTCAGGTTGCGAAACTACACGGTGCGACGGTGATTGGTACGGCGAGCACCGATGAGCGGCGTGAGTTCGGACTTGCCTTGGGCGCCGACTACATGGTCGACTCGCGCACCCTCGATTTTGTCGACGATGTTCAGGAACTGACGAATGGCCGTGGCGTCGATGTGATCGTCAGCAGCGCGCCCGGGGAGATCCTTCGCCACAATTTCGATGCCATCAGCGAGGTCGGTCGGATAATCGAAGTCGGCAAAGCCGACATCTACGGCCACAGCGTCTTGGACATGGCGGTTTTCGACAAGAACATCACGTATTTCCAGATCGACATCGATCGTATGGTCGGCTGGGATGCGCCTCGCATCATGAACATGGTGGTCGAGATCTTCAACAAACTGATCAGCGGGATTTACCAACCGCTTCCAGCAGAGGTGTTCGAACCAGCCGACGTTGGCCGGGCATTCGAAGAAGTGTTCCGCTCCAGCCGACCTAGCCGCGTCGCAATTCGCCTTGCCGAAAACACCGCACCGGTCAAGGCCGCGTGGCGCGAAGTCGTGATTGATCCGCAAGCTTCCTACCTGATCACTGGCGGGTTCGGAGGCTTCGGTCTGGCAACCGGTCGATGGCTGGTTAGGCGGGGCGCCCGGCACCTCACTCTGGTCGGCAGGAGCGGTGCGAGCACCGAGCTGGCACGTAGGCAGATTGCACAGTGGCGAACCGCAGGAATCGATGTCACCGAGGAGCTGGTCGATCTGACCGACACTTCCGCAGTGGCCGCCCTGATTGATCGTTGCAAGAACAGTGACCACGCGCTGCGCGGAATCTTCCACGCTGCGGGCACCATCGCCGACCAGCGCATCGCTGATATCGGCATGGCCGACCTCAAACGTGTATACGAGGTCAAGGTCACCGGAGGGCGTGCTCTCTGGTCGGCCGTCAAGGCCGCGGGCATCACACTCGACCAGTTTGTGTTCTATTCCTCATCCAGTGCGATGCTGGGTCTGCTCGGACAGTACAGCTACGCTGCGGCCAACTTTGCCGTGCAGGCTCTTTCGGAATCGATTGCCCGTGAAGGACAGCCGACACTATGCATCGGCTGGGGACACATGTCAGGAACGGGCGGCGGTATGGCCACCGACAAAGATCTGGAGAAGTACATGATTCTTTGTGGTGTCGACGCAATCGACATGGACGACGGCCCGATCTACCTGGAGGAAGCACTGCGGTTGGGCGTCACGCAAGCATCGATCATTTCGATTAATTGGTCGCAGATCGGCACGGTGTTGAGCCACTTCAAGCATCTGCTCCGCACTTCGACGATGATCTCTACGGCCAATGAGTCGCACTCCGCATTCGACCGATTGCGCGCCGACCTTAAGGCTCTCGATGAGGACGAGCGCAGCGTGGTAGTCGGTTTGATGCTCGCCGAGCAGCTCGCCACCGTGATGGGCGTGGCTACTGACTCTATCGATATCGACCTACCGGTGATGGAACTCGGGTTGAACTCACTTATGGCCGTGGAATTCAGCGCCCGTACCGGTGAGTCGCTCGGCGTGTCATTGAATACGCTGATGCTCGGACCCAGCTATAGCCTGCGCAAAGCCGGCGCAGAGTTGGCTGCAACGATTGTGTCCGGAGTCCGGTCATGACACGAGATCGAAGCAATGACGCCGCGCTGCGCGATATGGCCAGCAGGCTGCTCGCGCAGCGCGGCGCCAATCCAAGCCCTGCGCCAGCATCGACGACACCTCGACCCGCGCCCCGGACGGCCCCATCGCCAGGTCCACGCAAACGGTTCAGCGACCACCCCGGGGTGGTGGCCGTCTGCGAACTCAACGCGCAGAGGCGCGCGTTGTGGGAGCCGACCGGAATGCCGAACCCGCTGTTTCTGCCCAGGACGACCCCGAATACGGCCCTCATCAACAGCCCACAAGGGGAGCTGATCAACTTCTCCAGCTACAACTACCTTGGCCTGGCCCATCACCCGAGAGTCGTTCGTGCTGTTCAGGATGCGGTAGCACAGTATGGCGCCTCGGCATCGAACAGTCGCATCACCTCCGGAGAGACCGAACTGCATCCGCGACTCGAAAGTCGGCTGGCCCAGATGTATGACATGGATGCGGCCATCATCGCGACCAGCGGGTTCATCACCAACGCCGGAGTCATCGGCTTTCTCCTCAGCGAGGGTGACGCGCTCGTAGTTGACTCACTGATTCATGCCAGCGTGGTGACGGGGGCCCGGTGGGCAGGCGCTCGGATTATCACATTTCGACACAACGACCCCGAGTCGCTGCGCGGCGTGCTCCGAACGTCGCGTGACCGTTTCAAGCGGGTGCTCGTTGTCATCGAAGGCCTTTACAGCATGGACGGGGATATCGGCCGACTCCCGGAAATCTCGGCAGTTGCGCGTGAATACGACTGCGCCGTGATGGTTGATGAGGCCCATTCGGTCGGCATCTTCGGTTCCCACGGCTTCGGTGTGCGTGAGCACTTCGGTCTGCCTGGTGACGCGGCAGACATCTGGATGGGCAGTCTTTCGAAAGGGCTCGGCAGTTGCGGCGGCTTCGTTGCGGCCAGTGCCAACGTGATCGAAGCGCTTCATGTTGCTCCCGCAATGCTGCTCACCGTTGGTGTCCCACCGACCGCCGCGGCAGCCGCACTCACCGCCCTCGAGGTCATCGAGAGCGAGCCCGAGCGACTGAAACGTCTGTGGCGCAACACCGAATGGTTCAACTCGACGTTGCGTGAACGCAATATCGACCTCGGACTGTCGGAGAACACCCCGATATGTCCGGTGATGATCCCCGGCGTGAACAAAGTCGTATACGCCTCATCGCTACTCTTGCAACGCGGCATTTACGCCGGCCCCGTGTTGTCGCCAGGGGTTGCGCCTGGACAGGAACGGCTCCGCTTCTTCATCACCAGCGAACACACCGAGGATCAACTGAAAGCCGCGGCTGATCAGTTGGTTGAGGTGGTTGAATTGGCCAAGAATCTCGACGAGACAGTCTCAGTCTGAGTGCGCTGTCCGACGTTGAGGTGCCGCATGCTCTGGCTCACAGCTCCGTTCAACACCGGTGAGATGCATGCACAAGCACATCCTGGCGACGACCGAAACGGTGATCGACCAGCACCCGGGAGTGTCAGATAATGGAGCGCCTTGACGTCGTCATTGTCGGAGCGGGCATTTCAGGTGTCAGCGCGGCCTGGCACTTGCAACAGCGTTGTCCCGCCAAGACTTACGCCATTCTGGAGATGCGGGGTGACATAGGCGGCACGTGGGATCTTTTCCGCTACCCGGGGGTACGCGCTGATACCGACATGTACACGCTTGGCTACCGTTTCCGGCCGTGGAAGGGACAAGCCATTGCCGAGGGCAGTGCCATACTCGACTATGTCAAGCAAACAGCTGCAGTAGGCGACATCGACAAGCACATCCGCTTTAACCACAAGGTGATCAAGGCCGACTGGCGCAGTGCAGAGAACCGCTGGATTGTGCGCGCCCAATGCGCGAAGCCGGGAAGTAGGATCGCTTCCTCGGTCACGATCTCCTGCTCATTCCTTTTCATGTGTAGCGGTTACTACAACTACGACCAAGGCTACTCACCCTATTTCGCGGGTACCGAAGCCTTCAACGGGCCGATCATCCACCCGCAGCACTGGCCCAAGGACCTTGACTACGTCGGCAAGGACGTCGTCGTGATAGGGAGCGGCGCCACGGCGGTTACGATGGTTCCCGCGCTAGCGGACTCGGGCGCCAAGCACGTCACCATGCTGCAACGCTCGCCCACCTACATCAAGTCTGAACCCGCGCGAGACGCCATCGCCGAAAGGCTCATGCGTTGGCTGCCCGAGAACAACGCTTACGCAGCAGTTCGATGGAAGCGGATTTTGCAGCGGACGGCGTTGTACTGGGCCTGCCGGCAGTGGCCGCACCGCATGCGGACGCAGCTGATTCAGCTGTGCCGGCGCCAACTTCCCGCAGGGTATGACGTGATCAAAGACTTTGGACCGCACTACAATCCGTGGGACCAGCGACTGTGTGCGGCACCTAACGGGGACCTGTTCCGCGCCATCCGGCAGGGACAGACGGAGGTAGTCACCGACACCATAAAACGGTTCACCGCAACCGGGGTCCTGCTCGACTCGGGGCGTGAGCTGCCCGCGGAGATCATCGTGACCGCTACCGGATTGAACCTTCAGCTTCTCGGTGGCAGCTCGGTCACGGTCGACGGTCAACCCGTGGAGTTGGCTCAGACGATGACCTACAAAGGCACGATGCTCACCGGGTTGCCCAACATGGCCTACGCGTTCGGTTACATCAATTCGTCGTGGACCTTGAAGGCCGACCTGACATCGGAATTCGTGTGCCGTCTGCTCGAATACATGGACGCCAATGGCTTTGAGAAAGTTGTGGCTGAGCATCCAGCCACCGACGTCGAAGAGCGCCCTTTCATCGAGGATTTCGTCCCAGGTTATGTGCTACGCGTACTAGGATGGATGCCCAAGCAAGGTTCGCGCAGTCCGTGGCGGATGCACCAGAACTACTTGCGTGATCTCCAGTTGATCCGCCACCGCAAGGTTGCCGACGAGAGCCTACGGTTCGAGAGGGCCCCGGAGCGGTCGGCCGCACAGCTGCGCTAATCGATAGTTGGCTGCGCCATTAGCCTGTGGCGCTTCGCCGATATCCAGGCCCGGGACCGTGAAACTCAACCAAATACATTCTGCAACAGAGGAAGTGAGCACACTGACATGCGCGCTGTAGTCATCGAAGGGCCGCGCAGAGTCCGGGTCGAAACCCGCCCCGACCCAGCCCTTCCCGGGCCTGACGGGGCGGTCGTCGCCGTCACCGCGGCCGGCATCTGTGGATCAGACTTGCATTTCTACGGGGGTGAATACCCGGTCGGCGAGCCATTGGCCGTCGGACACGAAGCGGTGGGCACTGTGGTGGAGGCTGGACCGCAAGTTCGCAGCCTCAAGGTGGGCGACCGGGTCATGGTGTCTTCGGTAGTTGGCTGTGGCGTTTGCCCGGGCTGCGCGACCCGCGACCCCGTCCTGTGCCATGGCGGCCTGCGAATCTTCGGTGCTGGTGCACTCGGCGGTGCGCAGGCCGACCTACTCGCGGTACCCGTCGCCGATTTTCAGGTGATGAAGATCCCCGAATCGATAAGCGACGAGCAGGCGCTGCTCCTCACCGATAACCTCGTCACCGGCTGGGCAGCTGCCAAGCGAGCCGACATTCCGTTAGGTGGCACGGTCGCGGTGATCGGTCTGGGTGCGGTGGGATTGTGCGCGCTGCGCAGTGCGTTCGTACAGGGCGCCGCAACCGTTTTCGCTGTCGATCGGGTCGGCGGGCGGCTGGACCGCGCCGCCGGGTATGGTGCCACGCCGGTCAGATCGCCGGCCGCTGAGCGCATCATCGCCGCGACGGGCGGCCAAGGCGCCGATTCGGTGATTGACGCAGTCGGCAGCAGCGCATCGATGACCGACGCGCTCAATGCGGCACGGCCCGGCGGGACCGTGTCGGTGGTGGGCATGCACGATCTGCAGCCGTTCCCCCTTCCCGCCACCACCTGTGTGCTACGCAGCATCACACTGCGAATGACCACCGCGCCGGTGCAGCGCACCTGGCCAGAATTGATTCCGCTACTTCAGTCAGGGCGGCTGGACATCGACGGCATCTTCACGACGACGCTGCCGTTGGACGAAGCGGCCAAGGGTTACGCGACAGCCCAGTCGCGATCGGGCGACAACGTGAAGATCTTGCTCAAGCCGTAGTCGCTTGCGCGACACACATTGTGACCGCGTTGATTATCGTGCGCCGAGTCCAAGCCGCCCGCTACCCATCGCCGCGCCACGGCGGGTCGTCTTCGTAGTCCTGCTGGTGATGATCGGTGCGGGCGTGTTCGGCGTCCCGGCAGTCAGTCGGTTGTCCGTCGGTGGCTTGAAGGCCCGAATTCGGAGTCGGCCAGAGCCAGCGATGCGCCGAGCGTTCTACATGGCCGCACTGTCGGCCATCCGAGCTCCCGGCCCTTCGCGGCAGGTCTACGACCGCAAACGCGGCGAACAATTCATCCATACCCAGGCGCTCCTAGCTCTCGCCCGTCGCCTCGTCGACGTGCTCTGGGCACTGCTGCGCGACGGCCGCGAATTCACTCCCCAAATGCCTACACCCATCAGCGCAGCGGTTCGACATCCTCATTGAGATTCCCCTTTGCATAGTCGGTTAGGTCGTGTAACCGCCGGCTTAGCCCTGTCGCCCGAACGGCCCGACGCGTGATCGCCGCCCGCACCGAAACCTCAGATCCGACCACCCGCACTCCCTCTTTCGCCCGGGTGACCGCGGTGTAGAACAGCTCCCGCGTCAGCAGCCGCGAATCCGGTGGCGGCAGCAACACGGTGACCTCGCCGACCTGACTGCCCTGGCTCTTGTGGATCGTCATCGCGTGCATCGTCTCGACCGCGGACAGCCGGCCGGTTGCGAAGTCAACCCGCCCGGTGGCAGAGGTGATGACGGCGCGCAGACCGTCGGGGCCGGCCACCGCGACACCGGTGTCGCCGTTGTAAACCCGTAACCCGTAGTCGTTTTCGGTGACCAGCAGGGGTCGTCCGGCGTACCACTGCGACCAAGGCGGCTGGCCCGTTTCTTCGGCAAGCCAGTTCTGCACCCGGCGGTTCCACTGCCGCACACCGTGGGGCCCCTCCCGGTGGGCACACAGCAGCCGCTGCCGGCCCAGAGTCGCCAACGCTTCGTCGCCAGATCCCAACAACGCCGCCTCGCGCAGCCGCAACGTGTGCGGCATGATCAGCGCGCGCAGCCGCTCGGTCGGGTCGTCATCTTCGATGAACTCGATGTGTTCGTCACCCGATCGCAACAGCGCGATCACCCGATCCGGATCGCCGACCCGGATCGCACCGGCCAGCTGCGCGATCGCCTTTCCGAACCGGTGCGAGGTTCGTAGGGCCGCGACCCGAACGTCGGTGCGGGCCGAGAGGCCGTCCACCAGGTCCGCCAGCACCGCACCGGCTTCCACCGACGCAAGCTGGTCGGCATCACCGACCAGAATCAGCCGCGTGCCGGGACGCACCGCCTCCAGCAGCCGTGCCATCAATGTCAGCGACACCATCGACGTCTCGTCGACCACGATCACGTCGTGCGGCAACCGGTTGCCCCGGTCGTGCCGAAACCGCGTTGACGTTTCCGGCTTAGCCCCGAGCAGCCGATGCAGCGTCATCGCCTGCGGCTGGCCCAGCCGCGTGCGATCGGCGGAATGAAGTTCGGCGACTTCATCCCGCACCGCCTCGGTCAGCCGTGCCGCCGCCTTACCGGTCGGCGCCGCCAGTGCGATGCGGGGCCGCGACCCACCGGCCAGCTCCGCCTGCTCGGCCAGCACCGCCAGCAGGCGTGCGATCGTCGTCGTCTTTCCGGTCCCAGGCCCACCGGTCAGGACCGTGACCCCCTGCGAGAGAGCAATTTCGGCCGCTTCCCGCTGTTCATCAAAGCCGCGTGGGAAAAGTCGGTCGTAGGCGGGTACTTCGACTACCGGTCCGGACGCCAGCAGGGCCAGCAAGTCGTCACACACCTGCTTTTCCTCGCGCCAGTACCGGTCGAGATAGAGCAGTCGATCGTCAAGATGCAGCACCGGCGGCGTGTCGCAGAGTGGGCTTGCGCGCACCGCTGCCAGCCACTGCTCGGGCTCCGGCCACCCCACGTCGTCGGAGACGTCGGCAACCCCGGCAACCTCGGCAACCGTAGCCAGATCCACACACACCGACCCGCCGCGAACCGCGCGCACCGCCAGCGCCACCGCGAGCGCCACCCGCTCATCGGGCTCCTGGCCCAACGCGCAGAGCCGTTGCGCCACCTGCACATCCGAGACATCCAGCACCCCAGCCTCATTGAAGAGACGCAACAGGCCGCTGGCGGCGACGCAGACCTCGACCTCGGTGGGCATCACGCTGCCCCCGCATCGAGCAGCTCGGACAGCGCCACCACCAGCCGTGGCGGCGGGCTCCAGCCGAACACGCCGGCCGGGGTATCGCCCAGCACGGGCGTGTCGGCACCGCACATGCCCCGCACGAACAGATACAGCACCCCGCCGAGATGGCGTTGCGGATCGTAGCCGGGCTGCCGCCACCGCAGAAACCGGTGCAGCACAACGGTATATAACAATGCCTGTAAGGGGTAATCGGAATGTAGCATCGCCTCGGTCAAGCGCGGAAAACTGTATTCGACCGCGCCGCGACCGAGGTCATTGGTCTTGTAGTCCACCACCAGGTATCGCTGCCCCGGCAGCCGCAACACCACGTCGATCGACCCTGCCAGGTAGCCGCGCAGCGGCCGTCCACCCAATGCGGCGGACGTCAGCCGATCGACATACGAGAACAGTGGGTCGCTTCCGGGCAGTTGCACTCGCAGCAGCTCACCCACGTCGGATAGCGAAACATTCGGGGCCGCATCGCGTAGATCGCCGCCGGCCAACGGCATTTCGAAGGCTAGCTCCCGCAGCCGATCCCGCACACCGATCTGGCGCAATGTCAACCCGCCGGCCAGTGACCCCAACGGTGTGTCGTGCAATGGCACCAGTGCGGTACCCAGCGCTGCGGCCGGATCGGGGGCACCGATGTCCACCGGCCACCAGGCCAGGTGCCGGCGCACCTGCTGCGTGAGCTCGGCGGCCAAATTGGTGGAATGCGGGTCGGCGGACTCCAGCACGGCGTGCACCAGCGACCCGAACGTGGCGCCCGACGGCATGGCTGCTAGCGGCGATGTTGGTTCGGTGATGCGGGGGCCCGAACTTGGTGCGGTAACGACTAGTGCCTCCACCTCGTCGTCGCGCACTTGCACCTCGGGTTCGCTGGCGACTGCGGCCGTAGCGCCAGCCGGTTCCGCGTCGCGCACCAACGCCGAATACGACGTTCGTCGCCACGCGGTATCAATTCGGCGGTGAAAGTGCCGTACCGACAAACCCGATACCGGTGGCGTCTTTTCGGGAACAGGAGCAACGGCGAACACCGATTCCTCCACCGCCGGCCCGCCCTCGGCCTCCCACTGCGCGAACACCGCCCACGCCTCTTCGTCGCTGATTCGGGACGTGCATCTGTCCGGCACCTGCGGATCGCCGATGGCACGGCCGCGCAGCAGCCGCGACAAACCGCCGTTGACTTCGTCTTTGGTCGGTGCCCACCAGGCCACCACCTGCGACTGCGCCCGGGTGAGTGCGACGTAGGTAAGCCGGATATTGTCCCGGGCGGCTTCGACGCGGTTGCGCTCCTCGACCGCTTGACGCTGCGGGCCGCGCCTGGTTCCGCCGATATACAAGCAGCGGGTATCAGTCTCGTCGTGGTAGAGCAGGATATCGTCGCTGCGAACATGCCGATTGAACATGAACGGCAGGTACACGATTGGAAACTGCAGACCTTTGGCGACGAACACCGTCATGATTTGAACCGCCGCGGCGTCGCTGTCCAGGCGACGGTTATGCTCGGCCGCGCCGCCTCGGTCGCTGCACTGTTTGCGCAGCCAATCCCGCAGTGCCGAAAGACCGTATCGCTGTCGATGTGCGGTCTCATGCAACAGCTGTGCGATGTGTGCCAAGTCAGTCATATGCCGCTCGCCGCCCCGCTCGCGCAGCACCCGGCGCCCCATCCCGGCGAGCTGTGCGGCCTCGAATACCGCTGCAATCCCGCGTTGCCGGGCCTCCTCGGCCCACTCTCGCAGCGTACCGGCCACCCGATCGGTGAGCTCATCACCCTGCGCGGCAAGGGTTTCCGCCGTCTCGCCGAAGAACCTGGTGCACGCGGCCGCGCGGGCCAGCCCACTGCGTTGCGGCGCGTCGAACGCCTCCAACAGACATAGCCAGTCCTGGGCGGCTTGGGAAGCGAACACATCGGTGTCGCCGGTGTAGATCGCCGGGATACCCGCAGCCGCCAAAGCATCCCGGCAGGCCCGCGCGTCCCGGTGCTGCTCGACGATCACCGCGATGTGGCCGGCCGCAACGGGCTCGCCGTCGAACGTCGCGTCGCTGGCCAACAGCGCTGCGATATCGGCGGCCAGGTCGGCGGGAATATGGGCCCGCAACACGTCGATCGGGATGGCGGCGGTGCCCGCATAGCCAACTGCGGGTCGGGTTACCACCCGCAGCCGAAACGGCGCGGGGTGGGGGGCTGAGGCTAGGCGGTGTCCTTGACGTTGGGCGTTGATGTCGCGCACGACGATCTCGGCGTGACCGAGGGTGGCGCCGCGCAGCACCGTCTGCAGGCTCGCGATGAGCGCCCCGTCGCTGCGCCAGTTGACGCCCAACGTGTAGCGAGTATCGGCGGTGCGGACCGCCCGCAGATAGGTATGGATGTCGCCGCCGCGGAAGCCATAGATGGCCTGCTTTGGATCGCCGATCAGGATCAGCGTGCAGCGGCGGTGGAACGCACACTCGAGCACCCGCCACTGGATGGGGTCGGTGTCCTGGAACTCGTCGACCAGCACGATCTGCCAGCGCTTCCGCATCCGTTCCCGGGCCGGGGAATCCTCCGCGGCAAGGGCTTTCGCCAGCCGGACGAGCAAGTCGTCATAGCCGAGTATGCGCAGCCGACGCTTGCGGTGTTCGAGCTCGTCGACGACTTGAGTGGCGAACGTTAGCCGCACCGCCGCCTCGCTGTCCGGTTCGGGATCGGCCGGCCGCAGCTGTGCGCATGGGTCGCCCACGACCTGGCGGGCCAGGGTGAGCGCTTGTGCGTACGTCAGCACCGGATCGTGTTCTTGACGTCCGAAGTGCGCGAGGTAGAGGTCGTCGACGATCTGGGTGATCAGTTCGTCGAGACTCTCCTGCAGCATGAGACCGGTATCGGTATCTCCAGCTACACCAAGTGATTTCAGCACCGATCCACAGAACTCGTGTGTGGTGGCGATGGTGGCCGCGTCGAAGTTCGCCAGCGCGTCGCGCAGCCGGGCCCGCCGTATCGCGAGCTTGGCGTCGCTGCCGCGCACCAGGTGCGCGACGAGGTCGCTGCCCGGTAGCGCCCGGCCATCGAGGGCGGCCACCGCCGCGACGATCTGGTCGCGGACGCGTTCTCGAAGCTCGCGGCTGGCGGCGCGGTTGAAGGTGATCAGCAACATTTCGTCGAGCGTGGTGTCGGTCTCGGCCAGGTAGCGGGTCACCAGGCCGGCCAGCGCGAACGTCTTGCCCGTACCGGCGCTGGCTTCCAGCACTGTTGTGGACCCTCGCTCGGGCAACGGCCCCAGTAGGTCGAAGCATTCCATCAGCCCGGTGCCCCTTCGGGGGCCCGTTCAGCGGCCAGCACCGGCAGCCACAGCCGCGCGGCCAGAGCACCCAGCCGGGTGTCCTCACCCGGCATCTCTTCGCCTGGGCGCGGCGGGCCCAGCAGCACAGCGAATGCCGGCCTTTGGCCCCAGACCCGCACGTGTGCGCGCTCGCGGTCGTCGCCGCCGCGAAAGTTGTTGGATTCCCACACTGCCCGCGCCGCCTCGTCCGGGTCGTCGGCGTCGCGGCGCGCCTGCGCCCACGCGCACGACGTTTTCAGCGGGAGCGGCAGCGGTTCACGCCGACCTGTGTCGTAGAGCAACACCAGGTCGCGCAGCACGGCTACCGGGTCGGGGGGCGGCGCGAATAGCCGCTGGGCGATCCGGTTTCGGCTCTTGCCCCGGCCGATGCAGCGCGCCGTCCAATCGCGGTCCGGCCTTTCGGCCGCCAGCGCAACCAACTCGATCCACGACGCCAGCACCTGCTTTGCGGCCAGCTTCGAATAGCTGACCGACACCAAGTGTTGGCCGTGGACCGGCGTGAGCGTTCCGGTCAACCGGCGCCCATCACCGAGGTCGATGTCAAGGTCGTACGCGTCGCCGTCGCCCGTCCGGTACCGCAATGCGGCTATCGCCAGATCACGTGCGCGATCGCGGATCTCCTTGGCTTTGCGTACCCCGAGCCGCCCGGGCGGCAGCGTTCCGCGACGCCACTCCGCGTTGGCGGCGGTGTCCGGATGCATGCCGCGCAGCATGTCGCGCAGCATCCGGTCGCCGACCGTCCAGGCCTGTAGCGGGTCGATCTCCACGGGCATCGCATCCGCAACGGTGTCGACGTCCCACGGCAGCGTGTAGTCGAGCGCCCGGAAGAACCCCTTGACCGGATCTTTGAAGAAGTCGAGCAGATCTGCCAGGGTGAGGTCGGCGGTGGGCTTCGCCGGCAACGGATCGGTGATGAAAGCCGTTGGTGCACTGCGCTGTCCGGTGCTTGCGTGGGCGGCGCCGAGCGCAGCTGGGTCGAATGTGAACGGCTTGCCGTGCAACAGTTCGCCGGGCACGACGTTTCTGCGGTCGAACGGCTGTAGCGGATGTCGGGTGAGAATGCGCTCGCGAACCGGTGTTGACGCCGTCCGATCCAGCGCGTCCAGCAACTCCGCGAGCGGCACGGCCGGCGGACGTGGGTGACCGGTGTGCTCGTCGGCGCCCGTGTAGGTGATCACCAGCGTCTGCCTAGCGGCACCGATTGCGTCGAGCAGCAGTTGGCGGTCCTCGGAACGGATGTCGCGCTCGCCGGTCATCGGGTCGCGCGCCAGCACGTCATCACCGTCTGGGACGCTGTGCCGCGGGAACGATCCGTCGTCGAGCCCGACCAGGCACACCACCCGGTGCGGCACCGAGCGCATCGGCACCATCGAGCAGACGGTCAGCGTTCCGGTGCGGAAGTTGGCTCGTGTCGGGCGTCCGGCCAGGTACTCGTCCAGCAGCGCGGAAACGTCGGGCAGCCGCAGCCGCGTCGACGAGCGCGCGCCATCTGTGTGCGCGAGGACGTCGGCGAACTCTCGCCGCAGCTGCGCTTGCTGCCCCGCATCACCGGATCGGGCAAGGAGGCGCACTCCCTCGGCCAGCGCATCGAGCCAGTCGGTCAACGGCTGTGCGCCGCTGAGTTTTTGGATTACCTGATGTAATCGTGCGACGCACTCGGCGAAGCGCCCAGCCAGCTCCACCCGGTTGCTGCCGACATCGTCGAGCGGCAGCGCGGTGTCCAGCCACGCGCGCGAGTCGTCCGACATCGCCACACCGGTGAGAATGCGGTCGATGCCGAACCGCCAGGTGTTGTGCACGAAATGGTCTAGTCCATAGGGCTGGCGATGTCGCTGGTCGAAACCCCACCGGATGTTCGATTGGCGCACCCAGCCGGTGATCGTGTCGAGATCGTCGTCGGTGAAGCCAAAGCGGGCGCGCACCGGTGCCGCCTGGGTGAAGTTGAGCACCTGGCTGGCGGTGGCGCGGGTTCCGGCGATGGCAAGCAGTTCCGCGGCCACGCCGAGCAACGGGTTGGTCTGGGTGAGCGCGCGGTCGGCGAGCTTGACCCGCAACCTGTGTGCGGGGTGGCTGTCACCGGCGGCCTCGCCCAGGCCGAACCCGGCGATAATCAACGGCGCGTAGGTCTCGATGTCGGGGCACATCACCACGATGTCGCGGGGTTCAAGCGTCGGATCGTCCTCCAACAGACCCAGCAGCACCTCGCGCAATACGGCGATCTGTCGGGCCGGGCCATGGCAGGCGTGGATCTGCACCGACTGGTCGCCATCGGACAGGCAGCGGCCGGCGGGCCGGATGGCGTTGGCGGCGAGGTCGCCTTGCAGCCAGCCCAGCAAGGAATCGGGTTTGGCTGGGGCAGCGATGTATTCGTCGGTCACCGGGGCGGCTGGCAGGGCGCGCTGCAACTCTCGCAGGTCGCGGCCCAGTGTTTGAAGCAGCGGATGGTTGGCGGCCCGCCGGCTGGGGTCTCGGCGTCGGGGAACCGCTGTGTCGAGGTCAGTCAACGCCCGCCATAGCTCGTCGCTGGGATGCGGCAGCCACAGGTGCAGTTCGTGATGGGTGGCCAGTGCGTCGAGCAGCTGCACCTCGGTGCACGCCAACCGGGTGTGCCCGAACAGCGATAGCCGCGCCGCCAGGTCGGCCGGGCCCGCTCGCAGCCGGGCAACCGTCTTCTCGTGCCGGATCTGCGGCGGATCGGCGGGGACAGCGGCGACCAGCGCTCGCCATAAGGCGGGCTGCCACGCTAGGTCGGCATCGAGGTCGGCGAGGCTGGCGGGGTTGCCGTCCAGCCAGTCGGTTAGCAGCTGGGGACGCTGCCGGGCGTAGGACGCGAACAGGCCGGCCAGGCGGCGGGCCACCGCGTAGCGGCGCCCCCGGCGCAGTTCGGCTTCGAAAGCGTCGGTGTCGAAGTGGCCCAAGTGAGTTGCCAACGTTTGGCACCACGGCTCGTCGAGGCTGGCGTCGATGACCTCGAGCAGCGGCCACGTCAAGGCCTCCGGCGACCAGGGATCGATGTCGCGTGTGCCGCTGAGCTCGGCAATCAGGGACCGCGGACTGCGGAATGACACCCCGGCGCACACCCCGTCACCACCGAGCGCGCACCCGAGCAGGTGCGAAAGACGCTGACTCAACCAGCGTTCCACGCCGCGGGCCGCGACGAGCACCAGCTCCTGCGTGAACGGGTCGGGCAGCGGATCGGCGAGCAGTGCGCCGAGGCCGTCGGCGAGCAGGTCGGTCCGTTCGGCACGGTGAACATGAAGCGCCATCGGGCGCCACCATAGACCGTCTTGGCGTTCGAGGTCGCCGCGCAGTAGAACGACCGCGTGGGGCGACACGCTTTAATGCATGCTGGGGCCATGAACAGAAACGAGATCACCGAACAGATCGTCGTTGCCCGCCTGGCACGCGGCTTGAGCTGGCAGGAGCTGGCCGACGCCGTCGGCAGGCCGGTGCTGTGGACCACGTCGGCGCTGCTCGGTCAGCATCCCGTTCCCGCCGAGCTTGCCAAGGTCCTGGTCGAGATGCTGGGTCTGGACGAGTCGGCGGTGCCGGTGCTGGCCGCGCCGCCGATGCGCCGCGGCTGGCCCGCCTCCTTGGCCGGGATGGCGCCTACCGACCCCACCATTTACCGCTTCTACGAAGCTCTTCAGGTCTACGGCGGCGCCATCAAGGAATTGATCCACGAGCGGTTTGGCGACGGCATCATGAGCGCAATCAATTTCAGCGTCGACCTGCAGAAGAAGCCACATCCGTCGGGCGATCGTGTCGTGGTGACATTCGATGGGAAATTCCTTCCCTACCAATGGGTTTCGGCTCGGGACTGAAGGCGATCATGGTAAACCAGCCTGCCAAGATCCGGCGGCCCAAGCCGGTGGATCTCGTTCTCTCGGGTGGCGGCGTCAAGGGGGTCGGCCTGGTTGGCGCCGTCGTCGCCGTCATGGACGCCGGGTACACCGTCAAACGGGTGTCTGGCGTCTCCGCTGGGTCACTGGTCGGGTCGATCCTGGCGGCCGCGTCCAACGGCAACCGGTTGACCAGCCACGAGATCAAAGAACTCGCACTGAGTCTGCCGTACCAGAAGTTCCGCGATGCCGGCCCCATCGGTCATTTGCCGGTTCTCGGCCAGGCATGGGGGTTGCTGCGCGATACCGGCTTGTACCGCGGTGACTTCGCCCACGATTGGATCCGCGGTGAGCTAAAAAACCTCGGAGTTACCACCTTCGGGGATTTGGCTCTTGCCGACAAGCAACTACCCGAAGAGCGCCGCTACCGACTGGCGGTCACCGTCACCGACGTAACGACCGGGCAGCTGGTGCGGCTGCCCTGGGACTACCGCCGCGTCTACGGCCTCGACCCTGACGAGCAGCCGGTCGCCGACGCGGTTCGCGCGTCGATGGCGATCCCGTTCTTTTTCCGGCCGGTCAGTTTGACCAGTGCGGACGGGCTCACTTCCACCCTGGTCGACGGCGGCGTGTTGTCGAACTTCCCGATCGACTCGTTCGACCGGCTCGACGGCAAACCGCCACGCTGGCCCACGTTCGGCATCACGGTGGTGCCGAACCTGCCCGAAGGCAATGACCAGGTAATCCCAGGGGTGGGCGCGCTGCGTCTGCTGGGGCCGCCGTCGGTGCTGCTGGAACAGCTGATCACCACCATGTTCGTCGGCCGCGATCAGACCTATCTGAACCAGCCCTGGGTCAGTGCCCGCGCCATCCGGGTCGACTCGACGGCCGTCAACTTCCTGGATTTCGGCCTTTCGCGCAAGGATGCCGAAGCGCTCTACGACAAGGGCTGCGAGGCGGCGCAGGCGTTCCTCTCAACCTGGAACTGGGTCAAATACCTGGAACGGTTCCGGGAGTTCCAATAGCGGTCAACGCGCTCGGGCCAGCCGCTTCGAGGTGACGAGCCGCCGCCAACCTGTCACACTTTCCGAATGGAGGAGGCGGTCCGGGTGTGATGCGGTTGCCGAAAGCAACCGCATCACCCGTCACTTACACTCCGAACTCGGCTTCGATGCCGTCGATCCCCGCGCGCAGCGCCGCGAGCGCATCGGCGCGGGCCCGCAACTTGGTGGCGGCGTGGGCGCGCTGGTTGAGACCGGCGAATTCCCGGGCGGCTTCCTCGGAACGGCTGACCACCACCTCGGGCAGGGCGATTTCGTCGATAAAGCCGGCGGCCAGCGCGGTTTCCCCGAAGAACGTCTTGGACAGCCCGGTTGCCTGCTGGTACGCCGACCGCGTCAGTCGCAGCTTCATGATCTCTAGCGCCGCGTACGGAATGGTCATGCCGATCGCGACCTCGTTGGCCTGGATGTTGTACGCATGGGCGGCCACCCGGTGATCGCCGGAGGACAGCAGAAACGCTCCCATCGCGATGGCGTGACCGGTGCATGCCATCACCACGGGTTTGGGGTAGGACAGGAGTCGGTAGGTCAGCTCGAAGCCGCCTCGGAGCATGTCGATCGCGGGCTGCACCTCGCCGGAGGTCAGGATCTTCAGGTCGAAGCCTGCGCTGAACACCCGCCCATTCCCGGTGATCACCAGCGCCCCGACGTCGTCACGGTCGGCGTTGTCGATCGCTTCGTTGATGGCCTGCTGCATGGTCGGGCCCAGCGCGTTGACCTTGCCGTCGTCCATTTTGATGACCGCGATGGAATCCTTGCGGGTATAGCTGACCGGGCCGCTCATGGGTTCGATTGAATCAGATCGGCACTGGGCGATCCCGCGCGCCCGCGGTTGGCCCGCCGTCACACGCGCTGGCCGCTGTGCTTGCCCAGTTCGTTCTCGGCGTCCCCCCAGCGCAGGCTGACGTCGGTGGGCTCGTCGAGCTGCCGGGTGCGCCACCTGTCCTGAGTTTCGGCCACAGCGCGGTTGATCCGGTCGATCTCGCTGCGGAAGACATCGGGACGCGTTTCCTTGCTCGCGTAGTGGAAGTACGTCAGCAGGCTGCGCAACAGCTCGAGCTTCTGCTTCTCCCGCTTCGCCAGGTCATGGGTGGTCATCAGCTCGATGCGCTGAACGGGCGGCAGCGCATCCCAGTCCAGCACCACTTTGGTCTCCAGCGGATGCCGTCCGCGCTGCCAGAACCGCCATCCGCGCGGCTGTTCGGGTCGGTCGTAGTAGGTCACCGTGCCGGGGAAGCGGGACTCGATGCCATGCCCGATCTCGGCACGATCGAGCGCGGAATCCCACACCATGCGCCACTCCTGACCGGGCGCCAGCATCGGCAACTCGTGGGGAAGCTGAAGTTCGACGACATCGGCGTAGCCGTCCGAAGCGTTCTCGTATTGGGCCACGGTCGGGGGATTGGGAAACGAGAACCGGACGTCATAGGCGGCGGTGCGACCGAAGTTTCGGACCACCAACTCGATCACATGCCAGTCCGCCACGTGCGGCTCCATCAGCATGCCCACGTAGGGCCGGGTCTGCTCCGCGGCCAGCCGACGATTGCGCTGGATCTGCCCGTTGGTCACGACGAGTGCGACGACACCGAGCGCAAGCGCCGCCCAGGCGGCAAACGCCAACCAGGTGCTGGACTCGACCCCGGTGTTCCCAAGCCAGCTGCCCTGGACCCACCCCATGGCATCCACCCTCCGCTTATACCACAGTGATCGCGGCCGGAAAAGTTAGCTGACATGATCCTAGCGGCGCCTCGGGGCATATCGCAGGCTGCCGAATCTTTGGGTGATGTGTCGCTGGCGGCGTCGCTGGGCCAGGACCGGACCAGCCGCGGCTGTCCGAGTCCCTCAGCCGCCCATCAACATTCGCCACTGATCTAGATTTGCGGGCCGGTAAACGTAGTTGGACCGCTTGACCTCCGAGAGTGACGCGCTCGGCTCGGCCGAGTACCAATGCCCGGGAAACACGGTTGGGTCACCCGGAAGTTCGGCGAGCTGTCTCAGGCTGCGGTACATCTCGTCGGAATCACCGCCGGGAAAGTCGGTGCGTCCACAGCCCTCCAGGAACAACGTGTCACCGGCGACCAGCCGCCCGTCGAGCAGAAAGCATTGACTGCCCGGCGTATGCCCGGGGGTGTGCAGCAGCTCGATTTCGATGTCGCCGATACTGACCTTGTCCCGATGCTCATGGGTGGTCAGATCCCCGATGGGAATCCCGGTGACTCGCGAAACCCACAGCGCCTCATGGGTATTCACGTGCACGGGTACGGTCGCTCGCTCCAGCAAGTCGGACAGGCCCCGCAGCTGGAAACCCATCATCGAGCCGCCGACATGGTCGGGGTGATGGTGGGTCACCAGCACGCCGGACAGATGCATATCGTCGGATTCGAGCGCGTCGATCAGATCCCCGGCGGCGTAGGCCGGGTCAACCACCACGCAATCCCCGGTTTCGCGGTCTCCGATCAGGTAGGCGAAGTTGCGCATCTGCGTCGCGAACATGTCGCCGACGGCGAAATCGCGACCGGAGAGCAGTTGACGGAAGTACAGCCGGTCCTTGCACACATCACCAGCCTAGGTCTGGTCCAACAGCGCCCAACCGAGACCGCCGCATTTCGGCACCAACGCGCCCGGTTGGGCTCGTTGTGGTGTAGCCCCCGAGCCTGACCGGGGGGGCGCTCGGTATCTTTGGTCCATGCTGAAGAGGGTCGAGATAGAGGTTGACGACGACCTGGTCCAAGAGGTCATCCGGCGGTACCGCGTGAAGGGCGCGCGAGAGGCTGTCAACCTTGCGCTCCGGACGCTTCTCGGCGAGGCGGATACCGCGGACCATGCCCGGGATGACGAGTACGACGAGTTCAGCGATCCCAATGCCTGGGTTCCGCGGCGGAGCAGCGACAGCGGGTGATCCGCTACGTGGTTTGGTGGCGTTGCACGCCAGGCTGTACCCTCTTTTAGGCCCGCTGCACGACCCGACTGGTCGCTACGGGTGAGCGGCCCCCTTAGCTCAGTCGGCAGAGCGTTTCCATGGTAAGGAAAAGGTCAACGGTTCGATTCCGTTAGGGGGCTCGGCGGACGCCGAGCAGGCTGGCGGTGCGTACCAGAGGCGATGTAGCTCAGTCGGTTAGAGCGAACGACTCATAATCGTTAGGTCGCCGGTTCGAGTCCGGCCATCGCTACAACACAACAACGACACGTGTGAGAGATTCGAGAGAGAACGGTCATGGCTTCCAGTACCGACGTGCGGCCGAAGATCACTTTGGCATGCGAGGTGTGTAAGCACCGCAACTACATCACCAAAAAGAACCGCCGTAACGACCCGGACCGGCTGGAGCTAAAGAAGTTCTGCCCGAATTGCGGCAAGCACCAGGCGCACCGCGAGACGCGGTAATCGCCGACCCGTGAGCAGTTGTTTTCCGCTGACTAGGTAGGTTCGAGAGCCATGCCGTTGACCGCAGACATCGTCGGGATGCACTACCGCTACCCCGACCATTACGAGGTGGAGCGGGAGAAGATCCGCGAGTACGCCGTAGCCGTTCAAAACGACGACGCGTCATTCTTCGAGGAAGACGCGGCCGCCGAACTCGGCTATAAGGGCCTGTTGGCCCCCCTGACGTTCATCTGCGTGTTCGGCTACAAAGCGCAGTCGGCGTTCTTCAAACACGCAAACGTCGCGGTCCAGGACGCGCAGGTCGTCCAGGTTGACCAAGTGCTGAAGTACGAGAAGCCGATTGTGGCGGGCGACAAGCTTTACTGCGACGTCTACGTGGATTCGATGCGTGAGGCGCACGGCACCCAGATCATCGTGACCAAGAACATCATCACCAATGAAGCAGGTGACATCGTGCAGGAGACCTACACGACCCTGGCGGGCCGTGCCGGCGAGGATGGGAAAGAGGGCTTTGCTAATGGCGCTGCGTGAGTTCAGCTCGGTGAAGGTCGGAGACCAGCTTCCGGAGAAGACGTACCCGCTGACCCGCCAGGATCTGGTGAACTACGCGGGAGTTTCGGGTGACTTGAACCCGATCCACTGGGACGACGAGATCGCCAAGATGGTCGGGCTGGACACCGCGATCGCCCACGGCATGCTGACCATGGGTCTTGGCGGCGGCTACGTCACGTCATGGATTGGTGATCCGGGCGCAGTCACCGAGTACAACGTGCGATTCACCGCGGTGGTGCCGGTGCCCAACGATGGCAAGGGCGCGGAGATCGTGTTCAACGGCCGGGTGAAGTCGGTCAATCCGGACAACAAGTTGGTGACCATCGCCCTCACGGCCACCACGGACGGCAAGAAGATCTTCGGGCGGGCCATCGCCTCGGCGAAACTGGCGTAACCCATGGCGTTAAAGACCGATATCCGCGGGATGGTTTGGCACTACCCGGACTATTTCATCGTCGGCCGTGAGCAATGCCGCGAGTTTGCCCGAGCTATCAAGTGTGATCATCCCGCCTACTTCAACGAGGACGCGGCCGCCGATCTCGGCTACGCCGAGATCGTCGCTCCGCTGACCTTCGTGACGATCTTGGCGAAGTACGTCCAGCTGGATTTCTTCCGGAACGTTGACGTGGGCATGGAAACCATGCAGATCGTCCAGGTCGACCAGCGGTTCGTGTTCCACAAACCCGTGCTCGCCGGGGACAAGTTGTGGGCCCGGATGGACATTCATTCGGTCGACGAGCGGTTCGGAGCCGACATCGTGGTCACCAAGAACGTCTGCACCAACGACGACGGCGAACTGGTCTTGGAGGCCTACACCACCCTGATGGGCCAGCAGGGTGACAACTCCACCCAGCTCAAATGGGACAAGGAATCCGGGCAGGTCATCAGGACGGCGTAATTAGTATCTGGGTCCTGCCGCTATGTAGACTCTAGTACACTCGGACCTCGGGGTTTTCCCAACATCAGCGCGCTTTCCGTGAGTTGAACGAGCGCGCGCGTGTCATGTAAGCCCCGGCGCAAATGGTTGGCCTGGGCCTGGTCTGGGCTTGCCTGCCAACCGCGAAGGGGCGTAGCTCAACTGGCAGAGCAGCGGTCTCCAAAACCGCAGGTTGCAGGTTCAAGTCCTGTCGCCCCTGCTGAAAACGAACGTCCGGCGACGATGCGGGCCGAGACGGCCTGAGGAGGAGACGGACCATATGTATCGTGCCATGGTGGACACTGGGAAGGTGCCCAACCAACGCGGAACGGCTCGCGGGATAGCTAGCAAACGAAGGAGCGCATAGTGAGCGACGAAGGCGACGCTGCCGACCAGGCCGCAGCCGACGGCGCCGAAAGTGCGGAGGCGCGCGGGAGCGGTGGTCGGACCGCCCTGGTGACAAAGCCGACAGTGCGGCCGCAACGTCCCACCGGCAAGCGGTCCCGGCAGCGCGTGGCAGGTGCCGACGAAGACGTCGACGGCGAAGAGTCGTCGACCAAGACCTCGGAAGACACCGGGGTCGCTACCGACGATTCGGCCAAGAAGGCGGCCTCGAAGGCTGCCAGGGCAAAGAAAGTCAGAAGAGTCAGCAAAACGGGGGCTCGGCCAGCTAACCCGATCGCGTTCGTATACAACTACCTAAAGCAGGTCGTTACCGAGATGCGGAAGGTGATCTGGCCGAACCGCAAACAAATGATCACCTACACGTCGGTGGTGCTGGCGTTTCTGGCCTTCATGGTGGCGCTGGTTGCAGGCGCTGATTTCGGCCTGACCGAGCTAGTGATGCTGGTGTTCGGCTGAGGTTCGAGAGTGACAGAGAGGACTGAAAACCGTGACTACCTTCGACGGTGACACGTCCGCGGGTGAGGCGGTCGATTTGCAAGAGGCCAGCGTCCCCCAGGACGTAGTGGCCCCGGCTGAAGAGGTCGATCCGGCCGTCGCGCTCAAGGCGGAGCTGCGCAGCAAGCCCGGCGACTGGTATGTCGTGCACTCCTACGCGGGGTACGAGAACAAGGTCAAGGCCAACCTCGAAACCCGGGTGCAGAACCTTGACGTCGGCGACTACATCTTCCAGGTGGAGGTACCCACCGAAGAGGTCACCGAGATCAAGAACGGCCAGCGCAAGCAGGTCAACCGCAAGGTGCTGCCCGGCTACATCCTGGTGCGGATGGACTTGACCGACGACTCATGGGCCGCGGTGCGCAACACGCCGGGGGTCACCGGGTTCGTCGGCGCGACGTCCCGCCCGTCGGCCCTCGCCCTCGACGACGTGGTGAAGTTTCTGCTTCCGCGGGGGTCGACGAAGAAGGCCGCCAAGGGTGCGGCCAGCACCGCTGCCGCCGCCGAGTCCGGTGGGCTGGAGCGTCCGGTCGTGGAGGTCGACTACGAGGTCGGCGAGTCGGTAACCGTCATGGACGGGCCGTTTGCCACGTTGCCGGCCACCATCAGCGAGGTCAACGCCGAACAGCAGAAGCTCAAGGTGCTGGTCTCTATCTTTGGCCGCGAAACACCGGTGGAACTGACCTTTGGCCAGGTCTCCAAGATCTAGCCAGCAGCCCGCTTGCGGGCAGCTGGATGCTTAACCAGGAAGGAACGTCGACACGTCATGGCCCCGAAGAAGAAGAAGGTCGCCGGGCTGATCAAGCTGCAGATCGTGGCGGGACAGGCCAACCCTGCACCGCCGGTTGGTCCCGCGCTCGGCCAGCACGGTGTCAACATCATGGAGTTCTGCAAGGCGTACAACGCCGCGACGGAAAACCAGCGCGGCAACGTCATCCCGGTGGAGATCACCGTCTACGAAGACCGTAGTTTCACTTTCGCGCTCAAGACGCCGCCCGCCGCCAAGTTGCTGCTCAAGGCCGCGGGTGTGCCCAAAGGTTCGTCGGAACCACACAAGACCAAGGTCGCCAAGGTCAGCTGGGATCAAGTTCGCGAGATCGCCGAGACCAAGAAGGCCGATCTCAACGCCAACGACATCGACGCAGCCGCCAAGATCATCGCCGGGACCGCCCGATCAATGGGCATCACCGTCGAATAGCCCGATTCGTGGGAGGGCTAGCTTCGGCCCGCTTGATAACCACAACCCAACACCAGATTGGATATCAAATGAGCAAGACCAGCAAGGCATATCGCGCTGCGGCCGAGAAGGTGGACCGCAGCAACCTTTACACCCCGCTGCAGGCGGCCAAGCTTGCCAAAGAGACGTCCTCGACCAAGCAGGACGCGACCGTTGAGGTGGCGATCCGGCTCGGCGTCGATCCGCGTAAGGCAGACCAGATGGTCCGCGGCACGGTGAATCTGCCGCACGGCACCGGTAAAACCGCGCGGGTCGCGGTGTTCGCGGTCGGCGAGAAGGCCGATGCCGCCGTCGCCGCGGGGGCCGATGTGGTCGGCAGTGACGATCTGATCGAGAAAATCCAGGGTGGCTGGCTGGATTTCGATGCGGCGATCGCGACCCCCGACCAGATGGCCAAGGTCGGCCGTATCGCACGGGTGCTGGGGCCTCGTGGCCTGATGCCGAACCCCAAGACCGGCACTGTCACCCCCGACGTGGCCAAGGCCGTCGCGGACATCAAGGGCGGCAAGATCAACTTCCGCGTGGACAAGCAGGCCAACCTGCACTTTGTCATCGGCAAGGCGTCGTTCGACGAGAAGAACTTGGCGGAGAACTACGGCGCTGCGCTTGACGAGGTGCTGCGGCTCAAGCCGTCGTCGTCGAAGGGCCGCTACCTGAAGAAGATCACCGTGTCGACGACGACTGGCCCGGGCATTCCGGTCGACCCATCCATCACCCGGAACTTCGCGGCGGAGTGAGTGGGCGCCTGCGGCGCCGACGAGCGCAGCCGACACCGCGCTAAACCCGACGTCAGCCCGGCGATGGCGCCCCGGCATATCGGCCAGCGCAACGAATACGTGCTGACCAAAGACTGGTCCGGTGAGCACGAGCGATTGAACCTGCTTGCCGCCACCGTCGATGCGCTGAGCATTGACGCCATTCGTACCGCCGGATTCGGGCGAGGTTGTCGTGGCCTGGACATCGGAGCCGGGACGGGTTCGGTGGCTAGTTGGCTCGCGCGTGAGGCCGGCGATCCGTCGCTTGTCACCGCCACCGATGTCGACACTCGTCTGCTCCAACCGCTAGCGGATGCGGGCATCCGGGTCCTGAAGCACGATGTGGTCACCGGCGAGTTTCCGCCTGGCTCCTTCGACGCAATCCACACCCGCTCCGTCCTCGAGCACATCGAGCAACGGGAGGAGATCCTAGGCCGAATCATTCCATGGCTGGCACCGGAGGGCGTGCTGGTGGTCGTGGACTGCGCTTCGTTTTCGGTGCTCAGCAGCCGTAATCCCATCTACCGCAAGGTGATGCAAGCATGGGTCGATGTGCTCGCCCTTACTGGCACCGATTACGAGTGGGCCCGCAGCTTTCCCGAGCCGCTGCAGCGCCATGGGTACCGAGATGTTGGAGTGTCGGCGATACTGCCGGCGATACAGGGCGGCACCCCGATGGCGAGGTTCTGGAGTTTAACCCTGGAGGCGGTGCGACCTCGCATCCTTGATGCCCAGTTGAGCTGTGACGAGGAGATCAACCAGGCCCAACGCCTGCTCGCTGACCCCCAGTTCTGGGACCTCGGACCAGGCTTTCTGGCGGCTTGGGGGCGGCGCCCGTAGCCTTCCTGACGGCCGGCTCGGCTATCTCTCCTTTCTTGTCTGAAGCAGATCGGTTGATTTTTCCTCCACCGATTAGCCGAGGAAGAATTCCGTCCATAGGGAGGAAATTCGTCCGTTGGCACGATGTGCTTGGGCTGGAAATTCACGAGTATGTAGTACGAATGAAGCGTAGGTATGCGTGCGCAGTGATCCCAGCGCGAGAATCCAAATTGCACGGCAAAATTTCCCGCGGAGATAGTTGAAGTCGTGAAAAGCTGATGACACAACTTGACCACCAGCCAGAAGGAATTCCTGCGGACCCGCCTGATGGAACGCATGGGCTGGCCGGAGGCTGGCCTGTGCGTCGGTCCGTCGACTTCGTACCTGCCGATCGAAACCCCCGGTGTACCAGCACGCCGAGGGCGGCATCGACCGCTTCCGCGACGACCTGTTCTATGCGACCCGCACGCTGGTGTCGGCCTCGCTGTTCATCCAGACGGCGCCGGTGCCGTTCGTGCGCCCCCATCTCGGCAGCCATCCGGACGTGATCGAGGAAATCTTGCACCGCTGGCAAGCCGCCGGCCTGCATACGCCATGCCAAAAGCGTTCTGCGGCAACGAAGCACCGGCGATGCCGGTGATGCCGCCGGTGTTCCACCAAGTGCTTAGGCGGCGGCACCCGGCTTGAGGTAGGTCACCAGGCTGCAGTCCAGCATCTCGTCGGTGAAGTAGTGCTCGCAGCCGCGCAGATACTTCATGTACCGGTTGAACACCTCTTCGGAGGTGACCTCGATGGCCTTGTCCTTGTTGGACTCCAACGTGTCACCCCAGATCCGCAGCGTCTTGATGTAGTGCGGCCGCAGTGACAGGGGTTCGGGGACAACAAAGCCGGCCTTCGCGCCGTGTTCGACCATCATCTCGGTGGACGGCAGGCGGCCGCCCGGAAATATCTCGGTGACGATGAACTTGATGAAACGTGCCGTTTCGAAGCTCAGCTTCTTACCGCGGGCCGCCATTTCGTAGGGGTGGTAGCTGACGCTGCTCTGGACCGTCATCCGACCGTCCTCGGGCATGATGTTGAAACACCGCTTGAAGAAGTCGTCGTAGTTCTCGTGCCCGAAGTGCTCGAAGGCCTCAATGGACACGATCCGGTCGACGGGTTCGGCGAAGTCTTCCCAGCCGTGCAGCAGCACCCGGCGGGAGCGGCCGGTGTCGAGCGCGCCCAACACCTGCTCGCAGCGGGCGTGCTGGTTCTTGGACAGGGTGAGGCCGATGACGTTGACGTCGAACCGCTCTACGGCGCGCTTCATGGTGGTGCCCCAACCGCAGCCGATGTCAAGCAGTGTCATGCCCGGCTTGAGGTCCAGCTTGTCCAGGTTGAGGTCGATCTTGGCGTACTGGGCTTCTTCGAGCGTGAGCTCCGGTGGCTCGAAGTAGGCGCAGCTGTAGATCCGGGTCGGGTCCTGGAACAGGGCGAAGAAATCGTCGGAGACGTCGTAGTGCGCCTGGATGTCTTCGAAACGCGTACGCGTCTTAGTCGGGCCAATCGGCTTCTCGGCCATTGTCGTCATGTCTCCTGGATGGTGTCAGTTGGCGGCGCCCGTGCACCCATAGCCCGTCTGTGGCACGAAAAGTTTACTTGGCCAGCGTGAACTGGTTGCAGTCGATGTAGCCGATGCGGAAGGCCTTGGCGCAACCGGTCAGGTACTTCATGTACCGGTCGTAAACCTCTGCGGATTGGATCTTGATGGCCTCGTCCTTGCGGGCTTGAAGGGTCTCGGCCCAGCAGTCGAGGGTCTTGGCGAAATCCTGTTGTAGCGATTGGACGCGGGTTACCTTGAAACCGACCTTCGCCGAGTGTTCCTCGACCTTGTCGATCGTGGGCAGCCGGCCGCCCGGGAAGATGTCGGTCAAGATGAATTTGATGAAGCGGGCCATCTCAAACGACAACGGTATGCCGCGCTCTATGACCTGCTTCGGGTGCAACCCTGTGATCGAGTGCAGCAGCATCACGCCGTCGGCGGGCATTGCGTCATAGGCGAACTTGAAGAAGTCGTTGTAGCGGTCGAAACCGAAGTGCTCCAACGCTTCGATGGTGACGATGCGGTCCACCGGCTCGTTGAAGTCTGCCCAGTCGCTCAGCAGTACCCGATGCGAGCGGTTCGTATCGATTTGGTCGAGCATTCGCTGGCAGTGGGCGTGTTGGTTTTTCGATAGGGTCAATCCGACGACGTTGACGTCGTACATCTCGACGGCGCGCTTCATCACCGAACCCCAGCCGCAGCCGATGTCGAGCACGGTCATCCCGGGCTGTAGCCCCAGTTTGCCCAGCGTCAGGTCGAGCTTGGCGATCTGGGCCTCTTCCAGCGTCATGTCCTCACGCTCGAAATAGGCGCAGCTGTAGGTACGAGTCGGATCCTGGAAGAGCGCGAAAAACTCGTTGGAAAGGTCGTAATGCGCTTGGACGTCGTCGACGTTGGACCGCGTTTTTGTGGTGCCCGCTGAGTTATCAGACATGTGTCCTCCCACTGTGGTGGGCACCTTCACGAGGTGGCCATCCCCGGCACCCTACACGCTGCACGGCGTATCGCATGGATTCATGGTTTTTTGCGTAGGTCTTTCTCGGTCAGGACCCGCCAAATATCGCTTTGACGGCGCGGTCACTACTTCTCCAGGGTGAACTGGTTGACGTCGATGTAGCCGACCCGGAACATCTTGGCGCAGCCGGTCAGGTACTTCATGTACCGCTCGTACACCTCTTCGGACTGGATGGCGATGGCCTCGGTTTTGTGGGCTTCCAGGGCCTGTGCCCACAGGTCAAGGGTCCTGGCATAGTGCGGCTGCAGTGATTGGCGGCGAGTCAGCTTGAAACCCGCCTTCGGTGCCTGCTCCTCCACCATCTCGATCGTCGGCGGCTGCCCGCCGGGAAAGATTTCGGTCATGATGAACTTGAGGAAACGAGCGAGCCACAGTGACAGCGGCAAGCCGTTGTCGATCATCTGCTGCTTGGTCAGGCCGGTGATGGTGTGCAGCAACATCACCCCGTCCGCGGGCAGGATCTTGTAGGCCTTCGCGAAGAAGTCGTCGTAGCGGTCGTGGCGGAAGTGCTCGAACGCACCGATCGACACGATGCGGTCCACGGGCTCGTCGAACTGTTCCCACCCGTCTAGCACCACTCGCTTGCTGCGCGGGCCGTCCATCTGGTCGAACAACTTCTGCACATGGGCGGCCTGGTTCCTCGACAGTGTCAGGCCAACGACGTTGACGTCGTACTGCTGCATCGCGCGCCGCATGGTGGCGCCCCAGCCGCAGCCGATGTCGAGCAGCGTCATGCCGGGCTGCAGGCCCAGCTTGCCCAGCGCCAGGTCGATCTTGGCGATCTGGGCCTCTTCCAGCGTCATATCTTCGCGCTCGAAGTACGCGCAACTGTAGGTCTGGGTCGGATCCAAAAACAGTCGGAAGAAGTCGTCGGATAGGTCGTAGTGCGCCTGCACGTCGTCGAAGTGCGGCGTCAAGTCGTTGGCCATGACCGTGTTATGCCCTTTCCGGACCCTAGGTGGCCCTCCGGTGTCTGCACGGAACGCAACCGATGTTTCCCCCTGCCCATATGCTCGAGGCATGCTATCCGATCCGCGGTCCTACCACTAAACCGCGACCGGGTTCGCCCAGGCCAGGTCGCGGACTTGGATAGACGGACTACTTGGTCATGCTGAACTGGGCGACGTTGATAAGACCCCTGCGGAAGCGGTCCGCGCATCCGGTCAGATAGTGCGTGAAATTGTTGTAGACCTCTTCGGACTGCACGGCGATGGCACGTTCGCGGGCGGCCGCCAGGTTGGCGGCCCACATATCGAGGGTTCGTGCGTAGTGCCGCTGCAGCACCTGGATCTGCTCGACGGCGAACCCCGCGGCCCGCGCATTGTCGACAATGTCGGGTTCTGACGGGAGTTCGCCACCGGGGAAAATCGACTCCCGCAGGAACTTGAGGAAACGGATATCGCTCATCGTCAGTGCAATGCCTTGCTCGTGCAACCACCTGCGGTCATACGTGAACAAACTGTGCAACAACATCCGACCGTCGCCGGGAAGGATGTCGTATGAGCGTTCGAAGAATGTCGCATACCGCTCCTTCTTGAACGCGTCGAACGCCTCGAAGCTGACGATCCGGTCGACCTTCTCTTCGAACTCTTCCCACCCCTGCAGCCGCGCCTCGGCATGCCGCATGGTCGGGATCGCGGCCAACCGGTCTTTGCTGCGTTGATAGTGATTCCGGCTGAGCGTGAGGCCGACGACGTTGACGTCGTACTTCTCGACGGCCCGGACGAGCGCACCGCCCCACCCACACCCGATGTCGAGCAACGTCATCCCCGGCTCGAGGTTCAGCTTGTCCAACGCCAGATCCAACTTAGCCAGTTGTGCCTCTTCGAGCGTCATGTCGTCGCGTTCGAAGTACGCGCAGGTGTAGACCCAGGTGGGATCGAGGAACAACCCGAAGAAGTCATCGGAAATGTCATATGCCGATTGCGACTCTTCGTAGTACGGTCTCAGCTTGGCCATATGAGGCAACCTCCCGGGGCAACGGTACAACCTCTGACGTTTGCGTGATACCCGCACATCGAAGTCCCAAAGCGGGCTTGTGGTGGCTCAGCCGGCCTCGGCGAAATTGGTCTTCAGTTCGCCTATCACCCGATCCCACAGCTGTGCTGGCAGGTCGTGGCCCATGCCCTCGACAAGGACCAACCGGGCGCCGCGGATCGCTCGGGCGACCGCCCGGCCGCCCGCCGGCCGCATCAACTTGTCGGCCAGCCCGTGGATCACCACGGTCGGCGCGACGATTTGCCGGTCGTAGCGCAGCAGGCTGCCGCTGCCCAGGATCGCGCTGAACTGCCTGGCGATACCCCACGGGTGGAAATTGCGGTCGTAGCATTCGGCCGCCTCGGCGCGTACCTGCTCCTCGGGCATCGGATAGCGCGGACTGCCGATGATCTTGCTGACCCGGACGGAGTTGTCGATGATGACATCGCGCGGCGAATCCGGTGGCGGACCCTTGATGAGCGCGAGCAGGGCGCGCGGGGCAGGCGGCGGCAGGAACCTGTGGTTGTTGCTGGAGAAGATGACCGCCAGCGTCTTGGTCCGCTCCGCGAATCGTGCGGCGAATACCTGGGCGATCATGCCGCCCATCGACGCCCCGACGATGTGGGCGTGCTTGATGTCCAGGTGATCCAGCAAGGCCGCGGCGTCGTCGGCCATGTGTTCCAGGGTGTATGCCGCGTTGCTGGGCAGACCGAGCCAGGCGCGGGTCAACCGCATGGCCAGTGGCTGACCGGAGCTGTGACGCTCCGTCTTGGTGGACAGACCAACGTCCCGGTTGTCGTAGCGGATCACGCGCAGGCCCAGGCCAACGAGCTTCTCGCAGAAGTCGGTGCGCCACAGCAGCAGTTGCGCGCCCAGGCCCATGATTAGCAGCACGGGTGGGTCATTCGGGTCACCCATGTCCTCGTAGTAGAGCTGCACGTGTCCAGATGGGCCCGACACGGCGGTGCCGCTGCGAACTTTCACTAGTACCCCTCAGACCTCGATGTCTGTTTGATGTTCGCGGCTGACTTCGACCATGAAGTTGGCGAAGTACCCCGTCAGCTCCGGGTCCGCCATCATCTGCCAGTTGGGCGCCAACAGCTTCATGTACCTCTCGACGTAGAGGAACTGCTTGCCGATCAACACCAGCTCACGCGGCAGCTTGACGTCGTAGGCGTCGGCCAGTGCCGACAGCTGGCGGCCGATGTCGGCGTAGGACATGTCGCCCAGCGACTTCATGGTCAGCGGAGTGGCGAAGCCTTCGAGATCCTTGGCGGCCTGGGCTTCGGGCTTCATGGTCCCCACGGCGCCCATCAGCACGACGATCTTGCCGGCTGCAGCGTGGTCCTTCTTCACCAACAGCGCGTAAACCAGTTCGCGCAGCAGCCAGCGGGTGCGGGGATCGATGCGGCCCATGATGCCGAAGTCGAAGAACACGATGCGGCCCGCCTCGTCGACATAGAGGTTGCCCGCGTGCAGGTCACCGTGGAACAGCCCGTGTCGAAGACCGCCCTCGAACACCGAGAACAGCAGCGCCTTCACCAACTCGACGCCATCGAAGCCCGCCTTTCGAATGGCGGCGGCATTATCGATGCGGATGCCGTGTACCCGCTCCATCGTCAACACCCGCTCGGTGGTGAAGTCCCAATGCACGTCCGCCACCCGGATGTTCTTGCCCAGCGGCGAGGCGTGCAGGTGGGAGACCCAGGCCTCCATCGACTGTGCCTCCAACCGGAAGTCCAGCTCTTCGGCCAGGTTGTCGGAGAAGTCGGCCACCACATCTTGCGCCGAGAGCCGGCGACCCAGCTTGGCCAGCTCGACGGTCTGCGCGAAACGCTTCAGAATCTGCAGGTCGGCGGCGACCCGGCGGCGGATGCCCGGACGCTGGATCTTGACCACGACTTCCTCGCCGCTGTGCAGCGTCGCGTAGTGCACCTGGGCGATGGACGCCGAAGCGAACGGCTCCTCCTCGAACGTGGCAAACAGCTTGGCCGGCTGGTCGCCGAGCTCCTCGACGAAGAGCTTGTGCACCTCGCCGGTTTTCGCGGGTGGCACCCGGTCGAGCAGGCCGCGGAATTCGCGGGACAGCGACTCTCCGAACGCCCCCGGGCTGGACGCGATGATCTGTCCGAACTTGACGTACGTCGGGCCCAGCTCGGCAAAGGTCTTGGGGAGCTGTTTGATCACCTTCTGCTGCCATGGACCCCTACCCGGCAGCCTGGTCACGACCCGAGCGGCGGTGCGGGTGACCTGCCAACCGGTGGCGGCAACCCGGGCCGCTTCGACCGGCAACGGCACCCGGTCAAGCTTGACCACCTCGCGGTGTTTGGTGGAACTCATCCCAGCAGTGTGCCAAACCCGCCCAGTCAAGTCCCAATTTGCGTGAACCCGCTCACGTGCTGGTAGCGGCCGCCCAATGTGCAGCCATTGCGAAAATCCGGCCGCGAATTCGCGCTGATTGCACGTTCGGCGGCGCCGTCAGTGCTTAGGTTGCCAAGGCGTGACCCACGGTCGCGGTTCCCAGTTCTCCAACCCGGCGATCAGTTCGTACATGGTGGCGCCGTCGATGGTTTCCCGCACGATGTCGGCGTGCCCGGCGTGACGGGCCAACTCGTTGATCACGTGCAGGATCACCCAGCGCACCGACCAGGAGTGAAAGTTCTTCGGGAACCATGGGATGTCCTGCGCAACCGGCACCGCGGCGTCGAGGTCCGCGGTTTCCACCAGCCGCAGCGATGTCGCGTTCTGCGCTGCCAACGCGCGCAGCAGCCCGTCCAACGTCTCATCCGGGCGCATCACATGCTCGTCCGCGAACTCCTTGGCGATCTCCTCGAACGGCCGGGTGTCCTTCGGCGGCGCGTCCGGCGCGGCGGCCACTCGCGCCATCCAGCTGCGCTGCACACCGGTGGCGTGTTTGATCAGCCCGCCGATCGACAGCGCGCTGATCGAAGGTGTGGACCTGGCCTGCTCGTCGGTGAGGCCATAGGACACCGCGAAGTAGGCGCTTTGGTGATATGCCAGGAACTCGCGCAGCGCGCTGCGCTCGTCGGCTACCGGTGGGGCCAGGGCGGGCATGCTCAATCCTTCCGGTCGGTGGTTGGTTGATGAAGATAAAGGTCTCGCAGGCAAGCGATCTCGGCGCCATGGTGGATCGCTTCCCGATTGATATGCAAGACCAGGTCGATGAGTGGGTGCTCGGCGTAGGGCCCCTCGGCTGGACCGCAGCGGCGGGTCAGGTCGGTGGCGGATAGCGACCGAACGCCGATGGTCCACGCCGCGTAGCTGTCATCGAGTTGACGCAGCGCGGTGACGGCGTCAGTGGCGTAATCCCAACTTTGGTAGTCAGCCGGCGGTCCACCGAAGTGGTGGTGGTTGCGTATCGCGAACACGCCGACGATGACGTGCGCCAGGCGCCAGGCGATCGTCGTGAATGGTGCGGGGCTAGGGGCTGGGAATTCGTAGTCCACCGATCCGTCCGGATATACCGTCCAGCAATTGGGCACCGGCTGCCAGAAGTATTCGTTGTCGGTAAGCCCGTGTAATCGAGGGCGCAGTTGTTCGCGCCAATGCCAGTCGAGCTGATCGGCCAATTGTGTGGTCAGTTCCGTCATGGTTCCGAGCCTTCCAGCAACGGGCGACAGTGTTCGCGCCGCTCGGCCGGCAATGGTCCTTTGTCGCGATGGTGGGCCGCCGTAGGGTTCGATCATGCAGGTGGTTTCGGCGGAATCGACCGACCTTTTCGTTGGCCAGCCGGACAAGCCGCTGCAGCTGGTCCGCGTCGGGGTCGCCGGGTGCACCGAGTCGACGCCGATCCGCATCGATGGCGACGGGTTACGCGGAGCGGCGGCCACCGGTATCGGTGACGAAGTCATCGAGATTCCGGTCACGATAAGGGCACCGGTCGTCGGCGAGCGGCGGACGGCGCGGGTGCATGTCGCCGATGGACCGAGCCTGGCTTTCGAGTTTGCCGTGGCCGAGCCCGGGTGGACGATGTTCATGATCAGCCACTTTCACTACGACCCGGTCTGGTGGAACACCCAGGGCGCCTATACCAGCCAGTGGCGCGAAGACCCGCCCGGACGAGCCCGTCAGACCAATGGCTTCGAGCTGGTGCATGCGCATCTGGAGATGGCTCGCCGTGAGCCCGAGTACAAGTTCGTGCTGGCCGAGGTGGACTACCTCAAGCCGTACTGGGACACCCGCCCGCAGGACCGCGCCGACTTGCGCCGGTTCCTCGCGCAGGGCCGGGTCGAAGTGATGGGCGGAACCTACAACGAACCCAACACCAACCTCACCAGCCCGGAGACAACCATTCGAAACCTGGTGCACGGGATCGGTTTTCAGCGCGATGTACTGGGCGCCGAGCCAGCCACCGCGTGGCAGCTCGACGTGTTCGGCCATGACCCGCAATTCCCCGGGATGGCCGCCGATGCCGGGCTGACGTCAAGTTCGTGGGCCCGCGGGCCACACCACCAATGGGGTCCGTCCCAGGGCGGCGACGTGGACCGCATGCAGTTCTCCAGCGAGTTCGAGTGGATCTCGCCGTCGGGACGGGGCTTGCTCACCCACTACATGCCGGCGCACTACTCGGCGGGTTGGTGGATGGATTCGTCCACCTCGCTGGCCGAAGCCGAGGAGGCCACCTACGCGCTGTTCGATCAGCTCAAGAAGGTTGCGCTGACCCGCAACGTGCTGCTGCCGGTCGGCACCGACTACACCCCGCCGAACAAATGGGTCACCGCTATCCACCGTGACTGGGGCTCGCGCTACGCCTGGCCGCGATTCGTGTGCGCGCTGCCCAGTGAGTTCTTCGCCGCGGTGCGTGCCGAACTGGCCGAGCGCGGTGCCGTGCCGTCGCCGCAGACCCGCGACATGAACCCGATTTACACCGGCAAGGACGTGTCGTACATCGACACCAAACAAGCCAACCGGGCCGCGGAGAACGCCGTCCTGGATGCCGAGCGGTTCGCGGTGTTCGCCGCGCTGATGACCGGCGCCGAGTATCCGCACGCGGCGTTGGCCAAGGCGTGGGTGCAGCTGGCTTACGGGGCGCACCACGACGCCATCACCGGCTCGGAGTCCGACCAGGTCTACCTCGACCTGCTGACCGGCTGGCGCGACGCGTGGGAGCTCGGCGGTGCTGCCCGCGACAATTCGTTGGCGCTGCTGTCCCACCCGGTCACGGGTGCGCGTGACGCGGTGGTGGTGTGGAACCCGCTGATCCACCAGCGCACCGACGTCGTGACCGCCCGGCTCGACCCGCCGTTGGGCGCGGGGGTACGGGTGGTCGATCCCGACGGGGCCGAGGTGGCCGCGCTCGTCGAGCACGATGGACGATCCGTCACCTGGCTGGCACGCGACGTGCCGTCGCTGGGCTGGCGGTGCTACCGGCTGGTCCCCGTCGACGACACGCCAGGCTGGGAGTCGGTCGATGGCTCGAATGATTGGGAGATCGCCAACGAGCATTTCCGGTTGACCGTCGACCCCGAGCGTGGCGGGGCGGTGAACTCGCTGGTTCATGACGGCCGCCAGCTCATCGCCGGCGGCCGGGTGGGCAACGAGCTGGCCGTCTATGAGGAGTACTCGTCGCACCCGACCCAGGGGGAGGGCCCGTGGCACCTGTTGCCCAAGGGGCCGGTGGTCTGCTCCTCGGCATCGCCGGCCGCCGTGCGGGTCTACCACAGCCCGGTCGGTCAGCGGTTGGTCGTGCGGGGCCGGATCGGCACACTGCTGTGCTACACCCAGATCCTCACCTTGTGGCACGGCGTGGCGCGGGTGGACTGCCGCACCACCATCGACGAGTTCACCGGCGAAGACCGGTTGTTGCGACTGCGTTGGCCGTGTCCGGTACCCGGCGCCATGCCGATCAGTGAGGTGGGCGACGCCGTCGTCGGGCGTGGTTTCGCGTTGCTGCACGCGGGGGCCGAATCGGTGGACACCGCGCAGCATCTGTGGACGCTGGACAACCCGGCTTTCGGCTGGTTCGGGTTGTCATCGGCGGTGCGGATACGCGCGAGTGACGCGGTGCGGGCGGTGGCGGTGGCCGAGGTCGTGACGCCGTCGGAGACGATGTCCGGCCAGATGGCGCGCGAGCTGATGGTCGCGCTGGTCCGCGCGGGTGTCACGGCGACCTGCAGCGGCGCCGACAAGCCGCGCTACGGCCACCTCGATGTGGATTCCAATTTGCCGGACACCCGGATCGCGCTGGGTGGACCGGCGCGCAACACGTTCACCAAGGCCGTGTTGGCCGAAGCCGACGCGGTCTACACCACCGAACTCGAGTGGCAGCTGGAGCGGACCGGTAGGGCCCGGGTGTGGGTGCCGGCCGCACGAGAGTTCTCGCCGTTGACACGGGCTTGGGTGCCGGGCGCCGACCTGCGTGCGCCGTGCGCCCTGCCGGTGCTGGTGATCGACGGCCGGGATGAGAAGAACCTGAGTGCCGCGGTGGCGTCGCTGGCCGACGACCTGGCTGACGCCGAGATCGTCGTCAATCAGCAGGCGCCTCCGCGAATGGAGCCCTTCGAAGCCCGCACGGTCGCGCTGCTCAACCGTGGGGTGCCCAGCTTCGCCGTCGACTCCGAAGGAACCCTGCACACTGCGCTGATGCGGTCGTGCACCGGATGGCCGTCCGGAGTCTGGACCGACGAACCACGCCGCGCCGCGCCCGACGGCTCGAACTTCCAACTTCAGCACTGGACACACGATTTCGACTACGCGCTGGTGTGCGGCGGCGGCGACTGGCGGCGCGCCCGGATCCCGGCGCGCAGCGCGCAGTTCTCCCACCCGTTGCGGGCGGTAGTCCGACGAACACCGCGGGGCAAGCTGCCGGCGGTCGGCTCACTGCTGCAGGTCGAGCCCGCCGACTCGGTGCAACTGGGTGCCCTCAAAGCGGCGAACAACCCCATGGCCAGTGGCAGCGCGGCGTCGGTGGAACCCGCGCAAGTGGCCATTCGGCTGGTGGAAACGATCGGGGCGACTATTCGCGCCGCTATCGGCTCTGGGCTCGGCAAGGTACGTGCAGTCCGGTTGGCCGATCTGCTGGAAAAGCCGCTCGGAACGTCAAAGGGGCGGAAGCGAGCGGTCGAGCTGCATGGTTATCAGGTTGCCACCGTGCTGGCCCGGCTCGACATGGCTGGGGCCGTTTCCGGCAGCACCGGCCGGGGCGTCGCGCTGGCACCGCACGCCGAGACCGCCCAGCCGCTGTACGCGCGCTACTGGCTGCACAATCGCGGCCCGGCGCCGCTTGGCGGGCTGCCCGCGGTCGCCCACCTGCACCCGCAGCGGGTGAGCGGCGAGCCGGGCGATGACGTGGTGTTGCACCTAACCGCGGCCAGCGACTGCACCGATTCCGTGCTGCGCGGCCGGGTCGAAGTGGTGTGTCCGGTCGGCTGGTCGGTCGCACCGGCTGAGTTGCCGTTCACGCTGTGCGCCGGCGAGCACCTGGAGGCCGACGTGGTGCTGGCAGTTCCGGCTCACACGCCGCCGGGGCGGTATCCGGTTCGGGCGCAGCTGCGCGTCGCGGGCACGGCGGTACCGGCCGCCTGGCGCCAGCTGGTCGAGGACGTGTGTGTGGTCGCGGTCGGCGCCGAGTCGGAGCTGGAGGATTTGGTCTACCTGGTCGACGGGCCGGCCGACGTCGCGCTGGCCGCCGGCAACTCGGCCCGCCTGGCTGTGACGATCGGCAGCCGCGCTGGGGCCGACCTGGCCTTGGAGGCGCACGTGATCAGCCCCTGGGGCACTTGGGAGTGGATCGGCCCGGCCGCACAGGGTGCTGTGCTGCCCGCCCGGGGCACGGCCGAGCTGGTTTTCGACGTGACTCCGCCGGCCTGGCTGGAACCCGGCAAGTGGTGGGCCCTGGTCCGGGTCGGCTGTGCGGGCCGGTTGGTCTATTCGCCGGCGGTGCAGGTGAGCGTGATATGAGCGGGCACCTGATCGCGACCGTTGCCGGTGTCGCGGTACCGGTCGATGAAGTCGACGAGTGGGAAGCGCGGCTGCGTAGCGGACCGCGAGCGGCCGCACTCCCGGCGAGCGGCACCAGCGAGGGACGGCAACTGCGGCGCTGGCTCACCCAACTGATCGTGACCGAGCGATTGGTCACCGCCGAGGCCGCCGCGCGTGGCCTGACTGTGGCCGACGCCCCGACCGAGGCGGACCTGCTGCCCGACGTGACCGCCCGGCTGGAGATCGGCAGCGTCGCCGCCGCGGTGCTGGCGGATCCGCGGGCGCGGGCGTTGTTCGCCGACGTCACCGCGGGGGTCGAAGTCACCGACGACGATGTGGCCGGTTACCACGTCCGCAACCCGCTGCGGTTCGCCGCGCTATGCCCCGGCGCGCACGGTTGGCGCGCCCCGGCGGTGGTCCCCCCTCCACTGGGGCAGGTGCGGCACGCGATCACCGAGCATCTGCTGGGGGCCGCGCGCCGTCGCGCGTTCCGGGTATGGCTGGATGCGCACCGGGCCGCGCTGGTCAGGCTGGCCCCCGGCTACGAGCATCCGGGCGACCCGCGTCAACCCGACAACACCCACCGGCACTGAGCAGCCGTGCTCACCCTGTGCCTTGACATCGGTGGCACCAAGATCGCCGCCGGTCTTGTCGATCCCGGCGGCTCACTCGTCTACACGGCCAATTGTCCTACCCCGGCGCACGCTGGAGCCGAGCAAGTGTGGGCCGCGATTGCCGAGATGATTGCCAGGGCGCTCGGCGCGGCCGGGGGCGCGGTGGGTGGTGTGGGGATCGCCTCGGCCGGCCCTATCGACCTGCACAGTGGGAGCGTCAGCCCGATCAACATCGGATCCTGGCGCGGTTTTCCGCTCCGGGACAGGGTCGCGGCGGCAGTGCCGGGCGTGCCGGTACGGCTGGGTGGCGATGGTGTATGCATGGCGCTCGGCGAATGCTGGCTTGGAGCCGGACGGGGTGCGCGCTTCCTGCTGGGCATGGTGGTGTCCACCGGGGTGGGGGGCGGCTTGGTGCTCGACGGGACACCGTATGACGGCCGCACCGGCAACGCGGGCCACGTCGGCCACGTGGTCGTCGACCAGGACGGATCGCCGTGCCGGTGCGGAGGGCGCGGCTGTGTGGAGACCGTTGCGTCCGGCCCGGCGATGGCGCGTTGGGCGCGGGTCAACGGCTGGTCGGCCCCGCCGGGCGCGGGCGGCAAGGAACTGGCCGACGCGGCGACGGCCGGAGATCCGGTGGCGCTGCGGGCATTTCACCGCGGTGCTACGGCGCTGGCGGCAATGATCGCCTCGGTCGGCGCGGTGTGCGACCTGGACCTGGTCGTCATCGGTGGGGGAGTGGCCAAATCCGGCGGTCTGCTTTTCGACCCGCTGCGCAATGCGTTGGCCGACTATGCCCGGCTGGACTTTCTGGCCGGCCTGCGGGTGGTGCCCGCCGAGCTGGGTGGCGAAGCGGGTCTGGTCGGTGCGGCCAGGCTCGCCGCTAGTTAGGGTCGGCGCGCGATACCAGCAGCCGAGCGAGCGGTGCGCCGCATGTGGCTTCGTTCCCAGCCGCACAAATTTGCCGACACCGGCGTCATTGTTGCGCCGTATTCGGAGATCGAATAGTGCACACAGGGCGGCACCACGCGTGCGTCATGGCGCACGATGATCCCGTCGTCGACCGGCTCGTGCAGGTGGCGAATGAGCATTCGCTCGGCAATGCCGGGGATGCTGCGCTTCAGCTCGCTGGTCCCCATCGGCCGATCGCAGAGCCGCCAAAGAATCGTGCCCTTCCAGCGACCGTCGATCACCGACAGTGCGGCGTTGATCGGGCAGTCGCTGACATTCTTTTTCGACACCGCCATTGCAGCTCCGGGCTCTCACGTTTCGTCGATGCCGGGGCCGCGCACTGCTGTACGACCGCCAGCGCGTGCGACCGCCATGCCCTTCCGAGGCCGGGCGCGGGAAAAATCGGCCTCAAACTCGGCGGTTGCTGACCGTCGCCGTCACCTGAGGCATCACGTTTTGGCTGATCGGTGGGGCCGCGCTATTGTGGTTGCCGATCCACCGAAGACCGTCGGTTACCGAGCAAATCGGTTGAAGGTCCGGGAACATCCCGGCGGCCCACGCAGGAGGACGAGGCAGAACCGCCGGCGACCGCCGGCGCATTGGAACGCCCCGGCCACTCCTGTGCCGGGGCGTAGTCGTTCCCGGCCATCGTTCGGGTGATCACGCCAGGCAAGTCGCGCCCCGACTTCCACAGACTTTCACCTCAGGAGGTATGCATGGCCAGGGCTGACAAGGCCACTGCCGTTGCAGACATCGCGGAGCAGTTCAAGGCCTCGACTGCCACGCTGATCACCGAGTACCGCGGCTTGACGGTGGCCAACCTGGCCGAGCTGCGCAGGTCTCTGACGGGGTCGGCGAACTATGCGGTGGCCAAGAACACGCTCATCAAGCGGGCGGCCTCCGAAGCCGGTATCGAGGGTCTCGACCAGCTGTTCGCCGGCCCGACGGCGATCGCGTTCGTCACCGGCGAACCGGTCGACGCTGCCAAGGCCATCAAGACCTTCGCCAAGGAGCACAAGGCGCTGGTCATCAAGGGTGGCTACATGGACGGCCGCGCGTTGAGCGTGGCCGAAGTCGAGCGCATCGCCGACCTGGAGTCTCGCGAGGTGTTGCTGGCCAAGCTGGCCGGCGCGATGAAGGGCAACCTCGCCAAGGCGGCCGGTCTGTTCAACGCGCCGGCCTCGCAGGTGGCCCGGCTCGCTGCCGCACTGCAGGAAAAGAAGGCCGCTGCAGGCCCGGCCCCCGAACCAGCCCCAGCCGAGTAACAAGCCAGTACCCGAAACCAGGAAGGACCATCCACCATGCCCAAGCTCTCCTCCGACGAACTGCTCGACGCGTTCAAGGAAATGACCCTGTTGGAGCTCTCCGACTTCGTCAAGAAGTTCGAGGAGACCTTTGAGGTCACCGCCGCCGCTCCGGTCGCCGTCGCCGCCGCCGGCGCCGCCCCGGCGGGTGCTGCGGCCGAGGCCGCCGAGGAGCAATCCGAGTTCGACGTGATCCTCGAGGCCGCCGGCGACAAAAAGATCGGCGTCATCAAGGTTGTCCGCGAGATCGTCTCCGGCCTAGGTCTCAAGGAGGCCAAGGACCTGGTCGACGGCGCGCCCAAGCCGCTGCTCGAGAAGGTCGCGAAGGAGGCCGCGGACGAGGCCAAGGCCAAGCTCGAGGCCGCCGGCGCCACCGTCAGCGTCAAGTAGTCAATCGACGAAAGCCCCCGGGGCCGCCGTTGCCGGCCCCGGGGGCTTTTGCGTCCTCATCCCGCGCCGACCGTCGACCGTTGCGACTGTTTCACCTGCTCGAGTGAATCTCCCAGAGCGACAAGTAGATTCGTGGTCGTCGAGGTAAGCACCAGCTCGACTGCCGCGCCATCGTGGCCGTAGAACCCGGCCAGCTCGAGCATGACGAAGCCGTGGATCAACGACCAGAACTGGGCCGCGGTGGCGACTATCACCGGATCCGAAGCCGCGTCGTCATCGGCGTACCCCCCGCAACGCCCGGTGATCCGGCCCGCCAGCATTGCCCGGTGCACCGCGCGCACCACGTGCGCGAAGCTGGGGTGGCGCTGCTCGATCTCGGCGACCGTGAGGGTCAGGACGTTGGGCGCCGGAGCGTTGATGCCGTGTGCGCTGGTGCTGCCGAACATCAGCCGATACATGTGTGGCCGTTCGATCGCGTAGCGCCGGTAGGCGGCCCCGATGGCCAACAAGTCGGCGACCGGATCGTCCGACTGCGGCACCGACAGGGCGGCGTCGAACTGCCGCAAGCCCTCCTCGGCGACCTCGGCGATCAGCGCGCGCATCCCGCCGAAATGGGTGTACACCGCCATCGTCGAGGTGCCGGCGGCGCCGGCCACCTTGCGGGTCTGCAGCGCGTCGGGCCCGCTGTCGTGGAGCAGGCTCACGGCGGCATGCAGCATGTCGTCCCGAACACTGCGCTGGGTCTGTGAAGTCATCCCGGTATCACCGTTGCCATTTTCTCATCGGAAGCGTACGGTTGGCATAACACTGAAATATCAATGTTATAGGAGTTCAGCCGTGACTTCCAGCCGAATCGCCGAATCCCGGAACCCGTATCTGGAGGACTTCCTGGCGCCGGTGAACGCCGAGGTGACCGCCACCGACCTGCGGGTCACCGGTCGCATCCCGGAGCACCTCGACGGGCGTTATCTGCGCAACGGCCCCAACCCGGTCGCGGAGGTCGACCCGGCCACCTACCACTGGTTCACCGGCGACGGCATGGTGCACGGAGTCGCGTTGCGCGACGGGAAGGCCTGCTGGTACCGCAATCGCTGGGTCCGCACACCCGCGGTCTGCGCCGCACTGGGCGAGCCGGTTCCGACCCGGCCCAGCGCGCGCGCCGGGATCATCTCGGGCGGCCCGAACACCAATGTGCTGGCTCACGCCGGACGCACCCTGGCCCTCGTCGAAGCCGGCGTAGTCAACTACGAATTGACCGATGAGCTGGACACCGTGGGCCCGTGCGACTTCGACGGCACCCTGTACGGCGGCTACACCGCCCATCCGCAGCGTGATCCCCAAACGGGCGAGCTACATGCGGTGTCCTACTCGTTCGCCCGTGGACGGACCGTGCAGTATTCGGTGATCGGCACCGATGGACGTGCCCGTCGGACGGTCGATATCGAGGTGGCGGGGTCGCCGATGATGCACAGCTTCTCGTTGACCGACAAATACGTGGTGATCTACGACCTGCCGGTGACCTTTGACCCCGTGCAGGTGATGCCGGCCTCCGTGCCGCGCTGGCTGCGACAGCCGGCCCGGTTGGTGATCCAGTCGCTGATCGGACGTGTCCGGATCCCCGACCCGATCGCGGCGTCGGCCAACCGCAAGCAGCGCCAGTCCGACCGCCTCCCGTACGCCTGGAACCCCAACTACCCGGCGCGCGTCGGCGTCATGGCGCGCGACGCCGCCAGCAACGGCAGCAAACCCCCGGTACGCTGGTTCGACATCGAGCCCTGCTATCTCTACCACCCGCTAAACGCCTACTCCGAGTATCGGGACGGGTCTGAGGTGCTGGTATTGGACGTGGTGCGCTACTCGCGGATGTTCGACCGCGACCTGCGAGGCCCTGGCGGCGACAGCCGGCCCTCCCTGGACCGCTGGACCATCAACCTGGCGACCGGTGCGGTGACCACCGAATGCCGCGACGATCGGGCACAGGAGTTTCCCCGGATCAACGAGACCTTGGTGGGTGGGCCCCACCGATTCGCCTACACCGTTGGCATCGAGGGTGGGTTCCTCGTCGGCGCCGGGTCGCAGATGTCGACTTCGCTGTACAAGCACGACTACTCGACCGGGTCCAGCACGGTCGCCGCGCTGGACCCCGATCTGCTGATCGGCGAGATGGCCTTCGTGCCGAACCCGTCGGCCAGCGCCGAAGATGACGGGATCCTCATGGGCTACGGTTGTCACCGCGGTCGCGACGAAGGCCAGTTGCTCTTGCTGGATGCCCAGAGTCTCGAGTCGATCGCCACCGTGCACCTACCCCAGCGGGTACCGATGGGCTTCCATGGCAACTGGGCTTCGACAGCCTGAGGCACTCTGATGGGGTGGGGCGGACGGGCTCCGCATATCGGCACATCAGTAATGTTCTGCCCCACGCGTGCGCTACAGTGACTCATGCCACACAACGGGGCGGTTGGCAGGCACGAGCGTCGACGGAAGGGTTTCCCATGGGCGTCAGCATCGAGGTCAACGGACTAACGAAGTCCTTCGGGTCCTCGAGGATCTGGGAAGACGTCACGCTAACGATCCCCGCCGGGGAGGTCAGCGTGTTGCTCGGCCCGTCGGGTACCGGCAAATCGGTGTTCCTGAAGTCTCTCATCGGTCTGCTGCGACCGGAGCGTGGCTCGATCATCATCGATGGCACCGACATCATCGAGTGCTCAGCCAAGGAGCTCTACGAGATCCGCACATTGTTCGGCGTGCTGTTCCAGGATGGTGCGTTGTTCGGGTCGATGAACCTCTACGACAACACCGCGTTCCCGCTGCGCGAGCACACCAAGAAAAAGGAAGGCGAGATCCGTGACATCGTCATGGAGAAGCTGGCTCTGGTGGGCCTGGGCGGGGACGAGAAGAAGTTCCCCGGCGAGATCTCGGGTGGTATGCGCAAGCGGGCCGGTTTGGCTCGCGCGCTGGTTCTTGACCCGCAGATCATCCTGTGCGACGAGCCCGACTCGGGCCTGGACCCGGTGCGTACCGCCTACCTGAGCCAGCTGATCATGGACATCAACGCCCAGATCGACGCGACCATCCTGATCGTGACCCACAACATCAACATCGCCCGCACGGTGCCGGACAACATGGGCATGTTGTTCCGCAAGCACCTGGTGATGTTCGGCCCGCGCGAGGTGCTGCTGACCAGCGACGAGCCAGTGGTGCGGCAGTTCCTGAACGGTCGCCGTATCGGGCCGATCGGCATGTCGGAGGAAAAAGACGAGGCCACCATGGCCGAAGAGCAGGCATTGCTCGACGCCGGTCACCATGCCGGTGGCACCGAGGAAATCGAGGGTGTGCCGCCGCAGATCACCGCGACGCCGGGGATGCCGGAGCGCAAAGCGGTCGCCCGGCGTAAGGCTCGGGTTCGGGAGATGTTGCACACACTGCCAAAGGACGCCCAGGCGGCGATCCTCGACGATCTCGAAGGCACCCACAAGTACGCGACGCACGAAATCGCCCAGTAGGGCATCCAGCGTCCGCCCACCGCGTGCGAATGGTGTTTGCGCCGCTCGCTGACAGCGACTCAGCGGCGGCTACCAATCGCCCAATCCGCCCTGCACACCGCTGCTGCCGGACGATTTCGCGACAACTTGGCGCAACTTGCCGCCCGCCCCCCTTGACGGCGGGCGCCAAACGGGCCAATCTGTTGGGCAGCATGTGTCGCATGTGTCCGAGGGAAGTCGAGATTGCCAGCCAGCACCGATGCCCGTGGATGGGTATAGCTGGGTATTTGAGGATTGCGCCGTCCTGCGCTATTGTTGGACGTTGCGCTGGCTACCTCCTGCCCACCTCACCCGCCACTTGACGCCGTGGTCCTAGTCTGAGCCCAGTTTGCGGCTCAGCTGTTTAGTTGCGTGCGTGAGATCCGGACAGATCGTTCGCCGGCCGAAACCGACATAATTATCGCGGCGAACGGGCCCGGTGGGGACCGGCTCACACAGGCTCTCCGGGGCTCTCGTTGGTCGCACGAGGTGCTGGAAGGATGCATCTTGGCAGATCTCCGCCAGAGCAAGACAGACGCTAGTCCCAGTCAGAGTCGCCCGCAAAGTTCCTCGAATAACTCCGTACCCGGAGCGCCAAACCGAGTCTCTTTCGCCAAGCTGCGCGAACCGCTTGAGGTTCCGGGACTCCTCGACGTCCAGACCGATTCGTTCGAGTGGCTGATCGGCTCGTCGCGTTGGCGCGAGTTCGCCGCCAAGCGGGGTGATGTCAAACCGGTAGGCGGCCTCGAAGAGGTGCTCTACGAGCTGTCTCCGATCGAGGACTTCTCCGGGTCAATGTCGCTGTCTTTCTCCGACCCCCGCTTTGACGAGGTCAAGGCGCCGGTCGACGAGTGCAAAGACAAGGACATGACGTACGCGGCCCCGCTGTTCGTCACCGCCGAATTCATCAACAACAACACCGGTGAGATCAAGAGCCAGACGGTGTTCATGGGTGACTTCCCGATGATGACCGAGAAGGGCACGTTCATCATCAACGGGACCGAGCGTGTGGTGGTCAGCCAGCTGGTGCGGTCGCCCGGTGTGTACTTCGACGAAGCCATCGACAAGTCCACCGACAAGACGCTGCACAGCGTCAAGGTGATCCCGAGCCGCGGCGCTTGGCTCGAATTTGACGTCGACAAGCGCGACACCGTGGGCGTGCGCATCGACCGAAAGCGCCGGCAACCGGTGACCGTGCTGCTCAAGGCGCTGGGCTGGACCAACGAGCAGATTCACGAGCGGTTCGGTTTCTCCGAGATCATGATGTCGACGCTGGAGAAGGACAACACGGCCGGCACCGACGAGGCGCTGCTCGACATCTACCGCAAGCTACGTCCGGGCGAGCCGCCGACCAAGGAGTCCGCGCAGACGCTGCTGGAGAATCTGTTCTTCAAGGAGAAGCGCTACGACCTGGCCCGTGTCGGTCGCTACAAGGTCAACAAGAAGCTCGGGCTGCATGCGGGCGAGCCCATCACGTCGTCGACGCTGACCGAAGAAGACGTCGTGGCCACCATCGAATATCTCGTTCGGCTGCACGAGGGTCAAACCACAATGACCGTTCCGGGCGGTGTCGAGGTGCCGGTGGAAACCGATGACATCGACCACTTCGGCAACCGCCGGCTGCGTACGGTCGGCGAGTTGATCCAGAACCAGATCCGGGTCGGCATGTCGCGGATGGAGCGGGTGGTCCGGGAGCGGATGACCACCCAGGACGTCGAGGCGATTACGCCGCAGACGTTGATCAACATCCGGCCGGTGGTCGCCGCGATCAAGGAGTTCTTCGGCACTAGCCAGCTGTCCCAGTTCATGGACCAGAACAACCCGCTGTCGGGGCTGACGCACAAGCGCCGGCTGTCGGCACTGGGGCCGGGTGGTTTGTCGCGTGAGCGAGCCGGGCTGGAGGTCCGCGACGTGCACCCGTCGCACTACGGCCGGATGTGTCCGATCGAGACCCCGGAAGGCCCGAACATCGGCCTGATCGGCTCGCTGTCGGTTTATGCCCGGGTCAACCCGTTCGGGTTCATCGAAACGCCGTACCGCAAGGTGGTCGACGGTGTGGTCAGCGATGAGATTGAGTACCTGACCGCCGACGAGGAGGACCGCCACGTCGTGGCGCAGGCCAACTCGCCGATCGACGACGACGGCCGGTTCCTCGAGGAGCGCGTTCTGGTGCGCCGCAAGGCGGGCGAGGTGGAATACGTGTCCTCGTCCGAGGTGGACTACATGGACGTCTCACCTCGCCAGATGGTGTCGGTGGCCACCGCCATGATCCCCTTCCTCGAGCACGACGACGCCAACCGTGCCCTGATGGGTGCCAACATGCAGCGCCAGGCGGTACCGCTGGTGCGCAGCGAAGCGCCGCTGGTGGGCACCGGCATGGAGCTGCGTGCGGCGATCGACGCCGGCGACGTCGTCGTCGCCGAGGAAAGCGGCGTCATCGAGGAGGTGTCGGCCGACTACATCACCGTGATGCACGACAACGGCACCCGGCGCACCTACCGGATGCGCAAGTTCGCCCGCTCCAACCACGGCACCTGCGCCAACCAGTCCCCGATCGTGGACGCCGGGGAGCGGGTCGAGGCCGGCCAGGTGATCGCCGACGGTCCGTGTACCGACGACGGCGAGATGGCGTTGGGTAAGAACCTGCTGGTGGCGATCATGCCGTGGGAGGGCCACAACTACGAGGACGCGATCATCCTGTCCAACCGCCTGGTTGAAGAGGACGTGCTCACCTCGATCCACATCGAGGAGCACGAGATCGACGCCCGCGACACCAAGCTGGGCGCCGAGGAGATCACCCGCGATATCCCCAACGTCTCCGACGAGGTGCTCGCCGACCTGGACGAGCGCGGCATTGTGCGCATCGGCGCGGAGGTTCGGGACGGGGACATCCTGGTCGGCAAGGTCACCCCGAAGGGTGAGACGGAGCTGACGCCGGAGGAGCGGCTGCTGCGGGCTATCTTCGGGGAGAAGGCCCGTGAAGTCCGCGACACCTCGTTGAAGGTGCCGCACGGCGAATCCGGCAAGGTGATCGGCATTCGGGTGTTCTCCCGCGAGGACGACGACGAATTGCCAGCCGGTGTCAACGAGCTGGTGCGGGTCTATGTCGCCCAGAAACGCAAGATCTCCGACGGTGACAAGCTGGCCGGCCGACACGGCAACAAGGGCGTGATCGGCAAGATCCTGGCGGTCGAGGACATGCCGTTCCTTCCGGACGGCACCCCGGTGGACATCATCCTCAACACCCACGGTGTGCCGCGACGGATGAACATCGGCCAGATCCTGGAGACCCATCTCGGCTGGGTGGCCAAGTCTGGGTGGAAGATTGACCGCGATGAGCGCAACGGCGTGCCGGACTGGGCTGGCAGGCTGCCCGACGAGCTGCTCGCGGCCGATCCGAACGCCATCGTGTCGACACCGGTGTTCGACGGTGCCCAGGAGGCCGAGCTGCAAGGCCTGCTGTCATGCACGCTGCCCAACCGCGACGGTGAAGTGTTGGTGGACGGTGACGGCAAGGCCAAGCTGTTCGACGGGCGCAGCGGCGAGCCGTTCCCGTACCCGGTGACGGTTGGCTACATGTACATCATGAAGCTGCACCACTTGGTGGACGACAAGATCCACGCCCGCTCCACCGGCCCGTACTCGATGATCACCCAGCAGCCGCTGGGTGGTAAGGCGCAGTTCGGTGGCCAGCGGTTCGGCGAGATGGAGTGCTGGGCCATGCAGGCCTATGGCGCGGCGTACACGCTGCAGGAGCTGCTGACCATCAAGTCCGACGACACCGTCGGCCGGGTAAAGGTGTACGAGGCGATCGTCAAGGGCGAGAACATCCCGGAGCCGGGCATTCCCGAGTCGTTCAAGGTGCTCCTCAAGGAGCTGCAGTCGCTGTGCCTGAACGTCGAGGTGCTCTCGAGTGACGGCGCGGCGATCGAGTTGCGCGAAGGTGAGGACGAGGATCTTGAGCGGGCCGCGGCGAATCTCGGAATCAACTTGTCCCGCAACGAATCCGCGTCTGTAGAAGATCTAGCGTGATCTTTCGGTTGAATTATTAACCCGCAAGGGGAAAGGGAGTTACGTGCTCGACGTCAACTTCTTCGATGAACTCCGTATTGGCCTGGCCACCGCGGAGGACATCAGGCAATGGTCATACGGCGAAGTCAAGAAGCCCGAGACGATCAACTACCGCACGCTCAAGCCGGAGAAGGACGGCCTGTTCTGCGAGAAGATCTTCGGACCGACTCGCGACTGGGAGTGCTACTGCGGAAAGTACAAGCGCGTGCGCTTCAAGGGCATCATCTGTGAGCGTTGCGGCGTCGAGGTGACCCGGGCCAAGGTGCGTCGGGAGCGGATGGGCCACATCGAACTGGCCGCACCGGTCACGCACATCTGGTACTTCAAGGGAGTGCCGAGCCGGCTGGGGTACCTGCTGGACCTGGCGCCGAAAGACCTCGAGAAGATCATCTACTTCGCCGCGTATGTGATCACCGCCGTCGACGATGAGATGCGGCACAACGAGCTGTCGACGCTCGAGGCCGAAATGGCCGTGGAACGCAAGGGTGTCGAGGATCAGCGCGACGCCGACCTCGAGGCCCGGGCGCAGAAGTTGGAGGCCGACCTGGCCGAGTTGGAGGCCGAGGGCGCGAAAGCCGACGCCAGGCGCAAGGTTCGCGACGGCGGTGAACGCGAGATGCGCCAGATCCGCGACCGTGCGCAGCGCGAGCTGGACCGGTTGGAGGACATCTGGAGCACCTTCACCAAGCTGGCTCCCAAGCAGCTGATCGTCGACGAGAACCTCTACCGCGAACTCATCGACCGCTACGGCGAGTACTTCACCGGCGCCATGGGTGCGGAGTCGATCCAGAAGCTCATCGAGAATTTCGACATCGACGCCGAGGCTGACTTGCTGCGCGAGGTCATCCGAAGCGGTAAGGGGCAGAAGAAACTTCGTGCCTTGAAGCGTTTGAAGGTGGTCGCGGCTTTCCAGCAATCGGGCAACTCGCCGATGGGCATGGTGCTCGACGCCGTCCCGGTCATCCCGCCGGAGCTGCGCCCGATGGTGCAGCTCGACGGTGGCCGGTTCGCCACCAGCGACCTCAACGACCTGTACCGCAGGGTGATCAACCGAAACAACCGGCTCAAGAGGCTGATCGATCTCGGCGCGCCCGAGATCATCGTCAACAACGAGAAGCGGATGCTGCAAGAGTCCGTTGACGCGCTGTTCGACAATGGCCGACGGGGGAGACCGGTTACCGGGCCGGGCAACCGTCCGCTGAAGTCGCTGTCGGATCTACTCAAGGGCAAGCAGGGCCGGTTCCGCCAGAACCTACTCGGCAAGCGTGTCGACTACTCGGGCCGCAGCGTTATCGTGGTCGGCCCGCAGCTCAAGCTGCACCAGTGCGGCCTGCCCAAGCTGATGGCGCTGGAGCTGTTCAAGCCGTTCGTGATGAAGCGGCTCGTCGACCTCAACCATGCGCAGAACATCAAGAGCGCCAAGCGAATGGTGGAGCGCCAGCGCCCGCAGGTGTGGGATGTGCTTGAAGAGGTTATCGCCGAGCACCCGGTCCTGCTGAACCGCGCGCCCACCCTGCACCGGCTAGGTATTCAGGCTTTCGAGCCAATGCTGGTGGAAGGCAAGGCTATTCAGCTGCACCCGTTGGTCTGTGAGGCGTTCAACGCGGACTTCGACGGTGACCAGATGGCGGTGCATCTGCCGCTGAGCGCCGAGGCGCAGGCCGAAGCCCGCATTCTGATGTTGTCGTCCAACAACATTCTGTCGCCCGCGTCTGGCCGGCCGTTGGCCATGCCGCGATTGGACATGGTGACCGGGCTGTACTACCTGACCACCGAGGTCTCCGGTGACACTGGCGAATACCAGCCGGCCGAAAAGGACCGCCCGGAGACTGGTGTCTATGCCTCCCCGGCCGAAGCGATCATGGCGGCAGACCGTGGTGTGCTCTCGGTGCGGGCCAAGATCAAGGTGCGGCTGACCCAGCTGCGTCCGCCGGCCGAGATCGAAGCCGAGCTGTTCGGCGCCAACGGCTGGCAGCCGGGTGATGCGTGGATGGCCGAGACCACACTGGGCCGGGTGATGTTCAACGAGCTGCTACCGCTGGGCTATCCGTTCGTTAACAAGCAGATGCACAAGAAGGTGCAGGCCGCCATCATCAACGACCTGGCCGAGCGCTACCCGATGATCGTGGTCGCCCAAACCGTCGACAAGCTCAAGGACGCCGGCTTCTACTGGGCGACCCGAAGCGGTGTCACTGTCTCCATGGCCGACGTGTTGGTCCCGCCCCGCAAGAAGGAGATCCTCGACCACTACGAGGACCGGGCCGACAAGGTCGAAAAGCAGTTCCAGCGTGGCGCTTTGAACCACGACGAGCGCAACGAGGCGCTGGTGGAGATCTGGAAGGAAGCTACCGACGAGGTCGGTCAGGCGTTGCGGGAGCACTACCCCGACGACAACCCGATCATCACCATTGTCGACTCCGGTGCTACCGGTAACTTCACCCAGACCCGAACGCTGGCCGGCATGAAGGGTCTGGTGACCAACCCGAAGGGTGAGTTCATCCCGCGGCCGGTCAAGTCGTCCTTCCGTGAGGGCCTGACCGTGCTGGAGTACTTCATCAACACCCACGGCGCTCGAAAGGGCTTGGCGGACACCGCGTTGCGTACAGCCGACTCGGGGTATCTGACCCGGCGTCTGGTGGACGTGAGCCAGGACGTGATCGTCCGCGAGCACGACTGCCAGACCGAGCGCGGCATCGTCGTGGAGTTGGCGGAGCGTCAGGCAGGGCTTGATGGCACGGCAACTCTCATCCGCGACCCGTACATCGAGACCTCGGCGTACGCGCGCACATTGGGCACCGACGCGGTCGACGAGGCCGGCAAGGTCGTCGTCGCCCGCGGCGAGGACCTGGGTGACCCGGAGATCGACGCGCTGCTGGTCGCGGGCATCACGGCGGTCAAGGTGCGCTCGGTGCTGACCTGCACCACCGGCACCGGGGTGTGTGCCACCTGCTACGGGCGGTCCATGGCCACCGGCAAGCTGGTGGACATCGGTGAGGCCGTCGGCATTGTCGCCGCCCAGTCCATCGGTGAGCCCGGTACCCAGCTGACCATGCGTACCTTCCACCAGGGTGGTGTCGGTGAGGACATCACCGGTGGTCTGCCACGGGTCCAGGAGCTGTTCGAGGCCCGGGTACCGCGGGGCAAGGCGCCCATCGCCGACGTCACCGGCCGGGTCCGCCTCGAGGACGGCGAGCGCTTCTACAAGATCACCATCGTGCCCGACGACGGGGGCGAGGAAGTGGTCTACGACAAGCTCTCCAAGCGCCAGCGGCTGCGGGTGTTCAAGCACGAGGACGGATCCGAGCGGGTGCTCTCCGACGGTGACCACGTCGAGGTGGGCCAGCAGCTGATGGAAGGCTCCGCCGACCCGCACGAGGTGCTCCGTGTCCAGGGTCCCCGCGAGGTGCAGATCCACCTGGTCCGCGAGGTCCAGGAGGTCTACCGGGCCCAAGGTGTGTCCATCCACGACAAGCACATCGAGGTGATCGTTCGCCAAATGCTGCGCCGGGTGACCATCATCGACTCGGGCTCGACGGAGTTCTTGCCCGGCTCGCTGATTGACCGCGCGGAGTTCGAGGCGGAGAACCGGCGGGTGGTGGCCGAGGGCGGTGAGCCCGCGGCCGGCCGTCCGGTGCTGATGGGTATCACGAAGGCGTCGTTGGCCACCGACTCTTGGCTGTCCGCGGCGTCGTTCCAGGAGACCACGCGCGTGCTCACCGATGCGGCGATCAACTGCCGCAGCGACAAGCTCAACGGTCTGAAGGAGAACGTGATTATCGGCAAGTTGATCCCGGCCGGCACCGGTATCAACCGCTACCGCAACATCGCGGTGCAGCCCACCGAGGAGGCCCGCGCCGCGGCGTACACAATCCCGTCCTACGAGGATCAGTACTACAGCCCGGACTTCGGCCAGGCCACCGGTGCTGCGGTTCCACTGGACGACTACGGCTACTCGGACTACCGGTAGGGTATTCGCTGCGCCGAGCGTCACGCCAGCGCTGCGCTCGCGTCCGAGCGTCGCACTGGCGTGACACTCGGGCTCGCACGACGCGGTGCGGCATTAGCTCAGGTTCATCGCGGTCGTAGCGGGTTGAGGCTCAGCCACCTGGCCCGGCAGTAGGCAGCGCTTCGCGGAAAGGCTCGGACGCCAATGTTGTTGGCCACAATCATTTGGCCGCATCCAAACAATAGCGGCCTTTGAATCTATGCTGACCTCAAAACCGCCCGTCGCAATTGTGCGCCACACGCGACGCACTTGAAGCGGCCCACGTGAACTCAGGAGCTGCCAATGCAGTGCGCGTCCTTCCGGCGGCGATAAAGACGGCGAGCCGGCGGAGCGTGCGGAGTCGGGTGTTGTTGCGTCGCCACCCGACCAGGATGCTCCATCCAGGTCGCTCAAACCAACGTTCTCACCTGGCTTGCCATCTCAGGGGAGTCTCTCCATCCCCGCCCTCGGGTCACTAATTTTCAGGGGGCGGGCGCCTCAACCTAGGTTGGCAGAGAGGGCAACCGCCGGATCTCCGCCCAGTCCTCCTCAACACTCGCTTCCTCCCTGACTCGCCCGAGCCAAAGCGCTCCAGCAAGCAGGCCAAAATCCAGTTGCCGCGCTCTGGTCAGTATTCAGCTGCCGGCGACCCGATTGGTGGACAGCGGCTCCGTCGATTGGGGGACAGGGGGATTCAACCCACGTAGTGGCCGCTCAGCTGACAGACATCTTGGTGTCGCGGCGGCATTGTGGAACCAACGTTTTTCGTCACCAGGGAACCCGGAACGATTGTCAATTCACTGAGGAGCCAGATTGCAGCGGACCGTCCTTGGTGGGAAGATTCATCGCGCCACCGTCACACAGGCCGACTTGAACTACGTTGGATCGATTACTCTCGACGCTGACCTCATGGCGGCGTCCGGAATTGTTGAAGGCGAACAGGTCCACGTCGTCGACATCACCAACGGAGCGCGACTGGTCACCTACGCGATCACGGGTCCGGGTGGTTCCGGCGTCGTCGGAATAAATGGCGCGGCAGCACACCTTATTGCGCCGGGCGATCTGGTCATCATCATGTCGTATCTCATCGTTAGCGAAGAGGAACGTTGTGGCCATTCGGCGAAGGTGGTGCACGTTGACGCGGTCAACAGCATCGTTGGACTGGGGTCCGATCCGGCGCAGCCCGTCCCCGGAACTCTAGCCGAGTCAGTTTCTGGATCAATTTCCGGTCGGGACCTGTTGAGCGTCGCCGATGCGCTGTGAGCCGTTCTCAGTCGTTGTCGACTGGTGCATAACGTGGTGATGTCGGCGGGTGGAATTAGAGCCTCATCTGCGCAAGAAGCATTATGGTTTGCGCAGAAATTGGTTCCCGATCTACCCAATAATGTATCTGGCTGCTTCGAGATATCCGGTCCAATAGATCACGATGTGATGGCTATAGCATTGCGCCACCACTGTCGTGAGGCGCAGACGCTGCGTGTTCGATTTATTGAAGACCAGGATGGGCTTCACCAAGTATTGTGTGGCCCGGAATCGTGGGAACCAGAATTCTTCGACGTCAGTGATGATTCCGACCCGGATGTCGCTGCTCACAGCATCATTTCAGAAATAAGAGCAACATCCTTCGATCTAGGTCATGGCCTATCGGGCCGAGCTGGGCTAATTAAGCTAAATGAGCTACGGCATTTTGTCTTTTTGGTAGTTCACCATATTGTTTGCGATGGATTCGGAACATTCATTGCCGGACGGCGCGTATCGGAGATATATACAGCGTTGAAATCAGGCGGCGACATTCCTCGGTCTGTGTATTGTAGCCCCGAGGCGGTCACCGAATATGATTCCCGCTATAAACGCTCTGAAAGATTTACTTCCGATAAGGAATTTTGGACTAGTTACACGCGCGCATGGCCGGAGCCGTTGAATGCTCTTCGGCGCCCAACTTCGCCCCGCGCGGCAACCCTGCGCCGAAGCAGGATTTTGACTGGAGAGGATGCGCGGCGCTTGCAGGCTGCCGCTGATGACGTCGGCGCGCCGCTACCCGTATTTTTTATTGCCGCGGCGGCCGGATGCCTTAGCCGATTGTCATCAACGTCCGAGTTTTCGGTTCGACTGGCGGTCGCTAACAGGTTCGGTATCGCACGGAACACGCCATGCCTGCTGTCAAATACCGTTCCGGTGCGAGTAAATGTCGCATCCGGTGTCGGATTTTCAAACTTCGCAAGTTCGCTTGGGCGAGAGATGGGCTCAGTGCTCAGGCACTCCCGCTATCCCATAACGGAAATTCGCGATACCGGGCGGCTTCAAATGCAAAGAAGTCAATTTGGACCGGTTATCAACGTTCTGCCCTTTTTTTCCGAGACACTTGAATTTGCTGATAGTCACGCAGCTTTTCGGGACGCCTCTTTTGGGGCCTGCGACGATCTACTAATTTCTATATATTACGATGCACGCGAAATGGACAGCGGAGAGTCCAGCAGTGTTTACCTCCAAATTGACGGAAATGGACTTCTGTACGCCGACGAGGACCTGATCCGTTTCACGGATCACTTGGTCTCATTTTTGCGTGCAGTTAGCGCCGAACCGCAACAGCGGGTCGATCTGATCGAGATCATCGACCCTGTTGAACGTCAACGGCTGCTGGTCGAGTGCAATGACACCGCTACCGCGATACCCGAAACCACCATTCCGGAGCTGTTTGCCGCCCAGGTTGCTCGCATTCCCGAGTCGCCCGCGGTCCAAGACGATCAGGAGACGCTGACCTACCGCGAACTCGATATTCGGGCAACCGATTTGGCCCGCGGTTTGAGGGCTCATGGGGCAGGTCCGGAAGCCATTGTCGCGGTGGCCTTGCCCCGGTCGGCTCGGCTGGTGGTTGCGTTGCTGGCGATCGCCAAAACCGGTGCTGCTTACCTGCCGATCGACCCGAACTATCCCAGCGAGCGCAGCGCCTACATCCTCACCGACGCCGCTCCCCAAATACTGATCACCGACACCCCCACCGCCCCAACATTGCCCGATACGGGTATCCCTCTACTGATCCTTGACACCACCGAGGTCGGCCACGGCGGGATCGAGGCCACTCCCGCTGACTGCTACCAGGACAGCCCGCGGCCACGGCCGGAGAACCTGGCCTACATCATGTACACCTCCGGATCCACCGGGGCCCCTAAGCCCGTCGCTATCACCCATCGCAACGTGGTGGCATTGTTTACCGGGTTCCAACGCTGGTGTGGTTTGACCGATACCGATGTGTGGGCGTGGTGTCATTCGCCGGCGTTCGATGTCTCGGCGTGGGAGTTGTGGGGAGCGCTGCTGCACGGAGCCCAAGCTGTGGCGGTGCCGTGGGATGTGGTGCGAGCACCGCGAGCACTGTGGCAACTAGTGGTCGATAAGCGGATCACGGTGCTCAGTCAGACGCCGTCGGCATTTTATGAATTGATACGCGCGGAGCGCGAATACCCGGCTGGCGCGGAGAATTCCGCATTGCGGATGGTGGTTTTCGGTGGGGAGGCGCTAGACCCATCTCGGCTACGGGGTTGGTATCCCGATCAGGGTGACCACGCACCGGCCTTGATCAACATGTACGGCATCACCGAAACTACCGTGCATACCACGTATCTGGAGCTAACCAGCGAAGACGCCGAAAGCGGCGTATCCCCGATTGGTGGCCCGTTGGGTAATGTGCGGGTGTTTGTGTTGGATGCGGGGTTGTGTCCGGTGCCGGTGGGGGTGGCTGGTGAGTTGTATGTCGCCGGTGCGCAGGTAGCGCGGGGGTATCGGGGTCGGGCGGGGTTGACGGCGCAGCGGTTTGTGGCGTGTCCGTTCGGGCCGGCTGGGTCACGGATGTATCGCAGCGGGGATTTGGTGCGTTGGACGGCGGCGGGGCAGTTGGAGTTTGTGGGCCGCGCCGATGACCAGGTCAAGATCCGCGGGTTCCGGATTGAACCAGGTGAAATCGAAGCTGTGCTAGCGGCTCATCCGCGGGTGGCCCAGGCAGTAGTCAGCGCCCATACCACCACCACCGATACCGATGGGGGCATCAGCGAGAAGCAGTTGGTGGGCTATGTCGTGCCCGATCGGGAGGCGATGCTGGCGCGTGATGCGGCGCGAGAAGCCGGGCTGGTGGGGCAGTGGGAGCGGGTGTATGACGGCGTGTATTCGGGGTTAACGTCGCAGGTGTCGGAGGTGTTGGGGGAGGATTTCCGGGGCTGGAACAGCAGTTATACCGGGGCGCCGATCCCGCTGGAACAGATGCGTGAATGGCGCGCGGCCGCTGTGGAGCGGATTCAGGGGTTGAGTCCAGCGCGGGTTTTGGAGATCGGAGTGGGTACGGGGTTGTTGCTTACCCAGCTTGCCCCCGACTGTGTCGAGTATTGGGGTACCGACTTTTCTGCGCCAACGATTCAGATGCTGCGGGCGGCGGTGGCATCGCAGCCATGGGGTGATCGGGTGCGGTTACACGTGCAGCCGGCGGATAGGGCCGAGGGGTTGCCGGCGGGTCATTTCGATGTGGTGGTGCTTAACTCGGTGATCCAGTACTTCCCCAGCGCGGGGTATCTGCTTGATGTGCTGGCCGTGGCGATGCGGCTGCTGGCGCCGGGCGGGGCGTTGTTTATCGGCGATGTGCGCAATCTGGCGTTGTTGACGGCGTTTACCACCAAGGTGCTGTGCACCGACACCGCCGGGGCCAAGGACGCTGCCGCGGTCATGCGTGAGCGGGTGCGCAGGGAAATGCTTGCTGAGCAAGAACTGTTGTTGGCGCCGGAATTCTTTACCGCCTTGCCGCAGTACCTGCCTGACATCGCCGCCGTGGAGGTACAGCTTAAGCAGATGCGGGCGGTCAACGAGCTCAGCTGTTACCGCTATGAGGTGGTGCTGCGTAAAGGGCCGGTACCGGTTCGGTCTTTGGCCGACCTACCGATCCAGCCGTGGCAGCGATTCGAAAGCCTGACCGTGGTGGGTGAGTATCTGCGCGAGCAGCGTCCGGCGGGGTTGCGGGTCACCGGGATACCCCATGGGGCGGTTTGGCCGGATGTGGCGATGGCGCAGGCGCTGGCCGAGGCCGGCGACCGGGTACCGGTCAGCCAGATACCCGCCGAGCCATCCGGACCTGATGCGGTGTTACCACACCAGGTCCACCAGCTTGGGCAGGAAACCGGATACACCGTGGCCATCACCTGGTCTTCGACCCCTGGCCTGATGGACCTGTTGCTCACCGATTCACTGGATGCTCAACCATCCTCAGCACTGTCGGATCTGTATCTGCCCGGCGCGCCGATCGGGTCTTTAGCCGGTTACGTCAATGACCCCTCGGCGATCGAGTTGGCTGTGGAGGTGCGTCGGTGGGTGGGGGAGCGGTTGCCCGAGTACATGGTGCCGGCGGTGGTCATGGTGATACCGGCGTTGCCGTTGACCGCGAACGGGAAACTGGATCGGCGGGGGTTGCCGGCCCCGCAGTTCAGCGGCACCACGACCTATCGGGGGCCGCGTGATGAGCGTGAAGCGGTGTTGGCGAAGTTGTTCGCTGAGGTCTTGGGGGTCGCTCAGGTCGGCATTGATGACAAGTTCTTCGATCTGGGTGGACATTCACTGTCGGTGACGCGGTTGGTGGCCCGGATCCGCGCCGAGTTAGACGTTGAGGTCCCTATCCGGGCGGTGTTTGATGCTCCTACCGTTGCTGAGTTAGCCCAATGGCTTTCGGTGCATGCCGGCCAGCGGGTGCGGGCGGCGTTGACGCCGCGGCCGCGTCCGGCGCGGTTGCCGTTGTCCTACGCCCAGGCCCGGTTGTGGTTCCTCCACAAATACGAGGGTCCGTCGGCGACCTACAACATTCCGTTGGCGCTGCGGTTGACCGGCGCGGTGGATCACGCGGCATTGCGCGCGGCGATTGTTGACGTGATCGGCCGCCATGAGAGTCTGCGCACCCTGTTTGGTGAGACCGACGGTGTCCCGCACCAACAGATCCTGGCTGTCGAGGAGATAGACACACCGGTGCTGGTGACCGAGGTGGCCGTTGAGGGGTTGGCTGCGGCGGTGGTCGAGGCTGTGGGGTATCGGTTTGATTTGGCCACCCAGATCCCGATCCGGGCGCACCTGTTGGCGGTGTCGGCCACTGAGCAGGTTTTGGTGGTGGTGGTTCATCACATCGCCGCCGATGGGGCCTCGTTGGTGCCGTTAGCCCGGGATGTGGCCACCGCCTATGCGGCGCGGCTTGCCGGGCAGGCCCCGGGTTGGGCGCCGCTGGCGGTGCAGTACGCCGATTACACCCTGTGGCAACACGAAGTCCTGGGCAGCGAGGACGATCCCGACAGCGTCTTATCGCAACAATTCGACTATTGGCGGGCCGAGCTGGATGGGGTGCCTGAACACATTGTGTTGCCGTTGGATCGGCCCCGCCCCCCACAGCAATCATTCCGCGGCGCACAGCTGGGGTTGAGCATCGACGCAGAACTGCGGGCACGTATCGAGGCGCACGCCCGCCAGACCGGCACGACCCCGTCGATGGTGTTGCAGGCCGGGTTGATGGTGTTGCTGCATAAACTCGGCGCCGGTGATGACTTGACGATCGGGGGGCCGATCGCCGGACGCACCGATGACACGTTAAGTGATCTGATCGGGTTTTTCGTCAACACCTGGGTGTTGCGGGTCGACACCTCGGGTAATCCGTGTTTTGGTGAGTTGCTTGAGCAGGTCCGCGCTAAAGCGTTGGCCGCCTACGAGAACCAAGACGCCCCGTTTGAGCGGCTGGTGGAACTACTCAACCCGATCCGTTCCACCGCGCACAACCCCCTGTTCCAGGTGTCGTTGGCGTTGCAAAACAACCCCCTTCCCGCCATCGAGTTCCCCGGGCTGGACATCGAAATACTGCCCGCACCCACCCACACCGCCAAATTCGACCTGTTTGTCAATCTGGTCGATCTGCCATCACACACCAAAGACCCCCAACCACTAACCGGGACCATCGAATACGCCACCGACCTATTCGACCGCGACACCATCGAAAAGTTCGCCACCTACTACCTCCACATCCTCGACATAGTCACTACCGACCCCCAACAACGGATCGATCTGATCGAGATCATCGACCCCGCCGAACGCCAACAACTACTCGTTGAACGCAATGACACCGCCACACCAGTACCCGAAACCACCATTCCGGAGCTGTTTGCCGCCCAGGTTGCTCGCATTCCCGAGTCGCCCGCGGTCCAAGACGATCAGGAGACGCTGACCTACCGCGAACTCGATATTCGGGCAACCGATTTGGCCCGCGGTTTGAGGGCTCATGGGGCAGGTCCGGAAGCCATTGTCGCGGTGGCCTTGCCCCGGTCGGCTCGGCTGGTGGTTGCGTTGCTGGCGATCGCCAAAACCGGTGCTGCTTACCTGCCGATCGACCCGAACTATCCCAGCGAGCGCAGCGCCTACATCCTCACCGACGCCGCTCCCCAAATACTGATCACCGACACCCCCACCGCCCCAACATTGCCCGATACGGGTATCCCTCTACTGATCCTTGACACCACCGAGGTCGGCCACGGCGGGATCGAGGCCACTCCCGCTGACTGCTACCAGGACAGCCCGCGGCCACGGCCGGAGAACCTGGCCTACATCATGTACACCTCCGGATCCACCGGGGCCCCTAAGCCCGTCGCTATCACCCACCACAACGTGATCAATATGGCGGTGTTGTGCGGCTGGCTGGAAGGACCTGCGCAGGGCCGGGTAGCGATGGCCGCGTCGCCAGGGTTTGACGCTTCAGTGCTTGAGGTGTGGTCGGCGTTACTTAGGGGCAATGCCCTGGTGGTGTGGGCGGGCCAGGTGGACGTGGCGGCCCTACGGTGGCTCATCGCCGACCGCGGCGTGACATCTATGTTCGTGCCGACCGCGTTGTTGCATCAGTTGGCAGACGAAACCCCGGACTGCCTTGAGCAGATGGATCACCTAGTCACCGGCGGTGATGTGCTGTCGCCGGTGGCAGTCGGCAAGGTGCTGGTCGCCCATCCCCAACTGACCATTGTCAACGCCTATGGGCCTACCGAGGTCACCGTTTGCGCGACGATGTATTCGCTTACTGCCGCGGGTGGATTCGATGGCGGGTCGGTGCCGATTGGTGGCCCGTTGGGTAATGTGCGGGTGTTTGTGTTGGATGCGGGGTTGTGTCCGGTGCCGGTGGGGGTGGCTGGTGAGTTGTATGTCGCCGGTGCGCAGGTAGCGCGGGGGTATCGGGGTCGGGCGGGGTTGACGGCGCAGCGGTTTGTGGCGTGTCCGTTCGGGCCGGCTGGGTCACGGATGTATCGCAGCGGGGATTTGGTGCGTTGGACGGCGGCGGGGCAGTTGGAGTTTGTGGGCCGCGCCGATGACCAGGTCAAGATCCGCGGGTTCCGGATTGAACCAGGTGAAATCGAAGCTGTGCTAGCGGCTCATCCGCGGGTGGCCCAGGCAGTAGTCAGCGCCCATACCACCACCACCGATACCGATGGGGGCATCAGCGAGAAGCAGTTGGTGGGCTATGTCGTGCCCGATCGGGAGGCGATGCTGGCGCGTGATGCGGCGCGAGAAGCCGGGCTGGTGGGGCAGTGGGAGCGGGTGTATGACGGCGTGTATTCGGGGTTAACGTCGCAGGTGTCGGAGGTGTTGGGGGAGGATTTCCGGGGCTGGAACAGCAGTTATACCGGGGCGCCGATCCCGCTGGAACAGATGCGTGAATGGCGCGCGGCCGCTGTGGAGCGGATTCAGGGGTTGAGTCCAGCGCGGGTTTTGGAGATCGGAGTGGGTACGGGGTTGTTGCTTACCCAGCTTGCCCCCGACTGTGTCGAGTATTGGGGTACCGACTTTTCTGCGCCAACGATTCAGATGCTGCGGGCGGCGGTGGCATCGCAGCCATGGGGTGATCGGGTGCGGTTACACGTGCAGCCGGCGGATAGGGCCGAGGGGTTGCCGGCGGGTCATTTCGATGTGGTGGTGCTTAACTCGGTGATCCAGTACTTCCCCAGCGCGGGGTATCTGCTTGATGTGCTGGCCGTGGCGATGCGGCTGCTGGCGCCGGGCGGGGCGTTGTTTATCGGCGATGTGCGCAATCTGGCGTTGTTGACGGCGTTTACCACCAAGGTGCTGTGCACCGACACCGCCGGGGCCAAGGACGCTGCCGCGGTCATGCGTGAGCGGGTGCGCAGGGAAATGCTTGCTGAGCAAGAACTGTTGTTGGCGCCGGAATTCTTTACCGCCTTGCCGCAGTACCTGCCTGACATCGCCGCCGTGGAGGTACAGCTTAAGCAGATGCGGGCGGTCAACGAGCTCAGCTGTTACCGCTATGAGGTGGTGCTGCGTAAAGGGCCGGTACCGGTTCGGTCTTTGGCCGACCTACCGATCCAGCCGTGGCAGCGATTCGAAAGCCTGACCGTGGTGGGTGAGTATCTGCGCGAGCAGCGTCCGGCGGGGTTGCGGGTCACCGGGATACCCCATGGGGCGGTTTGGCCGGATGTGGCGATGGCGCAGGCGCTGGCCGAGGCCGGCGACCGGGTACCGGTCAGCCAGATACCCGCCGAGCCATCCGGACCTGATGCGGTGTTACCACACCAGGTCCACCAGCTTGGGCAGGAAACCGGATACACCGTGGCCATCACCTGGTCTTCGACCCCTGGCCTGATGGACCTGTTGCTCACCGATTCACTGGATGCTCAACCATCCTCAGCACTGTCGGATCTGTATCTGCCCGGCGCGCCGATCGGGTCTTTAGCCGGTTACGTCAATGACCCCTCGGCGATCGAGTTGGCTGTGGAGGTGCGTCGGTGGGTGGGGGAGCGGTTGCCCGAGTACATGGTGCCGGCGGTGGTCATGGTGATACCGGCGTTGCCGTTGACCGCGAACGGGAAACTGGATCGGCGGGGGTTGCCGGCCCCGCAGTTCAGCGGCACCACGACCTATCGGGGGCCGCGTGATGAGCGTGAAGCGGTGTTGGCGAAGTTGTTCGCTGAGGTCTTGGGGGTCGCTCAGGTCGGCATTGATGACAAGTTCTTCGATCTGGGTGGACATTCACTGTCGGTGACGCGGTTGGTGGCCCGGATCCGCGCCGAGTTAGACGTTGAGGTCCCTATCCGGGCGGTGTTTGATGCTCCTACCGTTGCTGAGTTAGCCCAATGGCTTTCGGTGCATGCCGGCCAGCGGGTGCGGGCGGCGTTGACGCCGCGGCCGCGTCCGGCGCGGTTGCCGTTGTCCTACGCCCAGGCCCGGTTGTGGTTCCTCCACAAATACGAGGGTCCGTCGGCGACCTACAACATTCCGTTGGCGCTGCGGTTGACCGGCGCGGTGGATCACGCGGCATTGCGCGCGGCGATTGTTGACGTGATCGGCCGCCATGAGAGTCTGCGCACCCTGTTTGGTGAGACCGACGGTGTCCCGCACCAACAGATCCTGGCTGTCGAGGAGATAGACACACCGGTGCTGGTGACCGAGGTGGCCGTTGAGGGGTTGGCTGCGGCGGTGGTCGAGGCTGTGGGGTATCGGTTTGATTTGGCCACCCAGATCCCGATCCGGGCGCACCTGTTGGCGGTGTCGGCCACTGAGCAGGTTTTGGTGGTGGTGGTTCATCACATCGCCGCCGATGGGGCCTCGTTGGTGCCGTTAGCCCGGGATGTGGCCACCGCCTATGCGGCGCGGCTTGCCGGGCAGGCCCCGGGTTGGGCGCCGCTGGCGGTGCAGTACGCCGATTACACCCTGTGGCAACACGAAGTCCTGGGCAGCGAGGACGATCCCGACAGCGTCTTATCGCAACAATTCGACTATTGGCGGGCCGAGCTGGATGGGGTGCCTGAACACATTGTGTTGCCGTTGGATCGGCCCCGCCCCCCACAGCAATCATTCCGCGGCGCACAGCTGGGGTTGAGCATCGACGCAGAACTGCGGGCACGTATCGAGGCGCACGCCCGCCAGACCGGCACGACCCCGTCGATGGTGTTGCAGGCCGGGTTGATGGTGTTGCTGCATAAACTCGGCGCCGGTGATGACTTGACGATCGGGGGGCCGATCGCCGGACGCACCGATGACACGTTAAGTGATCTGATCGGGTTTTTCGTCAACACCTGGGTGTTGCGGGTCGACACCTCGGGTAATCCGTGTTTTGGTGAGTTGCTTGAGCAGGTCCGCGCTAAAGCGTTGGCCGCCTACGAGAACCAAGACGCCCCGTTTGAGCGGCTGGTGGAACTACTCAACCCGATCCGTTCCACCGCGCACAACCCCCTGTTCCAGGTGTCGTTGGCGTTGCAAAACAACCCCCTTCCCGCCATCGAGTTCCCCGGGCTGGACATCGAAATACTGCCCGCACCCACCCACACCGCCAGATTCGACCTGGCCATCGACCTGGTCGATCTGCCATCACACACCAAAGACCCCCAACCACTAACCGGGACCATCGAATACGCCACCGACCTATTCGACCGCGACACCATCGAAAAGTTCGCCACCTACTACCTCCACATCCTCGACATAGTCACTACCGACCCCCAACAACGGATCGATCTGATCGAGATCATCGACCCCGCCGAACGCCAACAACTACTCGTTGAACGCAATGACACCGCCACACCAGTACCCGAAACCACCATTCCGGAGCTGTTTGCCGCCCAGGTTGCTCGCATTCCCGAGTCGCCCGCGGTCCAAGACGACCAGGAGACGCTGACCTACCGCGAACTCGATATTCGGGCAACCGATTTGGCCCGCGGTTTGAGGGCTCATGGGGCAGGTCCGGAAGCCATTGTCGCGGTGGCCTTGCCCCGGTCGGCTCGGCTGGTGGTTGCGTTGCTGGCGATCGCCAAAACCGGTGCTGCTTACCTGCCGATCGACCCGAACTATCCCAGCGAGCGCAGCGCCTACATCCTCACCGACGCCGCTCCCCAAATACTGATCACCGACACCCCCACCGCCCCAACATTGCCCGATACGGGTATCCCTCTACTGATCCTTGACACCACCGAGGTCGGCCACGGCGGGATCGAGGCCACTCCCGCTGACTGCTACCAGGACAGCCCGCGGCCACGGCCGGAGAACCTGGCCTACATCATGTACACCTCCGGATCCACCGGGGCCCCTAAGCCCGTCGCTATCACCCATCGCAACGTGGTGGCATTGTTTACCGGGTTCCAACGCTGGTGTGGTTTGACCGATACCGATGTGTGGGCGTGGTGTCATTCGCCGGCGTTCGATGTCTCGGCGTGGGAGTTGTGGGGAGCGCTGCTGCACGGAGCCCAAGCTGTGGCGGTGCCGTGGGATGTGGTGCGAGCACCGCGAGCACTGTGGCAACTAGTGGTCGATAAGCGGATCACGGTGCTCAGTCAGACGCCGTCGGCATTTTATGAATTGATACGCGCGGAGCGCGAATACCCGGCTGGCGCGGAGAATTCCGCATTGCGGATGGTGGTTTTCGGTGGGGAGGCGCTAGACCCATCTCGGCTACGGGGTTGGTATCCCGATCAGGGTGACCACGCACCGGCCTTGATCAACATGTACGGCATCACCGAAACTACCGTGCATACCACGTATCTGGAGCTAACCAGCGAAGACGCCGAAAGCGGCGTATCCCCGATTGGTGGCCCGTTGGGCACTGTGGGGGTGTTTGTGTTGGATGCGGGGTTGTGTCCGGTGCCGGTGGGGGTGGCTGGTGAGTTGTATGTCGCCGGTGCGCAGGTAGCGCGGGGGTATCGGGGTCGGGCGGGGTTGACGGCGCAGCGGTTTGTGGCGTGTCCGTTCGGGCCGGCTGGGTCACGGATGTATCGCAGCGGGGATTTGGTGCGTTGGACGGCGGCGGGGCAGTTGGAGTTTGTGGGCCGCGCCGATGACCAGGTCAAGATCCGCGGGTTCCGGATTGAACCAGGTGAAATCGAAGCTGTGCTAGCGGCTCATCCGCGGGTGGCCCAGGCAGTAGTCAGCGCCCATACCACCACCACCGATACCGATGGGGGCATCAGCGAGAAGCAGTTGGTGGGCTATATCGTGCCCGAGCCAGCAACCGACGCCCGCATCCAGATAGCTGCCGGCGCAGCCGATGAACATGCCGAGTTGGCTGTGGAGGTGCGTCGGTGGGTGGGGGAGCGGTTGCCCGAGTACATGGTGCCGGCGGTGGTCATGGTGGTGGAGGGGTTGCCGTTGACCGCGAACGGGAAACTGGATCGGCGGGGGTTGCCGGCCCCGCAGTTCAGCGGCACCACGACCTATCGGGGGCCGCGTGATGAGCGTGAAGCGGTGTTGGCGAAGTTGTTCGCTGAGGTCTTGGGGGTCGCTCAGGTCGGCATTGATGACAAGTTCTTCGATCTGGGTGGACATTCACTGTCGGTGACGCGGTTGGTGGCCCGGATCCGCGCCGAGTTAGACGTTGAGGTCCCTATCCGGGCGGTGTTTGATGCTCCTACCGTTGCTGAGTTAGCCCAATGGCTTTCGGTGCATGCCGGCCAGCGGGTGCGGGCGGCGTTGACGCCGCGGCCGCGTCCGGCGCGGTTGCCGTTGTCCTACGCCCAGGCCCGGTTGTGGTTCCTCCACAAATACGAGGGTCCGTCGGCGACCTACAACATTCCGTTGGCGCTGCGGTTGACCGGCGCGGTGGATCACGCGGCATTGCGCGCGGCGATTGTTGACGTGATCGGCCGCCATGAGAGTCTGCGCACCCTGTTTGGTGAGACCGACGGTGTCCCGCACCAACAGATCCTGGCTGTCGAGGAGATAGACACACCGGTGCTGGTGACCGAGGTGGCCGTTGAGGGGTTGGCTGCGGCGGTGGTCGAGGCTGTGGGGTATCGGTTTGATTTGGCCACCCAGATCCCGATCCGGGCGCACCTGTTGGCGGTGTCGGCCACTGAGCAGGTTTTGGTGGTGGTGGTTCATCACATCGCCGCCGATGGGGCCTCGTTGGTGCCGTTAGCCCGGGATGTGGCCACCGCCTATGCGGCGCGGCTTGCCGGGCAGGCCCCGGGTTGGGCGCCGCTGGCGGTGCAGTACGCCGATTACACCCTGTGGCAACACGAAGTCCTGGGCAGCGAGGACGATCCCGACAGCGTCTTATCGCAACAATTCGACTATTGGCGGGCCGAGCTGGATGGGGTGCCTGAACACATTGTGTTGCCGTTGGATCGGCCCCGCCCCCCACAGCAATCATTCCGCGGCGCACAGCTGGGGTTGAGCATCGACGCAGAACTGCGGGCACGTATCGAGGCGCACGCCCGCCAGACCGGGGCTACCACGTCGATGGTGTTGCAGGCCGGGTTGATGGTGTTGCTGCATAAACTCGGCGCCGGTGATGACTTGACGATCGGGGGGCCGATCGCCGGACGCACCGATGACACGTTAAGTGATCTGATCGGGTTTTTCGTCAACACCTGGGTGTTGCGGGTCGACACCTCGGGTAATCCGTGTTTTGGTGAGTTGCTTGAGCAGGTCCGCGCTAAAGCGTTGGCCGCCTACGAGAACCAAGACGCCCCGTTTGAGCGGCTGGTGGAACGACTCAACCCGATCCGTTCCACCGCGCACCACCCCCTGTTCCAGGTGTCGTTGGCGTTGCAAAACAACCCCCTTCCCGCCATCGAGTTCCCCGGGCTGGACATCGAAATACTGCCCGCACCCACCCACACCGCCAGATTCGACCTATTCATCAACCTGATCGATACGCCCTCAACCACCGCGGATCCCCAACCACTAACCGGGACCATCGAATACGCCACCGACCTATTCGACCGCGACACCATCGAAAAGTTCGCCACCTACTACCTCCACATCCTCGACATAGTCACTACCGACCCCCAACAGCGGGTCGATCTGATCGAGATCATCGACCCTGTCGAACGTCAACGGCTGCTGGTCGAGTGCAATGACACCGCTACCGCGATACCCGAAACCACCATTCCGGAGCTGTTTGCCGCCCAGGTTGCTCGCATTCCCGAGTCGCCCGCGGTCCAAGACGATCAGGAGACGCTGACCTACCGCGAACTCGATATTCGGGCAACCGATTTGGCCCGCGGTTTGAGGGCTCATGGGGCAGGTCCGGAAGCCATTGTCGCGGTGGCCTTGCCCCGGTCGGCTCGGCTGGTGGTTGCGTTGCTGGCGATCGCCAAAACCGGTGCTGCTTACCTGCCGATCGACCCGAACTATCCCAGCGAGCGCAGCGCCTACATCCTCACCGACGCCGCTCCCCAAATACTGATCACCGACACCCCCACCGCCCCAACATTGCCCGATACGGGTATCCCTCTACTGATCCTTGACACCACCGAGGTCGGCCACGGCGGGATCGAGGCCACTCCCGCTGACTGCTACCAGGACAGCCCGCGGCCACGGCCGGAGAACCTGGCCTACATCATGTACACCTCCGGATCCACCGGGGCCCCTAAGCCCGTCGCTATCACCCATCGCAACGTGGTGGCATTGTTTGCCGGGTTCCAACGCTGGTGTGGTTTGACCGATACCGATGTGTGGGCGTGGTGTCATTCGCCGGCGTTCGATTTCGCTGTGTGGGAGTTGTGGGGAGCGCTGCTGCACGGAGCCCAAGCTGTGGCGGTGCCGTGGGATGTGGTGCGAGCACCGCGAGCACTGTGGCAACTAGTGGTCGATAAGCGGATCACGGTGCTCAGTCAGACGCCGTCGGCATTTTATGAATTGATACGCGCGGAGCGCGAATACCCGGCTGGCGCGGAGAATTCCGCATTGCGGATGGTGGTTTTCGGTGGGGAGGCGCTAGACCCATCTCGGCTACGGGGTTGGTATCCCGATCAGGGTGACCACGCACCGGCCTTGATCAACATGTACGGCATCACCGAAACTACCGTGCATACCACGTATCTGGAGCTAACCAGCGAAGACGCCGAAAGCGGCGTATCCCCGATTGGTGGCCCGTTGGGCACTGTGGGGGTGTTTGTGTTGGATGCGGGGTTGTGTCCGGTGCCGGTGGGGGTGGCTGGTGAGTTGTATGTCGCCGGTGCGCAGGTAGCGCGGGGGTATCGGGGTCGGGCGGGGTTGACGGCGCAGCGGTTTGTGGCGTGTCCGTTCGGGCCGGCTGGGTCACGGATGTATCGCAGCGGGGATTTGGTGCGTTGGACGGCGGCGGGGCAGTTGGAGTTTGTGGGCCGCGCCGATGACCAGGTCAAGATCCGCGGGTTCCGGATTGAACCAGGTGAAATCGAAGCTGTGCTAGCGGCTCATCCGCGGGTGGCCCAGGCAGTAGTCAGCGCCCATACCACCACCACCGATACCGATGGGGGCATCAGCGAGAAGCAGTTGGTGGGCTATGTCGTGCCCGATCGGGAGGCGATGCTGGCGCGTGATGCGGCGCGAGAAGCCGGGCTGGTGGGGCAGTGGGAGCGGGTGTATGACGGCGTGTATTCGGGGTTAACGTCGCAGGTGTCGGAGGTGTTGGGGGAGGATTTCCGGGGCTGGAACAGCAGTTATACCGGGGCGCCGATCCCGCTGGAACAGATGCGTGAATGGCGCGCGGCCGCTGTGGAGCGGATTCAGGGGTTGAGTCCAGCGCGGGTTTTGGAGATCGGAGTGGGTACGGGGTTGTTGCTTACCCAGCTTGCCCCCGACTGTGTCGAGTATTGGGGTACCGACTTTTCTGCGCCAACGATTCAGATGCTGCGGGCGGCGGTGGCATCGCAGCCATGGGGTGATCGGGTGCGGTTACACGTGCAGCCGGCGGATAGGGCCGAGGGGTTGCCGGCGGGTCATTTCGATGTGGTGGTGCTTAACTCGGTGATCCAGTACTTCCCCAGCGCGGGGTATCTGCTTGATGTGCTGGCCGTGGCGATGCGGCTGCTGGCGCCGGGCGGGGCGTTGTTTATCGGCGATGTGCGCAATCTGGCGTTGTTGACGGCGTTTACCACCAAGGTGCTGTGCACCGACACCGCCGGGGCCAAGGACGCTGCCGCGGTCATGCGTGAGCGGGTGCGCAGGGAAATGCTTGCTGAGCAAGAACTGTTGTTGGCGCCGGAATTCTTTACCGCCTTGCCGCAGTACCTGCCTGACATCGCCGCCGTGGAGGTACAGCTTAAGCAGATGCGGGCGGTCAACGAGCTCAGCTGTTACCGCTATGAGGTGGTGCTGCGTAAAGGGCCGGTACCGGTTCGGTCTTTGGCCGACCTACCGATCCAGCCGTGGCAGCGATTCGAAAGCCTGACCGTGGTGGGTGAGTATCTGCGCGAGCAGCGTCCGGCGGGGTTGCGGGTCACCGGGATACCCCATGGGGCGGTTTGGCCGGATGTGGCGATGGCGCAGGCGCTGGCCGAGGCCGGCGACCGGGTACCGGTCAGCCAGATACCCGCCGAGCCATCCGGACCTGATGCGGTGTTACCACACCAGGTCCACCAGCTTGGGCAGGAAACCGGATACACCGTGGCCATCACCTGGTCTTCGACCCCTGGCCTGATGGACCTGTTGCTCACCGATTCACTGGATGCTCAACCATCCTCAGCACTGTCGGATCTGTATCTGCCCGGCGCGCCGATCGGGTCTTTAGCCGGTTACGTCAATGACCCCTCGGCGATCGAGTTGGCTGTGGAGGTGCGTCGGTGGGTGGGGGAGCGGTTGCCCGAGTACATGGTGCCGGCGGTGGTCATGGTGATACCGGCGTTGCCGTTGACCGCGAACGGGAAACTGGATCGGCGGGGGTTGCCGGCCCCGCAGTTCAGCGGCACCACGACCTATCGGGGGCCGCGTGATGAGCGTGAAGCGGTGTTGGCGAAGTTGTTCGCTGAGGTCTTGGGGGTCGCTCAGGTCGGCATTGATGACAAGTTCTTCGATCTGGGTGGACATTCACTGTCGGTGACGCGGTTGGTGGCCCGGATCCGCGCCGAGTTAGACGTTGAGGTCCCTATCCGGGCGGTGTTTGATGCTCCTACCGTTGCTGAGTTAGCCCAATGGCTTTCGGTGCATGCCGGCCAGCGGGTGCGGGCGGCGTTGACGCCGCGGCCGCGTCCGGCGCGGTTGCCGTTGTCCTACGCCCAGGCCCGGTTGTGGTTCCTCCACAAATACGAGGGTCCGTCGGCGACCTACAACATTCCGTTGGCGCTGCGGTTGACCGGCGCGGTGGATCACGCGGCATTGCGCGCGGCGATTGTTGACGTGATCGGCCGCCATGAGAGTCTGCGCACCCTGTTTGGTGAGACCGACGGTGTCCCGCACCAACAGATCCTGGCTGTCGAGGAGATAGACACACCGGTGCTGGTGACCGAGGTGGCCGTTGAGGGGTTGGCTGCGGCGGTGGTCGAGGCTGTGGGGTATCGGTTTGATTTGGCCACCCAGATCCCGATCCGGGCGCACCTGTTGGCGGTGTCGGCCACTGAGCAGGTTTTGGTGGTGGTGGTTCATCACATCGCCGCCGATGGGGCCTCGTTGGTGCCGTTAGCCCGGGATGTGGCCACCGCCTATGCGGCGCGGCTTGCCGGGCAGGCCCCGGGTTGGGCGCCGCTGGCGGTGCAGTACGCCGATTACACCCTGTGGCAACACGAAGTCCTGGGCAGCGAGGACGATCCCGACAGCGTCTTATCGCAACAATTCGACTATTGGCGGGCCGAGCTGGATGGGGTGCCTGAACACATTGTGTTGCCGTTGGATCGGCCCCGCCCCCCACAGCAATCATTCCGCGGCGCACAGCTGGGGTTGAGCATCGACGCAGAACTGCGGGCACGTATCGAGGCGCACGCCCGCCAGACCGGCACGACCCCGTCGATGGTGTTGCAGGCCGGGTTGATGGTGTTGCTGCATAAACTCGGCGCCGGTGATGACTTGACGATCGGGGGGCCGATCGCCGGACGCACCGATGACACGTTAAGTGATCTGATCGGGTTTTTCGTCAACACCTGGGTGTTGCGGGTCGACACCTCGGGTAATCCGTGTTTTGGTGAGTTGCTTGAGCAGGTCCGCGCTAAAGCGTTGGCCGCCTACGAGAACCAAGACGCCCCGTTTGAGCGGCTGGTGGAACTACTCAACCCGATCCGTTCCACCGCGCACAACCCCCTGTTCCAGGTGTCGTTGGCGTTGCAAAACAACCCCCTTCCCGCCATCGAGTTCCCCGGGCTGGACATCGAAATACTGTCCGCACCCACCCACACCGCCAAATTCGACCTATTCATCGACCTGATCGATACGCCCTCAACCACCGCGGATCCCCAACCACTAACCGGGACCATCGAATACGCCACCGACCTATTCGACCGCGACACCATCGAAAAGTTCGCCACCTACTACCTCCACATCCTCGACATAGTCACTACCGACCCCCAACAACGGATCGATCTGATCGAGATCATCGACCCCGCCGAACGCCAACAACTACTCGTTGAACGCAATGACACCGCCACACCAGTACCCGAAACCACCATTCCGGAGCTGTTTGCCGCCCAGGTTGCTCGCACCCCCGAGTCGCCCGCGGTCCAAGACGACCACCAGACGCTGACCTACCGGGAGTTCGCCGCGCGGGTTAACCGTTTGGCCAGGTTCCTTATCGCTGCCGGTGTGGGACCGGAGTCAGTGGTGGGGTTGGCGATGTCTCGCAGCATTGAGTTGGTGGTGGGGATGTATGCGGTCGTGCAGGCCGGTGCGGCGTTTGTGCCGATCGACCCGAACCATCCCAGCCAACGCAACGGGTATGTGATGAAGACTGCTGATCCGGTGTGTGTGCTGACCACCTCCGGTGATGGTTTTGACGAGGCGGCCGGTGTGCGTGTTGTTGACGTCGATCATGTTGATGTTTCCGGGTTTTCGGCCGATCCGATCACCGATGTCGATCGTGTGAGGCCATTGTGTCCGGACAATATCGCTTATGTGATGTTCACGTCGGGCTCCACGGGCCAGCCCAAGGGTGTGGCTGTGAGCCACGCCGCGATCGTCAATCACGTGCTGTGGATGCGTACCCAGTACGCAGTCGGACCCAACGATGTGTATCTGCAGAAAACAGCCGCGACGTTCGACGTGTCGCTGTGGGGTTATTTTGTGCCACTGATCTCGGGTGCCCAAATCATGCTGGCCGCCCCGAATGAGCAGGGGAACCCTCAATATTTAGCAAAAACGATACATTCGCGCGGGGTCACGCTGACCGACTTCGTGCCATCAATGCTGTCAGTGTTTTGCGCCTCAGCACCCCACGATGCGTTGGCATCACTGCGCGATGTGTTCGTGATCGGCGAAGCGCTACCACCAACAACAGCACAAGCATTCACCACCGTATGCGATGCAGCACTGCACAATGCCTACGGGCCAACCGAGGCGGTGACAACCACCACCTGGAGGACCGGCCCCTCTGATGTTGACAATGTGCCGATCGGTACTCCGCAGTGGAACTGTCAGGTGTTTGTATTGGATGCGGGGTTGTGTCCGGTGCCGGTGGGGGTGGCTGGTGAAGCGTATATCGCCGGTGCGCAGCTAGCGCGGGGGTATCGGGGTCGGGCGGGGTTGACGGCGCAGCGGTTTGTGGCGTGTCCGTTCGGGCCGGCTGGATCACGGATGTATCGCAGCGGGGATTTGGTGCGTTGGACGGCGGCGGGGCAGTTGGAGTTTGTGGGCCGCGCCGATGACCAGGTCAAGATCCGCGGGTTCCGGATTGAACCAGGTGAAATCGAAGCTGTGCTAGCGGCTCATCCGCGGGTGGCCCAGGCAGTAGTCAGCACCCACACCATCGCGAGTGGTCTCGACGACGTCAGCGAGAAGCAGTTGGTGGGCTATGTCGTGCCCGATCGGGAGGCGACGCTGGCGCGCGAGGCACCGCAAGAAGCCGGGCTGGTGGGGCAGTGGGGACAGGTGTGGGGCGGCGTGTATTCGGGGTTAACGTCGGAGGTGTCGGAGGTGTTGGGGGAGGATTTCCGGAGCTGGAACAGCAGTTATACCGGGGCGCCGATCCCGCTGGAACAGATGCGTGAATGGCGCGCGGCCGCTGTGGAGCGGATTCAGGGGTTGAGTCCAGCGCGGGTTTTGGAGATCGGAGTGGGTACGGGGTTGTTGCTTACCCAGCTTGCCCCCGACTGTGTCGAGTATTGGGGTACCGACTTTTCTGCGCCAACGATTCAGATGCTGCGGGCGGCGGTGGCATCGCAGCCATGGGGTGATCGGGTGCGGTTACACGTGCAGCCGGCGGATAGGGCCGAGGGGTTGCCGGCGGGTCATTTCGATGTGGTGGTGCTTAACTCGGTGATCCAGTACTTCCCCAGCGCGGGGTATCTGCTTGATGTGCTGGCCGTGGCGATGCGGCTGCTGGCGCCGGGCGGGGCGTTGTTTATCGGCGATGTGCGCAATCTGGCGTTGTTGACGGCGTTTACCACCAAGGTGCTGTGCACCGACACCGCCGGGGCCAAGGACGCTGCCGCGGTCATGCGTGAGCGGGTGCGCAGGGAAATGCTTGCTGAGCAAGAACTGTTGTTGGCGCCGGAATTCTTTACCGCCTTGCCGCAGTACCTGCCTGACATCGCCGCCGTGGAGGTACAGCTTAAGCAGATGCGGGCGGTCAACGAGCTCAGCTGTTACCGCTATGAGGTGGTGCTGCGTAAAGGGCCGGTACCGGTTCGGTCTTTGGCCGACCTACCGATCCAGCCGTGGCAGCGATTCGAAAGCCTGACCGTGGTGGGTGAGTATCTGCGCGAGCAGCGTCCGGCGGGGTTGCGGGTCACCGGGATACCCCATGGGGCGGTTTGGCCGGATGTGGCGATGGCGCAGGCGCTGGCCGAGGCCGGCGACCGGGTACCGGTCAGCCAGATACCCGCCGAGCCATCCGGACCTGATGCGGTGTTACCACACCAGGTCCACCAGCTTGGGCAGGAAACCGGATACACCGTGGCCATCACCTGGTCTTCGACCCCTGGCCTGATGGACCTGTTGCTCACCGATTCACTGGATGCTCAACCATCCTCAGCACTGTCGGATCTGTATCTGCCCGGCGCGCCGATCGGGTCTTTAGCCGGTTACGTCAATGACCCCTCGGCGATCGAGTTGGCTGTGGAGGTGCGTCGGTGGGTGGGGGAGCGGTTGCCCGAGTACATGGTGCCGGCGGTGGTCATGGTGGTGGAGGGGTTGCCGTTGACCGCGAACGGGAAACTGGATCGGCGGGGGTTGCCGGCCCCGCAGTTCAGCGGCACCACGACCTATCGGGGGCCCCGTGATGAGCGTGAAGCGGTGTTGGCGAAGTTGTTCGCTGAGGTCTTGGGGGTCGCTCAGGTCGGCATTGATGACAAGTTCTTCGATCTGGGTGGACATTCACTGTCGGTGACGCGGTTGGTGGCGCGGATCCGCGCCGAGTTAGACGTTGAGGTCCCTATCCGGGCGGTGTTTAACGCTCCTACCGTCGCTGAGCTAGCTGAATGGCTCTCCCAAGGATGCGAATCCGAATCTGTGGACCCCTTTGCGATGGTATTACCCATTCGTCTAAGCGGAACTAAACCGCCAATATGGTGCCCCTCTCCGGCACTCGGACTGAGTTGGCCTTATCGTGGGCTCCTCGATCATGTCCATGACCGGCCGATCTACGGACTTCAGGCATGGAATTTCTATCACACGGCACCGTTCATCGCATCAGTGCGCACCATGGTGAATTACTATCTTGAGCGAATATTAGATATCCAGAAAGAGGGTCCGTTCTTCCTATTGGGTTGGTCCTTTGGGGGGGTCGTGGCCCACGCAATAGCGGCAGAGCTGGAGAACCGCGGACATGAAGTCGCACTGTTGGCACTGATCGCCTGTGCTCCGGCAAGTGAGAATACCCGGGTAGCGCTACCTGAGGTCGCCTCTGAAAGTGATTTTCACAGTGCACTGAAGGCCTGGACCAAAGAGCGTGATGAAAATATTTCGATCAATAGCCCCGAATATGAATCATTCGCGGAAACCGTTGCCGCGATGACAAGAAATACAATTGAAATATTGAACGATTTTGTATCGCCAATTTATGAAGGTCGTGCTGTATTGTTAATACCCACGATCGGCGAGCAGTGGTCGAGGGAGCAATATCTGGCGGAATGGGCACCGCACTTGAAGGGCACTGTTTCTGCACACTACATTGAAGGCGAACATGCCAGCATGGATCTACCCGAGCCAATGGCTGCGATCGGCCGGGTTCTAGATCACATGCTAAGCATGAATCCGATAGAACCGTCGCCATGACTGTGTCGTCACGAAAAAAAGTGGCTGGTACGTGAATCGATGGTGACCATGCAGGGCGAAGCGATCCGGCGTAGCCGGATCTGATTGCTCGGGGCAGCGCAACCGGCGTCGCTGCAGCTTGAGCACACCTACCCGCCCACCCAGTTCCAGGTGCCGCCACGCCGAATCCACTACCCGTGTGTCGTAGCGGTGCCGGGTACGGAAACCGCAATGCGGACAAGACATCACCCGCTGTTGCGGGCGCACCCACACCGTTGCCTCCTCGACGAAGTCGACGCCGCGGACCGTGGTCTTCGGCAGGCCCAGGACACGGTTGAGTAAGGTGGTCGCGCGTACGGGCACCCTCCTTGGTACGAGGTGTAGGAGTGTCTGGTTTCAAGACATACGAATAGCGTGTCGCAAGACATCGGAATAGGTTGAGCGGCCCAGCGTCAGCTGGTGTCGAAGGCTCGCTTAGTCATCACCGCTGTCATCGTCGAGGGCCGCAGCCAATCGGAGGTGGCCCGCGAATACGGGGTTTCGCAGGGCTGGATCTCGCGTCTGGTGTCCCGCTACCAGCAGGAGGGCGAGGCCGCCTTCCAACCCCGCTCGCGCCGGCCGCATACCAGCCCGGCCCGGCTGCCCCAGCAGACCATCGACCTGATCATCAAACTCCGCCAGGACCTGTCCAGCAAAGGGCTCGACCATGGCCCGCACACCATCGCCTGGCACCTGCAACATCATCACGGACTGATCGTGTCGGTGCCCAGCATCCACCGGCATCTGCGCGCAGCCGGGCTGATCACCCCCACACCACAACGGCGGCCCAAGTCCTCCTACATCCGGTTTGCCGCCGAGCAGCCCAACGAACGCTGGCAGGCCGACTTCACCCACTGGTGGCTGGCCGATCGCACCCACGTGGAGATCCTCAACTGGCTCGATGACCACGCCCGCTACGCCCTGTCGGTGACCGCCCACCGCCGCGTCACCGGCCCCATCGTGCTCTCCGAGTTCCGCAAAGCCTGTGCCGCCCACGGCATCCCGGCCTCCACATTGACCGACAACGGCATGGTCTTCACCACCCGCCTCTCCGGCGGCAAAGGCGGACGCAACGGCTTAGAAAATGAACTCCGCCGCCTCGGAATCACCCAAATCAACTCCACCCCCAACCACCCCACCACCTGCGGCAAGGTGGAACGCTTCCACCAAACCCTCAAACGGTTCCTGACCAAACAACCCAAAGCCGACACCATCGCCGACCTGCAGCCCCAGCTCGACGCCTTCGTCGAGGTCTACAACCATCGCCGCCCCCACCGCTCCCTACCCCATCGGACCACCCCCGCCACCGCCTACACCGCCCGACCCAAAGCCGATCCAGCAACCCGCACCGACACCCACAACCGGGTCCGCACCGACCGCATCGACCAAGCCGGCGGCATCACCTTGCGCGTCGCCGGCCGGCTGCACCACCTCGGCGTGGGGCGAACCTACACCGGCACCCGCGTGCTGATCCTCGTCCAGGACCTACACGTCCGCATCATCAACGCCGCCACCGGCGAGCTGCTGCGCGAGCTAACACTGGACCCCACCAAGGACTACCAACCCACCGGTGCCCCCAAAGGCCCCAAACGGAAGAAGGCCCGACCCTAACGCAGGTTCGGACCTATTCCGATGTCTTGAGACATCACAGTACGAGGTGTAGGAGCTTTCGAACCTATGGGCTACCCGGACGCCCAGACCGCTACGCCACCCGAGACATAGCACACCCCACCCGACCCACATTCATGGCAGTAGAGCCTCTCAAATTAGGAACGCGATGTCCTTTTCCTGCTCGGCCACCTGTCTGCGCAACCGCGCCACTCGGCGCGCTCGGTGGCTGCTAGCGGCTCCTATCGTTGCGCGCCGCTGCCGCCTGCATACGGCGACGCTCCTCGCCGACCCAACGGCCCAGCAAAGGCTTCGTTGAGAGCGAGCTCACGGGTCACCTCAGCTATCGAGCGACCGGAGTCGATCACCCGATGGGCAGCCTCAAACCTTGTACTCAGTAGTAAAAGACCGGTGGATACGGGACACGACGACATCCTTCCAGCTGAACCCATGATCCCGCTATCTCGATGTTCACCGCACGGGGTGAATCTCAGTTTCATGTCTGGTGTCTGCCATACTCTCTGCCCATGGCCTTCAGTCCCGCCCACCGCCTCCTCGCCCGCGTGGGGAGCACCTCGATCTACAAGAGAGTTTGGCGGTACTGGTACCCGCTGATGACACGCGGGCTCGGTGCCGACAAAATTGCGTTCCTCAACTGGGCCTATGAGGAAGATCCGCCGATGGCCCTGACGCTGGAGGCATCCGACGAGCCCAACCGAGCTCACATCAACATGTATCACCGCACGGCGACCCAGGTGGATCTGAGCGGCAAGCGGGTGCTGGAGGTCAGTTGCGGCCACGGCGGCGGAGCCTCCTATCTCACGCGCACCCTGCACCCGGCCTCCTACACGGGGTTGGACTTGAACCGGGCCGGCATCAAGTTGTGTCAGAAACGACACAACCTGCCTGGTTTGGATTTTGTGCGGGGCGACGCCGAAAACCTGCCCTTCGAGGACGAATCCTTCGACGTGGTACTCAACGTCGAAGCCTCGCACTGCTACCCGTACTTTCCTCGTTTCCTCGCCGAGGTAGTGCGCGTCCTGCGCCCGGGAGGATACTTCCTGTACACCGATGTGCGCCCCAGCAATGAGATCGCCGGATGGGAGGCTGACCTGGCCGACAGCCCGCTGCGGCAACTCTCGCAGCGGGAAATCAATGTCGAGGTGGTGCGCGGTATCGAGAAGAATTCACACACGTCACGGGTGCTGGTCGATCGCCATCTGCCAGCCTTCCTGCGTTTCGCGGACCGCGCGGTAGGCGCGCAGCTGTCCCGCTACCTGGAAGGCGGGGAGCTGTCGTACCGGCTGTACTGCTTCACCAAGGATTTCGCGGCGTCCCGATGAGCCCAGCTGGGGCACGAGTTCGACAATGTCGTAACGGCGCCACCGGCTTCTCCGGCAAGTTGACCGCCGAATCTCTGCCCAGTCCTCCACGCCCAACACCCGCTTCCTCCTTGGCCCATAGCCAAGACTCTCCAGGAAGCTGGTCAATTTTCAGTTGGGTGGTTTCTAGGCGTGGTCGCAACACTTCTCTAGATTCTGGAGGCTGTGTTGGCATCGTCGCGTCGGGTGAAGAAGAGGCCGGGGCGTCGCCCGCTGTCGGCCAAACGTGAGCGGTTCATGGAGTTGCGGGTTCGCGGGTGGAGTGTGCGCGCCGCGGCCCGCGAAGTCGGTGTGTCCCGGTCGGCGGCGACGAACTGGACGCGCGGCTACAAGACCTACCGCAACGGCGTCGAGGTCGGGTTCATCCCACCCCTGGATCGACTAGCCGTCCGCCAAATCAGCACACGTTTCCTGTCCCAGGACGAGCGTATCGAGATAGCCGATCTGCGTCGCTTAGGGCTGAGCATTCGGACGATCGCCGACCGGCTTGGTCGATCACCGTCGACGATTTCGCGGGAGCTACGGCGCAACGCTCGGGCTGGCCGCGGCTATCAGCCCTTCGACGCCCATCGGCTCGCCACTGCTCGACGAGCACGTCATCACCGACGTCGTGTCGACACCAACGATCATCTCAGCGGTGTGATCACCGAGCTGCTTGGTCAGCGGTGGAGCCCCCAGCAGATCAGCCGTCATCTGCGCCTGCGTTTTTCTGATGATCCATCGATGCGGTTATGCCATGAGAGTATTTATCAGGCTGTGTACCAACCGAATTCGCGCTTCCTGCGACCCTCGCGGTTAGCCCCACATCGACGTTCGCCACTGCGAACCGGTCGGGATCGCCGCCGAGCCCACCAGTGCCAGCAGCGCCGGCGTCCGCGGTTCCAGCAGCGCCGGCGTCCGCGGTTCCAGCAGCCGATGTTGACCATCCACGACCGGCCCTTCCCGCCAATCGACCGGTCGCAAGCCGGTCACTGGGAGGGCGACCTCATCATCGGCAACAACCACCTCTCGGCAATCGGCACTTTGGTCGAACGTCAGACTCGGATGCTGCGGCTGGTGCATTTGCCCCGCGCGGACTCCGACTCCCTGCACGCCGCCCCGGTAGCCCGCATGCAGGATCTGCCATTGGCGCTGATGCGATCAATCACCTGGGACCAGGGCACCGAGATGGCGCGACACCTCGCCACCACCGACAAACTCGGCGCTCCCGTCTACTTCTGCGACTCCCGATCACCCTGGCAACTGTTGTCTATCTTGTGATCGCTGACGGTTTTTGTTGCGAGACATCGCTGACACCTAGCGGGCGCTTGATGCTGTGGAGCATGGCGCAGAAGGTGGTCTCGATGGAACCAAAGCTGCTGGCGGTGTTCTCTAGTGGTGTGCCGATGAAGGTAACGGCGTTGTGCCGGGAACTAGGGATTTCACGTCAGACCCTCTACGAGTATCGGCGGCGGTTCGAGGCGGAAGGCCCCACCGGGCTGGTGGAGCGCTCTCGGCGTCCACACTCCTCTCCACAGCGGATTCCTGCTGAGACTGAGGACGCAATCATTCGGCTGCGCAAGGAACTTCGCGTCGACTGCGGCGCTCAGGCCATTGCCTACCATCTAGCGCGCCGCGGTGAGATCGTTCCATCGGTTGCCACCATTCATCGTGTCTTGGTGCGCCGCGGAATGGTGACACCGCAACCACGCAAACGCCCCCATGCTGCGTGGCGACGTTTCGAATGGCCCCGGCCCAACGACGCGTCGCAGATCGACGCCACGACCTGGGCGCTGGCCGATGGGCAAACGGTATGGATCATGGACATCCTCGACGATCACTCCCGCGCCCTAGTCGCAGCCCGCGTCGATACCGGCCCAACAGCCAAAGTCACCTGGGAGGCCTTCACCAGCGCCGTGCAGGAATGGGGCCTGCCCGCCCATGTCATGAACGACAATGGCAGCTGCTTCACCGGCCGCCTGGCACGAAACGGGGCAGCTGATTTCGAACGCATGCTGCGTTCAGCAGGAATCAAGCAGATCTGCTCGCGACCTAGCCATCCGCAAACATGCGGGAAACTCGAACGCTCCCACCAGACCACCAAGACCTGGCTGCGCCTGCAGCCACCGGCGCGATCACTAGAAGAACTACAACACCAACTCGACCGGTGGCGTGCGCACTATAACCACGCCCGACCACAAAGCCCTCCACGGTCAAACTCCCGCCGAACGCTGGCAATCAAGCCCACCGGCCACTCCTGGTCTAGTCATCGCAGGACCAGTACGTGCCAGCGTGCACCGCGTCCACAAAGCCGGCCACATCGGCTGGAGCGACTACGCCGTCGGCATCGATAGTCGCCTAGCCGGTCAACACGTTCTCGTCGTTGCCCGTGACTTCAACCTGGCCATCTATGGCCAACAAGGCCTCCTACGCCGGCTAACCATCGACACCACCCGCCGCTACCAACCCACCGGCATCCCACCCGGCCGACGACGCTAACGTCAGCGATGTCCTGACGAAAACTGTCAGCGATGTCGCGCGACATCACAGATCACCCTGGCAACGCGGCAGCAACGAAAACACCAACGGACTGCTGCGTGACTACTTCCCCAAGGGCGTCTCCCTCATCAACCATCCACCGGAGCACCTGATGGCAGTTGAGGACGAACTCAACAACCGTCCCCGGATGGTCCTCCAAGACCGTTGCCCCGCTGATCTATTCGCTGCCCTGCTAGCCTCCAGTGGTCCGTCAGTGTTGCGACGTTGACTAGAACTCACCTTGCCGCGCACTGGTCAGTATTCAGCTGCCGTCGACAGCGGCATGCAGCTCATCTCGACCACGCGCAGATCGTGCATCCAGCAATCATCGACCACCCCAAGGATTGCGCGTCAGCCGCGTGCGCCCCTCGACCCGCAGTGGGTGACTGAAACCAAGCGTCACTCGGGCTCACAGCTTGTCACAGGCGGGCGCTGTAGGATGCAGTCATCCCGGCGGGGCGACGACACGAGGTGCGCGCATGGCGAGGATGGATGAAGCTGTCAGTTCGGGTGTCGGGGATCTCGAACGTGAGATATGTGAATTGCTACGCGGCCAACCGCCCGCCGAAGCGGTCATCGATCGCGTTGCGCTGGAACGCCATCGTGGTGTCGCGGTCGTCACGCTGAGCCATCCGCTGGCGCAGAACGCGCTGAACCTCGCGAGCTGGCATCGCCTGAAGTTGCTGATCGACAACCTCGCTGACGAATCCCAACTCCGGGTGGTCGTGCTGCGCGGTGCCGGCGACAAGGCGTTCGCGGCGGGTGCCGACATCAAGGAGTTTCCGAACACTCGGATGTGCGCCGCGGACGCCACCAACTACAACGAGAGCGTGGCAGCCTGCCTGAGGGCGCTGGCCGCAGTTCCAGTTCCGGTCATCGCTGCGGTCCGTGGGCTTGCGGTAGGCGGTGGCTGCGAGCTGATCACGGCCTGCGATGTCTGCATTGCAACCGACGATTCGCGCTTCGGTATCCCGCTGGGCAAGCTTGGGGTGATCCTTGGCTTCACAGAGGCGGACGCTGTTGCACGCCTCATCGGTCGGGCGGCCCTGAAGTATCTGTTGTTCAGCGGAGAGCTGATCGGCGTGGCAGATGCTGCGCGCTGGGGATTGGTACAAAGGGTTGTCGCGCCAAACGAATTGGCGGATGCGACAGCTCAACTTGTCGGCCAGATCTGCCGGCAATCGGCGGTGACGATGCGTGCGACGAAGGTGGTCGCCAACATGCATGGCCGAGCGCTGACCGGTGCTGACACCGATGCCCTGATCCGATTGAGCGTCGAGGCCTACGAGGGGGCGGATCTAAGAGAAGGGGTGGCGGCCTTCAGTCAGCGACGCCCGCCCAGATTCGATGGATTCGAGCTCCAGCCTTAGCATGACCGCCTGCGCCAATCACAACGTTCGCAAATCGAATCGACTTGTGCTACAACACAACCCACATCGGGGTCACGCTGATCCGACGACAGCCAGGACCGTCTCGAAGTGACCGATGCTGGGCGCGAAATCCCAACCCAACTGGGTGAGGCCGAGATCGCGACACTCGACCTGACCGAAGTCGCCAAGCTGATTCACACCCGGCAACTCAAGTCAGAGGAAGTCACCGATTCGACCCTGCGGCGCATTGAGAATCTCGACCCGCACCTGAAGAGCTACGCGTTCGTCATGGCGGACTCCGCGATGTCGGCGGCCCGCGCCGCCGACATCGACATCGCTCGTGGTCACTACAAGGGAGTTCTGCATGGTGTGCCGATCGGTGTGAAAGATCTTTGCTACACACTCGACGCCCCAACCGCGGCGGGTACGACTGTCTTTGGTGGCTTCCGGCCGCGGTACGACGCCACGGTTGTCGCGAGGCTGCGTGCTGCCGGCGCGGTGATCATCGGAAAGTTGGCCATGACGGAAGGCGCGTACATCGGCTACCACCCGAGTCTGCCGACACCAGTCAACCCTTGGGATCCAGGAACGTGGGCAGGTGTGTCCTCGAGTGGTTGCGGCGTGGCCACCGCGGCGGGATTGTGCTTCGGCTCGATCGGATCGGACACCGGGGGATCGATCCGCTTTCCGACGAGCATGTGCGGTGTTACCGGAATCAAACCGACATGGGGGCGGGTCAGTCGGCACGGCATCGTTGAACTTGCCGGTAGTTTCGACCACGTCGGACCGATCGCACGGACGGCTCGAGATGCGGGAGCCTTGCTCGCGGTCATCGCAGGACCCGACGTCAGTGACCCCACCTCATCGCTGGAGCCGGTCCCGGACTATTCGGCCGACCTGCCGTTGACTCAGACTTTCCGGGTCGGCGTGGACTGGCCGCAGATGACTTCGTTCGACGACGAAACCACATCCATGATGGTCGACGTCATCAGGACGCTCGAAGGTATCGGGTGGCCTGTGATCGAGATCAAGCTGCCCGCACTTGGTCCGATTGTGGAAGCATTCGCAACGATGCGCGCGGTTGAGACGGCGATCGCACATGCCAACACCTATCCATCGCGCGCCGACGAGTACGGGCCGACGTTGGCCAGGCTCATCGATGTCGGGCGAAGGCTGAGCGCGGTTGAGTACCAGGCGCTGGTGCAGCAACGAGTCGAATTCACGGGGTTGCTGCGTCGGGCGTTCCAGACCGTGGATATCGTGCTGATGCCGAGCAGTGGACTCGCTTCGCCAACTCTGGAAACCATGCGGGGCCTAGGAGATAACGCGGGGCTGGCCGCCAGATTAGCGGCCCCGACCGCCCCATTCAACATGAGCGGCAACCCTGCTATATGCCTGCCCGCAGGGGCCACGCCACGAGGAACCCCAATTGGTGTCCAGTTCATCGGCCAAGCGTTCGCCGAGCGGCTGCTCATCCAAGCCGGTCACGCATTCCAGAACATCACCGGGTTCCATCTCCGTCGCCCACCGCTGCGCGTCGGCGACGCATAGGAGGTCCAACGTCGGCTACCGCATCCACTGGGTGTAGAAGCGGCTGAAGGTGCCGTCGGTGAGGGCGTGGGCGAGCCATTGGTTTACCCGCTCGGTCAGCTGGCTTCCCTTGGGCAGCAGGTAGGCCTTGTGGTCGGTGGTAAATGGCTCATCCGGGTGCACGGCAACCAGTCCAGGGTTCCGTTTGGCTTGGTAGACCGCCTCGATGGCATCGGTGATCATGACGTCGGCCCTGCCCTCGAGGAGTTGGTCGAACACGGTTGTGTTGTCTGGCCAGATGATGAGGGTGGCGTTGGGGAAGTTCTGCCTTGCGAACTGTTCGTTGGTCCCTGCGGCGTTCTCGATCACGCGCACATCGTGCCGATTGATCTGCTCGATCGATTGAAACCGATCAGCATTGGCAGCGGTGGCCAACGGCGTCTTGCCGGTCCTCAGATAGGGCTGCGTGAAGTCGGCCAGCTGCTCGCGCGCCGGTGTCTTTGAGATCCCTCCGACGGCGAGGTCACATTTGCCCGGCGCTGCCATGTCTGTCATCAGCGACCGCCACGTGGTCGCCACGAATGTTGCGGTACGTCCCAGCTGCGCCGCGAGATCGTTGGCCATGTCGATGTCAATGCCGGTGTACTGTCCGGTCGCTGGGTCGCGATAGGACAGCGGCCTGTAGTCGCCGGTGGTACAGACCCGCAGCGTTGTTGGCGCGGCATCGGCCTCGGAAGTTGAGGTATGGCCAGCGACGGGCGCCTCGCCGTCGCAACTCGCGCACAGTGCAGCGACACACGTAATGACACTCACTGTCAGAGTTGAGAAGAACCGATGGTCAAGCCGGAAACGCACTAGTGCAGCATGACATGGACCTCCGGCTACCATCTGGAGTAGGGTGCAGGATTGGTCGTTCAGGCAGTCTCGACTGCTCACTGGCAATATCAATTGCATTTGGTGGTAGGTGTTTTCGGCCCACCGCTGATGTCTGCGCACCGGTCTAGTACGGTAGTGGATGCGTTGATCGCTTGGTAGGTGACAACCTATTAGTTGTTGTGACACAGGCGATTACGACGGCAATGCCGGCAGCTATTCCGGTGTGGCCATGCAGCGCGGTCGGTCGAGCGTCGCGGGCGCCGAGCCTGCGGCGCTGCCTGCTGAAGGGGTAGAGGAATTGGGCGGTCTGTGATGGTGGTGTCCGTTTGGGCGGCTTGGCCGCCGGAGGTGCATTCGGCGTTGCTCAGCGCCGGTACGGGATCGGGTCCATTGTTGTCGGCGGCCGCGGAGTGGAAGTCCTTGGGCGATAAGCATGCGACGGCGGTATCCGAACTGGGCGCGGTGCTGGATTCGGTGCAGGCTGGGGTGTGGGAGGGGTACGGCGCGGAAAGTTTCGCGGCCGCCTGCGCGACTTATCTGGCGTGGCTGAGTAAAACGAGCGTTGACTACATGAGGGCGGCGGCGCTGCTTGAGACCATCGCGGCGGCGTATGTCAGCGCGTTGGCGACGACGCCGACAATGGTGGAACTGGCTGAAAACCAGGAGATTCGTGCGGTATTGGCGGCGACGAACTTCTTCGGGATGAACGCCAGCTTGATCGCGCTCAATGAGGCCCAATATGCGGCGATGTGGGAGCGGGCTGCTACCGCAATGAATGTCTATGAGGCGACATGCGCTGCGGCGGTGGCCGCGGCACCGCCCCCGGTGATGGTGAAACCCGGCATTGGCCAAGCCAACGCCGAACCCCGTCAGGTTATGCGCCAGCCGTCATCGCCGGATTCGTCGCCGCCGTCGTCGCCGTCGCCGCGGCCGGGTGGGCGTGCGGGCAACGGATCGATGTTGGACTGGGACGATCAGCAGTATGGTTGGGAACTGGGATACGACGTGGTGCACGATTCGGATGGCGAAGACCCGTTCTGGGTCTGGAATGGTCCGGAGGAGTTGGAGCCCGCCGAGCCGCCGTTTCCACTGAATTCGGTGGCTCCAGCGCGACCTTACGTTCCGGCGATACCGCCCCCGCCCCTTCCGCTTCCGGTTGGGGGAGGCGGGGGTGGGGGCAATGTGCGCCTTGGGCTTGATAATGCCGTTCTGGTGGATAGTCCGACCGAACAACACGGTGAGCCGGCCGAGGGGCCGGTGCACAGTGAGGGCCGCGGTGCGGGCGCGTTCGGCTTTGCCGGGACTGTGGGCAAGGCGGGCGGCACTCTGGCTGCCGGGTTGGCCCCGCTGGCCGGTGGTGCACCCGGCTGTGGCCCGTCGGCGCCGCTGTTGCCGACGACCTGGGGGCCGGGGCGCGGTTTGGTGTGCTGAGTGGTGGGCAAGTGTGGCCTACCGCAGCGGTGCCACCGTAGACGTGCGCCGGTCACGTCCCGTGGCGGGTCCGGCCGGTGTCCCGTGAGAACTCCTCGCCCGTCCGCGGGTTGACCGCGGTTTCACCGGCTGGCAAGTTGGACAGGTCTTCGGCGATCACCGTCCGCATGTCGCCCGAGTCGGGCAGCGCCAGGCAGGGAGTCGTTGCTCCCGCTGGCTCCAATAGCAGATCGGCGCCCTGGCGCGGAAGCGTCTGACCGCGAAAGAAGCCCGGCGATGTTGCCCACCAGGCGAACATCACGACCACGCCGAGCACCATCGAGCCGATGCCGACCACGGCCACGGCGCCGAACCCGAAGATCGTGACGTTGTTGTGGTTGTGGTCGACGAGCCAGTCCACCTTGGCGTATTGGATGAGGCCAAAGACGAAGACGACTGTCAGCATCACCCCGCCCAACAGTGGCAGCACGCCGCGCATCACGAAATCACGTAGCGATCTGGTGAGGGTCTTGCGGTAGTACCGGAAGCACGCGTAGCCGGTGAGCGCGTAGTACAGCGCGATCACCAATCCGACTGAGCCGATCACCGCACTCAGCAGGTTCCTGCTGATCAGCGTGAACAGCACGTAGAACAGCATCGATGCCCCGCCCATCGCGATCGTCGACACGGTCGGTGTGAGATACCGGGGGTGGATCTCGGCAAACGAGTCGGGCAGCGCCTTGTACACCGCCATCGACAGCGTCGTCCGCGCGGTGGGCAGGATCGTTGTCTGCGTGGAGGCCGACGCCGACGTCAGGATCGACGCCGACAGCAACAGGAGCCCGATCTTGCCGATGAAGCCGTGCCCGAACAGGGCCGGTCCGATGGCGGCGAGGACGTCCTCGGAATTGTTCGGGTTGCCCAGGCCGATGCCCTCGACGCCGATGCCGGCGAACGCGATGCTCGACACCGTCACCAGGGCGTAGGTGGCCAGCAGGAGGAAGGTCGAGATCACGGCGGCGCGCCCGGGCGTACGGCCAGGGTCGTCGGTCTCCTCGTTGCAGGCCACCGCGGTGTCAAAGCCCCAGTAGATGAAGATCGCGATGAGTATCGCCGGTGCGACATCTGTGCCGAAGTCCAGACCCCCGGGCCACAGCCAGGACAGCGACGGATGTAGCGAGCCCGGCTCGGCGTGGTTGGTGTACACCTTGACCAGCGCGACGGCCGAGAGGGCGATCAGCACAACGAGTTCGACGGACAGCAGCACGTACTGCAGCCGGGCCGACACGTCGGTGCCGCGGTAGCAGATGTAGGTCATCACCGCGATCCAGCTCACGCCCGCCAGCGTGGACCAAAATGTGCTATGAGCCAGGTGGGCCGCCGAATGCCAGCCGAGGTCGCCGACGAACGTGAACGAGTAGGTGCCGGCGATCTGCGCGAGATTGGCCATCACGATCACGTCGGCGGCGATGATGCCCCAACCCCCGAGCCATCCGGCGATCGGCCCGAACGTGCGCGACACCCACGTGAATGTTGTCCCGCAATCGGGTTCGGCCTTGTTCAGCTCCTGGTAGGCGACGGCGATCATGTACATCGGGATGAATGAGAGCAGCACGATCGCGGGCGCCTTGACGCCGCAGAGCAGGTCGCCGCGGCGCGCCACGATGAGTCCCAACGTCGCCGCCAGGCTGTAGGCGGGCGCTGTGGAGGCCGTGCCCAGGACGATGCTGGAGACCAGGCCCAACGCGCCACCTTTGAGGCCCTTGCCCTCCACCGGGAGGGTCGTGGCTTCGCCTGCCGTCATTCAGCTTCCTCGGATCGGGTTGATTCCCGCGTGCATGGGCATTCAACTCCGGGTGGGCAATTCCTGTAGGCCCCATGGTGACCCGTAGGCGCTGAGTAGTTCGAGGAAAGGCACCGCGTCGAACGCTTCCGGGCCGCACACGCCTGAGCCACTCCAGGTCCGGTTGGCTAACAGTTCTAGTGCCACAACGGGATTGATCGCCGTCTGCCACACCACGCACTGATGTCCGTACTCTGCCATAGACCATTCGTTGTCGACGATGTGATACAGATACGTCGACCGCGGGTTGCCGTCCTTGCCGGTTCCGGTCACCCACAGACCCGCGCATGTCTTTCCGCGCATCTTCGGTCCCAGGGTGGCCGGATCGGGCAGGCATGCTGCGACCACGTCACGCGGGCTGACTTGCGCACCGCCGACAGTGACCTTCTCGGTGCGATCCAGACCCAGCTTGTGTAACGTGCGGAGGATTTCGATGAATTCGGCGCCGAGACCGTATTTGAAGGTGGCCCGCTTGGCTTTGATCCATCGGGGCATCAGCAGCACTTCTTCGTGCTCCACGTTGACGCATTCAACCGGCCCGATGCCGCCCGGGAACTCGAAAACCTCTGGCTCGCTAAAGGGTTCGGTGACGAACCAACCGCGGTCGTGCTCCCAGATCACCGGCGGATTAAGACACTCCTCGATGGTCGTCCAGATAGAAAACGACGGCGCGAAGTCGTATCCGTCCACGGTGAGGTTGGCGCCGTCGCGAGTCCCGAGTTCGTCGATGTCGGCGAACAGGTGATCGGCAGCATATCGGGCAAACACGTCGGAAAGCCCTGGCTCGACCCCCATGCCGAGCAGCGCAAGCTGACCAGCCGTCCGCCATTGTTCGTCGGCGGCGAACTGCCGGTCACCGAGCTTCACCCCGGTCTGGTGATAGGGCTGTTCGGGATGGCGTTGGGACAGGCTCATTGCCATGTCCAGGTAGTCGGCCCTGGCTGCCAGCGCTCCGTCAAAGATCGACATCACGAATCGCGGGTCGACCGCGTTCACAACATGGGTGATCTGGTGACGCCGGACCGCGGCGGCCACCGCGTCCGCAGATGCGGCGTCGATGCGATCCGAGCTAAACCGGCTATCGACCACCGATTCGGCGACTCGGTTTGCTTTTGCCCCAGCGTAATCGCACACCACCACGTGCTCGAAGAAGTTGCGCCGCCGGGCGATCGAACAGAACGCGGAGCCCACACCCCCGGCGCCTATCAATAGGATTCGCATGGGTGTTGTCGTCATTGCGGCATCGTGGTGGATGACGACCTGCACGGCACGCTCACGTTCTTCACGGCTGAAACTCGACCTTTCCGGTTGGCCCGGGCACGCCGGGGGCATGACCTTCCTCGGACGCTGTCATCACGTCCGGTGAGCGAACACCGTTCGGTGCCATGGCTTTCTGGCCACAGCGGTGATGTCGCTCATTACGTGTTTAATGGTGAGGTACTCCTCGAACGAGTAGTCGGACATGTCCTTGCCGAACCCGGACGCGCCGACACCGCCGTGCGGCATCTCGCTGATGATCGGGATGTGATCGTTGATCCAGACACAGCCGGCCGAGATCTCGCGCGACGCCCGCTGCGCTCGGTAGACGTCGCGGGTCCAGGCCGAGGCGGCCAGGCCATAGTCGGTGTCGTTGGCCTGGCGCAGCGCGTCGTCGTCGCCGGTGTGCGGACGCACCGTGAGTACCGGGCCAAAGATCTCGTCGCGGTAGGCCTGTGAGCGTTCATCGACGTCGGCGAGCAGCGTAGGCGGGTAGAAGGCTCCGGCCGAATCCGGCACCTTGCCACCGATCACGAGGCGGGCTCCCTCGCCGGGCGCTCTGGCCACGATGCCGGCGACCTTGTCACGATGTGCGAGCGAGACCAGCGGCCCCAAATCGGTTGCGGGGTCGGTGGGGTCGCCGAGGGCGACCGTCGACATCACCTCGGCCACCCCGGAGACGAAGTCGTCGTAGAGCTCGCGGGCGACGATAGCTCGGGTGGCTGCGGTGCAGTCCTGCCCCGAGTTGATCAACGCGCCAGCCACCGCTCCATGTACCGCAGCGTCCAGATCGGCGTCGTCGAACACCACGAACGGGGCCTTACCGCCGAGTTCTAGCTGGGTGCGGTGGCCGTGCGTGGCGGCGGCCGCCATCACTTTGCGGCCCACCGCGGTGGAGCCGGTGAACGTGACCAGGTCCACGCCCGGGTGAGCGGCCAGCGCATGCCCTACCTCGGCGCCCAATCCGGTGACCACATTGAGAACGCCGTCGGGCAAACCCGCTTCGGTGGCTAGCCGGGCTAGCGTCAGTGTGGTCAGCGGGGTGAGTTCGCTCGGTTTGATGACGACGCTGCAGCCGGCGGCCAATGCCGGCAACACCTTCCACACCGCCATTTGCAACGGATAGTTCCATGGCGTGATGGTGGCCACCACGCCGATCGCCTCGCGTCGGATGCTCGATGTGTGGTCGGCGGAGTATTCCGCGGTGGCCTGTCCTGGCAGACGCCGTGCGGCGCCGGCGAAGAACCTGATGTTGTCGACGCTGCCGGGCACGTCGAACTCCTGGGCCAACCGCACCGGCTTGCCGGTCTGACTCACTTCCTCGGTGACCAACTCGGACGCGTGCTGCTCGGTCAGGTCCGCAAGCCTGGCCAGCACGGTGGAGCGTTCGGCCGGGGTTGCGCCGGCCCACTGCGGCAGCGCGGAACGCGCCGCGGCGACCGCTCGGTCGACATCGGCCGGTGTGGCCGACGCCACCTCGGCCACCACCTCCTGGTTCGCGGGATTGACCACCGCGTGTTGGTGCCCGACCGTGACTTGGGCGGCGCCGTTGATCCAACTTCCGGTGACCGACACAGTTGCTGTCATGGGGCGAACAATAGCCGTGTGCTACGTATTCCGCACGTGCTAGCGCCAAACTGGTGCGAATTCAGCACTTTGTTTGCGATTTCGCGACGGATTCCGTGCATACTGTTCGTTATGACCACTTCGGGCGTTCCTGTCGGGATTGAACCGGTACCGCTGCGCCCGACCGGCCAGTCGAGCCAGGGCGGGCCGGTTCAGCTCGACGACCTTTCCAAGGCGATCATCGAGAAGCTGCAGGAAGACGGCCGGCGTCCGTACTCGGCGATCGCCAAGGAGGTCGGACTGTCGGAGGCCGCGGTCCGCCAACGTGTGCAGCGGCTCATGGACGCTTCAGTGATGCAGATCGTGGCGGTCACCGACCCGATGCAACTCGGGTTCGCCCGCCAGGCGATGATCGGCATCCGCGCCACCGGCGATACGTCCAAGCTCGCCGAGCAGCTAGCAGCGATCCCCGCGATTGACTATGTTGTGCTGACAGCGGGCTCGTTCGACGTGATCGCCGAGCTGGTCTGCAAAGACGACAACGACCTGCTGGAACTGCTGAACGTCCAAATCAGAGGGCTGCCCGGCGTTCTCTCGACTGAGACGCTTGTCTATCTTAAACTCGTTAAACAGCAATATAATTGGGGTGTTCGATGACGGAACTGTCCGCCAAGGCCAACCGCTATCTGTGGGGGCATTTCGCCCGCCACGGTGCCGGCATCATGCCGCCGGTCATCACGCGTGGCGAAGGAGTCACGATCTGGGACGACCGGGGCCGGAGCTATCTCGACGGGCTGTCGGGGCTGTTCGTCGTGCAGGTCGGTCATGGCCGCTCCGAGCTCGCGGAGGCCGCCGCTCGGCAGGCGGAGACGCTCGGTTTCTTCCCGCTGTGGTCGTATGCAACCCCGACCGCGATCGAACTGGCCGAGCGCCTCGCACACTATGCGCCCGGAGATCTCAATCGAGTCTTCTTCACCACCGGGGGCGGCGAGGCCGTCGAGTCGGCCTGGAAGCTGGCCAAACAGTACTTCAAACGGATCGGTAAACCCGGGAAGTACAAGGCGATTTCGCGGTTCACCGCCTATCACGGTACCCCGCACGGCGCGCTGGCGATCACCGGCTTGCCATTGTTCAAGGCGCCGTTCGAGCCGATTACTCCGGGCGGCGTGCGGGTCCCCAACACGAACTTCTACCGCGCGCCCGCGCCGTATGGGGCCGATCTGAAGGAGTTCGGAATGTGGGCGGCCAACCGGATCGCCGAGGCGATCGAGTTCGAGGGTCCCGACACGGTTGCGGCGGTCTTCCTGGAGCCGGTGCAAAATGCGGGCGGCTGCTTTCCGCCGCCGCCCGGCTATTTCGAACGGGTGCGGGAGATCTGCGACCACTACGACGTGCTGCTCGTCTCCGACGAGGTGATCTGCGCGTTCGGCCGCATTGGATCGATGTTCGCGTGCAACGACTTTGGCTACGTGCCCGACATCATCACCTGCGCCAAGGGCATGACATCGGGCTATTCGCCGATCGGCGCCATGATCGCCACGGATAGGCTGTTCGAGCCGTTCAACGATGGTAAGACGACGTTTCCGCACGGCTACACTTTCGGCGGGCATCCGGTGTCCGCCGCGGTGGGGCTGGCCAATCTCGAGATCTTTGAGCGAGAAGGTCTCAACGATCACGTCAAACACACCGCGCCGGCCTTCCGCGTCACGCTGGAGAAGCTGCTTGACCTGCCGATCGTCGGTGATGTCCGCGGCGAGGGATTCTTTTACGGCGTCGAGTTGGTCAAGGACAAGGCGTCCAAGGAGACCTTCAGCAGCGAGGAAAGCGAGCGGCTGCTGCGCGGCTTCCTGTCGTCGGCGCTGCTGGACGCCGGGCTGTATTGCCGCGCCGACGATCGAGGCGATCCGGTGGTGCAGCTGGCGCCACCGCTGATCAGCGGTCAGCGGGAGTTCGACCAGATCGAGCAGATTCTGCGCCAGGTACTCACGGACGCCTGGCGCCAGCTGTAGGCCCGCCCGGCCCGGGGTGGCGCCGCTTCGAGGCGTCCTAAACTGGCCTGTGTGCTCATTGGTTCGCATGTCAGCCCAACCGACCCGCTGGCCGCAGCCCAGGCCGAGGGTGCCGATGTAGTCCAGATCTTCCTTGGCAATCCACAGAGCTGGAAGGCGCCCAAACCCCGCGACGACGCCGCTGCGCTCAAGGCCGCAGCCTTGCCCATTTACGTGCATGCGCCCTACCTGATCAACGTCGCCTCGGCGAACAATCGGGTACGCATCCCGTCGCGCAAGATCCTGGCGCAGACCTGTGACGCGGCGGCCGATATCGGCGCCGCCGCGGTGATCGTGCACGGTGGGCACGTCGCCGACGACACCGACCTCGACGAGGGAATTCGGCGCTGGCACAAGGCGCTCGCCCAGCTGGAAACCGAGGTTCCGGTCTACCTGGAAAACACGGCGGGTGGCGACCACGCCATGGCGCGCCGGTTCGACACCATCGCCCGGCTCTGGGACGTCATTGGCGACACCGGCATCGGCTTTTGCCTGGACACGTGTCACACCTGGGCGGCTGGTGAAGCGCTGGTCGATGCCGTGGATCGGATCAAAGCAATCACCGGCCGCATCGACCTGGTTCACTGCAACGATTCCAAGGACGAAGCGGGTTCGGGCCGTGACCGCCACGCCAACCTGGGCAGCGGCCAGATCGATCCCGAGCTGCTGGTGGCGGCGGTCAAGGCCGCCAATGCGCCGGTTATCTGCGAAACCGCCGACGAGGGACGCAAGGATGACATCGCATTTCTGCGGGAACGAACAACCGGCTGACTGCAAAGCCGGTGGCGCCTACGGTTGACCCATGTTCCATCGAGTCGTCGTTACGCTTCTCGGAGTTGTGCTTGCGCTCGCGGGCTGCTCGGGGAGAACGGCCCCGCCGGCCGGCTTCGGCAACGGGGATAGCGTGCACACCCTCAGCGTCGGCGGACTCGACCGCTCCTACCGCCTCCACAAGCCGGTCGGATTGCCCGCCTCGGCACCGCTGGTCGTCATGCTGCACGGCGGGTTCGGCAGCGCCAAACAGGCCGAAAGATCTTATGAATGGGATGAATTGGCCGATTCCGAGAAGTTCGCTGTCGCCTACCCCGACGGACTCCACCGGGCTTGGAACACCAATGGCGGCGGCTGTTGCGGCCGTCCCGCACGCGAAGGCGTCGACGACATCGGCTTCATTCGCGCGGTCGTCGCCGACATCGCAGCGAATGTCAGCATCAACCCCGCCAGGGTCTTTGCCACGGGCATGAGCAACGGCGCCATCATGTCCTACACGCTGGCCTGCAACACCAGCATGTTCGCGGCGATCGGCCCGGTTGCCGGTACCCAACTGGACCCCTGTCCGTCCCCGCATCCGGTGTCGGTCATGCACATTCATGGCACTGCGGATCCGTTGGTCCGTTATCAGGGCGGACCTGGAACCGGATTTGCTCGCATTGACGGTCCAGCGGTTCCGGACCTCAATGCGTTCTGGCGCGATGTCAACCGGTGTGACCCCCCGGGCACCACCACCGACGGTCCGCTCACCACATCGACCGCCCACTGCACCGACCGTCGCAGTGTCGTGCTCCTGACCGTCGATGACGCCGGCCACCGATGGCCGTCCTTCGCTGCCCAAATGCTGTGGCAATTCTTCGCGGCCCATTCCGGGTGACGGCAAACCCAGCATCGTTACATCTCTTGTGCAGTTGCAGAAAAAATGTAACATTGATGGCATGCCAGATACGCATGTCGTCACCAACCAGGTTCCGCCCTGGAGAATCACAACCCAGCGTCGTCCGCGGTGCTCATTGAGGCCCTGATCCGGGAGGGCGGGCAATGGGGCCTGGAAGAGGTGAACGAGGTCGGGGCAATTTCGGCCAGCCGCGAAGCGCAGCGCTGGGGAGAGCTCGCAGACCGCAACCGGCCCATCCTGCATACTCACGACGCCTACGGGCACCGGGTCGACGAGGTGGAGTACGACCCGGCCTACCACGAGCTGATGCGCACCGCGATCGCCCATGGCATGCACGCCGCACCGTGGGCCGACGAGCGGCCGGGTGCTCACGTGGTGCGGGCGGCCAAGACATCGGTGTGGACCGTAGAGCCGGGCCATATCTGCCCGATCTCGATGACGTACGCCGTCGTGCCCGCGCTGCGGTTCAACCCGGAGCTGGCTGCGGTCTACGAGCCGTTGCTGACCAGTAGGGAGTATGACCCGGACCTGAAGCTCGCCTCGGCGAAGCCCGGCATCACCGCGGGCATGTCGATGACCGAGAAGCAAGGCGGCTCCGACGTGCGGGCCGGCACCACCGATGCGGCCCCGAATGCGGACGGCACCTACAGCTTGACCGGTCACAAGTGGTTCACCTCGGCGCCGATGTGTGACATCTTCCTGGTGCTCGCGCAGGCACCGGGTGGGCTGTCGTGCTTCATGCTGCCTCGGGTGCTCCCCGACGGCACCCGCAACCGAATGTTTTTGCAGCGGCTCAAGGACAAGCTCGGCAACCACGCCAACGCCTCCAGCGAGGTCGAGTATGACCGTGCCACCGCGTGGCTGGTCGGCGAGGAGGGCCGCGGCGTCCCGACCATCATCGAGATGGTCAATCTCACCCGGCTGGACTGCACGCTGGGCAGTGCCACCAGCATGCGTACCGGGCTGACCCGTGCCGTCCACCATGCTGCGCACCGAAAGGCCTTCGGCGCCTATCTGATTGATCAGCCCCTGATGCGCAACGTACTGGCCGACCTGGCGGTGGAGGCCGAGGCCGCTACGATTGTTGCGATGCGGATGGCCGGCGCCACCGACAATGCGGTGCGCGGAAACGAGACCGAAGCACTGCTGCGTCGTATCGGACTGGCGGCCAGCAAGTACTGGGTCTGCAAACGCTCCACCGGCCACGCCGCCGAAGCGCTGGAGTGCTTGGGCGGCAACGGCTATGTCGAGGACTCCGGGATGCCGCGGCTGTACCGGGAGGCGCCGCTGATGGGCATCTGGGAGGGCTCGGGCAATGTCAGCGCGCTGGATACGCTGCGCGCCATGGCAACTCGGCCCGAATGCGTCGAGGTGCTTTTCGACGAACTTGCGCACAGCGCGGGTCAAGACGCCCGGCTGGACGGCCACGTTGCAAAGCTGCGTCCGCAACTGGGCGATCTGGACAGCATCGGCTACCGCGCCCGCAAGATCGCCGAAGACATCTGCCTGGCGCTGCAGGGGTCGTTGTTGGTGCGCCATGGGCATCCGGCCGTGGCCGAGGCGTTCCTGGCCACCCGGCTCGGCGGCGAGTGGGGCGGGGCGTTCGGCACCATGCCGTACGGACTGGATCTGGCGCCCATTCTCGAGCGCGCCCTGGTAAAAGGCTGAGCGGCGCTGATGACGCACGCGATCAGGCCGGTCGACTTCGACAACCTGAAGACGATGACCTACGAGGTGACCGGCCGGATTGCGCGGATCACCTTCAACCGGCCGGAGAAGGGCAACGCGATAGTCGCCGACACTCCGCTGGAGCTGTCGGCGTTGGTGGAGCGCGCCGACCTTGACGCAGGCGTGCACGTGATTCTGGTGTCCGGTCGCGGCGAGGGCTTCTGCGCGGGCTTCGACCTGTCCGCCTACGCCGAAGGATCATCGCCGGCCGGGGCGGAGGGCGGCTATCGCGGCACGGTGCTGGACGGGAAGACCCAGGCGGTCAACCATCTGCCGAACCAGCCGTGGGACCCGATGATCGACTACCAGATGATGAGCCGCTTCGTGCGCGGGTTCGCCAGCTTGATGCATGCGGACAAGCCGACGGTGGTCAAGATCCACGGCTATTGCGTGGCCGGCGGCACGGATATCGCCCTGCATGCCGATCAGGTGATCGCCGCCGCCGACGCCAAGATCGGCTACCCGCCGACGCGGGTGTGGGGGGTTCCGGCGGCCGGGCTGTGGGCGCACCGGCTCGGCGACCAACGCGCGAAACGGCTGCTGTTCACCGGCGATTGCATCACCGGCGCGCAGGCCGCCGAGTGGGGCCTGGCGGTCGAGGCGCCGGATCCCGATGATCTGGACGAGCGCACCGAGCGACTGGTGGAGCGGATTGCCGCGCTGCCGGTCAACCAGCTGGTCATGATCAAGCTCGCGCTCAATTCAGCCCTGTTGCAACAGGGTGTGGCCACCAGCAGGATGGTCAGCACCGTGTTCGACGGTGTCGCCCGGCACACGCCCGAGGGGCACGCCTTCGTCGCCGACGCGGTCCAGCACGGCTTCCGGGATGCGGTGCGGCACCGAGACGAGCCGTTCGGCGACTACGGCCGCCGAGCGTCGCAGGTGTAGAACATGCCAAGCATGACCGCCCGGTCGGTGGTGCTCAGCGTGCTGCTCGGCGCCCATCCCGCGTGGGCCACCACGAGCGAACTGGTCAGGCTGACAGCTGATTTCGGCATCAAGGAGACCACACTGCGGGTCGCGCTGACCCGGATGGTAGGTGCCGGCGACCTGATCCGATCCGCCGACGGATACCGGCTTTCGGATCGACTGCTGGCCCGCCAACGCCGGCAGGACGAGGCGATGCGCCCGCAGGTGCGGGACTGGCAGGGAAACTGGCACATCCTGATCGTCACCAGTGTGGGCACCGATGCCCGCACCCGGGCCGCACTGCGAACCTGCATGCATCACAAGCGCTTCGCTGAACTGCGGGAAGGGGTATGGATGCGGCCCGATAACCTCGATCTCGACTTGGCGCCCGACGTTGCGGCCCGGGTACGGGTGCTGACGGCGCGCGACGACGCACCCGCCGAACTGGCCGGCCAACTGTGGGATCTATCCGAGTGGGTCAGCGCCGGCCGCCGGTTGCTCGACGAAATGGCCCAGGCGGCCGATATTCCCGCACGATTCGTGGTGGCGGCCGCGACGGTCCGGCACCTGCTCACCGACCCGATGCTGCCCGCCGAACTGCTGCCCACCGACTGGCCGGGTGCCGAGCTGCGCGCGGCCTACCACGACTTCGCCAGTGAAATGGCGAAACAGCGCGACCAAACTCAACTGTTGGAGGCGACATGAGTGATCTGGTGCGGGTGGAGCGCAATGGTCCGGTAACCACGGTGATTCTCAACCGGCCCGCGGCACGCAACGCGGTCAACGGCCCGACGGCCGCAGCGTTGTGTGCGGCGTTCGAACAATTCGACCGGGATGACACCGCATCAGTGGCCGTGCTATGGGGTGAGGGCGGAACCTTTTGCGCGGGAGCCGATTTGAAGGCTTTCGGTACTCCGGAGGCCAATGCCGTGCACCGGACGGGTCCCGGCCCAATGGGGCCATCACGTATGACGCTGTCCAAACCGGTGATCGCCGCTGTCAGCGGCTACGCCGTGGCCGGGGGGTTGGAGTTGGCGTTGTGGTGCGACCTGCGGGTGGCCGAGGAGGATGCGGTGTTCGGTGTGTTCTGTCGCCGATGGGGGGTACCGCTCATCGACGGCGGCACCGTGCGACTGCCCCGGCTGATCGGGCACAGCCGGGCGATGGACATGATCCTTACCGGCCGCGGTGTGCCGGCGGCTGAAGCGCTGACAATCGGGTTGGCCAACCGGGTCGTGCCCAAAGGCCAAGCCCGGCTGGCGGCCGAGGCGTTGGCGGCCGAACTGGCCGCGCTGCCGCAGCAGTGCCTGCGCTCGGATCGGCTATCGGCGCTGCACCAGTGGGGACTGCCCGAGTCCGCGGCGCTCGACGTCGAGTTCGCCAGCATTTCCCGGGTGGCCGGCGAGGCCATGGAAGGGGCCGGACGGTTCGCTGCGGGCGCCGGACGACACGGCGCACCGGCCCGGGCGTGACGATCCGACGCGAGTAGAAAGTGTCCCTGCCGGCTCAGACCGAGGTGAGGGTCCGTGCCGATGAAGGCGACGGCCACGGCTGAGGAACGGGTCGTTGCCGGACAACCTGAGGCCACCAGAACCACTTTCCCAGCAGTGCCGCGATCGACGGTGTCATGAAGGATCGCACGATCAGGGTGTCGAAGAGCAGGCCCATGCCGATAGTGGTGCCAACCTGAGCCATCACGGTCAGCTCACTGACTGCGAACGACATCATGGTGAAGGCGAACACCAGCCCGGCGGCGGTCACCACCGACCCGCTGCCGCCCATCGCGCGGATGATTCCGGTGTTGATGCCGGCGTGGATCTCCTCCTTGAGCCGGGCAACCAGCAGCAGGTTGTAATCCGCGCCAACGGCCAACAGAATGATGACCGCCATTGCCAACACCATCCAGTGCAGTTCGATGCCGAGGATGTGTTGCCAGATCAGCACGGACAGCCCGAATGAGGCGCCCAGCGACAGCACCACGGTGCCGACGATGACGGTGGCCGCGACGACGCTGCGGGTGATGATCAGCATGATGATGAAGATCAGGCAGAGCGCCGCGATTCCGGCGATCATCAAGTCATAGGTGTTGCCGTCGGACAAGTCCTTGAACATCGCCGCGGTACCGCCAAGGTAGATCGTGGAACCCTCAAGCGGCGTGCCTTTGATGGCTTCCTTGGCGGCCTTCTTGATCTTGGCGATGTGCGCGATGCCCTCCTGGCTCATCGGGTCGCCCTCGTGGCTGATGATGAACCGCACCGCGTGCCCGTTCGGCGAGAGGAACTGTTCCAGGCCGCGTTTGAAGTCGGGGTTGTCGAATACCTCGGGAGGCAGATAGAACGAGTCGTCGTTGCGCGAAGAGTCGAAGGCTTCGCCCATCGCGGACGAATTCTCCTGCATCGCCGTCATCTGATCCTGCAGCCCTTCCTGCGTGGAATGCATGCTCAGCATCTCGGACTTCATGTTCTTCATGGTCTGGATCATCTCGGGCATCATCGCGGTCAGCTGGGGCATGAGCGAGTCCAGGCGTTCCATGAGCGGCAGCAGGTTGTTGATGTCCTCAGTCATGACGTCGATTCCGTCGAGGGTGTCGAACACGGACCGGATTGACCAGCAGACCGGGATGTCGTAACAGTGCTTCTCCCAGTAGAAGTAGCTGCGGATCGGGCGGAAGAAATCGTCGAAATTGGAGATGTTGTTGCGCAATTGTTCGACGTCGACCACCATCCCCTTCATCTGGACAACCATGCCGTGGGTGACATCGGCCATCTGCTGGGTGAGACTGTGCATCCGCTCCATCTGGTCGATATTGGTCTGAATGTCGTTGACCTGCTTGAGCATGCTGGCCGTCAGGTCCTGGTTGTATTTCTCGGTCAGTTTCTGGGAGGTGCCCTGCATGCTGATCAGGAAGGGGATGGAGGTGTGCTCGATGGGTTTGCCGTCCGGCCGGGTGATGGCCTGCACCCGGGATATCCCCTCGACGCCGAAGATTGCCTTGGCGATCTTGTTGATCACTAGGAAGTCGGATGAATTGCGCATGTCGTGGTCGCTTTCGACCATCAGCACTTCGGGGTTCATCCGGGCCTGCGAGAAATGGCGCTCCGCAGCCGCATAGCCTTCGTTGGCCGGCAGGTCGGCGGGTAGGTACTTGCGGTCGTTGTAGTTGGTCTTGTATCCGGGCAGGGTCAACAGACCGACCAGCGCCAGTGCCACCGCGCCGACCAGGATCGGGCCGGGCCACCGGACGATGGCGGCCCCGACCTTGCGCCAGCCCCGCACCCGCGCCATCCGTTTGGGTTCGAGCAGCTTGCCGAACCGGCTGGCCACGGTGATTATCGCCGGACCCAGGGTGAGCGCGGCGAAGACGACGATGATCATGCCGATCGCCAAGGGCACACCGAGGGTCTGAAAGTACGGAAGCCGGGTGAAGCTCAGGCAGAACGTGGCACCGGCGATGGTCAAACCCGAACCCAGCACCACATGGGCCGTGCCGCCGAACATGGTGTAGTACGCCGATTCTCGGTCCTGGCCGGACCCGCGCGCTTCCTGATAGCGGCCGATCAGAAAGATGGCGTAGTCGGTGGCGGCCGCGATCGCCAGCACCACGAGCAGGTTGGTCGCAAAGGTCGAGAGCCCAATGATCCGGTGGAAACCGAGGAACGCCACGCCCCCGCGGGTGGCGAGCAACCCGAGTACCACCATGGTCAGCATGATCGCCGCCGTGACGATCGACCGGTAGACCAGCAGCAACATCACGATGATCACCGTGAACGTGACCACCTCGATCAACTGCAGGCTGCGGTCGCCGGCCAGCTGCTGATCGGCGGCCAGCGCAGCCGAACCGGTGACATACACCTTGACCCCGGGTGGCGGCGCAAGGCTGTCGACGATGCTCTTAACCGCCTCCACCGACTCGTTGGCCAGTGACTCGCCCTGATTGCCTGCCAGTTTCACCTGAACGTAGGCGGCCTTGCCATCGCCGCTTTGTGCGCCCGGGGCGGTGAGCGGATCGCTCCAGAAGTCCTGTACGGACTGGACGTGCTTGGTGTCCGCCTTCAGCTTGTCGATCATCTGGTCGTAGAACGCGTGGGCGGCGCCACCGAGCCGCTGTTGGCCCTCCAGCACGATCATCGCCGCACTGTCGGAGTCGCCTTCCTTGAACACCTTGCCGATGCGTTTCATCGCGATCATTGACGGTGCGGCGTCGGGGCTCATCGACACCGCCTGCATCTGCCCGACCGTTTCCAGTTGCGGCACACTGACGTTCAGCACCACGATGGTGGCCAACCAGCCAAGGATGAGCGGCACCGCGAAGGTGCGGATCATTCTCGCGATGAACGGTCGCGCCGCACGCTTCTCCGGCGGGACGGAGTCCGTCGGCGCGAGTGTCGTGGGTGCGGTCATGCGGATCTCACAAAGCAATAGGTCAGGGCGTTCACTCCGGTTGCGGTCCTCTCGTCCTTCACCTCGTCATCGACGGTGATTCGGCAGCTGATCGAATTGCCGTCGCCTTGCGCGAGGATGTTGGGGGCCGCGGACGGCGCCGTGGTCTTTAAGATGAGCGACCACGGCAGTGCCGCGCGGTCGATCCGCTGTGGCTTCGCGTCGAGGTCCAGGTAGTTGATATTGGCGTAGCTACCGGAGCCCGAAATTTCGTACTTCACTACCTTGGGGTCGAACGGCTCAGGGTCATCGGCGAAGACCTTCGGCGTCACCAAGATGCCTTCGGAACCGAAGAAAGTGCGGATCCGCTGGACCGTGAAACCGGCGATGACGACCACAACCAGGATGAGCAGCGCTATCCAGGCACGTTTGAGAATTCCGATCATCGCCCTCCCCGCGGGATCTCGCTGCCGGGCTTCCGGGCCGATCCGTTCATGAGGCTGAACCGATCGACAGCGGTCCGGTCCGGTCCGATCGCCTGCTGCGGTGGCGAAACCCGGGTCGCACTCATCGGTGACTTCCCCTCTGCCGCGTGACGCTTGTGCCGGTCTGATCGAGGCGTACAGGCCGTCACCACTAAGATTTCAGAGTACAGTGAAACTTGTGAGCGTCAATGACGGCGTCGATGGAGCGTGCGCCGAGGCCGACATCATGGAATTCGTCGAGCAGATGGGCGGATACTTCGAGTCCAGCGGCCTGACTCGATTGGCCGGCCGCTTGTTGGGCTGGCTGCTGGTGTGTGATCCCGAGCGGCAGTCGTCGGAGGAATTGGCGACGGCGTTGGCGGCCAGTAGCGGAGGGATCAGCACAAATGCCCGGATGCTGATTCAATTCGGGTTCATTGAGCGGCTCGCGGTCGCCGGGGATCGGCGCACCTTTTTCCGGTTGCGGCCCAACGCCTTCGCGGCCGGCGAGCGTGAGCGCATCCGGACCATGGCCGATATGCAAAACCTGGCTGACGTCGGGCTCAAGGCCCTGGGCGACGCCCCGCCGGAGCGAAGTCGGCGATTGCGGGAGATGCGGGACCTGTTGGCCTATATGGAGCAAGTTGTCTCCGACGCCCTGGGGCGGTATGGCCAGCAAACCGGGAATGCTGGGGTCACTCCCTCTTGATGCTGTTGCCCGCGCCGAGGTTGTCGATCGTTGGGTCACCGTTCTTGTAGGTGACCGTGTTGTCCAGCCCCACCACGGTGATGCGCTGATCGATCGTGTCGAAGGTGATCTTGTTGTTCGCACCGCCGATGGTCACCGTCGCGCAGGTGCCGGTCACGGTCAAGATGTTGTCCGAGCCACCGACGTTCAGCGATTTGCCATCGGCGCAGTCAAGGGTGGCCTTGGTCCCGATCGATCCGTAGTTCAGCGTGTTGCCGATCTCGATCGAAGCCGTTGTGGTTGCTCCGGTCGTCGCGGTCGGTGCCGCAGTTGGGCCGCTCGTCGTAGGCGTTGTTGCGGTGGTGGTGGTCCCGGGGGTCGTAGTTGCCGGCGGGTTGGCGGTCGAACTGCAGCCGGCCAGCGCTAGAGCCGCGGCAGTCAGCGCCAGGGCGAGAGCGGCCAGCCGGGATGAGTTGGCGGCGGGATGGGCGCGCAATGGTTCCTCGATTCGTCGTTCAGTCGGGCGTCGGTGTGGATGGTCAACGAGGTCACTGGCGGACCCTGATGTCTCAGCCGCCGACCCGCTGCAGCCGGTTAACCATGCCTAATTCGCGGCCACGGTCCCAGATGAACGGATCACCGTTGCGAAAGAACACCGTCTCGTCCCAGCCGTAGGCGGTGATGTCGTTGACGATCGTGTCGGCGACGACGGTGTTGGACGAGCCCATTACGGTGACCGCCCAGCAGGTTCCCAGCGCGGTGATGGTGTTCTGAGTGCCGTTGACAAACAGGGTGGATTCGTTGCAGTCCAGCGTCCGCTCGATGCCCTGCCCGGTGACATGGGTGTCGCCGTTTTTGGCGTGCGCGGCCGGTGGGGGCGTGGCGACGGGGACGGCGATGGTGATGACGCAGGAAGCCAGCGGCGCGGCGACGGTTGTCCACTTCACGGCGGGCTCCCTTTCGCTTGGGCGGGTGACGCTCGACCGAGCCTTGACTGAGCGTACGTGCATTCGCCTGCGCGACGACAGAGTTGCGCGCATTTCTCGCCGCAGTCACCCGCGTCCGGTTTCGGCTATTTCGCGACCCGGTCAACTAGAGTCATTAGTTGACGCTGACGTCCCCCGAAAACCGGTGGTGACCCAAAGCCGATCAACCCAACCGAAGGGCGATATCGCCATGGCAGCTCAGCCGGAAGCACCATCAGCGGGTGGCCGCCCGCGCGCGGGGAAACCCGCGACCCGCCCGGCCAAGCTGAGCCGCGATGGCATCGTCGAGGGTGCCCTGAACTTTCTGGACCGGGAGGGCTGGGACTCGCTGACCATCAATGCGCTGGCGACGCAGCTCGGGACCAAGGGGCCGTCGCTGTATAACCACGTGGACAGCCTGGAGGACCTGCGCCGCGCGGTGCGGATTCGGGTCATCGACGACATCATCACGATGCTGAACAGAGTCGGTGCGGGTCGCGCCCGCGACGATGCGGTGTTGGTCATGGCCGGTGCCTACCGCAGCTATGCGCACCACCACCCCGGCCGGTACTCGGCGTTCACCCGGATGCCGCTGGGCGGTGACGACCCCGAATACACCGCTGCGACCAGGGGCGCGGCCGCACCGGTTATCGCCGTGCTGGCTTCCTACGGCCTCGACGGCGACGAGGCCTTCTACGCCGCACTCGAGTTTTGGTCGGCTCTGCATGGGTTCGTGTTGCTGGAAATGACCGGCGTGATGGACGACATCGACACCGACGCGGTGTTCACCGACATGGTGCTGCGGCTGGCGGCGGGCATGGAAAGGCGTACCGCCCACAGCGCTGCCGGCACGACTTAGCCGGGGCTGGTAAGGCCAGAAGGCCGCTTTGACCTGCCAGACCGCTGGCGGGTATTGTGGTTGCTCGTGCCTGGCGGCTTAGCGCCTGACGTAAGGGTGTGAATGCCGGGCCAATTCGCGTGTCCACGATGCCTCGGATAAGACGAATCGAGTTCGAGGCAAGCCATGCGACACACCCGGCCGCGGGGTACTGAGGTTATTCCGAGGCCGGGCACAACTGCAGCAACAGGAACTTCTAAACCGCACGTCGAACGCACAACATAGGAAGCCGGTAGATGCCAACCATTCAGCAGCTGGTCCGCAAGGGTCGTCGGGACAAGATCGCCAAGGTCAAGACCGCGGCCCTGAAGGGCAGCCCGCAGCGTCGTGGCGTATGCACCCGCGTGTACACCACCACTCCGAAGAAGCCGAACTCGGCGCTTCGGAAGGTCGCGCGCGTGAAGCTGACGAGTCAGGTCGAGGTCACGGCCTACATTCCCGGCGAGGGCCACAACCTGCAGGAGCACTCGATGGTGCTGGTGCGTGGCGGCCGGGTTAAGGACCTGCCCGGTGTGCGGTACAAGATCATCCGCGGTTCGCTGGATACTCAGGGTGTCAAGAACCGCAAACAGGCTCGCAGCCGTTACGGCGCCAAGAAGGAGAAGGGCTGATGCCGCGCAAGGGGCCCGCACCCAAGCGTCCGTTGGTCAACGACCCGGTCTACGGATCGCAGCTGGTCACCCAACTGGTGAACAAAGTTCTGCTGAAGGGGAAGAAATCGCTGGCCGAGCGCATTGTCTATGGCGCGCTCGAGCACGCTCGCGACAAGACCGGCACCGATCCCGTCATCACGCTCAAGCGCGCCCTGGACAACGTCAAGCCAGCTCTCGAGGTGCGCAGCCGGCGCGTCGGCGGTGCGACCTATCAGGTGCCCGTCGAGGTGCGCCCGGACCGGTCGACCACGCTGGCGCTGCGTTGGCTGGTCGGCTACTCACGGCAGCGGCGAGAGAAGACGATGATCGAGCGTCTGGCAAATGAGATCCTGGATGCCAGCAATGGCCTGGGGGCATCCGTCAAGCGACGTGAGGACACCCACAAGATGGCCGAGGCCAACCGAGCGTTTGCACACTATCGCTGGTGATATCCGCCCGATAGCGAACTAACTAAGCAACTGAAAGAGTGGGAAGACTTCTGTGGCACAGAAGGACGTGCTGACCGACCTCACCAAGGTCCGCAACATCGGCATCATGGCGCACATCGACGCCGGCAAGACCACGACGACCGAACGGATCCTGTACTACACCGGCATCAGCTACAAGATCGGTGAAGTGCACGACGGCGCCGCCACCATGGACTGGATGGAGCAGGAGCAGGAGCGCGGGATCACCATCACGTCCGCGGCGACCACCTGCTTCTGGAACGACAACCAGATCAACATCATCGACACGCCGGGGCACGTGGATTTCACCGTCGAGGTGGAGCGCAGTCTGCGGGTGCTCGACGGCGCCGTTGCGGTGTTCGACGGCAAGGAAGGCGTTGAGCCGCAGTCCGAGCAGGTTTGGCGGCAGGCCGACAAGTACGACGTCCCACGGATCTGCTTCGTCAACAAGATGGACAAGATCGGTGCCGATTTCTACTTCTCGGTAAGGACGATGGAGGAGCGGCTCGGCGCCAACGTCATTCCGATCCAGCTACCTATCGGCTCCGAGGGCGACTTCGAGGGTGTCGTCGACCTGGTCGAGATGAACGCCAAGGTCTGGCGCGGCGAGACCAAGCTCGGTGAAACCTACGACACCATTGAGATCCCGGCCGACCTGGCGGAGCGGGCGGAGGAATACCGCACCAAGCTGGTCGAGGCCGTGGCGGAAACCGACGAGGAGCTGCTGGAGAAGTACCTCGGCGGAGAAGAGCTCACCGTCGCCGAGATCAAGGGCGCGATCCGCAAGCTGACCATCAGCTCGGAGGCCTACCCGGTGCTGTGCGGCAGCGCGTTCAAGAACAAGGGCGTGCAGCCGATGCTCGACGCCGTTATTGACTACCTGCCCTCGCCCCTGGACGTGTCGGCGGCCGTCGGCCACGCACCGGGCAAGGAGGACGAGGAGGTCGTGCGCAAACCGTCGACCGAGGAACCGTTCTCCGCGCTGGCGTTCAAGGTCGCTTCCCACCCGTTCTTCGGCAAGCTGACCTACGTCCGGGTGTACTCGGGCAAGGTTGACTCCGGTAGCCAGGTCATCAACGCCACCAAGGGCAAAAAGGAGCGCCTGGGCAAGTTGTTCCAGATGCACTCCAACAAGGAAAACCCGGTGGACACGGCATCGGCGGGTCACATCTATGCGGTGATCGGTCTCAAGGACACCACTACCGGGGACACCCTCGCCGACCCGAATCAGCAGATCGTGCTCGAGTCGATGACGTTCCCGGCGCCGGTGATCGAGGTAGCGATCGAACCGAAGACCAAGAGCGACCAGGAGAAGCTGAGCCTGTCGATCCAGAAGCTGGCCGAAGAGGATCCGACCTTCAAGGTGCACCTGGATTCCGAGACCGGTCAGACCGTCATCGGTGGGATGGGCGAGCTGCACCTCGACATCCTGGTGGACCGCATGCGCCGCGAGTTCAAGGTCGAGGCCAACGTCGGCAAGCCGCAGGTGGCCTACAAAGAGACCATCCGCCGCGTCGTGGACAGCGTCGAGTACACCCACAAGAAGCAGACCGGTGGCTCCGGCCAGTTCGCCAAGGTGCTTATCAAGCTCGAGCCGTTCACCGGCGAAGACGGCGCTACCTACGAGTTCGAGAGCAAGGTCACCGGTGGGCGCATCCCGCGCGAGTACATCCCGTCGGTTGATGCGGGTGCCCAAGACGCCATGCAATATGGCGTGCTGGCCGGCTACCCGCTGGTGAACCTCAAGGTGACGCTGCTCGACGGTTCCTTCCACGAGGTGGACTCGTCGGAAATGGCATTCAAGATCGCCGGTTCGCAGGTGCTGAAGAAGGCTGCGGCGCAGGCCCAGCCGGTGATCCTGGAACCGATCATGGCCGTTGAGGTCACCACGCCCGAGGATTACATGGGCGATGTGATCGGCGACCTGAACTCCCGCCGTGGCCAGATCCAGGCCATGGAGGAGCGGGCCGGTGCGCGCGTCGTGAAGGCGCACGTGCCGCTGTCGGAAATGTTCGGCTACGTCGGGGACCTGCGGTCCAAGACACAAGGCCGGGCGAACTACTCCATGGTGTTCGACTCGTACTCCGAAGTGCCGGCGAACGTGTCGAAGGAGATCATCGCGAAGGCGACGGGCGAGTGAGCGCACTGTAACTAGGGGCCGAGCGGTGATCATCAAGACGCCAGGGAGTAGCCTGGCCCGGTTACGGCCGCGGCATAACTGAAAACATCAACACTGCTTTTAATAAGCACCAACAAGTCCAGGAGGACACAGAAGTGGCGAAGGCGAAGTTCCAGCGGACCAAGCCCCACGTCAACATCGGGACCATCGGTCACGTTGACCACGGCAAGACCACCCTGACCGCGGCTATCACCAAGGTCCTGCACGACAAGTTCCCCGATCTGAACGAGTCGAAAGCATTCGACCAGATCGACAACGCCCCAGAGGAGCGTCAGCGCGGTATCACCATCAACATCGCGCACGTGGAGTACCAGACCGACAAGCGGCACTACGCGCACGTCGACGCCCCCGGCCACGCCGACTACATCAAGAATATGATCACCGGTGCCGCCCAGATGGACGGTGCGATCCTGGTGGTCGCCGCCACCGACGGTCCGATGCCGCAGACCCGGGAGCACGTGCTGCTCGCGCGTCAGGTGGGCGTGCCCTACATCCTGGTGGCGCTGAACAAGGCCGACGCCGTCGACGACGAGGAGCTGCTCGAACTCGTCGAGATGGAGGTCCGCGAGCTGTTGGCCGCCCAGGAGTTCGACGAGGACGCACCGGTCGTCCGCGTCTCGGCGCTCAAGGCGCTTGAGGGTGACGCGAAGTGGGTCGAGTCCGTCGAGGAGCTGATGAAGGCGGTCGACGAGTCCATCCCGGACCCGGTCCGCGAGACCGACAAGCCGTTCCTGATGCCCGTCGAGGACGTCTTCACCATTACCGGTCGTGGCACGGTGGTGACCGGTCGCGTGGAGCGCGGTGTGGTCAACGTGAACGAGGAAGTCGAGATCGTCGGCATCCGTCCGACCACCACCAAGACCACCGTCACCGGTGTGGAGATGTTCCGCAAGCTACTCGACCAGGGGCAGGCCGGTGACAACGTCGGTCTGCTGTTGCGCGGTGTCAAGCGTGAGGACGTCGAGCGCGGTCAGGTCGTCATCAAGCCCGGCACCACCACGCCGCACACCGAGTTCGAGGGCCAGGTCTACATCCTGTCCAAGGACGAAGGCGGCCGGCACACGCCGTTCTTCAACAACTACCGTCCGCAGTTCTACTTCCGCACCACCGACGTGACCGGTGTGGTGACGCTGCCGGAAGGCACCGAGATGGTGATGCCCGGTGACAACACCAACATCACGGTGAAGCTGATCCAGCCCGTCGCCATGGATGAAGGTCTGCGTTTCGCGATCCGTGAGGGTGGCCGCACCGTCGGCGCCGGCCGGGTCGTCAAGATCATCAAGTAGGTCCACGCGACCAAGCACCGGGCCCGGATTGCCGACAGCGGCGATCCGGGCCCGGTGCTTGTCGGGACGGGTTTCGTTTCGCCTCGCGTACGGCACGTTGGCTGCGCGCCACCGGCGCTATCCCATTGCGATGTTTGGGATCGGTAGCACCAGGGTGGGCGCTAATCTGACACGAGCGGTCCGGCAAGGCGAGGAGCAGGCACGTTGTTAGCGCGCTATATCAAGATGCAGTTGTTGGTGTTGTTGTGCGGTGGCCTGGTCGGGCCGATCTTCTTGGTCGTCTACTTCACCCTCGGGCTAGGCAGCCTGATGTCGTGGATGCTCTATGTCGGTCTGATCATCACCGTCGCTGACGTGCTGGTCGCGCTCGCATTGACCACCTACGGGGCGAAGACGGCCGCCAAGACGGCGGCGCTTGAGCAGACCGGGGTGCTGGCGCTCGCGCAAATCACCGGGCTCAGCGAGACGGGTACCCGGATCAACGATCAACCGCTGGTTAAGGTACATCTGCACATATCCGGACCTGGGATTATCCCGTTCGATACCGAAGACCGGGTCATCGCCAGCGTGACCCGGCTGGGCAACCTCACGGCACGCAAACTCGTGGTCCTGGTTGATCCCACCACCGGCGAATACCGGATCGACTGGGAGCGAAGCGCTTTGGTCAACGGCCTGGTGCCCGCTCAGTTCACCGTCGCCGAAGACAACAAAACCTATGACTTGAGTGGGCAAGCCGGCCCGCTGATGGAGATCTTGCAGATTCTCAAGGCAAACAATGTTCCGCTCAACCGGATGGTGGACATCCGGTCGAATCCGGCCCTTCGTCAGCAGATCCAAGCGGTGGTGCGGCGGGCGGTCGAGCAGCAGACGCCGGCGGCCGCGCGGCCGGCGGCGGATGCCGCGCAAGCGTCGATCGGCGAGCGGCTTGCGGAGCTGGAATCGCTGCGCGCCAGCGGTGCGGTCACCGACCAGGAATACAACAGCAGGCGCGCCCAAATCATCGCCGAGATCTAAGCCCGGGCGCGAGTTAGAACACGTTACAGTCTCGCTGCTAGCCTGACATTCGGCGAGAGGGGGTCGGTGTGGCTGCACCGGTCGGATCACTGCAAGGCCGGGTGGCATTTGTCACCGGCGCTGCCCGTGCCCAGGGACGGTCGCACGCGGTGCGGCTAGCCCGGGAGGGGGCCGATATCGTCGCGCTGGACATCTGCGCGCCGGTATCCGGCAGCGTGACTTACCCGCCGGCCACCCCCGAAGACCTCGGCGGGACCATCCGCGCGGTGGAAGCCGAGGGCCGCAAGGTGCTGGCACGCGAGGTGGATATTCGCGACGACGCCGCGTTGCGGCAGCTGGTCGCCGACGGTGTCGAGCAGTTCGGCCGGCTCGACATCGTGGTGGCCAACGCCGGGGTACTGGGCTGGGGCAGGCTCTGGGAACTTACCGACGAGCAGTGGGACACCATTGTCGGGGTCAATTTGACTGGTACCTGGCGCACCCTGCGGGCCACCGTGCCCGCGATGATCGCGGCCGGTAACGGGGGCTCGATTGTGGTCGTCAGCTCGTCGGCGGGTTTGAAGGCGACGCCGGGCAACGGCCATTACGCGGCGAGCAAGCACGGGCTTGTCGCGTTGACCAACACACTGGCCATCGAACTCGGCGAATTCGGCATTCGGGTCAACTCCATCCATCCCTACTCGGTAGACACCCCGATGATCGAGCCGGAGGCAATGATGCAGATTTTCGCCAAGCATCCCGGATATGTGCACAGCTTTCCGCCAATGCCCTTGCAGCCCAAAGGGTTTATGACACCAGACGAGGTATCCGACGTCGTTGTTTGGTTGGCTGGCGACGGCTCGGGCACATTGTCGGGCAACCAGATCCCGGTCGACAAGGGTGCCTTGAAGTATTGACGCGGGATCGTGTATGAACTCCACGTGACCAGTAGCGAAGGCCTCAACGAATTTGACGACGGGATTGTGATCGTCGGCGGCGGGCTGGCTGCGGCTCGGACCGCCGAGCAACTGCGTCGTGCGGGCTACTCGGGTCGCCTCACGATCGTCAGCGACGAGGTGCATCTGCCTTACGATCGGCCGCCGCTGTCCAAGGAGGTGCTGCGTAGCCAGGTCGACGATGTGGCTCTCAAACCCCGGGAGTGGTATGTCGAAAAGGACATCGCCCTGCGCCTGGGCTCGGCCGCTTCCAATTTGGACACCGTCGCGCAGACGGTGACGCTGGCTGACGGAACGGTGCTCGGCTATGACGAGCTGGTCATCGCGACCGGTTTGGTGCCGCGGCGCATTCCGAACTTCCCCGATCTCGATGGCGTTCGAGTGCTCCGGTCATTCGACGAGAGCATGGCGCTGCGCGAGCATGCATCCGCCGCACGGCACGCGGTGGTCGTTGGAGCCGGTTTCATCGGTTGCGAGGTGGCTGCCAGCCTGCGCGGTCTCGGTGTGGACGTGGTGTTGGTTGAGCCGCAGCCGGCGCCGTTGGCCTCGGTGCTGGGCGAGCAGATCGGCCGGTTGGTGACCCGGCTGCATCGCGACGAGGGCGTTGATGTGCGCACCGGTCTCGGGGTGGCCGAGGTGCGTGGCGAGGGGCATGTCGACACGGTGGTTCTGACCGACGGTACCGAACTGCCGGCCGATCTGGTGGTTGTCGGCATCGGGTCGTCACCGGCGACTGAATGGCTGGAGGGTAGCGGCGTCGAGGTCGATAACGGCGTGATCTGCGACCGAGCCGGACGAACCAGCGCGCCGAATGTATGGGCGCTCGGTGACGTCGCCTCCTGGCGGGATCCGATGGGACACCAAGCACGCGTGGAACATTGGAGTAATGTCACCGACCAGGCCCGGGTCGTGGTGCCGGCGATGCTTGGCGGCGAGGTGCCCTCGGCCGTGGTGGTGCCGTATTTCTGGAGCGACCAGTACGACGTCAAGATCCAGTGCCTAGGGGAGCCGCACGCCACCGACATCGTCCACCTCGTCGAAGACGATGGCCGCAAGTTCCTGGCGTACTACGAGCGCGATGGGCTGCTGGTCGGCGTGGTCGGCGGCGGGATGCCCGGCAAGGTCATGAAGACGCGTGCCAAGATCGCCGCCGGCACGCCCATCGCAGAAGTGTTGGGCGAAGCTCAGGGCTAAAACTCGCCCAAATAGAAGCGGCCACCCTGATCGTCGGTGCATTCGGCGGTCACCCCGTACGGTTGGCGGGTCGGTTCGGCCAGCACGGCGCCACCGGCCGCACGGACCCGCGCGACCGCCGCGTCGATGTCGGCCACGGTCCACATTGGCACGATGCTCGGATGCGGGCTGCCGCCGGCGACGCCGGCCATCGGATGGGTGGCCTGCACCTGCCAGCCGTCCGCGATGCGGCCAGGTTCAAAGGTCCATTGCAGCACTTGGCCGTAGAAATCGCGGAACGCGGCGGAATCGGGTACCTCGTAGGTGACGTACGACAGTTCTCCGGGTCCGGATCCGTTGAGCTCCGGGCGTTTCCGACCGGCGGTCGGCTCGAATAGCGCGAACGCGACGCCCTGGGGGTCGGTGGCGTCCAGGATGGGTCCGTACTCGGAGTGACGGATTACTCCCGGTACGCCGCCGGCCGCGACGATCCTCCGACGAGCGGCTTCCAGATCGTCAACGGCGTAGCAGCAGAACAGCGTGCTGGGTCCGGCGTTGGCGAAAAGTCCCGTCGGCAGTTCGGTATTCGTTACCCGATGCGCCGCGGGATCGTACGTCCACCCCAGGACATGACCGTAGAATGCAGCCGCCCGATCGGTGTCGGGCGTCCACACCGAGACGTATCCGATGTCGCCATGCGCGATGACGGTGCCGGCCGTGTGCAGGGGTCCGGTGAGCATCCATCGGTGGCCGAACGGATCGATGACGGTCGCGTTGCGGCTTCCATAGTTCTCTTCGATTTCGCGCACCACGGTGGCACCGTGTTCACGTGCTCGCTGCAGAGCCGCGTCGGTATTGGCCACCCGCAGCATCAGGCTAACCGAAACCGCCTCCGGTGTAGGAGCTTTCAATCCCAGTTCGGGGTACTCGTCGGCCAGATACAGCACACCGCCGGCTACCGTGATCTCGGCGTGTCCGATTCGCCCGTCGTCCATCACGATTGGATCCCCGACCACGATCGCGCCCAAAGCATCCGTGTACCACGCGATTGCGGCACGCGCGTTGGCCACGGTCAGATAGGGCAGCGCCGCCGGGCGTGGCCCCTCGGCGACGGGGGCGCTGGATGGTTCTGCCAGTTGCGAGATTGCGGTAGTGGTGCCGCTCATGACGATCCTTTCGCTTGCTTCGGTTCCAGCGGGTAGGGCCAGTGCGGATTCCAGACGTCGCCGCAATCGCGCGGTGAACGCCGGATCGGGGTGGACCGGAAGGTCATCGGTGTGCAGCACGCGCAATGGGTCCGCGCGATTGAGCTGACTCATGGCGTGCCTCCTTCCGGATACTGCTGTTTAAACGCCCTTCGGGCTCGGGCCAACAGTGCTTCGGTCGCGTGCACGGTGCGCCCAATCAGCTCCGCACACTCGCTGACCGTGCAGTCGTCCATGTAGCGCAGCATCAACACCGTGCGATGTGGCTCGGTCAATCGGGCCAGCACGCTTTCGGCCACCATGCGATCCAGCTCGGCTTCCCAGGCGTCGATGGCCCCTCCCGCTCCAGCCACTGGTTCCGGCAGGTCGGAAACCGGCACGGTAAATCGGTCCTGCCGGCGCCGATAGTGGTCGGCCAGCTTGTGTCGCGCCACGCCGAGCAGCCATGGCACCGCGAGCGGCGGCGGGTCGGTCTTGCGTGCGGCATCCATGGCAGCCAGAAATGTCTCCGATGTCAGGTCCTCTGCTGTGCCACGATCGCCACAGCGCCGGACGAAGTAGCCGTACACCACTGGCAGGGCCTGGTCGTACAGTGCCAACAGCGCATGGCGCGCGTCGGATTGGTGGTCCGCTTCGGCGCTCACACCCCTATCGTCGCCGTTGCGGCATGAATTCCGTCGGGGTAGTCGCGAAAATTGACAAGACCGCCTAGCAGCGCACCAATCCGGAGGGGCGGGCCTTGATCATCGGGCTCTTGCCCGGCGCACAGCCCGGACCGCGGGTATTGCGTAAAGTTGACACGTGATCGCCAATGTCACACGTCCGCACAACCAGCAGGAGCGTTCATGAGTACTGCGGCGCAGCGCGCGGCTCAGTTGGAGCTAGTGGCTCGACTCAAGTCATCCTATCCCGAGCTGCCGGACGCCCCGACACCGGACCTCCTCAACCACGAGTACCTCGCCGCATACCTGAAGCCTGTCCACGATGTGGGCGGTGAGCCGGACGCGCCAATGAAATACGAGAACAAGGAATACGAGTACTGGGAGCACATGACCTATGTGATCTGCGAAGTTCTCGCGTGGCGCGGCATCTGGCTGTCCGAAGAGCGGCGCCGGATCGGCAACGTGGATGTGGGGCGTGCGCAATACCTCGGGCTCCCGTACTACGGCCGCTGGCTTTTGGCGGCCGCCCGCGTCCTCGTGGAGAAGCACCACATCAGCCTGGGCGAGCTGAGCGAGCGGATGGCTGAGGTCAAGGGCCGTTATGCCGGTGGCCTCGAGGGAAAGAAGCTGGAGGCAAAGCCGAAATCCGAAGGCGACGGGTCGGGGGTCAAGCGCAACGCGCACCACAAGAATGCGGTAGGGATCGGCGATCCACAGATATATGCCGGCAAGGCGGGGACGCCCAAGTTCAAGGTCGGCGACCCGGTGCTGGTGCGCGAACTTCCCGTCGTGTTCTACACCCGCACGCCCGAATACTGCCGGGGCGCAAAGGGCGAGATCGCCTTGGTTGCTTACGAAAGCCCCGCACCCGAGGACGAGACCTGGGACCGCGAGGACGCGCAGCCCGAGTGGTTCTACGTCGTCCGCTTCAACCTCTCCCAGCTGTTCCACGGTTACACCGGCACGGCAACCGACACACTCCAAACCGAGCTTCCCGAACGCTGGCTCGAAGCGATCGCCTGAACCCGAACTCCTCGCGTTGAGTGACTGACCGCCTTTCCAGAGAGGGATTTTCATGACTGACCACGACCACGACTACGACCACGCGCGCAGTGTGAAGCCCATGGTGGACGAGATCACCGACTTCGAGGTGCTGGAGATCGCGTTACGCGAATTGTGCATCGAGAAGGGGATTTTTACCGCCGAGGAGCATCGCCACTTCACCGAGTTTGCCGAACAGATCGGCCCCACACCGGCCGCACGTCTGGTGGCCAGGGCCTGGCTCGATCCCGAGTTCAAGCAACTCGCGGTCAACGACTCCCTGGCGGCCAGCAAGGAAATGGGGGTGGACTGGCTGGAACCCACCGGGTTCGGCACCCCCAGCGACTTCGTCGCCTTCCAAATCCTTGCGGACACACCCACTTTGCACCACGTGATTGTCTGTGCGCTTTGCTCGTGCTACCCTCGCCCGATTCTTGGCAACTCTCCGGAGTGGTACCGCACACCCAACTATCGCCGGCGTCTCCTCCGCTGGCCGCGCCAGGTGCTGGCGGAATTCGGACTCTATCTGCCCGAGGACGTCGAGGTCCGGGTAGAGGATTCCAATCAGAAGCACCGGTTCATGGTGCTGCCACTGCGCCCCGAGGGCACCGACGGCTGGACCGAGAGCCAGCTGGCGGAGATCGTCACGCGCGACTGCCTGATCGGTGTCGCGCTGCCAAAACCCGGCGTCACAACCAACGTGATCGTCGATACGCGTCCGGCTGTCCATCCGGCCGCCGACTGAGTGGCTCTGGCATGAGCGCACAAGGCGATTCGGGCTCGATCCAGCGGGTCACGGTGGCGACGTTGCAGAAAATCGTGGAACGCAATCAAGTCTGGCACCGGATGGCCGCCAGGTACGGCGTCGAGAATCCCGTGCCTCCGTGGAAGACCAGCTTGGACGGCTTGTGCGACGCCCTTGACCACGCCGTCTGCGACGCCGACGTCCCCACGTTCAAAGAACGGCGTGACGAGGAAGATCTCCTGTCGGCGACCGTCTACTCCAGCCTGCCCTATCCCGAAAATCAGCTGGTCTCACTGGCTCACTCACTTGTCGCACGCGGCATTATCGATGAGGAAGACCTGCAACGACGGCTCGCCGGCATCCGCGCCCGACTGGAGGCGTGACGAGCGGAGTTCGCGCGATACTCCGCGGTGTCTATGCAAGAGCTGCCGGAGTACCCGGACGCCCGGCAGGCCCACCGGACATGGTCAGCCAGAAAACTTGAACTTGTCCAGAATGCCGGCCAATCCGTCGTCGGCTTCGGTATAGACCTTGGCTGCAGTGCGCAGGCTCCTCCCGACCTGAGTGGCAAGCTTCTCAAGGCCCGCGCCCGCGGCGCTGCGGAGCGAAACATACTTCGCCAGAGTGGTGTTGAATGATGAACACGCTGAGCCATGAGTCGTACAGACCTCTTCACTGATCCCCGAGACCGTTTGGATTGCGGACTTGATCTCGGTCGTTGTGTTGTCTTGAGCGTTTGCTAATGTCTGCAAAAACTCCGGTTTGACGCTAAACAGATTGGACATGGCCTGGTCTCCTCGGATCAACCTGATGCGGCGATGGCTTTGGGACGTTAAGGATTTGACTGTTGCGGTATCAAAGGACGTGCCTTTGCCGCGGCTGTTCGGAGGCGGCGTCGGTGCTGACGGGTGCACGCTCGGCAGCGGCCGTACCCGAGGCGGCGCCTTTCTGGGCTTCTGCGTCCTTCGCGAGTCGGCCTAGCGCGGGTGAAGGCATGCTTCCCGGCGGGGCGTGCGTATTCTCATCGACCTGCGAGTCGAGTATCCGTGCCCGATTGCTCGACTGACCACCAGGGTTGCTGATCGGCCTCGTCTCCGCGGTCAGCCGAGGCGTCTGGCCGACGCTTGCACCCGCCGGATTCGAGGTCTGTAAGCCGGCGCCGCCGGGCGCGTGGGTCAGGCCGGACAACGGTGACGCATGGGAGGACGAGTCGGACAAGGACGTCGAGCCTGACACGGAGGCCGAGTTGGACAAGGCGGTCGTGTTGGACGTCTGAGTCGATCTGGACAGGTGGGTCAGGCTGGACATTCGCGACGAGCCAGAGGGGTGTGGCAAGTGGGAAAGTTCAGACTCCAAGCCGGGAATGATGTGGGTGACGTCATACTTCAAGTCGGAGATAACGTGGCTGATCTCGTGGGCCACCTCGGGAATGATGTGGGTTATGTCGTACTGCAACTGGGCGATAATCTGCGCCAGCTCGGACTCCAAATCGGCTATCAAGTCTTTCACGATGTCGGCGGGCAACTTAAGCAACAATTCGAGAATCTGTGCAATCAATTGCAGTAGCTTGGTCGTATTCTGCGCGGTGATCGTGGCTAGTTTAGTCGTCGCGGACGCAACGTGCTGCATCGCATTCGAACAGACCGGGATTTGGAACAATTTCGATAAAGCGTGACCGACAAATGGTATATGCCAAAGGTCTACCGCGATGGGTCTCATCTTCTTGAGATAGGAAATTTGGTGCTCGAGTGATCCGCGTGCGTCCTTGACGGCCTTGGCCTGGTCCGATACCAGGGTTCCGGTGATGTAGTCTACGTCGGCGACGATTTTTTCACAGTCTTGCAGGAATAGGTTTCGGTCGGAATATTTGTCCGCCGCGGACCCCGACCAATTGGCGCCCGGACCGGCCGCCCCCTGCGCTGTCGCAATCTGGCTGAACTGTGACGAACTGGTTTGGAACAGTTCTCCCGAGACAGGGATTCCAATCCCGAGCAGTTTCAGCTCGACGTTGATGGAATCTATTGACTTATCGATGTACTCGGCTTTAGACACCGCGGTGCCTCCTTAACAATTCGTACCCTTGGCGATCCTATTTCTGTGGCCGTGTGAGAGCGGACCGAAAACTGGCGACATATCGGTTTCGCACACTATGGCTGTTTGAGAGCTCTGCTGGCTCCGTACGGTCAAGGATGTTGTCTAGCGGGCGTGGCGGGCCGGGCTGAGAACATTCCCGGTGGGCGACGACCGCTGGTGTGGTCTGCAAGGCCGACTGCGTTGGCCCAGGCCGGCGGGTGGCGATTGCCGACTCGATCCCGGCCAGCAGCGACCACTGCCACCGGCATGCGTTCTAGCTCAATTGGTTTCGGTGCCCATCTTGCCGAGTGGTGGCGGATGACGTGTGCCGCTCCAATCCAATTCGAAGCCTGTCGCGAATCTGCGTGGGTGCGTTGGATACGGACTACATGCGCATGGGCTCTCCTTCACTGGGCGCGTCGGGGTCTCGGTCGGGTGGTCCCGTCGTTGGTCGGCTAGCCGTGACGGCCCAATTAGTGGACGGTCTCGTTCACAATGATCTTGAGGGTAGTACGCGCGCATATGGATCGGAAGTGGTACGCGGAGGAAATTTTCGCCGTTGGGTGATCCCGACTCGGTTTGGTTCATCGAACTTCGCCCCGGGCAACGCCGCGCCCCTACTCTTCGGTCTGACGAAACCTGCTGTAACGCAACGAATCAAGTCGATCAATGAGCGATCGGGTGGTCAGTGCCAAATAATCGGGGGGCCGTGCGGATGGCATTCGCCTAAGACCCGAGCGTGGCCACCCGGCCAGCTGCCCATCCGCACCAGGTACTTGATCTGCGAGCGGAGCCCGTCGCGGGCTGGCTCCAAGGTGAGATGCGCGAACGGACAGTGGGTATCGGCCCGGGCTGCCAATGCGTCGACCCCGGCGCGGATCGCCGTCCGGTCGTCGGCGGACAGATACTGCCAGGTGATCGAATGCCACAGCACGGTCAGCGCACCGTTGGTGAGCGTCATGCCGGCGACCGCATCGTGCGCTGCCCGCCGATATAGGACCGCGGGCACGTTGCGGGCGACGGCGATGGCGCCCCGCAACCGGTCCAGTCGATCGGTCTGGTCCGGCCAGACATAGCTCAACACGGTCAGCTCCCCATCGGAGTTGGTGACGTCGAGAGGAGCGATGTCGTATCCGTGTCGTTCGACGATCCGCACCGCAGCTGCCGGCGGCAACTTGCCGTGCCAGGCGTTGTCGATTCGCACCGGTGATTCGGTCGGTCCCCATTCGCCGCCGGGATAGCGGTAGTGGTAGTGATCTGCCCGCAGATTCAGCCCCGCGCTGGAGCCGATCTCGAAAAGCCTTATCGGCAAATCGAATTGGTGGCAGATGGCCAGAAGCCCACCGATCAGCGCCGCGGAGCGACCGACCTCGTTGGTCTGTGGTGGTTGATCGAGAGCCGTGCGCAGCCGGTCGGTATGGCTCGCCGCGGTGCTGAGGACGTCGGGCCACGCGGTCTCGGCGTTCCACGCACCGCCGGTGCTGGGATACCAGCGGCGCAATGCCGCAGCGTGGCCGTCGAGCACCATCCGGTGCAGGCCGCCGAGCAGTCGAAGCGGGACTGCCTGGCCTGCCGGAGCATCCTCCTGGCCGGCCAAGACGGACGCGAAGACACCACCGGTTTCGACGTCGGACGCCACCAGCTCGAGTAGCTCGCCGTACATCGGGGAGCCGGAGGAGGTGCAGAACCGCCCCTGTGACCGCAGGGTGTGCACCAGGTGTTCGGTGGTCTTCACCGGTCCAGCCGGTCCAGACCGGCGCCGATGACGTCGAACGCGGCGCCGAGTGCCTCGGTCAAGGGGGCGGACTCGTCGCGTAGCCAGTGCTCATAGGCCGATAAAGCGACCCCCAACATGGTCCAGGCGACGGTCTGGGGCATGAGGTCCGTTTCCATCCTGCCCGATCTGCGGGCAACGAATGTGGCGATCACCGCTCGCCAGCCGGCGTACATGGTCATCGAATAGGCCTGCAGTTCCGGAGTTTGCAGGATTACCCGCATGCGCTGGCGGTGCCGGATGGTCTCGGATTCGTCAAAGGTGTTGAAGGCCAGCAGCGCCGAGCGCAGCGCCTCGCCCAACCGGACCCCCGGATCGACGTGGTCGAGTAGGTCCTGCAGCCGCGAAAGGTGGGTGTTGAAGTCACCCCAGGGGATGGCGTTCTTGGAGGCGTAGTAGCGGAAGAGCGTCCTACGGGCGATGCCGGCCGCCTGGGCCACATCGTCGACGCTGACATCGGTGAAACCCCGGGCGGCGAACAACTCGATTGCGACGTCGGTGATGTGGTGCGGTGTCGTCGAGCGGCGCCGGCCCAGCCGCGAAGCGTGCAGCATCAGCCCGCCCTTCCATTTCGGCACTCGATGCCATATTGTGTCCAGATCGACGGACCGCTGTCGAGACCCTTGACGAAAGGCAATCCGGATGGACCACGAAACCGATACCGGCACCGAGCTCGTCACCGAGACCCTGGTTGAAGAGGTGTCCATCGACGGAATGTGCGGGGTCTACTGACCGTGCCGGCGCCCGCGCAGGCTTGCCGGGCTGACTCCAGCGAGTTCGATCCCGATCGCGGCTGGCGATTGCACCCACAGGTGGCTGTTCGGCCGGAGCCGTTTGGCGCGCTGCTCTATCACTTCGGCACGCGCAAGCTGTCGTTTCTGAAGAATCGCACCATCCTCGCGGTGGCGCGGTCGCTGGGCGACCATCCCGACGTTCGGTCCGCCTGCCGGGCCGCCGGGTTAGCCGACTGCGATCAGGGCCCCTATCTGCACGCGCTGGGGGTGCTGGCCGATTCGAAGATGCTGGTGCTTCAGGAGGTCCAATGACCGCTCAAACAACCGAGGGGGTGCCCCGGCTCATCGAGCAGTTCGAGCGGGGGCTGGCTGCGCCAATCTGTCTGACCTGGGAGCTGACGTACGCCTGCAACCTGGCGTGCGTGCACTGCCTGTCGTCCTCGGGCAAACGCGATCCCCGTGAGTTGTCCACCCGGCAATGCAAGGACATCATCGACGAGCTGGAACGTATGCAGGTGTTCTACGTGAACATCGGTGGTGGCGAACCCACGGTGCGACCGGACTTTTGGGAGCTGGTGGATTACGCGACCGCGCATCATGTCGGCGTCAAATTCTCTACCAATGGGGTCCGGATCACCCCGGAGGTGGCCGCGCGGCTGGCCGCCAGTGACTATGTCGATGTTCAGGTCTCGCTGGATGGCGCGACCGCGGAGGTCAACGACGCCGTTCGGGGCGCCGGGTCATTCGCCATGGCGGTACGTGCGCTGGAGAACCTGGCCGCGGCGGGCTTCGCTGACCCTAAAGGTGCCAAGATCTCGGTCGTGGTCACCCGGCATAACGTCGGCCAGCTCGACGAATTCGCCGCCTTGGCAAGGCGTTACGGCGCCACGCTGCGGATCACCCGGCTGCGACCGTCGGGACGGGGCGCAGACGTCTGGGAGGATTTGCACCCCACCGCGGCCCAGCAGGTTGCGCTCTACGACTGGCTGGTCGCCAACGGGGAGCGGGTGCTCACCGGCGACTCCTTCTTCCACCTGTCGCCGCTCGGCCAGCCCGGGGCTCTGGCGGGCTTGAACATGTGCGGAGCCGGCCGGGTGGTGTGCCTGATCGACCCGGTGGGCGACGTGTACGCATGCCCGTTCGCCATCCATGACCGCTTCCTCGCGGGAAACGTGTTGTCCGACGGCGGTTTTGACAATGTCTGGAAGAATGCCCCCCTGTTCCGTGAGCTGCGTGCACCCCAGTCGGCGGGTGCCTGCGGCAGCTGCGGGCATTACGACAGCTGCCGGGGTGGCTGCATGGCGGCGAAGTTCTTCACCGGCTTGCCGCTGGACGGACCCGATCCCGAATGCGTGCAAGGTCACGGCGAGCCCGCTTTGGCCCTCGAGCGTCAGACACCGCGGCCTCGAGTCGACCACTCCCGCGGCCGCGGTGTCCGCGAGCCGGTGCCCCTGACACTCGCCATGCGACCGCCGGCGCGCCTGTGTAACGAAAGTCCGCTGTAGTTGTGGCCACCGAATGGTTTGAGACCGTCGCCATTGCACAGCGACGCGCGAAGCGGCGCCTGCCGAAATCCGTTTATTCATCTTTGATTTCGGCAAGCGAAAAAGGAATTACGGTCGCCGACAATGTCGCTGCCTTTGGCGAACTCGGCTTTGCGCCCCATGTCATTGGTGCGGCGGCAAAGCGCGAATTGTCGACGACAGTTATGGGACAAGACATTTCGTTGCCGGTAATAATCTCGCCGACCGGTGTGCAGGCGGTGGATCCGGATGGCGAGGTCGCCGTCGCGCGGGCCGCGGCGGCACGGGGCACCGCGATGGGGTTATCCTCGTTCGCCAGCAAGCCGATTGAGGAGGTCATCGCCGCCAACCCAAAGACTTTCTTCCAGGTCTACTGGCTCGGCGGGCGGGAGGCCATCGCGGAGCGGGTCGAGCGGGCGAAGCAGGCCGGCGCGGTCGGCCTGATCGCGACCACCGACTGGACGTTCTCGCACGGGCGCGACTGGGGCAGCCCCAGCATCCCCGAACAAATGAATCTGCGGACCATCCTGCGGTTGTCTCCGCAGGCGATCGTCCGCCCGAGGTGGTTGTACAGGTTCGCCAAGACGTTGCGGCCGCCCGACCTGCGGGTGCCCAACCAGGGCCGGCGCGGCGAGCCCGGCCCCCCGTTCTTCGCCGCCTACGGTGAGTGGATGGGCACCCCGCCCCCCACCTGGGAAGACATCGCCTGGCTACGGGAATTGTGGGGCGGGCCGTTCATGCTTAAGGGCGTGATGCGCGTCGACGACGCTAAAAGAGCTGTGGATGCCGGTGTTTCGGCGATCTCGGTGTCCAATCACGGTGGCAACAACCTGGACGGCACTCCCGCTTCGATTCGTGCGCTGCCGGCGGTGGCGGCGGCGGTCGGCGACCAGATCGAGGTGTTGCTGGACGGCGGCATCCGGCGGGGCGGCGATGTGGTCAAGGCGGTGGCGTTGGGCGCGCGCGCGGTGATGATCGGGCGCGCCTACCTGTGGGGTCTGGCCGCGGCCGGACAACCGGGCGTCGAGAACGTCCTCGACATCCTGCGGGGTGGCTTTGACTCTGCTCTGATGGGCCTCGGGCATGCCTCGGTGCACGACCTCCGCCCGGCCGACATCCTGGTTCCCGCCGGGTTCACCCGGGAACTGGGTGTGCCCGCCCAACGGGATGGCTAGCCCCCTACTCTGGGGCCCCTAATACCACAGAGATAGTTGCGACGGAATGAGGTCTTTAGAAATTCTGATACGGGCGTGGCAGTCGTGGCGGACGAGCAGAATGTTCGGCCGGCCGGTCGACACTGTTGAAAAAAGTTCGATAGAAGCGGTAACAATTGGTGCACGCCAGGTAAATTCGGCCTACCATCGGCAAGTGCCCGTACTCGGGGAACTGGGGAGCGCGACGTCGAGCCAGCTACCAAGCACGTCGTCGTCGATATTGATCCCACTGGGGTCCACCGAACAACACGGTCCCCACCTGCCGCTGGACACCGATACCCGGATCGCGACCGCTGTGGCCCGGGCGACCGCGGCGAGGCTGCGCGCCGAGCAGCTGCCCTTTGCGGGGCAAGAATGGCTGGTGGCGCCCGCCATCGCCTACGGCGCAAGCGGCGAACACCAGAGTTTCGCCGGAACCATCTCCATCGGCACGCAAGCCCTGACCATGCTGCTGGTGGAATATGGCAGGTCGGCCGCCTGCTGGGCCCAGCGCCTGGTGTTCGTAAACGGACACGGCGGCAACGTCGGTGCTTTGACCCGCGCAGTAGGCCTGCTGCGATCCGAAGGCCGCGACGCCGGATGGTGCGCGTGCACCTCTCCCGGTGGTGACGCCCATGCCGGCCACACCGAAACATCCTTGTTGCTGCATCTTTCGCCCGAAGACGTGCGCACCGACCGGTGGCGCGCGGGAAATCGCACGCCGCTTGCCGAGTTGCTGCCGTCGATGCGCCGGGGCGGGGTCGCGGCCGTCAGCCGGACTGGAGTGCTCGGGGACCCGACCACGGCCACCGCGGCAGCGGGGAGACGGATCTTCGCGGAGATGGTCGACGATTGTGAGCGTCGAGTCGCCCGGTGGCGGCTCCGGCCGGACGGGATGCTGACATGACGACCCAGGCCCGACTTCCTGACGGGTTCGCTGTTCAGGTCGACCGTCGGGTACGGGTGCTCGGTGATGGCTCGGCCCTACTCGGTGGCTCACCGACCCGGTTGCTGCGGTTGGCTCCCACCGCACGCGGCATGCTCTGTGACGGCCGACTCAAGGTCCGCGACGAGGTCAGCGCACAGCTGGCCCGCACCTTGCTGGACGCCACGGTGGCGCATCCACGGCCCGCGAGCGGTCCGTCGCATCGTGATGTCACCGTTGTTATACCGGTCCGGAACAACGCATCTGGCCTGCGGCGGTTGGTGACCTCATTGCGCGGACTACGCGTCATCGTGGTCGACGACGGTTCATCGTGTGCGGTCGAGCGCGACGACTTTGCCGGCGCGCACTGTGACATCGAAGTGCTGCACCACACCCGCAGCAAGGGGCCGGCAGCCGCCCGTAACACCGGGCTGGCGGCCTGCAGCACCGACTTCGTGGCGTTCCTGGATTCCGACGTGACGCCGCGGCGTGGCTGGCTCGAGTCCTTGCTCGGCCACTTCTGTGATCCCACCGTCGCACTTGTCGCACCCCGTATCGTCGGTCTGGCGCAAGGCGAAAATCTGGTAGCTCGCTACGAGGCGGTGCACTCGTCGTTGGACCTTGGCCAGCGGGAAGCGCCGGTATTGCCGCACAGTACGGTTTCCTACGTCCCGAGCGCCGCTATCGTTTGCCGGAGTGCAGCCATCCGTGCCGTCGGCGGCTTCGACGAGACCCTGCAGGCCGGGGAGGATGTCGATCTGTGCTGGCGGCTCATCGAGGCCGGCGCCCGGTTGCGCTACGAGCCGATTGCGCTGGTCGCCCACGATCATCGGATCCAATTGCGGGACTGGATCGCGCGCAAGGCGTTCTACGGCGGCTCGGCGGCTCCGCTAGCTGTGCGGCACCCCGACAAAACTGCACCGTTGGTGATTTCCGGCTGGGCGCTGATGGCTTGGATCCTCATGGCGATCGGTACCGGCATCGCTCAGTTGGCCTCGCTGGCGATCGCGGTGCTGACCGGTCGCCGGATCGCCAGGGCCATGCGCAGCGCGCAGACGTCGTTCTTGGATGTGCTAGCGGTCGCCACCCGCGGGCTGTGGTCGGCGGCGCTGCAGCTAGCGTCGGCCATTTGTCGGCACTATTGGCCACTGGCATTGCTCGCGGCCATACTGTCGCGCCACTGTAGGCGGGTCGTGTTGATCGCGGCGGTCGTGGACGGTGTGGTGGACTGGCTGCGCCGTAGGGAGGGCGCCGATGGCGATGCCGAACCGATTGGGCTGCTGACCTATCTGTTGCTCAAGCGGGTGGACGACCTGGCCTATGGCGTCGGCCTGTGGTACGGCGTGGTGCGCGAACGGAACATCGGCGCGCTCAAACCACAGATTCGTACCTAGCCGCCGCCTTGACCGCAGCGGCCGGGCACAGCGATGTGCTGATCGTCGGTGCCGGAAGTGCTGGATCGGTTGTCGCCGAGCGCCTTTCCGCCGATCCCGGCTGCGTGGTGACCGTACTCGATGCCGGCCCCGGACTCGACGATCCAGGGTGGTTGGCCCAGACCGCGAATGGCTTGCAACTGCCCATCGGCGCGGGCAGCCCACTGGTCGAGCGCTATTTGACGAAGCTAACCGATCGGCCGGTTCGCCAGTCGCCAATCGTGCGTGGCGTGACGGTCGGCGGTTCCGGCGCAGTCAACGGCGGCTACTTCTGCCGCGGGCTGCCGGGGGAGTTCGACCGTGCCGCGATACCCGGCTGGGCATGGTCTGATGTCCTCAACCACTTCCGGGCTATCGAGACAGACCTGGATTTCGACGGCCCGGCCCACGGCAACAGCGGCCCCATACCGGTTCGTCGAACACACGACATGACAGGTACCACCGAAGTTTTCGTAGCCGCAACCCTGCGTGCGGGCTTTACCTGGATCGCCGACCTCAACGATGTTGGGCCCGAAATGCCTTCGGGTGTAGGCGCGGTCCCGCTCAACATCATCGACGGTGTACGCACCAGCTCAGCGGCGGGCTATCTGATGCCCGCGTTGAGCCGACCCAATCTGACACTGCTGGCACAGACGCGGGCGGTGCGGTTGCGCTTTTCTGCCACCACCGCAGTGGGCGTCGACGCGATCGGCCCGGAAGGCCCAACCACGCTGACTGCCGACCGAATCGTATTGTGCGCCGGAGCCATTCAGTCGGCGCATCTGCTAATGCTGTCGGGCGTCGGTGCGGAGCCAGTATTGCGGGCCGCCGGAGTGGAAGTGGTGGCGGCGCTGCCGGTTGGGATGGGATGCAGCGACCACCCGGAGTGGGTGATGCCGACCAGCTGGGCGGTGGCTGTGGATCGGCCAGTGTTGGAGGTGGTGTTGAGCACCGCTGATGGCATCGAGATCCGGCCGTACACAGGCGGTTTCGTTGCGATGACCGGCGACGGTACCGCCGGGCATCGTGACTGGCCGCATATCGGGGTCGCCCTCATGCGGCCGCGGGCACGTGGACGCATCACGTTGGTATCGCCAAATCCACAGGTGCCGGCGCACATCGAGCATCGCTACGACAGCGAGCCGGCGGACGTCGTGGCGTTGCGTCAAGGTAGCGAGCTGGCCCGCGAATTATGCGGTGCCGCAACGCGCATCGGCCCAGCGGTGTGGTCGACATCGCAGCACCTGTGCGGTAGCGCTCCGATGGGCACCGAGGGCGACCCGCGCGCCGTCGTTGACCATCGGTGTCGGGTCCGGGGCATCGAGAACCTGTGGGTGATCGACGGATCTATCCTGCCGTCGATCACCAGCCGCGGTCCGCACGCGACCATTGTGATGCTGGCTCATCGCGCCGCGGAATTCGTCCAGTGATGGTCAGTGTGCCTGGGCCGCGGACTGGCCATCGATGGGCTGGTTCTTCAGCCATGGCAAGGTGCCATTGATCGCACTCAACCCAGCAGCGTGCAAGACGGCATTCGCGGTATCCGGGCGATAGATCCAATTGGTTGGCTCCGGCAGTTCGGCGTTCCAATAGTATGGAAAAATTCCGTCGCTACCCTGTCGATTCTTCCACACCGCTTGAGCATTCAGCTTGATATGGTCATCGTATGTCGGCAGGGGTTGATTTTGGAGATCGTCATTCACGTAGGAAAGATGGCGCATCAATGTACCCTTGCCACAAGCATAGTCAAGTCGGAAATCAGTGAACGGCGCCAGATCCTCATGCAACACCCCGGTTGACGTCTTTTGACCTACTTGAACGGCGTTGATGACTTTAAGGGCCTTGGGTTTGTCCAAATAACCGGTCGTACCCTGCTGGTTAAAATAGCAGCAGCCGGCAAACAAGCCCTGATCGCCAAGCCATGTCCAGCTAGGATTTGTCGTATTGGGCAATCCCAGAAAGCGCTCGTATACCAAGCCCGAACTATTCAAGAGAATGCTTTGATCCAGGGCCTGTCGGAAGAAACTATTGCCATTTGCGTTGGGGTCGCGATAGTGGTCACCAAAATTTCCATAGAGTGCTGAACTTAGGTACCAATAGAGCTCGTTCGTAACACGGTTTCGCCCCGCTAGCAGCACATCCGGAGTCTTTGCAGTGTTTGGTATGCCACCCGTTATGGTGTAGGTCGTACCTTCCTTTGTCCAGGTGATTGCGGTCGGGTCCCAAGAAGCGTTGAGCGCCTCCCAACAGTTCTTGGCGTTGTCGGCGAGTTCCGTTTTCCTATCTGCGTCATAGCCGAGTTGGTCAGGAGATAGGTATGTCCGTAAAAACGCCAATCCCCACCATCCGTGGTCATCCACCCAGTAGCCGTACGTGTTACCCCATCCCCTCGGATTAGCGGTGTCCGTTATATTTTCGTAAAAATAGGCCAGTGCGTCCGTGCCTATACCGTAGGTATCCTTTAGCTGGAGCTTCCACATGCTGTCCAAAGCGGTGCGGAAGAGGTTTCCGGCCATCCAGAAGCAGCCACCGCCGGTGCAGTTTTGCGGCCACGCCGGCAAACTCGAAACTGGCCCGATTGTCCCGAAATGTTTTGTCAGCCAGAAGCGTCGGTGAGGTCAACGGTCCCCCCGGTGGCGGCCGGCAGGTTCACGCGCGCGCTGGGTCCGGAGGGCACGCGGCCGGTGGGGTTTCGCGCCAGGTGAGCCGATTGGTTGTCGGGCTCGGCCGATCTTGGCAACTTTCCTCAGAGCGGGGCCGCGATGACCTGTTGCGCGGTCAAGGGACCCGATGGAGGCGATATGGCAGGTTCCGACATCCTGGACCAGATCGAGTTGGGCAAAGGCCTGCGACAGCGACACATGAACTTGATTGCCCTGGGCGGGGCCATCGGGGCGGGCCTGTTCGTCGGCAGCGGGGTGGTGATCGGCGACACCGGACCCGCGGCGGTCGTTTCCTTCCTAATCGGCGGCCTGATCACGATGTTGATCATGCGGATGCTCGCCGAGATGGCAGCGGCCCAACCGGTGGTCGGGTCCTTCTACGTCTACGCGCGTCAGGCGTTGGGCCCGCGCGCAGGATTCGTGACCGGCTGGATGTATTGGTACTTCTTTGTTGTCGTGGTGGCCGTGGAAACGGTCGCCGGCGGCCGCATTGTGCAGTTGTGGGTGCCGGCGATTCCGCTGTGGATGCTTAGTCTTGTTCTATTGCTGGCGCTGACTGCGACCAATCTGGTATCGGTCCGATCGTTCGGCGAATTCGAATATTGGTTCTCATCTATCAAGGTGATCGCCATCGTCGTCTTTCTTGGTCTGGGCTTGTTGTGGGTCATGGGCCTGTGGCCGGCTGCCACACCGGGATTGGCCAAGCTCGTCGACTACGGCGGTTTCGCGCCCATGGGTTGGGCCGCGGTGTTGGCGTCCGTGGTGCCCTGTGTCGCGTTCTATACCGGCGCCGAGATCGTCACGGTGGCCGCCGCGGAGTCCGCCGAGCCCGAACGTTCGGTTTCTCGCGCGATGAGATCGATCGTTGCGCGGATCATCGCCTTCTACGTCGGGTCGGTTCTGGTCGTGGTCGCCGTGGTGCCATGGAGCACCAAAAGCGTTGGTGTGAGCCCGTATGCCTCGGCGCTCTCGGTCATAGGCATTCCCGGCGTTGCGACGATCATGAATGCCGTTGTTCTCACGGCGGTCTTGTCTTGTCTGAATTCGGCGTTGTACGCCACGTCGCGTATGGCGTTTGCACTGACCAGCCACGGCGACGGACCGCGCTTCTTCACCAAACTGTCCCGCAGCGGCGTACCGCGGCGAGCGATCATCTTGGGCACCACGGTCGGCTACGCATCGGTCGTCGCGACCTACATCTGGGGCGACGTGGTGTTCGAGTATCTGGTCAATTCCTATGGCGCGGTGGCGCTATTCGTTTACCTGATCATCGCGATCTCGCAGGTGGTCCTGCGTCGCCGTGCCGACCGGCGGGACCCCGGTGGGCTGCGACTCAAGATGTGGCTGTTCCCGTGGTTGAGTTACGCCACCATTGCCCTGATGGCCACCGTGATTCTTGCGATGGCATTTCTGTCCGCGACCCGGTCACAGTTCGTCATGAGCGGCGTGACGCTAGTCGTCATCATGACCGCATACGAGGTCCGCCGCAGACGCAAAGTCACGGTCGGCGGAAGCCCGACGTCCGGCGCGGCGTTTCCGCCAAAGTCAGCTGCGCGCCAGCGCCTAGGGATGGGTAACCAGAGGTGTTCGACGGCTTAATCGCTGGGTTTGAATACCTGCCGATTTGAAATCGTGACGGCGCCTCTCAGCCGGGCCACCATGGGCACGTAGCAGCAAGGAGAACTGGTTGTATGGCACTGTCTTTCCATTGGTTCCTGCCCACATATGGAGATTCACGTGGCCTGGTCGCGGGTGGGCACGGCCTACCGATGTCGGGTAATCGGCCCGCAACTCTGCGCTATTTGAACCAAATCGGGGCTGCGGCCGAAGGCAACGGCTTCGAGGCCGTCTTGACGCCAGCCGGGTTGTGGTGCGAGGACGCGTGGTTGACCACGGCAATGCTGGTCGGGACAACCGAAACCCTGAAATTTTTGGTGGCGCTCCGTCCCGGACTGATCAGCCCGACCCTGGCCGCGCAGATGGCCACGACCTTTCAGCGCCAGTCGGGAGGGCGGCTGCTGCTTAACGTTGTGACCGGCGGGGAGGCCCATGAGCAGCGGGCCTACGGCGACTTTCTGGACAAGGAACAGCGCTACGTACGCACCGGCGAATTTCTTCATGTCCTCCGCCAGCTGTGGAGCTCCGCCGAACCGGTCACCTTCGAAGGCGAGTACATCCACGTTCGCGGGGCCCGGCTGGGCCACCCACCCGACCCGCCGCCACCGGTTTTCTTCGGCGGCTCGTCGGCAAGCGCCGGGACGGTGGCCGCTCGCTTCGCCGACACGTATCTGACCTGGGGCGAACCCCTCATCGCCGTCGGGAAGAAGATCGATTGGATACGAGGTCTGGCAGCGGACCACGGTAGGGTCCTGTCATACGGGCTACGCATCCACGTGATCACCCGAGACACCGCCGCAGAGGCATGGGGTGTGGCGGACCGGCTCTTGGCCGGAATCGATCCCGCCGACATCGAACGCATGCAAGCCAACCTGGCACGCAGCGAGTCCGAGGGGCAGCGACGGATGGGCGAGCTACACAATGGTGCCCTCGATCAACTCGAGATCGCGCCGAATCTGTGGGCGGGGGTGGGGCTCGTCCGTGGGGGAGCGGGCACCGCGCTCGTGGGCTCGCACGACGAGGTTGCCGAGCGCATCGTCGAGTATGCCCGCCTCGGGATCACCCATTTCATCTTGTCCGGATACCCACATCTGGAAGAGGCGTACTGGTTTGGTGAGGGCGTGTTGCCGATCCTCGAACGCCAGCGGGTATGGCATCGTCCCCACCGTTGTGGCCTCCCGCCGCCCGTGCCGCCAGCTGCCCACTCGCCCAGCACCTGCCCGGGCCACACGGTGATCGGGTCAGGGTAGCCGCCGGGGCCACCTGGGATTTGGCCGAAGCGCTGATCTGGGGCATACTATTCAGGTTGCCCTGCGCCAGGTTTGCGCCTGGCCGGGCATACGACCAGCGCCCAAACGGGCGCGTCCGGTCCCAACCTTGAAGCGCGACAAATTTCGGCCGCGAGCAAGGCTGCGTGCGGGCGACACGCCCGAGCGCGGGGGTCGGTGAACCTACGACAGGAAAACAGCGGCGCAGTATCCGGCGCAACGCTACAGCGGTCCTGATGGGCCGGGTTGATCGGTGCGCTGGGGCAACAGGTCCGGACACGGGCCTCAAATGGGAGATGAGGTAGGAGAAGCGTGGCGGGACAGAAGATCCGCATCAGGCTGAAGGCCTACGACCATGAGGCTATTGACGCGTCGGCGCGCAAGATCGTCGAGACCGTTGTCCGCACCGGCGCCAGCGTCGTCGGGCCGGTGCCGTTGCCGACCGAGAAGAACGTGTATTGCGTCATCCGCTCACCGCACAAGTACAAGGACTCGCGGGAGCACTTCGAGATGCGCACTCACAAGCGGTTGATCGACATCATCGATCCGACCCCGAAGACCGTTGACGCGCTGATGCGCATCGACCTTCCGGCCAGCGTCGACGTCAACATCCAGTAGGAGATTCCAGAGCAATGGCACCAAAAGGCATTCTCGGTACCAAGCTGGGTATGACGCAGGTATTCGACGAAAACAACAGGGTGGTACCGGTGACCGTGGTCAAGGCCGGGCCCAACGTGGTAACCCGGATCCGCACGCCGGAACGCGACGGCTATAGCGCCGTGCAGCTGGCCTACGGTGAGATCAGCCCGCGCAAGGTCAACAAGCCGCTGACAGGTCAGTACACCGCTGCCGGTGTTAACCCGCGCCGATACCTGGCCGAGCTGCGGCTGGACGATTCGGATGCGGTTACCGAGTACGAGGTCGGGCAGGAGTTGACCGCGGAGATCTTCGCCGACGGCAGCTACGTAGACGTGACCGGTACCTCCAAGGGCAAGGGCTTCGCCGGCACCATGAAGCGGCACGGCTTTCGTGGCCAGGGCGCGAGTCACGGCGCCCAGGCGGTGCACCGTCGTCCGGGTTCCATCGGCGGATGCGCTACGCCCGCGCGGGTGTTCAAGGGCACCCGGATGGCCGGGCGGATGGGTAATGACCGGGTGACCGTCCAGAACCTGTTGGTACACAAGGTCGATACCGAGAACGGCGTGTTGTTGATCAAGGGCGCGGTCCCCGGTCGCACCGGTGGACTGGTCGTGGTCCGCAGTGCGATCAAACGAGGTGAGAAGTGATGGCTGCGCAAAAGGCCCAGAAGATCCTGGAAATTCAAGTCAAGACGCCGGCCGGCAAGGTCGAGGGGTCCATCGAGCTGCCGGCCGAGTTGTTCGACGCCCCGGCCAACATCGCGCTGATGCACCAGGTGGTCACCGCACAACGGGCGGCGGCGCGCCAGGGCACGCACTCGACCAAGACCCGCGGCGAGGTCAGCGGCGGTGGCCGCAAGCCCTACCGGCAGAAGGGGACCGGTCGGGCCCGGCAGGGCTCGACGCGGGCCCCACAGTTCACCGGTGGTGGCGTCGTGCACGGTCCCAAGCCGCGCGACTACAGCCAGCGCACTCCCAAGAAGATGATCGCCGCGGCGCTGCGCGGGGCGCTTTCCGACCGGGCCCGCAACGGGCGCATCCACGCGGTCACCGAGCTGGTGGAGGGTCAGAGCCCGTCGACCAAGAGCGCCAAGGCATTTCTGGCCACGCTGACCGAACGCAAGCAAGTGCTGGTGGTCATCGGGCGCAGCGACGAGGCCGGGGCCAAAAGCGTGCGCAATCTGCCGGGCGTGCACATCCTGGCGCCGGACCAGCTCAACACCTACGACGTGTTGCGCGCCGACGACGTGGTGTTCAGCGTTGAGGCGCTGGGCGCCTACATAGTCGCTAACACAGCCGCCAATACGGATACTCCCGAGGAGGTAACGGCGTAGATGGCGACCATCACTGACCCCCGCGACATCATCTTGGCCCCGGTCATTTCGGAGAAGTCCTACGCGCTGCTCGACGAGAACGTCTACACATTCGTGGTGCACCCCGATTCGAACAAGACGCAGATCAAGATCGCTGTCGAGAAGATCTTTGCCGTCAAGGTCGCATCGGTGAACACCGCGAACCGGCAGGGCAAGCGCAAACGCACGCGGACCGGATACGGCAAGCGCAAGAGCACAAAGCGCGCCATCGTAACCCTGGCGCCGGGCAGCAAGCCGATCGACCTGTTCGGAGCACCGGCCTAGTCCGGCGACGATGCAGAGCGAAGCGATGAGGAGGAGCTGGGCAATTCAGCTAAGCCCGAGCGCGAGAGAAAGACCTGATTAGACATGGCAATTCGCAAGTACAAGCCGACGACTCCCGGTCGTCGCGGCGCCAGCGTATCCGATTTCGCCGAGATCACCCGGTCAACCCCGGAGAAGTCGCTGGTGCGTCCGCTGCACGGTCGTGGTGGTCGCAACGCCCACGGCCGGATCACCACCCGGCACAAGGGTGGTGGGCATAAGCGTGCCTACCGGGTGATCGACTTCCGTCGCAACGACAAAGACGGTGTCAACGCCAATGTCGCGCACATTGAGTACGACCCGAACCGCACGGCACGCATCGCGCTGCTTCACTACCTCGATGGTGAGAAGCGTTACATCATTGCGCCGAACGGGCTTTCACAGGGTGACGTGGTGGAGTCGGGCGCTAACGCCGACATCAAGCCGGGCAATAACCTGCCCTTGCGCAATATCCCGGCGGGTACCTTGATCCACGCCGTGGAGCTCCGCCCCGGAGGTGGCGCCAAGCTTGCGCGCTCGGCCGGGTCGAGCATCCAGCTGCTCGGTAAGGAGGCCACCTACGCGTCGCTGCGCATGCCCAGCGGCGAGATCCGCCGGGTCGACGTCCGCTGCCGCGCAACGGTCGGCGAGGTGGGCAACGCCGAGCAGGCCAACATCAACTGGGGTAAGGCCGGCCGCATGCGGTGGAAGGGCAAGCGCCCGTCGGTCCGGGGTGTGGTGATGAACCCGGTCGACCACCCGCACGGCGGTGGTGAGGGTAAGACCTCCGGCGGCCGTCACCCGGTCAGCCCGTGGGGCAAGCCCGAGGGGCGTACCCGCAACCCGAACAAGTCGAGCAACAAGCTCATCGTCCGACGCCGGCGCACCGGCAAGAAGCACTCACGTTAGCCTGGCGACGATGCGCGCCGCCGAGCGGCGCGAGGAGGAGCCGGGCAATTAGACCTAGGAAGTTTCAGGGAGTAGCCAGCTATGCCACGCAGCCTGAAGAAGGGGCCGTTCGTCGACGACCATCTGCTCAAGAAGGTCGACACCCAGAACGAGAAGAACACCAAGCAGGTCATCAAGACCTGGTCGCGCCGGTCAACCATCATTCCGGACTTCATTGGCCACACCTTTGCGGTGCACGACGGCCGCAAGCACGTCCCGGTGTTCGTCACCGAGTCGATGGTGGGCCACAAGCTTGGTGAGTTCGCGCCGACACGCACCTTCAAGGGCCACATCAAGGACGACCGAAAGAGCAAGCGGCGATGACTACGGCTACTGGGGCTACTGCGGCTAAGAAGGCTACCGAGGCTACCGAATTTCCCTCTGCGGTCGCCAAGGCACGGTTTGTGCGGGTGTCGCCGAGAAAGGCGCGCCGGGTGATCGACTTGGTGCGCGGCAAGTCGGTGTCAGATGCGCTCGACATCCTGCGCTGGGCGCCGCAAGCCGCCAGTGAGCCGGTGGCCAAGGTCATCGCGAGTGCGGCGGCCAACGCGCAGAACAACAACGGGCTGGACCCGGCGACCCTGGTGGTGGCGACGGTCTACGCCGATGAGGGCCCGACCGCTAAGCGTATCCGTCCGCGCGCCCAGGGCCGCGCCTTCCGGATCCGCAGGCGCACCAGCCATATCACGGTGGTGGTGGAAAGCCGGCCGGCCAAGGACCAGCGGTCGGCGAAGTCCGTGCGGGCCCGCCGAGCCGAAGCCAGCAAGGCCTCCGGCAAGGCCGGGTCCAAGGCGCCCGCCAAGAAGGCGGCGACGAAGGCGCCCGCCAAGAACGCATCCGCCAGCTCGAGCGCGAAGAAGGCACCCGCAAAGAAGGCCTCATCCTCTGCTCAGGCTAGTTCGGGCGACGTGAGTTCTGAGACTTCTGAAGCGAAGGGAGGCTCAGACTAGTGGGCCAGAAGATCAATCCGCACGGCTTCCGGTTGGGCATTACCACCGACTGGAAGTCGCGCTGGTATGCCGACAAACAGTACGCCGAGTACGTCAAAGAGGACGTCGCAATCCGTCGGCTGCTGTCCACCGGGCTGGAGCGCGCCGGGATCGCCGACGTGGAGATCGAGCGGACCCGCGACCGAGTGCGGGTGGACATCCACACCGCGCGTCCGGGCATCGTCATCGGTCGCCGTGGCACCGAGGCCGACCGGATCCGTGCCGACCTGGAGAAGCTGACCGGCAAGCAGGTCCAGCTCAACATCCTGGAGGTCAAAAACCCGGAGTCGCAGGCGCAGCTGGTGGCCCAGGGGGTGGCTGAACAGTTGAGCAACCGGGTGGCGTTCCGCCGGGCGATGCGCAAAGCGATCCAATCGGCGATGCGTCAGCCCAACGTCAAGGGCATCCGGGTGCAGTGCTCGGGTCGCCTCGGCGGTGCGGAAATGAGCCGTTCGGAGTTCTACCGCGAGGGCCGCGTTCCGCTGCACACCTTGCGCGCAGATATCGACTACGGCCTGTACGAGGCCAAGACCACCTTCGGCCGGATCGGGGTGAAGGTGTGGATCTACAAGGGTGACATCGTCGGCGGCAAGCGCGAATTGGCCGCCGCAGCGCCAGCCGGCGCCGAGCGTCCGCGCCGTGAGCGGCCGTCGGGCACGCGTCCGCGTCGCAGCGGTGCTTCGGGCACCACGGCGACGGGTACCGACGCGGGTCGGGCCGCGGGCGGCGAAGAAGGCACCGCGGCCGCTACCGCCGGCGATGCCGCGCCGACCCTCGAGTCACAGAGCACGGAGAGCTGAATCATGTTGATTCCCCGTAAGGTTAAGCATCGCAAGCAGCACCATCCCCGCCAGCGTGGTATAGCCAGCGGCGGCACGGCGGTGAACTTCGGCGACTATGGCATCCAGGCCCTGGAGCACGCCTATGTCACCAACCGGCAGATCGAGTCAGCGCGTATCGCCATCAACCGGCACATCAAGCGTGGTGGCAAAGTGTGGATCAACATCTTCCCGGACCGCCCGCTGACCAAGAAGCCCGCCGAGACCCGGATGGGTTCGGGCAAAGGCTCGCCGGAGTGGTGGGTAGCCAACGTCAAGCCGGGCCGGGTGCTGTTCGAGCTCAGCTACCCCAATGAAGGAGTCGCCCGAGCCGCGCTCACCCGGGCGATCCACAAGCTGCCGATCAAGGCGCGCATCATTACCCGAGAGGAGCAGTTCTGATGGCAGTGGGAGTTTCGCCTGGCGAACTGCGTGAGCTCACCGGCGAGGAGCTGGCCGAGCGGTTGCGTGAGTCCAAAGAAGAGCTGTTCAATCTGCGCTTCCAGATGGCGACCGGCCAGCTCAGCAACAACCGCCGGCTCCGCACGGTGCGTCAGGAAATTGCGCGCGTCTACACGGTGCTGCGCGAGCGAGAACTGGGTCTGGCGGCTGGTCCCGATGGTCCCGATGGTCCCGATGGTAAGGAATCGTGATGGCAGAGGCTAAGACCGGCGCGAAGGCTGTGCCCAAGAAGGCCGCACCCAGCAAGGCGGCATCCACGGACGCTGAGCCGAAAGGCGCGGCCAACGTTGGTGGGCCCAAGCACACTCCGCGCACTCCGAGGCCGCGCGGCCGCCGCAAGACACGAATCGGCTATGTGGTGAGCGACAAGATGCAAAAGACCATCGTGGTCGAGTTGGAAGACCGCATGCGGCACCCGCTGTACGGCAAGATCATCCGGACCACCAAGAAGGTCAAGGCGCACGACGAGGACAGCGTTGCCGGCATCGGCGACCGCGTCTCGCTGATGGAGACGCGTCCGCTGTCGGCGACCAAGCGCTGGCGGCTCGTCGAGATCCTCGAAAAGGCCAAGTAAGGGCCGAGTAGAGGCCTATTGAAGGCCGACCCGTCGCCCTGGCGTTAGATCAGGAGGTCGCCGGGTCTTGGTGGCATGCGGCCGCCGACTCGCAGTGTTCGCGCCGGCGCGCTGAAGCCTGCGACGGCATTCGGCACGGGTGGCCGTGGCTGTTGCCCGTCCCCGGCACCCTGTGACCAGGGATTTCAATTGGCTGGCAATCGCATCCGACCCGCGTGCGAGCGGCATGGCGCGATGGAGACTTTGGCGATGCTTGGGTTCGCACGCGCCTGGCCTGCGCGGCAATGGTGGGTCCACGGATCGTGTGAGGAGGTGATCCATGTCCCACGAGTTCTGTTCTGCGAGCACGAGGTTGCGTACTCTTTGCCCCTCTACTGGGCTGACGACATCACCGAATGAGCGGATGGCTAGGCCCGGTGACTACGTGGAACGGAACCGCCCGAGGGGCGAACGGCCCCATCCACCAGGTAGAGCCGAGCCGTAGCGCCCGGGTCCCCGCCGACGGCTTTAGGCGGACGACCGATAGCGGTGGATGAGGTTGTCACGGGCGCCTTTTGACAGGCAATCACCGGATTTGGCCCAGCCCTCGGCGGCAGCTGGGCGCGGTAATGGGTCGTCGTCGCCGGCACGGATCTGTGCGGTTGGGTGCCCCGGTTGCTGATCATGCGGCCGGCCAGCGGCACGGCGGCAAATTCCTCGGCGAGTCTCAGGTCCGAGCCGACCAGCTGCGAGTGCGCGTCCTTGGCCACCTCGCCGGCGGATCGCGTCGCCAGTCGCACACTCGATGCGGCCGCCCCGGCGGGCAGCCCGGAAATCCTCAGCAAATTTCTATGTTCCATGTGTAGTGTACACAACCGTTCATTAAGTCCACTAAGAGAGTGAGGCTTGGCTTATGGCGCCTGGGGCCAGCGAGTCGGTGTTCAACGGCAAGATCGAGCTGGATATTCGTGATTCGGAGCCGGATTGGGGCCCGTATGCGGCGCCGACCGCACCGGAGAATTCGCCAAACATCCTCTACCTGGTGTGGGACGACATCGGTATCGCGACCTGGGACTGCTTTGGCGGCCTGGTCGAGATGCCCGCGATGACGCGGATCGCGCAGCGCGGCGTGCGGCTGTCGCAGTTTCACACCACCGCACTGTGCTCACCGACACGGGCGTCGCTGCTGACTGGCCGCAACGCGACCACCGTGGGCATGGCCACCATCGAAGAGTTCACCGACGCGTTCCCCAACTGCAACGGGCGGATCCCGGCCGACACCGCGTTGCTTTCCGAGGTGCTGGCCGAACGCGGCTACAACACTTACTGCGTGGGCAAGTGGCACCTGACGCCACTGGAAGAGTCCAGTATGGCGGCGACCAGGCGGCACTGGCCGACCTCGCGCGGATTCGAACGGTTCTACGGGTTCATGGGTGGGGAGACCGACCAGTGGTACCCCGACCTGGTGTATGACAACCATCCGGTGAGTCCGCCCGGCGCGCCCGAGGACGGCTATCACCTGTCGAAGGACATCGCTGACAAGACGATCGAGTTCATTCGTGATGCCAAGGTGGTCGCGCCCGACAAGCCGTGGTTCAGCTATGTGTGTCCCGGAGCCGGGCACGCGCCCCACCACGTGTTCAAGGAATGGGCCGAGCGCTACGCCGGCCGGTTCGACATGGGCTACGAGAGCTATCGCGAGATCGTGCTGGAAAAGCAGAAGTCGATGGGGATCGTGCCGGCAGACACCGAATTGTCGCCGATCAACCCCTATCTCGATGTGAAGGGCCCGTCGGGTGAGCCATGGCCGCGCCAGGACACGGTTCGGCCGTGGGACTCGCTCAACGACGAAGAGAAGAAGCTGTTTAGCCGGATGGCCGAGGTGTTCGCCGGCTTCCTGAGCTACACCGATGCGCAGATCGGCCGGATCCTGGATTACCTCGAGGAATCCGGCCAGCTGGACAACACCATCATCGTGGTGATCTCCGACAACGGGGCCAGCGGTGAGGGCGGACCCAATGGTTCGGTCAATGAGGGCAAGTTCTTCAACGGCTACATCGACACCGTCGAAGAGAGCATGAAGCTCTTCGAGCACCTCGGTGGTCCGCAGACCTACAACCACTACCCAATCGGGTGGGCGATGGCCTTCAATACGCCCTACAAGCTGTTCAAGCGCTACGCCTCGCACGAAGGAGGCATTGCCGATCCGGCAATAATTTCGTGGCCCAACGGTATTGCCGCGCACGGGGAGGTCCGCGACAAGTACGTCAACGTCTGCGACATCACGCCGACCATCTACGACCTGTTGGCCATGACAGCGCCGGAGACCGTTAAGGGCATCGAGCAGAAACCGCTGGACGGCGTGAGCTTCAAAGCGGCCCTTGCTGACCCGGCCGCGGACACCGGCAAGACCACCCAGTTCTACACCATGCTGGGCACCCGCGGGATCTGGCATGACGGTTGGTTCGCCAACACCGTTCACGCGGCCACACCGGCCGGGTGGTCGCATTTCGACGCCGACCGCTGGGAGCTGTTCCACATCGAGGCCGACCGCAGCCAGTGCCACGACCTGGCCGCCGAGTACCCCGACAAGCTCGAGGAGCTCAAGGCGCTGTGGTTCTCCGAGGCCGCCAAGTACAACGGATTGCCGCTGGCGGACCTGAATCTTTTTGAGGTGATAACCCGGTCGCGGCCCTACCTGGTCACCGAACGAGCCAGCTACATCTACTACCCGGGCTGCGCTGATGTCGGCGTCGGCGCTGCCGTCGAGATTCGGGGCCGCTCGTTCGCGGTGCTGGCCGACGTGACGGTGGATACCACGGGCGCCGAAGGTGTGCTGTTCAAACACGGCGGCGCCCACGGCGGGCACGTGCTCTTCATCCAGGACGGACGCCTGCACTACGTCTACAACTTCCTCGGCGAGCGCCAGCAGCTGGTCTCCTCCTCCGGTCCGGTCCCGTTGGGCCGACACCTGCTCGGGGTCCGCTATTCGCGGACGGGAACCGTGCCGGACAGCCACACGCCGCTGGGCGATCTCGCGTTGTTCGTCGACGACGACGTGGTGGGCACGCTCGCCGATGTGACGACGCACCCCGGAACGTTCGGGTTGGCCGGTGCGGGCATCACCGTCGGCCGCAACGGCGGTTCGGCAGTGTCCAGCCGCTACAAGGCGCCGTTCGTGTTCACCGGCGGCACCATCGCCCAGGTCACCGTCGACCTGTCCGACCGACCGTATGAAGACGTCGAAAAAGAACTTGCGCTCGCATTTGCGCGCGATTGAGTTCGGCTGCCGAAATCGCCTCTGCCGCCCGACTTCGCGGCCGTCATATCCTGAAGTCGTGCTGACCGAGCTGGTCGAGGTTCCCGGCGGATCGTTCCGCATGGGGTCGACCAGCTTCTACCCTGAGGAAGCGCCAATCCACACCGTGACGGTGGGCGCCTTCGCGGTGGAGCGGCACCCGGTGACCAACGCGCAGTTCGCCGAATTCGTTGCCGCGACAGGCTATGTGACGGTCGCCGAACAGCCCCTAGACCCCGCGCTCTACCCGGGGGCCAGGGCCGATGACCTGTGCCCGGGTGCGATGGTGTTCCGTCCCACACCGGGTCCGGTCGACCTGCAGGATTGGCGGCAGTGGTGGGACTGGGCGCCGGGCGCGTGCTGGCGCCATCCGTTCGGCCCGGACAGCGGTATCACGGACCGCGCCGACCATCCGGTGGTGCAGGTGGCTTATCCCGATGCCGCTGCCTATGCACGGTGGGCGGGGCGTCGGCTGCCGACCGAGGCCGAATGGGAGTACGCGGCGCGGGGTGGAACGACGGGGACCTACTCGTGGGGCTACGAGGAGAAGCCCGGGGGCCAATTGATGGCCAACACCTGGCAGGGCCGATTCCCGTACCGCAACGATGGCGCACTGGGCTGGATCGGAACCTCGCCGGTGGGGACGTTCCCGTCCAACGGATTCGGGCTGGTCGATATGACGGGAAACGTCTGGGAGTGGACGACCACCGAGTTCGCCGCGCACCATCGCACGAATCAGCCCCCGAAAGCCTGCTGCGCACCTACCGGTCGCGCGGACCCGACGATTAGCCAGACCCTCAAAGGTGGCTCGCACCTGTGTGCCCCGGAGTACTGCCACCGCTACCGGCCGGCGGCGCGCTCGCCGCAATCGCAGGACACCGCGACCACCCACATCGGATTCCGGTGCGTGGCCGACCCGGCGTCGCACTGAGCAACTCGTTGATCTCTGGCTCGGCGCGTTGCCGCTGCATAGTCGCCGCGGTTCACTAGTCTGACCGCGTGTTGGCTCCGAAAAACGGGACTTCACGCGGAACCGGCGGCGACCGATGACCCATCACGCACCGCCGGCGCAGCCGACTTCAGCGCCGCCCCGGCCGCGGGGACCGCGCATCGCGATCGGAATCGGAATTGTTCTGGGCGCCATCGTCGTCTATGCCCTATCCCTGTTCGGCGTCCATTGGCTCGCCACCTCGGCGAGCCCGACGCCCGAACCCGACCTGGGCACGACCGAAGACACCGTCGTGCAGGTGCGCCTGGAGAAGCTGGAGACGGTGGCAAACCGCCTGACGGTGAATGTGCTTGTCATCCCTGAGGATTCAATGTTCGACAAGCGTCTCTTTGTGTTGACCGCCGATACCGCCGTGCGCCTGTATCCGGAGAACGACCTGGGAGACCTGCAATATCCGGTCGGAAAATCGCCGGCGCAGGTCGCCACCACGATCGAGGCGGAGGGCGATCCCGGTAACTGGCCATTCGACTCCTACACGACCGGCATAGTTTCAGCCGATGTGTTGGTCGGATCTGGCGATGAACGCCACTACGTACCCGGACGGGTCGAAGTTATCGGGTCGATGGATGGCTGGGATGCCAGCGTCCAGCGTGTCGGTGAATCCAGCCAAACCTCAAGTCGCCCGGACAATGTGATCATCACCCTGCACCGGGCCAGGGGCCCGCTGATCTTCGACCTGGGAATCGTCTTGGTCCTGGTCAGCCTGCCCACCTTGGCATTGATCGTGTCCATTCCGATGGCATTGGGCAGGCGGAAGTTCGTTCCGGCCTTCGTTTCGTGGTTCGCCGCGATGCTGTTCGCGGTGGTCCCACTGCGCAATATCCTTCCCGGCAGCCCACCGCCGGGCGCGTGGATCGACCAGGCGGTCACGCTGTGGGTGCTGATTTTGTTGATCGTGGCGATGAGCCTGTTCATACTCGCCTACCGCCGGCAGTCGGACTGATTTAGAAACGCCGCCGGCGCACCCGCCGGTTGCTAACATCTGACTCCGTGTCGCGTCTGGCGGTGACAACCGATGGTCGATAGCGACGCGCCAACGGGTGCGGCGCCGCCACGGCCGGGTGCCGAGCCGGGTTCAGGGGCGAGTGCCTCGCCGGAACACAAGCACATGTCGCGGCGAACGCATCTCGTGCTCGATGTCTGCATCATTGTCGGCGTCGCGGTTGTCTACATTTTTTCGCTGCTCGGCTATCACTGGCTGGCCAGCACGCCGGGTCCACTGCCCAAGCCCGATGTCGGCACCACCGACGACACCGTGGTTTTGGTCCGCTTCGAGCAGCTGCGCACCGTCGAGAATCGCCTCGATGTGAAAGTGCTGGTGATGCCCGACGATTCGATGATCGACCATCGCCTCGACGTATTGACTGTCGACACCTCGGTGCGCTTCTACCCGGAGAATGAACTGGGAGATCTGCAGTACCCGGTAGGAAAGTCGCCCGCACAAGTCGCAACCACCATCGAGGCGCACGGCGACCCCGGAAACTGGCCATTCGACACCTACACCACCGACACCATTCAGGCCGATGTGCTCGTCGGGGCGGGCGAAAGCCGGCAATACAAACCCGCCCGGGTCGAAGTGACCGGATCGTTGGAAGGCTGGGACATCAGCGTCACCCGGGTCGGAGACAGCAGCCAGACCTCGGATCGTCCGGACAATGTGGTCGTCACCCTGAAGAGGGCCAAGGGTCCGTTGGTCTTCGACCTGGGCATTTGCCTGGTCCTGATCACGTTGCCGACGTTGGCGCTGTTCGTGGCCATTCAGATGATCACGGGCAGGAGAAAATTCCAACCACCGTTCGGCACCTGGTACGCCGCGATGCTGTTCGCCGTGGTGCCGTTGCGCAATATCCTCCCCGGTTCCCCACCGGCGGGTGCATGGGTTGACCAAGCCATCGTGATCTGGGTGCTGGTAGCGCTGGCCACGGCCATGGTGGTGTACATCGTCGCCTGGTACCGGGAATCGGACTGAGATTAGCCGAGTTCGGGCCCGGTTTGGGTCGGCAATTTGGCTCTGAGCTGGCCGTCCCCTAGACTCTAGGGGTTGCCTTGGGCAGACCTCGGCCGGCATGTGCAAGCCCGAAAGCTTGGCAGTTGGCCCCGCGTGCCCTTCGGCGACAAGACCGCGTACGTCAGGTTTTGGGTCGGCTGTTGCTCACTATGGGCGCACTGACCTGTTCTCCTGCCGTGCACACGTCAACCAGGTCAGGAGATCTAGTGATTCAGCAGGAATCGCGACTGAAGGTCGCCGACAACACCGGCGCCAAGGAGATCTTGTGCATCCGGGTGCTCGGCGGTTCGTCGCGACGCTACGCCGGCATCGGCGACGTCATCGTCGCCACCGTCAAGGACGCCATCCCGGGCGGCAATGTCAAGCGGGGGGATGTCGTCAAGGCCGTCGTCGTGCGCACCGTCAAGGAACGCCGGCGTCCCGACGGCAGCTACATCAAGTTCGACGAGAACGCCGCGGTGATCATCAAGCCCGACAACGACCCGCGCGGGACCCGCATCTTCGGGCCGGTCGGCCGCGAGCTGCGGGAGAAGCGGTTTATGAAGATCATTTCGCTGGCCCCGGAGGTGTTGTAGATGAAGGTCCACAAGGGCGACACCGTGCTGGTGATCTCGGGCAAAGACAAAGGGGCCAAGGGCAAAGTCCTGCAGGCCTATCCGGACCGTAACCGGGTACTTGTCGAGGGTGTCAACCGGATCAAGAAGCACACCGCGGTGTCGACCAACCAGCGCGGCGCGCGGTCGGGGGGGATCGTCACCCAGGAGGCGCCGATCCACGTCTCCAACGTGATGGTGGTCGACTCCGACGGCAAGCCCACCCGAATCGGCTACCGGGTCGACGAGGAGACCGGCAAGCGGGTCCGTATCTCCAAGCGCAACGGCAAGGACATCTGAGGACATGACCACTACCGAAGGCAGCGTGAAGGTTCAGCCGCGGCTCAAGGAGCGCTATCGCAGCGAGATCCGGGATGCGCTGCGCAAGCAGTTCAGTTACGGCAACGTCATGCAGATTCCGACGGTGACCAAGGTCGTCGTCAACATGGGTGTTGGCGAGGCCGCCCGCGACGCCAAGCTGATCAACGGCGCGGTCAACGACTTGGCGCTGATCACCGGGCAGAAGCCGGAAATCCGCAAGGCGCGGAAGTCCATCGCGCAGTTCAAATTGCGCGAGGGCATGCCGGTCGGCGTGCGGGTGACGCTGCGCGGTGACCGGATGTGGGAGTTCCTCGACCGGCTCACATCAATCGCGCTGCCCCGTATTCGCGACTTCCGCGGGCTTTCGCCCAAACAGTTCGACGGTGTCGGCAACTACACCTTCGGGCTGGCGGAACAGGCGGTGTTCCACGAGGTCGATGTGGACAAGATCGACCGGGTCCGCGGCATGGACATCAACGTCGTCACCTCGGCGGCGACCGACGACGAAGGACGAGCGCTGTTGCGGGCCCTCGGCTTTCCCTTCAAGGAGAACTGAGCAGATGGCGAAGAAAGCACTGGTCAACAAGGCCGCACGGAAACCGAGGTTCGCGGTACGCGCCTACACCCGTTGCAGCAAGTGCGGCCGCCCGCGCGCGGTGTACCGCAAGTTTGGGCTGTGCAGGATCTGCCTGCGCGAGATGGCGCACGCGGGTGAATTGCCCGGCGTGCAGAAGAGCAGCTGGTAAGAGGCACAGGACTAAAGCGCGGTAGGCCCCGACGGGAACCACCGCGAGGAAGGTTACAGACGCTGTCATGACCGCGATGTCGACGATGCAGTGGGGGCACCCCCAGACGCGCAGCGGCGAGGGGGCCGCAGCGATGAAGAGGAGTAGCGCTCAATGACTATGACGGACCCGATCGCAGACTTCTTGACCCGTCTGCGCAACGCCAATTCGGCCTATCACGACGAGGTGAGTTTGCCGCACTCGAAGCTCAAGGCCAACATCGCGCAGATCCTCAAGAACGAGGGGTACATCAGCGACTTCCACACCGAGGACGCTCGGGTCGGCAAATCGCTGGTGGTCCAGCTCAAGTACGGCCCCAGCCGGGAGCGGAGCATCGCCGGTTTGCGGCGGGTGTCCAAGCCCGGGTTGCGGGTGTACGCGAAATCCACCAACCTGCCGCGGGTGCTCGGCGGCCTGGGCGTGGCGATCATTTCGACCTCCTCGGGCTTGCTCACTGACCGTCAGGCAGCCAGACAGGGCGTGGGCGGCGAAGTCCTCGCTTACGTCTGGTGAGAGTGAGGGATAACGATGTCGCGTATTGGTAAGCAGCCGATTCCGGTCCCCGCCGGCGTCGACGTAAAGATCGACGGACAGAACGTCTCGGTGAAGGGGCCCAAGGGCACCCTGGATATGATGGTCGCCGAGCCGATCAAAGTGGCGCTGGGCGACGACGGCGCGATTGTGGTCAGCCGTCCCGACGACGAGCGGCGTAATCGCTCACTGCACGGGCTGTCGCGCACCCTGGTGTCCAACTTGGTCACCGGGGTCACGCAGGGGTACACCACCAACATGGAGATCTTCGGGGTCGGCTATCGGGTGCAGCTCAAGGGCTCCAATTTGGAGTTTGCGTTGGGGTACAGCCACCCGGTGGTGATCGAGGCCCCGGAAGGCATCACGTTCGCCGTCCAGGCCCCGACGAAGTTCACTGTTTCCGGGATCGACAAGCAGAAGGTCGGCCAGATCGCGGCGAATATCCGCCGTCTCCGCCGTCCCGACCCGTACAAGGGCAAGGGCGTGCGCTACGAGGGCGAGCAGATCCGCCGCAAGGTCGGAAAGACAGGTAAGTAGTCATGGCGCAATCACAGGCTGGTACCGCGGCGCGAAAGCCGCTGGGGCAGAGCGTATCCGCAACTCGGCGGGTCTCCCGGCTGCGCAGACACGCGCGGCTGCGGAAGAAGATCTCCGGCACCGCGGCGCGCCCACGGCTGGTGGTGCACCGGTCCGCGCGGCACATTCACGTGCAACTGGTGAACGACCTCAACGGCACCACCGTGGCCGCCGCTTCGTCGATCGAGGCCGACGTGCGCGGCGTGCAGGGGGACAAGAAGACCCGCAGTGTGCGGGTCGGCCAGTTGATCGCCGAGCGAGCCAAGGCGGCCGGCATCGACACCGTGGTGTTCGACCGTGGCGGGTACACCTACGGCGGACGGATCGCGGCGCTGGCCGATGCGGCACGCGAGAACGGATTGAGTTTCTGATGAACGGGAGGACCGCATAATGGCGGAGCAGCCGGCCGGACAGGCAGGCACGACCGAGGGCCGTGACACCCGCGGCGATCGGGAGGGCCGGGGCCGTCGCGACAGCGGCCGCGGCGGTCGCGACCGCGACAGCGAGAAGAGCAACTACCTGGAGCGGGTCGTCGCCATCAACCGCGTCTCCAAGGTGGTCAAGGGTGGTCGGCGATTCAGCTTCACCGCCCTGGTCATCGTGGGTGACGGCAACGGGATGGTCGGTGTCGGCTATGGCAAGGCCAAGGAAGTCCCGGCCGCAATCGCCAAGGGTGTCGAGGAGGCCCGAAAAGGCTTCTTCCGGGTGCCGCTGATCGGTGGCACCATCACGCACCCGGTGCAAGGTGAGGCGGCGGCCGGTGTGGTGCTGCTGCGCCCGGCCAGCCCGGGTACCGGTGTGATCGCCGGTGGTGCGGCCCGCGCGGTGTTGGAATGTGCCGGGGTGCACGACATCCTGGCCAAGTCGCTGGGCAGTGACAACGCGATCAACGTGGTGCACGCCACCGTGGCCGCCCTCAAGCTGCTACAGCGTCCGGAGGAGGTGGCGGCCCGCCGCGGGCTGCCGATCGAGGACGTCGCCCCGGCCGGGATGCTGAAGGCGCGTCGGGAAAGTGAAGCGCTGGCCGCCAGTGCGCCGCGAGAGGGAACGACCTAGCCATGTCCCAGCTGAAGATCACCCAGGTGCGCAGCACCATCGGAGCGCGCTGGAAGCAGCGCGAGAGCCTGCGCACGTTGGGCTTGCGCAAGATTCGTCATTCGGTGATCCGCGAGGACAACGAAGCGACTCGCGGGCTGATCGCTGTGGTGCGTCACCTCGTGGAGGTCGAGCCCGCGCAGACCGGAGGGAAGACATCGTGACGCTCAAGCTGCACGACCTGCGCCCCGCGCGCGGGTCCAAGACCCCCCGTACCCGGGTCGGTCGCGGTGACGGCTCCAAGGGCAAGACCGCGGGCCGTGGCACCAAGGGCACCAGGGCCCGCAAGCAGGTGCCGGCGACCTTCGAGGGCGGGCAGATGCCGATCCACATGCGGTTGCCGAAGCTCAAGGGCTTTCGTAACCGGTTTCGCACCGAATACGAGATCGTCAATGTCGGTGACATCAACCGGTTGTTCCCCCAGGGTGGTGCAATCGGCGTGGATGAACTGGTGGCCAAGGGGGCCGTTCGCAAGAATTCTCTGGTCAAAGTGCTGGGCGACGGCAAGCTGACCGTGAAAGTCGACGTGTCCGCGCACAAGTTCAGCGCCAGCGCGCGCGAGAAGATCACCGCCGCGGGCGGCTCGGCCACCGAACTCTAGCTACGGCGAGCAGACGCAGAATCGCACGCCGCGGCTCGAATGCGTGCGATTCTGCGTCTGCTCGCCGCAACTTTGCGCAGTCAGCGCAGCCGCGGAATCACTTCGGCGGCGAGGCGCTCCATTTGTTCGCGGTTCTGCGCGACATCGGCGCCGACGGGGTTGAGCAGCAGCATCTGGGCACCGGCGTCGATCACCTCGGCGAGCCCTCGCGCTACGTCGTCAGGTGTGCCCGACACCGGAACCGAGTCGATGCCGGGCATTTTTCCGTAGATGCGCCCCAGCCCGGCCAGCACCCGTTCGCGGGCCCTGCCGGCGTCGTCGTCGATCATCAGATAGACCCGTTTGCCCACGGTGAAGTGCGCGGGATCCTTGTGCTGTTCCGCGAGTTCACGACGCACAATGGTGACGGCTTCGGCGAAGGTGGCCGTCGGCGAGGAGCCCGCGCCGAGGAACGCGTCACCATGGCGCACCGCCCTGGCCAGGGCCTTGGGCGCCAGGCCGCCGAACCAGATCGGCGGGTGTGGTCGCTGCACCGGTTTGGGCTGGATGGGAACGTCGTCGACGTCACGGAACCGGCCGTGGAACGTGACCCTGGGTTCGTCGGACCAGGCCGCCTTCATCAACTCCAGCCCTTCGCTGAAATACCGGAGGTAGCTGGCCTTTTCCACGCCGAAGGCGGCGAACCTGCGGGAGCCGCCGCCGGGTGCGACACCCAGGTCGAGCCGGCCATGGCTGAGCCGATCGACGGTGGTCGCGGCCGAGGCCAGCTGCAGCGGATCATGCAACGAAGTCACCAGGACTGCGACCCCCAGGCGTAGCCGCTCGGTGCAGGCCGCGGAATACGCCAGCAGCTGAAGCGGTGCCAGCAGCGGTGCCTCGCCGATGACCTGCTCGAGCACCCAGCCGCCCTCGAACCCGAGCTGCTCGGCGCGCACCAGATACGAACGCAGTCCGGCGGCGTCGAATCCGTCGGAGTCGAGCTGGGGGATAGCGATGGAGAACCTCACCGCACCACCGTACGGCGGTCGGCTGCTCGGCATCGGTACGCTGCCAGTATGTTCGGTTTTCTGCCTGCACTGCCCGGCGTCTTGAATTTGGGGGACGACATGCGTGCCCTGATCAGCCGGGTTGATACGGCCCGCCACCACGGTGTACCCAACGGCTGCGTGCTCGAATTCAACCTGCGGTCCATGCCGCCCGAGACGACGGGCTTCGACCCCCTGACGGTCCTCACCGGGGGCGGGCGGCAGCTGGCACTGCGCGACGCTGTCGCCGCGATTCATCGTGCCACCGAGGACCCCAGGGTCGCCGGGCTGATCGCCCGCGTGCAGCTGCCGCCCTCGCCCACCGGGGCGGTTCAGGAGCTGCGTGAGGCCCTGGCGGCCTTCAGTGCGGTCAAGCCGTCGCTGGCGTGGGCCGAAACCTATCCGGGCACCCTGTCCTACTATCTGGCGTCGGCGTTCGCTGAGGTCTGGATGCAACCCTCGGGCAGTGTGGGGCTGGTCGGCTTCGCCAGCAACGCCACGTTCCTACGCGATGCGCTGGACAAGGCCGGCATCGAAGCCCAGTTCGTCGCCCGGGGCGAATACAAGTCGGCGGCAAACCTTTTCACGGAGGGCGGCTTCACCGAGGCCCACCGCGAAGCGGTCACCCGGATGCTGGAAAGCCTGCAGGACCAGGTGTGGCAGGCGGTCGCCAAATCACGCAACATCGACGTCGGCGCGCTCGATGAGCTGGCTGACCGAGCACCGCTGTTGCGCGATGACGCGGTAACCTCCGGTCTGATCGACCGGATCGGCTTCCGCGACGAAGCCTATGCTCGCATAGCAGAATTGGTTGGTGTGGAAGAGAGTTCACCGGAATCCGGTGACTCCGACGCAACCGCAGACGAAAAGCCGCCGCGAATGAATCTGGCGCGCTACGCCGGTTCCGCCCGGCCTTGGCCCTCGCCCCCCGTCCCGTCGATTCCCGGTCGCCGGCCCAAGCCGACGATCGCGGTGATCACCCTGGAAGGCCCGATTATCAGCGGGCGTGGTGGGCCCCAGTTTCTGCCGCTCGGTCCGTCGAGCGCCGGCGGTGACACGATAGCGGCGGCACTGCGGGAGGTGGCCACCGACGATTCGGTGTCGGCGATCGTGCTGCGGGTCGATAGTCCGGGGGGCTCGGTCACCGCATCGGAGACCATCTGGCGTGAGGTGAAACGGGCTCGCGACCGTGGCAAGCCGGTGGTGGCGTCGATGGGTGCGATCGCCGCCTCCGGTGGCTACTACGTCTCGATGGGCGCCGACGCGATCGTGGCCAACCCGGGCACCATCACCGGTTCGATCGGTGTGGTCACCGGAAAGCTGGTGGTTCGGGACCTGAAGGACCGGTTGGGCGTCGGGTCGGATACGGTGCGCACCAACGCCAATGCCGATGCCTGGTCGATAGATGCACCGTTTACGCCGGCCCAGCAGGCCCACCGGGAGGCGGAGGCGGACTTGTTTTACAGCGACTTTGTGGAACGTGTCGCCCAGGGCCGCAACATGACCAGCGACGCCGTGGATGTCGTTGCGCGAGGTCGGGTCTGGACCGGCGCCGATGCTCTTGAGCGTGGCCTGGTCGACGAACTCGGCGGCCTTCGAACCGCGGTGCGTCGGGCGAAGGTGCTGGCCGGACTCGACGAGGACGCTGAGGTTCGCATCGTCAGCTACCCGGGCTCGTCGCTGTGGGATATCGTGCGGCCGCGTACGTCGTCACGACCGGCGGCGGCCTCGCTGCCGGATGCGGTGGGTGCGCTGCTTGCCCGCTCGGTCGTCGGGATCCTCGAGCAGGTGGAACAGACGCTGAGCGGTGCCAGCGTGTTGTGGCTGGGGGAGTCGCGCCTCTAGCCGTTCAAGCCACCGCTGATGAAGATGATTTCGCCAAGCGGGTCGTCATCTTGTGGGGCGGGAACAGTCAAACCATTGCGCCTGAACAGTTCGGTTCGCGCTACGCCCTCGACATTCCAGCCGGTAGCGCACAGGTAGTCGACGACGTGGTTGCGCTCGCCGGAATACACCAGCGACGCCATGTCGATGTCCACGCCGTGTTGCCGAAACGAACCAGCCATTTCCCGTGCCCGGTCTGCATCGAAATCCACAATGCCCCGCACAAATTCGGTTGCGATCGTGCTTCCCGGAACACTGAGCTCGGTGATGTTGTCGAATAACCGGTCCTGGGCATCCGGCGCTAGGTAGATCAGCAGGCCTTCGGCCAGCCACGCTGTTGGTGCCGTCGAGTCCAGGCCGGCCGCTTGCAGTGCCGCCGGCCAGTCAGCGCGTAGGTCGATGGGGACGGTTCGCCGAGTAGCGGTGGGTTCGGAGCCTGCCAAAGTGGTTGTCTTGAAATCGATTACCTGTGGTTGGTCGATCTCATAGATTACGGTGCCGGCCGGCCATGGCAACCGGTAGGCGCGCGCGTCCAACCCGGACGCGAGGATCACCACTTGTCGCACTCCGCCGTCGGTGGCGCTGCTGAAGTAGTCGTCGAAGTACTTGGTGCGCACCGCTATCCCGTCGATCATCGCCTGTGCCCGCTCCGGCGAGAAGTTGCCCATCGTTACCGCATCGAGCTCACCATCGATCATTTTGGTGAAGAAATCCAGCCCGACCGCGCGCACCAGCGGCTCGGCGAACGGGTCGTTGATCAAACCTCGTGGATCCTTGGTCGCCATCGCGCGTCCGGCAGCGACCAGGGTCGCGGTGGCGCCGACGCTGGAGGCCAGGTCCCAGTTGTCGTCGTGGGTACGTGGCATGTCGGTCCTATCTCAGTGTCGGGCGGGTAGCGCGAAGGTAGCTGAGCCGTCCCAAAACACGATGCCGCTGGCTGGCAACCTCGGAGCAATCGAACCCAGCCGTCGTCAGTAGCTGTGAAATCGATTCGCCGAGATTGCTGGCGCCGTGGTGGCGGTGCATGATGAGCCGGGCGGCCAGGCCATCGTCGGCGGTCGTGCCGTCGCTCAAATCGACCAGGTGTAACCTGCCGCCGGGACGCAAGACACGGAATACCTCGGCTGCCGCAGCGGCTTTCGTGTCGTCCTCCAAATGGTGCAGCATCATCGATGAGAGTACTCGGTCGAATTCGCAGTCAGCGTAGGGCAGCTGTTGAGCGTAGCCACGGTCGAAGCGAATCCCGGCCAACGTGCCTGACTTCCGCTGTGCCCGGCGCAGTGCCAGTGGGTCGGGGTCGGATCCGATCACTTGTATTGCGGGATAAGCGCGTTTCACGCGGGCGGTGAGGTTGCCGGTACCGCAACCAATTTCCAGAACTCGGTGGTCTTCTGCGAGTTCGGCCTGCGCGATCAGCGTCGTATAGACCCTATTGAAGCCAAGCAGGCGGGCCAGCAGGTCGTAGGCCGGGAGCAACGCATCATGGCCTGCGGCTGGGAGGTAATCATGCCGGCTTCGGATCCGGTGGATGGCACGATGTAGATGCTGAGCCACAAGGCCATGCTAGCCGCGTTCTGGAGCCCGAATGGCCCTACTTGTCTTTCCGATGCAACGTGCCGCTGACATAGAAGAAGTCAGGCAGCGGTACTTCTTCGTCCTCGTAGGGTTGAAATCCGTTGGCTGTCAGCAGGTCCTGGGATTTGATCTCGGTCAGCAGCCAACCACGGTCAGATAGGTAAGAGGAGGCCTCGTTGCGCTCGCCGAAGTACACCAGTTCATTCATGTCGAGATCGAGACCGTATATGCGCCAACGATCGGCGAGGATCTTCATGCGTTCGCGCATCCGTCCCTCATGATGCGGCTCGAAGTTGCGCATGCTCTCGGTGGCAATCCTGCTGTCCGGCGCGCTGAGCGCGCTGACCGTGTCCAGCAGGCGGTCCTGGGCCTCCGGCGGGAGGTAGCGGAGCAACCCTTCGGCGCTCCACGCGGTGGGTTGGGTCGGGTCGAAGCCCGCCGCGCGCAACGCGGTGGGCCAATCCTCGCGCAGATCGGTGGCGACCACCCGCCGGTCGGCGGTGGGCACGGCGTCCAGTTCAGCGAGTGTGCGAGTTTTGAATTCCACAACTTGCGGTTGGTCAATCTCATACACCACGGTCTGAGCGCGCCATGGCAGCCGGTATGCGCGGGAATCCAAACCCGAGGCGAGGATCACCACCTGTCTGATGCCCGCGCGCGTCGCATCCATGAAGAACTCGTCGAAGAACTTGGTACGGACGGCATGGTAATCGGCCATCCGGGCCATTGACGCATTCGGACGTTCCGGGTCGTCGATGTCTGAGGCGCTCAATTCCCCGCTTGCCAGCCGGGTCAGCACGTCCACCCCTACCGCTCGGACCAGCGGCTCAGCGAACTGATCATTGATCAGCGGGTCATCCGCGCGGGTTGCCATCGCGCGGGCTGCGGCAACCATCGTGGCGGTCGCCCCGACGCTGGATGCGAGATCCCAGGTGTCCCCCTCACACCTGATCGAATAGGTGGATGTCATGTATTGCCTCTCTGTAAACACCGAGATAATTCCTTAGTAAAATTAACAACCGTCCACGAATTCCGCGACTTGAAAGGCTTGCGGATAAGCGGCGGCGCCCGGGTTCCATACGACATGGCCTGAGCAATGACCGAATGAATCGCCGCATGTCGCGTCGCACAATTCGCAGTCGGCGCTACGGTGCCGGCGCGATGGTGCCGTCGAAACGGTGTGCGGGCATCTCGTAGCCGAAGTAGCGGGGACCGACCAGCGCGAGTCCCGCTGCGCTGTGCCAGCGCGGGTCAGCCGGCGCGGCGATGACGCGCACCCGAAGGCCATAGCGCAGGGCCTCGGTCGTGATCGGCTCGCCCGAGTCGTGCTCGAGCACGATGATGAGATCGGGCGTCGTTGCGAGCGTGCTGCCGGCCAACTCGGCGATCAGGTGTTCGTTCTGAAACTGCAGCGTGAGGATGCCCGTGCCACCCTCGATACGAGCAAAGCCGCGGGCAAACCCCTTGGTCGTGGCGCGCTGCACGTCAACAACCTTGCCCGCGAAAAGCGTTCGCCCGCCGAGCTGTTCGACGACGCGCTGAACCGGATCGTTCTTGGCGTCGCGTGCGCCACGGATACCAGCGCCGATCTCCACGCATCGCCGAAGGGATCCCGGCACCAGGCTGTCGCGCGCCTGCACACCCGACATTGAGAACCCGGCGAACGGTACCACCGACCCCATCTCGACGCATGCCACACGGGCGATGCGCTCGGTCCACATATTGTCGACGGTCTGCAGCACAACGACGTTGCCCTTCTCGTCGGCTAATGCGAGCGGTGATGCGGCGATTCCGTAGAGGGTCGGCAGGACCATCTGCAGCTCTGGGAACGCGCGGCCCATCCCGTCGGCGTCCAGCAACGGCAGCCCGAGCACCGCGGCCGCTGCCACCGGTATGGTGGAGTTCACTCCGCCGGCCTCCAAACACGCAACGTGGCTGACGCGCCTACCGAGGTAGGCGCCCAACGTTTCGATCGGGCCGACAACCGCGTTGAGGTTCGGCGGCTTCTCGATCAGGACCGTGGGCGCGCCCATCAAAGCAACCGTGATCACCAATGCGTCGTCGGGTAATTCGTCGACGGTCACGGCGTTGACCGGGCCATATCGGGCGAGCGCCTGGCTGGCGATCAGGCCGCCGATATACGGGTCGCCGCCGCCTCCAGTACCCAGTACGGCCGCGCCACGCGCAAGGTCAGCGATGGTCGCATCGGTAACCTGCCAGCCCATCATGTCCCCAGCTCAAGATCGCCAACCGCCTTGACGCTCACGCGCGTTGCGTTGCCGGGCAGGTAGGGAATCGGCACCTCGTCGAAGTCGACGATTGCGACGGTGTCCGCTCTTGCGCCGGCGGCGACGGCTTTGGCGATTACCTGCTGTTTCAGCGCCGCGATCGTCGCCGCACGTGCATCGGCTTCGAAATCGATGATCGTGTCGAGCTGTCCGCTGATCTGTGCGATAGACGCCCCGATTGCGTTGGCGACGGCATAGTTTTGCGGCCGGTGGACGGCGCCGAAGATCGGCAACTCGTCGGGCAGCAGGATCGATCCGCCGCCGACGGCGACGACAGGAATCGGCTCTGCCGAGGTGCGCATCCGGTCGACAGCCTCCGCTATGCGCTCGGCGACACGGTCCAACACGCGCTGTACCAGGTCAGCGTCGACATGAGCGACCTTCGACGGGTCGCCCACATTTGCCCGGCCCGCGGCCACGGCAATGTCGGTGGCGGTGAGGGTGGAACCGCCGAAGACTAGTGCCTGGCTTGTGAGCCGATAGCCGACCGATTCAGGGCCAACCTCGCCGCTCTCGACGTCAACGATGCTCCCGCCACCGATGCCGATCGACAACACATCGGGCATGCGGAAATTCGTACGGATACCGGCGACCCGCACCACACTGGCCGTTTTGCGTGGGAATCCGCCGATCAGCAGGCCAATGTCAGTCGTCGTTCCGCCCACGTCGATGACTGCGCAGGTCGACATCCCGCTGATAGCGGCGGCGCCGCGCATGGAGTTCGTGGGCCCCGAGGCGAACGTTGCGACCGGGTAGCGGCGCACGAAGCCCTCGTTCATGAGCGTGCCGTCGTTCTGGCTGAAGAAGATCGGCGCGTCGATGCCGTGGGAGCCAACGGCGGCAGCGAGGCCGCCGACGATCTCGCCGGCCAACTCACGCAGCGCGGCGTTGATGATGGTGGCATTCTCGCGTTCTAGCAGGCCGATCTTGCCGATCTCGTGGCTCAGTGAGATCGCGATGTGAGGACCCAGCTCGTCGGCCACCACCCGGCTCGCCTTGAGTTCGACATCGTGATTGATGGGGCTGAACACGCTCGAAATCGCGACCGAGCGGATGCGATGGCGGCGCATGTCGCGGGCGTGCGTGCGCAGTTCGTCGGGGTCGAGCGGCGAAATGGGACGCCCGTCGAACTCATAGCCGCCATGCGCTAGGTAGTGCCGGGCGTGCAGCGCCCCTACCAACTCCGTCGGCCAGTCAACGAACGGCGGCAGCGCATCGGTCGCAGGGAGGCCGATGCGCAGCGCGGCAGTAGGGGCCAGCCGCTTGGCCTGGACGAGCGCATTGATGAAATGCGTCGTGCCGATCATGACGGCCTGGATGTCGGAGCCCGCGAACCCGTGCCGGCGCCGGAGATCCTCGATCGCGTGCGCTATGCCGCTCGTGACGTCGGGAGTGGTGGCGTGCTTGACGCCGGCGAGCGCGGTGGCGCCGTCCATCAGCACGGCGTCAGTGTTCGTGCCGCCGACATCGATTCCGATGCGCATAGCTGCTCTGCGCTCGATCGGCTAGTTCGGATTGGCGCGCAGATAGCCGTAGACGCCGGCGAAGTTGCGGTTCACGTCCTCGGGAATGGGCACCGGTCCACCGAGAGCGCCTGCACCCCAAACGATTTGGGCGGTGCGCTCAACCAGGGCGGTGACGTGCAGGACCTTGTCGGGGCGGGGTCCGACGGCCACCAGCCCGTGGTTGGCGATCAGCGCTGCGGCGCGGCCTTCCAATGCTTTGACCGCGTTGCGGCCGACATCGGGTGTGCCGGACGCGGCGTACTCGGTGCACCGAACGTCCCCGCCGCAGTAGACCGCGAACTCGTCGATGCAGGCGGGAATCGGCCGGTGCGCGATGGCGAACATGGTGGCCCACACCGGATGGCTGTGGATCACGCTGCCGATGTCATCGAAAGCCTGATAACAGGCCAGGTGCAGCTGCATTTCCGTCGACGGCGAGCGGCCGTCCTTGGCTTGCAACACCGCGCCACCCGCGTCGACCAGCACCAGATCGTCAAGCGCCATGTCAGCGTAGTCGACCGACGACGGCGTGATGACCAGGTTGCCGTCCGAGCGCCGGGCTGAGATATTGCCGGCGGTTCCTTCGACCAGGCCCCGGCGCAGCATGTCCTTGGCGGCCGCCAGTACCGCGGCCTCCGGGTTGTCAACGGATTTCACGGATGTCATGAGCCGAGCACCTCCGGGTTGACGATATGGGTGGGCCTGGTGCCGGACAGTAGCGCGTCCAGATCGTCGGCGACCATCTGCGCCTGCCGGGCCTCGGTGTTCCATGTCGCCCCGCCGATGTGCGGGGTGAGAACGACGTTGGGCATGCTCACCAGGGGGTGATCGGTGGCCAGCCATTCGCCGGCGAAGTGATCCAGGCCGGCGGCGGCCACCGGGCCGCTACGCAGCGCGTTGACGAGCGCATCCGTGTCGTGCAACTGGGCCCGGGCCGTGTTCAGGAACACCACACCGTCGCGCATGGCCGCGAACTGCTCGACACCGATCATCCCGATGGTGTCGTCGGTGACCGCTGCATGCAGAGAGACGATGTCAGCCTCGGTCAGCAGCTCGTCGAGGCGGTAGTGCGCGTCGTCGTGGTATGGGTCGTGCGCGATTACCCGCAGGCCCAGCCCGGACAACCGCCACGCCACCGCGCGACCGACCGCGCCCAGGCCCACCAGCCCGGCGGTGAGCCCGGCGATTTCGGCTGCCCGGAACCGCTGATAGGGAATGGACCCGTCGCGAAATATGTTGCCGGACCGGACATCTGCGTCGGCGGATATCAGGTGGCGGGTGGCGGCCAGCAGCAGTGCCACCGTCATCTCGGCGACGGCGTCGGCGTTACGGGCCGGGGTGTTCAGCACGGGTATCCCGGCCGCGGTGGCGCCGGCGATGTCGACGTTGTTGGGATCCCCGCGGGTGGACGCGACCGCGCGCAAGCCCAGCTCGAACACCGGGCCGCTGACCGCGTCGGTTTCCACCACAACGACATCGGCGGCCTCGGCGGTGATTCGGTCAGCCAACTGCTCGGCGCTGTAGATTCGCAGCGGCCGCTGATCGATCCACGGGTCGTACACCACGTCGGCCAGCTGATGGAGGTGGTCGAAGCCCGGTCCCCGCAACGGAGCCGTGACCAGGGCACGCGGTCGAGACGTCACGTTTGCCAATGCTGGCGTACGGTTGCGCCCGTGTCACGCGAAGACGTCACAATCGGCATCGACATCGGCACCACCGCGGTCAAAGCGGTAGCGGCCGACGGGAACGGCCGCGTGATGGCGCGAGTACGGATTGGCCACCAGCTGCGGGTGCCGGCCCCCGACCGGCTCGAGCATGACGCCGACGAGGCCTGGCGGCGGGGACCATTGGCCGCCTTGCACCGGCTGATCCGGCCCGACACCCGGGCGGTGGCCGTTGCCGCGATGGTCCCATCGCTGACTGCCGTCGACGCTGCGGGCCGGCCGACCACAGCCGGGCTGTTGTACGGCGACGTCAGGGGTCGGGTGCCGAACGCGGTCAAGCAACCGCTGCCGTCGGTGGGTGAGGCCGCCGAGTTTCTGCGCTGGACGGCCGGCCAAGCGCCCGACGCGGCCGGGTACTGGCCGGCACCGGCGGTGGCAAATTACGCCCTGTCGGGTGAAGCGGTGATTGACTTTGCCACGGCCGTCACGACCCTACCCTTGTTCGACGGGACGGGCTGGAACCCGACCGCCTGCGCCGACTGCGGTGTGACCGTTGACCGGATGCCGCGGGTGGAGACGTTCGGAGTGGCCGCCGGGCAGGTGCACGGCACCGGTGCGACGCTGGCGGTGGGCGCTGTCGATGCCCTATGTGAGCAGATCGTGGCCGGCACCGACCGCGAGGGCGACGTGGTGGTGCTGTGTGGGTCCACCCTGATCGTGTGGACCACCATCTCGGTGGCCCGGCAGGTGCCGGGCTTGTGGACCATTCCGCACACGGCCGTGGGTAAGAGCCAGATCGGAGGTGCCAGCAACGCTGGCGGGCTGTTCCTCAACTGGGTCGATCGGGTGGTCGGACCGGGAGATCCAGCGAACGCCGATCCGCGGCGAGTGCCGGTGTGGTTGCCTTACATACGCGGCGAGCGCACCCCGTTCCATGATCCCGATCGCCGCGCCGTGCTCGATGGTCTGGACCTCACTCAGGACGCCTCAGCCGTGCGGCGGGCCGCCTACGAGGCGTCGGGATTCGTCGTGCGCCAGCTCATCGAGCTGAGCGGTGCGCCCGTGGCGCGCATCGTGGCGGCGGGCGGTGGGACCCGAATGCAGCCGTGGATGCAGGCTATCGCCGACGTGACCGGTCGGCCGGTGGAGGTGTCCGGGGTGGCCGATGGGGCGGCCCTGGGAGCGGCTTTCCTCGGTCGGATGGCGGTCGGCCTGGAATCCTCGATCGCTGACGCCGCCCGCTGGGCCTCCACCGGCCGCACCGTCGAACCCCGTCCCGCCTGGGTGGGTCCGACCAAGGAGCGCTACCGCCGGTTCCTGGCGCTCAGCGGCTCACAGTTGGCTTAGTCAAAACCTCTGCACGCCAATGTGGTTAGCGCCCAGATAGCCGTCGACGTCATTCGGTTGGAGGCGGCACGCTGCGATCGGCGGCGAACGCCGCACAACATTACCGCAAGACTGGTGAGTCGTTCTACGCTTATGCAATGACAGATCACGACCAGACCGCCGTCCGTCGAGAGATCGCGGATACTCTGCTCGCCGCACTCGAACGTCGGCATGAGGTCGCAGACGCCATCGTGGCGGCCGAGAACAAGGCCGCCGCGGTCGAGGCGATCGTGAACATGCTCGGCACGTCTCACCTGGCCGCCGAAGCGGTGATGAGCATGTCCTTCGAACAGCTCACCCAGACCGCGCGCAAAAAGATCATTGCCGAGCTCGACGACCTGAACAAGCAGTTGACCTTTACCCTCAAGGAACGTCCGGCCAGCTCCGGTGAGAGCCTGGAGCTGCGGCCGTTCTCCCCCGCTGAGGACCGCGACATCTTCGCCAGGCGAACCGAGGAAATGGGTGCGGCCGGCGATGGGTCCGGCGGACCTGCCGGCAGCGTCGACGACGAGATCCGAGCCGCGATGAAGCGCGTCGACGATGAAGAGGCGGCGTGGTTCGTGGCCGTTGATTCCGGCGAGAAGGTCGGGATGGTGTTCGGCGAGCTGGTCCACGGCGAGGTGGACGTCCGGATCTGGATTCACCCCGATCACCGAAAGAAGGGCTACGGCACCGCCGCGCTGCGCAAGTCGCGCTCGGAGATGGCATGGGCCTTCCCGGCGGTGCCGATGGTCGCCCGCGCGCCCGCGGCCCGACCCTCCTAACCGGGTCGCCGGGTACCTAGCGGTGCTGAGGTCCCCGCCGCGGTGTAGCTCAATGAGCAATTGGCTCACTCAGTGACGTCGTCAGCCCGGAAAGAGGGAGCTCAGTACGTGGCCCGCCTCTCGTCGAAAAGAAGTTCGTCTGACCTGGACCATCTCCTGTATTCGTTGTGACGTGCAAAACGGAATTCGATGTCGATTCCGCTTCGTGAGGCGTCCTGCGGGATATGAGCTACCTCGCCACGCTAACCAGCCAATTGGGAATTAGTATCCGTCGGCGGCAGGAAATTGATCTCCCCCAATCGAGGGACACACTGGCGCTCCTACGCATCCGAGACGTGCGAAATCCTTTTGGGGCAACGGAATCGAACCAGGCTGCGACCGCCGCCGTCGCCACGTCTCAGCGCGGTATGATCAACCCGCCGAGCTCTATGTCCACGACACCAGGTCGAGCCCAGCGGCGACGTTGTCGAGTCGATCGAGTTCAGGAATCGATTGAGCATCAATTCGTTCAGCGATGACAAGGGCGTGTTGCGTTGACTTCACGACGAAGGGCAGGACGTGTGATGTCTGGCCTGTGGCGGTGATCGGATGGGGCGTTACGACCGTACGCTCGCGCTGACGCGGGGCCAGCTCGACATTTGGCTCGCACAGGAGACGGGTAGCCCGGGGACGGATTGGCAAGCCGGTTGGTTTGTGGTTATTGCGGGCGCGGTTGATCCTGGTCTGCTTGTGCGGGCCATCGGCCAGGTGGTGGGTGAGGCCGAACCGCTGCGGGCCAGCATTATTGAGACGGGCGGTCAGCTTTACCAGAAGGTAGTTGATCATCCGGATGTTGCGGTTTCCTGTCATGATCTGAGTGGCTTGGGTGATCCCGTGCGGGAGGCCCACAGGCTGGCATCGTCACTGCAACGCACACCGATGCCATGGGCCGGGCCGCTTTTTCGATTCGGATTGTTCCGCACGCGGCCCGACGAGTACTACTTGTTTGTCTGCATTCACCATATCGTCATCGATGGATTCGGATCCGTGTTGCTGTGCAATCGGATCGCCGAGGTTTATTCCGCGAATTGTTCTGGAGCGCCGATTTCGGCTGCCCCGTTTGGCTCGCTGCGCGATCTGGTCGACTGCGAGTTGGATTATGAGGCCTCGCGCGACTATCTGGAAGACCGGACCTATTGGAAGGCGAATCTTCCGGCCGAGGGCGGTCTGGACTATCGGTTGCCGCCCGACCCGGGTGGCCGCGATTCGTGTTCGGCTACTGCGCCGGTGCGGCTAGCTGCCGCGGCGGTGGATCGAATTCAGCGGTTGTCCGAGACGCTGGATGTTCATCGATCATCGGTCATCACCGCGGCGTGTGCGCTGTTGGTGCGTGGGTGCGGTGGTAGCGGGTCGGAGGTGGTACTTGCCCTTCCGGTCACCAGGCGAACAAGCCCACCATTGAAGACTATTCCCGGGATGGTTGCCGGGGTGGTGCCGCTGGTGTTGACCGTGTTGCCCGGTGCCGCGGTTGCCGAGTTCTGTGAACACGTGGACGCCCGGATACGGGAGGCCCTGCGCCATCAGCGGTTTCCGGTACAAGTTGTGGACAACAAGGACCACGGCCGGGGCATAGGGCTGGCCGCGGGTAGGGTCACCGTAAATCTATTTCCATCGACAACTATTCTGCCTTTTGGCGGTGCGCCGGCCTCGGTGGTTTATACGAATGTCGGCCGTGTCGACCATTTCGGGCTGTTCTTCATGAAAGATGGTGACCGGCTTTTTCTGAGCACGGCCGGTGCTGGTCAACCATTTTCAGATCTCGACGTCTCCGCTCTAGCCAGTCGGTTGGAGAAGTTGCTGATGGTTCTAACTGCCGATCCGGGGCGGCCGTTGTCGGCGATCGACCTACTCGATGAGCATGAGCACACCCAGCTCGACACGTGGGGCAACCGGGGTGTGTTGACCAGCCCCGCACCCCCGACGTCGTCGGTTCCCGGGTTGTTTGCCGCCCAAGCCGCCCGCACACCGGATGCCCCGGCGCTGACCTACCTCGACACCACCATGACCTACCGCCAGCTCGAGGAGGCGAGCAACCAACTTGCCCACCTATTGGCCGGCTATGGGGTAGGCGGCGGTGACGTGGTGGCACTGTTGCTGCCCCGCGGCAGCCAAGCCATCGTGGCAGTCCTGGCCGTACTGAAAGCCGGGGCGGCCTACGTCCCTATCGACCCGGTGCACCCCGAGGCCCGGATCACCTTCCTCATCGAGGACACCACACCCGCGGCGGTGCTGACCACCAGTGAGCTGGCCTACCTGCTCGACAGCCACGACCTGATGATGATCGATGTCGACGAACCCGCCATCGCTACCCAACCCGGCACGGCCCTGCCGGCACCGGATGCCGCGGACCTCGCCTACATTCTCTACACCTCGGGCACCACCGGGGCTCCAAAGGGCGTGGCGATCACCCACCACAACATCGCCCGATTCATCGCCGCGCCGACCCCGTTCACGCTCACCGCCGGCCAAGCGGTAACCCAATGTCACTCCTACGGTTTCGACTTCTCGGTGTGGGAGATCTGGGGCGCGCTACTGCGCGGTGGGCGACTCGTGGTGGTGCCCGAGCAGGTGACCCGCTCGCCCACCGACCTACACGCCCTGCTGCTCGCAGAACGCGTCACCGTGTTCACCCAAACTCCCTCAGCTCTTGCGGAGTTGGCACCACAGGGCTTGGAATCGATGACCATCGTGCTGCTTGGCGAGGTCTGTCCGGATGAGTTGGTGGACCGGTGGGCGTCCGGGCGGGTAATGATCAACGCCTACGGCCCGACCGAAGCCACGGTGTGGGTGTCGATGAGTATCCCGCTTGAGCGGGGCTTGGTGCCGGCACCGATCGGGGCGCCGGTGTCGGGAGCGGCGTTGTTCGTCCTTGACGGGTGGCTGTGCCCGGTGCCGGCGGGTGTGGTGGGCGAGCTATATGTGGCCGGCCCCCAAGTGGGGTGTGGTTACTGGCGCCGTTCGGCGTTGACGGCGTCGCGGTTTGTGGCCTGCCCATTCGGGGGAGCCGGGGTGCGAATGTATCGCACCGGGGACTTGGTGTACTGGGGTGCCGATGGGCAGTTGCAGTTTGTGGGGCGCGCTGATGACCAGGTCAAGATCCGCGGGTACCGCATCGAGCCCGGCGAGGTCACTGCCGCGCTTAGCCAGCTGGTGGGGGTGGGCCAAGCGGTGGTGATCACCCGCGAGGACCGTCCGGGTGATAAGCGCTTGGTGGGCTACGTCACCGGTCAGGCCGACCCGGCCCAATTGCGCGCCGCGCTGGCCACCCGGTTGCCGCACTACCTGCTGCCCGCCGCGATCGTGGTGCTTGAACGGTTTCCGTTGACCGTCAACGGCAAACTCGACACCGCCGCCTTGCCGGCACCCGACTACGCCGCAACCGACGATTACCGGCCCCCCACCACCCCGGTCGGAGAAATCCTTGCTGGCATCTACGCGCAGGTCCTCGGGGTAGAACGCGTCGGCATCGACCAATCATTCTTTGATCTGGGCGGGGACTCACTGTTGGCGATGCGGGTGATCGCCGCGGTCAACACCACCCTGGATGCCCAGTTGTCGGTGCGTGCCCTGTTCGACACGCCCGCGATTTCCCAGCTCGCTTCCCGTATTGCTGCCGGATCCACGCCGCTGCCTGCCCTGGTGCCGGCTCGGCGGCCGGCGGCCGTTCCGCTGTCGTTTGCGCAAGACCGCATGTGGTCGGTGATCCAGATGCACGGGCCCTCCCCGGTCTACAACCTGCCCCTGGTGCTGCGGTTGTGCGGCACAGTGGATGTCGAGGCGTTGGGCCGCGCCCTGGCCGATGTGGTGCAACGCCACGAAACCCTGCGCACCGTCATCACCACCACCGGTGGCGCCGCCCAACAAGTCGTCCTGCCCGCCAACCAGGCGGACTTTGGCTGGCACATCGTCGATGCCACCGCGTGGCCGCCCGAGCGGCTCCATGGCGCCCTCACCACAGATGCCCACTACGCCTTCGATTTGTCCACCGAGATCCCGTTGCGGGCACGGCTGTACCGCGTCGCCGACGACGAGCACGTGCTGGTCATGAACGTGCATCACATCGCCGCGGACGGTTGGTCACTAGCGCCGCTGGCGGCCGATCTCAGCGTGGCCTACCGCAATCGGTGCGTCGGGCGGGCCCCAACCTGGGCCCCGCTACCCGTCCAATACATCGATTACACGCTGTGGCAACGCGAATACCTGGGGGATCTGGCCGACCCACAGAGCACCATCGCCACCCAACTGCGGTACTGGGAAAAAACCCTGGCCGGTGTCCCCGAACGCGTTGAGTTGCCCACCGATCGGCCATACCCGCCCGTTGCCGACCACCGCGGCGACACGGTGGCCGTGCACTGGCCGGCAAACCTACACCACGAGATCGCCCGCGTTGCCCGTGACCATCGCGCCACGAGGTTCATGGTGGTGCACGCCGGGCTGACCGCGCTGCTGTCCAAACTCACCGCCAGCGAGGACATCCTCTTAGGGTTCGCCGTTGCCGGACGCAACCACCCGGCGCTGGATGACCTGGTCGGCATCTTCCCGAACAGCGTGCTGCTGCGTGTCGAGGTAGCCGACGATCCCACTTTCGCGCAGTTGCTGGCCCAGGTCCGTGCGCGCAGCCTGGAGGCCTTCGACCACCAGGACGTGCCCTTCGGCGTTCTCGTCGACCGGCTCAATCCCAGCCAATCACTAAGCCACCGCCCCTTGAGCCAGGTGATGCTGGCCTGGCAAAACAACAAGCCCGCCGAGTGGGCGCTAGCCGGTCTGGACGTCACCACGATCCCGTTGTCGACCCACGTCGCCCGGATGGACCTGGTGTTTTCGCTCAGCGAACTCTTCAGCGACGCCGGTGAGCCCGCCGGAATCGGCGGCCTGGTGGAATATCGCACCGACGTCTACGACGCCGCCACCATCGACACCTGGATCAACCTGCTGGAGAAGCTGCTGTCGGCGGTGACCGCCGACCCGCAGCGACGGTTGTCCTCGATCTGACCGGCCTATACGCGCGTTGCAGTAATGGCAACGATGTTGCGGAAGTGGGCCAACGCATCGTCGTCGGGGAAGTCGCGGCCGTAGTTGGCGAACAGGTCCCGCCGTTTCTGGCTGGTCACCTGCCAGCCTCGATCCGTCAGGTAGTCAACGACATTGCTGCGCTTGCCGTCGTAGAACAATCCCGATAGGTCGATGTCGCAGCCCAAATCGGCCCACCGTTGGTTGAACAGCTGCGCGCGCTGCGTCATCGTCGGGCCGGATTCGGGATGGAATTCGGTGGCCAGCCGACTCCCGGGCGCGCTGAGCGCGGTGATGTTGTCGAAGAGCCGGTCCTGCGCGTCGGGTGGAAGGTACATCAGCAATCCTTCGGCGCTCCAGGCACTCGGTTTGGTGGCGCCAAATCCGCTGCGGCGCAACGCGGCCGGCCAGTCTTCTCGCAGATCGATGCTGACCGTTCGGCGGTGGGCGGCCGGGGCAACGCCCAGGGCCGACATGGCGGCGCTTTTGAACGCAATGACCTTGGGCTGATCGACTTCGTAGACCACACTGCCGCGCGGCCAGGACAGCCGATAGGGCCGAGCGTCGAGGCCGGCGGCCAGTATCACCGACTGGCGAATGCCGTCGCGACCGGCGGCGCGGAAGAATTCGTCGAAGAAGCGAGTGCGCACCGCGATCGAATCGGTCTCGAACTGCAAGGTCGTGCCGGTGTCCGGGGAGTCATCCTCGGATGCGAACGCCGAGGTTGGCAGGTCACCGTCTACCAGGCGGGTGAAGAAGTCGAGACCGACCGCCCGCACCAAGGGCGCCGCGAACGGGTCACTGATGATCGGGTCGCTCTCAGCGCTGGCCAGCGCCCGGGCGGCGGCGACCATCGTGGCCGTGGCACCAACGCTGGCGGCCAGATCCCAACTGTCTTGATCGGTGCGTGTCATGGGGCTTCCTAACTCAGTTCGGCCGAGACGTAGATCACCTCGCCGAACGGGGCGTCGTCGGCTTCGATCGGCGGCAGTTGGTGTTGGGCCAGCAGGTCGGTTGTGCTCACGCTAGCGGTCTGCCAGCCTTGGTCGGTCAGATAGGCTCCCGCGTCCGTGCGATCGTCGAAGTACACCAGGGCTGCCATGTCGAGGTTGAGGCCATGGCGGTTCCACCGCTCGGACAGGAGCTGCATGCGTTGCCGCAGTTCTTCTTCGTTGAGGTGATTGACGTCGGGCAGGCCTTCGGTGGCGAACCGGCTGCCCGGCGCGCTCTGCCCGGTGATCTGGTCAAGCAGCCGGTTCTGCGCATCCGCGGACAGATAGCCCAACAGTCCTTCGGCGATCCAGGCTGTTCGCTGCGCGGGGTCAAAGCCCGCTTCTTTCAGTGCGGCGGGCCAGTCGTCGCGCAAGTCAACCGCCACCGCGCGCCGATCGGTGGTGGGCGCCGCCCCCAGGTTGGCCAGCGTCCTGGTCTTGAAGTCGATCACCTGCGGCTGATCGACTTCGAACACGGTGGTGCCGGCCGGCCAGGGCAGCCGGTAAGCGCGGGAATCCAGGCCCGACGCCAAGATCACGGCCTGCCGGATCCCGGCGCGGGTGGCATCCAGAAAGAAGTTGTCGAAGTAGTGGGTGCGGATGGCCATCGCGTCGGCGAACCGCAGCAGGGCGTTGGCCTCGTCCTCAGCTAGCTCACCGAGATCCAGTTCGCCGCTGGCCACGCGCACGAAGAAGTCGACTCCGACCGCCCGGACCAGCGGTTCCGCGAACTGATCGTTGACCAGCGCGCCGCTGGCCCGACCGGCCACCGCCCGTGCCGCGGCCACCATGGTGGCCGTCAAACCCACACTGGACTCCAAGTCCCACGAGTCGCCGTCAAAGCGGGCGCTGCCCATTTGCGTCATCTGTTTCTCCTTCGATTGCCAGTACGGTGGCGGCCCGGAACGGGCATGTCTGCATCAGCTGTTAGTCTCTTACACGATTTGACGCGCGACGCCGTACGTCCTGGCCTGCGGGTGTTGGGCGCGTGATGCAGGATGACCCCCGGCTGCGCAGGAGGATAGAGTGCTTTCGGCTTTCATCTCGTCGCTGCGAACAGCCGACCTGAGACGGAAGATCCTCTTCACGTTGGGCATCGTCGTGCTCTACCGTGTCGGTGCCGCGCTGCCGTCCCCCGGCGTCAATTTCCCGAACGTGCAGCAGTGCATCAAAGAGGCCAGCAGCGGCGAAGCCGGACAGATCTATTCGCTGATCAACCTGTTCTCCGGCGGTGCGTTGTTGAAGCTCACGGTGTTCGCGGTGGGCGTTATGCCCTACATCACCGCCAGCATCATCGTGCAGCTGCTCACCGTGGTCATCCCGAGATTCGAAGAACTGCGTAAAGAAGGCCAGGCTGGTCAGTCGAAGATGACGCAGTACACCCGCTACCTGGCGGTCGCGCTGGCCGTGCTGCAGGCGACCAGCATCGTGGCGCTGGCTGCCAACGGCGGGCTGCTGCAGGGTTGCTCGCTGGACATCATCGCCGACCAGAGCATCTTCACGCTGGTCGTCATCGTGCTGGTGATGACGGGTGGCGCCGCGCTGGTGATGTGGATGGGCGAGCTGATCACCGAACGCGGCATCGGCAACGGCATGTCGCTGCTGATCTTCGTCGGCATCGCCGCCCGCATCCCGGCGGAAGGCCAAAGCATCCTGGAAAGCCGCGGCGGGGTCGTCTTCACCGCGGTCTGCGCGGCGGCGTTCATCATCATCGTCGGCGTGGTGTTCGTCGAACAGGGTCAGCGCCGCATCCCGGTGCAATACGCCAAGCGCATGGTGGGCCGGCGGATGTACGGCGGGACCTCGACATATCTGCCGCTCAAGGTCAACCAGGCCGGCGTGATCCCGGTCATCTTCGCGTCGTCGCTGATCTACATTCCACACCTGATCACCCAGTTGATTCGCAGCGGCAGCGGCGCCGTGGGCAACAGCTGGTGGGACAAGTTCGTCGGCACGTACCTGTCCGACCCGAGCAACTTGGTCTATATCGGCATCTATTTCGGCCTGATCATCTTCTTCACGTATTTCTACGTGTCGATCACCTTCAACCCCGACGAACGTGCCGACGAGATGAAGAAGTTCGGCGGCTTCATTCCGGGAATTCGGCCGGGGCGTCCCACCGCCGACTATCTACGCTATGTGCTGAGCCGGATTACCCTGCCGGGCTCGATCTACCTCGGCGTGATCGCCGTGCTGCCCAACCTGTTCCTGCAGATCGGCGCCGGTGGAACGGTGCAGAACCTACCCTTCGGGGGTACCGCGGTTCTGATCATGATCGGTGTCGGTTTGGATACGGTCAAACAGATCGAGAGTCAGCTCATGCAGCGCAACTACGAAGGGTTCCTCAAGTGAGAGTTCTGTTGCTGGGACCGCCCGGGGCGGGCAAGGGGACGCAGGCGGTAAAGCTGGCCGAGAAGCTCGGGATCCCGCAGATCTCCACTGGCGAACTCTTCCGGCGCAATATCGAAGATGGCACCAAGCTTGGCGTGGAAGCCAAGCGCTACCTGGACGCTGGTGACTTGGTTCCGTCCGACCTGACCAACGAACTCGTCGACGACCGGTTGAGCAGACCGGACGCGGCCAACGGATTCATCCTGGACGGATATCCACGCTCGGTCGAGCAGGCCAAGGCGCTGCACGAGATGCTCGAACGCCGGGGGACCGACATCGACGCGGTCCTGGAGTTTCGGGTGTCCGAAGAGGAGTTGCTGGAGCGGCTCAAGGGTCGTGGCCGCGCCGACGACACCGACGAGGTCATCCTCAACCGGATGAGGATCTACCGCGACGAGACCGCGCCGCTGCTGGTGTACTACCACGACCAGTTGAAGACCGTCGACGCCGTCGGCACCATGGACGAAGTGTTCGCCCGCGCGTTGCAGTCTCTGGGAAAGTAACCATGCTCCCACTGGCACGGCTGCGGGGTCGCCGCGTCGTGCCGCAGCGCAGTGCCGGCGAACTCGACGCGATGGCCGCGGCCGGCGCCGTCGTCGCTGCCGCGCTGAAGGCGGTCCGCGCGGCGGCGATTCCCGGGGCATCCACCCTGAGTCTCGACGAGATCGCGGAGTCGGTGATCCGCGAATCCGGCGCCACCCCATCCTTTCTGGGCTATCACGGCTACCCGGCGTCGATCTGCGCGTCGGTCAACGACCGGGTGGTTCATGGCATCCCATCGACCGCCGAGGTCCTCGCTCCCGGTGACCTGATATCCATCGACTGCGGCGCGGTGCTGGATGGTTGGCATGGCGATGCGGCGATCACCCTCGGCGTTGGAGCTCTTAGCGCCGCCGACGAAGCGCTGTCGGAGGCGACCAGGGCATCGCTGGAAGCCGGAATCGCCGCGATGGTTGTCGGTAATCGGTTGACCGACGTCGCGCATGCCATCGAAACGGGTACGCGGGCCGCCGAGGTCCGCTACGGGCGCTCGTTCGGGATCGTCGCCGGCTACGGGGGACATGGCATCGGCCGCCAAATGCATATGGATCCGTTCCTGCCGAACGAGGGTGCGCCGGGGCGCGGTCCACTGCTGGGGGCCGGCTCGGTGCTGGCCATCGAACCGATGCTCACGCTGGGAACCCGCAAAACGGTGGTGCTCGACGACAAATGGACGGTGACGACGGCCGATGGATCACGTGCGGCGCACTGGGAACATACCGTCGCGGTAACGGACGACGGGCCCCGAATTCTGACCCTTCTGTAGGTGAACCAAACCCTTACTCGACTCGTGTCAGTAAGCGGAGGTGATCGAGTGGCTCGTGTGTCGGGCGCCGCGGCCGCCGAAACCGCTCTGATGAAGGCGCTCTACGACGAGCATGCCGCGGTGTTGTGGCGCTACGCGCTGCGCTTGACCGGTGACGCGGCCCTATCCGAAGACGTCGTCCAAGAGACGCTGTTGCGGGCGTGGCAGCATCCCGAGGTGATCGGCGACACCGCGCGGTCGGCACGGGCGTGGTTGTTCACCGTTGCTCGCAACTTGATCATCGACGAGCGACGCAGCGCGCGGTTCCGCAATGTCGTCGGTTCGATCGACGAACCGGGCGCGCCGGAGCAGTCGACGCCGGATGAGGTGAACGCGGCACTGGATCGGTTGCTGATCGCCGACGCGATGGTCCAACTGTCCGCCGAGCATCGGGCCGTGATCGAGCGGTCCTACTACCGCGGATGGTCGACCGCACAGATTGCTACAGACCTCGGAATAGCAGAAGGAACAGTGAAGTCGCGATTGCACTACGCCGTGCGCGCGTTGCGGCTCACGCTGCAGGAACTCGGAGTTACACGATGACGGCAGAGCCTATCCACGGTGCTGCCGGCTCCGAATACGTGAGAGTGACAGGAGAGAGATGACATGATTACGCCGCTACACGGACTTGGCCCGCCAGGTGACCCAGGTGTGCGCGACGTGTCTACGGGTGACAACCACCGCTACGCGATGTGGGATGCCGCTTACGTTTTGGGGTCACTGTCCGCGGCAGAGCGCCGCGAGTTCGAAGCGCACCTGGCCGGCTGCCCGGCATGCCGGGAGGCCGTCGCCGAACTCAGCGGTGTGCCCGCCCTGCTCTCTCAGCTCGATCGTGACGAAGTGGCCGCGATTAGTGGACCCGACCCGGCTGTGGCGGCTCCGGAGTTGTCGCCGGAGTTGTTGCCGTCGTTGCTGGCGACGGTGCGCTGGCGCCGTCGTCGTACTCGCCTGGCCACCTGGGTCGCCTCGTCGGCCGCTGCCGTGGTGCTAGGGATCGGTGTGCTGGTCGGTGTTGCGGGCCACTCCGCAGCTCCGCTGCAGGTGACCGCGGCGGCACAGCCGATGGCACAAGTCGGGACGACGCTGTTGACCTCGACGGTGTCGGTCAGCCCCGAGCACTGGGGGACGTTCATCAACCTACGGTGCGTCTGCCTGGCGCCGCCGGATGCTCACCATGACACGCTGGCCATGGTCGTGGTGGGTCGCGACGGCAGCCAGACCCGGCTGGCGACCTGGGTGGCCGAACCGGGCCACACCGCGACGCCCGCCGGCAGCATTTCGACGCCGGTCGACCAGATCGCCGCCGTACAGGTCGTAGCCGCTGATAGCGGCCAGGTTCTGTTGGAGCGGTCGCTCTAGTTCCGCCAGGGCAGTGAACTAGAAGCATTTGCGTGTCGTGTTAAAGGCATGCCCAGGAAGCACCGGGTGGTCGACTACGTCGTCGAGCGGCTTGCGGCAATGGGAGTTGACCACGTCTTCGGGGTGGACGGCGCCAACATCGAGGATCTGTACGACGCCGCGCACTTTCACTCGTCGATCACCGCGGTGCTGGCCAAACACGAGTTCTCCGCTGCCGCAATGGCCGACGGATACAGCCGCAGCGGGGCGGGTCTAGGCGTCGTCGCGGCGACCTCCGGTGGTGGTGCGCTGAATCTTGTGGCGGGCCTAGGAGAGTCGCTGGCCAGCCGAGTTCCGGTGTTGGCGCTGGTTGGTCAAACCGCAACAACGATGGACGGCCGGGGTAGTTTTCAAGACACCAGCGGCCGCAACGGATCGCTGAACGCCGAGGCGGTGTTTGCTGCGGTGTCCTTGTCATGCGAGCGCGTGCTCACGCCGGCCAGCATTGCCGCGGCGTTGCACCGAGCGATTGCCGCGGCGCGCACCGGCGGACCGGCGGTGTTATTGCTGCCCAAGGATATTCAGCAGGGATATGTTGAGACGGGCGACCACCGGCAACATTCGCCGGACGTGCGGCGCATCGGCGATCCGCATCCCATTGTGCGGGTCCTGCGCCACACGAATGGTCCGGTCACGATCATCGCCGGCGAGCAGGTGGCCCGCGACAACGCCCGTGCGGAACTCGAAGCGCTGCGCACGCTGTTGCGCGCGCGGGTGGCGACCGTCCCCGACGCCAAGGATGCTGCCGGAACACCGGGCTTCGGATCATCGTCGGCGCTGGGGGTAACCGGTGTCATGGGCCACCCGGGTGTTGCCGAGGCGGCGAGGGCCAGCGCGGTGTGCGTCGTCGTCGGCACCCGGCTGTCGGTGACCGCGCGCAGCGGCCTGGAGGACGTGCTGGCATCCGTGCAAACGGTGTCGATCGGATCTGCCCCGCCGTATCTTCCGTGCACCCATGTGCACACCGACGACTTGCGGAGTTCGCTGCGCATGCTTGCTCAGGCAGTTTCCGGACGTGGACGGCCCACGGGCGGGCGCGTGGGCGACGTCGTGGCGCGCACCGAACTGAACCCACCGCCCTGTACCGGTGCGGGTGTGCGGTACCGCGACGCCATGGCGGTGCTGGATGGTGTGCTGCCCGACGGCGCGGACATCGTGGTCGACGCCGGCAACACCGGCGCGGCCGCGATCCACTACCTTCCGGTTCGTCGAGGCGGCAGATTCGCGGTCGCGCTCGGGATGGGCGGCATGGGGTACAGCTTCGGTGCTGGCATCGGGATGGCGTTCGGGCGCAAGAACAGCGGACGACCCGCGGGGCGAACCGTGGTAATTGCCGGAGACGGCGCATTCTTCATGCACGGCATGGAGGTGCACACCGCCATTCAGTACCGGCTTCCGGTGACATTCGTCTTGTTCAACAACAATGCCCACGCCATGTGTGTGACCCGCGAACAGCTATTTTACGACGACCTGTACAGCTACAACCGGTTCCGCTCCAGCCACCTGGGTTCCGGTGTGGCAGCCATGTTCCCGGGGTTGACCGCCGTCGATGTGGCCGACCTCGACCAGTTTGGCGCGGCATTGGTCTCGGCGCTGCATGTCGATGGTCCGGCGGTGGTCAGTGTCGGATGTGCTGCCGACGAAATCCCGCCATTTGCACCGTTCCTCATCGGCACACCAACCATAAATGCTGCTGCAGAAGAGATTACGATCGCGAAGGAGAGTCGAACCGATGTCGCTGCCAGCGCTTGACGATATTGTCGCTCACACCGGAACCCTCGAACCCATCGACGGGGTGACCCGGATCGAGACCAGCCCCAAGGAGAAGGCTACCCCGATCATCATGGACATGATGCGGTCGGTGTACCCGCATGATCAAGTGTTCGGCGAGTACTGCACCGTCAACGACTTCATCGACTGTCCGCCCGACGAGCTGTTCGAGTACATGGCCGATACCCGCAGCCTGGAGGAGTGGACCTACAGTCTGCGCGGCTTCACGCCCACCGACGAACCGGGCCTGTGGCTGGCCTACGATCGGCTCGGTTCGGGGACCAAGATCTACACCCGCACCGTCACCAACGAGCAGGCCCGGACCGTCGATTACCACTGCGCATGGGATCAGGGCAAGCACCTCTGGATGGTCTACCTGATGCGCGTCATTGACGCCCAGGTGGTCCTGGACAAGCCCGGTTCGGTTGTGCTGTGGACCAATTGCCACCACCCCTTCTACGACGACAACCCGTATCCGGAGACCGCGCCGGGCCAGCGCACGGTTTGGGTCGGCGACTTCTGGGACATGTTCGGCGCCGGTCATCTGCTGGAACTGAAGAACCTGAAGGCCATTGCCGAGTACCGGCATCACAACGGTCTGCCGGTCACGCCCATCTGGATGAGGTGAGTGGCATTGTGAACTCGTCCACCGTCAGTCTGACCGACGTTTCCAGCTACCTGCCTGGTCCGCCGATCGGGGCCGATTACTACGCGCGGTTCGCCGAGTCCGACGACCTGCGCGACAATGTGATGTTCCGCGCGCCCGCCTTTCGTCATCACGTCGCGCCGGATGAGAGTGCGATCGACATGGTCGAGCGTGCGGCACAGGGTTTGATCGAACGACACGGCGAGGACGTCATCGCCGGTGCCGATGTGTTGATCACCCACACCCAGGCACCGGATCTGCCCTTCTATGGCGCCGGCGGCGGCATCGCGCATCGGCTGGGCATGCGGCCCTCCTGGGTGCTCGACCTGCACAACGGCGGGTGCGCGGTGTTCGTATTGGCGCTCAACGTAGCTCGTCAACTGCTGGCCTCAGGCTCCGGGCGCACGGCTTTGATCGCCGTCGCCCAGAACGCCGCCGGCCAGGTCTTCGATCAGCCCGGAGTGCGCCGCAAAGCGCAGGCGTCTGTCCCCGGTGACGGTGCCGCGGTCGGCCTGGTGACGCGCTCCGACCAGTCACCCATTCTTGATATCGAGTGCCGCACCTACGGCGAGTACGCCGGCGAAATGACACTCGCCCCCGACCCACCGCGCAAGTGGTGGCAGCCCGGGCCCGGCGAGCTGTGCATTGGCTTCACCGAGGGCAAGATCACCAAAGTGCTGGCGCGTGGCAATCGGCAGGTTCCCGAGGTGGCGTTGGCGGTGTGCGATCGAATCGGCTTGAGTTCCAGGGACATCGACCTGCTGATCACCAACCAGCCCAACCGGGCGTTCCTGCGCAACTGGCGTGAAGCGCTCGAGCTGCCCGCCGAACGTCATCGGGACACCTTTGACGAGTGCGGCAACCTGTTCGGTGCGGGCATTCCGATCAACCTGGATCGGGCGATATCCGACGGCCAGGTCAGATCCGGCGACCTGGTCATGATGGCGGCGTTCGCGCACGCCGGCGATTTCGCCGGTGCTGCGGCGGTGCGCTGGGGCGGGCGGGTCTGATGCGATCCATCGTGGGGCTTGACACCGCGGAGCTCGACGACGCGTTGCCGAACGCGGTCGATCCGTTCGCGTTGTCGCTCAACGAGAATCCGTTTCCGCCGCTTCCAGCGGTGCGGGCGGCGTTGATTCGCTCGATTGATGCGGCCAACCGCTATCCCGAGTTTCTGCCGGGGCGATTGTGCAGCTTGATCGCCGGCCATATCGGCGTGCCCGCCGACCAGGTCGTGTTCGGCGCCGGCGCGACGGGTGTGGTGCTACAGGCGCTGCGGGCGCTGACCTCTCGGGGCGACGTGATGGTCATGGCCTCACCGACCTTCGACGGATATCCGATAGTCGCGCAAATGGCGGGGTTGACCGCGGTGACCGTTCCGCTGGACGGCAACGGGCACCACGATCTCGACGCGTTGGCCGACGCCGCAGCGAACGCGCGGGTGGTGGTGGTGTGCCGGCCGCACAACCCGACCGGCACCCTGGAGCCGGCGGCCACCGTCTTGACATTCCTGCACCGAGTGCCGGGCGACAGCATCGTGCTGCTCGACGAGGCGTATATCGAATTCGCCGCGCCCGAACACCGCATCGACGTGTTGAGGTTGCTAGCGCGTTTCCCCAACGTGGTAGTGGTGCGGACTTTCTCGAAGGCCTACGGGCTGGCGGGACTGCGAATCGGTTACGGCCTGGCGTCGGTGGAGCTGGCGCGGGCGCTCTGGGCTCAGCAGCTGCCGTTCGGCATAGCGAGCACCAGTCTGCTTGCGGTTGCGGCCTCCTACGCGGCTGAAGAGCAACTGTTGCACAGGATCCGGCTGATCACGGCCGAGCGCCGTTATCTCCGGATGCGCTTGAGTGCGATGGGGATCTACACCACCGACGCGCACGCCAACTTCACCTATCTGCCGGCGCGGGGCCCGCTGTGGCATGAAGTCTTCGCCGACACCGGGCTACACGTCCGGTTGTACCCGGACGGCGGCGCACGAATCACGGTCGGTAGCCGCGCGTCTACCATGGCGGTGCTTTCCGCGGTCGAGAAGTCCGCTGCACCAACCGGAAGTTGAATCCCGAGCCCTGCGAAACTCATACCGGGAGTGTCCTTTTCGATGACGAATGCCGATATGCCACGCGAGCCTCTCGTCACGAGCTGTCTAACGCCGCAGCGAGCAGTGCCGCGGCAGCTTTGAGAAGGCCGTTGGTGCGCTTGAGTTCTGAGTTCTGTTCCTTCAGGTGCGAAAGTTGGGTGGACGGCTCGGCGGCCACAGTCGAATCATCGACTTCGCGCTTGAGCAGCTCGTGCAGTGTCTCGGTGATCGTGTTGCCACGCAGGTCGGTCACCGCTCGAATCGCCATCCGCTCCATGCCGTGGCGGCCGTGAACTGAGGCGACCGTACGAACCTCCTCGCGATGCGATGTCCCGTTGACCCGACTGGCCCCGTTGACCGCGGCAGCATGCGCCGGTGTGCGTCCGTTTTGTGTCGTGGGCAGACACGGCCGGGCCAATTGATGGTCTGGCTGATTGGTGATCTCCGCGTTGACGGAACGGGCGGCCGCTTCCTGGCGGTCCAGCCGCTGCCGGAGCTCGGCCTCCTGCTGACGAACCTGGGCTTCCCGCCGATCGAGCTTGGCTTGCTGGTCGTGGAGTTCGGTTTGTCGCTGGGCGAGGCTGGCTTCGCGCTGAGCGAGCTTGGCTTCAAGCTGGCAGAGCTGATCTTCGTGCTGGTGGAGCTGGTCTTCTTGCTGGTGGAGCTGGTCTTCTTGCTGGTGGAGTTGGTCTGTGTGCTGGCGGAGCTGGTCCTCGTACTGACGCAGCTGCACTTCATAATGACGGAGCGCGGCTTCCCGCTCGGCGATTGCGGCTTCACGCTGAGCGAATCCCTCATCGCGGTTGACGAGCTCGGCGTTGCGATTGCGGAGTTTGGACTCCTGGTCGATGTGTCGGGTCAGCTCGTCCTCGACCAGGTCGATGAAGAGATCGACCTCTTGCTCGCTATAACCGCGCTTGCCAATGCGTGGGCGAGAGAACGCGACGTTGTGAACGTCAGCTGGAGTCAACACCATTGTTCTTCTCCGCGAGTCTGCGGGGGAATCTCGACGAAACCTAGGATAGCCCTTTGTTTGCTGCCGTCCCTGCGTTGGTGCTGTGGATCGGCCGCCGAAATCCTTGGTGCCGAAGGCGATGCCGAACCAACGTCGGTAGAGCCCGGAGGAGATGCCGCGCCGATCTCCCCGGGGGTCGACCGGGCGCGGGACAAGTGCGGTAAGAAGGGGCGTGGCTGCTTCCAAGAAGCGTGACCCCATCGCTGCGGCACGGGCCAACTGGGAACGCGCCGGGTGGGGTGATGTGTCGCAGGGCATGGTCGCGGTGACATCGGTGATGCGTGCGCATCAGATCTTGCTGGCCCGCGTCGAGGCGGTGCTGCGCCCCTATGACCTGAGCTTCTCCCGGTTCGAGCTGCTGCGGTTGTTGGCATTCAGCCGCACCGGAGCGTTGCCGATCACCAAGGCGTCCGACCGGCTGCAGGTTCATGTCACCAGCGTTACCCACGCGATCCGACGGCTCGAAGCCGACGGATTGGTGCAGCGGGTTCCGCACCCCACCGACGGGCGGACCACGCTGGTGCAGATCAGCGAGCTGGGCCGCGCAACGGTCGAGGATGCCACGGTCACGCTCAACGAGCAGGTGTTCGCCGATATCGGGATGGCCGCTGACGAATCGGAGGCGCTGGTGTCGTCCATCGAAACGTTGCGCCGCAACGCGGGCGACTTCTAGATTGAACCGAGAAGGGCAGGAACAGTGGACCCACTAGTTGCTCACCAGCGCGGCCAGGACGTATTCGCCGGCGTTCTGGTCAACGTCCGGCCCGATCAGCTCGGCGCGCCCACGCCCTGCTCGGATTGGACCGTTGGCGACCTGATCGAGCACGTCATCGGCGGAAACGAGCACGTCGGGCTGTGGGCGGCCAGCCCGGTCGAGCCGCCGGCCCGGCCCGACGACATCGTTGCGGCCCACCGGACCGCCGCCGCAGCGGCTCACGAGGTATTCGCTCGGCCGGACGGGATGTCCACCACATTCAAGCTGCCGTTCGGGGAGATCCCCGGACAAGTCTTCATCGGGATGCGCACCACCGATTTGCTGACCCATGCGTGGGATCTCGCAGCCGCCACCGACCAATCCACAGATCTTGATCCCGAGTTGGCGGCCCAGCTGCTCGCTTTCGCTCGGGTCTCGGTGGAGCCCCAGTTCCGCGGGCCGGGCCAGCCCTTCGGCGATGAGCAGCCGTGTTCCGCGGGGCGCGCGCCGGCCGATCAACTGGCCGCGTTCCTGGGCCGGAAGGTGCAGTGAACTAGTCGCCGCGGAGCGTTTCGATCACCGCGCTGAAGTCCAAGGCGCCGTGGTCGACGGCGAACCTGGCGTAGATCTCGGCGGCGTGACTGCCCAGCGGCGCCGCCGAACCGGTCGAGGCCACCGCGTCCATCGCCAGGCCCAGGTCCTTGTTCATCAGCGCGGTCGCAAACCCCGGCTGGAAGTCGTTGTTGGCCGGCGATGTCGGCACCGGGCCCGGCACCGGGCAATTGGTGTGCACCGCCCAGCAATTTCCGGTCGCACCGGTAATGACGTCGAACAACGACTGAGCCGACAGCCCGAGCTTCTCGGCCAGCACGAACGCCTCGCCGATCGCGATCTGCTGCACCGCCAGTACCATGTTGTTGCACACCTTGGCGGCCTGTCCCGCACCGGCCGATCCGCAGTGAATGATCTTGCCCGCCATGGGTTCCAGCACCGGGCGGGCCCGCTCCAACGCGGTCTCGTCGCCGCCGATCATGAACGCCAACATCCCGGCCACTGCACCCTTCACCCCGCCGGAAACGGGTGCGTCGAGTTGGGCCATGCCGTGCTTTTCGGCCAGCGCGTGCACCTCGCGGGCGTCGTTGACCGAGATCGTCGAGCTGTCGATGAACAGCGCACCGGCTCGCGCGGCGGGCAGCACCTCGGCGTAGCACCGCTTGACCACATCTCCGTTGGGCAACATGGTGATGACCACGTCGGCCTCGGCTACCGCTTCGGCGGCGCTATCGAATACCGTCGCACCACTGGCCGCCGCAGCAGACGCAGCCGCGGCCACCGGGTCGAATCCCCGCACGATGCGTTCGGCGGCAACCAGATTCGCCGACATCGGCGCGCCCATGTGGCCGAGCCCCAGGAAGGCGATCGTCTCGGTCATGTGCTACCTTCCCTACGCGCCGGCACGCAACCGGGCGGCCTCGGCTCGACCGATCACCACCCGCATGATTTCGTTGGTCCCCTCCAGGATTCGATGCACCCGCAGGTCGCGGACGATCTTTTCCAGACCATACTCGCGCAGATAGCCATAACCACCGTGTAGTTGCAGTGCCTTGTCAGCGACATCGAAGCAGGTGTCGGTGACGTAGCGTTTGGCCATTGCGCACAGCTCGACCTTGTCGGCGGCGTCGTCGTCCAGTGCATTCGCCGCCCGCCACAACAGCATTCGTGACGTTTCCAGACCGGTGGCCATATCGGCCAGGGTGAATCGGATGGTGGGCTCGTCGAGCAGGGTGGCGCCGAACGCCTGGCGCTCGCGCACATAGGCGCCCGCTTTGTCGAAGGCGGCCTGCGCACCGCCGAGCGAGCACGCCGCGATGTTGAGCCGGCCGCCGTTGAGGCCGTTCATCGCGATGCCGAAGCCGGCGCCCTCGCCGTCGGTACCGCCCAACATCGCGTCGGCCGGTACACGCACCCCGTCCAGCACCACCTGCGCGGTGGGTTGGGCGTGCCAGCCCATCTTCTCTTCGAGCGCGCCGAAACTCAGCCCTCCGGTGTCCTTTTCGATGACGAAGGCCGATATGCCCCGCGGGCCCTCGGAACCGGTGCGTGCCATCACCACGTAGACGTCGGAGGCGCCCGCACCGGAAATGAACTGCTTGACGCCGTCGAGCACGAAGTCGTTGCCGTGCCGGACGGCGCGCGTGCTCAGGGCGCTGGCGTCGGAACCGGCATCGGGCTCGGTCAGACAGTAGCTGGCGATCACATCCATCGTGGCCAACCGTGGCACCCAGGCCTTGCGTTGTTCGACGGTGCCGAAGCTGTCGATCATCCACGCGCACATGTTGTGGATGGACAGGAAGGCGGCGGTGACCGGGTCGGCGATAGCCAGTTGCTCGAAGATGCGCACCCCGTCGAGGCGGCGCAGCCCGCTGCCGCCCACGTCGTCGCGGCAATAGATGGCGGCCATCCCGAGTTCGGCGGCCTCTCGCAACACCTCCACCGGAAAGTGGTTGGCCGCATCCCATTCCAGGGCATGTGGGGCGAGGCGCTTGTCGGCGAAGGCGGCCGCCGTCTCGGTGATCACCCGTTCGTCGTCGTTGAGGGTAAACATGGCGACCGCTACTCCATTGTGGGAATGACGAATTCGGCGCCGTCCTTGATGCCGGACGGCCACCGCGATGTGACGGTCTTGACCTTTGTGTAGAACTGGATCGACGCCGGGCCGTGCTGGTTGAGGTCGCCGAAGCCGGAGCGCTTCCAGCCGCCGAAGGTGTGGTAGGCCACCGGAACCGGGATTGGCACGTTGACGCCGACCATGCCCACCTGCACGCGCGAAACGAAGTCGCGGGCGGTGTCGCCGTCGCGGGTGAAGACCGCGACGCCATTGCCATACTCGTGCTCCGAGGGCAGCCGCAGTGCCTCTTCGTAGTCGTGGGCGCGCACGATGCACAGCACCGGCCCGAAGATCTCGTCGGTGTAGATCGACATGTCGGGGGTCACGTGGTCGAACAGTGTCGGCCCGATGAAGAAGCCGCCCTCAAGATTGGCGTCACCGAACGCGAGGTCGTCGCTGGCGCGCTCCCGGCCGTCGATGACGATTTCGGCACCGGATTTGGCGCCCTGGTCGATGTAGTCGCGCACCCGCGCCAACGCGGCCTCGGTGACCAGGGGGCCGTAGTCGGCCTTGGGGTCCAGGCTGTGCCCGACCCGCAGGTTGTTGATCCGCTCCACCAGCCTGGCGCGCAGCCGCTCCGCGGTCTGCTCGCCAACTGGAACCGCGACGCTGATCGCCATGCAGCGTTCCCCGGCGCTCCCGTACCCGGCGCCGATCAGCGCGTCGACAGCCTGGTCGAGGTCGGCGTCGGGCATGACGATCATGTGGTTCTTGGCGCCCCCGAAACATTGCGACCGCTTTCCGGTCGCCGCCGCGGTCGCGTAGATGTACTGGGCGATGTCGGAACTCCCGACAAAGCCGACGGCCTTGATGTCGGGGTGATTCAGGATGGCGTCGACGGCTTCCTTGTCGCCATGGACGACCTGGAAGACGCCGGGGGGTAGGCCCGCTTCGATGAACAGTTCGGCCAGCCGCACCGGAACCGACGGGTCGCGCTCGCTTGGCTTGAGCACGAACGCATTCCCACACGCAAGCGCGGGTCCCGCCTTCCACAGCGGGATCATTGCCGGGAAGTTGAACGGGGTGATGCCCGCGACCACGCCCAGGGGCTGTCTTAGCGAGTAGACGTCGATGCCGGGGCCGGCGCCCTCGGTGTATTCGCCCTTGAGCAGGTGCGGGATGCCGAGGCAGAACTCGATCACCTCGATGCCGCGTTGGATGTCGCCCTGGGCGTCGGGCAGCGTCTTGCCGTGCTCTTTGGACAGGAGTTCGGCCAGCTCGTCGGCGTTGTCGTTGACCAGCTCGATGAACCGCATCAACACCCGGGCACGGCGCTGCGGATTCCACGCGGCCCAACCCTTTTGGGCCTCAGCCGCGGAGGCGACGGCGGCATCGATGTCCGCCTTGCCGGCCATCGGCAACTTCGCCTGAACTTGGCCGGTGTTGGGGTCAAACACGTCGGCGGTGCGGGTGGACTGACCGGCGGTGCGCTGACCGTCGATGAAATGGGAGATCTGCGGGGTCATGGCCGTCCTCGGGTACGCGAAAACCGGGTTGATACTAGGACATCCTAGTAACTGGTCCCGGTGCGGGCAACCATCGCCCCGGGTGAGCGTGGGTCCCGCCGCCGTCATCCACAACTTGCGGCGCTGTCAACCTCCCGAGTCGGCGTGTTGCCTGACGTCAAGATGCGCGCGAAGGCGGATTCGTTGCCTCACGTGACCGTGTGCGCTTGTTGACTTGGGCTTTGGTGTGGGGTCCGGCCTTGCTGGTGGTGATGGTGAGGAGCTGGGCGGTCAGGGCTTGGACCCGGCGCTGGGGGCGGCGGGGATTGATCAGGCAGTAGGTCCGGGTCAGCGCCACGAGGCGCTCCACAGTCATTGTCGGGTGATCGATCGCGCGATGAAACCCGGTGGTCGCCTTGTCGTGTTTCTTGGACACCTTGGCTCCGTCGCGGACCTTGGATATCAGTTTCTGCTGCGGGTAGACGTAGTTGGTCAGCTTGGACTGCAGCCGCCAGATCGTTGAGTAAGAACAACTCCGCAGCGCTGTCATCGCGGTGGTAACCGATCGCGATGCCTACCACCGCCCAGTTCTTCTGCTCGACATCACAGCCGCGTCAACACCCCAACCCATCGCCGCGCCTGGTTGCTACCGCTTGTTTGTGCCACCCCTTACGGCTTCAACCGGAGTCACTGGTGTCGTCCTGAACGGTTATGAGGTCAGGTCCCACCGATGCTGCCGATCGACAGGGCGGTTGGCCGCACATCGTTCAGAATTGTGTTAGCGACGTCACAGATTTGCTGTAGGTAGCAGCGGACTTCTTCGCTGAGGGTGAGATCGCTTGGCGGCCAGCGCAGTTCGTGCCATCCTCTAACTAGACCAACTAGCTGTTGATGCCCGCCGCGGTTGTTGAGCCGCACAACGTACCCGGTCTCTTCAGTCACGCAACCATGGACGTTCAGCTCGATGCGGGGATCGCCCACGAGCACGGCGGCACTTAGCGCCCGATAGGCTAGGTCCGACACGATCTGCCCAGGGGTTCTATTGCTCCGGGCGCGGAAGATGTGTTGCAGTTCATCGCCTTCGACTGCAAGCCAGCCGGCGAACGCATCGTCATCGATGCTGAACGCTCTGGGGGCGCCGTTGGCAATGACCACGAAGGCCGGTGCGCCGGCGGCGACGCGGGGCGCGGTAGCGAACTTCGCACCGACGTGCCGGCTTAACGACCATTGCATGTTCATAGCGAGCGAGTCCCCCTCGGTCTCACCACGGTCCTACTCTACTGAGCTGAAGCCGTCCCCCTGGAGGGCGTTTCGTATCGGCAACGAACGGTAGCGGAGGAGATACGACCTTGGCAATAGATCCGGACCTGAACCTGATCATGAACGTTCGCCACCTTGACGAAGGGTGCGCGAGATGTTCCAACGAACGTAGCTCCGCAACCCGCGGTCTCGGCGACCACTGCATCTCAATAGCGAGCAAGTTCTTCTGAAGCCATGCCCCCTGGAGGGCGTTTCGTATCGGCAACGAACAGTGGCGAAGGAGATACGACCTTGACAATAGGTCTCGACCCGAACCTGACCATGAGCGGCGCTACCTCGGCGAAATGTGCGACGCGAGGGGCCGGCGGGCGATGAAGACTGGTGCGCGGTGATGGCCTCGTCCGGGTAGACGGCGATGGCCCGCAGACCCGCCGTTCCTGTGCGGACTCGCGCGTGTTACAACACACTTGGGCTTACAGCCGCACCGCGATGCTGGTTACTGGGCAGTCAGCCCCTTTCGAACCAAGGTTGGCGCATGGGGAGAGTAGTCGTAGGCGTGAGCTTTCAGCGTCGGTTGGACCTGCTGATAGAGACGGTACATCCGCCGGGGCGGGGTCCGTACTCGTTGGCCGAGATCGCAAAGGGCACAGCCCGCGACGGCTTCCAGGTGTCGGTCAGCTACTTATCGAACCTACGGCGCGGAAAGATGAGCAACCCGTCGGTGTCTCATGTGGCCGCGCTGGCGCGATTCTTCGGGGTGTCTCCTGAATTTTTCTTCGAACCGGACGACCGACTCTCTCCATCGGCGCGGATAGGGGCGATCAAGGACGACGTACAGGCGTTGGAAGACAAAGATATTCGGGTTATAGCGATGCGCTCGCACGGACTATCGCGGGATAGTCTGCGCGCGCTCGCTGATCTAGTAGAGCAGTTCCGCCGTCTAGAGGGTTTGGCCACCAACGAGGATGGCGGTGGATGTGGAGAATCGAGCTAGCCGTAATGACTACTGAGTGGTGGGAAGCCGGCATGCCGCGGTGGCCATGGTCTCGGACCGCTAGACGGATACATCGCAGCGTCCGCGAGTTGGACCTACCACCGGCACCGCAGTTGTCACACGTGGTCGATCGAGTGTCGCTGAGCCGGGGTCGGCAGTTGTCATTAGTACCGTCACATTTGCGTCATCTTGGCCTCTCGGGTGTATGGCTTGATATTGGAGATCGTGACTTGATCGCTTACGAGACCGCAGCCAGCAGCTGGACGCAGCGATACATCATCTGCCACGAAATAGGCCACATGATTCTCGATCACCCACAGCTCAACGTTTCCCAGTTGACGCAACGCCATAGCGCGTATGGCGACCTAGCCGTATGCGGGTCGGCGTATAGCAACGCGATGGAGGCTGAGGCGGAAGCCGTCGCTCGACTGTTGATTCGACAGCTGACGTACGTATCGGCGATCGACGAACGCGGCACTGACCTGGAGACTGTGCCGGGTCGGATGGCAGTCACGCTTCAACGCAGCGCATGAGCCCCCTTAATCTCGCACAGGCCGCTATTTTTGGCGTGTCGGCGCTGGCCTACCTGCTTGCTGCGACACACGCCCTGGTCTGGTTTCGCTTCCGGTTGGCTCGCACCACAAATTCCGATGAACGCCGCTATATCCGAAGCGCCGCCAGTGCGCAGTTGACGTTGTTCATCTCGGGGACGCTCACGTTCGCCTTCGCAGCCGACGTGCCTATCAACGCGTTTACGCGACTCACCCACATTCCACACATCGCGATTCTTTTGTGCCATTGGTGTTCGCTGGTGTGGGATGCGGCGACGGTACTAGTGGTCTTGCACTGGGTCCGCCCCCGAGGGTTGAACCCGCATTTGGTATGGCTGGTGTCAGCACCTTTCGTTATGGCCGCGATCGGATTGGGCGTATTTTTTGTCGCAGACCATCACCCGGGCGGTCCGGTGAACTTTGTGGTGTACCTCGGTCCATCATGGATGGGGACTTGTTATCTGGCGATCTTCCTAGTTTCGATCTTGGTCGCCCGCATAATCACACTGCGAGTCGTTCGGCGCGAACTCCCTCGCGCGCGTAATCGCATGCTGCGCCTCGCCTTGATCCTCATCGGATTCGAATCTGTCTTGTTCATCCTCTTTGTCGCCACGCGGACCGGGATACAGGTCGCGGTCATCGGCGGTCAGGAGGCCGGCGGGATCGACTGGATACCCTGCGCCATGGCTGGCATCGCCAATCTAGTTCTGATAGCCGGATATACCTGCCCGGACTACCCCGCATACCAACATATCTATCGTACGGCGAGTGTGCGCTGGAGAAAGTACCGCAGCCTATACCCACTGTGGGCCGATCTCACCGCAAAAATTGCGACTGAAGGTGCGCCGCCGGCGCCCTGGCGTGACCTCTTTAGCATTGCCAACCTTCCGTTCCGGATCAGCCAGCGCCTTGCAGATATCGATAGTCTCCTCACCTCTGCAAAACACGACGCAAACGTTGAACTCGGCAACAACATACTGGTAGATGCGGCCGCTCTACCGACCGCCTTGGACGACGTCTCAGCAGGCTGGGTACCCCGTGACGATTACCTGTGGGCTCTCGCACGCGCATACTCGGCACGGCGACGGAACCTCGGGCGGCCTTGCCTTCACGATCTACCTGCCATGGCGGGAGTGTGTGAGTGACGCGACCACGCATCCTGGCTCCACACATCAGCCTTCCCGCCACGGTCCGAAACAACGACTATTACCGGCAGCATTACCCCAAACTGGTTGCCGATAGCGAGAACTCGGCGCTATCAACCGTATGGACTCCCGACAATTCGCACGAGTTGACCCACTTCGAACGGGCCATGACAGCCTACGTAACCGACCCGTTCCGCGGTACCGTACACCGGCATACCCTGGCACCCGATGAAACAATCCGCACACACGAAATAGCGGCCGCCACTGCGGCACTCGCCGATGGGGCAATTGCGCCAGATCAGGTGGACTTGCTGATTTCCGTATCGATGTGGCCCGATCAGCTCGGCTTCGGAAACGGCCTATGGCTGGCCGAACAGCTAGGGTTACGCTGCGCAGCGTGGAATCTAGAGACAGCACAATCCGGTGGCTTAGCAGCTCTGCAAGCCGCACATGCCTTCACCGCCAGCGGACTCCACAAAACGGTACTGGTGGTGGTGTCCTGCTCGTATAGTCGCGCCGTACCCGAATCCAGCACGTTCGCGTGGTTCCTCGGCGACGCCGCCGCCGCTGCGGTCGTCACCACCGAATTCGGCAACCGAGCAGGTGGCGAATTGCTCAGCGCCGCCGCCATCAACACAGTGGAATCACAACATGAATTCATCGCCACCCCGACGGATACCCCATACGGCCCGAACCTGGAACTGACGCCCAGCACAGCGCGCGGCTCCACCCTCCGCAAGTACACTGACTACCACTTATCCTCTGTTATCGACCAAGCTGCCAATCGAGCCGGCTACCAACTGTCCGATATCGATTTCTTCGTATTCTCCACGCCGGTGGCGTGGTTCACCGACTTCACAACCCAGCTCCTCAGCATCGATCCAGCCAAGACGATCAACACCTACCCCCAATACGCCAACATCGGCCCAGCCCTACCCCTGGTCAACCTGCACGAAGCACTCAACGCAGGACACATCCAGCCCGGCGCCATCGTCCTCATCGCGACCATCGGCAGCGTCTCCAGCGCAGCAGCCAGCCTCCTACGGTGGAACTGACAGGTTCACCATTCCCGCCAGCCCACCCCGGCCGGCCACGTGGTTGACGCCGCCGCCGGAGCTCAACACCCACCACCCGATCCCGACGACCCGTCACCCTTCTAGGGCAGGTCAGGTCGACTTGGCCGCCGGGCGCGCCGTCGAGCCCGCAGGTAGATAAGGCAGGTCGGTGCTGAGGTGTGGGTCGAGATGCACCGGGTGGCCGAGGTAGGGGAAGGCGCGTTGTGGGCACGCGGGGCGGTCACAGATCTTGCAGCCCGCACCGATCGGCACCGCCGCCTCGGTGTCGGGCAGGTCGATACCCACCGAGTAGATCAGCTTCTCGGCGTGGGCCACGTCGCACCCCAGCCCAATGGCAAACACCTTCTGGGGGCCGAGATAGCGGCTGGACTCGGTTGTGGTGGTCCGGGCGATCCAGAAATAGGTGCGTCCGTCGGGCATCTGAGCTACCTGGGTAAGGAACTGACCGGGCCGGGAGAAGGCGTGGTGTACCACCCACAGCGGGCAGTTTCCCCCCACCCGGGAGAAGTGAAATGCCGTGGCGGACTGCCGCTTCGAGATGTTTCCGGCGGCGTCGGTGCGGACGAAGATGAACGGAACTCCGCGCGCGTTGGGACGTTGCAGGGTGGACAGCCGGTGGCAGATGGTTTCAAAGCCCACCTCGAATCGTCGCGCCAAGTGGTCGATGTCATAGCGCACGCTCTCGGCGGCGTCGAGGAATCTGCGGTAGGGGAGCAGCAGTGCACCGGCGAAGTAGTTGGCCAGGCCGATTCGGGCGACGCCGCGCGCATCATCGGTGAGTTGGTCGTCGCCGGCGATGATGCCGGCGATCAGCTGGGCCTGGGTGAGCAGGGCGATCTGCGTCGCGAGCTGAAATGCACGCTGCCCGGGATGTAGCCACCGGGCCAGGTACAACGTCTTGGTGTCGGGTTGAAATAGCCGCTTGGAGTTGGGATTCAAGACGCGGCCATCATCGATGATGACGGTGACGCCCAGCTGGTGGCTGAGGAACTCCGCCAACTGGCCGTCGAGTCCGCCAATCCGCCAACGGTTCTGATCGAACAGCCGCTCCGCCGTGACGTCCAGCTCGCCGATGTAGTTCTTCCGATCGTAGAAGAAGTCCCGGACCTCCTCGAACGGCATTGGCTGCTGCGAAGCCGCCGATGTCTCGACGTTGGCGCGGCCGTGCAGCGCCTCGAGATCGGCGGTGGCGTCGTGCAACCGCCGGTGCAGGTTGACGAGTGTCTGGCCCACCGCGGGCATCCGGGCGACGAGCTCCGCGATCTGGGCGGCGGTTGCGGGCGCCTCGGCGAGCACCTCGCCTAGGTCGGAGATCAAGCGGGCATCGGAATCCGGAGCGAAATACTGGGTCGGTAGGCCGAAGCGCTCGGTAAGGGTGAGCAGTACCGGGACGGTGAGCGGGCGCTGGTCGTTCTCAAGCTGGTTGACATAGCTGGTCGACAAGCCCAAGGCGCGTGCCAACGCCACCTGGGTCAACTCGTGCTCCTCGCGCAACCGCCGCAGCCGAGCACCCGCGAATGTCTTTACCACCTGCCACACCCTACCCGAGCACCTTTCGCAAGATTCGCAAAATCCCGCGGATAAGGACACAAAATTACGCCTTTTGAGGCTATTTCCCCGTAGCGCACAGTTGCGTACTGTGCGGATTATGCAGATGCACGATGTTCGGACCCGGCGTAGCGCCGAGGACTTCCCCCGTAGCCAACACCTGGCCTGGAGGATCGCGGAGGTGGCCGCAGACCCGGTCGCCGTGCCACCGGAGACCGAGGCGATGGTGGTTAACCGCATCATCGACAACGCCGCGGTCTCCGCCGCGTCGGTCATCCGCCGTCCCGTTGCGGTTGCGCGGGTCCAGGCCCAGGCGCATCGCCGCTCCGCCCCGGGAGCAAAGGTTTTCGGTATCGACGGCGACTATTCGCCGGAATGGGCAGCCTGGGCCAACGGAGTTGCGGTGCGTGAGTTGGACTTCCACGACACGTTCCTGGCCGCGGAGTATTCGCACCCCGGCGACAACATACCCCCGCTGGTCGCCGTCGCTCAGCACGTGGGAGTGGGTGGTGCGGACCTGATCCGCGGTCTGGCCACGGCCTACGAGATCCACATCGATCTGGTTCGCGGAATGTGCCTGCACGAGCACAAGATTGACCATGTCGCGCATTTGGGTCCGTCGGCGGCCGCGGGTTTGGGCACCATGCTGCGGCTGGACAAGGAGATCATCTATGCGGCGATCGGACAGGCGCTGCACCTGACCACGGCCACCCGGCAGTCACGCAAGGGCCTGATCTCCAGCTGGAAGGCATACGCGCCCGCGTGGGCGGGCAAGGTCGCCATCGAGGCCGTCGACCGGGCCATGCGCGGGGAAGGTTCACCCGCGCCGATCTGGGAAGGCGAAGACGGGGTGATCGCCTGGCTCCTATCGGGCCCCGACCACACCTATCACGTCCCGCTGCCGGCACGGGGCGAGCCCAAGCGCGCCATTCTGGACAGCTACACCAAGGAGCACTCCGCGGAATACCAAAGTCAGGCCCTGATCGACCTGGCCCGGCGGATGCGCGAACGCGTCGGTGACCTGGACCAGATCGCAACCATCATGCTGCACACCAGCCATCACACCCATTTCGTCATCGGCACCGGGTCCAACGACCCGCAAAAGTTCGACCCCGATGCCTCCCGGGAAACGCTGGACCACTCGGCGATGTACATCTTCGCGGTCGCATTGCAAGACGGCGCTTGGCATCACGAGCGGTCCTACGCGCCGGAGCGCGCGCATCGTCCCGACACCGTTGCGTTGTGGCGCAACATCTCCACCGTCGAAGATCCCGAGTGGACGCGGCGCTATCACCGCACCGACCCGGCCGAGCAGGCGTTCGGCGCTCGTGCCGAGGTCACCCTGAAAAGCGGTGCGGTGATCGTCGACGAACTCGCCGTCGCCGACGCCCACCCGCTGGGTGCCCGGCCGTTCGAGCGCAAGCACTACGTGGCGAAATTCTCCGAACTCGCCGACGGCGTAGTACGGCACCGCGAACAGGATCGGTTCCTGTCGGCGGTCGACGGCGTGGCCGGACTGCAGCCCGGTGCTTTGGGTGCGCTCAACCTCATGGTCGACGCGCGAGTGTTGAAGCGGGCGCCCACGATTCCGTCGGGGATCTTCTGATGGGCGGGCTGATAGTCGCCGCGTCATCGGCGGCCCAAAAGCGGGCCAGGCTACGCACCGCGCTGGAATCCGGTCAGCTACACCGCTTTCCGGGGGTATTCTCGCCCCTGGTCGCCAAGCTGGTCGCCGAGATCGGATTCGACGGGGTCTATGTGTCCGGCGCGGTGCTGGCCGCCGACCTTGGTCTGCCCGACGTCGGGCTAACCACTCTGACCGAGATCGGTGCCAGGGGCGCACAGATCGCGACCGTGACCGACCTGCCGACGCTGATCGACGCCGACACGGGGTTCGGCGAGTCGATGAACGCCGCGCGCACCATAACCGTGTTAGAGGACGCCGGCCTGGCCGGCTGCCATCTGGAAGACCAGGTGAATCCCAAACGATGCGGACACCTCGACGGCAAGGCCGTGGTGCCGACCGGCGAGATGGTCAACCGCCTGCGGGCCGCCGTCTCGGCCCGTCGTGACCCGAATTTCGTCATCTGCGCCCGCACCGACGCCGCTGGTGTCGAGGGGGTGGCCGCGGCGGTCGACCGGGCCAAGGCCTACGCCGACGCGGGCGCCGACCTCATCTTCCCCGAGGCTCTGGGCGCGCCCGCCGAATTCGAACGGTTCCGCGCCGCGGTGGACACCCCGTTGCTGGCCAACATGACCGAGTTCGGCAGGTCGCCGCTGTTGACGGCCGAGCGGCTGTCTGAGATCGGCTACAACGTGGTGATCTACCCGGTGACCACCCTGCGGCTGGCCATGCGCGCCGTCGAGGTCGGCCTGCGTGAAATCGCGGACACCGGAACACAATCCGGGCTGCTCGAGCGGATGCAGCACCGCAGCCGGCTCTACGAGCTACTCCGCTACCCCGACTACCACCAATTCGGCTCCGAGACCTACAACTTCGCACTACAGGGAGTGATTCCATGAGCGCCGTCGAAGCCAAGCCCCGCATCTTCAAAGGCCTCACCGGTGTCGTCGTCGACACCACTGCCGTGTCGAAGGTCGTCCCGGAAACCAACTCCCTGACCTACCGCGGATACCCGGTAAGCGACCTCGCCGCGCACTGCAGCTTCGAGGAGGTGGCCTACTTGCTGTGGCACGGCGAACTGCCCAACGATCAGCAGTTGGCGTTGTTCACCCAGCGGGAACGCGCCGCCCGCCGGATGAACCGATCCGTGCTCTCGCTGCTGGCGAAGCTGCCCGATACCTGCCACCCGATGGACGTGGTGCGCACACTAATCAGCTACCTGGGCGCCGACGACCCCGACGAGGACGACAGCAGCATAGGAGCGAACTACGCCAAGTCGCTGCGGATGTTCGCGGTGCTGCCTACCCTCGTGGCCGCCGACATGCGCCGCCGACGCGGCTTGTCGCCCATCGCCCCGCACAGTCACATGAGCTACGCGCAGAACTTCCTGCACATGTGCTTCGGCGACGTCCCCGAACAGGTCGTTGTGGACGCCTTCGAGCAGTCGATGGTCCTCTACGCCGAGCACAGTTTCAATGCCTCCACATTCGCCGCGCGGGTGGTCACCTCCACCCGGTCCGATATCTACAGCGCGGTGACGGCCGCCATCGGTGCGCTCAAGGGTCCGCTGCATGGCGGCGCCAACGAAGCGGTGATGCATGACATGTTCGAAATCGGCACGGCGGAGAAGGCGTCAGAATGGCTGCAGGGCAAACTATCTCGCAATGACAAGGTGATGGGGTTCGGCCATCGGGTGTACAAGAGTGGTGACTCGCGGGTGCCGACAATGAAGCGGGCTCTGGAACGTGTGGCCGCCGTCCGCGACGGCCAGCGGTGGCTGGACATCTACCACGTCTTAGAACAGGACATGCTGGCCGCCACCGGCATCAAGCCCAATCTGGACTTCCCGACCGGGCCGGCCTATCACCTGATGGGGTTTGACATCGGTTGCTTCACACCGATCTTCGTGATGAGCCGAATCACCGGGTGGACAGCCCACATCATGGAGCAGACCGCGTCCAATGCGTTGATCCGTCCACTCAGCGAGTACGTCGGCCCGCCACAACGCCCGCTGCAACTGACCCGCTGATGCCCAAGACTTCCCATCCGGCCGGGCTTGCTGCTACGGGCAGGTGACGTCGACCTCGAAGGACTTACTGACCTGCTGCCCGGCGTTGTCGACGCCGGTGGCGGTGCCGGTGATCTTGTAGAAGTTGCCATTCTTGGTGGCGCTGGCGCTGTTGCCGGGCGCGCCTTCGGTAAAGCTCAGCACCACGCCGTCAACGGTGCCGAGCCCAGCGCTGCGGACCGCCGATGCGTCCTGCTCGAGGCCGACGATGACGCCGGTCAGCATGTCGCCGATGGCGATGGAGAACTTGCCCTCGTTCGTCGAGCACACCACCGGGCCACTGACGTTCTGGGGCGCACCGCCGATGATGACCTTCGTCTCGCCGGCGGCGGCTGGGGTGCTGGGCGACGTGGGCGCGGGGCTGGTGGTTGGGGCGGGTGAGGTCGCCGCGCCGGGTGACGGGCTCGACGCCTCGTCGTCGCTGGAACACCCCGCCGCGCTCGCGATCATGGTTGCCGCGCCGACGGCCATCAACAACTCACGCTTCACCGGGTCCTCCTTCTAATGGGCCAAGCACCCGCGGTTGTCGGCGGATCTAGTGAAGCAGTATGAACGGCCGCGCTGTTGCCGTACAGATGCGGTTTAATCGCCGCGCAAACTCCCGATGAATCGTTGGGTCTGCTCCCAGGTCGGCAGGAGGCCGGACGCGCGCACGTCGTCGAAGCTGGGGGCCGCGGCATCGCGATCGGACAGGCTTGGGGTGGCCCCATCGACCAGCGGCCAGTCGATTGCCAGGGTCGGGTCGGTGGCGCAAATGGTGTGCTCGCGCTGCGGATTGTATTCCGCCGAGCACAGGTACATCACCGTCGAATTATCTTGCAACGCAAGGAATCCATGCGCCAGGCCTTCGGAGATGTAGATCGTCCTACGGTCTAGGTCGTCGAGCAGAACCGAGGCCCACCGGCCGAACGTCGGTGAGCCCAAGCGGATGTCGACGACGACGTCGAACACCGACCCGGAAACGCAGGTCACATACTTGGCCTGGCTCGGGGGCAGTTGGGCGAAATGCAGGCCACGCAGCACACCGGCTGCCGACATCGAGCAGTTGACTTGCCGGACGTCCAAACGGTGACCGGCGAACGCACTGAACCCGTGGTCAGTAAGCCATTCGAAGAACAGTCCGCGGGAATCGCCGTGGATGGTCGGGGTGATCTCCCAGGCGCCGGGGATGTCGAGTTCGCGTGCTTTCATGTCATTGACCGCGTTCTTCGTACCGAGCTTCCGCCGCGTCCTTCAGCGGACGCCACCAGGCTTCGTTGTCCCGGTACCAGTCGATGGTGGCCCGCAAGCCCTCTTCAAAGTCGGTATGCTTTGGCGCCCAGCATAATTCGTTGTACAGCGTGGACGGGTCGATGGCGTAGCGCAGATCGTGGCCGACGCGGTCGGTCACGTGGTCGAAGTCGTCGGGATCGCGGCCCATCATTCGCAGCAGCGTGCGCAGCACGGTCAGGTTGTCGCGCTCACCCTCGGAGCTGATGAGATAGGTTCGGCCGATTCGGCCCTTCTCCAGGATTCGCCGGACCGCGCTGTTGTGGTCGTCGACGTGGATCCAGTCACGCACGTTGGCGCCGCTGCCGTACAGCTTGGGCCGACGGCCGGTAAGCACGTTGGTGATCTGGCGCGGGATGAACTTCTCGATGTGCTGATAGGGCCCGTAGTTGTTGGAGCAGTTGGAGATCGTCGCACGTATGCCGTACGACCGCACCCAAGCCCGGACCAGCATGTCGGCGCCCGCTTTGGTGGCCGAGTACGGACTCGACGGGTTGTAAGGCGTGGACTCGGTGAATCGCGCCGCGTCGTCGAGCTCCAGGTCACCGTAGACCTCGTCGGTGGAGATGTGGTGCAGCCGCACACCGTGGCGTCGTACCGCTTCCAGGATGACGAACGTCCCGATCACGTTGGTGTGTAGGAACGGCTCCGGGTCGTCCAGCGCATTGTCGACATGGGATTCGGCGGCAAAATGCACGACCGCGTCGGACTCGGCAACCAGCTCCGAAACCAGCTCGGCGTCGGTGATATCGCCCTCGACCAGCCGGATGGCCTCCTCGACGTCGGCCAGCGACTCGCGCCGGCCGGCGTAGGTGAGGGCATCGATTACCGTCACCGCATCGTCGGGATACTCGCGCACCGTGCTGTGCACGAAGTTGGCGCCGATGAAGCCGGCGCCACCGGTGACGAGCAACCGCATGGGTCAAACCCTAACCGAGCACTGCCCCCGCCAGCTCGCTTAGTGCGTCTTCGGAGGAGCGGCCCAGCACCTGGATCGCGACGTGGTCGGCTCCGGCGTCTAGATGCTCGTTGAGGCGCTGCGCGATCGCGTCCGGGGTGCCAGAGGCCACCAGGGCGTCGATCAGCTTGTCGCTGCCGGGCTTGCGCACGTCGTCTTCGGTGAACCCGAGACGCAGCCAGTTGCTCACGTAGTTGCTGAGGCCCAGGTAGAAGTCGATGAACTTGCGGCCGACCGCGCGGGCTTCGGCACGGTCGGTGGTCAGCACCACCTTGTGCTCCGGGGCCAGGAACACCGAGTTGCCCACCAGATCGCGCGCCTTGGCCGTGTGTTCCGGCGTCGTTAGATACGGGTGGGCGCCGGCGCTGCGTTCCGCGGACAACCGCAGCATCCTGGGGCCAAGCGCGGCGAGCACCCGACGGCTGGCGGGTGCCCCGCCGGTGTCGAGCTCATCGAGGTACTCGACGAGTGCGTCGTAGGGTTTGCGGTACTCCTGGGTGTGCTCGGAGTGCCCCACCCCGACACCGAGCAGAAACCTTCCCGGATAGGTGCTTTCGATGCGTTGAAAGGACTGGGCGACTGCCGTGGCCGGTGACGGCCAGATGTTGACGATCCCGGTGGCCAGCTGTAGCGACGTGGTCTGGGCCAGCGCTGGTTCGACCCAAGCCAGATCGGCGTCGGGGGAGGCCCCGATCCAGGCGGCGCCGTAGCCCAGTGTTTCGATCCGGGCCGCCAGCTCGGGGGCGATGGAGCGGGTACCCAGCCACACGCCGAACCTGCCCAGATCGGGCTTGAGTGCAATCGCCTCGGTCATCCAGGTCCCCCCCTAGGTTCGTTGGTGCACTCCGAGCGGCCCCGCCAGTTCGGCCAGCGCCGAGACCAGGTTGTCATCTTTGGTAAGGACCTGGACCGGGACGTGGTCGGCGCCGGCGTCGAGATGTTCGGTCAGCCGTGCCGCGATCTCTTCGGGAGTACCGTACGCGATCATGGCGTCGACCAGGCGGTCGCTGCCCGGCTGGGTGACTTCGTCGTCGGTGAAGCCCAGCCTTTTCCAGCTGTTGCGGTAGTTGGCCAGGTTGAAGTAGATATCGAGCGCCTTGCGACCCACCGTGCGGGCCTTTTCGGGGTCGGTGGTCAACACGACTTGGTGTAGGGGCGCCAAGAAGGGCGAGGGGCCGATCAGCTCACGGGCCCGTGCGGTGTGTTCGGGAGTGGTCAGGGCCGGGTGCGCGCCGGCGCTACGTCGTGCGGAAAGGCCCAGGACCCGAGGGCCCAGCGCGGCCACCACCCGACGGTTGGCGGGCACGCCATATTCGTCGAGCCGGTCCAGATACTCCGAGAGCGCGCCTAGCGCGTTCTGGGTGTTGCGGTATTGGCTGACCGCCTCACGATGCCCGACGCCGATACCCAGCAGGAAACGGCCCGGGTAGGCCGCCTCGATCCGGTGGAACGAGTCGGCGACCGGTTTGGCAGGCGCAGTCCAGATGTTGACGATGCCGGTGGCCACCTGCAGCGTGGTGGTCGCTTCCAGAACCGGTTCCACCCAGGACAGCTCGGCGGGCGGCGAGCCGCCCACCCAGACCGCCCCATAGCCCAGGGCCTCGATTTCCCTGGCCTGCTGGGGCGTTACGCCGCGTCCGAAGGATCCAAATCGGCCGAAATGGGGTTTGTTGGGAGCAGAATCGGTCATGGTTGCTGCAACTCGTAGTTTGGCTTGCCCTATTCCAGCGGGGCCCAGCCTGCGGCGTTTTGCGTCGAGGACGACGGTGCGAGTATTGTGGACCAACGGTGCGGCGTCCGTGCCGGCTCTTGGCGTGCCCAGTCTTGAAATTTCTCGGAGCACTTCGCGGAATTTCCACCACCGGCTCACGTTTATGGTCCGAGCACGTGCTGCGCCGAAACCGGGTGCACAGACAAGAAGTGAGGATCGCCAGAAAGTAATGGCCAAGAAGGACGGTGCCATAGAGGTTGAGGGGCGCGTGGTTGAGCCCCTGCCCAATGCCATGTTTCGCATTGAGCTGGAGAACGGCCACAAGGTGCTCGCCCACATCAGCGGCAAGATGCGTCAGCACTACATCCGCATCCTGCCCGAGGACCGGGTGGTGGTGGAGTTGTCACCCTACGACCTATCCCGGGGCCGCATTGTGTACCGGTACAAGTAGCGAAACACCCAGAGAACAGGACCGAGACAGCCGTGAAGGTGAACCCGAGCGTTAAGCCGATCTGTGACAAGTGCAGGCTGATCCGCCGGCACGGGCGAGTTATGGTGATCTGTTCCGACCCGCGCCACAAGCAAAGACAGGGCTAGTTCGGCGACGATGCGGGCCGCGTAGCGGCCCGAGGAGGAGCTGGACAATCGGATCTAGTTCGGCGACGATGCGGGCCGCGTAGCGGCCCGAGGAGGAGCTGGACAATCGGATCTAGTTCGGCGACGATGCGGGCCGCGTAGCGGCCCGAGGAGGAGCTGGACAATCGGATCAACAACTGAATGCAGACCTCCCAGCACCAATGAGCGGCTGGCATCTATTGAGATGGGCCAGCTCATCCACGCCCGGACGGAGGCCGGGCCCCGCGCTCCGCGGGAACGGACTGGGACCAGACCTCCGCAAAGGAAGAGGAAGCGCCATCTATGGCTCGACTAGTCGGCGTCGATCTGCCGCGCGATAAGCGGATGGAGGTCGCCCTGACCTACATCTTCGGCATCGGCCGTACCCGCTCGAACGAAATCCTGGCGGCCACCGGTATCGACCGGGATCTGCGCACCAGAGATCTCACCGAAGAACAGCTGATCCACCTGCGTGACTACATCGAAGCCAACTTGAAGGTGGAGGGTGACCTGCGCCGTGAGGTGCAGGCCGACATCCGTCGGAAGATCGAGATCGGCTGCTACCAGGGGCTGCGGCACCGCCGCGGTCTGCCAGTACGCGGTCAGCGGACAAAGACCAACGCGCGGACCCGTAAAGGCCCCAAGCGCACCATCGCAGGCAAGAAGAAGGCCAGGTAACCGATGCCACCGAAGAAGGCAACTGGGGCGCCCAAGAAGGGCCAGAAGACCCGCCGGCGGGAGAAAAAGAATATCCCGCACGGTGCCGCCCACATCAAGAGCACGTTCAACAACACGATCGTCACCATCACCGACCCGCAGGGCAACGTCATCGCCTGGGCGTCGTCGGGACACGTCGGCTTCAAGGGGTCCCGGAAATCCACCCCGTTCGCGGCCCAGCTAGCCGCAGAGAACGCCGCGCGCAAGGCGCAGGAGCACGGGGTGCGCAAGGTCGACGTGTTTGTCAAGGGCCCGGGCTCGGGCCGCGAGACCGCGATCCGGTCGCTGCAGGCCGCGGGCCTGGAGGTCGGCGCGATCTCGGATGTGACCCCCCAGCCGCACAACGGCGTCCGCCCACCCAAGCGTCGCCGGGTTTAGTCGGGCTCTAGGAGGAGATACAACCGATGGCTCGTTACACCGGACCCGTTACCCGCAAATCACGGCGGCTGCGCACCGACCTCGTCGGCGGCGACCAGGCCTTCGAGAAGCGTCCCTACCCGCCCGGCCAGCATGGCCGCGCGCGGATCAAGGAAAGCGAATATCTGCTGCAGCTGCAGGAGAAGCAGAAGGCCCGCTTCACCTACGGGGTGATGGAAAAACAGTTCCGTCGCTACTACCAGGAGGCCGTGCGGCAGCCCGGAAAGACGGGTGAAGAACTGCTGAAGATCTTGGAAAGCCGCCTAGACAACGTCGTCTACCGCGCCGGGCTGGCGCGCACCCGCCGGATGGCCCGCCAGCTGGTCAGCCACGGGCACTTCAGCGTCAACGGCGTGCACGTCAATGTCCCCAGCTACCGGGTGTCGCAGTACGACATCATCGAAGTGCGCGACAAGTCGGTAAACACGGTGCCGTTCCAGATTTCCCGCGAGACGGCGGGTGACCGCCCGACCCCGAGCTGGCTGCAGGTGGTGGGGGAGCGGCAACGCATCCTGATCCACCAGCTGCCCGAGCGCGCGCAGATCGACGTCCCACTGACCGAGCAGCTGATCGTCGAGTACTACTCGAAGTAGACCCTCGGGGGCTCCAAGGAGACCAGCCCCCGAGTACCCCCAAAGACGTCATATGGCGGACGTCGAAAGGAAGAAGAAGAAACACCATGCTGATCTCACAGCGCCCCACATTGTCCGAGGACATCCTCACCGACAACCGATCCCAGTTCGTCATCGAACCGCTGGAGCCGGGATTCGGCTACACCCTGGGCAATTCGCTGCGTCGCACCCTGCTGTCGTCGATTCCCGGCGCGGCCGTCACCAGCATTCGCATTGACGGTGTGCTGCACGAGTTCACCACGGTGCCGGGGGTCAAAGAAGATGTCACCGAGATCATCCTGAATCTCAAGAGCCTGGTTGTGTCCTCGGAGGAGGACGAGCCGGTCACGATGTACCTGCGCAAGCAGGGGCCCGGCGAGGTTACCGCCGGCGACATCGTGCCGCCGGCCGGTGTCACGGTGCACAACCCCGGCATGAACATCGCGACGCTGAACGACAAGGGCAAGCTGGAAGTCGAACTGGTCGTCGAGCGTGGCCGCGGCTACGTGCCGGCGGTGCAAAACCGGGCGTCGGGTGCCGAAATCGGTCGTATTCCAGTCGATTCCATCTACTCGCCGGTGCTCAAGGTGACCTATAAGGTGGACGCCACCCGTGTCGAGCAGCGCACCGACTTCGACAAGCTGATCCTCGACGTGGAGACCAAGAGTTCGATCACCCCGCGCGACGCGCTGGCGTCGGCGGGCAAGACGTTGGTTGAGTTGTTCGGCCTGGCACGCGAACTCAACGTCGAGGCCGAAGGAATCGAGATCGGGCCGTCGCCGGCCGAGGCCGACCACATCGCGTCGTTCGCCCTGCCGATCGACGACCTGGACTTGACCGTGCGGTCCTACAACTGCCTCAAGCGCGAGGGGGTGCACACCGTGGGCGAGCTGGTGTCGCGCACCGAATCCGACCTGCTCGACATCCGCAACTTCGGTCAGAAGTCCATCGACGAGGTGAAGGTCAAGCTGCACCAGCTGGGCCTGTCGCTCAAGGACAGCCCGCCGAGCTTCGACCCCTCGGAGGTCGCAGGCTACGACGTCGCCACCGGCACCTGGTCCACCGAGGGCGCCTACGACGAACAGGATTACGCCGAAACCGAACAGCTCTAATTTCCATCATCTAGACAGGAGCGTCAGCAATGCCCAAGCCCACCAAGGGCCCTCGCCTCGGCGGGTCGTCTTCGCACCAGAAGGCGATTCTGGCCAACCTGGCCACGTCCCTGTTCGAGCATGGGCGGATCACGACCACCGAGCCGAAGGCCCGGGCGCTGCGGCCATACGCGGAGAAGCTGATCACGCACGCCAAGAAGGGCACGTTGCACAACCGGCGCGAGGTGCTCAAGAAGCTCCGTGACAAGGATGTGGTGCACACCTTGTTCGCCGAGATCGGACCGTTCTTCGCCGACCGCGACGGTGGCTACACCCGCATCATCAAAGTCGAGGCGCGTAAGGGCGACAACGCTCCGATGGCCGTGATCGAACTGGTTCGGGAAAAGACGGTGACAGCGGAGGCCAATCGGGCACGCCGGGTAGCCGCCGCGCAGGCGAAGGCCAAGACGGCGCAAGCCGAGCCGGCCGAAGAGCCTGAGGCCAAGGCGGCGCAGGCTGAGCCGGCCGAACAGCCTGAGGCCAAGGCGGCGCAAGCCGAGCCGGCCGAAGAGCCTGGGGAGGCCCCTGACGAGGTCCCTGAAGAGGCCCCCGAGAATTAGTGGCGTTGTCCGTCTGCGGCTCGATATCGCCTACGACGGAACCGATTTCGCGGGCTGGGCGGTACAGGCGGGTCAGCGCACGGTAGCGGGCGATCTCGATGACGCCTTGACAACCGTGCTGCGCACCCCGGTGCGGCTGCGCGCGGCCGGACGCACCGATGCGGGAGTGCACGCCACCGGGCAGGTCGCCCACCTTGATGTGCCCGCCGCTGCCTTGCCGAACGCCTACCCGCGCGCGCACGCCGCCGGTGATCCGGAGTTCCTGCCGCTGCTGCGGCGGCTGGGCCGGTTGCTGCCCGCCGATGTGCGGGTCCTCGATATCACCCGCGCGCCAGCCGGTTTCGACGCCAGATTCTCGGCGCTGCGGCGACACTACGTGTACCGGTTGTCGACAGCGCCCTACGGTGTCGAGCCGCAGCAGGCGCGCTACGTCACCGCCTGGCCGCGCGCGCTGGATGTCGATGCGATGGCCGTTGCATCGCGGCATCTCTTGGGGTTGCACGATTTCGCGGCGTTCTGTCGTCGTCGCGACGGTGCTACCACCATCCGGGACTTGCAGCGGTTGGACTGGTTGCGCGATGGCGAGCTGGTCACCGCGCACGTCAGCGCCGACGCATTTTGCTGGTCGATGGTGCGGTCACTTGTTGGAGCGCTGCTGGCGGTCGGCGAGCGTCGGCGCACGGCCGCTTGGTGCCGTGACTTGCTCACCGCGACCGTACGATCGAGCGACTTCGCGGCCGCGCCGGCGCACGGGTTGACGTTGATCCGGGTGGACTATCCGCCCGATGACCAGCTCGCGTCGCGGAACTTGATTACTCGGGATCTGCGCTCGCGCTAGTGCCCTCGGTCCGTTGCGGGGCGCGCCGATGGGTCAGGGCCGCCCGCCCGACCCGGATCGGTGCGGCGAGCGAATGACCAGAACGGCCTGCACAGGCACGTCGTCGAGCGCGGTGTAGGTGTGGGGTACATCACTGACCCAGCTAGCCGATTCGCCCGTGGCCAGCTCCACCTCCTCGCCGGCGCGCCCGACGGCCGCCCGGCCCGAGGTCACGAGCAGGTGCTCGACGACACCATGCCCATGCGGAGCGGAACGATGCCGTGCGCCCGCGCCGAGCTGCAGGCGGTAGACCTCGACGGTGCCGTGTTCGCCTCCGGTGACGTCGAGCAGGCTGGCGGCGATCCCTGCTGCCGCGATGCGCGTTCCGGGGCGGCCGTCGAGCAGCGTCGCCAGCGGCAGTCCCAACGCGTCGGCGATCGCGTACAGCGTGCCCAGCGTCGGGTTGCGCACGCCGTTCTCGATCTCTGACAGCGATCCCTTGCCGATGCCCGCCGCGGCCGCCAGCGCGGCGAGCGAAAGACCGCTCGCCCGTCGCTCGGCGCGCACCCGCGCGCCCACCATGACCGACACGCCGTCCACGCCCCAACCATAGCCAGGGTTCTTCAAACAGAACGCGTGAGCTAGGGTTCTGTTTATGGAACTCGGCAAGCCGATTCACGCGGGCATAAGCATCGCGCTGGTGGGATACACCAGCGCGTTCGCCGTCGTTTTGGCGGGGTTGCAGGCGGTGGGCGCCTCACCGCAGCAGGCCACCTCGGGGCTGGCGGCGCTATGCGTCACTCTTGGGATTGGAACGCTGTGGCTGAGCCTGCGGCACCGGGTTCCGATCACGCTAGCCTGGTCGACGCCGGGCGCCGCAGTGCTGGTCAGCGCGGGAGCGCCGCACGGTGGGTGGCCGGCTGCCGTCGGGGGGTTTCTGCTAGCCGGGGCTCTGATGATGCTGACCGGTGCTTGGCCGCGGTTGGGTGGGCTAATCACCGCGATCCCGGCACCGATCGCGCAGGCGATGCTCGCCGGCGTGGTGTTGCACCTATGCCTGATTCCAGTCCATGGGCTGGCTTCGCACCCCTGGCAGGTGGCGCCGATCCTGCTGACCTGGCTGGCGTTCGCCAGGTTCGCCACCCGATGGGCGGTACCGGCGGCCTTCGTGGTCACGCTAATCGTGGTCCCGCTCAGCCATCACACCGGCCTATCGGGGCCGTTGCTCCCACACCCGGTTTCGACGATGCCGCAGCTGAGCTGGGCGGCGGTTGTTGGCATCGCGCTGCCCCTCTACATCGTTACGATGGCCGCCCAGAACGTTCCCGGTATCGCGATCATGGGCTCCTATGGCTACCAAATACCGTGGCGGGAGTCGATGACGGTCACCGGCCTCGGCACACTTGCCGCCGCCCCCTTCGGCGGGCACTCGATCAACCTAGCCGCCATCAGCGCAGCCGTTCCGGCGTCCCCCGAAGCGCACCGCGATCCGGCGCGGCGGTGGCCGGCGGCGACCACCTTCGGCGCCGTCTACCTGGTGTTGGCCGCGCTGACCAACACGCTGACCACGTTCGTCGCGGCCGCACCCGCCGAGGTAATCGGCGCGGTCGCCGGGCTCGGGCTGCTTCCCACCCTGGGCTCGTCGCTGGCGGCGGCGATGTCGGGCCCAGCGGATCTCGCGGGGCGGGCCCCGGCGGCGATCACGTTCGTTGTCGCCGCCTCGGCGGTAAGCCTGGCCGGGGCCGGCGCGGCGTTCTGGGCGCTGGCCGCGGGTCTTGTGGTACATGCGGTGTTGCGACCGGCCCGGAACCTAAACTCGGCGACGGCGACGGCGACGGCGACGGCGACGGCCTAACGAAGCGGACCGGCCTCAAGCACATGTTGGGCCCGCTTGTCCGTGGACAAGCAGAGGGAACAGATGTGCGCATCATGGGCCTCGCAGGCCAACATGTCCGGCCGTTCGAAATCGTGCTGGCAGACATGGCAATTCAGCGGTTCGGCTGAGGGGTTACCGTGCTCGTCATACATGGGCAGATCGATGCCGTCGTGCGCGCGGCGGAGGTAGTACTTGCCCTTGGTTGCGATTGCCAGAACCGGCGGCATCACCAACGCGACGACGATTGCCACCAGAGGCGAATAGGGTTGCAGTGCCGCACCCAGACCGCCGAAGAAGGTGGCGATCGACAGCCCCGCGGCCAACACCAGCGACCCGAAGCCGACCGGGTTGACGGCATACAACATGCCGCGGCGGAATTCGGGGGTCTTCGGCGAAAGCCCGAGCAGGTACTTGTTGAAGACGATGTCAGACGCCACCGCTACCACCCACGCCATACCACAGTTGGCGTAGAACCCCAGGACCGTGTTCAGGAAGTCAAACATGTTGGCTTCCATGAGGATCAACGCGATCGCGAGGTTGGCCCCAAGGAACACCACTCGCCCGGGATAGTGCTTGGTGACGCGCGTGAACGAATTGGTCCACGCCAGAGAGCCCGAATACGCGTTCGTCACGTTGATCTTGATTTGGCTGAGGACCACCAGGATCACGGCGAGTGTCAACGCCAGCCAACCCGGCATGAAGTTGCGGTAGATCTGCATGAATTGGTGCACCGGTTGGTTGGCGATTGCCGACGAACCGGGGATGTTGGAGATCAGATAGACCGCCAGGAACAGGCCGATGATCTGTTTGATCGCGCCAAAGGCAACCCAGCCGGGGCCGGCTAGCAGCGTCCAGGTCCACCACCTACGCGAGTTTTCCGGCGTTCGCGGTGGCATGAAGCGCAGGTAGTCAATCTGTTCGGCGATCTGAGCGATGAGCGACAGGCACACTCCCGCCGCCAACAGGACGGAGCCGATGTTGAGGCCGCCACGACCGTTGGTGCCGGCGTAGGAGACGAACTGCCCGATTGACTCGGGATGGCTGACTACCAGGTAGCCAAATGGGGCTGCCATCAGGAACAACCACAGCGGGGTGGTCCAAAGTTGTAGCTGTGACAAGACTTTCATCCCGTAGATCACTAGCGGGAAGATGATCAGGGTCGAGCAAGCGTAGCCCGCCCACAGCGGGACATGCAGGCCCAGCTGGAGGCCCTGAGCCATGATCGAGCCCTCAAGGGCGAAGAAGATGAACGTGAACGTGGCAAAGATCACGTTGGTGACGACCGAGCCGTAGTAGCCGAAACCGCTACCGCGGGTAATCAGATCCAGGTCGATGTTGTAACGCGCTGCGTAATAGGCCAGTGGCAATCCGGTCGCGAAGACCACGACAGCGAAGATCACGATTGCGCACAACGCGTTCGCGGTACCCCAGGTGATGCCGACATTGGCGCCGATCGCGAAGTCGGCGAGGTAGGCGATGCCGCCGAGAGCCGAGATTCCCACCACCGCCGGGGACCATCTCCGATAGCTCCGCGGCGCTAAGCGCAGCGTGTAATCCTCCAGCGTCTCCCTGGTGGCCCTAGCTCTGTCGTGGTCGGCTGCGGCTGCGCTTTCGATGTCTGGTGCGATGCCCTGCATCAACCCTCCTCAGCGCAAACAGAAGTCGAAGTTGGCCCGAGCCCCTGCTAGCGTGTCCGAACACTTCCGGTCCGGTGACATGGTGAAAGTGCGGTTCATCGCTGCGCATTCGGTGAATTGATACGCGTTCGGCTGCGTTGGCGAGCGGCGCGACTGACGGGCGGGTCCGGCGTCAGCTTAAGGCCGTGGTGAGCGGTGTGCCAGTCGAAAGCGGTCGCGCTTGGCCGGCGGCGGCCCGCGTTAGATCTTGCTGGCGACGAAACTTGCTGCCTGGTTGGTCAACCCGGGAACGTAGCCCATGTGGGCTCGCCACCGGTTGCCGTCCGAGCAGATCGGGTCGCCATCGTTGCAGAGGTTGATGGTCTTGGACCCGAATTGGGGGGTCAGGGCGCTCATTAGTCCGCCAGCCCGGCCCGAAGGATTTCCGAAAAGGGCGATCGCGGCGATGTGATCGTCGTCTGCGGCCGGTAACGGCTGCGTGAACCCGAGGCCGGGCAGTGGCGCCGCAGCGACGATGTCGATCACGGCGGCACCCTGGGAGTACCCGCCGAGCACCAGTTTCGTGGCGGGGCATGTGTTGGCCATTTGCTGAATGTGGTCGCTGGCGTCGTTCGCGCCGTCAGCGGCGGCCAGGAAGTCCTTGTTGGCCGGGTAGATCACCCCGTACGTCCCGATGCTCTTGTTGGTCTGCTGGCGCAGCGAGCTGACGAAAGCCTGGCCTACCCGGCCGATGCCCGGCGGCTCTCCGGTTCCGCGGGCAAACACCACCTCGACGTCCGGGCACGCCGCCGATGCCAGTGGCGCGAGCGCGGGGGTAAGCAACAGCGCGGCCGCCGCGAGTGCGGCGGCCGCCAGGCTGGCGAGGCGGTATGCGGGACGTGCTCGCCGGCGGCCCGAACGCGTCAGTGGGCGGGGGGTTACCCCGATGAGCCTCATGACGCGATTTTACGGGCTTACTGACAACGCGTCAGTGAACGCGCACCATCGACCCGTGCGCCTGCCCCGCGGTGCCGGGGATCTGAAGGACAGACCCGGGCAGCTGCGGGACGGGTCCGGGCATATGCGGCGCGGACGCGGCCAGGAGCCTGCTCGCGACGAAACTGGCCGCCTTTGTGGTGTAGGCGGGGATGTAGCCCTCGGTGTGGCCGCTCCACTCGTTGCCAGGTCCCGCGTGGCAGATCGGGTCGGTGGGATTGCACAGGTCAATAGCTTTGGAGCCGAACAGTGGGCTCAGACTCGGCAGCGATCCGCCGGCGCGGTTGGCCGGGTTGCCGAAGACCGCGATCGCCGCCACGTTGGCTGCGTATTCGGCGGGTAGCGGACTACCAAAGCTGATGCCTCCCAGAGGAACCCCCGCCACGATGTCCATCACATCCGCGCCCTGTGAGTAACCGCCCAGGACCAGCTTGGTGTTCGGGCAGGACGAGGCCATCGACTTGATGTGGGAGATGGTGTCGTTGGCGCCGTCTCCCCCGTGTAGCTGCAGGCGGCTGGCGGCGTAGTTAACCGCGTACACCCCGATGTTCATTCCGGTCTGCTGGCGCAGCGAGTCGACGAAAGCCCCCCCGACGCGGCCGATGCCGGGCGGCTCACTGGTGCCGCGGGCGAAGGTGACTTCGGCCTCCGGGCAGTCGCTGGCGGCGGCTACCGGTGCCGCGACGGTACCCGGACCGACAAGCAGCACGACGGCGGCGATCAATGCAGCAACGCCCAACCCGGCCCAGCGAGCCGCCCGCAGGAATATCGGGTGATTGTGCACCTCGAAACTTTACCCACGGCCCAGCCGGACCAAACGTTCATGCCTGTGGATGAACGGTGAAAATGATCCCAGGCGCGGCCTATGGTAGCCAGAAATCATCGGGTCACCGTGGGAGAGCCAGTGCCGAGCGCAGCGACAAACTGGCTGCACGTCAGCGGGTACCGGTTTCTGGTGCGTCGTATTGAGTGCGCGTTGCTGTTCGGCGATATCCCAGCCGCAAACGCAACGTTGCGCGCTCGTACCGCGTCCCTAGCCGTCGGGTGTGTGCTGGCGATCATCGCGATGACGGGATGCGCATTTGTGGCTCTGTTGCGGCCACAGCTGGCGCTCGGTCAGGCGACGATTGTGATGGGTCGCGAATCCGGGGCGCTTTACGTGCGAGTGGGCGATACCTGGCATCCAGTGCTGAACCTGGCCTCGGCGCGATTGATCGCGGCGACCAACGCCAACCCGCAACCGGTGCGCGATTCCGAACTGGGCCGCACCAAACGCGGTCCACTGCTCGGCATTTCGGGTGCGCCGCAGTTGCTCGCCCCGCCGCTATCGGCTTTGGAATCGGTATGGACGATCTGCGATAGCGACGATGGCGGGTCCACGACTGTCGTCGTCGGGCCCGGCAACGATTCGTCCGGACATCGACTGGCTGCCGAACAGACCATCCTGGTGGCACCCGAATTCGGTTCGCCTGCCTATCTGCTCTATGACGGCCGGCGGGCCGTGGTGGATCTCGCTGACCCCGCGGTTGTGTGGGCCCTGCGGCTGGGGGGCCGGGTACCGCATGTCGTCGCGCAATCTTTGCTCAACGCCGTCCCGGAGGCACCGCCTATCACGGTTCCCCGAATTCGTGGGGCCGGTCGGGCATCGACGGCGTTGCCCGGATTTCCGGTCGGCACTGTGGTGCGTATCACCCGCTCTTACGGTGATGAGCTTTACGCGGTGCTGGACGCCGGGGTGCAGCGAATCGGCCAGGTCGCCGCGGATCTGTTGAGGTTCGGCGGCTCGCAGCTCAGCGCCAACGTCAGCGCCGTGGCCCCCGATGTGATCCGCGCCACTCCGACCGTGGCCACGCTGCCGGTGTCGACCTATCCCGACAGGGTGCCAACACCGTTGAACGGCCGGTCGGGAAATGCGGCCAGCACGCTGTGCGTGGCCTGGACTCCCGCACGGTCAGGTGCCGCTCGCATCGCGTTCTTGGCGGGCAACGGTCCACCGGTGCCCGCCGGACAGGTGCCGGTGACGCTGTCGCAAGCCGACGGCCACGGCCCGGCACTGGACGCGGTCTACGTCCCGCCGGGCCGCAGCGCCTACATCGTTTCGCGCAGTCTTTCCGGCGGCGGCACCGGCACGCGCTATCTCGTCACCGACACCGGGGTGCGGTTCGCGATCCACGACGACGACGCGGCACACGACCTCGGTCTACCTGCGGCTGCGGCCCCGGCGCCGTGGCCGGTGCTGGCGATACTGCCGTGCGGACCCGAACTGAGTAGGGCGAACGCGTCAGTCGCCCGCGATACCGTCGCGCCGGGGCCGTAGCCGGCGTCGCGCGGTCAGGGTCGCCACCAGCGCGACCAGGCAGATCGCCGCACCGGCGAAGGCGGTATGTGGGGTCCGGCGATCGGGTGGGCCGGGCGTGGGCCGCGTGACGATCGGCACCGCCACGGGCGTGGGACCGGTCCTTGTGGTGCCGTTCTGCGGAATGGGGTCGGTGCTGAGGGCGGCCAGCGCATCGACCGTGCCGTTGCCGACCAGCGGATCCCATCCGGCGGGTGGCCGATGCGCGGTGGATTCGATGCGCTGCATCACCTGCCGCGCAGTCAATGCCGGGAAGCGGGCCCGGACCAGGGCGGCCACTCCGCTGACGACCGGCGCCGCGTAGCTGGTTCCGGACAGATCCGAACCATGCTGTCCGCCAAGCCTATTCACGATCCCGTCGCCGACCGGGCTGAGCGAGGTCACCCCCTCGCCGGCGGCGGCGACATCCAACCAGGGGCCGGCGAGAGTGAATGCCGACGGTGCGCCTTCGGCGTTCACCGAACCGACGGTCAACACGTACTCGTCGTACCAGGCCGGACTCACCGCGACGGTGACGCTGTCCCGGGTTGCACCGGACCGCTGCGGCGGACACTGCGCGGTTCCGCCGGTGTTGCCGGCCGCAGCCACCACGACGGCGTTCTTGACGTCGACCGCATAGGCCAGTGCGGCACCCAGCGCGCGGTCGTCCAGCGCAGCCGCGACCGGAACGCAGGCAACCGACGAAATGTTGATCACCGACGCGCCGAGATCGGCGGCCGTGCGCACGGCCTTCGCCATGGTGTCGACGTCACCAACCCCTGTGCTGGACGGCTTGCCGACCGGGGCGAACTTGGCGCTGGACTGCCGGATGCTGATCAAGGTGACGTCGGGTGCCACTCCGATGAAACTGTCGTTCTTCAAATCGGGTGCGGCCGCGATGATTCCGGCTACCAGGGTGCCGTGTGCATCGCAATCCGCTGTGCCGTCTCCGCTGAAAACATAGTCACCTCCGCCAACCAGGTTTGGCAGTCGTCGATGTCGCGTAACGCCGGTGTCGATGACCGCGACCCGCTGGCCGGCGCCCCGGGTGAATTGCCAGACCTGGTCGAGGTCGGCGAGTTGGGGCAGCGGCTCGGCTCGGCCGGAATCCGGTCCCGAATCGGTCGTGACGACCGTGCACACCTCGCGTTGCACGGTCGGGGTTGGCGGTGCCGGCCGTGCGGGTTCGGGCAGCCATCTTTCGTCAATCGGCGGCGGCGAAACCGCATGGGAAGTAGGTGCTCCCCACCCGGACAGCGTTATCAGCGCCGTTACCACCAGCAGGCGCGCGACGCGTGACGTGGTCACGACCAGCTCAGGTCAAGGCCGCGAACGGCGCTGAAGGCACCGCAGATCCAGCAGGTCAGGGGAACCATTGCGATCAGCGCCAGACACTCCAGCAGCTCGACGCCTCGGCGGGCGATGGGGGAGAGCGAGATCGCGGGAGCCACGAAGCCCAGAAACATCGCCGCGGCGGCCAGCACCGCGGTCAGCGCGGCGATCCACGGCCCGTGCTGCGCTCCACGATCCGCGGCGACGGCAGATGCCGTTGCGATGGTGGTGATTCCGCTGATGGCAAACACAAGTAGCCTTGTCCCATCTGCGCACCGCGCCCGTAGCAGCAGCAGCGCACCGGTGACCGCGGCCAACGTGATGCGGTTGAAACCCGGCGTGCCGGTGCCGTCGGCCGCGAGCACGGCGCAGATGGCACCAATGGCCGCCGACGACGAGAAGGCGGCCAGCAGGCTCGTCAACCAGTGGTCGGCACGGATCGCTCTGGTGGACAGGCGGTCCGCGGCGGGCAGGGCATCAGTGTCGCCGAGGTTGGGCAACGGCGGCAGTCTTGGCGACAAGCCGGCCAAATCGATTGACATCCGCGCGGACACCTCCAACAGGCCCAGGGATGCCAGCGCGGCCAGCGAGCCGATCGCGCTCAGTGGGGCCGCGGTGATCGCACCGACCAGCGCGGTGGCGGCGATGACCACCGCGAAGCACGCCACCGCGGTCAATGTGGTACCGCCACAACCTGTTGCGCGCATCGCCAGCACCGATGTGACGGCCGCCGCCATTGCGGCCAATAGCACACCGTGCACACCGGGGGCCCCGGGCACCGCCAGCAGGCCGGCAACCGCGGCGAATGAGACGGCGATGATGCTCAGCGTGAGCCCGGCGATCGGGTCCAGAACTGCCCGGTGTGCAATCACCGCGAACAGCAAGGCAACGAAACCGGCCACCGCCGCGATTGCGACGGTGGCGCCGGGGTAGTGGGTGTCGTTGGTGCTAAGTGCGTTTCGAACCAGCAGCACGGCGCCCCCGGCGGTAATGCAGCTTGCCGCCAGCGCGCCGGTGAGCCGGGTCATGCGCGGGCCGTGCGGCCGGGCCGCGGTGTTGAGGGTCGCGGCCACCGCCTCGGCAGCGTCGTCACAGCGAGGGGCGGGTGGCTGGGTGCCTGACTGGCTCAGCACCAGGACGGCTCCGTCTCGGATACCATCTTGCGCCAGCGTCGTTGCGCTTGGCAGCGCTGGTGCCCCCGGAGGAGAGAGCTGGTAGCGAGTCGCCGCCGAGCTGGCGCCGCGGTAGTCCAGGATGTCGACGATCGACGGGATCAGGGTGGCGACGGGCACCACGGCGGGCAGCGCCAGGTCGACGGCCCGGGGGCCGGCATGCACGGTGACACGGCGCAGTTCCGGATCGGGCGCGGACATTTTCCCCTCCCAGATTGTCCCTGGGTAAATCGGATCACCGGCACGGTAGCCGGGTTTCGATCGCCCGGTATCCCGTTGTCCACAGGCGACTTGCGGCCAACTCCGTGGCTGCTTAGCGTCGCCCAGCATGACTTTGGGGCCGGCGTACGCGACCGCGGACATCCTGGTTGCCGCGCCGCCCGAGTTGCCGCGGTCTGAACCGTCCAGCCTGCTGGTACGCCTGCTTCCGGTTGTCATGTCCGCGGCGACCTTGGGCGTCATGGCGACGGTGCTGCTGTCGGGCTCGCCGGCCACCCGCCACCCCACCTTTCTGGCCTTCCCGATGATGATGCTGGTCGCGCTGGTGATGACTGCGGTAGCCGGACGCGGCCGGCGGCGCGGATTCGGGATCGACACCGACCGTGCCGACTACCTCGGGTATCTGTGTGGCTTGCGCGGATCTGTCATCGAAACCGCTGCAGCACAACACTTATCACTGAACTGGACGCATCCCGATCCCGCCACCTTGTGGACGTTGATCGGTGGGCCGCGAATGTGGGAGCGGCGACCGGACGAATCCGACTTCTGTCGCATCCGCGTCGGCGTTGGAACCCAGCCTCTGGCCACCCGCTTGGTGGTCCCGCAGCTTCCGCCCGTGCAGCGCTCGGATCCGGTCACCGTCACCGCGTTGCGCCGCTTCCTCAACGCGCACTCGACGATCGACGACGCACCCGTCGCCATCGGGTTGGCGGGGGTTGGGCCGGTCGTGATCGACGGCGACGTGACCCGAGTACGCGGGCTGCTGCGGGCGATGATCTGCCAGCTCGCCGTACTGCACTCCCCGGAGGAGTTGCTGATCGCCGGCGTGATCAGTGACTGGAGCCGCGCTTGCTGGGAGTGGCTGAAATGGCTGCCGCACAACCAACATCCGAGCAGCAGCGATGCCGTGGGGCCCGCCCGGATGGTGTATGCGACACCCGCGGAGGCGCAACGGGCGCTCGCCGGGACGGCGGTGCCGCATGTGGTGGTGATCGTCGACGCGGACCAGCGCGCAGGCGGTGCGATCACCGGCGTGACCACCCTTGAGGTGGGCGCCGGACGCAATAGCACACCGTTAGTGATCCGATACTCCGGTGAAGCGGAAACGCTGGCGTGTCCGGACCAGATGGATCCCGAAGACGCGCTGGCCTGCGCCCGCCGGCTGGCCGCCTACCGGGTCGGGCCGTCGGGTCGCGGTATCAGCCGCGGCTTGGGTTGGGCGGATCTGGCCGGCATCGGTGAGGTGGCCGCTTTCGATCCGGACACCTTGTGGCACAACACAAGCCACCACGATCGGCTTCGTGTCCCAATCGGAGCCACGCCCGCTGGCGCACCCGTGGAGCTGGACATCAAGGAACCCGCGGAGCGGGGCATGGGCCCACATGGGCTGTGCGTCGGCGCCACCGGATCAGGCAAATCGGAGCTGTTGCGCACCGTCGCGCTGGGCATGATGGCACGGAACTCGCCGGAAGTCCTCAACCTCCTTCTGGTCGACTTCAAGGGCGGTGCGACATTTCTCGACCTCGCGCAGGCCCCACACGTGGCGGCGGTCATCACCAACCTCGCCGATGAAGCACCACTGGTCGCACGGATGCGAGATGCACTGGCCGGAGAGATGAACCGTCGGCAACAGGTGCTGCGGGCGGCGGGCAACTTCGTCAGTGTCGCCGCGTACGAGCTGGCACGCCGAACGGGTGCGCGATTGCCCTGCCTGCCGACGTTGTTCATCATCGTCGACGAGTTCTCCGAATTACTCAGCCAATATCCCGACTTCGCGGACGTGTTCCTCGCGATCGGCCGGGTCGGCCGGTCGCTGGGCATGCACTTGTTGCTGGCCAGCCAGCGGCTCGACGAGGGCCGGCTGCGTGGACTGGACGCGCACCTGTCCTATCGCATGTGTCTGAAGACGCTGTCGGCCAGTGAGTCACGCAACGTGCTCGGGACGCTGGACGCGTATCAACTGCCCGGCACGCCCGGTGCGGGGTTGCTGCAATCGGGAGCCGGCGAGCTGATCCGATTTCAGACCGCCTTCGTTTCCGGGCCGCTTCGACGGGCGAGCGCGTCAGCGGTCCGCGCGGTGCCCCTGCCGGCGGTGCGGCCGTTCACCACGCGCGCCGTGGAGCCGGTCACGGCTGGCGCCGGCGGGTCGGCCGGGGGGCGGACGGATAGCGTCTTGCGCGCGGTCCTGGACCGGTTGGCCGGTCGGGGGCCGGCCGCGCATCAGGTTTGGTTGCCGCCGCTGGACACGTCGCCGAGGCTGGGTGCATTGCTGCGGGACGGCGGTCCCGTGCAGGGTCAGCTGGCCGTGCCGATCGGCGTCGTCGATCGGCCGTTCGAGCAGTCCCGCACGCCGCTGACGGTCGACCTATCCGCATCCGCAGGCAATGTCGCGGTCGTGGGTGCACCGCAAACGGGCAAGTCGACCGCATTGCGCACGCTGATCTTGGCGTTGGCCGCCAGCCACGGTCCGGGCCGGGTGCAGTTCTATTGTCTGGACTTCGGCGGTGGAGCGCTGGCCGGGGTGGGCGAACTGCCGCATGTGGGTGCCGTCGCCGGCAGGGCCGAGCCGCGACTGGTCTGGCGGATGGTCGCCGAGCTGGAATCGGTCGTGCGATCGCGGGAAGCGTACTTCCGCGACCACGGCATCGACTCGATCGCGCGGTACCGCCAGCTGCGCGCAACGTCAGAGGCTGACGTGTTCGGGGACGTGTTTCTGGTCATCGACGGCTGGGCAAGCCTGCGCCATGAGTACGAGGCCCTCGAGGAGTCGATCACTGCCCTTGCAGTTCAAGGGCTTTCGTTCGGCGTACATGTGGTGCTATCGGCATCCCGCTGGGCGGAGGTCAGGCCGGCGCTGCGGGATCAGATCGGCACCCGAATCGAGTTGCGGCTGGGTGATCCCGCGGATTCCGAACTGGACCGCAGACAGGCACAGCAGGTACCCCGCAACAGACCAGGCCGCGGCCTCTCCCGAGACGGGCTGCACATGCTGATCGCCCTACCCGACCTGGATGGGGTGGAGCCGCGGTGCGGCCCCGGTGAATCGGTGGCCCCGCCGATACCGCTGCTGCCTCAGCGGGTGGACTGCGACAGCGTCGTGGCCCAAGCCGGTGACGAACACGGTGCGGGCGTTCTGCTCGGCCTCGAGGAGCGTCGGCTGCAGCCGGTCGCCGTTGACTTCGAGCGGCATCCGCATCTGCTGGTTCTGGGCGACAACGAATGCGGAAAGACGTCCGCGCTGCGGACCCTGTGTCGCGAGATCGTCCGGACCAACACCGCTGCGCGCGCCAAACTGCTCATCGTCGACTTCCGACGTACCCTGCTGGGCGTCATCGAGTCGGAACATCTTGGCGGCTATGCCATGTCGGCGATGGCGCTGGATGCCTTGCTGCCGAGTCTGGTCGAGCTGCTGCGGGTGCGGATGCCCGCTCCGGATGTGAGCCAGGCGCAGCTGCGATCCAGGTCCTGGTGGTCCGGTCCGGACATCTATGTCATCGTCGACGACTACGATATGGTTGCCACCTCGTCGGGCAACCCACTGTCGATCTTGCTCGAATACTTGCCGCAAGCAAGAGATCTTGGCCTGCACCTGATCGTGGCACGGCGCAGCGGGGGCGCCGCTCGGGCACTGTTCGAGCCGGTGCTTGCCAGCCTGGGTGACCTGGGCTGCCCGGTGTTACTGATGAGCGGACGCCCGGAGGACGGCGCTCTGTTCGGGTCGACCCGCTCCACGCCGCTGCCACCGGGTCGGGGCATCCTGGTCACCCGCACCGGTGACGAGCAACTGGTTCAGGTCGCCTGGAGCCCACCCCGATGAACCCACATCGCGCGGTGATCGAGGCTGGGCCGGGTGCTATTCGCAGATTATGTTGTGACACAAGTGGGTTCGTCAACACAGAGTTGTCCGGGACCGCGCTGGGCGCGATCGACGACGAGGTGGCGCTGCTGGACGAGCGGCCCGTTGCCGTGGATTCGCTATGGTCGGAGGCGTTGCGGCCATTGGGCTGCGATCATCGCGACGGCCTGCTCGTCGTGCATCCGTCGTGGTGGTCGGCGTCGCGGGTCGGTGTTCTCACCGCGGCCGCGCGCACGGTGGCCGCGGATGTCGTCGTGCACCCGCGGTCGTGGCTGCTGAGGCGGGCGGCATCGGATGGGGCAGCGGACGCGACGGTGGTGGAGATCGCCGACCGGCTGGTGATGGTCGCCGGCCCCGAGGTCGTCGCCCTAGCGCGCCGGACGGAAGCCGAGCCGGTTGCCGAGGAGGTCGCGCGAGTCGTTGCCGGAATGGCGCGGGGCACCACGAGGGTGGTGCTGCTCGACGGGCCGAGCGCGGTCGCCGGGGCGCAGTCGCTCGCGACATTGATCGCCGATGCGGTGCGGGACACCGGTACCGACGTGGTGGAAATCGATGACGCTTCGCTGGCGCGATTGGCCGGAACCGCCCAGCCGGCCCGCGATGAGCCCGCTGCGCCTTCGGCGTCGCGGCCCGCCGCTCGGATGCGGGTGCTGACGTTCGCCCGGCTGGCGGCCGGCGGTGTCGTGCTGGCGGTACTGACGCTGCCGGCCGTGAGCCGCCATGGTGGGACGCCCGTACAGACAGCGCCGACGACATTTCTGGTAGACGGCCGGGTGGCGTTGACGGTTCCGGCGAATTGGCCCGCACGGCGGGTGGTCTCCGGTCCCGGTTCGGCGCGGGTGCAGGTCACCTCGCCGTTCGATCCCGAGGTGGCGTTGCACGTCACGCAATCGCCGGTTCCCGGCGAGACGCTGACCGGCACCGCGCAGCGGTTGCAGCGGGTGATCGACGCGGCACCGGGCGGGGTGTTCGTCGACTTCAACCCCGCCGACATCAGCGCCGGCCGGCCAGCGGTGACCTATCGCGAGGTCCGCGCCCGACATCAGGTGCGGTGGACGGTCTTGCTCGACGGGACGGTCCGGATCAGCATCGGTTGCCAGACCGGGCCCGGCGCCGAGGACGCCATTCGCGCCGCGTGTGAGCAGGCCGTGCGATCCGCCCACGCCGTTGGTTGAACCGGGCATGAGCCGATTCGGAGGGAACCAAAAGAGGCTGGCGTCGGTCGTACTTGATATCAGCTCGGTGATCGGGAAGGGGAACAGGTGAGCACACCGAACACGCTGAGCGCCGACTTTGACCTGATGCGTTCGGTCGCGGGCAGCACGGACACCCGCAACGAGGAGATCCGGGCGATGCTGCAGGCATTCATCGGCCGCATGAGCGCTCTGCCGCCGTCGGTGTGGGGTGGGCTCGCGGCGGTGCGGTTCAAGGACGTGGTGGATCGCTGGAACGCCGAGTCGACGAGGCTCTACCACGTCCTGCACGCGATCGCCGAAACTATCCGGCACAACGAGGCCGCGCTGCGGGAAGCCGGCCAACACCATGCACATCAGGTCGCCGCCTCCGGCGGCGACCTGTAATCGAGGGGGATCAGCCTTGGATATGAATGCAGACCCGGTGTTGTCGTACAACTTTGACGCAATCGAATACTCCGTTCGCCAGGAGATCCACACCACCTCGGCCCGTTTCAATGCCGCCCTCGAGGAGCTGAGGTCGCAGATCGCGCCGTTGCAGCAGCTCTGGACGCGGGAAGCGGCCGCCGCATACCACGCCGAGCAGCTCAAGTGGCACCAGGCGGCCACCGCGCTCAACGAGATCCTGGTCGACCTGGGAAACGCGGTCCGCGACGGCGCCGACGACGTGGCGCATGCCGACCGGCGGGCGGCCGGGGCCTGGGCGCGCTAGCCGCGGCATCCGGACCGCTCTACAGACCCTGTGTGGTCCCGACAGGGGAGAGCCGTCGGGACCACACAGTTACTGTTGGTGACCGACGGCGAAGACGCGGCGGAAATCAAACAACGTGCCGCGTGGCCCAGCTGGATAGGCGTGCCGCAGTTCGGCTTTCAGCTCGGCGGTGAACTCCTCGGCGTCGTTGGGCGTCAATACGGCTAGCAACGGGCGCAAAGCGGTGCCGCGCATCCATTCCAGCACCGGATCCTCGCCGGCCAGCACATGCCGATAGGTGGTCTCCCAGACGTCGGCCACCATCCCGGCGTCGAGCAGGGCGTCGGCATACGAATCCACGGTGCCGGCCCAGTTCCTATGGTCGACAGCGCTGTGCAATTCGCGGGCCCAGCGCTGGCTGCTTGCGAGCGAGCGCATCAAGGTATAGCCCGGAGCGTCGAAATTGCCGGGTACCTGCACTGCCAGCCAACCGTCGCTGGGCAGCGTCCTCGCCCACCTGCTCATCAGTTCCTGATGGTGCGGAACCCATTGCAGCGCGGCGTTGCTCACCACGACGTCGACGTCTGCGTTGGGTTGCCAGGCGGCGGCATCACCCACCGAGAACGACACGCCCGGCACGTCGGCGGCCGCGGCGATCATCTCCGGGGACGAGTCGATCCCCTCCACCCTGGCATCGGGCCAGCGTCTGGCCAGTAGGCCAGTCAGATACCCCGGCCCGCATCCGATGTCGACTACGTGTCGCGGTGCGATGGCCATGATCCGTGCCGTCAGATCCAGGAATGCGCGGTTTCGTTCGTTTGCGAATCGACCGTACTGTGCAGGATCCCATCGCATCGGCTAACCCTATCCGCCCCTATCGGCTGGCTCGCACCGCCAGTGCGGGCCGACGGACGTTTTGACCTGCACGGATACTCGTCGGTAAGCTGCTCCGTTGGCGTGCGGATAAACCGGGGCCTCGGGTCAACGTCGGTCGCCGAGACCAACCCCGCCGTAGCCGCCTGACCGGCACCCGGGCCACCCCGGGATCCATCGAGAGAAAAGAAGGTAAGCGCTGTGCCTACGTACGCGCCCAAGGCGGGTGACACCACGCGATCGTGGTACGTCATCGACGCCACGGACGTGGTGCTTGGCCGCCTTGCCGTCGCAGCGGCCAACCTGCTGCGCGGCAAGCACAAGCCGACGTTCGCTCCCAACGTCGATGGCGGTGACTTCGTCATCGTTATCAACGCCGACAAGGTCGCCATCAGCGGCGACAAACTGCGAAGCAAGATGGCTTACCGCCACTCGGGATACCCCGGCGGCCTGCACAAGCGCACGATCGGCGAGTTGATGCAACGCCATCCCGACCGCGTGGTGGAGAAAGCGATCGTTGGCATGCTGCCCAAGAACAAGCTCAGCCGCCAGATCCAGCGCAAGCTTCGCGTCTACGCAGGCCCGGAGCATCCACACACCGCCCAGCAGCCGGTTCCGTTCGAGATCAAGCAGGTGGCGCAATGACAGAAACCACCCCGGCTCTGGAAGCCCCAGAAGCCCCGGCAGCTCCCGCCGAGGACACGGCTGCCCCCCATGGTGAATCGTTCGTGCTCGACCGGCCCATCCAGACCGTCGGCCGCCGCAAGGAGGCCGTGGTTCGGGTGCGGCTGGTGCCCGGCACCGGCAAGTTCGATCTCAACGGCCGCAGCCTGGCGGACTACTTCCCGAACAAGGTGCACCAGCAGCTGATCAAGGCTCCCCTGGTCACTGTCGAGCGGGAGGAAAGCTTCGACATCTTTGCCCACCTCAACGGTGGCGGCCCGTCGGGTCAGGCCGGTGCGCTGCGCCTGGGTATCGCCCGGGCATTGATCTTGGCATCGCCAGAGGACCGGCCCGCGCTGAAGAAGGCCGGCTTCTTGACCCGTGATCCACGCGCCACCGAGCGCAAGAAGTACGGCCTGAAGAAGGCCCGCAAGGCGCCGCAGTACAGCAAGCGCTGACATCACTTTTGGGCCGCGAGCGTGCATCGTTGTACGCGTTCTTCGGCGTGTCGGCGGACGAACACGCACGTTCGCGGCCAAAAGTGGGTATGTACACAGCCGTCAACTGTGAAAGGTTTGTCCGCATGGGTCGACTATTCGGCACCGATGGTGTGCGCGGCGTCGCCAATCGTGAGTTGACCGCGGAGCTGGCGCTGGCGCTGGGCGCCGCGGCGGCGCGACGCTTGACGAGGTCGGGCGCACCGGGCCGGCGCATCGCCGTTATTGGTCGCGATCCGCGGGCCAGCGGCGAAATGCTGGAGGCCGCCGTGATCGCCGGCCTGACCAGTGAGGGCGTCGACGCGTTGCGGATCGGGGTGCTCCCGACCCCTGCGGTGGCCTACCTGACCGGCGCCTACGACGCCGACTTCGGGGTGATGATCTCGGCGTCGCACAACCCGATGCCCGACAACGGCATCAAGATCTTCGGGCCCGGCGGCCACAAACTGGACGACGACACCGAGGATCAGATCGAGAACCTGGTCGCGGCTGGACCCGGGTTGCGCCCGGCCGGCGCGGGGATTGGCCGTGTCATCGACGCCGAGGACGCGATGGAACGCTACCTGCGCCACGTGGGCAAGGCCGGCACCATCGGCCTTGACGGCCTGACCGTGGTCGTCGATTGTGCTCATGGCGCGGCGTCGTCGGCGGCCCCGCGCGCGTACCGAGCGGCCGGTGCCCGGGTGATCGCGATCAACGCCGACCCCAATGGGCGCAACATCAACGACGGCTGTGGATCGACTCACCTGGACCCGCTGCGGGCAGCGGTCCTCGCCCACCGCGCCGACCTGGGCCTGGCTCACGATGGAGACGCCGACCGGTGCCTGGCCGTCGACGCCAGCGGTGCACTCGTCGACGGCGACGCCATCATGGTGGTGCTGGCGCTGGCGATGAAAGAGGCCGGTGAACTGGCCTCCGACACGCTGGTCGCCACCGTGATGAGCAACCTCGGGCTGCACCTGGCCATGCGCGCGGCCGGCGTTACCGTGCGTACCACCGGAGTGGGCGACCGCTACGTCTTGGAGGAGTTGCGGGCCGGCGAGTACAGCCTCGGCGGCGAGCAATCCGGTCACATCGTGATGCCCGCGCTGGGCTCCACCGGCGACGGCATCGTCACCGGCCTGCGGTTGATGGCTCGCATGGTGCAGACCGGTTCGTCGCTGTCCGCCCTGGCGTCGGCGATGCAGACGTTGCCGCAGGTGCTGGTTAACGTGGAGGTTGGCGACAAGGCCAGTGCCGCCGCGGCGCCCTCGGTCCAGGCTGCGGTCAGCCAGGCGCAAGCGGAGCTGGGTCACACCGGTCGAATCCTGTTGCGCCCGTCCGGAACCGAGCCGATGATCCGGGTGATGGTGGAGGCGGCCGACGAGGATGTCGCCCGGCGGTTGGCCACCGCTGTCGCAGATGCGGTGAGCACCGCGCGCTAGCCCGACAATGCCGGAACCCCGACGCGGCGCGGGGCGTCCAAGTAGGCATGAGACCCGATAGCCCAATGGGCACCGGCATAGACGTGGCGGCGGTGTATGCGGTTGCCGACCGGTTTTGCGCTGCCGCCGAACTTATCGACGACGCCGTAGGCAATCACCTGGCGAGGCTCGCGTTCGGCGGAGCCTGCGCAGGGCGTGGATACGCCCCGCGCGGCGACGCGTTGCGCCGCGGGCTGGACCGGCTGGCGGGCGAGTTGTCACAGTGGTCGCGGGCGGCCGTCGAGATCGCGGTCGCGCTGCGGGCCGGCGCCAACCGCTATGGCGACGCCGACCGCGATGCCGCTGCGCGGATCGCATGACCGGTGCTGACCGGTGGGACGTCGCCGGACGTCTCGCCGAGGGGCGGCCCGCCGTCGAGCACACGCAAAGCTACGTGCGGGCATGTCAGCTGGTTGGCTACCAACATCCCGACCTGACCTCGCACCCCGCCCAGATCCGCGACTGGTACGACGGCGAAGACGGACTTGACCTGCACACACTCGACGGCGACTGCGCGCGGCTACGGGCTGCGGGCACTGTGCTCACGGAGGCGCTGCGGATCCAGCGCAGCCAGATCGCCGCGCTGGCCGCGGCATGGACGGGATCGGGAGCCGACGCCGCGGGTCACTTTCTGCAGCGTCATTGGGAGGCCGGAAACATAGTGGCCAGCGAGGTCCGCGCGGCGGCCCAACGGTGCGAATCGCTGCGCGACAAGCTATGGCACCTGGTCGACGCCAAGGTCGCGACGGCCATCGCGATTGACGATCGAACTGTGGCGCAGCGGCCGGCATGGTTGGCCGCCGCCGCTGCGGTCACAAGCGGGGTTGCGGATCGGTCCGCGGCCGACGAACTGGTTCGTCAACAGATAACGCCGTACGTGGACAACGATATTCGCGCTGATTGGCTGACCGCGATGCGTTCGACAACGGCCGGGATGGCGGCGTCCTACGACGTGGTCACCGACCGGTTGGCCACCGCCCCGCGACCGCATTTTGAGATTCCGGGCGATCTCGGGCCCAGCCGCCAACCTTTCCTGTCGCCGCTGCCGATTCAACCGCCCGCGGCGGCGGTGGCACCGGCGGCTGCCCTGCCTGCGCCTTCGCCGGAACCAGCGCCGGCGATGCCCCCGCCGCCGGCGATTCCTTCGGATTTGGCAGCCGCGCCGGGTTATGCGTCCACGCCCGCGGGTGCCGGCACTGCCGCTGGTCTTGGCGATGTTGGCGGCGCCGACGGCCTGGGCGGGCTTGCAGGGCTTGCCAGTCGGATCGTCCAGGCGATGGATAGCCTGCTGGGTTCGCCCACCGAACAGCTCGGGGATCCGTTGGCAGCTAACAATCCGCCGGGCGCCCTGGATTTCGACGACGAGGATGCGACCGACGACGCGGACGACAAAGACGATCCCGAGCCGGAAAGAGCTGACGAATCCGAAACTGGCGACGAGTCGGAGGAGCCCGACGCGGCAGCGGTGGCCGAAGAGGCCGAGGAACCTAAGCCCGGGGCTGACATCACCGAGGAGGCCGCAATGGCATCGGTCGGCGAACCGCCGCCGACCGATGTGCCGCCGGTCGCCGAACCGCCGCCGCCGGCTGTGCCGCCGCTGGTGAACGGGTCACCCCCTCACCCACCCTCCGAGGGATCGACCCCATGTGAGATCGCCGCGGATGAGCTTCCGCAGGCAGGGCCGTGACAGGTCAGGAAGGCGGCACCGACCAAGCGGTAGCCCGCAGCCCCGAAAGGCCAGCGCTGAGGACGGCGACAGCGCTTTTTGCATCATGGCCGCGAACGCTTATCTGTACGACGCAGTCTGGTCGTTCCGTTTGAGCCTTTCGCGCCGTTGACGACATGTGCAGTCCGCAGGCCGGGGGCCGTTGCCTGATATACATCTAGCCCACTGCTGACGGCCCGGCCGATCCATGACGACCGCGGTCTCGCGGGCACCCGCCGGCACCGCCGAGCGCCTCGGGCACCCGCAGCCCCGCTACTCCAAGGTCGGCGGCCAGCGTGCGCCAAATCGCCGAAAAGCCTTTCGGCGCCATGTCGTAAGCCTGGGTTACCAATTCCGGCGGGCATCGGTCGGCGAAAAGTTGTCGAATGCTGTACGGCAACGCGTCCTCGGTATCCGAGTACAACAAGTTCGCGGCGCTTACCTGTCCAAATCCTTCCAGGCGACGTCCTTGTCGACGCGGTGCTCGCTCGCGACCAAGCCAGATGCCAGATGGGCAGGTCGCATATAAACTACCCGCGGCTCTGACCGGCGATTCCAGGTCAGCGCCCCGAACTGCGTGACACCACGCGGTAGCTCGCGTCGCCGCAGGCTGCCAGCGATCACGCTGATTAGAGGAGGGACAACCTCACGTCATGATTGACCTGACCATGCCGATCCGGGAGAACGACGGCCGTTACACGTCGCGAAACACGTTCTATTCCGAGCCGCACACCTTTGAAGAACACGGCGTTCAGTCATCCACGTTCAAAATGTTTGCGCACTTTGGCACACACGTAGATGCGCCGCGTCATTTCATCCGCGGGGGCACCACAATCGATCAAGTAGCGCCGCAGCGGCTTATGGGCCGCGGCGCGGTCTTTGATCTCTCAGACTTCACTACGTATCGGGCGATTGACGCCAACGTGCTGGCCGATCGTGATCCGGGACTCGCCACGAATGACATCGCGATCCTGCGTACCGATTGGACAGATCGTATGTGGGGGGCAACAGAGTTTCTGACCGCGGCGCCGTTCCTGTCTGCCGATGGTGCTCGCTGGCTCGTCGACAAAGGCATCAAGGCCGTCGTATATGACTTTCCGGAGGAAGAGATCATCAGAAATGAAGGCTGGAACGGCAAGGATGCCGTGGTCCACCACACCATCCTGGGCAATGACATCTACAACATCGAGTACGTTGTCAACCTAGCCCGCGTAGCAAGCCCATTCGTAGGGCTCATCGCGACACCGCTTCCTCTTGTCGGCCTCGACGGTGCGCCTGCGCGCGTGCTGGCATTCGAGGGTCAGGACGCCGTCGATTTCTTCGCGACAGCCTCATGATCCTCATTGGCACGCCTGCATCCTGCGGAACGCAGAACTCAATCACGGTCGCACGTCGACTTCTGGTTGGCGACGGTCGTGTGCTGAAGTCGGTGTAGAGGGGGCCCGTGCCTGCACGAGCAGTTGCCGACTGATCGTGTCCGCGCCAAGCTCGACGAGCTGTTCGCATCCGATCGTGAGTTACCCGAGATTTTGGGAGAACGTGCCCGCCTTCGCACTGCAGGCCGAGATCCGCGATGGCTACTGCGCCTGCTTCGACAAAGGTTGTCGGTCGCTTCCCAGCCCCAGACCAGCTGCATCAGCATCGCGTGGGCCCGCCAACGTCGGTGACACCGTTGCAGACAACACTGTTCGCGCCGGCGAAACCCACCCCCGAAATCCACGTGGGTAGCAGTCCTACACACTTCACAAAGCAGTTAGAGATAAAGCGCTAGCAGCTCCTCCACATAGCGCACCGCTTCGGCGGGGTCTGCGGTCAGCGGCCTGACCAAAAGCGTGGTCACACCGGCGTCGGCGAAGGCGGCCAGCCGTTCGGCGATGAACCCGCGCGGGCCGATCAGGGAGATCCCGCGCGCCAATTCGTCGGGCACCGCGTCGATCGCCTCCTGCTTGCGGCCGCTCAGGTACAGGTCCTGAATCCGGTTTGCCACATCGCCGAATCCGTAGCGCGTGGCCAGGTTGTGGTAGAAGTTGCGGCCCCTGGCGCCCATGCCGCCGATGTAGAGGCCCAGCTGCGGTTTGGTCCACGCCAGCCGGTCCTCGACGTCCTCGCCGATGGCCAGCGATGTGCCCACTATCACATCCAGCGGGCCCAGCGCGGGATCCCGCTTGGCGCCGCCGGTCGCCAGCGCCTGACCCCAGACCGATGCGGCCTTCTCCGGGTAGAAGAAGACGGGCTGCCAGCCCTCGGCGATCTCAGCAGTGAGCTCGACGTTCTTCGGCCCCAACGCGGCGATCGATATCGGAATCCGCTCCCGCACCGGGTGATTGATGAGCTGAAGGGGTTTGCCCAGGCCGGTTCCACGATCCGCGGGCAGCGGGATCTGATAGTGCTTGCCCGCATACTGCAGCCGCTCCCGCCGCCACACCCGCCGGCAGATGTCCACGACCTCCCGGGTGCGGCCCAACGGCGCGTCGAACGCGACGCCGTGAAACCCCTCGATCACTTGCGGTCCGGATGTGCCGATTCCGAGGTTGAAGCGGCCGCCGGAGACGAAATCCAGACCCGCCGCGGTCATCGCCAGCAGCGACGGCGTGCGGAGGTAGATGGGAACTACCCCGGATGCCAACTCGATGCGGGTTGTCCTGGCGGCCAGATACCCCAATTGGCTCACCGCGTCGAAGGAATATGCCTCGGCCACCACGGCGATATCAATGCCGGCCTTCTCGAGTTCGACGACACGGTCGACGGCTTCGTGAAAGCCGCCCGAGTACTCCAGGGAAACGCCGATACGCACCTATGACACTTACCACGACGATCGTGCGCGCCGCGGCCCGCTCGAGAGTCCAGCTCAAGACGGGGCCGCGCACGCTACTTCAGCAGCGCGACGATCTTTTCCTCCGGGGTGACCGGCGGCGCCTCGGGGTGGACCGGGTCCGTCTTGGGCAGGTGCACGTCTGGATCGGCGAACCCGCGATACGTCTTGTCGCCGCCGAGGGTGTACAGCAGGTAGCCGGTCAGCAGCGCCCGGACCGAAAGCTGCGTCCGGCGGTGTGGGCCGGGGAGTCCGAACACCTTCGTCAGTCGCCTACCCTCAACCAGACCACCGGCTTGAGCTTTGCTGACGATGCGCAGCGTGGCTTTATCCCAAGCCCGAGACAGCGCGAGGGCGTTGGAGTTCAGCGTCTTCGGATCGCCCGGCGCGGTCAGGATCAGGCCCGGAACGTTCAGGGTCGCGGCCGGTTGCTCCGCCGTCGGATTGGTCACCGCCGGGAAGATCGCCGCCACGGACTTCGCCGAGATGCCGGACGAGCCTGCCATGCCGGCCGCGGCGAACACGGCGGCCGAGCCACCGAAACCGTGGCCCACCAGCCCTAGCTTGGCGGGATGCACGCTGATACTGCCGGGTCCGAGTCGGACACCCGCCACAATGTCGAGGGCAACACCCAGGTCGAAGGCCAGGTTCAGGACCGATGGCGCCAGCCCCCGCTCGGTGTCGGGAGCCGCGGCCACGATGCCCCACGACGCCAGATGCTCCAGCAGACCCGCATAGCGAGTGGTGCCGGTGAGCCAGTCGTGGCCGAAGGCGACGCCGGGACGGTTCAGTCCGGCTTCCGGCGTGTACACCACGCCGGCCAGGCCGGCAAAGGCCAGGTCACCACGCAAAACACGGTGTGGGCCACGGCGGTGCAGGGCGGCGACGAGCTTCCGGGTGCGGGCCACCCGTCGACGTTAGCGGGGATTGGTCCACTGCGTCCACGTCGCGCCGTCCCAGTAGCGCTGCCCCGGTCCGGACGGGTCGCGATACCAGCCCGCCGGCACGTGCGCTCTGGCCGAGACGTGCGGGATGGGAGCCGCGGGCGCGGCCGATGGGGAATACGCCGATGGGGAATACGAAGCCGGGGTCTGCTGGGCCATCGCCCGCACTCGCCGGATCGCATTGAAGTTGGATATCAGCGCGATCCAGTTCATCACGACAGCCGATGCCAGGCTCCACCATCCGGCCAACAAGTTGTGTTTTTGGGCCGCGCGATACGCCGCTTCGCATTCCTCAAGCGTCCCGTTGACCACATAGGTGCGTTGTTGCCACAGGATCACCGCGCCGGTGTGTTTGAGCAACTTGAGGTAGAAGCGGCCAGCCGGGTCGGGATAACCAGGCGGACCGGACGGGTGATACGGGTAGGACAAGGCGGGCCCTTCGGCGCAGGTGGCCTACCAAACGATACTTGTCGCGCGCCGGTTCGGGGCCGGACTGCACTACCCTGATCTGCTATGTGCGGAATCGTCGGCTACGTCGGGCAGCGTCCCGCCTGTGATGTCGTCATGGACGCGCTGCGCCGGATGGAGTACCGCGGCTACGACTCGTCGGGCATCGCGCTGCTCGACGGTGGCGCACTCACCATGCGTCGGCGTGCCGGCAAGCTGGCCAACCTTGAGGAGGCGGTGGCGAAAATGCCGTCCGCGGCGCTGTCCGGCACCACCGGCCTGGGCCACACCCGGTGGGCCACCCACGGTCGCCCCACCGATCGCAACGCGCACCCGCATCGTGACGCTGCCGGCAAGATCGCCGTCGTCCACAACGGCATCATCGAGAACTTCGCCGTCCTGCGCCAGGAGCTGGAGACGGCCGGTGTCGAATTTGCCAGCGACACCGATACCGAGGTCGCGGTGCACCTGGTGGCGCAGGCCTACCACCACGGTGAGACGGCCGGCGATTTCGCGGGCTCCGTGCTTGCCGTGCTGCGCCGGCTGGAAGGCCACTTCACCCTGGTGTTCGCCAATGCCGACGAGCCCGGCACCATCATCGCGGCGCGCCGCTCGACGCCACTGGTGCTGGGCATCGGCGAGGGCGAGATGTTCGTCGGCTCCGATGTGGCCGCGTTCATTCCGCACACTCGGCACGCGGTCGAGCTCGGCCAGGACCAGGCGGTAGTGATCACCGCGGCTGGGTACCGGATCAGTGACTTCGACGGCAACGACGACGCCGCGAACGCTCGCACCTTCCACATCGATTGGGACCTGGCGGCCGCCGAAAAGGGCGGCTACGAGTACTTCATGCTCAAAGAGATCGCCGAACAGCCCGCCGCGGTGGGTGACACACTGCTCGGGCATTTCGTCGGTGGCCGGATCGTGCTCGACGAACAGCGGCTGTCGGACCAGGAACTCCGCGAGATCGACAAGGTGTTCGTGGTGGCCTGTGGAACCGCATATCACTCCGGGCTGCTCGCCAAGTACGCGATCGAGCACTGGACTCGGTTGCCCGTGGAAGTGGAACTCGCCAGCGAATTTCGGTACCGGGACCCGGTGCTGGACCGCAGCACTTTGGTGGTGGCGATCTCGCAGTCCGGTGAAACCGCCGACACCCTGGAAGCGGTACGGCACGCCAAGGAGCAGAAGGCCAAGGTGCTGGCGATCTGCAACACCAACGGCTCCCAGATCCCGCGCGAGTGCGACGCGGTGCTCTACACGCGCGCCGGCCCGGAGATCGGTGTGGCCTCGACAAAGACCTTCCTCGCCCAGGTAGCCGCCAACTATCTCCTCGGCTTGGCGCTGGCGCAGGCCCGGGGCACCAAGTATCCCGACGAGGTCGAGCGCGACTACCGCGAACTGGAAGCGATGCCCGACCTGGTGTCCCGCGTTATCGCGGGAGTCCGACCGGTGGCCGACCTGGCCTACCGGTTCGCCCAATCGTCGACCGTGCTGTTCCTGGGTCGCCATGTCGGGTATCCGGTGGCGCTGGAGGGTGCGCTCAAACTAAAGGAGTTGGCCTACATGCACGCCGAGGGCTTCGCGGCCGGCGAGCTCAAGCACGGCCCGATTGCGCTGATCGAAGACAACCTGCCGGTCATCGTGGTGATGCCGTCGCCGAAGGGGGCGGCCACGCTGCACGCAAAACTGCTGTCCAATATCCGCGAGATCCAGAGCCGCGGCGCGGTTACCATCGTGATCGCCGAGGAGGGCGACGACACCGTGCGTCCCTATGCCGATCACTTGATCGAAATCCCAGCGGTATCAACACTTCTGCAGCCGCTGCTGTCGACCATCCCACTACAGGTGTTCGCTGCTGCGGTCGCGCAGGCCCGCGGCTACGACGTCGACAAGCCGCGAAATCTAGCCAAGTCCGTCACCGTTGAGTAGCCGGGCCTAGCCGAGACCTGGTCGCTGCATAAGCTGGACGCCGTGGCTAGCGCATCGGTGGCGACACGATTGCGATCGTGGGCACTGGCGGTGTGGCATTTCGTCAGCACCGCGCCGCTGACGTATACCTGGCTGGTCGTGCTGATGATCACGACGATTATCCAGAATCAGCTCGCCGGGCGGCAGCTGCACAGCGTGCTCCTACACCGGTCCACCAACATCAGCCACTTGGGGCGCGATCCGCTGGAAGTGCTGTTCTCCAGCCTGTTCTGGATCGACGGCAGGAACCTGGAACCGTACCTACTGCTGTTCACTCTGTTTCTGGCGCCCGCTGAGCATTGGCTTGGTCACTTGCGTTGGCTCACAGTGGGATTGACGGCCCACATCGGTGCTACCTATTTCAGCGAAGGCCTGCTCTACCTGGCGATCCAACACCGGGACGCATCGGAAAGGTTGGTGCACGCTCGTGATATCGGCGTCAGCTACTTCCTGGTCGGGGTGATGGCGGTGTTGACATTTCACATCGTGAAGCCGTGGCGTTGGGGCTATCTCGCAGTGCTGCTCGTCATCTTCGGCTTTCCGCTGATCACGATGAATAAAGCCGAGCTGGACTTCACCGCGGTCGGTCACTTCACGTCGATCCTGATCGGCTTGGCCTTCTACCCGATGGCCCGAGAGCGCGAAGGCAAACCGCTGAATCCGGCGAAGCTCAAAGCGGCGTTCCGCAGGCGGCGCACCCGCGAGGCGTCAGGCTGACCGAGTTGCAAGCATGAAATCCTGACTCTGATGCGGCATTACTACTCGGTAGATGCGATCCGCGAGGCCGAAGCGCCCCTGTTGGCCAGCCTTCCCGACGGTGCGCTGATGCGACGCGCGGCCTACGGGCTGGCCACCGCGATCATTGGCGAGCTGACCAATCGCACGGGCGGGGTGGCCGGCCGGCGGGTTTGCGCGGTCGTCGGCTCCGGCGACAACGGCGGCGATGCGCTGTGGGCGGCGACCTTCCTGCGCCGCCGCGGCGCGGCCGCCGACGCGGTGCTGCTCAACCCGGACCGAACCCACCGCGATGCTCTGGCGGCGTTCACCAAAGCCGGCGGTCGCATCGTCGAGAGTGTTTCGGCAGCAACCGATCTCGTCATCGACGGGGTGGTCGGTATATCGGGCTCGGGGCCACTGCGGCCGGCGGCGGCCGAGGTGTTCGCCGGCCTGGATAGACCGGGCGCCGCCCCGGTGGTCGCGGTCGACATTCCCAGCGGCATCGACGTGGCGACCGGCGCGATCACTGGCCCGGCCGTACACGCCGCGCTGACCGTCACGTTCGGTGGGCTCAAAGCCGTGCATGCGCTGGCCGACTGCGGCCGCGTCACCCTGGTCGATATCGGGCTCGACCTGCCCACCACCGACGTGTTGGGGTTCGAGGCAGCCGATGCGGTCGCGCGCTGGCCGGTGCCCGGTCCCGGTGACGACAAGTACACCCAGGGTGTGACCGGCGTGCTGGCCGGTTCCTCGACGTATCCGGGCGCGGCCGTGCTGTGCACCGGCGCGGCCGTGGCGGCCACCTCCGGCATGGTCCGTTATGCCGGCAGCGCCCATGCCGAAGTGCTGGCGCGCTGGCCGGAGGTCATCGCGTCGTCCACCCCGGCGGCTGCCGGCCGGGTCCAGGCCTGGGTCGTCGGGCCGGGCCTGGGCACCGACGAGACCGGGGCCGCCGCGTTGTGGTTCGCGCTGGACAGCGACCTGCCCGTGCTGGTCGACGCCGACGGGCTGACCATGCTGGCGGCCCACCCCGATCTGGTGGTGAACCGCGAGGCGCCGACGGTGCTCACGCCGCACGCCGGCGAGTTCGCCCGGCTGGCCGGTGCGCCGCCCGGCGATGACCGCGTCGGCGCCTGTCGCAAGCTGGCCGACGCGTTCGGCGTCACCGTGCTGCTCAAGGGGCATGTCACCGTCATCGCCGACCCCGGCGGCCCGGTGTATCTGAATCCGGCCGGGCAGTCCTGGGCGGCGACCGCCGGCTCCGGTGACGTGCTGTCCGGGATGATCGGCGCGCTGCTGGCGTCCGGGCTGCCGGCCGCCGAGGCGGCCGCCGCGGCGGCGTTCGTGCATGCGCGCGCCGCGGCGGCCTCGGCCGCCGACCCGGGGCCGGGTGATGCGCCCACGTCGGCGTCGCGCATCATCGGCCACATCCGATCCGCACTGGCCGCCCTATAGCACCCAGCCATCACAAGGAAAGGATTCGCTGTGTCTCGCAGTCACCCGTCCGTGCCCGCGCACTCGATCGCTCCCGCCTACACCGGCCGGATGTTTACCGCACCGATTCCCGCGCTACGGATGCCCGACGAGTCGATGGATCCTGAGGCCGCCTACCGCTTCATCCATGACGAACTGATGCTCGACGGCAGCTCACGGCTGAATCTGGCCACCTTCGTGACCACCTGGATGGACCCCGAGGCGGAGCGGCTGATGGCCGAGACGTTCGACAAAAACATGATCGACAAGGACGAATACCCTGCGACAGCGGCCATCGAAGCGCGTTGCGTGTCCATGGTCGCCGACCTATTCCACGCCGAGGGCCTGCGGGACCACGATCCCGCCAGCGCCACCGGGGTCTCCACCATCGGCTCCAGCGAGGCGGTGATGCTGGGCGGTCTGGCGCTGAAATGGCGCTGGCGGGAAAGGGTCGGCAAAGGCTGGCAGGGTCGCACTCCGAATCTGGTGATGGGTTCCAATGTCCAGGTGGTGTGGGAGAAGTTCTGCCGCTACTTCGACGTCGAACCCCGCTACCTGCCGATGGAGAAGGGACGCTACGTCATCACGCCCGAGCAGGTGCTCGAAGCCGTCGACGAGGACACCATCGGCGTGGTGGCGATCCTGGGCACCACCTACACCGGCGAGCTGGAACCCATCGCCGAGATCTGCGCGGCGCTCGACAAGCTGGCAGCTGGTGGGGGCGTGGACGTCCCAGTGCACGTCGACGCCGCCAGCGGCGGCTTTGTGGTGCCGTTCCTGCATCCGGATCTGCGGTGGGACTTCCGGTTGCCCCGGGTGGTGTCGATCAATGTCAGTGGGCACAAGTACGGGCTGACCTACCCCGGCGTCGGGTTTGTGGTGTGGCGCGGCCCCGAGCATCTGCCCGAGGAATTGGTCTTTCGGGTCAATTACCTCGGTGGCGACATGCCGACCTTCACGCTGAACTTCTCCCGCCCCGGCAACCAGGTCGTCGGCCAGTACTACAACTTCCTACGACTGGGGCGGGACGGATACACCAAGGTGATGCAGGCCCTGTCGCAGACGGCGCGGTGGCTGGGCGAACAGCTGCGTCAAGTGGACCACTGCGAGCTGATCTCGGACGGTTCGGCGATCCCGGTGGTCAGCTTCCGGCTCGCCGGCGACCGCGGCTACACCGAGTTCGACGTCTCCCACGAGCTGCGGACCTTCGGGTGGCAGGTGCCCGCCTACACGATGCCGGAGAACGCCACCGACATCGCTGTACTGCGGATCGTGGTTCGCGAGGGACTCTCCGCCGACCTGGCTCGGGCCCTGCACGACGACGCCGTCACCGCGTTGGCCGCCCTGGACAAGCTCAAACCGGGCGGGTGCTTCGACGCCCACCACTTCGCGCACTAGACCGCCACGCGGTGCGCCTGGCGCACCCGACAGCGCGATCGCCAGCAGTCCTGCGCCGACCATGGGCAGGTGGATCCAGGTCCGAACGCAGTCCACCCGCGCATTCCCCGATCAGCTGTCAACGAACCGGTTCTGGGAGAATGCCGGGGAGCGAAACGAAACGACAAATGGGCGGGAGCACGACTTCGTTGGCCGTTACACCGATATCCCTAACCCCGGGCGTGCTGGCCGAGGCCATGGTGGATCTGGGCGCTATTGAGCACAACGTGCGGGTGCTGCGTGAGCACGCCGGCCGCGCGCAGGTGATGGCGGTCGTCAAGGCCGACGGCTATGGCCATGGCGCCACCCGAGTCGCCCAAACGGCGCTGGGTGCCGGTGCGGCCGAACTGGGCGTCGCCACCGTCGACGAGGCGCTGGCGTTGCGCGCCGATGGCATTACCGCGCCGGTGCTGGCCTGGCTGCATCCGCCCGGCATCGACTTCGGGCCCGCGCTACTGGCCGACGTGGAGATCGCGGTGTCCTCAGTGCGCCAACTCGACGAAGTGCTGGACGCGGTGCGCCGGACCGGCCGGACGGCGACGGTGACCGTCAAGGTCGATACCGGGCTGAACCGCAACGGTGTCGGTGCGGCGCAGTACCCGGCGATGCTGACCGCATTGCGCCGCGCCGCGGCCGAGGATGCCGTCCGGCTGCGCGGCCTGATGACGCACATGGTTTACGCGGATAAGCCGGACGATCCCATCAATGACGTTCAGGCCCAACGGCTCAGCGAGATGCTGGCGCAGGCCCGCGAGCACGGGGTGCAATTCGAGGTGGCGCATCTGTCGAACTCATCGGCGACGTTGGGCCGCCATGATCTGACCCTCGATCTGGTGCGGCCCGGCATCGCGGTGTACGGCCTCAACCCCGCTCCCGGACTCGATGACGCGGGCTTGGTTCCGGCTATGACCGTGAAATGTCCCGTTGCTCTAGTGAAATCGGTCCGTGCGGGCGAGGGCGTGTCGTATGCGCACACTTGGATCGCACGGCACGACACAAACGTGGCGCTGCTGCCGATCGGATACGCCGATGGCGTGTTCCGGTCGCTGGGCGGGCGGCTGGAAGTGCTGATCAACGGCAGACGGCGGCCCGGTGTCGGGCGGATCTGCATGGACCAGTTCATGGTCGATCTGGGTCCCGGGCCGCTCGACGTGGCCGAAGGCGACGAGGCGATCTTGTTCGGGCCGGGCACCCGAGGCGAGCCCACGGCTCAGGACTGGGCAGATCTGGTCGGCACTATCCACTACGAAGTGGTTACCAGCCCGCGAGGACGTATCACCAGAGCTTTCCGCGAGGCCGAAAACTGTTGAGCCGTGAGGAGACCCGCAGGCGCCAGAAGGCCAAGGCTTGGCTTGCGGGAGGCGCCGGGCTGACCGCGGTCGCAACGATTGTCGGTGCCTCGGCTCGGCGGTCGATGGTTGAACGCGCCACCATCCTCGACGACCCATGGGCCGATGAGGATTTCGAGCGGCTGGACAGCGATCGTAGCCAGGTGGTGACCACGCCCGACGGCGTGTCGCTGGTGGTGCGCGATGCCGGACCGCCGGACGCTCCGCTCACCGTCGTCTTTGCTCACGGATTCTGCCTACGTATGGGCGCCTTCCACTTTCAGCGGATGCGACTCGGCGAGCATTGGGGTTCGCGGGTACGCATGGTCTTCTACGACCAGCGCGGGCACGGCCAATCCGGCGAAGCCGCGCCCGAGACGTACACGCTGACCCAACTCGGCCAGGACTTGGAAACCGTGCTGCAGGTGACCGCGCCACGCGGGCCTGTCGTGTTGGTTGGCCATTCCATGGGCGGAATGACGGTGTTGTCGCACGCCCGGCAGTTCCCCGATCGGTACGGCCGCCGGATCGTTGGTGCTGCGTTGATTTCCTCAGCCGCCGAAGGACTTTCGCGCTCACCACTGGGAGAGGTCCTCAAGCACCCCGCATTGGACGCCGTCCGATTCACAGCCCGGTCCGCGCCGAAACTGGTGCACCGGGGACGCACTGCGTCACGATCGCTGATCGGCCCGGTTCTGCGGGCCGCGTCCTACAGCGACTTACAGGTCAGCCGGAGCTTGGACGCGTTCTCGCAGCGGATGATGAACGGCACCCCGGTCGCCACCCTGGTGGGTTTCCTGCGCGCTCTTGAGGTGCACAACGAAACGGCTGGGCTGTGGACGTTGCTCAGGGTCCCGACCCTGATCGCATGTGGTGACCACGACCTGCTCACCCCGGACGAATACTCTCGCAAGATGGCGGCCTCGCTGCCACTGTCCGATCTGGTCATCGTCCCCGGGGCCGGCCACCTGGCGCTGTTGGACAAGCCCGACGCCATCAACGACGGGCTGGTCCGTCTCGTCGACCGGGCCATCCCGGGCAAGATGGCCCTGCGGTACCGGCTGATTGGGCAACGGCTTCGAGAACGGTACCGGCGCCATGGCTGAGCGGGGGCTGGATGGCGGCACGGCCACCCTGCCGCGCGTCGAGGACACCGTTGCGCTGGGGTCTCGGCTGGGTGGGCAGCTGCGCGCGGGTGATGTGGTGGTGCTCACCGGTCCGCTCGGTGCGGGAAAGACGGTGTTGGCCAAGGGTATTGCCACGGCGATGGATGTTGAGGGGCCGATCACATCGCCGACGTTCGTACTGGCGCGAGTGCACCGGCCGCGGCGGCAGGGTATGCCGGCGATGATCCACGTCGATGTCTACCGATTGCTCGACCACAGAAGCGCCGACCTACTGGGTGAACTCGACTCGCTGGACCTCGACACCGATCTCGAAGACGCGGTCGTCGTAGTGGAGTGGGGCGAAGGGCTGGCCGAACGCCTCTCCGAGCGCCACCTCGACGTCCGTCTCGAGCGGGTTAGCCATTCCGACACCAGGATCGCGACCTGGGGGTGGGGCCGGTCATGAGCGTTGTGTTGGCCATCGACACCGCCACTCCGGCGGTCACCGCGGGTATCGTACGGCGGCATGACCTGGCCCTGCTGGCCGAGCGGGTCACCGTCGACGCCCGAGCGCACGCCGAACGGCTGACGCCAAACACGCTGGGGGCGCTCGCCGACGCCGCGTTGACGATGGCCGACCTCGACGCGGTCGTGGTGGGCTGCGGTCCCGGACCGTTCACCGGTCTGCGGGCCGGCATGGCCACCGCCGCCGCGTACGGGCATGCGCTGGACATCCCGGTGTTTGGCGTGTGCAGTCTGGACGCCATCGGTGGGCAAACCACCGGCGACACGCTGGTGGTCACCGATGCCCGCCGGCGTGAGGTCTACTGGGCGCGCTACAGCGACGGGGTCCGCACCAGCGGGCCGGCGGTCAGCGCCCCGGCCGACGTCGACCCCGGCCCGGCGCTGGCGGTTGCCGGTTCGCCGGAGCACGCGGCGCTGTTCGACTTGCCGCGCTGCGAGCCGGTCTATCCGACACCGGCCGGCCTGGTAGCCGCGGTATCTGACTGGTCCGATCCCCCCGCGCCGCTCGTTGCGCTCTATCTGCGCCGACCCGACGCCAAGCCATTGGCCGCTCGCTCATGACCCGCGCCGGCAACCATGCAGTGGGGATAGCGCCCACTTGTGGGCGAGAGCGACGCCGATGACCGCCGACATCGGGCCCGTCACGATCGGTGCGCTGACGCCGGCGGACGCCGACCGGTGTGCTGAGCTGGAGGCCCAGCTGTTTGTCGGCGATGACCCTTGGCCGGCGGCGGCGTTCAACCGCGAACTGGCCAGTCCGCGCAACCGTTACGTGGGCGCGCGCATCGCCGACACGCTGGTCGGCTACGCCGGCATTTCACGGTTGGGCCGGACACCGCCCTTCGAGTACGAGGTGCACACCATCGGTGTGGATCCGGCCTACCAGGGGCAGGGTATCGGCCGTCGGCTGCTCAACGAACTGCTGGACTTCGCCAGCGGCGGTGTGGTCTATCTGGAGGTCCGCACCGACAACGAGGCCGCACTTGCGCTGTACCGCAGCGTGGGTTTTGAGCGGATCGGCCTGCGGCGGCGCTATTACCGGGTCAGCGGCGCCGACGCGTACACGATGCGTAGGAATCCAGGGGACACCTAGTGACAACGATTTTGGCCATCGAAACCTCCTGTGACGAAACCGGTGTCGGCATCGCGCACCTGGACCCCGACGGCACGGTGACGTTGTTGGCCGACGAGGTGGCTTCCAGCGTCGACGAGCATGTGAGGTTCGGGGGGGTGGTCCCCGAGATTGCCTCCCGGGCGCACCTGGAGGCGCTGGGTCCTGCGATGCGCCGGGCGCTGGCGGCGGCCGGCCTGAAACGGCCAGACGTTGTCGCGGCCACCATCGGGCCTGGGCTCGCTGGCGCCCTGTTGGTGGGAGTGGCTGCGGCCAAGGCATATTCGGCTGCCTGGGATGTGCCCTTCTACGCCGTGAACCACCTGGGTGGGCACCTGGCCGCCGACGTGTACGAACACGGGCCGCTGCCGGAATGCGTGGCGCTGTTGGTGTCCGGCGGGCATACCCACTTGTTGCATGTGCGTACCCTCGGCGAGCCGATCGTCGAGCTGGGCAGCACCGTTGACGACGCCGCCGGCGAGGCCTACGACAAGGTGGCGCGGCTGCTCGGCCTGGGCTATCCGGGCGGCAAAGTGCTCGACGAGTTGGCCCGCACCGGTGATCGGGACGCCATTGTGTTCCCGCGGGGCATGACCCGGCCCGCCGATGATCCGTACTCGTTCAGCTTCTCCGGGCTCAAGACGGCCGTCGCGCGGTACGTGGAGGCCAACCCGGATCCGATCACCGCCGATATCGCCGCCGGGTTCCAGGAGGCGGTCGCCGACGTGTTGACCATGAAGGCGGTGCGGGCAGCCACCGGCCTCGGCGTCTCGACCCTGCTGATCGCCGGGGGAGTGGCCGCGAATTCCCGGCTGCGGGAGCTGGCCACCCAGCGTTGCGCCGCCGCGAGCCTGGCGTTGCGGATCCCCAGGCCCCGGCTGTGCACCGACAACGGGGCGATGATCGCCGCGTTCGCCGCGCATCTGGTTGCCGCGGGAGCGTCGCCGTCACCGCTGGATGTGCCCAGCGACCCGGGTCTGCCCGTGGTGCGGGGGCAGGTTAGGTGACCCGGTCAGTGCAATCTCGGCGCACCCGGACACGCCGGCAAGCAGGAAGCACCAGGGCGGCCTTGAGTGCTAGCACTCTCATGTATAGAGTGCTAGGTGGCATTCGGACAACCTCTTGTGTCGGCACCCGCGACGACGGCGCGAGGGCGCGGACGAATGCCGAATCACCTGGTAATTCGGACGGTTCGGGGCAAGCCCCGGACCGACCGCCAACTCGGTTCGGGCGATAGGTCCCGGACCCGCTACCAACACAGTCCGGGGCCGAAGGCCGCGGACCCGATCTACATAGTGGAGGGCTCCAATCGTGGCGAAGGTGAACATCAAGCCACTCGAGGACAAGATTCTCGTGCAGGCCAACGAGGCCGAGACCACGACCGCGTCCGGTCTGGTCATTCCTGACACCGCCAAGGAGAAGCCGCAGGAGGGCACCGTCGTCGCAGTCGGCCCCGGCCGATGGGACGAGGACGGTGAGAAGCGGATCCCGCTGGACGTGTCGGAGGGCGACACCGTCATCTACAGCAAGTACGGCGGCACCGAGATCAAGTACAACGGTGAGGAATACCTGATCCTGTCGGCACGCGACGTGCTGGCTGTCGTTTCCAAGTAGAAGAGCGTGTTCCGCCCCGGCAATCCCCATGTTCAACCATGGGTGATTACCGGGGCGGCACGCGTTGTAGCGGACTAGCTCGGCTGAAGGAGCCTGATGAGCAAGCTGATCGAATACGACGTAACCGCGCGCCGCGCCATGGAGGCGGGCATGGACAAGCTCGCCGACACGGTGCGGGTGACACTGGGACCGCGTGGCCGGCATGTCGTGCTGGCCAAGGCGTTTGGCGGACCCACGGTCACCAATGATGGCGTCACCGTTGCGCGTGAGATAGACCTGGAAGACCCATTTGAGAACCTGGGCGCCCAGCTGGTGAAATCGGTGGCCACCAAGACCAACGATGTCGCCGGTGACGGCACCACCACCGCAACCGTGCTGGCGCAGGCGCTGATCAAGGGCGGCCTGCGCCTGGTCGCCGCCGGCGTCAATCCGATCGCGCTCGGCTCGGGAATCGGCAAGGCCGCCGATGCGGTGTCCGAGGCGCTGCTGGCATCGGCCACCCCGGTGTCCGGCAAGACCGGCATCGCGCAGGTGGCGACGGTATCCTCGCGCGACGAGCAGATCGGTGACCTGGTCGGCGAGGCGATGAGCAAGGTCGGCCACGACGGCGTGGTCAGCGTTGAAGAATCCTCGACGCTGGGCACCGAGCTGGAGTTCACCGAGGGCATCGGCTTCGACAAGGGCTTCCTGTCGGCGTACTTCGTTACCGACTTCGATAACCAGCAGGCAGTGCTCGAGGATGCACTGATCCTGTTGCACCAGGACAAGATCAGCTCGTTGCCCGATCTGCTGCCATTGCTGGAGAAGGTTGCCGCTACGGGTAAGCCGCTCCTGATCGTGGCCGAAGACGTGGAGGGCGAAGCGCTGGCGACGCTGGTCGTCAACTCGATACGCAAGACGTTGAAAGCGGTCGCGGTCAAGGGGCCGTACTTCGGTGACCGCCGCAAGGCGTTCCTCCAGGATCTGGCGGTGGTGACGGGCGGCCAGGTGGTCAACCCCGACGCCGGCATGGTGCTGCGCGAGGTGGGCCTGGAGGTGCTGGGCTCGGCCCGACGCGTGGTGGTCGGCAAGGACGACACCGTCGTTATCGACGGCGGCGGCACTCCGGAAGCGGTGGCCAACCGCGCCAAGCACCTGCGCGCCGAGATCGACAACAGCGACTCTGACTGGGATCGCGAGAAGCTCGCCGAGCGTCTGGCCAAGCTGGCCGGTGGGGTGGCCGTCATCAAGGTGGGCGCCGCCACCGAGACCGCCCTCAAGGAGCGAAAGGAAAGCGTCGAGGACGCCGTCGCTGCCGCGAAGGCCGCCGTCGAGGAGGGCATCGTCCCCGGCGGGGGAGCTGCGCTCATCCAGGCCCGCAAGGCGCTGAAGGAACTGCGTAAGTCGCTGACCGGCGATGAGGTCCTCGGCGTCGACGTGTTCTCCGAGGCGCTGGCCGCGCCGCTGTTCTGGATCGCCGCCAACGCGGGCCTGGACGGCGCGGTGGTGGTCAACAAGGTCAGCGGGTTGCCCGACGGGCATGGGCTGAACGCGACGACCCTGAGCTACGGCGACTTGGCCGCCGACGGTGTCATTGACCCGGTCAAGGTGACCAGGTCGGCGGTGCTCAACGCGTCATCGGTGGCGCGGATGGTGCTCACCACGGAGACGGCCGTGGTAGATAAGCCGGCCGAAGCCGACGAGCACGCCGGTCACCACCACGGTCACGCTCACTAAGTAGGGCCCCGAACGACGACACCCCCCGGCTCTCGCCGGGGGGTGTCGTCGTCTCACCTCGGCGGCGCACGTGCACCTCGAGACTAAGGCCGCGCACACTCGTCTCGGCGTGCCGTGTGCGTGGTGCAAATGTCGCGTCGGGCTGCGATTCACCGCTGACGCGCGGAATAGTATCGGATGATATGGTATTGTACGATACAGTTACGAACGTAACGAACATCGCGGTAGGTGGGCGGTCATGGACGTATACGAGGCGGTCACGAGCCGACGGGCGGTGCGCGGATTCACCGACCGGCCTGTGCCGAGAGAAGTGCTGGAGCGGGTGCTGTCCGCTGCGGCGTGGTCGCCGTCGGGATCAAACCTTCAGCCGTGGAACATCTATGTGCTGACCGGCGCGCCGCTGGCCGAACTAAAAAAGCGTGCTGTTGAGCGCGTGGCCATCGGCGACCCCTGGGACGAGCGTGAGTATGAGATGTACTCGCCCACCCTGAAGTCCCCGTACGGCGAGCGTCGGTCCGCCTTCGGCAAACAACGGTACAGCGCACTCGGTATCGCGCGCGAGGACTGGGACGCGCGCCACAGGGCAGCGATCGCCAACTGGGATTGCTTCGGCGCGCCGGCGGCCTTGTTCTGCTACATCGACCGCGATCTGGGCGTGGCCCAGTGGGCCGACGTTGGGATGTATCTGCAGACCGTCATGCTGCTACTCCGCGCCGAAGGGCTGCATAGCTGTCCGCAGATGGCGTGGTCGCAGGTTCGCGAGACGGTTGCGGACGTCCTGTCACCCCCGGACCGGCTGATCCTCTTCTGCGGCATGTCGATCGGTTACGAGGATCCAACGGTGAGCTACGTCCGTACCGGCCGGGCGCCGCTCGACGAGACGGTCACGTTCGTCGACGGTTAGGGCGCGTTTCGAGCGTGCGAGAACCATTGCGCCGGAAGGAGTTCGACTGGCTGCTAAGGTCGCCTCATGACCGCCGAAGCTCCTCGGCGACCAATCGCCTCGCGCGCGACCGACCGCCCGGGGGATGCCTCGCCCTTCGCTCTCGGGTTGCTGTTGCGCCGGGCGCATTGGCGCGCGGCCGCGGTGATGTCGGAGGCGCTACGACCGCTCGGCATCGAGTTGCGGCATTTTGCGGTGTTGCTCGTCCTGGTCAACCGGGGGCCCACGGAGCAGCGGGAGTTGGTCGAGGCGACGGGCTCCGACAAGGCGGCGATCATGCGGGTCGTGGACGACCTGGAGCGCAGCGGGTTGGCCGTTCGCAAATCCGTTCCGGGGGACCGGCGGGTGCGGGCGGTGGAGATTACCCCTAAGGGCCTGGATCTTTTCGACGCCGCTCACGTCGCCGCGGAGCCACTGGCTGAGCGCCTGGTTTCGGTGATCGAGCCCGGCGAGGCGGAGCAACTTGAGGATCTGCTCACCCGCTTCACCTCTACGACCGAGGAGTAGACCCACGTGGTGGCGGGTTGGCGCGGTGGTCGATGCCAACCCAAGGAAGGGCGAAACGATGCACGTCAACGACAAGCTGCAGAATGTGCTGACCGAGCTTCAGACCGTCACCCCGCCGTTATTGCCAGCGGACGGGCAAGTGATGACCGTGGTGGTCGAGTATCCGCCCGGCGATCCCGGCTTCCCGCCGCACCGCCACCCCGGCGGGCCCTGTTTCGGCTACGTGCTCGCGGGCGAAATGGTCTTTGAACTGGACGGTGAACCGCCGCGGGTGGTCACGGCCGGCGAGGCATTCTGGGAGCCCGGCGGAGATGTAATCCACTATCAGGACGCCAACAACCGCACCGACATCGCGCTGCGCTTCCTTGTGACCATGGTGATGGCTCCCGGTGAGCCGATGATCGTATTCGTTGCCGACGACGAGCTGAAACAGCGTGGTTGGACGAGGCGATCACCCGAAAGGTGACCTGCGGGGGCGAGTGCCGCACTCGCCTACCCGTGGTTGTAGGGCCGAGGAACTTTCCGCGGGTGGATTAAGCCGTGCGGCGGATACCGCGGGTACGTCCGAGGCTGCCTTTGAGGAGTAGGTCGCGCTCGGATTCGGACAGGCCACCCCAAACGCCGTAGGGCTCGCCGACCTCCAGCGCATGGGAACGGCACTCCTCGATCACCGGGCAGCGTCGGCACATTTCCTTGGCGCGCTGCTCGCGTTGCATGCGGGCCCGGCCGCGCTCGCCGTCGGGATGGAAGAACATCGACGAGTCCACGCCGCGGCACAGGCCTTGCAACTGCCAGTTCCAGATATCGGCGTTGGGTCCAGGTAGCTGCTCAGGCTGTGGCATTGCTGATTCCCTCTCTAGCACGGCACGCCCAAGTGGAGGTTGGGTTCGCGAACGCGCGAGTTGTGCAACTGAATTTGGAGTGGCGTCAACGATGACTACCTGTCAACGGTAGACGCTAAGGGCGGTGTCGAATTTCCGTCAATAGGCGTCTGAAGGCGCACAATATCAGGCCGTTGCGTGAGAATTTACGCTCCGTTCATCTGCGACGCATTCATCGCAGGTGTCGCGTGCTACCGGGAGCGAAGAGATGGAGAAATTCCGCAGGTCAGAGCACTCTGTGAGTATGCCTAAATTGGCGTAAAGATGGCTGTGAGTAATATTCCGTTAACGAAGAGACCACAAACTTTTTACTGATGAAGGCGCAGCTATCACGGTGATTGAAACTCATCACACTTCGGTGATTGAGCAAGCGCTGGTCGCTGCCGCGCTAGGAGGCCAACCCGGCAGCTGGCCACTGCCGACGGCGACTACGCCGCACCAGCTGTGGCTGCGCGCCGTGGCCGCTGGCGGGCAGGGGCGCTACGCCCTCGCCTATGGCGACTTGGCGTTGCTGCGGCGCCGCGTTCTGGCCGGCCCGTTGGCCTCGCTGGCACACAGTACGCAGGGATCGTTGTTGCGGCAGCTTGGTTGGCACACGCTGGCGCGAGGCTGGGACGGCCGTGCCTTGGCCTTGGCCGGCACCGATCGCGAGGCCCGTGCCGATGCATTGATTGGCCTCGCGGCCGACGCGCTTGGCGTCGGGCGGTTCGCTGCCGCGGCGGCGTTGTTGGGTCGCGCGGACCCGCTGGTGGTGCCCCCGCTCGTGCCGGACCGCGTGGCGGTGCGCCGGCGGTGGGTGGCCGCCGAGCTGGCGATGGCCACCGGCGACGGGGCAACCGCTGTCCGCCATGCGGAGGAAGCGGTCGAGCTAGCGCAGGCCATGGCCGTTGTGTCGGCGCGGCACCGGGTCAAAAGCGACGTGGTGCTGGCCGCTGCTCTCTGCAGCGCCGGCGCCATCGAGCGGGCCCGCGCCGTCGGAGAAGCGGCGCTCGCTGACACCGGCCGGTTCGGGCTCATACCGCTGCGTTGGGCGCTGGCTTGCTTGCTGATCGATATCGACACCGTCACAGTTCCGGCACAACAGGTGCGCGAACTAGCCAATATCCGCGATATTTGCGCAGGCCAGGTGCGGCGCGCCGGTGGATGCTGGCGTACCGCTTGAAACGCTGTTGGGCCATTATTGTCAATCCGGGAGTTAGCCCGGGATGTGTCCGCTTCGTAACGTTGGAGATATCGCCGTCGATGACAATGCAAGGGGAACGTCTCGACGCCGTGGTTGCGGAGGCCGTGGCAGGAGACCGGAACGCGCTTCGGGAGGTGCTGGAGACCATCCGCCCGATTGTCGTGCGATATTGCCGAGCGCGTGTCGGCACGGTCGAGCGGAGCGGCCTGTCGGCAGATGATGTGGCACAGGAGGTGTGCTTGGCCACCATAACGGCGCTGCCGCGTTATCGGGACCGAGGACGTCCGTTCCTGGCTTTCCTGTACGGCATCGCAGCACACAAGGTCGCCGACGCCCATCGAGCGGCCGGACGTGATCGTGCCTATCCCGCCGAATCGCTTCCCGAGCGCTGGTCAGCCGATGCCGGCCCGGAACAGCTTGCCATCGAAGCCGATTCGGTCACCCGGATGAACGAGTTGCTTGAGATCTTGCCGGCCAAGCAACGCGAGATCCTCATTCTGCGCGTTGTCGTCGGGCTGTCCGCCGAAGAGACCGCTGCCGCCGTTGGCAGCACCACGGGAGCGGTCCGAGTGGCCCAGCACCGCGCACTTCAGCGGCTGAAGGATGAAATCGTAGCGGCAGGTGACTATGCGTAATTCCGGGCCCGATTTTGGTCATGCACTCGGCGATCAACCGGCTTTGGACGAGGTGGCCCAGGCCGATCTGTTCCTCGACGCGCTCGCCGAACGCGCCACGGTGGATGTCGACGATCCCGACGACGACGCGCTGGCTGCCCTGCTAGGGGAGTGGCGTGACGACTTGAGGTGGCCGCCGGCCAGCGCGCTGGTTTCGCAGGATGAGGCGATCGACGCGCTGCGCACCGGGGTGGCGGCCCGCCAGCGCGCCCGCCGCGGCCTGGCTGCCATCGGGTCGGTGGCCGCCACCTTGTTGGTGCTGAGCGGCTTCGGTGCCGTGGTGGCCGACGCCCGTCCAGGAGACCTGCTGTACGGCCTGCACGCAATGATGTTCAACAGAGCGCGGGTCGGTGACGACCAGATCGTGTTGTCCGCCAAGGCCGAGCTGGCCAAGGTCCAACAAATGATCGCCCAGGGCCAGTGGGATCAGGCCGAGACTCAGCTCGCAGAGGTCAGCAGCACCTTGCAGGCCGTGAACGACGGGAGCCGCCGACAGGACCTGATCGACGAGGTGAATCTGCTGAATACCAAGGTGGAGACGCGCGATCCGAACGCGACTCTGCGGCCCGGCTCGCCGTCCGACTCCGCCGCCGTCCCGGCCACTCCCGGTTCGGTGGGAGACTCGTGGACTCCGCCGGCTCCCGGCACCGAGCTGCCGGCCCCCCCGGCGCCTGCATTGGCATCCGAACCACCGACGTCGTCAGGGGACCCGGTCGGCGCCGCGCCGACCGGCCCGATGTCGCCGGAGCCCAGCCCGTCCCCGTCGGGTGCCACCCCGGCCACGACGTCGCCCCCGACCCCGACGCCGTCGTTGGTCGCGCCCGGCGAGTCACCAGCCGGCACGCAGACCTCCCCGGCCGCAGGGGCGACTCAACCGTCACCGTCGTTGGAAACCGCCGATGCGGCGACGAACCCGCCGAGTCCGATGGCTCAGACGTCGGGTCAGGCAGCACCGGAAAAGCCGGCGAGTCCTGCGCCCTAGCGGGTGGCTTAGTGGCGGAACCCGTCCGCGTCTGACGTTGCTTCGTTGAGCGAGGCATCGGCATATCCCCGGCAGTAATCCCACGTGACGTAGGCGTCCGGTTCGGGGTCGTAGGCCGGCTCGTGCGGGCGGACGGTGCCGTCGATCAGCAGTTGCAGCAGATTGGAACGCAACATGTCCCAGTCGTGATAGTGGTCTTGCTGGCACTCGTCACAGCACACCACGAGTCCGCGAATTCCCTTGTGCGCCAACAGAGCTTCGTAGACAGCCAGATCGGCCAAATCGGCCTCCACCGCAAGTCGCTCTTGCTGATCGAGGGGTTGACCGGGCTCGACAGCCTCCAGCGCCGCGGATGGGTCACAGGGGTCGTCGGCAAACGGATCGGGCGGCAAACCCGGCGGCAGGTGGTCGCGCACGCCTCTACACTACGCAAGCGGGCGGCGATAACGCCAGATATTGAGATCTGGCCTCGTTTCGTGCTGATCAGTTCCTCTTCGTGCCGCGCTCCGGCGCGCATCGTCACCGGGTCGGGGGCGAGCCGATAGGATGGGCTTCTCACCCAAAAGCATGCGTATGGAGGGCCTCACCGATGTCCCGTGGCATGTCCGGCCTGGAAGACAGCTCCGACCTGGTGGTCAGCCCGTACGTTCGCGTGGGCGGCCTGACAACTGACCCGGTGTCTACCGGCGGCGACGACCCGCACAAGGTGGCGATGCTGGGGCTGACGTTCGACGATGTCTTGCTGCTGCCCGCGGCTTCCGACGTGGTGCCCGCCGGCGCGGACACGTCCAGTCAGCTCACCAAGCGGATCAGGCTCAAGGTGCCGCTGGTCAGCTCGGCGATGGACACCGTCACCGAGGCGCGGATGGCCATTGCGATGGCCCGGGCGGGTGGCATGGGAGTGCTGCATCGCAACCTGCCTGTCGCCGAGCAAGCCGGCCAGGTCGAGATGGTGAAGCGATCGGAGGCCGGCATGGTCACCGATCCGGTCACCTGCCGGCCGGACAACACCTTGGCCCAGGTCGACGCGTTGTGCGCCCGGTTCCGGATTTCCGGGTTGCCGGTGGTTGACGACGACGGTGCCCTGGTCGGGATTATCACCAACCGCGACATGCGGTTCGAGGTCGACCAGTCCAAGCAGGTCGCCGAGGTGATGACCAAGGCCCCCCTGATCACGGCCCAAGAAGGGGTCAGTGCATCCGCGGCGCTAGGTCTGTTGCGCCGCAACAAGATCGAGAAGCTGCCCGTCGTGGACGGCGGGGGCCGGCTGACCGGGCTGATCACCGTCAAAGACTTCGTCAAGACCGAGCAACACCCGCTGGCCACCAAGGACAGCGACGGCCGGCTGTTGGTGGGTGCCGCCGTCGGCGTCGGTGGCGATGCCTGGGTCCGGGCGATGATGCTGGTCGACGCCGGGGTTGACGTCTTGGTCGTCGACACCGCGCACGCACACAACCGGCTGGTTCTCGACATGGTCAGCAAACTCAGGTCCGAAGTCGGCGACCGGGTTGAGGTGGTCGGCGGCAACGTCGCGACCAGGTCCGCGGCCGCGGCCCTGGTCGACGCGGGTGCCGACGCGGTGAAGGTCGGTGTCGGGCCGGGGTCGATCTGCACCACCCGGGTGGTGGCCGGTGTCGGCGCGCCGCAGATCACGGCGATCCTGGAAGCCGTCGCGGTGTGCCGGCCGGCGGGTGTGCCGGTGATCGCCGACGGGGGACTGCAGTACTCCGGCGATATCGCCAAGGCGCTGGCCGCCGGCGCGTCGACCACGATGTTGGGCTCGCTGCTGGCCGGCACCGCCGAGGCGCCAGGTGAGCTGATCTTCGTGAACGGCAAGCAGTACAAGAGCTACCGCGGCATGGGATCGCTGGGTGCTATGCAGGGCCGGGGCGGTGCGAAGTCGTACTCCAAGGACCGCTACTTCGCCGACGACGCGCTCTCGGAAGACAAATTGGTACCCGAGGGGATCGAGGGCAGGGTGCCGTTCCGCGGTCCGCTGTCGTCGGTGATCCACCAGTTGACCGGCGGCCTGCGCGCGGCGATGGGTTACACGGGATCGCCCACCATCGAGGTGCTGCAGCAGGCGCAGTTCGTCCGGATCACGTCCGCCGGCCTCAAAGAGAGCCACCCCCACGACGTCGCCATGACCGTGGAAGCGCCCAACTACTACGCGCGTTGACAGTGACCATGGTCGAGATTGGCATGGGCCGCACCGCCCGTCGCACCTATGAACTCAGCGAGATCAACATCGTGCCGTCGCGGCGCACCCGCTCGTCGAAGGACGTTTCCACCGCGTGGCAGCTGGATGCCTACCGGTTCGAGATCCCGGTGGTGGCACACCCGACCGATGCCCTGGTGTCGCCGGAGTTCGCGATCGAGCTCGGCCGGCTCGGCGGGTTGGCCGTGCTCAACGGCGAGGGGCTGATCGGCCGGCATCCCGATGTTGAGGCCAAGATCGCTCAACTCGTCGAGGCCGCCAGCAAGGAGCCCGAACCGTCCGCGGCGATCCGGCTGCTGCAGGAATTGCACGCGGCGCCGCTGAACCCCGAGCTGCTGGGCACGGCCGTGACCCGCATCCGTGAAGCCGGCGTGACCACCGCGGTGCGGGTCAGCCCGCAAAATGCCCAGGCGCTGACACCGGTGCTGTTGGCGGCCGGCATCGACCTGCTGATCATCCAGGGCACGATCGTCTCCGCCGAGCGGGTGGCCAGCGATGGCGAGCCGCTCAACCTGAAGACCTTCATCTCCGAGCTCGACGTTCCGGTGGTCGCCGGCGGTGTTCTCGACCACCGCACGGCGCTGCATCTGATGCGCACCGGCGCCGCCGGGGTCATCGTCGGGTACGGCTCGACCCAGGGGGTCACCACCACCGACGAGGTGCTGGGCATCAGCGTGCCGATGGCCACCGCGATCGCCGACGCCGCCGCCGCTCGGCGCGAGTACCTCGACGAGACGGGCGGCCGCTACGTGCATGTATTGGCCGATGGCGACATCCACACCTCCGGCGAGCTGGCCAAGGCCATCGCCTGCGGCGCCGACGCGGTGGTGCTGGGCACGCCGCTGGCCGAAAGCGCCGAGGCGCTCGGTGGAGGGTGGTTCTGGCCCGCCGCGGCAGCGCATCCGTCGTTGCCGCGCGGGGCGTTGCTCCAGATCGCCGTTGGCGAGCGGCCGCCGCTGGAACGGGTCCTGGGCGGGCCGTCCGACGATCCGTTCGGTGCCCTGAATCTGGTCGGTGGGCTGCGCCGATCAATGGCCAAGGCCGGCTATTGCGACCTCAAGGAGTTCCAGAAGGTCGGTCTGACAGTCGGGGGCTAGAGGCCGCCGATGGCCCCGTGGTTGGACGGTGGGGCGATTGCCGTCCGGCAGGAACAGCCTCGGCAGACTTAGGGATGGCTGACCTACCGGCCGGATGTAAAGAAGGTCATACTGCAGCGATGAAGCCGGATTATGACGTCCTGATTATTGGATCGGGATTTGGGGGCAGTGTCACCGCACTGCGCCTGACGGAAAAGGGTTACCGGGTCGGTGTGGTGGAGGCCGGCCGCCGCTTTACCGACGAGGAGTTCGCCGAGACGTCCTGGAATTTGCGCAAGTTCCTGTGGGCACCCAGGCTGGGCTGCTACGGCATCCAACGCATTCACCCGCTGCGCAGCGTGGTGATCCTGGCCGGCGCGGGCGTGGGCGGCGGTTCGTTGAACTACGCCAACACGTTGTACGTACCGCCGGAGCCGTTCTTCGCCGACCAGCAGTGGCGACACATCACCGACTGGCGCAGCGAGCTGACACCGCACTACCAGCAGGCGCAGCGAATGCTGGGCGTGGTGCAAAACCCGACCTTCACCGACGCCGACCGCATCGTGAAGGAGGTCGCCGACGAGATGGGCTTTGGGGACACGTGGGTGCCGACTCCGGTCGGGGTGTTCTTCGGCCCCGACGGGACCAAGACACCCGGCAAGACTGTGCCCGACCCGTATTTCGGCGGCGCAGGCCCGGCGCGCACCGGCTGCCTGGAATGCGGCTGCTGTATGACGGGCTGTCGCCACGGCGCCAAGAACACGCTGGTGAAGAACTATCTTGGCCTCGCGGAATCGGCCGGCGCACAAGTCATTGCGATGACGACGGTGAAGGGATTCGAGCAGCGGTCCGACGGGTTGTGGGAGGTCCGCACCGTTCGCACCGGCAGTTGGCTGCGCCGGGACCGGCGCACCTTCACCGCTACCCACCTGGTGCTGGCCGCGGGCACCTGGGGCACCCAGCATCTGTTGTTCAGGATGCGGGATAAGGGCGTGCTCCCTCGCCTGTCGAAGCGCCTGGGCGTGCTGACCAGGACCAACTCCGAGTCGATAGTCGGGGCCGGCACGTTGCAGGTCAATCCGGACCTGGATCTGACCCACGGCGTGGCGATCACGTCGTCGATTCACCCGACGGCGGATACCCACATCGAACCGGTCCGGTATGGCAAGGGCTCCAACGCGATGGGGTTGCTACAGACCTTGATGACCGACGGTTCCGGTCCAGAGGGGACCGATGTCCCGCGGTGGAAGCAGTTGCTGCAGACCGCCGGTCAGGATCCGCGCGGCATCATCCGGATGATCAATCCCCGGCAATGGAGTGAGCGCACGGTGATTGCTCTGGTCATGCAGCACCTGGACAACTCGATCACCACGTTCACCAAACGCGGAAGGCTGGGCATCCGCTGGTACTCCAGCAAGCAGGGCCACGGCGCGCCGAACCCGACGTGGATCCCGATCGGCAACCAGGTCACCCGCCGCATCGCCGCCAAGATCGACGGCGTGGCCGGCGGCACCTGGGGAGAGCTGTTCAACATCCCGATCACCGCGCACTTCCTCGGCGGTGCGGTGATCGGCGACAACCCCGACCACGGGGTGATCGACCCGTATCACCGGGTCTACGGCTACCCGACGCTGCACGTGGTGGACGGCGCCGCGATCTCGGCGAACCTGGGCGTCAACCCGTCGCTGTCCATCGCCGCGCAGGCCGAGCGGGCAGCCTCGCTGTGGCCGAACAAGGAGCAGGACGATCGGCGGCCGCCCCAGGGCGAGGCATACCGTCGGCTGGACCCGATCGAGCCGGAGCACCCGGTGGTACCCGCCGACGCTCCGGGCGCGCTGCGGTGGCTGCCGATCGATCCGGTGAGCACCGCCGGCTGAGGCCCGATCAGCGCGCGTGGTTAGCTGGCCCGTCCCGCGCGGGTACCAATCAGCGAAGGGTGGTCCAAGTCAGGTACGGTGGGCGAACGCTCGCGGCAGCTATTTCCATTCGGCTGCATGGACCAATTGCGAGAACATCGGCGGCTATCCCAGTGTAGATTCCTCGCGCTTCGGCTTTCTTAGCAGCACCGCGTCTTGGTCATTATTAATCCCGCGTTCAACATAATCTACAATGTCAAAATACTGCGACCATACCTTATGGATATACTCTTTCGTATGATACGTGGACTGGTAGAAGTCGGGTAACCCATCGAGTTTTAACCTTCCTTCCGCCGACGTGATATACAGAAATCCACGTTGGCGAATCTCGTTTCGATAGGAAGCGTCTAATGCTCCAATATGATGTCCGCCGTGGACTGTCAAGATAAGAGTACTCCCTGGTCGCGCGATACGTTGAAGCTCCCGCAGCCATTCATGTTGCAAATCTTCATCCAAATGTGTAAAAACGGAGACGCAGTAGATTAGATCAAACGAGTTATCGTTGAAGGGTGATGGGGCGTGATGGCTGTTTACGCTCCATCGAATGTCGCTCAGGTTGCTTTTGCCCCAGCTCACCAGGTCCGGATCGATATCCGTGGCGTACAGGTTGCATGGTTTGGCCGGGTCACGGAAATTTTGGATGACCCTGCCGCAGCCGCAACCGAAGTCTAGGATGTCTGTGAAGGAGTAGAAATCGCGACCGGCAATACGGCACAGGTCGGCGATATCTTTTGCAACGTTCCTACCTACTTCTAGGTAGGACGCTCTACTCAGGTTCCCATGGACGCGATGTCGAAGCCTCGCCGGAGGGACAGGGTCCTTTGCGGGGCTTTGACTATCCTTCCAGTCGCGCAGTTTCGCTACTGAATACTGAAGCTGAAACTGAAGATATGCCAGCAGATTAAATACCTTGTTCGCCGGCTTGAACTCGTTGATAAATCTCTGGGCTCCCATTGCACCTGTTTCTGTTGGCAGCGCAACACACCGAGTCCGGCGGAAAGCTCACGTTGTTGCACACCGTCATTGGAACGTGTATGCGCAGTCGGTCAAAACGGCGACTATCGTCGCTCACTTTCTGCACGAAATCCTCAGAAAGACATTCTCCGCTTGGCTTTTACTCTGCGCAGCCTAACCCACGTGTTGGCTACTAGACAAGTAAGCGCATTGACACATCCTGAATGCGCGCAGCCCCGAGCTGGACATCGCTGCACGCTTCTGTGGCCTGGCACGCCGGGTCGGGCCGATCGGCGCCCGCGGTTAGCTGGCCGGTCAGCCAGCCCGGGCCAGCGGCGCCCCACTGACCACCCGGCTACGCTGTCCGTGCACGCTGACCGGCACGTCGCCCATCAAGGTGACTCGGTGCATGAGCCGGTACTGGTCGTCGTAGTCGTCGATCGCCCGATGCTGGGTTGCCCGGTTGTCCCAGATGGCCACGTCACCCGGTGCCCAGTTCCAGCGGACGGTGTTCTCGGGCATGGTGATTCGGCGTTGCAGCAATTCGAACAACGCGCTTGATTCGTGGCTGTCCAAGCCGACGAAGCTGCGCACGAAGTCGCCCGCCAGCAGGGTTCGCTCACCGGTCTCCGGGTGCACCCGTACCACGGGATGTTCGGTGCGGAAATCCGGCTTCTGGAACACGTGCCGAAACGCCTGTTGCGCCTCGGTCAGTGGTTCGGTCGTTACGTAGTCGTAGCGGTTGGTGTGCACGGCCCACAGGTTCTCGGTGAGGCACTTGAGCGGTTCGGGAAGCTCCGCGTAGGCCGCCGCGGTCGAGGCCCACAACGTTGACCCGCCATAGCTGGGCAGGGTGACTGCGCGCAGCACCGAGGCCGCGGGGTAGTCGGCGGCGAACGTGATGTCGGTATGCCAACGGTTTGCCTTGCCGAACTCGGAGTTGATCGGCGTGATGATCGGTGCGTCGTCCGCGAAGGCGACGGCGGCCGGGTGGCCGATTGGGGTGCCCAACAACCCGGCAAACGCGAGCTGCTCGGCGTCATCGAGGTGGTGCTGGCCACCGAAGAAGATCACCTTGTGGGTCAGTAACGCCGCGCGGATTTCGCTGACTGCGGCAGGGGCGAGGTCACCCCCGAGGCGTACCCCGTCGATTTTGGCGCCGATGCGGCTACCCAGCTTCTTCACGGTAATTAGGTCGGTCATGGCTTGGTCCTTCGGAGATTGACTGTAGTCAGTTGACTACATCGGGTAGTGTAGTCGCATGACTACACGCTCGGCAAGTCACCGCCAAACAATCCCTACCGGGCGGGAAGAAGTGGCGGCGGCGATCCTGGAGGCGGCCACCGACCTGTTTGCCGACCGCGGGCCGGCCGCGACGTCGATTCGCGACATTGCCGCACGATCCAAGGTCAACCACGGACTGGTGTTTCGGCACTTCGGCACCAAGGACCAACTTGTTGGGACCGTGCTCGATCACCTGGGCGCGAAGCTGACCGGTTTGCGGCACTCCGGGGCCCCCGAAGACGTCATCCAACGGGCGCTCGGTCGGCACATGCGGGTCCTGGCCCGGTCACTGCTGGACGGCTACCCGGTGGGGCAGCTGCAGAAGCGCTTTCCCAACGTTGCCGAAATGCTCGATGAGGTGCGGCCACGCCACGACAACGACTCCGGTGCGCGGCTGGCGGTTGCCAATGCCCTTGCGTTGCAGTTCGGTTGGCGGCTGTTCGAACCAATGCTGCGCTCGGCGACCGGTATCGGTGAGCTGACCGACGCCGAACTGCGCCGAGCTATTCGTGCCGAGGTGGCCCGGATCGTTGAACCGCACTGATTGTTGGGCCCGCTGCGGGTGCCCCCACCTCGGGCCACTGCGCGGCCCGCATCGTCACCCGGGCTGAGGCTGATTGCCCGGCTCGCCCCCTTGCCGCTGCGCGGCTGGGGGTGCCCCCACCTCGGGCCACTGCGCGGCCCGCATCGTCACCCGGGCCATGGCCCGGCGGTGCACCGGCTCGCGGCCCGGTGGCTGTGGTGGTGGCGGCAGCAACGGCTCACGGATGCGCACGGCGATGGTCGACGGCGAATGAGTATTCAGCGTGAGGTCTGCGCCGGCGTGCCGGATGGTCAGCTGGGTGCCGGGCCCGTCACCCAGGGTGAAGGTGACGTCGGTGTGGTTTGCGTCGACGATCAGCCGGAAGCCGCGCCACCGCAGCCGGAACCGCAACCGCGAGATGCCGTCGGGCAGTTGGGGATCGATGGACAGGATGCCCTCATCGTCCCGAAGCCCACCGAAGCCTGCGACCAGCGCCGTCCAGGCACCGGCCAGCGAGGCCATGTGCAAGCCGTCGCGGGTGTTCCGGTGCAGGTCGCGCAGGTCGATCAGGGCGGCCTCGTAGGCATAGTCATGGGCCAGCTCGAGATGCCCGACCTCGGCGCACATCACCGCTTGAGTGCAGGCCGACAACGAGGAGTCCCGCACCATGCGCCGCTCGTAGTAGTCGACGTTGCGCGCCTTCTGTTCGGGCGTGAACGCGTGGCTCTGCCACTGCATCGCCAGCACCAGGTCCGCCTGCTTGATCACCTGCGCTGGGTACAGACGCACGTAGGCCTCATGCAGTAGCAACGGATAGGTGGTGTTGGCTTCGAAATCCCACTCCGCAAGCGTGGTGAACCCTTCACACTGCTGATGGACGCCAAGCTCGTCGTCGTAGGGAATGTTGGCGGCGTCGGCAGCGTCGCGCCAGGCGGCCATCTCCTCGGTAGTGACGCCCATCGCCTCCGCCGCCTCGGGGTGACGCAGGCAGGCATCGGCGGCGGTGTGCAGATTGTGTGCCGCCATCAAATTCGTGAACACGTTGTCGCGGACGACCGCGGTGTACTCGTCGGGACCGGTGACCCCGTCGAGGTGCCAGACGCCGTGGCGGTCGTGGTGCCCGAGCGAGAGCCACAGCCGGGCGGTCTCGATCAGCACGGCCAGGCCGCACTCTTCCTCCAGTGAGTGGTCGCCGGTGACGGTGCGGTACCGCTCGAAGGCCATCGCGATGTCGGCGTTGATGTGCCAGCCCGCCGTGCCGGCCGGCCAGTAGGCCGAGCACTCCTGTCCGCGGATCGTTCGCCAGGGAAAGGCGGCACCGTCCAGGCCGAGCTCGGCCGCTCGCTCCTTAGCCATCTCCAACGTCGACGCGCGCCAGCGCAGCGCATCGGCGACCGCATGCGGCGCGGTGTAGGTGAGCACCGGAAGCACGAAACCCTCGGTATCCCAAAAGGCGTGGCCGTCATAGCCGGTCCCGGTGAGCCCCTTGCTGGGGATCGAGCGGCGTTCGGCGCGCGCACTGGCCTGCAGCAGGTGAAACAGCCCGAACCGCACCGCTTGCTGACATTCCGGGTCGCCCTCGACCTCCACGTCAGCGCTATCCCAGAAGTCGTCGAGGTAGGCACGCTGCGAGTCCAGCAGCCCCTGCCACCCGCTGTAGCGGGCGCCGTGCAGCGCGCCAGCGGCTTGGTCGCGCAGCGCCGGTCGGGAGCGCAGGCTGGACCAGCCGTAGGCCAGGTATTTGACGATGCGCAGCTTCTGTCCCGGGCGCAGCCCGCAGATCACGGTGGTTCGGGCCAGGTCGGGCCGCGCGTCGGTGGTGATCTCCACCCGCCCGGGAACCTCGACCTCGTGCTCCATCCCGGCGGCCATCATCAGTGCGCTGGCTCGGGTCCGGTGCATGAGAAGTGCGCCCCGGTCGGTGTTTTCGTGGTCGACGGCCTCCAGCGGTTTGTCCAGGATGGCCGACACTCGTGGATCGGCCGAGGTCCGTGGTTGGTCCTCGTTGGTGACGAGTTCGGACTGCACGGTCACGCGAACGAATTCCTCGACTGCCTCGACGACGTACTCGATCGCCGCGACGCTGCGATGCGCCAGCGATACCAGCCGGGTGGACACCACTTTGACCTGTTTGCCCGCGGGCGAGCGCCAGTGCGCGCGGCGAGTCAGCGTCCCGGCACGCATGTCGAGAACCCGTTCGTGGGATATCAATTTGCCGTATCGGACGTCGAACGGCTCGTCCCCGACCAACAGGCGAAAGATCTTGCCGTTGGTGACGTCGACGATCGTCTGGCCGGCTTCCGGATACCCGTATCCGGCCTCCGCGTACGGCAGCGGACGGATTTCGTAGAAAGAGTTCAAGTAGGTGCCCGGTAGGCCGTAGGGCTCGCCCTCATCGAGGTTGCCGCGCAACCCGATGTGCCCGTTGGATAGGGCGAACAGGGACTCGGACTGGGCCAGCAGGTTCAGATTGAGCTTGGTCTCGCGGACCTGCCACGGTTCGACGGGGAAGGCTTCCTCGCTGATCATGACGGCAGCAACTTGGCGAGGTCGGTTACTACCACGTCGGCGCCGCAGCGGCGTAGTTCCTCGGCCTGGCCCACCCGGTCGACGCCCACCACGAAGCCGAAGTTACCGGCACGGCCGGCCTGCACGCCAGACAGGGCGTCCTCGAACACGGCCGCCGCGTCGGGGGTAACCCCCAACAATTGTGCCGCGCGCAGGAAGGAGTCGGGGGCCGGCTTGCCGGCGATATGCTCCTCGCGCAGCGTCACGCCGTCCACCCGCTGCTGGACAAACCGCTGCAGGCCGGTGGTCGCCAGGACGTCGCGGGTGTTGGCGCTCGAAGACACCACGGCCACACCGAGACCCGCCGCCGAAACCGCCTCCAGGTAGCGCCGCGACCCGTCGAACACCCTGGCCCCGTCGTCGTGCAGGAGCTTGCCGAACATTTCGTTCTTGCGGTTGCCCAGGCCATAGACCGTCTCGGCCGCGCCCGGGTCGTCCGGAGAGCCGTCGGGTATGTCGATTCCCCGGCTACTCAGAAACGACCGGACCCCGTCTTCACGCTTCTTGCCGTCCACATACTTCTGGTAGTCCGCGGCAGGGTCGAAGGGGACGAACTCCTCGCCGGTGCGCTCGGCTCGTTCGGCTAGATAAGCATCGAACATGGCCGTCCAGGCCTTGGTATGCAGGCTCGCGGTATCGGTGAGTACGCCGTCGAGGTCGAACAGGCAAGCACGCACCTTTTCTGGCAGACCCAGCACGGGGACCTCACTTCCGGGATAGTTCGGGCGCTACCAGTTCACCATGCCCGCTGTTGTGCCGAGAGTGTCGGCGCTTACCGGTAAGTGAACCATCTTTGACAAATGGGCGGTCAGGGGTCCTCGCCGCGATGCTGACGCATACCTAGGGTGCGGACCTGAAGGCCGTAGGGGAACGTGTGTGTTGACGGCGGCGAACCTCGCCGGCCGGTTCGGCGGGGAACTGATCGACCACCTTGCGCGCCACGGCCATTGAACGTGGCCTCGATCGGAGCAGCGCCGGCGGTCGTGTCGCCCCAGCCACTAGACTGACTGGCCGTGGCCGAACCCGCTGACGTCGACATGCCTGGAACACCGGCTCGACCAGTGCTTGTCGTCGATTTCGGCGCCCAGTATGCGCAGTTGATCGCCCGCCGAATCCGGGAGGCACGGGTCTTTTCGGAGGTCATCGGCCACACCGCCTCGATCGAAGAGATCAAGGCCCGTCAGCCACTGGCGCTCGTGCTTTCCGGCGGACCGGCCAGCGTCTACTCCGACGGCGCTCCCCAACTCGATCCGGCGGTGTTCGACCTCGGTCTGCCGGTGTTCGGCATCTGTTACGGGTTTCAGGCCATGGCTGCCGCGCTCGGTGGGACCGTCGCCCACACCGGCACCCGCGAATACGGTCGGACCGAACTGAAAGTCCTTGGTGGCGAACTACATTCGGATTTACCCGAGGTTCAGCCGGTCTGGATGAGTCACGGTGACGCGGTCACAGCCGCGCCGGACGGATTCGACGTGGTGGCCAGCAGCGCGGGCGCCCCGGTGGCCGCTTTCGAGGCCCGAGATCGGAGGTTGGCAGGGGTGCAGTACCACCCGGAGGTGATGCACACCCCGCACGGGCAGCAGGTGCTCAGCCGGTTTTTGCACGACTTCGCCGGGCTGGGCGCCCAGTGGACGCCCGCCAACATCGCCAATGCGCTGATCGAGCAGGTGCGCACCCAGATCGGCGACGGCCACGCGATCTGCGGGCTGTCCGGCGGCGTGGATTCCGCGGTGGCCGCGGCCCTGGTGCAGCGTGCCATCGGCGACCGGTTGACCTGTGTCTTCGTCGACCACGGGTTGTTGCGTACCGGCGAGCGTGCCCAGGTGCAACGTGATTTCGTGGCCGCCACCGGCGCCAATCTGGTCACCGTCGACGCGGCAGAGACCTTTCTCGATGCGCTGTCGGGTGTGAGCGCCCCGGAGGGCAAACGCAAGATCATCGGCCGCCAGTTCATCCGCGCGTTCGAGGGTGCCGTTCGGGATGTTTTGGGCAACAAGACTATTGAGTTCCTGGTGCAGGGCACGCTGTATCCGGATGTGGTGGAGTCCGGCGGGGGCAGCGGCACCGCGAACATCAAAAGCCACCACAATGTCGGCGGCCTGCCCGACGACCTGAAGTTCACCCTTGTCGAGCCGCTGCGGCTGCTGTTCAAAGACGAGGTGCGTGCAGTCGGGCGGGAGTTGGGTCTGCCGGAGGAGATCGTCGCGCGCCAGCCGTTTCCCGGACCGGGCCTGGGCATCCGGATCGTCGGGGAGGTCACCGCGAAGCGGTTGGACACGCTGCGGCGCGCCGATTCGATCGCGCGCGAGGAGCTGACCGCGGCGGGCCTGGACAACCAGATCTGGCAGTGTCCGGTGGTGCTGCTGGCCGACATCCGTTCCGTTGGCGTGCAGGGCGACGGCCGCACCTACGGCCACCCGATCGTGCTGCGGCCGGTGTCCAGTGAGGACGCCATGACCGCCGACTGGACCCGGGTGCCCTACGAGGTGCTCGAACGCATCTCGACGCGGATCACCAACGAGGTCGCCGAGGTCAACCGCGTGGTGCTGGACATCACTAGTAAACCGCCCGGCACCATCGAGTGGGAGTAGCCTTCCCCGCGGCTTTTCACGACTCAGGTGGCCGGCGACGCGCCCCTGATCAGCTAGTTCACGAATTCACGCCTGCCGTAGGCAAAGGTGGCTGCGGTCCAGTCCCCACCGGCCTTCTCGACAAGGCGGCGGGCGACATCGAGATCGCCGTTGCCGGCGATCAGGATCAAGGTGTGGTCGACGGTGGTGACAGATCCGCCCAGTAGTCGGTGGTGTGCAGCTGAATCAGACGCGAACGCATCGTGAAAACGGGCGATGTCGATGTCGGGCACAGTGATGAGGATCGCGTCCGCTTCGGGCGCATGCCGCGGCAAGTAGTCGAAGGTCAGCACCACTTCCTGGTTGAACCGGCGGTGCAGTTCCTCGGCGGCGGTGTGCAACGTGGGCTCATCGACAACGCACAGATGAAACTCACGCGAGCGCTCGTAGCTGATCTGCTGTAGCTCATTCGACCAGAACACCCCATCGACCAGGGTCGATCCGGTCACCATCACGCCGGTAGGTGCGATCGTCGCAACGGCTTGTCGCTCGAACAGCTCTAATCCGTCGGCGGTGTTGTCGGTGGCGAATAGCTCCGCCGGCCGGCAGGCCGGCCCGCCGCCGTTGGCCGGTGGGGCGGTCGCAGTTCCCCATAACAGCAGGACAGCCGCCAGCGCCGACACGGTTTTGCGCGACTGCACAAGGCAGCGTCTCACGCCGCTTGCCGGGTGGCTTGACGGGGTTGGGAGGCGGGTGTTTACTCGATTCGAACATACTTTCGAAAGTAGTTGGCCAGGAGGCTGGTGATGACTGCGGCTTTCGCCTCCGACCGGCGGCTCGAATCGCTACGACAACAGATGGCTGTGCTGTCCGGAAAAGCCGCCACTCATCCGGCGGACCTGCTGCCGGAGATGTTGCCGGCAGGGCCGGCACTGTTACCCCGGGGAACGGTGGCGGTGCTGTCGGGAGCCCGGTCACTGCTGCTGAGCATGGTGGCATCGGTAACGGCGACCGGAGGCAACGCCGCGATCGTCGGCCAGCCGGATATCGGGTTGCTGGCCGCTGTGGAGATGGGGGCGGATCTGAGCCGACTCGCGGTGATACCGGATCCCGGGACCGATCCGGTTGAGGTGGCCGCTGTGCTTATCGACGGCATGGATCTGGTGGTACTCGGTCTGGGTGGGCGCCGGGTGACGCGGTCACGGGCGCGGGCGGTGGTGGCCCGTGCCCGTCATAGAGGTTGCACACTGCTGGTCACCGACGGCGACTGGCAAGGGGCGCCGACGCGGCTTCAGGCCCGGGTTTGCGGCTATGAGATCACCCCTTTTCCCAGGGGTGTGCCCACCCCTGGGTTCGGTCGGATCAGTGGGGTGCGACTACAGATCAGCGGGTGTGGACGGACGATCGGGCGGGTTCGCACGGGGTGACTTTGATGGCGTCTTCCCTGGCTGGTTCCCGAGTGCTGGCGATCTGGTGCATGGACTGGCCCGCGGTCGCCGCAGCCGCGGCCGCGGGCCAGTCCGCGACGACCCCGGTCGCGGTCACTTTGGCAAACCGGGTGATCGCCTGCTCGTCGACCGCGCGGGCGGCCGGAGTACGGCGAGGGCTTCGGCGTCGGGAGGCGGCAGCCCGTTGTCCGCAACTACACATCGCGGCCGCCGACGCCGACCGCGACGCTCGCTTCTTCGAAGGGGTGATTGCGGCGGTCGACGATCTGGTACCGCGTGCCGAGGTGCTGCGGCCTGGTCTTTTGGTCTTGCCGGTGCGCGGGGCGGCCCGCTTCTTCGGGTCCGAGCAGCAGGTAGCCGAGCGGCTGATCGACGCGGTGGCCGCGGCCGGCGCGGAGTGTCAGATCGGGATCGCCGACCGGTTATCCACCGCGGTTTTCGCAGCGCGTGCGGGCCGCGTCGTGGAGCCGGGGCAAGATGCGCGGTTTCTATCGTTGTTGTCGATCCGGCAGCTTGCCACCGAGCCGAGTCTGTCCGGTCCCGGGCGGGAAGAACTGACGGATCTGTTGTGGCGGATGGGGATTCGCACTATCGGGCAGTTCGCCGCACTGTCTCGTACCGACGTGGCGTCCAGGTTCGGTGCTGATGCGGTGGCCGCGCACCGGTTCGCCCGCGGCGAACCGGAACGCGGTCCGTCCGGGCGGGAGCCGCCGCCGGAACTTGACGCCGTGCTGTACTGCGATCCGCCGATCGATCGGGTCGACGCCGCGGCATTCGCCGGGCGCTCGCTGGCCGCCACGCTGCACCAGGCGCTGATGGCCGCTGGGGTGGGATGTACCCGGCTGGCCATTCACGCCGTCACCGCCAACGGCGAACAGCGCAGCCGGGTGTGGCGGTGTGCCGAGCCGTTGACCGAGGACGCCACCGCCGACCGGGTGCGCTGGCAACTGGATGGGTGGTTGAGCAACCGGACCACTCAAGATCGCCCGACAGCAGAGGTGACGCAGTTGCGGCTGCAGGCGATAGAGGTGGTTTCCGCCGAGGCCTTGCAGTTGCCGTTATGGGGGGGTCTGGGTGAGGAGGACCGGCTTCGGGCCCGTCGGGCGCTGCTGCGGGTGCAGGGCCTACTCGGCCCGGAGGCGGTGCAGGTGGCCGTGCTATCCGGCGGTCACGGGCCAGCCGAACGCATTACGTTGACCCCGCTAGGCGACGAGCCGACGCCGCAGGCCGACCCGGATCAGCCCTGGCCGGGCCAGCTGCCCGATCCGTCGCCGGCGGTGCTGCTCGATGATCCAGTGGAATTGCTTGATACGCAAGGAAATCCGGTGCGGGTGACCAGCCGCGGGATGTTCTCCGCCGATCCGGCGCGACTGATCTGCCGTGGTCGGGACGACCTGCTGCGCTGGTGGGCCGGACCTTGGCCGGTCGACGAGCGGTGGTGGGATCCGGATCGGGCGGCGGGCCGCACCGCCCGCGCCCAGGTACTACTGGAGAGCGAGCGTGCGCTACTACTGTGCTACCGCCAGCGGCGGTGGTATCTCGAAGGGATTTACGAGTGACTTCGCGCCGAGCGTGACGTCAGCGCGAAAATTTCGCGAAAATCTAGCAGTGACGTCACGTTCGGCGCGGGGTACCTACCTGGCGCCGCGCGAACGGCCCGACCCGTTCGATGAACCGGTCGAAGAATGCCTCGGGGTCAACACCAATGCCGATCAGCGCGTTGGGTTCTCGGTTCCCTGACCACTCGGTCACCGTCATGCCGCGAGTCAGGGTCCCCGTCAGCTCGACGTCCACCGCCGCCGGCCGGGTCGCAATCAGTCCGGGATCCAGCGCGACCGCTGCGGCCAATGGATCATGGAGGTGCGCCAGATATCCACCGCGGTCGTCACTGTGGATCTCGAAGTAGAAGCGCATCGCGTCCTCAACCACCCGAATCAACGGGTTGGATGCCATGGAACGGGTGCCGGGTTCGTCGCGCGGGCTCATCAGCATTCCCGAGGCCGGATCGGTAGCGGCCACCAATCTCGCCAGGATGTCCGGCGTCATCACAATTTTATGGGTCAGATTCAAGCCGCACAGGATCGGAAGTCGTTGCGGTTCGGTGGCTTCGGCGGACCAGGCCGCGAACACCTCAGCCGCTGCCTCCGGGTCCACGCTGATGTTCCATTCCGCCACCGCAGTGGTATTGCCCGGGTAGTCGTAGGCGCCGCCCATGATCACCAGCCGGCGCAACAATTTCGGCAGCGTGGGTTCGGCACGCAGCGCCAGTGCCAGATTGGTCAACGGGCCAGTTGCCAGGCCGATTAGCTTCCCGGGAAAAGCGTGCGCCGCGCGTACCCAGGCCGTTGCCGAATCGTAGCTGGTGAGCCGACCGTCGGTGGGCGGCAGATCGGCGTATCCCAAGCCTTTGGGGCCGTGGACTTTTCCGCGATCGGGTCTTTGCCCGTTCAGTGGCAGGTCGGCACCTCTGGACACGGGTATATCGGTGGCCCGGCACAATTCGAGCAAACCGAGGTTGTTCGCGCACACCTGGTCCACCGCGATATTTCCGCCGGTCGATGCGATGCCGACCACGTTGGCGTCGGGGCTGGCCAGCAGAAAGATCAACGCCATCGCGTCATCGATGCCGGTATCGACATCGGCGAAGACGACGTTCACCGCGGTCACGATACACCCGTTTGATGACTAGGCTGTCCCAATGGCCGATGACTTAACGCCGCACTTCGAGGACGTGCAAGCGCACTACGACCTGTCCGACGACTTCTTCCGACTGTTTCTCGACCCGACCCAGACATATAGCTGTGCGTACTTCGAGCGCGACGACATGACCCTGGAAGAGGCGCAGATCGCCAAGATCGATCTCGCGCTGGGCAAACTCGGTTTGCGACCAGGCATGACATTGCTCGACGTCGGCTGCGGCTGGGGTGCCACCATGATGCGTGCGGTGGAAACCTACGACGTCAACGTCGTCGGTCTCACGCTGAGCAAGAACCAAGCCGGTCACGTCGGGCAACTGATCGAGAAGTCCGAAAGTCCACGCTCCAAGCGGGTTTTACTGCAAGGCTGGGAACAATTCGATGAGCCGGTGGACCGGATCGTCAGCATCGGCGCCTTCGAACATTTCGGCCATGAACGCTACGACGCCTTCTTCAGGCTGGCGCACCGCCTCATGCCGGATGACGGGATCATGCTGCTGCACACCATCACCGGGCTGCACCCGAAGGAAATACACGAACGTGGCTTGCCCATGTCGTTTACCTTCGCCCGATTCCTCAAATTCATTGTCACCGAGATCTTTCCGGGCGGCCGGCTGCCCTCGATACCGATGGTCCAAGAGCGTGCCACCGCAACTGGCTTCACCGTGACCCGTGTTCAGTCATTGCAGCCGCACTATGCGAAAACCCTTGACATCTGGGCTGCCGCGCTGCAAGCCCACCGGGACCAGGCCATCGCGCTGCAATCCGAGGAGGTCTACGAGCGGTACATGAAGTACCTGACCGGCTGCGCCGCGATGTTCCGCATCGGATACATCGACGTCAATCAATTCACCTGCGAGAAGTGATTACCGAACTACCAGTGCACTCCGGGTACCAACCGGACGAGCCGTTTGACCGGTCGGGGAAACCGCACGCGGGCCGCGCGCTTGGGCTGGCGGGGAATCCGCGTGTGGTCCGCTGGCGGGAGCGAAATTCCCTGCGCCGCAGCAGAATCAGGGTAGCCCAGATACAGCTGATGCAGAAATCGCCGCGCCAGCCTGGGCGCCAAGTAATTGCCGACCTCGGCGAGCGTGCCCAGTGGGGTGTCGATGCGTGCCGGCTTCTCGACGAGCCCACGTACCACCATCGCCGCCGCGTGCTCGGCGCTGATCGCCGGCACCGGGTTGAGCCGTCGGGACGGCACGATCATCGGTGTGGCCACCAGTGGCATATGGATGTTGGTGAACGTGATGTGGTCGGATAGCGTCTCGGATGCGACCACGTCGGCGAACGCGTCCAGCGCGGCTTTGCTGGGTAGATACGAGCTGTACTTGGGATTGCGGGCCTGCACCCCGGCGCTGGAAACGTTGACGACGTGACCGAACCGGCGCTCACGCCAGTGCGGCAGCAGGGCCAGAACCATCCGTACCGCGCCGAAGTAGTTGACCGCCATCACCCGTTCGTAGTCGTGCAATCGGTCGGTGGAGTTGACCACCGAGCGGCGTATCGAGCGGCCGGCGTTGTTCACCAAGTAGTCGACATGGTCGAAGCGGCCCAGGATGTCTTTGACGGTGTGTTCCACCGAGGTGGAATCGGTGACGTCACAGCTGAACGCGTGGGCCTGGCCGCCGTTCGCCCGGATCTCGGCGACCAGCTTGTCCAGCGCGTGGCCGTTACGGGCCAGCGCGAACACGCATCCACCGCGCTCGGCGACCGCGATCGCCGACGCCCGGCCGATCCCGCTGGACGCGCCGGTGACAATGACGTGCCGGCCCACCAGCGGATCGTTGCGACGGGCACGGTCGGGGTCGAGGTGCTCGGCCCAGTACCGCCACAGCTTGGGCGCATACGTCGCGAACTCGGGCACTCCAATGCCGGTACCCTGCAACGCTTTGCGTGTTTCGTCAGAGAGGAAGGCGGGCGCCAGATCGACGACGTCGAAAACCTCGGCGGGAATTCCCAGTTGGGTGGCCGCCATGTTGCGCACCACTTTGGCGCGTCCGGTCACCTTCCGCACCGGCGTGGCCACCGAGCGGGGCAGCGACCCGCGCAGCGGGGGCAGTCCGGCCGCGTCGGCGATCCCCCGGTAGATTCCGCGCAAGCCGATGGCTTTCGGCGCGGTCAAATGAAACGTCCGCCCGTGCAGGCCTTCGGCGTGCATCAGTGCCACCAGCGCGTCGGCGACGTAGTTGACCGGGACGATGTTGGTGCGCCCGACGTCGGGCAGCAGGATCGGGGTGAACGACGGCAGAACGGCCAGCTTCGCCAATGCCGCGAAAAAGTAGTACGGCTCGCCAACGCAATCCGTCTCGCCGGTACGCGAATCGCCCACCACCACACCGGGGCGGTAGATGCGGTACCGCAGTCCGGGTGTGGAGCGCACCAGCAGCTCCGCTTCGAATTTTGTCTGATGGTACGGAGTTGGCAGTTGCTGGCCGACGTCGAAGTCGGCCTCTGTGTATTCGCCGGCGAAATCGCCGGCCACGGCGATCGATGACACGTGGTGCAGCGTCGCGTCCAGCCGCCGTGCCAGCTCGACAGCGGTGCGGGTGCCGTCAACGTTGGTGGCGCGCTGCTGGGCCTTGCCCTCGGTGCCCTCGTAGATCGCCGCACAGTGCACCAGATGGTCTACCCGACCTAGCTCGGCGAGGCTCTGCTCGGTCAAGCTGAGCTTCGGAAGGTCGCCGACGAGAGGTTTTACCCGTTCCCCCCACCCGGCGGCGAGGCGTTCGAAGCGGCCCAGTGACGGGCGGCGAACCAGGACCCACACTTCGGCGTCGGGTCGGGTATCCAGGAGGCGTGCTACGACACGACGCGCAATTAACCCCGTACCGCCGGTAACGAGATACTGCATGCCGCCCATGGTGGTGGCGGGCAGTCGCGCCCGTCAACCGCAGCGATCAGCCGAAGTTGCGGATACCGTCCCACTCCACCAGCCTCCAGCCGGTTATCGGGTTGCCGGTGATGACGACGCGGCCGATGTTCGGCAGTGGATGGGTGGTCAGCAGGTTACCCCTGGAATTCTTCGCGTTCATCAGCGTCCAGATCATGATCGCGACCCCCTGCGAGAACACGACCGGCTTGTTGTGGCCGCTGTCATAGATCCTGCGGACGGCGGCGCCGAACTGGGAATTGAACTCGGTGCCGCTGATCGACCCCGGGATGCTGTTCCGGACATCGCCGTTGAGCCAGTCTGCGGGTGCCAGCATGTAGGTCCTGTCGGCCATCGATTCGGGTTTGCCGTTGAACCAGCCGGCGCTGATTGCTTGCAGGCCAGGAAGAATCTCGACTTGCTTGCCCAGTTCGCCCGCCAACGGCCCGGCGGTCTGCTGGGCTGCGGCCATGGGGGAGGTATAGATGCTGTCGACGTCCTTGCGGGAAACCTGGTGGGCGACCTGCTGCGCCTCCGTCTTGCCGTCGGCGCTGAGGTCGGAACCGGGCAGGTCGGTATCGATGATCCCGTCGGCGTTGGCCTGGGATTGCGCGTTTCGGATGAAGGTCAAAGTGATGCTGCGTGGCTGCGGTGTTCCTCCGCAAGCGCCGACGACCACCGTCGCGACGAGCACGGCTAAGACCTTGGCGGCTTTCCAGGACAGCTTGGGCATGGCGATAGCCTGCCCTGCCGACGGCCTCGGTGTGAAGGGTTTGCGATGGTTGAGTGCGGAAACGGCTTGATTTTGGAATCGAGAGGAGACCGGCATGGCGATTGACCCGAACTCCATCGGGGCGGCGACCGAGCCGATGTTGTTCGAATGGACCGACCGGGAGACGCTGCTCTACGCGCTCGGTGTCGGCGCGGGCACCGGGGACCTGGCGTTCACCACGGAGAACAGCCACGGCGTCGACCAGCAGGTGCTACCGACCTACGCGGTGATTTGCTGCCCCGCGTTCGGAGCGGCCGGCAAGGTCGGAAAGTTCAACTGGGCGATGCTCCTGCATGGCTCTCAGACCGTGCGGCTGCACGCACCGCTGCCAGCGGCGGGAAAGCTGTCGGTGGTGTCGCAGGTCGCCGACATCCAGGACAAGGGCGAGGGCAAAAACGCGATCATCATGCTGCGTGGCCGCGGCACCGACCCGGAATCGGGGTCGCTGATCGCCGAGACGCTCACCACGCTGGTCATTCGGGGTGAGGGTGGCTTCGGGGGCGTGCAGGGGGAGCGGCCGGCCGCGCCGGAATTTCCGGATCGCGAGCCGGATGCCCGAGTGGATCTGCCCACCCGTGAGGATCAAGCGCTGCTCTACCGGCTCTCCGGCGACCGCAACCCGCTGCACAGCGACCCGTGGTTCGCCAAGGAGCTGGCCGGATTCCCCAAGCCAATCCTGCACGGGCTGTGCACCTACGGCGTGGCGGGCCGGGCGCTGGTCGCCGAACTCGGCGGCGGCGTTGCCGCCAATATCACCTCGATCGACGCCCGGTTCACCAAGCCGGTGTTTCCCGGCGAGACGTTGTCCACGCTGATCTGGCGAACCGGGCCGGGCCGGGCGGTGTATCGCACCGAGGTTGCCGGCGCCGACGGCGCTGAGGCTCGGGTGGTGCTCGACGATGGCGCGGTGGAATACGTGGCGGCTTAGCCGCCGAGCTGACGTGCCAGCCGATCGGTGAACTCGGCGACCCGTACGGGGCTGTCCAGCGCGAACAGTGCGGCGGTGGCACGGTCACCGTCCTCGGTGTGGCGCACCACGATCGGAATACCGTCGTGGTGTACCGCGTCGAACGCGTCCTCGTCGGTGATGTCGTCGCCGAGATAGATCGGGACCAGGGGCCCGGAGCTGACTTGGGAGCCCGCGCGCTGCAGATGGTCGATCACCCAGCGCAGGGTTTTTCCCTTGTCCCAGTCGACATCTGGGCGCAGCTCGATGACTTCGCGGCCGGTCGTCACCCGCAGCGCACGGCGCTGCCCCGCCGCGCGTACCGCCGCGGCCACCTCGCCGACGCGGTTACGCGCCGCGTTGCGGTAGTGCACGGCGACACCAAACCGCTTGTGTTCGACCACAACACCGGGAATTGACCCGAGTTGGTCGCACAGGGCCGCGGCCGCCAGCTCCAGCACCGGTATGGCCGCCGCGGCGGCGTCGTTCTGATGGTGTGTTCCATCGGGTGCGGTCAGCTCAAAACCATGGCTGCCGGCGTACCAGATTCCGGACAGACCCACCCGCTCGGTCACGTCGGCGAGGTCGCGGCCGCTGAGCACCGCCACCGGACACTGCCCGGCCAACCGCTGCAGAGCCTCGGCTGCGCCGGCGGCGGGTTTGGCCGAGTCGGGATCGTCGACGATGTCGGACAGCGTGCCGTCGAAGTCGAAGAACACCGCGGGCTGGCGGGCGGTGAGGCCGTCGGCCAGGCCGAGGGCCTGAAGTGCGTCGGGAAGCTGCGACATGCGCCGGTCCCCGGTGCGCACAGCGACCTCGCTCAGGTCGGTGACCACCGTATCGGCGCCGTCGCGACGCAATACATCCCGGTGTCCGGTGCGATCGACACCGATGATCAGTGCAAATCCGCTGTCGCGCGCGGCCGTGACGCCCGCCGGGTCAGCCGCGACGACCACGCACCGGCCCGGCCGCACCGCCAGGCGGTCGGCCGCGTCGATCAGCCCGTCCCGGCAGTTGCCGCTCGACGAGAAGACGCCGGTGCCCACACCGACTTCCTGCAGTTGCCGGGCCAGTGCCGGGGTGGAGTCCAACGCGGTGTCGAACAGGGCCGCGTCATGGCGGCGCGGGTCGATGGTGACCGGCATTGACCCACCCTCTCACGGGGGTCAACGGCGCTGAGATTGAGTCAGTGACGTGCGCGGGCGGGCAGCGCAGCGGCCCGCCCGCGTTGCGTGGCGCTGGGCAGTGCGCGGGATGAACGCTTGCGACGATCCTTGGTGAACAGCAGCACGGAGTCGTGGCTGAGGGCCACCAGACGCGCCATACCCAGTTCGATGCCGCTGACCAACTGCTGCATTTCGGATGCGGCCTCGTAGTCGGCGGTGATGCCGAACACCAGCTCATCGCCATAGCTGAGTACGGCGACCCCGGTGCTTAGCTGCAGCGCGGTCGGCGGGATGGGCAACACCTGGTCCATCCGTTGGCCCATCAGCCGTAACTGGTGGCGAGGACCGGGTGCGCTGGTCGCCAGGGTTACGACGCCCTGTTGCGGTAGCCGAGCTAGCGCGTGAATCACTTTGGCGCACAACGTAAACGGTACGTACCCAGCGAGACTGGTGGCTTGGCGACGGTCGCTCGGCGTGGTCCGGTTCACCCGGTTGTGCACGGTGCGCAGCCGCTGAACCGGGTCGTCGTCGTCGACTGGGAGGTACGGCAGCATGGCCGAGCTGTCATCGGTTTTCTCCAGGGTGCGCAGTGAGTCCGCGCGTGGTTGCTGACCGCGGTGCAGCAGAACCGTTCGGAAGCCCTCGGTGATTGCTGCGAGTGCGACGTCGTTGGCGCTCACCCCGAACTTTTGGCACACGCTGTCGACGGCGGCGCGGGGAACGCGCACCGTCTGGTACCGCCGCCTCGCGGTGAGCGGGCCGGCCGGCGACGTCCAGGCCGCAGACCAGCTGACGGCGCGCGCTGCGGCCTTGCAGACGGCGCCAGTGATGCTGACAGAATTCCGCCACAGCATGTCGGCCCAGTTGCGCGCGTCGATATCCGACGAAATTTGTTCGATACCAATATTGTTGACGAAGGTATTGCTGTCGGCGTCGTCGCAGAGCCTGGTGAGGAGGTGGGCCGCCGACATGCCTTCGGCCATGCAGTGGTGGATCTTCATCAAGATCGCCCACCGATTGCCTTTCAGGCCCTCGATGATCCAGCACTCCCACAGCGGGCGGTCCAGGTCGAGGGGACGTTCCAGGGCGTGGGCGATGGCCCGGAACAGCTCGGTTTCGTCGCCAGGACGGGGAAGCGCCACCCGTCGGACGTGCTGGGCGATGTCGAATCCCGGATGGTCGATCCACTCCGTCCGCAGCACTTGGGCACACCGTGGTATCGACTTAATCCGTTCTGCAAGAACGGTTTTGATCCGTTCGTAGTTGGGGGCGGCACCGTTGACGACGGCAACCGCGCCGACCGCCAGGCTCGGGTGCCGCTCCGGATCCCGGGCCTTGAGAAAACCCGCATCCAGCGTCGTCAGTTGTGCCATGACAAGTCCCCACCGTCGTTTTGGAATACGTACCAGTATCCGTCGCGAGCCCCAGCGGCGATAGGCCTGCAAAGTTAAGAACGTGTTTTTCAGTTAAAGATATGTTTAACAGCGGCGATGTGCTGCTTGGCGGCGCCGTTCGCAAACTGTTCGCGGGCCGTTTCCGAGCCGTACGAAACCCGTTCCATTAATCCGCCAGTGTCTCGAACATATGTTCGATACACTGGCGGATGTGGGTTGGCACAATGGGCCGCCGAGCTGGGCGGAAATGGAGCGGGTGCTGGACGGGAAGCCGCGACATGCCGGTGCGCCGGCGTCCGATGCGGATGGGGACGTGCCCCGGTCCCGCAAGCGTGGGGGCTACCAGCCGCTTGACCCAAAACCGGGAGCGGCCCGGAAGCTCGGATCGTCCGTCGCGTATGCCGAGCTGCATGCCCATTCGGCGTACAGCTTCCTCGACGGTGCCAGCACGCCGGAGGAGTTGGTCGAGGAGGCCGCCCGGCTGGATCTGCGCGCCCTCGCGCTGACCGACCACGACGGCCTGTACGGGGCGGTGCGGTTCGCCGAAGCCGCCGCGGAACTCGACGTGCGTACGGTGTTCGGCGCCGAGCTGTCACTGGGATCGCAGGCCCGCACCGAACAGCCGGATCCGCCCGGCCCGCACCTGCTGGTGCTGGCCCGCGGCCCGGAAGGTTACCGGCGGTTGTCGCGGCAACTGGCCGCGGCGCACCTGGCCGGCGGCGAGAAGGGCAAGCCGCGCTACGACTTCGACGCGCTGACCGAGGCGGCCGGCGGGCACTGGCACATTCTGACAGGATGTCGGAAAGGTCATGTGCGCCAGGCGCTTGCCGTTGGTGGCCCGGATGCGGCGGAACGGGCGCTGGCCGATCTGGTGGACCGGTTCACGGCCGCCCGGGTCAGCATCGAGCTGACCCAGCATGGCTATCCGCCCGACGACGAACACAACGCGGTGCTGGCCGCCCTCGCGCCGCGCTTCGGAGTCGGCGTCGTCGCCACCACTGGAGCGCATTTTGCTCATCCGTCGCGGCGCCGGCTGGCGATGGCGATGGGCGCGATCCGGGCCCGGCAGTCCCTGGATGCCGCCGCCGGGTGGCTGGCTCCGCTGGGCGGCTCGCACCTGCGGTCCGGCGAGGAGATGGCCCGGCTGTTCGCTTGGTGTCCCGAAGTGGTGACCACCGCCGCCGAACTCGGCGAGCAGTGTGCGTTCGGGTTGGCGCTCATCGCGCCGCAGCTGCCGCCGTTCGATGTGCCCGACGGGCACACCGAGGACAGCTGGTTGCGACAGTTGGTCATGGCCGGTGCTGGTGATCGCTACGGGGCGGTCAAGGGCGCGTCACGGGCGTATTGCCAGATCGAGTACGAGCTGAAAGTCATTGCACAACTGAGGTTTCCGGGCTACTTCTTGGTGGTGCACGACATCACCCGGTTTTGCCGGGAGAACGACATCTTGTGTCAGGGCAGGGGATCGGCGGCCAATTCCGCGGTCTGTTATTCCCTCGGTGTCACCGCTGTCGATCCGGTGGCCAACGAGCTGTTGTTCGAGCGTTTCCTATCGCCCGCCCGCGATGGGCCACCCGACATAGACATCGACATCGAGTCGGATCAGCGCGAAAAGGTCATCCAGTACGTCTACGACAAATACGGCCGGGACTATGCCGCCCAGGTAGCCAATGTCATCACCTACCGGGGGCGCAGCGCGGTGCGCGACATGGCCCGCGCCCTGGGCTTCTCGCAGGGGCAGCAGGACGCGTGGAGTAAGCAGATCGGCCACTGGAACGGGCAGGCCGAAGATGTCGAGGGCATCCCCGAGCAGGTAGTCGATCTGGCAAACCAGATTCGGAACCTACCTCGGCACATGGGTATTCACTCCGGCGGTATGGTGATCTGTGACCGCCCGATCGCAGATGTGTGCCCGGTGGAGTGGGCGCGCATGGAGAATCGCAGCGTTCTGCAGTGGGACAAAGACGACTGTGCGGCAATCGGTTTGGTGAAATTCGACCTGCTCGGGCTGGGTATGCTTTCGGCGCTGCATTACGCGAGAGATCTGGTGGCCGAACACAAAGGTATCGGGGTGGACCTGGCCAGGTTGGACCTCTCCGAGCCGGCGGTGTACGAGATGTTGGCCCGCGCCGATTCGGTCGGTGTGTTCCAGGTGGAGTCGCGAGCGCAGATGGCCACCTTGCCGCGCCTGCGGCCACGGGTGTTCTACGACCTGGTGGTGGAGGTCGCGCTGATCCGTCCCGGGCCCATTCAGGGCGGTTCGGTGCACCCCTACATCCGGCGACGGAACGGCATCGACCCGGTCGTCTACGATCACCCGTCCATGGCGTCGGCATTGCGAAAGACACTGGGCGTGCCGCTCTTTCAGGAACAGCTGATGCAACTGGCGGTCGACTGCGCGGGTTTCTCCGCCGCCGAGGCGGACCAGCTGCGGCGCGCCATGGGGTCCAAGCGTTCGACCGAACGCATGCGCCGGCTGCGCGGCCGGTTCTACGATGGCATGCGTACGCTACACGGCGCCCCCGACGAGGTGATCGACCGAATCTACGAAAAGCTGGAGGCATTCGCCAATTTCGGCTTCCCCGAGAGTCACGCGCTGAGTTTCGCGTCACTGGTGTTCTACTCGTCGTGGTTCAAGCTGCACCACCCGGCGGCCTTCTGCGCCGCGCTGCTGCGCGCACAGCCGATGGGCTTCTATTCACCACAGTCGTTGGTGGCCGATGCGCGCCGGCACGGTGTGGTGGTGCACGGCCCGTGCGTTGCGACCAGCCTGGCGCATGCCACTCTCGAAAACGCGGGAACCGAGGTCCGACTCGGTCTGGGTGCCGTTCGCTATATCGGCGACGATCTCGCCGAAACGTTGGTCGAGGAGCGAAAAGTCAACGGCCCGTTCGCCTCTCTGCTTGACCTGACGTCCCGGGTGCAGCTTTCCGTGCCGCAGACCGAAGCGCTGGCGACGGCCGGGGCGCTGGGCTGCTTTGGGATGTCCCGTCGGGAGGCGCTGTGGGCGGCCGGGGCCGCGGCCACTCAACGGCCGGACCGGTTGCCTGGGGTGGGCTCGTCGTCGCATATCCCGGCGTTGCCGGGAATGAGTGAGCTGGAACTGGCCGCCGCCGACGTGTGGGCCACCGGCATCTCCCCGGACAGTTATCCGACGCAGTTCCTGCGGCCAGACCTGGACGCGATGGGGGTGCTGCCCGCCGACGCCCTGGGATCGGTGCCCGACGGTGACCGCGTGCTGATCGCCGGCGCGGTGACCCATCGGCAGCGACCCGCGACGGCCCAAGGGGTGACGTTCATCAACCTCGAGGACGAAACCGGGATGGTGAACGTGCTCTGCACGCCGGGAGTGTGGGCGCGCCATCGCAAGCTGGCGCATACGGCACCGGCGCTGCTGATTCGCGGCCAGGTCCAAAACGCCAGCGGCGCGATCACCGTGGTGGCCGAGCGGATGGGCCGCATCGCCCTGATCGGCTCCCGGTCGCGCGACTTCCGCTAGCCACCCCGCGCCGAGTGTGAACTAGGTGCGAAATTTTCGCCAAAACTTCGCAGTAGACGCACCTTCGGCGAGCAGGCGTCTCATGTCAACCACTCGGCGTCGTCCACACCCGATTCAAGGTGATCTTCAGCCGGGTGCTGTACGTCGCTATGGCCTCGGTCAGACCGAACTTCGCGGCATCCTCGCGGTACTTGACCCAGTACGGTTCGTCCTGCCGGCAGTCGACATCGGTGGCGTCGACGGCAGCTGCCCCGCCGACCACGACGATCCCTCCGCCATTGCCATCCGAGTCCAGGTTCAGGCTGACCTGCGGGTGGGCCAAGATGTGAGCGACCTTGGCGGCGCGCGGCATGGTGTACACCGTTAGATCGCTGCCGTCGAAATAGAACCAGATCAGTCGCGGAACCGGCTGCCCCGATTTGGCGACGGTCGTCAGCCACCCGTAGCGGTCCGATCTGAGCCTGCTGGAAACTTCTTGGGTCAGTTCGACGCTCATGAGGTAACGGTAGTCTGCGCCACATGACCCTCAATCTGTCCGTCGACGAAGTCCTGCGCACCACCCGATCGGTCCGCAAACGCCTCGACTTCGACAAGCCGGTGTCGCGCGACTTACTGATGGAATGCCTCGAACTGGCGCTGCAGGCGCCCACCGGGTCCAACTCGCAGGGCTGGCAGTGGGTGTTCGTCGAGGACGCCGGGAAGAAGAAGGCGATCGCCGATATCTACCTGGCCAACGCCCGCGGCTACCTCAGCCTGCCCGCACCCGAATACCCCGAGGGCGACAGCCGTGGCGAGCGCATGGGGCTGGTGCGTGATTCGGCGACCTATCTCGCCGAGCACATGCACGAGGCGCCCGTCCTGATGATCCCGTGCCTCTATGGCCGGGAAGACAAGTCGCCGTTGGGCGGTGTGTCGTTCTGGGCTTCGCTGTTCCCGGCGGTCTGGAGCTTCTGCCTGGCGCTGCGCTCCCGCGGGCTGGGTTCCTGCTGGACGACGTTACATCTGCTCGACGACGGTGAGCAGCGGGCGGCCGAGGTGCTCGGCATTCCCTACGACGAATACAGCCAGGGCGGGCTGTTTCCGATTGCCTACACCAAGGGCACCGACTTCCGGCCGGCCAAGCGGCTGCCCGCCGAGAGCCTCACGCACTGGAACAGCTGGTAGCTGGCAGTCGACCCGGGATCAGCCCGGGTTGCCGTCGCTGCCGGGGGCGCCGTGGGTGCCGCCACTACCGCCGGTGCCGCCGCCATTGCCGGAGTTTCATCGCTATTCATCCTCCAGTGGCCAGCGCAGACCGCGAGTGATTCCGGCATTGGGAATGTATCCCAATGCCGGCCACGAGATCTGGGGTTTTACACCAGGTATTCCTGGCAGGGGTGGTTTCGGACTTCAGCCGGCCCCGTGATAGCCGTGCTGTCGCCAGGCCTCGTACACGGCAACCGCTGCGGCATTGGACAGGTTCAATGATCGCCGGCCAGCCAGCATGGGAATGCGCACCTGGCCGGTGATGTGCGGGTCGGTCAGGGTCACCGTGTCCAGCCCGGTGGGTTCGGGCCCGAACATCAGCACGTCGCCGGCCCGGTAGCTGACGTCGGTGAATCGTGTCACCGCCTGCGCGGTGAACGCGAACACCCGCACCGGCGACAGTGCATCCCAGGCGGCCGCGAGCGACGTGTGGACGGTGACCGAGGCCAGGTCGTGGTAGTCCAGTCCGGCCCGCCGGAGCTTGGGTTCAGACAGGTCGAAACCCAGCGGCTCGACCAGATGCAGTTCGCAGCCCGTCGCGGCGGCGGTCCGGATGGCGTTGCCCGTATTCGGAGCGATGCGCGGCGAGTAGAACAGCAGCCGGAACATTCGTCGATCATGGCAAAGCGCCCGGTACCCGGTTGTCCGGCTGGCGCACCGGGGTAAGCCGGCTCCGCCGGACACTCCAAGCTCAGGAACAATGGTGGAGACCTCGGCCGCGTGCTGGCATACTCGTCGGATTGCCAGCTGTTTACGTCCGCGCCCGGCTGGCCGGGGCGGACGGCAGGGCATATAGCAGGAAGTTTTATGAGCCTCTCAGTTCTCCGAGCGCTACGTAACAGCGGTGCGGCCGGCAGCACGGCCGCATTCACATGACCATGTTCGCCCGCCCGACCACCCCGGTCGCGGCGGCTGCATCAGGCGCCCCCATGGCTTCCTCGGCCGCGCCTGAAGAACGTCCGAAACGCCCGCCGGCCTGGTCGCTGCGCAACTGGCCGGTTCGATGGAAAGTCGTTGCGATCGCGTTGGTGCCGCTGGTTTTGGCGGTGACGTTCGGAGGATTGCGGGTCGAGGGTGCGATGGCCAACTCCAGCGGTCTACGGCTGGTCGCTGCCCGCGCGGACCTGTTACCCGCGATCACGAAATACATGTCGGCGCTGGACGTCGCCTTGCTGGCGAGTTCGACCGGACGCGACGTCGAGGGTGCGAAGAAGAACTTCACGGCCCGCAAGTACGAGCTGCAGACGAGGCTGGCGGACACCGACGTGATCCCCGACGTCCGGTCGGGGGTGAACACGCTGCTCAACGGCGGCCAGGCGGTGCTGGACAAGGTGCTGGCCAACAGCATCGGTTTGCAGGACCGGATCACTACCTATGCGCCGCTGTTGTTGACGGCCGAGAACGTCATTGACGCGTCGGTGCAGGTTGATAGCGAGCAAATCCGGGCCCAGGTGCAGGGTCTGAGCCGAGCCGTCGGCATCCGCGGGCAGATGACATTGCAGGAGATCTTGGTGACCCGTGGCGCCGACCTTCCCGAGCCGCGACTGCGCACCTCGATGATCACCCTGGCCGGCACCGAACCGTCGACCCTGTTCGGAATGAGCGAGGTGCTCGGGGTCGGCTCGCCGGACCTCAAGAACCTGCAGCAGCAAATGGTGACCCGAATGGCGATCATGTCCGATCCGGCCATTGCACTGGTCGACAACCCCGAGCTGCTGCGCTCGCTAGGGATCACCCGTGACATTGCCGAGCAGGTGATCAAGGACGCCACCGGGTCGGTGACGAAGTCGGTGCAACGCCAGGCCACCGATCGGCGGGACGCCGCGATCCGCGACGCGGTACTGGTGTTGGCCGCCATCGCGATCGCAGTCGCCGTTGTGCTGCTCGTGGCTCGCACCCTGGTCAGGCCGCTGCGGGTACTGCGCGATGGGGCGCTCAAGGTTGCGCACACCGACCTCGAGGGTGAGATCGCCCGGGTCCGCGCCGGCGACGAGCCGCTCGCCGAGCCGCTGGAGGTGTACACCACCGAGGAAATCGGTCAGGTCGCGCATGCGGTCGACGAACTGCACACCCAGGCCCTGTTGCTGGCCGGCGACGAAGCGCGGTTGCGACTGCTGGTCAACGAGATGTTCGAGACCATGTCACGGCGCAGCCGTTCGCTGGTAGACCAGCAGCTGTCGCTCATCGACCAGCTGGAGCGCGCCGAGGAGGATCCCGACCGACTCGACAGTCTGTTCCGGCTCGATCACTTGGCCGCCCGGCTGCGCCGCAACAGCGCCAACCTGCTGGTGCTAGCCGGCGCGCAGATTACGCGTGACCACCGCGAGCCGGTGCCGCTGTCGACCGTGATCAACGCCGCCGTGTCAGAGGTCGAGGATTATCGTCGTGTCGAGATCGCGAGGCTGCCCGAGTGTGCGGTCGTCGGCGCGGCGGCTGGTGGCGTCATCCATCTGCTCGCCGAGTTGATCGACAACGCGCTGCGCTACTCGCCGCCGACCACACCGGTTCGGGTTGCCGCCGCAATCGGCAGCGAAGGCAGTCTTCTGCTGCGGATCTCGGACTCCGGCCTGGGTATGACCGACGCCGATCGGCGGATGGCCAATATGCGGTTGCGGGCCGGTGGTGAGGTCACCCCGGATAGCGCCCGGCACATGGGTCTCTTCGTGGTCGGCCGGCTGGCCGGCCGACACGGCATCCGAGTCGGGCTGCGCGCTCCGGTAGCCGGTGAACAGCGCACCGGCACAACCGCCGAGGTCTACCTACCGCTGGCCGTGCTCGAGGGGACGGCCCGCGCGCAGCCGCCCAAACCGCAGGCGTTTGCGATCAGGCCGCCGAGCGCCGTACCAGCGGCGGCCGAGTCGCCGGAGGCTGCCGTTCCCGCCGCCGTGGCGCCGCTACCGCCGGTCACGTTGCTACCGCGCCGCACCCCGGGGTCCAGCGGCATCACCGACCTTCCCGCCCAGCCGACCCAGCAGCTGCGGCGTCCGCGCCGCGAGCTGAAGACACCCTGGTGGGAGAACGGATTTCAGCACGAGCCCAAACGACCGCCAGCTCCAGATCCCCAACCGGCGCAGCAACCCGCGCCGGGAAAGGCCGCATCGGACACCTCGGCGTTTTTTGCGCGGCGTTCCTCGACCGCCAAAGGCCCGGTCGACGACGATGTGATCTACCAGCGGATGCTCTCCGAGGCGGTGGGTGACCCGCATGAGCTGGCCCACAGTCCCGATCTGGATTGGAAGTCGGTGTGGGACCGCGGCTGGTCGGCGGCCGCCGAAGCCGAGGACAGGCCCGTCGAGTCGCGCACCGACCACGGCCTGCCGGTGCGCGAACCCGGAGCCCGGTTGGTGCCGGGGGCCGCGGTGCCTGATCGGGCGCTCGACCAGCAGCATCAGGGTGGTGCCATAACATCGAACGGCGGACTTCATCCCGGCCGGCAATCGCGGCACGCCGCTGCGATGCGCGACCCCGATGCGGTGCGCGCCTCCATGAGCAGTCATTTCGGCGGCGTGCGGACCGGACGGTCACATGCCCGCGAGAGTAGTCAGGGACCCAATCAGGAATGAACGCCTATTCGTCGGACAGCCCGCTTGACTGGCTGGTGTCGAAGTTTGCCCGCGAGGTTCCCGGGGTGGCCCACGCGTTGCTGGTGTCGGTCGACGGGCTCCCGGTCGCGGCCAGCGAACATCTGCCGCGCGAACGCGCCGATCAGCTGGCCGCGGTGGCTTCCGGGCTGGCCAGCCTCGCCACCGGCGCCGCGCAACTGTTCGAGGGTGGGCAGGTGCTGCAGTCGGTGGTCGAGATGCAACACGGCTTCCTGCTGTTGATGCAGGTTGGTGACGGGTCACATCTCGCGGCGCTGGCCGTGACCGGATGCGATATCGGCCAGATCGGTTATGAGATGGCCGTCCTTGTCGAGCGGGTGGGCGGCGTTGTCCAGTCATCCCGGCGCTAGCCACCGGCCCCCGGATGAGTCGGCGTCCGAGGTGAGCCTGGTCCGCCCGTACACCTGGACGGCCGGACGCACCGGTACCGACGTCGACCTCCCGCTGGAAGCGCCGGTGCAGACCCTGCGGGCGGGGCCGGCTCGCGGCTGGCCGGCCCATGACATGCGAGGCAGGATCCTCCGATTGTGCGCCGGCAATGTCTCGAGTCCGTCGGTCGCGGAAATCTCGGCCCGGCTGGATTTGCCGGTGGGTGTGGCACGCGTCCTGGTCGGCGATCTGGTCAGGTCCGGTTACCTTCGGGTGCATGCGACCTTGACCGACCGGTCGACCCGCGATGAGCGCCACGAGCTGATAGGAAGGACCCTCCGTGGCCTCCAAGCACTCTGAAGCCCATTCTGCGGCGCACTCCACCGCGTCGACGAAGATCGTCATAGCGGGCGGCTTTGGTGCCGGCAAGACCACCTTCGTCGGCGCCGTTTCGGAGATCATGCCGCTGCGCACCGAAGCGATGGTCACCGATGCCTCCGCCGGTGTCGACATGCTCGAGGCCACTCCCGACAAGCGGAGCACCACGGTCGCGATGGACTTCGGCCGCATCACCCTGGGCGAGGACCTGGTGCTCTACCTTTTCGGAACCCCGGGCCAGCGCCGGTTCTGGTTCATGTGGGACGACCTGGTGCGTGGGGCCATCGGCGCGATCGTCCTGGTCGACTGCCGGCGCCTGCAGGACAGCTTCGCGGCGGTCGACTTCTTCGAGCACCGCAGCCTGCCGTTCCTGATTGCAGTCAACGAATTCGACGGCGCGCCAAGGTATCCGGCCAGCGAGGTGCGTAAAGCGTTGACGCTGCCCGCGCGCATTCCGGTGATCAATGTCGATGCCCGCGATCGTCGGTCGGCGACCGATGCGCTGATCGCGGTGAGCGAATACGCGCTTTCCACCCTGTCACCGGCGGGCGGCTGAACACCGTTGCAGCAGTGGGTTGATTGCGAATTCACCGGCCGAGACTTCCGGGACGAGGATCTGAGCCGGCTACGGACCGAGCGGGCGGTGTTCAGCGAATGTGATTTCAGCGGCGTCAACCTGACCGAGTCCGAACACCGCGGATCGGCGTTTCGCAATTGCACATTCGAACGGACAATACTGTGGCACAGCACATTTCAGCAATGCAGCATGCTGGGCTCGGTATTCGTGAATTGTCGACTGCGGCCGGTGAAATTCGACGAGGTGGATTTCACACTCGCCGCGCTCGGCGGCAATGACCTGCGTGGTGTCGACTTGACCGGCTGCCGGCTGCGCGAGACCAGCCTGGTGGAGACCGACTTGCGCAAGTGCGTGCTGCGCGGCGCCGACCTCAGTGGTGCGCGGACCACCGGCGCCCGGCTGGATGACGCCGATCTGCGGGGCGCGACCGTGGACGCGGCGCTGTGGCGGACCGCATCGTTGGCGGGTGCGCGGGTCGACGTCAGCCAAGCGTTGGGGTTTGCGGTGGCGCACGGGCTGTGCTTGGCGGGGGGCCTGGAGGCCTAACCGTTCAGCGCTTGAGCCGGATGCGCCACCAAACGATGGCGGAGTAGCCCACCGACAGCGCGGCGAGCATCGCCATGTCGAACACCCACGCGTTGCGCGAGTGTGTCCAGTGGCTGTCCTCGGGACTGAGCGAAGCGGGCACCAGCTCCCGCAGGTTGACCGTAGCGGCCGACGCCGCATAACCCCATCGCGCGGGTACCGCCCAGGACAACTGATCGAGCACGATCCGGTCGGTCACCGGGATCAGCCCCCCGGCCAGCACCAGCTGCAGCATCAGCGACACCACCAGCAGCGGCATGATCTGCTCGTTGGAGCGCGCGATCGACGACAGGATCAACCCGAGAATCGCCGAGGCCACACATGTCGCGGCGACGGCGACGAACAGTTCGAAGCTGGGATTGCCGAGCAGCACCGCCGGCTGGGTGGGTGCGCCCTTGCCCAGGAGCACAATGCCGGTCGCGATCGCTGCCTGGATGATCGCGAACACGCTGAACACCGCGAGCTTGGCGCCAAGGTAGGCCCAGGTCGACAGGCCGACCGCCTGTTCGCGTCGGAAGATGGCACGCTCACCGATCAGGTCGCGGATGGTCAAGGCGGTGCCCATGAATACGGCCGCGATGGACAGCAGCGTCAAGATCTGGGCGGCTTCGTCGGGTGTCTGACTGGTCGGTTGGGCGATGTGGAACCCGGAGTCGCCCGGAACGGTCAGCGACAGCGCACCGAGGATGAACGGCAAACCCGCCAAGAATCCGAAGTAGGCACGGTCGGCGACGACGAGGCGAACCTGGCGGCGGGTGATCGTGGAGAACTGGCGGCGCACGCTGGTGTGCGCTGGGGCGCCCAGATCGCCCGGCGGCTGCGCCTGCGGGGGTGGGGGCGGACGGTTGCGGGCCAGGAAGCGGCGGTTGGCCTCGTCCGGGTCGGCCCCTACCTTCGCGAAAATCTGGGCCCAGTTAGTGCTTCCCATCGCCTCGCCGATCTGGCCGGGCGGGCCCAGGAACGCCGTCTTGCCGCCGGGCGCAATCAGCAGCACCTGATCGCAGACGTCGAGGTAGGCCAGCGAGTGGGTAACCACCAGCACCACCCGACCGGCGTCGGCAAGTTGGCGCAGCATCGTCATGACTTGTAGGTCCAGCGCGGGGTCCAGGCCGGTGGTGGGCTCGTCGAGGATCAGCAGGGACGGTCCGGTGAGCAGTTCCAGTGCCACCGAAGCGCGCTTGCGCTGGCCGCCGGACAGGTTGTCCACGCGGGTGTCGGCGTGCTTGGTCAGCTCGAGTTCGGCGAGCACCTGGGCGACGACCTGCTCTCGATCGGCCTTGCTGGTGTCGGGCGGCAACCGCAGCTCGGCGGCGTAGCCGAGTGCCTGGTTGATCGTCAGCTGCCGGTGCACGACGTCGTCCTGGGGCACCATCCCGATCCTGCTGCGCAACGACGCGTACTCGGTGTGGATGTTGTGGCCCTCGAAGGTGACCGTGCCGGAGCTGGGGCTGGTGTACCCGGCGATCAGCCGCGACAGGGTGGTCTTGCCGGTACCGGAGCCCCCGATGATGGCGGTCAGGGTCCCGGGTCGGGCGGTCAGCGACACCTTCTCGAGCAGCCTTTTCCCGTTGATGCTGAAGTCGACCTGATGCACCTCCAGGCCGCCGACGCGTGTCGCGGCCTCGGTGCGGCGTACCAGCGCGCCTTCGGCGAATACCAGGTCGACGTTGCCGATGGTGACCACGTCGCCGTCGGTCAGGATCGCCGAACCAACCCGGATCCCGTTGACGAAGGTCCCGTTGATGCTCTGCGCGTCGCGGATTTCCACCCCAAGGCGGGTCGGGGTCACGAACGCGTGGCGGCGTGACGCCAACACGTCGGAGATTACGATGTCGTTGTCGATCGCGCGACCGATCCACGCGCCGCCCGCGGCCGTCTGCTCGAACTCCGACTCTGCCCCATGAACATTGACCATGCTGGTCGGAAACCGTGACGACGCGGACTCGGGTTGGCTGAGGTCGACCGGCGGAACGACCGGAAGCGCGGTTGTGCGCTGAACGTCGGCACTCGGATATGGGGGCCGAGGTGGTGGCGGAGGTTTCCAGGTGGACGGCCGTCGCGGCGGCGGGCCTGGCGCCGCGCGCGGCCGGTGCGCGGGCGTGGGACGCGACGACGGGTCGGCGGGCGGGGCAAGCCGGATGTGCTCGGTCGGCGGGAGCCGTCCGATGATGCCCTGGTGATGGCCGACCTCGAAGGTGATCCACGGCCCGGCGGGCTTCCCGATGTTGATGGTCAGGCCGTCATAAATGTCGACCACCGCCACCCGCTGGCCGTCGACGAACATCCCGCTCTGCGAGTTGTTGTCGATCGCCATCCACTTGCCCTGATCGAAGCGCAGCAACAGATGCGCACGGGCGATCAGCGGGTGTGCGACACGCATGTCGGCGCGCAAATCACTGCCCACGACCACGTCGCGGCCCGCGGCGAAGCATTGCTGCGACCGGTCGGACCGAACCGTCAGTACCGGCTGCAGGGGTCGGTTCATCAATTCAGATTATGCTGTGCGCGGTCAGTGGCGCTTGAGCCGCATTCTCCACCACACGATGCCGCTATAGACGATGCACAGCACCCCGAGCATCGCCATGTCGAACAGCCATGCGCTCTTGGTGTGGTTCCAGTGCTGGTCCTTCGGGTCGGTCGGGCCGGGGGTCAGGCGGTGCACGTCGATGGTCGACGACGAGGCCGCGTAGCCCCACCGCGCGGGAGTGGCCCACGACAACTGGTCGAGGAGAAACCGGTTGGTCACCCAGATCATTCCGCCGCAAAACACCAGCTGCGCCATGATGGCGACCACCAGCAGCGGCATGATCTGATCCTGGGAACGGGCGAGCGCCGACAGGGCCATGCCGAGGATCGCCGAAGCCACACAGGTCGCGGCAACCGTGACGAACAGCTCGAAGCTAACGTTGCCGAGAATCACCGCATGGGCAATCGGCTGCCCCCAGCCGATCAGTGCGATTACGGTGGCGATCGCTGCCTGCGTCGTCGCAAACACGCTGAACACGACGATCTTGGCGGCCAGGTAGGCCCAGGTCGACAGGCCGACCGCCTGCTCACGCCGGAAAATGGGACGTTCGCCCACGAGGTCGCGGATGGTCAGCGCGGTACCCATGAACACCGCGCCGACGTTGAGCATGACCAGGATCTGTCCGGGCTGGTTGGGTGCGTTGCTGTTCGGGTCGGCGATGCCGAATCCGGTCTTGCCGCGAACGGTGAGCGTCAGCAGGCCGATGAGGAACGGCAGCACGGCCAGGAACACCGTGTAGCCACGGTCGGAGACGACCAGTCGGACCTGGCGGCGGGCGACGGTGGAGAACTGGTGAAACACGTCGGTGTGCACCGGTTCGCCCAAATCGGCGGCCGGACTGGCTTCGGCGGCGGCCGGCGGTGGCCTGTTCTCGGCCAGGAAGCGGCGGTTCGCCGCGTCTGGATCGGCGCCCACCTTGGCGAAGATGTCCGCCCAGTTGGTGGTCCCCATCGCCGGACCGATCTGGTCGGGCGGGCCCAGGAACGCCGTTTTGCCGCCGGGCGCAATCAGCAGCAGCTGATCGCACACGTCGAGGTAGGACACCGAGTGCGTGACCACCAGCACCACCCGGCCGGCGTCGGCGAGCTGGCGCAGCATCATCATCACCTGACGGTCTAGCGCCGGGTCCAGGCCGGTGGTGGGCTCGTCGAGGATCAGCAGGGACGGTCCGGTGAGCAGTTCCAGTGCCACCGAAGCGCGCTTGCGCTGGCCGCCGGACAGCCTGTCGACGCGGGTGTCGGCGTGCTTGGTCAGCTCGAGTTCGGCGAGCACCTGGGCGACGACCTGCTCTCGATCGGCCTTGCTGGTGTCGGGCGGCAACCGCAGCTCGGCGGCGTAGCCGAGTGCCTGGTTGATCGTCAGCTGCCGGTGCACGACGTCGTCCTGGGGCACCATCCCGATCCTGCTGCGCAACGACGCGTACTCGGTGTGGATGTTGTGGCCCTCGAAGGTGACCGTGCCGGAGCTGGGGCTGGTGTACCCGGCGATCAGCCGCGACAGGGTGGTCTTGCCGGCGCCGGAGCCCCCGATGATGGCGGTCAGGGTCCCGGGTCGGGCGGTCAGCGAGATGTTGTCCAGGAGTTGCTTGCCCTGGTCGATGGCGAAGCAGACCGAGTTGACCTCCAGGCCGCCGACGCGTGTTGCGGCCTCGGTGCGGCGGACCAGGGTGCCGCGGTTGAAGGCCAGGTCTACGTTGCCGATGGTGACCACGTCGCCGTCGGTCAGGATCGCCGACCCGACTCGGACGCCGTTGACGAAGGTCCCATTGACGCTGTGCGCGTCCCGGATCTCGGTGCCCAGCGGGGTCTGGGTCAAGAAGGCGTGATGGCGCGAGGCCAACACGTCGGAGATGACGATGTCGTTGTCGGTGGCGCGCCCGATCGTGGCGGCACCTGCGGGCTTGTGCAGCGCCCCGGACCGGGACGGCAACAAGGCCTGAACCATCTTGGTCGCCAGGTTCCACACCTCGGGTGGCTGGGCGCCGGGGGCCAGCTGGGTGGGCGGTGCGTGCTGCGGTAGCCCCGCTGGTGCCGGGCCGGACAGCTGGGGGCGGGGCTGCAGGTGCGTCGGAGGTGGCTCCAAGCTGGTGGGATACCTGGGCGCCCGCGGCGTGGAGCTGCTCGGGTATCTGGGTTGTCCGGACGTCCCCGTCGGGCGTTGAGGCGCAACAGGATAGGTCTGCGTTGGTGGCGAGGTCCAACTTGTCCGGCGTCCGGATTGGGGCGGCCCAGCCTGACCGGAGGGCCGGGCATCGGACGGCGTAACGATGCGCATGGACTCGGTTTCCGGCGGACGCCCGGCCATGCCCAGGTGCCGCCCGACCTCGAAGGTCAGCAACGGTCCGGCGGGGTTTCCGATGTTGACGCTCTGACCATCGTGGATCTCCACCACCGGCACCCGGTGACCGTTGCAGAAGGTCCCGTTCAGCGAACTGTTGTCGATGGCGAGCCACCGGCCCTGGTCGAACCGCAGCAAAAGATGCGCGCGGGAAATCAGCGGATGTGTGATGCGCATATCGGCGCGCAGGTCGCGTCCGATCACCACGTCGTGGCCCGCTGCGAAGGTGCGTTCTGACCCGTCGTACCGAACCGTCAGCGCTGGCGGCGGTGCTGCAGTCATTGCACCAACTGTAGCTCGCGGACCGGCCGTTATCCGGTTTTGTCAGGCGCGCCGGTGACGACGCAGCGGGTGCGGCTGTAGATGGTGGGCATGCACTGGTTGCAATGCGTACACGCCGAGCGCGCCCGGTCGCCCTCGGCGGCGATCCGGTTGATCAAATCCGGCTCGGCCAGCAGAGCCCGGGCCATTGCAACGAACTGGAATCCCTGCGCCATCGCGAGGTCCATCGTCCGCCGGTTGGTGATGCCCCCCAGCAGGATCAGCGGCATCGTCAGCTCGGCGCGGAACAACCGCGCCTCGCGCAGCAGATAGGCGTCGCGGTAGGGGTACTGGCGGAGAAACTTCTTGCCCGTCATGCGCATGCCCCAGCGCAACGGGGGCTTGAATGCACCGGCGAACTCCTTGATCGGCGCGTCGCCGCGAAACAAATACATCGGGTTGACCAGCGAACTGCCCGCGGTGAGTTCGATCGCGTCCAGCCCGCCGTCGTCCTGCAGCCAGTTGGCGGTGATCAGCGCCTCGTCGGTGGTGATGCCGCCGCGGATGCCGTCGGCCATGTTGAGCTTGGCGGTTACCGCGATCTGCTGGTTAACGGCGCGGCGGACGGCCAGCACCAAACCGCGCGCGACCTTCGCCCGGTTCTGCAACGATCCGCCGAACTCGTCGGCGCGGCGGTTAATCAGCGGGCTGAGAAATGCACTGGCCAGATAGTTGTGGCCCAAATGGATTTCGACGGCGTCGAAGCCGGATTCGACGGCCAGGCGGGCGGCGTTGGCGTGCGCGTCGAGCACGTCATCGATGTCCTCGCGGGTCGCCTTCTTGGCGAACCGCATCGCGATCGGATTGAAGAACCGCACCGGCGCCAAAGCGGTGGCCCTGTTGGAGCGGGCGTCGGCCACCGGGCCGGCGTGGCCGATCTGCGCGCTCACCGCCGCCCCCTCGGCGTGGATCGCCTCGGTGAGCCGGCGCAGCCCCGGTAGGGCCTCGGGGCGCATCCAGATCTGGTTGCCAGCGGTGCGGCCGCCCGGGGAGACCGCACAGTAGGCGACGGTGGTCATGCCGACTCCACCCGCGGCGGGCTGGCGGTGGAATTCGATCAGATCGTCGGTCACCAGCGCGTCGGGCGTGCGCGCTTCGAAGGTTGCGGCCTTGATGACCCGGTTGCGCAGCGTGAGCGGGCCGAGTTTGGCCGGCGCCAACACGTCCGGGGCCATCTCACCCATGTCAGGAGCCTAATGGCGATCGCAAGCGCGGCTGCATGGTGTCGCCGCCGAGCGCAGCGGGTCGCCATCGATGGCACCGCGGCGGACGTGCCAGACTGTCTGGCGTGGGCGCAATCACGCTGGACGGCAAGGCCACCCGCGACGAGATCTTCGTCGACCTGAAAAAGCGGGTGGCCGAATTGACCGCATTGGGCCGCACGCCCGGGTTGGGCACCATCCTGGTGGGCGACGACCCCGGCTCGCAGGCCTATGTCCGCGGCAAGCACGCCGACTGCGCCAAGGTGGGCATCACCTCGATGCGCCGCGACCTGCCGGCCGACATCTCGACGGCCACACTCAACGAGACCATCGACGAACTGAACGCCAATCCGGACTGTACCGGTTACATCGTGCAGTTGCCGCTGCCCAAGCACCTGGACGAGAACGCCGCACTGGCGCGCGTCGACCCGGACAAGGACGCCGACGGCCTGCATCCGACCAACCTGGGCCGGCTGGTTCTGGGCACCTCGGCGCCGCTGCCGTGTACCCCGCGCGGCATCGTGCACCTCCTGCGCCGCTACCAGGTCGAGATCGCTGGGGCCCATGTGGTTGTCATCGGCCGCGGCGTGACGGTGGGCCGGCCGTTGGGGCTGCTGCTCACTCGCCGCTCCGAGAACGCCACGGTGACCTTGTGCCACACCGGAACCCGCGACCTGCCCGCGTTGACCAGGCAGGCCGACATCATTGTGGCCGCGGTCGGTGTGCCGCATCTGCTGACCGCCGCCATGGTGCGTCCCGGTGCCGCGGTAGTCGACGTCGGTGTCAGCCGTACCGAGGGCGGCTTGGTCGGCGATGTGCATCCCGACGTGTGGGACGTCGCCGGTCACGTCTCGCCGAATCCCGGCGGCGTCGGGCCGCTGACCCGGGCGTTCCTGCTGACCAATGTCGTCGAGCTGGCCGAGCAACGATGAGCGTGCCGGCCGGGTTCGCGCGCGCTGTTCGCGCCCAATGGCCGATCCTGCTGGTTGGGTTGATCTTCGCGGTGGCGTTTGTGCTGGCGGGGGCCAACTTCTGGCGCCGTGGCGCGCTGCTGATCGGCATCGGCGTCGGGGTGGCGGCGGTGCTGCGGTTGATGTTGCCCGACGAACCGGCCGGCCTCTTGGTGGTGCGCGGCAAGGGGATCGACTTCGTGACGACGGTGACGGTCGGGGCGGCGATGGTTTATATCGCGTCGACGATCGACCCGTTGGGCACGGGCTGAGCCGTTAGAACGCCGGGATACCGGTGGCGGCGCCGGCCAGCACCGTCGGGCAATACATCGAGATCGCGATGCTGGTGAAGGCCGCCGCCATCTCCGGGGACATGTTGTTGGTGCCGGTGACACTCGACGCCGCCGAGGCGAATGTCCCACCCTGCTTGGACAGCATCGGACACACGGAATGGCCCAGCGCAATCGCGTTTCCCGCGTCGCCGTAGTTGACGCCGGCGCTGTTCAGCGCGCTGATGAAGGCGTTGTCGATGGAGTCCGCGTCGGCCGGTGCGGCGAATGCCGCGGCCACGGCGAGTAGCCCCGCGGCCCCGGCCAGCAGTCGAATTGTCAGCCGCCGACGGCGCCATGCCCGCATGTCATTTCCTTGTCTTTATCGGAGTCCGTTTCGGGATGTCCGTTTCGGGATGCAACCGTAGGAACCTTTCTCTATCGCAGTCACATCGAGAACACGACGGGGTGAAGGTTTGCGCACTATGCCGTTGGGCCCGGTGGCCAGCATCGAACGACACGATCGGGTCACGCTACGCCGCGACACGTTGGGCGACACTCGGTTTCGTCGGTTCGTCTGTAACAATGCGGCCCGTGATTTCGCGTCAAATGTTTCTTCGCGGCGCCGCCGGAGCGTTGGCGACCTCAGCGCTGTTTCCGACCGTGCGGGCGGGGGCGGACCCAACCGGCTGGAGCTCACTGGCCGCCGCGATTGGCGGTCGTGTGCTGTTGCCGGGTGGCGGCTCGTTCACCCAGGGCAAGCAGGTCTTCAATTCGCGCTACGACGGCTCGAACCCGGCGGCGGTCGTCACGGTCGCGACGCCCGCGGACGTCCAGAAGGCGGTCGCGTTCGCGGTGGCGAACAAGCTCAAGATTGCCCCGCGCGGTGGTGGGCATTCGTATGTCGGCGCGTCGACAGCCCCGGGCACCATGGTTCTCGACCTTCGGGGACTAGCGGGCCGGGTGAGCTTCGACGGTGCCACCGGCGATGTCACCGTGCCGGCCGCGACCGATCTGTATGCGGTCCACCAGGCATTGGCCGGTGCCCGGCGGGCGATTCCGACCGGCAGCTGCCCGACGGTGGGCACGGCGGGGCTGACGCTTGGCGGCGGGATGGGAGCCGATTCCCGCCATGCGGGTCTGACTTGCGATGCGCTCAAGTCGGCCACCGTGGTGTTGCCCAGCGGAGATGCCGTTACCGCCTCTGGGGAGGACCACCCCGATCTGTTCTGGGCGCTTCGCGGGGGTGGGGGTGGCAATTTCGGGGTGACGACCTCGATGACGTTCGCGACCTTCCCAACCGCCGACTCCGACGTCGTCCGCGTCGAATTTTCCCCATCGGCGGCGGCGCAGGTGCTTGTCGGTTGGCAGGCGTGGCTGGCCGCGGCCGACCGCAACACCTGGGGTTTTGTCGATCTCTCGGTCGGCTCGACCAAGGCGAACTGCCATGTGCTTGCGACCTGTCCGGCGGGCGCCGGCCCGGCCGTGGCCAACGCGATCAAATCCGCGGTAGGGGCACAGCCCAGCGGAATCGAGAACAAGACCCTGAGCCACGCCGACCTGGTGATGTTTCTGGCCGGCGGCAGCTCAACGAGTTCGCCGCGTGCCTTTGTTGCCGGATCCGACGTCATCGGCACCATGAACACGGCTGCGGCGCGCGCCATCGTCTCCGCGATCGGAAGCTGGCCCCCCGCAGCCGGGCGTGCCTCGGTGATCGTCGACACGCTCAGCGGCGCGGTCGGTGACGTGGACCCGGGTGCCACGGCTTTCCCCTGGCGGCGGCAGTGCGGGGTTGCACAGTGGTACGTCGAGACTGCCGGTGGCGGGCAGGTGTCCACCGCGACCAAATGGCTGAGCGACGCACATCACGCGGTGCAACAGTTTTCGGTCGGTGGCTACGTCAACTATTTGGAGGTCAATACCGCGGCGGCGCGCTACTTCGGCCCGAACCTGTCGCGGCTGGCCGCCGTCCGGCAGAAATACGATCCCAGCCGGGTGATGTTTTCCGGGCTCGAATTCTGAATCTCCATCCGGCCCGGTTAGCGGTTCACCGCACCGGGCCGCAGCGATAGACCCTAGCCGGATTCGGGGCCGGATTCAGGGCGACAATTGCAACCAGTCCTGCGTCTATTGGACAATTTGCCCTGGGATCGTCCGTACGGCGGCGATGATGATACGGGCAACTTTCACTCCGCGTTGCGCCGGTATCGGTGCTGGTTGCGGCGGGGACGAAGCGCCGGGCGGCGGTCGCGGTCGTGAGGTTGTAAGGAGTTTGGGGCGATGGATTTTCCGGTGTTGCCGCCGGAAATTAATTCCGCATTGATGTATTCGGGTGCGGAGTCGGGGTCGTTGTTTGCCGCGGCGGCGGCCTGGGATGGGTTGGCGGCCGAGTTTGGCGGCGGCGGCGTCGATGGCAGCGGTGGCGGGGCCGTATGTGACGGCGGCCGTCAACTCCGGCTTCGCCAACGTCGGTCAGCACCTGTCCGGGCTGCTGTTCACCGGCAGCGGGCCATAACGGCCTATCAGGACAGGGTCGCCCGCACGCACACCGTGACGTACGGCAGCGCAAGGCCGCCTGTGTTCGCCAGCGCCGGATGGGTGGTCAGCAACTGGCGCACCCGACCAAGCGTTTTGGTGCGGACCTCGGCCGGTGAGGTGATGCAGTAGCTGCGCGAGGCCACCAGGTCGATCAGTGCTTGCGGCGTAAGGTAATTCGTCCACTCGACCTGATGGCGCTGCACCGCCGCGAACGGTTCGGGCAGCGTCACCTTGTTGCGGACCGGGTCGCCGTCGCGGCCGATAATGTCACCCAACTCGCGCACCCAGCCGAGCCGTTCGTCGCGGGTATTCCACACCAGGCCAAGCCGCCCGCCCGGCCGCAGCACGCGGGCCACCTCCGGAATCGCTCGCGCCGGATCGACCCAATGCCATGCCTGGGCGACCAGCACGGCGTCAACGCTGTTGTCCGCCAACGGAATTTCCTCCGCCGTACCCAGCAGCGCATGAGTTTCGGGCAGCGCGCCGCGCAGCACGTCCAGCATTTCCGGAATCGGGTCGACCGCCACCACATCCAGGCCGCGTTCGACCAGCCGGGTGGTCAACTTGCCGGTGCCCGCTCCCAGGTCGAGCACGTCGCGCGCGGCGGCCGGTAGCAGCCAGTCGATCGCTTCCGGTGGGTACGACGGTCGGCCTCGCTCGTAGGCGGCCGCCGCGGAGCCAAACGACAGGGACATGTCGTGCCGGGAGCGAGTCACCGCCGGCACGCGCCTTCGCGATCAGCCAATTCGAGTGTCTGGCAAATCAATTCGCCGACTGCCTCGGTTTCCACCAGGAAGCCGTCATGCCCGTAGAGGGAGTCGACAACCTGCAACCCGGCGCAGCCCGGCAGCAGCTCGGCGAGCTCTTCCTGCAAGCGCAGCGGGTAGAGCCGGTCGGAGGTGATGCCACCGACCACGACCGGCACCGGGCACCCGCGCAGCACCGCGCTGACCCCGCCGCGGCCGCGGCCGACGTCGTGGCTGTTCAGCGTCTCGGTCAGGATCACGTAGCTACCGGCGTCGAACCGGGACAACAGCTTGTCGCCCTGGTGTTCCAGGTAGCTCTGTACCGCGTAGCGGCCGCCGGCCGCCGGGTCCTCGTTGCCCTGGTTGTTGTTGGCAAAGCGGGTGTCGAGCTCGATCTCGCCGCGGTAGGTGAGGTGCGCGAAGCGGCGGGCGAGTTTAAGGCCGGCGTCCGGTGCTCTCCCCGTCTCGTAGTAGTCACCGTGCTGCCAGTCCGGGTCGGCCTTGATGGCCGCGATCTGAGTGGTCTGGGTGCCGATCTGGTCGGCGGTGGCGCGCGCCCCGACCGCCAGCAGCAATCCCGTCCGGACCCGATCCGGATAGCCGAGGAGCCACTCCAGCGCCCGGGCGCCGCCCATGGACCCGCCCACCACGGCTGCGACCTCGGTTATGCCCATCGCGGCCAGTGCCGCGACGTCGGCCTGCACCTGGTCACGAATCGAGATCAGCGGAAACCTAGAGCCCCACGGCTTTCCGTCGCGGGCCAGCGAGCTGGGCCCGGTGGAGCCACGGCAACCGCCGAGCACGTTGGTTGCCACCGCGCACCAGCGGTTGGTGTCGATCGGTGCACCCGGCCCCGCCATCCCGTCCCACCAGCCGGGGGTGGGGTGCCCGGCTCCGGCGGGCCCGGTGATGTGCGAATCGCCGGTCAGTGCGTGCAATACCACCACCACGTTGTCCCGCGCCGGCGACAACTCGCCCCAACGCTGGACGGCGATGTGAACATCGTCGATCACCGCGCCGCTTTCCAGCCGCAGTGACCCGATGTCGACCACGCCGACCTCGCCTTCGGCGGGCAGCGTTTGGGTAGGAACGTCGGAGATCGTCACGTCAGAGCTCCTCAGAAGGCCGCCACGGCATGCGGGTCGCCGCTGGTTCCCGAAGTTTGCGGGGCTGCGCCGGATACCCGCGCCGCGGCGAATCCGAGCTCCAGATCGGCCAGGATGTCGTCGATGCCCTCGATCCCGACGGCCAGCCGTACCAGGCCCGGGCTGACGCCGGTCGCCAGCTGTTCGGCGGGACTCAGCTGGGCGTGGGTGGTCGATGCCGGATGGATCACCAGCGAGCGCACGTCACCAATGTTGGCGACGTGGCTGTGCAGTTTCAGCGCGTTCACGAACGCCTTGCCGGCCTCGACGCCACCGGCCAGCTCGAACGACAGCACGGCTCCGGTTCCCTTGGGCGCCAGCTTCTTTGCCCGCTCATGCCATGGCGAGCTGGGCAGCCCCGCATAGTTGACCGACAGCACGCCGTCGTGGGCGGCCAGGAACTCGGCGACTCGCGCTGCGTTGGCGACGTGCCGCTCCACCCGAAGACTCAGCGTTTCCAGACCTTGGGCCACCAGGAAAGCATTGAACGGCGAAGCCGCCGACCCATAGTCGCGAAGCAGTTGCACCCGAGCCTTGAGCGCATACGCGGGCGGGCCCAGCTCGGCATACACCACGCCGTGGTAGCTGGGGTCGGGTGTGGTGAAGCCGGGGAAGCGGCCCTGTGTCCAGTCGAAGTTGCCGCCGTCGACGATCACGCCGGCGATCGCGGCCCCGTGTCCGCCCAGGTACTTGGTGGCCGAATGCACCACGATGTCGGCACCCTGCGCCAAGGGCTGGATCAGGTATGGCGTGGCGATCGTGTTGTCGACGATCAGCGGTACCCCGTTGCGATGAGCGACGTCGGCGACCCCGGGGGTATCCAGGACGTCGATCTGCGGGTTGGAGATGGTCTCGGCAAAGAACGCCTTGGTGTTCGGCCGTACCGCCGCCTGCCAGGTGTCCAGATCGTCCGGATCGTCAACGAAGCTGACCTCGATGCCGAGCTTCGGCAGCGAATGGTGGAACAGGTTATAGGTGCCGCCGTAGAGCCGGGGGCTGGACACGATGTGATCGCCCGTGCCGGCCAGGTTCAAGATGGCGAACGTCTCCGCGGCCTGCCCCGAGGACAGAAACAGCGCGGCCACCCCGCCCTCGAGCGCGGCGATGCGCTGCTCGACGACGTCGGTGGTGGGGTTGCCGATCCGGGTGTAGATGTTGCCCGGAACTTCCAGTCCGAACAGCGCGGCGGCATGCGCAGTGTCGTCGAAGGTGTACGACGTGGTCGCATAGATCGGCAGGGCCCGGGCGTTGGTGGTCGGGTCAGGTTGCTGACCTGCGTGAATCTGTTTGGTTTCGAACGACCAATGCGCGGTCGGATCGGTGTCGGTGCTGTTGGTATCGGCGCTCATGAGACGTCTCCCTGCTGGCAGTGGGCGAATCGGATGTCACACGATCCGACACCCGGCGACCGCGCAGAGCGGGGTGAATGAGTGCGCATTACGTTTCCCTGTCTGGTCAGGGGCCCGTCATGGCGGACCCGCGCTTGCCGCGCAGCCGGCTGTGGCTACTCAACCTGGTCATCACCCGGGGCACCCCACCGCGGTTGGAGGGTTGCCGGCCAGCAAGCCGGGGCTTGACGCTGGCGCTCATGACCGAATCGAAGCCTAGCGCATGGCAGCTACCCAGTGCCAACTCCAAGCCAACTCCACACCGGTTCCGGGGGTCTGAACTGGCCCTTTGCCGTTCGCTACGGGCTCGGGAAGGCTCCGAGTAATCTGGCGTGACGAGCAACCGCTCGCTCACGCTCGCACGGCTGGAGGACTCGGACTCCCATGTCCAACGAACCCAAGATAAAGGTCAAAGGCCCGGTCGTAGAGCTCGACGGTGACGAGATGACGCGGGTCATCTGGCAGCTCATCAAGGACATGCTCATCCTTCCCCATCTCGACATCAATTTGGACTATTACGACCTGGGCATCGAGCACCGCGACCGGACCGACGACCAGGTGACGATCGACGCGGCCTACGCGATCAAGAAGCACGGTGTGGGCGTCAAGTGTGCGACGATCACCCCCGACGAGGCCCGCGTCCAGGAATTCAACCTGAAGAAGATGTGGCTGTCGCCCAACGGGACGATCCGAAACATCTTGGGCGGCACGATTTTCCGCGAACCCATCGTGATCTCCAACGTTCCGCGGCTGGTTCCGGGCTGGACCAAACCGATCGTCATCGGTCGTCACGCGTTCGGCGACCAGTACCGAGCGACGAACTTCAAGGTCGACCAACCGGGTACTGTCACACTGACTTTCACTCCCGCCAATGGCAGCGAGCCGATCGTGCACGAGATGGTGTCCATCCCCGAGAACGGTGGTGTGGTGATGGGGATGTACAACTTCAAGGACTCGATCCGGGACTTCGCGCGCGCGTCGTTTTCCTACGGTCTCAATGCGAAATGGCCGGTGTACCTGTCCACTAAGAACACCATCCTCAAGGCCTACGACGGCATGTTCAAGGACGAGTTCCAGCGCGTCTACGACGAGGAATTCAAGGACAAGTTCGAAGCCGAGGGACTGACCTACGAGCATCGGCTGATCGACGACATGGTGGCCGCGTGCCTGAAGTGGGAGGGTGGCTACGTGTGGGCCTGCAAGAACTACGACGGCGACGTGCAGTCCGACACCGTTGCGCAGGGCTACGGCTCGCTGGGACTGATGACGTCGGTGCTGATGACGGCCGACGGCCGGACGGTCGAGGCGGAAGCCGCGCACGGCACCGTCACCCGGCATTTCCGCCAGTATCAGGCGGGCAAACCGACCTCGACGAACCCGATCGCCTCGATCTTCGCCTGGACGCGCGGTTTACAGCATCGCGGCAAGCTGGATGGCACTCCCGAGGTTATCGACTTCGCCCAGAAGCTGGAAGAGGTCGTCATCGCCACGGTCGAGAGCGGCAAGATGACCAAGGACCTGGCGATCCTGATCGGCCCCGAGCAGGACTGGTTGCAGAGCGAGGAATTCCTCGACGCGATCGCCGACACCCTCAGCAAGAAGCTCGGTTAGCTGGCCGGTGGCTCGACGGCCCGGGCCGGCGGGCTGCACTGGTCGATGAAGTCGACGACGACCTCGGTGATACGTCCCGGCGCCTCGAACATCGGTACGTGACCGACGCCGTCGAGCACGGTGAGCCGGTGGCCGGCCGGTAGGTAGTCGGTGAAATGCCGGCTGAATCTTTTGGGGGGACCACCCGATCCTTCTCGCACAGCACCAGATGGGAGGGCGCGGCGGTATGTTCCAGCTCCTGCAGCCCCGGTAGCAGTAGCGCCTTGAGTAACAGCTGGAAGTAGGCCGGGCAGTGCGCGGCGTCGTCGACGACGCCGCTGAGTTCCCGCTCGCTCACCCCGTCCGGTGACCCGCTGATCGGCAGGGTGGCCAACAGGCGGCTGAACGGCAGCCGAAGCGCCCGTTGGCCCAGAAGGTGGGCGGCGGCCAAGATCGGCATGCCGGCGATGAACTTGCTGATCACTTCGAATTTGACCGGACTCCAGCGGGTCCAACCACCCGCCGGGGCGATGCCGGTCACGCTGCGTGCCCGCCCTCGTCTTTCGAGTTCGAAAGCGACCCAGCCGCCCAGCGAGTTGCCGACGATATGGGCGGTATCCCAGCCCAGTTCATCGAGCTCGCGCTCGACGTGGTCGGCCAGTACCGCGGAGGACAAAAACCAGGTGCCCGACGCCGGTCCGCCGTTGTGGGCGGCCATCGTAGGCGCGAAGACCTCGAAGCGCCCGGTGTCTGCCAGCTGCTCGGCGACCTTCTCCCACACCGTCTGGGACATCAGGAACGGGTGCAGCAGTAGGACCGGTTCCCCCGAGCCTAGGTGGATCGGACTGCGCATAGAGCCGACACTAAAGCCGGTACCGCCGGTACCGCAAGCGGCCTGGTGACCGCTGGTGGAGCACCGAGCGTCACGCTTGGCCCCACGCCTTACGCCGAGCGCGACGCCAGCGTGAAGCTCGCGATGTGGAAAGGCCGTGAAAGGATCGGGGCATCATGAGCACCGCGAACGGAATCCGCCGGATATTCTCCGGCGTGCAGCCAACCTCTGACTCGCTTCATCTCGGTAACGCCCTGGGGGCCGTTGCCCAATGGGTTGGGCTGCAGGACGACCACGATGCGTTCTTCTGCGTGGTCGACCTGCACGCCATCACCATCCCGCAGCAGCCCGAGGCGCTGCGGCGCCGGACCCTGTTGACCGTCGCGCAATACCTCGCGTTGGGTATCGATCCGGGCCGCGCCACCGTCTTCGTGCAAAGCCAGGTACCGGCTCACACCCAGTTGGCTTGGGTGCTGGGCTGTTTCACCGGCTTTGGTCAGGCGTCGCGGATGATTCAGTTCAAAGACAAGTCGGCGCGCCAGGGCAGCGATTCCACCACCGTCGGACTGTTCACCTACCCGGTCCTGCAGGCCGCCGACGTGCTGGCCTACGACACCGACCTGGTGCCGGTCGGGGAGGACCAGCGACAGCACCTGGAGCTGGCCCGCGACGTTGCCCAACGGTTCAATAGCCGCTTCCCGGACACCCTGGTGGTTCCCGACGTGCTCATCCCCAAGATGACCGCCAAGATCTACGACCTGGTCGACCCGACGTCGAAGATGAGCAAGTCGGCGAGCACCGATGCCGGCTTGATCAGCCTGCTCGACGATCCGGCGTTGTCCGCCAAAAAGATTCGCGCTGCCGTGACCGACAGCGAACGCGACATTCGTTATGACCCGGACGCCAAGCCGGGCGTGTCGAACCTGTTGAGCATCCAGTCGGCGGTCACCGGGACCGACATCGACGCTCTCGTCGAAGGCTATGCCGGACGCGGCTACGGCGACCTCAAGAAGGACACCGCCGAGGCCGTCGTTGAATTCGTAAGCCCGATCAAAGCCCGGTTCGACGAACTAACCGCAGATCCCGCGGAACTGGAGGCGGTGCTCGCGGCCGGCGCACAGCGGGCCCACGATGTGGCCAGCAAAACCGTTCAGCGGGTCTACGATCGGCTCGGGTTCCTTCCACGACGGGGGTAGGGCATGGACGAACCGGCCAAGCCAGGGGTCCTTGATCGGCTGCGGGCCCGGTTGGCGTGGTTCGACCATGTCATGCGCGCATATGCGCGGTTCAGCGAGCGAAAGGGCAGCTTCTTCGCGGCCGGCCTCACCTACTACACGATCTTCGCGATATTTCCTTTGTTGATGGTCGGTTTCGCGGTGGGTGGATTCGCATTGTCGCGTCGTCCGGAGCTGCTGAAGACGATCGAAGAGCGCATCCGCACTTCGGTGTCCAGCGAGCTGGGACAGCAGCTGGTGGACTTGATGAACTCGGCGATCGACGCGCGCGCTTCCGTCGGTGTGATCGGTTTGGCCACCGCGGCCTGGGCCGGCCTGGGCTGGATGTGGCATCTGCGGGAAGCGTTGAGTGAGATGTGGGCACATCCGGTTGCTCAGGCCGGCTACGTGCGCACCAAACTGTCGGACCTGGTGGCGATGGTGGGGACCTTCATGGTGATCGCGGCCACCATCGCGCTCACTGCGCTCGGTCATGCGAGACCGATGAGGGCCGTGTTGAGATGGCTTGAAATACCGCAGTTTTCAGTGTTCGACGGCATTTTCCGGGGTGTGTCGGTGCTGGTGTCGGTGCTGGTGTCGTGGCTGCTGTTCACCTGGATGATCGGCCGGCTGCCGCGGGAGCCGGTCGGTTTGGTCACCTCGATGCGGGCCGGGTTGATGGCCGCCATCGGGTTCGAGTTGTTCAAGCAGTTGGGCTCGATCTACCTGCAGATCGTGCTGCGCAGCCCGGCGGGCGCTGCGTTCGGACCGGTGTTGGGCTTGATGGTGTTCGGGTTTGTCACCGCTTATCTCGTGCTGTTCGCGACCGCCTGGGCCGCGACGGCAGCCGGAGCTGACCCCCGTTCCCAGCATGTCGACCCTCCGGCGCCGGCGGTCATCAGCCCGCGGATACAGGTGGCCGAGGGGTTGAGCACCCGACAGACGTTGACCGCAATGGCCGCGGGGGCCGTTGGCGCGCTGGCGTTTCGTCGGTTGGTAGGCCGGCGCGACTAGTCGTCCGTGTCTCGCCGCCACTCGCCATTGACCATGACGGCGGCCACTCGCAAATCATGGTCCAGCACAACAAGATTCGCGTCAAAGCCGACCCGGAGGATACCCACTCGCCCGAGCCCCAGCGTGGCGGCCGGCGTCGCCGCGGTCATCCGCACCGCGGCGGCAAGTGCGACATCGGGATCCGAACCGAGCCCAGCCACCAGACGGAATAGTTGATCCATGGTCGCGGTGCTCCCGGCGAGGGTCGACGTCCCGCTCATCCGCGCCACGCCCGACTCGACCTCGATCGGTACCGTGCCGACCCGAAAGAGTCCATCGCCGCAACCGGCCGCGGCGATCGCGTCGGTGACCATGGCTACCCGGTCGGGACCCGCGGCCGCGATCACCGCGCCCAGCATGGCGGGGTGGACATGCACACCGTCGGCGATGAGCTCCACCGTCACCCGACGGTCCTGCAGCAAGGCCAGCGCGGGTCCGGGCTCGCGATGGTCCAGTGGCGGCATCCCGTTGAACAGATGGGTGGCGACGGTGGCACCCATGCCGATGGCCTGTGTGGTCTGCTCGAAGGTCGCGTCCGTATGTCCCACGGCGACAAGAACTCCCGCGTCCGCAAAACGGCGGATCGCGGCGTGGCTCCCGGGCAGCTCGGGTGCCAGTGTGACCATCCGGAGGGTGCCGTCGGCGACGGCGAGCAGGGCGTCGATCTCGGCGGGGTCCGGATCACGTAGCTGCGTGCGATCGTGGACTCCGCACCGCGCTTCGCTCAGCCAGGGCCCCTCCAGGTGGATGCCGGCGACGGTGCCCGGCCGGCCGCGGTGGATGGTCTCGGCGAGTCTGGCCACGGCAGCGATCAGTTGAGCGGGCGCGACGGTGACCAGACTGGCCAGCGTGGTCGTGGTGCCGTGTCGCAGATGGAACTCGGCGGCGCGGGCGACTTCCTGGGCGGTGCCCTCGGTGAAGGACGCGCCTCCGCCGCCGTGCACGTGCATATCGACAAAGCCGGGAACGACAACGGAGTCGGGAAGATCCACATCGACGGGCGCAGGCGGCGTTCCGGCCCCGCAGCCGACCACGTGTCGACCCGCCGTCTGCACCCACCCCGGTCGGCAGATCCGGTGGTCGATGGCAACCGCGCCCGCGCGAATCAGCGTCACGGTGCTTTCTCGGCGGTGGATTGCTCGCCGGGCCAGCGGCCGCCGTTCTCCCAGAAATGTCGGATCTCCTCGAGTTGGCGGCCTTTGGTCTCCGGCGCAAACCGGTGGACCACACCAAACGCGACCAACGCGAAGAACCCGAACACCGCGAAAACGCCTGCGCCGCCCAGCAGACGCAGCATCGTGAGGGAAAACCCGGCAACGATCGCGTTGGCGGTCAGGTTGCAGGTAAGCATCGTGCTCGACCCCAGCGACCGCAGGCGAGTTGGGAAGGCTTCGCCGGCGTATACCCATGCCAGCGAACCGAACCCATAGTTGAAGCCGACGATGAACAGCAATACGCCAACGAACCCGAACATCAGCGCAGGGCCACCGTCCTGGCCGGAGTCGCGCGCGAACACGGCGATCAGCACGGTGTCCGCCGCAATCATCATGGTGATGCCCGACAACAGGATTGGTCGTCGGCCCATCCGGTCAACGAGAACCAGCGAGGTGCATACCGCCGCCAAGGCGGCCACCTGCACCATTGCCGGCAGACCCAACAGCGCGAAGTAGCCGGTGAAGCCCATGGCTTGGAACAGCCGGGGACCGTAGTAGATGATCGCGTTGATGCCGGTGATCTGGACAAGAACGCCGAGCGCGATCACAAACGCGGTGGCCCGTAGGTATGGCCGCCGCAGCATCTCGGACACCCGGCCCCTGCCTTCGCGCAGGGCGCTGGTCATCTCGGCCAGCTCCTGTTCGACTCGGGCCTCGGGGTTCCCGCGCAGCAGGGCCTGGCGGGCGTCGGCCACCCGCCCCTTGAGCAGGTACCACCGAGCGGTGTCTGGCATGCGAATCAACAACGGCACCAGGAGCGTCGCGGGTACCGCGGCCAGCCCCAGCATCCACCGCCAGCTGTGCGTGCCGGCGAGCAGGTAACCAACCGAATAGCCGAGGATGATGCCGCTGACCGTCGCCAGTTGGTAGGCGGTCACCAACGATCCGCGCACCGGCGCCGGTGCCAGTTCCGCGACGTATACCGGCACCACCACCACCGATACGCCGATGCACACACCTAGCAGGACTCGCGCTGTCAGCAGCATCGGCATCGAGACCGAGATCGCGCCTAGCAGTGCGAACGTCGCGTAGCCGACAAGAATCAGCACCGTCGACTTCTTTCGCCCGATCGCGTTGGCGAGCACACCACCGGCGAGCGCCCCGGCGATCTGGCCGATCACCACCATGCTGGTCAGCAGTTCTTGTTGGCGCGTGGCGAGGCCGAAATCCTCGGTGATGAACAGCAGCGCGCCCGCGATTATGGAAAGGTCGTATCCGTAGATGACCCCGACGCTGGCCGCGGTGAGCCCGACCAGCAATCCCCGTCGCACGACCGGGTCAGCCGACCCGGGACTTCAGCAACTCGATGACCTTTTCCGGGTCCTCGGGTGTGATGCACGGGCGCACCCTGGCGCCCACATCGAGGATCAGCAGCGTCCCCTTGCTTCCCCGGTGCATGTCCAGGGGGAACCAATACCGCGGGTCGCCCGCCCCCCAGTAGCGGCCCTTGCCGGATAACCAGCCCATCGGCGCTGCCTTGACGCCCCGAATGTCGCTATAGGCGACCCGCTTGGAGCTGGCGAAGGGGAAGTAGTAGCGGCGGATGGTGATGCCGTCCTCATCCAGCGTCAGGCCGGCATCCTCATACAGGGCTTCAGTCACCTCCAAATGGTGACACAGCGGCGTAGGGGGGTCAACTGCCTGTTCGGCGCCCCATTTTGGTGCCGTTTTCAGGGTTGCGGCCGGCGGTTCATCGAGCGCGCGACCATGATCAACCCGAACACAATGACCGCGCCGATCACCGCAACACCCACCCGTACCGGCAAAGCATCGGCGGACGACATGAGCCCCGCGGCCTGGTCGCGGTTGGCCAGCCGGCCGGCGGGATTGTCTTGCCTGCTGGCCATCAGCGAGGGGTCGGGTTCGATCAGCGTCCCGATCTGCGTGCCCGCGGGGGTGCCAAACCCGTAGTCCAGCAGGTGCGCCGCCTGCTCCCAAGGCGGGATCGGCTGTCGGGTCCCGTGCAGCAGCACCGCCACCAGCCGCCGGCCGTTGCGATTGGCCGCGCCCACGAAGGTCTGGCCGGCGTCGTCGGTGTAGCCGGTCTTGCCCCCGAGTGCGCCCGGATAGTTGTAGAGCAGTTGATTGTCGTTCTCCAGCTCGTAGCCCGGATGGTCGCCGTGGCCGGGGAAGTCGAAGGTGCGGGTCGCGACGATGTCGGCGAAGGTGGGGTTCTGCCAGGCGTACCGGTAGAACAGGCCGATGTCGTAGGCCGAGGTGCTCATGCCGGGCCCGTCCAGTCCGGACGGCGTGGCCACCCGGGTATCGCGGCCGCCGAGCTTGGCGGCCAGCACGTTGATCTTTTCCAGTGCGGTCGGCATCCCGCCGAGCTGCACGGCCAGCGCGTGTGCGGCGTCGTTGCCGGAATGCATCAGCAGGCCGTGCAGCAACTGGTTGATGGTGTAGATGCCACCGGCTTGCACGCCGACCTTGGTGCCCTCGGCGGCGGCGTCGTCGACGGTTCCGGCGACCGACTTGTTGAGGCTGACCGAGTTGATGGTTGCCATCGCGACCAGCACTTTGATGATGCTGGCCGGGCGGTGCCGGCCGTGCGGATCCCGGGCGGCGAGGACGGCGCCGCTGTCCAGGTCCGCCACCAGCCAAGCCTCGGCGGAGATGTCGCCCGGCACCGGCGGGGTGTTGGGTGCCGCGATGACGCCGCAGCCGCTCAGTGCGTTGCCGCCGACCGGCGTCGGCGGGACTGCCAGTGGCAGCGGCGGTTCACCGGCGCTGGGAACCTCCGACGAGTCCACCGCGGGCGGGGTGGTCACCTTATACGGGCAACTGGCCGCCCCGCCATTTGCCTCGGCGTTGGGCTCGGCCCGTGCGATCGGCAGACCCGGCGCGCCCACCATCGCGGTGGGTCCGGCGACCAGGAAAGCCGCTGCGGCCAGGCATGCCGCGGAACGAAAAAGGTGCATCGACTGTGCAGAGTAGGTGATCAGTGGCCCGATCGCAGGGAGCCGCGCTGTGGCTGGTGGGACAGAAGTTGCAAATGTAGAGATCGTGCCCTTCACCGCATTGCCCGCGAGCGTAACGCCACCGCGCATTTCGGCGCCGAACGTCGCCCTGGCGTTACGCTCGCGATATGCCCGTGGCGCAGCAGGTCACCGACTTTGAGGAGCTGCGGCCGCATCTCATGTCGGTCGCCTATCGGCTGACTGGAACAGTGGCCGACGCCGAAGACATCGTGCAGGAAGCCTGGCTGCGCTGGGACAGCGCGGCCAACGGCCGCGACACCGTTGTCGACCTGCGGGCCTGGTTGACCACCGTCGTGAGCCGGCTGGGTCTGGACAAGTTGCGGTCGGCCGCGCATCGGCGTGAGACATATACCGGCAACTGGCTGCCCGAACCGGTGGTTACCGGAATCGACCGTGCAGACCCACTGTCCGCCGTTGTTGCCCATGAGGATGCCCGGTTCGTGGCGATGGTGGTGCTGGAGCGACTCACTCCCGATCAGCGGGTCGCATTCGTACTGCACGACGGGTTCGCCGTGCCATTCGCCGAGGTGGCCGAGGTCTTGGGCACCACCGAGGCAGCCGCCCGGCAGCTGGCGTCGCGGGCCCGTAAGTCCCTGGCCGGGACGGCCGCGCGGCCGGCCCTGATATCCCGGCAACCCGATCCCACCCACAACGAGGTGGTCGGTCGGTTGATGGCCGCCATGGCCGCCGGTGACTTGGACGCCGTGGTCTCGTTGCTGCATCCCGACGTGACCTTCACCGGGGATGCAAATGGCAAGGCGCCTACCGCGGTTCAGGTCATTGTCGGGTCGGACAAGGTGGCCCGGTTCATGTTCGGCTTGGCCCGTCGTTACGGCCCCGCGTTTTACTCGGCAAGTCAGTTGGCGTTGGTCAACGGTGAGCTCGGCGCCTATACGCGGGGTACCGCGGACGACGACGGGCACTGGGCGATGCTGCCGCGGATCACCGCGATGACCGTGCGCGACGGAAAGGTCTGCGCCCTATGGGATATCGCCAACCCGGAGAAGTTCACCGGCTCTCCGCTGCGTGACCTGTCTGGGTAGCCTCGGTGAGCCACGGCACGCGGCACGCATCACCGGAGTTGAAGCCCTGTTCGGTGATGCCCAGCGCCGAGTTCATCCGGGCCCGCATGTTCTCCACGCCGATCTGGTAGGTCAACTCGATCACGCCGGCCTCGCCGAAGCGGGCCTTCAGGTCGGCGACCTGCTCGTCGGTCACCGAATGCGGGTCGGTGGTCATCGCGTCGGCGTAGGCGATGGCCGCGCGTTCGTCGTCGGTGAAGGCGGGTGCGGTGGCGTAATTGTCTATGTCCGCGAGCCGTTGCACGTCGAGGCCATCCAGACGCTGCAGCATGGCTCCGAAGTCCACACACCACGAGCAGCCGATGCTGCGGGCGGTCCAAAACACCGCCAGTTCACGGACACTGGCCGGTAGCTTCCGCGACGCTGACTGCAGCAGAGTCTCGTGCACGGCTTCGGCAATCAATAGCCGCGGGTGATGGGCGGCGACCGTGAACGGCTCGGGGACCTGGCCGAAGCGCCGCTTGGCGATCCGGTACATGGCGCGGATCAGCAGGCCGGCGCGCTTCGGGGGCAGGGGTTCGATGCGGGTTTTCTGTGTCATACCCGTCAGACGAGGTAGCCGCCGAATATGTGACAGAGAATGTCTAGCCGGCCGCCCTGATGTGACGCATCCCAAGAATCCGCCAAGAATTCGCTGAGGAATGTGCCGGAGTCTGCGGTCATGTCCTACTCGCGAATCGATGCGCTTGGGCGGCTCGAGGACTTCGAGCCCTGGGCACATTCCAACGTTCTGACGGCCAACTCACGGGTGGACCAGGGGCGGATACGTGCCGCGGTCGAGGCGGTCTTCGCTGCCCATCCCGCCCTCGGCGCGGTGTTCGAGCCGAGCTTCGACACCTGGACGACTCGCCCAGGTGGCGGATGGGCTTGGGCGGTGGAGCCCCCGGGAGTTGCAGTGGCTGAGGTGATCGCACGGCAGCGCGCTGGATTCGATATGCGCACCGGGAGATTGTTCGGGGTTTCCCTGCTCCCCGGGTCACCCGAGCGGCTGGTGCTCTCCGCCAGCTACCTGTGCGTGGACGGGCCGTCCTGGCAAGTCGTGGTCGACGACTTGGTAAAGGAATATGACGGCGGCGTCCTCGTGCCCGAGCCGTCACCCGAAACTTAGGCCAACCCAACCGCGCTCGCGCATCGTGGCCACCGTTGACGCTGGCAAGAGCGTCGGTGCCAGTTTCAGCGCGAGAACATCAGTGCGCGCTTGACCTCCTGGATCGCCTTGGTCACCTCGATGCCGCGCGGGCAGGATTCGGTGCAGTTGAAGGTGGTCCGGCAGCGCCACACCCCGTCGACTTCGTTGAGGATGTCGAGGCGTTCGGCGGCGGCCTCGTCGCGGCTGTCGAAGATGAAGCGGTGGGCGTTGACGATCGCCGCCGGGCCGAAGTAGCTGCCCTCATGCCAGAACACCGGGCAGCTGGTGGTGCAGCAAGCGCACAGGATGCACTTGGTGGTGTCGTCGTAGCGGGCGCGGTCGATCGGGCTCTGGATCCGCTCGCGGGTGGGCGGATTGCCGCTGGTGATCAGGTACGGCTTGATTGCCCGGTAGGCATCGAAGAACGGCTCCATGTCGACCACCAGGTCTTTCTCCACCGGTAGCCCACGGATCGGTTCGACCGTGATGGTCAACCCTTTTCCCGGCTTATTCGGCTTCTTCCCCTCGTTGAGTGGCAGCAGATCGCGCATCAGCACCTTGCAGGCCAACCGGTTGACGCCGTTGATCCGCATGGCATCCGAGCCACACACGCCGTGCGCGCAGGATCGCCGGAAGGTGAGCGTTCCGTCCAGATAGCCCTTGATATAGCTGAGTAGGTTGAGCAGCCGGTCGCTGGGCAAACAGGGCACCCGGAAGCTTTGCCAGCCGCCGGTTGCCGCGAAAGCCTCCGGGTCGTCGGGGTTGAATCGGGCGATCTTCACCGTCACCATCACCGCGCCCTCCGGAACTGGCGGCAAGGGCGGGTCCAAAGTCTCGACCTGCGGCTCGACAGTTTCCCCTGCGGTCATCAGTATTTCCGTTCCTTGGGTTCGTAGCGGGTCTGCACGACGGGTTTGAAGTCAAGCCGGACGTCGCTGCGCAGATCGGTGCCCTCCTTGTAGGCCATGGTGTGGCGCATGTAGTTGACGTCGTCGCGGTTGGGATAGTCCTCGCGGGCGTGGCCGCCGCGGGACTCCTTGCGATTCAAGGCGCCCACCACCGTCACTTCGGCCAGCTCTAGTAGAAAGCCCAGTTCGATGGCCTCCAGTAGGTCACTGTTGAAGCGTTTCCCCTTGTCGTGCACGGTAATTCGGGAGTACCGCTCCTTGAGTGCGTGGATGTCGGTGAGCGCCTGCTTCAGGGTCTCCTCGGTGCGGAACACCGCGGCGTTGTTGTCCATCGACTGCTGCAGGGCGGTGCGGATGTCGGCGACGCGTTCGTTGCCGTGTTCCGACAGGATGTCGCTTACCCAGCCGACGACCATTGCCGCCGGGTTCGGCGGCATGTCGACGAAGTCGTGACCCTGCGCATAGCTGGCGGCGGAGATGCCGGCCCGACGACCGAAGACGTTGATATCCAGCAGCGAGTTGGTGCCTAGCCGGTTGGCGCCGTGCACGGATACGCACGCGCATTCGCCGGCTGCGTACAGGCCGGGGACGGTGTTGGTGTTGTCCCGCAACACCTGCCCGGTGACGGTGGTTGGGATGCCGCCCATCACGTAGTGACACGTCGGGTAGACCGGGACCAGCTCGTGGACCGGGTCCACGCCTAGGTAGGTGCGGGCGAATTCGGTGATGTCGGGCAACTTGGCCGCCAGCACGTCGGCGCCCAGATGGCGGACGTCGATGTAGACGTAGTCCTTGTGCGGGCCGGCGCCGCGGCCCTCCAGGACTTCCAGCACCATCGAGCGGGCGACGATGTCACGCGGTGCCAGGTCGACGATCGTCGGGGCGTAGCGCTCCATGAAGCGTTCACCCTCACCATTGAGCAGCCGGCCGCCCTCGCCGCGCACCGCCTCCGAGATCAAGATGCCCAGCCCGGCCAGGCCGGTCGGGTGAAACTGGTGGAACTCCATGTCCTCCAACGGAAGCCCCTTGCGGAAGACAATCCCGATGCCGTCGCCGGTAAGCGTGTGCGCGTTGGAGGTGGTCTTATACATCCGGCCCGAGCCGCCGGTCGCGATCACGATCGCCTTGGCGTGGAATACATGGATGTCCCCGGTGGCCAGCTCGTAAGCGATCACCCCGGTGGCCACCGGGCCGGTCGGGGTCTGGGTGAGGGCCAGGTCGAGTGCATAGAACTCGTTGAAGAACTCCACGTCGTGGCGGACGCAGTTCTGGTAGAGCGTCTGCAGGATCATGTGGCCGGTGCGGTCCGCCGCATAGCAGGCCCGGCGGACCGGCGCCTTGCCGTGGTCGCGGGTGTGCCCGCCGAAGCGGCGCTGGTCGATGCGGCCCTCGGGGGTGCGGTTGAACGGCATCCCCATCTTCTCCAGGTCGAGCACCGCATCGATGGCTTCCTTGCACATGATCTCCACGGCGTCCTGGTCCGCGAGATAGTCGCCGCCCTTGACGGTGTCGAAGGTGTGCCATTCCCAGTTGTCGTCTTCGACATTGGCCAGTGCGGCGCACATGCCGCCCTGCGCCGCACCGGTGTGACTACGGGTGGGGTACAGCTTGGTCAGCACCGCGGTGCGAACCCGCGGACCCGCTTCTACCGCGGCCCGCATCCCGGCGCCGCCCGCGCCGACGATCACCACGTCGTAGCGGTGTTGGGAGATCAAGGCCGCCGCCCACGATGCAGTGGGGGCACCCCCAGCCGCGAGGCGGCGAGGGGGACGAAGCGATGAGGAGGAGGTGGTGTAATCATGTGCTCCTTCCAGGACTTTCAGGAAATGTTTGGGTCGAATGTCACTATCACGTAGGTACCCAGCATCAGCGTGAACAGCATGGACAACGCCAGCAGCGAGTTCAGCCAGAATCGGGTGGTGTCTTTTCGGCTGTAGTCGTCGATGATGGTGCGCAGGCCGTTGCCGCCGTGCAGCTGCGCCAGCCACAACAGCAGCAGATCCCAGGTCTGCCAGAACGGGGACGCCCAGCGTTGCGCGACGAAGTTGAAGTCCAGGCGATACACGCCGTTGTCCCACATCAGCATGATGAACAGGTGCCCGATTGCCAGGAACACCAGCGCAACGCCGGAGAACCGCATGAACAACCACGCGAATTTCTCGAAGTTGGGCATGCCGGCACGCCGCCGTGGTGACCGCGGGTTGTCCAGGCTGGCCGGACGGTCGTAACTGCGCTGCCGTACCGGCGCGATCGTGCCCTTGTCGGGTTGCGGTCCGAGCTGAAGATCGGAGGTGCTCATCGGAAGTGCTCCCACATGTGGATGCCCACCACCACGCCCGCCGGAACCATCAGCAGCAGATAGACCACGCCGATGATCCACAACATCAGCCGCTGGTAGCGGGGGCCCTGCGACCAGAAATCGATCAAGATGACCCGGATCCCGTTCAGCGCGTGGAAGAGCACCGCAGCGACCAGGCCATATTCCATCAGGCCGACGATCGGGGTTTTGTAGGTCGCCAGCACCGCGTTGTAGGTCTGCGGACTCACCCGCAGCATCGCGGCGTCCAGGACGTGGACAAACAGGAAGAAGAAAATCGTCGCGCCGCTGATGCGATGCAGTACCCACGACCACATACCGGGATCTCCCCGATACAGAGTCCGAGGTGGTCGCCGTCCGCGCGACACGGTTGTCGCCGTTGTGTTCACCTCTCGCAAACCCCTTTAAACCGCCATCGAACACCTCTAGCCGGGCAATCGAGCTTAACTTGGCCGGATTGCGGAGTGTGCCGAACAGTCCGATCGCGGCCGTGTGTCGATGCAGAGTTAGGGTGGCTTTCTGACATTGTCCCATCGCCGAGCGGGGTTGCCGATGCCTGAGGTCGATTGGGATGTGCTGCGGGACAATGCAACCCATGCGGCAGCCGGGGCGTATGCGCCGTATTCGCGGTTCGGCGTGGGCGCGGCCGCACTGGTCGACGATGGCCGCGTCATCACCGGATGCAATGTGGAGAATGTCTCGCATGGCTTGGGTCTGTGTGCCGAATGCGCGGTGGTGTGTGCCCTGCATTCGACCGGCGGCGGCCAGCTGCTCGCGCTGGCATGCGTCGACAGTCACGGATCCATGCTGATGCCGTGCGGACGATGTCGTCAGCTGCTGCTCGAGCACGGCGGTCCCGAGCTGCTGATCGACCATCCGGCTGGGCCGCGTCGGCTCGGTGATTTGTTGCCCGACGCCTTCGGCATCGACGACCTGGCGCGGCGAGGGTGCGGGCTTGGACGGCCCGGGAAGGGGGCGGACGATTGAACCTCAAGTCGGGAGCCCGGTTGACCGACTTCGCATTCGACGCGCCGACGGTAATCCGGACCAAGCGGGACGGCGGGCGGTTGTCCGACGCCGCCATCGACTGGGTCATCGGGGCCTACACCGACGGCCGGGTCGCCGACGAACAGATGGCGGCGCTGTTGATGGCGATCGTTTGGCGGGGCATGGACCGCGGCGAGATCGCCCGCTGGACGGCGGCGATGCTGGCATCCGGTGAGCTGATGGATTTCTCCGATCTGCCGCTGCCGACCGTCGGCAAGCACTCGACCGGCGGAGTTGGGGACAAGACCACGGTGGCGTTGGTGCCCATCATCGCGGCCTGCGGCGGTGCGGTGCCGAAGGCGTCCGGTCGTGGGCTGGGGCATACCGGCGGCACCCTGGACAAGCTGGAATCCATCGCGGGGTTCACCACAGACCTGTCCAGCCAGCGCGTGCGTGAACAGCTGCGGGATATCGGCGCGGCGATATTTGGTGCCGGCCAGCTGGCGGCGGCCGACAAAAGGCTCTACGCGCTGCGCGATATCACCGCAACGGTCGAGTCGCTGCCGTTGATCGCCAGTTCGGTGATGAGCAAGAAGCTGGCCGAGGGCATCGGCGCGCTGGTGCTTGACGTGAAGGTCGGTTCGGGGGCGCTGATGGAGTCGGAGGCGCAGTGTCGCGAACTGGCCTACACCATGGTCGAGTTGGGCGCGGCGCACGGGGTGCGGACCCGCGCGGTGCTGACGGACATGAACCGCCCGCTGGGCGCGACGGTCGGCAATGCGCTCGAAGTTGGCGAATCGCTGGAGGTGCTGGCCGGCGGCGGGCCGCCGGATGTGGTGGAGCTGACATTGCGGTTGGCCGGCGAGATGCTCGAGCTTGCCGGAATCGACGGCCGCGATCCCGCGCAGACGTTGCGGGACGGCACCGCAATGGACCGATTCCGTCGGCTGGTCGCCGCTCAGGGCGGTGACTTGTCGGTGCCGTTGCCAATCGGTGCGCACTCAGAGACCGTGATCGCTGCGCGGAGCGGCAAAATGGGCGAAATCGACGCGATGGCGGTGGGGTTGGCAGCATGGCGACTCGGTGCGGGACGGTCCCAGCCGGGCGGGCAGGTGCAGTTGGGCGCCGGCATCAGGATCCATCGTCGTCCCGGGGAACCGGTCGCGGCCGGTGAGCCCTTGTTCACCCTGTACACCGACACCCCGGAACGCTTCGCTGCCGCACTGGCCGAGCTGGACGGCGCGTTCAGCGTTGGGGACACGCCGCCGCAGCCGCGGCGGCTCATCATCGATCGGATCACTCTATGAGCACAGCACCGACCCTGCACACGATCAGGCAAGCGCCCAAGGCCCTGCTGCACGATCACCTCGATGGCGGGTTGCGCCCGGCCACCGTGCTGGACATCGCCGGCCAGGTCGGCTATGACGAGCTGCCGGCCACCGACGCCGACGCGCTGGCGACCTGGTTTCGCACCCAATCGCACAGCGGCTCACTGGAGCGCTATCTTGAGCCGTTCTCGCACACCGTGGCGGTGATGCAGACGCCCGAGGCGTTGTACCGCGTCGCCCATGAGTGTGTGGAAGATCTAGCTGCCGACTCCGTGGTGTACGCCGAGGTGCGGTTCGCTCCCGAATTGCACATCAATCGCGGGCTGTCGTTCGACGACGTCGTAGACGCCGTTCTGCTGGGTTTCGCCGCCGGTGAGAAGGCGTGTGCCGCCGACGGCCATCCCATCACCGTCCGTTGTCTGGTCACCGCGATGCGGCACGCCGCAATGTCCCGGGAGATCGCGGAGCTGGCGATCCGTTTCCGGGACAAGGGGGTGGTCGGATTCGACATCGCCGGCGCGGAAGCCGGCCACCCGCCGACCCGGCACCTGGACGCTTTCGAGTACATGCGTGATCACAACGCACGCTTCACTATTCACGCTGGTGAGGCGTTCGGGCTGCCGTCCATCCACGAGGCGATCGCGTTCTGCGGAGCCGACCGGCTGGGCCACGGGATGCGGATCGGCGACGACATTGACGTCGACGCTGACGGCGGCTTCCGGTTGGGTCGGCTGGCGTCGATCCTGCGCGACAAGCGGGTTCCGCTGGAATTGTGTCCCAGCTCCAACGTGCAGACGGGCGCGGCCGCAAGCATCGCCGACCACCCGTTCGACCTACTGGCCCGGGCGCGGTTCCGGGTGACCGTCAACACCGACAACCGGCTGATGAGCGACACATCGATGAGCCTCGAGATGCATCGGTTGGTGGAGGCGTTCGGATACGGCTGGATCGACTTGGCGCGCTTCACCGTCAATGCGATGAAATCGGCGTTCATTCCGTTCGACCAGCGGCTGGCTCTGATCGAGGAGGTGATCAAGCCGCAGTACGCGGTGCTCATGGGTAATGCCGCCAAGACCGCGGAAGTGTCCCAGCAGGCACACAGCTAATCATCGGCAAGTTCGCTGGTAAATCCCACCTACCGTCAAGTTACTTGCCAGATAGCTTTCGTACTGTCATCGCATGTCCCGGTTCGGATGCCGCACGCTCATGCTGGCGACGTGCGCCGTTGCCACGGCGTTCAGCATGGCGGGCTTCGGTGGCGTCGCCAAATCCGAAGCCCAGCCCGCGCCGGTGCCCGACTACTTCTGGTGTCCTGGCCAACCTTTCGACCCGGCGTGGGGGCCCAACTGGGATCCCACTACCTGTCACGACGAATTCCAACGCTACATCGAAGAGCCCGTCCCAGAAGACCCTGCGCTTGACGATCCCGGTGCCGCGCCGCCCCCAGCCGCCGGCGGCGGCGGCGCATAGCGAGCCCGCCGGCATCGCCGATACGGCGTGCCATGGTGGTGGCGTCCTGACCGCGACTGAAGCTGGCTGAATCGAATCGTCCGCCGATAGGCATCCGGCCCGGGGATCCACGCCTCGCATTCGGCGAATATGCGTATCAACTGTGGGCGCGCGCCGCAGATCTACGACCCCGGTTCAGGGCAGAATTACGCCCTCCAGCCGATGGACTGCGCCGCCGGAAATGACAGGGTCGAAGCAACCGCTTTGACAACTTGACGGACGCTTGAAGGGACCCTGTCATGACCACCGGCAGCACTTCCACCACTGGCCACAACGACGCTGTGGCTTTGGCCGCCACACCCGTTGACCGGCTCGGGCGATTGACGCTGGATCGCGTGCGGTCACGTGCATGCCGGCCGAAGCGGTATACGTTCCTTGAGGACTCCTGCATGGCGCGCGCGATGAATCGACTCTGAGCACACGTGGCGCTGCCCACGACATAACATCGCTCGCATGCTGCTCAACCGTGCCATCGCCCAAGGCATCGCGGATGGCGGCGTCAGCCTGGTGCTCCGGCGCTGGGACGTCCCCCGGGCAAAGCCGGGTGGCACGCAGCGCACGGTGGTGGGCACGATTCGCATCGACAGTGTCGCCGAGCACCCGCACAACTACCGCGTCAGTGAAGCGCAGGCGCGCGCAGCCGGCTACCCCGATGCTGCGACCGCTCAGGCTGAGCTGGAACGTCGGCCGGCGGCGCACACCTACCTGATCGGAGTGTCGTATGCGGGCCTCGACGAGCGCCAGGCGCTGGCGGCAGCCGACACGCTGACCGGCGCCGACATCGCGGCAATCGTGTCCCGCCTCGACCGGTTCGACGCCGCCAGCGACTCCGGCCCATGGACCAGGCGGTACCTGCGGCTGATCGCCGACAATGAGGCGGTGCGCGCGCCGAACCTGGCGGCCGGCGAACGAATGGACGTGCCGCGGTTCAAGCGGCGGGTGCGCCGGCTCAAAGAGCTGGGCCTGACTATCAGCCTCGATGTGGGCTACCGGCTGGCGCCGCGCGGCCGGGCACTCATGGAAGCCATCGGCTAATGCAGTTGCTACCGGAGCACATTCGCACCGACGAGGCGCATGAGTTCACGCTCCCCGACGGGCGTACGCTCGCCTACCTGGAATGGGGTGATGGCACCGGCTATCCGGCGTTCTACTTTCATGGCACGCCAAGCTCGCGGCTTGAGGGCGCCTTCGCCGATTGTGCGGCACGGCGCACCGGCTTCCGGCTGATTGCCGTTGATCGGCCCGGGTACGGCCGCTCGACATTTCAGGAGGGGCGCAGGCTGCGGGATTGGCCGGCAGACGTGTGTGCCCTGGCCGACGCGCTCGAGCTGGACGAGTTCGGCGTGGTGGGGCATTCGGGAGCGGGACCGCACCTGTTTGCCTGCGGCGCGTTCATTCCTCGGGCACGACTCAAATTCGTCGGCGCGCTCGGACCGTGGGGCCCACCAGCCGGCGATAACGTTGAGCCGGACGTCATGCGCAGCCTTAACATCGCTGACCGGTTCTATGCGCGTTTGGCGCGACGTGGACCGCGGCTATTCGGTGCCTTGTTCGCCCCGCTCGGCTGGTGCGCGAAGTACTCTCCCGGATTGTTTTCCGGTTTGATAACCGCTTCGGTGCCCGCGGCGGACAAGCACCGCCTGCGCGACGAACTCTTCGGACGCCACTTCCGTGCGGTTCAACTCGAAGCATTCCGGCAGGGCAGCCGCGGGGCAGCGTACGAATCGTTTCTTGAATACCGCCCCTGGGGTTTCGATCTCGCCGAGGTGGCCGTGCCCACTCACATCTGGCTGGGTGACCGTGACTCCTTCGTACCACGCGCGATGGGGGAGTACCTGGAGCGCTCGATTCCGCACGTCGATGTGCACTGGGCCGAAGGTAAAGGCCATTTCAACATCGAAGACTGGGACGCGATTCTCGCCGCGTGTGCCACCGATATCGGCGAGCGCCGCGGTAGTTGACGCAACCTCGGGGCCCAGGGTGGTCTGTACGACGCCTGCCCGGGGTGTTGCGTCGCGAAGTTCACCCCCGGCGGGGTCTCTTCGACCGGCTAGCGCTGGCTTATTCGCGCCTTAGCCGCGACTCGATGAACCGTTCCAATTTTTCCCACTCCCGGACCACCGCCGCATACGGAGCGCCGGGTTTGCCGACCGAGTCGGGGTCCAACACGTAGGCCACCAGCTTGCCCAGCGGCCTGGCCGCGTCCAGCGCCTTGTCGACCGTGCTCTCCTCGGAGTAGTCGCCGATATCGCGGAGCAGCTCGACGGCCAGGTCGAGCTGCTCACGGTCCACCGCGCCCGGTCCGTCGGCGAAATCGTCGGCCAGCCCGGTCAGCACGTAGACATTGTCGTCGGTGACGTCCACGGCCAGTGAGCCATCGGTAGCGGCGGTGCGGATGTCGTCGTAGGTGCTCAGGTCCGACAAGTCGTGGTCGTGCTCATCGGCAAGATAACGCGCCAGGGCCCGCTCGGAGCTGAACACACTGATCCGACCGTTGCGGCCCAGGAAGATCGGTCGATCGTCCAGGTAACAGCGAAGCGTGTAGAAGGTACCGGCACCCGTCATGATCTGGATCGGGTCGATGCCTACCTGAAGCCAGAAGTCCTCATCGGCGCCAAGTACGACGGTGTCACCGGGCGCGCGGGCTTCCGCTTCGGTTGCTTCGGCTGTTTCGGCCACCGGTTCAGACGCCTCATCGTCGGACTCGGCCGACTCCTGCGCGGCCTGCTCTGCCGCCTGTTCTTCCGCCTCGGGCTGCTCGGACTCCTCGGGCTCGTTGGGCTGCTCGGACTCCTCGGGCTCCTCGGGCTCCTCGGGCTCTTCGGCCAACTCCTCGGCGGCCTTGGCCGACAGCTCGGCATCGACCTCGGGAGTGCTGATGATCGCGTCGATGGCCTTGAGCACGTCGTCCCAGCTGCGCCCGATGACCTCGGCGATCGAATTCCAGCGCTTATGGCCGGCCTTGCCGGTGAAGTGATCGATTCCGCCAGAAACCGTGCCCAGGATGGGATTGCCGTTGAAAAACTTCGACACCGCCGCCAGCTCGCACACCGAACCGATGGAGGACACGATCGACAGCGTGGCAGCCAGCGCGGCGACCGACTCCTCGGTCGGCTTCTCGGCCACCAGTTCCTCGACGACGACCAGGTCGAACTGATTGTCGTCGGCAGGGTTGAGCTTGTGCGGGTGAACTCCGGTCAGGTCCGTCCATGCCGGGTGGTCGACCAGGTCGTTTTCGCTGTCGGTGCGCACGAACGCAACCAGGTCAGAGACGCTCTCGAAGCCGTACAGGTCGTCGTCCTTACCCAGGAACGCCTCCCACTCGTCTCCGGCATCGCGCCAGCGAGGTGCCCAGAGCGTGTAGCGATCACCGGCGGACAGGCTCAAACGGATGGGGACGAGGTCAGCAACCATGCGGCACAGAATAGCGACGGCCGGCGAGGCCGCGTCCACGGGTAGCGGGCCCGCTGGCGGTTACCCGCCCCAAATGTCGGTTATCGGGGGAGCATTCGCCGCGTTACCCGTCTTGGGTAGTCCGTACATCTGCTCCAGCGTGGACAGCACGTTGTAGTGGCTGATGGTCTCGTTGTAGGTTCCGGGCGCCACGTGCGCGCCGTAGAACACCGTCGGGATTTGATTTCGGCTGCCGCCGTCGTCTTCGTCCCAAGTCACGATGAGCAGGCTGTTGTTTGCCTTGGCCCAGTTGGCGTACGCAGACAGGTGGCGGTTCAGCCAGGCGTCGCCTTCCGCGATCGAGCCGTCGTGCATGTCGTTGTCGGCGTTGGGGATGACGAACGACACCGTCGGCAGGCTGGCGAAGCTTTCCGGCTTCGGAAATGCGGAAAACGGCACTGAGAGCGTCGGCGGCACGTTGCTGAAGTTGACCCACGGCACATGCTTGCGCGCGTACTTGCCCGCGCTGCACACGGTCGAGCCGACCTCGGGCAGGTCTTCGGCGAAACCGATGAAGGTGTGACCGGCGGCGAGCAATTCGGAACCCAAATTGGGCAGCGCGCCGCCGTTGACCGGGCACACGTTCTTCTTCAACCCGAATGTGCTGCCGGCGAACAGCGCCAGGTAGTTGGGTTCGCTTGGGTGTGTTTCCGCGAACGACTGGGCCATCATTGCGCCCTTGACGGCCAGCTCATTGATAAAGGGAGCCGACGCGTTGCCAATGATGTTGGCCTGCGAACGGTTCTCCTCCACCACGATCACCACGTGCGCGAAGGTCGGCAAAGCGGCCGCCGCCAGACCCACTCGATCCGAAACGCCGGCCCATTGGGCGGCTAGCGACACGGCCACGGCACCGAACACGGCAAGTGCTCGGTATGCCCTGTTCAGGTGACGTCTGAGGGTCTGGATCCCGAGAAGCATGCCGCGAGTATATGGACGGGGGTGGCCGGCCGAGCGGATGGACCCACGCGTATCGGCGGGCTTTAGGGGACCGAGCCCCGATTGTTATATAGGGTCAAACGCCGTGCAGGTCCATGTCATTGACCATCCGCTGGCCGCGGCCCGACTGACCACGCTGCGTGACGAACGCACCGACAACGCCACCTTCCGGGCCGCGCTGCGCGAGCTCACGCTGGTGCTGATCTACGAGGCCACCCGCGATGCGCCCAGCGAGGCAGTCCCGATCCGTACTCCGCTCGCCGAGACGGTCGGGTCGCGGCTGATCAAACCGCCACTGCTGGTTCCCGTGCTGCGGGCGGGGTTGGGCATGGTCAACGAGGCGCATGCCGCGCTGCCGGAGGCACGCGTCGGCTTCGTCGGTGTTGTCCGTGACGAGGAAACCCACCAGCCGGTGCCGTATCTGGAGTCGCTGCCCGACGACCTGTCTGACATTCCGGTAATGGTGCTCGACCCCATGGTGGCCACCGGCGGTTCGATGGCGCACACCCTCGGTCGGCTGATGTCCCGCGGAGCGGCGGACATCACAGTGCTGTGCGTGGTCGCGGCGCCGGAAGGAATCGCGGCACTAGAGAGGGCTGCGCCAAACGCGCGGTTGGTCACTGTGGCCATCGACGACGGGCTCAACGAGATCGCCTACATCGTGCCCGGGCTCGGCGATGCTGGTGATCGTCAGTTCGGCCCCCGCTGAGTCACCAGTGCCGCACTGAGGCCAACAGTTCATCGATCCGTGCCCGGGCTCGCTCGCGGGCAGCTACTAGGTCACCGGCCACCGCGCAGCGGATCTCCAAGTAGCACTTCAGCTTCGGCTCGGTCCCCGAAGGCCGCACCACCACCCTTACCGACATGTCGCCGTCGCCCCCGGTGAGGATCAGCGCGTCGCCGATATCAGTGATGGTGGCGATGAAACCGGTCAGTCGAGCCGGCGGGTCGTCGCGGAGCCGTCGCATCAGATCGGTGGCCTCGGCGGAGTCGCCGACGCGGCGTGACAGCGCGGCTACCTCGTGCACGCCGTAGCGTTGGGCGAGTTCGTCGAGCAGGTCGGTCACCGAACGACCTTGCCCTTTGCAGGTGGCCACTAGATCGCACACCAAGACCGCGGCGCTGATGCCGTCTTTGTCGCGCACAGCGGCCGGGTCGACGCAATGCCCGATCGCTTCCTCGTAGGCGTACACCAGGGTGCCGGGCAGGCCCTCATCCGCGCGGGCTAGCCACTTGAAGCCGGTGAGCGTCTCGACGTGCACCGCGCCGTAATGCGCGGCGATCGCCGCCAGCATCCGCGACGACACCAAGGTGCTGGCCACCACCCTGGGTTCGGGCGGCGACGCCCGGTCGTCGGTCCGGGACAAGATGTAATCGCCTAGTAGCCAACCAGTTTCGTCGCCGGACAGCATCCGCCATCCGGATACCGTGGGTATCCCGACCGCGCAGCGATCCGCATCGGGATCCAGCGCGATCGCGACGTCGGCGTTCACGTCGGCGGCCAGGGTGAGCAGTGCGTCGGCGGCGCCGGGTTCTTCGGGGTTCGGAAACGTCACGGTGGGAAAGTCGGGGTCCGGCGCGAACTGCGCCGCGACGGTGTGCACCTCGTTGAAACCGGCACGCCGGAGGGTCTCGACAGCCACCGCCCCGCCAACCCCGTGCAGTGCCGTCAGGGCAACTCGGACCGAACCGCTACCGCAGCGGACCCCGGCGGCGCGCTGGATGTAGCGCTCGACCAGGTCGGTGTCAGCGGGTTCGACGGCCTTCCTGGCGATCTGATCGGCCGGGGGAGCGGCGGCCATCGCTGCTTCGATTTGCCGGTCGGTGGGGGCGACGATCTGAATGCCGCCGTCGAGATACACCTTGTAGCCGTTGTCGGTCGGCGGGTTGTGCGACGCCGTTATCTGTATCCCGGCGGCGGCGCCGATGTGCCGCACCGCGAATGCCACCACCGGCGTCGGCACTGGGTCGGGCAGGCGCAACACGGAAAAGCCTTCGGCGGCAAGCACTTCAGCCGCCGCGTTGGCAAACGCGGGCGAGCCGTGCCGGGCATCGCGTCCCACGATTACCGGCGAACCAGCCAGACCTCGATCGGCAAGCACCTGTGCCACCGCCCAGGTTGCGCGCAACACCACCGCGAGGTTCATCGCATCCGGCCCGCCCCGAACCGGTCCGCGCAAGCCCGCGGTGCCGAACGCAAGTGGGCGGGCGAATCGAGCGGCGAGTTCGTCGGGGCCACAGCCGGAGAGCTCCGCGGCCGTCTGTGGATCCGGGTCGTGAGCGATCCAGTCTTCGGGTGTCACGGTTCAGAATCGGGCTACTACGTCGGCCAACAGCGAGCCCAGCCGGCCCGCCGACGCGGCCCCGGCGGCGAGCACCTCGCCGTGGCTCAGCGGCTCGCCGGTGATCCCGGCTGCCTTGTTCGTCACCAGGGATACTCCCAGCACCTCCGCGCCCGCCGCGCGGGCGGCGATGGTTTCGTGCACCGTCGACATGCCCACCAGGTCGGCGCCCAGCATTTGGAGCATCCGGATCTCCGCCGGCGTCTCGTAGTGCGGGCCGGGCAGGCCCGCGTAGACGCCTTCGGCCAGCCCCGGGTCGCATTGGCGGGCCAGGTGTCGCAGCCGCGGCGCGTAGGCGTCGGTCAGGTCGGCGAACTGGGCGCCGACCAGCGGGGACCGTGCGGTCAGGTTCAGGTGGTCGCTGATCAGGACGGGTTGGCCGACCTGCAGGTCCGCGCGCAGGCCGCCGGCGCCATTGGTGAGCACGATGATGCGCGCTCCGGCCGCACAGGCCACCCGCACCGGGTGCACGACGTGGCTCAGGTCGTGACCCTCGTAGGGGTGGATGCGGCCAACCAGCACCAGCACCCGGTGCTCGCCGATGCGCAGCGACAGCAGCTTACCCGCGTGCCCGGCCGCCGTTGGCGGCGTGAACCCGGGCAGTTCGGCCTGGGGCAGCACCGCGGTCGGGGAGCCCAGTGCCGCAATGGCGCCTGACCATCCGGACCCGAGCACGATCGCGACGTCGTGTTCGCCGATCCCGGTGCGCTCGCCGATGACCTGCGCCGCCCGCCGCGCGAGTTCATCGACAGCGGCCCGACCGTCAGTCACACCGGTCGAGCCTAGCCCGGGCTACCGGGATTGCACACGGCGCCGGTCGCCACCGTTCAAGATGCCACTTCATATCGGAGCGGTCATGATAGCCAAAGAATGGCCCGAGGGGAGCGCGCTGGCATTCGTGGGTGATCGGGTCGAGTCCCGGCGATGCTCGTCGATGAGATACTGCGAAGATGCTCGCACCCAGCGCCCAGGACTTAGTGGAGGATGTGGTGCGACGCCGTGGCGGTGAGCTGATTGAGTTGTCTCACTCGATCCACGCCGAGCCGGAGCTGGCTTTCGCCGAATACCGCAGCTGCGCCAAGGCGCAGGCGTTGGTCGCCGAACGTGGTTTCGAGATCACGAAGGCCGTCGCCGGGTTGGACACGGCGTTTCGCGCCGACTACGGCAGCGGACCGTTGGTTGTCGGGGTGTGCGCCGAGTACGACGCGCTTCCCGAAATCGGGCACGCGTGCGGGCACAACATCATCGCGGCCGCCGCGGTGGGCACCGCGCTGGCACTGGCCGAGGTGGCCGACGACCTGGGCTTGACCGTGGCCTTGTTGGGAACTCCTGCCGAGGAATCTGGCGGCGGTAAGGCACTGATGCTGCAGGCCGGGACGTTCGACGATGTCGCGGTGGCCGTGATGGTTCATCCCGGGCCGACCGACATCGCCGGGGCCCGATCCCTGGCCCTGTCCGAGGTCACCGTGCACTACCAGGGTAAGGAATCGCACGCGGCCGTCGCGCCACATCTAGGGGTCAACGCCGCCGACGCCGTGACCGTGGCGCAGGTGGCCATTGGGGTACTTCGACAGCAACTGGCTCCCGGGCAAATGGTGCACGGCATCGTGACCGACGGCGGCCAGGCGGTAAACGTCATCCCCGGGCAGGCGAAGCTGCGGTATGCGATGCGCGCGTTTGAATCGGATTCGCTGCGCGAGCTGGAGGGCAGGATGTTCGCATGCTTTGCTGCGGGTGCGCTGGCCGCTGGCTGCGAGTACGTAATCGACGAGGCCGCGCCGGCATACGCGGACCTCAAGCCCGACCGATGGCTGGTTGAGGTGTGTCGGGAGGAGATGCACCGGCTGGGGCGCGAGCCGGTGCCGTCGTCTGCCGAGGCGGGGCTACCCCTGGGCAGCACCGACATGGGCAACGTGACGCAGGCGCTGCCCGGGATCCATCCGGTGATCGGCGTCGATGCCGGCGGGGCGACGGTGCACCAACGCGCCTTCGCCGCGGCTGCCGCTGGTCTGAGCGCCGATCGCGCGGTGGTTGACGGTGCGATCATGTTGGCGCGCACGATTGTCCGGCTAGCCCAGACTCCCGATGAGCGTGACCGGGTGCTGACCGCGCAGCAGCGCAGGGTGCCACTATGAGCCTCGTCGACACCGCCGAATCATGGCTGGCCGCGCATCACGACGACTTGGTCGCCTGGCGCCGGCACATTCATCGTTATCCGGAGTTGGGTCGTCAGGAATACGCCACTACTCAGTTTGTCGCCGAGCGGTTGGCCGACGCGGGGCTGAACCCGAAGGTGCTGCCCGGTGGGACGGGACTCACCTGCGATTTCGGCCCCGAGCATCAGCCGAGGATCGCGTTACGCGCCGATATGGATGCGCTGCCGATGGCCGAGCGGACCGGCGCCCCCTACGCCTCGACGATGCCCAACGTCGCCCACGCCTGTGGTCATGACGCGCACACCGCGATCCTGCTGGGCACCGCACTTGCCTTGGCGTCCGTACCGGAGCTGCCGGTCGGGGTGCGGTTGATCTTCCAGGCTGCCGAGGAGCTGATGCCGGGCGGTGCCATCGACGCAATCGCGGCCGGCGCGTTGGCCGGGGTGTCACGGATCTTCGCCCTGCACTGCGACCCCCGGCTCGAGGTCGGCAAGGTCGCGGTCAGGCAGGGCCCCATCACGTCGGCGGCCGACTCGATAGAAATCACGTTGTATTCGCCTGGCGGGCACACGTCGCGTCCGCACTTGACCGCTGACTTGGTCTACGGGCTCGGCACGCTGATCACCGGGCTGCCCGGGGTGCTGTCCCGTCGCATCGACCCGCGCAACAGCACCGTGTTGGTGTGGGGCGCGGTCAACGCGGGTTTGGCCGCCAACGCCATTCCCCAGACCGGAATTCTGTCCGGCACCGTCCGCACGGCTAGCCGGCAAACCTGGGTTGACCTCGAGGAGATTATCCGCCAGGCCGTGTCGGCGCTGTTGTTCCCGCTGGCGATCGAACACACGTTGCAATACCGTCGCGGGGTGCCGCCGGTGGTCAATGAGGACGTATCGACCCGCATTCTCACCCATGCCATCGAAGCCGTCGGCCCCGGTGTGCTGGCTGACACCCGGCAGTCCGGCGGCGGTGAGGACTTCTCCTGGTATCTGGAGGAGGTTCCAGGGGCGATGGCGCGACTGGGTGTGTGGTCGGGCGAGGGACTGCAGTTGGACCTGCATCAGCCGACGTTCGACATCGACGAGCGAGCCCTGGCGATGGGGCTGCGGGTGATGGTCAACATCATCGAACAGTCCGCCGCCTGCTAAGGCCGTGCGCTAGGGGCACGCCGCCTGGGCCGGCATTCTGTGGGCCCTCGGTGCGGTGGATGGTGAATTGTCGCCAACCCCTGCTGGCCCGACGGTAGCTGGCATGAATGCAGAGCTGCGCCGGTTGCTCGACGCGCAAGGCGGAGTGGTGGCCGCTGGCCAGGCGCTGACCTTCCTCAGCCGGCGCGCCCTGGAGGCACACGTCAATAGTGGTGTACTGCAAAAGATTTGGTACGGCGTTTACGGCCGCGGTGAGGTGAATACCGGGTTGCGATTGCGCGGTCTGGACTTGGCCGCCGGCACGACGGTCACGGCCTGCATGGGTACCGCCGCCGCCGCGTACGGCTTCGACACCGAGGGAACAGCGGAGCTACCGTGCTGAATCCCGGTGGTCGGCGGGTGCGATCGACCGACGGCCTTGTCCTACACCGGCGTGCGGGAGCTCCGCTTACCTTGGTCGGGGGGCGGCCGGCGACCACGCCCGCGTGGACGGCGATTGAGGTGGCGCGTGGCCCGTGTAGGCCTCGAGCCCTGGCGACGCTGGACGCTGCGCTGCGCAGCGGGGCGTGTACCCGCGACCAACTGGATTGGGCAGTCAGGCGTCAGTGTGGGCGGCGGGGCATCATCACCGCGCGCGAGTTGTTCGGTTTGGCCTGCGCGAAGGCGGAGTCGCCGGATGGAGAGCGAGGCGCGCCTGGTCATGGTCGACGGCGGACTGCCGCCCCCGGTGCTGCAATACGAGATCGTGGCACGGTGGCCCGAGGCATTTCTGCGGGACCGTCGACGTGGTGCGGCACTGTTGGATCTGGGATGGGTGGTCGTGCCGATCGTGGCCGGGGATGTCAGATATCGGCAGGGCGAACTGGTCCACCGGATTGCGATGCGATTGGAGCGCGGCCGAGCGGCATGATGCCCTCACGAAGGTCCGCAGAATGCCGGCTGCAACGGCGTGTCGCTGTACAAACGCGCGCTAGCAAGCGGGTGGGTACCCCCAGCTCGCGATGCCTTTACTAGGTGGTGGTTCCCGGGCCGATGTTGCGGGCTGGGCGGGTACGCAGGTCGTGGACGTAATCACCTGGCGCGCCAGCGATCTCAGCAGCATCAGCCATCACACCCAAATAGCGTGCCGACGGTAGTCCGCCTTCCCAGGCGTCCAAAACGTACAACCACGCGAGGACGGGATCCGTTGTGGTGTCCGAGGATAGGCGCTCCACGCGGCATCGGATCTTCTTGTGGACGCCGAATTCGGAGCCTTCCCAGCGGTCCAGGTTCTTTTCGTCCGCCGGCGTCATGTCGTAGAGCACGACGAACACCTTCGACCCCGGATCTTCGACGACTGTGGCCAGCGCCCCTTCCCAGCCGATGTCCTCGCCGCCGAATGTCAGCCGCCACCCGGGTAACCAGCCGGTTCCGGCCATCGGCGAGTGGGGTGCGCGCTTGAGCATCTGCTCGGGATGCATGTTCGACCCGTAGGCGGCGTAGAGCGGCACGGGGAAAGCTTAGACGGCACCTGGTCACGCGGCGCTCATCTGATGGCCGGCTGGCTCCTCCTCACGCCGCGCTGCGGCGTGCATCGTCGCCAAGCTGGGTCTGATTGCTTGGCTCCTCCTCACGCCGCGCTGCGGCGTGCATCGTCGCCAAGCTAGGTTATGGGCTGTGGTGACCCGCATCGTGATCCTAGGTGGTGGTCCGGCCGGCTACGAGGCCGCACTGGTAGCGGCCACCTCACACCCCGAAACAACCCAAGTCACCGTGATCGACTCCGACGGCATCGGCGGGGCCGCCGTTCTGGACGACTGCGTGCCATCCAAGACGTTCATTGCCTCCACCGGGCTGCGTACCGAACTGCGCAGAGCGCCGCACCTGGGCTTTCATATCGACTTCGACGACGCCAAGATCTCGCTGCCGCAGATCCATGCCCGGGTCAAGACACTGGCGGCAGCGCAATCGGCCGACATCACCGCCCAGCTGCTCAGCATCGGCGTTCAGGTGATCGCCGGCCGGGGCGAGCTGATCGACTCCACACCCGGCCTGGCGCGCCATCGCATCCAAGCGACCGCCACCGACGGCTCCACCAGTGACCATGAGGCCGACGTCGTGCTGATCGCCACCGGGGCCAGTCCGCGAATCCTGCCGTCGGCCCAGCCGGACGGCCAGCGCATTCTGACCTGGCGGCAGCTCTACGACTTGGAAGCGTTGCCCGAGCACCTCATCGTGGTGGGCTCTGGAGTTACCGGCGCCGAGTTCGTCGACGCCTACACCGAATTGGGGGTGCCGGTCACGGTGGTGGCCAGCCAAGACCACGTGCTGCCGTATGAGGACGCTGACGCCGCGCTGGTCCTGGAAGAGTCGTTCGCCGAACGGGGCGTCCGGCTATTCAAGAATGCCCGTGCAGCATCGGTCACCCACACCGGCGCCGGGATTCTCGTCACGATGACCGATGGTCGCACTGTCGAGGGCAGCCACGCCTTGATGACCATCGGGTCGGTCCCCAACACCAGGGGCCTCGGCCTGGAGCGGGTCGGCATCGAACTCGGACGTGGCGACTACCTGACCGTGGACCGGGTGTCGCGGACGTCGGCGACAGGCATTTATGCCGCGGGCGACTGCACCGGGCTGCTGCCGCTGGCGTCGGTCGCCGCGATGCAGGGCCGCATCGCGATGTATCACGCGCTGGGTGAAGGCGTCAGCCCCATCCGGTTGCGCACGGTGGCGGCGACGGTTTTCACCAGACCCGAGATTGCCGCGGTAGGCGTGCCGCAATCGGCCATCGACAACGGTTCGGTGCTGGCGCGCACCATTATGCTGCCGTTGCGAACCAACGCACGCGCCAAGATGTCCGAGGTGCGGCATGGCTTCGTCAAGATCTTCTGTCGGCGGTCCACCGGCGTGGTGATCGGCGGCGTGGTGGTGGCGCCGATCGCATCCGAGCTGATCCTGCCCATCGCCGTAGCCGTTCAGAACCGCATCACCGTCAACGAGCTGGCCCAGACGCTGGCCGTTTACCCATCGTTATCGGGTTCGATAACCGAGGCCGCCCGCCGGCTGATGGCACACGACGATCTGGACTGAAGGGCGGCTCAAAACACGGCTGAAGAACTAGCCTTGGTGGCGCACCACCTACCGACAAGTAACTGACAGGAGCCGGTGTTTCGTGAGCAACCCGATCCACCTATCGGACAGTGTGCAGACGGGGCCCGCTGCATCGCTGGGACCTCAGCAGCGCGCGGTCGCCTGGAAGCGACTCGGCACCGAGCAATTCGACGTCGTGGTGATCGGCGGCGGCGTGGTGGGGGCCGGATGCGCCCTGGATGCTGCCACCCGTGGCCTGAAGGTGGCGCTGGTCGAAGCGCGGGACTTGGCCTCTGGCACCTCGAGCCGTTCGTCAAAGATGTTCCACGGCGGGTTGCGCTACCTCGAGCAACTGGAGTTCGGGCTGGTGCGTGAGGCGCTCTATGAGCGTGAGCTGTCGTTGACCACGTTGGCGCCACATTTGGTCAAGCCGCTGCCATTCTTGTTCCCGTTGACCAAACGCTGGTGGGAGCGCCCCTACATCGCGGCGGGCATCTTTCTGTACGACCGGCTGGGTGGCGCGAAATCGGTTCCGGCGCAAAAGCACTTTACCCGTGCGAGTGCGCTGCGACTGAGCCCTGGCTTGAAACGCAGCTCGCTGATCGGTGGCATCCGCTACTACGACACCGTGGTCGACGACGCCCGGCACACCATGACGGTCGCGCGCACCGCGGCGCATTACGGCGCGGTCGTTCGGTGTTCCACCCAGGTGGTCGCGTTGCTGCGGGAGGGTGACCGGGTAATCGGCGTGCGCGTCCGCGACTCCGAGGACGGCGCGGTTACCGAGGTCCGCGGCCACGTCGTGGTCAACGCGACCGGGGTCTGGACCGACGAGATTCAGGCGTTGTCCAAGCAGCGCGGGCGCTTCCAGGTACGCGCGTCCAAGGGCGTGCACGTGGTGGTGCCGCGGGACCGGATTGTCAGTGACGTCGCGATGATCCTGCGCACCGAGAAGTCGGTCATGTTCATCATCCCGTGGGGGAGTCACTGGATAATCGGAACCACCGATACCGACTGGAACCTCGACCTGGCTCATCCCGCGGCCACCAAGGCCGACATCGACTACATCCTCGGCACCGTCAACTCGGTGTTGGCCACCCCGTTGACGCACGCCGATATCGACGGGGTGTACGCGGGGCTGCGGCCGCTGCTTGCCGGGGAAAGCGACGAAACCTCCAAGCTGTCCCGGGAACATGCGGTGGCGGTGCCGGCGGCGGGCCTGGTGGCCATCGCCGGGGGCAAGTACACCACCTACCGGGTGATGGCGGCCGACGCGATCGATGCTGCGGTGCAATTCATCCCGGCCCGGGTTGCACCGTCGATCACCGAGAAGGTCAGCCTGCTGGGCGCCGACGGCTATTTTGCCCTGGTCAATCAGGCCGAACACGTCGGCGCCATGCAAGGTCTGCATCCGTACCGGGTGCGCCATCTGCTGGACCGCTACGGTTCGCTGATCAGCGACGTCCTGGCGTTGGCGGCCGGCGATCCCAGCATGTTGAGCCCGATCAAGGAGGCGCCGGGCTACTTGAAGGTGGAAGCCGCCTATGCCGTGGCTGCCGAGGGGGCACTGCATCTCGAGGACGTCCTAGCCCGCAGGACGCGGATTTCCATCGAATACCCACACCGTGGCGTCGATTGCGCACGCGAGGTGGCTGAGGTGATTGCGCCGGTGCTGGGCTGGACCGCCGCGGACATCGACCGCGAGGTTGCCAACTACACTGCGCGCGTCGAGGCTGAGGTGCTGTCGCAGGCCCAGCCCGATGACGTTTCGGCGGACATGTTGCGGGCCAGCGCACCCGAGGCGCGTGCCGAGATCCTCGAGCCGGTGCCTCTGAATTGAGCGCGCAGTGAAGGCCGCGCCGCTGCCGGTCCGTGACGGACTGGGGCCGGCGCGGGTGCGGCTACGCGGTGGAGCGGTACTGGCCGAGCTCAGTGCCCGGTTCGGCGCGACGGCCCGCGCCAAGGTCCTGGCCGGCGAGGTTTTCGACGCCGACGGCGCGGTGATCGACGACGCCACCGTGCTGCCCAGCGGCTCCAGCGTCTACCTCTATCGCGACCTGCCTGACGAAGTGCCGGTGCCTTTCGATATCCCGGTGCTCCACCAAGACGGCAACGTCGTGGTCGTCGACAAGCCGCACTTCTTGGCGACCATGCCCCGGGGGCGGCACGTCGCGCAGACCGCGCTGGTGCGGCTCCGCCGGGACCTGGGATTGCCCGAACTGAGCCCGGCCCACCGGCTGGACCGGCTGACCGCAGGGGTATTGCTGTTCACCACCCGGCGCGAGTTGCGCGGCAGCTACCAAACGCTGTTCGCCCGTGGTCTGGTGCACAAGACCTATCTGGCTCGGGCGGCCGTTGACCCGGGTCTGGCGTTGCCGTGCGTGGTCCGCAGCCGCATTGTCAAGCGCCGCGGACATCTGCAGGCGGTCTGCGAGCCCGGCGTTCCCAACGCCGAGACGCTGGTGGAGCTGATCTCACGCGACGGTCTGTACCGGCTGACGCCGCGCACCGGACGCACCCACCAGCTACGGGTGCACATGGCGTCGCTGGGGGTACCGATCGTGGGTGATCCGCTGTATCCCAACGTGATACCCATGTCCGATCAAGACCTCGGCGACTTCAGCGCGCCGCTGCAGTTGCTGGCACAGCGCATCGAGTTCGACGATCCGCTGACCGGATCACACCGCGAGTTCGTCAGCTGCCGACAGCTAGGAGGAGTTTCACTATGAGTGAAGACAAGGCGTTGGTCATCGTTGCCGGATACCAGGACATCGATTCGGCTCGGCACGACTTTCAAAACCTTACCGATCGAGCCAAGGACAAGAGCATCCCGCTGCAGGGTGCGGTGTTAGTCGGCAAGGACGGCGAGGGCAATCCCGTCTTGGTCGACACCGGAAACCGACTCGGCCGGCGCGGCGCGGCATGGGGCGCCGGGGCGGGCCTGGCGATCGGTCTGTTCTCGCCTGCGCTGTTGGCCTCGGCAGCGGTTGGCGCCGCGGCGGGAGCATTGGCAGGCACCTTCGCTCACCATCGGATCAAGAGCGGGCTGGCCGACAAGATTGGCGAAGCGCTATCGGCGGGCCGTGCTGTGATCATCGCGGTGACGGAGGCGCAGGGACGCCTGAAGGCGGGACAGGCGTTGGCTGGCTCACCAATGAAATCTGTTGCGGAGATCAGTCGTTCAACGCTGAGAAGCCTGGGTGCAGCGTTGCAAGAGGCGATGGGAAAGTTCAACCCGGACCGCACCCGGCTGCCGCTGCCGCAGCGCAGCTTCGGCGGCACCATCGGAAGCACCATGGCGGAGTCGGTGGGCGACTGGTCGATCGTTCCGGGTCCCTTTCCGCCCGACGACGCACCAAACGTGCTGATCGTGCTGATCGACGACGCCGGGTTCGGCGGCCCGGATACTTTCGGCGGCGCCATCCGGACCCCGACGCTATCCCGAGTGGCACGGAATGGACTGACCTACAACCGTTTCCATGTCACCGCGATATGCTCGCCGACCCGTGCGGCGCTGCTGACCGGACGAAACCATCACCGGGTGGGCTTCGGATCGGTCTGCGAACTCCCGGGCCCATTCCCCGGCTACTCGACGGTCAAGCCGCGTAGCTGCGCCGCGCTGCCGCGAATTCTGCGCGACAACGGTTATGTGACTGGCGCTTTCGGCAAGTGGCATCTGACCCCGGACAACGTCCAGGGAGCGGCGGGGCCGTTCGACAATTGGCCGCTGGGTTGGGGATTCGACCATTTCTGGGGCTTCCCGAGTGGCGCCGCGGGCCAGTACGACCCGATCATCAGTCAGGACAACTCCGTCATCGGCATACCTGAGGGTTCTGGAGGAAAAGACGGTCGCCCCTACTACTTCCCGGACGACCTCACCGACAAAGCCGTCGAGTGGCTACACACCGTGCGAGCGCAGAACGCCGAGAAGCCATGGATGCTGTACTACTCGACCGGTGCCACCCATGCGCCGCACCACGTATTCTCCGAGTGGGCCGATAAGTACCAGGGACAGTTCGACGAGGGCTGGGATGTGTATCGGCAGAAGACATTTGAACGGCAAAAGCAGCTCGGGATCATTCCACCCGACACCGAACTAACCGAGCGCCCCGATCTATTCCCCGCGTGGGACAACTTGTCGGAGACCCAGCGAAAGCTCTATGCCCGCCAGATGGAGGTGTTCGCCGGGTTCGCGGAGAACGCGGACTGGAATGTCGGCCGGCTGCTGGACGCGATCGAGGGTCTCGGCGAGACCGACAACACGCTGGTGTTCTACATCTGGGGCGACAACGGCGCCAGCATGGAGGGCACCAACACCGGTTCGTTCAACGAGATGACGTTCCTCAATGGCCTGGATCTCGACGCCGACCGGCAACTGGAGCTCATCGAACGGTATGGCGGGATCTCCGCACTCGGCGACGAGTTCACCGCACCGCACTTCGCCTCCGGGTGGGCGCACGCGAACAACACCCCATTCCAGTGGGGCAAACAGATGGCCAGCCACCTGGGTGGCACGCGCGATCCCTTGGTGGTCGCCTGGCCGGCCCGGATCCGGCCGGATGGTCATGTTCGTGGCCAGTTCACTCACTGCATCGACATCGCGCCAACCGTGTTGGAGGCCGTCGGTTTACCCGAGCCGACCAGTGTCGACGGCTTCGAGCAGGAACCGATGGACGGAACCAGTTTCCTGCACACCTTCGACGACGTGGCGGCCGAAGAGCGCCACACGGTGCAGTACTTCGAGAACTTTGGTAGCCGCGCCATCTACCAAGACGGTTGGTGGGCGTGTGCTCGGTTGGACAAGGCGCCGTGGGACCTCTCGCCGGAGACGATGCAGCGATTCGCGCCGCAAAACTACGACCCCGACCAGGATGTTTGGGAGCTGTACTACCTCCCCGACGACTTCTCCCAGGCCGTAAACCTGGCCGCCAGGCGTCCGGACAAGCTGGCCGAGCTTACCCAGTTGTGGTGGCAGGAGGCCGAACGAAACCGGGTGCTGCCGCTGCTGGGTGGGCTCGCGGTCATGTTCGGCGATCTGCCGCCCCTTCCCACCACGGCTCGGTTCAGTTTCAAAGGAAACGTGCAAAACATCCAGCGCGGCATGGTCCCACGTATCTCGGGCCGCTCCTACGCGATCGAGGCACGGCTGCATGTCCCCGACAGCGGCGCGGAGGGAGTGATCGTCGCCAACGCCGACTTCATGGGCGGGTTCGCGGTGTGGGTCGACGGACAGCGGCGACTGCACCACACCTACTCCTTCCTGGGCGTCGAGACCTATCGGCAGGTATCCACCGAGCCGATCCCCACTGGTGATGTCACGGTGCGGATGTTGTTTGATTCCGCTCGGCCCGTCGCCGCGTCGGGTGGCCGGGTGACGCTATGGGCCAACGACCGGCTGATCGGCGAGGGTGAGATGCCCCAGACAGTGCCGTTGGCCTTCACGTCGTACGCGGGGATGGACATCGGCCGCGACAACGGCCTGGTCGTCGACCGCGACTATGAGGACAAGGCACCCTATGCGTTCACCGGAACCGTCGCAGAGGTCATCTTCGACCTCAAACCCGTTCACCCTGAAGCGGAAAAGGCGTTGCACGAGCATGCATCTGTCCAAGCGGTCGGACAGGGCGCGGCGGGCTGATCAAATGCGATCGGTACCTTGACGATATGCCCTGGGCGCGATTGCTGTCGCTTGCCGTTCTCGTGGCTTGTCTGGGCGGGTGCGGCGGAGGCCGAATGCTGGCTGGCGACGGCAGTCAGGTTGGGACGTTCGAATTCGGAGGCCTGACCCGAAGTTATCGCTTGCACGTGCCTCCCGCTGAGCCCACCGGGCTGGTGATCAGCCTGCACGGTGGCGGCGGCACCGGAGCCGGGCAGGAGGCCCTCACCGATTTCGACGCCGTTGCCGACACCGCCGACCTGCTAGTCGTCTATCCCGACGGCTATGACAAAAGCTGGGCCGACGGGAGAGGGGCATCCCCGGCGGACCGCCGTCATCTCGACGACGTCGGGTTCCTGGTCGCGTTGGCAGGAAAGCTGGTGCACGACTTCGACATTGCTCCCGGGCACGTATTCGCCACCGGCATGTCCAACGGAGGCTTCATGTCCAACCGGTTGGCGTGTGAGCGCGCCGACATCTTCGCCGCGATCGCGCCGGTGGCGGGCACCCTGGGGGTAGGTGTGAAGTGCAACCCGTCGCGGCCGGTGTCGGTGCTGGAGGCACACGGTACCGCCGACCCGCTGGTTCCGTTCAAAGGCGGGTCGGTGCGCGGTCGCGGCGGGCTCAGTCATTCCATCTCGGTTGCGGGCATGGTGGACCGATGGCGGGCGGTCGATGGCTGTGCGGGCGATCCGTCGGCGGAGGTGCTACCCAACGTCGGGGACGGAACCGTTGTGCACCTATTCGATTCCAGCTCATGCGTGGCCGGCACCGAGGTGATCTTCTACCGGATCGACAATGGCGGGCATACCTGGCCGGGCGGCAAGCAGTATCTGCCGAAGGCGGTCATCGGGCCGACCACGCGCGCGTTCGACGGGTCGCAAGTCATTGCGCAGTTCTTCGCCACACACGGGCGCGATTAGGCCGCGTGTTGGCAGGCCGGGCACCAGTACCGCACCCGCTCGTTGGTGTTGTCGAAGGCGATCAGCGTGCCGCAGCGACGGCAACCCCGACCGGCCCGCCCGTAGACCCACAGTTGTCTGCCGGCCCGGGTATCGCCAGTGGTGCAGCGGTTCCAACGCCACCGGTTGGCCCAAAGCATGTCTCGGGCGCGGGTGACCAGACGGCGCGGGTCGTCGATCGCGCTGACCGGTGCGGTCGGCAAAAGTCCGCTGACGAAACACAATTCGTTGCAGTACACGTTGCCGATCCCGGCTATCACCCGCTGGTCGAGTAGCGCCTCGGCGATGGGCCGGTCGGGGGCAATGATCAGGTTGGCGGCTGCAAGCTGCGGGTCCCAATCGTCGGCTAGCAGGTCGGGCCCCAGGTGCGCGACGACGGTACCGTCATTGTCCCGGTCGAGGACCTCCAACACGCCCAGGTCGGCGCCGACCGCTCGGATAGCCTCCTCTCCTTGGTTGGCTTCCAAGATGATTCGCGTCCGGTGATCCACCCGAACCGACCGGTTGCCGACCTTCCAACCGCCGTCCATCTTCAGATGGGAGTGGATGCTGGCCGTCCCGACTCGGATGAACAGATGCTTGCCCCGACTGAGCACCTCGTCCACCACCTGGCCGGTGAGGTCGACGGTGGCAAACCGGGGCACTCGGATATCGCACCGTGTCAATGGGCGACCGGCCAGATGCCGCCGCAGGATCGCCGCGGTGTGCCAGACGGTGTCACCCTCGGGCATGGCCTACCGCAGCCGCAAACCGCGTGGCGTGCGGGCGAAGCCGGCTTCGAGCAGACCCGTCAGTGCGGTCGAGTCCTGCCCGCCGGACTGCAGCACCGGCATTCCGTCGACGCGCTCCACCAGGATCGACGCGACGCGCTTGGCGGTGACCAGGTCGGCCAGCCCAAGAGCCGCCGCGTGGTTGACCCCGGGATCGTCGGTGAAGGTCAGCAGTGACCGCCCGCCGCGCTCCAGGAACCATGCCAGCTGGCCGTTCACCAGCACGACGAGTGCTCCGGCTTTGCGGCCCGGCCGGGCGGTAGCGTCACCGCTCGACGCTGGCCACGGCAATGCCGCCCCATATGGGTTGGCCGGGTCGGCAGCGGCCAATACGACGGTTCGGTACTGCGGCCGTTCCGGGTCGGGGATGCAGCCTGGGGCGTCAAGGTAGCCGCGTAGCCGGTCTACCGTGGCGGCGACGGCGAACTGAGCGCCCCCCAACGACTCGATGAAGTAGCCACGCTGGCACCTGCCCGCATCCTCGAACGCACTGAGCACCTTGTAGAGGGTCGCGAATCCGCCCGCCACCCCCTCCGCGGCAACCGCTCCTTTGGTCAACACGCCGTGGCGATTCAGCAGCAGCTCGGCCTGGTAGTGGGCCCGCAGCGTGGAGTCCGGTTCGGGAAGCGGCAGCGCGGACCACCTTCCGGCGACGGTCGGGTCCGCACCGCGGGCTTGGGCGTGCCTGAGGCTGTACCGGCTCAGGCGCGGCGGGCGATGTCCTCGGTGTGCGGGGGCCGAACGCTTGCGGGTGCCCGCACCGCCGAGTAGCGCGCGTACCGGCGCAAACGTGTCGCCGGTCACCCTACCGGCCCAAATCAGTTCCCACAGAGCCGATTTGAGTGCCGCTTCGGTCAGGCCGTCGTGGGTTAGCTGGCGGAAGAAGTACGCGCCGCCTCCGGCCAGGCTGTCCAGGATCGCTCGGTGCGCGTCGGTGAAATCGATCTCCACCGGCGCGGCGATGGTCAACGGTGCCGTGTCAGCCGGGTGTAACGCGATCCAGCCGTCGCTACCCGAGATCGACCCGGCACCCGACCAGGTGACCTCCCCGCTCGCGAGCAGTTCGTCGAGCATCGCCGGGGAGTAGTCGCGGATCCGCGGGGCGAGCACCAGAGGTTCGAGCGCGGAGGCCGGTATCCGGACGCCGGCGAGCTGATCGATGACTGCGGCCAGCCCGGCAACGCCGGCGTGGCTCGAGTCCGTGGCGCCTACCTGATGCCAGGCTGGCAGGAATCGTCCGTAGGCGGCGGTGCTGACCGGCTCGACCTGGGCCCGTAGCGCCGCCAGAGAACGGCGCCGCAGTATGCGCAAAACGTCGGCATCGCACCACTGTTCGGCACCGGCTTCGCTGGTGCCCGCGGCGTCGACGAACTCGCCGCGCACCAGCCGGCCGTCGCTGGCCAGCCGGCCCAGCACGTCCGCGGTCACCCGCAGGCCCAGGCCGAACCGGGCGGCGGCCGCACCCGTGCTGAACGGTGTGTGGGTGCGTGCGTAGCGGCCCAGCAGCTCGCCCAGCGGGTCGGCGACCGCCTCGGTAAAGCTGGCCGGCAGGCCCACCGGAACCGCCGCGCCGACGCCGTCGCGCAGCCGGCCGATGTCCTCGACGGCAACCCACCAGTCGCGGCCGGCGAAGGACACCGCGAGCGCGCGTTTAGCGGCGCGCAAGCCCTCCAGCCAGCCGCCGACCTCGGGCACGCTCGACCGGGCGGCGATCTCGTCCTCGGTGAGCGGACCCAGCAGTCGGAGCAGATCGGCAACGCCTTCGGCGTCGCGGGCGACCCGGTCGGTCGACAGGTGCTGCAACTGGCGGCCGGTGGCGGCGATGACCTCGGGATCGAGTAGCTCGCGCAGTTCCACCCGGCCCAGCAGCTCGGCCAGCAACGTGCTATCCAGCGCCAAGGCGGCGGCACGCCGCTCGGCCAGCGGGGTGTCGCCTTCGTACATGAAGGCGCCGACGTAACCGAACAACAGTGCCGCCGCAAACGGGGAGGGTTTGGCGGTCTCGACTTCGAGCACCCGCACCCGCCGCTGGGCGACCCGCGTCATCAGTTCGACCAACGTCGGGACGTCGTAGACGTCCTGCAGGCACTCGCGGACGGTCTCCAGCACGATCGGGAAGTCGGGGTATTTGCGGGCCACTTCCAGCAGCTGGGCGGCGCGCTGCCGCTGCTGCCACAGCGGGGAGCGGCGGCCCGGGTGCCGGCGGGGCAGCAGCAGGGCGCGGGCCGCCGACTCCCGGAACCGGGACGCGAACAGTGCCGAACCGCCCACCTCGGCGGTGACGATCGGGTCGATCTCGTCGGCGTCGAAAACGAACAACTCGGCGCCCGGCGGGTTGTCCTCGCCAGCCGACACGGTGTCCGGCAGGCGCACCACGATGCCGCTGTCGGAGGCGGTCGGTTTCTCGTCGATGCCGTAGCGGTCGCGCAGCCGTCGGCTGACTGCCAGCGCCAGCGGACCGTGTACCCGCAACCCGTACGGCGAGTGCAGGATCACCCGCCAATCGCCCAGCTCGTCCCGGAACCGCTCCACCAGCAGCGTGGTGTCGGTGGGAACCACCCCGGTAGCGCCACGTTGGTCGTCCAGCAGGCGCCAGAGGTTGTCGGTGGCGTAGTCGTCGAAACCCAAACCCGCGCAACGCGTTCCGAATACGCCGCGGTCCAGGCCGGCCAGTTCGCCGGTGAGCGCGCCCAGTGCGGCGCCGAGCTCGGCGGGGCGGCCGACATCGTCGCCGCGCCAGAACGGCAACCGGGCCGGCTGGCCCGGCGCGGGGATCACCAACACCCGGTCGTGGGTGATCTCGGTGATCCGCCAGCTGGTGGCACCCAGCGAGATCACGTCACCGGGGCGGGACTCATAAACCATTTCCTCGTCGAGTTCGCCTACCCGCGAGGGCTTCTCGGTGGCTAGGTAGACGGCGAACAGCCCACGATCGGGGATGGCGCCGCCGGAAGTGACGGCCAGTCGCTGCGCGCCGGGCCGCGCGGTCAGCGTGCCCCCAAGGGCGCTGTCGCGGTCGTAGACCAGCCGTGGGCGCAGCTCGGCGAACTCGGTGGACGGGTACTTGCCGGACAGCAGGTCTAGGGTGGCCTCGAAGAGGCTGCGCGGCAGCGTCGCGAAGGGGGCACTGCGGCGCACGGTATCGAACCACCGATCGGCGTCCAGCGGCTCCAGCGCGGCCGCCGCCACCGTATGTTGCGCCAGGATGTCGAGCGGGTTGGCGGGCACTCGCATGGTTTCGATCTGGCCGGCAAGCATGCGCTGCACGCTGACCGCGCAGCCGATCAGGTCGGTGCGGTGTTTGGGAAACAGCACTCCCCGCGAAACCTCGCCGACCTGATGACCGGCTCGCCCGATGCGTTGCAGGCCGCTGGCCACCGACGGCGGCGCCTCCACCTGGATCACCAGATCGACCGCGCCCATGTCGATGCCCAGCTCCAGGCTCGACGTCGCCACCACCGCCTTGAGTTGTCCGCGTTTGAGGTCCTCTTCGACGGCGGCGCGTTGCTCCTTGCTGACCGAGCCGTGGTGGGCGCGGGCCAGCACCGGCGGCGCGCCGAACGTCTGGCCGCTCGCCATGATTTGCGCCGGGGCGCCACCGGCGACCTGTTGGTTGGCGTCCGGTGCGAGCTCAATGCCGCAACGCTCGGCATGAATTTCGTTGAGCCGTGCGGTAAGTCGCTCAGCCAATCGTCGCGAATTGGCGAACACGATGGTCGAACTGTGCGATTCGATCAGGTCAACGAGCCGCGCCTCGACGTCCGGCCAGATGGTGTTGTCCGTCAAGTTGGCCATGTCGGGCACCGGCACCTGAACGGACAGCTCAACGGTCTTCGCTGCCGGGGGCGCCACAATGGTCGTCGGGGACTGTCCGGACAGGAACCTCGCGAGCTCCTCGGGCGGACGAACGGTCGCCGACAGCCCGATGCGCTGGGCCCGGCGCTCTCCGGCCAGGTCGTCGAGCCGCTCCAGCGACAGCGCCAGATGTGCGCCGCGTTTGGTGGCGGCGATGGCGTGAATCTCGTCGACGATGACGGTCTGGACGCCGGCCAGGGTCTCGCGCGCGGCCGAAGTCAGCATCAGAAACAGCGACTCCGGGGTGGTGATCAGCACGTCGGGCGGCTGGCTGATCAGCTGGCGGCGCAGCGCGGGTGGGGTGTCGCCGGAGCGGACCCCCACACTGATCTGGGGTGGGGACAGGTCGCGGCGCCCGGCGAGTCGGGTCAGCCCCGCCAGCGGGGTGCGCAAGTTGCGCTCGACGTCGACGGCCAACGCTTTGAGCGGTGACACATACAACACGCGGGTGCCCGCCGCCCGGTCCGACCCGGGCCCCGACCTCGCCAAGCTATCCAGGGCCCACAGGAACGCCGCCAGGGTCTTCCCGGATCCGGTAGGCGCGATGACCAGCGTGTTATTGCCGTCGGCGATCGCAGCCCAGGCGCTGGCCTGGGCGCTGGTGGGCGCGGCGAAGGTACTGGTGAACCAATCGCGGGTGAGCGCGCTGAATCGGCCCAGCGATCCAGGGTCCGAGGCGCTAGCAGACGCGTCAGGCCGCGCGAAGCTCACCTAGCCATCGTGCCAACAAGCACCGACAAAAAGCGTCCCCCCGCTCACAATCGCGCGGTTGCCATCGCCTCGGCCAATTCGGGCGGAATCTCGGGCACCCGGGAGATGGCGTCCAGCAGCGCGTGCGCGCAGGCGTCGGCGAGCCGCTCCGCGTCGGTCGACGGGTCCATGATCCGCTGCCGGCACAGCTCGAAGGTGAACGCGATCCAGCCGAAAATGATCACCCGCAGGTCACGCTCGACCTCCGGCTCCAGCGTTGCGCTCCCCGGGATCCCGCTGACGACCTCGCCGATGCGGGAAATGATGTGTTCCATCTGGCGGTTCTTGGCTTCGTCGTCGATGCCGAGCAGAACCGGGTCGGACCGGCCCAAGCCGACGTAGGCGGCCCACGCGGCCTCGGGGTTCTGCTGGTGATAGGCCATGTAGGCCAGCACGCCGGTCCGAATCTCTTCGAACATCGTCAGCCCGGGGGCGGGCAGCTTGTTGGTGGCCGCGTACAGCCGGTCGGCTTCGTCCTTGACGACCGCGGCGAAGAACGCGCGCTTGTCCGGAAAGTAGTGATACATCAGTGCCCGCGACACCCCGGCTCGCTCGGCGATCTCGTCGATGCGGACCTCGTCGTACGGCCGCTTCCCAAAGACCTCCGCCCCCAGGGCGAGCAGTTCAGCGCGGCGGTCCTCTGGGGATAACCGCCTTCTGGCTGTCGCCATGTGACAGATACTACTCACCGAGACCGGACGCACCGGCAGGACGCACGGTTAGCCGAACTTCACGCCCTGCGCCAGTGGCAGCTCGCTCGAGTAGTTCACGGTGTTGGTGGCTCGGCGCATGTATGCCTTCCACGCGTCCGAACCGGACTCGCGGCCGCCGCCGGTCTCCTTTTCGCCGCCGAAGGCACCGCCGATCTCCGCACCCGACGTGCCGATGTTGACGTTGGCGATACCGCAGTCGGATTCGTCGAGGAAGCACTCGGCCTCCCGCAGGTCGGTAGTGAATATTGCCGACGAAAGTCCTTGTGGTACAGCATTGTTGAGCGCTATCGCCTCGTGGAAGTCGTCGTAGGTTAGTACGTACAGGATCGGTGCGAACGTTTCGGTCGCCACGATGGCCGTCTGGGAGGGCATCCGGACCACAGCGGGCGTGACATAGTAGGCGCCCGGTGGGCCCTGGCGGCGGTCACCGCCGATGACCTCGCCGCCGTCGGCGAGTGCCTGTTCCAGTGCTCCCACCATGTCGCGGTAGGCGGTTTCGTGGATGAGTGGGCCGACCAGCGTGTCCGGGGCCGACGGGTCACCGATCGCCAGCTGGCGATAGGCGGCGACGACGCGGGTCACCACATTGTCGGCCACCGAGCGGTGCACAATCAGCCGGCGCAGGCTGGTGCAGCGTTGCCCGGCGGTGCCGGCGGCGGCGAACACGACGGCGCGCACCGCCAGCTCCAGGTCGGCCGACGGCGCCACAATTGCCGCGTTATTGCCGCCCAACTCCAGCAGCACCCGTCCGAAGCGCCGGGCAACGCGTGGACCGACCTGCTGGCCCATCCGCACCGAACCCGTCGCCGACACCAAGGCAACCCGCGGATCATCGACGAGTTGCGCACCAAGCTCGGCGCCGCCCAGCAGCAGGCCGCCCACCGCGGAAGGCGCACCGACATCGGCCGCGGCGCGGGTGAGCAACACCTGGCAGGCCAGCGCCGTCAACGGCGTCAACTCCGAGGGCTTCCACACCACCGTGTCGCCGCAGACCAGTGCCACCGCGGCGTTCCACGCCCAGACCGCGACCGGGAAGTTGAATGCGGTGATCACGCCCACCACCCCGAGTGGATGCCAGGTCTCCAGCAGCCGGTGCCCTGGGCGCTCGGAAGCGATGGTGCGGCCATAGAGCTGGCGTGACAGACCGACCGCGAACTGGCAGATATCGATCATTTCCTGCACTTCGCCGCGTGCCTCGGAGGTGATCTTGCCCGCTTCGATCGTGACCAGTGTCGCGAGGTCGTTCTGGTGTGCGGTGAGTAGCTCGCCGAGCCGGGCCACCAGGGCGCCGCGCCGCGGGGCCGGGGTGCTTCGCCATGTCGTAAAGGTGCCGGCCGCCTCGGCGATCGTGCGATCAGCCTGCTCCGAGGTGGTCGGCGCGACGGTGAACAGTACCTCGCCGGTGATCGGTGTGCTCGCGGGCAGGCCGTGGTTGCCCGGCTCGCCAAGGGTGACCCCTGATCCGTTCGAGGCGCCGATCGCTTCGAAGGCGGCGAGCACCCGGGCACGCAACTGGTCGGACGTCATGCGCCGCTCCTCCTCATCGCTTCGTAGAGATCGCTTCGTAGAGCGCGTAGGGATCGTGAATGTCGCGGCCGATGGCCCCGGCCAACCAATCGATGTCATAGCCGGAATCGTCGGGTCCGTCACCGGTCTGCGAGTCGCGGTCCAGGTTGGAGCGGAAGATGCCGGCCGCCGAAGCGGGCAGGAAGTCTTCATAGACGATGGGTGCCGACGGGTCTCCGCCTCGGTAGTACGCCAAGCCTTGGCTGGCCATCTCTTCATCGGTTGAGGGGAAGTACCGGTTCCACACTGCGGCGGCCACCGGGGCCGGGTCGCGGCCCCCGACCAGCTGAGCCATCGCGGCGTCGTAGCGTTCGCGCCCCCGTGGGGTCAACGCGACACCGCGCGCCTCTACCTCGCCGAACCGCACCCGCAGGTCCCCCGGCGCGCGGGTGCCGTCCTCGTCGCGAAACATGCGTGGTTCGGCAAGCGCCCGAAATGAGGTCTGCCGCAACAGGACATCGGGTCCGTCGGTGCGGGGAGGCCCTTGGATGGTGTCGATCATGGTGATGCCGCGTTCGGTCATCCGGCGGTACAGATCGTCGATGTCGAGCACGCGAGGCGTCAGATGGTTGATGTGCGTGGACCCGACTCCAGCGATGTCAGCGGCCACCGCCGATACCCGCGACAACTCGTCGTACCAGGATTTTTCGATCGGTTCCCGAGACAGGGCGAACGCTGCCACCGCCGCAGCGACGAAAGCCTGCGCCTCGTCGGCGTCGCAGCCGCCATCGGCCGCGATCGTCCGGGCTTGGGCGAGCAACGCGGGTTTGAAGAGTTGCCGACGCTCGAGGAAGGCCTGCACGCGGGTGCGCAGGCTGGCATCGAAGTACCGCCGATCCTCGATCGCCAGCATCGACGTGAACACCCGAAACGGGTTGCGCGCCAGCTCGTTTGCATCGATAGGGCGGAAAGCGGTGGACACCACCGGAATTGGTGAGTCAGCGCAGCGCAGGTCGTAGTAGCCCACCGGCAGCATCCCGAAGGCGGCGAACAGGTCGGCGACGGCTGCAAGTTCGGCCGGGTTGCCCACTCGGATGGCGCCGTGGCGCTCGGCGGTGACTCGCTGAAGCGAGCCGAGCCGCTCGGCTCCCGGGTGGCACGTCACGTAGTCGGAGTTGACCTGTGCGCTCACCTCGACCAGCGTCCCGTAGGCGGGAACCTCGGCGGCATACATGGCCGACAGCCCAGCGGCGAAGCTCGCACGCAGCTGCCAGGTCGCCACCTTTTTCGGCCGACTCATAGTGCGCTGCCGCTGCGATAGTCTCCGGCCATGAACGAGGCGCTCGACGATATCGATCGAATTCTGGCGCGCGAGCTGGTCAGCGACGGACGTGCCACGCTGTCAGAGTTGGCCAGCAGAGCCGGCCTGTCGGTCTCGGCGGTCCAATCGCGGGTGCGTCGGCTGGAGTCTCGTGGTGTGGTCCGGGGATATTCGGCCCGGATCAACCCCGAGGCGGTTGGGTATGTGCTGTCGGCGTTCGTGGCCATCACTCCTCTCGATCCGTCTCAACCAGATGATGCTCCCGCGCGGCTGGAACATATCGAGCAGATCGAGTCGTGTCACTCGGTGGCCGGCGAAGAGAGCTACGTCCTGCTGGTGCGCGTCGCTTCCGCCCGGGCGCTTGAGGATCTGCTGCAACGGATCCGGACCACGGCGAACGTGCGGACTCGAAGCACGGTCATTTTGAACACTTTTTACAGCGATAGGCAGCATATACCGTAATTTATACAGCCTGAGCGTCAGGATTCCGTAAAATCCCGCTATCATGGCGTCATGACCGCCGCCGTGAAGTCGACTCGCCTTGCCGTTACGCAACCAGAACCGGACCGAGTCCATGAGGTGCTGGGGCGCAGCATCCTGGTCGACGGTTTCGACATGGTGCTCGATCTGACCCGTTCCGTCGGTTCATGTCTGGTCGACGCTAGAACGGGTCGGCGCTATCTGGACATGTTCTCGTTCGTTGCATCGTCGGCGCTGGGTATGAATCACCCGGCGCTGGCCGACGACGAGGAGTTCCATGCCGAGCTCATGGCGGCCGCACTGAACAAGCCCAGCAATTCCGACGTGTACTCGGTGGCGATGGCCCGCTTCGTCGAGACCTTCGCCCGCGTCCTGGGTGACCCGGAACTGCCGCACCTGTTCTTCGTCGAAGGGGGCGCCCTGGCGGTGGAGAACGCGCTCAAAGTCGCGTTCGACTGGAAAAGCAGGCACAACGAGGCACATGGAATCGACCCCGCACTGGGTGCTCAAGTGCTCCACCTGCGCGGAGCATTTCACGGCCGCAGCGGCTACACCCTCTCGCTGACCAACACCAAGCCGGTCATTACGGCTCGCTTCCCGAAGTTCGACTGGCCGCGCATCGACGCGCCGTACACGCGGCCCGGACTGGACGGGCCCGCGATGGACGAGCTGGAAGCCGAGTCGCTGCGCCAGGCCCGAGCGGCGTTCGAGAGGCACCCGCACGACATCGCGTGCTTCGTGGCCGAACCCATCCAGGGGGAGGGGGGTGACCGGCATTTCCGGCCCGCGTTCTTCGCTGCGATGCGCGAGCTGTGCGACGAATACGACGCACTGCTGATCTTCGACGAGGTGCAGACCGGTTGCGGGTTGACCGGAACCCCCTGGGCCTACCAGCAACTGAGTGCCGAACCCGACGTCGTGGCGTTTGGCAAGAAGACGCAGGTCTGCGGAGTAATGGCCGGTCGCCGGGTCGACGAGATCGCCGACAATGTGTTCGCGGTCCCGTCACGGCTCAACTCGACGTGGGGCGGCAACCTTGCCGACATGGTGCGCTCGCGCCGCATCCTGGAGGTGATCGAAGCCGAGGGCCTGTTCGAGCGGGCGGCCGAGCAAGGCAGCTATCTGCGCAGCCGGCTCGACGAACTCGCCGATGACTTCCCGGCAGTCGTACTCGATCCGCGCGGCCGGGGCCTGATGTGTGCGTTCAGCCTGCCAACCACCGCCGACCGCGACGAGTTGATCCGCCAGTTGTGGCAACGCGCGGTGATTGTGCTGCCGGCCGGTGCAACCGGCGTTCGGTTCCGCCCCGCACTGACCGTTTCGCGTGCTGATATCGACTCCGCGATGGCCGCGGTGCGCAGCGCGTTGTCGGCGGTGACGTAGGCAACGCCCCGTTTACCTCTGCTCAGAGGGGGTATGCGGATGCTGTACCACGACCAGGATTCGAGGTTCGCCGATGCACGAAGTCCGTGGGCCGTCACGCGGTGATCGCTTGGGGCAGCAGGACGGCGAGGTCCATGCCGCGACCCGGTTCGCCGTGGCGGCCGCGGGTGCCGGGGTCGGCTTTCTCGTCATCGCCGCGTTGTGGGTGAGCACATGCAGCGGCGTTGACACAGCGGCCTGCGGCCCGCCTCAGCGGACCCTGCTGGCGTTAGGGAGCCCGCTGATCCTGTTCGCCACCGGGCTGTGGGCGTTTCTGCGCACTTACCGGGTGTGGCGCGAGGAAGGTAGTTGGTGGGGATGGCACGGTGCCGGCTGGTTCTTGTTGACGCTGATGGTGCTGACGCTCTTCATGGGCGTACCCGCGATCGCCGCCTGGTCATGACGCCGTGACGGATTTTTTGGGAGCTATCCCTGCACAACCTGTTCGACGAGTTCTACCGTTGATGGTAATGCCTGGTAATGGGCAGATAGTGGCGGAATAGAACGAAAGGAGGATGCCATGGGGGACACCTATCGTGACCCGGTCGACCACCTGCGGACGACACGGCCACTTGCCGGCGAGTCGCTGATCGACGTGCTGCACTGGCCTGGGTACCTCTTGATCGTTGCCGGTGTGATCGGCGGCGTCGGATCTCTTGCGGCGTTCGGTACCGGACATCACGTCGAGGGCATGACTTCTGGCGTGGTGGCGATTTCCCTTGCGGTGGTTGGGTTGGCGTGGCTGGCGTTCGAGCATCGGCGGATACGCAGAATCGCCAATCGTTGGTACGCCGAACATCCCGAAGTCAGGCCGCAGCGGCTGGCCAGCTAGTCCCGTTACCGCAGGTCGCCCGCGGCGCCCAAAAATCTCGCGAAAAGCCCCACGTCGCGGGGTTATTGGTAGCTCGGAACGGGTATTACGTCTACACCATGACGAATGCCGGCCAAGTTGCGTTAGCGTGGTTACCCCATCATCGGGGAAAGAATCACGAAGGCGCCGACATAGATCCCTACTGCGACCACGATCAACGCGCCCAAGGTTATCCCGGCGATCACCGCGATGCGCTTGAGTCGACGCGTCCGGAGCGGGTCGGTCACGGCTGTCTTGTCCATGTCCGGTGGCATACCCGGTGTCGATCATGACCAACCGGCTTGAAGGCGAGACCCGGGGCGAGACTCAGGGCGAGGGTAGTGTCGACCGAAGATTGCCGGGAGGCCACATGACCGATGCGGATCTGCGCACCAACAGACGCCAACGAGGTGCCCGCGCCGTTGAGCTGAATGTTGCTGCACGCCTGGAGAACCTGGCGCTGCTGCGCACCCTGGTTGGTGCCATCGGTACTTTCGAGGACTTGGATTTCGACGCGGTGGCAGACCTTAGGCTGGCGGTTGACGAGGTGTGCACCCGGTTGATCCGCTCGGCCTCGCCGAACGCCACCCTCAGCCTGGTGGTCGATCCGCGAGACGACGAACTTGTGGTCGAGGCTTCTGCTGCCTGCGATACCCACGACGTGGTGGCGCCGGGCAGCTTCAGCTGGCATGTGCTGACCTCGCTGGCTGATGACGTCCAGACGTTCCACGACGGTCGTCAGCCTGATGCAACCGGCAGTGTCTTCGGCATCACGTTGACCGCCCGACGGGCGGCCTCCACCCGGTGACGGCGCGCGCTGCCGGCGGTTCTGCGTCGCCACATAGCGAATACGCCGACGTTCCGGAGATGTTTCGTGAGCTGGCCGGTTTCGCTGGCGACTCGCTGGAATTCCAGCGGCACCGGGACAAGATCGTGGAGCGGTGTTTGCCGCTGGCCGATCACATCGCGCGCCGTTTCGAGGGCCGCGGCGAACCACGCGACGACCTGGTTCAGGTCGCGCGGGTCGGGTTGGTCAACGCCGTGGTTCGCTTCGATGTCGAGACCGGATCCGACTTCGTCTCCTTCGCGGTTCCGACCATTATGGGCGAGGTTCGACGACACTTCCGCGACAACAGCTGGTCGGTCAAGGTTCCCCGGCGTCTTAAGGAACTGCATCTGCGGCTGGGCGCCGCCACCGCCGATCTGTCGCAACGGCTCGGGCGTGCGCCCACCGCATCGGAACTCGCGGTGGAACTCGGGATGGACCGCGCCGAGGTTGTCGAAGGTCTGGTGGCGGGCAGTTCCTACAACACCTTGTCCATCGACAGTGGTAGCGGCAGCGACGACGACGCCGCCCGGGCAATCGCAGACACCCTGGGTGACGTGGATGCGGGTCTCGACCAGATCGAGAATCGCGAGGCGCTTCGTCCATTGCTCCAGGCACTGCCCGAGCGGGAACGAATGGTGTTGGTGCTCAGGTTCTTCGAGTCGATGACGCAAACGCAGATCGCCGAGCGGGTCGGCATCTCACAGATGCACGTATCCCGGCTGTTGGCGAAGTCGCTAGCGCAACTGCGGGATCAGCTTCAGTAGCCGCGGCTGTCTTTGTCCGGCCCCGTTTTCCGGTTCCGCTGTCGGCAGCGCGCCGTCGGGGTCGCAGATCCGCAATAGCCGGCACACTGCCTGGCTAGGTACCATTCCCCAGTGCACGTCTGCGGCCGAGCACATGACGTTGATCCGGTGGAGTGCCGAAAAGCCGGCAGTACCAATGAAATCCACGCCACGCAGATCCAGCACCAGCCAGCTGCAATTCCGGGCGCAGCGCTGGACGTAGTTGGCGAGCTGATCGGCGTTGGTGGCGTCGAGCTCACCGGATACGCTGACCAAAGCGACTGAGGGTCCCCAACGGGCGGTGAACTCAGCGGTGTGGCTCTTTTGCCAAGATTGGGTCACAGGCATTGTTGGCTCCATCAGTTGACGAGCATTCGTTGCTGTGGATTACGTCAGGCGCGCGGAAAAGCCTTTCGTGGCAGCGAATTCGCCAACGCAATCCCGGGCGGCTGTGAACTCAACCTTCCTCAAACCCTACTCGCGCTGTGCGAGGTCGACAAACGTTCTCCAATCTAATTCACAGAATCACTGGTCAGATGGGAGCAGCCGTTGCCTGGTTAGCCGGCAGCGTTCTGATTGCCGGGCTACTTGATCTCGGCGAGCACCGTACCTTGGGTGATGGCGGCACCGGCCTCGACCGCCAGTCCGGTGATGGTGCCGTCCTTGTGCGCGGTGACTGGGTTCTCCATCTTCATCGCCTCAAGGACCACAACGAGGTCGCCGGTTGCGACCTCCTGTCCTTCTTCGACCGCTACCTTCACCACGGTGCCCTGCATAGGTGCGGTCACCGCGTCTCCCGAGGCGGCCGCGCCGGCGTGCGCACCCCGCTTACGTGGCTTGGGCTTGCGCCGAACGACACCGCTCGTACCGACCGGGTCGCAACCGCCGCCGTTGGACAGCGCGAGATCGGCGGGCAGCGAAACCTCGATCCGCCGGCCATCGATTTCGACGACCACCTTCTGCCGCGGCCGGGCGTCCTCGTCGTCGAGCGGTTCGCCGCCGGTGAAGGGTTCGACGGTGTTGTTCCACTCGGTCTCAATCCAGCGGGTGTGTACCGCGAAGCCGCTGTCGTCACCGATGAATGCCGGGTCGGACACCACCGCGCGGTGGAACGGGATGACGGTGGCCAGGCCTTCGACCTTGAACTCGTCCAGCGCGCGTCGGGCCCGCGCCAGCGCCTCGGTGCGGTCGGCGCCGTACACGATCAGCTTGGCCAGCATCGAGTCGAATTGGCCACCGATCACCGAGCCGGTTTCGACACCGGAATCCACCCGCACACCCGGGCCGCTGGGCGGATGGAACATCGTCACCGGTCCGGGGGCGGGCAGGAAGTTGCGTCCCGCGTCCTCGCCGTTGATCCGGAATTCGATGGCATGCCCGCGGGGGGTGGGGTCCTCGGCCAGGTCCAACTTCTCGCCGTTGGCGATCTTGAACTGCTGCAGGACCAAGTCGATGCCCGCGGTTTCCTCGGTGACCGGGTGTTCGACCTGGAGGCGGGTATTGACCTCCAGGAAGGAAATCAGTCCGTCCTGGCCGACCAGGTACTCGACGGTTCCGGCGCCGTAGTAGTGGGCCTCTTTGCAGATCCGTTTCGCCGATTCGTGGATCTCCTTGCGCTGCGCGTCCGTCAGGAACGGGGCCGGCGCCTCTTCGACGAGCTTTTGGAAGCGGCGCTGCAATGAACAGTCCCGGGTGCCGGCGACGATGACGTTGCCGTGCTGATCGGCGATCACCTGCGCTTCGACATGGCGGGGTTTGTCCAGGTAGCGCTCCACGAAGCACTCGCCGCGGCCGAACGCGGCGACGGCCTCACGGGTGGCCGACTCGAACAGTTCGGGGATCTCGTCGATGCTGCGGGCCACCTTCATGCCCTTGCCGCCGCCGCCGAAGGCCGCCTTGATCGCGATCGGCACGCCGTACTCGTGGGCGAAGGCCACCACCTCGTCGGCGTTCTTGACCGGGTCGGGGGTCCCGGGCACCAGTGGAGCCTGGGCGCGGGCCGCGATGTGACGGGCGGTGACCTTGTCGCCGAGGTCACGGATCGACTGCGGGCTGGGGCCGATCCAGATCAGGCCGGCATCGATCACGGCCTGGGCGAACTCGGCGTTCTCCGCCAGGAAGCCGTAGCCGGGGTGGATGGCGTTGGCGCCGGACTTGGCGGCCGCGTCGAGGATCTTGGCGATGTCGAGGTAGGACTCCGCCGAGGTCTGACCGCCCAGGGCGAACGCCTCGTCGGCCAGACGAACGTGCGGAGCCTCGGCGTCGGGTTCGGCGTAGACGGCCACGCTGGGCAGGCCGGCATCGCGGGCCCCCCGGATCACCCGGACTGCGATCTCGCCGCGATTGGCGACGAGAACCTTGGAGATCCTCGAGCTGGCGTGACTAGCCACTGCGCCTCCTGTAGGGCTGTTTCGTCTCTAAGAGAATTTCTTACAAGTCTTTGTCGGGGAAGTTTATGCGGAGCGCCCACGGCCCGGTCACGCGGTTCCCCAATTCAGCCCGCTTCGCGCACTCGTCGCTTGATCCGGGCCAGCATCGCCGACATGCCCCGCAACCGCAGCGGACTGATCAGCGCGGCCAGACCCAGGTCGGTGTAGAAATCCTCGGGCACCGCCAAGATGTCGGCGGCGGGTTGCTCGTCCAGACCGGCGGCGAGGATCGAGGCGAACCCACGGGTGGTTGGCGCTTCGGCCGGCGCGCTGAAGTGCAGGCGCACCCGGTTCGGATCACTCACGTCGACATGCAAAAACAGCGGGGACTGGCACTCGGGGACAGGCTCCATAGCGGACTCGACCAGGTGCGAAGGAAGCGCCGGCAGCTCGTTCGCGAATTCCAGCAGCAGCGTCAGCTTGTCCTGGCCCTGGACTTCGGCGAAGTCGGACACCACCTCGGCCAGCGGCGCGGGCAGACTCATCAGACCGGTACAGCTCCCGGTTCTTCGCCGGCAACGATCGGCACTCGCACGGTATTACCCCACTCGGTCCACGAGCCGTCGTAGTTCCGCACGTCGGGTTTGCCCAGCAGGTGGGTGAGCACGAACCAGGTATGGCTGGACCGTTCCCCGATGCGGCAATAGACAACGGTCTTGTCGTTCGGGTCGAGGAAGCCGTAGAGCTCGTCGAGCTCGCCGCGACCGCGGAACCGACTGGTTTCGTCGACCGCCATCCCCCACGGGATTGACCTCGCGGTGGGAATGTGGCCCGCGCGCAGCGCCCCTTCCTCAGGGTAATCGGGCATGTGGGTGCGCTTGCCGGTGTACTCGTCGGGGGAGCGGACGTCGATCAGCGGCTGGCTGCCCAGGATGGCCAGCACGTCGTCCTTGAACGCGCGGATCGGGGCGTCGTTGCGCTGCACGACGGGATAGCCGGTGGACGTCTTGGTCGGCACCGCGAGCGTGGTCTCCCGGCCTTCGCCAAGCCATAGGTCACGTCCGCCGTTGAGCAGTCGCACATCGGCGTGGCCGAACAACGTGAATACCCACAACGCGTAGGCCGCCCACCAGTTGCTCTTGTCGCCGTAGATCACCACGGTGTCATCGCGGGCGATGCCCTTGCGGTCCATCAGTTCGGCGAACTGTTCGCCGTTGATGTAGTCACGCACCCTCGGGTCGTTGAGATCAGTGTGCCAGTCGATCTTGACCGCGCCGGGGATGTGGCCGACGTCGTAGAGCAGAACGTCCTCGTCGGATTCGACGATCACCAGGCCGGACGAACCCATATTGGCCGACAGCCAGTCAGCGGTGACCAACCGTTCGGGGTGGGCGTAGGCCGACAGGGTGGGGCTTGGATCTGGGGGTAGCGGCACATCATTGAGCCTACCGCCGGAGATTGCGATGTCATCAGTGCTTGCGCACCACCCGTTCGGGCCCGCCCGGGTTCCAGACGGTGATGTCCAGATGGCCATCTCGAACCTCTACCGCCGATGCTCCGGTGATGTCGGTTCCAAAGAGGGCGAAGGCTTGCCCGCGCAGATCGAATCCGGTCTCGTCGAACAACGCCGCGGCGAAGCGTTGACGTAGTGCATCGTCGGGACAATCGTGCGCAAGACCGTATAGCTTCGCGTCGCCGTCGGTCACCTGGGTGTCGATGGTTGCGGTGTGCAGGCAGAACCTCGGGTCGCGCACGATATCAGCGAATTTGGTGGTGCCGGGCATGCCTGGGAGCCACAACCGGTCCTCGAATAGTCGCGGCTCCATCGGGCTGATCCGCGGGAACCCATCAGACCGGAGGGTGGCCAGCAGGCAGAGGTTGCCGGCGGCGTGATGGCGACGGGTGAAGATCGTCGTGATGTGCGGCGCTTGGGTGGCGAAATCTATCCAGGCAGTCATGGTCCGACACTACGGTTGGCTCGGCGAACGAGCCGCGGTCACGAAGATCGCGACACTGCAACCAGGCACAAGACGCGCCGGGCGGGGTCGCCGGGGATTCATTCTCGAGGCTGTCGACGTCGACGAGCACCCTCAGTTGCCAGCGTTTGGCGCCCACAGTGCGCTGACCGACAGCCCCATCCGCGCCAACAGCGACCGCAGCAGTGGCAGGCTCAGGCCAATCACATTTGACGGATCGCCATCGACACCGTCGATGAACCAACCACTCAGGCCGTCGAGGGTGAATCCGCCAGCGACCCGCAATGATTCCCCGCTTGCTAGGTAGGCCTCCAGGTCCTCCGGCGTCGGCGTTCCGAAACGCACTGTGGTTATTGCTGTTTCAGCAGCGTGGCAGGTGATTTTGTTGTCCAGCAATCGGATAACGCAGTGACCCGTGTAGAGTTCGCCGGCGCACCCTACCATCGACTGCCACTGTTGCCGTGCGTCGCGGATGGATTCCGGCTTGCCGCATAGCCGGCCATCCTTGTAGAGCATCGAATCGCAGCCGATGACAACGCAATCCGCCGCGACTCTGTGGTCCACAGCCGTTGCGACTTGCTCGGCCTTGGCCCGGGCCAGTGCAGCCACGACGTCGACCGGCGTGACATCTGACCCCAGCGCCGCGGTGGCCGCATCCTCGTCGACTCCAGAGACCACCACCAGCGGGTCGATGCCCGCCTGGCGAAGCACTTTGAGCCGACCGGGTGACGCGGACGCGAGCACCAGCCGGGTCATCGGCGCATGTGCATCATTTCCTGCAGCGTGATCCGCTGCCAGCTAAAGACGGGATAGCGCAACATATCGACCGGCAGCCCCCATCGGGCGGACTCGGGCGCCGCGGAGGGGGCCGGACTTGTGATGCTGCCCAACACCGCAATCAACGCGGCCAACTCCTGATCGGTGGGTCGTCCCTTGAGTATCTCGATATGCGGCTGGTGCGGGTGCGCAGCCGGTGCTGCGGTCACGGTCTCGTTCCCGTCGCTCACTTCGTTGGTTCCGCTCACTCGACTCAGGATCGGATTGTTCGTCTCTTTCCCGTCACTCACTCGACTCACAGCGGAATGTTCCCGTGCTTCTTGGGGGGCAGCTGCGCGATCTTGCGTTCCAGCAGGCGCAGCGCTGTGCCAATGTAGCCGCGGGTGTGCGACGGCGGGATCACCGCGTCGACGTATCCGCGTTCGGCGGCCACGTACGGGTTGACCAAGGTGTCCTCGTACTCCTGTTGCAGCTGCAGCCGCAGCGCGTCGACATCCTGCCCGTTCGCGGCTGCCTCGGTCAGCTGCTGGCGGTATACGAAGCCGACCGCGCCGGACGCCCCCATCACCGCGATCTGCGCGGTCGGCCACGCCAGGTTGACGTCGCAGCCCATGTCTTTGGAGCCCATGACGCAGTACGCGCCGCCATAGGCCTTGCGGGTGATGACGGTGATCTTCGGGACAGTGGCCTCGCCGTAGGCGTAGAGCAGCTTGGCGCCGCGCCGGATGATGCCGTTGTATTCCTGGCCGGTGCCCGGCAGGAAGCCCGGAACGTCGACCAGCATGACGATGGGGATATTGAAGCAGTCACAGGTCCGCACGAACCGGGCGGCCTTCTCCGAGGCGTCGATGTCCAAGCAGCCGGCGAAGTGTGTCGGCTGGTTGGCGACAATGCCCACCGGCCGGCCTTCGATGCGCCCGAACCCGACCACGATGTTCTGGGCGTAGCCGGCCTGAATCTCGAGGAACTCGTCCTCGTCTAGGAGGCGGGTTATCACCTCGTGCATGTCGTAGGGCTGGTTGGGTGAGTCCGGGATCAGCGTGTCCAACTCGAGGTCCTCGTCGGTGAGGTTCTCCTCGATGGGCCCGGTTGCAGCGGCGGCCTGGTAGCGCGGCGCGTCGGAAAAGTTGTTAGGCGGCAGGTAGCTCAGCAGCTCGCGAACGTAGTCGAAAGCGTCCTGCTCGCCCGATGCGGCGTAGTGCGCTGTGCCCGACTTAGCCATGTGGGTGTGGGCGCCGCCGAGCTCCTCCATAGTGACTTCCTCGCCGGTGACGGTCTTGATCACGTCGGGGCCGGTGATGAACATCTGGCTGGTCTGATCGACCATGATCACGAAGTCGGTCAGGGCAGGGGAGTAGACGTGCCCACCTGCGGCGGCTCCCATGATCAGCGAGATCTGCGGGACGACACCGGAGGCCAGGATGTTGTTGCGGAAGATCCGGCTGTACAGGCCCAGCGAGACGACACCTTCCTGGATGCGCGCACCCGCACCGTCGTTGATGCCGATGAGCGGACGGCCGGTCTTGATCGCGAGTTCCTGGACCTTGACGATCTTCTCGCCGTACACCTCGCCGAGGCTGCCGCCGAACACTGTGGCGTCTTGGCTGAAAATGCACACGTCGCGGCCGTCGATGGTGCCGTAGCCGGTGACCACGCCGTCGCCGAGCGGGCGCTTTTCGCCGAGGTTGAAGTTGGTGCTGCGGTGCCTGGCCAGCGCGTCCAACTCGACGAACGAGTCCTCGTCCAGCAACGCGTAGATGCGTTCACGAGCCGTCAGCTTGCCCTTGGCGTGTACCCGCTCGACGGCATCCTCGCCGACTGGGTGCAGCGACTCGTCCCTGCGCTTGTGCAACTCCGCCAGCTTGCCCGCGGTGGTGTGGATGTCGATGGTGTGCTCGGCAGCGGGCTCAGCGGTGTGGTCGGTAACGCTTGTCATGGGAGACGATGGTATCGGCACGGTAGCCAACGGTCGGCTCGGTGCCCGCTACGAGTTCGTCAAACGCCTGATGAGCTTGCGCCGACCGCGATGTCATCCGCGACATTCCCGCGTCGAATGGGCCGTTGTTCGGCGCCTGCCTAAGCTGACCGGATGACCGACCGCGATCAGCTCAGGCTGCCCATGGACGCCACGGCACTGCGTGCCGACGTGACCGGATCGTTTTGGCGGCAACTCGAGGTCGTCCAGCAGACCGGTTCCACGAACGCCGACCTGCTCGCACGCGCGGCGTCCGGGGCCGATATCGACGGTGCGGTGCTGATCGCCGAACATCAGACCGCCGGGCGTGGGCGGCATGGCCGCGGCTGGTCGGCCACTCCCCTTGCACAGATCACCATGTCGGTCGGCGTGGGTGTCGGCGACGTACCGGTCGAGGCGTGGGGCTGGGTGTCGCTGGCCACCGGGCTGGCCGTGGTTGACACGGTCGCCCCCCTCATCGAGGTGACCGGGGTCGAAGCGACCCTCAAGTGGCCCAACGACGTGCTGGCCGGGGGTGGCAAGCTGGCGGGCATCCTGGCCGAGGTCACTCGGCCGTTCGTGGTGATCGGCGTGGGACTCAACGTCACCCAGGCCCCCGAGGAGGTCGACGGCCCGGGGGCGACCTCACTGCTGGACGTCGGGGTGGCGGCACCGGACCGCACGCGCATCGCGAGCACGCTGTTGCGCGAACTCGGAGCCCGGATCGCCCAGTGGCGCAACGCCGATCCTCAACTGGCGGCCGACTACCGTGCTCGCAGCCTGACCATCGGCTCGCGCGTGCGCGCCGAACTCCCCGGCGGACAGGAAGTCATCGGGCTCGCGCGTGACATCGATGATCAGGGCCGGCTGTGCATCGAAGCGGATGACGAAATCGTGGTGGTTTCCGCCGGCGACGTGGTGCATTTGCGCTAACTCGCGCGGGCCTGACGGATCCTAGCGCTAGTGTCGCCACCATGAGCTATCCGGAGAACGCTCTGGCCGCTGGTGAGCAGGTCGTTCTGCACCGACATCCGCACTGGAAGCGGTTGATCTGGCCCGTCATCGTCCTGATTGTGATGACCGGGTTGGCGGCGTTCGGGTCTGGGTTCGTCAACTCGACGCATTGGGAGCAGATCGCTAAGAACGTGATCCACGGCGTGATCTGGGGGATCTGGTTGGTGATTGTCGGCTGGCTCACCCTGTGGCCCTTCCTGAGCTGGCTGACCACACATTTCGTGGTCACTAACCGGCGGGTGATGTTCCGGCATGGCGTGCTGACCCGCAGCGGGATCGACATCCCGTTGGCACGGATCAACAGCGTGGAGTTCCGGGACCGGATTTTTGAGCGGGTGTTTCGCACCGGGACGCTGATTATCGAGTCCGCGTCACAGGATCCGCTCGAGTTTTACGACATTCCGCGCCTGCGGGAGGTGCACGCGCTGCTGTATCACGAAGTTTTTGACACCCTGGGCACCGAAGAGTCGCCCAGCTGAGCGACCCGGTTGGCCCGGTTGCGCCAGGCCCGCAGCAGGGTGACATTGCCGCCCTCGAGGGTGTCCTCGAAGACTTCGGCGATGCCGCCTGCCGTAAGGGCGGATTCCAGGGCCTTGTCGGGGTTACGGGCGAACTCGTCGGGAAATACCCAGCGCCGAAACGCCCAGAAGCGGAACCCCATTTGCAGCAGGTTGCCGATGATGTAGGCGGAGATGAAGTCGGCGATGTTCTCCATGGTCAGGGACACCATCGGCACCCGCAGCTGCAGGATGTAGCTGGAAAACCACAGCGGCGCCATGCTCAGCAGCACCCCCACGCCGCTGAACGCGAAGAACAGCAGCGCCTCATGGTGGCGCTCGCGGCCGCCGCGGTCGCGGAAGCTCCACTCCCTGTTCAACACGTAGGACGCGATGACCGCGACAATGCCGGCGATCACCTTCGCGGTTACCGGCTTCGGCTCGAGAATCGTCAGCTTCAGCGTGTAAAAAATCACCGTGTCGATGATGAATGTGGTCCCGCCAACGATGGCAAATTTGATCAGCTCATGGTGGCGCTGCGCATAGGGCTGGACCACCCCGGGTAGACGCGCGATCGTGGCATCGGCAAAGGACACAACAGGGGAGTCTACGGATGAACACAAAATCGGTGCAAAATGATACATAACGATTTGGTTCCATAGCCGGCCAAACACGCCGGTCAGGTCGCATGACACCATGATGGCCGTGCCGAGTTCACGCACCCCCATGGTCGCCCCTCTAGTCGCGATGGTCGGCGGCGGTCAGCTGGCCCGGATGAGCCATCAGGCCGCCATCGCGTTGGGTCAGAACCTCCGTGTGCTGGTCGATTCCGCCGACGACCCGGCTGCGCAGGTCACACCCAATGTAGTGATCGGTTCATGCACCGATCTGGAAGACCTGCGCCGCGTCGCGGGTGGAGCCGACGTCCTGACTTTTGACCACGAGCACGTTCCGGGCGAGCTGCTGGACAAGCTGGTCGCCGAAGGCGTCAATGTCGCCCCGCCTCCGCATGCCCTGATACACGCCCAGGACAAGTTCGTCATGCGGCAGCGGCTGGATGCAGTGGGCGTCGCCGTGCCGCGCTACGCCGCCATCAAGGACCCCGACAGCCTGGACGAAATTGACGCCTTCGTTGCCCGTGTCGGTGGCCCGATCGTGGTCAAAACGGTGCGTGGCGGCTACGACGGCCGGGGCGTTCGGATGGCACGAGACCTGGCGGACGCCCGTGCCATCGCGGGCGAATACTTGGCTGCCGGCGTGTCAGTGCTGGTCGAGGAACGAGTGGAACTGCGCCGCGAATTGTCCGCGCTGGTGGCGCGGTCGCCCTTCGGCCAGGGTGCGGCGTGGCCGGTGGTCCAGACGGTGCAACGTGACGGCATCTGTGTGCTGGTGATCGCGCCCGCGCCGGCGCTGCCCGACAATCTGGCCACCGCGGCGCAACAGTTGGCGTTGCGATTGGCCGCCGAACTCGATGTGGTTGGCGTGCTCGCCGTCGAGCTGTTCGAGACGAACGATGGGGCCCTGCTGGTCAACGAGCTCGCGATGCGGCCGCACAATTCCGGACACTGGACGATGGACGGGGCTCGTACCAGCCAGTTCGAGCAGCATCTGCGTGCGGTCTTGGACTACCCGCTCGGCGATACCGACACCGTCGCGCCCGTGACGGTAATGGCCAATGTGCTCGGGGCCGCGCAGCCGCCGGCAATGAGCGTCGACGAACGACTGCACCATCTCTTTGCGCGTATGCCCGACGCCCGCGTTCACCTCTACGGCAAGGCCGAGCGGCCCGGTCGCAAGGTGGGGCATATCAACTTCCTCGGCTCCGACCTGGCCGAGTTGCGTAGCCGCGCTGAGCTGGCGGCACACTGGTTGTCACACGGGCAGTGGACGGACGGATGGGATCCTCACGCCGGCGACGATGCAGAGCGGAGCGATGAGGAGGAGCGGCGTAGATGATTCACGCCGGCGGCGATGCAGAGCGGAGCGATGAGGAGGAGCGGCGTAGATGATTCACGCCGGCGGCGATGCAGAGCGGAGCGATGAAAAGGAGCGGCGCACGTGACTGAACGGCCGCGCGTCGGGGTGATCATGGGCAGCGACAGCGACTGGTCGGTGATGGCCGATGCCGCCGAGGCGCTCGACGAGTTCGACGTTGCGGCCGAGGTTCGGGTGGTTTCGGCGCATCGCACCCCGGCGGTGATGTTCGACTATGCCCGCGGCGCGGCCGAGCGCGGGATCGAGGTGATCATCGCCGGCGCGGGCGGGGCCGCGCACCTGCCCGGTATGGTCGCCGCCGCGACGCCGCTGCCGGTGATCGGCGTGCCGGTTCCGCTGGCCCGGTTGGACGGCCTTGACTCGCTGCTGTCGATCGTGCAGATGCCGGCCGGGGTGCCGGTGGCCACGGTGTCTATCGGCGGCGCCCGCAACGCCGGTCTGCTGGCCGTGCGCATCCTAGGATCGTCGGACCCGCAGCTGCGGGCCCGGATCGTCGAGTTCGGCGACCGGCTGGCAGACACCGTGCGGGCCAAGGATGCCGCACTTCAGGAGCTTCGGGGTAAGTTAACCCGCGACTAACAAGGAGGTCGAAATGGTTGGGTGGGCCGGAAACCCGTCATTCGATGTATTCAAGCTGCCCGAGGAACACGACGAGCTACGAGCGGCTATTCGAGCTTTGGCGGAGAAAGAAATCGCACCGTACGCCGCCGAGGTGGACGAGCAGCCCCGGTTTCCCGAGGAAGCGCTGGCGGCCCTGAACGCGTCCGGTTTCAACGCAGTCCACGTTCCAGAAGAGTACGGCGGTCAGGGCGCCGACTCGGTCGCGGCCTGCATCGTGATCGAAGAAGTCGCCCGCGTCGACGCGTCTGCATCGCTGATTCCCGCAGTGAACAAGTTGGGCACCATGGGCCTGATCCTGCGGGGTTCGGAGGAGCTGAAGAAGCAGGTGTTGCCAACCCTGGCCGCCGAGGGGGCGATGGCGTCCTACGCATTGAGTGAGCGGGAGGCCGGCAGTGACGCGGCGTCGATGCGCACCCGGGCCAAGGCCGACGGGGATCACTGGATTCTCAACGGCGCCAAGTGCTGGATCACCAACGGCGGTAAATCGACCTGGTACACGGTGATGGCGGTGACCGATCCGGACCGGGGCGCCAACGGCATTTCGGCGTTCATGGTGCACAAGGACGACGAGGGGTTCACCGTCGGTCCGAAGGAAAAGAAGCTCGGGATCAAGGGTTCACCAACCACCGAGCTGTACTTCGAAAACTGTCGCATCCCCGGCGATCGGATTATTGGTGAGCCCGGTACCGGCTTCAAGACCGCGTTGGCCACGTTGGACCACACCCGTCCCACGATCGGCGCCCAGGCGGTAGGTATTGCTCAGGGCGCATTGGACGCCGCCATCGCCTACACCAAGGACCGCAAGCAATTCGGCGAGTCGATCAGCACCTTCCAGGCCGTTCAGTTCATGCTGGCCGATATGGCGATGAAGGTGGAGGCGGCGCGGCTGATGGTTTACACGGCCGCGGCCCGGGCCGAACGCGGTGAGCCGAACCTCGGCTTCATCTCGGCGGCCTCGAAGTGCTTTGCTTCCGACATGGCGATGGAGGTCACCACCGACGCCGTGCAACTTTTTGGGGGCGCCGGCTATACCACCGATTTCCCCGTCGAGCGGTTTATGCGCGACGCCAAGATCACCCAGATCTACGAGGGTACGAATCAGATTCAGCGCGTGGTGATGTCGCGGGCCTTGCTGCGCTGAGTGTGCTACGGGGTGCCGGCCGGTTCCGCCGGGCGCACGATGCCGTTCTGGTTCACCTCGTACACCCGCGCGGTCGCGATATCGAAGAAGATACCGACAACCTGCAGATCGGCGGAAGCGACCGCCGGTGCCACGATCGGGTGGCGGGCAAGCCTTTCCACCTGAACGGCGACGTTCACCACGCTCAGTTGGTCGGCTTCCGGGTAGCCGCTGGCCTCGGCGCTTCGGCGGGCCGGATGGTGATCCCGGAATGCGACCAGACTGTCGCGGGCATGTTCGAGCCAATGGCCGATGGGCGTCGTCGCCTCGCCCGCGGTGTCCTCCAATACGGTCGTCATCGCGGCGCACGCCGAATGTCCGCAGACGACAACCGAACTCACGCCGAGCTGGTTGACGGCGAAATCCAGCGCGGCGTCGACCGATCCGTCGGTCGGAACGGTCGGGACCAGGTTGCCGAAGTTGCGGACGGTGTACAGGTCACCGGGCCCGCTGGCGGTGATGACGTTCGGCAGGATCCGTGAGTCGGCACACGTCAGGAACAGTGCATACGGGTCCTGCTTGTCGGCAATGTGGGGGTGTAACACCGCCGCACCGTTGCGGTGGTACTCATTGACGCGGTCGAGAATCGACGCGTTGCCATCGCCATTGCGGTCGCCGCGCGCGGAGCGCCAGGGAACGAGTCCGATCGGATCGGACGCGTAGTGGCGCTTCGGCGGGCTAGCGTGCGCGTGATGTAGCTTCGCGGGCGACGTTTCGACGATTGCTACCACCCCGCCCCGTGCCTCGTGGGCGCGTTTCCAGTCGGAGATGGCATCGGAAACGGAGTCGTCGATGTAGTCCGCGTTCAGGTTCAGCGTGACCTCGGCCCCTTCCGGCAGCGTCGACAGCACGGTGGTCAGGCGGGGCAGCAGCAAGAAGCTCAACGTGCCGTCGATATCGATCCGCCATTGCTTCGACTGCTCGCCACCCACCGGTCTCACTTCGACGGGCGCGCGTACAACCCGGACCAGGAGGAATACAATCGCAACGGCAAGTCCAATGGCCACACCTTCGAGCAGGTTAAGGAACACCACACACACGATGGTGATTGCGTAGATTGCGAAATTGCCTGTGCGCCAGGCCAGTTTGATGTGGGCCAGCGTGATGAGCTGGGCACCGATCACGATGAGCAAGCCGGCCAGCGCGGCCTTGGGAATGAGTTCCACCAGGTTGGTGAACAGGGACGCGAACAGCAGCACCCACACGCCGTGCAGCACCGCCGACATCCGGGTCCGGGCCCCGGCGGCCACATTGGCGGAGCTGCGCACGATGACACCGGTGATCGGCAACCCACCGAGCAATCCGGATACCACGTTCGCGCTGCCCTGCCCGATTATCTCTCGGTTGAAGTCCGTGCGCGGGCCGTGATGCAGCTTGTCGACGCCGACCGCGCACAGCAGCGATTCGACACTGGCGATCAAAAAGATCGTGAGGGCGCCGACAACTATGGCGCCGATCTCGTTCGTCCATGGTTGCCCGCTCGGCAAGGTTTCGGGAAGCCGGGGCAGGCTAATGGCTTCGAAGAAGTTGCCCGAAAGGTTAATTCGCTCCACATGGAAGTCCACGACCAGCGATAACGTGGTCGCCCCGGCGATGGCTATGAGTGGGCCGGGAACGATACGCACCTTGGCGGGCAGCTTCGACCACACCAACAACAGGGCGATGACCGTGCCGCCAATGATCACTTCATGCAGCTCGTGGTTGAGGATCCCGTTGGGCAACGCCACGATGTTCTGCCACGCCGAGCTATGCGCTGTGCCACCCAGCAAGACATGAATTTGCTGCAACGCGATGGTGATCCCGATGCCCGCCAGCATGGCGTGCACCACGACCGGCGCAATGGCCAGCGCAGCGCGAGCCAGCCGACTCAGGCCGAACACGATCTGCAGTACACCCGCGCCGATGGTCATCACGGCAAGCGTCGGCCAGCCGAGCTCCTGGATCAGCCCGGCGACCACCACGGTGAGACCCGCGGCCGGGCCGCTGACCTGAACCGACGACCCACCGAGCGATCCGGCGACAATGCCGCCTACCACCGCGGCGATCAACCCGGCGATCAGCGGGGCCCCGGAGGCGATCGCGATCCCCAGCGAAAGTGGCAACGCGACGAGGAACACCACGAGTGATGCGGGAACGTCGTGCCGCAGATTGGCCAGGATCGACTGAGATCGAGATCCGGGCGTATCGGCCGAGCTGCTGACAGCGGTGCTCATGGTAAGACTCCTCGGAACGGTCGGAACGTCATCGGCGGCGGTCCGCTAGCGCAAGCTGACGACCCTCCATGACCGGCGTGAACGTGGTGTATCAATGGGGTGTCCACCGGGGCGTCGTAATAGACGGGCCTCGCAGACAGCAAATGAATGTTGCCGCCCGCGAAAGGCGCATGAAAATCCTCCACGAGGGACTGGCTGATGCTATGAACCCGGCACGGATTCATTGACAACTCAAAGAAAGCCATTGTTCTTGACTGACGAACTCAGGGGCGAGCCAGCAGCACGGCGTTGTGCGCACCGGCGGCAGGCGGCGCATCGGTGACCGCAGCGCGGAAGCTGGAGTAGCGCGCCGGAGTGCGGATCACCGTGACGGCGTCCGCACCGCTACCGACATCGAGGGCGAGGTCGTTCTCGGCGAACAGGGGGGTGTCGACGACCTGTTTCCAGGTGTAGGCGAGGCAGGCCATGAGGCCGTTGGCCTGCAGCAGTTCTACCCATTCTGCAGCAGTCTTGCTGACCAGCGCGGATTCCAGCTCGTCGGTCAACTCGGAGTAGTTGATGGACCGCGCGCGTTGTTCGCTGAACCTCTGGTCGTCCAGGAGGTCGGGCCGACCGATGAGGTGACACAGCTTCTCCCAGTGCTTGGGCACATACGCGCTGATGACGATGTACCCATCGGCGGTGCGGAACGCATCCGATGGCTGGGTGGCGAAGCCGACTCCCTTGCGCCGCTTGCCCTTAGCTGCCGGTTCAGGTTTGGGCTGGTCGCCGTCGTCCGGCCGGTTGAGGTGCATGGTCAGCTGGTTGGCTTGCAGCCCCACCGCGACGTCGTACATCGCGACCTGTACGACGTCGGCCACTCCGTGTCGCTCGCGGTTGAGCAGCGCGGCCAGCACCGCCTGGGCCAGCACGTGACCGCTGGCGTTGTCGACGAGCTGGAACGGGATTATCTGAGGCTTGCCGTCCGGGGTGGGCATCCCGGTGGTCATGCCGGCCTCGGCGGCCACCATCAGGTCGACGCCCGGCCGGCTGCCGTGCGGGCCATTGCCGCCGTAGGCCGTCAGGCGCGCGTAGATCAACTTGGGATTGCGCGCGCGCAACTCATCGGGGCCCAGGCCCAGCCTTTCCATGGTGCCCGGCCGAAACGCCTCCAGGACGACGTCGGCGGTGTCGGCGAGCCGCAGTATCTGCTGCTTGGCCTCGTCGGTGGTCAGGTCCACGGTCACCGATTTCTTGCCCCGGTTGTTGGGCAGGAAGTAGGTGGCCAGCGGCGGGCGTCCGGGCAGCACCGAGGTAATCCGACGGGCCGCTTCACCGCCGGGCGCCTCGACCTTGATGACCTCGGCCCCCAGGTCGGCCAGCACCTGCCCGGCCAGCGGCCCGGCTACGTTCTGGGTGAAATCCAGCACCCGAAATCCGTCAAGCGGTCTGGCGGGGTTGCTGTTCGGCATCGGCGGGGCCCTTCTCTAGCGTGCGGCGCTCTCCCTGTGCAGCGCCGCGGTCGCTGTCGGGTACGCCCCATCTTGTGATCCCCCCGACAGCCGGGAAGCTGCTCGTTAGTCAGCGTAACCATAGGGGCTCGCGACGCCGCAGCCACCGTCCGGCTCGTGTTGCCTCTACCATCGGCGGGATGGAGACGACGACGGACCACTGCGGTGGATCCACGCTGGATTCGCCCCTGTCGGTCGCGCGAGACGCCGAGTGGCAGCGCAACGTTCGGTGGGCCCGACGGCTGGCGTGGGTCAGCCTGACCGTCTTGCTCACCGAGGGCGCCGTGGGGCTGTGGCAGGGTCTTGCGGTCGGATCCGTCGCGTTGACCGGGTGGGCGCTCGGCGGCGGATCCGAGGGCCTGGCCAGTGCGATGGTGCTGTGGCGCTTCACCGGCGACCGGCTGTGGTCGGCGACCGCGGAGCGGCGCGCCCAGCGCGGAGTTGCGGTGTCGTTCTGGCTGGCGGCCCCCTATATCGCAGCCGAGTCCATCCGTCACCTAGGCGGCGAGCATCGCGCCGAGACCTCGGTGATCGGCATCGGACTGACAGCGATCGCCCTGCTGCTCATGCCGATACTTGGCTGGGCCAACCACACGCTGGGCGCGCGGCTGGAGTCGGAGGCCACCGCGGGCGAAGGCACCCAGAACTATCTGTGTGCTGCGCAGGCCGCCGCCGTTCTGCTCGGCCTGGCCATCACCGCCGCCTGGCCGGGCGGTTGGTGGATCGACCCCGCGATCGGGCTGGCTATCGCCGGTATTGCGGTCTGGCAGGGTATCCGCACCTGGCGTGGCCACGCCTGCGGCTGCTAGCGCGCCTCCAGCGTGGTTTGGTCCAGGCGGTAGCGGATCAACCGGGAACTGTTGGCCACCACCGCCACCGACGACGCGTTGTGCAGGATGGCCGCCAGCACGGGCGACAGCGCACCGCCCGCGCCGATCAGCAGCCCAGCGGCGTTGACCGCGATGGACATGCCATAGTTCTGCCGGATTACATCCACCGCCCGGCCACCCAGATCCCGCACGTCGAGCAGGCGGTGCAGGTCATCGTTGGCCAGCGCGACGTCGGCGGTCTCGACGGCCACGTCGGTTCCGGCCAGGCCCATGGCGATCCCGATATCGGCGGCCGCCAGCGCTGGGGCGTCGTTGATGCCGTCCCCGACCATCCCGACGACGTAGCCGTCGTCCTGCAGCTCGCGCACCACCTCGAGCTTGTCCTCCGGCATCACCTCGGCGCGCCATTCATCGATCCCCAGCTCGCCGGCCACAACCTGGGCAATCTCCGGATGGTCGCCGGTGAGCATGACGATTCGGCGGACGCCGTTGGCCCGTAACTTCGTCAGCACCTGCGCCGCTTCGGGACGCACTTCGTCGCGCAGGCTGATCAGGCCGACCAGCGTGCCGTCCACCGCGAGCAACAGCGGTGTCTCCGCCTGGCGGCGCAGCTTGTCGACCCACTCCGACGCCTTCCGCGACACCTTCACCTTCTCGGCTCGCAGCAACGACGGGCTGCCCAGCAACAGGGTCCGGCCGTCGGCCCAGGTCCGCATGCCCAGGCCGACCAGCACCTCGCACTCCTCATGCGGCGGAATGCTGATGCGGCGTTCCTCTGTCGAACGGATGACCGCCTCGGCCAGCGGATGACGGGAGTGGATCTCCGAGCTTGCGGCATAGGCCAGCACCTGCTCGGGCTCCCAATCCTTATGCATGGCAACGATATTGGTGACCACCGGACGCCCCACGGTCAACGTCCCGGTCTTGTCGAACACGATCGCGTCGACCCGGCCCGCCTGTTCGAGGTGGGATCCGCCCTTGATCAGGATGCCGCGGCGCGCGCCGTTGCCGATCGCCGCGCTGATCGCGGTCGGGGTGGACAGGCCCACCGCGCACGGGCATGCGATCAACAGCATGGTCATCGCGCGGCGCACATCCCCGGTGATCAGCAAGGTGATGGCCGAGAGGATGAACGAAGTCGGAACGAAGCGGCGGGAGAAATTCTCGCCGACCGTCTGGATCGGAGCCCGGTCGAGCTGAGCCTCTTCGACCCTGGTGATGATGCGCCCGATGGTGGTCTGGTTACCCACCGCCTGGGCGCGTACCACCACCCGGCCGCGCACCACGACCGAACCGGCGTGCACGCGCGTTCCGACCATGACGCTGACCGGCAAGTTTTCCCCGGTAATCGCGGACTGGTTGACGATCGCTTCGCCGTCGACCACATCGCCGTCGACCGGGATCGCGACGTGGTCGTGGACCACCACCTCGTCACCGATCTGCACGGTATCGATCGGCACCTGGACCTCGGTGCCCGCGTCGGGGCCCTCGGTCAACCGGACCCAGGCCGTGTCCTGGTTGCCGCGCAGTAGCTCCGAAATAGCCCGTCGGGTCCGCCGCAGCGTCAGATCCTGTAGGTACTCACCGATATTGAGCAACCACAGCACGGTGAGCGCGACCACGTTCTCGCGCAGGATGAGGCTTGCCACGGTCGCCGCGGTGACCAGTGCATCGGTGCCGGCCTTACCGGAGCGGAGTGAGCGCAATGCGCCGCGCAGGAACGGGTAACCGGTGAAGACGGTGACGCCAGTGGCCACCAGCTGGGCGCTCGACCCGAGCAACGGCGGTTGTTTCAACACGTAGCGGCGCATACCGAGCAAGGCCAGCGCCGCACCACCGAGGACCATGCGAAGCACATCGGTGTTGCGGATCTCGGACGAATGCGGTGGTCGCGCCGGGATCAGTTCGGCGGCGACGTGCGCGGCACCCGAGATCGCCGCCAGCACCGCCGAGCGGTCGCAGCGTCTGGGCGAATACCACACCACGACCGACCCGGTACGTGGGTAGGCGTGCACGACGCGCACACCGGTCTGCTTGGCGACAGCCTCCTCGACCGCGACTGCGCGCCGGGAATTGCAGCGGACCCATGCGACCTTTACCCGCATGCGTCCGGCCGCATCCGATACCACTTCCAGGGCGGGGTCGTCCGGGGCAGCGTCGTCGGATCCGACCACGTCTGGTGCGATAGCGAGGGCCATGTCGAGGCGATCAGTGGTCGTGGTCGTGGACGTCGCCGATCGCGGGAGTGGGCGCTTCCTCGCCGATGCGCTCGCGCGCTTCGGCCATCACATCGGCCACCCTGAGGCGGGCCGATTCCGCGGCCTCCTCGGCCTTGCGGGTTCCGCGCAGGCCCAGCTCGGCGGCCGATACCGCGGTCGCACGAAGCGGCGCCTTGGCCGCGGCCTTGCGCACAACGTCGTAGGCGGCTGCGCCGACCACCCCGTGGACTACCAATGTGGCCGCCTTCGCCAAAAATCCGTACGCCGCCATTGCTTGAACCTTCCTTCCGGTCTATCACTGTGAATACGTGTTGGCCACGACATTAACATCAAAATATCGCTATATCAACATGGATTCGAGCCGGTCGTCGTGGGGATTTATCGTTCGCGTCAGAGGACGCGGGTGACCTTTTCGGTTTCAATCCGGCGCTGCAGCACGGTCGGATCGGGATTGGCGACCTGCACCAACGACGCCCCGGCGGCCAGCACCGCGAGCAGGCCGTCTACCAATTCATCGGGTCCGGCCCACGAAGCGGTGGACAGCACCCGATCAGCTGCCGTCAAACCCCTTGCCGCCGCGGACGTCTCACAGTCGCGCAGGATCTGCTCGACAGATCGGCCAGCGAGCGCCGGACCCGGTTTGGGCTCGGGAACTATCTGGTCGCCGTGCACCCGCACCGCGGTCGCGTAGTCGGTCACGCCGACCGGTAGGTCGGCAGCCGGCCGACCGAACGGATCCAGCGACAGCACCGCCACCTCGCCGCCCGGCGCCGTGCTGCTCAACGCCGAGTCCGCCTCGTCCAGGCGTTCGGCGGTGCACAGCGCAATATCGACTGGGGAGCCGGCTGGGGAATCGTCGAGTATCGCCTCGGCGCCAATCCACCACACGCCGAACAAGACCGCCGCGGTCTGCCAATGGGCCGGCAATAGGATCGCAATCCGGCTGGTCGGCGTGGCGGCCAGCTCGTCGCGCAACAGGTTGCCGGTTTTGGCAGCCCAGTTGGCCAGCGTCACGGCGGATAGTTCGATGCGCTCGCCGGTGGCGTCGTCGTAGTAGGTGATGCGCGGGCCGACCGGGTCGGCGCGCAGCATCGGATCCAGGATCGCCGCGCTAAGGGTGGTCAGTTGATGCATTCCGGTGCGTCAGAGCCGGCGGTAAGGATCGGCGAGGGCGGGGGAGCGGTGTCGTCAGGGGACCCGAGGTTCGACGCGCGGGCCGGCGATACCATGCCGTTCGGGTCGCCACCCCCCAGGCCGGAGCCGGGGCCACTGTAATCGTCGGCCAGCACTACTCGCACCGATCCGGCCGGGATGGACGCGTCGGCGACCACCGGCAACCCGCCCAGTTCCTTTGCGACCTCCTGTGCGCCCAGGTCGTCGTCCTTGGCGGCACGCACCTGGCTGCCCTTCACGTGGCCGCCGTCGTTGTTGCCCACAGATCCGGCAGTAAACCCCTTGGCGCTCAACACTTTTGAAACAGCCGTCGCCAGCCCGTTGATGTCGGTGTCGTTGACCACGTTTGCCGTGGTCTTGGCGGGCGCGTAGGCCAGCTCCTCGGTTTTGCCCTGGTCCTGCTCGTGTAGCAAGCCGGCGACCCAGTCCTGGACCTGACGCGGATCCACTCGCACCACGCTTTGCATGCCGTCGTCGCTCCAGCCGGACCCGTCGAGCACCGGGATGGTGGCGAAGGCGACGTTACCGCCGGCGAGCTTCTGTAGTTGGCGGACGAAATCCATGACGTTCCACCCGGAAGAGAGCACCACCGAGCGCTGCACCGCCTGCTCCAGCCGTTTCAGGGTGGCGGGGCTGGACAGCGTCTGCCCGGAGATGACCCGGTGGGCCAGCGAGGCCATCACTGCCTGCTGGCGCACCACCCGGTCCAGGTCGCCGCGGGGCAGGTCGTGACGCTGGCGAACGAAGCTGAGCGCTTGTGGACCGTTGAGTTTCTGCTGGCCGGCTGGGAAGTCGGCACCTGAAAGTGGTTCGTACACCGGATCTTTGAGGCAGACGTCGACGCCGCCGAGCGCGTCGGCGATTAGTGAGAAGCCGAGCAGCCCGATCTCGGCGTAGTGGTCGACGGTAACGCCGGTGAGGTCGGCAACGGTCTTGATCAGAGCTTCACGACCGGCCTCGGTGCCCGCGGCCGCTGCTTCGGTCGCCGAAGCACCAGCCTGAACCAGGTTGGCCCGCTTGGTCTCTCTGGTTTGGCCGTAGACGCCGTTGATCTTGGTCTTGCCGAGGCCGGGGGCCTGAACGTAGGAGTCCCGCGGTATCGAGATTGCGGTAGCCGACTTCCCGCTGTTGGGTATCCGGATCAGGATGATGGTGTCCGTGTTGGTGGCTTCCTCGTCGCCGGCATGCAGTGTCGCCAGTTCCTCGGCCGACAAAGGGTTGCCGTGCGCATCGGTGCGGCTGTCGAGGCCCACCAGCAAAATGTCGATCGCGCCGTCCTCGCCGCCGTGTCCCAGCGAGGGCGCGGACATATGGAAGATGCCGTCTTCGAACGACCGGACGCTGCTCCACGCCACCCCGGTGCCAAGGACGATCGTAATTGCCAGTGCCGTGAAGATCGCCCGAGCGGTACGAGCCGCACGAACCGCACCAGCCACATATTGCACAGGCATCTCACTAGATTACTTGCGTAACGGCGTCAAGCCGGGTAGCCAGCCCCGGCGTGCCCGAGGCGTGCCAGACTCAAGCGCATGACGGGCAGGTCAGGAAGGCTAGTGATCACCGGGGCGGGCGGGCAGCTGGGTAGCCATCTGACCGCACAGGCCGCTCGGGAAGGCCGCGACCTGCTGGCACTGACTTCCTCGCAGTGGGACATCACCGACCCCGCGGTGGCCGAACGGATCATCCAAAACGGTGACGTGGTGGTCAATTGCGCCGCCTACACCGACGTGGACGGTGCCGAGAGCGACGAGGCAACCGCCTATGCGGTCAATGCCACCGGCCCGGAAAACCTAGCCCGCGCGTGCGCGCGGGTGGATGCTCAGCTAATCCACGTCTCCACCGACTATGTATTCAATGGCGACTTCGGTGAGGCCGAGCCCAGGCCTTACGAGCCCGCCGATGGAACAGCCCCGCAGGGCGTGTATGCCCAGAGCAAACTCGCTGGCGAACAGGCTGTGCAGGCGGCGTTCCCGGCTGCCGCCGTGGTGCGGACCGCTTGGGTCTACACCGGTGGGACCGGCACGGATTTCGTCGCCGTTATGCGCCGGCTGGCCGCCGGAGACGGTCCGGTGGATGTGGTCGACGACCAGACCGGCTCGCCCACCTATGTCGCCGATCTGGCCGACGCTCTGCTGCAGCTGTCTGACGCGGGCGTGCGTGGGCGCCTGTTGCACGCCGCCAACGGGGGCGTGGTCTCCCGGTTCGGTCAAGCCCGCGCGGTGTTCGAAGAATGCGGTGCCGACCCGCTGCGGGTGCGCCCGGTCAGCAGCGCACGATTTCCACGGCCGGCGCCGCGTCCGAGCTACTCCGCGCTGTCCGGCAAGGACTGGGCTGCGGCGGGTTTGACGCCGCTACGGCACTGGCGCAGTGCACTTGTCGCGGCGCTGGCCCTAGCTCAGGGCCCAGCTTTGGCCGATCGACGGTTACCCTCGACGCGTGACTGACTTCCTGCCGGTCGTAGCGGTGACCTACTCGCCGGGGCCGCATCTGGAGCGGTTCCTGGCCTCGCTGTCGCTGGCCACCGAGCGGCCGGTCAGCGTTCTGCTGGCGGACAACGGCTCCACCGACGGAACTCCGCAGGCCGCGGTCGAGCGCTACCCCAACGTGCGGTTGCTCCCGACCGGGGCCAACCTCGGCTACGGAACCGCGGTGAACCGGACGCTCGCCCAGCTCGGTGACATGGCGGGCGACGCTGGCGAAGCCTTCCTCGATGACTGGGCGATCGTGGCCAACCCGGACGTGCAGTGGGGCCCGGGCAGCATCGACGCACTACTGGACGCCGCCGCCCGGTGGCCCCGCGCGGGCGCACTGGGCCCGCTGATCCGGGACCCCGACGGATCGGTGTACCCGTCGGCGCGCCACCTGCCGAGCCTGATCCGCGGTGGCATGCACGCGGTCCTCGGGCCGTTCTGGCCGAGCAATCCTTGGACGACGGCCTACCGGCAGGAGCGGCTGGAACCCAGTGAACGGCCGGTGGGTTGGTTGTCGGGGTCCTGCCTGCTGGTGCGCCGGGCGGCGTTTAGCCAGGTTGGCGGATTCGACGAGCGCTACTTCATGTACATGGAGGATGTCGACCTCGGTGACCGGCTCGGTAAAGCCGGTTGGCTCAGCGTGTATGTGCCGTCAGCCGAAGTTCTGCACCACAAGGGCCACTCGACCGGCCGCGACCCCGCCAGCCACCTGGCGGCCCATCACAAGAGCACCTACATTTTCCTGGCCGACCGGCACTCCGGTTGGTGGCGGGCCCCGCTGCGCTGGGTGCTGCGGGGATCGTTGGCGGTTCGTTCGCACTTGATGGTGCGCAGTTCGGTGCGCAGGACTCGCAGACGGAAACCGAAACTGGTTGAAGGGCGGCACTGAGTTGGCAACTCACCAAGTTGATGCGGTGGTCCTGGTCGGCGGCAAGGGCACCCGATTGCGGCCGCTGACACTTTCGGCGCCCAAACCCATGCTGCCTACCGCCGGACTGCCGTTCCTCACCCATCTGCTGTCGCGGATAGCCGCGGCGGGCATCGAGCACGTGATCCTGGGTACGTCATATCAGCCCGCGGTGTTCGAGGCCGAGTTCGGCGACGGTTCCAAGCTGGGTCTGCAAATCGACTATGTGACCGAGCAGACCCCGTTAGGCACCGGCGGAGCGATCGCCAACGTCGCCAGCAAGCTGCGCCACGACACGGTGATGGTGTTCAACGGCGATGTGCTCTCCGGCGCCGACCTCGGCGCTCTGTTGGACTTCCACCAGATCAACGGGGCCAACGTCACGCTGCATCTGGTTCGGGTGGGCGACCCACGGGCATTCGGTTGTGTGCCCACCGAGGATGGCCGGGTCACCGCCTTCCTGGAGAAGACGCAGGATCCGCCGACCGACCAGATCAACGCGGGCTGCTATGTCTTCGAACGCAAGATCATTGACCGGATTCCCCGGGGCCGCGAGGTCTCGGTCGAGCGTGAGGTGTTCCCGGCGCTGCTCTCCGACCCGGGGGTCAAGATCTGCGGCTACGTCGACGCGACGTACTGGCGTGACATGGGCACCCCGGAGGACTTCGTCCGCGGATCGGCGGATCTGGTGCGTGGGATCGCGCCGTCACCGGCCCTGCACGGGCACCGCGGCGAGCGATTGGTGCACGACGGCGCGGCGGTGTCGCCCGGCGCGGTGCTGATCGGCGGCACGGTTGTCGGGCGGGGCGCCGAGATCGGCGCCGGTGTCCGGCTGGACGGCGCGGTCATCTTCGACGGCGTCCGGGTGGAGGCCGGCTGCGTGATCGAGCGCTCGATCATCGGTTTCGGCGCCCGCATCGGTCCGCGAGCGTTGATCCGCGACGGTGTGATCGGCGACGGCGCCGACATCGGCGCGCGCTGTGAGCTGCTGCGCGGCGCCCGGGTGTGGCCGGGCATCTCGATTCCCGACGGTGGGATCCGCTACTCGTCCGACGTCTAGACCAGCGCCTTGGCCCAGATCGACGCTAGCGGATGCTCGACGTCGACCGTCACGCTAGCGTCTCCCCCGCAAGCCGGAGGTGCCCCCAGCTCGATGTGTCGCCCGAGCGACCAGATGTGCCAGCGCGTAATCGCTACCGGGTGGCAACGCGTCAACCGGCCACCACCGCAAGTCCTCCGACTCGTCGCTGACTGCGATCTGCGCCCCGGCCGGCGCGTGAGCCGCGAACTGCAAGTCGAGATGCCGCGTCGGTATGCCCAACGAGCACGTCACCGGGTGGACATGCACGGCCACCAATTCGGGCGCGATGCGCAGACCGGCGATACCCGATTCTTCGGTGGCCTCGCGCAGTGCCGCGGCGACCACGCCTTCATCGTCGTCCTCGCAGTGCCCGCCGAGTTGCACCCAGCGTCCAAGGCGCCGGTGCAGGCAGAGCAGCACCCGGTTGCCGCTGTGGTCGAGCACCAACGCCGAAGCGGTGACATGACCCGGCGCGCAGTCGCGACGGCAGGCGTCGGGGCGGCCGTGCACGAAAGCCAGCACGGCGTGCCGCAACGAGTCCTGCGCCGGATCGGGCGCCTGCCACTCGCTGAGCATCGTGATCACCGACACTCGAACGTTCGTCGGCTGACTGCTCACCGGGATCCCCGCTTGGTCCGGCGATCCCGGAGTGCGACCCACGCTGCCCGGCAGGTCGCGACGACGTCGGGCGCCAAGCCGAGTCCGTCGATTAGGACCCGACGATCCACCACGTCGAGCGCCTTGTCGACCTCGTTGGCCTTCAGTAGCAGGTCGACATCGCCGATCAATTCGGCGCCGGCATACGCCGGCGACGGAACGGGTAGCTGCTCGGCTTCTGCTGGTTCCAACTCCAAGATGCCTCCGCCGTAACTGCGGCCCATGATCTCGGCAAAGGCGAACGTCGCGCTGTTGTGGAACACCGCGGCAAGTGCGGCCGGCGCTGTCTGGGTGTGGGGGCCGTGGTCGACCCGAACTCTGTGCACCGTGTCCGTGCTCGTCGCCGCCGCGGCGTTGACGGTCAGCCGCGGTGCCAGATGGATCTGGCGCAGCATGAACAGGTCGGGGACCCACAGCGACGGAGTGCTCCACCAGGGCGTGCGGATGGAGCACTTATATCCCAGATGGACGCCGGCGGCTTCACCCGCGTCGATGTGCGCCACCAGCGCCGGGTCGGTCGGGTGGTGCGGAGCGTTGAGCAGCCAGGTGCGGTGCCCCGCGGCGACATCGGCCGTCCGGCAGTCGGTGTCGTAGACCAGGCCGGACAATTGGTTGCTGCGCGAAACGAGCGGGACGCAGTGCGGTGTCAGTCCCAGATCTTGGGCCTGGGTGTCGGTGAACGTGAAGAAGCTGTTGCGACCGGTCACGATGCCCACGTCCACCCCGGCCAGACGGCCCAGCGTTGTCATAACGTCGGAGTGCTTGAGCGTTCGAAGAGTCTGGATCTGAGCGGGGGCGAGAAAATACTTGGTCCACTTCTCCTTTTCGTGCAGGAGTGCGGGCCCCGGAAGACCGTGGTCCACATCGAGGTCGGCGTGAGTCAGCGCGTCGGGGGTGCGGAGATTGACCGTGCGCATCTGCGCCGGGCCCAATCCGACGACACCGCAGAACAGCACGACCTCCTGCAGGACGCCGTCGAACACCAAGCGATCGAAGGTCACCAGCGTGATCTTGCAGAATCGGCTCAGCAGGTAGTCGCGCAACTGGGCGGCATAGCTGACCTGGAGCAACTCGGCGGGCAGCACCAAACCCACGCGTCCGCCGTCGCGCACCAGGGTTGTGCTCGCCACGACGAACGGGACCCAGGCGTTGGTCAATCTGGTAGGCGCTAGTCCTTCGCTCCGCAGCAATTCCAGGGCCGGCTCACGCTGGTCCGTTGCCCAGTTGCCGAAACGGATGTAGGGGGGGTTGCCCGCGACCCCATCCCAGCCACCAGCATCGGACCTGCTCAGCCAGGTGAACAGGTTTTCGGCGTCGACCGGTGCGAACTCCCGCGACTTCGCCGCTTCCGCTGCGATCAGCTCCACGCCATGAGCCCGGTCACTCAGTGCGGCCAGCTCGCGCAGGATTCGGCCGTCGCCACAGGAGGGCTCCAGGAGCTTTTGCCCCGCCCGACGAACCCAGCCGGCAAGAAATCGGGCAACGGGCGCCGGCGTGTAGTAGCCGCCTCGAACCTTGTCTGCCGACGCGGCGGTCTTGCCCGCGAACGTCTTCATTTGCGGATCAGCAAGTCGGCGACGCGCACCGGGGCACGTAACCCGGTCGGCTCGTCGGCGTAGCCGATCGCGATGGCGCCCAACGGCTCCCAGTCGGCAGGCAGGTCCAGCTCATCGCGGACCAGGTCGGCGGCGAAGATCGTCGAGCCGATCCAGCAACTGCCCAGCCCACGGACCGCCAGCGCGACCAGCAGGGCCTGCACGGCCGCCCCGACCGCGACCGTGAACATGGTGTGTTCGGCGTCGGTGCGAGCGGCATCGGGGTAGCTGTGTGCGCCGTCGGGCACCAGCATTGGTATGACGACCTCGGGTGCCTCGTAGAGGATCTGGCCGCGTGCCACCCGGCGTTCTATCGCGTCGGTGGGCTTGCCGTCACCGGCGAGGTCGGACCGCCACTTGTCTTTCATCCGGTCGAGCAGCCGGGTGCGGGCGGCGCGCGTCTGCAGCCACACGAATCGCACCGGCCGGGTGTGATGCGGGGCCGGCGCGGTGAGCGCCTCGGCGACGGCGGCCTCGACGAGGTCGGGCGGCACCGGATCGCCGCTGAACCGGCGGACCGACCTACGCAATAGCTGGGCCTGCTGGCGACCCAGCTCCAGGGCTTCGGCGGTACCGAGCCAGAACAGGTCGTCCGCACCCGTCCGCAACAGTTGCCGGGCGGTCGAGCCGTCGTCCGCCACGCTGAATCCGCGCACCACCGCCACCGGCGTCGCGGTCAGTTTGCCTTTGACCAAGTCGGCGGCCGCGGCGAGCTCGTCGGCGACCGCGACCTCGGTGACGACCAACTCATTGCCGTATCGGTCGACGACACCCGCGTAGTTGTGCAGCACCGCCAGACCGGCAGCGCCGACCGCGGCGTCGGTCTGGCCGTTGCGCCAGGCGCGTCCCATCGTGTCGGTGATCACCACGGCGACGGTGACGCCGAGTCGCTCGCGCAGCCCGGCGCGTAGGGTCGCGGCACTGGCATCAGGATCTACCGGCAGCAGCGCCAATTCGGACTGGTCGACGTTGGATCCGTCCACGCCGGCGGCCGCCTGAACCAGCCCGAGCCGATTCTCGGTGATCAACGTGCGGCCCTTGCGCGCCAGCACCCGCACAGCCTCATCCTCGACCAGCTTGCGGCGCAATCGGTCTCTTCGCTCCGGCTCCTCGGGAGCCGGAACCAGCCGGCCCTCGCACTTGGACACCACCTTGCTGGTAACCACCACGACGTCGCTGTCGCATAGCCACGGTGCGGCCGCGGCAACGGCGGCGCTCAGATCGTCGCCGGGACGGAACTCGGGAAGCCCGGTGACCGGCAGAATCTCGAGCGTCGAGGCGGAGCCATGTTCGCGGCCGGTCACGCCACCACGCCCGCAAGATCCAGCCCGGCGCGAACCATCTCAGCCGTCGCCTTCGGGTCTCTCATCACCAGGGGTACCGACCGCACCGTGACCCCGTCTATCTCCGCGTGGTCGCCGTCGTGCACCAGCCAGCAGTCCAGTATCCCGGTGGTGCGGCGCGCGCCGTAGTGCCGGCCCACCGCGGCTGCGGTGGAATCCACCCCGATCACCGAAAGGCACGCATCGGCCATGCCGCGCAACGGCTTTCCACCGATGATCGGCGAGTAGCCGACGATCGGCGCGGTTGCCGCCCGCAACGCCGCGCGAATGCCGGGGACCGCCAGGATGGCGCCGATGCTGACCACCGGATTGGACGGCGCCAGCATGATGATGTCGGCGTCGGCGATCGCTGCGATCGCTTCGGTTGCAGCGCTGGACTTTTCAGCTCCGACAAAGGCAAAGCTGTGCGTCGGTACCTGGGCGTGATAGCGCACCCACCACTCCTGGAAATGGATCGCTCGGCGGGACTCGTCGACCGGATCGGTGATCACCACATGGGTTTCACAACGGTCGTCGGTGGCGGGCAGCAACCGTGCGCCCGGTTGCCAACGGTCGCACAAGGCCGTGGTGACCTGCGACAGTGCGTAGCCGGCCCGCAGCATCTGGCTGCGTACCAGATGGGTGGCCAGATCGCGGTCGCCGAGCTCGAACCAGTCGGGCTGCACCCCATAGCGCACCAGTTCCTCTTTGGCGTGCCAAGTTTCGTCACGGTGACCCCAGCCGCGCTGGAGGTCGACGCCACCGCCTAGGGTGTACATACAGGTATCCAGATCCGGGCAGACTCGCAGCCCGTGGATCCAGGCATCGTCGCCAACGTTTACGACAGCGGTCAGCTCGTGGCCGGCGTCCGAGGGAATGGGAATGTGTGGTGGAGCAAACTGGCCCAGACCCAGCAGCTGCTGGACCCCGAGGAGGAAGCGAGCGCCGCCGACTCCACCGACCAGAACGGTGACCTTCACATCGCAGGACAGTACCTCCCGGGATCGGCGGGGGATGTCCGGCCGGGCGGGGGTGACCCTCGGCGGCGGACCCGGTTGGCCAACCGGTCACCATGCGTTGTGACGACTCGCACCCGACACGCCGGGACCCAACCACAACAGAACCGCGGAAATTTTATTACGAGATGATATGGAAATGCGCCACCACGCTTGACCCGAGTCCTCAACTTGTGTCTAATCACATCAGTGTCATTTCCCGGTTGGCCGGCCGGTTCCGGTGTCGCAGACCGAGATTCGATCACTTGTTCGAATTAGGTTGACTGTACATCAAAACAGTGGGAAATCATTTCACTATCTATTTCAGTGAGGAGGCGGAGGCATGTCCTATGAGCACCTTCGGGGTGTAATGGGAGGCACACCGCATACCACTACCGGCTCGGCGACCGTGTCAGCAATGGCCTCACCGATGGCAACTGTTCGACCGCATCTGAGTTTGGTTCCCGAGGCGTCGGTCCCGTTCGAGGCCGAACCCCTGCCGCCGGCAACGACCGACCAATGGCAGGACCGTGCGCTATGTGCGCAGACAGATCCCGAAGCGTTCTTCCCGGAGAAGGGCGGCTCCACTCGCGAGGCCAAGAAGATTTGCATGGGCTGCGAGGTGCGGCACGAGTGTCTGGAGTACGCCCTTGCTCATGACGAGCGATTCGGCATCTGGGGCGGTCTCTCCGAGCGCGAGCGTCGCCGCCTCAAGCGCGGGATCATCTGACTCGGCCACTCGGTCGCCGCGAGGGTCAGTCGTCGATCGTCGGGTCGATGACGGAAGGTTCCACGTCCAGATAGATGGCCACCTGAGCCACCAGGATTTCGTGCAGCAGTTCGCCGAGTTCCTCGGTGTCCTTCGCTCGTCGTTCAATCGGCTTGCGAAACAAGACGATCCGTGCCCGCGTCGCATTGCCGCGGACATCTACGCCGGCGGGGATGAGCCGGGCCAGCGCGATCGGCCCGTCGGCGATGACTTCTGGCGGCCATTGCACAGTTTCGGGATCCTTGGCTGCGATCCGCGGAATCTCGTCGACCGCGATGTCGAGTTCCGAGACCCGTTCCTGCCAACGCCGCTCGATGGGTTCGTAGGCTTCCAGTACTGCCATGTCGAACCGCTCGGCCCGGCTGCGCCACCCCGGTACCGTCGGCGGCAGCAGCGGACCGCGCAGATCACGGCCCCGCCGCCTGGCTCGGTGCGAAGCGGATCCGCCCCGCGGCCGACGGCTCCACGAGGAGCTGCGGGAATCGCTCACGCGCCGATGGTAACGGTTGAACATCGCGGCTTGGACGGATGCGCGTGTCCGGCGCTTCCGCGGGGTTTGTCCACGATAGCCTTTCGATCGTGAACGTACCCCGTCGCTGCTGTCGGCCCGGGTGTCCGCACTATGCAGTAGCGACGTTGACGTTCGTCTACTCGGACTCGACGGCGGTGATCGGTCCGCTGGCTACTGCGCGGGAACCCCATTCGTGGGATCTGTGTGTCGGGCACGCCGGTCGCATCACCGCACCGCGCGGGTGGGAGCTGGTGCGGCACGCCGGGCCGCTGCCCACCCATCCCGATGAGGACGATCTGGTGGCTCTGGCGGACGCGGTGCGCGAGGGTGGCCCGAGCGAGCGCGCGTCTCACCCGAGCGGAACCGGCGCGCCACTGAACGGCTTCGACGACTTCCCCGCCGGAACAGCACGAGCCCCCGCCGATCCCCGCCTGCACCGCACCGGGGCGCATGCCGCCGCGCCGAGCGCTGGCGTGCTCGCGCCACCCGAGCCTCGGACCGGGCGTCGGCGAGGACATCTGCGGGTATTGCCCGACCCCGCTGACTAGTCTTCCCATACTGTTCGAGACCGATTCGGCCGGTATCTTTCCCAGGCCGATAGGCTGGCGGCCAAGAGTCGCAGAAAACCTAGGTCGTCAGGAGCCCGCGCATGTCTTGGCCCGCCGCGGCTGTCCACCGTGTCGTCAAGGCTTACGACGTGCGCGGGCTGGTCGGCGAAGAGATCGACGAGACGCTAGTTGCCGATCTCGGTGCGGCGTTCGCCCGGCTGATGCGTGCTGAGTACGCCCAACGGGTGGTGATCGGCCATGACATGCGGGACAGTTCGCCGCCGCTCGCCGCCGCTTTCGCGGCCGGAGTGACCGGCCAGGGCCTCGATGTGGTGCGAGTTGGGCTGGCGTCCACCGATCAGCTTTATTTCGCCTCGGGAGTGCTGGATTGCCCCGGAGCGATGTTCACCGCGAGCCACAACCCGGCGGCATACAACGGCATCAAGATGTGCCGGGCGGGCGCCAAACCGGTCGGTGCGGATACCGGGCTGGCCGCCATCCGCGACGACCTGATCGCCGGCGTTCCAGGCCACTCGGAATATCAGGGACAACCTGGAACCCTGGCTGACCAGGATGTGCTGGGCGACTACGGGGTGTTCCTGCGGTCGCTGGTGAACACCTCGGGGCTGCGTCCATTGCGGGTGGCCGTGGACGCCGGTAACGGCATGGCCGGTCACACCGCGCCGGCCGTGTTCGGTGCGATCGACTCGATCACCCTGTTGCCCTTGTATTTCGAGCTGGACGGATCGTTTCCCAATCACGAGGCCAATCCGCTTGACCCAGCAAACCTGGTGGACCTGCAGGCCTACGTGCGCGACACCGGCGCCGATGTCGGGTTTGCTTTCGACGGCGATGCCGACCGCTGCTTTGTGGTCGATGAACGCGGCCAGCCTGTCTCGCCGTCGACGGTGACCGCGTTGGTGGCCGCGCGGGAACTCAACCGGGAGATCGGCGCCACCATCATCCACAACGTGATCACGTCCCGCGCGGTGCCCGAGCTGGTCGTCGAGCACGGCGGCACCCCACTGCGTTCACGGGTGGGACACTCCTATATCAAGGCAATGATGGCCGACACCGGCGCGATCTTTGGTGGTGAACATTCGGCGCACTACTACTTCCGTGACTTCTGGGGCGCCGATTCCGGAATGCTGGCGGCACTGCATGTGCTGGCCGCCCTTGGTGGGCAAAGCCGACCGTTGTCGGAGTTGACCGCCGACTACCAACGGTATGAGTCATCCGGTGAGATCAACTTCACCGTGGCCGACGCTCCGGCGTGTGTGGACGCCGTGCTGAAGTCTTTCGGCGGCCGGATTCATTCCATCGATCATCTCGACGGGGTGACGGTGGACTTGGGCGACGACCGCTGGTTCAACCTGCGGAGCTCCAACACCGAGCCGCTGCTACGGCTCAATGTGGAGGGCCGCGGTGTCGAGGATGTCGACGCGGTGGTGCGGCAGGTCAGCGCTGAAATCGCCGCCCAGATGGCGGGCGCGAAGGCCGGACCGTGAACGCCATTCGGGCGGTCGATCTCGAGGACGCCGCGGGCCTGATCGCTGCCGACCGGGCCGGTCTGCTGCGGGCCGCGTCGACGGCCGGCGCGCAGGTGCGTGCCATCGCCGCCGCGGCCGACGAGGGCGAGCTGGACCTGCTGCGCCGCAATGACCGTCCCCGCTCGGTGATCTGGGTGGCTGGCCGGGGTCCCGCCGAGACCGCCGGGGTGATCCTGGCCTCGACGCTGGGTGCCGCGGCCGCTGAGCCAATCGTGATCGCCAGCGCGGCCCCGCCCTGGGTCGGGCCGCTTGACGTGCTGGTCGTTGCCGGCGACGACCCCGGTGATCCAGCGCTGGTCGGCGCGGCCGCGACTGGGGTACGCAGGGGTGCGCGGGTTGTTGTGGTGGCGCCGTACGAGGGTCCGCTGCGGGACACCACGGCAGGTCGGGTCGCGGTGCTGGAACCTCGGCTGCGGGTTGCCGATGAGTTTGGTCTGTCCAGGTACTTGGCCGCGGGTCTGGCGGCTTTGCAAACCGTGGACCCCAAACTGCGTATCGATCTGGCCTCGCTCGCCGACGAGCTGGACGCCGAGGCACTGCGCAACAGTGCCGGCCGTGAGGTGTTCACCAATCCGGCCAAGGCACTTGCCGCGCGCGTGTCCGGTTGCCAAATAGCCCTGGCCGGCGACAACGCCGCAACGCTGGCGCTGGCCCGGCATGGGAGTTCGGTCTTGCTGCGGATCGCCCGCCAGGCCGCGGCGGCGACCGGGCTTTCGGATGCGGTAGTGGCGCTGCGTACCGGGCCCAATGGTTTCCAGGATGCCGGGTATTCGGGGGAGGCCCTGTTCCACGACGAGGAAATCGACGGACCGCTGCCGCAGCGGCTGCGGGTGCTGGCACTGGCGCTGGCCGGCGAGCGGACGGTCGTGGCTGCTCGGGTTGCCGGGCTCGACGACGTCTATCTGGTCGCCGCTGATGACGTGCCGGAGGTGAGCGAATCACCCGGTGGGTCCGGGGGGTTGCTCGCGCCGGCGACTCCCGGTCGCGCGGAGCAGCAACTGGCAGTATTGGCCGTTCGGCTGGAAATGGCCGCCGTGTACATGCGACTGGTGCGGGGATAGATCGCCGGTGGAACTGCTACGCGGAGCGTTACGGACGTACGCCTGGGGATCGCGCACCGCTATCGCCGAGTTCACCGGGCGCCCGGTGCCGGCCGCTCACCCGGAAGCTGAACTATGGTTCGGTGCACACCCGGGTGATCCGGCCTGGCTGGAAACGCCACATGGCGAAACCTCGTTGCTTGAGGCGTTGGTTGCCGATCCGGAGGGGCAGCTCGGCTCCGCGTCGCGCGCTCGGTTCGGTGATGTGCTGCCATTCTTGGTCAAGGTGCTGGCGGCCGACGAGCCGCTGTCTTTGCAGGCCCATCCCAGCGCGGAGCAGGCCGTCGAGGGTTACCTGCGTGAAGAGCGAATGGGCATTCCGGTGTCCTCGCCAGTCCGCAACTACCGCGACACCAGTCACAAGCCCGAATTGTTGGTGGCGCTGCAACCAGTCGAGGCGCTGGCCGGGTTTCGTGAGGCGGCCCGGACCAGCGAGCTGCTGCGGGCGCTGGCCGTCTCCGACCTCGACCCGTTCATCGATTTGCTGGGCGATCAGTCCGACGCCGACGGTCTGCGGGCCCTGTTCACCACCTGGATTACCGCACCCCAGCCCGATATCGACGTGCTGGTGCCTGCTGTGCTGGACGGCGCCATCCATTACGTCAGCTCCGGCGCAACCGAGTTTGCGGCCGAAGCCAGGACCGTGCTGGAACTCGGTGAACGCTATCCCGGCGACGCCGGCGTGCTGGCGGCGCTGCTACTCAACCGCATCAGCCTCGCCCCCGGGGAGGCCGTCTTCCTGCCGGCCGGCAACCTGCATGCATATCTGCGTGGTTTCGGTGTGGAGGTAATGGCCAACTCCGACAATGTGCTACGCGGTGGCCTCACGCCCAAGCACGTCGATGTGCCCGAGTTGTTGCGTGTGCTGGACTTCGCCCCCACCCCCCAGGCGCAGTTGCGACCGCCGATCCGCCGCGACGGGCCGGGGCTGGTCTATGACACCCCGACCGATGAGTTCGCGGTCACGCTACTGGTGCTCGACGGCGATCACCTCGGCCATGAGGTCGACGCGTCGTCGCGGCATGACGGCCCGCAGATCTTGTTGTGCACCGAGGGTTCGGCGACGGTGCACGGGAAGTGCGGGTCGCTCACGCTGAAACGAGGAATGGCGGCCTGGGTAGCGGCCGACGACGGCCCGATCCGGTTGGTCGCGCGCGAGCCCGCCAAATTGTTCAGAGCTACTGTCGGGCTTTAGCTGCCCGTCGCTCGTGAAGCCATAGCCGCATGTTGTGTGCTATCGTGCGACCGATAATGCGTGCGGGCGGCACCATGTACAAGCTGTCCAGCAAGCTGAACCGGCGCAAAAACCATTCGGCGAGAACGGGATCGGTTTCCGCGGCACCCAGGAACTGATCGAACAGGTTGCCCGCCGCGCGCCACCAGCGGGCCGTGGGTTCGGCGGTCGCATGGTGAAAAGTGATGTCGCCGATGGCATTCATCATCCACACCGGAAACGTCGTCTTGGCGGTGGCCCTATTGAATTGCCGGGCGAGGTCGCCATCTTGCGCGCCGGCTTCCAGCGCGCGTCGCAGATGGCTGCCCTGCAGGGACGTCATGGTCATGCCCTGCCCGAAGGTGGGATTGAAGCTGGCCACCGCATCCCCGAAGGGGATGATTCCGGCGGGGAAGCGGTCCAGTTTGTGGTAGCGACGCCACCTACTGACTGGAAAAGCGTGGTATGCCGGGTCACCGAGGGGTTCGGCGTGCGCCAGCGCCGCGTTGAAGTGGTCCGGGAGTAACTCTTTGGCGAGCCCAAGCATTTCGGGAAACGTTCGCGGCGGTTTGGCTTGGGCCACACCGAAGGTGGTCAGCACCCAGGTGCCGTCCTCGTAGCACAGCATCCCCAGCCCCAGCGATTGGTCGTGCGACGCGCCCGCGACCACCACCTTCTCCTCGATCAGACCTTCCGGAATGCCGAACGCGTGGCTGGCGTAGTTGATGCCGATGTCCACGGTTGCCTCGGGTGCGCGCTGGTAGCCCCATTGCGTCAACCACACCGGTAGCCGAGTACCGCGACCCGCCGCGTCGACCACAAGGTCGACGGCGACAAACTCGGGGTTCTCGCCGCGAGCGGGGGGATCCAGGAGCACGCCGGTCACCCGCTGCAGCGGGTGCTCGTACCGGGGCTCGGCGACGCCGCGCTGCACGATCTCGACGTTGTCGATGTCGAGGACTCGCCGACGGATCTGCCACTCCAGATGCGGCCGACTGGGCACATAGGCGGTGAATTCATCGCGCAACGTTTGCCCGGTCCCCAGGACATGGCCCGCGGCGCCTAGATGGATGCAGTCCGGCCGGTTCTCCAGCATGGGCACACCCGCGGCCACCATGTCCTTCAGCAGGCCCGGGAACAGACTCTCGAACTCGTTTGCCCCGCGCGCCATCAGCATGTGTACGTGCCGGTCCTGGGGGACCGTGGCGCGGTTGGCCGGTGTGCGCGGCAGGTCGTCGCGTTCGTAAACCGTTACCCGGGCGAAGAAGTCGGAGAGCACCCGCGCGGCACAGAGCCCCGCGATGCTGGCCCCGATCACTACCGCGTGGTCACCCTTGTTTGCCAACCCGTGGCTCCCCTCCGTTTCAAGCAGAGTACCCAGGCAAGGCGCGGAGCCACACCCGCACGTAGTTGACGATGGCGCAACCGATCATCGCGGGTGACGGCACCATGCACAGGCTGTCGCCACCAAAAGCGTGATGGACTGGCCGTCGCATTGTGATCACTGACATGGCAATCCCGTCGCTCATCCACACCGGGTAGATGGTCCGGGCGGTAGCCCGATTGAGCTTGCGGGCCAGTTTGCGGTCAGAAAATTCCAGCGCCCGTCGCAGGTGGCCGGCCTGCAGCGACGCCATCGTCATGCCCTGCCCGCAGGTGGGGTTAAAGCTGGCTACCGCATCACCGACCGGAACAATCCCGGTCGGGAAGCGGCGCAGCTTGTCATAGCGGCGCCATCTGCTCACCGGGTAGGCGTGGCTTGCCGCGCTACCGATGGGCTTGGCCTGCGCCAGCCCGGCCGCAAACCGCGCCGGCGGCAACGCGGCGGCCAGTTCACGCATCCCGTCGAAGGTCGGCGGCGGTTTGGCATTGGCCACGCCGAAGGCCGTGCCAACGATGACGATGCTCTCGTCGAGCAGGCCCTCGGGGATGCGAAGTTTCTGGGTGGAATAGGTGATGCCGACGTCGACGGTTTGCTCGGTTGGCCGTCGGTATCCCCACTGCGATAGCCACACCGGCAACAGGGTGCCTCGGCCGGCCGCGTCGACAACGAGATCCGCAGGGATGAACTCCGGTTGTTGGCCGGGTGTGGCCAACTCGAGTAGCACCGGTGACTCGGTTGAGCGTGGGCTCGAACCGCGGCTCGGAGACCGAGCGCTGGACGATCTCAAACAGGCCGGGGAAGAGGTTCTCGAGTTCGTTTGCCCCGCGCGTCATCAACATGTGCAGGTGCGGGTCCTGGGGGACCGCGGCGCGGCTGTCCGGGGTGCTTGCGACTTGTCGCGCTCGAATACCGTCACCGTGGAATAAAAGTCCGACAGCACCCGCGCGGCGCACAACCCGGCGATGCTGGCCCCGATGACCACCGCGTGGTTCTTCGGGTTTTCTGCATGCCCCGCCGTCCTCGCAGCGTACCCAGTACTGTGCGGTCACAACGAATGCGAGAGGACGGTGCATGGCCGGTCGATGGCGCATGAAGTCGGTAGAACAGTCGATCGCTGACACCGACGAGCCCAGTACTCGTCTGCGCAAGGACCTCACCTGGTGGGACCTCGTTGTGTTCGGCGTCTCGGTGGTGATCGGGGCCGGCATTTTCACGGTCACCGCATCGACCACCGGCGATATCACCGGCCCGGCCATCTGGATCTCGTTTTTGATCGCGGCGGGTACCTGCGCGCTGGCGGCACTGTGCTACGCCGAATTCGCTTCGACGCTGCCGGTGGCCGGCAGCGCGTATACCTTCTCCTACGCCACCTTTGGGGAGCTCCTGGCCTGGGCGATCGGCTGGAATCTCGTGTTGGAATTGGCGATGGGCGCGGCCGTGGTCGCCAAGGGCTGGTCGAGCTACTTGGGCACGGTGTTTGGGTTCGCCGGTGGCACCGCCCGGCTGGGATCGCTGAATCTCGACTGGGGCGCGCTGCTGATCGTCGCGGTGGTGGCGTCCCTGTGTGCGTTGGGCACCAAGTTGTCGTCGAGATTCTCCGCGGTGGTCACCGGCATCAAGGTTTCGGTCGTGATCCTGGTCGTGGTGGTCGGCGCCTTCTACGTCAGGGCCGCCAACTACTCGCCGTTCATTCCCGAGCCGGAATCCGGGCCGCACGAAAGCGGCATCAACCAATCGGTGTTGTCGTTGCTGACCGGGGCGCAGGGCAGCCATTACGGTTGGTATGGCGTGTTGGCGGGGGCGTCGATCGTGTTCTTCGCGTTCATTGGCTTCGACATCGTGGCCACCATGGCGGAGGAGACCAAGCACCCCCAGCGTGACGTTCCGCGCGGGATCCTCGCGTCGCTTGGGGTCGTCACCTTGCTCTACGTCGCGGTGTCGATCGTGCTGTCCGGCATGGTTCCCTACACCGCGCTGCGGACCGTTCCGGGCCGCGGCTCGGCCAACCTGGCGACCGCGTTCGCGGCCAACGGAGTGTATTGGGCCAGCGGCATCATTTCCGTCGGGGCGCTGGCCGGGCTTACCACCGTGGTGATGGTGCTGATGCTCGGGCAGTGCCGGGTGCTGTTCGCGATGGCGCGCGACGGCCTGCTGCCGCGGCAGTTGGCCAAGACCGGTTCACGTGGCACCCCGGTGCGGATCACCGTGCTGGTTGCCGTGGTGGTAGCCGCCGCCGCATCGGTGTTCCCGATCACCAAGCTCGAGGAAATGGTCAACGTGGGCACGCTGTTCGCGTTCGTCCTGGTGTCCGCCGGCGTGATCGTGCTGCGCCGGACCCGGCCGGACCTGGTTCGGGGGTTTCGGGCTCCATGGGTGCCGGTCCTTCCGATCGCCTCGGTGTGCGCATGCCTGTGGCTGATGCTGAACCTCACCGCGTTGACCTGGATCCGGTTCGGCATCTGGCTGGTGTTGGGAGCCGTGATTTATGTCGGCTACGGGCGCCGGCACTCCGCGCAGGGCCTTCGGCAAGCGCGAGAGGCCAACCGGGGGGTCGTGAACTAGGCGGTTTACAAAAAGGCCATCTATGTCTAGACATAAGACGTAGACTGCTATATTGTCAAACTCCGATGTGGTATCGCTCACGAGGAGGTTTGACAGATGACCACACAAATCGGCTTCGGCAGACCCGACGAGCCCCGGGCACTCGAAGTGGGGGAGTGGCGGGATAGGAAGCGCTACCTGTGGCTGATGGGTCTGATCGCCCCGACCGCGTTGTTCGTCATGCTGCCGCTCATCTGGGGACTGAACCAGCTCGGCTGGCAGGCCGCCGCGCAGCTGCCCTTGTGGGTGGGGCCGATCCTGGTCTACCTTCTGTTGCCGCTTCTCGACCTGCGCTTCGGGCCCGACGGCCAGAACCCGCCCGAGGAGGTGATGGAGTGGCTCGAGAACGACAAATACTACCGCTACTGCACCTACATCTACATTCCGTTCCAGTACCTCAGCGTGGTCCTAGGCGCCTATCTGTTCACCGCCTCGGACCTCAGTTGGTTGGGTTACCCGGATTCCCATGGCGGATTGGGCTGGGCCGGCAAGATCGGTGTGGCGCTGTCGGTCGGTGTTCTCGGTGGCGTTGGCATCAATACCGCGCACGAGATGGGGCACAAGAAGGACTCGTTGGAGCGGTGGCTGTCCAAGATCACCCTGGCGCAGACGTGCTACGGGCACTTCTATATCGAGCACAACCGCGGTCACCACGTTCGGGTGGCCACGCCGGAGGACCCGGCTTCGGCGCGCTTCGGCGAGACGTTCTGGGAGTTCCTGCCACGTACCGTTGTCGGCAGCCTGCGTTCGGCAGTCCGGCTGGAAGCTCAGCGGCTGCGCCGGTCGGGAGTGAGCCCCTGGCATCCGAAGGCGTATTTGCGCAACGACGTGCTCAACGCGTGGCTGATGTCGGTGGTGTTATGGGGTGTGCTGATCGCGGTTTTCGGCCTGGCGCTCATCCCGTTCGTGATCACCCAGGCGGTCTTCGGCTTCTGCCTCCTCGAGGCGGTCAATTACCTCGAACACTACGGACTGTTGCGGGAAAAGATGGCCAACGGCCGCTACGAGCGCTGCGCCCCGGTGCACAGCTGGAACTCCGACCACATCGTCACCAACCTGTTCCTGTACCACTTGCAGCGGCACAGTGACCACCACGCCAACCCGACTCGCCGCTACCAGACCCTGCGCAGCATGGCGGGTGCGCCCAACCTGCCCAGTGGGTACGCGTCGATGATCTCGTTGACCTACTTCCCGCCGTTGTGGCGCAAGGTGATGGATCACCGGGTGCTCGAGCACTACGACGGCGATATCACCAGGGTCAACCTGCACCCGCGGGTGCGGGAGAAGGCACTGGCCCGGTACGGAGCCCCGGCATGACCCGCGCCGGCAGCAACGGCTACCGGTGCCCGGTCTGCGACTACGTCTACGACGAGGCCAAAGGTGATGCCAGGGAAGGCTTCCCGGCCGGCACACGGTGGGAGCAGATTCCCGACGACTGGTGCTGTCCAGATTGCGCGGTGCGCGAGAAGCGAGATTTCACACAGCTTTCGAAAGCAGAAAGGACGAAGGCAAACAAATGAATGACTACAAGTTGTTCCGCTGCATCCAATGCGGTTTCGAGTACGACGAGGCGCTGGGTTGGCCGGAAGACGGCATTGCGGCCGGCACCCGCTGGGACGACATCCCCGATGACTGGAGCTGCCCGGACTGCGGTGCGGCTAAATCCGATTTCGAGATGGAGGAGGTTGCACGATCATGAGCGCCCCAGGCACTATTGTCGCGCCTGTGAAGCGGGTTCCCTACGCCGAGGCATCGCGAGCACTGTTGCGTGATTCGGTCCTGGATGCGATGCGGGATCTGCTGCTGATACGGGACTGGTCCGCCATCACGCTGTCCGACGTGGCCCGCGCTGCGGGCATCAGCCGCCAGACCATCTACAACGAATTCGGCTCCCGGCAGGGCCTGGCGCAGGGATACGCGTTGCGCCTGGCGGACAGGCTGGTCGACAACGTCCACGCATCTTTGGAAGCTAACGTCGGCAAGGTCTACGAATCGTTCCTACAGGGCTTCCGGTCGTTCTTCGCCGAGTCGGCGGCCGACCCGCTGGTGATCTCGCTACTCAGCGGGGTCGCCAAGCCCGATCTGCTGCAACTGATCACCACCGAAAGCGCGCCGATCATCACCCGCGCGTCGGCCCGACTGGCGACGGCATTCACCGATACCTGGGTAGCCACCACCGACGACGACGCCAACGTGTTGTCGCGTGCGATCGTGCGGTTGTGCCTGAGTTACGTGTCGATGCCGCCTGAGGCCGACCACGACGTCGCGGCGGACCTGGCGCGGTTGATGACGCCGTTCGCGGAGCGCCACGGTGTGATCAACGTCCCCTGACCTGCGGGGCTGACTGCCGGCGGCTACAGTGGCTGAAGAGCGTACCTAGGCTAAGTAGCCCGCTCGGATCCCTATGAGCTCCCAAAGAAGGATGAAAGACCCTATGACGACGACCGAAAATTCGCTGACCCCCGACGTTCGTAATGGCATCGACTTTAAGATTGCCGACCTGTCACTAGCGGATTTCGGCCGCAAAGAACTCCGGATCGCCGAGCATGAGATGCCTGGCCTGATGTCGCTACGCCGCGAGTACGCCGAGGTGCAACCCCTGAAGGGGGCGCGGATCTCGGGTTCGCTGCATATGACGGTGCAGACCGCGGTGTTGATCGAAACGCTGACAGCCCTGGGCGCCGAGGTCCGATGGGCGTCGTGCAACATTTTCTCTACCCAGGACCACGCGGCAGCGGCGATAGTCGTCGGCCCGCACGGCACCCCCGAAAAGCCCCAGGGCGTCCCGGTTTTCGCGTGGAAAGGCGAGACGCTCGAGGAGTACTGGTGGTGTGCCGAGCAGATGCTGACCTGGCCGGACCCCGACAAGCCGGCCAACATGATCCTCGACGATGGCGGTGACGCCACCACGCTGGTGCTGCGCGGCATGCAGTACGAAAAGGCCGGTGTGGTGCCGCCCGCCGAGGAAGATGACTCCGCCGAGTGGAAGGTCGTCTTGAACCTGCTGCGGACTCGTTTCGAGTCCGACAAGGACAAGTGGACCAAGATCGCCGAGTCGGTCAAGGGCGTCACCGAGGAGACCACCACCGGCGTGCTGCGGCTGTACCAATTCGCCGCGGCTGGAGATCTGGCCTTCCCCGCGATCAACGTCAACGACTCGGTGACCAAGTCCAAGTTCGATAACAAGTACGGCACCCGGCACTCCCTGATCGACGGCATCAACCGTGGTACCGACGCGCTGATCGGCGGCAAGAAGGTCCTGATCTGCGGCTACGGTGACGTCGGTAAGGGCTGTGCGGAGGCGATGAAGGGTCAGGGGGCGCGCGTCGCCGTCACCGAGATCGACCCGATCAACGCGCTGCAGGCAATGATGGAGGGCTTCGACGTCGTGACCGTCGAGGAGGCCATCGGCGACGCCGACATCGTCGTGACCGCGACCGGCAACAAAGACATCATCATGCTGGAACACATCAAGGCGATGAAGGACCACGCCATCCTGGGCAACATCGGCCACTTCGACAACGAGATCGACATGGCCGGGCTGGAGCGCTCCGGCGCGACGCGGGTCAACGTCAAGCCGCAGGTCGACCTGTGGACCTTTGGTGACACCGGCCGTTCGATCATCGTGCTGTCCGAGGGCCGGCTGCTGAACCTGGGCAACGCCACCGGACACCCGTCGTTCGTGATGAGCAACAGCTTCGCCAACCAGACGATCGCCCAGATCGAGCTGTGGACGAAGAACGACGAATACGACAACGAGGTGTACCGGCTGCCCAAGCACCTCGACGAGAAGGTAGCGCGCATCCACGTCGAGGCTCTCGGCGGTCGTTTGACCAAGCTGAGCAAGGACCAGGCCGAATACCTCGGTGTCGACGTGGAGGGCCCCTACAAGCCGGATCACTATCGCTACTAAGGCTCCGGCCGGCGCAATAGGCTGGTGCCGTGCTGGTCGCGATCGAAGGGGTTGACGGCGCGGGCAAGCGAACGCTGTCGCATGGTCTCAGCAAGGCGTTCGCGGACGCCGGAAAGTCGGTGGCCACGCTCGCATTCCCGCGATACGGACGTTCGATCACCGCTGACATCGCGGCAGAGGCTCTGCACGGTGAGCACGGTGACCTCGCCTCATCGGTTTATGGCATGGCGATGCTGTTTGCGCTCGACCGCGCCGGCGCGGTCGATGAGCTGCAGGGGTTGCGTGGTGACTACGACGTGGTGATCCTGGATCGCTACGTCGCCTCGAGCGCGGCCTACAGCGCGGCGCGCCTGCATGAGGACGCCGCCGGGGAGGCCGTGGCCTGGGTGCAACGGATCGAGTTCCAGAGATTGGGCTTGCCCAAGCCGGACTGGCAGGTGCTGCTCGCGGTGTCCGTCGAGCTCGCCGGGGAACGGTCCCGCGGCCGGGCCCAACGCGAGCCGGGCCGGGCCCGGGACAGTTACGAACGCGATGCCGAACTTCAGCGGCGCACCGGGTCGGTGTACGCCGAGCTGGCCGCCGCGGGGTGGGGCGGCCCGTGGCTGGTTGTCGATGCGGACGTCGATCCCGGCCGGCTAGCGGCGACTTTGACCGCACCGGACGGGCGAGTTTGACGGTAATTGCCCTAATCAAGCGAGAAACGCCCGTGTGGTGCGCCAGTTTTGTCCCGATGTGGTGACACCATGGACACCATGAGGCAAAGGATTTTGGTCGTTGATGACGACGCTTCGCTAGCTGAGATGTTGACCATCGTGCTACGCGGGGAGGGCTTCGACACCGCGGTCATCGGCGACGGTACTCAGGCGCTGACCGCGGTGCGTGAGCTGCGCCCCGACCTGGTGCTATTGGATTTGATGCTGCCCGGTATGAACGGCATCGACGTGTGCCGGGTATTGCGCGCCGATTCCGGTGTTCCGATCGTGATGCTGACCGCCAAGACCGACACCGTGGATGTTGTGTTGGGTCTGGAGTCGGGCGCCGACGACTACATCATGAAGCCGTTCAAGCCCAAGGAGCTGGTGGCTCGGGTGCGGGCGCGGCTGCGTCGCAACGACGACGAGCCCGCCGAGATGTTGTCCATCGCCGACGTAGAAATCGACGTGCCGGCGCACAAGGTCACTCGTAACGGCGAGCAGATATCGTTGACGCCGCTGGAATTCGACCTGTTGGTCGCATTGGCGCGTAAGCCGCGCCAGGTGTTTACTCGTGATGTGCTCCTCGAACAGGTGTGGGGCTACCGGCACCCGGCGGATACCCGCCTGGTGAATGTGCACGTCCAGCGGCTGCGGGCCAAGGTCGAGAAGGACCCGGAGAACCCGACTGTGGTGTTGACCGTCCGAGGAGTGGGCTACAAGGCCGGACCCCCGTGACCCCCGGTGACGATGCAGAGCGTCGAGAGGAGGAGCGGCGCCTTTGATGTTGGGCTCGCGGCGACGCATTCGGGGTCGCTGGGGGCGCTCTGGACCTATGACGCGCGGCTTGAGTGCGCTGAGTCGAGCCGTGGCTGTCGCGTGGCGCCGATCGCTGCAGCTGCGAGTCGTGGCGCTGACCCTTGGCCTCTCGTTGGCGGTTATTCTGGCGCTTGGCTTTGTGCTGACCAGCCAGGTCACCAACCGCGTCCTGGACATTAAGGTCAGGGCCGCGATCGACCAGATCGAGCGGGCACGCACCACCGTTAGTGGGATCGTCAACGGTGAAGAGACCCGCTCACTGGACAGCAGCCTGCAACTTGCGCGCAACACCCTGACGTCGAAAACCGACCCCGCCTCGGGCGCCGGTCTCGCCGGTGCCTTCGATGCGGTGTTGATGGTGCCGGGTGATGGGCCGCGCGCTGCCTCGACCGCCGGGCCCGTCGATCAGGTGCCCAACGCGCTGCGCGGCTTCGTCAAGGCCGGACAGGCTGCCTACCAGTACGCCACGGTGCTGACCGAAGGTTTCTCCGGGCCGGCTCTGATCATTGGGACTCCGACTTCGTCACGGGTGCCCAACCTGGAGCTTTACCTGATATTTCCCCTGGCGAACGAGCAGGCCACGATCACGCTGGTGCGCGGCACGATGGCCACCGGCGGCCTGGTGCTGCTGGTTCTGCTCGCCGGTATCGCGTTACTGGTCTCGCGTCAGGTGGTGGTGCCGGTGCGGTCGGCGTCACGGATCGCCGAACGGTTCGCTGAGGGGCATCTGTCCGAACGCATGCCGGTGCGCGGTGAAGATGACATGGCCCGGCTGGCGGTGTCGTTCAATGACATGGCCGAGAGCCTGTCTCGACAGATCACCCAGCTTGAGGAGTTCGGCAACCTACAGCGCCGCTTCACCTCCGATGTCAGCCACGAACTGCGCACGCCGCTGACCACCGTGCGGATGGCCGCCGACCTGATCTACGACCACAGCTCCGACCTCGACCCGACCTTGCGGCGGTCCACCGAGTTGATGGTCAGCGAGCTGGACCGGTTCGAGACGCTGCTCAACGACCTGCTGGAGATTTCGCGGCACGACGCCGGGGTGGCCGAGCTGTCCGTCGAGGCGGTCGATTTGCGCACGACGGTGAAAAACGCGCTCGGCAATGTGGGCCACCTGGCCGAGGAGACCGGCATCGAGTTGTTGGTGGATTTGCCCGCCGAGGAGGTGATCGCGGAGGTCGATGCGCGCCGGGTGGAACGGATACTGCGCAATCTGATCGCCAATGCCATCGACCATGCCGAACACAATCCGGTGCGGATCCGGATGGCCGCCGACGAAGACACGGTCGCCGTCACGGTGCGCGACTACGGCGTCGGGCTGCGGCCGGGTGAGGAGAAGCTGGTGTTCAGCCGGTTCTGGCGCTCGGATCCGTCGCGGGTCCGGCGGTCCGGGGGCACCGGGCTGGGTTTGGCGATCAGCATCGAGGACGCACGACTACACCAGGGCCGGCTGGAAGCGTGGGGCGAGCCGGGCGAGGGTGCTTGCTTCCGGTTGACGCTTCCCCTGGTCCGCGGCCACAAGGTCACCACCAGCCCGCTGCCCATGAAGCCGATCCCGCAGCCGGCTCCGCAACCGATCCCGCAGCCGAATCCGCAACCGATCGCACCTGCGCACAAGGAGCGTCAGCGCCCACGCGAGCACGCGGAGCGGAGCGGTTGATGCGGCGACTGGTAGCCCTGCTGTTCCTGGGCGTGGTGCTCGCCGGCTGTGCGAGTGTGCCCAGCACCTCGGCCCCGCAAGCCATCGGAACCGTCGAGCGTCCCGCGCCGTCGAATCTGCCCAAACCGACCCCGGGCATGGATCCCGATGTGCTGCTGCGCGAGTTCCTCAAGGCCACAGCCGATCCGGCCAACCGGCATCTGGCGGCGCGTCAATTCCTCACCCAATCCGCTTCCAACGCGTGGGACGACGCCGGTAGCGCAATGTTGATCGACCACGTGGTTTTCGTCGAAACCCGCAGTGCTGAAAAGGTTTCGGTGACCATGCGGGCAGACATCCTCGGCTCGCTCTCGGACATGGGGGTGTTCGAGACCGCCGAGGGTCAATTGCCAGATCCGGGTCCGATCGAGTTGGTTAAGACGTCCGGTGGCTGGCGCATCGAACGCCTGCCCAACGGGGTTTTCCTGGACTGGCAGCAGTTCCAGGCGACCTACAAGCGCAACACGCTGTACTTCGCCGACCCCACCGGCAAGACCGTGGTTCCCGACCCGCGCTACGTCGCGGTGTCCGACCATGATCAGTTGGCTACGGAACTCGTCTCCAAACTGCTGGCAGGTCCACGTCCGGAGATGGCGCATACGGTGCGCAATCTGCTTGCACCGCCGCTGCGGCTGCGCGGGCCGGTGACCCGGGCCGACGGCGGCAAGAACGGAATCGGCCGCGGTTACGGCGGTGCGCGTGTCGATCTGGAGAAGCTGTCCACCACCGATCCACACAGCAGGCAATTGCTTGCCGCACAGATCATCTGGACGTTAGCCAGGGCAGACATCAGGGGGCCATATGTGATCAACGCCGATGGCGCCCCGCTGGAAGACAGGTTTGCCGAGGGCTGGACGACGTCGGATGTCGCCGCCACCGACCCGGGCGTGGCCGACGGCGCGGGCGCGGGGCTGCACGCCTTGGTGAACGGGTCACTGGTGGCGGTGGACGGTCAGAGTGCCACCACCCTGCCCGGCGCCTTCGGGCAGATGCCGGACCAGACCGCGGCCGCCTTATCACGCAGCGGTCGCCAGGTGGCGTCGGTGGTGACGCTGCGGCGCGGCGCCCCGGACGCGGCGGCGTCTCTGTGGATCGGTGATCTTGGCGGCGAGGCGGTGCAGTCCGCCGACGGCCGCAACCTGTCGCGGCCCAGCTGGTCGCTGGACGATGCGGTCTGGGTGGTGGTCGACACCAACGTCGTGCTGCGGGCGATTCAGGAACCGGCCTCGGGGCAGCCGGCGCGGATTCCGGTGGATTCGACCGCCGTGGCCAGCCGTTTCCCCGGGGCGATCAACGACCTTCAGCTCTCCCGGGACGGGACTCGCGCCGCGATGGTGATCGGTGGGCAGGTGATCCTCGCCGGCGTCGAGCAGACCCAGGCCGGCCAGTTCGCCCTGACCTATCCCAGGCGGCTGGGGTTCGGGCTGGGTTCCTCGGTGGTGTCACTATCCTGGCGAACCGGTGACGACATCGTGGTGACCCGCACCGACGCCGCCCACCCGGTGTCCTATGTGAACCTCGACGGGGTGAACTCTGACGCGCCGGCGCGTGGATTGCAAACTCCACTGACCGCGATCGCGGCCAACCCGTCGACGGTGTATGTGGCCGGCCCGCGAGGGGTGCTGATGTACTCTGCGTCTGCCGAAAGCCGACAGGGCTGGTCGGAGGTATCCGGGCTGATGGTGGCCGGGGCGGCGCCGGTGTTGCCCGGATGAGTACTGTGCCTGCGTTTTTCGCGAGCTGACCGCACCGGCTACCCTCGCAGTGAGGAGGCGCTAGCCGATGTCGCCGAGAGTTCCCCGACTGCGTTGGGATGACCCCTTCCGTGCGTTGGACGTGCTGGGCTCGCTCTGGTCGTCGACCGGTATGTCGCTGGTCAGCGCGGGAGCCGCTCAGGCAGTTGCGGCGCCGTACCGGACGTTGTTCACGACCTTGCAGCAGCTGCTCATCGGCAAGGAAGTCACGGTTCGGATAGGGGACCACGACGTGGTGCTGACCGTCACCGAGCTGGACGCTGCGCTCGAACCGCAGGGGCTGGCCGTCGGTCAACTCGGCGAGGTCCGGGTCGCCGCCCAAGACGTCAGATGGGACCACCATCATCTGCGGAGCGCGGTTGCCGTCCTGCGCAACGTGCACATCCGTCCGGGTGTGCCGCCGGTGGTGATTGCGGCTCCCGTCGAGCTGTCATCCGCACTACCGACAGAGATTTTCGATGATGTGCTGCGCCAAGCGGCGCCGTGGCTACGCGGTGAGTTGTCCGGGGGTGGCGCGGCCCGGCTGCGCTGGGCGCACCGGCCCGAGTGGGGCGGTCTTGAGGTAGACGTCGACGTGGTGGGTACGACCTTGTGGCTGCGACCGCGCACGGTGATAGCCGGTCGACGGCGGTGGACGCTGCCGACCCGGACACCCGCCTACCGGGTGCCATTGCCTGAGCTGCCGCACGGGCTGCGCATCACCGCCGTCAGCCTCGGAGTGGATTCCCTGCAGCTGTCTGCTCTCCTGCCGGAGTGGCGCACGGAGCTGCCGCTGCGGCACCTGGAGAACGTGATCACCCAGTTGAGCCAGGGCGCGCTCAGTTTTGCGTGGCCGCCGCTGCTGAGGGGCTCCGATTGAGAGCGCTGTTGTCACCGGTGACCGCGAAACTTCTAATGTGCTCGACCTAATCCTGCCGCTGGAATGCGGCGGTTGCGGTGCGCCGGCGACTCGCTGGTGTGCCGCGTGCGCCGCTGAGCTGTCGGTGGCTGCCGGTGAACCGCAGGTGGTGAACCCCCGCGTCGACCCCAAGGTGCCGGTTTTCGCGCTCGGTCGGTACGCGGGCGCCCGTCGTCAGGCGATCCTCGCGATGAAGGAGCACGGCCGTCGCGACCTCGTGGTGCCACTCGCGTGCGCACTGGCCGTCGGTGTCGACCGCCTGTTGTCCTGGGGCATGGTCGAGAACCCGCTGACGATCGTGCCCGCCCCGACGCGTGGGTGGGCGGCGCGACGGCGCGGTGGTGACCCGGTCACCCGGATGGCGCGGATCGCCGGGACCGCCCTTGGGCGCCACCGCGACATCACCGTGGCCCCGGCGCTGAGGATGAGGGGGTTGGCCCGCGACTCGGTAGGCCTTGGTACGTCCGCGCGCGAGCGCAACATCGCGGGGCGGGTGCGGCTACGGGGGCAGGGGCCGCGCAACGAGGTCGTGATCGTCGACGACATCGTCACCACCGGCGCGACGGCGCGCGAGTCGGTTCGGGTCCTGCAGGCTGGCGGTGTGCGGGTGGGTGCCGTGTTGGCGATCGCGGCGGCGTGAGGATCTGCTGGCCTGGCCTTGGACGGCCCGCGATGCCTGGCAGCCTGGAAAGCGGTTAGCATTCGGCTAAACCGGTGAAGTTGCCAAGAGAACATGAAGAACTCGAAACAGGTCGGACAATTTGGTGGCACGGTGAGGCGAACACGGGCTAACGTCGAGGTCAGGTTTTAATGACTCACGATCGCGACTTCCCTGGTTGGATTGGCACCCGCGGTAGGAGGTGAGTATTCGACATCTTGCTCCGGCGGGCAGCCTGCGGCGGTGACTTTCTCCTCACCGCTCCTACCCCCGTCGGCGCGCATCTGAAGGCCAGGCACGCAGGGCGCGTGTGACGTGGAAAGAGAAACGAGTTGTCACGTATGTCAAGGCTAGCCGTGGATGCGGGTCAGGTTCTGGACCAATCGGTTGCCACCAAGGAGCAGGCCGAACCGAAATCGAACGCCGAGATCGTGTTCAAGGGCCGCAACGTCGAGATCCCCGACCACTTCCGCATCTACGTTGCGCAGAAGCTCGCCCGCTTGGAGCGGCTCGACCGAACCATCTACCTGTTCGACGTCGAACTCGACCATGAACGTAACCGCCGCCAGCGCAAGTCCTGTCAGCGCGTGGAGATCACTGCGCGCGGGCGAGGGCCGGTGGTGCGCGGTGAGGCGTGCGCCGACAGCTTCTACGCCGCACTTGAATCAGCGGTCGTCAAACTGGAGGGCCGGCTGCGCCGTGGTAAGGATCGCCGCAAGGTGCACTACGGCGACAAGACCCCGGTTTCGCTGGCCGAGGCCACTGCGATGGTGCCGGCGCCGGAACAGGGCTTCAACAACAGGCCGGCCGAGTCACACGATCATGACGGCGCCGTCGTCAATCACGAGCCGGGGCGGATCGTTCGGACCAAGGAACACCCGGCCAAGCCGATGTCGGTCGACGACGCGCTCTACGAGATGGAGCTGGTCGGACACGACTTCTTTTTGTTCTACGACAAGGACACCGAGCGGCCGTCGGTGGTCTACCGCCGGCACGCCTACGATTACGGCTTGATCCGTTTGGCGTGATCGGCGGTCATCACCGGGTCGTCACCTACCATGGGAGTCGCCTTATCTAGAGACTCCTACCCAGACGGGGACATAGCTGTGCTGTCGAAATTGCTGCGCCTCGGTGAAGGTCGCATGGTCAAGCGCCTCAAGAAGGTGGCCGACTATGTCGGTACCTTGTCCGACGACGTCGAGAAGCTGACCGACGCCGAACTGAGGGCAAAGACCGACGAGTTCAAGAAGCGACACGCCGACGGCGAATGCCTCGACGATCTGCTGCCCGAAGCGTTCGCGGTGGCCCGCGAAGCGGCCTGGCGGGTGCTCGACCAGCGGCCGTTCGACGTGCAGGTGATGGGTGCGGCCGCGCTGCACCTGGGCAACGTCGCCGAGATGAAGACCGGTGAGGGCAAGACCCTGACCTCCGTGTTGCCCGCCTACCTCAACGGCATCGGCGGCAAGGGCGTGCACATCGTCACCGTCAACGACTACCTGGCCAAACGCGACAGCGAGTGGATGGGCCGGGTACACCGCTTCCTCGGCCTGGAGGTCGGCGTGATCCTGGCCCAGATGTCGCCCGATGAGCGGCGCATCGCCTACAACGCCGACATCACCTATGGCACGAACAACGAGTTCGGCTTCGACTACCTGCGCGACAACATGGCGCACTCGCTCGACGATCTGGTGCAGCGCGAGCACAACTACGCCATCGTCGACGAGGTCGACTCGATCCTGATCGACGAGGCCCGCACACCGCTGATCATCTCCGGTCCGGCCGACGGCGCCTCCAACTGGTACACCGAGTTCGCCCGGTTGGCGCCGCTGATGGAAAAGGACACCCACTACGAGGTCGACCTGCGCAAACGCACCGTCGGCGTACACGAAAAGGGCGTGGAGTTTGTCGAAGACCAGCTCGGTATCGACAACCTCTATGAGGCCGCCAACTCCCCGTTGGTCAGCTACCTCAACAACGCGCTGAAGGCCAAGGAGCTGTTCAGCCGCGACAAGGATTACATCGTCCGCGACGGCGAGGTGCTCATCGTCGACGAGTTCACCGGTCGTGTGCTGATCGGCCGCCGCTACAACGAAGGCATGCACCAGGCCATCGAGGCCAAGGAGCACGTCGAGATCAAGGCGGAGAACCAGACGCTGGCCACCATTACGCTGCAGAACTATTTCCGCCTGTACGACAAGCTAGCCGGCATGACCGGCACCGCCCAGACCGAGGCGGCCGAACTGCACGAGATCTACAAGCTGGGCGTGGTCACCATCCCGACCAATAAAGAGATGATTCGCGAAGACCAATCCGACCTCATCTACAAGACCGAGGAAGCCAAATACATCGCGGTGGTCGACGACGTCGCCGAGCGCTACGACAAGGGCCAGCCGGTGCTGATCGGCACCACCAGCGTGGAACGCTCGGAGTACCTTTCGCGGCAGTTCACCAAGAGGCGCATCCCGCACAACGTGCTCAACGCGAAGTATCACGAGCAAGAGGCGGCCATCATCGCCGAGGCGGGCCGTCGGGGCGCCATCACCGTCGCCACCAACATGGCCGGGCGCGGCACCGACATCGTGCTGGGCGGCAACGTCGACTTTCTGACTGACCTGCGACTGCGTGCCCGTGGACTGGATCCGGTGGACACGCCCGACGACTACGAGGGGGCCTGGCACGAGGAGCTGCCGCTGGTCAAGGAGGAGGCCGGCAAGGAGGCCGCCGAAGTGATCGAGGCCGGCGGCCTGTACGTGCTGGGCACCGAGCGTCACGAGTCGCGGCGCATCGACAACCAATTGCGCGGCCGCTCCGGCCGCCAAGGCGACCCGGGGGAGTCGCGCTTCTATTTGTCGCTGGGCGACGAACTCATGCGCCGATTCAACGGTGCCGCGCTGGAGACGCTGCTGACCCGGCTGAACCTGCCCGACGACGTGCCGATCGAAGCCAAGATGGTCACCCGGGCCATCAAGAGCGCCCAGACCCAAGTCGAGCAGCAGAACTTCGAGGTCCGCAAAAACGTCCTCAAGTACGACGAGGTGATGAACCAGCAGCGCAAGGTCGTCTACGCCGAACGTCGCCGGATTCTCGAAGGCGAGAACCTGCAGCAGCAGGCCAAGGACATGCTCGTAGACGTCATCACCGCCTACGTCGACGGCGCGACCACCGAAGGCTATGCCGAGGATTGGGATCTGGACGCGTTGTGGCGGGCGCTCAAGACGCTCTACCCGGTCGGGATCACGGCCGACTCGCTGACCCGCAGGGACCAGGAGTTCGACCGCGACGAGCTGACCCGCGATGAGTTGCTCGAGGAGCTCATCGGCGACGCCGAACGTGCTTATGCCGCACGGGAAGCCGAGCTGGAGGAAATCGCCGGCGAGGGTGCGATGCGCCAGCTGGAGCGCAACGTGCTGCTCAACGTCATCGACCGCAAGTGGCGTGAGCACCTCTACGAGATGGACTACCTCAAGGAGGGCATCGGGCTGCGTGCGATGGCGCAGCGCGATCCGTTGGTGGAGTACCAGCGCGAGGGCTACGACATGTTCATGGCCATGCTCGACGGCATGAAAGAGGAATCCGTCGGTTTCCTGTTCAACGTCACCGTGGAGGCGGTCCCGGCCCCGGAGGTCGCCCCAGTCGACGAACCCCAGCAGCTTGCCGAATTCGCTGCGGCGGCCGCTACCGCCGCGCAGCAACGTGGAGCTGTCGGTGGCCCCGCGCGCGAAGGGGCCGCGTTGCGCACCAAGGGCATTGCCAACGAGTCGCCCGCGCTGACCTATTCCGGTCCGGCGGAGGACGGTTCGACTCAGGTGCAGCGCAACGGCGGTGCGGCCGAGAAGACGCCGGCCGGCGTTCCGGCTGGTGCGAGCCGGCGCGAGCGGCGCGAAGCCGCGCGTCGGCAAGGCCGGGGTCCCAAGCCGCCGAAATCGGCGAAGAAGCGCTAGGGGCCGCACCGCGGCAAACCCGTGGTGCGTGGATGCCCCATGTGGCCACTGCGGCCAACGTGACATTCCCGAGTTTGGGGCCTCGAAGTTGAGGCACCCGCCTCATGCGCGTCCACCGTTAGGCGTACAGCATCCAGGTATGACAACGCCACGAACACCCTTGGACGCTGCCACCGCAATCCTGCGCGACCCCAGGCTGCCCGCCGGCGATGACGAACGATTCGTCGGTTTCGGCGTGATGGGCCTTCCCTTCGCCAGCGGGCACTATCTCGCTCTGCGGCATTTTCCGGCGACATCCTTCTCGCCCGGCTACCGATCGGTCTGGCATCGTGATCCCGACGGCGCGTGGACGTTCTACGCGACGACCCCGGGGCCGCAGAGCTGTGCCCGCTATTTCAGTTCGGCGACGTCCCACGACGCCGTCCAGTGTGAGATCGACGTCGCATGGGTCACCCCGTGGTCGTTGTTCGTCGGGATCGAGGGACTTGTTGAGTGGGAGATCGATATCCGCGCAACCCTGTCGACGCGGCTGATGAGCCGCATTGGCGCCCGATTGCCGGCCACGGCGTGGACCAACCGGGTGGTCCTGGCTGCGCTGGGCCGCGCTGCGGGTCCGATGCTGCGGGCCGGACGGGTCCGGCTGGCCGGAACCGCCCCGAACGGTCAGCGATTCATGATCGCGCCAAAGTGGGTGTGGGGGGTGGCCCGGTCGCGCGCCGTGTTGCTGGGAGCCGACCTCGGACCGGTTGGACCGCTGGATCGTCAAGCCCGGCTGGCCAGCTTCCGGCCACCACAACGGGGCCTGTTCGTTGTGGGCTCCGGCCATTTCGAAACGTTCGATGCGGGCCGTCATCATGCCGTCCGGCGCACTGTCGCGATTCGCTGAACCCGGCCCGCGACGTGGGCACAATGATGCAATGGCGTCTCGTCCGGTCGAGTCTTCGGAACTGCCTACTCGCGCCGAGCTGCTGGCGGCGCTCTCGGTGGCGATCGACCTCGGCCTGGGACAGCCCGCCGAGCACATGCTGCGGGCCGCGCTGATTGCGACCAGGCTCGCCGATCGACTCGGACTCAGCCACCAGCAGCGGGATTGCGTGTACTACACGACGCTGATCATGTGGATCGGATGTCACGCCGACTCCCACGAATACGCGCGATGGTTCGGCGACGACATCGCCGTCCGCCACGATTCCTATTTGGTCGACTGGTCCGGGCTGCCGTATATGCGGTTCCTGGCAACCAATATCGGACGCGGCCAGCCGCTGCTGCACCGGTTGAGCATGATGGCAACGCTATTGGTCAACGCGCGCGGCCAGCTGTCCCAGATGATCCACTCGCACTGCACGTCTGCGGCTCTGCTGGCCGATCGAATCGGACTGGGCCCCAACGTGCAAGCGGCACTGGCGTTTGCGTTCGAGCGTTACGACGGCTCCGGCCTGCCCACCGGCGCCCACGGTGACGCGATCCCGATCCAGATGCGGGTAGCTCAGCTCGCCGAAATGGCGGAAGTTCACCACCGTACCTACGGTGTGGAGGGTGCGACTGCGATGGCTCGCGCTCGGCGGGGCGGGCAGTTCGATCCCGAGGTGGTCGACGTCTTCCTAAACGATGCCGCGGGAATCCTGGCCGGCCCGCCGACCGGGGACGCGTGGGCGGCGGCCGTGCGCGCCGCGCCGGATCACCAGCAGCCCCTTGATGACCAGTCGCTGGACACGCTGCTCGTTGCGCTGGGTGACTTCGTCGATCTAAAGTGCCCGTTCACCCTTGGGCATTCGCGAGCCGTGGCCCGGCTCGCCGGCGACGCCGCACTGGCCGCCGGGTTGGACGGCGACGCGGCCGCATTGACCCGACGTGCCGGTCACGTTCACGATCTCGGCCGCATCGGAGTGTCGAATCAAATCTGGTCCAGGCAAGGGTCGTTGACCGCGGCCGAATTCGAGCGTGTGCGGCTGCATCCGTACTTCACGGTGCGGATCCTCAACCAGGTCCGCGGGCTTCGTGACTTGGCGGAGGTCGCCGGCAATCACCATGAATGCCCCAACGGCTCGGGCTATCCACGCGCTCTTGCCGGGAGCGCGTTGAGCCTGCCGGATCGCATCCTGGCCGCCGCAGTCGGCTACCAATCCGCCCGCGAGCCAAGGCCATATCGGGAGCAGCTATCACCGGGTTCGGCGGCCCGGCGGCTACGCGCGCGGGCGCAAGCCGGTGAGCTCGACTCCGTCGCCGTCGAGGCGGTGCTGCACGTCGCGGGGCACCCTGGGGCACGGTCGAACCCGCGGCCGGACGGTCTGACCCCTAGGGAGATCGAAGTGCTGTGCCTGGTCGCCCGTGGCGCATCCAACAAGGAGATCGCGGCGGCCTTGGTGATCAGTGAGAAGACCGCCCGCAACCATGTCGAACGAACCTACGCCAAAATCGGGGTGTCGAACCGCATCGGGGCGAGCATGTATGCGCTTCGCAATGGTCTGGTGAATGCCTAGTCCGGCGAGGTTGGGACAGGCGGCCTATAGGCCAACGCGGCGTTGCGGCGGACAATGGTGGAATGAAGCGTTACTTGACGATCGGGTATGGCGCCGCAAGCTACGTGGCATTCCTGGTGGCGTTCTTGTATGCGATTGGTTTCGTCGGCGACCTCGTGGTGCCACGGACCGTGGATCACGGGATTGCAGCACCGTTCGGCCAGGCCGTCGCGGTCAACATGGTGTTGCTGGGTGTGTTCGCCGTGCAGCACAGCGTGATGGCGCGGCCGGGATTCAAGCGGTGGTGGACGCGATTCGTGCCGCCCTCGATTGAGCGCAGCACCTACGTGTTGTTGGCAAGCGCGGCGCTGGTCCTGCTGTACTGGCAATGGCGAACGATGCCGGCGGTCATCTGGGACGTGCAACAGCCAGCCGGCCGCCTGGCGGTGTGGACGCTGTTCTGGCTCGGCTGGGCGACGGTGTTGGCCTCGTCCTTCATGATCAATCATTTCGACCTGTTCGGCTTGCGGCAGGTGTACTTGGCCTGGCGCGGAAAGCCCTACACGGACATAGATTTTCGAGTCCGGTTGTTTTATCGGCTGGTGCGCCATCCGATCATGCTGGGATTCCTCGTTGCGTTCTGGGCAGCGCCTACGATGACAGCGGGGCATCTGTTCTTCGCGATCGGCACCACCGCATACATCCTGGTTGCCTTGCAGCTGGAAGAGCGTGACCTGGTGGCGGCGCTGGGCAACCAATACCGCGACTACCGGGGCGACGTGCCGATGTTGCTCCCGCTGCCACGGTGGCACCCGGCTGGAGCGGTTCGGAGAAGCTAGTTTTCGGGTCCAGCGGCGACGAGTAGGGCGAAGACCGCTACCGGCGGCGGCTTGCTGAATTGCTCGACGCTAGAGTGTTTTCATCTGCCCGCCAGAACTAACTACGCTCAGCTGCAACAAGATTGCCCATACCGCTTCTATCTCGACCGCATTTCGTCAAGGATTGATCCCTATGGACGTCAAGGAGGTGCTGCTACCCGGCGTCGGGTTGCGGTACGAGTTCACCAGTCATCGCGGTGATCGGATCGGCATTATTGCGCGGCGTGGTGGCGATTTCGATGTCGTCCTGTATGGCCGCGAGGATCCGGACGAAGCCCAACCGGTCTTTCACCTCACCGACGAAGAGGCCGAGACGGTGGCCCAGATTCTGGGCGCCCCCAGGATCGCCGAGCGGTTCACCGAGTTGACCCGTGAAGTGCCCGGGCTCGAGGCCGGGCAGATCCACGTCCGGCCGGGCAGCTTGTTCGTGGATCGGCCGCTGGGCGACACCCGGGCCCGCACCCGGACCGGCGCGTCGATCGTCGCGATCGTGCGCGACGAGGACGTGCTGGCCTCGCCGGACCCGACTGAAACGCTGCGGGCGGGAGACGTCCTGATCGTGATCGGCACCGAAGACGGGATCGCCGGGGTCGAGCAGATCGTTAAAAACGGCTGAACCGGTGGAGATTTCGAGGGCGCTGCTATTCGAGCTCGGCGTCCTGTTGACCGTGCTCGCGGTGTTGGGTGCAGTCGCACGGCGGTTCGCGTTGTCCCCGATACCGGTCTATCTGTTAGCGGGTCTCTCGCTAGGCAATGGCGGCATCCTGGGGATAGCCGCCGCCGGTGAGTTCATCGCCACGGGCGCGCCCATCGGTATCGTCTTGCTGTTGCTGACCTTGGGTCTGGAGTTCTCCGCGACCGAATTCGCCAGCAGCCTGCGCCGCCACCTACCGTCCGCCGGTGTCGACATCGTCCTCAACGCCACACCCGGTGCCGTGGCGGGCTGGCTTTTGGGCTTGGACGGCGCGGCGATCCTGGGCCTGGCCGGGGTCACCTATATCTCCTCCTCGGGCGTCATCGCGCGCCTGCTGGAGGACTTGCGCCGGCTCGGTAACCGGGAAACACCGGCCGTGCTGTCGGTGCTGGTCCTCGAAGACTTCGCGATGGCGGCCTACCTGCCGCTGTTCGCGGTTCTAGCGACGGACGGACGCTGGCTGGACGCGGTAGCCGGCATGATCGTCGCGGTCACCGCGCTACTGGTGGCGTTCGCGGCGTCCTACCACTGGGGTCATCACGTCGGCCGCCTGGTGACCCACCCCGATTCCGAGCAACTGCTGCTGAGGGTTCTTGGCGTCACCTTGATCGTGGCGGCGGTGGCCGAGTCCCTGCACGCATCGGCCGCCGTCGGGGCGTTTCTGGTCGGCCTCACCCTGACCGGGGAAACCGCTGACCGGGCACGCACGGTGCTGGGTCCCCTTCGTGATCTTTTCGCCGCGATCTTCTTCCTGGGCATCGGCCTGTCGGTTGACCCACGAGAGCTACTTCCGGTGCTTCCGGTAGCCCTGACTCTCGCCATTGTCACCGCGGCGACGAAGGTTGCCACCGGGATGTTCGCCGCTCGGCGGGACGGCGTGGCGCGGCGTGGGCAGCTGCGTGCCGGCACGGCGCTCGTTGCCAGGGGCGAGTTCTCCATGATCATCATCGGACTGGCCGGTGCATCGATCCCGGGGGTTGCCGCCCTGGCGACGTCGTATGTATTCGTCATGGCGATCATGGGTCCGGTACTGGCCCGGTATACCGGCGGTCCGCTACCGGCCGCCGCCACCGCAACGCCGAACTAGCGGCGGGCGATCTCAACCGATGTGCAGGGCGACCATCAGCCATCGGGTTCCGTTGCCACCGGACACTTGCTCCACGCGGCAGGCGATCGCGTGGATCCGGTCACCGCGGCTGTAGGTGCCGAAGACCTCGGCGGCCTTCTGCGGGGTGTCACGCCCGACCGGCTGGAGCCGCGTGCGGCGCAGCACTGCCGCGCCTTCTTGTCCGGCGCCCGTGCGGCTTACCGAGAGCACCGAGTCGACGAAGCTAGGTGCGAGCAGCGGGCGCAGCTGGGCTACCGGGCGGCGGCGGTCGATGACTTCCAGCACTCGGCGCAGCGCCGCGTCGGCGAAGATCGCCGCTTGGCGCATCGGCAGCGACATGGTCGCGGACCCGACCGCTGCCGCGCCGACCGCAGGATGTCGGGCTCGTCGGCGAGCCACATGCGGGGTGTGGGGCCGCGGCGCCGCGTGGGATGATTGCCCGCACGGCGGGATGTTTCGCGGTGGTGGCTCGTACTCGACGACGGGTGTGACGGCGAAGGTGTCGCCGGGTGAGTTCGCGATACGACTGATGGTCAACGGGCACCCTCCAGAGTCATCGATCGCATGGGGAGCCTGCTGGAGAGTGGCAGACGACTGTTGTGCGGTGTTCTAGTTGCCGGCCATCATCGCACAACGAAGGCTCGCGCGTACCCGCGCCGTGAAGTGCCCGGACTGGCCGTTACCGTGGGCGACGGCGTAGGTCGTCGCGACGAATTGACGAGGAGGGCAGGGCCGCAATGGTTACTCGGTTGTCTCCATCGGACGCCGCCTTCTATCAGCTGGAAAACACTGCTACCCCCATGTATGTCGGATTGCTGTTAATCCTGCGTCGCCCGCGTGCCGGTCTGAGCTATGAGAGTTTGCTGGAAACCGTCGAACAGCGGCTACCGCAGATACCGCGTTACCGGCAGAAAATCCAGGAAGTGAAGTTAGGCCTGGCCAGGCCGGTGTGGATCGACGATCACGACTTCGACATCACCTACCACGTCCGGCGGTCGGCGCTGCCGTCCCCGGGCAGTGACGATCAACTGCACGACCTGATCGCGCGGCTGGCCGCGCGGCCGTTGGACAAGTCGCGGCCGTTGTGGGAGATGTATCTGGTCGAGGGCCTGGATAAAAGTCGCATTGCCCTGTACACCAAGTCGCACCAAGCCCTGATCAACGGGGTAACGGCACTGGCGGTTGGACATGTCATCGCCGACCGGACGCGGCGGCCACCGCCGTTTCCCGAAGACATCTGGATCCCGGAACGCGACCCGGGCACCACCAGGCTGCTGCTGGGCGCGGTGGGTGACTGGCTGGTTCGACCGGGGGCGCAGCTACAGGCCGTCGGATCTGCGATCACCGGGTTGGCAACGAATTCTGGCCAACTCGTCGACACCGGCCGCAAGGTTCTCGATATCGCGCGTACGGTTGCACGTGGCACGGCACCGCGTAGTCCGCTCAATGCCACGGTGTCGCGCAATCGGCGATTCACGGTAGCCAGTGGAAGTCTTGAGGACTACCGGACTGTACGGGCTCGCTACGACTGCGACATCCACGACGTGGTGTTGACGGTGATCGCCGGCGCACTGGGCAACTGGCTGATGTCACGCGGCGAAGCGGTGGCACAGACCGCGACGATTCGGGCGATGGCTCCGCTATCGGTGTATGCCGATGACCAGCTCGACTCAACCGGTCCTGGTCAAGCGATGAGCCAGGTGACGCCGTTCTTGGTTGACCTCCCAGTGGGGGAGCGCAACACCGTGGTGCGCCTTTCCCAAATCGCCCATGCCACCGAATCGAACCCGACGGCCGCCAGTCTGGTCGATGCGAGGACCATCGTCACACTGTCCGGCTTTGCGCCCGCCACCTTGCACGCCATGGGTGTCAAGGTCGCCACCACTTTCTCGGCGCGGCTATTCAATCTGTTGATCACCAATGCCCCCGGAACCCAGTCGCAGCTGTACATTGCGGGTACCAAGCTGCTGGAGGCCTACTCCGTGCCGCCGCTGCTGCATAACCATGCGCTGGCCATCAGTGTGACGTCGTACAACGGCATGCTGTATTTCGGGATCAATGCCGACCGAGACGCGATGAGCGATGTCGATCTGCTGCCAGGGCTGCTGGGTCAAGCACTGGACGAGCTTCTGGAGGCTTCTCGGTAGTTGTTGGGGGTCAACATTGCTGGGGTGGATATAACATCCGTTGATGTGAGCACCGCGACCAACGACGGCGCCTCGGCGAAGGCGAAGGGAAAGAAGTCAGCTGTGCCGGCCCGACGCAAGATCTCCAACGCCGTCTACGAAGCCGAATTATTGCGGCTGCAAACAGAATTCGTGAAGTTGCAAGAGTGGGTGCGGCATTCCGGTGCGCGTCTTGTGGTCATCTTCGAAGGGCGCGACGCTGCCGGCAAGGGTGGCGCCATCAAACGGATCACCGAATACCTCAGCCCGCGGGTCGCCCACGTAGCCGCATTGCCCGTGCCCACCGACCGGGAACGCGGTCAGTGGTACTACCAGCGGTATATCGCGCATCTGCCCGCCAAGGGGGAGATCGTGCTCTTCGATCGGTCCTGGTACAACCGCGCGGGTATCGAGAAAGTCATGGGCTTCTGTACGCCGCAGGAGCATGCGCTGTTTCTACGGCAGACCCCGATTTTCGAGCAGATGCTGATTGACGACGGGATTCTGCTTCGCAAGTACTGGTTTTCAGTCTCAGAGGCCGAACAGCTACGCCGGTTCAAGGCGCGACGGAGCGACCCGGTCCGGCAATGGAAGCTCAGCCCGATGGACCTGGAATCGGTGTATCGGTGGGAGGACTATTCGCGCGCAAAGGACCAGATGATGGTGCATACCGACACCCCCGTCAGCCCCTGGTATGTAGTGGAGTCCAATATCAAGAAGCACGCGCGGCTGAACATGATGGCCCACCTACTTTCCACGATCGACTACGGCGATGTGGAAAAGCCAAAGGTTAAGCTGCCGGAACGGCCGATTGTGAGTGACAACTACAAGCGTCCGCCGCGTGAATTGTCGACGTACGTCGACGACTATGCGGCCACGTTGATCGGGGGTTAGCGTGGCGATCGCAAGCGCGGTGGAGCCGGGCGCAGCGGGTCGGCACTGGATGAGCCTCGTGGCGATCGCAAGCGCGGTGGAGCCGGGCGCAGCGGGTCGGCACCGGATGAGCCCCGTGGCGATCGCAAGCGAGCGGGTACTCGCCCGGTGATGCAGGTTTACATTCCGGCCACGCTGGCCATGCTGCGGGAACTCGTCGCCGATGGTTCGTTGTGGCCGGTCAACGGCACCGCCTTCGCCGTGACGCCGACGCTGCGTGAGTCGTATGCCGAGGGCGACGAAGAGGAACTTGCCGAGGTGGCGCTGCGCGAGGCGGCGTTGGCGTCGTTGCGCCTGCTAGCGATGGACATCGGCACCACCCCTGGCACCTTCCCGCCGCGACGGACGGTGCTGGCCGCCGAGGTCGACGACGCCACGTACCGACCCGATCTTGATGACGCCGTCGTCAGACTGGGCGGGCCAATTTCGATGGCTCAGGTCGTCGCCGCATACGTCGACAACGCCGGTGCCGAGCCGGCTGTGACGGCGGCGATCGGGGTCATCGATGCCGCTGACCTTGGTGACGAGGACGCTGAGCTGGTTGTCGGTGACGCCCAGGACCACGATCTCGCTTGGTACGCCAACCAGGAGCTGCCGTTCCTGCTTGACCTGCTCTGACGATGCCCCGAGTGTGACGCATTCTGTGCGTCCGGCCCTAGATACGGGACCGTAGGTTACGGTACCGTAGCTTTATTGGATAGGCGTGAAACCGTCTCCAACCTGGGCGGAAGCTTAAGGCCGCACGGTGAGCAGGAGCTTCCTATGAGCAAGAAATACGCGCCGGTTACCGCCAACGTCGTCGACACCAGGCGCCCCACCATCGCCGGAGCCGACAGGCATCCAGGCTGGCATGCGTTACGCAAGATTGCCGCGCGTATCACGACGCCACTATTGCCCGACGACTATCTTCACCTGGCGAATCCGCTGTGGTCCGCGCGGGAACTGCGGGGTCGCATCCTGGAGGTTCGCCGGGAGACGGAAGACTCCGCGACCCTGGTCATCAAACCGGGCTGGGGTTTCGGTTTCGACTACCAGCCGGGCCAATACATCGGGATCGGGCTGCTGGTCGACGGGCGCTGGCGCTGGCGGTCGTATTCGCTGACATCGAGCCCGGCGGCGTCCGGGTCCGCACGCACGGTGACCATCACGGTGAAGGCGATGCCGGAGGGCTTTCTGTCCAGCCATTTGGTGGCCGGTGTCAAGCCGGGGACCATCGTGCGGCTGGCCGCGCCGCAGGGCAATTTCGTGCTACCCGATCCGGCGCCGCCGTCGATTCTGTTCTTGACTGCCGGGTCGGGGATCACGCCGGTGATGTCGATGCTTCGAACGTTGGTGCGCCGCAATCAGATCACTGACGTGGCACACGTGCATTCGGCGCCGACCGAAGCTGACGTGATGTTCGGTACCGAGCTGGCCGCGCTGGCGGTCGACCACCCCGGTTATCGGTTGTCGGTGCGGGAGACGCGCGCCGAGGGCCGGCTGGACCTGACCCGGATCGGTCAGCAGGTGCCGGACTGGCGCGAACGCCAGACCTGGGCGTGCGGGCCGGAGGGCATGCTCAACCAGGCCGAGAAGGTCTGGTCATCGGCGGGCATTAGCGACCGGCTGCACCTGGAGCGATTCGCGGTGTCCAAGGCGGCACCCGCCGGGGCAGGAGGCGCGGTCACGTTCGCCCGCAGTGCCAAACGTGTAGTCGCCGATGCCGCCACGTCGCTGATGGAAGCGGGTGAGGGTGCCGGTGTGCAGATGCCCTTTGGCTGCCGGATGGGGATCTGTCAATCGTGTGTGGTCGACCTGGTGGAAGGCCATGTCCGGGATCTGCGAACGGGCCAGGAGCATGAGCCCGGAACCCGGGTCCAGACCTGCGTGTCGACCGCCTCGGGCGACTGCGTGCTGGACATTTAAGTTACCCACAGGTAACTTACGGATTCGTAGGTTACGATAGCGTAGGTTCTGCACCGCATGAGGCAGGGAGGGGACGATGGCGATCACAGACGTCGATGTATTCGCGCACCTGACGGACGCCGACATCGAAAACCTGGCCGTTGAGCTGGATGCCATCCGCCAAGACGTTGAGGACTCGCTCGGCGAGGGCGACGCCCGCTACATCCGCCGCACCATCGCCGCCCAGCGCGCGCTCGAGGTGACCGGCCGGCTACTGCTGGCGGCCAGCTCGCGACGCTCGGCCTGGTGGGCCGGCACGCTGACCCTGGGCGTGGCCAAGATCATCGAGAACATGGAGATCGGCCACAACGTCATGCACGGCCAGTGGGACTGGATGAACGACCCCGAGATTCACTCCTCGACGTGGGAGTGGGACATGGGTGGATCCTCCAAGCACTGGCGGTACACCCACAACTTCGTGCACCACAAGTACACCAACATCCTCGGTATGGATGACGACGTCGGCTACGGGATGTTGCGGGTCACCCGTGACCAGCGCTGGAAGCGCTACAACATCCTCAATTTGGTGTGGAACACCATCCTCGCCATCAGCTTCGAGTGGGGAGTTGCGGTGCAGCACTTGGAGATCGGCAAGATCCTCAAGGGCCGAGCCGACGGCGGGACCAAGGCCCGGCTGCGTGAGTTCTTCGGCAAGGCCGGCCGGCAGCTGGTCAAGGACTACGTGGCGTTTCCGGCGTTGACCTCGGTGTCGCCGGGTGCGACGTATCGGTCGACCTTGACCGCCAATGCGGTGGCCAACGTGATCCGCAACGTGTGGTCCAACGCCGTGATCTTTTGCGGGCATTTCCCCGATGGTGCCGAGAAGTTCACCAAGACCGACATGATTGGCGAGACGAAGGGGCAGTGGTATCTGCGGCAGATGTTGGGCAGTGCGAACTTCGATGCCGGGCCGGCGCTGCGGTTCATGAGCGGTAATTTGTGCCACCAGATCGAGCATCACCTGTATCCGGATCTGCCGAGCAACCGGCTTGCCGGGATTTCGGTGCGGGTGCGTGAGGTCTGTGACAAGTACGACTTGCCGTACACCACCGGCTCGTTTTTGGTGCAGTACGGCAAGACGTGGCGCACGCTGGCCAAGCTGTCGCTGCCGAACAAGTACCTGCGTGACGACGCTGATGACGCGCCCGAGACCCGCAGTGAGCGGATGTTCGCCGGTCTGGGGCCGGGTTTTGGGGGTACTGATCCGGTGACCGGACGCCGCCGCGGGCTAAAGACCGCGATTGCCACCGTGCGGGGTTGGCGGCGCGGCAAGCGTGCCGGGACGCCACCAGCGGCAGGCGCAGACGACCTTGCGGCCTAACCGAGCCTGACGTTGACGGCCCAGATGTCAGCGCCGGGATCCCGTCGGCCGCCAACGGAGCCACGTCGGGATCGGCCCGCTGGTGACCACTGTCGAGCGATGGGATAATCGGGCGGTTGGTGCCGAGAGGCAAATTCGTGTCGCCCCGATCCGGGGCGGGTAACTTACAAGATCACTGCAGGAAGGCAAACGATGGCGATCACAGACGTCGATGTATTCGCGCATCTGACGGACGCCGACATCGAAAACCTGGCCGTTGAGCTGGATGCCATCCGCCAAGACGTTGAAGAGTCTCGCGGCGAGCGCGACGCCCGCTACATCCGCCACACCATCGCCGCCCAGCGCGCGCTCGAGGTGACCGGCCGGCTACTGCTGGCGGCCAGCTCGCGACGCTCGGCCTGGTGGGCCGGCACGCTGACCCTGGGCGTGGCCAAGATCATCGAGAACATGGAGATCGGCCACAACGTCATGCACGGCCAGTGGGACTGGATGAACGACCCCGAGATTCACTCCTCGACGTGGGAGTGGGACATGGCCGGGACATCCAAGCAGTGGCGGTACACCCACAACTTCGTGCACCACAAGTACACCAACATCCTCGACATGGATGACGACGTCGGCTACGGCATGGTGCGCGTCACCCGTGACCAGCCATGGAAGTGGCGCGACACTTTCAACTTGCTGATCAACGCCATTCTCGCGATCGGGTTCGAGTGGGGAATTGCTTTGCGGCACTTGAACGCCCGCAACATCTTCAAGAGGCGGGTCGAGCGTGAAGCGGCCAAGGTCCGGCTGCGTGAGTTCTTCGGCAAGGCCGGCCGGCAGCTGGTCAAGGACTACGTGGCGTTTCCGGCGTTGACCTCGGTGTCGCCGGGTGCGACGTATCGGTCGACCTTGACCGCCAATGCGGTGGCCAACGTGATCCGCAACGTGTGGTCCAACGCGGTGATCTTTTGCGGGCATTTCCCCGATGGTGCCGAGAAGTTCACCAAGACCGACATGATTGGCGAGACGAAGGGGCAGTGGTATCTGCGGCAGATGTTGGGCAGTGCGAACTTCGATGCCGGGCCGGCGCTGCGGTTCATGAGCGGTAATTTGTGCCACCAGATCGAGCATCACCTGTATCCGGATCTGCCGAGCAACCGGCTTGCCGGGATTTCGGTGCGGGTGCGTGAGGTCTGTGACAAGTACGACTTGCCGTACACCACCGGCTCGTTTTTGGTGCAGTACGGCAAGACGTGGCGCACGCTGGCCAAGCTGTCGCTGCCGAACAAGTACCTGCGTGACGACGCTGATGACGCGCCCGAGACCCGCAGTGAGCGGATGTTCGCTGGTCTGGGGCCGGGTTTTGGGGGTACTGATCCGGTGACCGGACGCCGCCGCGGGCTAAAGACCGCGATTGCCACCGTGCGGGGTTGGCGACGGGACAAGCGTGCCGGGACGGGGTCGGCGCCCGACGTCGACGATCTGGCGGCATAGATCTTCTCCCTGAGCGTGAACTGATTGCGAAATCTCGACGGAATCTTCGCAATCAGTTCACGTTCGGCGCGCGACAGGCGTCGGCTCGGCCCTTACCCCAGGTGCTCGATGATGGTGGCGTTGGCCATTCCGCCGCCCTCGCACATGGTCTGCAGCCCGTACCGCTTCCCACGTTGCTGCAGCGCGTTGAGGAGTGTGGCCATGATGCGGGCGCCACTGGCGCCCAGCGGGTGGCCGATCGCGATGGCGCCGCCGTTGACGTTGGTCTTCGCCAAATCCGCCCCGGTGTCCTGCGCCCACGCCAGCACGACGGGCGCGAATGCCTCATTGACCTCGAACAGGTCGATGTCGTCCAGCGTTAGACCGGCACGCCGCAAGACCTTCTCGGTGGCCGGGATGACCCCGGTCAGCATGTAGAGCGGGTCGGAGCCCACCACGGTTGTGGTGTGAATGCGGGCCAGCGGGCGCAAGCCCAGTTTCTTCGCGACGTCGCTGCTGGTGAGCAGGACTGCGGCGCTGCCGTCGGACAACGGCGACGAGTTGCCCGCTGTGATTGACCAATTGATCTGCGGGAAGCGTGTTTTGACCGCGTCGCTGTAGAACGCCGGCCGCAAGGTGGACAGCGTTTCGACCGTGGTGCCGGGCCGGATGATCTCGTCGGCGGCAAGCCCGGCGATAGGGATGAGCTCGTCGTCGAAGAGGCCGTCCTTGGTGGCACGGGCGGCGTTGTCATGGCTGGCGGCGGAGAACTCGTCGAGCTGGGTACGGGAGAAACCCCACCGCGCGGTGATCAGTTCGGCGCTGATGCCCTGTGGCACCAGTCCATCGGGGTAGCGCCGCGCCATATCCGCGCCGAACGGATTGCTGCCCGGCAGTAGCGAGCTGCCCATCGGAACGCGGCTCATCGATTCCACGCCGCCGGCGACGACAAGGTCGTAGGCGCCGGCGAGCACGCCCTGGGCGGCGAAGCTGATGGCCTGCTGGCTGCTGCCGCACTGCCGGTCGATCGTGACGCCGGGAACCGTCTCCGGGAATCCGGCACCCAGCAAGGCATTGCGCGCGATGTTGACCGCCTGGTCGCCGACTTGGGTGACCGCGCCGGCGATCACGTCGTCGACCTGTGTCGGGTCCACGCCGGTGCGCGCCACCAGTTCGCGCAGGCTGTGTGCCAGCAGGTCGGCGGGCAGCACATCGTGCAGCGCGCCGCCGGGCTTGCCCTTGCCGATGGGGGTGCGAACGGCGCCGACGATGACGGCGTCACGGCCCTGGTATCCGGCCATGGGTCCTCCTAAGGAGGGCTAGGTATTGAATGCTGTACCCAGCTGTAACGCCTGGGTATGCCAAAAGCAACCCAGATGCGACGTGACTTGCGCGACACTTTGGCCAATGCGGCGTTGCCCGGTGCCGTCGAGCGTTGTGCGCGGGTCGAGCCCGCGGGTCATGCTCCGAGCTTCGCAACCAACCACCGGCGTAGGCGCGGCCAGTCGGGCTAGCCGCATCGCGCTGAGCGCGACCAGTCGATGCGTGGACACGCCGGACGGGAGCGCCTCGGCCCAGCGAAGTTGAAACATCGTTTTGTGCCGCAGCAGGTCTGCGCCCGGGTGGTCTGTCGGAAACGGCGACGGCACGCGTTTGAGGTTGGCGCCGGCGATGTCCACTCCGCCGGGTGAAACGTGCTCGATCAGCCGGGCGCCAAGGTCATTGACAAGGTTGCGGGCCGGGTCGAGCAAGTTCTGCTCCCAGTCTCCGCGTACCGCGGCGAAGCTCGCGGGGTCGAGGGTTGGCAGGCGAGCCAGTAACGCTAGCCCGGCGGGCGGAAACCCGTTGAACGTCACGCCCGCCCGCTCACGAATTGGCGGGCCTCGTCGATCAGGGCGGCCCATCTGACCTCATCGCGCGCGTCGATGAGCACCCACTCCCGGAAGGTGCGCCCGGCCGGTGCAAAAGGCTTGCCCTGGCCGGCCTCGATGAGTTGTTCGACGCGGTGACGTGGGAGCTTGACGACGAGATCTCCGGTGCGGCGGTCGCAAGAGGCAAAGAACGCTCCGTCGACCCGCAGGCACGGGAAGCCCATCATGGTGCCGGATGCCACCCCGGGTTGGTTGCGCGCGGCGGCGGCGACGTCGTGGAACAAGTCGGTGGGGTGGTCAGGCATCGGTGGTCTCCTGTTCGACGCGGAGCAGGTAGCCGGTGGCCGCGAGCCAACGCGGCCAGGCCTCCGGACGGCCGTCAGCGATCACCTCACCGCTGCGGCGACCGTCGTCCCAGTCGATTTCGCCGGCGGCCCATCGCTCGAGGAACGCCGAGGTGGTCGAGACGATCAGTTCCGCGCCGGGCGCCGCGCCGGGTTCGTGGCTGAGCCGGCGGTCGGCGAAACGCAGGGTCGTGGGTCGATCGTCGACTACGAGCCGGAACAGACCGTCGGCCACGGTCTGAATGCCGTCGACGTAGCTGACGTCGAATCGTTGCTCCGTCGCGCCGTCAGCGGTGGGATCGGAGAGGTAGCCGACACCCCATCGGCGCAGCGCGCACAGGGCATCGTCGAGCGTGCGACCCCGCTCGGTCAGTGTGTAGACGACGCTGGCGCCGATCGCGCCGGGCTGACGCGCCACCAGCCCGGCCTGCTCAAGCCGGCGTAGTCGATCGGCGAGCAGGCTGGTCCCGATACCCGGAAGCCGACTAAGCAGCTCGCCGTACCGGTGCGGCCGTGCGAGCAGCTCTTGAATGATCACCAGGGTCCACCGCTCGCCGACCACATCCAGCGCGCGGGCCAGTGGGCAGAATCGCCCGTATCCGCGCCATGGTCCCCTGGGCATTCCCGATCGCCCTCAGGATGGTGGCTGCGACGCCATCGTGGCCGGGGTGTCGAAGTAGTAGGTTTCGCCATTCGGCATAGCGTTCTCTCATTCGAAGAATTCACTCCCATAATAGGAGTCAATCGCTCGGTGATGTCAATGGCGATCTGTCCGGTCGCGGCAGCCATCAGCTGGGTATTCTCAAAGGAACCCAGACCGGGAGGTGATCGCATGACACTGTTGCAGGGGAAGCTGGCCGATCGCGCTGGCTGGTCGGCGGTCGGGGAGTGCCCGATCGAGAAGACCATGGCGGCGGTCGGCACCAAGTCGGCGATGCTCATCATGCGCGAGGCCTACTACGGCACCACCCGGTTCGACGACTTCGCCCGCCGGGTGGGCATCACCAAGGCCGCGACTTCGGCGCGGCTAGCCGAACTCGTCGACCTGGGGCTGCTGACGCGGCGGCCCTACCGCGAGCCCGGCCAGCGGAGCCGCGACGAGTATGTGCTCACCGATGCAGGCATCGACTTTATGCCGGTGATCTGGGCGATGTTCCAGTGGGGACGGCGTCACCTGCCCGGCGGCAACCGGCTCGGGCTGACCCATCTGGGCTGTGGCGCCGAGGCGGATGTTGAAATCCGGTGCGCCAAAGGGCATCCGGTGCCGCCCGACCAGCTCGGCATGCGGCTGGTCAGATCTCCCTGAGCACTACCAGCAGCCGCCGGGCGGCGCCGACGCGGCGGGCAGCTGGTCCCGCCAAGGCATCCAGCGCGCATTCGGGATCGGCCGGCGGTCCCATGTGCCCGCAGCCGCGCGGACACTCCTGGGTGGCCTCGGCGAGATCGGAGAAAGCCAATAGCACGTCGTCGGGCTGGATATGGGCCAACCCGAACGAGCGGATTCCCGGGGTGTCGATAACCCAGCTGGAACCGGGCGGCGTATCTCCCAACTGCAGCGCTACCGACTGCGTCGACGTGTGTCGTCCCCGGCCGATGTCGGTGACCTCACCCACCGCCCGATCGGCTTCGGGCACAAGACGATTCACCAACGTTGACTTACCCACCCCGGAATGTCCGAGCAGCACGGTGATCTTGTCGGCCAGCAGGTCCGCCACCGCGAGCAGCGGATCGTCGATGCCCGCGGCGATCACGGCCAGATCCAGATCGGCAAAATGCTCGCCGAACGGTTCCGGTGGGGCGAGGTCGGTCTTGGTCAGGCACAGAATCGGTGTCAACCCGCCGGCGTAGGCGGCGATCAGGGCGCGGTCGACCAGGCCGGTGCGTGGCGGCGGGTCGGCCAGCGCGACCACAATCAGCAATTGGTCCGCGTTGGCGACCACCACACGCTCGGTGGGATCGGTGTCATCGGCGGTGCGCCGCAACACCGTTCGTCTCGGCCCTCGCCGCACGATGCGAGCCAGGGTGTCGGGCCGCCCGGACAGGTCCCCGACCACGTCGACGTCGTCGCCGACAACGATCGGGGTGCGGCCGAGCTCGCGGGCGCGCATCGCCGTGATTCGACAGTTGGGCCGGCCGCCAAGCACACACCCCCACCGGCCGCGGTCGACACTGACCACCATGGCGGCCTCGGCATCGGCGTGCTCGGGACGAGTCTTGGTTCGCGGTCGCGAGCCCCTGCCGGAGCGGACCTTGACGTCCGACTCGTCGTAGTCGCCGGGTCTCAACCGCCGGGCTCTTCCTGGATTGCCCGGCTCCTCCTCGGGCCGCCACGGCTGCCCGCATTGTCGCCGGGCTGTTCCTCGACGAGCATGCCCGCCCACAGCTGCGGAAACTCCGGCAGCGTCTTGGTGGTGGCGGCGATATCGTCGACCTCGACCCCGGCTACCCGCAGTCCGACGATCGCGCCGGCCATCGCCATCCGGTGATCCGCATACGCTCGCCAGATACCGGGTCGCAGCGGTGTCGCGGTGACCACCAGGCCGTCGGGTGTTTCCCGACAGTTGCCCCCCAACCGGTTGATCTCTGCGCTCAGCGCGGCGAGCCGGTCGGTTTCGTGGCCGCGCAGATGGGCGATGCCGCTCAACCGTGACACCGATCCCGGGGACGCCAGCGCCGCCAGCGCCGCGACCGATGGTGTCAGCTCGCCTACGGCCCGCAGATCGACCTCGAACCCGTCGTATCCCGCCGGCCCGCGCACTTCGAGGGATGAATCATCCTGGGTGACAACGGCATTGAGCTTCCGCAGAATGTTCAAGATGTGGTCGGCGGGCTGGACGCTGACCGCTGGCCAGCCGGTGATGCGCACGGTGCCGCCGCTGACTACCGCCGCTGCCAGGAATGCAACCGCGTTGGTCAGATCCGGTTCGACGTCCCAGCGTCGGGCCGCGACCGGGCCGGGGCGAAGCTGCCATTGGTTCGGCGCCGAGTCATCGATATCGACGCCCGCTTGGCGCAGCATCTGTACCGTCATCGCGATGTGCGGCGCGGACGGCAGCGACGAACCGGTGTGTTGCACGGTCAGGCCATCGGTGAACGCTGACCCGGACAGCAGCAGCCCGGACACGAACTGTGATGACGCCGACGCATCGATGGCCACCGTGCCGCCGGCGACCGACCCGCTGCCGCACACCCGGAACGGCAGGCCGGTGCCGTCGACGGGGACGCCGAGTCCGCGCAGCGCATCCAGCAACGGCGCGATGGGCCGGCCCCGGGCCTGCTCGTCGCCGTCGAAGGTGACCGGAGTGGCGCCCAGCGCGGCCAGCGGCGGAACAAAACGCAAGACCGTGCCTGCCAAGCCGCAGTCCACTCGGGCGTGGGGGCCGGGTTCGATTCGACCGCTGAGGGTCAGTTCCGAACCTGCACCGTCAGCGCGCAAGCCCAAGGTCCGCAGCGCGCCGATCATCAAATCGGTGTCGCGGCTGCGCAACGCGCCGGCGATGGTGGACGAGCCGCGGCCTTGCGCGGCTGCCAGCGCCGCCAGCACCAGCGCTCGGTTGGTCTGCGATTTCGAGCCTGGAACGGTCACGGTCGCGTGCACCGGTGTCGGCGCCGACGGGGCCCGCCATGTCTTCAAGTGCTCGGTGCTGCTCACCGCTTCATCCTGCCGTGTCGGTGGGCGTCGTGGGTACAGGCACCGAAGCGAGTCCGTGCGGAGCACTATGGGAGTTATGTGCGGACGGTTTGCGGTCACCACCGATCCGGCCCTACTGGCCGAGAAGATCACGGCAATTGACGAGGCCACCGCGACCGGCGGTGGGCAGCCGAGCTACAACGTCGCACCCACCGACACGATTGCAACGGTTGTGTCCCGGCACAGCGACCCCGCCGACGAGTCCTCCCGCCGGGTGCGGCTCATGCGCTGGGGACTGGTTCCGCCGTGGACCAAGGCCGGTTCCGATGGCGCACCCGATACCAAGGGCCCGCTGCTGATCAACGCCCGCGCCGATCGGGTCGCCACCTCGCCGGCCTTCCGGAACTCGGCCAAGAACAAGCGCTGCCTGGTGCCGATGGACGGCTGGTACGAATGGCGGGTCAATCCCGATGCCGCCCTGGGCAGGCAGAACGCCAAGACACCGTTCTTCATGCACCGCAGCGATGGCGCCCCGCTATTCATGGCCGGGCTCTGGTCGGTGTGGAAGCCGAACGGTTCGGCCCCACCGCTGCTGAGCTGCACGGTGATCACCACCGACGCCGTGGGCGAGCTGGCTGAGATCCATGACCGGATGCCGTTGATGCTGGCCGAAGAGGACTGGGACGACTGGCTGAGTCCGGACGCCCCGCTGGATCCCGAGCTGCTGGCCCGCCCGCCCGATGTGCACGACATCGCGCTGCGTCAGGTGTCGACGCTGGTCAACAGCGTGCGAAACGATGGGCCCGAGCTGCTTGAGCCGGCCACGCCGCAGCCCGAACAGATCAGGCTGCTGTGACGGTGGTGACCCGTCAGGCGGCGGCGGGAACGGCCAGAGCGCGGGATTCGGTACGCCGCGTGAACTTGGCCGCAACCCGCTCGTAGGTGGTGGTCCGCCCCTGGCCGGTGAGAACGTGGACAGCGGTGATGATCGCCGCACGAGGACGGGGGACAGGACCATCATGACGATGAGGGTGGGAACAAGCACCATTTCACCTGCATTTCTCCGCGCAGCGGTGACCGCGGATGAACTGCGGGACTACGTCAAAGAGCGGGTAGCCGCAGGCAAGTATCCGCGCCGGATCTGGCTTGTCGACGAATTGCCCCAAGGGCCCACCGGCAAGGTCCAAAAGCGTGACATCACCGTCCCGACGAGTGAAAGCGCACACTAGAGCGGCCATAGTCAGGGCGCGTTTGCTTGAACTCATCGCGGGCCCGACAATCGCAGGATGCGCGAGGCGATGCTGTCCGACGACTTGTCAGACGGGATTGTCACGCTGTCACCCTTGTGTCTCGATGATGTCGAGGCGCATCTGCTTGGCGAGGACGAGCAGCTGGTGCGTTGGCTTAGCGGTGGGCCCTCGACCCGAGCGGGGGTCGAAGCGTACATCCGGCACTGCGGCGAGCAGTGGGCGACCGGCGGGCCGCTCCGATCTTTTGGCATCCGCACACTTGCCGGCAAGACAATAGTCGGAACGATCGATCTGCGTTTCGCCGGCGAGGGGTTGGCTAGCGGACAGGTTAACGTTGCCTATGGGCTCTACCCGACCTGGCGAGGGCGTGGATTCGCCACTCGCGCAGTCGATCTGGTGTGTCGGTACGCGGCCGAACGCGGTGCGACCGAAGCGGTGGTCAAGGTGGAGCCCCAGAACTCGGCATCGGCGAGGGTGGCGTTGCGGGCGGGCTTTACCTTGGTTCGGCGGATCTGTGAGCAGGACGGAACCGCATTCGACCGCTACGAGCGCGTCCTACCGGCGAGACGCGAAGCGAAGCCCGTCGGCGCCAAGATGCACGCCGATGAGGTCGACATCGACCAGCCAATGGTGCGGCGGCTACTGCATGCACAATTCCCGCAGTGGGCGGACCTGTCCATCGCACCGGTCAGCTCTGCGGGAACGGACAACGCGATGTTCCGGCTCGGCGAGCGCATGGCCGTGCGCATCCCCCGCATCCACTGGGCCGTCGAGAGCCTCCAAATCGAGCAACGGTTGCTGCCGTGGATCGCTCCGCAGCTTCGTGTCGGCAGCCCGATCCCGGTCGGATTGGGAATCCCGGGGGAGGGGTTCGATTGGCCGTGGTCGGTCTGCCGGTGGGTGGTGGGTGAGAACCCGACGGTAGGTGAGTCCGGCCGGCTCGTCCGGGACCTGGCCGGCTTCATCACCGATATGCGGGCGATCGACCCCGCCGACGGCCCGAAGGCTGGGCGTGGTGCGCCACTGGCGGAGCAGGACGAGGAGGTGCGGACGGCGCTGGAGGCCCTCGACGGGCTCCTCGATACCCGGGCGGCAACCGCGGCGTGGGATCACGCGCTGTGCCTTCCCGCTTACGCCGGGCCCCCGACGTGGTCCCACGGCGACCTGTCCCGATTCAACATCCTCACTACCGACGGACGCCTGACCGGCGTCCTCGACTTCGGCCTGATGGGCGTCGGCGACCCGAGCGTCGACCTGATCATCGCGTGGAATTTCCTCTCGGTGTCCGCCCGGGAGCAGTTTCGCGCCGCGGTCCACGCCGACGACGAGGCCTGGGCTCGCGGCCGCGCCAGGGCGCTGGCGATCGCGCTGGTCGCGCTGCCGTACTACCAGGACACCAACCGGAAGCTCGCGGCCAGCGCCCGCTACGCCATCGGTGAAATCCTCGCCGATTTCCGGCGACGGCCACGCTAGGGCCCGACGTATCCCGGCGGGTTGACTTCCTCCACCCAGAGGTCGACACCGAGCTTGCCACCCGGAGTGCAGTCATAGACCGACAAGTCGGTGACGCCGGATTCCACCAGCACGTCCTCACACAACACCGAGTTGCCGGTGTATTCGCGGGAGGGCTTGTTGAGGATGGCGTGGGCGGCATCGGCATACACCTCGGGCTTGCGGGCCCGCGCCATCGCCTCATCCCCACCCAGCAGGTTCTGCACCGCGGCTGTGGCCACCAGCGTGCGTGGCCACAACGTGTTCGACGCGATGCCGTCGCCACGCATCTCCTCGGCGATCCCCAGCGCGCAAAGCGTCATGCCGTACTTGGCCATCATGTAGGCCGTCGGCTTCAGCCACTTCTTCTCCAGCAGGATTGGCGGGGATAGCGTCAGGATGTGCGGGTTCTCGCGGCCTTTCATGTGGGGGATGCACGCCTGTGATACGGCGTAAGTGCCGCGCACCTGGATGCTGTTCATCAGGTCGAAACGCTTCATCGACACGTCGGTAATAGACCCTAGGTTGATCGCCGAGGCGTTGTTGACGCAGATATCGATGCCGCCGAACCGCTCGACGGTGTTGGCCACCGCGGACGCGACGGAATCCGGGTCGCGGATGTCCCCGACGATCGGCAACGCCTGACCGCCGGCTTCCTCAAGTTCCTTGGCCGCGGTGAACACGGTGCCGGGCAGCTTGGGGTGCGGTTCGGCGGTCTTGGCGATCAAGGCGATATTGGCGCCGTCGCGTGCGGCGCGTTTGGCGATCGCAAGACCGATCCCGCGACTGGCACCCGAGATGAACATGGTCTTGCCGTGGAGGGACATGGCGCCACCCTAGCGCTCTGCCCTATTCGACAGGACTGTGGGACGGGCCGCGTCAGTCACGGCGCCGGAAATAGCGCGCCGGTAAACACGGTTGATTGGTTAGGTTCCTGCAGCCAGGTGGCTGGCCAAACCGGTGCAGACAGCGTCGGCCGTAGCCTTTAGATTGGGACGAGGGGAGTCTGGTGTCAACGGCGACGAGCCTGTTGGGTGAGGAGCGGTTGGCTCGCATCCTCCCAAGTCCGGTGTTTCTGCCGGTGCTATCCGGTGACACCGCAAACGAAGGGACCGGGTTAATCGAGATGGCCGACATCGATGGTGTGACCGGTTCGGAGGGTCAGCAGCCTGGGCCGCCCGAGGAGACGGACGCGGAGCTGACGGCGCGTTTCGAACGCGACGCGATTCCCCTGTTGGACCAGCTCTACGGCGGCGCGCTGCGCATGACGCGCAATCCCGCCGACGCCGAGGACCTGCTGCAGGAGACGATGGTGAAGGCGTATGCGGGATTTCGTTCGTTCCGCGAGGGCACCAACCTCAAAGCCTGGCTGTACCGGATCCTGACCAACACCTATATCAACAGCTATCGCAAGAAACAACGGCAACCGGCGGAGTATCCGACCGAGGAGATCACCGACTGGCAACTGGCGTCCAACGCTGAGCATTCTTCGACCGGGCTGCGCTCAGCTGAGGTGGAGGCGCTGGAGGCGTTGCCGGACACCGAGATCAAAGAGGCGCTACAGGCGTTGCCGGAAGAGTTCCGGATGGCGGTCTACTACGCCGATGTCGAAGGCTTCCCCTACAAGGAGATCGCCGAGATCATGGACACCCCGATCGGCACCGTGATGTCTCGGCTCCACCGCGGCCGCCGTCAGTTGCGCGGTCTTCTGGCCGATGTGGCCCGCGAGCGGGGATTTATCCGCGGTGAGCAGGCGCACGAGGGGGTGTCGTCATGAGCGAATTTTGCGGTCCGACCGACGCGCACGCCGACCACGACGATTTCCACGGCAGTTTGGGTTGCGCGGAAGTGATCGCCGAGGTATGGACCCTGCTTGACGGCGAATGCACCCCGGAAACTCGCGAGAAGCTGCGCCGGCACCTTGAGGCCTGCCCGGGGTGCCTGAAGCACTACGGGCTCGAGGAACGGATCAAGGCATTGATCGCGACCAAGTGCCGCGGTGACAAGGCCCCCGACGGCTTACGGGAGCGTTTGCGGCTGGAGATCCGTCGGACCACCATCATCCGTGGCGGGCCCTAGCGCGCCCGGCTCCTCCTCAGACCGCTTCGCGGTCTGCATCGTCGCCGCGCGCAGCCTGATTGCCCGGCTCCTCCTCAGACCGCTTCGCGGTCTGCATCGTCGCCGCGCGTTAAGAATTGGGCCGCTTGCCGTGGTTGGCCTTGCTGTGCTTGCGGTCGCGCTTCTTACGGCCACGCTTGGCCATCGGAACCTCCGTCATTGCTCAGATGCTGGGCGGGCAGCAGCCGCCCGGTTGTTGCCTAGTGTCTCATGGGGCATCGGGTGCGGCCTCAGTAGACCGCGCGCCGCGGCCCCGAGGGATCCTATGATTCGATATACCTGAGCTTGATGGAAGCCAGGTGGACCAGCAGTCAGCATGCGGCATGGCCGAAAAGAGTGGGGTGAAGATGGCCGAGGATGTTCGCGCCGAGATCGTGGCCAGCGTGCTCGAAGTCGTTGTCAACGAAGGCGATCAAATCGGCAAGGGCGACATCGTGGTGCTGCTGGAGTCGATGAAGATGGAGATCCCCGTCCTGGCCGAAGTTGCCGGGACCGTCAGCAAGGTGAGCGTGTCGGTCGGCGACGTCATCCAGGCCGGCGACCTTATTGCGGTGATCAGCTAGCAGTTGAACCCGTCATACCTGCCACCCGGGAGCGACTTGGGAGTTAGTCATGGCCACTCTCGGTGATCTGCTCGCCGAACACACGGTGTTGCCGGGCAATGCGGTGGACCACCTGCATGCGGTGGTCGGGGAGTGGCAGCTCCTTGCCGACTTGTCGTTTGCCGATTACTTGATGTGGGTTCGCCGCGACGACGGTGTGCTGGTGTGTGTTGCGCAGTGCCGGCCGAATACCGCACCCACGGTGATGCAGACCGACGCGGTGGGTACCGTCGTCGCCGCCGATAGCTTGCCGCTGGTCGCCGCGACCTTCGCCTGCGGCGCTGCAGGATCGGAAAGCGATGTTCGCCAACAGATTTCATGCCAAGACAACAGCTTGAATGTTGAGGTCTCCCCGGTGCGCTATGACGACCAGGTGGTGGCGGTGTTGACCCAACATCAAACCGAACGAGCGATCCGCCGCCGGTCCGGCCAATTGGAGACCGCCTACCTGGATTGCGCCTCCGATCTGGTGCACATGCTGGCGGAGGGCACTTTTCCCGACGTGGGGGACGTCGCCATGTCGCGTTCCACCCCGCGTGCCGGTGACGGCTTCATCCGTCTCGACATCGAGGGCGTGGTCTCCTACGCCAGCCCCAATGCCCTATCGGCCTACCACCGGATGGGCAGGACCACCGAGTTGGAGGGGCGCAATCTCATCGAAGCGACGCGGACGCTGATCTCCGACCCGTTTGAGGCGCAGGAAGTGGACGAGCATGTGCAGGACCTGCTGGCCGGCGGGAGGGGTATGCGCACGGAGATCGAAGCCGGCGGCGCTACGGTGCTGCTGCGGACCCTGCCGCTGGTGGTGCATGGTCGCAACGTCGGCGCCGCGATATTGATCCGCGACGTGACCGAGGTGAAACGCCGCGACCGGGCCCTGATATCCAAGGACGCCACGATCCGGGAAATCCATCACCGGGTTAAGAACAACCTGCAAACGGTGGCCGCGCTGTTGCGGCTGCAGGCGCGACGGACGGCCAATGCCGAGGGGCGCGAAGCGCTGATCGAGTCAGTGCGCCGGGTGTCGTCGATCGCCTTGGTCCACGATGCGTTGTCGATGTCGGTGGACGAGCAGGTGAACCTTGATGAGGTCATCGACCGGATCCTGCCGATCATGAACGACGTTGCGTCCGTGGACAGGCCAATCCGGATAAATCGAGTCGGCGACCTTGGGGTACTCGACTCCGACCGCGCGACCGCGCTGATCATGGTGATCACCGAGCTGGTGCAGAACGCGATCGAGCACGCGTTCGACCCGGCGGCGGCAGAAGGGTCCGTGATGATTCGAGCGGAGCGCTCGGCGCGTTGGCTCGATGTCGTCGTACACGACGACGGGCTGGGTCTGCCCGAAGGATTCAGCCTGGAGAAGTCGGACAGCCTGGGCCTGCAGATCGTGCGGACCCTGGTCTCCGCGGAGTTGGACGGCTCGTTGGGTATGCGGGAAGCCCGCGAAGGCGGCACCGACGTGGTGCTGCGGGTACCGATCGGCCGCCGGGGAAGGCTAATGCTGTAACCGCTACGCAACAGTGCGGCCCCGACGGTTGTCGGGGCCGCACTGTTGCGGAATCTGGGTGGTCAGACTCCGGTGCGGGCCTTGGTCCGGGCGTTGCGACGCTTCAATGCGCGCCGCTCGTCTTCGCTCATGCCGCCCCAGACGCCCGAGTCCTGGCCGGTGTTTAGCGCCCAGCTGAGGCACTCTGTGGTGACCGGACACCGATTACAGACCAGTTTCGCGTCCGCGATCTGCGCGAGTGCCGGGCCACTGTTCCCTACCGGGAAGAACAGTTCCGGATCCTCGTCACGGCAGACCGCCTTGTGGCGCCAATCCATTTGTCGTTACTCCTCACTATGTGCGCAGCAGTACGCACAGGTGTTTCTTCTTGGCTGGTAACGCGTGTACAGGAAAGGTTTCTGTACCCCTACGTATCTTCTCTGTATGCAACCTTTCGATCGTTTCACAGGCGGAACAGATGTCAATAGTGTTACGTAACCGCGTGGGCTATCTCACTTCGACGATCTCTTACCAAAGCTCTTACCTAGTTGTACTACACTGCGCCGCGATTTTCGCCCATCATTTGCGTCGCAAGCCCATCACATCTTTGGTTCTTGCAGGTCAAGGCCGTTTTTTTGCGGGTGGGGCAACCACCGCCAGGGCGTCCGGAACCGCGCGGAACGTCATGGTTTCCCGTACGCCGAGGTAGTCCCCGTCGAACTGGCTGGCGATCGGGGGGCCCATGGAGGTAACGCGCAAGCACGCGACGTCATCGTCGCTGATGAGGTAGTCGAAGTCGAACTTGGGCCGCTTGGCGAACATCTGCCGGACGACCCTGAGGGCCGGGAGCACCCTCATGCTGGTGGAGGCGAACACTCCCAGGCCAGACTCGAACGTGCAGGCGGGGTTCGTCCATACCGGCCGGTTGCTTGCGTAGGTCCACGGGCTGGAGTTGCACACGAAGACGAAGTGCACCCCGGTAACCGGATCGCGGTCGGGCAGTTGCAGCGTAAGGGTCGGTTCACGGCGCGTGTTGGCCAGCGCTGCGCGCACCGCCGCGCGAATATAGCGCCCCGCCGTCACTTTGCCCCCCTTATCGCGTTCGGCCTCTACCGCGGCCACGACCTCGGCGTCGACGCCCATTCCGCCGTTGAACACCGCCCACCGCTCGCCGCAGTCAATCAGCCCGATGCGACGCCACTGCCGGTGCCGGTCGTAGTCGTCGAGCAGCTGGATGAGCTGGTTGGTTGCCGCGATCGGGTCCGGGGAAATCCCCAGCGCTCGGGCTAGCACATTCGCCGAGCCGCCGGGTACGACCGCGACCGCGGGCACCGGTCCCGCCGGTGTCGAACCGGGGCGTCCCAGGATGCCATTGACCACAGCGCTTACCGTGCCGTCGCCGCCATGCACGACGACCAAGTCCACCCCATCGGCAACCGCCGCCTGTCCGAGTTCGGTCTCGTGACCAGGGTGGTTGGTGTGCTCAACCGTGAGCTGGAGGCGGCTTTTGAGCGCGTGCGCCAGCAGGTCACGACCGGCCGGCGTGGTGGAGGTGGCGGTGGGGTTGACGATAAGCACGGCGCGCATGAGGCATGAGCTTAGGCGCGGCGACGAGGAGGAGTACGGCAATTAGGGGCAGGCGCGCGATTGGGTCAGCCGGGCACCAAGTATTCCGCGCGGGCCGGTGACGCTCGCGTGACTACGCTGGCGAGGTGACTGTTCGCGCCCCGGCCACCGTGCGCGGCGCGGGACTGATAGTCGCCGCGCAGGGGGCCGCCGCGCTGGGGGTGGCCTTGGCGTTGGTGATACGCGGTCTCGGGGGAGTGGACCAGCGCGTGGTTAGCGGCTTAGGTACCGCTGTCTGGTTTGTTCTGGTGGGCGGCGGGGTGCTCGCTGCGGGCAGCGCGCTGGTGGCCGGCAAGCGCTGGGGCCGCGGGTTGGCCGTGTTCACCCAGCTGCTTCTGCTGCCGGTGGCCTGGTACATGGCGGTGGGCTCCCATCGGCCGGCGCTCGGGATCCCGGTCGGAATCGTGGCGCTGGCGGCGCTGATCTTGCTCTTTAGTCCCGGGGCCGTGCGCTGGGCCGCCAGGGGCGATCAGGGTGGTCCGCCCAGCGCGGCCAGTCGCCCTCCGGACAGCCGATAGGTAGTCCACTCGTGTTGCGGTTGCCCGCCGATGCGGTCGTACAGCGCGATGGCATCGGAGTTCCAGTTCAGCACCGCCCAGGACAGGCGCGTGTAGCCGTTTTCGAGGCATTCACCCGCCAGCGTCGACAGCAGGCCACGAGCCAGACCGCGGCGGCGAAACCGCGGCCAGACGAACAGGTCCTCCACATAGATGCCCGGTACGCCGTCCCAGGTCGAAAAGTTGAGAAACCACAGGGCCATCGCGGCAACTTCGCCGTCAACCTCGGCGACGTGGCATCGTGCGGTCGGAGAGTCTCCGAAAAGTGCTGTAGATACCTGTGTTTCGGTGATCGTGCATTGATCTGCGGCGCGCTCGAATTCGGCCAACCCGTGAATCATGGCAGCGATGTCGGCGCTGTCCTCCGGAGTGGCGCGACGGATGTTGTTGGTCACTGCTCAACTCCCAGCGCGGTCAAAATCGTGGCGAATTTCGTTGTGGTTTCCTCAAGTTCGTCATCCGGATCGGACTCGGCGACGATGCCGCCACCGGCGTGGGCGAGGGCTATGCGTCGATCAGCCGAAAGTTGTGCGCAGCGGATAGACACCACCCAGTGGCCGTCCCCCTGGGCATCGCACCAGCCGACCGTGCCGGCGTAGAAACCGCGGTCACCTTCCAGTTCGGCGATAAGCTCGGTGGCAGCCTTAGTCGGCACGCCGCCAACCGCCGGGGTGGGATGTAGTGCCAACGCCAGATCGATTGCGGTAGTTGACATATCGCGTAGCCGGCCTGTGATCGGTGTGCACAAGTGCCAAACGGCAGCGGTGCGGTTCAATTGGGGCTCGGTTGGGATCGTCAGGTCGTCGCATAGTGGTTCCAGGGCTACGCGCATCGTGTCGACGACCAATTGGTGTTCGTGGCGGTTCTTGGCCGAACTAGCTAGTGCGGCCGCGTTGGCGGCATCGAGTTCGGGGTCGGCGGCACGTGGGGCTGAGCCGGCAAATGGCTTGCAGACGACGCGATCGCCGGATCGTGCGACCAGAAGTTCGGGGCTCGCGCCCACCAGGGCAGCCCCGGTCTCGTGGTTGCCGGCGGGGGTGAGGTCGACGAGGTAGCCGTACACGGCCGGGTCGGCCTCGACCAGCCGGCGCAGGAGGGCGCGGGCGTCCAGCGGCGCATCGGCGGTCAGCTGCAACGCGCGGGCGAGCACCACCTTGTGCAAAGAGTTGTCGGGCGCGGCGAGTTGATCCCGTGCGCGGCTGATCCTGGCTCGATAGTCGGCAAGTGACGGGAAAGTGGCGGCGACGCGCACCTTTGGCAGCGGGCCGGCCGGCCAGTCGGGCAGCGCCTGGGCGCGTAGTACGGTGTCTGGCGCCATCAAGGCGGCGGGTCTGCTCACGTCGAAAGGCAACGCGCCCAACAGTATTGGGGCCGCACCTGAGCGCAGTGCCGCTTGCGCGGCCCGTACGTCGCAGTACCGCGACTGCACCCCGTGGGCTACTAGAGTGCCTCTCGGTCCACACAGCACGAAGGGCGGTTCGCCGCTTGCGCGCATCGTCGCCACGGTGGCGCTCACCCGGCTGCGATCGGCTGCGGGTGACCGGTCAACCCGAGTACCGCTAGCTGGCGCACGCCGTGCTCGAACCCGCAGACCCCGATTGAGGCGGCGTGCATGGCGAAGCGGCTGCCTTCGGCGAGCGGCAGCTCGACCCAGCGCGTGATTACCGCGCGAGAGAAGTGGCCATGGCTGACAAACAACACGTCTCGTGCTGACATGTGCGCCAGCGCCAGGGCTACGGCCCGGTCCGCGCGATCGCTTACCTGCTCCACACTTTCACCGCCTGGGCATCCGTGCGTCCACACCAGCCAATCAGGTTCGGATTCCCGGATCTGCGGCGTCGTGAGGCCCTCATAAGAACCGTAATCCCATTCAGCGAGTAGCGGAGATACCTCGTCCACTGTCAGGCCGGCCGACTTGGCGGTGTCCAGGCTTCGTCGACGCGGGCTGCAGATGACGATCGGGTTGTCGAGTTCGAGCCCATCCAGAAGCTGGCCGGCCAGCTCGGCCTGCGTCCGCCCGGTATCGGTCAGCTCGAGCTCGGTGCGACCGGTGTGCTGGCCGGACTTGGACCAGGCCGTCTCGCCGTGGCGGAGCAGTAGCAGTCGGTGGTTGCGCACGCCCATGTCGACAGATTGTGCCGGACGACATGCCGGGCAGATTGCCCGAACCACGTCGCGGGAAGCATGCCAGGATGACACTGTGACCGCGGCGACGACGAAGGGAGAGCGCGATGAGGTGGGGGCACGCCCCCACAAGCGGGTGGGGGCACCTCCCCCTGGGGGCGTACTCCCACCCGCTTGCGGGGGAGAGCGGCGCTTGTGACTGAGACCCGGGTACTAGCGGTGGCCAACCAGAAGGGTGGGGTGGCCAAGACGACGACGGTCGCCTCGCTCGGTGCGGCAATGGTGGACAAGGGACGGCGCGTGCTGCTCGTCGATCTGGATCCGCAAGGTTGTCTGACCTTCTCGCTTGGCCAGGATCCCGACAAACTGCCAGTATCGGTGCACGAGGTGCTACTCGGTGAAGTCGAGCCCAACGCCGTGCTGGTCACCACGATGGAGGGAATGACGCTGCTGCCGGCCAACATTGACTTGGCAGGCGCCGAGGCAATGCTGTTGATGCGGGCCGGCCGCGAGTACGCGCTCAAACGGGCGCTGGCCAAACTGTCCGACCGGTTCGACGCGGTCATCATCGACTGTCCGCCGTCGCTGGGTGTGCTGACCCTCAACGGCCTGACGGCCGCCGACGAGGTCATCGTGCCACTGCAGTGCGAGATGCTGGCGCACCGCGGCGTCGGCCAGTTTCTGCGTACGGTCGCCGATGTCCAGCAGATCACCAACCCGAATCTGCGGCTGTTGGGTGCATTGCCGACGCTGTACGACTCGCGAACCACCCACACCCGTGACGTGTTGCTTGATGTCGCCGACCGCTACGACCTGCCGGTGCTGGCTCCGCCCATCCCTCGCACGGTGCGCTTCGCCGAGGCCAGCGCCTCGGGCTCGTCAGTGCTGGCGGGGCGCAAGAACAAGGGCGCGGTGGCCTACCGCGAGTTGGCGCAGGCGCTGCTCAAACATTGGAAGACCGGCAAACCGCTGCCCACCTTCGCCGTGGAGTCCTAGCCCTCGCGCCCACGATGCGGGTCAGCCCAGGGCGACCAGCGTGTCGCCACGCTGCTCGATGACCCTGGATCCGGAAACGGCCGGGATCACCGCCGAGCTGCTCGGCGGCCGGTCCACCGGGATATAGCGGCTGTTCGCGCCGCTGACCGGGTCATAGACACCGATCGCGCCGGTGACAGGCACCAGGAGTTGACCTGCCATCATCACCCCGGGCCCCACCGGCGCGGTCGTCTCGCCCGCGGCAATGGTGTAGCGCAGGGCCAGGCTGCCCGCGTCGAAGACCAGCAACGCGTCGCCAGTCCACCAGGTCACCAGGTTGCCGGTTCGCGACACCACGGCCGACGGCGACGGCGGCCTGGCGAGCAGGGTGCTCGAAACTGTGGTGCCGGTCTCGTCGATGACGTCGACTCTCGGTTGTGCGCCGATTTGTCCGGGTAGGTACACCGCGGTGTTGTTCTGCGAGACGACCAAGACCCGCGCGCCCGAACCCGGCTGGACCCCCGGTTCCGGCACAAAGCGTTGTTGGGGCTCGTCGTCTTCCTTGCCGGGGCGCAACAGTACGAGCCGCAGGTCGGCCTGACTCACGCAGGCCTCGAGCACTGACACGGTGGCCGAGCTGGCCGCCGCCGACTCCAGGGTGCATCCGGAGTGCAGTCCTCGGGACGACGGTTTCACCCGGGCGTCGGTCTCGCCGTAGGCCAACATCCGGACCATGTCTGAACGCCACAGTTCCAGGCGGGTGTTGCCGGCCGACAGCACCGTGGTGCCGTCGGAGGAAAGCCGCACGTGTGGATCGGCGTAGCTGGTTCGGGCGGCTCCGCGGCGACCGGTGGAACCATCGATGGTGCTGACCTGACCGCACCCCCGGTCGTCCCGGTAGACCGCGACGGCGTAGTGGTAGATCCAGGTCACCCCGCACATTTCGGTGTCACGGGCGTAACTCCACAGAGACTGGCCGGTGGCTGGGTCGCGCCCGTCCACCTGGCGTCCGTCGCCGGTAGCCACCGTTCCGCCCACCACCACGGGAACCCGGGTCGCCGGGCTGGCAGCGGTCCAGAGCTGCTTCAGCGAGGGCGGTACCTCCCGGGCCGGGGTCGGGGTGGGCACCGGAACCGCCGCCGGCCGGCTGATGGTGGCCCTCGCGTCGCTGGTCCACCAGATCAACAACGCGGCCACGGCCACGACGACCGCGATCGTCGCCGCCGCCGCGATATCGGCCTTGGTGCGACGTTCGGGCTTGACCATGCGTGGGCGCGGTCAGTTGGCCGGCGCAGCGACGCCGTCCTGGGCGTTCGCCGAGTGTCCGCGGCGACGACGGCGGCGCCGCGCGGCCCCGCTGCCACCGGACCGGGAGCTGGATGCGACACCGGACCCGGCACCTGACCCAGAACTGGATCCCGTCTCCGAGGTGGTGTCGCCGTTGACGACCGGGTTGGTGGCGGGGCGTCCGGTGACCGGTTTGCCGCCGCGGGTGCGCCGACGCCTGGGGGTGCCGTGGGCGCGCTGTGCGGTCTTCTGGCCGTCGCAGTCGGTGTCGCGCCGTTTGGCCTGCGATTTGCGCGGCGGGCGGACGGTGCCGCTTGCCTGGGCCGGGATGGCCAGCTCGGCGTACAGATGCGGTGAGTTGGAGTAGGTCTCGGCCGGATCGGGGGAGCCCAGGCCCAGTGCCTTGTCGATCATGCTCCAGCGGGGCAGCTCGTCCCAGTCCACCAGGGTGACCGCGACCCCGGTTCGGCCGGCGCGGCCCGTGCGCCCGATGCGGTGGACATACATCTTGTCGTCTTCGGGGCACTGATAGTTGATGACGTGGGTGACGTCGTCGATGTCGATACCGCGGGCGGCCACGTCGGTGGCCACCAACACGTCGATGGTGCCGGCGCGAAACGCCTTGAGCGCCTTTTCCCGCGCCACCTGCCCGAGATCGCCGTGCACGGCGCCCACCGCGAAGCCGCGCTCGGTCAACTCGTCGGCAACCTTCTGGGCGGTGCGCTTGGTGCGGGTGAAGATCATTGTCGCGCCCCGGTCACGAGCCTGCAGCACCCGGCTGACCAGCTCCAGCTTGTCGAGCGCGTGGGCTCGGTAGACGAACTGCTCGGTGGCGTCGTGCACCGCCGAGGAGTGCGGTGCCTCAGCCCGGATGTGCGTGGGCCGGACCATGAACGTCCGGGCTAGTGTGATGATCGGGTCGGGCATCGTCGCTGAGAACAGCATCGACTGCCGGTCGGCGGGGATTTGGCGCAGGATGCGCTCGATATCGGGCAAGAAGCCTAGGTCGAGCATTTCGTCGGCCTCGTCGAGCACCAGCACGGACAGCCCGCCCAGCTGCAGGTGGCCCTGCTGGCACAGGTCGAGCAGCCGACCGGGGGTGCCCACCACCACGTCGGCGCCGGCGCGCAGCGCCTCGATCTGCGGTTCGTAGGCCCGTCCCCCATAGATGGACACCACCGACAGCCGACGACTCGCGGCGGTTGCGTCGTCTGGGTCGGCGCCGGCGGTCAGGTACTTGGCCGCCGTGGCCAGGTCATCGGTGACCTGAATACACAGCTCGCGGGTGGGGACTACGACCAGGGCCCGCGGAGCGCCGGTGAGCGGTCTCATGCCGTTGCCGGAGGTGACGCGCTGCAACAGCGGCACACCAAAGGCGAAAGTCTTGCCCATGCCGGTGCGGGCTTGGCCGATCACGTCCTCGCCGTCGAGCGCGAGTGGCAGGGTCAGCTCTTGGATAGCAAAGGGTTGTTCAATGCCTTCTTCGGCCAGTGCGCGAACGATTTCGTCGCGGACTCCAAGTTTGGCAAACGTAGGTTTCGGGGTTGGTTCGGTTGTGCTCTGCAATGCGGTCATACGTGGGTCAGCGGCCTTTCGGTGACGGTATCGGTCTGATGTCGGTGTTTCTCTGTTGCGGTTCACGCGCGCACGAGATCCGACTCCGATTACGTCGCCGAGTCGCCGGCCCAAGCACCAATCCAGGCGGGCCAACTACATGCACGCACATTTCGCCGGTAGTGGCAGTAGGGATAGCGCCGCTACCTATGAGCATGATAGCTGGTCGGCCAGCGGGCTCCCATTTCCTGCTGAGCCTGCCGACTAGAGTGTTGCCATGACTTCGCCCTCATCCGCCGACGAAGTGGCCGATTCGCCCAGGCCACGGCTGCCGGCGGATCATCCCGGCGTCAACGAGCTATTCGCTTTGCTGGCCTACGGCGAGGTTGCGGCCTTCTACCGCCTGACCGACGAGGCGCGGATGGCGCCGGACCTGCGGGGACGGATCTCGATGGCAACCATCGCCGCCGCCGAGATGGGGCACTACGAGTTGCTGCGCGATGCGCTGGAACGTCGGGGTGTCGACGTGGTCCCGGCGATGTCCAAGTACGCGTTGGCGTTGGAAAACTACCACCGGCTGACGACGCCGAGCACGTGGCTGGAAGCCTTGGTGAAGACGTACGTCGGTGACGCCCTGGCCGCCGATTTGTATCTGGAGATCGCCGGCGGGCTGCCGGACGAGGTTGCCGACGTGGTGCGGGCGGCGTTATCGGAGACGGGACACTCTCAGTTCGTCGTTGCCGAAGTGCGCGCAGCGGTGACGGCGAGCAGCAAACAGCGCAGCCGGCTGGCTCTGTGGTCGCGTCGTCTGCTCGGCGAGGCGATCACGCAGGCCCAGCTCGTGCTGGCCGACCACGATGAGCTGGTCGACTTGGTGGTATCCGGTACCAGCGGCCTGAGCCAGCTCGGTGCCTTCTTCGATCGTTTGCAGCACACGCACGACCAACGGATGCGCGAACTCGGTCTCAGCTAAGCCAAAGTTGCCTCGACCACCACCGTCCTAGGTTGGTGCTTGGTAGGGGATTCCGAGAGCGAGGTTTCCGGTGTGGATGAACTCACGGTCGCGGCCACGGAGGAAGGGCGCGGTGATCGGTGATTCCAGCCGTGCGGTGATGCATGAGGCCAGGCCGAGGTCGGTGGCGGCCAGGGCGAGGGTCTGCAGCAGGCAGCCGGTGTCGCGATAGATCAGGCTCAGGGCCATGCCCTTGTATTTCCACGTGGTCCGCGCGGCATAGGAGGCCAGGTAAAGACTTGCCGGTGGCGGCGCCTTCAACTGGGCGGGCTGGACCGTGGTGTGACGCAAGGTTTGTTCCAGTTCGGCGGTCCAGGGCGCGAGTTGGTGCAGGGCATGGTCGAAGGGGTCGTAGTGGTAAGCGCCGGCCGCGAGCTCCGCGACGTTGCGGGCGACAAGGTAGATTTCCAGGCTGTGGCGGGCGCCGCCGGAGGGGGCCGGTCGTTGGGTCATGTCGCCGAGCGTTCCCAGTTCGTCCCGGCCGGAAAGGTGCCTTTGAACGCGTGCGGAGCGGTGCAGGAACGCGCCAAGTTGGCGCAGCGGCACGGGCTGCGGCGCGTAGCGGCGGGTGCTGCGTCGGTAGGTGAGTGTTTCGGCGAGGGAGCGGCTCGACGGCGCGTGTTGGTCGTCGGGTAGCGCGATCGTGGCGGTCGCCTCGGGGTGGTTGAGCCGCGATGGCGGAGGTTCGCCGAAGCGGGCGTCGGCTTGTGGGCCTCGGCCGGCTTGCCAGTGCACGGCCAGTTCGCACGGTGTCCAAGCGGGTGCGGTTTCGGTTACTGCAGACGGGCAGGGAGGGGATGTCCGCACGATCCCCGCATCAGTCAGCTGCGACAGCAATCCGGCGAGCCGGTCGGTACCGGGTGATTCGGTCCACCGTAGCCCGATGTCGGTGACGGTGCGGGGCTGGTCCAGCTGGCCGAGCAGGTTGACGAGAGCCGGTTTGACGCGGAATCGCCGCCGGGCATCGGGGTTAAACACCGTCGCATCATCGCGGCCCGGTTCCCATTCCAGCAGGAGGTGAGGGTTGCGTTCGTAGCGAGTCGCTGAGTCGTTCATCAACGGGTCGCGTTCAGGCCAGGGGAAGTGGGACTGCGGCGGTTGGCCTTTGGGTCAGGGTTCGCGTCGGTCCTAAGGTGGCGACCTCAATGAACGGCAGTTGGTCGTCGGCGGCTGCAACGGCAAATATCGTGGCGGCGCTGTAGAAGAAGTCGTGGGTCAGTAGGCCGCGCTGGGCCAGCTCGATGCGGTCCACCTTGGCGCCCCAGCGGGTGGCGAACAGGCGTTTCAGTTGCGCGGGATCCGGCCGGTGCAGGTTTAGGTGCGGTTTTCGACGAGCCAGCTCGTCGCGCATCGACAGGGCCCGGGCGGCCATAGCGCGCCACTCGGGCAGTCTGGGGTCCTCGCGCAGCAAATCAAGGAGGTGCTGGGTGGCCGGGAGTGTGTGGGCGAAGAACAGTGTGCGGGTGGTCAGGCGGGCCGCGACGGCAATCGGGTCATGGCCGAAGTTCCGGTCCTCTTCGGCAGTGAGCCATTTCGACCTGACCGGTTCGGGAAAGCCGGACTCGTCGATGATGCGGGTAGCCAGTGCGTAGCGATGGGCCACGATCTCGAGCGCGCGCTCGTATGACGCGGATTCCACCTCAGCGACGGCTTGCGACGCGCGCTCCCGGACGCTGCCGTTCTGGCCGCGGCGCTGGTGGGTCCAGTACCAGGCGGCGACCTGTTCCAGCGCGGGCAGATAGGCCCACCGGTCGATGGCGCACACGCTCAGCAACGACAACACGTCCAGGTCGGAGACGTCGACGACCGATTGCCCGCCATCGTCGGTGCGGATCACGACGGGGGTGGGCGGTGCCCAGCATTGCCGCCAGCGCTGCGACCACATCGTCGGGGGTGGGCCGGGGCGAATCCCGTTGCGGCGCGGTTCGCGCACGATATGATCCAGCGCGAGCAAGGCATCGGCATGTTTGATGTCGACCCGCAGGCTCTGCAACTGTCCGGCAAGTTCCCCGGCGTTCGGGGCGCCGACATCGGCCAAAAGCCGGTGCCACGTGCGCAGGGTGAACGGGATGGTGCGGGCCGCTTTGATGATCTGGTTGGCCATCGGAGCGGCGAGCACACCGGTTTTGACGGCTTCGGCCACGGTGTGGCGCATGTTGACCAGCGCGTCGACGAAGACCGGGTAGCCGTCGTTGGGCTCGCCGTGCACCATGGCAACCTCGTCATCGGCCTCCAGCAGCCCATAACGGTAACTCTCGAAGACCCAGCCATAGCCTTCCATGCCGAATGGATGCAGTTCGGCCGCGCGTAATGCGCCCATGCTGGAGGACCCGATCACGCGTACGCCGTCGGCGATCAGGGTGAGAAGTTCCTTGTGCCGGACCGGGGCATGCTGGAAGAAGAGTCCGTCGACGATGAGCAGCGTGTCGCCCGGACGCAGGCCGTAGCCGAGGGCCTGGCCGAACGAAATCGGCGGGACCACTTCGGCGGTGGGCACGGCGGCCCGAATTTCGGCGGCACCGATGGTAGGGCCGGCCGTGACGACGACCCTTGCGCCCGATGTCATGCCGACTCCAACAAAGGGGTTCGCATCGAGGGTGTGGTCGACGACATCGTCAGGCCGGGGGCAACGACCTTCACGACGGGAACACAGCCGCCGTCGAAGTCGCACACGACCGCCAGAGGTTCGGCGCCGGTCCGGGCGGCCACCGCCGTCGCCGCCGACGTCACCAGCTCCGGCAGCGAACCGTTGGCGGGGACCTGCCACGACGTCGGCGCGGCGGCAGGCTTCCGCTGCTGGCAGCCGCGGATCGCAGCATAGGTGTGTATCTGGGCGAAGCGGTGATAGATCGTCGATGGAATGTCCTCACGGGCTCCGCTGATCGCGGTCAACCGCGATTGCGCGGCCTCGGTGATCGCTCGCGACAGTGCGACGTTCGGGTCGTGGTGCAGTCCGAAGCCACTAAACGGTAGCTCCAGCATCGGCGAGGTCAGCTCAACAGCGAAGCAGTAGTAGCCGTCCCAGTTGTCGATTCGGGAGATGAGCAATTCGCTTCCGGCCTGGAGAATCATCTCGACCAGGCCAGCCGAATCCGAGTCGGCGACGTCGTCGAGTGTCACCTCGAACATGGTCGCTCCTGGCACGGCGGTGGCGATGCTGTGTCGTTCCATGATCTCGTACAGGGCGTGCAGCGCGGCTTCGTCGTAGCTGTTGCCCGAGGCCAGTCCGTAGCTGTCCATCATGAACATCGGCGGTGCCCAGCGATCGCTGACCGCCACGTTGACCAGCACGGCCGTCCACGGCAGCCAGGTGCGGCGGCCGGTCAGCAATGTTGTCGCGACCATCCAGTCGAGCTTCGCGCCGCGATGGTAGAGGCTGCCGGGCGGGCGGCGAAGCCGGGCGGGGTCGTAGGTCAGGGTTGACCCGAGATCCTGGGTGGCGGCGGACAACAGGTCTGCAGTGACGTTCTCGACGTGCCACATCTCCAGGGATTCCATTACGGCCGAGACCTGAGCCGCACGGTAGGTGGTGGCCTTTCCCTGGCTGACCGACAACGATAGCGAGGCCGGCCGCACCGCCTGCACCGTGGGGATTCCGAGATCGTCTAGCCAGGTCAGGTCGGCGACTCTGGTGATGCCGGCCCGTTCCAGCAGAGGTTGCACGGCCAGCCAGGTCTGGTCGGGGCTGATGATGCGGTGGGTACCTCGGCGATGGGCGATTGTTGCCCGGCCGGCCGAGTCCAGCGAGCGCATCGGCCAACAAGACCAATCCGGACCGGCCGGCGCCGCGGTGCGCAGCGACATGAGCATGGTTGATTCCTTGGTTTCGCCAGTTGAAGAGATGCGGGTGGTGGTGGGGATCTCACACACCTAGATGCGGAAATCCCCACCGGATTGGGCTAAACCCGTCCGTGCTTAGTCGAGGTCATCAGCCACGAAAGCAAGATGCCCGGCCGCGTACGTCGGGGCTTCCACCTCGCAGAACAGAAGTTCGTGTGCCATGCGTCACCTCCTCCCATGCATCGCTGCTGCGAAAGTGTTCGCAGACTCCGGGGTCGCCCGGTTTATAATCGCTTGATTAATTTAACGGGGCCCAGGCTTCCTGGGCTCCTACGAAAGGCCATGGCGCGAGGCGACATTCGAGTCCCCCAGCGGTATGGTCCCGAGGTCCACCAATCGGGGGACACGCCGCCCTGCCGGGTCAGCGGTGAGGTTCTGGCTGAGTTTCGACGAGACTTAGCGGGTGCACGTCGCAATGATCGCGTTGTTGGTCGACGCCACGACCGTCTGCCCCGCCGCATTGACGATCGAGCAGTTGACACGACCGTAGATGCTGGTCGCGACCACCGATTCGGTCTGCACGCCCGGGTTCAGGACGACCATCTTCGTCCACGGCAGCGATACGTTGAAGTCCGTTACCGGGAAACCCCGGGCATCGGTGTACACGACATTCACCAGATCGAAGAGCCGCTTGGTGCCGGTCACGCGGTAGACCACGGTGCGCGGGTTCAGCGCACCGGGCGGGGGCGCTGCAGTCTGAGGCGGCGCAGCGGTGGGGGTTCGCGTCGGCTCGGTGCTGGGTGGTACCACCGTGGTGACCGTTTCCGGCGGGAGTTGCTGCCGTGAGGTGGGCGGCGATGCAGGGGGTGACGTGCTGGGTGGGGCCGTCGGTCGTGTCGTGCTGGATATCACCGTTCGCGGGGCTGGTGCCCCAACGGTGGCCTTGGTCGACGCGCTATCGCCGCTGTTGATGATGACTGCGGTCGCGACGGCGCCGACTGCCACCACCCCGCCGACGACCGCGGTGACCAGGCGCCATCGACGGTCAGCCGGCCAGGCCAATTCGCCTTCCGTATTGGCCCGACCTGCCCCGAAGCCGCTCGAGCTTTCGTCGTCCGGGTAGTCCTGGACATCCCAGACGCTCTCGTAGCGGTTGTTAACAGTGTTACCGATGGTGCTGATGTTATCGAGGCCGCACCCGAGGATGGGTGTCCCGCTGCGTGTCGGGCGAGCTTAGACCTAACCGTTATACGCGGTTTCGCCGAACGCGAACTACCCGAGGCCGGGGGCGATGTGCGTCAGGGAGCGCCAGGCGCGTCTACTAGCCTGCTGCTGACACGCCCGCGACTTTAATGCCAACGGAAGGGGCCACCGTGGAGGTCAAGATCGGTATCACGGACAGTCCGCGCGAGCTGGTGTTCTCCAGTGCGCAGACGCCCAGTGAGGTGGAAGAACTCGTCAGGGACGCGCTGCGCGACGACTCGGGTCTGCTGACCCTGGCCGACGATCGCGGTCGTCGCTTCCTGGTCCACACCGCCAAGATCGCCTATGTCGAGATTGGTGTCGCAGACGCCCGGCGGGTTGGCTTTGGCATCGGGGCGGATGCCGCAGCTGGGTCTGCCGGAAAGGCCGCTACGAGCGGGTAAGCGGCACGTGTGACAGCCCGCCCCAGGCGAACTGCACGGTGCCCTCGACGGCATCCGATTTGGAAATCGGCTTGTTGGCGTCCAGCCAGTATCTGGCGCAGTCGACACTGATGCTGACCAAGCCCACCGCGATCATCCGGGCGCGGTGTGGGTCCAGCCCGGAATCGGCGCTGATCAGGGCGAACACTGCGTCGATGCATGATTCGGTGGCCACCCGCACCTGCGCGGCGACCTCGGGTTCGGTGACAAAGTCATTCTCGAAGATCAGCCGGTACCCCTGGCTGTCGTGCTCGATGAAGTCGAAGAACGCCTGGACCGCCACGTGCAACCGCTGCCGGTTGTCGGTGGTCGTGCTCAGCGCCTGCTGTACGCCGGACACCAGGTTGTCCACATGCCGATGAAGCACTGCCAGATACAGTTCAAGCTTGCTTGAAAAGTGTTGATACAGAACGGGTTTACTGACTCCCGCCCGATCGGCGATCTCGTCCATACCGGCCGCGTGGTAACCCCGGTCGACAAAAACGTCGCTGGCTACGACAAGTAACTGGCCACGGCGCTCATCGCGAGGCAGTCGGTTGCCGCGCCGGTTCGCGGCCGGAACGCCTTCGACCGGCCGAGGGCTGTCGGTCGATCTGAGGGCACGTCGTTGCGCCGTCTTGGCGAGATCGCTCATCCGTCCTCAATCTGATCGCACTAAATTTTCGAGGGCCACCGGCCGTCCCCACGGCCGCACGTTTGTCGGAATGACATTACTACCTGCAGTGTCCCACCGATCGGAAGCGGCATCATCGGTGCTGGTGGGCCAGTAGTCGGGTGGTGGGTTCGGGCGCGCCAGGGGTCCTGACCACGGGCAGCTGTGCCATCCTGGGGAAATGACGCACCCGTGGCCTGTCCACAGCACGAGTCGGGTACCCGTGCTGCATGACGAGTGGCGTGAACCGCTGCGGGCCCTGCGCGACCCGCTCGCCCCGACCGAGGGACGGGTCCGGGCACAGCGTGACCGGAAGCGTCAATGGCGCAAACAAACCTGGTTGGGGCGGTTTGTGTCCAACTACGGCTGGCGCGCCTACGCTCTGCCTGTACTGGTGGTGCTGACCGTGGTGGTGGTGTACCAGACGGTGACCGGAACGAGTGCGCCGAAGCCAGCGGCAGCCCAGACCGTCCGTGACGCGCCGGCGATCGGCGTGGTGGGTACCGCGATCCTGGACGCGCCGCCTCGAGGCCTGGCCGCGTTCGATGCCAATCTGCCGGCCGGGACGCTGCCGGATGGCGGTCCGTTTACCCAGGCGGGTGACAAGACCTGGCGTGTCGTTCCGGGCACGACGGCACAATTCGGTCAAGGTACCGCCAAGGTGTTCACCTACACCGTCGAGATCGAGAACGGTCTTGACCCCACGATGTACGGCGGTGACAACGCGTTCGCCCAGATGGTCGATCAGACGTTGACCAATCCCAAGGGTTGGACCCACAACCCTCAATTCGCGTTCATGCGGATCGACGGCGGAAAACCTGACTTCCGGATTTCGCTGGTGTCGCCGATGACGGTGCGAGGGGGGTGTGGCTACGAATTCCGGCTCGAGACGTCCTGCTACAACCCATCGTTGGGTCTGGACCGCCAATCGCGGGTGTTCATCAACGAGGCGCGTTGGGTACGCGGCGCCGTGCCATTCGAAGGCGACGTCGGTTCCTATCGCCAGTATGTGATCAACCACGAGGTTGGCCATGCCATCGGTTACCTGCGCCACGAACCGTGTGACACCCAGGGCGGCCTGGCTCCGGTGATGATGCAGCAGACGTTTTCCACGTCCAATGACGACGGGGCCAAGTTTGACCCTGACTTTGTCAAACCGGACGGAAAGACCTGCCGCTTCAATCCCTGGCCGTACCCGATTCCCTAGCCCCGGCGACGATGCGCGCCGTGCAGCGGGGTGCGGAGGAGCGGGGCAGTCCGATCTAGCCCCGGCGACGATGCGCGCCGTGCAGCGGGGTGCGGAGGAGCGGGGCAGTCCGATCTAGCCCCGGCGACGATGCGCGCCGTGCAGCGGGGTGCGGAGGAGCGGGGCAGTCCGATCTAGCCCCGGCGACGATGCGCGCCGTGCAGCGGAGCAATCCGGCCTGCCCCGGCGGGCCGGAAACAATGGTGGCCGGCTGGGCGTTGATGTCCTTGCAGGTCGTTGCCGTTGATCTACGCAACTGATGTGATGGTTGTGGACGACGCGCAGCAGAAATTGAATCGCGACACATAACCGAGGAGATGGTCGGTGTCGACATCGTTGCCGCCACTAGTTGAGCCGGCACCCGCGCTCAGCCGCGAAGAGGTGGCTCGCTACAGCCGCCATCTCATCATTCCTGACCTGGGTGTCGACGGGCAGAAGAGGCTGAAGAACGCGCGAGTGCTGGTGATCGGCGCCGGCGGGCTCGGGGCGCCGACGCTGTTGTATCTGGCCGCCGCTGGCGTCGGCACCATCGGCATCGTCGACTTCGATGTTGTGGACGAGTCGAACCTGCAGCGTCAGATCATCCATGGCGTAGCCGACGTCGGGCGCTCCAAGGCCCAGTCGGCGCGCGACTCGATCGTCGCGATCAACCCGTTGATCCAGGTGCGATTGCACGAGTTCAGGCTCGAGCCGAGCAACGCCGTCGAGCTGTTCAAGCAGTACGACCTGATCCTGGACGGCACCGACAACTTCGGCACCCGGTATCTGGTCAACGACGCCGCGGTGCTAGCCGGTAAGCCGTACGTGTGGGGGTCGATATACCGCTTCGAGGGCCAGGTGTCGGTGTTTTGGGAGGATGCTCCCGACGGGTTGGGTCTCAACTATCGCGACTTGTATCCCGAGCCGCCGCCGCCGGGCATGGTGCCCTCCTGTGCCGAGGGTGGCGTGCTGGGCATTATCTGTGCCTCGATCGCGTCGGTGATGGGCACCGAGGCCATCAAACTGATCACTGGGATCGGTGACACACTGCTCGGCCGGTTGATGGTGTATGACGCGTTGGAGATGAGCTATCGCACCATCACGATCCGCAAGGACCCGTCGACACCCAAGATCACCGAGCTGGTCGACTACGAGCGGTTCTGCGGGGTGGCGTCTGACGATGCCGCCCAGGCGGTCAGCGGTTCCACCATCACGCCGCGTGAGTTGCGCGCGTGGCTGGACTCCGGCAGGAAGGTGGCCCTGATCGACGTTCGCGATCCCGTGGAGTGGGACATCGTGCATATCGACGGAGCCCAGCTGATTCCGAAATCGTTGATCAACTCGGGCGAGGGTCTGGCCAGGCTGCCCCAGGACCGCACGGCCGTGCTCTACTGCAAGACTGGCGTGCGCTCGGCCGAGGCATTGGCCGCGGTAAAGAAGGCCGGCTTCTCCGACGCGGTCCACCTGCAGGGCGGCATCGTGGCGTGGGCTAAGCAGATGCAGCCCGACATGGTGATGTACTAAGCCCGACAGCCCAATCGGATGTTTCGGGTAAGGACGCGGAAGACCCGGTGGTCGCGACGGCGTCGGTTGGATACGTGGCGGGCCAGCACGGCGCAAGCCCCTCAACGGCACGCCGAACGATTCCCATTAGGCTGATCTGCGTGAGTGTCGAGCCGCCGCCCGAGCACGTGCTGGCGGCGTACGGTTTGACGGGTGTGCATCCCGCCCCGTTGGGTCCCACTTGGGATAGCGGCTGGCGATGCGGGGAAGTTGTGTTGTCGATGGTGGCCGACAATGCCCGCGCGACCTGGTCGGCCCGGGTGCGGGAGACCTTGTTCGTCGACGGCGTACGCCTGGCTCGGCCCGTCCGATCGACCGACGGCCGGTACGTGGTTTCTGGTTGGCGGGCAGATACATTCGTCGCGGGCGCACCGGAGCCCAGGCATGATGAAGTCGTGTCAGCGGCGGTGCGGCTGCATGAAGCCACCGGAAAGCTGGAACGCCCTCGATTCCTGACCCAGGGGCCCACGGCGCCTTGGGCGGAGGTCGACGTATTCATCGCCGCGGATCGAGCTGCGTGGGAGGAGCGGCCGTTGCAGTCGGTCCCGCCGGGCGCGGGGACCGCTCCCGAGACAGCGGAAGCGCAGCGATCGATCGATCTGATCAATCAGCTTGCCGGGTTGCGTAAGCCGACCAAAAGCCCAAACCAACTGGTGCATGGAGATCTCTACGGCACAGTGCTTTTCGCAGGCACTGCCCCGCCCGGGATTACCGACATCACGCCCTACTGGCGCCCCGCATCCTGGGCGGCCGGGGTGACCGTCGTTGACGCGCTGTCCTGGGGCGAGGCGGACGACGGACTCATCGAGCGGTGGAGCGCGCTGCCGGAGTGGCCACAGATGTTGCTGCGCGCGTTGATGTTCCGTCTGGCGGTGCACGCATTACACCCACGGTCCACCGCCGAGGCATTCCCCGGCCTGGCCCGCACTGCAGCTCTAGTGCGACTAGTGCTCTAAACCTGTTCAATCTAGCGGAAACTCGTAGCGCGCCTCGCTCAGCGCGACTCTGCCGTCCACACTGAGAACACCTTCCGCGCGCAACAACTCCAACTGCCGGGTGGCCAGGTGTAGTGCCGGGCGTCCAGATGCTCTGATCACTCGGTGCCAGGGCAGGTCTGAGGAATCGGTCCGCATGATCCAACCGACGATACGCGGACTGGAAAGTCCTGCAGCAGAGGCGATGTCGCCGTAGGTGGACACTCGGCCCGGTGGGATGGCTGCAACCAGCGCGCGCACCAGCTCGACCTGTTCGTCGGTCACCGGTGCCATGGCTAGCGCGGTCCCAGTCGACCGCGGATCACCGCGGCGACCTCGGTTGGCTTGGCCTGGGGAACCATGTGCCCGCAGTCGAAGTCCAGTAGCTCAAAATTGGTTCCTAGGCGTTCTTCTAGGGCCGCGACGAGTCGGTCGCTGACATACGCCGGCGAAGCATGGACCGCCCTAACCAGCGTGGTCGCCGTTCCAACCGGCGGCAGCACGATGTCGCGGGCGAGTTCGCTCCAGTAACACACCATTGCCGGCAGGCTGATGCGCCAGCCGTACCGCCCGTTCGGCAATGCCACGAGGTGCTCGTCGAGCTCGGCGTCGAGCACCGCCGGGTCCACATCCGCCCAAGCACCCGTCGCCTTCTCAGCGCGGGCCTCGGCTGGGTTCAGGTAGTCGGGAAAGGCCACCATGGCATCGACCAGTTCGCGCACCCGCGAACCATCGAGAGCGACCGCCGGGTCGAGCAGCACCAGCGCTGCGATCTGATCCGGACGAGCCGCGGCCAGTTGCAAAGCCACCGCCCCGCCGAAGGAGTGCCCGACGACAACGACCGGACCGTCGGCCTGATTGTCGAGTAGCGCTGCCAGCGCCGAAACGTTGGCGTCGATGGTCCACGGTGCGTCATATGGTGACCTACCGTGGCCCAGCAGATCGGGTGCTGCGATGGATATTTCGGGCAAGTGATGGGCTAGCCGCTGCCAGACCTGCCCATGCTCGGTCACTCCGTGGATGGTCAGCACCCGCACCGGCCCGGACGGGCCGTAACGGTGTACGCAAAGGTCGATGGTCACCCGTCGATGATGCCAGCACAGTCACGGCTTAGATGTCGCGTCGCAGGCCACGTCACGGCCGTCCGGCGAATCGAGGCGGGTGGCGCGACGGTGACTACCGGTCGGTTTCCCGATCGTCGTCGGCGACCGGAACGACGATGGCTTGGTCGACCAAGTCGGCTTCGTTGGCGTCCCGATCGGCGGCACCGTCGCTCAGGTAGGTGGTGTCTAACCCAGCTTCGTCGTCGAAATCGACAGCACGCTGTTGGTCCGCCGCGTCGGCTTCAGGTACTTCGTCCTGTGGACCGCCGCCTGCGACATTCGCCATGATTGACACCCCTTTAGCCTGCTTCGGTTTTCTTGCCGGACGGCCTCGATCGGCCTTCAGTTTGGCGTTGTCAGATTGCAACTGGGTGTTGTTGGCCTCCAGCTGAGTATTGCGACATTCCAGGTCCAGTATCCGGCCGACACCCGCGAGATTGACACCCTGTTCGACGAGTTCGGAAATCCGATTGAGGCGTTCGAGGTCGTCGTCGCTGTAGCGCCGGGTCCCTCCGTCGGTACGTGAGGGGCTGAGCAGGCCCCACTTCTCGTAGTGCCGCAAGGTCTGCGGGCCGATTCCCGAGAGCTCGGCTGCCACCGATATCCCGTATAAGCCACGCGCGGATCGAGAGGTTGAGTCGCCGGTCACGCGCGTCTCCCCTTCGTTTGGAGAAATCTGGTCTTGCTAGTTGCGCAAACATACCACATGTGCTAGATAGAAATCTATGTAAGCCAACATAAGTTATCAACCGCTATGGGAGGCGAAACATGATGTTGATGCGTTCAGATCCGTTCCGTGAGCTCGACCGTCTGACCCAGCAAGTGTTGGGCACTGCAGCCCGTCCGGCCGTCATGCCGATGGATGCCTGGCGAGAGGACGAGCAGTTCATCGTCGAATTCGATCTGCCGGGCGTAAAGCCCGATTCACTCGATATCGACGTCGAGCGCAACGTGCTCACCGTGCGCGCCGAACGGCCAGACCTCAATCAGGATCGCGACATGGTGTCGGCGGAGCGGCCGCGCGGCGTCTTTAGTCGGCAGCTGTTTCTGGGCGAAACCCTCGACACCGACAAGATTGAAGCGAGCTACCACGACGGCGTATTGCGGCTGACTATTCCGGTTGCCGAGAAGGCGAAGCCGCGTCGCATCGAGATCAGCCACGACGGCGAGCGCACACAGATCACCGCATAGCGACCTCGAGTGCTCACTCACTGACGCCACGCTGAGGAGGTGATGCCGCCAGAAGGTGGGCGCGCCGAGACGAGGCGCGCCCGCTTCCGCAAACCACCCGCCGATGAGTGAAAGGGCGCGGTGTCGGTGCCATGACTGACCCATACCGGATACTTGGCGTCTCGCCTGCTGCGAGTCAGGCCGAGATCGCTCACGCCTACCGGTCTCAACTGCGCAACTATCACCCGGACTCGCGGGTCGGTGGCACGAGTTCCACTTCCGACGAGCGATTGCAACAAATCATTGCTGCCTACCGATGGTTGCGTGATCCGCGGCGCCAGGACGACGGCGATAGCGTTGCCGCCCAAGTGCGCGATCTCGACACCGCAACCCGCATTGCCGTGACGCTGATCGATCCCGCCGCCGATGGTCCCGTTCTGTGGGCGGGACCGGTCTTCTGGCAGCGGTAAGGCCGCGCCACCTCGCCGTCACCAGCGGGCTGCCGCACTTGTCGGACCCTCGTGATGTCATGCCGCTATGTCACAGACCTGGGGTGTCGAAGCGCATGCGGTCCTAGCGCCGGGTGCACGCGGTCGGGTGCGGGTGCTGGGCGGCCCCGGGACTGGTAAGAGCACACTGCTCGTCGAGTCCGCGGTCGCGCACATCGCTGCCGGCGCCGATCCGGAATCGGTTCTGCTGCTTACCGGTTCGGGACGAATCGACAAGCGGGCGCGCAACGCCCTGACAATGGCATTGCTGCGGTCGCGTACCACCGGCCCTTGCCGGGCGGCGGTCCGCGAGCCGTTGGTACGCACGGTGCACGGCTACGCCTATGCGGTCGTGCGGAAAGCCGCAGAGCGTGCCGGCGACGCCCTCCCGCGGCTGGTAACCAGCGCCGAGCAGGATGCCATCATTCGGGAACTGCTTGCCGGGGACCTGGAAGATGGAGCGGCCGCTGCGACCACGTGGCCGGCGTATCTACAACCCGCGCTGAGTACCGCCGGTTTCGCCGCCGAGCTGCGAAACTTCTTGGCGCGCTGCGCAGAACGCGGCGTGGACCCGCAGGAGTTGGAACGGCTGGGCCGTCGCTGTGGCCGTCCGGAATGGACCGCCGCCGGCCAATTCGCCCGACAGTACGAGCAGGTGATGTTGCTGCGGGGTGCGGTGGGGTTGGGGGCGCCGCAGGCGACGGCACCGGCTCTGGGCGCGGCCGAGCTGGTCGGGGCGGCTTTGGAGGCTTTCGCCGTTGATCCTGAGTTGCTGGCCGCCGAACGAGCCAGGGTCCGGCTCCTGTTGGTCGACGACGCCCAGCAACTTGACCCGCAGGCAGCCCGCTTGGTCCGGGTGCTCGCCGAGGGCAGCGAGCTGGCCCTGATGGCCGGCGATGCGAACCAAGCGGTGTTCGGGTTTCGGGGTGGCGAGCCCACCGGCTTGCTGGCCGACGACCTTCCGTCGGTGATATTGACAGTCTCGCATCGCTGTGCGCCCGCGGTGGCGCGGGCCGTCACCGGCATCGCGCGGCGGCTGCCCGGACGAAGCGTCGGTCGGCGAATCGAGGGCACCGGGACCGAGGTTGGGTCGGTGACGGTGCGCCTGGCCGCATCGGCGCACGCGGAGGCGGCGATGATCGCCGACGAACTGCGACGTGCGCACCTGATCGATGGGGTGCCATGGTCGCAGATGGCGGTGATCGTCAGGTCGGTGCCGCGGGCCGCCGCACGGTTGCCGCGGGCGTTGGCTGCTGCCGGGGTCCCGGTGGCCTTACCTTCACCTGACGGGCCGTTGTCCGAGGAACCGGCGGTGCGGGCGCTGCTCACGGTGCTCGAGGCGACCGCCGGCGGGCTCGATGGCGACCAGGCGTTGATACTTCTCACCGGGCCGATCGGTCGCGTCGACCCGGTATCGCTTCGCCAGCTGCGCCGAACTCTGCGGCGTGCCCGTCCGGATCAGGTCCCGGGGAAGCTTGGTGATCTGCTGGTGGAGGTGCTACTCGGCGACGCGCCGCTGTCGGCGCCACAGTCGCGTCCACTGCGGCGAGTGCGTGCGGTATTGGCCGCGGCCGGCCGCTGCCACCGCTCAGGTCATCGCGCGGGCCAGGATCCGCGGCACACGCTGTGGGCTGCGTGGCATCGGTCGGGTTTGCAACGCCGCTGGCTGGCGGCCATAGAGCACGGTGGCCGGGCGGCTGTCCAGGCCACGCGGGATCTGGAAGCGGTGACCGAGTTGTTCGACATCACCGATCACTATGTGTCGCGCACGTCGGGGGCGTCCCTGCGCGGGCTTGTCGAGCACGTCGCGGCGCTGCAGCTGCCGGGTGGGCGACCCGAGCCGGTATCCCAAACAGAACAGGTCAGGGTCCTCAGTGCGCATGCCGCGCTGGGACATGAATGGGATCTGGTGGCCATCGCCGGTTTACAAGACGGCTTGTGGCCCAACACGATTCCGCGTGGCGGTGTGCTTGGCACCCAGCGGCTGCTCGACGAACTCGACGGTGTCACCGCGGATGCCTCGATGCGTGCGCCGTTGCTGGCCGAGGAGCGTCGGCTGCTGGTGGCCGCGATGGGCCGGGCCCGGCGACGATTGCTGGTGACGGCTACCGACAGCGATGCGGGCGGGCAGGATGCTGTGCTGCCGTCGGCGTTCTTTTTCGAGATCGCTCAATGGGCCGAAGGCGACGGTGGATCCGGCGCGGTGCAGCCGGTCGCTGCGCCGCGTGTGTTGTCGGCGGCGGCGGTGGTGGGCCGGCTACGTGGTGTGGTGTGCGCACCGTCCGGCGCGGTGGACGACGCCGCGCGCGATTGTGCGGCAACCCAATTGGCCCGGTTGGCCAAGGCCGGCGTGCCGGGCGCCGACCCGGTCGAGTGGCACGGCCTGATCCCGGTCAGCACGAGCGATCCGGTGTGCGACGGCGAGGATCTCGTCACCTTGACGCCGTCGACCCTGCAGACACTCACCGACTGTCCACTGCGCTGGCTGGCCGAACGGCACGGCGGAACGAACGCGCGCGAGCTGCGGTCTACCGTCGGATCGCTGTTGCACGCGTTGTTCGCCGAACCGGGCAAAAGTGAATCGCAACTGCTGGCCGAACTGGACCGGGCGTGGGAGCACCTGCCCTTCGATGCGCGGTGGCATTCGGCCAACGAGCTTGCCCGGCACCGCGCGATGATCCAAGCGTTCGTCGAGTGGCGAGCTCAGACCCGATCCGAGCTGACCGAGGTCGGCGTGGAGGTCGACATCGACGGAATTCTCGGGGACGGTGGCGCTGCGGGCAGCAAGGTCCGGATGCGCGGCCGGGTGGATCGCCTGGAACGCGATGCGGCCGGTCGCCTGGTGATCGTCGACATCAAAACCGGCAAGACACCGGTCAGCAAGGACGATGCCCAGCGCCACGCCCAGCTGGCGATGTATCAGCTCGCGGTGGCCGAAGGCATGTCACCCCCGGGGGCGGGGGACGAGCCCGGCGGTGCCCGGCTGGTCTATGTCGGGAAAAGCGGGGCCACCGGAGTTACTGAACGCGAGCAGGATCCACTCACACCGGCCGCCCGCGACGAATGGCGCAACCGCGTCCGGCAGGCGGCCGCGGCGACAGCCGGTCCGCAGTACATCGCTCGGCGCAACGACGGTTGCACCCACTGCCCGTTGCGACCGTGCTGTCCGGCCCACGCCGAGCGGTCGGCACCATGACCCAGACCGCGCCGCCGGTGCGCTATAGCCCAGCTGAATTAGCTTGCGCGCTAGGACTTTTCCCGCCCACCGACGAGCAGGCGGCGGTAATCGCCGCGCCGCCGGGCCCGCTGGTCGTCATAGCGGGCGCCGGTGCCGGCAAGACCGAAACGATGGCTGCGCGGGTGGTCTGGCTGATAGCCAACGGCTACGCACAACCCGACCAGGTGCTGGGATTGACGTTTACCCGTAAGGCCGCCGGCCAACTGCTGCGCCGCGTCCGGTCCCGGCTGGCCCGGTTGGCCGGCATCGGCCTGGCCTGCGATGACTTGCCGGGCTGCGAAACCGTGGGCTCTCCGGTGGTCAGCACCTACCATGCGTTCGCAGGCTCGTTGCTGCGTGAGTACGGCCTGCTGTTGCCCATTGAGCCCGACACCCGGTTGCTCAGCGAGTCCGAGCTTTGGCAGCTGGCGTTCGATGTGGTCAACGACTACGACGCCGAGCTGTGCACCGACAAGACCCCGGCGATGGTCACCTCGATCGTGCTGCGGTTGTGGGGCCAGCTCGCTGAGCACCTGGTGGATACCCGGCAGCTCGGCGATACCCACAGCGAGCTGGAAACGCTGGTGCACGTTTTGCCGGCGGGTCGCTATCAACGTGATCGCGGCCCCAGCCAGTGGCTGCTGCGGATGCTGGCGACGCAGACCGAACGCGCCGGGTTGGTGCCGTTGCTTGACGCGTTGCATGCGCGCATGCGCGCCGGCAAGGTGATGGACTTCGGCATGCAGATGGCCTCGGCCGCACGGTTGGCGGCGACGTTTCCCCAGGTTGGCCAGGAGCTGCGCAACCGCTACCGGGTGGTGTTGCTCGACGAATACCAGGACACCGGGCACGCCCAGCGCGTTGCGTTGTCGTCGCTGTTCGGCGGCGGCGTGGATGACGGGTTGGCGCTTACGGCCGTTGGTGACCCGATTCAGTCGATCTATGGGTGGCGCGGCGCTTCGGCGACGAACCTGCCCCGGTTCACCACCGACTTCCCGCTATCGGACGGCAGCCCCGCGCCGATCCTGGAGCTGCGGACCAGCTGGCGCAACCCGCCGCAAGCGCTGCATGTGGCCAATGCCATATCGGCGGAGGCGCGCCGACGCTCGGTCGCCGTACGCGCGCTGCGCTCGCGCCCGGATGCCGCGTCCGGGACCGTTCGCGCTGCGTTGCTTCCCGATGCCCAGGCCGAATGTGAGTGGATCGCCGACCACCTGCAGGTGCATTACCAGCGGGCCCGAGCGGACGGCGTCAGCCCGCCCACCGCCGCAGTACTGGTGCGCCGCAATGCCGACGCTGCACCGATCGCCGATGCCTTGCGAGCCCGCGGAATCCCGGTTGAAGTTGTCGGGCTGGCCGGCCTGCTGTCCATCCCCGAGGTTGCCGACGTGGTGGCCATGCTGCGCCTGGTTGTCGACCCGACGGCCGGCGCGGCGGCGATGCGGGTGCTGACTGGTCCACGGTGGCGGCTCGGTGGTCGGGACCTCGCCGCGCTGTGGCGGCGCGCACGGGCCCTGACTGGGGAACCGCGGTCAAAGGCATCGTCCTCGCCCGAATCGATTGCGATGGCGGCCGGTACGGATGCCGACACCGCGTGTCTGGCCGACGCCATCAGCGACCCGGGTCCCGCCAACGGGTATTCGGCGGCGGGATATGAGCGCATCGGCGCGCTGGCCGGCGAACTGGCCGCGCTGCGCGGCCACCTCGGTCATTCCCTGCCCGACCTGGTGGCCGAGGTGCGCCGTGTCGTCGGCGTCGATTGCGAGGTCCGCGCCTTGGCGGCGGCCGCGGGTGGCTGGACCGGCACCGAGCACCTTGACGCGTTTACCGACGTGGTTGCCGGGTACGCGGAATGGGCAAGCGCTACATCCAGCGAGACGTTGGCAGCGGGTCTGCTGGCCTACTTGGACGTCGCCGAGGCGGTCGAGAACGGTTTGCCGCCTGCCGAATTGGCCGTCGCCCGGGACCGGGTCCAGGTGCTCACCGTGCATGCCGCCAAGGGCTTGGAGTGGCAGGTGGTGGCGGTGGCGCACCTGTCGCGTGGAACGTTTCCGTCGACGGTGTCGCGGAGAAGCTGGCTCACCGACCCCGCCGAACTACCGCCGCTGTTGCGTGGCGACCGCGCCTCGGCAGGTGCGCTCGGCGTCCCCGTCCTGGACGTGTCAGCTGTCAGCGATCGAAAACAGTTGTCGGACAAAATCTCCGAGCATCGTCGCCAGCTCGATCAACGACGCGTCGACGAGGAGCGTCGACTGTTGTACGTGGGCGTCACCCGCGCTGAGGACACTCTGCTGGTATCCGGCCACCACTGGGGTCCCACCGGGGTAACGCCGCGCGGGCCGTCGGATTTCCTGTGCGAACTCAAGGACATCATCGACCGTTCGGCCGTAACCGGAGATCCCTGCGGGGTCGTGGAGCAGTGGGCGCCGGCGCCAGCCGACGGTGAGCGAAACCCATTGCGTGACAACGCTGTCGAAGCGGTTTGGCCCGCTGATCCGTTGTCCGCACGCCGCGACGACGTCGAGCGGGGCGCGGCGCTGGTGGCGGCGGCTATGTCGGCCGACTCGACCGGAACCACCGCCGACGTCGACGGTTGGGCCGCCGATGTCGACGCGCTGTTGGCTGAGCGCGCACGTGGGGCGCTGGGGGTACCACCCACCGGCGGACCCCCGGCCCGCGGTCTGCCAAGCCAGTTGTCGGTCAGCGGCCTGGTGGAGCTGGTTCGCGACCCGGTAGGTGCGCCACAGCGGTTGACGTTTCGTCTGCCAACACGTCCGGACCCGCGAGCGTCGCTGGGCAATGCATTTCACGCCTGGGTTCAGCAGTTTTATGGTGCTGAGCTGCTGTTCGATCTGGGTGACCTGCCAGGTGCAGCGGACCGCGAGGTGGGCGATCCCGAGGAGTTGGCCGCGTTGCAGACGGCATTCGCAGCGTCGCCGTGGGCGGCTCGCACCCCGGTGGCGGTCGAGGTGCCGTTCGAAATGCCGATCGGCGATACGGTGGTGCGCGGCCGCATCGACGCGGTGTTCGCCGACCCCGACGGCGGCGCCACGGTGATGGACTGGAAGACCGGCGAGCCGCCGCACGGGCCGGAGGCTATGCAGCAGGCCGCTGTCCAGCTCGCGGTGTACCGACTGGCGTGGGCCGCTCTGCGCGGATGCCCGGAGTCGATGGTGCGTACCGCGTTCTTTTACGTTCGCAGCGGAGTCACGGTCGTTCCGGCCGAGTTGCCCGATCCCGGCGAGCTGGCCGCGCTACTGGCTGACTGCGCCGGTCGGCGGTCGGACGCCTGACGTGGTTACCATTTGTGTCGTGCGTTTGGCATGCATTGGGGTTGGCCAATGACGGATCTCCGTGGCAAAAGGTAGCTGGCGGCGGCTGGGGGGCTCGACGAGAAGCTGACCGCCCTGCCCAGTTACGCGCTCGTCGGCGTGGTGCGCATTCCCCAGGGGCGGACCAGTCCAGCTCGAGTGATTTCGCGTCGGGTGGCCATCGCCGTGGCGGCGTTGCTCCTCACCGCCGGGACTGTCTACGTCGATCGCGACGGATACCTCGACGCGCAAGGCGATCGCCTGACGTTTCTGGATTGCCTGTACTACGCGGCGGTGACGCTATCGACGACCGGTTACGGCGACATCACGCCCATTTCCGAATTCGCGCGAGCGATCAACATCTTCATCATCACACCGCTGCGGATCGCATTCCTGATCTTGTTGGTCGGGACGACGCTTGAAGTCCTCACGGAAACGTCCCGTCAGGCCCTGAAGATCCAGCGTTGGAGGAGCAGAGTGCGTAACCATACCGTCGTGATCGGCTACGGCACCAAGGGCAAAACAGCGGTCGCCGCGATGGTCAGTGACGAGGCAGTCCCGGGTGAGATTGTCGTTGTCGACACCAATCCGGGCGTCCTCGAACGTGCCGCGGCAGCCGGTCTGGTCACCGTGCACGGTGACGCCACCAAGTCCGATGTGCTGCGGCTGGCCGGCGCTCAGCACGCGGCATCGATCATCGTCGCCGCCAGTCGTGACGACACCGCCGTGCTGGTTACCTTGACGGCGCGCGAGATCGCACCGAAGGCCAAGATCGTCGCGTCCATCCGTGAGGCCGAGAACCAGCACCTGTTGCAGCAATCGGGTGCGGACACCGTGGTGGTCTCCTCCGAGACCGCCGGACGGCTGCTGGGTATCGCCACCACGACGCCCAGCGTCGTGGAGATGATTGAGGATCTGCTGACTCCGGAAGCCGGGCTAGCCGTTGCCGAGCGTGAGGTTGAGCAGGCCGAGGTGGGCGGGTCTCCGCGGCATCTGCGCGACATTGTGCTCGGCGTGGTACGCGACGGCCAGCTGCTGCGCATCGGGGCGCCGGAGGTGGACGCCATCGAGGCCAACGACCGGCTGCTCTACATCCGCCAGGCGGGGCACTAGTGGCGATCGCAAGCGCGGCGGAGCCGGGCGCAGCGGGTCGGCACGTGTTGGACCCTGTGGCGATCGCAAGCGCGGCGGAGCCGGGCGCAGCGGGTCGGCACGTGTTGGACCCTGTGGCGATCGCAAGCGCGGCGGAGCCGGGCGCAGCGGGTCGGCACGTGTTGGACCCTGTGGCGATCGCAAGCGCGGCGGAGCGGGGCGCAGCGGGTCGGCACGTGTTGGACCCTGTGGCGATCGCAAGCGCGGCGGAGCCGGGCGCAAAGGGTCGGAGCCGGGGGCCTTAGCGTGGATTTCCAGCTGCGCAGCGTTCCGCTGATGTCGCGCGTTGGCGCCGACCGGGCCGACCAGCTGAGGACCGATGTGGAGGCGGCCGCCGCGGGATGGCCGGATGCGGCATTGCTGCGGGTGGATTTCCGCAATCGGGTGCTGATCGCCAACGGTCGGGTGCTGCTTGGCGCGGCTGTCGAGCTGGCCGACAAGCCACCGCCGGAGGCGGTATTCCTGGGTCGCATCGAGGGCGATCGCCACGTCTGGGCGATCCGGGGAGCGCTGGCGCCGCCGTCCGATGATCCTGACGTGCAAGCCGAGGTGGTGGACCTTCGTAGGCTCGGCCGGATCATGGACGACACCAGCAGCCAGTTGGTGTCGTCGGCAACGGCACTGCTGAACTGGCATGACAGTTCCCGATTCAGCGCGCTGGACGGCACACCGACGAAACCGGCCAGGGGCGGTTGGTCACGAGTCAACCCGATAACCGGGCATGAGGAGTTCCCGCGTATCGACCCCGCGGTGATTTGCCTGGTTCACGACGGCGGTGATCGTGCCGTGTTGGCTCGCCAGGCGGTGTGGCCCGAACGAATGTTCTCGCTGTTGGCCGGCTTCGTCGAGGCCGGAGAGTCGTTCGAAGTCTGCGTCGCCCGGGAGATCCGCGAGGAAATCGGACTGACCGTTCGCGATGTGCGCTATCTGGGCAGTCAGCCGTGGCCGTTCCCGCGCTCGCTAATGGTCGGCTTCCACGCCTTAGGTGACCCGGATCAGGACTTCTCGTTCAGCGACGGCGAGATCGCCGAAGCCGCGTGGTTCACCCGCGATGAGGTGCGTGGCGCGCTTGAAGCCGGCGATTGGACGAGCGCGTCGGACTCGAAACTGCTACTGCCCGGGTCGATCTCGATCGCCCGCGTGATCATCGAATCGTGGGCAATGTGCGACTGATCCGGCCTGAAGTCGCGTGAGTCCTAGTCGATCCGGTCGGTGATCGTCTGAAGGATGGTATTCGCGATCCGATCTGCCGGCTCAAGACCCAACACGCCTACGGATATCAACACCGCAGATTTCGCACGATACAGGTGGCTCCACCCCTGGGAGCTGAGTCTTAGGGTGGAGTGATCCGGCTCGTCCAAGGCGAAATCGTAGTTGGTGTCATGCAGGGCAGTGCACGCTGTCACATACGACAGCAGTTGATGAAGCACGCCGCGCGTCGTGCTCGAGTTCGGGTACACGGCAACCGCTTGACTGACTTCGTCGATCATGGCGACCCCGCCCGGCTCTAGGTCGTCGGTCGCGCCGCCATAGCCCACACTGCGGAACTCCGACCAGCCGTTGCCGAAGGTCAGGTCGCTGTTTCCCACCGCTCGGCACGGACCCGGAGCGTCCACATCTCCCTGGGACGGCTTCCGCAGATCCGCGTGTGCATGCGGCGTGAGGTATTCGAAATTGGCGATGCGCCGCACATCTTCGACGCTGACCAGCAACGAATCGATACCCGCTGCGACCGGGGGGCTCGTCGTGGCTGGTGCGCTGCGATGTGAGCACGCCGCGATCGCCGCCACCGCACAGCACACGATGACGGTGGACCTGCCCGTGCCGGTGACGATGGTGCGAATCACCGCCGGTCGCCACGTGAGCCAGCTCGCGGGAGAGTTCACGCTCTTGTGGGTGGAGCTGCTTGGCCTCATCGTTGATAAGCCATTCCCCAGGCCGTCCGCTGTCGGTTTGGCGTCTGTTACCTGCGGATTCACCGCGCCATTGCCCTTATGCCGGGGGCGACCAAACCGTTTGCTGCGCACGAGCTTGGCGGGTGGCTGGCCGGGTCGGCACCGCCTGCCGGAACAAATCCGGACTTGGCTAGCCGGCGATCTTTGCCAGCTTCGCTTCGACCTCGCCCGCGCTTGGGTTCGTCAGCGTCGACCCGTCGGCGAACTTCACCGTTGGGACGGTTCTGTTGCCGCCGTTGACCGAGCCGACGAACTCGGCGGCCGCAGGGTTGTGTTCGATGTCGACCTCGTCGTAGGAGATTCGGTTGGCCTTGAGCGCGGTCTTGAGCCGAAGGCAGTAGCCACACCATGAAGTTGTGTAAATGGTGAGCGCAGGGTTAGTCATAGCCGGTTAACGTAGCCCAGCGACGATGCATTCCGCGCGACGGCCCTATGCGAAACGGCGTGGCGACACACCCGTTTTGTCACCCGCCGCTGCCAAGATAGACGCCATGTCGATGGTCACAGACCCATTGATCGCCGGGCTGGACGACGAGCAGCGCCAAGCCGTGCTGGCTCCACGCGGACCGGTCTGTGTGCTCGCCGGCGCCGGAACTGGTAAGACCCGCACCATCACTCACCGGATCGCCGCACTGGTCGCGGGCGGTCATATCGCTGCCGGGCAGGTGCTGGCGGTGACGTTCACCCAGCGTGCGGCGGGGGAGATGCGCGCCCGGTTGCGGGCGCTCGATGCCGCCGCACGGACCGGCTCTGGAGTTGGCGCTGTCCAGGCGCTGACCTTTCACGCGGCCGCGCATCGCCAGCTGCGGTACTTCTGGCCGCGCGTGATCGCCGACACCGGCTGGCAGCTGCTGGATAGCAAGTTCGCCGTCGTGGCCCGCGCGGCCAACCGCGCCAGGCTGCATGCCAGCACCGATGACGTGCGCGACCTGGCTGGCGAGATCGAGTGGGCTAAGGCGTCGCTGATCAGCCCGGAGCAGTACGTAACCGCTGTGTCGGCAGCGCACCGAGACACCCCGTTGGACGCCGCGCAAATCGCGGCCGTCTACTCCGAATACGAGGCTCTCAAGGCCCGCGGCGACGGCGTTACCCTGCTTGACTTCGATGACCTGTTGCTGCATACCGCGGCCGCGATCGAAAACGACTTTGCTGTGGCCGAGGAATTCCGGGACCGGTACCGCTGTTTCGTCGTCGACGAGTACCAGGACGTCACCCCGCTGCAGCAGCGGGTGCTCTCGGCCTGGTTGGGTGATCGGGACGACCTGACCGTCGTCGGCGACGCCAATCAGACCATCTACTCCTTTACCGGGGCTTCGCCTCGCTTCCTGCTCGACTTTTCGCGGCGGTTCCCGGACGCTGCGGTGGTGCGCCTGGAGCGCGATTACCGATCCACTCCGCAGGTGGTGTCATTGGCCAACCGGGTGATCGCCACCGCTCGGGGCCGCGTCGCGGGCAGCAAGCTGCAGCTGTCCGGCCAGCGTGAGCCGGGTCCGGTCCCGTCGTTCCACGAGCATTCCGACGAACCTGCCGAGGCAGCCGCGGTGGCGGCGTCGATTGCTCGGTTGATCGCATCGGGCACTGCGCCCTCCGAGATCGCCATTCTCTACCGGGTCAATGCGCAGTCAGAGGTCTACGAGGAGGCATTGACCGAGGCGGGTATCGCATACCAGGTCCGCGGCGGCGAGGGGTTTTTCAACCGTCAGGAGATCAAACAGGCATTGCTTGCCCTACAGCGTGCGTCAGCCCGAAGTACCGAAGGCGCGTTGTCCGACGTCGTTCGCGCGGTATTGGAACCACTGGGGCTGACGGCGGAGCCGCCGGTCGGCACCCGCGCCAGGGAGCGCTGGGAGGCGCTCACCGCGCTGGCTGATCTGGTCGACGACGAGGTCGCGCAGCGTCCTGCGCTGCAGCTTCCCGGCCTGCTAGCCGAACTGCGGACGCGGGCCGAAGCGCGACACCCACCGGTGGTGCAGGGCGTCACGCTGGCCTCACTGCACGCCGCGAAGGGACTCGAATGGGACGCGGTGTTCCTGGTCGGATTGGCCGATGGCACGCTGCCCATCTCGCACGCCCTGACACACGGCCCCGACAGTGAGCCCGTCGAGGAAGAGCGGCGGCTGCTGTACGTCGGAATCACCAGGGCCCGAGTCAATTTGGCGCTCAGCTGGGCACTATCGCGGGCCTCGGGTGGGCGCCAGAGCCGCAAGCCGTCGCGGTTCCTCAACGGTATTGCGCCGCAGACGCGTGCCGATCCGGCGCCGAGCAAGTCCCGTCGAAACCGGGGTGCCGCACCCCGCTGCCGGCTCTGCAACAACGAGCTGAACACGCCGGCGGCCGTCATGCTGCGGCGGTGCGAAACGTGTGCCGCCGACGTCGACGAAGAGTTGTTGTTGCAGCTCAAGTCCTGGCGGCTCAGCACCGCTAAAGAACAGAATGTGCCCGCGTATGTCGTGTTCTCCGACAACACGCTGATCGCGATCGCCGAGCTGCTACCTGCCGACGACGCGGCGCTGATCGCGATTCCGGGTATCGGTGCACGAAAGCTGGAACAGTACGGGCCGGATGTCCTGGAGCTGGTTCGCGGTCGTACGTGACCGTCCGTGTGAGGCAAACCCGCAGGTCAGAAAATCGGTTGCCACCACTGGCCGCTTCCAGTTAACCTCGAAACCTGCTGCTGGCCCGAGATGGCATTGACGGCTGGCGTACGAGCGATAGGAGAGGAGGGTGGCCACGATGATCGACAACACCGCATTCGGTGCAGGCGTGGCTGCCGCGGTGCCGACCGCGGGAACCCCCCAGAGCGTCCGTACCGCCGCACCGGCGGCGACGGGCAAGCACCGTGTCGCCGCTGCGACTAACGAGTCCGTGGATCGGGGCCATACGTAAGCGCTACGTAATCAGCCCGGTTTTCGCCCGATGGCCACGGACCCGAAGTCACAGGATCCGTGGCCACAGTTTTTGGGTCAGCAGCTTCCCAACCTGGTCCGGATCACTTTCGAAGGACAGTCACCAGACCAGGAAGCAGGTGAAACAGGACGTGTCGGCACTGACAGTCCCCAGACAGACGCTGGCGGAGTTGCCATGTCACGCCGGTGAACCCGATCTGTGGTTCGCCGATACCCCAGCCGATCTTGAAGTCGCTAAGACGCTCTGTGCGAGCTGCCCGATCAGACGGCAGTGTTTGGCAGCGGCACTGGAACGGGCCGAACCCTGGGGGGTATGGGGCGGTGAGATATTCGACCGAGGCTCGATCGTGAGTCACAAGCGTCCCCGCGGACGTCCGCGCAAGGACGTCGTCGCCGCCTAGACGACGATGGCGTCTGGCTCGGCGAAACCGGGGACCAGCTCCTGCGTGAGTGCCCTGATCGGCACATGCGCGTCCAGCTGGCAAAGGATCGCGCCCACCGACGCGATGACCCGCATCGGCATCGCCAACTTGGCCGGCAGGTCCATTTGCCGCGCAGTCCTGATCTGCGCCACCGACCGGTCGATCTGGCTCACGGTCATTCGTTGCAGCCACTTGCGGGTGTAGTGGAAGACCTCGACCTCGACGGGCTCGACGTACTGGCGCAGCATCTCGTCGATCTCGCGAACCGACACCTGTTGTCCTCGTTGGATGAACCCGGCCTTCTCCATGGTTGGCAACAGCAGGTCATAGTTCTTCTCGCGGGCCAGTCGAATCGTCATCCCGAGCTCCACGGGGAATCCGCCGGGCATCGGCGCCACGGCGCCGAAGTCGATGACGCCCATCCTGCCGTCCGGCAGCAGCATGAAATTCCCGGGATGGGCATCGCCGTGCAGCAACTGCAGACGGCGAGGTGCGTCGAAGGTGAGTTCGGTGAGCAGCGTACCCATCAGGTCACGCTGCTCGGTGGTCCCATTACGGATGATCTCTGCCATCGGCACGCCATCGATCCATTCCTGGATCACCACCTTCGGAGCGCTCGCTACGACGTGAGGCACCACGAAGCGTGGGTGGCCGTGATAGCCCTTGGCGAAAGCGCGCTGGTTGTCGGCCTCCAACCGGTAGTCGAGTTCCATCTCAGTGCGTGCCACCAGTTCATCGACCACGCCCTGGACGTCGGCGCCCGGTGAGAGCTGTTTGAGCACGCCAACCATTCGCTGCATGGTCTTGAGGTCCGCGCGCAGCGCCTCGTCGGCGCCGGGATATTGGATCTTGACGGCGACCTCGCGGCCGTCGGACCAGATCGCTTTGTGCACCTGGCCGATGCTGGCGGACGCCACCGGGGTGTCATCGAACGCGCTGAACCGTTCCCGCCATTTGGTGCCCAGCTGTCCATCGAGAACCCGGTGCACCTTGGTGGCGGGCAGCGGTGGGGCGTCCTTCTGCAGCTTGGTCAGCGCTTCCCGGTAGGGCTCACCGAACTGAGCAGGAATGGCGGCCTCCATCACCGACAACGCCTGGCCGACCTTCATCGCCCCGCCCTTGAGCTCGCCGAGGACGGTGAACAGCTGATTGGCGGCCTTCTCCATCAGCTCAGCGGTGACCTCGTCTTTCGACTTGCCGGTCAGTCGCTTGCCGAAGCCAAGCGCCGCCCGACCGGCGAAGCCGACCGGGATGCTGGCCAGCTTCGCATTGCGCGCGACGCGGCCACGTTTGATGTCTGACACACTCCCATCATCCACGACGGTTGTCCGGTCGGCGTGTTGAACTGGCAACAACCGTGTGCATGGCGCACGGTTCAGCTCGCCCCGAGCCGAATAGTGGGGGCTGAGCAGCGCAAACGCGAAGTCCAACTTGTGCAGCCGGAATCGCCGGGTCCGACAGCGGACACGGGTGGTGGTCGTTCAGTCACGCCATCGAAGCGTGCATCTCATATGTAGTCTCGTGCTGGTCGCGATGGTGCGATGGATTGGAAACCCATGTCCGGAGGGTGGACCGCAAGAGACCATGTCAGCAAAATCAACGCAGCACGACGCCGCCGACGCCCTGTTCCGAGCGATCATCGAAACGCTGGACAAGCACCGCAATGAGCGCACCTTGACAGAGGGGGTGCTCGACGCGTTGGCCAGAGCCTATGCGTCGATCTCGACGAACGTGCCGGAGCAGGGACGACTGGGCTAGATCGGGTTGCCCGATCGGCGTCAACACGGACACAGCGGATGCCGGGTCCATTGACGGGCCGCTATGGAGCCAGCGTTGAGATCGAACTCCAAGGTGGCATTCAGCGCTGACGGCGGATCCGGGGCCATATCCTGGCCACGCACCGCGGCGATCACACGGTTCACCTGGCTGAGCGCCAGCGCCGCGGTCGCCAGCAGGGTGGCCCGGTCCGCCACCCCGACGGTGTCCCGCAGTTGGGCGGCGATAGCCGGCCACGCGGCATCGCGGTCGCTGCGGTGCAGGTCCGCGCAACCCAGGCAGCTGGTCACTCCGGGGATCACCAGGGGTCCGACCAGCCCGGTGCCGTCGCGAACTCGAACGGCAAGATGTGGAACGCCCGCACTGTGCAGATCGCGCACCATATGCGGATCGGCCACCAGATTGTCCGACAGCACCACCAGATCCGCGGCGCCGGGAGTCACCGCCGCGTGCGGTTGGCTGCTGTGCTTGATCCGGGCACCCGAGCAGCGCAGCGCTTGCACGAGCAAATCTGACAGCGGCCCGCGACCGTGCACCCGGATGGACGGCGCCCGACGCCGGGAATCCCGGTGTCCGCGGGTCGCCACACCGGCGCCAACCAATTGCGCGACGAGGTTCGCCAGGTTGTCACCGTCCACCAACCCGCGGTCCTCGGCTTGGCGCTGCAACTCGGCTATCGGCACCGGTGATCGCATGGACTGCAGCAGTGCGGCCAAGCCCGTCGCGGTCAGTCCGTGCGGTGGACGGACCAGCACGGCCCGGCGGGGATCCCAGCCCACCTGCACGGCACCGTCGGGCCGCAGCAGCACCGGCATCGCCGGGTTCAACGAATACAGAGAAGGCGCGGCCTGCCGCATGACCTGAGACTGTGCCATGCCGCGAGCAGGCACACCGCTCAGTTATCCACAGCACCGCCGTCGTGGCCGGGCTCGTTGATTCCGCGGGCGTCTTGGTCCCGCTCGAGTTCGGCGATCGCTTCGTCGATGCCGCTGGTGTCGCCGCCGATGATGCGGTCGATGAAGGCGGCCGGGTCGTCGAGATCGTCGGCGGCGGGCAGCAGGTCCGGGTGCTGCCAAACGGCGTCGCGGGCGTCCATGCCGGCGGCTTGCGTGAGGCGCTGCCACAGCGCGCCGGCCTCCCGCAGTTTGCGTGGCCGCAGCTCCAGCCCGACCAGCGTCGCGAACGTCTGTTCGGCGGGGCCGCCGCTGGCCCGGCGTCGGCGCAGCGTCTCGCTGAGCGCTGCCTCACCAGGAATTCGCTCGCCCAGCGCGGCAGTTACCACGGTCTGCACCCAGCCCTCGATTAGGGCGAGCAGTGTCTCGAGCCGTTCCAATGCCTGCGTCTGGGCTGGCGTCGCCTTGGGCTCGAAGACTCCCTGGCTCAGCAGTTGTTCCATGGCAGCGGGATCGGCCATCGACGTCGGATTAAAATCGCGGGCCAGCTCCTCGATCCCGGTCATGTCGATCTTCATGCCCATCGCATAGGCCTCGACGGCGCCGAGCAGTTGACTGGCCAGCCACGGAACGTGGCTGAACAGCCGGTGATGCGCGGCCTCACGGGCGGCCAGGAACGTCAGGATCTCGCTGCGGGGCTGCTCAAGTCCGGCGGCAAAAGATTCGACGGCGTTGGGCAATATCGCCGCCACCCCTTTGGGACCCAGCGGAAGACCGATGTCGGTGGACGTCAGCACCTCGCGGGACAGCCGGCCCAGCGCCTGGCCCAGTTGCGATCCAAACGCTATGCCGCCCATCTGCGACATTATCGACAGCAGCGGGCCGGCCACGCTCTTGGCCTCTTCCGGCAGCGACGACGCCCACACCGTCGAGATCTGCTGGGCCATGGGATCGCACAGCCGCTTCCAGGTCTGCAAGGTGTTGTCGACCCAGTCGGTCGGGCTCCAGCCCACCGCGCTCGTGGCGCCAGCGGGCAGCGAAGTTGCCCCGTTGAGCCAGGTGTCGGCCAGGTGCACCGCATCGGTGATCGCCGTGTTCGTCGATGCCGGGATGGGCGCGATGAACCCGATCGAACTCGACGCGACTTGTCGGGCCAGGTCGTAGTTCACCGGACCCGAACTCTTGCCCGAGGCCATCGCCGTGCCGACGCCGCCGAACATCTCACCCAGCCGGGTGAAGATTTGCCCCAGGTCGGCCATGTCGAAGTCTCCGCTGATGCCGAACGCACCCAGCGGATTGGCGCCCGATCCGGAATCGGGATCGTTCTTCCCGCGCTTGTCGCGCTCGGAGTCGTCTCCGGAGGAGAAGCCGAAAGGCACGTCACCCATGACCTCAACGGTACTCACCGCGGGAACAGATAGCGTCATCTGCGGTCACGCTCGCAGCTGAACCAGCTCCGGCCAGCTCCGTCTAGTGTATGCGGCGTGAACAGGCGGATTTTGACCTTGCTGGTCGCGCTGGTGCCGATCGTGGTGTTCGGTGTGTCGCTCGCCGTGGTGACCGTGCCGTTCGTGTCATTGGGACCCGGCCCGACGTTCAACACGCTCGGCGAGGTGGACGGCAAGCAGGTAGTCCAGATCGTGGGAACCCAAACGCACCCGACGTCGGGCCACCTCAACATGACGACGGTGTCCCAGCGCGACGGTCTGACCCTGGGTGAAGCCTTGACCCTGTGGTTGTCGGGCCAAGAGCAGCTGGTGCCGCGTGATCTCGTCTACCCTCCGGGCAAGTCGCGGGAGGAAATCGACAAGTCCAATAGCGCTGATTTCAAGGATTCCGAGGACAGCGCCGAATACGCCGCCCTCGGATATCTCAAATATCCGCGTGCAGTCACCGTCGCGACGGTTAGCGATCCCGGTCCGTCGATGGGCAAGCTGAAGTCGGGCGATGCCATCGACGCGGTCAACGGCACTGCGGTGGCCAATGTCGAGCAGTTCACCGCATTGCTGAAGAACACCAAGCCCGGACAGGTGGTGACGATCGACTTTCGTCGCAAGAACGAGCCGGCGGGCGTTGCGGAGATCACGCTGGGCACAAACAAGGATCGCGACTACGGCTTCATGGGTGTCGCGGTGCTTGATGCGCCGTGGGCGCCGTTCGTCGTGGACTTCCACCTCGCCAATGTGGGCGGGCCTTCGGCCGGCCTGATGTTCAGTCTGGCGGTTATTGACAAGCTCACCACCGGCGACCTGGTCGGGTCCACGTTCGTCGCGGGCACCGGCACGATCTCGGTCGATGGCAAGGTGGGCCCGATCGGCGGCATCACGCACAAGATGGAGGCCGCGCGGTCTGCGGGTGCGACGGTGTTCCTGGTGCCCGCGAAGAACTGCTACGAGGCGACCTCCGACAACCCGCCGGGCCTGCGGTTGGTAAAGGTTGAGACGCTCAGTCAAGCGGTGGACGCGTTGCACGCAATGACGTCGGGCGCGCCGACGCCGAGTTGCTAGTCCGGCAATCGGGCAATCGGGCACAGCCCGCCGACGATGCAGACCGCGGAGCGGTCTGAGGTGCGGTGCGTAGAGTTGTGACCGTCTAGGAGATCTCAATCGGCCAGGAAGAGCAGGGAGCGTAGTAGTGGGAATGCGGCCCGCCGCAAGGATGCCGAAGCTGACACGGCGTAGCCGGATTCTGATCATGATCGCGCTGGGCGTGATCGTGCTGCTACTCGCCGGTCCGCGGTTGATCGACGCATACGTCGACTGGCTGTGGTTCGGTGAGCTGGGCTACCGCTCGGTGTTCACCACCGTGCTGGTTACCCGCATTGTGGTGTTCCTGGTTGCTGGGTTGGTGGTCGGCGGCATCGTGTTCGCCGGGCTCGCCCTGGCCTACCGCGCCCGCCCGGTCTTCGTCCCGAATAGCGACAGCGATCCGGTCGCACGGTATCGCGCTGTCGTGCTGACACGGCTGCGGCTAGTGGGCATTGGAATCCCCGCGGCGATCGGCTTGCTGGCCGGCATCGTCGCGCAGAGCTACTGGGTTCGCATCCAGCTGTTCCTGCACGGCGGCGACTTCGGGGTCAGGGACCCGCAGTTCGGCCGGGATCTTGGCTTCTACGCGTTTGAATTGCCGTTCTACCGACTGATACTGAGCTACCTGTTCGTCTCGGTATTTCTGGCGTTCGTGGCGAACCTGGTAGCCCACTACATCTTCGGCGGCATTCGTCTGTCTGGACGCACCGGCGTAATGGGCCGCTCGGCGCGTGTCCAGTTGGTCAGCCTGGTTGGTGTGCTGGTGCTACTCAAGGCACTTGCCTATTGGCTGGATCGATTTGAGCTGCTGTCGCACACGCGTACCGGTAAGCCGTTCACTGGAGCCGGGTACACCGATATCAACGCGGTACTGCCGGCCAAGCTTATTCTGATGGCGATCGCACTGATTTGCGCGGTCGCGGTGTTCTCCGCGATCGTCCTGCGGGACTTGCGGATTCCGGCCATCGGCTTGGTCTTGTTGCTGCTGTCGTCGCTGATTGTGGGCGCCGGCTGGCCGTTGATCGTCGAGCAGATCAGTGTCAAACCCAACGCCGCGCAAAAGGAAAGCGAATACATCAGCCGAAGTATCATTGCGACTCGGCAAGCATATGGCCTGACGTCTGACGTGGTGACCTACCGCAACTACAGCGGCGATAGCCCGGCAACCGCGCAGCAGGTTGCCGCCGACCGCGCGACCACCTCGAACATCCGGCTACTCGACCCGACGATCGTCAGCCCGGCATTCACCCAGTTCCAGCAGGGCAAAAACTTCTACTACTTCCCCGACCAGCTGTCGATCGACCGCTACGTCGACCGCAACGGAAACCTGCGTGACTACGTCGTCGCGGCACGTGAGCTCAACCCGGACCGGTTGATCGACAACCAACGTGACTGGATCAACCGGCACACCGTGTACACGCACGGAAACGGATTCATCGCATCACCGGCCAACACGGTGCGTGGCATCGCCAACGACCCGAATCAAAACGGCGGATACCCCGAGTTCCTGGTCAACGTCGTTGGCGCCAACGGCACTGTGGTGTCCGACGGGCCGGCGCAGCTGGATCAGCCGCGGATCTACTTCGGCCCGGTGATCTCCGACACGTCCGCCGACTATGCGATCGTCGGAAAGAACGGCGACGACCGCGAATACGACTACGAGACCAACGTCGACACCAAGAGATACACCTACGCCGGGAGCGGTGGAGTCGCGCTTGGTGGTTGGTTGGCGCGGAGTGTGTTCGCTGCGAAGTTCGCCGAGCGAAACTTCTTGTTCTCCAGCGTTATTGGCTCCAACAGCAAGATCTTGTTCAACCGCGATCCCGCGCAGCGGGTGGAGGCGGTGGCGCCGTGGCTGACAACGGACAGCGCTGTGTATCCCGCGATCGTCGACAAGCGATTGGTGTGGATCATCGACGGCTACACCACGCTAGACAATTACCCGTACTCCGAACTCACCTCGCTGTCCTCGGCGACCGCGGATTCCAACGAGGTGGCTTTCAACCGGTTGGTCCCGGACAAGAAGGTCTCCTATATCCGCAATTCGGTGAAGGCCACCGTGGACGCCTACGACGGAACGGTCACGCTGTACCAGCAGGACGAACAGGATCCGGTGCTCAAGGCTTGGATGCAGGTCTTTCCCGGCACGGTCAAGCCCAAGAGTGACATCACACCGGAGCTAGCCGACCACCTGCGCTATCCCGAGGACCTGTTCAAGGTGCAGCGCATGCTGCTGGCTAAATATCACGTCAACGACCCGGTGACGTTCTTCTCCACATCGGATTTCTGGGACGTGCCGCTGGATCCGAATCCGACCGCCAGCAGCTATCAGCCGCCGTATTACATCGTCGCGAAAAACATTGCCAAGAACGACAATTCGGCGTCGTACCAACTGACCAGCGCGATGAACAGATTCAAGCGCGACTATCTGGCCGCCTACATCAGCGCCAGTTCCGACCCCGCGACGTACGGCAAGATCACGGTGCTGACCATCCCGGGCCAGGTCAACGGGCCCAAGCTGGCCAATAACGCGATCACCACCGATACCGCGGTATCGCAGGATCTGGGTGTGATCGGCCGCGACAATCAAAACCGAATCAGGTGGGGCAACTTGCTTACCCTTCCGGTGGCAGAGGGTGGCCTGCTGTACGTCGAACCCGTCTATGCATCCCCGGGGGCCAGCGACGCCGCCTCCTCGTACCCGCGGCTGATCCGCGTGGCGATGATGTACAACGACAAGGTCGGATACGGTCCCACCGTCCGGGATGCGCTCACCGGCTTGTTCGGGCCGGGTGCCGGTGCGACGGCCACCGGGATCGCGCCCGCCGAAGGCGGTGTAGCGCCGGCCCCCCCTGCGAACCCAACGCCGCCGCCCGGTGGACCTCAACCGCAGTCGCCGCCGACGGCCGTGCCTCCGGCGCCCGACGGGTCTGCCCCCTTATCGCCGGCGAAAGCCGCTGCGCTGCAGGAGATCCAGGTTGCGATCGGCGCGGCGCGGGACGCGCAGAAAAAGGGTGACTTCGCCGCCTACGGGGCAGCGCTGCAGCGACTCGACGACGCCATCACCAAGTTCAACGACGCCAACTAGGCGGCGGTTCCTCGCGCGAGTGACCGTGTATGTACCGGGACACGCCGCAATCCCTGGCATTCTGCGCGCTCGTCGACTGAGCCGGCGTGCCTATCGCTGCATTCGACGGGCGACCTCGCCGTAGCGTTCGAAGCGCTCCCGATCGCCGATGGCGTTGTACAGCACGAGACGCGTTGCGATCCCGGCGAATTTCTTGGTCAGCGCGTCGGCCAACGCGTCCCACGTCGATTCGGTGGCAAACGCGGCGATGTGCTCGTCGGTGATCTGGGCCGCCATGCCGGTGAAGTCCCCGGCCTTCTGCTTCTCCCGAATCCGCGCGGTCGTCCCCTCGAACCCGGCCTCGTCCCAGATGAACGCGTAGTTGGGTGTGCTTCCGTAGAACGCCAAGCTGCCGCGCACCAGTTCGCGTTCGTTCTCGCGTTCTTCGTCGGTGTCGCCGACGATTGTCATCGCCGGCACGATCACCGCGATGTCCGATGGTGAGCGCCGCGCTTTCGCAGCCCCCTCGGCGATGTTCGGCAGCACTTGACGGGTGAGATAGCCGGGTTCGCCAATCGGATGGATGTGCACCCCGTCGGCCACTTCGCCCGCCATCCGCAGCATCCACGGATTTACCGCGGCAATGTCGACCTTGGGATCGGGTGCGTCGATGGGCCCCGGGCTCCATTGCGGCGTTATGAAGTCGAGATCGTAGAACTCGCCGTGGTGATCAAGCGTGCCCGTTCGGAAGGCGGCGAAGCAGGCCTTCACGGCGAGCACGTAGTCGCGCAATCGCGGACCGGGGCGGTGGAAGGCCATACCGTAGCGCCGCACGATGTGCCTGCGCACCTGGGTGCCGAGTCCGAGCCGGAACTTCCCGCCGGTTGCTTCCTGCAGCTCCCACGCCGCGGCCGCCGTGACGAAGGGACTCCGCGGAAACGCCAACGCGATCCCGGTGGACAGCTCAAGGCCGGGCGCGGCCTGCGAGGCGACGGCGGCGTTGAGATAGGCCGTGCGGCCGGTCTCGGTGAACAGCACCCCGGAGAACCCCGCGGCCTGGGTCCGACACGCCAGGTCACCGATCTGGCCCAGCGGTTGCGGAATCATCATCACGTCGATGCGCACGGCGCAAACAGTACGCCCGAGATCCCGCGCCCCGATTTCGCCGGCGGTCAGCACATGCTGTGGAACGGTTCTGCCGCGAGTTGTCCGGGTTCGGCGAACTGGCCGATACGTATCGTCTGGCCTAGCGGACGCCTGGATCGCGAACGCAGCCGACGTCGGCGAATCCAACCCGCGAGCGGGCGATTTGGTGTGGTTCCCACGTGTTGGGTAACCTTGCGTTTACCAACGCGGGGTGGAGCAGCTCGGTAGCTCGCTGGGCTCATAACCCAGAGGTCGCAGGTTCGAATCCTGTCCCCGCTACCAGCGGAAATGGCCCTCGGAGGAGACTCCGGGGGCCATTTTCATGCCCGATGGCCACGCATTTGGCCACATTAGTGGGCGTAGACATCTAGCTGCTGCCTTCGTCGGCCGGACCCCAGCCGCTGCCGACAAGGAATGCCGCCGCTGGTTCGGCGGCGTCTCGGTGATCGTTTCGCAGAACATGGGCGTAGGTCTGCAGAAAGAATTCAACATTGGCGTGGCCGATCCGCTGGCTGATCACCTTCGGGCTTATGCCGGCTTTGAGGGCACCGGTCGCGTAGGAGTGCCGCGGATCGTGGAAGGTGATCCGCGAGAGTCCCGCGGCCGCTGCGAGACGATTGAAGCGCTGTCTGATGGAGTCGGGGTGCGGTGGGCGGCCGTCGTCGAAGGTGAAGACATAGTCGCCGGGGTGGTAGTCGTGGCCGAAGAACACTCGCTCGCGGTTCTGGGTTTCCCGCCAGTCGCGTAGAGCGGCCACTGTAGCCCGATCGATCGAGATCGTCTGGTCGGCGTTCATTGTTTTGCCACCTTCCTTGTCTCGCGCGTGGCCGCCGACGACGACGCGATTGTCGTGCACGGTGATCTCGGCGGCATCGAGGTCTACGGCCGTCCACCTGAGTCCGCAAATCTGGCCTCGGCGGATCCCGGTGGTCAGTTCCAGCAAGAACAGCGCGGCGAACCGGTCGTGCTGGATGGAGTTGAGGAAGGCCTGAATCTGGTCAGGCTTCCACACTTTCCGGCGCGTTCGGGGGCGTTTGGGCGGCTTGACGTTGCTTGCTGGGTTGTCGTTGATGTATTTCCAGGCAACTGCGTCGACGAGTGCGCGGTGGATCATCGCGTGGATGTTGCGCACCGTTTTGGGTGCCAGGCCAGGTGGCATCGGCTTCGGAATAATGCCGGACCTGTACCGCCGCAACGCTGCCCGTGCTGCGTGGATGGTCGTCTTTCCCCCCGCCAACCCGGCCGCGCGGGATTCGTCGAGTGGCGGTTCGAGGCCGACCTCGGCGAGCCACTGGGCGCACAGCCGGTTGAGGTGCCGGTGGAGTTCGGGCAGACGCGCAGGCGGAGCGCTGCATCTTGGTTGAGGTGCCATTGCTAAGCGCCGCGAGTACGTGGTCTACAGCCCGCGCGGCTCGGCTGAGGCGTAGAGCAATTGCTTCCATCGACTGGACGAGTGTTCTGTCAGCCCCCACCGTCGCCATTAGCTGGATGGCCGTGAGGTGCGGAACTGACGCGTTGATGCCCGCCAGGTACAAGTCCGCGACCGAGGTTGCGTTGTAGGTTTGGACGAAAGTGCCCCCACCCACCAACAGTCGTCTGGCAGTTTCCAGCACGGGATTACCCGTCATACGCAGGTATCCTCGACGATTTTCAGTTCTGCCTCGGCCAGGCTTGGGCGAGCTCCCGCGCGGTCGGGGAATGCCGCGAAGCAGCCCAGGATCTCAGTCCAAGTTGGCGAGGACCTTGCGGGCGGCTTCGAGTTCGGCTTCGAGTGCGGCGACCCTGGCGGCCTGCTGGGAGCGCGCTTCCCCGATTACCTCGTCGATCGGGGTGGAGAGATCCTGGTGCAGTTCCTTAGCCGCGCGGGAAACGGCCGCGGCCGCGACGGCAACGTTGCGGGCCAGGTAGGCGCTGCCCTGCTTGAGCTCGGCGTGCCATTCGCCGTCCGCGGCACCAGTGACAGTAAGGGTCAGTTCGAGAGTTTTGGTCCTCTTGCTCGCCGCCTTCTTTGCCGTTGCCTTCTTCGGTTTCTCCGCGGTGGAAGTTTCAGAGGTCGGCGCGTCGGGTGTCGGCGCACTCCCAGGCGAGTTGACGTCGACAGAGCTAATCAGGGCGTCGGAAGTGTTGGGGTCGGCGTGCAACACTTCTGCTGCCGGAGTGTCTGCAGTCATCGTCACAGTGAGCTCCTTCTCAAGTTGGCGCGCAGTGGGCGGGCGGTGAAGGCTATTAGAACACACGTTCGGCACCCGTACGTACTTGCCGCGCGCACCAACTCATCGCCAGCAATCGCCCTAGGGGCAGGGGGATAGTCGGTTGCGCCTGTCTCCATTTGTCGTTGATATGTAGACCGAATCAAGCGTGAGCGCACTGCTGCTCGCGTTCATGGGGCACAAAAACTCACCTCGGACGCCCGAGGGTCGGAAGCGCTAGCGGCGGGCACCTAGCGGTCGAGCACGTCTTCTGGCCGTGGAGATTGAGCCGAGACCTTGGGCGGCGTGACTGCACTGCGCTGCACCTTTCCCACGACGACGGCCTCGTAGATCCTCAGGACGCTCGATATGCCTGGCGGACTTCGGAGCGTTGCGCCCTTGTTAGCAAACCTGGCGGTTACTGTCAGGCCCGCTCAGGGGCCGGGACCGCGCCGCCGCACCGGCCACTAAGGCTGCCCAGGCCTGAACCGCGACAGCACGCACGGGAACGGGAGCGTACGGGGCCGGCCATCGCGCATACTAGGACGCGCATCCGACGCAATGGAGGACCGAAGCCGGAATGAGCCCGGTCGCCGAATTCGACTTCATCATCGTGGGAGCAGGCAGTGCGGGCTGCCTGCTCGCCAATCGGCTCAGCGCCAACCCTGATTGCCGTGTGCTTTTGATTGAGGCCGGCGGCAACGATGACTGGTTCTGGATCAAGGTGCCGGTGGGCTATCTGTACACAATTGCCAACCCCCGCGCCGACTGGTGTTTGACGACCGAGGCCGACCCGGGTCTCGCCGGACGCAGCATCCACTACGCGCGGGGCCGCGTGATCGGCGGCTGCTCGTCGATCAACGCCATGATCCACATGCGCGGTCAGGCTTGCGATTACGACCTGTGGGCGCAGGCCACAGGTGACGAGCGATGGCTCTGGGGTGGCCCGGACTGCCCAGGCGAGACACTGGCCATCTACAAAAAGTTGGAGGACTACTTCGGCGGAGCCGACGACTGGCACGGCGCCGGTGGTGAGATCCGCGTCGAGCGGCCGCGTGTGCGCTGGAAGATCTTGAATGCCTGGCAGGCCGCTGCCGCCCAGGTGGGCATTGCTCCGATCGACGAGTTCAACCGGGGCGACAACGCCGGCAGTGCGTACTTTCATGTCAACCAACGGCGTGGCCGTCGCTGGTCGATGGCCGATGCTTTCTTGCATCCCGTCGCCCACCGACCCAATCTCACCGTCTACACACAGACCCAGGCCTTGCGGCTTCTGATGGACGACCAGGTCCACGAGTACCAGCGTCGCGGTGCCTGGACCACTGCGCAGCACCGCGTCACCGGCCTGCGGCTGCTCAAAGGCGGCCAAATCGTCGACGTACGAGCCCGTCGGGAGGTGATCCTGAGCGCCGGAGCTATCGGCTCGCCGCATCTGATGCAGGTCTCGGGTCTGGGCCCGGCTGCTCTACTGACCCAGCATCAAGTTCCGGTGGCCGTCGATCTGCCAGGCGTGGGCGAAAACCTCCAGGATCACCTGCAACTTCGAACGGTCTACCGGGTGCGCGGCGCCCCGACTGTCAACACGCTGTACCGGAACTGGATCAGCCGTGCGGGCATGGGACTTCAGTACCTGCTGATGCGATCAGGGCCCATGACCATGCCGCCTTCCACGCTGGGGGCGTTCGCCAAGAGCGACCCAGCGATGGCCAGTGCCGATTTGGAGTGGCATGTGCAGCCCTTGTCTTTGCCGAAGTTCGGCGAACCCCTGCATCGGTTCGGGGCGATCACTCCCTCGGTCTGCAATCTGCGACCCAGCTCGCGCGGCCATGTGCGCATGGCCAATGCAGATCCGCTGACCAGCCCGAAGATTTTCTGCAACTACCTCTCGACTGACGCCGATCGTCGCACCGCCGTGCGCGGCCTCCGGATGACCCGGCAGATCATGGCGGCGCCGGCTCTGGCCCGCTACCGCCCGCAAGAGTTGCTTCCCGGCCCGCAACTGGTGAGCGACGAAGAGCTGCAGAAGGCGGCCAGTGAACTGGGTACGACGATTTTCCACCCGGTGGGCACCTGCGTGATGGGAGCCTTTGACACCCGCGGTCGGCCGCGGTCGGCCGCCACGGTGCTCGACACCGACTGCCGCGTGTATCGCGTCGCCGGCCTTCGAGTGGTCGATGCTTCGGCGATGCCCACCATCACCTCCGGCAACACCAACGCGCCGGTGATGCTCATCGCAGAGCGCGCCGCGCGCGCGATCCTGGGATAGGTCGAATTAGACGAGAACTATGCACCCGGTTGCGAGGCGCTCGGGCCGATGTCGGGGTGAGGAGATTTCGCGCGGCCATTCCGGTCAACTCACGGCGTTGATGTCGTCCCGCCACGGGCCGGGGCGGCCCCGTGCTTTTTGGCGGTGATCGTGTCCAGCGTTAGGCTCGGCCGTGATGATCGTTTGACGCCGCCGAGTGGCTGTCCGGTTTCAAGTCGATGCGATCGCGCCAGCACCGTCTCAATCAAGTGTTCGGACGGCCAGCCTTCGGTGATCTCGGCGGGCAGGTCCTCGATGCCTGAGCGGACGTGCGTTGCGAGTTCGTCGAGCGCCTGCTCGGCTGCGCGAGCGGGGAGGCCCATGGCCTTCGCCTCGTCGAGAAGCGCCTGTCGATCCACCTTGGCAAGCGACTGCTGCGCACCGATCTTGGTGCCCATGGTTCCCGACAGCTCGGGGTATTCCAGCGTGGACAGCGAATCGTAAAGGGGCGCCGCTTTAACCACTCCGTCGTGGAGCATCAGTGAGTAGTTCTTGCCGTGGCCGTCCTCGTCGCCGACGATCGTGCGAAACGCGACCTGCTTGTAGATGTCCGCTATTTCCCGCTGCGGGGAGTCGGCGAATTCTCGAAGCACGCGGGCCATGCGCTCGGAGGGTCGACCGATCAGGTACTTGTCCTTCGGGCGAAGCCCGACGGCCTGGCACATGTCCTCCTGGTGTAAGCGGTGGATTGTTCCGTCGCTTGCGACGTTGCGGTCATAGCGCTCGGCGACGAGCGCGGTCGCATCGCCGATCCGCTCGATCCACACGGCGTTATCCGACAGGCCGCATTTCTGGGACAGGGCAAGCACCAGTGCCTCGTTCTCGGCGCTGTGGGGCCAGACGGTGGTGGGCTTGATGATATGCGTCGAGGGAAACCCATCGACCGGCATGCACCACCGCCCGTTCACGCGGGTCAGCAGCAGTTTGTCTTGAGCGCCCGCCAGTGACATCCGGATTCCCCTGGTGGGGTCGGCACCCAGAGGTCTCGCCGGCAGATTCTGAATGAGGTCGACAAGTTCCTGCTCGCTCAAGGGAGACGACAAACGCCCCTCGGTTGGCAACCCTTCGCCGGCAGGCACTACGACAACTGCCCCAGCGCATTCCCGCCCGTATTCGGCAAGGAGTGCCATGGCATCTGAAGGGGCTGCAGGAGCGCCGGCTAGATCGAGTTCCACGCCTCGCAGCCGTGCGGCGGCGTGTTGCAAAGCGCGACCTTCCGGAAGCAGGCCTTCCAGGAAGGAGCGTGAAACTGAGGGTGCGTTCGGTCCGGGAGCCGAGGGCAGGGAGCAGGACAGGATTGGTGCGCCACCGCCGTAGCCGAGGCGCCCCTCGTCGGTGTACTCCATCACGACTTTGCGTCCCCCGGATTTCGGGGTGGCTCGCGCGGTGAGTACTCCGTGCAGCCAAATATCCAGGCTCATCGGGCTTTCCAGCCTTGGCGAGGGCGGACCACCAGTTCGAGGTCAAGCGCGGCGAGCGTGTCGAACAGCTTCTCGATGGCCTTGGTGGCGTCGCCGGTTTCCAGTTGGGCGATGGAGAATCGGTTGGTTCGGGACCGCTCGGCAAGCTCGCTCTGGGTCAGTCCCCGGGCCTGGCGCGCAGCGCGTAGCGCACGCCCGAGCGCAGACGCTGAGCGCGCCACCATCTCGTGACCGCCAGATGTTGCCATTTGCTCACATTAGCCTGCCCGGAATTTTGATGACAAGAAATCATCACATTGCAGCCATCTGAGGTCGATGTTGATTTTTTCCAACATTATGTCGTCGTGCGATCTCATGTCACATCCAGTGCCGCCGCAACCGGCCCGGCGACGGCGAGCGCCGGTACGGCGCGCGAGTAGAGGAGCCGGGCAATTCCGCCCAAGTCGGCAGATCCCGAAGAGGTGGTGTATCCGGCGAGCGCGACCGAATCTGTCGTGGCGATCATTCGCCATGTCGAGGAACTGGTCGGCGACGTGGGAATGGCAGCGCTGGTGCGCGATCGCGAAGCCATCAGCACGTCGGGACAACCAGTCGATTTTGGGCAGCCGTGACCCAGCACTGGCGGGAGTTGTAGTCATTCGACTACACTATTGTAGTCGAATGACTACAATAGATCGTCGAAATGGAGGCAAAAACGGTGCTGAATAACAAGCTCCTCGAGGCGACCCCCAGGCCCCCTTCTATCGCCATCGAGGCCGCCCACCGCGCATACGTTCTGCCCAGCGATGACACGACGGACTTCGACAATGCCGATCGGGGATTCATCGCGGCATTGTCCCCGTGCGTCGTCAAGGCCGCGGATGGTCGCGTGGTTTGGGACAACGATGTGTATTCATTCCTCGGCGGACCCGCGCCGACATCGGTGCATCCGAGCCTGTGGCGGCAATCAATGCTGGCCGCCAAACAAGGCTTGTACGAGGTGGTGCCCGGCATCTACCAGGTCCGGGGACTAGACATCTCCAATATCAGCTTCATCGAGGGCGACACCGGCATCATTGTCATCGATCCGTTGGTCTGCACCGAGGTCGCCGCTGCGGCACTGGACCTGTATCGCGCCCACCGGGGTGGTGACCGTCGGGTCGTCGCGGTGATCTATACCCACAGTCACGTCGATCATTTCGGCGGCGTCCTGGGTGTCACCTCGCAGGCGGATGTCGATGCCGGCAAGGTCGCGGTGCTGGCACCGGAAGGCTTCACCGCGCATGCCGTGCAGGAGAACATCTACGCCGGCTCGGCAATGATGCGTCGCGCGGGCTACATGTATGGCTCGTACCTACCTCGTGGCCCGCAAAGTCAAGTGGGTTGCGGTCTTGGCCAAACCCTTTCGACCGGGAATGTCTCGATCATCGTACCGACGGTCGACATCAAGGAAACCGGCGAGAAGCACACGATCGACGGTGTGGAGATCGAATTCCAAATGGCCCCGGGCAGCGAAGCTCCCGCCGAGATGCACTTCTACTTCCCGCGCTTCCGCGCGCTGTGCATGGCCGAGAACGCCACGCACAACATGCACAACCTGCTGACCTTGCGCGGCGCGCTGGTACGCGACCCGCGCGCCTGGGCGAGCTATCTCACCGAGGCGATCGACACCTTCGCCGACCGCGCCGACGTCGTGTTCGCTTCACACCACTGGCCGACCTGGGAACGCGACAACATCGTCGAATACTTGTCGCAACAACGTGACATGTATTCCTACCTGCACGACCAGACGCTGCGGTTGCTGAACCGCGGGTACACGGGCGTGGAGATCGCCGAAATGTTCCAAATGCCACCCGCATTGGAGAAGGCTTGGCATACCCACGGCTACTACGGGTCGGTCAGCCACAACGTCAAAGCCATCTACCAGCGCTACATGGGCTGGTTCGACGGCAACCCTGGCCGGCTATGGCCCCACCCGCCCGAGGCGATCGCTCCGCGCTACGTTGAGGCAATGGGCGGGATTGACCGGGTCGTGGAGCTGGCTGGCAAAGCCTTTGCTGACGGTGATTTCCGTTGGACCGCAACACTTCTTGACCATGCAGTGTTCGCCGACGGCGAGCATGCCGCGGCCCGTCAACTCTATGCCGACACCCTGGAGCAACTCGCCTACGGCGCGGAGTGCGCGACCTGGCGCAACTACTTTCTGTCGGGTGCGGCCGAGTTGCGTGCCGGGAGCATTGGCACGTCGGGACAGAACCCGGCGCCAACGTTTTTCGATCAGCTGACCCTGGACCAGATTTTCAGCGCCCTCGCGATTAGCATCAACGGTCCGCGCGCGTGGGATCTGAACCTCGCCCTGGACTTCACCTTCACCGAGGTCGACGAAAACTATCGGCTCACGCTGCACAACGGCGTGCTGCTACATCGCAAGGTTCCCGCCGATTCCGTGACGGCGGACGCGACGGTGCGGGTGGGCAACAAGGTTCGGCTGGTTGCCGCGGCGCTGGGCGACATCAGTACGCCGGGTTTCGAGGTATCCGGCGACGAGACGGCGCTAGAGGCCTTCCTCGGTGTCCTCGATGGTCTTGACCCGACCTTCAACATTGTGACGCCATAGCGGCGATCGATCCGGATGCCCAACAGTCGTTCGTAGCGCGGCGGGCGAGTATTGACACACGGCGTAGGGGAGGATGGCACGCGGGTGTGACCTTGGGCTCGGATGTTTGGCACGTAGCCGGTATCCAAGCCCAAGGCCACACCTCACACAGCGGCGACAACGGTGACACGACGATCAATCCCGAGGTCACAGGCCACGTGCGGTCATCTTCGGCGAGCACAAATCACAGGTGCGTACCGGCCGAGCACAACCGCTGATGGCCACCTTCGGCAACCAGGCGATCAGCCAGCCTACGGATCGGCGGGGTGAAGACCACGTTGCCGCCGGCCTCCGCCTCCACGCCAGCCACCCAGATCACGCCCTCGCGCCGGTGCTGAACTCAGGAAACGCGACTAGTCCGCGACGCTGTCGTTTGATCGCTGCTCAGTGTAGGAGTCGATGAGGTCCTGGTTGACCTCATACTGGTCCGGCACCTGAAGGTCGGGTGCACTTTGCGCAGCCATTATTTCGGCCATGGTCTGGTCATCCATAGGCGACGGACTCGCACCTAAAGGCGGCGGACTCTCAATGTCTTCAATGCCCTCAATCCATTCCTCGCGGGGAATGTCCATTGCCGCGTCCGACAAAACTAGATCCAGGTCATCAAAATCTGGAGTTGACGGCCGCTCCGGCTCCTCCAGCGCCAACAGCTCCTGCAATTCCCGCTCATGTTCTGACAGAACCACCTGCTGCTGAAATTCATCCAGCCATTCATTGTCCGGGATGAAAATCTCTGTTTCAGGGTTCGGATCGGGCGTGATAGAAGCGGAAGCGATTGGAGCAAAAGCGACGAACGGCAGTGCGATCAGTGACCCGGCTACGGAGGCCCAGATGAAATTGTTTGGCCGGGCAGTTTTGGAGCGAAACACAACATTCCCTTTCTGTTGAACGGCGAGCCGCAACTAGTAACTCGCGCGAAAAATCGGCGACTCAGACAGGCCGGTCTGGTTCCGAAAACTATTGCTAAATAACAACGTTCAGAGCGGACATCCGCCCTGCAGCGAACTCAATAGTGATTGCAGAGATCGATGCGCTTAGCGCCGATAACACGACATGAATGGACCTAGGGGGCCCGTGTCCAATGCTGTCCGGTACACCACTGAGTGGTTCGGTTACTTTAGGGTGCTACCGCCTTGTGTCGGGAGTCTGAAATCGACTACCGAGTAAGGTAGGTGACTGCGCGTCAACGTTGACAGGTAGCACAAAATTCCTTCCACCGAAGCTCGCGGTGAACTTCTGATTACGGTGAACCGACGAGCACAGATATTAGACGCTTGTCCAATACACCTTCAAGCTCGGGGCGCCGCGAGTGATCAACCGCACAGGTGCCGTGTCGGGACGGCGGTTCGTAGGCGTGTGGATGTTAGGAAAGTGCCTTGCTTGCCGAACCGATCTGCACCGCAGCCAGGCACGGACCAGCCGCAAGCTCGTCGAGGGCCACAACCTCGAAATGGCGGTCGACTTGCGTGCTTCGCGGCGGGACGCAGATGAAACGGTTCGATCGAGCCAGGGCTGGCATCAACTCTTGCTGCGTTCCCAACCAGCGTTGCCGGCGCGATGCCTTACCGCATCCTCGCCGGTGTTCACGCGTCGCCACCGTGTTCCTGGGGTCAATCCAGTTGTGGCATTACTTCGGATGCGACGAGTTCGATGTGATCGAGGTCGTCGATGTCACGGATCATCAGGTAGGTGCGGCTGACCCCGGCTTCCGCGTAGCGGCTGATGCTGTCGACCAATTCGGACGGCGAGCCCGCGCCACCTCGTTCGCGAAGGTCCTCGACGCTGCGCTCGATCGCCGCGGCACGCGCGCCGACCTCGGCGTCGGTGCGCCCACAACACAAGGTCATGGTGTGCGAAAACCGCAGCTCGCTGGGTTCGCGGTTGATGGCCCGGCACGCTTGGCGGACTCGCTCGAATTGCGCGGCAGCCGCCTCAACGCCAGTCGGTGGGTTGGTGGTGAACGGATCGTCTATGTCTGTCCTGCCGGGTTGATGATTGAAGATGTCCGCGTAGCGGGCACTGAGGGCAGGCGTGCGCTTGGTCCCGGCGCCGCCGATGATGATCGGTGGACCTCCCGGTTGGCTGGGCTTGGGCAGCCCCGGGCAATCTTCAAGCCGATAGTGGGTGCCGTGGTAGCTGAACCGATCACCGATCGGAGTGCGCCATAGACCGGTGATCACCGCCAACGATTCCTCGAGCCGCTCAAAGCGTTGCTTCCACGGCGGGAAGGGAATGCCGTAGGCGCGGTGCTCGGGCTCATACCAGCCCGCGCCCAGCCCAAATTCAACTCGCCCCCCGCTCATCTGGTCGACCTGGGCAACCTGGATGGCCAGCGGACCCGGGTGGCGAAACGTCGCCGCAGTCACTAATACCCCGAGACGGATGGTGGAAGTCTCACGGGCAAGCCCCGCCAAGGTTATCCAGGCATCGGTAGAACCCGGCGGGACCTCGGCCCAATAGTGGTCACCTCGGACAAATCCGGCATAGCCGCACCTCTCGGCGGCCTGCGCCAGCCGCAGATGCTGAGGGTAGACGGACGACCCCGAGTGCGGCGCGGCGAAAACCATCAAATCCATGCAGCCAGCATGCCAGTGATAGCCCTGGATCGTTCCAGCTCCGTCGGCCGGACCTCGCAAGTTGCACACGGCCTGTGTGGTGCGCAAGGATCGCACATCCGAACGGAAGCCAACGAGGCCACGTCTTCGCCATTCGAGAGGGAACCCACTTGGAGCGATGTGAACGACCAGGAGGCCCCTTCCGTGGCCACAGCGCCTGATCTTCCCGGCGTGCGGCAGGGCAGACCGGCGCCCGACCTCCTCGGCGAAGACGTCGGATATCACAAGGGGCTCAAGCCTCGCCATCTTCAGATGATCGGCATTGGTGGGGCGATTGGAACCGGGCTTTTCCTCGGTGCTGGCGGCCGGCTCGCCAAGGCCGGGCCCGGGCTGTTCCTGATGTATGCCGTCGCCGGGCTGTTCGTCTTCTTGATCCTACGGGCGCTGGGTGAGTTGGTGCTGCACCGGCCATCGGCGGGTTCGTTTGTCTCGTATGCGCGTGAGTTCTTCGGTGAGAAGGCCGCCTATGTGGTGGGCTGGATGTACTTCCTGCACTGGGCGATGACGTCGATCGTCGATACCACCGCCGTCGCCACCTACTTGCACCGCTGGACTGTCTTTGGCGCCATACCGCAGTGGGTTTTGGCGTTCTTCGCCTTGGCGGTGGTTTTGGCGATGAACGTGATTTCTGTGGAGTGGTTCGGCGAACTGGAATTCTGGGCCGCGCTGATCAAAGTTGTTGCGTTGGTGGCATTTCTGGTTGTCGGAACCATTTTTCTGGCCCGGCGTTATGAGGTCGACGGCCAAAGCACCGGACTGAGCCTATGGACTAACCACGGTGGGTTGTTCCCGACCGGCCTGTTGCCGCTGTTGATGGTCAGCTCGGGAGTGGTGTTCGCCTACGCTTCAATCGAGTTGGTGGGTACCGCGGCGGGGGAGACGGCCGAGCCAGAGAAGATCATGCCGCGCGCGATCAACGCGGTGATCGCGCGCATAGCGATCTTCTACATTGGTTCGGTCGTGCTGCTGGCGCTGTTGCTGCCCTACACCGCATTCAGGCCCGGCGAGAGCCCGTTTGTTACGTTCTTCTCCAAAGTCGGTTTTCACGGTGCGGGCGACTTGATGAACGTGGTGGTTCTCACCGCCGCGCTTTCCAGCATGAATGCGGGGCTGTACTCCACCGGTCGCATCATGCACTCGATCGCGATGAGCGGCAGTGCCCCCGCGTTCACCGCGAGAATGTCGAAAAACGGTGTGCCGTACGGCGGAATCCTCTTGACCGGTGTCGTCGTTCTGTTCGGTGTCGCATTGAATGCGTTTAACCCCGGCGAGGCGTTCGAGATTGTGCTCAACATGTCTGCGTTGGGCATCATCGGCGGCTGGGCAACGATCGTGCTGTGTCAGCTTCGGTTTTTTCGACTTGCCAAAGCCAGGGTCGTGAATCGCCCAGCGTTCCGTATGCCCTTCAGCCCGTATAGCGGGTACCTCACCTTGCTATTTTTGGTCGCCGTGCTGGTGTTAATGGCGTTCGATGCACCGATCGGCACGTGGACCCTCGCAACGCTCGTGGTTGTTACCCCGGCGCTGGTTGCGGGCTGGTATGTGGTCCGTAAACGCGTGCGGGCGGTCGCCAACGAGCGACTCGGGTTTACCGGACCGTTTCCGGTGGTCGCCAACGTGCCCATGCGATCGCGAAGCCAATTCCCGTCGGAAGAAAGGTAAGGTCCCTCATCGGCAACCGCTATGCCAGCAAGCCACCACTGTATGGAATGGCACTGGTCTTGTTGGCGATCGCCGTCGTCGCTTTCACCGCGTACTTGCATGCGGGCTGGTGGTCGATCCTCGGCTACGCCGCGGCCGCCGTCATCGGAGTGGCCGGGTTCGCCCTCGCCTTTCGTGACCTTTCGTGACGCCCATGTCCGTCGGGACGGATTGTCCTCGAGGGCCCCTGACACGGGCTAGGTTGGCCCGGATAGGCGATTAAGACTTTGCGGCATTGACCCTCAAGCGACTCACCGAGGTCAGGCGTAGACTTCCCAGTTCATGGCCATCCGGCGCGCCTTTCTTCTCATCGCCGACATCGGCGGTTACACGCGCTACATGAATTGGAACCGACTGCACCTGGCCCACGCGCAACGGACGGTGGCCGAGCTGCTGGAGTCGGTCATCGACGCGGGCAAAGGACTGAAGCTGGCGAAGCTGGAGGGCGATGCGGCGTTTTTCTGGGCACCGGACGGCAACGCCAAAGTGGTGGTGTGTGAACGGCTATCGCAGATGCGGCAGGCGTTCTTCGCGCGGCGCGAGCGGATGAAAACGGACCATCCCTGCGAATGCGAGAGCTGCGCGCAGCGGGACGGCCTGACGCTCAAGTTCGTCGCTCACCAGGGGGAGGTGGCGGAGCAGAAGGTGAAGCGCCGCGTCGAGCTCGCTGGTGTCGACGTCATCCTGGTGCATCGCATGCTGAAAAACTCGGTTCCGGTGCCGGAATACGTGCTGATGACCGACCCGGTGGCACAGTGCCTCGACGTGTCGATGCGTCAACTTTCGATGCCGCTGACGCACGACTTCGAGGGCCTCGGACAAACGCCTACGTACTACATCGACCTCGCGAACTCCGAGTTGCCGCCGGCGGCACCGCAGCGCGGCTTCTTCGGCCGGCTGGCGGCGAAGCAGAAGTTCGAGATGAAGGCGCTACCGTTCGTGCTGGGTGTCAAGAAACCGGGTGCCGGTTTTCGAAGCCTGGGCCAGGACACCGTGGCCGAGCCGGGCCAAGGAACCACGCTTTAGGATCGCCGAGTGTCCATTGCGCTACTTCGAGAAATGTTCGAGCAGATGGTCGTTGCCAAGAATGCCGACCTGATCGAGCACTATTACGATCCCGACTTCCTGATGTTCTCCGACGGGCTGAGCCAGAGCTTCACCGAATTCCGCGACAGCCATCGCAAGCTGTATGCCACGACCATCAGCTATGCGGTCGAGTTCGACAACGACGCGTGGGTGCAGGCACCAGACAAGGTCGCCGGCCGGGTGTGGATCACCACGTCTCGACCTGGAGAAAAGCCGACCCGAATTGAGGTGGTTCTCATTGCCGCCTACCGCAACGACCGGATCCACCGGATCTGGGAGACCACGTGGCCGAGTTGGCGCAACGTGGCCGCGCTGGACGACTACTGATCAGCCGACCGCACAAATCGTGGTGTACAACGAACCGGGCGTGATCGCCGAGCAGTTCATCAGAGCGTTCTCGATGGCAGACCTCGGCGCGATGCGCCGGCTACTCGCCGCGGACCTAAGGGCCTACGTCACCAACGCCGACGGTGGAACTGACGAGGTTAGCGGGCGCGATGAATACCTGCGCCGGATCGAGGCGATGGATCTAGCGGCGGCGGACTTTTGTCTCAAGTTGACCCAATCACCGGTACCCGTCGACACCGATCAGGCGTTGGTCATGGTTGAGGTTCGCGCCCACCGGGGCGGCAAAGACCTACACAACTATGCGGCACATCTCATCCGGGTGGCTGACGGACAGATCACCGAATGGCGGATGGTCGATGCGAAACCCGCTGAGAGTGCGCGGTTCTGGGCTTAGGGGCGACGTCACCCCAATTGTTGCATCAGTTCTGTGGCTGCGTGTCGCCCGCTCAGCAGGGCTCCGTGCACCGTGGCGGGGTTGTCCACACCGACCGCCTCGCCCGCCAGGTAGAGCCGCTCGCTGATCGGTTCCTGTAGCCGGCGCCGGTCATCGAGACCGGAGCCGGGCGCGTGGAATGAATACGAGCCGAGCGCATAAGGGTCCACGGTCCAGCTCGACGACCGGACCTCAACGGGTGCGATGTCGTTGCCGAACAGTTGCCGGGCCACGGGCAGCGCACCGCCCATCAAATCGCCAGCCGATGCGGACTCCACGTACCGGGCGCGGTGACCGACGTTGAACGCCAGCACAATCGGCCCCGCAGCGACCGGCAAGGTAAACCATTGTGACCACACTCCCGGGTCGGGACCCAGGAATTGATAGAACGCGCTTTGCCCGCTCCACGTCCGTTGGTTGAAGCGAAAGTAGCTTTTGGACATCGCGCCGAATCCCAAGGCACGCAAGGCTTGTGAGTGTCCGTCGGGAAGAGGGGGGTCGAAGGTGACGGCGCCGGACTTCAGCACGCCGAGCGGAACGGTGACGATCGCGGCGGGTCCGTTGAACGATCGGTTGCCGGCCCGGACGGTGACCGAGCTGCTCCGGTGCAGCACGGCGGTGACCGCCGCATTGAAGACGATCTGCAGCCCATCGGCGAGCAGCCGCGGCAGGGCGTCGTAGCCGTTCGTGACTACGACCTGGTCGCCGGTTGTGTAGTTGCCCTGGTCGAACGTGGTAGCGGAGAGCTGGTCCGCGTCGGCCGCGTACTCCTCTTCGATCTCGGTGTTGACGTAGAAGGCCAACTCGGCGCGCTCCGCGGTGGACAGCTCCTCGCGTGTCGCCTCGGTGTTGACGGCGGCGGCGAGACTACCGCCATCGACCTGATCGCGAGCCTCCGCGACAAAACGGCGCCAGGCGTTTTGGTCGTAGTTGATCGACCGTAGCCGGGGATCGACCGCCAACTTCGCCGCCTCGTCATACTGAGTCGAAACGAGCTGCAAGCGCGCTTTCTCAGCCAGTTCCATCAGTGGGTTGTCCGTGGTGCCATGGATCCAGGACGCTCCCATTTCCAGCGGTACGCCCCACTCGCGGTCGGTGGATACTCGGCCGCCGATCCGATTGCGGGCTTCGATCAACCGCACCGGCCATCCCGCGTCGGACAGGCAGCGCGCGGCCGCCAAGCCGGCCATCCCGGCGCCGACGACCAGGACCGATTTGGTGTCCGGTGGTGCCGGACGATCCGATTCGCAGCCGGCCGTCAGCCCGGTGCCGACGGTGCCGATGAGGCATGCTGTTGACGTCAAGAACTCCCGACGCGATATCGGCGACACGGTGCCAGCGTCTCACATTCCATAGCGTCCTCATCTGCACTTTCTCCGAAGGGGAAGCGGATGGCCGGACGTTATTATTCTGTGACCCTTTGCTTTAGTGATTCCCAGCTACCCATCAGTAACACCGAGCTAGAGTGGGCAACATCCGGAAGGCGGCAACGGAGCCGCGTCGAAGGGGGAGCGGCGATGGGTGCTCGGAAGTCAACTCGAGGCAGCGGAACAACCCAGTTTCCTGATGCACTCCCGCCCAGCCGTACTTTGACCGTCCGTGCTGCGGACGGCACCCAGCTACACACCCAGGTATTCGGGCCGCCCGACGGTTATCCGATCGTGCTTACGCACGGCTTCGTCTGTGCCATCCGGGCCTGGGCGTACCAAATCGCTGACCTTGCCGGCGACTACCGGGTGATCGCCTTCGACCATCGCGGTCACGGACGCAGCGGTGTCCCACGGCGTGGCGCCTACAGCCTCAAGCACCTTGCGGCGGACCTCGATTCGGTGCTGGACGCGACGTTGGCCCCGCACGAGCGTGCGGTAATCGCCGGCCACTCGATGGGCGGCATTACCATCGCCGCCTGGTCGGAGCGCTACCGCCACAAAGTCCAACGACGTGCGGACGCCGTCGCGCTGATCAACACCACCACCGGAGACCTGCTGCGCAAGGTGAAACTGCTGCGGGTGCCGCGTGAGTTGTCCCCAGCTCGGGTCCTGGCCGGCCGGAGGTTGGTCAACACATTTGGCGGGTTTCCGCTCCCCGGTGCGGCCAGGATTCCAACCCGGTACTTGATCTCGATGCTGGCGGTTGCCACGGACGCCGACCCGAGTGCGGCGAGACTGGTCCACGAGCTGTTCACCCAGACCTCGGCAGTGGGGCGGGGCGGCTGCGCGAAGATGCTTGTCGAGGAGGTGGGGTCTGCCCACCTCAACCTCGATGGTCTGACGGTGCCAACCCTGGTCATCGGCAGCGAGCGGGATCGACTGACGCCGATCGGCCAGTCTCGCAAGATCGCGCGCACCGCACCCAAGGTTGTCGGCCTCGTCGAACTGCCCGGCGGCCACTGCTCGATGCTGGAACGCCACCAGGAGGTGAACCGCCACCTGCGTGCCCTCGCCGAATCGGTGACCCGGCACGCCCGGGACCGGCGCATCAGCTCATAGCAGCGCAGCGATCTCGGCGGCGGCGCGCTGACCGGATCTGACGGCCCCGTCGAAATATCCGGTCCATTCGTCTGCGGTCTCAGTGCCGGCCCAGTGAATCGGACCTACCGGCTCGCGCAACCATTGCCCGAATTTCGTCCACGACCCAGGCGGTACCGCCGCGGTCGGACCGCCCGGCGCGAATTCCTCTGTACCCCAACGATGATCAACATAGTCGAGCGGGTTGAGCGCTTCGTCGCCGAACAGCGACGCGAAGCAGCGCAACGCATCACGGCGGCGCTGCTCGATGGGTAGCGAGTCGAACGCGCGGGCATCGACGAACCCCATCAGAATGCCTGGCCCGTCGGCATTCGGACTGACATCAAAGGTAATGAACACCGGCGCTTCGTCGGACAGCGCCTGGCCGGAGAACCCGTTGGCGCGCCAGAACGGCGCCGAATAGGCCGCATAGGCCTTGCTCAGCCGGCCCTGCGGCCAGTGCTGGGCGAGCTGCCCGTACTCGGGCGGCAGCGGGGGATTGAACTCGATGACCGCGCGATGGGCGGGTGGAATCGCCACGATAACAAACCCGGCCTCGGCCCGACCCTGATCGGAAGTGACCGTCACACCCGCTCCGTGCCGGTCGATGCGACGCACCGCGGCGTTGAGCATGACACGCGCGCCGAGTTCGGCCGCGACCGCCTCGGCGATCTGCTGTGTCCCCCCCGGAACACGGTCCTGCTGGGCACCATTTTCGACGTCGAGCAGCCGGTCCAGGCCGCCGGCCGCACGTACGTAGCGGGCTGCGTGCAGCATCGAGACATCGTCGGGCTCACAACCCCACGTCACACGGGCCATGATGGTCATCAGGTCCCGTGAGGACGCCGTAGCGCGTACCAAGCGCAACCACGCCCCGAGCGACACGTCGTCGAGCTCGCGCGCGCGTTGCGCATTCCAGGGGGCGACCACCGGAACGCCGCGGGCAACTCGTTCGAATTGCCAACGCAACCGGCCAATGTCGATTAGCCCGGTCAGCGACAGCTTGGGAATGGTGCCACGATAGCTGCGCGCCGAGCCTCGCCACTGGATAACGTTCTTGCCGCCGTGGTGGGTCGGGGTTGTCGGGATCCCGAGTTCGGCCGCCAACGCCAGGACGGCATCCTGGGTCGGGCCGACGAACGAGCCGCCCATATCCGCGGGCACCCCTGCGACGCTGCCGGTGAACGAGCGGCCGCCCACCCGATCGCGGCCTTCGAATACCACCACGTCGTGACCCTGTCGCGTCAGCTCACGCGCTGCGGCCAGCCCGGCGAAGCCAGCGCCCACCACGACAACGTCGGCAGTCCGCGGTGGGTTTGTCACGGCTCTAGTCAACCGCATTTCGGCGGTTCCGTAGGCTCTTTCCGACTGCCGTTGTTTCCGGGCCGTTTCCCGGCCCGTAATCGTCGTCACGCGGCGGCCAGGTCTAGGCGACACGCGCCTTCTCTTGCCGTTGCGCCGAAGTTGTCCAACCCAACGGGTGGCCATGTCACCGCACCGACCAGTCGAGGGGGTCGTCATGATCGAGAGATTCGATCGTCGGATGATCGAACAGTTCCTACGCGAAAAGGACATTCGGTACCTCACCGACGAAGAAGGTGACTTCATCGTCGACTTCTACGGCGACGACATGCCCGATTACCGGCTCGAGTTGAGCGCTCTGGGCGGGGCCGAGGTCCTATCCATCCGCATCTTTCCGGTACCCACCTACCCCGAGGAGATGCGCGACCGCATCGAGGGATTCGTGGCCGGCTGGAACCGCCGGACGCGTTGGCCCAAGGCCTACATCACCGACGACCCCCGCGGCCGAGGAATCGACGTGTACGGCGAGTCGGCGTTTCCCCTGGGGCCCGGCGTCCATCAGGCGCTGTTGGAACACTTCATCGGGACCACCTGGTCGGCGGGCTACGACATGCTCACCGAACTCGCGCGCGCAGTGGACGCGCCGGGCGGTGGCACACCCGAAACCTGGGTTCCCGAAAGGGGATAGCGTCGCGAACCAGAGGTTGCTAGGGCGCCACCGTCAACCAGTCGGCGAACCCCGATGGGTCGTGGCGGCCCAACGCCCCGTGCTCAAACAGACCCCAGCCCTCCACCGGATCCCCGTCGCCGTCGCGGCACACCGCGCGACCCACGTGGTCGATGACGCCGAAGCCGGACCGCGCGATGATCGCCGGATCGGTCATGTCATAGGTCAGCCGTTCGACGAACTTCTCGCCCTTCCACATGCCGTGCGACCAGTCCGAATCACCGCCGTAGCCGCCACCGACATGGGTCGGTACCGCCAGCTTGGACTCCACATCGAAGTGGACCGGCGTGCCGTCGGCGGTGGTCGCCTCAATCGTCGCCCCGGTCGGGATTCGCGTGCCGGAACGGTAGTGGATGCGCACTCGCGGCCAGCCCAGCTGTTCGACGCGGCCATCGCGCCAGACCCGGGTGCAGTCGTTGAGCGAGCGGAACCCGCTGGACTCTTCCTGGATGATCAGCACGATGGCGAATTCGTCGAACGCCATCGGCAGGTATAGCCACCACATGCCCTCGAACGGCGGGTCGGCGGGCCGGCCCGCGGGTTCCGGCTCGCCCACCGGCCGGATGCCCCAGGACCGGTCCCGGCTGCCGAGCCAGGCTGCGGGGTTGACGGCGATCTCTTCGCCGTCGATGACGATGCGGCCGCTCCAGGTGCCGAGTTGGGCAAAGCGCTGCGCATCCAGTGTTACCCGGTTTCCGGAGCGCAGGATGTGTGGTTGTTCCTGGACGACGTCGAACAGGCCCTCCCAGGTGAGATCGGCGGCGATGCCCTCGGTCTCGTCCAGGGTGATCTGCAGTTTATGCAGCGGCTCGATGACCTCGACCCGGTAGCCGTTGACGTGCTGGTGCAGCCGGTCGGAGTCGATTGTGTCCGAAAGGTGCACCGCGGTCTGCGTGTCCGCGCGCCTGATGAGCACGAAGGCGTCCTTCACGCCCAGGTTGGGGTAGTAGCCGATACCGGTGATCAGGAAGATGTTCCCGGTGCGGTCGTGGGCGTTGAAGTAGGACCGGTCGTAGAAGTTGCGGTCGGAGGAACCCGGCCAGGCGATCGGCTGGGGAAGCTGATGTACCGGATACTCGTCGAGCGGGCCTAGGATTTGCGGCATTACTGATCCTCTCCGATAAGCCGTTTCATCAATCCTGCGTGGTAGAACAGCGATTCCACATCGTCGGGCTTCTCGACCTCGCCGAAGTGCACTCGTCGCGCACCGGTGCGCATGAACACGCATGCCCACATGACACTGGAATAGACGTAGAACCAGTGCAGGTCACCGAGTTCCACGCCGGTGAGCCGCTGATAGGTGGCGCGCACATCGTCCTCGCGCAACACCTCCGGCAGGCCCGGCAGCGTCGCCATGCCGGCAAGTTCTTGAAATACCATGTGCGCGAATATCATCCACGCGACGTCGAGTTCACGTGGACCCAGCGTCACCATCTCCCAGTCCAGCACCGCTACCGGCTGAAAGTCCCGGTACAGGACATTTCCCAGCCTCGCGTCGCCCCAGAGCAACACCGGCTCGCCCGAGGCGACCTCATCCGGCCAGTGGGTTTGGAGCCAGTCGAAGGTTCGTTCCAGCAGTGGCGATTGACCGATGTCTGGCACTGCGAAGTCATACCAGGACCGTACCCAGCCGAAATGCCGGTGCAGCGCGGTGGCGCCCGACCGACCCTCGGATAGGAAGCCAAAAGTATTCTGGGCGTTCGGGATTGAGTGCAGTTTCGCCAATACCCCGACGGTGGCTTCCTGCAATCCGCGCTGACGGTGTGCGGGCGCGTCGGCGAACCAGTTGTTGCCGAATGTGTACGGCATGACGTCTGGCGGCACCCCGCCTTCGACGTAATCCATCAGAAAGAATGGCTTTCCCAGGACGTCGCCGGTGGTCTCGATCCAGCGCACCCGGGGGACGGGGACGTCGGTCAGCTCACCGACGAGTTGTATCACTTGGAACTGGTGATCAAGCCGATAGGTGGGGAACACCGGTACATCGTCGGCGGACGGCGCCACCCGAGCCACCAGCCTCTGCGCCACCGTCCGCCCGTCCTGTTGCCACCGCGCGGTCAAGATGAGGGTTTCCGACGACATGCCCGTCGAGTCCACGCCGCTCTCCACGGTCACCTCGGGTGCGCTCCCGCCGGGCAAGACGCTTGCCAGCCAGCGCGACATCACCGTCGGCAGGCTGGTGACGTCGCGACTCGAGCGCTGGAGTCGGTCGACGTCTCCGATCGCCGGTTCATTGGCCACGAGCGCTCCCCTGGTGAGGCAATTACGATACGTTAGGTAGCGTTATGAAAGCAGACCTGTCCTCCCTTGACAAGGCTTCAGGCGCCGGACGACCGCGGGATCCGCGCATTGACTCAGCGATTCTGTCGGCGACGGCGGAACTGCTTGTGCAGATCGGCTATTCGAACCTCAGTCTGGCCGCTGTCGCCGAACGCGCCGGTACCACAAAATCGGCGTTGTACCGGCGGTGGTCGAGCAAGGCCGAACTGGTGCACGAGGCCGCATTTCCGGTGGCGCCCACCGCGCTTCAGGCTCCGGCCGGCGATATCGCCGCCGACATCCGGATGATGATCGGAGCCACCCGCGATGTGTTCACCACCCCGGTGGTGCGGGCTGCGTTGCCCGGCCTGGTGGCCGACATGACCGCAGATGCCGAGCTCAACGCCCGGGTGCTGGCGCGTTTCGCCGACCTGTTCACCGCGGTGCGCATGCGGTTGCGCGAGGCCGTCGACCGGGGCGAGGCGCATCGCGACGTCGACCCGGACCGGATGATCGAGCTGATCGGGGGAGCCACGATGCTGCGAATGCTGCTGTACCCGGACGAAATGCTTGACGACGCATGGGTGGACCAGACCACCGCCATCGTCGTACACGGGGTGACCCGGTAATGCCTGTCAGCCTGGCAGGTACCGACTGGACCGGGGCGGGTCAACGCCGCTAGCCTTCGGCTATGGGGCGCACCACTGCCTCGGTGCGGCGTCGGCGCGACTGGAAGCCACCGGCGCGCTGCGCGCGATTCTCGCGCACGACACCCGGGCGAGCCGGGGACAGGTCAACGTCGCGATGGTCCTCCGCTGATGTCTGACAATCCAACGCGGCGCGTTGTCATCGTGATCGTGCTCGTGATGCTTGCCGCGGCTGGCCTGCGCGGCTATCTTCCCGCTGACGATGGTGCACCGCTCGCGGAGGCGGGGGGCAGTCGGGCAGTGCTGATGTTCATTGTCGCCGCACTTTCCGCGACGCTCGCACTGGTCGCGGTCGCGATCATCACGCGGCTGCGGGATCCGCGGACGGTGGCGCCCAGCGCGGGTGATCTGTCGCCAATGCTTGGCGGTGAAAGAGGGCGACCGAACTGGCGCGTCGTGTTGATCGGCCTCGGAGTGATCCTGGCCTGGTTGCTTATCGCGACACTGTTAGCCCGATTGTTCGTGCCGCACGATGTCAATCCTGCTGTCCTCACACCGGATTCGAGTGCACCGTCAGATGCAGACGCCACCGCCGAGCCGCGCCCGCAACCCCCGCAAAGTGACACCGGAGACGTGTTCGGAATTCTTTTTGCGAGCACCATTCTGTTCCTGGCGATCGTCGTGGGAGCGATGATAGTGTCGCGAATGCGGCGCAGGTCTGCGCCGGCTGCATTCAGTGACGATCTCATCGAATCCGTTTCTCCCCCTGCAGGTTCGGAATCCCTGGCGCGGGCAGCCGAGATCGGACTGGCCGAGATGGCCGATCCGTCCCGCGATCCACGGGAGGCGATAATCGCGTGCTACGCGGCGATGGAACGTGAACTGGCCAATGTTCCCGGAGCCGTCCCGCAGGCCTGCGACACCCCGACCGAGGTGCTAGCGCGAGCAGTCGAACACCGCGCGCTGCATGCCGACAACGCCGCCGCGCTGGTGAACCTGTTCGCCGAGGCGCGGTTCAGTCCGCACGTGATGAACGAGGAACACCGTGAGTCGGCGGCGCGCCTGCTTCGACTGGTTCTCGACGAACTGAGCTCCAGGACCGCTATATGAAAAGGCTTATTGCCCTGGGAATTTTCCTCATCGTCGGCATAGAGATGCTGGCGCTGATACTGCAAGACCGCCGATTCGTGCTCGGCGGGGCGGGGTTGGCCCTGGCTCTGGTCGTGCTCAATATCCGCCGGGTGCTGGGAAACTGGAACGAACCCCCGGCCGAGCCGGACTCCGACGATCTGGGAGAGGGGTTGCGCCGCTGGCTGTCCAACACCGAGACGACGATCCGGTGGTCGGAGTCCACTCGAACCGACTGGGACCGGCATTTGCGTCCGATGCTCGCGCGACGTTTCGAAATTGCCACCGGCCACAGGCAGGCCAAAGATCCGGTGGCCTTCTCCGCCACGGGCCGAATGCTCTTCGGCGACGAATTGTGGCAGTGGGTCAATCCGAACAACGTCACACACACCAGGGACCGCCAGCCAGGTCCCGGTCGCGCGGCGTTCGAACAGATTCTGCAAAGGTTGGAGCAGGTATGACGATGCCGGCCGCGACGACCACCGCCCACAGCGAGGCGGTGCTCGACGAGATCGAACGTGTGGTGGTGGGGAAGCGTTCCGCCCTGACGCTCATCCTCACCGCCGTTCTCGCCCGCGGCCATGTACTCATCGAAGATCTGCCCGGCCTCGGCAAGACGCTCATCGCACGATCCTTCGCCGCCGCTCTGGGGCTCGATTTCACCCGAGTGCAGTTCACGCCCGATCTACTGCCGGCCGACCTGCTCGGCTCGACTATCTACGATATGCCGTCGGGTCGCTTCGAGTTCCGGGCCGGGCCCATTTTCACCAACCTGCTGCTTGCCGACGAGATAAACCGGACGCCACCGAAGACCCAGGCGGCACTGCTGGAGGCGATGGCCGAGGGCCAGGTGAGCATCGACGGCCAAACCCACAAACTGCCAATGCCATTCATCGTTCTGGCTACCGATAACCCGATCGAGTACGAGGGCACCTATCCGCTACCGGAGGCGCAGCTGGATCGGTTCGCGATGCGGCTGGAACTGCGCTACCTTTCCGAGCGCGACGAGACCTTGATGCTGCGCCGTCGTCTCGAGCGCGGTTCGGCCGAGCCGACGGTGAATCAGGTGGTGGACTCGCATGATCTGCTGGCCATGCGGGAATCGGTCGAGCAGGTCACCGTGCACGAGGACGTTTTGCATTATGTGGTGTCATTGGCCACCGCTACCCGGCACCATCCGCAGGTCGCCGTCGGCGCCAGCCCGCGAGCCGAACTCGACCTGGTCCAACTCTCCCGTGCCCGCGCCCTGCTGCTTGGCCGGGACTACGTGATCCCCGAAGACGTCAAGGCACTTGCCACTGCGGCGGTCGCACACCGGATCACTTTGCGCCCGGAAATGTGGGTGCGAAAAATTCAGGGCGCTGATGTCGTCGGAGAACTGTTGCGGCGCTTACCGGTGCCTCGAACTAATCGGGCCAAGGAGGGGACCGGATGAACTGCGGCTCGAAGTGATCGAAACTAGTGAAGTCGAATTGCGCTGGCGTGCATCCCAACTGACGCTGACGATCGCCACCTGTGCCGGAGTCGCGTTGGCCGCCGCGGTCATCGGTGGTCGCTGGCAGCTGATCGCGTTCGCGGCGCCGCTGCTCGGCGTGTTGTGCTCGATCAGCTGGCAGAGCCCCGTCCCGACTATCCAGGTGCACGGTGAGCCGGATTCGCAGCGATGCTTCGAGAATGAGCAGCAGCAGGTGACCGTTTGGGTCACAACGGAGTCCGTCGACGCGGCGGTCGAACTCACGGTATCGGCGTTGGCGGCTATGCAGCTGGAGGTTCTCGAATCCGGGTCGCGCCGAAAGACCACGGTTGCACTGGTGGCGCAACGTTGGGGGCGGTATCCCATCCGAGCTCGGGTCGACGTCGTCGCACGCGGTGGGTTGTTGACTGGAACGGGAACGGTCGACGCCGCCGAGATCATCGTGTTTCCGCTGACGCCGCCGCAGTCGACGCCGATTCCGCAGACCGAATTGCTCGACCGCCTTGGTGCTCACCTCACCCGGCACGTCGGTCCCGGTGTCGAATACGCCGATATTCGCCCGTATGTCCCGGGCGACCAGCTACGCGCCGTGAACTGGGCGGTGAGTGCGCGTCGCGGCCGACTGCACGTAACGCAGCGCTTGACCGACCGCGCCGCGGACGTGGTGGTGTTGATCGACACGTATCGACAGCCGGCGGGTCCGGCGACCGAGGCCACCGAACGAGTCGTGCGGGGTGCTGCTCAGGTGGTGCAGACCGCGCTGCGACACGGTGACCGCGCCGGGATCGTCGCGCTTGGTGGCAACCGCCCACGATGGCTTGGCGCCGACATCGGCCAGCGCCAGTTTTTCCGGGTGCTCGATACCGTGCTGGGCGCCGGGAAAGGGTTCGAAAACACAACCGGGACGCTGGCCCCGCGCGCCGCTGTTCCGGCCGGGTCGATTGTCATCGCGTTCTCCACGCTGCTCGATACCGAATTCGCACTAGCGCTGATCGACCTGCGCAAACGTGGCCACGTTGTGGTTGCAGTCGACGTTCTGGACAGCTCTCCGTTCCAGGACGAGCTGGACCCGCTGGTGATCCGGATGTGGGCGCTGCAGCGCTCCGCGATGTATCGCGACATGGCCACCATCGGGGTCGACGTGCTGTCCTGGCCAACGGATCGCTCGCTGGAGCAGTCGATGGGTGCGCTGCCCGATCGCCGTCGCCGGGTACGGCGCAGGACTACGGGGGCGACGGTGCAGTGACGTCGATTACGCAACCGGGTGCTCGGGTGTTCGCCACGGTGTTCGGACTGATGATGGTGGGGTCCACCGCTGTTGGCTCGCACGGGTTCGGCGTTGTCGCGGGGGTCGCGGCGGCGATTGCGGTCGGTGTGGGGACAGTGTTTCGCGTGGCGGCAACACTGGCCGTGCTGTTGTCGGTGTTGACGATCGTGGTGTCCGGCCCGACGCACGTGCTCGCTGCATCGTCGGGGCTTTGCGCCGCCGCCTACCTGGTATGTCGGTACGCGCCCGGAACTGCAAGCGGCATCGTCGTAGGGAGCTGGCCGACGACCGTTGCCGCCGTCGGCTTTGCCTTCGCTGGGTTGGCCGCGACATCGTTCCCGCTGCAGGTGCCGTGGCTGCCGTTGGCGGCACCACTGGCGGTATTGGCGATTTACGTGTTGGTCACCCGCCCGTTTTCGGGCTGAACAGCCGGTCGACCGGTGCGCGAGTGCAGGCCCTTGACAGCCGGTTATCGATCGATAACATGGGGGTATGTTATCGACTGATAACCAAGCTGAGCTCGGTCACGTTCTCGCCGACATGCGGGAATACCTCGACGACAATCCACCGGCGCTGAGTCTGCCGCCACGCGCTTACACCTCCCCGGAGCTCTGGCAGCTGGAGCGGGAACGGATTTTCCACCGGTCCTGGATGCTGGTGGCCCATGTCGACCAACTCTCCCAAACTGGTGACTACGTCGCAGTTTCCATCGCGGGTGAACGGGTCATGGTGGTGCGGGGTGGCGACGACGAACTGCGTGCCATGTCGCCGATCTGCCGGCACCGGTTGATGCCCCTGGTGGAAACCGGCGCGGGACGCACCGACACGTTGACCTGTCAGTACCACATGTGGCGATACGGTCTGGATGGCCGACTGCGTGGGGCACCCCACATGGTTGGCAACAAAGACTTCAGCCCCAGGGATTGCCGGCTGCCGCAGTTCGCGGTTGCCACCTGGAACGGACTGGTGTGGGTCAACCTCGATGCCGACGCCGAACCGATCGGGGCACATCTTGACCTGGCTAACGACGAGTTTGCCAACTACCGGCTCGCTGAGATGGTGCAGGTTCAGTCGTGGTCGGATGAGTGGCGGGCAAACTGGAAGTTGGCGTCGGAGAATGGTCACGAGAACTACCATGTGCTCGGGCTGCATCGGCGCACTCTGGAGCCGTTTGTGCCCGGCGCGGGCGATCTGGACGTTAGGCAGTATTCGCCATGGGCGCTGCGTATCAGAGTTCCGTTCGCCTTTCCGGCGGAAGAGAAATCGTTGCAGCTCAACGAGATTCAAAAGAACAACCTGTCGGTGTTATGGACGTTTCCGAGCAGCGCACTCGCCGCGGCGGCCGAGCGGGTCGTGTGGTTCGGCTTCATCCCGCACAGCATCGACCGGGTGCAGGTGCTCGGCGGAGTGCTCACCACCCCCGAGCTGGCCGCCGACCCGGCAGCAACAGACCAGACGGCGCAGTTCGTGACGGCGATGATCAATGACGAGGACCGGCTCGGGCTGGAGGCCGTGCAGGTTGGGACCGGCTCTAGATTCGCCGAGCGCGGTCACCTCAGCCCGAAGGAACGACCCGGCATGCTCGCGTTCTACCGGAACCTGGCAGCGGCGCTGGTTGGCGACCGGGCAGGTGGTGGCTAGCCTTGCCGGCATGCCGACACAGAGCGGACGGTGGAGCCCAACGGCGCTTCGCATCCTCGGGGCCGCCGCTGAGCTCATCGCCCTGCGGGGCTACACCTCCACCTCGACTCGGGACATCGCCGCGGCCGTGGGGGTGGAGCAGCCGGCCATCTACAAGCACTTCTCGGCCAAACGCGACATCCTCGCGGCGCTGGTCCGGCTCGCCGTGGACTGGCCGCTCGAGCTATTCGGCCACCTGAGCGCAATGCCGGTTCCCGCGGTCGTCAAGCTGCACCGTTGGCTGACGGAATCCCTGGAACATCTCCATGCCTCCCCCTATGTGCTGGTTTCCATCCTGATCACCCCGGACCTGCAGCAGGAGGCTTTTGTCAGGGAACGAGAGCTGGTCGCGGAAATGGAGCGCGCACTCGTTGGCCTGATCGAAACGGGGCAGGGCGAAGGTGATGTACGCGCAATGCATCCGTTGTCGGCTGCCAGGCTGGTGCAGGCATTATTCGATGCCCTGGCGCTGCCGGAGTTCGCGGTCAGCCCGGACGAGATTGTCGAGTTCGCGATGACCGCGTTGTTGTCGGATCCCAGTCGGCTGGCCGAGATCCGTGCTGCAGCAGATGCTTTGGAGATCCAGACGGCACGGCCCAACACCGGGCACTAGGCCTTCGCAAACGTGGGGGGCATCGCCCAGGTTAGCCCGCAGTCACTTTGGGCCGGTGGGCCGAGTATGGCCTGACCTTTACGGAATACAGAATTTTGACGGAACCGCCGGTATTCGCCGCGCGATTTCCCTACAGTTTGTTCCTACCGGTGCAGGGTCGTGCGCGGTGGCTTGAGTCTTTGGCCGAGCGCGGCCGCCCGGGGAGGAAGGTCGCGGGGCGACCCTGGGAAAGGGGACAGGCTGATGAACTACTCGGTGTTGCCGCCGGAGATCAACTCGTTGCGGATGTTTTCGGGTGCGGGGTCGGGGCCGATGTTGGCGGCGTCGGTGGCTTGGGATGGGTTGGCGGCCGAGTTGGGGGTGGCGGCGGAGTCGTTTGGGTCGGTGACTTCGGGGCTGGCGGGTCAGGCGTGGCAGGGGGCGGCGGCGGCGGCGATGGCTGCGGCGGCGGCGCCGTATGCGGGGTGGTTGAGTGCGGCGGCGGCGCGGGCCGCGGGGGCTTCGGCGCAGGCTAAGACGGTGGCCAATATGTTTGAGGCGGCGCGGGCGGCCATGGTGCATCCGTTGGCGGTGGCGGCCAATCGCAGTGCGTTTGTGCAGCTGGTGATGTCGAACATATTTGGGCAGAATGCGCCGTTGATTGCGGCGGCTGAGGGCGTGTACGAGCAGATGTGGGCCGCCGATGTGGCCGCGATGGTGGGTTATCACGGTGGGGCATCAGCGGCGGCGTCGGCGTTGCCGTCCTGGCAGCAGGCATTGAAGGGCCTGCCGGGTCTGGGTCAGGTGGTCAGCGCGGTTTCGGGTGGTGCGGGCGGCCTGTTTGCGGCCCCGGCGGCGGCGCCGGCGGCTAGCCTGGTGCCGCCGCTGAACACCGGCCTGGGGAATATGGGTAACTGGAACCTGGGTGGCGGCAACAACGGCATCTTGAATTTGGGCAGCGGGAACTTCGGCAACGTGAACCTGGGTGGCGGCAATATCGGTAACGCCAACCTGGGTAGTGGCAACTTCGGGTTCGCCAACCCGGGCAGCGGCAACATCGGCAACACGAACTTTGGCTGGGGGAACCGCGGCAATCTCAACTTTGGTGGCGGAAACCTCTTCGGCAACGGCAATTTCGGTTTCGGAAACGCCTTCGGCAGCTCGAATTTCGGGAGTGGGAACATCGGCAGCTCGAACTTCGGCAGCGGTAACGACGGCTCGTTCAATCTGGGTAGCGGCAACACCGGCGGCAGCAACATCGGGTTCGGCAACCTCGGGAGCAACAACCTGGGCTTCGGGAACAACGGCAACAACAACATCGGCTTTGGGCTCACCGGCAACAACCAGATTGGCATCAACTTGGCCGGCCTGCTGAACTCTGGCACCGGGAATATGGGTTTTGGGAACGCGGGTGATAACAACATCGGTTTCTTCAACTCCGGTGACGGCAATGTGGGGTTCTTCAACTCCGGTAACGGCAACACCGGCTTCGGCAACGCGGGCGATGTCAACACCGGCTTCTGGAACGGCGGAAACACCAACACCGGCTTCGGCAACGGCGGCACCCAAAACTTCGGTATCAGCAATGCGGGATCCCAGAACATGGGCTTCGGGAACTCGGGCTTCGCCAACATGGGCCATGGAAATGCTGGCTCATTCAATACCGGCGACTTCAACTCGGGTGGCGCGGCCGGGGGGGACGGCGCAAACACGGGTTCGTTCAACTCGGGCAGCCTGAACACCGGCTTCGGAAATGCGGGCGATCTGAACACGGGCCTGTTCAACTCGGGCGACGTGAACACCGGTATCGGCAGCGCAGTCGACCAACCTGGTTCGGTCTCTGGCTTCGGCAACACCGGCAACAACGCGTCGGGTTTCAACAACTCGGGTGACCTGACCTCTGGTTTCCAGAACATGAACACGAACTTGTTCGGCCCCAACTCTGGCTTCCAGAACATGGGCTCCGGGCTCGTCGGTTTCAGTAACACCGGCATGGCCAACGTGGGTTACGGCAACTCGGGGCTCAACGCTGCTGGCGTTAACAACTCGGGTTCGTTCAGCTCCGGCATCGGAATCGCGGGCGATGATAGCTCCGGTATCGGCAACTCGGGCAATAACTCCTCAGGAGCCTTCAACCAGGGCGACAACCAGGCCGGGTTCTTCGGTCAGCCGTAACGTATTGGTTGCCCGACTGGCCTGGGTGCGGCAGGCAACCAACTCCCGATTGGCTACAACGTTGGGCTGTTCAGGTCACGGTGCCGGCTGCAGCGATCGACATGCCGGCTGGAATGTATGTCCGGCTCGGACCAAAGCAGTTTCGGAATGTACCCAGATTTGACGGAATCGTCGATATTGCTGGCGCGATTTTTCTAGAGTCTGTTCTGCTGACTCAGTGCAACAACTGGGCGGCGTCCTCGGCCAGCTCGAGCAGTGGCTGCGGGACAATCCCCAGCAGCACGGTGACCGCCGCGCACACCGCAATGGCGGCCTTGCTCAGCACGCCGGGCGCCACCACCTGTGGGGTGTCGTCGGATTCTTCGGTGAAGAACATCAGCACGATCACCCGCACGTAGAAGTAGGCGGCGACCCCGCTGGAGATCACCCCGATGACCACGAGCGGTACCGCACCGCCCGACGCGGCGGCCTTGAACACCGCGAACTTGCTGACGAACCCGCTGGTCAGCGGGATGCCGGCGAACGCGAGCAGAAACATCGACAGCATCACGCCCACGATGGGTGAGCGCTGCCCGAGGCCGGCCCAGTGGGACAGGTCGGCGTCCTCTGAGCCGTCGGCGCTGCGGATCAGACCCACGATGGCGAATGCACCCACCGTGCTGAAGCTGTAGGCGACGAGATAGAACAACGTCGCCGAAAGGCCCACCGGGTTGTCGGCGATCACGCCGGTGAGGATGAAACCGACGTGCGCTACCGATGAATAGGCCAGCATCCGCTTGACATTGGCCTGGTTGACCGCGGTGACGGTGCCCACCACCATGGTGAGAATGGCGATCGCCCATAACACGGGTCGCCACTGATCGTGCAGCGGCGGCAGCGCGACATAGACCACCCGGAGCAGCGCACCGAACGCCGCGACTTTGGTGGCCGCCGCCATGAACCCGGTGATCGGGGTGGGTGCGCCCTGGTACACATCGGGGATCCAGGAGTGGAATGGGACCGCGCCGACCTTGAACAGCAGGCCGACTGCCAGTAGCGCCACGCCGACCAACGCCATCGACTCGTCGCTGTGCGTTGCCAGCGCCGCCCTGATCCCGGGCAGGGTCAGCGTGCCGGTCGCACCGTACAGCAACGCGACACCGTAGAGGAAGAACGCAGATGAGAAGGCGCCCAGCAAGAAGTACTTCATCGCCGCTTCCTGCGACAGCAGGCGCCGGTGTCGCGCCAGCCCGCACATCAAGTACAGCGGCAGCGACAGGACTTCCAGTGCGACGAACATCGTCAACAGATCGTCGGACGCGGGGAACACCATCATGCCGCCGACGGACAGCATCGCCAACGGGAAAAGCTCGGTCTGGGTGGCGCCCGCCCGTTCCGCTTCGCGCTCAGCGTCGCTACCGGGCACCGCCGAGGCTTGCGGGGTGAAGGAATCCAGTCCCGCAGCCACCGCGACCTTGCTCTCGGCGGCAACGTGGGCGCGTTCGGCCATAAAGATGACCGCCATGATCGTGACCAGGAGCACGGTGCCTTGCAGGAACAGCGTCGGTCGATCGACCGCTATCGCCCCCAGGACCGCGCTGTGCCCCGACGCGGGGAGCGACCTCGCCACCACGATGACCGCGATGAGTGCTGTAACCGACCCGCCGAGGGCGAGCGTCACCTGGGTGCCATAGCGCCACCGCCGCGGCAGGAACGCCTCGGCCAGCACACCTGCCACCGCGACTGCAAAGACGATGAGCATCGGACATAGCAGGAAGTACTCGACGTGCGGTGTGGGCAGGATCATGGGTGTGGTCCTTCGGCGGTCCGGGGGATGCCCGTACCCACTGGCACAATGGGCGCGGGATCATGCTGGCCGATGGTGGTCATGGTGTTCTCGACCGCGGGGTTGATCATGTCGAGCACCGGTTTGGGGTAGACGCCAAGAACGATCAGCAGCGCGATCAGCGGTGCCACGACGACCATTTCGCGCGGTACCAGGTCACTGATTCGTTCGTTGCCTTTGGCCACCGGCCCCGCCATCACCCGCTGGTACAGCCACAGCATGTAGATGGCCGAGAGGACTAGCGCGGTAACGCCGAACGCTGCCGCCAGCCAATAGCGGCTGAAAGTGCCCAGCAGGACCAGGAATTCACTGATAAACGGGGCCAGCCCGGGCAGCGACAGGGTGGCCATGGCCGAAACCATGAAAGTGCCGGCCAGGATGGGGGCCACCTTCTGCACGCCACCGTAGTCGGCGATCGACCGGCTGCCGTGCCGTGTTACCAGGAAACCGGCGATCAGGAACACCGCCGCCGTGGAAATGCCATGGTTGAGCATGTACAGCGTCGACCCGCTTTGCCCCTGGCTGGTCATCACGAAGATGCCCGCGATGATGAATCCGAAGTGTGAGATCGAGGTGTAGGCGATCAGGCGCATTATGTCGGTTTGGCCGATAGCCACGATCGCGCCGTAGATCACTCCGGTGATGGCCAGCGCCACGATCAGCGGACGGAAATACGTTGAGGCGTCAGGAAACAGCTGCAGGCAGTAGCGCAGCATGCCGAAGGTGCCGACTTTGTCCATCACCGCCATCATCAGCACGGCGGTCGCGGGTGTGGACTCGACCGCGGCGTCGGGCAGCCAGCGGTGGAATGGCCACAGCGGGGCCTTGATCGCGAACGCGAACATGAAGCCCAAAAACAGCGCCTTGAACACCGCGGGGTCCACGCCGTAGCGACCGGACGACACGGCGGCCACGATCTCCCGGAAGTCGAAAGTGCCGGAACCATGCTGCGCGGTGACCACATAGAGCCCGATCACTGCGGCCAGCATGATCAACCCGCCGAACAAGTTGTACAGCAAGAACTTCACCGCCGCGCGCGACCGCCCGGACCCCTGGCCGAAGCCGCCGATAAGGAAGTACATCGGGATGAGCATGGCTTCGAAGAACACGTAGAACAGCAACACGTCCAGTGAAATTAACGAGATCAGCACCATTGACTCGATGGCCAGCGTCAAGGCGACATATGCGTGCACGCCGCGGGTGCGTTCGCCACCGTCGTTCCAGCCGGCGACCAGCAGCAGCGGGATCAGTACCGTGGTCAACAGCACCAGCACCACCGCGATGCCGTCCACCCCCAGGGTGTAACCGGCGCCGAACGCCGGTATCCAGGAATGGCTTTCGACGAATTGATAAGGGTCGCCGCTGGGCTTGAATCCGGCTGCGATGACGATCGACACCGCCAGCGTCAGGACGCTGACCACCAGGCCGGTCCACTTGGCGAGCTGGCGTAGCCCGGGCGGCAGCAGGATGATCAGCACGGCACCCGCCAATGGCACCAGCCATAGCAGGGACAACAAAGGAAGGTTGCTCACCACAGCTGCACCGCCAGGAGCGCCGCGACCACCAGAACCGCGCCTACCAGCATCGACAACGCGTAGTTGCGGGCGAAGCCAGTTTGTATTCGCCGCAGGCGATTCGAAGTCTGGCTCACCAGTGCCGCCAGCGCGTTGACCGAGCCGTCCACACCCGCGTCGTCCACCGCGACCACTGTGTTGGTCAATTGCGCGCCGGGGCGCATGAACACCTCCTCGTTGAAGGCATCGCCATACAGGTCGACGCGTGCGGCCGTCGTCAGCGTCGAGACCTGGACTGGAGCCACCCTGGGGATGGGGGCGGTGCCGTACATCCGGTAGGCCACCGCGATACCGACGGCGACGACCCCCAGCGCCAGGGTGGTGCTGGCCCAGGCTGGGAGGGCATGCGTGGCTTCTTCATGGACCCCGACGACCGGCTCTAGCCAATGCTGCAGGGTGCCGCCCACCGCGAACAAGCCGCCAGAGAACACCGAGCCGATGGCGAGCAGGATCATCGGCCACGTCATCACCCGCGGCGCCTCGTGCGGATGAGAGCCGGGCGCCCAGCGCTTTTCGCCGAAGAAGGTCATCAGCATCACCCGCGTCATGTAGAACGCGGTGACGCCCGCACCCAGCAGCGCCGCGCCGCCCAGCAGAAAACCCCGGGGGCCGCCCGCGCTCAGCGCCGCCTCGATGATGGCGTCCTTGGAGAAGAAGCCCGCGAATGGCGGCACACCGATGATCGCCAGATACGCCAGCCCGAACGTGACGAAGGTGACCGGCAGGGCAGTACGCAGGCCACCGTAGCGGCGCATGTCCTGCTCCTCGTCCATGGCGTGGATGACCGCCCCGGAACCCAGGAACAAGCCGGCCTTGAAGAAACCGTGCGTGAGCAGATGCATGATCGCAAACGCGTAGCCGGCCGGGCCCAGGCCCGCGGCCAGCACCATGTAGCCGATCTGACTCATCGTCGAGGCCGCCAGCGCGCGTTTGATGTCGTCCTTGGCGCAGCCGATGAACGCCCCGAGCAGCAAGGTGAGGGCGCCGACAACGACCACGGCCAACTGTGCGTCTGGCGCCAGGTTGTACAGGGGGTTGGAGCGCACGATGAGATACACGCCGGCGGTGACCATCGTGGCGGCGTGGATCAACGCGGACACCGGGGTGGGGCCCTCCATCGCGTCACCCAACCAGGCCTGCAGCGGAACCTGCGCGGACTTTGCGCACGCGCCCAGCAGCAGCAGAAACCCCATGGCGGTCAGAGCGGTGTGACTGGCTGCGGGCGCGCCGGCGAACACACCGGCAAAGGACAGGGTGCCGAAAGTGCTGAACATCGCGAACATGCCCAGCGCCAGACCGGCGTCGCCCACCCGGTTCATCACGAACGCCTTCTTGGCCGCGGTGGCCGCCGACGGTTTGTGGTACCAGAAACCGATCAGCAGGTAGGACGCCAGGCCGACGCCTTCCCAGCCGACGTAGAGCAGCACGTAGTTGTCGGCGACGACCAGCAGCAGCATCGAGGCCAGAAACAGGTTGAGATAGCCGAAGAACCTGCGGCGGTCCGGGTCGTCTGCCATGTAGGCAATCGAATAGATGTGGATCAGTGACCCGACCCCGGTGATCAACAGCACGAAGCATATCGACAACTGGTCGATCTGCAGTCCGAAGTCGACCTGGAGCCCGCCGACGGGTATCCAGGTGAAAAGCGACTGGTGGATCGCGCGGTCGGCCCCATCGCGACCGAGCATGTCTGCGAGCAGCGTGGCGCCCACCCCGAATGCCGCGAGCGCTGCGCCACAGCCCAGCAGGTGCCCCCACGCGTCGGTGCGTCTGCCGCCGAACAGCAGGATCGCGGCGCCCGCCAGTGGTAGGGCCACGAGCAGCCAGGTGTAGTGAGTCCCCAAAGAAGTTGTCACGGTGGCGATCTTTAGCCTTTGAGTAGATTCGCGTCGTCGACCGACGCCGATTTGCGGGCACGGAAAATCGTCATGATGATGGCCAGGCCGATGACGACTTCGCAGGCGGCCACGACCATAGTGAAGAACGCGATCATCTGCCCGTCGAGATGGCCATGCATTCGCGCGAAGGTGACGAACGCCAGGTTCACGGCATTGAGCATCAGCTCGACGCACATGAACATCACGATCGCGTTGCGTCGCAACAGCACACCCGCGGCCCCGATGGTGAACAGCAGTACCGAGAGATATAGGTAATTCGCCGGGTTCATGACGCACCACCTTCGACAACGCCAGAGACGGCTTCGGGCGAGGGCGTCGCAAGGCCGTCCGCCCCTCGGGTCCGCAGCATTCGGGAGACCGACAACTCTGAGTAGGAGCCATCGGGCAGCATGGCGGCCACGTCGACCGCGTTGTGGCGCGCGTAGACACCCGGGTTGGGCAGCGGGGTGGGGTATCCGCCGGGACGGAACCGCTCCTCGGAGAGTTCGCGCTGAGTCTTGCGGCGCTCGAACCGCTCCCGGTGTGCCAGCACCATCGCCCCGACGGCTGCCGTGATCAACAGCGCGCTGGTCAACTCGAACGCCCACAGGTAGCGGGAGAAGATCAGCGCCGCCAGGCCCTCGACGTTTCCATAGGCGTTGGCGGCGCTCAGTCCGGCGAAGCCCCGGGTCGCCGCATGGCCGATGGCGCCCATCAGCAGCACACCGAACCCGACACCGGCCACCACCCCGACGACCCGCTGCCCGCGCAGCGTCTCCTGCAGTGATTCCGCGGAGTCGACACCGATCAGCATCAGCACGAACAGGAACAGCATCATCACCGCGCCGGTGTACACCACGACCTGAACGACGCCCAAAAACAGCGCGTCCTGGGCCATGTAGAACACCGCCAGGATGATCATCGTCATCGCCAGAAACATTGCCGAGTACACGGCGTTGACGGCCAGCACCACCCCGAGCGCGCCGATCAGCGCAAGCGCGCCGAGCACCCAGAACATCACCGCTTCGCCGGTGGAGGTGCGGACGATGACGTTCGCGGCCAAGTCAGCGGCCAAGCCGTGGGCCAGGATTGCGGTCACCGAGAATCTCCGAGATGTTGGGTCTCCCGCAAACCCGCCGCGGTCACGTTGCCCAGGTAGTAGTCCTTATCGGTGGCACCGGGCGCTCGGGGATGTGGCGGCGCGGCCATCTCGGGCAGCAGCGGGGCCAGCAGCCGGTCCTTCTCGTAGATCAGGTCGGCGCGGTTGTCGTCGGCCATCTCGTAGTCGTTGGTCATCGTCAGCGCCCGCGTCGGGCACGCCTCGACGCACAAACCGCAACCGATGCAACGCAAATAGTTGATCTGGTACACGCGGCCGTAGCGTTCCCCCGGCGAAAACCGCTCTTCTTCGGTGTTGTCCGCGCCCTCGACATAGATCGCGTCGGCCGGGCAGGCCCAGGCGCACAACTCGCAGCCGATGCACTTCTCTAGGCCGTCGGGATACCGGTTGAGTTGATGGCGGCCGTGATAGCGCGGTGCTACCGGTCCCGGTTTCTCCGGATACTCCTCGGTGACCGTCTTTTTGAACATCGAACCGAACGTCACGCCGAATCCGGCTATTGCGTCAAAGAATTTAGCCACTCGCATTCTCCTTACTTGCACCCACGGGCTGGGCGTGGGTCTGAGCCGGCGGCTGCGTTGGCAGCGGCGGCGTCGGGAATAGCGATGGGGTGCCGGTACTTTCGTCGCGACGCTGGCGAAGTTGGCGTGCTAATGCGCGAGCACCGGGCGCGCTCAACGGCCTTCGCAGCGACGCCACCAGCGCCGCGGCAACCACGATGCTGCTGATCACCAGCGCCAGGGTCCAATGCGGATAACCCTGGTTGCGCATCGAGCGGATGACCGCAGCGATCATCACCCATACCAGCGAGACCGGGATCAGCAACTTCCAGCCTAGTGCCATGAACTGGTCGTAGCGCAGCCGCGGCAGCGAGGCCCGCAGCCAGAAATAGATGAACAAGAACGTCCACACCTTGGCCGTGAACCAGATCAGTGGCCACCACCCCGTGTTCGCCGCCGCCCACATGTTCACCGGCCAGGGGGCATGCCAGCCGCCCAGAAACATGGTTGCGGCCAGCGCCGAAACCGTCGTCATGTTGACGTACTCGGCCAGCATGAACATCGCGAACTTCAGCGACGAGTATTCGGTGTGAAAACCAGCGACCAGCTCGCCCTCGGCTTCAGGCAAATCGAATGGCGCCCGGTTGGTCTCGCCCACCATGGAGATGAGGTATACGACGAACGATGGCAGCAGCAGAAAGATGTACCAGACCCGGTCTTGTGCCGCCACGATCTGGGAGGTGGACATGCTGCCGGCGTAGAGGAACACCGCCGCGAAGGACAACCCCATCGCGACCTCGTAGGAAATGACCTGCGCGGTCGAGCGCACCCCGCCCAGCAGCGGGTAGGTGGACCCGGACGCCCAACCGCCCAACACGATGCCGTACACCCCGATCGCCGACAGTCCCAGGATGAACAGCACAGCGACCGGAAGGTCGGTTATCTGCAACGGCGTCCGGTGGCCGAACACCGACACCTCGGGACCGAACGGGATGAACGCGAAAGCGGTGAAGGCGGGAATCACCGAAATGATCGGCGCCACAAAGTATACGAATCGATCGATACCACCGGGCGTGATGCTTTCCTTGAGTGCCAGCTTGATTCCATCAGCCAGACTCTGCAGGGCCCCTTTTGGGCCCACCCGGTTGGGGCCGGGCCGCAACTGCATCCTGCCCAGCAGCTTGCGTTCGGCCAGGATCGCCACCAGCACCGTCAGCATGAGAAACACGAAAACGGCGATCGCCTTGGCCGCCACCAGCCACCAGGTGTCGTGGCCGAAGGTCGTGAGGGTCATGCGCCCACTCCGATCCGCACCAGGCCGCCGATTGTTACGCCCAGCTGCCTGTGCACTGCCGAGCCTGCTGAGTTCAGTGGCAGCCACACCACCCGGTCGGGCATGTCGGTGACGCTGCACGGCAAGGTGATTGAGCCGCGCGACGTGCTGACGGTGACCGCCTCGCCGTCGGTGGCGCCGATCTCGGCCGCCGTATCGGGCGACAGCCGTACCACGGGTGTGCGCGCGGTACCGGCCAGATAGGGTTCGCCGTCCTGCAGGCGGCCCTCGTCGAGTAGCATCCGCCAACCGGTCAACACCGCCTCACCCGCTTCGGGTTGGGTTCCCCCGGTGGCTGCGACGTGGGGATTGGCGGCGTGTTCGCCCTCCCAGACGCCGAGCCCGGCCAGCTCCTCGCGGGCCGCCTCGACGGTGGGCACGCCCAGATAGACACCCATTTCGTCGGCCAGCGTGTCCAGCACCCGATGATCCGATTGTCCGGCTCGCTGCAGCGCGGGTTCGAACGGGCGGTAGCGGCCCTCCCAGTTGACGAAGGCGCCGGACTTCTGGGTCGTCGGTGCGACGGGGAATACCACGTCGGCCCGTTCGGTGATGGCGCTGTGCCGCAGCTCCAGGCTGACCACGAAGCCGGTGGCGTCAACCGCGGCCAACACGGCATCCGGATCAGCGAAGTCTGCGGCTTCGATGCCGCCGACCAGCAGCGCGCCCAGTGTCCCGTCGGCCGCGGCGGCCAGGATGCCATCGGCGTCACGCCCAGCCGCAGCGGGCAATTCAGCAACGTGCCACGCCGCACAGACCTGCGAGCGGGCGACGTCGTCGTCCAGCGGGCGCCCGCCTGGCAGCAGTGCGGGCAACGCGCCGGCCTCCAGCGCGCCGCGTTCCCCGGCCCGGCGCGGCACCCAGGCCAGCTGCGCCCCGGTGGCGTCGGCCAGCCGGGCTGCGGCGGAGAATCCGCCGGGCACCGTGGCCAAGCGTTCCCCGACCATGATCACCGCACCGGGCGTGGCCAACAGGTCTTTCAGGGCAGCCGAGCCTTCGCCGGTGGCCAGCTCGTCTAGCGCCGAAGGTTCTGCTCCGGGAGGGGTTTTGAGCAACCGACCGGACATTTTCTGCAGCGCGCGGGTGGCGAACGGGGCGATCGCGTAAATAGGTAGACCGTGTTTGCGTGCCGCCTTGCGCAACCGCAGGAACACGATGGGTGACTCCTCTTCGGGCTCGAGCCCGACCAGGACGACCACCGGCGCCGATTCCAGATCGGAATAGCTGACGGTTACCGGCCGGCCGGCGATGCGGGCAGCCAGGAAGTCGGCTTCCTCGGCCGAATGCGGTCGGGCGCGGAAGTCGATATCGTTGGTGTCCAACGCAATTCGCGCGAACTTGGCATAGGCGTAGGCGTCCTCCCACGACACCCGACCGCCGACCAGGACGCCCGTGCGGCCACGGGCTGCCGCCAATCCCTCGGCGGCCGCCACTATCGCATGCGACCACGACGTGGGTACCAGCGATCCGTGCGCATCACGGATCAGGGGAGTGGTGAGCAGGTCCGGCTGGGTCGCGTAGGTGAAGGCCCACCGCCCTTTGTCGCAGTTCCACTCCTCGTTGACTTCGGGGTCGTCGCCGGCAAGTCGGCGCAAGACCTTGCCGCGGCGGTGGTCGGTTCGCTGCGCGCACCCTGACGCGCAGTGCTCGCAGACGCTGGGGCTGGAGACCAGATCGAACGGGCGCGCCCGAAACCGGTAGGCGGTCCCGGTCAGCGCGCCCACCGGGCAGATCTGCACCGTGTTGCCGGAGTAGTAGGACTCGAACGGTTCACGCGTGTAGATGCCGACCTGTTGCAGGGCGCCGCGCTCCTGCATGTCGATGAACGGATCTCCGGCGATCTGTTCGGAGAACCGTGTGCAGCGGGCACACAAGATGCAGCGCTCGCGATCCAGCAGTACCTGCGAGGAGATGTTGATCGGTTTGGCGAAGGTGCGCTTGACGTCGACGAAGCGAGAATCGGCGCGGCCGTTGGACATTGCCTGGTTCTGCAGCGGGCATTCGCCGCCCTTATCGCACATCGGGCAGTCCAGCGGGTGGTTGATCAGCAGCAGTTCCATCACGCCGTGCTGGGCCTTGTCGGCGGCCGCTGAGGTGAGCTGGGTGCGCACCACCATGTCGTCGGTGGCCACGGTGGTGCATGATGCCAGTGGCTTGCGTTGGCCCTCGACTTCGACCAGGCATTGCCGGCATGCGCCGACCGGATCCAGTAGCGGGTGGTCGCAAAACCGTGGGATCTGGATGCCTATCAGCTCTGCCGCGCGGATCACCAAAGTCCCCTTGGGGACGCTGATTTCGACGCCATCGATGGTCAGCGTCACCATCTCCGGTTGGGCCACCCGGTTTTCGGTGTCGGCCGTCTGGGTCATGAACTCACTCCGTTCGGCGTCAGCATCGAGTCTTTGGGGTCGAACGGGCAACCGCCGCCCTCGACGTGGGCGACATATTCGTCGCGGAAGTGTTCGATCGACGACATCACCGGGCTGGCGGCGCCATCGCCCAAGGCGCAGAACGACTTTCCCAAGATCGAATCCGAGATGTCCAACAGTTTGTCAAGGTCTTCTCGGGTGCCTCCGCCGGTTTCCAGCCGCTGGTAGATCTTGTCAAGCCAGAAGGTGCCCTCCCGGCACGGTGTGCACTTGCCGCATGACTCATGCTTGTAGAACTCGGTCCAGCGTCGCACCGCGCGCACCACGCAGGTGGTCTCGTCGAAGATCTCCAGTGCCTTGGTTCCTAGCATCGAGCCCGCCGCACCCACACCCTCGTAGTCCAGCGGCACATCGAGGTGCTCGGCGGTGAGTAGTGGTGTTGAAGACCCGCCGGGTGTCCAGAACTTGAGCCGGTGCCCGGCGCGCACCCCGCCGGCATAGTCGAGCAACTCCCGCAGCGTGATACCGAGCGGGGCCTCGTACTGTCCGGGACGGGTGACGTGACCGGACAGCGAATACAGCGTGAAGCCAGGCGATTTCTCGCTACCCATCGACCGGAACCAATCGATCCCGTTGAGAATGATCGACGGGACACTGGCGATCGTTTCGACGTTGTTGATCACCGTGGGGCAGCCGTACAGCCCGGCGACGGCGGGAAACGGCGGCCGTAGTCGGGGCTGGCCGCGCCGACCCTCGAGCGAATCGAGCAGCGCGGTCTCCTCGCCGCAGATGTAGGCGCCGGCCCCGGCGTGCACCACCAGCTCCAGGTCGAAGCCGGAACCGGCGATATTGCGCCCCAAGTAGCCGGCGGCGTAGGCCTCGGTCACCGCGTTCTGCAGGCGGCGCAACACCGGGAGCACTTCACCGCGGACGTAGATGAATGCATGGTGGGCCCGGATCGCGTAGGCGGCGATGATGACGCCTTCGATGAGTACATGCGGCGTCGCCAGCATCAGCGGAATGTCTTTGCATGTACCGGGTTCGGACTCGTCGGCATTGACCACCAGGTAGTGCGGCTTGGCGGCCGCACCGGTGTCGCCTTGCGGGATGAACGACCATTTCGTCCCGGTGGAGAAGCCCGCGCCGCCGCGCCCCCGCAGCCCGGAGTCCTTGACCGCTCCGATCACCGCGTCGGGTGCCATGGTCAGGGCCTTCTGCATTGCCCGATAGCCGTCGTTGCGTTGATACGTGGCCAAGGTCCACGACTCCGGGTCGTCCCAGTAGCGGCTGATCACCGGCGTCAACGGCGTGGCCTGTGCGGTCATGACTGGCCCCCCGGCCTGGATTCCGGCCCGGCTTCTGGCGGAGCGGGTGCCCGCATACCGTTTTCCTGTGCCACCCTCAACCCAGCCAGGGTGGCCGCACCGGCACCACCCTGACCTTCGTCGGGACGTTGGTCGGGTAAGCCCGCCAGGATGCGCGACGTCTCGCGGAACGCGCACAACGGCGCGCCGCGGGTCGGCGCCTTCGGCTCGCCGAAGCGCAGCGAGTCGACGAGTTCGCGCGCCGATACCGGCGTCTGGTTGTCGAAGAATTCCCAGTTGACCATCACCACCGGTGCGTAGTCGCAGGCGGCATTGCATTCAATGTGCGCCAGGGTGACCGCACCGTCGGAGGTGGTTTCGTCGTTGCCAACGCCCAGATGGTCCTTGAGGGCGTCGAATATGGCATCGCCGCCCATGACGGCACACAGTGTGTTGGTGCAGACGCCGACCAGGTAGTCACCGGTGGGGCGCCGGCGGTACATCGTGTAGAAGCTCGCCACCGCCGACACCTCGGCCCCGGTCAATCCCAGCTGGTCGGCGCAGAACTCCAAACCCGCCGGGGTCAGGTAGGAGTCCTCGGATTGCACGAGATGCAGTAGCGGCAACAGGGCGGAGCGCGGGTTGGGGTAGCGACCGATGATGTCCTTGGCGTCGACCTCCAGCCGCGCCTGCACGTCAGCTGGATACGACTGGGGAGCGCCGTCGACCAGGAACTGGTTGGGCTCCTCGGGTGGCGGCCCGAGCCGGATGAACACCGGCTGGCCCTGCGGGCCGGTCATCGGTCCACCCCACCCATGACTGGGTCGATGCTGGCGACGGCCGTGATCAAGTCGGCTACCATCCCGCCTTCGCTCATCGCAGCGACGGACTGCAGGTTGGTGAATGAGGGATCCCGGTAGTGCACCCGGTACGGGCGGGTACCGCCGTCGCTGACCATGTGCACGCCGAGTTCTCCGCGTGGTGACTCCACGGCCACATAGACCTGACCCGCCGGAACGCGGATGCCCTCGGTGACCAGTTTGAAGTGGTGGATCAGCGCTTCCATCGAGGTGCCCATGATTTTGGCGATGTGCTCGGGTGAGTTACCCAGGCCGTCGGGCCCTACCTTTAGGTCGGCCGGCCACGCGAGTTTGCGGTCCTCGATCATGGTTGGGCCAGGCCGCAATTTGTCCAGACATTGCTCCACGATCTTCACCGACTCCCACATCTCTTTGACGCGAATGATGTAGCGCCCATAGGCATCACACCCGTCATCGGTGATCACGTCGAATTCGTAGTTCTCGTATCCGCAGTAGGGTTCGCTTTTCCGCAGGTCGTGCGGCAACCCGGTGGAGCGCAAAATCGGGCCGGTGATCCCCAGCGCCATGCACCCGGTCAGGTCCAGGTAGCCGACGCCCTCGGTGCGGGCCTTCCAAATTGCGTTTTCGTTGAGCAGATCGCCCATTTCGCGCAGCGGTTGGCGCAACTGCTTGACGGCTTCCGCGATTTCGGTGGTCGCATTCGGCGGCAAATCCTGCGCCACGCCGCCGGGTCGAATATAGGCGCTGTTCATCCGAAGACCGGTGATCGTTTCGAACACGCGCAGGATGATCTCGCGTGCTCGGAAGCCGACGAACATCGGAGTCATGGCGCCCAATTCCATGCCGCCGGTCGCCAAAGCGACCAGATGCGACGAGATGCGGTTGAGCTCCATCATCATGACCCGGATCACGTTGACCCGCTCGGGTATCTCATCGGTGATGCCGAGCAGCTTCTCCACGCCCAGGCAGTAGGCCGTCTCGTTGAAAAACGGTGACAGGTAATCCATTCGGGTCACGAAGGTGACGCCCTGGGTCCAATAGCGGTATTCGAGGTTCTTCTCAATCCCGGTGTGCAGGTAGCCGATTCCGCAACGGGCTTCGGTCACTGTTTCGCCCTCGATCTCGAGGATCAGCCGCAACACCCCGTGGGTGGACGGGTGCTGGGGCCCCATGTTGACGATGATGCGTTCACCGGGATCCGCGCCGCGGGCTGCGTCGACGATCTGTTGCCAGTCCTGGCCGCCCGCGACCAAGATGGTCTCGCCGGCGCCGCCAGCAGAGTCAGTAGTCGCGGTCATCAGTGATACCCCCTCCGCTCATCCGGCGGGGGTATCTGCGCGCCCTTGTATTCGACTGGGATCCCCCCCAATGGGTAGTCCTTGCGTTGCGGATGCCCCTGCCAGTCATCAGGCATTTCAATCCGGGTCAGGGACGGATGGCCGTCGAAGATGATCCCGAAGAAGTCGTAGGTTTCGCGCTCGTGCCAGTCGTTGGTCGGGTATACCGGGAACAACGAAGGAATATGCGGATCACTGTCCGGCGCAGACACTTCTAGCCGGAGGCGACGGTTGTGGGTGATTGACTGCAGCGGGTAGACGGCGTGCAGTTCTCGACCCGTCTCGTGCGGGTAGTGCACCCCGTTCACGCCGAGGCACAGCTCGAAGCGCAGTTCGGGTTCGTCGCGAAGTCGTTGGGCGACCTGCGCAAGCAGTTCCCGGCGGACGTGCAGGGTCAGTTCGTCGCGGTAGACGACGACTTTCTCGATGGCATCGTCGAATTCGACACCGGTGCGCTGCAGCGCCTCGGCCAGCCGGTCGGCGACGTCGTCGAAGTAGCCTCCGTAGGGCCGGGGGCTGCTGCCCGGCAGCGTGACTTCGCGAACCAGCCTCCCGTATCCGGAGGTGTCGCCGGTGCCGGACACCCCGAACATGCCGCGGCGAACTTCGACCACTTCCGCATCGCTGGTTGTTTCCGGTGGGGTTGGGTCGGCAGGGTTCATCGCAGCAGTCCGCGCATCTCGATCGTGGGCCGGGCCAACAAGGCCGCCTCTTCGGCCTCGGCGATGGCACGCTCCCGGTTGACTCCCAACGGCATTTCCTGAATCTTTTCGTGCAGCTTCAGGATTGCGTACAGCAGCATCTCCGGGCGCGGCGGGCAGCCGGGCAGGTAGATGTCGACCGGAACGACATGGTCGACGCCCTGCACGATCGCGTAGTTGTTGAACATCCCGCCCGAAGAGGCGCACACGCCCATGGCCAGAACCCATTTCGGCTCGGCCATCTGATCGTAGATCTGCCGTAGTACCGGCGCCATCTTCTGGCTGACCCGGCCCGCCACGATCATCAGATCGGCCTGTCGCGGTGTGGCCGAGAACCGTTCCATCCCGAACCGCGCTATGTCGAACCGCGGTCCCGCGGTGGCCATCATCTCGATTGCGCAGCATGCCAACCCGAACGTCGCCGGCCACAGTGAGTTCTTGCGGACATAGCCCGCCACCTTCTCGACCGTGGACAGCAGGATTCCGCCGGGCAACTGTTCTTCCAGTCCCACGTCCTACCTCAATCCCACGTCAGGCCCCCGCGGCGCCACACATACGCGTAGGCCACGAACACCGTGAGCATGAATATCACCATTTCGACCAGTGCGAACGTGCCCAACGAGTCGTAGCTGACCGCCCACGGGTAAAGGAACACGATCTCGATGTCGAAAACGATGAACAACATTGCGGTCAGGTAATACTTGATCGGAAAGCGCTGCCCGCTCGCCGCATGCGGGCCGTTGGCCGAGCCGGCCTGGGTGTCGGCGGGTTCGATGCCGCATTCGTAGGCGGCTTGTTTTGACCGGTTGAACCGCGATGGGCCGACCAGGCTCGCGATCACAACCGACACCACGGCAAAGGCAGCGGCCAGCGCCGCCAGCACCAGGATGGGTATGTAGACGTTCAACTCGCTCCATGATCCGTCGTACGGGGCCGCCAGCGTAGCGGCCGGGCGGTGACCGGGCTGCTGTGACGAACCGGGGCTTCGGGCCATCACAGTGACCTTCAACATAGTCTCGCAACGGCCGAAGCACTTGCCCGGGGGTCGGCGCAGAACTCCTGGCCGGGTCCGGCGTCGGTCGCCGCCGTTCGGCGGAACAAGCTGACGATTGCGCGTCTCGGCGAATTATGTGAATGTTGGTTTAACCCGCCGATAAGCGCAGCATTTGTTGTTAATCTCAGCATTCGCCGGTTAGTCGCAGGGCTGCATTGAGGTCGGCGTGAAACCGCGGGCGATGCGGAAGGACGGAAGCTGTGAGTTTCGTTGTGCTGCCGCCGGAGATAAATTCCTTGCGAATGTTCATCGGTGCGGGCACAGCGCCAATGTTGACCGCAGCGGCGGCCTGGCAGGGGCTTGCCGAGGAGTTGGGGATTGCGGCGCAATCGTTTGCGTCCGTGACGGCCGGGTTGGCGGGCCAGGCGTGGCAGGGTCCCGCGGCGCGGGCGATGGCGGCCGCGGCGGCCCCCTACGCCGGGTGGCTGGCCGCGGCGGCCGCTCAGTCTGCTGGGGCGGCCGGCCAGGCGCGGGCCGTGGCCAGCATGTTTGAGGCGGCGCAAGCGGCGACGGTGCTTCCGGCGGCGGTGGCCGCCAACCGCGATGCGTTCGTGCAGCTGGTGATGACGAACTTGTTCGGGCAGAACGCGCCGTTGATAGCGGCCGCTGAGGGCGTGTACGAGGAGATGTGGGCCGCGGATGTGGCCGCTATGTCCGGGTACTACTCCGGGGCGTCGGCGGTGGCCGCGCAGGTGGTGCCATGGGGGAGCGTGCTGCAGAGATTTCCGGGTTTGGGCGGCGGCGCTGTCGGCGAAAACGTCGGCAGTAGCGACACCAGCGTCGGTAGTGGCAGCGGCGGCGGTGCGAGCGTCGGCAGTGGTAGCGGCGGCGGTGAGAGCGTTGGCAGTGGCAGCGCAGCCGTTGGCGGCGGGGGCGCCGACCACGTCGGAAGCGGCATCGCCGGCGGTGGGGTCGCGCAGGGCGATCCGGCGTATGCCACCGGCGGCCAGACAAACATCGGCGGTGGCGAGGTTGGCACCGGGGACGCCGTCGGTGCCAGCGCTAGCAGCGCCAATGCCGGCGTCGTGGGCTCCGGATTCATGGCCGCCCCGATCGCGTTGGCCGCTCTGGGCCAGGCGGCACGTGCCGGCACGAACTCTGCCGGCCGAAATGCCACCGGTCCAGCTCGGGCGCCGGAACCAGCGGCTGCCGCGCCGCCGGCGGCCGAACCAGCGGCTGCCGCGCCCCCGGAGGCCGAACCAACGGTTCCAGAAATGGGGGCGCTGTCCACAGTGGATCCCGAAATTGCAGCCAAGGCCGCTGCGGTCTCGGCCACGCGGGTGACCCAATCCACCGGTTCTGGCATTCCGGAGTCGACACTTCGTACAGCGCAGGGTCAGCAGGCTTCGGAGACCGCGGCGGAGGAGGAAGAAACAGCGCCGTCCTTGCGGCCGGAAGCGGCAACGGGGCAGTTGCGACCTCGGGTAAAGCAGGACCCGAGGATTCAAATGCGGGGTGGCTGACCACTCGCCCCGAGATTGCCGTGAGCGCCGCTGGTCAGTGCGCGGGCGCGCGGAGCAGTCCGAGCACCGTGCGGCCCAGCACGATGGGGTCGACGGGATGCGGAACCGCGGCCTCGGCCCGCGACCAGCTGGCCAGCCAGGCATCGTCGGGGCGGCCGGTGAGCACCAGGATCGGCGGGCAGGTGGCAAGTTCGTCTTTGAGCTGTTTGGCGATTCCCATGCCTCCGGTCGGTGTCGCCTCACCGTCGAGGATGGCCAAGTCGATGCCCCCCTGATCCATCTGTCGTAGCACCATCGGGCCGGTCGCCACCTCTAGGTAGGTCAACTCGGGTAGATCCGGATGCAACCGTTTGCCCAGGGCACGCATCACCCGTTCGCGGGTCTGGACGTTGTCGCTGTAGACGAGGATCCGCAGGTCGCTGCTGGAGTCGGGCACGGTGCGATGGTACTGGCCCCGGCTATTGGGCTCCGCGTCGTACCGACCGCGCCCGCGCAAACACGGCCTCCGCCGACGCCGTCGCGGTCGCACCCATCACACCGAACCTGTTCCAGCCCAGCCCGAACTGGGCCCGCTCGATCTCGGCTTCGGCGGATATCCGCACGGAGTCGTCACCCAGCCGGGTAACCGTGACGGGCAGGGGCACCGGGTCGGCGATGCCTTTGATGGTGAAGTTCGCCCGTAGGTCGGCGCTTTTGCCCTTGGTCGGGTGCAGTGCGGTGATGACGATACGGATCTGTGGGAAGTGTTCGGCATCGAAGAAGTCGGCCGAAAGTAGGTGCTTGTCGCGCAGGCCGATACCGGTGCGCAGCGACGCGACGTCGATTTCGAGGTGGCCGGAGACTGCGCCGTCGCTGGTCAGCTCACCGTATCCACTGAACTCGGTGAACTCGCCCGTGACGGTTAGCAGCCCCCACATGTTCTTGATCTTGAAGGTGATAGTCGAGTCGTCCCCGACGAGATTCCATGACCCGGCGGCGTCGGGATCGGTCAGCAGTGTTTCCAGGGTCGTCATCGTGGTGCCTCACTGTCTATCGACCTTCGTCGAGCTTCGCAGCAGGGGTGCCAGCTCGGCGGGGTCGAAGTACTCGTCGATACGGTTGATCAGACCACCTATGTCCAGCTTGATCACGATGCAAACCCGCATGGCGATCGACTGGCCGGCTTGGCTGTTCGCATGCAACATGTGCTGCTGAACGAAACCCCTGCTGGATCCATCGTCGAACACCTGACGGTCCAGGAGCTCGTAGCGACGCACGGTGGTGGCCGAGATGAACCAACCGATCACCCGCACTGCGCGGGCCTTGTCGTCATCACGGCGGGCGCCGGTCCGCCAGACGGCGATGTCGTCGCTGCAGAGACGATCAACCGCCGCCAGATCGCCGCTCTCGATCGCGGCGAACAGCCGGTCGGCCACCTCGATGATGGCCTCGGCAGTGCTACTGGGCATCAGGCGATTCCTATTCGCCCTCGTATCCAGGGTGGGCAACCGTCAACCGATGTCGAACCAGTGTCCGCAGGCAGGCGATCACCTCGGCGGCGCGCCCATCGCACTCGCCGGCCCGGATCGCGGCGGCGAGTGCGGCCTCGTCGACAAAGCCCAGATTTGCTAGTGCCGCGCGGACGTCGGCGTCGCCCGGGCCGAGCAATTCGCGTTCGACAATGCGCAACGCGTTGGCGGCCACCCGGGCCGCAAAATTGACCCGGACGTTGGCCTGCCCGCTGGTCGCCTCCCGCACATCGCTTTCCAGGAACTCGGCCACCGCCGCCACCAGCTCGGCGGCCGTCGGGCGGCCATGGGCGCCGGTCGGGTCCGATTGACCGGCCGCTGCTCGGGCTGGGGCGGCGCCCCCGTCGTCGCCCGCGGGCGGCGCCCCAGCCAGCAGGGTGAGCAGGTCCCACTCGTTCTCGCAGACCCGGCGCCCGATCGTCGCAAGTTCCACCGAGCGAACCTGCCCGCTCAAGTGGCGTTGTGCTTGGTAACGGCAAATGACTCCCCAGCGCAGCGTGGCCAGCAGCAGCCACCAGCGAAACACCGCTCGATCGACGGTCCTGCCGCTGGCTTCCCGGTAGGCCTGCAAAAAGTTCTCGATACTGCCCAGACCGCCGGCGCCGTGGCTGGCCGGCGCACCGAACCGCCACGCACGTACGCAGAACCAGGCCAGATCTTCGAATGCCGCACCGATGTGGACCAGCTCCCAGTCCAGGACCGCGGCAAGATCGGATCCGTCGACGATGAGGTTTCCCATCCGGTAGTCGCCGTGCACCAGAACTTCGGGGGTGGGCGATGGCCTCTGGGCGGCCAGCCAGCGGAATGCCCATTCGAAGGTGGCGGTGGTGTCACCCATGGCGTCCAGTCGTGTCCGCCACTGCACAAGTGGATCCTCGCGGGCCAAGCCGGGGTCGCCGGAATCGGCCCGGTGAATTGTGGCCAGCGCTTGTGCGCACTGGCGCAGCAGCCGCCCCCGGCCCGCCTCATCAAGTCCGCGCTGGATGCGCCGGACGATGGTTTCACCCTTGACTTCCTCGCATACCAGAAACGGATTGCCAAGTGCCGCAGGGGAATCGTCGGCAACCAATACGGGCGGAACCGGAGTCCCAGCGGCTGCGGCGGCGGCCTGGACCCGGGCTTCCAGCTCCATGCCGGCATGGACGTCGTCGGGCGGCCCGATGCGCAGGATCAGCGACCGGCGCCCGTCGCTGGTGATGGCGTCGAACGCCCACGTGCTGCGACTGGCCCCGCCGGTGAGTGCGCGCAGATTGCCGACCGTCACCCCGGCGCCCAGCACCGGGCCCAACACCGCGGGCAAGCTGTCCAGTAGCCGCTGCGCTTCGTTCACTTCTTGCCGAACTTGAACAGCCGCTGGGCTACCCGCCGAATCTGAATTTCCTCCGCGCCCTCGGTTATTCGGTAACGACGGTGGTGGCGGTAGATGTGCTCGAACGGCTCGTGGCGGCTGTAGCCGACACCGCCGAACACTTGCATGGCGCGGTCGGCAGCCTCACACACCAACCGATTGGCACGATAGTTGGCCATCGACACTTTGTCGGACACTTCCATGTGATGGTTGTGGTCCAGGTGCGAGGCCGCGTAGTACACGAGCAACCGCACCATCTGGGCCTCGGTCTGCAGTTCGACAAGCGGCCACTGGACGGCCTGGTTCACCGACAGCGGCTTGCCGAACACGGTGCGGTCGTTGGCGTAGGCCACCGCCCGGTCGATGCAGTATTGGGCCGCGCCCAGGCTGCTGGCGGCTTGGCGAATCCTGTTCTCGTGCAGGAAGGTTTGGCCGACATCGAGGCCGTGGTCGACCTCCCCGAGCACCGCGTCGACCGGCACTGCGACGTCGCTGAGCTCCACCTCGCCGTGATCGGTGGGCATGTTGAATGTCCACCAGTAGTAGGGCACGTTGAAGCCGGGGGCATCGGTCGGTACCAGGAACGCGGTGATACCGCGGGCCTGGCCCGGGTCGCCCGAGGTGCGGGCGAAAACCAGGTCGTGGGTGGCGCGATGGACACCGGTGTTGAACCGCTTGGCGCCGTTGATGACCCAGCCGTCGCCGTCCGGTTCCGCGTGGGTCTCCAGCCAGGTTGCGTCCGACCCGTGCCTCGGCTCGGTCAGTCCGAACGCCATCGAGCGCTCCCCGGTGATGAGGGCCTCGGTCCATTCCTTCCGCTGGGCGTCGGTGCCGAACCGGTCCATCATGATGACCTGTGGGAAGTTGCCGACGATCGACGACTCGTCCTGCAGGTCGTTATGCAGCCCGAGCCCTTTGTGCGCCAGGTGTTCCCGGATGACGGCCATGTCGATGTTGGTTCCGTCGCGGCCGCCGAACTGCGCCGGTAGGCCGTAGCGCAGCCAGCCCGCCTTGTCGGCGCGCCTGCGCATCTCGCCGAGCAGGTCCTCCCACTCCCGTCGTGGGATGCCGCCGTTGTCCCAGTCGGTGCGGGCATGTTCTCGACGATGATCGAAGTACTCGATGTTGTCCCGTTCCAGCGGCTTGATCTCGGTCTCGATGAACTCGTCCATCTCGGCGAGCAAACCCGGAAGATGTTCTGGCAAGTCGAAATCCATGGTCGTCTCCTTAAGTGCCGTACAGAGTCTTCTTCCAGATTGTCGACAATGTCTTGACGGCATCCGCATCGCTGATGTCCAGCCCCAAGCCGGATGGTCCGACGAACACGGTGGTGAAATTCTCGAACAGCAAGGCGATGGCGGCGGCGGTGTGCTCGGGATGAAGATCGGCGCCGTAGCCGTGGTCTTGGGCGCGTCGTACGGATGCGGCGACGATGTCCATGCCGAAACGCCGAAATTCGTTCTGCACGGCCGCGAAGCGCTGCTGGGTAGCGGCCAGCTGGGCGACGGCGATCATGATGCCGATGTTCTGTTTGAACATGTTCCAGTAGCCGGTGACCACCGCGGTGAAGAACGCCTCGTCGTCCGGCGACTCCGGCAGGTGCACACTCCACCCTGACGGCGTCACCACATCGTGCAGGAACGACTCTGCCAGTGCGGCCAGCAGGTCTTCCTTGTCGGTGAAATACCGGTAGAAGACCGCCGGCGATTTTCCCGCGGCCGAGGTGATGTCGGCCAGAGTGGTGCCGTGAAAACCGTGCTCGGCGAACAGTTTCCGTGCGGCCTGTTCGATGGCCTGTCGGGTCTGGCGGCCCTTGGTGCTGACGAGTTCGGCGGGCATCAGCTGCGGATACGGTCTCCGGCGCGCAGCAGCGCGCTTGGTAGGTCATGCCCGACGACCGATTTCGCCAGATCCGCCGCCGCGATGGCCGCCTGCAGGTCGATGTCGACATCGATACCGCTGTCGGTCAGCAGATACACCAGATCCTCGGTTGCGATATTGCCGGTGGCCCCCGGCGCGAACGGACAACCACCCAGCCCGCCGACCGAGGCGTCCAACCGGGTGACGCTGGAACTGACGGCGGCATAGGCACTGGCCAGCCCGGCGCCGCGGGTGTTGTGGAAGTGCGCGCCCAGCGGAAGGTCGCCAATCACCGGACGTAGTTGTGCGATCAGTGAGGTCACCCGTCCTGGGGTGGCGGTGCCGATGGTGTCGGCGATCGAGAAGCGATCGGCGCCCTGGTCGCGGGCGGCCGCCGCGATGTCGAGGACGCGCTGGGGCGGGGTAGGCCCTTCGAAGGGGGAATCCCACGCGGTGGCGACGATGACCTCGACGGTGACGTCTCCGCCGTGCGCTATGGTGACGATGTCGCCGATCTGGTCGGTGGCCTCAGCACTGGTCCGCCCGACGTTGGCGGTGCTGAATCCGTCGTCGGCTGCCACTACGTATTCGATTGCGCGCAGTCCCGCCGCGATCGCCCGCCTGGCGCCGCCCCGACTGGCCACCAGCGCGGAGAATTCGATGTCGGGGTAATTGTGCAATTCGGCGGCGAGCTCAGCGGCGTCCGCCATCGACGGCACCTTCGATGGGGACACGAACGCCGTGGCTTCTACCTCGCGCACACCGGTGGCGGCCACCGCGGCGAGTAGTTCCAGCTTGGCCGACAACGGAATTGGTGTCTCGATCTGCAAACCGTCGCGCAGTGACACTTCGCGAATATCTACATGCTGGGTCATGGCACCGCTCCTTTCCATCGCTTCGCCCTGCATCGTCGCCAGGCGGTCATACGATCTCCTTGGCGCGCAGTTCGGCGAGTTCTTCCGCGGTCTTGCCGAGCAGCCCCGCATAGACGTCGTCGTTGTGCTGTCCCGGCCGTGCGGGCCCGCCGTTGCGGACATGGCCCGGGGATTCGGAGAGCACCGGCACGATCCCCGGTCCGAGCACGTTGCGACCGAAGCGTTCGTCGTAGTGCTCGACCAGCATGCCGCGCGCCCGCAGCTGCGGGTCGTTGACCACCTCGGCCACCGTGTTGATCGGCCCGGCGATCACCCCTGCTGTGGAAAGGGTTTTCGATGATCTCACCGGGCTGCCGCTCGGCAGCCCACGCGCCGATGATGTTGTCGAGTTCGTCCTGGCTGCGGCCGCGAGCAACATGGGTGGCGAACCGGTCGTCGGTGGCCAGCTCGGGGCGTCCCATCGCTTGACACAGCCGCGCGAACACGGTGTTCTGGTTGGCCGCGATCACCACCCAGGAACCGTCTGCGCTGCGGTAGATGTTGGACGGCGCGATACCTTCCAACCGGGTGCCCGACGGGCCGCAAACTACCCCGCCGACGTCGTAATCCGGAATCGTGGATTCCTGCACCCCCGGGGAACTCTGCTATGAAACTAAAAGTGACACTACTTTTTCTTTTGATGGGGCACAAGGGCTGTCGCAGCGGCCAGGTGCTTAGTCGCGGACACGCAGGACGACCTTTCCTCTGGCGCTCCGATTTTCCAGCGATGCGATGGCGGCGGCGGCCTGCTCGAGCGGGTAGACCACTGGCTCGGGCGGGGACAACTTGCCCGACGCGAGCAGCTGCTCAAGTGCGGCCCACTGTTCGGTCAGCGCGCCGGGATGCGTCCCGGCCCAGGCGCCCCAGCCAACACCGACCACGTCAATGTTGTTGAGTAACAGGCGGTTTACCTTCACCGTGGGGATCTCACCGCCGGTGAAGCCGATGACCAGTAGCCGTCCCCCGGGGCAAGCGAGCGCAGCGAATCGGTGAACCGGTCACCGCCGACCGGGTCGACCACGATGTCGACGCCACGACCGTTGGTCAGCTCCTTGGCCGCGTTCTTGAAACCCTCGGCCAGCACCACGTCAGTTGCCCCGGCAGTCGTTGCGATGTGCGCTTTCTCCTCGGTGCTGACCACGGCGATGACGCGGGACGCTCCGAGCACCGACGCCAATCGCAGTGCGGACGTGCCGATCCCACCGGCGGCCCCGTGCACCAGCACCGTCTCGCCTGCCTGCAATCGGCCGCGCACGGTCAGCGCGAAATACACGGTCAGGTCGTTGAACAGTACGCCGGCACCCGATTCGAAGCTCACGTTGTCCGGGAGCTTGAACGCCCGGTCGGGTGCCAGCATCGCGACCTCGGCCATGCCGCCGGTGAGCATGGTCAGGCCGGCCACACGATCGCCGGGTTGCACATGGGCGTCAGTCGGCGCCGAACGAACCACCCCCGCGATCTCGGCGCCCAGTACGAACGGCGGCTCCGGCCGGTACTGGTAGAGGCCGCGGGTGAGCAGCGCGTCCGGGAAGGCCACCCCGGCGGCGTGCACCTCGACGACGACGCCGTCGCCGGCGGGTTCGTCGACGTCTGTCACCTCCACAGCGTCCGGACCATCCAGTCGAGTCACCCGTGCCGCGCGCATGCCACCTCCGTTGTCAACTCCTGCCGCCTCAATCTAGCGCTTGAAACGTCTCCATCGGCTCGACGCTAGCCTCGTTCTATGGACCCCTTTCCACTTGGCAGCTTTTCGGTCGCCCGCATCGGCTTCGGCGCGATGCAACTGCCCGGTCCCGGTGTCATGGGGCCACCGCGGGACCACGACGAGGCGCTGGCCGTGCTACGGCGGGCGGTCGAACTCGGCGTGAACCACATCGACACCGCCCAGTTCTACGGGCCGGACGTCGCCAACGAACTGATCCGGGAGGCGCTGTATCCGTACCCGGATAACCTGGCGTTGGTGAGCAAGGTCGGCGGGCGTCGCGATGACGCCGGCGCCTGGCTGCCGCTGTCCGATCCCGCCGACTTGCGCAAAGACCTCGAGGCGAACCTGCGTACCCTCGGCGTCGACCAATTGGCTGCGGTCAATCTGCGACTGTTTGAGAGTGCAGCGCCGGATCGACTGTTCGACGATCAGCTTTCGGTCATGATCGCCGCCCGAGACGAAGGGCTGATTGGCGGCATCGGCCTCAGCGAGATCACCCGCGAGCACCTGTTGCGCGCACTAGAAGTTACTGAAATCGTCTGTGTACAAAACGCTTTTAACCTAGTCCATCGGGCTTCGACCGCGGTGCTGGACGAATGCGGCGCGCGCGGCATTGCCTTTGTGCCATTTTTCCCGCTGGGAGCGGCGTTTACCGGACCGAACAATCCGGTGCTGGGCAATGTGTTGGTCCAGCGCGAGGCGGAGCGACTCGGCCGCACCCCGGCACAGGTCGCCTTGGCGTGGACGCTGAGTGTGGCGCCCAATGTGTTGCTGATCCCAGGTACCTCGTCGGTGCGGCACCTCGAGGAGAACCTGGCCGCCGCCGACATCGAACTCGACGACGAGACCCGCCAGCAGCTGAACGCAGTCGCTGGATAATGCCGCCGGTCGTCGGTCCCCGCGACGGCGCGACATGGTGACCTTCCAGACCTAGGCGCCGACGGTCGAGGACAAGGCAGGTGTCGAAGTAGAAACTCGAGAGTTCGTGGAGCGACTCCCCGCGGTCGCGACCCATGTCCGTCTGTGGCGCTTTGCCGAGCCGCGACCTAGCCCTAGCGAACATAAAGGCGTGCGCATGGTAGTGGCACAGCGAGTTTTGGGAAGTGGCACCTCGCGCTCGGCTGGGCACCGTTGGGAGCCAGCTTTTTTGGATCGAGATGAGCTCATGACGAAGGAAGTCAAGCAGACACCACACGCGGTCGCGGAGGCGACTGGGCGTATGCCTGCTACGTCCGGGTGTTGCGGCGCCTGGGGCACTACCGTTGGTTTGCGCTCTATGTGAAGCCACGGGGTCACCAGGTTGGACCGAGCGCTGATCCGCGCGAGCCGTGGCCGGTTGTCGTCAACGGGTCCGACCATGGCGACGATGCTTCTCACGACGACGGGCAGGGAAAACCGGTAAGCAGCTGGCCAAAGAATTTGCCCGAGCAGGACTGCCCCAAATCCCTTGCGGCGCATCGCTGTGGAGTTCGACAACGACGAACTACGCTGACCATTCTCAAGAGTGCGCGAATGGCTACTGCGTGCACACTAGTTTCCGGCTGCTTGTGAGCTCGGAGCGGGCACGGGCGTCGAATGAACCCGGCCGCTATTTGAGTTCCGACGACGACAGGCCCAGTAGTCGGCGGGCGACCACCAGCTGCTGGATCTGCTGGGTGCCCTCGAAGATGTCCAGGATCTTGGAGTCGCGTGCCCACTTCTCCAGCAGTGATTGCTCGGAATATCCTGTGGTTCCTGCTAATTCGACGGTCTTGCAGGTAACGTCGCTGGCCATCCGGCCGGCCTTGGCCTTGCTCATCGAGGCTTCTTTGGAGTTGGGGATGCTGTTGTCGGCCTGCCAAGCCGCGCGCAGGGAGAGCAGGTAGCTGGCCTCCCAGTCGGCCTCCATCCGCAGGAACTCGGCGGCCGCAGCGCTCTGGGCGTGCGCGGGTTTGTCGTAGCAGATCTCGACCCCGGCGTTGGTGAGGATGGTGCGGATTTCCTCCAGCGCGGCGCGGCCGATCCCGACGGCCATCGCGGCAACGATCGGCCGGGTGTTGTCGAAGGTCTCCATTACCCCGGCAAAGCCTTTGCCGACTTCAATTTCCGGGTTCCCCAGCAGGTTGTCCTTGGGGATCCGGGCGTTGTCCAAGCGGATGACCGCGGTATCAGAACCCTTGATGCCAAGTTTGTGCTCGAGTCGTTCGACTGTTACACCGGGATGTTCCCGCGGCACGATGAACGACTTGATCGCCGGACGGCCCAGGGACTTGTCCAGCGTGGCCCACACCACGATGTGGGAGGCGCGCGAACCGGCAGTGACAAAGATCTTCTCGCCGTTGAGTACGTACTCGTCGCCGTCCAGGGTGGCGGTCGTCGACACGGCCGCCGAGTCCGACCCGAATTCAGGTTCGGTGATGGCCATCGCCGCCCACACTTTGCCCAGGCGCTGCAGCTGCTCGTCGGTGGCGACCCCGGAGATGGCCGCGTTGCCCAGGCCCTGATAGGGCAGTGACAACATCATCGCGACATCGCCCCAGCTGGCTTCCATGGTCTGCACCAGCGCGGCCATGTTGGGGCCGTTGTGGTTTTCGTCCTTGCGTTCACTCTCGCCCCGGAATGCTTCGGTGCCAGCGAAATTGAACGATTCGGCAGCACCTTCGAACAGATTGATCAGGGTGTCGAGTTCTACCGGATAGGCGTGTTCCTTGAGGTCGTATTTGCGGGCGATCGGCCGCATCATCTCAGCGGCACCCTGATGTGTCTTGACGATCACCGCTTGTAGCTTGCGCGGTAGCTCCAGATTGATTGCCATGATTGATCTTTCGCTTGGAGAAGTGCTGACTAGATGACGACAACGCCCTCGGCGACGCCGATGACCCGCAGATCGCGGTACCAGCGCTCGACCGGGTGCTCCTTGGTGTAGCCGTGGCCGCCAAGCAGCTGCACGCCGTCCAGGCCGATTTGCATGCCCTTGTCGGAGCCGAGCCGCTTGGCCAGTGCTGCTTCACGTGCGAATGGAAGACCCTGTTCGGCGCGGGATGCGCCACGCCAGGTGATCAGCCGCAGCCCGTCCAACTCGATGGCGATGTTGGCGCACATGAACGCCACGGCTTGACGGCGGGCGATGGGCTCGCCAAAGGCCTCGCGTTGTTTGACATACGGCACGACGTAGTCGAGCACCGCGTGGGAGGTGCCGACCGCCAGCGCCGCCCAGCCCAGCCGGGACAGCGCGATGGCCTCCGAATAGGCGGTGTCGTAGTCGTTGTCGGGGGCATCCTCTTCCCCCAGCCGGGCATGTAGCGGCACCGACACATTGGAGAGCTCGACTTGGCCCAAGGCTGCGGCGCGAATCCCCATGCTCGGGTCGGCCCTGACGGTGAGGCCGGGGGCGGATGACTCGACAATGAACAGCGTCGGCTTGCCGGCGAGCTGCGCGCCGACGATGAACAGCTCGGCGTCGGCGGCCGCCGGGACCAGCGACTTCACGCCGTTAATCCGGTAACCCGACGGAGTACGCACCGCGGTGGTCTTCAGCCGGGTGGGGTCGAACAACGGCTGCGGCTCGGCGATGGCGACGCAGGCCTGCGGAACGTTGTCGCCGGCGAACTCCTTGAGATAGGCGGCCTGCTGGTCGGCGCTACCCCAATGGGTAAGCGCCGACGCCACCCCGCCGGGCGCCAGTATCGGCAGTGCCAGCCCCATGTCGCCGTAGGCCAGTGCCTCGGCCACCAGCACGTTGGTCACGCTGGAGCGGTGTTCGGCGATGCCGTCGAAGTCCTCGGGGATGTTGATCGCGGTAATGCCCAGTTCGGCGGCCTTGGCGATCAAATCGGACGGGTAGGCCGCGGCTTCGTCGGCGTCGTGTGCGGCGGGCCGCAGTATCTCTTCGGCGAACTCGTCAACGGTCTCGACGATCAGCTTCTGGTCGTCGTCGGGCGTCAGATCGAAGTAGTCCCGGCCGCTGGACTTGAGCCGGGTTGGTCCGCCACGCAGGCTCTGGACCCGTTTGAACTGACGAGTTGCGGCGCCGGCGGTGGAAAACATCGTCTTCGCCCCGTAGCGCAGGGACCGGTTCAGCGGATCGCGCAGGTGGTATTTGTCCAGGAACTCCTGGCCGACGATCGGGGTGAGCAGCGCCAGTGCGACGTCGATGCCGGTCCGCTTGTGCGGCTGCAGCCCGACCCCGGTCTTGCGGCCGCGTCGCTTGGTGCGCGGGCCGGAGGGTTCTGTGGCAGAGGTGGTGTTGGTCATGTCGGCAGCCTCGGTCGTTGGGGCGATGCGGGTGATCCTATCTTACTCCGGAGTAAGATAGGGCGCTTGTTAATTTGTTCACATCCGGGACAGGTTGGTCAACAAGGGCAGCCGTCGGCGTCCCCAGTGTCCGGCCGGTCCGTCGAAGACACCAGACAACCGACAGCCGCATGCCTGGCAGCGCCCGTCCCCGGTGAGGGCGTAGTAGCGCATCGCGTACCAGTCGCGAACGACCACCGTGGTCCCGCATCCTGGGCACAACGTGCTGCCGCCCTCGGCATCGTGAACGTTTCCGGTGTAGACGAAGTGCAGGCCTTCACCAATGCCGATATGGCGGGCGCGCGTCAGCGTCGCGGGCGGTGTAGGCGGCGTGTCCGTCATCTTGTAGTCGGGATGGAACGCGGTGAAATGCACCGGCACGTCGACGCCAAGGTTTTCGCGGATCCATCTGCATTCGGCGGCGACTTCCGCGTCGCTGTCATTGCGTCCGGGAATCAGCAGGGTGGTGATCTCCAACCACACATTCGTCTGGTGCCGCAGGTAGGTCAGGGTATCCAAGACGTTGCGCAGGTGACCAACGCAAACCTTGCGGTAAAAGTCTTCGGTGAATGCCTTCAGGTCGACGTTGGCGGCATCGACGTGTCGGTAGAACTCCGCGCGGGGCTCGGGACACATGTACCCGGCGGTCACCGCGACGGATTTGATGCCCCGGTCGTGGCAGACGTCGGCGACGTCGGCGGCGTACTCCCAGAAGATGGTCGGGTCGTTGTAGGTGAATGCCACGCTGCGACAACCCAATTCGTCAGCGGTTTGTGCGATGTCCGCGGGCGTGGCTCGGCGGGCAAGGGTGTCGATCTCGCGGGACTTCGAGATGTCCCAGTTCTGACAAAAGCGGCATGCCAGGTTGCACCCGGCGGTGCCGAAGGATAGCGTCGCCGAACCGGGCAAGAAGTGGTTGAGCGGCTTTTTCTCGATCGGATCGACACAGAACCCGCTAGAGCGTCCGTAACTGGTGAGCTTCACCTGACCGTCAAACCTGCCGCGGACAAAGCACAGGCCACGCTGGCCCTCGTGCAGCTTGCACGCGCGCGGACATACGTCGCACTGGATCCGGTCGTCTTCGAGTCGGTGCCAGTGTTTCGTCGCGATGGTGAATGGGTCGCTCATGGCGCGCTCTTGAGCGCCAGGTTACCCGGCATTGAGCCGGATCAGCACCTCTTCGTGCAGCAGGCCGTTGGTTGCTACGGCGTTGCCACCGTGCGGTCCGGTGGTGCCGTCCAGGCTGGTCATCCGCCCGCCCGCTTCACGCACCAGGATGTCCAGCGCCGCCAGATCCCATACCGACACCTCCGGCTCGGTGGCAACATCGACGGCGCCCTCGGCCACCAGGCAGTACGACAGGAAGTCGCCGTAGGCACGCACCCGCCAGACGGTATCGGTCAACTCGATGAAACGTTCGCGCAGACCGAGCTGCGCCCACCCCGACAGACTGGAGAACGACAAGCTCGCCGAATTCAGCTCTGCCACAGAGGAAACCGACAGCCGTCGGGGCCGCGCGCCGTCGACCGAGGCGAACGCGCCCCGTCCGCGCGCCGCCCACCACCGTCGTTGCAACGCCGGTGCACTCACCACACCGACCGAGGGGACACCATCTTCAAGCAGCGCGATCAAACTGGCCCATACCGGCACCCCGCGGACAAAGTTCTTGGTGCCGTCGATCGGGTCGACGATCCACTGCCGTCCAGTGAAGGTCGTCGATCCGCCGAACTCTTCCCCCACGACGCTGTCGCCGGGCCGGTCGCGCGCCAATGCCTCGCGCACGTCGGATTCGACCGCCCGATCGGCGTCGGTCACCGGGGTCAGATCCGGTTTGGTGTCGATGCGCAGGTCGAGCGCCCCGAACCGGGCCCGAGTCAGCACGTCCGCACGGTCGGCCAGCGCCAGCGCGAGGATCAGATCGTCGTCGTTCATATGCACCGCTGTTCCTCATCGCTTCGCTCTGCATCGTCGCCGGTGCGGCTCATGCCAGCAGTCCTACCATGGCCGGATGGGATGGGAATTTGGCGTGCTGCTCATACTGGTCGCGGTCCTGGCGGTACTTCTTGCTCAGCGGCTTATCCCGCGCGGTCCGCGCAAAGATCTGGCGAGCGGCACGCTATTGGTCACCGGGGTCAGCCCACGACCGGACGCCGACGGCGAGCAGTATGTCACCATCGCCGGGATCATCAACGGGCCCACGGTCAATGAGCACGCCGTGTATCAACGCATGGCCGTCGACGTCGACCAATGGCCCACCGTCGGCCAAATACTTCCGGTGGTGTATTCGCCGAAGAATCCGGACAACTGGAGGTTCGCACCGACCGAGCCGACTGGTTAGGGCCCGTGTCATCCGGCCGCGGGCGGATGCGCCATCACCGTGAGCCGGACCCCGTATCGGGGTAGGACGCCGGAGGCTCGCCCCGCCGCCACTGGCACCCCCGGTACGCCCGGCATCCCGTGCTCGGCCACATCGGTCCCCGGGAGTGTGGTCAAGCCGGCGGGCGACAATGCCGCGACAGTGCGCGCCGACGGTGCGGCCCAGCTGGGCGGTACCGACAGTTGCCCGATCGAGCCCGCCCGGCCGACACTCGCGAGCACCGCATTGCCCAGGCCCGCGCCGCCGCCCGACGCAGACACCGCACCGGCCGGACTGGTCGCCGAGAAGAACGAGCCGATCCCAAAGTCGAGCGGCGCCAACTCCGCGGGATTCTCGCTGCTACCCAACATGCCCTGTATCGTGCTGTCGGTCGAAATGAGCCCGCTAACCATCGACTGCAGATCCTGGGTCACGCCGACCGTCGCGTAGACCGCAAACACTTCGTCAAGGAAGGTGAAGTCGTCCGGGACGATCGGTGGCAACCCCGGTATCTGCTGCAACAAACTGGCGATCAGCTGCGACACCACGTCGATAACCTGGGCGCTACCGACAGCTTGGTCGACAGCCGCGCTCTGAGCGGCTATCCCGGCCGGGTCGGTGGTCTGCTGTGGGGCGGAGAACGGCGTCAACTGCGCCGCCGTCGCGGCGGCGGTGGCGTAGCCGTACATCGCGGCGGCGTCCTGGGCCCACATCTCGGCGTACTGCGCCTCGAGAGCCGCGATCGCCGCGGTGTTCTGGCCGAAGAAGTTCGTCGCGATCAGCGTTAGCAGCTGCGTCCGGTTGGCCGCGACCAGTGGTGGTGGCACGGTCATGGCATGTGCTTGCTCAAAGGCCATCGCTGCCGCTCTGGCTTGGAATGCAGTTTGCTGTGTCTGTTCGGCGGTCGCATACAGCCAGCCGATATAGGGAGCGGCCGTGGCCGTCATCAACTCCGATGCCGGTCCGCGCCAGTTCAAGCTGCTGAGGCCGGAAATGACCGACCCATATGTCTCGGCCGTCGTGCCCAACTCAGCGGCCAGCGCGTCCCAGCTGCCAGCGGCGGCCAACATTGATCCTGACCCGGGGCCCGTGTACATCCGGGCAGAGTTGACCTCTGGCGGCAATAGTGCGAAATCCATTGTGTCACAGCTCCTTAACTAGATATTGATGTGGTGTCCCGAGCGCTCCGAATAACGCCGCTCATCGTGGGTGCCCGCAGTCTGGCACAGGTCAGCGCTTGTTTTTGGCGTTTCCGTGCGTGCTCGTCACTGTCGCGTGGTGGGTGGGCGCGTCGCAGACCAGGTCAAGGTGGAGTGCCGGCGGCGCTACTCGGACCGACTATCTCGACGCCGACGAGGCTGCCCCGGGCGCCTGACAAGCCTGGCCGCCGAGTCAAAATGGCTGTGGCCCAAGTCATATAGGGGCTCGCGGCGATTGAGCGCCAGTGGCTCGGGTCTGGTTACGGGCGGGTCCGAGTACACGTTCGGGGTTTCGGTGCTCGGATAGCGGCTGACGCGCTGGACACCGTGCCGTGGGATCGTGCCGTGCCGTGCCGTCAGAGGAACTCGCTGCAGGCAACAACTGATCGGGTATCCAGGCATGCACAAGGGGCATCTCGGGTTGCCTTCGGTGACGGCGTGTCCTAAAACTTGCAAAGGTATCCGGGTGCCGGGCGAAGATTCGAGTGAATTCCAGGCAGCTATTCAGTGAATTCCTGGGGCACGGCGAATCGCCGAAATCATTGAGCGCCTAGTAGATTGCAGCGCGGTCGGCGAAGGGAAATACCTAGGGTGTGGTGCAGGTCGCCGCGAGAACCGGCGCGCGGACATTTGACTCGTGTATCGACGAAAGCCGCAGTCACACAGCTGAATTCACTAGCGGCACGCTACCGGTGATCGGGGTCAGCGCGCCCGTAGCCGCGTTACCCGGCCGCGGGTGGACGCGACATCACGGTGAGCCGGACCCCGTATCGGGGGATGACACCCGAGGCTCGCCTTCCTTCCCCTCCCGGCACCCCGGGGAAGCCGGGCGTGCCATGTTCGGCTACGTCGGCCCCGTCGAGCGTGGTCATGCCGGCGCCCGACAACGCCGAGACCGGGCTGGCCGTCGGTGCGGCCCACGACGGTGGTACGGACATCGGCCCAATCGAACCCGCTCGGCCGGCACTCGCGAGCACCGCATCGTGCATGCCCGCAGCAACGCCTTTTTCCGCCGAGCTGAGCGCCGCGCCGAGGCCAAGCGCGCCCGGCGCCATCTCCGCTGGATTCTCGCTGGCGGCGCCCAGCATGCCCAGGTTGTTCTCGGCCCCGATGATCCCGGCGCATATCGACTCGATGTCCTGTGTCACGCCGACCGTCGCGTATCCAGCGAATATGGCGTCCAGGATGGAGAAGTCATCAGGGAGGATATTTGGCCACGCCCCTACTGCCTGGGACGCCGACGAGGCAAGTTGCGACAACACCGAAGCCGCATTTCCGGCGGAGTTGGCGGCGGCCTGGCTGACCGCGGCGTTCTGGGCGGTTAGCCCCGCCGGGTTGGTGGTCTGTAGTGGGGTGGAGAACGGCGTTAACTGTCTCGCGGCCGCTGAGGTGGTGGCGTAGCCGTACATCGCGGCGGCATCTTGTGCCCACATCTCGGCGTATTGCGCCTCGAGAGCGGCGATCGCCGCGGTGTTCTGGCCCAGGAGGTTCGAAGCAATCAGCGCTTTCTGCTCGAGCCGGTTGGCTGTGACCACCGCTGGGGGCACCGTCATCGCAAACGCCTGCTCGAACGCCGCGGCTGCCGCCCTGGCTTGGGTGGCGGTCTGTTTCGTCTGCGCGGCGGTCGTCTCCAGCCATTCCACGTACGGGGCCGAGATGGCCAGCATCGAAGCGGACGCCGGGCCCCACCAGTGCATGCCGGTCAGATGGGTAATCACCAAGCCGTAGTTTTCGGCCGCTGATGCCAACTCGGCGGCGAGCCCATCCCAACTGCCCGCGGCAACCAGTATGGAACTCGGTCCGGGACCGCTGTATATCCGTGCGGAGTTGATCTCCGGCGGTAGGAACGCGTACTCCATACTCCGCAGGCCCCTAACGTTCGTTGCTCGCCCGACCCCATTGACTGGTCGGTGTGGGCATGCGGGAGACGGCAGTGGCTCCCCGGATGAATCACAAGCGGTTCCCGAGGTGGCCCCCGCCCGCGCAGACCGCCTGATAGTTGTTGACCAGTACGGTAAGTCGTGCCGCGGTCAGTGTATAACTGGGCGGGGTCCGTCGCATGGTGCCGAATTGGCGAATGATCGACGTCTCGCCATCTGAATCCGCGCCACGATTCGCAGCGCGATTGGGGCGAAAAGCCATGTGGGACAATCGATATGCGGTGAAAGGATCATCGCCGGCCCGGCAAACCTGGACCATTCCTGGACTATTTCTGGGATGTTCCTGTGAAAGTTTGCAGGGGCCGGTTGTGGCAAAGATTCTTTCTCGCCCTGACGGGTTGCGGCCATCAGATGGGCGATTTCGCGCCCGTCCGCAATCGTTCACGTTTTCGACGGCGCCCTGCAAATGTTTCCGATTGTTACGGGAGTGGTGCGCCGGTGTCGACCGGCAGCGGAACGCCATCGTCGAGTTCAGTTTTGCGGCTAACTCCAACAGCGTTTCTAGATCTGTACCAACCGTCGTCTTCGCCATCGCCGGTTCATAGGGACTAATGGCCCTCGATTGGGGACCAATGCCCCTGGGAGACAGGGGTCCCCGGCCAATAGCGTGGGGATCAACCAACGGGATATGCCCGCCACCGCTGAGAATAGGAGAAGGCGATGAGCGCTCTTCGTACAGCTCCGGCAGTCGTTGTTGGCATCGACGGGTCAAGGGCGGCAACGCATGCGGCTCTGTGGGCGATCGATGAGGCGGTCAAACGAGACATTCCGCTACGACTCGTGTACGTCATCGATCCGTCCGAAACATCCGCGGCTGGCGGGGACGGGGGCCGACAATCAGCCGCCCGCGCGGCGCTGTACGAGGCCTACCGGGCGGTCGACGCCATGGGGCGACCGGTCAAGATCGAAACGGAGATCCTGCGTGGAAGGCCGCTCACCAAGCTGATGCACGAGTCCAGGTCGGCGGCGATGCTGTGTGTCGGTTCGGTCGGGCTCAATCACGTCCGCCGTGGCCGCGGTTCGGTTGCGGCGACCCTGGCCGGGTCGGCCCTGTGCCCGGTGGCTGTGATCCTGCCGGACTCGGGTGGACCGGCGACCCCCCAGGTCAGCGAGGTCGTCACCGAGGTGGACAATGGTGGCGTGCTGCGACACGCATTCGAGGAGGCGAGACTGCGGGGAGTTCCGGTGCGGGCGGTCGCTGCCCACGTTGCCGAAACACCCGAGGACGTCGAAGACGGAAACCGCTTGGCGCAAGCGCAACTGAGCCGCCGGCTCGCCCGCTGGACCCGGTTGTATCCCGACGTGCGGGTCGAGTCGGCCATCGTCCGCGGAAGTGCGTGCCGCCATCTGGCCGCCAACGCAAAGCCGGGCCAGCTGTTCGTCACCGACTCGCGCTCCGCGCACGAATTGTGTGGCGCATACCAGGCGGGATGCTCAGTACTGACGGTACGTAGTGCCAACTTGTAGGTAGCGGATCGCGGGAGTGGTGCCTTGGTAAAGGTCTTCTTGGTCGACGATCACGAGGTGGTACGCCGTGGCCTGATCGACTTGCTTGGGGCCGATCCCGAGCTCGACGTCGTGGGTGAGGCGGGCTCGGTCGCCGAGGCCTTGGCCCGGATTCCCGCGGCGCGTCCAAATGTCGCAGTGCTTGATGTCCGGTTGCCCGATGGCAACGGAATCGAATTGTGCCGGGATCTGTTGTCCCGCATGCCCGATCTGCGCTGTCTGATCCTCACGTCGTACACGTCTGACGAGGCGATGCTGGATGCGATCCTGGCCGGCGCCAGCGGATATGTCGTCAAAGACATCAAGGGGATGGAGTTGGCGCGGGCCGTTAAAGACGTGGGCGCGGGACGGTCGCTGCTGGACAACCGGGCCGCGGCCGCGTTGATGGCCAAACTGCGCGGCGGCACCGAGACGCAGGACCCGTTGTCAGGCCTCACCGACCAGGAGCGGACGCTGCTGAGCCTGCTCAGCGAGGGCCTGACCAACAAGCAGATCGCCGACCGGATGTTCCTAGCCGAAAAGACGGTGAAGAACTACGTGTCGCGACTGTTGGCGAAGCTGGGTATGGAACGCCGGACCCAAGCCGCGGTATTCGCAACGGAGTTGAAGCGCTCGCGGCCGCCCGGTGACCGACGATGACAACGGGGGATCCCGTCGACGATAGCGACGCCGCAACGCGTCCACTGCGCCATACACTTTCCCAACTGCGCCTGCGCGAGCTGCTGGTCGAGGTGCAGGACCGAGTCGAGCAGATCGTGGAGGGCCGCGACCGCCTCGACGGGTTGGTAGAGGCCATGCTGGTGGTCACCTCGGGGCTGGAGCTGGACGTCACCCTGCGGACGATCGTGCACTCCGCGACCAATCTCGTCGACGCGCGGTACGGCGCCCTGGAGGTGCACGATCGAAACAACCGCGTGCTGCAATTCGTCCACGAAGGCATCGACGAGGAAACCGTTCGGCGCATCGGCCATCTACCCGAAGGGCTGGGCGTCATCGGGCTACTCATCGAGGAGCCCAAACCTCTACGGCTGGATGATATTTCGCGGCACCCCGCCTCGATCGGCTTTCCGCCGAACCACCCGCCGATGCGGACTTTCCTCGGCGTGCCCGTCCGGGTGCGCGACGAATCGTTCGGCACCCTATACCTGACCGACAAAACCAATGGGCAGCCGTTCAGCGACGACGACGAGGTTTTGGTCCAGGCGCTGGCGGCGGCTGCGGGTATCGCCGTCGCGAACGCCCGGCTCTACCAGCAGGTCAAGGCGCGTCAATCGTGGATCGAGGCGACCCGTGACATCGCCACCGAGCTGCTGTCCGGCACCGAACCCGCGACGGTGTTCCGGCTGGTCGCCGAGGAGGCGCTGACGCTGACCGCGGCCGATGCGGCTTTGGTCGCTATCCCCGTCGAGGAGAACATTCCGGCCGTTGAGGTGGGGGAGTTGCTGGTGATCGAAACGGTTGGCAGCCCGGCGGCCGCCACCGTCGGGCGAACCATTCCGGTGGCCGACACCGCACTCGGGGAGGTCTTCGTCAACGGCACTCCGCGGCAGGTCGACCGGGTCGATCTGGACGGTCTCGCTGACGCGGGTCCAGCGTTGCTGCTGCCGCTGCGGGCCCCCGATACCGTGGCGGGTGTCGTCGTCGTGCTGCGTCAAGACGGTCCGGGATCATTCACCGACGAGCAACTCGAGATGATGGCCGCGTTCGCCGATCAGGCCGCGCTGGCCTGGCAGTTGGCCACCTCGCAGCGCCGGATGCGCGAACTCGACGTGCTGTCGGACCGGGACCGCATTGCGCGTGACCTCCATGACCATGTGATCCAGCGTCTCTTCGCGGTCGGCCTGGCGTTGCAGGGTACCGTTCCGCGGTCACGCGATTCCGAAGTGCAGCAGCGACTCTCGGAGGCTGTCGACGATCTGCAGGACGTCATCCAGGAAATCCGGACGGCCATTTTCGACCTGCACGGAGCAGCGCAGGGCCCCACTCGGCTCCGGCAGCGGATCGACGCAGCGGTGGCCCAGTTCGCTGGCTCGGGGTTGCGCAGTTCGGTCCAGTTCGTCGGACCGTTGTCGGTGGTCGACAGCGTGCTCGCCGATCACGCCGAGGCGGTGGTCCGCGAAGCGGTCAGCAACGCGGTCCGGCACGCGCAGGCAAGCGCGTTGACGGTTCGGGTGAAGGTCGACGACGACTTGTGCATCGAGGTGAGCGACAACGGCCGCGGGATGCCCGACGAGTTCACCGGCAGCGGCCTGACGAATCTGCGGCGGCGCGCTGAGCAGGCCGGCGGTGAGTTCAGGATCGAGCGCACGACCGCGGCGGGCGGAACGTTGCTGCGATGGTCAGCGCCACTGCTCCAATAGCCGTTCCGGCCACTCGATGACCTCGGAAAGTGCCCGCCGCGGTGTCGACGGCAACGGGTCGGCGTTGATCGGGGCCCAGCCCACCCGCAGCAGCATCTGCGGGTGGCCGCTGGCGCCGAAGACGTCGGCGCGCAGGGCGTCGCGTGTTTCGGCGATCTCCAGGGGTTCGGTGATCGGGCAGGACGCCAACCCCATCGCGGTCGCGGTCAACAGCACGACGCTGGTCGCCTCGCCGGCACGCAGCCGGGCCAACCGGTCGTCGGCTTCGGTGCCCAGGGCCAGGATCGCGGCGTTGTCGTTGGCGGGTGACACACCGGACGGCTGAGACAGGCCGGGCCCGGCGAACAGGCGACCGGGGATCGGCGCGCTGGGGTCCGACGGCGGGGCGCTGCGGGCCGGAACCCCGGCCACCGAACCGTACCGTCCACTCCAGGTGGTGAGTTCACGGAGGTATTCGTCGTTGCTGGAATGGTCTCGGACAGCTTGCGCCACAATGGCTTTCATGCGTTCCAGGGCACCAATCTGCCGCAGCATGACCCCGCTGCGAGCCGCCCGGGCAGCCATCAGCGCAATGTCACCTCCCGGCACCGGCCAGGAGCCGTAGGCGCGCCGGTCGGTGCGTCGCCGCGGTATGGCCGCCGCCAGCGCGATATCGGTGTGATCGGGAATGTGCGGTTGCACCTCGATGGTGGCCAGGTGACGGGGGTTCTCGGGGCTGGGAAGGCGACGGACCTTGGCTTGCCATCCCAGCGAGGCCATAGCGACGACGCAGTGGTGCAACGCAATACCGCAGCTGATGATCAAGTCGCGTGCGTCCGGGTCGGCGCTGCGCAGCTGCATGTCCGAGTCGCAGTACAGGTCCAGGCGATCGGTGCCCACCCGCCACCGCCATGGTTGTGTGTTGTGGATCGAGGGTGCGCGGGTGGCCAGTGTCAGGACGGTCTGGAGCGTGTCGGCGTCCGGGAAATGGGCGTTCATGGCTGCCGGGCCCTTCCGATCGACGACTGTGGTCATACCTCAAGGATCGCGCGACCACAGCTGCGGTGGCAGGGCACGAAGGCCCCCGCAGCGGAGGACCTTTGGCCCTGCTTCACGCACCCCTAGCAGCGGATAGTGGTACTGCGGGTTGCAGATAAACCGCGGATAGCTGGGAGGGGCTGATCATGAATCACCTGACGACACTGGACGCCGGGTTCCTCGAGGCGGAGGACGTGGATCGGCACGTCAGTCTGGCAATCGGCGGTCTGGCGATCATCGAGGGGCCGGCGCCCGATCAGGATTCGTTCCTGTCGTCGCTTGCCCAGCGTATCGGTGCCTGTCCCCGGTTCGGCCAGCGGTTGCGACTGCACCCGCTCGACCTCGGTGCGCCCGAATGGGTGGACGATCCCGACTTCGATCTTGCTCGTCATGTGCGGCGCACCGCATTGCCGCGGCCTGGCGCCGAAGGCGACCTATTCGAGCTGATCGCCGATTTGATGGCACGTCGTTTGGACCGGGATCGACCGCTGTGGGAGGTCTGGGTTATCGAGGGCCTGGCTGACAACAGGTGGGCCATATTGACCAAGCTTCATCACTGCATGGCCGATGGAATCGCGGCTACTCACGTGCTGGCCGGGCTGTCCGACGAAGGCGTCGGCGATAGCTTCGCGAGCAACATCCACGCGGCCCGGGAGTCGGAATCCCCAAGTGCGCAGCGGGGCGGATTCAGGATCAATCCGATAAGCGCGCTGGGCGGGGTGTGGAACGCGTCAACCACCATCGCGGCGGGCGTTGTCCGCGCGGCCCAGGGGGCCGGTGAGATCGCGGCCGGCCTGCTTAGTCCCGCCGCGTCGTCGCTGACCGGGCCGATCAGCGATTTGCGTCGCTACAGCGCGGCACGCGTCGCGCTTGCCGACGTCGAACAGGTCTGCCGAAAATTCGACGTGACCGTCAATGATGTTGCACTCACTGCGATTACGGAAAGCTACCGCAATATCCTCATTCAGCGAGGTGAGCGGCCTCGGTTTGATTCGCTGCGTACGCTCGTGCCGGTTTCGACGCGCTCCAACGGCGCTCTCGGGGAGACGGATAACCGTGTCTCGTTGATGCTGCCCTATCTGCCGGTGGATGAGGAGGACCCGGTTCAGCGATTGCGCATCGTGCACTCGAGGCTGACACGGACCAAGACGAGCGGACAGAGCCAAGCCGGAAATGCGTTGATGACGATGGCCAACCGCCTTCCGTTCCCCTTGACCGCGTGGGCGGTCAGGCTGTTGATGCGGCTGCCGCAGCGCGGTGTCGTCACCGTGGCGACAAATGTGCCCGGTCCACGTCGGCCGCTGCAGATCATGGGCAGACGGGTGCTTGGCCTATACCCGGTTCCACCGATCGCGATGCAACTGCGCACCGCTGTCGCGATGCTCAGCTACGCCGACGACTTGTACTTCGGGATCCTGGCAGACTATGACGTGGTGGCCGATGTGGACCAGCTTGGGTGGGGAATCGAAGCCGCCGTCGCACGACTGGTGGCGATCAGCAAGCGGCGCAAGGTCCCTCGCGCTCGCGGAGCATTGTCCCTGGTTGTGTGACAGCGCGATAATCGTCATGCAAAGGTATCGCTGCGGTCCGGTTCCGGACCGAACCTGAAGTGGCGGCCGCTGATCTCCGACGGGATCACCCGCACGTAGTGAAGTTTTAGCGTCGCGGTCCACGGCAGCAGCTGGGCGCCCTCGGCCTCGCGGATCTCTGCATCGGTTTTCAGCACCTGGGCGCGACCTTTGATGATCACACTCCAGCCCTCGGCGACGTTGTGGTCGTCTGCCTCGAATACCACGGTGCTCTTGGCGACGGCCGAAAACAGTTTGGTGCCCTCCGCGGTGCGAAACAGCACGGTACGGCCTTGCACAACGAAGTTGACCGGGAAGATCTCGGGTTCGCCGGCGAAGGCGGTAACCAGCCGGCCCAGCGCGACGCTGCTCAGCCGATCCCAACTCTGGCCGTCTGACAGCAAGGAAACGGGCTCATCGGTCATGGCTCAACCTTTCTCGGGCATCTGACGAATCTCTAGAACGCCGTCCAGCGGACGCCGCGGGCTGGGGGCGGGAGCATCTTCCAGTGGCGGCGCTGTCCCTACCCGGATCAAGGCCTGCGGCTCGCCGCGCTGTCCGATCAGGCCGCGCACGATGTCGCGACTCTCGCGCGATTCGATCAAATGGGTCAACGTGCAGGTGGCCATACCGGACATGGTGCATTCGAGTAGGACGGTCGACAGCACTTCGCCACACCTCAACACGTCGGTCCGGGTGTCCTCAGGTGTCGACAGGACAAGGATTTTCGACCGGTCGGCCGTGATCGGTGCCCGGCGATCCTGATGGCCTCGGACTGGGAAGCTTCGGCCCACGTCAACCCGCAAGCGTTCGGCATCTGACGCCAGCGCGTCCGGCGGCACGCCCTGGGCCAGCGCGAACGGTGAAGTCCACCATTCGAGTTCGGCATGGTAGTACGGATCGTCACGTCGCAGGGCTTCGCTGAGTTGTGACGCTTCCACCAGTCGTGTTCGTTGAACATCAGACAGGACATCAAGCATCGCAACGTTTTTGTCGAAGGCGTCTCTCAGGATGGGCTCAAACAGGTGCCAGTAGGTGGGACGGTCAAACGGAAGTCGATCGGTTCTGCGTTGCAGAATCGCCTGGGCGCGATTGCGCTGCGCTGCGCTGCCCTGATCGATGGGACTGAATTCGACGGTGGCCAACTGATCGGGCCTGCTCGGATTGGGAAAACGAGTGATATTCGCTTGCCAATGCGCTGCCGCCATGGTGATCCTTAGGTGATCCAGTACGGCACCACAACTGATGATCGCATCCCGGCCGGAATGGTCTGTGGCCGGCACTATTCGGCGACGATCGACGAATAGGTGGACAGTCCTATTCTCGGGGCCGCCTTCTGCCACCCAACGCCAGGGTTGGCTGTTGTGCACTGAGGGCGCGCGGCAGGCCAACAGCACCGCCCACTTAAGCACGTCCATGTCCACGACTTGACGCTACGGCGAAACATCTTGAGCCAGTAGAGCCTTTGGTCCTCGGTGCTAAACCCCTTGTGTCACAGTAGTTTCAGCCGCCTCAGGGCGGCGATTCTTGTCGGTAACCCCGCATAGTATTCAGGCATGGGTTCGAGTAGTCGTGAGGAGATCGTCGAGGTCTTCGACACACTCGATGCCGATCTGGACCGTGTCTGCGAGTTGACGTTTGATGCGTTGACGACCCCAGAGCGATTAGCGCTGTTGGAGCGCCTGCAGCGGGTGGCGCGCCGGCTGCCGGTGCCCCAACACGCGCTGATCAATCAGATCGCCGAGCAGGCGGGCGAAACCGAGTTGGGCGGCACATTGTCCCGGGTGTTGGCCGATCGGTTGCGCATTACCCGCGGCGAAGCCGGCCGGCGGGTGGCCGAGGCCGCCGAGCTCGGGGAGCGCCGAGCCTTGACAGGTCAGCCGTTGCCGCCGGTGCTGACCGCGACCGCCGCGGCGCAGCGCGACGGAAGAATCGGGGCGGCGCACGTGCAGGTGATCCGCGGGTTCGTACACCGGTTACCGGCCGATATCGACGTCGAGACGGGCGAGAAGGCCGAAGCCCATCTGGCCAAGCTGGCCAGCCAGTTTCGGCCCGATCAGCTCACCAAACTGGCCCAGCGGCTCACCGACTGCCTGAACCCCGACGGCGAGTACACCGAGGAGGATCGGGCCCGCCGGCGTGGGCTGACGTTAGGGAAGCAGGATGTCGATGGGATGTCGCGGTTCAGCGGCTGGTTGACTCCCGAGGCGCGCGCCACCGTGGAGGCGGTGTTGGCCAAACTGGCGGCCCCGGGCATGTGCAATCCCGCCGACGACACCGCCTGCGTGGACGGCCCACCGTCCCACCAGGTCATCGGGCGTGATACCCGCAGCGCCGGTCAGCGCAATCATGACGGGCTCAATGCCGCGCTGCGTGCACTGCTGGCCAGCGGCACGCTTGGGCAGCACAACGGATTACCGGCGAGCATCATCGTGTCCACCACGCTCAAGGACCTGGAAGCCGCGGCGGGCACAGCTCTTACCGGGGGCGGCACGCTGCTGCCCATGAACGATGTGATCCGGCTGGCCCGCCATGCGAATCACTACTTGGCGATTTTCGACCAGGGCAAGGCCATCGGGCTCTACCACACCAAGCGGTTGGCGTCCCCAGGGCAGCGAATCGTGTTGTACGCCAAGGACCGCGGTTGCACCCGCCCCGGGTGCGACGTGCCCGGGTATGAGTGCGAGGTCCACCACCTGACCCCCTACGCCCAATGCCGCACCACCGACGTCAACCACCTCAGCTTCGCCTGCGGCCAAGACCATCCGCTGGCCGAACAGGGCTGGACCACCCGAAAAAACGCCCACGGCCACACCGAGTGGATCCCGCCGCCCCACCTCGACCACGGCCAACCCCGAACCAACACCTACTTCCACCCGGAGAAACTGCTCGCAGGAGACGACGACGAAGACGACCGCTGATCGCTGCTTGCATTGTGGTAGTCAGCTGGCATCCTGAAGGCATGCCAGGCAAGGAAATCGATCGGGTCCGGGCGACCAGTGCGCTCGCAGTGATCAGGCAGCACCCGGTAATGGTGTTATTCGTGCTGTCGCCGGTGCTCGCCGGATTGGGTGTCATCTGGTGGCTCGCCGGCGCTGGCTGGGCTATCGCGGCGGCCCTGGTGCTGCTGGTCGCCGGCGGAGCCATGGTCGTCCTCAAGCGCTGACACCGTCGGCATGCGTTCCTGGTGGGGTTGGGGCACGGTCGAGGACGCGCTCTCCGAGCGCGAGACGCGCGAACTAGTGTCCCGGGTCGCCGCGTTGCTGTCCGGAGCGGACCTGACCGACCACCCGCCGCCGGACCCGACCGCGCTCGGCGTCGCGGCCCCACGGATCACCCCGCCGGCATCGCTGGCCGCGCTCTGCTCGACTGATCCTGTCGACCGGGCTGGACACGCCCGCGGCAAGGCGTTTCGCGACGTCGCACGCAACCTGCAGGGCCAGCTTGAGCACCTCCCCGACCTGATCGCCCGACCGCGCAGCGAGCAAGACCTGGTTGACGTGCTCGATTGGTGTGCGTGCGGGGAAATTTCGGTCATCCCGTACGGCGGCGGCAGCTCAGTGGTCGGCGGCGTCGAGCCACGCTTCGACGAGCCGGCGGTCACGATGGACGTCACCGCCATGGGCGCGGTGCTGGAGATCGATCGCGTCAGCCGCGCTGCGCGCATCCAGGCGGGTGCGCTCGGTCCGGCGCTCGAGGACCAGCTTCGCCCCCACGATCTGACCCTGCGTCACTTCCCACAGTCCTTCGGGTTCTCGACTCTCGGCGGTTGGTTGGCCACCCGCGCCGGCGGGCATTTCGCCACGCTCTATACCCACATCGACGACCTGACCGAATCGCTGCGGGTCGTCACTCCGGCCGGAATCAGCGAATCGCGGCGGCTGCCCGGATCCGGCGCTGGGCCATCCCATGACCGGCTGTTCCTCGGGTCCGAGGGGACGCTCGGCATCATCACCGAGGCGTGGATGCGGTTGCAAAACCGTCCCCGGTGGCAGGTCACGGCGTCAGTGGCGTTCGACGATTGGGCCGCCGCGGTCACCGCGACCCGAACGATTGCGCAGGCCGGGCTTTACCCGGCGAACTGCCGGCTGCTGGATCCGGCCGAGGCGTTCCTGAACGCCGGCACGCCGGTCGGCGGCGGGCTGTTAGTGCTGGCGTTCGAATCGGCTGACCACCCTATTGACCCGTGGCTTGACCGCGCCGTGGTGATCACCGCCGAACACGGCGGCACCGTGATCGCGCGGCGCAGTCGCGAAACTACAAGTGACGCAACCGAACACGACGCCGCTACGAACTGGCGCTCCGCTTTTCTGCGGATGCCGTATCAACGAGACGCGCTGGCCCGCCGCGCAGTCATCGCCGAGACGTTCGAAACCGCGTGCACCTGGGCCGGATTCGATGCGCTGCATGCCGCAGTGACCGATGCCGCCCGGGCGGCGATCGGAAAGGTCTGCGGGACCGGGGCGGTGACCTGCCGGTTCACCCATGTCTACCCCGACGGACCGGCGCCCTACTACGGCATCTACGCCGGTGGGAGTTGGGGATCGCTCGACGTGCAGTGGGACGAGATCAAGGCCGCCGTGTCGGAGGCGATCAGCGCCACCGGCGGTACCATCACCCACCACCACGCGGTCGGTCGCGACCATCGCCCCTGGTACGACCGGCAGCGTCCCGACCCGTTCGCCGCAGCCCTGCGGGCAGCGAAGTCCGCACTCGACCCGGCCGGGATCCTCAACCCGGGGGTGCTGTTCGGTCCCTGATCAGCCGTGCCCAATCCGCAGCAGCTCGGCCAGGCTCGGCAATTTGACCCGGGGACGCCCGTGCGGTTCGCCCGCCGCCCGCTCGAAGTGGTCGATGGCCTGCCAGTGCTCGGAGGTCACCAGTTTCGGTTGGCGTGCGGCCAGCCAATCGATCAGCTTGTCGGCATGGTCGGCAGCGAAATCGGCCAGGCCGTTGTCCCCGGCACCGGCAAGATCCTTGATCAAGGTGTCCACGGTGTCCTGGGAGTCCTTCTTGTTGGTCCCGATCACTCCGGTCGGCCCGCGCTTGATCCACCCGACGACGTATTCGTTGCGGCTGCCGTCGATTCGGCCGCCGGTGTTGGGGATGGTCCCGCTCTTGTCGTCGAAGGGCAGCCCGGGCGTGGGCACACCGCGGTAGCCGACCGACCGCACGACGAGCTGAACCGGCAGCTCCTCGCGTTCGCCGGTGTCCTTGGCTGCCACCCGCCCGCTGCTGTCGGAGACCAGCTCGTTGCGGCCCAGCACGATCCGCTCCACCTTGCCGTCGCCTCGGATCTCGATCGGAGAGGTCAGGAACCGGAACACCATGCGGCGGTGTCCCGGGCGGGGTTCGCGGCCCGCATAGCCGCGCAACACCTTGATGTTTTGCTTGCAGACCTTGCCCACCGCGGCCGCGTCCTCGTCGGTAATGCCGTCCAGGTCCGCCGGGTCGATCACCACGTCAACCCCGTCGAGGTCGGCCAGCTCGCGCAGCTCCAGCGTGGTGAACGCGGCCTGTAGCGGGCCTCGCCGGCCGACGATCACCACTTCCTCCACACCGCGTGGGCGCAGCGACGCCAAGGCGTGGTCGGCGATATCGGTGCGGGCCAGCTCTTCGGGATCGGTGATCAGAATGCGTGCGACGTCCAGCGCGACGTTTCCATTGCCAATGACGACGGCTCGGGCACCCGACAGATCCGGTGCCACCCGCTCAAAACTTGGGTGCGCGTTGTACCAGCCCACGAAGTCGACCGCGGCGATACTGCCCGGCAGGTCCTCGCCGGGGATGTGCAACGCACGATCGGACTGCGCGCCGACAGCGTAGATCACGGCGTCGTAGTGCTCGGCCAGTTCGGCGGACTGGACGTGTTCGCCCACGACCACGTTGCCGAAAAAGCGGAAGCGGGGGTCTTCGGCCGTGTTCTCGAACTGTTTGCTGATCGACTTGATCTTGGGGTGATCCGGCGCGACCCCGGAGCGCACCAGCCCCCAGGGCGTCGGCAACATCTCCAGCATGTCGACGGCCACGTCGATCTCCTCGGACGTGTCGGCGGCCTTCAGCAAAGATGCCGCGGCGAAGAACCCCGACGGTCCGGAGCCGACGATGGCTATGTGATACGGGTGGTACTGGCGCATACGCGAGCCTTCTGTTTGTGCCCGGCTGCGGCGCATGGGGCTGTGAAACGGATGGGCCGCAGTCGCGCGGTGCACACGATGGTCATCTGATGCTAAACGCTGATGCCGGTAACGTTGGCGGCTGTGGACCCAGATCGTCAAGCCGACATCGCCGCCCTTGACTCCACCCTGACCACGGTGGAGCGGGTGCTCGATGTGGACGGTCTGCGCAGCCGCATCGAGAAGCTGGAGCACGAGGCGTCCGATCCAAAGTTGTGGGACGACCAAGCCCGCGCGCAGCGGGTGACCAGTGAGCTGTCCCACACCCAGGGGGAGCTGCGGCGCGTCGAGGACCTACGGCGCCGCCTGGACGACCTGCCGGTGCTCTACGAGCTGGCCGCCGAGGAAGAAGGTGCGGCCGCCACCGAAGCGCTCGCGGAGGCCGACGCGGAGCTCACGGCGCTGCGCGCCGACATCGAGGCCACCGAGGTTCGCACCCTGCTGTCGGGTGAATACGACGAGCGTGAGGCGCTGGTCACAATCCGGTCCGGCGCGGGCGGCGTGGATGCCGCCGACTGGGCCGAGATGCTGCTGCGGATGTATATCCGATGGGCCGAGCAGCACAAATACGCCGTCGAGGTGTTCGATACCTCCTACGCGGAGGAAGCCGGGATCAAAAGCGCCACATTTGCCGTGCACGCACCCTTCGCATACGGGACGTTGTCGGTCGAACATGGCACCCACCGGCTGGTGCGGATCAGCCCGTTCGACAACCAGAGCCGGCGACAGACGTCGTTCGCCGAAGTCGAAGTGCTGCCGGTGGTGGAGACCACCGACCACATCGACATCCCCGAGGGTGACGTCCGGGTCGACGTGTACCGCTCCAGCGGGCCCGGTGGGCAGTCGGTGAACACGACGGATTCGGCGGTGCGGCTCACCCACATTCCCACCGGTATCGTGGTCACCTGCCAGAACGAGAAATCGCAGCTGCAGAACAAGGTGGCGGCGATGCGGGTTCTTCAGGCAAAGTTGTTGGAACGCAAGCGCTCAGAAGAACGCGCGGAGCTCGACGCATTGAAGGGGGAGGGCGGCAGCTCCTGGGGTAACCAGATGCGTTCCTACGTGCTGCACCCCTATCAGATGGTCAAGGATCTGCGAACCGAGTTCGAGGTCGGCAATCCGGCGGCGGTTCTGGACGGAGACATCGACGGATTCCTGGAAGCGGGGATCCGCTGGCGCAATCGACGAGATGACGATTAGCAGCACTACCCTTGCCGCCTCGATTGCGCAGGGTTGGCATGACTTCTGGCACGGTGCGATAGGCGAATGGATCCTCAACCGGGGTTTGCGCATCGCCATGCTGCTGATCGCGGCGGTGCTGGCGGCCCGCTTCGTGACCTGGGTTGCCAACCGGGTGAGCCAGCGCCTCGATCTGGGGTTCGCCGAAAGTGATGCGTTGGTGCGCTCGGAGGCGACCAAGCACCGCCAGGCCGTCGCGTCGGTGATCTCGTGGGTGTCGATAGTTCTCATCTATGTCGTCGTCGTGTACGAGATCATCGATATCTTGCCGGTTCCGGTCGGTTCGTTGGTGGGGCCGGCGGCCGTGTTGGGCGCAGCGCTGGGCTTCGGCGCCCAGCGCGTGGTGCAGGACCTGCTGGCCGGGTTCTTCATCATCGTGGAGAAGCAGTACGGATTCGGTGATCTGGTCGAACTCAGCATGGTGGGTTCGCCGGAGAATGCCGCCGGCACGGTCGAGGAAGTCACGCTGCGGGTGACCAAGCTGCGTTCCAGCGACGGCGAGGTCTTCACCGTACCCAACGGCAACATTGTCAAGTCCATCAACCTGTCCAAGGACTGGGCACGCGCGGTCGTGGACATCCCCGTCCCGACCGGCGCCGATCTCGGCCGGGTCAACGAGGTCCTACACCAGGAGTGTGGGCACGCCCGCGACGACGAACTACTGGGCGAGCTGTTGTTGGATGAGCCCACAGTGATGGGCGTGGAGCGGATCGAGGTGGACACCGTCACCCTCCGGTTGGTGGCCCGCACCCTGCCCGGCAAGCAGTTCGAGGCGGGCCGGCAGTTGCGAGTGTTGGTGATCCGCGCGCTCTCCCGCGCCGGTATCGTCACCGCGGCCGATGCGCAGGCCGAGGTGAGAGCCATCGTCCATCCGGCCACCGCTGCCGGCGCGGCGGACCAGACTGCGGGCCCGGAGCAGTAGCGGTGAAGCTCAGCAACCAGAAACGGCGCTGGCCGGGCTACCTGTTCGGCCGGGTGCGCACGTCGACCCTGGTGTTGATCGTGGCGTTCCTGGCAGTTTGGTGGGTCTACGAGACGTACGGGCCGCAGCAACCGGCTCCCAAGGACACCGCGCCGACCCAGGTGGTGCCGCCGGGCTTCGTGCCCGATCCCGACTACACCTGGGTGCCGCGCACCCGAGTGCAACCACCCACCGTCAAGGTGACGCCGACCACCACGCCCAGCCCGCCGGAAACTCCGACCAGCCCGCCGGAAACCACGCCCAGCCCGCCGCCGTTTGGGCCGCTGCCGTTTGAGCTGCCGCCGCCGTTCGGCCCGGGCCCCACGACCCCAACATCACCGGCACCGCTACCGCAGCCCGAACCGGGTCCGGCGGGCAACTCCTAGCTCAACCACGGGCCACCGGCCCGTTAATTTCGCCTACCAGCGAAAGTCACCGCTACACTGGCGTGCCGTGATGATCACCCTGGACCATGTCACCAAGCAGTACAAGTCGTCGGCGCGTCCCGCGTTGGACGACATCAACGTCAAGATCGACAAGGGTGAGTTCGTCTTCCTGATCGGCCCGTCGGGTTCGGGCAAGTCGACCTTCATGCGGCTGCTGCTGGCCGCGGAGACGCCGACCAGCGGTGATGTCCGGGTCTCGAAGTTTCATGTCAACAAACTCCGCGGTCGCCACGTACCGAAGCTGCGTCAGGTGATTGGCTGCGTCTTCCAGGACTTTCGGTTGTTGCAGCAGAAGACGGTGTACGACAACGTGGCCTTCGCACTGGAGGTGATCGGCAAACGCACCGACGCGATCAACCGGGTGGTGCCCGAGGTGCTCGAGACGGTCGGTCTGTCCGGCAAAGCCAACCGGCTGCCCGACGAGTTGTCAGGCGGCGAGCAACAGCGCGTTGCGATTGCCCGCGCATTTGTCAACCGGCCTTTGGTACTACTGGCCGACGAGCCCACGGGCAACCTCGACCCGGAAACCAGTAAGGACATCATGGATTTATTGGAGCGAATCAACCGCACCGGCACGACGGTGCTGATGGCTACCCACGACCACCACATCGTCGACTCGATGCGGCAGCGAGTGGTTGAGCTGTCGCTGGGCCGGCTGGTGCGTGACGAACAGCGTGGCGTCTACGGGATGGATCGCTAAGTGCGCTTCGGTTTCCTACTCAACGAGGTCCTTACCGGCTTTCGTCGCAATGTCACCATGACGATCGCGATGATCGTGACGACCGCGATCTCGATCGGCTTGTTCGGTGGTGGTTTGTTGGTCGTCCGGTTGGCCGATAGCTCCCGAGCCATCTATCTCGACCGGGTCGAATCCCAGGTCTTTCTCACCGACGATGTCTCCGCCAACGACCCGACCTGCGATGCCAACCCGTGTAAGGCGCTGCGGGCGCAGATCGAAAAGCGATCCGACGTCAAAGCGGTGCGTTTCCTCAACCGCCAGCAGGCCTACGACGACGCAATCCGCAAGTTCCCGCAGTTCAAGGACGTGGCGGGCAAGGATTCGTTCCCGGCGTCGTTCATCGTCAAGCTGGACAACCCCGAGCAGCATAAAGACTTTGACACCGCCATGCGGGGGCAGCCCGGCGTTCTCGACGTGCTCAATCAAAAAGAGCTGATCGACCGGCTGTTCGCGGTCCTGGACGGTTTGAGCAAAGCCGCGTTCGCCGTCGCGCTGGTGCAGGCCGTCGGGGCGATTCTGTTGATCGCCAATATGGTTCAGGTGGCCGCGTATACGCGGCGCACCGAGATCGGCATCATGCGCTTGGTCGGCGCCAGCCGCTGGTATACCCAGCTGCCCTTCCTGTTGGAGGCGATGCTGGCCGCGACGGTGGGGGTCGGCATCGCCGTCGCGGGCTTGATCGTGGTGCGGGCGATGTTCCTGGAGAATGCGCTGAACCAGTTCTATCAAGCCAATCTCGTTGCCAAGGTCGACTTTGCGGACATCCTGTTCATTTCCCCGTGGCTGTTGCTGGTGGGCGTGGCGATGTCCGGGTTGACGGCATACGTAACGTTGCGCATCTACGTGCGGCGCTAGCCGTGTCCAAGTCGTCGCATGGCGGCAGACGAATCGTCGCCACCAATCGCAAAGCCCGGCACAACTATTCGATCATCGAGGTGTTCGAGGCCGGGGTAGCGCTGCAAGGCACCGAGGTGAAGAGCCTGCGGGAAGGGCAGGCGTCGCTGGCCGATTCGTTCGCCACCGTCGACGACGGCGAAGTGTGGCTGCGCAACGTGCACATTCCCGAATACCGGCACGGCAGCTGGACCAACCACGAGCCGCGACGCAACCGCAAGCTGCTGTTGCATCGCCGCCAGATCGACACCCTGATCGGCAAGATCCGCGAAGGCAACTTTGCCCTGGTGCCGTTGGCGCTGTACTTCTCCGAGGGCAAGGTCAAGGTCGAGCTTGCGTTGGCACGAGGCAAGCAAGCCCGCGACAAACGCCAGGACATGGCCCGTCGCGATGCCCAGCGCGAAGTGCTGCGCGAGTTGGGTCGCCGCGCCAAGGGCATGACCTGATCGAGCGCTCGGCGAGGCGAGGTTTAGCATCGCTTTCGTGACCAAACCGGGCCGTCCCCTTACCGAGCTCGACAAGTCCGAGGTGCTGGGCGGGCTGTTCGCCGTATGGGATTCCCTCGATGCGCTGCTTGATGGACTGTCTGAGCCGGACTGGCGGGTGACGAGTCCGCTGCCCGGTTGGGATGTCAAGGCGGTGGTGGCACACATCGTCGGTACCGAGTCGTTTCTGCTCGGCATCGCCGCACCCGAACCAGACGTCGACGTCTCCGCGCTGGGGCATGTGCGCAACCCCATCGGCGTGATGAACGAGTGCTGGGTGCGACATCTCAGCGCAGAATCGGGTGCCGGCGTACTCGCGCGGTTTCGCGAAGTGACTGGTAGGCGGCGCAAGGCATTGGCGGGCCTTTCCGATGACGAATGGAACGCGGCGACTACGACGCCCTCCGGCCCGGACAGCTACGGGCGGTTCATGCGGATACGCACCTTCGACTGCTGGATGCACGAGCAGGACATCCGTGCTGCCCTGCAGCGCCCCTCTTCCGACGGTGACCTCGACGGGCCGGCGCCGCGACTGGCCCTTGATGAGATCGCGGCAACCATGGGGTTCGTCGTCGGCAAGCTGGCCAAAGCGCCCGACGGCTCCCGCGTGCTGTTCGAGCTGACCGGCCCGCTGGCCCGTAGCATGCGCGTTGCTGTTGATGGTCGCGCCCAGGTGGTCGACGACTTCGGCGGGGCAGAGCCGACGGCGACGATCCGGCTGGACGGGTTGCAGTTCACCCGGCTGGCCGGTGGGCGCCCGATGAGCCCGGCCCGCGACCAGGACGTGGAATTCGGCGGCGACAAAGACCTGGCAGCTCATATCGTCGAGCGCCTGAACTTCGTGATCTGATCGGGAAGTTTATTCAGTCGCCACTGGTTGTAATCGGCGTACTATGGGTTGTCCTGCCGAAGGTCGGCGGGATGCGCAAAATCAGACAAGGGGCTGAACGGTTTCGACTTCGCGCATCGAATCAAGGGAAGCGTGCCGGTGCAGGCAAGAGACCACCGTAAGCGTCGTTGCAACCATATAAGCGCCGATTCACATCAGCGCGACTACGCTCTCGCTGCCTAAGCGACGGCTAGTCTGTCAGACCGGGAACGCCCTCGGCCCGGACCCTGGCATCAGCTAGAGGGATCCACCGATGAGTTCGGTCGCGGGACTCATCGGGACAACCACAGCGACTGGGATCGTCATCCTGGCTAGTTCGCGTGACCGGGAGATCCGAGTAGAGGCATAGCGAACTGCGCACGGAGAAGCCTTGAGGGAATGCCGTAGGACCCGGGTTCGATTCCCGGCAGCTCCACCGACTTCACCAGCACTTATAAGGTCACCCTAAGACACCGTGTACACATGGTCTGCGAATTGTTTGATCGTCCATCGCCAGATGCCGCAACGGCGGGCCCTCGATGGCCCAGGAGAAATGCCGGGAAGCGCTATCGGGGCCTATGTACGCAGAAGGCGGACGGAGTCCCAGTCGCAGGCCCGAGTCGGCGGTTGACTAGCAAACATTTCAGTCGAGACTGCGACGAGTGCCGCCGCGACCAATGTAACGGTGTCCATGGGTTAGAGTGGCGGCGATTCGCCGCCCTTCACCACGCGGGGGCGCCAGTGTTCGGGTGGTCGCGATGCAACAGGCGTCGAACTTCGAGGTCGAACATTTCGGACCAGTACGAGTATGAAGACACGCGCGTCGGGACCCGCATGCAGCGGAGATCGTCGGAGTACTGTTTGGTCCGACGAAGTTTGTCGTTCATAGGGGTTCTGCGCAGTTGACCGAGATTAAGAGTGAGATCCGCACTAGCACGATCCATGCTCTTGAGGAGAAGGTTTCAAAGGGAAACTACGGGAAGTATCTGAGCAGACTCGTGCTCAAACGAGTGCGTGGCTTTACGGATCGCGAAGTCACATTTGACTTTCCAGTTACCGCTCTGGTGGGACCGAATGGTGGAGGCAAGACAACGATACTCGGCGCAGCCGGACTCATCTATCGCGATGTGCCGCCAAGGCGATTTTTTGCTAAGAGTGGCAAATATGACAGCAGTATGAAGGACTGGACTGTTGAATATCAGCTCATCGACAAGGAGATAAATCCAAGAATTCCGGTTCCACGTACAGCAAGTTACCTTAAAGCAAAATGGAACCGCTCTGCTGTTGAACGGGAAGTATTGATATTTGGCGTCGAGCGCACCGTGCCTGCAACGGAACGCAGAGAGTTGGTCAGAGCAGTAGGCGGTAAGTTTATGGCTTTCCAAGAGATTGCATTGACAGACATTGTTTCGGAAAACGTTGCGCGAATATTAGGGAAGCCTATTGAAGGTTTTAATCGGCTGTCTGTGGACCAATCCGGCAAAGTCACAATGTATGCAGGCCAGACTAATAAAGGGGCCGAATACTCTGAATTTCACTTCGGGGCTGGTGAAGCCAGCGTCATCCGGATTGTTAGTGACATCGAGAACGCGTCAGAAAACGCCTTGATTCTAGTGGAAGAAATTGAGAACGGGCTTCATCCCGTTGCGACTAGACGGATGGTCGAGTATCTAATCGACGTCGCAGCGAGAAAGGCCTGCCAAGTTATCTTCACTACCCATTCGAATGATGCTTTAGCGCCTTTACCATCTCGCGCTATATGGGCTGCTTACAACGGAGAAGTCCTGCAAGGTAAGTTGGATATTGCCGCCCTGCGAACGATCACGGGTCAAATAGATGCGAGTCTCGCAATCTTTGTGGAGGACGCGTACGCCGAGTTGTTAACAGCGACGGTGCTGCGGTATACGAAAGGCGTCGAGTTATCCGCCATTAAAATCCACCGCATGGGTGGTGCAAGTCCGGCGCTGAAGGTGAATGAGCAACACAATCTCGACCCGACCTCGACGTTTCCGTCTGTCTGCTTATTGGATGCCGACCACTCGGCCGGCGCAGATGCAGAAAAGAAGGTATTTGTACTTCCCGGAAGTGGGCACCCCGAAGCGCATATTCTGGATCGTGTCGTCAGCCGACTTGATACCGTTGCTGCGAAATTGACAGTATCTATGCAGTTACCCCCAAACCAACAAGTACGCGTAAAAGACGTCATCAATGCGCGAATGCTGACAAATTACGACGTCCACGTCATCTGGGAACAAATAGGCGAAGATCTCGATTTTACGTCTGGCCAAACGGTAGCAACGGCTTTTATGGCGATCTGGGCTCAGGAGTTCCCGGACGAGGTCACTCAACTTGTCGATCAATTTCGCAATCTAGTGCCGGTCGCTACGTAGGATACGACATCGTGCGCCGCGATAATTCCCGGCTGGCCGCCGCTTCGAGTTGCGAAGTGCAAATTCTGGAATCGTAGGCACGGCGTGTACGCTATCCGGCCGACGACCGATGATTTGAGCTGTCGGGAGTTGTTCGGGGCATAGCAAACCCCGTCGTGAAGCTGCCGGGAATATGTGCGCGGTGGGTACACGTACACACCCGACCTCCGAAAACGCCGTAATACCAGGCAATTTCTCGGAACGCTACGTAGGCCAATAGCCAGGTCAGGGGGTGTTTCCCAGCGCAACGGCGTAATTCTACTCCCGGCAGCTCCACAGAGTGAGCAGCATGAATAGTACAAATATCGGCCACATCAGCACCGCGTCAGCACGATTCGACGCTAGGATGCCCGGCGTGGCCCTTGTTCGTGAACGCAGCGAAAGGACGATCGCCCTACTTCTCGGTGGCCTACCGGATAGGCGGGCGGGGTAGTCGCCAGACCTCTACCTCCTTCCCGGACGCAGGGCAGGCCGACAAGTTCTGTGCCTTGGTCGATGCGTTCGGGCCGGAGCAAGCTCCAGAGAAGGCCGATATTGCCGACACCCCGCAACGCGCCATAACAGTCCGCTGGGGAAGCTCACCCGCGACGACGTAGCCGTGTGGGTTAACGCCGTGCGCGGAGCCGGAGCAGCGGGCGGCTGCGCGAATGTCCCGTGGAGTGCCGCAGGCGGGGCATCGGGCGTTGTCGGGGCCACCCCCCAGGAACCGGCAAGCTTCCACGCCCGCCAATACGCCACCCGTCCGGAACAGATCAAGCCGGCGCACTGCCGGGTGACGACGCTCACCTAGTCAAATTGGGAAGCCTCCGGGATAAGGATTGTCACACGTGCCCGGATGATCCCGTCATCGCTCTTCACCCAAATCCTCGCCTCACCTGTTGCCAGACTGCCCCGCCGCGCGATGCGTTGGAGGCCATCGGTGTACGACGCAGCAAGGCCGGCGGCGAGGTAGCCGACGTGGTTCTGCCCGATCATCACAGCGACCGCGTTCGGGTCGTGCTCGTTCCATGGCTCGGGGACGAGGATGCAGCGGACCGACTTGAGGGTCACACCACATTCGGTGATCGGCACACCGGCTTCCTGGAAAACCCGGCGAATGTCTTTGGTGCGGTAAGTCTCCCCGACAACTTCGATCTGCTCTTCGAGAGGATAGCGGGGCTCCTCAAGTGTCGCCGCTGCGACGACATCGGCAAGTGGAGATGAGTTTCGACCGTTCGCCCCTCTAGGGGCCATTGCCGGCTTTCCGGTCGGCCGAAGCGTGTAGTCAGTGACCAACGATGAATTGTGCGTGGCAGATCGAGCGGGCACAGCCGATACGGCGGGCTCTGGCGCGGGAATTTGCGCGTAATGCTCGGTCCACTTGGAGCCGTCCCACCAGCGGAGCCGGTTGGTGCCTGCCGGGTCCGGACACCACATAGGCGGAGGCAACGACTGCGGGTATTGGTTGGGCTCCACGTCGCCTCCTTAGCGCTTGGATCGAAGCGAAGTATCTGCCAATGCTACGAGCAGCCACGAGATTCCGTGAGCGGTATGGCGAACTGTCGGGAGTACCTTCCCGCGTGCGCCACCGGACACCCGCATGGGGTGTGCTCGATACCGGTCCAGCGGTTTCATCGCACGCACCGATGGGCTTCGAGCATTCCCTCGTCTACCACTCCTGGGCAGACCAGGCCGCGTTTGATCTCAATTCCGCGCACGTGCACGGCGGACCCACCGCAGATCTCAGCCGGCAAGTCGCCGACATGTCGACCCAGTGCGTTGGTGACAACCCAGACCGAGTGGTCCTGGGCAAGTTCGACGGCCACGAAGACGGCTACGTCGGGGTGAGTTCGCATCCATGCTGAAGCGTCGTGGCGGCGACGCATGCACCAGCGCCGCCGCTTCGGCTGCCGCGAGCAATGGCTACTCGGCGAGCCGGTTCACGAGAGCGCTGAAGACGGTGGGCAGCCGCGTTGCGGCCGGCACGATCCGGGAGCGCACCGCCGGGTAGGCGCTGGCGTGCAGCGCCGCCGCCGTCAGCATGCGGTACCGGCGGGACATGCGGCGCCATCGGCGTTCATAGGCGGCGGGCCGGTCGGCGGCGACGCACCCGACCAGCAACTCGGCGCCCCCGAACGCAATGCCCAGCCCCTCGCCGGTCAGCGCGTCGACGTATCCTGCTGCGTCACCGACCAACAACACCCGGCCGGCAACCCGGCTGCGTACCTTCTGCCGTAGCGGGCCCGCGGCGCGGTCGCGGCTGTGCGGCCGGCCTGCTACCCGGTCGTCCAGCGACGGGAACGATTCGAGGTGCCGGTCGAATCGCCCGCGGCGGGAGGTGAGGATCGTGATGCCGACGCACTCGTCGGACACCGGGGTGACGTACGCCTCTTCGTCGTCGGACCAGTGCACCTCGATGTTCTCCTGCCAGGGAGCGATCTGGACGTGGCGGCGAATTCCCCACCGGCGCCGGTCATTTGTTGGCATAGCCAGCCCGAGCGCGGTGCGGATCGGCGAGTGCAGCCCGTCTGCGGCGGCGAGGTAGCGGGCGCGAAAGCCGCCGCACCGCACCGACATCGCATCCTGACTGACCTCGCCGACGTCGCCTTGCACGACCTTCACACCGGCGGCTGCCACCGCGTCCAGGAGTGCGCCGTGCAATGCCGATCGCTGTACTCCGCGCCCAACACCGGATCGAAACGCCGCGCTGACGCTCCGACGTCCGTCGTGATAGCTAATGCCGTGGAACAGTTTACCCGGGGGATCTACGCCAAGGCGGTTGAGATGTGCCAAGGAATGCGGCATCAATCCTTCACCGCAGGCCTTGTCTATTGTCCCCGAGCGCTTTTCGATCACGACGACCTCGAGTCCGGCCTTGGCGCCGTATAGCGCCGTCGTGAGTCCGGCCGGGCCTCCACCTGCCACCAGGAGGTCAATCATTTCAGGCCTGCAAGGGCAGCGTTTTCGACACCGATCCGCGTGCGCAACAATGCGGCGTTGAGCACGGTGAACACGAGTGCTGTGATCCATGCGCCGTGCAGCAATGGCAGCGCGATTCCCTCGACCACCACGGCGACATAGTTCGGGTGTGAGAAGAACCGGTATGGGCCGCCAGTGACCCGGGGTGCATCGGGTATGACGACGACTCGGGTGTTCCACTGCGGGCCCAACGTGGTGATGCACCGCCACCGCAGGACCTGAGCCCCGACCACCAGCGCCAACATCGGCCAGCCGAGCGCTCCAACGAATGGACGGTGCAGCGCAAGCACTTCCACCAGGCATCCCATCAGCAAACCGATGTGCAGTGTGACCATGGTCGGGTAGTGGCGAGCGCCGAATTCGATGCCGCCACGGGCGCGGCTCCACGCGAGGTTACGGTTCGAGACGACCAGTTCAACGACGCGCTCGACCGCGACCGCGACGATCAGCAATATGTACCAGGACATGGGCGGCGAAGGTCAGTGCCACCGCAGCAGCACGAGCTCTGCGCAGAAACCGGGACCCATTGCCATCAGCATCCCTGGACTGCCGCTGGCCGGCTGCTTTTTTACAAGCGTGTCGCGCAATACGTGCAGCACCGACGACGACGACAGGTTTCCGACCTCGCTCAACGAACGCCACGTCAGCTCGAGCGCCTCATCGGGCAACACCAGGGATTTGTTGATCGCCTCGATGACCTTCGGGCCGCCCGGGTGGCTCACCCAAACGCCGATGTCGTCGATCGTCAGCCCATGGCCGGACAGGAATCCGGTCAGGTCGTCGGCCAGGTGCCGCTCAATGAGGGTGGCAACGTTGGGAGACAGGACAAGCGAGAGTCCGGACGCGCCGAAGTTCCACCCCATCGTGGTCAGGGAGTCCGGGTACAGCCGGCTTCGCGAGTCCACGACAGTTGGCCCACGCACACCGATCCGCTCGGCGCGTTGATCGCCCACGGCGACCACCGCCGCGGCGCCGTCAGCGAACAGCGCACTTCCGACCATGGTGGCGACCGTAGGCTCGGCACCGGGGTAAGTCAGCGAGCACAACTCGACTGACACCAGTACCGCCACATCGTTCGGCGCACCTCGCAGGTAGTCGTTCAACCGCGCGACGCCGGCCGCTCCGGCGACGCAGCCCAGGCCGAACAGCGGCATACGGCGCACATCTGGCCGCAGACCCAGGCGGCCGGCAATGCGGGCGTCCAACGACGGCACCGCCAAGCCGGTCACCGTGGTCGTGACGATCAGATCGACGTCCTCCGGCTTGAGGCCCGCCTCGTCGAGCGCACGAGACAGGGCGGCAGATCCGAGCTCGACCGCGTTCTCGATGAAGATGTCGTTCGCCTCACCGAAATCGGTAAGGGAGGAGTATCTCTCCAGTGGAAGAACGAAATGGCGACTGTCGACTTTGGCATGCGCGTGTAGTTTCCGGACGAGATCCTCATGGGGTGCGTAACCCGGAAGCCGGACGAACGCTTCGGTGATCTCCTCTTGGGCGTAGCGGTGCGGCGGTAACGCACCCTGCACTCCTGCGATAACACTCATATCAACTTTCCCTAGAACGTGGTTGTGGCGCAATTCGGTTAGACGCGCAACCCATTGGTCAATTCGGCATTGAATTGTTGGTCGGTTGGGCCCGTGGCCAACCCTTGCTCGGGTATCGCGACGGAGTCACCGTCGTTGAGCCCGAGAAGCTTGTGCACGCGGACCAGGGCCGCGGGAGCCCACCAGTTTCGTCGTCCGAGGATGTGCATGAATGCCGGCACCAGAACCATTCGCACCAAAGTGGCGTCGACGAGGACGGCCACCGTGAGGCCAAGGCCGAACATCCGCAAGAACGACACGTTGGACGCAATCAGCGCAGCGAAGGAGATCGACATGATCAATGCGGCAGCGGTAACGACCCGACCGGTGCGGGCGATTCCGCGGGCCACACTCTCGTCGTTGTCGGCGGCTCCGGATGCCAGCCAGAACTCGCGGATTCTGGAGACCAGGAACACCTCGTAGTCCATCGACAAGCCGAAAGCGATACAGAACAGCAGCACCGGGATGTTGGCGACCAAGATCCCGCTGGGCGTCGTTCCGAACGCGCCGAGGTGCCCATCCTGGAAGATCCACACCACCGCGCCGAAAGCGGCAGTGAGCGAAAGGACGTTGAGCACCAACGCTTTCAGCGGCATCACGACGCTGCCCGTCAACAGGAAGAGCAGGACGAACATGATGCTGGCGATCAGCCCGAGCACCAGTGGCAAACGTGATGCGATGGCGTCGACACTGTCTCGATTGGTCTGGGCGGTGCCGGCGAAATCGACTTTCGTGCCACCCGGGGTGGGGACCGCGTGCAGGCGGTCGAGCTGGGTTTCGGAGCGGTCGGAGAACAGCGGAGCTGTGCTGTCGACGGTAAGGAACGCGCTGCCTCGGGTCTGGCCCGCCGGGGCAGACTGTTGTCCGACGGCGGCGCCAGCGATGTAGGTTGCGGTCGGGGTGGAGACCGCGGAGACCTCGGGCACCCGCGACAGGTCAACGGCGTATTCCTCAATCTCGCTGCGGGTTAGATCGTCTGTGTCGGGAATGACGATGGTCACCGCGGTCTCGGAATTGATGGCGAAGTTGTCGCGCAGTTGGTCGCCGACCTGGTGCGCGGAGGCCGAGGTAGGCAGCACGCGGTAGTCGGGGAAGCCCCATTTGACGCTGAGGAACGGCAGACCAAGGAACACCAGGACGGCGACGCCTCCCAGTCCGACCGGCGCGGCACGGCGGATGACAAACTTCGTCCAGCGGTACCAGAACTGCCGCTGGACGGGCTGCGGGGCGGGCTCGGGCCGGCCCAGCGGGCGGCGAACGAGCCGACGGATGTTGAAGGAATCCAGCCGGTCGCCGAGCACGACCAGCGCGGCGGGCGTGACAACCACGGCGGCGAAGGCGGCGAACGTAACGACGGCGACACCCGCGTAGGCGAAGGACTTTAGGAAATGCATCGGGAACAACACCATGACCGCCATTGAGAGGGCGACCGTTGTGGCCGAGAACAATACGGTGCGACCCGCCGTGACCACGGTGCGAACCACGGCAACCTCGCGGTCTGCGCCGTCAGCCAACTCGTCGCGGTAGCGGCTGATTATCAACAGCGTGTAGTCGATGGCCAGCGCCAAACCCATGGCGGTGGTGAGGTTGAGTGCGAATATCGACACGTCGGTGGCGAACGAGATCGCACGCAGCACCGCAAGGGCGCCGAAAATCGCCATTCCGCCGATGGCCACGGGCAGGGCTGCTGCGATCAGACCGCCAAATACCCAGACCAGCACGAGGAAGCTGAGTGGGATCGCGATCGATTCCATCAACAGCAGGTCGCGCTGCGACTGCTTGGTGATCTGAACGTTGACCATTGCGGCGCCGCCCGTCCGCACGGTCGCGCCGCTACGGTCGTGCGTCACCTGGGTGGCGAGCTCGTCGGCGTACTTCTGCTGGTCGCTTTCGTTTCCCGTGATGCCCGCGACGATTAGCCCCGTGTTTCGATCCTTGCTAACCAGATCGATGGCGGCCTGCGGTGCTGTCCACGGCGAGGCCACATCGACCACATGTGGCGAGCTTCTCAGTTGGTCGGCAATTTCAGTGCCCGCGGCCCGAGCGGCCGGGCTGTCGACGCCATCTGGTGTGGAGACGGTGACGAGCAGCTGTGTGTCACCCTGGCTGAACTTGTCCGTCAGGAGCTGGCTCGCCCTCGCCGATTCCGACGTCGGATCTTGAAATCCACTGACGGACAGGCTGTTTGCTACTGGGATACCAAAGATGGCCAGGGCCAATGTGAGGAGGGCTGCCGCGACGATGACGCGTCGTGGACCGGTGATCGCCATCCTCGCAATCTGGTTTAGCAAGGTTCTCTCTTCTGTCAGGATTGAACTTGATTCGATTAACTAGCCGCTGCTTTGACAGGGAGTCCCACTGCACTTCTCCTTGTCGGTGTCGATATCGGGACGGTCGCCGCCGCCCGGCTTCGTTCGAAGTTACGGATTGGCGGTGATCGTGGCTCGCTTGTGCGCAATACCCACGCAACCGCCGATTTTGAGCTTTTGCGCATTGTGCTCAGGATGCGGCGGCGGTGCGGATGGCAGATGCTTCCCTATCCCTCACGTGGCTTGTGGAGTGGTGCGCAGTGGGGCGCCGCGGCAGCACGCCGATATGACGGGGGACGCCGGATCGATGCCATGCCAGCGGACGGTAGCGGGCTTTTGCTCAGGTCAGAGTCCATCACCGTCTGCTAGTCATCGCTCATGCGGGTCTTGATCGCGTCCTGGGAGATGTAGACGTCGTATTCACCGGGCGCAGAGATGACGGCGTTGCCGTATGCCGACCGCACGAACGGCTTGGTCCACCACTTGCCCCCGCGCATGTCGGCGAAAAAGCTCGCGTCACCGCCGTTCAGCAAGATGTGGTGCTGTGTCGGCGCAACCCCGTCGAGGCGTTCACCAAACAGGCGGGTCACCTTGTAGCCGGAATGCACCCCCAGGACATTCACCCAGTGGTGGAGCTCGACGATGTTGGCTTGCAGCACCCACAGGTCGCCTTCGACCTGATAGGTCTGGTGCGCGTATGCGTTGCCGTCATCGTCGTAGAGCGTGAGATCCACGTTCAGGCGGTGTGTGGCGTTGCTGACCGGAGTCGCCAGCACGTGGGCGGCTTTGACTTCGCCAGTCAGACCCAAATAGGTCTGCACCAGCGTGGCGAACCAGAGCAGCAGAAGCGAAACAATCAGCAGTGCAACGCCGCTCACCGCTCGTGCGGGCCGGAATCGCAGTCGGCGCCCCCGCTGCGCCGACTGCGCAGAACTGTCGCTGGATTTCATCATCCGGCGTCGCCCGACCACCGACGACAGCAACATCACCAGAGCGCCGACGGCCACACCTGCCAGCACAATCTGCGGCACGCCAAACTGGTGAGGATAAGTCATAGCCTCTAGTTGTACCCGCCGCGGTTGACCGTAGCTGCGGCAGCTGCGGCTTGCGAATCTTGGGCTCGGGCAAGTCCGAATCCGACGGCGCGAGTTCGGTGCAAACTGCTTCGCGATTCCTCGGCGCGGGCATAGGCTCCGACTACTCGGCGATCTGTATCGGCTGGGCAACTTGGGAGGTTGTCTGGGGTGGCGGGAGCGGCGCGGTGCCTTATCTTTTTGCATTGCCGGAGGTGATGTCCGCCGCGGCCACGGATGTGGCCGCAATTGGTTCGTTGGTCGCGACGGCGAACCAGGGCGTGGCGGGTGCCACCACGGGAGTTTTAGCCGCTGCCGAAGACGAGGTGTCGACGGCGATCGCGGCGTTGTTTTCCGCCCACGGCCAGAGCTATCAAGCTGTTAGCGCACAGGTAGCGGCTTTTCATCAGCGGTTTGTGCAGGCATTGACCGGCGCTGCGGGGGTATATACCGCTGCCGAGGTGGGCAACGCTGCGCTGTTGGAGGGCGGGTTCGCCGGAGCTATCGGTAACGGTTTGGCCTTCGTTCAGCAGGAAATTCAGCAGACCCCTACGACGCTGGCCACTGGTTTCACCCGGTTGACCAACACGGCGTTCACCGAAATATTCGGAGCGCCGGCTGCTGGGCCCTTCCCGGCAACGCAGGAAGGGACCTTCACCGGCACACCATCCCTGGTAACCAGGTTGGAAACCGCCGCGCTGTGGCCGGTGAAACCGCTGCTCAGCTTGTCCGGACTCGAAACTCAACTTGCTGTGCCAGGCAACCCCCTATTGTCGCTGATTGCCAGCGACATCCCGCCGATATCGTGGATTGTCGGGAACTCTCCGCCACCGTTGTTGAACTTGCTGCTGGGACAAACGGTCCAGTACACCGCATATGACGGGATGAGCGTCGTGCAGATCACGCCGATCAGTCCCACCGGCGAACACGTGGTCGCCATTCACGGTGGCGGGTTTGTCCTTCCGCCTTCATTTCTCCACTGGATCAACTACTCGGTGATGGCCCACCAGACCGGCGCGACCGTTCAAGTGCCGATTTACCCGTTGGTCCAGGAAGGTGGAACCGCTGGCATTGTGGTACCCCAGATGGCGGGCCTCATCTCCGCCCAAATCGCTCAACACGGGGCGTCCAATGTCAGCGTGATCGGTGACTCCGCGGGCGGCAACCTCGCATTAGCGGCCGTTCAGCACATGGTGGGCCAGGGCAACCCCGTACCCGAGTCGATGGTTCTGCTGTCCCCGTGGCTGGACGTAGGGATGACCAATCCAAACATCGCGTTGGTCGCCGATCCACTGCTGCCGGTTGGGCCTGCCCAACAGATCGGCAAGGTGTGGGCAGGCGATCTTGCGGTAACCGACCCGCTGGTGAGTCCGCTGTATGGGTCGCTTAGCGGACTCCCGCCGACGTATGTCTATGCGGGCAACCTGGACATACTCGCACCCGACGTGTTCGTCCTCCAACAAGCGGCCGTAGACCAAGGGGCTCCGATCAGCTTCGTACTGGCCAACGGCCAAATTCACGATTGGGTTCTGCTCACCTTGGACGGTTTGCGATACCTCCCGCAGATCAACCAGCAACTCGGCATCGCGGCCTGAGCGGGAGTCACGCAGAGATGCGGCCCGGTTGTCCAGGAGTCCGGTTGCGGCCGAAGACTGGCTCCCCAAAGAATCGTGTGGCTAATCCTGGCTCTGCGCGCCGGTCAGCTTGCGAATCGTGTGAACTTCGTCGTCGTGATAGGGCCGCCCATTGGGTTGTAGCAGGTCGCTGAACCACACTTTCGGGGGCGCTTTGTACGGGTGATCCCACGAGTCCCACGGCAGGTACGTCTGAGTCTTTCCAGCGACCAAACCCCAATTGAATGCGCCAACGTTGTGTCGCTTGGCGATTGGCAGGATGCCTTCAACTGTGCTGCCCCGGGACCGAGCCAGGTACTCGGTGCATAGGATCGGTCGCCCCAGCGGGGCAAGTTCAGCGATCCGGGCTTCGAAGTCGGCCGGGGCGGCGTAGCTATGGAAGGTGATCACGTCGGCGTTGTCGAGCTGAATGCCTCCGATTGTGCTGCGGTGCCCGGGATCCGCCCAGTTCCCCTGCCAGACGCCACTTGTCAACGGCTGACTCGGATCGACCGCACGCGCCCACCGGAACACTTGCGGAAGCAGCTCTGCGACCCGCTCCAGCTTGTCCTTCCTTTCCACCTTGCGATACACGCGCGCGGGATTGTCGGGCTCATTCCACAGGTCCCATCCCAACACGCGATCATCATTGCGGAACTGACTCAAGACCGCGGTGACGTAGTCGCACAGAATCCGTTGGTAGCGCCGGTCATCGAGGTGTTCGGCGCCCGGGCTCTGCACCCAACCGGAGTTGTGCACCCCGGGTCTGGGCGCGCGTTGACGACCTGGCCTGGGGATCGGATCCCAACAGGAGTCGAACAAGACAAAGAGTGGCTTGATGCCGTGCTGCGCCGCGATGCCGACAAACTGCGCGAGACGGCCTTGGAAGCCGCGTGGATCCTGGGCCCACAGCAGATCGTGGAGGAAGACGCGCACCGTGTTGAACCCGTGAAACCGGGCCACACCCAGCTCGCTGTCGATGCGCCGCGGGTCATAGGTGCCCGGCTGAAACATCTCGAGCTGATTGATGGCGGTTGAGGTGATGTAGTTCGCGCCGACGAGCCAGCCGTGCGCCCGATACCAGTTGTTGGCACGGTCAGCCGACCACCGGCCTGGTTCGGCTGCGGCACGGGGCGCGCGGGCCAGTGCCGTGCCGGCCGCCAGCAGCAGCGGCAGTTTCAGGGTCGTTCGACGATGCACGAAGCGACGATAGATTTCGCGGGCGATGTGTTCGCCTTGCGCGGCGCCGTGTTTGGGCTTGCTTATCGATTCGCAATACTTGAGGTTGGGAATCGTTACGACGACGCCGGTTTGGCGCGGAAGCCCGGGCCCGGTTCGGGCGTCACATTTCGCGCGGTGATCTCATCGCCGCAGTGGGTGCAGATCAGGCGGGGATCGGCATCCTCGCCGCAGGTGTGGTGGCGCAGCACGATCGGTGGCCCTTCCGGCTGCGCCAAGTGCTCGTCCCCCCACCGCATGAGGACGACGATCGCGGCGAACAGATCGCGGCCCGCCTCGGTGAGCCGGTACTCGTGGCGCTCGGGATCGGAGGAATACGGCACCCGGTCGAGCAGGCCCACGTTCACAAGCATCCGCAGCCGCGACGACAGCGTGGGTCGCGGAATGCTGAGGTTGCGCGCGAACTGACCGAAGCGCCGCACCCCGAAGAACGCCTCACGCAGGATGAGGAGTGTCCAGCGCTCACCGACCAGCTCGAGTGCCCGGCCGACCGACTCCCCGTCGAAGCGGTGGGAGAGATCGGTAACGGCCATGGTTCACCAACTGTACCCGGTTCAATCACTGAACCAGGGGTGGTAACTTCATTGAACCGTCCGTACCCAGGAGCCGCCGATGAAGCAGAGCGACACCGAGATCGAGATCCTCGCCGAGAAGATCGCGCTTTCGGCCCGGGAGTTATCCGCGCAGATCGACCGGGATCGCGGGCTGCCCGACGAGCTGGTGACCCGGCTGCGCGAGGCGGGGCTGCTGCGGGCCACCATGCCTGCAGAGGTTGAGGCGCTGGAGCTGGCGCCCGGACCGGCATTGCGGTGTGCCGAAACGGTGGCGCGTGGCGACGCCTCGGCGGGCTGGTGCGTGTCGATCGCGATCACCAGTGCCCTGCTGGTCGCCTACCTGCCGGCGTCCAGCCGCGCGGAAATGTTCGGCGACGGGCGGGGTGTCGCGGCGGGGGTGTGGGCTCCGCGTGGCACGGCAAGATCGGTCGATGGCGGTGTTGTGGTGTCCGGGCGCTGGCCATTCTGCAGCGGGATCAACGACGCCGACATGATGTTCGCCGGCTGCTTCGTGGACGAGCGGTCGGGGCCTTCTGTGGTTGCACTACCCAAAGGGGACCTGCGGGTCCTCGACACCTGGCACACGCTGGGTCTGCGCGGCACCGGCAGCCATGACTGCGTTGCCGATAATGTCTTCGTGCCCGCCGATCGCGTGTTCTCGGTGTTCGACGGGCCGAGGGTGGACCGGCCGCTGTATCGCTTTCCGGTGTTCGGATTCTTCGCGTTGTCGATCGGTGCCGCCGCGCTGGGGAACGCTCGTGCGGCCATCGACGACCTCATCGAGCTGGCCGGTGGCAAGAAAGGGCTTGGATCGACGCGCACCTTGGCGCAACGCTCAGCGACCCAAGCGGCGGTGGCCACGGCCGAGTCGGCTTTGAGCGGCGCTCGCGCGCTGTGCTACGAGGCGATCGAGGCGGCCTGGCAGGCCAGCCACGAGGCTGAGGTGGTGCCGGTGGCGATGCGCAACCGGCTACGTCTGGCGGCCACCCACGCGGTACGGACCTCGGCCGACGTGGCGCGCACCATGTATGACCTGGGGGGCGGCAGCGCCATCTACGACGGCTCACCGCTGCAGCGTCGGTTCCGCGACGCATTCACGGCGACCGCCCACTTCCAGGTCAACGAGGCATCACGAGAGCTGCCCGGCCGCGTCCTGCTCGACCAACCGGCCGACGTGTCGATGCTGTGACCGGGATGGAAGTCGCCCTACCGTTCTGGCTGGACCGGCCCGACGGCGAGGCGATGGATGTCGCGCTGGCGGCGGCCGACACCGGCTTCGAGGCGGTGTGGATTGGCGAGATGGCCAGCTACGATGCGTTCGCGCTCGCGACCGCAATCGGGCTCCGAGCGCCCGAGATGGCCTTGAAGATCGGCCCGCTGCCCGTCGGCGTTCGTGGCCCGGTGGGGCTGGCGCTGGGGGTAAGTTCGGTCGCCTCTCTCACCGGCAGCCGGGTCGACGTCGGGTTGGGGGCCTCCAGTCCGACCATCGTGACGGGCTGGCATGACCGACGATGGGCGCACCACGTGCCGGTCATGCGCGAAACCATCGAATGCTTGCGGTCGATACTCACCGGTGCGCGCGTCGAGTACAGTGGCAAGCACGTCGAAAGCCGCGGATTCCGGTTGCGCGGTGCGGCACCCGACACTCGAATTGCGTTGGGGGCGTTCGGTCCTGGCATGATTCGGTTGGCGGCGCGGCACGCCGATGAAATCGTGCTCAATCTGGCATCGCCGTCTCGGGTCGGGCAGGTTCGGGCGGCCGTTGACACCGCAGCCGCGGCGGCCGGTCGCGCCGCGCCCCGGCTCACGGTGTGGGTGCCGGTCGCCGTCAACCCCGGCGCTGCCGCGCACACCCAACTGGCATCGCAGTTGGCCGTGTATCTCGCCCCGCCCGGCTACGGAGAAATGTTCGGCGCGATGGGTTTTGCCGACTTGGTCCGCACGGCCCGTGCCGGAGCGAGTCGTCGTGACCTGGCGGCCGCCGTCCCCATCGAACTGCTCGACAGGGTGTCCGCGTTGGGCAGCGCCGATCGAGTCGCGGCACGGCTGGCTGCCTACGCCGAAGCCGGCGCCGACTGTGTTGCGGTCGTGCCCGTCACGGCCGAGGACCCGGGCGGCCGCGCGACCCTGCACGCGCTGACCGGAAAGGGTGCATCATGACGCTGGTCAACACCGTGTGCCGGCTGGCCGCCCGGCCGACCGGCCTACCCCAGCCCTCGGATTGGCGGGTCGCCGACGAGCCCGCCGCGAGCCCGGCCGACGGCGAGTTCCTGGTGCGGGTGGAGTATCTATCGGTCGATCCGGCGATGCGGACGTGGATGAACGCGGGTCGGTCGTACGTGCCGCCGGTCGAGGTCGGCGAGGTAATGCGGGCGGGCGGCATCGGGCGCGTCATCGACTCGCGTCACCCGGATTTCGTAGCGGGCGATCAGGTGCACGGCCTGTTCGGGGTGCAGCGGTACGCCCTTTCCGACGGTGGCGGTGTGACGCCGGTCGACACCACCCTGGCGCCCGCTCCGGTACATCTCGGTGCACTCGGCATCAGCGGGCTGACGGCCTACTTCGGGCTACTCGATGTTGGCCGGCCGCGGCCCGGCCAGACCGTCGTCGTCTCCGGAGCCGCCGGTTCGGTGGGCAGCATCGCCGGGCAAATTGCGCGGATCAACGGGTGCCGGGCGATCGGCATCGCCGGCGGCGAGGACAAGTGCCGCTGGTTGGTCGAGGAGCTGGGATTCGACGCCGCCATCGACTACAAGGTCGGCGATCTACGCAAGCGGCTAAAGGCGCACGCACCCAACGGCATTGATGTTTTCTTCGACAACGTCGGGGGCGAGGCGCTGGAGGCTGGGCTGTCGCGGCTGGCTCATGGCGCGCGCGTCGTACTCTGTGGGGCCATCTCGCAGTACAACGCGACCGGCGAGCTGCGCGGGCCGGCCAACTACATGCAGCTGCTGGTGGCACGGGCCTCGATGACGGGCTTTGTGATCTTCGACTACGCCGACCGCTACGGCGAAGCCGTTGTGCAGCTGGCGACTTGGTTGGGCAGTGGCGAGTTGCACTCGCGTGAACAGGTCGTCCACGGCGACGTCGGCGACTTTCCTGAGGCGCTATTGGCGTTGTTTCGTGGTCGAAACACCGGCAAACTGGTTCTCGCGCTCGACGGCGCTTCCTAGCCGACCAGGCTTAGGTATTCCTGTGGGGAGGGAACCATGGCAACGTCATCAGCCCCGGGCAACCGGCGTGACATTCTGCCCATTCCAGATGTCGGTCATGTCGGTCTGACTACTTACGACGCAAAAGACCCAGATACCAGCTATCCGCCGATCAGGGATGTGCGGCCGCCCGAGGAAGCGCCGAACGTGGTGGTGGTCTTGATCGATGATGTTGGGTTTGGCGCCAGCAGTGCGTTCGGGGGGCCATGCCAGACTCCGAATTTCGAGAAGCTCGCCTCCGGTGGCCTGAAGTACACCCGATTGCATACCACGGCGTTGTGCTCGCCAACCCGGCAGGCACTGCTCACCGGCCGCAACCATCATTCGGTGGGTATGGGAAACATCACCGAGACCGCCACTGCCGCACCGGGATACACCTCGGTACTGCCGAACACGAAAGCACCACTCGCGTTGACGCTAAAGCTCAACGGCTATTCGACCGCGCAGTTCGGCAAGTGCCATGAGGTCCCCGTCTGGCAGACCAGCCCGGCGGGGCCGTTCACCGCGTGGCCGACGGGCGGCGGTGGCTTCGAGTACTTCTACGGCTTCATCGGCGGGGAGAACAATCAATTCGACCCCGCCCTTTATGAGGGCACTACCCCGATCGAGCCCCCGAAGACGCCGGCCGACGGCTATCACCTGACCGAGGACCTGGCGGACAAGGCCATCAACTGGGTGCGCCAGCAGAAGGCACTCTTGCCGGACAAACCGTTCTTCATGTACTTTGCGCCGGGCGCCACGCACGCACCCCATCAGGTGCCGAAGGAGTGGATCGAGAAATACCGGGGCAAGTTTGCCCACGGCTGGGACCGCCAACGCGAGATCACCTTCGAGCGGCAGAAGGAACTCGGCGTCATCCCGCCCGACGCGGTGCTCACCCCGCGTCACGCAGAAATCCCCGCCTGGGACGACATGGATCCCCAACTCAAACCGGTGCTGGAACGCGAAATGGAGGTGTACGCCGCCTTCCTCGAGCACACCGACTATCACGTCGGTAGGTTGCTCGATGCTCTCGAACCGATACTGGACGACACACTCATCTACGTCATCGTCGGCGACAACGGCGCATCGGCGGAGGGCACGCTGCAGGGCGCGTTCAACGAGATGGCCAACTTCAACGGGATGGCCGACATGGAGACCCCCGGATTCCTGATGTCCAAACTCGACGATTTCGGTGGCGAAGGGTCATACGGGCATTACGCGGTGGGTTGGGCGTGGGCGATGGATACTCCCTATCAGTGGACCAAACAGGTGGCCTCGCACTGGGGTGGCACCCGCAACGGCACCATCGTGCACTGGCCCAAGGGGATCGAGGAGAAGGGCGGCATACGCAACCAGTTCACCCACGTCATCGATTTGGCGCCTACCGTGTTGGAGGCGGCCGGGATCCCGCAGCCGACGATCGTCAATGGAGTACTACAGAGTCCGTACGAGGGCACGAGCATGTTCTACAGCTTCAACGACGCCGCGGCGCCCGAGCGGCACGAGACCCAGTATTTCGAAATGTTCTGCAACCGCGGCATCTATCACAAGGGCTGGAGCGCGGTGACCAAGCATCGCACACCCTGGGAGATGAGCGGGCAGGCCATGCCTGCCTTTGATGACGACGTCTGGGAACTCTACGACGGCAACTCGGACTGGACGCAGTCCAACGACCTCGCCAAAGAGAACCCGGACAAATTGCATGAATTGCAGCGCCTTTGGCTGATCGAGGCGGTCAAGTACAACGTGCTCCCGCTCGACGACCGGCAAATCGAACGCATCAACCCCACTTTGGCGGGCCGGCCCAGCCTGATCAAGGGCAACTCGCAACTGCTATTTGCTGGGATGGGCCGCCTGTCGGAAAACAGCGTGCTCGACATCAAGAACAAGTCGTTCGCCATCACGTCAGAGGTGGAGGTGCCGTCGGAGAGTGCCCAAGGCGTAATCATCGCCCAGGGCGGGCGTTTTGGCGGCTGGAGCTTGTACATCAGAGACGGCAGAGTCAAGTTCCATTACAACGTGCTGGGCATCAAGGCATACGACATCGAAGCGACCGGGAAGATTCCGGCCGGTGTGACGCAGCTACGTATGGAGTTCGCCTATGATGGCGGCGGCATGGGCAAGGGTGGTGACGTCACCCTCTTCTACGACGGCAAGCACGTCGGCGCGGGGCGCGTCGAGCAGACCCAAGGCTTCATATTCTCCGCCGACGAAACCACCGATATCGGCTACGAGTCGGGCACCACCGTCAGCCCCGACTACACCGCCCATACCAGCAGATTCAGCGGCAAAATCAACTGGGTCCGAATCGATCTCGGCGAGGACGCCAAAGACGCCGATCACTACATCGAACCCGATGAACGCTTCCGGATCGCGATGGCGCGCCAGTAGTCACCGCATCACGTCGGGACGCTCACCGAATACTGTTCGCGCAGTATCCTTTTGAGGATCTTGCCAGTCGGGTTGCGGGGAATGGTCTCGGCGAAGATCACCTTCTTCGGCAACTTGTAGCGCGCGAGTCTGGCTCCGCAGAACTCGACGATCTGTTGCTCGCTGACCTCGCTCTGATCGGCAACGACAATGGCGCAAGCGATCTCGCCCCACTTCTCGTCGGTCAAGCCAATGACCGCCACCTCGCTGACCCCGGGAATGCCGATGATTACGCTTTCGATCTCGGCCGGGTAGACGTTCTCGCCACCGGAAATAATCATGTCCTTCAGACGGTCCTTAATGTAGAGGTAGCCCTCTTCATCGATTTCGCCGATATCGCCGGTACGGAACCAGCCGTTATCGAAAGCGTCGCGGGTGGCATCCGGGCGATTCCAGTATTCCTTGAGCAGGATGTCGGACTTGATCACGACTTCGCCTTCGCCCCGCTCGCAGATCACGCCGTCGTCACTGCGCACGGCCACGTCGGTGAACATGGTGGCGCGGCCGGCCGAGCCGGCCTTGCGCAGCGCGTCTTCGCCGAGCAGCAGGGTGCCGCCGCCACAGGATTCGGTGAGCGCGTAGCCCTGAACAACCTCGATGCTCTTGGCGGCATACATCTTGATCAGGGCCTCCGGCATGGGCGCACCACCGGTGATGAAGTAGCGGAAGTCGGGCGCATTGAGTTCGGCGAACTCGGGCACCTGGCGCATGAAGTTGAGGATCGCCGGCACGGCGCCACCAATGCAAACTCGTTCATCGACGATCAGTGACCACACCTTCGTCGCATCAAATTGTGGCATCGAGATCAGGCTGACGCCGCGCATGGCGCTGAAGATGACCGTCGTCAACGCCGCCACGTGGAACATCGGCAGGGGTAGCAGCAGGCGGTCCCGGTAGCGCACATCGACCGTCGAGGACCATGAACTCGCCGCTGCGTGCACCGAGTCGTGGGTATGCACCACTCCCTTCGGATTTCCGGTAGTGCCCGACGTGTACATGATGAACAAGTTGTCATCGCCGCCGCAGTCGCAGGTCGGTTCGTTGGCAGCCGCCGACCTCAGACGTTCACCCAACGAGTCAATGCCGTCGCCTACCGGTACCCAGTCGGTGACCGTGCGGGGAGGGTCGGTCTCCGCCCTGATGGCGTCAACCACTGTCGCCGAGGCAGCACCGTAGATCACTACCTTGCTGCCGCTGTCGGACAGAATGAAACTCACCTCAGGCGCCGCGAGGCGTGTGTTGAGGGGGACCGCCACCGCCCCAATCTTGGCTGCGCCATAGAACAGGCAACAGAACTCGACACTATTAGGCATCAGCAATCCCACGCGGTCGCCTTTGGCGATCCCGAGTGAAGTCAGTACGTTGGCGCACCGGTTCGCCAGTGCGTTCATCTCTGCATAGTTCATGCGGACGTTGGTTGATGGCTCGACGTAGGCTTCGAGCCGCGGCGAGACGCTTGCGCGTTGTCTGAGCATGGAGCCAATGTTCTTCATCGGGTTCTCGACTTCGCTGTCGTGCGGTTGATCAGACTCGTTGCCCCAGTTTCGATTTGGAGCGCCGCAAAGGCCCGTTCCATGAGTTCGGCAAGCCGGAAGGGCTCGTGGACGGCTTCCGGCGCTGCGCCGATGGCGATGCACAGCGCGGTGTTGATGCTTGCGAAGGTGACGTTGAGTCCGGCGCCCGGCGGCACGATGGGCAGACCACTGAATGCAACCATCGGCGCACCGGCGAGGTAGAGCTGCTCGGTGGGCCCCTTCATGTTTGATATCACCAGGTTGGCGCTCGGCAGCTTCCCGAGCAGGGGCAGGGTATCCGACATGGTCAGGCTGCTCAGCAGCAGGAGCGCATAGGCCTGGCGCGACGTCGTTTGCATGCCGCGCCCCTTGTCCTTGGCGCTCGTGGTCGCTGCGTTTATCTCCTTCAGGCGCTCAATGGGACTCGCCTCGGGTGTACCCATCGGGATCAGTTCGGCGCTCACCTGGTTGCCTCCGCCCCCGCCCGACTTTTCACGCAGCGACATCGGCTTGAAAGCCACGAGCGGTCGGTCCGTGGGTGCCTGATGTTCGTCGAGGTAATGATGCAGCGCGTCATCGATGACTGTCATCACTACGTCATTGACGGAGGTGTCGGTCGCCTTGGCGAGGGCCTTTACGTCGGCGAGTGGCAACTCCACATTCGCATACGCGCGCGCCGCTGATTTCGCCGTGTTATTGAAGAGAGTGTTTCGCGCCGTGAAGGGCAGAGAAGCCTTGCGTGCCTTCAGGGTCAGCGCTTGCGCACCAAGGTCTGCCGCGTCCGCACCGACGCCGAAAACGCCTCCCGGCAGCCTACCCAGTCCCTTGACCATTCCTTGTAATTGCGCTCTGCGCGACAACGTGGTGTCTGTCCGGCGTGGCCGGTCAGTGCTCTCGAACGACATCCAGGGACCGGCCAGTGTCTTGTCGTCCGGCGAATCGCTGAGAAAGTTGCGCATCGCGCGCAGCCCTCCTTCGCCGTCGATGAGCGCGTGGTGCACTTTGAGCAAGACGGCGATCCGGCCGTGCTCGATACCGTCGATGATGTAGCACTCCCAGAGCGGGTGCCCCCGATCGAGCAGGCTGGTGTTTAGGAACGAGACTGTTTCGTGAAACTGCTGCATGGAACCCGGTGCGGGAAGGGCGATGTGCCGAATGTGATATTGCATGTCGGGCTCAACCGTTTCCCACGCCGCGACATCTCTGCCCAGCCATTTCAGCTTTTGATTGAAGGGCTTGGCCGCCTGGCTGTGCCGATACGCGTCGAACAGGCGTGGCCCGAACGAAGACTTCTGTCCTCTTGGCTTTTGGAAGATCGTGAAAGCAGCCATGTGATTTGGCCGGTTGGCTCTCTCCAGCAGCAGGAATGACAGATCAATCGGACTGATGCGAGTCATGTGGCCATCTCCTTGGATGTGGCGTGCGCACGGGCCGCCGCGAGCAGCTCCTCGAGCGAGGTCGCAAAGCCACGGACCAGCTCCCAGGTGTTCCGAACCGCGACGGCATCGGCAAGGACGCACAGATTGAACTGGTCGCAATAGCTCCAGACGGTCATGTTGAGCGTGGCGCCATGGGAGATCTGCCCGGTGGAGAACCACTGATCGACGCGCCACCGGCCGAGATACCGCGGCTCACGCGGCCCCGGCACGTTGGACACAACCACGTTCTTGAAGGTGTCGAAGCGGCCCTTAGTCCGCGCATTGCCACGCGCCAGGCCCGAGATGAGGCGTTCCGGCAGGAGCTCGACCACCGCGCCGAGGTCGGCGTCCTTGGTCTGGGCGAAGTGCTGCTTGGTCGCCTCGGCGGCGACGTGTGTCGCGCGCAACCGCTCGATCGGGTCGGCGATCTGAGCGTACAGCCAGACGTAGTCGACCGACGAGTAGTTGCCCGGGTGGACGCGCTCGGCCGCCGGGGTGACGGCGAGCGGCATCGTGGCCACCATCGCTTCGGTGGGAAGCGAGCCGAAACGGTCGAGATAGTGGCGAACGCCACCGGCGACACACGCCAGGAAGACGTCGTTGATCGTGACGCCCAGCGTCTTGCTCACCTCGCGAACCTCGGCGAGCTGGAACGACTCGCAGCTAAACCGCCGGCTGCGCGACAGCCCGCGCTGGAACGGGCCTGGCGGTGCGGAACGGTCGAATGCGGGTGGGACGCGGCGCGCGCCATCTTTGGCGAACTCGCGTTCGATGCGCACCCGATCCCGCACCGCCCGCACGGTCGGCGCGATCTTGCCCAGCCTGCCGGGCAGGTCTCGCAGCGCCCAACCCAGTCGCTGCCTTGTCGATGGCAGTGGTGGCGGTTCCCACGCGGGCGCAACCACCCCGGCATCGTCAGGCGTGTCGTTGTAGAACGCGGCGAGCATGTCCAGGATGCCGACGCCGTCGGAGTAGGCGTGGTGCAGCAGCGTCACCAGGGCGACGCGGCCGCCTTCGAGGCCCTCGACCACCCAGGTCTGCCACAGCGGGCGGTCGCGATCCAGCGGATGGGCGTAGATCTGCTCGACGAGCTCGCAGAATTCCGCCATCCCGCCGGGAGCGGGACACACGACCCGGCGCACGTGCGCGTCGAGATCGAAATCGGGGTCCTCGACCCAGATCGGGTGATGCAGGCCCAGCGGCGTCGGTAGGTACCGCAGCCGGAACACCGGAAGCAGGTGGGCGCGGTCCGCAAACATCTGCCGCGCCTTCGGCCACGACCAGCCGTCGGGATCCGTCGACGGGTCGAGCACGCTGATCTTGAGTGTGTGGTTGTAGGCGCTGCCTTTGTCGAGGTACAGCATCAGTGCGTCAACGCCGTTGAGCCTGCGCATCATGTTCGGGCCTCCTGTCGCGCCTGCCGGGCGGTGGGTCCCCAAGGCCAGCCTAGATACCGGCAGGGGTCTCGTTCAATTGCTTTCAACGCCTTTTCCTGGCTTGTCAGTGCACGATCACGCCGCGAATGTTCTTGCCGTCGCGCAGATCTTGATAGCCCTGGTTCACTTGCTCGATGGTGTAGGTGGTGGTCACGAGCTCGTCGAGCTTCAGCTGGCCGGCGTCGTAGAGCCGCAGCAGCCGCACGATGTCGTACTGCGGATTGCAGGATCCGAACAGTGATCCTTTGATCGTCTTCTCGTGCAGCGTCAGGTCGGTTCCGGAGACATGCACCGTGAGTTCGGCGGGGTCCGCCAGCCCGGTGATGACGACGGTGCCGCCCTTGCCGACGACCGCGGTCGCCGCCGAGACCACCTCTTCGTCGACGGTGCCCACCAGGATCAGCGCCGCGTCGGCGCCCTTCCCCCAGGTGAGTTCGTCGACCTTCGTTGCGGCGCTGGCGGCATTGGCAAAGGCATGGGTCGCGCCGAACTTGAGCGCGGTCTCGCGCTTGAACGGCACGGGGTCCACCACTACGACGTACTTGCAGCCGGCGGAGGTTGCGCCCTGGACCGCGTTGATGCCCAAACCTCCGACGCCGTAGATGACGGCGGTGTCGCCCGCCCGGAGGTTTCCGGCATTGACCGCGGTGCCCCACCCGGACGGCACACCGCAGCCAACCAGCACCGCCGTCTCCAGCGGTAGCCATTCGTCCACCTTCACGACCGAGTGCTGGGAGATGGTGGCCCGCTCGGCGAAGGTACCGAGCATGCACATCGCGCCGAAATCTGTTCCCTTGGAATGGAATCGGAAACTTCCGTCCGGCATGCAGCCCTCTAGGATGGTGGCACCCATGTCGCACAGATTTTGCCGTCCGGTCGAGCAGTAGCGGCAGGTCCCGCAGTTCGGGATGAAGCTGCACACCACGTGGTCGCCGGGCTTGACCTTGGTGACCCCGGGGCCCACCTCCTCGATGACCCCGGAACCCTCATGGCCACCCACGATCGGGAACCGTGGTGGCAGGTCGCCGTCGGTGAGGTGCAGGTCCGAATGGCACAGTCCGGCGGCGGTGTATTTGATCAGCACCTCGCCCGGACCTGGCCCGTCGAGGTCGAGCTCCATCAGCTCGAACGGCTTGCCCGCTTCAAGCAGCACTGCGGCGGTGGTTTTCATTGGGGTGTCCTCTCCAATTGCTTGGCCCAGGGGAAGAATTTCGCCACGCCGGCGGCAACCAGCCGCTGATACGGCGAACCCATGATTCGGGCGAGCACATCGACGGCTTTTGCCTCCAAGCCCACCACTACCCGGGCGCGGCCCTTGGCGACTCCGTTGACGATGGTCTTTGCCGCCATTTCCGGCGAATGGATGAGGAGCCACTTGTCGTAGAACGCCGCAAGGCTCTGCTGATCCTCGCCATCGGCGACGGTGGCGTTGCGTGCGACGGCGGTCTTGATACCGCCGGGATGCACGCACGTCACCTTGACCGGGTGCTTGGCGACCAGCATCTCCTCGCGCAGCGCCTCGGTGAAGCCGCGCACCGCAAACTTGGCGGCGTTGTAAGCGCTCTGCCCGGGTACCGCGATCAGCCCGAACAGACTGGAGATGTTGACAATGTGCCCGTCCCCGGACGCAATCACATGCGGCAGAAAGGCTTTGGTCCCGTTGACGACGCCCCAGAAGTCGACATCGATGATACGCTCGATGTCCTTGAACTCGCACCTGTCGACGTTGCCGTTGTATGCGATGCCGGCGTTGTTGTAGATCTGGTTGACCGTGCCGAAATGCGCGACGACCGCGTCGGCGTAGGCCAGCACGGCCTCCCGCTCGGAGACGTCGAGCCGGTCCGACTTCACCTGCGCGCCGAGTGCCTGGGCTAAGCGCACAGTTTCGGTTAGTCCGTCCGTGTCGATGTCGGAGAGCGCGAGCTTTGCGCCCTGCTGCGCGAGATTGAGGGCCAATGCCCGGCCAATGCCGGAGCCGGCCCCGGTGATAACGACGACTTTGCCTTCGAATGAACTCATCTGACTACTTCCTGTGGTTGGTGGAGGTGACTGCGCAGCCTTGCTCCGAGGTCGGTGATCGCCTCGCGCGCTTCGGGGAGCAGACTGACCTGGAGATGAAAGTCGTGCCACATGCTGTCGAACCGTCGATGTTCGAGGCCTGTTCGGGAAGCGGCACAAGCGGTTTCGATCTTCGCCGCATCGACGGATATCGGATCGTCGCCCGCGGTCTGCAGCACGATCGGCGGCAGGCCGCGCGTGTCGCCGTACACCGGAGAGATGCCCGGCGACCGGGGATCGAAGGACCCGATGTAGCGCGGCGCCCATTCGGCACACATGGACGGAAGAATCAGGGGATCGCGCAGTACCGGTCGTGTGCGCTCGATGTCTATGGCGAGATCTGCCCACGGGCAAATCAAGCCGAGTGCGGCCGGGGATTCGACGCCTCGATCGCGCAACTCCATGGCCAGCGCCAGGGTTAGACCCCCGCCGGCCGAATCACCAGCGATCACGATCATTTTCGGGTCGATCCCATCCTCGAACAGGTGGGTATAGATCGCAACCACTTCCTCGAGGGCCTTCGGATACGTCGCCTGCGGTGCGCGGGTGTAGTCGGGGACCAGTGCCGTCATGCCGGCCGCCGCGGCGAGTTGGGCGACCAGACCGCGATAGCCCCTGGCGCTGCCCAGGGCGTAGGCGCCTCCGTGCAGGTAGACCAGTGTCCCGTTGGTTGCAGCCCGACGCGGTTGCACGCGCTCGACCGGGACACCGGCGATGGTGATGCGCTCGAAGCGGGTGCCCTTGGGGGCGCGCGCGGCGGCCGTGAGCGTTGCGAGCATGAAGCGACGGCCGACCACGCCCAGCCGGCGCGATGCGAACAATGGTCGGGCCCCGCGCAACGCGGACCGGATGATGCTCTTGCGCAGATTCATGATGCTCAGGCCGCCGCGGTGTCTCGGACGGTCGCGGCAAACCGCAGCACACCGTCTTCGATGGGGTCATCGAGCAGAACCTTTGCGTCCTTCTCGTAGTGCATGAGCACCTGCCACGGGTGTTTGGAACCCTGGCGCGGGATGAGGTCCTGGCCGCGCTTCACGTAGCCGGAGTTCAGCTGGTCGAACATGCCGACTTCCAACGCGCAGTTCTGGGCATCGCGCGGGGTTGCCACCGCGTAGCCGTTGTCCTCCATGTGCTGGAACAGCCGGCACAGGTAGGCGCCGGCGATGTCGGCCTTCAGGGTCCACGACGCGTTGGTGTAGCCGATGATCCATGCCAGGTTGGGGAGGTTCTCCAGCAGCACACCCTTGTAGGTCATCCGGTCGTGCAGCTGGTACCGTGCGCCGTCGACGAAAAGTTGTATCCCACCCAGCATCTGGATGTTCAGACCGGTCGCGGTGACGACAATGTCGGCCTCGAGTTCGCTACCGGACTTGCACAGGATGCCCCTCTCGGTAAACGTGTCGATCTGATCGGTGACCACCGACGCCGCACCCGATGCCAGCACCTTGAACAGGTCGCCATTGGGCACGGCGCACAACCGCTCGTCCCACGGCAGGTAGTTCGGGGTGAAGTTGCTCATGTCGACGCAGCGCCCGAGGCGGCGTCGTACTTCCCAGAGCAGAAGTCGTCGCATGAGATTGGGCCAGCGGCGGCAGGCCTGGTAGAGCTTGCGCTGGATGGCGATGTTGCGCCTGCGGCCGAACGCGTACACCCAGCTGTCCGGCAGGAAACGTGCCAGCGCTTCGGAGATCTTATCGATTGCCGGCAGCGAGAAGATGTAGGACGGGGACCGCTGCAACATCGTGACGTGCGCGGCGCAATCGGGGCGGGGGCCGGCCATCGCCGGGACCAGGGTGACCGCCGTCGCGCCACTGCCGATTACCACGACCTTCTTGCCGGCGTAGTCCAGGTCTTCGGGCCAGTGTTGCGGATGAATGCAGCGGCCCTGGAAGCGGTCCACGCCGGGGAAGGTCGGTAGGTAACCGGCGTCGTAGTTGTAGTAACCGGTGCAGCTGATGAGGTAATTGCAGGTGTAGATCTGCGTTTCGCCGGTAGCCTCGTGCACGGCGGTGACGGTCCAACGGCACTGCCGGCTCGACCACTCGGCGGTGCCAACTTTCAAGCCATAGTGGATCTTCTCGTCGATGCCGAACTCCGCTGCGGTATCGGCGATGTAGCGCCGGATGGACGGGCCGTCCGCGAGTACCTTCGCGTCCTGCCACGGGCGGAACTGGTAGCCGAAGGTGAACATGTCAGAGTCCGAACGGACTCCGGGGTACCGGAACAGATCCCAGGTACCGCCCAGCCTTTCACGTCGTTCCAGCACCGCGATGACTTTGCGGGGGAACTTGCGCATCACGTGACAGGCGGTACCGATACCGGACAGGCCGGCGCCGATGATCAAGACGTCGAAATGTTTTGCAGCCATGGGAATCCTTGCGTTTCCAGCCTGCTCTTCCTGGCAGGACGCGGTAGAAACAGAATCGCTCAGGCTGCGCGGATAAGTCTTGACATCTTGCGACACACTTTTATCATTTCCCGACAGGGAGGTGATTGACATGGGCAGTCTCATCCGCGCCACCAACCTGTGGGGATACACCGATCTGATGCGCGAACTCGGCGCTGACCCGCGGCCGTTCCTGAAGCGCTTCGAGATCCGGCCGGGCATCGAACACCAGGACGAAGCGTTCATGTCCTTGGAGGCGTTTGTTCGGATGCTGGAAGCCAGCGCCGACGAACTCGATTGTCCGGACTTCGGACTTCGCCTTTCGCGCTGGCAGGGCCTTGCCATCCTTGGCCCCATCGCCGTGATCGCGCGCAATGCGCAGACGTTGCTCGGCGGGTTGGAGGCGATCGGGCGCTACCTGTATGTCCATTCGCCGGCCCTGACGTTGAGTGTTTCGCCAACCACGACAGGATCCAACATCAAGTTCAGTTACGAGGTGACCGATCCGGCGCTTCCGTATCCACTTCAGGGATACGAGCTGAGCATGGCCAACGCAGTCCGGATGATCCGCTTTCTCGGCGGACCACAGGCACGAGCCCGCGTCATCTCGTTCATGCACCACCAAGTGGGTTCTGACGACGCATACAACGATGCGCTGGGTTGTACCGTGCGCTTCGCGCAGACGTGGTGTGGGTTCGAGGTACCCCGTCGTCTGGCCGACAGGCCCATCGACAATGCGGATCCGGAAACCAGACGCATCGCCACGAAATATCTTGAGTCCCATTACCCGCCGAGCTCCGCAGTGCTGTCGGAAAAGGTGTCCGAGCTGGCCCGCCGCCTGCTGCCTACCGGCCAGTGCAGCGCTGAGGCTATCGCGGACCAACTCGCCGTGCACCCACGGACGCTGCAACGACGCCTAGCTGTCGAGGGTGTGCGATGCCAGGACCTCATCGAGCGGGAACGCCGCGATCAAGCGGCTAGGTACCTCGCCGAACCGGGGCTGTACTTGAGCCAGATCGCGGTCCTACTCGGCTATTCCGAACAGAGCGCGCTCAACCGTTCATGTCGACGCTGGTTCGGTAAGACGCCTCGGCAGTACCGAGCCGACCTACCGGTGTCCTCGTCCTGCGCCCGCAGGTAACCTGCGATTAGAGTCGATTGACTGGTGAAAGCCTCTCGGCCGAGAGATGGTGAGCGTCGATGACCGACGTCGACCCGCTTGCGACACGGCGGGACCTGGTTCGCGATATTCCCGCGGAACTACATCAGGTTGGGTTCGACAACGTCGAGCAGATCGGACGCGGCGGATTCGGGGTCGTTTATCGCTGCGCCCAGCCCATGCTCGATCGCGTCGTTGCCGTCAAGGTGTCGATCACTGACCTCGATCCGGACAATCTCGACCGCTTCCTACGCGAACAGCGCGCCATGGGCCGCCTTTCCGGACATCCGCACATCATGAACGTTTTGCAGGTAGGCGTGTTGGCTAGTGGCCGGCCCTACATCGTGATGCCGTACCACGCGAAGGATTCGCTCGAGGTACTGATCCGCCGGCACGGACCCCTGGACTGGAGCGAGACACTCACCATCGGCGTGAAACTCGCGGGGGCGCTGGAAGCCGCGCACCGCAGCGGAACACTGCATCGTGACGTGAAACCCGCGAACGTCCTGCTGACCGACTACGGGGAACCGCAGTTGACCGACTTCGGAATCGCCCGAATCGTCGGGGGCTTCGAGACGGCGACCGGGGTGATTACCGGTTCGCCGGCTTACACCGCACCCGAGGTGCTCGAGGGCAGGTCGCCGACGCCCGCATCGGACGTGTATTCGCTGGGTGCGACGTTGTTCTGTCTGCTGACCGGTCATGCGGTGTTCGAGCGCCGCTCCGGCGAGCAGGTAGTCGCTCAGTTTTTGCGAGTGACCTCGCAGCCCACCCCAGAGGTGGAGATGAAGGGCGTGCCGAGCGACCTAGCCGAGATCATCGAACAGGCGATGGCTAGGGATCCGTCGGATCGTCCGGCGACCGCTGCAGCATTTGGCGAAGAGCTTCGTGCAGTTCAGCGTCGCAACGGTGTCGCCGTCGACGAGATGCCCTGCCCCGTCGAGCTCGGTGTGGAACGCCGAAAGTCGTCCGCGGCACGCTCTGTTCATCGGGACACGATCGGCACCCCGACGTTCCAGACGCCCCCGACACCCGCGACGAAGTACCGGCCCTCGATCCCCACCAGGTCACTGGTCGCCCGCACCCGGCTCACCGACATCCTTCGCGGCGGTGGACGGCGACGGCTAATCCTCATCCACGCACCCTCGGGGTGCGGCAAGAGCACGCTGGCGGCGCAATGGCGTGCGGAACTGTCCAGTGACGGCGTCACGGTCGCCTGGCTGACGGTCGACGACGATGACAACAACGAGGTGTGGTTTCTGGCGCATCTACTCGAGTCGATTCGGCGGGTCCGCCCCGCCCTCGCCGAGTCGTTGGGGCAGCTGCTCGAAGAGCACGGCGCTGACGCGTGCCGCTACGTATTGACGTCGCTCATCGACGAAATCCACCAACAGGACGACCAAATCACGGTAGTAGTCGACGACTGGCATCGGGTGTCCGACAGCCAAACTAGCGCCGCCCTGGGGTTCCTGTTGGACAACGCATGTCACCACCTACAGGTCATCGTCACTAGCTGGTCTCGCGCAGGATTGCCGCTGGGCAGATTGCGAGTTCGTGACGAGTTGGTCGAGATCGATTCCGATGCTTTGCGTTTCGATACCGACGAGGCGGCCTCATTGCTCAACGAGGTGGGCGGCCTAGAGCTGTCGCGCGGCGATGTGGAGGCGTTGACCACATCGACCGATGGGTGGGCCGCGGCCCTGCAGCTGGCCGCGTTGTCGCTGCGCGGCGGCGGCGATGCGAGCAGCCTCGTGGGCCGACTTTCCGGCGCCAGCGAAGTGATCCGCGAATTCCTCGGCGAGAACGTATTGGACACCCTCGACCCCGATCTGCGTGAGTTCCTACTGGTCACGTCCATCACCGAGCGGACCTGCGGCGGGCTGGCCGCCGTGCTGGCGGGGGTGACCAATGGGCAGTCATGGCTGGAAGAGGTCGAGCAGCGCGGCCTGTTCCTGCAGCGGATCGACGACGACCCAAAGTGGTTCCGCTTCCACCAGATGTTCGCCGAGTTTCTGCGCCGTCGCCTCGAACGTGATCGGCCCGACGGGATCGAAGAACTGCACCGCACCGCTTCGGCCTGGTTCGCCAAGAACGGTTTTCTCAACGAGGCCGTCGATCATGCGTTGGCCGCGGGCGATCCAGCCCGTGCCGTTGATCTTGTCGAGCAGGATGAGTCGAACTTGCTGGAGCAATCCAAGATGACGACGTTGCTCGGAATCGTGAAAAAGCTGCCGCAACAACTGGTGGTTCCGCGGCCTCTGCTCCAGCTCGTGATCGCGTGGGCGAACATCCTGTTGCAGCGTTCGGCGCACACCGACGGCGCGCTTGATCGTTTCGAAGCGGCCTTGGGCCGGGCAGACCTCGCTGACCGGGTGCGTGCGGATCTGCGCGCTGAGGCAGACGTGCTGCGAGCAGTCGCCGAAGCCCTAGCCGATCGGGTTGAGCGTGTCGACGAGTTGGTCGCAGAGGCGATGTCGAGACCGGACACTTTCCATCCGCGGGTGGCTGGGTCCGCAGGTAACGTCGCGGCGTTTGCCGCGATCTGCCGCTTCGACTTCGATGCCGCCGACCGGTTGCTTGACTGGGCCGCGCCCTATCAGGAGATGATGGGGCCGTTCTCCACCGTTTATGGGCGCTGCTATCGGGGCCTGGCCGCGAAGTATCGCCTCGATATTCCCGCGGCACTGGAGAACCTCTGGGAAGCGTACGAGATTGGCACCGGAGTCGGAACCCATTCGCACGCGGCCCGGCTCGCGGGTTCGCTTCTCGGCGAATTGCTCTACGAGACGGGCGGGGTGGCCGAGGCCGCGCGTCTTGTGGAGGAAAGCTATCTGCTCGGGTCCGACGGTGGAGCGGTGGACTACTTGGCCGCCAGGTATGTGATCGGTGCGCGGATCAAGGCGGGTCAGGGGGATCTCGGTGCGGCGGCTGATCGCCTTGCCGCCGGGGCAACGGCCGCAGTTCACCTGCGGCTGCCCCGCCTTGCCGCCCGGATCAACAACGAGCGCATCCGGCTGGGAATCGACCTACCTCCGGGGCTTGCCGCCAGTTTGCGGTCGCCCCGCACTATCCCTCGCGACAATGGAATCGCCACGATGACGGCCGAACTCGACGAGGACTCCGCCGTTCGCCTACTGTCCGCAAGCGTTTCTGCGGACGACCACGAGCAAGCCTGCCGACGGGCCACCGATCTGGTCGCTGCGATCGATTGCCAGCGCCGACCGCTGGCTGCGCTGCAGGCGCAAGTGCTCCGGATCGAAACCCTCACGGCGGCCCGCCGGGAAGACGACGCCCGAATCGCTCTGGGGCCGGTAGCCGCGCAGTGTGCCGAAGCCGGGGTGTCACGTCTGCTGGTCGATGCGGGCCTCGCGTAACGCCGCTCGCGGCGCGCTCCGTCAGGCGACCGCTGGCGTGTTGGTAATCCGTTCACGCCGCCGCTGGCGGGCGTCGGCGATCGCGCCGACCGCGCTCACGGCGGCTGGGATGAGAACCGGGAGCATGACGATAAACAGGATCATGGCGATCGGGAGCATGGTGTACTCAGCTTTCTCCGCAGGGCGGATCGGTAAATTTCTATAAGCGGGTCGCGAAAGATCCGCTCGGGGCCAGGAATTCGGATGAAGTGTCGTGCACAAATAGGATCGCCGATGGTGCGGCCGCGGGTATTGACATTTCCCGACGCATTTTTGTCATTTTCCGACACACCAGAATGCCGCCGTGGTGGTACCCGGGTAGTCTCCGACGCGATGCGGGAGAAGACGCGATGAGTGCGGGTCTGTTGGGGCTCTTGGACGACGTCGCGGCGCTGGCGAGGCTGGCCGCCGCTTCGGTTGACGACATCGGCGCCGCCGCCGGCCGCGCGACAGCAAAGGCCGCCGGCGTGGTCATCGACGACACCGCCGTGACGCCGCAATATATCCGCGGGATCGCCGCCGAGCGCGAGTTGCCCATCATCAAGCGCATCGGGATCGGCTCCCTGCGCAACAAGTTGTTGTTCATCCTGCCCGGCGGATTGCTGATCAGTCAGTTCGTGGGGTGGCTGATGTTTCCGATCCTGATGCTGGGTGCCGCCTACCTGTGTTACGAAGGCGCTGAGAAGGTCTGGGCCGCCATCCGCGGTCATGACGGCGATGCTGCGCGACCCGGCGGCGAAGACCACATGGTGACCTCGGCGATCCGGACCGACTTCATCCTGTCCGCCGAGATCATGGTGATCGCCCTCAACGAGGTGGCCGAGTCGCCGTTCGTGCAACGGCTCGTCATCCTCGTCGTCGTGGCCGTGGTCATCACCGCCGCGGTATACGGCGTCGTCGCCGGCATCGTCAAGATGGACGACATCGGACTGCGCCTCGCCCAGACCACCTCCCGCTTCGGGCAGAAGGTCGGCCGGGGCCTGGTCGCCGGGATGCCCAAGCTGCTTTCAATGCTCTCGGTGGTGGGGACCGTCGCAATGCTTTGGGTGGGCGGCCACATCCTCCTGGTCGGCAGCCACCACCTCGGCTGGCACACGCCGTATGGCTTGGTGCTTCACCTCGAGGAGCACGTTCACCACGCTGTCGAGTCCGTCGGTGGCGTGTTGGCCTGGTTGATCAACACCGGGGTATCCGCGGTGATCGGAGTGGTGGTCGGAGCCTTGGTCGTCGCCCTCATGCACCTGGTGGCCTTCGGCCGCCGGACCGGTAGGCACGAATCCTGGGTCGCCACGCCGACGAAGGACATGGGATCGCGGTCGGGGTCATAGTGTCGGCGAACGTCATCGCGTCCTAGTCGTCGGCGCGCGCCGCGCCCCACGGCGCATCGACGGGCACCGTTTCCGCGAGTCGATCAAGGTTGCCTACGAAATCCTCGTTGGTGATCGGGCTCTCCGTCGTCGGCACGCGCGTCGGCCGGCCGTCGACGACGATGAAGGTGTCGCCGCGATTGAATTGCGGGCGCAGACCCAGCCCGAGTTCCTTGGCGAGATCGATCACCGCCGATTGCCCCGGTCCGACCCAGGCGGCACCCATCTCGACGGTATGCCCCGCCGCGACTTCGGCGTTCCAGACACGGCCGCCCACGCGGTCGCGCGCCTCGATCACGGCCATGCGTCGCAGTCCGCCTTGACGCAATGCACGGGCGGCGGCCAGGCCGGAAAAGCCGGCGCCGATCACCACCACATCGAGGATGTTGTCGGTGCAGAATTCCTGCGTCATGCTCGTACCGGCTCGCCGAGGAACGGGTTGTGGTCGGGTAGCGGCTTGATCAGGGGTTCGAGCAACTTCGAGGACTGCGCGACGGTGAGGACATCGACCGGATCGAGCCGGACGAACTCACGAACCGTTTCGTCGTACTCCCAGACGTCCTCGCCGACCAAACGGCCCCGGTCGTCGTAGGGCCAGATCATGTGCTCGGCGGTCTTCACCAGGTACATCGCGTCGGGGTCGACCGGCGCGCCCTCGGCGGCCAGGATGGCACCCGGCGTCTGCTGGTACATCACCGAGCTCGAGACGATCATGTTGTCGCTGACCGCCAGTTTCTCTTCGTCGACGTAGAAGATGCACTGTGCTGTTTCGGCCCACATGTGGTACACGGATTCAACTGCCTCGGCGCCTTCGAGCGTCAGGGTCTTGCCGAGCATGTTGAAGTGGTAGACGGGCTTCTCGACCGTCATCTCCGGAGCGAAGATCTCCTGGTAGCGGCCGGCCATCTCCAAGTAGCGGTGCCGGTTGTAGGCGTGCAGGAGATAGCGATGGCGCGGGTTCTCGGTCGTCTCGATCAAGCGCTCCACGGCGCGGTTGGTCTGAGTGATGTCGAAGCGGCTCATGCTGGTTTCCTTTCCTAGTTGGTGCATCAGGCTGGTCACGCGCGAGCGTGGCGGCTGGCCAGTTCACGCAGTTCGTCCATCCCGGCGCGTAACGCGTCCAGGATTGGCCACGGGTCGTCGACCATCTCGCGATCGACGACAATCCCGAACTCAAGCGAATCCTGATAGCTCATCACGGTGATGTTGATGCCGATCCCGTCAACGACTCCGGAGACCGGGAACTGTGCGCGTTGCTTCGCGCCGCCGAGATGCAGCGGGGCCGACGGCCCGGGGACATTCGAAATCATGACGTTGGCCGGTTGATTGATGCCGCGCACGCTGGCCAATCGGGAAGTGGCTCGTGCCGCCTGTGCGAAAAGGGCTGGCGGAATAAAGTGATTGACGTCCTGCAGCAGCGACGCCGGCAGCGCGCGGTGACGCTCCTTTGCCGCCCGCATCGACTCGTTGATCCGGCGCAGACGCTCCGCCGGGTCGGCCGAGTCGGTCGGCAGCTCGGCGATCATCACCGACACCCGATTGCCGAATGTGCCCATCTGTTCGGCAGTTCGGACCGACATCGGGATGAAACCCGCAAGGGGTTCGGTCGGCAGTTCGCCCCGCTCGTCAAGCCAAGCGCGCAAGCCGGCGGTGCAGATCGCAAGGACAACGTCATTCACGGTGCACCCGAACGTGTTCTTGATCGTCTTGACCTCCGCCAGTGACAGCGAACCGAAAGCAACGCGCCGGTGCGGGGACACCCGCGCCTGGAATCGAGTGCGCGGGGCCACGACGTTGCGGCCCCGCACGGCGGCGCCGTTCGACCCGGTCGGCAGCGCTCGCTTGAGCAGCCGGCTGCTGCGGGCGATCGCCTTGACTCCGGGCAGATGTCCAATCGTCGGTACGTCGTCGAGATGCGGCAATGTCGTGGGGCCGGCACGCAGCACCCGCAGCGGCTGGCGCAGCAGGCCGGCCAGACCGCGGCCAAGCATTTCCACCTCGGACGGGAAGGTCTCCGCGGCGACCGTGGGCGTCGAATCCCGTTGCCCTGTGGTGGTGTCATCGAGCAGGATGCTCATCACCTCGGCGCCCGAGACTCCATCGACGGCGGCGTGATGCATTTTCGTCAGAACCGCGACCGCACCGTCGGCAAGACCGTGGATCACGTACACCTCCCAGAGCGGGCGTGCCCGGTCGAGCTGCCGGCCGATGATGCGCGCCACCTGCTCGGCGAGTTGCCGCTGGTCGCCCGGAGAAGGCAACGCGAGCTCCCGGACGTGGTACTCGACGTCGAACGTGCCGTCGTCAACCCAATACGGATAGTCGAGCGCGAACGGCACCTGCGCGAGCCGCCAACGGAAGGTGGGCAACAGATGCAATCGATCGCTGATCAGCTCGCGGACCAGCGCCGCATCCAGCGGCCGTCCCGAAGTGGTCATGGGATCATATGTCCCCAGCACGCTGACGTGCCCTTGGACGCGGGCGTTTTCCATCGCGAGGAACTGGGTGTCGAGGCTGGTGAGTTGTCGCATGCCACGATCGTCCGTCGCGCCCGCCGCCGTGCGCTTGTCTGCAACCGCCAATGCGCTACCCCACCGTTGTCGAATATCCGCACCACTGGGCTAACCACGGCGTTACCGTGCAGACATGGAGCCGGAGTGGAGCGCTGCGCGGGGCGATGACGAGCGGCGGGTTTGGTCGACCGTGCTGCGGCCGGCCGCGGCCGAATTGTCCGAACGCGCCAGTGATATCGCGGCCGCGGTGACCAGTTACACCAGTGAGCGGTTGCCAGACCTGCTGGCCAGCGCGGAGGCGCTCGAAGTAAACCGGGCCAGCACCGAAGCCAGCATTCGCGACTTCGCCGAGGTATTGCTGGCCGGAGCCGACCCATACGAGGCGGCACGCCTTGGCTCACCGACCCTCGCGTACGCGCAAGACGGTGCGCAACAAGGCATACCGCTGACCACCTTGATGCGCAGCTATCGGCTCGCCCACGCCGCAACAGCTCGGCACTTCAACGCGACCTTGGATGTCCACGCACGCAACGCGGACGAGCTAAGACTGGCGTCGGAGCTCGGTTCGGCTTGGATGTTCGCTTATGTGGACGCCGCGCTGTGTTTGGTCGAGGAGGTTTATGCCGCCGAGCGCGACCGATGGCTGCGCAGCGCCGCCGCGAATCAGGCCGAGACGATCCGTACCATCCTTGCCGGACAACCCATCGACGCCGATGTTGCGAGCCGGCGGCTTCGCTACGAGGTTGGCCGGGTACACGTCGCCGCCATAGCCTGGCTCGAATCTCACGAAGAAGGGCGTAACACCCAGGCGATTCTGGAAGCCGCCATCCGCGACGTCGCCGCGATGATCGGCAACCGGAAACCTCTGGTGCATTCCCTTGGTATCCTGTCGGTGGCGGCCTGGATCAGCTCCCACGGCGATGTGCCGTCAAAAGTCCTCGACGAGTTGCGGTTTGCGACCGCGACCGCGCCCGGCGTCCGGGTCGCCATTGGCGAACCCGCGCGCGGCATCGCGGGATTTCGCGCCAGCCACGTCGAGGCGCTCGAGGCGCAACGAGTCGCAGTGCTAGCCGCGCGCCCCGTAGGGGGCGTCACCCGCTACCACAACGCCTCGCTGGGCGCCATCGCCACAGTTGACATCGAACAAGCGCGGACCTTCGTGCGACGGGAATTGGGCCGCTTGGGATCCGACGATGAAACCACCCGCCGCCTCGCCGCGACGTTACGGACCTATCTTGATGAGAACTGTAGCCGTGGGCGAACCGCCAAGCGACTACACGTCCATGAGAACACCGTCGCCTACCGCATCCGTCAAGCAGAGCAGACCTTGGGGAGATCGTTGGAGAAGCGCACTCTCGAGTTACGCGTCGCACTTTCCCTTGTCGATCTCGTCGCCGAGCCAGCCGATGTGGGGGTGTCTCCCTAGGCCCGGAGCAGTGCTAGAACGGTGGTTCGGCCGGGAGGGGTGCCGGGAAGGGTTTGTCGGGCTCCCAGTCTGGGGGTAGTTCTTCGGGTTCGCGGGGATCGTTGATCCAAGCGCAGAACGGGCTGGTGCTGTGTTTGCCTTTGAACAGAAACAGCATGTCGCGCATGTGATTACGGAACCGACGGTCCGCGATCTCCTGCTTGCGGGCTGCCTCCAGCCAGCGCAGCTGCTCGTTGATCGGGCGCTGTTCCCGGTTGTGCTTGCGCTGCTGAGCAATACGGCTAGCACGCTGTTTGGAGCGGCTGCGCCGGTTGGGGATTGGTGGGGCGCACGCCGGCCTGCCGGCACCGGGGAACAGATCCACCCCGGCCGGTGCGGTGCGATAGGTCTGCCCGGTCGGTGAGGTCCAGATCACCGTGCCATCGGCTAGCTGCTGATCGCGCCACCCACCAAACGTTTTCAGCAAATGGTGTTGGCGACAAAGGCATTTCAGGTTCTCAAACACCGTCCACCCACCCGCGGCGGGATCCTGGTGATTGAACGGTACGGTGTGGTCGACATCGCAGCGCATGGCCGGGCGGCCACAGCCGGGAAAGCGGCACGTCAGGTCCCGGCACCGCACCGCGCGTTCCAGAGCCGCGGAGGGCTGATACCGCAAAGCGTCCACCCGGCTGCTGTAGGGATTGATGACATGCTGGGCCGCGGCGGCCACCAACTGGCGCACTTGGTCGGCGTCGATCACCCCGTAGCCCTCCAGATAGCCCGGCGCCGTACTGGTGCCCTCGACGGTGTGCTGGCTGGCGACCACATTGATCACCACCCGCGCACCAACCGGCTCTGCGACGGTGTCGGACTCGGCGGGGCAGTCGGGTTGCCCACACGTACACGCCAAGTTGCGGCCTTGGGCCAGGGCGGCCAATGCGTCAGCGCGGCGCTGATCCATCGTCCGCGGATCGGCCGTGCAGACCTGCGTGGCCAGCTGGGACAACCGTTTGTCGAACGCCGTGGCGGCCGTAGCGGCCACCGTGCCGTAGATTTCGGCCAACCCGTCGGCCAATGCGGTGATGCCGATATAGCGGTTGTTCTCCTGGGTCTTCCGGCGCTCCCGGATCGCGTCGGCGTCGACGGCGCGCACGGCGGCATCCACGGCGTTGCTGATCCGCTGCTTGGACCAGCTGTGCCAACGGCCGATCCGCGCGGCCAGCGACCGATCCAGCGCCGCGATCAGCGCCGCATCGCTCACCAGCTCGGTGCGGGTGATGATCAACCGCACCGTGCGCCAATCGGTGCGCCCCTCAGCCAACAGCGCGGCGATCTCGGGCAGCCGCTTATCGAGGGTCTCGGCATACAGCACCACATAGCTGGCCGCCGTCGGCGACAGGTTCATCGCCGCGGCCACCTCGGCCGCCGTCTGGTCATGCCCATCAAGGGAGGCATAGCCGCGCTCCTGCTCGGCGCGCTGGGCCGCGGCCAACCGATGCCGCAGCAACCCCGCCACCGCCGCCATCCGCCGCGCCACCAGCACCGACTCCGCACGATGGGTCGACTCGACCACCCCCACCAGGGCGGCAGGGTCGAGATGTCTGATAGTATCGAACATATGTTCGATACTATCAGACTCCACTGCCTCGCGCTTGTTGGCAGGGTCGCCGGGTTCAATGGAAGGCGCATGTGGAACGGGCGTGACTGCGATGGCCAGGTCGCGAAATCTTGACGCAAGACATTCTCCGACAGATTGGTACGAACTTGATGCAGATCGGTGTGGTCTTCCCGCAGACCGAGCTCGGCGGTGACGTCGGCGCGGCGCGCGCCTACGCCCAAGGGGTCGAGCAACTCGGCTATGCGCACTTGCTTGCCTATGACCATGTGGTTGGCGCCGATCCGGCGATCCATCGGGGCTGGGCCGGCCCGTACGACATCGATACGACGTTTCACGAACCCTTTGTGCTCTTCGGTTACATCGCCGCGATCACCGCGCTCGAGCTGGTCACCGGCATCATCATTCTTCCGCAGCGTCAGACGGTGTTGGTGGCCAAACAAGCGGCCGAGGTGGATCTGCTCACGAATGGCCGGTTCCGCCTGGGCGTCGGATTGGGTTGGAACCCAGTCGAGTACGAAGCACTGGGCGAGGACTTTTCCAACCGCGGCGCACGAAGCGAAGAGCAGGTCGCACTGATGCGGCGGTTGTGGACCGAACGGACCGTCACCCACGACGGGCCGAGTGAACGAGTGACCGGTGCCGGATTAGCTCCGTTGCCGGTTCAGCGTCCCATCCCGATCTGGTTTGGAGCCGCGTCACCGCGCGCCTTTCGGCGCGCCGGGCGTCTCGGCGACGGATGGTTTCCGATGGTATCGCCGGGCGCGGACCTCGAGGCGGCCAAGGCCATGGTCGACGCCGCGGCGGCGGAAGCCGGACGGGACCCAGCGGCAGTCGGTATGCAGGGTCGAGCGTCCTGCGGCCCGGCGGGCGTGGACGCACTGCTCGACGAGGTCGGGCGGTGGCGGGATGCCGGCGCGACGCACGTGTCGATCAACACGATGCGTGCGGGATTCGCGTCGGTCGATGAGCATCTCGCGGCGTTGGCCGCCGCCGCTGACGGACTGGGTCTGCGCCAGCCGTCTTAAGTGCCGCAGAAGGTTCGGTAGGCGCCGAAATCCGCTGGGGCGGGGCTGGCGTAGCGCGCCAGATCCGCTCGTTCCGCATAGGGGGCGGTGACCGCATCAGTCAGCCGCGTGACCGGATCGAGATCGCCGGCCGTCGCCGCGGTCAGCGCCTCCTCGATCAGGTGATTGCGGGGAATGTAGATCGGGTTGACTCGGTCCATCAATTCGGCGTCCGGACCCAGCTCTCGCCAGCGCGACAGCCAATCATCGAACGGCGCGAGGTCGACGAATCGCTCATCGCCACGGGCCGCTTGACCGAGGCGACGGAAGAACGAGGTGTAGTCGGCGCGGCTGTCCTGCAGCAGCCGGAGCAACTCGTCGATCAGCGGCGTGACGACCTTGTCGGCTAGGTCTACGGACAGACCAAGCTTGGCGCGCATGCCTGATGCCCAGGCGGCCTGGTACTGGCGGAATCCACCAAATGCCTGCTCCGCGAGCGCGATCCCTTCCTGGACATCATCGGAGAACAACGGCAGCAGCGTCTCGGCGAACCGGGCGAGGTTCCACTGGGCAATCGTTGGCTGATTGCCGTAGGCGTAGCGTCCCCAGAAATCGATTGAGCTGAAGACGGTTTCGGGGTGGTAGGCCTCCATGAAGGCGCAGGGCCCATAGTCGATGGTTTCGCCGGAGATCGTCATGTTGTCGGTGTTCATCACCCCGTGTACGAACCCGATCAGCATCCATTCGGCAACCAACGACGCCTGGACGGCAACCACCGCTTCGAACAGTGCCAGATATGGGCGCTCGGACTCGGCGGCGCTGGGATGGTGGCGGGCGATCGCATGGTCGGCGAGGCGGCGTAACAGATCGATATCGCCAGTCGCGGAGGCATATTGGAAGCTCCCCACGCGCAGATGACTGCTCGCGACACGCACCAGCAAGGCGCCGGGCAGTTGCCGTTCCTCCCGCTGAACCGGGCGCCCCGTGCCCAGCACGGCCAGGGAGCGCGTCGTCGGGATGCCCAAAGCGTGCATCGCCTCGCTGACGACGTATTCGCGCAGCATCGGACCCACCACGGCCAGGCCGTCACCACCGCGCGCGAATGGGGTACGCCCGGAACCCTTGAGGTGGATGTCATGAGCGCGTCCCTCGGCGTCGACGAGCTCGCCCAGGAGCAACGCTCGCCCGTCGCCCAACCGCGGGACAAAGCCGCCGAACTGGTGCCCGCTGTAGGCCTGGGCTATCGGAGCGGCACCAGCGGGAAGCAGGTTGCCCGCCAGGAACCGCAGCCCGTCGGCACTGCGCAGCCAGGTAGCGTCGAGGCCGAGCTGCGCGGCCAGCGGCTCGTTGAGCACCAGCAGCTTTGCTTCGGGTGGTACCTCGGCTTGCCAACGCACGCCCAGCTCGGGCAGCTCGCGGGCGAACCGGTCCTGCAATGCGACGGCGATATCCGGTGTCGTATTCGTTGCACGGCTCACCTCACCCACATTACGGAGCGCCGAATTCGGTCAGTCGGCCCAAACCGAGATGCGCTGCTAGCCGATGGCTTTTTGGATCAAATCGCGGGCGCGGTCGAGCATCGAGGCGAACGGTCCAATGGCCAAGTTCAGCTTCGCCGATTCCACACCGGCATGTGGCCGGGTTGGGGCGATCGCCTCAGCGACTCGCACGGCGGTTCCCATCCGCTTGAGGTCGTCGGGCTCGACCTCTTTTTGCAACTTGGGGAACTCCTCGAGCTCCTCATGTTCGGCATGGGTCAGCACCGCTTGGCGCAGGTTGGTTAGTTCGTCGATGAACTGCGGTGAGGTGATGTCGAGCCCCTCGATCCTTGAGAGGTGCTCCTTCGCGGCATGCTCTTCCTGCAAAAAGGAATCAACAATCGCGTCGCCCGCCTTGAACTCGCGACGCACCCGGGGATGCACCAACATTTCTTCGGCTGTTTCGTGTACGGCAAGCAATTGGCGCAACCGGATGAACGGCTTCTCGCGCGCTTGCGGATCGGACGCATACAGCACCTCATCGAACATGTCCTCGATGAGGTTGTGCTGTGCTTTGAGAAATGCGATGACTTCGTCGGGTGATTGAATGATCATTTCGGACACGCCGATACACCTCCTATGGAGGGACTGTTGACATGCGGGCTGTGGGCGCTGCGCCGCTAACGTCGCATACCCCGACCGGGCCGCCCCAAAACGCTCGTGGCAGCGTCCTCGCGACGGCCATTGCCGAAGTTCGGGTCAGGTCAGGTGGCGACTTCGCCATCGGGCGAAGCGGCCCGTCGGCAACTGAATCGCGGCCATCACCGCGCTCATCGAGGATGCCACCGACTTCGCCCGCGCCTTGGGCTCGGCGACCGGAGGGCGATCGCCTTCCCACCACGTCGGCTCCAACAGCGCCGACACCACCGGAATCGCTCGGTCAACGCTGCTGTGCCCCCACTCGCATGCGCGGTCGATCGCCGCGACGGAGGGAGCCAGGTTCGCCGGCGACAGTGTCGGCGCGAAGCGGACGAGGTGGTCGGCGTAGGGCGCGTTGCGTAGCATCTGCAGCTGGATTGCCTGGGTGATCGGGACCAGCCAGAGGTGTCGCGGGTCCCATTGTGGGTGGAAGCAGTCGAACGCCAGATAGCACGCGTTGCGGCTGCCGAGCTTGCCATCGCGGACGCGTTTCCACGCCAGTTCGACCGGGACGTTGCTGGCCGCACCGCCGTCGACGAGCGCCGCGATGTCGTTGTCGTCGCACAGGGCGTCCAGGAGCGGGACCATAGCGGGGTCGCTCGTCTCGTGGTGCAGCACACCGGGGATTGCGGACGAGAATGACACCGCGTCGACCAGATTGAGGTCGCGCGTTGGGTCGTCCCCGCCGAGGACGACCGCCTTGACCACCCGCGAGTCGATAAACGCGGCGGCCTGCCAGAGGCGGGCCGCCACCTGTGGGCCGATGCCGATCGGTAAGTGCGGGATGAACCGCAATCGCAGTGCCGCTAGCTCTTCGCGGCGAAACCTTGAGGGCAAGGCATCAAAAGACCGCTTGCGCACACCGGCGACCACCGCCTCGAAGGGGATGGCCAGGTCCGACATGCGCATCGGTTCCCCGTCCTCGCGACCGAACATGGCATGGGCGAACTGATTGAAGCGCAGCGAGAACATGCCGGCGAGGCCGTGGCGGCGGCGCAGCCGTTCGGGCCCGAGGATGGCTCGGTAGGACACTGTTTTCGCCCAGTCGACGTATTCCTCGATGGGCACCGGCAGGGTGCGGCCGACAACGGCGGCGATGATCCCCCCGAACGACGAACCGAGCATGTAGTCGGGCACCTGGCCAGCCTCTAGCACCCGTTGCATGCCACCGATGTAGACGAAACCCGCACCGCCGCCGCCGCCGAGGACCGTGACGAGTTTCTTGTAGCCGACCTCCGCGTCCAGTTCGGCCGGGGAGAGGTCGTTCCGGTGGCGCTCGATCAGTACCTGGCGTTGCTCGTCTTGATCGTCGACCAGACGCTCCAGCACGTCTCGGGCCGTAGTCAGGGCGGTGACCGGATCTCGCTGCGCGCGCAGTGGTTCGTGCAGGGCATCGGTGACCCTGGATCGCCACGGCGCGATTTCGGCGCCGACCGAGAGGTCCCCGCGCCCGCGGCTCCCGCCCGGACCCGCGGCCCCCGGTTCGAAGTCGGCGAGTCTGGCGAAATTCAGGATGTACCGCAGCCTGCGCAGCTGCTCGCCGCTCAGTAGGTCCGGCGCGGCCAGGTGGTGCCGGACCAGCCGGTTCTCCATTTTTTGCAGCAACAGCGCCGGCTCGGCCGATGGCAGCTCGACCGTGTCGATGGACGCATCGGCGGCTTCGCCGTCGAGAGCCGCATCCTCGAACCCCTCGATTTCCCCGGCGAGGTCGAGCGCGGCCCCGCTGCGCCCGAAGCGGGTGCGCACCGCGTCGGCGAAGGGGATCTGCATGAGGACCAATCTTGGCGGCTACCGCCCAGTCACCGGAACGGTGGGTAGCGCCGAGCTGCCCGGCCAGCAACCCAGCGGGCTGATGCCCTTGTTGATCGCCGCCGTAATGCAGTTCTGCACCACAACGTTCGGGTCGTTGCTGATCGAGCGGGACAGGATCTCGTTGGCCCTGGCCTGGGCCTCGGCGGTCCGCTGGGCCTCAAGCGCGATCGAGGTCTGCGCGCGTTGCTGGTTGAGCTGGTTGATCTTGTCCTCGGTGCTCTGGTCGTACTGGATGGTGGGCACGTTGACGTCGAAGATGTCGACCTGGCCACCCACGTCCTGGCGCAGGATATCGGCGGCGCGCTTGGCGAGCGAAGGTAGCGGGGAGACGTCGAGGTTTCGCGGGTCCAGCGGGTTGAAGCCGGCGAACACCTCGTTGAGCGCCACCGACAGGTTGCGTTCGATCAAGTTGACGCGCACGTTGTCGAACGTCTTGTACTGCTGGAACAGTTCGGGGGCAGCGGCCTGCTTGAGTTGCCAGCGGATGCTCACGTCGGCCAGGGCGGTGGATTGGTTGCCCAGCCGCACGGTGATGCGGTGGTCGCTGTTGCCTTCCTTGACGTACTTGTCGATCTGCACCGCGCCGTCCATTTGGTGGGTCATCTGCCAGGGCCATTTTCCGTGGAAGCCGTTGTTCAGGCTCACTCCGGTGGGGCGGCCGAAGGTGGTCACGATCGCGAACTGGCGGGTGCCGACGATGGTGAAGCAGCCCCAGAAGAAGAACACGGCGGCTGCTGCCAGGGCGGCTATCGTCACCATTTTGCCGCGGCCGCGCGCAGTGTCATCGGAGGTGAGTTGCCAGACCAACGCGGCGACACCGGCGATGATCAAGCACATCACGATAAACACGATCTGCCATGTCATTCCTGGACTCCTTCTGCTGGCTTGTTTAGAGGAAGATTAGGCTGCGGCCATGTCAATCGACCGTGCCGCGCTCGTCGCGGGCAGTGTTCGACTTGCGTCGGGCATCTCGTTTCTCGTCGATCCCGTCCGCGCGAACCGGCTGTGGGGAGGGGACCGGAATGAGTCGTCGGCGACCGCGCGACTGTTGTTGCGGTCCATGGGTTACCGCGACGCACTGATCGGTGGATTGCTTGCGGCGGCGGCGCTGCGCGGCAAGAATACCCGCGGCTGGTTCCTCGCCTCGGCTGGCGCCGATGCGGCCGACCTGCTCGGCGGACTCAGCGTCCACCGCGAGATGCGGCCGTCACAACTCATCGGCCTCGGCGGCGCCGTGATCGGGATCGGCGTTGGACTCTGGGGCGCGGCGCGCCCGACCACCCGAGCGGGCTCGCCGGACCTCGAGGTCGGTTGACGCTCGCGCGCCGAACAACGGCACTACCGCCGTGGCCAGGGGAGCGCTTGGTCGATCAGCGTCTCAGCTGCCGCGTGAGCCCGCGCCCATGGCCATGATTCGGCCATCGACGTGGTTAGTGCGGCCGCACCTTCGTAAAGAACGGCGAGCTGGGTGGCCAGAGAGTGCGGATCGGCCGCGCCGGCCTGCTTGGCCAGTTCGGTGAGTGCATCGATGAAGTTCCGCTTGTTGGCAAGAACGATCTGTTGAATGTTTGGCATGGATCCCGCTGCCTCCACGGCTGCGTTGTGGAACGGGCAGCCCCGCGTTGGCGATCCACCCGCACCAGGAACCTCGAAGAGGGCCAGTAGCCGCTCGCGCGGGGTTTGGTCGGTGACCGGGACCCCGGATTGGATCGGATTCCCGACGCGTTGCTCGATGCTGCGCAGGTACGCCTCCACCACCGCCGCTTTGCTCGGAAAGTGTTGGTAAAGAGTACGTTTGGATACCGAGGATTCGGCTGCAAGTCGTTCAACGCCGGTAGCGTTGATGCCCTCCCGATAGAACAACTCGGCCGCGGCGTCCAGGATGCGCTGGCGGGCACCACGGCCGCCCTTGCCGCTCGTGCGCTGCCTGATCACCACCAAAGTATACCGGCCGGTTTACATCGGGCGTCAAGTGGCGTACCGTCGCCTGTGCAGATGTACACCGTTCGGTTTACTAGGAGTGGACATGAAGCAACGACCGCCCGTGGTAGTGGTTACCGGCGTCTCGTCAGGAATCGGCCGGGCCATTGCGAACACCTTCGCGGCCAGGGGCTTTGAGGTGTTCGGGACCAGCCGCAATCCGCAACGGACGAAACCCATCCCCGGGGTGGAGTTGGTGGCGCTCGATGTGACCGACGCCGCGTCGGTAGCCGAGGCTGTCGCTACGGTCCTGCAACGCGCGGGTCGCATCGACATCCTGGTCAACAACGCCGGAGTCGGGGTCCTCGGTGCCGCCGAGGAGAGTTCGATCACCCAGGCGCGAGGGCTCTTCGACACAAACTTCTTCGGGCTGGTGCGGCTGACCCGCGAGGTGCTGCCGTATCTGCGGGCGCAGCGCAGCGGTCGGATCATCAACATCGGCTCGGTGTTGGGTATCTTGCCGGCGCCGTACGCCGCGTTGTATGCGGCCTCAAAGCATGCGGTCGAGGGCTATTCGGAATCACTGGATCATGAAACCCGCGAATTCGGCGTGCGGGTCTCGGTCGTCGAACCCGCCTACACCAACACCTCTTTCGAAACCAACGCTACCGATGCGGATTCACCGATCGACAGCTACGCGACCACTCGTGAGCGCATTCGACACGTCCTCACCGAGGCGGTGCGCGTTGGGGACGATCCGGAGGTGGTCGCACAGGTCGTCGTCAAGGCGGCGACCAGTCGTGCGCCGAGGTTGCGCTATCCGGCCGGACCACTGGCGCGCCGGCTGTCGCTGCTGCGCAGGTTCGCTCCCTCCGCGCTGGTAGACAAGGGAATTCGCAAAGCCAACAAGTTGACAACGACGTCGAGACCGCTCCATGCCCGTTCATCGGAGGTGGGTTCGGTAGGGGTGTCATGACACCCGCGCCCGCATGCGGTTGACTGTGATCGTCACGTATTGACCTGCCCGGCAGAGTCGGGCTGGCCACAACCGCGATGGGAGGAAGCGTGCGTTTCGGTGTCCTGACGTTTGTTACCGACGAGGGCATTGGCCCAGCCGAACTGGGTGTGGAACTTGAGCAGCGCGGGTTTGAGTCGCTGTTCGTGGCCGAGCACACTCACATCCCGGTAGACACGCAGAGCCCCTTTCCCGGTGGTGGCCCGATTCCGCCGAAGTACTACCGTCCGCTGGATCCGTTCGTGGCGTTGACCGCGGCGGCGGTCGCCACGCAGACACTGATCCTGGGCACCGGTATCGCGTTGATCCCGGAGCGGGATCCCATCGTGACGGCCAAGGAGGTTGCGTCGCTGGATTTGGTGTCAGCCGGACGGTTTCGCTTCGGCGTGGGTGTGGGATGGCTGCGCGAAGAAGTCGCCAACCATGGCGTTGATCCCGCGGTGCGCGGACGGGTGGCTGATGAGCGGCTGCGCGCAATGATCGCGATCTGGACGCAGGAAAAGGCGGAGTTCCACGGGAAATACGTGGACTTTGACCCGATCTATTGCTGGCCGAAGCCGGTGACAAAGCCGTATCCGCCGCTGTACGTGGGCGGGGGACCGGCGAACTTTACCCGCATCAGCCAGCTGGAAGCCGGGTGGATTGCGATCACCTCGTCGCCGGAGTTGCTGTCGGGTCCGCTCGAGCGGCTGCGCGCCGTTGCCGGCCGGAACGTGCCGGTGACGGTCTGCCACTGGGGGGAAGCGACGGTGAGAGGTGTTGAGGGCTACCGGCCGCTGGGGGTGGAGCGGGTCTTGCTGGAGCTGCCGACCGAGCCGCGCGATCAGACGCGGCGGCGACTGGACGAGATAGCGTCCGAGCTAGCGCTCAATTGACGGCATCGACAACGCCGGTGGCCGAAAGTCGTTCGCGTTCTGCGGGTTACATTGGGGCGTGGCCTTTCACTTGAATGCTGACCTCCAGGCGCGCTATCGGCGCTTTGTCGGACGTGTGCGCATGACTAGCGAGATCTGGCTGCTTGTCGGCCCCGACTTGCAGGGAGCGTGGGTCGAGTCGAACGAGTACTGCACAGGAGACGACGAGCCCATTCCCGTGCATCTGGTGTACTCCGCCGCCGCCTATGCGCGGCAGCACGCCACCGCGGAGTGGGCGTTTATGCAGCCGGCTTCGTATGATCTCCGCAAGTTCATCGACGGGCCATTGACGGGCATTCACGAGCGCGGTGATTTGTTGGGTCCGGACTTCAACGCCGACCTGGCTGGCCTTGAGATCGAGCCCATCGACCTAGTCCGTGTCCTCCTCGGCGAGGTGGAGCCATAACTACAGGCGCGCAACTAGCACGATCGTCGCGCCAACCTCCCAAAGACTGCACGCACCACACCGATTGACGCGTCGGCCGGCGGCGGTTGTCGATTGGCGTACGGCCACGGCTGATTGCGTTCCGGCACGGATGCCGCACGCTGCTGTTTGAGCTGCATGCGCAGGTGCTGTCGTAGCTCGTGCAGTTCGGGGTCGGTCCACCGGTTTTCGGCCTCGATGGGGTCGGCGGTCAGGTCGTAGAGCTCCCACTGGTCGTCAAGCGGATCGGTGCGATAGGACTCGCCGCCCATCCCGTTTGTGGCAAGGTGGCGCACACCGGGTTCGGTCCAGGTGGCCGGGTCGTCGAAGGTGCGCACCAGTTTCCACAGGTGCCCCGCCCCGCCGATGGCATCGGAATCGTCGACCCGTGCGACCAGCCCCTCGAAGTTGGCCGCCACGTGGGAGGGCACCTTGATGCGTAGCGGCGCAGGCGGATTGACGGTTCGGCCCAATTGCCGAGCCGCTGCCGATGCTCCGGTGTCGCCTTCGAGCACGTTGTCGCGGGTCATCAGATAGATGGCCCGGCCCGCAACCGACTCGTCGGCCCCATCCCCGGTTACGACCGGCATCAGGTCACGGCCGGGCAGCGGATGCACCTCGGAGAACGATTCGGCCAGGGTTGCCGCCACGACATCTACGTCAATGCCGGCCGCGCCGAGCAGCGTCGGCACCAGGTCGACGTGTGAGGTGGGCGCCGCGACCGTGCGCGGTTGTGTGGCCCGCTTGCCGATGCGGGCAATGACGAACGGCACCCTGGTCGCCTCGTCGTACAGGTTGAACCACTTCTGGTGCAGTCCGCCGTGCGCCCCAAGCAGATCGCCGTGATCGGCGGTACGGACCAGAACGGCATCGTCGGATCCGCCGTCGGTGACGGCGCGTCGCACCCGGTCGATCGGCCCATCGACCTCGGCGTGCAGCCGGTAATAGAGATCGCGGTAGCGCTGCAGGTTGCGTTCGTAGCCGCGCCTGATCGCGCGGGCCGGACCATATCCGGAGTAGTAGGCCTCCCGGAAGGCGATCTGTGCGGCCGGCTTCGTCGACAGGTCCTCGCCGGCGGTGGGCGCCGCCGGCACCGGCGGAGGGTCCAGATGGGACGGCCGTAGTGGGCTGCGCCGCACCCACGCGGGGAACAGCACGATGTCGTGCGGGTTGACGAAGCTGGCCACTAGCAAGAACGGGCGCTTCGCTGCGGCGTCACCGGCGCGACGGCGCGCGTAGCGGTCGATCAGCCAGGCCACGACGCGATCGGCGATGAGCGGGTCGCGACGAAAACCGCTGTTGGCCAACCCCGCTCCATGCGGCTCGGGACCCACCCACCCGGAGAAGCCGTATGGCCCAAGCGGATCGGCGTCGAGGTAGCGCTGCACGGCGGACTGGTCGATGACGCCGTCGTTGTCGTTAGTGGCCAGCGACTTGCCGGTCACCGGGTCCTGCAGGTCGGCGTGCGAGATGTGCCACTTGCCGTCGTAGTGCGTGTCGTACCCGGCCGCGCGAAACCAGTTACCCAACGTCGGCACCTCGCCGGCCCGCAGCCATCGCAGCCGCGAATCGTCGAACCGCTTGCCGATGCCGTCGGTCTGGGTGACGCCGTGCAGATCCGGATAGTGGCCGGTGAAGATCGTCGGGCGGCTGGGCACGCACGCCAGCGAACCGGTGTAGTGCCGGGTGAAACTGACCCCGTGCTCGTCGAACCAGCGGCGACCAGCCAGGGTGCGCTGCCGCCAGGCCAGCACATCGGCCGACTCGTACGGCGGCACCGCGCGCTCCTCGTCGGTCATCACGATGACGATGTCGGGACGGTCAGGCATGCTGGTTCTCCAATCGGTGTGCCAGCCCGGCGAGCAGCGCGTCGGACTGCTTGGCCATGGCGCGGCCGACAACAAGTTCCGCCAGCCGAGCCAGCGGGTGGCCGCCGATTTCGACCGTGCTGGTCAAGGTGACCACGGTCACCGCGTCGGCGGGACCCGCCGGCCGCAGTGTCCAGCGGTTGGTGACCTTGCGCAGCCGGGTGGGTAGGCCCTCGATGCGGTAGGCCAGCGCCGCCGGTGGGTCGAACTCGGTGACGCGCTCCACCAGCGCGTTGCGGCCCACCTGCACGCGCCGAGTGGTGCCCAATTGCCCGCCGTCCGGGCCATGGGTCAACACGCACGAGTGGTCAACGCGCGCGGCCCATGAACTCAGGGCATCGAAGTCGGCCAGGACGTCCCAGATGGCTTGTGGCCGGGACGCTATCGTCCGGCTGCGGCTGATGTCGGACACCACGCCATCCAACACCATGGCCGGGGGTATTGCGGCGAGATTTGGCCTCACGGTAGGACGATGCGCAGCCGCTCCCAGCCGCGAACGGTGGACGTCGGCGCGAGCTGCAGGCTGTCGTAGTCGATGTCCCAGTCCGGCCACCGGTTGAGCAATTCGTCGAGCGCCACCCGGCCTTCCAGGCGGGCCAGATTCGCGCCGAGACAGTAGTGCACACCCTTGCCGAAGGTGAGATGGGAGATGTTGTCGCGATGGATGTTGTATGTGTCGGGATCCGGGTAGCGGGCGGGGTCGCGATTGGCGGCGCCGAAAAGCAGCAACACCGCGCTGCCGGCCGGCACACCGGTGTCGTAGCACTCGAAATCGCGCACGGTGTAACGCGCGACATGCGGGCCGGTCGGCTCGTAGCGCAGCGTTTCGTCGACCGCGCGCGTCAGCAGCGACCGATCTGCCGCGAGTTGGCGGCGCTGGTCGGGATGCTCAGCGAGCACCTTGGCCAGCCAGCCGATGAGTCTGCCGGTCGTTTCGTTTCCCGCGCCGGCGACGACCTGCGTGTAGTGCAGCACCTCTGGGCGGGTGAGCTTTCTGGTCCGGCCCGTCTTGTCCTGGAATTCGACGTTAAGCAGCGCGGTCATCAGGTCGTCGGAGGGGTTGCGGGCACGCCAGTCGATGTAGTCGGCGTAGATGCGGCCATCGGCGATCGCATCGGGGTTGGTCACCCGCATCGGGGTACCGGGCCTGGTGCGCAGGTTCGCGTCGTTGGCGTCGCGGACGCCGATCTGGTCGTGTTCGGGAATGCCGAGCAGCATCCCGATGACGCGCATCGGCATCATCGACGCGAGTTCGGCGATGATGTCGAAACCCGGTGAGCCGATGAGCGGGTCGAGGCAACGGACGCAGTAGCGCCGGATCTGGTCCTCGATCTCGGCCATGCGACGCGGCGTGAAAACGCGCGACATCACCCCGCGCAACATGGTGTGCGTTGGCGGATCTTCGAACATCATCACGCCCGGAGGCATGTCGAACTTGGACTGGACCAGTTCGAGGATGTCACTCCTGCTACTGGAGAAGGTCTCCCAATCGGACAACGCGTTCTCGACGTCGGCGTGGCGCGACAAAGCCCAGAAATCGTGGCGCTCGTTGTAGTAGATCGGCGCCTCGTCGCGGAGGCGGGCGTAGGTGGGATATGGGTTGGCCGCGATGTTGACGTCGTAGGGGTCGTAGTAGACCCCGGTGTGGTGTGGGGTGTCGGGCGCGATCGCCATGCTGGGCCGGTCCTTCCGTACAAGGCAACCCCGCCGGAGACCTGAGTAACCTCGTTACACCCGGTACCGTAACCTTGTTACTCGTCTGACGGCAAGGGTCAGCTGGAAATGGCTAGCGCTGAAGTGATGACCGGCGACGCGAATCGCCGCTACGATCGCATCCTCGACATTGTCGTGGACATGCTGGAAACCGACGGCTACGACGCCGTGCAACTGCGGGAGGTCGCACGGCGCGCCCGGACGTCATTGAGCACCATCTACAAGCGCTATCCGACCCGAGACGAGCTGATCCTGGCGGCGCTGGAGTGCTGGATGGACGTGCACCGGTACGCCGGTTTGGCCGCGCAGACCCACGATCCGGACGAATCCAGCTATGCCGGCCTGATGCGGGTGTTCAGGACGATCTTCGAACCTTGGGAGCGGCACCCGGACATGCTCAGAGCGTATTTTCGCGCCCGGTCAGCCCCCGGTGGTCAGCGGCTGGTGAGCCGGGGTCTAGACGCCGTCGTGCCGGCCGCCATGGCCGTTCTCGGCGACGCTGACGCCGGCCTGGTCGAAGACCTCCCGCCAATCGTGTCGAACCTGGCCTACGGCCTCGTGGCGCGGTTCGCGGCGGGTGAGATTGCCATCACCGAGATCTTGCCGACGCTGGACCGTGCCTTGTTCCGCTTGACGTCGGGCGCGAGCACTAGTCGGGGTACCGAAACACCGGCCGGAAGCTGGTCGCGTCCTCGTTGAGGATGGCCGGGTCGACGCCCTCATCCCAGTCATTCCACGATGCGTTCTCGGCCAGCCGATATGGCGCGCGCATTTGCTCGAGTGCGCCGGCAAGCGACGCGGTATCGGCGGCCCCATAGAGGGTGAGTTGACGGCCCGGCGAACGACCGACGCTCTCGTATCGCCGACAACCGGACCAAAGCGGAACATCTGCGACATTGCGCGGCAGGTAGGTCTGTTCATACCACCGGTCGAACCGTTCCCTCGACTCCGGCTTGGTCTCGACGCTGACCATGAAGAACGGTCCGTCAAAGAAGGTGCCGTGTCGCGGCGTGCGCCGATGTTCGTAGCGTTTGCGGTACAGGCAAGCGGACTCGAGGCCGCGCAACCGGTCTTCCGCCCAAGCCGCCCATTCAATCTTCTCGGCGTCGTCCGCCGCCCGGGTCGCGAACTCGGCCACGCACCGCGCTCCGTCCACGTCCGGCGCCAGCTCATAGAACGTGAGCTGCTGCTTAGTGTAGTAGCGCAGGGTGCCCTCGACATTGTGCTCCACATATCGTCGCGCCGAAACGATCTCCGGGAATCGGGCCAGGAGCCTGGGGAGGTAGCGGTGGTGGTAGAAGCGGGTGAACTCCGCGTCGTCCTCGGGGGCGACGGTGAGGCTGATCACGATCATCTCGTTCGTCATCGACGTGCGGTCCTTCGCTTGAAACGGACGACTGGCTGCCCGCTCGGCGACGAGCAGGCCCAACAGCGTCAATATTGGGCTATGCCGTCGATACGGGGCATCCCGACGATCCGTTTTGTGATGTCGCTACCGTTTAAGGAGCACAATCTCGACATCGACATAGCGAAGAGACGATAGATGACCTCAATGTATGAACAGGTCAACACCAACGAGGCGGATCCGGTGCCCGGCTCCCGTATCGATCCGGTTCTGGCCCGGAGTTGGTTACTGGTCAACGGCGCGCATGGCGACCGGTTCCAGTCCGCGGCGCACTCACCCGCCGACATCGTGGTGCTCGACATCGAGGATGCGGTCGCGCCCAAAGACAAGCACGCCGCCCGGGACAACGTCGTGCGTTGGCTTGGCGATGGAAACGCTGAGTGGGTTCGGATCAACGGCTTCGGCACGCCCTGGTGGGCGGACGATCTAGCGATGCTGGCCGAGAACCCCGTTGGCGGCGTGATGCTGGCGATGGTCGAGTCGGTGGACCATGTCACCGAGACCGCGAAACGACTGCCCAATGTGCCGATCGTCGCGCTGGTCGAAACGGCGCGGGGTCTGGAGCGCATCAACGAGATCGCCGCGGCCAAGGGCACCTTCCGGCTGGCCTTCGGTATCGGCGATTTCCGCCGTGACACCGGCTTCGGAGAAGACTCGGCCACCTTGGCCTATGCGCGGTCACGCTTCACCATCGCGGCACGGGCCGCCGGTCTGCCCAGCGCGATCGACGGGCCGACCATCGGCTCCAACGCGCTCAAGCTCATCGAGGCCACGGCCGTCTCCGCCGAGTTCGGGATGACCGGCAAGATCTGCCTATCGCCGGACCAGTGTTCGGTGGTGAATGAGGGACTATCCCCGTCGCACGACGAAATCGCCTGGGCGAAAGAATTTTTCGCCGAGTTCGCCCGCGACGGGGGAGAGATCCGCAACGGGTCCGACCTGCCGCGCATTGCTCGGGCCACCAAGATCCTCGATCTGGCTCGGGCCTACGGCATCGAAGTGTCCGACTTCGAGGACGAACCGGTTCACATGCCTGCCCCGACGGACACTTATCACTACTGAACCTGGTTCGGCTATGTGCGCCGTGAGACGATCGTGCGGTGCGACTGGGATTGCATGCGTTGGGCATCGGTGCCGGGGCCGACCGGGCCGTAATCGATGCCGTCGCGGCGGCGGCGGACGACTGCGGCTTCGCCACCCTGTGGGTGGGTGAACATGTCGTGATGGTGGACCGGTCCGCGTCGCGTTACCCATACTCCGAGGACGGCGTCATCGCGGTCCCGGCGCAGGCGGATTGGCTTGACCCGATGATCGCGCTGAGCTTCGCGGCCGCCGCCTCGTCCCGGATCGGCGTCGCGACCGGCGTGCTGCTGCTGCCCGAGCACAACCCGGTGATTGTGGCCAAACAAGCGGCGAGTCTGGATCGGTGCAGCGGTGGGCGGCTGACGCTGGGCGTGGGCGTCGGATGGTCGAAGGAGGAGTTCGACGCGCTCGGAGTGCCATTCGAGCGGCGCGGGGCGCGTACCGCCGAACATGTCGACGCGATGCGCACGTTATGGCGCGACGACGTCGCATCGTTCGAGGGGACGTTCGCCGGATTCGACTCGATCCGGGTCAACCCCAAGCCGGTTCGCGATCGTCGTATCCCGGTCGTGGTCGGGGGCAACAGCGATCCGGCAATGCGGCGGGTGGCGGCCTGGGGAGATGGTTGGTACGGGTTCAACCTCGACGGCGTTGCCGCGGTGCGGGAGCGGGTCGACAAGCTGGACCAGCTGTGTGCCGCGTCGGGTCGGGATCGGGCCGAGCTGCGTCTGGCCGTGGCCCTGCGTAGCCCTCAAGTTGGCGACATCGATGCGCTCGCCGAACTGGGCGTTGACGAGTTGGTGTTGGTCGCGGCGCCACCGGACAATGCTGCGGCCGTGGCGGGCTGGGTTTCGGCGCTGGCCGGCAAATGGATGTCCGCGTAGTTGGTTAGGAGGCTGCCCGGTCGAGATGACTGAAGCCGAAGCACTTTTCCCGCGGGAACTGACCGAGCTGGCCGACGAGGTCCGTCGTGTCCCGCCGCCACCCATGCCAGAGGTGCCCGCACCGTACGCATTTCGCCTGGTCGATCCGGATGCTGACGCCGAGTTGATCGCCGAATGGATGAGCCGGCCGCACCTGGTCGAAACGTGGGCGTCCGCATGGCCGGCGTCGCGATGGCAACGGTACCTGCGCGCGCAACTCGATGGCAGCTATTCGCGGCCGTTCGTCGGCAGCGTGAAAGGACAAGATCACGGATACCTCGAGTTATACCGGGCCGCAAAGGATTCCGTCACCAGCCGATATGAATGCCATCCCTACGATCTTGGTATCCGCGCCGCCGCCGCCGATCCGGCCATCGTCGGGCGAGGAACCGCTCAGTTCCTGTTGCCGCATTTCGTGGCCAGCGTGTTCAATGCCGAACCGCAGTGTCGCCGCATCTTTTTCGATCCGGACCACCGCAACAACGGTGCGCGTCGATTCTGTGAGCTCGGTGGTTGCGTCTTTCTCTGCGAATGCGATGTGGCGAATCGACGGTTGGCGCTCTACGTGCTACCCCGCACGCTCGACGACGTGCCTCGCCTTCGCGGGGCCTGATCAGTAGTCGTACTGCGCGAGCGGGGTTTCACCGGTCTTTCGAGTCCCATCGGGTGACCCGGTGAGCGACACCGCGGCCGGGACCATCTCACTGGTTACCAGCCCATGCCGCGTCGTCAGCTCATCGACGATGTCGAAACTGCGCGCGATGGCCTCGGGCGTATCGACGATGATCGTGGTCACCGGAACCCTGCGCGCCAGCTGAAATAGCTTGTCCCCGTGCGGCTTATGGTCGCCGTGAAAGCCCCAGATGCCGCGCAGCGCGGTAGCGCCCCGAGCCGTTTGGGACTGCATCAGTTGTTGGACGAGCGCGCGGTGGATCGGCAGTCCCTCGTGATGGGTTGCCTCGGCGGTATGCACCATCAGCTTCTGCCAGAGGGTGCGTCCCTGGTCATCTGTCTGCGGCAACTGTTGGGGTCGGGCCAGCAGGTCGCCTTCGCGCTTGCACAGCCGCACCCGTTCGACGGTCAGCAGCGGATTGGGCAGCTGTGTGGCGAGTTCCCGCGCGGCATCGGCGACCTGTGCGGGCGTTCCGATCGCGATGATCATCAGCGGAACATCGACGTTGCGGGCAAAGAACCGGGCCCGGCAGCGCCGACCGTAGGCCGTGCCGTCAACGCCGAGCAGCACGGTGGCACCCGCAAATCCACGTCGATGCAACAGCTCGCAGATGGCGTAGTGGGCAGGCGCGCCGGTGACCCGCACCTGGCGGCCGGCGTAGACGGTGAGCTTGGCGGCATCGCCGGTTCGGCTGTCGATGCTACCGACTGTCTCGGCGCCACTGTGTCGGGTGAGAAATCGTGCCCGTTCCAGGGTCACCAGTCCGCGGTCGGTGATCGCGGTGACGTCGTCGACCAGGCGGCGGATCTTCGACTCCACGTCGACGGCGGCGACGGTCACCGGCGGGTCCTCGGACAGGCTCAGCGATTGGTCGCAGCGAAACTCGTGCTTGGGCCCGAAACTGGTGGTCCCGCGCAGCATCACACTGGTGGCGACGTTATGGGAGCCGAACAGATCCAACATCGCGTCGGCCAGAAATCCCCCGGCCGTGCCGACCCCGCGTTGCCGCTCGCCGAAATACGCGGTCAGCTTCAAGCATTGCTCGTTCATATCTGCTCCGCGATCCACTGCCCGAGTAGTGCCGCGGCGAGACCGAGCACAACGCTGACGACGATATTGGCCATCGCCGAAACCAGCTGGCGGTCCTCGGTCAACCGTTGGGTTTCCAGCATCCAGGTGGAAAAGGTGGTGTAGGCGCCGACGAACGCGGTGCCGGCCAGCAAGGCTACGTCTTTCGGCAACGCCAGGCCGGCGAGGAACCCCAGCAGCGCGGCTCCGGTGATGTTCACCGTGAGTGTGCCGTAGGGAAATGCCCGGGCCGCTCGGCGGGCCACCGAGCGATCGATGAGAAAACGCAACACCGACCCAATGCCGCCGATGAGCATCACGCCGATCCAGACTGCGACCGTCATGGCCGTCACCGATGTCATCCGCGTACCCGCACCCGGCGTACCACGATCGTGGCCAGGTGTACCGCCAGCAACCCGAGGGTGATGCTGACGACGGTGTAGGCGGTGGCCAAACCCCAATGGCCGTGTTCGATCATCTTGATGGTCTCGACCTGCATCGTCGAGAAGGTGGTCAGTCCGCCGCACAATCCGGTGCCGAGCAGCGGGCGTCGATAACTCGACAGCGGCAATCGCTCCAACAGCCGGGTGGTGAAGTAACCCACCAGAAAGGCGCCCACGATGTTGACCGTGAAGGTCGGCCAGGGCCAGCGAGCCGGGTCGGATTTGGCGAGCGCGCCCAGCGCCACCCGGGCGAGAGCACCCAACGCTCCGCCGGCGAAAACCGCGGCCAACTCCCGATAGTCGTGGTTCGCCACTCGTCGGTTCCCTTCGCTGTGCCATTGGTGCGCTTTCGCAGCGTAGGGCGAGACCGGCGAGTGGGGGAAGCCGCAGCGGTGGTAGGTGGGCAGAATTGGTAGCCATGGTGGCCAACCCGCGAGCCGGTCAGCCGGCCCAGCCCGAGGACCTCGTCGACCTGCCCCACTTGGTGACCGCGTACTACTCGATCGAACCCGACCCCGACGACGTCGATCATCAGGTGGCTTTCGGCACCTCAGGACACCGGGGTTCGGCGCTGACCGGAGCGTTCAACGAGGCACACATTCTGGCCATCACCCAGGCCATCGTCGAGTACCGCGCCGCTTCGGGCACCACCGGGCCGCTGTTCATCGGCCGTGACACGCATGGCCTTTCCGAACCGGCATGGGTGTCGGCGTTGGAGGTACTCGCCGCCAATCAGGTGGTGGCCGTGGTCGACTCCCGCGATCGCTACACGCCGACGCCGGCGATCAGCCACGCCATCCTGACCCACAACCGCGGCCGGACCGAGGCATTGGCCGACGGGATCGTCGTGACGCCGTCGCACAACCCGCCGTCCGACGGCGGCTTCAAGTACAACCCGCCCAACGGCGGCCCGGCCGACACCACCGCGACCAACGCAATAGCCAAGCGCGCCAACGAGATTCTGCGCAGTGGGTCGGGGGTGAAGCGGGTACCTTTTGCGCGCGCGATGCAGGCGATTCAGCGCCACGACTACCTGGGCAACTATGTCGACGACCTGCCGAACGTGGTCGATGTGGCCGCCATTCGCGAGGCCGGGGTGCGGATCGGCGCCGACCCGCTCGGCGGGGCCAGCGTGGATTACTGGGCCGAGATCGCGCACCGGCATGGCCTGGACCTGAGGGTGGTCAATCCGCTGGTCGACGCCACGTGGCGGTTCATGACGTTGGACACCGACGGCAAAATCCGGATGGACTGCAGCTCACCGGACGCGATGGCTGGGCTCATCCGAACGATGTTCGCCAACCCGGACCACTACCAGATCGCCACCGGCAACGACGCCGACGCCGACCGGCACGGCATCGTCACCCCCGACGCAGGGCTGCTGAACCCGAACCACTATCTGGCCGTGGCCATCGACTATCTCTACACCCACCGCCCGTCCTGGCCGGCCGGCATCGCCGTCGGCAAGACGGCGGTCAGCTCGTCGATCATCGACCGGGTGGTCGCCGGCGCCGGCCGTCCGCTCATCGAGGTGCCGGTCGGGTTCAAATGGTTCGTCGACGGTCTGATCGGTGCCACCCTCGGCTTCGGCGGCGAGGAGTCGGCGGGGGCATCGTTTCTGCGGCGGGATGGATCGGTGTGGACCACCGACAAGGACGGCATCATCATGGCGTTGCTGGCCGCCGAGATCCTGGCCGTCACCGGCAGCACGCCGTCGCAGCGATATCACGCGCTGGCCGGCGAATACGGGGCGCCGGCCTATGCGCGGGTGGACGCGCCCGCCGACCGGGAGCAGAAGGCCCGGCTGGCCAAGCTGTCGGCCGAGCAGGTCAGCGCCACCGAGCTGGCGGGTGAGCCGATCACCGCCAAGCTGACGACCGCGCCCGGTAACGGCGCGCCGCTGGGTGGGCTCAAGGTGACGACGGCCAACGCGTGGTTTGCCGCGCGGCCGTCGGGCACCGAGGATGTCTATAAGATCTATGCAGAGTCCTTCCGCGGACCGCTGCATCTGGCCGAGGTCCAACAAACCGCGCGGGAGTTGGTCAATCAGGTCATCGAGTGAGCGGGCTTGAGCAGGGACTTTGAACGCATCTGGACAGTGGTGTAGCTTCGATGGGCACCACTACATGGGGCTATGGCGCAGCTGGTAGCGCACCACACTGGCAGTGTGGGGGTCAGGGGTTCGAGTCCCCTTAGCTCCACTCGTATAACTGCATTCACCGCATGAATGCACGGCTCATGGATGCAGGCTCCACTGACCGTAATCCTGGGCAAGGACGTCGTTGACGTCGACTTCGTGTCCCCCGACGACTGGGCCTGGATTCGACGCCGTACTCACCACGCGTTGGTAGAGAACTGCGGCGGGGTCGATCCGACCGTGCGACCAGGCCTTGGTCTGCCACGCCCACCGGTGGCCGGGGGTGCGCGAACTTCCGATAACACCGGCGGCGGCCGCCCACTGGCACACATCGATACCGCCGTAGACGCCGGTGCGTTGCACTCCCAACACCGAATTGATTCCGCGAAACCACTTCAACGCCAGGGTGTTCCAGGTCTCGTGGTTTATGTCTTCGTCGATGGTAAAGAAGATTGGGGCACTATGACCGCCACCCGCTGCGGTATGCAACTTCCAGGCGGTGCGAGCGTCGGCGACGCCGCCGTTGAACCCGCGCTTGAAGTCCGATGATGCTGTCCCGCCTGGCTTGCCGTATTGGTAGTTGCTGACGATCATCAGCCCGGCTGCTTTCAGTTGGTCGGCGTAGGGCCGGGTGATCGGTTTGGCGCCAAAGGACGCACCGGGCCGCGACAGCGAGACGTAGTTGATGACGCCGGAATAGCCAGCAGCTCGAATGTGCTCCGCTGGAATTTGGCTCTGGGCGAAGTCGATCAGTTTGGGAGTCGCAGCAGCCGCCGCTGGGGCGGCGGCAGACGCCATAGCCGATGCCGCAGACAACGCTGGCATTGCGGACACAGCGATGGTGTAGCGCAATACGTCACGCCGGGAAATTGGGCGCGACCGCCGGAGGTTTAGACACGCCGACATGTCCATCGCGTGATGTTAACAATGTGACTGCTGTGAAAAGATGGTGTGTTTAAGCTGATATCAAATCGGGTCCGTGTCGTTCACCGGACAGAGTCAGTGGGCTAACTCGCGGACCCAAGGGCTGAGCAAATAGCTCGCGAAGAGTCGGCCTGGCCGTTCGCGACGCCAACTATGGGACGACGAACCAAACCGCGACGTAGTGGCTCACCGCCGCAGCTGCGGTGAAGGCGTGAAAAAACTCGTGATAGCCGAACGTGTGCGGCCACGGGTTCGGCCAGCGAACGCCGTAGAGGATGGCGCCGATGTTATAGAGGACGCCGCCTAGGACGAGCAGGCCGACGACCATCGGGCCCCCGCCGTCGAGCAGGCTGCCGGCGAAGGAGATCGCCACCCAGCCTAGTAAGAGGTACAGCGGTATGCCGACCCATCGCGGGGCGGACGGCCACCACATCTTGAGTGCCACCCCGGCCAGCGCGCCGGACCACACGATCGTCAGCACTTCTGCTCCGGTGCGCTGCGGCATCGCCAAGAGCGCGAAGGGAGTGTAACTGCCGGCAATGAACACGAAGATCGCCGAGTGATCGAGCCGCTTCATCCACTTCAGCGCAACCGGATTGTGCCAGTGCTTGCGGTGATAAATGGCGCTGACGCTGAACATCGCGACAATGGTGACGGTGTAGATCACCGACGCCAGGACCGCTTTCCGCGACGACGCGATCCCTGCAACCGACACCAGTGCCAATCCGCCCATGGTGGCGGTGACCGCCGAACAGAGGTGGATCCAGCCGCGAGCACGTGGCTTCCCGATGAGGTCGGCAACGGTGTCGGCCAGTCCCTGGGGCAGGTCGTCCACGACTGGGGCCACCGGCTCGCGGACCGAAGTAGCTTCCGTCGGGTCTGGCCGGCGGGATATCACTTTGTACTCGTCGCTGATGAGCGCGTTCAACGTGTCTCCCTGTTCGGGCGAGCCGATGACGGCGCGCGACTGAGCGCGACTGAGCCTACCTCCCTCGGCGGGCCGCCCCGGCAGCTCCCAAACCGCTGACCACAGCTCTGACGACAACCCTGACGACAGTCGCTCCCCGCGCTGGGCCGGCGACACCGCCTCATCGGTCCTATTCCGACTGCTCAAAGGGTCCGCCTGGTCCTGGCAGCGTCGGGGTCAGGGGGTTCGAGCCAGCTCCACCAGGCGAGACACGGTCCTGAGCAGCCTATTCTGAGCCGCTTATGGTTCGGAGGACGGCGCGGAGTCGGCGCCCCAGGTCCCCGGCATCATCGGCAGGTGCGGGCCGCCGCCGAATGCATCGTCGGCCAGTGTGGTCAGGCCCGCCGCCGCGGTGGTGGTCTGCTTGCGTGCGGTTCCGGCATAGCCCAGGGTGCGCGCGCCCCGATCCGAGGTGAGGAGTGCGACCCGGTGCTCGTCCGACGAACCGTTCGGGTCTTGGTCGGTATCGGGCTCTAGGTCCGCGTATTCGTAACCGCGGCTGATCATTTTGAGCTTGGTCGCCCGGCGCCGCTGCGATCGGGCTGGTTGCTGGGCCGCCGCCGCGGCCGCCGGGGCCTCGGCGCGATCGGGCTCCGGCGCCTTCTTTCGGGCGCTGGTGCCGGCCGCCTTCCGGGCGGTCGAGGGCAAGCCGCCCGCCAGGTAGGCGTGGCTTTCCATACCCACACCGGTCACCGAGGGTGGTGCGGTGCTCGGCGGCGGTGGTGGCCCGGGGGCGGGGGCCGGCGCGGTCGCGGTCGCGGGAGTCGGCGGCGGAGTTGGGGTGGCGGTGGGGGCCGGGGGCGGGGGCGGAGCAAGCGCCGCGACGGGCGTCGGGACGGGCAGCGCGGGTGGCGGGCCGACCAGGCCCGCCAGCCCCGCCAAGCCCGCGAGGCCGCCAACCGCACCCACGGGGGCGAGGGCCAACGGCACCAACGGGACGGTCAGCAGGGGCAACACGCTCGTGAGCAGCACGATGGTCTGCTCGAGCAGAGTCCTCAGCAGCGCGATGGTGTCGGTGATGATCGTGCCGATGGCTTCGACGGTGGTGAACATCAGCGTGAAAGCGATGGTCGCGGGATTGCCCGTGGCAAACGCCGCGGCCAGGTCCGCCGCGATAAACGCGAAGGTTTGGGACAGGAAAGCGACATAGGAGCCGATGTCCATCGGGTAGCCGAGGGCGAACGCGATGTTGAGCGGGCTAAAGAAGGACAGCGGATTGCCGAGCAGGAGCAGGTACGGATTTATTCCGGAGAACATCGTTTGGAAGAAGGGGATGTTCGCCAGCCAGGTTATGAAGGGTTGGATGACGTTGTTGTAGAAGGCGGTGTACCCGATCTGCTGCAGCCATTGCATGATCTGGTTCTGCCCGTCGGGGATTGGCGGTAACGACCCGTCGGCAGCGGCCGGCAGCGCGTCGGCTTCCACAATCTGCGGCGCCGGCGAGGTCTGCGGTGCGTCGGCCACCGCCGCCATCGAGACCTCTTGGTAGCTGCCCATCACCGTGGCCGCCTCAATCCACATCCGCGTGTAGTCGGACTCGTTGACCGTGATCGGGATGGTGTTGATGCCAAAGAAATTCGTCGCCACCAGCACCACGTGCGTGGCGTGGTTGTCGGCCAGCTCGGCCAGGGTCGGCATGGCCGCCAGTGCGCTGGTGTAGGCGGTGGCCGCGGTGTCCTGTTGGGCGGCCATGGCCGCGCTGTCGGCGCTGGCTTGTATCAGCCACACCAGATACGGCGCATGGGCGGCCACATACGCTTGCGCGCTCGGGCCGTCCCAGGTCCCGCCCCGCACCGCCGCCAACAGCTCGGCGAGTTCCTCGGCCGTCTCGGCGTAGGCGGTGCTCAGCAAGCGCCATGTTGTCCCGGAGGCCAGCAACGGGCCCGGGCCCGGGCCGCTGCTCAGCAGCGCCGAGTGCACCTCCGGTGGTGAGCCCATCCAGATCGGGGCGGTCATCGGCCCACCGCGTCAGCCATGACGAAAACCCTTGCCGGCGCGGTCCAGGGCGTCCGGATCCAGCCCGAGATAGCGGGCCCGCAACCGGTCCCACAGTTCCAGCTGTCCCCAGGCGGGCCGCTCGCGGATCTGTTGATCGTTGGTCAAAAACGGGTTCGGCAGCAGTAGCGTCATCATTTGTTCGTCGCGCCCGTTGTAGAGGCGCACGCCCCACGACGTCGGGCACCCGTCTGCGCCGATCCGGCGGTACAGCTCGGCGCGCGAACATCTGCGGATTCGGCCCAGCTCGGGTCCGCTCAGCTTGTGGTCGCCGATACATAAGTGAAAATGCCAGCGGCCGAAATCGACGGTGGCGTAGCCGTCGTGCATCGAGATGCGCTTGGGCCGGTTTGGTGCCGCCACTTCCCAGGCCGCGCCCTCCACGATGATCCCGAACCAGATCTCGTCCCAGTACTCGTCAAAGCACAGATGGATCAGGTCGAGCAGGCTTCGTTGGTCGGCGGGCAACGGCCAGCAGTGCTCGCGGCCGCCGTCTTCGGTATCGACGATGGCCGGGTTGGTGACGGTCACGGCGCCACCTTTCTGTGCTGGCGGGGCCTTGCGGGACACCCAACGACGCCACGGCGATCCGTTGGCCCCAGTCAGGATCCCGGCGGTAACAGAGCATCGTACGTCGGGCAGTACGTCCGAACCGAGATGGTCACGTAGGCGGTCGTCTTCTCGCCCAGTGCCGGGCTGCTATTCCGCAACGCCTCGACCACCTGCTGCACGGTCATGCCGCTAGAGAGATTGGTGCACACCATCTTGCCGTTGTAGACGGCGGCATCGGGGTTGGTGAACCCGATGCCGCGATCATGCAGGCTGTCAAGAAAGACGCCATCCCGCTCTGGGTTTTGCGAGGTGGACGGCGGCGCAGCGGGGGGCGCCGACTGCGTCGGCGGGACGGCGGAACGGGTCGCCGTGGGCCGCACGGTGGGCGGCGTCGCGGCGTCGGGCTGGTCGGTGTTCCGGTTTGCGAACGCGTACCGCCCCAAGACGATGGCCGCCGCCAACCCGACACCGACCATCAGCAGTGCTGCCGCACTTCCCCACACGGTGAGCCAGGATTGGTATTCGGCGGCTTGCGCGGTTTCGGCTTCCTCGCTTTCGTCGGCCGCGCCAACGTCTGACTCATCGGAGTAGGCAGTCGGAACCTCGGGCGCGGCGAAGGTTTGGTTGCTCGCGGTTTCAGGTTCCACACTGGTTGTCGGAGCCGCTGCGGTCTCGGTCGAGGGTTCGTCCCGCATGGGTAGATTGTCCCATCGCGCTATTGCGGGCCGTCCGCAACCAGTCTGGCGATGGCATCGGCGAGTTCATCGGTGCTCATCGGGGCACCGGTGACAAGCGCGTGCAGCGTGGCGCCGTCGAAAAACACCGTGACGGCGGTGGCGGCGCGTCGACCGATACGCGGTTCCAACAACGCGAGCAGACCGTCCGGCCACAGCCGGGCCAGCCGCTGCAACTCCGGTCGATGGGTGGCCGCCATGTACAACTCGTTGAGCGTGCGGTGCCGATCCGGGTCGGCCAGGTACACGGCGGTGAGCCGGGCCAGCGTGGCGGCCAGGTCGGGGTCTTTGTCGAGGTCGCGGCGCCACTGCTCCAACAGGTCGGCCGAGGCGGTCGCCGCATGTGCGAGCGCGGCTTCCCGCAGCGCGTCGAGGTCGCTGAAGTAGTAGGTGGTCGACCCGACCGGTACATCCGCCTCCGCGGCGACCCGGCGGTGGGTCAGCCCACCGAGGCCTCGGCGGGCGATCACGCGTCCGGCCGCCTCCACGATCGCTAGCCGGCGACCTGCGGGGTCGCGCGGACGGCGGTCCGAGCGTGCGGTCAATGGGCGCCGGCCAGATTCAATGTGACCACGCCGACGACAATCAGGCCGACGCCGACGACCTTGGTCACAGATATCGGCGAGCCGAGGAACAGCACGGCGATGAGCACAATGGCGGCCGTGCCGATCGCCGACCACAGCGCATAGGCCACGTCGGTCTGCATGCCGCGCGATATCGACAGGGCCAGCAGCGCGAAAGCGATGGAATAACCCACCAGACAGCCCACCGTGGGCCACAGCCGAGTGAAGCCTTCCGTGCTCTTGAGCAGGCTGGTCGCCACCACCTCCGCGAAGATCGCGCACAAGAGGTACAGATAGATCAAGACGCCTCCTTTGTGTACAAAAGTACATGTACAAATGTACATGAGCGAGTGTCACCGCAACGCGGCGAGGAAATCAGGCCGAACGGGCGGCTGTCGGCCTTAGCGTTGTGTTGTGATGAAGGATCTCAACCGCCGCCTGGCCCGGCATGCGCCCGCTGTGCTCAGCCTGTTCCGATTGGTCTACGGACTGCTCTTTGCCGGATATGGCTCGATGCTCCTCTTCGGCTGGCCAGTGCCCGCGCAGCGTCCCGTCGAGTTCGCATCCTGGCCAGGCTGGTATGCCGGGGTGATCGAGTTGGTGACGGGTCTGCTGATCGCAACGGGGTTGTACACTCGCGCCGCGGCGTTCGTTGCCTCGGGCGAAATGGCCGTCGCCTACTTCTGGATGCATCAACCGCACGCGCTGTGGCCGATCGGTCCTCCACCGGGTGGCAACGGCGGAACCCCGGCGATACTCTTCTGCTTCGGGTTTTTCCTATTGGTCTTCGCGGGCGGGGGGACCTACTCGATCGACGCCCGGCGCAGGGCTAGCGCTGCAGGCCAATAAGGCCGCTAGGCCGCGGCGAGACGTCAGGGCCCGGTGTCATAGGTTCGTTCGAACCCGTGGATCTGGCAGCGCACAAACTGATTGAGGCAATACATTCCGACATGAGCCGGGTCGGTCGGTGGGCGGTTTCTGTCGCGCGGATCCAGCGTCAGTGCCGGAATGAGCGCAATGAAATCATCGATTATCGGCGGTGCGGTATCTGGGTCTAATGGGTCAGCGCGGGCAACGCCGGTGCCACCCACCAGGGCCAGCACGCCCAGCAAACCGGCAATGAGTCCCGCAGCGAACCTGTGTCGTTTCATTGGTCGCCCTGTTCAGCCGTCTGCCCCGAAGTCATTGCCAGACCTCAAGCCTACTCGGTCGGCACACCCTGCCTCGCACTTGTCGCAAACCAGCTACGAACGCACAACAACTTCAAACGGGGCGACCGGCGAAAGCCGTGAGCCGAGTGCGGCAACGCATACCGTTTGGGCTGTGATGCGGATTTCCGCGGTCGTTCGTCGTGCTGCGGTTCTCGCCTGGTGCCTCGTCATATCGGTGACGGCGCCCTCGGCAAATGCTGAACCCGACGCTGACCCCCCTCCCGGTGCGGCGCCACCGGGCGACGGGCTATTGCCCCCCGGCGCACCGGCGCGGGTGAACACCCCGGACGGCTGGATCCTGGCCCTCGGCGCGAAGGACGAGAGGCAAGTTCCTGTGCCGCCGTTGACCACCGCGGTGTCCTCGCGCGAATACCTCTCAAGCGGAACATTCGTCGGCTCGCTGGCCGGACCGGAAACGCCGCGAGGTGTCCTCGAGGTGGGTTACGAAATCGGCTGCGGAATCGACATGAGCACATCCAACGGCATCATTACGGCGAATAGCGCCGGGGTCAGCCCCACCATCGGCGCCGAGATACCACTGGCCGGTGCGCCACCGGTTCTGCTTCCGCTGGTTTCGGCGCAATACAACGGCGTGGTCAGCGTGGGGCTCAAGCCCGGCCTGATAATCGTGGTGCCGGTGGTCAGGAAACAGTTCAGGGGTGCGGATCCCTGGGTCATGATCAACGACTTCCATGTCAAGATCGACGGGTGCGTGGGGCAGTCGTTCATCCGCTCCTATGCGACGCTGACCCGAGTGACCGATCAATCCGACGTGGTGCTGTCCTACGTCGGCGTCACCAAATCCGTCTGATCGTGGTCTGGCTGATCGGGCGCCGCGACGGAAGCCGAAGCCGGTGCGTCCCATCGTCGTTGCAGCTTTCGCTCTGCGGCTGTTGGAATCAGGCCGGCGGGCGCGAACAACCTCGATGGCACCGGGTCATCCTCCGTCAACGGTATGCCGTTGCCACGAATTGCCTTGAGCGCAACCATGGCTCCGGCGACAACCACGATGACGACGACCATCACAAAGACGATTGACAGGGTGCCCTGGACGAAAGTATTCCTGATGACGTCATTGACCTCATCGGCGTTGGTAGCCGAGCCGAAAACGGTCTTGCCCGCTTGTTTGGCTGCCACGTACTGAGCATGCTGAGTCCAGTAGCCGACGGCGGGATCAGCGGAGAAGATCTTCTGCCACGACGCGGTCAAGGTGACGGCCAGATCCCACAGCAGCGGAATACCCGGTATCCAAGCCCATTTCAGGCGACCCTTCTTGATGACGATGACGGTGATGACCGTCAGAGCGATTCCGGCGAGCAACTGGTTGGCGATGCCGAACAGAGGAAAAAGTGTGTTGATGCCGCCCAGCGGGTCGGTCACACCGAGCAGCAGGATGCCGCCCCACGCCGCGACCACTACCAGGCTGCATGCCCAAACACCTGGACGCCAGCTCGGATTCCGCAGTCTGCGCAGCGCAGGGCCCAAGTTGCCCAGCGCATCGGAGACCATGAAGCGCGCGGCCCTGGTGCCGGCGTCGACGGTGGTGAGGATGAACAGCGCCTCGAACATGATCGCGAAGTGGTACCAGAACGCCTTGAGGCCCGCACCGCCGAACACTCTTTGCAGCATCTCCGACATGCCGAACGCCAGCGTCGGCGCGCCGCCGGTCCGCGACACGATCGTCTGTTCGCCCACGCTGGCGGCGGCCTGGTTGATCTGGTCTGGGGTCACCGGGTCGCCCGTCAAGCCCAGCCCGTTGACATAGGCGGCGGCGGTGGCGGCGGTGTCGTGAGTACGCGCCGACGGCGCGTTGAGGGTGAAGTACAGGTGCTGGTCGAGGATCGCCGCGGTGAGCAGCGCGATTACGGCGACGAACGACTCGGTGATCATGCCGCCGTAGCCGATCAGGCGCATCTGGCCTTCCTTCTCCAGCATCTTCGGCGTCGTTCCCGAGGAGATGAGCGCGTGGAATCCAGACAGCGCCCCACACGCGATGGTGATGAACAGGAATGGAAACAGTGAGCCGGCGAACACCGGCCCGTCGCCGCGGCCGGCGAACGTCGATATCGCGGGCGCCTCGATGATCGGGTGGGCGGCGCACACACCGATCGCCAGCAGCGTGATGGTGCCGACCTTCATGAACGTCGACAGGTAGTCGCGCGGGGCGAGCAACAGCCACACCGGCAGCACCGATGCCGCGAAGCCGTAGCTGATCAGAAGCCAGCACAGTGTCACCGGAGACAGGCTGAACCACGCCGCGCCCCAGGACGTATGGGCGACCCAATCACCGGAGACAACGGCGAGCAGCAGCAGCCCCACCCCGATCAGTGAGACTTCCGACACCCGTCCGGGGCGCAGGAACCGCAGGTAACAGCCCATGAAGAGGGCGATGGGGATGGTCATGGCGATCGAAAACACACCCCATGGGCTTTTTGCCAGGGCCCGCACGACAACGAGCGCCAGTACCGCGATCAGGATTGTGATGATGACCGGGATGCCGATGAGAGCGGCCACTCCGGCGGCCGCGCCGAGTTCGTCGCGAACCATCTGACCCAGGGAGCGGCCACGGCGCCGGGCGGAGATCCACAACACCAGGTAGTCCTGGACGCATCCGGCAAGCACGGCACCGACGACGATCCAGATGCTGCTGGGCAGGTAACCCATCTGGGTGGCCAGGACCGGTCCGACCAGCGGCCCGGCTCCGGCGATCGCGGCGAAGTGGTGGCCGAACACCACCCGCCGGTCGGTCGGCACGTAGTCGGTACCGTCGTCGAGGATTTCAGCCGGGGTGGCGTGATCGTCGCGGGGGCGGACGATCTTCATTTCGATCAGCCGCGCATAGAACCGGAACCCGATGATGTAGGTGCAGCCCGCGGCGACGACGATCCAGACCGCGTTGACCGGCTCTCCGCGGGCGAACGCGACGATCGCCCAAGCGATGGCGCCGACCACCGCGATGGCCGCAAAGAAGATCTTGTGCCGACGGGTGATGGGGGATTGGTCGATGATCGCGACGGGTGGCAGCTCGGCGTCGGTGCGGATATAGCTGACGTCTCCGTCGCGCTCTTGTAGGCGCTCGTGCACGGCGAAAACCCTACGCGAGCTCGAATGTTGGCGACCGATTAGTACAGCGCGCGCACGGCATCGATGGTGTCCGCTTCGGCCGGGCCTTTGTCGTCGCGGTAGCGCACCACCCGGGCGAACCGCAGCGCCAGCCCGCCCGGGTAGCGCGGCGAGGCCTGCACCCCGTCGATGGCCACCTCGACCACCTGCTCGGGTCGCAACCGGACGACATAATCGTCGGTGCTGCCGACGGCAAGCTCACTGAACCGGATGGTCTGCCAGTCCAGCATGGCGTCGGTCATCCCTTTGAAGGTTTTGCCCACCATGACGAATCCGCCGCTGGCCGGATCCCGCGCGCCCAGGTGAATATTGGAGAGTTTTCCGCGCCGGCGCCCCGAGCCCCACTCCACCGCGAGCACCACCAGGTCGAGGGTGTGCACCGGTTTGACCTTCAGCCAGCCCGCTCCGCGGCGACCGGCAAGGTAGGGCGCGGCCGGTGACTTGGCCATCACCCCCTCGTGGCCGGCGGCCAGCGTGGCGTCCAGGAAGCCGGCGGCGGCCGTTGGATCGGACGTAACCAACCGATCCACCCGGTGTTGGGCCGGCACCAGCGCGTCCAGGGCATCCAGTCGCTCGGTGGTCGGCGCGTCGAGCAAGTCGGTGCCGTCACGATGCAGAATGTCGAAGAAGAACACCGAAAGAGGCTCGGCCATCTGGGCCGAAAGGGCCCCGGCAACATCGACCGATCGGCCGAACCGTGATGCGGTGACCTGGAATCGCTGCGGCCGATTGTCCGGGCGCAGCGCGATGGCCTCACCGTCGGCCACCAGGTCTCGCACCGGCAGTGCCAGCGTCGCATCCACCACCTCGGGCAGCCGGGCAGTCACGTCGTCCAGGCTGCGGGTGTAGATCCGGACCCGATCGCCTGCACGGTGGATCTGCACTCGCACCCCGTCTAGTTTGGCCTCGAAAATTGTTGTGCCGCCGTGACGTTCGAGGGCATCGGTGACGCTGGTCGCGGTCTGTGCCAGCATCGGCCCGACCGGCCTGCCTACCCGTAGGGTGAAGGTGTCCAGCGTCGCGCCGGACAGACCGGCGGCCGCCACTGCCGGCAGATCGCCGCCCAGCATCGCGGCGCGTTGGACCGCTGCAGCCGGGAGCCCGGCGGCTTGGGCGACCGCGTCGGCCATGATCCCGCCAAGTGCGCCCTGGCGCAGTTCACCGCCGAGCAGCCGCAGCAGAAAGGTTTGCTCGGCTTCGGTTGCGGCGGAGAACAATTCCGCGACGAGTGTGGCGCGCCGCGCCTGAGACCCTTTGCCCGATGCGGCGCCGATCTGGGAGAAGGTCGCATCGACACCAGCGACGGTCAGCGCCGGATGCGGCGCGGGCGGCGGTAGCGACCGCAATGCCGCCCACCCGACACCGATATGGCGTTGCGGCAGCTCGCCGGAGAGCCACGACACGATGATCGCGACCAGCCGTGTATCGGGCGCGGCGCGGCGTAACAGGTCGGCGATGCGCGCGACCTTGGCCAGCCGGGACGAGGTGGCGGCCACGTCCACAGACGTGGTCGCCACCTCGAGAAGGAGCACGGTTCAGCTTGGCATGGCTCGCCGACATCGTTGGCGACGGGCGCGCTAGCGTGCAAGCAAAGATGGTAGAGGTTGCCAACGGGAGGTCCGAATGGAGATAGGCGGGAAGAAGGTTGTCGTTATCGGCGGCGCGTCGGGGATGGGTCGTGCCACCGCCGAACTGCTGGCCGAACGTGGCGCGCGGGTTGCCGTGCTCGATCGTGAGGGTTCCGACGGCCAGGCCGTCGCCGATGGCCTAAGTGGTGGGGGCGGCGCGTTCTATCCGGTCGACGTCACCGACTTCACCGGCACCGAGGAAGCGTTGCGGACCGCGGTCGAGCACCTCGGTGGTCTACACGTTGCGGTGACCACCGCCGGCGGCGGCATCGCCAAGCGGACGATGACCAAGTCGGGTCCCCACGATCTCGAATCATTCCGATCCGTGGTGGATCTCAATCTCATTGCCACGTTCAACATCAGTCGGCTGGCCGCGGCGCACATGAGCACGAACGAACCCGAGGATCCCGAAACAACGGGCGAGCGGGGCGTCATCATCAACACCGCGTCGATCGCCGCGTTCGAGGGTCAGATCGGGCAGGTCGCCTACACCGCCGCCAAGGCTGGAATCGCGGGCGTGTGCTTGACGATGGCACGCGACCTCGGGTCGCTGGGGATCCGGGTGCTGGCAATCGCCCCGAGCCTCTTCCTGACCGGGCTGACCGCGATGGTGCCCGATGAGATGGCGGCCGCGCTGACCCGCGATGCGGCGTTCCCCAAGCGGATGGGCCGGCCCGTTGAGTACGCCAAGCTGGTGGCGGCCATTGTCGACAACCCGATGCTCAACGGCCAGTGCCTGCGGCTGGACGCGGGACAGCGCTTCGCGCCCAAGTAGCCACCCCCGGGCCGCGCCCGACTCAATTAGTATACTCTTTATGGAGAACGGCCCGGCGACCGTACGGGCTGGCAGCGCGCGAGGAGGCCCTGATGGGTATTGCACTGACCGACGACCATCGTGAACTCGCCGAGGTGGCCCGCGCGTTCTTGACTTCGCAGAAGGCGCGCTGGGCGGCGCGGTCACTGCTCGATGCGTCGGCCGAGGCCCGCCCGCCCTTCTGGCAGAACCTGGTCGAGCTGGGCTGGCTCGGTCTGCACATCGACGAAGAACACGGCGGCTCTGGTTACGGGCTGCCCGAACTCGTGGTGGTGATCGAAGAGCTCGGCCGCGCGGTCGCGCCGGGGCCGTTCGTGCCGACCGTGATCGCTTCTGCGGTGATCGCCAATGAGGCCACCGATGAGCAAAAAGCCCGGCTACTGCCGGGGTTGATCGACGGAACCGTGACGGCCGGCGTCGGCCTGGACGGGCAGGTGCGGGTCACCGACGGGGTCGCCGAGGGTGAGGCGGGAATCGTACTGGGCGCCGAGCTCGCCGAGCTGCTGCTGGTCGCCGCCGGTGACGACGTGCTGATGCTGGAACGCGACCGCGAGGGCGTGTCGGTTGAGGTGCCGAAAAACTTTGATCCGACCCGGCGGTCCGGACGTGTGCTCCTGCACAACGTGCGGGTCACGGCCGACGACATCCTGACCGGTGCGCGCGACTCGGCCTTGGCCCGCGCGCGAACGTTGCTGGCCGCCGAGGCCGTAGGCGGCGCGGCCGACTGCGTCGACACCGCGGTCGCCTATGCCAAGGTGCGCCAGCAGTTCGGCCGCACCATCGCCACTTTCCAAGCGGTGAAACATCATTGCGCGAACATGTTGGTTGCCGCTGAGTCGGCGATTGTCGCGGTCTGGGACGCCTCGCGCGCGGCAACAGAGGATGAGGAGCAGTTCCGGCTGACCGCCGCAGTTGCGGCGGCGCTGGCGTTTCCGGCGTATGCGCGCAATGCCGAGCTGAATATTCAGGTGCACGGCGGTATTGGCTTCACCTGGGAGCACGACGCGCATCTGCATTTGCGCCGCGCGTTGGTGCTCGCGGGATTGTTCGGTGGCGACGCACCGGCCCGAGACGTTTTCGACCGCACCGCGGCCGGTGTTACCCGGGCAAGCAGCCTGGACCTGCCCGCGGAGGCCGAGCAGTTGCGCACTCGCATTCGTTCCGACGCCGCCGAGATCGCCGCCCTGGACGAGGATGCACAGCGCGAGAAGCTGATCGAGACCGGCTACGTGATGCCGCACTGGCCGAAGCCGTGGGGTCGTGCCGCCGACGCGGTGGAGCAGCTAGTGATCGAGGAAGAGTTCCAGGCGGCGGGCATCAAGCGCCCGGACTACGCGATCACCGGGTGGGTGATCCTGACCCTGATCCAGCACGGAACGGCTTGGCAGATTGAGAGATTCGTCGAAAAGGCACTGCGTCAGGAGGAGATCTGGTGCCAGCTGTTCTCCGAACCCGAGGCTGGTTCTGATGCGGCCTCGGTCAAAACCCGCGCCACCCGGGTGGACGGGGGATACAAGATCAACGGGCAGAAGGTGTGGACCAGCATGGCGCAGCATTGCGCGCGTGGCCTGGCCACCGTGCGCACCGACCCGGCTGCCCCCAAGCACGCCGGCATCACCACGGTGATCATCGATATGAAGGCCCCCGGAGTCGAGGTCCGGCCCCTGCGCCAGATCACCGGCAGCTCGGAGTTCAACGAGGTGTTCTTCAACGACGTGTTCGTCCCCGACGAGGACGTCGTCGGAGACCCGAACTCCGGGTGGACGGTGGCTCGGGCGACGCTGGGCAACGAACGGGTCAGCATTGGCGGCAGCGGGTCGTACTACGAGGGAATGGCGGCGACATTGGTGAAGCTGGTGGCTGAGCGGGCAGGCGCAGTGGCGGGTGCCCCAATCCGGGTCGGCGCATATCTCGCCGAGGACCGCGCGCTGCGGTTGCTGAACCTGCGCCGCGCCGCTCGTAGCGTGGAAGGAGCGGGCCCCGGTCCGGAGGGCAATGTCACCAAACTCAAGCTTGCCGAGCACATGATCGAGGGAGCCGCCATCTCGGCGGCACTGCTGGGGCCCGAGATCTCGCTGCGGGACGGACCCGGCGCCCTCGTCGGCCGATTGGTGATGGGCGCGCGTGGCATGGCGATCGCCGGCGGCACCTCGGAGGTGACCCGCAACCAGATTGCCGAGCGGATCCTGGGCATGCCGCGCGACCCTCTGATCAATTAAAGCGGTTGCGCGAGCAGACGCAGAATCGCATCAAAATCTGTGATTTTGGGCGATTCTGCGTCTGCTCGCGCCCACTAGATTGGTGCGAATAGTGGTGCGCCGCCACTGCCCTTCTCGGCTCGGATCTCGACCGGCATCCCACAGGCCACTGAATCAGGTTCGCAGTCAATGATATTGGCAGCCACCCGCAGCCCGCCTTGTTCACTGAGTTCGACGATGGCGATCACATAGGGTGTCGGGACGTCGGGGTGGTATGGGTGGTAGTTGACCGTGTAGGTGAACACCGTGCCGTGTCCGGACACCCGCCGTGCCACCAGCGGGCCCCCGCAGCCGGGGCAGTCGCCGGCCGGGGGATGTACCCAGCGTGCGCAATGATCACAGTGCTCGATGAGCAGCTGGGCTGTCGGCTCGGCTGGCACGAACTAATACAGTACACTCTATTGGTTCGGTGCGTTTCGGCACGTTTGGACTACGGACGGTGCGGGTGAGGTATTTCGAGAAGGGCGCGATCCTGTCCGGCCTCGGCATCTCGCGAATCGGCCGTCGCACCGGCATTCCTGGGCTGGCGCTGACCATGCAGGCGGTGCGGGCCGCCATCGATGACGCCGGCTTGGTCCCCGCCGATATCGACGGCATCGCCACGCTGGGCGACACCCCCGCCGCCGAGGTCAACCGCGCGCTGCAGATCGACGCCGCGGACTGTGGCGCCGGATTCGCCAGCGGCGGGTTGCTGAGTCCGGTGATGTCGGCGTGCCGCGCGGTCGCCGAGCGACGCGCCCGGCATGTAGTGGTCTACCGGACCATCCAAATGCTGGGCGGCACGGTCCCCATATCGCCGCAACCAGAGGATGCGCCCGCCCCACCGCTCGCGCGGATGATGGAAGTGCCTCCGGACGCACCGCGCCCCCCGGTGGGGCCGATGGACGACATCACCGATCTGGTTGCGGCACATGCGTATTCTGCTGCCAACTGGCTGGCGCTGAACTGTCGTCGGCACATGGAGTTGTACGGAACCACTAAGGAGCAGTTAGGCTGGCTGGCCCTCAATGGCCGGCGCAACGCGGCGTTGAATCCCCTTGCGGTATACCGCGAACCGATGACGATGGCCGACTATCTGGGCGCACGGCTGGTGTCGACGCCGTTCGGGCTACTGGATTGCGATGTGCCCGTTGACGGATCGATTGCGGTGGTGGTTTCGGGCGCCCAGTACGCGCGCGACTGTCCACACCGCGCAGTGGCGGTGGAGGCGATCGGCGGGTCCGACGGTGCCGGTGGCTGGTTCCACCGCGATGACTATCCGAAGATGGCGTCGTCGGACGCCGCGGCGCAGATGTGGTCGCGCACCGAATTGAAGCCCGCCGACCTCGACCTCGCCCAGTTGTACGACGGTTTCACGTTCCTTGCCATCGCATGGTTGGAAGCCCTCGGAATATGCGATGACGGCGCGGCCGGCCCGTTCGTCGAGGGTGGTGGGCGGATCGCCCGCGACGGCGAACTGCCACTGAATACCTACGGTGGCCAACTCTCGGCCGGGCGCATGCACGGCTATTGGGCGCTACATGAGGGGTGCCTGCAACTGCGCGGTGAAGCGGGGGAGCGGCAAGTGTCGGACCGCCCGGAGGTCGGTGTGATCTCCGTGGGTGGCGGCCCGGTCGCGGGATGCATGTTGCTTACATGTTGAGGTCCCTCCAATGAGCACCGAGCCGGACACGATCGCGGACAAGCGTGCTTCCAAGATTGCCCGCCGCATCGAGGCTGACATCGTCCGCCGCGGCTGGCGGGTCGGAGAATCGCTGGGTTCGGAGAGTGCCCTGCAACAACGCTTTGGGGTGAGTCGATCGGTGCTGCGCGAGGCCATTCGCCTGGTTGAGCACCATCAGGTGGCCCGAATGCGTCGCGGACCCAACGGTGGGCTGTTTATCTGTGAGCCCGACGCCGGGCCCGCAACCCGCGCCGTCGTCATCTATCTCGAGTATCTGGGCACCACGATCGCTGACCTGCTCAACGCGCGTCTGGTGCTCGAGCCCTTGGCGGCCTCCCTGGCCGCGGAGCATATCGACGAAGCCGGCATCGAAAGGTTGCGAGCCGTTTTGCGCGCCGAGGAGCAGCGGCGCCCCGGTCTGCCGCCACCGCCCGAGGAGTTCCACGTCGTGCTCGCGGAGCAGTCCAAAAACCCTGTGCTACAACTGTTTATCGATGTCGTGATGAGGCTGACCAGGCGCTACGTCGCCGCATCACGGACCGACTCCGCCGATGAAGCGGTCGACCGAGTGCACAACGAACATTCGGATATTGTCGCGGCGGTCACCGCGGGTGATTCCGCGCGGGCCAAAACCCTAACCGAGCGACACGTTGAGGCGGTGACCGCCTGGCTGCAGCAGCACCGGCGCGACGATGCGGCGGCCCGAAGCGGGGGACGGGAGCCGCGCCGGGCGCAACGGCTCATCCTCGACGCGCCTCGCGGCAAGCTCGCTGAGGTGTTGGCCGCCACCATCGGCGACGATATCGCCGCCAGCGGCTGGCAGGTCGGGTCGGTCTTCGGGACGGAGACGGCGCTGCTGGAACGCTATCGAGTGAGCCGCGCGGTGCTTCGAGAAGCGGTGCGGCTGCTCGAGTATCACGCGATCGCGCATATGCGCCGCGGCCCCGGCGGCGGCTTGGTCGTCACCACACCCCAGGCGCAGGCCAGCATTGACACCATCGCGCTTTACCTGCAGTACCGCAAGCCGAGCCGCGAAGATTTGCGGTGCGTCCGGGATGCCATCGAGATCGACAATGTCGCAAAGGTTGTCAAACGCCGCAGCGAACCCGAGGTGGCGGCCTTCCTCGACACGCTGGGTCGGCCGAGGTTCGACGACGCTGCCGACGATGTGCGCACGGCCGCAGTGGAGGAGTTTCGGTTTCACGTTGGGTTGGCGCGACTGGCCGGCAATGCGCTGCTGGACCTGTTCCTCCGGATACTCGTCGAGTTGTTCCGCCGGCACCTGTCTAGCACCGAGCAGGCGCTGCCGACGTGGAGCGACGTCGTCGCCGTCGACCACGCCCACGCGCGGATCCTCGAGGCGATCGGCTCCGGCGACGACAGCCTGGCCCGCTTCCGCACCCGTCGCCATCTGGACGCCGCCGCTTCCTGGTGGCTGTAAGCACCGCATTCGGCATCAATGTTGGGCAATGTGCGCATATCGGGGGCCGGCACGGGGTATGCGGGTACTAACCGCGGCCGGTCCCGTGGCGGTGCCGGCGGAGTGACCAATTGCGGGAGCGGGCAGATGACCACGAGCACGGCAACCGAGCAACGAGACTTCCTACATTCCGCGGTGTTCTATCACTCCCAGCGGGAGTATCGGGACTTCGTGGTGCGCTTCGTGGTCGAGGGCTTGGCGATGGACGAACCGGTGCTGGTCGCGGTACCCGCCGCCAGGCTGGCTTCGCTGCTTGCGGATTTGCGTGACGCGTCCGCGGGGTCTACCGCCGAATTGCGGATGGCCGACATGACCGAGGTCGGCCGAAACCCGAGTCGGTTTCTGGCTATCGAAAGCTCCTTCGTCGCGAAGTACCCCGATCGACGGGTGCGGATTGTCAGCGAACTCGTCTGGCCCGGGCGCACCGCGGATGAGTGTCTGGCCTGCGTGCAGCATGAGGCGTTGGTGAACACGGCGTTGGCAAACCAGAGCGTGAGCGGGTTGTGCCTCTATGACGCAAGCCGGCTGGAGGAGGATGTTCTCGCGGCCGCCCGCAACACTCATCCCTTGTTGTGGAAGTGCGGTTCGGCCTACCGTAACTCGGAGTACGCGCCGGAGGACACGCTGGCGCGGTGCAACCAGCCGTTGCCCCCTAATGCGGGCGCCGTCACGTATACGGTGCGCAACAGCGCGGACCTGCGTCCCGCGCGGTCGTTCGCCGTCGACTACGCCGGCTGGGTTGGTCTATCGCGGGATGGCATCGAGAGTCTGCAGGTGATCGCCAACGAGCTGGCGACCAACAGCTTGCAGTACACCGGTGGCGCCTGCCGGCTGGCCTTTTGGCGGCACGATGATCATCTGGTCTGCGAGGCGCGCGACGGTGGATGCCTCGATGATCCATTGGCCGGACGCCGGCTGCCGGGCGCTGCCGGCAACGCCAGCCGCGGACTCTTTCTGGTCAACGCGATGGCCGATCTGGTACGCAGTCACACCACGGCAAGCGGCACGACCATCCAGGCATACGTTCGGCTTGATCGGTGGCATGGTCCGACCGGGTAGCTGGTCAGCATTCTGTTATGACGCCGCATCCGTCCGGGGGCGGGGGCGGGGGCGGCATCCCCGGGTCGGGCATCCACTCGGTGGCGCAGCCCGCTGCTAGCAGCGCGAATACCGCGGCCAGTACCGCGACCATTGTCTGAAACGCCCGCATTCCCTTGATTTTCGTCGCGCTCATCGATTGCGCCTTTCGTTGCTGGGCACCCGTAGTCGGTGCTTACCACACCGTCAATAGATGCTATCGCCATGGCTGAGTGCGCCGAGGCTTTTTGCACTTTGTGCGGCGAGGACGGCGAATGCGACCCGGTCCAGGTGCGCAGTCGCACGGCCTCGTTTGGACCCGATCGGCATTCCAAGGCCAGGCCTACCGCCTTAACTGCTGCTCCGGGACGGGTGGCGCGGGCATTTGGGTAGAGCAGCCCACCGCTATCAGTGCGAAAGCGGCGACTATTGTCGCGCCCAGCAATTGCACTGCCCGCATCCTTGTGTTGCGTTTCGCGACCATCGGTGCTGCCTTTCTTGCCTATTTGTCTTGCGTTGTTGTTTTTGCAATGACCGGCGTGTGCTGGCGGTATTGCCGTGATCGCGAGCGATGCATCGACTCGCAGCGTTGGACAAGCCCCATGCCGTTGACGCCGATGTGTAGGTCGTGGGAACGCACCGGCGAGGTGGCAGAGCTAACCGACGCTCGCGGGAACCACTGTCAAATCCGGCGGGGTCGACGGCACGTGCTGGGTGGCGCAGCCCGCTGCTAGCACCGCGAACACCGCGGCCAGTACCGCGACCATTGTCTGAAACGCCCGCATTCCCTTGCTATTCGTCGCGCTCATCGATTGCGCCTTTCGTTGCTGGGCACACCCGTAGTCGGTGCTTACCACACCGTCAATAGATGCTATCGCCATGGCCCAGTGCGCCGAGGCCTTTTGCGCTTTGCGCGCGAGGACCCGATCTCGATGAGCGAAGGTGGGTCCTGACCAAAGCGAAACGAACTTGCGCTACCGATCCACGGCGTCTAATGTCACGGCTCGTGCGTCTTCTTGAGCGTGCCGTAGTAGCCAGCACCCGCAGCGGGGTCTGATCCAGACCGACCCCCCGCTGTGGGTCGGAAGCTACTACCGTCGGTCGCTCCACTGACCAAAGAAGACGGGCACAATGACAACTCCCGCTCGGGATCCCTCCCCGAATCTGGAACTGCGCCCCGGCTCGGCGCGCCACTGTATCGCCAACGCGTGGTTCGGAGATCAATTCGGTGCCGCGTTGCCACGCGGTCTGCGCGAGCGGGCCAACGCGATGTCGTGGGAGAGCTTCGTCGCCACCTACGGCCACACCGCCGGCCCAGTGCGGCTGGGGCACTGGGCCTGCACCGACGCGGAGCGGCCTGTCGGGCGATTAGGCCCGCAGGCCCGCAATTTCCGGGCCATGATCGCCGCGGGTGATCACATCAGCACGTCGACCGCCGCCGCTAGCGGGCCGATCGCCGCGCTAACCGCGATGCTGCACGACCGCGGGATCATGGTGGAAACACTGAAGTTCCATCAGTTGCGATCAGGCGGGCGCACGGCCACCTTCATATACGGCACTAACGGATTTCGCGCGGAGTGGGCGATGGGCTGGTCGGCCGATCCCACCCAGTCGGCGTTGCGCGCGGTGATCGCGTGCGCCAACCGGCTGATCGCCTGAATCCGCCGAGCCGAAGCGGGGCGTTATCTGGGGCACAGCAGGATCGGCATCCCGTCCATCGGGACCGGCATGCCGCTGTAGTCCCAGCGGGGCTGGTAGCCGGGACGGGAAAGCTGCAGCCGGTAGCGGCGCAGCAACCGGTGCAGGATCGTCTTGATCTCCAACTGGCCGAACACCATCCCGATGCATTTGTGCGCGCCGCCGCCGAACGGCGTGAACGCGTAGCGGTGCCGCTTGTGCTCATTGCGCGGCTCGGTGAACCGTTCCGGGTCGAAGTTCAGCGGGTCCGTCCAGATTTCCGGTAGGCGATGATTCATCCCGGGATACGCGACGACGTTGGTGCCCTTGGGTAGGTAGTAGCCCAGCAATTCGGTGTCACGCACCGTCTGCCGCATCGCCCACTGCACGGGTGTTGTCAACCGGATCGACTCGTTCATCACCAGGTCCAGCGACTCCAGCCGCTCCAGCGATTCGATGTCCAGCGGGCCGTCGCCGAGGCGGTCCGATTCGTCGCGGCAGCGCTGCTGCCACTGCGGGTGGGCGGCCAGCTGGTAGGCCATCGTGGTGGCCGTCGACGTCGACGTGTCGTGGGCGGCCATCATCAAGAAGATCATGTGATTGACGATGTCGTCGTCGGAGAACCGGTTGCCGTCCTCGTCTTCGGTCTGGCACAACACCGTCAGCAGGTCGTTGCCTTCCTGGCCGCGGCACTCCTTGACCCGGGCGGCGAAGTAGTTCTCCAGCAGTTCTCGTGCCCGCAGTCCTCGCCACCAGGTGAACGGCGGCACCCTGGCGCGGATCACCGCGTTGCCGGCACGGGTGGTGATCGTGAAGGCCTTGTTCACCTTGGTGACCAGCTCGTGGTCGGTGCCGGGCTGGTGGCCCATGAACACCATCGAGGCGATGTCAAGCGTGAGCTCCTTCATTGCCGGATAGAGAAGGAAGCGCGCGTCGTTGATCACCCAGTCGTCGGCGACCACCTGCGACACGACCTTGTCCATCTGCTCCACATAGCCGACCAGCCGGGACCGGACGAACGCCTCTTGCATGATCCGCCGATGGAACATGTGCTCTTCGAAGTCGAGCAACATCAGCCCGCGGCGAAAGAACGGTCCGATCACCGGGACCCAGCCCTGCTGCGAGTAGTCCTTGTTGCGGTTGGAGTAGATGATCTGCGCCGCGTCCGGGCCTAGCGCCGCAACGGCCGGCAGAATCGGCGAGTCCCCGAAGATGACCGGACCCTTGGTCTTGTACAGGAACATCAGATAGTCCGGTCCGCCGCGCAACATCTCGATCATGTGGCCAAGAATCGGCAGCCCTGCGTCACCAACGACCGGCTTCAGCCCACTGCCCGGCGGCGGCTCGGCCAGCTTCCGCTCCGGGAATTCAGTGTTCAGCAGCTTGCGTTCGACAAGACCCATGCCGGGAAAGTTGTTGAACGACGGCGTGAAGCGACGCTTGGCTTGGTCGAACAAATATGCCGGGGGACTGATCGTCGCCATTGACGCTCCTTATAGGTGGCAGCATCACTGCCACCTATCCTTCGGGCAAACTTGACGGCTGTCAAGTTTGTCGTTTTCGGACGCCGTGGTGCAAGGTCAGGGGGTGATCAAAAGGTGAACGGCCAACCCGCAGACGAGAAGCAGGGTGCGCCGCCGATCCGACGGCGTGGTGACAAACAACGACAAGCGATCCTGCAGGCCGTACGTGAACTGGTGCAGGAGCGACCGTTTGCGGAGCTATCGGTCAGCACCATCAGTCTCCGGGCCGGGGTAGCCCGCTCCGGTTTCTACTTCTACTTCGATTCCAAGTACGCGGTGCTCGCCCAGATCCTGGCCGAGGCGGCTGAAGAACTAGAAGAACGCACGCACTATTTCGCCCCCCGTCAGCCGGGTGAGTCGCCGGAGCAGTTCGCCAAGCGGATGGTCGGCAGTGCCGCCGCCGTCTACGCGCACAACGACCCGGTGATGAACGCCTGTAATGCGGCACGCCACAGCGATATTGAGATCCGCGACATTCTCGATCAGCAGTTCGAAGTGGTGCTGCGCCAGATTGTGGGTGTCATCGAGGCCGAAGTGAAGGCCGGAACCGCCCATCCGATCAGCGACGACCTCCCAACGCTGATTCGCACCCTGGCGGCCACCACCGCGTTGGGGCTGACCGGCGACCCCTTGCTTGCCGGCCGTGACAGTGACCTAAAGCGCCGGGTTCGGGTGCTCGAACAAATGTGGCTCAACGCGCTTTGGGGCGGCAAGGCCGAATAACCAGCGCAGCGGGGCCGCCATGTCGCTACCGCCGGTATCGTCACGGCCATGGCGCCGAAGGGATCCGGGCGGTACTTCGCGGGTAAGCGGTGCTTTGTCACCGGTGCGGCCAGCGGCATCGGCCGCGCGACCACCTTGCGCCTTGCCGCGCAAGGTGCCGAGCTCTATCTGACCGACCGGAACTTTGATGGATTGGCGCAAACCGTGTCCGACGCCCGTGCGTTGGGCGCACAGGTGCCCGAGCATCGGGTTCTGGATGTCTCCGATTATGAGGATGTGGCGGCATTCGCGGCTGACATCCACGCCAGCCATCCGAGCATGGATGTCGTACTGAACATCGCCGGTGTGTCGGCCTGGGGCACGGTTGACCAGCTCACGCACGATCAGTGGAGCAGGATAATCGCGATCAATCTCATGGGGCCAATCCACGTCATCGAGACCTTCGTCCCGCCGATGGTTGCGGCCGGCCGGGGTGGGCACCTGGTCAATGTGTCCTCGGCGGCCGGGCTGGTCGGTTTGCCATGGCATGCCGCCTATAGCGCCAGCAAGTACGGATTGCGGGGACTTTCTGAGGTGCTGCGCTTCGATCTGGCCCGGCACCGCATCGGGGTATCCGTCGTGGTGCCCGGCGCGGTCAAGACCCCGCTGGTCAATACCGTCGAGATCGCCGGAGTGGACCGCGACGACCCGAGGGTCAACCGCTGGGTCGACCGGTTCAGCGGTCACGCCGTGTCCCCGGAAATAGCGGCCGAGAAAATTCTGGCCGGGGTCGCAAAAAACAGATACCTGATCTACACGTCGGCTGACATCCGGGCGCTGTACGCGTTCAAGCGGTTTGCGTGGTGGCCATACACCCTGGTGATGCGGCGGGTCAACGTTTTCTTCACGCGCGCGCTTCGGCCCGGGCCCTAGCGGTCGGTGCGCTTAGGACTCGGTGCCAGCTCCAGCCGCACCCCCAGCAGCCGGACGGGCCGATCCAGCTCGAAAAGGTCAAGGACGTGCAGGGCGGCGGCAGTGATGACATCGGGGTCGGTACTGGGAGCTTCCAGCTTTCGGATTTTGGTGCGGGTATAGAACGTCGCGGTGCGCACGGTGACCGCCACTCGGGTGACGATTCGTGACGAAGCCACCACGTCGTCCAGCGTTTGTTGAGCCAATTCCGTTACCGCCGAGTTCATTTCGGATCGGGAGGTCAGGTCGCGTGGAAAGGTCACGACGTGGCTGCGCGAGCGTGGAACCCAAGGTTCGACGCTGACTTCGGCATCGCCTCCGCCCCTGGCGAGCAGCAGCAGCCACAGCGCGGTTCGCGGACCGAACGTCGATATCAATTGCTCGGAATCGGCGTGCGCAAGTTGGTAGACGGTGTTGATCTGAAGGTTTGCAAGCCTTTTCGCAGTCTTAGGCCCCACGCCCCACAGCGCGTCGACCCTACGGTCACCCATCGTGGGCATCCAGTTGGCATTGGTGAGTTGATAGACGCCCGCTGGTTTGGCGAAGCCGGTGGCGACCTTGGCGCGCTGCTTATTGTCGCTGATACCTATCGAGCAAGACAGCCCGGTTCGCGACAGTATGAGGTTGCGGAGCTCTTCGGCGACTTTGATGGGATCGACGGGATGGTCGGCAGGCCCGGCCGCCAGCCCGAGGTAGGCCTCGTCCCAACCCCACACCTCGACCGGGTATCCCTGGTCGCGCAACAACCCCATCACCTCGTCGGACGCCGCGTCGTAGGCGGCTGGGTCCGACGGCAAGAATGTGGCGTCGGGGCATCGTCGGGCGGCGATGCGTAGCGGCATGCCCGCGCGCACGCCGAACTCGCGGGCCTCGTATGACGCGCAGGTGACGACCTTTCGCGGTTCGGTCGGATCGCCACTGCCGCCGACGATGACCGGCAGACCGCCCAGTTCGGGGTGGCGGCGTAGTTCGACCGACGCCAAAAACTGGTCGAGGTCTACGTGCAGGATCCATTGCGGTGCTGGTACCGGCATGGTGGGTGATCACCGTCCGCACAGTTTTCGCGCCAGGCTCTCCCATGCGTCGCCCAAGCTTTGCAGGGTGTGGCCGCCGGTATTGAGTTGGTGCTCGACATAGTCGGCATCGAGCAGCGCTAGCAGGGCGTCCGTCTGGGCATCCAGGTCGCCGGTGGTCTGCGCCGAGGCGAGCAGCATCCGCACATGGGTGCGGTGCACCGATGTCGCCGCGCTGTGCCGGGTCTGCGGATCTCGGTTGGCTTGCGACAGCAGCACGTGATGGGCACGAACGAAGCGCATCCGCTCCCGGCCGAACGCGATCACGCGATCCAGCGGCGGCGCCTCCGGGCCCAGTGGCGGCGGACCGAACAGGAAAGCCTGCTGGCTGGCTCGTTCGTCCTCATCGAGGAGCACCATCATCAGGCCGGCTCGGCTGCCGAAGCGGCGAAACAGGGTGCCTTTGCCGACGCCGGCGGCCGCGGCGACGTCGTCCATGGTGATCGCGTCCGCGCCGCGTCGGGTGACCAGCCGGCGCGCCGCCGCCAATAGCAGTGCGCGATTGCGTGCCGCGTCGCCGCGCTCTTGTCTAGCGGACACCGGCAAGTCACTCAACCGCTCGACCCCGCCCACCCCTGAACTGTAACGTGATCGGAAATAAATCGGACCATGGTCCGGTTGGCTCGTGGGAGGATGTTGACCAACGATCGAAGGGAACTCAGCAGTGTCAGATGGCAAGTCCGACATCAAAGTCTTGGCGTTGGTGGGCAGCCTGCGTGCGGCGTCACTCAATCGCCAGATCGCTGAGCTGGCCGCGACGGTCGCGCCGGACGGTGTCACCGTGGCCGTGTTTGAGGGGCTAGCTGACCTGCCGTTCTACAACGAAGACATCGACACGGCTATCCGCGTGCCGGCATCGGTGACCGCGTTGCGGGAGGCCGCGGCTGACGCGCACGCCACCTTGGTCGTCACGCCGGAGTACAACGGCAGCATTCCCGCGGTGATCAAGAACGCGATCGACTGGCTGTCCAGGCCGTTTGGCAACGGCGCGTTGAAGGATAAGCCGTTGGCCGTTATCGGCGGGGCCGCGGGCCGCTACGGCGGGGTGTGGGCGCACGACGAGACCCGCAAGTCCTTCGGAATCGCCGGCACCCGCGTGGTCGACGCGATCAAGCTCTCGGTGCCGTTCCAAACCCTGGACAAACCGCCCGCGGACGACGCCGAGCTTGCGGCGAACGTTCGTGACGTCGTCGGCAAGCTCGCCGCCGAGGTCAGCTGACCCCGTCGCCCTGGGTCGCCGTTGAAGAGCAACTTTGCTGGTAGTGGGCCGCCGGGTTGCTCAGGCCGAGGTGTCGGTGGTCGGTGATATACCGGGCGAGTGGGTAGGGCGGCGGCGGCATGGTGTGATCTGCGACACGCCGAGATGGCGCCGTCGACAGGGGTGCGACCAGGGAATTTCAAAAATGTGATTCAGAACATCTTGTATCTCTTCTCCTTGTCACCCCCTAGGTGTAGTGTTTCGGGGGCCGGCAGATCCCAGGTTCACCAGCTCCCATCAGATTCATGGGGCCCGATGAATTTCCCGGCATCGGCATCACCAGATCGACGGACCTGGTGGCCGTGTGACGGGAATCTGGGGCCTTGTTGGGACGCGGAACCTATCGAAGATGCACCACCTGAGCCGTTGCCAGATTCTGTAAAAGATTCCCGAATTCCGCAAAGGAGCGGTACGCCCATGACCATCACCGTCTATACCAAGCCCGCATGCGTGCAGTGCAGCGCCACGTCCAAGGCGCTGGACAAGCAGGGCATCACCTACCAGAAGGTCGATATCAGCCTGGATTCCGAAGCGCGGGACTACGTGATGGCATTGGGTTATCTACAGGCACCCGTGGTGGTCGCCGGAAGCGACCATTGGTCGGGCTTCCGGCCCGATCGGATCAAGGCGCTCGCCGGCTCGGCGCTGAGCGCGTAGCGCGGCAGACGTAGGTAAGGAGGTTGCGGTGCCATGGATGTCAGGGGGCGCAGCCTGGTCTATTTCTCTTCCGTGTCGGAGAACACCCACCGCTTCGTGCAGAAGCTGGGTGTTCCCGCCACACGGATACCCTTGCATGGCCGGATCGAGGTCGACGTCCCGTACGTATTGATACTGCCCACCTACGGTGGCGGCCGGGCAACTCCGGATGTCAATGCCGGCGGATATGTCCCCAAACAGGTCATCGCCTTTTTGAATAACGACCACAATCGAGAGTTGCTGCGCGGGGTCATCGCGGCCGGCAACACCAACTTCGGTGCGGAGTTCTGCTACGCCGGCGACGTCGTCGCCCGCAAGTGCGGCGTTCCCTACCTCTACCGCTTCGAACTGATGGGTACCGAGGACGACGTCGCCGCCGTCCGCGTCGGTCTCGCTGAATTCTGGAAGGAACAGACGTGCCACCAACCGTCATTGCAGAGCCTGTAGCCTCCGGCGCGAACGTGTTGCCGGACGAAACGGACTATCACGCGCTGAACGCGATGCTGAACCTGTACGACGCGGACGGCAAGATCCAGTTCGACAAGGATCGGGAAGCCGCCCACCAGTACTTCCTGCAGCACGTCAACCAGAACACGGTCTTCTTTCACAATCAGGACGAGAAGCTCGACTACCTGATCCGCGAAAATTACTACGAGCGTGAGGTTCTCGATCAGTATTCGCGCAACTTCGTCAAGACGCTGACCGACCGTGCCTACGCCAAGAAGTTCCGCTTTCCGACGTTTTTGGGCGCGTTCAAGTACTACACCTCCTACACGCTGAAGACTTTCGACGGCAAGCGGTATCTGGAGCGCTTCGAAGACCGGGTCGTGATGGTGGCGCTTACCCTGGCCGCGGGCGACACCGCACTGGCGGAGAAGCTGGTCGACGAGATCATCGACGGCCGGTTCCAGCCGGCCACTCCGACGTTTTTGAACTCGGGAAAGAAGCAGCGCGGCGAGCCGGTGAGCTGCTTTTTGCTGCGCATTGAGGACAACATGGAGTCGATCGGGCGATCGATCAACTCCGCGCTGCAGCTGTCCAAGCGTGGCGGGGGAGTTGCGTTGCTGCTGAGCAACATTCGCGAGCACGGGGCGCCAATCAAGAACATCGAGAACCAGTCGTCGGGTGTCATCCCGATCATGAAGCTGCTCGAGGACTCGTTCTCCTACGCCAACCAGCTGGGTGCGCGCCAGGGCGCCGGTGCGGTATACCTGAACGCCCATCACCCCGACATCTACCGCTTCCTGGACACCAAGCGGGAGAACGCCGACGAGAAGATCCGGATCAAGACGCTGAGCCTGGGGGTGGTGCTCCCCGACATCACCTTCGAGCTGGCCAAGCGTAACGACGACATGTATCTGTTCTCGCCCTACGATGTTGAACGGGTTTACGGTGTGGCGTTCGCCGATATCTCGGTGACCGAGAAGTACTACGAGATGGTCGACGATGCCCGCATCCGCAAGACCAAGATCAAGGCGCGCGAGTTCTTCCAGACGTTGGCCGAGTTGCAGTTCGAGTCCGGCTATCCCTACATCATGTTCGAGGACACGGTGAACCGGGCCAATCCCATTGAAGGCAAGATCACGCACTCGAACCTCTGCTCGGAGATCCTGCAGGTCTCCACGCCGTCGTTATACAACGACGATTTGTCGTATGCCAAAGTGGGCAAAGACATTTCGTGCAACCTGGGGTCGCTGAACATCGCCAAGACGATGGACTCGCCGGACTTCGCCCAGACGATCGAGGTGGCGATCCGCGCGCTGACCGCAGTGAGCGACCAGACCCAGATCAAGTCGGTGCCCTCGATCGAGCAGGGCAACAACGACTCTCACGCGATCGGGCTGGGGCAGATGAACCTGCACGGCTATCTGGCTCGTGAAAGCGTCTTCTACGGTTCCGAAGAGGGCATCGACTTCACCAACATCTACTTCTATACCGTGCTCTACCACGCATTGCGGGCGTCGAACCGCATTTCGATAGAGAGAGGCACCCGGTTCGTTGGTTTCGAGCGCTCCAAGTACGCGTCGGGGGAGTTCTTCGACAAGTACACCGAGCAGATTTGGGAGCCGAAGACCGAGAAGGTACGTCGGCTTTTCGCCGATGCGGGGATCCGCATCCCGACGCAGGACGACTGGCGGCGGCTCAAGGAATCGGTGCAGGTGCACGGCATCTACAACCAGAACCTGCAGGCGGTGCCGCCGACCGGGTCGATCTCCTACATCAACCATTCGACGTCGTCGATCCACCCCATCGTGTCGAAGGTCGAGATCCGCAAGGAAGGCAAGATCGGACGGGTTTACTACCCGGCGCCCTACATGACCAACGACAACCTGGAGTACTACTCCGACGCCTACGAGATCGGCTACGAGAAGATCATCGACACCTACGCCGCGGCCACTCAGCATGTGGATCAAGGGCTTTCGCTGACGCTGTTCTTCAAGGACACCGCCACCACCCGTGACGTGAACAAGGCGCAGATCTACGCCTGGCGCAAGGGGATCAAGACCCTGTACTACATCCGGCTGCGCCAGATGGCGCTGGAAGGCACCGAAGTCGAGGGCTGTGTGTCCTGCATGCTGTAGATCAAGCGCCGGGCGTGCATCTCACGACGCCCGCCCGGCGGGTCGCGTCGTGAAATTCCCGCTCGGTGAGGACAGTCTAGGCTGGTCAGCGGCGGCAACGCGGTATGGTGCTTGACGTGGTGAGAATCCCGCGAGCCCACCCGAGCGTGAAGCCCGGGGTGAAAGTTGACGCGCGCAGCGAACGTTGGCGCGAACACCGCAAGAAGGTGCGCAACGAGATCGTCGAAGCCGCCTTCCGCGCCATCGACCGCCTGGGGCCTGAGCTAAGTGTGCGGGAGATCGCCGAAGAGGCCGGCACCGCCAAGCCGAAGATCTACCGGCATTTCACCGACAAGTCCGACCTGTTCATTGCGATCGGGGAACGTCTGCGCGACATGTTGTGGGCGGCGATCTTCCCGTCGATCAACCTCGCCACCGACTCGGCCCGCGAGGTTATCCGGCGCAGCGTCGAGGAGTACGTCAACCTCGTCGACCAGCATCCCAATGTGCTGCGGGTCTTTATTCAGGGCCGCTCCGCAAAGCAGTCCGAGGCGACGGTCCGCACCCTCAACGAGGGCCGAGAGATCACCCTGACCTTTGCTGAGATGTTCAACAACGAGCTGCGCGAGATGGACTTGAACGGCGCGGCGATCGAACTTGCCGCATTCGCCGCCTTCGGGGCGGCGGCATCAGCCACCGAATGGTGGTTGGGTCCCGAGCCGGACAGCCCACGCCGCATGTCGCGTGACCAGTTCGTTGCGCATTTGACGACGATCATGATGGGAGTGATCGTCGGCACCGCCGAGCTGCTCGGCATCGCTATGGATCCAGACCAACCGATCCAAGAGGCGGTACCCAGCAACCCGGCAGTGCGCTGAGTCGCCGTTGACATCGTTGCGGTGATCGATAACACTCGTCATATCCGATACCCTGGGTACTGGGTATTTGCGTGAGTTGGGCGCCCACCGCCATGGATGCGCCAGCTAATACGGACCACAACAGGAAAGACCCATTCAACATGACCAATGTCGTGACCCCGGCTACCACAGCAGCCGAGAACGGTCAGGCCGGCAAGCCGCCGACACATACCCGCGCCGTCATCATCGGGACCGGATTCTCCGGTCTGGGGATGGCCATCGCGCTGCAGCGGCAGGGTGTTGACTTCGTGATCCTGGAGAAAGCCGACGACGTCGGCGGCACCTGGCGCGACAACAGCTACCCCGGCTGCGCCTGCGACATCCCGTCGCATCTGTACTCGTTCTCGTTCGAACCCAAGCCGGACTGGAAGCATCTGTTCTCCTATCAGCCCGAGATCTGGGACTACCTCAAAGGGGTCACCGAGAAGTACGGGCTGCGCCGCTATATCAAGTTCAATTCCCTGGTCGATCGCGGCTACTGGGACGATGACGAATGCCGGTGGCACGTGTTCACCACCGATGGTCGCGAATACGTCGCGCAGTTCCTGGTCTCGGGGGCGGGCGCGTTGCACATCCCGGCCTTCCCCGACATCGATGGCCGGGACGAATTTTCCGGTGCCGCTTTCCATTCCGCGCAGTGGGACCACAGCGTCGACCTGACCGGCAAGCGGGTGGCGATCATCGGGACCGGCGCCAGCGCAATCCAGATCGTGCCGGAGATCATCGGGCAGGTCGCCGAACTGCAGCTCTACCAACGCACGCCGCCGTGGGTGGTCCCACGCACCAACGAACAGCTCCCGGTGGCGTTGCGCCGGGCATTGGAGAACGTCCCAGGACTACGGGCACTGCTGCGCCTCGCCATCTATTGGGCGCAAGAGGTGCTGGCCTACGGCATGACCAAGCGGCCCAACCTGCTGAAGGTCATCGAGGCCTATGCGAAGTGGAACATTCGCCGCTCGGTGAAGGATCGCGCGCTGCGTCGCAAGCTGATCCCGCGGTATCGCATCGGCTGCAAACGCATCCTGAACTCCTCCACCTACTACCCGGCCGTGGCGGACCCGAAAACCGACGTGATCACCGAGCCCATCACCCGCATCACGCGCGACGGGATCGTCACCACCGACGGCACCGGCCGTGAGGCCGTGCGCGAAGCGGACGTGATTGTGTACGCGACTGGCTTCCACGTCACCGACTCCTATACCTACGTGCAGATCAAAGGGCAGCAGGGCGAAGACCTGGTCGACCGTTGGAACCGCGAGGGTATCGGTGCTCATCGCGGGATCACCGTCGCCGACGTACCCAACCTGTTCTTCCTGCTGGGCCCCAACACCGGCCTGGGACACAACTCGGTGGTGTTCATGATCGAATCCCAGATCCACTATGTGGCGGACGCGATCGCCAAGTGTGACCGGATGGGTGCGCAGGCGCTGGCTCCCACCCGCGCGGCGCAGGACCGATTCAACGAGGAGCTGCAACGCAAGCTGGCTCACTCGGTGTGGAGCACCGGCGGCTGCAGCAGCTGGTATCTCGACGAGCACGGCAAGAACACGGTGCTGTGGAGCGGCTACACCTGGCAGTACTGGTTGGCCACCCGCTCGGTCAACCCCGCGGAGTACCGGTTCTTCGGGGTCGGCAAGGACTCGTCGCACGACCGCGAGCCGGTTGCTGCGACGAACTAGGTCACCCGGATCCACGACACGCAAACCACAACCCCTTGTGTTGCACCGGCTTGTCGGCCGCTAGGGGTAGTGTTTGAGGTCGAATAAGGCAGCCTATTGTCCGGGTGAAGTGGGGTTCTGGTGAGTGGTAATGCGAAGCTGATCGACCGTGTCTCAGCGATCAACTGGAACCGGCTGCACGATGAGAAGGATGCCGAGGTCTGGGATCGGCTGACCGGAAACTTCTGGCTGCCCGAGAAGGTGCCGGTGTCCAACGACATCCCGTCGTGGGGCACCCTTACCGCCGGCGAGAAGCAACTCACCATGCGGGTCTTCACCGGTCTGACCATGCTGGACACCATTCAGGGCACCGTGGGTGCGGTCAGCCTGATCCCCGACGCGCTGACCCCGCATGAGGAAGCGGTGTACACCAACATCGCGTTCATGGAGTCGGTGCACGCCAAGAGCTACAGCCAGATCTTTTCCACGCTGTGCTCCACGGCCGAGATCGACGACGCGTTCCGCTGGTCGGAGGAGAACCCCAACCTGCAGCGCAAGGCCGAGATCGTGCTCGAGTACTACCGCGGCGACGAACCACTCAAGCGCAAGGTGGCCTCCACGCTGCTGGAGAGCTTCCTGTTCTACTCGGGTTTCTACCTGCCGATGTACTGGTCGAGCCGGGCCAAGCTGACCAACACCGCCGACATGATCCGGCTGATCATCCGCGACGAGGCCGTGCACGGCTACTACATCGGCTACAAGTTCCAGCGCGGCCTGGCGCTGGTCGACGACGCCAAGCGCACCGAACTCAAGGACTACACCTACGAACTGCTTTTCGAGCTGTACGACAACGAGGTCGAGTACACCCAGGATCTTTACGACGAGGTCGGACTGACCGAGGACGTCAAGAAATTCCTGCGCTACAACGCGAACAAGGCGCTGATGAATCTCGGCTATGAGGCGCTGTTCCCCCGCGACGAGACCGACGTGAACCCCGCGATCCTGTCGGCGCTATCACCCAACGCCGACGAGAACCACGACTTCTTCTCCGGCTCCGGATCCAGCTACGTGATCGGCAAGGCGGTCGTCACGCAGGACGACGACTGGGACTTCTAGCACCACGTGTTCAGGCCGTGAACGGCCTATGAATTGTGGGGATACCACAACTTCACACTGGCGCGGGCTTCCCGCCTGCCGCGAAACTGGTGGGGTGACGAAAACTTTCTCGCACCCCCATTTCTTGCGATCAGTGCTGAGCTGGCTGCAGGTCGGCTACCCCGACGGCGTCCCCGGGCCGGACCGAGTGGCGCTGCTGTCGCTGTTGCGCAGCACCCCATTGACCGAGGAGCAGGTCAGGGAGGTGGTGCGCCACCTCACCGAGAAGGGTTCGCCGGCCATCGCCGACGGCGTGATCAACACTGACGAGATCGCCGAGTTCATCTCCGAGGTGACCCACCACGACGCCGGACCGGAGAACGTCCAACGGGTGGCGGGCATCCTGGCCGCCGCGGGATGGCCGTTAGCCGGCGTCGAAGTCAGCGAGGCCGAATCCGAAGGGGGCCACGCAGCCGCCTCACAAGGCTGAGATGTCGATGACGAAGCGGTAGCGCACGTCGCTGGCGAGCACGCGCTCATACGCTTCGTTGATGTAATCCGGTGCGATGAGCTCGATTTCGGGTGTCACGCCGTGTTCGGCGCAGAAGTTCAGCATCTCTTGGGTCTCGGCGATCCCGCCGATGTTGGACCCGGACAGGCTGCGTCGCATCTGCGCCAACGCCATTGCCGGCACCGCCATGGGGTGCTCGGGGATGCCCAGTTCCACGAGGGTGCCGTCCACGTCCAGCAGGTTCAGGTACTGGCCGAGATCCAGGTTCGCCGAGACGGTATTCAGGATCAGATCGAAGCCGCTGCGCAGTTTGCGGAAGGTGTCGGGGTCGGCGGTGGCGTGGTAGCTGCTGGCACCCAGGCGCAGGCCGTCCTCCATCTTCTTGAGCGACTGGGACAGCACCGTCACGTCGGCGCCCAGTGCCGCGCCCAACTTGACGCCCATATGTCCGAGCCCGCCCAGGCCGATCACCGCGACCCGCTTGCCAGGTCCCGCGTCCCAGTGCCGCAGCGGCGAGTAGAGCGTGACGCCCGCGCACAGCAGCGGCGCCGCCGCGTCCAGCGGCAGCGCGTCGGGTATGCGCAACACGTAGCTTTCGTCGACGACGATCGCTTCGCTGTAGCCGCCGTACGTCGGCTGGCCGTCTTTGCCGATCGAGTTGTAGGTGAACGTCGCGCCCGGTTTGCAGTACTGCTCGATGCCGCGTGTGCAGCTGCTGCAATCCCGGCAGGAGTCCACGAAACAGCCCACCCCGACGCGGTCGCCCTCCTGATACTTGGTCACCTCAGAGCCCACGGCGGTGACCACGCCGGCGATCTCGTGGCCGGGGACCACAGGGTAATTCGGTTGGCCCCATTCGGCTTTGACGGTATGGATGTCGGAGTGACAGATTCCGGCGAACTTGATGTCCATCGCCACGTCGTGCGGGCCCGGGTCGCGACGGGGGATCGTGATCTTGGTTAGTGGTTCGGTCGCCGACGTGGCGGCGTATGCGGCAACAGTGCTCATGGCAACCTTCTTCGTTTCTTTGGTTAACTTTTTAGCTGTGGTATCCCAAAGCCTAGCGCTGCGCTCGACTAGTTGATCGGTGCGTTGACCCAGCGCAGGTCGTCGACGATGCCGCGGGCCGCGACGATGCCCTCGCCGGTTTGCCACACCTCGTCGTTGACCATGAAGACCCGGTTGTCGCGGTTGGCGGACAGCTTGCGCCACGAGTCGCTGTCCAAGACGACGGCCGCACGCTGCGTGGCCGCTTCGGACGCGCACGACACGTAGACGATGTCGGCGTCGGCGGCCGAGAGGTTCGGTGATTTCGCCAGGTCGGCGTCGGTGATACCGATCTCGATGTAGGGCTTGTCGGTGAACCGCTGAGACGCCGGCCGGGCCACTCCCACCGCTCGCAGCACGCTGGCCGGGAAGTTGTTGGCCCCGTATACCTGCATGGTGTTGGTGGTCAGCCGGACGATCGACGCCTGGAAGTGGGGCGCGTCATGCTTGGTGCCGACCTGGGTGGCGCGTTGGGCGAACCCGGTGATCAGCGCGTCGGCCGCGGCGCTACGGGCCGTCGCGGCGCCGACACCACGCAGGTTGTCCTCCCAGGCCGCGCCGGGCGCCGCGGTGAACACCGTCGGGGCGATCGCCGCCAATTGCGGATACAACTTCGGTGTCAAACCTTGCGATCCCAGGATCAGATCCGGGTGAGCGGCCGCGATCGCGCCCAGATCAGGGGAGCTGCGAGTACCGACACCGGGCAGGCCGTGCACGGTCTTACCCAGGTAGGAAGGTTGACTCGCGGAACCGTCCGGCAGTGCGGCGGCGACCACCCGAGATTGCAGGCCCAGCGCGCACAGTGCGTCGAGCTGGTCGCCGGAGAGCACCACGACGCGCTGCGCCTCCGCCGGCACCTGGACCACGTCCGGGCTGACTCCGCCCGCGTTGTGCACCGGCCGGGTCGCGGGTCCCGGATCGGCAGCGGCCGCCTCAGGCGCGCACGACTGATCCGGCTTTCTGTCGTTTCCGAGCACCCCGGCCCCGGCGATCTGGGTGGTCGGGGTGACCACCGATCGCGACGCGGTGCGCGACGGCGGATCGGAACCGCAACCGCTGCACGTCGCGAGCACGGCTGCCACTGCGGCGATTGCAACAGTGGGTCGCATCCCGCCGAACAGCACGCGTTCGACGGTAACACCCGGCCAGCCGTCGACCCCGATGCGAGCGGGCCGAAAGCGATGGTCCGCGACGGCCACCGGCGACGGTCAGGCATTTACGACGGTTTGTAGGACCAGACCTGCCGCCGGCCTGATCGCGGGCTAAGATGCCTCTCAATACTGGTTTTGGGACTGGGTTTTGGGCCCCGACGGGGCTGGATGTTTGGAGGAGTGCGTTGACAGCCGAAGCGCCCCCGGTGGGACAACTTGAGGCCATCCGTCCGTATCCGGCGCGTACCGGTCCTAAAGGGAACCTCGTCTACAAGCTGATCACCACCACCGATCACAAGTTGATCGGCATCATGTACTGCGTCGCGTGCATCAGCTTCTTCTTCATCGGTGGCCTGCTGGCGCTGTTAATGCGTACCGAGCTGGCCGCACCCGGGCTGCAGTTCTTGTCGAATGAGCAGTTCAACCAGCTGTTCACCATGCACGGCACGATCATGCTGCTGTTCTACGCCACCCCGATCGTGTTCGGCTTCGCCAACTTGGTGATGCCGCTGCAGATCGGCGCACCCGACGTGGCCTTCCCCCGGCTGAATGCCTTCTCGTTCTGGCTGTTCCTGTTCGGAGCCACGATGGGGGCGGCCGGTTTCATCACGCCGGGCGGGGCCGCCGACTTCGGGTGGACCGCCTACACCCCGTTGACCGACGCCATCCACTCGCCCGGTGCCGGCGGCGACCTGTGGATCATGGGTTTGATCGTCGCGGGTCTGGGCACCATCCTCGGTGCGGTCAACATGATCACCACCGTGGTGTGTATGCGCGCACCCGGGATGACGATGTTTAGGATGCCGATCTTCACCTGGAACATCCTGGTGACGTCCATCCTGGTGTTGATCGCCTTCCCGCTGCTCACCGCGGCGCTGTTCGGGCTGGCCGCCGACCGGCACCTGGGGGCCCACATCTACGACGCCGCCAACGGCGGAGTCCTGTTGTGGCAGCACCTGTTCTGGTTCTTCGGTCACCCCGAGGTCTACATCATCGCGCTGCCGTTCTTCGGGATCGTCTCGGAGATCTTCCCGGTGTTTTCCCGCAAGCCGATCTTCGGTTACACCACGCTGGTCTATGCGACCCTGTCGATCGCCGCGTTGTCGGTCGCGGTGTGGGCGCACCACATGTTCGCTACCGGCGCCGTACTGCTGCCATTCTTCTCCTTCATGACCTACCTGATCGCGGTACCGACCGGGATCAAGTTCTTCAACTGGGTCGGCACCATGTGGAAGGGCCAATTGACCTTTGAAACGCCGATGCTGTTTTCGGTCGGCTTCATGGTCACCTTCCTGCTGGGCGGACTCACCGGTGTGCTGCTGGCCAGCCCGCCGCTGGACTTCCACGTGACCGATAGCTATTTCGTGGTCGCGCACTTCCACTACGTGCTGTTTGGCACGATCGTGTTCGCCACGTTCGCCGGTATCTACTTCTGGTTCCCGAAGATGACCGGTCGGTTGCTCGACGAGCGGCTGGGCAAGCTGCACTTCTGGTTGACGTTCATCGGTTTCCACACCACGTTTTTGGTGCAGCACTGGCTGGGTGACGAGGGCATGCCCCGCCGCTATGCCGACTACCTGCCCACCGACGGCTTCCAGGCGCTGAACGTCGTCTCGACGATCGGCGCGTTCATTCTGGGTGCGTCGATGTTCCCGTTCGTGTGGAACGTCTTCAAGAGCTGGCGCTACGGCGAGGTGGTAACCGTCGACGACCCGTGGGGGTATGGCAATTCGCTGGAGTGGGCGACCAGTTGCCCGCCGCCGCGGCACAACTTCACCGAGCTGCCCCGTATCCGCTCGGAGCGTCCGGCGTTCGAACTGCATTACCCGCACATGGTGGAAAGGCTTCGCGCCGAGGCCCATGTCGGGCGCCATCCCGCCGAGCCCGCCAAGGTGACCGCGAGCTGATGGAGCCGTACCGGTTGGGCGGCACCTGAGGGTGAGCAGGCCACCCAAGGTTTCGGTGCTGATCACGGTCACCGGCATGGATCAGCCCGGCGTGACGTCCGCGCTGTTCGAGGTGCTCGCGCAGCACGGAGTCGAGCTTCTCAACGTCGAACAGGTGGTGATCCGGGGCCGGCTCACGCTGGGTGTGTTGGTGTCCTGCACACAGGAGGTTGCCGACGGTACCCCGTTGCGGGACGGCGTCGAGGCGGCCATCCACGGGGTGGGTCTCGACGTCACGATCGAGCGCAGCGCGGACCTGCCGATCATCCGGGACCCGTCGACCCACACAATTTTCGTGCTGGGTAGGCCGATTACCGCTGGAGCGTTCAGCGCGGTGGCCAGGGAGGTGGCCGCCATGGGCGTCAACATCGACTTCATCCGGGGCATTTCCGACTATCCGGTAACCGGCCTGGAGTTGCGGGTTTCGGTGCCGCCCGGCGTTGGCGATCCGCTGCAGATCGCCCTGACCAAGGTGGCCGTAGAAGAGCATGTCGATGTTGCCGTCGAGGACTACGGCTTGGCTTGGCGAACCAAACGTCTGATCGTCTTCGACGTCGACTCCACGCTGGTCCAAGGCGAGGTCATTGAGATGTTGGCGGCCCGCGCGGGCGCCCAGGGACAGGTCGCGGCGATCACCGAGGCCGCGATGCGCGGCGAGCTGGACTTCGCGGAGTCGCTGCAGCAGCGGGTAGCCACCCTGGCGGGCCTGCCCGCGACGGTGATCGATGACGTCGCCGACCAGCTCGAACTGATGCCCGGTGCCCGGACCACGATCCGCACCCTGCGCCGGCTGGGTTTTCGCTGCGGCGTGGTCTCCGGCGGCTTCCGGCGGATCATCGAACCGCTAGCCCGCGAGTTGATGCTGGATTTCGTCGCCTCCAACGAGTTGGAGATCGTCGACGGCATGCTCACCGGCCGGGTGGTCGGGCCGATCGTCGATCGGCCCGGTAAGGCCAGGGCGCTTCGGGACTTCGCCAGCCAGTACGGAGTGCCGATGGAGCAGACCGTCGCGGTCGGCGACGGCGCCAACGACATCGACATGCTGGGCGCGGCCGGGCTGGGAATCGCGTTCAACGCCAAGCCGGCGTTGCGTGAGGTCGCCGATGCGTCGTTGAGCCATCCCTACCTGGACACGGTGTTGTTCCTGTTGGGCGTGACACGCGGTGAGATCGAAGCCGCCGACGCCGGCGACTGTGGGGTGCGCCGCGTCGAGATTCCCCCCGCATAGGGCCGCGCGCCGCGGGCGCCTCCCGCGAGCAGACGCAGAATCGCGCAATATCACGGATATTGCGCGATTCTGCGTCTGCTGACCGGGCCGGAGGGGATGACCCGGCAGCCGTGGCGGCCTCGCGGTACGGCACGATGGTCGAGTGCTCGAAGCGGGCCCCGAAAACGGTATCGACGCGGCCGACCCCGATCTGCTTATCGACTTGCGAAGTGTTTCGCTACGTCGCGATGGGCGGGTTTTGGTCGGGCCGCTGGATTGGGCGGTCGAACTCGACGAACGCTGGGTGATCATCGGCCCCAACGGGGCCGGCAAGACGTCGTTGCTGCGCATTGCCGCGGCGGCGGAGCATCCGTCGTCGGGCGTGGCCATTGTGCTCGGTGAGCGGCTGGGCCGGGTTGACGTTTCGGAGCTGCGCGCCCGGATCGGGCTGAGTTCCTCGGCGCTGGCGGAGCGGGTGCCCGGCGACGAACTGGTCCGCGATCTCGTCGTCTCCGCCGGCTACGCGGTGTTGGGCCGGTGGCGCGAGCGCTACGAGGACGTCGACTACCACCGCGCGATCGACATGCTGGAGAGCCTGGGAGCCGAGCATCTGGCCGACCGCACCTACGGAACGCTGTCGGAGGGCGAGCGCAAGCGGGTGCTGATTGCCCGGGCCTTGATGACCGATCCAGAGCTGCTGTTGCTCGACGAACCCGCCGCCGGCCTGGACCTGGGCGGCCGGGAGGAATTGGTGGCCCGGCTGGCCGACCTGGCCGCCGACCCCGACGCACCCGCGCTGGTTCTGGTCACCCACCACGTGGAGGAGGTTCCGCCCGGCTTCAGCCATTGCCTGCTGCTGTCGGAGGCGCGGGTGGTCGCCGCGGGCTTGCTGCCCGACGTGCTGACCGCCGAGAACCTGTCCACCGCGTTTGGCCAGGAGATCACTTTGGACCAGGCCGACGGGCGATATTTCGCCCGTCGGGTTCGCACCCGAGCAGCCCACCGGAGGCGGTCATGAATACACCTCGCGAGCCATTGGCACCCCCGCTAGCACCGCGGCCGGCGGCGACGGTGATGCTGGTCCGCGACACCGCGGACAGTTCGGCGGGCCTGGCCGTCTTCCTGATGCGCAGGCACTCCGCGATGGATTTCGCCGCCGGGGTGATGGTGTTTCCCGGCGGGGGAGTCGATGACCGCGACCGCAATGCAGACCTGGGTCGGCTGGGGGCCTGGGCCGGTCCGCCACCGCAGTGGTGGGCGCAGCGGTTCGGCATCGAGCCCGATCTCGCCGAAGCGTTGGTCTGCGCCGCGGCCCGCGAGACGTTCGAGGAATCCGGGGTGCTGTTCGCCGGCCCGGTCGACGACCCGGGCGGCATCGTCGGCGATGCCTCCGTGTACGCCGACGCCCGCCACGCCCTGGCCGACCGCACGCTGTCGTTCGCGGACTTCCTGCAACGGGAAAACCTGGTGCTGCGATCCGACCTGCTACGTCCCTGGGCCAATTGGGTCACCCCGGAGGCCGAACTGACCCGCCGCTACGACACCTATTTCTTTGTGGGGGCGCTACCCGAAGGCCAGCGCGCCGACGGCGAGAACACCGAATCCGACCGCGCCGACTGGATGTTGCCGGCCGACGCCATCGACGACTTCGCGGCGGGGCGCAACTTCCTGCTGCCGCCGACCTGGACGCAGCTGGACGCGCTGGCCGGCCGCACCGTCGCCGATGTGCTGGCCGTCGAGCGCCGGATCGTTGCGGTGCAGCCGCACCTGGCGCGCCACGGCGACAACTGGGAGATCGAGTTCTTCGATTCCGACCGCTACAACCAGGCACGGATATCCGGCGGTTCCACCGGGTGGCCGTTATGACGGCTTCGGTGAGTGAATTCGTCCGCGTCGTGGTTAGTGACGGCTCGCAGGATCCCGGCCTGGCCATGCTGCTCCTGTCGCGACCACCCACCAACGCGATGACCCGCCAGGTGTACCGGGAAATCATCGCTGCGGCCGACGAGCTGGGGCGACGTGACGATGTCGCCGCGGTGATCCTGTTCGGCGGCCACGAAATCTTTTCCGCCGGCGACGACATGCCCGAACTGCGCACCCTGACCCCGCCGGAGGCCGACACCGCTGCCCGGGTCCGGCGCGAGGCCGTTGACGCCGTCGCGGCCATCCCGAAGCCAACCGTGGCCGCCATCACCGGGTACGCGCTGGGTGCTGGCCTCACATTGGCTCTGGCTGCCGACTGGCGGGTCGGCGGCGACAACGTGAAATTCGGTGCGACCGAGATCCTGGCCGGCCTGATCCCCAGCGGCGGCGGAATGGCCCGGCTGACCCGGGCGGCCGGGCCGAGCAGAGCCAAGGAACTGGTGTTCAGCGGGCGCTTCTTCGACGCCGAGGAGGCCTTGGCGCTGGGCCTAATCGACGACATGGTCGCCCCCGACGACGTCTACGATGCCGCGCTGGCGTGGGCGAGACGCTTCCTGGACGCACCGCGGCATGCGCTGGCCGCGGCAAAGGCCGGTATCAACGCCGTTTTCGAAGACGTATCCGAGCTGGAACCGGCCGAGCGCATCGCCGCCGAGCGTCGGCGCTATATCGAAGTGTTCGCCGCTGGTCACGGAGCTGGCGGCGAAGGTGATTGGGCCGGTCGTTAGGCTGCCCTGCATGACGAGGAGTCCGAACATCCCCGCTGACGCCGTTCCCAATCCACACGCCACGGCCGAACAGGTGGCCGCGGCTCGGCATGACAGCAAGCTCGCCCAGGTGCTCTACCACGACTGGGAAGCCGAGAGCTACGACGAGAAGTGGTCGATCTCCTACGACCAGCGTTGCGTCGACTACGCCCGCGGCCGGTTCGACGCAATCGTGCCCGATGAGGTGATCGCCGAGCTGCCCTACGACCGCGCCCTGGAACTGGGCTGTGGAACCGGATTCTTCCTGCTCAACCTGATCCAGGCCGGCGTTGCCCGGCGCGGGTCGGTCACCGATCTTTCACCCGGCATGGTCAAGGTTGCCACCCGCAACGGGCAGTCATTGGGGCTGGACATCGACGGTCGAGTCGCCGATGCCGAGGGCATCCCCTACGACGACAACACTTTCGACCTGGTGGTCGGACATGCGGTTCTGCATCACATTCCGGACGTCGAGTTGTCGCTGCGGGAGGTGATCCGGGTGCTGCGGCCGGGCGGCCGGTTCGTCTTCGCCGGCGAGCCGACCACCGTCGGCAACGGTTATGCGCGCGCGCTGGCGGACCTGACCTGGAACCTCACCATCCGGGCGGTGAAGCTGCCGGGGCTGGGCAGCTGGCGCCGACCGCAGGCCGAGATCGACGAAAACTCGCGGGCGGCGGCACTGGAGTGGGTGGTCGACCTGCATACCTTCTCGCCGCGCGACCTGGAGCGGATGGCCACCAATGCGGGCGCGGTACAGGTTGAGACCGCCAGCGAAGAGTTCACCGCCGCGATGCTTGGCTGGCCGCTTCGCACCTTCGAGTCGACGGTGCCGCCAGGAAAGCTCGGCTGGGGCTGGGCGCGGTTCGCGTTTACCAGCTGGAAGACGCTGGGCTGGGTGGACGCCAACGTGTGGCGTCACGTGGTGCCGAAGGGCTGGTTTTACAACGTGATTGTCACCGGGGTCAAGCCGTCCTGAGTGTCGGCCTCACTTTTACCACCGACGACGTCGGTTATCTGCGCTCGGAATCGGGTGCCGCCGCGCTCGCGGCGGTCGCAGCATTCGAGCTGACGGATGCCACTCGCATCGCCGATATCGCCGCGGTGCGTGCTCGGTTCGGCGATCGGGCGCCGTGGCTGGTGGAGACGACGCTGCTGCGCCGCCGCGCGTCCGGCAAGCTGGGCGAGCTGTGCCCGAACCTTGAGGTGGCGCAGTGGCTGTTCACCGATGAGGCGCTGCAGCAAGCTACCGCGGCGCCGGTTGCCTTGCACCGGGCCGGGCGACTGGCCGGTCGGGTGGTGCACGACGCGACCTGTTCCATCGGCACCGAGATGGCCGCACTGCGCGGCTCGGCGGCCCGAACGATCGGCAGCGATATCGACCCGGTGCGGCTGGCCATGGCGCGGCACAACCTGGGCGCCCTGGGAATGGAAGCCGACCTGTGCCGCGCCGATGCGCTGCATCCGGTGACCCGTGACGCGGCCGTCGTCGTCGACCCCGCGCGTCGCAGCAGCGGGCGACGACGCTTCCGTCCGGCCGATTACCAGCCCGGCCTGGGCCCACTACTGGACTGCTATCGCGGCCGTGATCTGGTCGTCAAGTGCGCGCCAGGAATCGATTTCGAGCAGGTAGGCCGGCTCGGTTTCGATGGCGAGATCGAGGTGGTCTCATACCGCGGTGCGGTTCGGGAAGCGTGTCTGTGGTCGGCCGGGTTGGCCGGGTCGGGTGTGCGCCGTCGGGCCAGCATTCTGGACTCCGGTGAACAAATCAGCGATGCCGAGCCCGACGGCTGCCCGGTGCGGCCCGCCGGGCGCTGGATCGTCGACCCCGATGGCGCCGTCGTGCGGGCCGGCCTGGTCCGCCACTACGGTGCCCGGCACGGGCTGTGGCAGCTCGATCCCGACATCGCCTACCTGTCCGGTGACCGGCTGCCGCCGGCGGTGCGCGGCTTCGAGGTGCTCGAGCAACTGGCCTTCGACGAGCGCAGGCTGCGTCAGGTGCTGGCGGCGCTGGATTGCGGGGCGGCCGAAATTCTGGTGCGCGGCGTAGGAGTCGACCCCGATGTCCTGCGGCGACGGCTCCGGCCGCGGGGCAGCCGGTCGCTGTCGGTGGTTATCACCCGCATCGGTTCCGGGTCATCCAGCCGCGCGACGGCCTATGTGTGTCGGTCGTCGCGGTAGCGACACGGGTACGCTGGCGGCGGTCACCAATTCCCCCGCCCCGCCTTTCTTCGGTCTGCGAGGACGATTAGACGATGCGCTATCTGATAGCGACCGCTGTGCTCAGCGCTGCGGTCCTGGTGGGCTGGCCGGCGTACGCCGCGCCGCCGACATGCGACAGCCTGGGCGGCAGTCTCGAGGCCGCCCAGATCTGCCATATACACGCCTCTGGCCCCAAGTACACGCTGGATATAGCGTTTCCGGTCGACTATCCCGACCAGCAGGCGCTGACCGACTACATCACCCGAAACCGAGACGGGTTCGTCACCGTTGCGAAGGGGTCCCCGCAGCGTGACCAGCCGTACCAAATGGATGCCACCGTTGAACAGCACAGTGCCGGCCAGCCGCCCCACAACACCCGCAGCGTGGTGCTCAAGCTTTTCCAGGACCTCGGTGGGGCCCATCCGTCCACCTGGTACAAGGCCTTCAACTACAACCTCGGCACCAAGCAGCCCATCACCTTCGACACGCTGTTCGCACCCGGGACCACGCCGCTGGACACCATCTACCCGATCGTCCAGCGCGACCTGGAACGTCAGACCGGGTTGGGTATCACGATATTGCCGTCGAGCGGGCTCGACCCGTCCCACTACCAGAACTTTGCCATCACCGACGACAATCTGATCTTCTACTTCGCCCAGGGTGAGCTGCTGCCGTCGTTCGCCGGCGCGTGCCAAGCCCAGGTGCCGCGTAGCGCCATCCCGCCCCTGGCGCTGTGAGCCGCTACGCCGGCGCGAACCCGTAGACCTGGCCGTCGCTGGTGGCGGTCACCACCCGGCGCTCGGTGCCGACCGACACCCCGAGGGGATATCCGGTCGCCCCGGGTAGCGGATAGCTGTTGACCGTGTGGCCGTTGGCCGGATCGAAGATCAGCAACGACAAACCGGGCCCGCCGTCGTGGGGTGGACCGCCGATTACCGTGTAGCCCACGCCTGCGCCGGCCAGACTCGACGTCGACAGCGCGGTGACATCGTCGCGTCGCCAGGCCACCTCGGCGTGATCACCGGCATCCCGGAACGCCGCCAGCCGGGTGTCGGGGCCCCCACCGGACACGATCAGTCCATGTGGGGTGACCGCGGGCGGCGTCTGCGCCAGGAAACCCAGCGGCTGTGACCATTTCACTTTTCCGTCGGCGGCGTTGAGTGCCCACAGCCGTCGGTCGCGGCCATTGACATAGACGGTCGTTCCGTCGGCGGACAGCACCGGGCTGGCCAGCACGCCGTCGCCGACCGCGTCGCTGGTCCACTCGCGGGCCAGCTGCTCCCCGTGGTAGTTCAGCCCGACCAGCTCTGCGGCCGGCGCCCCTGGCTGCCAGACGCCGACCACCAGCGTCCCGTTGACCGCCGAGAAGGCCGGGGCGGCCGCGACCGGGCAGCCCGGCCGGGCCGGCGCGCAGTCGGCCAGCCCGCGCGTCGCATCGGTGGGATCGATACCGCTCACCAGGTCCACCGGGCTGCCGACCACCATGCCGCGGTGGGTGTCGAACACCAGCAGCTGCCCCAGGTGCGTACTCACGAGCAGGTGGCCGTGCCCCAGAAACCGCGGGGTGGAGGGCATCCCGATCACCGGCTGGCGCCAGCGCGTCCACTGGGTCGGCGGAAAGGAGACTATTGCTCCGGGCTGGCCCACGTAGAGGTTGTCGAAGCCGTCGAACAACGGGCCGGCGAAACCGCCGCCCTGAACCAGTCGCACGCACCAACGCTGCCGGCCGTTGTTGTCGTTCTCCCACTCCATCAGCGAACAGCCGGCCGGGGTCTGCCCGTTCAGTGCGAGGTAGCCGCGTGAGCTCAGCGCCGGCCCGGCTGCCAAGCTCCCTTGGACCGAACGCGTCCATTGCAACGTGAGGTTGGTGGCGCCGCTCGTGCCGGTGTAGCTGCTGTTGGCGGCGTCGCCATATTGCGCGGGCCAGCCTGGCGCGGGGGCCGCCTCAACCCATGAGTCGGTATTGCCGCAGCCGCCGAGCCCGACCGTGAGCACAGCTGCCGCAGCGGCGGCAAGGAGACGTCGGGCACGCACCTTATCCTTTCGCAGGGTTCCAAAGTTCCTTCCGCTACGCGGGTTCGCTCATGAGCAGCGATCGAGTACAGGTGAGGGTAACCCGTGCGGCTCGCGGGTTGTTGATTGCCCGACTCTCTCCCGCAAGCGGGCAGCACCCCCAGCGTGGGACGCTGTGCGTCCCACGCTGGGGGTGCACGTTAGGCTTTCGGCCCATGACGACCATGTGGGGTGCTCCGCTCCATCGCCGGTGGCGGGGATCGCGGCTGCGCGACCCACGCCAGGCCAGATTTCTTACGTTGGCATCGCTGAGGTGGGTGCTGGCCAACCGCGCCTACACCCCGTGGTATCTAGTGCGGTACTGGCGACTGCTGAAGTTCAAGCTGTGCAACCCGCACATCATCACGCGCGGCATGGTGTTTCTCGGCAAGGGTGTCGAGATTCACGCGACACCGGAGCTGGCGCAGCTGGAGATCGGCCGCTGGGTGCATATCGGGGACAAGAACACGATCCGCGCCCATGAGGGCTCGCTGCGGTTCGGCGACAAGGTGGTGCTCGGCCGGGACAACGTCATCAACACCTATCTCGACATCGAGATCGGGGATTCGGTGCTGATGGCCGATTGGTGCTACATCTGCGATTTCGACCACCGGATGGACGACATCACGATGCCGATCAAGGACCAGGGCATCGTCAAGAGCCCGGTGCGAATCGGACCCGACACCTGGGTCGGAGTGAAGGTGACTGTGCTGCGTGGCACCTCCATCGGCCGGGGTTGCGTGCTGGGCTCGCATGCGGTGGTCCGCGGCGTTATTCCCGACTATTCGATCGCGGTGGGCGCGCCGGCCAAAGTGATCAAGAACCGGGAGCTTTCTTGGGAGGCGTCGGCCGCACAGCGCGCCGAGCTGGCCGCCGCCCTGGCCGACATCGAACGCAAGAAGGCGGCCCACTAGCGGCGGCTACCGACTATTTCTGTTCGCTTGCGGCGCGGCCGGCCGGCCGGTTCTTTCTCGTCCAGACGTGCGGCAACTTGCGGAGCAACCAGATGATGAAGCACAGCGGGTAGTAGGCGGCCGCCGATAGCACTCCGGCGATCATCCACACCGGGTACACGAGAATCAAGCAGAGCTGCAAGACCTGTTTGATAAGCACCGGGGCACCCTCGGCATGGGACAGAAAGAACCGTGGGCTGGCGATGGCCAGCGGTCTGGTCTGGGTTCGCGTCTCGGCTGCGGCGTGGGCGGCGGTGCCATCGACGGACACCGGGGCGAGGGTGAGCCGGCGCGGCGACGGTGGGGTCGCGCCGGGGCCCGCCGGTCCGGTCACGGACGATTCGTCGGTGCTCATCCGGTGCTCCTCGGGATGTGCGAGTGGGTGCGGCAAGTTCCGGCGTCCGGCTGCCGGGTACCACATTCCAGTGTGGGCCTACTGCGGGTGTTCATCGACCTTGAAATCGAAGTTGACATCGCCGGCGTCGACGGTGGTGACGATCACCGAGATCCCGTACGTTTTGCTGCCGTCGGTCAGTTGACACCGCAGGGTGGCTCCCTCGACGCCCTTCAGGTTGTCGGGGCAGGTCACCGAATCGGGCCTGGCGCCCACCCGCTGGAACAGTTTGTCGCTGATGATGTTGGCAACCTGATTCTTGTCGACGGTCTCTACCATGTCGAACTTGACGTCACTGCCCTCGACACTGGTCACGGTGACGTTGACGTTGAACGTCTGGTCCTTGACCTTCATCTCGCAATTCAGCTCGGCCCCGACCTTCGCCGGCAGATCGCTCGGGCACGCCACCGAATCGGGCTTGTTGCCGGCGGCATCTGTCATCTTGGCAGTGATCTGGCTGGCGACATCGGCCTTGCTCACCGAGTGCGAGCGCGACGTTCCGATTGAACACGAGCAGGCTGTGGCACTGGCGATCAGGGCCGCGGCGGCACCCGAGAACAGCAGCGTGCGAACGATCGAGTAAGCCATGTCGCCCTCCTGGCATCTGCGACTGCGAACTGGCTGATAATTGCATGACAAACAGCTTCGCCGAAAGCGAATCGATAAACAGTGTCGCACCGCACGCTCAGCCGATGCTGCGGTAGCGGCGCAGCGCTTCGGCGCGCTCGGTACGGTGGTCGACCACCGGTGGTGGATATCCCGGCGGCCGCTTGCCTTTTCGCAACCCGGCCTCGTCTACTGCGCGCAGTTCGGGGACCCAGCGCCGAATGTAATCACCTGTGGGGTCGAACTTCTCGCCCTGCTTGGCCGGGTTGAACACCCGGAAGTACGGCGCGGCATCGGTGCCAGTGCCCGCGCACCACTGCCACCCGTGCTGGTTGCTGGCCAGGTCGCCGTCGGTGAGCTGGTCGAGGAACCAGCGAGCTCCCCACTGCCACGGCAGGTGAAGGTCCTTGACCAGAAACGATGCCACGATCATCCGCACCCGGTTATGCATGAAGCCGGTCTCGCGCAGTTGACGCATCCCGGCGTCGACGAACGGAAACCCGGTTTGACCGGTTTTCCAGCATTCGAAGCGGCGTTTCGCGTCCGCATCCGTATCGATCTGAATCCCGTCGAAGTCGGTGTTCCAGTTGCGCCATGCGCTGGCCGGCCAGTGATACAGCACCGCGGCATAGAAATCGCGGAACGCCAACTCCCGCAGATAACTTCGGGCCCCGGCGGGGTTCGGGTCCAGGCTGGCGACCATGGTCCGGGGGTGGATGGTGCCGAATTTCAGGTGCGCTGACATGCGACTGGTGCCGTCGAGATCCGGCCGGTCACGGTCCTGCGAGTAGCGGGCTAGGCCGTCGCCGCAGAACGCCGCCCACTGCGAACGTGCCGCCGCCTCACCCGCCGGGAGGTCAAGTGTGACGCCGGGGTCGGGGATCTCGCACTGTTGGAGAGCCGTCTGAGCCGGGTCGAGCCAACACGCCGAGTCGGCACCTGACTGCGCCGGTGCCCGCCATCCGGTATCCGACCATTTGCGATAGAACGGGGTGAACACCCGGTAGGGGGTGTCGTCGTCCTTGGTGACGCGGCCGGGTGATACCAGATACGGTGACCCGGTCGCCACCAGCGGCACCGAACCCAGCGCGACACGCACCCGTTCGTCGCGCCACCGCCCGAACGGCGCGAAATCCTGCGAGATGTGCACCGACGATGCGCCGATCCTTCGGGCGATGTCGGCAATCCGCTCCTCGGGCCGCCCGCGGACGACTAGCAGCCGGCCACCCAGGTCGCTCTTCAGCTGCCGCAGCGAATCGCCCAGAAACTGCAGGCGCCGCCGGCCCGAGGAAGCTTCGAGGCGCGGATCCAGGACGAAGCAGGCGAGCACGTCGCTGCTACTGGGGTCGCTGGCGGCCGCGGCGGCCAGTGCCGGGTGATCACCCAACCGCAGGTCGCGGCGAAACCACAACAACGCAGGCATCGCTCAGCGGTTGAGCTGCCAGATGTGGGTGGCCAGCAAGGTGGCGAAGCCGCACCACAGCGGGTAGGGAACCAGCGCCGATCCGGCCCGTGGGTCGGCGGCGGCGGCCCGCCGGGCAAGGTCGGCGCTGCTAGCGGTCAATGCCGCGGCGCCCAGCGCGGACGCGCCGAGTTTGTGATAACCGAAGAACAGCCAACTCCATCCGGCGTTGAGCAGCAGGTTAAGGCTCAACGCGCCGACGTAGCGGCGCGCCTTGTCGTGGCGTCCCGTTGCGCGAAATTGGTCGATGGCCGCAGCGGAGGTGGCGGCGATGTCCGCGTAGAGCGCGGTCCAGACCACGGGGAACGCAACGCTGGGTGGCTGATACGGCGGCTTGCGCAACCGCGCGTACCAGACGGGGTTGCGCCGTGGGCTGGCGAGGCTTCCACCGATCGACGCCGCCGCGACGGACAGCGTGGTGGCAGCCAATGTCGATTTGTTCATGTGATCCTCCTGATGGGGTGGGTGGGCCACCAGACGCGGTCGCCGATCAGGACGAACAGCGCCGGAATTACCAGGGTGCGCACGACAAAGGTGTCCAGCAGAATTCCCAGGCCGACGATGATGCCAAGCTGGGTGAGCACGATGAGGGGCAACACACCCAATACGCAGAAGACGGCCGCCAAAACGATTCCCGCGCTGGTGATGACGCCGCCGGTAGCCGATACGGCGCGGATCATGCCGTCGCGCGCGCCGTAGCGCGCAGCCTCCTCACGGGCGCGAGTGACCAGAAAGATGGTGTAGTCCACCCCGAGGGCAGCCAGGAACAGGAAGGCGAACAGTCCAGTGTTGTTGTCCAGGGCTGCGAACCCGAACACGTGGATGCTCGCCCAGCCGCCCACGCCGAGCGCGGCGAGCGCGCCAAGAATCGTGGCGGCCAGCAGGATCGGCGGCGCCAGCAAGGATCGCAGCAGTCCATACAGCACGAGCACGATAACGGCCAGGATCGCCGGGATCAGCACCAGCCGATCGTGCTGCGCCGCGTCACGGACGTCGAGTGCCTGCGCGTCTGGGCCGCCAACCAGGGTGCCGGAGGCGACGGACCGGGTTGACTGGCGTAGCGCCGCAACGATGGTGAATGCTCGTTCCGATGATGGCGGGGCGTCAATCACCACCGACCACATTGTCAGCCCGGTGGCCGATTGGCCGGATTTGGCAGCCGAGACCACACCGGGTGTCGCGGTGATAGCCTGCTGCACCGCAGCCGCCTGCGCGGTGGGCGCAACGACCTGAGTCGGGTTGGCCAGGCCGGCCGGGAAGTGCTGGGCCAGCATCTCGAACCCGGACACCGAATCGGCCTTGACCCGGAATTGCTCGGTCTGCGACAAGCCGATTCGGGTGCCCAGCAGTCCGGCGGCCAGCGTCGCGAGCAATGCGATGGCGACGACCGCGACCAGGGCGGGGCGCCGGGCCACCCGTTCGGCGATGCGGTGCCACGGCCCGGAATCCAGGGGCTCCCCTGCACCGGGGTGCGGTATGACGGGCCAGAACAGCCGGCGGCCGCACAACACCAGCGCCGGTGGCAGCACCACCAACACCGACACCGCCGCGACAACCAGTCCGCACGCCGCCAGCGCACCCAGACTGCGGGTACTGGGAGTCGAGGCGAAGGTCAGCGTCAACAGCGCCAGCACCACGGTGGCATTGCTAGCGACGATCGCCGGTCCGGCCATGCGCACCGCGCGGCGCAATGCGTCGCGGTGGTCGCCGTGTTGCCGAAGTTCCTGCCGATAGCGAGAAATCAGCAGCAGCGCGTAGTTGGTGCCCGCACCGAACACCAGCACGCTGGTGATCCCGGAGGTGGACCCGTCGAAGCTCAGCCCGGTCAGCGACGCGACCGCCGTGCCAATCGAATTCGCGACTCGATCGGCGAACCCGATTACCAAGAGGGGCGCCAACCACAGCACCGGTGAGCGATAGGTGGCGATCAGCAGCAGCGCCACCACCGACGCTGTGACCGCGAGCAGAGCGATGTTGGCGCCGGTGAAAGCGTTGGCGATATCGGCTCCGAACGCGGGTCCGCCTGTCACATGGAGCCCCACGCCAGCAGGCAGGCCGGTACTGGCGGCGGCGCGCAGGGCGCTGACGGTGTCGTTGAGGGCCAAACCCGAAAGATCCGCGCTGATCGGCACCATCGCGACCGACGCCTGGCCGTCTGCCGACAACACCGCCGGTACCGGGGCCGCCCCGGGCTGGGCAATTGCCACCATCCGATCGCGGGCTTGTTCCGCCGTCTGCCTCAGATCCGGCTTGGCGGGGTCGGTAGCGGTGACCACGACGATCACCGAAGCCCTGGCACCGCCGGGGAACTGGCGAGTCAGCGCCTCGACCCTGGCTGAATCCGAGTCGGTGGGGACCGACAGCGGCGCCTGGCTGGCTGCCGTGTTCGCACCGATCAACACCACAAGGGAGATACCCACCAGCACGACGCCCAACCCAAGAAGCCACGAGCGTCGGCCCGCCACGGCCGCAGCGATACCGGCCCACCCCACAACCCCAAGTATTTCAGCTATTTAATAATTAATCAACTGAAGCGTATGGGCCCGGATAAGCTACACATCGCCATGGATCCTGATGAACAACCCGAACGTCTCGCACTGGAATCGCTGATCTCGGCGGACCTGCGTGAGCTGACGGCCGAGTCCGACCAGATCGGCCGGCTATTCGCGGCGCTACACGACGTGCGGCCGACCGATTTCCGCGCCCTGCTGCACATCATGGTCGCCGAAACCGCCGGGCAGCCCATGACATCGGGCGACCTGAGCCATCGGATGGGCCTGTCGGGTGCGGCGATCACCTACCTGGTGGACCGGCTGATCGAATCCGGCCACCTCCGGCGCGACTCCCACCCCGCCGATCGCCGCAAGGTCGTGTTGCGTTACTCCGAACCCGGCCTTGACACCGCGCGGGCGTTCTTCAACCCGCTGGGGGTCCATACCCACACGGCGCTGAGTGATCTACCCGCTGCCGACCTGGCGGCCGCGCATCGGGTCTTCACCGCGCTGATCGTGGCGATGCGGCGGTTCCAGACCGAATTGAGTTCTGCCCCACCCAGATAGGTGCGCTGGGTGAACTAACTCTTCAGCGCGTCGACCAGCCCATCGGGGTCGGCGACGGTCACCGTCAGCGCCGAGTGGTCGCGCAGTCCAATCACACGGTGGATCGGTGGCTCGAAGTGGATGCAGACACCGGCATTTGCGTTGGTTCCGAAGGTGAGTCCGTCATCGACCATCGACAGTCGGGGGCCGACAGCCGTCCACCATCGGTAAGGGCCGGTGATATGGGCGTCGCGCACCCTGGACAAGGGCGCCTCGACACGAAACGGCCCATAGCGTGCGACGAAATGGCCGTCGCGAGTCAGGGTTACGCCCTGCCCGCCCGGCCACCGAAACGGGAGCCACATCGGGGCGAGTCGAAGATCGTAGCGATAGGGGAAATGGCGCCCATCATCCGACGGTTTCATTGCAGAGCTCCGATCTGTCAGGAAAAGGCTACCGGTATCGCATCATTACGCGGCCCACCCCAGCGTGGCGCCTATCCGGTCGCGATGTCCGGTGATCGGGTACGCCCGAACAGGTGGCGCAACGCCGAATCGAGGTCAGGCTGGCGAAACCGGTGGTCCGACTGGCCAAGGCGAGCCGGAGCCACGCGCTGACTGGCGAGTGCGAGTTCGCGGGCGCCCTGTTCGCCGAGCAACAGTCGCGGCGCCAGCGGCGGCACCGGCAACAGCGCGGGCCGACGCAACACCTGAGCGAGGGTGCGGGTGTAGTCGGCATTGCGAACCGGTTGTGGGGCAACGGCGTTCACCGGCCCGCACAGCGCGTTGTCCCACAGCGCCCGGTGGTAGACGTCGACCAGGTCATCGATCCCAATCCAGGACAGCCACTGCCGACCATCGCCGAGCCGGCCACCCAGCCCGGCGCTGAACAGCGGACGCAGTAGCCGAAGCGTGCCGCCGAGCGGCGATTGCACAATGCCGGTGCGCACCCGCACCACCCGCGCACCGCCCCGCTCGGCCGGTGTGGTCGCATCCTCCCACTCGGCGACCACGTCGGCCAGGAATCCGTCACCGCGGTCGCAATCCTCGGTGAGCGTCTCGTCGCCGCGGTCGTAGCCGTAGTACCCGATCGCCGAAGCCGAGATGAATACCGCGGGCCCGTCGGCAGCGCGTGCTACCAGCTCGGCCAGTCGGCGAGTCGGGCCAATTCGGCTGTCGCGGATCGCATTCCGGCGATCGGCAGTGAACCGGCCGGCGATCGAGGCGCCGGCCAGGTGGACTACGGCGTCGACCCCGGTGAGCAGGTCCGGATGAGGGTCGTCCGGGTGCCATTGTCTCTCGTCCGCGGCGTGCGGGGTGCCGCGGACCAGCCGGATCACGCGATGCCCGCCAGCGCTGAGAAATGCGGTCAACGCCGAACCGACCAGTCCCGACGATCCCGTCACGGCGACGGTCGTCGGGGTCAGACCGCGCTCGGCGGCCAGCCGGTGGGCGGCGAGATCGGCGGCCAATTGACGGTGCCGGTAGGCGAACATCGCGCGCAGCGCCCAGCCGGGCACCGTCGTTTCCACCCGGTCGATGACCCGGGTCCGGGTCTCACCGACCGCTTCGAAGTCGTGGGTGTGCCGCCAGCGGCCGACGATCCGCGGGGGCAACGAGGCCAGCCCCTCGGTGCCGATGGTGTCAACGAAACGCCTTGGGGGATCGTAGGAATCGGGCTGATGTTCGGCCACCCAGCGCAGGCCGCCGGGTAGCGCGAGCCGGGAGCGCCCGTCTTTGAGCGAATCGGCCTGGCTGACCACCCGCAGGGGCTGCCACGGCGGCGACAGCCGGAGAAACGCGCCCGGTCGGGTGTGCCAGGCGAACACTTCGGTAGGCGGGGAGTCGACTACGCTCGAGTATTCCAACCCCATTTCTCCACGTTACGACGTGCGCGACGACGTGCCGTCAGCCATCCGAGGATAGTGATTGGTATGCGGGTTCTCGACGAAATGCGATCGCTTCTGGACACCGCCTTGGATCGGGCGGTCGTCCCCGGTTACACCAATGTGGGTTATCGGCTGCGGCAATGGGGTTGGGCGGACGACCCGGCGCCGGGCGCCCTGCGCGGTAGGACCGCGATGGTCACCGGCGCCAATCGTGGCCTCGGCAAGGCGATTGCCGCGGGCCTGGCCCGGCTGGAGGCGACGGTGTTGTTGGCCGTCCGCGACCGAGATCGCGGTGCACTGGCTCGCGAGGAGATCGTGGCCGAATCGGGCGCCGATGTACGGGTGGAGGTGTGCGACGTGTCCGACCTGGCCGCCGTTCGCGCCTTCGCCGCCGAGGTGTCTACCCGGGTGCCCGCGTTGGACGTACTCATCCACAACGCCGGGGTACTGCCGTCGGACCGCACCGAGACCGGCGATGGCCACGAGATCACCTTGACCACCCATGTGCTGGGGCCGGTGCTGATGACCGAGCGTCTCATCCCGATCCTTGCCAAATCCGGCGACCCCCGCGTGATCCTGATGTCCTCGGGCGGGATGTACACCCAGTCACTGCCGACCGAGGACCCCGAATACCGCGTCGGTCGATATCGCGGTGCCGTCGCGTATGCGCGCACCAAGCGAATGCAGGTGGCGTTCACCCCGATCCTGGCCCGACGGTGGGACGACCACCGTATCCGCGTCTACTCGGTGCACCCCGGATGGGCCGACACTCCCGGGGTGGCGGCCGCGTTGCCCGGGTTTCGCTCCCTCACCGGCCCGATGTTGCGCACCGCCGAGCAGGGTGCCGACACCGCGGTCTGGCTTGCCGCAACCAGGCCGGCGCCGCCAACCGGGCGCTTCTGGCACGACCGGCGGCCCCGCCCGGAACACTATCTGCCCTGGACTCGATACAGCGACGACGATCTTGAGCTGCTGTGGCGGTATTGCGCAGACGCGATCGGCATCGGCTAGCGATCAGGAAGAGCGTGCTCGACGATCGGCAGTCGTGGCAGCGCTTGCCGTTCGCCGCGCTTGGCCGCGAGATATACCTGTGCGGTCTCGTTGGCCACCGTCTGCCAATCGAAGTCGGAGGTGAGCCGTTGCCGGGCGGCTTGTGCGCGCCGCTGCGCCGCAGCCGGATCGTCGAGCACGGTGCGCACCGCGGCGGCTAGCCCCGCTACGTCGCGGGGTGCACACGACACCCCCGTCTGTCCGTCGATCACCGCTTCGCCCAGGCCGCCGATGTTCGACGTCACGAGCGGGGTGCCGGCCGCGGCGGCCTCCAGTGCGACCAGCCCGAACGGCTCGTAGTGGCTGGGCAGCACCGCGGCGTCGGCCCGGTGCAGCAACGCCAGTAGCTCGGCCCGGTCGAGATGTCCGACGAACCTGATTGCTTTGAGCACTCGGTGCTTGCGGGCCTGGTCGACGAGCCAATCCTGTTGGGTACCGTCGCCGGCGATGGTCAGCGTGGTACCCGGGTGAGTGCGCCTGATGCGCGGCAGTGCGGCGATGGCGTCGTGTACACCCTTCTCGTACTCCAGCCGCCCCACGTAGAGCAGTTCGGCAGGCCCGATACGCGGGCGGCGGGCGGCGAACGGCCAGCGCGCCGCGTCAATACCGTTGCGGATCACGGTGACTTCGGCCAGCCCGGGCCCGAACAGCTCGGTGATTTCGTCGCTCATCGACACCGAACATGTGATCAGCGAATCGGATTCGCGCACCAGCCACGACTCGACCGCGTGCACCTGACGGCTGAGAGCTCCCGAAACCCAGCCGGAATGCCGACCGGCCTCCGTCGCGTGAATCGTGGAAACCATTGGCACGTCGTAGAACTGGGCAAGGGCGATGGCCGGATGGGCGACCAACCAGTCATGGGCGTGCACGACATCGGGACACCACGAGCGGTCGGTGCCCTGCTTCTTCAACCGCAGCCCGGCGCGGATCATGGCGTGGCCCATCGCCAGGGTCCAGGCCATCATGTCGTCACCGAACGTGAACTCGTGCGGGTCCTGTGCGGCCGCGATCACCCGGACCCGCTCGGTGACCTCATCGGAGGACGGGTGCGTGCTGGGATCGGTGCCCGACGGACACCGGGACAGCACGACGACATCGTGACCGGCTGCTGCCAGCGCGGTCGACAGGTGATGCACGTGCCGGCCGAGCCCGCCGATCACCACCGGCGGGTACTCCCACGACACCATAAGGATTTTCACTAGCGTGGCCCCTTCCGCGAGCGCGCGCAGAATGCCGGTCCAAGCGGCGTGTCGGTGTGCACACACGCGCGCTCGCGGGAAAAGCGGGTCATTTGGGCAGCCTTCTCGCGTCCAGGGCACCGAACAGACCGTCGGCGCGGTTCCACCCCTCGGCGAGCCGCCGTGCGCTGTCGCGCCGGCCGGAGGCCAGCGCACCGGCGATCTCCCGGGTGGCGTGTGCGTGCAGGTGCGCACGATAGCGGGCGTAGTCGGCCGCGGAGTCCTTACTCACCATGAACGGCCAGTCGCTGGACACGGTGAGCAGCGTCTCCCGCAGGATCTGATCGGCAACCTGATCGCGGGGTAGAGGTCCGTCCAGCGACGCCGTCTGGGCCAGCGCCTTGTCGACCGTGGTCAGCGCGGTGTCGACCACTTCGCTATTGAGCTGGACCAGATCGGCGACCTTCTCGCCGTTCCACACCTGCCAGTCCTTACCGGAACCCCAAGAGCTGGGCGGCAATTCGACCGCATCGCCGACGAGCCCGTCGGTTAGTGCGTCGCTCAGCGTGCCCACCCGAACGCCGGCGTCGGGCAAGGCACGCAGCACGCGAGCCAGCCAGGTCGGCCCCTCGTACCACCAGTGGCCGAACAACTCGGTGTCGAAGGCCGCGACCACATGAGCGGGCCGCCCGATCCGCTCGGACTCGGCGAGCAGTCGGTTGCGTACCACGTCGACGAAGTCGGCGACATGGACGTCGATCGCCCGGTCGGCGCGCTGCGGGTCGTAGGGAGCCTTGGCCGCCGAAGCCACATTGCGGCCGGTGACCCGGGCCGGCTTGAGACCGGTGAGGTGGTCGTAGGTGTGGAAGTCGCGGTAGGCGGCGTGCCCCGGGTAACCGGATTTCGGCGACCACACCCGGTAGCTGACCTGCAAGTCGCGCCCGAACGCGACCACGTCGGTCTCGCTCACCGGCCGGCCCAGCGCGGTGTCGCCGTGCAGCGACGGGCCGTCGACCATGAAGTGGCTGACCCCCGCGGCGGCGTAGTCGACCTCCATCCCCGGGGCGTAGGCGCACTCGGGCGCCCAGATCCCCCTCGGGCGGTGCGCCAGCCGCAGCTGAGCATCGGCGAGGCCTTCGCGCAGTGCGAACGCACGCAGCCGCGGTGCCAGCAGTGGCTGGAACGGGTGGGCCAATGGGCCCCCGAGCAATTCCACCGTGCCGGCGTCGACCAAGTCACGCAGCAGCGGGCTACCGCCGTGCCGCCACAGCGTGGCGAAGTCGTCGAGGGCTCGATCCGCATCGGCACACTCGCGAATCCCCAAGGACCGCAAAGCCTCCGGTGTACACGACAGGTAATTCGCCGATTTCGACCGGGGCGCCGACCCCGCGCTGGTGGCTTCGGTCGCGCGCAGCCGCCAGTTGGACAGCCAGTGGTGCATGCCGTCGAGGCAATACGGGTCGTCGAGCTGGGCATTGACTACCGGTGTCATCCCGAGCGTGATCAGCCGGTGCCGGTCCTCGGCGGCCAGCTCGCGCAGCACCCGCAGCAGCGGCAGGTAGGCCGCCGCCCACGACTGGTAGAGCCATTCCTCGCCGACCGGCCAGCGGCCGTGGTGGGCCAGCCAGGGCAGGTGAGTATGCAGAACGAGCGTGAACAGGCCGGGCACCGGGCTTGCGGACGTGGTCTTGGCGAAATCGGTCAATGCCGCACCGCGATCGCTACGAGATCCAGGCTGTCAGCTATGTCACGGCCGTCCCGCTCGATGATGTCGAAGTCGGCGGTGGTGACCGCCGCGACGTCGGCGGCCAGCTCCGGCGGCCACGGTGCGTCAGCCACCGCCCGCGCAATCTGCGCGTCGATGATCGAGCCGCCGTGGCGAGCGTCCATGTCCCGCAGGCGCGGCCCATGAAACAGCCCGTACATGGCCACCTCGGCGAAGCCGGCGTCGTCCAACAGCCCGGCGAGCTCGTCGGCGTTGAGCTCGCGGGTGTGAAAGGGGTTGATCGGGGTATCGCGGCCGGGGGAGAAGGTGATCCGGTTGGGAGTGGACACCATCAGCAATCCCGTGGGACGAAGCACCCGAGCGCACTCGCGAACGAACTGGGCCTGATCCCACAAATGCTCGATGACCTGGAAGTTGACCACGACGTCCACCGACGCGTCGGGCAGTGGCAGCTCGGCCAGGTTCGCCTGCAGCGCTTCCACCCGAGGATAGCGGCCACGGACATGGGCCACGGCGGCCTCGTCGTAGTCCACCGCGATGACCCGGCGGGCGACGTTGGCGATCAGGTCGGCTCCGTATCCTTCGCCACACCCGGCTTCCAGCACGTCGCGGTCCACGCAGCGCGGTGCTAGCCGCTCGTACACCACCTCGTGGCGGCGAAACCAGTAGTTCTCGATGTCCAGATCGGGGATGGTGCGCTCGCCGGTCAGCATCAACACGGCATCCACCGCCGGCGGGTTGTCATCGCGGCAGTCGCGGGGAACGTCGGGGACGAATGCGCTCATTGCTAAGGCAGGCTAACCCGTGCCGTCGGATTCGCGAACCGGGCACCGGGGTGTTCGCGCTCGCGGGCGAGGCACAGGCCCGGGAACGTGGCGCCCGGCGACGATGCGGTCCGCGGTACCGGACGGGGAGGAGCGGGCAATCGGGCCAGTACCACCCGCTATGGTGTGGGGGCGTACCGCACGAAGTTACCGAGTAGTAACATGCCCGTGCGGTTACCAGCCGCGTGACCGAGGTCCCGCAGTCGAGGACTGCGGGCCGCCTTCGAGGAGGACGAACCACTCTCATGACGAACATCGTGGTCCTGATCAAGCAGGTCCCAGACACCTGGTCGGAGCGCAAGCTGACCGACGGCGATTTCACGCTGGACCGCGAGGCCGCCGACGCGGTGCTGGACGAGATCAACGAGCGCGCCGTGGAAGAGGCGCTGCAGATCCGGGAGAAGGAGGCCGCCGACGGCGTCGAGGGATCGGTGACCGTGCTGACCGCGGGCCCCGAGCGCGCCACCGAGGCGATCCGCAAGGCGCTGTCAATGGGTGCCGATAAGGCCGTCCACCTCAAAGACGACGGCCTGCACGGCTCGGACGTCATTCAGACCGGGTGGGCGTTGGCGCGGGCGTTGGGCACGATCGAAGGCACCGAGCTGGTGATCGCCGGCAACGAATCCACCGACGGGGTGGGCGGCGCAGTGCCGGCCATCATCGCCGAATACCTGGGTCTGCCGCAGCTCACCCACCTGCGCAAGGTGTCGGTTGAGGGCGGCAAGATCACCGGTGAGCGGGAGACCGACGAGGGCGTGTTCACCATCGAGGCCGCACTGCCCGCGGTGATCAGCGTCAACGAGAAGATCAACGAGCCGCGCTTCCCGTCTTTCAAAGGGATCATGGCCGCCAAGAAGAAGGAAGTCACCGTGCTGACCCTGCCCGAGATCGGTGTCGAGGGCGACGAGGTCGGGCTGGCCAACGCCGGATCCACGGTGCTGGCGTCGACGCCCAAGCCGCCCAAGACCGCTGGTGAGAAGGTCACCGACGAGGGCGAAGGTGGCAACCAGATCGTGCAGTACCTGGTTGGCCAGAAGATCATCTAAGACCAGCGCACATTTGAGACGGAGCGAAATAACCCATGGCTGAAGCACTGGTGCTCGTTGAGCACGCCGAAGGCGCGTTGAAGAAGGTCAGCGCCGAGTTGATCACCGCAGCCCGCGCGCTGGGCGCGCCGGCTGCCGTCGTGGTCGGTGCGCCCGGCACGGCCGCGCCGCTTCTCGACGGACTGAAAGCGGCCGGTGCCGCCAAGATCTACGTCGCCGAATCCGATGTGGTGGACAAGTACCTGATCACCCCGGTGGTCGACGTACTGGCGGGGCTGGCCGAGTCTTCGGCCCCGGCCGCTGTGCTGGTGGCCGCTACCGCCGACGGCAAGGAGATTGCCGGTCGGCTCGCGGCCCGGATCGGATCCGGTCTGCTGGTCGATGTCGTTGACGTGAAAGAAGGTGGGGTGGGCGTCCATAGCATCTTCGGCGGCGCGTTCACCGTCGAAGCGCGGGCCAACGGCGATACCCCGGTGATCACGGTGCGCGCCGGGGCCATCGAGGCGGAGCCGGCTGACGGTGCGGGCGAGCAGGTCAGCGTGGAAGTGCCGGCTCCGGCGGAGAACGCCGCCAAGATCACCGCCCGTGAGCCCGCGGTCGCCGGCGACCGGCCGGAGCTCACGGAGGCCACCATCGTGGTGGCCGGTGGGCGCGGTGTCGGCAGTGCGGAGAACTTCAGCGTGGTCGAGGCGCTGGCCGACTCGCTGGGTGCGGCGGTCGGAGCATCGCGCGCGGCGGTCGACTCCGGCTACTACCCGGGCCAGTTCCAGGTGGGCCAGACCGGCAAGACGGTGTCGCCCCAGCTCTACGTCGCGCTGGGCATCTCAGGGGCGATCCAGCACCGTGCGGGCATGCAGACCTCGAAGACCATCGTCGCGGTCAACAAGGACGAAGAGGCGCCGATCTTCGAGATCGCCGACTACGGCGTGGTCGGCGATCTCTTCAAGGTCGCTCCGCAGCTCACCGAGGCGGTCAAGGCCCGCAAGGGCTAAGTCAGCACCGGCAAACGCAGCAGCCCCCGACGCTTCGGCGTGTCGGGGGCTGCTGCGTCTGCAGACCGAACGATCGCGGGCCCAATTTGTTGCGACAGTTCGTCATCTGACGTGCACCGACATGTCAGCGCGCCGATGCCGGTTAGCTGAACGATTACGCCACGTTGGTGGCATGAGTATCGCTTCTGTCCTGATACCCAGCGACAAATCGCATGGTTCGGCGACAAGCTCGTCCGCCGGACCGCGGTATTCCCTGTTGCTGTCCACCGATCCCAGCCTCATCGAGGCGGCACAGCGGCTTCGCTATGACGTGTTCACCAGCACGCCCGGCTTCGCGCTGCCGGCCACGCGCGAGGCGCACCGCGGCGGTCTTGACATGGATCGGTTCGACGAATACTGCGACCACCTGCTGGTCCGAGACGACGACAGCGGCGAGCTGGTGGGTTGCTACCGGATGCTGGCTCCGGCGGGTGCCATCGCCGCCGGAGGCCTCTACACTGCAACGGAATTCGACGTACGCGCATTCGATCCGCTGCGGCCGTCGTTGGTGGAGATGGGCCGCGCAGTAGTGCGCGAGGGTCACCGCAACGGTGGGGTAGTGCTGCTGATGTGGGCCGGCATCCTGGCCTACCTGGACCGGTACGGCTACGACTACGTGACCGGATGTGTGTCGGTACCGATCGGCGGGGACGGTGAAACACCGGGCAGCCAGCTCCGCGGCGTACGCGACTTCATCCAGAACCGTCATGCCGCGCCGCCGCAGCGTCGGGTGTACCCCTACCGGCCGGTACGGGTAAACGGCACGGCCATCGATGACATTCCCCCGCCGCGACGGCCGGCACTTCCGCCGCTGATGCGCGGTTATCTGCGGCTGGGCGCGCGGGTATGCGGCGAGCCGGCGCACGACCCGGACTTCGGCGTGGGCGACTTCTGCCTGCTATTGGACAAGGGCGACGCCGATACCCGATACCTGCGCAGACTGCGGTCGGTGTCGGCGGCCGCCGAGATGGCAGATGCGACGGCGGGTGGCGCGGCCCGGTGAACGGCCCGACGCGCGCCCCCGCGGCCACCGGACATTCCTGGCTACCCCGCGCGTCGTGCGACGTCAGCTGTGTGGGTATCGGCGCCACCGCTCGGTCGCGGCGGCCGTGGGTGGCGTTGCGGGTCGCGCTACGCGTCATGTTGGCCCTGGCCTTGGCGCCGGGCGTGCCGCTGCTGGTGGTGCCGCTACCGGGCCGAACGCGGGTGCAACGCATCTATTGCCGGTTGGTACTGCGCTGTTTCGGTGTCCGGATCTCGGTATCGGGCAATCCGATTCGCAACCTGCGCGGGGTCCTCGTTGTCAGCAGCCATATGTCTTGGCTAGACGTGTTCGCCGTCGGGGCGGTGATGCCGGGGTCTTTCGTCGCCCGTGCCGACATGTTCACCGGGGGCGCGGTCGGGCTGGTTGCTCGCATCCTGAAGATCATTCCGATCGAGCGGACGAGTCTGCGGCGGCTGCCCGGTGTGGTGGACACCGTCGCGCGCCGCCTGCGCGCTGGCCAGACGGTGGTGGCCTTCCCGGAGGGCACCACCTGGTGCGGTCTGGCGTGCGGGTCTTTCTATCCGGCAATGTTTCAGGCGGCAATCGATGCCGGGCGCCCGGTGCAGCCGCTCCGGCTGACATATCACCACGCCGACGGCACACTCTCGACCGCTCCGGCCTTTGTGGGCGATGACACCCTGTTGCGCTCGGTTCGCCGGCTGCTCACCGTGCGCCGCACGCTGGCCTGGGTGCGCGTCGAGTCCTTGCAGCTGCCGGGTACCGATCGTCGGGACCTGGCCCGGCGCTGCCAGTCGGCAGTCTTTGCGGGAGCGTCGCGGCGGTCGGGACGGCATCCACATCACCGGCACGTGCTGGTGGCCTGAGCCCTCTGGCCTTAGTCAGATTGCCCAGGGACGTTCCGGCCTGCTCGAAAGTTCTGGGTCGTCGGCGCGACCAGTATCCTGGGTGCGTCATGGCCTACCTGGATCACGCTGCCACCACCCCGATGCACCCCGCCGCCGTCGAGGCGATGACGGCCGTGCTGGGCACCGTCGCCAACGCGTCGTCGCTGCACACCAGCGGGCGTTCGGCGCGTCGGCGGATCGAGGAGTCTCGTGAGCTGATCGCGGACAAACTGGGCGCGCGTCCATCGGAGGTGATCTTCACCGCGGGTGGTACCGAAAGTGACAACCTGGCCGTCAAAGGGATCTATTGGGCCCGCCGCGATGCGGAGCCGAGCCGCCGGCGCATCGTCACCACCGAGGTGGAACACCACGCCGTATTGGACTCGGTGAACTGGCTGGTCGATCATGAAGGCGCCCAGGTGACCTGGTTGCCGACCGCCACCGACGGCTCGGTGTCGGCAGCCGCGCTGCGCGAGGCGCTGCAAAGCCACGACGACGTCGCGTTGGTATCGGTGATGTGGGCCAACAACGAGGTCGGCACCATCATGCCGACCGCCGAACTGGGCGCTGTCGCCGCCGAATTTGGGGTCCCCATGCACAGTGATGCCATTCAGGCGGTGGGGCAGCTTCCGGTTGACTTCGGCGCCAGCGGGCTATCCGCGATGAGCGTGGCCGCGCACAAGTTCGGCGGTCCGCCGGGCGTGGGCGCATTGTTGCTGCGCCGGGAAGTTGCGTGCGTGCCGCTGTTGCATGGTGGAGGGCAGGAGCGCGATATTCGTTCCGGTACTCCCGATGTCGCGGGTGTTGTTGGAATGGCTGCGGCCGCGCGGATCGCGGTGGACGGCCTTCAGGCCAACAGCGCGCGGCTGCGGGTGTTGCGGGATCGTCTGGTCGAGGGTGTGCTGGCCGAGATTGACGATGTCCGGCTCAACGGTGCCGGCGACCCGCTGCGGCTTCCGGGCAACGCGCACTTCACCTTCCGTGGCTGCGAAGGTGATGCGCTGCTGATGCTGTTGGATGCCAACGGAATCGAGTGCTCGACCGGCTCGGCGTGTACTGCCGGTGTCGCGCAGCCGTCGCACGTGTTGGTCGCGATGGGTGCTGACCCCGCCAGCGCGCGCGGGTCGCTGCGACTTTCCTTGGGGCACGACAGTGTTGACGCCGATGTCGATGCGGCGCTGCAGGTGCTGCCGTCGGCGGTGGCTCGCGCCCGGCGGGCCGCCCTGGCCGCTGCGGGGGCGTCCTAGGTGAGAGTTCTTGCCGCGATGAGCGGTGGTGTCGACTCGTCTGTCGCCGCCGCCCGTATGGTCGATGCCGGACACGACGTGGTCGGCGTGCACCTGGCGTTGTCGGAAGCACCCGGCACGCTGCGCACCGGCTCGCGGGGCTGCTGCTCCAAAGAGGACGCTGCAGATGCGCGCCGCGTCGCCGATATACTCGGAATCCCGTTCTATGTATGGGATTTCGCCGAGAAGTTCAAGGAAGACGTGATCGACGACTTCGTGTCGTCGTACGCGCGCGGCGAAACACCCAACCCCTGCGTGCGGTGTAATCAGCAGATCAAGTTTTCCGCCTTGTCGGCACGAGCCATTGCGCTGGGCTTCGACACGGTGGTCACCGGCCACTATGCCCGGCTGTCGGATGGGCGGCTGCGCCGCGCCGTAGACCGGGACAAGGATCAGTCCTACGTGCTGGCCGTGCTGACCGCCGAGCAGCTACGCCACGCCGCGTTCCCGATCGGGGATACTCCCAAGCCGCAGATCCGCGCGGAGGCGGCCCGTCGCGGCCTGGCGGTCGCCGACAAGCCGGACAGCCACGACATCTGCTTCATTCCGTCCGGCAATACCAAGGCATTTTTGGGTGAGCGCATCGGAGTTCGCCGCGGTACCGTCGTCGACACCGATGGCGCGATGCTGGCCACCCATGATGGGGTGCATGGTTTCACCATCGGCCAGCGTAAAGGCCTGGGCATTGCCGGGCCGGGCCCGGATGGTCGGCCGCGCTATGTCACCGCGATCGACGCCGACACCGGCACCGTCCACGTCGGCGACGTGACCGATCTCGATGTGCACACACTGACCGGACGCCAGCCCGTCTTCACCGCTGGAGCCGCGCCGTCAGGTCCCATAGAGTGCGCGGTTCAAGTGCGTGCGCACGGTGAAAACGCCAGGGCGGTAGCCGAATTGATCGGCAGCGAACTATCCGTGCAGTTGTGTTCCCCGTTGCGCGGTGTGGCGCGGGGTCAGACGCTGGTGCTTTACCGCCCCGATCCCGACGGCGACGAAGTACTCGGCAGCGCCACCATCGCCCGCACGGCGACGTTATAGCCCTACCACCGGTCTGAGGGCTTTGCTCGGGACCGATGGTTGGGCAAGGACCGGTCCTACCAGCTGCCCAGGCGGGCGAGATGGTGCCGAAACTTACGTAACCGTCGCCTATACCTACGTAACCGTCGCCTATACCTACGTAACCGTAATGTGTTGCCACCAGCCACATTTGACAACTGCAACAGTCCGTGAGATGTATGGTTTGGAGTATTTGCGTTCTGCTGCTCCGTGATTGGGCATGAGCGTCGGCGGTGCGGATCGGCCAGACGCGTCGGAAGGAGTATCGGTAGTGACGTTGCGCGTGGTTCCGGAGGGTTTGGCGGCGGCGAGTGCGGCGGTGGAGGCGCTGACGGCTCGGTTGGCGGCCGCGCATGCTGCCGCCGCGCCGGTGATTACGGCGGTGGTGGCGCCGGGGGCGGATCCGGTGTCGGTGCAAAGCGCGGTGGGGTTTAGTGCGCTGGGCAGCGAGCGTGCGGCGATCGCGGCTGAAGGGGTTGAGGAGCTGGGTCGGTCGGGGGTGGGTGTGGCGGAGTCCGGTGTCAGTTATGCCGTTGGTGATGCCGTGGCGGCGTCGACGTATGCGGGCTGGGGTGGCTTGTGACGGCGCCGGTGTGGTTTGCCTTGCCGCCGGAGCTGCATTCGGCGTTGCTCAGCGGTGGCCCGGGGCCGGGTTCGTTGCAGGCGGCCGCGGCGCGGGTATCGCTGCGGGCCGTGGCAGGTCAAACCGCACGAGATCGGAGCGAGCATCGCCGAGAACGGCCGCTAAGGCACGCCTGGAGGGAACGGGCGATATATAACCAAGCGATTGATTTATTAACCGGAACGTGCGATGGTTGACCCTAGGTTTGAGCTCGGTCGTGCAGCGCTGCCCGATGAAACACCTCGGAAGAAAGAGTGCGGGCAGTGACGTTGCGCGTGGTTCCGGAGGGTTTGGCGGCGGCGAGTGCGGCGGTGGAGGCGCTGACGGCTCGGTTGGCGGCCGCGCATGCTGCCGCCGCGCCGGTGATTACGGCGGTGGTGGCGCCGGGGGCGGATCCGGTGTCGGTGCAAAGCGCGGTGGGGTTTAGTGCGCTGGGCAGCGAGCGTGCGGCGATCGCGGCTGAAGGGGTTGAGGAGCTGGGTCGGTCGGGGGTGGGTGTGGCGGAGTCCGGTGTCAGTTATGCCGTTGGTGATGCCGTGGCGGCGTCGACGTATGCGGGCTGGGGTGGCTTGTGACGGCGCCGGTGTGGTTTGCCTTGCCGCCGGAGCTGCATTCGGCGTTGCTCAGTGGTGGCCCGGGGCCGGGTTCGTTGCAGGCGGCCGCGGTGGGCTGGGCGTCGTTGAGTGCTCAGTACGCTGCGGCGGCCGAAGAGCTGACCGAGATAGTGGCTGCGGTGCAGGCCGGGGCGTGGTTGGGGCCCAGTGCTGAGTTGTTTGTGGCCGCCTATGTGCCGTATGTGGCGTGGTTGATCCAGGCCAGTGCTGACAGTGCGGCTACGGCGGCTGAGCATGAGGCCACCGCGGCGGCCTATGTCAGTGCGTTGGCGGCGATGCCGACGTTGCCGGAGTTGGCGGCCAATCATGCCGCGCACGCGGTGTTGGTGGGGACGAATTTCTTTGGGATCAACACGATTCCGATCGTGGTCAATGAGGCCGACTATGTGCGGATGTGGATTCAGGCCGCCACCACGATGAGTGTGTATGAGACCGTGGCGGGTGCGGCGTTGGTTTCTGCGCCGCATGCTGGCCCGGCGCCGGTGATCGTCAAGCCCGGTGCCAATGAAGTCAGCAACGCGTTGGCCGCCGCAACCTACATCCCATTCCCATGGCAGGCCATTATGCAGCTATTGACTGATCAACTTGTCATGTTGGGATTGATCGGCAAATACTTGTTAATGGCTATCAAATTGTCCTTTGAGGCACTGAAAGATATGGTCTTGAGTCTTCTGTCTTTGCAGTTTGGACTTTTCATCGAGGCCCTGGAGGCGTTCGTTACCGTACAGACAGCTATTGCAATGCTTTTGTTTCTCGGTCTTCCGATCGCACTTATCGCTTTTCCGGTATTTGTTGCGTTCGAAGTTGTTTTGTGGATCTCTTTTAATGTTCTTGAGTGGATTGTCGGTGGTGGTGCGCTTTTGACGGGTCCGTTGTTGGGGGCGTTGGGCGCCGCTGTTGTTCCGGGTGTGGCTGGGTTGGCCGGTGTGGCGGGTCTGGCCGCTGTGCCGGCGGCGGGTGTGGGCGCCGCGCCGGCGGCGCTGGTTAGCAGCGTGGAGCCGGCCTCGGGTGCGGTGTCGGCGCGGGTGCGGTTGGTGTCGGCGGTGGCTTCGGATCGGGGTGCTGGGTCGTTGGGGTTTGCCGGGACCGCGGGCACGCAGTCCGTTGGGCAGCCCGCGGGGTTGACCGTGTTGGCCGGTGATGAGTTTGGTGGCGGTGATCCGCGGGTGCCGATGCTGCCGGGTAGCTGGGACGCGGGTTTGGTCGGCGCGGTGAGTTAAGGAGGCAGGTGAGCTTCACGCAGTGATGGTCGAGCAGTTGGTAACCCGAATCGAAAGGAATCACGATGAGTTTGTTGGATGCCCATATTCCGCAGTTGATCGCCTCGCACACGGCGTTTGCCGCCAACGCGGGGTTGATGCGGCACACGATTAGTCAGGCCGAGCAGTCGGCGATGTCGGCGCAGGCGTTTCACCAAGGGGAGTCCGCGGCGGCGTTTCAGGCCGCCCATGCCCGGTTTGTGGTCGCGGCCGCCAAGGTGAATGAACTGCTGGAAGTCGCGCAGGCCAACATGGGTGAGGCCGCGGGCACCTATGTGGCCGCCGATGTCGCCGCCGCGTCCAGTTACACGGGTTTCTGAAAGGGTTTGTGATGTCGCAGATTATGTACAACTACCCGGCGATGATGGCCCATGCCGGGGACATGTCGGGTTATGCGGGCACGCTGCAGAGCTTGGGGGCCGATATCGCCAGCGAGCAGGCGGTGCTGTCGGGTGCCTGGCAGGGGGATACCGGGTTGACCTATCAGGGTTGGCAGGCGCAGTGGAATCAGGCGATGGAGGATCTGATGCGGGCCTATCATTCGATGGCCGGCACGCATGAGTCCAACACCATGGCCATGCTGGCCCGCGACGGGGCCGAAGCCGCCAAGTGGGGCGGTTAACCGGCGACGAGGCCTCCCCGGCGGTGGCGTACGTCGTGGTCGTGATAGCCGGGCTGGCTGTGGGTTCGTCCTGGGCTCACGACCTGCCTGCCGATGTAGCGCATGACGTTCAGAGTGGTGAATCTGCCACAGATTTCGCGAGCAGTGGGACATCTTGCACACGTCACATTGAAATGCAGACGATGCGCAGGGCGACATGTTTCAGCTCGTCGCAAAAGTGGGGTGATTTTAGCTCTGGTGGCTTGGTGTGCAGCCGGTCAATATTGCGGCTGAAGCGTCATCCAGCGCCGCCGCGGGACGTGATACCTGACAACTGGTTTCCCGGTCGGTCGCAGTCTGCATCACCGCCCGGCGATAGCCCATATTCGTAGGAGATGCGCGTGGCGCTACGAGTGATTCCTGAAAGTTTGGTGGCGGCGATCGCGGCTGAAGGGGTTGAGGAGCTGGGTCGGTCGGGGGTGGGTGTGGCGGAGTCCGGTGTCAGTTATGCCGTTGGTGATGCCGTGGCGGCGTCGACGTATGCGGGCTGGGGTGGCTTGTGACGGCGCCGGTGTGGTTTGCCTTGCCGCCGGAGCTGCATTCGGCGTTGCTCAGTGGTGGCCCGGGGCCGGGTTCGTTGCAGGCGGCCGCGGTGGGCTGGGCGTCGTTGAGTGCTCAGTACGCTGCGGCGGCCGAAGAGCTGACCGAGATAGTGGCTGCGGTGCAGGCCGGGGCGTGGTTGGGGCCCAGTGCTGAGTTGTTTGTGGCCGCCTATGTGCCGTATGTGGCGTGGTTGATCCAGGCCAGTGCTGACAGTGCGGCTACGGCGGCTGAGCATGAGGCCACCGCGGCGGCCTATGTCAGTGCGTTGGCGGCGATGCCGACGTTGCCGGAGTTGGCGGCCAATCATGCCGCGCACGCGGTGTTGGTGGGGACGAATTTCTTTGGGATCAACACGATTCCGATCGTGGTCAATGAGGCCGACTATGTGCGGATGTGGATTCAGGCCGCCACCACGATGAGTGTGTATGAGACCGTGGCGGGTGCGGCGTTGGTTTCTGCGCCGCATGCTGGCCCGGCGCCGGTGATCGTCAAGCCCGGTGCCAATGAAGTCAGCAACGCGTTGGCCGCCGCAACCCTCACCCCTTTCCCGTGGCAACAAATTATAGCGTTCTTAGAAGGGGTTCTGGCCGAATACCAGCAATTTCTGAACGCGTTGCTTTCCGAGCTCCCTAGCGTGGCTTGGGTTGGGTTGCAGCTGTTTTTGGATATCTTGGGTTTGAACCCTATTGGTCTCATTATTACGTTGGTAACCAATGCTCAACTGCTGATCGATTTTGGTTATAATGTCGCTGTTGTCGTGGGCGGATTATTGTATGCTATGGCTGGTGTTATAGAGATTATCTATAACTGGATTATCGGGAATTTGTTTGGCGCTGTTCCGCTTTTGACGGGTCCGTTGTTGGGGGCGTTGGGCGCCGCTGTTGTTCCGGGTGTGGCTGGGTTGGCCGGTGTGGCGGGTCTGGCCGCTGTGCCGGTGGCGGGTGTGGGCGCCGCGCCGGCGGCGCTGGTTAGCAGCGTGGAGCCGGCCTCGGGTGCGGTGTCGGCGCGGGTGCGGTTGGTGTCGGCGGTGGCTTCGGATCAGGGTGCTGGGTCGTTGGGGTTTGCCGGGACCGCGGGCACGCAGTCCGTTGGGCAGCCCGCGGGGTTGACCGTGTTGGCCGGTGATGAGTTTGGTGGCGGTGATCCGCGGGTGCCGCTGCTGCCGGGTAGCTGGGACGCGGGTTTGGTCGGCGCGGTGAGTTAAAGGGCATCGCGAATCCATCGATGCGCACCTCGCGATCGTGTTCGGCGCTGGCCCGCAGTCACTACATGGAGCACCAAACCGGTTAGAGCATAAAGAAATTCGTCGGTAGGACAACCCGCCGTGCCGGCGGGCGGACCGCACTGCAGCCGCCCCGCTACCCGACGCCCTCCGCGAAGCAATCGCCGATATCGACGGTGATCTTGCACACTAATAGGTCCCAACTCGCGCAATCGGGCGGTTAGGCCCGGCGGCGAGGCCTGGCCCGGGCGGTGAAGTAGGTCGTGGTCGGGATAGCCGGGCTGGCTGTGGATTTCGTCCTGGGCTCACGACCTGCCTGCCGACATGGCGCATGCCATTTAGCTGGTGAACTTGTCACAGTTCTTGGCGGGCCGTGGGACATCTTGTACACGACACATTGAATGCAGACGATGTGTGGGGCGATGTGTTTCAGCTCGTCGCAAAGGTTGGGGTGATTTGACCCTAGTGGCTTGGCGTTGCAGCCGGTGAAAATTGCGGCTGAAGCGTCACCCAGCGCCGCGGGACGTGATACCTGACAACTGGTTTCCCGGTCGGTCGCAGCCTGCATTATCGCCCGGCGATAGCCCTTACTCGTAGGGAGAAGCGCGTGGCGCTCCGGGTGATTCCTGAAGGTTTGGCGGCGGCGAGTGCGGCGGTGGAGGCGCTGACGGCTCGGTTGGCGGCCGCGCATGCTGCCGCCGCGCCGGTGATTACGGCGGTGGTGGCGCCGGGGGCGGATCCGGTGTCGGTGCAAAGCGCGGTGGGGTTTAGTGCGCTGGGCAGCGAGCGTGCGGCGATCGCGGCTGAAGGGGTTGAGGAGCTGGGTCGGTCGGGGGTGGGTGTGGCGGAGTCCGGTGTCAGTTATGCCGTTGGTGATGCCGTGGCGGCGTCGACGTATGCGGGCTGGGGTGGCTTGTGACGGCGCCGGTGTGGTTTGCCTTGCCGCCGGAGCTGCATTCGGCGTTGCTCAGTGGTGGCCCGGGGCCGGGTTCGTTGCAGGCGGCCGCGGTGGGCTGGGCGTCGTTGAGTGCTCAGTACGCTGCGGCGGCCGAAGAGCTGACCGAGATAGTGGCTGCGGTGCAGGCCGGGGCGTGGTTGGGGCCCAGTGCTGAGTTGTTTGTGGCCGCCTATGTGCCGTATGTGGCGTGGTTGATCCAGGCCAGTGCTGACAGTGCGGCTACGGCGGCTGAGCATGAGGCCACCGCGGCGGCCTATGTCAGTGCGTTGGCGGCGATGCCGACGTTGCCGGAGTTGGCGGCCAATCATGCCGCGCACGCGGTGTTGGTGGGGACGAATTTCTTTGGGATCAACACGATTCCGATCGTGGTCAATGAGGCCGACTATGTGCGGATGTGGATTCAGGCCGCCACCACGATGAGTGTGTATGAGACCGTGGCGGGTGCGGCGTTGGTTTCTGCGCCGCATGCTGGCCCGGCGCCGGTGATCGTCAAGCCCGGTGCCAATGAAGTCAGCAACGCGTTGGCCGCCGCAACCTACATCCCATTCCCATGGAAAGTGTTGGAGCCGCTATTACAGGCCTGGTATGAGCTATTTGTAGCTTATCTAGACGCTATCAATATGATTCTCAATGCGTTCGTACAGGCAATTAATGATCTCTTGAATTTGCAATTTGGCGCGTTCCTCATGGAGATGGTAAGGATCGTTCTTGTCGAGGTAATTATGGTTATTTGGTCATTTGTCATTATTCCGGTACTCGCCTTCTTTAGTGTCTCGCTGATTGCATTTACAGTTGTAGTGTGGATTGTGGAGAATGTTATTGGTGGTGCGCTTTTGACGGGTCCGTTGTTGGGGGCGTTGGGCGCCGCTGTTGTTCCGGGTGTGGCTGGGTTGGCCGGTGTGGCGGGTCTGGCCGCTGTGCCGGCGGCGGGTGTGGGCGCCGCGCCGGCGGCGCTGGTTAGCAGCGTGGAGCCGGCCTCGGGTGCGGTGTCGGCGCGGGTGCGGTTGGTGTCGGCGGTGGCTTCGGATCGGGGTGCTGGGTCGTTGGGGTTTGCCGGGACCGCGGGCACGCAGTCCGTTGGGCAGCCCGCGGGGTTGACCGTGTTGGCCGGTGATGAGTTTGGTGGCGGTGATCCGCGGGTGCCGATGCTGCCGGGTAGCTGGGACGCGGGTTTGGTCGGCGCGGTGAGTTAAGGAGGCAGGTGAGCTTCACGCAGTGATGGTCGAGCAGTTGGTAACCCGAATCGAAAGGAATCACGATGAGTTTGTTGGATGCCCATATTCCGCAGTTGATCGCCTCGCACACGGCGTTTGCCGCCAACGCGGGGTTGATGCGGCACACGATTAGTCAGGCCGAGCAGTCGGCGATGTCGGCGCAGGCGTTTCACCAAGGGGAGTCCGCGGCGGCGTTTCAGGCCGCCCATGCCCGGTTTGTGGTCGCGGCCGCCAAGGTGAATGAACTGCTGGAAGTCGCGCAGGCCAACATGGGTGAGGCCGCGGGCACCTATGTGGCCGCCGATGTCGCCGCCGCGTCCAGTTACACGGGTTTCTGAAAGGGTTTGTGATGTCGCAGATTATGTACAACTACCCGGCGATGATGGCCCATGCCGGGGACATGTCGGGTTATGCGGGCACGCTGCAGAGCTTGGGGGCCGATATCGCCAGCGAGCAGGCGGTGCTGTCGGGTGCGTGGCAGGGGGATACCGGGTTGACCTATCAGGGTTGGCAGGCGCAGTGGAATCAGGCGATGGAGGATCTGATGCGGGCCTATCATTCGATGGCCGGCACGCATGAGTCCAACACCATGGCCATGCTGGCCCGCGACGGGGCCGAAGCCGCCAAGTGGGGCGCCTAGCAGCCGGCGGGGGCGAAGTCAGTTAACCCGGAATGTTGGCGGCGATGTTCGTCATCACGATGTCGGACACCGATTCCGGAAAGCCGCAGAAGGTCACCTCGAGCAAGGCCGCCGACAGGACCCGGTAGTCACGGCCGCAGTCGCCCGGCCGGATGTGCAGCGAGTCGCCGTCGGCCTGCCATGTTCTGACGAACAGCCGGCCGGCCGAACTGTTTGCGCATTTTCCGACGGTGTCCACCAGGGCGTCGAAGGCGTGCCGGGCGGTGTCGGCATCGTGATAGGCAGCCGCGGCCTCGGAGATCAGAGCGCTATCCGGCGGGTCCTGGAAGGTGGTCTTGTGGAACGCTTCGACATCGGGCCCGAACGTTGCGGTCTCGGCGAAAAAGAACCGGCATTCCCGCGGTGCGGTGTCGGCGAGGTCGTCGATGTCAATCAGGTACTTGCCATCCATCGTGGGGATGATCGTCAGGTCGTCGCCCGCGCCGGTGATCGCTTGCATCCGCGGCTGGTCCAACAGCAACGCGTCGACGTCGAGCACGCGCGTCGGGGCGGCACCAAATGCTGGCAGCGCTGTGCCATTCACCACCCGTGTGCACGCCGCTGTTAGAAACATCACGCAGAACAACAACAGCGGCCGCAGCAATCCCGCCATCTGCCACCCTTCTGTGCTCGAACCTACCCGTACGGGCCGGCGGTAAACACCCCTGCCGGCCGGCGTGCCGGGTCAGGTCGAATACGGTTGCCGGGTGAGTGTTTTCGCAACGGCCACCGGGATCGGATCGTGGCCCGGCACCCGCGCGCGTGAGGCCGCAGAGGTCGTTGTCGGTGAGTTGGGGGGTGCGCTGGCCCACCTCGTCGAGCTGCCCGCCAGGGGAGTGGGCGCCGACATGCTGGGGAGGGCCGGCGGGTTGCTGGTCGACGTGGCCATCGACACGGTGCCGCGCGGCTACCGGATCGCCGCTCGGCCCGGCGCGGTGACACGCCGGGCCGTCAGTTTGCTCGACGAGGATATGGACGCCCTGGAAGAGGCCTGGGAGACCGCGGGCCTCCGCGGCGGCGGGCGACCGGTCAAGGTGCAGGCGACCGGTCCGGTCTCATTGGCCGCGGGGTTAGAGCTGGCCAATGGCCATCGGGCGATCACCGACCCCGGAGCCGTGCGTGACCTGGCTGCGTCGCTGGCCGAAGGTGTCGCCGCGCACCGCGCGGCGTTGGCGCGTCGACTTGACACACCGGTGGTCGTGCAATTCGATGAGCCGTCGCTGCCGGCGGCGTTGGGCGGACGACTGACCGGCGTGACCGCGCTAAGCCCGGTTGCCCCGCTCGACGAGGCGGTCGCCGGCACGCTGCTCGACACCTGCGTCAAGGCCGTAGACACCGACGTGTTGCTGCACAGCTGCTCTTCGGATTTGCCATGGGATCTGTTGCGGCGCAGCGGTATTAGTGCACTGTCGGTGGATGCCGGCACGTTGCGGGCCGCGGACTTAGACGGTCTCGCGGCGTTCATTGAGGACGGCCGCACCGTTATGCTCGGCGTGGTTGCGGTCAGCGCCCCCGAGCGCCGCCGCTCGACCGAAGAGGCGGCAGCCGCGGTGGTCGCGGTCACCGATCGACTCGGGTTCGGTCGCTCGACACTGCGCGATCGCGTCGGCGTCACCCCCGCTTGCGGTCTCGCGGGCGCGACGCAGCAGTGGGCGCGTGCCGCGATCGGGTTTGTCCGACAAGCCGCAGACGCCTTCGCTCAAGATCCGGACGCGATCTAACGGTGCATACGCAACGATTCGCCGAGATCGCGGCTGGCCCGGGACGACCACTGGGGCAATCTCGGCGTGTCGGTGTCCTCCGTTAGCCTGCCAGGGTGAGCTCCCCAGCGGCCGATCAGACCGCTTCCGAGGTGTTGCGGCAGTGGCGGGACCTGGCCGAGGAGGTACGCGAACACCAGTTCCGCTACTACGTACGTGACGCGCCGATCATCACCGACGCGGAATTCGATGACCTATTGCGCAGACTCCAAGCCCTCGAGGAGCAATACCCCGAGCTGCGCACCCCCGACTCACCCACGCAGCTGGTCGGCGGGGCCGGTTTCGCGACCGAATTCGAGCCGGTTGGTCATCTGGAAAGGATGCTGAGCCTCGACAACGCGTTCAGCGCCGACGAACTCGGCGCCTGGGCTACCCGGATCCACGCCGAGGTCGGCGACTCCAGTGTGCAGCCACATTACCTCTGCGAACTCAAGATCGACGGCGTCGCACTGTCGTTGGTCTACCGGGATGGCCGATTGACCCGGGCGGCTACCCGGGGCGATGGCCGCACCGGCGAGGACGTCACACTCAACGCCCGCACCATCGACGACGTGCCCGAACGGCTCGCGGCCAGCGACGATTACCCGGTGCCCGAGGTTCTCGAGGTCCGCGGCGAGGTGTTTTTTCGACTGGAGGACTTCCAGGCGCTCAATGCCAGCCTCGTCGAAACGGGGAAGGCGCCGTTTGCCAACCCGCGCAACAGTGCGGCGGGTTCGCTGCGCCAGAAGGATCCGGCGGTCACCGCGCGCCGCAAGCTGCGGATGATCTGCCACGGGCTGGGGCACGCCGAAGGTTTCCGCCCGACCAGCCAGCACCACGCATACCTGGCGCTGCGGGCCTGGGGGCTGCCGGTTTCCGAGCACACCACCCTGGTCGACGACATGATCGGCGTTCGCGAGCGCATCGACTACTGGGGCGAGCATCGCCACGAGGTGGACCACGAAATCGACGGCGTGGTCGTCAAAGTCGACGAGGTGGCGCTGCAGCGCAGGCTGGGTTCCACCTCACGCGCCCCGCGGTGGGCCATCGCCTACAAGTACCCGCCCGAGGAAGCGCAGACCAAGCTGCTCGACATCCGGGTGAACGTCGGTCGCACCGGGCGGATCACGCCGTTCGCGTTCATGACGCCGGTGAAGGTCGCCGGCTCGACGGTGGGCCAGGCCACGCTGCACAACGCCGCGGAGGTCAAGCGCAAGGGCGTGCTGATCGGCGACACCGTAGTGATCCGCAAGGCCGGTGACGTGATCCCGGAGGTGCTAGGACCCGTCGTCGATCTGCGCGACGGGTCGCAGCGGGAGTTCGTCATGCCCACGACATGTCCCGAGTGCGGCACTTCGCTGGCGCCGGAGAAGGAAGGCGATGCCGACATCCGTTGCCCCAACGCGCGCGGTTGCCCGGGGCAACTGCGGGAGCGGGTGTTTCACGTCGCGAGCCGAAACGCCCTGGACATCGAGGTGCTGGGTTACGAGGCCGGCGTCGCGCTGCTGCAAGCGGGAGTGATCGCCAGCGAGGGTGATCTGTTCGACCTCACCGAGGAAGAGCTGTTGCGCACCGAGCTGTTTCGGACCAAGGCCGGCGCATTGTCGGCCAACGGCAAACGGCTGCTGGCCAACCTGGACAAGGCCAAGGCCGCGCCCCTGTGGCGAGTGCTGGTGGCATTGTCGATCCGCCATGTCGGGCCGACGGCCGCGCGCGCGCTGGCCACCGAGTTCGGCGGCCTGGACGCGATCGTGGGCGCGACCACCGAGCAGCTGGCCGCGGTAGAGGGCGTGGGAGCGACCATCGCCGCAGCGGTCACCGAGTGGTTCACCGTGGACTGGCATCGCGAGATCGTCGACAAGTGGCGGGCGGCCGGGGTGCGGATGGCCGACGAGCGCGACGCAAGCGTGCCGCGCACGCTGTCCGGGCTGACCATCGTGGTCACCGGCTCGCTGACCGGCTTTTCCCGCGACGAGGCCAAGGAGGCCATCCTGATACGCGGCGGCAAGGCGGCCGGCTCAGTGTCAAAAAAGACCGCCTTCGTCGTCGCCGGTGATTCGCCGGGATCCAAATTCGACAAGGCGGTGGAGCTAGGGGTGCCGATCCTCGACGAGGACGGCTTCCGAGACCTGCTGGCCGAGGGGCCCCCGAAGACCGGGGACGAAGCGGTGACATAGTGGTTAATGCCCTTCTATCAGTGCCTCGTTCCGGCAGGATCGCTCAGCGTGGATACCCGTGCCGCGCTGGCCGAAGCCATCACTGACGTTCATTCCACGGTCACGGGCGCGCCCCGCGGATTCGTCAATGTCTTGTTCGTTGAGTACGACCCGGCGGCTTACTTCACGGCGGGCAAGCCCAACGCGTGTTCGGTGATCAACGGAAACATTCGTGCCGGGCGAGATCGCGAGACCCGGGCGCGGCTGCTCACCGAACTATCGCGGTCGTGGTTGTCGATCACCGGCCAGGACGCTCGCTCTCTGCTGATCGGCCTGAACGATGTCGACCCAACCTCGATCATGGAGGCCGGGTTGATCATGCCGGCTCCCGGTGAGGAGGCCGAGTGGCTCGAGCGAAACCGACACGTGCTCGGGGAACTGCTCTGTAGCCAGTAGGCGTCCTCAGCGCAGCATCGTCGCCACGATTCCGGCCAGATAGCCCAGCCGGGCCACCTCCGACGGCCGGAATTCCGGGCCGGGCCGGCCCAGCACCACCGCGGTATGCGGGTCGCCCAACGGGGCCGCGACCATGGTGGTGTCCATGTCGCGCCAGGCTTGGGGCACCCAATCGGCGCCGCCGTCCAGCGGCGCGGCTCGCTCAATCGGCAGCCAGGGCGCCGAATCCGCCCGGGTTTCCGGCGCACCGGGGCTGCCCGCGAGACGATGCAGCTCACCCCCCGAACCGCGCAACACAGTGCACCAGCTCACCCGCAGCACCCGGGGGGCCTCGTCCACCAGAACCTGCAGCCGCGACGTCGTGCCGTCAGCCGCGGCGACATGATCGAGCAGTTCCAGCTCGCGGTGGGCTTCCAGCAGCCCGGTGTGCGGGCGGACGCTGTCCACCCGGACACCGGAAAGCGACTCGGCGGCGGTAATCAACGTGTCGGGCATCGCTCCCGGGGGCAGTTCGATCACCAGATCGTCGATCGCGTATCCAGCGTTGCGCTCGACGACGTCGAGCGACAGGATGTCGGCACCCACCGAACCGAGCGCGACCGCCAGCGACCCCAGGCTGCCCGGTTGGTCGACTAGCACGATTCGCAGCAGATACGAAGGCACGGCCAACACTGTTGCACAGCGATGTATCCGCGGCATTTCGGCAGGGGCCGGCGTGTTCGGCGCTCGACGGGCCGGGTGGGCCGGCTTCAAGCTCGCGGTTAGGCTTTTCGCTCGTGTCCCAGATCTCCCGCGACGAGGTCGCGCACCTGGCCCGGCTCGCCCGTCTGGCGTTGACCGAGACCGAGCTGGACAGCTTCGCCAGCCAACTCGACGCCATCCTGAACCACGTCAGCCAGATCCAGGCCGTCGACGTCACCGGCGTCGAAGCTACCGACAATCCGCTCAAGGACGTCAACGTCACCCGTGCGGACGAAATCGCGCCCTGCCTCACCCAGCAGGACGCGCTCGCCGCCGCACCCGAAGCCGTCGACGGTCGCTTCGCCGTCCCGCAGATCCTCGGGGAGAGCCAGTGACGGACGTCATCCGGGCCGACGCTGCGACGCTGGCCGCCAAGATCGCTGACAAAGAGTTGTCGTCCACCGAGCTCACCCAGGCCTGCCTGGACCAGATCGAGGCGACCGACGACCGGTATCGCGCCTTCCTGCATGTCGCCGCGGAGCAGGCGCTGCTGGCCGCCGCCGCCGTCGACCGCGCACTGGCCGCCGGTGAACCGTTGCCGTCGGCGCTGGCCGGGGTGCCGCTGGCGTTGAAGGACGTGTTCACCACCGTCGACATGCCCACCACCTGCGGGTCCAAGATCCTCGAGGGCTGGCGGTCCCCGTATGACGCCACCCTGACCGCCCGGCTGCGCGGCGCCGGGATACCGATCCTGGGCAAGACCAACATGGACGAATTCGCGATGGGCAGCTCGACCGAGAACTCCGCCTACGGCCCGACCCGCAACCCGTGGAACCTGGACCGGGTACCCGGCGGCTCCGGCGGCGGCAGCGCGGCGGCGCTGGCCGCGTTTCAGGCACCGCTGGCCGTCGGGTCCGACACCGGCGGGTCGATCCGCCAGCCGGCCGCGCTGACCGCGACCGTCGGCGTCAAACCCACCTACGGCACGGTGTCCCGGTACGGGCTGGTGGCCTGCGCGTCGTCGCTGGATCAGGGGGGCCCATGCGCGCGCACCGTCCTGGACACCGCCCTGTTGCACCAGGTGATCGCCGGGCACGACGCCCGCGACACCACGTCGATCGACGCCGAGGTGCCCGACGTGGTGGGCGCGGCGAAGGCCGGCGCGGCCGGTGATCTGCGCGGCGTGCGGATCGGGGTGGTCAAGCAGTTACGCGGTGAGGGCTACCAGCCGGGCGTGCTGGCGTCGTTTGCGGCCGCGGTCGAGCAGTTGACCGAACTGGGCGCCGAGGTGAGTGAGGTCGACTGCCCGCACTTCGACTACGCGCTGGCCGCCTACTACCTGATCCTGCCGTCGGAGGTGTCGAGCAATCTGGCGCGCTTCGACGCGATGCGCTACGGGCTGCGGGTCGGCGACGACGGTACCCACAGCGCCGAAGAGGTGATGGCATTGACCCGAGCCGCCGGTTTCGGGCCGGAGGTCAAGCGGCGCATCATGATCGGCACCTACGCGCTATCGGCGGGCTACTACGACGCCTACTACAACCAGGCACAGAAGGTGCGCACGCTGATCGCACGCGATCTCGACGAGGCCTACCGATCCGTCGACGTGCTGGTGTCGCCGGCGACTCCGACGACCGCGTTCTGCCTGGGCGAGAAGGTCGACGATCCACTGGCGATGTACCTGTTCGACCTGTGCACACTGCCGCTGAACCTGGCCGGCCATTGCGGCATGTCGGTGCCGTCCGGGTTGTCTCCGGACGACGGGTTGCCGGTGGGGCTGCAGATCATGGCGCCCGCTCTGGCCGACGACCGGCTGTACCGGGTGGGCGCCGCCTACGAGGCCGGCCGCGGACCGCTGCCGTCGGCCATCTGAGATCCGACTACCCGAACACTGCCAGCGCCGTCGCCACAGGGCAAGATGAAGGCATGCGGATTGGAGTTCTTACCGGAGGCGGCGACTGCCCCGGACTTAACGCCGTCATCCGTGCGGTGGTGCGTACCTGTCACTCGAGATACGGCTCGTCGGTGGTCGGGTTTCAGAACGGCTTTCGCGGGCTGTTGGAGAACCGCCGCATCCAGTTGCACAACGACGACCGCAATGACCGGCTGCTGGCTAAGGGCGGCACGACGCTGGGCACCGCCCGGGTTCATCCCGACAAACTTCGGGCTGGGCTGCCACACATCATGCAGACCTTGGACGACAACGGGATCGACGTCCTAATCCCGATCGGAGGTGAGGGCACGCTGACCGCCGCTAGTTGGCTCTCCGAAGAAAACGTGCCAGTCGTCGGCGTGCCCAAGACGATCGACAACGACATCGACTGCACCGACGTGACCTTCGGCCACGACACCGCGCTGACCGTGGCGACCGAGGCCATCGACCGCCTGCACAGCACCGCCGAATCCCATGAGCGGGTGATGCTGGTGGAGGTGATGGGCCGGCATGCGGGCTGGATCGCGCTCAACGCGGGGCTGGCCTCCGGCGCCCACATGACCCTGATTCCCGAGCAGCCCTTCGACATCGAAGAGGTGTGCCGGTTGGTAAAAGGTCGCTTCCAGCGCGGCGACTCGCACTTCATCTGCGTGGTGGCCGAAGGCGCCAAACCGGCTCCGGGGACGATAATGCTGCGGGAGGGTGGCCTCGACGAGTTCGGGCACGAGCGTTTTACCGGCGTCGCGGCGCAGCTGGCGGTCGAGGTCGAGAAGCGCATCAACAAGGACGTCCGGGTGACGGTGTTGGGCCACATCCAGCGGGGTGGCACTCCGACCGCTTATGACCGAGTGCTGGCGACCCGGTTCGGGGTGAACGCCGCCGACGCCGCGCACGCGGGTGAGTACGGTCAAATGGTGACGCTGCGGGGCCAGGACATCGGTCGGGTTCCGCTGGCGGATGCGGTGCGCAAACTCAAGCTGGTGCCGCAGAGTCGCTACGACGACGCCGCCGCTTTCTTCGGCTGACAGCGAGGCGCTGCCGGCCTCGCGATCACCATTAGGATCGCACCCATGACTGTTGCTGCCGGGGCATCTAAGGCCGCAGGGGCCGAACTGTTGGACTACGACGAGGTCGTGGCTCGATTCGATCCAGTACTCGGCCTTGAGGTGCACGTCGAGCTGTCGACCGCGACGAAGATGTTCTGCGGCTGCGCCACCGCCTTCGGCGCCGAACCCAACACGCAAGTGTGCCCCGTGTGTCTGGGCCTGCCCGGGGCGCTGCCAGTGCTCAACCGGACCGCGGTCGAGTCGGCGATCCGCATCGGGCTGGCACTGAACTGCGAAATCGTCGGCTGGTGCCGCTTCGCCCGAAAGAACTATTTTTACCCCGACATGCCGAAGAACTACCAGATTTCGCAGTACGACGAGCCGATCGCCATCAACGGATACCTCGACGCGCCACTGGAAGACGGCACCACTTGGCGGGTGGAGATCGAGCGGGCTCACATGGAGGAAGACACCGGCAAGCTCACCCATATCGGCAGCGAGACCGGCCGGATCGAAGGTGCTACCGGTTCGTTGATCGACTACAACCGCGCTGGCGTGCCACTGATCGAGATCGTCACCAAGCCCATCGAGGGAGCCGGTGCCCGGGCGCCGCAGATTGCCCGGGCCTATGTGACGGCGCTGCGAGATCTGCTACGCGTACTGGATGTATCCGATGTCCGGATGGACCAGGGTTCGATGCGGTGTGACGCCAATGTGTCGCTGAAGCCCACCGGGGCAGCCGAATTCGGCACCCGCACCGAGACCAAAAACGTCAACTCGCTGAAAAGTGTCGAAGTCGCAGTCCGCTACGAGATGCAACGTCAGGGTGCGGTGTTGGTGGCCGGCGGCGAAATCACCCAGGAGACAAGGCACTTTCACGAGGCCGGGTACACCAGCCCGGGCCGCGCCAAGGAGACGGCCCAGGACTATCGGTATTTCCCCGAGCCGGACCTGGAGCCCGTCGCGCCCAGTCGTGAGCTGGTCGAGCGATTGCGCCTGACAATTCCCGAGCTACCGTGGTTGAGCCGCAAGAGGATTCAGCAGGAGTGGGGTATCTCCGACGAGGTGATGCGTGACCTCGTCAACGCCGGCGCCGTCGAATTGGTCACCGCCACCGTTGAACACGGCGCGCCCAGCGAGGCCGCGCGTGCCTGGTGGGGAAACTTCCTGGTGCAAAAGGCCAACGAGGCCGGCGTTGGGCTGGACGAACTGGCCATCACCCCTGCCCAGGTCGCCGCCGTGGTGGCGCTGGTCGACGAGGGCAAGCTGTCCAACAAGCTGGCCCGTCAAGTAGTGGAAGGTGTGCTGGCCGGCGAAGGCGAACCCGAACGGGTGATGGTCGCGCGCGGCCTGGCGCTGGTCCGCGACGACTCGCTGACCCAGGCCGCCGTCGACGAGGCCCTGGCCGCCAATCCTGATGTGGCGGAGAAGATTCGCGGCGGCAAGGTGGCCGCGGCGGGTGCGATCGTCGGTGCGGTGATGAAGGCCACCCGCGGTCAGGCCGATGCGGCCCGAGTGCGCGAACTGGTCTTGGTGGCCTGCGGGCAGGGCTGACGAGGGCGGGCACCACGCTCCGCCGATGGCGGACGGCTGCGCCGTTGCTGCCCGCGGCGCCAATCTCGCCGATTCGCTGGGAAATGGTTTCCGAATGCGTCGTGCGGATCCATGATGTTGGTGTGAACGATGAATCGTTCGATCAGTTAATGGGGTTGCTCGACTACCCGGTGTTCGTGGTAACAACGCAGGCCGACGGCCACCCGTCGGGTTGTCTGGTGAGCTTCACCACTCAAACCAGCATGCAGCCCCCAAGCTTTCTGGTCGGAATGCCCAGAAGCGACCCCACCTGCGGGGTGGTGATCCGATCCGAGTACGTAGCGGTGCACGTGCTGGCGCGAAGCAATCAGGTCCTGGCCAAACTGTTCGGCAACCAAACGGGTGATGAGGACGAGCTGAACAAGTTCGAGCACTGCTCCTGGCGCAGCGGACCTGCGGGTATGCCGATTCTGGATGATGCGGTCGCATGGTTCGTCGGCCGGATGGCGAGTTGGAGCGAAGTCGGTGATCATGTGGCCTTCCTGTTGGAGCCGGTCGCCGTATGGGCTCCCGAGTTCTCCGAGGATCTGCTTTACCTGTCCGACATCGACGACCTCGACCTTGGCCACGAGCCCGACGGCGGGATCGCCGGCAGGAAACTGCGCGACGAGCCGCGCCGATACGGCGTCGTCAGGTTCACGCTCGACGGCTTCTAACCCGGCACGGCCGGCGCGGCCCGCATCGTCGCCCGGCTGGGTTTGATTGCCGGGCTCCTCCTCGGGCCACTGCGCGGCCCGCATCGTCGCCCGGCTGGGTTTGATTGCCGGGCTCCTCCTCGGGCCACTGCGCGGCCCGCATCGTCGCCCGGCTGGGTTTGATTGCCGGGCTCCTCCTCGGGCCACTGCGCGGCCCGCATCGTCGCCCGGCTACGTCTTGTCGTCGTTGTTGCGCGGGAAGCCGCCACCCTGCGGGAACAACGGGAACACGACATCGTCGAGCTTCTCGGCGTCGCCGGCGGTCCTGTTGACGGTCGCCCCCCAAACGTTGCCGTCCGGCGACATCCGCAACGCCCACGCATGCGCATGAGTGTCCTTACGGACGACGTCGGGTTCGCCGGTCACCGCACCGGTCGACGGCGCGAGCCGGACGGCCACCGTCAGCTTGGTGTTGATCAGGTTGACCAGCACGGTGCCGTCCATGGCCGCACACCCGGCCACGCCGGGCTTGTCCGGCCAGGTCCACACCGTGGAGACCTCCGAATTCTTGGTGATGCGCTGCAACCGGTCCGCCGTTGGAGTGCGGTCAACGACATACATCGAGCCATCGACGGGATCGATGCACAAACCGCCCGCGGAGCCGATGCCCGACAGCGCGGTGGTCGGTGGCGCCTGGCCGATGGTGGTGGGCTGTTCAATGCGTAGGACCTTGCCGGCCAGCGATTGGGGATCGGCGGCCAGCGCCGGGTTGCCCGCATCCCCGGTCATCACGACCAGCGTGGTGGGGCTGGTGAAGATCAGCGCCCCGGTGTTACCAACAGCGCCTTTCGGGATCCCGGTCAGGATGTCCTTGGGTATGTCACCGTCGGCCACTCGCACGATCCGGTTGTCGGTGGGCGTGCTGATGTAGGCGTACATCAGCCGGTCTTGTGAGTAGGTGGGCGACAGCACGATGTCCATCAAGCCCCCGTCACCGGACGGATCCACGGGGATCACCGTCTTCACCTTCGGCTCGGCGCTGATGGAGATCTCCTTGACGGCACCGGTGATGCGCTCGGCCACCAGTGCGGTCTTACTGTCGATGCCCATGATCAGGCCGCTGGTGCTCTCCAGGCAGCCTTGCATCACCCCTGGTGCCGGACATTCCTTGGGGAACGGCACCGGGGGCAACGGCGGCGGTGGGGGCGGCGTCGAGCTGGGCGGGGGCCGAAGTTCCGGGTCGGTGGTGAACGGCTGCGACTGGGCGTCGTTGAACCGTGCGCAGCCGCTCGATACCAGCACTGCCGCGCACAGCGCAGCGAGCCCGGCTCGAACCGACCGGTTTGTCCACATGACCGACAGGCTACGGACATAGTGGGCACGGCCGCCACATGCCGTCCCACCGCCTGCCTCGGGTTCTCGGTGTTGTAGCTACGCGCACGGCCGGTCGGGACGGCCAGTTTGGGGCTTTTGGTGGGCATGTCGCGGTCCAAGTGCGGATTGCCTGGCGAAAGCGCCGCTCAAATCCCCAATTCAGGTCTAAATGCCCTTACCCTGACACGGGTGACCAGTTCGCATGACTCACATTGGCAGCGGCCGGACGATTCGGCGGGGCCAAACCCCGGACGGCCCGTCACGGCAAGCCTGGTCGACCCCGAAGACGACCTGACGCCGGCCAAATATTCGGGGGACTTCGGCAGCGGAACCACCACCGTCATCCCGCCCTACGACGCTACCAACTCCGGTGTCGTCAGCTCCGGCTACAACCTGGTCGACGCCGCCGAGCCGTTGCCCTACGTCCAGTCGCAGCCGGGCCGTCAGGTACCGGCGGTACCTGCCGCGATCGATATGGACGACGAGGAGCGGATACGCGCGGCGGGTCGGCGCGGCACCCAGAATCTCGGTCTGCTGATGTTGCGGGTCGGTCTGGGTGCGGTCCTGATCGCCCACGGGCTGCAGAAGTTGTTCGGCTGGTGGGACGGCCAGGGACTGAACGGGTTCAAGAACTCGCTGTCCGACATTGGTTACCAACACGCCGAGATCCTCGCGTATGTGGGCGCCGGTGGCGAGATCGTCGCGGGGGTGCTGCTGGTGTTGGGGCTGTTCACTCCGCTGGCCGCCGCTGGTGCGCTGGCCTTTCTGATCAACGGCCTACTCGCCGGTATCTCAGCACAGCATTCGCGGCCGTTCGCGTACTTCCTGCAGGACGGGCATGAATACCAGATCGCCCTGCTCGTGATGGCCGCCGCCGTCATTTTGAGCGGTCCCGGCCGCTACGGCCTGGACGCGGGCCGTGGCTGGGCCCAACGGCCGTTCATCGGGTCATTCGTAGCGCTGCTGGGGGGCATCGCGGCCGGCATAGCGATATGGGTGCTGCTCAATGGTGTGAATCCGCTAGCCTGAGCGAGCTCATCGGTACGGGTTGGGAACTCGCCCCGAACTGGCTTCGGTCAGCTGTGGCAAGGTCGCGAACGTCACCGCGGGCAGGCGCAGTTCTGCGCCGTTCTTGAGCCGGGCGCGTGCCCAGGAACCTCTGTTGAACCGCAGCCCGTCGATGTCCTCCCAGCGCACCGCTTGGCTACCCAGCAGCGTCCGTACGGTCACGCCTCGGTCGTCGGCGACGGTGCGTAGCCGGATGATCAAGGCCGACAACACCCCGGGAATGGCGAGCAGCGGAGCGCTCGCCGGCCAGGTCAGCACCGGCACCAGCAGGCACAGGATGAGGAATCCAACGGCGAAATGCGCCATCGGCGACACCTTGACCACTACCGGCGATCTCGCGGGAGTGGGGGCAGCAGACCCAGTAGCCACCCAAGCATCATTTCACCTTCGCGCCCGGGCGCAGATCTCGCGCGGCCGCGCGGGCGGGTGTGTGTTCCTGGCCACGGCCCCGCAACCGGCATCGGATTTGACGGCTGACCTGTGCGAAGGCTACCGTCGGACGCTATGGATACCGCCGGAAAGCCCGGAATGCTCGTAGTAATTAGTCGGCGCGTTGGTGCCTGACTAGCCCAATCGAGCACCAACGCGACCCTCGTGCAGCAGCTGAGCTGACGGGGGTTTTTTGTTGCCCACCAGCGAGACTAAGAGGACACAGTGAGCGCACCCACCAAGCCACCCGCCGAGTCACCGGGGCCGGCGTCCGCGCCGGGGCCGCACGACGCGGCCAACGGCGCGCCAGAAGCCGCGAAGCCCGCCGCGAAAGCACCTGGGGGCCACCCGAAGCGGGTTGCACCACAGCAACTTACCGGCGCGCAGTCGGTAATCCGGTCGTTGGAGGAACTCGACGTCGACGTCATCTTCGGAATCCCGGGCGGTGCCGTTCTGCCCGTGTATGACCCGCTGTTCGATTCGCAACAGCTGCGCCACGTGCTGGTCCGCCACGAGCAGGGGGCCGGTCACGCCGCCAGCGGCTACGCGCATGCCACCGGCCGGGTCGGAGTGTGCATGGCGACGTCGGGTCCCGGAGCGACCAACCTGGTGACGCCGCTGGCCGACGCGCAGATGGACTCGATTCCGGTGGTCGCGATCACCGGTCAGGTCGGGCGTGGACTGATCGGGACCGATGCCTTCCAGGAGGCCGACATCTCGGGTATCACCATGCCGATCACCAAACACAACTTCCTGGTCCGCTCCGGCGACGAAATTCCCCGGGTGCTGGCCGAGGCCTTCCATATCGCGGCTTCGGGGCGCCCGGGTGCGGTGCTGGTCGATATCCCCAAGGACGTGCTTCAGGGCCAGTGCACGTTCAGCTGGCCGCCGCGAATGGACCTGCCCGGTTACAAGCCGAACACCAAGCCGCACAGCCGGCAGGTCCGCGAGGCCGCCAAGATGATCGCGGCCGCGCGCAAGCCGGTGTTGTACGTCGGCGGCGGCGTCATTCGCGGCGAGGCGACCGAGCAGCTCCGGGAGTTGGCCGAGCTGACCGGCATCCCGGTGGTCACCACGCTGATGGCCCGGGGGGCGTTTCCGGACAGCCACCGGCAGAACTTGGGCATGCCCGGCATGCACGGCACGGTGGCCGCCGTGGCGGCGCTGCAGCGCAGCGACTTGCTGATCGCGCTCGGCACCCGCTTTGACGACCGGGTGACCGGAAAGCTGGACTCATTCGCTCCTGAAGCCAAGGTCATCCACGCCGACATCGACCCGGCCGAGATCGGTAAGAACCGGCACGCCGATGTGCCGATCGTCGGCGACGTCCAGGCTGTGATCATCGAACTGATCGCGATGCTGCGCCACTACGAGATTCCCGGCAATATCGACATGGCTGACTGGTGGGGGTATCTGGACGGCGTTCGAGCCACGTATCCGCTGAGTTACGGGCCGCAAAGCGATGGCAGCCTGGGCCCGGAGTACGTGATCGAGAAACTGGGTGAGATCGCCGGCCCGGACGCCATCTACGTCGCCGGTGTCGGCCAGCATCAGATGTGGGCGGCGCAGTTCATCACCTACGACAAGCCGCGCAGCTGGCTGAATTCCGGCGGGCTGGGCACCATGGGGTTCGCCATCCCGGCGGCGATGGGCGCCAAGGTCGCCCGCCCGGATGCCGAGGTCTGGGCGATCGACGGCGATGGTTGCTTCCAGATGACCAACCAAGAGCTGGCCACCTGTGCGATCGAGGGCATACCGATCAAGGTGGCGCTGATCAACAACGGCAACCTGGGCATGGTGCGGCAGTGGCAGAGCCTGTTCTACCAAGAGCGCTACTCGCAGACGGACCTGGCCACTCACTCGCACCGCATCCCCGATTTCGTGAAGCTGGCCGAGGCGCTAGGTTGCGTCGGATTGCGGTGCGAGCGTGAAGAGGACGTTGTCGACGTGATCAACCAGGCCAGGGCGATCAACGACCGCCCGGTGGTGATCGACTTCATCGTCGGCGCCGACGCACAGGTGTGGCCGATGGTGGCCGCCGGCACCAGCAATGACGAGATCCAGGCCGCCCGCGGCATTCGCCCATTGTTCGACGACGAAAGTGAAGGGCACGCCTGATGCGCGACGAGGAGGAGCGGCGCATATGAGTGGATCGCCGACCACACACACTTTGTCGGTGCTGGTCGAAGACAAACCCGGTGTGCTCGCGCGGGTCGCGGCGTTGTTCTCCCGGCGCGGTTTCAACATCGAGTCGCTTGCCGTGGGCGCCACCGAGCAGAAGCACATGTCGCGTATGACCATCGTGGTCTCCGCCGAGGAGACTCCGCTCGAACAGGTCACCAAGCAGCTCAACAAGTTGATCAACGTCATCAAAATCGTTGAGCAGGACGACGAAAACTCGGTGGCCCGGGAGTTGGCGCTGATCAAGGTGCGGGCCGACGCGGGTACCCGCAGCCAGGTCATCGAAGCGGTGAACCTGTTCCGCGCTAAGGTGATTGACGTATCCCCGGAGTCGCTGACCGTTGAGGCCACCGGCAACCACGGCAAGCTCGAGGCGCTGTTGCGCGTACTGGAGCCGTTCGGTATCCGCGAAATCGCCCAGTCCGGAATGGTGTCGCTGTCGCGCAGCCCACGCGGTATGGGTACCGCAAAGTAACAGACCCGAAAAGAAGAAGGAGAAGTTCAACCGTGGCATTAGAGATGTTCTACGACGACGACGCAGACCTCGCGATCATCGGAGGCCGCAAGGTCGGCGTAATCGGTTACGGAAGCCAGGGGCACGCGCATTCGCTGAGCCTGCGCGACTCCGGTGTGCAGGTGCGCGTCGGGCTAAAGGAGGGTTCGAAGTCCCGGCCCAAGGTCGAAGAGCAGGGCCTGGACGTCGACACGCCGGCGCGAGTGGCCGCCTGGGCTGATGTGATCATGCTGCTGGCCCCCGACACGGCCCAGGCGGAGATCTTCACCAGCGACATCGAGCCGAACCTGAAGCCCGGTGACGCGTTGTTCTTCGGTCACGGACTCAACATCCACTTCGGCTTGATCAAGCCGCCCGCCGATGTCACCGTCGCGATGGTGGCCCCGAAGGGGCCCGGCCACCTGGTGCGTCGCCAGTTCGTCGACGGCAAGGGCGTGCCTTGCCTGATCGCCGTCGACCAGGACCCGACCGGCAAGGGCGAGGCGCTGACGCTGTCCTACGCCAAGGCAATCGGCGGCACCCGGGCCGGAGTCATCAAGACCACCTTCAAGGACGAGACCGAAACCGACCTCTTCGGTGAGCAGGCCGTCTTGTGCGGTGGCACCGAGGAATTGGTGAAGGCCGGTTTCGAGGTGATGGTCGAGGCGGGCTATCCGCCCGAGATGGCGTACTTCGAGGTGCTGCACGAGCTCAAACTGATCGTCGACCTGATGTATGAGGGTGGCATCGCCCGGATGAACTACTCGGTGTCCGACACCGCGGAGTTCGGCGGATATCTCTCGGGTCCGCGCGTAATCGATGCCCGCACCAAGGAGCGGATGCGCGACATCCTGCGGGAAATCCAGGACGGTACCTTCGTCAAGAAGCTGGTCGCCAACGTCGAGGGTGGCAACCAGCAGCTCGAGGAGTTGCGCAAGCAAAACGCCGAGCATTCCATCGAGGTCACCGGCAAGAAGCTGCGTGATCTGATGAGCTGGGTCGACCGTCCCATCACCGAGACCGCGTAGCGGGGGCCATCGCGAAACTGTGGTTACCGAGAGAGTTTTCGGCGTGTCGCGTTCGCAGGTCGGATCACGCGGCGGCTCGTAGCACGAGGACAGTTGTCGGTTTTGCTGAGACCGCAGCGGCGGCGATGATCCTGGGTCGTGGTCAAAGACCCAGGATTTGTCGCTTCTTTGCCGAGAACTCCTCCTCGGTGAGAATTCCGGAATCGCGCAGATCGGCAAGTTTTCTGATCTCGTCGGCCTGCGACGGTGGGGCGTGAAGTGTGGTTGCCGCAGAGAGCCGAGCCAGATCCGATTGAATCGCCGCGATGATCGGAGCTACCCGGGTCGGCTTGATTTGATGAAAATCCGTAGTGATGCCACCCGCGCCGGTCACCTCGATGGTGCCCTGTCCCCAGGTCGTGCGTTGAACTAGGCCAGAGATGTTGGTGAGCAGTATCTGCTCAGTCGCCGTAGTGAAACCGCGAGCGTGGACGAATAGTAGGCGCTGATCGCTGACAATCAGTACGCCCCAGTCATTGTTTCTCCCTTGAACGCGCCGTGTCTGCGTCGCGGCGATCACGCGCTCGTCGGGCCGAAGCATGTCATTGGCGGTTTGCCAGCTTTTCTTGTATCCGAACGTCAGGTCTTCTTGTGCGACCGCCCTTGCGAGGTCAGCTCTCAGGTCATCAGGAATCTTGGACAACGTGGCTCCTTGATTTCATCGCCGCCAACAGGATAGCCAGGTGAGCGCTGGTGTCTCGACCAAGTGTCTCGGTGCGCGCATTCGGCCCCGAAACTGTAGTTACCGAGGCCGCTTTCGGCGTGTCGTCACGGTAACTACAGTGTCGCGGTGCGTTCGGCGACTTTCACCACCCGGCGGGCCAGGTGGTCGAGGGCATTGGCGGTGGCCGAGTCGATCTCGGTGATGTTGTCGCGGTTGGCGACCAGGCCAACCCCGTAGGGGTTGCCGTCGATGAACTTGAGTGGATCGGTGTACCCGGGCGGCACCAGAATTCCTCCCCAGTGCATCAGCGAGAGATAGAGGCTGACGAGGGTGGTCTCCTGGCCGCCGTGCGGGGATTCCGACGACGTCCACGCCGCGTAGACCTTGTCGGCCAGCTTGCCCTGCGCCCACAAACCGCCGAGCGAGTCCATGAATGTCTGGAATTGCGATGTCGTGGAACCGAAGCGGGTAGGAGAGCCGAATATCACCGCATCGGCCCAGACGATGTCCTCACCGGTGGCCGCGGGTAGATCCTTGGTTGCTTCGTAGTTTGCCGTCCACGCGGGGTTCTGCGCGAACGACGCTGGGTCGCGGGTTTCGGCGACATGGCGTACCCGGACGTCGGCGCCTGCGGATTCGGCCGCCGCGGCGACATGCTTGGCCATCGTGGTGCCGTGACCGGTGGCCGAGTAGTAGATGACCGCGAGTTTCGTCATGGCGCCAGCTTAGGCATCTCAGTGATCCCGAATTCTCGGCGCAACAATGTCCGGGCGGCGTAGTAGCCGGACATGCCGTGCACTCCAGCGCCGGGCGGGGTGGCCGCTGAACACAGGTACACCTTGGGTATCGGTGTGCGCCAAGGGTTTAGCCGCGGGGTCGGGCCGGCGATCGAACGCCACACCGAATTGGCGCCCACCGTGATGTCGCCGCCGACGTAGTTGGCATTGTGCTCGGCCATACGCGCGGCGGGCACGCTGCGGGCCGCCACCACGATATCGCGGAAACCCGGCGCAAACCGTTCGACGACGGCGGTCACCACTTCCGTCGCATCGAGGGCGGACCCTGACGGCACATGTGCATAGGTCCAAAACGGGCGGCGACCGCCGGGATCGATGCGGCCGCGATCGGCAAGATGCGGAACGGCGGCCAGCACCATGGGCCACTGCGCGTGGCGCCCGGCCGCGACGTCCGCCTCGGCTCTTGCCATCTGCGCACGGGTGCCCCCGAGATGAAGGGTCGGCGCCTGCGCGAGCCGGGGGTCCGACCACGGGATCTCGTCACTGAGCACAAAGTCCACCTTGGCTACGCCAGATCCAAATCGGTAGCGGCGCAAGGCGCTAGCGTATCGATGCGGAATCGTCTCGCCGTATATCCGCAGCAGCGCGGTCGGGGCCGTGTCGAAGACGACGACACCGCTGGGTGGCTCGGTGATATCAAGGCCGGCGGTGAGTTCACCACCGTGCGCGCGCAGGTCGGCGACCAACGCGTCGACGATCGCCTGGCTGCCGCCCAACGGAATCGGCCAGCCGACCGTATGGGCGAGGGTGGCCAGCATCAGCCCGGCGCCCGCTGACGCCAATGATGGCAACGGCGAAATCGCGTGGGCGGCAACGCCGGTGAACAGCGCACGAGCGTCCTCGCCAACCAGCGACCGCCACGCTGGGGTGCCTTGCGCCAGCACCCGAGATCCCAGCCGCATGACAGGGAGTATCGAGGCGGGAACAGAACGCTTATCGCCGAGCAGAAATGCCACGACCGCGCCGGAATCCGCCACCAGTGGACCGAGCAGGCGCCGCCACGACGCGCCCCTGTCCAACTCGGAGCAGGTGCGCAGCAAATCGCGGTAGGCGATCGCTGCGGGTCGGCCCGGCAGCGGGTTGGCGTAGGCGATCTCTGGTACCGCCAGTGTTACGCCGCGTGCGGGCAGGTCGAATTCGGCGAAGAACGGTGATGCCAGTGCCAGTGGGTGAACCGCCGCGCAGACGTCGTGCAAAACGTCGGGGTATTCGAAATCGGGCGCGGTGCGAGCGCCGCCGCCGAAGGTCGGCTGGGCCTCGACGACCTGCACTTTCAGGCCCGCGCGGGCGCAGATAACGGCCGTCGAGAGCCCGTTGGGTCCGCTGCCGACGACGGTGACCTGCACTCGTCCATTACAGCCGATCTAGCCGATAGCGGCGATCGGCTGCGCCCGGCTTCGCCGCCCTGGCGATCACCGCTACGCTGGCCGCGTGAGCCTGCCTGTTGTGTTAATCGCCGACAAACTTGCCCAATCAACGGTCGCCGCCCTGGGAGACCAGGTCGAGGTGCGTTGGGTTGACGGTCCCGACCGGGAGAAGCTGCTGGCTGCGGTGCCCGAGGCCGATGCGCTACTGGTGCGGTCGGCCACCACGGTGGACGCCGAGGTGCTGGCCGCGGCCACGAAGCTGAAGATCGTTGCGCGTGCCGGCGTCGGGCTGGACAACGTCGACGTGGACGCCGCCACCGCCCGCGGCGTGCTGGTGGTCAACGCGCCGACGTCCAACATTCACAGCGCGGCCGAGCATGCGGTGGCGTTGCTGCTGGCCGCCTCCCGGCAGATTCCGGCCGCCGACGCTTCGCTGCGCGAGCGCACCTGGAAACGCTCGTCATTTTCCGGCACCGAGATCTTCGGCAAAACCGTTGGCGTGGTGGGGCTGGGCCGGATCGGGCAGCTGGTCGCCCAGCGGCTCGCGTCCTTCGGCGCCCACGTTGTCGCCTACGACCCGTACGTCTCGCCGGCCCGGGCCGCGCAACTGGGCATCGAACTACTGTCGCTGGACGAACTGTTGGCCCGGGCCGATTTCATCTCGGTGCACCTGCCCAAGACACCCGAGACGGCGGGCTTGATCGACAAGGACGCGCTGGCAAAGACCAAGCCCGGCGTCATCATCGTCAACGCCGCGCGTGGTGGCCTGGTTGACGAGGCCGCGCTGGCCGACGCGATCACCAGCGGACACGTTCGGGCGGCCGGCCTTGATGTGTTCGCCACCGAACCCTGCACCGACAGCCCACTGTTCGAGCTTGCGCAGGTGGTGGTCACACCGCATCTGGGTGCGTCCACCGCGGAGGCGCAGGACCGCGCGGGCACCGACGTCGCCGAGAGTGTGCGGCTGGCCCTGGCGGGCGAGTTCGTGCCCGACGCGGTCAACGTCGGTGGCGGGGTGGTCAACGAGGAGGTGGCGCCGTGGCTGGATTTGGTGCGCAAGCTTGGCGTGCTGGTCGCCGCGCTGTCCGACGAATTGCCGGTGTCGGTGTCGGTGCAGGTGCGCGGTGAGCTCGCTGCCGAAGAGGTCGAGGTGCTGCGTCTTTCGGCGCTGCGCGGACTGTTCTCGGCGGTTATCGAGGACGCGGTGACGTTTGTCAACGCGCCGGCGCTGGCCGTCGAACGAGGGGTTTCCGCCGAGATCACCAAGGCCTCGGAGAGCCCCAACCATCGCAGCGTCGTCGACGTTCGTGGCGTCGGCGCGGACGGTTCGGTTGTGACCGTCTCGGGCACGCTGTACGGACCGCAGCTGACGGAAAAGATCGTGCAGATCAACGGCCGCCACTTTGACCTGCGAGCCGAAGGCATCAACCTGGTAATCAATTACGTCGACCAGCCGGGGGCACTGGGCAAAATCGGTACCTTGCTGGGCGCCGCCGGCGTGAACATTCACGCCGCACAGCTCTCCGAGGACGTCGAGGGCCCAGGAGCGACCGTCCTGCTGCGGCTGGACCGGGATGTGCCCGACGAGGTGCGGTCGACGATCGCGGCGGCGGTGGGCGCCAACAAGCTCAAGGTGGTCGATCTGTCATGAAGCGCGCGAGGACGGCACGCCGGCCCGAATGGCGGGGAGAGTGGCGCCGATGAAGCTGGCGATCGTCGGCGGCGACGGGATCGGCCCGGAGGTGGTGGCCGAAGCGGTCAAAGTGCTCGACGCGGTGTGGCCGGGCGTCCAAAAAACCAGCTACGACCTCGGTGCGCGACGTTTTCACGCTACTGGCGAGGTGCTGCCGGACTCGGTGCTCGCCGAACTGCGCGAGCACGACGCCATCTTGCTCGGGGCGATCGGTGATCCGTCCGTCCCCAGCGGTGTGCTCGAACGAGGTCTGTTGCTGAGACTGCGTTTCGAGCTGGATCATCACATCAATCTGCGGCCGGCCCGGCTGTATCCGGGGGTGAGCAGTCCGCTATCCGGCAACCCCGATATCGACTTCGTGGTGGTCCGCGAGGGCACCGAGGGCCCCTACACCGGCAACGGCGGCGCGATTCGCGTCGGCACGCTCAACGAAGTGGCCACCGAGGTCAGCGTGAACACCGCGTTCGGCGTGCGCCGGGTGGTCGCCGACGCGTTCGAACGCGCTCGGCAACGTCGCAAGCACCTGACGCTGGTCCACAAGAACAATGTGCTGACCTTCGCCGGGGCGCTGTGGTGGCGGACCGTGCAGGAGGTTGGCGAAAAATACCCCGACGTCGAGGTGGGCTACCAACACGTCGATGCGGCCACCATCCACATGATCACCGATCCGGGCCGGTTCGACGTGATCGTCACCGACAACCTGTTCGGCGACATCATTACCGATTTGGCGGCGGCGGTGTGCGGCGGCATCGGCCTGGCCGCCAGTGGAAACATCGACGCCACCCGGACCAATCCCTCCATGTTCGAGCCGGTGCATGGCAGCGCGCCGGACATTGCCGGACAGGGCATCGCCGATCCGACCGCGGCGATCATGTCGGTGGCGCTGTTGCTGTCCCACCTCGGCGAGGACGACGCCGCTGCCCGCGTGGACCGGGCCGTCGAGTCGTACTTGGCAACTCGCGGGAACGAACGGCTTGCCACACTCGATGTCGGCGAACGGATTGTGTCCGCGCTCTAGTCTCCAAGCCGGGCGGCAGTAGGCGGGCCGGCACCAAGGGCACCGCGGCCAGCGGGAACAAACCGCACAGAAGCCACGCGGACGGATAGGCGGCCGCGGTGATCAGCGCACCGAACAGCGGCGGTCCGGCGGCCGCCATCAGCCGCTGTGTGGTGTTCTGGGTGCCCAGCGCGCGTCCGCTCCAGTACGGCCCGGCGAACTCGGTGATCGCGGTGGCTTCCAAACCATTGTCGAGCACCGCGATTACCGAGATGGTGACCATCAGCAACACGTCGTATCGGGACCCCTGGTTGTCGACGAGCGCGAGCAGGAACAGGGCCGCGGCGGCGGCGATGGCGATGGTGCGGACCGGCCGCATGCGTGAGCCGACGCGGTCGGACCAGCGGCCCACCGCGATGCGGCCCAGCGCACCCAGCAACTGTGAGACGGTCACCAAGACTCCGGCCTCCGCAACCGACCAACCGTGGTGATTCATCAGCCAGACCAGCATGAACGTCACCGTCACCGTCTGCGGCATCATCAGCAGTGCCGAGGCCGCGTGGATTCGCCACAACGTGAGCGACCCCCGATACGGGCTGGCTAGCTCTTCGACAGTGGCTACGTTCCGGGACTTCCGGGGCGGATCCACGACGCCGATGAGGCTGGCCACTGCCGCCAACGTGCATACCACGGCGGGAAACATCAACCCGGCGTGTATGCCAAGTTCGGCCAGCTCGGGAATCACCAACGCGCCCAAGGCGATTCCCAGCGGTTGCGCGGTCTGGCGGATTCCCATCGCCAGGCCGCGTTGGTGCGGGGGAAACCAGCCCGATACCAACCGGCCGCCGGCGCTGTTGCAGCTGGCGGCCGCCATGCCGCCGAGGAAAAGATAGATCCCCATCAACATCAGCGAATGCACAGATGCCGCGGCGTAGGCCGCGACAGCGGTGAATGCCGATCCCACCGTCATCACGATCCGCTCGCCGCAGCGGTCCAGCGCGTAGCCCCAGGCAACCAGCGTGACAACCATGCCCCAGCTCGGCATCGACGCCAATAGACCGGCCTGGACCAGCGGGATTCCGCGCGCGGCTTCCAACCGGGGGATTAAGAAGGCGATGCCGTTGATAAAGAGGAAAGAGCTTGCAGTCACGCCCAGCGATATGAGTGTGATCGACCATCGCGCGCCCGCGCTCAAGGTGGCCGTGCGAGTCGGGTCCTGTGACATCGGCCCATGCTCGCACACCCACGCGATGGCTGCCGGCTAAGAACGATGGCCGGCCGGGCGCTGCGACTGCGTGCCGGAAGGACGGGCTTTGCACCGGAGCCGGCGAACGGATCGCCGCTGTATCCGGTGAACGGCAGCCAGCCGAAACAACCGTCCGCGCCGCTCGACCCGCCCCGCTAGCCGGTGCCCGGCGGTTACTAGGCTCATCCGAATGCGCCTCGGTCGAATCGCCAGCCCCGACGGCCCCTCCGGTCGATCCGCGTTCGTCACCATCGAGGGCGAGCTGGGGAATCCCGGCGGGATGACTGCTCGTGAGATAGCGGAGCACCCGTTCGGCACGCCGACCTTCACCGGCCGCTCATGGCCGCTGGCCGACCTCCGGCTGCTGGCTCCGATACTGGCCAGCAAGGTGGTCTGCGTCGGTAAGAACTATGCCGACCACATCGCCGAGATGAGCGCCCAAATGGGCGGCGCAACGGGCCCAGCGCCGGCGGATCCGGTGATATTCCTCAAGCCCAGCACCGCGATCATCGGACCGAACGTTCCGATTCGATTGCCCGCAAGCGCCGCACCGGTGCACTTCGAAGGTGAGTTGGCGATAGTGATTGGCCGGCCGTGCAAGGACGTTCCGGCCGGCCAGGCCGCCGACAACATCCTCGGCTACACCATCGGCAACGACGTGTCGGCCCGCGATCAGCAGCAAGCCGATGGCCAGTGGACGCGGGCCAAGGGCCACGACACCTTCTGCCCGGTCGGGCCGTGGATCGTCACCGACCTAGATCCCCTTGACCCGGCCGATCTCGAGCTCCGCACCGAGGTCAACGGTCAGGTCAAGCAGCACAGCCGCACCTCGCAAATGATTCACGACGTCGGCGCCATCGTGGAATGGATCTCGGCGGTGATGACCCTGCTGCCGGGTGATCTCATCCTCACCGGAACACCGGCAGGAGTCGGTCCCCTTGAGCATGGTGACACCGTCTCGATCACCATTGAAGGAATCGGCAGCCTCACCAATCCCGTAGTCCGCAAAGGAAAGTCGTGACTGCAGCAGCCCCGGAAGCAACTCCCGTACGGGTCCGATTCTGCCCGTCGCCCACCGGCACCCCGCACGTCGGCCTGGTCCGCACCGCGCTGTTCAACTGGGCATATGCTCGCCACACCGGTGGCACCTTCGTGTTCCGCATAGAGGACACCGACGCCGAGCGCAACAGCGAGGAAAGCTATCTCGCGCTGCTCGACGCGTTGCGCTGGCTCGGCCTCGACTGGGACGAGGGACCGGAGGTGGGCGGGCGGTACGGCCCGTACCGGCAGTCCCAGCGCACCGACATCTACCGTGACGTGGTAGCCCAGTTGCTTGCGGCCGGGGAGGCCTACTATGCCTTCTCGACCCCCCAGGAGGTGGAGGCCCGACACGTCGCCGCCGGCCGCAATCCTAAGCTGGGTTACGACAACTTCGACCGCCAGCTCACCGACGCGCAACGCGCGGCGCACTTGGCGGAGGGTCGCAAACCGGTGGTGCGGCTGCGGATGCCCGACGAAGATCTCACCTGGACTGACCTGGTGCGCGGACCTACCACATTCCCGGCCGGTAGCGTGCCCGATTTCGCGTTGACTCGCGCAAGCGGAGATCCGTTGTACACCTTGGTCAACCCGTGTGACGACGCGCTGATGAGGGTCACACATGTGCTGCGTGGTGAGGACCTGCTGTCGTCCACGCCGCGACAGATCGCGCTGTATCAGGCGTTGATCCGGATCGGCGTTGCCGAGTGGATTCCGGAATTCGCTCACCTCCCAACGGTATTGGGAGATGGCACCAAGAAACTGTCGAAGCGTGATCCGCAGTCGAACCTGTTCGCTCACCGCGACCGAGGTTTCATCCCCGAAGGTCTGCTGAATTATCTTGCGCTGCTTGGCTGGTCGATCGCCGACGATCGCGACCTGTTCAGCCTCGCCGAAATGGTGGTCGCGTTCGACGTTGCTGACGTCAACTCCAACCCGGCCCGGTTCGACCAGAAGAAGGCGGACGCGCTCAACGCCGAACACATCCGACTGCTGGACGCCGGCGATTTCACCGACCGATTGCGCGAGTACTTGCGCGCGCACGGCCAGCACATCGAGTTGGATGAGGCGGGTTTTGCCGCGGCCGCCGAGCTGGTGCAGACCCGCATCGTGGTGCTGGGTGACGCGTGGGACCTGCTGAAGTTCCTCAACGACGACGAGTACGCGATCGACCCCAAGGCCGCCGCCAAGGAGCTTGGGCCAGACGGCGGTCCGGTGCTTGACGCCGCCCTGGTTGCGTTGGAAGGCGTGCCGGACTGGACCGCGGGGCGAATCGAGGACGCCCTCAAGGCCGCGCTGATCGAGGGGCTGTCGCTCAAGCCGCGTAAGGCATTCGGCCCGATCCGGGTCGCCGCCACCGGGACGTCGGTCAGCCCGCCGTTGTTTGAATCGCTGGAGCTGCTCGGCCGCGACCGCAGCCTGCAGCGGCTGCGTTCGGCGCGAGCGGGGTAGGCGCGGGAGGACGGGTGTGCGGATTGCGCACCGATTCTTTGGTAGTCTGCACGTCGGCCGACAACGGCTGGCGGCGGCGTTCTCACGATGCTTGCGGACCCGGGTAGTGGTTCGTGGAATGCGCTCTGACCAGCGGTTTTAGGCAGCTGATGGGGTATGGTGTAATTGGCAACACAGCTGATTCTGGTTCAGCCATTCTAGGTTCGAGTCCTGGTACCCCAGCAATGTCCCGCCGGTGCAAGCGATTAGGTGGGTATACCGGGGTGAGCTATGCTGACAGCTCGGATCGGTTCCGGCCCCGTCGTCTAGCGGCCTAGGACGCCGCCCTCTCACGGCGGTAGCGTGGGTTCGAATCCCATCGGGGCTACTCTTTGATGAGTCGAGACATCGCGGACGGATGTCTCGACTCGTGGCTTTGGGCAGTGCATGTGCCCCGCTCGCCTACGCCCGGCGGGTGCGCAACTAAGCAGAATGCGCAAAAGTTCGAAATCGTCTGTTACGCGGCTTGTGCACACAAGCGAGTCAGCATCACCGCCAATCCGTAACTTCGATCGCGTCAGGTGTCGGGAATCGTCCGACATCGGCGCGCGAAGGAGGCCACGATGCCCGCTCTGCCAACTACGTCTTCTCGGGCATCTGCCGACTATCGGCCGGCGTTCGTGCCAGTGACCGGCGCCGGTGGTCTCCCTAGCTCGCCGGCGTGCCGGCAAGGATTGGACACGATGCGGGATGGCTATGTCGAGCGAACGGTTACTACGAGCGACGGTGTACGGCTGGGGGTCCGAGACTACGGCGGCGCCGGGGCTGGCATCCACACCCTCGTTCTGCTGCACGGTCTGTGCTTGACACAGGAAAGCTGGGAACTCCCAATTCGCCAGCTTGTGCGGCGGTGGGACAACACCGTACGAATCATTACCTACGACCACCGCGGCCACGGCCGGTCTAGCAGCGCCCCAATGCACAGTTACCGGATCGACCGACTAGCTGCCGACCTCGCGGAGGTCCTCGCCGCTCTGCGCATCACCGGTCCGCTCACTCTGGCGGGACACTCCATGGGTGGCATGACGGCGCTGGCCTACCTCGGCCGTCCCGCCGTCCACCGACCGGTAGAACCGCACGGCCTCGTCCTGATCGCGACGGCGGCAGGCCGGCTCGCCGAGCGAGGACTCGGCCGTTTGCTCGCCACACCCGCCACAAAGATTCTGTTTGAAGTCGTCCAGCGCATGCCCCAAGGCAGTACGGACCGGGCAATCAGGGCTCTCGTGCGGCCGGTCGGCGACGCGGTGATCAGATATCGAGGCCAGCGCAGCTGCCACCGCAGCGCGCTCGCTGCGGTGGCGGCATCGGCCATCCGCACAACGTCGTTGCGGACCGCGGCCGGCTTCCTGCCCAGCCTGCGGCGATACGACCAAAACCACGCGCTTGCGTCCATCGCGGCCAATACCATCGTCGTGAGCGGCGGAGCGGACGTGCTGACCCCAGCCTCCCACGCACGCGACCTACACGCCGCCATCCCGGGCGCTGCCCATCTGCACCGACCCAACGCCGGGCACATGCTCCTTCAAGACGAACCACATTGCATCAGTGAAGCCATCAACTGCGCGATGATGGGCATGCAACATCGACCCGGCCGCGCGGCCAACGTGTGGGCGTCGCGCGACAGCTCCGCGGCCCCGCAGCTCGACGCTGCCGCATCCTAGTCGCACCGAAAACCATAATCGGGCAGGCGAATTGGTGACCCGCCAAACACAGAGACGCCGACCTGGTTCCGGTCGCTGCCCCCGCGATGTTTGCAAAGCCTGCAGCACAAGCTGTTTCGGCCGCTATTGACCGGTCCCCAGCGCGGCCGGCGCAGTTGAGCCGCCCACCGGTAGGTGGGGCAGCCCTAGCTTGCGGTGGTCCCACGAGCGGGTCCGGTGGCTGATGATGCGCACGCCGACGCGCTTGTTCATCATCTGGTCGACCATGGGCTTCACCTCGTCGGTGTAGGGGCCGGTGTAACGCTCCCACACGCTGACCCCGACCCGGAACAGGGCGTCGGGATCGTCGACGATCTCACCAACGCCTTCAAAGGACACCCCGCGCAACGTGTCATAGGTATTGCCGCCCTCGAGCAGAAAGCTCAGTCGCGGATCCCGCCGGAGGTTGACGGCCTTTTGTGACTTGGCCTTGGTTTCCAGCCAGATTTCGCCGTCAACCACGGCATACCACATCGCGGTCAAGTGCGGGTGTCCGTCGGCACCGATGGTGGCCAGCGTGCCGGTGCGGCTGTGGGTGATGAAGTCGACGATTTCAGCCTCGGACATGACGATCTGCGCGCGCTGATTGGTTCCCATGGCGTCAGTCTGTCAGGTGGAATGCGCTGGGTGTGCACCGGCGGCGGCCAGAGCTAGAGCCGCCGCGTGAGTTCCTCTGCCGCGGCTAGAAGGTCTGCGGCCCAACGCGCGCCCGGGCGCCGGCCCATCCGGTCGATCGGACCCGAGACCGATATGGCAGCGACCACGACACCGCGGCCATCGCGCACCGGCGCCGAAACGCTGGCCACCCCTGGCTCCCGCTCGGCCACGCTTTGTGCCCAACCGCGCCGGCGCACTTCGGCCAGCGCCCGCTCGGTGAACTTCGCGGTGGGTAGCACGGCCGCCTGCGTGGCGGCATCACTGTGGGCCAGCAATACCTTGGCGCCCGAACCCGCCGTCATCGGCAACCGTGTCCCGACCGGAACCGTATCGCGGAGGCCCGCAGGCGGTTCCAGTGCGGCCACGCACACCCGCGACCTGCCCTCACGGCGATACAGCTGCACGCTTTCGCCGGTGCTCTGCCGCAACCCAGGCAGCACCACCTTGCTCGCGGCCAGCAGCGGGTCGTTGACGTTCGCGGCGAGTTCGGTGATCGCGGGACCCAGCCGCCAACGGCCGTCCGCATCGCGCCCCAGTAGGCGATGCACCTCCAGCGCGGCCGCCAGGCGGTAGGTGGTGGCCCTGGGCAAGCCGGTCCGATCACACAGTTCGGCTAGCCCGCACGGAGATTCCGCGATCGCCTGCAGCACGCCCATGGCTTTGTCGAGGACGCCGATACCGCTATGCTGTCTCACAGAGAGATCGTAGCGTCTCGCATTCTGAGATAACAGCCCAGTTGATCGGCGAGTCGCGCATGAGTGAATCGAGGCACTTCGAGATGGCATTGCAGACCCGCAAGCCGCGCACGCTGGCCGAGAAGGTTTGGGAAGACCACGTTGTGGTAGCCGGCTCGTCCGCTGAAGGCGGTGGACCCGACTTGATCTACATCGACTTGCATCTCGTGCACGAGGTCACCAGCCCGCAGGCTTTCGACGGTCTACGCCTGGCTGGGCGCCAGGTGCGGCGGCCCGATCTCACACTCGCGACCGAGGATCACAACGTGCCCACCCTCGACATCGACGAGCCGATTGCCGACCCGGTGTCTCGCACCCAGGTGGAGACGTTGCGCCGCAACTGTGCCGAATTCGGTATCCGGCTGCATCCGATGGGTGATATCGAGCAGGGCATCGTGCACGTCGTCGGACCGCAGCTGGGCCTGACCCAACCGGGGATGACGATCGTCTGCGGCGACAGCCACACCTCTACCCATGGCGCGTTCGGCGCCCTGGCGATGGGCATCGGCACCTCGGAGGTGGAGCATGTGCTCGCCACCCAGACGCTGCCGTTGCGGCCATTCAAGACGATGGCGGTCAATGTCGACGGGCAGTTGTCGGCGGGCGTGACGGCCAAGGACATCATCCTCGCGTTGATCGCCAAGATCGGCACTGGCGGCGGGCAGGGTCATGTCATCGAATATCGGGGCAGTGCCATCGAATCACTGTCCATGGAGGGCCGGATGACGATTTGCAACATGAGCATCGAAGCCGGGGCCCGCGCGGGCATGATTGCTCCCGACGAGACCACCTACGAGTTCTTGCGCACCCGGCCGCACGCGCCCAGCGGTGCCAACTGGGACGCCGCGGTCGGCTACTGGCGACAATTGCGCACCGACCCCGGCGCGGTGTTCGACACCGAGGTGTATCTCGACGCCGCCTCATTGAGCCCCTTCGTAACCTGGGGCACCAATCCGGGCCAGGGGGTGCCGCTGGCAGCCGCCGTGCCGGATCCCCAACTGATGACCGACGACGCCCAGCGGCAGGCCGCCGAGAAAGCGTTGGCGTACATGGACCTTCGACCCGGCATTGCGATGCGCGATATTCAGGTCGATGCGGTGTTCGTCGGGTCGTGCACCAATGGTCGCATCGAAGATCTGCGGGTGGTGGCCGAGGTGTTGCGTGGCCGCAAGGTCGCCGACGGCGTCCGGATGTTGATCGTGCCGGGCTCGATGAGGGTGCGCGCCCAGGCTGAGGCCGAGGGACTCGGAGAGATCTTCACCAAGGCGGGCGCGGAATGGCGGCAAGCGGGATGTTCTATGTGCCTAGGTATGAACCCCGATCAGCTCGCGCCCGGGGAGCGCTGCGCCGCGACATCCAACCGCAACTTCGAGGGGCGGCAGGGCAAGGGTGGCCGCACACATTTGGTGTCCCCAGCCGTCGCCGCCGCCACCGCGGTTCGCGGCACGCTGTCCGCACCGGCCGACTTGAACTGAAATACGAGTAGGAATCAGCATGGAAACCTTTCACACCCACACTGGGATCGGCGTGCCCCTGCGGCGGTCCAATGTCGACACCGATCAGATCATCCCCGCGGTCTTTCTGAAGCGCGTCACCCGAACCGGATTCGAGGACGGCCTGTTCGCGAGCTGGCGCTCGGATCCTTCATTCGTGCTAAACCTCAGCCCCTTTGACCGGGGTTCGGTCTTGGTCGCCGGGCCCGATTTCGGCACCGGATCTTCGCGAGAGCATGCGGTCTGGGCGCTCATGGACTACGGATTCCGGGTGGTTATCTCGTCCCGGTTCGGAGACATCTTTCGGGGCAACGCGGGCAAGGCGGGGCTGCTGGCTGCCGAAGTCGCCCAAGATGATGTGGAGCTCCTTTGGAAGCTCATCGAGCAGAGTCCGGGCTTGGAAATCACTGCCAATCTTCAAGATCGAAATATTACTGCGGGAACAGTGGTGCTGCCGTTCAAGATTGACGACCACACGGCGTGGCGACTGCTAGAAGGTCTTGACGATATAGCCCTTACGCTGCGAAAACTCGACGAAATCGAGGCCTTCGAAGCTGCGTATCCGCTCTGGAAGCCGCGCACTCTACCCACCCCCTGACGAGTCGGCCACACGAAATATCGGCGCCGCCCTTCGGGGCAACATCGGCCATTTTGGGGCCGCCCACCGGTCAAGGGCGGCAACCGGATTGCGAAAAACCGGGTCGTTGGTTCGGTGAAATTGCGCGTGGCTCTTGGAAATCAGCTGGGTAAGGGTTTACCGTGTCCACTAGTCGGTTCCAAACGAGGACCACTGGTTTCGGAGGGTTGGGATGAACAAAGCAGAGCTCATTGACGTGCTCACACAGAAATTGGGCTCGGACCGTCGGCAGGCGACCGCCGCCGTCGAGAATGTCGTCGACACGATTGTGCGTGCGGTACACAAGGGTGACAGCGTCACCATTACCGGCTTCGGTGTGTTCGAACAGCGTCGCCGCGCGGCTCGCGTGGCCCGCAATCCGCGTACCGGCGAGACCGTGAAGGTGAGGCCGACGTCGGTTCCGGCGTTCCGTCCGGGCGCGCAATTCAAAGCGGTTGTGTCTGGCGCACAGCGTCTCCCGTCAGAAGGGCCCGCTGTGAAACGTGGAGTGGCCACCAGCGCGGCCAAGAAGGCGGCGAAGAAGGCGCCTGCTAGGAAGGCGACCAAGGCCACTACGTCTACGTCGCGGGCCAAGAAGGCGGTGACCAAGGCGCCCGCCAGGAAAGCGGCGACCAAGGCGCCCGCCAAAAAGACGGTGACCAAGGCGCCCGCCAAGAAGGCGGTGACCAAGGCCACGAAGGCGCCCGCCAAGAAGGTGACCAAAGTGGTCAAGAAGGCCACTACTGCTAGGGCCAAGGCACCGGTGCGCAAGGCGGCGACCAAGGCGCCGGCGAAGAAGGCAGCAACGAAGCGGCCGGCCAGCAAGGCTCCTGCCAAGAAGGCAACGGCACGGCGCGGTCGCAAGTAGGCCAGTGCACGCGGATACCCTTCGGACGGCAGCGCTACGACGAAGGGTATCCGCGTGTTAGGCCCGCACGTTGGCGGCCAGCGCTCCGCCGATATGGTCGGCTGTCACGACCCTGCCGGCTGACAATGACAGCACCCACGTACTGCCTTTGTGATTGCGGGATTTGTCCGGTTGGACTCCGTCGCGCTCGCACCACCATGCGATCAGATCGGGAATGACCTTTCCCTGTGTGCAGATCACCGGTGTGCCTGCCTGAGCCGCGAGCCGCAGGACGCGGCGCCGGCCGCGTTTAGGGTTCTTGGCGTAAGCCTCCTCGGTCAGAGCTGGCTCGCTACTAATAGCCACACCCAGCTCTGCGGCGAGCGGTTCCATCGTCTGGTGGCAGCGCACCCGGTCGGCCGCATAAACGTCGGTGGCACCGAACGCCAGCAGCTGTGGCACCAACGCCTCCGCCTGCGCGCGTCCTTTCTTGTCCAACGGTCGCTTGGTGTCGTCCCCGGAGAAGCGTGCCTTGCTACCCGCGGTGCCGTGCCGCACCACCAGCACCGTCTTCGTGTCCGCCGGGTGTTTGGCGAACCGGCGCAAGACCTTTCGGTCCAGGGCGTAGTCTAGTTTGTTCATCGCGTCGGGAACCGATAGCCAGACCAGCTCATCGACTTCACTTCCGGGGGAGAATTCCCCGCCGGTGCTGCGCGCTGCCCAATAGTGCACCTTCTTGACGCTTCGGGCGGGTGAGTCGATCGGGTAACTCACCGCGAGGATCCGCCTGCCCAGGCTGGCGTGGTGACCGGTCTCCTCGAGTATCTCTCGCACGGCACCCACTGGTGCGGTCTCGCCCGGATCCACTTTGCCCTTGGGCAGGGACCAGTCGTCGTAGCGGGGGCGGTGGATCACAGCTATCTCGACCGTCTCGCCCGAACTGGCAGCACGGGGTCGCCAGAGCACCGCACCGGCGGCATACACGGTCCCGCCCGACGAACGCCCGCGGGCGGATGAGTTCTGGATCGACACCTCAACTCCTGCAGGTCAATTCGGCCAGAGCCGCTCGCGGTCGTGGATGTGGTCGGTGTAGTGGTCGGAATCGGCACGCAGTGTCAGGGGCTGCGGTGCCGCTCCATCCGCGATTCCTGGTGGTCGCGCACGCTATGGCCTTCCTGCGGCGACGCGGTCCACTGCCCGTCGGGCCCGAGCACCCAGCACCGGGTGGACGGGTCCAGCGTGGACTCGAACAATTCGTCCAGCTGCGCGGTCAGCCGCGGGTCTTTGACATGAGCCATAACTTCGACTCGCCGGTCCAGATTGCGGTGCATCATGTCGGCGCTACCGATCCAGAACTCGTCGATAGCGCGGAAATGCAGAATTCGAGAGTGCTCCAGGAAGCGGCCGAGAATCGAGCGCACGATGATGTTTTCGGATAGGCCCTCCGCGCCTGGGCGTAGCGCGCAGATGCCGCGCACCACCACCTCTACCCGCACACCTGCCCGCGACGCGCGGTACAGCGCATCGATGACCTGTTCGTCGACAAGTGCGTTCATTTTCAGCCGGATGCGGCCCATACCCCGGTCACGGTGCGCAGCGACCTCTCGCTCGACGCGGTCAATGATGCCGGTGCGGATTCCGTGCGGGGCCACCAACAAGTTGCGGTAGGACAGCTTGCGTGAGTAGCCGGTGAGCGAATTGAACAAATCGGTCAGGTCGGCGCCGATATCGGGCGCGGCCGTCAGCAGCCCGACGTCCTCGTAGAGTCGCGCCGTCTTGCTGTTGTAGTTGCCGGTCCCGATATGGCAGTACCGCCGGATCGTGGGACCTTCGCGGCGCACCACCATCGCGGTCTTGCAGTGCGTCTTGAGCCCGACGAGCCCGTAGGCCACATGCACGCCCGCTTGCTCGAGTGCACGTGCCCAGGCGATGTTGGCTTGTTCGTCGAAGCGTGCCTTGATCTCGACCAGTGCCACCACTTGCTTTCCGGCTTCGGCGGCGTCGATCAACGCCCGGACGATCGGCGAATCGCCGGAGGTGCGGTACAGCGTCTGCTTGATCGCCAGTACGTTGGGGTCGGCGGCGGCCTGCTCGATGAAACGCTGCACGCTGGTGGAGAACGAGTCATACGGATGGTGCACCAGCACATCGCCTTCGCGCAGCGTCGCGAAGATGCTCTTGGGTGTTTCCCGCTCGGCGAAGGCGGGGTGGGTGGCTGGAACGAATGTCCGATCCTTGAGCGCGGGCCGGTCCACGGCGTAGACCTGCCACAACGACGACAGGTCCAACAGCCCGGGCACTTCGATGACATCGCCGGGATGCACGTCGAGTTCGCGTAGCAGCAGCTCCAGCATGCTCTCGGTCATGTCGTCCGCGATCTCAAGCCGCACCGGCGAACCGAACCGCCGCCGGGCCAGTTCTCGCTCGAGCGCCTGCAGCAGATCCTCGTCGCGGTCCTCCTCAACCTCGAAGTCGGCATTGCGGGTGATGCGAAACGCGTGATGCTCGACGATCTCCATGCCCGGGAACAGCACCGGAAGGAAGGCCGCGATCAGCTCCTCCATCGGCAGGAACCGGAGCACGGTTCGGCCTTCGGTCCCCACAGCTTCGTCGCCGCCCTCGGGTGCTGCGAGTTCGACGAAGCGGTCGACGTTGTCGGGCACCTTGACCCGTGCGAAATGCTGGGTGCCGTCCTCAGGTTGGCGCACCGTGACCGCCAGGTTCAGGCTCAACCCGCTGACAAAGGGGAAGGGGTGGGCGGGATCGACGGCCAGCGGCGTCAGGACGGGGAAGACTTGCTCATTGAAATAGGTCGACAGATGGTTGCGCTCAGCCTGATCCAAATCGGCCCAGGTGACGATGTAGATGCCCTCCTCGCCGAGCGCGGGTCGCACCGAATCCAGGAATACACGTGCGTGCCGGCTGGCGAGTTGCTGCGTCTGCTCGCCGATCCGGCCCAGTTGTTCGCGCGGTGTCAGACCGTCGGCGGAGCGAACCGACAACCCCATCTCGTCGCGGCGTTTGAGGCCGGCCACCCGGACCATGTAGAACTCATCGAGATTGGACGCGAAGATCGCCAGAAACTTGGCGCGCTCCAGCAATGGCAGTGAGTTGTCGGCGGCCAGGGCAAGCACGCGCGCGTTGAAGTCCAGCCAACTCAGCTCCCTGTTCAGGTAGCGGTCGGAGGGTAGCTGGTCGCTTATCGCGGCGGGGGTCGCAGCGGGCGGCGCTGCCAGGGCCGCGTCGCCTGGACGCCGCGCATTCTCCTCGGGCCGCACATCTGTGACGGGAGTGGTTTCGATTTCGGTCACCCTGCGATCATTGCCTATCACCCGGTGGCGTTGCCAGCACTGCGCGGGCAGAGGTTCGCGGTTGGTCTGCCGTTTACCCGCTGGATGCCTCGCCGCGTGGCCGCGTCCCCGTCAACGACGTGCGACGGCTCGCGCGGTCGCGGGCCCCACCCCGAGCTGCCGGGCGGCGGTCAGGTCGGCGGGCGTGTCGACGTCGCAGCGCAGGCCGGGCCAGGCGCCCGTCAGCTCGATCGCGCCCGAACGGCGGTGCCGCCCGGATGAATCCGGCCCGAACTGCGGATCGAGCGCGGTTCCGAACGCGCACAGTACCGCTGTGCCGGTCCCCAGCCGGTCGGCGACAAAGCTGCGCCGATGGTGGCGCGCCGCCGAGATCGCCTCGGCGAGTTCCTGAGTCTGCAATGCCGGCAAATCACCTTGCAGCACAACGATATTGGAGAAGGAACCGGCGACCACTCGTTCGGCGGCGGCGATGGCGTTGTTCAGTGGGTCGGCATCGTCTTCGGGAGTCGGGTCGGCCAGCACGTCGGCTCCGAGTTCGGCTGCCGCAGCCGCCGCGGCTTTGTCGGGTGTGATGACCGTGATCGAGCTCAGGGAGCCGACACCGGCTGCGGCGGTCAATGTGTCGGCGAGCATGGCCAGCACCACGTGCTCCCGAGTTCGCGCCGAGAACACCGGAGCCAACCGGGTCTTGGCGGCGGCCAACCGCTTGACGGCGATGATCAGCGCGACATCACCTTTGCCGTCGGCCCGTCTGCCGCTCATGAAGGTCATCCTGCCAGCGCTGATCCGCGCGTCGTCCGCGAGTGTCACGCTAGCGTGGTCCTGACAGCCGAACGTCGCGCTAGCGTGATGACGACTCGCCGGTGGGTCTAGGGTGTAGCGGCGCAATGCCGAATTGACGACACACGGGGGTGGTGGATGGTCGGTACGGGAAGCACAGTGGCGGTGATGGGCGCCGGTGCATGGGGCACGGTCCTGGCCAAGGTGCTCGTCGACGCCGGCGGTGAGGTCATCCTGTGGGCGCGGCGAGCCGAGGTCGCCGACCAGATCAATTCCACCCGCTACAACCCCGACTATTTGCCCGGCACGCTGTTGCCGCCGGGCATCCGGGCGACCGCGGATGCGGGGGAAGCACTCGCGGGCGTGACGACGGTGCTGCTGGGAGTGCCGGCGCAGACCATGCGGGCCAATCTCGAGCAGTGGGCCGGTTTATTCTGCGACGGCGCGACCCTGGTCAGCCTGGCCAAGGGCATTGAACTCGGCACGCTGATGCGGATGAGCCAGGTCATCCTGTCTGTGACCGGGGTGGACCCCAGCCAGGTCGCGGTGATTTCGGGACCCAACCTGGCCAGCGAGATCGCCCAATGCCAGCCCGCCGCCACCGTCGTCGCATGCAGTGACTCCGGCCGCGCGGTCGCCTTGCAGCGCATGCTGAACAGCGGGTACTTCCGGCCGTACACCAACGCCGATGTCGTCGGCACCGAGATCGGCGGGGCATGCAAGAACGTCATCGCGCTTGCGTGCGGGATGGCGGTCGGCGTCGGGCTGGGCGAGAACACCGCTGCGGCGATCATTACCCGGGGGCTGGCGGAGATCATCCGGCTCGGGACGGCACTCGGCGCCAACGGCGCGACGCTGGCCGGTCTGGCGGGGGTGGGTGATCTGGTCGCCACCTGCACCTCACCACGTTCGCGCAACCGGTCGTTCGGCGAACGCCTGGGTCGGGGCGAGACGATGCAGTCAGCACTGCACGGCTCTCCCGACGGCCGAGATGGCCACGTCGTCGAGGGGGTTACGTCGTGCGAGTCCGTGCTCGCGCTGGCGTCCAGCTACGACGTTGAAATGCCACTCACCGACGCGGTACACCGGGTCTGTCACCGGGCACTGTCGGTGGACGAGGCAATAGCGCGGCTGTTGGGGCGTCGCACCAAGCCCGAATGAGCCCGACCCAGCAAGTCCGACCCGGGCGCGACGCAACCGGTAGCCTCTTTAGGTTGTGAGTGCCAACGATCGGTCCCTGGGGCCACGGCCGTCACCCGATGGCCGTGTCCGCGTGGCCGTCGTGTTCGGTGGGCGCAGCAACGAGCACGCCATCTCATGCGTGTCCGCCGGCAGCATCCTGCGCAACCTGGATCCACGGCGGTTCGACGTGATCGCGGTCGGCATCACCCCGGAAGGTTCGTGGGTGCTCACCGATCCCAACCCGGACGCCCTGGCGATTGCAAACCGGGTGTTACCGCAGGTCCACGCCGGATCGGGGACCGAGCTGGCGCTGCCCGCCGATCCGCGGCGCGGTGGCCAGTTGGTGTCGCTGCCACCCGGCGCCGGTGACGTTCTGGCTTCGGTCGACGTGGTGTTTCCCGTGCTGCACGGCCCCTACGGTGAGGACGGGACGATCCAGGGACTGCTCGAACTCGCCGAGGTCCCCTACGTGGGCGCCGGTGTGCTGGCCAGTGCCGTGGGCCTGGACAAAGAATTCACCAAGAAGCTGCTCGCTGCCGATGGGCTTCCGGTGGGCGCCCACGCGGTGCTGCGGCCGTCGCGGCCGACGCTGCATCGGCAGGAGTGCGAGCGGCTGGGTTTGCCGGTGTTCGTCAAACCCGCCCGAGGCGGCTCGTCGATCGGAGTCAGCCGGGTGACGAGTTGGGATCAGCTGCCCGCCGCGATTGCGCAGGCCCGCCGGCATGACCCGAAGGTGATTGTCGAGGCCGCGATCAACGGCCGCGAGCTGGAATGCGGTGTGCTGGAAATGCCCGACGGCACGGTGGAAGCGAGCACGTTGGGGGAGATCCGGGTGGCCGGGGTGCGGGGGCGTGAGGATTCCTTTTACGACTTCGCGACCAAATATCTCGACGACGCGGCCGAATTGGACGTGCCCGCAAAGGTCGATGACGACGTCGCCGACGCGGTTCGTCAGCTGGCGATCCGGGCGTTCACGGCCATCGACTGCCAGGGGCTGGCCAGAGTGGACTTTTTCCTCACCGACGACGGGCCGGTGATCAACGAGCTCAACACGATGCCAGGATTCACCACGATCTCCATGTATCCGCGGATGTGGGCGGCCAGCGGTGTCGACTATCCGACCCTGCTGGCGACGATGGTGGAAACCGCGTTGGCGCGGGGTGTGGGCCTGCGCTGACCCCGCGCTATCGAGCTGGCGCCGGGTCGATCGGCACCGCGGCGATAGTGTGGTCGATCACATCTGACAACTCCTGGATTGGGGTGGGCCCCGATCCCGAGGGAAGGGTCAGCGCCACATACACCGGCCGGTCCACGGTGTACCAGGTGGACCGGCCCGGCTCGCCGGCGGATTCTGCGGTCACCCGAAACCACTGCACCCGGTCGACAACCTGTACGGGTGAACCCACCACGAACTCGGCGGGTCGGTCGAGTCCACAGCGCATAATCACCGGCGCGCCGTCCGGGGGCGCCCGCCAGGCTGTCGCACCCTCGGGCGCTGGCGAAGTGACGGGTGCGCGCTGATACTCGCCGAGTTGCTGCGGCAGCGCCGCCACCAGTGCTTTGCAGGCGGGACTGGCGGCCTGCGGGGCGGGCACGGCCGGAATGGCCAGGGGTTTTGGGGGGTGCTGCGGCGCTTGGCGGTTCGCCGCGACAACCAGGATTACCCCGATCGTCACCACCGCCAGCGCCACCGCGGCGATCATCAGCGCGCGCGGTGGCCCGTCGGACTCGGCTGTCACCTGCGGGGCCACCTCTCGACTCTCATACACTGGCGCGGTCCGCTCGCGCCGGCAGGGACCCAACTTACCGCAGGTCGGGCGAGGTGCTCGGGGGCCCGTCAGGGCCGCACAACGCCGGAGGAGGTGGCGTGCGCGATGACGCATCGGGGGAGTCCCCGACGCTGCAACAGCTAGGTGAGTTCACCGTGATCGACCGGTTGGTGCGCGGGCGTCGACAGCCCGCCACGGTGATGCTCGGGCCCGGCGACGACGCCGCGGTGGTGTCGGCTGGCGATGGCCGCACGGTGGTGTCGACGGACATGCTCGTGCAGGACAGGCACTTCCGGTTGGACTGGTCGACACCGCAGGACGTCGGCCGCAAGGCGATCGCTTCGAACGCCGCCGACATCGAGGCGATGGGCGCGCGAGTCACCGCGTTCGTGGTCGGCTTCGGAGCACCGCCCGATACGCCGGCGGCGCAGGTGAGCGCGCTGGTCGATGGAATGTGGGAGGAAGCGGGACGCCTCGGCACCGGTATCGCCGGCGGCGATCTGGTCAGCTGCGGCCGCTGGGTGGTGTCGGTCACCGCGCTTGGCGACCTCGACGGTCGCGCGCCGGTGCTGCGTTCCGGGGCGAAAGCTCCCTCGGTGCTTGCCATCGCCGGTGAGCCGGGCCGCTCGTCCGCCGGTTATGCCCTGTGGCGCAACGGGATTGAAGGCTTCACCGAATTGCGCCGCCGCCATCTGGTGCCGGAGCCGCCCTACGGCCAGGGCGTAGCGGCCGCCGCAGCCGGGGCTCAGGCGATGATCGACGTCTCCGACGGTCTGATCGCCGACCTGCGGCACGTCGCCGAGGCATCCGGGGTGAGCATCGACCTGTCTACCGCCGCGCTTGCCGCGGACCACGCTGCGCTGACCGCGGCCGCCGCCGCCGTGGGCGCTGATCCATGGTCGTGGGTGCTGGGCGGCGGTGAAGACCACGCCCTGCTGGCCTGCTTCGCCGGTGCGGCGCCGGCCGGGTGGCGCGTCATTGGCCGGGTACTGAACGGGCCCGCCCGGGTGCTTGTCGACGGCGTGCAGTGGCGTGGGTACGCGGGCTGGCAGTCGTTCGAGTAGTCGGGCAATCGACTAGGGTGACGCGGTGGCCCGTCCGCGCGCGAAAGGGGTGTAGTGACCGCACGGCCGTTGAGTGAACTCGTGGAGCGGGGGTGGGCTGGCGCGCTGGAGCCGGTGGCCGACCAGGTGGCTCAGCTGGGGCAGTTCTTGCGGGCCGAGATCGCGGCCGGGCGCAGGTACCTGCCAGCTGGACCGAATGTGTTGCGCGCCTTCACTTTCCCGTTCGACAATGTCCGGGTCCTGATCGTCGGGCAAGACCCATATCCGACCCCGGGGCATGCCGTGGGTCTGAGCTTCTCGGTGGCCCCCGAGGTACGCCCGCTGCCGCGCAGTCTGGCCAACATCTTCGACGAGTACACCGCGGATTTGGGCTATCCGCTGCCCTCGTGCGGCGATCTGACGCCCTGGGCGCAACGCGGTGTGCTGCTGCTGAACAGGGTGTTGACGGTGCGGCCGAGCAACCCGGCGTCGCACCGGGGCAAGGGCTGGGAAGCGGTGACGGAGTGCGCGATTCGGGCCCTGGCGGCGCGCGCACAGCCGCTGGTGGCGATCCTGTGGGGCCGCGACGCGTCGACCCTGAAGCCGATGCTGGCCGCGGGCGACTGCGTTGCGATTGAGTCGCCGCATCCCTCGCCGCTGTCGGCGGCGCGTGGGTTCTTCGGTTCCCGGCCGTTCAGTCGCGCCAACGAACTGCTCGTCGGGATGGGGGCCGAGCCGATCGATTGGCGGTTACCGTGACCGAGATTAGCCGCGGGTGACCTTGCCGGCCTTGATGCAGGACGTGCAGACGTTGAGTCGCTTTCTATTGCCGCCGGGACGGGTCACGGCGTGCACGGTCTGGACATTCGGGTCCCACCGGCGGCTGGTGCGGCGGTGGGAGTGCGACACCGACTTGCCGAAGCCGGGGCCTTTCCCGCAGATATCGCACACAGCGGCCATGCTTAAGCTCCTCAAATCTTCTTAGGTCCGGCGACCTGGCCGGAACCGCCCAGGCGTAGCGCGGGGCTAGCACAGGATAGCCACTGTTGCCGGCAACCACCAAACGATCAACTGCTCGGGACACGTCACAACCTGGCTGTCGTCGCGTCTGGCTAGGCTCGACGCGCCGGCTCTGTCATCGCTGTCCACATTGGGGCCGGGCTACGCTGGCGCCCACCGAGGGCTGGCGCGGAGGAGGTGGGTCAAGGGTGCGCACGCCGGATCGGCTGTTGGACGCCTCGGCCCTGCGGGACTGGGCGCACGCGGTCGTCAGCGACCTGATCATCCACATCGACGAGATCAACCGACTCAATGTATTCCCGGTCGCCGACTCCGATACCGGCGCCAACATGCTGTTCACCATGCGCGCCGCGGTTGCCGAGGCTGATTCGGCGGCGAGCGCGGGCGCTGGCGCGGAAGATGTCGCCCGGGTCGCGGCCGCCCTGTCGAGTGGCGCCCTGACCGGAGCGCGCGGCAACTCCGGTGTGATCCTGTCCCAGATCTTGCGGGGGATCGCCGACGTGACCGCGAGCGCGGCCGCCTCCGGCGGGACATTGTCCGCGGTCGACGCCAACGTGCTGGGGGCCGCGTTGTGGCGTGGCGTCGAGCTGGTCGTCGCTTCGATGGGGGGTGTGGAGATCGGGGGAACCATAGTCTCGGTGCTGCGCGCCGCCGCCGGAGCCGTTGAACAGTGCGCAGACGAGGGGCTGGCCAGTGCGGTCATCGCCGCCGGTGACGCGGCTGTCGTCGCCCTGGAGAAGACGCCCGAGCAGCTTGACGTGCTGGCGGACGCGGGTGCGGTCGACGCCGGCGGTCGGGGCCTGCTGGTTCTATTGGACGCGTTGCGTTCGACGATCACCGGGCAAGCGCCCACCCGAGCGGTTTACCAGCCGTCGCCGCGCCCGTTGCCGGCCGACGCGGCGACTGACCGCCCCGTCCCGCAATTCGAGGTGATGTATCTGCTGGCTGGCTGCGATGCGGTAGCGGCGGACGAGCTAAGGGATCGGCTCGAGGAGTTGGGTGATTCGGTGGCCATCGCCGCTGCCGCGTCCGACAGCCACTCCGTGCATGTCCACACCGACGACGCCGGCGCCGCCGTTGAGGCCGGTTTGGCGGTGGGACGGCTGAGCCGGATCGTGATCTCGGCGCTGAGTTCGGGTGCCACCGGATTGCCGGCAGGCAGCTGGAGTCGGGGACGTGCCGTACTCGCGGTCGTCGACGGCGACGGTGCCGCGGAGTTGTTCGCAGCAGAGGGCGCCTGCGTGCTGCGGCCCGGTCCGAACGCCCTAGGTCCCGGCCCCGCACCCGGCGCCGACATCAGCGCCCACCAGCTGGTGCGTGCCGTGGTCGACACCGGCGCCGCGCAAGTGATGGTGCTGCCCAACGGCTATGTGGCCGTTGAAGAACTGGTGGCGGGTTGTGCCGCGGCCATCGGCTGGGGTGTCGACGTGGTGCCGGTGCCGACCGGATCGATGGTGCAGGGGCTGGCCGCGCTGGCTGTGCACGACCCGGGACGCCCGGCCGTCGACGATGGCTACACCATGGCCCGCGCCGCCGGCACCGTCCGGCACGGATCGGTGCGGATCGCCACGCAGAAGGCGTTGACCTGGGCCGGTACCTGCAAGCCGGGCGACGGCTTGGGTATCGCCGGCGATGAGGTGCTGATCGTCGCCCATGACGTCGCCGCGGCCGCGATCGGTCTGGTAGACCTGCTGTTGGCATCGGGAGGTGACCTGCTCACCGTGTTGGTCGGCGCCGGCCTCGACGACGATACGGCCGATGCCGAGATGGGTGGCATCCTGGAAAAGCATGTGCACGACCATCATCCGGGCACCGAGCTGGTGACCTACCGCACCGGCCATCGTGGTGACGCGCTGTTGATCGGGGTCGAGTAGCCATGGTGTCCCTGAGCGACCGGCTGGATTTCATCGTGGGCGCCAAGGCCGCTGACAACCTCGATGAAATCTTTGGCATCCGAACCGTGGACGATCTGCTGCGCCACTACCCACGCGGCTACACCGAGGGTGCATCGGTGCGCAGCACCGAGGAGAGCGGGGACGAGCGGCCACCGGCGGGTGAGCACATCACCGTCGTCGACGTCATCACGGAAACGGCGACGTTCCCCATGAAGAAGGACAGGAAGAAAAAGTGTCACCGCATCACCGTCGGCTCCGGCCGCAACAAGGTGACCGCCACGTTCTTCAACGCGAACTACATCAGCAAGGATCTCACCAAACACACGCGGGTGATGCTTTCCGGGGAAGTCGGGTTCTATAACGGCGTCATGCAGCTGACGCACCCCGCGTTCCTCATCCTCGACTCGCCGGACGGAAAACAGCACGGCACCAGGTCACTGAAAAGCATCGCGGTCGCCTCGCAGCGAACCAGGGGCGAGCTCGCGATAGAGGACTTCGAGCGTCGCTTCTTTCCTATTTATCCGGCCAGCACCAAAATGCAGAGCTGGGACATCTTCGCCTGCGTGCGCCAGGTGCTCGATGTACTTGATCCGGTGGCTGATCCGTTGCCTGCGGAGCTGCGCGACGAGCTGGGCCTCATCTGCGAAGATGAAGCGCTGCGCGCCATCCATACCTCCGAAAGCGAGGCCGAACGTCGGCGCGCCCTTGACCGTCTGACCTTCGACGAAGCCATCGGTCTGCAGTGGGCGCTGGTCACGCGGCGGTACGGTGAGCTCTCGGAGACGGGGCCGGTGGCGCAGCCACGGTCCGATGGTCTGGCGGCCCAACTGTTGGGACGGCTGCCGTTCGAGCTAACCGGGGGACAGCGTGAGGTGCTGGGCGTACTGTCCGACGGGCTTGCGGCGGCCCGCCCGATGAACCGCCTGCTGCAAGGTGAGGTCGGGTCGGGCAAGACGATTCTCGCGGTGCTGGCGATGCTGCAAATGGTCGACGCAGGTTACCAGTGCGCGCTGCTGGCTCCGACAGAAGTCCTTGCCGCACAACATCTTCAGTCAATCCGAGAGGTCCTCGGCCCGTTGGCGATGGGCGGTCAGCTGGGTGGTGCGGATAACGCCACCCGGGTGGCGCTGCTCTCCGGCTCGATGACGGCGGCGCAGAAGAAGCAGGTCCGTGCCGAGATTGGCAGCGGCCAGGTGGGCATCGTTATCGGCACTCACGCGCTGTTGCAGGACACGGTGGAGTTCGACAACCTGGGCATGGTGGTGGTCGACGAGCAGCACCGGTTCGGCGTCGAGCAGCGAGACCAATTGCGCGCCAAGGCTCAAGCCGGCATCACCCCGCACCTGCTGGTGATGACCGCGACGCCGATACCCCGCACCGTCGCGCTTACCGTCTACGGCGACCTGGAGACCTCGACACTGCGCGAACTCCCAGGCGGACGTCAGCCGATCACCACCAACGTCATCTTCGTACGGGACAAGCCCGCCTGGCTTCAACGCGCATGGCAGCGCATCGTCGAGGAGGTAGCGGCGGGCCGTCAGGTCTATGTGGTGACGCCCCGGATCGACGAGACCGATGACTTCGAAGCCGACCAGGGCGCCCGGCCTGCAGAGACCGCCGTGGGTCTGTTCGCCCGATTGCGTTCCAACGAGCTGGCGAGCCTGCGGCTGGCGCTCATGCACGGGAGGTTGTCGGCCGACGACAAAGACGCCGCGATGAACGCATTTCGCGCGGGTGACATCGATGTGTTGGTGTGCACCACCGTCATCGAGGTAGGCGTCGACGTCGCCAACGCCACGGTCATGCTGGTAATGGACGCCGACCGTTTCGGCATCAGCCAGTTGCATCAGCTGCGTGGCCGCATCGGGCGCGGCGAGCATCCGAGCCTATGTCTGCTGGCCAGCTGGGTGTCACCGGGATCGGCGGCCGGTCGGCGGTTGCGTGCCGTCGCCGAGACAATGGACGGGTTCGCCCTTGCCGACCTGGACCTTAAGGAGCGCCGGGAAGGAGATGTGCTGGGCCGCAACCAATCCGGCAAGGCGATAACCCTACGGTTGCTGTCGCTGGCCGATCACCGGGAGTTCATCGAGGCCGCCCGGGATTTCTGCACCCGTGCCTATGCAGATGCGGCCGTGACCGCGCACTCCGGATTGGCGCTGCTGGCAGCGCGATTCACCAACACCGATCGCATCGAATACCTGGATAAGTCGTGAACCGCAAAATGCTGCTGTGGCTGTCGGCGGTCGCGGTGCTGGCCTTGGTGGTCGCGTACCAGACGCTGGGATCGTCGGCGGCCAAGCACGCTGACGAGTTCGCCGCACGCACCGACGTCCCGACGGTGCAACCCGGTGCCGACGTGCTCGAGGGCATTGCCGCGCTACCCAGGCGGATCCACCGCTACGACTACCGACGAGCGGCGTTCGGCGACCCCTGGGACGACAACAATGACGCGCCGGGCGGGCACAACGGGTGCGATACCCGCGACGACATCCTCGACCGAGATCTGATCGACAAAACGTATGTGTCGACCAAGCGGTGTCCGAATGCCGTGGCCACCGGCACCCTGCACGACCCGTACACCAACACCACCGTCGCCTTTCAACGAGGCGCAAAGGTCGGCCAATCGGTGCAGATCGACCACATCGTCCCGCTGTCGTACGCCTGGGACATGGGGGCCTACGGGTGGTCGGACCGCGAGCGGCTGCGTTTCGCCAACGATCCGGCCAACTTGCTCGCCGTGCAGGGGCAGGCAAATCAGGACAAGGGCGATTCGGCGCCGGCCCAATGGATGCCGCCGAACACCGCGTTCGCCTGTCAGTACGCGATGCAGTTCATCGCGGTGCTGCGCGGCTACTCGTTGCTGGTAGACGAGGCGTCGACGGGCGTGCTGCGTCAGGCCGCGGCGACCTGCCCGACCGGGTAGTGGTCGGCGGAGATATCGATCCCGTTCCGCTCGGTGTATTCCAGGCACGCGGCCGCACGGTCTTCGCCGTAAGTCACCCGGCAGCCGGCCGGAACAGTCGCGAACGCCGGCCGCGTCCACGTCATCAAACGGATTGGTACTCAACGGCTCTCCTGAGCAACGGCCGCTGGTGCGGGGGATGCCCATGTGCAAGATGAAGCCATCGACGCCAATGGACCGTGCACAGTGCACTGTTGGGTCACTACCGGCGAGGACAAGACGAGATCGCCCTGCGCGTTCGGTATTGGATCCGGAGCGCAACAGCTGGCGCGGGTTCAGATTTGGCCCCGAACCCCAGCTATCAGGTGCCGGCGTAGGTCAGCGGATCCTCGCGCACTCGGGTACCGTCGTTGAGCCCGTTCAATGCATCCAGGTGTTCGGCAGCCAACTCGAAGCCGAAGACGTCAAAGTTGCTGGCGATGCGCTCGGGTCTGGCTGACCGGAAGACCACCGCATTGCCCAGTTGCAGGTTCCAGCGCAGCAGCACCTGTGCGGGCGTCTTGCCGTAGTCAGCGGCGATCGATGTCACGGTTGGGTTGTCGATCAGCCTGCCGAGCGCAAAGGGGCCGTAGGACTGGGTGACGACGGTGTGCTGGGCGTTGGCCTTGCGTAGCTCGGCCTGGTTGAGCAGCGGGTGCAGCTCGATCTGGTTGACCGACGGCGTGACGAATGTGAGGTCGATAAGGTTCTCGATGTGCTCCGCGGTGAAGTTGGATACGCCGATCGATCGGGCATGGCCCTCGCCGCGGGATTGAATCATGCCGCCCCAGGCGTCCACGTACTTGCCCACCGGCGGCGCGGGCCAGTGAATCAGGTAGAGGTCGACGTAATCCAGGCCTAGTCGTTCCAGACTGGCCTTGCACGCTTCCTGGGAGACGGTGAAACCCTGGTCGGGGGTGGCCAGCTTGGTCGTGACGAACAGCTCTTCGCGGGGAATCCCGGAGGCCGCGATCGCTCGGCCGACCGCAGCCTCGTTGCCGTAGACCGCGGCGGTGTCGATGAGCCGGCAGCCGATTTCTAGCGCCGCCGACACGGCGCGTTCGGTCTCGTCGTCGGACAGTTCCGCGACGCCGAGACCCAGCACTGGCATCGTGTGCTCGTCGTTGAGGGTTACTGAGGGTACGGCGGCGCCCGACTCGCCAGTCACGTCATCTCACCTGCCTGTGAAATTGAAGGTTCTCGGATTGGGATCAAGCCGGGTTCCGTCATCGAGCGAGGGACTTCGGCGCCGAGTTCGAGGCGCTGGGCTTCGAAATCGAACACGTCGAACTCGCTCGCAATCCGGATTGGGTTCACCGACTCTGAGACCACGATATTACGGAGTTGGATATGCTACCTAATCAACACCTGGGTAAGTGTTCGTCACGGCCTTCGGCGCCGGCGTGCCAGCAAAGACAATTTGGTCACCACGTAGAGTTGGTCGCGGGGGCACGCCGGAATCGCGGCACCTACCGCCGGCTCGATCCGGAGGACCCGCCGAGTCCGACGGCGGGGATCGAATTGCGGTCGGTTCGACCGTGGCAGAGTTTCTAGGGGGCAGCCCATGACCAGTAGTCTGCCTGGCGCGGCAGACCTCCATCTCGGAGCGAACCGCCCGCCCATCAGGTGGACACGGCGCGTGCAGAGCAGCGTCGTCAATGTCGGCGTCAAAGTCATTCCGTGGATCCCGACGCCGGCCAAACGGATCCTGTCGGCCGGCCGATCGGTCACCATCGACGGCAATACGCTTGACCCGACACTGCAGCTGATGTTGGCGACTTCGCGGGTCTTCGGGGTGGACGGCCTGGCCGTCGACGACGACGTCATGGCCTCGCGCGCGCACATGCGCGCGATATGCGAGGCGATGCCCGGTCCGCAGATTCACGTCGACGTGACCGACCTGTCGATACCCGGACCGGCCGGTGAGATCCCGGCGCGGCACTACCGCCCGACCGGCGGTGTGGCTGCACCGTTGCTGGTCTTCTACCACGGCGGTGGCTGGACGGTCGGCGATCTGGATACCCATGACGCACTGTGCCGGTTGACCTGCCGCGATGGCGACATCCACGTACTGTCGATCGACTACCGGTTGGCTCCCGAGAATCCGGCTCCGGCCGCGGTTGAGGACGCTTATGCGGCTTTTGTATGGGTCTATGAGCACGCCTGCGATGAGTTCGGCGCGCTCCCCGGGCGGGTCGCGGTGGGCGGGGACAGCGCGGGCGGCAACCTGGCGGCCGTGGTGTGTCAGCTGGCACGCGACAAGGCTCGCCACGAGGGCGGCCCCACCCCGGTGCTGCAGTGGCTCCTGTATCCAAGGACCGACTTCACCGCGCAGACCCGGTCGATGGGCCTGTTCGCCAATGGTTTTCTGCTGACCAAGCGGGACATCGATTGGTTCCACGCGCAATACCTCAGGGATTCCGATGTCGATCCGGCGGATTCGCGGCTGTCGCCGTTGCTGGCCGAATCGTTGTCCGGGCTGGCGCCGGCGCTCATTGCGGTCGCGGGTTTCGACCCCTTGCGTGACGAAGGCGAAAGCTACGCGTCGGCGCTGCGGGCCGCGGGGACCGCGGTGGACTTGCGCTACCTGGGTTCGCTGACGCATGGCTTCCTCAACCTGTTTCAGCTTGGGGGAGGCAGTGCTGCCGGGACCAACGAGCTGATCTCGGCGCTGCGTGCGCACCTCAGCCGGGTCTGAGTCGCTGTCAACGCCGGCCTACCCGGCGGCGGGCTGACCCGTTGGTGCCCGCCGGTACGCTAGAGGCGCCGTCGCCCGACTGTGGTCGGGGCAAGCCGACCAATCGAGCAGGTAAGGACCAGCGAAACTGTGGCCGACAAACCCAAACGCCCGCGATTCGATCTGAAGTCCGCCGACGGCAACTTCGGTCGGCTAATCCAAATCGGTGGCACCGCCATCGTCGTCATTTTCGCCGTTGCCCTGGTCTTCTACATCGTGACGTCGCAACACGACAAAAAGGGTGGTGTCGCGGGCCCGGGCGATGCGGTACGGGTGGCGTCCAGCAAGCTGGTCACTCAGCCCGGAAGTAGTAACCCCAAGGCCGTGCTGTCCTTCTACGAGGATTTCCTGTGCCCCGCGTGCGGCATCTTCGAGCGCGGTTTCGGGCCAACCGTCTCAAAGCTGATCGACATCGGCGCCGTCGCGGCCGATTACACGATGGTGGCCATCCTCGATAGCCCAAGCAACCAGCACTATTCGTCGCGAGCGGCGGCGGCGGCCTATTGCGTCGCCGACGAATCTATCGAGGCGTTCCGCCGCTTCCATTCCGCCCTGTTCAGCAAGGAAATCCAACCTCCCGAGATCGGCAAGGACTTCCCCAACAACGCGCGGTTGATCGAACTCGCTCGCGAATCCGGGGTAGTGGGTAAGGTGCCCGACTGCATCAACAGTGGCAAGTACATCGAAAAGGTGGACGGGCTGGCGGCGGCCACAAACGTGCACGCGACCCCGACGGTCCGGATCAATGGCACCGAGTACGAGTGGTCGACACCGGACGCGCTGGTCGCCAAGATCAAAGAAATCGTGGGCAATGTGCCGGGCATTGACTCGGCTGCAGCTACCGCGACATCCTGACCATTGTGGTCCCAGCTCAACCTGCCGAGCGATCCGGCGACAGGGCCCCGGCCGCTGTGGGTGAAGTTCGGGTGCCGGTGTCGAGCGCGTGGTGGGTGCTGATCGGTGGTGTGATCGGGCTGCTTGCCTCGACGGCGCTGATGGTGGAGAAGATCAGGATTCTGCTCGACCCGGCCTATGTGCCGTTGTGCAATGTCAACCCAATAGTGTCGTGCGGCTCGGTGATGACCACACCGCAGGCGTCGCTGCTGGGGTTTCCCAACCCGCTGGTCGGCGTTGCGGGTTTCACCGTGGTGGTGGTCACCGGTGTGTTGGCGGTGGCGAAAGTGCCGCTGCCCCGGTGGTATTGGATGGGTTTAGCGGCCGGGATCCTGGCGGGCGTGGCGTTCGTGCATTGGCTGGCATTTCAGAGCCTGTACCGAATCGGGGCATTGTGCCCATATTGCATGGTGGTCTGGGCGGCCATCGTCACACTGCTGGTCGTGGTCGCGTCCATCCTTTTCGGTCCGGCGGCCCAAAACCGGGAACGCGCTGCGGCGCGGCTGCTCTACCAATGGCGTTGGTCACTGGCCACGCTCTGGTTCACGACGATATTTCTGCTCATCATGGTCCGCTTCTGGGACTATTGGTCGACGCTCATCTGAGCTGTCCTGGTAAGGGAGCCACGTGTGATTTCTAAGGTGCTCGTCGCCAATCGCGGGGAGATCGCGATCCGGGCCTTCCGGGCCGCCTACGAACTGGGTGTCGGCACAGTGGCCGTGTATGCGTACGAGGATCGCAATTCGCAGCATCGTCTCAAGGCGGACGAGTCTTACCAGATCGGCGACATCGGTCATCCGGTGCGCGCGTACCTGTCGGTTGACGAGATCGTCGCGACGGCCCTTCGGGCCGGTGCCGATGCCGTCTATCCCGGCTACGGGTTTCTGTCGGAGAACCCGGACCTGGCTGCGGCGTGCGCGGCCGCGGGCATCACATTCGTCGGGCCCAGCGCGGAAGTGCTTGAGCTGACTGGAAATAAGTCTCGCGCGATCGCCGCGGCTCGCGAAGCGGGGCTGCCCGTGCTCACGTCTTCAGCGCCGTCGGCCTCGGTCGACGAACTGGTGGCGGGCCTAACGTCCGGACGGACCGGGATGTCGTTTCCGTTGTTCGTCAAGGCGGTTGCGGGTGGTGGCGGCCGTGGCATGCGCCGTGTCGACGATATCGCGGCGCTACCTGAGGCGATCGAAGCCGCCAGCCGGGAAGCCGAGTCGGCGTTCGGGGACCCGACGGTCTATCTCGAACAGGCGGTGATCAACCCACGCCATATCGAGGTGCAGATTCTGGCGGACAACCTCGGCGACGTGATCCATCTCTACGAGCGCGACTGCAGCGTTCAGCGTCGCCATCAGAAGGTCATCGAACTGGCGCCCGCGCCGGACCTGGACGCCGAGTTGCGGTACAAGATGTGCGTCGATGCGGTCGCCTTCGCCCGCCATATCGGCTACGGTTGCGCGGGCACCGTCGAGTTTCTGCTGGACGAGCGCGGTGAGTACGTCTTCATCGAGATGAATCCACGGATTCAGGTGGAGCACACGGTCACCGAGGAGATCACCGACGTCGACCTGGTCGCCAGCCAGCTGCGTATCGCCGCCGGGGAGACGCTCGAGCAGCTGGGCCTGCGGCAGGAGGCCATCCGGCCGCACGGCGCCGCACTGCAGTGCCGGATCACCACCGAGGATCCGGCCAACGGCTTCCGGCCGGACACCGGCCGGATCAGCGCGCTTCGCACCCCCGGCGGTGCCGGTATCCGCTTGGACGGCAGCACCAACCTGGGCGCGGAGATCAGTGCGCACTTCGACTCGATGCTGGTCAAGCTGACCTGCCGGGGCCGTGACTTTCCGACGGCGGTCAACCGTGCGCGCCGGGCGATCGCGGAGTTTCGGATTCGCGGGGTGTCGACGAATATCCCGTTCCTGCAAGCGGTCCTGGATGACCCGGACTTCCAGACAGGTCGGATCAACACGTCGTTCATCGACCAACGACCGCAGCTGCTGACCGCACGCGCCTCAGCCGACCGCGGCACCAAAATCCTCAACTACCTGGCCGATATCACCGTCAACCAACCGCACGGCTCGCGTCCGTCAAAGGTATACCCACACGACAAGCTGCCCGATGTCGATCTGCAGGCCGCACCCCCGCCCGGTTCTAAACAGCGACTAGTTGAGTTGGGGCCGGAGGGCTTTGCGCGTTGGCTGCGGGAGTCGACGGCGGTGCGGGTCACGGATACGACGTTCCGGGATGCACACCAGTCGCTGCTGGCGACCCGAGTACGCACCAGCGGACTGTCGCGGGTGGCACCGTATCTCGCGCGGACCATGCCGCAACTGCTGTCTGTGGAGTGTTGGGGCGGTGCGACCTACGATGTAGCGCTGCGCTTCCTCAAGGAAGATCCCTGGGAACGGCTGGCCACGCTGCGTGCGGCGATGCCCAATATCTGCCTGCAGATGCTGCTGCGCGGCCGCAATACCGTGGGGTACACGCCGTACCCGGAAATGGTCACATCGGCGTTCGTCCAAGAGGCAACGGCAACCGGTATCGACATCTTTCGTATCTTCGATGCACTCAACAACCTTGAGTCGATGCGCCCGGCGATCGACGCAGTACGCGAAACAGGTTCTGCAATAGCAGAAGTCGCGATGTGCTACACGGGCGATCTATCTGACCCGGGTGAGCAACTATATACACTGGACTACTACCTGAAATTGGCTGAACAAATCGTGGACGCCGGCGCCCATGTGCTGGCCATCAAGGATATGGCCGGGCTGTTGCGCGCCCCGGCCGCGCGCCAGCTGGTTGGCGCGCTGCGCAGCCGGTTCGACCTGCCCGTTCACGTGCACACCCATGACACACCGGGTGGCCAGCTGGCCAGCTATGTGGCTGCTTGGCGCGCCGGGGCCGACGCCGTGGACGGCGCCGCCGCGCCGCTGGCGGGAACCACTAGCCAGCCCGCGCTGAGTTCGATCGTCGCCGCCGCTGCACACACTGAGTACGACACCGGGTTGTCGCTTTCGGCGGTATGCGCCCTGGAGCCGTACTGGGAGGCATTGCGAAAAGTGTATGGGCCGTTCGAATCCGGGCTTCCGGGGCCGACGGGGCGCGTCTACCATCACGAGATTCCAGGCGGTCAATTGTCCAACTTGCGACAGCAGGCGATCGCGCTGGGGCTGGGAGATCGATTCGAAGAAATCGAAGAAGCCTATGCCGGCGCCAACCGAGTGTTGGGCCGGGTGGTCAAGGTCACGCCGACGTCCAAGGTGGTCGGCGATCTGGCGCTGGCGCTGGTCGGCGCGGGTGTCAGTGCCGACGAATTCGCCTCCGAACCAGCGCGATTCGACATTCCGGATTCGGTGCTCGGATTCCTGCGGGGCGAGCTGGGTGATCCGCCGGGTGGGTGGCCCGAACCGCTACGCACCGCGGCGTTGGCCGGTCGCGGGGCGGCTAGGCCCACTGAGCAATTGACGGCGGAGGACGAAATTGCCCTGTCGTCGGCCGGGCCAAAGCGTCAGGCCACTCTGAACAGGCTGTTATTTCCCGGTCCGACAAAAGAATTCGAGGAGCACCGGGAAGTCTACGGCGACACGTCGCAATTGTCGGCCAACCAGTTCTTCTATGGTCTGCGTCAGGGTGAAGAGCACCGGGTGATGCTGGAGCGTGGGGTGGAGCTGTTGATCGGGCTGGAGGCGATCTCCGAGCCCGACGAACGCGGCATGCGAACGGTGATGTGCATCATCAACGGGCAGCTGCGGCCGGTGTTGGTGCGCGACCGCAGCATTGCCAGCGCGGTTCCCGCCGCCGAGAAGGCCGACCGCGGCAATCCGGGACACATCGCCGCACCGTTTGCCGGAGTTGTCACGGTCGGCGTGTCCGTCGGCGACCAGGTCAGCGCCGGGCAAACCATCGCCACCATTGAGGCGATGAAGATGGAAGCCCCGATCACCGCACCCAACGATGGCACCGTGGAGCGGGTGGCGGTGTCGGACACCGCCCAGGTGGAGGGGGGAGACCTGCTGGTGGTGGTGAGCTGAGGGCGCCGGCGACGATGCAAAGCGAAGCGATGGGGAGGAGCGGCGCACTTGACCCGGATCATCGGCGGCGTCGCCGGCGGTCGGCGCATTGCCGTGGCGTCGCGGGGCACTAGACCGACCACGGATCGGGTGCGCGAGTCGCTGTTCAACATTGTGACCGCGCGGCGGGATCTGACCGGGCTGGCGGTGTTGGACCTCTATGCGGGTTCCGGTGCTCTCGGGCTGGAAGCGCTGTCACGTGGGGCGGCGTCCGCGCTGTTCGTCGAGTCCGACCAGCGCAGCGCGGCCGTCATTGCCCGCAACATCGCGGCCTTGGGTCTGGCCGGTGCGACACTGCGCCGGGGCGCGGTGGCGGCCGTCATCGCGGCCGGGACCCCGTCCCCGGTGGACCTGGTGCTGGCCGACCCGCCCTACGACGTCGACTCCGCCGACGTTGACGCCATTCTGGCCGCGCTGGGCACCCACGGCTGGACGCGCGCGGCAACAGTGGCGGTCGTGGAGCGTGCGGTCACCAGCGCGCCGTTGACCTGGCCGGCGGGCTGGCGCCGATGGCGGCCTCGCGTGTACGGCGACACCCGGCTGGAGATGGCCGAACAGGACTGAGCCGCCCTGCTACCGTCATCGGTCATGACCGCCGGCGACGATGCAGAGCGAAGCGATGAGGAGGAGCGGCGCACATGACCGCCGGCGACGATGCAGAGCGAAGCGATGAGGCGGGGGTACCACCCGCTTGCGGGGGAGAGCGGCGCACATGACCGGCGCGGTGTGCCCGGGGTCATTTGACCCGGTGACGTTGGGCCACGTCGATGTTTTCGAACGCGCCGCGGCCCAGTTCGACGAGGTGGTGGTGGCCATCCTGGTCAACCCCGCCAAGAAGGGCATGTTCGACCTCGATGAGCGGATCGCGATGATCAAAGAGTCGACGACGCACCTGCCCAACTTGCGTGTTGAGGCCGGACAAGGCCTGGTGGTCGATTTCGTCAGATCCCGCGGGATGACCGCGATCGTGAAAGGGCTGCGCACCGGCACCGACTTCGAGTACGAGCTGCAGATGGCGCAGATGAACAAGCACATCGCCGGTGTGGACACCTTTTTCGTCGCGACCGCGCCGCGGTATTCGTTCGTGTCGTCATCGTTGGCCAAGGAAGTCGCGATGCTGGGTGGTGATGTGTCGGAGCTGCTGCCCGAACCGGTGAACCGCCGGTTGCGCGACAAGCTAGCAGCCGAGCGGACCTAGTCCTGCTTCGGGACTAGGTCCGGTTGGGGGGTTGCGGCGACTAGCTGGGGTCGAAGCACTCGTAGAACGTCTGTGTTGCGTAGTCGTAGCAGGTGTAGGTGCCGTACTCGGGCTGGTGGGTCGGGGCGGCGCTGGCGGTGCCAGCAGCGGCTCCGAAAGCCGCCAGTCCGATCGCCGAGGCCAGCAGGGACATGCCGGCGAGGGCGCGGATACGGGCAGTGATCATTGGGTACCTCTCTTTCGCATCGTTGCTGCTTGTTGGTTTGCGGCGGTGGCCGACGAGTCAAGATTGACCTCGGCCACTTGGCGGATCCTTGCCAAGTTCTTGGTCCTGGGGACTCCGCCAACGACATTTCGAACCGAACACCAACTGATGTGTGCACAAACTCGTGGACCACGCGCTGACCGCCGGCCGATTCACCTACCGCCGACTTCCGCACGTCCCCTAGCCACCCGCGCAGCGGCCGGTGTCAGAACACGATGGTCTGGTTGTGGTGCACGATGACGCGGTCCTGGCAGTGCCATAGCACGGCGCGGGAAAGCACTGCGCGCTCGACGTCGGCACCGACCCGAACTAGATCGTCGACGGTGTGATTGTGGTCGACACGAACGACGTCTTGCTCGATGATCGGCCCTTCGTCGAGCGCTTCGGTCACGTAGTGGGCGGTGGCACCGATTAGTTTGACGCCGCGCTCTCGGGCGCGTTTGTAGGGGGACGCGCCGGTGAAGGCGGGGAGGAACGAATGATGAATATTGATCAGCGGGCAGCCGATTGCGTCGAGGAAGGCCGGGCTGAGTATCTGCATGTAGCGAGCCAGCACCACCAAATCCACGTTGCCGCTTAGCAACTGAAGCTGACGCTGTTCGGCTTCCGCGCGAGTGTCACGGGTGGCCGGGATGTGTATGAACGGCACCCCGAAGGGGCGTACATGCGCGGCTAGGTCGGGATGGTTGGCGATCACCATGACAATCGACATTTCCAGCTCGCCGCGACGGTTGCGCCACAACAAATCTAGTAAACAGTGGTCGTCCTTGGATGCCATGATTGCGACCCGCTTGGGCCTGGCGGCCTCGGTAAACCGGTAGTCGATGCCGAATTTGTCGGCCACGGTGCTGCCGAAGTCGCGTTGCAGCTCGTCGATGGCGGCCGTCAGGCCGGGCAGGTGAAAGATCGCGCGCTGTAAGAATGTTCCGCCCTCCGGCGCGGTGGAGTGCTGGTCCAGGGAAATGATGTTGGCACCGGCGCGGGCCAGGAAGGCGCTCACCGCGGCGATGATCCCCGGGCGGTCATGGCAGCGAAGCAGTAGCCGACCGATATCTGCCGGCGGCGGTGGACCGCCCGGCGGGACCGGATAGTCCGGCGCGTTCGGCGTCGGCCCCGGGGAGTGCGCGATCATGGCCCCCTTTGCCCACGGGTGGAATATCCGCAGGCCAGGATACCGCCGCCGGCAGCATCGTGAACTCTCAGGAGACTCCCAGCAGCCAACACGGACCGAGTGTTCCGCCTAACGAGCCAAGCGCAGATAATTCGCGTTGCACCGTGCCGCGGTGGACGCCGCGAGCGTCCGCCGCGACGGGTCAACCAGTCATCTTGAGCGACAAACGCGCCAACCAACCCGACCCAGACGACTACGAGCTCAGGAGCCCCACCACGATCGACCATCGCTCGACGGATCGCGGCGTCATCCGCGGCCGGTTCGCCATTGCCTACCGCGGGGTGAGCACCCTACTAGCCTGCTGTGCAGTGGTTGCGGGTGGCGTGCTGGCGGTAGGCGCATCGCCGCAGGCGGCTGCCAATCCGATGCTTCCACCGCAGCCCGGCAATCCGCGGGGGCCGGCTACCGCGGTGTGGCCATTGCCGGCGTGCGGTTCGCCGCAAGATGATGACCCGCTGTGGAAGCTTGTCGAAGATGTCACACCGCAGCAGCCGGGCACCAATGTGAAGGTCGTTTTTCCCAGTAACGACCGAACAATGGGATATGCCATACATAGGGAGAGCAGTGTCAACTTTCTGCTCATGCCTGCCATCCGCGAACTGGGAATCGAATGCCCGAACCTCTTGGATCCCGCCGCTCCCCAATACTTCCTCGATGCGTTTAACGAGTTGGGCTTGCTTGCGGGCTACGACTGGGCGTTGGGTATCAACTCCGTAAAAGGCCGCACGCAGAACCAATTGCATATCCATCTGGCCACGTTGCAGGAGGCGGCCAGAAACGACATAGACGACGCGGTGACAAATGGGCAGGTCCCGACCGACCAGAGCAGCTGGGCCAGTGCCGTTATCAGCGTAATGTGCCGTGGCTTCCGCGCGTGGAATCCGGCTAGCTTCCCGGAAAGCTGGGGGAGCAACCTATTCGCCGCCCTGGATAACGAGATCGTGACGCCGTCGAACGGTGATATGGGAAACGAGGTGCTGCTAGTCACCGCAAATCACGTCGGCTCCGGGTACATCGTCCTCAACAGTGACGAAGTCAGTCGACTCAACCCTTCGGGTGTCGACTACGTCGACTTGCTGCTGAACATCTAGGACCTAAGTCCGATAAGGCGATTGACGACGCGGTAGCGCTAGTGGCCGTGGTGATCGTCATGGTCATGAGAATCGTGCGGCGCATCCGGCGAGCCGCCCATCATGCGCAGCATCGGGATTCCGCCCGACGTGATGAATCGGACCACCAGTGCCGCCGCGACCACCAGAAAGACAAGGTTGAGCCAAGTGGTGTAGTTCCACGAAATTTCCGCGGTCATGACCGTGGCGTTGCGCTGGCTAGGAATGAGTTTCGCTGCACCGAAAAGAACTTCGATGAGATACCCGGCGGCAACCATCGAGGCGTAGAAGGTGCCGAGCAGCGTCAGCATCATCTTGGTGCCGTAGTACTTCCGGTAGATGTTCAAGATCGGCAGAATCAGCAGGTCGGCGAAGATGAACGCGATGACACCGCCGAAGCTGATGCCGCCGTTCCACAACACCGCGGCAAGTGGCACATTTCCGATCGAGCAGACGAATGAAACGATGGCCACGATCGGTCCCACAATCGGCCCCCACACCGCCGACCAACCCGGATGATCGGCCAAAAAGAAGCTCTGCCAGAACGATTCGGGCACCCATGCCGCAATGGCACCGGCGATCAACAAGCCCAAAATCAGGTCGCGCAGAATCGCCAGCCATTCCATTACGAACACATGCGAGACGGAGGTAAAGCCGGGCGGGGAAAAGAGTCGCCGCCAAAATGAGCCTTCCCCCTTGATGGACATGTCCATGGCGGCGTGGCCTTCCATTGAGCCTGCGATTCCCCGTTCGGCCTGTTCCCGGGCGGCGTCGATGAGCCGGGAACGTAGGAACAGCCGGAACAAGACGGCCAGCACGATGATCATCACCGGCCCGCCGACGAACTCGGCGGCGGTGAACTGCCAGCCCATCAACAAGGCCAGAATGATGCCCAACTCCACCACCAGGTTGGTCGAACCGATCTCGAACGCCATCGCGGCGGTGAAGTTGGCGCCTTTGCGGAATAGTGACCGTGCCAAAGCCACCGCCGCATATGAACACGACGACGACGCCGCTCCCAGTCCGGTGGCGATAGCCAGGGTGCGCGGCCGGTCGTCGCCCATCAGTGTCACGATCGTGGAGCGGCGCACCACGGCCTGCACCACCGCCGACAACGCGAAGCCCAGGATCAGCGCCCACAGAATCTCCCACGTCATCGACCCGGTCAACGCCAACGCATGCCCGATCGCTCCTAGCACTGTGCCCGCCACTCGATCCTCCGCTTCGGTTGGATACTCCGGCGTATCACCCATGGCTGTAGGTGGCGCCCGCCCAAAAAACCATATACCACCTAGGGGTATGGCCACAGGGTTTCCGAGTCGAGCAACGGCCGCGCCCTGGTGCCGGACACGAGGGGGAAGGACGCCGGGTGTCTCGCCGTGCGGTGGTCATCGCGGGACGGGACGACTAACCCTCGGCACTTTCAACCCATCCCGCACCCACTTTTCCCGCACCCACTTTCGCCGAGATTTCGCGAGCGCACGGGTCCTGCGTGTACGCTACGGCGTCGAGGTGGGGCGCAACGATTGACGGTCGCCAGCGACGTGAGAAAGGACGCGGGCATGAGCAGCGCACCGAACGCACCCGAGCCCCCCGCCCGCAGGCAGCGGATCCTATTTGTCGCGGAAGCAGTGACTTTGGCCCACGTCGTTCGGCCGTACGTCCTGGCGCGGTCGCTCGACCCGAGCCGTTACGAGGTCCACTTCGCCTGCGACCCGCGGTACAACAAGCTCCTGGGCCCGCTGCCCTTCGCCTCCCACCCAATCCGCACCATCCCCAGCGAGCGGTTTCTTGGCAACTTGGGTCAGGGCCGGTTCTACACCGCACGGACGCTGCGGGAGTACGTCGAGGCGGACCGGAGGCTGTTGGCCGAGATCGCACCGGACCTGGTCGTCGGCGATCTTCGCATTTCGCTGTCCGCCAGCGCCCGACTGGCCGGCATCCCCTATGTCGCCATCGCGAACGCCTACTGGAGTCCGTACGCCCGCCGTCGCTTTCCGCTGCCGGATGTGATCTGGACCCGCTTGTTCGGCGTCAGACTGGTCAAACTCCTGTACCCCCTGGAACGCCGGTTGTTATTCGCCCTCCAGTGCCTGCCGCTCAACTGGGTCCGCCGCAGGCACGGGTTGCCGAGTCTGGGCTGGAACCTGTGCCGCATTTTCACCGACGGTGACCACACGCTCTATGCCGACGTGCCGGAGCTGCTGCCGACCTACAACCTGCCGGCCAGCCACCGGTATTTGGGCCCGGTCCTGTGGTCGCCCGCCGGTGAGCCGCCGCCGTGGTGGGACTCGCTGCCGACGGATCGGCCGATCGTGTACGCGACGCTGGGCACGTCGGGCGGGACGAACCTGTTGCAGGTGGTGTTGAACGCGCTGGCTGACCTGCCGGTGACGGTGATCGCGGCCACCGCGGGCCGTAGCGACTTGAACAACGTGCCGGCCAACGCGTTCGTGGCGGACTACCTGCCGGGCGAGGCGGCCGCGGCCCGCTCGGCCGTGGTGGTGTGCAACGGCGGCAGCCTGACGACGCAGCAGGCCTTGGTAGCCGGGGTGCCGGTGGTCGGGATCGCCAGTAATCTGGACCAACACCTAAACATGGAAGCCATCGAGCGGGCCGGCGCGGGCGTGCTGCTGCGCACCGAGCGGCTCAAGAGTCGGCGTGTGGCAGAAGCGGTAAACCAGGTGCTCAGTGGGGGCGAGTACGAACACGCCGCCCGGCGGCTCGCCGAGGCTTTCGGACGAGACTTTGCTGCATTCTCACAGCATGTGGAGAGTGCATTGCGCCTGGTCTCGGAGCACGTGCCCGCAACGTCGCTGGCCAGTTAGCAGAAGGCACCGCAGATTGGCCCGCGCCAGGGTTGCCCGGCGATGGCCTACCGGACCCGCAGTGACCGATTATCCCGAGTCCGGCTGTCGTGTGTGTACGCTACGGCGTCGGGGTGGTTGGCAGCGACGTGAGAAGAGAGGCATGAGCATCGCACCGAACCCACCGGGGCCTGCAGCCGGCAGGCGGCGGATCCTGTTTATCGCAGAAGCGGCGACCCTGGCGCATGTCGTTCGACCGTTTGTCCTGGCGCGGTCGCTCGACCCGAGCCGTTACGAGGTCCACTTCGCCTGCGACCCGCGGTTCAACAAGCTCCTGGGCCCGCTGCCGTTCCCCCACCACCCGATCCACACCATCCCCAGCGAGCGGGTTCTCGCAAAAATTGCTCAGGGCCGATTTTTCTACAACACGCGGACGTTGCGGGACTACGTCAAGGCGGACACGAAGGTGTTGGCCGAGATCGCGCCGGACCTAGTCGTCGGCGACAACCGTCTTTCGCTGTCCGCCAGCGCCCGACTGGCCGGCATCCCCTACATCGCCATCGCGAACGCCTACTGGAGTCCCTACGCCCGGCGCCGGTTTCCGCTGCCGGATGTGCCCTGGACCCACGTGCTCGGCGTCAGGCTGGTCAAGCTCCTGTACCGGCTATACCGTCCGTTGATCTTCGCCCTCTATTGCCTGCCGCTCAACTGGATCCGCCGCAGGAATGGGTTACCGGGTCTGGGCTGGAACCTGTGCCGCATTTTCACCGACGGTGACCACACGCTCTATGCCGACGTGCCGGAGCTGACGCCGACCTACAACCTGCCGGCCAGCCACCGGTATTTGGGCCCGGTCCTGTGGTCGCCCGCCGGCGAGCCGCCGCCGTGGTGGGACTCGCTGCCGACGGATCGGCCGATCGTGTACGCGACGCTGGGCACGTCGGGCAGGACGAACCTGTTGCAGGTGGTGTTGAACGCGCTGGCTGACCTGCCGGTGACGGTGATCGCGGCCACCGCGGACCGCTGCGACTTGAACAACGTGCCGGCCAACGCGTTCGTGGCGGACTACCTGCCGGGCGAGGCGGCCGCGGCCCGCTCGGCCGTGGTGGTGTGCAACGGCGGCAGCCTGACGACGCAGCAGGCCTTGGCGGCCGGGGTGCCGGTGGTCGGGCTCGCCAGCAACATGGATCAGCACCTGAACATGGAGGCCGTCGAGCGGGCCGGCGCGGGCGTGCTGCTGCGCACCGAGCGGCTCAGCAGTCGGCGTGTGGCAGAAGCGGTAAACCGGGTGCTCAGTGGGGGCGAGTACCGACACGCCACCTGGCGGCTCGCTGAGGCTTTCGGACGGGACTTCGCTGCATTCCCGCAGCACGTGGAGAGTGCGTTGCGTTTCGGGGCTGAGAACATATCCGCGACATCGCCGATCGGCTAGGCCAACTAGCGATTGCCGAGTCAGGGAGCAACGCCGCGAAACTGTCTCAACGGTCTAGACACGTTCGGCCAACGGTCGATCATCTTGAGCCACAAGCGCACGACGATGGTGAAAATTCTTATGCCAACTCTCGTGGACTTCGGCAGGCGCTTCAGAAATTCTTTGTCGATGACGGTATTGCTGAGCCCGCCCAAGTCGTTGAAGTATGAAACGACCAGGGGCATGTAGCGGGTGACGAGCGCTGGGTTGGAAAAGCAGCGAATATTGAAGTCCCAGTCGGCCAGGACCCGATAGCGGAGGTTGTACGGGCCGATGGTGCCGAAGAGTCCGCGGCGGTAGAAGATCGCCTGATGGCAGATGTTGCGCTTGAATAGCAGGCGGTCGAGGTCGAAGACGCCACCCCAGCGGAATTTGGTTGAGCGCATGATCACGTCGCCATATACCAGATCGCTGGGCTCGTGTTCGCCGATGAAGGCGGCCACCCGGGCCAGGGTGTCCGCCTCGTACAGGCTGTCGTCGGCGCCCAAAAAGAGCAACCACGTTCCGGTGGCCAGGCCCACGCCGCGGTTCATCGCGTCGTAGACGCCCTGGTCGGTGTCGCAATGGATGATCAACCGCCCAGCGAGGTTGGCGGCGAAACTGTTCGCGATGTCGAGGGTTTCGTCGGTCGAGCCGCCGTCGACCAGGACCAGCTCGAAGTCGCCGTAGCTCTGATGGGCGATGCTGTCGAGGCAAGCAGGCAATACCGCCGCCACGTTCAAGGTGGGGATGATGATCGAGAACATTGGTGCGGCCATGGCGACTTTCTTTGTGCTAGCGGCGGTCAAGCCGGCGTATCGCTTCGTCTGCACCATGTTCGACCCAAGCGATCAGCTTGGCCCTCTGGTGCTCCGGTGATTTGGTCTGGTGAAGGGCCTCGCGAAGCGATTCCAATCAATCGTCCTCGCGGAAAAAGGTGCCGTCGGCCTGCAGCATTCGACCATTGTTTGCATCAATGAAACAAGGCAGCAATCCCGTCAACGTAAAGCCCAAGGAATACACGAGATCGAGGGCTTCCGGAATGAGCATGCCACCTTCGTATAACGGCAGGAAGGACAGTTCGAGTTGCATGCCGACGCAATGGTCATCGATGGTTGATTTGCTACCAGCGAGCACCTGTTTCTCAAACCCTTGCACGTCGATCTTGAGAAAAGCGACACCGTCCGGACCCAGAAATTCTGGAGCTACGGAATCAAGTCGATGTATCGACGCCTCTTGGGTATCAACATAGTTTGCCGGGGGAAAAGCGTTCTGATGACTTTTCAGCATGGGCAAGACGGAGCTGCTCTGACCGGCGTTTCCTGCGACATTGATCAAAACCGTTCCATCAGCATCACCTAACGCATACGGCCGACAATCCCATAGTGGATCCGTTGACGCTTTTCTTTCCAAAATCGAAAACGGTCCGGATAGCGGTTCGAACGAGACAATGCGGCCCTTATATCCCGCTCGGCGGAGGCCGGCGGCGTATTGCCCCGAGTTGGCGCCGACGTCGAAAACGACATCCACCCGACGTGATTTGAGTTGCTTCACAAACTGGTGCTTCAGGTCTCGCTCAGAATAGCGGCGCGAAACCTCGAAAGCAGCGCTACGCGCGATGAAACGAGCGAGTTTCAACGAATTCACTGTGCAACACTAACACGCAAAATACTCCGCCCCGGGGATAGTTTGGGTCGCACAACATCGTAGTGGGTCTGCGGACCCGAGGTCGGGTTACAACCTCGGGTGCCACTGACGATCGGACCCGGTGGAGGTCCAAGAGGTGCGCTTCATGCAGGTGGTAGCGCGCAGCGGGCTCGGACCGGGGGAGGGTCAGCGGCGTTGGCGCCCTTTGGATCTGGGCACCACGGGTTGGTTCGAGAACACCGGAACAGCTCGATGGCCGACCTGCCGGATGCGGGTGGTCCGGATGTTAGAGTGCGCCATGCCAAACCGCCTCGTTCGCAGCCTGCAACGCTGGCGGCCGTTTGGCTTGCCTCCCCAACGGTGGCGGCTGGCCCCCTGGCATTGGCGCGGCCACCAGGTCACCCTTGAGCCGGGGTCGGCCATCGCTTGGATCGTGCGGTTGACCGGCGGGTTCGAGGAGACCGAGATCGACATCGCGGCGGCGCTCTATTCCGCGCTCTACCCGGGCCGCTGCATCCTCGACGTCGGAGCCAACGTCGGTCTGCACAGCCTGGCCTGGGCGAGGCTAGCCCCAGTGGTAGCGCTGGAGCCGGCGCCGGGCACGTATTCGCGACTGGAGGCCAACGTGGCCGCCAACGGCCTGCAAGACCGCATCCGCACGCTGCGAACCGCCGCCGGGGACGCGGTTGGCGAGGTCGACTTCTTCGTGGCTGCGGACAGCGCCTTCAGTTCGCTGAACGACACCGGGCGAATTCGCATTCGCGAGCGGATACGGGTGCCGTGCACCACGCTGGACGCGCTCGCGGCGGAGCTGCCACTGACGGTGGGTCTGCTGAAGATCGACGTTGAGGGGCTCGAGCGTGCGGTCATCGCGGGCGCGACGGAGCTCCTGCGCCGCGATCGTCCGGTCCTGCTAGTGGAGATCTACGGGGGCGCCGCCTCTAACCCGGACCCGGAACGGACCATTGCGGAGATCCGCGCGTGCGGGTACGAGCCGTTCGTCTACGCCGACGATGTGGGGCTGCAGCCCTACCAGCGGCACCGCGACGACCGGTACTGCTACTTCTTTATTCCGAGTAGGAATGGATAGCCGGCGCCGGGCTGGGGCTCCCTACTCCCAACCGAGCGAGTGCTTGCCCCGAGTGTTTGCACTGCTGGGTGGCGGTGGCGTCCAGGGCGAAGCGGGCGTGGCCATCGAGGAGGTGGATTCGCTGGCGGCGCAGACGTTCAGCAGCTCGGTAGCCATCGGCCAGCGCTTCTCCCCGGCAAGGTGCGCTATCCTCGCCTGATGCGACTCCCCGGCATGTTTCGCCCGACTGCGGAACGGCATTTTCACAGCATCTTTTACCTTCGGCACAACGCCCGCCGTCAGGAGCACCTGGCCACGCTAGGGCTCGATCTCGGCAATAAGAGCGTGCTGGAGGTTGGTGCCGGGATCGGCGATCACACGAAGTTCTTCCTCGACCGCGGGTGCAAGGTGCTCTGCACCGAGCCTCGGGGGGAGAATCTGGATGTCATCCGCCAACGCTTCGGGTCCAATCCCAATGTCACGGTCGACCACCTAGATCTCGACGGCGATCTCCCAGTGGAAGCGCACCGATACGACGTGGTGTACTGCTATGGCGTGCTCTACCACCTCTCCCGTCCCGCCGAGGCGCTGGCGTGGATGTGTGACCGCGCAGCCGACCTTCTGCTGCTGGAGACGTGCGTGAGCTATTCCGGCGAAGACGAGCCCTTTCTGGTTAACGAGAGGGCTTCCTCGGCCAGTCAGGCGATAACCGGCACGGGGTGTCGGCCTTCGCGCGTGTGGGTGATGAACCGACTGAGGGAGAAGATGCCGCACGTATATGTGACCGCTACGCAGCCCCGGCACCGGCAGTTTCCACTGAATTGGACGGCGAAGGGACCGATGGCCTCCACAGGTTTGGCTCGTGCGGTCTTTGTCGCCTCGCGGGCTCCGCTGAACCTGCCGACCCTGGTCGAGGAGCTTCCGATGGTGCAGCGCCGGTGCTGAAGCCCACCGGTGAACGTGGGTTGTCGTCCGGAGTTTGATCCTCGGCGGCAGCAGCCACAGATCTGGGAGGACCGAGTCTCAGGTGAGCGCATGAATGCTGATCTGGCTAATGCGCCCACGGGCTAGCTAACTTGCTGGCGACCGGGTGCCGGTGTTAGCTCAGCCTGGTCGTCCCGATGGACACGCCGGCGCCGGGGAGGCGCGCCAACAACGCATCGCCCATTGCGGCCGCGGGAGTGAGCACACCCCGCACCTCGGAGAGCCGATCGCGATCCAGTGCCAGCGCCAGGCCACTCTGCGCGAGCAACACCGCCGTCGACTTGTACGCGTCAACGTTGTGTGCGAAAGTCGCCAGGTAGCGGGCGCCGGTCGTGGTAGTGGTGTACGTCTCGAATGTGTAATATCCGCGCTCCTGGGTTTTTCGGCTCGGACCGGTGCCTGGTTTCGGCGTGACGCGCTCCACCAGCCGGCGCGGTAATCGGTTGAAGTATCTGTTCCCCAGCCCGATGGCGGCCGCCACAGCACCGGTGACGGCCGCGGAGGCGACCGGCGCCGCCAGCGACTTTCCCAGACTCATCGTCTCTGAGTAGCGGAACCGCCTGCCGTAGGCCCAGTCCTGTAATGCGTTGCTACGCCGAACGATTCGAGTGTTAAACGGAGCCAGCACAAACCCGCCGGTCCAGAAGCCGTCAAGCTCGGGTGCCAGGTCACGTCCCCGACGCCAGGCAAAATCCGGCTGCGGACCGAGTTCGGGCTCGGCGCCTCGGTCCGTGGTCAGCGTGTACGGGTCGGTGACCAGCCGAAGGGCCTCCGGGTCGCCGGATGCAGTGCGCATCGCTTCGGGATACGAGGCAAACGTGCCGCCGGAGCCCCAGCGCTGAGAGAACGAGCGGAGCACCAGGTTGGTGTCGCAGAGTTCACCGGTGCCGTCCTGCATCGCCCGGCGATGCAGCTGATAGACGCTCAGATCCGAAGGGACGGAATCGAATCCGCACGCGAGGATTATCCGGGCGCCGGTGTCGGCGGCTTGTTTGTGGTACAGATCAATACTGTTTCGGCAGAACATCAACTCGCCGGTCAGGTCGGCATAGTCCGTTCCAGCCTCCGCGCAGGCCGCCACCAGCGGCAGGCCGTACCGCGTGTAGGGGCCAACAGTCGTCAGTACCACCCGGGCCCGCGCGGCCATCGCTTCGAGCGTCGATGGTTGTGACGCGTCGGCCACGATCAGCGGCCAGTCTTGTGCGGTTGGGCCCAACATCACCCGCACGGCCCGCAACCGTTCGCTGGAGCGACCGGCCAGTGCGATCCGTGCTGTTGACCCGCTGTGGGCGAGGTGTTCGGCGGTCAGCTTGCCGGAGAAGCCGGTGGCGCCATATAGAACGATGTCGAACTCGCGGCCAGCTGGGCTCATCCGGGCGACACTACCCGAAACTGGCTCAGTCCTTGGCAAAGCAGTACGTCCGGTAGGAGAGCTGCCCACCTTCCAAGTAGCGCGACGGCCGCGGGCCTTGCGCGCCGATGAATTCGCGGCCAGTGAAGTGCGGCAAGGCCGGAAGATGACGATCGATCAGGTCCCGTGACCGCCGCGAATTGTTCGCGATGCCGCGTAGCACCTCGGCATTAATCCTTCTGGGAAAGTTGCCGCAGCGACATTGACGAGATCGGCCTCCCATTCGGCGATCCCGTTGCTTGGGGCGCAAGGCCATCCTCGGTATTTGTGTGGTGAACGTGAAGGCAACGAGCCCTCGGGGCCTGACGCGCGCGCTGGAAGCCGTACGCACCGCGGCGTCCAACGCCGGACGTGGCCCCGTGTCGATGACCCCTCGGCAATGCGCGGCGTGATCACCGGCTGGAATCGCGACGACGCGGAAGAGCGCCGAACTCTGTCATCAGGCCTGGGCGCGCCACGGCGTTGAGCACCGATGGGAGCCGACTTCTCGGGTGTGCAGCACATTGGTCCGCAAACCATGGACAAGGAGACGGTCCTGTCATACCCGGCCGTAGTCCCGCCTGCGTTAATAAAAGAAGTCGTCGTTAGTGGGTAAGCCGGCCCGTCACCACACGGCCCGCGGCCGGGAATTAGCTGAGAATCTGGTAGGCCCGGCACACGCCGTCCGAGGTGGTGGCTGGCCTTTGGCGGTGGCGATTTCACAGGCTTGGCCGTCAATGCCGGCGGCTGCTCTCCCCTCGGAATCATCGTGCGCGAAATTGAGACCCTCGAACTTGGCGCGAACCACGGCGCCTGGACCACATGATCCGCACCGCGACCGCCCCCGGAAGCGGTCGTCACCGCGCGCAGCCAGGCCACCGCAGCTCACTACGAGCGTAAAATTAGCGAACCGAATTCCGACCAAACCACCAGCAAAGTCACAGATCAGCGGCCTGCTGCGAAGGCCAGCGCCAAATCGATGCACTAAAGGTCAGGTTCTGGGCAGACACTCGACTGCACAACCTGCACTACCCTCTCGCCGCCACGCGCGGCACAGCCAGCGCCGACGCCGCCAACAATGAGCCGATTAGTTCGAATCGGCGGGCAGCATGTGCGCGTACCTGCTATGGTCGGGAGACCTCATCGATTCGCGTCGCTAGCCCGGACAAGGTACAAACGCTATGCGCCGACTCGGTTTCGAGCGACACGGCAGCGAAGCCGTCCGTTTTTCTGCTGTCAACAGCCGAAGGATAATCATGGAAACGAGCTTGTCACTTCATGCTGCGTGCGAGGTGGCGACGCAACACCCAAGGGGCACGGGTGGGCAAGCGCCACATCCACTGAACGGGACCGCACCACGATTCGCGATGAGCGAGACGTCACTCACCGATTTACTGCAGAAGGCGGCCAGCGAGTACCCCAATCGTGCGGCGTACAAGTTCATTGACTATGAGACGGATCCGGCGGGCTTTACCGAAACGGTCACCTGGTGGCAGGTTTACCGGCAATCTATGACTGTGGCGGAGGAGCTTTGGGCACACGCGTCGAGTGGCGACCGGGTCGCCATATTGGCTCCGCAGGGGCTTGAATACATCATTGCCTTTTTTGGCGTACTACAGGCCGGTCTTATCGCTGTGCCTCTTCCCGTGCCGCAGTTCGGCATTCACGACGAACGAATATCTGCAGCGTTGCAGGATGCTCAGCCGTCCGTCATTCTTACGACCTCGTCGGTTATTGACGAGGTCGTAAAATATGCGTCACACGCGTGTCGCGCCCACGGCCAACCTGCACCGATTGTTGTGGCCTTGGACGCGCTGGACCTGGACTCCCCGGGAGCGCTCGATGCGACTCGGTACGAGCGCCCGAGCACCGCATATCTGCAGTACACGTCGGGGTCGACGCGCGCGCCGGCGGGTGTTGTCCTCTCGCACAAGAACGTCATCACCAACTGCGCACAGCTGATGACCGGCTACTTCGGGGATACCGAAACGGTTCCGTCAATCGCTGTGTCGTGGCTGCCGTTCTATCACGACATGGGGTTGGTGCTGGGCATCATCCTCCCGATGGTCCTTCAGGACACCGCGGTGTTGTTGAGTCCGATGGCATTTTTGCAACGGCCGGCCCGCTGGATGCAATTGTTGGCGAAACATCGTGGACAGGTTTCCAGTGCGCCGAATTTCGGTTTCGAATTGGCAGTGCGCAGGACATCGGACGACGATATGGCCGGACTTGATCTCGGGCATGTGCGGGCGATCGTCACTGGTGCCGAACGCGTAAGTGCGGCGACGCTGCAGCGTTTCACCGAGCGGTTCGCCCGCTTCAACCTCAGCGAGACGGCAATCCGACCGTCATACGGGCTCGCGGAGGCGACGGTGTACGTGGCTACCGCCGGACCGGGCCGCCCACCGAAGAGTGTCTGCTTTGACTACCAGGACTTGTCGGCCGGTCAGGCGAAGCGCACCGAGAGCGCGAGCGACGGCGCCAACCTGGTCAGTTACGGCGCGCCGGCTGCCTCAACGATGCGGATCGTCGACCCCGATACCAGGATGGAGAGTCCGGAGGGGGCGGTCGGCGAAATCTGGGTCCAGGGGGACAACGTCGCGTTGGGCTACTGGCGGAACCCCCGACATACGGAGGAGACGTTCGGCGGAAAGCTTGTCAATCCCTCGCCCGGCACATCAGCGGGTCCGTGGCTGCGGACCGGAGACCTTGGCGTCATTTTCGAAGGCGAACTGTTCATCACGGGCCGCATCAAGGATCTCTTGGTCGTGGATGGATCCAATCACTATCCGGATGACATCGAGGCGACGATCCGCGAAATCACCGACGGCCGGGTCGTGGCGATAGCCGTGCCGGATGACCACAGTGAAAAGCTGGTCACCATCATCGAACTGATGAAGCGAGGTCGAACAGATGAGGAGAAGATGGATCGGCTCCGCACCGTCAAACGCGAAGTCACCTCCGCGATTTCTAGATCGCACCGACTGCGGGTTGCCGATGTCGTGATGGTGGCGCCGGGCTCCATTCCGGTCACCACAAGTGGCAAGGTTCGACGTTCGGCCTGCGTCGAGCGATACTTGGGCAACGATTTCATCCGCTTGGACGTAGCAGCATGACGGCGCACGTACGGGGGTTGGGTACTTTACCCGAGAAATGCGATACGGCAGACTGCGCTCTGTCCGATGAAGCAATCCAAGGTCTCGATCGTGACCTGCGGTTGCTCATTGCAACCAATGGCACCCTTACTCGGATTCTCAACGTCCTCGCTAACGATGAGATCGTCGTGCAAATTATCAATCAACAGGTTCACGGTGTCGCGCCGAGAATGCCCGAGCTGGACCAATCATCGGTCGGCAGGGTTCTGCAACGCAACATTCTGCTTAAGGGCCAGAATTCGGGGGATGTATTCGTAGCCGCCGAGTCGGTGGTTGCCATCGACCTGCTCCCCCGTGAAATCGTGACGAGCCTGACGCGGACGGATCGTCCTATCGGTGAGGTTATGGCGGCCAGTCACGTCGAGACGTTCAAGGAGGAGGCCAAAGTCTGGGTAGGCGAGTTGCCCGGGTGGCTTGCATTTGGCGGATACCAGAATTCGCGGAGGAAAGCCATCGGACGCCGGTACCGTGTTATTGCCGGAGGTCAACCGGTACTTATTATCACCGAGTATTTTCTTCGAACTGAATTCCAAGATGCTCCGCGTGAAGAAACCGATCGTTGGCAGCTATCAAGGCCATCTCTGCGGCACGCCAGGGCGGCCTTCCAGTAATGCGGAATGGCAACCTCGCAAGATTCCTGGCTGAGCGAGCGTCCGAAGCGGGCTGGTATGACCAGCCCGCATATTATACGCCGGACGTCGTAACTCATGGCCAAATGCATGACGGTAGCGCGCGTCTGGCCGAAGTGCTGAAAAGTCGTGGCATCTCCGTAGGAGATCGCGTCCTGTTGTGTCTCCCGGATTCGCCGGACCTAGTGCAGCTATTGCTGGCGTGCCTGGCTCGTGGTGCCGTAGCGTTCTTGGCCAATCCGGAGCTGCATCGCGAAGACCACGCATTTGTTGAGCGCGACACGGAGCCGGCGCTGGTCGTCACAACTGGTTCTCTTCTGGGTCGGTTTAAGCCGTCGGGCGTGGTGGATGTCGCAGAGCTCATGTCCGAGTCGACCCGAGTCGACCCGGGAGACTATGCGTCGGTCGAGAGTGACGCCCATGCATACGCGACTTACACCTCTGGTACGACGGGTCCGCCGAAAGCGGCGATCCATCGGCACGCCGACCCGTTCACATTTGTTGACGCCATGTGTCGCAAAGCGTTGCGGCTCACGCCCCAAGACATCGGGCTCAGTAGCGCACGCATGTATTTTGCCTACGGTCTGGGTAATTCGGTCTGGTTCCCACTCGCGACGGGCGGTTCCGCGGTTATCAATCCCATGCCGGTGAGTGCGGAGGTGGGGGCCACGCTCTGCGAGAGATTTGAGCCATCGGTTCTTTACGGTGTGCCAACATTCTTTGCGCGAGTGGTCGACGAATGTTCCCCCGATTCGTTCCAATCGCTCCGATGCCTGGTATCAGCGGGAGAGGCTCTTGACGTCGCACTCGGCCAGCGCCTCATGGAATTCTTTGGCGGTATCCCTATCCTTGACGGAATTGGATCTACGGAAGTTGGACAGACTTTCGTATCGAATAGCGTCGATGAATGGCGGCTAGGGACTGTTGGACAGGTTCTTCCACCTTATGAGATTCGCGTTGTAACGCCGGCTGGCACGAGCGTCGAACCCGGGGTTGAGGGGGACCTATGGGTCCGCGGATCATCGCTCGCGCCGGTGTATTGGAACTGGCCCCTTCCCCTGGAGGAGGGCGGTTGGCTCAACACGCGCGATAGGGTGTGCATCGACGGTGATGGCTGGGTTACCTACCGTTGCCGCGCGGACGATACGGAAATCGTCGGAGCGGTCAACGTTAATCCGCGGGAGGTCGAGCGACTCATCGTCGAGCACGACGCTGTCACGGAGGCCGCGGTTGTCGGCGTAAGGGAAGCCACGGGTGCGTCGGCGCTGCAGGCTTTTCTAGTCCCGGCGAGCGGTGCATTCATCGATGAGTCAATTATGCGAGATATCCACCTGCGATTGCTTAACCGGCTGTCTGCATTCAAGGTACCGCACAGGTTTGCCATTGTTGATTCACTCCCTCGAACCCCGAACGGGAAATTGATCCGTCACACGCTTCGCGCCCAGAGCCCAACGAAACCGATTTGGGAACTCCCGTTGCGTGAGCTCGAGTCCGACGCGGCGACGCCGAGCGCCGGCCAACCGGCATCCAACAGGCAGAATGTTGGAGCAAACGCCGCCGGGGTGACACTTAACGAGCGGTTGGCCGCTTTGCAGCAAGAACGTCACCGGCTGGTTGTGGAGGCGGTCAGCACAGAGGCCGCGATGATGCTAGGCGAATCGGATCCTCGGTCGGTGAATCGGGATCTGGCCTTTGCGGAGCTGGGTTTCGACTCGCTCATGACGGTGGAACTTTGTAAGCGATTGGGGGCAGCTACCGGCCTGCGGCTGCCCGAGACGGTCGGCTGGGACTGCGGCTCGATATCAGGATTGGCCCACTATGTGGACACCGCGCTGTCCGCATCAGCCAGCGGCGTGGCCCCACACTCTTCGGCGCTTGTCGGCGCGACGGGACGCTCACCACTCGACGAGGAGCTGACCAAGCTCGAAACGATGGTGGTGGCGATCGGGGCCAGCGAGAGGCAGCTCGTGGCCGATCGTTTGCGCGCCCTCCTCGGTGCCGTCACCGACGGCGAGGACCGCTTGGGCGAGCGGATACAGGCGGCCTCGACTCCTGACGAGATTTTCCAATTGATCGATTCTGAGTTTGGCGAGTCATCAGAGGCATGAAGAGGAGCAACTGACTGTGACAACGAGCGCTGAAGGGGCCGACCAGCAGAGTGAAAAGCTCTTCCGTTACCTAAAGAAGGTTGCTGTAGAGCTCGATGAGGCACGGGCACGGCTGCGGGAATATGAACAGCGCGCGACAGAGCCGATCGCGGTGGTGGGGATCGGGTGCCGGTTTCCGGGCGGGGTGGATACTCCGGACGAGTTGTGGGAGGTCGTATCGGAAGGCCGGGATCTGGTGTCGGAGTTTCCGACGGATCGCGGTTGGGATGTGGAAGGGTTGTATGACCCGGATCCCGACGCGGAGGGCAAGACCTATACGCGGCACGGTGCGTTTCTAGAGGACGCGACCGGCTTTGACGCCGGATTTTTTGGGATCGCCCCCAGCGAAGTGCTGGCGATGGACCCTCAGCAGCGGTTGATCCTGGAGGTTTCCTGGGAGGCGTTGGAGCACGCCGGGATTGACCCGCTGTCGTTGCGGGGGTCGGCGACCGGGGTGTTTACCGGAATCTTCGCGGCGAGCTACGGCAACAGGGACACCGGGGGGTTGCAAGGGTACGGCTTGACCGGCACGTCAATCAGCGTGGCCTCGGGGCGGGTGTCCTATGTGTTGGGGCTGGAGGGTCCGGCGGTGTCGGTGGACACGGCGTGCTCCTCGTCGTTGGTGGCGATCCACTATGCGATGGGGGCGTTGCGGTCGGGGGAGTGTGATCTCGCGTTAGCCGGTGGGGTGACCGTGATGGGGTTGCCGTCGATATTTGTGGGGTTCAGCCGGCAGCGCGGCCTGGCGCCCGATGGGCGGTGTAAGGCGTTTGCCGGGGCGGCCGATGGGACCGGCTGGGGTGAGGGTGCCGGAGTGGTGGTGCTGGAGCGGCTATCGGACGCGCGGCGGTTAGGGCATTCGGTGTTGGCGGTGGTGCGCGGTAGCGCCATCAACCAGGATGGTGCGTCGAACGGCTTGACCGCACCCAGCGGACCTGCCCAGCAGCGGGTGATTCGCGCGGCGTTGGCCAATGCGGGGTTGGCCTCGGCCGATGTGGACGTGGTTGAGGCGCACGGGACGGCCACCACGTTGGGTGACCCCATCGAAGCGCAGGCGCTATTGGCCACCTATGGGCAAGGCCGTCCGTCCGAGCGGCCGCTGTGGTTGGGTTCGATCAAATCGAACATGGGTCATACCCAGGCCGCGGCGGGCGTGGCCGGGGTGATCAAGGTGATTCAGGCGATGCGCCATGAGGTGATGCCGGCGACGCTGCATGTCGATGAGCCGTCCCCGCGGGTGGATTGGGAAAGCGGCGCGGTGTCGTTGCTCACCGAGGCCCGGGACTGGCCGGCGCAGGGGCGTCCGCGCCGCGCGGGGGTGTCCTCGTTTGGGATCAGCGGCACCAACGCGCACGTGATCCTGGAGCAGGCTCCCGTGCCGGCCCCGGTTGAGGTGGGCGAAAGCGTTACCGGCGAATCGGGTGAGTCGGGTTTGTCGGTGTTGCCGTGGGTGATATCGGCGAGATCGGCTGAGGCATTGACGGCGCAGGCGGGTCGATTGTTGGCCCATGTTCAGGCTGACCCGCAACTGGATCCGGTCGATGTTGGGTACTCGTTGGCGCGCCGGTCGGTGTTTGACCACCGGGCGGTGGTGGTGGGTGCCGACCGGCAGGCGTTGCTCACGGGGTTGGCGGGGGTGAGCAACGGTGACCCGGGCGCAGGTGTGGTGATCGGTCAAGCGGGGTCGGTCGACAAGACGGTGGTGGTGTTTCCCGGGCAGGGCTCGCAGCGCCTCGGGATGGGCCGCGAGTTGTATGCCCAGCTGCCCGCGTTTGCTGAGGCATTTGATGCGGTGGCCGACGAGTTGGATCGGCATCTGCGGTTGCCGCTGCGCGAGGTGCTATGGGGTGCTGATAAGGATCTGCTGGATAGCACCGAGTTTGCTCAGCCGGCGCTGTTCGCGGTTGAGGTGGCGTTGTTCGCGGTGTTGCGACGCTGGGGCGTGCAACCGGATTTCGTCATGGGCCATTCGGTGGGGGAGTTGTCCGCGGCGCATGTGGCCGGCGTGTTGACGCTGGCGGATGCGGCGATGCTGGTGGCGGCGCGAGGCCGGTTGATGCAGGCCCTGCCCGCGGGCGGGGCGATGGTCGCGATAGCCGCCGCTGAAGAAGAGGTGTTGCCGTCGCTGGGTGAAGGGGTGGGGATCGCCGCGATCAATGCCCCCAAATCGGTGGTGGTCTCTGGTGCGCGGGTCGCGGTGAGCGCGATTGCGGATCGGTTCGCGGCGCAGGGCCGGCGGACGCATCAGTTGGCGGTTTCGCATGCGTTTCATTCACCGTTGATGGAGCCGATGCTCAAAGAGTTTGCGCAGATCGCGGACCGAGTGCAGACGCGCGAGCCCCAGATTGGGCTGGTTTCGAACGTGACGGGCGAATTGGCCGGCGCCGACACTGATTTCGGATCGGCGCAGTACTGGGTGGAGCATGTTCGCCGGCCGGTGCGTTTTTCCGACAGTATCCGTCACCTGGAGACACTTGGGGCATCGCACTTCGTCGAGGTCGGTCCCGGTAGTGGTTTAACGGGCTCCATCGAGCAGTCGTTATCCCCGGCCGAGGCGGTGGTGGTGTCGATGCTGGGTAAGGACCGTCCGGAGGTCCCCTCGGCGCTGGGTGCGGCCGGTCAGTTGTTTGCCACTGGTGTCGGGGTGGATTGGTCGGCGGTGTTTGCCGGCTCGGGTGGGCGACGGGTGGAGTTGCCCACGTACGCGTTTCAGCGACGGCGTTTTTGGGAGATTCCGGGCGGGGATGGGCCCGCCGATGCGGCCGGCCTGGGTCTGGGTGCGACCGAGCATGCGTTGTTGGGTGCGGTGCTCGAGCGGCCCGATTCTGGTGGCGTGGTGTTGACGGGCCGGTTGTCGCTGTCGGATCAGCCGTGGTTGGCCGACCACGTGGTGAGCGGCGTCGTGCTGTTTCCGGGGGCGGGCTTTGTGGAGCTGGTCATCCGCGCCGGCGATGAGGTTGGGTGCGGGGTCGTCGAAGAGTTGGTGTTGGCTGCGCCGCTGGTGCTGCACCCGGGGGTAGGGGTGCAGGTGCAGGTGGTGGTGGGGGCCGCTGACGAGGCGGGGAGCCGGGCGGTGTCGGTGTATTCCCGGGGCGATCAGTCCGACGGGGACTGGCTGCTGCATGCCATGGGCACGCTGGGAGTCAACGCCCCAGAAGCCAGGGCGGCCTCGACGGACTTGTCGGTGTGGCCGCCCGAGGGCGCGGAGAGCATCGACATCTCGGATGGCTATGAGCGGTTGGCCGCGCGAGGATATGCCTACGGCAAGGCATTTCAGGGGCTGGTGTCGGCATGGAAGCGTGAGTCGGAGCTATTCGCCGAGGTGGTCGCTCCCGTTGAGGCCGGTGTGGTGGTCGACGGGATGGGGATGCACCCGGCCGTGCTGGACGCGGTGCTGCATGCTCTGGGCCTGGCCTTGGAAAACACCGAGGCGGCCACGCAGACGATGTTGCCGTTCTGCTGGCGGGGAGTGTCGCTGCATGCCGGCGGGGCCGGGCGGTTGCGGGCTCGCCTCGCCTCGGCAGGGGCGGATGCGATCTTGGTCGAGGTGGCCGATGCCGAGGGGTTGCCGGTGTTGACTGTCGACGCGCTGGTAACCCGCGCGATGAGCGCCGAGCAGCTGCGCGCGGCGGTGAACGCGGCGGGCCGTGGATCCGAACAGGGACCGCTGGAAGTGGTCTGGTCACCAATACCGTTGAACGATAACAGCATTGATCCATCTGATCAGCCCGCGGTGCTGTCCTGGCAGGAGTTTTGCGACGCAAATGATGCCGCCGGTGCGCGCGTCAACGGTAACGGTGCGTCGGCCGACGATGCTGCTGTGGTGGTCTGGGAGTGCGACGCGGCCCGCGAGGACGTGGTGGGCTCGGCCTATGCGGCCACGCATGCCGCCCTGCAGGTGTTGCAGTCCTGGCTGGGCAGCGATCGGGCGGGCACGCTGGTGGTGCTGACCCACGGTGGCGTGGCGTTGGCCGGTGAGGATGTCAGCGATCTGGGCGCCGCGGCGGTGTGGGGTCTGGTGCGTTCGGCGCAGGCCGAACAACCCGGCCGGATCGTGTTGATCGACACCGACGCGACGGTGGATGTGGCGGCGCTGGCCGGTGTCGGGGAAGCCCAATTGCTGGTGCGCCGTGGTGTCGTGCATAACGCCCGGCTGGCCCCGGCACCGCCGATGCTGGCGTTGCCCGCCGACGCGTCCGCGTGGCGGTTGGCCGCCGGTGGTGGCGGAACCCTGGAGGATTTGGTGCTCCAGCCCTGCCCCGAGGCAAAGGCACCACTGCAGGCCGGCCAGGTGCGGGTGGCAGTGGCGGCGGTCGGGGTGAATTTCCGCGATGTGGTGGCCGCGTTGGGGATGTATCCCGGCCAGGCGCCGGCGCTGGGTGCCGAAGGCGCCGGGACGGTGCTCGAGATCGGTCCGGAAGTGACCGGTGTCGCCGTTGGTGATGCGGTGATGGGATTCCTGGGTGGTGCGGGTCCGCTGGCTGTGGTGGACCAGCAACTGGTTGCCAAGGTGCCGCACGGGTGGTCGTTTGCCCAGGCCGCGGCCGTGCCGGTGGTGTTCTTGACGGCCCTGTTTGGGTTGGCGGATTTGGCCGCGATCAAGGCCGGGGAATCGGTGCTGATCCATGCCGGCACCGGCGGGGTGGGCATGGCGGCGGTGCAGCTGGCTCGACACTGGGGAGTGGAGGTTTTTGTCACCGCCAGCCGCGGTAAGTGGGACACGCTGCGCGCCATGGGGTTTGACGACGACCACATCGGTGATTCCCGCACACTGGACTTCGAGGAGAAGTTCTTGGCGGTCACCGAAGGCCGCGGGGTCGATGTGGTGCTCGACTCGCTGGCCGGTGAGTTCGTGGACGCGTCGCTGCGCTTGCTGGTACGCGGCGGGCGTTTTCTCGAGATGGGCAAGACCGATATCCGCGATGCGCAAAAGATCGCCGCCAACTATCCCGGTGTGTGGTATCGGGCGTTCGACCTGTCCGAGGCCGGCCCGGTACGCATGCAGGAGATGCTGGACGAGGTAAGGGAGCTGTTCGACACCCAGGTGCTGCATCGGCTGCCGGTCACCACGTGGGATGTGCGCTGCGCTCCGGCGGCCTTCCGGTTCATGAGCCAGGCCCGCCATATCGGCAAGGTGGTCTTGACCATGCCTTCGGCGCTAGCCGACGGCCTTGCCGACGGCACCGTGTTGATCACCGGTGCCACGGGGATGGTCGGTGCGGTGCTGGCCCGCCATATGGTCAACGCCTATCGCGTGCGGCATGTGGTGTTGGCCAGTCGGCGCGGCGATCGCGCGGAGGGGGCCGCTGAGCTGGCGGCCGAGTTGATGGACGCGGGCGCCAAGGTGCAGGTGGTGGCTTGCGATGTTGCCGATCGTGATGCGGTAGTGGGGTTGTTTGCCCAGCTGGCGCGGGAGTGGCCGCCGGTGCGCGGGGTGATCCACGCCGCCGGGGTGGTCGACGACGCGGTGATCGCCTCGTTGACAGCGGATCGGGTCGACACGGTGTTGCGGGCCAAGGTGGACGCCGCGTGGAACCTGCACGAGGCCACCCGTGATCTGGATTTGTCGATGTTCGCGCTTTGCTCCTCGATTGCGGCCACGGTGGGCTCCCCGGGGCAGGGCAACTATTCGGCGGCGAACGCGTTTCTGGACGGCTTGGCCGCTCACCGGCAGGCCGCGGGGTTGGCCGGCGTATCGCTGGCGTGGGGGTTGTGGGAACAAACCAGCACCATAACCGCTCATTTGAGTGAGCGTGATCTGGCCCGCATGAGCCGTAGTGGCCTGGCCGGTATGAGCGCCGAGCAGGCGCTGGAATTGTTTGACGCCGCGCTAACCGTCGACCACGCACTGATGGTCGCTACTCGCCTGGACCGGGCCGCCCTCGACGCCCGGGCTCAAGCTGGCGGTTTGCCGGCGTTGTTTAGCGGGCTGGTGCGCCGCACGCGGCGACGCAAAATCGACGACACCGGTGATGCCGCCCAGTCGAAGTCGGCGCTCGCCCAACGCCTACAAGGGCTGACGTCCGACGAGCAGCACGTCCTGCTGGTAGGGATCGTGTGTGCGCAGGCCGCGGCGGTGCTGGGCCGGTCTGCAGCCGAGGACGTCGACTCCGATACGGCATTCCAAGACCTCGGATTCGACTCGCTGACCGCCGTGGAACTACGTAACCGTCTCAAGAACGCCACCGGGCTGACTTTGCCGCCGACCGTGATCTTGGATCACCCGACCCCAACCGCGGTTGCCAGCCACATAGCCCAGCAAATCTCTGAGAGCAACAATCGCGAATCCGATGAAGAAAAGGGGCGGCTTCCCGAACCCGACGAAGATAAAGTGTCGGTGCATTCTTGAAATGGTTAGCCGTTTCGCCGACCTTGACGAGACGGGTATCTGGTTATTCGCCAGCGAACGTCGGACATGCCTACGGTAGCCATGCCGGCCACACGATACGATCATGAACGCCAGCAAGCTCATGATGTTCGGGCCCGAAGCGGACGCGCCGAATCTTTGTTGGCCGGGTTGATCGACGACACGCGGCCGTGCGCTGAGTCCGGTGCTGCCCGCGCTGCGAGCGGTCCGCGTGAACATCATCGAGAGGATGAGCAATGAACGATCGTAAACCGGCGGTGATTTCCGCCCTGCTGATAGCGCTGGGTGCCTGCCTAGCGCTGTGGCTGTCCGGATGCGCCTCAGACAACAGCGAACCCGAGGCACAAATTACGTCCAGCGTGCGGGCCGACCCCGCGCTCGTGGCCGAGATCCAGCAATCGCTGGAGGCGACCAAGGCCTTGACCAGCGTGCACCTGACGGTCCGAACAACCGGAAAGATCGACAGCATGCTCGGTATCACCAGTGCCGACGTCGATGTCCAGGCCAATCCGCTCGCCGCAAAGGGCGTGTGCACCTATCAGGGCCAGGCGGACGTCCCGTTCCGGACCAAGGACGACAACATCTCGGTGAAATTGTTCGAGGACTGGACCAATCTCGGCTCCATCTCCGAGCTGTCCACCTCACGCGTTATCGACCCAACCAATGGTGTCGGGAAGATACTGTCGGGCATCACCAACCTGCAATCGCAAGGTAGCGAAGTGATCGACGGAGTTCCCACCAACAAGATCACCGGCACGCTCCCGACGGAGACAGTCAAGATGTTGGATCCCGCCGCCCGACGGCCGAGGCCGGCGACCGTGTGGGTTGCTACGGATGGTTCGCATCACCTGGTTCGGGCAAGCATTGATCTCGGGTCCGGGACGATCGAGCTCACGCTGTCCAAGTGGAACCAACCCGTGAACGTCGGTTAGCGGCGCAGCGGGGCGTCGTTTCAATCCTTCGTTGCGGGCGACTCGGCGACGGCCGGTTGCCCAGTCCGGTCTCTCGCCGTCAATGCCGGGATGCACACGCGTGCCGTCGCGGTCAACGCGCCCAGCCCGATCACGAGAACGGTGCCGAGCTGACTAAGAGCGCTGAAGGAACCTCCCGAAACCAACAGCAACCCGCCGCCAAATACCGCGCCGAGCGCCGCGATCGGCGCAACGGCGCCCCGGACGGACACGGTGCCCGCGGAGCGTGTCCCGTCGGTGGCGTCGGTGGCGAGAACAGTGGCGATGAGATAGGGGACGCCGAACGCGGCCAGAAGGGCGAACGAGACCAGCGGCACCGCGGCCTGCAGCTCGCTGTCCAGTAGGTGTTGCCAGAGCATCACCGAGACCCCCAGCGCGGCCAGGTACGAGGCCAGCACCCCGAGGCCGACCGTGACCCCGATGAGGGCGCGGCGCCACACGCCGACCAGGGTCACCGCCGCGAGCATGGTGACGGCCAGCAGCACGACATCGTGGGTGAGGGCAGCGCGCACTGCGGTGGCTACTTGCGCGGCCCCGTTCACCGTGATCTGGGCGTCGACGAGGCTTCCATACTTCATCGCCTTGCCCGCCGCGATTTCGAGCTGTTGGGTGCGTGCCGCGGCATCCAGGTCTTGGTTGTCCCCGTGCGAATAGACGAACAGGCGGGTCGCCGTGCCGTCTGAAGAGAACATCGATTCCCGCACGTGGCGGTAGGACGGATCCGCCAGGTCCTTCCTGGATAGGTGGAAGCCGCCCTCGCCGGTATCAGCGAAATCGGCACTGAGATTCTTTAGCATCGCCGACGCTTGCGCCACTTGCGGCATGACGTCCTGGATGGTCGTTTCCATTTGGGGTACGAAGGAGCGCACCTGCTCCAGTGCCGACCGCATTTGCGCCACCAGGCGCGGTGCCGAGTTCAAGGCGTTCATTGTTTGCGCCGATATCGCGGAGATGCGGCTGGCGCCATTGGACAGCTCGTTCATGCCGGCGACCACTACGTCGTAGGGCTCCATGACCTTGCGCATGGCCGCGCACAGTTCGTTGTTGGGACAGTTTGTGAAGCCGACGATCCAGTTGCGGATCGTATCCAGGTATCCCGAAACCTCAGCGGTCTTGTTCTTGAGGTTCTGCGCGGCGGCGAGCATCGGGTCGAGGTATCGCTGGGCTTGGTGCGCCCCGGCCACACTCACGTTGACGGTGCTTTCCAGTTGGTCGACCGCGCCGCCCATCTGATCGACTATGGACTTCATGGACTTGATCGCATTCACTACCGGAAAGAACGACCCGGCTTGCTGATTCAGCTGATCCGCGAGCCTGCCCGCAGCGGAGGTTAGCGAGGCGTCGGTCCATGGGATACCGGCCGGCCATGCCGCCGACTCCACCTTGCGCACACCGGGAATCTCCATCAGCCGATGGCTGATCTGGTCGATGGCGATGAGCCCCGCCGGGTCGAGAAGATCCCGGGTGGATTTGACCACCACCACATCGGGTAGCTGATCCCCGGGAAGGAACCGTGCGCTGCTTACCCTGGCCAGGTTTTCGGCAACGCCGCTGCGCATCCCGATGACGGGTAGCGCGCAGATCGCCAGCACCACCGCGGTGACGACAACCGGACTGAGGAAGCTGGGTATCGGCAGCCGGCGGGCCCACGCGGCACCGCCGGTTCGCGGCGATGACCGCACCCAAGGCCCCGCGAGCCCGGTCAAGGCAGGCAAGAGCGTCAACGAAGCTATAAGTGCGACAACGACACCCAGTGCGGCGGTGCCAACGCTGTGCAGCGCCGGGGTTTGGGCTAGCAGCAGCGGGCCGGTGAGCAGCGCGACGCACGCCCCGGGCAGCGCCAATGCGGGCAGCATGTCGCGGTATGCGTGCCGGTCTGGGGCCGAATCGGTTCCCTCCGGCCTGACCCGCGCAACCAGCATGGTGGATGCCGTGATCGTGCCGATTGTCAGGACCGCGGCCAGGGTGCCGGAGAACACCGCAAAGGCCGATGCCTTGCCCGCATCGTGTCCCCCCACCAGCGCGACGACCGGCCACGCCACCGCACGCGACAGCCCGGCGGTCAGCAGCGCGATCCCCACGGAAATCGCGGAGTGCCCCGCCCTCAGCAGCAACGCGACGGCGATCAGCGCCGCGGCAATCACGATCGCCGCGCCCTGCCACGCGGACATATGCAGGGGCATGCCGGTGGTGGTGGCCGGGGCAATGATGCGGATGCGCAGCCCTGAACTCGGCGGTAGCTTGCCCACCACCGATCGGGCAGCATCGAGGGATTCTTGGGCCCGGGCGCTCCCCGCCTCGCCGCGCAGCCACACCATGGCACTACCGGACCGGCCGTCGGCGCTGGTTGCCAGCGCGGCGGTGAGGGGATCGGACGACCAGTCGAGGACGGATCCCACGTGGTCGGAGTCGGCGCGCAGGGCGCTGACGGCAGCGTCAAAGTATTGCTCGTCGGCCGGCTCCAGTGTGTCGCTGCCCTCCACCACCAGGTAGGCGATGGCGTTGGTACCGGTGTCTGGGAACGCCTGCGCAATCCGGCCGTTGGCGGCCGTGGTTGTGGCGTGCCGGGGCAGCAGCGCCGAGGCTGAACTCGGCTCGCTCGCCTTCGCATGCGCCAGCGCGAGAATCACGTTTGCAGTCACCGCTACCGCAGCCCAGACGGCCACGACAAGGAGCTTGGCGAGCCGAGATGGCCCGTCGGCTGACACATCCGCGATCGTAGCGACACCGTCGTCCGCGGACGACGTTTTCAAACGGCCGTACCAAATCCGCGTAAGCCGGCGGACCGGATTAAGCGTCCAAGCGGGCAAACTGATCTTGCCGATACTGCTCGACACACGCCGCTCGCCTGACCTTGCCGCTGGTGGTAATCGGGATCGAGCCAGGTGCTACCAGAACCAGATCTGCGACGCTGAGACCATGCGAACTCGATAAAGCCGACGTGACTTCACGTTTAATGACGCCCAGCGCGTCCATCGCATCCTGGTCTGAGTCGCCGCGTTTCTTGAGTTCGATAATGGCGACCAGCTTTTCGGTGCGATCACTGGCAACCGATATCGCCGCGCAGCGCCCCCGAGTGATCTCTTGGATCGTCGCCTCGATGTCGTCGGGGGAGTGGTTACGCCCATACACGATCAAGAGATCTTTGATTCGGCCGATGATGAACACTTCGCCGCCGGTGACAAAGCCCGAGTCTCCGGTTCTTAGCCAAGGGCCTTCGGGTGTGCCCGCTGACGGGCTGACAATCTTCGCGCCGAAAGTGCGCTCAGTCTCTTCGGGCTTTTGCCAATAGCCGGAAGCGACATTGTCGCCGTGCACCCAAATCTCACCGACCGTTCCCTCGGGGCGCTCGGTACCGGTCTCGGGATCGACGATCCGCAGGATCGGTGATTGCGGCAAAACGTAGCCGACCAACTGTGTGCCGTCTCCGCTGTCGCACGGCTTCGCTTCGCCGTCGGACAATTTGTCAGCCTCGAAATCGACGAACTTTGGTGGATGACCAGGTCTGCTGGTGGCCACGTACACCGTCGCTTCTGCGAGCCCATACGAGGGGCGGATCACCTTCTCCTGCAGATTGAAGCGAGCAAAGCGGTCGGCGAAGCGCTTAATCGTCGCGGGGTGTACCCGCTCGCTACCGCTGAGGATGGTGAGCACGTTGCCGAGATCATGCCCGGCCATGTCGTCGTCCGAGACCCTTTTTGTCGCCAGTTCGAAGGCGAAATTCGGCGCTGCCGAAAATGGGTAAACATTGCTCGCCAGCATGTGCAACCACCGAGCCGGACGCGCCAAGAACGAGACCGGGCTGGTGAGCACCGAGGGATATCCCCCCAGAATTGGTGCACAAACTCCCAGCACCAAACCCATGTCGTGATAAAACGGCAGCCAGGAAACAATCGTTGCACCTGGCGGGGGGATTCCATCGGAATCCGCAAAATAGCCAGACATCAGTTGTTCGAAGTTGGTACGAAGGTTCTGATGGGACATCACCACGCCAGCCGGGGTGCGGGTCGACCCGGAGGTGTATTGCAAATACGCGATTGACGGGTAGCTCTCGTCTCCGGCGCTGGATCCGTTGGAAGAATCCAGATCTAGCAAATCAATCTCGACGACTGAAGGTGTGGATTCACCGGGCTGCGCCTTAACATGCTGAACGACATCGTCTACGACTGACGATGTCGTGAGAATGGCGGTTGGTGACGCATCGCGGAACACCGAATCAACACGTTCATCGAGGGCCCCGCCCTGGGGAACCGAGAGCGGAACCGCGACAATTCCGGCCTGCAAAGCCCCAAGAAAAGCCGCGATGTAGTCGAGTCCCTGAGGAGCCAATATCACCGCGCGATCACCCGTTGCAGCGCAAAGCTTCAGCTCTCGGGCAACGTTAAGCGTTCGCCGATACAGCTGCGACCACGTCAGGGTTTCTGCAACGCCGGCCCAGTCCTGTTCATAGTCGATATACGTGAACGCTGGGTCATTTGGCTGCAAACGGGCACACGCGCGCAGCGCAGCGGGCAGGGAACGCACACTCATGGGCGATCACATTACCGGGCCAGCCTGCGTCTCAACTGAGAGTGGGCCCGCACTGGGTGTGATCGAAGTCATATTTCGCCAGCTCGACAGTTGTTTGATGAGGCAGTTCTGCCAACGGCGCGACGCTAGCGAAACAACTGCTCCCGCATGATTCAGGTGGCCCAAGACGCATGGCGCGGTGCGGGTTGCCGCGCTCCGCGCTGTGGCCGGCGGCCGATCCCCCCGGGGCAGTGATCTGCGCGACCTCGGCATTGGTTGTCGGCGGCGCACTGTGCCCTCTAGCTGGTGATGTCAGCAGGACGTCGGCGCGATGCACGGCAGCATCGGCATCGGGCGAGCCGGCGCCGACACCGGGTGGCTGTCGATGTAGCGGTAGCGGCGAGTCCGGGTGGAGCAGGTGATCCCCGCTATAAAATCCATTGGAGCGCAATGAATTCCATATCCACCGACCCATCCACCGATGTTCCGTTGTTGGGCTCGCAGCGGTCTGCAACAGTGGCCGGCCATGGGTGGCGTCGTTGACACGGACCAGGTTCGTGTCGAGTTGGTCCGGCATTTCTTGAGCCGTGGGGGTCGGGATCTTTCAGCTCAATCGCGTGCTAGCGGCGGCGCCGGGCCCCTAGCGGTTGGCCAGACCGCATCCGATGCTGGGTCGCGCCCACCGCATTCTGGACCCGCGCGGCGGTCACCTATCCCGTTTGCCCAGCTCAACCGGCTCAGACCCGGCCGAAACGAGGGGAATTCGAATTTGGGTCCGCGCGGAGCCCAAAAGAGCGTCTAAGCTTAGGACGCCAAGTCCTACCTTTGGTGTCGAGATCCAGGTTGGCTTGGGTTAGGGAAAGAGACAACGGCACAGTGGCCGTTCGTTGCCCTGTGAAAAATTCGGTCATGTCGTCGGGTAGCACGGTTGAACTGAGACGAGGTTGAAGAGCGATGGAAACACGTGTCACTCCCATTGCGGTCATCGGAATGGGATGTCGGCTTCCCGGGGGGATCGACTCGCCCGACAAGCTATGGGAGTCGCTGGTGCGCGGCGACAACTTGGTCACCGAGGTTCCAGCCGACCGCTGGGACGCTGACGACTACTACGACCCTGAGCCAGGGGTCCCCGGGCGGTCGGTGTCGCGATGGGGTGGGTTCCTCGACGACGTCGCCGGGTTCGATGCTGAGTTCTTTGGGGTTAGTGAGCGGGAGGCCACCTCGATCGATCCGCAGCAGCGGTTGTTGCTGGAAACCTCATGGGAGGCGATCGAGCACGCCGGCCTGGACCCAGCGTCGTTGGCCGGGTCCTCGACCGCTGTCTTTACTGGCCTTACTCACGAGGACTACCTCGTACTCACGACCGCTGCGGGCGGATTGGCGAGCCCGTACGTGGTTACCGGTCTTAATAACAGTGTGGCGTCCGGGCGGATCGCCCACGCATTGGGCCTGCACGGTCCCGCGATGACGTTTGACACCGCGTGCTCTTCGGGCCTGATGGCGGTACACCTGGCCTGCCGTAGCCTGCACGACGGCGAAAGCGACCTCGCGTTAGCGGGTGGCTGCGCGGTGCTGTTGGAGCCGCACGCCAGCGTGGCGGCGTCCGCGCAGGGCATGCTTTCCTCAAGCGGTCGGTGCCAGTCATTCGACGCCGACGCGGACGGGTTTGTGCGTTCCGAAGGCGCCGCGATGGTGTTGCTCAAGCGACTGCCGGATGCGCTGCGTGACGGTAACCGGATCTTCGCCGTGGTGCGCGGTACGGCCGCCAACCAGGACGGCGGCACCGAGACACTCATGATGCCGTCCGAGGACGCCCAGGTCGCTGTGTATCGTGCGGCGTTGGCGACGGCGGGTGTGGCGCCCGAAACGGTCGGTGTAGTGGAGGCGCACGGCACGGGCACACCGATCGGTGACCCGATTGAGTACCGCGGCCTGGCGCAGGTATATGGAGCGGGCACGCCGTGCGCGCTTGGCTCGGCCAAGAGCAACATGGGGCACAGCACGGCATCGGCAGGGACAGTTGGGCTGATCAAGGCGATTCTGTCGCTACGGCACGGGGTGGTGCCGCCGCTGCTGCACTTCAAGAAGCTGCCCGATGAGCTTGCCGACATTGAGACGGGACTCTTTGTGCCGCAGGCGGTTACGCCATGGCCCAACGGCGACGAGCACACGCCGAAGCGAGTCGCGGTGTCCTCGTTCGGGATGTCGGGGACAAACGTGCACGCCATCGTCGAAGAAGCCCCCGCAGAAGCTTCCGCACCCGAAACGTCAACCGGCGACGCGACAGCGGGCCGGCGGCTGTTCATGGTGTCCTCCACGTCCAGCGATGCACTGCGGCAGACCGCACGCCGGCTCGCCACCTGGGTGGAAGACCGCCAGGACTCGGTGACGCCTTCGGATCTGGCCTACACACTGGCGCGAGGCCGCGCGCACCGGCCGGTGCGCACCGCGGTGGTTGCCGCCGACCTGCCGGAGCTCATCGAGGGTTTGCGCGAGGTGGCCGACGGTGACGCCCTGTATGACGCCGCGGTGGGACAAGGCGATCGGGGACCGGTGTGGGTTTTCTCCGGGCAAGGGTCGCAATGGGCCGCGATGGGCGAGCAATTGCTGGCCAGCGAACCAGTGTTCGCGGCCACCATCGCCAAGCTAGAGCCGGTGATCGCCGCGGAATCGGGATTCTCGGTGACCGAGGCGATTACCGCGTCGGAGACGGTGACCGGGATCGACAAGGTACAGCCGGCGGTGTTTGCCGTGCAGGTCGCACTGGCCGCCACCATGGAGCAAACCTACGCGGTGCGGCCGGGCGCGGTCATCGGACACTCGATGGGTGAGTCGGCCGCCGCCGTCGTCGCGGGGGCGCTGTCGCTGGAAGACGCGGCGCGTGTCATCTGCCGCCGCTCGAAGCTGATGACCCGTATCGCCGGTGGCGGCGCCATGGGTTCGGTGGAATTGCCTGCCAAGCAAGTGAATTCCGAGCTCATGGCCCGCGGCATTGAGGATGTCGTGGTCTCGGTGGTGGCTTCGCCGCAGTCCACCGTGATCGGCGGCGCCACCGACACCGTGCGCGACCTGATCGCGCGGTGGGAGCAACGGGACGTGATGGCGCGCGAGGTGGCCGTCGACGTGGCATCGCATTCACCTCAAGTCGACCCGATCCTCGACGAGCTGGCCGCGGCGCTGGCCGACATAGCCCCGATGACACCCAAGGTTGCGTACTACTCGGCGACCCTGTTCGACCCGCGCGAGCGGCCGGTGTGCAATGCAACTTATTGGGTGGAGAACCTGCGCAACACCGTGCAGTTCGCCGCGGCGGTGCAGGCCGCGATGGAGGACGGCTACCGGGTCTTCGCGGAGTTGTCGCCGCACCCGCTGCTGACCCACGCCGTCGAGCAGACCGCCCGCGGCCTCGACATGTCGGTTGCCGCCCTGGCCGGCATGCGGCGGGAGCAGCCGCTGCCGCACGGGCTGCGTGGCTTGCTGACGGACCTGCATAGCGCCGGCGCCGGATTGGACTATTCGGCGCTGTACCCCGCTGGCCGGCTGCTGGATGCGCCGCTGCCGGTGTGGACTCACGCCCACTTGTTCATCGACACCGACGGGCAAGAACAGCGGGCACAAGGTGCCTGCACCGTCACCGTGCACCCGCTGCTGGGCTCGCATGTGCGGCTGCTGGAGGAACCCGAACGCCACATTTGGCAGGGCGATGTCGGTACCTCGGCACTGTCCTGGCTCGCCGACCACCAGGTGCATAACGTCGCAGCCCTGCCCGGCGCCGCCTATTGCGAAATGGCATTGGCCGCGGCCGTAGAGGTGTTCGGCGAAGCGGCCGAAGTCCGCGACATTGCCTTTGAGCAGATGCTGTTGCTTGACGAGGCGACCCCGATCGACGCCATCGCGTCGGTGGATGCGCCTGGTGTCGTCAACTTCATGGTGCAGGCGAACTCCGACGGTGAAAAGACGCGCAACGCCACCGCAACGCTGCACGCCGCCGCGGATGACGATTGCCCACCGCCGGCGTATGACATCGCTGCCCTGTTGGAAGCCCATCCGTCCAGCGTGAACGGGACCGACATGCGCGAATCGTTCGCGCAGCGTGGTGTTGCGCTGGGTCCGGCGTTCGCCGGTCTGGCTACCGCGCGCACCCCCGAGGAGGAAGCCGGCACGGTGCTGGCCGAGGTCGCGCTGCCCGCTTCGATCCGCTTCCAGCAGAGCGCCTATCACATCCACCCGGCGCTGCTGGACGCCTGCTTCCAATCCGTCGGCGCCGGCGTCGATGCGGCCAAGGCCGCCGGCAAGGGGGGCCTGCTGTTGCCGCTGGGTGTGGGCCGCCTGCGGGTCTACGGACCTACCCGCAATGCGCGCTATTGCTACACGCGGTTGACCAAGGTCGGGGCCACCGGGGGCGAGGCTGACCTCGACGTGCTGGACGAGCATGGGACCGTCCTGTTGGCGGTGCGCGGGCTACATATGGGAACTGGGACCTCCGAAAGCGGCGAGCGCGACCGCCAGTTCAGTGAGCGGCTGCTGACGCTCGGATGGCAGCAGCGAACGCTGCCCGAGGTCAGCCACGCCGAGGCCGGATCATGGCTGTTGATCGACGCGTCCAACGCCGCGGACACCCCCGATATGTTGGCTTCCGCGTTGACGGATGCCTTGAAATCCCATGGTCCCCAAGGCACCGAATGCGCCAGCCTGTCCTGGTCGATCCAGGACGCCCCGCCGAACAATCCCACTGGCCTCGAGAAGCTCGGCAGCCAGCTGCGTGGCCGCGATGGTGTGGTGATCCTGTTTGGGCCACGCGGCGGCGACCCCGATGAGCAAGGTCTGTTGGCCGGTCGCGAACAGGTCCGCCATCTGGTTCGGATCACCCGGGAGCTGGCTGAATTGGAGGGCGAGCTGCCGCGTCTGTTCGTCGTGACCAGACAAGCCCAGGTAGTGAAGTCGCACGACTCGGGAGAAAGAGCCAACCTGGAGCAGGCCGGGCTGCGTGGTCTGCTACGGGTGATCAGTAGCGAGCATCCAATGCTGCGCACCACCCTGGTCGACGTGGACGAGCACACGGACGTTGAACGGGTGGCTCAACAACTGCTGAGCGGATCCGAAGAGGACGAGACCGCCTGGCGGAATGGCGACTGGTACGTGGCCCGGCTGACTCCCAGTCCGCTCGGCCATGAGGAGCGGCGAACCGCGGTGTTGGATCCCGAGCAGGACGGTATGCGGCTGCACGTCCGCAGGCCGGGTGACTTGCAAACGCTGGAATTCGTCGCGAGTGACCGGGTTCCGCCCGGCCCCGGACAGCTCGAGGTCGCGGTCAGCATGTCCAGCATCAACTTCGCCGACGTTCTGATCGCGTTCGGCAGATTCCCCATCATCGACGACCGCGAGCCGCAGTTGGGTATGGACTTCGTCGGTGTGGTGACTGCGGTCGGGGAGGGCGTCACCGGTCACCAGGTCGGTGACCGTGTTGGCGGGTTCTCCGAAGGCGGCTGCTGGCGGACGTTCCTCACCTGTGACGCCAACCTGGCGGCCACCCTTCCGCCCGGCTTGACCGATGAGCAAGCGATCGCGGCGGCCACCGCGCACGCCACCGCCTGGTATGGGCTGAACGACCTGGCTCAGATCAAGGCCGGTGACAAGGTGTTGATTCACTCCGCGACCGGCGGCGTGGGGCAGGCGGCCATTTCAATCGCCCGCGCCAAGGGAGCCGAGATCTTCGCGACCGCCGGCAACCCGGCGAAGCGAGCGATGCTGCACGACATGGGTATCGAGCACGTCTACGACTCGCGCAGCGTCGAATTCGCCGAGCAGATCCGCAACGACACCGACGGGTACGGCGTGGATATCGTGCTGAACTCGCTGACCGGTGCCGCGCAACGTGCCGGGCTGGAGCTGTTGGCCTTCGGCGGACGCTTCGTCGAAATCGGCAAAGCCGACGTTTACGGCAACACCCGGCTGGGGCTGTTCCCGTTCCGTCGCGGCCTGACCTTCTACTACTTGGACCTCGCGCTGATGTCGGTCACCCAGCCGGACCGGGTCCGGGAGTTGCTCACCACGGTGTACAAGCTCACCGCAGACGGCGTGCTGACCGCACCGGAATGCACGCACTATCCGCTGGCCGATGCGGCCAACGCCATCCGTGCAATGAGCAACGCCGAGCACACCGGCAAACTCGTGCTCGACATACCGCGCAGTGGCAGTAGAAGCGTCGTGGTGCCGCCGGAGCAAGCTCCGGTCTACCGGCGCGACGGCTCCTACATCATCACCGGTGGCTTGGGTGGCCTCGGTCTGTTCTTCGCCTCGAAGCTGGCCGAGGGGGGCTGTGGCCGGATCGTGCTGACCGCGCGCTCACAACCCAACCCCAAAGCCCGCCAGACCATCGAGCGTCTGCGCGCGGCTGGGGCGGACATCGTGGTGGAGTGCGGCAACATCGCCGAACCCGACACCGCGCAGCGCCTGGTGAGCGCTGCGACCGCCACCGGGCTTCCGCTGCGCGGCGTGCTGCATTCGGCGGCGGTGGTGGAGGACGCCACACTGACCAACATCACCGACGAGCTCATCGACCGGGACTGGTCGCCCAAGGTCTACGGATCCTGGAACCTACACCGCGCCACGATCGGGCAGCCGCTGGACTGGTTCTGCTTGTTCTCCTCGGGCGCGGCACTGTTGGGCTCACCAGGTCAGGGCGCTTACGCGGCGGCCAACAACTGGGTCGACGTCTTCGCCCACTGGCGCCGCGCTCAGGGCCTACCGGTCACCGCGATTGCGTGGGGTGCGTGGGGAGAGGTCGGCCGCGCCACGTTCTTGGCCGAAGGGGGCGAAATCATGATCACCCCCGACGAAGGCGCGTATGCCTTCGAGACGCTGGTGCGCCATGACCGCGCCTACAGCGGTTATATTCCGATCCTCGGGGCGCCATGGCTGGCCGATCTCGTCCGCCGCAGCCCGTGGGGTGAGATGTTCGCATCCACTGGGCAAGGCTCAAGGGGCCCAAGCAAATTCCGCATGGAGCTAGTTGCGCTACCCCAAGATGAATGGGCCGGCCGGCTGCGGCGTCTGCTAGTTGAGCAGGCCAGTGTGATCCTGCGTCGCACGATCGACGCCGACCGATCATTCATCGAGTACGGCCTGGACTCCCTGGGCATGCTCGAGATGCGGACCCACGTTGAAACCGAGACCGGGATACGCTTGACCCCCAAGGTAATCGCCACAAACAACACCGCGCGCGCCTTGGCCCAGCATTTGGCGGACACGCTGGCCGAGGAGGAGGCGGCGGCACCGGCGGCATCATAGGAGCCGAATTCGGCTGTACCGCAAGGGTTCTTCGTGCGCTCAAATTGGCACGCTGCGGTTCGTCGTGTCTTGGCTAGCAGCGATATGCTCCGTTGAAACGGCCTTGGTGGCCGTTTCGCGGGGTTATCCGCAGTCGCATGCGGCGGATCACGGTGTGCACGTTGGGTGACGCGCTACATGCGCACGGCGACACCAGCCGGTTCGCGGCGCTGGAAGTCGCCGTCCGGCGCATCACCGCCGATTTTGTGTCAAACGCAAATCAATAGCGCGAGCCGCTAGTTGCGGATCAGGAATCCGTAGGGCGCACATGTCCAGCCGAATTTGTTCTCCCGTGCCACGTCATGCTTGTAGTCGTGTGGGAATTCATGTTCGTATGCCTCAATGGCTTCATACGGGCCGGGGCCGAACCCGGGAAGGACGGGATGTCCGTTGATGTTGGAGTCTTCCACTATCACGTAGTCGCCGACGGAGAGTAACGGCCGCAGTAGCTTCATCTCGGCCAGTACGTGGTTCATCGAGTGGTCGCTATCCAGGATGGCGAAGATCTTGCCAGGGTATTCGCCTTTGAGGCGCTGGATGTGCTCGGCAACGGCTGGGATGGTGGATGGCGATTCAAGGAACATGATGTCTGGATCGCGCCGGGCTGCCGGATCGAGAGCCTTCTGGGAGATGTCCACGGAAAGTACTTTGAATGGTTGACCAGTATGTCTCATGACGTTGGCGAAAAATAGCGCCGAGCCGCCGTAGCGGCTGCCGAACTCGATGATCAGGGATGGTTTTAAGTCGATCAGGATCTCCTGGTAATTCCACATGTCGCTGACCGATTTCCAACATTTGATCCCCATCCAAGTGGTCTTATTCCACACCAAGTTGCTGTAGTACCACTTGTGGTATTCCTCAGTTGCCGAGTCACTCGGTCGGTAAACCAATTGAGCCACCGCACTCGCCAGTTTTCTCACTATTTCGGCCAGCCGCATGAATAGGCCCATCACGTCCATACTGTCATCTCCTCACTAGCCAGTCCGTGGTCACTGGAATATTGGTTGCTCGGCCAGTCTCTCTACGAGAACCGATAGCGTCAGCGCTGACTCAAATATGGCCGCGGAAATTCGAATGTCCGCATTCCTGTCCACACTAGTTGACTCTCTGGGTGGCCGCGGCTATGGGGATGAGACGCAAGCCGATCCGCGCCGGGTGGTCCTTCAGGCTCACTCCATGACCCAGCCGTACTCCGAGGGAACAGTGCACAGCAGGGAACGGATCGCCTCGAGGGACTTTCCCGGTTCCTCGATGTGTCCGTGATGCTCGATGATCAATTGCCCTTCATAGACGCCACAGGAGTAGAGATCGAGGGGGACACTGATGGAGCAATAGAATCGGCCCTGAATATCTTCGATCTTGAGATCCGGCGGAGTGCGCATAGCCGGGAACGCAGTGGCGTCAGTGCAGAAGACCAGCGGTGGCAGCCCGGGGGGAGTTCCTTCGAATGCCGTACCGAAATGGAGCCCCGACTGTTGAATCACGCCATCTGCCAAGTCAGTCCGAAGTGTGGCAACGATATCGGTTGCCAGATCGACGATGTCGGTGTCCGGCCCGATCTCGGCGAGGTAGGAGGCCGCCCCGAGTAGGTTGGTAGCTTCGGTCGGACCCACCGGGGGAGCAAGAACAAATCGCAAGTCGACGGGATAGACGTAGGGAATTGGGACGTGTGGGGTTTCGCGGAGTTGCCACTCGGTCAGCAGGATTGCCGCCGCCACCACGGCGTTGATGCTGAGGCGATGCTCACGGCCGAACGCCATGAGGTCCGATGTCTCCAGTTTGGTAAGCCAGAGTCTGGTGACCGGAACAGCTTGGGGCGATCCGGGATGCGCGAGGACGTCCGGCGTCGCGGTGGCTGGGATCTCATAGGCATACATCACCGGCATGAAGCGCTCGGCTCCCGACAGCCCTTGCTTCTTCACACCCCGCTGTTCCAGCGCGGCCTCCATCGACAGCGGCGTGGGCTGCGGGGTTATCGGACCGGGGTCACCGGTAGCCACCGCGTCGGTGTAGCGGGAGAACAGCTCATCGACGAGAACGGCCCCATGGTGACCGTCGGCCATGCTGTGGTGGATATAGAGTGTCAGCTCGGCCCCTCCCTCGCGGAGCGTGAGCCGCAGATGCAGCAGGGACAGGCTCTGATCGAGCCGAATTCCGGCGGGTGTCTCACCAACGCCCGACGGTGCCCCGTTGTTGCCGTCGACAACACTTATCCCGGCGTGGAGCAGGTCGTCGGCAACGAGGTTCCAACCACCATCGGGGTTTGGCTCAATGTGACTGGCCAACACCGGGTGGGCTTCTACGAGCGCGTCGAAGGCGTCCGACAGCGCATCGACATCGACAACACCGCGCAGCTGGATCGTCATGGAAGTGAAAACTTCGTATTGCGCGAAGACTTCCTCGCTGTGTGACAGCTTTCGGATCACCGATCCAGGAAACACCTCAAGACTCCCAACTGGTCACTGCATGCCGGGCCACCGCATGCTGGGTCAATGCGTGCTGGCCCGTCGATAGCCAATGGCCAGGGGTACGGCGCATGCGGCGCAAATGCCCGCGGTCCACAGCAGCATCCCGATCATCGGAGATAGCACCGGACCGCCCATCGCATATCCGCGCATCGCCGCGATGGCGTAGCTCACCGGCTGGTGGGCGACGAACGGCTGAATCCAGCCTGGATATGAGTCCAGCGGTACCAGACCGGTGGAGAAGAAGATCGCGATTGCTTGCACCAGCTCAACGCCTTCCACCACAACCGTTTGCGCCGTATAGAGCGCCACGGTGGTGACGATCGCTGCGATTGCGATGCCAAGTATCACCGGAACACACAGCCACATCAGGCTCGCGACCAAGCCCTGCCGGAACCGGAAACCCAGTACCACCCCGGTACCCAGCATCACGAGCGTGGTGAAAAGTGTCCGAATCGCGTTTGCGAGTATTCGAGAGATCAGGCCCGATGCCCGGTGCACGGGCAGCACCCACAGTCGGGAAAGCAGGCCCATGGAGCGCTCACGCATCAGGTCGATAGCCACGAACGTTGATCCGGTGATCGCGGCGCCGAGCGCGATCAGCGGAACGATGCTGTAGAGCCCGCTGTCGTGGGTTACGACGTAGGCCAGGTTACCGAGCACGATGTTCAGCACCACCATGAAAAGAATCGGTAGCACGACAGCTCCGGTAACGGTGACATAGTCACGCGCCCACCGGGTGAGTAGCCGCTTAGTCTGCAACAGAGTCTGGGTAACCAGCGGTCGAATCGAGTTGTCCGGGTAATGCCCACGCACGGGTGCAAACCCGACTTGCTGAGTTGTCATAGGGATCACTGCCGTCTGGAGAGAACGAGGATGGATGCGGCCACCAGGACCACCAGGAAACCGAACAGCCACGCCAACGTCGGGGCCATGACAGGCCAGGTCACCGGTAACGCTGACTTGGTCGTATCCCCGGCCAATGCGCGCAGCGCCTCCACGAACTGCGAGATTGGTTGGTTGCGGACAAAGGGATGGATCCAATGCGGGAACAACTTTAGTGGCATCAGACCGACAGACAGCAGCCCGAAGATCAGAACTGGCAAGGTCAGCAGCGGCAGCATGGCGTCCGGGTTCCCGCTAGCGGTGCCCACCAGGTCAGCGCCGAAAGACAGCAACGCCCCGATCACGATCACCAGTACACAAAAGCCGACAATATAGAGGGTTCCGCGATGGAAGCGGAATCCGATCACGTGGCCGCAGATCAGCGAGACCACCAAACACGTGGTGCATCGGTCCACGGCGACCCACACGCGGGCAAGCGGCGGCGTCAACTGGGCGATCGGCATAGACCTGAACCGTCGATTGATGCCCAGCTGAGAATCGGTTGCGGCTCGGAACGCCGACCCGATCGCGGCGAACGTCACGGCCTGCAGGGCGACCAGCGGCGTGATGTATTGCCCAATGTTGCTGGCGACGCCCGAGCTGCCCACGAACTGGTTCCACGGCAGGTGAAACGGTATGTAGAAACCCACCATGAAAACTATCGGCGCGCCGACGGTGGTGATTCGTTCACCGTTGCGCAGACCCGGCGCGACGAAACGCCGATAGAGCACCCACAACTGCAGGTGCGCGGACGGGCGACGTGGGCTCGCCGTACCCGCGCTCAGCCGCTTGAAGGTCGGGGCCGGCGTCGGGTTTAGGGCGGGGGCGCTCATCGCATCGCCGCCGACGCCAGATGGCTCAGAGATTCGCTGGGATCCGCTGTCATGGAAAGGAATACGTCGTCGAGCGATGGCCGGCGGAGCGCAATATCGGCCAGTTCGATATTCGCCTCGTCGATCCGGCGCGCGGCCTCGATGAGCGTGCGGGTGCCGTCTGGCGCCGGCATCGTAACCCGGTCCGATTCGGGTGTCAGTATGGCCCTGCTTTGTTCGGGCAACAGCGAACCAAGCGCCGCGACGATAGCGTCCAGATCCTTCAGATCCTTCGGCACGATTTCGCAGAATGTGCTACCGGCGCGGTGCTTGAGCTCATTGGCGGTGCCGTCCGCGATGATCTTGCCGTGATCGATCAAGATGATCCGGTCGCTGAGCGCATCCGCTTCCTCGAGATACTGCGTGGTCAACAGCGTCGCGATGCCGAGCTTCTTGAAGCTGGCAACCAGATCCCAAATGGCTTGCCGGCTCCTCGGATCCAGCCCGGTGGTGGGCTCATCCAAGAACGCCACCTGGGGTTGGACCACCAATCCGCACGCGATGTCTATCCGTCGACGCATCCCGCCGGAGTAGGTGCTCACCGCCCGCTTCCCGGCGTGCGCCAGGCTGAATTGCTCGAGCAGTTCAGCCGCGCGTTTGCGCGCCGCAGACTTGCTCAGCCCGTACAGGCGGGCGAACAACACCAGGTTCTGCTCGCCGGAAAGCGCGTCGTCGACGGCCACCTGCTGTCCGGTGACCATGATCGAACGGCGCACACCGGCCGGCTCGGCAACGACGTCGTAGCCGGCGACGGTCGCCGAGCCTCGATCCGGCCGGGTCAGCGTCGACAAGATGTCGACCATGGTGGTCTTGCCGGCCCCGTTCGGGCCAAGCAAACCGATCACTTCGCCGCGTCCAACGTCGAAGCTGACGTCGTCCAGGGCCACAATCTTGCCCTTGCCGTAGGTTTTGCGAACCCCGCGAACCACCACAGCCATGTCGTTGTTGTGCATCCGATCCTCCTCAGCCCGCATCCAGGCTCGACAGGTCCACCAGAGCGCCCTCTTCGGGCTCCCCGACCACTTCGCTCTCGTCGTGCTCGGCCGCGATGGCCTCCTGGATTAGCTCGCGCAGGGCCAGCGGGAAGGTCCGCGCCAGCTCGTCCGCGGTGGCGGCCGGGATCCGGCGGGTGTCATACCACCAATCGAGATGCAGCGAGCCGCCGGACCGATACGCCCGAAGTTCGATGGCGTGGCCCATCCCGGGGATCGGTTCTCGCACCGGAATCGTCATGTCGGAGTCGAACTGTACCGGCGCGTCCACGGACGGCACCTCGGGGATCACGCCCGCATACCGGAAGTGGATGTCGGGTGTGCGCTGCGCGCCCAGGACACGTCCGGTCGGTGCGTACAGGTACCGCAGCAGCCCGTAACCAATTCCGTAGTGCGGAACGGATCTAAGGGTGTTGTGGACGGCGTCGAGCTGCTGAATCGCCGCCGCGCCCGGACCGGTCGCACATGCCAGCGGAACCGGGTAGTACGTCGTGAACCAGCCGACCGTCCGGCCCAGGTCGACGTCCGGCCGCAGCACCGAGCGGCCCTCGCCCTCGAGCCCTACGGCGATGACACCGTCACCGATCGTCTGGGCTATTGTCCGGCCCAGCGCGGCCAGCACGATCACCTGAATCGACCGTCGGAACCTGCGCCGGGCGTCGTCCAACTCCGATGTCTGCTCGGCGGTTAGCGTGCTCGACAACCTGGTCAGCTCGTCGGCGGTGGGCGGTTGCGTGACATCCGCGTCGGGTGCGTCGGACTGGCCGTCGGCGAGCCGCAAGGTCACCTTGCTGGCATTCTCGATCCAGAAGGAGCGGGTGTCGAGCGCCGCGGGATGCGTCGCGAGGGCCGCGCAGCGCAGTGACCATTCCCGCCACCCGGTGGTGACCGGTTCCAGCGTGATCTCCTCGCCTGCCAGCCGTTGCCCGAACGCGGTGATGAGGTCGGTCCCCAGGATCTGGCGCGATGCGTCGTCGGTCACCGTCTGGTGCACGGCCAGGCCGAGGTACTGCGGACCGCCATGACCGGCAGTGATATGCACGGCGGCCAGCGGCGCGTTCGCAGAGTCCCGATCGGCGATGAGTTCGGCCAGGATATTGGACACCGCGGCCCGCTCCTCCGGGCTTCCGGCAGCCACATCATCGGGAAGAGACCGGGTCGAGAGGCCGCTGAATTCTGCAGGTGGCGCGATGTGCTGCTCGGCCATTCCGGCCCCCAATTCGGTGGGGTCGACAAGGTGCAGACGCAAGGCTTCGTGGTGATTGGCCACCGCGGTGAGCACCGCTTGACTGTCCTCGAGCCCTACCTTGGCGTCCAGGCGCAGGATCAGCGGGACCCGCCACCGCCCAGGATCGCGCAGCCCCAGGTCGAGGAAGTGCGCGGTGTTCGGCAGAACCGCCAGACGCGCCGCGGCGTCAGCGGGTTTCGCCAACCCGCTCACCGCGAACGAGGCATCGACGGCGGCCGTCAGGGAGGCCAAGGTCGGGTATTCGTACATATCCTGCGGGGTGATGGTCAGACCCTCGTTGGCCGCCGCCATCGCGATGCTGATCGCCATCAGCGAATCGCCGCCGAGGTCAAAGAAATTGGCGCTCCGATCGACCGAGTCGATGCCCAGGCACTGTGACCAGATGCGGTGCAACGTGGCCTCGGTCTGCGACTCCCCGTTGCGGGCCACATCCACGGCGCCGGCATCGGCCCTGGAACCAGCCGGAGAACCGTTGCTCGCGGCGGGACCCTGAACCCACGCATTGTGCTTGGCTTCGACCCAATGCCGTTGGCGGACAAAAGGATAACCGGGTAGTGAAACGAGGTGGGGCGCAGTCGGGCGCTGCGGCGTCCAGTCGACCTCGATTCCGGCCGACCAGAGTTCACCCAGTGCGCGCAGGAAAGTGTCGCGGTCATCGGCGTTCTGAATCGGGTGGCGCATGAGCCGAACCGTGCGGTGCTCGCTGGACCACTTCGGGTGCCGGATCGCCGAACCGGTCAGGCTGCCGCCGGGACCGACCTCGACCAGGATTCGACCCGGCTGCGAGAGCACTACGTCGAGTTCGTCGGCGAACCTGATCGTGGAGCTGATCTGACGCGTCCAGCTGGCCGGGTCCCTCACCTGCTGCTCGGACATCCACGTTCCGGTGAGGTTGCTCAGCAGTGGTGTGTGCGGAGCGCGCAACTCCTGCTGGGACAGGAAGTCCTGGAATTCGGGAAGCATGGGATCCATCGAGCTGGAATGGAACGCGTGGGTCGCGCGGACCCGCCGAACGGGTATCCCGGCCTCGCCCAGGCGTTGGCTGAACGCGCGAATCTGGTCCTTCGGCCCGGCGACCACGCAGTTGCCGGGATCATTCACCGCGGACAGCTCGACCCCCGGCGAAAGGTACTGCTCGACGTCATCGGGGCCCAGCGCCACCGCGACCATGGCGCCCGGCGGCGACTCATGCATCAAACGGGCACGCAACGCTACCGTCTTGATCGCCGTCTCGAGGTCGAATACCCCGGCCAGGGTCGCCGCGATGTATTCGCCGGTGCTGTAGCCGATGTAGGCCCCCGCGCGCACGCCGTAGGTGTCGACCAACTTCGCGAGCGCGTATTCCACCGTGAACAGCGCGGGCTGCGAACGGTCAATGCGCTCCAGATCCGCCGCGGTCCCGTCGAATATCGCGGAGTGCAAGTCTAGGTCCAGTTCGGGACCCATCTCTTCGCGGAACCCCGCGGCGCAGGTGTCGAAGTGCTGGGCGAAGACGGGTTCGGTGTCGTAGAGCCCCTTGGCCATTCCGATGTGCTGAGCGCCCTGCCCGGGAAACAGGAAGACGACGCGGTCCGAGGTGGGAGCGCTGGCATCACCGCGCTCACCATCGGGGGCGGACTCGCCGATAAACACATTGTCGTGCTCGGCCGCCCGCAGCACCGTGGCCGCATGCTCGCGGTCGTGCACGACGGCCGCCATCGTGACGTTGTGCTTGCGGCGCCGGACGAGCGTATAGGCGACGTCGGACAGCTCCGGGCCGTCTGTCCCTTCTAGCGCGGTGGCCAGGGCGGACCGCGCCTGGCCAAGCGCCGCCTCGGTTTTTGCCGACAGCAGCAGCACCTGGGGGCGGGCCGGCTCGGTATGCGCCGGAACCGCCGGTTCCGGCGCCGGCGCCTCTTCCAGGACGACGTGCGCGTTGGTACCGCCGACTCCGAAGGAGCTCACCCCGGCCCGACGCACACCGTCGGACTCCCATGGGCCGTAGCGGCTTTGCACGACGAATGGACTCTGGTCCAGCCGCAGTTCCGGGTTCGGACTGGTGTAGTGCAGCGTCGCCGGGATCGCCTGGTGCTTCAGGCACAGGATCGTTTTGATCAGGCCCGCGATTCCGGCGGCGACTTCCAGGTGACCGATGTTCGACTTGACCGACCCCAGCACGCAAGGGGTTGTACGGGTCGTTTGAGACACCTCGAACGCTGTTTTCAGCCCTTGGATTTCGATGGGGTCACCGAGCGGGGTGCCGGTTCCGTGGGTCTCGACATAGCTCACGGTCGACGAATCGATGCCGGCCACCGCATGGGCTTCCGCGATGACGTCGGCTTGGGCGGCCGGATTGGGCGCCGCATAGCCCATCTTCGCCGATCCGTCGTTGTTGATCGCCGATCCGCGGATGACGGCGTGGATGCGGTCCCCGGCGTCGATGGCGGCCTGCAACGGTTTGAGGGCAACCATCGCGACGCCGCTGCCGAACACCGTGCCGTCGGCTCGCACGTCGAAGGGCCGGCAGTGGCCGACCGCCGACACCATCGATCCCGGTGAGGTGAAATATCCGACGCGGTGCGGGATGCACAGCGACGACCCACCGGCCAGCGCCATGTCGCATTCACCGGACAGCAGGCTTAGGCAGGCCAGGTGAACCGCGACCAGCGACGACGAGCACGCGGTTTGGACCGCGATGCTCGGGCCCCGCAGGTTGAATGCGTGCGATATCCGCGTTGCCAGAAAGTCCTTGTCGTTCTGCAGGAACAGGCTGAACTGGTCGAAGTTGAGTCCCTCGGCCAAAACGGCGTTCGGGTCGCGGTGCGACAGCAGGTTGTGCAGGAGATAGCCGCTGGGAGAGCTGGTTCCGTATACGCCGATCGAGCCGTCGAACCGCGCGGGGTCACAGCCCGCGTCCTCGAGCGCATGCCACGCGCACTGCAGGAACAACCGGTGTTGTGGGTCCAGCACCTGCGCGGCCAGCGGCGGGAACCCGAAGAAGTCGGCGTCGAACTCGTCGATCCCGTCGAGCAGCGGTGCACGACGCACATACGCCGGATCAGCCAGTGTCTTCTCGCTGACCCCGGCGTCGCGCAGCTCCTCTTCGGACAGGGTGACGATCGACTCCTTGCCGCGCCGAAGATTGCTCCAGAACGCCGACACATCGTTGGCGCCCGGGAACTTGCCGGCCATGCCGACCACCGCGATCGCGTTGTCGGGGGTGCTCACAGGTCTTGTCCTCCCTGTACTCCAGGTTTTCCTCGCCGCCGCATCGCGGCTCCATGTCGTGCCGCCGCGCGTTGCTGCGCCCGGTCGCGAACAATTTCAGTGTTTTCGACCGCCTCATCGGGGCTCGAGAGCCCGAGTTGGCGCATCAGGTCGGCTGTCAGGTCGTGCAGGGACGCGCCCTGCAATATGAGTGCCACCGGCGGCTCCACGCCAAAGTCCGCTCGCGCGCCATTGCGGATCCGCACCGCCATCAAGGAGTCCAGCCCGAGCTCGGTCAGGGGCTTATCCAAGGGCACCGCGGTATCGACAGTCGATCGGTCAGTGTAGCCCATCACCGCCGCGATGCGTGCACACATCCGCTCGGTCACCGCGCGCCGAGCCTCCGCCGGATCGAGGTCGGCAAGCGCGTCCGGACCGCCCCAATCGCCGAGGTCGCCCACCGTGTCAAGCTCGTCGACCACCCGGGTGAAATAGCCGATGCCGCGGATCTCCGGGAATGCGACCAGCGCCCGGTCGGCGCGCAGCCGGGCGACACCGGTGCTGCATCGGCCCGCGGCCAGCAGCGAGTCGAGAGCTTCGATGCCCTCCGCGGGAGTGATCGTGTCGAGAACACTGCCCACCAGGGCCTGGGCGACGCCCACCTCCGACCACGGCCCCCAGTTGATCGCCGCTGCCGGCAGACCGGACGCCCTGCGCCACGCCACCAAGCCATCGAGCCACCCGCTGGCGCATGCATACGCCGCTTGCCCGGGGGAGCCCAATAATGAAGCGACAGAGGAGAATCCGAGCCACCAGTCGAGCTCGCAGTTGGCGCTGGCGTGGTGCATGCGCAGCGCTCCGGCGGCCTTGGGAGCCCACACCCGCTCCAGATTTTCTCTGGTCATGGTGAACACCAGGCTGTCTTCGATGACTGCCGCGGCGTGGACGACACCGCGCAACTCGCGGCCCCCAAGGCCGGCCGCCTCGATGAGGCTTTCGGCCACGCCCGGCGATGCCACATCGCCGCGGACAACCACGATTTCGGCGCGGGCTTCCAATTCGGTCAGGACTTTGCGCTGCTCGTCGGTGGGCTCGCTGCGGCCGCCCAGTACCACGCGGCCGGCTCCGCGGTCCACCAGCCAGCGGGCGACGACCAGTCCGAGACCGCCGAGACCACCGGTGACGACGTACGACGCGCCCTTGCGCACCACCGGATGTTCCTTGCGCACATCGAGAGTGGCCCGAGACAGCCGTTCGACGAATCTGCGTTCACCCCGCCGCGCGATCACGTCATCGCCACCGGACCCAGCAGAGCCATTGTGCAATTCCGCGGTCAGCGCGGTCAGCGGGTCTTGCGTGACATCCAGATCGAGCAGGGTGGCGCGCAGGTCCGGATGCTCGAACGCCAGGACTCGCACCAGGCCCTTCAAGGCGGCCGTCGCGGGGGACACGGGCTCGTCATCGTGAACGGAAAGGCCGCCCCGGGTGACCAGCCACAGCCGTGGCGATCGACCGTGCCAGGTGCCGACGACGGCACGGATGACGGTCGTGATCGACCACACGGTCTCGCGCGCCGCCACCAGTCCGTCGTCCAGGCCGGTCGAGGCGTCGCCGACGAAGACGACCACGCCAGCGGGTGGGTGCTCCGGATCGCCCGCCGTTTCCGCGAATGCGGCGAGCACCGCCGATTCGTCGTCGAGATTGGCGGTGTGCACCCGTCGCATCGGCGAGCGCCACCGTTCGACGAATTCGTCCGCCATGGATTTGGCCTGGGCCCCGGCCGGCGCAGCCACAGCCGCGCCGGCAAGTATCAGCCAACTTCCCCGCGCCGCGTCGGTGGCCGGCTCCGAAGCCGCGTCGGTCGCGATCGGGCTTTCGGTCCATTCGGTATCGAAGATCTTCTGCGCCAGCGGCAGTGGCACCGCACGGCGTTCGACGCGTCGCAGGTAGATGCCATCCACCTCGGCGGCTACCTGCCCGGCATCGTCGATCAGGGCGATCCTGCCCAGCTTGCCGGCGCCGCCGTCGAGGTTGGTCAGGTGCGCGCGACACCTGACGTGTCGACCGATGTCGCGGTACACCCGGATCTTTCCGAACGACACCGGAAGGTAGCTGACTTCCGCTGACGCCGCGACCTCGTCATCTGGTATGGCGGCACCGACGCTCTGCAGCGCCGCGTCCAGCACGACAGGGTGAAGTCGGTACCGCCGATGCCGGGGAGCCTCGTCGGGAACGGTGATCTCGGTTTCCGCCCAACCGTCGGGTAGCCGCGTAATTCGGGTCAACGCCGCGAACGCGGGACCGTGGTGTTGACCGGTCTGGCGTAGCACGGCGTAGAAATCGGCCGGCGATACGGTTGCGTCCGCGCAACCAACCGCCTCGGCGTACGTGCGTGCACCATCGCGCGGTGCTTGTTCCACCTCGGCGGTAGCGTGCCGAGTGAAGTGACCGCTCGACGAGCGGGAATAGATCTCGACCCGAATCTTGCTGTCGCCGTTGCGAATCAACTGTGTCGTCAGCCGGGTGTGGTCGTCGAGGGGAAGCATCTGCTCCACTTCGAACTGATTGATCGCGATGTCGGCCTTAGCGGCGTCAGCGGGTTGGCCGAGCGCTTCGCTGGCCGCCGCCAAAGCGATCTCGGCAAACCCCGCCGCCGGCATGATGGGCTGACCGAACACCTTGTGGTCGGCGAGCCAGGGGCATACGTCGGTTCCGACATCGGCCTGCCAGACATGGTTCCCGCCGGACGGCATCTCGATGTGCGCACCAAGCAGCGGGTGGCTAGCCGCCAGGTCCGCCATCGCCGACCGATCCGCGACCCAGAATCCCCGACGGTGCCACGGTGTGGGTGGCAGGTCCACGAGGCGACCGTTGGAGGTGTCCGGAGTGGTCGCCCCGACCGCGGCCAGTTGGGTGTGGAAGTACAGGGTCTGGTCGTGGTCGCGGTTCATCGCCGCCGTGACGATGGGGGTGGCGTGCTGGCTGCCGTCCGGATCCAGGCTGTCCGTGATGGCGTGGGTGAGCACCGGATGCGGGCTGATCTCAATGAAGGCGTGGGGGGCGTGGCCACCGGCGCCGCTCATGGCATGAGCGACGGCCTGGCGGAAGCGCACCGGGTTGCGCAGGTTGGCCGCCCAGTAGTCGGCATCCATCACCGGCCGCGGGTGCTCTTCGGTGTGGGGTTCAGTGGTGGTGATGATCGGGATGCTCGGCGGTTGCGGCGTCAAATCCGCCAGCGCGCTACGCAATTCGGGCAGAACGGGATCGATGATCGGATGATGCGACGCCACGTCGACGTCGACGCGCCGCGCCAACCGATTCTGCGCCGCCACCACCGAGATGACCGCGTCCACCGCCTCCGGCGGCCCGGCAATCACCGACTGACGCGGCGACGCGTACACCGCCAACGTCACCTGCGGGTAGTCGGCGATCAGCGACTCGACGGCATCGGCGTCCATCTCGAGCAGCGCCATCGCGCCCTGCCCGGATAGCCGGGCCATCAGCCGCGACCGGGTGGCGATCACCCGCAAGCCCTGCTCGGGCGTCAATGCGCCGGCCACCACGGCCGCAGCAACCTCACCCATCGAATGCCCGATCACGGCATCCGGTGTCACGCCGTAGGAGCGCCACAACTCGGTCAGCGCCAACTGCATCCCAACCAGCATGGGCTGGATGCGGTCGATGCCCACCACCTCGTCGCCGTCGAGAAGTGTCTGTTGCAGCGAATAGCCAACCTGGGCGACGAATATCGGCTCCAGCTCGGCAACCGCCTTGGCGAACGCCGGCTCATCGGCCAGCAACTGTCGGCCCATCCCGGCCCACTGCGAGCCCTGACCCGAATACACAAATACCCGGCCCGGCCCACCGGCGTGCTGATCGCAAGCCACCACCCCGACGCATGGCTGGCCCGCCGCCAGCGCCCGCAAACCCGTGACCGCCTCCGCACGGTCACGCGCGACGACGGTGGCGAACGTCGCGTGCCGGGCCCGGTGCCGGTTCAACGTGTGTGCCACATCGGCGAGCGGCGCGGCCGCGCCCGGCCCCGCCATCCAATCGGCCAACACCCCAGCCAGCGACGCCACCCGCTCGGCCGTCTTGCCCGACACAACGAGGGCCGAAACGTGCGGCGTCCCAATGGGCCTCGGCACGCCCTTATCTCCGGTGTCCGGCGCCTGCTCGATCACCACATGCGCGTTGGTCCCACTGAGCCCGAACGACGACACCGCCGCTCTGCGCGGGCCGGCGGCCGCAGGCCACGGGCCGCTCTCGGTGGGCACGAACAGACGGGTGGCCGATGCGTCGATGGCTGGGTTCCACCGGGTGAAGTGCAGATTGCGCGGGATGTCTCCCCGCTCGACCGCCAGCACCGCCTTGATGAATCCGGCCACACCCGCGGCCGCCTCCAAGTGGCCGATATTGGTCTTGACCGACCCCAAAGCGCACGAGCCTTCGCTCTCGCCTTTACTAAGGCCGTATGTCGCCGCCAGTGACTCGAACTCGATGGGGTCGCCCAATATCGTTCCAGTGCCGTGTGTTTCGACATAGTTCACGGTGTCCGGGGTGACATCTGCGAGCCGTAGGGCGGTGGTGATCACGTCGCGCTGGGCTAGCGCGTTGGGTGCGGTCATACCGTTGGACCGACCGTCTTGGTTGGCCGCCGAGCCCCGGACCACCGCGAGTACCCGATCGTTGTCGCGGAGCGCGTCGGCCAATCGCTTGAGCACCACCACTCCGGCGCCCTCGCCACGCACGAATCCATCCGCGTTGGCGTCGAAGCTATTGCATCGCCCCGTCGGCGACAGCGCCGACCACTTGGACAGCGCGATGGCGGTGAATGGCGACAAGGTGAGCTGCACACCGCCGGCCAGTGCCACGTCGGTCTCCCGCAGCCGTAGGCTCTGGCACGCCAGGTGGATCGCTACCAACGACGACGAACACGCGGTGTCCACGGCGACGGCCGGACCACGCAGCCCCAACAGATACGAGATCCGTCCCACCGCCGCGCAGTGTGGGGTTCCGGTGCTCAGATACGCGTCGACGTCGGCTCTACGCTCAATGTTGACGATCGTGTAGTCCCACGACGAAAGCCCCATCATCACGCCGGTTCGGGTGCCGCTCAAGGAATCCGGTGGAATGCCGGCGTGTTCTAGCGCTTCCCAGGCAACTTCGAGCAGCATCCGGTGCTGCGGATCCATCGCCACGGCTTCGCGCGGCGTGATTCCGAAGAAGTCAGCGTCGAATGCGTCGACGTCGGGGACGAAACCGCCCCATTTCGTTGTCATCCGCCCGGAGGCCGACGGGTCGGGGTCGTAGTACGCGTCGGCGTCCCACCGATCCGGCGGCACCTCGCCGATCGTGTCCACGCCGTCAACCAGCACCTGCCAAAAGCTGTCCGGCCCAGTCACATTCCCCGGGAAACGGCAACCGATGCCCACCACCGCCACCGGCTCCGCGATATCGGTCGGGAAGGCCGTGCCCGCACGGACCAGCTCGCGCGCCAGGGCCGCTCGCGCGTTCGGCGATAGTTGCGCCGCGCGCTCTGCCAGACTTGTCATGACTCGCCTCTCGTCGCGGCTTCCAGCTCGCTGGCGTCGACGAGATCGGAGAGCAGGTCCATTTCCTCGTCTGACAATTCGGGTTCCGCGTCGGAAGGCTCCTGCTCAGCGGCCGGCAGCGGATAGTCCATTCGTTCGCACAGGGCTAGCGCGAGATCGCTGATCGTTGGGTACGCCCAGACCAGCGCGACCGGCAGCGTGATGCCCAGGCTCGTCTCCAGTCGGTTTCGCAACTCGAGGCCCATCAGCGAGTCGAGGCCAAGCGTTTCCAGCGGCCGGTTGTGATCGATGGGGTCGCTCGAGCGCAGCACCGCGCGGATCTCGTCGGCGATCGCGGACGCGAGGCGGCCCGGGCGTTCGGCCGGGTCGAGGGCGTCCAGCTGCGCTCGAATCGCGCCGCCCCCGCGCCGCTCCCCGGCATCGCGGGCCGCCGCATCGTGCAGCTTCGCGAACAGCGAGGATCCCGCCACAGCTGGGAACGATTGGAACCACTGCCGAGCGTCCAGGCTGAAGACACCGGTGCGCCCGCGATCGGCGGCGAGCACCGTCTGCATCGCGGCCAGCCCCTGCTCGGCGGTGATCATCTCGACGCCGAGATCTTTGAAGAACTGGGCACGTCCGACCTCGGCCCAAGGGCCCCAGTTGATCCCGACCGCGGGAAGTCCGGCCGAGCGCCGATAGGCGACGAGGCCGTCGACCCATGAGTTGGCGGCGGCGTACGCGCCTTGCCCGGGCGTGCCGAGAAGTGCTGCGGCCGAGGAGAAGGTCAGCCACCAGTCGACGTCTCGCGCGGCGGTGGCCTGATGAAGCCGCCAGCTGCCGGTGACCTTCGGGGCGAACACCCGCCTGGCGGCGGAATCCGTCATATTCAGCACGATCTCGTCGGCGAGAACCATGGCGCTGTGTAGGACCCCGGCCAGCCGGAAGCCGGCGTCTTCGACCGCCTGCACCAGCCGCTCGGCGGTATCTGGCTCAGTGATGTCGCCGGTAATCACGTCGATCCGGCTGCCCGAGGCATTCAGCTCCGCGATAGCGGCTGCAACTTCGTGGCTGGGAGCCGAACGTCCGTTGAGGACAATCAATCCCGCGCCTTGTTCGGCCAGCCACTTCGCGGCGACGAAACCGAGACCGCCCATGCCGCCGACGATGAGGTAGCCACCGTCGCTGGTGACCAGTGGACGCGGGGGCGGAGCCGCGATCGCCTCGATGCTGGTGTGCGCGGCCCCAGCGGCCGGTATCGAGATGACGATCTTGCCGGTGTGCTTACCGGAGGCCATGAGCCGGAATGCGTCGGCCGCGTCGTGCAGGCTGAACTCGGTGACGGGGAGGACCTCTACTTTGCCATCCGCTACCTGCTGCAGGATGTGTTGCAGGAGTTGGCGGTACTTCGCCGGCTGCAGTTTGAGATTCAGGTCGAGGTCGACGACGGAGAAGGACGCGCTCTTCGCCAGCGCGGCCAATCCCAAGCTGGCATCGGCGTAAACGTCCTTCTTACCCAGTTCGATGAACCGGCCGCCGGGCGCCAGGATCTGCACGCCGCGCTGAATCGCTTCGCCCGCCAGTGAATTGAGAATGACGTCCACACCGTAGCCGTCCGTCAGCTCGAGGATCTCGTCGGCGAAGTCGACACTTCGGGAATCGCCGACGTACTCGACACCGAGTCCGGACAGCATTTCCCGTTTGGCATCCGATCCGGCCGTTGTGTAGATCCGGGCGCCGACCATCTTCGCGATCGAAACCGCCGCCATTCCAACACCGCCGGTGGCGGAATGGATAAGCACGCGTTCGCCGGGGGACAGGCGACCGACCTCGCACAGCGAGTGCCAGGCGGTGAGATACGCGACGCCGAACGTGGCCGCCTCGTGATCGGGCAGCGCGTCGGGGATGGGGACGACGAGATCGGCGATGGTGCCCAAGTGCGTCCCGAATGTGCCGGGACCGAAGGCGATAACGCGCTGGCCGACCTCGACGCTGTCAACCTCGTCGCCGATGGCGGTCACATAGCCGACACACTCCCCGCCGATCACCGGCGCGGCACCGTCCAGTCCCGGATAGACCCCCATCGCCTTGAGCACGTCACTGAAGTTGAGGCCCGCGGCGACGACACGAACCTCGACCTGATCGCCCTGCGGTTTGCCCCGTTTCACCTCGTGGATGGTTAGGGCGTCCAGTCGTCCAGGTTGATCGATCTGCAGTTGGACAGCTGCCCCGAGCGAAACGCCCGAGTCGTCCAGGTTCACCACCTTGCGGCGGGATTCGGCGGCGAGTTCACCCTTCGGTGTCGTAGGTGCGGGCACCAACCGGTCGACATAGCGTTGTCCGTCGCGGTAGGCGACCTCGTCGGCGTCCGAACCGGCGAGCAGCTCCTCGGTCAGCGCGGCAAGTGAGCGGGTGCCCTCGGGTTCGATGTCGACGAGCGTGGCCCTCAGTTCCGAGTGCTCGAACGTCAGCACCCTTGCGATTCCACGTAACCCGGTCTGTGCCAACGTGACTGATTCAGTGGGATCGAGCTGCTGAGCGCCACGGGTGACGATCCACAGCCGCGGGCTCTTCCGGGCGCCCATTCGAGTCACCGTCTCGACCACGCCGGCGATCAGCAGCGTGCGCGCCTGCGCCAACTCCAGTTGCGTCTGTTCCGGCAACGCTTCATCGCTCGCGCGAGGCGGGCAGACCACGACGATGCCGTCCCAGCCGACGCGGGTGATCGCCGCGCGCAGCTTCGCTTCGTCATGCGCAGAGACCACTTCGACTTCGGCTTCAGTTTCGCTCAGGCGGGCGCGCAGCGACGACTCCAAAGCGGACGGCAGCGGGTCGCCAGCGGCGAGGTCACCGACCAACAACAGGCCACCAGCGGCGTCGGCCACCTTGTCCAGCGGCGCCGGCTCCCACTCCAACGTGAATAGGCGACTGGTGAGTTCGGTTGCGCCGCCGCCGGACCCGAGCACTGCCATCTCGACCTCATCGATGACCAGCAGCGGCTGACCATCCGGATCGGTCAGAACGACTTCGCCGACCAGCCGGTCGTCGGTTGCGGTCAGCGAGCCGACGGCACAGACACCGCGGGTGATATCGCCGTGCACGTGCACGCCCGCGTAACGCACTGGCACCACGATCGTCGAACGCGAAGATGTCTGCCCGCCGGCCAGGTCGGTCGCCATCCGGGTGGCACCCAATGTCTGCAACGCGATATCCATCATCACCGGGTGCAGTAGGAAGTCGCGGGAACCCGTCCGGGCCGAAGACGGTAGCTTCACGTCGGCGCGGGCAGCGCCGGATTGCGTGACGGCGAGCCCGACGATGCCCTGAAACGCCGGTCCGTGCTGCTGGCCGGCGCCGCGCAGCCGCTGGTACAGGTCGTCGGGGTCCAATTCGTCCGCGAGGTCGGCCGGGGTCACCTCGGGCCCCTGGGGGTGCGGTGCCTCGTGCTCCGGCAGCTGATCTGAAGTCTGTGCGCGCGCAACGGTGGCGGTGGCGTGGGTGGTCCATCCCGAACTTCCGCTGCGGGTGCGTATTTCCACCTGGCATCGCTGCTCGTCGCCGGTGAGCGTGGTGACAAGAATGGTGCCTTCGGTCACGTGCAATATCTGACGAAGGTCAAGCTCGCTGATCATCCAGGGGTGATCCTGCTCGCCTCGCTCGACGGGGCGGAACGCGTCCGTCGCCGCCGCCAGCGCGATCTCGGCGTAGGCCGCACCGGGCAGAACGCAGAGATCGTCGATGACGTGATCGGAGAGCCACAGCAAATCCGGGGCGAGCTCGCTTTCCCACACCCGGGTGCCATTGGTGGGGTCGGTGACACCGACGCCGAGCAGCGGGTGGGTGTCCGCCCTGTGGTACGCGGCCGACGTGGCGCTGATCCAGTGGCGGGTGTGCTGCCACGGGGTGGTGGGCAGCACGGAGTGTGGTTCGGGCGGATGGGGGGTTTGCGGTGGGCGGGTGGTGTGCGTCGTGTTGAGGTTCGTGTGGAAGGTAAGGGTGTCGTGAGCGTCGCGCTGCAGGGTGCCGATGCTCAAAAAGTCTTCGGTGTCGTGGGTGCTGCGCAGGGTGTCGCTGATCGAGTGGGTCAACAGCGGGTGCGCGCTGATCTCGATAAAGGTGTGGTAGTCGCCGCCGGCGCCGCTACCGGCGTGCGCGATGGCCTGCTGGAAGCGCACCGGGTTGCGCATGTTGGTGGCCCAGTGCTCGGCGTCGAAAGCCGGGCGAGTGGCCAGGTTTTCGTAGGTGGTGGAGATGATCGGGATGGTCGGTGGCCGCGGGGTGAGATCGGCCAATTCCGAACGCATTAGAGGTTGCAATGCATCCATGGCCGGGTTATGCGGGGCCACCTCGATGTTGACGCGGTTGGCGAAGCCGTTCTGCTGGCGCACCTTGTCGATGAGCTCTTCGATCTGCTGGGTGGGCCCGGCGATCACGGTTTGGCGAGGAGAGGCATAGATCCCCAGGGTCACCTGCGGGTACTCGGCGATCAACGCCTCGGTGGCGGCGGCGTCGAGTTCGAGCAACGCCATCGTGCCCTGCCCGGACAACGGCGCCATCAGCCTCGACCGGGTCGCGGTCACCCGCAGTCCCTGGGCAGGGGTCAGCGCTCCGGAAACGACCGCGGCGGCCACTTCGCCCATCGAGTGGCCTATCACCGCGTCGGGTGTCACGCCGTAGGAACGCCACAACGCGGTCAGCGCCAGTTGCATCCCGATCAGGCCCAGCTGGATCTGTTCGATGCCGACGAGCTCCTTGCCGCCCGCGATCACGTCGTGCAGCGAAAAGCCGGCTTCAGCAACGAAATCCGGCTCCAGTTCGGCGATGGCTTCAGCGAACGCCGGCTCGTCGGCCAGCAGTTGGCGACCCATTCCGGCCCACTGTGATCCGCGTCCCGAGTAGACGAACACCGTGCCCGCGCCGATGGCGCCTTCCCGGGGGGCCACCACGCCGGGTGCGGATTGACCAGTGGCCAGCGCGCGCAACCCCGCCACCGCTTGGCTCCGGTCGACTGCCGCCACCGTGCCGAACCTGGTCTGCCGGGCGCGGTGATGGTTGAGGGTGTGCGCGACCTCGGCCAGCGGCACCTGGGCGCCCGGGCCTTCCATCCAATCGGCCAGCACCGATGCCGTCGCCGTCACCCGCTGCGGCGTCTTGCCGAACACCACCAGCGTGGACACCGGCTCCCGCTCGCGAGCAGACGCGGAATCGCATTCCGCGGCCCCGCCGCGTGCGATTCCGCGTCTGCTCGCGAGGGTTTGGTCGGGTGCCTGCTCGATCACCACATGAGCATTCGTCCCACTGACGCCGAACGACGACACCCCGGCCCGGCGAGGCCGGCCGGTGCTCGGCCAGGCCATACCTTCGGCCGCTATGGTCAGCCGGGATGCGGCCTCACTTGCATGCGTTGTCAACTGGTGGAAGTTGAGGTGCCGCGGAATGTAGCCGTTCCGCACGGCGAGCACGGCCTTCATCAGCCCGGCGACACCCGCCGCCGCTTCCAGGTGACCGAGATTGGTCTTCACCGACCCGATCACCAACGAAGGCGAGCTCTCCCGGTCGCTGAAAACCTTGCTCAGGGAATCGAGTTCGATCGGGTCGCCCAGCGGAGTACCCGTCCCGTGGGCCTCGACATAGTCGATATCGGCGGCCGCCAATTTCGACGACGTCAACGCGTTGCGTAGCAACGCCTGCTGCGCCGGCCCGTTGGGAACGGTCACGCCGCTGCTGGCACCGTCCTGGTTGACCGCCGAACCGCGCACCACGGCAAGGATGCGGTTGCCATCGCGCACCGCGTCGTCCAACCGCTTGAGCACCACGACGCCGGCGCCCTCGCCGCGCACATACCCATCGGCGGACACATCGAAGGTCTTGCACTGCCCCTCCGGCGACAACATTCCCCAACGCGAGCACGCGATGCTCGGTCCCGGGCTGAGCAGCAGGTTGGTGCCACCGACCAACGCCGTGTCGCTTTCCCGCTGGCGCAGGCTCTGACATGCCAGGTGCACCGCCACCAACGACGACGAGCAGGCCGTATCGATGACCACTGCGGGGCCGCGAGCCCCGAGGATGTAGGCCAGCCGTCCCGCGGCGAAGTTCGCCGAGTTTCCGGTGGGGATGTAGGCATCGAGGTCTTCGGGTCGCAACCGGCCCGCCAGCGTGAGCATGTAGTCGTAGGCGGTGACGCCGACGAATACCGAGGTTTGGGTACCGCCAATGGTGTGCGGCTGCACACCCGCGTCCTCTAGCGCTTCCCAGGCAACTTCGATCAACAACCGCTGTTGCGGGTCCATCGCCGCTGCCTCGCGCGGGGAGATCGAGAAGAACTCGGCGTCGAACTCGTCCGGCTGCCAGCCGGTGAGAAAGCCGCCTTCGGTGCTGCATATGGTGCCGGGCACGGTGTGATCGTCCGTGTAGTAGGCGTCGGCATCCCACCGTTGGGGGGGAACCCGGACTATGCCGCTTCGGCCGGCGCACAACAAATCCCAGAACTGTTCCGGGTTGTTGACCTCGCCCGGGAACCGGCACCCCATGCCGATCACGGCGATCGGTTCGGTGCTGGACTTTTCGGCGATTTCCAGGCGCGCCGTGAGGTCATCGATCTTGTGCAGCGCCTCGGTGATGATCGCCCGGCGATCCGGTGTCGCGGCGGTCATTGCGTCCCTCTTAGCCTTTCCGAAAGTTGTTCCAACAATTCGGCTTCGGTGAGTTCGTCGTAGCCATCGATGGATTCTGTTGTGTCTCTTGTTGCCTCGGAGAGCTCGGGCAGGGTGGTGGCTAGGTAGTCGGTGAGGCTGTAAACGGTCGGGTAGTCGAAGACCACAGACGCCGGGAGGTGCTCGCCGAGGCTTTCCGACAACGCCCGCTGCAGCGTCACACTCATCAGCGAGTCCATCCCGAGTTGGAAGAAGCCGGCCGACGGATCGAGCGTGTTGGTAGCGGGTATTCCCATCACCTTGGCGGCTAGGGCGCCGACCTGGTCGAACAACATGTCGTGGCGTCGTTCCGGCTGGCACTCGCGCAGCGCCTTGCGGAACTCACTTTCGGGCATCGGTGCGTCGCCCGGCGCGGGCAGCAGGTCGTCGACGATGCGAAGTGCCCCGCGGGTCCGGTATGCGGCGGCCAGCAGTTGCCAATCCGCTGCCACCACAACAGAGTGCACGGCGTCCCGACTCATTGCCGATGGCAATGCGCTGATTGCTACTTCGTCAGCCATGGGTTGGAGTCCGGATTCGGCGCTCACCTGGCTGGCATCCTGCTGCGTGTCGGCCAGGGACTTCCACAATCCCCAGGCGACGACGGTGGCCGGCAGCCCCATCAGCCGCCGGGCGTAGCCCAGGGTGTCCAGGAAGGCGCTGGTCGCCGTGTAGTGAGCCAGCCACCGCGAACCGACCAGACCCGAGATCGAGGAGAACGAAACAAAGTGCTGCACCGGGTGTTTCAGCGACAACCGGTGCAGCAGCGCTGCCGCGTCCAGTTTCGGCCGGAACATCGCGGTCACGTCATCGTCGGTCATGTCCCTGAGTAACACCGGCTGGCCGGCAAAGGCCGCCAAGTAGATTCCCTCCAGCGGTGGCAGGTCCACCCCGAACCGGTCGAACAGCGCGGTCATCGCAACCGGGTCGGTCGCATCCGCGGCAACCTGGATGAGGTTCGTCCCCGTTGCCTCGAGGCTTTCGGCCAGCTCCGCCAGCCGCGTCCCGGGAGTGCGGGACACCGTGACGATCGTCTTTGCCCCAATATCGGCGAGTTGACGGATCAGATGCGGTCCGATATTTCCGGTGGCCCCGATGACGAGGTGGCTGGTGTCACCACTGAGCGTGACCGGCGGCGGCGCAGGTGCGGTCCATCTCTGCAGCCGGGGCGCACGGCGCACACCCGAGCGGTAGATGACCTGGTCTTCCCCGTCTGTGCTGGCGGCCTCGCTCAGCACGTACCGTGCGGCCAGCGCGGCGGGCATCGATTCGTCGAGATCGAGCACCCCACCCCAGATTTCAGGATGTTCTAGGGCCAGTGAGCGACCCAGTCCCCACAACACCGCGTGGCTGGGGTTGGCTCGATCCCCTTCCGTAACGGGTTGGGCATTTCGCGTTAGCACGAACAGCTTCCGCGGTGCACCGCTCGCGACCATCGCGGCAGCAAGCCTGCGCAACGCATGGAATACCTGGTAGGACGCGCCGACATCGAGGAGATCGGCGCAGGCGGGCGGTGCGTAGAGCACCGTATCCACATCGGGCAGCGCGTCGAGCAGCGCGGCCGGATCGTCGTCCTCGACGAGTGCCGTCGGTGCGAGGCGGCTTACCCGAGCATCCGCGACTCGGTCCATTTCGTCGGCGAGTTCGGCGTCTGCCACCACCAACCACGTGGCGGTGCTTGGTGTGTCGGCGCTGGGCGCCGGGCGGATCGGCCACGCCAGCTGATAGCACCAGTCGTCGAGGGCATCCCCGCCGTGCTCGGATCTCGATTGGCCGCGCACCGCAACCCCGTTGCGGCCCGGATATTCCAGCGCCGCGGCGCTCGCATGCGCGGTGCTGATCCAGTGCTGGGCGTGCTGCCAGGGGGTGCTGGGGATGGTGGGGTGTGGCTCGGGCGGGTGGGGGGTCTGCGGTGGGCGGGTGGTGCCGGCGGTGTACAGGTTGGTGCGGAAGGTGATGGTGTCGTCGGTATCGCGTTGCAGGGTGCCAATACTCAAGTACTTGCTGTCGTGGTGCGCGCTCTCCAGGGTGTCGGTAATGGCCTGGGTCAACAGCGGGTGTGCGCTGATCTCGACGAAGGTGTGGTGATCGGCTCCGGCGGCGCTGATGGCCTGCTGGAAACGCACCGGGTTGCGCATGTTGGTGGCCCAGTGTTCGGCATCGAAAACCGGGCGAATGTCCGGGCTTTCGTAGGTGGTGGAGATAATCGGAATCGTCGGTGGCCGCGGGGTCAGATCGGCCAGCTCCGAGCGCATCGCCGGCTGCAGCGCATCCATGGCCGGATTATGCGGTGCCACTTCGATATTGACCCGGCTGGCAAAGCGGTTCTGGGCACGAACCTGATCGATAAGGGCGTCGATCTGCTGGGTCGGTCCGGCGATCACGGTTTGCCGCGGCGAGTTGTATATCCCCAACGTGACCTGCGGATAATCGGCGATCAGCGCCTCGGTGGCCGCCACGTCGAGGCCTAGCAGGGCCATGCCGCCCTGTCCGGACAGCGGGGCCATCAGCCGCGAGCGGGTGGCGGTCACGCGCAATCCCTCGGCGGGGGTAAGCGCTCCGGCGACGACGGCCGCGGCCACCTCACCCATGGAATGGCCGATCACCAAATCGGGCTGCACCCCGTAGGAACGCCACAATTCGGTGAGCACCAGCTGCATGCCGATCAGGCCCAGCTGGATCTGTTCGATGCCGACGAGCTCCGTGCCACCGGCGATCACGTCGTGCAGCGAGAACCCGGCCTGTTCAACAAACACCGGCTCAAGTTCGGCGATGGCATGGGCGAAGGCGGGTTCGTCGGCCAACAGCTGGCGGCCCATGCCCGCCCACTGTGATCCGCGCCCGGAGTAGACGAACACCGTGCCCGGGCCCGGAGGGCCGTCCTGGCCGGCCACCACGCCGTGGGCGTGCTGGCCGGCGGCCAGGGCACGTAAACCCGCCACCGCCTGGGTGCTTTCCCGTGCCACCACCGTGGCGAATCTGTTGTGTCGGGCGCGGTGATGGTTGACGGTGTGGGCGACGTCGGCCAGGGCCACCTCGGCGCCGGGGCCCGCCATCCAATCGGCCAGCACCGCGGCCGTCGCGGCCACCCGCTGCGGAGTCTTGCCTGTCAGCACCAACGGCGATACCTCGGTGGCCCCATGAGGGTCCGAGTCGGTTGGGGACTTAGGTGCCAGCTCGGGCCCCTGTTCGATGATGACGTGCGCGTTGGTCCCGCCCAATCCGAACGAAGACACCGCCGCCCGACGCGGTCCTGCCGTGGTTGGCCACTGCGAGGTTTCGGTGGGAACGAAAAATCGCGTCGCCGCCGCGTCGATCGCCGGATTCCACTGCGAGAAATGCAAATTCGGCGGAAGATGGCCGTGCTGCACCGCCAGCGCCGCCTTGATGAATCCCGCGATCCCCGCCGCCGCCTCCAGGTGACCAATGTTGGTCTTCACGGCCCCCAGTGCGCATGCGCCCTCGCCGCGGCCATACGTGGCCGCGAGCGCCTCGAACTCGATGGGATCCCCCAACACCGTGCCGGTGCCATGGGTCTCTACATAGTTCACGCTGCCGGGCGCCACATCACTGGATCGCAAGGCATCGGCGATCACATCGCACTGGGCTTCCGTATTCGGCGCAGTTACACCATTGGAGCGGCCGTCCTGGTTGACCGCGGAACCGCGCACCACGGCCAGCACCGGATCCCCGTCGCGCACCGCGTCGGTCAACCGCTTGAGCACCACCACACCGGCGCCCTCACCGCGCACGAACCCGTCCGCCGCCGCGTCGAACGTGGCGCAACGGCCCTGCGGGGACAGCAATCCCCATGCAGAAATGGCGATTTGGGTCTCCGGGCGAAGGGTGATGCTCACTCCGCCGGCCAGGGCTAGATCGGTTTCCCGCAGCCGCAAACTCTGGCAGGCGAGGTGGACCGCCACCAGCGACGACGAACATGCAGTGTCCACCGCCACCGATGGACCGCGCAGGCCCAATAGGTAAGAGATCCGGCCAACGGTGATGCTGTGGGCGTTTCCGGTTCCGGTGTAGGCGTCCACGTTCTCCGCGCTCGCGGCCAGCATGGACTGATATTCGTTGAAGTAGACACCCATCATGACGCCGGTTCGGCTGCCGGACAGGGAATCCGGTGGGATGCCGGCATGTTCGAGGGCTTCCCAGGCAACCTCGAGCAGCATCCGTTGCTGAGGGTCCATCGCCGCGGCTTCACGCGGGGTGATGCCGAAGAACTCGGCGTCGAATCCGGCGATGTCGGGAACGAAGCCGCCCCACTTCGTCGTCATCCGCCCTGGCATCAACGGGTCAGGGTGGTAGAACGCATCCGCGTCCCAACGATCGGCCGGTATCCGCGAGATCGCATCGCGGCCGTCGGCCAGTAAGTCCCAGAAACCTTCGGGACCCGAGACGTCCCCCGGAAAACGGCAGCCAATCCCCACCACCGCAACCGGTTCTGCCACAGAGATGCGAGATACCTTGTCGAACTCGTCGGCAAGTGCGGCGCGCTGCTGCGCGGTCATGCCGGAAATCCGGCTGAAGGCCGTATGCATCAGTCAGACCTTTCGCCCTGGGGCGGCGTCGATTCGATGCGGTCGAATAGGCTGTCCAGTACGCTTCCTGCCGATGCGGATAGCGCGGCCATTTCGTCGTTTTGCTCAGCATCGTGCGGCGCAACACGTTTGGCAAGGTAGCCGGCCAGTGTTTTGACCGTTGGGTGGTTGAACAACATTGTGGCGGACAACTCGATGCCCACAAACTGCTCAGCCTCGCGCCGAATCGCCATTGCCATAAGGGAGTTAAGACCCAATTCGGCGAACGGCCGGTCTGTGTCCAGCTCTGTCTCGGATAGCCGCAGTTCGGCTGCGATGATGCGGCGTAGCCCGTCTTCGAGCTCGGATCGAACCTCGGTTGCTGGCATCGCTGACCAGTCCCGCGCCGGCGATAGGTAGGTGTGGGCACCGCCGGATCCATCGGTGCCTGCCGGCGCGGGCAACGGCACCACAACCACCTGCGCGACGTCGTATGCATCGACGTGCTCCCACGCGGCGAATGCCTCCGCCGGCGTGATGTCACGCGAACCCAATCGCTGTAACTCTGCGCCGACGATTTGGGCGTCAGCAGCCAGGCCGAGCCCCCGCCAGGCTACCCAGTCGAGGCTCATGGTGTGGCAGCCCTGTTGTCGGCGTGCCCGGGCCAACGCGTCCAAGTAAGAGTTGGCGGCAGCGTAGGAACCCTGCCCCGGGATACCGAAAATCCCTGCAGCCGAGGCGGTCAAGTAAAAGAAGTCCACGCTGCCGGGCGGAAATGCCTCATGTAACACCTGGCTGCCGCCGATCTTGGGTGACATAACCTGTCGGACCGCGTCGTCGGTCATGCTCATCACCAGTTGGTCGTTGGTGACGCCAGCCGCATGGATGATCCCGCGAATCGGTGCGGCTCCGTCGCGATCGCGCTTGGCCAACAGGGCCCGCACATCGTCGCGGCATCCGACGTCGGCGGCGACGGCTTCGACTGTCACACCCCGCATTTCCAGGGTGCGGATCGCGTCGATCTTCTGGCGCAGTTCAGCGTCGAGGGTATCGAGTTTCCAGTCCCGCCTTGGCGGCAATGCCCTACGGCCGGTCAACACCAGTCGACGAGCACCGTGGTCGGCCAGCCACCCGGCCATCAGCAGACCAAGTGCGCCCATGCCGCCGGTGATGAGGTAGGCCGCATCGGGTTTGCAGTGAAAGGACTCGCGCGCCGGCTTGCCACCGACCGGTGCCAACGTTGGGGCGAGCACCACGCCGTCGCGGAGTACCAGGACCGACTTGCTTGGTCTTGCAAGCAGATCGGCAAGTGTCGGACCGGATTCGTGGAGGTTGTCGTCGGCCGCGAGATCGACCAGTCCGCCCCATAGCTCGGGATGCTCCGCGGCGATGACGCCCGCGAAACCCCACAGGAAGCTCTGGCGCAGCGCGGACGGGACGGCCGATTCGTGGACTCCGCGCGTGACGATCCACAGGGAGGCGGGCTGGTCCGCATCCCGCTCCGAAAGAGTTCGCACCAGATCGGTGATCTCGGCGGAGACCCGGACCGCGAAGTCGACGTCGGTCTCGGTGGCGTTCGCCGGCTGGGAATCCGCGACGTAAACGACGTAGCGGGCCTTGGACGCCCCATCGGACACGGCGTCCAGCGAGCAGCCAGCCTGCTCGAGGCGCGTCCTCAACGGGGCGCCATCATCGCCGATTACCGCGACGGGCCCGGGACCGGCCACCGGATGCGCATCATCCGGATCGGTGCGCGGCTGCCAGTCGATCGTGTGCACGAAGTTCCTGGCGTTGGAAGGGGATTCGACGGCCGGCTGCGGGTGGCCGAAGTCCAGCGCCCGATACCGAAGCGATCGCATCGACGCCCACGGCACCCCGTCGCCGGCCGCCAGGGTGACATCGACGGTGATCCCGTCGTCGTCACGAGCGGTGTGGTTCAGCGTCACCGAGCCACGCGGTGCGGCGACAGCGTCGCCGAGCCACACCTGCTCGATACTTGCTGGCACATACAGCCGGGAATCAGTGACGTCCGCAAGCGCGGCGACGTGCACCGCGGCGTCCAGTAGCGGTGCTGTCGATCCCTCGGGCAGGGCTTCGGGGAGATCGATCGTAGCGGCGAGGCCAGTCGAGGTAGGGGTCCATGAACCCACGGACCAGGTGAAGGGTAGGCCGTCGACCCCACGCAGCGCGAGCAGTGCGGCCAGGTCGGGAATCGAGTCTTCAATCGCGTCGCGGCCACGATTCTGGTGCCCGTTGTCCTGACGAGGGTCGGTCGATCCGATGGCGGACTTCGGCGGTGACGACGAAAGTTGTGCGGTCACATGCCGCGTCCACCGGTCTGAGGGCGCTTCGCCGGCCGGACTCGATGCCAGGCTGATCGACCGGTTGTCGGCGACAACCTGAATCAGGCGTGGCTGGTCGGCGAAAACGGGTTGCTCAAATCGGACCTCGGATAGCGCGGGGTAGCCCAATTCTGCTGCAGCGGAAAGGATTGTGTGCAGCACGATGGACGCTGGGACCACCTCGACCCCGTGGAATCGATGACGGCCCTGATATGACTTGGCGTCCGGCGCCAGCGTTGCTTGCCAGAGGTGGGAGGGCGGGCTTGCCGAGACGGTGGCGACCGTGCTGTGTTGGCCGAGCAACGTGCCCGGCAGGGGGGCCGATCCAGCCGAGCTAGCCGGACGTTTGGTGGTGATCCAGTGGTGGGTGTGTTGCCAGGGGGTGGTGGGGATCTGGGGGTGTGGTTCGGCGGGATGGGGGGTGTGTGGTGGGTGGGTGGTGTGCGCCTTGTTGAGGTTGGTGTGGAAGGTGACGGTGTCGTCGGTGTCGCGGTGCAGGGTGCCGATGCTTGTGTATCTGGTTCCGTGCTGGGCGTTGTGCAGAGTGTCGATGATCGCCTGGGTCAGTAGCGGGTGTGGGCTGATTTCGATGAAGGTGTGGTAGGCGCCGAGGGCGCCGCTACCAGCTTGCGTGATGGCCTGCTGAAAATGCACCGGGTTGCGCATGTTGGTGGCCCAGTGTTCGGCGTCGAACGCCCGTTGGGTGTCCAGGTCTTCGTAGGTGGTCGAGATAATTTGGGTCATCGGCGTTCGTGGGGTCAGATCGGCCAGCTCCGAACGCATCTGGGGCTGTAGGGCGTCCATTGCCGGATTATGCGGGGCAACTTCGATATTGACCCTGCTGGCGAATCGGTCCTTGGCGCGAACGCGAGTGATCAACTCGTCGATCTGCTCGGTGGGACCGGCGATCACGGTCTGACGCGGCGAGTTGTAAATGCCCAACGTCACCTGCGGGTAATCGGCGATCAACTCCTCGGTGGCGGCCGCGTCCAGTTCGAGCAGGGCCATTCCGCCGCGACCCGACAACGGCGCCATCAGCTTCGACCGGGTCGCGGTCACCCGCAACCCCTCGGCCGGGGTCAATGCCCCGGCCACCACCGCGGCTGCCACCTCGCCCATCGAGTGCCCGATCACCACATCGGGGTCCACCCCGTAGGAACGCCATAGCTCCGTCAGGGCCAGCTGTATACCGATCAACCCGAGCTGGATCTGCTCGATACCGACCAGTTCCTTGCCGGTTGCCAGCACGTCGTGCAGCGAGAAGCCGGCCTGCTCGACAAATACCGGCTCCAGTTCGGCGACCGCAGCCGCGAAAGCCGGCTCGTCGGCCAGCAATTGGCGGCCCATGCCGGCCCACTGTGAACCGCGGCCGGAGTAGACGAACACCGTGCCCGGCCCGGGCGAGCCCTCCTCGGGGTTGACCACGCCGGGGGCGTGCTGCCCAGCCGCCAGCGCGCGCAATCCGGCCACCGCCTGGTCGCGGTCACGGGCCACCACCGTGCCGAACTTGGTTTGCCGCGACCGGTGATGATTGAGGGTGTGGGCCACATCGGCCAAGGCCACGTTGGCGCCGGGTCCAGCCATCCAATCGGCCAGCACGTTAGCCGTCGCGGCCACCCGCTGCGTGGTCTTACCCGCCACCACCAGGGTCGACACCGCAGGACCCAAGCCCTGCCCAGGCGCCGGGGGCACGTCCTGGCCCTGTTCGATCACGACGTGCGCGTTCGTGCCACCGAATCCGAACGAGGACACGCCGGCCCGCCGCGGATGTTCCGTGCTCGGCCATTCCGTCTGTGTATCAACGACTTTCATCCGCAAGTCGACAAAAGGAATGTGCGGGTTCGGGCTTTCGAAGCGGTGATTTGGCGGAATCTGGCCGCGTTGAACCGCCAGCACCGCCTTGATGAAGCCCGCGATTCCAGCCGCCGCCTCGGTGTGACCGAGGTTGGTCTTGACGGAGCCGATGAGCAGGGGGGACTCCTCGGGACGGCCGCGCCCCAGCACCGTGCCGAGAGCGCGCGCTTCGATCGGATCGCCCAACAGCGTTCCGGTCCCATGCGCTTCGATGAAGTCGACCTCGCTGGGTTGCATCCCCGCGTTGGTGTAGGCGGCGCGCAGCACGGCCATCTGGGCCGCCGGGTTGGGTGCCATCAGCCCGTTGGACCGGCCATCCTGGTTGATCGCAGAACCGCAGATGACCGCAAGCACCCGATCCCCGTCCCGCTGCGCGTCGGTCAACCGTTTGAGCACCACCACCCCGGCGCCCTCACCGCGTACGAAACCGTCGGCGGCCGCATCGAACGCCCGGCAGTGACCCGTCGGTGACAGGGCGCCGACTTGGTCGAAGCCGCGAAATACCGCCGGAGACAACAACAAGTTCACGCCGGCTGCGATCGCCAGGTGGGAGTCTTGCGTTCGAAGGCTCTGGCAAGCCAGGTGGATCGCTACCAACGACGACGAGCATGCGGTATCCACCGCCACGGAGGGGCCGCGCAAGTCAAGGAAGTACGAGAGACGGTTGGCGATGATGCTCATCGCGCCACCGGTATTGCTCCAACCGTCGACCCGCGACAAATCGGTGGATGAAATCGCGCCGTATTCGCTCAGGCATGCCCCGGCGAACACGCCGGTCTGCGAGCGGCGCAGCGCGCTGGGAGGAATTCCGGCGTGCTCCAATGCTTCCCAAGCCACTTCCAGCAGCAGGCGCTGCTGGGGGTCCATCTTGTCAGCTTCGCTGGGGGAGATCTCGAAGAAATCCGCGTCGAATGCGTCAATGTTGGGCAGAAACGAGCCCCACCGCGTGGTGCGCGCCAGCGCGGCCGCTACCTCGGGTGACCCGCCTTCGAACGGCTCCCATCGTTCGGGCGGGACCTGTCCGATCGAGGAACGGCGTTCACAGAGAAACTCCCACAATGCGTCTGGGCCCGATATCCCGCCGGGGAAGCGACACCCCATGCCGATGACGGCGATCGGCTCGTCGAGTGAGCCCCTAACACCGCGCCTGAGTGCGGCGTCCGATTCGGGGTCCGGCTCGGGTGCGGTGAGATATGCGGCCAGTGCGTTGATCGTCGGGTGCTCCCAGAAGTCAATCGGGGATACGGTCTTGCCCAACAGCTCTGACAGTTCGCCGGACAGTACGACCGCGTCGCGGGAACCGACACCGAGGTCGGCAAGCGACAGATTCGGGTCCACCTCGTCGGGTGGGCAGCCGATATTGGTTACCAGGTAGTCGACTAGCCAGTGTCGAAGGTCGGCTTCATTGCTAATGCCCGCCGTCATACCGCGATGTCCAGCCGCTTGAATCCATCGCTTCGATAACGCTCGACACAGGCTGACCGTCGGATCTTGCCACTCGTGGTGATGGGAATCGAACCGGGTGACACCAGAACTAGATCGGCCACCCGCAGGCTGTGTGACCTCGATATCGCGGAGGTGACTTCATGCTTCACCGAGCGGAGTTTAAGCATGACCTCTTCGGCGGAAGCACCGCGTCTCTTCCATTCGACGATTGCTACCAGTTGTTCGGTGATGTCGTCGGGCACGGCGATCGCCGCGACCCGGCCACCGGTGATCTCTTGGATCGTTGCCTCGATGTCGTCGGGATAGTGATTGCGCCCGTCGACGATGAGCAGGTCTTTGATGCGGCCCATGATGAACAGTTCACCGGCGGACATGACGCCCAGGTCGCCGGTCCGCAGCCAGGGCCCGTCGGGTGTTCCCGGTGCGGGATCGACCAACTCGGCGTTGAAGACCTGCGCCGTCTGCTCCGGCTTCTGCCAGTATCCCAGTGCCACGTGATCACCATGCACCCAGATCTCACCGACCGCTCCGGGCGGATTCTCAACCTTGGTCTCCGGGTTGACGATTCGCACCGACGATGGGTCGGGCGAACCGTAGCTGATCAGCTCGGTGCAGACGGACCCGGCGGTTTCGCAGGGCGTGGCCCGACCGGCCGTCAGATTCTCGTAGTCGAAACGGACCGTCCTGGGTGCGGTGCCGGGTTCGGGAGCCGCCACGTACAGGGTCGCTTCCGCGAGCCCGTACGAGGGGCGAATCGCCGTGCGGCTGAGATTGTAGGGGGCGAACCGCTCGGTGAAGCGCTTGACGGTTGCGACATGGATTCGCTCGCTGCCACTGACGATTCCGAGCACGTCGCCCAGGTCAAGCCCGGACATGTCGGTGTCGGATGTTCTCCGCACGGCCAATTCAAAGGCGAAATTCGGTGCCGCAGAAAAGGCCCGCTCGCTGGTGGCAAGCAGTTGTATCCAGCTTGCCGGACGGCGCAAGAACGACATTGGGCTCATCAACACCGCGGTTCGACCGGCCACCATTGGGGCACAAATTCCGAGAATCAAGCCCATGTCGTGATATAGGGGTAGCCACGATACCACGGTCCCGTTCGGAATCTTTGCGAGGTCACCAAAATAGCCGTACAGGCTTTGCCGCACGTTGGCGATGACGTTCTTGTGCGACACAATGACTCCGGCTGGCGTGCGTGTCGATCCAGACGTGTATTGGAGATAAGCCGCTCCGGTTGGCAGCCGAGCGAAAGCCGGCAGCTGGCGTGGCGAGTCCAAGTCCAGCAGATCAACCTCAATGACGAACGGGGCCGGCTGCCCGTCCTGTGCACACGCGTATTTCGTTACGTCGCCTACTACGGACGAAGTCGTGAGAATGACGACCGGCTTGCAATCCCGTAACACCGCGGAAACGCGGTCATCATGAATGCCATGTTGTGGCGTTGACAGCGGAACCGCGATGAATCCAGCCTGAAGCGCCCCAAGGAATGCGATGACATATTCCATTCCCTGTGGTGCCAGAATTGCCACTCGGTCACCGGGCAGCCCGCACAGCTTGAGCTCTTCAGCAACGATGCAAGCCCGTCGGTAGACCTGCGACCATGTCAGGCTCTCAGCAAAGCCCTTGGGGTCTAGCCCGTAGTCAACATACGTATACGCAGTGATGTCAGCTTGCTGATCGGCCCGCTCCTTTAGCAAAGAGGGGATCGAACGGTCGGTCACCGGCATCGCGTTACACTCCCATTCGCTGTCTGGCGTCTCAATTATTTGTAGCGGACTCTGTGAACCGCCTGGCAGATCGCACAGCGGGACTTCCTACCGCTCTGTTACCTGCCGGTCTGAGCTGACCAAGCCATCTGACGATCACGCAGCTGTCCTGCCGGAGCAGGTCTACGTAGCGCCAGTTGATCTCCCGTAAGACTAAAGCCCCTTTTGCCCAACTACCTAGATGCAGTATGTAAGGTAATCACCTGTCGGGACGAGCGCGGCATTATTCACGGATCGACCAATTTCTATAGCCATGGCCGGCGTCATTGCCTGGGCTCGGAGGCGGTACCAGTCGAGTCTAACGTCCCGTCCGCGTTGGCAGTGGCAGACTTTCGCAGCCGGTGTGACATTTGCGACGTCGGTGACGGATGTCAAGTCGATGGACATTCGAGGTCAGAGTGCTCGGCGGGCGTTGCCTCCGTATTGGAATCCGCGTCCCACTGTGACGAGGCTAACAATGCGCCTCGGCCGCACCCGGCACGGTATGCGCCGGGCCGGGCCGGCCGACCGGTTCGCTGTCCGGCCGCCGGGTCCGTCAGGGCTTGTCCGCGCCGGTCCTGTGTTCTCTTGCGGCGAACTTCGAGCGATGGCCTACCCGCATGATAACCGTCGTGTTCTGGCCCATCGGATCTGCTGTGCAGCTAAGTCTGATCACACCACTGCAGTGTTTTGTCTTCTATGTCTCCGACAAGCTCTGGCAAATTGTTGTTGAGGTAGAAGTGATCGCCGGGAAAGACCCGGATCGAGAACTCTTCCGTCGTTCGATCGCGCCATGGTGCCATGTCTTCTTGGGTCGCGATCCAGTCCTTATCTCCGATATACGCGTAGAGGGGGCACCTCAGCGTCGTCTCTGGCGGGCAGGAATAGCCGGCGATGGCTCGGACGGCTTTCAGTGCAGGCAGCACCCCGACCAGAAACTCCTCGTCGGTGAAGAAGTCTGGATTCATGCCAGTCATTCGGGCGATCATGTCCAACATCTCGCGGTCCGATAGACCCTTGAGTTGCTTGTATCTAACGTGACCCGGGGCTGAGCAAGCCGACACAAAGAAGGCGAGGACGCGATGTCCTGCCGATTGGAATCTCAACGCCACTTCGAATGCGAGCATCCCGCCCATACTGTGACCAAAGAAGGCGACCGGATCGTCGGTCCGCGTCGGCGGCTTCATCATCGCAAAGATTTCGTCGGCGAGGGTGGGAATACTCTCCAGGGGGGGTAGACCGTAGCGATCGTGCTGCCCGGGATACTGAACAGCGATGCGCTTCACATTGGCGGAAAATTCCCGGGAAAACGGGACATAGTCTTTCGCGGTTCCACCGGCGTGCGGGAAAATATACAATGTGGGTGCGGCTGGCTTTTCATCGCTGTTACTGCCGTTCGAGCGCCCGTTCACCGAGCCACCATACCGCGGCCCGTAGTAGACCTGCACCGGCACCTCGTGCGTCAGCGAGTCCGGGCAAGAGTGTCAGATGGCCGCGAGGTGGCTTTGACGAGCTTGCGCATGAGTGCGGTGCGTCGTCGCGGGCCAACGTGGTCCGGGGCGTCGACGGTCCCGCCGAATATGAAATTACAGCCCGACACACCGGCGCCACCAGCGCCATCACAGCCGTAACACCAGGCACACTGGTAACAACAGGGATTTTGCGATGCCAGGAGGGTATGGCCGTGTACCGAGTCTTTGAAGCGTTGGACGAATTGGGTGCCATTGTCGAGGAAGCCCGAGGGGTGCCGATGACGGCGGGATGCGTCGTGCCTCGCGGTGATGTGCTGGAGTTGATCGACGACATCAAAGATGCGATCCCTGGCGAGCTGGATGACGCGCAGGATGTGCTCGATGCCCGCGATTCGATGCTGCAGGACGCCAAGGCGCACGCCGATTCCATGGTGTCCTCGGCGACCACCGAGTCGGAATCGATGCTCAACCATGCCCGCGCGGAGGCTGACCGGATCCTGTCTGACGCCAAGGCGCAGGCCGATCGGATGGTCAGCGAGGCGCGCCAACACAGCGAGCGGATGGTCGGGGAGGCCCGCGAGGAGGCGATTCGCATCGCCGCCGCGGCGAAACGCGAGTACGAGGCCAGCGTCAGCCGCGCCCAAGCCGAATGCGACCGGCTGATCGAAAACGGCAACATCTCCTACGAGAAGGCCGTGCAAGAGGGCATCAAAGAACAGCAGCGCCTGGTGTCGCAGAACGAGGTGGTTCAGGCGGCCAACGCGGAATCGACCCGCCTCATCGACACGGCGCACGCCGAGGCGGACCGACTCCGCGGCGAATGCGATATCTATGTCGACAACAAGCTTGCCGAGTTCGAGGAATTCCTCAACGGCACCCTGCGGTCCGTCGGCCGTGGTCGCCACCAGCTCCGCACGGCGGCCGGCACGCACGACTACGCGGTGCGCTAACGCAATTCGCCCCGCGGAAGGATCAACGGGCGGCGAACGCCCAACGCGGCATGGATCTGGGCGACGCGCGCCGTAGGATTTCACCTATGGCCAGGCAACACAGCCCGGCGGCGCGGCGACATGTGGCGTCGCCGATGACCGTCGACATCGCACGGCTGGGGCGACGTCCGGGAGCCATGTTCACACTGCATGACACCGTGGATAGCCCCGCGCGCATCGGACTGCAGCTGATCGCGATTGCCCCGGGTGCCCCCCTGGACCTGGATCTGCGGGTCGAGTCCGTGTCCGAAGGCGTGTTGGTGACCGGGACGGTAGCCGCGCCCACCGTCGGCGAGTGTTCCCGCTGCCTGAGCCCGGTCCGGGGTCGCGTTCAGGTCGCGCTGACCGAATTGTTTGCCTATCCGGACAGCGCCACCGACGAGACCACCGACATGGACGAGGTCGGACGCGTCGTCGACGAAACCATCGACCTCGAGCAGCCGATCATCGATGCGGTCGGTCTGGAATTGCCGTTTTCGCCGGTGTGCCAGCCGGACTGCCCGGGACTTTGCCCGCAATGTGGTGTCGCGCTGGCCGCCGAGCCCGGTCACCACCATGATCAGATCGATCCGCGGTGGGCGAAGTTGGCCGAGGTGTTTGCGCCGGAGCACCCCGAGACACCTACGTCGGACGAGTCCTCACCACGAGGTGAGCGGTGACCCGGTCACGACAACCCTTGCTCGACGCGCTCGGTGTCGACCTGCCCGATGAGCTGCTCTCATTGTCATTGACGCACCGGAGCTACGCGTACGAGAACGGCGGGTTGCCGACCAACGAGCGGTTGGAGTTCCTCGGCGACGCCGTGCTGGGGCTGACCATCACTGACGAGTTGTTCCATCGCCATCCTGATCGGTCGGAAGGGGATCTGGCCAAACTGCGGGCCAGCGTGGTCAACACCCAGGCACTGGCCGACGTCGCGCGCAACCTTTCCGAGGAGGGCCTCGGCGTGCACGTGCTGTTGGGGCGCGGTGAGGCGAATACCGGTGGGGCCGACAAATCCAGCATTCTGGCCGACAGTATGGAATCGCTGCTGGGCGCGATCTACCTGCAACACGGCATTGAGAAGGCCCGGGAGGTGATCCTGCGGCTGTTCGGCCCGCTGCTGGACGCCGCGCCGACGCTGGGCGCGGGATTGGATTGGAAGACCAGCTTGCAGGAACTGACCGCGTCGCGCGGGCTGGGGGCGCCGTCATACCTGGTCACCTCCACCGGACCGGACCACGATAAGGAATTCACCGCGGTGGTCGTCTTGATGGACACCGAATACGGGTCGGGTGTGGGCCGGTCCAAAAAGGAAGCCGAGCAAAAGGCCGCGGCGGCCGCCTGGAAGGCGCTGGACATGCTCGACGGCGCAATGCCGGGCAAGACCTCCGCATAGCCGGACGGTGCTGACCCGCTGCGCGCGGCTTCGCCGCGCTTGCGATCATCACAAGATGCCCGAGCTGCCCGAAGTCGAGGTGGTGCGGCGCGGCCTGCAGGCCCACGTGGTCGGCCGGACGATCACCGCGGTTCGGGTGCATCACCCCCGCGCGGTGCGTCGCCATGAGGCGGGGCCCGCGGATCTGACGGCGCGGCTGCTGGGAGCGCGCATCAACGGAACCGATCGGCGCGGCAAGTATCTGTGGTTGACGCTGGACTCGGGCGAGGGGAACGACCCGGACACAGCACTCGTCGTGCACCTGGGCATGAGCGGCCAGATGCTGCTCGGAAAGGTCCCGCGCGCCGACCACGTCCGGATCTCCGCGCTGCTCGACGACGGGACGGTGCTGAGCTTCGCCGACCAGCGGACCTTCGGCGGGTGGCTGCTTGCTGATCTGGTGACGGTGGATGGCAGTGTGGTGCCGGTGCCGGTCGCCCACCTGGCACGCGACCCGCTTGACCCGCGGTTCAATACCGACGCCGTGGTCAAAGTGTTGCGGCGCAAGCATTCCGAACTCAAGCGCCAGCTACTGGACCAGCAGGTGGTATCGGGGATCGGCAACATCTACGCCGATGAGGCGCTGTGGCGGGCCAAGGTGAATGGTGCGCGCGTGGCTGCCACCCTAACGAGTCGGCAGCTGGGAGCGGTTCTGAATGCCGCCGCCCACGTAATGAGCGAAGCGCTGGCGCAAGGTGGGACCTCGTTCGACTCGCTGTATGTCAACGTCAACGGCGAGTCGGGCTACTTCGACCGGTCATTGGATGCCTATGGCCGCGAAGGCGAAAGCTGCCGGCGCTGCGGTGCGGTGATACGCCGGGACAAGTTCATGAACCGCTCGTCGTTCTACTGCCCGCGATGCCAGCCGCGGCCTCGAAAATAGGGAGGGCATTAATGTCATCTGCGCGAGCGCGCACTGCTCCTATGTCAAGCGGCCGTGGGTTGGTGGTCTTGGTGAGGGGTTGCGTAGTCGGCGTTGAGTTGACGGTCGCCCGATCGGGTCAGTCGGACGCGGCCGGCGGTATTGCCCGACCAGACCGGGATGGGTGCGACCCCGCTGTGGCGGGCGAAGGCGGCTTGGCTCTTGAACCGGGTCACTCCGGCGGGTTCGGCGAAAAGCTTGGCCGCGGTCAGTTCCCCGCAACCGGGAAGTGCGAGCGGGGCAGGGGTGGCCCGGTGGACTCGGTCGCCGATGCGTGCGGCCAAGGCGTCGATGGTCTCGGTGAGCCGGGTGATCTCAGTGAGCTCGTCACCGGCCAGCTCGGCCAGCAGTCCGCGCTGGGTGTCCAGCCATTGGCGCAGCTGTGCGCGGGGCCATTCTCGGTGCAGCGAAGCCGGTTTGGGTTCGGCGGCGGGGTCGAGTTCGTGGACGCGTTGGCGCAGCCGGTTGATCGTCGAAGTACGTTGGGTGACCAGGTCTTCGCGGCGATCCACCAGCAGCTTGAGCTCTCGGGAGGTCTCGTCGTGGGCGGCGACCGGCAGATCGGGGTAACGCAACACGGCATGAGCGACGGCCAGCGCGTCGATGGGATCGGATTTGCCGCGCCCACCACAGTGCTTTGAGGTGGCCAGCCGTGGTGGCCGCCACCACTTTCTCGCCCAGCTTGCGGCCGACCTCGTCGACCGCGACGAAGGTGTGACTGCGCTTGTGTACATCAGTGCCAACGACAACCATGGTGGTCGCCTCCTTCATTCGAAGAGGGGTGATGAAGGTTGGGCCGGCCGGTGGACACATCTCAGTCGGGGCGGTGCCACGCTCCTATCAAGTCACGCCGGTCGGTCCATCCCGCCTGGTGCCGACACGACGCGCGAAAACCAACCCGAAGCCAGCAGTGTCTGTAAGAGCCAGACACCAGGTGAGAAGACCCAACCACCGCGAATGCGGCACTGCCACCCTGACGCTGAGTGTCTGTGCGGAGACACGCCGCTGCATACGGCATTCTGCGGACGCTCGCGTCCCGACGACCGGTAGAAAGTAGCCATGACGGAACTGTGGATCGAGCGCACCGGATCGCGGCGCTACACGGGATATAGCTCGCGGGGCGCGCAGGTACTCGTCGGCTCCGAGGACGTCGACGGGGTGTTCACCCCGGGCGAGCTGCTCAAGATCGCACTCGCCGCATGCAGCGGGATGGCCAGCGACCAGCCGCTGGCCCGTCGGCTCGGCGAGGACTACCGGGCGGTGGTCAGGGTGTCCGGTGCGGCCGACCGCGACCAGGAGCGCTATCCGCTGCTTGAGGAGACCATGGAACTCGACCTGTCGGGTTTGAGTGAGGACGACAGGAAGCGTCTGCTGGTGGTTGTCGACCGCGCCGTCGACCTGGTGTGCACCGTAGGACGCACTCTCAAGTCGGGTACCACCGTCACCTTCGAGGTCGCCAGTGTCTGATCTTGGGTCGGATCCTGACGTGCGGCTCACCGCCTGGGTGCACGGGTGGGTGCAGGGAGTGGGCTTCCGCTGGTGGACCCGGTCTCGAGCGTTGGAGTTGGGGCTTAGCGGCTACGCGGCCAACCACGCCGACGGGCGCGTACTAGTGGTCGCGCAGGGCCGGCACGAGGCGTGCGAGAAATTGCTGCAGCTGCTGCAGGGCGGAGCCACACCGGGCCGCGTGCACCAGGTCGTCGCCGACTGGTCGCAGCCGACGGAGCCCATCGTCGGATTCAGCGAGCGCTAACAGCGCCGGTAGTCTGACACGCCGTGTACCTCAAGAGTCTGACGCTGAAGGGCTTCAAGTCCTTCGCCGCGCCGACGACTCTGCGTTTCGAGCCGGGGATCACCGCCGTCGTCGGGCCCAACGGTTCCGGCAAATCCAACGTGGTCGATGCCCTGGCCTGGGTGATGGGGGAGCAGGGGGCAAAGACGCTGCGTGGCGGCAAGATGGAAGACGTCATCTTCGCCGGCACCTCCTCGCGCGCCCCGCTGGGCCGCGCCGAAGTCACCGTCACCATCGACAACTCCGACAACGCGCTGCCGATCGACTACACCGAGGTTTCGATTACCCGCCGGATGTTCCGCGATGGTGCCAGTGAATACGAAATCAACGGCAGCAGTTGCCGTTTGATGGATGTCCAGGAGCTGCTGTCCGACTCCGGAATCGGCCGTGAGATGCACGTGATCGTCGGGCAAGGAAAGCTCGAGGAGATCCTGCAGTCGCGGCCCGAAGACCGGCGGGCGTTCATCGAGGAAGCCGCCGGGGTGCTCAAGCACCGCAAACGCAAGGAAAAAGCTCTGCGCAAACTCGACGCGATGGCGGCGAACCTGGCCCGGCTTGCCGATCTGACCACCGAGCTCCGGCGCCAGCTCAAACCGCTGGGCCGGCAAGCCGAGGTGGCCCGACGTGCGGCGACCATTCAAGCCGATCTGCGCGATGCCCGGCTGCGGCTGGTCGCCGACGACTTGGTTAGCCGGCGAGCGGAACGGGAAGCGATTTTCGAGACAGAGGCTGCGATGCGTCGCGAGCATGACGAGGCCGCCGCCCGGCTGACGGTGGCAGCTGAGGAGCTGGCCGCGCATGAGTCGGCGCTCGCCGAGCTGTCAACCCGCGCAGAGTCGGTGCAACACACCTGGTTTGGGCTGTCCGCGCTGGCCGAGCGGGTGGGCGCAACGGTGCGGATCGCCAGCGAACGCGCCCATCATCTTGATGTCGAGCCGGTCGCGGTGAGCGACACCGACCCGGACGCGCTTGAGGCCGAGGCCCAGCAGGTGGCCGTTGCCGAGCAACAACTGCTGGCGGAGCTGGACACGACGCGCGGCCGGCTCGATGCCGCCCGCACCGACCTAGCCGACCGGGAGCGCCGCGCCGCCGAGGCCGACCGGGCCCACCTGGCGGCGGTCCGCGCGGAGGCGGACCGGCGTGAGGGACTGGCGCGGCTGGCCGGCCAGGTGGAGACCATGCGTGCGCGCGTCGAATCGATCGATGAGAACGTGGCTCGGTTGTCCGAGCGGATCGAGGAAGCCGCTACCCGCGCCCAGCAGACCCGAGCCGAGTTTGAAACCGTGCAGGGTCGCGTCGGTGAATTGGACCAGGGCGAGGTCGGCCTCGATGAGCACCACGAGCGCACGGTGGCCGCGTTGCGGTTGGCCGATGAACGCGTCGCCGAACTGCAGTCGGCAGAACGCGCCGCCGAACGCCAGGTGGCCTCGCTGCGGGCCCGCATCGATGCCCTCTCGGTCGGGCTTGAGCGCAAGGACGGCGCGGCTTGGCTCGCACGCAATCACAGTGGCGCAGGGCTTTTCGGGTCGATCGCCCAATTGGTCAAGGTCCGTTCGGGTTATGAGGCGGCATTGGCGGCGGTGCTCGGGCCGGCGGCGGACGCACTGGGGGCGAACAGCTTGGCTGCCGCGCGCAGTGCAGTTGGCGCGCTCAAACAGGCCGACGGCGGCCGCGCGGTCCTGGTGCTGAGCGACTGGCCGACCCCGCAGGAACCCACCCCGGCGGCGACGTTGCCCGGCGGCGCCCGGTGGGCCCTGGACCTCGTCGAGGCACCGCCGAAGTTGCGTGGCGCGATGATCGCCATGCTTTCCGGCGTCGCAGTGGTCAACGACCTGACCGAGGCAATGGGCCTGGTCGCGATTCGTCCGGAGTTGCGCGTGGTCACGGTTGACGGTGATCTGGTGGGCGCCGGCTGGGTCAGCGGCGGATCTGACCGCAAGCTGTCCACATTGGAGCTCACCTCGGAGATCGACAAGGCCAGCGGCGAGCTGGCCGCCGCGGAGGCGCTGACGGCGCAATTGAGCGCGGCCTTGTCCGGAGCACTGACCGAGCAGGCCGCCCGCCAGGACGCGGCCGAGCAGGCATTGGCCGCGCTCAACGAATCCGACACGGCCATCTCGGCGATGTACGAGCAGCTGGGCCGCCTCGGGCACGAGGCGCGCGCCGCCGAGGAAGAGTGGAACCGGTTGCTGGCGCAGCGGGTGGAACAAGAAGCCGGGCGCACGCAGACCGTCGAAGAGGTCGTACAACTCGAGACCCGGCTGCGCAACGCCGAGGCGACCCAACAGGTCGACGTGGCCCCACCGATGGACCGGCAGGCGATCAGTGCCGCCGCCGAGCAAGCCCGCAGCGTCGAAGTGGAAGCCCGGCTAGCGGTGCGCACCGCCGAGGAACGCGCCAACGCGGTTCGTGGGCGGGCAGATTCGCTGCGCCGCGCGGCAGCGGCGGAACGTGAGGCACGGGTGCGGGCCGAGCAAGCTCGCGCCGCGCGGCTGCATGCGGCCGCGGTGGCCGCGGCGGTCGCCGACTCCGGACGGCTACTGGCTTGGCGGTTGAACCGGGCGGTGGATGCGGCGTCGCAGCTCCGTGACGCGTCGGCCGCCGAACGCCACCAGCGGTCGGCGGCGATGGCGGCGGTTCGCGATGAGGTGAACACGCTGAGCGCCCGAGTCGCCGAATTCACCGATTCGCTGCACCGCGACGAGGTGGCTAACGCCCAGGCGGCGCTGCGTATCGAGCAGCTTGAGCAGATGGTGCTAGAGCAGTTCGGAATGGCGCCGGCCGACCTGATCGCCGAATACGGTCCGCAGGTTGCGCTGCCGCCGACCGAGCTCGAGATGGCTGAGTTCGAGCAAGCCCGCGAACGCGGCGAGCAGGTGATCGCGCCGGCCCCCATGCCGTTCGACCGGGGTACTCAGGAGCGCCGCGCAAAACGTGCCGAGCGTGAGCTTGCTGAGCTGGGTAGGGTCAATCCGCTGGCTTTGGAGGAGTTTGCTGCGTTGGAGGAGCGCTACAACTTCCTGGCCACCCAACTCGAGGATGTCAAGGCGGCCCGCAAGGATCTGCAGGACGTCGTCGCCGATGTAGACGCCCGCATCCTGCAGGTGTTCAGTGATGCGTTCATCGACGTGGAACGCGAATTCCGGGGCGTGTTCGCCGCGTTGTTCCCTGGCGGGGAAGGGCGGCTGCAGCTGACCGAGCCCGACGACATGCTCACCACCGGTATCGAGGTCCAGGCACGTCCGCCGGGCAAGAAAGTCACCCGACTGTCCTTGCTCTCCGGTGGCGAGAAGGCGCTGACCGCGGTGGCGATGCTGGTCGCGATCTTCCGTGCCCGTCCGTCGCCGTTCTACATCATGGACGAGGTGGAGGCCGCTCTCGACGACGCGAACCTGCGCCGCCTGATTGGCCTGTTCGAACAGCTGCGAGACCAGTCGCAGATCATCATCATCACCCACCAAAAGCCAACGATGGAAGTCGCGGACGCGCTTTACGGCGTGACCATGCAGAACGACGGCATCACCGCGGTTATCTCGCAGCGAATCCGAGGTCAGCAGGTGGATCGGCTGGTCGCTAGCTCCTCTTAGAACGTGTTTGGGAAGGGCTTATGTGGCTTGGATCGGCTGCGAGGGACGCCGTCCCGGTGCTGGCGCGAGGTGGCGTACAGTGTCGGTGCCCTGCACCGATTGAGCATCAACGATCCCGGCGCCGGCCATCGGGTCGCGCTCGGCGGCATCGCGCACCGCGGCCCGCAACGCGTGGTGGATGCGGTCGGTGACACCGTCATCGGTCCACGTGTTGAAGTACCGCTACACCGTCTCACACGGCGGAAACTCATGCGGCAGTTGACGCCACGAGCAACCGGTGTGGTGCAGATACATTATCGCGTCCACGATCCGGCGGCGTGGATGCATCGCCGGGCGCCCACCGAAGCGGGTCTCAGAGTGGAAATTTGGCGCCCGTGAGCTGCTCAGACAGTTCCCAGAGGGCGGTGGCCGTCGCGGCCCGTTTAGCCATGAAGCTGCGGGGGACCGGCTGGGTGCGACCGAAAACACAGAAGCGAGGGCCGACGAACGTGTCGCCCGGTAAATCCTGCGACGCTGCATACAACGTTTGGCGAGCACCGTAATCGGCGCTGGTGGCCAGCCGAGCGCTGGCCAGCATCGCTGCGTCTGTGATCTTGCGGTCGGAACGGCCTTGCATGTTGGTCCGCGAGTAGCCAGGATGGGCGGCCAGCGCGCGCAGACGCGAACCGGCCGCCTCGAGGCGCCGCTGCAGCTCGGTGGTGAACAGCAGGTTGGCGACCTTCGACTGGATGTAGGCCAGCCATGCCGAGTACGGCCGAGACTTCCAGTTCAGGTCTTTGACGCTGATGTAGCCATACCAGTGCGCCAATGAGGACACCGTCACCACACGGTCGGTGAGCTTGGGAAGCAACAGGTTGGTCAGCGCGAAATGGCCCAGATGATTGGTACCGATCTGGCTTTCGAAGCCATCAACGGTCCACCTGCGCGGGGTGGCCATGATGCCAGCGTTGTTGATCAGCACGTCGCTGTTGGCTATGCCATCTGCGAACTCCCTGACCGACGACAGGTCCTGCAGATCGAGTTGACGCACCTCGACATCGCCACTCATCTCCCGGGCCGCGGCCGCACCCTTACTCGTGTCTCGCACCGCCAGGATGACCTTGGCGCCGCTGCGGGCCAACTCACGAGCTGTCACCGCGCCCAGCCCGCAGTTGGCACCGGTGACGATCGCGGTGCGCCCGGCGAACGACGGAAGATCTGCGGCGGTCCAGTTAGGCATAGCCGCCCCACCCTACCTGGTGTGGCGTGCCGTTGCAGGACTGCGCAACTCGGCGGGCCAATGGTTCCTGATCGTTCCTGACCGACGAAGTACCGCTGGTGTCATCTACCCCCGGCGCGATGGCGCAATGCCGCGGGCGCGATGGCACAATGCCGCGGGCGCGATGGCACAATGTCTGCGTGGCCCCAAAAAGTACAGGTGTTGGACAAGTCGTCGTGCGGTCCTACATGCGCTTGACACGGTTCAAGTTGGTTGCAAGCGGGTACGGCGTGTTGACCCTCCTGTCCCGCTCCCGTAAGCGCAAGCCCGACGACCTCGTGTTCCTCAACTGGGGCTACGAGGATGACCCTCCGATGAATATTCCGCTTGACGCGTCGGACGAACCCGATCGATACGGCATCCAGCTGTACCACCGGACCGCAACCCAAGTAGATCTGACCGGCAAACAGGTTCTAGAGGTCGGTTGTGGTCATGGCGGCGGGGCTTCGTACCTCATGCGCACGTTGCACCCGGCCACCTATACCGGGCTGGATCTCAACGGGGCGGCAATAAAGTTATGCCTCGGGCGACACAACGTGCCGGGTTTGACGTTCATGAAAGGCGATGCGGAAAATTTGCCGTTCCCGGACGAATCTTTCGATGCGGTGATCAATGTCGAATCGTCGCACTGCTACCCGCACCTTTCGCGTTTCTTCGCAGAAGTCGCGCGTGTGCTCCGGCCCGGGGGGCATTTTCTGTACTCCGACATGCGCCAGGCACCTGATATACCCGACTGGCAGGCGGCTATAGCTGATGCCCCGATGCGGCTGCTGTCTGAAAGGGTCATAAATGCCGAGGTTCTGCGCGGGCTGGAGAAGAATTCGCCACAGCAAACCAAGATGGTCGAGCGCAATATCCCTCCCATCCCGATCGCCCGCTGGTGGGCCCGCTCAGTATTTGGTGTGGAAGGTGGGGCATTCTATCGAAGCCTTCAAGCGGGCAAGATCTCATATAAGATGTTTTGTTTCGTGAAGCCGTGACGTGCCGCCACCTGTCAACTGAATGAGGCACTGGCATCACGCTATTTGAAACATGTAGTGGTGCAGGCGTACTGACTCCCTGCCCGAGGAAGCGGTATGGGGTTCCCCATATTTCAGGCGGCAGTATCGACAGCGGTGACCTCATGTCAAACAATGAAGCGTTGCGCCCCACACCCGGTTGGGAGCACCGGCGCTCACCGTCGGCGGTGCGGTGGACGTTGCCGCGACGTGTGCGGGCCGCCGCTGCGGTACCCGCAGCCCTGGGGCGTCGTGGATCCTGCGGCGTTGTCGAGGCTGGTTCGTGCCGGTGGGTGGCTCGATGTTGCCCCCTGACGTGGCAGGCTAACCCCAGCACCCGGTGCAGGTGGCGAACAGCCGCGCGCCGGCGTTGCGGGCTTTAGGGGTCACCGGAACTCGGGCAGTGCGCGCCCTCGCTGTCGGCATCGCGTCTCACCCTAGGATGTTTGCGTGTCGGAAGGTTTGTGGATCGCCATCGCGGTCATCGCCGCCCTGGTCGTCATTGCCGCGCTGACCCTGGGGCTGGTGCTCTACCGCCGGCGGCGGATCAGCCTCTCCACCCGGCCTCAATCCGACGCACTGGACCGTTCGGGCGGTTATACCGCCACGTCCGGCATCACGTTCAGCCAAACGGTGCCGACCGTCGGGGAGATCGACACCAGCGGACTGCCTGCCGTGGGCGACGATGCGACAGTTCCTCGCGACGCGCCCAAGCGCACCATCGCCGACGTACATCTTCCCGAAGTTGAGCCCGAACCCAAGACCATCACACCGCCGGTTGCCGAATTGCCGCCGGAAACCCCCGAGGCCGCCCCAGCCGCCCCCGAGTTCCCCGACGTAGCTGCCATCGCGCCGCCCGAAGGTCGACTGGAGCGACTGCGCGGACGGCTCGCCAAATCGCAGCATGCCCTCGGTCGCAGCATGCTGGGTTTGATCGGTGGCGGGGACCTGGACGAGGACTCCTGGCAGGACGTCGAGGACACCCTGCTGGTCGCCGACCTGGGACCAGTGGCGACCGCGTCGGTGGTGTCGCAGCTGCGCAGCCAGCTGGCCACCAGCAACGTGCGTACCGAGGCCGACGCCCGAGCGGTGTTGCGTGAGGTCCTGACCAAAGAGCTGCAGCCGGGCATGGACCGCTCGATCCGCGCGCTACCACACGCCGACCATCCCTCGGTGCTGCTGGTCGTTGGCGTCAACGGCACCGGCAAGACCACCACAGTCGGCAAGTTGGCAAGGGTGTTGGTGGCCGACGGCCGACGGGTCGTGCTCGGTGCGGCCGACACCTTCCGTGCGGCCGCCGCCGATCAGCTGCAGACCTGGGCGGCGCGAGTTGGCGCAGAGGTGGTGCGCGGGCCCGAAGGCGCCGACCCGGCATCGGTGGCGTTTGACGCCGTCGATAAGGGCATCGCCTCCGGTGCAGACGTGGTGCTCATCGACACAGCCGGGCGGTTGCACACCAAGGTCGGGCTGATGGACGAGCTCGACAAGGTCAAGCGCGTCGTGACCCGACGAGCGGCCGTCGACGAGGTGTTGTTGGTGCTCGACGCCACCATCGGACAGAACGGGTTGGCACAGGCCAGGGTGTTCGCCGAAGTCGTCGACATCAGCGGCGCCGTGCTCACCAAGCTGGACGGAACGGCCAAGGGCGGCATCGTTTTCCGCGTCCAACAGGAACTCGGGGTGCCGGTGAAGCTGGTCGGGCTCGGCGAAGGCCCCGACGACCTGGCGCCTTTTGAGCCCGCCGCCTTCGTCGATGCCCTGCTCGGCTGATAGCTCTCACACAGCAAGTTTTACGTTAATCCTGATGAAACATGGCCGCACCATCGCCGCAACAACTACTGCGCAAGGTTCTGGATCAGGTCGTCAGTCGTAAGTCTGGGGTCCTGCCAACGCGCTTGACTGGAGGTGATAGCGAGTGGACCAATTCCCCATAATGGGCGTTCCCAATAGCGGCGACACCGCCTGGATGCTGGCGAGTTCCGCGCTCGTGCTGCTAATGACGCCCGGCCTGGCGTTTTTCTACGGCGGCATGGTGCGCGCCAAGAGCGTGCTGAACATGATCATGATGAGCGTCAGCGCGATGGGCGTCGTGACGGTGCTCTGGGCGCTGTACGGCTACTCGATTGCGTTCGGCGACGACGTCGGCAACATCGCCGGCAACCCGACCCAATACTGGGGTCTCAAAGGTCTCATCGGCGTCAATGCCGTCGCCGCGGATCCGAGCACGCAGACCGCCGCGGTGGACATCCCGCTGGCGGGTACCCTGCCGGCGACCGTTTTTGTGGCGTTCCAGTTGATGTTCGCGATCATCACGGTCGCACTGATCTCGGGGGCCGTGGCCGACCGGTTGAAGTTCGGCGCCTGGCTGTTGTTTGCCGGACTGTGGGCGACGTTCGTCTACTTCCCGGTCGCGCACTGGGTCTTCGCGTTTGACGGGTTCGCCGCCGAGCACGGCGGCTGGATCGCCAACAAGCTGCACGCGATCGACTTCGCCGGCGGCACCGCGGTCCACATCAACGCCGGTATTGCCGCCCTGGTGTTGGCGATCGTGCTGGGCAAGCGCCGCGGCTGGCCAGCAACATTGATGCGACCGCACAATCTGCCGTTCGTGATGCTGGGCGCCGCACTGCTGTGGTTCGGCTGGTACGGATTCAACGCGGGATCGGCGACCACCGCCAACGGCGTTGCCGGCTCAACGTTCATTACCACCACGATCGCGACCGCCGCGGCCATGCTTGGCTGGCTGCTCACCGAGCGCATCCGCGATGGCAAGGCTACGACGCTGGGCGCGGCGTCGGGTATCGTCGCCGGACTGGTCGCCATCACACCGTCTTGCTCATCGGTCAACGTCTTGGGCGCGTTGGTGGTTGGCGTGTCGGCCGGGGTGCTGTGCGCGCTGGCGGTCGGGCTGAAATTCCGGCTCGGCTTCGATGACTCGCTCGACGTGGTCGGGGTGCACCTGGTCGGTGGTCTGGTAGGCACGCTGCTGGTGGGACTGCTTGCCGCCCCTGAGACCCCGGCGATCAATGGCGTGGCTGGGGTGTCGAAGGGGTTGTTCTACGGCGGCGGCTTTGCCCAGCTGGAACGGCAAGCGCTCGGCGCCTTCAGTGTTCTCCTCTACTCTGGAATCGTCACCCTTGTCTTGGCATTGATCCTGAAATTCACCATCGGGCTCAGGCTTGACGCCGAGAAAGAAAGCTCGGGCATCGACGAGGCTGAGCACGCAGAGAGCGGTTACGATTTCGCCGTCGTCAGCGGTTCGGTTCTCCCCCCGCGGGGCAACGTGGAGGATAGCCGCAACGGCTTGGAGGAGCGAGTGGGCGAGAGAGTGGAGGCGAAGCCGAAATGAAGCTGATCACCGCGATCGTGAAGCCGTTCACGCTCGATGACGTCAAGACGAGCCTCGAGGATGCGGGAGTCTTGGGGATGACGGTCAGCGAAATCCAGGGGTACGGACGGCAGAAGGGCCACACCGAGGTCTACCGGGGTGCGGAATACTCGGTGGATTTCGTGCCGAAGGTTCGGATCGAAGTCGTTGTCGATGACTCCATCGTCGACAAGGTGGTGGACAGCATCGTGCGGGCAGCCCGCACCGGCAAGATCGGCGACGGCAAAGTGTGGGTCAGTCCGGTGGACACCATCGTGCGGGTACGTACCGGTGAACGCGGACACGATGCGTTATGAGAATAGTCGCACTTTGCTGATCAAACCCGGACGGGCCTGCCGGTTGTGAGATCGGGTATGAAGCCGCAACCGCCGGACCCGTCCGGGGCACGGCTACCGGTGGCCCAAGCAGTAGAAGGGGCAGGATGTGCCTCTCCGCCAAGCGATTTGGCTGCGGAGCGGCGCAAGCTGCTGTCCGACGACCACCGCGAACTGGAGCCGGCGGGGTTGCGGCAGGCGTGGCTGGATCTGCATGAGTCCTGGCTGATCGCTAAGGCCGACGAGATCGGGATCACCGAAGCGAGTGGGTTTGCGATCGTCGGAGTCGGCGGGCTCGGGCGTCGTGAGCTGCTGCCGTATTCGGACCTGGATCTGCTGCTGTTGCACGACGGCAAGCCCGCCGATGTGCTGGGGCCGGTCGCCGACAAGTTGTGGTACCCGTTGTGGGACGCCAACATTCGACTTGACCACAGCGTGCGGACCCTCAGCGAGGCATTGGGCACGGCCAATTCCGACATGGCGGCCGTGCTGGGCATGTTGGAAGCACGCCACATCGCCGGCGATGAGCAGCTTTCGACGGGACTGGTCGACGGCGTGCGACGGCAGTGGCGCAGCGGAATTCGCTCCCGCATGGGCGAGCTCGTCGAGACGACGCATGCCCGGTGGCGGCGCTGTGGCCGGATCGCGCAGCGCGCCGAGCCCGATCTCAAATCGGGTCGCGGCGGCCTACGCGATGTCCAGTTGCTGGACGCACTGGCGATCGCCCAGCTCATCGACCGCCACGGCATCGGAAATCCGGACCTGCCGGCGGGTTCGCTGGACAATGCCTATCTCACTTTGCTGGACGTGCGCACCCAGCTGCACCGGGTCTCGGGCCGTGGGCGTGACCAGTTGCTGGCCCAGTTCGCCGACGAGATCAGCGCCGCCTTGGGGGTCGGTGACAGATTTGACTTGGCACGCACCCTGTCGAACGCTGGCCGCACCATCAGTTACCACGCCGAAGCCGGCCTGCGGACCGCGGAGAACGCCTTGCCGCGGCGCGGCATCACAGCCATGATGCGGCGGCCCAAGCGGCGACCTCTTGACGAGGGCGTCGTCGAGTATGCGGGCGAAATCGTGCTCGCCCGCGACGCCGAACCCGAACGCGACCCCGGCCTGGTACTCCGCGTAGCTGCCGCATCGGCTGACACCGGGTTGCCCATCGGCGCCGCCACCCTGAGCCGGTTGGTTGCCAGCGTCCCCGACTTGCCGATCCCTTGGCCCCAGGAGGCGTTGGACGACCTCTTGGTTGTGCTTTCCGCCGGCCCTACCACGGTGGCCACCATCGAAGCGCTCGACCGGACCGGGCTCTGGGGCCGGCTGTTGCCGGAATGGGAGTCGATCCGTGACCTTCCCCCGCGCGACGTCGCCCACAAGTGGACGGTGGACCGTCATGTGGTCGAGACGGCGGTGCATGCGGCGCCGCTGGCCACCCGGGTGGCGCGTCCCGACCTGCTTGCGCTTGGCGCGCTGCTGCATGACATCGGCAAGGGGCGAGGCACCGATCACAGTGTGCTCGGGGCCGAATTGGCGGTCCCGATCGGCACCAGGCTGGGGCTCTCGCCGCCGGACGTTGAGCTGCTCTGCAAGCTGGTTCGACACCACCTGCTGCTGCCCATTACGGCCACCCGAAGCGACTTGAACAACCCCAAAACCATCGAGGCGGTGTCCGAGGCGCTGGGCGGGGATCCGCAATTGCTCGAAGTTTTGCATGCGCTGTCGGAGGCGGACTCGAAGGCCACTGGTCCCGGGGTATGGAGCGACTGGAAGGCCTCACTGGTCGAGGACCTGGTGTGTCGCTGCCGGATGGTGATGGCGGGGGAGTCGCTGCCTCAGGCTGAACCGACTGCGCCCCACTATCTTTCGCTGGCAGCCGACCGCGGGGTGCATGTGGAGATCAGCCCACGCGACAGTGAACGCATCGACGCCGTGATGGTCGCCCCGGACGAGCGGGGTATGGTGTCCAAAGCCGCCGCGGTGCTGGCGTTGAACTCCCTGCGCGTCCATTCGGCGTCGGTCAATGTCCACCAGGGCATCGCGATCACCGAGTTTGTCGTGTCACCACTGTTTGGTTCCCCGCCCGCGGCGGACCTGGTGCGTCAGCAATTCATCGGTGCCCTCAACGGCGACGTCGACGTGCTCGGCGCGCTGGCGAAACGCGATAGTGACGCCGCCGACTTGGCGTCTGCGCGGGCCGGGGACGTGCAGGCAGGGGTGCCCGTCACGCGGTCAACCGCCCCGCCGCGCATTCTGTGGCTCGACACCACCGCGCCGGGTCAGCTGCTCTTCGAAGTTCGGGCCATGGATCGGGCGGGTTTGCTCGCGTTACTGGCCCGGGCTTTGGAGCGCGCCGGAGCCGACATCGTGTGGGCGAAGGTGAATACGTTCGGATCCACCGCCGCCGACGTGTTCTGTGTGACCGTCCCGACGGACTCCGACGCAAGAGCCGCGGTCAAGCAACACCTGTTGGCAGTGTTGGGCGCCCGCGTCGACGTGATGGTAGACGGGCCCGTCGGCGATTAGGTCGCGTGCTCAGGGCTGCTCGGAGTTGAGCTGGCGCAAGGCATCGATGCGTGCTTTGAGCTGGTCGCGGGTCGCAGCGGCGATTGGGGGCCCACCACAGCGGCGGCGCAGTTCGTTGTGGATCCACCCGTGTGGTTTGCCGGTGCGGTGGTGCGCGATCGACACAAGCGTGTGGAGTTCGCGGCGCAGGTCGCGCAGTTGGCCATGCACCGATGGTGGCGGCGTCGAGGTGGCGTTCTGCGCGGCCCCGTTCTGAAGCTGGGCTCGTTTGCGCAGCTGCTCGTCTTGGCGGCGGTGCAGCAGGGCGCGCATTTGTTCGGCGTCCAGTAGCCCGGGGATGCCGAGGTAGTCGGCCTCTTCGTCGCTTCCGGCCGGTGTGGCGGTGCCGAACGAGGAGCCGTCGAAGATGACCTGATCGAGTTCCGCGTCGGCCCCCAACGAGGTGAATCCCCGCTCCGCGTCGCGCTCGGTTTGCGTCCTGGTGGCGGGATCACCGTCGAGGGGATCGCCGGCGGATTCACGGTCCGGTCTGCCCAGCACGTGGTTGCGCTGGGCCTCCAACTCACTGGCCAGCTGCAGCAGGCTGGGCACCGACGGCACGAAGATGCTCGCGGTTTCGCCCAGGCGGCGGGACCGCACGAACCGACCGATGGCCTGTGCGAAGAACAGCGGTGTAGAGGCGTTGGTGGCGTAGATCCCCACCGAAAGCCGCGGCACGTCGACTCCTTCGGAGACCATCCGCACCGCGACTAACCAACGGCTGGTGCCCTGGGCGAATTCGGTGATGCGCGCCGACGACCCGGGGTCGTCGGAGAGTACGACGGTGGGAGCTTCCGCGGTCATCGTGGTCAGCAGGCGGGCGTATGCGCGGGCCGCGGTTCGATCCGAGGCGATGATCATGCCGCCCGCGTCGGGAACGTGGGTACGCAGCTGTCGGAGCCGTTGATCGGCTGCCGCGATGACGGCGGGCATCCACTCGCCGGCCGGGTCGAGCGCGGTGCGCCACGCCCGTGCGGTCTGTTCGGCGGACAGCGGCTCGCCCAGCCGCGCCTCGTGCTCCTCGCCAGCGCTATCCCGCCAGCGTGCCTGCCCGGAGTAGGCGAGGAACACCACCGGCCGGACCACGCCGTCAGCGAGAGCTTCCGCATAGCCGTAGGTGTGGTCAGCTTGCGAACGCAGCACACCGTCGCGGCCTTGCTCGTAGCTGACGAACGGGATTGGGCTGTCATCGCTACGAAATGGTGTGCCGGTCAGCGCAAGACGGCGCGTGGCGTCACCGAATGCTTCCCGAATGGCGTCGCCCCAGGTTCTGGCGTCGCCGCCGTGGTGGATCTCGTCGAAGACGACCAACGTCTTGCGGGCTTCGGTGCGCACCCGGTGCAGCGTCGGGTGCGAAGCGACCTGGGCGTAGGTGACCATCACGCCGTGATACTCCGGCGAGGTCTGGGGGTTGGCGTTGGAGAATCTCGGGTCCAGGGAAATGCCGTGGGCTGTCGCGGCATGCGCCCACTGGACCTTGAGGTGCTCGGTGGGCACGACGACGGTGATTTGCTCGACGGCGCGATGGCGCAGCAGTTCGGCCGCGATCCGCAGCGCGAACGTCGTCTTGCCCGACCCGGGGGTAGCCACGGCCAGGAAATCGCGCGGCTCACTGGCCAGGTACTTCACCATCGCTCGACGCTGCCAGCCGCGCAACGCATGGCTACCTTCGGCGGCGCCTTCGACGTCGCGGCCAGCGTGGTGAACCAGCTGCATCAAAACCGCTCCCCCCGTGAATGCTCGGCCGCGCGTGGCGGTTGCCGCCGCGCTGACGCGGCGACAGTTGCGTTGCAGTACGACGCACGATCGAGGCGTCGTCGACACCACCGATGGGCCGACACGTGACGCCCTCGACACGGCCAGCACGGTGAGGTGGCGGCTGTGAAATCTAGCATGGCAACGCATTTCGGCGCAGCTGCGACATGAATCGCAGCGTCGCCACCGGGCGCATTCGCCGAAACTTGACTCACGGCGACGCGTGCCCCGGCGCGTCGTCGCCGTGGTGTAGGTGTCGCGTCGGCTGCGCCCCGCTACGCGGGGCTGGCGATCACCACGGGGGCTGGACGGTGGTGACCCGCTGCGCCCCGCTACGCGGGGCTGGCGATCACTACTAGGCTGGCGAGCGTGTTTGAATCGTTGTCCGACCGGCTGACCGGCGCCCTACAGGGGCTACGCGGCAAGGGCCGACTGACCGAGGCCGATATCGACGCCACTACCCGCGAAATCCGGCTGGCGCTGTTGGAAGCCGACGTGTCGCTGCCCGTGGTGCGGGCCTTCGTCCACCGAATCAAAGAACGCGCCAGGGGGGCCGAGGTATCGGGTGCCCTTAACCCGGCGCAACAGGTCGTCAAGATCGTCAACGAAGAACTGATCGGCATCCTCGGCGGCGAGACCCGTCAGCTCGCGTTCGCGAAGGCACCGCCGACCGTGCTGATGCTCGCCGGCCTGCAGGGTTCCGGTAAGACGACGCTGGCCGGCAAGCTGGCCGCCTGGCTGCGTGGGCAAGGACACACACCTCTGCTGGTGGCCTGTGACCTGCAACGACCGGCGGCGGTGAACCAGCTGCAAGTCGTCGGCGAGCGCGCCGGGGTGCCGGTGTTCGCGCCGCATCCCGGAGCCTCGCCGGAAGCCGGCCCCGGTGACCCGGTCGCCGTTGCCTCGGCGGGGCTTGCCGAGGCTCGGGCCAAACACTTCGACGTCGTGATTGTCGACACCGCTGGCCGGCTGGGTATCGACGACGAGCTGATGGCCCAGGCGGCGGCGATACGGGCTGCCGTCGATCCCGACGAGGTGCTGTTCGTCCTGGACGCGATGATCGGCCAGGATGCCGTCACCACAGCCCAGGCGTTCGGCGAGGGTGTCGGTTTCACCGGAGTGGTGTTAACCAAGCTGGACGGTGACGCTCGCGGTGGCGCCGCGTTGTCGGTACGCGAAGTGACCGGCGTCCCAATCCTTTTTGCCTCCACCGGCGAAAAGCTGGAGGACTTCGACGTCTTCCACCCGGACCGGATGGCCAGCCGGATCTTGGGCATGGGTGATGTGCTGAGCCTGATCGAACAGGCCGAGCAGGTCTTCGACGCTCAACAGGCCGAGGAGGCCGCGGCCAAGATCGGCGCCGGCGAGCTGACGCTGGAGGATTTCCTGGAGCAGATGCTCGCCGTCCGCAAGATGGGCCCGATCGGCAATCTGTTGGGCATGCTGCCCGGCGCGGGACAGATGAAAGACGCGCTGGCTGAGGTCGACGACAGGCAACTCGACCGGGTGCAGGCCATCATCCGCGGGATGACGCCGCAGGAGCGGGCCGACCCGAAGATCATCAACGCCTCGCGGCGGCTGCGTATCGCCAACGGCTCGGGTGTGACGGTGTCCGAGGTCAACCAGCTGGTCGACCGCTTCTTCGAAGCCCGCAAGATGATGTCCTCAATGCTAGGGGGCATGGGCATCCCCGGTCTGGGCCGCAAGTCCGCGACCCGAAAGAGCAAAGGGGCCAAAGCCAAAGCCGGCAAGAAGGGCAAGAAGGGGGCACGGGGTCCGACGCCGCCGAAGGTCAAGAGCCCATTCGGGGCGGGCATGCCGGGCATGCCGGCCGGATTCCCCGATCTGTCGCAGATGCCCCAAGGTCTCGACGAGCTGCCGCCCGGGCTGGCCGACTTCGATCTGTCCAAGCTGAATTTCCCGGGCAAGAAGTAACCGCGCTGTGCGCATGCACGTGCGAGGGTTGGGGCTGCCCGACGAGACGGCAATCGAGTTGTGGGTCGTCGACGGCCGCATCAGCACCGAGCCCGTGTCGGGGGCCGACACCGTCTTTGACGGCGGGTGGATCCTGCCCGGGCTGGTGGACGCCCATTGCCACGTCGGGCTCGGCGATCACGGCGCCATCGAACTTGGCGAGGCAATCGCCCAGGCCGAGACCGAACGCGACGTGGGCACCCTGCTGTTGCGTGACTGTGGCTCACCGACCGACACCCGCAGTCTCGACGACCACGAGGATCTACCCCGCATCATCCGCGCCGGGCGGCATCTGGCCAGACCCAAGCGCTACATCGCCGGTCTCGCAGACGAGATGGAAGACGAATCGCAGCTGCCGGCCGCGGTGGCCGAGCAGGCTAGGCGCGGTGATGGGTGGGTCAAACTTGTCGGTGACTGGATCGACCGCCAGATCGGCGACCTCGCCCCGTTGTGGTCCGACTACGTCCTGAAGGAAGCGATCGATACCGCGCACGCACACGGGGCGCGGGTTACCGCGCACGTCTTCAGTGAGGATGCGCTGCCGGGCCTGATCAACGCCGGCATCGACTGCATCGAACACGGCACCGGGCTCACCGACGACACCATCGCCCTAATGCTCGAACAGGGCACCGCCCTGGTTCCCACGCTGATCAACCTCGAAAACTTCCCGGGTATCGCTGACGCCGCGGTGCGCTACCCAACCTACGCGGCGCACATGCGCGACCTGTATGCCCGCGGCTACCAGCGGATTGCCGCGGCGCGGGAGGCGGGTGTGCCGGTATTCGCCGGCAGCGACGCGGGCGTCACGATCAGACATGGGCGGATCGCCGACGAGGTCGAAGCCCTCAAGAAGATCGGAATGAGTCCGACCGAGGCGTTGGGGGCGGCGTGCTGGAATGCCCGACGTTGGCTGGGCCGGACCGGCCTGGACAACGGGGCGTCGGCCGATTTGTTGTGTTACGCCGAGGATCCGCGGCAAGGTCCAGCCGTGCTGATGCGTCCGGATCTGGTGATTTTGCGCGGCAGGACTTTTGGGACCCGGTACTGACACGACTTCTCGTCGCGCGGGGTATCCCGAACGCGGCTACTATCGGCCAATGGCGTTGGCCAGCGGCGCGACCTTTGCCGGCTACACCGTCGTGCGGATGCTGGGTTCTTCAGGGACGGGCGAGGTCTACCTCGTCCAGCAGCCGGGATTCCCCGGCTGGCAGGCACTGAAGGTTCTATCGCCGGCGATAGCGGCGGACGGCGAATTCCGGCGCCGATTTCAGCAGGAGACCGAGGTCGCCGCGCGGCTGTATCACCCGCACATCCTGGAGGTCCATGACCGCGGCGAGTTCGACGGACAGCTGTGGATCGCGATGGACTACGTTCACGGCATCGATGCCATCCAGCTGATGGCCGACCGGTTTCCGGCGGTGTTGCCGGTCGGTGAGGTGCTCGCCATCGTCACGGCCGTAGCCGCAGCTCTCGACTACGGCCACCAGCGTGGACTGCTTCATCGCGACGTCAGCCCCGCCAACATCGTGCTGACTACTGCGGGTGCGGGCCAACAACGGATCCTGTTGGCCGACTTCGGAATCGCTAGCCAACCGGGTAGCTCCCACGGCGCGATTGCCACCTATCCGGCGCCGGAACTGTTGGCTGGGGATCACATTGACGGGCGCGCCGACCAGTACGCGTTGGCGGTTACCGCCATGCACCTGCTCGCCGGTGCGCCGCCGGTGGATCATCCTCACACCGGGCTGGCGCAGCCACCCAAACTTTCCGTCCTTCGCCCGGACCTGGTACGCCTGGACGGTGTCTTCTCCCGGGCGCTCGCCGCAGAGCCCGGCGAGCGGTTCGGAAGCTGCCGAGAGTTTGCCGAGGCGGTAAACGAACAGGCCGGCGTCCCGGTGGGTGAGCACAGTCCCGAGGTCATCGAAGCGGCCGGGATCACCGCCGCGGCCGGCGGTGAGGCGTATGTCGTCGACTACCCGGCCTACGGTTGGCCCGAGGACATCGCCGGCGCACAACCGTCTGTCCCGAAGCCGGCGCCCGCGGCCCCGACCTCCCAACGGCGCGGCTCGTTGCTGCAGTCGGCGGCCGGGGTGTTGGCGCGGCGCCTGGACGACTTCTCCAGCGCGACGAGGGATCCTGGGGCGCCGCGGCGGCGCCGGCCACGCCGGATCTTGGTTGGTGCGGCGGCGGTGCTCCTGCTTGTTGGTCTCTTCGCGGTCGGGATCGCGGTCGGGCGCAAGACACACCCGACGTCCACCGAAGTCGCCGGCCCGCCGACGAGCGCATCGGCCGCGCCCAGCGCCCCGCCGGCCAGCGCCCCGGTCACCGCGCCGGCCCCGCTCGACGGCACCTACCGCATCGAGATCGAACGTTCAAAGCAGACATACGACTACACCCCGACTCCGCAACCGCCGGACGTGAACACCTGGTGGGCGTTCCGGACTTCGTGCACGCCGGCGGAATGCCTCGCGGCGGCAACGATGCTCGACGACACCGACCACACCACGGCGAAGAGTCCACCCGTTAAACCGTTCCTCATGCAGTTCGGCGACGGCCAGTGGAAGTCGCGGGCGGAGACGGTGCAGTTCCCGTGCGTCGGGCCCAACGGCTCGGCGAGCACGCAGACCACGACGCAGGTCCTCTCGCTGCGACCGCAACCCGAGGGCGACCTCCGCGGCGAAATGGTTGTCACCGTGCAAAGCAACGAGTGCGGCCAACAAGGCGCGGTCATCCGGATTCCCGCGGTGGCCAGCCGTAGCGGCGATCTTCCATCGGCAGTCACAGTGCCGGACCCGGCGACGATTCCCGATGTCCCCGCTGCAACCTCCACCGCCCCGTCACCGCCGACCACAACGGCGTCGGGGCCCGGTCGCTGACACCGCTTGACCAGCGCTTGGCCGGCGGAAATACGCGGGCCCAAAAAAGATTGCGAGTGATCACTATCTAATGTTAGCCTGGTGGCAACTCGACGACGTGGAGGAAAGCAGTGACCTACGACGTGATCATTCGCGACGGATTGTGGTTCGACGGCACCGGCAACCCACCACTGATCCGGACCCTGGGTATTCGCGACGGTGTGGTGGCCACGGTGGCCGAGCCCGCCGACGCGCCGTTGGACTCGACCGGTTGCCCGGAGGTAATCGATGCGGCGGGGAAGTGGGTCGTGCCCGGCTTCATCGACGTGCACACCCACTACGACGCCGAGGTGCTGTTGGATCCCGGATTGCGCGAGTCGGTGCGCCACGGGGTCACCACGGTGCTGCTGGGCAACTGCTCGCTGTCGACGGTCTACGCCGACTCTGCCGATGCCGCCGACCTGTTCAGCCGGGTCGAAGCGGTGCCCCGCGAATTCGTCCTGGGTGCGTTGGAAGACACCAAGACGTGGTCGACGGCAGCGGAGTACATCAAGGCAATCGACGCCCTGCCGCTCGGGCCGAATGTGGGCTCACTGCTTGGTCATTCGGATCTGCGCACCGCGGTGCTGGGACTTGAGCGCGCCACCGACGACACCATCCGGCCCACCGCCGCCGAACTGGAGAAGATGGCCAAGCTGCTCGACGATGCGCTCCAGGCCGGGATGCTAGGCATGTCCGGGATGGACGCGGCCATCGACAAGCTCGACGGCGACCGCTTCCGCTCGCGGGCGTTGCCGTCCACCTTCGCGACGTGGCGGGAGCGGCGCAGGCTGATCTCCGTGCTGCGCAAGCGCCGTCGGATTCTGCAGAGTGCACCCGACGTCGACAACCCGGCGTCGGTGCTGATGTTCTTCCTGACCAGCAGCCGGATGCTCAACCGGCGCAAGGGAGTCCGGATGAGCATGCTGGTGTCTGCCGATGCCAAGGCGATGCCTTTTGCGGTGCACGTTTTCGGGCTCGGCACCCGCGTGCTCAACAAGCTCCTGGGCGCTCAGGTGCGATTCCAGCATCTGCCGGTCCCGTTCGAGCTGTACTCCGACGGGATCGACCTCCCGGTCTTCGAAGAGTTCGGCGCCGGAACGGCGGCCCTGCATCTGCGCGAACAAATCGAACGCAATGAGTTGCTGGCCGACACGTCCTACCGCCGGCGGTTCCGGCGTGAGTTCGACCGCATCAAGCTCGGACCTTCGTTGTGGCATCGGGACTTCCACGACGCCGTGATCGTCGAATGCCCCGATACGTCGTTGATCGGCAAGAGTTTTGGGGCGATCGCCAACGAGCGCGGACTGCACCCGCTCGATGCGTTCCTGGACGTGCTCGTGGAAAGCGGTGAGCGCAACGTCCGGTGGACAACCACCGTCGCCAACCACCGGCCCAAACAGCTCAACAAGCTTGCTGCCGAACCGAGTGTCCACATGGGCTTCTCCGACGCCGGCGCGCACCTGCGCAACATGGCCTTCTACAACTTCGGCCTGCGGCTGCTCAAGCGCACCCGCGATGCCGACCGGGCCGGACAGCCATTCCTAACCGTGCAACGTGCGGTTCATCGCCTGACCGGCGAGCTTGCGGACTGGTTCGGCATCAACGCCGGCACGTTGCGCCGGGGTGACCGTGCGGACTTCGTGGTGATCGACCCGATCCACCTGGATGGATCGGTGGACGGTTATCACGAGGAAGAGGTTCCGTTCTACGGCGGCCTGCGGCGCATGGTCAATCGCAACGATGCGACCGTGGTCGCCACGGGCGTGGGCGGCACTGTCGTCTTCCGTAACGGCCGATTCCGGGACGGCTACGGGCAGACTGTGAAGTCGGGTCGGTACCTGCGGGCGGGCGAGCGGCAGGCCCGTCGGGAACAGGGTGCCCTGGGCGTTGGCGCCTGACATGGCCAGGACCCAGCAACAGCGCCGCGAAGAAACCGTTGGACGCCTCCTGCAGGCCAGCATCGAGACGATCATCGAGGTCGGATACGCGCGGGCATCAGCTGCCGTGATCACCAAGCGCGCTGGGGTGTCGGTGGGTGCGCTGTTCCGGCACTTCGAAACGATGGGCGATTTCATGGCGGCCACCGCGTACGAAGTGCTGCGTCGTCAGCTGGAAACGTTCACCAAGCAGGTCGCCGAAATCCCGGCCGACCGGCCCGCGCTTCAGGCGGCGCTGACGATTCTGCGAGACATCACCAGCACCTCGACCAACGCCGTGCTTTACGAGCTGATGATCGCCGCGCGCACCGACGAGAAGCTCAAGGAGACGCTGCAAAGCGTGCTCGGGCAGTACCGGGCCAAGATTTGCGATGCCGCGGGGGCTATGCCCGGGGCCGAGAGCTTTCCCGAGGAGACGTTTCCGGTCATCGTGGCTCTGTTGACGAACGTGTTCGACGGGGCCGCGATTGTGCGCGGGGTGCTGCCGCAACCGGAGATCGAGGAACAGCGGATTCCGGTGCTGACGGCCCTGCTTACCGCGACCTATTGAGCGCGAGCTTTACAGCGAGCCGATGCTGGCTTGCGGGTTGAGGGCAAAGCCCCAGTCGAACAGGCTCGCGGCCTGATCCCAATACGTCGGTCCGCCCTCCTTGATCAGCCCGTACATCATGGCGATCACCAGCCGGCGGCCCCCGCGTGCCGCGGCGCCGACGAACGTCTTGCGGGCGGCGTTGGTATAGCCGGTCTTGCCGCCGATGGCTCCCGGATACCGCTGCAGCAGCTCGTCCTGGTTGACGATCGGCTGCTCGCCCCCATCGCCTGGGCCGCCGGGGAACATCGCCGACGGTTCGGCGGTGATCTGCGCGAACACCGGATTGGCCATGGCCGCGCGGAAGATGACCGCCAAATCGTGTGCCGTCGACAATCCCGAACCGCCGGGGCCGTCCAGGCCTGACGGCGTCGCCGCGTGGGTGTTTGGCGCACCCAAGGCTGCGGCTTTGGCGTTCATCTTGGCCACGGTGGCATCTTGGCCGCCGAGCATGTGCGCCAGCGTGTTGGCGGCGTCGTTGCCCGAAACCAGCAGCAGGCCGTCGAGTAGTTGGCGCGTGGTGTAGGTGCGGCCCGGTTTGACACCTGCACAGTTGCATTCGACCTGGGTGTCGGCGACATCGGCGACGACGGTGGAGTCCAGGCTGAGTTCGTCCAGCGCCACCAATGCCAGGAGCACCTTGATGGTGCTCGCGGGCGGGTGGGCCACATGCTGATCCCGGCCGGCCAGCACCTGACCACTGTCCAGATCGGCCACTATCCAGGTTTGCGCCGGTCCGTCGGGGATCGGCACCGAGCCGGCCGGTTGCACGCTGGTGTCGGCCCCCGCGGTGCCCGTGCTGACGGTGACTGCGCAGGCACCGGCCGCCAGGAGCGCAGCCGCCGCGGCCATGAGCTTTCGCATGGGCGAGGAGTTTATCTTCCAGGGTTCCGGTACGCCTATTCTCCGGGCTTGAATCAATGCATGTTGAGCCTGGCCGAGATTTCCGACCGGTTGGAGATCCAGCAGCTGCTGGTGGACTACTCCACCGCCATTGACCTGCGCCGATTCGACGACCTGGACAAGGTGTTCACGCCGGACGCCTACATCGACTATCGGGCGCTGGGCGGCATCGATGGCCACTATCCCGAAGTGAAGCGATGGCTGTCGCAGGTGTTGTCGAACTTTCCGCTGTATGCGCACATGTTGGGAAACTTCGCGGTCCGCGTCGACGGAGACACCGCGTCGTCGCGGGTGATCTGCTTCAACCCGATGGTGCTGGCCGGCGATCCGCCCACCGGCCAAGAGCGGGTGCTGTTCTGTGGGCTGTGGTACGACGACGAGTTCGTGCGCACCCCCGAGGGCTGGCGGATGACCCGCCGGGTCGAAAGCAAGTGCTTCCAGAAAATGCTGTGAAACGGACACGTTTTCGGTAGTTGGACGGCGTTCTGGCACAATAGGCGGCTGTCCGCCGCGCGGCCAAGCATTGCTTGGGTGCCGTTCGGCGGTCATACACGCGAGGCAAAACCGGACCTGGGCATCCTGCCCAGATTGCTGAATTGCAGCGTGACACACACAGGAGAACCGCGTAACCATGGCTGTGAAGATCAAGCTCACGAGGCTTGGCAAGATCCGCAATCCCCAGTACCGCATCGCCGTCGCCGATGCTCGCACCCGCCGCGACGGTCGTTCAATCGAGGTGATAGGCCGGTACCACCCGAAGGAAGAACCGAGCCTCATCGAGATCAACTCCGAGCGCGCCCAGTACTGGCTCTCCGTGGGTGCCCAGCCCACCGAACCGGTCCTCAAGCTGCTGAAGATCACCGGCGACTGGCAAAAATTCAAAGGCCTGCCGGGCGCCGAAGGCCGGTTGAAGGTCGCCCCGGCCAAGCCCAGCAAGCTCGAGCTGTTCAACGCCGCGTTGGCCGCCGCCGACGGCGCGCCCACCACTGACGCCACGAAACCGAAGAAGAAGGCCCCGGCCAAGAAGGCCGCCAAGGCCGCCGAAACCGGCCCGGAAGCCGGCTCAGCAGAGGCAGCCACGGAAGCCCAGCAGGCGGACACGCCGGCCGAGGGCGGCCCGCAGGCCGAGACGGCGGAAAGCTGACGGGGCAATGAGCACCGTCGTCGTTGACGCTGTTGAGCATCTGGTCCGCGGGATCGTCGACAACCCTGACGATGTCCGGGTGGACCTGGTTACTAGTCGGCGTGGACGGACTGTCGAGGTCCATGTTCATCCCGACGACCTGGGCAAGGTGATCGGGCGCGGGGGACGAACCGCGACCGCATTGCGCACTCTGGTCGCCGGCATCGGTGGCCGCGGTATCCGCGTCGACGTGGTGGACACCGACCAATAGCGGGGCCACGCTCATGGAGCTGGTAATCGGGCGGGTGGTGAAGTCGCACGGCGTCACCGGCGAAGTGGTCGTCGAGATCCGCACCGACGATCCAGACACCCGGTTCACGCCGGGTACCCGGTTGCGGGCCAGCCGATCCCGCGACGGTGATCCCGAGCGCAGCGCTGCGGGCTATGTCATTGAGGGCGTGCGAGAGCACGGCGGACGGCTGCTGGTGCGATTGGCCGGAGTCACCGATCGAGACGCCGCCGACGCGTTGCGCGGCAGTCTGTTCGTCATCGACTCCGATGACCTGCCTCCGATCGAGGAGCCGGACACCTATTACGACCACCAGCTGGAAGGTCTTAGGGTCCAAACGATGGCGGGGCTGGGCGTTGGCGTCGTCACCGAAGTGGTGCACACCGCCGCCGGCGAGTTGTTGGCGGTCAAGGGTGACTCCGGTGAGGTGCTGGTGCCGTTTGTGCGCGCCATCGTCACGTCGGTGTCGCTGGACGACGGTCTGGGAAATGGCGTTATCAAGATCGACCCTCCCGACGGACTGCTGGACCTGGGGTAGCGGTGCGCATTGACGTCATAACGATCTTCCCGGCCTACCTGGACCCGTTGCGGCAATCGTTGCCAGGCAAGGCGATCGAGTCGGGCCTGGTCGACCTTCAGGTGCACGACCTGCGGCGATGGACCTACGACGTGCACCACTCGGTGGACGACTCGCCCTACGGCGGCGGCCCGGGGATGGTGATGAAGGCGCCGGTGTGGGGTGAAGCGCTCGACGAAATCTGTTCCGCCCCTACGCTGTTGGTTGTTCCTACTCCGGCTGGCGCACTCTTCACCCAGGCCACCGCCCAACGGTGGAGCGCAGAGACGCATCTCGTCTTCGCCTGCGGCCGCTACGAGGGCATCGACCAGCGGGTCATTGAGGATGCCGCTCGCCGGATCCGCGTCGAAGAGGTCTCGATCGGCGATTACGTGCTGCCCGGAGGGGAGTCGGCGGCCGTGGTGATGATCGAAGCAGTGCTGCGGCTACTGGCTGGAGTCCTCGGCAATCCCGCGTCACACCATGATGATTCGCATTCGCCGGGTATGGACCGGCTGCTGGAGGGGCCGAGCTATACCCGGCCGGCAAGCTGGCGTGGCCTCGACGTCCCCGAGGTCCTGCTGTCCGGTGACCATGCTCGAATTGCGGCCTGGCGCAGGGAGATCTCGCTGCAGCGCACCCGTGAACGCCGCCCCGAGCTGCTGGACTAAAGGACCGGCCGAGCAGACACAGAATCGCACGCGCAGGGCCGGATTCGTGCGATTCTGTGTCTGCTCGCTCACGTGAATGGGTCAGATCCGGCCGGTGGGAAATATCGTTCTGACAGCCTGGGTGATCGTCGCACGCGCGGTCGCGTCGTCCGACGGCTGCAGTGACTCGATCACCATGATGTAGCGGCGGTCCGGGCCTATCACCCCGGTCGACAGATGCATCCAGCTGCTGCCGATGCAGCACATCCAGCCCTGTTTGACCGCGACCGGTTCGGCGTACAAGCCGTCGGGGATGCCGAACCGCTGCGGGTAGCCGTCGATTCCCGTAGGGGTGGACTGGGCCAGGTCGTTGACGATGACGGCGGCCCGCTCCCGTGGTAGGCCGCCGGACCCGTCGAGCAGCATGTCGTAGTAGCGGATCAGGTCCGGCGCCGAGCTGATCGTGTTCCACCAGCGCCCGTCGCTGGGTGGCGCAGTCGACGTGAGCCCATACCGGCGCGCCACCTGGGTGACGATGGCATCTCCGCCGTCCTGACCCCAGAATCTTTCGGCGGCGCCATCGTCGGATGAGCGCAACATAACGTCCAGTGCCTGGTGGTCCTCCGGGGACAGCCCGATCTTCCCCTCGGACTCCCGCAGCAGCAGATCGTCGGCGATGAAGAGCTTGGCAACCGACGCGGTGGCGATGATCTGGGTGTTGCCGTTGGAGACCAGCTGGTGAGTTGCGCGATCGAGCACGGCCACCGAGAGGGCGGCGCCCTTGGCGGCGGCCTCGTCGGTTGCCTGCTGGATCCGTGCCTGCAGTCCGATAAATCCGACGTTCGGCTGCGCTTCCGGGCCCCCGGGCGGCGTGATAGCGCGCAGCAGCAGCTCAACCAGTTGCGGTTGCGGCTGCGGTTGCGCCTGCGGTCGAGACGAATTGCGATCGGCCGCGCTGTATACCTTTGCCTCGACCCGGGCCTCGCAGCCCGCGACCACCACCAACGTCACCGCCGCGGCGGCGGTGAGCAACGTCAGCGGCCGTGTTCGCATTCTTCTCCTTCGGCATCCTCCGACATCGCGAAGACGTGCGGGTGGGGCGGCCGCACCGCCCTCTCTGGGGCGTCACGCCTGGCCCCAGTCATATGTACCATTTGCAGGCGCTTTTGGACGGCGGCGAACCACCCGGGTTTCCTGTGATTTTCACTGCGTGCACACCGTCTGGCACAATTGACCAGTTGTCTTTCGCGGTGGTCGGCCGGCCGGGCTGCCTCCCGCCCGCTGCGAGATGCACCCAAAGCCCGAACCCATCGGCTTGGTGACTGCCGCACGCCTGCGTGTGGGCGGTAAACGAAGCCGCGACCCCCAAGGATGGTCCTTTCCAATGAATCGGCTGGACTTCGTCGACCAGGCGTCGCTGCGCGACGACATCCCGGCCTTCAACCCGGGTGACACCATCAATGTGCACGTCAAGGTGATCGAGGGCGCCAAGGAACGTATCCAGGTGTTCAAAGGCGTGGTGATCCGTCGGCAGGGTGGGGGCATCCGCGAGACGTTCACGGTGCGCAAGGAGAGCTACGGCGTCGGCGTCGAGCGGACCTTTCCGGTGCATTCGCCGAACATCGACCACATCGAGGTGGTGACCCGCGGCGACGTCCGCCGTGCCAAGCTGTACTACCTGCGTGAACTACGCGGAAAGAAAGCCAAGATCAAGGAGAAGCGCTGACCGGGACCGCCCCGGCGGCCATCCCGGACCGCCTCGGTCGTCGGCTCGGTGATCTACTCGCCCGTTGCCTCGCGGTTCTTCGACCACGACCTGAGCTGGCTACGCTGATCTCGTGACCGAAACCACCGACTCCCCATCTGAGCGTCAGCCGGACGCCGGTCAGTCGGAGCCGAAGCTCGCTGCCCGGGACACCGACATCCGCGACGAGGCCCCGGACGTGGATGCCGAAGGGGACGCCAAGGCGGCCGAAACGGACGACTCGAAGCCCGCGAAGCGATCAACGCTGCGGGAACTTGCGATTCTGGCCGTGATCGCCGTGGCGCTCTACTACGTGATGTTGACGTTCGTCGCGCGTCCCTACCTGATTCCGTCAGAATCGATGGAACCCACGCTGCATGGGTGTTCGACGTGCGTCGGCGATCGCATCATGGTGGACAAGCTCAGCTACCGCTTCGGCTCACCGCAACCAGGCGACGTCATCGTGTTCAAGGGTCCACCGTCGTGGAACGTCGGTTACAAGTCGATCCGCTCGCACAACACCGCCCTGCGCTGGGTGCAGAACGCGCTGTCGTTCATCGGTTTCGTACCCCCCGACGAGAACGACCTGGTCAAGCGTGTCATCGCGGTCGGCGGACAGACGGTTCAATGCCGGTCCGACACCGGCCTCACGGTCAACGGCAAGCCGCTGAAGGAACCGTATCTGGATCCGACCACCATGATGGCCGACCCGTCGGTATATCCGTGCCTGGGCAGCGAGTTCGGGCCGGTCACCGTCCCGCCCGGGCGACTTTGGGTGATGGGCGACAACCGGACCCACTCGGCGGATTCACGCGCCCACTGCGCCTTGCTATGCACCGGTGATGCGATGTCGGGAACCGTGCCGGTGGCCAACGTCATCGGCAAGGCCAGGTTTATCGTGTGGCCGCCGTCGCGTTGGGGTGTTGTGCGTTCGGTGAATCCCCAGCAGGGTTCGTAGCCATGGCCACGACCTGGCCACCGCGCACCGTGATCCGCAAGTCCGGGGGGGTGCGGGGGATGCGCACCCTGGAGTCAGCGCTGCACCGCGGCGGTCTAGGGCCAGTCGCCGGGGTGGACGAGGTGGGTCGCGGCGCCTGCGCCGGCCCGCTCGTGGTCGCGGCCTGTGTTCTCGGGCCGAATCGCCTGGAAAGCCTTGCTGCCCTTGATGACTCGAAGAAGCTCAGCGAGCAGGCGCGGGAGCAGCTGTTCCCGCTGATCCGCCGCTATGCGGTTGCCTATCACGTCGTGTTCATCCCGTCCGCCGAGGTCGACCGCCGCGGCGTGCACGTGGCCAATATCGAAGGCATGCGGCGTGCGGTGGCCGGCCTGCCGGTGCGGCCCGGTTATGTGCTCAGCGACGGATTTCGCGTGCCCGGGCTGCCGATGCCGTCGCTGCCGGTGATCGGCGGCGACGCGGCGGCCGCCTGTATCGCCGCGGCAAGCGTGCTGGCCAAAGTCAGCCGGGACCGGATGATGGTCGCGATGGATGCCGATCACCCGGGTTATGGCTTTGCGGAGCACAAGGGCTACAGCACCCCAGCGCACAGCCAGGCGCTGGCCCGACTGGGACCGTGCCCGCAGCACCGCTACTCGTTCATCAATGTCCGCCGGGTGGCGACCGGGTCGAACGGCAGGGAGATGGCCGATTGTCGACCCGACCCTCCGGGCGACGCGGCAAATGCGGGTGAGGGAAGATGGAGTAAGAGTTCCCACCCGGCGACAATGCGGGCCGTTGGTCGCGCTTAAGGCCCTCGGTGCCCACGGGTAGCGAGGGGAGGGCCGAGCAGATTGGCAGGGAGAAGGACGTCTGAGCAGATGAGTGGCAGATGAGCGCAGAGGATCTCGAAAAGTATGAAACCGAGATGGAGCTCTCGCTGTACCGCGAATACAAGGACATCGTCGGCCAGTTCAGCTACGTCGTAGAAACCGAGCGTCGTTTTTACCTGGCAAACAGCGTGGAGATGGTGCCGCGCAACGCCGACGGTGAGGTGTACTTCGAGCTGCGGCTGGCCGACGCCTGGGTATGGGACATGTACCGGCCGGCACGGTTTGTCAAACAGGTGCGGGTGGTCACGTTCAAGGACGTCAACATCGAAGAAGTCGAAAAACCCGAGCTGCGGCTGCCGGAATAGCCGCCGACTGGCGGGGCTACGCGTTCGATGGAAGCTGATCCTCGTCGTCGAAGAGAAGTTTTCCCCGATTCGCGATGACCGTCCGCGCCACCTCGGCGAGCTTGATGTTCAGGTCCTGGGAATAGCGCCGCAGCACGTCGAACGCCTCTTCCTCAGACACGCCGCTGAGGAGCATCAACATCCCAACGGCCTTGCCGATTTCGCGGTTGCTGAGCAGCCCGCGCCGCAAGGTGCTCGCGTCTTCGCCCTGGGCGATGGCGTTGATCGCCACGCTCGCGAACGACGCCAGCACGATTGCCTGACCCGCCGACTCGGCGTCGAAGGTGTTGGGGGTGTCGCTGAACAGGTTGAGCGCACCGGTGAGCTGGCGATCGACCAGCAACCGAAACCCCATTGCGCCGCGGACCGGCGTTTCGGCAACCAGGCGGGCAGCAAATTTGGGCCACAGCGACGGAGTGGTCAGGTCCGGGTCGATCTGCGGGGTTTCGTCCTCGATGGCGTCGATGCAGGGCCCGTCGCCGCTGGCCCGTTCCAGGTCGTCGATGTGTAGTGCTATGCGGTCGCTGGCGCCGACGGTGACATATCGACCGTCTTTGCGCACCAGCAGGCTGGCGTGATCGCAGCCTGAAACGACCAGGGTTGCCGCGATACAGATGGCGGCATAGACGTCCGAGGGGTCTGAGCCCTGGTAGATGATCTCGGCGAGCGCGGCGAAAACCGTCGCGGGATCCACCTTCGCCGGCTGGGTTGATGGGTCGCCGGAACCGGCGTTAGCCTCGTTCACTTCGTCCCTCGTTTCAGGCGCTCCCCGGGCTGAGGATCGACCCCACTTGCTGGAGGTGTCGACAGTGGCCTAGAGCAAGTCTGCCGCGGCCGGCTCTATGCGACGGCCGGTCAATAATCAATGTACGTTGGGGCCGTGAGGTTCCAGCGGCCAGCCGCGTCTCGCGATATCCGCGCCGACTATGACGAGCATGCGGCAACGGTGGCGCCGGCCAAACGCGAGGCGGCGGGCCTGCGCGCGGTGATGGTATCGCTGCAACGGGGGCTGCAGCAGATGGGCGCGCTGCGCACAGCGGCCGCCCTGGCTCGGCTGAATCAGCGCAACGGCTTCGACTGTCCAGGTTGCGCGTGGCCGGAGGAGCCCGGCGGCCGCAAATTGGCCGAGTTCTGCGAGAACGGTGCCAAGGCAGTCGCCGAGGAGGCCACCAAGCGCACCGTCACGCCGGAGTTTTTCGCCCGGCACTCGGTGGCAGAGCTGTCCGCAAAGCCCGAGTACTGGTTGTCCCAACAAGGCCGGCTCGCCCACCCGATGGTGCTGCGTCCCGGTGACGATCACTACCGGCCGATCGGCTGGGATGCCGCCTACCGGCTCATCGCCGAGCAGCTCAATGCGTTGGACAGTCCCGACCGGGCAGTGTTCTACACGTCCGGACGTACCAGCAACGAAGCCGCGTTCTGCTACCAGCTGCTCGTTCGGTCTTTCGGCACGAACAACCTGCCCGACTGCTCCAACATGTGCCACGAGTCCTCAGGTTCGGCGCTGACGGAGTCGATCGGGATCGGTAAGGGCTCGGTCACCGTCGAGGACGTCGTGCGTGCCGACCTGATTGTGATCGCCGGACAGAACCCGGGCACCAACCACCCGCGGATGCTGTCGGTACTGGAAAAGGCAAAGTCAAACGGCGCCAAGGTCATCGCGGTGAATCCCCTGCCCGAGGCGGGATTGATTCGATTCAAAGATCCGCAGAAGGTGAACGGGGTTGTGGGACGTGGCATCCCGATCGCCGACGAGTTCGTGCAGATCCGTCTCGGCGGGGACATGGCGTTATTCGCCGGGTTGGGCAGATTGCTACTGGAGGCTGACGACCGCGGACCGGGCAGCGTTATCGACCGGTCATTCGTCACCGATCACTGCGCCGGATTCGACGAGTATCGGCGCCGGACCTTGCAGGTCGACTTCGAGACTGTGCTGGCGGCCACCGGTATCGAACGCGTGCAACTCGAGCGGGTGGCCGCGATGTTGATGGCCTCGCAGCGCACCGTCGTCTGCTGGGCGATGGGCCTGACCCAGCACACCCACGCGGTCGCCACCATCGGCGAGGCCACCAATTTGCTGCTGCTGCGCGGCATGATCGGCAAACCCGGCGCCGGCGTGTGCCCGGTGCGCGGGCATTCCAACGTGCAAGGGGACCGCACGATGGGGATCTGGGAGAAGATGCCCGAGCAGTTCCTGGCGGCGCTGGATCACGAGTTCGGCATCGCCAGTCCACGCAAGCACGGCTATGACACCGTGGCCGCAATTCGCGCCATGCGAGATGGCCGGGCCACCGTCTTCATGGGCATGGGTGGAAACTTCGCCTCGGCCACCCCCGATACCGCCGTCACCGAGGCGGCCCTGCGCAGTTGCGCGTTGACGGTACAAGTCTCGACCAAACTCAACCGCAGCCACCTCGTCCACGGCACCACCGCGCTCATCCTGCCGACGCTGGGCCGCACCGACCGCGACATCCGCAATGGGCGCAAACAGCTGGTGTCGGTTGAGGATTCGATGTCGATGGTGCACCTGTCCCGCGGGAGCCTGCATCCGCCCAGCGACCAGGTGCGCAGCGAGGTGGAGATCATCTGCCAGCTGGCCCGCCGGCTGCTGGGCCGTGAGCATCCGGTGCCGTGGGAGCGGTTCGCCAGTGACTACGACACGATCCGCGACGCGATCGCGGCGGTGGTCGACGGCTGTGCCGACTACAACCGCAAGGTGCGTGCGCCCGACGGATTCCAGCTGCCGCACCCACCGCGCGATGCGCGCGAATTCCGCACCAGCACAGGCAAAGCCAACTTCGCGGTCAAACCGCTGCAGTGGGTGCCGGTGCCGCCCGGCCGGCTGGTGCTGCAGACCCTGCGCAGCCACGATCAGTACAACACCACGATCTACGGGCTCGATGACCGGTACCGCGGGGTGAAGGGCGGCCGCCGGGTGGTGTTCGTCAACCCTGCCGATATCGAATCGTTCGGCTTGCAGGCGGGCGACCGCGTCGACGTGGTCTCGGAGTGGACCGACGCCGAAGGCCATCTGCAAGAGCGGCGGGCGAAAGACTTTCTGGTGGTGGCGTATTCGACCCCGGTAGGTAATGCCGCTGCCTACTATCCGGAGACCAATTCACTGGTTCCGCTCGACCACACCGCAGCCGAATCGAACACTCCGGTGTCGAAGGCGATCGTGGTTCGTTTGGAGCCGGCGGCCTAGTGGCCCACGTCACGGCGCGTCGGCGGGTGCGGCATCTCACCGCCGATCAGGTGATTACCCGGCCGGAGACTCTGGCCGTCGAGGAGCCGCTGGAGATCCGTGTCAATGGGACGCCGGTCACGGTGACCATGCGCACGCCAGGTTCGGATTTCGAGCTTGCGCAGGGCTTTCTGCTCACCGAGGGGATCATCGCGGATCGTGAAGATGTGCTGGCCGTGCGCTACTGCGGCGGGCGCGGCGACGATGGCGCCAATACGTACAACGTCCTCGATGTCACCCTGGCCGAGGGCGTCAAGCCGCCTGGTCTGGACGTCACCCGCAATTTCTACACCACGTCGTCGTGCGGGGTCTGTGGCAAGACGTCGCTTCAGGCGGTGCTCCAGGTCAGCCGATTCGCACCGGGCCACGATGCCGCCACCGTCGGCGCGGACACCCTCAAGGCGATGCCGGACCAACTTCGCGGCGCGCAAAAGGTTTTCGCGAGCACCGGTGGGCTGCACGCCGCGGCGTTGTTCGGTGTGGACGGCGCCATGCTTGCCGTGCGCGAGGACATCGGTCGGCATAATGCGGTCGACAAGGTCATCGGCTGGGCTTTCGAGCGTGACCGGATACCGCTGGGCGCGTCGGTGCTTCTGGTCAGCGGGCGGGCGTCGTTCGAGTTGACCCAGAAGGCGCTGATGGCCGGTATTCCGGTGCTGGCCGCGGTATCCGCGCCGTCGTCGCTGGCGGTTTCGCTGGCCGAGGAGTCCGGGATCACGCTGGTGGCGTTCCTGCGGGAGGACTCGATGAACATCTACACCAGGGCGGACCGAGTCACCTAGCGGGAGCCTTCTCAGCGCCGAGAATGATGTTGTTGGGTGGACCTTCGGTCCCTGAATTCACTTGCGCGCCATTGGCGATCTCGAACTTGTTTAGCTTCGTTTGGGGCTGCCGTCTGCCAACCTCGGTTTGGACGCCGCCCTCACCGAGCGCACTCATGGGTTCTCACCACCCCGGTGGTGTTCGTAGCGCTACGGGCCACCGAGATGCTCAGTTTGGGCTCATCGGTCGACGGTGGCGATGCGACTCTCCCGATTCTCACCGCTCGAAGTCGCTGAGCGTATTTGTCCTACGGCCGGCGTAACTGGCTTGCTGCGCGTTCGACCTTGGCGTTGAGTCAGTGCGCTCAGGCTGGGACTCGATAACTTCGGCGTCCATAATTTCATCTGCACGCACGCACGCACGCACGCACGCTCGACGGCGCCCTAGATGCCGCGGCGATGGCCACCGCGGCCACCGGACGCCCGTATCGGCGCAAGGAAGCCATCCCACCCGGTCCGGCGGCCAAAGCCGCTGCCCAACACCATCGGTATTGGTGGTAGTCATGCCTCTGTTCAGTCACGCCGCAGACGCGAACCGAAGGGCTCGACAGACCCACCGGAGTCAACCCACAACGGGGCGACAGGAATTTCGCCAGTCAGGCCTTTCGGTCCGCTAGGCTGCGCTACGGGCAGCTAACCCGACCACGAACCGCTAACACCCATACAAGTCGGAATTTCGGCGAGCACACCTGAGGACTTTCGATGAGCGCGATCAGGAGAACGCGCAGCTGGTGATGCAGCGTGATGTTGTCCTCAAGCGCTCAGTCGCCCCTCTGGGTTCGAGAATCGTTGGGCCAGTACAGATGTCACGGTTCATCGACGCCCAGAGGGCACAGTACGCAATCCTCTGTGCGACAGCATGCCGGGCACCGGTGTCAAGGCCAAGCCCTACCGGTGGCCTACAGCCAGCTCTGACATCCGGCTGCGGGCACCCACCGCCCAACACCTATCGGAGGAGCGGCGGGAATCAAGATCACTACAAGTCAAGTCTCCACGGAGTCACGGGAACCCCGCCACCGCTAGAATCCGTACGTCTTCTTGAGCTGGAACAGTTCGACCAGGGCTTGGTCCCTGCGTCCGGTGAGTGTGGAGACGTCCTGCTTCTCGAGCTCGTTGTCGACGCCCGCGATGAGCTTCTCCTTGAGGTCTGGGGTCAGCGAAGGGGCGCTCAGCTCTTTCCACCGGGCTTCTTGCGTCGGGCCCAGGTGGTCGAGGTAGTGGCGATATCCACCGCTGCCGCCACCGAGGTGGTAGGTGAGGTGCGGCCCCATCAGGGCCCAGCGCATCCCGGGCCCGTAGGTGATCGCGGTATCCACGTCGCTGACGGAGCCGATGCCCTGCTCGACGATGCCAACGGCTTCGCGGTACAGCGCCGAGGTCAGCCGGTTCGCCAGATGACCGACGACCTCTTTCCGTACGCGGATCGGAATCCGCTTCATCGCGACGTAGAACTCCTCGGCATCACGCAGGGCCTGCTCGGAGGTCAGTCGCCCGCCCACCAGCTCGACCATCGGCACCATGTGCGGCGGGTTCATTGGATGGCCGACCAGCACACGCTCCGGATACTTTGCCGCGCTTTGGATGTCGGACGGCAACAGCGACGATGTGCTGGACGAGATGATGACGTCCGGGTCGATCACCGACTCCAGTTCACCGATCATCGCGTGCTTGACCTCGATTCGGTCCGGCCCGCACTCCGTCACGAAGTCGACGCCCGTCAGGCCGCCGATCTCCGTCCCGAACTGCGGTGTCTGGACGTCATCGGTCGTCGTCAGCTCGAGTGCCGTCAGCATCGGCCACGCTTCGCGCGCGAAGGTGTGCAGTTCGGATTCCACTTCGGCCCGGGGATCTATGACAACGACCTGCCGACCCCGTGCCAGGAATAAGCTCGCCCAGCTCATTCCGATGAGACCGCCGCCTATGACCGCTACCTTCTTGATCTCGCGCACAATCAACTACCCCTTCGTCGGATATTCGCGCTCGAATTGCTCTCGGGTGATGTCGGCGGGCAATTTCTCCTGTGTCGTTGCATCCAGTTCCGGGTCCCAGGTGTTGATCATGGTGCCCAAGATGAAGTAGGTGCCCAGGATCGCCATAAGGTCCATGACTTGTCGTGCGGTGTAGTGCTCGCGAAGCTGGGCGTGTGTCTGCTCGCTCAGCCCGTAGTTGTCGAAGAGCTCGTCGACGGCTCGCAGCAACAGCGCCTCGCTGACCTCCCATCCGGGCGCATCGCCGCCCTGCTTCGCCCGCTCGATCTCCTCCCTGGAGATCCCGACCTTCAGGGCGCGCTCCACGTGGGCACCCCACTCGTACCACGCGCGCACCCGGGTGGCGACGCGCAGGATGACCAGTTCGCCTTTCCGGCGGCCCAGATCACCGCCGTTGACCGCGTAGTTCCGAAAGCTCCACCACGCCTGGAGCAGCGCCGGATGGTTCGCCATGAGCCGATGCACGTTTATCGGTGACCCGTGCATGTCGTCGATGATGTTCTTCAGCGATGGATCCCACTCTGCGATGGGCAGCGGAACCACTCGCAAGTCGTCGTTCATCCGGTGGGCCTCCCTTCCGTTCGTAACGCCTTACAGCACATAGTCGTGGGGCACCGGTAGCTCTATTTCGAGCATGTAGCCGCTGAGTGATTTACCGTGTTTGTCACGCCGCAGGCCGGCAACCACGCCGCCGTCGAGCGCGGCGTGCAGTATGTAGATGAACTCGTACCGGGTCTCCTCGCGTTCGACGTGTCCACGAACAATGTCCTTGACGTGTGTCCCGGATGATCTGTTTGTGCTTCAGGTCGTAGGGGAGCACGGGCCGATCGGGAAGGCGGGTGTCGTCACCGGCATCGCGAAAGCTCGACTACGGACTTCGTCCTGATTCATCGCTAGCCTCCGATGTGGTGGGGCGATCGGGCGCCACACACACCACATGACAGTCACGGGCCCTTCCTGAAGGGCAAATGCTGGACGCGTATCCGCTTGGCTTGGCCGATCGTATCGTGGTGGCGTCTCAGGTGTGGTGCATCTGGCGTGGGTGCATGTTCTTGGTTGGTGATGTTACGCGGCGGTGGTGTCGGTCGTGGCGGTGCGGGGCCGTTCAAGTAGTTGGTGGTGTAGGTCTTGGACGTGGCGGCTCGTCGGCGCCGTCCTTGGCCGATATGCACGACGAATGGCAAGCCGGCGACCGGCCGCTACCTCTCCGAAGCATCTATGGCGCTGCTCTACCCGACAGCGATAATGTTCTGGTCGCCGCAATCAGCGGCGACCAGTAGACACCGCAAAACGGTCATGTCAAAGACCGCGGCTGCACGTTCCCCAACTGCGACGTCCCTGGCTACCTCACCGAGGTACAGCGACGCACCACCGAATGGATCCCACCGACCCACCTCGACCACGGCCAACCCCTACTTCCACCACGAAAAGCTCCTGTGCACCGGCGACGGCGAGGACGAGGACCCCCAAGGTGAACCCGGTGAAAATGGGCAGCCCGGGTACCGGAAAGCCAGGCGAACTCCAGCTGCCCGCCCGGGGCTGTGGATGGACCCGCGACTGGGGATGGTCGGTCGTTGTCGCGGCGGTGAGACGCGGTGCGTGGCAGGCGATGTCGGGGCCGGTGGGCAGGCTGGCCGCATGACAACGCTGAAGACAATGACTCGGGTTCAGCTGGGAGCGATGGGCGAGGCCCTCGCGGTCGATCACCTGGCGAGGATGGGGTTGCGGATCTTGAGCCGCAACTGGCGCTGCCGCTATGGCGAGCTCGACGTGATCGCCTGCGACGCGGTCACCCGCACGGTGGTGTTCGTCGAGGTTAAGACCCGCACCGGCGACGGATACGGGGGGCTCGCGCACGCGGTGACCGAGCGCAAGGTCCGCCGGCTGCGCCGGCTGGCCGGGCTTTGGCTTGCCGGCCAGGACGAGCGTTGGGCGGCGATCCGGATCGATGTGATCGGCGTGCGAATCGGCCGGTGCCCCGACCCAGAGCTCACCCACCTGCAAGGGATCGGCTGATGGCGCTGGGGCGCGCGTTCTCGGTCGCGGTTCGGGGGCTGGATGGCGAGATCGTGGAAATCGAGGCCGACATCACGTCGGGGCTGCCGGGTGTGCATCTGGTGGGGCTGCCCGACGCCGCGCTGCAGGAGTCCCGCGACCGAGTCCGCGCGGCGGTCACCAATTGCGGAAACAGCTGGCCGATGGCCCGGCTCACGCTCGCGCTGTCTCCGGCGACACTGCCGAAAATGGGGTCGGTCTATGACATTGCCCTGGCTGCGGCGGTGCTGTCGGCGCAACAAAAGAATCCGTGGGAACGTCTGGAGAAGACGGTCCTGTTGGGGGAGTTGTCGCTGGACGGGCGGGTCCGGCCGGTGCGTGGCGTGCTGCCCGCCGTGCTGGCGGCCAAACGTGACGGTTGGCCGGCCGTCGTCGTTCCGGCGGACAACCTGGCCGAGGCCAGTCTGGTCGACGGCATCGACGTCTGGGGTGTTCGCACGCTGGGGCAGTTGCAGAGCTGGTTGCGCGGGTCCGCCGGCTTGTCCGACAGGATCAGCGCGGTAGACACCACCCAGGAGCCCGCCGCGGACCTCGCCGATGTGGTGGGCCAGTCGCAAGCACGGTTCGCCGTCGAGGTGGCGGCCGCCGGGGCGCACCACCTCATGCTTACTGGTCCACCGGGAGTGGGAAAAACGATGTTGGCGCAACGCCTTCCGGGACTGCTGCCGTCGCTGTCGGGCGGCGAGTCACTGGAGGTCACCGCGATCCACTCGGTGGCCGGCCTGCTGTCGGGGGACACGCCGTTGATCACCAGGCCGCCGTTCGTGGCACCGCACCACAGTTCCAGCGTCGCCGCGCTCGTTGGTGGCGGATCGGGGATGGCGCGCCCGGGCGCGGTCAGCCGGGCGCACCGCGGCGTGCTGTTCCTCGACGAGTGCGCCGAGATCGGCCTGAGCGCGCTGGAGGCGTTGCGAACACCGTTGGAAGACGGCGAAATCCGCCTAGCCCGCCGCGACGGGGTGGCGTGCTACCCGGCTCGGTTCCAGCTGGTACTGGCCTCCAATCCATGCCCGTGCGCACCGGCTGATCCACGAGACTGCATCTGTGCGGCGGCTGCCAAACGCCGCTACCTGGGCAAATTGTCTGGGCCGCTGCTCGATCGGGTGGACCTACGGGTGCAGATGCACCCGCTTCGGGCCGGTGCGTTCTCGGCCGCCGACGGTGAGTCAACGTCACAGGTTCGGCACCGGGTGGCGCTGGCCCGGGAGGCGGCCGCGCGGCGGTGGCAGCCACACGGATTCCGCACCAACGCCGAAGTCAGCGGGCCGCTATTGCGACGGAAGTTCCGGCCCAGCAGCGCCGCAATGGTCCCGTTGCGCACCGCGCTGGACCGAGGGCTGCTCAGCATTCGTGGTGTCGATCGCACCTTACGGGTGGCCTGGAGTTTGGCCGATTTGGCCGGTCGGATATCGCCGGGCATCGAGGAAGTGGCCGCCGCGCTGAGCTTCCGGCAACCAGGAGCGCAGCGATGAGCGATCCGACGACACGGGCCTGGGCTTATCTGTCCCGGGTGGCGGAACCGCCCTGCGCGCAGCTCGCCGCACTGGTGCGCCGTGTTGGCCCGGTGGAGGCCGCCGAGCGGGTGCGGCGCGGGCTGGTCGGCGACGACCTGGCGCGGCATACCGATGCCAGACGCGAGATCGACCGGGCCGCAGACGATCTCGAGCTACTGATGCGCCGCGCCGGGCGACTGGTCACCCCGGACGACGACGAGTGGCCAGCGCTGGCCTTCGCCGCCTTCGGCGGCGCCGGAGCCCGGGCGAGGCCGCGCGGCGAACCGCCGCTGGTGTTGTGGGCCCTGGGGCCCGCGCGTCTTGACGAAGTGCCGCACCGTGCGGCCGCCATCGTCGGAACCCGGGCCGCGACGAGCTACGGTGAGCACGTCGCGGCCGACCTGGCCGCCGGATTGGCCGAGCGCGACGTCGCGGTCGTCTCCGGTGCGGCATACGGGATCGACGGCGCGGCTCACCGCGCGGCGCTGGACTCCGATGGCATCACCGTGGCCGTACTGGCCGGCGGATTCGACATCCCCTATCCGGCTGGGCATTCGGCGTTGCTGCATCGCATTGCCCAGCACGGGGTGCTGTTCAGCGAATACCCGCCCGGAGTCCGTCCGGCCCGGCACCGGTTCCTGACCCGCAACCGGCTGGTGGCCGCGGTTGCGGGAGCAGCGGTAGTGGTGGAAGCGGGCCTGCGCAGCGGTGCCGCGAACACCGCCGCCTGGGCGCGGGCATTGGGCCGGGTGGTTGCCGCGGTGCCCGGGCCGGTGACGTCCTCGGCATCGGCGGGATGTCATGCGCTGCTGCGCCACGGTGCGGAGTTGGTTACCCGGGCCGACGACATCGTCGAGTTCGTCGGGCACATCGGTGAGTTGGCCGGCGACGAAGCTCGGCCTACCACAGCGTTCGACGGGCTGAGCGAGGCCGAACGCCGGGTGTTCGAGGCGCTGCCGGGCCGCGGCGCCGCAACGATCGACGAGATCGCCGTCGGATCGGGGCTGCCGCCCGTGCAGGCGTTGGGGCCGCTGGCAATCCTCGAGGTGGCCGGGTTGGCCGAATGCCGCGACGGCCGGTGGCGAATAGTCCGCGCCGGTTCTGGTCAGCCCACGGCCGGAAGAGCGGCGGCACGGCTCGTATAGTCGACTGGGTTCGGGTCTGGACAGGAGGACACGTGGCGGGTCGACCACTGCAACCCTTTGAAGTCGTCACCACCCGACAACTCGCGCCACACATGGTCCGGGTTGTGCTCGGCGGCAGCGGCTTCGACACCTTCGTCCCCAGCCACTTCACCGACTCCTACGTCAAGGTGGTGTTCGTCGCCGACGATGTCGATGTGGCCGGGTTGCCGCGGCCGTTGACGCTGGACAGTTTTGCCGACCTGCCCGCCGCGAAGCGGCCCTCGGTGCGCACCATGACTGTTCGTCACGTCGACGTCGCGGCTCGCGAGATCGCCGTGGACATCGTGATCCACGGTGAACACGGGATAGCCGGGCCGTGGGCGGCCGCCGCCCAGCCCGGCCAGCCGCTATATCTGATGGGGCCGGGCGGCGCGTACACCCCCGACCCGGCCGCCGACTGGCATCTGCTGGCCGGTGACGAATCCGCGATACCCGCCATCGCGGCCGCGCTGGAAGCATTGCCCCCCAACGCAATCGGCAAGGTGTTCATCGAAGTTGCCGGCCCGGACGACGAGATCGGCTTGACCGCGCCGGAGTCCGTCGAGGTGAACTGGGTTTATCGGGGCGGCCGCGCCGATCTGGTTGCCGAGGACCGCGCCGGTGATCACTCGCCATTGATCGAGGCGGTCACCACCACGCAGTGGCTACCCGGACAGGTCCACGTCTTCATCCACGGCGAGGCGCAAGCCGTTATGCACAACTTGCGGCCGCACATCCGCAACGAGCGCGGTGTGGAAGCGAAGTGGGCGTCGTCGATCTCCGGCTACTGGCGGCGCGGCCGCACCGAGGAGACGTTTCGGCAATGGAAGAAAGAACTGGCTGAGACAGAGGCTGGGACTCCATAGCGGCTACCGGATGGCATTCTCGTCGGATGGCATTCTCACCCGCATTCGGGGACTACCAGAACGAGATATACCTGCAGGGGCTGGCCGGGGTGGTGCCGTCGCTGCCGATGGTCTTCAGCGAGTTGGAGGCCAAGGCCGCCACGGCGTTGCCTCCATCGGTGTGGTCGTACGTTGCCGGAGGAGCCGGCGACGAGCGCACCCAGCGGGCCAACTGCGAGGCCTTCCAGCGATGGGGCCTGATGCCGCGCATGTTCGTCGGCGCGGCCAGCCGCGACCTGTCCGTTGAGCTGTTCGGGCTGACCTTGCCGGTTCCGCTGTTGATGGCGCCGATCGGTGTCATCGGACTGTGTGCCCAAGACGGCCACGGCGACCTGGCCGCTGCGCGCGCGGCCGCACGGACCGGTGTCCCGATGATCGCCTCGACGCTGTCGGTCGACCCGATGGAAGATGTCGCCGCGGCGCTCGGCGATACTCCCGGGTTCTTTCAGCTGTACACCCCGACCGACCGGGAGCTGGCCGCCAGCCTGGTGCACCGCGCCGAAGCGGCCGGCTTCAAGGGCATCGTCGTCACGCTCGACACCTGGGTAACCGGTTGGCGGCCGCGGGACCTGAGTACGGCCAATTTCCCTCAGCTGCGTGGGCATTGCCTGAGCAACTACACCAGCGATCCGGTCTTTCGTGCCGGCCTGCAACGACCGCCCGAGGAGGACCCGCAGGGCGCCGTGCTGCGCTGGGTGCAAATCTTCGGGTCCGCGTTGACCTGGGACGACCTCGGCTGGTTGCGCTCGCTGACCGATCTGCCGCTGATCGTGAAGGGCGTTTGTCATCCCGACGACGCCCGACGCGCCAAAGACGGCGGCGTCGACGGCATCTACTGCTCCAACCACGGTGGCCGGCAAGCCAACGGTGGCCTGCCCGCGCTGGACTGCCTGCCGGGAGTCGTCGAGGCCGCCGACGGGTTGCCGGTGCTGTTCGACTCCGGGATCCGCAGCGGCGCGGACGTCGTCAAAGCACTGGCACTGGGTGCGACCGCGGCGGCCCTCGGCCGCCCGTATGCCTACGGTTTGGCGCTGGGCGGCGTCGACGGCGTCGTGCACGTGCTGCGCATGATGCTCGCCGAAGCGGACCTGATCATGGCCGTCGATGGCTACCCGACACTGAAAGATCTCACCCCGGAAACATTGCGGCGCGTCGACTGAGGCGGCCCAGGCTCTGTCTGCGAGCGTGGGGGAGTGCCGGATAGGAACGAGGCGATCCTCGACGAGTTCGACGACTACCTGGCCCTGCAATGCGGTCGTTCGGTACACACCCGTCGCGCCTACCTGGGCGATCTGCGATCGCTCTTCGCGTTTCTCGTCGACCGCGGATCGAGTCTGGACACGCTGACCCTGCCGGTACTGCGGTCTTGGCTGGCCGCGACGGCGGGTGCGGGCGCCGCCCGCACGACCTTGGCCCGTCGCACTTCGGCGGTCAAGGCGTTCACCGCCTGGGCGGTTCGGCGCGGGCTGCTGGCCGATGATCCCGCGGCCCGGCTGCAGGTGCCCAAGGCACGCCGCACCCTGCCGGCGGTGCTGCGTCAGGATCAGGCACTGCGGGCCATGGCTGCCGCCAAATCTGGTGCAGAGCAAGGTGATCCGCTGGCGCTGCGGGATCGGCTGCTCGTCGAGCTGTTGTACGCCACCGGTATCCGGGTCAGCGAGCTGTGCGGCCTGGACGTTGACGACGTCGACACCGGGCATCGGTTGGTTCGGGTTCTCGGCAAGGGCAACAAGCAGCGCACCGTCCCGTTCGGGCAGCCGGCCGCCGATGCGCTGAGCGACTGGTTAGCCGACGGGCGTCCCGCGCTGGTGACCGCGGCGTCCGGGCCGGCGCTGCTGCTGGGCGCGCGGGGCCGGCGCCTCGATGTGCGACAGGCCCGCACCGTGGTGCACCAGACCGTGGCCGCGGTGGACGGCGCGCCCGATATGGGGCCGCACGGGCTGCGGCACAGCGCAGCCACTCACCTGCTGGAAGGTGGGGCCGACCTGCGGGTGGTCCAGGAACTGCTCGGTCATTCCAGTTTGGCGACCACGCAGCTGTACACCCACGTCGCGGTCGCCCGGTTGCGGGCGGTGCACGAGCAGGCCCATCCGCGGGCCTAACCCCTCAGGTCAGTACACCTAGCGCAACAGCGCGATGACCTCGGCGAGGTCGCCCAGCGCCGAGGCGCGGCCGGCCAACTCGTCGAACACCGTCCAGTAACTGACGCCGAACCGCCGTTGCCGGGCGGTGAGGGTCTCGGCCATCTGCTCGTGCGTGCCGAGCAGCAGAAACGGCGAGTCCATGACCTGCTCGGGCGTGATCCCGCCGAAGGTGGTCGCCAGTTCGGCGGCGGCTGCGTGCCGGTCGTCGGTGCAGACCACCGCCTGGATCAGCACGTTGAGTTCGATTGCGTCGAAGCGGTCGCCCGCGGCATCCCGTACCAACCCGATTCGGTTGGCCAGGCCCGCCGCGTTGAAGTGGGACAACCGGACCTCGGTGGCGTCGCGGTTGTGGCTGATCCCGGCCAGGCCGACGATGTCGGCGACGCGTCCGCCCAGCCGCAGTACCTCCGTCCCGTTGCCGCCGACCAACAGCGGGACCCGGGTCTTTGGTGGTGCGACGAGTGCGCCCGGTTCGGCGTGCACCCGGTAGTAGGCCCCGTCGAAATCGACGGGCCCGGCATCCAGCAGGGCACGGATCAGGTTCGTCGATTCAATCAGCCGCGCCACCCGTGTTGCGCCGGGGTCGAATGCGATGCCGGCGGCGTCGTATTCGGACTTCATGTGGCCGGCGCCCAGTCCCAGCTCGAAGCGGCCATCAGAGACGGTGGCGACACTGGCCGCCTCCCGAGCGGTGTCCACGGGATGGCGAAAGTCGTTGTTGAGCACCAACGTGCCGGTATGCAGTCGCTGGGTGGCCATCGCCGCTGCGGTCGCTCCCGCGAACGGCGACATCGAGGGCACCAGGTGGTCCGGGAAGGTCAGTACGTCAAATCCGGCTGTCTCGACGGCCCGCGCGAAGGCGCGCATCTGGGGGCCGGTGCGTGGTAACGGGGCCGCCAACCCGAAACGCAGCGGACGTGATTGATGAGCGGTGCTGGCGACGGTCATGGAGTCGACCGTAGGCGCGCAGTCGATGCGGCCCGCCCGGCGGTGCACCGGTTCGAGTCGAATCGCCGTCGACAGCGGTAGGGCCAACGGCTCCGAGATGGCGCGGACCGCCCGGCCCAAAGATCGAACCGTGGGTAAATGGTTGACCCGCTGAAGATGAACGGTAACCGGCGGGGAATTGATTATTCGGCGCCTTTCACGGCAAGCGCATTTCGCTGGTATGCACCTACCTCGAAACGCCGGTGCGGCGGTTGCGGTCGCACCGGAATTCGGCTGTCGGCGGTGAGGGCACGCGATGGACTGGCTTGTTCAACGACCGGGATGGTTGCCGCTGGATGATGCGCGTCGAGGGCCGGCGGGTGGTGCACGCCGACGGCTGCTACCGGGCAGCGACCTGAAACTGGCAATCCATGACCGGTTCGTGACCGCAGCACCGGCCACCACCGATTTCGGTGGGGCGGGGAACTACGCCGCGATCCCGGCCGGCTGAGGAGGGATGGGCGTTGGACTTTGGGGTGTTGCCGCCCGAGATCAACTCCGGTCGCATTTATGCCGGACCGGGATCGGGGCCCATGCTGGCCGCGGCGGCGGCCTGGGATGGTTTGGCGGCCGAATTGGGCTTGGCCGCCGCCGGTTACGGTTCGGTCATCTCGGAGCTGACCGGTGCGCACTGGGCGGGGCCCGCATCGGCGTCGATGGTGGCCGCGGTCACGCCCTATTTGGCGTGGCTCGGCGCCACCGCCGGGCAGGCGGAGCAGGCGGGAATGCAGGCCAGAGCGGCCGCAGCAGCCTATGAGCTGGCGTTCGTGATGACGGTGCCGCCGCCGGCGATTGCGGCAAATCGGGCGTTGTTGATGGCACTGATCGCGACCAACTTTTTTGGGCAGAACACACCGGCGATCGCGGCCACCGAGGCCCTGTACGTCGAGATGTGGGCCCAAGACGCTGCCGCCATGTACACCTATGCCGGTTCCTCGGCAACCGCCACGGTGTTGAGCCCGTTCACCTCGGCGCCAGCAACCACCAACCCGGCCGCACTGGCCGGTCAGGCCGCGGCGGTCGGCGCAGCCGCCGCCACCCAGGCCGGCCTTTCCGCGCCCACGGCATCGTCGACGATCCCGCAGCTCGCCACCGCAGCCACAGTGCCCCAGCTGCTACAGCAATTCGCCTCGACGACGTTGTTCCCGCGGTACTCGGCATTTGCGCAATGGCTTCAAGAGCATTTGCCCGGTCTTACACCCGACAACAGAATGACCATCGTTCGGTTCCTGGGACTCACGTATTTCGACGAAGGGCTACTCCAATTCGACGCGTCGCTCGCACAGTCATTCATCCCGGGCACTCCGGGCGGTGCCGGCGACTCCGGGTCCTCGGTTCTTGACAGCTGGGGCCCGAGCATCTTTTCCGGCCCGCGGGCGAGCCCAAGCGTCGTAGGGGGCGGGGTGGTGGGCGGGGTTCATACGCCCCAGCCGTACTGGTACTGGGCGCTAGACCGGGAAACCGTTGGCGGGTCGATGTCGGCGGCGCTGGGCAAGGGCAGCTCGGTTGGGCCGTTGTCGGTGTCGCCCGATTGGGCCGTGCGCGCTCGATTGGCAGGCCCGGGGGCCTGGCGGTTGCCCGGCGAGGAGGTCGCGCCCCTGCGCTCGCCGGCGGAAGACGCGCTGCTCCGGGGAATTGCCCCGATGACCAGCGCCGGCCAAAGCACCGGTGGCGGTTTTGTGCACAAGTACGGGTTCCGCCTGGCGGTGATGCAGCGTCCGCCCTTTGCCGGATAGCGGCTTGAGTCGTATCGGTGTGGATCCCAGCAGGCCCAGCGGATCGACATATTTGGTGCCCGAAGCCGGTCCCCACATCGCTCCCCAGTGCAGGCATGCGGCGGCTGGACAGCCGCGGTGCCCGGCCGCCAGCTCGCCGATCACGGTCTGCGCCGACACCAGCTGACCGACCCGGACCCGGGCGAGCACCGGCTCGTAGCTGGTGCGCAGTCCGCCCGGGTGGGCCAGGGACACCACCGGCCGGCCGGCGAGCGGCCCGGCGAACACGACAGTCGCGCTGCCGGCGGCGTATACCGGCTGACCGGGCACCCCGGCCAGGTCAACACCCCGGTGCCCCGGATGCCAATCCGGCGACGGGGCGTCAAATCCCCGCAGCACCCTCGGCGGCGGCCGCAGCGGCCAGTTCAGCCGCACGTCGTCAGCAGCGGCGGGTGCCGCGCTGATCAGCGTGCACCACAGCAGCAGTACTACCCAGCGCATCTGGTCAGTTCAGTGCGTCCATGCTGGCGGGGCCACTCACCGCGGCCAGTTCTGTGGAGTACGACGCTCGGTGTAAACTTCTCGGCGCAGCTCGCAGTAGCGGGCTGACTTCGCGCGTCTGCACGTGATCTTTTGACGCCCAGTCGCCTCAGGATCCGCAACAGCATGCCGAGCGGTCCCGTTCCGGGTTTCCCAAACGGGTTCGGCATCGCAGCAGACGCCAGGGCCTGGCTTCACCCGAAGCCGGGCGAACAACCGACACAAAAGGACATCGGCTGACTATGGCTGTTGTGACCATGAAACAGCTGCTCGACAGCGGCACCCACTTCGGGCACCAAACCCGTCGCTGGAATCCCAAGATGAAGCGGTTCATCTTCACCGACCGCAACGGCATCTACATCATCGACCTGCAGCAGACGCTGACCTTCATCGACAAGGCGTACGAGTTCGTCAAAGAGACCGTCGCCCACGGTGGGTCGGTGCTGTTCGTTGGCACCAAGAAGCAGGCGCAGGAGTCGGTGGCCGCCGAAGCCATCCGCGTCGGCATGCCGTACGTGAACCAGCGCTGGCTGGGCGGCATGCTCACCAACTTCTCCACCGTGCACAAGCGGCTGCAGCGCCTCAAGGAGCTTGAGGCGATGGAGCAGACCGGCGGCTTCGAAGGCCGCACCAAGAAGGAAATCTTGGGCCTGACCCGCGAGAAGAACAAATTGGAGCGGTCCCTGGGTGGTATCCGGGACATGGCCAAGGTGCCCTCGGCGATCTGGGTCGTTGACACGAACAAGGAGCACATCGCCGTCGGCGAAGCCCGCAAGCTGGGCATTCCGGTCATCGCGATCCTTGACACGAACTGTGACCCCGACGAGGTCGACTACCCGATCCCCGGCAACGACGACGCGATCCGCTCGGCCGCGCTGCTGACCAGGGTGATCGCTTCCGCGGTCGCCGAGGGTCTGCAGGCCCGCGCCGGACTGGGCCGCGGTGACGGCAAGCCGGAGGCAGAAGCGGCCGAGCCGCTGGCCGAATGGGAACAGGAGCTGCTGGCCTCGGCTACGGCCACAGCAACGGCAACCGCGTCTACCGGTGCCCCGGCCGACGCGGCCGCAGACGGAACCGACTCAACCACAGATGCATCCTAGGAAAGGCTGACCATTGGCGAACTACACCGCTGCGGATATCAAGCGGCTGAGGGAGCTGACCGGCGCCGGCATGCTCGACTGTAAGAACGCGCTGGCCGAAACCGATGGCGACTTCGACAAGGCCGTCGAGGCGCTGCGGATCAAGGGCGCTAAAGATGTCGGCAAGCGCGCGGAGCGGGCGACGGCCGAGGGCCTGGTTGCGGCCAAGGACGGCGCGCTCATCGAGCTGAACTGCGAGACGGATTTCGTCGCCAAGAACGCGGAATTTCAAAAGCTGGCCGACGAGATCATTGCGGTGGCAGTCGCGGCCAAGCCCGCTGACGTCGACGCGCTCAAGGCAGCCAGCGCCGGCGGCAAGACTGTCGAGCAGGCGGTCGCCGAGCTATCGGCCAAGATCGGGGAGAAGCTCGAACTGCGCCGGGTCGCGATTTTCGACGGCACCGTCGAAACCTACCTGCACCGGCGGTCTGCCGACCTGCCGCCCGCGGTGGGGGTGCTGGTCGAGTACGGTCCGGGTGCCGACCGGGACAGTAGCGCAGCCGCTGCCCACGCGGTCGCGCTGCAGATCGCCGCGCTCAAGGCGCGCTATCTGTCCCGCGACGACGTGCCCGAGGATGTGGTGGCCAGCGAACGTCGCATCGCCGAGGAGACCGCAAAGGCCGAAGGCAAGCCGGAGCAGGCGCTGCCCAAGATCGTCGAAGGCCGGCTGAACGGCTTCTTCAAGGATGCGGTGCTGCTTGAGCAGCCGTCGGTTTCTGACAGCAAGAAGACCGTCAAGGCTCTGCTCGACGAGGCTGGCGTTAGGGTGACGCGGTTCGTTCGGTTCGAGGTCGGCCAGGCCTAGGGTTGGCTACCGCAGCAACGGGCTAGCGTCGGTGTCATGGCGCGCATCCACGCATTCGGAGACGATGCCCTCGGCGATCTCGACGCGGTCGGGCTCGCCGAGGCCATCCGGTCCGGTCTGCTAGCCCGGGCTGACATCGTGGAAGCCGCCATTGCGCGCGCCGAAGCCGTCAACCCCGCGCTCAACGGCCTGGCGTGCGACGCGTTCCAGCAGGCCCGGGAAGCGGCGTCGGGCGGGACGACCAATGGTTTCCGCAGCGGCTTTTTTGACGGCGTGCCGACGTTCATCAAGGACAACATTGACGTCGCCGGACAGCCGACGATGCGGGGCACCGACGCGTGGGTGCCGCGGCGGGCCGTCGCCGACAGCCAGGTAACCCGGGTGGTGCTGGGCACCGGGCTGATATCGCTGGGAAAAACGCAGATGTCGGAGTTCGGGTTCAGCGCGGTCGCCGAACATCCCCGGCTGGGGCCGGTCCGCAATCCGTGGAATACCGACTACACCGCGGGTGCCTCCTCGTCGGGATCGGGCGCCTTCGTCGCGGCCGGTGTGGTGCCGATCGCGCACGCCAACGACGGCGGCGGCTCGATCCGGATTCCGGCGGCCTGCACCGGGCTGGTCGGGCTCAAGCCGTCACGCGGCCGGTTGCCGCTGGACCCGGAGTATCGACGGCTGCCGGTGGGCATCGTCGTCAATGGCGTGCTGACCCGCTCGGTGCGCGACACCGCCGCCTTCTACCGCGAATCGGAGCGTCTTTGGCGCAACCCCAAGTTGCCACCTGTCGGGGACGTCAGGAGTCCCAGTAAGCAGCGGCTGAGGATCGCCGTGGTAACCCGCTCGGTGCTGCGCGAGGCCAGTCCCGAACTACGGCAGCTGACGCTGGCGTCGGCCCGGCTGCTCGAGGAACTGGGGCACCGCGTGGAACACGTCGACCACCCTCCGGTACCGGCCAGTTTCGTGGACGATTTCGTGCTCTATTGGGGATTTTTGGCCCTGGGACAGGTGCGCACCGGTCGGCGTGCATTCGGCCCCACGTTCGACCCCACCCGGCTGGATGAACTGACATTGGGGCTGGCCCGCCATACCGGCCGCAACCTGCACCGGCTGCCGCTGGCGATCATGCGTCTGCGCATGCTGCGCCGGCGCAACGCGCAGTTCTTCGGTACCTACGACGCCTCGCTCACGCCAACACTTGCCGACGCCACTCCGCAGGTCGGCTACCTCGCGCCCACTGACTATCAGACGGTCCTAGACCGGCTGACCAACTGGGTGGCGTTCACGCCGGTGCACAATGTCACCGGGGCCCCGGCGATATCGCTGCCGCTGGCTCAATCCGCGAACGGCATGCCCGTGGGCATGATGCTCTCGGCTGATACCGGGCGCGAGGCGCGGCTGCTGCAGCTGGCCTACGAACTCGAAGAGGCCCGGCCGTGGGCCCGGATTCACGCCCCGAGTGTCGCCGAGTAGCCCGCGCCGGGCATTCAGTCGGACCCGAGCTTCTCCAGCATTCGTTTGAACTCGCGTCGCTGAGGTGCGGTCAGTCTGGCGAGGATACGGGCATCGGCGGCGCGTACGACGGCCTCCGCGCGCTTCACCAGGGCACGGCCTTGACCGGTCAAGGTAGCCGGAAGCGAACGCCCGGAAGACACCGATCCGGGCCGAGCCACCGCGCCGATGTCTTCCAGCTTGCGCAGCACCGTGTTCATCGCCTGCGGTGTGACGCTTGCGTGCCGGGCTAATTCGGCGCTGGATAATCCGGGTGACAGCGAAAGCATTCGCAGACAGACGAATTCGGGCAGCGTCAGGCCGAGTGGACTTAGCGCAGCGGAAACCTCTGGTCGCAGTACAGCTCCCACCCGGTAGAGCAGATAGCCAAGCGGGGCGTCATCGGCAAGACCCATATCAAGGATCTTGACATATGTGCCAGGGAACCGGCCGTCGTTTGAGCAGGAAGCCGTAGCCATTGGCGCGCAGGCTGCATTGCAATGCCGCGGTGGGCGTGTTGTCGGTCAACCACGCGCCAATGGCCAGCCGCTGCCGGGTTACCGGCTCCTTGTCCACTTCCAACAGTCTCAGCAGCTTCGACGCCGTTGTCGGTTCAAGCGAGCCACCAGCGTTCCCTGACGATGCCGACACCGTATCCGTCATCATGACCTCTCGCTCAGCCGGAATGCCGTGGCTTGCCGATACCCGGATTCGGTCGCGGGCAAACGTCTCCGGCGCCGATACACCGGTGGGATGTTTAAGGGCGGTGCCGATCGGTTATGGCACATCGTGGGGGGCGGTCCTCGTCTTCACATGGAGTGTGGCGCTCCAGCGAGGAACGCTATTGACCCAACGGGAGGAATCTGCAATGAAATTCACGAAAATCGCTGTTAAATCGGCCATCGGGGCCGCTGGAATCGCGGCCGCTGCCGCTTTCGCCGCGGCACCCGCTGTCGCCGGTCCCAGCATCCAGGAGTTTGGTACCAGCGCGCCACTGGTAAGTGGGCCGCTTGTCACCGACTACACGGTCAGCAACTTGGAGCCGAGCGGTGTGACCATCCCCGGCTACACACCGCAGGGGCAGCTGTGGCAGGCCGAAGTCAAAGCCGTGGCCAATAGCGGCATGGTGACACCGCTGGTGTCCTCCTTCCATGCGCGCACGGCTGGCGGACAGAATTACCAGGTAGTCAACAACGTGCCCGTGCCTGCCGGATTCAACCCGGCGCCGATCCCCGAGGGCGGGCAGACCAGCGGGAAGATCTACTTCGATGTCACCGGCACGCCCCCGAATGGCGTGGTTTATAACGATGGCATCCAGGATGTTCTCATCTGGACGAACAACGCCTAGCCAGGCTTCGGACCTCCGGAAGGGATCTCCCCGCGTCGATCCTGACGCGGGGAGATCCGATTCGCGAGCTGTCCTGGCGCCGGTCGGGTATTCGCGCGGCTAGCGCGCTATGGAGTCCTCGGCTGGAGCCGCTGCTGCCCAGACGGGATTCAGCACCGGCTCGCTGACAATCCACCGCGGCTGCGGTGGCGTCACCGCCATATAGCCCACACCGCGAACGGTGTCGATCATCCATTCGTGCTCGGCTCCGAGCTTTGCGCGCAGCCGTCGCACATGAACATCGACGGTACGGATGCGACCGGTGCACTCATAACCCCATACCTCGTGCATGAGCCGAGTACGAGTGAACGCCCGACCGGCATGCTGCACAAGGAAATTCATGAGTTTGAATTCGGTGGGTGTCAGACCCAGATCTTGGCCGCCCAGCGTCGCGGTGTAGTTGGCCGGGCGCAGCACAATGTCGCCGAATTGCAGTGTGCCCGCCAGTGCGCTGCGTCGACGTGTGATCGCCAACCGCAACCGTGCCTGCAGCTCGGCCCCACCGGCGGCGGCCAACAGCACGTCATCGAATTTCCAATCGACATCGACTGCCACGAAGTCGGCCGGTGCGACGACGGCCACCACGGCAACGGCAGGTGCGCTAGCCGTCAGCCGCCGGCACACCCGGCGAGCTGCCGCCAGGTCGGCGCGCGCGTCGATGACCGCGACGTCGGCGCGCGCGTGCTTCGCTACGTCGGGATCGTCCAGGGGCGCGCGCTGTACCGACTGCGCGAATGACTCCACCGTCGGCAAAGCCGATTCAAAATCGGCTTCATCGGTAAGGAGTAGAACTTCCAAGAGATATCTCCCAACATCAGGTGCCATCTCCCCCTGAACCCCGTAGGCACCTGCTAGCACCGCTGAGTACCCGGTTCAGAACGGAACTATGCCAACTCTGTCACCCGAGCTTTGCTCGGGCCCGAGCATGTCGATGGGCCCGGCCCGTATTGCACGGGCCGGGCCCATCCTTCCGGCAAGCTACTGATGGGCCTTCTGACGCTGCTCGGCTACCTTCGCGCTGCCGCGGGCCGCCTCTGCTTCGGCTTCCCTCTTCGCCGCATCGCGCTGTGCTTGCGCCTTGTCCTGCTGGGCCTTGCCCTCGCGAGCGAGTTCGTCGCGACCGGTCACGCTCCCGATGGCTTCTTTGGCCTTACCCTTGGCGTCCTCGACGGCGCCCTTGACGGCTTCCGCAGGTCCCTTGTTGTCCGCCATGGAATTCCTCCCTTGTTGGCGTCGGTGATATACCCAGTGCCGATCGAAGAAACGATCGGTCCGGTGCAACGGCGTTGCGGTCCTTATCCTCAAGACCTTTGATTTCTCCGCCGTGTTGGAGCGGATTCCCGCGCCGCCGGACGCCCAAACATGCCGCGACCCACAGCGCGGACAGTTAATGCACCCCGCTCACGTCAGGGCCGGGCGATTGAGGCAGGATGTGAGATGCCGTCCTGGGTGGTCGCCGGGATGGCGCTGTCGTGCGAGGAGTCAGATGACAGAGCCCGATGTCGCCGGTCCGGCGGCTCCGAAGTCGGAGCCTACGAGCACCGACGCCGCGTCGGCAGCTCAATCGTCGCGGTACTCGCGAGTGTTGCTCAAGCTCGGCGGGGAGATGTTCGGCGGTGGCCAGGTCGGGCTGGATCCCGATGTGGTGGCGCAGGTGGCTCGCCAGATCGCCGATGTGGTGCGCGGCGGCGTCCAGATCGCTGTCGTGATTGGTGGTGGCAACTTCTTCCGTGGCGCACAGCTGCAGCAGCTCGGCATGGAGCGCACCCGGTCGGACTACATGGGAATGCTCGGTACTGTCATGAATAGCCTTGCGCTGCAAGACTTCCTGGAGAAAGAGGGCATCGCCACCCGAGTTCAGACCGCGATCACCATGGGCCAGGTGGCCGAACCCTATCTCCCGTTGCGAGCCGTCCGGCACCTGGAGAAGGGACGGGTGGTGATCTTCGGCGCCGGCATGGGGCTGCCGTACTTCTCGACGGATACCACCGCAGCGCAGCGTGCGCTGGAGATCGGCGCCGACGTGGTCTTGATGGCCAAAGCGGTGGACGGGGTGTTTGCCGACGATCCGCGGGTGAACCCCGAGGCCGAACTGCTCACCGCAATCAGTCATCGAGAGGTCCTGGACCGCGGGCTGCGCGTAGCCGACGCCACCGCGTTCAGTCTTTGCATGGACAATGGCATGCCGATCCTGGTGTTCAACCTGCTGACCGATGGCAATATCGCCCGTGCGGTCAGGGGTGAGAAGATCGGAACGCTGGTCACCGCCTGAGGAGGAGCGGCGCGAATGATTCGCGCCTGCGACGATGCAGAGCGTGGCGATGAGGAGGAGCGGCGCAAATGATTCGCGCCTGCGACGATGCAGAGCGTGGCGATGAGGAGGAGCGGCGCAAATGATCGATGAGACTCTCTTCGACGCGGAAGAGAAAATGGAGAAGGCTGTGGCGGTGGCCCGGGACGACCTGTCAACCATCCGTACCGGGAGGGCCAACCCTGGCATGTTCTCTCGGATCGTCATCGACTACTACGGTGCGACCACCCCGATCACTCAACTGGCCAGCATCAATGTCCCCGAGGCGCGGCTGGTCGTCATCAAGCCGTACGAAGCCAATCAACTGCACGCGATCGAGACCGCGATTCGCAACTCCGACCTCGGAGTGAACCCCACCAACGACGGCACCCTTATCCGCGTGGCCGTACCGCAGCTCACCGAGGAACGTCGGCGGGAGCTGGTCAAACAGGCAAAGCATAAGGGGGAGGAAGCCAGGGTCTCGGTGCGCAATGTCCGTCGCAAAGCGATGGAGGAGCTGCATCGCATCCGCAAGGAGGGCGAGGCCGGCGAGGATGAGGTCGGCCGCGCGGAAAAGGATCTCGACAAGACCACGCACCAGTACGTCACCCAAATTGATGAGCTGGTCAAACACAAAGAAGGCGAGCTGCTGGAGGTCTAGCGACCGATCAGCGACCAAATCTGTGGCAACCACCGACGCCGGCGCCGGCTATCCGCCGGAAAAGCCGCCGCGTGGGGCTAACCCGGATCCGGCCACCGGAACGTCGCGGGCCGGCCGCGATCTGCCCGCCGCGATCGGGGTGGGTCTTTCCATCGGCGTGGTCCTCATCGCGGTGATGGTGTTCGTTCCGCGCGTTTGGGTGGCCGTCGTGGCGGCCGCCGCATTCATCGCTACCCACGAGGTGGTGCGGCGATTGCGTGAAGCCGGCTATTTGATCCCGGTGATCCCGTTGCTGGTCGGTGGCCAGGCCACGGTGTGGTTGACCTGGCCGTTCGGCGCCGCGGGCGCAATGGCGGGCTTTGGTGGCATGGTCGTCGTCTGCATGATCTGGCGACTGTTCATGCGAGACCCCGGGTCGCGCACGACGACAGACGCTCCACCGTCGCCCGGAAACTACTTGCGCGATGCGTCGGCGACCATCTTCCTGGCCGCGTGGGTCCCCCTGTTCTGCTCGTTCGGCGCAATGCTGGTCTATCCGGAAAATGGCTCGGGGTGGGTTTTCTGCATGATGATCGCGGTCATCGCTTCCGACACCGGTGGCTACGCCGTGGGGGTGTTCTTCGGCAAGCATCCGATGGTTCCAGCGATCAGCCCGAAGAAGTCCTGGGAGGGCTTCGCCGGTTCGTTGGTCTGCGGGATTACCGCAACGGTCATTACCGCGACCTTCCTGGCCCACGAAACACCGTGGATGGGGGCTGTGCTGGGTCTACTTTTCGTACTCACCACCACGCTCGGCGACCTGGTGGAGTCTCAGGTCAAGCGCGACCTCGGTATCAAAGACATGGGCCGGCTGCTGCCCGGTCACGGTGGTCTGATGGACCGGCTCGACGGCATACTGCCATCCGCGGTTGCGGCGTGGATAGTCCTGACGCTGCTGCCCTGACAGGGCTGATACTAGACAGGTCATGGTTCAAGAGTTGATGTTCGATGAGCCGCGTCCGGGACGGCCGCCACGGCACCTGGCCGACCTTGACGCGGCGGGCCGAGCGTCCGCCGTCGCGGAATTGGGGTTGCCGGCGTTTCGGGCCAAGCAGCTTGCACACCAGTACTACGCCCGGTTAATTGCCGATCCGCGTCAGATGACCGACCTTCCAGCGGCCGTTCGGGACCGGATCGCCGAGGCCATGTTCCCGAACTTGCTCACCGCGTCCACCGAAATCACATGCGATGCCGGCCAGACCCGCAAGACGCTGTGGCGGGCCATTGACGGCACCACGTTCGAATCGGTGCTGATGCGCTATCCGCGGCGCAGCACGGTGTGCATCTCGTCGCAGGCCGGCTGCGGTATGGCCTGCCCGTTCTGCGCCACCGGACAAGGTGGGTTGACTCGTAACCTGTCGACCGCGGAGATCCTCGAACAGGTGCGGGCCGGCGCCGCTGCGATGCGCGACGACTTCGGCGATCGGTTGTCGAATGTGGTGTTCATGGGCATGGGGGAGCCGCTGGCCAACTACGCCAGAGTCTTGGCCGCGGTTGCGCGCATCACCGCGCCGCCGCCTTCCGGGTTCGGATTCTCGGCCCGCGCGGTGACGGTGTCAACGGTCGGCCTGGCCCCCGCGATCCGCAGGCTCGCCGACGAGCGACTCGGCGTGACTCTGGCGCTGTCGCTGCACGCCCCCGACGATGAGCTGCGCGACACGCTTGTTCCGGTGAACAATCGATGGAAGCTCAGCGAGGCACTGGATGCGGCCCGCTACTACGCTGACGTGACTGGGCGGCGGGTGTCTATCGAATACGCACTGATCCGTGACGTCAACGACCAACCGTGGCGGGCCGATCTGCTGGGCAAGCGGCTGCATCGTGTGCTCGGGCCGTTGGCGCATGTGAACCTGATCCCGCTCAACCCGACTCCGGGCAGTGATTGGGACGCCAGCCCGAAGCGGGTGGAGCGTGAATTCGTCAAGCGGGTCCGGGCGAAAGGAGTTTCCTGCACAGTACGAGACACTCGCGGCCGGGAGATCAGCGCCGCCTGCGGACAGCTGGCCGCCGAAGGCGGGTAGCTGGAGCGCAGGCGGTGCGGCCGGCGTACTGAACTGAACCGGCGGGTATTACGTCATTACGTCAAACCACGAGCAAAGAGGTCTGTCATGAGTCTTCGCCTTGCGTCCCCGATCAACGCGTTTGCTGCCGGCTTTTTGGCCGTCGGTGTGGCGGTTGTCCTGATGTTCGGCCTGGCCAGTGCGCCGCGCGCGGTAGCCGCCGACGACCGACTGCAGTTCACCGCAACCACTCTCAGTGGCGCCCCTTTCAATGGCGCCAGCCTGCAAGGCAAGCCCGCGGTGTTGTGGTTCTGGACGCCATGGTGCCCGTTCTGCAACGCGGAGGCTCCCAGCGTCAGCCACGTGGCGGCCGCCAATCCGGCGGTCACCTTCGTCGGAGTCGCGACTCGTGCCGACATCGGGGCGTTGCAGAGCTTTGTCTCGAAATACAACCTGAATTTCACCAACCTCAATGACTCCGACGGCGCGATCTGGGCCCGCTACAACGTGCCGTGGCAGCCGGCGTTTGTGTTCTATCGCGCGGACGGCACGTCGACGTTCGTCAACAACCCCACCGCGGCCATGTCCCAGGACGAGCTGTCCGGCCGGGTGGCTGCGCTGACCTCCTAACCCGGTGAACGAGGCGCTAATTGGTTTGGCCTTCGCCGCCGGATTGGTGGCGGCGCTGAACCCATGCGGGTTCGCCATGTTGCCCGCGTACCTGCTTTTGGTGGTGCATGGCGAGGATTCCGCCGACCGGCCGCGGCCAATCGACGCAATCGGCCGAGCCGTGGCGGCCACGGTCGGGATGGCGTTGGGCTTCTTGACGGTATTCGGCTTGTTCGGCGCCCTGACCATTTCGGCGGCCGCGACGGTGCAGCGATACCTGCCCTATGCGACGGTGCTGATCGGTCTGGCGCTCATTGCTCTCGGCGGGTGGCTGCTATCGGGTCGAGAGCTGACGGTGCTGACGCCCCGACCGCTCGGCGTGCGATGGGCTCCGACGGTACGGCTCGGTTCCATGTACGGGTACGGCGTCAGCTATGCGGTCGCTTCGCTGTCATGCACCATCGGGCCGTTCCTCGCGGTCACCGGGGCAGGTTTGCGGGGCGGTTCGGTCGTCGGCAGCGTAGCCATCTACCTGACTTATGTCGCGGGTCTGACCCTGGTTGTTGGCGCGCTGGCGATCGCGGCCGCGACCGCGGGCTCGGCGCTGGCCGACCGCCTGCGGCGAATCTTGCCGTTCGTCAACCGGATCAGCGGTGCGCTGCTGGTGTTGGTCGGGCTGTACGTGGGCTACTACGGTCTTTACGAGCTGCGACTGATTACCGGCGTCGGGGCGAATCCCCAGGATGGGGTGATTGCCGCGGCCGGCCGCTTGCAGGGTGTGCTAGCTGGCTGGGTGCACCAGCACGGTGCTTGGCCTTGGGCGGCGTTGTTGGTGGTGCTCGTAGTCGGTGTCCTCGCCAGCACCTGGTTTCGGAGGGTGCGGCGCTGACCGGGTCGGGCGGCACACCAACACGTTGTGGTGGCTACCTGATCCAGCCGCGCCGTCGGCCCCACAAGTCGCGCACCAGCACGAACAGCACGGCTGCGGCAAACGCGATCAGGAACCAGTCCTCGACATGGCCGACGTGGTTGCCGCGCAGCATCGCCAGCAAAAAGCCGAAGATGCACAGACCGGTGATGTGCCAGGTGCGGTGATTGATCCAGCTCCATCCCCACGCTGCGGACGGCACCTCGGTGGTGTCGACCTGCTCATGTGGTGAGCCGGCGAAGTGCTCCACCTCAGTACTGGCCACGGCGATTCCTCCGGTTGGACTGTCTTCAGACTCACGCTGCCCGAACATTCTGGCACATGCCCGATGGCCCTCGGGCGGGTCGGCGTTCGGTGTGGTTCTGCGGTGCGCGAGTCAGACGGTGCCAACCCGGACGATTACGCCGGGGGCATCAGCACGCTGTCAATCATGTACACCGTCGCATTGGCGGTGGACACGCCGCCACAGACGACGTCGGCGTTGCTGACCTGGAGGCTATTGCCCTGACCGGTCACCGTCACCCTGGCGCCCTGCAGGGTCTGATGGGTGCCGACAACATTGGCCGGGCTGGCCTGGCCAGACACTACGTGGTAGGTCAGGATGCTGGTCAGCATTGACGAGTTGGTCTTAAGCTCGTCGATCGTGCCTGCGGGCAGCTTGCTGAATGCCGCGTTGGTCGGCGCGAACACCGTGTACTGACCGCTGTTGAGGGTGTCGACCAGGTTCACTTGCGGGTTGAGCTGGCCCGACAGTGCCGCCGTCAGGGTTGTCAACTCCGGATTGTTCGAGGCCGCCACCGCGACCGGGACCTGCGACATCCCCTGCACCGAGGCGGGCCCGCTGGGATTCTTTGCCGCGTAGTCCGCGCACCCCGGGCCCACCAGATCACCCGCGACCGCGGTCGGGGAGACGGCGACCGCCAGGGCGGCGAGGCTGGCCGCCGCGAAACTGGTTGCAGCAATCGTGTGCTTTACCTTCATGACCTTCATGTTGTTACTCCTCTGGTTAGCCCGGAGACGGCTTGTGCCGTCTCGCTGACCCCGACATGAGTTCTTCGGAGCCGTCCGGGTCTTGGATGGGCACTCGGCCGCATTCAGCCGTAGGTGAAGGAAAACAGCTGTACCCCCTGGCTGGGCCGCACCTCAAGCGTTCCGGGCGCCAGCCGATCGCCGGCGACGATCTGATGGGCGTTCGGCGGCCCACTGATCGCCAGCGTGGCCGGCTTTCCGTCCCGCACAACCGTGACGGTCCCGGTCCCGCCGGCAACGATGTAGACATCCTTGGCGTGGTAATTCAGTTTGATGGCGGCGTCGTTGCCGCCGGAGGTCGCACCCTGATAGTCCAGCGACCATCGGCCGCTCAACGCGAAGCTGTCGGCCGCCAGGTTCGGTGGGTAGTCGAACGTTGCCAATCCTTCGTCGTAGACGCCGCCGCCGCCATAGTTGACCACCTTGCCGACCCCGAAGTATGTCTCGGGAGTGAGTGCGGCCCGCGGGGTAAGGTCGGGCGCCTCCACGGATTTGGGGAGTGTGACGCCGGGTTTGGCATCGTTGAGCAACTTCCTGATCAATGTCTCGGTGACGTTGTAATCGCCTTCTCCGAACTTGATGTGCCGCACCGTGCCGCTGGCGTCGATCAGGTACTCGGCGGGCCAATACCGATTCCGGTAGTTGGTCCATGTAGAGAAGTTGTCGTCCAGCGCAATCGGATATTTGATGCCCAGATCGGCCGCCCCTTTGGCGACGTTGCCGGGGACTTTCTCGAACGCGTACTCGGGGGTGTGCACGCCGATGACGGCCAAGCCGCTGTCTTTGTAGGCCTGATACCAACCGACGACGTGCGGGATGGCCCGTTGGCAGTTGATGCATGAGTAGGCCCAGAAGTCGATCAGCACCACCTTGCCACGTAGCGAATTCAGGGCGACCGGCTGGTTGTCGGGCGTGTTTAGCCAGCCGGCAATGCCTTTGAGATCTGGTGCAGTGCCGCAACTTTCGAGTTGTTGGGCGCCATCGCTGCAATTGGATAGCTGCGCGTTCTGGTCGTTGACGATGCCACCGAGGTTCAATTTTTCTCGTATCTGTTCCGATCCGCCGACCTTCTCCTGTAGCGGTGCGGTGTAGTCGGGAATCGCCCGCTGCAGTGCCGCGGGCAGATCGAACACCAGCGCGACGGCAAGCAGGATCGTCACCATTCCTGCGACTACCCGGATCTCCCGCTGGCGACGCCGAAACGCGTTCACCCGCTGGGCTATCCGTTGTCCGGCAAGCGCGAAGAACAGCAATGGCAATGCGGCGCCGAGGGCGAAGGCGGCGGTGAGTACGACGGTCCCCACGCCGATGGTCGCGGTGGCACCGGCCACGACGATCGCGGCCAGCACCGGACCGGCGCAGGGGACATACAGCACGCCTAGGGCCAGGCCCAGCCCGAAACCGTTTCCACGAGTGCCGATTTGCTTCTGCGGAATCCGGGAGAACGGCTTTTCCAGAAGCTGTTCAAACGTCGGGAAAATAAGACCGATGCCGATCGCCGCCAGGGCAACCAGTGCGAACCAGCGTATGGCGTCCTGCGGCAGATGCAGCGCAGACAGCAGTGCGGAGCCGAGCAGGGTGACCGCACTGAAACTGAGCACCAGACCGCCGATCACCCGGTAGGGGCGCAGCGTCTCCGACAGCGCCCGCTTCTGCTGGACTGCCACGGCGCCTTCGGTTTTCGGTGAGATCTCGGCAGCCGAGCTCTGTGCGCCGGAGAAAAAGATCACCGGCAGTACCGGCAGGATGCAGGGGGATATTCCGGTGATGAGGCCTCCGAGGAAGCCGACTAGGGCGAGGGTCAACATGCCTGCTATTCGTTGCTGGCGCGGTGCCGGATCGGCTAGGGCGGTCACGAATTTTCCCGGCGCCAATCCGAGGAATAGCAATGGCAGCCCGCGAAACACGGGCTGCCTTGCTTTGACGCGCTGAGCGTTACTGTGCCGGGGGCATCAGCACCGTGTCGATCATGTACACCGTGGCGTTGGCGGTATGCACCCCGCCGCAGACCAGGCCGGCGTTGTTGACCATCAGGTCGTTGCCCGCGCCCATAACCGTCACGTCAGCACCTTGCAGGGTCGTGCGGGTGCCGTCGACCTTGCTCGGGCTCGCCTGGCCACTCACCACGTGGTAGGTCAGGATGCTGCTCAGCAGCTTGGAGTCCGTCTTGAGTTGGTCGATGGTGGCGGCCGGGAGCTTTTCGAATGCGGCATTCGTGGGGGCGAAAACCGTGTACTCGCCGCTGTTGAGGGTGTCGACCAGGTTCACATTCGGATTCAGCTTGCCCGACAGCGCCGCGGTCAGGGTAGTAAGCATCGGATTGTTCGACGCCGCGGTCGCGACCGGATCCTGCGCCATTCCGGCCACCGACCCCGGACCGGTGGGATTCTGTGTCGCGTACTGCGAGCACCCCGGACCGATCAGGTCCGCCGCGGGGTCGGCCATTGCCGGTGTGGTGGCGGGCGCTGCCATGCTGGTCGCCGGCATTGGGTTGGTGGTGCCTTGCGAGGCGGGCTTGGTGCTCGAGCAACCCGCGAGGCCGGTGATCGCGATTGCCGCGAGGCTGGCTGCTGCGATTGCTTTGGCCTGAACGTTGATCATTGCGCTTTGATTCCTTTGCTCGTGACGGCGGCTGTGGACGCCGTCCTCCCGGTTTGAACAACGGTGATTCGGAGTGACGGCGGTCATAGATGGGACCCTCCGCAGACGCGGCAGGTCCGCTCACATATCCAGTGGATGACGCCAGCGCAGCCGGCGGAATCGCGCGAAGCCGCGATCGGCGCTCAGCCAGGTTGCGTTGTTCTCCACCGCGTAGGCGGCCAGGTAGGCGTCCGCAATGTCGTTGCCGTTCGCGTCGACATCGGACGCGAGTTGCCGAAACAACATCCAGTGCCGCTCGCCGGGGTCAATTCGCATGGCGGCGGGCGCGGCGAGCAGCGCGTCGACCGCCTGCCACGCGTCCTGCGGGCGCGTCGGTTCGGTGAAGACGCGACGGTTGGTTACGACCCGGACGAAGCTAGCGAGCACGCTGTCCGGTAACCCCAGCGGCTCGTCATCGTTGGCCAGCCACTCAAGCAAATCCCGATAGTCGCAGTGTTCCCGGAGATCCGCCCGATGTGCGTAGACGAGCACGTTGACATCAACGCAACGCATTGGCCGACGCGCCGTCGTCCATGGCCTCGGCGACCGCGGCGTTGGACGACAGATCCACACCGGGCCGAAGCCCGCCCCTGCCCGACGGCTGGACTCGATAGCGGCCGGCGGCCCGCTGCTGGGGCGGGTTCAAGCCACGCCGCACCGCATCCTCTAGAACCGCGGCCACGGTTCGCCCGGAACGAGCGGCCTTCGCTTTCACCTGGCGGTACAGCTCGTCATCGATACGGATCGTCGTCCGCATTGGGGCATCTTAGCATCAGAAGTAGGCATCGAGATGACGCGCTTGCCGCTCGGCGACAACGGCGGTGTTGGGCGGCACAATGATGAGGTGACCAACTCCACCGACCGGCGCGCCGACGGTCGGCTGCGGGTGCTGGTGCTGGGCAGTACCGGCTCGATCGGCACCCAGGCGCTCCAGGTCATCGCCGACAATCCGGACCGCTTCGAGGTGGTCGGGCTGGCGGCCGGGGGCACCAAACTGGACACGTTGCTGCGGCAGCGTGCCGAGACCGGGGTTACCAATATCGCCATCGCCGACGAGCACGCAGCGCATTTGGCCGGCGACATCCCCTACCGCGGGCCCGATGCCGCCACCCGGCTGGTCGAGGAGACGGAGGCCGACGTTGTCCTCAATGCGCTGGTTGGGGCGCTGGGCCTGCGACCGACGTTGGCTGCGCTGCAGGCAGGTGCCCGCCTGGCGCTGGCCAACAAGGAATCGTTGGTCGCCGGCGGTGCGCTGGTGCTGGGGGCCGCGCGGCCCGGTCAGATCGTGCCGGTCGACTCCGAGCACTCCGCGTTGGCCCAGTGCCTGCGTGGCGGTATGCCCGACGAGGTCGCCAAGCTGGTTCTGACCGCCTCGGGCGGGCCGTTCCGGGGCTGGTCGGCAGCCGCGCTCGAGCAGGTCACTCCCGAGCAGGCCGGCGCCCATCCGACCTGGTCAATGGGCCCGATGAACACTCTGAACTCGGCGTCGCTGGTCAACAAGGGGCTTGAGGTCATCGAAACCCATCTGCTGTTCGGCATCCCCTACGAACGCATCGAGGTGGTGGTACACCCCCAGTCGATCATCCATTCGATGGTCACCTTCGTCGACGGCTCGACGATCGCCCAGGCCAGCCCCCCGGACATGAAGCTGCCCATCTCGTTGGCGCTGGGCTGGCCGCGCCGGGTAAGCGGTGCCGCTCATGCCTGCGATTTCACTACCGCGTCGAGCTGGGAGTTCGAGCCGCTGGACACCGACGTATTCCCCGCGGTAGAGCTGGCCAGGCAGGCCGGCGTCGCCGGTGGCTGCATGACCGCGGTCTACAACGCCGCCAACGAAGAAGCCGCCGCAGCATTCCTTGACGGCCGGATCGGGTTCCCGGCCATCGTCGGCACCATCGCCGATGTGTTGCACGCCGCCGACGAATGGGCCTTTCCACCCGCTACCGTGGATGACGTACTCGACGCGCAGCGCTGGGCCCGCGAGCGAGCGCAGCGCGCGGTATCCGGAATGGCTTTAGAAAGGTCCTGACAGCTCGATGATGTTTGTTCTCGGCATAGTGCTGTTCGCGTTGGCGATCCTGGTTTCGGTGGCCCTGCACGAGTGCGGCCACATGTGGGTCGCGCGCGGCACCGGCATGAAGGTGCGTCGCTATTTCGTCGGCTTTGGCCCCACATTGTGGTCGACGCGCCGCGGCGAGACCGAATACGGGGTGAAAGCCGTTCCGCTGGGCGGCTTCTGCGACATCGCCGGCATGACCCCGGTCGAGGAACTCGACCCCGGCGAACGCGACCGCGCGATGTACAGGCAGGCCACCTGGAAGCGTGTTGCGGTGTTATTTGCCGGGCCCGGGATGAACTTCGCTATCTGCCTGGTGCTGATCTATGCCATCGCGCTGGTCTGGGGGCTGCCTAACCTGCATCCGCCAACCACGGCCGTAATCGGCGAAACTGGCTGTGTCGCACAGGAATTGAATCAGGGCACGCTCGAAGAGTGCACCGGCCCGGGTCCAGCGGCGCTGGCCGGCATACGCTCCGGCGACGTCGTCGTCAAGGTCGGTGACACCCCGGTGTCCACCTTCGACGAGATGGCCGCCGCGGTGCGCAAATCGCATGGCACCGTTGCGATCGTCGTCGAGCGGGACGGCACCGCGGTTACCACCCACGTCGACGTCGAATCCACCCGACGCTGGATCCCTACCGAGGCAGGTGGGCAACCCGAGCCGGCGACGGTCGGTGCGATCGGGGTCGGCGCCCCCCGGGTCGGGCCCACGCACTACGGCGTGTTCTCCGCGGTGCCCGCCACCTTCGCGTTCACCGGCGACCTGACCGTCGAGGTGGGCAAGGCGCTGGTCGCCATCCCGACCAAGGTGGGCGCGCTGGTGCACGCGATCGGCGGTGGCCAGCGTGACCCGCAGACGCCGATCAGCGTGGTCGGTGCCAGCATCATCGGCGGCGACACCGTCGATCATGGGCTATGGGTGGCGTTTTGGTTCTTCTTGGCCCAATTGAATCTCATCCTGGGTGCGATCAACCTGCTACCGTTGCTGCCTTTTGATGGCGGGCATATCGCCGTCGCGGTGTTCGAGAAGATCCGCAACGCGATCCGGTCGGCTCGTGGCAAGGTCGCGGCCGCGCCGGTGAACTACCTCAAACTCATGCCGGCGACGTATGTGGTTTTGGCTCTCGTCGTCGGGTACATGCTTTTGACCGTCACCGCTGATCTGGTCAACCCGATCAGGCTCTTCCAGTAGCCGAGAAAAGAAAGAAGGGTTCAAAGTGACCATTGGCCTGGGCATGCCGGAGCCGCCGGCGCCCACGCTCGCTCCCCGGCGCCCGACGCGTCAGCTGATGGTCGGCGACGTCGGGGTGGGCAGCGATTATCCGATCTCAGTGCAATCGATGTGCACCACCAAAACCCACGACGTCAACTCGACGTTGCAGCAGATCGCCGAGTTGACCGCGGCTGGCTGCGATATCGTGCGGGTGGCCTGCCCGCGTCAGGAGGACGCCGACGCGCTCGCCGAAATCGCCCGGCACAGCCAGATCCCAGTTATCGCTGACATCCATTTTCAGCCGCGCTACATCTTCGCCGCCATCGACGCCGGTTGTGCTGCGGTGCGGGTCAACCCGGGCAACATCAAAGAGTTCGACGGCCGGGTCGGGGAGGTCGCAAAAGCAGCCGGTGCCGCGGGCATCCCGATCCGGATCGGCGTCAACGCCGGTTCGCTGGACCGGCGGTTCATGGAGAAGTACGGCAAAGCCACGCCTGAGGCACTGGTCGAATCGGCGCTGTGGGAGGCTTCGCTGTTCGCGGAGCACGGCTTCGACGACATCAAGATCAGTGTCAAGCACAACGATCCGGTGGTGATGGTCGCCGCCTACGAGTCGCTGGCCGCGCAGTGCGATTATCCGCTGCACCTCGGCGTGACCGAGGCCGGTCCGGCCTTCCAGGGCACCATCAAGTCCGCCGTCGCCTTCGGCGCGCTGCTGTCGCGGGGCATCGGCGACACCATCCGCGTGTCGTTGTCGGCCCCGCCGGTCGAGGAAGTCAAGGTGGGCAATCAGATTCTCGAGTCGCTGAACCTGCGGCCGCGTTCGCTCGAGATCGTGTCCTGCCCGTCGTGTGGTCGCGCCCAAGTTGACGTCTACACCCTGGCCAACGAGGTGACCGCCGGTCTGGACGGTCTCGATGTGCCGCTGCGGGTGGCCGTGATGGGTTGTGTGGTCAATGGTCCGGGCGAAGCACGTGAGGCTGACCTGGGCGTGGCTTCCGGCAACGGCAAAGGCCAGATCTTTGTCCGGGGTGAAGTGATCAAGACCGTGCCCGAAGCACAGATCGTCGAGACGTTGATTGACGAAGCGATGCGGCTGGCCGCCGAAATGCAAATCGCAGCCGGCGATGAGCCCGATCCCCCCACGACACCGAGCGGTTCGCCTATTGTGACCGTAAGCTGATAGGGGCTAGCTTTTCGGTTGTCGGCCCTTAAATCCCATCAAAGAGAGTTCGCAGATGTCGGCTCCGCCCATCCTTCGCCTGGTCGGCGAGCGACGGGTGTCGGTGGTGCGTGATGCTGGCGCCGTGTGGCGGGTGCTCGACGACGACCCGATCGAATCGTGCATGGTCGCCGCGAGGGTCGCAGACCATGGCATCGACCCCAATGCGATTGGCGGGGAGCTGTGGACCCGACGCGGCGCGAACGAGTCGCTGTGCTTCGCTGGCGCCAACATCATCCCGCTGCGTGGCGGATTGATCGACCTGAATACGTTCGCCGACGAGGCGATGAGCACCTCGCGGCGGTGTTCGTCGCTGGTCGGCAGGGCCGATCTGGTGTTGCCCATGTGGCAGCGGCTCGAGCCGGCCTGGGGTCCGGCGCGCGACGTCCGCGACAACCAACCGCTGATGGCCCTCAACACCCATCCGAGCTGTGCCATCGACACCGGCGTGCGCCAGGTCCGGCCCGAGGAATTGGACGCCTACCTAGTGGCGGCCATCGACATGTTTATCGGCGAGGTCGGCGTCGACCCACGGCTCGGAGACGGCGGTCGCGGCTATCGTCGCCGGGTGGCCAGCCTCATCGCGGCCGGACGCGCCTGGGCCCGCTTCGAGCACGGTCAGGTGGTCTTCAAGGCCGAAGTGGGATCACAATCTCCGGCCGTCGGGCAGATCCAGGGCGTCTGGGTTCATCCGGAGTGGCGCGGCATGGGTCTGGGCACGGCCGGCACCGCAACGTTGGCGGCGGTGATCGTCGGAAGCGGCCGCATCGCCAGCCTGTATGTGAACAGCTTCAACGCGGTGGCACGCGCCGCATACCTGCGAGTCGGTTTCGCCGAAGTCGGCACCTTCGCGACGGTGCTGCTCGACTGAGCGCGGAGCTGTGTGTGGGGGCGGGTCTGACGCCGCGACACTTTCACCAAAGCGAAGACACGCCGAAAGGTGTCGCCGCAGATCAAGTTTCGGCGCAACCGCGACCTATGGCTAGCGTTGTCCACGGCAGCGCCGTAAACCGGGCACGAACACGCGTTGTTGAGATCGGGATCCCGCAACGCAGGCGCACCAGCGCCGGCGCCCTGTTCACGGCCGTGCAGGGTGGGAATCTCGGCGCTTTCGACGCTTGGCTACATGAGCTGCAGATAGACGTAGCCATCGGCATCTGCCGCACCTGCGGTGGGCGCTACCTCGACGCCGGGCACCTCCCGGTCAATACGTTCGTCCGCCACGATCGTGAGGATGTCTGCCAAGTCTTCCGTCGACATTGCGAACTCGCGTAGGCGTGCGACCTGCGCGGCTTTCCTTCCGAACCGGTCGGAAAGGTCTTTGCGCTCGGAAACGAAAGATCTTGCCGGCGTTCGAGCCTCAGATGCGCGTCAGTCGGGAAGCGGCCCAGTCTGCGCGTGAGCAACGCGAGTCGAAAGAGCAAGCCGTTGTCATCAAGCTGCGGGGTATTCATCGAGTTCGGCTCGAAGCCCGCCTCCGTGACAGTGTCGCTCCAAGTCACCCGGTACCGTCCACGCCACGCGCTCTCTGGAATTCCGGTCTCAGCGGCAAATCGCGCCCGTCCGGGCGGCCTGCCACCGTTCACCTCCGCCGCTTCCCGGATCTTGGCGAGGATTAGCTCCATTGTGATTGCCGCCATATCGGGATCATAGGTAACCGTTTGGTCTCGGTGTGCCTCCGCAGCTGCGATTGCCGGATTGCCTAACATCAGCCCCAATGGCAACTCTAACCTCATCGGTACCGCGGATCGCTGGTCTGGTCGCCGTGGTCGTCATCGCCGCCGCCACCACCCAGGCGTGCACGCCGCGGCCCGAGGGTCCCGGTCCGGCCGCCGAGAAGTTCTTTGCCGCGCTGGCGATCGGCGATACCGCCACGGCCGCCCTGCTCAGCGACAACCCCAACGAAGCGCGCGAAGCGCTGAACGCAGCTTGGGCCGGATTGCAGGCCACGCACCTGGATGCGCAGGTCCTCAGCGCGAAGTACGCCGAAGACACCGGCACGGTCGGGTATCGATTCACCTGGCATCTGCCCAAGGACCGGACCTGGACCTACGACGGCCAGCTGAAGATGGCCCGTGACGAGGGGCACTGGCATGTTCGCTGGGCAACCACCGGACTGCATCCCAAGCTGGGCGAACACCAGACGTTTGCGCTGCGGGCCGACCCGCCGCGACGCGCCTCGGTGAACGAACTCGGCGGCACCGATGTATTGGCGCCGGGCTACCTGTATCACTACACGCTGGACGCCGTCCGGGCGGGTCGCGGCCTGATCGGGACGGCACACGCGGTGGTGGACGCCCTACACCCGTTCAACGACGCGCTGAACGATCCACAGCTACTCGCCGAACAGGCCAGCTCGTCGACCCAGCCGCTGGATCTGGTCACGCTGCGCGCCGATGACAGCAACCGGGTCGCCGCGGCGATCGGCCAGCTACCCGGCGTCGTGATCACGCCGCAGGCCGAGCTTTTGCCGACCGACGAGCATTTCGCGCCGGCGGTGCTCAGTGCGGTCAAGAAGGCCGTGGTCGGCGAGCTCGACGGGGAGGCGGGCTGGCGGGTGGTCAGCGTCAACCAGAACGGTGTCGATGTCGCGGTGCTGCACGAGGTCGCGCCCTCGCCGGCATCATCGGTGTCGATCACCTTGGACCGGGCCGTGCAGAACGCCGCCCAACACGCGGTGGATGCTCGGGGTGGCAAGGCGATGATCGTCGTGATCAAACCGTCCACCGGTGAGATCCTGGCCATCGCACAGAACGCGGAGGCCGATGCGGACGGCCCGATCGCGACCACCGGTCTGTATCCACCCGGGTCGACGTTCAAGGTGATCACCGCCGGCGCTGCCGTCGAACGCGACATGGCTACCCCTAACACGATGCTGGGCTGCCCAGGCGAAATCGACATCGGGCATCGCACCATTCCCAACTACGGTGGCTTCGACCTGGGCGTGGTGCCGATGTCGCGCGCGTTCGCCAGCTCGTGCAACACCACGTTCGCCGAACTGAGCAGCAAGCTGCCCCCCCGTGGTCTGACGCAGGCGGCCCGCAGCTACGGGATCGGGCTCGACTACCAGGTGGAGGGCATCACCACGATTACCGGCTCGGTGCCGCCGACGGTGGACCTGGCCGAGCGCACCGAGGACGGCTTCGGCCAGGGCAAGGTGCTGGCCAGCCCGTTCGGCATGGCCCTGGTAGCGGCCACGGTAGCTGCCGGGAAGACCCCGGTTCCACGGCTGATCGCCGGCCGGCCGACGGCGGTCGAAGGCGATGCCACACCGATCAGCCCGAAGATGCTCGACGCGCTGCGGCCCATGATGCGGCTGGTGGTGACCAATGGCACCGCCAAGGAGATCGCCGGCTGCGGCGAGGTGTTCGGCAAGACCGGTGAAGCCGAGTTCCCGGGCGGATCGCATTCCTGGTTCGCCGGGTACCGCGGTGATCTGGCGTTCGCCGCGCTGATCGTCGGGGGTGGTAGCTCGGAATACGCGGTCCGGATGACCAAAGTGATGTTCGAATCGCTGCCGCCGGGCTATCTGAGCTAGTGCGCCTTGACGGCTGGGGCTCTGCTACGACCCGGACAACCCGCCCAAGCCGATCAGCACCCCACCGCTGCCGCCGTTGCCGGGGCTGCCGTTGGGAGAACCGATCCCGCCGTTGCCGCCATTGCCGCCATTGCCGATGAACCAGGCGTCGCCACCACTGGCGCCGTCTCCGCCCTTGCCCGGCGGGGGGGTACCCACGGACTCCCCGCCGGAGCCACCCGCGCCGCCATTGCCGATCAGCCCGGCTTTGCCGCCCGCCCCGCCAGCCCCGCCGATGGCAGTACCGATGCCGGCCGCTCCGCCGTTGCCACCGGCTCCGCCACTGCCGAAGAGCCAGGCGCCGGACCCGCCGGCCCCGCCGATACCTCCGGTGTTCTGGCCGGGACCGGCGGCACCGCCGGCGCCGCCATTGCCGAACAGCCCAATGGCGTTGCCGCCCGCGCCGCCATTTCCGCCGTTGGCGGTGCCGACTCCGGCGGGCCCGGCATCGCCGCCGGCCCCGCCGTCGCCGAAGATCAGGCCGCCGACTCCGCCGGCTCCGCCAGTGCCCCCGGCGTTGTGACCGGCCCCGCCGGCGCCGCCGGCACCGCCCGCGCCGAACAGCCCACCCGGTCCGCCCACTCCGCCGGTGCCGCCAGCTTCGGCCAACGAGGCTCCGCCGACGCCGCCGGCGCCACCCGGACCGAATAGCCCGCCGGCCCCGCCGGCCCCGCCGGGACCGGCGTTGGCCAGAGATCCCACCTCCTGTCCCAGCCCGCCGGCGCCACCGGTTCCAGCCGTACCAAACAACCCGGCGTTGCCGCCGGCTCCGCCGGCCCCGGCATTGACGCCGAACCCGCCAGTGCCGCCGGTCCCGCCGATGCCGAACAGCCCGCCGGGGCCCCCTGCCCCGCCACTGCCGGCGGGCACGACGGTGGAGCCGCCGCCGTCGCCACCGCTGCCGCCGTTGCCGAGCAGCAGCCCCGCGGCTCCGCCGCGACCGCCATTCTGGCCGGGCATGCCGGATCCGCCGTTCCCGCCGTTGCCGATCAATATCCCGCCCGGCGCGCCGTCGGCCCCGGTCCCTGGGGCGCCGTTGGCGCCGTTGCCGATCAGCGGGCGCCCCAACAACGCCAGGGCGGGCGCATTGATCGCGGTGAGCAGACTCTGCGCAACGTTGGCGGCCTCTGCGCTGGCATACGAGCCCGCCCCCGCGGTCAAGGCCTGGACAAACTGGGAATGGAAAGCCTCAGCTTGAGCGCTGAGTGCCTGATAGGACTGGGCGTGCGCGCCGAATAGTGCCGCGATGCCCACCGACACCTCATCGGCGCCCGCTGCGATCACCTCCGTCGTGGGCAGCGCCGCAGCGAAGTTGGCCGCGGTGATCGTCGAACCGATGCTCGCCAAGTCCGTTGCCGCCGCCGTGACCAGCTCGGGTGCGGCAATTACAAACGACATTTCACACCTCGCAATACGTCGTGGCCACCGCGCTATGCGAAGTTTCGTATTGCCGGGCCAGCAACGAATCATCGACAACGAACGGATCGTATCGCCGCCCGGCGAAACGCACCTGGTTTCGGATGATCTACTCTGCCTGTTCCCGACCCGGCTGCCGGTAACCTGGTGGAACATCGCCGGCGGCAGAGCAGCAGGAAAGGTCATGACGGATACCGGTGGGGACATGGTGGCGTTGCGGGTTTCGGACGCCGACCGCAACGGCACCATGCGTCGGCTGCACAACGCCGTGGCGCTTGGGCTGATCGACATCAACGAATTCGAGCAGCGCTCGTCACGAGTTTCTTTCGCGCGTACGCGAAGCGAGTTGGACGGGCTGGTCGGTGACCTGCCCGGGCCGGGCGCGATCGTCACCTCTGCGGCCGACCGGGTGGAACTGAGGGGCTGGGCCGGCTCGCTGAAGCGCCACGGCGAATGGATCGTGCCGACTCGGCTGGCGCTGGTGCGCCGGCTGGGGTCGATCGACCTCGACCTCACCAAGGCCCGTTTCGCGGGGCCGGTGGTGGTCATCGAGCTCGACATGAAGTTCGGCTCACTGCAGGTCCGGCTGCCCGATGGCGCCAGCGCCTCGATCGACGATGTCGAGGTCTATGTGGGCAGCGCGAGTGACCGCCGCAAGGACGCACCGGCCGAAGGCACCCCGCACGTCGTACTGACCGGTCGGGTGGTGTGCGGCTCCGTGGTCATCCGGGGTCCCCGTCGGGCTTTACTGCGCCGCCCCCGCACAGCTTGATTAAGCTAGCGGGCATGCCTACTCGAACCGCGCTTTCCCCCGGCGTGCTGTCACCGACGCTGCCGGTGCCCAAGTGGCTCGCGCGACCCGAATACGTCGGCAAACCGACGGCCCAGGAGGGCAGCGAGCCGTGGGTGCAGGCACCGGAAGTCATCGAGAAGATGCGCGTTGCCGGCCGAATCGCCGCCGCGGCCTTGGCCGAGGCGGGCAAGGCGGTCGCTCCCGGGGTTACGACCGACGAACTCGACCGGATTGCACACGACTACATGATCGACAACGGGGCCTACCCATCAACACTGGGCTACAAGGGATTCCCGAAGTCGTGCTGCACCTCGCTCAACGAGGTCATCTGTCACGGAATCCCTGACTCGACGGTGATCGCTGACGGCGACATCGTCAACATCGACGTCACCGCCTACATCGGTGGGGTGCACGGCGACACCAACGCGACGTTTCTGGCCGGCGATGTCGCGGAAGAACACCGCCTGCTCGTTGACCGGACTCGGGAGGCGACGATGCGTGCGATCAACGCCGTCAAACCCGGCCGCGCGTTGTCCGTAGTCGGTCGCGTCATCGAGTCGTATGCAAATCGGTTCGGGTACAACGTGGTTCGCGACTTCACCGGCCACGGCATCGGCACCACGTTCCACAACGGGCTGGTCGTCCTGCACTACGACCAGCCCGCCGTTGCAACGATCGTGCAGCCTGGCATGACGTTCACCATCGAACCGATGATCAACTTGGGCACCCTGGACTACGAGATCTGGGACGACGGCTGGACGGTGGTCACCAAGGACCGCAAATGGACCGCACAGTTCGAGCACACCTTGCTGGTCACCGACACCGGCGTCGAGATCCTCACGTTGCCCTGAGCGTCCCCGCCCGCCGGTCTGTTAACGCGGCAGCAATCGCGGCTTAACCGCGCGGAACTGCGGGGTGTCGGTGGACACCGAGTGCGTCTGGAAATCGATGCGTGCACAAGTGGTTTCCGGTAACTTGCGTGGGTGCCATCAATGATGAGGACGCTCGACGGGTTTGCGGTGCCGGTGGCAGTGTCCGGCCTGGAAAATGGCTCGCAAAATGGCACCGTCGTCGTACTGTGCGCCGAGCAACGACCGCCGGCCGCCTATGCGGCCTTGTGTGCCCGTTTGCATACGGCGTCACTTCGGACCGTCGTCATTGGCACCGACTCGCGCCTGACGCCGAAGTCTGTGGTCGGCATCCTCGATGCCCTGGAAATCGGGTGGGCGGTGCTGGTCGGCGACCATGCCGGCGCCGAGCTCGCCTGGGTATTGGCAGCGACCAGGGTGGGCCGCTTCGTTGGTCTGGTGGCCATCGACCGCGGCCATCCGCGAGCGGCCGATGTAGCCGACGACGTGATTGGCGATGAGCACTGCCCGCCGGTGGAGATCGGCACCACCGTCCTGGCGAGTTCCGCTGCGGCGCGGGCAGCGGCCCGCGACAGCCAGCGGCTCGTCTACGCCGACTACCGTGTGGTGGATCTCGTTGACCCGCGTAACGCGCAGGAGTCGACGGCGCAGCTGTCCACCGAGATCGTGTTGCGCGCCAGCGGCTGGTAGTGCCGAGGTCGACTACGGGCGTGTCGGCCGAGGACCCGAAGGTGGTTGACTAGCGGCCATGGTCGTGGGAGGAAGAGCGGTGACCGGTTCGGGTTCTCCGGCGTTGTCGTGGACCGAGCTGGAACGACTGGTCGCGGCGGGTGGTGTCGACACCGTCATCGTCGCATTCACCGACATGCAGGGCCGGCTGGCCGGTAAACGGATATCGGGCCGGCTGTTCGTCGACGAGCTGGCCACGCGCGGCGCCGAATGCTGCAGCTATCTGCTGGCCGTCGACGTCGACCTGAATACGGTGCCCGGTTATGCGATGTCGAGTTGGGACACCGGGTACGGCGACATGGTGATGACTCCGGACCTGACCACTCTTCGGTTGATTCCCTGGCTACCTGCAACGGCGCTGGTGATCGCCGACCTGGCCTGGGCCGACGGCAGCGAGGTCGCCGTCGCGCCGCGCAGCATTCTGCGCCGTCAGCTGGACCGGCTCAAGGAGCGTGGACTGGTCGCCGATGTGGCCACCGAGCTGGAGTTCATCGTCTTCGACCAGCCGTACCGCCAGGCGTGGGCCAGCGGGTACCGCGGGCTGACCCCGGCCAGCGACTACAACATCGACTACGCGATATTGGCGTCGTCGCGGATGGAGCCGTTGCTGCGCGACATCCGGTTGGGTATGGCGGGTGCGGGCCTGCGGTTCGAGGCCGTCAAGGGCGAATGCAACAAGGGCCAGCAGGAGATCGGGTTTCACTACGACGAAGCGCTGGTCACCTGCGACAATCACGCGATCTACAAGAACGGTGCCAAGGAGATCGCCGACCAGCACGGCAAGAGCCTGACGTTCATGGCGAAATATGATGAACGAGAAGGTAATAGCTGTCACATTCATTTGTCGCTGCGCGGCACGGACAATTCCGCAGTCTTCGCCGACAGCGGCGGGCCGCAGGGCATGTCGCCGATGTTTCGTAGCTTCGTGGCCGGCCAGTTGGCCACGTTGCGCGAATTCACCTTGTGCTATGCGCCGAATATCAATTCCTATAAGCGATTTGCCGATGGCAGTTTCGCTCCGACGGCTGTGGCGTGGGGGCTGGACAACCGCACCTGCGCACTGCGGGTGGTCGGCCACGGGCGAAACATCCGGGTCGAATGCCGGGTTCCCGGTGGCGATGTCAATCAGTACCTGGCGGTGGCGGCTCTCCTGGCGGGAGGGCTGTACGGTATTGAGCGGGGCCTGCAGCTACCCGAGCCCTGCGTCGGCAACGCCTACGACGTTGGTGATGTCGAACGACTGCCGGTCACGCTGGCTGACGCCGCAGCGTTGTTCGAGGCGTCTGCCCGGGTGCGGGAGGCGTTTGGCGAGAACGTTGTCGCGCACTACCTGAACAACGCGCGGGTGGAGTTGGCGGCGTTCAACGCGGCGGTCACCGATTGGGAGAGGATGCGTGGGTTTGAACGCCTCTAGAGCGAGTCGCCCGGTCGTCGGCCTGACGGCTTATCTGGAGCAGGTGCGGACCGGGGACTGGGATGTCCCCGCGGGCTATCTGCCTGCCGACTACTTCGAGGGCATCACCATGGCCGGTGGTATCGCGGTACTGCTGCCGCCGCAGCCGGTGGACCCCGAGATCGCCGGCTGCGTGCTGGACAGCCTGCACGCTCTGGTGATCACCGGGGGCTACGACCTGGATCCGGCGGCCTATGGCCAAAAGCCGCATCCGGCCACCGACCAGCCGCGCCCGGGCCGCGACACGTGGGAGTTCGCGCTGTTGCGGGGTGCGCTGGAGCGGGGGCTGCCGGTGCTGGGTATCTGTCGCGGCGCGCAGGTGCTCAACGTCGCGCTCGGCGGCACGCTGCACCAGCACCTGCCCGACCTGCTGGGCCACAGCGGGCATCGGGCGGGCAACGGGATCTTCACCAGATTGCCGGTCCGCACCGCGCCGGGCACCCGGCTGGCCGCTCTGATCGGGGAGTCCGCCGATGTGCCGTGTTACCACCACCAAGCCATCGACGAGGTCGGTGCGGGCCTGGTGGTAAGCGCGGGGGATATCGACGGCGTGGTCGAGGCGCTGGAGCTGCCCGGGGACAAGTTCGTGCTTGCGGTGCAGTGGCATCCGGAGAAGTCGCTTGATGATCTGCGGCTGTTCAAGGCGTTGGTGGACGCCGCAGGCTCGTATGCGGGCCGGCTCAGCCAAGTGGCGTCAAGGTGAGCACTGCGCAACTGATCAACCCCGCCACCGAGGAAGTGCTGGCCTCGGTGGACCACGCCGATGCCGCCGCCGTCGACGATGCGGTGCGACGGGCCCAGGCGGCGCAGCGGCGTTGGGCACGATCGGCGCCCGCCGAGCGGGCACTGGGCCTGCGCGCGTTCGCGGCTGCCGTCGAAGCCCACGTCGATGAGCTGGCGGCGCTCGAGGTGGCCAATTCGGGACACCCGATCGCGTCGGCCGAGTGGGAAGCCGGTCACGTGCGGGACGTGTTGGCGTTCTATGCGGGGAGCCCGGAGCGGTTGTCCGGCAAGCAGATTCCCGTTTCCGGCGGGCTGGATATCACCTTTAACGAACCGATGGGCGTGGTCGGGGTGATCACGCCGTGGAACTTCCCGATGGTGATCGCGTCGTGGGGCATCGCCCCGGCGCTAGCCGCTGGCAACGCGGTGCTGGTCAAGCCCGCCGAGTGGACGCCGTTGACCACGATGCGGCTCGGTGAGCTGGCGGTCGAGGCGGGGCTGGACGCAGACCTGCTGCAGGTGCTGCCGGGGAAGGGCGCGGTGGTTGGGGAGCGCTTCGTCACCCACCCCGACATTCGCAAGATCGTGTTCACCGGGTCCACCGAAACCGGCATGCGGGTGATGGCCGGTGCCGCGGCTCAAGTCAAGAGAGTGACGCTGGAACTGGGCGGCAAGAGCGCCAACATCGTCTTCGCTGACTGCGACCTGCAGCGCGCGGCGGCCACCGCGCCGGCCGGGGTCTTCGACAACGCCGGGCAGGATTGCTGTGCTCGAAGCCGAATTCTGGTGCAGCGCAGCGTTTACGACCGTTTCATGGAGCTTCTCGAGCCGGCGGTCAAGGGCGTCGTTGTCGGGGACCCCGGATCGCGCGACACCGAGATGGGTCCGCTGGTATCGTGCGTGCACCGCGACAAGGTCGCCGCGTATGTGCCCGACGACGCACCCGTCGCGTTTCGCGGCACCGCCCCGGCTGGGCGTGGATTCTGGTTCCCGCCAACCGTTCTCACGCCGCACCGTGGTGACCGCACCGTTACCGACGAAATCTTCGGGCCGGTGGTCGTGGTGCTGGCGTTCGACGACGAGGCCGACGCCGTCGCGTTGGCCAACGACACCGCGTACGGGCTGTCCGGATCGATCTGGACCGACGACCTGTCCCGCGGGCTGCGGGTGGCGCGGGCGGTCGAGTCCGGCAACCTGTCGGTGAATTCGCACTCGTCGGTGCGCTTCAACACCCCGTTCGGCGGCTTCAAGCAGTCTGGGTTGGGCCGTGAGCTGGGGTCGGACGCACCGCTGCATTTCACCGAGACCAAGAACGTGTTCATCGCCATCGGGGAGGAGGACTAGTGCGGCCGGTCGATCTTACCCAACGGCTGGCGGGCCGGGTGGCGGTGATTACCGGCGGTGGCAGCGGCATCGGCCTGGCGGCCGGCCGTCGGCTGCATGCCGAAGGCGCGACCATCGTTGTCGGCGACATCGATCCCGATGCGGGTGCGGCGGCCGCTGACGAACTATCCGGCTTATTTGTGCCGGTGGATGTTTCCGACCAGCACGCGGTCGACGGGCTGTTCGACACGGCAGCCAAAGCCTACGGTTCGGTGGACATCGCGTTCAACAACGCCGGCATATCGCCGCCCGAAGACGACCTGATCGAGAACACCGGGCTGGCGGCGTGGCAGCGGGTGCAGGACGTCAACCTGAAATCGGTGTACTTGTGCTGCCGGGCGGCTTTGCGGCACATGGTACCCGCGGGGAGGGGCTCCATCATCAACACGGCATCCTTTGTCGCGGTGATCGGTTCGGCGACGTCGCAGATCTCCTACACCGCGTCCAAGGGCGGCGTGCTGGCCATGTCACGCGAACTGGGTGTGCAGTTCGCCCGGCAGGGCGTCCGGGTCAATGCGTTGTGCCCGGGCCCGGTGAATACCCCGCTGCTGCAAGAGCTTTTCGCCAAGGATCCCGAGCGGGCCGCTCGCCGCCTGGTACACGTGCCGCTGGGCCGCTTTGCCGAGCCCGACGAAATCGCGGCTGCGGTGGCGTTTTTGGCCAGCGACGACGCGTCGTTCATTACCGCCTCGACATTCTTGGTCGACGGCGGAATCAGCTCGGCCTACGTCACCCCGCTGTAGTTCTTTGGCGAACGAGTATCAGCCCGAAAAGACGATCAACGGGATCGCCATTTCGGCTGCGGTGGCCCCGCCGTGAAAGCCGATGAGACGCGCCGTTTCCGGAGGCTCGTGGCCGGTCGCCAGCACCGCCGCCGGGTGGGTGCAAGTGATTACCACATCGCCGATCCGCGGCAAGTGTCGCGGGTTCATCGGCCCGAACATGCCGGTGGCCACGGCCTCTGCGCGGCTGCGGACCTCCGCCCAGCCGCCGAGCACCTCAGCCCAGGTAGCCAGCACGTCCGCAGTGGCGCCCGGCTCGGTGTGTAGGTAGCGCACCCGCGGCTCGCCGGCGACCACCCGTACTCCCGCCATCAGCCGCGGGTCGGTGTCGAGATCGACGCGAGCGTTCGCCGGGACGTTCAGGCCGCCGTGGTCGGCGGTGACCAACAGCGCCGCGCTCTGGGGCAGCGCCTGGACCAGCCGGGTCAGCAGCAGATCGACACCGGTCGCCGCGGCGTGCCACTGATCCGAACCGATGCCGAATACATGGGCCGCGGTGTCGAGGTCCGCGGCATAGCCGTAGACCAGCCCGGGCGCCGCGCGCAGCTCCTCGACGATCCGCTGAGCGTAGTCCTCGCCGCCGCGCGTCGGGACGAACTGCGCGCCTCGATACGCCGCTTCGGTCAGGCCGCTGCCGATGAACCACTCCGGCAGGACGGCGCGGGTGCTCACTCCGGCCCAGCTCAGCCGCTCGAACCAGGTTGGGAGTGGCTGCCATTGGGTGTGCGGTGGATCGTCGCGCCACCGGATGTGGTTGAGCACCCGGTCGGTGCCGGGAATGTTGAGCGTGAAGCCTAGGATGCCGTGCTCGCCGGGTGGTGCGCCGGTGCCCAGGGACACCAGACTGGTCGGTGTGGTGGACGGGAAGGTGCACACCAGCTGGTCCAGCCGCCCGGCGCCACCGGTCGCAACCGAGGCCAGCAGCGGCGCGTCGCCGGCCAACTCCGGTAGCAGGTGCCAGCCCATCCCGTCGACGAGCACGACCGCGACGCGATCGACCTGGTCGACCTGGCCAACCCAATCCGCCACCCCTAGACCGTCGCCCGCGCTCGCGACCCCGAGCAGCGCGGCCGCCGCGGGTAGCACGTCGCAGATCGAACCTGGCATGGCGGTCAGCTTGGCCTACAGCAGTTCAGTGTCAACCGGTTTCGCGAGATGGCTCCTCCAACTGTGGTGTGCGATCACCCGACCACTTCTCTTCAACGCGGCCGTAGCGCCAGAACAATAAGGCTATCGCCCAGGTGACCACGAACATCGCGACCACGATGAAGCCGACGGTGTTGAGATCCAGGCCGCCAAACCAGCCCCAGAACGGGCCCCGCCAGCCCAACTGGGCGGCGAAGAGGTTGAGTAGTTCGACGCTGCCGATTAGCAATGCGACCGCCACCGACAGTCCGGTGATGGTGATGTTGTAGTAGATCTTGCGCACCGGGTTGGCGAACGCCCAGCCGTAGGCAAAGTTCATGAAGGAGCCGTCGATGGTGTCCAGCAGGCACATGCCGGCGGCGAATAGCATCGGTAAGCACAGGATCGCGTACCAGGGCAGCCCGGCGGCCGCGCTGGTGCCCGCCAGCACCAACAGCGCGATCTCGGTGGCGGTGTCGAATCCGAGGCCGAACAGCAGCCCGATCGGGTACATGTGCCACGACTTGGTGATCGACTTCATGAAGCGGCCGAGAATTCGGTTGACCAGTCCGCGGTTGTCCAGCTGTCGTTCGAGTTCGGCCTCGTCGTAGTCGCCGTGGCGCATACGCGAGAACACCCGCAGGATGCCGACCAGGACGATGACGTTGAGAATCGCGATCAAATACAGGAAGGCGCCGGAGATGCTGGTACCGATCAGACCGGTGTAGTGGTGCAGCGTCGAGGAGTCATTCTCGACCGGTCCGACGATGGCCTTGAGCCCGGTCGCCAGCATTAAAGCCAGCCCGAAGACCACTGTGGAGTGGCCCAGCGAAAAGAAGAATCCAACCGCAAGGGGGCGTTGCCCGTCGTTCATCAGCTTGCGGGTGGTGTTGTCGATCGCGGCGATGTGGTCGGCGTCGAACGCGTGCCGCAGGCCCAGGGTGTACGCCGTCAGCCCGACGCCGATGCCAAATGCCTTGCCGCCCAGGCTGAGCCGGGCGGGTTCCACCAAGAGCACCAAGGTGAGCCAGCCGATCAGATGCAAAGCGACGATCATCGCCAGCATCAATCCCAGGCGCCACCACTCCGATGGCGACAGGACGCGGCGCATGCTGGTCCAGCGTGCGGACCGCCGGTCAAGTTCGGCACCACCTACGGTGCGTTGACGCCGAGTCAACGCAGACCCAGTAGCGCGTTCTCGACCACCTCGGGCAGCGCCGGATGAATCCAGTACTGGCCGCGCGCCATTTCGGGCGCGGTCAACCCGAAGCTCATCGCCTGGAGCAACGGCTGGACAATCGACGACGCCTGGTACCCCATGACGTGCGCGCCCAGCAGTCGTCCGGTGCCCCGCTCGGCGATCAGTTTGACGATTCCGGTGGTGTCCTCCATCGCCCAACCGTACGCGACATCACCGTAGTCCTGAATTGTGACCGAAATGTCGAGCCCCTTTGCCGCAGCTTGGTTTTCGGTGAGTCCAACAGCAGCGATCTGGGGATCGGTGAATACCGCAGCGGGTACGTAGCGGTGGTCGGTGACGACCATCGATTCGGTGTCATCCCAGTCGTGGAGCAGATTGTGCTGCACGACGCGGGCTTCGTGATTGGCGACGTGCTTGAGCTGGTACGGCGACGACACGTCCCCGAGCGCGAAAACCCCACGCGCGGAGGTCCGTTGGTATTCGTCAACCGCCACTCGGCCGTCTTCGACATCGACACCGGCTTGCTCGGCGTCCAGCAGGTCGGCGTTGGACAGCCGGCCGGTCGCTACCAACAGCAGGTCGGCGTTGATCGTGGAGCCATCGTCGAGCTCCAGCGCGACGCCGGACCCGCGGTTCTGCCCGTCGACCACGTTGCGATGGGTGCGCAGTTCCCATTTGGTGGATGCGATGCGGGTAAACCGCTCGCAGATGGTGTCGTCACAATGCCGCAGCAGGCAACTGCCCCGGATCACCAGGGTGACCCGCACACCCAGGGCGGAGAAAATGTGTGCGAATTCTGCTGCCACGAAGCCACTTCCAACGATGACGATGTGCTCGGGCAGTTCGGCAATCCGCATAACGGTGTCGCTGGTGTGGTAGTCGACGCCGGACGCGAGGATGGCCGGCGGAACAACTGGCCGGGATCCGGCCGCTATCACCACCTGGTCCGCGGTGAACTCTTCACCGACATCGGTGCGCAGCAGGTAGCGCCCATCAGCCTGGACCGGCCCGAAACGGGTGTGCGTGCGGTACACGTCGATATTGGGTGCAGAGCGCCGATAGTCCTCGCCGCTGAGTGCGATTGGATCGATGCGCCCGAAGACCCGCGAGACGATGTCGTCCCACCGCACCCGGTCGATGTGCGCGTCGACTCCGTAACGCGAGGCGCCCCGGATAGTCGTGGCCACCTCGGCGGCGTAGACGAACATTTTCGTCGGGATACACCCGACATTGAGGCAGGTGCCGCCGAAGGTACCCTGTTCGCAGATCGCCGCCCGCTTGCCGGCATAGCGCTCATCGAGAATGCTGTTGCCCGAACCGGTTCCGATGATCGCGATGTCGTATGTTTCCATTTTGTTTGGGCCGTCAGCCTTTCCCCGACGATGCCGAGGCGTCGGTGTCGTTCAGTGTGCCGAGGTAGTCGTCCAGCCAGGTGTCCAGGTGGCGGTAGGCGTTCTGGCGGGGCTGCGGTAGTGACAAGAACACATCGTGTTTGGCGTCCGGCACCGGGATGATGGTGGTGCGGTTGCCGATCCGGCCGGCCCAGCGGGTGATATGGGCGACGTCGAGAACCGCGTCACCGCGGTGCAGCGTCGCCGGGTCGGTGCTATTGCGCACCGTGTGATCCGAACACAGGATCAGGTTGGGCACGCCGACGTCGAGCCCGCGATGTAACCGTGCATGGCCGCGACGCATGGCATGAATCCAGCCGAAGGTGACCGGGAAGCCGCCGACCGGTTTCCATTGCAGGTTGTAGTCGAACTCTCCGCCGTACTCCCGGTGCAGGGTGGAGCCGTAACCGCCTTCTCGGGGCGATCGGGCTACCCACTTGGGCCGCATGCGCGACATCGCGGCGAATAGCGCCGCGGTCACCTGCAGTCGCAGGACCGCCGGGCCTTGCAGATCCAGGAACGGGCTATTGAGCACCAGGCCGGTGATACCTGCGCGCGTGGTCGCGCCGCGCTCGCGCACCCGGTCCAGCCACAGCGAGACGATGAGCCCACCGGCGGAGTGGCCGTATACCAGGACCTTCGCTGCGGGGTTCGGCTCGGTGATGACGGACACGGCGTGTTCAAGTTCGGTGTCGTAGCGGGCAAGGTCGGTGACGAAATGGGGTGTCTGGCCGTCCCGCCGGGACCGGCCGCACTTGTGGAGATCGACCGCATAGAAGGCGAAGCCGCGTTGGGCGAAGTGATCGGCCAGCTCGGTGTGAAAGAAGTAGTCGGTGTAGCCGTGTACCGCCAGGACCGCGTGCTCGGCCCGGCTAGCGTCCCCGCGGCGGATCAGGGTTGCGACGATCCCGCCCTCGCCGTCCGGATCGGGCCCGAGCGGAATCGTGCACTGCCAATAGCCGGGCAAGATATCGCGCACCCAGCCAGTCACCTTGCCAGCTTAAACGCGGCGCGCGCCATCGCCTCCCCAGCCGTAGCCGGCAGCCCACCGTGGGGGTCGGTCGATGGCTGGCGGAGACCCGCGGTGCTGGCGGCACCGACGACATCTTCGGTGATATAGATGGTGCCAGGGGTGCTAGTGGTGCCCGTAGTGCGGGTGGGTGGCTGTTCAGCGAAGCATCGAGTCATCCGGCGTACGTCGCTAACGTTGTCCGCCCGGCGGTCGGACCTGCTCGGGGTGCCGCCCGCACCCGTCGGGATAACCTGGGACCGGCACAGCCCAGGGAAGGAACGCGTTGTCAGAGCTAGCCAGAACTGCCCGGACCGACGTCGTGCTGGTGGGTGCGGGCATCATGAGCGCCACGCTGGGCGCGCTGCTACGTCGGCTCGAACCGGACTGCTCGATCACTGTGATCGAGCGGCTGGACGCCGTCGCCGCCGAAAGCAGCGGTCCCTGGAACAATGCCGGCACCGGGCATTCCGCCCTGTGCGAGATGAACTACACCCCAGAAATGCCGGACGGTTCGATTGACATCACCAAAGCGGTGCGGATCAACGAGCAATTCCAGGTCACCCGCCAGTTCTGGGCATACGCCGCCGAGAACGGCATCCTGACTGACCGCAGCTTCGTCAATTGCGTCCCGCACGTGAGTTTCGTGCACGGATCGCAGCGCGTCGCCTATCTACGGCGCCGCCAACAGGCATTGGCCGGCAACCCGCTGTTCGCCGGCACCGAGCTGATCGAAGGCCCCGACGAATTCGCCCGCCGGTTGCCGTTCATGGCCGCTAAGCGTGACTTCTCCGAGCCGGTGGCGCTCGGCTGGGCCCGCGACGGCACCGACGTCGACTTCGGTGCCCTGGCCAAACAACTCATCGGCTATTGCGTGCGCAACGGCACCACCGCGTTGTTCGGGCACGAAGTTCGCAACCTGTCCCGTCAGTCCGACGGCAGCTGGACGTTGACCCTCCGAAACCGCCGCACTGGCGAAAAGCGCAACCTGAACGCCAAGTTCGTCTTTGTCGGGGCCGGGGGCGACGCCTTGCCCCTGTTGCAGAAGTCTGGAATCAAGGAGGTCAACGGCTTCGCCGGCTTCCCGATTGGCGGCCGCTTCCTGCGCGCCGACAACCCGGCGCTCACCGGCGCGCATCGGGCGAAGGTGTATGGCTTTCCGGCGCCGGGAGCCCCGCCGCTGGGCGCATTGCACCTGGATCTGCGGTTCGTCAACGGCAAGTCGTGGTTGGTGTTCGGGCCGTATGCCGGCTGGTCGCCGAAGTTTTTGAAATACGGGCGGATCAGCGATCTACCCCGATCGATCAGAGGGGACAACCTGCTGCCCATGCTCGGTGTCGGCGTCACCCAACGGAAAATGCTCAACTACTTGATCGCTCAGTTGCGCCTCTCCGAACCCGACCGGGTCCGTGCGCTGCGTGAATTCGCTCCCAGTGCAGTGGATTCGGACTGGGAGCTGACGGTAGCCGGGCAGCGGGTGCAGGTGATCCGCCGGGACAAGCGCGGAGGCGGCGCGCTCGAGTTCGGCACCACGGTGATCGGCGATGCGGACGGCACCATCGCCGGCCTGCTAGGGGGTTCGCCGGGGGCGTCGACCGCCGTGCCGATCGCGCTCGACATCCTGCAGCGTTGCTTCGCCGACCGGTATCCGGCCTGGCTGCCCGCGCTGAAGGAGATGGTTCCGTCGCTGGGAGCCCAACTGTCCGACGAGCCAACGCTGTTCGACGAGGTGTGGTCCTGGGGCACCAGGGCGCTGCAGTTGGAGGCGTCCGCATGACCGAATCCCTGCACCGCGTCTGGGCCAAAGATCTTGACGCCCGGACCCTTTACGAGCTGCTCAAGTTGCGGGTGGAGGTGTTCGTCGTCGAACAGGCCTGCCCGTACCCGGAGCTGGACGGGCGCGACCTGCTCGCCGAGACCCGGCATTTCTGGCTGGAAACGCCCGACGGAGAGGTGGTCTGCACGCTGCGTTTGATGGAAGAGCACGCCGGGGGCGAGAAGGTGTTCCGGATCGGCCGGCTGTGCACCAAACGTGACGCCCGCGGACAAGGCCACACCACCCGGCTGCTGCGTGCGGCGCTGGCCGAGGTGGGCGACTACCCGTGCCGGATCGATGCGCAGGCCTATCTGGCGGAGATGTATGCCCAGCACGGCTTCGTCCGCGATGGTGACGAGTTCCTGGACGACGGTATCCCGCACGTGCCCATGCTGCGGCCCGGCTCGGGTCTGGCGAAGCAGCCGTGAAGCCCTATCCGTTCAGCGCGATCGTCGGTCATGATCGGCTGCGGCTCGCGCTGCTGTTGTGCGCCGTGCGCCCGCAGATCGGTGGGGCGCTGATCCGGGGCGAAAAGGGCACGGCGAAATCGACGGCCGTGCGCGGTCTGGCCGCGCTGCTGTCGGCCGTGACCGGGAGCGTCGACACCGGCCTGGTGGAGATGCCGCTGGGCGCCACCGAAGACCGGGTGGTCGGCTCACTGGATCTGCAGCGGGTGCTGCGCGACGGCGAACATGCGTTTTCACCGGGATTACTGGCCCGCGCTCACGGCGGCGTGCTCTACGTCGACGAGGTCAATCTGCTGCACGATCATCTGGTCGACATTCTGCTCGACGCCGCCGCCATGGGACGGGTACACATCGAACGCGACGGCATCTCCCATTCCCACGAGGCCCGGTTCGTGCTGATCGGCACCATGAATCCGGAGGAGGGCGAACTGCGTCCACAGCTGCTGGACCGGTTCGGTCTGACCGTCGACGTGCACGCGTCACGCGACATCGACGTACGTGCGCAGGTCATCCGCCAGCGGATGGCCTACGAGGCCGACCCGGACGGGTTCGCCGCACAGTACACCGACGCCGAGGCCGAACTGGCCCGTCGGATTGCCGCGGCCCGGGCAATAGTCGACGATGTGGTGTTGCCGGACAACGAGTTACGGCGCATCGCTGCGTTGTGCGCGGCGTTCGACGTCGACGGCATGCGGGCCGATCTGGTGGTGGCCCGAACCGCCGCCGCCCACGCCGCCTGGCGCGGCGCGCATACCGTCTCCGAGCAGGACATCCGGGTGGCAGCAGAACTGGCGCTGCCGCATCGTCGCCGCCGGGACCCGTTCGACGATCACGGCATTGACCGCGACCAGCTGGACCAGGCGCTCGCGCAGGCCGATACCGAACCGCAGGGTGAGCCTGAGCCTGATCCCGACCCGCCGGGCGGCGGTCAGGCCGCGAATGACGCTGCTTCGCAACCCAACTCAAGCCCACCGAAACCGCCGAAGCCCAGCGCGCCACCGTCGAAGATCTTCCGTACCCGCGCGCTGAGGGTCCCTGGGGTCGGCGAGGGCGCGCCGGGGCGACGGTCTCGGGCCCGCAACATTTCCGGCAGCGTGGTGGCGGCCGCCAGCGGCGACGACGTCGACTCCGGCGCGCACGGATTACACCTGTTCGCCACCCTGCTGTCGGCCGCCGAGCGCGCATCCGGCGCCGGGGCGCTGCGGCTGCAGCCCGACGATGTGCGCCGGGCCGTCCGCGAGGGGCGTGAAGGCAATCTGGTGATCTTCGTCGTCGACGCTTCCGGCTCCATGGCTGCCCGGGACCGCATGGCCGCGGTCAGCGGCGCCACCCTGTCGCTGCTGCGCGACGCTTACCAGCGCCGGGACAAGGTCGCGGTGATCACCTTCCGCCAGCATGAGGCGACCCTTTTGCTCTCGCCGACTTCGTCGGCGCACATCGCCGGCCGGCGACTGGCCCGATTCGACACCGGTGGCAAGACCCCGCTGGCGGAGGGACTGCTGGCCGCGCGTGAGCTGGTCATCCGCGAGAAGGTGCGTGACCGGGCCCGACGCCCACTGGTGGTGGTTTTGACCGATGGGCGGGCCACCGCCGGGCCAGACCCGTTGGGCCGCAGCCGAACTGCGGCTGCCCGGTTGGTCGCCGAAGGCACGGCCGCGGTGGTTGTGGACTGCGAAACGTCGTATGTGCGGCTGGGGCTGGCCGGGCAGCTGGCCCGCCAGCTCGGCGCGCCGGCCGTTCGGCTGGAGCAGTTGCACGCCGACCATCTGATGCAGGCCGTCCGAAGCGTGGCCTGAGCCGCGAACAGGAGGAGTTAGGTAACCGCCGATGCCGCAGGGCAATCCGCTCGCAGTGCCCAACGATGGCCTGACCACCAGGGCCCGGCGCAACACGCCGGTACTGGCGGTACACACCGGTGCGGGTAAGGGGAAATCGACGGCGGCCTTCGGAATGGCGTTGCGGGCTTGGAATGTTGGCCTCGATATCGCGATATTCCAGTTTGTCAAGAGTGCCAAGTGGAAGGTGGGCGAGGAGGCGGCGTTCCACCACCTCGGCCGGCTGCATGATCAGCACGGGGTGGGTGGGCCGGTGGAATGGCACAAGATGGGTGCTGGCTGGTCCTGGTCACGCAAGTCCGGCAGCGATGTCGACCATGCCGAGGCAGCGGCGGACGGTTGGGCCGAGATCGCGCGCCGGCTGGCGGTACAACGCCACGACTTCTATCTGCTCGACGAGTTCACCTACCCACTGAAGTGGGGCTGGCTCGACGTCGACGATGTGGTCGATGTCTTGTTGGCCCGCCCTGGCCACCAGCACGTGGTGATCACCGGGCGCGACGCTCCGCCACGGCTGATCGAGGCCGCCGATCTGGTTACCGAGATGACCAAGGTGAAACACCCGATGGATGCGGGGCGCAAGGGACAGAAGGGCATTGAGTGGTGAACGTGGCCGCGTCACTCCGCGAGGGCGCGTGTCCGTACACGGACACGCCGTGCGCCGCGGCATTCTGCGGACGCTCGCGGCTTGGGGTCACCCGGTGACCCGGGTACCGGCGGTGGTCGTCGCCGCCCCCTGGTCGGGCAGCGGTAAGACCACGGTCGCGACGGGTTTGATCGGAGCCCTCCGGCAGGCGGGCCACGCTGTCGCGCCATTCAAGATAGGTCCGGATTTTATCGACCCCGGTTACCACGCGATGGCCGCGGGAAAGCCCGGCCGCAATCTCGACCCGGTACTGGTGGGGGAGCGGCTCATCGGCCCGCTGTACGCGCATGGCGCCCGTGGCGCGGACATCGCGGTGATCGAAGGGGTGATGGGTCTGTTCGACGGGCGCATCGCGCCGGATGCGACCACCCCGGCATCAGGGTCCACCGCGCACGTCGCCTCGCTGCTGGGCGCCCCGGTGATCCTGGTGGTCGACGCCCGCGGCCAGAGCCACAGCATTGCCGCACTGTTGCACGGCTTTTCCACTTTCGACACCGCGACTCGGGTCGGCGGCGTCATCCTCAACCGGGTCGGGTCGGCCAGGCACGAGCAGGTGCTGCGACAAGCCTGCGAACAGGCCGGTGTCCCGGTGCTGGGCGCCATACCGCGTACCGCTGAATTGGAGCTGCCGGCACGGTATCTGGGCCTCGTCACCGCCGTCGAGTACGGCCGTCGGGCACGGCTGGCGGTCGAGGCGATGACGGCAGTGATCCGCCGCCACGTCGACCTTGCCGCGGTGCTTGCGCACGCGCGAAGCCGCGCCGTCGCCGATCCGTGGGATCCGCCCACGGCCGTGGGTGGGACGGCCGCCCACGCCACCGTGGCTCTGGCCGCGGGCAGGGCCTTCACCTTCGGCTATACCGAACATGCCGAGCTACTGCGGGCTGCCGGCGCACATGTGGTCGACTTCGACCCGCTCGTCGACCCACTACCGGAAGCTACCGAGGCGGTGCTGTTGCCCGGCGGGTTCCCCGAGCAGTTCACCGCGGAACTGTCCGCCAACGATCTCGTGCGCCGGCAGATCAACGAACTGGCCGCGGCCGGCGCTCCGGTGCATGCCGAATGTGGGGGCCTGCTCTTTCTGGTTTCTGAACTCGACGGACACCCGATGTGCGGAGTGCTGTCCGGGTCGGCACGGTTCACCGATCGCCTCACCTTGGGCTATCGCGACGCCGTCGCCGTCGCCGATTCGGCGCTCTATTCGGCCGGCCAGCGGGTGGTTGGACATGAATTCCACCGGACCGCAGTCACATTCACCGATAGCTATCACCCGGCGTGGGTGTTCCGAGGCCAGGACGAGGATGCCGTGCGAGATGGCGTCGTGCGGGCCGGAGTGCACGCGTCGTATCTGCACACCCATCCGGCCGCGACACCCGGAGCGGTGGTGCGTTTCGTCGCACACGCCGCCGCTCGTCGAACGAAACGGCACTGCAAAAGAAGTGGGGTGAAGCGCAATTGATTACTGCTCTGGTCCTCACAGCAGCTCGGTTGGGCGAGAGGCAGGCACGCGAAAGCGGATCGGTAGTTTTGGCGGTCTAGTGTTTTGGGGATAGCGGGGTGGGATTGGCCGGAAGGGGCGTCGGCAAAGCGCAGTAGATGGCGAGCACGTTGTGCACGCCACTAACCGCTAAGGGGGGTAAGGAACTTGGCCGCATCTGAGGTCGGCGATGGTGATTCGGTTGGCAATTGCGCGGTTCGTGATAGTGGTGCGGTAGCGCAGATTGTGTCGGGCAGTCTGCGATGACCGCTCCTGGCTGGTTTGCTTCGCCGCCGGAAGTTCATTTCAGCGGCACTGACCGGCGGGTCGGGGCCGGCTTCGCTGGTGGCGGCAGCGGCGGCGTGGAATTCGCTCAGTACCGAATATGCTTCGGCAGCAGAAGAACTCAATACGGTGCTGGCTGGGGTGCAAGGTGAAGCTTGGCAGGGTCACAGCGCTGAAAGTTATGTCGCGGCGCATCTGCCGTATCAAGCGCAGCTGACTCAAGCCAGCGTGGCTAGCGCGGCGGCGGCGGCCCAGCATGAGGTCGCGGCGACGGCCTATGTGAGTGCGGTGGCGACGATGCCGACATTGAGTGAGTTGGCGACCAATCACGCCGCACACGCGATGTTGGTCGGGACGAACTTTTTTGGGAGCAATACGATTCCGATTGCGGCGAATGAGGCCGACTATGCGCGGATGTGGGCCCAGGCCGCCACCACGATGGGCGTCTACGAGACGACCGCCACTGCGGCGTTGGCCGCAATGCCGACCGTCCCATTTCCGCCAGCGATCGTTAAGCCTGGTATGGGTGCGGTTGGCGATATAGGAACCATCGGAGTCCATGGCGGCGCTGTGGAAATCGGCCGCAGCTGCGAACTGTTCCTAGTAGCGCTGACCACGATTTGGGGACTGATCGCGCAAATCGTGCACATAATCATGCTAATCGGGCGTGGCCTGCTTAATGTGTTGGTCTACACGCTCATATCGTCGGGTGGGGAGCTAGTCTACTTGCTGGTCAGCGGTTTCGAAGCACTAGCGGCGCAGACTGATTTCATTATTGCGGGTTTGACCGTAGCGGCTGACGCGGTTGGCGGGGTTGCCGCTACGAGTGGGGTGCCTACTGGGTTGCCGCTGCCACTAGCGCTGGGGTTAGCCGCCGGCGTCAATTACGCGTCGCAGTTGGACGAATATGCTGAGGTATTGGATCAAGGTGCTGGGATCGTGGGGTTTGCTGGTACCGCTTCGTCGCCGATCGCTGCTGGTGCTTCGGGGTTGGTCACGTTGGGCGGTGAGTTCGGTGCTGGTCCGCCGCTGCCGATGCTGCCGGCGACGTGGCACTAGGCTTGCTGGGTGACCGAGAACCCCTATCTGGTCGGGTTGCGGCTGGCCGGCAAGAAGGTCGTCGTGGTTGGCGGGGGCACGGTCGCCCAGCGCCGGCTGCCCCTGCTTATCGCCAGCGGTGCCGACGTCCACGTGATCGCCCCGACGGCCACCCGCGCCGTCGAGGCGATGGATCAGATCACCTTGTCGGCGCGTGACTACCGCGACGGCGACCTCGACGGAGCCTGGTATGCGATCGCGGCAACCGATGATGCGCAGGTGAACGCGGCGGTCGTCGCCGAGGCGGATCGCCGCCGGATCTTTTGCGTCCGGGCCGACATTGCGGTCGAGGGGACCGCGGTCACCCCGGCGTCATTCAGCTATGCGGGGCTGTCGGTGGGCGTGCTGGCCGGCGGTGAGCACCGCCGGTCGGCGGCGATCAGGTCCGCGATTCGCGAGGCTCTGCAGCAGGGCCTCATCACCGCAGAGAGCTCCGACGTTGTCCGCGGCGGGGTGGCGCTGGTCGGCGGCGGCCCCGGCGATCCCGAGCTGATCACCGTCCGCGGTCGACGGCTGCTCGCCCAGGCCGATGTCGTGGTCGCCGACCGGCTCGCGCCCCCCGAACTGCTCGCCGAGCTCCCCCCACACGTCGAAGTCATCGACGCCGCCAAGATCCCTTACGGCCGCGCCATGGCCCAGGATGCGATCAACGCGATCATGATCGATCGGGCCAGAGCCGGCAGGTTCGTGGTCCGCCTCAAAGGCGGCGACCCGTTCGTGTTCGCCCGGGGTTATGAAGAAGTACTGGCATGCGCCGACGCCGGAATTCCGGTGACCGTGGTGCCGGGTGTGACGAGTGCCATAGCCGTGCCCGCGTTGGCGGGTGTTCCGGTGACTCACCGGGCCACAAATCATGAATTTGTGGTGGTCAGTGGTCATTTCGCGCCCGATCATCCCGAATCGTTAGTGAATTGGGACGCTTTGGCCGCAATGTCGGGCACCATTGTTTTGCTGATGGCGGTCGAACGCATCGAACTTTTCGTCCACGTCCTACTCAAGGGCGGCCGACCTGCGGATACGCCGGTGCTGGTGGTTCAGCACGGAACGACCGCCGCTCAACAGACGTTGCGGGCTACCCTTGCCGACACGCCGGAAAAGGTCCGTGCAGAGGGGATCCGACCTCCCGCGATCGTCGTCATCGGCGCCGTCGCGGCATTCGGGGTTTAAACAATTCTTAAGATTACTGTAGGGTAACCCGCTATGACGGCTCTCAACGACACTGAGCGGGCGGTCCGTAACTGGACGGCTGGACGCCCAGAACGTCCGGCCCCGTCGCGTTCATCGCGCTCGGAGGAGACCGCCTCAGAGCGCCCCAACAGGTATTACCCGACGTGGTTACCGTCTCGCCGCTTTATTGCCGCGGTCATCGCGATCGGTGGAATGCAGCTGCTGGCGACCATGGACAGCACCGTCGCCATCGTCGCGCTTCCTAAGATTCAGAACGAGCTGAGCCTGTCCGATGCCGGCCGCAGCTGGGTGATCACCGCCTACGTGTTGACCTTCGGCGGGTTGATGCTGCTCGGTGGCCGCCTCGGCGACACCATCGGACGCAAACGCACGTTTATCGTCGGCGTCGCGCTGTTCACGATCTCGTCGGTGCTATGCGCGGTTGCCTGGGATGAGGCGACGCTGGTCGTTGCGCGGTTGTCACAGGGTGTGGGCTCGGCGATCGCATCGCCGACCGGTCTGGCGCTGGTGGCGACCACGTTCCCCAAGGGGCCGGCCCGCAACGCCGCAACGGCGGTGTTCGCCGCGATGACCGCGATCGGGTCGGTGATGGGCCTGGTGGTTGGCGGAGCGCTGACCGAGGTGTCATGGCGGTGGGCGTTTATGGTGAACGTGCCGATCGGGCTGGTGATGATCTACCTGGCCCGCACCGCGCTGCGGGAAACCAACAGGGAGCGGATGAAGCTCGACGCTACCGGAGCCATACTGGCCACGCTGGCCTGCACAGCCGCCGTATTCGCCTTCTCGATCGGCCCGGAAAAGGGCTGGCTATCAGGCATCACCATCGGTTCGGGCCTGGTGGCCCTGGCGGCCGCCGTGGCGTTCGTCATCGTGGAGCGCACCGCCGAGAACCCTGTCGTGCCGTTCAAACTGTTCCGCGACCGCAACCGGCTGGTCACCTTCGCCGCGATCTTCCTGGCCGGTGGCGTTATGTTCAGCCTGACGGTGTGCATCGGCCTGTACGTCCAGGACGTCCTGGGCTACAGCGCGCTGCGCGCGGGTGTCGGCTTCATCCCGTTCGTCATCGCGATGGGAATCGGCCTGGGTGTCTCCTCACAGCTGGTGTCGCGGTTCTCGCCGCGGGTGTTGACGATCGGCGGCGGATACCTGCTATTCGGCGCCATGCTGTACGGCTCGTTCTTCATGCACCGTGGCGTGCCCTACTTCCCGAACCTGGTCATGCCCATCGTCGTCGGCGGGATCGGCATCGGCATGGCCGTCGTCCCGCTGACCCTGTCGGCGATCGCCGGCGTCGGCTTCGACCAGATCGGCCCGGTATCGGCGATGACACTGATGCTGCAGAGCCTGGGCGGGCCGCTGGTGCTGGCCGTCATCCAGGCCGTGATCACCTCGCGGACGTTGTACCTGGGCGGTAGCACCGGCCCGGTGAAGTTCATGAACGACGCCCAGCTGACCGCGCTCGACCACGGCTATACCTATGGCCTGCTGTGGGTGGCCGGCGCGGCCGTCATCGTCGGCTGTGCGGCGTTGTTCATCGGGTACACCCCGGAACAGGTCGCCCACGCGCAGGAAGTCAAGGAAGCCATCGACGCCGGAGAGCTGTAGTCCGCGATTCTGCTCCATTCCCGTCTAGCGTCACGTCAGAGTGGCGGTCGGGCGCGGGCGTGGCACCAGTGTGACGCTCGTCGCGACCCGCGGCGCCCAGCAGGGACACTAAACAGCCGCGCCCGCGGCCACGGCTAGGCTTGCCCGCTGTGATCACCCGGATGTCCGAGCTGTTCCTGCGCACCTTGCGCGATGATCCCGCCGACGCCGAAGTGGCCAGCCACAAGCTGCTGATCCGAGCCGGCTACATTCGGCCCGTCGCGCCCGGGCTGTACAGCTGGTTGCCGCTGGGGCTGCGGGTACTGCGCAACATCGAACGTGTCGTCCGCGAAGAGATGAACGCGATCGGCGGACAGGAGATCCTTTTCCCGGCCTTACTGCCGCGAGCGCCGTACGACACAACCAACCGGTGGACCGAATACGGCGAAGGGGTGTTTCGGCTCAAGGACCGCCGCGGCAACGACTACCTGTTGGGCCCCACCCACGAAGAGCTGTTCACTCTGACGGTGAAGGGTGAGTACAGCTCCTACAAGGACTTTCCGCTCACGCTGTATCAAATCCAGACCAAATACCGGGACGAGGCGCGGCCGCGGGCCGGCATCCTGCGCGCCAGGGAGTTCGTCATGAAGGACTCCTACTCCTTCGACATCGACAGCGCTGGACTCAAGGCGGCCTACCACGCGCACCGGGAGGCCTACCAGCGCATATTCGATCGGCTTGAGGTGCGCTACGTCATCGTGTCCGCGGTCTCGGGCGCGATGGGCGGTAGCGCCTCAGAAGAGTTCCTGGCTGAGAGTTCGATCGGCGAGGACACCTTCGTGCGGTGTCTGGAGTCGGGTTATGCGGCCAACGTCGAAGCGGTTATCACCGCGCGCCCGGAGACACTGCCCATCAACGGGCTGCCCGAACCGGTGGTCCACGACACCGGCGACACCCCAACCATCACCAGCCTGGTGGCCTGGGCAAACGAGGCTGATCTGGGCCGCACCGTCACAGCCGCGGACACCCTGAAGAACGTCCTGGTCAAGGTTCGCCAGCCGGGCGGGGACTGGGAGCTGCTGGCCATCGGCGTGCCCGGCGATCGTGAGGTCGACGACAAGAGGCTTTGCGCTGCGCTCGAACCTGCCGACTACGTATTGCTCGACGACGACGACTTCGCCAAGTATCCGTTCCTGGTCAAAGGCTATATTGGACCGAAAGCATTGCGGGACAACGACGTTCGCTATCTCGTCGACCCGCGCATAGTCGACGGCACCAGCTGGATCACTGGGGCGGACGAGCCCGGCCGGCATGTCGTCGGATTGGTGGCCGGCCGCGACTTCACCGCCGACGGCACCATCGAGGCCGCCGAGGTGCGGGCGGGCGACCCGTCTCCGGACGGCGCCGGTCCGCTGGTCCTGGCGCGCGGCATCGAGATCGGGCACATCTTCCAGCTCGGTCGCAAATACACCGATGCTTTCACCGCCGACGTGCTCGGCGAGGACGGCAAGCCGGTGCGGCTGACCATGGGCTCCTACGGCATCGGGGTTTCCCGCCTGGTCGCGGTCGTTGCCGAGCAGCAGCACGACGAGCTGGGTTTGCGCTGGCCGTCGGCGGTCGCGCCGTTCGATGTCCACCTGGTGATCGCCAACAAGGACGTCGAGGCTCGAGCCGGGGCCACCGCGCTGGCCGGCGATTTGGATCGGCTGGGTGTTGCGGTGCTGCTGGACGACCGACCGGCATCGCCCGGCGTCAAGTTCAAAGACGCCGAGCTGTTGGGTATGCCCTGGATCGTCGTGGTGGGGCGCGGCTGGGCAGACGGCGTGGTCGAGCTGCGCGACCGCTTCAGCGGTCAGACACGTCAGCTGGTCGCCGGCGCCTCGCTGGCCACCGATCTCGCAGCGGCTATTTCCGGGTGAGGCATCGGGTAGCTATTCGTTGCCGCCGGGGAACGCCGCGGTGATGGGCCAGGCGCCCAGCACCCGGTTCCAGCGGGTGGCCAGCACCGCGCTCTCGGTCAGAGCCGTCGAGGCGAACGCCCGGTCGTCGGCAGTCCCGGCGTGCTCGACGACCGCCCGCCAGGCTGTTGCCCCGTCGTTCTCCATCCGCACTGCCAGCCGTGCCGCATCGGCCGCGCTGCCGACCTGCATGGGCAACTGGTACCCGGCGGCGGCGACCGGGGCGGTGACCCCGCGGGCGGCGAGCATCGCGATCACGTCGTCCCGACGGTGGCGGTGTTGGTTCAAGGCTTCCACCACCAAGGAGTTGACGCTTAGGGGCGACAGCGCGGACACGATGCCGTAGCCGTAAATGGTCGCGTGTTCGACGGCAAGGGCATCGCACAGCGCCTCGGTGTCGGCACTGGTGGCGGTGGGGGACCGCTTCGGTGTGGCAACCGGGGTGGGCTCGGAGGTGGTCATATCGACGGGCCTCCAGGCACCAGCGCGACCGTGTAGGACGCGGTGCAGGACGCGGCTATCGAGGCGAGCAACCCTGCCCGGTAGCCCGATGACTTGGTCACCAGGCGACTGGCTTCCTCGGCTGATGTGCGCAGCGAATCGATCACGTCGGATACCGGCGGCGGTGGTGGTGGCGGCGAGGCTGGGTCGGTTGGGCTGGGGCTGGAGCTGCTCGTTTCGCTCGTCGCGGACGCCAGCTTGCCGGCGGCCCGGGCGATCTCGGTTGCCAGCGCGCGCGCATGAGCGGTGCGCTGGGTGGCGACCACGGTCAGCGCGGCGGCGACCTGTGGCGGGATCCCGATGGCTCCGGCGGCGGCAGCGGCCAGCGCACCGTCGTGCCGTGCCTGGTCCAACGGCGTAATTAGCTCTTCCACCGCGGGTGTCTTGGGTGCGGACTCGCCGCAGGCGGACCCGACCACTCCCAGGGCAGCGAGAACGGCGCCACTGGCAAGCACACGTCGTCGGTTCGTGAGCCAGTTGGTGACGGGTACTGCTCTAGGCACAGCAATATCCTGCCATCAGAAAGACACCGCTACGAAGGTAGGCACGACGCGGTGACACGATGACGGCACGATCACGACGTCATTGGTGATTCCTGGCGTATCGTTGGTAGCTGGTCCTCCCGGATACTTTCCGGACGCTGGCTGCTGCGTGCCGGTGGGACGCCGGGGGGCGCCGTGGTGGTGACATCCGCCAGTGTCCGGACAACTCAAGATGAGGAGCTCGCCGTGACCACCGGGCTACCTTCGCAGACGCAGGTGATCGAGCTACTCGGTGCAGATTTCGCGCGCGCCGGCTACGAGATCGAAGACGTGGTCATCGACACCCGGTCTCGCCCGCCGCGGATTGCGGTGATTGCCGACGGTGACACCCCCCTCGACCTGGACACGATAGCCACATTGTCCCGCCTGGCATCGGCTTTGCTGGACGGCTTGGACAGCGCGAACGGCATTCGGGGCCGCTACCTACTCGAGGTCAGTTCTCCTGGCGTAGAACGTCCGCTGACCAGCGAAAAGCACTTCCGCCGCGCCCGTGGTCGCAAGGTGGAACTGACGTTGTCGGACGGATCGCAACTGACCGGCCGGGTCGGCGCGACGGGCGGTGACACGGTGGCGTTGGTGGTCCGGCAAGAGCGGGACTGGGTTGTCCGCGAAATCCCGCTTCCTGAAATCGTGAAAGCTATTGTCCAGGTTGAGTTTTCGCCGCCAGCCCCGGCGGAGTTAGAACTGACCCAGTCTTCCGAGATGGGGCTGGCCCGCGGGACGGAGGCCGGAGCATGAACATCGACATGGCTGCGCTGCATGCAATCGAGGTAGACCGGGGCATCTCGGTCAATGAGCTGCTCGAAACGATCAAGTCCGCGCTGCTCACCGCCTACCGGCATACCCAAGGTCACCAAACCGACGCTCGGATCGAGATCGACCGCAAAAGCGGTGTCGTTCGGGTGATCGCCCGCGAAACCGATGAAGACGGCAATCTCATCAGCGAGTGGGACGACACGCCTGAGGGCTTCGGCCGCATCGCCGCCACCACGGCACGTCAGGTGATGCTGCAGCGATTCCGCGACGCCGAGAACGAGCGGACCTACGGCGAGTTCTCCACCCGTGAGGGTGAGATCGTCGCGGGAGTGATCCAGCGCGACAGCCGGGCCAACGCCCGCGGTCTGGTCGTCGTCCGGATGGGTAGCGAGACCAAGGCGTCCGAGGGCGTGATCCCGGCCGCTGAACAGGTCCCCGGCGAGAGCTACGAACATGGCAACCGGCTGCGCTGCTACGTCGTCGGTGTGACCCGAGGTTCCCGAGAGCCGCTGATCACGCTGTCGCGCACGCACCCCAATCTGGTGCGCAAGCTGTTCTCGCTGGAAGTCCCCGAGATCGCCGACGGATCGGTGGAGATCGTGGCGGTGGCCCGCGAAGCCGGCCATCGTTCCAAGATCGCGGTGGTGTCCCGCGTGCCGGGCCTCAACGCAAAGGGGGCTTGCATCGGCCCGATGGGGCAGCGGGTGCGCAACGTGATGAGCGAACTTTCCGGGGAGAAGATCGACATCATCGACTACGACGACGATCCGGCCCGCTTCGTCGCCAACGCGTTGTCGCCCGCCAAGGTGGTGTCGGTATCGGTAATCGACCAGACCGCCCGGGCCGCCCGCGTGGTGGTGCCCGACTTCCAGTTGTCGCTGGCCATCGGCAAAGAGGGGCAGAATGCGCGGCTCGCGGCCCGGCTCACCGGGTGGCGGATCGACATCCGCGGCGATTCGCCGCAGTCGGGGCAGCCCGAACAGGGTGCCAGCCGCGGGATGGCACGCGACCGCTAGCCCGGCGACGATGCGGACGGCGGAGTCGTCTGAGGAGGAGCTGGGCGGTTGGGCTCTAGCCCGGCGACGATGCGGACGGCGGAGTCGTCTGAGGAGGAGCTGGGCGGTTGGGCTCTAGCCCGGCGACGATGCGGACGGCGGAGTCGTCTGAGGAGGAGCTGGGCGGTTGGGCTCTAGCCCGGCGACGATGCGGACGGGGGGAGTCGTCTGAGGAACCGCCGGGCGGTTCTGACCATTTGTGGGGTGACGCTAGACTTAGCCGTGATCCAGCGCGAGCCTTCGGCCTCGGTGCATCGACGCCCGGATAATCCCCGTGGACCGGTGCGGACGTGTGTCGGGTGTCGGAAGCGAGAGCTGGCCGCCGGACTGCTTCGAGTGGTGGCTGTGACGACCGGGAACGGCAGCTACGCCGTTATCGTTGATACAGCGACCAGCCTGCCGGGGCGGGGTGCATGGCTGCATCCCCTGCGGCAGTGCGCGCAACAAGCGATTCGGCGGCGGGCTTTCACCAGAGCGCTGCGCATCGCCGGTTCACCGGACACATCCGCGGTGGTCGAGCACATCGGTTCTTTGGATGCGCTCGACCCAGCGGGCAACAGAACAGGTAGCAACGAACATGAGCACACCGTGAAGTCCCGATGACAATGCGTCATAGCTAAACCCGAGGCGCGGCCCACGACTGTCGCCTCATGGACAGGAGATGTAGTGGCAGGTAAGGCCCGCGTACACGAGTTGGCTAAGGAACTCGGTGTTACCAGCAAGGAAGTGCTCGCCCGGCTAAGTGAACAGGGCGAATTCGTCAAATCGGCGTCCTCGACGGTGGAGGCACCCGTGGCGCGCCGGCTGCGCGAATCGTTTGGCGGCGGCAAGCCGGCCCCCGGGAAAGGCCCGGAGAAGGGCCTCGAAACCGGCCCTGCGAAGGCCCCCGCGAAGGCGCCCGGCAGCACCGTCGGTAGGGGCCCCGACAAGTCCCTTGACCAGGCCCTCGACGCCGCGATCGACAGGGCCGCAGGCAACGGCAAAGCGACCGGCACGCCCACTAAGGCCGTCGAATCCGGCGCGACTGCAACCGCCGCCCCGATTGCCCCCGCGGCGCCCGAACCTCCGGCCGCGCCGCCGCCCAGTCCTCCGGGGCCGACGCCGGGACAGCCGCCCAGCCCGCAGGCCCCCCATCCCGGCATGGCTGCCGGGGCGCGTCCGGGCCCCGCGCCGAAGCCCGGGATTCGTACCCCGCGCGTCGGCAACAACCCATTCTCGTCGGCGCAACCCGCCGACCGGCCCATTCCGCGTCCGCCGGCTGCGCGCCCCGGAGCGGCCCGGCCCGGGGGGCCACGGCCGGGTGCCTCGCCCGGCAGCATGCCACCGCGTCCCGGTGGAGCTGCTGGCGGGCCGCGCCCGCCACGTACTGGCGCTCCGCGGCCCGGCGGCCGGTCCGGGGGGCCCGGTGCCGGCCGCTCCGACGCGGGTGGCGGTAACTACCGAGGTGGAGGCGTGGGTGCCGCACCCGGAACCGGATTCCGGGGCCGTCCCGGTGGCGGTGGTGGCGGCGGTGGCCGTCCCGGGCAGCGTGGCGGTGCCGCCGGCGCGTTCGGCCGTCCTGGCGGTGCGCCCCGGCGCGGTCGCAAATCCAAGCGGCAGAAGCGCCAGGAGTACGACTCGATGCAGGCTCCGGTCGTCGGCGGCGTGCGGTTGCCGCACGGTAACGGCGAGACGATCCGGCTGGCCCGCGGTGCGTCCCTGTCGGACTTCGCGGACAAGATCGATGCAAACCCGGCGGCGTTGGTGCAGGCGCTGTTCAATCTCGGCGAGATGGTGACGGCTACCCAGTCGGTCGGCGACGAGACGCTGGAACTGCTGGGTAGCGAGATGAACTACAACGTTCAGGTCGTCAGCCCCGAGGACGAAGACCGCGAGTTGCTGGAGTCGTTCGACCTGACCTACGGCGAGGACCACGGCGACGAGGAAGACCTGCAGACGCGTCCGCCGGTGGTTACCGTGATGGGCCACGTCGACCACGGCAAGACCCGACTGCTGGACACGATCCGTAAGGCCAACGTCCGCGAGGAAGAAGCCGGCGGCATCACCCAGCACATCGGTGCCTATCAGGTGGGGGTTGACCTCGAGGGCGACGAGCGGCTGATCACCTTCATCGACACCCCCGGTCACGAGGCGTTCACCGCCATGCGTGCCCGCGGTGCCAAGGCCACCGACATCGCCATCCTGGTGGTCGCGGCCGATGACGGGGTGATGCCCCAGACAGTGGAGGCCATCAACCACGCGCAGGCCGCTGACGTACCGATTGTGGTGGCGGTCAACAAGATCGACAAGGAGGGTGCCGACCCGGCGAAGATTCGCGGCCAGCTCACCGAATACGGTTTGGTGGCCGAAGAATTCGGCGGCGACGCGATGTTCGTCGATATCTCGGCCAAGCAGGGGACCAACATCGAGGCGCTGCTGGAGGCGGTTGTGCTGACCGCCGACGCGGCGCTGGACCTGCGGGCCAACCCCGACATGGAAGCCCAGGGTGTGGCCATCGAGGCGCACCTGGACCGCGGCCGCGGACCAGTAGCCACCGTGTTGATCCAGCGCGGCACGCTGCGCGTCGGCGACTCGGTGGTTGCCGGCGATGCCTATGGACGCGTTCGCCGGATGGTCGACGAACACGGCGAGGACATCGATGCGGCACTGCCGTCGCGTCCCGTTCAGGTCATCGGCTTCACGTCGGTGCCCGGCGCCGGTGACAACTTCCTGGTGGTCGACGAGGACCGCATCGCCCGGCAAATCGCCGACCGGCGCAGTGCCCGCAAGCGCAACGCCCTGGCGGCGCGCTCTCGCAAGCGGATCAGCCTGGAGGACCTGGATTCGGCACTGAAAGAAACCAGCCAGCTGAACCTGATCCTCAAGGGCGACAACGCCGGTACCGTCGAGGCGCTGGAAGAGGCCCTGATGGGTATCCAGGTCGACGACGAGGTGGTGCTGCGCGTCATCGACCGCGGTGTCGGTGGCATTACCGAAACCAACGTCAACCTGGCGTCGGCGTCGGATGCGGTGATCATCGGCTTCAATGTGCGCGCGGAAGGCAAGGCGACCGAGCTGGCCAGCCGGGAAGGCGTGGACATCCGCTACTACTCGGTTATCTACCAGGCGATCGACGAGATCGAGAAGGCGTTGCGCGGGCTGCTCAAGCCGATCTACGAGGAGGTCCAGCTGGGTCGTGCCGAGATCCGCGCGTTGTTCCGGTCCTCGAAGGTCGGTCTCATCGCCGGCTGCCTGATCACCTCGGGTGTGGTGCGCCGCAACGCAAAGGCTCGGCTGTTGCGCGACAACATCGTCGTCTCCGAGAACCTGTCGGTGGTCTCGCTACGGCGCGAAAAGGACGACGTGACCGAGGTCCGCGAGGGCTTCGAATGCGGTCTGACACTGGGTTACTCCGACATCAAGGAGGGCGACGTCATCGAGTCCTACGAGCTGGTCCAGAAAGAGCGCTCCTGATGAGCCTCGGGCATGGCTGACCCCGCCCGAGCACGTCGGCTGGCCAAGCGCATCTGCACGATCGTGGCTTCGGCGATCGAGTACGAGATCAAGGATCCGGGGTTGGCCGGAGTGACCATCACTGACGCGAAGGTGACCGCCGACCTGCATGATGCAACGGTCTACTACACGGTGATGGGACGCACGCTGGACGACGAGCCGGATTACGCCGGCGCGGCCGCGGCGCTGGAACGGGCCAAGGGTGTGCTGCGCACCAAGGTCGGGGCGGGCACCGGTGTTCGTTTCACTCCCACCTTGACGTTCGCCAGGGACACCACGTTCGACACCGTTCATCGCATGGAGGAGTTGTTGGCTCGCGCTCGCGCCGCCGATGAGGATCTGGCACGGGTTCGGGTGGGGGCAAAGCCGGCAGGGGAGGCCGATCCTTACCGGGCGGGGGCATCAGAAGGAACGTCAGCTGACCGTGAGGAAACCGGTGACGACGACCGATCCGAAGACTGAGGTGGTCGTGGGGTCCCGCGTCGACGCCGTCGGCGCGGTCGAGCTGCTTTCGGGCGCGGCGACGGTCGGGGTGATCTGCCACGTCCATCCCGACGCCGACACCATCGGCGCCGGCCTGGCGCTGGCCTTGGTGTTGGACAAGTCCGGCAGGCAGGTCGAGGTGAGTTTCGCGGCACCGGAGACACTGCCCGAGTCGCTGGCGTCGCTGCCCGGCTGCTACTTGCTGGTCGACCCGGATGCGATGCGCCGCGATGTCGATTTGGTTGTGACTGTTGACGTTCCGAGTGTCAATCGGCTTGGCGATCTGAGTGATCTGGCCGGTCCGGGCCAGGAGCTGTTGGTTATCGACCATCACGCCTCGAACGACATGTTCGGCACCGCGAACTTTGTCGACCCGTCCGCGGACTCCACCACGATGATGGTCGCCGAACTTCTCGACGCGTGGGGGAAACCGATCGACACCGACGTCGCGCACTGCATCTACGCCGGGCTGACCACCGACACCGGGTCGTTCCGCTGGGCAAGCGCGCGCGCCCTTCGGCTGGCGGCCCGGCTGGTCGACATCGGCGTGGACAACTCGGCGATCAGCCGGTCCCTGATGGACAGCCATCCGTTCGGGTGGTTGCCGATGCTGTCGCGGGTGCTGGGCACGGCGCAACTGGTCCCCGACGCGGTCGGTGGACGCGGGCTAGTCTATGCGGTCGTCGACAACCGGGACTGGATCGATTCGCGCCCCGAGGAAGTTGAAAGCATCGTCGACATCGTCCGCACCACCCAACAAGCCGTGGTCGCGGCGGTGTTCAAGGAGGTCGATCCGCATCGGTGGTCGGTGTCGATGCGGGCCAAGGCGGACATGGATTTGACGGCGGTCGCCGCCCGGTTCGGCGGCGGTGGTCACCGGCTGGCCGCGGGATACACCACCACTGGCTCGATCGACGATGCCGTGGCGTCGTTGTGTGCAGCGCTTGGCTAACCGCCGTTGAGCGAAGTGGGGCAGCGCGCGGGAGGCCGCCAGATCGCGCAGCTGGCGTTGCCCGCGCTGGGTGTGCTGGCCGCCGAGCCGTTGTACTTGTTGTTCGACACCGCCGTGGTCGGGCGGCTTGGGGCGGTATCGCTGGCCGGTCTGGCCATCGGCAGTCTGGTGCTCGGCCTGGTTGGTTCGCAGGCGACGTTTCTGTCCTACGGCACCACCGCGCGCTCGGCGCGCCGCTTCGGCGCCGGCGACCGGGCGGCGGCGGTCACCGAGGGGGTGCAGGCGACCTGGCTGGCGCTGGGTCTGGGCGGCTTGACGATCGTCGTGGTGGAGGCTATGGCGGTCCCGCTGGTGTCGGCGATCGCTGGGGCCGGAACGGAAGGATCGGGCGGCCGAGGCGGTACAGCCATCGCCGCGGCGGCCTTGCCGTGGCTGCGGATCGCGATTCTGGGCACCCCCGCGATCCTGGTCTCGCTTGCCGGTAACGGCTGGATGCGGGGCGTGCAGGACACCGTGCGGCCGCTGCGCTATGTGGTCGCCGGCTTCGGGTTGTCGGCTGTGCTGTGCCCGCTGCTGGTCTACGGCTGGTTGGGGTTGCCCCGCTGGGGGCTACCGGGCTCGGCGGTAGCCAATCTGGTCGGTCAGTGGCTGGCGGCGCTGCTGTTCGGGGGTGCGCTGCTCGCCGAGCGGGTGCCGCTGCGGCCGGACCGCGCCGTGCTGGGCGCCCAACTGACGATGGCGCGCGACCTGATCGTGCGGACCATGGCGTTCCAGGCGTGCTTTGTCTCGGCTGCGGCGGTGGCCGCAAGGTTCGGTGCTGCCGCGCTCGCGGCGCACCAGGTCGTATTGCAGCTGTGGGGGTTTTTCGCCCTGGTTCTTGATTCGCTGGCCATCGCGGCGCAGTCGCTGGTCGGTGCCGCGCTGGGTGCTGGTGACGCCGGGCACGCCAGGTCGGTGGCGTGGCGGGTGACGGCGTTTTCGTTGCTGGCCGCGGGGATACTGGCAGCGGCATTGGGGATCGGCGCCTCGGTGCTGCCCGGGCTGTTCACCGACGATCGATCCGTACTCGCCGCGATCGGGGTGCCGTGGTGGTTCATGGTGGCCCAATTACCCATCGCGGGAATCGTTTTCGCGCTGGACGGGGTGCTGCTGGGCGCCGGCGATGCCGCCTTCATGCGGACCGCGACCGTGGCGAGCGCATTGGTCGGCTTTTTGCCGCTGATCTGGCTGTCGCTGGCGTACGGCTGGGGGCTGGCGGGCATCTGGTCGGGACTGAGCACGTTCGTAGCGCTGCGGCTGATCTTTGTCGGATGGCGGGCGCTGGGTGGCCGGTGGGCGGTGACGGGAACGGCGTAAGCGGTGACCCGCTGCGCCCGGCTGCGCCGCGCTTGCGATCGCCGCTCGCTTTATGGCGGTGACCCGCTGCGCCCGGCTGCGCCGCGCTTGCGATCGCCGCTCGCTTTATGGCGGTGACCCGCTGCGCCCGGCTGCGCCGCGCTTGCGATCGCCGCTCGCTTTATGGCGGTGACCCGCTGCGCCCGGCTGCGCCGCGCTTGCGATCGCCGCTCGCTTTATGGCGGTGACCCGCTGCGCCCGGCTGCGCCGCGCTTGCGATCGCCGCTAATGCACCTGGGAGCGGCCGCGTTGCAGCACGGCGTCGCGGTTGGCGGCGATGTCATCGCCGCTAGTCCGGAACTGTTTGGCCGCCGTCGCTTCCAGCCACAGGCCGTGGGCGGTCTGGGACTCGTCGATGCGATGGTAGGACGCCAGGAGCGCCCGCACGGCGTTCTGGTTGTTGCCGACGATGGACGCGGCCACCTGCCGGGCGGTGGTCAGCAACCGGCCGTGCGGCACCACCTCGGTGACCAGGCCGGCGTGCAGGGCGTCGGTGGCCGAGAGGTAGTCCCCGGTAAGGCTCATCCGCCGGGCCAGGCCCACACCCACCCGCTGCGGCAGCCGCACGCTGAGTCCCCAGGTGGGCAACAGCCCCACTCGCGCATGGGTGTCGGCAAAGCGCGCCTGCTCCGAGGCGATCAGGATGTCGCAGTACAGCGTCAGCTCGAGCCCGCCGGTGACCGCGGCGCCGTTGATCGCGCCGATCACCGGTTTGGTCATCGCCGGCCACCGCGGTGAGATGTCGGGCAGCGCCGACCGCCCGCTCAGCTCTTTGAGGTCGAGTCCGGCGCAGAACACGGGATCGGTACCGGTGAGGATGACGACGTCGACGTCGTCATCGGTCTCGGCCTCGGTCAGGGCCGCGAAAAACCGATCCCGCAGCGCTTCGGACAGCGCATTGCGGGACTCGGGCCGGTTCAGGGTCAGGGTGCGCACGCGCTCGCTGGTGTCGATCAGCAGGATGTCGTCGGCCATAGCGCAACCGTAGTCAGCCGCTACAGCTGGCCACCATCCGCACCGCGCTGACCAGTCATCTGACAAGATGACCAGAAATATGACCGCTACCGAGGTGAAGGCCAAGATCCTTGCGTTGCTTGACGAAGTGGCGGCAGGCGAGGAAATCGAGATCACCAAACACGGCCGTGCGATCGCCCGTCTGGTAGCGGCGACCGGGTCGCATGCTCTGAAGGGTCGGATGTCGGGGATGGCGATGACGGCCGTCGACGAGGACCATCTCTTCACCACCGGGGCGTCCTGGAACGCTTCACGACGACGGTGTTGCTCGACTCGCACGTGGTGCACTGGTGGTCGGCCGAACCCCAGCGTCTAAGCAAGGTAGCGAGCCGAGCCGTCGAACAGGCCGACCAGCTCGCGGTTGCCGCGGTCACCTGGTTCGAGCTGGCTTGGCTTGCGGAGCAGGAACGCATCCAACTGACGATTCCCATGCGCTCTTGGCTTCAGCAACTCGCCGAACACGTCCGTACCGTTGGCATCACGCCGTCCGTGGCTGCCACCGCGGTGTCACTGCCGTCGTCGTTCCCGGGTGATCGCGCCGACCGGTTGATCTACGCCACCGCTGTCGAGTATGGCTGGCGGCTGGTGACCAAAGACCGTCGCCTCCGGAGTCATCGGCATCCGCGCCCCGTCACGGTCTGGTAGCACCGCCAGCCAGTAGGGCCGCGCCTATTGTGGAAGGCATGTGCCGGAACATCACCGAACTGCGCGGTTTGCAGCCGGCGGCCACGGCTGAGGAGATCGCGGCGGCGGCGCGCCAATATGTGCGCAAGGTCAGCGGAATCACCCACCCGTCAGCGGCCAACGCTGACGCGTTCGAGGCGGCGGTCGCTGAGGTCACCGCGACCACCACGCGGTTGCTGGACGGCTTGCCGCCGCGGCGTCAGCCGCCGAAGACCGTCCCGCCGTTGCGCCGGCCGGAAGTGGTGGCCAGACTCGGCGCGCGATGACCCAGACGGTGACCGCACCCGCGCTGAAGGAATGGAGCGCGGTCGTGCATGCGCTGCTGGGCGGTCGCCAGTGTGTGTTGCTGCGCAAAGGCGGCATCGGGGAGAAGCGGTTCGAGGTGGCGGCCCGGGAGTTCTTGCTGTTCCCGACGGTGGCGCACAGCCACGCGGAGCGGGTTCGGTTCGAGCACCGCGACCTGCTTGCCGCCGCGGCGGCCGACAGCACCGACGAACATGTGCTGGTGCGGGCGGCGGCGAAAGTCGTTGCCGCACTGCCGGTTAACCGGCCAGAGGGCCTCGCGGAAATTGAGGATCTGCATATCTGGACCGCCGAGTCCGTCCGCGCCGACCGACTTGACTTCCGGCCCAAACATAAACTCGCCGTTCTGGTGGTGTCCGCGATTCCGCTGATGGAGCCGGTGCGGCTGAGCCGCACCCCCGAGTACTCGGGCTGCACCAGCTGGGTGCGGGTTCCGGTGGCGCCGGACCTGGCGGCCCCGGTGCACGACGACGCGGTGCTAGCCCGGGTTGCCGCCCGAGTCCGCGACGCCGTCGGCTGACAGGTCCGGCGGGCCGACCGGTAGCAGCAGTCGGGAGCTGCCAATGTGCACCGTATGGGTGGCCGGCTTCACCTGCCGGCCGGTTAGTGTCGGTTCGGCGGTGCCGAGGTTGCGCGCGTAGCGGGGAAACCAACTGCCGGCGAGCAGAACGCGGATACGTGAGCCGGCCGCAAATCGGTGCGCGATGGCGTCGAGTTCGAGGCAAACCCGCCCCGACGCGTCGCCACCGAGTCGCCGGTAGCCGTCGCTGACATTGCGTGACCGGCCCCTAGCGTCGACCTCGCTGACCCGGACGAACACGTCGACGTTGGGATTGTCCGACGAGTGCGCCAGCTCGATGACCGGGTTTCCATAGACGCACAGATCGTGGGTGAGCGTGGCGCCGGTGAAGGCGAGCACGTCGTCGCGCGCCGCCAGCCGGCTGTCGTCGCGGTAGCCGCCGTTCGGTGAAAGCAGGGGACCACCGGTGGTGGGTGTCGGGTTGGCCGGGTCATAGCGAAATGTCGCCGGAGTCGCCCCGGTCGCCGGTGCGGTCTCGCCCAGCCGGCCGCCGGGCTGCAGATACAGGGCACGCTCGGTGGTTGGCGGCGGCCAGTCGGGCAGCTGACGCCAGCCCCGCCCGGTGACGAAGACATGGACCGGGGCTTGACGACGCAGAGCCGATGCGCCGCCCAGGTGGGCGTCCAGCCAGTCCAGGGATTCCCGGACGCTGGTGGCCAGCCCCTTGCTGAGCAGCTGGGTATGCGTCCAGGGCCCAACCGTCAGTGCGACGTCCACGCCGCGGCCACGCAGCTGCCGGTATTGCTGCAGGGTCTGCTGAAGAAAAATGTCTTGCCAGCCGCCCACGAGCAGCACCGGAACTCCCACGCGGTCCAGCGCGGCGCCGACCCGCAGCGGTTCCCAGAACGGATCGGCCTGATCGGAGTGTTCGACCCAGGATTCGAACCATGGCGCGCCGGTGCCGAGCAGTGTCCGGGCCGCCCCACCCATCGGCAACGTCCTGGCTGCGCGCGTCACCCTGCGCCGGGCGGTCAGCTGTCGGATCCCGAGGCGGACGCGGGACGGGTCCTCCTGGCGGGAAACCAGATCACTCCAGCCCAGAAAGTCGTTGACCGAGAACGCTCCGGTGCCCCACACGGAGGCCATGAGATCGTGCGGACCGGCCGTGATGACGGCCGCGGCCAGTTCCGGCGGTGGATCCGACAGCAACGCCCACTGGGTGAAACCCAGATACGACACCCCGACGGTGGCGAACTTGCCGGTGAACCATGGCTGCTCACGCAGCCAGGCCACGGTGTCGGCGCCGTCGGCGGCCTCGTTGACCATCGGCTCGAACGCGCCGCCGGAACCGAACGTCCCGCGCACGCTCTGCAGCACGACGTGGTAGCCGCGGGCGGCATACAGCCTGGCGAAAATCAACGAGAACGGAAAACCGCGGCCATAGGGCCCGCGGATCAGCAGGGTGCCGGTCGGCTTCGATGTTGCGGGTGCGTAGTGGTCGGCTACCAGGTGGATCCCGTCACGCATCGGGATTCGGACGCGACTCACCGCATAGCGGCTGGTTGCTCGTGGCAAACCCAGCAGTCTGCCCAGTGCGGTCCCGCCGACGTGTCCGGTCAGGGTACGCAGCCGGGGCTGCTCGGGTCGGGTGGTTGTGACGGTCACGTCCTAGAACTTGTAGTAGGGGGACAGTTCGTTGGCCCGTTGCAGGTTGGTGGACGGGCAGTCGACGTCGGGCTCGGAGTAGACGGTCGAGTAGAACAGCGACTGCTGGATCACCCCGTAGCTGGTCTTGAACGTCACCATGCAGGAGATGTACCAGTAGCTGTTGTGATAGGTCGGCTTCATGACCCAGTACTGCGCGGCCCGGTGACCGTTGATCGTGGTTTCGATGGCGTCGCGGGGCAGTGTCTCGGCGTAGGTACGCCAGATGATGGCTTCGACGGCCAACTGGTAGTTACCCGCGTCGTAGTGGCAGCGCAGCCCGTCCTCGTGTTCGGGCGGCGTGAACGCCAGTCCGAGTCGTTGCACGGCGTCGAACGGGATGTCTTCGCACGGGTCGAACGGGCGGGGGTCGGTGGTCGCCACGATCGGGCTCTTCATGGTGGTCGACATCGGCTCGGCGGTCGAGCGCAGTTGGACGGTTCCGCCCCCGGTTCGCCCGGCCGGGACACACTGCCAGCTCGCTGTGCCCGCGATGATGGCTGTGATCAGGGCTCCAATCGCACCAACCAGACGCACCTTGGCGAACACGACGCCCCCTGCCCTCGGTGGTCCCTTTGGCCGGAGTGTACAAGCCGTCTCGGCGCCAGCACAGTGGAACGAGAACTTGTTCTAACCCGCCCGCCATTGAGGCGGTGAATTCACGTTAGCCGTCGGGTGCCGCTGAATGCTTGGATGCCGGCGAGACGGGGCGTCGCCGACCCCGCAGCGGTTGCCCACGCCGAGCCAGTGTCGCGGCAATGCCAGGCGCCCGAATTTCGTCGGCGCCTTGCCGGGTCGTTAGTCTGGTTAATTGTGGCAAGTATGGAGTCGACCGGTGGGGGACAGCCGACGCTGTGGGCGATCTCCGACTTGCACACCGGACACACCGGTAACAAGCCCGTGGCCGAGTCGTTGCACCCTTCCTCTTCGGAGGACTGGCTGATCGTGGCCGGCGATATCGCCGAACGCACCGACGAGATTCGCTGGACACTCGACCTACTGCGGCGACGGTTCGCCAAGGTGATCTGGGTGCCGGGCAACCACGAGCTGTGGACCACCAACCGGGATCCGGTGCAGATCTTCGGCCGCGACCGCTACGACTACCTGGTCAACATGTGCGACGAGATGGGCGTCGTCTCACCCGAGCACCCGTTCCCAGTCTGGACCGAGCGGGGCGGCCCGGCCACCATCGTGCCGATGTTTCTGCTGTACGACTACACCTTTTTGCCGCCGGGGGCGAACAGCAAGGCCGAGGGTCTGGCCATCGCCCGGGAACGCAGCATCGTGGCCACCGACGAATACCTGCTCTCGCCCGAGCCATACCCCACCCGGGAAGCCTGGTGCCACGAGCGGGTCGTGGCCACCCGCGCCCGTCTCGAACAGCTGGACTGGATGCAGCCGACCGTGCTGGTGAACCATTTTCCACTGGTCCGAGAGCCCTGCAACACGCTGTACTACCCGGAGTTCTCGCTTTGGTGCGGAACCACCAAGACCGCCGACTGGCACACCCGTTACAACGCGATCTGTTCGGTGTACGGCCACCTACACATTCCGCGAACCACCTGGTACGACGGCGTCCGCTTCGAAGAGGTGTCGGTGGGTTACCCGCGGGAATGGCGGCGCCGCAAGCCGTACACCTGGTTGCGTCAGGTGCTGCCGGATCCCCAGTACGCGCCCGGCTACCTCAACGACTTCGGCGGTCATTTCGTGATCACGGCCGAGATGCGGGCGCAGGCGACTGCGTTCCGGGAACGATTGCGGCAGCGGCAGTCCCGATGACGGCAAGCACGCTGGTGTCGTCGGTGTTGCCGGCGGCCGTGTTCGAGGATCTGGCGTACGCGGAGTTGTACTCCGACCCATCTGGTCTCACCCCGCTGCCCGAAGAGGAGTCGTTGATCGCCAGGTCGGTTGCCAAGCGGCGCAACGAGTTCATCACCGTCCGTCACTGCGCGCGGATCGCGCTGGATCAACTCGGCGTGCCGCCGGCGCCGATCCTCAAGGGCGACAAGGGAGAACCGTGCTGGCCCGACGGTGTGGTGGGCAGCCTCACCCACTGCACCGGCTACCGGGGCGCGGTGGTAGGGCGCAGCGCCGCCGTGCGTTCCGTGGGTATCGACGCGGAACCGCACGACGTGCTGCCGGGCGGCGTGCTGGACGCGATCAGCCTGCCGGCCGAGCGCAGTGAAATGCCCCGGACAATGCCGGCGGGGCTGCATTGGGACCGAATCCTGTTCTGCGCCAAGGAGGCAACGTACAAGGCCTGGTTTCCGCTGACCAAGAGATGGCTCGGCTTCGAGGACGCCCACATCACCTTCGACGCGGAAGATTCCGGTTCGACCGGCCGTTTCGTCTCCCGCATCTTGATCGATCCATCGTCTCAGTCGGGTCCGCCGCTGACGACCCTGACCGGCCGGTGGTCGGTGCAGCGTGGTCTGGTGCTGACTGCGATTGTGCTATGAGCGAAAGCCCCACCGGTGCGGGTTCTGTACCAGGGCTGGTCGTTGTCGACAAGCCCCCCGGGATGACCAGTCACGACGTCGTGGGCCGCTGCCGGCGGATCTTTTCCACGCGCCGGGTGGGACATGCGGGGACACTGGACCCGATGGCCACCGGCGTGCTGGTGATCGGAGTCGGCCGCGCCACCAAGATCCTCGGCCTGCTGACCGCGTCCTCGAAGTCGTATGCGGCCACTGTCCGCCTGGGTCAGTCCACCTCTACCGAGGACGCCGAAGGCGAACTGCTGCGGACGGTTTCGGCCGAGCACGTCACAGATGAGGCGATCGCCGCCGCGATCACCGGGCTGCGCGGTGACATCAGGCAGGTGCCATCTTCGGTCAGCGCGATCAAGGTCGGCGGCCGTCGCGCCTACCAGCTGGCTCGCGAGGGCCGCGCCGTCGAGCTCGAGGCCCGGCCGGTGCGCATCGACCGCTTCGAGCTGGTGACAACGCGTCGGGTGGCCGGGTTGGCGGGCGTTGTCGATCTCGAGGTCGAGGTCGACTGCTCGTCGGGAACCTACATCCGCGCGCTGGCCCGTGATCTCGGCGATGCGCTCGGGGTCGGCGGCCATTTGACGTCGTTGCGACGCACCCGCGTTGGTCGCTTCGCCTCGGACCAGGCGCGCACCCTCGACGACCTGGCAGAACGACCGCGGCTGAGCCTGACCCTCGACGAGGCGTGCCTGCTGATGTTTCCGCGCCGCGACCTCACCGCCGAGGAGGCGGTGGCCACCGCGAACGGCCGGTCTCTGAGCCCGGCGGGTATCGACGGCGTGTATGCCGCCGCCGGCGCCGACGGCCGGGTGATCGCGTTGCTGCGTGACAACGGTTCGGGGACCAAGCCGGTGGTGGTGGTTCGCCCGGCGACGATGCAGTCCGGGACGGACTGCTGAGGAGCCGGGCGATTGGGTTGGGCCCGGCCTCGATATTGGGGGGTGCAGTCCGGGACGGACTGCTGAGGAGCCGGGCGATTGGGTTGGGCCCGGCCTCGATATTGGGGGGTGCAGTCCGGGACGGACTGCTGAGGAGCCGGGCGATTGGGTTGGGCCCGGCCCAAATCTAGCGGGACTTGGTGGTGAGGCTGACCAGCCCGACCGCTGCCGCGTAGAGCAACGCGGCCAACGGTGAAAAGTGTCCGTCCGGCGCGAATCCGTAGCCGGCGAAGTAGAACAGCACCGGCGCCGCCAACCCTACGCCGGCGATCAGCGCAGGCGCGGCGCCGCACGCGGGCAGCGGGGCGGTGATCGTCGGCAGCGCCTGGTCAAACACCGGCCGTGCCAGCCACAGCAGCGCCAGTTCCGCCGCGGTCACCACCGACAGGATCGCTAGCCACCCCAACCGGAACAGGTACCAGGCCGCAGTTCCGGGCTCCGGCTGCGGCAGCAGGCCGCTCGGGTAGCCGGCCGCCGCGACGACCACGACGGGGACCATCTGCCACAGATAGAGCGCCAGCACGTTGTTGTTCGCTGCCGCCAGCACTCCACGCCAGCGTGATCGCCGCAGCCGGCGTGTCACCGCAGGCGCCACGGCGAGCAGGAGCCCGGCCTGAGCAGTGCCGAACGCGAGCAGTGCGAAGGTCGGCGGAAAGTTGTTCTGCGCAGGCGCACCGGGAGCCCCGACCATGCTGATCGGGTAGCACCGCAGCGCCAGCAGCACGGCCAGCACGGTGGCGGCCGTCGCGGCGAGCAGTACCGGCCGATGCCCGCGCAAAGCTCCCCCGCGCCAACAAATGCCGATCTGATAGATGGCTCCCCAGCACAGCAGGTAGTTCGCCCAGGCCACCGAGGGTGCGCTGCGCGCGACGACGTCCGCTCCGGCCACGGCAAGCGCCAGAACGGCCGGCACCGCCAGGGCCCAGCGCCGGTGAGCCGCCATCGCCACCGGCGTCAGCGCCAGTACGACGAGATAGACGGGCACAAACCACAGATGCAAGGCCATCACCCAACCGCCGAAGGCCACGGTTGGGCGCCCAACGCCGACCCTGCCCAGCACGACGACCGTTGCCAGCGCCAGCACAACGTACGCCGTGGTCGGACCCAGGATTGCGCCCACCCGGTGCCGAACCCAGTCCAGCCAGTCGCGCCCACCCCCGGCACGCCAGCGCGTCCACGATGCCGCGCTGGCATAGCCGCCGACCAGAAAGAACACCGGCACGACCTGGAACACCAACGTCAGCCACTGCGTCCATGGCAGCACAATCGGGGGATAGTCGTTGCCAAACCTGCCGTCGCGGAAGGTCACCGAAGAGACCAGCCAGTGGCCGATCACGACGATCAGCACGGCAATCACCCGGTACAGGTCGGCGGCCAGCTCGCGGTGCGGCGCTCCCAGCGGTGTACGCAACTGCCCGCAACCCGAAGCTATCGGCTGACGTCGAGCGACGTGAGGTTGTCCCGGTGTTTGGCGGGACCTTGTGGCACAGGCACTGTATGTTTTTAGCAAGATCGGCTGGCCGCTTCTCAGGCGGAAGGGGCGTGTATGTCTCACACATTGCCTAATGGGTCACACAAGGTCTACGTCGTCGGTGTCGGCATGACGAAGTTCGAGAAGCCCGGCCGTCGCGAAGGCTGGGACTACCCGGAGATGGCCAGGGAGTCGGGGACCAACGCGCTACAGGACGCTGGTATCGGCTACCGCGAAATCGAGCAGGGCTATGTGGGCTATGTCTACGGCGAGTCGACGTCGGGCCAGCGGGCGCTCTACGAACTGGGCATGACCGGCATTCCGATCGTCAACGTTAACAACAACTGTTCGACCGGCTCCGCCGCGCTGTTCCTGGCGGCGCAGGCGATCCGCGGCGGATTGGCCGATTGCACTATCGCGCTGGGTTTCGAGAAGATGAAGCCGGGATCGCTGTCGTCCGCCTACGACGACCGCACCCAGCCGATGGACAAGCACGTGCGGGCGCTCGCCGAGATCGCCGAGTTGGCCTTTCCGGTTGCGCCTTGGATGTTTGGTGCCGCCGGGCGCGAACACATGCGGCAGTACGGCACCACCGCAGAGCATTTCGCCAAGATCGGCTACAAGAATCACAAGCATTCGGTGAACAATCCGTATGCGCAGTTTCAGGAGGCCTACACCCTCGACGACATCCTGACGTCGCGGATGATCTACGACCCGCTGACCAAGCTGCAGTGTTCGCCGACGTCGGACGGTTCGGGCGCGGCAATCCTGGCCTCGGAAGCGTTTGTCGATAGCCATGGGCTGGCCGGCCAGGCGGTGGAGATCGTCGGCCAGGCCATGACGACCGATTTCACGTCGACCTTCGGCGGCACCGCCAAAGATCTCATCGGCTATGACATGAATGTGCAAGCGGCGCAACGTGTTTACCGACAATCCGGGCTGGGGCCCGAAGATTTTCAGGTGATCGAGTTGCATGACTGCTTCTCGGCCAATGAGCTGCTGCTCTACGAGGCCCTTGGCCTGTGTGGGCCGGGCGAGGCGCCCAAGCTGATCGACAGCGGTGACACCACCTACGGCGGACGCTGGGTGGTGAACCCGTCCGGTGGCCTGATCTCCAAGGGGCACCCGTTGGGCGCGACCGGGTTGGCGCAGTGCGCCGAACTGACCTGGCAGCTGCGTGGCACCGCCGACAGGCGCCAGGTCGACAACGTGACCGCGGCACTGCAGCACAACATCGGGCTGGGCGGCGCCGCCGTCGTCACCGCCTATCAGCGCGCCGAACGCTGAGCGCACGCGACCCAAGGGGGCACGCCGTGTTCGAGTGGTCTGACACCGATCTGATGATGCGGGACGCCGTTCGTCAATTCATCGACAAGGAGGTCCGCCCGCATCTGGACGAATTGGAAACCGGTGCGCTGTCCCCGTATCCGATCGCGCGCAAGCTGTTCAGCCAGTTCGGTCTGGACGCGCTGGCCGCCGAATCGGTCAAATCGATGCTCGACCGGGAGCGTGCCGCGATCGACGTGGGTGCGCCCGCGGAGGAAAAGCAAAGCAACGCAATAGGTTCAGCAGGGATCGGCGCCCAGGCGTCGATGGTCGCGGTGCTGGTGTCCGAACTCGCCGGGGTTAGCATCGGATTGCTGAGCACGGTCGCGGTGAGCATCGGTCTGGGCGCGACGACCATCATGGGCCGCGGCACGCTGGCCCAGAAAGAGCGTTGGTTGCCCGGGCTGATGACGCTGGACAAGATCGCGGCCTGGGCCATCACCGAGCCCGACTCCGGCTCGGATGCGTTCGGCGGCATGAAGACTCACGTCAAACGTGACGGTGCTGACTACATCCTCAACGGGCAGAAGACATTCATCACCAACGGCCCCTACGCCGACCTCCTGGTGGTCTACGCCAAACTCGCTGACGACACCGACGGCCAGCCGTCCGTTCCGTGGCGGGATCGCCCGGTGCTGGTTTTCGTGCTTGATGCGGGCATGCCCGGCCTGACGCAGGGCAAGCCGTTCAAGAAGATGGGCATGATGTCCTCGCCGACCGGCGAATTGTTCTTCGACAACGTGCGGCTGACTCCGGATCGCCTGCTCGGCGAGGATGAACAGCACGCCGACGGGGACGGCCGGGACAGCGCGCGCGCCAGTTTCGCCGTCGAGCGCCTCGGCGTCGCGTTGATGTCGCTGGGCATCATCAACGAATGTCACCGGCTGTGTGTGGATTACGCAAAGACCCGCACACTGTGGGGCCGTAACATCGGGCAGTTCCAACTGATTCAGCTCAAGCTGGCCAAAATGGAAGTGGCTCGGATCAACGTGCAGAACATGGTGTTTACCACCCTGGAGCGACTCAAAGCCGGGAAAACGCCGTCACTTGCCGAGGCTTCGGCGATCAAGCTGTATTCCTCGGAGGCCGCCACCGACGTGGCGATGGAGGCCGTGCAGCTGTTCGGCGGAAACGGCTATATGGCCGAGTACCGGGTAGAGCAGCTGGCCCGCGATGCGAAGTCACTGATGATCTACGCCGGAAGCAACGAGGTTCAGGTGACACACATCGCCAAGGGGCTGCTGAGCGACTGAACCGTTTGGCGGCGACCCGCTGCGCCCGGCTTCGCCGCGCTTGCGATCGCCGCTGAACCGTTTGGCGGCGACCCGCTGGGCCCGGCTTCGCCGCGCTTGCGATCGCCGCTTAGGCCACCACCCAGATCGCCTGGGCGGCCGGGCTGCCCAATTCGACGGTGGTTGCGGTGCTGTCGGCCGATTTGATCTCCACCGAGATCATGCCGGCGAATTCGCGCCGCGTTAGAACCCGCAGCCGGGAGTCGAGGTTAATCCCGATGCTGGCGAAGTACCGCAGCATCTCCGGGTCCGCATCGGAGATGCGGGCCACCGTCCCGGCGTCGCCGTCACGGCACGCCCACAGCTGACGTGCCGGCGGCGTAGGCACTTGCCCGTCGGAGGCCGGGATCGGGTCACCGTGCGGATCACGCCGCGGGAACCCCAACTTGGCGTCGATGCGGGCCACCAGACGATCCGATACCGCGTGCTCGAGTACCTCAGCCTCGTCGTGCACCTCGTCCCAGCTGTAGCCGAGTTCACTGACCAGGAAAGTCTCCAATAGTCGGTGCCGGCGCACCATCGCCAACGCGGCTTTACGTCCGGCGTCGGTCAATGTCACCGCGCCGTACTTCTCGTGGTCGACCAGGCCTTGTTCGGCCAGTCTTCGGATGGACTCCGAGGCTGTGCTGGCCGACACGCCGAGGCGTTCGGCCAGCATCTTGGTGCTGACCTTGTCTAACGACCACTCTTGGGCGGTCCAGATCACCTTCAGATAGTCCTGGGCAACCGCGCTGAGACCGCCAGACTCCTCCTCAGCCCTCACAACCAGAAAGTCTAGATACCCACGCACCTTCGGTTCGCCATCGAGGCTGCGGTCAGGGCGCGTCCGGAGCGCACCGGAAGTGACATGAGCCGCCAACCCGGTGTTGACCAAACCGTCATCCGACCTGACGCATCGTTTCGATCCAGGTTTTCCAACTGTCCTCGCCGCGGGGGCGTACCCGGCTGGCCGGATAGTGCTGCGCCAAGCCTCCGGCCAGGTCCAGCACAGCATTGCGTGTCCTTCGTTTGAGGGAGGTGAAGTCCACCGCCAAACCCGTGGCCAGATGCGGGTCGTAGGGAATCCGAAAGAAATCCGGGACGCGCTTTCTGAACTGGTTCTCGGCGGCCTCGCAATCCACATATGACTTGGTTTTCTGGATTGCGTTGAGAACAACCACAGTGTGCTGAAGCAACCGGCCATGGCCATGTGCCTCCAGCCAGTCCAGCGTTATCAACGCCCCCTCGACACCGCGCACGTCGTCGGATGCCACCACCACCAGACCGGTGACATCGTTGACGATATTGCTGAACAATGGCCCGTTGACCGGCGTCCCGCAGTCAAGCAGTATGACGTTGCAGTGAGTTTCTAGGATCTGCATGGCGGCCCGATAATCCTCCGGGCCAAACTTGTATGTCGACCGCGGATCATTCTGGGCGCCAAGCATTTCCAGCCGGTCTTTGTTCATCACCGTGTGCACACGCACGTCCGCGTAGCGCTTGGTGTTCTGCGATGACACGAAGTGTTCGATGTTGGTCTGCGGACCACCGCGCTCACTGAACCGTGCCGAAAGGTCACCCAGATCGGCGTCGGCATCCACAGCGATGACCCGATCGCCGCGCAGCCGGGCGACGGCGTTTCCCACCAGCACTGTCATCGTGGTCTTACCTACGCCGCCCTTGGCGGAAACGAACGCCAACTTATGGATATCGGCCAGCGGAGCGCAGATGCGGTGTGTCAGCTCATCAGTTTGCTCGCTCTTGGCGCTCGGTTCGGGATTCACCCGCCCGAAGGTCATTCTGGTCACCACCTTGCGCCATCCGTCCCCGGCCGGAGGGCGCCGGCGAGCCACCAGGAGATCCCGGCCGTCGTCGTAGGGATGCCGAAACCTCGGTTGCGGGCTACTGGCCTGATCGGCGGTGGTGTTTGTGGTCTGGACATCACCGCCGGCCGTGGCGCTGAGTGCAACCCTGGCGGCGTCATCGTCACCCAGTTCCCGCAGGCACCACGCCCGGGTGAGCGTCACATCGGCAGCCACCCGCGGATTGGCGGTCGAGACTTGCTCAGTGAGCTCCAACGCGAACTGGAATTGGCCCAAACTCGCCGCAGCGGTCGAGGCCAGCGCGGCCACGGCGTCGGCCACCTCATCATGGACGTCGGTGGCCCCGCTCGGCGGAGAAACTTCCGTGACCTTCAGGAGGTTGGACCAGGAGCGAGTCTTGTGGAACAGCGTCGCCATCACGAACTGGCGGTATTGGGCGGCCCCGGTGTCCTCGGTGACGATCGGGTCGTCCAGCGTTGCTGCTGCTTCTTCGTGGCGGTCGGCGATGATCAGCGCGCTGGCGTACGCCAGCCCGATCGTGGCGGGAGACCACACCCTCAACCCCAGGTACATCGGAGCCATGACCACAGCGGACAGTTCGCCGTCCGTGAGGCCGATGCGGCGAGTTTCGCAGTACAGCGCCTTGGAGTGTTCGTGTGCACCGGCCAACGTGTCAAGATGATGGTCGCCGCAGGCCAGAAGCCCCAACCAGCTATCTGACATGTCCGGGTTTTCGACTGTTAGGCGAGCAAAAGCCGCCCGAGCATTGGCCGTGTCTCCGGACTTGTAGCTCTCCACTGCGGCATCGAACATGCTGCGGCGTTCTCTAAACGTACTCATTGGCTCACGCTCCGTGATCCGCTGATCGATGGTCGGCGCAAAGCTTAAGACAAGTCTTAGGAATGCGCGCGGCGAAGCTGAGCGCCGGCCGCGGCGTCGCGGGGGTTTCGGGGTGTACTGCGTGAGGTGTCCGGCAAACGCGTGCACAGCGCTCCTGGTTCCACCAGATCGCGAATATTCTTGCTGCGCTGCCGAAGTCGTCTCATCCAGGGAACTCATTGGTGGATCGGAGGCAAAGCCAGCACGCATCCGGATCGCCCGGCCCAACCTGTTAAGTCAGAGTGAGCCTGGGCGCAGCCAAACCCACCAAGCGTGGCGTTTGAAGCTCAGCCGCGCAGCAGATTGCTTAGGCGGGTTGCACAGCCGTAGGCGAAGTGACCACCACGTAACCGGTACCGGCCAGGGCCGCGGTGGCGCTCCCGACCGGCCGGGCGGCCGCCGTCGAGAGACCGCCGACCGAATCTGGCACCCGGCGGACCGCGTCGCGCCGTAGGCTTGCGATCGTGCAACGCTGGCGGGGCCAAGACGAGATCCCGACGGACTGGGGCAGATGCGTGCTCACCATCGGGGTGTTTGATGGTGTGCACCGCGGCCACGCCGAACTGATCGCGCACGCGGTAAAGGCTGGCCGGGCTCGCGGTGTGCCAGCCGTGCTGATGACGTTCGATCCGCACCCGATGGAAGTGGTCTATCCCGGCAGTCACCCGGCGCAGCTGACCACCCTGACCCGGCGGGCCGAGCTGGTCGAAGACCTGGGCATCGACGTCTTCCTGGTCATGCCGTTCACTACCGATTTCATGAAACTCACCCCGGACCGCTACATCCACGAGCTGCTCGTCGAGCACCTGCACGTCGTGGAGGTCGTGGTGGGCGAGAACTTCACCTTCGGCAGAAAGGCGGCCGGCAACGTCGACACGCTGCGTTGGGCCGGCGAGCGGTTCGGGTTCGCGGTGGAGTCGATGTCGCTGGTGTCCGAGCACCACAGCAACGAGACCGTGACGTTCTCCTCCACCTACATCCGGTCCTGCGTGGACGCCGGCGACATGATGGCGGCCACGGAAGGTCTGGGCCGACCGCATCGGGTCGAGGGTGTAGTGGTCCGCGGTGAGGGGCGGGGCGCCGAACTGGGTTTTCCCACCGCGAACGTGGCGCCGCCGATGTATTCGGCGATTCCGGCCGATGGTGTGTACGCGGCCTGGTTCACGGTGCTCGGGCACGGACCGGTGGCCGGCACTGTCGTCCCGGGTGAGCGCTACCAGGCCGCGGTGTCGGTCGGGACCAACCCCACCTTCTCCGGACGCACCCGCACCGTCGAGGCGTTCGTGCTCGACACCACCGCCGACCTGTACGGCCAGCATGTGGCTCTGGACTTCGTCGGGCGCATTCGCGGCCAGAAGAAGTTCGAATCGGTGCGCGAACTCGTCGCCGCGATGGGTGTCGACTCCGAGCGGGCGCGGGCCGTGTTGTCGGCGGGCTAGCGACGACAACCTGGCAGCAGCATGGCAGCGCCGCTAGGAGACGGGCCGGCCAGGGATTTGCGTCCGGCGGTCAACCCGCTGATAGACTTCCCGACGACATCGGCGCGCGCTGCGGTTCGCGGTGGCCGTGCCCTGAAATCCATGATCGCGGACCCACTGATGGAGATATTTCGTGGCGCTGACAGCCGAGCAGAAAAAGGAGATTCTGGGCTCCTACGGCCTGCATGAGACCGATACCGGATCCCCGGAAGCACAGATCGCGTTGCTGACCAAGCGGATCGCGGACCTCACCGAGCACCTCAAGGTGCATAAGCATGACCATCACTCGCGGCGAGGGCTGCTGCTGCTGGTGGGCCGGCGGCGCCGGCTGATCAAGTACATCTCCCAGATCGATGTGGAGCGGTATCGCTCACTCATCGAGCGGCTGGGCCTGCGTCGCTGACTCGCGGCCGCGATGCGCGCCTGGCTCGCCGCCGCGACCACGGCCTTGTTCGCGTCCATCGCCGTCGCGGCGTGCGCGGCATTGACGGGGTGCTCCTCACCGACCAACATCACCGAACTCAAGGTGGGAGACTGTGTCAAACTCGGCGGCACGCCGGACCGGCCGCAGGCAACCAAGGCGGAGTGCGGGAGCGCGGCGTCCAACTTCAAGGTCGTTGCCGTCTTGAACTCGGGGGCGGACCGCGCCCAATGCCCGGCCGACGTCGATTCCACCTATTCGTTGCGTAACGGGTTCAACGGCTCGACCAACACCGTCTGCCTGGACATCGACTGGGTGATTGGCGGTTGCATGAGCGTCGACCCCGCCCACAACACCGACCCGTTTCGGGTGGACTGCGACGATGCCTCGGTGCCGCACCGGCAGCGGGCCACCCAGATCCTGAGAGACCTCGATGCACCGGTGAGCGTCGACCAGTGCGCCAGCGGCGTGGGCTACGTCTACGCCCAGCGGCGATTCGCGGTGTGCGTCGAGGACGTCACCAGCGGCCCGCGGCCCTGACGCGCAGCAGAGCTCGACAAATCGGGTTCTGCCAAATACCGCCGGCCGCCCGTGTAGAGTGAGGACGTTCTGGGCCGGTTCGGCCCAGCAAATGGTGCGGTTCGCGCAGATCCGCGCGTACCGTTCCAGCGAGTCACGACGGGAGCAGCCCGGCCTGTATCGGGCGGTCTTCGGTAGTGGCTGCCGGGCTCCCCGGATCTGGGGCAGGTCGGCCGCTTCGATCGATGGCCGTAGCCGCATTCAGGCTTGCTCTTTGGGAAGCTCTCAGGGGCGGCTCGCAGGCCCTGCGGGGCCCGTGAGTCGTACTGCGAACCCACCGGGTTGCGCGCGTGACGACGCGAAACAGGTGAATGACCCAGAGAGGCCGCACGGACGTCATGTCTGCAGCTGAAATTGAAGAAGGCGTATTCGAGGCGACAGCCACCATCGACAACGGGAGCTTCGGCACCCGGACCATCCGCTTCGAGACCGGCCGATTGGCCTTGCAGGCCGCCGGTGCGGTGGTCGCCTACCTCGACGACGACAACATGCTGCTGTCGGCGACCACCGCCAGCAAGAACCCCAAAGAACACTTCGACTTCTTTCCGCTCACGGTCGACGTCGAGGAGCGGATGTATGCCGCCGGTCGCATCCCCGGTTCGTTCTTCCGTCGCGAGGGCCGACCGTCCACCGACGCGATCCTGACCTGCCGGCTGATCGACCGTCCGCTGCGCCCGTCGTTCGTCGACGGGCTGCGCAACGAGATCCAAATCGTGGTGACGATTCTGAGCCTGGATCCAGGTGATCTGTACGACGTGCTGGCGATCAACGCGGCATCGGCGTCCACCCAGCTGGGCGGTCTGCCGTTCTCCGGCCCGATCGGGGGGGTGCGGGTTGCGCTCATCGACGGCACCTGGGTTGGCTTCCCCACCGTCGAACAGATCGAGAGCGCCGTATTCGACATGGTGGTGGCCGGCCGCATTGTCGATGGTGATGTCGCCATCATGATGGTCGAAGCCGAGGCCACCGAAAATGTCATCGAGCTCGTCGAAGGCGGCGCCCAGGCGCCGACGGAAAGCGTGGTGGCGGCGGGCCTGGAGGCGGCCAAGCCGTTCATCTCCGCGCTGTGCACCGCGCAGCAAGAGCTGGCCGATCTTGCCGCGAAACCGACCGGTGAATACCCGGTGTTCCCCGACTACGGCGACGACGTGTACTACTCGGTGTCCTCGGTGGCCACCGACGAGCTGGCCGCCGCGTTGACCATCGGCGGCAAGGCCGAACGCGATCAGCGCATCGACGAAATCAAGGCTCAGGTTGTCGAACGGCTGGCCGAGACCTACGAGGGCCGGGAAAAAGAGGTTGGTGCCGCGTTCCGCGCTTTGACCAAGAACCTGGTTCGCCAGCGCATCCTCACCGACCATTTCCGCATCGACGGTCGCGGCATCACCGACATCCGCGAATTGTCGGCCGAGGTCGCCGTGGTTCCCCGCGCGCACGGTAGCGCGCTGTTCGAGCGCGGCGAAACCCAGATCCTGGGCGTGACCACGCTCGACATGGTCAAGATGGCCCAGCAGATCGACTCGCTGGGACCGGAGACATCGAAACGGTACATGCACCACTACAACTTCCCGCCGTTCTCCACCGGCGAGACCGGCCGGGTCGGCTCGCCCAAACGGCGTGAGATCGGGCATGGTGCGCTGGCCGAGCGCGCCCTGATCCCGGTGCTGCCGAGCGTCGAGGAGTTCCCGTACGCCATCCGCCAGGTGTCCGAAGCGTTGGGTTCCAACGGATCAACCTCGATGGGGTCGGTGTGCGCGTCCACGCTGGCGCTGCTCAACGCCGGCGTACCGCTGAAGGCGCCGGTGGCCGGCATCGCGATGGGATTGGTCTCCGATGATGTGCAGGTGGAAGGCGGAGCCGCTGAGCGTCGTTTTGTGACCCTGACCGACATCCTGGGCGCCGAAGACGCGTTCGGTGATATGGACTTCAAGGTCGCCGGGACCAAGGACTTCGTCACCGCGCTGCAGCTGGACACCAAACTCGACGGGATCCCGTCAAAGGTCCTAGCGGGTGCCCTCGCCCAGGCCAAGGATGCCCGCCTCACCATCCTGGAGGTGATGGCCGAGGCCATCGACTCACCCGACGAGATGAGCCCGTTCGCGCCGCGGGTGACCACCATCAAGGTTCCGGTCGACAAGATCGGTGAGGTCATCGGGCCCAAGGGCAAAGTGATCAATGCCATCACCGAGGAGACCGGCGCGCAGATCTCCATCGAAGACGATGGCACCGTGTTCGTCGGTGCCACCGACGGGCCGTCCGCGCAGGCCGCGATCGACAAGATCAACGCGATCGCCAACCCGCAGCTGCCGACGGTGGGTGAACGATTCCTCGGAACGGTGGTCAAGACCACCGATTTCGGTGCATTCGTGTCGCTGCTGCCCGGGCGTGACGGTCTGGTGCACATCTCCAAGCTCGGCAAGGGCAAGCGCATCGCTAGGGTCGAGGACGTCGTTAACGTCGGTGACAAGCTCCGAGTGGAGATCGCCGACATCGACAAGCGGGGCAAGATCTCTCTGGTCCTGGTGGCTGAGGACGACAGCTCGGTCGCCGAAGCCCCCGCAGCGCCAGCCGATGCCGCGACGGCCAGCACCTGACCCGCGGGCGGCCGGGGCCCTACGCCGCACGATCTTGCCCGGTGGCCTGCGGGTGGTCACTGAATACCTGCCCGCGGTGCGCTCGGCATCGGTTGGGGTCTGGGTCGGGGTGGGATCGCGCGACGAGGGTGCCACGGTGGCCGGGGCGGCGCACTTCCTCGAGCATCTGCTGTTCAAGTCGACGCCGACCCGCTCTGCGGTGGACATCGCGCAGGCGATGGACGCCGTTGGCGGGGAGCTGAATGCGTTCACCGCCAAGGAGCACACCTGCTACTACGCGCATGTGCTCGACAGCGACCTGACGCTGGCCGTCGACCTGGTGGCCGATGTGGTACTCAACGGGCGCTGTGCGGCCGCCGATGTCGAGCTGGAACGGGACGTCGTCCTCGAGGAGATCGCGATGCGCGACGACGACCCCGAAGACGCCCTGGCGGACATGTTCCTGGCGGCGTTGTTCGGTGACCACCCGGTCGGTCGCCCGGTGATCGGCAGCGCGCAGTCCGTGTCGGCGATGACGCGGGCTCAACTGCACTCGTTTCACCTGCGGCGCTATACCCCGGAGCGGATGGTTGTCGCGGCCGCCGGGAACGTGGACCACGACGAGGTGCTCGCGTTGGTGCGCGAGCACTTCCGGTCCCGGTTGGTCCGAGGGCGCCGGCCCGTTGCGCCGCGCAAGGGCACCGGCCGGGTCAATGGCAGCCCCGGGTTGACGCTGAGCAACCGGGACGCCGAACAAACCCACGTGTCGTTAGGTATACGCACGCCCGGGCGCGGCTGGGGGCATCGCTGGGCGCTGTCGGTGCTGCACACCGCGCTCGGCGGCGGCCTGAGTTCTCGGCTGTTCCAGGAGGTCCGCGAGGCCCGCGGGCTGGCCTACTCGGTCTACTCCGCGCTGGATCTGTTCGCCGACAGCGGCGCGCTTTCGGTGTACGCCGCGTGCCTGCCCGAGCGTTTCGCCGACGTCATGCGGGTGACCGCCGATGTGCTGGATTCAGTGGCACGTGACGGCATCAGCGAGGCGGAATGCCGCATCGCCAAGGGATCGTTGCGAGGTGGGCTGGTGCTCGGGCTGGAGGATTCCAGCTCGCGCATGAGCCGGCTCGGTCGCAGCGAGTTGAACTACGGCAAGCACCGCACCATCGAGCACACCCTGCAGCAAATCGAGCAGGTCACCCTTGACGAGGTCAACGCGGTGGCCCGGCGTGTGCTGAGTCAGCGTTACGGTGCCGCAGTTCTCGGTCCGTACGTCTCGAAACGATCGCTGCCGCAACAACTTCGAGCGATGGTAAATTAACGCGATGGTATTGGGCTTCTGGGACCTCGCGGTGCCGATCGTCGGCGCCCCGATGGCCGGCGGTCCGAGCACCCCTGCCCTGGCCGCGGCGGTTTCGAACGCGGGCGGTCTTGGTTTCGTTGCGGGCGGCTATGTGAGTGCGGAGCGGTTCGCCGACGATGTCGCCGCCGCGCGCGCCGGGACGACAGGCCCAATCGGAGTCAATTTGTTTGTGCCCCAACCCAGCGTCGCCGACTGGGTGCAGCTGGAGTACTACGCAGATGAGCTCGAAGAGGTCGCCGAGTACTACCACACCGAGGTGGGTCAGCCAGTCTATGGTGACGACGACGATTGGGAGCACAAGCTCGAGGTGGTGGCCGATATGCGCCCCGAGGTGGTGTCGTTCACCTTCGGCGCGCCGCCGCCGGACGTCGTTCGTCGATTGAGCGCGCTGGGCCTGTTGGTATCGATCACCGTGACATCGGCCTACGAGGCCGGCGTGGCCATCGCCGCGGGCGCGGACAGCCTCGTGGTCCAGGGCCCCGATGCCGGCGGGCACCGCGGTACGTTCGCGCCGGACATGGAACCCGGTTCGGTGTCGCTGCACCAACTCCTCGACCGCATCAGCAGCGCGCACGACGTCCCGCTCATCGCAGCGGGCGGCCTGGGCACCGCTGAGGACGTAGCCGCCGTGCTGCGTAGCGGAGCGATCGCCGCGCAGGTCGGTACCGCGCTGCTGCTCAGCGACGAAGCCGGAACCAATGCCGCGCACCGGACTGCGCTGAAGAATCCAGAGTTCGACGCCACCCTGGTCACTCGCGCGTTCTCGGGCAGGTATGCGCGGGGCCTGGCCAACAACTTCACCCGTCTGCTCGACCACGTGGCGCCGCTGGGCTATCCGGAGGTCCACCAGATGACGAAGCCGATACGGACGGCGGCGATCGAGGCGGACGACCCGCACGGAATAAACCTCTGGGCGGGTTCGGCGTACCGGAAAGCCGAACCGGGGCCCGTGGCCGACATCATCGCTACCCTTACCCCCGACGTGCGCTCAGCGTAACGCCGCTGCGAAAGTTCCTTCGCGGACTCGCAGCGACGTTACGCTCGCGCCATCGATAAAGGGATCTCAGGCCAGCACGCTCGCCGGATCGGTGTACGGCACACCCAGGTCGGTGGCCACCTGTTCGGACAGCAGTGCTCCGCTATGCGTCGAAAGACCTTTGGCCAGCGCCGGATTCGACCGGCACGCCACGCGCCAGCCCTGGTCGGCGAGTTCGAGCACATAGGGCATCGTCGCGTTGGTCAGCGCGGACGTCGACGTCTTCGGCACCGCGCCGGGCATGTTCGCCACGCAGTAGAACAGCGTGTCGTGCACCGCAAAGGTCGGGTGATCGTAGGTGGTCGGGTGCGAGTCTTCGAAGCAGCCGCCCTGGTCGATGGATATGTCCACCAGTACCGCACCTGGTTTCATATGCGCGACAAGTGAATTCGAGATCACCTTGGGCGCCTTGGCACCCGGTACCAGAACGGCCCCGATCACCAGGTCGGCGCGTTTGACGGCGCCCTCGAGCTCGTAGGTCGACGAGTAGCGGGTCTGGATCCGGCCGCCGAACTCCGCGTCGAGTTGCCGAAGTTTGTTGATGTTGATGTCCAGAACAGTGACGGTCGCCCCCATGCCATTGGCGACGCGGGCGGCGTTGTACCCGGCGGTACCGGCGCCGATTACCACGACGTCGGCCGGTTCGACCCCGGGTACCCCGCCCATCAGCACACCGCGGCCGCCTTGGGTTCGCATCAGATGGTAGGCGCCAACCTGAGCGGAGAGTCGACCGGCGACTTCACTCATTGGGGCCAGCAACGGCAATGCGCCGTCGGCGGTCTGGACGGTCTCGTAGGCGATTGACGTTGTGCCGGAATCCAATAACGCGTCGGTGCAAGCACGAGATGCGGCCAAATGCAGGTACGTGAACAAGATCTGCCCACGGCGCAGCCGGCCGTATTCGGCGGCTATCGGTTCCTTGACCTTGAGTAGCAAGTCAGCACTGGCCCACACCTGGTCGGCGGTGTCGATCAGTTGCGCGCCCGCCGCCTTGAAATCAGCGTCGGTGATCGCCGAGCCTTCTCCGGCACCCGCCTGGATGAGCACCTCATGGCCACGGCGCGTGAGTTCGGCGACGCCGGCCGGGGTGATGGCCACCCGATATTCGTTGTTCTTAATCTCGGTCGGAACGCCGACGCGCATGATTGCTCCTCTCCGTGTTGTAGGCTTCAGTGTGAAGAAAGTTCGATTGGCCTGCAAGAACGCTGACGATAATTCTGCCTAGGGGTCGTATGCGTGAGAATCAGACGGAACAAAAGTCTCGCCGGGCCGACCCGCCGAAGGATGTTCGGCTCGCTGATCTTGATGAAGTGGACCGCAGAATCCTGAGCCTGCTGCATGCGGATGCCCGGATCGCCAACAACGCGCTGGCGGAGACGGTCGGGATCGCTCCGTCGACGTGTCACGGCCGGGTTCGGCGGTTGCTAGACCTGGGCGTGATCCGCGGGTTTTATACCGACATCGACCCGGTTGCGGTGGGTATGCCGCTACAGGCGATGATCTCGGTCAACCTGCAGTCCAACGCCCGTGGGAAAATCCGCAGCTTCATCGGGCAGATCCGCCGCAAGCGACAAGTGATGGACGTGTATTTTCTGGCCGGCGCCGACGATTTCATCTTGCACGTCGCCGCCCGCGACACCGAGGATCTGCGTTCGTTCGTGGTCGAAAACCTCAACGCCGACGCGGACGTCGCGGGCACCCAGACGTCCCTGATCTTCGAGCACCTCCGCGGCGCAGCGCCCATTTCAGCCCGGTCGGGCTAACTATGATCATCGGATGACTAAGATCGCCGGGCCTTGTGTGACGGCAACCATCGAGATCGACGCGAGTCCCGACTTGGTTTATCGGCTCATCACCGACCTGCCGATGCTGGCCTCGCTGGCCCAGGAGGCAGTGGCGATGGAGTTGCGTAATGGTGACGCTGTTCGCACTGGGGCGGTGTTCATTGGTCACAACAAAAACGGCAGCAAGCGCTGGAGCACGAAGTGCACGGTCACCGACGCAGAGCCGGGTCGGGTGTTTGCGTTCGAGGTCCGACACAGCCTGGTTCCGATCGCGCGCTGGCAGTACGACATCGTCGCCGCCGGCGGCGGTTGTCGGGTCACCGAGAGCACCTGGGACCGGCGGCCCGGCTGGTTCCGCAGGATCGCCGGCAAGGCTACCGGCGTGACCGATCGTACGGCCGCCAATACCGAGCACATCCGGCTCACCCTGCAGCGTCTCAAGCAACGCGCTGAGGCCGGATAGCGCGAACTCGTCCGGCGTGCGGCAACTATACTTATCCGCACATCATGTCCACCTAGACGACATTTGTTGGACATGTGTAAACCGCCGAGGCAAGGGGGCACGATGTTCGCCGTTGATGACCAGGCAGCGGGACAACATGACATGGCGATCGACCACGAGCGGCTGGTGCTCGAGGCGCGACGTGTCGAGTTCGACTGGACAAACCTGCCGTTTCACTATGTTCCCAACGAGCCGATGGCCACCCACGTCCTCAACGTCTTACACCTGCTGTTGCCGGCGGGCGAGGAGTTTTTCGTCGAGGTGTTCAAGAAGGCGCTGCCGCTGATCAAGGACGACCAGCTGCGGCTGGATGTCCAGGGATTCATCGGCCAGGAGGCGATGCATTCCCAAGCCCATTCCGGAGTGCTCGATCACTTTGCAGCGCGGGGCGTCGACTTGACGCCGTTTATCGACCAGATCAGGTGGCTATTCGAGAAGCTGCTGGGGGACAAACCTCGGCGCAGCGTGCGCCGACAACACAGCTGGCTGTTGGAGCAGGTTTCGTTCATCTCGGCAATCGAGCACTACACGGCCGTGTTGGGGGAGTGGATCCTGAACTCCCCGCAGCTGGACGTCGTCGGCACCGACCCGACGATGCTCGACCTGCTCCGGTGGCACGGCGCGGAAGAAGTCGAGCACAAGGCGGTGGCCTTCGACACCATGAAGCATCTGCGGGCCGGGTACTGGCGGCGGGTGCGCGCTCAACTGGCCGTCACCCCGGTGATGTTGCTGTTGTGGATTCGCGGCGTGCGGTTCCTGTACTCGGCGGATCCGTGCTTGCCGCCGGGCACGAAGCCGCGCTACCGGGACTACTTCACGGCGGCGCGTCGTGGGTTGGTGCCCGGGCTGCCACGGCTGGCACGGGTAGTCGGGGACTACTACAAGCCAGGTTTTCACCCGTCCCAGCTGGGCGGGCTGGGGGCGGCCGTCGACTACCTGGCCGTCTCGCCCGCCGCTCGCGCGTCGCACTAAGCCATTCTTCGGGAGTTTTGCTGTGCCGGAGAGCAGCTGGACCAGTAGGCCCGCCGATCTTTACGGTCGCCGCGGCCGGGACAGCTTTTTCACGGCGCTGTGGGGTGTTCGATTGCTATTGGGAGGATTTGCCTCGGCGTCGCGGTGGAAGCCGTCACGGGTGCTGCCGGTGCGCCGCACCAACTTGGCGGTGGTTACCGAGCGCGAGCTGGTCGCCCCCGACGTGGTGGCGTTGACGTTGGCCGACCCCGATGGCGGACTGCTCCCGTCCTGGTCGCCCGGTGGGCACATCGACGTCCAGCTGCCTTCGGGCCGGCGCCGACAGTACTCGCTGTGCGGTGCGCCCGGGCGACGCACGGACTACCGCATTGCCGTGCGCAGGATCGCCGACGGCGGCGGCGGTTCGATCGAGATGCATGAAGCCTTCGACGTCGGCGACTCCCTAGTGTTCGAAGGGCCCCGCAACGCGTTCTACGTCGGGGCGGCCGAGCAGGACGTGCTTTTCGTGATTGGTGGCATCGGGGTGACGCCGATTCTGCCGATGATTCAGATGGCTGCCCGGCGCGGAATCGACTGGCACGCAATCTATGCCGGTCGCAGCCGCGAGTACATGCCGTTCCTGGACGAGGTGGTGTCGGTGGCGCCCGGACGGGTGACGGTATGGGCCGACGACGAGCACGGGCGTTTCGCAACCGTCGACGAGCTGCTGGCCGGCGCTGGGCCGGCGACGGCCGTTTACGTGTGCGGACCGGCTCCCATGCTGGAAGCGGTGCGCGTGGCTCGCGACGAACATGCCAACGCGCCACTGCACTACGAGCGATTCAGCGCGCCGCCGGTCGTCGACGGCGTTCCGTTCGAGCTGGAACTCGGGCGGTCTGGACGCGTGCTGCGCATTCCGGCGAATCGGTCGGCCCTGGCCGTCATGCTCGACCGGGATCCGACCACCCCGTACTCCTGCCAGCAGGGGTTCTGCGGGACTTGTAAGGTCAAGGTGGTTGCCGGGCAGGTCGACCGTCGTGGCCGCACGGCCGAGGGCGACGACGAGATGCTTGTCTGCGTATCGCGGGCGACGACTGGCCGGGTCGTCATCGACGCCTGACGGTCAGCCTGGACGTGCCGACCGATACAGGGTGTAGCCCACGTGGTCCACGTTCACCCCAGGCAGTGGTTTCCACGTGAAGGTGCGGCCGTCGACTTGGAAGTTCTTCTTCTCGTAGAAGCGACGCGCTTTGCCATTCTTCTCTGCGCACCACAAGATCACGTTGTCGGATGGATTTGAGCGCACAGCTTGGTTGAGCAGTCGGCCACCGAGGCCGTGCCGTTGGCATTCTTCGGCAATGTAGAGTGCGTCGATTTGAATGTGATTGGGATCCGCAACGTCCGGCCCAAACATGGTCATGCCGAGTGTCTTGCCACCGGACTCGGCGATCCACATAGACCAGCCACGGCGGTTGAGGGCTTGTGGGTAGAACTCGGTGATCCAGCGGTTGGGTGGACCGAGCATGTCGAGCAAATGCGCTTCCAGTATTCCGCTCCACGATTGTCGCCAAATCGGATAGTGCATCTCGGCGACCTTGGCGAAATCGCCCGGCTTGGCTTCACGGATCCTGATGTCGCTGGATTTCACACGAGCACCTCCGCTGACAACGCCACAAGTCATCTAAGCCTAGATGCGTAGGTTGCGTAGTCATGCTTTGCGTCTGACCTCGCCGCAGAGATGCGGGTGAAGAACGAGGCGGCGGGTGAGGGGTATGTGTCAGCGGTGATCGGGAACCGTAGGGTCGAGCAAGCCGCTTCGGCGTCGCAGCCGGGGGCAACGAGCTGGACCGCAAACGTTCGACGACGCGTCGTGGTCGTTCACCGACAACCGGGCGGGTGCGCTGTGGCGGGACTCCGATGAGCGGGTGCGCCGCTGGCGGGCGCGCCGCCGCGACACTGGAACCCTGGTGATCAGCCATCGGGCGGGCATCCGGTGCACCGGACACCTTCCGCCGCGTGCGCGCCAATTATGGCCCGCCCCTGCGTAAGCCGCGCACCCGCTCGAACACGCGACCCCGAGTGATCTTGAACACGTTTATTCATCGAGCGGGGCAGCGCTGCAGTGCCGCGCCGTGGACCAGGACCCTGATCTTGGTCGGCGCGCGCAGTGCGCCGATCGCGATCGGCAACGCCGCCGGCGGCCGAGCAACGCAACCCCGCTCGAGGGCCTGGGCGCCCAGATCGCCTGGCTCAAAGCCCGGCTCCTGGGGCAACCAACGCGGGTATGCCCAGTACAGCCGCCACCAGCTGGTTGTCGGATGGGCGGCCGCACCGCGCCGTGGACCGGGCCGGGGACCGGTCCTACCAGCTACCCAAGTGAACGAGATGGAACCGAAACCTACGGAACCGTCGCCTATACCTACGTAGCCGTAATGTGTTGCACCAGTTGATAGTTGACAACTACAACACTCCGTGAGATGTATATTCCGGAGCATTTGCGTTGTGTTGCTCCATGATTCGGCATCAGCGTTGGGCCGCGCAGGTCGGCGCAACGCTTGAAAGGGATATCGACAGTGAGGTTGCGCGTGGTGTCTGAAGGCTTGGCGGTGGCCAGTGCGGCGGTGGCAGCGCTGGCCGCTCGGTTGGCGGGCGCGCAAGCTGTTGCGGCGCCGCTGATAAGTGCTTTGTTAAGTCGCCGCGCGCGAAGTAGTTTGCATAATGGTGTCCACCAGAATGTGGTTAGTAGTTCGCCGCAGCCCCGGCTCCAAAGCCGGCGCAATAGACTCAGCACTCGTTTGACTTCAACCAGGTGCCACGCTACCGCGAGATCGAATTCCGAAGTTGATCCATGGTTTGGTGGTGTCGAAGTGTATGTGCTTAGCGCGGGCTTTCGACTCCGGTAGTTTCGGGACGCTTAGCATTGTTATGATCGACAATTTAGGTTTTAGCCTGACGCAACTGCGATACTTTGTCGTATCGGCCGAGCTTGGGAATATATCCGAGGCGGCGGAGAAGCTATACGTATCGCAGTCAACAGTTTCGTCGGCGCTGATGAGGCTGGAACGTGAGCTAGGTGTGCACCTCTTTGTTCGTCGACACGCCCGCGGGGTTGCGCTAACTCCGAGCGGCCGACACTTGTTGCAAGAAGCGCGCACATTATTGGGGCAGGCCAGGATACTGAAGGCGCAAAGCGTTGCCCTGGCGGGTGATACCGCCGGACCGCTCGACGTTGGATGCTTTTTTTCGATCGCGCCATTTCTGTTACCGGTGGTTTGTAACGTGATCAAAGAGCGTCATATGGCGCTTCAACTGAATATCCACGAGGGGTCCGCGGATCGCCTGTTGAAATTTCTGCAAGATGGCCGCTGTGAACTGGTGGTGACGTACGAATTTTTGTCCGGAGATTCTAGGTTCCGCCCACTGGTCGAGCTGCCCATTTATGGCCTATTGCCTCATGATGACCCGTGCGGAGATGTCGGCTCGATCGGTTTGGCGGAGTTGGCCTCTCGGCCACTTGTCACCTTGAATACGCCGGGCGTCCTTCACCATTTTGAGAACTTGTTCGCCCACGCCGAGGTCGAGATGCCCCAACTAATCACGACGACCAGTATCGAAACCATGCGCGGTCTCGTGGCCGCCGGTTCCGGATTCTCATTGATGTATCAACGCGCTTCGAATGCCACGACTCTGGGAGGCGGTAAGGTTCGAGAAGTCGAGATCGCTGAAGATTTGCCTGCTTCGTGCCTCGGTGTGGCCATGCTGCCCGATTTGGCCATCAGTAATCGTGGGAAAGCATTCTTGGATGTTCTTGGATCGATGGTGGCGGTCCCCGACGATGTGAATTCGATTGTGCGATACCCAAGTTCGCGCTGTACCGGCAGCGTAGCTGCTGTCGCGAATCGGGATGGCAAGTTTGACTGCTCAGCGCCGAGGTTGTCCCATGAGGCAGGACCGCCGTGCTGACGGTCATGTTTGCGGGTCAGGGAAGTCAAGAAAAGGGTATGGGAGTCGACGTTTTCGGGCGCTATCCGGGGCTTGTGCAGTTCGCGTCGGACGTGCTGGGCTACGATCTGATTTCTTTGTGCACCGAAGACCGAAATGAATTGTTGGCCCGCACCGAATACACGCAGCCAGCACTCTATGTCGTCAACGCACTGAGCAGTTTCGAGCGGATTCATCGTGAGGACCCGCCAGCGGATTTCTATATGGGGCATAGCCTGGGCGAGTATAATGCTCTACTTGCGGCGGGTGTCTTCGATTTTGAAATGGGACTGCGACTGGTCGCCAAGCGTGGTGAATTAATGGCGGCGGCTTCCGACGGAGGCATGACCGCCGTGATGAATGTACCGCCGAACGAATTGCTGGAAATCTTCGCCGACGAAGGTGTCGACGGCGTCGATATTGCCGGTTTCAACACCCGCTCACAAGTCGTTATCGCGGCCACACGGCCCGTACTGACCTTGGCGCACGCCTGCCTGAAGGACAGGGAAATCCGTTTCGTGCCACTCAAAGTGAGTGCGCCGTTTCACTCTCGATACATGAAACCGGCTCAGCTGCGGTTCGCTGAATTCCTGACCCAGTTCAGTTTCGCCGAACCCACGATACCGGTCATTTCGAATGTTACCGGTCGGCCTTATGAGCCGGGGCAGCTGCCCCACCTGCTCGCCGAACAGCTGGTGATGCCGGTGCGCTGGACCGAGAGTGTCGGTTCCCTGCTCGATAGCGACAACGAAATGGAATTTATCGAAATCGGCGGTTTAGTCCTCACGCAAATGGTATATAAGATCAAGGCTGGAGTGTGACACATGGCACGGAGTACGAGTCCGATTCAGCGGTACCTCGAAGACCGCTTTCTCTTCGAGTTCGATGACGAGATCACCGGGGATACCGACCTATTCAAGGTAGGCGTTATCGACTCCTTCGGTTATATCAAGTTGATGAAGTTTCTGGAATCGGAATACGCCATCAAAATTGATATGGAGGACGTTCTCAAGAACGTCCTGGTATCGCTAACCGCGATCGAAGAATTTGTCGACAGAAAGATCGCCGCGTAATAGGAGGGCGGATCATGTGTGGATTGGCTGGCTTCATCTCGTCCTCACTGGACCCCGGTGCCACCGCCGGGGTACTCACCTCAATGCTGTCGAACATTAGTCATCGCGGACCGGACGAGGCCGGCTATTACCTGGACGACGGCATCGCGATGGGAACGGTACGACTGGCCATCGTCGATCTCGCCGACGGCGCACAGCCCATGTCTGATCCGTCGCAGCGGTACTGGATCTGCTTCAACGGCGAGATCTACAATCACATCGAACTGCGCGCGGAGCTGGAACGGCTCGGACGTCCGTTCTGTACTAACCATTCCGACACGGAAGTGGTGCTCCAAGCGTGGATCCAGTGGGGGACAGACTGTTTCGCGCGCTTCAATGGCGCTTTTGCGGTTGCCATCAGGGATGCGGTGACCGGCGATCTCGTCCTGGCCCGAGACCGCTACGGCAAGCGTCCGCTGTTTTACGCCGACGGCGGGGGTGACTTCCTATTCGCCTCCGAGATGAAGGCGTTTCGTGCCTTTCCCGGCTTTCGTTTCGAGTTGGACCCCAGGGAGCTGGCCACCATCTACGCCACATGGACGCCGCTGCCCGACCGTACCCCGTTTCGGGGCATCCGCCAGGTGCCGATGGGCTGCGTGCTGACGCTGCGCACAGGCGGTCGCTCATTACGCGCCTACGCCGAGCTCACCTTCGACGTGCCGGGTTTCGAGGGTACCGAGTCCGAAGCGATCGATTTCGTCCGGGAAACTCTACGCACCAGTGTGAAAATGCGCCTGCGTGCCGACGTCGAGGTCGGAGTGTATCTCAGTGGCGGGCTGGATTCGTCGGTGGTGAGTTGGCTGGCCACCCAGCTCTGTACACATCAGGTTCGCACGTTCTCGGTAGCATTCCAGGACAAGGCCTTTGACGAGTCTGAAAGCCAGCAGCTGGTCGCGAAGCACCTGCGTACTCTGCATTCCACCGTCCCGATCACCAGCTCGGACATCACCGACAACTTCCCGGCCGCCGTCTATCACGCCGAAGTTCCCGCGTTCCGCACCTCCTTCGTGCCAATGTTCCTGCTGTCCAGGCATGTTCGCGATGCCGGCGTCAAGACGATCCTTAGCGGCGAAGGCTCCGACGAGGCGTTCCTGGGCTATTCGCTATTCCGCGATACCATGCTGCGCGATCGGTGGAACGATCTCTCCGACGATGAGCGCCGCACCACAATTGCCACCCTGCACCCGGAGTTGGAGCACTTCGGGCCCGCGCACCAGGCGCACCTGTACAGCTTTTATCAGCAGTTCTCCACCGAGCGGCTGCCGGGTCTGTTCTCACATGAAATACGCTACCAAAACGGACAATTCGCGACTCGCCTGTTGGCCGAGCGTCGGGACCCATTCGCCGATCTGCTCGATCTCGTCGACCGTACTGGCGGCTATGCCGATATGTCCGCGGTGCACAAGGCCCAGTGGCTGGAGTACAAGACGCTGCTGTCCGGGTTCCTATTGTCCACGCAGGGTGAGCGGGTTGCGCTGGCGCACGGTGTCGAGAACCGCTGCCCGTTCCTCGACCCTGCCGTGGTGCGTGCCGCGGTATCGGTGAATCTGCGCTACGACGACGGCCACATCGAGAAGGCCATCCTGAAGAAGGCGTTTCGCGCCGAGCTCCCGGAGTGGACTACCACCCGCCCTAAGCAGCCCTACCGCTCGCCGGGCAGCGTCGCGTTCATCGACACCCGCCCGGACTACCTGGAACTGCTGTTGTCCGACCGCGAGTTGGCCAAAATCGGTTGTGTAGACCGGAAGTTCGCCCGTCGCTTGGTCGACAAGATTATGTCGTCGCCGGTCGAGGAGATCAGTACCAAAGAGGACCAGACCTTCATCTACCTGTTGACCACCGCCGTGCTCAACCAGCAGTTTGTCCTGGGAGACGAGATCGACGCGGGTAGGCCGTCGGGCGCCGCGCTGAACTTGCGCGTGAGGGTGGACAACCGTTGCGCAATGCAGCTTGTGGGGGAAAGCTAATGAATACCGAGAATGCCGGCGACATCGCGATCGTCGGACTCGCGCTGCGATTCCCGGGCGCTGACACCCTGGTGGAGTTGTTCGACCACCTCGTGGCCGGGCGTTCACTGATCACCGAAGTGCCCGCGCAACGGTGGTCCACGGACCGCTATTTCGGCGATCCGCGCAGCGGTGAGGAGAAGACGAACAGCATCTGGGCCGGGTTCATTGAGGGCGCCGATTGTTTCGATGCGGCCTTCTTCAATATCTCACCGCGTGAGGCGGAGACAATGGATCCGCAGCAGCGGTTCGCGCTGGAGCTGGCGTGGGCGGCCATCGAGGATGCGGGCTATCGGGCTAGCGAACTGGCGGGCAGCCGCACCGGCGTGTTCATGGGTCTGTGTCATGGCGACTACGCCGAGCTCATCGAGCGTGACGACGTGCCGACCGATGCGTATTTCCCAACGGGGACGGCGTATTCGATCGTCGCCAATCGCGTGTCCTACTTCTTCGACTTCCACGGCCCCAGCATCACCAACGACACCGCCTGCTCCAGCTCCCTAGTCTCGATCTACGAGGCGGTCGCCGCCCTGCACCACGGCGATTGCGACCTGGCACTGGCCGGTGGCGTGAACCTGTGCTGGTCGCCCAAGCTGTTTGTGGCGTTCAGCAAGGCCAGCATGCTCTCGCCCACGGGGAAGGCGCATGCGTTCGACGACGCCGCTGACGGGTTCGTCCGCGGCGAGGGTGGCGCCGTCCTGCTGCTCAAGCCGCTGGCAAAGGCATTGGTAGACAAGGACTCTGTGTACGCGGTTATCAGGGGCGTCGGCACCAACCACGGTGGTAAGACCAGCTCACTGACCGTGACCAACCCGACGGCACAGGCCGCGCTGATCGAGGACGTCTACACCCGTGCCGGTATTCCGCCTGACACCGTGAGCTACATCGAGGCCCATGGGCCGGGTACGCCGGTCGGCGACCCGATCGAGATCATCGGCCTCAAGAGCGCGTTCCAGAGTCTGCACAACGCCCACAAAACCCGGCCGCGCCCGGCCAGCATTGGCATCGGCTCGATCAAGTCCAACATCGGTCATCTGGAATCGGCCGCGGGCGTGGCGGGCGTGGTGAAGGTGATTGGTGCGATGGCGGCCGGGGTGCTGCCGGCGACGGTGAACTTCGCGAACCAGAACGAGCTGATCGATCTGGACGGCAGCCCGTTCTACATCGTCGGCGACACCCAGCCGTGGCCGGATGGCGACGGGGTACCGCGCCGAGCGGGCGTCAGTTCGTTCGGATTCGGCGGGACCAACGCCCACGTGCTGCTCGAAGAATGTCTTGAGGAACGTGTCGGCGCGACGGCGGTGGTCGAGGTCCCGGAAGATCCGGAAGATCCGGAAAACCCGAAAATCTATGTCATCCCGCTCTCGGCGAAGAATCCGGAACGGCTGCAGGTGCTGGCCGACCGGCTGCGCGATCACCTGCTGGCCCCGGAGAACCCGTTGCGGCCACGCCGGTCGCTGGCCGATATCGCTCACACGGTTCGGGTCGGCCGCGAGACGATGGCTGCCAGGGTCGCGCTGGTGGTTTCGGATCGGGATCAACTCGTCGCGGCACTGGACGCCGTGGTGGACGGCGAGGTGCGCAACCCCGCCGGGGCCGGGCCCGATGTGGTGGTAGCGGCGGAAGCCTGGGTGCGCGGGGGAGCCGCCGATTGGCCGCCGCATCCCGGGGCGCGCCGGGTGCGGCTGCCAACCTATCCATTTGCCCGCGACCGGCATTGGTACCGCGCGCCCGCCGACACCGCGACGCCGGGTATCGCGACACTGCACCCGCTCGTCCACCGCAACACCTCCGACCTGGCCGAACAGCGCTACACCTCCACCTTCACCGGATCCGAGCCCTTCCTTGCCGCGCACCGGATTCGCGGGCAGCGAGTGCTGCCCGCGGTCGCCTACCTGGAGATGGCGCGGGCCGCGATGGCGTTCGCGGCGACCCGGGATGGCGCGATCCGGCTGCGCGATATCGCGTGGATGCGGCCGATCGTCGTGGATCAACCGGTCGATATTCACATCGGACTGACGCCCCGCGGTGACTCGACCGCTATCGAGTTTCGTCAGGGCAATACCACCCACAGCGTGGGGTTCGCCGAGATCGTTACGGCGCCAGAACCAGCGGGACGCGCGCTGGACCTGACCGCGCTGCGCGCGTCCTGCCAGACCGTACGCAAAGTCGACGAGATCTACGCTGATTTCCACCGCCAGGGCCTGGAGTACGGGTCGGCCATGCGCGCGCTACGTGGGATCCGCCTTGGCTCCGGCTCCGACCAGGCGATCGCCCGCATCCAGGCCACCGAGACTGCCGGGGCCTTTTCGGCCGGTGCCTATGTGCTGCCGCCGAGTGTCCTCGATGCCGCCTTCCAAACTTCGGTGGCTCTGATGGGCGAGACCAGCGGCCCGACCCTGGCCTTTGCCCTTGACGAGCTTCAGGTGTACCGGCCCTGCCCGGCCGAGACCTGGGTGTGGGTCCGGCGGAGCTCGAATCAACAAGGCTCCGGCGTGCTGGCCAAATTCGACCTGGATCTGTGTGACCGCGACGGCGTTGTCAGCGTGAGCCTGCGCGGACTCGCCCAGCGCACCACCGATGCGGGTGCGCGTGTCGCGACCGCAACCTCGCGGTGGATCGACCGGCCGCTAACCACGGACGAGACCACCGACGCCGGTACCCGCACCGCGCACATCATGACCCTGCCGGACATCGTGGCGGCGAATCGGGCTGACGGCCTCGACGCCGCGGTGGATCAGGCGTTCGCCGAGGTCCAGGGCCTGCTCGCGACGTCTCCCAAGACGGAGCACCGGTTCGTGGTGCTGGTCGACGGCCGGTCGCCGGTGTACTTCCACGCGCCGCTAGCGGGCCTGTTCCGGACGGTCGCTCTGGAAAATCCGCTGGTCTCCGGCCGTGTGGTCCGGGTTGCCGGACTGGATTCGCTATCCGCGGCGCGCGTCGCGCAGATCGTGCGTGAAGAGTGTGCCGACAACCTGGCCGACACCGAAATCCGCTACCGCGCCGACGGTACCCGGCAGGTACTCGAACCGGTCGAGACGCAGCTCGGCGCCGGTCCGCGGGCTCCGGCGTTACGGGCGGGCGGCGTGTACTGGGTGACCGGTGGCCTGGGGGGTGTCGGCCGCAGCATTGCCCGCTATCTGGGGCGTGCCGGGGTGACGATTGTGCTGAGCGGACGGTCTACGGCCGGCTCTGCCGAGTCGTTGCGCGCCGAGGGGTTCGACGCGCATTACCTGCCGGTCGATGTCTCCGACGCTGAAGATGTGCGAGTCGCGGTCGAGACGATCCTGGCAGAGCACGGTCGCATCGATGGCATCGTGCACGCGGCCGGTGTGCTGCGCGATCAGTACTTGCTGCGCAAGGACCTCACCGACATCCGGCTGGTGACCGCGCCGAAGGTCCGCGGCGCACTCAATCTCGACGCCGCCACCCGGGATCTCCCCCTGGACTTCTTCGTGCTGTTCTCCTCGGTGGCCGGTGTCTATGGCAACCCGGGACAGTGCGACTATTCGGCGGCCAACGCGTTCTTGGATGCGTTTGCCCAACACCGCCAGTCGCTGGTTGATGCGGGTGAACGCAACGGCAAGACCGTCGCCATCAGTTGGCCGCTGTGGGCCGACGGCGGGATGACGGTGGACGCGGTCACCCGCGAGTCGATGCGTCGCGAGCGCGGGTGGGTGCCCCTGCCCACCGAGGATGGATTGCGGACCTTCGGCCGGTGCCTGCTCGCCGACGCCCCCGCGCACGTCGTCGTCGCCTACGGTGCCGCGGCCACCCTCGGCACGCAGCGTCGGGCCCCCACCCCCGTGGCGTCGCGGGGCGGCGTCACCGCGGATCTGCTGGAGCGCACCGAGGACCTGCTCAAAAGAATCGTTGCCGAGGCCCTTCGGCAGGACCCGGAGCACATCGAGCCGACCACCAATCTCATCGAGTACGGCATCGAGTCGCTGAGCATCCAGGAGGTGACCGCGCGGCTGGAGGAGCTGTTCGGGCCACTGTCCAAAACGATCTTCTTCGAATACCTGAATATCGCGGACGTAGCGGCGCATTTCGTGGAGTCGCGGCGGGCGCAGCTGGAAGCGGTGCTGGGGGAGCCGGGGCAGCCGACGGCGGAGGTCGGTGGTGCGACACCGGCGCGAGTCGAAGTCCCGGCCACGCGGTTCGCCACCCGCGGCGAGCCCAGCGCATCGGAGCCCAGCGCAACCGAGCTCATCGCATCCGAGCGCACCGACCGACATGACGTCGCGATCATCGGCGTGTCCGGGCGTTACCCCGGTGCCGACACACTGGACGAGCTGTGGGAGCTGCTGGAGAACGGCCGGCACGCCTTCGAGGAGATCCCCCCCGACCGCTGGAATCACGAGGCCATCTATGACAGCGACCGGGACGTATTGGGCAAGAGCGTGATTCGGACCGGAACGTTTCTGCGCGATATCGACAAGTTCGACCCCCGCTACTTCCGCATCTCCAAGCGCGAGGCCGAACAGATGTCCCCGGAAGTGCGCCTGTTCCTCCAGGTCGGCGTGCAGGCACTGGAGGACGCCGGTTACTCGAGGGAGACCATACACCGCCGCTACCAGGGTGATGTCGGTGTGCTGGTGGGCACCATGAGTAATCACTACAACCTGTACGGCTTCCAGAACAGTCTCACCCGCGGCGCGCCGCAGAGCGGAAGCTACACCGGGACGATCCCGAACATGTTGTCCTACTTCTACGGTCTGACCGGGCCGTCGATCTTCCTGGACACCATGTGCTCGGCCTCCTCGACGTGCGTGCACCAGGCCGTGCAGATGCTGCGGGCCGGCGAATGCGCGATGGTGGTCGCCGGCGGCATTAACCTGATGCTGCACCCGTACAACCTGATTACCTCGTCGCAGGAGCACTTCACCACGGGTACCTCCGACGTGATCCGAAGCTTCGGTCACGGCGTGGACGGCACCATCCTGGGTGAGGGCGTCGGTGCCGTCGTGCTCAAGCCGCTGATCGATGCCGAGCGCGACGGCGATCACGTGTACGCCGTGATCAAGGGCACCGCATTAGCAAACGCCGGGACCCGCAACGGGTTCACCGTCCCCAGTCCGGGCATGCAGGCGCGTGCGATCGAGAAGGCGATCGACGACGCCGGGGTCGACCCGAGGACGATCGGCTACGTCGAGGGACACGGCTCGGGCACCGCGCTGGGTGACCCGATCGAGGTTCGCGCGTTGACGTCGGCGTTTCGGAAGTACACATCGGACAGCGAGTTCTGCGCACTCGGATCGGTCAAGGCCAATCAGGGACACCTGCTCGCGGCGGCCGGAATGATCGGTTTGACTAAGGTGCTGCTGCAGCTGCGGCACCGCAAGCTGGTGCCGTCTCTGCACAGCGCGGAACTCAACCCGGATATTGATTTCGCCGCCACACCGTTTTGGGTGCAGCAGTCGCTGGCCGACTGGCAGCCCACGGTCACAGTGGTCAACGGGCGGCAGGTCACCCATCCCCGGCGCGCCGGAATCACGTCGATCGGCGCCGGCGGGATGAACTCGCACATCATCGTCGAGGAGTATCCGCAACGTCCGGTGCGCCGGGAACCGTTCGGCGAGCAGCTGTTCGTCTTCTCCGCAATGAACGAAGCCGCGCTGGGCCGGTATCTGGTGTCCTTCCGCGACTACCTCACCACCGCGTCGGACACGGACCTGCCCGATATTGCGTTCACCCTGCGTGTCGGCAAGAACGAGCTGTCGCACCGTTGGGCATTCGTGGCAGCCGACAAACCATCCGCGTTGGCCGCCATCGACCGATATCTTGCCGGCGAGCGGGGTCTGCCCGCGCATGAGGTTGCCACGGCCTGGGGCGCGGGACAGAAGGTTGACTGGGACCAGCTGCCGACCGCGCGCCGAGTGCCGTTGCCCGCGTACTCGTTCGAGCGGGTGCGTTGTTGGGTCGAGCCGACCGAAGGCGCGCCGTCCGTGTTGGCCCCGCTGACAATGCGGGAGCGGTTGCATGCATTCCTGGGCCGCAACGAGTCCGATGTGGGCGGTCTTCGCTACGGTCTGGACGTTCACCTGGCTGATCTGCTGGACTACGGCTATCGGGTGAACAAGGTGCCCACCATCGTGCCCACCTTCGCCGTCGACCTCGCGCTGGCCACCGCGAAGGTCAGCGGCTTCGCTGCGGCGGCGTCGGTCCACGACCTGCACGTGCTGCGGCCCATCGACTGGACCACGGTCAAGCGGCTTGTCACCGAGTTCGCCGACGGTCACGGCATCGTGCGAACCGACGACGGGTCGGCGGTTGTCGAGTTCACCGTGCGGGCCGCTACGGCGCCATCCGGCCGGGTCGATCTGGCCGGACTGCGGAAAGTCCTTACCGCAGAACAGTTCTTGGCCGAGCTGGCCGAGGCCGGGCTCGACTACAAGCCGGCATCGTGCGCGGTCGATGGCGTGTTTCGCACGGCGGACGGTCGAACGGTGCTGAGCATTGGTCGGCCCGGGTTTCAACAAGACCATAGCCGGCGCAATGTCACCGTCGAGCCGTTCGTGCTCGCCGCGATCGCTGCGGGTGTGCAGTGGGAGGCCAAGGGTGCCGGGGCACCGGACTGGACCCTGATGGCGATCAATCGGGTCGGGGAGATCCATGTGTTGGCTGGTTCGTCGGTGACGCACGTGGTGTTCGAGGACGACCGGATCTTGCTGGTCTCGGGCGGGGGAGAGGTCGTTGGGGAGCTCGGTGGCGTGCGGCGTGGTGTCGGCGGGACAGCTCCTGCCGAGGAAACAGTGATGCGGGCTCAGCCCGGTGTGGAAGCGATCGGTGCGGTCAGGGGCAACACGAAACCGGTTGCACCCGTTAGGGAAGCGCCCAACCCGCTGGTAGATGCGTTGCAATCCATTGCCGCCGACATCCTCAAGTTCGAGCCGGAGGAAATCGACCCACGGACCGGCCTGGACCAGTTCGGCTTCGATTCCATCTCGCTGGTGACTTTCGCAAAACGGATTCACGAACAATTCGGTGTCGAGATCAGCCCGGCGGTCTTCTTCGAGGTCAATACGCTGGAAGCCCTGGGCTCTCACCTGGCCGACGAACACGGTGGCACCGTCGCAGTCCGGCCACAGCCGGTTCGTGTCGCGCCGGAACCGGTTGGTGCCGAGCCGGCGCCGGTTCGTATCGAATCCGATCCGCGCCCCCCGATTGCCGTCATCGGGGCGGCGGGCCGGTTCCCGGATGCCCGCAACCTTGACGAATACTGGGCAAACCTGATAGCGGGCAAGGACTCTGTCACCGCATTCCCTTTGCACCGGTACGACGAGCACCACCGCAGGACCATCGAGGCCGAGGACTTCCCGAAGCGGATCGGAGCACTAGACGACGTAGCTGCTTTCGATACCGACTTCTTCCGCATCCTGCCGCGCGAGGCCGAGCTGATGGACCCGCAGCACCGTCTCGCGCTGGAGACGGTGTGGCAGGCGCTGGAGGACAGTGCGTACCGACCGGGTGAACTGCCGTCCTCGACGGGCGTGTTCATCGGCGTGACGGGCAACGACTACGCGACCCTGCTCACCACGCTGGGCGTGCGGCCCGACGCGTTCACCTCCACCGGAACAACCCATTCGATTCTGGCCAACCGCATTTCGTATCTGCTCGACGTGCGTGGCCCGAGCGAACCAATCGATACCGCCTGCTCCAGCTCACTGGTGGCGGTGCACCGGGCGATGGAGGCGATCCGGTCCGGCGCCTGCGACATGGCCATTGCGGGCGGGGTGAACGTACTGGTCAGCACGGACACCTTCGTAAGCGCGCACCGTGCGGGAATGCTCAGCCCAGACGGCCTGTGCAAGACTTTCGACGCCAGCGCCAACGGGTACGTGCGTGGCGAGGGTGTGGGTGTAGTCGTGCTCAAGTCGTTGGCGGCGGCCCAGCGCGATGGTGACCCAATTCTGGGTGTGCTCAGGGGAAGTGCGTACAACCATGGTGGCCGGGCCAATTCGCTAACCGCGCCAAACGCCGACGCCCAGGCCGAGCTCGTGACAACCGCCCTCGGTGATCTCGACCCGGACACCATCGGCTATATCGAAACGCACGGCACCGGCACGGCCCTCGGTGATCCGGTGGAAGTCCGCGCGCTGCGCACCGCGTTCCGGCGGCTGGGGCGCAGTAACGACGGCAAGTGCGGCCTCGGTTCGGTCAAGACCAACATAGGTCACCTGGAATCGGCCGCGGGGATCGCCGGGCTGCTGAAGGTGTTGCTCGCGCTGAAGCACGGGGTGGTGCCCGCGACTTGTCATGTCCAGCAGATCAATCCGTACATCGAGTTGGACGGTGGTCCGTTCCATATCGTGGCCGAAAACGAGTCCTGGCCGCGTCCCCGCGATCGGGACGGTGGTGTCGCGCCGAGACGTGCCGGGGTGAGCAGCTTCGGGTTCGGTGGCGTCAATGCCCATGTCGTTGTCGAGGAATACCTTCCCGGCCACCGGGACCAGGATCAGGACCAGAACGAGGAAGTCGGGGCCGTTGCGATTCCGCTGTCGGCACGCACCGCAGCGCAGCTGACCAACCGTGCCCGGGATTTGCTGTCCTATCTGGAGAAGCCAGAACAGGTACCGCTGCGGTCCGTCGCGTGGAGCCTGCAGGTCGGCCGCGAGGAGATGGCGGAACGAGTCGGCTGGGTCGTCTCATCGCGTGCCGATCTCGTCGACAGGTTGCGGGCGTTCGTCACCACCGGGGACCGTGGTGTCAGCGCAGACCCGATCGGGCAGTGGATCAGTGGGTCGGCCGTTGATTGGCGCTCGTTGGCCGGTGGCAAGCCGCCCCGGCGTGTACAGCTGCCCGGCTATCCCTTTGCGCGAGAACGGTTCTGGATTCCCGGTACCGAACCGCAGACCGGCACGGTGCTGCTGACTCCGCGGTGGACGCCGACGCCCGTCGTCGTGACCGGACAGTACGACCGGCGTGTGATCATCCTGTGCGGGGTTGACGGATCCGTGCCGGATGCCATCCGCCTCGACACGGTTAAGCGGCGGCCGGAGAGCCGGTTCCGTGATCTTTCGTGGCAGGTACTGGAGACCATCCGTGGCCTCGACACCGGGCATGGCACCACGTTGGTACAGGTGGTCACGGACAACCTCGCCCTTGCCGGTCTGCTGCGGTCCGTCACCAAGGAGAACCCCCGGATTGTCGGTCAAATCATCGGTGTCGAGGGTGTCACAGACGTCGACGTGGCCGCTGTTGTGGCCGAAAACGCTGGTGCTACAGACGATCTCCTCTGCTACCGCGACGGTGTCCGGTACACGCGCACCTGGGCCGAGGCCTCGTATTGCGCAGCGTCGGGCACGCCTTGGCGAGACGGCGGCGTCTACCTGATCACCGGCGGTGCCGGCGGCATCGGCGCCGCGACGGCTCGCCGAATTGCCGCCGACGTGGCGCGGCCGACCATCGTTCTCGCCGGGCGCTCGGTGAGCGACGATCGAGTGCAGGGTTTGCTTGCCGAGTTGCGGCAGGCCGGCGCGATCTGCCGGTACATCCGCGCCGATGTATCGCGGTGGGAAGAGGTTCGACACCTCGTCGCCGAGGCGGGCGAGATCACCGGGATCGTGCATTCCGCTGGTGTAGTACACGATTCGTTGTTCGCGGCTAAGACCGCCCAGCAGTGGGACGACGTGCTCGCAGCCAAAGTGGACGGTCTCTTACACCTCGATCGGGCCACCGAGCGCTGCCCGCTGGAGTTCGTGCTGACGTTCTCCTCGGGCGCTGGGATCACCGGTAATCCGGGCCAGACCGACTATGCGACGGCTAACGCCTTCCTGAACGAGTTTGCCGCCGTGCGCAACACCTGGGTCGCCCAGCGACGACGCCGTGGGCGCACGCTGTGCATCGCGTGGCCGCTGTGGGCGGACGGAGGCATGCGGGTCAGCGACAGCACTCGGGCGTATCTGTGGCAGGACCGGGGGTTGGCTCCGATGCCCACGGAAGCGGGATTCGAGGCGCTGCTGGGCGCCTGGAATGCAGGGGCGGACCAGGTGTGGGTGCACTACGGCGCGCGGGAGCGGGTACCGACCGGAAGCCCGGGGGTTGCGACGCCTGCGCAGGCGGCGACGGTCCCGGCACAGAAGGGTTCCGAGCCCACTGCCGACCCGAACACCCTCAACCATCTCCTCACCCTGTTCGCCGAGGTCACCAAACTCGCTTTGGGCTCGATCGACCCAGATCGCCCGCTCGTCGACGTCGGCCTGGACTCGGTGATGGTCCACCAGCTCAATCGGGAGCTGGCTCAGACCTATCCGGCCGCCTCCTCGACGATCTTCTACGAGCAACCGACCCTGCGGGCGGTAGCCCAGCAGCTTGCCGGCCGCCGACCGGAACCGGCGCGCCAACAATCGGCCACCACCGGCGAGCGGTTCATCGGTGTCGGGCAGCCGGTTGCCAGCACCGGGGAACCGATCGCGATCATCGGATGCAGCGGTCGCTACCCAGGGGCTGCCGACCTGCAGGAGTTCTGGGACAACCTCAGCGGGGGCCGCGACTGCGTCCGGGAGATCGACCGCTGGCCCTTGGACGGCTTCTTCGAACCCGACCGCAATACGGCGGTTGCCACCGGCCGCAGCTACAGCAAGTGGGGCGGATTCCTCGATGACTTCGCCTGCTTCGACCCCAGATTCTTCGGTATCGCCCCGCGCGACGCGTATGCCATGGACCCGCAGGAACGCCTGTTCGTGCAGACCGCGTGGGAGGTGCTTGAGGACGCCGGTTACACGAGATCGCGCCTGGCTCGCACGCACGGTCACCGAGTCGGGGTGTTCGCGGGCGTCACCAAGGTGGGCCATGCGCGCCACGACGCGGGGCGGCTGCCGTCGGGTGAGACGGTGGTGCCGGGACTGTCCTTCGCCTCGCTGAGCGCGCGTGCCTCCTACCTGCTGAACCTGTGCGGACCGAGCCTGACCATCGACACCATGTGTTCGGCGTCCCTGACCGCGATTCACGAGGCGTGTGAACAGCTGCGACGCGGTGCATGCGCTGCGGCGATCGCCGGCGGCGTGAATCTGTACACACACCCACTGGACTATGTCGAACTGTGCCGCTCCGGCATGCTCTCGCCGGACGAACGTTGCCGCAGCTTCGGCAGCGGCGGCCACGGGTTCGTGCCCGGAGAGGGGGTCGGATGCGTTCTGCTCAAGCCCCTGTCCCGCGCGGTTGCCGACGGGGACCGGGTGCTCGCGGTGATCCGCGGTTCGAGCGTCAACCACGGTGGCCGCACCACCGGCTACACGGTGCCGAGCCCGGCCGCCCAGGCGGACCTGGTCCGGCAGGCGCTGGACCGAGCCGGGGTGTCGGCGCGGCAGGTCAGCTACGTCGAGGCGCACGGCACCGGCACCGAACTGGGCGACCCGATCGAGATCGCCGGCCTGACAACGGCGTTCGAACAGGACACCGCGGACCGGCAGTACTGCGCGATCGGCTCGGTCAAGTCGGGTATCGGGCATCTGGAGGCCGCGGCCGGTATCGCCGGGCTGACCAAGGTCTTGCTCCAGCTCGAGCACCGGCAGCTGGTACCGAGCCTGCACGCCGAGCAGCTCAACCCCAACATCAGCTTCGAACGGACCCCGTTCCGGGTCCAGCGCGAGCTGAGCCCGTGGCACTCGGACGGCCCGCGGATAGCCGCGGTGTCCTCGTTCGGTGCCGGAGGTTCGAACGCACACGTGATCGTCGAGGAGTATTCCGGTCATCCCACCTCCGGTACGAACGGTGCCGCCGAGCAAGTCGTGATCCTCTCGGCACGGACTCCCGAGCAGCTCACCGCGTCCATGGACCGGCTGGTGGCCCACCTCGACCGCAATCCGGACACCGACCTCGCCGACCTGGCCTACACGCTGCAGATGGGACGCGAGGCGATGACCGAGCGGTACGCGGTCGCGGTGTCGTCCACCGCAGCGCTGCGGACCAGTCTGCTTGCCAGACAGGGCCATCGGGGACATCACCGAATCGTTGCGACCGCGAGCGGACCGCTTGCCGGCCTCATCGACGACGAGGACGTGCAGAACCTGCTGATACAGCGCTGGATTGGCGCGGGCAAGCTGTCCAAGCTCGCAGCGCTGTGGGCGTCGGGTGCCGAGGTGGATTGGGAGCGCCTGCACCAGCACGGTCCGCGCCGGATGGTGTCGCTGCCGGCGTACCCGTTCGCGAAGGAGCGATTCTGGATCGGTGACCTGACCCGGCCGACACCCATGCCCGTCGCCGCTTCGATCACCGGTCGGGTCGCGACCCCGATCCTTGAACCTGCTGGGGTGCAACGGAATTTGGATGAGATCGTGCCAGCGCTAGTGCGGGAGACGATCGCCCGCGCGCTGGCGATGGAGGTCGCCGAGATCGAAGGCGGACTGGCCTTCGCCGACTACGGTCTGGATTCCATCCTGGCGACCCGGGTGGTACACCAGCTCAACGAGGCGCTATCGCTGGATCTGCGCACGAGCGTGGTCTTCGATTTCAGCACCGCTGACCGGTTGGCAGCACACCTGCTCACTCAGTACCGGGACACCATCGTCTACACCGAGAGCTCCCAGGAAACCCTGTCGGCAATGGACTCGCTGACAAACGGGGCGCCGGAACCGTCATCCGAACCCACGCCACCTCGGATCGAGCACCGGGAAAGCCCGTCCAGCAACCGGGAGCGCGGACCGATCGCCGTGATCGGCATGAGCGGGCGCTTCGCGAGCGCCGACTCGCTCGCCGAACTGTGGAGGCACCTGGCCGATGGCGACGATCTTGTCACCGAAGCTACTCGGTTCGACCTGCATGAGATAGGTAGCTGCACTCGAGGCGGCTTTCTCGACCGCATCGACGAGTTCGATGCGATGTTCTTCAACATCTCCGGAACCGAAGCGGCCGCGATGGATCCGCAGCAGCGGCTGCTACTCGAAGAATCCTGGAAAGCTCTCGAGGACGCCGGCTACGCCGGGCAGATGGGTCAACGGCGCTGCGGCGTCTACGTCGGGGCGTGGGCAGGGGACTACCAGGGACTGCTAGACCAGGATGCGCCGGCACAGACCCTGTGGGGAAATATGGCGTCGGTCATCCCGAGTCGAGTGTCCTACTTCCTTGACCTCAAGGGACCGGCAATCGCGGTAGACACCTCGTGCTCCAGCTCGCTGGTGGCAATCGACCTGGCGTGCAAGGACCTCTGGTCCGGCGAAACGTCGATGGCCGTAGCTGGCGGGGTTTTCCTGCAGTCCACGCCGCGGCTGTACCGGCTGGCAGGTCGCGCCGGAATGCTCTCGCCGACTGGTCGCTGCTACACGTTCGACCAGCGCGCCGACGGGTTCGTGCCGGGAGAGGGCGTCGGAGTCATCGTGCTCAAACGACTCGAGGACGCCCTGGCCGACGGCGACCATATCCATGGCGTGATCAAGGCCAGCGGGGTCAACCAGGACGGCTCCACCAACGGGATCACCGCCCCAAGCTCGGTGTCCCAGCAGAGCCTGCTGCGCGAGGTGTACCAGAGGTTCGGTGTCGACGTGGAGCGCATCGGGCTCGTCGAGGCGCACGGCACCGGCACCAAACTCGGCGACCCCATCGAATTTCAGGCGCTGAACCGAGCTTTCCGCGCCCACACCGACAAATCGGAATACTGTGCCCTCGGTTCGCTCAAGACGAATATCGGCCACACCCAGTTCGCGGCCGGCATCGCGGGCGTGCTCAAGGTGCTCCTCGCGATGGCGCACCGGCAGATTCCGGCATCACTTCACTTCAATACCGCCAACGAGGCGATTCCGCTAGCGGGAAGCCCGTTCTATGTGCCCACCCGCACCCACCGCTGGAATGTGCCCGAGGGCGTGCCACGGTGCGGTGTGGTCAGTTCCTTCGGGGCCAGCGGGACCAACGCGCATATCGTGCTCGAAGAGGCTCCGCCACTATCACGTACCGCTACACCGCAGACCGAACACCCGATCGTGCTGTCGGCACGCTCGTCGCACCAACTTGCCGAACAGAAGCGGCGCCTCGCGGCACACGTGCGCGGCGATCCATCGATCGACCTCGCCGACCTGGCCTACACATTGGACGTCGGCAGGCAGCGGTTCGAGCACCGGTTCGCCTGCGTGGTCGGTGATCGTGACGAATTGATCCGGGCCCTCGACGGGGCGATCTCAGCCCGCGTGCCCGACGAGCGGACTCAGCCGGCTCGCGGCCGCCGCATCCCGCTGCCGACCTACCCGTTCGCCCGCGATCGACATTGGCTGACGGCGGGCGCGGATCCCGGCGCCACCGTCACCCTGACCCGTGCGGACAGCCTGTTGCGTGATCACGTGGTCGAAGGCCGCCACATCCTGCCGGCTGTTGCCTATCTCGAACTCGTGCGCAAGACACTGGGAATCGACCGGCTGCGGATGCGCAATATCACCTGGGTGCAGCCGTTGGTGGTGGACGACAGCGTGCAAATCGAGATTCGCACGACCACCAAGAGCTTCGAGATCACCCATGGCGAGACCGTGTGCTGCGCAGGCGGTCTGGCACAGTGCGACACCGGACGGCCACCTCGTCTTGACCTTGCCGCGCTACGCGCAGACTGCCGGGAGTCGGTGTCGGCCAGCCGAATTCGGGACGCCCTGGTGTCGAAAGGCATCAATCACGGTCCGTCCCTGCGGGCGATCAGGCAGGCATACACCGGAGGCGGAATCGTGCTGGCGGAGCTAGTGTTGCCCCCGTCGGCGGAGCCCGGGGTGCTGACACCGGCCATGCTGGATTCCGCGATCCAGGCGTCGGTTGCAGCGCACCTGGATCAGCTGCGCGACACCGCCGTGCCCTTCGCCCTGGACCAGCTTGACCTATTCGCGCCGTGCGCATCGACGATGTGGGCTGTGGTGCGCGGCGGTGAGTCCGGGCCGCTGAGCAAGCTGGACATCGATCTCCTCGATGCCGACGGCGAGGTCTGTGTGCGGTTGGCCGGGTACACATCACGTCGTACGGTTCCCGTCGAGCCCGCGTTGTTCGCGCCGGTGTGGGACCCGATCGCGGCCACTGAGACCGGTCCTGGGACCCGGGTACCGTCCGGGGCGGATCGGGTGTTGGTCGTCGGCCGGCCCTCAACGCTTGACGGCACCCTGACCTGGCCGTTACCGGCGTCGGCCTCGGTCGAAGAGGCGATCGCCACGCTGCGTGATCTCGGGCCGATCGACCACCTGGTCTGGACCGCTCCCGAGGCCGATATCCCGCCCACCGACGCCGTCAGATACGTGGCTGCGCAACACGACGGGGTGGTGGCGGCCTTCCGCATGATCAAGGCGTTGATCGGCGCCGGATACGACGCTAAGCCGCTGGGGATCACACTCGTCACGACCCGTGCGCTGGCCACCCATCCGGGCGACGCCGTCCGACCCGCTCATGCGGGGTTGCATGGCCTGTTCGGGTCGTTGGGGCGGGAGTACGAGCAGTGGACCGTTCGCCGCGTCGACCTCGACGCCCCCGAGTGGCCGACGGATCTCACGGCGCTACCGGCTCGGTCCCCCGACGACGCCTGGGTTCGGCGGACCGGCCAATGGCTCGCCCGGCGTTGGGCACCGTGCCAGGCGCCGGCGAAACCGGTGTACCGCGAGGGCGGCGTCTACGTCGTGATCGGCGGCGCGGGCGGTCTGGGAATGGCGTGGACACAGCACGTGGTAGAGCAGTTCGGCGCGCACGTCACGTGGATCGGCCGCAGCGCACCCGATGAGTCCATCGAGGACAAGATTCGCACCATTACCGGGCGTGGCACGGTTCGCTACCTGCGCGCCGACGCCGGGAACCCGGCCGCGTTGCGTGCTGCCGTCGCGCAGATCAAGCAGCGTCACCCGCACATCCACGGGGTGGTACAAGCCGCACTTGTGTTGCGGGACAGCACATTCGCCAGGATGGACGAGGCTACGCTGCGTGCGGGGCTGACGGCCAAGATCGATGTCACGACCGCGACAGCGGCGGTCTTCGACGGCGAGCAACTAGATTTCGTCGTGTTGCTGTCGTCCATGCAGTCGTTCACGACTGCGGCGGGGCAAGGAAACTACGCGGCCGGGTGCACCTTCAGCGACGCTTACGCGCACGCACTCGGACAGCATTGGGACACGCCGGTCAAGGTCATGAACTGGGGCTGGTGGGGCAACCTCGGCAGCGTCACGTCGGAGTTCTACCGGGACCGGATGAGCCGGGTTGGACTCGTCTCGATCGAGCCGCACGAGGGGCTGGCCGCCCTGGACTCGCTGCTCGGCGGGAACCAGCGGCAGCTTGCGTTCATCAAAACCAACCAACACAACACCTTGGCGAACTTCGACCGCACCACCAAGATCACCCTGCACGATCGGACACCGTTCCAGGTTCGCGGTGAGCTGCTGGCTAGCCGCGACGATGTCGTCGACGATCGCATCGACGAGATTGTCCGATGGCGTCGTAGGGAGCGGGATCCGTTGCTGGCCAAAGTGCTTTCGGCACAGCTGGCCACAATCGACCACGCGACGGTCCTGCCGCTGTACGCGGACTGGCTGAAGCACGCCCAGCGCGCTCCGGTGCTACCCGATCCGGTTAATGTCGCGTTCGAGCAGTGGGAACGGCAGTGCGAGCTGTGGTCGGCCCCGCAGTTGGGGTCGGCGGACCGCGGGGCCGAGCTGCGTCTGGTTTCCACCACGCTGAAGGCATTGCCCGACATCGTCACCGGCCGCATCAAGCCGACGGATGTCATCTTCCCGCGCGGTTCCATGGAGTTGGTCCAGGGTTGCTACCGCGACAACGCTGTCGCCGACCTGTTCAATCGCGCCATGGCCGACGCCGCGGTTAGCGTCGTGTCGGAGTGGGTGCGCGCCGAACCCAGTGCCCGATTGCGGATTCTGGAGATCGGCGCCGGTACCGGTGGTACCAGTGTCGGGATGTTCGCCGCGCTCGAACCCTACCGGGACAACATTGCGACCTACGTCTACACGGATCTGTCCAAGGCCTTCCTCAACCACGCGCGCAGCAGGTACGTGCCGAACGTGAGCTACCTCGATACTGCGCTACTCAATATCGAAAAACCGCTTGCGGGACAAGACATTGCCGAGGGCAGTTTCGATCTGGTGATCGCCGCCAATGTGCTGCACGCGACCCGGGACATACGCAAGACACTGCGCAACGCCAAGGCCGCAATGCGTGCCGGTGGGTGGCTGCTGTTGAACGAGCTGTCGTCGTTCGACCTGTTCAGCCACTTGACATTCGGGCTGTTGGAAGGCTGGTGGTTGTTCGACGACCGGTCGCTGCGCATCCCGGGGTCGCCGGCGCTGTCCCCAGAGAACTGGCGGGATGTGCTGGCGGGGGAGGGTTTTGACACGGTCGTGTTCCCACTGCCGCGGGCGCTTGGGCTGGGGCAGCAGGTCATTGCGGCCCAGAGCGACGGGGTGGCAAGGCAGGAGGTTGAGTCCGCGCTTGCGCGAGCTATCCGGCAAGAATCCGACATTGCCCAGGCTACCCGCGCGAACCACGGGCCCCGATCTTCAGTCGCGAGCCCCGGGCCGGCTCCGTGGGCCCTGCCGCCGACGAAGGCCGACCTCTCCGAGCTCATTCTCGGCAAAGCCGCCGCCGTACTCGGCATCCCGGCCGACCGCATCGACAGCTCGGCACCGCTCACCGATTACGGTCTAGACTCCATCCTCGTCCTGCAACTCACCAATGCCCTGCGTGAGGCCTTCGGCGACGATGTCTCCTCCACCCTGCTGTTCGAGGTCGAATCCATCGACGAGCTGTGTGCCCACTTCGCGGGCACAGCGAGTGCGCGCTGGAGCCTGTCGCGCGGCCAGCTGACCATGTATCAGGATCAGCGGCGCTGTCCGGAATCGCCCGCCTACAACCTCCCGCTCCTCTTCGAGATCCATGGCGACCTGGACGAAACGGCCCTGGAAACCGCGATTCGTGCTCAGACGGAGAGCCACCCCGTCCTGAGCGCGATCTTCGGTGAGCGCGACGGCGTGCCGTACATGGATATCGCCCCGGGCAGGGTTCCTTCGTTCGACCGGGTCCACATCGCGCCCACGTCGCGGGTAGCGCAACTGGCCAAGCTGCGAGAACTGGTCAACGTCCCGTTCGACCTGACAACGGGGCCGCTGGTGCGGGCATATCTTATTTCCCTTGCCGGACAACGACGATTGCTGTTGATCGTCGCGCACCACATCCTGCTGGACGGCGCGTCGACGGCAATCTTGGTCCGCACGCTCAAAAATGCCTATCAGGGCAGGGGAAGTCTGAGCCGAACCACCTACGGCGACTTCGTCGCGTGGGAGGAGACGATGCTCGCCGGCCCGGAGGCACAGCAGCATCGGGACTACTGGACCCGTGAGTTGGCGGGCCGGCCGCCAACCCTCGCACTGCCCTACGACCGCCCCTACGACCGACACCGGATGCCCCGTGTGGACGTGGCGATGATCAAGCTGTCGCCGGCGCTGGCCACCACAATCGCCGACAAGGCAAGGGAATACCGCGTCAGCGTCGCCACCGTGTTGTTCACGACGTATGTACGGTTCCTGCACGAATTGACCGGACAGGACGACCTGGTCACGGGAATGACAACGGTCGCTCGGTACGAGAAGCAGTTCGGCGACGTGGTCGGCCAGTTCGCCAACTGCCTGCCGATCCGCGCTACGGTCACCGAAGGCTTTCCCGAGTTGCTCAAACTCGTGCAGCGCAAGATGGTTGCCGGTATCGAGCACGGTGCCTACCCCTTGCTGGAGATCACCCGCGCACTGGGAACGGGCAGCGAACCGCTGGTTCTGACGAACTTCCTATTCCAGAACTTCGACGGTGCCGAGTTGCTCACCAACGGCTCTCCGGCCGGCCCCGGCGAGTTGGATCTGCGCCTATTCGACGACCTGCCCTACGCGGGGGAGTATGTGCTTTCCGCCGAACTCTATCGGGAGGCCCAAGGGTACAAACTATTCCTCAAATATGATTCGCATGTCTTCAATGAATCCACGGCGCGACGCATGTTGGACGAGTGGTATTCGATCATTCGGAACGACGTGGCCGGGAAATTATGACGGACACCCGCCCCGCATCCGGTACCGACGTCCCCGAATTTCCGGTTGCCGGATCGAATTCCTGCCCCTTCGACCCCGATGAGACTTACACCCGGCTGCGCGCCAACGCCCCCATATCGCTGGTGCGCTGCCCGGCCGGGATGAACGCGTGGCTGGTCAGCCGGTACGAGGATGTTCGGGGCGTGCTCGCGGATCCGCGGCTGAGCTCCCGCGGGGCAGGGTCGATGCACATGCTGCCGTCCTACGACATGCATGACCCAGTGCCGGCCGGCATGATGATCCAGTGCGACGGCGAGGAGCACGCGCGGCTGCGACAGTTGCTGAGAGCCGAGTTCACCGCGCGGCGCATCGAGGTGCTTCGGCCGGACATCCAGAAGATCGCCGACGAACATGTCGATGCGATGCTCGCCGGGTCGAGCGCAGACCTGGTGTCCGATTTCGCATTGCCGATCCCGTCGCTGGTGATCTTCGAGATGCTCGGCGTGCCCTACGACGACCACGAGGCGGTCCAGCGCGACAGCCAGGTGTTGATCGGCTTCGACGCGGACGAGGCCACCCGCGCCGCGGCTACCCGGCGGTTGGAGGACTACCTCGGTGACTTGATCGAACGTCGGCGCACCGAGCCACGGGACGACCTGCTGAGCCGAATGATCGCCCGCGGCAATGAGACCCACCGGCCGCCTACCGTGCCGGAGCTGGCCACGCTCGCCGTGTTGGTGCTGGTCGCCGGGCACGAGACGACCGCCAACACGATCGCGCTGAGCACATTGGTGTTGCTGGAGAATCCGGATCGGATGGCCGCGCTACGGGCCGCGCCGGACACGATCGGCGCCGCCGTCGAGGAACTGTTGCGCTACCTGCCGGTGATCCAGTTCGGGCTGCTCCGGTACGCCACCGAGGATGTCACCATCGGTGGCACCGACGTGCGGACGGGAGAGTGGGTGGTCGCCGCGATCACTTCCGGCAACCGGGACGAGGGCGTATTCGCGGACCCGGACCTTGTCGATCTCGGCCGGCAGGCCCGCCCGCACCTGGCGTTCGGCTTCGGCGCCCACCGATGCATTGGCCACCACTTGGCCCGCATCGAGCTGCAGATCGCACTGACCACGCTGTTGCGCCGGATGCCGGGGCTTCGGCTGGCAATGCCGCTGGCGCAGTTGGAGTTCAAGCTCAACGACATTGTCTTTGGCCTGCGGAGTTTGCCGGTCGTCTGGTGACGATCTAGCCGGGCCGGCGCCCCGGTTTCGTCGGCTACCGTCTGGCACCTGCTCGTGCGCGGCGCGGCGTGCCCGGGTCAGGACAGGGTCGCCAGGATGGCTGGGTCGTAGGGGGCCATCTCGGCCAGTTCGCCGCGCAGCACTCTTGCCGCCCAGTCCGGGTTGGCTAGCAGCGCCCTGCCCACTGCGACGAGGTCGAATTCGTTGCGTTCCAGGCGGGCGACCAGCTCGCCGATGCCGGTCACGCCGGACCGCTGGGTGAAGCCCGAAGTGAAGTCGCCGCCGTCGCCGTACTGCTGGTCCATGCCAACCGAGCCGACCGTCACGGCGACCTTGCCGGTGAGCTTGCGTGCCCAGCCGGCCAAATTGAGGTCGCTGCCGTCGAATTCGGGCAGCCAGTAGCGGCGAGTGGAGGCGTGGAACGCGTCGACACCGGCGTCGGCCAGCGGGGTCAGCAGTTGCGCCAACTCGTCGGGATTCTCCGCGATGCGGGCCTGGTAGTTGTTCATCTTCCACTGGGAGAGCCGGAAGAAGATCGGGAATCCCGGGCTGACGGTCGCACGGATGGCCTGCACGATCTCGGCGGCAAAGCAGGCGCGGGAGGCGGGATCGCCGCCGTAGCGGTCGGTGCGCCGGTTGGTATCCCGCCACAGAAAACTGTCGATCAGGTAGCCGTGCGCGCCGTGCACCTCGATGCCGTCGAACCCGAGTCGCTCGGCGGTCGCGGCGGCTTCGGTGAACGCGGCCACCGTGTCGTCGATGTCTCGCTGGGTCATGGCTTTCCCGGTGGGGGTGCCGTCGAGCCCGAGCCCGGACGGGCCTTCGGCGGGCGGGTCGGTTTCGGTGCGCGCAAGCCCGGTGTGCCACAGCTGCGGAATGATCCTGCCGCCGGCCTGATGCACTTGCCGCGCCACGTGGGCCCAGCCGGCGAGGGACTGCTCGCCGTAGAAGTGGGGCACGTTCTCGAAGGCGCCGGCAGCGGCGCAGTTGATGTAGGTGCCTTCGGTGATGATCAGTCCGACCTGGTTGGCCGCCCGGCGGGCGTAGTACTTAGCCACGTCCGGACCGGGCACGCCACCGGGGGACTGCGTCCTGGTCATCGGTGCCATCACGATGCGGTTGGGTAGCTTCAGATTGCCCACGATGAACGGCTCGTCCAGGCTGGCCATTATTTCTCCTGAATTGTTTGCGTTGCTAATACGCAGACGCTCTATGCGCGTCTGTTTTCGATATAGTAACGCGCTTCAGGTTGGGTCGCTGTGTAGTGGACCGAAATCGGATCCACTGGATAGCATTACTCGATTCGGTGGATCGAAATAAACGTGTTGACGATATCCGAGGGGTTCGTCAATAGTGGTCCGAGTTGAAACTAGAAAGGAGCGGTTGTGCCCGCGCTTGAATCCCCAACCCGCTCGATTCGCATGCCGTCATTGTCCGGTCTGCGAGCGATCGCGGCCGGTGCCGTGCTGGCCGTTCACCTGTTCGGTCTGTGCCCCGGCGTGCCGTCGGTGTTCACGACCTTGGGGCCGTTGACTTTCTTCTTCATACTCAGCGGGTTCATTCTCACATTGGCTGCCGATCCGAACGACACCGCGTGGCTGTTCTGGCGTCGGCGTCTGGTGAGGATATTTCCGAACCATTTAGTGACTTTCGCGATCACCATTGCGTTGATGGTCTCTGCCAGCGTGCCGATCATGGTGATCAACACGATTCCGGTGCTGTTGCTGATCCAGGCTTGGATTCCCAACTTCGACGCGCTCGGCGGGCTGGTCGGTATCAATGTGCCGGTTTGGTTCCTCTGCTGTGAGGTAATGTTCTACCTCGCGTTCCCATGGCTGATCCGGTTGATCAAGCGCATCCGCGGCGAGCGGTTGTGGTGGTGGGTGGCAGGTGTTGTCACGGTGATCATCGTCGTCCCGTTCGTTGCCCTGATGTTGCCGGCACAGCCGGTCACGTCGTGGGCCCCGACGATTCCACTGTGGCAGAGCTGGTTCGCCTACGGCTTTCCCGTCGTCCGGCTGCTCGAGTTCGTTCTCGGTATTCTGATGGCGCGAATCATGATGACCGGCAAATGGATCCGCCTGGGCATGGCGCCGGCGTTTCTTTTAGTCCTCACCAGTATGGTGATCCAGTCCAACCTGCCCGGTGTATTCCGCGTGTCCGCTGCGCCGGCCGCGCTTCCGATCGCACTGGCGATCGCAGCATGCGCCAGCGCCGACATGTGCGGTGTGCGAACGCCTTTCAGCGGTCGGACCATGGTATGGCTCGGCGAGATCTCGTTCGCCTTCTATATGGTGCACTGGCTCGTCATCGAGTACGGCCCGCTCGACGCCGTGCACGCTACGGGCGGAGTGGTGACTGCATCCTTGCCGATGTGGCTGGTCCGCGGCCTGCTGACTGTCGTGATCAGCTTCGCCCTCGCGGTGGCCCTCTACCTGCTGGTCGAACGGCCCGCGGTTCGACGCTTCAGTCGACCGGCCAGCAGGAGTGAGAGGTCGGTCGTGGTCCCTGGCATGGTGGCCGAGGCAATAGCGTAGATATTCCTCTTGAATCGCATGATGCGATTTGGCGGATCGAAATAATCATTTTGACCGCACCGGCAAAATTGTTGATACTGGTTTCAGTATTTAACCGAGGTAGAGCGTGGAGTCCAGGGTGAGTCAGAGTCGCCTTAGCGCGTCGATTTCCGACGAGTTGGAAGGTAAGCGGGCCGTAGTTACCGGCGGTAGCCGTGGTATCGGCGCCGCGATCGTGCAAAAATTGCTCGACACCGGCGCTACGGTTGTCACCGGTGCTCGTAGTTCGACCGAGAAAACGCCGTCTGCTGCCAAGTTCGTGAGAGTGGATTTCAGCACGCCCGACGGTGTGCGCGAATTCGCGGATGCCGCATTGGAAATCCTTGGCGGCGTGGATATCATCGTCAACAACGCGGGTGGTTGTCGCGCCTTTCAGAGTGCGTTAGACATCGAGAACGACTGGCAATACACGATGGATATCAATTTCCTTGCCGCCGTTCGACTCAATTCCGCACTCGTGCCGTCCATGCGCGCGAGCGGCGGCGGGGTCATCCTGCACGTTTCTTCTATTGCCACCATTTCGTCTTACCCGATGATCCTGCACTATGCCGCCGCCAAGTCCGCCCTCGAGGTATACAGCAAGGGGCTCGCGGTCGAGTTGGCGCCGCAGGGTATCCGCGTCGTCGCCGTTTCTCTTGGAAATGTGATGACACCAGGGGCAGACGAGGCCCGCGAGAAGGTTCTCGAGTATCTCGGCCAGGATCGGCGATCGGGTTCGGAAACATGGGCCGACGAAATTCCGCTCGGACGGATCGGTCAGACGTCCGACATCGCGGAGGCGGTTGGTTTTCTGATCTCCGAACGCGCCAAATGGATCACCGGCAGCAATCTCGTCATCGATGGTGGGCGCGTCGCGGCTCTGTGAGTCGACGATCAGCAATACAAGTATTCGCCGGCGATTGCTTGCCGGGGCTGAAAGGGATGACAGGATGACCGCGACGGGGGAAGAGGTGCTGGCCTATCCGTTCGGTCCGGTCGACGGGCTCGAGGTGGATTCGGCGCTGGCCGAGATGTGCCGGGAACAACCGGTGCTGCGCGTGCGTCTGCCTTTCGGCGGAGACGCCTGGCTGGTGACGCGCCACGCGGATGTCAAGACGGTGCTGTCCGATCCGCGGTTCAGCCGCGCCGCCGCCGTGGGCGAGGACGTGCCCCGAACGATCGCTGCCGGATTACCCAGCACATCGATGCTGAGCATGGATCCGCCGCAGCACAGCCGACTGCGGCGCCGTGTGATTCGCGCGTTCACGGTCCGTCGCGTCGAATCGTTGCGCCCGCGCGTCCAGCAGATCGTGGACGGGCTGCTGGACACCATGATTGCCGCCGGATCGCCCGGCGACCTGGCCAAGGCGCTGACCTGGCCACTGCCGATCACGGTGGTCTGCGAGTTGCTCGGCGTGCCTATTACCGACCGCGACCGGTTCACCGTCTGGGTGGACGACCTGCTCATGCTGTCCGATCCGGAACAGGCCACGCAGGCCCGTGAACACCTCAATGACTACCTCGCCGGTCAAATCGCCCGGCGTCGCGTTGCCCCCACGGATGATCTGCTCGCGGCACTGGTCACCGCACCGGACGACGGGGATCGGCTCAACGACGAGGATCTGATCGGCATCGGGGTGAGTCTGCTGTCCGCCGGCCACGAGGCCACCGCCAACCAGCTCGGCAACTTCGTCTACACATTGCTGACCAATCTCGAGTTGTGGCGGAAACTCGTTGCCCAGCCCGGTCTGATACCCGCCGCGGTCGAGGAGCTGTCCCGAACAATCCCGATCAGTGCTTCCGCCGGCTTCACCCGTATCGCCACAGCGGACGTCGAACTCAGCGGCAGAACCATCCGCGCCGGCGACGCCGTGGTGGTCGAATTCTCCATGGCCAACCGGGATCCCGAGGTGTTCGACCACCCCGAGGTGATCGACTTCCATCGCAGGAGCATCCCACATCTCGCCTTCGGCTACGGGGTGCACCACTGCCTCGGCGCGCAGTTGGCGCGGATGGAGTTGCGGCTCACGCTCGAGTCCCTGATTCGCCGGCTGCCCGGTCTGCGCCTGGCGGTGCCGGCGGAGCAGTTGTCCTGGCGGACCGATCGTCTCATCCGCGGGCTGGACGCGCTGCCGGTCATCTGGTGATGAGCTGATCATGGCCGAAGCGCGAGCGGCCATCACCACGGTCGTGCATGATCCGAGCAAGGGACTCGCCCAGGTCATGGCGGCCGTCATGGAGGGTCACGGGGACCGGCCGGCCCTGGGCGAACGCGCCAGGAAGTCTGCGACGGGGCGGCTGCTCCCGAGGTTCGACACCATCAGCTATCGCGAGCTGTGGGCCCGCGTCCGTGCCATCGCCAGCGAGTGGTACCACGACCGGCGGTATCCGTTGAGCGCGGGCGATCGGATCGGCATCCTGGGTTTCAGCAGCACCGACTACGCGACGCTCGACCTGGCATGCATGCACTCGGGCATCGTGTCCGTGCCCTTACAGTCCAGCGCGCCACTGTCGCAGCTGTGGCCGATTATCGCGGAGACCGAGACCCACGTGCTCGCGGCAAGCATTGAGCGCCTGAATACCGCTGTCGAAGCCGTCATCGGGGGCACGTCGATCCAGCGCGTGATCGTATTCGACTATCACCCCGAGATCATTGGTCAGCGCGAAACCTTCGATTCCGCGCGGCGGCGCCTGGCCGACCTCGGCCGCTCGGTGGTGGTCGAGTCGCTGGCCACGGTAATCGAACATGGTACCGACCTGCCGCCGGCTCCCCTGTTCACCGCCGACGCGGGCGAGGATGCCTTGGCCCTGCTTATCTACACGTCCGGCAGTACCGGGACCCCCAAGGGGGCCATGTACACCCAGCGGCTGGTCCGCACCATATGGAACGGGTTTACCTACGGGTCCGACGACGTTCCCCCAATCGGCGTCCACTACCTGCCGCAAAGCCATCTCGCCGGTCGCATGTCGCTGATGGGTCTGCTCGCCCGCGGTGGTATCGGCTACTTCACCGCCGCGAGCGACCTATCCACCCTGTTCGAGGACATTGCGCTGGTTCGGCCCACGGAGCTGACCATGGTTCCGCGCGTGTGCGATGTGCTTTTTCAGCACTACCAGAGCGAACTGGCCAGGCGAGGTGGCGAGCCGGGTGACATCGAGATGGCCGTCAAGGCCGACCTGCGGGAGAACTTACTGGGCGGACGTGTCGCCAAGGCTTTCGTCGGTACCGCCCCACTATCCGCCGAGATGGTGTCGTTCGTCGAGTCCTGCCTGAATCTGCACCTGCACATCGGTTACGGTTCCACCGAAGCCGGTGGAGTGCTGCTCGACACGGTGGTGCAACGTCCGCCGGTGATTGAGTACAAGCTGGTCGACGTCCCGGAACTGGGTTACTTCCGAACAGATAGGCCGCATCCGCGGGGGGAGCTGCTACTCAAGTCGGAGACCATAATTCCCGGGTACTTCAAGCGACCCAAGGCCACCGCCGAGGTGTTCGACGAGGATGGCTACTACCGAACCGGTGACATCATGGCCGAGATCGGCTTCGACCGGTTGGTCTACGTGGACCGGGTCAAGGACGTCCTGAAACTGTCCCAGGGCGAGTTCGTGGCCGTCTCCCGCCTGGAAACCATCTTCCTCGGCAGCCCCCTGATCCGGCAGATCTTCTTGTACGGCAACAGCGAGCGCCCCTACCTGCTCGCGGTGGTGGTGCCCGCCCCGGCCGCGTTGGCCAGGGCCGGTACGGACGTCAAGTCACTGCGGAAACTGCTCACCGAATCACTCCAGCAGATCGCCAAGGGTGCCGAACTCAACCGGTACGAGATCCCGCGTGACGTTCTGATTGAACTCGAACCCTTCACTGTTGGGAACGGACTGCTTGCCGACAGTCACAAACTGCTGCGGCCCAGACTCAAGCAGCGCTACGGCCGGGCCCTCGAACAGCGCTACATCGAACTTGCCGACGCACAGGCCGAGCAGTTGCGCCAACTGCGGCAAGCGGGGCCGGATCAGCCGGTGCTGGAGACGGTCTGTCGGGCTGCCCAGGCACTACTAGGCCACCCGACCACCGACTTGCGCGCCCAGGTGCACTTCACCGATCTGGGTGGGGATTCCCTGTCCGCGCTATCGTTTTGCACCCTTATGCAGGACATATTCGGCATTGAGGTTCCGGTGGCAGTGGTCATCAGCCCGGCCAACGACCTGCCGAAGGTGGCGAAATACATTGAGGCACAACGCGAATCCAGGGCAACTCGGCCAACATTCGCCTCCGTACACGGCGAGAACTGCTCCGAAGTGCGTGCCGCAGACCTCACCTTGGACAAGTTCATCGACGCATCGACGCTCGCCGCCGCCGCCATGCTGCCCCGCCCCGCCGGGGCGCTGCGGACCGTCTTGCTGACCGGGGCCAACGGCTACCTCGGCCGATTCCTGTGCCTGGAGTGGCTTCAGCGCCTGGCGCCCGCGGGCGGCAAGTTGATCTGCGTCGTCCGCGGTAGCGATCCAACCGTAGCGGCGAAGCGGCTCGAGCAGGCCTTCGACAGTGGCGATGCCGAACTGCTCGAGCGGTACCAAAAACTGGCCGAGGCGGCCCTCGAAGTGCTCGCGGGTGATATCGGTGAGCCGCACCTGGGCTTGGGCGGGGACACCTGGAACCGGCTGGCCGACACCGTGGACCTGATCGTCCACCCGGCGGCCCTCGTCAACCACGTGCTGCCCTACTCCGAGTTGTTCGGGCCCAATGTCGTTGGTACGGCGGAACTCCTTCGATTGGCACTCGCCACGCGGATCAAGCCCGTCACGTATGTATCCACCGCCGCTGTGCAGACCGGAGCTGCCGCCGCAACCGTCGACGAGAACGCCGACATCCGTGCCACCAGCCCGGTGCGGCACATCGATCAGGGCTACGCCAACGGGTACGCGACCAGCAAGTGGGCCGGCGAGGTTCTACTCCGCGAGGCACACGATCTGTTCGGTTTGCCGGTGGCCACTTTCCGGTCGGACATGATCCTGGCGCACAGCAGGTATCTGGGGCAGTTGAATGTGCCCGACATGTTCACCCGCCTGCTGCACGGCGTGGTTGCCACCGGCATCGCGCCGGGCTCGTTCTATCGGACCGGCACACGCGCGCACTACGACGGGCTGCCGGTCGACTTCACCGCCCAGGCGATTGCCATGCTGGGCGCGCAAGCGATCGAGGGTTACCAGACATTCAATGTGGTGAACCCGCACGACGACGCCATTTCGCTGGATACCTTTGTCGACTGGCTCATCGCGGCCGGCCACCCGATCCAGCGGGTCGTTGACTATGACGACTGGCTCACCCGATTCACGGCGGCGCTTCGTGCCCTACCGGACAAACAGCGTCAGCACTCGGTGCTGCCCCTGCTGCACGCCTTTGCGCAACCCCAGCACGCCAACCCCGGTTCGGTGCTACCCGCCGAACGCTTCCGCGCCGCCGTGCAAGCCGCCAAGGTCGGTCCCGAAGAGGACATTCCCCGGCTATCGGCAGCCCTCATTGGCAAGTACGTAACCGACCTTCGCCACCTGAACCTGCTTTAGCTTCGCTTGGTCAGGCAGCGCGGGCGGAGCGGGACTTCGTCCACGGAAATGCATAGAGCAACGCCATAGAAAGAGAGGAAACCTTGATGTCGAGTATTTCTCGTGAAGAGCGGTTCCCGCGGGGCATCGAGCCCGAATGACCGGCGCGACCACCTCCTGTGTCCCCATTGTTGACTGCTCGGCATTGCGCATCGATCCCGCTGAGCCTGCGCTCACCGAGCAGGTCGCGGCGGCCTGCCGGGATTTCGGCGGATTTGTCGCCACCGGCTATGGACTCACCGCCACCGGCGAGGCGTTCCGGCAAGCGCGGCGGTTCTTCGAGCTGCCAGTGGAAGTCCGGCGGTCGGTCGCGGCCGACCGTAGTAACCATGGCTGGATCGAGCACCGCTCGGAGACCAGCCACGGTCGGGAACCGGACCTCAAGGAAGTGTTCCAGATCGGGCCGGATCTTGGCCCGGACCACCCGTTGGTGAGGGCCGGCACCCCGTTCCACGGGCCGAACCGGTGGCCGAGGCAGCTGCCCGGCTTTGAACACGCCGTGGTGGCACTGTTTGATCAAGTGCAGGAGCTGTGTCGGGACCTGAGTGTGCCGCTGGCGCGTGGACTAACGCTGGGCTCCGATGGACTGCGCGTGCACCTCGCCGAGCCATACACGTGTATGCGACTGCACCGCTACCGGGTGGTCGATCCGCACTTTGCCCGCACCGGTGAGAAGTTCGGACACGCCCCGCACACCGACTTCGGCCTGCTCGGCATCGTCTTGCAGGAGGACGGCGGGGGGCTGCAAGCCGAACACAACGGAGAGTGGATCGATATGCCCGGCGGCGGTGACCTGATCACCGTAATAGTCGGCGACCTGCTGGCATGGTGGAGCGGTGGGCAGTATCGGGCGCTGCGGCACCAGGTACCCACTCCGCAGCAGCGGGACCGGTACTCGATCGGGCTGTTCGTGAACCCCGCGTTCAGCCGGTCATTGCACCCGCTGAACGACACCGATTCCGAACCGCGGCGGTGCGGGGAGTTCATCCCCAACCTATTCGACAGACCCCGGAACCCGGCAACCGTGAAATTTTGAGGAACAGGAGAGCTCGATATGGAACAGGATATCGGTGAGATGGCGACCAGCTTCCTGCGGCGTCTGGAGGCGTACGACTTCACCGGTGCTCGGACTATGTGTACCGACGCAGCCACCGTGTGGCACAACGACGCTAGCGGGGAGCAGACGGTCGGTGCGGTGTTGGAGCATTTTGAATCCTTTGCCGCAACAGCCAATTCACTGCAGTTCGATGTAGTCCGGCAGTTCAAAAATTCCAACGAAGTACTCCAGCAACACGTACTGCGTCTGAGTATGGCCGACGGGTCGTGCAGCGAGGTTCACGCCGCGGTGTACTTCCGGTTCGAGCACGGCCTCATCGACCGCATCGAGGAGTTCATGTATTCGGTGCCAGCGGACCAGGTGCCACAGTTTGCACCTTCGCACGACCACTGACAGATCGCTGGTGAGGTCCTCCTAGCACCAAATTCTGGACCAAGCCGCCCGGTCTAGGGTGAAGGCCATGCGGGTAGCGGTGCTGGGAGCCAAGGGCAAAGTCGGTGCGACGATGGTTCGGGCGGTGGAGGCGGCCGACGACCTGACCCTGTCCGCTGAGGTGGATGCGGGTGATCCGCTGAGCCTGCTGACCGAAGGCAACACCGAGGTCGTCATCGACTTCACCCACCCGGACGTGGTGATGGGAAATTTGGAGTTCGTCGTCGAAAACGGAATTCACGCCGTCGTCGGAACCACGGGCTTCACCGCCGAGCGGTTGCAGCAAGTCGAATCGTGGCTCGCCGCAAAGCCCCACACATCGGTGTTGATCGCGCCGAACTTCGCGATCGGAGCGGTGCTGTCCATGCATTTCGCCCAGCAGGCCGCGCGGTTTTTCGACTCGGCCGAGGTCATCGAGCTGCATCACCCGCACAAGGCTGACGCTCCGTCGGGCACAGCCGCGCGCACCGCGAAGCTGATCGCCGAGGCCCGAAAAGGCCTGCCGCCCAACCCCGACGCCACCAGCACCAGCCTGCCGGGCGCGCGCGGCGCCGACGTCGACGGCATACCGGTGCACGCGGTGCGGCTGGCCGGCCTCATCGCTCACCAGGAGGTGTTGTTCGGTACCGAGGGGGAGACGCTGACCATCCGCCACGACAGTCTCGACCGCACATCGTTTGTGCCGGGTGTGCTGTTGGCGGTGCGCCGTATCCGGGAACGCTCTGGTCTCACCGTAGGTCTTGAGCCCCTACTCGAGCTGCGATGACCGCGCCGATGACCGGACGCACCCTGCATATCCAGTTGCTGATCGCGTTCCTGTGCGTGGCGATGTCGGTGTACCTGGTCATACTTGGACGTATCGCCGTCGCGATGATCGGTTCGGGCCGGGCCGCGGCGGTCGGTCTGGGGCTGGCGCTGCTGATCCTGCCCGGCATTGGACTGTGGGCCATGATCGCCACGCTGCGGGCCGGATTCGCGCATCAGCGGCTGGCCCGCTTGATCGCTGAAGACGGACTGGAGCTCGATGCCAGTGCGCTGCCGCGCCGGGCTTCGGGTCGCATTGAGCGTGCCGCGGCCGATGCGTTGTTCGATACCGTGCGCACCGAGCTGGACAGCGACCCCGACGACTGGCGCCGCTGGTACCGGCTGGCCCGCGCCTACGACTACGCGGGGGATCGGCGTCGCGCGCGGGAAGCGATGAAGACGGCACTGGAGCTCGAGGGACGCTGATGCACCACCTGGTCGATTGCTCCGCTTTTGGTCCGAGGGGCCTGCGGTGCCGCGCCTCTTGATCGTTCACCACACGCCGTCTCCGCACCTGCAGGCGATGTTTGAGGCGGTGGTGTCCGGTGCGACCGATCCCGAGATCGAGGGCGTGGAGGTGGTGCGGCGACCCGCCCTGACGGTTGCGCCCATCGACATGCTGGAGGCCGACGGCTACCTACTGGGCACTCCGGCCAATCTCGGTTACATCAGTGGTGCCCTCAAGCACGCCTTCGATGTCTGCTACTACCCGTGCCTGGACACCACCCGTGGGCGTTCGTTCGGCGCATACATCCACGGCAACGAGGGCACCGAGGGAGCCGAGCGAGCCGTCGACACGATCACAACCGGCCTGGGTTGGGTGCAAGCTGCCGAGACCGTCGTGGTGATGGGCAGGCCGACCAAGGCCGACATCGAGGCATGCTGGAACCTCGGAGCAACCGTCGCCGCACAGTTAATGGGATGAGTCGGGCTCTGTGGACGCCGCGACCGGCCGCGGCGAGCTGGGCGCGCCGTGGCGGCCCTGATGGAATAATGGATGCCTTAGATGGAGCACCGGCCACCACTGCCTCGACCAGAAACGGAACGCCTAAGTGGATTTTGGAGCTCTGCCTCCGGAGATCAACTCCGCGCGCATGTACGGCGGCGCGGGCGTGACAGACCTGCTGGCGGCCGGGGCCGCGTGGAACGGCATAGCTTCGGAGTTGAGCACCGCTGCGTCCTCCTTCGAGTCGGTCATCACCCGGCTGACCACCGAGCAGTGGATGGGTCCCGCGTCGCTGTCGATGGTCGCCGCTGCGCAGCCCTACCTGGTCTGGTTGACCTACACCGCTGAATCCTCGGCGCTCGCGGCGACACAGGCCATGGCGTCTGCGGCCGCCTTTGAGTCGGCATTTGCGATGACGGTGCCCCCGGCCGAGGTTGCTGCCAACAGAGCCCTGTCGGCCGAACTGATAGCGACCAACATCCTTGGTCAAAACGTGCCGGCCATCGCGGCTGCCGAGGCACGTTACGGCGAAATGTGGGCCCAAGACGCTTCGGCCATGTACGGCTATGCGGCCTCCTCGGCGGTGGCCGCCAGACTGAACCCGCTGACCAGGCCGTCGCACAGCACTAATCCGGCCGGGATCGCCAACCAAGCCGCCGCTGTTGGCCGGGCCGCCGCGTCCGGTTCCGCGCAGCAGGTAGGTCTTAGCAACCTGATCACCAACGTCGCAAACGCTGTCATGAGCCTCGCCTCCCCAATCATGTCGGCGGCCGATGCGGCGGGGCTGGACGCGCTCAGGCAGATACTCACGCATCCCCTAAATCCGTTCGTACTAAACGTGTTTCACGGTTTGGGCGGCGTGGCGGACTTTGCCCTGAACGGCATGGCCAACGCGGCGCTCCTCGTCGCCGGCGACCAAAGCGTTGGCATCGGTAGCGCCGCCATTGCGGGTAGCAAGCTCAAAGCAGCTGCTGTGGCCCCAACACCGCTGTCGGCCGGTTTGGGCAGTGCGTCCACGGTCGGTCGCCTGTCGGTGCCGGCCAACTGGTCTACCGCGATACCGGCGACGACCGTCCGTACCGCCGTGGACGGCACCGGCTGGGCGGTTCCCGACGAGGACGGACCGATCGCAGCGCTGCCGCCTGCGCCTGGAATGGTCGCAACCGCCAGGAGCGCCGCCGTCGGCGCCGGGCCGCGGTATGGGGTCAAGCCGACTGTGCTGCCCAAGCAAGGCCTCTTCTGATCCAGCCGACACCGGGTGGGGTCCGGCGTTGTCGAAGGAAATGGCGGGGCCCAATCGGCAAGAAAGCTCCGTCAGCGCGCTGCTAAACGGCTGCCGGAGCCACAAAGCGCTAACAATCCTGCGCGGTGTGTTTCATTTCGCTGCTGCGGTCACCGGTTTGATGCCACGCTCGAAAGGACCGTGTTAAAACGGCCGGCGCCGGCGTTAAGAAGCCGTAAATGGACCTAGCGCTAGCACCTTTCCACCAGGTCTGTGGAGGTATGGATCGTTAGCCTTAATTCTGCGTACACAGGCTCTGATCAGCTAACGCGCAGGGGTTGATCAGCAAATACACAGGTTCCGAACCCTGCAGGGCCTATTTCACACATGAGGAGCATTCGATGTCATTCCTGACGACACAGCCGGAAGAGTTGACTGCTGCGGCTGGCAAGCTGGAGACCATCGGCTCCGCGATGGTCGCCCAGAATGCGGCCGCAGCGGCCCCGACCACTACGGGCGTGATTCCCGCGGCCAGTGATGAGGTATCGGCGCTGCAGGCGTCGTTATTCACCGCGTACGGCACTCTCTACCAGCAGGTCAGTGCCGAAGCAGCGGCGATGTACGACATGTTTGTGAAGACCCTGGGGATCAGCGCTGGTACGTATGCCGCCACCGAGGCCGCCAACTCATCCGCGGCGGCTTCGCCCTTGTCGGGTCTCGCGAGCATCTTGGGTTCCACGCCTAGTCAGTTGCCCCCCTGGGTGTCCGATATTGCCAACATCTTCAACATTGGCGCCGGGAACTGGGCCTCCGCCGCGTCGGACTTGTTAGGGCTGACCAGTGGTGGTCTGCTTCCAGCAGCCGAGCAGGCCGCCGTCGCGGAGGGTTTGGAGGGCGCCGGCCTGTCGGAGTTGGGGGCGGCAGAGGCGGCCGTCGGCGAGGCTCCGATCGCGGCTGGTCTGGGCGCGGCCCCGCTTGCGGCCGGCCTCGGTCGGGCATCGTCGATCGGTGCATTGTCGGTGCCGCCCAGCTGGGCCGGACAAGCCACCCTGGTATCGAGCACCAACACCCTGCACGGCGCTGGCTGGACGACCGCTGCGCCGCAATCCGCCGCGGGGACGGTCATTCCCGGGATGCCGGGATTGGCCTCGGCCACGCGCAATGGCGCCGGCTTCGGTGCACCGCGCTACGGCGCCAAACCCATCGTCATGCCCAAGCCGGCGGTCGTATAGGGAGCCGGGTCAATGCGATTGCTCGCACCTGAGAAGTAAGCGGAATTCGGTCGATAGACGTCAATAGAGAATCGGGATAGGAAAATGGATTTTGGAGCTTTACCCCCGGAAATCAACTCCACACGTATGTACGTCGGTGCTGGTGCAACACCCATGATGGCCGCCGCCGCGGCGTGGAACGGCCTGGCCGTCGAGTTGAGCACCACCGCATCGTCGGTCGAGTCGGTAATCATGCAGCTGACCACGGAGCAGTGGCTGGGTCCGGCATCGATGTCGATGGTCGCGGCCGCCCAGCCGTATCTGGCCTGGTTGACCTACACAGCTGAATCGGCGGCCCATGCGGCAGCACAGGCCATGGCATCGGCGGCCGCCTATGAGGCGGCGTTTGCCATGACGGTTCCGCCGGCGGAGGTCGCTGCTAACAGGGCGCTGCTCGCGGCACTGGTAGCGACGAACATTCTGGGTCAAAACACACCGGCAATCATGGCGACCGAAGCCCACTACGGCGAGATGTGGGCTCAAGACGCGCTGGCGATGTACGGCTATGCGGCCTCCTCTGCGGCGGCCGGAACGTTGAATCCTCTGATAACGCCGTCGCAGACCGCCAACCTGGCCGGGCTGGCCAGTCAAGCCGCCGCGGTCAGCCAAGCCGCCGCGGCCGGCACCGCTCAGCAGGTGGGGCTGGGGTCGCTGATCAGCAACCTGCCGAACGCGGTAATGGGGTTTGCTTCCCCGCTGACAACGGCGGCCGACGGGTTGGGTGGCATCATTCAGGACATCGAGGACCTGCTCGGTATCCCGTTCGTGCAGAACGCCATCAATGGCGCGGTCAACACCGCTGCGTGGTTCGTCATGGCCGCCATCCCCAACGCCGTGTTCCTCGGACACGCCCTTACCGCCCTGAGCCCGGCAGGCGAGGCCGCAGCCGTCGACGCCGTTCCGGCTGCCGCGGCAGCAGCGGGTTTGACGCACGCGGTAGCGCCAGCGGGCCTTGGTGGAGCCCCGCTGATGGCGGGGCTGGGCGAGGCGTCCTCGGTCGGCGGCCTGTCGGTCCCGACGAGTTGGTCCGCCGCCGCTCCGGCAATGACTTCCGGCAGCACGGCATTGGACGGGTCCGGTTGGGCGGTCCCCGAGGAAGCCGGGCCGGTCACCGCAATGCCGGGCGCGCCGGGGATGGCGGGGATTTCGGGGAAGGGCGCCGGTGCCTATGCCGGGCCGCGATACGGATTCAAGCCCATCGTCATGCCCAAACAGGTCGTCGTTTGATACGGCACAGATGAACTGTGCCCAACCAGCGACCGACTCGAAATGTGGTGCTGCAAAAGCATGGCCGCGACCGGCGGCTCATGCCACGCGCCCGAGTTCGCCGGTCGTGTCGCCCACCGGGGCGATCGGCCGCCCGATGTTTCGACCGGCCGATTCCCGAAGCCGGGAGCCTCTAACCGTGGCCGGAACCGCAGCCGACGCCGGGGATGCAGCCGCTGCCGCCCGGCACGCCGCCCGGACCTGCGTTGGCCCCTCCGGAGCCGCAACCAACGCCGGGGATGCAGCCACTGCCGCCCGGACCGCCGCCGGGACCGCCGGTCACACCGCCGGAACCGCAGTTGCCGTTGGCGTCGCAGCCGCCTCCGCCTGGCTCGTTAGTCGCAAAATGAGTGGTCACAGTGGTGGCCGTTGCCGGGCCGGCCGAGAAAATTTCAGCCGCCGCCGTGGGTGCTACGGCAATCGCTGTAGCGACAGCCCCAGCCACCACCAGTGGTTTCATGGGGTTAAATTTCGCTAACATTCTTGTCGCATACCACGTGTGCGCGGGTATGAAACATTTGCCCGTGAGATTGGGCGCTACCGATGTTCGCCACTGGCGGAGTCCGGCCACCACAGCAACCGAAGGCAAACATATGACCGCACTGGATCTGACCGGCCGTACCGCCATAATCACCGGCGCATCGCGGGGCATCGGGCTTGCCATCGCCAAACAGCTGGCAGCCGCCGGGGCCCAGGTGGTGCTCACCGCCCGCAAGCAGGAAGCTGCCGACGAGGCCGCGGCACAGGTCGGTGAGCGCGCGTTGGGCGTTGGTGCGCACGCGGTCGACGAGGATGCCGCGCGGCGCTGTGTGGACCTCACCCTCGAGCGCTTCGGCAGGGTGGACATCCTGATCAACAACGCCGGAACCAACCCGGCCTACGGTCCGCTGATTGACCAAGACCACGCCCGCTTCGCCAAGATCTTCGACGTCAACCTCTGGGCACCGCTGATGTGGACCTCGCTCGTCGTGAAGGCGTGGATGGGTCAGCACGGTGGTGCTGTGGTCAACACCGCCTCCATTGGCGGGATGCACCAGTCGCCCGCCATGGGCATGTACAACGCAACCAAAGCCGCGCTGATCCACCTCACCAAGCAGTTGGCGCTGGAACTTTCACCGCGCATCCGGGTGAACGCGATCTGCCCCGGCGTGGTTCGCACCAGGCTCGCCGAGGCGCTGTGGAAGGACCACGAGGATCCGCTCGCGGCGACCATCGCGCTCGGGCGTATCGGGGAGCCCGCCGACGTGGCGAGTGCGGTCGCATTCCTGGTGTCGGACGCCGCGAGCTGGATCACCGGCGAGACGATGGTGATCGACGGGGGTCTGGTGCTCGGCAACGCGCTGGGGTTCCGGGCACCGCCGCACGGCGGTAATGGTCAGCAATGAGCACTGAGGAAGGCAGCACGGCCGACCTGAACGCGCGGGTAAAGACGCTGCTGGACGAACACAACCCGGCCACCAGCGACCCGCGGGAGTTTCTCGGCGCGCGGTTCGACGCGGGGCTGGCGTGGGTGTACTTCCCGCGGGGCGAAGGCGGATTGGACCTGCCGCGAACGTGCCAGGCTCAGGTCGACGCGCAGCTCGCGGCCGCGGGCGCGCCACCGGCCGGCGGCGGCAGAAACATCATCGGGATCGGTATGGCGGCACCGACGATCGCGGCGTTCGGGACGGCGGAACAGAAGCGAAAGTTTCTGCGCCCGTTGTTTACCGGTGAACACCTCTACTGCCAGTTGTTCAGCGAACCGGGTGCGGGGTCTGATCTCGCTGCGGCGGCAACCCGCGCCGTCCGCGACGCGCATCACCCGCAGGATTGGATTGTCAACGGACAGAAGGTTTGGACATCGATGGCGCAGCACGCGCAGATGGCGATCCTGGTCGCTCGCACCGATCCGACGGTGCCCAAACACGCTGGCCTGACTTACTTCCTGTGCGACATGACGCAGCCGGGCGTCGACATTCGGCCGCTACGCCAGATCACCGGCGAGGCGGAGTTCAACGAGGTCTTCCTCACCGATGTCCGGGTGCCCGACGCGAACCGGCTCGGCCCCGAAGGTGGTGGCTGGCGGGTCGCGACCACCACGTTGAACAACGAGCGCGTCGCTATCGGCTCGCGAACCGGCCTTCCCCGGGAGGGCGGAATGATCGGCAAGGTTGCCCAGGCGTGGCGTGACCGACCGGCGTTGCGTAACCCGGCTATGCACGACGAGATGATGCGGCTGTGGGTGGATGCGGAGGTGTTCCGCCTGACCGGTGAGCGGCTGCGCCAGCGGGCCGCTACCGGCCAGCCCGGCCCAGAAGGTGCCGGCATGAAGGTGGCTTTTGCCCGTCTGGCACAACAGATCTCGGGTTTCGAGCTGGAACTGCAGGCCGAATCCGGACTGCACTATGACGACTGGACTTTGCGTAGACCCGAAACGGTCGACTTGACCGGTCGCCAGGCTGGCTATCGCTACCTGCGTGCACGCGGCAACTCGATCGAGGGCGGCACCTCAGAGATCTTGCGCAACACGATCGCCGAGCGGGTGCTCGGCCTGCCCGGTGAGCACCGCGTCGATAAGGACGTCGCCTGGAAGGACTTGGACAGGTGAGCGCCGCGGACTTGTTGTACTCGGACACCGAGGACGCGTTGCGGGACAGCGTTCGGCAATTGTTCGCCGACCGATGCCCGCCGGAATTGGTAGCGCAGGCCTACGAGATGCCGCCGCACGACTTTTCGGCGATCTGGCGGACGCTGGCCGCCGACCTGGGGGTGGCGGGGTTGCTGGTGCCCGAGGCGCTCGGCGGCGCCGGCGCGGGTGCCCGCGAGACCGCGGTGGTCATGGAGGAGATCGGCCGGGCCGTCGCACCCGTGCCATTTTTGTCCAGCGCCGTGCTGGCCACGGTTGCGCTGCTGCACGCCGGCGATACCGAAACGCTGCCGGCGTTGGCGCAGGGCGTGCGCACCGCGGCGCTGGTGGTGCCGCTGTCGACGGCGCCCGGCGAGCCGGTCGCGGGGGTGAGCATCGGCGCCGACGGCCTGACCGGTTGGGTCGGCAACGTGGCGGGCGCGAGCGAAGCCGACATCCTGGTGGTGCCCGTCGCGGGTGAGGATGGAACCGAGCTGCATACCGTCATTCGCGACGCGGCCGGCGTCGAGGTGTCGCCGCTGCTGGCGCTGGATATGACCAGACCCCTTGCCCAGGTGCGGTTCTCAGGGGCGCGGTCGGCGCGGGTCGGCACCGGCCCGGCGCACGGCGCGGTCGCGGCGGCGCTGGAGACGGGCGCGACCCTACTCGCCTCCGAGCAACTCGGGCTGGCGCAATGGTGTTTCGACACCACGCTGGCCTATACGAAGCAGCGCAAGCAATTCGGCCGCGCGATTGGGTCGTATCAGGCGATCAAGCACCGCCTGGCCGACCTGTGGTTTGAGGTGAGTTCGGCCACCGCGGCGGCCCGATACGCCGCCGACACCCGCGCTCGCGGCGACGCAGACGCGGCCATCGCCGCGGCCATCGCTCAGGCCTACTGCAGCGGTGTCGCCGTGCACGCCGCCGAGGAGTGTGTCCAGCTGCACGGCGGTATCGGGATGACCTGGGAGTATCCGGCGCATCTGTACCTGAAGCGGGCCAAGAGCGACCAGTTGGCCCTGGGCACCGCCTACCGACACCGCGCCCGATTGGCCGCGTTGGTCGACCTGCCGGCCAGCTGAGTCGTTCGGCGAGCAGACGCAGAATCGCACGACACGCCGCCGGCTTGTGCGATTCTGCGTCTGCTCGCCAGGCCTAGGGAGCCAGTGTGGCGCCGAACAACTCCGTCATCGCCGCCCAATGCCGTTCGTCGGCTGCGGTGTCATAGGGCGGATTGTCCGGGACCGCGAACCCATGGGCGGCCGGGTACCACTCGATGCGGTGCTGCACACCGGCCGCTGTGAGTGCCTTGTCGAGTTGCTCGGCGTGGTCGGTGGTGAACGACGCGTCGTTCTGGGCGCCGCCGATGTACACGGTGGCGCTGATCTGGTCGGCCAGCAGGTGTGGGCTGTCCGGGTTGTCGGTCACCAGGCCGCCGCCGTGGAAGGACGCTGCGGCGACAACACGGTCGGCTTGACGGCCAGCGATCACCAGTGACATCCGCCCACCCATGCAGTAACCGCAGACACCGAATCGTTGGCCGGCCACCTCCGGGCGACTGGCTAGGTAGTCGAAGAGCGCGCCGGCGTCGCGGGTCACCCGGTCCGGTGTCAGGGTGCCCATCATGAACATGATCCGCGCGCGCTCTTGGGCGTCGCCGAACACGGTGGTCATATCGAACGGGGCCCAGTCGCCCTCGCGGTAGTACACATCGGGAAGCAGCACCACGTAGCCCGACCCGGCCAGCCTGGCCGCCATCTGGTCGAAGGTCACGCGCACGCCGCCCGCGTCGGGGAACATGACCACACCGGGCCAGGGGCCAGGGCCGGCTGGGGCGAACAGATGTACCGGGCAGCTGCCGTCGGGAGTGGCGACGGTGTCGGTGATCTTCGGCATGGTCTCCGTTGTACTCCGTGGCCCGAGCGCAGATCTATTGGCGTCGACCCGTCGCGCCCGCTTCGCCGCGCTTGCGATCGCCGTTAAGCTGACCGCGTGCCGATCCCGACGCCCTACGAGGACTTGCTGCGCCTCGTGCTCGGAACTGGCGCGGCCAAATCCGACCGCACCGGCACCGGAACCCGCAGCCTGTTCGGCCAGCAGATGCGGTATGACCTGTCTGCCGGCTTCCCGCTGATCACCACCAAGAGGGTCCATTTCAAATCGGTGGTCTACGAGTTGCTGTGGTTTTTGCGCGGCGACTCCAACGTTGGCTGGCTGCACGAACACGGAGTTACCATCTGGGACGAATGGGCAAGCGATACAGGCGATCTCGGGCCGATCTACGGCGTGCAGTGGCGATCGTGGCCCGCTCCTTCGGGTGAGCATATCGACCAGATCGGCGGGGCGCTTGATTTGCTGCGCACCGACCCCGACTCCCGGCGCATCATCGTGTCGGCCTGGAACGTCGGCGAAATCCCGCGAATGGCGCTGCCGCCGTGTCACGCGTTCTTCCAGTTCTACGTCGCCGATGGCCGGCTGAGTTGTCAGCTCTACCAGCGCAGCGCCGACCTGTTCCTCGGTGTGCCGTTCAACATCGCCAGCTACGCGTTGCTCACCCACATGATGGCCGCCCAGGCCGGCCTGTCGGTCGGCGAGTTCATCTGGACCGGCGGCGACTGCCACATCTACGACAACCACGTGGAGCAAGTCCGGCTGCAGCTCAGCCGCGAGCCACGGCCATACCCAAAACTCGTTCTGGCCCACAGAGATTCGATATTCGACTACACTTTCGACGACATTGTTGTCAAGGACTACGATCCGTATCCGGCGATCAAGGCTCCTGTCGCGGTATGACGGTCCTGGGCCTGATCTGGGCTCAGGCGCCCTCAGGAGTTATCGGCCGCGGCGGCGGCATCCCATGGCGGTTGCCCGAGGACTTGGCGCGTTTCAAACAGATCACCATGGGTCACACGGTCGTGATGGGCCGGCGGACCTGGGATTCGCTGCCGGCCAGCGTCCGGCCGCTGCCCGGCCGGCGAAATGTCGTAGTGAGCCGCCAAACTGGCTTCATGGCGCAGGGAGCGGAGGTGGTCGGTTCGCTCGAGGAGGCATTGAGTGAGCCGGAGACGTGGGTGATCGGCGGCGGACAGATCTATGCGCTGGCGCTGCCGCACGCGACCAGATGTGAGATCACCGAGGTCGACATCGACCTGCCGCGCGATGCCGGCGACGCACTCGCCCCGGTGCTCGACCAGGCGTGGCGGGGCGAGCCAGGCCAGTGGCGCCTCAGCCGATCGGGCTTGCGCTACCGGTTCCTTAGCTACCATCGCTCATGAGCGCCGCTTCTTCTCATCGCTTCGCTCTGCATCGTCGCGGCGCGCGCTCATGAGCGCCGCTTCTTCTCATCGCTTCGCTCTGCATCGTCGCGGCGCGCGCTCATGAGCACCTTGACCGCCGCGCAAGCCGGCCGGGTGGCCGTCGCGGCACAGGGCTTCGCCGAGCCCAAGCCGGCCGGCCAGATTACCCGTCGCCATCTCAGCCGGCTGATCTCGCGAATCCAGCTGCTGCAGCTGGATTCGGTGTCGGTGGCGGTGCGCGCGCATTACGCGCCGGTGTTCAGCAGGCTCGGCCCCTATGACCGTGAGGTGCTCGACCGTGCCGCCTGGGGCCCCTCGCGGACGCGGCTACTGGTCGAGTACTGGGCGCACGAGGCCGCGCTGATGGCCGTCGACGACTGGCCGTTGTTGCGTTGGCGGATGCGCCAGTATCGACATGGCCGCTGGGGCACCCATATCGTCAAGGCCAACCCGCAGCTTGCCGATGACATCGTCGCTGCCATCGCCGAGCTCGGGCCGAGCACCGCCGGGCAGATCGAGGCGTACCTGGCCGCCGAGCCGCGCCGAGGCCAACGAGCCTCGAATAACGCAATGTGGAACCGCAGCGATACCAAATGGGTCGCTGAGGCGCTGTTCGCCTCCGGTGTGTTGACGACGGCCACTCGGGTCGGCTTTGCCCGCCACTACGACTTGGTGGAGCGGGTGCTGCCCTGCGACGTGTTGGTCCGGGAGGTTGACGACGGCGAGGCCGTGCGCGAGCTGACGCTGCGCGCCGCCACCGCGCTGGGTGTGGGCACCGAGGCCGACATCCGCGACTACTTCCGGCTGTCCGCCCAGCAGGTCAAGCCGGCCGTTGCTGACCTGGTGGCCGCCGGCGAGATTGAGCGGGTCAGCGTCGCGGGCTGGCCGGCGCCGGCCTATCTGCGGGCCGGACGGACCGTGCCACGCCGAGACCGGGGCACTGCGCTGTTGTGTCCGTTCGACCCGTTGATTTTCTTCCGGCCGCGGGTGGAGCGCCTGTTCGGCTTTCACTACCGCATCGAGATTTACACGCCGGCGGCAAAACGCCGATACGGGTACTACGTGTGGCCGCTGCTGCTGGACGGACGGTTGGTCGCGCGGGTGGATCTCAAAGCCGATCGCGTCGCGAACACGCTGCGCGTGGTGGGCGCGTTCGGCGAACCCGACATCCCGCGGGCCCGGGTCGCCGAGGCGCTGACCGGCGAGCTGAGCCGTATGACGTCGTGGCTGGGGTTGGGCGGGATCTCCGTGTCCGGCCGGGGCGATCTGGCCGGCGAACTCCGCACAGCAGCCAAGCGGGCCTGCTGATGAACGGCGCCGCGAGAGTAAGGCTGGGTGATCATCTTGACTTCTCAAACGGAAGTGCTCCGCCGGTGCGAGATTTCGACGGCCGTTATCCCGTCTATGGCGCCAATGGCGTAATCGGGTATGCGGCCGAAAGCAATGCCCGCGGCCCGCTGATAGTCGTCGGTCGGGTCGGTTCGTATTGCGGGAGCTTGCGTTATTGCGATTCCGATGTGTGGGTGACCGACAACGCGCTGGTCTGTCGGGCTAGGCGTCCGGAGGAAACGAGATATTGGTACTACGCGCTGCAGGGCAGCGGACTGAATCGATATCGTGCCGGATCCGGACAGCCCCTGCTTAGGCAGAGCATCCTGCGCGACATTTCGGTTTGCGCCGTCGACGCGTCCGGCCGCCAGCGAATCGGTGAGATTCTGGGTGCCCTAGACGACAAGATAGCCGCTAACCAGCGTGTTGTTCACGCCGCCGAGAACCTGATGCTTGCGGTGATCGGGCACATCTCTGATTGCGCGACCCTGTCCAGCTTGGCGAGCAGGTCGACCGCGTGTCTTGGGCCGCAGAAATTCGATGCCAGGGTTGCCCATTACAGCTTTCCGGCTTTCGACGATGGCGCCCAGCCCAGCCATGTCGATGGTCAAGCGATCAAGAGCACCAAGTTCGTATTGTCCGAGCCGTGCGTGCTCTTCCCGAAGATGAATCCGAGAACTCCACGAATTTGGAATGTCACGAGTCTTCCGTCGGAGATGGCATTGGCAAGTACCGAATTCGTGGTGTTGCGGCCAATGGGCGTCGATACTTCCGCCTTGTGGTCAGCGTTGCGGCAACCCGAGGTCACGGCGACGCTCCAACAGATGGTCGCGGGCATGACAGGAAGCCGCCAACGAATCCAACCGCAGGAGCTTATGCGGGTTCGGGTGCGAGATGTGCGGCGGTTGTCTGCCGGGCAAGCCAAAGCCATCGCGAGCCTGGGTGCGCTGTGCCATGGGCGACGAACCGAATCCGCGCACTTGGCGGCGCGCCGCGATGCACTTCTGCCGCTGCTGATGTCCGAGAAGATCCGGGTATGCAGATGATGCCTGAGAGGAAGAGGCGGCGGCCGCAGGCGCCATCGACAATGAAGGAGCTCAAGGACACACTTTGGAAGTCCGCCGACAAGCTGCGCGGGTCGCTATCGGCCAGCCAATACAAGGACGTGATCCTCGGTCTGGTGTTCCTCAAGTACCTTTCCGACGCCGATGACGAACGGCGCGCGGCGATCCGTACCAGGTTGGCGGCCAACCGCATCAACGAGTTGCAGACCGAACAGGGCCCCGGCGCCGGCGTGTTCGTGGTGCCGCCCAATGCGAGATGGAACTTCTTGGCGGAGAAGGCAAAAGCAAAGCAGACCGTCGGTCGTGAGCCGGCAACGAACGCTGGTCAGCTCATTGGCGAGGCGATGGACGCCGTGATGAAGGCAAACCCGACGCTCGACGGGACACTGCCGCGGCTGCACAACGTGGACAACATCGACCAGCGCCGGCTGCGCGAGCTGATCGACTTGCTCAACGGTGCCCGGTTCAGTCGACAGGGCGAGCATCGCGCGCGGGACCTGATGGGTGAAGTCTATGAGTACTTCCTCGGCAACTTCGCTCGCGCAGAAGGGAAACGGGGCGGCGAGTTCTTTACTCCGCCCAGTGTGGTCAAGGTAATCGTCGAAGTGCTGGAGCCTTCGAGCGGGCGGGTGTACGACCCGTGCTGCGGTTCGGGCGGCATGTTCGTGCAGGCCGAGAAATTCCTCTATGAGCACGATGGCGACCCGAAGGACATTTTGATCTACGGCCAGGAGAGCATCGAGGAAACCTGGCGGATGGCAAAGATGAACCTGGCCATCCACGGCATCGACGACACCGGCCTGGGCGCGCGGTGGGGTGACACCTTTGCCCGCGACCACCATCCGGACGTGCAGATGGACTATGTGATGGCCAATCCGCCGTTCAACATCAAAGACTGGGCCCGCCGCGAGGATGACCCGCGGTGGCGCTTCGGCGTTCCGCCCGCTAACAATGCGAACTTTGCGTGGATTCAACACATCCTGTCCAAGCTGGCGCCCGGCGGTAACGCCGGCGTGGTATTGGCAAACGGATCGATGTCATCCAACTCCAACGGGGAGGGCGATATTCGAGCGCGGATTGTCGAAGCGGACTTGGTGTCGGTCATGGTTGCGTTACCCACTCAACTGTTCCGCAGCACCGGAATCCCGGTCTGCCTGTGGTTCTTCGCCACAGACAAGGCGGCGGGCGAGCAAGGGTCGGTCGACCGGACCGGGCAGGTGCTGTTCATCGACGCCCGCGAATTCGGCTACCTGGTAGACCGGGCCGAGCGCGCCTTGACGAACGAGGAAATCGCTAGGATTGGCGATACCTACCATGCGTGGCGCGGCTGCAAATCGGCTGCCGCAAAAGGGGTTTCCTACGAAGATGTTGCGGGGTTCTGTAGGTCTGTGTCACTAGCGGAGATCAGAGCTGCCGGCTACGCGCTAACCCCGGGGCGCTTCGTCGGTGTGCCGGAGGTCGAGGACGACGGTGAGCCGATCGACGAGAAGATCGCACGTCTGACCAAGGAGTTGTTAACGGCGTTCGAGGAGTCGGCCCGGCTGGAAGGGGCTGTCCGGGAGCAATTGAACCGCCTCGATGGATCAGTTTGAGGTTGCTGTACACCTCGGCACCGGCCCACCAGCCACTTTTCGGGTCTGCTATGTCGTGGCCAGCGCGATTCCCAGCCCCACCATCATGACCGCGATCAGGCCGTCCAGGATTCTCCACGACCAGGGGTTGGCGAACAGCCCGCGCAACCGGCCGGCGCCGAACCCGAGGGTGGTAAACCACACCGCACTGGCGGTGACCGCGCCAAGGCCGAACAGCCAGCGCTCGTCGCGGTGCTCGTTGGCCAGCGTGCCCAGCAGCACGACGGTGTCGAGATAAACGTGTGGGTTGAGGAACGTGAGCGCCGCACAGGTCACCAGGACCTCGGCCAAGCGCGCCGGCGTGGCCTCCGACGGGGTCAATGCGGAGGGTCGCCACGCCCGCCGGGCGGCAAGCAGCCCGTAGCCGGTCAAGAACGCCGCGCCGCCGAACTTGGCGACATTGAGCGCACCCGGATGTGCGCTGATCAATGCGCCAAACCCGGCGATACCGGTGGCGATTAGCGCGATGTCGGACACCGTGCACAACACCACCACCGGCAGCACATGCTCGCGCTGGATTCCTTGCCTGAGTACGAACGCGTTCTGTGCGCCGATCGTGGCGATCAGCGTGAAACAGGCCAGGAAGCCGATGACCAGGGGTGAGCTCACGCGATCGACGCTAGGCAGTTCTTACCGGCTCAGTACAGCTAATGATTTTGCGTATCCATTAATATCGCTAATGTGCAGCAGCTCAGCCGCGTGTATGACCGGCAGCTTGACGGTTCGCAGCTGGCCGCGTTGGCGGCCGTGGTCGAACTGGGCAGCTTTGATGCGGCCGCAGAGCGCCTACATGTCACCCCTTCGGCGGTTAGTCAACGCATCAAGTCGCTGGAGCAGCGGATCGGCCAGGTGCTGGTGGTCCGAGGAAAGCCTTGTATGGCAACGACCGCCGGGATCCCGCTGTTGCGGCTGGCGGCACAAACGGCATTGCTTGAGTCGGAGGCGCTGGCCGAAATGGGTGGCAGCGCATCGCTGGAACGCACCCGGATCACCATCGCGGTCAACGCCGATTCCATGGCGACGTGGTTTTCGGCCGTGTTCGACGGGCTCGGCGATGTCCTGATCGACGTTCGGATCGAGGATCAGGACCATTCCGCGCGGCTGCTGCGCGAGGGCGTGGCGATGGGGGCGGTGACCACCGAGCGGACCCCGGTGCCCGGCTGCCGGGTTCACCCGCTCGGTGTGATGCGCTACCTACCGGTGGCCAGCAGGGCGTTCGTCGAGCGCTATCTATCCGACGGGTTCACCCCCTCGGCGGTGGCCGAAGCTCCGTCGCTGGCGTGGAATCGCGACGATGCACTGCAGGACATGTTGGTGCACAAGGCGTTTCGTGGCACCATCGCCAGGCCGACGCACTTTGTCCCGACCGCAGAGGGCTTCGCCGCCGCAGCGTGCGCTGGGCTGGGCTGGGGCATGTTCCCCGAGAAGCTGGCTTCGTCGCAGCTTGCCGACGGATCGTTCGTGCGGATCTGCGACGTACACCTCGACGTTCCGCTCTATTGGCAATGCTGGAAGCTCGACAGTCCGATCATCGCGCGAATCAGCGACACGGTGAGGGCGGCCGCGGACGATCTACGTTGACTGACGCCGCCACGCTCATTGCGCCGCTCAGAGCCGTGCATCGTAAGGTGAGCGCCGTGGCAGAGACCGCGGCGCTGCGCGTGCAACTGATCGCCAAGACCGAGTTCCTGGCGCCGCCGGACGTGCCGTGGACCACCGACGCCGACGGTGGCCCCGCGCTGGTCGAGTTCGCCGGCCGGGCCTGCTACCAGAGCTGGTCCAAACCCAATCCCCGAACCGCGACCAACGCCGGCTATATCCAGCACATCATCGATGTCGGACACTTTTCGGTGCTCGAGCACGCGGGCGTGTCGTTCTACATCACCGGCATCTCGCGGTCCTGCACACATGAGCTGGTCCGACACCGGCATTTCTCCTACTCGCAGTTGTCGCAGCGCTACGTGCCGGAAGGCGACTCGCAGGTCGTCGTGCCGCCCGGGCTGGAGGACGACGCCGAGCTGCAGCAGATCCTGACCGCCGCCGCGGACGCCAGCCGCGCCACCTACACCGAGCTGCTGGCCAAGTTGGAAGCCAAGTTCGCCGACCAACCCAACGCGATACTGCGTCGCAAACAGGCCCGCCAGGCCGCGCGTGCCGTGCTGCCGAATGCCACCGAAACTCGCATCGTCGTGACCGGCAACTACCGGGCATGGCGACACTTCATCGCTATGCGGGCCAGCGAGCACGCCGACGTGGAAATCCGGCGCCTGGCCATCACGTGCCTGCGTCAGCTCGTCGACGTCGCACCCGCGGTATTTGCCGACTTCGAGATCGCCACCCTGGCCGACGGCACCGAGGTCGCGACCAGTCCGTTAGCCACCGAAGCCTGACCCGTCGCGAGCGCGCGCAGATGTACCGTCCGCGCGGCGTGTCGCTGTACGGACACATGCGCTCTCGCGGCAGGGATAAAGCGCCAGGTAACCTAGGGAGCCGTGACCACCGTCGGATTCGACGTCGCAGCGCGCCTGGGAACCCTGCTGACCGCGATGGTGACGCCGTTTGGCACCGATGGCTCCCTTGACACCAACGCGGCGGCGCGACTGGCGAACCAGCTGGTGGAGCAGGGATGCGACGGCCTGGTGGTCTCGGGCACCACCGGCGAATCGCCGACCACCACCGACGACGAGAAACTCGAGCTACTACGTGTCGTCCTGCAGGCGGTGGGCGACCGGGCGCGTGTCATCGCCGGCGCGGGCACCAACGACACCGCGCATAGCATCCGGCTGGCCAAGGCCTGCGCGGCCGAAGGTGCGCACGGGTTGCTGGTGGTCACTCCGTACTACTCGAAGCCGCCGCAGCGGGGTCTGCACGCCCATTTCACCGCCGTGGCCGACGCGACCGAGCTGCCTGTGCTGCTTTATGACATCCCCGGGCGGTCGGCGGTGCCGATAGAGCCCGAAACGATCCGCGCATTGGCGTCGCATCCCAACATCGTCGGGGTCAAGGACGCCAAGGCCGACCTGCACAGCGGTGCCCAGATCATGGCCGAAACCGGACTGGCCTACTATTCCGGCGATGACGCGCTCAACCTGCCCTGGCTGGCCATGGGTGCGACCGGCTTCATTAGCGTGATTGCCCATCTGGCGGCCGGACAGCTTCGAGAGTTGTTGTCCGCCTTTGGTTCTGGCGATACCGCTACCGCTCGCAAGATCAACGTCGGCCTTGCGCCGTTATGCAATGCGATGAGTCGGCTGGGTGGGGTGACGATGTCCAAGGCGGGTCTGCGGCTGCAGGGTATCGGCGTCGGCGATCCACGGCTGCCGCAGGTTGCCGCGACACCGGAGCAGGTCGACGCGTTGGCGGCGGATATGCGCGCGGCTTCGGTGCTCAGGTGAGTTACACAGTGAGCCAAACGTGAACGAGGACCTTCCACCGCCAGGTCCTCTGACCGCAGGCGGGCTACGGGTCACCGCGCTAGGCGGCATCAGCGAAATCGGTCGCAATATGACGGTTTTCGAGCATCTGGGCCGGCTGTTGGTTATCGACTGCGGTGTGCTGTTTCCCGGTCATGATGAACCCGGTGTCGATCTGATCCTGCCGGACATGCGGCATATCGAAGACCGGCTCGACGACATCGAGGCGCTGGTGTTGACCCACGCGCACGAGGACCATATCGGGGCGATTCCGTTCTTGCTCAAGCTGCGGCCGGATATCCCGATCGTCGGCTCCAGGTTCACCTTGGCCCTGGTCGCCGCGAAGTGCCGGGAACACCGCGTCAAACCGGTGTTCGTCGAGGTTGCCGAGGGCCAGAGCACCAGGCATGGCGTGTTCGAATGCGAGTACTTCGCCGTCAACCACTCCGTCCCCGACGCTTTGGCCATCGCCGTGTACACCGGCGCTGGAACCGTCTTGTTCACCGGCGACATCAAGCTCGATCAGCTACCGCTGGACGGTCGCCCCACCGACCTGCCCGGGATGTCCCGGCTGGGTGATGCCGGCGTCGATCTGTTTTTGTGTGACTCGACCAATGCCGAGCATCCGGGCGTCGGGCCATTGGAAAGCGAGGTGGGCCCGACGCTGCACCGGCTGATCAGGGGTGCTAACGGACGGGTCATTGTGGCGTGTTTCGCCTCCAACGTGGACCGGGTGCAGCAGATCATCGATGCGGCAGTGGCATTGGGCCGGCGGGTGGCATTCGTCGGGCGATCGATGGTCCGCAACATGGGAATTGCGCGGGACCTGGGCTTTTTGCGCGTGGACAATTCAGACCTGATCGACATCGCCGCCGCCGAGATGATGGCGCCCGAACAAGTCGTGCTGATCACCACCGGCACACAGGGCGAGCCGATGTCGGCGTTGTCGCGCATGTCGCGCGGCGAACATCGCAGCATCACCCTGACTGCGGGTGATCTCATCGTCTTGTCGTCGTCGTTGATCCCCGGCAACGAAGAGGCGGTGTACGGCGTCATCGACGCCCTATCCAAGATCGGCGCCCGAGTCGTCACCAACGCCCAAGCCCGGGTGCATGTTTCGGGCCACGCCTATGCCGGTGAACTGCTGTTCCTCTACAACGGGGTGCGGCCACGGCATGTCATGCCGGTGCACGGGACGTGGCGGCACCTGCGTGCCAACGCCAAGCTGGCTGCCAGTACCGGAGTACCGCAAGAGTCGATTCTGTTGGCCGAGAACGGTGTCAGCGTCGATCTGGTCGCCGGCAAAGCCAGCATTTCGGGTGCGGTGCCGGTCGGCAAGATGTTCGTCGACGGCTTGATCACCGGCGACGTCGGCGACATCACCCTGGGCGAGCGGCTCATTTTGTCGTCGGGCTTTGTCGCGGTGACCGTGGTGGTCAAGCGTGGTACCGGCCAGCCGTTGGCTGCGCCACACCTACACTCCCGGGGTTTTTCCGAAGACCCCAAGGCGCTCGAGCCCGCCGTGCGAAAGGTCGAGGCGGAGTTGGAATCGCTGGTGGCCGCGAACGTCACCGATCCGATCCGGATCGCCCAAGGAGTGCGCCGCACGGTCGGCAAGTGGGTGGGGGAAACCTATCGCCGCCAGCCGATGATCGTGCCAACGGTCATCGAGGTATGAAACTTCGTGCCGCAAGCTGTTTCGGGCGTGTGGCCCGGGCTAGTTCTTCTCTGCGTAGGCAGACCACTCGATTTGGGATGCGTTGAGTTTGCGGCCGGTGGGTTCGACGTAGCGCTGCAGAAGCTCCTCCGGCCCGGCCTGCTCGGTCAGCCGCCAACCGTAGTCGGCGAGAAACGCGCCAACTTCGTCGGGCTGTAAGCCGAAGTGCCACAGTTGACGTCGCTGGCGAACCTTGCGATACAGCGTCCGGGTGCCGTAGCGGTTGGTACCGTCAATAAAGTCCCGGCGGACGTAGGTGAAAACCATCCGACTGCCCGGCGCAGTCGCGCGCAGTCCCTCCAAGGTTCGCCGGACGGCATGTTCGGTGAGGTATTGGGTCACGCCTTCGCAGATAAAGAAAACCCGGTAGTCGGTGAGATAGCCGTGCTCGGCCAGAGCGGTAAGCAGGTCGTCATGCTCAAAATCCAACGCTACCAAGCGAACCGATAACGGAAGTTCACCTAGTACCCGGCGGACCGTCTTGGCCTTCCTGGCGATGTTGACCGGTAAGTCAACTTCGAAGACGGGGATGCGGACCCGCCGGGTCAACCGGTAGGCGCGGGTATCCAATCCGGCGCCAAGGATGACAACCGCGTCGATGTCGCGGAGCGCTTCGTCGAGCTTGTCTCCGATGAAACGCTTGCGGCAGGACAGATTGGCCCACAGACCGCGGCCGGACCACTCCGACGCACCGATGAGTAGCCGGCGCAATGCCGCCGACCGGGTTGCACCGACCAGCCATCGCAGCGGCCTCGGCAAAAACAGGTCCGCGAGGTCGTCGTCCACCAGCCGGCGGTCCGGTGGCTCGTTTTGTTCCACGGCCGCCAATACCATCGGGCCGACGGCGGTCTGGGCGGCGGGATTTCGGGTCATCGACTACCGCTTGTTCACGTAGCCCGCATCGACCGGCAAGCTGACGCCGGTGATATAGCGCGCTTGGTCGGACACCAGCCACGCCACCGCGTTGGCGATGTCGGTTGGCTGCAGAACCTGCACCGGCAGCGCGTTACCCATGTCGGGCGGCGACGTCGACTCGGCGGCAAGGTCGGCAAGCCACTGCCGGGTGAACTCGTTGTTGATCATCGGCGTGTCGACACCGGACGGATGCACCGAGTTTACCCGGATACTGTGCGGTGCAAGCAGATTGGCATAAACCCGCATCAGTCCGACCAACCCGTGTTTGGCCGCGGTGTAGCCGATAGAGCCGGCATCGGCGCTGGCGGCGCCGACCAGTCCGGCGGCCGAGTTGATCAGCACGATCGACCCGCCGTCGCCTTGGTCGATCATGGTCGGTATCGCGGCCTCCACGGTGTGGAAGACGCCGGTGAGGTTGACGTCGATGGCATCGTGCCAACCATCGGTACCCGCCTGCATGGGACCGATCCCGGCATTGGCCACGACGATGTCGAGCCGGCCGAACTCATCAAGGCCCGTCTGCAACGCGGCGGAGAGCGAGGCGCGATTGCGCACGTCGGCCTGCTTGGCCACGATGCGGGCGCCAGCGTCCTTGACTAGCTTGACGGTGGCGTTCAGGTCGTCCCAGCTGCCCAGCGGATAGCGCACGCTGGCGATCTGCTCGCACAAGTCGACCGCGATCACATTCGCGCCGTCGCTAGCCAGCCGGACCGCATGGGCGCGGCCCTGACCGCGCGCGGCCCCGGTGATGAACGCGACTTTGCCTTTCAATGGTCCGGCTGGTGCCAAGTCGATCACCGGCGCAGCTGCCCTTTGTCCGGATCGCCCGCCGGAACGGGTTGCAACATCTTGATGTCCGGCGCCCCGACCAGGTGCTCGCCGACCGCGGTGAACATCTCGATGACCGCTGGCGCTGTGCTATGCGCCTTGAGTGATTCGGCATCGGCCCATTGCTCAACGAAGATGAAGGTCTCGCCCGTTTGGTGCAGCGCGTACAACTGACAGCCAGGTTCGCCGTGCACTTCGTCGACCGCCCGGGTGAGGATGTCGCGAACGGTGTCGACTGATCCAGGTTTGACGGTCAGAGTGGCGACGACGACGACGGGCATGCTGGGGCCTCCTGGAACTCGGACGCTTTTTGGGCACGTCTTGGGGGCGCGGGGTTGGTGCGTCGGGACGCGCCGTGACTTTTGTCACCGTTCGTCACCCTACTCACGCGTCCGGACCACACGGCGCCGATGGGGGGCATAGATCAGAGTTGCCAGTGTGGCGGGTGGTGCAGATGGTGTGGTTGCGACTAGGCTTGCCGTCATGGCTAGCAAGACCGTTGCCCGCTCTAGCACGCGAACGAGCAGGTCAAGGGCCACTTCGCGGGGCGCATCCCGAAGTGCACGACCGGCCGCGCCCAGAAAGAGGTCGAGCAGACCCGTCAAGGCGGTGAGCAGACCCCCCAGACGGCACCATCGGTCCCTGCTGGTCTCCGCCGGACTCACCTGCGGCCGGGCCGCGCGCGCCACCTGGATGATGGCGGCCAAGGGCACCGGCGGCGCCGCGCGCTCGATCGGGCGAGCCCGCGAGATCGAGCCCGGGCATCGCCGTGACGGAATCGCGCTGGTGTTGCTCGGTCTTGCCGTCGTCATCGCCGCAAGCTCGTGGTTCGACGCCGCCCGACCGCTCGGCGCATGGGTCGACGCGGTGCTAAGGACGTTCATCGGCTCGGGCGTCGTCATGCTCCCAGTGATCGCCGCCGCCGTGGCGGTGGTGCTAATGCGAACCGAGCCCAACCCCGATGCGCGGCCCCGGCTGATCCTCGGGGCCAGCCTGATCGCGAGCTCGTTTCTCGGCCTGTGCCACCTATGGGCGGGCTCGCCCGAGGACCCGGAGTCGCGCCGGCGGGCGGCGGGGTTCATCGGTTTCGCTATCGGCGGGCCGCTCTCGGACGGGTTGACCGCCTGGATCGCCGCGCCGCTGTTGTTCATCGGCGCGCTGTTCGGACTGCTGCTGCTGGCCGGGATCACGATCCGGGAAGTGCCCGATGCACTGCGCAGCATGTTCAGCACCCGGTTGTTCCAGCGTGACTACTCCGACGACTACGACGACTACGACGGCTACCACGACTATCAGGACTTCGAGGGTGACGACGCGGACACCGTGGAGGTCGCCCGCGAGGACTTCTCCGACGGCTACTACGACGAGGCGCCGGTGCGCCCCGACGACGGACCACAGGCCTGGCCGTCGGCCCCGGCTGTGGAGACAGAAGACGACGCTCCGACCACTCCGGAACCCGCCGTCGCCCGGACCCGCCGTCGCAGTTCACGCAAACAGACCCAGACCCTGGACCGGGTCGTCGAGGGGCCTTACACGCTGCCGTCGCTGGACCTGCTGATAGCCGGCGATCCGCCCAAGAAACGCAGCGTCGCCAACAGCCACATGGCCGGGGCGATCGGGGAAGTGCTCACCCAGTTCAAGGTGGACGCCGCCGTTACGGGCTGTACCCGCGGGCCCACCGTCACCCGCTACGAAGTCGAGCTGGGACCCGGCGTCAAGGTGGAGAAGATCACCGCGCTGCAGAAGAACATCGCCTACGCCGTGGCCACCGAGAGTGTCCGCATGCTGGCGCCGATCCCCGGCAAGTCGGCCGTCGGCATCGAGGTGCCCAACACCGATCGGGAAATGGTGCGGCTGGCCGACGTACTCACCGCAGCGTCGACCCGCCGCGACCACCATCCGCTGGTGATCGGGCTGGGCAAGGACATCGAAGGCGACTTTATCTCGGCCAACCTGGCCAAGATGCCGCACTTGTTGGTCGCCGGTTCGACGGGATCGGGCAAGTCCAGCTTCGTCAATTCCATGCTGGTCTCACTGCTGACCCGGGCCACTCCCGAAGAGGTCAGGATGATCCTGATTGACCCGAAGATGGTCGAACTGACGCCGTATGAAGGCATTCCGCATCTGATCACGCCGATCATCACCCAGCCGAAGAAAGCCGCTGCTGCGCTGGCCTGGTTGGTCGACGAGATGGAGCAGCGCTACCAGGACATGCAGGCGTCGCGGGTGCGTCACATCGACGACTTCAACGACAAGGTGCGATCCGGTGCCATCACGGCGCCGCTGGGTAGCCAGCGCGAGTACCGGCCGTACCCCTACGTGGTGGCAATCGTGGACGAATTGGCCGACCTGATGATGACCGCGCCGCGCGACGTCGAGGACGCCATCGTGCGGATCACCCAGAAGGCCCGTGCCGCCGGCATTCACCTGGTGCTGGCCACCCAGCGCCCATCGGTGGACGTCGTCACCGGGCTCATCAAGACCAACGTGCCGTCCCGACTGGCGTTTGCGACCTCTTCGCTCACCGACAGCCGGGTAATCCTGGACCAGGCTGGGGCCGAAAAACTGATCGGCATGGGCGACGGTCTGTTTCTGCCGATGGGTGCGAGCAAACCCATCCGGCTGCAGGGCGCGTTCATCACCGACGAAGAGATCCACGCGGTGGTCAGCGCCTGCAAAGACCAGGCGGAACCCGAGTACACCGAGGGCGTGACGGCCGCCAAGCCCACCGGCGAACGCACCGACGTCGACCCCGACATCGGCGACGACATGGACGTTTTCCTGCAGGCCGTGGAGTTGGTGGTATCCAGCCAGTTCGGCTCCACCTCGATGCTGCAGCGCAAGCTGCGGGTGGGCTTCGCCAAGGCGGGCCGGTTGATGGACCTGATGGAAACCCGTGGCATCGTCGGGCCCAGCGAAGGGTCCAAGGCCCGTGAGGTGCTGGTCAAGCCCGATGAGCTGGCGGCGACGCTGGCAGCGATCCGGGGTGTGAGCAGTGACTCAGATGCGGGTGACGACCTCGAGTAGCGTCGCCGACCGTGAACTCACTGCGAAATTTCGACTCAGATCTCGCAGCCAGTACACGTTCGGCGAAGTAGAACCCTAAAGCACCAGCAGCATGCGGGAGTTGCCCAGGATGTTCGGCTTGACGTAGCTCAGATCCAGGAATTCGGCGACCCCGATGTCGTAGGAGCGGCACATCTCTTCGTACACCTCGGCGGTTACCGGCGTTCCCTCGATCTCGGTGAAGCCGTGCTGGGCGAAGAACTCGGTCTCGAAGGTCAACACGAACACCCGCTCCAGTTGCAGGTCACGGGCCACTTCGAGAAGCCGATCGACGATGGCGTGGCCGATTCCGTGGCCGGTCACGGCGGGGTCGACCGCGACGGTACGGATCTCACCAAGATCGGACCACAACACGTGCAACGCCCCGCAACCAACCACCCTGTCCTGGATCTCGGGGTGTTCGGCGACCCAGAACTCCTGAACGGCTTCGTAGAGCGTCACCAGATTCTTTTCCAGCAAGATCTTTCCCGCATAGGTGTCGACGAGGTGTTTGATCGCGGGGACATCGGACGTTCGCGCGCGTCTAACCACCGGCCGATGATCTCGTGGGCTTTCGGTCACGTGTGAACAGTATCGACATCGAGGACTGCGTGAGCTGGTCAACCGTTATTCTGGTTGCCGTGTCGGGGCAGCCGCAAACAGGTCAGATGGCAGGCCGTGCCCGTATCGCCAACCTCGCCAATATCCTGACCCTGCTGCGGCTGGTGTTGGTACCGATCATGCTGGTGGCCCTGTTCTACGGTGGCGGCCATGAGCCCATTGCCCGGGTGGTGGCGTGGGCGATATTTGCGGTTGCCTGCGTTACCGATCGATTCGACGGACTGCTGGCCCGCAACTACGGGATGGCCACCGAATTCGGTGCGTTTGTCGATCCGATCGCGGACAAGGCGCTGATCGGGGCGTCGCTGATCGGGTTGTCGATGCTCGGTGACTTGCCGTGGTGGATCACGGTGTTGATCCTGACCCGTGAGATCGGGGTGACCGTGTTGCGATTGGCGACAATTCGTCGCGGCGTCATTCCCTCCAGCTGGGGCGGCAAGCTCAAGACCGTGGTCCAGGCGGTGGCGATCGGCTTGTTCATATTGCCGCTTTCGGGTCCGCTCCACGTTGCGGCCGAGGTAGTGATGAGCGCCGCGATCGTGCTCACGGTGGTCACCGGCGTCGACTACGTCGTGTCGGCCATCAGGGGGATACGCCAGACCGCCAACTGATCCGGGGAACCAACACCACCGCAGTCGGCGTTCACCTGATGACGACTGAGAGGCGGACAAGGAGAACTCGATGGCGGCATTGGTGCGTGAGGTCATTGGTGACGTGTTGCGCGGGGCCCGGACGTCGCAGGGCCGGACGCTGCGCGAAGTGTCTGAGTCGGCGCGGGTGAGCCTCGGGTACCTGTCGGAGGTCGAGCGCGGTCGCAAGGAGCCCTCGAGCGAGCTGCTCAACGCGATCTGCGATGCATTGCGGGTCCCGTTGTCGGTGGTGCTCATCGATGCGGGCGAGCGGATGGCGCGCGAGGAGCGCGCGGCCCGCACCACCTCGGATGGCGGAGCAACCGGTGCCACCATTGACCCCGGCACCAAGGTCGTCATTCCCCCGGTGGTGTCTCTGGCGGTGGCCTAAGTGCCGTCCGGCAGTCCGCGTCCCCAAGATATGCACCATGGGTGGGGCTACGCGCGCTGACGCACTAAATTGAGCGACAGGGCAGCGAGCCCATCCGGTGCACACAAAGAAACGAAGGCGGAGCTAACTAATGGCCAATCCGTTCGTCAAAGCGTGGAAGTACCTCATGGCGCTGTTCAGCTCGAAGATCGACGAGCACGCCGACCCCAAGGTGCAGATTCAGCAGGCCATTGAAGAAGCACAGCGCACCCATCAGGCGCTGACTCAACAGGCGGCGCAGGTGATCGGCAACCAGCGGCAATTGGAGATGCGGCTCAACCGGCAGCTGGCGGACATCGAAAAGCTGCAGGTCAATGTGCGCCAAGCCCTGACATTGGCCGACCAGGCCACCGCCGCCGGTGATGCTGCCAAGGCCACCGAATACAACAACGCCGCCGAGGCGTTTGCAGCTCAGCTGGTGACCGCCGAGCAGAGCGTCGAAGACCTCAAGTCGTTGCACGACCAAGCGCTCAGTGCCGCGGCCCAGGCCAAAAAGGCCGTCGAACGAAACGCGATGGTGCTGCAGCAGAAGATCGCCGAGCGCACCAAGCTGCTCAGCCAACTCGAGCAGGCGAAGATGCAGGAGCAGGTCAGTGCATCGTTGCGGTCGATGAGTGAGCTCGCCGCGCCGGGCAACACACCTTCGCTCGACGAGGTGCGTGACAAGATCGAACGTCGTTACGCCAACGCGATCGGTTCGGCCGAACTTGCCCAGAGCTCGGTGCAGGGCCGCATGATCGAGGTTGAGCAGGCCGGCATCCAGATGGCCGGTCATTCCCGGCTGGAGCAGATCCGGGCGTCGATGCGGGGCGAGGCGTTGCCGGCTGGGGGGACGGCGGCCACACCCAGACCGGCCACCGAGACTCCCGGTGGGGCTATTGCCGAGCAGCCCTACGGTCAGTAACACGGCAGATTCGACATGGTCGTGAAGTCGAATCAGCGCGGGCATGGGCGCGCGGTGCTGCAACGCGGACTCGACACGGTAGCCGACCTAGCCGACTTGGTGGCCCGCAAGATCAGGGCCGCAAGCGACCCGCGGGCACGGTTGCTTCGTCGGCGCCGACGAGCGCTGCGATGGGCATGGATATTCACCGCCGGGGTCGCTTTTTGGGGCTTGGTGACGGCAGTCCTGGCGGCCTGGGGCTGGTTTGCGCTGTTGCTGCAGATCACCGGCGCGGTAGCGGTGGTCATGGCCGTTCCGGCGACGTTGTTGTTCTTCCGCTACCGCTGGCTGAAGGCGGAGCCGCTGCCGGCGCAGCGGCCGACCAACACCCGTCGGCTCCCTCCGTCCGGTTCGGCGGCGCGGCCCGCGATGGGCGCGCTGGGCGCCTCCGAACGCGGGTTCTTCTCATTGCTGGGAGTTATCGAGCGGGGCGCAATGCTGCCCGCCCACGAGGTCAGTGATCTGACTGACGCGGCCAAGCGGACGTCGGCCGCGATGGTGGCCACCGCCGCCGAGGTGGTGTCGATGGAACGGGCGGCGCACGAGTCCGCATCGTCGCGCGGGTATCTGGTGCCGACCATCAATGCCTACACCGCGCAGCTGGGGGCCGGCGTTCGTCAGTACAACGAAATGGTAACCGCGGCAGCGCAATTGGTGTCTTCGGCGAATGGTGACGCGGTGCGTGACGTGGGTTCGCAACAGCGCTATCGCGCGGAACTGGCTGGAGCTACCGATCGTCTGGTTAGCTGGGCCCAGGCGTTTGACGAACTGGGCGGATTGCCGCGCAGATAGCGGGCTACGGCCCGCCGACGCCGCCGTTACCGCCGGCGCCGCCGGAGCCAACCAGCCGTCAGATGTCGCTGCTGCAGAGTTGGGTTCAGTCGGGTCGCGGCCCGTAGCGGTCGATGTACGCCTGGTGGATATGGGCGTCTCGTTGCCGAGCACGTTGATCAACGAGCTCCGGGTCGAGGCCGTGTACGCGCAGCATGTGCCGGCGCCATATCTTGTTGAGCGCGTGCGAGAAGTACACGAACGGAATGAGAATCGGCAGCGTCATGCTCAGGTGGACGTCCAGCGTCGTCGGAATCAGCCAGAACGGGGCGACCACCAGCACCGCCGGAACTGCGACGCGGATCATCATCCGGGCGGTCGCACCCTTTCCCGCGAGGTCGTTGCGCACCCAGTCCCGCATCGAGTCGGGCAGTCGTCTGCCGTAGCAATAGCGGATGTACTGCAGCGCGTTGGGTTTCGTGCGTGCGTCGCTCATCTAGAACGTCGCCCGCAGTGACGGAATGACAATCCCGGCCAGGCCGCGCATGAGTGCCTTGAGCATGTCGAAGGTGTCGAAGTAGTCCCGCCACAGGGTGATCCGGCCGTTGTGCACCTCGAAAACGCCGCATACCCAGAACTGAATCCGCAGTGGGCCGAAGATCAGTGCGTCTGTGCGTTCGGTGAGCACCGCAGCGCCGTCGGCGGCCACGCGGTGGATCTTCACCTCGAACCCGATGCGGCCTTGCATCTGGCGAAGCAGCTTCGCCGTTCGGCGGCCGCCGCGGATCCTGGAAAATCCGACGTTCTCGTAGACCAGGTCGTCGTCGAATGCCGCGTCTACGGTTTCGAAGTCCTCATCCTGCAGGGCGTTCAGGAAACCCTCGACCGTGCGCATGTTGTCGGTGCTGGTTTGGGTCAGCTCGGTCATGGTTGCCAGCCTAGGGCTGCGGCGCTGTGGCAGGGTAGGGCGAATGCGCGTCGCGGTGGTCGCCGGGCCAGATCCCGGGCACTCCTTTCCCGCGATCGCGCTGTGCCAACGGTTCCAGCAGGCCGGCGATACGCCTACCCTGTTCACCGGGGTGGAATGGCTGGAAGCCGCCGGCGCCGCCGGCGTTGAGGCCGTCGAGTTGGAAGGGCTGGCGGCCACCGACGACGATCTTGACGCCGGGGCCAGGATCCATCGGCGTGCCGCGCAGATGGCCGTGCTGAATGTGGCGCCGCTGCGCGCATTGGCGCCTGAGCTGGTGGTGTCCGACGTCATCACGGCGTGCGGCGGCATGGCCGCCGAGTTGCTGGGGATCCCGTGGGTGGAACTCAACCCGCATCCGCTGTACCTGCCGTCGAAGGGGCTGCCGCCGATTGGCAGCGGATTGGCTCCGGGCACCGGTATCCGCGGCCGGCTGCGCGATGCCAGCATGCGAGCGCTGGCGGGGCAGTCCTGGCGGGTGGGCCTGCGGCAGCGCGCCGCCGTTCGGCTCGAGATCGGACTGCCGGTCCGTGACCCCGGACCGCTGCGACGGCTGATCGCCACATTGCCCGCGCTCGAGGTTCCCCGTCCGGATTGGCCCGCCGAGGCCGTCGTGGTGGGCCCATTGCACTTCGAGCCGACCGATCGGGTGCTGACCGTCCCCCCCGGTTCCGGGCCGGTGGTGGTCGTCGCGCCGTCCACCGCGTTGACCGGAACTACCGGATTGGCCGAAATCGCGCTGGGGTGCCTGGCGCCGGGAGAAACGCTGCCGGCGGGATCGCGCCTGGTGGTGTCGAGGCTGAGCGGAGCGGACCTGATGGTGCCGCCCTGGGCGGTGGTTGGGCTGGGGAGCCAGGCCGAGCTGTTGACGCAGGCCGATCTGGTGATCTGTGGCGGCGGTCATGGGATGGTGGCCAAGACACTGCTCGCCGGGGTGCCCATGGTGGTAGTTCCCGGCGGCGGGGATCAGTGGGAGATGGCCAACCGGGTGGTCCGTCAGGGCAGCGCGGTGCTGATCCGACCGTTGACGTCCGACGCGCTGGTGGCGGCGGTGAACGAGGTGCTGTCGTCGCCGAGGTTCCGCGCGGCCGCGAAAAGGGCCGCCGCCAGCATCGCGGGGGTCGCCGATCCGGTGCAGGTATGCCACGACGCGCTTGCGCTGGCTGGGTAACGCCGTAGGTATGTTGGCGAGCGTGCGGTTGACGGAGTTCCACGAGCGGGTCGTCCTGCGGTTCGGTGCTGCTTACGGCTCGTCGGTGCTGGTCGACCACGTACTGACCGACTTCGACGGCCGCACCGCCGCCCAGGCGATCGAGGACGGTGTCGAGCCCCGTGCTGTGTGGCGGGCGCTCTGCGTCGCCTTCGACGTTCCCCGGGATCAGTGGTGAGCCCTTGGGACCTCGAGTCTGCGCTCAGGGCGTCGGTCTAGCTGCTCGCTAGAGCGGACAATCGCCGCACTTGGCTCCCGCGGGTGTTCGGTACAAGAGGCAGCAGCTGCGACGCCTGAACCGCAAACTTGGGCCGGTGATCACGCCGGAGCCGGTCAGGTTGCCGGTGCTCAGCAGACCGTTGGTGAGCTCGACCAGGGGCCTACGCAAGTGGGGGCGCGCCGCAAGGACGGCCCTAGCCGTCCCGACCAGGGCAGACGCGATGTTTCCGGACAGCAGGCCGGGCGCCAACTTGACCCGCAGGCCGGCCGCGAATGGCTCCATATGGTTGGTCACGACCACGCGATAGAGCAACTCCGGCGATGGTGAGGCAGGCGCTCCGACGGGTTCGGGCAGTCGTAGCTGTGCGCCGTCGTCGGCACGCTGCAGGTTCGTCAAGTCCGGGATGACGCCGTGGCTCAGTACGCACGCCAGCACGGGTGACCACAGCCGGGCTGCATGGCCGAGGTGCACCAGGGAGGCGCCGATTCGCAACTCCGTCGTGTGGTAGCGCCTGACGGTGGCCTCGATCAAATCCGCGGAGCCGTCGGCGTAGGACCGGGCGACCGGATGCCATCCCGTTGCATCTCCACCCACGGTCAGTGCGAAAAACCCTCCATAGGAGGAGATTTCGGCCAGCTCAGCGGAGATGTTCATGTGTTCTTCGATAGCTGATATTCCCACACACGGCGTGTCGAACTTGAATCGAACAGGTGTTCGGCTACTGTGGTGACCATTCGGAGATCCGACTTGTCGGTGGCCTTCTCTAGTGTCACGGCCAACCGACCAATACCGGTCACCGAACACCGACTACAGGAGAGGCACCATGACGCAAGCCCCCGACCGTGAGAAGGCTCTTGAGCTGGCCGTGGCCCAGATCGAGAAGAGTTACGGCAAAGGTTCGGTGATGCGCCTCGGCGACGAGGTGCGTCAGCCGATCTCGGTCATTCCGACCGGGTCCATCGCACTGGACGTCGCCCTGGGCATCGGCGGGTTGCCGCGTGGCCGGGTGATAGAGATCTATGGCCCGGAGTCTTCGGGTAAGACCACCGTGGCACTGCATGCGGTGGCCAATGCCCAGGCCGCCGGCGGTGTCGCGGCGTTCATCGACGCCGAGCACGCGCTGGATCCGGAGTATGCCAAGAAGCTCGGGGTGGATACCGACTCCTTGTTGGTCAGCCAGCCGGACACCGGTGAACAGGCACTCGAGATCGCCGACATGCTGATCCGCTCAGGCGCGCTCGACATTGTGGTCATCGACTCGGTGGCGGCGCTGGTGCCGCGGGCGGAACTCGAAGGCGAGATGGGGGACAGCCACGTCGGACTGCAGGCCCGGCTGATGAGCCAGGCGCTGCGGAAAATGACCGGCGCGCTGAACAATTCGGGAACCACGGCGATATTCATCAACCAGCTCCGCGAAAAGATCGGCGTGATGTTCGGATCGCCCGAAACGACAACTGGCGGAAAGGCGCTGAAGTTCTATGCGTCGGTGCGTATGGACGTGCGGCGGATCGAGACGCTCAAGGACGGTACCGAAGCGGTCGGTAACCGCACCCGGGTCAAGATCGTCAAGAACAAGGTGTCGCCACCGTTCAAGCAGGCCGAGTTCGACATTCTCTACGGCAAGGGCATCAGCAGAGAAGGCTCGTTGATCGATATGGGCGTGGATCAAGGCTTTATCCGCAAATCCGGTTCCTGGTTCACCTACGAGGGTGAGCAGCTCGGCCAGGGCAAGGAAAATGCCCGCAACTTCCTACTGGAGAACGTCGACGTGGCTAACGAGATCGAGAAAAAGATCAAGGAAAAGCTTGGCATTGGTGCGGTGGTGACCGATGACCTCTCAAATGACGGCGTCCTGCCCGCCCCCGTCGACTTCTGAGTCGACTCGCGAGGAGCAGGCGCGGGCACTGTGTCTGCGCCTGCTCACCGCGCGATCAAGAACCCGAGCCGAGTTATCCGGCCAGCTGGCGAAACGGGGGTACCCCGACGACATCGGGAAGCGGGTATTGGATCGGCTGGCCGCCGTTGGCCTGGTGGACGACACCGACTTCGCGGAACAGTGGGTGCGGTCCCGTCGGGCGAGCGCGGGAAAGAGCAAGCGCGCATTGGCCGCCGAATTGCACACCAAGGGCGTCGACGACGAGGTGATCGCCGCGGTGTTGGACGGGCTCGGTGGCGGTGCCGAGCGGGACCGGGCTGAGCGGCTGGTCCGGGCCAGGCTGCGACGGGAGGTACTGAGTGAGGACGACGCGAAGGTCAGTCGCAGGCTGGTGGCGATGCTGGCCCGCCGCGGGTACAGCCAGACCGTAGCGTGCGAAGTGGTGGTCGCCGAGCTGGCCGCCGAACGGGAACGCCGGCGGGTCTAGCTGCGGGTTAATCCAATGGGCCTCGGTCGCCGTACCATGGCCCCGTGACTTCGATGGTGGTGCCAGACGCGGCTGCGCCGTTATCGGAGTCGGCGCGCACCTATCAGGTCCGCACCTATGGCTGTCAGATGAATGTCCACGATTCCGAGCGGCTGGCGGGCCTACTCGAAGCGGCTGGCTACCACCGTGCAGCCGACGGTGCCGAGGCCGATGTCGTGGTCTTCAACACCTGCGCCGTCCGCGAGAACGCCGACAACAGGCTGTACGGCAACCTGAGCCATCTGGCCCCGCGCAAGCGTAGAAATCCGGACATGCAAATCGCGGTCGGTGGTTGCCTGGCTCAGAAGGATCGAGACGCGGTGCTTCGCAAGGCTCCGTGGGTCGACGTCGTCTTCGGCACCCACAACATCGGGTCGCTGCCCACGCTGCTGGACCGCGCCCGGCACAACAAGGTCGCCCAGGTGGAGATCGCCGAGGCGCTGCAGCAGTTTCCGTCGTCGCTGCCGAGCGCTCGCGAGTCAGCTTATGCCGCTTGGGTTTCCATCTCGGTCGGCTGCAACAACAGCTGCACGTTCTGCATCGTCCCGTCGCTAAGGGGCAAAGAGGTCGACCGCAGCCCGGCCGACATCCTGACGGAGGTGCGGTCACTGGTCGATGCCGGGGTGCTCGAAGTCACGCTGCTGGGCCAGAATGTCAACGCCTACGGCGTTTCGTTCGCCGACCCCGCGCTACCTCGAAATCGGGGCGCTTTCGCCGAGCTCCTGCGGGCTTGCGGAGACATCGATGGGCTGGAAAGGGTCCGGTTCACCTCCCCGCATCCGGCCGAGTTCACCGACGACGTCATTGAGGCGATGGCCGAGACGCAAAACGTCTGCCCCGCACTGCACATGCCGCTGCAATCCGGATCGGACCGTATCCTGCGCGCGATGCGGCGCTCCTACCGAGCCGAGCGCTATCTGGGGATCATCGAGCGCGTGCGGGCGGCCATGCCCCATGCCGCGATTACCACCGATCTGATCGTGGGGTTTCCCGGTGAGACCGAGGAGGACTTCGCGGCCACGCTTGATGTGGTGCGACAAGCTCGGTTCGCGGCCGCGTTTACCTTCCAGTACTCCAAGCGGCCGGGCACTCCGGCGGCTGAACTCGACGGACAGTTGCCGAAAGCCGTCGTCCAGGAACGTTATGAGCGGCTGGTGGAGCTACAAGAGCAGATCTCGCTTGAGGGGAACGGGGCCATCGTCGGGCAATCCGTGGAGGTGCTCGTTGCCGCCGGTGAAGGACGCAAGGACGCCCGCACCGCGCGCATGAGCGGGCGGGCACGTGACGGCAGACTGGTCCATTTCACAGCCGGTGACCCTCGGATTCGTCCGGGCGACATCATTACCGCAGCAGTCACCGACGCCGCGCCGCACTATCTCATCGCCGACGCGGGCATCCTCAGCCACCGGCGCACTCGCGCCGGTGACGCGCACTCCGCGGGGGAGCGGCCGCGCGGTATCGGCCTGGGCCTGCCAAGTGTCGGGCGGCCCCGGGTCGAGTCCACCGAACCCGCCGGGTGCGGAACGTGAACGGAGAACAGGTCGTGGCGGAATTCGATGCCTTCCGGTCCGAGATCGAGGCGGCGGAACGCCGCGTTGCGGGTGAGATCGAGCCTGGCGCAAGGGCTTTCGTTGTCGCGATCCTGGTGTTCGTGCTCGTAGGTTCCTTTGTCCTGCCGCACACGGGTCAGGTACGGGGATGGGATGTGCTGTTCGGCAGCCACGGCGCCGGTGCGGCCGCGATTGGCCTACCCGAGCGGGTCTTCGCCTGGCTGGCGCTGATTTTTGGCGTCGGCTTCTCGATGTTGGCATTGATGACTCGGCGCTGGGCGCTGGCCTGGGTGGCGCTCGCGGGCTCGGCGCTGGCCAGCGGTACCGGACTGTTGGCCGTCTGGTCGCGCCAGACCGTGGCCGCCGGTCATCCCGGCCCAGGTATTGGGCTCATCGTCTCGTGGATAACGGTGATCGTGCTGACATTTCATTGGGCGCGGGTGGTGTGGCAGCGCACCATCGTGCAGCTCGCTGCCGAGGAGCAGCGTCGCCGGGTCGTCGCGCAGCACCAATCTAGGACGCTGTTGGACAGCTTCGACGACCCCGATACGCCGAGCACCCGAACCGGTGACTCCGAAGACCGCTAGGACCTGCGGGTCAGCGCCTCGGCGGCGGCCTCGGCCCACTGTCGCCATTGTTCGGCGTTGGCCTTGGCCTCTTCGGCTTCTTTGGTCTTGCCAGCCGCGGCGGCCTTGGCGGCCTGCTGCTCGAACTGCGTGACGCGGGCGCGGAACTGCTCGGCACGCGCCTGAGCCTGCGGGTCGGACCAATCCGCGTCGCCGGCGTCGCGCACCTTCTTCTCGATCGCGCGCAGCCGGCGCTCCAACTCGGCCGACCGTTCCCGGGGCACCTTGCCGATCGCATCCCACTTGTCGGCGATCGTCCGGAGCGCCGCCCGGGCGGCGTCGAGGTTGGCGGTGTCGAGCTTTTCCGCTTCAGCCAGCAGCGCCTCTTTTGCGGCGGCATTGGCTCGCAACTCGGCGTCTTTTTCCGCCGTGGCGGCATTGCGAGCCGTGAAGAAGGAGTCCTGTGCGGCCTTGAAGCGACGCCACAACGCGTCGTCCACGTCCTTGCTTGCTCGGCCAGCTGCTTTCCAGTCGGCGAGCAGCTTGCGGAACTCTGCGCTGGTGGCGGTCCAGTCGGTCGACTCGGATAGCTCCTCGGCCCGGTCGCAGAGTCGTTCCTTCGACTGCCGGACGCCAGATCGTTCACGGTCCAATTCGGCGAAGTGGGATCCGCGCCGTCGGTTGAACGTGTCGCGGGCCGCGGAGTAGCGCTTCCACAGTGCGTCGTCGACTTTGCGGTCCAGCCCGCCGATCGTCCTCCACTCGTCGAGGATCGCCCGCATGCGGTCACCGGCGACTTTCCACTGGGTGGAGTTGGCGGCCAGCTCCTCGGCTTCGGCGGCCAGCGCCTCCTTACGGGCCGTCTGGGCGGCTCGATGCTGCTCACGTCTGGAGCGGTCCGCGGCCGCGATGACCTCGGCACGATCGTGAATGCTTGTCAACCGGTCCGCGAGCGCGTCGACATCGCCCAGCACGCATGCCGTCGGCAACGTTTCGGCCAGCTCGATGGCATGGGCTTTGATCTTGCGTGCGTCGCCGGTCCCCGTCGCCAGCCGCTCGTCCATCAGCGTGATTTCGGTGCTCAGGTCATCGAATCGCCTGCCGAAATGGGCGAACGCGGCTTCGGGGTCGCCGGCCTGCCAGGAACCGATGATGCGCTCACCGGTCGCGCTGATCAGCCACACCGTGCCGTCGTCGTCGACACGTCCGAAACGGTGTGGATCGCTGGGCGGGGGCGCTGCCACCGGGTGGGCGATGGGTCGGGCCGCCGGCCCGGGGCCGGGACGCGGTCCCGGTCGGGGCGCCGGTCTTGCCACCGGTTGGGGAGCCGGCCCGGGCGACTCGTTGCTGCCGGGTTCGTCAGCCGTCATGCGCTCGTCACCTACCTTGCAACCCTTCGCGCGGTGGTATCCCGCGCACCTGCCGCGCGAAGCGGCACCTCTATGGTCGGCAGGCCCGATGCGCTCACCGGGTTCCGCTAACCGTTTTCCAACAGTATTGAAGCAAGTATTGAAGCAGCTCGACAGGCTGTCCGTGCCACCATTGAGAATGCTGGGCCCAAGCTGGGGCCGTTGCTGGGCCGATAGCCCAACCCGAGAGCGTCACAATAGTCGTGAGCAACGCCGCGGCCGCCTTGTCACCTATGCTTTTTCCACCATCCGAAGAGCTGATCGAGATTGGGTCCCTGCGGATCACCCTGGACGAGAGAGATCATCAGTTGCGCCTCGTTGGTCCATACCACAGTCGGGCTGCTTTCCTGGACCGCGCAGAAAACCATGCCGCCCACCTGCGGGCTGTCGGGGTGCTGCCAGCTGGTTGGTGACTTCGTTTCCCCGGGGCAAGTCACCATGATGTCGGTGCGCAAGAGTCCGTCGAAGGACTGGCGCAGCGTGGCGGTTTCCCCGAACAGTGCGTAAATCCCCCGAGACGGGCCACCGGGGTCGATGTTCTTATCGCATAGCACTCTGGCCAGCGCATCCTTCGGCGGCAAGAACGACCTGCATGTGCCGGGCGCGTAGCCCAACGGCAGCAGGCTGAGCAGGCGGGCCAGCGCGTCCGCGGATGCCGGCGACGCTGGAGCGGATGTCGCCGTGGGTCCGGTCGTCACGGTCTGGGGAGCCGACGAGGTGTTCGGGCGAAGGCTTAGCCGGACTCCCTGGGCGGCGAGGACCACCAGGACCACCAAGGCGGCCGCTCCGAGGAGCAACCACGGATTGCGCAAACGCGAGATTAGCGGGGCCGGTTGCCCTAACGGTGGTGCGTCACCGGGCGGCCGCTGTGGTGGGGGTGTGTCGCTATGACCGGGCCACGAGGTGTCCGGTTTGAAAGCCGAAGTGTTCAGCGACGTCGTCGGAAACGACAATGGCGACACTGGCTCGGGAAAGCTCAGGTCGGGTTGTGCCATCGGCGTCACCGGTGTGGGCGCAGAAGGTGTGGCGGACGGCGGAGCCACGTAGGTGATTCCCGGGTCAGCGGCGGCGTCGTCGCGCAGTCCGGATTCTTGGCTGCGTTTAAGGATGCGAAACTCCTGGGCCTGATGGGGTGCGCTGAGTGCCTGATGCGCAGCCAGCGCCAGCTCACCCGCGCTGGCGTAGCGATCCTGCGGATTTTTCGCCATGCCGCGCGCGATCACCTCGTCGAACGCGGCGGGGATCCCGGGTCGCAGCTGGCTGGGACGCGGGATGGGTGCCATCAGGTGCGCGGTGATCAGCATGCCGGCGCTGTCGGCCCGATAGGGCGGGGATCCGGTCAAGCACTCGTGCAGCACACAGGCCAATGAATAGATGTCGGCGCGGTGGGTCACCTCGGCGTCGGAAAACCGCTCGGGAGCCATATATCTCCAGGTCCCCACCGCGCTGCCGATCTGGGTCAGTTTCTCGTCGGTGGCCGCGCTGGCAATCCCGAAATCCACCAGATACGCGAAGTCGTCGCGGGTGACCAGGATATTTTCCGGCTTCACATCGCGGTGCATCACCCCGGCGGCGTGGGCGGCGTCCAATGCCGAGGCCACTTGATGCACCAGCGCCACCGCCCACGGCGGTGTCACCGGCCCGAACCGCTCCAGGAGCAAGGCCAAGTGGGTGCCCTCGACCAGCCGCATGTCCAAGTAGAGCTGCCCGTCGATTTCCCCATAGTCGTGGATGGGCACCACGTGTGGTTCCTGCAACCGGCCCGCATTGCGCGCTTCCCGTTGCATCCGCATCCGGAACACCGGATCGTGGCTGAGCGACTCCGACATAAGCTTGAGCGCCACCACCCGCTGCCGGACGGTGTCGACGGCCTCATAGACCTCGCCCATCCCGCCGCCGCCCAGCTGCCGCTTGAGGTAGTAGGGGCCGAACCGGGTCCCCACTCGCGAACCTCGCGCGGAGGCGCTCATCGCCTTCTCCTCAGAGCAACGGTCAATTGCACAGGCACGCCACACTCATCGGCCGACCCGCCGACCGCAAACCCGGGTGGAGCAACCATGACGGTAATTCCTCACCAATCCCGGCGCACCAAAACATGCAACATCCGTCCCACAGCTGAAACCGTTCCGTTAGCCGCGCCGTCGAGCTGTGTCCGTGGGTGAACGTCGGTTTTGGCCGGCGAATTCCGAAAGCCAGTGGCAAAGCGTGTCCCCGGGCGGAATGTCTTGCTGTGATATTTGTCCAGCACACCACAATCATTATTGAACAACTGCTTAAATCGAGGTGTATCGGACAACTTCCGGGCCGAATGTCGGTGGGAGGTCACCTATGGCCGGCGTCGAATTGGCGACTCTGCTCGCGCTGGCCGCCGCGCTAATGGCCGGGATCGGGTATGTGGTCCTTCAGCGGTCCGCGCAACAGGTCACCGACGAAGAAGACGTCGGCCATTTCACGTTGTTCCACCTCTCCCTACGCCACGCCCAGTGGTGGCTGGGTAGCCTGGCCGCGCTCGCCAGTTTCACCCTGCAGGCCATTGCGTTGACGATGGGTTCGGTGGTGTTGGTGCAGTCACTGCAGGCCAGCGCGCTGCTGTTCGCGCTGCCGATCGATGCCCGGCTCACCCGCCATCGGTGTACCGCCAGGGAGTGGATGTGGGCGGTATTGCTGGCCGGCGCGGTGGCCGTCATTGTCATGTCGGGCAACCCGGCGGTCGGCGATACCCGGGCCCCGCTGTCGACCTGGGCATTGGTTGCCGCCGTGATTGTTCCCGCGGTGCTGCTTTGTGTGCTTGGCGCGAAGATCGCCTCCGGTGCGCTGTCGGCGGTGCTGCTGGCGGCGGCGTCGGCGGCAACGCTGGCGGTATTCACCGTGCTGACCAAAGGGGTCGTGACGGAGCTCGACGAAGGCTTCGCGACGCTGATCCGGACCCCCGAGTTGTATGCCTGGATCGTGGTTCTGCCGATCGGGCTGGCGCTACAGCAATCCTCGCTGCGCGTGAGCGCGCTTACCGTCTCGTTGCCGACGATCGTCGTGGCCCGCCCGGTGATCGCCTCGGTGCTGGGGATCACCGTGCTCGGTGAGGTGCTGCACACCGGTCGGGTGACGCTGTTCGCGCTGGTGGCTGCGATAGTGGTGGTGGTTGTCGCGACCGTGGCCCTGGCCCGGGACGAGGCCGCCATGATGACTACGCCCTCCGACGAAATGGGGACCGCGGGCCAGCTCGCGGTCCGTTAGCCGCCCGCGGGTCGCGCGCGAAACCCGGCGGGCCCGGTACGGTGGCCGGCGGCCAGTGCGACCGTCTGTCCGGTGCCATCGGGTGTGACCAGCCAGACATAGATTTTTCAATGGCCATACATAGGTTGGTGGATGGTTCTTCCAGTTAAGTTTTGGGGAGGTTCGAATCCGGGAGCGACCGTGGTGGACATGCCCAGCAGCGGGTAGTGGATACCGGATGTATGGCACGGCTTCCGAGGCCGGACTTCGGCGAGGAGGTCGCCCATGACGAAGGCGGATATCGCGGTGGTTCTCGCCCTGTGCGCCGCGTTGGCATCCGCGATCGGCAATGTGGTTCGTCAGCGCTCCGCCCAGGAGATCACCGACGAGCGGGTGGGACATCTCAAGCTCTTCCGCTTGTCGCTGCGCGATACCCGGTGGTGGCTGGGTGCCGGCGGGGCGATCGCCAATTACACGTTGCAGGCCGCGGCCCTGGCGCTGGGATCGGTGATGCTGGTGACGGCCTTGCAGGTGACGGCGCTGCTGTTCGCGTTGCCGATCTATGCCTGGGTGACCCGGCGCCGGGTCACCCACTGGGAGTGGACCTGGGCGGTACTGCTGGCCGCTTCGTTGGCGCTGGTGGTCACGGTCGGTGAACCGAGCGCCGGGGCTTCGCGCGGCTCCCTGACCGTCTGGTTGCTGGTGGCGCTCGTGCTGGGGCCGGTGCTGGTGTTCTGCGTGCTGGGTGCCCGGCTCTGGACCGGTTCGGTGGCCGCGGTGCTGCTGGCGGTGGTCGCGGGTTGCGCCTTGGCGCTGTTTGCGGTGCTGACCAAGGCTGTCGTCGAGATAGTCGGCGGGGGCCTCGGGGCATTGCTACGCGCGCCGGAATTCTATGCCTGGATCGCAGCCGCGCTGGTCGGAATGATCTTTCAGCAGTCGTCATTCCGCGCTGGTTCGCTGACCGCATCCCTGCCGACATCGGTCGTCGCCAAGCCGTTGGTCGGTTCGATACTGGGCATCGTTGTACTCGGCGAGACGTTGCACACCAGCAGAACGGGGTTGTTTGTGGTGGCTGTGGGCGTTGCGTTGGTGATTGTCGCGACCGTGGCCCTGGCCCGTGGCGAGGCCGAGAAGGTGGTGGAAGAGGCGGTTGAGAGCGGGCGCATTCCCAAAGTCTCCGACCGGCATGCCGCATCGCCGCAGGTTCGGCCCGGCGACGCAGCCGCTGAAGACGACGATCGAACCGACCGGCTACCCAGGGCCGGGCAGTCGGCTTACTAGCGTCCGCCCGCCAAGGCGCTAGTTTTGTGTCGTGTTGAGCGCCATCGCAATTGTTCCGTCCGCGCCGGTGCTGGTTCCCCAACTGGCCGGCGGGGCCGCTGCCGAGCTGGCCGACCTGGGGGCCGCGGTGAACGCGGCGGCCGCCTTGTTGCCCGCGCGCTGGATCGCCGTCGGAACGGGGCGTGCCGATGACGTCGTGCGCTCCGACCGCGTCGGCACCTTTGCGGGCTTCGGCGCCGACGTGCGAGTTCGGCTCTCGCCGCAGCTGGGTGACGGGGTTGCGGTGCCGGTGGAATTGCCCCTGTGCGCGCTGCTCACCGCCTGGGTGCGGGGCCAGGTCCGGCCCGAGGCCAGCGCGCAGGTCCATGTCTATGTCAGTGACCACGGCGCCGACGTCGCTGTGGCCCGCGGGAGGCGGCTGCGTGCCGAGATCGACCGGTCGCCCGAGCCGATCGGGGTACTGGTCGTCGCCGACGGTTTGAACACCCTGACGCCGCGCGCTCCCGGTGGCTACGACCCCGATGGCGCCGGCGTACAGCTGGCTCTCGACGACGCGCTGGCCAGCGGCGACATCGCGGCCTTGGCCCGACTGCCCGAGCAGGTGCTTGGGCGGGTGGCATTTCAGGTGCTGGCCGGCCTCGCCGAGCCGGGGCCGCGGTCGGCCAAGGAGCTCTACCGGGGAGCGCCGTACGGTGTGGGGTACTTCGTCGGTGTCTGGCAGCCGTGAGGCCCCTGGCGATAGTGGGACCGACCGGTACCGGCAAGTCCCAGCTGGCGCTGGACGTCGCCGAGCGGCTCGGCGCCGGGATAAGCGCGGAGGTTGTGAACGCCGACGCGATGCAGCTATATCGCGGCATGGACATCGGGACGGCGAAGCTGCCCATCGACGAGCGCCGCGGCATCCCGCATCATCAACTCGACGTCCTCGGTGTCACCGAAACCGCGACCGTCGCGCGCTACCAGCGTGCCGCCGCCGCGGACATCGAGGCGATCGCGGCCCGGGGAGCGGTGCCGGTCGTGGTGGGCGGCTCGATGCTCTACATCCAATCGCTGCTCGACGACTGGTCGTTTCCCGCAACGGATCCGTCGGTGCGCGCGAGATGGGAGCAGCGCCTGGCCGAGGTCGGGGTGGCTGGGCTGCATGCCGAGCTGGCTCGCCGCGACCCGGCCGCGGCCGCGGTAATTCTGCCCACCGACGCCCGGCGCACGGTGCGGGCGCTCGAGGTGGTCGAACTCACCGGGCAGCCGTTTGCCGCGTCCGCACCGCGCATCGGCGCGCCCCGGTGGGACACGGTTATCGTCGGGTTAGATTGTGACACAACCATTCTCGATGAACGACTGGCCCGTCGCACCGACCTGATGTTCGATCGGGGCCTGGTGGCGGAGGTACGCACGCTGCTTCGCAACGGCCTGCGCGAGGGCGTCACCGCGTCACGCGCGTTGGGCTACGCCCAGGTAGTTGCCGCCCTCGACGCGGGTGCCGGAGCCGAAGCGATGCGGGACGCGCGGGAGCAGACCTATGGCGGTACCCGCCGCTATGTGCGACGGCAGCGGTCCTGGTTTCGCCGAGACCACCGGGTGCATTGGCTCGACGCCGGCGCGACTACCCCGGCGGACCGTGCTCGCCTGGCCGAGGACGCGGTGCGAGCATGGCGGCACGTAACCTGATCTGGTGGCGCACATGATCTTCGCGAAGGGCCACGGTACCGAGAACGACTTCGTGCTACTGCCCGATGTCGAGGCCGAGCTGATGCTGACCCCTGCCCGGGTGGCGGCGTTGTGCGACCGGCGCCGCGGGCTAGGCGCCGACGGGGTGTTACGGGTTACCACCGCGGGTGCGGCCATGACGGCGGGGGTGCTCGACCGCCTGCCCGACGGTGTCAGCGCGACCGACTGGTATATGGACTACCGCAACGCCGACGGGTCGGCAGCCCAGATGTGCGGCAACGGGGTGCGAGTGTTTGCACACTACCTGCGCGCCACTGGCCTGGAGGCCCGCGACGAGTTCGTCGTGGGGTCACTGGCCGGCCCGCGACTGGTCACCTTGCATCACGTCGAGGCGACGAACGCCGACGTCTCCGTCGATATGGGCAAGGCCAACAGACTGGGCGAAGGAGAGGCTGTCGTCGGTGGTAGGCGATTTCACGGCGTTGCGGTCGATATGGGCAACCCGCATCTGGCCTGCGTGGATCCCGAGCTGACCGTCGAGGGCCTGGCAGCGTTGGACGTGGGCGCGCCGGTGGGGTTCGATCGTGCGCGGTTCCCCGACGGGGTCAATGTCGAGGTAGTCACGGCCCCGGCGGGCGGTGCGGTCTGGATGCGGGTTCACGAACGCGGTGTGGGGGAAACCCGCTCGTGTGGCACCGGGACGGTTGCGGCCGCGGTCGCCGCGCTGGCGACGGTGGGCGCGGCGACCGGCACCCTCACCGTGCACGTGCCGGGCGGTGAGGTCACCGTCACCGTCACCGATGCCACCACCTTCCTACGCGGGCCGTCGGTGCTCGTGGCCCGCGGTGACCTCGCTGACGATTGGTGGAACGCGATGGGGTGATCCCGGGTGGTTGCCGATTAATTCAGATGCGCGGCCATCCGCGACGTGCCACCATCGGGTACTGGCTATGACACATCCAGACTCGCCCGACACGGGCTCTTCAGACCTCACACCAAGCCTCGGGGAACTCGCACTCGAGGACAGATCGGCGCTGCGCCGGGTTGCCGGGTTGTCGACCGAGCTTGCCGACGTCTCCGAGGTGGAGTACCGCCAGCTGCGGCTGGAGCGGGTGGTGCTGGTGGGAGTGTGGACCGAGGGCAGCGCGGCCGACAACCAAGCCAGCCTGGCCGAGCTGGCGGCACTCGCCGAAACCGCTGGCTCCCAGGTGCTCGAAGGACTCATGCAGCGCCGCGATAAGCCCGACCCGTCGACCTACATCGGCTCGGGCAAGGCGGCCGAACTCCGCGAAGTGGTGGTAGCGACCGGGGCCGACACCGTCATCTGCGACGGTGAGCTGTCCCCGGCGCAGTTGACCGCGCTGGAAAAGGCGGTGAAGGTCAAAGTCATCGACCGCACCGCGCTGATTCTCGACATCTTCGCCCAGCACGCCACCAGCCGGGAGGGTAAAGCCCAGGTATCGCTGGCTCAGATGGAGTACATGCTGCCACGGTTGCGCGGCTGGGGTGAGTCGATGTCGCGGCAGGCCGGCGGCCGCGCCGGCGGCAGCGGCGGTGGGGTGGGCCTGCGCGGTCCCGGTGAGACCAAGATCGAGACGGACCGGCGCCGCATCCGCGAGCGGATGGCCAAGCTACGACGCGATATCAGGGCGATGAAGCAGGTCCGCGACACCCAGCGCAGCCGCCGGCTGGGCAGCGACATGCCGTCGATCGCGATCGTCGGCTACACCAACGCGGGCAAGTCCAGCCTGCTTAATGCACTGACCGGAGCCGGGGTGTTAGTCCAGAACGCGCTGTTTGCCACCCTGGACCCCACCACCCGGCGCGCGGAGTTCGACGACGGTCGACCGTTCGTGGTCACCGACACCGTCGGCTTTGTTCGGCACCTGCCCACCCAGCTGGTCGAGGCGTTTCGCTCCACGCTGGAGGAGGTCGTCGACGCCGATCTGTTGGTGCACGTTGTGGACGGAGCGGACGTCAACCCGCTGGCTCAGATCGACGCGGTCCGTCAGGTGATTTCCGAGGTGGTCGCCGACCACACCGCCAATCAAGACGGCGAGCCGCCGCCCGAGCTGCTGGTGGTGAACAAGGTCGACGTCGCAGGTGACCTGACGCTGGCCAAGCTGCGTCGCGGGCTGCCCGACGCGGTGTTCGTTTCCGCTCGCACTGGGGACGGTATCGACGCGCTGCGGCGGCGGGTGGCCGAGCTTGTTATGCCCACCGATACCGCCGTGGACGTGGTGATCCCCTATGACCGCGGCGACCTGGTGGCCCGTGTGCACGCCGACGGGCGGGTGCAACAGGCGGAGCACAACGCCGAGGGCACCCGGATCAAGGCCCGGGTCCCGGTGGCGCTGGCCGCCACCCTGCGGGAATTTGCGCCGCAACCGTAGCCCCGGCGCGAGATCCGCGGCACGTGTCGCGCTCGTTGGCCGGACCCGGCCAACCGCCGACCAACCGTCCGGTTGGTATATGTTGAGCACCAGAGCTTCTTTCCGCGGAGGTTATCGATGGGCAATGTCGTCAACTACCAGCGCACACTCTTCGAGCCCGAACATGAGTTGTTTCGCGAGTCCTACCGAGCCTTCCTCGATCGCCACGTAGCGCCGTATCACGACGAATGGGAAAGGGCCAAGATCGTCGACCGCGGTGTGTGGCTCGAGGCAGGTAAGCAGGGCTTCCTGGGCATGTCGGTGCCCGAGGAGTACGGCGGCGGGGGTAATCCGGACTTCCGGTACAACACGATCATCACCGAGGAAACCAGCACCGGGCGATACAACGGGATCGGCTTCGGCCTGCACAACGACATCGTGGCGCCGTACCTGCTGGCCCTGGCCACCGAAGAGCAGAAGCAGCGCTGGTTTCCCAAGTTCTGCACCGGGGAACTGATCACCGCGATCGCGATGACCGAGCCGGGAACCGGTAGTGACCTACAAGGTATCAAGACCCGTGCGGTCAAACACGGTGACCACTACGTATTGAACGGATCAAAGACGTTCATCACCAACGGGATCAACTCAGATCTGGTGATCGTGGTGGCGCAGACTGACCCCGAAAATGGTGCGCAAGGGTTCAGTTTACTGGTCGTCGAACGCGGTATGGACGGCTTCGAACGCGGCCGCCATCTGGACAAGATCGGGATGGACGCCCAGGACACCGCCGAGCTGTCATTCACCGACGTGCAGGTTCCAGCCGAGAATCTCCTTGGTCAGGAGGGGATGGGATTCATCTACCTGATGCAGAACCTGCCGCAGGAACGGATCTCGATCGCGATCATGGCGGCCGCAGGGATGGAAGCCGTGCTGGAGCAGACACTGCAGTACGCCAAGGAGCGCAAGGCCTTTGGCAGGCCGATCGGTAGCTTTCAGAACAGCCGATTCTTGCTGGCCGAGTTGGCAACCGAAGCCACCGTGGTACGCATCATGGTCGACGAATTCATCAAGCTGCACCTCGAGGGGAAGCTGACCGCCGAGCAGGCCGCCATGGCCAAGTGGTATTCCACGGAGAAGCAGGTCTATCTGAACGACCGCTGTCTGCAACTACATGGTGGGTACGGCTACATGCGCGAATTCCCGGTCGCCCGATCCTATCTCGATTCGCGGGTACAGACGATCTACGGTGGCACGACCGAGATCATGAAAGAAATCATCGGTCGCGGCCTGGGAGTGTAAGGCTCAGGTGTGTGCGTCGCGTGCGGCATGGGCCCTGCGTAGCAGCGTCAGCAGGTCGTCGTCCCGTCCCGGCTCCACGCGGTATTTCGTTGGGAGAATGCTGATCTGGCGTTCGGCGGCGAGGAGTGCAGTGAAGATCTTGTCGCGTTCGACCGGATCGGTCTCGTAGTGCAGGTCGAGATACTCGGTGGCATACCGCCGGGCCCTCGCCATGGCGTTCTGCGCCCGTCCGCGCGCCGACCAGAACGACGCCCCGGTCGTGATGAGCAGGACGATCATGATCACCGTCAGCGACTGCGCGGTGCTCACCTCAACGACCGGGACCGGCTTGCCGCGGTTGATGAACGGAATCCTGTTGTCATGCAACGCTTCCAGCATCAACTTGACGCCGATGAAGCCAAGAATCATCGCCAGCCCATAGGACAGATAGACCAGCCGATCCAGCAGGCCGTCGATCAAGAAGTACAGCTGGCGCAGACCCAACAGCGAGAACGCGGTGGCCGCGAACACCAGGTAGACGTTCTGGGTCAAGCCGAAAAGTGCTGGAATGGAATCGAATGCGAAAAGGATGTCGGTGCCGCCGACGGCGATCATGACCAGCAACATCGGGGTCATCATTCGCTTGCCGTTCTCGACGGTGAACAAGCGGTCTCCGTAGTAGTTCTGGGAGGTCCGTAAGAACCGATCGGCCAGGCGGACGATGACCGACCTCTTAACCGTGTCGGCGTTGCGGCTTTCTAGCCCTGTGGGTTTGGCGAGGTTGCCCGCCATGACCAGCAGCACCAGGCCGAACAGGTAGAAGGCCGAGTTGAAGTTCTCGATGAGCGCAGCGCCGACGAAGATGAATCCGGTGCGGGTGAGGAGCGCAAACGCGATACCGAACAACAGCACCTTTTGTTGGGCGACGCGAGGCACCCCGAAGCTGCTGATAATGACCAGAAACACGAACAGGTTGTCGACTGACAGGGCTTCGTCGGTCAGGTAGCAGGCGAAATACTCGACCGCAAGCTCCGGGCCGCCGAAGATGACCACTGCGATGCCGAACAGGATGGCGATCCCTACGAACGTCGCCGACTGGATTACGGCCTCACGCAACGTCGGGACATGGGTCTTGCGGATGTGCGCGACGTAGTCGACCAACATCAAGCCGGCGATCAGGACGATGGTGAGGACCCAGACCAGGCCGGAAGCACCCATCTCAGCTGGGTTTCCTCTCACCGCGTCAGTCGGGATGTCGTTTCCGGCACGGTAACGCAAACCCAGCCCGGGCCGCAGCTCGGTTGCTCGCGACACGGGCGCGCCCGGGCATCAATTTGACATCGACTGGGTCTCCGTTTCCGTAATATTTGCGATTTGACTTCGCAATTGTCGTTCGCTAAAGCAAAGTAATGCGAGCCCGGCGACAATACAGAAGTTAGCGGGGGGACGGTCCACGGTGGCAGATCCACCGGCTCGGGGTTGGGCAGGCATCGGCTGGGAGGCTTGGTGAACGGGCAGAGGGGTCAATTGAGCAAGCTGATCGGGCATGCGGTGCTCAGCTTGGCGGCCACAGCGGTGGCCGCCGTGTTGCTGGCGCCCACGGTAGCGGCTTCGCCGATAGGCGAGGCCGAGGATGCCATGATGGCCGCGTGGGACAAGGCGGGTGGCGACGCTTCAACGCTGGGTGCCCGCCGGGGTGACGTCTATCCGATAGGCGACGGGTTCGCCCTGGACTTCGACGGCGGCAAGATGTACTTCACGCCGGCGACCGGCGCCAGATACATCTACGGCCCGATTCTGGACAAATACGAGTCGCTGGGCGGCCCGGCCGACAGCGATCTGGGATTCCCGACCATCAACGAAGTGCCCGGCCTTGCCGGACCTGACAGTCGGGTGAGCACCTTCTCCGCCAGCGACAACCCGGTGATTTTCTGGACGCCTGAACACGGCGCATTCGTCGTGCGGGGCGCGCTGAACGCCGCGTGGGACAAACTGGGCAGCTCGGGTGGTGTCCTGGGCGCCCCGGTTGGCGATGAAACCTACGATGGCGAGGTCACCTCCCAGAAGTTCACCGGTGGTGAGGTTTCCTGGAACAGGGCGACCAAGGACTTCACCACCGTCCCGGCGGTATTGGCGGAGCAGCTGGCGGGCTTGCAGGTAGCGATCGATCCCACCGCAGCCATCAACATGGCCTGGCGCGCGGCAGGCGGCGCCGGAGGTCCGCTGGGCGCCAAAAAGGGTGGGCAGCACCCGATCGGCGGTGACGGTATCGCACAGGACTTCGTCGGCGGCAAGGTCTTCTTCAGTCCGGCCACCGGTGCGAACGCCGTCGAGGGTGAAATCCTGGCGAAGTACGAGTCGCTGGGCGGACCGGTCAGTAGCGATCTGGGTTTCCCCATCGCCAACGAATCCGACGGTGGTTTCGGGCCCTCCAGCCGGATCGCCCTGTTTTCCGCGGCCGACAAGCCGGTGATCTTCTGGACTCCGGACCACGGCGCGTTCGTCGTGCGCGGGGCGATGAAGGCGGCATGGGACAAGCTTCGCGGTCCCAACGGCAAGCTTGGCGCCCCGGTTGCGGACCAGACCGTGGATGGCGACGTTGTCGCACAGACGTTCACCGGCGGCAAGATTTCGTGGAACCGGTCAAAAAACACGTTCACCACGGAGCCCGCGAATCTGGCGCCGTTGCTGTCCGGTCTGCAGGTGTCGGGGCAGAACCAGCCAAGCACATCGGCGATGCCCCCGCATGGCAAGAAGTTCACCTGGCAGTGGTGGTGGCTGGGGGCCGCTGGCGCGGCGGTGCTTCTTATCGTCTTGGTGGCGTTGGGGATGTTCGGGTTGCGTCGGCGTCGCGGTCGCCGCGACACCGCTGCCTACGATCATGACCAAGCCCCGGATGCCGAATACGAGACCACGGCTGATGGGGACTGGCCGCGCGACGAAGAGTTCGGTTCCGAGCACTTCGGCTTCGGCGAGCAGTTCCCGCCGGAACGTCCGGTGCCGGACGGGGGATCCGCACCGCGGGTCAGTTGGCCGCGAGGGGCCGGGGCGGTTGCCGGTGTGGCCGAGGACGTTCCAGGTGGCGAAGGCTACGGCAGCGATCTGTGGTCCGGACCCGGCGGGGTTGGGATCGAGGACGAGGTCGACGACGAAGACCCCGACGCGGTGGACACCACTCCGACACCGGTCGTGTCGCAAGCCGACCTTTCCGAATCGGTCGGTCCCGATCCGATCGTTCCGGAACGCGTGGTACCGGAGACCTTCGTTCCGCAGGCCTTCGTTCCGGAAGCGGCGGACCCCGAAGCCGCGGTACCCGACGTCCACGCTCCGGACGCCGATATTGGTGACACTGCGTTTTCGGAGGCGGCGGTACCCGCAGCTGAAGAAAGAGGCGGGCGGCACGCGGCCGCAGAACCCCCGCAACCATCGAGCGCGGATGTGCGCCCGGCGATCCATCTGCCGCTCGAGGATCCGTACCAGATGCCGAACGGATATCCCATCAAAGCCAGTGTGAGCTTCGGTCTGTATTACACGCCCGCCGGTGCGCTGTACCACGACACGCTCGCCGAACTCTGGTTTGTCAGCGAGGAAGCCGCACAAGCCAACGGCTTCGTCAAGGCGGATTGACAGTCCGCCGCCGGACCGGCGTCAAACCTTGCGGATCACCGTGACGACCTTGCCAAGCACGGTGGCGTCGTTGCCCGGGATCGGATCGAAGGCCGGGTTGTGCGGCATCAGCCACACCTGGCCGCCCGCGCGTTTGAACGTCTTGACGGTTGCCTCACCGTCGATCATGGCCGCAACAATGTCGCCGTTGTCGGCGACATTTTGCTGTCGCACGACTACCCAGTCACCGTCGCAGATCGCGGCTTCCACCATCGAGTCACCGATCACCTTGAGCAGGAACAGGGTGCCCTCGCCAACCAGCTCACGGGGCAGCGGGAAGACGTCCTCGACGGCTTCCTCGGCAAGGATCGGCCCGCCGGCCGCGATGCGTCCCAGGACGGGGACGAAGGTGGGTTCCGGTAAGGCATCCGAGCCGGGCACTTCGGTGATCGGCGACGCCGCGACGTCGTCGGCCCCGCGCACATCGACGGCGCGGGGCCGGTTCGGGTCACGGCGCAGGTAGCCCTTGCGCTCCAGGGTGCGCAACTGGTGAGCCACCGAAGACGTCGACGTCAGACCGACCGCGTCGCCGATTTCCCGGATGCTCGGTGGATACCCGCGGCTAGTGACCGACGCGCGGATGACGTTGAGAATTGTGCGTTGTCGCTCGGTTAGCGCCGTGTCCACGGACTGCAACCGGCCGTCCGCGCCAATGGCTCCGCCGCCGACTGAGGTGTCGTTGCTGTCGCTCATGGCACCGAATGTAGCCGCACCCGTGCCAATAATCAAACATGTGTTCGACATGGTGTGTCGCGGCACCGGTGCACCGGGGCAACCCGGCGAATAACAAACGTGTAACTCGCGGTACGGCGGGGTATTCGCCGCACATGCCCGCGGTGCGACCGCCGGCAATTTGTCGGTGGTGTGGTTTAGCGTTTTGCTCGTGCGACACGCTTCGATCAAATGTTCGGGTATCGAACACACAAGCGACTAATGTGTCGAACACCCGAGCGATAGTCTTCTCAGCAGGAGGAACGACCATGACACTTTTCCAGGCAGGTCCGCCCCGTACCGCCAATCCGCCCAGTCTGCGAGTCCGGGTCGACGGGCCTGGCAGGCGCCGCGCCGACTTGACCCAATCGCGCCGGCCCGGCCGGTCTAGGCCGGCGGGTGCGCCGCTTCGCTACCGCGGCATCGGGGTCGGGCTTTCCATCGCGGGGCATCGCAGGAGGCCGGTCACGCCGGCCACGACGGTGGGGCTGGCTCTGCTCGCCGCGGTGATCACCGTCTGGCTGGGTCTGGTGGCGCAGTTCGGGGAGATGATCAACGGCGGTTCCTCCGAATGGTCCGCCGGTTCACCCGCTGGCGTTCCCTACCGGCTTGCCGTGGTGCGGGTTGAACCGGGGGAGTCCTTGCAAGATGTGGCGGCTCGGGTAGCGCCGAATGCGCCGGCTCGCCAGGTTGCCGATCGCATCCGCGAACTCAACGCGCTTGTGTCACCGGCGGTGGCCGCGGGCCAGACACTGATCGCGCCGGTCGGCTGACGGTATCGCGTTGTCCCGCCGAAACCGTTCTGCGCGAACGTTACTCGGTGACCGCGATGCCGAGCGCGCAACCATCGCGACTGCGGTGGCTCTGCGGCGGAGCGCACAGGTAGTCTCGGAGTCGTCTGCGATACCCGGATGTCAGGACGGCAAAGGAGCGGCCATGCATTGCCCGTTCTGCCGGCACCCCGATTCGCGCGTGATCGACTCGCGGGAAACCGATGAAGGCCAGGCTATCCGGCGTCGCCGGTCGTGCCCCGAGTGCGGACGACGATTCACTACCGTGGAGACCGCGGTGCTGGCCGTAGTCAAGCGCAGTGGTGTCACAGAACCCTTCAGTCGCGAGAAGCTGATCCGCGGTGTGCGCCGGGCATGCCAGGGGCGCCAGGTCGATGACGACGCGTTGAACCTGCTGGCCCAGCAGGTTGAGGATTCGGTGCGCGCCGCGGGGTCGCCGGAGGTCCCGAGTCACGATGTCGGCCTGGCTATCCTGGGTCCGTTGCGCGAACTCGACGAGGTGGCCTATCTACGGTTCGCGTCGGTGTACCGGTCGTTTTCTTCCGCGGACGATTTCGAGCGCGAGATTGAGGCGCTGCGCGCGCACCGCAACTTGTCAGCCCCGAGCTGACCTGTCGCGCAACGCTAGGCTTCCTGCATGCCTGTCGACCTGCACCCCGATCTCGCGGCACTGGCACCTCTGCTGGGTAATTGGGCGGGTCGCGGTGCGGGCAAGTACCCGACCATCCAGCCGTTCGAATACCTCGAGGAAGTTGCGTTCTCGCATGTGGGTAAACCGTTTCTGACGTACGCGCAGCGGACCAGGGCGGTAGCCGACGGCGCTCCGTTGCATGCCGAGACCGGGTATCTGCGTGTTTGCGAACCGGGTCGCGTTGAACTCGTTCTCGCCCATCCAAGCGGCATCACCGAAATCGAGGTTGGAACGTATTCGGTCACCGGTGACGTCATCAAACTCGAAATGTCGACAAGTCCGACCGGGGCGATCGGGCTGGCTCCGACCGCCAAAGAGGTGACCGCGCTTGACCGTTCCTTCCGTGTCGACGGCGACGAGCTCTCGTACTCGGTGCGAATGGGTGCAGTCGGGCAACCCCTGCAGGATCACCTCGCCGCCGTGTTGCGCCGACAGCGCTGACCCCCGCGTCAGTCGACTTGTGCCACACCGTCACTGACGGCGCGGCCGGCCACCCTAACCCAGCCCTCGGGACTCCAGGTGGTTTGGATCAGCGATCCCTTGCCCTGGGTAATGGTGAGGTCGCGGCTGAGGTAGTCGGTGATCCGAATAGCCGCGGAACCGGTCGCTTCGTCTTCGACGACACCCAGGTTGGCGGCGAACACTCGGGCGCGTATCGAGCTAGCCGACTGGTCGGTCCAGGTCCATAGGTAGTGCGCGGTGTCGTCGGGAAAATCGGCGGGGTCGGCGGCGGCAAGGACGTCGACCGAGTCGAGGTCGTGGATTGCGAGCTCGGGCGCCCATTCCGAGCGGGCGCTGATGGCGGTGAGATCGCTCTGGTAGCTCACCTGGACAATGCCGGCCGGCACCTGCAGCGTGTTGATCGGCGTGCCATTCTCGCGCAGCCACCAGGAAAGCCCGACGGTGGGATGGCCGGCGAACGGGATCTCGGTGCTTGGCGTGTAGATGGTGGCGTGCGCGGTGGTCGAGCCGGCGGCGGGAAGATCTACGAATATGGTTTCGCTGTAACCCAATTGGGCTGCTAGTTGCTGCCGGTCGGCCGGTCCGACCTTGCTGGCGTCGACCACACCGAGCGGATTCCCAAAATTCCCATCTGAATCGGTGAAAACGCGCAACACCGTCACCTCAATAGCCATGGCCCGACTGTACGACCCGGGCGGGAGCCCCGACACACCCGGTGGCCGATCAGGTAGCGCTGCGTTCGTCGGATCCCATGGCGTTCAGCACGGCGACACGGGTATCGTCCGAGCCGGTGACGGTTCGTTCGCCGCCACCCGCGCGCAGCAATGCGCGAAGCGCGGCCTGGTCGTATTCGGCGGGCTCAGAGGTGTCGATGAAGCGCTGCACGACGTCGATGAAACGAGTGGGGTCGTCGTGAAATGGGAAGTGCCCCGAACCCTCGAAGATCTCTAGCCGCGAGCCTGGCATGGCGGCATGCGCCATGTGAGCGTGACGGACGGGCAACACCACATCTTTTGTCCCCCAAATGATCTGCACCGGGATTGCTTGGGTCAAGTAACATCGGTCCAGCATGGTGACCATCTGCCCCCGCCAGTCCACCACAGCCCGCAACGTGCGGCCGAACGCCGCTGATGCCGTCGGTTCCGGCAGGTCGTCCAGGATACGCAGCACGTTGGGCAGATCGTGCCCCAGGCTGGTCGTGCCGATGACCTTACCCACGATCCGCCCGGCGATCTGGACCGCCGGCAGCACCAACGGCAACCGCAGCACGGCCATGGCCTCGCTGCCCATCGGCAACGAGGCCAACCGGAAGACCACGTTGACATCCTTGGTGACGCCCCCGGCGCCGACCAGGATCAACCGGTCGACCAGCTGAGGGAACTGGTAGGCGAATTGCATTGCCACCCCGCCGCCCAGCGAGTGACCCACGATGGTCACGCGCTCGATGTCGAGCACACTGAGTAGGTCGCGCATGCCGTTGGCGTACGCAGCGACCGAATAGTCGGCGCGTGGCTTGTCGGATTGCCCGTGGCCGAGGAGATCCGGGGCGATGACGGTGAACCGCTGGGCCAGCTTGGCCTGTACCCCATTCCAGGTGGTGGAATTGTCACCAATGCCGTGGATAAGCAGAATCGCCGGCCCCGAGCCGGCGATCCGGAACGCGCGCCGATAACCGTGAATGGTGCGGAACTGCAGCGAAGGCGGTGCCACTTCGCGCACCGGGCGAAGATTTCGCTTCCGCTCGGTCATCTCGCCAACCTCGTTGTCGGGCCGATAGGGACGCTTGAGGGATCAAGTCGGGTCGTCGTCGTCAAACTTCTTCTCTGCCTGCTGGGCTAGGAACCGCTCAAACTCGGCGCCAAGCTCGTCGCCGCTCGGCAGATCTTCGTCGCGTGCTAGTAACGACCTGTTCTCCTGAGCGTCGATGAAGGCATCGTACTGGCGCTCGAGGGCCGCCACCACTTGAGCCACTTCGGCGCTCGCCTGGACTTGCTCGTCGATCTTTGCGCGGATCTCTGCCGCCGCTTCGGTCAGCGCGGCCAGCGGTAGCTGCAGGGAGCCGGTCTTGGCGACCTGCTCGAGCAGTGCCTGGGCGGCCGCGGGGTAGTCGGTCTGCGTCAGATAGTGCGGGACGTGCACGGTGAACCCGACGACCTCGTGACCGTGCTGGGCCATCCGGTATTCCAGCAGGTTGGAGGCGCTACCTGGGACCTGGATTTCGGAAATCCACGGCTGGAAATCCGTGATGAGGTCCCTGTTGTTGGAGTGTGCGGTCATCGTGATCGGTCGGGTGTGCGGAACGGCCATCGGGACGGTGCCCAGGCCGATGGTCTGCCGTACCCCCAGGCGCTCGGCCAGCAGTCGGACCGCGGTGATGAAACGCTCCCACTTCAGATCCGGCTCCATGCCGGCCAGCAGCAGAAACGGGTTCCCGATGCTGTCGCGCAGCGCGTAGAGGCTCAACTCTGGATCTTCGTAGTGGGTGAAGTGATCGGTCTTGAAGGTCATCAATGGCCGTCGCGAGCGATAGTCCAGAAGTTCATCGATGGCGAACGACGCGACCAGCTCTGTGTCCAGGGCCGCCCTGAGGTGGGCGGCGGCCAGCCGGATTGCATGACCGGCGTCGGAGAAGCCCTCCAAGGCGTGCACCAACACCGGACCACGGCCGTCGGGCGTCGACAGCTGGGGCGCCGGGAACTCGAGCTCGTACATGCCGGGCTGCCCCGGCTCGTATTCTCGCGCCTCGTCCGCGCCTTGATCGCGAGCCATGGGTGCTGCCTCCTCTCCGGGTACTCGCCGGGCTGCCGTAACCAGTGTCCCTCAAATCAGCGGGCACTAATGATTGAACAGCGACCCTGGGTGCCATTGTGTTGCGAAACGCGAAAGCGGCGGACCGCATTCGACGCCGGCCGATCGTGGGCGGCGGCGAATTTGCTGGCAAGCCTACTTGCGCGCCGGGACAGATTCACATCCGCTTGCCCGTTGGGGCCCGATCAGCGGCGGAACTCGTTGAGCGCGCGCATCTTGTTCATCACGTCCAGCGCCGCGTTCTTGTAGGCCTCGGAGAAGGTGGGGTAGTTGAACACCGCGTCGACCAGGTATTCGACGGTGCCCCCGCATCCCATCACGGCCTGTCCGATGTGCACCATCTCGGTGGCGCTGGTGCCGAAGATATGCACGCCGAGCAGCGTGAGATCTTCGGTGGACACCAGCATTTTGAGCATGCCGTAGGAGTCGCCTGCGATCTGGCCGCGGGCTAGCTCCCGGTACCGGGCCACGCCCACTTCGTACGGGATGGAGTTCTTGGTCAGCTCCACCTCGGTGGCACCGACGTAGGACACCTCGGGGATCGAGTAAATGCCGATCGGCTGAAGGTCGGTGATTCCGTCGGTTGGTTCGCCGAAGGCGTGGTAGGCCGCCAGCCGGCCCTGTTCCATCGACGTCGCGGCCAACGCCGGGAAGCCGATGACGTCGCCGACTGCGTAGATATGGTCCACCTTGGTTTGGAAGCTGTCGTCGACGAAGATCCGCCCACGCCCCTCAACCTCGAGTCCGGCATTATGCAGGTCAAGGTGATCGGTTTGTCCCTGGCGTCCCGCGGAGTACATCACCGTCTCGGCTGGAATCTGTTTGCCGCTGGCCAGGGTGGTGACGGTGCCCGCAGCGCCTACGTCGACCGCGGTCACCTCCTCGCCGAACCGGAATGTCACCGCCAAGTCGCGCAGGTGAAATTTGAGTGCCTCGACGACCTCGGGGTCGCAGAAGTCCAACATGTTGTCCCGCTTCTCCACGACGGTGACCTTGGTGCCCAACGCGGCAAACATGGAGGCGTACTCGATACCGATCACGCCCGCGCCGACCACGACCATCGAGGACGGGAGCGACTTGAGATCGAGGATCCCGTCGGAGTCGAGCACCCGTTCCTCGTCGAATTCGACTCCGGACGGCCGTGCCGGCCTGGTGCCGGTGGCGATGACGATGTAGTCGCCGGTGACGGTGGTCTTCTCCCGGCGGGTCTGATCCTCGACGAGGATGGTGTGTGGGTCGATGAACCGGCCATGGCCGACGATCAAATCGACTCGGTTGCGCATCAACTGGTTGCGCACGACGTCGACTTCCTTGCCGATCACGTGTTGAGTCCGCGCCAGCAGGTCGGCCGGGGTGATCCGGTCCTTCACCCGGTAGCTTGCGCCGTACAGCTCGCGCTGGCTCATCCCGGTGAGGTAGAGCACGGCCTCGCGCAACGTCTTGGATGGGATCGTGCCGGTGTTGACGCAGACGCCACCGAGCATTCGGCCGCGTTCGATAATCGCGACGGACTTGCCGAGCTTGGCCGACGCGATGGCGGCCTTCTGGCCGCCTGGGCCTGACCCAATCACCACGATGTCGTATTCACGCATCGACCCCATGAGATGACAGTAGAGCGCACAGTCACGCCTTCGTCCACACGAGGCCGCTCAATCGCGCCGCGCGGGCGCCGGCTGACGGTGCCGGGCCTCAGCGTTGAGATCCATGACGAAGCATCGAGGAGACTTTGAACTCCACCGCCCCGGAACACTGATCGCCGCGCTACCGGCCATCCTCGGCTTCGTGCCGGAAGAATCGCTGGTTCTGGTGTCGTTGGAAGGGGGGCAACTGGGGTCGGTGATGCGTGTCGACCTCTGTGATGAACTCGCTGATCGGGTTGGGCATCTAGCCGAGGTTGCCGCCGCGGCGGGCCCCGAGGCGGCGGTCGCGGTGATCGTCGACGGGGACGGAGCGCAGTGTCCGCGATGCGGCGAGGAATACCGGCAGCTCTGCGCGGCGCTCTCCGCGGCGTTGTCGCAGCATGACATCGTGTTGTGGGCAGCGCACGTGGTCGACCGGGTAGCCGCTGGCGGGCGTTGGCACTGCGTGGACGGCTGCGGCTGCAGCGGCGTGATCGACGATCCGTCGGCGTCGCCGCTGGCGGTGGCGGCGGTGCTGGACGGCAGGCAGCTCTACCCGCGGCGCGCCGACCTGCAGGCCGTCATCGCCGTTGACGACCCGGTGCACAGCGCCGAGCTCGCCGTTGCGTTACGACGACAAGCGGCCGCCCGAGAGATCGCACACCGTGGCGACCCCGTCGGTTGCAGTCGCCGGGACGTGGAAAGCGCGATGGCCGCCGCCGCCCGTGTCACCGACGGGCAATCGTTGTCCGACGTGGAGCTGGCGGGGCTCGGTTGCGCACTGCGCGACGCTCAGGTCCGCGACACGCTGTATGCCCTCGCCGTTGGCGAAAAGGCCGATGCGGCCGAGTCACTGTGGGCGTTACTGGCCCGCGTGCTGGCCGAGCCGTGGCGGGTGGAGGCGCTGGTGTTGCTCGCGTTCAGCGCCTACGCCCGCGGTGACGGGCCGCTGGCCGGCGTTTCGCTGCAGGCCGCGCTGTGCTGCGAGCCGGGGCATCGGATGGCGCGCATGCTGGACACTGCACTGCAGTCTGGTCTGCGCCCTGAGTACATCCGTGACCTCGCGGTCACCGGCTATCGGCGGGCTGAACAACTCGGTGTGCGGTTACCGCCGCGACGGGTGTTCGGTCGGCGCGCGGGCTAGGTCAGACCTTTTCGACCTTGACCGCGTGGGCCATCTCGTGTGGCAGGGTGACGTTCTCGTGACCCGGGATGACGATGGTCACCCCACCGCCGGGGCTGGTCTCGACCCTCACTCGTGCGTTGGGCACCACGCCGGCGTCTTTGAGCCGCGTGATCAGATCGATGTCGCCCTGAACATGCTCGGTGAGTTGGCGGACGACGACCGCGACCGGCGAACCGGCCGGCAGCTCGGTCAACCGGACAAGGTTGACGCCGTCGGTGCCGGTCTCTTGGCCCACGCCGAGTTCCACCAGGCCCGGGATCGGGTTGCCGAACGGGGACGTGGTCGGGTTGTTGAGCACCTGAACCAGCCGGCGCTCGACGTCCTCGCTCATCACGTGCTCCCACCGGCATGCCTCGGCGTGCACCTCTTCCCACGGCAATCCGATGACATCTACGAGGAGCCGTTCGGCGAGGCGGTGCTTGCGCATCACGGCGACGGCCAGCGCACGGCCCTTGTCGGTAAGTTCCAGGTGGCGATCGCCTGCCACCCGGAGCAGCCCATCACGCTCCATCCGGGACACGGTCTGGCTGACTGTCGGCCCGCTCTGCTCGAGCCGCTCGGCGATCCGAGCACGCAGTGGCGTCACGCCCTCTTCCTCGAGGTCGTAGATCGTCCGCAGGTACATCTCGGTGGTATCAACCAACTCGTTCATTCAGCACCCTCCCTTGCTGAGTCTACTGGGCCAGCTGCGCAAATGGTTCGCCGACGCCCCCCACTGCAGCAGTGTGCCCGCCGCTGACGCGGCGGGCACACTGACTGCTACCTAGCTCAAGGTGTCCAGCCTCAACTGGCGTAGGACCTTAGCCGATCGGCCCGCTCGCCGTGCCGCAGCTTGCCCATCACGTCGCGCTCGATCTGCCGAACCCGTTCGCGAGACAGGCCGAACAGCTTGCCGATTTGATCCAGGGTGCGTGGCTGACCGTCGTCCAGGCCGAAGCGGAGCCGGATCACCTGATGTTCACGCTCGTCGAGAGTGGCCAGCACACTGCGGATGTCGGTGTGCAACAGCTCGGCGATGACCGCGTTCTCCGCGGACATGGCTTCGGCGTCCTCGATGAAATCGCCCAATGGCGCCTCCTCCTCGGAGCCGACCGGCATATCCAGGCTCACCGGGTCGCGACTGTGCTCCAGCAGGTCGTTGATCTTGTCGATCGGAATGCCGGATTCGGCGGCGAGTTCCTCGTCGGTGGCTTCGCGGCCCAGATTCTGGTGCATCTCCCGCTTGATCCGCGCCAGCTTGTTGACCTGCTCAACCAGGTGGACGGGCAGACGGATGGTGCGGCTCTGGTCCGCCATTCCGCGGGTGATGGCCTGACGGATCCACCACGTGGCATACGTCGAGAACTTGAATCCCTTTGTGTAGTCGAACTTCTCCATCGCGCGAATCAGCCCCAGGTTGCCCTCCTGGATGAGGTCAAGCAACGGCATTCCCCGACCCGTGTAGCGCTTTGCCAGTGACACCACCAACCGCAGGTTCGCTTCCAGCAAGTGACGGCGTGCCGCCTCGCCATCGCGCACCACCGCTGCCAGCTCGCGTTTCCGGTTCTCGCCGAGGCGCTTCCGGGTCTCCAGCAGATGCTCGGCATACAGCCCGGCTTCGATGCGCTTGGCCAGTTCGACTTCCCCGGCGGCGTTGAGCAACGCCGTCTTGCCGATGCCGTTCAGATAGACGCGCACCAAGTCCGCTGCGGGGCTTTGAGCATCCAGATCCCCGGCACCCCGGCTTGTGGTGGCCCTCGTGGTGGCTTCGGCCATTGCGACCTCCCGATTGGCTGGCTTGTCCTGTCATGGGGATCAACGACAGACCTGGACTTTGAGTTCCCGCCCGGCCGCCATCTCACACCCTGTGACGTGCAGGAATGTGCGGAAGACCTGAGAATGTCCTGAGAAGTGCGGCGTACGGCCGGTTGGCCGGAACGGCGGCTAACCGTGGTCGGCGAACCCCGGCGGATCCGATTGCGGTGCCGGCTGTCGCCGAGGCTCGACCGCGGGCCGTTCTGCGGTCGGAAACAGCGGGGTGCGCCGGCGGGCGCCATCGAATCGTCGGGGTTCGTCAGCGCGGCGCGGGGGTCGGTCGTTGGCGATCAGAACGGCCATCCACGGCAACGGCACCGAGACTGCCACGATGAGCAGTGAGATGAGCCCGTTGTGCCAGAGGCCGTAGGCAACGGCGGCCAGAATGAGCGCCGGGATCCGGAACGCCATCAGGGTCAGGTACTTGCGTACCCGCGCGCGATGCTCCACCTCATAGGAGGGCGCCGCAGCGGTAATCAGTACCGGCCGGCCCTTGTCGGTGAAGTCGTCGAAATCGTCGAAGTCGTCGACCGTGTCCTCGAACTTGCCACCGATACCCAGCCGCAAGCCGTGCTTCATTACTCCACTGTCCCACACGCAGTCGATTCCGGAGTAGCGAGCTTTCCGGTCGAGCCGGGGGGCACAATGTCAGGTATGCAGACCCAGACGATCGAACGCACCGACGCCGACGAACGCGTCGACGACGGGACCGGCAGCGACATACCGAAGTACTTCCACTACGTCAAGAAGGACAAGATCGCTGAGAGCGCGGTTATGGGCAGCCATGTGGTTGCGCTGTGCGGTGAGGTGTTTCCGGTTACCCGCGCGCCCAAGCCGGGCTCGCCGGTCTGTCCGGATTGCAAGCAGATCTACGAGCGGCTCAAGAGGGACTGACTAGGTCGGCGGTTCTGCGGCGACAGCGTTCTGTTGAGCCGTCGAAGAATGTGTCGGCGTGCCGATACCTAAGCGTGCAATCAGCCAGTTGCGCAGCCGGTGGGCATGCGTCGCCGGCGCCGGCCACTCTTCCTGGACGGCGGCATTGAGTTCGGCGCCGAGCATGATCGCAAAGCCGCCGAAGAATGCGAACAACAGGAAGGCGATCGGTGTGGCCAGCGCGCCGTAGGTGTAGCCGGTGCGGGTGATCCACGTGAGGTAGACCCGCAGGCCCAGGGTGGCGATCAGGAAGACCGTCATCGCCAGCACCGCGCCAAGGACCAGCCGATGAGTCGGCAGTGGCACCGGTAGCGCCACCCGGTACAGGATGATGACCCCGACGGTCAGACCGAGAACGAGCGCGGGGTAGTAGCCGTAGCGCAGCAGGTTGGCCAAGCCCTCCGGGATGTGCTCGCTCACCGCCCGCGGACCCACCACTATCACCGGCGCGGTCGCCACCAGGAACACCAGCATCACCACGTATAGGAACAGGGCAAAGAAGCGCTGCCGGACCGGGTGGCGCAGCGGGGTCTGGTCGTGCGCCTCCACCACTGCATCGACGAACGCCGAGATCGCCGAGGATCCCGCCCACAGCGAGATCAAGAAACCCAGCGACGCCACCTCGCCGCGGGCGTTGTTGGTGATGTCGACGATGGTGGGTTCGATGATCTCGTTGACCACGCTGCGGGAAAAAAAGCTATGGGCCGTCGAGAGCGCGGTCTTTTCAATGGCGGGCAAGGTGTCCGGGCCGAACAGCGGCGCCACGTAGGCCAGACTGCCCAGCATTCCCAACAGCAGCGGCGGCAGAGACAAGGCCGACCAAAACGCCGCCTGGGCTGACTCCGAGAAGATCGAGTCGTCCCAGCTCTTGGACAGAGTCCTGCGGGAAATTCGCCAGATGTGGTGGCGGGACGGCTTTGGAATCCGGTCGCTCATACCAGTCCAGCATTACCGAAAACTACGCACGCCACCGGCATTTGTGGACGGGCGAGTTCGGCTTACTCGCTTCCGCTGACCTCCAGCACGGCGGACATCTCGGTCAGTTTCGCCTCGTGCTCGTTGGCGTGATGCTGGCAGAAAAGAAGCTCGGCTCCGGAGGGCAACTTGGCACGCACCCGGGCTGCCGCGCTACAGCGGTCGCAGCGGTCTGCTCTTGTCAGCTCGGGACTGGTCAGAGTTGCGTTCATGGCTTCTCCGTTCTGGCGTGTCATCACTCTGTCAGACGTTCGGGGATTTCGCCGTGTTCCCCGGCCGCTATCGGGTGTGTCGTTTCTCACGACTTTTTGGCCCGCCTATCGGGCAGGCTGGTGAGAATGACGCCCCGTCCTGCCGTGCTGGTGCACCTATGCGGGGTGAAGGAGTGGTCGCGTGCGCGAGACCGCGGTGAGATACGCCCCGAGCCCGGCAAGCCCGGGTTCATCCACCTGTCGACACTCGAGCAGGTGCATCTGCCCGCTAACCGCCTCTACCGCGGCCGCACTGACCTGGTTCTGCTGTACATCGACCCGGCGGCGCTCGACTCACCCGTGCGTTGGGAGCCGGGCGTACCTACGGATCCGCAGTCGATGCTTTTCCCGCATCTGTACGGCCCACTGCCGGTGCGCGCAGTGCTCAAAGCGAGTGCCTATCCGCCGGGTCGCGACGGGGCCTTCCCGTCGGCTCCCCAGGACCCCACGTAGGCGTCGGCCTCGATTTCCACCAGCAGGCCGGGTGCGATCAGCGCAGAAACCTCGACCATCGTCGCCGCGGGACGGATGTCACCGAACAACCGGGCGTGCACCTCGCCGACCTCGCGCCAGCGTGAAATGTCGGTCACGTAGATCCGGGTACGGACCACGTCGGCCAGGGTGGCACCGGCTTGTTGGAGCGCGATCTCTATTCGGCGAAAAGCATCTCGGGTCTGAGCGGCCAGACTATCGCCGCTCCCGGTTGTTCCGGCCACCGTCACAAGGGGCCCAATACGCACCGCGCGCGAGTAGCCGACAGCCGATTCGAAGTCGGATCCGGATGAGACAACCGTGCGGCGGGTTGACATGGGAGTCACAGTACGACGGCCAGATCGCCGGCGCATCCGAATTTATTGTGCCGCAAGGGGATAACCTGCACATTAGCGACCGCCAAGCCCGGCCGGGCGCGGCGACGATGGGGCCGGCGGATCCGGCGGGGCTGGACGGGCGGCGCCCCCGGCGCCGGCGGGCGGTTCTACGGCGCACCCGGGACGCCCGGGTAGCCGCCCGGCCTACACACCCGCCGGGAGTGTCGCTCAGTCCAGGTAGTCGCGCAGGACCTGCGAACGGCTGGGGTGGCGCAGCTTCGACATCGTCTTGGATTCGATCTGGCGGATGCGTTCGCGCGTCACGCCGTAGACCTGGCCGATCTCGTCAAGGGTGCGCGGCTGGCCGTCGGTAAGGCCGAAGCGCAGCCGTACCACTCCAGCCTCGCGTTCGGAGAGGGTATCCAGCACCGACTGCAATTGGTCTTGCAGCAACGTGAACGACACCGCGTCGACGGCCACCACCGCTTCGCTGTCCTCGATGAAGTCGCCAAGCTGGCTGTCGCCTTCGTCGCCGATGGTCTGGTCCAACGAGATCGGCTCCCGGGCGTACTGCTGGATCTCCAGCACCTTCTCCGGCGTGATGTCCATCTCTTTGGCCAGCTCCTCGGGCGTGGGCTCGCGGCCCAGGTCCTGCAGCAGCTCGCGTTGAATGCGACCCAGCTTGTTGATCACCTCGACCATGTGCACCGGGATGCGGATGGTGCGGGCCTGATCGGCCATGGCGCGGGTGATGGCCTGGCGAATCCACCACGTCGCGTACGTGGAGAATTTGTACCCCTTGGTGTAGTCGAACTTCTCGACCGCGCGGATCAAACCCAGGTTGCCTTCCTGGATCAGGTCGAGAAACGCCATCCCTCGGCCGGTGTAGCGCTTGGCCAGCGAAACCACCAGCCGCAGGTTGGCTTCCAACAGATGATTTTTCGCGCGGTCGCCATCGCGACAGATCCACATCATGTCGCGGCGCTGGGCGGCGGGCAGCTTCTCACCGCGCTCGCTCAGCTCCGTCATCAGTTGCGTCGCGTACAGGCCAGCCTCGATCCGCTTGGCCAGCTCGACCTCTTCCTCGGCGTTGAGCAGCGCCACCTTACCGATCTGTTTGAGGTAGGCGCGAACCGAGTCGGCGGACGCGGTGAGCTCGGCGTCCTTGCGGGCTTGACGCAACGCCTCCGATTCGTCTTCGTCCCACACGAAATCGCCGGACGCCTTGTCCTTTTCGGTGGGCTCAGCTATCCCCTCGTCGTCGGCGGGGGCCTGGCCGGGTGTTACGGCCGCCTCAGCCTCGCCATCCTCGCCGTCCTCGTGGTCGCCCGAGTCGAGTTCGTCGTCGGCGTCGGGCGCCACGTCGTCTTCGAGGTCGTCGAGGTTGAGGTCGGCGGTGTCAAGGTCGAGGTCCTCGCCGGGCTCGACGTCAAGGTCTGGTTCAGCGTCGAGATCCTCGGCGCCGTCCGAGGCCACCTCGTCCTGGGCGCCTTTGGGCGCCGGTGATTTCGCCGCGTGGCCACGCGCCGACGGTGTCTTTGCCGAAGCGGATTTGGCCGCGGTGCGGGTCTTTTTCTTCGGGGTATCGCTTGGCGCGGTGTCCTCGGGTGTCGAGGTGGATTTGGCGGCGCGGGCTGCCGTCTTAGCGGCGCGCTTGGCGGGGGGTGCGCCATTGGCAGACTTCGCCGCGGTTTTCTTGGTCCCGGACGCCGAAGACGCGGCAGGCGCCGAAGATGCGGGAGACTTAGTGGCGGTGCGTTTCACCGGCTCGTCGGTCGCCGGGCTTGCCTTAGTCGCTGCCACATACACCCCTTCGGTCGTTACTCACTTCCGGTTGGGTCTGGGCGTGCGTAACCGAAAGTGTCTGTTATGTCGAATGTCGGCGTTGATATCAGCGTGAGTACTCGCGCGCTATCGGTCGGGCGGCCGCCGCTGACCATTGTAACTTCACCGCGCACTAGGACTGCCCGAGCGGGCAAAATTCAGTGCGTCAGAGCCGCGACGGAAGCCATCGCCGCACCGACTATCCCGGCGGTGTTCTGCAGTGCCGCGGGTACCACTGGGGTGCGGTTTTCCAGCAGCGGCACCCATTTGTCGGCCTTGCGGCTGATGCCGCCGCCGACGATGAACAGGTCGGGCCAGATCGCGTTCTCGATGGCGACAAGCACTCGTGTCACCTGTTTGGCCCATTTTTGATAGGTCCAGTTGTTCCTTTCCTTGACCGAGGATGCAGCCCGTTCCTCCGCCTCCTTCCCGCCGACCTCAAGATGTCCGAACTCGGTGTTGGGTATCAACGTCCCCTGATGGATGACCGCGGACCCGATTCCGGTTCCGAACGTGAGGAGTACCACCAACCCGGGGTTGTTCTTGCCGGCCCCATAGCGTGCTTCGGCGAGCCCGGCGGCATCGGCATCGTTGAGGATCGTGACCTGCTGACTGTTCAGCTCGGCGCCGATGACGTCGCGCGCGTTGGTCCCAATCCAAGACTCATCCACGTTGGCCGCGGTCCGGACGACGCCGTGGGTGACGACGCCCGGATAGGTCACCCCCAGCGGACCCCGCCAGCCGAAGCCGTTGACCACCTCCGCGATGGTCTTGCTGACTGCGGACGGTGTGGCCGGTTGCGGCGTTAGGAGCTTGATCCGGTCGCCGATCAGCTGACCGGTGTCCAGGTCGACGATTCCGCCCTTGATGCCGCTGCCGCCGACGTCGATGCCGAAGCCACGGCGCTGCGGCATCGCGCCTGCCGTGTCGATGGCGGTGTCGGGTGTATCGGGGGCGGTCATCGAATCTCCTCGGCGAGACTTGGACGTGCGCTTACCCTAGCCTGGCGGCAGCGGGGAGGCGCTTGAACAACTGTGATGCGATAGGTCCGTGACACGACCCGACAATGAGCCGGCGCGGCTGCGCTCGGTGGCCGAAACGCTCGTCGCCGAGGCGGCTGCGTTCGTGCGCTGTCGCCGCGCCGAGGTCTTCGGCGCTACCAGCCGAGCCGCCGGCAACGGCGCCGTGCGAGCCAAGAGCTCCCCGACCGATCCGGTGACCGTGATCGACACCGACACCGAGCGGCTGTTGCGTGATCGGCTGGCTCACCTTCGTCCCGGTGACCCGATTCTGGGGGAGGAGGGTGGTGGGCCCGCCGACGTGACGGCTACGCCCGCCGACCGGGTCACCTGGGTGCTCGACCCGATCGACGGCACGGTGAATTTTCTCTACGGCATCCCGGCGTACGCGGTATCGGTCGGGGCGCAGGTCGGTGGCGTGTCGGTGGCGGGCGCGGTCGCCGACGTGGTCGCGGACACGGTGTATTCGGCGGCGACGGGCCTCGGCGCCCACGTCACCGACGAGCGGGGGACACACGTGTTGCGGTGCACCGGTGTCGAGGAGTTGTCGATGGCGTTGCTGGGTACCGGTTTCGGGTACTCAGTGCGCTGCCGCGAGCGGCAGGCCGCGCTGCTGGCTCAGGTTGTGCCGTTGGTCCGGGACGTGCGTCGGATCGGTTCTGCGGCGCTGGACTTGTGCATGGTGGCGGCGGGCCGGCTGGACGCCTACTACGAGCGAGCGGTGCAGGTGTGGGACTGCGCGGCGGGTGCGTTGATCGCTGCCGAGGCGGGGGCCCGGGTGGTGTTGTCAACGCCGGAGGTGGGTGGCGCAGGGATGGTGGTGGTGGCCGCCGCGCCCGGAATCGCCGACGAGCTGATGGCGGCGCTAGAGCGATTCAACGGTTTGGAGCCGATCCCGGACTGAGCCGTCCGGCGCCGGTTAGCAACTGCTGGCGTGGATCTTTGCCAGCAGCGCGGGATCCGACGGCTCGGTGGCGCCGGGTCGCAGGGTGGCGAGCACGGCGTCGATGTCGTCGTTGTGCGCCAACGTGGTGAAGTCCGTGCCAAGCGCAAGGTCGACGGAGTCGTCGGCGCGGTTGTCGCGGAACAGCTCGGTGCACGGTGCTACCAGCCATACCGCGGCCGCGGTGGCCTGCCCCGCGGTGCCGAAGCGGATCTGGCCTTGGCAGTCCAGGCGGGTGCCGGCATAGATCGGGTCATTGGCGGCGGTCGGCTGCGCGAAGCCCAGATCCTGCAGCGCGTCGGCGATGTCAGCGGCTTGACCGCCCCTGCCACTGGCGTTGAGGACGTGGATTTTGGTATCGATGAGTTTGGTGGGTGCGATCTCGGTCATATCCGTGCGTGACACTTGCTCACCGAGGTTGGTCGGTGCCGACCCCGCCAGTTGCGGAGGCGGGTTGCAGACCGCGGGCGCGCCGACATCCGCGGGCCGGGTCAGGGCAAGGGTCCACACCACACCCGTCACCACCACCAGGAAGGCCACCACGACGATGGCGGGTCGGGGATTGCGTCGCCGAAAGGGCCGACCGTGCTTGTCGAAACCGGTACCCTCGGTGATTTGTGCGACCACATGTGTACTTTAGTCCGCCGACGATGGGTGCCGGTGCGGCGCGTTGAGGAGGCGGGCCGTCGGGTTAGTCCGCCGACGATGCGTGCCGGTGCGGCGCGTTGAGGAGGCGGGCCGTCGGGTTAGTCCGCCGACGATGGGTGCCGGTGCGGCGCGTTGAGGAGGCGGGCCGTCATGCCAGTCGCGCTCAAAACGCACCGCTGAGGGGCGATCACGAGGTTCAATGTGGATATGTGATGCAAATCATACTTGAATGGGCCTAGATATGGGCACGAATCGTTTGGTGGATGCGTTCGACGCTGGTACAAAGCGTTGCTTGAAGTACGAGGGCACGTGAGGGGACAAGAATGCCTACCGACTATGACGCTCCACGGCGCACCGAGACTGACGACGTCTCGGAGGATTCGTTGGAGGAGCTCAAAGCACGACGAAACGAGGCGGCGTCGGCCGTGGTCGACGTGGACGAATCCGAATCCGCTGAGTCTTTCGAACTGCCCGGCGCCGATTTGTCCGGCGAGGAGCTGTCGGTGCGCGTCGTACCCAAGCAGGCTGACGAGTTCACCTGCTCGAGCTGCTTTTTGGTGCAACACCGCAGCCGGCTGGCCAGCGAGAAGAACGGCGTGATGATCTGTACCGACTGCGCGGCCTGATTGGTCAGCTGCGCAATGCCGACAACACCCGCTCCGGGCGGCGGCAGCTCACCAGCCAGTACGGCGTGGGATCGTCGGGGTCGTCGAGGACAACCAGAATCATGGCCCTGACCCAGGCCCGATGCAGGACAAAGGCCGCCGGATCGAGTTGGCGGCCCAGCGCCGCAGATTTGGCCGTGGCCGGGATTTCGGCGGACCGAGCGATCACGGTGATGGGCAGATGCGCTTGTCCGGCCCAAAGTTCGACTCCAGCCCCGTCTGCTGCGCCGGCGGTGACCCGGATCTCGACCCGGCCGAGCCACAACAGCGCCCCAGCTGCGACTGTGAACAGCGTTGCGAACGGTACCCAGTTGGGTAGGGCTGCAATACCCAGGTTCACTTCGTACGAGATGAGCGCCGCCAGTGCGAAACTCAACGGCCACCACCACCAGGGCACCCACAATCGCTCGCGATATCGCACGATGTGCGGCGCAACCCGCGTCCCAGACACGCGGTCAAGGGTAGTCTGTGGCCCCGTGTCGACCACTCTGGCGATTGTTCGCCTTGACCCCGGGCTCCCGCTGCCCAGCCGCGCTCATGACGGCGACGCCGGCGTTGATCTCTACAGCGCCGAAGACGTCGAGCTGGCACCCGGGCGGCGCGCCCTGGTGCGGACGGGCGTCGCGGTCGCCATCCCGTTCGGCATGGTCGGGCTGGTCCATCCGCGCTCGGGATTGGCCGCGCGGGTGGGGCTTTCGATCGTCAATAGTCCTGGCACCATCGACGCGGGTTATCGTGGCGAGATTAAGGTCGCGCTGATCAACCTGGACCCGGCCACCCCGATTGTGGTGCATCGCGGCGACCGAATTGCCCAGTTGCTGGTGCAGCGGGTCGAGTTGGTCGAGCTGGTCGAGGTCTCGTCGTTCGACGAGGCCGGGCTGGCCTCCACGTCCCGTGGCGACGGTGGTCACGGTTCTTCCGGCGGACATGCGAGTTTGTGACCGCCGACGACGATCAGTGGGGGTACCGCCCGCTTGCGCGGGACGGAGCGATGAGGAGGAGTAGCGCTCGCGATGGTATTCGGTAGGCGCAAAGACGACAGCGAAAATCCGCCCGCCGAGCCGGCAGAACCGGACGACGTCCAGGCTGACCCTGTCTCCGAGGGAGCCGCCGAGCTGGACGGCCCGTTCGACATCGACGACTTCGATGACCCGTCGGTGGCGGAGCTGGCCCGGCTCGACCTGGGCTCGGTGCTGATTCCCATGCCGGCCGCGGGTCAGGTACAGGTTGAGCTGACCGAGAGCGGGGTTCCCAACGCGGTGTGGGTCATCACATCCAATGGTCGCTACACCATCGCGGCGTACGCGGCGCCCAAGACGGGCGGGCTCTGGCGTGAGGTGGCCGGTGAGCTCGCCGACTCGTTGCGTAAGGACTCGGCAAAGGTCTCGATCAAGGATGGCCCGTGGGGTCGCGAAGTGATCGGCACCGCCGCCGGCGTGGTGCGGTTCATCGGGGTCGACGGCTACCGCTGGATGATCCGATGTGTCGTCAATGGCCCGCACGAGACCGTCGATGCGCTGACCGAGGAGGCCCGTGAGGCGTTGGCTGACACCGTGGTTCGCCGTGGTGATACCCCGCTGCCGGTGCGGACTCCGTTGCCGGTGCAACTGCCCGAGCCGATGGCGGCGCAACTGCGGGAGGCCGCGGCCGCACAGGCCGACGCGCAACAGCAAGCCGACCAGCCGGCCCCACGGCGCGGCGCCGAAGGATCAGCGATGCAGCAGTTGCGCAGCACCACCGGTGGCTAGCCGGGCGACGATGCGCGCCGTGTAGCGGGGTGAGGAGAAGCCCGGCAATTGGGTCCAGCCGGGCGACGATGCGCGCCGTGTAGCGGGGTGAGGAGAAGCCCGGCAATTGGGTCCAGCCGGGCGACGATGCGCGCCGTGTAGCGGGGTGCGGAGAAGCCCGGCAATTGGGTCTAGCCGGGCGACGATGCGCGCCGTGTAGCGGGGTGAGGAGAAGCCCGGCAATTGGGTCCAGCCGGGCGACGATGCGCGCCGTGTAGCGGGGTGCGGAGAAGCCCGGCAATTGGGTCCAGCCGGGCGACGATGCGCGCCGTGTAGCGGGGTGCGGAGAAGCCCGGCAATTGGGTCTAGCCGGGCGACTAGGTTTTGTGGCGGCTTGAGACCTCGGCGAGAGCGGCAAGGCAGGCAACACCCAGCGCGGCGGCGTCGGCGCCGATCTCGTCCAGTGTCACCGTCCGCAGCGCTGCATGGGGCGCGGCGGCCACCCAGTCGATACCGACCTGCAGAGGGTGAATCGGATCGTCGACTGCGGCGGCCACCCCCAGCGGCACGGCCAGCCGGGTCAGCTCGGCGCGGCTGGGGGCGATATAGGCTGCCGCTTCTTCCATCGCGTCGGGCAGCTGCGGCCACTGAGCCCGCCACGACCGGGCCAGCTCCTCGGCAAGCCAGGGCGGACTGGACGCCCGCAGCTGCGTCGTCGTCGCCGACAGGCCGGTGCGGCGCAACTGCGAGGCCGAAAACCGCGCCGCGTGCGCGGCGGGCGCTGATCCAGGCGTGCCGGTCCAGGCCGGCAGCGCGGCCAGGACCGCTACCGTGCGATCGGGATGAGCCAGGGCCCATGCGGCTGCGACCGCGGCTCCGATCGAGACACCGCCGACGCCGATCGGTCCCGTTCTCGCCGCGTCATCGAGGGCAGCCAGATAGCCGTCGATCAACTGATCCGGCCGTGGTCGCGGAGTCACGAGCTGTGCGCCCGCTCCCCGCAACGGGCCGGAAAAAGCTCGATGAACGTAGTCGTCGTCGGATCCGGTTCCGGGCAACAACACGGTTGTGACACCACGCAAATCGACAGCCACCCCTCGATAGTGCCCCGCGGTCACAAGTGCTCCAACATCTGTGGTGAGGTTCGTGTGGCGTCCGGGAACCAACAGGTCTACGGTGGCCGTTGGCATTAGTGGAATGCGCCGAAGTTGGACGAATCTTCCATAACGTAGGTGACGTGTCAGGAGAGGCCATGGGGGCCCAAGGTTATCTGCGCAGGCTCACCCGTCGATTGACGGAGGACCTGGAGCAACGCGACGTCGAGGAGTTGTCCGACGAGGTGGCCAACAGCGGCGCGCAACGCGCGATCGACTGCCATCGCGGCCAGGAGGTGACGATGGTTGGCACCCTGCGCTGCGTGGAAACCAAAGGCAAGGGGTGCTCGGGTGGTGTTCGCGCCGAATTGTTCGACGGCACCGATACCGTCACGCTGGTGTGGCTGGGTCAACGCCGGATACCCGGCATCGACTCCGGTCGCACGCTGCGGGTGCGGGGCCGGCTGGGCAAGCTGGAGAATGGGACGAAGGCCATCTACAACCCGCATTACGAAATCCAGCGGTGACCTGCCGGCAGTCGGATTCGCCGGTGGCTTGTGAACGCTAACCGCTTCAGCGCCCAGCGCCTCCTGGCGCACGCCGGCGGCGTGAGTGGGCTCGTCTACTCGTCGTTGCCGGTGGTGACCTTCGTGGTTGCGTCCAGCGCCGCCGGGCTGCTGCCCGCCATCGGGTTCGCCCTGGGTATGGCCGCGTTGATCCTGTTGTGGCGGCTGATTCGGCGGGAATCCACACAGCCGGCGGTAGCCGGATTCTTCGGGGTCGCGGTGTGCGCGCTGATCGCCTACGTGGTGGGACAGTCGAAGGGCTACTTCCTGTTGGGCATCTGGATGTCGTTTTTGTGGGCGGTGGTCTTCGCGCTGTCCATCCTGATCCGCCGGCCGGTGGTGGGTTATCTGTGGAGTTGGGTAACTGGGCGCGATCGCGGCTGGCGTGGCGTGCCCCGGGCCGTCTATGCGTTCGACGTCGCCACGCTCGGGTGGACGTTGGTATTCGCCGCCCGGTTCATTGTCCAGAGGCTCCTGTACGACGCCGATGAAACGGGCTGGCTGGGAGTGGCGCGGATCGGGATGGGCTGGCCGCTGACCGCGGTGGCCGCGCTAGCCACGTACGCGGCAATCAAGTCAGCCCAGCGCGCCATGCTTGCCTCCGGTAGCGCAGCGGACCACGCTGCGGCCGTGGCGGGCGGGCCCGAAATCGACGCCGACACCAGCCCCGGGTAACGCCCACCGGTTAGGTGGACGGCAGCAACAGCCGGCTCAGCTCCTCCTCCGCCTCGGTGACCGCGACGAAGAGCAACTCGTCACCACCTTCCAGCGGCTCGTCGGCTTCCGGCACGATGACTCGCGGGCCACGCAGGATCGTCACCAGCACGGCATCCCGCGGCAGCTTCAGCTTGCGCACCGGTTTGCCGCCCCACGGCGTGTTGTCGGGCAGGGTGATCTCCACCAGGTTGGCCTGACCCGTGCGGAACTCCATCAGCCGCACTAGGTCGCCGACGGCGACGGCCTCCTCGATCAGCGACGCCAGCATGCGGGGTGTTGATACCGCGACGTCTACCCCCCAGGCGTCGTTGAACAGCCACTCGTTGCGGGGATCGTTGACCCGCGCCACCACCCGCGGCACCGCGAACTCGGTCTTGGCCAGCAGGCTGAGCACCACGTTGACCTTGTCGTCGCCGGTAGCGGCGACGACCACGTCGAAGTCCTCGAGGTGAATCGACTCCAGCAGGCTCAGTTCGCAGGCATCGCCGAGCCGCCAGTGCGCCTCCGGGATGGCGTCGGCGTCGAGGTGATCGGGATTGCGCTCGATCAGGGTGATTTCATGTCCGTTCTCCACGAGTTCGCGGGTGACCGAGCGGCCCACCGCGCCCGCTCCGGCGACAGCGACCTTCATCTTCGGGCCCCCGCCTCGAAGTCCTCACTCGGCGGCAGGGCCGCGATGGCCACCGCCTCGGCGGCCCTGCCGGATATCGCGGCGACGTAGACGCTGTCGCCGGCCTGCAGGACCGTCTTCGGCTCCGGCAACACACCGGTTCCGAATCGAATCAAGAACGCAATCCGTGCGCCGGTGGCCTGCTCGAGATCGGTCGCCCGGTGACCCACCCAGTCCTCGTGCAGGACGACCTCGGCGACGGCGACGGTACCGGTCGGATCGCGCCACTTGGCGGTCTCGGTCTCCCGTGTCAGCGCGTTGAGCAGTCGATCGGTGGTCCAGGGCACGGTCGCGATGGTGGGGATGCCGAGTCGCTCGTAGACCTCCGCGCGCTTGGCGTCGTAGATGCGCGCGACGACGCGCTGCACACCGAACGTTTCCCGGGCCAATCGTGCCGAGATGATGTTGGAGTTGTCCCCGGAGGACACCGCGGCGAATGCGTCGGCCCCGTCGATGCCCGCCCGTATTAGTACATCCCGGTCGAATCCCTGACCCAGCACCCGCTCACCGGGAAACTGCGGGCTGAGCCGATTGAACGCGGCGCTGTCACGGTCGATAATCGCGACGTCATGGCCTATCCGGGACAATCCGTCGGCCACCGCAGCCCCGACCCGGCCGCACCCCATCACAACCACCCGCATTTGAGGTCCTCTCGGCTGTGTCCTGTGCGTATACGCAATCGGCAACCCGCGGTGGCCAGCCGATTTGAGCGGCGAACATTCTCGCGTAGGGAACGCTACCGCCAGGCCTGCAGGGGCTTACCCTTGGCTCTCGTGTCCAAACTTTCAACCGCCGCTCGCCGGTTGCTTATCGGCCGGCCTTTTCGCAGCGACCGGCTGCATCACACGCTGTTGCCCAAGCGGATCGCTTTGCCGGTGTTCGCCTCGGATGCGATGTCATCGGTGGCCTACGCCCCCGAGGAGATCTTCCTGGTGCTCTCGGTGGCCGGGCTGGCGGCCTACTCGATGGCACCGTGGATCGCGCTGGCGGTCGCGGCCGTCCTGCTCGTCGTGGTGTCCAGCTACCGGCAAAATGTGCACGCCTACCCCTCCGGTGGCGGCGACTACGAGGTCGTCACCACCAACCTGGGGGACACCGCCGGCCTGGTAGTCGCCAGCGCTCTGATGGTGGATTACGTTCTCACCGTTGCGGTTTCGATATCGTCGGCGACGTCGAACATCGGCTCCGCGATCCCGTTTGTCTACGACCACAAGGTGTTGTGCGCGGTGTGCGCGATCGTGTTGGTGACGGCGATGAACCTGCGCGGGGTCCGCGAATCGGGGGTGACATTCGCCATCCCGACCTACGCGTTCATCGCCGGAATCGCCATCATGCTCCTTTGGGGGTTGTTCCGGATCTTCGTGTTGGGCAACCCGGTGCGCGCCGAATCCGCCGGGTTCGTCATGCACGCCGAGCATGGCAAGGTTGTTGGTTTCGCGCTGGCATTCCTGGTGGCCCGGTCGTTCTCCTCGGGGTGCGCGGCGCTGACCGGTGTGGAGGCCATCAGCAACGGGGTGCCGGCGTTTGAGAAGCCCAAGTCCCGCAACGCCGCGGCAACCCTGCTCATGCTGGGCGCCATCGCGGTGACCTTGCTGGTGGGGATCGTCGCGATGGCTGTGATGACCGGCGCCCAGGTCGTCGACGATCCCGAAACGCAGCTGACCGGTGCTCCGCCGGACTACCAGCAGAAGACGCTGGTCGCGCAGCTGGCAAAAGCTGTTTTCGGCAGCTTCCACCTCGGGTTCCTGCTGATTACCGCGGTCACCGCGCTCATCCTGGTGCTGGCCGCCAACACCGCGTTCAACGGCTTCCCGGTGCTCGGCTCGGTTTTGGCGCAGCACAGTTACCTGCCCCGCCAACTGCACACCCGCGGGGACCGGCTGGCGTTCTCCAACGGAATCCTGTTCCTCGCCGCGGCGGCAATCGGGGCGGTTGTTGCGTTCCGCGCCGAACTCACCGCACTGATCCAGCTGTACATCGTCGGCGTGTTCATATCGTTCACGCTGAGCCAGATCGGCATGGTCCGGCACTGGACGCGGTTGCTGAGCACCGAGGTCGATCCGCGTGCTCGGCACACGATGATGCGCTCTCGAGTGGTCAACACGGTCGGTTTCCTGTCCACCAGTACCGTCCTGTTGATCGTGCTGGTGACAAAATTCCTTGCCGGAGCATGGATCGCGATTGTTGCCATGGGCGCACTTTTCATCATGATGAAGCTGATTCGCAGGCACTACAACACGGTCAGCCGGGAGCTGGTGGAGCAGGCCGCGGCCGAGGAGACCGAAATGGTGCTGCCCAGCCGCAATCACGCCGTGGTGCTGGTGTCCAAGTTGCACCTGCCGACCCGGCGCGCACTGGCCTATGCACGAGCGACCCGCCCCGACGTGTTGGAAGCCGTGACGGTTAACGTCGACGAAGCGGATACCCGTGATCTGGTGCGCAAATGGCAGGACAGCGATATCAGCGTGCCACTCAAGGTCATCGCCTCGCCGTACCGCGAAATCACGCGTCCGGTACTCGATTACGTCAAACGGGCCAGCAAGGAGTCGCCACGCACCGTGGTGACGGTATTCATCCCGGAGTACGTGGTGGGGCATTGGTGGGAACAGGTTCTGCACAACCAGAGCGCGCTGCGGCTCAAAGGCCGGTTGCTGTTCATGCCTGGGGTGATGGTGACCTCGGTTCCGTGGCAGCTGACTTCGTCGGAGCGGGTCAAGACGTTTCAGCCGCACGTGGCTCCCGGTGACACCCGACGGGGAATTTTCGATTGACCCCGAATACCGAAGCCGACGAGGCGTCGAACACGTGACATCCCCATCAGCGCGCGGGGAACTGACCGTAGTCACCGGTGCCCCCGCAAACGGCGGCAGCTGCGTGGCACACCACGAGGGCCGGGTGGTCTTCGTCCGCTACGCGTTGCCCGGCGAACGTGTGCGGGTGCGGGTCACCGCGGACCGCGGTTCCTATTGGCATGCAGCGGCAATCGAGGTGATCGACCCGTCGCCCGACCGCAGGGCGTCGCTGTGCCCGATCGCCGGGGTGGACGGTGCCGGGTGTTGTGATCTGGCGTTTGCCGCCCCCGAAGCGGCCCGGGTACTCAAGGGGCAAGTGGTGGCCAACCAGCTGGAACGGCTCGGCGGGTACCACTGGCATGGCGAGGCCGAACCGCTGTCGGATGCCGGCCCCACCGGTTGGCGCACCCGGGTCCGGCTCGAAGTGGGGACGGACGGCCGCCCCGGCTTTCACCGCTACCACAGCACGGAGCTGGTGAGTGACCTGGGCTGCGGGCAGTTGCCCGCCGGCATGCTGGACGGGCTGACCGAGGCCTTTTCCCAATCCGACTTGCCGGCGGCAGCTCAGCTGCACGTGGCCGTCGACGATGACGGCGAGCGCCATGTGGTGCGCACCGTCCGGCAGCACCGCCGCAACGCGACGAGGAACGTGGCCAAGGTGCTGGAGGGCAGCTACCAGGCGGTGCAGCGGGTGGGCCGGCGCAGTTGGCGGGTGCCGGTCACGGCCTTCTGGCAGGCGCATCGCGACGCGGCGTCGGTCTACAGTTGCCTGGTCGCTGACTGGGCGCAGCCCGCTGCGGGCATGACTGCCTGGGATCTCTACGGCGGCGCGGGGGTTTTCGCCGCGGTGCTGGGTGAGGCGGTGGGGGAGTCCGGGCGGGTGCTGACCGTCGACACCTCGCGGGCGGCGTCGCACGCCGCGCGGGCCGCCTTGGGTGAGCTACCGCAGGTGGACATCGTCACCGATTCGGTGCGTCGGGCACTGGAGGCGCAACGGGGGGGCGTCGACCTGGCGGTGCTGGATCCGCCGCGGTCGGGTGCCGGGCGCGAAGTCATCGACCTACTGGCCGCCGCCGGGGTACCGCGCGTGGTGCATATCGGTTGCGAGGCAGCATCTTTCGCTCGCGATATCAGCCTCTACCTCGGTCGTGGGTACGGCGTCGAGAAGATCAAGGTGTTCGACGCGTTCCCGCTGACTCACCACATCGAATGCGTCGCGCTGTTGACGCGGTGAGTTGTGCGTCGAGACTGCGGTGAGCGCGTGGATCAACGCTCTCGACGGGCTCGGGCCGACAGACGTGTTCACCGGGTGGTGATTATGCTGGCGATGGCGCTCCGGGAAGTCTGGTCGGAACTGGGATTCCCAATTCTCGCGGTACGACGGCTTGTCCGGCGCACCGCGCCTACCGGGAGGAAAGCGCGAGTCATGCCGAACCTCAAGACGTTATGACCGAGGTGATCCGGGTCCGTGGGCTCACCTTCACCTATCCCAAGGCGGCAACGCCCGCTGTGCGTGGCATGGACTTCACCGTGGGCCGCGGTGAGATTTTCGGATTCCTCGGTCCCAGTGGGGCGGGGAAGTCGACGACGCAGCGGCTTCTCGTCGGCCTGCTTCGTGGCCACGGCGGCGAGGCCGCGGTCTGGGGTAGGGATCCGGTGTCCTGGGGATCCGACTACTACGAGCGCATCGGCGTGTCGTTCGAGCTGCCCAACCACTATCAGAAGCTCACTGGGCTGGAGAACCTGCGGTTTTTCGCCTCGCTGTACGCAGGTCCGACGCTGGACCCGATGCAGCTGCTGGACTCCGTCGGCCTGGCCGACGACGCCCATACCCGGGTGGGCAGCTACTCCAAGGGCATGCAGATGCGGCTGACGTTCGTCAGGTCGCTGATCAACGATCCCGAGTTGCTCTTCCTCGACGAACCGACCTCCGGCATGGACCCGGTGAACGCCCGCGCGGTCAAAAGCATGATCAGGGAACTGAAATCACGCGGGCGCACGGTGTTTCTCACCACCCACGACATGACCACGGCCGACGAGTTGTGTGACCGGGTGGCGTTCGTGGTCGACGGGAGGATCGTCGCCCTGGACCGGCCCGCCGAGCTGAAGATCGCCCGCAGCCAGCGTCTGGTCCGGGTCGAATACCGAGAAGACGGAACCGGCGGTGGCAGTCTGGCCGCCGCCGAGTTTGCGATGGACACCCTGGCCGATGACCCGGAGTTCCACGCGGTGCTGCGTGGACGGCACGTCGAGACCATCCACAGCAGGGAAGCCAGTCTCGACGACGTCTTCGTCGAAGTGACCGGCAGGCGGTTGTTGTGACGCGGCTGGCGTCGGCGCTGCGGCTGGAGCTGACCCTGCAAACCCGGCAGCGGTTCCTGCATGCGGCGGTCTTCTCCGGGCTGATCTGGCTGGCGGTGCTGTTGCCGATGCCGGCCCACCTGCGTCCGGTCGCCGAACCCTACGTGCTAGCGGGCGACATCACCATCATTGGCTTCTTCTTTGTCGCCGGCACCGTGTTCTTCGAAAAGCAGGAACGTACGCTGTGGGCGGTCATTGCCACCCCGCTGCGGTTCGGTGAGTACTTGGCCGCCAAACTGGCTGTCCTGCTGGCGATCTCGCTAGCAGTGGCCGTGGTGGTCGCGACCATCGCGCATGGGTTCTCCTATCACCCGGCACCGATGATCCTCGCGGTGGCGCTGGGGACGTTGCTGATGCTGTTGGTGGGCTTCATCAGCTCGTTGCCGTTCGCGTCGATCAGCGACTGGTTTCTGGCGGCGACCATTCCGCTGGCCGTGATGAATCTGCCGGTCCTGTACTACTCCGGTCTGTGGCCGAACCCGGTGCTGTATCTGGTGCCCACCCAGGGACCGCTGCTGCTGCTGGGCGCGGCCTTCGACCAACTCAGCTTGGCGCCGTGGCAGATCGGGTACGCGGTGGTGTACCCGACCGTCGGCGTGGCGGGGTTGTTCTGGATGGCTGACGTGATGTTCGCCCGCTACGTCGTCGCGAAGGGTGGCTGATGGTGAGGGGTGCATCGGCGCGGGCACTCGCCGCGTTCGGGCGCAACGACATTCGCGGCACCTACCGAGATCCGCTGCTGGTGATGATCGTGGTGGCGCCGGCCATCTGGACCAGTGCGGTCGCGCTGCTCACGCCGCGCGCCACCGCGATGTTGGCCGACCGCAACGGATTCGACCTGGTTCCCTACTACCCGCTGGTATTGACCGCGTTCCTGCTGTTGACGAGCATCATCATCGTCGGCGGCCTGGCGGCTTTCCTCGTCCTGGATGAGCTTGACGCTGGAACCCTGGTCGCGCTGCGCGTCACGCCGGTTCCGCTGTCGGTCTTCTTTGCCTATCGCGTCGCTACCGTGATGGTGGTTACCACGATCTACGTCGTGGCAACAATGTCGCTCAGCGGGATACTCGACCCCGGGCTGCTACCGTCACTGATCCCGATCGGATTGCTGGCAGGACTCTCGGCGGTCGTCACCTTGTTGCTGATTGTTGCCTTGGCGAACAACAAGATTCAAGGCCTGGCCATGGTCCGTGCACTGGGCATGCTTATCGCCGGATTGCCCTGCCTGCCGTGGTTCATCCATTCCTACTGGAACCTCGCGTTCGGTGTGTTGCCGCCGTACTGGGCGGCCAAGGCCTTCTGGATCGCAAGCGACCACGGAACGTGGTGGCCGTACCTCGCTGCGGGCGCTGCCTACAATCTGGTGATCGCCTGGCCGCTGTTCCGGCGCTTCCGCGCCAAACACACGTGAGCCTTTGGTCCTCAGCCCAACACGAAGTAGCGCAACCAAACATAGACCGCGGCTAGTGCCAGCGAAACCGCGGTGACCACAATCCCTTTGCGGGTGAATTCCCAGAATGAGATCGGTGTGCCTGCCCGCCGCGCGATTCCCAGCATCACGACGTTGGCACTAGCCCCGACGGCGGTCAGGTTGCCGCCGAAGTCCGCACCCAGCGCCAGGGTCCACCAGAGCGTGTCGGGGTGGACTTGGCCGGGCATGACCGCGGTCAACTCGGTGACGATCGGTGTCATCGTCGCGACGTAGGGAATGTTGTCGATAATCCCGGACACCGGGGCTGAGATGCCGAGGACCAGAAATACGGTGCGCAATTCGTTGCCGCCGGTCAACTCGACCGCCGCGCGCGCCAGCTCATCGATGACGCCGGTCTTCACTAGCGCCCCAACCATGGTGAACAGCCCGGCGAAAAACAGCAGTGTCTCCCACTCGACGCTGGCCAGATACTCCGACCGCTTCAGTCCCGAGATCACGACGAGGATCCCGGCGCCCAGCAACGCCACGACGGACGGCTGCATGTGCAGCACCGGATGGGCGACGAACGCAACGAACACCAGCAGCAGGACAACGCCACACTTGATGAGCAGCCGGGTATCGCGGATGGCTTCGCGCTCATCCAGCGACATGATGTCGGCGACTCGATCGGCATCGACCGTGACGGAGCCGAACAGCAGGGGTAACAGAGCGACGAAGACGACGAGCACAATCAGCACGATCGGCGCCATGTGTAGCAGGAAGTCGTTGAACGTCAATCCCGCTCGGCTAGCGATGATGATGTTGGGCGGATCACCGACCAAGGTCGCCGCGCCGCCGATATTGGATGCGAAGACCTCGGCCATCAGGAACGGCGCCGCGTTGATCGCCAGCCGGTCACACACCAGCAGCGTGACCGGCGCGATCAACAACACCGTGGTGACGTTGTCCAGCATGGCCGACCCGAACGCCATCACCAGCACTAGCAGGATCATGATCCGACGCGGGGAGGCATTCGCGCGTTTGACGGCCCAGATCGCGACGTATTCGAAGATGCCGGTCTGGCGCAGGACGCTGACGATGATCATCATGCCCAGCAGCAGAAAGATTACGTCCCAATCGATTCCGGTCTCGGGCGAGTAGAACACGTCACGGGAGCCGACGATCCCGGCGCCGAGCATGATCCCCGCCCCCGCCAGCGCAACCAGGGTCTTGCTGACACGGTCGCTGGCGATAAGCGCATAGGCGACCACGAATACCGTGATGGCGATGACGCTCATCGGCTATCCTCCGGATCTTCCAGTAGGCGGTCGCGGCGGCGTCCCCCCGCTGACGGTCAGCTCAACACGAAGTAGCGCACCCAGAGATAGATTGCCGCCAGCACGGCGGACATCGTCGTGACCACAATGCCTTTGCGGGTGAACTGCCAGAATGAGATCGGATTGTCTGCCCGCTTGGCGACTCCCAGGATGACGACGTTGGCACTGGCCCCGATGGCGGTGAGGTTACCGCCAAAGTCGGTGCCCAGCGCTAGGGCCCACCACAGCACTTCCGGGTTGCCTTGGTCCGCCAAGGCTGGGACCAGGCTGGCGACGATCGGTGTCATGGTTGCGGCATAAGGAACGTTGTTGACGATCCCGCTGATCACCAACGACGCGGCCAGAATCACCATCGTCGCCAACAGGGTGTTGCCGCGGGTGGCGGTAACCGCCATCTGGGCTAGCTGTTCTACGACGCCCGTCTTCACCAGAGCGCCGACCATGATGAACAGGCCCACGAAGAACAGCAGCGTGTCCCACTCGACGCTGGATAGGTATTCGGAGTGGTCCAGCCGGGATGTGACGATCAGGGCGCCGGCGCCCAGCAGCGCCACCATGGACGGCTGCATGTGAATCACGGAGTTTGCGACGAAGGCCGCGAACACCATCACCAGGACGACTCCGCACTTGATTAGCAGCCCGTGATCGCGAATGGCCTCCTTCTCTTCCAGCGACATGACGTCGGCGACCCGCGCGGGATCGACGGCGAACGCGCCGGGAAACAGCCGCGGCAGCATCAGGATTAACACCGCCATCACGATGATCACGATCGGCGCCAGGTTGACCAGGAAGTCGTTGAATGTCAGGCCGCCCTTGCTGGCGATGACGATGTTGGGTGGGTCGCCGACCAAGGTCGCGGTGCCGCCGATATTCGACGCGAACGCTTCGGCCATCAAAAACGGCGCCGCATTGATGGCCAGCCGGTCGCATACCAGCAGCGTCACCGGCGCGATCAGCATGACCGTGGTGACATTGTCCAGCAGGGCAGATGCGATCGCGGTCACCACCACCAACAGGATCATGATGCGCAGCGGCGAGCCGCGGGCCCGTTTAGCTGCCCAGATCGCGACGTATTCGAACACGCCGGTCTGCCGTAGCACGCTGACGATGATCATCATGCCCAGCAGCAAAAAGATGACGTCCCAATCGATTCCGGTCTCGTGGGAAAAAAAGACGTCCTCGGAATTGATGATCGGCAGGGCGACCACGACCGCCGCGCCCGCTAGCGCTACCAGCGTCTTGTTGAAGCGGTCGCTGGCGATCAACGCGTAGGCCACGACGAACACCGACAGCGCGACGACACTCATCGAGTTGCCCGGCTTGGTGTCCGCAGACCGATTGTCGCCGAATCCGTTGAGATCAAGACTTCAGCGCCGCAGCAAGTAGGCGCGACGCCGTGACCACCCCGAGCAACCTTCCACCTTTGACCACCGCGATGAGCGGGCTTCGCAGTCGGGCCATGAGCGCGGCTACCTCGATGATGGTGTCGTCGGCATTAGCCGGGGGAACTTCGACCAGGTGGTTGGGCAACACGTCGCGGACCTTTTTGCCACTCAGTTTCTCCGCGCACCGGTCGGCCATCGATTCGTTGAGGACACCGGCCAGCGAGGGATCGTCTTGCACATAACTTGGGACGACGAACCGCACAACCTGGGAGGCAGGGAGTACCGCATACGGTTTTCCTGCTCCGGCGGTGACCAACAGCCCGGGCAGGCGGTGTTCTGCGAGCATGCGTGCAGCATCCAGCGCATTTGAATCGATGCTCACGACGGGATAGTCCTCGGCCATTTGCTCGGCACGCATATCCCGACCATACGTCTGAACCGGGGGCGCAGTTGGGTCGAGGTCTACCTTCATATCGAACTCCGGGGTTGCATGACAGTAGGGTCGCCGACCAGGCTTCCCGGCGCACCGGCCACCGACGCTATCAAAGTGGTTCAGCTCAATTGATCGGCGGAGGTCGATTGCGCGTGCTGGGCTCCGCGGGGTTCGCTGCGTACACTGGCGAAATGCTGCAACAGATCCGCGGACCTGCCGATCTGCAGCACCTCTCCCAGGCTCAGCTTCGGGAGCTTGCTGCCGAGATTCGCGAGTTCCTGATCCACAAGGTCGCCGCCACCGGGGGACACCTGGGGCCGAACCTCGGTGTCGTCGAGCTGACACTGGCGCTGCATCGGGTGTTCGACTCGCCCCACGATCCGATCATCTTCGACACCGGTCACCAGGCGTACGTCCACAAGATGTTGACCGGACGCTGCCCGGACTTCGAAAGCCTGCGCAAGAAGGGCGGGTTGTCGGGGTATCCGTCACGCGCCGAGAGCGAACACGACTGGGTGGAGTCGAGCCACGCCAGCGCGGCATTGTCGTACGCCGACGGGTTGGCCAAGGCGTTCGAGTTGGCCGGACACCGCAACCGGTGTGTGGTCGCGGTGGTCGGCGACGGCGCGCTGACCGGCGGCATGTGCTGGGAGGCGCTGAACAATATCGCCGCCTCGCACCGGCCGGTAGTCATCGTGGTCAACGACAATGGGCGCAGCTACGCGCCGACGATCGGAGGCGTCGCCGACCACCTGGCGAAGTTGCGGCTGCAGCCCGCCTACGAGCAGGCGCTGGGGAAGGGCCGTGACATGGTGCGCGCGGTGCCACTCATCGGTGAGGTTTGCTATCACGTCCTGCACAGCGTTAAGGCGGGTCTGAAGGACTCGCTGTCACCGCAGCTGCTGTTCACCAACCTTGGCCTGAAGTACGTCGGCCCGGTGGACGGTCACGACGAACGGGCGGTGGAGGTCGCGCTGCGCAGCGCCCGCGGCTTCGGCGGCCCGGTGATCGTGCACGTCGTCACCCGCAAGGGGATGGGTTATCCCCCGGCGGAAGCCGACCAGGCCGAGCAGATGCATTCCACCGCCCCGATCAATCCGGCCACCGGGCAAGCCACCACGATGGCGGGCCCGGGGTGGACGACGACCTTTGCCGACGCACTCATCGGGTACGCCCAACAGCGCCGCGACATTGTGGCGATCACCGCGGCGATGCCCGGCCCGACCGGGCTGTCGGCGTTCGGGCAGCGTTTTCCGGATCGATTGTTCGATGTCGGTATCGCCGAGCAACATGCGATGACGTCGGCGGCCGGGTTGGCGATGGGCGGGATGCACCCGGTGGTGGCGATCTATTCGACGTTCCTCAACCGGGCGTTCGACCAGATCGTGATGGATGTTGCGCTGCACAAGCTGCCGGTCACCATGGTGCTGGACCGGGCCGGGGTCACCGGTCCGGACGGCGCCAGTCACAACGGCATGTGGGACCTGTCCATGCTGGGCATCGTGCCGGGCATGCGGGTGGCCGCACCCCGCGACGGCACCCGGTTGCGCGAGGAACTCGGTGAGGCGCTCGACATCAACGACGGACCGACGGCGATCCGGTTCCCCAAAGGCGATGTGGGCAAAGATATTCCGGCTCTTGCACGGCGGGCCGGCGTGGATGTGCTCGCGGTGCCGGCCGCTGGGCTGAACCATGATGTGCTGCTGGTGGCGGTCGGTGCGTTCGCGTCGATGGCGTTGGCGGTGGCCAAGCGGCTGCACAACCAGGGAATCGGGGTGACCGTGGTGGACCCGCGCTGGGTGTTGCCGGTCTGCGACGGTGTGCGTGATCTGGCGGTGCAGCACAAGCTGCTCGTGACGCTGGAGGACAACGGCGTCAACGGCGGTGTGGGGTCGGCGGTGTCGGCCGCTTTGCGGCGCGCGGAGATCGATGTGCCCTGCCGCGACGTCGGGTTGCCTCAGGGCTTCTACGAGCACGCATCGCGAGCCGAGGTGCTGGCCGATCTGGGGCTCACCGACCAAGACGTGGCCCGGCGGATCACCGGATGGGTTGCCGCGCTGGGGACCGGGGTATCCGCTTCCGACGCGATTCGAGAACATCTCGACTAAGGCAGCGAGCACGGTCCAGGCCCGTCGAAGGCCCCAGCTACGTCCTAGTGGTCGTCGCCCTCGGTGCCGTCGGGTGTCCGGGTCAACGCCGTCGCCAGGATGGGGCCCACGAGGTCTCGCTGCCAGATCCGGGCCTGGCCGGCGCGCAGGTACTCCTCGACAGCGGCGGCGGGGTCCGGAAAATCTTGCGTGGCGGCTTCCCATTCCCAGCACAGCCGTCGCACCAGATCAGGTGAGACCAGGTTCTCCGTGGGTACCCCGACCCGTTGCGACACCTGGCCCAGCGCCGTGCGTGCCGCATCCAGCCGTGCGGCGGCTTCCGGCTTGCGTTTGATCCACCGCCCCGGCGGTGGCGGCCCGTTTGCCGGCTCGGCCACCTCCGGTGGATCTCGGTTTTCGCGCGCTGCCTGCAGCGCCGCCAACCACACCGCGGCGCTACGACGCTGGTTGCGTCCGCCGAACACCGGCAACGCGACGAGGTCGGCGAGGGACTTCGGGTCGGCAAGGGCGGCGTCGATGATGGCCGAGTCCGGCAAGATCCGGCGCGGCGCGATGTCGCGGCGCTGGGCGATCCGATCGCGCGCCGTCCACAACTCGCGGACGGCGGCCAGGCGCCGGCGGTCATGCACCTTGTGGATACCCGAGGTTCGTCGCCAGCGGTCCCGCCGGGCGACCGCCGGAACTGACCTTGATTCGAACGCCCGCAGGTGTTCGAATTCCTGTGCAGCCCAATCGGTTTTGCCTTGCTCGGCCAGCACCTGCGAGATCGCCGCGCGCAGTTCGATGAGCAGTTCCACGTCCAGTGCCGCGTAGTTCAGCCAGGCCGGGGGTAGCGGGCGTTTGGACCAGTCGGCCGCGCCGTGGCCCTTGGCCAATCCCAGCCCGAGCAGCCGCTCGACCATGGTCGCCAGGTTCACCCGATCGAATCCGGCTAGGCGTCCGGCAAGTTCGGTGTCGTACAGCGCCGGCGGGCGCATACCGACCTCGGCCAGGCAGGGCAGATCCTGATCGGCGGAGTGCAGGATCCACTCGTCGTCGTTGAGCACGGCAGCGACCGGCGCCAGCACGGTCAACGGGTCACCGCCGTGGCTGACCGGGTCGATCAGCACGGTGCCCGCCCCGGCCCGCCGGATCTGGACCAGATAGGCCCGGTTGGAGTAGCGGAAGCCCGACGCCCGCTCGGCGTCCACCCCGAACGGTCCGCGCCCGCGATCCAGCAGTTCTGCGGCCGCGGCGATTTCGCTGGCGGTCACACAGAGATTCGGCATCCCACCGGCAGGGTGGAGCAGCGGGGTGGGTTCGGGTTCCGTGCCGCCGGGCTCCGCACCCCCCGCTTCGGACTGCTCGGGGCACATGTCAGGCGCGTGACCGCGAGCCGAGGTCGGTGACCCCGGCTGGCGGCAGGCCCGCCGCGTGCTCCAGGACATCGCAGAACGCCTCGACATGGGCGCCCAGATCGGGGTTGGTCGCCGTCCATGACGCCCGTAGCTCCAGCTGGTGGGCGCGCGGCGGCCCGGAGATATCGCCGTATCGCACCGATGTGGTGGCGGTGACAGTGCCGCCCAGGGCCCGCACCTGATCGGTGCGCGCTGCCAGCGCGTCGACCAGCCAACTCCACGCCACCTCGGGTAGCAGGGGGTCGACGGCTTCACTCGAGTCCAGGTCGGCCTGGACATAGGCGACCAGGCGGATGGTGCCGTCCCACGCGTCGGAGCCGTCCGGGTCGTACAGCAGGATCAGCCGGCCGAAGGCGTCGCCCTCGGACCGCTCCGGGACGACATCGAGTTCGGGATGCTTGACCTCGGCTCCCAGCGCGTAGCTGTACGGAGCTAGCCGCTGCGGCGGTCGGATAGGACCTAGTTCGATTTCCGGCCGTACGGTGACCGCGTTCATCGCCGCTACTGCTTCGCGGAATAGGGTCGGCTCGGCTGAGGTCACCAGCGCCGCTCCTCCTCATCGCTTCGTTCCCCGCAAGCGGGCGATACCCCCGCCGCATCGTCGGCGCGGGTCACAGATTTCGACGGTAGACCTATCCGCGCACCCGCGTGAACAGGCGCGCCGAACTGTGCTCAGCTATCACGGCCGGCACCGAACCGTGCGGGGCGCTTCTCACGATGTGCGGCCAGTCCTTCCTGGACGTCGGGACCGCTGAACCCGATGAATTCCAGGCCGAGCGAGGTTTCGAAGGTGGGCCCGAACATGCGATACCAGTGATTGAGACTGCGCTTGGTCCAGCGGATCGCGTTTTGTGCGCCCTGCGCGAGGGTGTCAGCCAGGCGAGTCGCGGTTGCGAGTACTTCCTCATCGTCCACGCAGGTCGAGACCAGGCCGATGCGCTCGGCTTCCTCGCCGGAGAGCGTCTCGCAGGTCAGCAGGTAGTACTTGGCTTTGGCCATGCCGACCAGCAACGGCCAGCAGATCGCGGCGTGATCACCGGCGGCCACCCCGAGTTTGGTGTGCCCGTCGATGATTTTCGCGGTCCGGCCCGCCACCGAGATGTCGGCGAGCAACGCCACCACCAGGCCCGCGCCGACCGCCGGACCCCGAATCGCCGACACCACCGGCTTGTCGAAGTTGACCAGATTGAGCACCAGATCACGGGCCTCGCGCATAATCCGGACCCGGCCCTGGTAGTCACCAATGGTCTCCTCGATCAAATCGAAGCTGCCGCCGGAGGAAAACGCCTTGCCCTCCCCGCGAACCAGGACCACGCGCACCCTCGGATCGCGATCGATCACCGGCCAGATGTCGGCTAGGTCGCCGTGCATCTGAGGCCCGACCGAGTTCAGGCCGGGCGCGTCCAGAATCACCTGCAGCACGCCGTTCTCGCTGGGCTCACACCGAAGGCTGGGGAAGTCGTCGTAGCTGACCGGCACGTTTCGCATCGAGGTGATGTTACGCAGGTGCCGCCGCGCGGCCGTGGCAGCATTGAGTTCGATGAGTATCCGTCGCGAGCTTCCGCAATCGCCCTACCTGGCCGCGGTCGCCGGCCGCAAACCGAACCGGGTGCCGGTGTGGTTCATGCGGCAGGCGGGCCGCTCGCTGCCCGAATATCGGGCGCTGCGCGAACGGCACAGCATGCTGGCCGCCTGTTTCGAGCCGGACCTGGCGTGCGAGTTCACCCTGCAGCCGACACGCCGTTACGACGTCGACGCGGCGATCCTGTTCTCCGACATCGTTGTGCCGCTGCGCGCCGCAGGCGTGGATTTGGACATCGTCGCCGACGTCGGGCCGGTGATCGCCGACCCGGTGCGCACCGCAGCCGATATCGCTGCTCTGAAACCCCTTGATCAGCGGGCGATTCAGCCTGTGCTGCAGGCGGTTTCACTGTTGGTCGCGGCGCTGGGAGAGGTGCCGCTGATCGGGTTCGCGGGAGCGCCGTTCACGTTGGCCTCCTACCTGGTGGAGGGCGGACCGAGCCGGCACCACGCCCGCACCAAGGCAATGATGCTGGCCGAGCCGGCGAGCTGGCATGCGCTGATGACGAAGCTGACCGACCTCACCATCGCGTTTCTGCACGGCCAAATCGGTGCCGGGGTGGACGCCATTCAGGTATTCGACTCGTGGGCCGGGACGCTGTCGCTGGCCGACTACCGTCAGTACGTGTTACCGCACAGCGCCCGGGTATTCGGCGCGTTGAGCGAACATGCCGTGCCGATGACGCACTTCGGGGTCGGGACCGCCGAGTTGCTGGGCGCCATGTCGGAGGCGGTGCGCTTGGGTGGTCAGGCCAGCGTCGTCGGGGTGGATTGGCGGACCACACTGACCGACGCCGCCGCCCGCGTCGAGGCCGGCACCGCGCTGCAGGGCAACCTCGATCCGGTGGTGCTGCTGGCGGGCTGGCCGGCGGTGGAACGTGGCGCACGGGCCGTTGTCGACGACGGACGTCGCGCCGTGGACGCCGGCGCCGCCGGGCACGTCTTCAACCTCGGCCATGGGGTGCTGCCGGAGACCGATCCCGGGGTGCTGGCCGAGTTGGTGTCGCTGGTCCATTCGCTATGACCCCGGCCGGCTCGTATTGTGTTGTGGGCGGCGGAATCTCGGGATTGACCGCGGCGTATCGGCTACGGGTGGCCGTCGGTGACGATGCGACCATCACGGTGTTCGACCCGGCCGACCGGCTTGGTGGGGTATTGCGCACCGAACCGGTCGGCGGACAACCGATGGATCTGGGCGCCGAGGCGTTCGTGCTGCGCCGGCCCGAGGTGCCGGCACTGCTGGCCGAGCTGGGCCTGTCGGGGCGGCAGCGCAGCACCACCGGCGCCCGGCCGCTGATCTACAGCCAGCAGCGGCTGCACCCGTTGCCGTCGGACACGGTGGCCGGCATCCCGTCCTCGGCGACGTCGCTGGCCGGGTTGGTAGACGGCGCCACGATCGCGCGCATGGAGGCGGAACCAACCCGACCGCTGCGCTGGCAGGCGGGCAGCGATCCCGCGGCGGCCGAGTTGGTGGCCGACCGGTTCGGCGAGCAGGTTGTGGCCCGCTCGGTGGACCCGCTGCTGGGCGGGGTGTACGCGGGCGCGGCCGCGACGATCGGGCTGCGCGCGGCCGCCCCGAGCGTGACCGCGGCTCTCGACCGCGGCGCGGGCAGCTTGACCGACGCGGTCCGGCAGGGATTGCCACCGGCTGACGGCGGTCCGGTATTCGGCGCGTTGCAGGGCGGCTACCAGGTGCTGCTGGACGAGCTGGTCCGGCGCAGTCGGCCGCGGTGGGTGCGCGCGGCTATCGAGAAGATCGGTCACGGATGGGAGCTGTACGACGAAACCGGGGCTCGTTGGCACGCCGACGCGGTCATCCTGGCCGTACCGGCACCGCGGCTGGCGCGCCTGATTGACGGCCTGGCCCCACGAAGCTTCGCCGCCGCCAGCCGGATAACGAGCGCGTCGTCGGTGGTGATGGCGCTCGCGGTGCCCGGCAATACCGCGCTTCCGGAGTGTTCCGGTGTGCTCGTGGCGACCGGCGAGCCGGTACACGCCAAGGCGGTCACCTTGTCGTCTCGCAAGTGGGGCACTGCCGGCGACGTTGCGCTGCTGCGGCTGTCTTTCGGGCGGTTCGGGGACGACTTGGCCGGCCGCGCGTCCGACGAGGAGCTGCTGGCCTGGGCGGTGGACGACCTGGCCACGGTGTTCGGTGTTGCCGTCGATGTGCTCGATGTCCGCGTGCGACGGTGGATGGACGCGATGCCGCAGTATGGGCCCGGCCACGCGGAGCTGGTGGCCGAGCTGCGGGCCGGCCTGCCACCGACTCTCGCCGTGGCGGGCAGCTACCTTGACGGAATCGGCGTTCCGGCTTGCATCGCCGCGGCAGGTCGGGCGGTCGCCGGCGTCCTCGAGGCGGTAGACGCGCAAGTGGCACGATAGGAGCCATGGCCCGCCTCGATTACGACGCTTTGAACGCCACGGTTCGCTACCTGATGTTTTCGGTCTTCTCGGTGCGGCCGGGTGAGCTCGGCGAACAGCGCGACTCGGCGGTAGATGATGCGTCCCGGTTCTTCAAGCAGCAGGAGGAACGCGGCGTGGTGGTGCGCGGCCTCTACGACGTGACGGGTTTGCGGGCAGACGCCGATTTCATGATCTGGACCCATGCCGAACGCGTCGAAGCATTGCAAGCTACCTACGCCGATTTCCGGCGCACCACCACCCTGGGACGGGCTTGCACGCCGGTGTGGAGTGGTGTGGGACTGCATCGGCCGGCCGAGTTCAACAAGAGTCACATCCCGGCGTTTCTGGCCGGCGAGGAACCCGGCGCCTATATCTGCGTGTATCCGTTTGTGCGGTCCTACGAGTGGTACCTGCTGCCTGATGAGGAACGTCGCCGCATGCTCGCCGAGCACGGTATGGCCGCGCGCGGATACAAGGACGTCCGGGCCAACACGGTGCCGGCGTTCGCGCTAGGTGATTACGAATGGATCCTGGCTTTTGAGGCCCCGGAGTTGGACCGCATCGTCGACCTGATGCGTGACCTGCGTGCCACCGACGCGCGGCGGCATACCCGCGCGGAGACGCCGTTTTTCACCGGACCGCGGGTGGCGGTTGAGCAGCTGGTGACCTCGCTGCCCTGAACGATTAGAACGGGAGTCGCATGACCCAGCCCGACCCGACCGATCCCACCCGCTTCGAGGAGATGTACCGCGACGACCGGACGTTGCACGGGTTGCCAGCGGCCACGCCCTGGGACATTGGCGGCCCGCAGCCGGTGGTAAAGCAGCTGGTCGCGTTGGGTGCGATCAAAGGCAAGGTGCTCGACCCGGGCACCGGCCCGGGTCACCACGCGATCTACTACGCGTCCAAGGGCTACTCGGCCACCGGCATCGACGGGTCGGCCGCCGCCATCGAGCGGGCGCGGGAACACGCGCGGCAGGCGGGGGTATCGGTGGACTTCCGGGTGGCCGACGCCACGAAGCTTCAGGGACTGGACGCCCGGTTCGACACCGTCGTCGACTGCGCCTTCTACCACACCTTCAGCACCGACCCGGAGCTGCAGCGGTCCTACGTGCGGGCATTGCACCGGGCCACCAAGCCGGGTGCACGCCTGTACATGTACGAATTCGGCGCGCACAACGTGAACGGTTTGAGTGCGCTGCGGTCGTTGTCCGAGGATGACTTCCGACAGGTGCTGCCGGGCGGCGGTTGGGAGATCACCTATTTGGGGCCGACCACCTATCAGACCAACGTCAGCGTGGAGACCTTCGAGACGATAGCCGCGCGCTATCCCGATATGGCCGATGAGGTTAAGCCACTGCTGGAACGCATCCGGATCATCGAACCGTGGCTGGTCGATGGCATAGCGCACGTCCCGTTTTGGGAAGTGCACGCAACGCGGGTGGACTGACCCGACGCGAAACTGTAGTTAGCGCGCAAGAGTGCGAGTGGAGACCGCGCTAACTACAGGCTCGGCGCTTCGTTCGTCGGGACCAGGCGCAACGAGATCGAGTTGATGCAATAGCGCAAGTCCGTTGGTGTGGGATAACCCTCACCGGCGAACACATGGCCCAGGTGGCTGTGACAGTTCGCGCACAGCACCTCGGTGCGGATCTGGCCCAGCGAGTGGTCGGGACGTAGGATGACAGCGTCGGCGTTCGTCGGGTCGAAGAACGACGGCCAGCCGCAATGCGATTCGAATTTCTCTGTGCTGCAGAATAACTCGGCGCCACAGGCCCGGCACTGGTAGACACCCTGGGATTTGGTGTCGGTGTACTCACCGGTGAATGGCCGCTCGGTTCCGGCGCGGCGCAGCACGTCGAACTCCTGCGGGGTGAGCTTCTTACGCCACTCGTCGTCGGTGAGTTCGAGCTTCGGATGGGTCATGCATCTACGCTAGCCGGTTCGCGCTTAGCCGTCAGCCACGTCGGATCGATGCCGCTGTCCAGCCGGTTTTCCGCCTTGGCGTCCAGGTAGCGGAAGTAGAGCACGGTGAACGTCACGATCAACAGCAACGACCAACCGTAGGTGATCTTCAGGTACTCCAGGGCGCGACCCCACCTCATCCAGTTGAAGAGCAGCCAGCGATCCAGCGTGAGGAAGCCGTAGATGCCCAGCCACGCCGGCCAATTGCGGAGCACAGAGTTGGGCAGCACGACCGTCATCAGGAACGGGAACAGCATCATCGAGTAGTAGCCCTGGGCCAGCGACATCACCAGCCACGACCACAGCAGCAGCACACCTGACGAGGTGGTGAACCAGAACAGGGGGTCGCGGGTGCGGTAGTAGCGATACAGCAACCACATGCCGCCGATCGCGATCACGGTGAACAGCAGCCGCAGGAACAGGATCAGCCAGGTGGGTAGGCCGAAGTAGACGCCGTTGCCCTGAATCGAGCTGTTGAAGTAGTCCCGGGTGCCCAGGATGTAGGGCAGCGTCCGGGTGAAGAAGCTCATCGGGTCGCTGACCAGCGGCAGTGCGGCCAGGTTCACGACGATAGGAACCGCGATGGCGGTCACCAGCGCCCGCCACTGGCGGTTCAGCAGCGGCAGCAACAGCAGCGGACCCAGCAGGGGTTTGAGCACCAGCGTCAGCCCGATCGCCAGCCCGGCCCACCACTGGTGACCGACCTTCCCATCCAGCAGCCACCGCAAGAACAAAACCTCCAGCAGCAGGATGCAGCCATTGATGTTGGTGAACACCAGGGTGTTGGTCACGGTCTCGGTGCAGAACATGGCCAGCAGGAGTGCTGGAGCGGCAACCGATGCCCACGTGTAGTTGAACAACCGCAGCAACAGGTAGGCGGCGACGACAATGGCCACGGTGTTGATCAGGATGAACAGGTAGCGCGACGGGGCGAACGGCAGGTATCCGAACGGCGCCATGAGCAGCGTGCCGCCCGGTGGGTACAGATAGTGCGGGTCGACGTAATCGAAGTGCTCGTTGTAGATGTCCCAGCCGCGCCGGAAGTTCATCACCGCGCGATACACGGGTTTGAAGTCGTCGGTGATGTTTCCGTTGGTGGTCAGCACGATGCTGCGGTGCAGCACGGAAAGGATCGCCGCGGGCCACAACACCGACCGCAAGATGCTGGCCGTGCTCGGTGCGCTGGTGCGGGGACGGAATGCGGCCTGGATCTGATCGCGCAGGCCGGTTGGGGTCGAGTCTGCTGCCGTCACCAGCGCACCGTACACCGGGGCGCCAGCTGCCGAAGTGTCAGGCGGGACAGTAGGTGTCGGTGCCGGGCAGCTTGCCGCTGTCCAGATAGCCGACCAGCGGTGGCACCGCGCACGACGAGTAGACGCTGGCGCCGTGGCCGATGCCCTGCCACATCACCCGCTTGCTGGCGGCATTTGCGTTGATGATGGTGGCCGCCGTCGCGGCGACGCCTTCCGAGCCCACGATCGGGTCGTTCTGCACGCCCAGCAGCAAAACGTCGACCTTGAGATCCTTCGGCGGTTGCGGCGGTGAACTGCTCGGCCAATGCACGCATTTGACGAGGTTGAGCGCGGCGACGGTGCCGAACTGCGGATACAGCTTCCCCCAGGCGACCACCAGCTCGCGGACCCGGTCCGGGGTCGGGCGGTTGACCGCGTCGCTGCACGAGCTGACGAACTGGCCGTCTGTGTCCTGGGTGGTATCGGCGCGGTTGATCAGGTTGGACAGCAGGTTGATGTCCCCGGAGCGGGCGGCCGCCAGCGCGTCGGCCAGTTTCGTGGTGCCCTCGACCCGGCCGCTGTCGGGGAAGCCCAACGCGGTGGTGATGGCGTTGGCGACAGACGCCACCGACGCGCCACCGGGCCCGTCACCGGACCGGGCGGCCGACAGGAGCGTGCTGACAGCGCCTTTCGGATCGGAGCCCAGCGCGCAGTTCACCGCGACGCATTGCGCCGCGAATGCGTCAAGTGCGGCCTGTTGGCCCTTGACCTGCTGCTCGGCCGCGGCTTCGGCGGACACCCCCACCGCAATCGGGGAGTCGAGGATCAGCCTGGCGACCTTGTCGGGACGCGATGCCGCGTAGGCCAGCGCGACCTGGGCGCCGTTACCAATTCCGACGAGGGCGAGGGCAGGGACGTCCCAGAGGTTGCGCAGCCGCTCGAGGTCCGAGGCGGCGTGCGTGTTGTCGTAGGCGGACTCGCCCGGAGCAATGGCGTCGGTGCAGTCCGTGGTGGCGGAGTTGGAGATGTCGGAAAGATTGGCCACCGGATCGTCACCGGTCTGGAATTGCGCCTGATCGCGCATCTCTTCGCGGTCAAAGTGATCGCGGCAGTCGATCGGGCTCGACATGCCCATGCCACGACGGTCGACGGCGACGATGGGATGGCTGCGCAGCACGTCGGTGCCCGCGTGTGACAGCCAGACCGGCAACTGCGTCGAGGAGGGCAGGTCGGAGCCGGTGGTGAACACCAGCGGTCCGGCGTCGCGCGGGGTCTGGTTGGAGCGGGCGCGCACCACGCCGATACTCACCTTCGCGGCCCCTCCGACCAGCGGGTCGAGATCGGTGTCATAGCTCGCGCAATCCAGTTCGATCCCGGGCGCGGCCGGAACGCCCGCGTCCGAGAACACCCGCGACGTGCAACCGTGCCACGACAAGTCGTTCTTGGGTGCGGCAACCGGCGGCGGACCACCCGGCGGTGGTGTCGTGGTAGCCGCGCCTTGCGGTCGGGCACCCGAGTTGGTAGCGAACCGCGGGTCGGCGCCGAAGGCTGGGACGCAGCCGGCCAGCACCGTCGCCGAGAAGGTCACCGCGACCAGCAGCACGGCGGACGTCGTTTGCCGACTCATGCCGACCACAGTAGCCATTGCGCGCTGATCGGCGAGCGTCACGCCAGAGTGGCGCTCGGTGGCGTGCGGGCGACCAAGCCGCCTAGGTCCTGACGTATCGGGTGTACAGGTAGCCGGCATCGTCGGTGAGGACATGGGCACAGCGCATCCGGGTCAGCACCTGCGCGGGGCCCGTTGTAATGCGCCGGGCCAGACCGCCGACGACGTAGGGGGCGATCGTCAGACACAGCTCGTCAAGCACGTCACGCTCGATGAAGGATCCGAGCAACGTCGGCCCGCCTTCGGTAAGGATCCGCCGCAGACCCCGAGCCGCGAGGCCGGCCAGCAGCGCGGCCACATCGACACTGCCGGGATCATCGCCAGGGCAGTCGATGACGTCGGCGAGGCCGGCGAGCCGCTGGCGTGTCTGGGTGGCGGCCGCCGTGGAGGTGAACACCAGTGGCGGCACCTCGGTGCGGGTAAACACCGCCATGTCCCGGTTCAGGTGACCCGTCTTGGTGACGATCGCCAGCTGCGGGACTTCGCTTTGGTCCCGGGCCTGCCGCCGCTGGCGCTGGGCGACACCGAGGTGGACGCCCGAGTAGCCCTCGCTGCGCACCGTGCCCGCGCCGACCACGACGACGTCGGCGAGTTCACGCAGCAGGTTGAAAACGAATCGGTCGCCGGGCCCGCCCATCGCTCCGCTGGTGCCATCGGCGGTGGCGCCGCCGTCCAGGCTGCTGATGAAGTTCGCCCGCAACCAGGTGCCGTCCTCCGGATAGGCGTAGAGCCGGGGGAGTTCGCCGTCGCCGAGCGGCTGCACCGACCTGAGCAGCCTCAGCGGCGTGTCAGCGGCTCCGAGCGCAGCAGAGTCGGGCATGAGTTTGATTGCAGCACGCCGCTAGAGTGCCACCATGCACGGGTCCACCTCCCCGAATGTCCGGCAAGCTTCCGGCCGGGTGGGCCACCTGGTGGACCGGCACCCAACGGTGTCCCCGGAGCGGCTGATCTCCCAATTGCGGCCACCGCCGACCTTCGCGCAGGTCAGATTCACGACGTATCGACCTGACCCGGCGGAGCCGACGCAGGCTGCCGCCGTTGTTGCCTGCCAAGAGTTCTGTCGCAGGGCCGTCGAGCGGCGGGCGGGCCGCAAGAAGCTGTTCGGCAAAAGGGAGGTGCTGCCGGGGGTCGGGCTGTATCTGGACGGCGGGTTCGGTGTGGGCAAGACGCACCTGCTGGCGTCCGCGTACTACCAGCTGCCCGGAGCCGGACCCGACGCTGCGACGCGGCCCAAGGCGTTCGCGACGTTTGGCGAGCTGACCCAGCTGGCCGGGGTGTTCGGCTTCGCCGAATGCATCGATCTGCTCGCCGATTACACCGCCGTATGCATCGACGAGTTCGAGCTGGACGATCCGGGCAACACAACGCTGATCTCCCGGCTGCTTTCGTCCCTGGTCGAGCGGGGCGTTTCGGTGGCTGCCACCTCCAACACATTGCCCGAGCAGCTCGGCGAGGGCCGTTTTGCCGCCCAGGACTTTCTACGCGAGATCAACACGCTGGCAAAGATTTTCAGCACGGTGCGGATCGAGGGACCGGACTACCGGCACCGGGATCTGCCGCCGGCACCCCAGCCGTTGTCAAATGACGAGGTCGCCGCGCGGGCGGACGGTGTCGACGGGGCGACCCTGGACGACTTCGACGCACTCTGCGCGCACCTGGCCACCATGCATCCGTCGCGGTATTTGACCCTGATCGAGGGTGTGACCACGGTGTTTTTGACCGGCGTGCACGGCATCGATGACCAGAACGTCGCGTTGCGGCTGGTCGCGCTCACCGATCGCCTGTACGACGCCGGCATTCCGGTGGTGGCGTCCGGGGCCAAGCTGGACACGATTTTCAGCGAGGAGATGCTGGCCGGTGGCTATCGAAAGAAGTACCTGCGGGCCACCTCCCGGCTGTTGGCACTGACTGCGGGTGTCAGACCTCCCGGATCATGACGTAGTCGTTCTCGCGATGGGTGCCCAGTTGAAACGTCCGGGTGCCGTTGATCCTAAACCCGCTCTTGGTGTAGAAGCGTTGTGCACGTTGGTTTTCCTGATTGACTCCTAGCCACACGCAGCGGATGGCCCACCGGTCGGCGGTGGCCAGTGCGGCGTCCATCAACGCCGGCGACACGCCAGCGCCGTGAAAGTCAGCGAGCACGTAGAGCTTGGACAGTTCAGCGGCCGGGCGGAGCTCGACGGCTCGCTGCACCTCGACGTTGTCGGGAACGCCGCGAATCAGCATGGCGTAACCGACTATTCGGCTGTCGTGCTGTGCGGTGAGAATCGCACGCTGCGGATCCGTCAGGAACTCGGCGAAGCGGGCCGCGGACAGGTTGGCGTCGATGAACGCCGAGATGTGCTCCCTGGCCACCGATGGCGGACACGCCAGCGGAAAGGTGCGTGCGGCGACGGCGGCCAGTTCGTCGGGGTCGACGGAATCCGTCGCATCAATGTGTATGGACAGTTCAGAGGTTCCATTGCGCTAGGTGCTGGCCAGTCTTCTTGTCCAGCAGGATGACGTTTGAGACCGGATCGCGGTAGGCGTCCCAATACACGCCGCCGCGGACAATCGAGCCCTGTGGGGCATTCCCGAGCGCGGCGTCCAGCCAGTCGGGCGCGTCGCAGGGCCGCGGCTTGTAGGCGTCGGCGAATGGAGTGATCCCGTCGAAGCTGAAATTGGTGGCCAGGATGAAGGGATTGGGCACCCGGACCGCGTGGACCGTCACGTCCGCGCGCGCGACGGAACTGCCGGGAAGGCTTTTGATCGGGTTGCCGCTACGCAGGTAGCCGAAGCCGGGCGGCGGATCCACCGGTACCACGCTGGTGACGGTGACGTCCGCGACGTAACTGCCGGTATCCACCCGCAGCGTGTCACCGATGCGCCCGATCGGCGCGTCTTGGGCCCACGCGCGCGGCGCGGCGACACCCGCGGCGGCCACGAGGAAAATGCTCACCACGATCAGCCAGCGGCGCATGTTTTGCCTCCTCGGCTTTCCCGTTTTCGGGACCTTCGCATGATTGCACACGCGATGGCGCGAGGGGGAGGGTTGGTTTGACCGCCTCAGGTGGCGCCGGGCTCGCTGGCGCTGGCGTCACCGGTCAGTGATTCGAGCGCGGTGATCAGATCGGTCTCGAGGCGCTCCTTGTCTATACCGGATCCGTCGAGCGGCCCGTCTTCGAGTTCGAGCAGCGCCAGCAGCAGGTGCTCGGTGCCAATGTAGTTGTGGCCAAGCCGAAGTGCTTCACGGAAGGTCAGTTCGAGCACTTTGCGCGCCGGGCCGCTGAACGGGATCAGCGCGGTAGGTTCCTGGCCGGCGGGGGGCAGCGTTACGGCAGCACGCAGGGCCTCGGTGTCGATCTTCTGCTTACGCAGCATGCCGGTGGCCAGCGCGGTCGGATCGCTGAGCATGCCGAGCACCAGATGGTCGGGGGTGATCTCGCTGTTGGCGGCTTCGTGCGCGGCGTTTTGGGCTGCGACTACGGCATTACGGGCTCGTGGAGTGAAACGCCCGAAGCCCTGATCGGGGTCCAGGGTGGTGGCCTCGGCTTTCGGGACGAACCGCTTTTGGGCGGCCTGTTTGGTGACGCCCATGCTCTTGCCGATCTCGGTCCAGGAGGCTCCCGAGCGGCGCGCTTGATCGACGAAGTGCCCGATCAAATGGTCGGCGACCTCGCCGAGACACTCGGCGGCCAATACCGCGTCGGCGAGCTGGTCCAATGCGTTGCTGTGCGCCTGTCTGATGGCGTTGATGAGCTCGTCCAGGCTGACGGGGTAGGCGATCTTGGTTGGTTGAACCATGGCGTCAACGTTAGGTTGACGATCGGATCGTGTCAACCTTAGGTTGACGGACGAAGTGCAAAGGTAGCGCCCTAGTGGGTGGTAATTGCGTTGGCGCACAGCGTCGTTCAATGTTCATCTCCGATTTCACCGCAGAAGATGCACACCCACCGCCGCTCTGGGACGATCAGGGAGGTATGAGACTCTTCCTGCTCCCGACGGTGATCAGTCTGGCCGCCATGATCGGCACCGCCGCGCCGGCCTACGCCGATAGCAAGGACGATGAGTTCATCGCCTCACTCGATGCGGCGGGCCTTACGTATCCGGACCCGGGCCGCGCAATAGCCGCCGGCAAAGCGGTGTGCAAATGGGCCGACGCCGGCAAGGGGGCGGTAGAGGTCGTCAGCGAAGTCCAAAATGCCAACCCGGGGCTGCACGGGGACAGCGCTGCTCGGTTCCTGGCAATCGCGGCCAACGTGTACTGCCCCAAGGCCTTGTGGGGCGGTAGTGGGAAAGGCGGCCGCGGCTAGCGGCTGTCGGACGCGCTAGGCGCGTCGCGTACCGGCAGCGCTGGGTGGCGAGACCGGGGCGGGACCACGGCGTTGGTCGCATCAACGCCTGACTGAATGCCGACAATCGCGGCCCGCTCGCCATTCGGGGGCCTGGTCACAGGTCCGCTCCATCGGGTCCAGGTACCTGCTCCTGGGGCGGCACAGGCCGACGATCGGCAGATCTGTCTGCGGGTTCTGTCGTTTGCAGGCTTCGCTTGGGGTCGCGTATGGTCGCAGTAGATAGTTTTAAAAAGTAAATATTGCAGGAAGCAAGTCTTGCAGCTGGTAAATCTTGACGATGGTGCTGCTTCCTCGCCAACTGCGGATCGAGGAGCTAGCCTCTCCGTGCTCGACAGGGCTTTGAAAGTAGCTAGAGCGCAACAACTTTCGTCGGTGCAGCTGTCGTCCAGCGAGCCAAACTCGGCCACCACCTCAGGATCGAGGCTTGCAAACTGTCAGGAACTGCCGGAATTCGATGATTAGGAGACGCGTGAATATCAATCCGTTCGACGATGATAATGGCACCTTCTTAGTCTTGGTCAACGAGGGGGAGCAGCACAGCTTATGGCCAGCTTTTGCCGAGATTCCGGCGGGCTGGCAGGTGGCTTTTGGTGAGGCGACGCGCGCTGCGTGCCAGGAGTATATCGAACAGAACTGGACCGACATTCGGCCGAAGAGTCTGCGCGACAAACTGGCCCAGGCACAGGATTTTGAGGCCTAATCTGGGCGGATGCGTGTATTCGGATGAAGGCAAATGACAACGCGTTTCGGCTGACGCGGGAACAATTAGACATATGGCTTGCGCAGCAAACAGGTCACTCGGATTTGGAGTGGCAGGTTGGCGTGTTGGTGAAAATCGAGGGCGCGTTAGCTCCTGATCTACTTGAGCAGGCTATCCGTCGCGTGGTGGGAGAGATCGAATCGGTCCGGGCCGCCTTCTTCGAGGTAGATGGCGAAGTTTCGCAAAGGGTGGTTGAACACCCGAACTTTGATGTTCCGCACTATGACGTCCGATGTTCGCGGGATCCGGTGCAGGAAGTTTATCGGCTAACGGCATCGATACGACGCACGCCGATGTCATTAGCCGGTCCGCTGTTCAAATTTGCATCATTTCAGGCGCGGCCGAACGAATCTTACTTGTTCATATGCCTACATCATATCGTTGCCGACGGGTTCAGCTGCTATCTGATTGCTAATCGAGTTGCAGCCGTCTACTCTGCGCTTGTCGCTGGTATGGATGGGTCGCCTGCATTTTTGGGCTCGCTGCGTGATTTGATTTGCCGTGAGGAAGAATATGAGGCGTCCAACGATTATCGTGAGGATCTGACTTACTGGACTGAAAATATTCCATTCGAAGACGCGCCGGATTATGGGTTTGCGCAACCTGCGGACGAATATGATTCGGGCTTGGCCTCAGCGCGGGTCCCATTGGACCCTTCGATTATTGATCGAATTCAAGGATTGTCTCAAGCATTAGGTGTGCGGCCGGCGTCGATCATCACGGCGGCGTGCGCGCTCTTGGTGCGGGGGTGGTTCACAAGCGGTGACAGCTCACTGGTGGTGTTCGATTTCCCGGTCAGCCGGCGAGTAGGTCCGGATTCGGGGATACCCGGGATGGTCTCTGGGGTTGTGCCGCTGGTGTTGCGGGCTTTGCCGGCAACGGTGGTTACAGACTTCTGCGTGCATGTTGACGTGCGGATACGAGAAGCAGTGCAACATCAGAGATTTCCCGTGCAGGTTCTTGAGCGCAACGGTCACAGCAATGCAACGGGCAGGCTGGTTGTCAATTTTGTCCCTTCGTCAACTATCCGGGATTTCGCTGGCGCCTCGGCGTCAGCGCTAGTTACGGCCTGGGGCCGGGTGGAGCACTTTGGATTGTTCTTCATGAGGGCCGACGGTCAGCTCTTTCTGAGTACTGCGGGCGCGGGGCAACCGTTTTCAAATTTTGGCGTCTCTGCCTTGGCGGCCCGGTTGGAGCGGGTGTTGGCGGTGATGGTGGCCGATCCTGGCGCGATGTTGTCGTCGGTGGATGTGTTGGGGCGGGGTGAGGGGGCTCGCCTTGATGTGGTTGGTAATCGGGCGGTGTTGGATGCGTCGGGGGTGGGGGTGTCGGTTCCGGTGGTGTTTGGCCAGCAGGTGGCTTGTAGGCCGGAGGCGGCGGCGTTGGTGTGTGGGGGTCGGGTGTGGAGTTATCGCGAGGTTGATGTGGCCAGTAATCGGTTGGGGCATTTGTTGGCTGGTTTGGGGGTGGGTCGGGGTGTGGTGGTGGGGTTGTTGGTGGAGCGTTCGGCTCGGGCGGTGGTGGCGATTTTGGGGGTGTTGAAGAGTGGGGCGGCGTATGTGCCGATCGATCCGGGTTATCCCGAGGCCCGGATTGGGTTTTTGATCGAGGATGCCGCGCCGGTGGTGGTGCTTGCCAGTGCGGGGTTGGCGGGTCGGCTGGCTGGTCGTGATGTGGTGGTCATCGATATTGATGATGCGCTAAGCGATACCTCTTATCCCGCTGGCGGGTTGCCGGCGCCGGCGGCCGATGACTTGGCCTACATCCTGTACACCTCGGGCACCACGGGAACCCCGAAGGGGGTGGGGATTGCTCATCGCAATATCACTCAGTTGTTTGGTTCGTTGGGTGCGGGTGTGGTGCCGGCGGTGGGGCAGGTTGTGGCGCAGTGTCATTCGTATGCGTTTGATGTTTCGGTGTGGGAGATGTGGGGGGCGTTGTTGCGTGGGGGGCGGTTGGTGGTGGTGCCCGAGTCGGTGACGCGTTGCCCGGAGGATTTTCATGAGTTGTTGGTGGCTGAACGGGTTGGTGTGTTGACTCAGACGCCTTCGGCGGTGGGCGCGTTGTCGGTGCGGGGGTTGGAGTCGGTGACGTTGGTGGTTGTGGGTGAGGCGTGTCCGGTTGAGGTGGTGGATCGGTGGGCGCCGGGGCGGGTGATGGTCAACGCCTACGGCCCAACCGAGACGTGGTACGCGTCGATGAGTGCGCCGTTGTGTGCGGGTTCGGGGGTGGTGCCGATTGGGTCGGCGGTGTCGGGGGCGGCGTTGTTTGTGTTGGATGGGTGGTTGCGGCGGGTGCCGGCCGGTGTGGTGGGGGAGTTGTATGTGGCCGGTGTGGGTGTGGGTGTGGGGTATTGGCGTCGGGCGGGGTTGACGGGGTCGCGGTTTGTGGCGTGTCCGTTCGGGGGGGCTGGTGCGCGGATGTATCGCACGGGGGATTTGGTGTATTGGGGTGCTGATGGGCAGTTGGTGTATGTGGGGCGTGCCGATGAGCAGGTCAAGATTCGGGGGTATCGGGTTGAGTGTGGGGAGGTGGCTTCGGCGTTAGCGGCGTTGCCTGGGGTGGGTCAGGCGGTGGTGATTGCTCGTGAGGATCGGCCCGGGGATAGGCGGTTGGTGGGGTATGTGACCGGTGCGGTTGATCCGGGTGTGTTGCGTGCGCGGGTGGCTGAGCGGTTGCCGGCTTATATGGTGCCGGCGGCGGTGGTGGCGGTGGATGTGTTGCCGTTGACGGTTAATGGGAAGTTGGATATTCGGGCGTTGCCGGTCCCCGAATATGGTGGGGGCCAGCGGTATCGGGGTCCCGGTGGTGTGGTTGAGGAGGTTTTGGCCGGGATTTATGCCCAGGTGTTGGGGCTGGACCGGGTGGGGGTTGACGACTCGTTTTTCGATCTGGGTGGGGATTCGTTGTTGGCGATGCGGGTGGTCGCCGCGGTTAATCGGGCGTTGGATGCTGATCTTTCGGTGCGGGTGTTGTTTGAGGTGCCCACGGTTGGCGGGTTGGCGGCGCGGGTGGGGGTGGGGTCGCGTCGGTGGACGCCGTTGGTGTGTGGTGAGCGGCCGGCGGTAATTCCGTTGTCGTTTGCCCAGCGTCGGTTGTGGTTTTTGGATCAGTTGGAGGGGCCTTCGCCGGTCTATAACATCCCGCTGGCGTTGGGGTTGAGTGGGCAGTTGGATGTGGCGGCGTTGGGTGCGTCGTTGGCCGATGTGGTGGGTCGTCATGAGAGTTTGCGCACGGTGTTTAACGCGGTGGATGGGATCGCCGAGCAGGTGGTCATCCCTGCGGAGCGGGTGGGTTTGGATTGGGGTGTTGTCGATGCGAGCGGGTGGTCGCGGCGTCGGCTGAGTGAGGCCATTAACGCCGAGGTGGGTCATTGTTTTGATTTGGCGGCCCGGATTCCGCTGCGGGCGCGGTTGTTTGGTGTTGCCGAGCAGGAGCATGTGTTGGTGCTTGTGGTGCACCATGTTGCTGCTGATGGTTGGTCGCTGCGGCCGTTGGCCGCCGATTTGAGTGCGGCCTATGCCGCCCGGTGTGCGGGTCGGGCTCCGGGGTGGGCTGATTTGGCGGTGCAGTATGTGGACTACACGTTGTGGCAGCGGGCGAATCTGGGGGAGTTGGCCGATCCCGGTAGTGGGGTGGGGGCCCAATTGGCGTATTGGGAACGGGCTTTGGCCGGGATGGCTGAGCGGGTTCGGTTGCCCACCGATCGGGCTTATCCCCCGGTTGCCGATCATCGCGGCGCCAGTATCGGGGTGGGGTGGTCGGCGCAGTTGCAGCAGCGGGTGGCTCGGGTGGCTCGGGAGCATCACGCGAGCAGTTTCATGGTGATTCAGGCGGCGCTGGCGGTGTTGTTGGCCAAGATCAGCGGTAGTTCTGATGTGGCGGTGGGGGTTGCGGTTGCTGGTCGTGGTGAGCCGGCGCTGGATGAGTTGGTGGGGTTTTTCGTCAACACCGTGGTGGTGCGGGTGCAGGTGGCCGGTGGCGGCACCTTCGCGGAATTGTTGGCGCAGGTGCGTCAGCAGAGTTTGGCGGCTTTTGAGCATCAAGAGGTGCCTTTTGAGGTGGTGGTGGAGCGGCTTAATCCGGTGCGTTCGTTGACTCATCACCCGTTGGTGCAGGTGATGTTGGCCTGGCAAAACAACGAATCCGCGGAGCTGACCCTGGGTGATTTGCGGGTCAAGCCCTTGGCGGTGGATACCCACAGTGCGCGTATGGATCTGACGTTTTCTTTGGGGGAACGTTTCACCGATGCGGGTGCGCCCGCCGGGATCAGCGGCGCGGTGGAGTTTCGTACCGATGTTTTCGATGCGGCAACCATCCAGACGCTCATCGCCCGGTTGGAGCGGGTGTTGGCGGTGATGGTGGCCGATCCTGGCGCGATGTTGTCGTCGGTGGATGTGTTGGGGCGGGGTGAGGGGGCTCGCCTTGATGTGGTTGGTAATCGGGCGGTGTTGGATGCGTCGGGGGTGGGGGTGTCGGTTCCGGTGGTGTTTGGCCAGCAGGTGGCTTGTAGGCCGGAGGCGGCGGCGTTGGTGTGTGGGGGTCGGGTGTGGAGTTATCGCGAGGTTGATGTGGCCAGTAATCGGTTGGGGCATTTGTTGGCTGGTTTGGGGGTGGGTCGGGGTGTGGTGGTGGGGTTGTTGGTGGAGCGTTCGGCTCGGGCGGTGGTGGCGATTTTGGGGGTGTTGAAGAGTGGGGCGGCGTATGTGCCGATCGATCCGGGTTATCCCGAGGCCCGGATTGGGTTTTTGATCGAGGATGCCGCGCCGGTGGTGGTGCTTGCCAGTGCGGGGTTGGCGGGTCGGCTGGCTGGTCGTGATGTGGTGGTCATCGATATTGATGATGCGCTAAGCGATACCTCTTATCCCGCTGGCGGGTTGCCGGCGCCGGCGGCCGATGACTTGGCCTACATCCTGTACACCTCGGGCACCACGGGAACCCCGAAGGGGGTGGGGATTGCTCATCGCAATATCACTCAGTTGTTTGGTTCGTTGGGTGCGGGTGTGGTGCCGGCGGTGGGGCAGGTTGTGGCGCAGTGTCATTCGTATGCGTTTGATGTTTCGGTGTGGGAGATGTGGGGGGCGTTGTTGCGTGGGGGGCGGTTGGTGGTGGTGCCCGAGTCGGTGACGCGTTGCCCGGAGGATTTTCATGAGTTGTTGGTGGCTGAACGGGTTGGTGTGTTGACTCAGACGCCTTCGGCGGTGGGCGCGTTGTCGGTGCGGGGGTTGGAGTCGGTGACGTTGGTGGTTGTGGGTGAGGCGTGTCCGGTTGAGGTGGTGGATCGGTGGGCGCCGGGGCGGGTGATGGTCAACGCCTACGGTCCGACCGAGACCACGATGTGTGTCTCGATGAGTGCGCCGTTGTGTGCGGGTTCGGGGGTGGTGCCGATTGGGTCGGCGGTGTCGGGGGCGGCGTTGTTTGTGTTGGATGGGTGGTTGCGGCGGGTGCCGGCCGGTGTGGTGGGGGAGTTGTATGTGGCCGGTGTGGGTGTGGGTGTGGGGTATTGGCGTCGGGCGGGGTTGACGGGGTCGCGGTTTGTGGCGTGTCCGTTCGGGGGGGCTGGTGCGCGGATGTATCGCACGGGGGATTTGGTGTATTGGGGTGCTGATGGGCAGTTGGTGTATGTGGGGCGTGCCGATGAGCAGGTCAAGATTCGGGGGTATCGGGTTGAGTGTGGGGAGGTGGCTTCGGCGTTAGCGGCGTTGCCTGGGGTGGGTCAGGCGGTGGTGATTGCTCGTGAGGATCGGCCCGGGGATAGGCGGTTGGTGGGGTATGTGACCGGTGCGGTTGATCCGGGTGTGTTGCGTGCGCGGGTGGCTGAGCGGTTGCCGGCTTATATGGTGCCGGCGGCGGTGGTGGCGGTGGATGTGTTGCCGTTGACGGTTAATGGGAAGTTGGATATTCGGGCGTTGCCGGTCCCCGAATATGGTGGGGGCCAGCGGTATCGGGGTCCCGGTGGTGTGGTTGAGGAGGTTTTGGCCGGGATTTATGCCCAGGTGTTGGGGCTGGACCGGGTGGGGGTTGACGACTCGTTTTTCGATCTGGGTGGGGATTCGTTGTTGGCGATGCGGGTGGTCGCCGCGGTTAATCGGGCGTTGGATGCTGATCTTTCGGTGCGGGTGTTGTTTGAGGTGCCCACGGTTGGCGGGTTGGCGGCGCGGGTGGGGGTGGGGTCGCGTCGGTGGACGCCGTTGGTGTGTGGTGAGCGGCCGGCGGTAATTCCGTTGTCGTTTGCCCAGCGTCGGTTGTGGTTTTTGGATCAGTTGGAGGGGCCTTCGCCGGTCTGTAACATCCCGCTGGCGTTGGGGTTGAGTGGGCAGTTGGATGTGGCGGCGTTGGGTGCGTCGTTGGCCGATGTGGTGGGTCGTCATGAGAGTTTGCGCACGGTGTTTAACGCGGTGGATGGGATCGCCGAGCAGGTGGTCATCCCTGCGGAGCGGGTGGGTTTGGATTGGGGTGTTGTCGATGCGAGCGGGTGGTCGCGGCGTCGGCTGAGTGAGGCCATTAACGCCGAGGTGGGTCATTGTTTTGATTTGGCGGCCCGGATTCCGCTGCGGGCGCGGTTGTTTGGTGTTGCCGAGCAGGAGCATGTGTTGGTGCTTGTGGTGCACCATGTTGCTGCTGATGGTTGGTCGCTGCGGCCGTTGGCCGCCGATTTGAGTGCGGCCTATGCCGCCCGGTGTGCGGGTCGGGCTCCGGGGTGGGCTGATTTGGCGGTGCAGTATGTGGACTACACGTTGTGGCAGCGGGCGAATCTGGGGGAGTTGGCCGATCCCGGTAGTGGGGTGGGGGCCCAATTGGCGTATTGGGAACGGGCTTTGGCCGGGATGGCTGAGCGGGTTCGGTTGCCCACCGATCGGGCTTATCCCCCGGTTGCCGATCATCGCGGCGCCAGTATCGGGGTGGGGTGGTCGGCGCAGTTGCAGCAGCGGGTGGCTCGGGTGGCTCGGGAGCATCACGCGAGCAGTTTCATGGTGATTCAGGCGGCGCTGGCGGTGTTGTTGGCCAAGATCAGCGGTAGTTCTGATGTGGCGGTGGGGGTTGCGGTTGCTGGTCGTGGTGAGCCGGCGCTGGATGAGTTGGTGGGGTTTTTCGTCAACACCGTGGTGGTGCGGGTGCAGGTGGCCGGTGGCGGCACCTTCGCGGAATTGTTGGCGCAGGTGCGTCAGCAGAGTTTGGCGGCTTTTGAGCATCAAGAGGTGCCTTTTGAGGTGGTGGTGGAGCGGCTTAATCCGGTGCGTTCGTTGACTCATCACCCGTTGGTGCAGGTGATGTTGGCCTGGCAAAACAACGAATCCGCGGAGCTGACCCTGGGTGATTTGCGGGTCAAGCCCTTGGCGGTGGATACCCACAGTGCGCGTATGGATCTGACGTTTTCTTTGGGGGAACGTTTCACCGATGCGGGTGCGCCCGCCGGGATCAGCGGCGCGGTGGAGTTTCGTACCGATGTTTTCGATGCGGCAACCATCCAGACGCTCATCGCCCGGTTGGAGCGGGTGTTGGCGGTGATGGTGGCCGATCCTGGCGCGATGTTGTCGTCGGTGGATGTGTTGGGGCGGGGTGAGGGGGCTCGCCTTGATGTGGTTGGTAATCGGGCGGTGTTGGATGCGTCGGGGGTGGGGGTGTCGGTTCCGGTGGTGTTTGGCCAGCAGGTGGCTTGTAGGCCGGAGGCGGCGGCGTTGGTGTGTGGGGGTCGGGTGTGGAGTTATCGCGAGGTTGATGTGGCCAGTAATCGGTTGGGGCATTTGTTGGCTGGTTTGGGGGTGGGTCGGGGTGTGGTGGTGGGGTTGTTGGTGGAGCGTTCGGCTCGGGCGGTGGTGGCGATTTTGGGGGTGTTGAAGAGTGGGGCGGCGTATGTGCCGATCGATCCGGGTTATCCCGAGGCCCGGATTGGGTTTTTGATCGAGGATGCCGCGCCGGTGGTGGTGCTTGCCAGTGCGGGGTTGGCGGGTCGGCTGGCTGGTCGTGATGTGGTGGTCATCGATATTGATGATGCGCTAAGCGATACCTCTTATCCCGCTGGCGGGTTGCCGGCGCCGGCGGCCGATGACTTGGCCTACATCCTGTACACCTCGGGCACCACCGGAACCCCGAAGGGGGTGGCCGTCACCCACAACGGCATCGCCGACCTAGTGACCAGCCACGTTGAGCGTCTGGGCATTTCGCCCAACAGCCGGATTCTGCAGTTCGCTCCGTTGATGTTCGATGCTTCCGTCGGGAACATGTGGTTTGCCTTGTTGACCGGAGCAGCCGCGGTGATACCCGACAACGACCAGGCGCTGCCGGGCACCGAACTAGCTGACTTCATGGTCCAGCAAAAAATCTCCCACGCGGTGTTCACGCCTACGGCGTTGGCTGCCCTCCCCGCCAATCAATTGCACGGCATGACGCTGCTGGTGGGCGGCGAGGTCTGCACCAAAGAACTCGTGGACCGATACGCCGCCGTGGCGACACTGATAAACGAGTACGGCACGACCGAGACGACGGTGGATTCGACCATGACGGGCCCGCTGGAAAGCGGTTCGGGGGTGGTGCCGATTGGGTCGGCGGTGTCGGGGGCGGCGTTGTTTGTGTTGGATGGGTGGTTGCGGCGGGTGCCGGCCGGTGTGGTGGGGGAGTTGTATGTGGCCGGTGTGGGTGTGGGTGTGGGGTATTGGCGTCGGGCGGGGTTGACGGGGTCGCGGTTTGTGGCGTGTCCGTTCGGGGGGGCTGGTGCGCGGATGTATCGCACGGGGGATTTGGTGTATTGGGGTGCTGATGGGCAGTTGGTGTATGTGGGGCGTGCCGATGAGCAGGTCAAGATTCGGGGGTATCGGGTTGAGTGTGGGGAGGTGGCTTCGGCGTTAGCGGCGTTGCCTGGGGTGGGTCAGGCGGTGGTGATTGCTCGTGAGGATCGGCCCGGGGATAGGCGGTTGGTGGGGTATGTGACCGGTGCGGTTGATCCGGGTGTGTTGCGTGCGCGGGTGGCTGAGCGGTTGCCGGCTTATATGGTGCCGGCGGCGGTGGTGGCGGTGGATGTGTTGCCGTTGACGGTTAATGGGAAGTTGGATATTCGGGCGTTGCCGGTCCCCGAATATGGTGGGGGCCAGCGGTATCGGGGTCCCGGTGGTGTGGTTGAGGAGGTTTTGGCCGGGATTTATGCCCAGGTGTTGGGGCTGGACCGGGTGGGGGTTGACGACTCGTTTTTCGATCTGGGTGGGGACAGCATTTTGGCGATTCAGGTGGTCGCGCGGGCTCGTGGGGCTGGCGTGTTGTGTCGACCGCGGGACGTGTTCGCCGAGCAGACCGTGGCCGGGGTGGCCCGGGTCGCCACTGTCGCCGGTGAAGTCCTCGAGGTTGCTGGCGGTGACGCGGGTGTGGGCCAGGTGTTGGCGACCCCGATTGTGCGCTGGCTGGAAACTGTGGATGGCCCAGTGCGGCAGTTCAATCAGACGATGGTGGTGCAGGCCCCGGCGGGGGTGAGCGAGGCCGGTGTGGCGGTGGTGCTGCAGGCGCTGTTGGATCGGCACGCCATGCTGCGGCTCCGGGTCGGTGATGACGGCGCGGGGGGTTGGTCGTTGCATGCGGGGCCGCCGGGGTGTGTGGATGCGCGCCGGTGTTTGCAGGCTGTGGGGGTGTTGTCCGACGAGGCGCTGGCGCGGGCGTGGTCGCGGTTGGATCCGGCCGCTGGGGTGATGGTGAGCGCGCTGTGGGTCGGTTCCACCGCCCAGTTGGCGTTGGCGATTCATCACTTGGCAGTTGACGGGGTGTCATGGCGGATCTTGCTGGATGACCTCAACAGGGCCTGGGATCAACACCGTAGCGGCGAGCAGGTGGTGGCGGCGGCGGTAGGGACGTCGTTTCGGCGGTGGGCGTCGGTGTTGGCCGAATATGCGCGTCGTCCGGCGGTGGTGGAGCAGGCGGCTGCTTGGCGGAAGGTGCTGGGGGTGCCGGCGGCACTGCCGGCGGTGGAGCCGGCGGTGGATACGTTTGCCACGGCGTCGTCGATGTCGGTGTCGTTGGATGTGGAGACGACTCGCCGACTGCTAGGTGAGGTGCCGGCGGCGTTTCATGCCGGGGTGCAAGATGTGCTTTTGATCGCGTTCGCGTTGGCGTGGGCGCAGTTTTTCGGCAGTAGCGGGACGCCGATCGGCATTGACGTCGAGGGTCATGGCCGCCACGAGGAGGTGGCTGCCGGTGTTGATTTGTCGCACACGGTGGGGTGGTTCACCACCAAGTACCCGGTGGCGTTGCGGGTGGGCGGGTTGGATTGGGCGCAGGTGGTGGTCGGTGCTGCCGCGTTGGGGGCGGTGGTCAAGGATGCCAAGGAGCAGCTTCGGGCCCATCCAGACGGTTTGACGTACGGTTTGCTGCGGTATTTGAACGCCGACGTTGAGTTGACCGGGGCTGACCCGGTGATCGGGTTCAACTATCTGGGGCGTTTCGGTACACCGGGGCGGGCTGATGCCGGTGAGGACGGCTGGCGGATCGCAAAGTGGGGTTCGTTGTCTCCCGACAGCAACGCCGGCTCGTTGATGCCGTTGCTGCACACCGTGGAGGTCAATGCGGTCACCGTCGATGCGCAGGCCGGCCCGCAACTACAGGCCCACTGGACTTGGGCGTCGTCCAAACTTGATCGTGACCAGATCACCCGGGTCGGGCAGTTGTGGTTTGCGGCCCTCGATGGGTTGTGCGCGCATGTGGGCCGTGGTGGGGGTGGGTTAAGCCCGTCTGATCTTGCGCCTGCCCGGCTTAGCCAGCGGCAGATCGAGCGGCTCGAGCAGTGCTACCGCCTCGCTGATGTGTTGCCGCTGACCCCGACGCAGCGGGAGATGCTTGTCCACGCGAGCGGGCCGCCGGGCCGCACCGCGGTGTATGTGGTGCAGCTCGACATCGGCTTGGCTGGCCCGGTTGATCAGCACCGCTGGGGTCAGGCGGTGCATACCGTGGTCAACCGTCATCCCAATCTGGTGGCCCGGTTCGCATGGCGACACCTCGATGAGCCGGTGCAGATCATCCCGGGTGCTCCCGAGCCGGCCTGGCGGTACGTCGATCTTGGCGATGTCGGTGATATTGAGGGCCAGGAGCAGATCGGGCGGGTGTGCGCCGCCGAACGCGCCGCGGTCGCCGATGTCGATGGCGGTGGCAGTGCCTTTCGGGCTGTGTTGATAAGTACCGCAGCGCATCGACACCGGTTTGTGCTCACCATGCACCACCTGGTGTGTGACGGCTGGTCGCTGCCGATCCTGCTGCACGAGATTTTCGCCGTTTACACCAGACAGCCGTTGGCCGCACCGGTGCCGTATCGCAGGTTTGTCGCCTGGCTTGCCGGCTGTGACCTCGATTCCGCACGCGCGGCATGGCGTGAGGTGTTCGCCGGTTTTACGCAGCCCACCCTGGTGGGCCCACCGGATCGGTCGGGGCTCGTTGAGGGCGCTGCGAAGGGATTCTTGCTCTCCGCTGAGATCACCGAAGCGATCGGTGGTTTGGCGCGCTCATGTCATGTCACCGTCAGCACCGTGTTGCACGCGGTCTGGGCGCAGCTACTGAGCTGGCTAACCGGCCACCACGATGTCGCGTTTGGCATCTCGGTGTCGGGGCGCCCGGCGGAGCTGGCCGGCGTGCAATCCATGGTGGGCCTGTTGATCAACACGGTGCCGGTGCGGGCCCGGATCACACCCACGACCACCGCCGCCGACCTGTTGGACCAACTCCAGCACGCCCACCACAACACCCTTGAGCACCAGCACCTAGCCCTGGCCGAGATCCACCGCCTCACCGGCCACCAAAGGTTGTTCGACACCCTTTTCGTCTACGAGAACTACCCCATGGACACCCTGGACACCCCGGGCGCCGACGACGAGTTGACCCTCACCCACATCACCGGCTTTGAATTCAGCCACTACCCCCTTGCCGTGCGAGCCCTGCCCGGACCCCAACTCGAGTTCCGCGTCGAGTTCGACACCGATGTTTTCGACACGGAAACCATCGACTTGCTCATCGGGCGGCTGCAACGGCTGCTGGAGGTGATGGCCGCCGAACCCAATCGGCCGCTGCTGGAAGCGGAAGCAATCCATCAATCCCGGACAGGCGCGTCCACCTCGAAGTAGCGGCGGGAATCGCTGCACCGTCAACAGCGTTCGTCTACGCGGAGCACAGAGGCCGACAAAACCGCTGGTCGGTACCCTGTTGGCAGGGCCTCGCGCCTGCCGGGATGACCTAGGAGAAGTCCATGACCGCCGGCGAGCAGTATTTCGACCTCGGCTCCTTTCACCGGCCGATCGAAACCTCATGCGCGCAAGCCCAGGTCTGGTTCGACCGCGGACTGGTGTGGGCGTACGCGTTCAACCACGAGGAGGCGATCCGCTGCTTTGAGCGGGCCCTGGAGCTCGACCCGGGTCTGGCCATTGCGCGGTGGGGAATCGCCTATTCGGTTGGGCCCAACTACAACAAGGCATGGGAGGCATTCGACCCGGTCGATCTCACGGCGTCGCTGGCCCGCGCCCGAATGGAACTCCAGCTGGCCCCACAGGGTAGGGCCAGCCCGGTCGAGCATGGGCTCATCGCCGCGCTGCAGGCCCGCTTTCCCACCGACGACCCCTCCGACGCGCAGGCCCTGCACGCCGGTCTTGGCGCCTACGCCGACGCAATGACGGTACTGGCCGCGGCCTATCCCGACGACGTCGACGTGCAGGCGCTCGCTGCCGATGCGCTGGTCAACGTCACGGCGTGGGCGCTGTGGGACACCGCCACGGGCAAGCCCGCGACAGGCTCACGCGTGATCGAGGCCAAGCGCATCCTCGACGATGCGCTGGCCACGCCCGCGGGCCGGGAGCATCCCGGGATCCTGCATCTGTATCTGCACACCATGGAGATGTCGGCGACTCCCGAGGACGCCCTACCGGCCGCCGATCTGTTGCGCGGCCTGGTGCCCGATGCCGGGCATCTGCAGCACATGCCGAGCCACATCGACGTGCTGTGCGGCGACTACCGCAGCTCGGTGATTGCGAATCTTGCTGCGGTGCAGGCGGATCGACGCTATGTAAGCCGCGAGGGCCCGTTGAACTTCCACTCGCTCTACCGTGCACACGATCTGCATTTCATCGTGTATTCCGCGATGTTTGAAGGGCGGTCGCAGATCGCGTTGCAGGCCGCCGACGAACTGGCCGGTCAGTTGACCGCCGAGCTGCTGTCCATCGAATCGCCGCCCATGGCCGACTGGCTCGAGGCGTTGGCGCCGCTGCGCACCCACGTGCTGGTGCGGTTCGGCCGCTGGGATGAGCTGATCGTGCAGCCACTGCCGCAGGACCAAGACCTCTATTGCACCACCACGGCCACGATCCACTACGGACGCGGCGTTGGGCTGGCGGCAACCGGTCGGCTGGCGCTAGCGGACGCCGAGCGCGCCGCGTTCGGGCAGGCATACGACCGGATACCGGACTCCCGCTATCTGTTCAACAACACCGTTCGCGACATCCTGGCCGTGGCCGCTGCCATGCTCGACGGTGAGATCGCCTACCGCGAAGGGCGGTTCGAGGAGGCGTTCGGTCACCTGAGGCGCGCGGTCGAACTCGACGACGCGCTGCCCTACGACGAGCCCTGGGGCTGGATGCAGCCCACCCGGCACGCGTACGGGGCGCTGCTGCTCGAACAGGGCCACGTCGAAGACGCGGCCGCGGTGTATGCCGCGGACCTGGGGCTGGACCCGACGTTGGCCCGGCCCTGTCAGCATCCCGGGAACGTGTGGAGCCTGCACGGGTATCACGAATGCCTGCAGCGGCTCGGGCGGAGCGGTGAAGCCGCGATTATCGGTCAGCAACTTGCGCTGGCCGCCGCGCGGGCTGACGTGCCGATTCGTGCGTCGTGCGCTTGCCGGCTTACTGCGTGCTGCGAAGGCTCGTGATCCGCTCGTTCAGCGACGGTGACACTCAGAAGATCTGGGAGCTCTGTCCGAAGGGGGTTAGTAGGGAGCTGGCCAACGCCTGCGGCTAGCTTCGGGCCGATGCGAGTCCCGGCCGTTACGACGTGGCACGTCCCCTACGGTCGGTCCACCTGTTTCTAGAGCCAGGTTTGTGTTTGGTACCGACTTCGGTTGATGTCGCAGGCCACGAGGTGATGGTTTTGGCTGTATGCCGCAGCGTACGGCTGCGACAGCGGGCGTCCGAAGCGCCACTGTCGACATTTACGTGAGACGAGCCGCGGCAACGGCGCGCGTCAGTCTTTGATGCAGTCCATGATGACCAGGAGCGGGTTGTTGAGTAAGTAGTCCCAGTAGTCGCCCTCGTCGCCCGCTTCGGGGGCGGGTTCCAGATCGGGTATGTGCACGGCGAAGTCGTGGAAACCGGCATCGCGGAAAGCGGAGGCATAGGCCTCGATCGGCAGGTAGTAGTTCCTGACCTCCAGCGAGGAATCGGCGAGGTTGAGCGTGATGTCGATCGGTGCGCCGTCGAAGACGTGGTCGGCCAGTTCTACCTCGAATCCGTACTTGCGGTAATCGGGCCGGAAAGAGTACACGCCCGGATTGGTGTTCACGGTGACGAACCGGCCACCCGGTTTGATCCGACACGCCAAGCCGCGACACATCTGCGCGAGTTCTGCACGATCTTGGGCGTACACCAACAGCCAAGCGCCGACGACGATGTCGTAATCCTGTTGCGCGACCATCGAACGGGCATCCGCCACGATGTATTCGATGCCCAGCGGCTCCCGCGATTCCTGTTCGCGGGCCAGGGTGATCATGCGTTCGGAGATGTCGAGTCCGACCGCCTGCGCGGCGCCGGCGCGACGCAGCAAGCGGGTGAAATGCCCTTCGCCGCACGCGACGTCCAGCACCTTCTTGCCGTTGATGTCACCAATGTGTTTCAGAAAGGAATAGGTCTCGATGCGTTCTCGCCAGGCCTGTGTTTTCGACTCTTGATACTGCTCGGCGATATGCCCCTGGTTGTAGTCGATTACCATGCCGACCAGCCTTTTCTAAAGCAGAAGCCCAATGCGGTTATCGCCGGCTGGCGGCCGGCTTACAGAACCCCGAGGGTGCATGAAACTCGGGAGGGTTCACCACCTGGTTCTAAAGCCAGGTTGTGTTTGGTACCGATTCAGTTGATCTCGCAGGCCACGGGGTGATGGGTGTGGCTGCATGCCGCAGCGTACTCGGCCGGAATCAGATAGCCCAGTGGCGATGGCTGCCATTGTGCTCGTCCTTGAAGTCGCCGATGACGACGCGGGCTTCGAGCAGGTTGGTCCAGTGGTTTATGCGGCGTCGTGGGTGGGATGTGGTACAGCCCTCCCTTTCCGGCGCAAAACGATTGCAGCGCTTGAGAAATCAGTTCGAGGCCATTGTCCATTCGCAGCACCATCGGCGGGCCGCCAGCGGCGGTGAAACACTTTTGCAGCTCGTAGATGAGCCGCTCGGCGGTGATCGAGCGCTCTACGATGTTCAGCAGGGACTCGCGGGTGCGCTCGTCGACCATCGACGCGATCTTGATGGCCCTGCCGTCGACGGTGGAGTCGAACTGGAAGTTCAACGCCCACCACCTTGGGCGCATCAGCCGCCACCTCCGCCGGCCGGGGCGACTGGCCCGCACGTTTGCGTGGGCTGTGCACGCGGCGCTGCAGGCCTTCCTCCTTCCACAGCCGATGCACCTTATTCTTGTTCACCTCTCGGTGCTCGTTATGGCGCAGCGCCGCCCACGCCCGGCGAAACTGATGGCATGGGTGTTTGGTCGAGTACTCACGCAGCAATTGCCGTAGTGGGGCGTCCCGGATCGGCCGGGGTTTGCGCGGCAGGGGTGCGCCGGTAGGTGGCACGGGCAAGCCCGACCGCTTGCACGCCGACCGCTCAGAGGTGCCCATGGCCTCTTTCAGCATGTCCACCGCGCGGCGCTTGGCGGCCGGGCTCAAATTTCCCCTTTGCCACCTCCCGCAGAGCATCGTTTCCAGCTCCGCCTCGGCCAGCAGCCGCTTGAGGCGGGTTCTGCTCCCGCAGCTCCTTGAGTTCTTTGGCCGCGTCCGCATCCATCCCGCCGTACGTGCGGCGCCAGTTGTACAACGTCGCCGCCGCGACCTCCAGCTAGGCGGTGATCGCTTCATTGGTCTTACCCGCCGCGGCAAGTTTGTCCGCGAGGCGCAGCTTACGCACCACATCCTCAGCGGAATGCTTCTTCCAGCCAGCCATTCGTCTCATCGTCCCTTCCGACCCCCATCCGGGGCCACAGGCCTCTACAACAAGGCGGACTCATCTATTGGGACACGCCAGTTCAAGCTGACCATCTGCCCATGGCAACGACTCGGCAAATCGCTCAAGCTCCGCCAACTGAAACAACACCTTCGAGCCGTACTTCTTCGCTGAGAACCTTCCGGCTCGTCGCAGGTTATCGGTTTCTGTCACACTGACCGACCAAGATGCTAGCGGCCTCTGTCGGTGTCACCAGCAGCGACGTGGGGCTGTTTGGTGACCCTGTCCATGAGTCGTCCTGAGTGAGTCCGTCATGGATGGCGAACGTAGTTCCGAGTCCGCACCACCGCGAGTACATGCGGTGTACGTCGCAGCACCGTTTAGGCCACCCTTAGTTGCGCGAATATTACGCGGGGGTTGTCGAGATAGCCCGATATAGGCGGTGAGCTGCAAAAAACACTGTGCGCGATACTGGGATTGAACCAGTGACCTCTTCCGTGTCAGGGAAGCGCTCTCCCGCTGAGCTAATCGCGCTTGGGGATCGATTCTGGAGGTGGAGACGGGAATCGAACCCGTGTGCACGGCTTTGCAGGCCGTTGCCTCACCACTCGGCCACTCCACCGCGGGGGTTTTTGATGCCACTTGCACCTTCGAGCGGATGACGGGATTCGAACCCGCGACCCTCACCTTGGCAAGGTGATGCGCTACCAACTGCGCTACATCCGCGCGCAACGAGCGAGAGCGTCGCCCGGTGCGAAGGACGACATTAGTCCACGTGAGCGGGCACACACAAATCTCTTGGTACGTTGCGGTTCTAGGCTATCGCAGCGTCTGCGCGGTGCGCACGGAGATCAGGTTGAAGCGCGGGTCGTGCTAGTGTTCGACGTCGTTCGCCTCTCGGCGCCGGTCCCGTGGCTCAGTGGGAGAGCGTCCGCTTCACACGCGGAAGGTCGCTGGTTCGATCCCAGCCGGGACCACCACAAAGTGCAGTTCGGCGGCTTTTTGCCACCCAACATGGTGCGCAGCGTCCGGCCGAAGCCGACCAGGCCGCCCCCGATGTCGATGTCATCGGTGATGAACATCTCGTCCAGCGCGGTAAGGCGCAGCGTTCGGGTCATGGGCGCGGGATGGCCAGTAGTTCGGCAATCAGCTCCCCGACGCGTTCGGCGATGTCGTCGCGGATCGCGCGAACGACCTCGACCGGTTGGCCGGCGGGGTCGGGCAGGTCCCAGTCGCGGTAGGTGACACCCGGGTAGTAGGGGCAGGTGTCACCGCAGCCCATGGTGATCACGACGTCACTGGTTGTTACCTGCTCGTCGGTGAGCACCGTGGGGGTGTTGGGGGTGACGTCGATGCCCAATTCGGCCATCGCCGCGACCGCCGCCGGGTTGATCTGATCGGCGGGTTCTGTTCCGGCGCAACGGACTTCGATGTGATCACCGGCCAGGTGGCGCAGCAGCCCGGCGGCCATCTGGGAGCGTCCGGCGTTGTGCACGCAGACGAACAGGACGCTGGGTTTGCCGGCCGCACGGGGAACTCGATGACCGGCTGGCTGACCGAACAGGCGAGTGCGCAGCGCCAACGACACATAGACCAACCCCACCAGGACCGGCACCTCGATCAGGGGTCCGACGACTCCGGCCAGTGCCTGCCCGGAGGTTGCGCCGTAGGTGGCGATGGCCACCGCGATGGCCAGTTCGAAGTTGTTGCCCGCCGCGGTGAATGCCAGCGTGGTGGTGCGTGGGTAGCCCAGTCGCAGGGCCGCACCCAGCAGGTAACCGCCGCCCCACATGATCGCGAAGTAGACCAGCAGTGGCAGCGCGATGCGCGCAACATCCAGGGGGCGGCTGATGATCTGATCCCCTTGCAGCGCAAACAGAATCACGATGGTGAACAGCAGGCCATACAGCGCCCACGGCCCGACCCTGGTTAGGAACCGCGATTCATACCAGCGCCGACCCCGGGCCCGTTCTCCGATCCGCCGCGACAGGTATCCGCCCAGCAGCGGGATCCCAAGGAAGATCAGCACCGATTTGGCGATCTGCCCCGGTGAGGTGGCGATGGTGGTCTGGGCTAGGCCCAGCCAGCCGGGTAGCACCGACAGGTAGAACCAGCCGAGCACGGCGAACATGGCGACCTGGAAGATCGAGTTCAATGCGACGAGCACGGCGGCGGCTTCGCGGTCGCCGCGGGCCAGGTCGTTCCAGATGATCACCATGGCGATGCAGCGGGCCAGCCCCACGATGATCAGACCGGTGCGGTACTCGGGCAGATCGGGCAACAGCAACCAGGCCAGCGCGAACATCAACGCCGGTCCCAGCACCCAGTTCAGCAGCAGCGAACCAATCAGCAGCTTGCGGTCGCCGGTGACGGTGTCGAGGCGGTCGTAGCGGACCTTCGCCAGAACCGGATACATCATGACCAGCAAGCCCAGGGCGATCGGCAACGAGATCCCGTCGATCTGAACCCTTTCCAATGCGATGTTCAGACCCGGAATCCACCGGCCGAGCAGCAGCCCGGCGGCCATCGCCGAACCGATCCACACCGGCAAAAACCGGTCAACGGCGGATAGCTTGCCCGCCGCCGGCGGTGTGGTGTCGCGGGGGAGGGTCGCCGTCATGCCGGTGCCCCGACGGTGGGCGTGGCATCGGCATGAACGCTCAGCAGCGTCGACAACGCATGGAGCGCCTCGGGAACCACGGCGTAGTACACCCACGAGGCGCGGCGCTGCGAGGTGAGTAAACCCGCGTCGCGCAGGACCTTGAGGTGATGCGAGATCGTCGGCTGGCTCACCGCGACGCCCGCCGAGATGTCGCAGACGCAGGCCTCGCCGCCGGCATGACTGGCCACCGAGCTCAGCAACTGCAGTCGCACCGGATCGGCCAGGGCCTTGAATTGGGCCGCCATTTCGGCCGCGGTTTTCGAACTCAGCGGTTCACGCACCAGCGGCGTGGTTACACAACAGGCCAAATCCGGTCGGGGCAGCGGGTTAGACATACATCAATATTGATGATCATCGAATCAATGTGCAAGTGGCACCCGCGGCCACCGGTGGTGGGCATCGTCGGTTTGGATGCCCACCACCGGGTTCGCCGTCAGCAGCACGAGGCCGCGGTGCCGCTCTGGCCCGCGCAGCACGCGTTCGCCTCCGCGTCACCATCGTCGGCGAGTTGGGGGCCGGTGCCGAAGGTGTCCGAGTCGGCCAGCACGGTATAGACCTCCCAGCGTTCCCCGCCGGGGCCGGCAACCCACACCTTGTCCTGGGTGGCAAAACAACACGTCGTGCCGAGTTCCTCCTCGGTGAACATTCCGGCCTCGGTCAACCGGGTGATCTCGGCATGCACGGTGTCGCTGGAGTCGACCTCCACGCCGAGATGGTTGAGGGTGCCGCCGGTACCCGGGTTTTCCAGCAGCACCAACTTCAGCGGCGGGTCGGCGATCGCGAAGTTCGCATACCCGGGCTTGCGCTTGGCCGGCTCGGCGTTGAAGAGTTTGGCGTAGAACGTGATTGCTTGCTCGAGATCATCGACGTTGAGCGCAAGCTGGACTCGAGACATTCGAGACACCTCCTGGTTATTTCGACATATATCAAAGTGGCGCCGGTACCCAGTCTGGCACCTTTTTGATATATGTCAAGATATCTGGCAGGGTGGGCTTATGCCGAAGTCGCTGCCCGTGGTCGATATCTCCGCTCCGGTCTGCTGTGCCCCGGTGGCCGCCGGACCGATGAGCGACGAGGACGCCCTGGCGGTGGCTTTGCGACTCAAGGCCCTGGCCGACCCGGCACGAGTCAAGATCATGTCCTACCTGTTCAGCTCGTCGGCGGGGGAGGAGATCAGCGGCGAATTGGCCGCGGTGCTCAACCTCAGCGATGGCACCGTCAGCCATCACCTGGCCCAGCTGCGCAAGGCCGGCCTGGTCGTCTCCGACCGCCGGGGCATGCACGTCTTCCATCGGGTTCACCCGGAAGCCCTGGAAGCGCTGTGTCACGTACTCAACCCCGACTGCTGCGATCTGCGGGGATCGGGTGCCGGGTCGGGGCGGCACGTCTAGGGTCGGGCACCATGGTGCTGCGCTCGATCCTATTGTTCGTCCTGGCTGCGGTCGCCGAGATCGGCGGCGCCTGGCTGGTGTGGCAAGGCGTCCGCGAGCAACGAGGTTGGCTCTGGGCGGGACTCGGAGTCATCGCACTCGGCATCTATGGGTTTGTCGCCACATTTCAGCCGGACGCCCATTTCGGCCGGGTCCTGGCCGCCTACGGCGGTGTGTTCGTCGCCGGTTCGCTCGCCTGGGGCATGGCCCTGGACGGGTTCCGGCCCGACCGGTGGGACGTCATCGGCGCCCTGGTCTGCATGGCCGGGGTGGCCGTGATCATGTACGCCCCTCGTGGTCACTGACCGCCAGGCATTCCTCGAGGCAATGGCATACCGTCAGGCTTGACCTCGGATATGCCCGCCAAAACACAAGGGGATGACCGGCGATGACCAACAGCGAAGGTATCGGCTTCCTGAAACTCGAATGCCCGCAAGGCCATCCGGTTGGCAGGATCCTCAAGCAGGTCCCACATCAGCTGGTCCAATACGACCCTGGAGCTAGCGTTGGCCCACGCCGACATTGGCCGCAAGAAGGCGAGCAGCACCAATTCAAGACACGCTGCCCCCACTGCGACAAACCTGTGGGCGATTCCACCGCCACGCTGCAGAACAAACTGAGTGAATTGCTCGCCGACGCATCCGAGGCGTACGGAACCGCGACGGTGCCGTACCTGTAGGCGCGGTCGGCGGGCGGCGCCGCTATTCAGAAGTTGCTCAGCGTGGCGGCGGCGGCCGCCGCGATGACGTCCCTCATTTCGCCGCGCTTCCGCCATGCCCGGAGCTGTCGCATAGCGCCATTGCCCTGCATAGCGATGCGGTCGAGCTCGTCGACGACGCGGTCGTATTCACCGAGCGCATCCAACGCCGGGCGTACCCGTCGGACCAGCGAACGCAGTTGCTCACCCGCCGGCACCGCCCCACGGCCGTCGACTAGGTCCAGCGCGCATCCGGAGAGCCCGTCGTGGGCGGCTTTCCAGTACGCCGCCCGCAACGCACCGGGCGGCAGGTGCCCAACGACATCGCCACGTGCGTCGAGGGCCGTCATCACGGCAGCCCTAATCAGGGTGGCCAGCAGCACCGTTTCGGCGACTGTCGCCGGCACGTCGGCCACCCGGACCTCAACCGTCGGGAAGTTCGCCGACGGGCGCACGTCCCAATAGATCATGTTCGGGTCCAGAATCACCCCAGCGTCCAGCAGCATGCGCACGGCGCGGTCGTACTCCTCGATCGAGGAGAAGAACGGCGGCGCCCCCGCGGTTGGCCAACGAGTCCATAGCACGCTCCGCCAACTTGCATAACCGCTATCGGCATTGCGGTACAGCCGGGAATTGGCGGACAGCGCAAGCAGCGACGGCAGCCACGGGCGCAGCCAATTGCTGACCTCGATCGCGGCTGCACGGTCGGGCACCCGCACGTGCACATGGCAGCCGCAGATCCCTTGCTCGTGCGCGATCATCCCGAACTGGGCCCCGATCCGCCGGTAGCGCGGGGTGGCCGTGACCGGGAACTCGTGCGGCGTGGCCGGCGGCAGCCCCAGAGCCAGCAACCGAAGCCCGCCGGCCTCGGCGGCCTGCGCCGCGATGCGTCTCATCCGGGCCAGCTCCTCGCCGAGTTGCGCGCTGGTGGTCGTCACGCTGGAGGTGGTTTCGACCTGGCAACTGCTCAACTCCAGCTGCAGGGCGACGCCCCGGCGTTCGGCCTCCGCGGCGACCGCTGTATTGCGCGGGGCCGGTTCCCCGGTTCGGGGGTCAACGAGGAGGAATTCCTCCTCCACACCAACGGTAGGAAGGTCGCTCACCGAGCACCGCGTGCTCATATCCGCAAGCTACCCGAGTGCGCCGATGGCGAAACACGCCTAGGTGTCTGCATTGTCGATCTCCCCAACTGAATTACTTTGCGGGGCAAGCGATCCTCGCGCGGTGGGGTCGGGCGCTCTCAGAACGCCAGCGCGCTATCCACGGTCGGGTAGATGGGCAGGACCCGGCTCAGCGCGCACGCCTTGACAATTCGGGCGACGATGGACTGGCGGCTCACCAGGCGCAGGTCCACACCGCGTTGTCGGCATCGTTGCGCCTCGTCGGCCAGAACGGCGAAAGCGCAGCAGCCCATGAAATCGAGGCCGTTGACGTCCACGATGAACGGGCCCGGTGCGGTGACGCCGGCGGCGGCCTCGCTGACCAATTGGCGCCAGATGTGCTCGTTGCAGGCGTCGACCTCGCCGCCCGCATGGATCAACAGTGCCGCCCCGCTGCGGTCGGTGGTTGCCCGCAGCGCGCTGCGTGGGTCGCCCAGCTCGTAGACGAGCCGCGTGCTGAGCAGGTGGGGACTGGAACTTGGTTCTGTAGTGATCAGGCCCATGGTGCACTCCTAATCGGCCGGCTTAGACGCCGCGATGGATGCCCGTCCTGCATGTCTGAAGACAGACTCGTCGCAAATGTAGATCTCATTCTTATAACAAGACAGGGCGGTCTGTCTATATTTTGGATCTTAAGAGTATGGTGTGGCCGCAATGGCAACCCCTGAACTGGCGAGAACCGCCGTGCCGGCTCGGGAACGAATCCTGAGTGCGGCCTACGAGTTGTTCGCCCGGCGTGGGATCCGTGGGGTGGGCACCGATGAGGTGATCGAGCGGGCCGGGGTGGCCAAGGCAACGCTTTACCGGCACTTCGCGACCAAAAACGACCTGGTGCTGGCGGTGTTGCAGCGTCGAGAAGACCTCTGGACGTTCGGTCTGATCGAGGCGCAGTCACGGCTGCGCGGCGATACCCCCGAGGGGCAGTTGCTGGCGATCTTCGACGTCCTGCACGAGTGGTTCCAAAGCCGCGACGGCTATGAAGGCTGCTCGTTCGTCAATGTGTTGCTCGAATTGGGGCGCGATCATCCTGCCGGACGGGCCAGCATCGCGCACATGGACACGGTCCGCGATATCGTCCGCCAACGCGCTGTGGCAGCCGGGCTGTGCGATGTTGAGGACTTCGCCTGGTCGTGGCACATGCTGATGAAGGGCGCCATCATCCTTGCCGCTATCGGCGACCCGGGCGCCGCCCAGCGCGCCCAGGCGATGGCCCGCACGCTCATCGAGCAGCATCGCCCGAACACCCCGGCTTGAGGCCGGTCGGTCACGCAGCGGGGGTGCCGGTTTTGCGGTAGTGCTCGGCCTCGAGTTCGGCGATCGCGCGAGAAGTGCGCTCGCGCAGCAAGATCGCGGCCGTGATGCCGGCGACGACGGCGATGACGAGCGCGATCCAGGAGAAGCGTTCCAGCCAGTGTTGGGCGGCCATCCCGGCGAAGTACACCAGTGCGGTGGTGCCGCCGGCCCAACAGATGCCACCGGAGACGTTGGCCGCCAGGAAGCGTGGGTAGGCCATCTTCAAGGCACCGGCGAGCGGCCCCGCGAATATCCGCAGCAGCGCGATGAAGCGACCGAAGAACACCGCTCGGACCCCCCATCGGTTGAACAACCGTTCAGCGAGCGCGACATGTCCGGGGCCGAAGTGTTTCGGGAACCGCCGGCCGAGCCGGTCAAACAGTGGCATGCCAAATCGGCGGCCGATCGAGTAGCCGATCGAGTCGCCGACCACGGCGCCGATCACGGCGGCGCCACCGACCCCGATCGGGTTCACCGCCAGCTCGTGGTGCGACGACAACAGCGCGGCACTGACCAGCACGATCTCCCCGGGTAGGGGGATGCCCAAGCTCTCGATCCCAACCACGGCGCCGACCACCAGGTACACCGCCAGCGGCGGGATCGACTGCAGCAGTGCCTCCACATCCATGGGTAAAGGATGCCTGACTGGCCCAGGATGCGCCCCGTAATGTCGTTCCCGAGTCCGGCGCGTCGTGTGCGATGGTCTGCCGGACCGGATAATCCGAGGAGAGCCAGTGGAATTCAACATCGCCCAGGTGTTCGCGGCGGTCGCGGCAGCGAACCCCGACCGGGACTGCATCGTATTCGGAGATCGGCGATTCACCTTCTCGCAGATCGACGAACGCACCCGCCGATTGGCCCGGGCGCTGCACGACTGGGGATTGGGCGCCCACCGGGAACGCTCTGGGCTGGCGCCGCATGAGTCGGGTCAAAACCATCTCGCGTTGTACATGACCAACTGCAACGAGTTCCTCGAGGCGATGATCGGGGCATATAAGGCCCGGGTCGCCCCGTTCAACGTGAACTATCGCTACGTCGCCGATGAACTGGCGTACCTGCTGCGCAACGCCGGAGCGGACGCGGTCATGTACCACGCCCGGTTCGGGCCGATATTGGCCGAGACGTTGGAGAAGACCCGCGGCGAGCTGCGGCTGATTCACGTCGACGACGAGTCCGGAAATGATCCGCTGCCCGGCGCGGTGCGCTATGAGCAACTGCTGGCGTCGGTGTCCGACGAGCCGCTCGACGTTGCGGTGTCGCCCGACGATCTCTACGTGCTGTACACCGGTGGCACCACCGGGATGCCCAAGGCGGTGCTGTGGCGCCAGCACGACATCTACATGAACGCCATGGGTGGCCGGACCGTCGGTACCGGTGAGATGGTGACGAGCCTGGACGAGATCGTCGAGCGATCACGGCCGGGGGGACCGGGTTCGATGACGGTCGCGCCGCTCATGCACGGCGCGGCGCAGTGGGCGGCTTTCATCAGCCTGTGCGGCGGGCGGCCGTTCGTCATGCCCGCGACGGCGACCCGCTTCGATCCAGCCGAAGCCTGGGCGCTGGCCAGCCGTGAGCGGGTGATGACGCTGTCGATCGTCGGCGACGCCTTCGGCCGGCCGTTGGTCGACGAACTCGGGTCCGGCGGATACGACCTGTCGGGACTGGTGGTGCTGATCACCGGAGGAGCCGCGCTCAGCGCCGGAGTCAAACAGCGGTTCGTCGAGCTGCTGCCGCAATTGACGATCCTGGACGCGGGTGGCTCATCGGAATCCGGAGCGCAGATGGTTCAGGTCTCCAGTCGGGTGGTCCGCGCGACCGGACGGTTCGACCCGAACCCCGGCGCGGTGGTGGTCAGCGAGGACATGGCCAGAATCCTGTCCCCGGGCGACGACGAGATCGGCTGGCTGGCCCAGCAGGGCTTGATACCGCTGGGCTACCTCGGGGACAAGGCGAAGACCGCACGGACATTTCCCGTCATCGACGGTATCCGGCATTCCGTTCCGGGTGATCGGGCCCGCTGGGACGCCAACGGTCAGATCGAGTTGCTTGGCCGGGATTCGGTCACCATCAACTCCGGCGGCGAGAAGATCTTCGCCGAAGAGGTCGAGGCCGCGATTGCCGAGCACCCCGCGGTCTACGACGTTGTGGTGACGGGTCGCCCCAGCGCCCGGTGGGGAAACGAAGTCGTCGCCATTGTCCAGCTGGCCGAAGGCGGGCAGGCCGACGCCGAGGACATCGTCGCCGAGGCGGCCCACCACATTGCCCGGTACAAACTGCCGAAGCAGATCGTCTTCTGCAGCCAGGTGCAGCGGCAACCGTCCGGAAAGGCCGACTATCGGTGGGCGAAAGAGCTAGTCGGACAAGACCTTTGACGCTGCCTTAGGGAGATAACGCTTGCGCATCCGGTTGAAAGCCGTGGGTTCCGGTCCGTCCTGGTAGCGGTCGTGGAACTCCCGCGCCAGCTCGAGGACCGGTGTCGCGGTGGTATCCAGCTCGAAGTCGTACTCGGCGTCGGCGTGGGCGGCGCGTGCGCTGCCCCGGTTCCACCCGGGGTAACGATCGCCGCGTTCTTGTTCCCGGCGGGCGCCTTCGTCGTCGGATACGAAAACGCCGACCATCCAGACCCGACATCCCCCGAAAATCACCAGCGCATCCACCAACCAGTCACGCTTCCAGATCACGTCGTCGGCGATCACGTTCATGCCGTTGTCCAGGTAGGACCTGATGGCGTGATACCGGGCATGCATGGCCCGGTCCAAAAGGGGCCCCGGGTGCACGGTGAACCATTCCAGTCCGTCGGCTTCGACCACGCACTCCCACGTGTAGTACTCGGGCCGGACCCGTGCCAGGTCGAGTTGTTTCGGTGGCAGCGCCAGCCAAAACGCGTCAATGCCCAGGTGCATCCAACATTCGGCGGCAAGATCCTGAAACGCCAGAGCGAGTGACGTCTTTCCCGCGCTGGATCCGCCGTTGAGGATGATGAGCTTGCCCACTGAAGGACCCGACACACCCGCCATAGCCGCAGGAGGATACCGCACCCGCAGGCCCGGTTTAGCCGCTTTCGTCCGGTCAGCCCGAGTAGCCTGCGCCGCGTGGTTCACCGGCCCCGCCACAATGCGCAAGAGTTTGCTGGACGCGGCGGTTCCCGCGCCGGCGTCGCGGGAACCGCCGCTGTTGAATTCCGGAATCCCGGACGTCAACCGCGGAATGTTGGTGGTGGAATCAACGAGACGCGCTGTTGGTCAAATGTCCGCCGAGCTGTCCCAGGCGGGATAGGATTTGTTGCTGCCGATGCTCGATGATTCGCGGTGACCAACGGTCGTCCGGTGCGGGAGGTCGCAGATGTCGTTTGTGATTGCGGTGCCGGAAGCGGTGGCAGCGGCGGCTTCGGATCTGGCCAACCTCGGGTCGGCGATCGGTGCGGCGAATGCGGCGGCGGCGTTGCCGACTACGGGGCTGGCGGCGGCTGGCGCCGATGAGGTGTCGGCGGCGGTGGCGGCGTTGTTTGGGGCCTATGCGCAGGGCTATCAGAGCCTGGGTGCGCAGATGTCGGTGTTTCACAGCCAGTTCGTGCATTCCCTAACGGCCGGTGTGGGTGCGTATGCGGCGGCCGAGGCGGCTGGTGCTTCGGCGATGCAGGACTTGTTTGGGGTGATCAATGCGCCGGCCCAGGCGGTGTTCGGGCGTCCGTTGATTGGTAATGGTGTCAACGGGGCTGATGGGACCGGGGCTCCCGGTGGGCCGGGTGGGTTGTTGCTGGGTAATGGGGGCAATGGTGGTTCGGGTGCGGCGGGTCAGGCCGGTGGTGCGGGCGGGGATGCCGGGTTGATCGGTAGTGGCGGAACCGGTGGCAAGGGCGGGGCGGGAGTGGTTGGGTCCGGTGCGGCCGGGGGTGCCGGTGGTCGGGGTGGGTGGTTGCTGGGCAACGGCGGGACTGGTGGGGCTGGTGGCGCTGAGGGGCTAGCTGTGACCGGGGGTGTTGGTGGTGTCGGTGGGGCGACCGGGCTGTTGGGCAGTGGGGGATTTGGTGGTGCTGGTGGGACGGGTACCACTGGCGGGGTTGGGGGTAGCGGTGGGGTTGGTGGTGTGTTTGGCGGTGGTGGGTTCGGCGGGGCCGGTGGGGTTGGCGCCGCTGGTGGTACGGGTGGGGCGGCGAGTTTCTTCGGTACCGGCGGTGGCGGCGGGGTGGGTGGGGAAGGTGCGCCCGGCGGTGACGGCGGCGCCGGGCCGCTGTTCATCGGCAATGGCGGTATTGGGGGTCTCGGTGGGGCCGGTGCGGCCGGTGGTAACGGCGGTGCCGGGGGGACGGTGTTCGGCGATGGTGGTGCCGGCGGGCAGGGTGGGCCGGCGGTGGCGGGTGTGTTGGGTGGTCTGCCTGGGCCGGGTGGTAACGGCGGTAATGCGAACTGGTTCGGTTCCGGTGGCCCCGGCGGGCAGGGTGGTACCGGTCTGGCCGGCACCAACGGGGTCAACCCCACCTCGACTCCCAACCCCAATACCGGCACGACCGGCGGCAACAACGCTGGAAATGGGGATCAAACTGGCGGCGACGGGGGTCCCGGCCCGGCCGGAGGCCTCGGTGAGGCCGGGGGCACCGGCGGGATTGGCGGGCAAGGGGAATCGCAAGACGGTAACAACGGCACCGGTGGTGCCGGCGGCGCCGGGGGCACCGCTGGTCCCGACGGCGGCGACGGCGGCAACGGCGGTCAAGGGGGCGACGGTTTCACGAACGGCGCTGGCACGGCAACCGGGGGAAAGGGCGGTAGCGGCGCCACGGGTGGCGTCGACGGCGGTGCCGGCGGTGCCGGCGGCATGGGCGGCATCGGCGAGAACATGGGTGCCGGTCCCGCGGTCGGGGGCGACGGCGGCGACGGCGGTGCCGGTAATGGGGCACTAGGCACCGCGGGCGGTAGTGGCGGCACTGGTGGTGCCGGCGGTCATGGTGGTAAGGGCGGGATGTTCATCGGCAATGGCGGTGCCGGTGGCGCCGGAGGGACCGGGGGCACCGGCGGCACCGGGGCCGCCGGCTACGCCGGTGGTGTCGGTGGCGCGGGCGGACCCGCAGTTAGTTCGTCGGGTGATGGGACGGGCGGCAATGGCGGCCTCGGCGGCCTCGGCGGTGTCGGCGGCAGCGGCGGAACGGGCGGTAGCGGAGGAATTGGCGGCAACGGCGGCGCGGCCGGGGCGTTCATCGGTATCGGTGGCGCCGGGGGCGCTGGCGGTCTTGGCGGCACCGGCGGCATCGGCGGCATCGGTGGTGCCGGCGGTAATGGTGGTGGCGGTGGATCAGCAAGCGGGGGAGCGGCCGTTGGCGGCGACGGCAACACGGGCGGCGTTGGCGGCATGGGTGGTACCGGCGGCGTCGGGGGAGCCGGCGGGGTAACCGGCGGCAACGGAGGATCCGGTGGGCTGATCGGGTTCGCCGGCGCCGGCGGCGGCACCGGAGGCGGTGGTACCGGCGGCCAAGGTGGCCTCGGTGGCCAGGGCGGCAACGGCGGCGACGGTGGCAACGGTGTGACGGGCGGCCAAGGCGGCAACCTTGCGTTGGGTGGCGCCGGCGGCAACGGCGGCGCCGGCGGCTCGCCGGGCGGCAGCGCTGGCTTCCAGGGCAATATGGGCCCGCCCGGAATGCAAGGTGTCGACGGATAGGCATCCGACCGGATCGCCCGACCGTCGCAGTTATGCGGGAAGAACAAAGAACAAAGGACCGCAGACGTTTGGGCCGCCGATTCGCTTGCGCCGCAATATCCAATCGAATCAAGGAGATTGGCGATCAGCTGGCTGCAGCAATTGATCGCGCGACCTCGTGTCGCGTGGCCCGCTCGACACGGTCGGCCAACCAAGGTCGCTGGGCAACGGCATGCCCAGCGCGGCGTACCTGCACAGGATCCTTCGGGATTATTCACAGCTACTTCGCACTATGGAGCTGCGGAAGCGAGGTTACGGTTAATTCGTCGGATTCGAGTGCGGAATAGAGCAACCACGTGAATGCCTACGACGTGTTAAGACAACACCACAGCGTGCTCAAGGGGCTGGGCCGCAAGGTCAGCGAGGCGCCGGTGAACAGCGAAGAGCGCCACGTTCTTTTCGATGAGATGCTGATCGAGCTGGACATACATTTTCGCATCGAGGGCGACCTGTACTACCCGGCGCTTTCGGCCGCCAGCAAACTGATCGCGGTTGCGCATGCCGAGCACCGCCAGGTGGTTAACCAGCTGGCAACGCTACTGCACACGCCGCAGAGCACGCCCGGATACGAACGAGAGTGGAATGTGTTCAAGGCCGCGTTGGAGGCGCACGCCGACGAAGAGGAACGCGACATGATTCCCGCGCCGCCTCCGGTGCGGATCACCGACGCGGAACTCGAGGAGCTCGGCGAGAAAATGGCGGCCCGTATTGAGCAGTTGCGCGGCTCGCCCCTGTACACCCTCCGCACCAAGGGCAAGGCCGCCCTGCTGAAGGCCGTCTAGCCGGCTAGCGGCGCCCGACTCCGACCATCATGATCGGCGTTATGACGCGGATGTCGGCGCCGAAGGCAGCGGCGGCCGCGTTGGCGTCCTCGGGCGAGATCAGGCCGGCACTGACCACAGCGCCCCGCAGGCTTTCGAAGGACAACCTGAAGAAGTCGAAGCCCGCGGAGCGGGAGTCGATCACCCGTGCGCGGCCCTCGCCGCGAACCTCGGTGAGTCCCGCCGCGGCGAGGTCGGCCACGACGTGGCGGCCGTAATGCGGCTCGAAACCGGTGCGCTGCATGAAGGACAGGATCGCCTCGGTCACCCGGTCCAGCCGCGCGTCAGCGCCCTCGAATCCGAAGGCGGTCCAGTCGTAGTCCTCGATGACCAGCCAACCGCCGGGGCGCAGCGCCGCGGCCAGGCGGTCGAGGATCTGCCTGCGCTCAGGCAGGTGCTCGAGCACCAGCCGAGCGTGAACCAGGTCGAACTCGCCGCGCGGCAGCTCGTCGGTCCGGATGTCGACGCGACGGACTTCGATCGTGTCACTGGCCAACGGCTCGATAAAACGGGTGTCGATGTCGATCGCGACCACCGTGGCGCCGCGGCCGGTCATCCATTGCAGCAGCGAGCCGCCGCCCGCGCCGACTTCCAGGCAGTGCCAGCCTCCCTCGGCCCGGCTGATACCGAGTTCGTCGAGCAGCGCCTGGGTCCCGGGATCCCATAGGCTCTCGATTCCGGCCAGCCTGGTCCGTTCTTCGGGGAACGCTTGGTCATAGACGTAGTCCCGTGACATGGCGGTAACGCTATACACGCGCACGCTGAGGAACCAGATACGCCGTTGCCGGCTCGCGCCGGTCGCCAGAACCACCTGCATTGGATCTTTGTAATCCCTTGTGTCACTGTAGCTTCAGTGGCAACAGCGCGGCGATTCTTGTCGGTGACCGTTCGTAAAGTTTGAGGCGTGGGTTCGAGCAGTCGCGAGGAGATCGTCGAGGTCTTCAACGCGCTCGACGCGGACCTGGACCGCTTGAGCGCATTGTCCTTTGACGTGTTCACCACCCCCGAACGACTGCGCGCCTTGGAACGCCTGGAACGCGCGGCACGCCGACTGCGCGCCCCCCAGCACGCGTTGATCAATCAGCTCGGCGCCCAGGCCAGCGACGCGGAACTGGGCGGCAAGCTGCGTACGGCGCTGGCCGACCGGTTGCGCATCACCAAGGCTGAGGCCGGCCGGCGCATCGACGAAGCCGCCGATCTCGGAGAACGCCGAGCGCTCACCGGGCAGCCGTTGGCGCCCCGGTTGACCGCGACCGCGGCCGCTCAACGCGAGGGGCTGATCGGCGATTCGCACGTGCGGCTGATCCGCAGTTTCCTGGCCCACCTGCCCGCCGAGGTGGACCTGTCCACCCGGGCGGCCGCCGAAGCCGATCTGGCCCACAAGGCCGGCGACTATCGCCCCGATGAGTTGGCCACCTACGCCCAACGGATCATGGACTGGCTGCACCCCGACGGGGAGTTCAGCGATGCCGAACGGGCCCGCAAACGCGCCATCACGATCGGCAACCAGGACTACGACGGCATGTCGCGGATCAGCGGCTACCTCACCCCCGAAGCGCGCGCCACCTTCGAGGCCGTGCTGGCCAAACTGGCCGCCCCCGGCGCCGGCAACCCCGACGACCACACCCCGGTCATCGACCAGACCCCCGATCAGGCTGCGGTCCGGCGCGATGCCCGCAGCCAAGCTCAACGCAATCACGACGGCCTGCTGGCCGGCCTCCGGGCCCTGGTGGCATCGGGCAAGCTGGGCCAGCACAACGGCCTACCGGTGTCGATCGTGGTCACCACCACCCTCAAGGAGCTGCAAGCCGCCGCCGGCAAGGCCCTGACCGGCGGCGGCTCCCGGCTGCCCATGTCGGATCTGATTCGAATGGCCAGCCACGCTCGCCACTACCTCGCCATCTTCGATGGCGGCAAAGCGCTGGCGCTGTATCACGCCAACCGGCTGGCTTCCCCGGCACAGCGAATCATGCTGTACGCCAAGGACCGCGGCTGTACGAAGCCGGGCTGTGACGCACCCGCCTACCACAGCCAGGTCCACCACGTCCGGGGGTGGGCCAGCACCGGCCGCACTGACATCAACGACCTCACCCTGGCCTGCGGGGTCGACAACAGACTCGCCGAGAACGGCTGGACCACTCGCAAGAACGCCAAAGGCGACACCGAATGGATCCCGCCGGCCCACCTCGATCGCGGACAACCCCGAACAAACCCCCACCACCACCCGGAACGATTCCTATCCGATGACGACGACGAACCCGTTTGAGCGCGAAAAGTAGGGCGTGTCCTAGCGACCAATGATCGTGAGTTCACCTCCGCTCGGCGGTGATCGCATGTAAGCATCTCCGGTAGTGGGTATTCGGCCTATTGCGAGCAGGTCAGCTGACGCAGCGGAAACCCGATAAGGAGATTCCTATGACGGCCAACGTAGACAACACCAAAACCTGCCAGATCGACGTGCTAATCGAGGAGCACGACGAGCGCACCCGGGCAAAGGCGCGGCTGACCTGGGGCGACGACAGTTTCGTCGGGGTCGGCCTGGCCCGACTCGATCCGGCTGACGAACCGGTGGCCCGGATCGGCGATGAACTCGCCATCGCCCGCGCGCTGTCTGACTTGGCGAATCAATTGTTCGCGCTGACATCGTCGGATATCGAAGCCAGTACTCACCAGCCGGTTACGGGTCTGCACCACTGAATAGGGGGCCTCACCCTTTAACGACGCCCAAGGGAACGAGGCGAGCGACCTTGCGGGCCAGGCCGCCGTGCTGGCTAACTTCGATGACCTCGTCGATGTCCTTGTAGGCCTCCGGCTTTTCCTCGGCAAGCCCTCTGCCGGAGGTGCCGCGGACGAGGATGCCGCGCTCGGCGAGGCTGGTACGTACCGCCTCGCCGCTGGTGTGGTGGGCGGCCTGGTGACGGCTCTGCACCCGCCCGGCGCCATGCGCGGTGGAAAAAAACACGGGGTTGTCGGCGACCCCGGCAAGCACATACGACGCAGTGCCCATCGTCCCGGGTATCAGCACGGGTTGGCCGACCGCGGCCAGTTCGGCAGGTAGCTCGCGATGATGCGGCGGCAGTGCACGGGTCGCACCTTTGCGGTGCACGCACATGGAGCGGAGCTGACCGTCGACGGGGTGCACCTCGATCTTGGCCAGGTTGTGCGAGACGTCATAGAGCAGGTCCAGCGCTGTCCCGACTTCATCCTCGAACACGCGACGCGTTGCCTCGGTGAGCAGTTGGCGGTTGGCGCGTCCGTAATTTGCCGCCGCGGCCATTGCCGCGAGATAGGCCTGGCCATCGGGGGAATGCGCCGGCACACACGCCAATTGCCGATCGGGCACCGCAATGCCATAGCGGCCCATGGCTTGTTCCATCTGGCGGACGTGATCGGTGCAGATCTGATGGCCCAGGCCCCGCGAGCCGGTGTGAATCATCACGCAGGCGGTACCTTCGGCCAGGCCCATCTGCGCGGCCGCGGCCGGATCGTAGACGCGGTCGACGGCCTGGACCTCCAAGAAGTGGTTGCCTGAACCAAGGCTGCCGATCTGCCCGAGCCCGCGTTCGATCGCTCGGTCGCTGACCGCGGCCGCGTCGGCTCCTGTCATCACACCGCCGTCTTCGCACCGCTCGAGATCCCGCGCGACACCGTGCCCCTCTTCCACCGCAAACCGGGCACCACCGGCCAGTACCTGTTGCAACGCGTGCCGGTTGGGCAGCCGCCACACCCCTGCGGTGCCCACGCCACGCGGTATCGCGCGATCGAGCCGATCCATTACCGCCGGCAGTCGTGGTTGCAACCTCTCGCGGTCAAGCCCGTGGGCAACCAAAAGTCTTACACCGCACGAAATGTCGAAGCCGACTCCACCAGGAGAGACGACTCCGTCATTGTCGATATCGGTCGCGGCCACCCCACCGATCGGGAATCCATAGCCCCAGTGCACGTCGGGCATCGCATAGGACGCACGGACAATCCCCGGTAGCGCAGCCACATTGACCACCTGCGTCAGGGCCAACTTGCCCCGGTCCCGAGGCAGCAGCGATCGGGACGCGAACACCATCCCGGGCACTCGCATCGCGCCCTCGCGTTCGATCCGGAACCGGTATGGGGTCTCCTCGACGATTCTCATGCGCGGGCTCTCAATTCACGTTGAGCGACACCGACTTAGGCATGACACTCACTGAACCAGCGTAGTCGCATCGGCCAGCGCAAAATGTGCCGTCGACAGTGCAGGGCGGCCCTGGAAACATGGGGCACCAGTCACGTCGTGGGAAGGAGCCATCGGGTGAACGCCGGACCGGCGATCGAGGTCGCTGTCGCCTTCGTCTGGCTGGGCATGGTGCTGGCGATTTCGTTTCTGGAAGCTCCGGTGAAGTTCCGGGCGCCGGGCGTGACGCTGCAGATCGGGCTCGGCATCGGCCGCCTGGTGTTCCGTGCGCTCAACACCGTTGAGGTCGCGTTCGCGTTTGTCATCCTCGCGATCGTGGTGGCCGGCCCGACACCGGCGCGGATCGCCGCGGCGCTTTCCGTCGCCTTGGCCGCGCTGACGGTCCAGCTGATCGCGGTGCGTCCTCGCCTGACCCGGCGTTCCAACCGGGTGCTCGCCGGGCTGCAGGCGCCCCGGTCCCCTGCGCACTACGTCTATGTCGGTTTGGAGGTAGTCAAGGTGGTTGCATTGCTCGTGGCGGGGATACTGCTACTGAACGGCTGAAAGACATCTCACGAAGTTAAAAGTCATGCCGCGAGCTGGAGAGGGGGTGGAAGCGCCCGATGTTCGTCGTAGAGCTGGCCGGTGTGCAGGCAGTGGTGGAGTTGGCCGAGGAATTTGTTGAACAGGTGTGGTTGGGCTTGGCGGTTCCAGTCGCCGGCGTCGGCCAGCAGTGTCAACAACGCGGCGAATCCGGCGGCGTCGTTGCTGACCCGGCTGCGCGCCACCACGCGGCCGTCGCGGTCGACCACTGCAACGTCGTGATGGTCTGTGGCCCAATCTATTCCGCAGTACAGTCCCACGTTCTCCTCACGCCTTCGATCCATCGCTGTGCCGTTACCGGTGGATTCAGGCGGCGCCCTAATCGTGGGACTCAAAGGTCCGTCATCTCACTAGCCGTCCGTGACTCCAGCGCACTGCAGGACTTCGTTCTGTCGAAGAGCTCAAGGCTCGGGAACAATTGTCAGGCAGTCAACCCTGCGGCGGCTCGGGCAACGAAATCTCACCACCCCCGAAGTTGGCTCTGTCGCCAGGCGCGCCGTTCTTTCAGAAGTCGTCGAACGACGGGAAGCACACGGGCGTCGCCAGGCGGCAGACCGAACAGGAACAGCCCCAGTCACATGACCAATCAACCCTTCCCAACAAACGATTAGGACGCACCGATGCAATCCATCTCGCTGACCAGCCTGGCCGCCGAAAAGCTGGTCGAGGCGCAGCAGGCGCACAGCGGCCGGGCCGCACACACCATCCACGGTGGTCACACCCACGAACTTCGCCAGACCGTGCTGGCCTTGCTTGCCGGCCACGATCTGTCCGAACACGACAGCCCGGGTGAGGCGACGTTGCAAGTGCTGCAGGGTCATGTCCGCCTGACCGCCGGTGATGACGCCTGGGACGGCAAGACCGGCGACTATGTCGCGATTCCGCCGCAGCGGCACGCCCTGCATGCGGTCGAGGATTCGGTGATCATCTTGACCGTGTTGAAATCCCTGCCCGACGCTCACTAGGCGTGCTGTCTACGCCGTGGTCGCGGGCCATGGGCCTGCGGGTACCCATCGTCAACGCGCCCATGGGCGGGGTCGCGGGCGGGCGATTGGCCGCCGCGGTCACCGCCGCCGGCGGGCTGGGCATGGTCGGCATGGGCAGTACCGCGACGCGGGCATCGTTGCACACGCAGCTGCGGCACCTGACCGGCAAGTTCGGGATCGGCCTGGTGGACTGGGTAATTCGCAACGAGCCGGGGCTGCTGGAGGAGGCTCTGGCCGCGCGGCCGGTCGTGTTGTCGGTCAGCTTCGGTGCCGACTGGTCATGGGTCGGCAAGGCCCGCGACGCCGGAATCGCCACCGCCACACAGGTTTACGACGCTCTCGGGGCGCGTCAGGCGGTCGACGCGGGTGTTGACATGCTGGTGGCGCGCGGGGCCGAAGGTGGTGGTCACGGGGAGGTGAAGCTGGCGACGCTGCCGTTGCTCGACATCGTTTTGGCTGCCGTGGCCGTGCCGGTGCTGGCGGCGGGCGGCATCGCCTCGCCCCGAAGCCTGGCCGCCGTGCTGGCCGCCGGTGCCAGCGGCGCATGGGTGGGCACCCGCCTGGCCGCGTGTCCGGAGGCGCTGACCGGCGACGCCGCCCGCCGGGCGCTGATCGCTGCCCGCGAAACCGACACCCGGATCACTCGGGTCTTCGACGTCGCCGCCGGCCTGCCGTGGCCCGCGCGGTTCCCGTCGCGCGTGCTGGCCAATGACTTCGTGGCGCGCTGGACGGGCCGGGAAGAGGAGCTGGCCGCCGATGGCGCGGCCCGCGACGAACTCACCGCCGCGGTCGCCGCCGACGACCTGCGGATCGCTCCCGTCGACGCCGGTCAGGGCGTCGGCATGATCGGCGATGCCGCGCCGGTGGGTGAGGTCATCGAACAGATGTGTCTGGGCGCGCAGCGTTTGCTTACCGCGTGGAGGTCCTAGCGGCGCGGCGCTGGAGCACGACGCAACACCGGGCCGGCCCGGGTTTTAGCCGCACCTGGGGCCCGTATGGCGCCAGGGCGTCGGCCACGCCGCTGATCAACGCGTGGTTCATGTTGCAGGCCAGCTCGGTTTGCACCTGGGCCAACGCGTGGAACGGGCAGTTCGCGAGCTCGATCTCGCGATCGCTGCGGCGGGGTTCATAGCCGTACCTGCTCAGGACGCCGAGCGCCAGCTGCAGCGCCGCCGCGGCGTCCGCGGGTGGCCGGTTGGCGGCGGTGGCGCCGATGGTGTGGCCGTAGTCGTGGGCGATCCGGTTGAGCACCTCGACGACCGGCTCCCCGGTGTTGGCCGACCGTGCGATGGCCGCGGCCATCAGCCGCCCGGCCAGCTCGTATTCGCGCTGCGGGAGGCTGACGGCGATGTCGCGGCCGGCCCGGCGATACAGCTTGGCGGTCCGCCCGGCGCCGGGGCCGGATCGGCCGGTGAGGCGCGCGTACTCGGTGTCCAGCAGGCCTTCGGCGGTGAGTCGGTCCAAGTGGAATTTCGCCTGGTGGTGGGGGATGCCGACGGCGTCGGCCGCCTGCTCGCGGCTCACTGCCACGGGTTGCGAGCACACGAATTGGTAGAGCTGGTGCCGCACCGGATCCGCGAGCGCGCCGATCCCGGCGGCGTCGCGCTGCAGGTCATCCACGTCGACCACCCATTTCTAACAGACAAAATACTTGACGATACAGTCTACAAGTTCTAACGTTCGAATTATTATCCTTTAGAACTGGAGGAAGCCATGGGCATCAGACCAACGGCCAGCCCCGCACTCGCAGACCAGCTGAAGGATCCGGCCTACTCCGCGTACGTGCTGCTGCGCACCGTGTTCGCGGTCGCGCCGATCGTGTTCGGGCTGGACAAATTCTTCAATCTGCTGACCCATCCGAACCACTGGAACATGTACCTGGCCGGCTGGGCCAACGCCCTGGTGCCCGGCACCGCCGATCAGTGCATGTATTTGGTCGGGGTGATCGAGATCGTGGCCGGGGTGCTGGTTGCGGTCGCACCGCGCATCGGCGCCTGGGTAGTCGCGGCCTGGCTGGCCGGGATCATCCTGGACCTGGTGACCGGGCCCGGCTTCTATGACGTTGCGCTGCGCGACTTCGGTTTGCTGGTGGGTGCCGTCGCGCTCGCCCGACTGGCGCAGGGCGTGCACACTGGCACGATCGGGCGCGGCTAGCCAGACCGCCGGCGCGTCACACCGCGCGCAGGTAGCGCTTGGCGATGACGCGCTGCGCCACCGCCCCCAGCGGCCCGGCGGCCTTGCTCGCAAAGGTCGCCGGCCGGGAGAACGACGACACCTCGGCGAATACCGCGGAGCTGGTCGGGTCCCGGCGTACCGCGAACCGTTCCTCACCGGACACCGGATGGCCCGGCAAGGTGCCATAGCCGAATCCGCGCAAATCGGGTTCGTCGACGACGTACACCACGCGGCACGGTGCGCGCAGGAAAGCGACTCCCACCAGCACCACCGCGGAGACCACGGCGATGTCGGAGCTGGCGTGTACCCGCAGACCGGCGCCACGCTGCATGCCCCAGTGCATGACGGCGTCGGCCGCCCGCTCGAAACGCTCCTGGCCCATACCGATCTGGGTCATCACGCTGAGGTGGTCGTATCCAGGGGGCAGCTCGCCGGCCGCGGTCGCACCCACCTCGGGGTAGGTCAGCGGCAGATCGGCCAGCGCGTCCAGGTCCACCCGTTCAGCTTGCCACGCGGCAGTGGGCGGCACAGCGGGGAAATGACTGCGCGGCGTACGGTCTTACCCGTGATCGCACAAGCATCCGGAACCTTCACACTGGGCGGTGATCTGACCGTCAACCGGCTCGGTTTTGGTGCCATGCGCCTCACCGGCGACGGCGTCTGGGGCCCGCCCGCCGACCGCGACGAAGCCATCCGGGTGTTGCGGCGCGCCGTCGAACTCGGTGTCAACTTCATTGATACCGCCGACTCCTACGGCCCCTACGTGTCCGAGGAGATCATCGCCGAGGCGCTACATCCGTATTCCGGGCTGGTGATCGCGACCAAGGCGGGGCTGCTCCGTACCGGCCCGGGCGTGTGGATCCCGCTGGGCAATCCGAGCTACCTGCGCCAGGAATGCGAGATGAGCCTGCGGCGCCTGCGGGTGGACACCATCGACCTGTTCCAGCTGCACCGCATCGACGCAAACTTCCCGCTGGCCGATCAGCTGGGTGAGCTGGTGGCATTGCAAAACGAAGGCAAGATCCGCCATATCGGTTTGTCCGAGATCGACGTCGATCAACTCATCGCGGCCCAGCGGATCACGCCGATCGTGTCGGTGCAGAACAGGTACAACCTGACCGCCCGCACCGCAGAACCCTTGCTGGAGGCGGTGACCAGCCGGGGCATCGGCTTCATTCCGTGGTTCCCGCTGGCCGCCGGACCGCTGGCCGCCCCGGATGGCCCGCTGCACCAGATCGCCGCCGCCCACCACGCGACGCCGTCGCAGCTGGCGCTGGCCTGGCTGTTGAAGCGGTCGCCGGTCATGTTGCCGATCCCGGGCACGTCGCGGGTGGCGCACCTGGAGGAGAACGTCGCCGCCGCCGAGATCGTCCTGACCGACGAGGAGTTCGAAACCCTGGCGGCTGCCGGCGCGCGGCGCTAGCTCACCGGGCGCGCAGGGTGGGCACAGGTGACTCTTGGCCGGACCCAATACGGTGTTCTGGTGGCCGGCGACGTAGTGCGACACCCTGGCGGCGGATTCAACCCGCCCGAACCGACCCGCAAGGGCGGGCCCGACTACGGCAGGTTCATCGATGGCGTCAGAAGGTTGCAGGATCACGCTCGTGCCGTCGACGCGCCCGATGAGGTGATCACCGAGGCCGCCGACTTGCTTGAGAAGGTGTCCGTGCTGCTCAGCCCGTTCGACGCCGACGAATGGCAGTCGCCGTCCGGGCGCCGGATGGATCTGCCGGTACGGGGCAACATCCTGACCATCCCGATGAAGGTCCAGAAGGTACCGGTAGCGGGAGCCGCCGACCGGATCCAGGGCTGGGCCCGTTTCGCCCGGTTTCATCTCGGGCGAAACGGTGCCGTGCACGGCGGTGCCCTCGGAATGCTGTTCGACACCGTGCTCGGGTTGGCGGCCTCGGTGCTCACTGGCAGTCCCCGCCAGCGCACCGCATACCTCAAGATCAACTACCGCAACATCGTGCCGATCGAGAAAGAGCTGCAGATCGACGCGGGCGTCGACCGGGTCGATGGGCGCAAGATCTTCGTGTCGGGCCGGCTGAGCCACGGTGACACGCTGCTGACCGAAGCCGACGCGCTGTTTGTGCGGCTCAAGCCCGCCCAGCCGTAACCGACAAAACGTGCGCGGTGCAGCAACCTCCCCTATAGTGAACGCACACGTATACTAAATTGGCATGCTGCTAGCCTGGCGCCCCATCGTCATCCCACGCTGCTGTGGACCCGCGGCCTGCCACCGCCGCTGTGGAGAGGCCGATGACCGATCAGTCCGCCGGTGGATCCGCGTTTTCGTCGGTGACGATCGTGATTCCCGCCTACAACGAAGAACGGTTCATCGCCAAATGCCTTGAATCATGTATCGACCAGACTTCGGCACCGGACGAGATAATAGTTGTCAACAATAAATCGACCGACGATACCGTATCGATAGTGCGCCGGATTCAAGCGGAGAACCCGCACATAGATATTCGACTCCTCGAGCAAAGCACGTTTCAAGGCATCGCTCCGACGCGCAACTGTGGGTTCGATGACGCGCGCAGTGAAGTTATCGGCCGGATTGACGCCGACTCCATCGTTGCCAATGACTGGGTTGCGACCATTCGCCAGTGTTTTGCGGACCCGGCCATCGACGCGGCGACGGGGCCGGTCGTGTACTACGACATGCCGCTGCGAGGGCCCGTTTTCAAGCTCGACGATACCGTTCGCCAGCGCATGCATCGCAAGGCGAAGGACCAGCGCTTCCTGCTTGGGGCGAACATGGCCCTGCGCGCCTCGGCGTGGCGGGCGGTGCGCCATCTCACGCGGCTGGATCTGGAAGATCGGCTCCACGAAGACATCGACCTTGCGGTGACGCTGTTCAAAAACAATTTTGAGATCCTGTATGAGCCCGCGTTAGTTGCCGGAATGTCGGGCCGACGGGTGGAATGCGCGCCCCGCGATTTCTATCGGTACGCCACACGCTATATTAGGACGACAAAAGCACACGGCGTCAGCAGCGGTGCCGCGCTGATGACGATATTCATCCTGCTATTGGGATACTTTCCGGTCCGCGTGCTGCGGTTCTTTTATGACGTTGAGGGCAATCGGTTTAGTTTGACAAAGCTCCGCAGCGGGCGGCGCCGACGCGAGACCAAGCCTGCGTCGGTGGCCCGCTGCGTCGGTATGCCGGGTGCCGATGCCTGCGGCGCGCACCCAGACGCGCCGTCCCAGCGCGCGGCGTGATCGGCGCCGTAGCGGCGATTTGACGTTCGCGGTCCGGCTCGCCACACCTGAGGCGCGGGGCCAAAGATCGGTGTTTCACTCAACGCGGCAGGCGCGCGCATCGCCTTGGGTTCGTCGAGGTCCACCCCGATAGCATGGTCGCGATCGATGCGATACGCCCCAGATAGACCCACAGACGATAGACCCACAGACCTTCCGCAGCCAGCCAAGCCTTGGAGACCGACCCGATGAGCGCCCCCGCACACCCCTCCCGAGCAGACGGCGGCGATCCGCGGCACCCGGCTGTGCCGGGTGTGCGGTCGCCGCAAGCCCCGATCCGGGTTCCTGCCGGGACTACCGCGGCGGCCGCGGTCGGCGAGGCCGGGCTACCGAGGCGCGGCGCGTCCGACGCGGTCGTGGTGGTCCGCGACGCCGACGGCAAGCTGCGCGACTTGAGCTGGGTTCCCGACGTTGACGCCGAGGTCACTCCGGTGGCCGCCAACACCGAGGACGGTCGCAGCGTGATCCGGCATTCAACCGCACACGTGTTGGCCCAAGCCGTCCAAGATCTCTTCCCGCAGGCCAAGCTGGGCATCGGGCCACCCATCACCGACGGCTTCTACTACGACTTCGACGTCGCCGAACCGTTCACCCCCGAGGACCTGGCGGCGCTGGAAAAGCGGATGCGCCAGATCGTCAAGGACGGGCAACTGTTCTCGCGACGGGTCTACCAATCCAAGGGCCAGGCCCGCGCCGAGCTGGCCAGCGAGCCCTACAAGCTGGAACTCGTCGACGACAAGTCCGGAGACGCCGAGATCATGGAGGTCGGCGGTGACGAGCTCACCGCATACGACAACCTCAACTCGCGCACCCGCGACTGCGTCTGGAGCGACCTGTGCCGCGGCCCGCACATCCCGACCACCAAGCACATCCCCGCGTTCAAGCTCACGCGCAGCTCGGCGGCCTACTGGCGCGGTAACCAGAACAACGCCAGCCTGCAACGCATCTACGGCACCGCGTGGGAGTCGCAGGAGGCCCTCGAGAACCACCTCGAGTTGATCGCCGAGGCGCAACGCCGTGACCACCGCAAGCTGGGTGTCGAGCTGGACCTGTTCAGCTTCCCCGACGAAATCGGTTCCGGCTTGGCGGTTTTTCATCCCAAGGGTGGCGTGGTGCGCAGGGAGATGGAGGAGTACTCCCGGCGCAAGCACATCGAGGCCGGCTACGAATTCGTCAACACCCCGCACATCACCAAGGCGCAGCTGTTCCACACCTCGGGCCACTTGGACTGGTACGCCGACGGCATGTTCCCGCCGATGCACCTCGACGCCGAACACAACGACGACGGTACGGTGCGCAAGCCGGGCCAGGACTACTACCTCAAGCCGATGAACTGCCCGATGCACACGCTGATCTTCTCCGCGCGGGGGCGGTCGTATCGGGAGCTTCCGTTGCGGCTCTTCGAGTTCGGCACGGTGTACCGCTACGAGAAGTCCGGTGTGGTGCATGGGCTGACCCGCGCCCGCGGGTTCACCATGGACGATGCGCACATCTTCTGCACCCGCGAGCAGCTGCACGGCGAACTGGCATCGCTGCTGACGTTCATCCTCGACCTGCTCGGCGACTATGGACTCGAGGACTTCTACCTGGAGCTGTCCACCAAGGACCCCGACAAGTTCGTCGGCTCCGAAGAGGTCTGGGACGAGGCCACTGCCGCACTGGCCGAGGTCGCCCGGGAGTCGGGCCTTGAGCTGGTTCCCGATCCCGGCGGCGCCGCCTTCTACGGCCCGAAGATCTCGGTGCAGGCGCGCGACGCGCTGGGCCGCAGCTGGCAGATGTCGACCATCCAGGTGGACTTCAACTTCCCGGAGCGCTTCGAGCTGGAGTACACCGCCCGCGATGGGGCTCGGCACCGGCCGGTGATGATCCACCGGGCGCTGTTCGGGTCAATCGAACGGTTCTTCGGCATCCTCACCGAGCACTACGCGGGGGCGTTCCCGGCATGGCTGGCGCCCGTTCAGGTGGTGGGCATCCCGGTCGCCGATGAGCACATCGCCTACCTGGAAGCGGTTGCCAGGCGACTGAAATCGCACGGGGTGCGGGTCGAGGTCGACGTCAGCGACGATCGGATGGCCAAGAAGATCGTCCATCACACCAACCAGAAGGTGCCGTTCATGTTGCTGGCCGGCGACCGCGACGTGGCCGCCGGCGCGGTGAGCTTCCGGTTCGGTGACCGCACGCAGATCAACGGAGTGCCCCGGGACGACGCGGTCGCGGCCATTGTGGGTTGGATCGCGGACCGCGCAAACCACGCTCCCACAGCTGAACTGGTGAAAGTGGCCAGCCGTGGGTGACGAGCAGCGCGCGGATCCCGCCGGCGGGGACGACACCATCTTCGATCGGGGTGTCGGCCAGCGTGACCAGCTGCAGCGATTGTGGACCCCGTACCGGATGAACTACCTGGCCGAGGCGCCGCTGAAACGCGACGACGCCAACTCGGCGCAGCCGTTCAGCGAGATTCCGCAACTGTCCGACGAAGAGGGGCTGGTGGTCGCTCGCGGCGAACTGGTCTACGCCGTGCTCAACCTGTACCCGTACAACCCCGGGCACCTGATGGTGGTGCCCTATCGGCGGGTATCGGAGCTGGAGGATCTCACCGACGCGGAAAGTGCGGAGCTGATGGCGTTCACCCAGAAGGCGATTCGCGTCATCAAGAACGTGTCGCGGCCGCACGGCTTCAACGTCGGTCTGAACCTGGGGACATCGGCGGGCGGGTCGCTGGCCGAGCACCTGCACGTGCATGTGGTGCCGCGATGGGGCGGCGACGCGAACTTCATCACCATCATCGGGGGCTCCAAGGTGATCCCACAGTTGCTGCGCGACACCCGCCGGCTGCTGGCCAGCGAATGGGCTCGCCAACAATGAGCTCCCACCAGTGGGCGCTACCCCCGCCCGTCGGCGGGGGAGAGCGCCACTCATGAGCAAGGTGCCGTTCCTATCCCGGGCGGCGTTCGCACGGGTCACCAACCCGCTCGCCAGGGCGCTGCTGGGGGTCGGCCTCACGCCGGACGCCGTGACCATCGTGGGTACCACCGCGTCGGTGGCGGGGGCGCTGACGCTGTTCCCGATGGGCAAGCTGTTCGCCGGCGCGTGCGTGGTCTGGTTCTTCGTCCTGTTCGACATGCTCGACGGGGCGATGGCCCGGCAACGAGGGGGCGGCACCCGCTTTGGCGCTGTCCTGGACGCCGCGTGTGATCGCATCAGCGACGGCGCGGTGTTCTGCGGGCTGCTGTGGTGGATAGCGTTTCACATGCGCGACGAGCTGCTGGTGGTCGCGACGTTGATCTGCCTGGTCACCTCGCAGGTGATTTCCTACATCAAGGCGCGGGCGGAGGCCAGCGGGTTGCGCGGTGGCGGCGGCATCATCGAACGGCCGGAACGGTTGATCATCGTGCTGACCGGAGCCGGCGTGTCGCAATTCCCGTTTGTCGCCTGGCCGCCGGCATTGCCGGTGGGGATGTGGCTGCTGGCGGTAGCCAGCGTGATCACTTGTGGGCAGCGGTTGTACACGGTGTGGGCGTCCCCCGGGGCGACCGATCGCATTCCTCTTCCTGGAAAGAGCGAGCCGTGATGCCCTCGGCGCCCGGTCTGAAGGCGGGGCTGAGGCTGCCCGAAGGCCCGCGCGAATATCTCACCGGTACCGCAACCGACTGGGCGTATGCCGCCGGCTGGATGGCGGTGCGAGCGATGCCGGAATTCGCCGCGCGCAACGCATTTGACGCCGGAGCGCGTTATGCGGCCCGCCGTGGCGGGCCCGAGCAGCTACGCAAGAACCTGGCCCGCGTCCTGGGGGTGCCGCCGGCCGCGGTCCCGGGCGCACTCATGCGTGCCTCGCTGGCGTCCTATGGCCGTTATTGGCGGGAGGTGTTCCGGTTGCCGACGATGGACCACCGTGCGATCGCCCGCCAGCTCGACCACCTGATCGGCGGGCTGGACCAGCTGGATGCGGCGTTGGCAGCGGGCCGCGGCGCCGTGCTGGCATTGCCGCACAGCGGCAACTGGGATATGGCCGGGGTGTGGCTGGCGCAGCGGCACGGCACCTTCGCCACCGTCGCGGAGCGACTCAAGCCCGAGTCGCTGTACCGGCGTTTCATCGACTATCGCGAGGGCCTCGGCTTCGAGGTGGTGCCGCTGTCCGGCGGCGAACGGCCACCTTTCGAGATTCTCTGCGAGCGGCTGCGGGACAACCGGGTGGTGTGTCTGATGGCCGAGCGTGACCTCACCCGCACCGGGGTCGAGGTCGACTTCTTCGGCGCGCCCACCCGGATGCCGGCGGGGCCGGCCAAGCTGGCGATCGAGACCGGAGCGGCCCTGCTGCCCACGCATTGCTGGTTCGAGGGTCGGGGCTGGGGCTTCCGGGTGTATCCGGCGTTGGATTGCACCAGTGCTGACGTCGTCGCCATCACGCAGGCACTGGCCGATCGATTCGCGCAGAACATCGCCGCCCACCCGGCGGACTGGCACATGCTGCAGCCGCAGTGGCTGGCGGATCTGTCCGAGGCCAGGCGGGCGCAACTGAGGTCCAAATGAGGAAAGCCTGATGCGGATCGGGATGGTCTGTCCGTACTCGTTCGACGTCCCGGGCGGGGTGCAGTCCCATGTGCTGCAGCTGGCCGAGGTGATGCGAGCGCGCGGGCACACGGTCAGTGTGCTCGCGCCGGCCTCGCCGCACGCCTCGCTGCCCGACTATTTCGTCTCGGGGGGCAAGGCCGTCCCGATTCCCTACAACGGTTCGGTGGCGCGGCTCCGATTCGGCCCGGCGACTCACCGCAAGGTCAAAAAGTGGCTTGCAGAAGGCGATTTCGACGTGCTGCATCTGCACGAGCCGAACGCCCCGAGCCTGTCGATGCTGGCCCTCAACATCGCTGCGGGTCCGATCGTGGCGACGTTTCACACCTCGACCACCAAGTCGCTGACGCTGACGGTGTTTCAGGGCATCCTGCGGCCGATGCACGAGAAGATCGTCGGCCGGATCGCGGTGTCCGATCTGGCCCGGCGCTGGCAGATGGAGGCGCTGGGGTCCGATGCTGTGGAGATCCCCAACGGGGTGGACGTCGATTCCTTCGCCTCGGCGGCCCGGCTGGATGGGTATCCGCGGCAGGGTAAGACGGTGCTGTTCTTGGGCCGCTACGACGAGCCCCGCAAGGGCATGGCGGTGTTGCTCGACGCGCTGCCGAAGGTGGTGGGGCGATTTCCGGACGTGCAGCTGCTCATCGTCGGCCGTGGTGACGCGGACCAGTTGCGTAGCCAGGCAGGCGGTTTGGCAGCGCACATGCGCTTCCTGGGCCAGGTCGACGATGCCGGCAAAGCCTCGGCGATGCGTAGCGCCGACGTCTACTGTGCGCCAAACACCGGCGGTGAGAGTTTCGGCGTCGTGTTGGTCGAAGCGATGGCCGCCGGCACTCCGGTGGTGGCCAGCGACCTGGATGCCTTCCGGCGTGTGCTGCGCGACGGCGAGGTCGGGCGGCTGGTGCCGGTGGGACCCCCGGATTTGCAGGCCGCCGCGCTGGCCGATGCCCTTGTTGCGGTGCTGGAGAACGACGTGCTGCGGGAGCGCTATGTGGCGGCCGGTCTCGAGGCGGTCCGCCGGTATGACTGGTCGGTGGTGGCGAGTCAGATCATGCGGGTGTACGAGACGGTCGCCGGGTCGGGCGCCAAGGTTCAGGTGGCCAGCTGATGACGTGGCTGTTGGTGGCCGGCGCGGTGCTGCTCGTTGTGCTGATTGCGTTCGGGGCATGGGGATATCAGACGGCCAACCGGCTGAACCGGTTAAACGTCCGCTATGACCTGTCCTGGCAGTCGCTGGACGGCGCGCTGGCCCGACGCGCGGTGGTGGCGCGCGCGGTCGCGACCGATGCGTACGGCGGTGCTGCCCCGGGCAGGAGGCTGGCCGCGCTGGCCGACGCCGCGGAGTGTGCGCCCCGGCATGCGCGGGAGAATGCGGAAAACGAGCTTTCGGCCGCGCTGGCGGTGGTCAATCCGGCGTCTCTGCCGGCCGCCCTGATCGCCGAGTTGGCCGACGCGGAAGCCCGGGTGCTGCTGGCGCGCCGCTTCCACAACGACGCGGTTCGCGACACCCTCGCCCTGGGTGAGCGACGGCTGGTACGTGCGCTCCGGCTCGGCGGCACCGCCACGCTGCCAACCTATTTTGAGATCGCCGAACGGCCCCACGCGTTGGCGCACGGCGAGCAGGGTGTGCCCCGCCACCGCACCTCCGCGCGGGTGGTGCTGCTGGATGAGCGCGGCGCCGTGCTGTTGCTGTGCGGCTCGGATCCGGCGAACCCGGCGTTTCCGGACGGGGCCGCGCCTCGATGGTGGTTCACCGTCGGGGGCGAAGTGCGACCGGGTGAGCGGTTGGCCCAGGCCGCCGCCCGCGAGCTGGCCGAAGAAACCGGTCTGCGGGTCGCACCGGCCGACATGATCGGACCTATCTGGCGCCGCGACGAGGTCTTTGAGTTCAACGGATCGCTGATTGACAGTGAGGAGTTCTACCTGGTGTACCGGACGCGTCGGTTCGAGCCGTCCGTCGCGGGGCGGACCAATTTGGAACGCCGCTACCTGCACGCCGCCCGCTGGTGCGACGCGAACGATATCGCCGCGCTGGTCGGGTCCGGCGAGCTGGTGTATCCGGTGCAACTCGGCGAGCTGTTGCCGGCGGCCAACCGGCATGCGGACGCCGCGCTGGACAACGAGGCCGCGCGCGATGCCTCTGTACCCCAGCCCATTCGCTGAGACTCTCAGGGAAATCGGGGCAACGCCGGGATCGGCGGCGGCCAACCCAGTTCGGCCAGGGCGTCGTTGACGCCCTGCACGGCGCCCTGCTGCAGATCGGCGGCGACCGTGGCCCAATCGACGTCCGGAAACAGCCCGAACGGCCTAGGCACATCCTGATAGGCGGTGCGCTCGTAGCCCAACTCGACGAGCACTCGCAAGTTCGGCTGGATGAGGTCGGCCAGCGGGTCTCCCAGCACGGGGATGGCGCGCAGCGGATACAGCAGCGGCAGATCCTCCGAGGGAATCAGGATGTAGGTAGTTAGCGACTGCGGCGACACCGGCTGGACCACACCCGCGGCAAGCTGGGCCGGCGTGAGGTCGGTGTACAAGGGGTGCAGCAAAAGGAAGCCCGCGATCGCGTTAGCGGTCGCAAAAAAATTGAGCGGATACAGCGGGAAGTCGGCGGCCGCGTCATATTGGATTGCGTAATCGGTGGTCGGGTAGGCATCGGCCGGAGTCGCGCCGAAAAACGTGAAACCGATTTCCTTGATGTACTGACCGGCGAAGCGCGAGAGAAAGCCGCCGTCGGGCCGATTTGGGTTACCGGTCAGCGTGAAAAACAGGTCATCCGGACCTGGCCGCATGTCGGCAGGCAGCGACATGAGCTGCCGCATTACCAGGGTGGCTACCGTCGCGCTCTGGGAGGTGGCGAAAACGACGGTGTCGTATCCCGCCTGGTATTGCGTCATGATCGCGGCATGCAGGTTTGCCGCCCCCAGACCTACCGACGTGTCGAAGGTCAGGCTATCCAGGCCGGTAAACGGAAATAGCTTCGACGGCGTAACCAGGAATTGCGGGGTAAACCCGGGGAAACCGGGGAGGTAGAGCGGCTCGACCTCCGCGATGTACTCCGGCTCGGGCAGCGGGCTGAAACTGGTGCCGCCCAAGATCAACGCGGTGGCCGCCTGGCCGAGGGTTGACTCGGGATCGGCCAAGATCAAGTTGGCGTACAGGTTGGTGATGGCCAGCAGGTCGTTGGCGGTGATTATGCCCCCGATGTTCCCGTCGCCGGGTTTTCCGATGCCCAGCATCCCGAATCCCGTGTTCCCGATGCCAATGTTGCCGCTGCCGACGTTCAGGAAACCGATGTTGTTGTTTCCGGTGTTCCCGATGCCGACGTTGCCGTTTCCGGTGTTCTCAAAGCCGATGTTGTAGTTGCCGGTGTTTTCGTTGCCTAGGTTGAAGGCGCCGATGTTCAAAATGCCTACGTTGGTGGGGAGCCCGGCGCCGGTGTACGCGCTGGCCAACTGGCCTGCCAGGCTTGTCAGCGACTGTTGCCAGGGCGTCAACTGGGTGGCCAGCGCCGAAGCCCAGGTGTGATAGCCCCACATCGCGACCACGTCCTGGGCCCAGATCTGCTCATATTCGGCCTCGGCGGCCGCGATCGCCGGGGCGTTCTGGCCCAGCAGGTTGGCAGCCACCAGCGTCGCCAGCACTGTCCGGTTGGCCGCGACCAGCGCTGGGGGAATGGTGGCCGCCAGTGCCGCCTCGAACGCGCTCGCCGCACCCCGGGCCTGGCCGGCCGCCCGCTCAGCTTGACTCGCCGCCGTGCTCAACCACCCCAGGTAGGGGTCGGCGGCGCGCGTCATCGCCACCGATGCCGGACCCTGCCATGCCCCGCCCGCCAGCCCTGCGGTCACCGACGCAAACGAACTCGCCGCGGTATGCAACTCCTCGGCCAACCCATCCCAGGCCGTCGCCGCCGCCAGCATCGGGCCCAGGCCCGCACCGGCAAACATGCGCGCCGAATTCACCTCCGGCGGCAAAACGGCGAAACTCATCGCTACGTTCTTTCTCGGTTGGCCCCTGGTCGGTCGGCCACCACCGCGGCGGGTATCCCCGATGAGCCGTGGTTATAGGTCACCGAGCGATTCCGGTAGCAAAAACTCTATGACAGGTCCGTCAGGATCTGTGCAGTTCCACCAAAACTTCCCGTGGCGGGGCCGAATTATCAAAGATCAGGGTTGCAACCGTTCCAGCCGGCCATGGGTAATGCGGATTCGGTTGTGCAGGCGGTTTTCCCGGCCTTGCCAAAATTCCACGATTTCCGGGGCGATGCGGTAGCCGCCCCATCCTGGCGGCACCGGGATCTGGTCCTGGTCGGCAAAGCGACGGATCACCTCGGCGAGCTGGTCGTCGAGCTGGGCGCGAGAACCGACCGGGCGGGACTGCTGTGATGCCCACGCACCCAGCTGCGCCCCTCGCGGGCGCACGGACCAGTAGGCGAGTGTTTCCTCGGTGCTGACCTTGCTGACTGGGCCTCGGACGTGCGCCTGGCGGCCCAGCTCGTACCAGGGAAAGGTCGCCGACGCGTAGGGTGTGGCGGCGAGCTGCTCGCCCTTGGCCGACGTATAGCTGGTAAAGAACGCGACACCCGACTCGTCCAATATCTTGCAAAGCACCGAACGGCTCACCGGTTTCCCGTCGTCGACAGTGGCCAGCACCATGGCGTTCGGTTCCATCACCCCGGCGCGCTGTGCATCATTCATCCACCGGCGAAGCAACGCCAGCCAGCCGTCGTCGAGCCAGTCGAAGTCCAGGTCGCCGCAGCCATCCTTCTCCGGTCCGTATTCGCCACGCATCCGTGCTAATTGGTCTCCATCGATGTCGACCATCTGGGCGTTATCGTCCATCTGGGCCTCCGGTGCTCGACGGGGGAGAGATTCGTAATCTACCAATCGGCGACCGGCCATCCCCCGGAGTAGCTACCGGGCGAGCGTGGCTGCGGTCGTATCGTAGTGGGGATCAGAGGAGGCACCCATGGATCCTGCAGGTAACCCGGCCACCGGTACGGCGCGGGTCAAGCGCGGCATGGCGGAGATGCTCAAGGGCGGCGTCATCATGGACGTTGTCACCCCGGAGCAGGCCCGCATTGCCGAGGGCGCCGGTGCGGTCGCGGTAATGGCGCTGGAACGAGTGCCCGCCGATATCCGCGCCCAGGGTGGGGTGTCGCGGATGAGCGATCTCGACATGATCGAGGGCATCATCTCCGCGGTCACGGTCCCGGTGATGGCGAAGGTGCGCATCGGCCATTTCGTCGAGGCGCAGATCCTGCAGACACTGGGCGTGGACTACATCGACGAGTCCGAGGTGCTGACTCCCGCCGACTACACCCACCACATCGACAAGTGGAACTTCACCGTGCCGTTCGTGTGTGGGGCGACCAATCTCGGGGAGGCGCTGCGGCGCATCAACGAGGGGGCGGCGATGATCCGGTCGAAGGGCGAGGCAGGTACCGGTGACGTCTCCAACGCGACCACGCACATGCGGGCCATCGGCGGCGAGATCCGCCGGTTGACGTCGATGTCGGCGGACGAGTTGTTCGTCGCGGCAAAGGAATTGCAGGCGCCCTACGAACTCGTCGCCGAGGTGGCTCGGGCGGGCAAGCTGCCGGTCACGCTGTTCACCGCCGGGGGCATCGCCACACCGGCGGACGCGGCGATGATGATGCAGCTGGGCGCCGAGGGCGTCTTCGTGGGTTCCGGCATCTTCAAGTCCGGTGATCCCGCGCAGCGCGCGGCGGCGATCGTCAAGGCCACCACGTTCTACGACGACCCCGATGTGCTGGCCAAGGTGTCGCGCGGGCTCGGCGAGGCGATGGTGGGGATCAACGTGGACGAGATCGCCGTCGGCCACCGGCTCGCCGAGCGCGGCTGGTAAGAACGGCGATGAGGGCTCGCGCGAAGAGCAGACGGTCATAGCGTGTCGATCGAAGAGATCCTTGATCTCGAGCAACTCGAGGTCAACATCTACCGAGGAAGCGTGTTCAGCCCCGAATCGGGTTTCCTGCAGCGCACCTTCGGTGGTCATGTGGCCGGGCAGTCGCTGGTGTCGGCGGTGCGCACCGTCGACCCGCGGTATTCGGTTCACTCGCTGCATGGCTATTTTCTGCGGCCCGGAGATGCCAAGGAGCGCACGGTATTTCTCGTCGAGCGCATCCGGGACGGCGGATCATTCTGCACCAGGCGGGTCGACGCCATCCAGCACGGGGAAACCATCTTCAGCATGGCGGCGTCGTTCCAGAGTGAGCAGGACGGCATCACCCATCAGGACGCCATGCCGGCGGCGCCGCCACCCGACGGCCTGCCGGGGTTGAACTCGATCAGGGTCTTCGACGACGCGGGATTCCGGCAGTTCGAGGAATGGGACATCTGCATCGTGCCCCGCGAGCGCCTGCAGCTTTTGCCCGGCAAGGCTTCCCAGCAGCAGGTGTGGTTTCGGCACCGCGACCCGCTGCCCGACGACCCGGTGCTGCACATCTGCGCGCTCGCCTACATGAGCGATCTCACGCTACTGGGATCGGCGCAGGTCACCCACCTCGATGTGCGGGAGCATCTGCAGGTGGCATCGCTGGACCATGCCATGTGGTTTATGCGAGCCTTCCGTGCCGACGAGTGGTTGCTCTACGACCAATCGTCGCCGTCGGCCAGCGGTGGTCGCGCGCTCACCAAGGGCGAGATATTCAAACAGTCCGGTGAAATGGTCGCGGCGGTCATGCAGGAGGGGCTGACCCGCTATCGGCGCGGGTACCAGTCGGCTGGGCAGTGAGCGGGCTGTGACCTTTCCGAGGGTCGGGGTACTGGCGCTGCAGGGCGACACCCGGGAGCACCTGGCGGCGCTGCGCGAATCCGGGGCGGAGCCGATGACGGTGCGGCGCCGCGACGAACTTGACGCGGTGGACGCGCTGGTCATTCCGGGTGGGGAATCCACCACCATGAGCCACCTGCTGCTCGACTTTGGCCTGCTGGAACCGCTGCGGGCGCGGCTGGCCGACGGGCTGCCGGCCTACGGTTCGTGCGCCGGCATGATTCTGCTGGCCAGCGAGATCCTGGACGCCGGTGCCAACGGCCGTGCGGCGCTGCCGCTGCGGGCGATGGATATGACGGTGCGGCGCAACGCTTTTGGACGTCAGGTCGACTCGTTTGAGGGCGATATCGCGTTTGTGGGTCTGGACGATCCGGTGCGCGCAGTGTTCATCCGGGCGCCCTGGGTGGAACGGGTCGGCGACGAGGTGCAGGTGCTGGCCCGGGCCGCGGGACACGTCGTGGCGGTGCGACAGGGCGCCGTGCTCGCGACGGCCTTTCACCCGGAGATGACCGGCGATCGCCGGATTCATCAGTTGTTCGTCGACATCGTCAACGGGAATGCGTGACACCTGGCCGTCACGCTGGCGTGACGCTCGGCGCGACGAGGCGTCCACGTAGACTCGTCTGGCGAACTTGTCGAGCACCAGAAGGCAAAAGAAAAGGTAAAACACTGCGATGAGCGGCCATTCCAAGTGGGCCACCACCAAGCACAAGAAGGCCGTCGTCGACGCCCGCCGCGGCAAGATGTTCGCCCGGCTGATCAAGAACATCGAGGTGGCGGCCCGTGTCGGCGGCGGTGATCCGGCCGGCAACCCTACGCTCTACGACGCGATTCAGAAGGCGAAGAAGAGTTCGGTTCCCAATGAGAACATCGAGCGAGCCCGCAAGCGCGGCGCGGGCGAGGAAGCCGGTGGCGCTGACTGGCAGACCATCATGTACGAGGGATACGCGCCCAACGGCGTGGCCGTGCTGATCGAGTGTCTGACCGACAACCGCAACCGCGCTGCCAGCGAGGTGCGAGTGGCTATGACGCGCAATGGCGGCACCATGGCCGACCCGGGCTCGGTGTCCTACCTGTTCACCCGCAAGGGTGTGGTGACCCTGGAAAAGAACGGCCGGAGCGAAGACGATGTGCTGACGGCCGTCCTGGACGCCGGCGCCGAGGACGTCAACGACCTGGGCGACAGTTTCGAGGTCATCTCCGAGCCTGCTGAACTGGTCGGGGTCCGCACCGCTCTGCAGGACGCGGGCATCGACTACGAATCGGCCGAGGCCAGCTTTCAGCCCTCGGTGAGCGTGCCCGTCGACCTGGACGGCGCACGAAAAGTGTTCAAGCTCGTCGACGCGCTGGAGGACAGTGACGACGTGCAGAACGTGTGGACCAACGTCGAGGTGTCCGACGAAGTGCTGGCGGCGCTCGACGAGGAGTGAGGTTTGGGTGCGGTGCTCTGGGTCGGAGAGCCGTTCTAGTCCCACCCGTGGCGCATGTCCTCGACAATGCGCGGATGCTCCAGCGTCGAGGGCACCAGCGTGCGGGGTGCGATGTCGCCGGAGAACACCGTGGCGGCGTCCAGTACTTGCTGGTCGAGGAACCGTAGTGGCGGTGCGTCACCCGGAAGAGCAGCCGGGGGCGCGGTGTCGCCGCGGCTCGCCAGGGCGAATCCCCAGTCGCCGAAGGTGGGCACATGCACGTGGTAGGGGGTGACGGCGTAGCCGGCGGATTGAATCGTCGAGATCGTGCGCCAGAACGCGGTCGGGGTGGAATACGGGCTGCCCGCCTGCGCCACCAGGAGCCCCCCAGGAGCAAGCGCACGAGACGCCAGCGCGTAGAACTCGGTGGAATACAGCCGGCCCAACGCGGGGGTGTCGGGATCGGGCAGGTCGACGATGACGGCGTCGAAGCGGCCGACCCCGGTGCCGCGCAGCCAGCTCATCGCATCGTCGATCACCACGTGCACGCGCGGGTCATCCAGCGACCCGCCGTTGGCCTCGCGCATGGTGGTGCGGGCCAGCTCGATCACCGCCGGGTCGAGTTCGACCTGCACGATCTGTTGCACACCGGGCTGCCGTAGCAGCTCGTGGGCCGCCAGGCCGTCGCCGCCGCCGAGCACCAGCACCGAGCGGGCGCCGTCCCGCAACGCGGGGTAGACCAGGCTTTCGGTGTAGCGGTACTCGTCGCGGGTGGAGAACTGCAGACCCCCGTCCAGGTACAGGCGCAGGTCCTCGCCGCGGCGGGTGACGACGATCTCTTGGTAGGTGCTGTGCCGGTAGGCGATGATCGGGTCGGCGTAGAGCTGTTGGCGGCTGGTGGTTTCGATGTCGTGCGCACGCACCAGCAGGGTGATCAGCAGCCCGAGCGCGGTAGAAAGCGCGCACAGGGCGGTGACCAGCTGCCGGGTGGACACGATGCGTCGTAGCAAGAAGATGGACACGATGGCCGCGGCTACCAGGTTGACCATGCCGGTGGCCGCCGCGCCGCGGATCATTCCCAGCTGCGGCAGCAGGACGAACGGCCAGACCAGCCCGCCGACCAACGCGCCGAGGTAGTCGGCGGCGTTGAGGTTGGCCAGGGTGCGGCCCGCGTCGGCGGCGCCCGCCACCCGGCCCCGCTGCAAGAGCGTCATCAGCAGCGGAACCTCGGCGCCGACCAACCCGCCGATCAAAGCCGTCCCCACGGCCAACACCAACGTCGACCCGTCGATGAAGGCAAACGCCACATACAGCGCCGCCGCGGACAACCCGCCGATGATGCCCAGCAGCGCCTCGACGGCGATGAACGCGACCGCCGCGTGCGCCAGCAGCGGCTTGACCAGCAAGGCGCCCAAGCCCAGTGCGGCAATGTAACCCGCGACGATCAGGGACGTTGCGACGATCCCGCCGCCGTTGAGGCTGGTCGACAGCGTCAGCAGCGCGAGCTCGTAAATGAGACCGCATGCCGCGCAGGCCGCGACGGCGGCCAGCAGCAGCGCCCGCCAGCGCCCGGACGACTCCGTGGCGCGGGCCAGCGCCGGTGCGTGATCCGTGGCTGTCATGACAACGCGGCGGCAATCACCCCTGCTACGGCCAGCAGCATTACCGCCGTGGCGAACGCCGCCGGATGCAGCGCCGGCGCGTCGATGTGCTCACGGAACCGACCCGGCACCGCAATTTCCAGGATCACCAACGCCACCCCCTGCAGTGCGACGCCGACGAGCCCGTACACCGCCACGCCGATCAGCCCCTGTGCCAACTGGTTGGAGCTGGCGTAGATGGCGGCGATGATGACGATGGCCAGCGCCACATACATCGCCGAGGCCAGCACGACGGCGTTGGGGCGCCGGTCGATGAACACCAGGCGACGCAGATCGCCCGGGGTCAACAGGTTGACCATCACGAAGCCCGCGACCAGCACGGCGGCGCCGACCAAGAAGTACAACACGGTGGCCACCACTCCGTGCAGGATCGGCGTAAGGCTGACGGTCCCGAAATCGACTCCGGCCTGGTACCTGGCCTGGTGCATGACTGTCTCCTTTGCGTTCCGGCCTTACTTGCTTCCGCCCGGGCCGCCGGGGCTGCCCCCCGAACCGCCCGACGGCGACCCGGGGGTAAACCCGGGGCCGAGGAAGATATACGCGCCGTGGTTGTATCCCGCGCTCAAGTGTTCGACGCGGATAACGCACGGATAGGTGCCGTCCGGGCCGACGGACACGATGTTGTTGCGGTAGCGCAGGTACTCGGTGTCGCCGTAGGACGCGCGCGCCGCGGGGGCCCGGTACTTGGCGAGCGTGTCGGCCACCTGTTTTGGCGATCCGGTGCACAGATAACGCGTTCCGTTCACATCGCGGGATTCCTCGCGATAGTGCGACGCGATGTAGGAGCCGACATCCCTGTTAAGCAACGTAATTCCGGAAATCAGGGACACCGTGGCGGCGACCGCAAGCACGGCGGCAACCCCGAACAGCCGGTTGCGGCTCATGGCCGCCACCGGCTCGCCGTATGGACCACCGTCCCGCCGGATGCACTCGGGTACAGGTGCCACGTCCGCCAACGCCAGCCGGTCAAATAGGGTTCGGCGGCCAGCGCGGTCAACGCGGCGTCGTCACCGGGAAACACGCCGCCGAGCCACCCGGTTTCCAGAGCACAGCGTTCGCGAAGGTCGCGCGCGAGCCGGCGAAACGTCACCTCGTCGTGGGTGTGGGTGCGGGATTGCAGGTCATAGCCGGGTGCTTCGGTGCGCTCGGGCAGTTCGCCCCCGTGGCTGCGAGCGGTGCAGGACACCTGTTCGGAGAAGCCGCCGGTGGGATGCTCGACCGTGACGACGTGTGATGCGCTCAGAACGCCGAGCTGCAAGAGGCCACCAACCGGGTGGGCCAGTCGACAGGTGGCCAGTGGCCGCGGCGCGGGCACGTTGAGCGCCAGACCAAGCCGTTCCCCTGATACGTCGGCCGGGGTTACGGCGAGCTGATGAAGCGGCACCGATCTGGTCCTCTGGGTCCTACGCCGAGGCGGGGGGCGCGGGGTAGACGGTGAGCTCGCCGGGCAGCACGGGCTTGCCGGTGGCCACCTCCCAGGGCATGTTCGGCGCCCAGCGCTCGAACGACAGCAGCGCGGACTCGTCGGCGTTGGTGCAGTCGACGTAGTCCATGTCGCCGCCCGCCGGCAGGCCCGTGGTGCCTTCGGTGGTGTACCCGGCCCGACCACGCTCGGTCTGCCGATACGTCACCTCGTCGACCACGTGCTGGCCACCGGGCTGCAAGTCAAGATCGGCGCGTTTCGCCCACATCGCAAGTTCAAGGCGCCCGTCGTCCTCTTCCACGCTGAACCAGACCGGCTGGTCGCCGCCTTCCAACAGATGCTCCCACCACACGAAGGGACCCTCGCGAAAGGTGACCGATCCGCGTACCACGTAGTCGATGCCGCCGTAGCTGACAACCGCACCGGGGCCGAGCTGGCGCGGCCCGAACTGCGGCATGGCGTTGAAGGCGAGCGGATCCCGGCGACCACCCGGCTCGGGTGCTGTCTTGGGCCGCCGGAGGGCGACGACGAGAACGATGATGGCGGCGATGAACAGCGCCACCGCGAGCACAACCAGCAGACTTCCCACACGCACCCTCTCGTACCGCCTACTGCGCCGCGGTTGGTCGATCGGCGGAATATCGATGGTGCGGTTAAGGTAACAGCTTTGATTGCTCCTGGTGTCACAACGGTCCCGCGGTGCCAGCGGATTATCCGAGGTGGCGGTGCCACCCGCAGGTCCGGCGGGCCGGACGGGCGGTCTGCGATCTGGGGTAGCTGGCCCCGTCGCCGCCTGTCGTGCCGGCCGATGTCACAACCACCTGAGGTGGTGCTCGGCGAGGTGATCGATCAAACCGCGCGTGTCCTGCGCGGCGATGTCGGTGGGATCCGCTACCGTATCGAACGGTTGTTCGGAAACGCCTGAGGGAGCATGCGGTGCGGGTGATGGGTGTCGATCCCGGGTTGACCCGATGCGGGCTGTCGCTTATCGAGAGCGGGCGCGGTCGGCAGCTCACCGCGCTGGACGTCGATGTGGTGCGCACCCCGTCGGACGCGGCCCTGTCGGAGCGACTGCTGGCCATTAGCGATGCCGTCGAGCATTGGCTGGACACCCACCATCCCGACGTGGTGGCCATCGAGCGGGTGTTCTCCCAGCTGAACGTCACGACGGTGATGGGCACCGCCCAGGCCGGCGGCGTCATCGCCCTGGCGGCGGCCAGGCGCGGTGTCGATGTGCACTTTCATACCCCCAGCGAGGTCAAGGCAGCGGTTACCGGCAACGGTGCCGCGGACAAGGGGCAGGTCACTGCGATGGTTACCAGAATCCTTGCGCTGCAAGCCAAACCGACGCCGGCCGACGCGGCCGACGCGCTGGCCCTGGCGATCTGCCACTGCTGGCGGGCGCCGATGATCGCCCGGATGGCCAAAGCCGAAGCGCTGGCCGCGCAGCAGCGCCGCAACTATGCGGCCAAGCTGAAGGCCGCCCGATGATCGCCTCGGTCCGCGGCGAGGTCCTCGAGGTGGCGCTCGATCACGTGGTGGTCGAGGCGGCGGGTGTCGGCTATCGGGTGAATGCGACGCCGTCGACGCTGGCGACGCTGCGCCACGGCACCGAGGCCCGGCTGACCACCGCGATGATTGTCCGCGAGGATTCGATGACGCTGTATGGCTTCTGCGACGGGGAAACCCGTGACCTGTTCCTGACGCTGCTGTCGGTCTCCGGCGTCGGGCCGCGGCTGGCGATGGCGACGCTGGCCGTGCACGACGCTGCGGCGCTGCGGCAGGCGCTGGCCGACGGCGACGTCGGGGCACTGACCCGGGTGCCCGGCATCGGGAAACGCGGCGCCGAACGGATGGTGCTGGAGTTGCGCGACAAGGTCGGCCCAGCCGGCGCAGCCGCCGGAGCACCCGCGGTCAATGGCCACGCGGTGCGCAGTCCCGTGGTGGAGGCGCTGGTCGGCCTCGGTTTTGCGGCCAAACAGGCCGAGGAAGCCACCGACAAGGTACTGGCCGGGAGCCACGATGCGACAACGTCGGGCGCCCTGCGGGCCGCTTTGTCGCTGCTGGGGAAGGCCCGATGACTGACGAGCCGGCGGAGCGCGACGTCTCGCCCGCGCTCACCGTCGGCGAAGGCGACATCGACGTCAGCCTGCGGCCCCGCTCGTTGCGTGAGTTCATCGGCCAGCCCCGGGTGCGCGAACAGCTGCAGCTGGTCATCGAGGGAGCCAAAAACCGCGGCAGCACGCCGGATCACATTCTGCTGTCCGGGCCACCGGGCCTGGGCAAGACGTCGCTGGCGATGATCATCGCCGCCGAGCTCGGGTCGTCGTTGCGGGTGACGTCGGGGCCCGCGCTGGAACGCGCGGGCGACCTGGCCGCGATGCTGTCCAACCTGGTCGAACACGACGTGCTGTTCATCGACGAGATCCATCGCATCGCGCGACCAGCCGAGGAGATGCTCTACCTGGCCATGGAGGACTTCCGGGTGGACGTGGTCGTCGGCAAGGGCCCTGGGGCGACGTCGATTCCGCTGGACGTCGCGCCCTTTACCCTGGTCGGGGCGACCACCCGGTCCGGCGCGCTGACCGGCCCGCTGCGCGACCGGTTCGGCTTCACCGCGCACATGGATTTCTACGAACCCGCCGAGCTGGAGCGGGTGCTGGCCCGTTCCGCCGGCATTCTCGGCATCGAGCTGGGCGGCGAAGCCGGCGCCGAGATTGCCCGACGCTCGCGGGGGACGCCGCGGATCGCCAACCGGTTGCTGCGCCGGGTTCGTGACTTCGCCGAGGTGCGTGCCGACGGCGTCATCACCCGTGACGTCGCCAAGTCCGCGCTGGAGGTCTACGACGTCGACGAACTCGGTCTGGACCGGCTGGACCGGGCGGTGCTGTCGGCGCTGACCCGCAGCTTCGGTGGCGGGCCGGTCGGGGTTTCGACGCTGGCGGTGGCGGTGGGGGAGGAGGCCGCCACCGTGGAGGAGGTGTGCGAGCCGTTCCTGGTGCGTGCCGGTATGGTGGCCCGCACCCCGCGCGGCCGGGTGGCCACCGCGCAGGCCTGGACGCACCTGGGCTTGACTCCACCGGTCGGGGTCAGCCAACCGGGGCTGTTCGAGTAGTGGCCGGCGGCCTTACCAAACACCCATCCGGCTAGGGCGATCCGTTCGTCCCGTTGGCGCCGGCCAAAATGCCGCCGCTGCCGCCGGTGCCGCCAACTCCACCGTTGACGCCGTTGCCGCCGTTGCCGCCGAAACCGAACAATGCCGGGACGAAGGAGCCGTCGTTAACTAACCCGATGTTGCCGCCGTCGCCGCCGTCGGCAGCCAAGACGCCGACGCCACCGTTGCCGCCATTGCCGCCGTACCCGATGCTGATGAGGCCGCCAGCGTCGCCGCCGGCGCCGCCCTTGCCGCCCGCTCCAGCGACACTGTCGCCGCCAACACCGCCGGCGCCGCCGATGCTCGGGCCGACGAGCGCGGCACCTTGACCGCCCGCACCGCCCGCGCCGCCGGTGGTGAGGCCGAAGCCGCCGACACCGCCGAGACCGCCGGCGCCCAGGCCGACCAGCACGGCACCTTGACCGCCCGCACCGCCCACGCCGCCGGTGTTGCCGACGCCGCCCAGGCCGCCGAAACCGCCGACGCCCAGACCGACGAGCGCGGCGCCGATGCCGCCCTGGCCACCCGCACCGCCTTCGCCGCTGTCGCTGCCACCACCAATGCCGCCGGCTCCCGCCTGGCCGAGGCCGAACACGCCGGCGCCTTCACCGCCGGCGCCACCGGCACCGCCCACGCCGGCGGCACCCGTCGCGGCGCCACCGGCGCCACCGCCCCCACCGAGGCCGAAGAGGTAACCGCCGCCGGCGCCGCCGGCGCCGCCGGCGCCACCGGCATCGACGCCCAGTCCGCCGACGCCCCCCGCGCCGCCCACGCCAGCGAACAGGCCGTTTCCGACGCCGCCGGCGCCCCCGGCGCCGCCGGTCGTGCCCGACCCGCCGGCCCCGCCGGCACCCGCGAGTCCGAATGCGCCGCTGGCGCCGCCGGCCCCGCCGTCCCCGCCGGTTGAACCGGGACCGGGAGCGTTACCTCCAGCGCCGCCGTTGCCGCCCCAGCCGAACAATGGGGCATTTCCGCCAGCCCCACCAGCACCACCCGGACCAGCGAGCACTGAACCACCGGCGCCGCCGGCCCCGCCGCTGCCGACCAGCCACCCCCCGGTGCCGCCGGCACCGCCGGCCCCACCCATAAAGCCGTTCCCGCCGGCCCCGCCGTTGCCGACCAAACCCGCGGATCCACCACTTCCGCCGTTCTCGCTGGCGACCCCGCTGGTGAAGCTAAAGCCGTTGCCGCCGTTGCCATACAAAATCCCACCGGCGCCGCCGTTGGGACTTGCCGCGGTCCCGTTCGCGCCGTTGCCGATCAGCGGACGCCCGAACAACGCCTGAGTGGGCGCGTTCACCACACCCAAAATGCCGCTCTCCAACGCTTGGGCAGCGTTGGCCGCCTCCGCACCCGCATACGCCCCACCGGCAGCGGTCAACGCTTGCACAAAACTCTGATGAAACTGCGCGGCCTGAGCGCTCAGCGCCTGATACTGCCCGGCGTAGGCACTGAACAGCGACGTAATGGCCACCGACACCTCATCGGCACCGGCCGCCAGCATCCCGGTTGTTGAGGTTGCCGCGGCCGCGTTTGCCGTGCCGAGCGACGTACCGATGCTCGCCACCTGCTGCGCCGCCGTCGCCAGCATCTCCGGAGTTGCGATAAGGAACGACATCAGAACCCTCCGTAAAAGTGATTTGGCACACATTACCCGCGTACCAGCGACGGATGAGCAATATCGGCGGATCCGATCTGTACGCAGTGACCTGGGTTACATTGCCGCGCTCTTCGGGTACTCAGTCGATGCCGGTGTATCCGGTGTCTACCGAGGAGATGTTTGTTATGAAGAGCGCGGAAAGCGACCGTCCCAGCAGGTTGTGGATGCCACGCTCCCGCGGCGCGGTGAGCGGATTGCTGCTCATCATCCTGGGCGCCTGGGGTGCGCTGATACCGTTCGTCGGTCCCTACTTCAATTTCGCCTATACGCCCGGTCAGCAATGGGTGTGGACCGCGGTTCGGGGCTGGCTTGAAGTGTTGCCCGGAATCGCCACTGTGGCAGGCGGTCTGCTGCTGATCGGTTCCAGAAATCGCGTCAACGCGATGTTTGGCGGTTGGCTGGCGGTGCTCGCCGGTGCCTGGTTCGTGGTCGGCGGCTCGTTCGCCCCCGTGCTGCGCATCGGAACTGTCGGCGATCCGGTTGCGGCAACGGACTTCAAACGAGCCCTGCTCGAGGTGTCGTACTTCTCGGGCCTGGGTGTGCTGATCGTGTTCCTGGGCGGGGCTGTGTTGGCCCGCCTGGTGGCTCGGTTGGCGCGTGATGTCCAACCCGCGGAATCGGTAGCGCCCGCAGAGCCCGCCGAATCGATACCGGTCAGGCATGCGGCACCGGAACCGTCAGCGGACGCGGAAACCGAAGCGCAGCCGGAGCCGGAGGCGCAGCCAGAACCGCAGGCGCAGCCAGAACCGCAGGCGCAGCCGGAACCAGAGGCGCCGGCAGAACGGGTGGCGCCCGCGGAAGCGGCGTCGGGCACCTCGCTACGGCACCGGCTGGGCGGCCTGTTCCGCCGCCAGCGTGCCGGCGCGTCGGCCGGTCACCGCGACACGGCATAGCTATTCGGGCGCACCGGGCCTGCTTTGCCGATGGTCCGGTGTCAGAGCAGCCCGAGTAGTCGCAGGTCGCTGACGTACTTGGCGATGATCGGCGCGCAGATGTGCGGAATGTCTTTATCGGGGCCGATCTTCGCTTCCTGGACGGCGGCTCGGAACCGGTCGGTGGGCGCCGTCGATCCGCACACCGGCTGGTCGGGCTGCCGGTAGTTGTGCAATAGCGGCAGTAGTGAACTGTGGCGCTGCCGGTCCGGCAGGGCGCGCAGCGAAGTCTCGAACCGGTGCAGCCACTCGCCGTAGTCGCCAATCCGTTGGATGGAGCAACCGGCGTCATTGAGCCAGTCGACGAACTCGTCCAACCCGATGCCGTCGTCGTAGGGGTTCATCACGTGATAGGTGTGGAACCCTTCGCCGCTTTGGGTGCCTAGCACCGAGATTGCCTCGGCGATGAATTCGACAGGCAGACCGTCATAGTGGGCGCGTTGCCGGTGGCCGGCGGTGTCTTGCTGGTAGAAGGAATCCGGCGCGATACCGGTGGCCGCCAGGCTCAGCATCAGCCGGGTGAACATGTCCGGCACGTTGAGCTGACCGGCATAGGTGGTGTCGGCCAGGATCATGTCGCAGCGGAACACCGCGACCGGCAGCCCGCACAGCTCGTGGGCCTCGCGCAACAGCACTTCTCCGGCCCACTTGCTGTTCGCATAGCCGTTGGCGTAGCTGTCGTCGACGTTGCGGGTAGCGCTGACGACCCGGATGTCGGCGTCCTCGGTGAAGGCCGCCGGCGGGATCTGGTCGCCCACCGCGATCGTCGAGGTGTAGATGTATGGCTTGCGCTTGCCGGTCAGTGCCAGCCGAAGCAACTCGGCGGTGCCCAGTGCGTTGGGGCCGAACAGCTGGCGGTACGGCAGCACGTGGTTGACCAGGGCCGCGGGGTCGACGATCAAGTCGACTGTGTCGGCCAGCCGCTGCCACGTCGGGCGGTCCAGGCCTAGGTCGGCATCGCCCTTGTCGCCGGCGATCACCTCGAGGTGATCGGATGCCAGGTCTTGGTAGTGCCGCAGCAGCTCCGGATCGCCGCTGTCGAACGTCTTGTCCAGCCGGGCCCGCGCTTGGGCGTCGGACTTGGCCCGGACCAGGCAGATCAGCTTGCCGTCGACCAGGTCCATGCGCTCGAGCCATTCCAGCGCCAGGTAGCGACCCAAGAAGCCGGTGGCGCCGGTCAGGAGCACGGTGCGCACCTGGCCGTTCGGGGCCGGCAGGTTCGGGGCTGCCGCCAGGGTGGCGGCGTCGATGAACTTGTCCAGGGTGAGGTCGCTCGCGTGCACCTGGGTAGCCGGTTGCTCGCGGGGCCCGTGTACCGAGGCGAAGGTGGGCCGCTGGGCGCCGGGTGTGCGCGCCGCCTCGATGTAGCCGGCCAGGGCCTGCAGGTCGGTTGCCGGGCTGACGATGACGCCCACCGGCACGTCTACGCCGAAGATCTCATGCAGCAGGTTGGCCAACGACAGCGCGGAGAGCGAGTCGCCGCCCAGGTCGGTGAAGTGGGCGTTCGGCCGCACATCGCCAGCCCCGGAGCCCAGCAGCGCCCCCGCGGCGCGACACAGCGTCTCGAGCACCGGCCCATCGGCACCGCTTTGTCGCAGCTCGCGTAGCTCGTTGGCCTGGCCGTCGGCCAGCTTGGCGTAGAGCTCTTCCAGGCGCTGGCCGTAGTGCTTCTTCAACTGCGGGCGCGCCAGCTTGCGGATGCCGGTGAGCAGGCCGTTCTCCAGGGCGAACGGCGTGGTCTCGATGATGAAGTCGCGCGGGATCTCGTAGGTCTGCAGGCCGGACGCCTTGGCGACCTCCTGCAGGGAATCGCTGAGCAGCGGCTTGAGCCCGGCGAGGCTATGGCGAAACAGCGCATCTTCGGTGGGAACGATCACCGCGAGCAGGTAGGCCCGGGCGCTGTTGCCGTAGATGAAGATCTGCCGGATCAGCGGGCTGTCGCCGAAAATCGTCTCCAGCTTCGACACGGCGACGAATTCGCCCTGGGAGAGCTTCAGCACGTTGTTGCGACGGTCGAGGTAGACGAACTGGTCGGGGCCGACCTCGGCCACGACGTCACCGGTCCGGTAGAAGCCGTCGGCGTCGAAGACTTCGGCGGTGACTTCCGGGCGCTTGTAGTAGCCCGGGAACAAGCTCTGCGTCTTGACCAGCAGCTCGCCCCGGGGATGGGGCCGGTCGGTGCGGAAGTAGCCCAGGTCGGGCACGTCGACCAGCTTGTAGTCGATCACTGAGGGGCGCCGCACGATGCCGTCCATCAGAATCATGCCGGCCTCGGTGGAGCCGTAACCCTCCAGCAGATGCACATCCCCCAGCAGCGTCTCGACCCACGTCTTCATTTCGTCGGAGATGGGCGCGGAGCCGGTCAGCGCCGCGACGAAACGCCCGCCGAGCAGGTTGGTTCGCAGCTCGGCCCGCACCTGTTCTTCCAACGCCGCGCGGTCGCCGCCGTCCACCAAACGCCGGTCGACCTCGCTCTGGAACTCGGCGAACACCATGTCCCAAATGCGCGGCACGAAACTCAATTCGGTGGGCCGCACCGCGGCGAGGTCCTCGAACAGGGTCGACAGGTCGCTCTTGGCGACGAAGTACGCGGTGCCACCGTTGGAGAGCGTCCCGTACAGCATCTGCCGGCCCATGACGTGACTCATCGGCATGAAGTTGAGCGTGATCGATGGGTAGCTGGTCGGCTCGAACCAGGCACTCGACTTGCGCCAGAAGTTCATCAATCGGGTCTGGCGGTACATGGCGCCTTTGGGCGCGCCGGTACTCCCGGAGGTGTAGATCAGCAGCGCCAGTGTGTCGTCGGCCGGATCGGCGATCGGCGTGGCCGGCAGCGTCTTCCCGCGCTCAAGCACCTCGGCAAGTGTCTCGATGATCACCGCACCGGCCAGACGAGCTCGGGCGGCTTCGACCGCGTCGCGGTGTGCGTCAACCTCGGGGTGGTAGTCGAACACGACCAGCCGGGCCGGCGCGTGACCGGTCCGCACCAATTCGACGGCGTCACCGAGATTGTCGATGCTCGCGGCGAGCACGGTCGGCTCGGTCTCGGCGACGATGGGGCGCAACCCGCTGACCGGCGCACTGGTCTGCAGCGGAACTGACACGGCGCCCAGCCGGACCAACGCGATGTCGATCATCGCGTAGTCGACGCTGTTGAAGCCGAGCACGCAAACGCGGTCGCCGGGCCGGACCGCAGGCTCGGCGCTCAACGCGTTGGCGAACGCGCCGGTGCGGTCCCATAGCTCGCGGTAGGTCAACATCTCGAACTCGGGCAGCAGCTCGGCCGTGGTGCGGCCGGTGGCGGGGTCGGTGACGAAGTGGATGGCACGCCGGCCGAGCGCCGGCCGATCGGCGTAACCCTGCATGACCATGCGGATGATCTGCGCTGGCGTGACGCCGGCCTGATCGATTGCCTGGGTGATCGCCTCGTTGGGCTTGGCGGCGGCGAACTGTGTGTCGTTGGCAAATAGGTCTGCTACGCGGCGTGCCAGCCGTTCCGCACGGTTGTTGATCGACATGACAGGTCACCTCGGAATGACGAACGGGTCGGGGAGCTCACGGCGCGACGGTGCGCCGGAAACCAATAAAACGTTAGCGAAAGTAAATATATTACTCAAGGCTGCGCCTAGCGAACCCGCTGCTGATGGCTGTGAGATGCACCACGCGATGATGTCGGCGCCGCCGGGCCTGCCTGGGGCCTGTCAGAGGCCGGCCAGGATCCCGCACACGATGTCAAGACCCTCCGACAGCAGCTCGTCGCTGATGGTCAGCGGTGGCAGCAGCCGGACGATGTTGCCGAACGTGCCGCAGGTCAAGATGATGACGCCGGCCGCGTGGGCCGCGGTGGCGAGTTTCGCGGTCAGCCCGGGGTCGGGGTCGGTGGTTCCGGATTTGACCAGTTCGACGGCGATCATGGCGCCGCGGCCACGCACGTCGCCGATCCGGTCGTCGGCGGCTTGCAGCGGCATCAACCGGTCGGTCACCAGGCGCTCGATCTGGCGGGCCCGCTCGATCAGGCCATCGCTCTCGATGGTCGCGATGGTGGCCAGTGCGGCCGCGCAGGCCACCGGATTGCCGCCGAAGGTGCCGCCCAGGCCGCCGACATGGGGGGCGTCCATGATCGCGGCGCGGCCGGTGACCGCCGACAGCGGCAATCCGTCGGCAATGCCTTTGGCCGTGCAGATCAGGTCGGGCTCGATGCCCTCGTGCTCGCAGGCGAACATCGCTCCGGTGCGGGCAAACCCGGTTTGCACCTCGTCGGCGACGAACACCACGTCGTGCTCGCGGCACCAGTGCAGCAGGGTGGGCAGGAACCCCTCGGCCGGAACGATGAAACCGCCTTCGCCCTGAATCGGCTCGATGATGAGGGCGGCCAGGTTGGTGGCGCCGATCTGCTTGTCAATGACGCTGATGGCCCGGGCCGCGGCCAGCTCACCGTCGGTGGCCAATTCCTTGTCGAGCAAGCCATCCCGATACGGGTAGGACAGCGGCGCGCGGTAGATCTCCGGCGCGAACGGACCGAAGCCGCTCTTGTAGGGCATCGACTTGGCGGTCAGTGCCATTGTCATGTTGGTGCGGCCGTGGTAGGCGTGGTCGAAAGCCACCACGGCGGGCTTGCGGGTGTAGTAGCGCGCGATCTTGATGGCGTTCTCGACCGCCTCGGCGCCGGAGTTGAACAGCACCGAGCGCTTCTGGCCGGAACCCGGCGTGATCCGGTTGAGCTGTTCGGCGACGGCAACATACCCCTCGTAGGGCGTCACCATGAAGCAGGTGTGGGTGAACTCCGCCACCTGCGCGCGTATCGCGTCGACGACGCGCGGGGACGAGTTGCCGACCGTCGTCACCGCAATGCCCGAACCCAGGTCGATCAGCCGGTTGCCGTCGACGTCCTCCACAATGCCGCCGCCGGCGCGGGCCGCGAACACCGGCATGGTGACCCCAACGCCACGAGGCAGCGCCGCGGCCCGCCGGCTGGACAGTTCCAGCGAGGCCGGACCCGGGATTTCGGTGACCAGATGCCGACTCTGCTGCAGGCTGGCCACAGATCCTCCTCAACCGGCTGGCCGGTCACGTCGCGGGTAAAGCCTAGCTGTTGGCCGGGGTTTCCGGCCTGCCAGACTGGACGGGCACACTGGATCGTAACGGGGTGCGCGGCCGGCGGGTCGGCCCGGCACCGCGATCGCCATACCGAACGAAAGACAGGTTGATGGACAGTCTCGTTTTGTTCTTGCCGTTCCTGCTCATTATGGGTGGGTTCATGTACTTTGCTTCGCGCCGCCAGCGGCGGGCGATGCAAGCCACCATCGATCTGCACGACTCGCTGCAGCCGGGTGACCGGGTAAACACGACTTCCGGACTGCAAGCCACCATCGTCGAAATCGCCGACGACACCGTCGACCTTGAGATCGCGCCCGGGGTGGTCACCACGTGGATGAAGCTGGCGATTCGTGACCGGATCCTGCACGACGACGACCTCGATGAGGATTGCGCCGACGACATTGATGAGGAGTCGGCCGACGACACGGACACGGTGACCGGCGAGAGCCGGGTGGCCAAGGAATCCTGATCGCGAACCGGCCGGCCGGCACCGACGAGCCGCGTGCGCGACGCGCCCCAGCGCGACACGTAGGCTCTGTCGGGGGTAGAAACTGATTTCGAGGAGATTGAAGGAACGTGGCATCGTCTTCGGCGTCGGTGCATCCTGCCCGCTACCTGTCGGTGTTCCTGGTAATGCTGATCGGCGTCTATTTGCTGGTGTTTCTCACCGGGGACAAGCGAGCCGCCCCCAAGCTCGGCATTGACCTGCAGGGCGGCACCAGGGTCACGCTGACCGCGCGTACTCCGGACGGCTCGGCCCCGACCCGGGAAGCGCTGGCGCAGGCACAGCAGATCATCAGCGCGCGGGTCAACGGGCTGGGAGTCTCCGGTTCGGAGGTGGTGGTCGACGGTGACAACCTGGTCATCACCGTGCCCGGAACCGACGGCAACGAGGCCCGCAACCTCGGACAGACCGCTCGGCTCTACATCCGGCCGGTGCTCAACTCGATGCCGGCGCAACCCGCTCCGCAAGAAGCGCCGCCGCCCGGTCAACCCGCCGCACCGCCGTCGCCGCAATCGGGTGCGCCGGTGTCCCCGAAACCGGGGACCCAACCCCGGCCGTATCCGCAGGACCCGGCGCCCACACCGAGCCCGGCGCCCGGCCCAACCGCGCCGGCGCCGCCCGCTGATGCGCCTGCGCCGCCGGATCCGCGCAAGGATCTCGCCGAGCGCATCGAGCAGGAGAAGAAGTGGCGGCAGAGCACCAACCAGTACATCCAAATGGTCGGCCTGCAATTCCAGGCCACCCGCTGCGACAAGGACGACATTCTGGCCGGCAACGACGACCCGAAGCTGCCACTGTTGACCTGCTCGACCGACCACAAGACCGCTTACCTGCTGGCACCGTCGATCATCAGCGGTGACCAGATCCAAAACGCCACGTCGGGTATGGACCAACGCGGCATCGGCTACGTCGTCGATCTGCAGTTCAAGGGTCCGGCGGCAAACATCTGGGCCGACTACACCGCCGCCCATATCGGCACCCAGACTGCCTTCACACTGGACTCGCAGGTCGTCAGTGCACCGCAGATCCAAGAAGCGATCCCCGGCGGCCGGACCCAGATCAGTGGTGGGGATCCGCCATTCACCGCGTCGACCGCACGCCAGCTCGCCAACGTTTTGAAGTACGGGTCGCTGCCGCTGTCCTTCGAATCGTCGGAAGCCCAAACGGTTTCGGCGACCTTGGGGCTGTCGTCGCTGCGAGCGGGCATGATCGCGGGTGCGATCGGCCTGCTCTTGGTGCTGGTGTATTCGTTGCTCTACTACCGGGTGCTGGGATTGCTCACGGCTTTGTCGCTGGTCGCTTCCGGCGCCATGGTGTTCGCGATCCTGGTGCTGTTGGGCCGATATATCAATTACACCCTGGATCTGGCGGGTATTGCGGGTCTGATCATCGGTATCGGCACCACCGCCGACTCGTTCGTGGTGTTCTTCGAACGAATCAAAGATGAGATTCGCGAAGGCCGTTCGTTCCGGTCGGCGGTGCCGCGCGGCTGGGCGCGCGCCCGCAAGACGATCGTGTCGGGCAATGCCGTCACCTTCCTGGCCGCTGCGGTGCTGTACTTCCTGGCAATCGGCCAGGTGAAGGGATTCGCGTTCACCCTGGGCCTCACCACGATCCTCGACGTCGTCGTGGTGTTCCTGGTGACCTGGCCGCTGGTGTATCTGGCGTCCAAGTCGTCGATGCTGGCCAAGCCGGTATACAACGGCCTGGGAGCTGTTCAGCAGGTTGCGCGCGAACGCCGGGCCATGGCTAGGACGGGACGGGGATAGCGGATGGCGTCGAAAGCCAACACCGACAGGAACACCGAAGCCAGTTCGGCGGTCGAACTGACCGACGGCGACGCCACGACGGACACGGCCGGAAAGCCGCCGCACCACAGCTTCCTCTCGCGGCTCTACACCGGCACGGGTGCGTTCGAGGTGGTGGGACGCCGCCGGCTGTGGTACGGCGTGAGCGGTGCGATCGTCGCGGTCGCCATCGTGAGCATCATCTTTCGCGGGTTCACCTTCGGGATCGATTTCAAGGGCGGCACCACGGTGTCCATGCCCGCCGCGGGCGGGAAAAGCACCGCCCAGGTCGAACAGGTCGAGGACGTCTTCTATCGCACCCTCGGCAGTGAGCCGCAATCGGTGGTGATCGTCGGGTCCGGGGCCTCGGCGACGGTGCAAATCCGTTCGGAGACGCTGACCAACGACCAGACGGCGAAACTGCGTGACGCCCTGTTCGACGCATTCGGACCCAAGGGAACCGACGGCAAGCCCAGCAAGCAGGCCATCAGCGACTCGGCGGTATCGGAGACCTGGGGCGGTCAGATCACCAAGAAGGCGGTGATCGCGCTGGTGGTGTTCCTGGTGCTGGTCGCCCTCTACATCACCGTGCGCTACGAGCGCTACATGACCATCTCCGCGATAACGGCCATGATCTTCGACCTGGCCGTCACCGCCGGTGTGTACTCCCTGGTGGGCTTCGAAGTCACCCCGGCTACTGTCATCGGCCTGCTGACCATTCTCGGTTTCTCGCTCTATGACACCGTCATCGTGTTCGACAAGGTCGAGGAGAACACCCACGGCTTCCAGCACACCACCCGGCGCACCTTCGCCGAGCAGGCCAACCTCGCGATTAACCAGACGTTCATGCGGTCGATAAACACCAGCCTGATCGGCGTGTTGCCGGTGCTGGCGCTGATGGTGGTGGCGGTCTGGCTGCTGGGCGTCGGCACCCTCAAGGACCTGGCGCTGGTGCAGCTGATCGGCATCATCGTCGGCACCTACTCGTCGATCTTCTTCGCGACGCCCCTGCTGGTCACCCTTCGTGAACGCACCGAGCTGGTGCGCAACCACACCCGCCGGGTGGTCAAGCGGCGCAACTCCGGCGCGCCGGCGGGATCGGCCGACGTCAGTGCGGACCTCGAGGAGCAACCGGACGCCGCTGAGGAAAAGTCGCTGGTGGCGAGCGGGCAGGCCAGCGGCAACGTCGCGGCGGCACCGAACAAGCCGGCGCCGGGGGCGCGCCCGGTGCGTCCCACCGGTACCAGGCGTCCGACCGGCAAGCGGAACGCCGGCCGGCGGTAGTCGCGATGGCCAACTGGCGTCGGCGCACTGCGCGGATCGCCGGCGTGCGGTGGGCATTGCGGTGCTCGGCCTTTGGCATGGTCATCGGTACGGCGGCGACGCTGGCCGCGTGTTCGGGGAGCGCCGCGGCGCAGATCGACTACGTGGTCGACGGCGCGCTGGTCACCTACAACACCAACACCGTCATCGGCGCCGCATCGGCCGGGGCGCAGGCTTTTGCCCGGACGCTCACCGGGTTCGGCTATCACGGCCCGGACGGGCAAGTGGTGGCCGACCACGACTTCGGAACGATCTCGGTGGTGGGCGGTTCGCCCTTGGTGCTCGATTATCAGATCGCCGACGACGCCGTCTATTCCGACGGAAGGCCGGTGACCTGCGACGACCTGGTGTTGGCCTGGGCGGCCCAATCCGGGCGTTTTCCCGGCTTCGACGCTGCCACCCAGGCCGGCTACGTCGACATCGCCAATATCGAGTGCACGTCGGGAGAGAAGAAGGCCCGGGTGTCGTTCATTCCGGATCGCAGTGTCGTCGACTACACCCAGCTGTTCGCCGCGACGTCGATGATGCCGTCGCATGTCATCGCCGACCAACTGGATATCGATGTGACCGCGGCGCTGCTGGCCAACGAGGCGCCACAGGTGGAACGGGTTGCTCGACTGTGGAATACCACGTGGGACCTGCGGCCGGGCCTCAAACCCGACGAAGTCCGCAAAAGCTTCCCGTCGTCAGGGCCCTACAAGATCGAATCCATCCTGGACGGTGGTGCCGTCGTGCTCGTCGCCAATGACCGTTGGTGGGGCACCCAGGCGGTCACGAAGCGGATCACCGTCTGGCCGCAGGGGGCCGACATCCAAGACCGGGTCAACAACCGCAGCGTCGACGTGGTCGACGTCGCGGCCGGTTCGTCGGGATCGCTGGTCACTCCGGACAACTACCAGCGCACCGATTACCCGTCGGCCGGGATCGAGCAGCTGATCTTCGGACCGCGCGGCCCACTCGCGCAAAGCCGCGCCCGCCGCGCGTTCGCACTGTGTACGCCGCGGGACGCGATTGCCCGGGACGCCGGGGTGCCGATCGCGAACTCGCGGCTCAGCCCAGTAATCGACGATTCCGTAACCGAGGCCGTCGGTGCCGCCGAGGCCCGTCGGTTCGACAGCGCGGATCCTGCCGCCGCTCACGATGCGCGCGATGGTGCGCCGCTGACCGTGCGGATCGGCTACGGGCGGCCCAACGCGAGGTTGGCGGCCACCGTCGGGACCATTGCTAACTCGTGCGCCTCGGCCGGGATCACCGTCTCTGATGTGGCGGTGGACACATCGGGACCGCAAGCGCTCCGGGACGGAAGGATCGACGTATTGTTGGCGAGCACCGGTGGAGCCACCGGTAGTGGATCGAGCGGGTCGTCTGCGATGGATGCCTACGACTTGCACAGCGGCAACGGAAACAATTTGTCGGGCTACGCAAATGCCCAGATCGACGGCGTTATCGGGGCGCTTGCGGTATCCGCCGACCCGGCCGAGCGTGTCAGGTTGCTCGGCGAGGCCGCGCCGGTACTCTGGGACGAGATGCCAACTTTGCCGTTGTACCGGCAGCAGCGCACGTTGTTGCTGTCGACGAAAATGTATGCGGTGAGCAGGAATCCGACGCGATGGGGTGCGGGTTGGAACATGGATCGATGGGCGCTACGGCGGTGACCGTCGCTAGCTCCCGGCCACGGGTGTGACGAAATATGGTGTTCAGCAATGGTTGTCCTCGGGCGAGCCATCGGCAGGTAATTGACAGGTTCCGGCGACGAAACGCTGATCAATCGGAGCGTATCGTCGCAGATGCTCCGTCCGGTCCAAGAGAGGATCTGTGCCATGGTTGAGTGGTCACGGCCTCTTGGGGAGGGGCGTCGTTGCGGCCCGCGGCGGGTGATCACGTGTTGAACGTGATCGCGACGGGGCTCTCCTTCAAGGCACGACGGAGGCGCCGCCGGGAGGTTAGGACCGATGACGGGCGGGTGTTGGCGTTCGGCGAGGCCTGTCCGAGCCCGGCCGCGCCCGTAGCCGACCTGGTCGAGTCGCTGACCCGCGACGTAGCCGACTTTCCGGTTCCGGGTGTCCAGTTCAAGGACCTCACCCCGCTATTCGCTGACCGGCGAGGGCTGGCCACGGTAACCGAAGCGCTGGCCGACCAGGTGTCCGGAGCTGACCTGGTGGCCGGCGTCGACGCCCGCGGGTTTCTGGTGGCAGCGGCCGTGGCTACCAGGCTCGGAGTCGGTGTGCTGGCCGTTCGCAAGGGCGGCAAGCTCCCGCAGCCGGTGTTCCGCGAGGACTATCACCGAGAGTACGGCGCCGCCACCCTGGAGATTCTCGCCGAGGGCATCGACATGGCGGGCCGCCGCATCGCGATCATCGATGACGTACTAGCAACCGGTGGCACCCTCGCCGCGGCGCAACGCCTGATTGAGCGCGGCGGCGCCACCGTGACCGGGGCGGCGGTGGTGGTCGAACTTGTGGAGTTGAGCGGTCGCGCGGCGCTCGCGCCTCTGCCAGTGCACAGCTTGAGCCGCCTGTGAGGGGATATCCTCTAGGTCGGAGGTGACGAACGTGGCCGAGGACCAGCTCACGGCGCAAGCTTCTGAGCCCCTGCCCTCGTCGCTGGTCCCCGACCCACCCGAGCCGCCGGTCGAGACCCTAAAGACGAGCAGCAGCGCGTCCCGTCGGGTGCGGGCCCGGTTGGCCCGGCGCATGACCGCCCAGCGCAGCACCATCAATCCGGTGCTCGAGCCGTTGGTGGCGGTGCATCGGGAGATCTATCCCAAGGCAAACCTTTCGATGCTGCAGCGAGCCTACGAGGTTGCCGACCAACGGCATGCCAGTCAGTTGCGCCAGTCCGGTGATCCGTACATCACTCACCCGCTGGCCGTTGCCAACATTCTGGCCGAGTTGGGCATGGACACCACCACCTTGGTGGCCGCGCTGCTGCACGACACCGTTGAGGACACCGGCTACACCCTCGACGCGCTGTCCGAGGAGTTCGGCGAAGAGGTGGGCCATCTCGTCGACGGGGTGACCAAGCTGGATCGGGTAGTCCTGGGTAGCGCCGCCGAGGGCGAGACTATCCGCAAGATGATCACGGCCATGGCCCGCGATCCGCGGGTGCTGGTGATCAAGGTGGCCGACCGGCTGCACAACATGCGCACCATGCGCTTCCTGCCGCCGGAGAAGCAGGCCCGCAAGGCGCGCGAGACGTTGGAAGTCATTGCCCCCCTAGCGCATCGGCTGGGCATGGCTAGCGTCAAATGGGAGTTGGAAGACCTGTCCTTCGCGATCCTGCACCCCAAGAAATACGAGGAGATCGTCCGGCTGGTCGCCGGCCGCGCACCGTCGCGGGACACCTACCTGACCAAGGTGCGGACCGAGATCGTCAACACATTGACCGCGTCGAAGATCAAGGCGACGGTGGAGGGCCGGCCCAAGCACTATTGGTCGATCTACCAGAAGATGATCGTCAAGGGCCGCGACTTCGACGACATCCACGACCTGGTCGGTATCCGCATCCTGTGCGACGAAATCCGGGATTGCTACGCCGCCGTCGGTGTGGTCCATTCGCTGTGGCAGCCGATGGCGGGACGGTTCAAGGACTACATTGCCCAGCCCAGATACGGCGTGTACCAGTCGCTGCACACCACCGTGGTCGGGCCCGAGGGCAAGCCGCTGGAAGTGCAGATCCGCACCCGGGATATGCACCGCACCGCCGAGTACGGCATCGCCGCGCACTGGCGCTACAAAGAGGCCAAGGGGCGCAACGGAGTGCTGCATCCGCACGCCGCCGCCGAGGTCGACGACATGGCCTGGATGCGTCAGCTGCTCGACTGGCAACGGGAGGCGGCCGACCCCGGCGAGTTCTTGGAATCCTTGCGCTACGACCTTGCGGTGCAAGAGCTTTTCGTGTTCACCCCGAAGGGTGACGTGATCACCCTGCCGACCGGTTCGACGCCGGTGGACTTCGCCTACGCGGTGCACACCGAGGTCGGCCACCGTTGCATCGGCGCCCGGGTGAACGGCCGGTTGGTAGCGCTGGAACGCAAGCTCGAGAACGGGGAAGTCGTAGAGGTCTTCACGTCCAAGGCGCCCAACGCGGGGCCGTCGCGGGACTGGCAGCAATTCGTGGTGTCGCCGCGCGCCAAGACGAAGATCCGGCAGTGGTTTGCCAAGGAACGCCGTGAGGAGGCGCTGGAGACCGGCAAGGAGGCGATGGCCCGGGAGGTACGCCGTGGCGGACTTCCGTTGCAGCGCTTGGTTAATGGCGAATCCATGGGAGCGGTGGCCCGCGAGTTGCACTACGCCGACGTGTCGGCGCTCTACACCGCGATCGGTGAGGGGCACGTCTCGGCCCGGCACGTCGTGCAGCGGCTCCTGGCCGAGCTCGGCGGTATCGACCAGGCCGAGGAGGAACTCGCCGAGCGGTCCACGCCAGCGACCATGCTGCGGCGTCCGCGCAGCACCGACGACGTCGGGGTCTCCGTCCCCGGCGCCCCGGGTGTGTTGACCAAGCTGGCCAAATGCTGCACGCCCGTGCCGGGAGACCAGATCATGGGGTTCGTCACCCGCGGCGGTGGGGTCAGCGTGCACCGCACCGACTGCACCAACGCCGCATCGCTGCAGCAGCAGGCCGAGCGCATCATCGAGGTGGTGTGGGCGCCATCGTCGTCGTCGGTGTTTTTGGTGGCGATTCAGGTCGAGGCGCTCGACCGGCACCGGCTGCTGTCGGATATCACCCGCGCGTTAGCCGACGAGAAGGTGAACATCCTGTCGGCGTCGGTCACCACGTCGGGCGACCGGGTGGCGATCAGCCGGTTCACCTTCGAGATGGGTGACCCCAAGCATCTCGGGCATCTGCTCAATGTCGTCCGGGCGGTGGAAGGCGTCTACGACGTCTACCGGGTGACGTCGGCCGCGTAGTAGTTCCACCGCGAGCAGACACAGAATCGCATTCCCGCAACCGATTTCGTGCGATTCCGCGTCTGCTCGGCGAGCCTTGCGTAACGACTCAGTCCAACAGCACCGACGTGATGATCACGTCGAGGGCGGGCTTGCCGTCCTCGCCGCCGCCGGCTACGCCGGCCTTGGCGATCTTGTCCAGGGTGGCCAGCCCGTCGGCCTGGATCGTGCCGAACACGGTGTACTGCGGTGGTAGCTGCGAGTCCCGGTAGACCATGAAGAACTGGCTGCTGTTGGTATTGGGCCCCGCGTTGGCCATTGCCAGTGTCCCGCGCGGATAGATAACCGGCTCGTTCAGCTTGGGGTCGTTCGGCGGGTATTGGTCGGTGGGGTACTCGTTGGCGAACTCGTAGCCCGGACCACCCGTGCCGTCGCCTTTCGGGTCGCCGCATTGCAGTACGCCCAGCATTGGCGAGGTAGTCAACCGGTGGCACTTGGTGTCTTTGAAGTACCCCTGCTGAGCGAGGCTGACGAAGCTGTTGACGGTGCACGGCGATTCGTTGTTGGCCAGCATCAGACCGACGTTGCCCTGGTTGGTCGCCATGCTGACGCTCACTTGGGCCGGGTCGGTCGGAACCTTGCCCGTCCTGGGCGGCTTGACCGGCTTGCCAGCCTTATCCGGCGAAGCCGGGTACTGGCAGTTGGCGCCCAGGTTGGCCGACGGCTTGAACGGCGGCAACGGGCCGACGGTACCCGTGTCCGGAGCCGCGCTGGTCGGGGCCGACTCGCTGGGGGTCGCCGATGCGGTGTTGCTCTTGTTGTCGTTGGTGGTGATCACGACGATCACCACAGCGGCGATCACCGCCACTGCGGCGATGGAGCCACCGACGACTAACAGGACCCGGCGCCGCCGGGCTTGCTTGGCGCGGCGCTCCAGCTGCCGTTCGAGCTTGCGCTTGGCTGTCGCACGTCGCTGTTGGTTGGTCGGCACGGCCGATATCCCTCCCTGGTCGTCCGGTGAGTCGGGCCGAGTGGCCAGCCCAGGCTAATCGGGGCGCCGCGTCCCGTGTCAAGCGGGCTAGGCCAGCCGGGTGGTCCGCATCGTTGCCAAAGCGCTGGGATGGGAAACTGGAAGCGTGTTGATCACCGGATTTCCTGCCGGGTTGCTGGCGTGCAACTGTTATGTGCTGGCCGAGCGACCCGGAACCGACGCCATCATCGTGGATCCAGGCCAGCGCGCAATGGGGCCGCTGCGGCGCATTCTCGACAAGAACCGGCTGACCCCGGCCGCGGTGTTGCTCACCCACGGGCACATCGACCACATCTGGTCTGCACAGAAGGTTTCCGACACCTTCGGCTGCCCCACCTACATCCATCCCGAGGACCGGTTCATGCTGACCGACCCGATCTACGGCCTGGGCCCGCGGATGGCGCAACTGGTAGCGGGTGCGTTCTTCCGCGAGCCCAAGCAGGTCATCGAGCTGGACGTCGACGGCGACAAGATCGACCTGGGCGGCATCTCCGTCAACGTCGAGCACACTCCCGGGCATACGCGCGGATCGGTTGTCTTCCGGGTCCTTCAGGCGGCCAAGAACGACAAGGACGTCGTGTTCACCGGTGACACGCTCTTCGAGCGCTCGATCGGTCGGAGCGACCTTTTCGGTGGCAGCGGGCGCGATCTGCTGCGCTCGATTGTCGACAAGTTGCTTGTGCTTGACGACACCACGGTGATTCTGCCCGGACACGGCAACTCCACCACCATCGGGGCCGAGCGTCGCTTCAATCCGTTCCTCGAGGGCCTGAGCCGGTGACGGAATTCTCGTCCCTCTCGGCCCCCAAAGGGGTACCGGACTACGTCCCGCCCGACTCGGCGCAGTTCGTCGCCGTGCGTGACGGGCTGCTGGCCGCGGCCCGCCGAGCCGGCTATAGCGATATCGAGCTGCCCATCTTCGAGGACACCGCGCTGTTCGCTCGGGGCGTGGGTGAGTCCACCGACGTGGTGGCCAAGGAAATGTACACGTTCGCCGACCGTGGTGACCGATCGGTGACGCTGCGGCCCGAGGGTACCGCCGGCGTGGTGCGCGCGGTGATCGAACACGGCCTGGACCGCGGCGCGCTGCCGGTGAAGCTGTGTTACTGCGGCCCCTTCTTCCGCTACGAGCGTCCCCAGGCCGGCCGGTATCGCCAGCTGCAGCAGGTCGGTGTCGAGGCGATAGGCGTCGACGACCCGGCGCTGGATGCCGAGGTGATCGCCATTGCCGACGCCGGCTTCCGTTCGCTGGGTCTCGATGGGTTCCGGCTGGAAATCACCTCCCTGGGCGACGAGAGCTGCCGTCCACAGTACCGGGAGTTGTTGCAGGAGTTCCTGTTTGGGCTCGATCTCGATGAGGACACTCGCCGGCGCGCCGAGCTCAATCCGTTGCGGGTGCTCGACGACAAGCGTCCCGCGGTGCGTGCGCTGACGGCCGACGCGCCGGTGCTGCTCGACCATCTCTCCGATGTCGCCAAGCAGCACTTCGACACCGTGCTGGCTCATTTGGACGCGCTCGGGGTGGCTTACGTCATCAACCCGCGCATGGTGCGCGGGTTGGACTACTACACCAAGACCACCTTCGAGTTCGTGCATGACGGGCTGGGCGCCCAATCCGGCATCGGCGGCGGCGGCCGCTACGACGGCCTGATGCGCCAGCTGGGCGGACAAGACTTATCCGGCATCGGGTTCGGGTTGGGCGTGGACCGGGCCTTGCTGGCGCTGCGCGCCGAGGGCAAGAACGTGGGGGAGACCACCCGGTGCGACGTGTTCGGTGTGCCGTTGAGCGAGGCCGCGAAGCTGCGGCTGGCGGTGTTCGCCGGGGAGCTGCGGGCTGCCGGTGTGCGGGTTGACCTGGCCTACGGTGACCGCGGGCTCAAGGGCGCGATGCGGGCCGCGGATCGATCGGGTGCCCGGCTGGCGCTGGTCGCTGGCGACCGCGATATCGAGGTGGGCACGGTGGGGGTGAAGAATCTCGCGACCGGCGAGCAAGCGTCGGTGCCGATGGCATCGGTCGTCGCCGAGGTGCTTTCGCGGCTGGGCCACTAGACCGCTGGTCATTGCCGACTGGATCGCAGCGCCGGAGTATGTGACGGCCGCGGCCAGCGAGCTGGCGCCAGAAGCGGGGCGCCGGCGCGACCGGAGGCCCTGGTGAAGCGGTGGCGCCGGTGTCCTCGGACAGCTTGGCGGCACTGGCGGCAAAGGCGGACAGATTCTCGGTCAGCCCGGGGCCGACGGGCCGGCGTAACGAAACCTTTGGGCCTGGGCCGCACGATCGCCCGCGTCGCGACCCTTGACTTCACTTCGAACTAGTGTTCGAATACGATTCATGCGCTGGGCATGCCAGGTCGTCGCGGTCAACGGGACGCCCGTCGACGACGGGGCGCTACCGGGGCTGCAGCGGATCGGCCTGGTGCGAAGTGTGCGGGTTCCGCATTTCGAGGGAATTACCTTTCACGAGGTGCTGTGCAAGTCCGCGCTGAACAAGGTGCCCAACGCGGCCGCATTGCCCTTTCGCTACACCGTCAACGGGTACCGCGGCTGTTCGCATGCCTGTCGCTATTGTTTCGCGCGCCCCACCCACGAATACCTGGACTTCAACTGCGGCACCGACTTCGACACCCAGGTGGTGGTGAAGACGAACGTCGCCGCCGTCCTGCACCGCGAGCTACACCGGGCCTCGTGGCGACGCGAGACCGTCGCACTGGGCACCAATACCGACCCCTACCAACGCGCGGAAGGCCGCTACGCACTGATGCCGGGCATCATCGGCGCCCTCGCCGGATCGGGCACGCCGCTGTCCATCCTGACCAAGGGCACCTTGCTGCGGCGCGACCTGCCCCTGATCGCCCACGCGGCCCAACAGGTGCCCGTGGCGGTGGCGGTGTCGTTGGCGGTGGCCGACCCGGAGCTGCACCGCGATGTCGAACCCGGCACGCCGACACCGCGGGCGCGGCTGGAACTCATCACCGCCATCCGCGACGCCGGCCTGGATTGTCACGTGATGGTCGCGCCGGTCTTGCCACACCTCACCGACTCGACCGAGCACCTCGACCGGCTGCTCGGCCAGATCGCCGCCGCCGGTGCTACCGCAGTGACGGTCTTCGGGCTGCATCTGCGGGGTTCGACGCGCGGCTGGTTCATGTCCTGGTTGGCCCGCGCGCATCCCGAACTGCTCGGCCGGTATCGCGAGTTGTATCGGCGCGGGGCATATCTACCGCCGAATTACCGCGAGATGCTGCGGGCACGGGCGGCCCCGCTGATCAGCAAGTATCGGCTGGGCGGTGATCGCCGTCGGTCCCCGCCGGTGACCGAAGCGACGATAGTGCCGGAATCGGCACAGCCGACATTGTTCTGAGCTATCCGCCGCGCGGTTTGGTCAGGGTGAACCGGTCCACCACACTGACCGCGCCGTACGGCCCGGTCACCGCGTAGTACGTCGCCTTGATCGATGTGTTGCCACCTGGTCGACCCGGGTCGACATCGAAAGCCACGAAGCCGTAAGGATTGTCGCGGTCGCGAAACGCCGACCACGGGGCATCCTCCAACACGTGTATCGACGGCTTGCGCCGGATCGCGGGATCGAACGCGCCAACTCCGGTTATCACCTGGCACCGAGGGGTCGGGAAAAGGAACCCGTTGGTCGGCCTGGATGTGCCGCCACCACCGATGACCAGGTGTACCGTTCCCTGGGTTGCATCGATGAGGTCGGCGCGGGTGTCCACCGGTGCCGGCGTTCGGGTATCGGTACCCAGTGCTCCGCGCAGCGGGTGTGACCGCTCGTAGTGGTGTTCATGACCGCACACCACTAGGTCGACCTCGTACTGGTCGAACAGTGGCAGCCATTCTTGCCGGATTCCGAGGTCGGCACCGTTGTTCTCATCGGCGGTGGAAATCGCCGTTTGATGCATGCAAATGACCACCCAGTCGACTGCTGGGTCGTGCCGGGCATCGGCGAGTTCGGCTTGCAGCCAACGCTTTTGTTCGCCGCCGGAGTAGCCGCGTACGTAGGAGTTGCCGGCGTCCTGGTAGCACACGTCATCGTTGTGCAGGCTGATCACCCGCACCGAGCCAGCGGTGAACGAGTACCACAGTCCGCGCAGCTGTGGACTGGATCCCGAATCGGGCACCGCAAAGTAGGTCTGATAGGCGCCGTAACCGATTGGCCCGTTACCCAATTCGTTTTCGTGATTGCCCGCCGCCGGCATCCAGGGCCGGTAACGCGCCGAGCGGGTGTTGTTGTCAAACCAATCCGACCAGGTGCGAATTCGGTCTCGTGCCAGGTTGGCGTAGCACAGGTCGCCGTTGATCAGGTTGAACAGCGGGGCAATACGCTCGATCGCGGTCGTGATATCGCCGGCGAAGGGTGACCCGATGTTGTCGCTGACGTACGTCCCGTCGGCCGGCCTGCCCAGCGCGGGCGTGGACTGGTCACCGAAACTCGTAAAGAGCAGCGGCTTCCGCCCCGATGGCGCGGTTCTTATCGTCCCGAGTTCCGGGTCCGTGCCGTCGTGTACCGCGGCGTACACGTAGTCGGTGTCGGGGAGCAGATTCGTCAGGTGGGCGTGGTTCACCCGAACCTCGGTGTTGGAATTCGCGTCTCGGTACGTCCGGGTCTCGGCCACCACGGTGCGGCCGAAGCCGGACGCCGGAGCGCCCAGCATGACGCGCGGATTTCCGACGGCCTGCGTCGTGTGCCATGACACCACCACCTCAGTGCTGGCGTTCTTGCCGAACTGCAGATGCAGACCGCCCACCGGCGCCGCGCCGCTCCGATCGGGCCGATTCCAGACGGTCGGACCGCGGCGGCGCGACGACAGTAGTGCGGCCCCGCCCGCGCCCATTCCGATACCGAGGACAGCCGAGGCCGCCCCCGTCGTCAGGAGCCTGCGGCGGCTGACACCTGCCGGGAGCGAATGCTCGTCGACGGGTTGCATCGGATCGTCGCTCACCCACGCTTGATACCCGGGCGGGATTACGGGTCGGTAAACATGCTGCCTAATGGCGGTGTGGCTCAAGCAATCCAGCCTGCCCGTAGTGCGGCGGTCGTGATGCCAGCCATTCCCGGGTGGCCTCCTGTGAACGCTCGATGAGGGTTGCCGCATGCGAGAAATCCGCTCCGGAAACGGCGACCGGACACAGCGGTCGGATGACGCGCAGATCGACCGTTGGCTCGAAGCGCTCCACGTCGACCGCGAGGCGATGGTTGAGGGCGACGGTCATCGCGTGCAGAACCATGTTGACCGCCGTCTTTGGTGCGGCGGGCAGGTCGCAGGAGTAGCCGGTCGGCAACACCCAGACTCGGTCGGCGCCTAGCGCGACGGCATGGGACACCGGGGTGTTGTTCACCACACCGCCGTCCATCAGGTAGCGCCCGTTGACGTTCACCGGCGGGAATACGCCCGGGATGGCAGTGCTGGCCGCGATCGCGTCGACGGCGTCACCCGAGGAGAGTAGAACGTCGGTGCCCGAGACCACGTCGGTAGCCACTACGTGCAGTGGGATCGGCGCATCCTCGAGTCGGGTGAATTCCAGTTTGTCGGCCAGAAGTCGCCGCAAACCACCGTTGGGTACCAGGTGCGATCGGCGACCAAGCATGCCCAGGGTCCCGGCGATCGGATGGGCGGGGAATATGTCTTTGCGTGACAGTGACATCCACAGGTCGGCCAGTCCGCGAATTCCGGCGGTGTCCGGCCGCGCCGCGATCCACCCGCCGTTGACCGCGCCGACGGACGTGCCGACGATCAGGTCGGGCATGGCCCCTTCGTCGGCCAACGCAAGCAGCATCCCCACCTGGATTGCGCCGAGGCTTGCGCCGCCGGACAACACGAATGCTGTAGGCACACCTGCATAGTATGGAAATTTGCCGGCTAGGCTGCGCATTCGGCAGACATCTCGATCGGTTTGTCGGTAACGAATCCGGTAGCGTTTTCGATATGCCGAACGTGCGAATGGCGACGAACGTGGTCGCGGTAGCGACGTTTGTGGGAGCGGCCCTGGGCGGGGCTACGCCGGTGATCGCACACGCGGATCCAGCCGGGCATCAAGTGACCTACACCGTCACGACCACCAGTGACTTGACCGCCAACATTCGGTACATGAACACCGATCCGCCTAGCATGGCGGCCTTCAATGCCGATTCGTCGAAGTACATGATCACCGTGCACACCCCGATCACCGGTGGGCAGCCGCTGGTCTACACGACCACGCTGGCTGACCCCAACCAGTGGGCGATCGTCACCGCCAGTGGTGGGCTGCGGGTCAATCCGGAGTTCCACTGCGAGATCGCGGTGGACGGCCGGGTGGTGGTGTCGCAGAGCGGCGGCAGCGGCGTGCAATGCGCGACACGCCCCTGGTAGCGCAAGCCCGACCTGTCCAGCCTCGACGGCACGAATCAAACCGCTGCTGATGTCGGCGGTCCCTACCGTGATCGGGTGGTGAAGACGCAGATCATCGCTGGAGCTGCTGACGAGGGACTACCCCAGGTCGGCGGTGGAGAAGGTGTCGCAGATGTTCGGGTCGCCAGTTTGATACCCGACGGTGAACCACTTCTGCCGTTGCGCCGCCGAACCGTGGGTCCAGGTCTCGGGGTTGGTGCGTCCGGTCGTCTGCCGCTGAATGCGATCGTCACCCACCGACGCCGCCGCCGAAAGGGCGTCTTGAATATCCTTGTCGCTCAACGGCTCCAGGTAAGGCACACCGGTGCTTTCCTGCTTGACGGTGGACGCGTAGTGTGCCCACACCCCGGCATAGCAGTCGGCCTGCAACTCCGTGCGTACGCCGCTGCCCGCCGCGCCTTGGGCACCCTGCTGGGCACGGCCGAGCACCCCCATCAGGTTCTGCACGTGATGGCCGTATTCATGGGCCACCACATACTCTTCCGCGAATGGGCCACCGCTGGAACCGAATTGGGTGACCAGCACCTGGAAGAAGTCGGTGTCGAAGTAGGCCGTCTTGTCCACCGGGCAGTAGAACGGCCCGACGTCGCTGCTGGCCGGTCCGCATCCGGTGCCCACCTGGCCGCTGAACAGCCGCATACGGGGGCGGGTGTAGCCGGACAGCAGCTGCTTCCATACCGCGTCCACAGAGTTACCGGTGGCCACCACCCGGCACTGCACGAACCTGTTGGCGTCGGCCCCGGTTCGGCACTGGCTCAGGTCGAAGCCCGGCGCTACGTCGTCGCGGATGTCGACCGGTTGCTGGCTCACCACGCCACCGGGATCCACACCCAGCAGCAACGCGACCACCACCACCAACAACCCGCCGAGACCGCCGCCGATGGCCAAGCCCCGGCCGCCACCGCCACCCGACGTCGACGTGGTGCTGGTGTCGATTTGCATACCCTCGTTGAAGGTCATCGCACCCTCCCGAAATCTGACCGGGCAACCCGGGCCGATCCAGCCTAACCCTGCTGTGCAGCGGCGAACCGGGCATCGGTATACCTGCGCAGATTGGTCAGAAACCGGCGCAGGGCCAGGTTCAGCAGGGGCCGAAACACCAACATCGCCAATCGCGCCGCGCCGGCGGGCTTTTGCGCCATGGTCCAGGTCAGCCGGCAACCACCGGGGATGACCTCGACTCGGTAGTCTTCGGCGAACGCGGCGACGGCTCGCGTTGAGCACTCATTGAACCGAAATGCCATGTGGGTAAACGGTTCCCACGAAAGGAACTCCTCGTCGCCGACGATGCCCCCGCGCATCTCGACGATGCGGGTGGTACCGACACCGCGCGGTTGGGGACTGGTCCAGGTCACCTTGGTGATCACCGTGGCCCAGCGCGGCCAGGACTCGGCGTCGGCAAGCACCTCGAACAGCTGCTCGGGCGTGATGGCGAGGTCGACGGTATTGCGGAACAGGTAGGGCGCGGTCTCGATGAAGCTCAGGTCCACGCGCTCGCACGGGAACATAAACCTAGACCTTAGCCACACCGCCTACCCTGGCCCGTCGCTGGTCGCGGCGAGCAACGGCACCACCACGTCGCTGATCGGCGTCGCCAGGCCGTGGGCGCGTGCCTTGCGGACGATCACCGCGTTGCGAATGTCCCATTCCAGCCGCCGGCGGCTTTCCCGGTCGGCCAGCATCGAGGTGCTCATGTCGTCCGGCGCGGAGCGGAAGAGGTCGACCAGCTGGCTGACGACGTCGTCAGCCAGCTGGGCGCCCTCGGCGCGCGCCACCGCCAGGCATTCGGCGACATAGCGGCGCGAGAGCGCCGCCACGTCGTCGCGGCGAAACATTGCGGACCGCCGTCCGGACAGAGCCATGAAACCGGCCAGCGCGTTGACCAGCAGTTTGCGCCAGGCCGCGGTGGTGAAGTCGGGGTCGCAATCCACCCTGGCGCCGGCGCCGCGCAGCAGGTCGGCGAACTGCTCCGCCGCGGGCCCGGTTGGGACCACCAGTGCGGCCTCACCGCGCAACCGCACCCACCCGGCAGGCTGGGTCTCGGCGGAAAACCAAACGATCCCGGGGACCACGGCCGAGGACGGACAGTAGGGCTGCACCTGCTCGACCTGTTCCACACCGTTCTGCAGGACGACTACCACGGTGTGTTCGTCGCACAGGCGCGCCAGCCAGCCACCCGCGGCCTCGTTCTGGGTGGCCTTGACCGCCAGGATCAGCACATCGACCGGGCCCCAATCGATGTTCTGCCCAGGATCGGTGTGCACCGGACCGGGCACCACGATGGGGTCGGCGCCGTCGGGCCGAAGCTCGATCCCGGCACGCGGAGTGTGGCCGCACAGCAGCGGCGAATACCCGGCCTTGTGTAACAGCGCGGCGACCGTGGTCCCGACGGCACCGGGTCCGACTAGCGCGATGGTGGTTGAGATGACCTCGAAACTACCCCTTTAGACTGAGCAGTCGGTCAAACCTGGTGAAGGGAAGTTTTTGTGCTGCGCAACCACGCCGCTGGTTCGCTACGGGATCGCGACGCCGGGCAGCGGGTGGCGTTGGCCGGTTGGGTGGCCCGCCGCCGCGACCATGGCGGGGTCATCTTCATCGACCTGCGCGACGCTTCCGGCATTGCCCAGGTGGTGTTCCGGGCCTCCGACGTGCTGGCACAGGCGCACCGGCTGCGCGCCGAGTTCTGCATCGCGGTGACCGGCGTCGTCGAGGCCCGCCCGGTTGGCAACGCCAACCCGGAGATCGCCACCGGCGACATTGAGGTCAACGCCACGTCGCTGAGGGTGCTGGGCGAATCCGCGCCGCTGCCGTTTCAGCTGGACGAACCAGCGGGTGAGGAGTTGCGGTTGAAGTACCGTTACCTCGACCTGCGCCGCGACGCCCCCGGCGCGGCAATTCGATTGCGTTCCAAGGTGAATGCCGCCGCACGAGCGGTGCTGGCGCGTCACGATTTCGTCGAGATCGAAACGCCGACGATCACCCGCTCGACGCCGGAGGGGGCGCGCGACTTCCTGGTGCCGGCCCGGCTGCATCCCGGTTCGTTCTATGCCCTGCCGCAAAGCCCGCAGCTGTTCAAGCAGCTGCTGATGGTGGCCGGGATGGAGCGCTACTACCAGATCGCCCGCTGCTACCGCGACGAGGACTTCCGCGCCGACCGGCAGCCCGAATTCACCCAGCTCGATATGGAGATGAGCTTCGTCGACGCCGAGGACATCATCGCGATCTCCGAGGAGATTTTGACCGAGTTGTGGGCGCTGATCGGCTACCGGATTCCGACGCCGATCCCGCGGATCAGCTATGCGGAAGCCATGCGCCGATTCGGTTCGGACAAACCCGACTTGCGGTTCGGCCTGGAGCTCGTTGAATGCACAGAGTTCTTCTCCGACACTACATTTCGCGTCTTCCAGGCACCGTATGTGGGCGCGGTCGTGATGCCCGGCGGGGCCGCTCAGCCGCGGCGCACGCTGGACGGCTGGCAGGACTGGGCCAAGCAGCGCGGACACCGCGGACTGGCCTACGTACTGGTCGGCGAAGACGGCACCCTGGGCGGCCCGGTGGCCAAGAACCTGTCCGAGGCCGAGCGCGGCGGCCTGGCCGCGCATGTCTGGGCCAAACCCGGCGACTGCATCTTCTTCTCGGCCGGCCCGGTGAAATCGTCGCGGGCCCTGCTGGGTGCGGCCCGGATCGAGATCGCTGGCCGCCTGGGCCTGATCGACCCGGACGCGTGGGCATTCGTCTGGGTGGTCGACCCGCCGCTGTTCGAGCCGGCCGACGAGGCGACCGCCGCCGGTGACGTCGCGGTGGGTTCGGGGGCGTGGACAGCGGTGCACCACGCCTTCACCGCGCCAAAACCGGAGTGGGAGGAGCGCATCGAATCCGATACCGGCAGCGTGCTGGCCGACGCCTACGACATTGTCTGCAACGGCCACGAGATCGGCGGCGGCTCCGTTCGTATCCACCGGCGCGACATCCAGGAACGGGTGTTCGCGGTGATGGGCTTGGACAAGGCGGAGGCGGAAGAGAAATTCGGTTTCCTGTTGGAGGCGTTCATGTTCGGCGCACCGCCGCACGGCGGCATCGCGTTCGGCTGGGACCGGACCACCGCACTGCTGGCCGGGATGGACTCGATCCGCGAGGTGATCGCGTTCCCGAAGACCGGTGGCGGCGTCGACCCGCTCACCGACGCACCGGCGCCGATCACCGCCCAGCAGCGCAAGGAGTCCGGAATAGACGCCAAGCCCAAACAGGTTGAGCAGGCATGACCCAACAGATGCCGGACCGCGAAACGATCAAGGCGTTCAACGACGCCATCATCGACGAATTTCGAGCCAACGATGGCTTGGTCGGGGGCCAGTTCGCCAATGCCGATCTGCTGCTGCTCACCACGACCGGCGCCAAGTCCGGCCAACCGCGGGTGGCGCCGCTGGCCTACCTGCGCATCGACGGCAGGATAATCATCGTCGGATCCTTCGCCGGCTCCGACCGCGACCCGGCCTGGGTGGGTAATCTCCGGGCCAATCCGCGGGCACACGTCGAGGCCGGTACCGACGCGTTCGACGTCACCGCGCGTGAGTTACCGACCGCGGAGCGCGACGAGATCTTTCCGAAGGTCACCGCCGCCGCACCCGGATACGCCGACTATCAGGCGAAGACCAACCGGGTGATTCCATTGTTCGAACTGCACCGCGCCTAACTGCTCAGCAGTCTGCGGCACAACCGGGCGCGCCAGCGCGGTAGCGATGAGGTTCTCGCGTTTGAGTAAATGGGCGTCATGAGCACTTCGCTGCTGGCCAGGACGGCCTACGGTAGCCTCGCGACCGTCCAACGGTTGCTCGCCGTGTTGTGGCCGATCACCCAGACATCGCTCGCCGCCGGTCTCGCGTGGTACCTCACCCACGACGTGCTCGACCATCCACAGCCCTTCTTCGCGCCGATTTCGGCTGTCGTGTGCATGTCGGCGACCAACGTGCTGCGCGCGCGACGCGCCGCACAAATGATCGTCGGGGTGGCGCTGGGGATCGTGCTGGGCGCCGGTGTGCACGGCCTGCTCGGTTCCGGACCGATCGCCATGGGTGTGGCGGTGTTCATTGCGCTCTCGGTTGCGGTGCTGTGCGCCCGCGGTTTCATCGCCCAGAGCTTGATGTTCATCAACCAGACCGCCGTCTCCGCGGTGCTGGTCTTGGTCTTCGCGTCCACCGGCGGGGTGGTCGCCGAACGCCTCTTCGACGCGTTGATCGGTGGCGGTCTGGCGCTGGTGTTCAGCATTCTGCTCTTCCCTGCCGACCCGGTGGTGATGATCTGCAGCGCGCGTGCCGACGTGTTGGCCGCCGTGCACGACACCCTCTCCGAGCTGGCAAACCTGGTAACCGATCCCCGCAATACCCCTCCCGACTGGCCGATGGCGGTCGTTGACCGACTGCATCAGCACCTCGGCGGGCTCATCGAGGTTCGCGCCAGCGCTGCCCTGGTGGCGCGGCGGGCACCCCGCCGATGGGGGGTGCGGGGCATCATCGGCGACATCGATCAGCAGGCCGCGTACTTGGGCCTGCTGGTCAGCTCCGTGTTGCATCTGGCCCGCACCATTACCGGGCCCGGTAGCGACGAGCCCCCAGAGGCCGTGCACGCCGCGCTCGCCGACCTGGCGGCGGGAACCGGCCTCGCCGACGCGGATCCCGCGGCAGCGACCGCACACACCGCCGCCGCCCGCCGCAGCGGGTCCGCGCTTCAGGCCGCCGCCCGCGACCGGGACGAGGTGGTGCGCGCCGACGTCGTCCAAGCGTGCGTGGACGACCTTCAGCGGGTAATCGAACGTCGCGGCCCGTCGGGCAAATCAGGGTGAATTGGCCAGAAACTCCTGGACCAGCCGCTTCGGCGCCTGCGTCAGCCAGGCCTCGGTGACCAACTCCTCGAGGTCGCGGACCTCGATCTCGGCCAGCCTGACCAGCACCGCCGGATAGCCGTCGAAATGCGGGGTGGTGAAGTACACGTCCGGCTCCTCGGCGATCAACGCGAACTTGACCCCCTCGTCGGACACCCGCACGCCGAGGATGTCGCCGGACGGCGGCTCCGATCCCGCCCTAGCCAGAGCTTGGCGGTCGGACTTGCGCAGCGGCCGCTCCCACGCCATCAGCTTCTTGCCGACCCGCCAGTCGTGCGGTGTCCGCTGCGTGATGAGCGGCAGCCCATCCACGATGCGAGCGACGTCGTTCCAGGTGGCCACGCTTTAATTGTGCTCCGGCTATGGTGCGCTTGGTGCCACATTGGTGGACGATCGAGGCGGATGTCGAGGCAGGAGGGTAGCTAGTTGTCAGAAGGTAGCTCGTTGTCAGGAGGTGGGCCGTTGCCATCCCCGGACACTCACCGCTATCGAGTAACGCATCGCACCGAATACCGCTACTCCGACGTGGTGACCAGCTCCTACGGCCGCGGGTTTCTCACGCCGCGGAATTCACTGCGGCAGCGTTGCGTCGCGCACCGGCTGATCATCGACCCGGCCCCCTCCGACCGGTCCACCAGTCGCGACGGATACGGCAACATCAGCTCGTATTTCCATGTCACCGAGCCGCACCACACCCTGACGATTACCAGCGACTCCATCGTCGACGTGTCCCTGCAGGTGCCCGGGCTCTACACCAGCGGGCCGGCGCTGGGACCGTGGGAGGCCGCCCGGCCGGCCGGTCTGACCGGATCGCTTGCCGCCGAGTTCACCCTGGACTTGAACCCGCCGGAGATCACCGATGAAGTGCGCGAGTACGCGGCCCCTAGCTTCGTGCCCGAACGCCCATTGGTCGAGGTGCTGCGCGATCTCGCGTCGCGGATCTACACCGACTTCACCTACCGCTCGGGGTCTACGACGATTTCCACCGGAGTGAACGAGGTTCTGCTGGCCCGGGAAGGGGTCTGCCAGGACTTCGCCAGGCTGGCGATCGCCTGTCTGCGCGCCAACGGGTTGGCCGCCTGCTACGTGTCCGGATATCTGGTCACCGACCCGCCGCCGGGAAAGGATCGGATGATCGGTATCGACGCGACGCACGCCTGGGCCTCGGTGTGGACTCCGCAGCCGCCCGGTCAATTCGAGTGGCTGGGGCTTGATCCCACGAATGACCAGATGGTCGATCAGCGCTACATCGTCGTGGGACGCGGCCGCGACTACGCGGACGTGCCGCCGCTCCGCGGCATCATTTACACCAACTCCGAGAACAGCGTGATCGACGTTTCCGTGGATGTCGTGCCGTTCGAAGGGGACGCGCTGTATGCGTGACTTCCACTGTCCCAACTGCGGCCAGCGCCTGACGTTCGAGAACTCCACCTGCCTTTCGTGCGGCAGCGCGTTGGGGTTTTCGCTCGCCCAGATGGCGCTGCTGGTGATCGCCGACGACGCCGACTTTCAACTCTGCGCCAATCTCCACCTCGCCGAATGCAACTGGCTGGTGCCCAGTGATCGGCCCCGCGGACTCTGCGGGTCGTGTGTGCTGACCGCCGAACGGCCCAGCGATACCAACACCTCCGGGTTGGCGGAGTTCGCCCTAGCCGAAGGCGCCAAGCGACGGCTGATCGCCGAGCTGTACGAGCTGAAGCTGCCGATCGTCGGACGTGACCAGGATCCCGAGTACGGGTTGGCATTCCGGCTGCTATCGAGTGCGCACGAGAATGTGGTCACCGGGCACGAGAACGGCGTCATCACACTGGATCTCGCCGAAGGCGACGACGTCCACCGGGAGCAGCTGCGGGTTGAGATGGACGAGCCGTACCGCACCCTGCTCGGGCATTTCCGGCACGAGGTCGGGCACTACTACTACTACCGGTTGATCGGCCGGTCCAGCGACTACCAGTCGCGGTTCAACGAGCTATTCGGCGATCCCGACGCCGACTACTCCGAGGCGCTGGATCGGCACTACCGCGATGGCCCGCCGGAAGGTTGGCAGGAAAGCTTCGTGTCGTCGTACGCGACGATGCATGCCGCCGAGGATTGGGCCGAGACGTTCGCTCACTACCTGCACATCCGCGACACCCTGGACACCGCGGCCTGGTGCGGTCTGGCACCGGCGTCGGCAACCTTCGACCGGCGGTCGCTGGGCCCCAGCGCGTTTCCCACCATCATCGAGACGTGGCTGCCGCTGTCGTGGTCGCTGAACATGGTCAACCGTTCGATGGGCCACGACGACCTGTATCCCTTCGTGCTGCCGACCGCGGTCCTGGAGAAGATGCAATTCATCCACACCGTTATCGACGAGGTGACCGCGGATTCGACCCAGCCCGCCGCCGTCGACACGGTCTAGGCGGGCATCACCCGCCGTTCGTCGGGCCCCCATAGTGGCTGCATGCCGCCGGGCAACGCCAACTGGGTGGTGGTGAGGACCTCGGCCACCTCGCGTAGCGCGACGTGTATCCCCGTCAACAGGTCCGCCAACTCGGCACGGACCCGGTCGGCGGAGACCCCTTCCAGCTCTTCTGGGTGCGAGCGGCGCAGCTGGGTGTTCATCTCGTCCACCATCCGCTCCGGACGAGACGACCCCGACGAGCCGGGCAGGTCTCTCAGGTCGGCGCGCAGCCGTTCCAGCTGGTAAACCAACGACCGCGGATTCTGGGCGTCAAACAACATCAGCTCGGTCACGGCGGCAACACTGAATTTGCCCGCGGTGCGGCGTCGGTAGATAACCGACGATTCGCACGCCACCACGGTTGCCTCGATGATGGCCTGCTCGGCGGCGGGGTTACGCACGGCGGTGAGCGTGGCCTGCAGCAACGCGGTCAGCCACAGACCGCGTTCGATGCGCTTGCCGATGTCCATCATCGTCCAGCCCACGTCGTGCACCATCGACTCGCTGGCCACTCCGGACAGCGTCAGCATGCCGGCTAACGTCTGCGCCTGGGCATCGGCGAGCACGGCGTCCGCCTCTGCCAGCGACTGCGGCGGGTCAGACCTGTGTGCCACTGCGCGCTCCACGTTGGCCAGCACCATCCAGGTGTCGCTGGACAGCTGGTCGCGCACCGCCCTGGCGGCCAGCGCCAGCCCCTCCACCGACTGAACCAGAGAACCCGGCCGGTTCGAATCCACGGTCAACGACCACAGCGTCGACGGGGCGACGGCGATCATCTCGGCCCGGTCGGTTCCCGCCACGGTGGCGTTGCCGGTGATCCGGCTCAGCGCGGCCATCAGCACCGGCACGCACTCGCTTTCTTCGGTGTCCTGCTGGTGCCGGTAGACGTGGTAGCGCTCGCGGGTCACGATCAGCAGCCGGGCCATGTTCTCCGCGCGTTCACCGTAGCGGCCCATCCAGAACAGGTCGGACAGCACGCGCGGTGAGCTGACCGCCCAGGTGCCCGCTCCCGTTTTCGCCGGCGGCACCAACACCGGCAAAGTTATCGCCTCGGCATGCGCACGCTCCATCGGGCGCACCCAGACATCTTTTGCTGCAACGGTTTTCAGCGTATGCGCGGCGGGCCCGGGCGCCAGTACGTAGCCGAGGCCGCCGATCATCGGCGCGTAGCCGCTGCGTTGCGCGACCGTGAACAACCGCATGCCGACCCCGGCGGACGACAACACTCCGGCATGATCGGTCGGCGCCGACGAGAACTGCGGCAGCTCCTGACCCACCCACTGCCACGGCATCGTCTCGATGCGCATGGCCAGTTCCGCCAGTTGTACAGACGAAAGTGTCGGTCCGACAAGGGTTTCCCCGCCGACAACGGGCTTTATCAACAGTGACGAGAGATTCGCGAGCAAGTGTGAGCGTTCGCTGCCGATGCCGCCCCAGTAGACCGGCGCGCTGTGTAGCAGCGGGGCTTCGTCGAGCAGGCGCTCGGATAGCTCGGGCAGGAAGCGCAACAGCCCCGGGTTCTCCAGGATGCCGCTGCCCAGCGTGTTGACGACGGTCACCGTTCCGCGGTGCTGTGCTTCCACCAAACCGACCACGCCGAGCCTGGAATCGGCGCGTAGATCCAGTGGGTCCGCGTAGTGCGCATCGACGCGGCGAAGAACGACGTCAACGCGTTTCAGCGTGCCCAGTGAGCGCATCCACAGCTTGCCGTCGCGCACCACCAGATCCGCGCTTTCCACCAGCGGGAAACCCAGCAGCGTCGCGAGGTACGCCTGGTCGAACGCGGTTTCCGAATAGATGCCCGGGCTGAGCACCACCACCACCGGGTCTTGGGCGACGTCGGGTGCCGCGTCAATCAGTGCCAGCCGGAGCGCCTGCGCGAACGGTGTAGTGGGTCGCGGCGCGATCTCCTCGTACAGATCGGGAACGGCGTGCGCGACGACACGTCGGTCGGCCATCGCATAGCCGGCACCCGAGGGCGCCTGCGTCCAGTCGCCGTTGACCTGAAAGGTGCCGTCGGACAGCCGGCTGACGTCACAGGCGTGCATGAAAAGCTTGTGCCGCCCGGGCATCTCGATTCCGTTCGCGGCACGCACGTAACCGGGATGGGCGAACAGCATTTCCGGCGGCAGGACGCCCTCGGTGAGCATGCTTCGGGGCCCGTACAGGTCCGCGAGGACGGCATCGAGCAGACGCGACCGCTGCACCAGGCCGGCCTCGAGCACCTCCCAATCGGCCGCGGAAACCACGAGCGGCAACGGGTCCAGCCGCCACGGCCCGGGCTCGAGACCGTGGCCGCCGGCCGGCGTGTCCCGGTGCGAATCGACCGCGGTGTAGGTGATGCCGTCGTGATCGATCAGGCTGTGCACTACCGAGCGCAGCCGGTCCAGCCCGGCCCTGCCCCGCTCGGCCACCGCGTCGGCCAGCTCGATCCAGGCCTCCCGCACGTTGCCGTCTTCGTCGACGAATTCGTCATAGCCGATGCCCGGACCATCACGCAGGTCGAACAACGCTTCCTGAGCCCGCGCGGTGCGATAGCCGGCGAGCAGGCGGTCGACGTCGTAGCGACCGGTAGCGGCAGAAGCTGAGGGTGCCATTACTGCTGAACGGTACGCACGCGTCGTAGGTCCAGGATGCCCGGCGCGCCGATATCGGTGAGTATCCTGGCCTGTTTCTCCCGCATGTCGGACAGGTCTAGCTTGCCCGGGGTGAAACCGGTCGCCTCGAAGCGTCGAGCGCGGCGCGCCTCCGCCTCCACCGCGTTGACCGGTGGCTCGTCGTAGGCGCGTCCACCGGGATGGGCGACATGGTAGGTGCAGCCGCCGCACGACGTACCGGTGGCCACGTCGATGAGCTCGAACCGCAGCGGGCTGTCGACCGTGATGGTCGGGTGTAGCGCGCTGGGCGGCTGCCACGCCTTGAACCGCACACCACCCACGTGGATGTCGGGGTTGTCGGTGGCCAGCAACGGCATCGGGTAGCCGTTGCAGGTCACCACGTAGCGGTGGCGGTCGGCACCGATGATGCGGACCTGGATGCGCTCGACCGACGAGTCGACATAGCGGGCGGTGCCCGTCCCGGTGGCCTCCTCACCAAGGGTGTTCCATGGCTCGATGGCCCCGCGCAGCTCGATCTCCACGCCGTCGAAGACGGCGGTGCCGATGCGCGGGAAGCGGAATTCGGTGAAGGGGTCCAGCCAGCTGGTCTCGAAGGCGATGCCGTGCGCGCGCAGGTCGGCGGCGACGTCGGCAATGTCATGGATCAAGAAGTGCGGCAATAGGTATCGGCCGTGCAGGTTGGCGCCGTGGCGGATCAGCGGGGCGCGCAGCGGTTGGTCCCAGAACCACGCCACCAGCGAGCGCACCAGCAGCGACTGCACCATCGCCATGTGCAGGTGCGGCGGCATCTCGAAGCCGCGCAGTTCCAGCAGGCCGAGTCTGCCCCGGGCGCTGTCGGGGCTGTAGAGCTTGTCGATGCAGAATTCGGCGCGATGGGTATTGCCGGTGATGTCGGTGAGCAGGTGCCGCAGCGCACGGTCGGTCACCCACGGTTGCGGCCGGCCGCCCCCGGCAGCCGGAGACAGCCGGAGGATCTCGGCAAACGCGATCTCGAGTTCGTACAGCGCCTCGGCGCGGCCCTCGTCCACCCTGGGTGCCTGTGATGTGGTGCCGATGAATCGCCCGGCGAACAGGTAGGACAGCGCCGGGTGCCGCTGCCAGTAGGTCAGCAGCGAGACCAGCAGGTCGGGCCGGCGCAGCAGCGGTGAGTCCGCGGGTGTGACACCGCCGAGCGTGATGTGGTTGCCGCCACCGGTGCCGCCGTGACTGCCGTCGACATCGAACGCCTCTGTTGACAGCCGCGCCAACCGAGCCTGCTGATAGAGGGTTTCCAGCTGCTGCCGTTGTTCGGCGAATGAGGCGGTGGGCGCGATGTTGACCTCGATGACACCGGGGTCGGGGGTGATTGTCGTGGACTTCAGCCGCGGGTCCGGTGGCGGGCCGTAGCCCTCGATCACCACCGGGCAGTTGGCCTTCGTCGCCGCGGCTTCGACTCGGGCAATGAGGTCGATGAAGTGTTCGAGCGCCTCGGTGGGCGGCAAGAAGATATGCAACAGCCCATCCCGGACCTCGGCTACCAACGCGGTCGTCGGCGCCGTCTCGGGATCCTCCAGCACCGCGTCAATGTCGGCTGCGGGGTCGGGCTCCGCCGGCAATTCGCCTCGTTGCGTCACCGGGTCGGCGTCGAACGTTGCCCGGGGTGGGCGCCAGCTGATCGCATCCAGCGGCAGCCGCAGGCCCGCCGGCGAATCCCCTTCGCGTAGCACGATGCGACCCCGGCGCAGCCGCCAGTTCGCGCTGGCCCAGCCCAGGCCGTCGTCACGACGGTGCAGCGGCAGCACGAACGCCGCGGGGGAGGTGACGGACTCGTCGAGGCGCGCCAGCAGCGCGGCGCGGCCGGCAGCAGTGTCGGAGACCGTGTCGGGGGCGAGGTCGTCGTCGGATTCCACCGGGTCGCCGGAAGGCATTCGCACGGCGGCCGCCAGCCGGCTTAGCGGGTCGTCGTAGGCGGGTCGCACCTGCGCGAGCGGCAGTCCGAAACCGTCGGCTATGCCGGCGAGCACCCGGTGGGCGGCGTCGTTATCGACGGCCTGCGCGGCCGCACCCGTCCAGGGGTCGGCCAGCAACGCGTCGTTGGTCCAGAGTCCTCGCCCGTCGGTACGCCAGTACAGCGCAATCTGCCAGCGCGGCAACGGCTCTCCCGGATACCACCTGCCCTGCCCGCGGTGGATAAGTCCCTGCGGGGCCCACGCCGCCTTCAGCCGGGCGGCCAGATCCGACGCCCGTTGGCGCTTGTGCGGGCCGTCAGCCGCCGTCGTCCACTCTTCATCGACCTGGTTGTCCACCGACACGAACGTCGGCTCGCCTCCGACGGTCAGCCGGACGTCGGCGGCGGCCAGCCGCTCATCGACGTGCTGACCGACCGCACATATGGTCTTCCACGACTCGTCGGTGTAGGGCAACGTGACACGCGGGTCCTCGTGGACGCGGGTGACGGTGTTGGAGAACTCGAGCACGGTGGCGCAAACGTCGGTGCCGCCGCTGATGGGTGCCGCGCTCGCGGGGTGCGGCGTGGCCGCCAGCGGAATGTGGCCCTCGCCGGCCAACAGTCCCGACGTCGGGTCCAGCCCGATCCAGCCGGCACCGGGGATGTATGCCTCGGCCCACGCGTGCAGGTCGGTGAAGTCGGCGGCGGGGCCCGACGGCCCGTCCAGCGCCTCGATGTCGGATGCCAGCTGCACCAGGTAGCCGGACACAAACCGGGCGGCCAGCCCGAACTGACGCAGGATCGAAACGAGCAGCCACGCCGAATCCCGGCACGAGCCGACGCCGGTGCGCAAGGTGAAATCCGGCGTCTGGACGCCGGGCTCCATGCGCAAGCTGTAACCGACGTCGGCGTTGATCGCGCGGTTGAGTGCGACCAGGAAGTCGATGGTGCGGGTGCCATCGGGCACCGAGAAGTTGCGCACCCAGGCCTGGGTGAGCTCGCCGGGGCCAGAACCGTCGCCGTCTTCATCGACCGGCCGCAGGTACGGTTTGAGGTCATCGGCTAGCGCTTTGGGGTAGGCCATCCCGGCGCCGGGCCATGTCTCGGCCCAGTCCTCGATAAAGAAGTCGAATGGGTTGATCACCTTGAGGTCGGCGATGAGCCCGACGGTGATGGTCAGCTGGCGCGTGGGATTCGGAAAGACCAGCCGCGCAAGGAAGTTGCCCAGTGCGTCTTGTTGCCAGTTGATGAAGTGTTCGCCGGGCTCGATGCGCAGCGAATAGGCCTCGATGGGTGTGCGAGAGTGGGGCGCCGGGCGCAGCCGCACGATGTGCGGGTACACCTGGACTAGCCGGTCAAAGGTGTAGCTGGTGCGGTGCTCCAGCGCAACTTTGATGCTCATAGCTGCTGATCAGATCACACCACCCAGAACGCCGCAGCGCATGTGGCACCAACACGGAATCAGGTCGGGGTTATGCCACCTGGGGGCCCGGCGGCATGCCGATCGGGGCGGCCGGCTGGGTTGCCGCAACGACTTGGCCGCCCGACAGCTTCCGGTAGGTGTAAACGTGAATGAGTGCGGCGACCGGAACGCCGACCAGCATGCCGACCAAGCACAGCAATTCGCCGACGAGTACCGCCGCGTATTGCGCGAGCCACGACAGCACACTGCCACCGATGTTGGACCTGACCGTCGCGATACTGGCCTTCACGGAGTCGATCGGCGACGTGGATCGGTCGACGGCAAAGGCGATGGCGAACTGTGCGACGAAGCCAAAGATTAGGCCGGGGATGACGCACAACAGGGCGCCGATGAAGGTGAGAACGACGATCAGCAGTCCGGTGACGAGCACCAAGCCCAGATTGCGCGGCTTGAAGAACGATCCGATGGTCACCGGTTTTCCGTCGGCGATGTCAAGGCAGCCCGTCAGAATTCCGGCTTGCATGTAGAGCGCCACGACGAACAGGGCGATGTAGCCGAAAAACATCACGATGCCCGCAGCCGGGGTCATCGATATGTTCACCGATTCGCCAGAGACGCCGTAGGCGTCGGTGTAGGAGGTGGTCGTATGGTCCGACAGGACGATAACGAGCCCTATCATCGCGCCGATGAGCGCGGCCAGCACCACGGCGTATGCCAGCACCGGGACGATGAGCGTTACGGCGTTCTGCGTGAACCTGTTCCATGACCAACTGATCGCGTCGCCCACGTTGAAACCCGACGTTTGCTGACCGCCGAAGCCGGGTGGGGGCGGGTAACCGGGTGGGGGCGGGTAACCGGGCGGGGGCGGGTAACCGGGCGGTGGGCCCGGTGGCGGGCCATAGCCGGGGGGCGGCGGTGGTGCGGTGTAGCCCGGGGGCGCGTAGCCGCCGGGTGGTGGTCCATAGCCGGGCGGTGGCGGCGGCGTGCCGTAACCCGGTGGTGGGGGCGGCGTGCCGTAACCGGGGGGCGGGGGAGGCGTGCTAGGACCGGGAGGCGGCGGGTAGCCGGGAGAACCCTGGGGGTCGGCTGGATTGCCTGGATGTTCTGGTGGCTGGCTCATCGCTGTCCTAATCGCTTCGTAGTTCGCTCTTATCGGTGGTACGCGCGCGGAACTTAGCCAACCGGAACTTAGCAAATATGTGCTGAAGGCGCGCGGATTGTGCGCGGGGCGTCTTCGGCGAACATGCGTGTCGGACCTTGTCGGGTGGGCATGGTATGTCTGAAGCCGTGTCCGACGGTCTGTTTGACCTGCCCGGCGCGCCGATGACGTCCGACCATGGCCTGGGCGTGTCGGCGGGGGCACCGTTGGCGGTGCGGATGCGTCCCGCATCGCTGGACGAAGTAGTCGGCCAGGACCACTTGCTGGCACCCGGTTCGCCGTTGCGCCGCCTGGTCGAAGGCTCCGGGGTGGCCTCCGCCATCCTCTATGGCCCCCCGGGGAGCGGCAAGACCACGCTGGCGGCGCTGATCTCGCAGGCGACCGGCCGTCGGTTCGAGGCCCTGTCGGCGTTGTCGGCCGGTGTCAAGGAAGTGCGCGCGGTTATCGAGGTGGCCCGGCGGGCACTCCTGAACGGCGAGCAGACGGTGCTGTTCATCGACGAGGTGCATCGGTTTTCCAAGACCCAGCAAGACGCCCTGCTGTCGGCGGTGGAGAACCGGGTGGTGCTGCTGGTGGCGGCGACCACCGAGAACCCGTCGTTTTCGGTGGTGGCCCCGCTGCTGTCGCGATCGCTGATCCTGCAGCTGCGGCCACTGACGGCCGACGACATCCGCACGGTGGTGCAACGCGCGATCGATGACCCCCGCGGTCTCGGCGGGAAAGTTGCGGTAGGGCCCGAGGCCGTCGACCTGCTGGTGCAACTGGCGGCCGGCGACGCCCGGCGCGCCCTGACCGCGCTGGAAGTAGCGGCCGAGGCCGCCCAAGCGGCCAGCGAGCTGGTCAGCGTGCAGACCATCGCGCAGTCCCTGGACAAGGCCGCAGTCCGCTACGACCGTGACGGTGACCAGCACTATGACGTCGTCAGTGCCTTCATCAAGTCGGTGCGTGGTTCCGATGTCGACGCCGCGCTGCATTATCTGGCCCGCATGCTGGTCGCCGGGGAGGACCCCCGCTTCATCGCGCGCCGCCTGATGATCCTGGCCAGCGAGGACATCGGCCTGGCCGACCCGACCGCGCTGCAGGTGGCGGTCGCCGCCGCGCAGACGGTGGCGCTGATCGGCATGCCCGAGGCTCAGTTGACACTGGCCCATGCCACCGTCCACCTCGCCACCGCGCCGAAGTCGAACGCCGTCACTACCGCCCTGGCCGCGGCGATGGACGACATCAGGGCCGGCAAGGCCGGTCTGGTGCCGGCTCATCTGCGCGACGGGCACTACTCCGGTGCCGCAGCGCTGGGCAACGCGCAGGGCTACAAGTACTCCCACGACGACCCGGATGGCGTTGTGGCCCAACAGTATCCGCCCGATGAGCTGGTGGACGTGGACTACTACCGGCCCACCGGTCGCGGCGGCGAACGCGATATCGCTGGCCGGCTGGATCGGTTGCGGGCGATCATCCGCAGGAAACGGGAACGCCCATGACACCGAGCGCGGGCCTAGCCGCGTACCTAACCTCTCAGGTCAGTACATCTAGGCCAGCTCGGGCACCCGCAGGTGGGCGATCGCCAGTTCGAATTCGGCCACGTCGAGCACCTCGGCGCCCAAATCCCGGACCCGCCTACTGCGCAGTTCGGTCGCCCGGTCACGGTTTCGGGCCATGGCGTCCATGCTGTCGAACGTGGAACACGACACCGCGCGCCGGCATGCGGGGTGGTCCACCATCAGGCTGGCGCTGCAGAAGCCGTCGAGATTCTCCAGCTCGGGCAGCACGTGCGTCCGGTAGAACTCCAGCGACCGCTCGACCTGATCCGGCACCACTTTGAGCCAGGTGGCGCGCACGCACGCCCCTTCATGCGACCGGTGGTCGCGGTGCATCAAGGCGATGTCCCATTCCTCGACTTTTGCGCTACCGGAGAACATCAGCGCGGCGCGGTCGCGAATGGGCGCCACCTGCCCGGCGCTGGCCCGCATCGCCTCAAGGGTGTCCCAGGAGCTGGTCGCGATGCATCTGCCGGACTGGCGGTCGACTAGCAGCGACACTCCGACACACCCGTGGATCTCTCGCAAGGCGGGCATGACGACATCGCGAACATGCGCAATGCCAATGTCGACCGACAAAGGTTGCGCCTCGATGGTGGTTGAGCGTGCGTACACGATCGACCCCTCCCGTGTCGGGGCAGCGCCCCGGTGGCGCCACCGGTCCCACCCATTACCTTCCTCCAACCGATTGGGCGTGGCAATGCTTGTCCGGGGCTTGTCCTGGGGTGGGTGTGCAACCGCAGCCGGCGTCGGTTGATAGCTGCCGGTGCCGTTTCGGCGGTCGCGGCGGGCACGATCCCCGTCGATGTCGCGGCGCAGGCAGTCGATCAGCAAGTGGTGGTATTTGCGCGCGCCGACGGCAACCCGGTTGTTGGTCGGTGACCTGCTGTTTGCTGGGTGTCGGCGCCGACTCCGGGGAGTGAGCGCAGGGCCCGACGGTCGGCCGCTACTGCCGCCGCAATCTCGATCAGACCAGCTCGGGCACTCTCAGGTGGGCGAGCGCCAGCTCGAATTGGCATTCGTCGAGTTCCTCGGCATTCGCCTCCGGCATGGACGTGGCTTTGAGGGCGGTTATCTGGTCTCTGCTGCGTTCCATCGCGTCAAGGCTGTCGAACGTCGTGGAGGAGACAGCTCGTCCGGATGCGCGGTCGACCATCAGGCTGGCACTGCAGAACCCGTCGAGGCCCTCGAGCTGGGGCAGCACGGACGACCTGTAGTACTCGATGCCTTGGTCAACTTCATCCGGCGGCACCTTGACCCAGGTCGCCAGCACACACGCACCTCCGGCCGAGCGGTGGTCGCGATGCATTGCCGCGATCTCCCACTCTTCGACGTTTGCCGTGCCCCCGAACATCTCCGCTGCCCGATCACGGATCGGCGTTATCCGTTCCACGCTGGCGCGCCTGGCGTCCTCGGTCTCCCAAGCGGTGGTAGCGATGCACCGGCCAGACTGCCGGTCGACTAGCAGGGATACGCCAATACATCCATCTATATCCTGAAGCGCGGGCATAACCTCATCGCGAACATGCGCAATTCCGGCGTCGATGGACGAGGGTTGCGCCTGCACAGTGGTAGAGCGTGCGTACACGATCCACCCCTCTTTCCTTTGGTAAGGGGCGGCGCCCCGGTGGCGCCACCGGTCCCACCGAATACTTTCCTCCGGCCGACTGAGCGTGGCAATGCTTTTGGGGCGTCTCTGCTGGGCATGCAACGGATTGGCGGGTCCATAGCAAGCCGTGTGCCGCCCCCGTAGGCTGGATGAGTGAATACCGATGTGCTGGATGTGGACACCGCGCGGCGCCGCATCGTGAATCTCACCGATGCGGTGCGCGCGTTCTGCGCAGCACATGGCAATGGTCATGCTGATGGCTTGTGCAATGTGTTCGTTCCGCATGCCACGGCGGGAGTTGCGATTATCGAAAGCGGCGCCGGTTCCGACGACGACCTCGTGGATACGCTGGAGCGGTTGTTGCCGCGCGACGACCGCTACCGGCACGCGCACGGGTCCTACGGTCACGGTGCCGACCACTTGTTGCCCGCTCTGGTCGCGCCGTCGGTGACGGTGCCGGTCTCCGATGGCCAGCCGCTGCTGGGCATCTGGCAAAGCATCGTTCTGGTCGACCTCAACCGGGACAATCCGCGGCGGTCGGTGCGTTTGAGCTTCCTGGCAGGTTGATGGAGGGTGAGCGCAAGGCCGGTAGTCTTCTCGGTCGAAATGCGTCTTTGGACAGTCATCTAATAGCCCGGCGAATAGGCTGGGAATTGACCTCAGGCAAGCAGCGCCACGCCGGCGGGAGTAAGGAAGAAGCAGAGTGCAAACACACGAGATCAGGAAGCGGTTCCTTGATCATTTCGTGAAGGCGGGCCACGCCGAGGTGCCCAGCGCCTCGGTGATCCTCGACGACCCCAACCTGTTGTTCGTCAACGCCGGGATGGTTCAGTTCGTGCCCTACTTTCTCGGCGCGCGCACTCCGCCGTACCCAACGGCCACCAGCATCCAGAAGTGCATCCGCACTCCGGATATCGACGAGGTGGGGATCACTACCCGGCACAACACGTTCTTTGCGATGGCCGGCAATTTCTCGTTCGGCGACTATTTCAAGCGCGGGGCCATTGAACTGGCCTGGGCACTGCTGACCAACAGCCTCGCCGACGGCGGATACGGCCTGGACCCGGAAAGAATTTGGACGACAGTCTATTTCGACGACGACGAAGCCGTCCGGCTATGGCAGGAGGTCGCCGGGCTGCCGGCGGAGCGGATCCAGCGCCGCGGCATGGCCGACAACTACTGGTCGATGGGAATTCCCGGACCGTGCGGCCCGTCATCGGAGATCTACTACGACCGCGGGCCGGACTTCGGTTCCGAAGGCGGCCCCATCGTCAGTGAGGATCGCTACCTCGAGATCTGGAACCTCGTGTTCATGCAGAACGAGCGGGGCGAGGGAACAACCAAAGAGGACTACGAGATTCTCGGACCGTTGCCTCGCAAGAACATCGACACCGGCATGGGTGTCGAGCGGGTTGCGCTCGTCCTGCAAGACGTGCACAACGTCTACGAGACCGACCTGCTGCGGCCGGTTATCGACTTGGTCGCCGCGCGCGCACCCCGCGGCTACGATGTCGGCGACCACGCGGACGACGTGCGGTATCGCATCATCGCCGACCACAGCCGCACCGCTGCGATCCTGATCGGTGACGGCGTCAGCCCCGGCAACGACGGCCGCGGTTATGTGCTGCGCCGACTGCTGCGCCGGGTGATCCGCTCCGCCAAGCTGCTGGGCATCGGCACGGGAATCGTCGGTGATCTGATGGCCACGGTGCGCGACGCGATGGGACCGTCATATCCTGAACTCGTCGCCGACTTTGAGCGGATCAACCGCATCGCGGTCGCGGAGGAGACGGCGTTCAATCGCACGCTGGCATCGGGGTCCCGACTGTTCGAGGAGGTGGCCAGCTCTACCAAGAAGTCCGGCGCCACCGTGCTGTCTGGGTCGGACGCTTTCACCTTGCATGACACCTACGGGTTCCCGATCGAGCTCACGCTGGAGATGGCGGCGGAGACCGGCCTGCAAGTCGACGAAATCGGGTTCCGCGAGCTGATGGCCGAGCAGCGGCGTCGCGCCAAAGCCGATGCCGCGCTGCGCAAGCACGCGCATGCCGACCTGACCGCTTTCCGCGAGCTGGTCGACGCCGGCCCCACCGAGTTCACCGGATTCGACGAGTTGCGTTCCCAGGCCCGGATTTTGGGCATCTTCGTTGACGGCAAGCGGGTTCCGGTGGTGGCGCACGGTACCGATGGGGCGGGTCGAGTCGAACTCGTGCTCGATCGCACTCCGCTCTACGCCGAGTCGGGTGGGCAGATCGCCGATGAGGGCACCATCAGCGGAACCGGCCCCAGCGAAGCCGCCCGGGCCGCGGTCACCGACGTGCAGAAGATCGCCAAAACGCTTTGGGTGCACCGAATCAACGTGGAATCCGGGGAATTCGTCGAGGGCGACACCGTCATCGCGGCGGCGGACCCCGGATGGCGCCGGGGTGCCACCCAAGGCCACTCGGGTACTCACATAGTGCACGCCGCGCTGCGACAAGTGCTGGGGCCCAACGCGGTTCAGGCCGGATCGCTGAACCGGCCAGGATACTTGCGGTTCGACTTCAACTGGCAGGGCCCGTTGACCGAAGACCAGCGCACCCAGATTGAGGAGGTCACCAACGAGGCGGTGCAAGCCGACTTCGAAGTGCACACGTTCACCGAACAGCTCGACAAGGCAAAGGCGATGGGCGCCGTCGCACTGTTCGGCGAGAGCTATCCCGACCACGTGCGGGTGGTGGAGATGGGCGGACCGTTCTCGCTGGAGCTGTGTGGGGGTACCCACGTGCGCAACACGGCGCAGATCGGTCCCGTGACGATCCTGGGCGAATCGTCTATCGGCTCCGGGGTGCGCCGGGTGGAGGCCTACGTCGGGCTGGACTCCTTCCGTCACCTGGCCAAGGAGCGTGCGCTGATGGCCGGGCTGGCCTCGTCGCTGAAAGTGCCGTCCGAAGAGGTGCCCGCCCGGGTCGCCAATCTGGTGGAGCGGCTCAAGGCTGCGGAGAAGGAACTGGAACGAGCCCGGCAGGCCAGCGCCCGGGCCGCCGCGACCAACGCTGCCGCCGGGGCCGAGCGGATCGGTAACGTCCGTGTGGTGGCGCAGCGCATGTCCGGCGGGATGACCGCGGCGGACCTGCGGTCTCTGGTCGGCGACATCCGCGGCAAGCTAGGCAGCGATCCCGCGGTGGTGGCGCTGATTGCGGTGACTTCTGGGGGCGATAGCCAAACCGTGCCGTATGCGGTCGCCGCCAATCCCGCCGCCCAGGACCTCGGGATCCGGGCCAACGACCTGGTCAAACAGCTCGCCATGGCGGTCGAGGGCCGGGGCGGCGGTAAGGCCGACCTGGCCCAGGGCTCGGGAAAGAATCCGACCGGTATCGACGCCGCGCTGGATGCGGTCCGCTCCGAGATCGCCGCGATAGCGCGGGTCGGCTGAGTGGTCCCGGCACAACACCGCCCGCCTGGCCGGCCCGGCGAGCCAGAGCAGCACCCCGGACCCTTGCTAGATCGAGGCCGGCGCCTCGGCATCGATGTGGGCGCCGTGCGCATCGGCGTGGCTTCCAGCGACCCGGACGGTATCTTGGCCACCCCGGTGGAAACGGTGCGTCGTGACCGTTCCGGCAAGCACCTGCGCCGGCTGGCTAACCTGGTCGCCGAACTGGAGGTGGTCGAGGTGATCGTCGGACTGCCGCGGACGCTGGCCGACCGCATCGGTCCCTCGGCCCAAGACGCCATCGAACTGGCCGAGGCGCTGGCACGCCGTGTTTCTCCCACACCGGTGCGGCTTGCCGATGAGCGGCTCACCACGGTCAGTGCGCAGCGATCGCTGCGGCAGGCCGGGGTGCGGGCCGCCGACCAGCGTGCGGTGATCGATCAGGCGGCCGCGGTGGCAATACTGCAGAGCTGGCTCGATGAACGCCGCGCCGCGATGGCCAGGACCAAAGATGGCTCCGATGTCTGACGGTGGCCACCGCCACCGTGCTCAGCCGGTGTCGGTCGGACCGAACCGGCACCGCACGACCCGAGGCAACCGCGCCCAGCATCGACACGCCCACCGACTCCGGCGCCGCCGGCGCGCCGCCGGCGGAATCGCCCTGGTCGCGCTCGTGGCGGTGGCGGTGGCGGCTGTCGTGGTCGGTGCCAAGCTGTGGCATTCCGTGTGGGGCTCCGGTGACGACTACTCCGGTACCGGCAGGCGCGACATCGTGATCCAGGTCAAGGCCGGCGACTCGACCACGGCGGTGGGGGAGACGCTGCTCAAATACGGTGTGGTGGCCACCGTCCGGGCATTCGTCGATGCCGCGCACGGCAACGCCGCGATTTCCTCGATCCAACCCGGCTTTTATCGGGTGCGAACCGAGATCCCGGCGGCCGCCGCTGTCGCACGGCTCACCGATCCGAACAATCGGGTGGGCAGGCTCGTCATCCCGGAAGGGCGGCAGCTCGACGACACCACCGACATGAAGACCAACGTGGTGAATCCGGGCATATTCTCCCTGATCTCCCGCGCCACCTGTGTCGATCTGGACGGTACTCAACGCTGCGTCTCGGTGGCCGACCTCCGCGCGGCGGCCGGCAAGAGCACGCCGGCGATGCTCTCGGTGCCACGCTGGGCGGTTCAGCCGGTGCTGGAGCTGGGCAATGACCATCGCCGGATCGAGGGCCTGATCGCACCGGGGACCTTCAACATTGATCCGTCGGCATCGGCCGAAACCATCTTGGCGACCTTGATCAGCGCGGGCGCCGTGGAGTACATGAAATCCGGGTTGGTGGATACCGCAAAGTCGCTGAGCCTGTCGCCCTACGACATCCTGGTGGTGGCGTCGCTGGTGCAGCAGGAAGCCAACACCCAGGATTTCCCGAAGGTGGCGCGGGTCATCTACAACCGGCTGAATGAGCGCCGTTCCCTGGAGTTCGACTCGACCGTCAACTACCCGCTGGACCGCCGGGAGGTGGCGACCAGCGATGCCGACCGGGCCCAGCGCACGCCGTGGAACACCTACGTGTCGGAAGGATTGCCGGCGACGGCGATCTGTTCGCCCGGCGTCGACGCGCTGCGTGCCGCCGAACATCCCGCGCCAGGTGACTGGCTGTACTTCGTCACCATCGATGCTCAGGGCACGACGCTGTTCACCCGGGACTATCAACAACATCTGGCGAATATCGAGCTGGCTAAGCACAATGGTGTCCTCGACTCCGCGCGATGAGCGTAGCCGCGCGCAGCGCGGCGGCGAAGAACGCAATCAGGCCGCGTGCGCTAGGCAGGCGCCCAACGGCGCCCCGAGAAGGGCCGCGGTGCTCGGCTCACCGATCGCGCATTCCCGATCGCCGCAACTGCACCTGGCCGCCTACCGCGCCCTGGGCCTGCACGACTGGACCTACGAACGCATCGAGTGCGGGGCGGATGCGTTGCCGGGCGTGGTCGGCGGGTTCGGGCCGGAGTGGGTCGGCGTCTCGGTGACCATGCCGGGCAAGTTCGCCGCGCTGCGGTTCGCCGACGAGCGCACCGCGCGCGCCGAGCAGGTGGGTTCGGCCAACACCCTGGTGCGTACGCCGCGTGGCTGGCGGGCCGACAACACCGACATCGACGGGGTCGCCGGGGCGCTCGGGCCACTATCCGGACCCGCAGCTGAACACGCGCTGGTGTGCGGGTCGGGGGGCACCGCGCCGGCGGCGGTCGTGGGGTTGGCCGAACTTGGCGTTACCGGCATCACCGTGGTGGCGCGCAATCCGGAAAAGGCGGCCCGCCTGGTGGAACTGGGAACTCGGGTCGGCCTGGCGGCCCGGTTCTGCGCCCTGGACGACCCCGGGTTGGCCGACGAAGTCGCCGCCGCGCAGATCCTGGTCAGCACGATCCCAGTGGACGTGGCATCGCGCTACGCCGGGACTTTCGCCGCGATCCCGGTCCTGCTCGACGCCATCTACAACCCGTGGCCCACACCGCTGGCCGCGGCCGTGTCCGCCGCGGGTGGCCGGGTGGTCAGCGGCCTGCAGATGCTGCTGCATCAAGCGTTCGCGCAGGTGGAGCAATTCACCGGGTTGCCCGCCCCGCGAGAAGCGATGACTTGCGCGCTGGCGGCTTTGGACTAGCGTGCCCCAGCATGCTGGCGGGGGCGGTGCTGCTCTGGATGGGTGTGTTATGCGTTTACGACGTCCGGCAACGGCGGCTCCCCAACTGGCTTACCCTGCCCGGCGCGGCCGTGATCCTGCTCGGTGGGCTTGGTGCCGGCCGCGGGGGGCCGGCGCTGGCCGGCGCGGCCGCGTTGGCCGGGGTGTACCTGCTGGTGCATCTGGTGGCCCCGGCGGCGATGGGGGCCGGGGACGTCAAGCTGGCGATCGGTCTGGGTGGGCTGGCCGGCTGCTTCGGCGTCCAGCTGTGGTTTCTGGCGGCGCTGGCCGCGCCGTTGCTGACGGCGGTGTGCGGCGTGGTTGCGATGTTGCGTGGCGCGCCCACGGTGCCGCATGGCCCATCGATGTGTCTGGCCACCACCGGTGCGGCGGGGCTGGCGCTGCTGGGTTGATCTGCGCCGCCTGCCGCACGGCCGCTCGCAAGCCGCCATGGGAAGATGATCGGGTGTTGCGCTGGATCACCGCGGGGGAGTCCCATGGCCGCGCGTTGGTGGCTGTGCTCGACGGCATGGTCGCCGGCGTGGAAGTCAATTCCACCGACATCGGCGACCAATTGGCGCGTCGCCGGCTGGGTTATGGCCGCGGCGCGCGGATGGCGTTCGAGCGCGACGCGGTGACCGTGTTATCCGGGATACGCCATGGCAGCACCCTGGGTGGGCCCATCGCCATCGAGATCGGCAACACCGAGTGGCCGAAGTGGGAAACCGTGATGGCCGCGGACCCGGTCGACCCGGCGGAGTTGGCCGGTAGCGCGCGCAACGCGCCGCTCACCCGACCGCGGCCGGGCCATGCCGACTACGCGGGCATGCTCAAGTACGGTTTCGACGACGCGCGGCCGGTGCTGGAGCGCGCCAGCGCCCGGGAGACCGCCGCGCGTGTCGCCGCCGGAACGGTTGCGCGGCAGTTCCTCAAACAAGCGCTCGGTGTGGAGGTGCTGTCGCACGTGATCTCCATCGGCCCGTCGGAGCCTTACGACGGGCCGCCGCCGCGGCCGGACGATCTGCCCGCCATCGATGCCAGCCCCGTTCGCGCATTCGACAAGCGGGCTGAGAAATCCATGATCGCCGAGATCGAAGCGGCCAAGAAGGACGGCGATACCCTGGGTGGCGTGGTGGAGGCGGTGGCGTTGGGCCTGCCGGTCGGGTTGGGCTCCTTCACCAGCGGTGACAACCGGCTCGACAGCCAGCTGGCCGCGGCGGTGATGGGCATCCAGGCCATCAAGGGCGTGGAGATCGGCGACGGATTCGAGACCGCGCGCCGCCGCGGCAGCCGCGCCCACGATGAGATGTACCCCGGGCCCGACGGCGTGGTCCGCTCGACCAACCGGGCCGGTGGGCTCGAGGGCGGCATGACCAACGGCCAGCCGCTGCGGGTGCGCGCCGCCATGAAACCGATCTCCACCGTCCCACGGGCGCTGGCCACCGTCGACATGGCGACCGGCGACGAGGCCGTCGCCATCCACCAGCGCTCCGATGTGTGCGCCGTGCCGGCCGCCGGGGTCGTGGTCGAAACCATGGTGGCGCTGGTGCTGGCGCGGGCGACGCTGGAGAAGTTCGGCGGCGATTCGCTGGCCGAAACCCGGCGCAATATCGAGGCTTACCAGCGCGCGGTCGCCGATCGCGAGTCGCCGGCCGCTCGGGCTTCGGGCTAGGGGCAGGCGAAGTGGCACCCAAAGCGGTGTTGGTGGGACTGCCGGGCTCCGGCAAGTCCACCATCGGGCGCCGGCTGTCCAAGGCGCTCGGGGTCGGCTTGCTCGACACGGACACGGCAATCGAGCAGCAGATGCGACGCAGCATCGCTGACATCTTTGCCGCCGACGGGGAGAAGGAGTTCCGACGCATCGAGGAGGGCGTGGTGCGCGCGGCGTTAGCCGAGCATGACGGTGTCTTGTCGCTCGGCGGCGGCGCTGTCACCAGCCCCGGCGTCTGTGCGGCGCTGGCCGGCCACACGGTCATCTTCTTGGAGATCGGCGTCGCCGAAGGCGTGCGGCGCACCGGCGGCACCACCGTACGTCCGTTGCTGGCCGGACCCGATCGCACCGAAAAATACCGGGAATTGCTGGCCAACCGCGCGCCGCTGTACCGGCGCGTTGCGACCATTCGGGTGGACACCAACCGCCGCAATCCCGGTGCGGTGGTCCGTTACATCCTGTCCCGACTGCAGGCCTCCACTCCCAGCAAGGCCGCCACGTGACCGATATCAGCGCACCGGTCACCGTGCAGGTGGCCGTCGACCCGCCGTACCCGGTGGTGATCGGTACCGGTCTGCTCAACGAGCTGGACGAACTGTTATCGGGCCGGCACAAGGTCGCCATCCTGCACCAGCCGGTCCTGGCGCAGACCGCGGAGGCGATCCGAAGCCACCTGGCCGGCAAGGGTCTGGACGCCCACCGCATCGAAATACCCGATGCCGAGGCCGGCAAGGACCTGCCCGTGGTGGGATTCATCTGGGAGGTGTTGGGCCGCATCGGGATTGGCCGCAAAGACGCTCTGGTCAGCCTCGGCGGCGGGGCCGCCACCGACGTCGCCGGGTTTGCGGCGGCCACCTGGCTGCGCGGCGTCTCGATCGTGCACGTGCCCACCACGCTGCTGGGGATGGTCGACGCGGCAGTCGGCGGCAAGACCGGCATCAACACCGAAGCCGGCAAGAACCTGGTCGGCGCGTTTCATCAACCGCTCGCCGTCCTGGCCGACCTGGCAACGCTGGAAACATTGCCGCACAACGAAATCGTGTGCGGGATGGCCGAAGTGGTCAAGGCCGGGTTCATCGCCGATCCGGTGATCCTGGACCTCATCGAAGCCGACACGCAGGCCGCGCTGGACCCGAAAGGTGATGTGCTGCCCGAGCTGATCCGGCGCGCGATCACCGTCAAGGCCGAGGTCGTCGCCGTCGATGAGAAGGAGTCCGAGCTGCGTGAAATCCTCAACTACGGCCATACTTTGGGCCATGCCATCGAGCGCCGGGAGCGGTACCAGTGGCGGCACGGAGCCGCCGTGTCGGTAGGGCTGGTGTTCGCAGCGGAGCTCGCCAGGGTTGCCGGACGGCTCGACGACGCGATCGCCGAACGCCATCGCGCTATCCTGTCGTCGCTTGGTTTGCCCGTCAGCTACGACGCCGACGCATTGCCGCAGCTGCTGGAATTCATGGCCGGCGACAAGAAAACTCGGGCCGGTGTGCTTCGCTTCATCGTCCTCGACGGACTGGCCCAGCCCGGTCGGTTGGTGGGACCAGACCCATCGTTGCTGGTGGCCGCCTACGCAGGGGTGGGTGCCGCATGAGTGAGCCCGCGCCGGCGACGATGCCCATGCCGGTGACCGTGAACGTTATCAACGGCCCCAACCTGGGCCGGTTGGGCCGGCGCGAGCCCGCCGTCTACGGCGGCACCACCCACGACGAGCTGGCCGCTCTGATCGAGCGTGAGGCTGCTGAACTCGGGCTCAAAGCTGTTGTACGGCAAAGCGATAGCGAAGCCCAACTGTTGGACTGGATTCATCAGGCGGCCGATGCTTCGGAACCGGTGATCCTCAACGCCGGCGGCTTGACCCACACATCGGTGGCGCTGCGTGATGCCTGTGCGGAACTGAGCGCACCCCTGATCGAGGTGCATATCTCCAATGTGCATGCGCGCGAGGAGTTTCGGCGCCACTCTTACCTCAGCCCAATCGCGACCGGGGTGATCGTCGGGCTGGGGATCCAGGGCTATCTGCTCGCCATGCGCTACCTGGCTGAGCAAGCTGGGAGTTGAGGGCTAATCCTTCTTCGGCTCGTCGCCGGGCTTGGTTTGGTCGGCCTCGGTGTCGGTGTGGATTACCTCGGTGGGTGCATCGCTTTCGGTCGTGCGGATCACTTCGGTGGGCGTCTCGCGTTCGACGGTGGCCACCGTCGCGGTCTGAGCCTCCGGCTGCGCGACTGGCATCTCCCCGGTCGGGCTGTCGTCGCCGCGGACCGCGGTGAACACGTCGGTATCGGCGCGTTCCTGTTGAGCGGCAAGCCCGTGGTGTCGCACCGGCGCCTTTGCCAACCGCCGGTCCACTCGCCACCGGCCCACAGCCGCTCCGACGATCCCGAACAGAAAGACCAGAAGCGCGGTGAAGGCCGCGAACGTCGTCAGCTCGTTGACCACCCCCCCGGTGTAGATCGCCGTGTAGAACAGCGAAATCAGCCAGGACACCCCGCCGCTGAGCAACCCGGCCAGCAACCCGGCCAGCAGCCAGGTCATCGACAAATCCTGGCGGCGGTCCGGATCCGGGTTCGTCGTGGCGTCGGCGCGCCCGTCGATCAACCCCCATAACACCGCGCCGATGGCGAAGAGCAGGAGTAGCGCCACACTGATCAGCCCGGACAGCGCCTGCCACGCGTTGATCAACGCCCCCTGGAACAGGCGGAGAACGACCATCGCGGCGGCGAACACCAATCCGCGCAGCATCCAGTTAGTCATGGGCATTCAGCGTAGCGAGTACCGTCAAGAGTCGTGACACATTCCCAGCGTCGAGACAAGCTAAGAGCACAACTCACCGCAGCCGGACTGAACGCGATGCTGGTCAGCGACCTGATAAACGTGCGATATCTATCCGGTTTCAGCGGGTCCAACGGCGCGTTGCTGGTGTTCGCCGATGAGCGCGAGGCCGTGCTGGCCACCGACGGCCGGTACCGGACTCAGGCCGCTGCGCAAGCACCCGACCTCGAGGTGGCCATCGAGCGGGCAGTCGGGCGCTACCTGGCCGGCCGGGCCGCCGAGGGTGGCGTTGGGAAGTTGGGCTTTGAGAGTCACGTGGTGACGGTGGACGGCCTGGACGCGCTGACGGGTGGTCTCGGGGGCAAGAAAACCGAGTTGGTGCGGGCATCCGGAACCGTGGAGGCGCTGCGCGAGGTCAAAGACGCCGGCGAGCTGGCGCTGCTGCGCCTGGCCTGCGAAGCGGCCGACGCCGCGCTGGCCGACCTGGTGGCACGCGGCGGCCTGCGGCCGGGCCAGACCGAACGGCAGGTCTGCCGCGAGCTGGAGGCACTGATGCTCGATCATGGCGCTGACGCGGTGTCGTTCGAGACGATCGTGGCCGCCGGTGCCAATTCGGCTATCCCGCACCATCGGCCGACCGATGCGGTGCTGCAGGCCGGCGACTTCGTCAAGATCGACTTCGGCGCCCTGGTCGCCGGGTACCACTCCGACATGACCCGTACCTTCGTGCTGGGCTCGGCGGCCGACTGGCAGCTGGAGATCTATCAGCTGGTCTTTCAGGCCCAACAGGCTGGCCGGGAGGCGTTGCGGCCGGGTGCCGGACTGCGCGATGTGGACGCCGCGGCGCGTCAGCTGATCGCCGAGGCGGGCTACGGCGACCACTTCGGCCACGGCCTGGGACACGGTGTGGGCCTGCAGATACATGAAGCGCCGGGAATCGGGGCGACGTCCGCCGGTACACTACTGGCGGGCTCCGTGGTGACGGTGGAGCCCGGCGTCTATCTACCCGGCCGCGGCGGTGTCCGCATCGAGGACACATTGGTAGTGGCTGGCGGGACGCCGAAAATGCCTGAAACCGCCGGGCAGACCCCGGAATTGCTGACCCGGTTCCCCAAGGAACTGGCCATCCTGTAGGAGATTCACCGTGGCGACCACTGCTGACTTCAAGAACGGACTGGTCCTGGTCATCGACGGCCAGCTGTGGACGATCACCGAATTCCAGCACGTCAAACCCGGCAAGGGCCCGGCCTTCGTGCGCACCAAGCTGAAGAACGTGCTCTCCGGCAAGGTCGTGGACAAGACGTACAACGCCGGGGTGAAGGTGGAGACTGCCACCGTCGACCGGCGCGACACCACCTACCTGTACCGCGATGGCTCCGACTTCGTGTTCATGGACAGCCAGGACTACGAGCAGCACCCGTTGCCGGAGGCCCTGGTTGGCGACTCCGCACGGTTTCTGCTGGAAGGCATGCCGGTGCAGGTGGCGTTCCACGACGGCGCGCCGCTGTACATCGAGCTGCCGGTGAGCGTCGAACTCGAGGTCACCCACACCGAGCCGGGCCTGCAGGGCGACCGGTCCAGCGCGGGCACCAAGCCGGCCACCCTTCAGACCGGGGCGCAGATCAACGTGCCGCTGTTCATCAACACCGGAGACAAACTGAAGGTGGATTCGCGCGACGGTAGCTACCTAGGCCGGGTAAACGCCTGACCATGGGCGACGCAAAGCCGGCCAGACCAGTTCGCGGACGACATCAGGCCCGCAAGCGCGCGGTGGACCTGATGTTCGAGGCCGAGGCGCGTGGCATGAGCCCGGCCGAGGTGGTCGACGCCCGTGCCGCGCTGGCCGAAGCGACCGCGGACGTTGCCCGGCTGCATCCCTACACGGTGACGGTGGCCCGTGGCGTCAGCCAACACGCCGCGCACATCGACGACCTGATCACCTCGCATCTACAGGGCTGGACGCTGGACCGGTTGCCCGCGGTCGATCGCGCCATTCTGCGGGTCTCTGTGTGGGAGCTGCTGCACGCCGAGGACGTGCCGGAGCCGGTGGCGGTCGACGAGGCCGTCGAGCTGGCCAAGGAGCTGTCCACCGACGACTCGCCGGGCTTCGTCAACGGAGTGCTGGGCCAGATCATGTTGGTGACCCCGCAGATCCGCGCGGCCGCTCAGGCGGTGCGAGGGGGCGCGTCATGACCCGGCTCGAACTGCGCGTCGTCATCGCCGCCTGGCTGGCCGCGACGGTGGTGTTCGGCGCGGTCGTCTGCGCCGCCTACGGCTGGGCCATCGCCTCGTCGGTGCTGGCGATCTACGCGCTGGGCGTCGGCGCCTGGCTGTATCACTCGATCGAACGGCTGATCCTGGCGCGCCGCATCAGTACGGTTCGCACGGCGGCGAAACCGCTGCAGCCGCTGCTGCCGGTGATGGCTGCCATCATGGGCTTATCGCAGGCCGTGGTTCGATCGCTGGGCGATGTCACCGATCTGCCGGCGCGTCGCTGGGAGCTTGGCCAGCTGCCGGTGCTGCGGTGGGTGGAAAACCCCCTCGGGAATCGGGGTAACCGGCGGATCGTGGATAACGACGATTTGCTTTGACGGCGCTACCCGCCCGAAGAATAGTTGACGACATGAATCCAACCAGCGCCCGCCCGCGACGATTGCATGTCTCCGCGCTGGCGGCGGTAGCCAACCCGTCCTACACGCGCATGGACACCTGGAACCTGCTCGATGACGCGTGCCGTCACCTCGCGGAAGTCGACCTCGCCGGGCTTGACACCACGCACGACGTGGCCCGGGTGAAGCGGTTGATGGACCGCATCGTCGCCTACGAGCGGTACTGGTTGTACCCCGGGGCGCAGAATCTGGCAACTTTCCGGGCTCACCTGGACAGTTATTCCACGGTGCGGCTTACCGAAGAAGTGTCGCTGGCCGTTCGGCTGCTGTCCGAATACGGCGACCGCACAGCGCTGTTCGACACCTCCGCGTCCCTGGCCGAGCAGGAGCTGGTTGCGCAGGCCAAACAGCAGCAGTTCTACACCGTGCTGCTCGCCGACGATTCCCCGGCGACGGCTCCGGACAGCTTGGCCGAGTGCCTGCGGGAACTGCGCAATCCGGCCGACGATGTGCAATTCGAGTTGCTCGTCGTGGGAAGCATCGAAGACGCCATCACCGCGGTCGCGCTGAACGGCGAGATTCAGGCGGCGATCATCCGCCATGATCTGCCGCTGCGGTCCCGCGACCGGGTGCCGGTGATGACCACGCTGCTGGGCGGCAACGGCGCCGACGCGGTGGCAGACGATACCCACGACTGGGTGGAATGCGCCGAGTGGATCCGGGAGCTGCGACCCCACATCGACCTCTATCTGCTCACCGACGAGTCGATCGCCGCGGAGACCCAGGACGAGCCCGACGTCTACGACCGCACGTTCTATCGGCTCAACGACGTCACCGACCTGCACAGCACCGTGCTCGCGGGCTTGCGGAACCGGTTTGCCACACCGTTTTTCGACGCCCTGCGCGCGTACGCGGCGGCGCCGGTGGGCCAATTCCATGCTCTTCCCGTCGCGCGGGGGGCCAGCATCTTCAACTCCAAGTCGCTGCACGACATGGGCGAGTTCTACGGCCGCAACATCTTCATGGCCGAGACCTCGACCACCTCCGGTGGGCTGGACTCGCTGCTGGACCCGCACGGCAACATCAAGACGGCGATGGACAAGGCCGCACTGACCTGGAACGCCAATCAGACCTACTTCGTCACCAACGGAACATCGACCGCGAACAAGATCGTCGTACAGGCCCTGACCCGCCCCGGCGACATCGTTCTCATCGACCGCAACTGTCACAAGTCGCACCACTACGGCCTGGTACTTGCCGGCGCGTACCCGATGTATCTCGACGCTTATCCGCTGCCGGACTACGCGATTTACGGTGCGGTGCCGTTGCGCACGGTCAAGCAGGCGCTGCTGGACCTCGAGGCTGCCGGACAGCTGCACCGGGTGCGCATGCTGCTGCTCACCAACTGCACCTTCGACGGTGTGGTGTACAACCCGCGCCGGGTGATGGAGGAGGTGCTGGCGATCAAGCCGGACATCTGCTTTTTGTGGGACGAGGCGTGGTACGCGTTTGCGACCGCGGTGCCGTGGGCCCGGCAGCGGACCGCGATGATTGCCGCCGAGCGACTCGAGCAGATGCTGTCGGCTGCGGATTACGCTGAGGAATACCGGGATTGGTGTGCGTCGATGGACGGCGTGGACCGCTCCGAGTGGGTTGACAAGCGGCTGCTGCCCGATCCCAACCGCGCTCGGGTCCGGGTGTATGCGACGCATTCGACCCACAAGTCGCTGTCCGCGCTTCGGCAAGCGTCGATGATCCACGTGCGCGACCAGGATTTCAAAGCACTCACCCGCGACTCGTTCGGTGAGGCGTTTTTGACCCACACCTCGACCTCGCCCAACCAGCAACTTCTGGCCTCGTTGGACTTGGCCCGGCGGCAGGTTGACATCGAAGGGTTCGAGCTGGTCCGGCATGCGTACAACATGGCGCTGGTCTTCCGCCACCGGGTCCGCAAGGACCGGCTGATCAGCAAGTGGTTCCGCATCCTGGACGAGTCCGACCTGGTGCCCGATGAGTATCGGTCCCCCACGGTCAGCTCGTACCGTCAGGTCAGGCAGGGGGCCCTGGCCGAGTGGAACGAGGCGTGGCGATCCGATCAGTTCGTGCTCGATCCGACCCGAGTCACCCTGTTTATCGGGGCGACCGGAATGAACGGATACGACTTCCGCGAGAAGATTCTGATGGAGCGATTCGGCATTCAGATCAACAAGACGTCAATCAACAGCGTGTTGTTGATCTTCACGATCGGTGTCACCTGGTCGAGCGTCCACTATCTGCTTGATGTGCTGCGCCGGGTGGCCACCGATTTCGACCGGAGCCAGAAGGGGGCAAGCGCGGCCGATCTGGCCTTGCACCGGCGCCACGTCGAGGAGATCACCCAGGATCTGCCGCACTTGCCCGACTTCAGCGAGTTCGACATCGCCTTCCGCCCCGAAGACGCCAGCTCCTTCGGCGACATGCGGTCGGCTTTCTACGCCGGCTACGACGAATCCGACCGCGAGTATGTGCTGATCGGTACGGCCGGGCGACGACTGGCCGAGGGGAAGACCCTGGTGTCTACCACCTTCGTGGTGCCCTACCCGCCCGGCTTCCCGGTGCTGGTGCCGGGTCAGGTGGTCTCCAAGGAAATCATCTACTTCCTGGCCCAGCTCGACGTCAAAGAAATCCACGGATACAACCACGATCTCGGCTTGTCGGTGTTCACCGAGGCCGCCCTGGCGCGAATGGAGGCGGCGCGCAACGCGGTTGCGGCGGCGGGTGCTGAGTTGCCGGCCTTCGAGGTGTCGCGGGATGTGGCGGGCGTCAACGGCGACAGCGCCGCGCAGGTGGTTTCCGAGGACGCGTGAGGGCACTGCTCGACGCCGACCGCGAAGCCGGATAGTCGGGCAGGTCGACGGACTCGGCGATGGTGAACCATTTTCGCTCGGCGATCGGCCGAAACGGCCAGCGCTGCATGTACTTCATGAACAGGGCGTTGATGCGGATGTCGGAAGCGGATTTCGGCACGTAGGTGTCGATGCCGTTGGGCAGCGTCTGGCATCTGTCGACGTAGGGGCGCATCACCGACTGGTAGCGGTCCAGGGCGGCCGCCAGCGGCTCCGCGCCGATGCGGCCGTCGTCGTCGGCGGCACCCAGCTCACCGGCCAACACGTATGCACCGACCAGCGCCAAACTGGTGCCCATGCCGCTCAGTGGCGAGGCGCAGTAGCCGGCGTCCCCGACCAACGTGACGCGTCCGCACGACCAGGTATCCATGTGGACCTGGGCGAACGCGTCGAAGTAGAAGTCGTCGGCCGCACGTGCGGCGGCGACCAGCGCATCGCTGTGCCAACCGGCACCGGTGAAGCGGGCGGCCAGCAGATCGCGTTGGGCGTCGAGGTCACCGCGGTCGTAGCTGAGCGGCTCGGAGCGGAACGCGAGCCCCGCCTTGGCGGTCCCCGGATCGTGCGACGGGCGCAGCGATGCGTTCAGCCCACCCGGCGCCTGATACATGAGATACCAGCCGTCCACGCCGACGGTGTCGGGTGCGGTGAACCAGGCGTGGTAGCCGCCCAGCGGCCGGACGAATTTCTCCTCGGGCCCGAAGACCAGCCGTCGCACCGTCGAATGCGGGCCGTCGGCCCCGACGACCAAGTCGGCGCACACCGTCGTGCCGTCCGACAGCGTCGCCACCATTGGCTTGGATGAGGGGTCATCCGACTGCCTCAGCTCGGTGATCCGGGTGCTGAACCGGTAGTCGGCGGCTGCGGCGGTGGCCTGGTAGAGCACGTCGGCCAGGTCACCGCGCAAGATCTCGAGCTTGCTGATCACCCCGTTGCCGTGGAAGGCCTCCACCGGCATCTCGGCCCGGCGCCGTCCGTCGGACTTGACCCAGGCGGCACCGCGTTGGTCGAGGCTGCGCTCACGCATCTGATCGATCAACCCCATCCGCTCGACGACCGCCCGTCCCGCGCCACGCAGATCGACGGTTTGGCCGCCCGCCCGGATGCCATCGGCGAGCTCGACAATCACCACGTGGTATCCGCTGCGGCTGAGCCAGAACGCAAGGGCAGGGCCGGCGATTCCCGCGCCGCTGATCAGGACCATGGGTTTTGCCATGGCCGCAGCCTATGACACGGCCATGGCTAGGGGTTCAGCGCGCGATAGGTGCGCCGGATGAACTTTGGTTGTGCGGTCCGCAGTTTCGCCAGCGACGGGTTTCCCGCGACCGCCGCGGTCGCGTCCACGGACAGATCGGGGCAATGCTGAATGAGATACAGCAGTATCAGGTCGGCGCTCGGGTCGGCCTGCCACCATGTCCCATACGCGCCGGGCCAACTGAACGTTCCCAGCCCGCCCGGCCCGTACAGCGGCGTGGACTTCGCCGGATCGGTCACCACCGACAGGTTCAGTCCGAAGCCGCGGCCGACCCAGAACGGCGCCCCCAGGAAATTGTGCCGCTTCTGCTCGTCGGTCAGCCGGTCGGTGCGCATCAGGCGCACCGACTCAGGTGACAACACGCGGACACCGTCGACCGTGCCGTCGCCCAGCAGCATCCGCACGAACCGCAGGTAGTCATCGGCGGTCGACCACAACCCGCCGCCGGCATTGCAGAACGACGGTGGTGTGACATGGGGCGGCCCCATCACGTCGTGCCGTAACCGGCCATCCTCGTCGAGCCGGTACATCGTGGCGGCCCGCCGCCGTGCGTCCGCCGAGACGAAGAAGCCGGTGTCGACCATGCCTGCCGGACCTAGCACCCGCTCGTCGAGGACCTGGTAAAACGGCTTGTCCTCGATGCGGGACACGATGATGCCCAGCACGTCGATGGCCTGGCTGTAGGTCACCCGGTCGCCCGGTTGGTGCACCAGCGGGAGGGTGGCAAGTTCGGCGAGCCACGCGTCGGGACCCTGGCCGAACGGCAGTCGCTGATAGGCCCGCGAAATCGGCCCGGACACCGAGAAACCGTAGGCCAGGCCGCTGGTGTGGGTGAGCAGATCCTCGACCAATACGGCTCGTCGCGCGCGATGCGTCCGGTCCAGCGGGCCGGCGGGGTCGTCCAGCACCGCCACATCGGCCAGTTCCGGTGCCCAGCGTGTAATCGGGTCACGCAACGAAAGCCTGCCCTCGTCGAGGAGGCTCATCGCCGCCGCCACCGTGACCGGCTTGGTCATCGATGCGATACGAAACAGTGTGTCCCGTTGCATCGGCAGGCCCGCGTGCACATCTCGATAGCCGATCTCGTTGACTTGCAACAATTTTCCGCGCTGCCAAACCATGGTCAGCGCGCCGGAGAGTAGGCCGGCGTCGCATACCTCGCGGATGGACGCCTGATTGCCGTCGAGATTCACCAGGTCTAGGGTACTGTCCGGCCGGCGCGGCTTGGCGGACCGCTAGTTATGCGAAACGTGTTCCCGTGCAGCGGCCGCGTGTTACTGTCGCGCTCTCCGGCAAATGTGATCTGGGGAACATGCTGCGAGCGCAGCGGCATGCTTGTGACGACGGTGTCGCTGCTGGTGAACCAGGGTGCGGGTAAGAAGTCACCGAGACCCGCAACCATGGACGGGGGCTGGATTCAGGGGCTCCGTTCATGCCGCTCAATTGAACCGGTTGGACAACTCAGCAAAGGCTGGCCATGAATGGCTCGATCTCACAAGCCCACATCTCCCACCGACGGTCTTCCCGTCGACCCTCGACACTCGGGGCTGTCGCGATCCTGATCGCGGCGACGCTTTTCGCAGCGATCGTTACGGGGTGCGGGAAAAAATCGACAATGGGGACCTCTCCGACTCCCGGGTCACCGGCGACCTCTCCGGCGACTGTGGCATCCGGATCGCCGTCGCCGGAAGCCCAGCAGATTCTGCAGGACAGCTCCAAGGCGACCAAGGCGCTGCGTTCCGTTCACGTGGCGGTGACCGTGACTAACCTCTCGAATCTCCCGTTTGAGAGCGTCGATGCCGACGTGACCAACCAGCCGCAGGGCAACGGCCAGGCGGTGGGCAACGCCAAGGTCAGGATGAAGCCGGACACCCCGGCGGTCGCCACCGAGTTCCTGGTCACGAACAAGACCATGTACACCAAGGAGGGCGGCAGCTACGTCTCCGTGGGCCCCGCAGTGAAGATCTATGACCCGGGCATCATCCTCGACAAGGACCGGGGGTTGGGTGCGGTTGTCGCACAGGTGCAGAACCCGACGATCCAGGGGCGTGAAACGGTCAACGGTCTGGCGACCGTTAAGGTGTCCGGAGCCATCGACGCTTCGGTGATCGATCCGGTCGTGCCTCAGTTGGGCAAGGGCGGGGGCACCCTCCCGATCACTTTGTGGATTGTTGACGTCAAGGATTCGGCGCCGACGCCGCCGCCCGCCGCGAACCTGGTGCGGATGGTCATCAACAAAGATCAGGGCGACGTCGACATCGCGCTGTCCAATTGGGGTGCGCCAGTCACCATCCCGAACCCGGCGGGGTAGTAGGCGCGAGCGTGAACTCCGGATTGGGAACCGGCCCGGTCCAGCCGTATAGCTGGTCGATCGGCTGCCGGCCGGGCCGGTTCCTGTCCGCGGGGCGAAGAATCCTTTGAGAATTCGCCAAGCCCACGACTCCAGCATTGGGATCTAGCCGAACGCAACGGCTAGCAACCGATCCCGCCCGAGGAAGACCTGGAGGAATACGAATGACGAATGACCTCCCTGAAGTCCGGGAGCGTGCCGCCGGTCCACGCCCCGCTCCTCCTCCGGGTGGGCCACCGATGTCAGACGTGTGGGTTTACAACGGGCGGGCGTACGACCTGAGTGACTGGATTGCCAAGCATCCCGGCGGCGCCTTCTTCATTGGGCGGACCAAGAACCGCGACATCACCGCCATCGTCAAGTCCTACCATCGCGATCCGGCGATCGTGGAGCGAATCCTGCAGCGGCGGTATGCGTTGGGCCGTGACGCAACACCTAAGGACGTCCACCCCAAGCACAATGCACCGGCATTTCTGTTCAAAGACGATTTCAACAGCTGGCGGGATACCCCGCAGTATCGTTTCGACGACCCCAATGATCTGCTGCACCGGGTCAAAGCGCGGCTGGCCGAGCCGGCGCTGGCCGCGCGGATCAAGCGCATGGACAAACTCTTCGACATTGTCGTTGCGGTACTGGCCGTTGCCTATTTCGCAGTTCAGGGTGTGCGGTTGGTCGAACCGCGATGGATGCCGCTGTGGGCCTTCGTGATTGCGATGGTACTGCTGCGCAGTTCCCTGGCCGGGTTCGGTCATTACGCACTGCACCGCGCGCAGCGGGGCTTCAACCGGGTTCTTGACAACGCGTTCGATCTGAACTACGTGGCTTTGTCCTTGGTCACCGCCGATGGACACACACTGCTGCACCACCCGTATACCCAGAGTGACGTGGACATCAAGAAGAACGTGTTCACGATGATGATGCGACTCCCGCGGTTGTATCGCGTTCCCGTACATACGATTCACAAGTTCGGCCACATGTTCAGCGGTATGGCGATCCGGATCGCGGACGTCTGGAGGATCACCCGCAAGGTAGGCGTGCAGGAGGCCTACGGAAGCTGGCGCGGCGCGCTTCCGCACTTCCTCGGATCGTCCGGAGCGCGCCTACTCCTGGTGGGTGAGTTGCTGATCTTCGCGCTCGCCGGCGACTTTTGGGCCTGGGCACTACAATTTGTGGTGACACTGTGGGTCAGCACTTTCTTGGTGGTCGCGAGCCATGAGTTCGAGGACGATACCGAGGATAGCGCCGGCAACGGCGAAGACTGGGGCATAGATCAACTCGAGCACGCCAATGACCTTATGGTGATCGGGAATCGCTACGTCGACTGCTTCCTGTCGGCCGGCCTGAGTTCACACCGCGTCCATCACGTGCTGCCGTTTCAGCGCAGCGGGTTCGCTAACATCGTCACCGAGGACGTCTTGCGCGAGGAAGCCGCGAAATTCGGTGTCGAGTGGCTTCCCGCAAAGAGTTTCGTCACCGATCGGCTGCCCAAGCTGTGCCGGACGTATCTGTTGTCGCCGTCGCGCCAAGCCGACGAGCGCAATTGGGGCTTTGTCCGCGAGCACTGCTCGCCCGCGGCCTGGAAGGCCAGCGCCAGCTACATGCTTGCGGGGTTCGTGGGAATCGGGTCGGTATGAACAGCTCAGCTGAGGGCGGCGCGCGGCGCCGGGCCGACGAGGGGCACGAGGTTGACCTTGCCCAATTGCCGCCGGCTCCGCCGACTACGGTGGCGGTGATTGAAGGCATTGCGACGGAGGCACCGCGTCGGGTGATCAACCAGTCCGACGTCGCCGACCGTGTTGCCGACCTCTTCGTTGATCCGGTTCAGCGGGAACGGATTCCGCGGGTGTATCAAAAGACGCGGATCACCACGCGCCGCATGGCGGTTGACCCGCTCGACGCCGGCTTCGATGGGCTCCGCCAACGTCCGGGAACGATCCGGGATCGGATGAACCTGTTCTACGAGCATGGTGTTCCGCTCGCGGTGCAGGCGAGCAGGCGGGCCCTGGCCGGCGTTGAGCACCGGGTGGACGAGATCGGGCTGCTGGTGTTCGTCACCAGCACCGGATTCATCGCGCCGGGCGTGGATGTCGCGATTGTCAAAGAGCTGGGGCTGTCCCGGTCGATATCACGCGTTGTGGTCAACTTCATGGGATGCGCCGCGGCGATGAATGCCATCCGCACTGCCACCAACTATGTTCGTGCCCACCCGGCTATGAAGGCACTGGTGGTGTGTATCGAATTATGCTCGGTGAACGCTGTTTTCGCCGATGACATCAACGACGTCGTCATTCACAGCTTGTTTGGCGACGGGTGTGCAGCGTTGGTGATCGGCGCCAGCCAGGTTCAGGAGAAGCTCGAGCCAGGCAAGGTGGTTATCCGCAACAGTTTCAGCCAGCTGCTCGACGACGCCGAAGACGGCATCGTGCTTGGCGTCAATCACAACGGCATCACGTGCGAGCTGTCCGAGAATCTTCCGGACTACATCTACAGTGGCGTCGCGCCGGTGGTCACAGAGATGTTATGGGACAACGGATTACAAAAGTCTGATATCGATCTCTGGGCGATCCATCCGGGTGGCCCCAAGATCATCGAACAGTCGGTGCGCTCGCTGGGGATCTCCGCGGAGCTGGCGGCGCAGAGCTGGGACATACTCGGCCGGTTCGGCAACATGCTCAGCGTATCGCTGATCTTTGTGCTGGAAACGATGGTGCAGCAGGCGGAGTCGGCGAAAGGCATCTCGACGGGGGTGGCGTTCGCGTTCGCGCCGGGGGTCACCGTCGAAGGCATGCTGTTCGACATCATCCGGCGATGAATACAGGAGCAATTGTCGTGTCTTTTGTTGCGGACGAAGGGCGTAGTCCCGGCGATCGGGTCATGTACCGCTCGTGGATGAGCGACAACCTGCGTTGGGACGCGCTGGAATTGCGAGCCGGCGACATTATCATCTCCGCGCCACCGAAGTGCGGCACCACCTGGACACAGCGGCTGATTTCCTTGCTCGTTTTCGATGGGCCGGACCTGCCGGGTCCGTTGCCGCTGGTATCACCGTGGCTCGACCTGACCGCCCAACCGGTCGAAATGGTTGTCGCAGCGCTCGGCGCCCAGAACCACCGACGGTTCATCAAAACCCACACGCCACTGGACGGCCTCTTGCCCGATGATCGCGTCACCTATATCGGAGTGGGCCGCGATCCGCGCGATGCCGCAGTTTCGATGCTGATGGACCATGACCGGATGCGGGCCCTGCGTGAGGCCGCTGGGCCGCCCGGCGAGCCCTTCCCCCCCATTCGCCGCGACTTTGGCGGCGAGTTCGGCCCGCTCGACGTCCTCCGAACCTGGATAGAGGGGCCGATCGCAGCCACTGAGGGGATAGCGTCGCTGGCCACCATCCTGCACCACTTCAACTCGGTCTGGTCCCGGCGCCACCAGCCCAACGTGGCGGTGTTCCACTACGCCGACTACCAGGCGGACCTCGTGGGCGAGCTGGTCCGTCTCGCCGCGGTCCTCGGAATCGCTCTGGGGCGAGATCGTGGCGAGGAACTCGCCGAGCACGCCACTCTTGACGCCATGCGCGCTCACGCCCGAGAACTCGCCCCCAGGGCCACTCCCGGCGTTCGGCCGAGGCACCAGCAGCGTAGCGACGACCCATTCTTCCGGGTCGGTGGCCGCGGACAGTGGCGACAAATCTTCACCGAGGCCGAGCATCGGCGCTATTCCGAGCGCGCAGCCGAGTTGGCTGGTCAGCTGGGTGGGCCGGAGTTCCTCGCCTGGGCGCACGCGGGCCGTAGCGGCAACGACACTGCCGTGGACAGGGGCAACTCATGGCGGTGACCAGCCGAGCCGTGTATCGCTCGTGGATCAGCGACAACCAACGTTGGGACGCGCTGGAATTGCGGGAGGGGGACGTCGTCATCTCCGCGCCGTCGAAGTGCGGCGTGACATTGACTCAGCGGCTGGTGTCGCTGCTCATCTTCAACGGGCCCGATTTGCCGGCGCCCCTGTCGGTGGTGTCGCCGTGGCTCGATAGGACCGTCCGACCGATCGAAGAGGTCGTGGCCACCCTCAACGCCCAGGACCACCGTCGGTTCATCAAGACGCATACGCCGCTGGACGGCCTCGTGCTCGACGACCGCGTCATCTACCTTGGCGTGGGCCGCGATCCGCGCGATGCTGCCATGTCGGAACTGTTCCAGTGGGACAACATGAACCACACCAGCCTCGACCGGATGGGGACCCGGCCGGATGCCCACTGCGACCCCAGCCCGGGTCAGGCGTTCCGGGCCTGGATGGAGGGACCGATCATGCCGCCCGAGCGGCCAAGCGTGCCGCCGGAGGGGACGGGGCCCCTGCCCCCGGCGAAGCACATGGGCTCGCTGTCCAACATCCTCCATCACTTCAATACGGTCTGGTCCCGGCGCCAGCGGCCCAACGTGGCGATGTTCCACTACGCCGACTACCGGGCGGACCTCGCGGGTGAGCTCGTCCGCCTCGCTGCGACACTCGGTCTTGATCTCGGTCGCGATCGCGCCGAGGAACTGGCGCAGCACGCCACACTCGATTCCATGCGCGAACACGCCGCAGCTCTCGCCCCCGAATCCACCGAAGGCATTTGGCGCAGCAACGAGCGCTTCTTCCGGGCCGGCGGCAGCGGCGAATGGCAGCAATACTTCAACGAGCACGTGTATCGGCGCTACTACCACCGCATCAACGAGCTGGCCCCACCGGATCTGCTGGCCTGGGCACACGAGGGCCGCCAGGGCTGCGACCCAGCCAACTGAGGTTCAGCGCCGCTGGGCTCGGACATACCAGAACGCCATCTCGACTTCGATGCCGTCCAGTTCGCGGCGCACCGTGGCGGGCTCCAGCGATGTGATGCCCCAGCCCGCGCCGCCGAGGACGTCGCGCAGCGTCTGTTCGGACACCGACGGCCGCGGCCATTCGTCGTCGGGTGGATTCGCGTCGGAGAAGCAGCTGAGCAACAGGGTGGCGCCGGGTCGGGTGGCCCGGTGCACCGCGGCGGCGTACCTGCGCTTGCCGTCATCGTTGAGGCAGTGGAACATCCCGCTGTCGATGACCGTGTCGAATGCGGCGGTGTAGCCGTCGAGCCTGGTGGAGTCGGCCACCGCGAACTTCACCTCCACCCCGGCGTCCTTGGCCCGCCGTTCGGCGGTTCTTAGCGCGGTCGGTGCAATGTCCAGCCCGGTCACGTTGTGTCCGTTGGCGGCGAGATAGATCGCGTTGTCGCCAAGCCCGCAGCCGATGTCGAGAACATCGCCGTGTACCCAGCCGTTGCTCTGCCAGGTGACCACATTGTCCTTGGGCGCCTTGGTATCCCAGGGTGGGGTCGTCACCGGCGGGAGGCCTCCACCTGGGCTTTCTCCGCGGTAGAGGGCGTCGAAATCGAGGCGCTGCAGGTGGGCGGGAAAGCCGGCGGATTCTGCGGAGGAGCTCGAGCTTGTCACTTTCGCCAGGGTAGTCACGTTTGCCCGGCTGCATCCCGGGCGGGTGTGCTGCGATCACACTACTCGCCGAAGGGGACCAGCCTTCGACGAATCCGGTATCAACAGTGAGCTTGGGGAACACGTCGGAACAGAGATTCGCAGCGAGGCGGGGGCTGTATCAAACCACCCCTTCATCGGGTCTGTGCACCATTGCCATTAGCTCTTCGGGGCTCGAAGAATCGATAATGCGTTCAAGGTCTATTTGGTCAGTTTGTCGGGGCCTTTCTTCGGCATCACCATCTGTTCGATCACGTTTTTGCTTCGTTCCGCTACGAGCCAAGAGCAACAGTTCCTCTAGCAGACCTGCATCTCGAAGATCGCTGACCGCGATCGTTTTTAGGGTGGATCGCACCCTTTCGTCGTCAGATCTGGCAAGCCCTGGTTGCTGATCATCAGACTTGGGATGGTCGGCGACGCCGAGTCGGTGGCCCAAGTAGTGGGCAAGGGTGGCGGGGGTGGGGTGGTCAAAGGCCAGGGTGGGGGCCAGGGTCAGGCCGGTGTGTCGGGCTAGGGTGTTGCGTAGTTCGACGGCGCTTAGGGAGTCGATACCTAGGTCTTTGAAGGGGCGATCGGTGTCCAGGGTGGTTGGGTCGGGGTGGGCTAGAACGGTTGCGGTGGTTCTGGTGACTAGGTCGGTGAGGGTGCGGAGTTGTTGATCAGCGGTCTGGGTGGTTAGCCGTGCGGTGAATGCCTCGGAGTGGGCGTTTTTTGTGGTGTTGGTGGTTGTTGGTGCGTGCGCCGAGGCCAATTCCGTTAGTAATGGGTGTGCGCGGCGGGCGGTGAATGCGGGTAGGAATTGGTTCCAGGAGACGTCAGCGATCGTAATGAGGGTGTCGTTTGTTTCAAGCGATTGCTGCAGTGCGGCCAGTGCGGTTTCGGGGGAAAGGGCTTTGATTCCGATGCGTTGGAAGGAGTTGAGGGCTTCGTCGGGCATTCCTGCGTGGTCTGCCCAAAGCCCGAAGGCCACGGATATCGCTGTCGTGTGCTTGTTGGCTCGCAATTGTGATGCGAGTGCATCGATATGGGCGTTGGCTGCTGCGTAGGCGCCTTGTTGGGCCCCGCCCCAGACCCCTGCGGCCGAGGAGAACAGGATGAATGTCGCTGGCGGTTCGTCGTCGAGCAGTTCTGTCAGGTTGTCGGCCCCCACCGCTTTGGCGTAGTCCTGGCAGAACTCTTCTGTGGTTATTTCAGATATGGTGTGCCATCCGATGGTTGCTGCGGCATGAACTACCGTTTTGATGGGGCCGTGTTGGTTGCGGGTGTCGGCAAGAACGGTTGCTAGGGCTTCACGATCGGTCACGTCGACCGATACCAATGTTGCTCCAACGCCAATGGCGTCGAGTTGCTGTTCGAGTTCTGCAGTTTGCGGGCTTTGGGCGGCGTGGCGGCTCAACAATATGAGGTGGCTGGCCCCAGCTTCGGCTAGCCATCGAGCAACGTGCTTGCCTAATCGACCGGTGGCGCCGGTGACTAAAGCGGTGCCCGATGTTGTCCACGTAGTTGCACGATCTAGTCGATCTAGCGGCAACGGCGCCTCGTATAAGCGTCGAGCACTAATGCCGTGTTGGCGTATTGCGAGTTGATCTTCTGATTGCGGGCAGGTCAGTATCTTGTGCAGATGCTCAACATTGCGGGCAGTCGCTATGTCAGGAAGATCGATGAGCCCTCCCCACCGGTCGGGGTACTCAATACAGATGGATTGCCCTAACCCCCACACAGCGGCCTGGCTCGGACTGACAGTACTGTTTTCGTCTGGGGATGTGGCAACCCCGCCTTGGGTGAGAACCCACAACGGCACGTCAAGACCGGAATCGCCATAGGCTTGCCCAACGCGCAAGGTCGCTATGAGGCCTGTAGATATCCCTGAAAGACCGGGGTGGGGTCGCTGTGCTAGTGCCATGAACGAAACGATGTCCTCACAACCGGTGCGTGCAACTGTGTCAGACAAAAGCGCCGTCAGGGAGTTTTTGTCGAAGTCGCTCGGATCGATAGCGAGCACTTCTAGGTTGTCGGTGTATTGTGCCGACAAACTGGCGATCCAGGCATTGTCGTCGGCCTGTTCAGGAAATGCTAAAACGAGCAATCGTTGGCGGGTCCGTGGAAAGGTATTCGGGGTGATAGTTTGCCAGCCGACTCGATAACGCAATCCGTTAATCATCGAGCGAACTCCGAGGTCTTTACGCCATTGCCGCAGGGCGTGCACGACCGGTTCTAGTGTTAGGTCTTTGGCGTCGCTGATCTTTAACACCTTCGCCACGGTGTCGACCGCATCGTCTTCGATGGCGTTCCACAACACCTCTTCCCCGGGGAGGCCGATATCAGCGGTTGGGGTGGGGGCCAGCCAATAGGAACGGTGTTGGAAGGGGTAGGTGGGCAAAGCGACGGCTTGCGCGTGGGGATACAGACTTTGCCAGGAGGGGCTATGGCCATGGGCGTGCAGCTGGGCGATTGTGCCGGCCAGCATGTCTAGGTCGGGATGGTCGCGGTGCAAGGTGGTGATCACCGCCGACTGGGTCCGACCAGAAGTGCGAGCCAACGTGTCGGCGATTGGTGGGGCTAGCACCGGGTGCGGGGATAGCTCCACAAAAGTGTGCTCACCGGTAGCCAGCAGATGCTCGACACTGTCATGGAGTCTGACCGGCTCACGCAGGTTGCGGTACCAGTAGTCGGCGTTCATCACGGTGGTGTCCAGCGGCTGATCCGATAGTGCGCTGTGCACCGTGGAATACAGCTGCATCTGCGCCGGGTTGGGGGTCAAGCCGGCCAGTTCGTCCAGGAGGTGTTCACGCAGCTGCTCAACCTGGCTGGAGTGCGAGGCGTAATCGACAGCCACACGCCGGGTATGGATACCGTCCTGATCACAGGCGGCGCTGAATTGTTCCACCGCGGATGGCTGGCCGCTGATGATGGTGTGTGAGGGGCCATTGACCGCGGCGATGCTCAACGCATCACCGTAACGCTGCAATCGTGAGCGCAGTTGATGGGCGGGCAGCAACACCGAAGCCATTGCGCCAGCACCTGACAACCGCGCCAGCGCCGCACTGCGCAGCGCCACAATTTTGGCGGCATCGGCCAGACAAAACACCCCAGCGACATAGGCGGCAGCGATTTCTCCCTGGGAATGCCCGATCACCATATCGGGCACGATCCCGTAGCTGCCTAGTGTTTTGGCCAACGAGACCATCACCGCAAATAACACCGGTTGGACCACGTCGGCGCGGTCTAGCCGTGGCGCACCCGGATCCTGACAAATAACATCACGCACCGACCAGCCTGTCCAAGGCCGCAGCGCCTGATCGCACTCGTCTAGGGCCGCAGCAAACACGTGATGGTTGTCGTAAAGCTGTGCGACCATGCCGGGGTATTGCGCGCCCTGGCCTGGAAAAACGAACACGATTTTGCCCGCGAGGTGGGGTAGATGGTGGTGGCTGGTCAGCTGTGGGTGGGGTTGATCGGCCCCCAGCGCCTGCAGGACCTCGAGCAAGTGATCACGGGCATTCTCGGTGCCGCGGTGACTAGTGATGACCGCGCGGTAAGGATGGTGACTGCGGGTAGTGGCCAAACTGTAGGCCACGTCGGTCAAATCCACATCGGGATGGCTGATCAGGTGCTCATGTAACCGCTGGGCCTGGGCGCAAAGGGCCCGTGGGCTGCGCGCTGAGATCGCCCACACCAACAGCGGTGGCATACCCACCGATGCATCACCACCCGACGCGAATGCAGCAGGTGAACTAGGGGCTTGCTGCACGATCAGATGAGCATTAGTGCCACTGATCCCAAACGACGAAACCGCCGCGGTACGGGGATGATCCGTCACCGGCCAAGCCACCGCTTCAGTAAGCACCCGAACCGTGCCAGCCGACCAGTCGATATGCGGGCTGGGCCGATCCACATGCAAGGTCGCAGGCAATATGCCATGGATGATGGACTGAATCATTTTGATCAGCCCAGCAATCCCGGCCGCGGCTTGGGTATGACCCAGGTTGGACTTGATCGATCCCAGCCACACGGGATGTTCACGGGTATGGTGCGCGCCGTAGGTGGCGATCACCGCACCGGCTTCGATCGGATCCCCCAGTGTGGTGCCGGTACCATGGGCCTCGACCACATCGACGTGCTCAAGACTGATACCTGCGTTGGCTGCTGCTTGGCAGATAACCCGCTGCTGGGCGGGCCCGTTGGGAGCGGTCAACCCGTTGGATGCGCCGTCTTGATTAATCGCCGAGCCAGCAATGACTGCCAATACAGGATGATGGTTGCGCCGAGCATGACTAAGCCGCTCGAGCACCACCACCGCCGCGCCTTCCCCCCATCCGGTGCCATCGGCAGCCGCGGCGAACGCTTTGCACCGGCCATCGACTGCCAACCCGCGCTGGCGGGCGAACTCGATAAACGCAGCTGGCGTGGTCATAATGGTGACCCCTCCGGCCAACGCAAGGCTGGATTCACCGTTTCGTAACGACTGACACGCCAAATGAGTGGTCACCAAGGATGACGAACACGCGGTATCCACCGTGATCGCTGGGCCCTGTAAGCCCAGGAGATAAGCGACCCGACCTGAAACCACGCTGGTGGCAACACCGGTCAACGTGTGGCCTTCGGCTCGGTGTGAGTTGCTAGCTCCGTAGGGCTGCGACCATGCGCCGGCAAACACTCCGGTATCCGAGCCAGCCAACCCCACCGGGTCGATCCCAGCGGTCTCCAAAGCCTCCCAGCACAGCTCCAAAAACACCCGCTGTTGAGGATCCATGGCTTGGGCCTCGCGTTGGGAGATCCCGAAAAATTCCGCGTCGAAGTCGGCAGCCCCCGCCAGGAACGCGCCAGAGCATGTGTACGTTTTGCCTACAGCGTCCGGATTAGGGTCAAACAATGTGCCCAAATCCCACCCACGATCATCTGGAAACCGACCCACCGCATCGGTTTTGCTGCTAACCACATCCCATAACGACGCCGGTGATACAACACCACCAGGAAACCGGCACGCCATACCTACCACCGCCACCGGCTCGTCAACACCTGCCGCGGCGGTAACGAGTGTCGTGGGTGTGGTGGTGAGGCTAAATGCACTGACTAGATGACGGGCAAGGGTGGCGGGGGTGGGGTGGTCAAAGGCCAGGGTGGGGGCCAGGGTCAGGCCGGTGTGTCGGGCTAGGGTGTTGCGTAGTTCGACGGCGCTTAGGGAGTCGATACCTAGGTCTTTGAAGGGGCGATCGGTGTCCAGGGTGGTTGGGTCGGGGTGGGCTAGAACGGTTGCGGTGGTTCTGGTGACTAGGTCGGTGAGGGTGCGGAGTTGTTGATCAGCGGTCTGGGTGGTTAGCCGCGCGGTGAATGCCTCGGAGTGGGCGTTTTTTGTGGTGTTGGTGGTTGTTGGTGCGTGCGCCGAGGCCAATTCCGTTAGTAATGGGTGTGCGCGGCGGGCGGTGAATGCGGGTAGGAATTGGTTCCAGGAGACGTCAGCGATCGTAATGAGGGTGTCGTTTGTTTCAAGCGATTGCTGCAGTGCGGCCAGTGCGGTTTCGGGGGAAAGGGCTTTGATTCCGATGCGTTGGAAGGAGTTGAGGGCTTCGTCGGGCATTCCTGCGTGGTCTGCCCAAAGCCCGAAGGCCACGGATATAGCTGTCGTGTGCTTGTTGGCTCGCAATTGTGATGCGAGTGCATCGATATGGGCGTTGGCTGCTGCGTAGGCGCCTTGTTGGGCCCCGCCCCAGACCCCTGCGGCCGAGGAGAACAGGATGAATGTCGCTGGCGGTTCGTCGTCGAGCAGTTCTGTCAGGTTGTCGGCCCCCACCGCTTTGGCGTAGTCCTGGCAGAACTCTTCTGTGGTTATTTCAGATATGGTGTGCCATCCGATGGTTGCTGCGGCATGAACTACCGTTTTGATGGGGCCGTGTTGGTTGCGGGTGTCGGCAAGAACGGTTGCTAGGGCTTCACGATCGGTCACGTCGACCGATACCAATGTTGCTCCAACGCCAATGGCGTCGAGTTGCTGTTCGAGTTCTGCAGTTTGCGGGCTTTGGGCGGCGTGGCGGCTCAACAATATGAGGTGGCTGGCCCCAGCTTCGGCTAGCCATCGAGCAACGTGCTTGCCTAATCGACCGGTGGCGCCGGTGACTAAAGCGGTGCCCGATGTTGTCCACGTAGTTGCACGATCTAGTCGATCTAGCGGCAACGGCGCCTCGTATAAGCGTCGAGCACTAATGCCGTGTTGGCGTATTGCGAGTTGATCTTCTGATTGCGGGCAGGTCAGTATCTTGTGCAGATGCTCAACATTGCGGGCAGTCGCTATGTCAGGAAGATCGATGAGCCCTCCCCACCGGTCGGGGTACTCAATACAGATGGATTGCCCTAACCCCCACACAGCGGCCTGGCTCGGACTGACAGTACTGTTTTCGTCTGGGGATGTGGCAACCCCGCCTTGGGTGAGAACCCACAACGGCACGTCAAGACCGGAATCGCCATAGGCTTGCCCAACGCGCAAGGTCGCTATGAGGCCTGTAGATATCCCTGAAAGACCGGGGTGGGGTCGCTGTGCTAGTGCCATGAACGAAACGATGCCCTCACAACCGGTGCGTGCAACTGTGTCAGACAAAAGCGCCGTCAGGGAGTTTTTGTCGAAGTCGCTCGGATCGATAGCGAGCACTTCTAGGTTGTCGGTGTATTGTGCCGACAAACTGGCGATCCAGGCATTGTCGTCGGCCTGTTCAGGAAATGCTAAAACGAGCAATCGTTGGCGGGTCCGTGGAAAGGTATTCGGGGTGATAGTTTGCCAGCCGACTCGATAACGCAATCCGTTAATCATCGAGCGAACTCCGAGGTCTTTACGCCATTGCCGCAGGGCGTGCACGACCGGTTCTAGTGTTAGGTCTTTGGCGTCGCTGATCTTTAACACCTTCGCCACGGTGTCGACCGCATCGTCTTCGATGGCGTTCCACAACACCTCTTCCCCGGGGAGGCCGATATCAGCGGTTGGGGTGGGGGCCAGCCAATAGGAACGGTGTTGGAAGGGGTAGGTGGGCAAAGCGACGGCTTGCGCGTGGGGATACAGACTTTGCCAGGAGGGGCTATGGCCATGGGCGTGCAGCTGGGCGATTGTGCCGGCCAGCATGTCTAGGTCGGGATGGTCGCGGTGCAAGGTGGTGATCACCGCCGACTGGGTCCGACCAGAAGTGCGAGCCAACGTGTCGGCGATTGGTGGGGCTAGCACCGGGTGCGGGGATAGCTCCACAAAAGTGTGCTCACCGGTAGCCAGCAGATGCTCGACACTGTCATGGAGTCTGACCGGCTCACGCAGGTTGCGGTACCAGTAGTCGGCGTTCATCACGGTGGTGTCCAGCGGCTGATCCGATAGTGCGCTGTGCACCGTGGAATACAGCTGCATCTGCGCCGGGTTGGGGGTCAAGCCGGCCAGTTCGTCCAGGAGGTGTTCACGCAGCTGCTCAACCTGGCTGGAGTGCGAGGCGTAATCGACAGCCACACGCCGGGTATGGATACCGTCCTGATCACAGGCGGCGCTGAATTGTTCCACCGCGGATGGCTGGCCGCTGATGATGGTGTGTGAGGGGCCATTGACCGCGGCGATGCTCAACGCATCACCGTAACGCTGCAATCGTGAGCGCAGTTGATGGGCGGGCAGCAACACCGAAGCCATTGCGCCAGCACCTGACAACCGCGCCAGCGCCGCACTGCGCAGCGCCACAATTTTGGCGGCATCGGCCAGACAAAACACCCCAGCGACATAGGCGGCAGCGATTTCTCCCTGGGAATGCCCGATCACCATATCGGGCACGATCCCGTAGCTGCCTAGTGTTTTGGCCAACGAGACCATCACCGCAAATAACACCGGTTGGACCACGTCGGCGCGGTCTAGCCGTGGCGCACCCGGATCCTGACAAACAACATCACGCACCGACCAGCCTGTCCAAGGCCGCAGCGCCTGATCGCACTCGTCTAGGGCCGCAGCAAACACGTGATGGTTGTCGTAAAGCTGTGCGACCATGCCGGGGTATTGCGCGCCCTGGCCTGGAAAAACGAACACGATTTTGCCCGCGAGGTGGGGTAGATGGTGGTGGCTGGTCAGCTGTGGGTGGGGTTGATCGGCCCCCAGCGCCTGCAGGACCTCGAGCAAGTGATCACGGGCATTCTCGGTGCCGCGGTGACTAGTGATGACCGCGCGGTAAGGATGGTGACTGCGGGTAGTGGCCAAACTGTAGGCCACGTCGGTCAAATCCACATCGGGATGGCTGATCAGGTGCTCATGTAACCGCTGGGCCTGGGCGCAAAGGGCCCGTGGGCTGCGCGCTGAGATCGCCCACACCAACAGCGGTGGCATACCCACCGATGCATCACCACCCGACGCGAATGCAGCAGGTGAACTAGGGGCTTGCTGCACGATCAGATGAGCATTAGTGCCACTGATCCCAAACGACGAAACCGCCGCGGTACGGGGATGATCCGTCACCGGCCAAGCCACCGCTTCAGTAAGCACCCGCAGAGTGGACTGGTGGGGCGCTAGGGCGGCGTTCGGGGAAACGAAATTTAGGGTCGCAGGCAATAAGCCATGTCTTAGCGCCAGAGCGACTTTGATAATGCCAATAACCCCAGCGGCAGCCTCAAGGTGTCCGACGTTGGCCTTTACACTACCAAGCGTAAGGGGAGCGACCTCCGAACGGTGGCTGCAATATGCCGAAGCTATCGAAAGCGCTTCGGCTATGTCTCCAACCGGTGTGCCGGATCCATGTGTTTCGACATAATCGACCGTATCGGGCTCTACCCCGGCGTCCGCCAATGCGGCATCGAATAAACGTTTGTGACCATCTGCATCGGGTGTAGCTAGCGCTGGACGTGTGCCGTCATTGATTACTGCACCTCCTCGAATTTCGCAATACACCCGGTCGCCGGACTCCAATGCATTAGCCACGCTTTTAAGCGCAACAAAGCCGCCTCCCTCGCCGCGAACATACCCATTAGCGTGTTGATCGAATGGGCGGCACATTCCGTCAGGGGAAAGCACACCCAATTCGGAAATGGATCTCCCTGCATAGGGATCAAGATTGAGATGCACCCCACCAGCTATTGCCAGGTCGCACTCGCCCTTCTGTAGGCTCGCCATCGCCAAAGCGATGGCTACCAATGACGACGATTGCCCAGTATCGATAACCAAGCTTGGGCCCGAGAACCCGAAAAAATGCGATATTCTTCCGGAAATAACAGACCGAAGCGATCCTAGCGTGGTCCGTGCGGTCGGCGCAGAGCTGCGGCCCGACATTAAAGAGTTGAAGTCATCGCGCATCGCGCCGATAAACAAACCCACTGCCGTACCAGCGATTTCGTGAGGAACAATGCCCGCGTCCTCCAGGGCGGTCCAAGCCAGTTCAAGGGCCAGCCGTTGTTGCGGATCCATGTTCTCGGCTTCGTCATCGGAAATTCCGAAAAACGGCGCATCAAAACCAAACGCATCCTCAAGATATGCACCGTACTTCAAGCCGCTGGGATGATCCGACTGAATGAATGAACTTGAACTCAGGCGTTGATATGTCATGTCGCCGGTAACGCTGCTGCGTCCCTGATTCAGAAGCGTCCAGAATTCAGTGGTATTGGAAGCTCCCGCCACGCAGCACGACAACCCGACAATGGCGACTCGGCTGCGATCCGTCACAGTGCTTGTTGCTCATTCATGTCAATATTGCCTATCCGAGGTCAGATCTACCAGCGTTTCCGTCCAATATGTCCGCGCGAGCGATCTCGCCGTGGGCGTCCATTGCGACATCATGTTCTGGTGGGTGAGCATCGCTACGTTGAGTTTGCCGGTCGACCCCCAGCTTGCACACGATATAGGCGAAGCCGCAGCCATTATAGCGCGAAAAGATCCGTATCGCATGAGTTCGACAAGCATCACGAAAAATGCCCGCGAAGCGCCCTCGGTGCATCACGTAGGAATGCCCGCGAAACGGTGATCCTAAGCGGGCATGGGAAGTGGGCTGTCGATGTCGTCTCGTGCCGAGATCACCGCGAAGTTCGCCGAGGCGTACGCGAAGGCCTCGAAGGCGGAGAAGGGGCGGATTCTGGATCAGGTGGTGGCGGTCACCGGCTGGTCGCGTGACAATGCCCGGCGCCGGTTGAGGGCCGCGGCCCGGCCGCCCGGGCCGGGCCGTCAGGTCGCCAAACGTCCTCGCCGGCAGCGCAAGCCGAAGTATTCCTACGACGCGTTGAAGGTGCTGCAGAAGGTCTGGGCGGCCTCGGGCGGGCAGTGCGGGGGGTACCTGGCCGCTTCGATGGCCCTTCAACTGGATGCTCTGCAACGCCACGGTGAGCTGGTGGCAGGCCAGGACCGCTACTGCCCCGAGGTGCGTGCCGAGCTGTTGGCGATGAGCAGCGCCACGATCGACCGCTACCTGCGTCCGGCCAAGGCTCGCGACCAGATCACCGGCAAATCGGTCACCAAGGCATCCCCGTTGCTGCGGTCCTCGGTGAAGATCCGTAAGGCAACCGATGAGGTCGAGGCGTCTGCGGGGTTCTTCGAAGGCGACACCGTCGCGCACTGCGGGCCGACCCTCAAAGGCGAGTTCGCCCGCACCCTCAATCTCACCGATGTCCGTATCGGCTGGGTCTTCACCCGCACCGTGCGCAACAACGCCCACACCCACATCCTCGGCGCGCTGAAGACGGCGGTAGATGAAATACCTTATGAGGTAACCGGTTTGGATTTCGATAACGGCACAGAGTTCCTTAATAAGGCCGTCATCAAGTGGGCCGGACAGATGGAGATCTTCTTCACCCGCTCCCGGCCGTACAAGAAGAACGACCAAGCCACCATCGAATCCAAGAACAACCACCTCGTCCGCCGCTACGGGTTCTACTACCGCTACGACACCGACGAGGAACGCACGGTGCTCAACCGACTCTGGAAGCTGGTCAACGACCGGCTCAACTACCTCACCCCGACCATCAAACCCATCGGCTACGGCTCGGGCCGCGACGGTCAACACCGCCGCCTCTACGACCAGCCCATGACCCCGCTGGATCGGCCGCTGGCAGCCGGGATTCTCTCGCCAGCCCAACAATCAGAGCTGCTGGCCTACCGGGACAGCCTCAACCCGGCCGCGATCGCCCGCCAAATCACCGACCTGCAAAGCGTCCTGCTCAGGCTCGCCAAGGACAAGACCGAACAGCTCTACCTCGCTGCCATGCCCACTGCCCTGCCCGAGGTCAGGGCCGGCATCCGCATCCAGAACAAGACCGCCAGCTGACCCCCAGCGCTTGCCCCCGCTGTGGCTGGCAGGCCGGGCTGGGGCCGCGCCGGACTCCTACGGGCGCGCCGCTTCACGATGCTTTCGCGATGGCCTTCACCCCCTTGACCCGCGCGCCTCTGCGCGCCCCCTGCGCAGGCAATACGGCCGGGCAGCCCAAACACCCGCCCGACAACCCGACGCGGCCCCACCCCGCAACTTCGCGGGCATTCCTTACGTGATGCATGGATCCGATTTCGCGGGCATCTTGACGTGATGCATTACGGAGTTCTTTGTCGGCAACGCGGGGAGTCAGCTGCGCCGCCGAAGCGATCTCATCGTTGCCAGCCCGCGTGATGAAACGTGGTCAGCGCGGCTTCATCGGCCACATTCGCAAGTTGTTGTACGGGATGTGGCGGCCAATCAGCGACGGAAATGTCGCCTAGACTGCATGATTGCGCTCCTATGATGGCTGTTGGCCATGTCGATGGGGGCGTGGATGTTGGACCATGGCTGCGGCGGTCTGGTCCGTGGGTCGGACCGGCTTGTTGTTGAAGCGAATCGGTGATCTGCTCCGATCGCCGATCCAGTGCCTGGTGATCGGCACTGGTCGCCGGGTTTGACATGAGCTGGAACGAAAGCTGTGGTGTCACTTGACCCGCCGAATTGAGCAGGTTTTGGCTGCGTCTCCAGGTACCCGGCCGTGTTACGATATTCCCGCACAAATGGTTGAATACTCAATTATCTGCTCAGCGGATGTCAACCTGGATACAAGGTTTGGGTGCTCACGCCAAAAGCTTCCAACGGAGCCTTGGTTGACGGCTGGGCTCAGGGTTGGCGAGAGTAACGGTCTGGCGCCTCTTTGGCTTTGGCCGGCGAGGCGCACCCTGAGTGAGCCGGGTTCGGCGGGAGGAGTGCGGCGGCTAAACGAAGCTTATAAGTAAAGATAGCGGTGTCCGCAGCGCTCGCGATCGGATTCGCTCGTGCCTGGCGGCATGCCTTTCGGGTAACCAGTAAGCCGAGACTGAAATCACTCACAGCGCCGTGCCACCACCGCACAACCAATGATTTGTGGCGAGGCAAAGCGCGCGAAGTGTTTGGATTTTATCGAGCAGAACTGAAGCGATATACGACCGAAAAGTTTGCGACACAGCGCAAGGCCAGGCTTTCGATTCGTAGGTAATGTTGGTGAACATTGATTGGATGAAGCTTGATTGCGCAATTGAGGCGAAAATAGATTTGGTATCTAGTGGCCGAGCGCGGTGATCACCTGGTTTCGTTCGAGCCGGAGACGAAATCACTGAATTAGTTGAGTCCCCTTCCCGTGAAAGGTTATGAGGTGGCAAGTCAACAGGAACTTCATAGCTACCTTAGGCAGGCTGTGTTGGAGCTGGAAAAGACACGTCGCCGTTTGCGGGATGTGGAGGCGAGACTTCACGAGCCGATTGCAATCGTGGGTATGGCTTGTCGCTACCCTGGTGGGCTGAATTCTCCTGGGGACTTGTGGTGCGCTGTGTCGGCGGGTCGCGACTTGGTGTCGGGCTTGCCGAGAGACCGTGGCTGGGTTGTCGATAACCTGAACTGCGTTGATTCCCACACAAATGGCATGTTGGGTGCGTGGGCTGGAGGTTTCATAACCGATGTAACCGGATTCGATGCGGATTTCTTCGGAATCAGTTCGGACGAAGTCTTGATGATGGATCCGCATCAGCGGATAGCACTTGAATCTGCATGGGAGGCGTTCGAACGGGCGGGCATTGATCCACTGAGCGTTCGGGGCAGCGCTACCGGGGTCTTCCTCGGCATGACGGCAGTGGCCGGTAGCCCTATGAACGATGGCGTCGCAGGGGACGTCCAAGCCGGAATTCGTCCCTTCGCTGCGACCGGGCAGGCGCCGAGTATGGCCGCTGGGCGAATTTCCTACTTTTTGGGGCTGGGCGGCCCAGCTATCACGCTTGATACCGCGTGCTCCTCGTCGTTGGTGGCGATTCATCAGGCTGTCGGGGCATTGCGGTTGGCCGAGTGCTCGCTGGCGCTTGCGGGGGGCGTGACCGTGATGTCGACGCCTTCGGATTTTTTCCGGCGTTTGGGTGAAGCGGGTTCTGCTCCTGACGGGCGGTGCAAATCGTTTGCCGCAACCGCGGACGGCGTTGGGTGGGGTGAAGGTGTGGGCGTCGTGTTATTGGAGCGGCTGTCTGATGCGAGGGAAAATCAGCATCCGGTGCTGGCTGTGGTGCGGGGTTCAGCGGTCAACCATGATGGGGTGTCAAACGGTCCGCAGGCTCCCAACCGTTTAGCGCAGCAGCGTGTGATCCGGCGGGCACTGGCAAACGCTGGCTTGGACCCGGCCGACGTTGACGTGGTCGAGGCGCACGGCATGGGGACGCCGCTGGGTGATCTGATCGAGGCCGAGGCCTTGATGGCGACATACGGCCGGCACCGGCCCGCGGGTAAGCGGTTGTGGCTAGGTTCGCTGAAGTCGAATATTGGCCACACTGTGGCTGCGGCTGGGGTTGGCGGCGTGATCAAGATGGTGGAAGCGATGCGTCACGAGGCCATACCTCCCACCCTGCACGCTGAGGAGCCTACTCCGTACGTGGATTGGGCGTCGGGAGGCGTTGAGTTGGCCACAAGCGTGCAACCGTGGCCGCAAAACGACGGTGTCCGCAGAGTTGGGGTATCCGCGTTCGGTAGCAGCGGCGTGAACGCGCACGTGATTTTGGAAGAGGCTTCAGAGGATCACCCGTTTGGGGGGACCGGCGACACGACGTGTTTACCGGACGAGACTAGCTTCCCGGTTGTCTCATGGGTGATCACTGCGAAATCTGCGGAGGCGTTGCGGATGCAGGGCGCTCGGTTGGCGTTGCATCTTCAACACGCTGCGGAGTTCCGTTTGGTTGACATTGCCTTCTCATTGGCCAGTTCTCGGGCGGAGTTCGAGCATCGGGCAGTTATCGTCGGCTGTGACCGCGATGAACTGTTGAACGGGTTGCAATTGATGGCGGCCGGCAGGACTTCATCTGGGGTGGTTCGCGGCACAGCTAGGGTATCGGCGAAAACTGCGGCGTTCTTTCCGGGTGAGGGCGCGCAGGCGGTGGCTACCGCAAAACGGCTGTATGCTTCTTTCCCAGCGTATGCCGACGCATTTGATGAAGTGTGTTCGAATTTCGACGAACGAATCGCAACTCCGTTGCGGGATGTGGTTTTTGCGGAGCCCAACACGGAGATCGCCGCCTTGTTGGATCAATCGGCCTACTGCCAGCCAGCGTCGTTCGTTGTCGAGGTTGCACTTTTTCGACTTGCTGAGTCTTGGGGTTTTCGACCCGACGTTGTGGTGGGGCATTCATTGGGCGAGATCGCTGCCGCGTACGTTGCGGGCTTATGGTCGTTAGCAGACGCATGCATGCTTGTCGCGGAGCGCGGCCGACTCATGCAATCTGTACCAACCGGTAGGGGCGTGCCGTCTTTTGAGGCCTCTGAGGACGAGGTGGTTCCCTACCTGGATGACTTCGACGGCCGTAGTGTTGTGGCGCGCAATGAGGCTAAGAGGATCCAGTCGGAACAGATGTGCTCTAGGCAGGCGTCTCATTCGTCGCGCTTGAGCCAGACATTCGGTGAGCTGTCTGAGGTTTGCCAGCAGTTGAGTTATCGAGATCCCAAAATCGGAGTGCTGTCGGGACGCACAGGGGAGACCGTTGAAGCGGGATTGCTGAGTTCGCCAGCGTATTGGGTCGATCTGCTGAGAAGGCCTGTTCGCCAAATTGACGCGGTGCATTTCTCTCGTTTCCAGGGGGATATCAGAAGTATTCTGGAAATCGGTCTGGGAGGTGAACTTGTCACGGCGACTAGGCACCACCTCACAGGTGAGGATCGTGGCTTCAACGAGGTGACTGTCGCACCGTTGCTGCGGACGGGGATCGAGGAAGGCACGTCTTTTTTGAGCGGACTGGCCTCAGTGTATGTCCGCGGTACGCCGATCGATTGGGCTAGCGGGTACGCGGGTTCAGGTGCGCGGCGAGTGGATTTGCCTACCTATCCATTCCAGCGCAGACGATTCTGGCTCGACCGTGCGGCTAGTGGCAACGTTTGGCCTGCTGGCCGTGGTGGTGCTCAGGTGTCGACATCGACGGCGCACGTTAGCCAGTCGAGAGATCCAGCGCGTACCGACACCGAGCGGACGTTGGCTGCGGCAATCGAGCACGTTCTGGGGTGCGGCCGTATCGGGCGCGATGACAAGTTTGTGGCCCTCGGCGGTGACAGTATATCCGCGATGCGTTTGGCCGCCCGGGTGCGCGCTGCGGGTCTTCCACTGACTCCGCAGATGGTATTCGAGCACTCCACGCTCGGGCAGCTTGCGGCGGCACTAGATCACCTCATCGACAATGCCGAAAGTGATGGACACGGCAAAAATGTCGGCGTTGTTGATGACGCCCAGTGCCAGGCGATGAGCATGTCCGGACTGTCGCCCGAGCAGCTGGCCGCGCTGCCAGGCATCCTGGCCAAGCCCTGAGGAGGCTATGCCGATATGACCGAAACGCGCGGCGGTGTTTCCGGCATCGAGGATGTGATGACGCTTAGCCCGCTTCAGCAGGGGCTGTTCGCGCTTGCGATGCTCAGCGCGGCGCCCTCCGAGGATCCGTACACGATCGCGATGGCTGTCGATGTGTCGGGGCCGCTCGACACCGAATTGCTACGCAGCTGTGCGCTAGCGATGTTGAAGCGCCACCCGAATCTGCGGGCCCGATTCGTCTGGCGTGACCTGCCCCATCCAGTTCAGGTGGTTCCCACTGCGTTGGAACTGTCGTGGAAGCATGTCGCCACTACCTCGGAGACGGCGTCCGGTCTGGAAGCCGACGAGAGGGAGAGCGGATTCGATCTCGAGAAGGGGCCGCCAATCCGATTCTTGCTGATCGAGTTGCCTTGTGAGCGTTGGCGATTTCTTATTACTGCCCATCACATTGTGATTGACGGGTGGTCGATCGCGCTGCTCGTTGACGAGTTGATCACGTTGTATGCGGCCGGCGGCAACATTGACTCGCTACCACCACCGCCGCGCCCGTATCGCGACTACATCAATTGGCTTTCGGCCTGTGAACTGGGCGAAGGCGAACGATGGTGGCGCGAGCACTTCGCCGGCCTGTCGGCGCCAACAACGTTGTCGACCGCGCTAACGGGTGATAGCGGTGAACAACGCAACAATCAGCCTTATCACGCGCAGTTGAACATGGATGAAGCAGCCAGTGCCCTTCTGGTCGACGGTGCCCGCAGCCGCGGCGTCACGGTCAATACGTTGACGCAGTTGGCCTGGGCGCTGTTGCTGTCGACGATGACCGACCGCCAAGACGTCGTGTTTGGGGTCACGGTATCCACGAGGCCTGCGGAATTGAACGGTGTTGAATCGATGATTGGTCTTTTCATCAACACGGTGCCGCTGCGCGTGCGGATCGACCCGAAGACTACCGTTGCCCAACAATGTGCGCTGATCCAGCGTGACACCGCCCGGCTGTCTGAACATGCCTACCTGAGCCACTCGCAGATCCGGGCGGTGGCAGGTATGGGCGAGCTGTTTGACACCATGGTGGCGTTTCAAATCGGTTTGTTCGGCGATGAACCGCTGACCGCGGGACCGGTGACCTTTCACTCGCTGACGGCGCAGAGCCCTACGCATTTCCCCGTCGCAATCTCCCCTGCGCTCATGCGCGGCCACATGGTGTTAACGATTTCGACCACCGACAAAGCGCTTGGCGAGATCACTCCTCATACGCTGGGTCGCCGCGTGCTAGCCGTAATGCAGCGGCTTTTGACGATGTGGGACCGTCCACTGCGGGACGTCAGCTTGCTGCTTGGCGACGAAACCAGGGGCGAGCTCGAAGCATCGGAGCGTGCTCGGCTTGATGTGATGAGTAATCGGGCTGTGTTGGGCTCTTCAGTGGCGATACCGGTGTCGGTTCCGGCGGTGTGGGCTGTGCAGGTGGGTCGTACGCCGGAGGCGGTGGCGCTGGTCTACCAGGATGATTCGTGGACGTATCGCCAGGTTGATCAGGCTGCTAATCGGTTGGCAAATGTGTTGGCTGTTGGTGGGGTGGGTCCTGGTGATGTGGTGGCGCTGCTGTTTGAGCGCTCGGCGCAGGCGATTATCGCGATCCTGGCGGTGCTGAAGACTGGCGCGGCTTATCTGCCGATTGACCCGAACCACCCCGATGCCCGCATCGGGTTTGTCCTTGAGGACGCCGTTCCGGCAGCCTGTCTGACCACCGCGGGGCTGCGGCCGCGGCTAGACGGGCGCGACCTGCCGGTCGTGGTCAGTGTCGATGACCCGGTCATCGACACCCACCCCAGCACCGCTTTGCCGTGTCCGGCCGCGGACAACATTGCCTGCATCATCTACACCTCGGGCACCACCGGAGCCCCTAAAGGGGTGGCCCTCACCCATCACAACATCACCGAACTGCTGACATTGTTGGAATCCAGTCCGGCATACGCGCCCGAACAGGTATGGAGCCAGTGCCATTCGTATGCCTTTGACTTCTCCGTATGGGAGATGTTGGGGGGACTGGTTTTTGGGGCGCGGTTGGTGGTGGTGGCGGATTCGGTGACCCGTTCCCCGGCGGAGTTTGAGGCTTTGCTGGTTGCTGAACACGTCGATGTCTTGACCCAGACTCCGTCTGCGGTGGGGGCTTTGTCGCCGCACGGGGTGAAGTCGGCGACGTTGCTGGTGGGTGGTGAGGTCTGCACCACTGAGCTGGTGGACCGGTGGGCGCCCGGGCGAATGTTGGTCATTGGCTACGGCCCAACGGAGACGACTGTGTGTGTGTCGCAGAGTGCGTCGTTGAGCCCGGGTTCGGCGGTGGTGCCGATTGGGGTGCCGTTGCCAGGTGCGGCGTTGTTTGTTTTGGATGGGTGGTTGCGTCCGGTGCCGCCGGGGGTGGCTGGGGAGTTATATGTGGCTGGTTCGGGGGTGGGGTGTGGGTATTGGCGCCGGTCGTCGTTGACGGCGTCGCGATTTGTGGCGTGCTCGTTTGGGGGGGTTGGGGAGCGGATGTATCGCACCGGGGATGTGGTGCGGTGGGGTGCTGATGGGCAATTGGTGTATGTGGGGCGTGCAGATGAGCAGGTCAAGATTCGGGGGTATCGGATCGAGCCGGGTGAGGTATCCGCGGCGCTGTCGCAGCTAGACGGGGTGGATCAGGCGACGGTGATCGCTCGTGAGGATCGCCCCGGGGATAAGCGGTTGGTGGGTTATGTCACCGGGTGTGCCGATCCGGGCTGGATACGCGCGGCGTTGGCGGATCGATTGCCGTCGTACATGATCCCGGCCGTGGTGGTGGTGGTGGAGAAGATGCCGTTAACCGTTAACGGCAAACTCGATAGCAGGGCCCTGCCGGCACCGGAGTACAGCGACACTGACCGGTATCGGGCCCCGAGCAGCCGGCTTGAGGAGGTCCTGGCCGGTATTTTTGCCGAGGTCTTGGGGTTAGAGCGGGTGGGGGTCGACGACTCGTTTTTCGACCTGGGCGGAGACAGCATCTTGGCGATGCAGGTGGCATCGCGGGCGCGTGACGGTGGTGTGGTGTGTTGGCCGCGTGATGTTTTCACCGAGCAGACCGTGGCTGGGGTGGCCCGCATCGCCAGTGTTGTGGACGGTATCGGGGACGGGATTGATGACGGTGATGATGGCCTCGGCGAAGTCCTCGCGACACCGATCATGCGGTGGCTGCACAGCCGTGTTGGCCAAGTCGGGCAGTTCAACCAGACGATGCTGTTGCAAGCCCCTGCGCGGGTCGGCTACGACGACGTAGTGCACTTGGTTAGCGCTTTGTTGGACCGGCATCCGATGTTGCGCTTACAGGTCGTTGAAAACAGTTCCGGGGGTTGGACGTTGTTTGTGGCTGAACCGGGCTGTGTCGATGCACGTGCGTGTGTGCAGCCAGTGGCGGAGATGTCTGATGCGGCACTGGTGGGGACAAGGTCGCGCTTGGATCCGACCGCTGGTGTGATGCTGAGCGCACTGTGGGTTGCCCCCGCCGCTCAGTTATTGCTGGTCATTCATCATCTGGCCGTCGACGGGGTGTCTTGGCGGATTTTGCTGGACGACTTCAATCGGGGTTGGGGCCAATACTGCAGCGGCCAAGAGGTGGTGTTGGCGTCCGAGGGAACATCGTATCAGCGATGGGCGTCGTTGCTGGTTGAGCATGCGCGTTGCGGGGCGGTCGTCGACCAGGCGGCCGCGTGGAAGCAGGTGGTGGCGGTTCCTCGCGTGCTGCCGGCGGTACAGCCCGCGGTGGATACGTTTGCCACCGCCGGGCACTTGTCGGTGTCGCTTGATGTCGATACAACCCGAATGCTCGTGAGCGATGCGCCGGCTGCGTTTCACGCCGGGGTGCAAGACATTCTGTTGATTGCGTTCGCCTTGGCGTGGGCGGAGTTTTTGGGTAGCAGCGCGCCGATCGGCATCGATGTCGAGGGCCATGGGCGCAATGAGCACTTAGCTTCTGGTATCGATCTTTCGCACACGGTGGGGTGGTTTACGGTCAAATACCCGGTGGCGTTGAGGGTTGTTGGACTGGATTGGGCCCAGGTAGTAGCGGGCGAGGCGGCGTTGGGAGCCATGATCAAGGACGCCAAAGAACAACTTCGAGCCTTTCCCGAAGGTATGACGTACGGTTTGCTGCGCTACCTCAACACCGAGGTTGACCTCACCGGGGACGACCCGCCGATTGCGTTTAACTATCTTGGGCGCTTCGGTGCACCCGGGCCGGCTAGCGTCGGTGACGACAGCTGGCGGGTCTGCGATGAGGGCTTGTTGTTCGCCGACGCCGTTAGTCCGACTTTAGACGTGCAGTTCCCGCTGATGCACACAGTGGAACTCAACGCCGCCACCATGGACACCGAGGCTGGTCCGCACCTACGCGCTAATTGGACATGGGCGTCTTCGAAACTCGACCGCGAGCAGATCACTCGAGTTAGTGAGCTGTGGTTTCAAGCCCTCAATGGCATCTGCGCGCATGTTCGCCATGGCGGAGGTGGGCTGACCCCCTCCGATATCGTGCCCGCCCGGCTAAGCCAGGAACGGATCGATCAACTCCACCGGAGCCACCAGATCGCCGACGTGTTGCCGCTGACCCCGCTGCAGCAGGGACTGCTCTTTTATACAAGCAGCGTCCAGGGTGGTGGCGATCTGTATGCGGTGCAGTTCGACATCAGCCTGAACGGCCAGCTTGATCGGCGCCGCTTGCGCGAGGCGGTGCAAGCGGCGCTCAACCGGCATCCAAACCTGGCGGCCCGATTTATCTTTGAACACCTCGACGAGCCGGTGCAGATCATTCCGCGTGATCCCGTGCTGGCCTGGCGGCAGGTAGACCTTGCCGCCGACGGCGTTGATGTTGACGAGCAGATCGAGCGGGTGTGCGCGGGCGAACGCGCCGCGGTCTGTGATATCACGCACCAATCACCGCTTCGTGCTGCCCTCATACGCATCGGTCAAGGCAGGCACCGGATGGTGCTCACGTTTCATCACATCGTGCTTGATGGTTGGTCGGTGCCGATCCTGATGCGCGAGATCTTTGCCAGCTACCACGGGCAGTTGCTGCCTACTCCAGTCCCGTATCGGAGGCTCTTGACCTGGCTGGCAGATCAGGATCTCGATGCCGCCCGCGTGGCGTGGCGCGCGGCTTTTGCTGGCTTTGATGCCCCGACGCTGGTCGGCTCGTCAGATCAGCTAGGGCTAGGCGCTCGCGGCGTTGAGTGGTTTCGGATTCCCGCCGAGATCACCGAGGCACTCACTGAGCTGGCTCGCTCATGCCACAGTACGGTCAGCACCGTGCTGCAAGCGGCCTGGGCGCAGCTGCTGGGCTGGTTGACCGGCCGCTGCGATGTCGCATTCGGCACAACCGTTTCGATCAGGCCAGCCGATGTGGCCGGATCGGAATCTATGGTGGGCCTGTTGATCAACACGGTGCCAGTCCGGGCGTGCATGACGCCGGCGACCACCACTGTTGACCTGGTCGAGCAACTCCAGCACGCCTACAACGACACCGTCGAGCACCAGCACCTGGCGCTGAATGAGGTCCACCGCATTAACGGTCAGGGACGGCTATTTGACACCCTTTTTGTTTACGAGAACTACCCGACCGACAATGCCGCACCGGAAGCCCACGGGCTGACCATCAACGATATCAGCAGCCGCGAATGCAATCATTATGCGCTTTCGGTGCAGGCCGTGCCGGGTGGCGAACTGGGCCTTCGCGTGGAGTTTCAGACCGACGTTTTCGATGTTGCCAGCATTTGTAGGCTCATCGAGCGGTTCGAGCGGGTGCTGCTGGGGATGACCGCCGATCCACAGCAGCGGTTGTCGTTGGTCGATGCGCTTGGTGAGGGTGAGCGTGCTCAGCTTGATGTGATGAGTAATCGGGCTGTGTTGGGCTCTTCAGTGGCGATACCGGTGTCGGTTCCGGCGGTGTGGGCTGTGCAGGTGGGTCGTACGCCGGAGGCGGTGGCGCTGGTCTACCAGGATGATTCGTGGACGTATCGCCAGGTTGATCAGGCTGCTAATCGGTTGGCAAATGTGTTGGCTGTTGGTGGGGTGGGTCCTGGTGATGTGGTGGCGCTGCTGTTTGAGCGCTCGGCGCAGGCGATTATCGCGATCCTGGCGGTGCTGAAGACTGGCGCGGCTTATCTGCCGATTGACCCGAACCACCCCGATGCCCGCATCGGGTTTGTCCTTGAGGACGCCGTTCCGGCAGCCTGTCTGACCACCGCGGGGCTGCGGCCGCGGCTAGACGGGCGCGACCTGCCGGTCGTGGTCAGTGTCGATGACCCGGTCATCGACACCCACCCCAGCACCGCTTTGCCGTGTCCGGCCGCGGACAACATTGCCTGCATCATCTACACCTCGGGCACCACCGGAGCCCCTAAAGCGGTGGTCAACACCCATCACAACATTACCCAGCTCTTCACAGCATCGACTTCGTTCGCATACGCGCCCGGGCAGGTATGGAGCCAGTGCCATTCGTACGCGTTCGACTTCTCGTCGTGGGAAATTTGGGGTGCGTTATTGCATGGGGGGCGGTTGGTGGTGGTGGCGGATTCGGTGACCCGTTCCCCGGCGGAGTTTGAGGCTTTGCTGGTTGCTGAACACGTCGATGTCTTGAGTCTGACTCCGTCTGCGGTGGGGGCTTTGTCGCCGCACGGGGTGAAGTCGGCGACGTTGCTGGTGGGTGGTGAGGTCTGCACCACTGAGCTGGTGGACCGGTGGGCGCCCGGGCGGATGTTGGTCAACGGCTACGGCCCAACCGAGACCACGATCTATGCGTCGATGAGTGCGTCGTTGAGCCCGGGTTCGGCGGTGGTGCCGATTGGGGTGCCGTTGCCAGGTGCGGCGTTGTTTGTTTTGGATGGGTGGTTGCGTCCGGTGCCGCCGGGGGTGGCTGGGGAGTTATATGTGGCTGGTTCGGGGGTGGGGTGTGGGTATTGGCGCCGGTCGTCGTTGACGGCGTCGCGATTTGTGGCGTGCTCGTTTGGGGGGGTTGGGGAGCGGATGTATCGCACCGGGGATGTGGTGCGGTGGGGTGCTGATGGGCAATTGGTGTATGTGGGGCGTGCAGATGAGCAGGTCAAGATTCGGGGGTATCGGATCGAGCCGGGTGAGGTATCCGCGGCGCTGTCGCAGCTAGACGGGGTGGATCAGGCGACGGTGATCGCTCGTGAGGATCGCCCCGGGGATAAGCGGTTGGTGGGTTATGTCACCGGGTGTGCCGATCCGGGCTGGATACGCGCGGCGTTGGCGGATCGATTGCCGTCGTACATGATCCCGGCCGTGGTGGTGGTGGTGGAGAAGATGCCGTTAACCGTTAACGGCAAACTCGATAGCAGGGCCCTGCCGGCACCGGAGTACAGCGACACTGACCGGTATCGGGCCCCGAGCAGCCGGCTTGAGGAGGTCCTGGCCGGTATTTTTGCCGAGGTCTTGGGGTTAGAGCGGGTGGGGGTCGACGACTCGTTTTTCGACCTGGGCGGAGACAGCATCTTGGCGATGCGGCTAATTGCGGCCATCAACAGGGCTCACGACACGCAGCTGCCTGTGCGGGCCTTGTTCGAAGCACCGACGGTGACGAGTTTGAGTCGGCAGGCCCATCACCATATTGGCTCGGCGGAAATCGTTCCGGTTGAGCTCTTGAAGCCGGGCAGCGGGGTTCCGCTGTTTTGCATCCATCCTGCGGGCGGACTTAGCTGGTCATACCGACGCCTGGGTCCATATGTAGATTGCCCGGTCATCGGTATCCAACAAGTCCCGCACTCTCAAGAACCTGGACCTGAATCGGTTCGTGGGATGGGGAAAAGCTACGCGGATAGGATCCAAGGAATTTATCCCACCGGGCCGTACAATATTCTTGGGTGGTCTTTTGGAGGTCTCGTTGCGCACGAGCTGGCCATTGAGCTTCATCGACGTGGATGTGTAGTTCAAAACCTCATACTTTTAGACACTATGCCCCGTCCCAGCGACGACGTGGTTTTAACCGAAAGTCAAGAGCTGGAAGTCAGCTTGCGGATTCTTGGAATAGATATTCCAGAGGGCTTTGGGTCTCTTACTCGTCGGCGAGTAGAAGAATTAATTCGACTGCACGAGGTTGATTCTGGGTATTCGTTTAGGCGGCTTCTGAGTGCCATTCGTGAAAACCTCTACGATTGTGTTTCGTATAGCAAAGAGCACCATCCGGATACTTTCGATGGTGATATGATCATCTTCAGCGCCGCGCAAAGGCAAAGCGATATTTCCCTGTATTCACGTTGGCGGCCTTATGTTGCCGGCGACATTACAGAATACTCGGTTGAGTGCACACATGATGACATGCTGAATCCTGAACCAGTCAGTACGTACGGAGAACGAATAAGACTAACATTGAACAACGGAATTATCGATCTGGGCGACGAGGTTTAGTGTGCTGCCAGCATATGAAGAGTCGTTGGTTCCGAATCGGTCGGCTGCTCAACCTGCCAGTGGGCTCACTGCTGCTAACGCAAGGGTGTAGCCGGTCATCGTCCAGGCGCCGACTGCCTGGGGGAGTCGAATGCGGCAACGAAGGTGCGCTGCGCAACGTTAACCACCGTGAGGTCCAGGTTCGCCATCACAGTGCCGATCACGCACACGCCAGCGATTCTGGGTTGCGTCCAGATGCCAGTGTAAAAGGCAGGGCCGGTTTCGCTTCGCTGTCAGCATACGGGCGTCTGGTTCGGCGGTAGGTCGATTCGCGCGTTGGCAATCTTTATCGGCAGCGTGTGCGGCCCGGGCCGGCCTGGGTCCGGCGTCGTTGGTGTTGCATGACGTCAGCACGTTGTACTTCGAAACCGATGCCGGTGATGGGTTGCGTGAGCCTGGATTTTCCAAGGAACGGCGCCTGGACCCGCAGATCACCATTGGCCTGCTGACCGCCGCCGCCTCTGGGTTCCCGCTGGCCGTGGAAGCCTTCGAAGGCAACAAGGCCGAGACGGCCACCATGCTGCCCGTGATCCATGCCTTCAAAACCACCCACAACCTGACCGACGTCACCGTAGTCGCCGACGCCGGAATGATCTCCGAGGCCAACCAGATCGCCCGGCAGGCCTGCGGGCTCTCGTTCATCCTCGGCACCAAAATCCCCTTCGTGCCGGATGTTGTGGCCCGCTGGCGGACAAACACCCTGGTGAGGAGATTCCCGACGGGCATGTCTTCACACGATCTATCCCGCGCAGCCGTGGCGATCTCCAGCGGGTCGAACGCGAACTCAATCACCAACCGCGAGCCATCCTCGACGACCGCAGCCCACCGAAATCTTCACCCAGTTGCTAACCTTCATAACGGTCCCAATGTTGCAATGACCGCTGGAAACCACCCGGTCGAAAAGTGCGCAGGCGTGTTTACGGGGTTGAGTCTGCCTGGCGGTCGGCTTCGACGGAGGACAGGGACTCGATTGCGGTGTGTTTGATGCGGTAGCTGGCGCCTTTGAGGTGACATCGGCGTGATGCACGATGCGGTCGATCATCGCCTACGCGATGGTCGCGTCGCCGCAGACCTGGCTAGGATTTTAGGCGATGACACCAGAGCGAAGGAAATGTCGTGAGTCGCGTCCTTACATCTCTTGACGAACTAGCAAAGTTGCCGCCCCAACCGCTACTCTTGTTGTACTCGGGAGGGCTCGATGGAACCTATTTCCTTAAATGGGCGCAGAATCACACTATACGCATAGTTGCTCTCCGAGTTGCGATCGGCGATGGAACAAACTCGTTCGCCGAGGCCAACGCGAATTATTTCGGTGCCGAATATATTGAGATTGATGCGTCCCAAGAATACTATCAGGAGTTTCTGCCGGCCGCCATCCACGCAGATGCCCTCTACCAGAATATGTTCCCGATCAGCTCTAGCTTGACCCGGCCGTTGATCGCTCGAGTTGCCTGCCGTGCGGCGCGGGAGCGGGGAATCGATTGTGTCGGCCACACCGCTACCTGGAAGCAGAACAGTGCTGTGCGACTTTCGGCATCCCTGATGGCCCAGGACTCCGACCTGGTTATTGCCTCTCCATTCGTTAGGTCCCATATTCCACGCGAAGCGAAGCTTCGTAGCCTCCAAGAAGAAGGCCTGGATTTTTGTGACGATCCCTATAGCATCGACACCACTCCGTGGGCGCGCGTCATCGAAAGTGGGCCATTGGAAGATCCTCGGGTACCACCTGCCGAGGATGTATTCCGCTGGACCCGCCCGGTCGAAAACATCACGGCCGACAGCGTGGAGATACGGCTGAAATTCGATCGCGGGCTCCCCTGCGGAATGAACGGCGAGTCCGCGTCCTTAGAGCAGATCGTGAATGTTCTCAATGATATTGCGGGGCTCCATGGCATCGGCAGGTACAGTGGTCTCGAGGACACGCCGTTCGGCTTCAAATCCCGGGAGGTCCGTGAGGCGCCAGCGGCGGCGGTGATTCTCGCAGGCCACAAGGCGCTTGCGAATGCGACGATACCGCCCGATGAGTATTCCGTGCGCTCTTACCTGGCGAATGAATGGACTGTTTTGGCGGTGCATGGTCGATGGTTCAGCCACCTCGCTCGTTGTTTACGCGAATGCCTGGCCGCTCTCGACGTGCCGGTTTCCGGCGAGGTGAGCATTTTGCTGCAACCAGGCATTGCAAACGTTCGGTCTGTGGACGCGCCGGGTTGCTTCTGCCACTCGTCCCTGGCGATGCCACTGGACGAAGCTATCGCAAGCTTCGATGTCGGACCTTGGCTCGCGATGCGCTCGCTATCAGACATGCATACTAGGGAAATTTGATCTCCATGACGTGGTTGGCACTCAACCGAAGCAAAATTGGGATCAATAGATTTAAGACACCTAGACATCGCCCGCTTTTGCATGACTAACCAGCCTCAGAGAACGGTCAGCCCGCAAGCGTCGCGACGCGCAACTACTGCCCTCGCCGCTTCGGGCGCCACGGCTATGGGGTTTCGACGCGGTGATAACGGTGGTGGACCCATGCGGCGAGAGATCCGGTGGCCGGTTTCTCAGTTGACCTGGGCAACCACAAACTTCGATGGAAACCCGAGCTGGATTGGATCACCAGGACGCGCCGACACAGCTAAAAAGGGCGACTCAGCGAGGACGCGCGCCCCGCATCGTCGCCGCGGGGTCCCGATTGCCGCGCTCCTCCTCGGGCCGCTGCGCGCCCCGCATCGTCGCCGCGGGGTCCCGATTGCCGCGCTCCTCCTCGGGCCGCTGCGCGCCCCGCATCGTCGCCGCGGGGCCGTGCTACGCTGCCGGGCAGTCGACATCCTTTAACGACCCGTCCGGAGAGGCGGAGAAGGAGGTCAAGGTCTCGCATGGGTGCCGTGGGTGAGTCCGCTATTGGCCGGGAACCCCGAGAACTGATGTCCGGGGCGGACGTTGGCCGCACCATTTCCCGCATTGCACACCAGATCATCGAGAAGACCGCGTTGGACGCAGCCGATGCGCCGCGGGTGCTGCTTTTGGGCATCCCGACTCGCGGCGTGATCTTGGCCAAGCGCTTGGCAACCAACATCGGCGAATACAGCGGTGTCGAGGTTGACCACGGCGCCCTGGACATCACCCTGTACCGAGATGACCTGATGATGCAGCCACCGCGACCGCTGGAGGTCACGTCGATCCCGCCCGGCGGCATCGACGACACGCTGGTGATCCTCGTTGACGACGTGCTGTACTCCGGGCGATCGGTGCGTTCCGCCCTGGACGCGCTGCGCGACGTGGGCCGGCCGCGGGCGGTGCAATTGGCGGTGCTGGTCGACCGTGGCCACCGGGAACTGCCGCTGCGCGCCGACTATGTGGGAAAGAACGTTCCGACGTCGCGCGGCGAGAGCGTGCACGTGCAGTTGCTCGAACAGGATGGCCGCGACGGCGTGGTGATTTCGCGATGACCCCAAGGCATCTGCTGGCCGCCGGCGATTTGAACCGCGACGAGGCCACCGCCATCCTCGACGACGCCGACCGGTTCGCCGAGGCGTTGGTTGGTCGCGAGATCAAGAAGTTGCCGACGCTGCGTGGTCGCACCATAGTCACGATGTTCTACGAGAACTCCACTCGTACCCGGGTGTCGTTCGAGGTCGCCGGCAAATGGATGAGCGCCGATGTGATCAACGTCAGCGCCGCCGGATCGTCGGTAGGCAAGGGCGAGTCGCTGCGTGACACCGCACTGACCCTGCGTGCGGCCGGGGCGGATGCACTGATCATCCGCCACCCCGCCTCCGGCGCCGCGCATCTGCTTGCCGAGTGGACCGGCAACGACGACGGCCCGTCGGTGATCAATGCCGGCGACGGCACCCACGAACACCCGACACAGGCGCTGCTGGACGCGTTGACCATCCGTCAGCGCCTCGGTGGCATCGAGGGCCGGCGCATCGTGATCGTCGGGGACATCCTGCACAGCCGGGTCGCCCGCTCCAACGTCATGCTGCTGGCCACGCTGGGCGCCGAGGTGGTGTTGGTGGCGCCGCCGACGCTGTTGCCGGTCGGGGTGGCTGGCTGGCCGGCCACCGTCTCCTACGATTTCGATGCCGAGCTGCCCGCCGCCGATGCGGTGTTGATGTTGCGGGTGCAGGCCGAACGGATGAATGGCGGCTTCTTCCCGTCGGTCCGCGAGTATTCGGTCCGCTACGGGCTAACCGAGCGGCGCCAGGTGATGCTTCCCGGCCATGCCGTGGTGCTGCACCCGGGGCCGATGGTGCGTGGCATGGAGATCGCATCGTCGGTAGCTGACTCATCGCAATCAGCAGTGCTCCAACAGGTTTCCAACGGGGTGCATGTGCGGATGGCGGTGCTGTTCCATGTCTTGGTCGGGACCGAGTCGGCCGGGGAAGAGGGTGCGGCATGAGCGTGCTGCTTCGTGGCGTCCGGTTGTACGGCGAGGGGGAGCGGGTCGACGTCTTGGTCGATGGCGGTCAGATCGCCGATATCGGCGCGGGGCTTGCCATCCCGGATACTGCAGACGTCATCGACGCCACCGGTCACGTGCTGCTGCCCGGGCTGGTCGATCTGCACACTCATCTGCGTGAGCCCGGCCGCGAGTATGCCGAGGATATCGAAACCGGTTCGGCGGCAGCGGCTTTGGGTGGCTACACCGCGGTATTCGCGATGGCCAACACGAATCCGGTGGCGGACAGTCCGGTGGTCACCGACCACGTCTGGCACCGCGGCCAGCAGGTCGGCCTGGTCGACGTGCACCCCGTCGGTGCGGTCACCGTCGGGCTGGCGGGCGTCGAGCTCACCGAGATGGGCATGATGGCCGCCGGCGCCGCGCAGGTGCGGATGTTCTCCGACGACGGCAACTGCGTGCATGACCCGTTGGTGATGCGCCGCGCCCTGGAGTACGCCACCGGCCTGGGGGCGCTGGTCGCCCAGCACGCCGAGGAGCCCAGGCTGACCGGTGGTGCCGTCGCACACGAGGGGCCCACGGCCGCGCGCTTGGGGTTGGCGGGCTGGCCCAGGGCCGCCGAGGAATCGATCGTCGCCCGCGACGCATTGCTGGCCCGCGACGCCGGCGCCCGGGTGCACATCTGCCACGCCTCCACCGCGGGCACCGTCGAGATTCTGAAATGGGCTAAGGAACAAGGTATTTCGATTACCGCCGAAGTTACCCCCCATCACCTGCTGCTCGATGACAGCAGGCTGGCAAGCTACGACGGAGTTAACCGGGTCAACCCGCCGCTACGCGAAGCCGCCGACGCGATCGCGCTGCGACGGGCACTGGCCGACGGGGTGGTCGACTGTGTGGCCACCGACCACGCCCCCCATGCCGAACATGAGAAGTGCGTCGAGTTCTCCGCGGCGCGCCCCGGCATGCTGGGATTGCAGACCGCCTTGTCGGTGGTGGTCCAGACGATGGTGGTGCCCGGCCTACTGAGCTGGCGTGACGTCGCCCGGGTGATGAGTGAGAATCCAGCACGCATCGCGGGATTGCCCGATCATGGCCGGCCGCTGGAGGTGGGGGAGCCGGCCAATCTGACCGTGGTGGACCCCGACGCCACCTGGATGGTGGCCGGGAGCGAGCTGGCCAGCCGGTCGGCCAACACGCCGTATGAGTCGATGAGGCTGCCCGCCACCGTGACCGCGACCCTGCTGCGCGGGAAGGTTACCGCCCGGGATCAGAAGAGCCCGGCATGAACTCTGCGACGCTGTTGGGATCGCTGATCTTCGCAGCGGTGCTGGTGGTGGTGATCGCGGTGGTGATCCAGCTGATGGTGCGCGGCTGGCGGCATCGGGCCCGGCGTCAGGCGGAGCTGATCGGCGACTTGCCCGACGTGCCCGGCAGGATGGGCTCGGCGACAATCACAACCCGAGGCCTCTACGTCGGCTGCACGCTGGCACCGGCCTGGAACGACCGGGTCACTGTCGGTGATCTTGGGTACCGCAGCAAGGCGGTGCTTACCCGCCATCCCGAGGGAATAATGATGCAACGCATTCGTGCCAAACCGATTTGGATCCCGCAGGAGTCGATTACCGCCATCCGCACCGAGCGCGGTGTCGCGGGCAAGGTGGCGGCCCGGGATGGGATACTGGCCATCCGGTGGCGGCTGCCGTCGGGCGTCGAGATCGATATCGGGTTTCGGGCAAACGACCGCGATGAATATGACGGCTGGATACGGGAGGCCGCGTGAGTAAAGCCCTGCTGGTACTCGAGGACGGGCGCATCTTCACCGGGACGCCGTTCGGCGCGACAGGCCAGACGCTCGGGGAAGCCGTGTTCAGCACCGGCATGTCGGGCTATCAAGAGACGCTGACCGATCCCAGTTATCACCGCCAGATAGTGGTGGCCACCGCTCCACAGATCGGCAACACCGGTTGGAACGGTGAGGACGCCGAGAGCCGCGGCGAGCGGATCTGGGTCGCCGGGTACGCGGTGCGCGACCCGTCACCGCGCGCTTCCAACTGGCGCGCCACCGGCACGTTGGAAGATGAGCTCGTCCGGCAACGCATCGTCGGGATCGCTGGCATCGATACCCGGGCGGTGGTGCGTCATCTGCGCAGTCGCGGCTCGATGAAGGCGGGGGTGTTCTCGGATACGGCGCTTGCCGATCCCGATCAGCTGATCGAGCGGGTGCGGGCCCAGCAGCCGATGCTGGGTGCCGACCTCGCCGGTGAGGTCAGCACGCCGGATGCGTATATCGTCGAACCCGAAGGGCCACCGAGCGTTTCAAGGTTCACCGTGGCAGCACTGGATCTGGGGATCAAGACCAACACGCCGCGCAACTTTGCCCGGCGCGGGATCCGCAGCCATGTGCTGCCGGCCTCGGCGACCTTCGAACAGATCGTCGACATCAAACCGCACGGTGTGTTCCTGTCCAACGGCCCCGGGGATCCGGCCACCGCCGATCACGTCGTCGCGCTCACCAGGGAGGTGTTGGCCGCGGGAATCCCGTTGTTCGGCATCTGTTTCGGCAATCAGATCCTGGGCCGGGCGCTGGGCCTGTCGACCTACAAGATGGTATTCGGTCACCGCGGGATCAACATCCCGGTTATCGACCACGCCACCGGACGAGTCGCGGTGACCGCGCAGAACCACGGCTTCGCGCTGGAGGGGGAGGCGGGCCAGTCCTTCGACACGCCATTCGGCCCGGCCGTGGTCAGTCACACCTGCGCCAACGACGGGGTGGTCGAGGGCGTCCGACTTGCTGACGGCCGGGCCTTTTCGGTGCAATACCATCCGGAAGCGGCCGCCGGTCCGCACGATGCGGAGTACTTGTTCGACCACTTTGTTGACCTGATGGAAGCTGGGCGGGCATGAGCCGTTCACCTTTCCCCGCGGGGGCGCGTGTTTGTACAACGACACGCCGTAAACGGCGTACAACTACGGTCGTTCGCGAGCGGGCGGTGCCCCCAGCTCACGCTCAGAAAGGGGACTGCTAGTGCCGCGGCGGACTGACCTACGCCACGTGTTGGTGATCGGCTCGGGGCCGATCGTCATCGGACAGGCCTGCGAGTTCGACTACTCCGGCACCCAGGCGTGCCGAGTGCTGCGCGCCGAGGGCTTGCAGGTTAGCTTGGTCAACTCCAACCCGGCCACCATCATGACCGACCCGGAGTATGCCGATCACACCTACGTAGAGCCCATCACGCCGGCATTCGTGGAGCGGGTGATCGCCCAGCAGGCCGAGCGGGGCAACAAGATTGACGCGCTGCTGGCCACCCTGGGTGGGCAGACCGCACTGAACACCGCGGTGGCGCTGTACGAGAACGGGGTGCTGGAGCGTTACGGCGTCGAACTCATCGGTGCCGATTTCGACGCAATCCAGCGCGGCGAGGACCGGCAGCGGTTCAAAGACATCGTCGCCAAAGTCGGCGGTGAATCCGCCCGCAGCCGAGTGTGTTTCACCATGGAAGAGGTTCGCGATACGGTCGCCGAACTCGGCTTTCCGGTGGTGGTTCGGCCCAGTTTCACGATGGGCGGTCTCGGCTCGGGTATGGCGTACTCCGCCGAGGACGTAGACCGGATGGCCGGTGCGGGGCTGGCCGCCTCGCCCAGCGCCAACGTGCTGATTGAGGAATCGATTTACGGCTGGAAGGAATTCGAACTCGAGCTGATGCGCGACGGCCACGACAACGTGGTGGTGGTGTGCTCGATCGAGAACGTCGACCCGATGGGCGTGCACACCGGCGACTCGGTCACCGTCGCCCCGGCCATGACGTTGACCGACCGGGAATACCAGCGGATGCGGGATCTGGGCATCGCCATTCTACGCGAGGTCGGCGTGGACACCGGGGGCTGCAACATCCAGTTCGCGGTCAACCCACGCGACGGCCGGCTGATCGTCATCGAGATGAATCCACGGGTCTCCCGGTCAAGTGCGTTGGCGTCCAAGGCCACCGGTTTCCCGATCGCCAAAATCGCCGCCAAGTTGGCCATCGGTTACACCCTCGATGAGATCGTCAATGACATCACCAAGGAAACACCGGCCTGCTTCGAACCGACCCTCGACTATGTGGTGGTCAAGGCGCCGCGGTTCGCGTTCGAGAAGTTCCCCGGCGCCGATACCACCCTGACCACCACCATGAAATCCGTCGGGGAAGCAATGTCGTTGGGCCGCAACTTCGTCGAAGCACTCGGTAAGGTAATGCGTTCGCTGGAGACCAGCCGGGCCGGGTTCTGGACGGCGCCCGACCCGGACGGTGGTGTTGATGAGGTGCTGGAGCGCCTTCGTACCCCGACCGAAGGACGGCTGTATGACATCGAATTGGCGCTGCGCTTGGGCGCCTCGGTGGAACGGGTGGCCGGGGCCAGCGGTGTCGATCCGTGGTTCGTCGCGCAGATCGACGAGCTGGTGGGCCTTTGGGCCGAACTTGTCGACGCGCCGGTGCTGGATGCCAACCTGCTGCGCCACGCCAAGCACAACGGACTGTCCGACCGCCAAATATCGGCACTAAGACCGGAATTGGCTGGCGAGGCCGGTGTGCGCTCGCTACGTGAGCGTCTCCGCATCCACCCGGTGTACAAGACGGTGGATACCTGCGCAGCGGAGTTCGAGGCCAAGACGCCCTACCACTACAGCAGCTACGAGCTCGACACGGCCGCCGAGACCGAGGTGGCCCCGCAGACCGAGAAACCCAAGGTGCTAATCCTGGGGTCGGGCCCCAACCGGATCGGCCAAGGCATCGAGTTCGACTACAGCTGTGTGCATGCGGCAACCACATTGAGCCAGGCCGGTTTTGAGACCGTCATGATCAACTGCAACCCGGAGACGGTATCCACCGACTACGACACCGCCGACCGATTGTACTTCGAGCCGCTGACGTTCGAGGACGTCCTCGAGGTGTTCCATGCCGAGGAACAGTCGGCCGCGGGTGGGGCCGGCGTCGCAGGAGTAATCGTGCAACTCGGCGGCCAGACTCCGCTCGGTCTGGCGCAGCGGCTCGCCGATGCCGGGGTTCCGATCGTCGGCACCCCGCCGGAGGCCATCGATCTGGCCGAGAACCGTGGCGCGTTCGGCGACGTGCTGAGCGCCGCGGGATTGCCGGCGCCGAAGTACGGCACGGCAACCACTTTCGAGCACGCGCGACGCATCGCCGATGAGATCGGCTATCCGGTGCTGGTGCGGCCGTCGTATGTGCTGGGCGGGCGTGGCATGGAGATCGTCTACGACGAGGAGACACTGAAGGCCTATATCACCCGTGCCACCGAGCTCTCACCCGAGCACCCGGTGCTTGTCGACCGCTTCCTCGAAGATGCGGTCGAGATCGACGTCGACGCGCTGTGCGACGGCACCGAGGTCTACATCGGCGGGATCATGGAGCACATCGAGGAGGCCGGTATCCACTCCGGAGACTCGGCCTGTGCGCTGCCACCGGTGACGTTGGGTCGCAGCGATATCGAGAAGGTGCGCCGTGCGACGGAGGCCATCGCACACGGAATTGGCGTGGTGGGTCTGCTCAATGTGCAATATGCACTCAAAGACGACGTGCTCTACGTCTTGGAGGCCAACCCGCGCGCGAGCCGCACCGTACCGTTTGTCTCGAAGGCCACGGCCATCCCGCTTGCCAAGGCGTGTGCTCGGATCATGTTGGGCGCCAAGATCTCTCAGCTTCGCGAAGAAGGAATTCTGGCGCCGTCCGGGGATGGCGGCAGTGCTGCGCCGGACGCCCCGATCGCGGTCAAGGAGGCCGTGTTGCCATTCCACCGGTTCCGGCGCGCGGACGGAGCGGCTATCGACTCGCTGCTCGGTCCGGAGATGAAATCGACCGGCGAAGTTATGGGAATCGATCGGGATTTTGGCAGCGCCTTCGCGAAGAGTCAGACCGCCGCCTATGGATCGCTACCGGCCGAGGGCACCGTATTCGTATCGGTCGCCAACCGGGACAAGCGATCACTGGTGTTTCCGGTCAAACGGCTAGCCGACCTGGGCTTTCGCGTTGTTGCTACCGAGGGAACAGCAGAGATGCTGCGCCGCAACGGTATTCCGTGCGACGAGGTGCGCAAACACTTCGAGCCGCCGCAGCCGGGCCGGCCCGCGGCATCCGCGGTCGACGCGATCCGGGCCGGTGAGGTCGACATGGTGATCAACACGCCCTACGGCAACTCCGGTCCGCGCGTGGACGGCTACGAGATACGGTCGGTGGCGGTGGCCGTCAACATCCCCTGCGTCACGACCGTGCAGGGTGCCTCGGCCGCCGTGCAAGGCATCGAAGCGGGGATCCGTGGTGACATCGGGGTGCGGTCGCTGCAGGAGCTGCACCGCGCGATCGGTCCGCGGAGTGCCGACCGGTGACCGGCTTCGGTGCCCGGCTCGCCGACGCGAAATCGCGCCGGGGGCCGCTGTGCCTGGGCATTGACCCGCATCCGGAGTTGCTGCGGGCCTGGGATCTGCCGGCCACCGCCGATGGGTTGGGCACGTTCTGCGACATTTGCGTTGCGGCCTACGCCGGTTTCGCGGTGGTAAAGCCGCAGGTGGCGTTCTTCGAGGCCTACGGTGCCGCCGGATTCGCGGTGCTGGAAAAGACGATCGGCGCGCTGCGGGCCGCAGGAGTCCTGGTGTTGGCCGACGTCAAGCGCGGGGACATCGGGTCAACGATGGCGGCCTATGCCGCGGCCTGGGTGGGTGATTCACCATTGGCCGCCGACGCCGTGACGGCCTCGCCCTACCTGGGGTTCGGTTCGCTGCGGCCGCTGCTGGAGGTGGCGTTGGGGCACGACCGAGGGGTGTTCGTGCTGGCGGCCACCTCCAATCCGGAGGGTTCGACGGTGCAACGCGCCGACGCGAACGGTCGTACGGTGGCCCAGTTGATCGTGGATCACGCCGCGGCGGCCAATGTGACGGCTGGACCCGGCCCCGGATCCATCGGCGTGGTCGTCGGGGCCACGGTGGTACAGCCGCCCGATGTCAGCGCCCTGGGTGGACCGGTGCTGGTGCCCGGTGTGGGCGCGCAGGGCGGGCGCGCTGAAGCACTTGCGGGGCTGGGCGGGGCGACGCGGGGCCAGTTGTTGCCAGCGGTGTCGCGCGAGGTTTTGCGGGCCGGCCCCGGCGTTCCGCAACTGCGGGCGGCAGCGGAACGGATGCTCGACGCCGTCGCCTATCTCGCCGCTGTCTAACGTTCACCCGCCTGCGCCGGGTTTCGAGCCGAGCGGCGGTGTGACCCCGCTCACGGTCTCTGGGTCTTCGCCACGCTGTGCTCTAACCTTCGTCAGCAATGGTATTCGTGTTCAATAGCGGTGTGCAGGGCCTGCGTGAATACCCGTTGAATCCCCAACAGATGGAGTCTTTGTCGTGACGTTGCGAGTCCTTCCCGAAGGCCTGGAAGGCGCCGGTGCCGCTATCGAAGAATTGATCATCCGCCTGGCCGCCACGCAGGCCGCGGCGGCAGCATCGCATTTCGGCGGTGGGATGTGACGGAGCCGTGGATGGGCTCGCCTCCCGAGGTGCACTCGGCGTTATTGAACTTCAACTACGGCGCGGGGGTTGGGCCAATGTTGGACTCCGCCTCACACCACTTCGAGCTCGCCGAGCAATACGCACAGACGGCATTAGAAGTCGAGCAATTGTTAGGGACGGTGCAGGCCGAGGGGTGGCAGGGGCACGCCGCCGAGGCGTTTGTGACCGCGTATCTGCCGTTTCTGGCGTGGCTGATCGACGCCAGCGCAAGGAGCTCGGAAATGGCCGCAAAACACGAGCTCATGGCCGGGGCCTACCTCGCCGCGCTAGCGGCCATGCCGACGGAGGTCGAGCTGGCCGCCAACCACGTCGCGCGTGCGGTGTTGGTGGCGACCAATTTTTTTGGCATTAACACCATCCCCATTGCGATCAACGAGGAACAGTACGTGCAGATGTGGGTTCGGGCCGCCAACACGATGGCGACCTATGACGCGACCTCCAAGTCGGCGTTGTCCTCCATGCGGCCGATCGGCCCCGCGCCGCCGATCCGGAGATCCTTTGTGCTGGTCGACGAAGAGCCGGACACGTTTGACGACTTCTTCGGCGGTCCACCCACCCGGATGGATAACGTCGTTGCGGAAATACAACATACCCTCAGGGGAGGTCAGGCACTTGCTATCCGGCTGGCCGGCTCCCCGCTGTTGCTGACGGTCGCTCTGGGGGGCGTCGTCGCCAACCTGGGGGCGATAACCGGCACGGCGTTATCCGGCCTGACCGCGGTTCCGTCCGCTACCACACCCGCCGTCGTCGCCCCGCTTGCGCCCCTCGCGGCTGCTCCCGCCATGTTGACGGTCGCGGGCGTGGCCCCGGCAGTCGCCGCGCCAGGTTCGTCCGCCGCCTTAGCTCCCGCATCGGCATCGGCGACCGGCAGCGCCGCGGCGGCGGCGCCGCCGCGGGCTACCACGCCGACGTCCGACCGTGGCGCGGGACCCATTGGGTTTGCTGGCACGGTACACAAGGCGGCGGTCGTTGAGGTGGCCGGGTTGACCACCCTGGCCGGTGATGACTTCGGCGGCAGCGCAACGATGCCAATGCTGCCGGGCACCTGGGCCCCCGACCCGACTGCGCTCGCCGCGGCAAGGTGACACGGTGCACAATCGCGCGACACGCGACATGCCACCCAACTGCGAGTGATCCCCGGCACTGCAACTTGCGACGCCAGCTGCCGTCACCCCGCCGCCGTTCGCCGCTGGCCGGGTGAGTAGGCCCGGTGAGCCGAAATCGACTGCTAGACAGGACTATTCATGTTCGCTGCGGCCACCTCCAATCCGGGGGGTTCGACGGTGCAACGCGCCGACGCGAACGGTCGTACGGTGGCCCAGTTGATCGTGGATCACGCCGCGGCGGCCAATGTGACGGCTGGACCCGGTCCCGGATCCATCGGCGTGGTCGTCGGGGCCACGGTGGTACAGCCGCCCGATGTCAGCGCGCTGAAGCACTTACGGGGCTGGGCGGGGCGACGCGGGGCCAGTTGTTGCCAGCGGTGTCGCGCGAGGTTTTGCGGACTGGCCCCGGCGTAAACGTTCACCCTCCTGCGCGGGGTCTCGAGCCGAGCGGCGGTGTGACCCCGCTCACGGTCTCTGAGTCCTCGCCACGCTGTGCTCTAACCTTCGTCAGCAATGGTATTCGTGTTCAATAGCGGTGTGCCGGGCCTGCGTGAATACCCGTTGAATCCCCAAACAGATGGAGTCTTTGTCGTGACTTTGCGAGTCCTTCCCGAAGGCGTGGAAGGCGCCGGCGCCGCTATCGAAGAATTGATCATCCGCCTGGCCGCCACGCAGGCCGCGGCGGCAGCATCGCATTTCGGCGGTGGGATGTGACGGAGCCGTGGATGGGCTCGCCTCCCGAGGTGCACTCGGCGTTATTGAACTTCAACTACGGCGCGGGGGTTGGGCCAATGTTGGACTCCGCCTCACACCATTTCGAGCTCAGCGCCCAGTATGCACAGGCGGCATCAGAAGTCGAGCAATTGTTAGGAACGGTGAAGTCCGGGGGGTGGCAGGGGCACGCCGCCGAGGCGTTTGTGACCGCGTATCTGCCGTTTCTGGCGTGGCTGATCGACGCCAGCGTCAAGAGTTCGGAAATGGCCGCAAAACACGAGCTCATGGCCGCGGCCTACACCGCCGCGGTGGCGGCCATGCCGACACGGGTCGAGCTGGCCGCCAACCACGTCACGCATGGGGTGTTAGTGGCGACCAATTTTTTTGGCATCAACACCATCCCCATTGCGATCAACGAGGAACAGTATGTGCAGATGTGGGTTCGGGCCGCCACCACGATGGCGACCTATGACGCGACCTCCAAGTCGGCGCTGTCTTCGATGCGGCAGACCGGCCCCCCGCCGCCAATCCTGAAATCCAATGTGTCAATCGATGACTGGGAGGACGACGACACGGAGTACACGATTACGGAGGACTACGACACGGAGTCCACAGACGCGGAGTACACGGACACCGAGTACGCGGACACGGAGTACGCGGACACGGAGTACACGGGGTACACGAAGGGCATCAACTTGGATGACGTCTTGGTTAATCCCGCGTGGGATGACGACTTTGCCTTCGATGACCTAACCGCCCCCCAGGGGGGGATGATCGGCATAGCGGGGCTATCCGATCTGACCGTCGGTCAGTCGTCTGCTGCGATACCCGCAGTCGCCGCGCCAGGTTCGTCCCCCGCCTTAGCCCCCGCACTGGCATCGGCGACCAGCAGCGCCGCAGCCGCCCCGCCGCCGCGGGCCGCTACGCCGACGTCCGATCGTGGCGCGGGACCCTCGGGGTTTGCTGGCACGGTACGCAAGGAGGTGGTCGTTGAGGTGGCCGGGTTGACCACCCTGGCCGGTGATGACTTCGGCGGCAGCCCAACGATGCCAATGCTGCCGGGCACTTGGGCCCCCGACCCGGCGGCACTCACTGTGGCAAGGTGACCCGGCAGTTTCACGACGTGGCAGTGAGCGGGAGGCTTTGCTGATAGAAGACTGGGTAGTGACTGATAGGCGGCTGGGAGAACTTTCGACGGCTAGCGCGGGCTGGCGCCAGGATAGTGCCCAACGATGCTGAGCGCCCTCGTTCGGGGTGCTAGCAGCCACGATGACCTCTTGGTGGGCATCGCGTTGGCGGGAAGGTCGGCGAACGTCGCCAGGTTTGCCTTGGCGCAGAAACGCGCGACACGCGCGACACGCCACCCAACTGCGAGTGATCCCCGGCACTGCGACTTGCGATGTCAGCTGCCGTCACCCCGCCGCCCCTGCCGCCATACACCGCTGCCGGGTGAACGAGCCAGGAGAGTCGAAATCGCCTGCTGGACAAGACTATTCATGTCTTTTGCCCGGCCATGGCGGCATGGGCGCGGCGCTCCGTCAAGGGGCCGTCGATGTTGCCCAGCGGACCGTTGTCCGACGGCGCACGCCGCGCCCACGCTGGGCAAATGTCCCCAAAACCGGGGGGTCGGGTTAGATTTCGTCAGGAACCCTGAGTACGGTCGTCTGCGCTGGCAGAAGTACCCGGCTGAGACAAACAACGATCGATTGATATCGATGAGAGACGGAGGAATCGTGGCCCTTCCCCAGTTGACCGACGAGCAGCGCGCGGCCGCGTTGGAGAAGGCTGCTGCCGCACGTCGAGCGCGAGCAGAGCTCAAGGATCGGCTCAAGCGTGGCGGCACCAACCTCACGCAGGTGCTCAAGGACGCCGAGAGTGACGAAGTCTTGGGCAAGATGAAGGTATCTGCGCTGCTTGAGGCCTTGCCGAAGGTGGGCAAGGTCAAGGCGCAGGAAATCATGACCGAGCTGGAAATCGCGCCGACCCGCCGCCTTCGTGGCCTCGGCGATCGCCAGCGCAAGGCCCTGCTGGAAAAGTTCGGCTCCGCGTAGCCTCGCCGGCCGACGATGCAGGCCGAACGGCCTGCGGGGGGAACCTACCCAGGAGCGTCAGTGAGCGTCGGTGAGGGACCGGACGCCAATCCCGCGGCACGCCGCCCACCAGCGGCTATGGGACGCGTGGTGGTGCTGTCCGGTCCCTCGGCCGTCGGCAAGTCCACCGTGGTTCGGTGTCTGCGTGACCGGATCCCGAACCTGCATTTCAGTGTTTCGGCCACGACGCGGGCGCCGCGCCCGGGCGAGGTCGACGGTATCGACTATCACTTCGTGGACCTCGCCCGCTTTCAGGACCTCATCGACCAGGGTGAGCTGCTGGAATGGGCCGAAATCCACGGTGGGCTACACCGATCGGGCACATTGGCCCAGCCGGTGCGGGACGCGGCAGCGTCCGGTGTTCCCGTGCTCATCGAGGTCGATTTGGCCGGTGCTAGGGCGGTCAAAGCGGCGATGCCCGAGGCCATCAGTGTGTTTCTGGCGCCACCCAGCTGGGCGGATCTGGAGGCCAGGTTGATCGGCCGCGGCACCGAAACGGCAGACGTTATTCAACGCCGCCTGGACACCGCGCGGATCGAACTGGCAGCCCAATGCGACTTCGACAAGGTCGTGGTGAACAGGCGATTGGAGTCTGCGTGCACGGAATTGGTATCCTTGCTGGTGGGAACCGTGCCGGGCCCCGCGTGAGTCGTTTCGCTGGACCGGCGCCGACCAAATTCAGTACCGAGTTCTAAGCCGTTTCGCACAGCCCTACGCCGCCAGGAGAATGTCTTAAGTGAGTATTCCGCAGTCCGACGCGTCGTTGGCCTCCCTTCCCGCCGTAGATCAGTTCGATCCATCGGCCGGGGGATCGGGTGGCTACGACACCCCGCTGGGCATCACCAACCCGCCCATCGACGAGTTGCTGGACCGCGTCTCGAGCAAATACGCCCTAGTGATCTACGCGGCCAAGCGGGCCCGCCAGATCAACGACTACTACAACCAGCTCGGCGAGGGCATCCTCGAATACGTGGGCCCGCTGGTCGAGCCGGGGTTGCAGGAAAAGCCGTTGTCCATCGCGTTGCGTGAGATCCACGCCGATCTGCTCGAGCACACCGAGGGCGAGTAACAGGGCAGGGCCGGGGCTGGTGGACCGCAAGCGGATCGTCGTCGGCGTCTCCGGGGGTATCGCCGCCTACAAGGCGTGCACCGTCGTTCGTCAGCTCACCGAGGCGGGTCATCACGTCCGGGTCATTCCCACCGAATCCGCGCTGCGTTTCGTCGGTGCCGCTACGTTCGAGGCCCTCTCCGGCGAGCCGGTGCGCACCGGCGTTTTCGACGATGTTCCGGCGGTGCCGCATGTTCACCTTGGTCAACAGGCCGACCTGGTCGTGGTGGCGCCCGCCACCGCCGATCTGCTGGCCCGGGCGGTGGCCGGCCGGGCCGACGATCTGCTGACCGCGACGCTGCTGACGGCGCGATGTCCGGTGTTGTTCGCGCCGGCGATGCATACCGAGATGTGGCTGCATCCGGCCACCGTCGACAACGTGGCCACGCTGCGCTGTCGCGGGGCGGTGGTGCTGGAACCCGCATCAGGACGGCTCACCGGCGCTGACAGCGGGGCGGGTCGATTGCCCGAGGCCGAGGAAATCACCACACTTGCCCAGCTGCTGCTGGAGCGGCACGACGCCCTGCCCTACGATCTGGCGGGTCGAAAGCTGCTGGTTACCGCCGGCGGCACCCGCGAGCCGATCGATCCGGTGCGCTTTCTGGGCAACCGCAGCTCCGGCAAGCAGGGTTACGCCGTCGCACGGGTAGCCGCGCAGCGCGGCGCGGAGGTTACTTTGATCGCCGGGCATACCGCGGGGCTCATCGATCCCGCCGGTGTCGAGGTGGTGCACGTCAGTTCGGCACAGCAACTCGGGGACGCGGTGTCCAAGCACGCGCCGACCGCGGACGTATTGGTGATGGCGGCGGCAGTCGCGGACTTCCGGCCTGCGCAGGTCGCCACCGCCAAGATCAAGAAGGGCGCCGAAGGCCCACCGACGATCCAGCTGCTGCGCAATGACGACGTGCTGGCGGGGGCGGTGCGGGCCCGCGCCCATGGCCAACTACCCAATATGCGGGCCATCGTGGGCTTCGCAGCCGAGACAGGGGACGCCAACGGCGACGTGCTCTTTCATGCCCGAGCTAAACTGCGACGCAAAGGCTGCGATCTGCTAGTCGTCAATGCGGTCGGCGAGGGAAGGGCCTTTGAGGTGGACAGCAACGATGGCTGGCTGCTGGCGTCCGACGGTACCGAGTTGGCATTGCAACACGGCTCCAAAACACTAATGGCGAGCCGTATCGTGGATGCAATCGTCACGTTCCTGGAAGGTTGTAGCAGCTAGCGCGGTTCCGGCGGCCGGTTCTGTACGGGTCCTGGACAGGTGCTGGACGATCCCTTACTCGGTTGGACGCGCTGAAATTGATGCCTGAGGCTATAATTCGGCTAACTAATTATCGGAAGGATAGACATAGTGAGCGAAAAGGGTCGGCTGTTTACCAGTGAGTCGGTGACAGAGGGACATCCCGACAAGATCTGTGACGCGATCAGCGACTCGGTCCTTGATGCGCTTCTGGCGGCGGACCCCCGCTCACGCGTGGCGGTCGAGACGCTGGTGACCACCGGGCAGGTGCACGTAGTGGGCGAGGTGACGACGACGGCGAAGGAGGCGTTCGCCGATATCACCAATACGGTCCGCGCACGGATCCTCGAGATCGGCTACGACACGTCGGACAAGGGTTTCGACGGGGCGACGTGTGGGGTGAACATCGGCATCGGCGCGCAGTCACCCGACATCGCCCAGGGTGTCGACACCGCGCACGAGGCCCGGGTGGAGGGCGCAGCCGATCCGCTGGACTCTCAGGGTGCCGGTGACCAGGGCCTGATGTTTGGCTACGCGATCAACGACACCCCGGAGCTGATGCCGCTCCCCATCGCGCTGGCCCACCGGCTGTCACGGCGACTCACCGAGGTCCGCAAGAACGGAGTGCTGCCCTACCTGCGTCCGGACGGCAAGACGCAGGTCACCATCGCCTACGAGGACAACGTTCCGGTGCGGCTGGACACCGTGGTGATCTCCACCCAACACTCGGCCGATATCGACCTGGCGAAGACGCTGGATCCCGATATCCGAGCGAAGGTGCTTAACACCGTGCTCGACGATCTGGCCCACGAGACCCTGGACGCGTCGTCGGTGCGGGTGCTGGTGAACCCGACCGGCAAGTTCGTTCTCGGCGGGCCGATGGGCGACGCGGGGTTGACCGGCCGCAAGATTATCGTCGACACCTACGGCGGTTGGGCCCGGCACGGCGGCGGCGCCTTCTCCGGGAAGGACCCGTCCAAGGTGGACCGGTCGGCCGCCTACGCGATGCGCTGGGTGGCCAAGAACGTCGTCGCCGCCGGGCTGGCGGAACGGGTCGAGGTGCAGGTGGCCTACGCGATCGGTAAAGCGGCGCCCGTCGGCCTGTTCGTCGAAACGTTCGGCTCCGAGGCCGTCGACCCGCTCAAGATCGAGAAGGCCATCGGCGAGGTGTTCGATCTGCGGCCCGGTGCCATCATCCGCGACCTGAACCTGCTGCGCCCGATTTATGCGCCGACGGCTGCCTACGGGCATTTCGGCCGGACCGACATCGAACTGCCGTGGGAGCAGACCAACAAGGTCGACGACCTCAAGAGCGCGATCTAGCCTCCGTGCGGCGATAGCCGGCCGGTCAGCCGGCGGCCGGTGGCTTCGCCATCACCGCGGGCCGGAAACCGTAGGTCGGAAGATTGCGCCCGTACTGGCCACCGATGAACTGCCCAAACGGGGGGGCTACCGGAAGGGTGTTCACCGCTCCCGCGCCGACCGGGACCGCAGCGGCGTCAGCGAGTGCCGCCACCCCGGGGTTGGTTGCGGCGCTCACCGGAGTCCAGCTTGGTGGCACCGACAACGCGCCCATCGGAAGCGCCTTTCCCAGTCCGGCTGCCACGCCTCCGGCGTTCGCGGCTGCACTTGTGGCGGCAGACCCCGCCGCCGAAGCCGCGCCTTCTAACGCGTTGGCCGCGGGAGCCAAACCCTTCATCAGCGTGGTCATGGCCGCGATACCGTTGCTGATCTGCCCGAAGGACTGTCCCATCTGGACGGTCATCTGCGCCGATGAGACGTACCCGCCAAGATACTTCGTGTACAGCGAGGCGAGGTCGTCGAACAGCGTGTGATTCACCAGATAATCATCGATCGGATCGAGGCTTGAGAAGCCCAGGTTGGGCGACGACAGTGTCTTCAAAAGCCCGGATACGTTGTAGTTGAGGCCGTTCAGCGTTTCGGGCACCTTGGTCTGGACCGAACTCGCGGCGGCGGCCGCAACCGCGTTGGCTTGCCGGCCCAACCCGCCCGGGGTGGTCACTTCCGCGGGCTCGGCGAAATCGGTCAACCGCGACGCCGTGGATGCGGAGCTCGCGTAGTCGTACATTGCCGCCGAGTCCCGAGCCCAAAATTCGAAGTACTGGGCCTCAACGGTCGCGATCGCCGCGGTGTTTTGGCCCAAAAAATTGGTGGCGATCAGCCCCGCCAGCAGCGCCCGGTTGGCCGTGATCACCGGCGGAGGCACCGTCGCCGCGAACGCGGTCTCATACGAGGCCGCCGCCGCCCCCGCCTGACTCGCGGCCAGCTCCGCCTGCTCGGCGCTGCTGTCCAGCCACGCCACGAACGGAGACGTAGCGGCAACAAGTGACGTTGACGCGGGCCCCAACCACGGACCGCTAGTTAACCCGGAAATCACCGATCGATGACCCGCGGCGACCGAGTTCAACTCCGCAGCCAGCCCCGCCCAAGCCGCCTCGGCCGCGAGCAACGAACCCGCGCCTGGACCGGCATACATACGCCCGGAATTGATTTCGGGCGGCAACACTCCATAGTCCATGTTTCAAACCCGCTATGCATCAGGTAACTCGGTTGACCATTCAGCCAGCCGCGGTAGCGTTGGCCGTCTCAGTTGCCGCATACGAACCCGCGTTGGTCGCCAGTGTCGCCGCGAACAAGTCCTGAATCTGGACCGCACGCGCGGCCAGCGCTTGATACCTCTGGGCATGAGCGGCGAATTGCGCAGCGGTCAGCGCCGAGACCTCATCCGCGGCCGCGGGTACGACCGCGGTCGTCGGCCCGGCAGCAGTGGCATTGCCGACGGTAAACGCGGCGCCAAGCGACTGCAGATTGCTGGCTGCCGCCGACAGCAGTTCTGGATACGTAGTAACGAAAGACATTGGATTTCCCTTCAGCTACGCCGGGACTCGGTCCTGTCAACAGACGCTATAAACCGGGATTCGACGGACTCAACGTGCCAGGTTGCCGAGAATCGATCCTGATCTTGTCGTTTCCCTAACAATCATGCTGATTTAATGACAGCATCTTCACAGGAATCGCCAGCGAATTTTCTATTGAAACCGTGCATATCTGAGGGGATAATCCCGCCAAATTTGAACAGGTGGGGCCGGGGGCGCGATCTGGCTAGCGCGAGCAGACGCAGAATCGCACGCGGGAGGCCCGCGTAGTGCGATTCTGCGTCTGCTCGCGCTACGCGGTGAAGCGGTAGTCGTCGAGATCAAAGTGCCGACTGCGCCAGTAGGCCTCCGCCGTGGTGGTCGGGCGCAACGGGACGTCACCGTTCTTGTCGAAGTAGTAGCTGTTGGCCAGCCGGCAACTGTCCTGCCAGAAGACCTGGCGGTATCGGCGACGCATCACTTCGGCAAAGTATCGGGCGTTAGCCTCCGTGGTCACCTCGACACGGGTTGCGCTGTTGTGACGGGCCCGGTTCAGGCATCGCACGATGTGGTGGGTCTGGGTCTCGATGAGCGCGAAGTACGACGAGCCGACGTAGCCATATGGGCCGAACACGGTGAAGAAGTTCGGGTAGCCGGGGACGCTGACGCCCTCGTAGGCCTGCGTTCGATGCTGGTCCCAGAACCGGCTGAGGGACTGGCCGCTGGTTCCGGTAACGGCGTAGGTCAGGGCCTCGTCGGTGTCGAGCACCTTGAAGCCGGTCGCCAGCACCAGCACGTCGATCTCATGGCAGGTTCCGTCGGTGGTGGCCACCGCGCTGGGGGTGATCTTGTCGATTGGCTCGGTGACCAGGCGCACGTTGTCGCGGTTGAACGTGGCCAGATAGGTGTTGTGGAAGCCGGGGCGTTTGCAGCCCACCGCGTAGCGCGGGGTGAGCTGCTCGCGTACCGCCGGATCTTTGACCTGATGGCGCAGATAGCGGCGTCCCGCTGACGCCATCAATCGGGCGAGCGGAAACACCGTGAAGTAGTGCGCCGCGATCGGGAAGGTAGCTTCTACGAAAGCCTGGCTGAGTAGTCGCTGGACTGTTCTGCCGCCGGGAATCCGCATCGCCCAGCGCGTCGGCGCCGGCAGCGGGACGTCGAGCTTGGGGAAGCACCAGATCGGGGTGCGCTGAAACACGGTGAGGTGAGCGACAATTGGCGCGATTTCGGGAATGATCTGGACCGCGGAGGCGCCGGTGCCGATAATCCCGACGCGTTTGCCGGTCAGGTCCTGGCGGTGGTCCCAGCGTGCGGTGTGCATGGTGACGCCGTCGAACGAGTCCACCCCGTCGATGTCGGGCAGCTTCGGCACCGTCAGGACACCGCTGGCGCTGATCAGGAACCTGGCACTAACCTCGCCGCCTGGATCGGTGTGCACGCGCCACAAACTCTGGTGGTCGTCGAATTCGGCGGCGATAACCTTGGTGTTGAACCGGATTCGCGACCGGATGCCGTACTTGTCGACGCAGTGTTCGGCGTAGGCCTTGAGCTCGTGCCCGGGTGCATACGTGCGCGACCAGTGCCGGCTCTGCTCGAACGAGAACTGGTAAGAGAACGATGGAATATCCACGGCGATACCGGGATAAGTGTTCCAGTACCAGGTCCCGCCGACTCCGTCGCCGGCTTCGACCACTAGGTAATCGGTGAAGCCCGCCCGGTCCAGTTTGATTGCGGCGCCGATTCCGGAGAATCCGGCGCCGACGATCAGTGCGTGGTAGTCGGGCATGAGCGCCTGGTTCCGATGAGGTGAATTCCGTGCTTGGGTCGCAGTGTCAGCGTTGCCTCGAGTTCGACAGGTCGATCAGGTGCGAGGTCAAAAGTGAAGCGCTGACTCATGATTGCCGCTATCAGTACCATCTCCATCAGAGCGAAGCTCTGCCCGATGCAGATTCGTCGACCGCCGCCGAACGGCAGATATGCCGAGCGGGGACGGTCCCTGGCGGATCGCAAAAACCGGCTGGGATCGAACCTTTCCGGATCGGGCCACCAGCGCGGGTCGTTGTGAATGTGGTGGATCGGGATGATAACGGTGGTGCCCCGGCGAATGTGGTGTCCGCCGATGACATCGTCGTCGACGGCCCGGCGCGCGATGATCCAGACCGACGAGAAGTGGCGCTGCGACTCTTGCAGGCACGCGGTGGTCCACGGCAGGTTGCCCAGGTCGTCGGCGATCGGGCGGCGCGCTCCCAGGAGGTCGTCCACCTCGGTGAGCATGCGGTCGCGGGCTTCGGGGTGCAGCGCCATCAGATACCAGAACCAGGACATGGCGTTCGCGGTGGTTTCGTGACCGGCGAGCATGAACGTCAGCGCCTCGTCGCGCACCCGCTGCCGCGGCCAGGTTCCGCCGTCTGCATTCAGCAATACGTTGAGCAGGTCCGCGGAGTCGGTCGGCTGCGACAGGCGCCGATCGATCACAGAGTTGACGGCGCGATCCAGCGCCAGCGTGATCTCTTGCATTTCCCGCAACGGCGGCGGCAGCCGTACACCCGAGTAGATGCACCGGACCAGCGCGTCGTAGATCGGTTGCGGCATGAGACCCCACAGCCCGAGTCGCTCCAGCTTTTCCGCCCGCCGCAGTCCGCGGGTCGCGAGATCGTTCATGCTGCCGACCAACGGCCCGAAGTCCTGGCTGAACAGGGCATTGGCGACCACGCGCAAGGTCGCTTCGACCATCGTCTGGTGCATGTCGAATTGCATGCTGCCAGACGGGAGCGCGGCGGTGACGTCTGCGATCGGGTCGATCATCAGGTCGACGAGCCCGTTGAGGTGGCGCCGGGCGAAGGTAGGATTCAGCGCGCCGCGGTGGCTGGCCCACGAATCGCCTTCGTCGGTAAGCAGGTTGAGGCCGGCCGCGGCCCGGATCGGTCCGTATTCGTCGGACTTGACGTATTTCAGCCGTGCCTCGTGTAGCACGTGGTCGACGTAGTCGGGGTGACTGATGGAGATGAAACGTCTACCAGCACAACGGAATCGGGTGATGTCGCTGCCGCGTAGCCGACCCAGGAAGTTGTCGCCGGCGTCGAATCCGACGGTGAGCGCTTCCCGGGTCATCGTCCAGGTGCTCAGCCGTTTGGCGGGTCCCATCGAGTGCCGCTCGGCGGTCAGGGTGGCCATGCCTCCACTGTAGGGATGACCCGGACGTCCCGTAATGAGAATATAGGACATAGAGTTGGGAGTTTAGGACAGCTCATGGCACATTTTCCGCCTGCTGCCGAGGTAGGGCACCCGGTGTATGCGACCCGGGTGTTGTGTGAGGTGGCCGCCGAGCGCGGGGTGCCGACCCGCGATGTGCTGGCGGGCACCGCGATCGAGCCGGCGGATCTCGACGATCCGGACACCGTGGTCAGCGGGCTCGACGAGATCACCGCGGTGCGACGGCTGCTGACCCGGTTGCCGGATGACGCGGGCGTCGGTATCGACGTGGGCAGCCGATTCACGCTCACCCATTTTGGTTTGTTCGGCTTCGCGGTGATGTCGTGTGGCACGCTTCGCGAACTGTTCGGGATAACGATGCGCTACTTCGCGCTGACCATGCTGCACATCGATGTCACATTGTTTGAAACCGCCGACGATTGCCTGTTCGAATTGGACGCGGGGCACTTGCCTGCGGACGTGCAGAGGTTCTTCATCGAGCGCGATGTCGCTGGAATCATCACGACGACAATGAGTTTCATCCGTCCTGTAGCTGAGAAGTACGCCGACCAGATGTCGGCGGAGGTGGCGATCGACGAGGAACTGCTGCGCCCCCTGCTCTGGCTCATGCCGGTACACGACATCGCCTTCGGCCGGGCGCACAACAGGCTGCACTTCCCGCGCGCCATGCTCGACGAGCCGTTGCCGCAGGCCGATCGTCACACGCTGGAAATGTGTATCGCACAGTGTGACGTGCTGATGCAGCACAACGAGCAACGCCGGGGGATTACTGCGCTGGTGCGCACCAAACTGTTTCGTGATTCGGGGCGGTTCCCCACACTTCCCGAAGTTGCGGCCGAGCTCGACATCCATCCGCGAACGCTGCGGCGGCGACTTGCTGAGGAAGGCACGTCATTTCGGGCGCTGCTCAATGAGGTGCGGTCTGCCGTGGCCGTCGACTTGCTGCGTAGCGTGGGGCTGACGGTGGAGGAGGTGTCCAGGCGGCTGGGCTACACCGAGGTTTCGACGTTTTCGCACGCGTTCAAACGCTGGTACGGCGTGGCGCCCAGCGCGTATTCGGGCCAGGGTTAGCCTCGCCGGACGGTTGATGGTCATATCAAACCGTGCGCCGCGCGGCAGAATGGCGTCCGCCGGAGTCACCATAGCCGGGGGTGCGCGTCAGTGCCAGCCGGATCACCCCCTGTAGTCGTTGACGGGCTTGCAGGCAATAGGATTTGCACAGTGCGCAAGCCCACGCTAAAGGACGTGGCGGAGGCGGCGGGTGTCCACTCCGCAACCGCGTCGCGCGCGCTTAACCCATCCACGCGGTCGTTGGTCAGCGCCGAGACGGCGCGTCGTGTGTTGCGGGCGGCCGAGTCGCTTGGCTACCGAGCCAATCCGATCGCTCGCAGCCTCAGGACGTCACGGACTCGTACTGTCGGTTTGTTGGTCCCTGACCTCGCCATTCCGCTGTTCCCGCCGATTGTGCGTGCTGCCGAGGATGTGCTCGCCCAGCACGGCTACGACACCTTCGTCGCCAGCACCGACGACGATGCCACACGAGAACAGCGCCTGGTTGATTCGCTGGTGGCACGACAGGTGGACGGCCTGATAATTGCCACCGGGCGCAGGGATCATGCGCTGGTGGAGCCACTTCGGGACGAGGGAATCAAGATCGTCTGGATCAATCGGCGAGCCAACAGTCCCGACATCGCTGCGGTTATTCCGGACGATCCATCGGGAATGACCCAGGCCGTCGAACACCTCGTCGGGCTGGGTCACACCAGGATTGCCCACCTGGCGGGTCCGTTCAGCACATCGACGGGGGTAATGCGATCGGCGGCATTTCGGCACGCCGCGGGCGACGCTGGGGTCGCCGACGATCCGGCGCTGATCGTCGAATGTGCGGGCTGGTTTGAGGCGGACGGCGCGACTGCGCTGCGTGAGCTGTTGGATCGCGGTGTGGAGTTCACCGCGGTTATCACTGCCAATGATTTGATCGCCCTGGGCTGCTACGACGTGTTCGCTGAAGCCGGTATCGACTGCCCGGAGCAGATCAGCCTCGTCGGGTACAACGACATCCCATTCTTGGACAAGTTGCGTCCGCCGATGACGTCGGTGCGGATTCCGCAGGCGGCGGTTGGCGCCGAGGCGGCTCGCCTACTGCTTGATTGCATCGAGGAGCCGTCGCGAATGCCGGGTACGGTGTTGATGCCCGTGACTCTCATGGTCCGCGGTTCCACAGCATCGCCCCCGCGGCGGCCACTGAGGGCAGCCTCCAACCCCACACCGTCTTTCTCGCCCACGTCATGAGCGGCCAAAAAGCACGACTGGCATGGTTTGCACGAGTTGTTGCGGACTCGCCGCAAGCAGCTGCGGAATCCCAGGCCGGACTCCGGTCTCATTTCCGGACACAACACAATCGATTGCATACAAATCATTTCCGACCGCAATGATGTACCAGGGCGCCGCCGCTTAGCCCGCAACCGGTGAACGTGGCCGTATACAACAAAGATATGACTTTGGCGCATAAGGGATCTGAATCACAGGTGCCGGAGCTCTGATCCGCGTTACGGCAAGACGCCTCGACCGCAGTGAGAGCGTCTGGACTGGCCGTCTTCGGTGTCCGTTGCTACGATTACTGCAATCGTTTGTATTGCCAGTTTGTGGGCTGCTGGGTGCTTGGTCGTGCATGCGACCGCTACATTGGAAGGGGCCGTCGTGAGTGACGTTGCATGTGGGACTCGAAAGTTTGGTGCGGCCAGCGCGGGGCCGGCGTACGCTGCGGCGATACCGGCGATAATGCCCCCGGCTGCTGATCCGGTGTCGGCCCAGAACGCTGCCGTTCTAAGCGTACTGCACAGTGAGCATGCTGCGGTGGTCGGTGAAGCGACCGGAGAGCTTGGGCGTTCCGGAGTCGGGGTCGGTGAGTCCGATGTCAGTTGTGCCGTCGGTGATGGTGCCGCGGCGGCGTCAAACGCAGCCTCGGGCGGTTTGTTTTGACGGCTTCGGTTTGGATGGCCTCGCCGCCGGAGGTGCATTCGCTGCTCACGGGCGCGTTGGAAAACGTCGAGACGGCGCGTCGTGTGTTGCGGGCGGCCGAGTCGCTTGGCTGCCGAGCCAATCCGATCGCTCGCAGCCTCAGGACGTCACGGACTCGTACTGTCGGTTTGTTGGTCCCTGACCTCGCCATTCCGCTGTTCCCGCCGATTGTGCGTGCTGCCGAGGATGTACTCGTCCAGCATGGCTACGACACCTTCGTCGCCAGCACCGGCGACGATGCCGCACGAGAACAGCGCCTGGTTGATTCGCTGGTGGCACGACAGGTGGACGGCTTGATAGTTGCCACCGGGCGCAGGGATCATGCGCTGGTGGAGCCACTTCGGGACGAGGGAATCAAGATCGTCTGGATCAATCGGCGAGCCGATAGTCCCGACATCGCTGCGGTTATTCCGGACGATCCATCGGGGATGACCCAGGCGGTCGAACACCTCGTCGGGCTGGGTCACACCAGGATTGCCCACCTGGCGGGTCCGTTCAGCACACCGATGGGGGTAATGCGATCGGCGGCATTTCGGCACGCCGCGGGCGACGCTGGGGTTGCCGACGATCCGGCGCTGACCGTCGAATGTGCGGGCTGGTCTGAGGCGGACGGCGCGACTGCGCTGCGTGAGCTGTTGGATCGCGGTGTGGAGTTCACCGCGGTTATCGCTGCCAATGATTTGATCGCCCTGGGCTGCTACGACGTGTTCGCTGAAGCCGGTATCGACTGCCCGGAGCAGATCAGCCTCGTCGGGTACAACGACATCCCATTCTTGGACAAGTTGCGTCCGCCGATGACGTCGGTGCGGATTCCGCAGGCGGCGGTTGGCGCCGAGGCGGCTCGCCTACTGCTTGATTGCATCGAGGAGCCGTCGCGAATGCCGGGTACGGTGTTGATGCCCGTGACTCTCATGGTCCGCGGTTCCACAGCATCGCTCCCGCGGCGGCCGCTGAGGGCAGCCTCCAACCCCACACCGTCTTTCTCGCCCACGTCATGAGCGGCAAAAGGCACGACTGCAGTAGCTTGGAATCGCTTCTGCTACCAACACTCTGAGCCACCCTGGAGAGTCTGGACCGTTGGTGTGTCCCGCATCTCGTGCAGTCATCTTTCTGGGGTTTCACCGCGTTGACTCGTCAGAAATGCGCGCGTAAGCCCGAGTGATGGGTCGACGTTGGCCGAGCGCAGAGCCGTGACGGAGACGACCGCAGTTCGGCGTGTTGCACCAAGCCGGGATCGCTGCTCAAAGTCAGATCCCGGTGCGGGACCTGGGTCGAATGAGACGAGGCTTGACCTGGGTTCGCCGAGACTGACCTGGTCGGCCACGACGGCGGCAATCTGGCTGGCCCCATGTGTTTGCGCGGTCGATCACCGATGTCGCTACGGCTGGACGGAAAACTGCTCAGTGCCGGACAACACCGCCGAATGTGTCCTGGCAGCACTCAATCACATCGCCGGCAACATGCCGTTTCCGATCCTGGGCGTGGACTTTGGCAACGGATCAGAATTCATCACCGACCACTTGCTGCAATGGCGCCAAGGGCGCCAGATCACCTTCACCCGGCGTAGCCGGCCAACAAGAACGACGGCTGTCATGTCGGGCAGAAGAACTGGGCGGTGATCCGCACCGTGGTCGGTTACCACCGCTATGACACCGCTGCGGGAGTTGTTGTTACTCAACGAGATCTGGCGGCTGCAGTCCAAGCTGACCAACCACTTCTACTCGCAGCAGAAGCTGATATCCGAGGTCTGCAACGGAGCCAAAGTGTCCAAGAAACACGGCAAGGCGACCACCCCGCTTCATCGCGCGATTGATCACCCGACAATGCCTGTGGGAGCGCATCGGGGCGCGGACCGCGACCTTGTCTGGATGCTTGAATCCCCCTGGGGCGCGCCCTTCCAGATGATCGTGGGTTTGGCGTGCGCGGGGTGACCTGCCAATGCGCCGGGGCGTGCCTCGTAACCGACAAACATGGCCTATGCACGCCACTCTGCGCTGTTGTTCCGAGAAACTGGAGCACGTCAACACGGCACCGCCGCGGGGAGAGCGTCCGGTTTGACAGCCGTCAGCGCTGTCCTTACGATTGCGATGCAAACGATTGCATTGCCAGGTTTTCCAAATCCGTGCGTGCTTGGTCGTGCATGTCACCGCTACATCGGGAGGGATCGTGCACAGTGATATTGCGAGTGGGACGCCAAGGTTTGGCAGCGGCCAGCGCGGCACTGGTGGCCCTGGCGACTTGGTTGGCGACCGGATACGGTGCCGCGTTACCAGTGCCTATTGGGGTGGTGTCAGCGGCAGCTGATCCGGTGTTGCTGGGAAACGCAGCCGCTCTTAGCGCCCTGGGCGACGAGCATGCTGAGATAGCCGCCGACGCGATCGAAGAGCTTGCGTGTTTTGCGATCGGGATGGGTGAGTTCGGTGTCAGTTATGCCGTTGGTGATGCCGTGGCGGCGTGGACGCATGTGGGCTGGGGTGGCTTGTGACGGCGCCGGTGTGGTTTGCCTTGCCGCCGGAACTGCATCCGGCGTTGCTAGCGGTGGCCCGGGGCGCCAAGGTGAATGCCTTGCTGGATGTCGCGCAGGCCAACATGGGTGAGGCCGCGGGCACCTATGTGGCTGCCGATGTCGCCGCCGCGTCCGGTTACACGGGTTTCTGAAAGGGTTTGTGATGTCGCAGATTATGTACAACTACCCGGCGATGATGGCCCATGCCGGGGACATGTCGGGTTATGCGGGCACGCTGCAGAGCTTGGGGGCCGATATCGCCAGCGAGCAGGCGGTGCTGTCGGGTGCGTGGCAGGGGGATACCGGGTTGACCTATCAGGGTTGGCAGGCGCGGTGGAATCAGGCGATGGAGGATCTGATGCGGGCCTATCATTCGATGGCCGGCACGCATGAGTCCAACACCATGGCCATGCTGGCCCGCGACGGGGCCGAAACCGCCAAATGGGGGGCTAGGCTGCTTGCGACTTTGTTGAGGCAAAGGTAAGTACCTGTTGTGTAACAGTTTTCGTCATATATCGCCCGCACGCCACACCCGGTCGACTAGCGGTCAAAGCTGTGACTGGTCAGCGGTTGGTGGGTGTGGGACATCCGTGATGGATCGGCCTCCTTCATCGTGGGCGCGACATCAAGTTCGTTAGGCGAACGATTATGACATCGGCAGTGTGGATGGGTTCGTCGCCAGAGGTGCATTCGGCGTTGCTGAGTTCGGGTCCGGGTTCGGGGCCGTTGCTGGCTGCGGCGTCGGCGTGGACGTCGCTTAGCGCCGAGTATTTCTCGGCGGCTGACGAACTCACTGCCGAAGTCGTCACTGTTGAAGGCGAGGTGTGGCAGGGGCCGAGTGCCGCGAATTATGCGGCTGCGCACCGGCCGTATGTAGCGTGGTTGGTGAAAAACGGAGCCGACGCCGCTGCGATGGCTGCTGAGCTTGAGGCGGTGGCCGCGGCGTATAGCGCTGCGCTGGCGGCTATGCCCACGATAAGCGAGTTGGCCGCGAATCATGTCACCCATGGTGTGTTGCTAGCGACCAACTTCTTTGGCATCAATGCCATTCCGATCGCCGTCAACGAGGCCGACTATGCGCGCATGTGGGTCCAAGCTGCGACCACCATGGCCACTTATGACGCGGTCTCAACCATGACTGTGGCATGCGCGCCACAAGCGACCGTTGCCCCACGCCTGATCCATTCCATTGGTAGCGACGCCCTGAATGTTGCGTCGCAGGCCGCAGCAGTGCCGGGCAGCTGGTGGGGGTTTTTGGAAGACTTCTTGTACTTTTTCGTCGAGATCTTCGCTTATGCCTGGGATTCTATGGCAGTGCTCGCTTTTGATATCAGTGACTACCTTGAGGGTTATGTCGGTGCGTACCTTGGTGACCTCATCGGCGTGGTGGTAGCAGTGATCGTCGGCTTCTTGGGGGGCTTTGCATATGAAGCTGTGTATGAGGCGGTGGCTGCCCTTCTCGTGGCGCACAGTGCGTCCGAGGTAATCATGATCTTGCTAGCTCTCGCCAGCGTGTTTGCGGTCGATTCCGTCGCGACCGCGGTGGTGCTTGGCGCCGTTGCCGTGCCACTTGCTACCGTCGCTGCCGCGATCATCCTGCCGATTGCATTGCCACTGGGTATTGATGGGTATGTCCGGGGTTCATCGGACCTTGGTGTGGGCTTGGCAGACGCTGGCTCGGAGAGTGTAGGTGTGTCGTCGGATGCTCAAAGCATAAATACACCAACGCAACTGGGCGCCCTTGCGCGTGTTCAGTCGCTGTCTGGGCCGAATGATGCCGCTGCGTTACCAGCGGTGGGGGGTATTGATCAAGGTTCAGCGAGGGTGGAGCCGTCGGGGTTGTCGGTGTTGGGTGCTGAGTCTGGGGGTTCGCGGGTGCCCATGTTGCCGTCGTCGTGGGATCTGAGTTGGTCAAAGTGATTCGGAAGAAGCGTTATGAGTTTGTTGGATGCCCATATTCCGCAGTTGGTGGCTTCGGAGTCGGCTTTGGGGCTAAGGCGGGGTTGATGCGGCACACGATCGGTCAGGCTTCCAATGCCCGGTTTGCTGCTGTGGCCGCTGATGCCGCGGCCGCACACACTACCCGGCGATGTCAGCGCTGGCTAGCCCTGTTTGATGCCTAGATGGGACGTCGATTCGAATGCGGCAGAGCTCATCGGCGATCGCGCTGGTTCATCGCCGAAACCATCTGGTGCGGAGACTTTTCCGGTTTGGCGCTTGCTAGGCGTGCAACGCCTTTTTCAGCGCCGCAACTCCGCGGTTGGTGGCCTCGGCCGCGGCGGGTACCACGAGAGCGAAGCTGACGTAGCCGTGCACCATGGTCGGCTCGTTGCTCAACTCCGCCGGCACCCCGGCGGCGGTGAGCAGTTCGGCGTAGCGGGCCCCGTCGTCGCGCAGCGGGTCGTGTTCGGCGGTACCGATAAACGCCGGTGGCAGGCCCGCGAAGTTCGCGGCATTGGCCGGGGCCAGAGTGGGGGGCAGCGTCGTGTGGTCACTGATATCCAGCCCCGGCACATACCAGGTCAGGAAGGCATCGATGACGTCGCGATCCAGGATCGGCGCGTCGGCGTTCTCGGTAAATGCCGGCAGCGACAGATCGCCGGTGACCGAGGGATACCACAGCAACTGGAACACCAGCGCCGGTCCGCCGTTGTCGCGGGCAAGCTGCGCCACGACCGCCGAGATGTTGCCGCCGGCCGAATCGCCGGCAACGGCGATGCGGTTCGGGTCACCGCCCAGCTCGGTGGCATGCTCGCCGACCCAGCGCAATGCCGCATAGCTGTCGTGGATCCCGGCCGGGTAGGGATGCTCGGGGGCAAGCCGGTAGTCAACGGACACCACGATGGCCTCGGCGCCGACGGCGTGGGCGCGGGCGACGGGGTCGTGAGTGTCCAGATCGCCGAGCGACCAGCCGCCACCGTGGTAGTAGACCAGCACGGGCAAGTTATCGCCGGCGACTGGCGGCCAGTAGATCCGGACCGGGATGTCGGTGAGATCGTCGTAACCAACGGTGCGATCTTCGATGCGTAGCTCCGGCAGCATCTCCGGGGGCGCCTTCAGTTGGCGAAGCCGCGCGCGTGCGACTTCCACTCCGTCGGCCGCGGTGAACGTCAGCGGAACGGCATCGAGCAGCATGCTCAGCAGGGGATCGATATCGGGTCGGGCAAGGGTTGGCTCCGTCATGGGCCTTTACCGTACCCGTGCGACCTACCCGTGCAATGCGGTCCGCAACGCTGCTAGCCCGCGGTTCAGGCCGGCGGTGGCGGCGGGCACCACACCTGCGTACCCGACATAGCCGTGCACCATCGTCTCGGCGTTGTGTACCTGGACGGGTACGCCGGCGGCGGCGAGCAACTCGCCGTACCGGATACCGTCGTCGCGCAACGGGTCGTAACCGGCAACACCGATGTGGGCGGGCGGCAGGTCGGCCAGGTTCTCCGCCCGGCCCGGCGCCATCGCCGCCGGCGGGTTGGACATATCGATTTTGCCGGCGTACCAACGGGAGAACGCGGCAATCGCCTTGACGTCGAGGAGCGGTGCGTCGGCGTTCTCGGCGAACGACGGCAGCGATTGGTCCCACAGCGTGGAGGGGTACCACAACAGCTGGAACGCAATCCGCGGTTCGCCCTGGTCACGGGCGCGCTGCGCGATCACCGCGGCGATGGTGCCGCCAGCAGAATCTCCGGCGACGGCCAGGCGGCCGACGTCAGCACCGATCTGGAGGCCATGGTCGGCGACCCATAACGTTGCGGCCCAAGCGTCTTCGATGGCAGCGGGGTACGGGTGCTCGGGGGCCAGCCGGTAGTCAACCGACACGACGATCGCGTCAGCGCCGACGGCATGCTGACGGCACGAGCCGTCGTGCGTGTCGAGGTCGCCCATGACGAACCCGCCGCCGTGGAAATACAGCACAACGGGCGGCTCGCCATGATCGGGATCCGTTGGCGGCCAATAGACGCGGATGTCGATCGTCCCCGCCGGCCCATCGATCGCCCGGTCCTCGACCCGCAGCTCGGGATGCACCACTCGGCGTGGCAGGTCGCGCAACCGCTGGCGCGCCGCGTCGATCCCATCGTCGATGGATAGCCGAAACGGAACAGCATCCAGTACCTTCAGCAGGATGGGGTCGATCGCGGGTTTCTCGTCGGCGGTGTTGTCCAAACTCGGCATGGACGTACCGTACGCATCTCGCTTGGTGACCGGTGGTTGGGTGGCCGCCGGCTGGGCGGGCCTCGCCTACGGCGTGTACTTGACCGTAGTCGCGATGCGGTTGCCGCCCGGGAGCGAGCTGACCGGGCAGTGGGTACTGCAGCCCGCGTTCAAGGCGTCGATGGCGGTGTTGCTGGCCGTCGCCGCGCTTGCCCACCCCATCGCCCGCGAGCGGCGGTGGCTGGTGGGTGCGCTGTTGTTGTCGGCGGCCGGCGACTGGTTGCTGGCGATCGGCTGGTGGACGCAGTCATTCGTGTTCGGGTTGGGGGCATTCCTGCTGGCGCACTTGTGTTTCCTAGGTGCGCTGCTGCCGCTCGCGCTCAAGGCGGCTCCGACGCGTGCGCGCATCATCGCCGTCATCGTAATGTGCGCGGCGCCCGGGGGGCTGCTGGTGTGGTTCTGGCCCCATCTGGGTCAGGAGAAACTGACGGTTCCGGTGACGGTCTACATCGTCGTGTTATCCGCGATGGTGTGCACCGCGCTCCTGGCCCAGCTACCGACCATCTGGACCGCTGTGGGGGCGGTGTGTTTCGCCGTGTCGGATTCGATGATCGCCATCGGCCGATTCATTCTCGGCAACGAGGTATTGGCGGTACCGATCTGGTGGACGTATGCCGCGGCGGCGATCCTGATTACGGCGGGGTTCTTCTTCGGCCGCGAGGGCGCTGAGCAAACCACCGCCAACGTTCCCGGGTCTGCCGAGAGCTAGGGCAACGCGCTCGACGCGCGAACCAGGCAAGAAAGATGTTGTCTAGCAGCGGATCTCGCGGCCGACCCCGCACGCCTGTTGAGGTCGAGCCGATCGCACGGGTGCTGCCGATGTTGTCGGTGCCGCACCTGGACCGCGACTTCGACTACTTGGTGTCCGCCGAGCAGTCCGACGATGCCCAGCCGGGAGTGCGGGTACGGGTGCGGTTTCATGGCCGGCTGGTCGACGGTTTTGTGCTGGAGCGTCGCAACGACACCGATCACCAGGGCAAGCTGGGCTGGCTGGATCGGGTGGTGTCGCCCGAGCCGGTGCTGACGGCGGAAATTCGCCGGTTGGTCGACGCAGTCGCGGCGCGCTACGCCGGGACTCGCCCGGATGTGGTGCGGCTCGCGGTGCCCGCCCGACACGCCAGGGTGGAGCGCGAACCCGCGGCTATCCCGGCCCGGCCATTGACCCCAGCGCCGGTCGACCCGGCGGGTTGGGAAGTTTATGGTCGCGGCGGACAATTCCTGGCGGCGCTGGCCTCCTCGCGCGCCGCCCGGGCGGTCTGGCAGGCGGTTCCCGGTGAGCTGTGGGCGGACCGATTCGCCGAGGCCGCCGCGCAGACCGTACGCGCCGGACGCTCGGTGCTGGCGGTGGTGCCCGATCAGCGGGATCTGGACGCGCTGTGGCAGGCCGCGACGGCCCACGTCGATGAGCACACTGTGGTGGCACTGTCGGCGGGCTTGGGGCCGGCAGCACGCTACCGGCGCTGGCTGGCCGCGCTGCGCGGCCAGGCCCGGCTGGTGATCGGTACCCGCAGCGCGGTGTTCGCGCCGCTGAGCGACCTGGGTCTGGTCATGGTTTGGGCCGACGCCGATGACTCCCTCGCCGAGCCGCGGGCACCCTATCCGCACGCCCGGGAGGTGGCGATGCTGCGCGCGCATCAGGCGCGGTGCGCGGCGCTGATCGGTGGCTACGCCCGCACCGCCGAGGCTCACGCGCTGGTGCGTAGCGGCTGGGCGCACGACGTGGTCGCACCACGGCCGGTGGTGCGTGGGTGCACTCCTCGGGTGGTTGCCCTCGACGACAGCGGGTACGCCGACGAACTGGACCCGGCCGCCCGCACAGCGCGGATACCGTCGGTCGCGCTGCGCGCGGCCCGCTCGGCGCTGCAGGCCGGAGCGCCGGTGCTGGTGCAGGTGCCGCGGCGCGGGTATGTGCCCTCGCTGGCCTGCGGACGCTGCCGTGCGATCGCCCGTTGCCGGCATTGCACGGGTCCGTTGTCGCTGCAAGACGCCGGCCCGCCCGGTGCGGTATGTCGCTGGTGCGGACGGGTGGACCCGACCCTGCGATGCGCGCGCTGCGGGTCGGATGCGGTGCGTGCCGTGGTCGTCGGGGCCCGGCGAACTGCCGAAGAGCTGGGCCGAGCATTCCCGGGTACGGCGGTGATCACGTCGGCGGGCGAGATAATCGTGGCGGAGGTCGACGCCCGCCCGGTCCTGGTGGTCGCTACCCCAGGAGCCGAACCCCGGGCGTCCGGCGGGTACGGGGCCGCGCTGCTGCTGGATAGCTGGGCGCTGCTGGGCCGGCAAGACCTGCGCGCCGCCGAGAATGCGCTGTGGCGCTGGATGACGGCGGCCGCACTGGTGCGTCCGCGCGGCGCCGGCGGTGTGGTGACGGTGGTCGCCGAATCATCCATTCCGACAGTGCAATCGCTGATCCGGTGGGATCCGGTAGGCCACGCGGAGGCCGAACTGGCGGCCCGAACCGAGGTCGGCCTACCGCCAAGTGTGCACATCGCTGCCCTGGATGGCCCGGCCGGCACCGTGACGGCACTGCTGGAGGCGGCTCGGTTGCCCGACGGCTCCGACCTGCTCGGCCCGGTGGACCTGCCGCCTGGCGTCCGCCGCCCGGCGGGCGTCCCCACCGATGAGCCAGTCATCAGGATGTTGCTGCGAGTCCGCCGCGAGCAGGGCCTGGAATTGGCCGCGAGTCTGCGGCGTGGCATCGGTGTGCTCAGCGCGCGGCAGACCCACAAGCCGGTCCGGGTGCAGATTGACCCGCTGCACGTTGGATAGACGGAATAGCCGCTACCTCAACGCTTCCGGGCGGTGAATATCAGGTACTCCCACTGCATCACGTCGTCGTTGAGGTACTCGCGGCAGAGTTCGGTGATTTCGGTGTCGAGTGTGGCGACGCGATCGAGGTTGTCGGCGATGGCCCGGTAGGCGTTGATCGCCGGGCCGTAGAAGTTCTTAAAATAGTCGCGACATTCTTCGGGGCAACCGAACCGGTCCACTTTCAGAGAGCCGCGCCGGGTACGAATGTCGGACACGTGATCGCGAAACAGGTCACTCACGTAGTCTTCGCTTCCCCACCACACCTCGTGCGGCGCTCCCGTCGGCAGGGTCGGTTGGTACGGTCTGATGGTGGACAGCAATTTGCCGTAGAAGCCGTCGGGGGTCCAGCTGAGGGTGCTGATCTTGCCGCCGCGTCGGCAGACCCGGGCCATTTCGTCCGCGGTGCGCTGATGGCGCGGAGCGAACATCACCCCGATCGTCGAGAGCACCGCGTCGAATTCGCCAGCGCCGAACGGCAGGGCTTCTGCGCTGGCTTCCCGACAGCCGAGCTCCAGTCCGACTGCCGCCGCACGCGCTTGGGCGCGGCGCAGCAGCTCCGGCGTCAGGTCGCTGGCAATGACGTGAGCACCCGCCGCGGCCGCCGGAATCGACACGTTGCCGGTGCCTGCGGCCACATCAAGCACACGGTCGCCGGGGCGAATGCCACTGGCGGAGACCAAGATTGGGCCGAGCTGGGCTAATAGCTCCTCGGCGATGGCAGCGTAGTCGCCCAATGCCCACATCTCGCGGTGCGTTCTCGCCGGTGCTTGTCGTTCGCTGATGGGTGTGTCGATAGTCATTGGAACTCCTGCGAGCGGCTAGAGTGGGGCTTCACCTGCGACGTCGTCGTCGGTGGCGGGGCAGATGTGACCATCGCAAGTATCCAAACATTGCCCGCAGGCAATAATATGCATGCAAAATAGTCAATGTCGACCACGATAGGCTGGTACACTTTTCTGGCTGTACGCTCGGTGCGCGACGAAGTTGACGCCCGGCAAAGGCCCGGGGAAGGGGGCAATGATGCCAACGGAAAATCCGACAACGGCCGAAGAATCGGTGGATGCGATCACGGATGCATTACTAACGGCGTCCCGGTTGCTGGTAGCCATCTCGGCCCATTCAATCGGTGAGGTCGACGAGAACATCACCATCCCGCAATTCCGGACTCTGGTGATCTTGTCCAATCACGGTCCGATCAACCTGGCCACGCTGGCGACATTGCTGGGTGTGCAGCCATCGGCGACCGGCCGAATGGTCGACCGGCTGGTCAGCGCCGAACTGATCGACCGTCTACCGCACCCCACCTCTCGGCGGGAGCTGCTCGCAGCGTTGACCAAGCGTGGACGAGAGGTGGTCCGGCAGGTCACCGCGCAACGACGCACCGAAATCGCCCGCATCGTGGAACAAATGCCGGCGGTGGAACGCCACGGTCTGGTGCGTGCCCTGACGGCGTTCACCGAAGCGGGCGGCGAGCCCGACGCACGCTTCGAAATCGAGTAGCACGCAGCCGAGCCCGTGTCTGGCCGTCCGCCCAGCGGCGGAACGGCCCGACACGGGCTCGAGCTTAGATTGCCTGCGTCAGCGCTTTTCTGCGGTGAGAAGCAGGTACTCCCACTCCATGACACCGTTAGACAGGTATTGCGCCGCGAGTTCGACAAGCTGTCTGTCGAGCTCGGCGGCCAGCACCGCGTTGTCGCCGATGTGCGCGTAGGCCTCGATCGTCGGACCGTAATGGGTCTTGAAGTAGTCGTGGACGGCCTGGGCGGTGTCGAACCGCTTGACCTCCAATTGTCCACGGGCCGTTTTGAGGCCGGTGACTCCGTCGCCCAGCAGTCCGGTGATGTAGGCCTCACGTCCCCACAACGCCGACGGCGGCAAATCCGCCGACACGCTCGGCCGGTATGGCCTGATGGTTGCCAGCATCCGCCCGAAGAAACCTTCGTGCGTCCAGCTGATCACACCGATCGTCCCGCCCGGCCGACAGACCCGGACCAGCTCGCTGGCCGCGGCCTGATGATCCGGCGCGAACATCACGCCGATCGCGGACATCACGGTGTCGAACTCGTTGTCGCCGAACGGCAGGGCTTGCGCATTGGCTTCCTGGTATTCGAGGGTCAACCCCTCTGCGGCGGCCCTGGCCTGGGAGCGCTGCAGCAACTCGGGTGTGAGGTCGGTGGAAATCACCGTGGCACCCGTCTTGGCCGCGGGAAGCGAGATATTGCCAGAGCCGGCGGCGACGTCGAGAACTCGGACACCCGGCCCGATACCCGCGGCGGCGACCAGGATCGGGCCGAGTGGCGCCATCACCTCTTCCGCCATCAGGGCGTAGTCACCGAGGGCCCACATTGCCCGGTGCGTGGCAGCGAGCGTTTGATCCTCGCGGACAGGTGTGTCGATAGTCATCAGGTCTCCTGAGAAGTAAGTGATGTGGCTGCGAAACTTCGACATCGTTGTCGCTGGCACGGTGGGTGGTCCGACAGCAGCATGTCGACCGTACCCGCCGGATACAGTATGCATCAGAAATAGTGTAAGCCTCTAACAATAGCGCGTGTCGGAATTGTGGTCCACGCCACGTCGGCGGCCTTTTTAGACTGTGCGAGTGCGCCTAGTCTTCGCCGGCACCCCGGAACCCGCCCTGGCCACGTTGCGCCGGCTCATCGAATCGCCCCGTCACGACGTGATTGCCGTGCTGACCCGCCCCGACGCGGCTTGCGGCCGGCGGGGCAAGCCGCAGCCCTCACCGGTGGCCCGCGAGGCGCTGGACCACGGCATTCCGGTGTTGCGGCCGTCGCGGCCGAACTCGGCAGAGTTCGTCGCCGAACTGTCGGAGTTGGCGCCCGAATGCTGCGCCGTGGTTGCCTACGGGGCCTTGCTCGGGGGCGGCCTGCTGGCCGTCCCCCGGCACGGCTGGGTCAACCTGCACTTCTCGCTGCTGCCGGCCTGGCGTGGCGCGGCGCCGGTACAGGCCGCGATCGAAGCCGGAGACACGATCACCGGAGCCACGACGTTCCAGATCGAGCCAAGCCTGGATTCGGGACCGATATACGGTGTCGTCACCGAAGTGATCCAGGCGACCGACACCGCAGGGGATCTACTTGAGCGCCTAGCGGTTTCGGGGGCGGCGCTGCTATCGACCACACTGGACGGGATAGCCGATCAGACGCTGACACCGCGACCACAACCGGCGGACGGGGTTAGCGTGGCCCCGAAAATTACCGTGGAACATGCCCGGGTGCGGTGGGACTTGCCGGCGGCGGTGGTGGAGCGACGGATTCGTGCCGTCACCCCCAACCCGGGCGCCTGGACACTCATCGGTGATCTGCGGATCAAACTTGGACCGGTGCACCTCGACGGCGATCACCGGCCACCAAGGCCCTTGCCGCCCGGCGGTATTCACATAGATCGCACAAGCGTGTGGATCGGCACCGGGTCGGAACCGGTGTGCCTGGACCAGATTCAGCCGCCCGGAAAGAAGCTCATGAACGCGGCCGACTGGGCGCGGGGGGCACGGCTCGACCCGGCCGCACGGGCAACATGACGCCTAGACCGCGTGGGCCGCGCCGCCGGCCGCTGGACCCGGCGCGTCGCGCGGCGTTCGAGGTACTGCGGGCGGTCAGTGAGCGCGACGCCTACGCAAACTTGGTGTTGCCCGCGCTGCTGGCCGAACGCGGTATCAGCGGCCGCGACGCCGCGTTCGCCACCGAGCTGTCGTACGGCGCCTGCCGAACTCGCGGCCTGCTGGACGCGATCATCGGTGCGGCCGCCGGACGCTCGCCGAACGCGATCGATCCGGTCTTGCTTGACCTGCTGCGGCTCGGCGCCTACCAGCTGTTGCGCACCCGGGTTGACGCACACGCCGCGGTGTCAACCACCGTCGAGCAGGCTGGAATCGAATTCGATTCGGCACGAGCAGGTTTCGTCAACGGTGTGCTGCGTACCATCGCCGGCCGAGACGAAAGGTCCTGGGTTGGCGAACTAGCGCCCGATTCGCAGAGTGATCCGATCGGGCACGCCGCGTTCGTGCACGCGCACCCGCGCTGGATCGCCCAGGCCTTTGCTGACGCGCTGGGCGTGGCGGCCGGGGAACTCGACGTGGCGCTGGCTAGCGATGACGAGCGGCCACGGGTGCATCTGGCGGCCCGGCCCGGGGTGCTGACCGCCGCCGAGCTGGCCGAGGCGGTGCACGGAACCGTCGGCCGGTATTCGCCTTTCGCCGTGTACCTGCCGGGCGGTGACCCGGGACGACTGGGGCCGGTGCGCGATGGTCGAGCCCAGGTCCAGGACGAGGGCAGCCAGTTGGTGGCGCGGGCGCTGACGCTGGCACCGGTCGACGGCGACACCGGACGGTGGCTGGACCTGTGCGCCGGGCCCGGCGGTAAGACCGCGCTGCTGGCTGCGCTCGGCTCGAGCCAGCGCCCGGACGCGGGGGCGCGAGTGACCGCGGTGGAGCCGTCGCCACACCGCGCGGAGCTGGTAGCGGAAAACACCCGCGGACTGCCGGTTGAGGTGGTGCGAGTCGACGGGCGGCACACCGACCTCGACCCAGGCTTCGACCGAGTGCTGGTGGACGTGCCTTGCACCGGGCTGGGCGCGTTGCGCCGTCGGCCGGAGGCCCGTTGGCGCCGTCAGTCAAGCGACGTCGCGGGGCTGGCCAAGCTGCAACGTGAGTTGCTGAGCGCCGCGATCGCGCTGACCCGGCCCGGCGGCGTGGTGCTTTATGCGACCTGTTCGCCACACCTGGCCGAGACCGTGGGTGTTGTCGCCGACGCGCTGCGCCGGCAGCCGGTTCAGTCGCTGGATACCCGGCCGTTGTTCGAGCCGGTCACCGAAGGGCTTGGGGACGGTCCCCACGTTCAGCTGTGGCCGCACCGGCACGGCACCGACGCCATGTTCGCCGCCGCGCTGCGCCGCCAAACGTGAGGTTCGCCGCAAGGCTCAGTAAGGTGTCGCTCATGGCTGGTAGCACGGCGGAACCGCTGATAGCGCCTTCGATCCTCGCCGCCGATTTCGCACGGCTCGCCGACGAAGCGGCAGCGGTGAACGGCGCCGACTGGCTACATGTCGATGTGATGGACGGCCATTTCGTGCCAAACCTGACCATCGGCCTGCCGGTGGTGGAGAGCCTGCTGGCCGTCACCCACATCCCGATGGACTGCCATTTGATGATCGACAACCCGGACCGGTGGGCTCCGCCGTATGCCGAAGCGGGCGCCTACAACGTCACGTTCCACGCGGAGGCCACCGACAACCCGATCGGCGTGGCCCGCGATATCCGGGCCGCGGGCGCCAAAGCCGGGATCAGTGTGAAGCCGGGGACCCCGCTGGAGCCATACCTGGACATCCTGCCTCACTTCGACACCCTGCTTGTCATGTCGGTAGAGCCCGGATTCGGCGGCCAGGATTTCATTCCAGAGGTGCTGAGCAAGGTGCGTACTGTGCGCAAATTGGTCGACGCGGGCGAGTTGACGATCCTGGTCGAGATCGACGGCGGCATCAACGAGGACACGATTGAGCAGGCCGCGGAGGCGGGCGTCGACTGCTTTGTCGCGGGCTCGGCGGTTTACGGTGCCGATGACCCGGCCGCCGCGGTAGCGGCCCTACGGCGACAGGCCGGTGCCGCATCGCCCCATCTCGGCGGCGTGAACCGCCGATGAACGTGGAGCAGGTCAAGAACATCGACGAGGCCATGCGCCTGGCGATCGAGCACTCCTACCAGGTCAAGGGCACCACCTATCCGAACCCGCCGGTCGGGGCCGTGATTGTGGATCCCAACGGCCGGGTCGTCGGCGTCGGCGCCACCGAGCCGGCCGGCGGCGATCACGCCGAGGTGGTCGCGCTGCGGCGGGCCGGCGGATTGGCCGCCGGCGGCATCGCGGTGGTCACCATGGAGCCGTGTAATCACTACGGCAAGACTCCGCCGTGCGTGAACGCTCTGATCGAAGCCAGGGTGGGCACGGTGTTCTACGCCGTCGCCGACCCAAACGGGATCGCGGGGGGCGGCGCGGGCCGGCTGTCGGCGGCCGGCGTGCAGGTGCGGTCCGGGGTGATGGCGGATCAGGTGGCGGCCGGACCGTTGCGGGAGTGGCTGCACAAGCAGCGCACCGGTTTGCCGCATGTGACGTGGAAGTACGCCACCAGCGTCGACGGCCGCAGCGCCGCCGCCGACGGCTCCAGCCAGTGGATATCCAGTGAGGCCGCACGCCAGGACGTGCATCGTCGCCGCGCCATCGCCGACGCGATCGTTGTTGGCACCGGCACCGTCCTCGCCGACGACCCAGCCCTGACCGCTCGGCTGGCGGACGGCTCGCTCGCGCAGCAGCAGCCCTTGCGCGTGGTGGTGGGCAAGCGTGACATACCGACGGAAGCAAAAGTTCTCAACGACGATGCGCGCACCATGGTGATCCGTACCCACGAGCCGGTGGAGGTGCTCAGGGCGCTGTCGGATCGCACCGATGTGTTGCTGGAGGGCGGTCCCACCCTCGCTGGGGCCTTCCTACGGGCCGGCGCGATCAATCGGATCCTGGCCTACGTCGCCCCGATCTTGTTGGGTGGCCCGGTCACTGCGGTCGATGATGTGGGGGTCTCTAGCATCACCCAGGCCTTGCGTTGGCAGTTCGACAGCGTCGAAAAGGTCGGATCGGATCTGTTGCTTAGCCTGGTGGGGCGTTAAAGCGGCTCTACTTGAGGCGCGAGGGTCGGCTGCTCTGCAACCTCCGGTTCGTCGGCGTGTTCCTTGCGGCCGCTAACCAAAAGGCCCAGCACCGCACCGACCACACACACGAGCGCGGTGATGGTGAATATCTCGCCGTACATCAGCGCGAACGCCTTCTGGTATTGGGCTCCGATGGCGGCCGCGCGCTCAAGCAGGCTGGCGTTGGGCGGTACCGACGCCGACAACCCCGCCAGGATCTGGTTGAACCGGTACAACCCCCAGGCGCTCAGCGCGGCCACACCGATCAGCATCCCGGTCATCCGGGCCACCACCACCGCTGCGGAAGCGATGCCGTGCTGGGCCGACGGGACAACCCGCAGGGTCGCCGACGATAGCGGCCCGATCACCAGCCCCAACCCCAAACCGGCCACCAGCAGGTCGGAGTGCACCGCGGGCACTGTGAACAGGCCGAGGATGCTGTGCCGATAGGCCAGCAGGTCCACTGGCCAGTGCGAAATCAGCCAGTAACCGCCGGCGGCGATGAGTAACCCGACGAAGGTCACCGCTCGGTCGCCGACCCGGGTGGCTATCCACCCGCCCGTCAGCGCGCCGATCGGCAATGCGATAAGGAACCACAGCAGCATTCCGGCCGCCTGGCTCTGGTTCAACTGCAGCACGCCCTGGCCGAACAGCTCCACGTTGACCAGCGTCACCATCAGCGCCGCGCCCGCAGCCACTGATGCGCCCAGCGCGGCCAGGAACGGCCGGAAGTGCACCCCGGCCGGTTCGATCAGGCGGGTGCGGGCGAAGCGTTCCCAGGCGAAGAACGCCACCGCGGCAAGGATCGCCCCGGCCAGCATGGGCAGCCCGTAGTCCGGCAGCACTTCTTTGCCGTCGGGGTTGGGGTTGTACAGCCCGATGACCGCGAGGCCCAGGGCGGTCGCCAGCAGCCCACCACCGACCACGTCGATCCGCTCCGGCTCCGCGCTGCGGTCGTGGGAGGGGAGGCTGAAGTGGATCATCACCATGGCGATGCCGGTCAGCGGGACGTTGATCCAGAACACGTCTCGCCAGTCGTGGAACAGCCAGACGATGAAGATTCCGTACAGCGGGCCCAGCACGCTGCCGAGCTCCTGCGCCGCGCCGATCCCGCCCAACACACCGGCGCGGTTGCGCTGCGACCACAAATCGGCGCCCAGCGCCAACGTGATCGGCAACAGCGCACCGCTGGCGACACCCTGGATGGTGCGGCCCGCGATCAACATATGGAAATCGCCAAAGTGCCCGGCCAGCGCGGTCACCACCGAGCCGACGATGAATGCGGCCAGGCTGACCTGCAGCATCAGCTTGCGGCCGAACCGATCCGACGCCCGGCCCAATAGTGGCATGGCAGCGATGTAACCCAGCAGGTACATCGTGACGATCCAAGTGATCCGGTGCAGCTGGTTAATCGGTATACCGACGCTGTTCATGATGTCGCGCATGATGGTGACCACGACATAGGTGTCCAGCGCGCCCAGCAGTACCGCTAGGCTGCCCGCGCTGATCGCGACTCGGCGTCCTGCTCGCATGCTGATCAGCTCACCGGGGGCTTGCTGACCTGGACCTGCTCGCCCCATTTCGACAAGGTCATCTGGACGGAATTGCCCGAGCCGCGGTCCAACTGGGCCTGCGCCAGTTGATGATCACCGGCCTCCTGAATCCACACGGTGGCCGGCACCGGCTGCGTCGCGTTGAACGGCGGCGCGATTTGATTCACCGCCTGTGCCGTCACCTTGCCGCTGATGCGGATGGTGTTCTGCCCGTTGATGGAGTCGCGTCCTTCGGCTTTGGCGTCGGTGAGGTGCGCGAGCACGTTGGCCAGGCCGGTATCGGGGTTCAGTACCTGCGAGGGGTCGTAGATGTCGGCCGCGGGACCGAAATCGCTCCACTTATTGGGCGTCAGGGTGGCGTACAGGATCCCGTCGAAGACCACGAAGTCGGCATCGATATCAGACCCACCGAGCGTAAGTTTGACGTTTCCCGTCGCGGCGGTGGGGTTGGTGGTGAGATCACCGCTCAGCGTCTTGAGGGAAAGTCCCGGGATCTTGCCGTTCACCGTCAGCACCAGATGTGCGCTCTTGAGGGTCTTGGTTTGCGCGGTGGCCTCCTCGACCAACGGCTTGGCTTCGGGAAGCGGTCCGGCGCTGGGCTTCGAGCCCGACGAGCAGCCGGCAACCACGGTGGCGGCGATGCTCAGGGCGGCGAGTACGGCAACTAGCCGGCGGGGACGTCTGGGGGTCTGCATACCCTGCATCGTAGAGGGTGGCTGTGACTCGGCCGGTCGGCGAGTGGGGTGCCGGTCCGCTGCGGTGTTCACTAACCTGGTGCGATGTTCACCGGAATTGTCGAGGAACTCGGAGAGGTGACCGGCCGGGACGCCCTCGTCGATGCGGCGCGGTTGGTCATCCGCGGTCCCATGGTCACCTCCGACGCCGGCCACGGCGACTCGATCGCCGTCAACGGCGTGTGCCTGACGGTCGTCGATGTTTTGCCCGACGGCCAATTCACCGCCGACGTGATGGCCGAGACGCTGAATCGGTCCAACTTGGGTGAACTACGGCCCGGCAGCCGGGTGAACCTGGAACGCGCCGCGGCCCTGAGCAGCCGGCTCGGCGGGCACATCGTGCAGGGGCATGTGGACGGGACCGGCGAAATCGTGGCTCGCGCTCCGTCGGAACACTGGGAGGTGGTGCGGATCGAGGTGCCCGCGGCGGTGGCTCGCTATGTCGTCGAGAAGGGCTCGATTACCGTCGACGGGATTTCGCTGACGGTCTCCGGGCTGGGCGCCGAACCCCGCGACTGGTTCGAGGTTTCGCTGATCCCGACGACCCGGGAGCTGACCACGCTGGGTTCCGCTCCGGTGGGAACGCGGGTAAACCTCGAGGTCGATGTCATCGCCAAGTATGTTGAGCGGCTCATGCAGAGCGCCGGCTAACATCGCTCACGCCGAGACATGAGCCACGGTCACGCGCTGCACGGCGTGTCGTGTGCGTGGTGTAAGTGTCGCGATTCCGCCGCGAGTGGCGGGACCACCTGGCTCAATGGTTCATACTGAATGCAACACGTGGGCTTCGCGTGTGGGCAGGCCTGACAGCTAGGTAGCAAAGATGACGAGGTTGGACTCCGTCGAGCGGGCGGTTGCCGACATTGCAGCGGGTAAGGCCGTCGTCGTCATCGATGACGAGGACCGCGAGAACGAGGGCGATCTGATCTTCGCCGCCGAGAAGGCAACGCCGGAGCTGGTGGCCTTCATGGTTCGCTACACCTCGGGATATCTGTGCGTGCCGCTGGATGGCGCGGTCTGCGACCGGCTGGGCCTGTTGCCCATGTACGCGGTGAACCAGGATAAGCACGGGACCGCATACACCGTGACCGTCGATGCACGGACTGGCATCGGGACGGGCATTTCGGCATCCGATCGGGCTACCACAATGCGGTTGCTAGCCGATCCGGCCAGTGTCGCCGACGATTTCACCCGCCCCGGTCATGTGGTTCCGTTGCGGGCCAAGGATGGCGGCGTGCTGCGCCGGCCCGGCCACACCGAGGCCGCCGTGGACCTGGCCCGGATGGCCGGGTTGCAACCCGCGGGGGCGATTTGCGAGATCGTCAGCCAAAAAGACGAGGGCTCTATGGCGCAGACCGATGAGTTGCGGGTCTTCGCCGATGAGCACGGTCTCGCGCTCATCACCATTGCTGACTTGATCGAATGGCGGCGCAAGCACGAGAAACACATCGAGCGCGTCGCCGAGGCCCGGATCCCGACCCGTCATGGGGAGTTTCGCGCCATTGGCTACACCAGCATCTACGAGGACGTGGAACATGTGGCGCTGGTCCGCGGCGAGATCGCCGGGCCGAACGCCGACGGCGACGATGTGCTGGTCCGGGTGCACTCCGAGTGCTTGACCGGTGACGTGTTCGGGTCGCGCCGCTGCGATTGCGGGCCCCAGCTGGACGCCGCGATGGGAATGGTTGCCCGGGAAGGGCGTGGCGTGGTGCTGTACATGCGTGGCCATGAGGGCCGCGGCATCGGCCTGATGCACAAACTGCAGGCCTACCAGCTGCAGGACGCGGGTGCGGATACCGTGGACGCCAACCTCAAGCTTGGATTACCGGCCGACGCAAGGGATTACGGGATCGGCGCACAGATCCTCGTCGACCTCGGGGTACGCTCGATGCGGCTGCTGACCAATAACCCGGCCAAGCGGGTGGGACTGGATGGGTACGGATTGCACATCATCGAACGGGTGCCGCTGCCGGTGCGGGCCAACGCGGATAATATCCGCTACCTGATGACCAAACGTGACAAAATGGGCCACGACCTCGTCGGGCTGGACGATTTCAATGATTTTCCGGAATCTGTCCATCTTCCGGGTGAATTCGGTGGTGCTTTGTGAGCGGTGGCGCCGGGGTGCCGGACCTACCGGCGCTCGACGCGTCCGGTGTGCGGCTCGCTATCGTGGCCAGCACCTGGCACACCGAAGTCTGCGATGCCCTGTTGGCCGGTGCCCGCAAGGTAGCCACCGAGTCCGGTATCGACAACCCGACGGTGGTCCGCGTGCTGGGCGCGATCGAAATTCCAGTGGTGACGCAAGAACTGGCCCGCAATCACGATGCCGTCGTCGCACTCGGTGTCGTGATCCGCGGTGCCACACCACATTTCGACTACGTCTGTGATGCGGTAACCCAGGGCCTGACTCGTGTGTCGCTGGACTCTTCGACACCGGTTGGCAACGGGGTGCTGACCACCAACACCGAGGAGCAGGCGCTGGATCGGGCCGGGCTTCCGACGTCGGCCGAGGACAAGGGCGCCCAGGCGGCCGCCGCGGCCCTGGCCACCGCGCTGACCCTGCGTGACCTGCGCTCTCAGTCGTGACCGCGGTGCCGAACCGGGAGGCGTGGGATGTTGAGCTGCGTCCGCATCGGACACCGTATTTTGCCTACGCCGCAGCGTTTCTGATCGCGGCAGCGCACATCGTGGTGGGTTTGCTGTTGAAGGTCCAATCCAGTGGTGTGGTTTTCCAGACTGCTGACCAGGTGGCAATGGGAGCCCTGGGTCTGGTTCTCGCCGGGGCGGTGCTGCTCTTCGTGCGCCCGCGACTGCGGGTGGGTATGGCTGGGCTTTCGGTGCGTAATCTGTTGGGCGACAGACTAGTCCCGTGGTCCGACGTGGTCGGTGTGTCGTTTCCCGGCGGTAGTCGGTGGGCGCGAATCGACCTGCCCGACGACGAGTACATCCCGGTGATGGCCATCCAGGCCGTCGACAAGGATCGCGCCGTGGCAGCCATGGACACGGTGCGCTCGTTACTGACCCGATATCGGCCGGACCTCGTACGATCGCCGGATGACAACTGTGGTGGACCACTATGAGAGGGTTGAGCCGAAATGCATGAATCGCGCTTGATGAGGGGTGTATGCCGGGCCGTTGTCGTAGCAGGGGCAGTATTTGGCGTCGCGCTGCTGAGCGCTGGCGTGGCGAGTGCCGACGGCTCGGTCCAGGTGAAGAGCCGACTGGGCAATTGGTGTCTGGACACCCCGAGTGGGAATTTCAACACGGCAACGTTTGTCAACGCCTGCGATGGGTCGCCATCCCAGCGCTGGGATATCAACTCTGACGGTCAGATCGAGAGCGCGGCCTACCCTGGGGCTTGCTTGACAGCCGGCGCAGTGAGTATGTGGCAGGTGACCGTCTTCCCTTGTCAAATGGGCGGGTTCAACCAGCATTGGAACATTCACCCCAACGGTCAGATTGAGGATTCGCTTGGTTCCTGCCTCACCATTGTCAACGGCGACGCGCACCCTGGGGCCCCGGTGAGACCCTTCAATTGCGGCTTCGACGGACCCGCCCAGGAGTGGGATAGCGTGTCCTGACCGGGTTCGCTGGGTGCGTCGCGTCGTCGCGGGTCCGAGCGGATCTTGCTACCGGTGGCAAACTGTCTGCGGCGGTTGTGGTCTGGGTGTGAGACGCGTCGCTTGTCGTGCGCGAGGTGGGCCGAGATGAGAGGCTGGAGGCGAAATGCATGAATCGCGGTTGATGGGCGGTGTGCACCGGGCCGTTGTACTAGCCGGGCCGTTATTGGCTATCGCGGTACTGTGCGCTGGCGTCGCGAGTGCCGACGGCCCGGTCCAGTTGAAGAGCCGATTGGGAAACTGGTGTCTCGACGCCCCCAGCGGGAATTTCAACACCGCTACGGTGATCAACCCGTGCAATGGTTCGCAATCTCAACTCTGGAATTTCGACATTCCCGGTCGGATCCAAAGTGTCGCTTTCCCCGGGTCTTGCTTGACAATTGGCGAAGTGAATGAGTGGTTGGTAACTATCGTGCCCTGTCAAATGGGCGGGCTCCAGCATTGGAGTATGCAGCCTGACGGCCACATCACGAATGGCATCTTGCAATGTATAGACGTTATTAACGGCGTGGCGAATCCCGGGGCTCTGGTGATCGGCCTCAATTGCGCCATCGGTGGACCCGGCGCGGAGTGGGATAGCGTGCCGTGATCGGGCTCGCCGGGCGCGTCTCGTCGCGTGCCGATCGCCCCGCGTCGACGCCAGTTCGGGCCGATGCCAACCGAGGTCGAGGACCTGCACCACCGTGGGTCGGGGCGGATCTTGCTACCGGTGGCGAACTGTCTGCGGCGGTTGTGGTCTCGGTGTGAGACGCGTCGCTTGTCGTGCGCGAGGTGGGCCGAGATGAGAGGCTGGAGGCGAAATGCATGAATCGCGGTTGATGGGCGGTGTGCGCCGGGCCCTTGTCCTAGTGGGTGCATTGTTGGTTGTCGCGGTGCCAAGCGCTGGTGTGGCGAGTGCCGACGGCCCGGTCCAGGTGAAGAGCCGATTGGGCGATGTTTGTCTGGACGCCCCGACTGGGAGCTGGGTGAGCCCGGTGGTGATCAACCCCTGCAATGGGACGGATTTCCAGCGTTGGAACCTCACCGCCGACCAGCAACTCGAGAGCGTGGCCTTCCCCGGGCAGTGCCTGATGCAGCCGATGCAGCCCGGCGGCATGTGGGTGCACCTGCAGCCTTGCATCGATTGGTTCACCCAGCATTGGACCATCCAGCCCAACGGTTTGATCCATGGTGAAATGGATGGCTGCCTTGCCGTTCTTGGCGGCCCGGGTCCGGGGACTTGGGTGTCCACCCGCTGGTGCAGCCCCGGTGCGCCCGACCAGGAGTGGGATAGCGTTCCCTGACCGGGCTACCCGATCCCGGCGCGCCACCGTTGCGGCGACCACTAGCCTGGATACGTGCCAGATCCCGCGACGTATCGCCCCGCGCCCGGGTCCATCCCGGTTGCGCCGGGCGTGTACCGATTCCGGGATGCGCATGGGCGAGTGATCTACGTTGGCAAGGCCAAGAGTTTGCGCAGCCGACTGACGTCGTACTTCGCCGACGTCGCCAGCCTGCAACCGCGGACTCGGCAGATGGTGACCACCGCGGCCAAGGTCGAGTGGACGGTGGTCAACACCGAGGTCGAGGCGCTGCAGCTGGAATACAACTGGATCAAGGAGTTCGATCCGCGCTTCAACGTCCGCTACCGCGACGACAAGTCCTACCCGGTGTTGGCGGTTACCCTGGGCGAGGAGTATCCCCGGCTGATGGTGTATCGCGGCCCGCGGCGCAAGGGGGTGCGGTATTTCGGGCCGTACTCCCACGCGTGGGCAATCCGGGAAACACTGGACCTGCTCACCCGCGTGTTTCCGGCGCGATCCTGCTCGGCGGGAGTGTTCAAGCGGCACAAACAGATCGACCGACCATGCCTGCTGGGCTACATCGACAAATGTTCGGCTCCATGCGTGGGCCGGGTTAGCGCCGAGCAGCATCGCCGGATCGTGACGGACTTCTGCGACTTCCTGTCCGGCAAGACCGACCGGTTTGCCCGCGACCTGGAACAGCAGATGAACGCCGCAGCCGAGCAACTCGACTTCGAACGAGCCGCACGGCTTCGCGACGACCTGTCCGCGCTGAAGCGCGCCATGGAAAAGCAGGCCGTGGTGCTCGGCGACGGTACCGACGCCGATGTGGTGGCGTTCGCCGACGACGAACTCGAGGCGGCGGTGCAAGTGTTCCATGTCCGGGGCGGCCGGGTGCGCGGCCAGCGCGGCTGGATCGTCGAAAAGCCCGGAGAGCCAGGGTATTCCGGTGCGGAGCAGCTTGTCGAGCAATTCCTCACGCAGTTCTACGGCGACCAGGCGGCGTTGGACAGCGCCGCCGACGAATCCACCAACCCGGTTCCCCGCGAGGTGCTGGTGCCCTGTTTGCCGTCCAACGCCGAGGAGTTGGCCAGCTGGCTGTCGGGTCTGCGCGGATCCCGGGTCGCGTTGCGGGTTCCGCGACGCGGCGACAAGCGAGCATTGGCCGAAACAGTGCACCGCAACGCGAAAGAAGCACTGCAGCAACACAAACTGAAGCGAGCCAGCGATTTCAACGCCAGATCAGTTGCACTGCAGAGCATTCAGGACTCTTTGGGCCTGGCGGATGCGCCACTGCGAATCGAGTGTGTGGACGTCAGCCACGTACAGGGCACCGACGTGGTCGGGTCGCTGGTGGTGTTCGAGGACGGCCTGCCGCGCAAATCGGATTACCGCCACTTCGGGATCCGCGACGCCGCCGGGCAGGGGCGCTCCGACGACGTGGCCTCCATTGCCGAGGTGACTCGGCGCCGGTTCATGCGGCACCTGCACGACTTGAACAATCCGAATCCGCACTCCCTGGACGGGAAATCGCGCAAGTTCGCCTACCCGCCCAATCTATACGTGGTCGACGGCGGCGCCCCACAAGTCAATGCCGCCAGCGCCGTGCTCGACGAGCTCGGTATCGCCGACATCGCGGTGATCGGTTTGGCCAAGCGGCTGGAAGAGGTCTGGGTGCCATCGGAGCCCGATCCGATCATTATGCCGCGCAACAGCGAGGGACTCTATCTGCTACAGCGGGTGCGCGATGAGGCGCACCGGTTCGCCATCACCTACCATCGCAGCAAACGATCCAGGCGGATGACGGCCTCGGCGCTGGACTCGGTGCCGGGATTGGGAGAACATCGTCGCAAGGCCTTGGTCACCCATTTCGGATCGATAGCCCGCCTCAAGGAGGCCACCGTCGACCAAATCACCGCCGTCCCGGGTATCGGCGTGGCCACGGCCACGGCCGTCCTCGAGGCACTGCGGCCTGACTCACCCGGAGCGCCGGGATGACGAACCATGTTGGGGACGTTGAGAATCGTTCGGAAGACGCCGGCATCGACGTCGTCTTGGTTACCGGGTTATCCGGGGCCGGGCGGGGCACGGCGGCCAAGGTGCTGGAGGACCTGGGCTGGTATGTGGCCGATAATCTGCCGCCCCAGCTGATTACCCGCATGGTGGAGTTCGGGCTGGCCGCCGGATCACGGATCACCCAGCTAGCGGTGGTAATGGATGTGCGGTCGCGTGGCTTCACCGGCGACCTCGATTCGGTGCGCAACGAACTGGCCACCCGCGACATCACCCCGCGTGTGGTGTTCATGGAGGCGTCCGACGACATGTTGGTGCGCCGCTACGAACAGAACCGCCGCAGTCATCCGCTGCAGGGGGAGCAGACCCTGGCCGAGGGCATCGCCGCGGAGCGCGCGATGTTGGCCCCGGTTCGCGCCACCGCCGATCTGATCATCGACACGTCGACCCTGTCGGTGCGGGGCTTGAGGGAAAGCATCGAGCGTGCCTTCGGCAACGATGCCGGGACGACCACCAGCGTCACCGTCGAGTCGTTCGGTTTCAAGTACGGCCTGCCCATGGACGCCGACATGGTCATGGACGTGCGGTTCCTGCCCAACCCGCACTGGGTGGACGAGTTGCGTCCCCTCACCGGCCAACATCCGGCGGTGCGGGACTATGTGCTGAGCCAGCCGGGCGCCGCTGAGTTCCTCGAGTCTTACCATCGGTTGCTGTCCCTGGTTGTCGACGGCTACCGCCGGGAGGGGAAGCGCTATATGACGATCGCCGTTGGCTGCACCGGGGGCAAGCATCGCAGCGTCGCGATCGCCGAGGCATTGATGGGACTGCTGCGCTGCGATCTGCAACTGTCGGTGCGGGTGCTGCACCGGGATCTGGGTCGCGAATGACCGATGGCATCGTCGCGCTGGGCGGCGGACACGGCTTGTACGCCACGCTGTCCGCGGCCCGCCGGCTGACTCCCTACGTCACCGCCGTGGTGACCGTCGCAGATGACGGTGGTTCCTCCGGCCGGTTGCGCAACGAGCTCGATGTGGTGCCGCCGGGCGACCTGCGAATGGCGTTGGCGGCGTTGGCATCCGACAGCCCGTATGGGCGACTGTGGGCCACCATTCTGCAGCACCGATTCGGTGGTAGTGGCGCGCTGGCCGGGCATCCGATCGGCAACCTGATGCTGGCCGGCCTGTCCGAGGTGCTAGCCGATCCGGTCGCCGCCCTCGACGAACTCGGGCGCATCCTCGGTGTCAAGGGCAGGGTGCTGCCGATGTGCCCGATCGCGTTGCAGATCGAGGCCGACGTGTCCGGTCTGGAGGCTGACCCGCGGATGTTCCGGTTGATCCGGGGGCAGGTCGCGATCGCGACCACACCCGGAAAGGTGCGGCGGGTGCGATTGCTGCCCGCCGACCCGCCGGCGACCCGGCAGGCGGTCGACGCCATCATGGCCGCCGACCTGGTTGTTCTGGGGCCCGGATCGTGGTTCACCAGCGTGATCCCCCATGTGCTGGTGCCGGGTCTGTTTTCGGCGCTGCGCGCAACCACGGCCCGCCGTGCGCTGGTGCTCAACCTGGTCGCCGAACCGGGGGAGACGGCCGGTTTCTCGGTGGAGCGTCATTTGCATGTGCTGGCCCAGCACGCGCCCGGGTTCACCGTGCACGACATCATCATCGACGCCGAGCGAGTGCCCAGCGACCGGGAGCGGGAGCAACTGCGCCGCACGGCAACCCTGTTGCAGGCCGAGGTCCACTTCGCCGACGTGGTCCGACCTGGTACACCTTTACATGACCCGGGCAAGCTGGCGGCCGTCCTGGATGGGGTGCGGTTGCGCGGCAGGGGCCCGTCCGCATCTTCGGCGACGGGCACCGACGAGATACGGATCGACGGTGGACGTCAACAGACCGGCGTGCATGGACCGGGTGGCAACGGACCGAGGGGTGACGACGCGTGGCGATGACGACCGAAGTCAAAGACGAGCTGAGCCGCCTGGTAGTGAAGTCCGTCAGCGCGCGGCGCGCCGAGGTCACGTCGTTGCTGAGATTCGCCGGCGGGCTGCACATCGTCGGCGGCCGCGTGGTGGTCGAAGCCGAGCTGGACTTGGGTAGCATCGCGCGCCGGCTGCGCAAGGAGATCTTCGAGCTCTACGGCTACACCGCGGTGGTGCATGTATTGTCGGCCAGCGGAATTCGCAAGACCACCCGCTACGTGCTGCGGGTCGCCAACGACGGCGAGGCGTTGGCCCGCCAAACCGGGCTGCTCGACATGCGTGGGCGTCCCGTGCGTGGCCTGCCGGCCCAGGTCGTCGGCGGCAGCATCGGTGACGCCGAAGCCGCGTGGCGGGGAGCATTTTTGGCGCATGGATCGTTGACCGAACCGGGCCGTTCCTCGGCATTGGAAGTCAGTTGCCCCGGCCCGGAAGCTGCGCTGGCGCTGGTGGGTGCGGCGCGCCGGCTTGGGGTCAGCGCGAAAGCCCGCGAGGTGCGCGGTGTCGATCGTGTGGTGGTGCGCGACGGTGAGGCGATCGGCGCGTTGCTGACCCGGATGGGGGCGCAGGACACCCGGCTGGTCTGGGAGGAGCGTCGGATGCGCCGTGAGGTGCGGGCGACGGCTAACCGGCTGGCCAACTTCGACGACGCCAATCTGCGCCGCTCGGCGCGGGCAGCGGTCGCGGCGGCCGCCCGGGTGGAGCGCGCGCTGGAGATACTCGGCGATACCGTGCCCGAGCACTTGGCCTCGGCCGGCAAGTTGCGCGTCGAGCACCGCCAGGCGTCGCTGGAGGAGCTGGGCCGCCTTGCCGAACCCCCGATGACGAAAGATGCTGTGGCCGGCCGTATTCGGCGATTGTTGTCGATGGCTGATCGCAAGGCCAAGGTGGAGGGGATCCCCGATACGGAATCGGCGGTGACTCCTGATTTACTCGAGGACGCCTAGCCCGGCGAACCGGGACCCCGGGTCACCCACTGGCCTCCGTGGGCACGCTAAGGCTACGGTCGTGGGATGAAACGGCTCTCGAGCGTTGACGCGGCTTTTTGGTCTGCGGAAACCGCAGGTTGGCACATGCACGTGGGCGCGCTGGCGATCAACGATCCCAGCGACGCGCCGGACTACAGCTTTCAGCGACTCCGGGAACTGCTTATCGAGCGACTGCCCGAGATCCCGCAGTTGCGATGGTGCGTTACCGGTGCGCCGCTCGGGCTGGATCGGCCGTGGTTCGTCGAGGACGAGGACCTTGACATCGATTTCCATGTCCGTCGCATCGGCGTGCCCGCCCCGGGTGGGCGGCGCGAGCTGGAGGAGCTCGTTGGCCGGCTGATGTCGTACAAACTGGACCGCTCCCGGCCGCTGTGGGAACTGTGGGTAATCGAGGGTGTCGAGGGCGGCCGCATCGCGACGTTGACCAAGATGCACCACGCCATCGTCGACGGGGTCTCCGGCGCGGGCTTGGGCGAAATCCTCTTGGATGTCACGCCCGAACCGCGACCGCCGAAAGAGGAAACGGTTGGATTTGTGGGATTCCAGATCCCGGGCGTGGAACGGCGCGCGATCGGTGCCCTCCTCAACGTGGGCGTCATGACGCCGTTCCGCATCGCCAGATTGGTGGAGCAGACCGTGCGTCAGCAGATCGCCGTTTTCGGCATCCGCCGCAAGCCGCCGCGGTACTTCGACGCGCCCAAGACCCGGTTCAACGCGGCCGTGTCGCCACACCGACGGGTTACCGGCACCCGCGTCGAGCTGGCCAGGGCCAAGGCGGTCAAGGACGCCTTTGGCGTCAAGCTCAACGACGTGGTGTTGGCCATGGTGGCCGGGGCCGTGCGTGAATACCTGCAGAAGCGTGACGAGCTGCCCGCCAAGCCGCTGATCGCGCAGATTCCGGTCTCTACCCGCACCGACCAAACGAAGGCGGACGTCGGAAACCAGATCAGCTCGATGACCGCGTCGCTGGCAACCCATATCGAGGACCCCGCCGAACGGCTCGCGGCCATCCACGAAAGCACGCAGAGCGCCAAGGAGATGGCCAAAGCGCTCTCGGCGCATCAGATTATGGGGCTCACCGAGACCACACCGCCCGGGTTGCTACAACTTGCCGCCCGCGCATATACGGCCACCGGGCTGTCGCACAACCTGGCGCCGATCAATCTGGTCGTCTCCAACGTCCCCGGTCCGCCCTTCCCGCTGTACATGGCCGGCGCCGCATTGGAATCGCTGGTGCCGCTCGGGCCGCCGGTGATGGACGTCGCCCTCAACGTGACCTGCTTCTCCTACCAGGAGTACTTGGACTTCGGCTTTGTGACCACGCCCGAAGTGGCCAACGACATCGACGAGATGGCCGACGCCATAGAGCCGGCTCTGGCCGAACTCGAGCGCGCCGCCGAATTGGGCTAGTCGGCAGGGGGCGGGTTCGTCACGTAGACCCAGGACAGGAATCGGGCCACGGCCTCGGCGGTTTGATGGGCGCGCGGAGAGCCAAAGATGTCGAACGCGTGTTGAGCGTTGGGCAGGCCGGCGTACGCGACTGGAGACTTCGACACCGCACGCAGTTCGTCGACGAACTCCTGCGCTTCGCCCACCGGAATGAGAGAGTCGTCGTGGCCGTGTAGCACAAAGAACGGTGGCGCGTCGGCGCGTACGTGCCGGATCGGCGAAGCTTGCAGGTAGATATCGCGGTGCGTGCTGAATTTCCGTTTCACCACAAACTTTTCCAGCAGCCCGATGAACTCCGAGCGTCCATCTCCGTGCGTCGAAAACCAGTCGTAGCGCCCGTATATCGGGACCACGGCCGCCACCGAGGTGTCGGCCTCTTCGAAGCCCGGCTGAAATCTGGGGTCATTGGGCGTCAGTGCCGCAAGGGCCGACAGGTGGCCGCCGGCAGATCCACCGGTGATTGCAACGAAATTCGGATCCCCGCCATAGGCCGCGATGTTCTGCTTGACCCAGGCCAGCGCCCGTTTGACGTCGACGATGTGGTCGGGCCAGGTGTGCAGGGGAGCGACCCGGTAGTTCAGCGACACGCACACCCAGCCGCGTGAAACCAGGTGGCTCATCAATGGATACGCCTGCGGGCGGCGCCAACCCAGCACCCACGCGCCGCCGGGAACCTGCACCAGCACCGGCGCCTTGCCGTCGCGTGGCAGGTCGCGGCGGCGCCAGATGTCGGCCAGGTTGGCCCGGCCGTGCGGACCGTAGGGCACGACGTTGGTCTTCTCGACGTAGCGACGGCGCGCCACGGTCGTCCGGAGTGGCGGATTGCGCCGGCCTTTGCCAGTCCGGTGCGTCGGTTCGGTGGGCAGTGCGGTCAGCTCTTTGGCGTAGTCCGGCCCGAGCTGTTCGCTCAGCCCCGCTTCCAGTACCGGGCCCGGGGTAGTGACGCCGCGGTAGCGGATCACTCCCAGGATGCCCCATGCCGCGGCCGTCAGTGCCAACGCCGCCTTTCCCTTCGGTCCGGCGAAGTCGCCGCGCCGACCCCGGCGCACCGCGTCCAGCACGGAGGCGGTCAGGTAGACGCCCGGCACCTCCGATGTCGGCCAGCCGAAGCAGAACACCAGCACGGTCCGGTAGCCCTTGCGGGCAAGGGGGCGTAATCCGTTGGCGGCGTTGATGAATTCCAGTGCGCCGCGGGCTAGTGGTCTCGGGCGTCGCCGCCGCCGAAGTCTCACGAGCCACCGACCAGTGATTGCAGTTCGGCACGCAGGATCTTTCCGGTGCTGCCGCGGGGAAGCTCGTCGAGCACGGAAATTTCTCGAGGCACCTTGTAGTTGGCCAGGTTTCCCCGGACATGTTGCTTGAGAGTCTCGGATGTGGCCGACCCGCCGGGCTCGAGAACTACGAAGGCCGCCAGCCGCTGGCCGTACTGCTCGTCGTCCACGCCGATCACCGCCGCCTCGGCCACGTCGGGGTGGGCTGCCAGCGTCTTCTCCACCTCGATCGGGTAGACGTTCTCGCCGCCGGAGACGATCATCTCGTCGTCGCGGCCCACCACGAACAGCCGTCCGGCCGGATCGAGGTAGCCGACATCGCCCGACGACATAAACCCGGCGTGGAAGTCCTTGGTCGAGCCCTCGGTGTAGCCGTCGAACTGGGTGTTGTTGCGGACGTAGATGCTGCCGACCTCGCCGCGGGGTACCTCGTTGAATTCCTGGTCCAGGATGCGGATTTCGGTTCCTTCGGCGGGCCGGCCGGCGGTGTCGGGCGCGGCACGCAGGTCGGCCGGTGTTGCGGTGGCGATCATGCCGGCCTCGGTGGCGTTGTAGTTGTTGTAGATCACGTCGCCGAATTGGTCCATGAATGCGATGACCACATCGGGTCGCATCCGTGAACCGGATGCGGCGGCGAACCGTAGTGACCGGCCGCTGTAGCGGCTACGAACGTCGGTCGGCAGATCCATAATGCGGTCGAACATCACCGGGACTACCGCCAAACCCGTCGCCCGGTAGCGGTCGACCAGGTCCAGCGTGGCCTCTGGGTCGAACTTGCGGCGCGTGACGATGGTGCAGGCCAGCGACGCGGCCAGCACCAATTGCGAAAAGCCCCAGGCGTGGAACATCGGCGCCACTATCACTATCGGCTCCTCGGCCCGCCAGGGCGTACGATCCAGGATCGCCTTGAGCGCGCCAACGCCACCGCCAGAATGCTTGGCACCCTTGGGTGTTCCGGTGGTGCCCGAAGTCAGCAGGATCATCTTTCCGGTGCGGCCGGCGCGTGCGGGCCGCTGCCCGGTGTGGGCAGCGATGAGTTTCGCAACGGTCAGGTCGTGCCGCTCGCTGGTCCACGCGACGATGCGGGTGGCGTCCGGCTTGGCTGATAGCGCCCGATCGACCGTCGCGGTGAACTCCTCGTCGTAGATGACGGTGTCGACGTCTTCCCGGGTCACCACGTCGGCCAGCGCCGGACCGGCGAACGAGGTGTTGAGCAACAATATGTCGGCGCCAATCCTGTTGGCCGCCACCAGTGACTCCACGAAACCGCGATGGTTGCGGCACATGATCCCGATTACCTTCGGCCTACCAGCGCCCTGGGCCTGCAGCGCGGCGGCCAACGCATCACAGCGCTCGTCGAGCTGCTTCCAGGTCAGGGTGCCGAGTTCGTCAACGAGACCCGCGCGGTCCGGGCAGCGCTGCGCCGCACTGGCGAAACCTGAGGTGATGCTCATGCCTTCACGGCGCATCGCCGCGGCGATCCGCACGTAGCGGTCCGGCCGCATCGGTGCGATCAACCCGGCGCGCCTCATGGTGGCGATCAAACCGAGGGTTTGGCCGATACGGGACGCCTGGGATGCCATAGCTCAGCCCAGTATCGGAAAGCGGCGCTTGGCCGCGAGCTTGTCGAGGGCCTGCTGCATCACCGACCGCACGTGCTCATCGACCTCATCGACATCTGGGTTCTCGCCGAATCGCTCGGTGACGTCGATCGGCGCTAGCACCTGCATGACGATCTTGGCGGGCAGCGGCAGGTTGGGCGGGATCGCGGCGCTGAACCCGAACGGAAAGCCGAACGAGATCGGCAGAATTTCGCTACGCAGCAGGCGCTTCAGCTGCAGCCGTCGCGCGAGCCACATGCCGCGGGTCAGATAGAGCTGGCTTTCCTGGCCGCCGATGGACACCGCCGGCACGATGGGCACGCCGGCCTCGATGGCCGTGCTGACGTATCCCTTGCGGCCGTTGAAGTCGATCACGTTCTCCGAGAACGTGGGCCGGTAGGCGTCGTAGTCGCCGCCGGGAAAGACGACCACCACACCGCCGGACCGCAACGCCTGGGCGGCGTTGTCCCGGGTGGCCCGGATGTACCCGGTGCGCCTGAAGAAATCCCCGGTCAGGCCCGTGAACAGGATGTCGTGGCTCAGCGTGTAGACAGGTCGGTCGTAGCCGAACTCTTGGTAGAAGTCGGCACTGAAGACCGGTACGTCCATCGGGAACATGCCGCCGGAATGGTTGGCGACGACCAGCGCTCCGCCGGGCGGGAAGGAATCCAGACCGCGCACCTGTGACCGGTGGTACGCCTTCAGGACCGGGCGCAGCACGCCCATCAGGCGCTGGGTCAGGGCGGGGTCGAATTTGCCGATGTCGGCATCCCCAAGATCAGGGCGATCGGTGTTGCTCACTGTGCTCCCTTGAGACTCGCACGAGGCTCCCACGAGGCTCCGGTGCCGTCGAGTCCCTTGATCGTAGCGACCGCCGGTGGGGTCGCCATGACGGCGTCGCCGGCGAAAAGTCTCCCGTTGTCGCTTCGAGGCGGGCACAGTGATCAATGGTGCTGGCGGATCAGAAGGGACGCATAGGTGGCCGAGTTCGGTGGCGCACCCATTTCGGTGATCGCCCGACAAATGGACATGATTCGCGACGAGTTCATCGCCGACCTGTTCGACATGATGAAGACCGAGATTCAGGGGCTGAACTACGACAGCCGGATGATGAACTTGTGGCGCGCGAGCCTCACCGAGAGTGTTGTGGCGGCCATTCACTACCTGGATCGGGATGCGGCGATCTCCCTGGTAGAGGCTCCGGCGGCCGCGCTGGCCTACACGCGTGCGGCCGCGCAACGCGATGTTCCGTTGGCGCCGCTGGTCCGGGCGCATCGGCTGGGGCATGCGCGTTTCGTGGAGGTGGCGATGCAGTATGTGTCGTTCTTGGAGCCCGCTGAGCAAGTGCCGACCATCGTCGAACTCGTAAATCGCTCGGCCCGATTGATCGACCTGCTCGCCGATCAATTGGTTGTCGCCTATGAGCTGGAGCACGATCGCTGGGTGAGCCGCCGCGGCGGCCTGCAGCATCGCTGGGTCAGCGAGGTCCTTGCGGCTACCCCGGTTGACGTTCGACGCGCCGAAAAGACGTTGGGCTACCCGTTGGACGGCGCGCATATCGCCGCGGTGGTGTGGCTGGATACGGAGGTACCCACCGGTGAGGTGGTGGAGCTGTTCGATCAGGTACGAAGCTTGTTGGCCACCGAACTCGGTGCCGCGGCGAGTTCGTTGCTGGTGCCGACCGATGAGCGGGAGGCTCGGCTGTGGTTCTCGCCGGCCTCCGCACGGTCCCTCGATCGATCTCGGGTTCGCACGGCGTTCGAGTCCGCGGGAATTCGGGCGCGATTGGCCTGCGGTCGGGTTGCGGACGGGCTGCGCGGCTTTCGCGCATCGTTGAGGCAGGCTGAACGGGTGAAGGCACTGGTCGTTGCCGGCGAAGGCCGCCTCGGCGCCCGGGTCGTGTTCTATGACGAGGTGGCGCCGGTCGCGTTGATGGCCGACGATGTGGATGAGTTGGGGCGCTTTGTCGCCGATGCGCTGGGCGATCTCAGTGTTGACGACGAGCGCAATGATTGGCTGCGAGAGACGTTGCGGCAGTTCTTGGTACGCAACCGCAGCTATGTTGCGACCGCCGAGGCGATGGTTCTGCACCGCAACACCATTGCGTATCGGGTGGCCCAGGCGATGGACCTGTGCGGGCAGAGTTTCGACGATCCCGAAGCCGTATTGAGGGTGCAGATCGCGCTGGAGATCTGCCGGTGGATGGCTCCGGCGGTGCTGCGTCCGGCCAACTAGCGGCCCGTTCATGCTGCGCGCACAAGGGTGATCGTGAGCTTCGGCCTGGGCGCACATGGTGTCCCGGGGATTTGGTGCGCTAGCGTTTGCCCACGTCAAACACCGAAAAACTCCAGTAGAGAGAGATGGACATGAACGGGCGCGCCGCCACCACCGGTCGGGTAGCCAGGGCGGCAACGGCCGATCGCCACCAGGCCGAGTATTTTCTGCACCTGCTCACCCAGATTTACCGACAGATCGATCTCCAAGAGCAGGAGCGACAGGTTCTTGACGGGCTGATCGATCAACTGCACCGACGATTTCCGCTTCGTGCCCTGGGTGCGGTTTCCCCGATCTCTCGGAGGGCGCTGGTAGCGGTCAAGTAGGACCGCAAAGATGCCCCTGGGACAGCACCGAGCAAGCATCCGTGCGTGATGAGGGGTCGCGCGGACGGCTTGCCTCGGCTGGATTCCAGGCCGATGACACTGCGCCCTACCGAGTACACATGAGTCAACCCTTGCCGCAGCGGGTTTCAGTCCCGACACCGGCCCACCCACGGGCCGGCTACCGGGCACGGCATGATATCGATACATTGGATTGGCCAGCTGGTTTCGTACCGAGAATGAGGCCGCCATGGGATTCATGTCACCGGAGCTCCCGGACGTAGATCACGACACTTGGCCCGGCTTGCCCCGGGCGACGCGACTGCAGGTTGTGACCCGGCACTGGGTGGAACACGGCTTCGGAACACCGTATGCGGTGTATCTGCTTTACCTGTTCAAGATCGCGGTATACGTCGCCGCCCCCGCCGTGATCATCTCGCTGACCCCCGGGCTGGGCGGGCTGGGTCGCATCGCCGACTGGTGGACGCAGCCGATCGTGTACCAGAAGGTCATCGTCTTCACGCTGTTGTTCGAGGTGCTGGGCCTTGGTTGCGGATCCGGCCCGCTCACCGGACGGTTCTGGCCACCCATCGGTGGGTTCCTTTATTGGTTGCGCCCCAACACGATTCGTCTGCCTGCCTGGCCGGACAAGGTTCCGTTCACCCGCGGCGACACCCGCAGCGTTGTCGACGTCGCTCTCTACGCTGTCGCGCTAATCGGTGGGGTGTGGGCGCTGTTGTCACCGGGCCATGGCGGGTCGGTGACCGCCGGTGATGTCGGTCTGATCAACCCGATGCTAGTAGTGCCGACGATCGTCGCGCTGGGGTTGTTGGGGCTGCGCGACAAAACCGTCTTCCTGGCCGCCCGCGGCGAACACTATTGGCTGAAACTGTTCGTGTTCTTCTTCCCCTTCGTCGATCAGATCGCGGCCTTCAAGATCATCATGCTCGCCTTGTGGTGGGGGGCGGCGACCTCCAAGCTGAACCATCATTTCCCGTACGTCGTGTCGGTGATGACCAGCAACAACGCGCTGCTGCGCAGCAGGCTGTTCAACCCGATCAAGCACCTGCTCTACCTGGACCCGGTGAACGACCTGCGGCCCTCCTGGTTACCCAAGCTCATGGCGCATGTCGGCGGCACCACGGCGGAGTTCCTGGTCCCGACGATCCTGGTGTTCGTCGCCGGCGACCAACCCTGGCGATGGTTCCTCATCGGGTTCATGGTGATCTTCCACCTCAACATCCTGTCCAACCTTCCGATGGGCGTCCCGTTGGAATGGAACGTGTTCTTCATCTTTTCGCTGTTCTACCTATTCGGTCACTACGGCGCGATCCAGGTCACCGACCTTCGGTCACCGCTGCTGTTGGCCATCGTGCTTGTCGCGGTTGCCGTTGCGATCGCGGGAAACCTTGTGCCCGAAAAGATTTCGTTCCTGCCGGCCATGCGCTACTACGCCGGCAATTGGGCCACCAGCGTGTGGTGTTTCGGTACGGGCGCCGAGGAGAAACTGGAAGCCAACGTCGTCAAAAGCTCTGCGCTGGTGGTCAATCAGCTGGCCAAGCTCTACGACGCGCCGACTGCCGAAATCATGGCCGACAAGACCGCCGCGTTCCGGGCGATGCACACCCACGGCAGGGCGCTCAATGGGTTGCTGCCCCGCGCGCTCGACGACGAGGCCAACTACCGGGTTCGTGAGGGCGAGATCGTTGCCGGGCCCCTGATCGGGTGGAACTTCGGCGAAGGCCACCTGCATAACGAACAGCTGGTGGCGGCGGTGCAGCGGCGCTGCAATTTCGAAGAAGGCGAGGTCCGCGTCATCATCCTGGAAGGTCAGCCGATCCAGGTTCAAAAGCAGTGGTACCGCATCGTCGACGCCAAGTCCGGATTGATCGAGGCGGGTTACGTCACCGTCGAGGACATGCTGAGCCGCCAGCCGTGGCCCGAGCCCGGCGATGAGTTCCCGGTCCATGTCACGACGCAACGCTCCACACGATGACGTCCGCGGTCGTCGTCGGTGCCGGGCCCAACGGCCTGGCCGCGGCGATCCACCTCGCCCGTCACGGAATCGAGGTACACGTGCTGGAGGCCCGCGACACGATCGGCGGGGGAGCGCGCTCCGGTGAGCTCACCGTGCCCGGGGTCATCCACGATCACTGCTCGGCGTTTCACCCGCTTGGCGTCGGATCACCGTTCTGGAAGGAGATCGACCTCGGGCGCTACGGCCTGACCTGGCGGTGGCCGGAGATCGACTGCGCGCACCCGCTCGACGATGGCACCGCCGGCGTGCTGTATCAGTCGATCGCGCAGACCGTGGCCGGCATGGGACCGGACGGCACCCGGTGGCGTAGCGCGGTGGGCGATCTCGCCGCCGGGTTCGATGAGCTGGCCCAGGACTTGCTTCGCCCGGTGCTCAACGTCCCCCGCCACCCGATCCGCCTGGCCCGCTTCGGTCCGCGCGCGGTGCTACCGGCCACTGCCATGGCGCGTTGGTTTCGGACCGAGCAGACACGGGCACTGTTCGGTGGTGCGGCCGCGCACGTCTACAGCCGGCTGGACCGGCCGCTGACCGCATCGCTCGGGTTGATGATCCTGGCCAGCGGCCACCGCTACGGCTGGCCCGTCGCGCAAGGCGGATCCGGGTCGATCGCAACGGCGCTGGGCGCCGCCCTAACCGCCCATGGCGGCAAGGTCAGCACCGGCGTCACGGTCACCGGCCGCAATGACCTTCCCGACGCGGACATCGTCATGCTCGACCTCAGCCCGGCCGCGGTCCTGCAGATCTACGGCGACGTCATGCCGACCTGGATCAAGCGGTCCTATCGGCGCTACCGGCAGGGGGCGTCGGCGTTCAAGGTCGACTTCGCCATCGAGGGTGATATTGAATGGACCAACCTCGACTGCAGGCGTGCCGGTACGGTTCATCTGGGCGGCACCTTCTCCGAGGTCGCCGATGCGGAATGTCAACGCGCCCAAGGAAAGATGCCGCAGCGCCCCTTCGTCCTCGTCGGGCAGCAGTACCTGGCAGATCCATCCCGCTGCGCGGGCAACGTCAACCCGATATGGGCCTACGCGCACGTGCCGTTCGGCTACGCCGGCGACGCCACCGCCGCCGTCGTCGACCAGATCGAGCGGTTCGCCCCGGGATTCCGCGACCGGATTACCGCGACGGTCAGCACGTCCACCTCTGAGCTACGGGCCTATAACCGCAACTTCATCGGCGGAGACATCATCGGCGGCGCCAATGACCGGCTGCAGGTCATCTTCCGTCCGCGGGTTGCCCTCGATCCGTATGCGATAGGTGTGCCGGGGGTTTATCTGTGTTCGCAGTCCGCGCCGCCGGGCGCCGGGATCCACGGCCTGTGCGGCTATCACGCCGCCGAATCGGCGCTGAAGTGGCTGCGCCAGCGACGCGGTCGCTGAACCCACCGTCGGTCGCGTCTTACCCGGGGGCCCCGCAAACCTGGCAGAGCATCGGCCTCAGCGTGTACCCGCGGGCGGAGCGGCCGCCGCAGGACCGGGCGGAACCGGCTGACCGGGTACCGGCCCGCCAGCCGGCGGGGGATTACCCGGCGCATCCTTGGCCCCAGACATGCCAATGAGTGGAGCACTGGCCACAGGATCCACGGGAGCACCGGCCAGGATCGGGCCAAGCGCGATCAGCGGAGCACCCGCCGGCACCACCGGTGCAACCGCTGGCACGGGTGCAATGGCTGGCACGGGTGCGCCCCCTGGCACGGGTGCAATGGCTGGCACGGGTGCGCCCCCTGGCACGGGTGCAATGGCTGGCACGGGTGCAATGGCTGGCACGGGTGCACCCCCTGGCACCGGTACAACCGCTGGCAACGGCCCCGGCGCAACAAAAGGAACACCAGCCATGTCGGTGAGTGCAGCACTGCACATATCCGCGGCTGCCGCACCACCGCCGGCTGCCGGCCCGCCGGCCGCTGCCGGCGCGTCGCCCGCCATTCCCTGGATGCACGCGTAGCCGCCAGTTATCAGCGGGGCGGCCGCCGCGTCCGGGCTCAACGCGATAGCAGCTCCGCACAACCCAGCGCTGGCAATTACTTTGATCTTGAACCGATCGACGATCGCCATCAGCGTCGACTCTCCTCTATTCGCGCTCAAATATTTCCGCAATCAATTAATGCAGCAGAACCGCATGGCCGTATCGAGGTCTTTCGGTCTTTTCGAGGGCCGGCCCAATTGTTAGCAGCCCACGTGGATCTCGAGCCGCGCCGCACCGCACCGTTTCCAAATGGTGACGTCACGACGGTGTCACAAGTCAGCACAACCTCCGCGGACACCCAACCGACCTGCACGGATGTGTTTGCGTTGGTGGTGCGGCCCGCCGGTGCAACTGCGCCCAGTGGCCACCCTACGGGCTGACATGGGCATGCCGGGGCCGCTGGCGAGCGGGATGGCCAGGATGCGGTGGGCGGGGCATGTCGCAACCCCCACTCGCGGACGGCGGCATGTGTCACTGATCTAGGCTGACGGCGAGCGGTTTGCAGCCGAAAGAGACGACCCCAATCGAAATCGAGGAGAAACAAGTGACGGTCCGAGTAGGCATCAACGGATTTGGTCGAATCGGACGCAACTTCTACCGGGCCTTGTTGGCGCAACAGGCGCAGGGCCCGGGCAGTTCTGGGGCCGAGGTGGAGGTGGTCGCCGCCAACGACATCACCGACAACAGCACGCTGGCGCATCTGCTGAAATTCGACTCGATTCTGGGTCGGCTGCCCCACGATGTCAGCCTCGAAGGTGACGACACCATCGTCGTCGGCAGCGCGAAAATCAAGGCGCTTGCGGTGCGGGAGGGGCCGGCGGCATTGCCGTGGGGCGACCTTGGCGTCGACGTCGTCGTCGAATCCACCGGCCTGTTCACCAACGCGGCCAAAGCCAAAGGCCACCTGGAGGCCGGCGCGAAGAAGGTGATTATCTCCGCGCCCGCCACCGACGAGGACATCACCATCGTCCTGGGCGTCAACGACGACAAGTACGACGGCAGCCAGAACATCATCTCGAATGCGTCGTGCACCACGAACTGCCTTGCGCCGCTGGCCAAAGTGCTCGACGACGAGTTCGGTGTAGTCAGGGGCCTGATGACCACCATCCACGCCTACACCCAGGATCAGAACCTGCAGGACGGGCCGCACAAAGATCTGCGTCGCGCCCGCGCCGCCGCGCTGAACATCGTGCCGACCTCCACGGGCGCGGCCAAGGCCATCGGCCTGGTGATGCCCCAGCTGAAGGGCAAGCTCGACGGCTACGCGCTACGGGTGCCGATCCCCACCGGCTCGGTCACCGACCTGACCGCCGACTTGTCCAAACGGGCCAGCGTCGACGAGATCAACGCGGCGTTCCAAGCCGCCGCCGAGGGCAGGCTCAAGGGCATTCTGAAGTACTACGACGCACCGATCGTCTCGAGCGATATCGTCACCGACCCGCACAGCTCGATTTTCGACTCTGGCCTGACCAAAGTCATCGACGACCAAGCCAAGGTGGTGTCGTGGTACGACAACGAGTGGGGCTATTCCAACCGCCTCGTTGATCTGGTCGCGCTGGTCGGCAAGTCGCTCTAGCCGTGAGCATTCCAAACCTCAAAGATCTGCTCGCCGAAGGTGTTTCGGGTCGCGGCGTGCTGGTGCGCTCCGATCTGAATGTGCCGCTCGACGAGGATGGCATCATTACCGACGCGGGTCGTATCATCGCGTCGGCGCCGACGTTGAAGGCGCTGCTGGAGGCCGGCGCCAAGGTCGTGGTCGCCGCGCACCTGGGTCGTCCGAAGGACGGTCCCGACCCGAAGCTGTCGCTGGAGCCGGTCGCCGCGGCGCTAGGTGAGCAAATCGGCCGGCATGTGCAGTTGGCGAGCGATGTTGTCGGCACCGACGCGTTGGCCCGTGCCGAAGGGCTCACCGAAGGCGACATCCTGCTGTTGGAGAACATCCGCTTCGACAAACGCGAAACCAGCAAGGACGACCACGACCGACTGACCCTGGCCAAACAACTGGTCGAATTAGTCGGAACGGGAGGCGCTTTCGTCTCCGACGGATTCGGGGTGGTCCACCGCAAGCAAGCCTCGGTTTACGATGTCGCAACCCTGCTGCCGCACTACGCGGGTACGCTGGTGGCCGACGAGTTACGAGTACTGCAGCAGTTGACCAGCTCGACCCAGCGGCCCTACGCGGTGGTGCTCGGCGGATCGAAGGTGTCCGACAAGCTGGGTGTGATCGAGTCGCTGGCGACGAAGGCCGACAGCATTGTGATTGGTGGCGGAATGTGTTTCACATTCCTCGCCGCACAGGGATTTTCGGTCGGCAAGTCGCTGTTGGAAGACGACATGATTGAAACCTGTCGCAGGCTGCTGGAAACCTATCACGATGTGCTGCGACTGCCGGTGGATCTGGTGGTGACCGAGAAGTTCGCCGCCGACTCACCGCCCCGGACGGTCGATGCCGGCGCCGTTCCGAACGACCTGATGGGCCTGGATATCGGGCCGGGATCGATCAAGCGGTTCGGCACGCTGCTGTCCAACGCCAGGACCATCTTCTGGAACGGCCCGATGGGCGTGTTCGAGTTCCCGGCGTACGAGGCGGGCACCAGAGGAGTCGCCGAGGCGATCGTCACCGCGACCGGTAAAGGTGCTTTCAGTGTGGTCGGCGGCGGCGACTCCGCGGCTGCGGTGCGGGCGATGGGCATCCCCGAGGGCGCCTTCTCGCACATATCCACCGGCGGTGGTGCGTCGCTGGAATACCTTGAGGGCAAGACACTTCCCGGCATCGAGGTACTGAGCCGTGCGCAGCCAGACGGAGGAGATTCGTGAGCCGAAAGCCGCTGATAGCCGGCAACTGGAAGATGAACCTCAATCACTTCGAGGCGATCGCGCTGGTGCAAAAGATCGCATTCTCCTTGCCGGACAAGTACTACGACAGGGTGGACGTCGCGGTCATCCCACCGTTCACCGACCTGCGCAGCGTGCAAACCCTGGTCGACGGGGACAAACTGCGATTGACCTATGGCGCGCAGGACTTGTCACAACACGACTCCGGCGCCTACACGGGTGACATCAGCGGAGCATTTTTGGCCAAGCTGGGTTGTCGCTACGTCGTCGTCGGTCACTCCGAGCGGCGCACCTATCACAACGAGGATGACGCGCTGGTGGCCGCAAAAGCCGCCGCCGCGCTCAAGCACGGCCTGACGCCGATTGTCTGCATTGGTGAGCACCTCGACGTCCGTGAGGCGGGAAATCACGTGGCCCACAACGTCGAACAGCTGCGCGGGTCGCTGGCTGGGCTGTCTGCCGAACAGATTGGCGGCGTCGTCATCGCCTACGAACCGGTCTGGGCGATCGGAACCGGGCGGGTGGCCAGCGCTGCCGACGCCGCGGAGGTGTGTTCGGCGATCCGAACGGAGTTGGGCTCGCTGGCCTCGGTGCAGATTGCCGACAATGTGCGGGTGCTCTACGGTGGCTCGGTGAACGCCAAAAACGTCGGCGACATCGTGGCCCAGGCCGACGTCGATGGTGGCCTGGTCGGCGGGGCGTCGCTGGACGGCGAGCAGTTTGCCACACTGGCCGCGATCGCGGCCGGTGGTCCGTTACCGTAGGGGATCGCGGGCTCGCTACGCCCGCAAGCCTTCGAGTAAGGCCATAAATGCGTGTTCGACCTCGTCTTTGGTCCGGTCTTTGTCGGTCGCATCGGCAATTTGCAGGGCGGACTCGGTTAGCGCGGCCAGCAGCAGATGTGAAAGCGGCGGCAACGGTACGCGCCGAATCACCCCGGCGTCCATGCCCCGTTCGAGAGCCCCGACCACCAGGCCAAGCCCGTAGCGCATGTCGATCTGACGCCATTCGCCCCACCCGAGCACTGACGGGCCGTCAATCGCGATGATCTGCAGCGCGTCCGGTTTAGTCGCCGCGTCAAGGAACGCGTCGAAGCCGACAACCAACACGTCCCACGGGTCGGTGACCTTGTCCATGGCGGCCCCGACGTCGGCGACCAGTCCGGCTTCGACGGTTTCGAGTACGGTCTGGAACAGATCTTTCTTGTTGTCGAAGTGGTAGTAGAGAGCGCCGCGGGTGACTCGGGCGCGGGTGACGATGTCCTCGATCGAGACGTCACGGTAGCCGCGCCGCGAGAATAGGGAACGGCCGGCGTCGACGAGGGCTCGACGCGTCGCGTCCGTGTGGTCCGAGCGCCTGCTGCGTTCTCGGTTCGCGGTGGCCGCCGGTGGGGATGTCATGGCCGGCCTCGGATGGCTGTCAACCAGCCGAGCCAGGTCGACGGATGCTTGAGGACCTTGATCAACAGTGGGAACGAGTCGAAATAGCTCACCCGTTCCACGGCCTTGTCGTCGCGCAGCAGGAACCGATCGATGACCGGCCACTCGACCACCTCGTTCCCGAGCCGCGCCATCAGCCGGAACTCGATGAACACCACATCGCCTGCTTGGCTCCACCGGTCGACTTCCCCGTGCAGGTCAGGCAGCAAACCCAGAATCCGGTTGAACGCCCGCTGGGCCGCCGCCAGGCCATGCGCCGGTGGTGACAGCGGCTGTACCAGTCGCACGTCGGGATGCAGGTGATTGGCCAGTCCACCTGGCGACGGCGCCTTCCAGAAGTCGGCGAACCCCTCGACGAATCCGTTGGATGCGCTCATTCGTCTCCTCTGTGGGCAATGCTTGTCCAAACATACTGCTAGTATGTAGCATACTTGTAGTATGTTGCTGGGCAAGCCCAGTGTAGCGAATCCAGTTGCGGGTTAATAGTTTTCGGCGATCGGGTTCTGAATGGATCAATCGAGGTAGGCCATGCTGGAAATGGCGAAGGTAGCTGCGATTCAGATTGCGACAACGAGTGGCCGGCTCGATGACAACCTTTCGCATGTTCGGGCCCTGACCGGGGAGGCGTTGGCGGCCGGAGCGGACATCATTGCCCTTCCGGAATTCTTCACGGGCGCTCTTGCGCCGTCGGACGACGCATTTTCGGTCGCGCTCCCGGCGGGCCGAAACCGGGCGACCGATTTCCTACTGGAGGTTGCGACGGAGCATCGCAAATACATCGGTGGCTCGCTGCTCGTCGCGGAGGGAAACAACCTGTTCAATCGCTACTTCATGGCCACCCCGTCGGGACAGCTGTACGCGCACGACAAGGATCTGCCGACGATGTGGGAGAACTGCTTCTACACCGGGGGTAACGACGATGGCGTCTTCGAGACCGACCTCGGCGGCATTGGTGCGGCGGTCTGCTGGGAACTCATCCGCGCGCAGACGCTGTCCAGGATGGCTGGTCGGGTCCGGATGGTGATCACCGGCACGCACTGGTGGGACCTGCCGAGCAATTGGCCGGCCGTGCCCTACCTGCTGCGATCGCCCGCGCGTGCCAACCGGAAGCTCAGCGAAGGCGCACCGGTGGAGTTCGCGCGGCGGCTCGGCGTTCCTGTGCTTCAGGCCAGCCACTGTGGGACCTTGGCCGGTGATTTCTACCTCGCCCCAACCTGGAATGCCCGGCTGCCGTATCGGACGGCCTTCGTCGGGGCCACCCAGATCGTGGACGGGTGGGGTCGGGTGGTGGCGCAACGAAACACCCAAGAAGGGCCCGGCGTGGTGGTCGGCGACGTGCCGTTGGGGCGCGTTGCAACAGCGGAATCGGTGGCCGTGCCCGATCGATTCTGGATCCCCAAACTGCCTCTGCTGCACCGCCTCTATTGGACGCACCAGAACTGGGCGTGCAAGGGGATGTATCAGCGCGTCGGTCGAACCAAAGGACTGGACGCGGCCGCGGTCAACGCGATGACGAGCATCTGATGCCCGGCCCGGTCGCCGCGCCTACGGTGCGAGCCGCGAGATTGCGTCGTGGACGGCCGCGATGCGGCGGCTCAGGTGCCCGGCGGGAACGTCGATGAGCCGGTAGCCGAACGCACGGTAGCTGTCCTCGTGGATCTGTTCGAACTTCAGCGCGTCCTGGAAGCCGATCCGACGGGCCGCGGTCGGCTCGCAGAAGCCGAGGTTTCGGATGAAGAAGACCTGCCGCTCGTATACGCGCTCGGTGGTGATCCGTTCCAGCTCGGCCGACAGGGCAGGGGAGACGGGAAGGCCCAGGTGTACGGCCAAGGCGTGGGTGCACACCGGCGACCGATCGAAGACCAGAATGCCGGTGGTCGGCAGGTTGGGTGCGATCTGGCGCTGACGCTGCACGGTGACAATGTCGTCGACGAAGGATGCGCGATTCCATGGTTCCCGCTCGCCGTGCGCCTGTCGGTGCGTGATGACATCGGTGGCGGCTTCTCCGACGACGGAATGTCCCAACGCATCGAGGCCCCGCAGAATTGACGTCTTACCCGCGCCCGGTGTGCCGGTGAGGATGTAGCGGCGCATGATCGAGATCCTTCGGTGCCGACGATGGGCAGGTTGGTTGGTGGTGGGTGCTCGGTCAGATCCCGAGCAGGTCGGCCAGCACCCGTGCCTCGTTCATGACGACGTGTGCGCCGGAGGTGTCGCCGTGTGCAGCCACATCCAGCGCTGTCTCTATGCGGCGTGCGATACCCCAGGCCTGCATCCGTTCGACATTCCCGTCCAAAGCGTCGGCCACCAGTGCGAAACGTTCGGTGAGCACTGAGTGCGGGTCAGCGTGCGTGAACGGGTCGTCAATCTGCTCCAACAGTGGCCACGGGTCGTAATCGGGGTCACCGATCATCGGCTTGGCATCGATGGCAAGCCACGGCCGCCGGGAGGCGGCGACCACGTTGCCCGGGTTGAAGTCACCGTGCACCACGACGGTGTGCGAGGCACTGGCCGGCAGCTCGCGGAGCAGGCGGATGCCGTGCGCCACCAGGCCAGGATCGAAGCCGGGTCTGCATCGGTGCATGCGCTGCTCAACTAGATCCGCCCACTCGGCGGTGACATCTCCTAGCCGCTCGAGCCTGGTCAGCTCAGGTACCGGTGCTCGCCACAGTTCGCGCAGGAGCCCCGCACCAAACAGCAGCCGTCGTGCGGCGCTGAGCTGGTGCGCCGATCCGAGCGGGTGGCCGGGTTCGCAGCGCTCGAGCAGCAGGGCGTGATGGTCGCGGTCTTCGCGCAGCAGGCGCACGGCACCGTTGCCGTCCCACAGCCGCAGCGCCTCCGCCTCGCCGGCCGCCTCCCGATGCGGCCAGCCGACCTTCAGCACCACCGGGAGCCCGTCCGGTAACCTCGCCGGCGCCACCCATGAGCAGCTGCCGCCGCGAAACGGAGGCTCCAGCCATAGTTGCCACCGCGACTGCAGCCGAGCCACGACGTGAGGCAGCCGTTCTAGCCACCCTCGCCCGGAGCAAGTTCCGCTGAGCGTGCCCATGATCGGCAGCGTGGAGGGAAACAGCTCGGCCGTCACGGCTCGGGTTCCTCGGGCGCGTCGACGGCAATTGATCCGCGTCAGCGGTACTTGATTAACAGGGCAACACCGACGATGGACACCAGCCAGATGCCGGTGATGAACAGCGTCAACCGGTCCAGGTTCTTCTCCACCACCGTCGACCCGGACAGACTTGACTGCACACCCCCGCCGAACAGCGTCGACAGGCCGCCACCCTTGGCGCGGTGCAGCAGCACCAGCAACACCACCAGCACGCTGGTGATCACCAGGGTGATCTGCAGGGCCAATTCCATGACCGGCAGCCTACCGAACGCCCGCCCGACATGAGGCGCCGAGTGCGCCGTTCGCCGATACTGGGACGTATGGGTGAGGTTTCCGATGCCGCGCTGGAACCGATCGGCGACGTCCACCGGACCCGGATCGGTCGCGAGGCGACCGAACCGATGCGCGCCGACATCAGGCTCCTGGGTGCCATCCTCGGCGACACCGTGCGCGAACAGAATGGTGACGAGGTCTTCGACCTCGTCGAGCGGGCGCGGGTGGAATCCTTCCGGGTGCGACGCTCCGAGATCGACCGCGCCGAGATGGCCCGCATGTTCGAGGGCATCGACATTCACCAGGCGCTCCCGATCATCCGCGCATTCAGCCATTTCGCGCTGCTGGCCAACGTGGCCGAAGACATCCACCGGGAGCGCCGCCGCGCTATCCACGTCGCCGCCGGCGAGGCGCCGCAGGACAGCAGTCTGGCCGCCACCTACCGGAAACTCGATGCAGCCCAATTGGATTCGGCAACGGTTGCCGGGGCCCTGAGCGGCGCGCTGGTATCTCCGGTGATCACCGCCCATCCGACCGAGACCCGGCGCCGCACCATTTTCGAGGCGCAGCACCGGATAACCCAGCTAATGCGGCTGCACGCGGAGGGGCACACCGAAACCGACGACGGCCGCAGTATCGAACTTGAGTTGCGCCGCCAAGTTTTGCGGCTGTGGCAGACCGCGCTTATCCGGTTGGCTCGTTTGCAGATTTCCGACGAGATTGACGTCGGGCTGCGGTATTACCAGGCCGCGCTCTTCGAGGTGATCCCGCAGGTGAACGCCGAAGCTCGCGACGCGTTGCGTACCCGCTGGCCGGGTGCCGACCTGCTTTCCGAGCCGATTCTGCGCCCGGGCTCCTGGATCGGCGGTGACCGCGACGGAAACCCGAATGTCACCGCCGACGTGGTGCGGCGGGCCACCGGCAGTGCCGGATTCACCGCGTTGGCGCACTACTTGGCCGAACTGACGGCACTCGCGCAGGAATTGTCGATGTCGGCGAGGCTAATCACCGTTACCACCGACCTGGCCACGTTGGCCGATGCCTGCCCGGAGGGCGCTCGCCGCGACGAGCCATACCGGCGAGCGTTGCTGGTTGTTCGCGGTCGACTCACCGCAACCGCCGCCCAGATCCTGGACCAGCAACCGCAGCACGCACTTGACCTGGGCTTGCCGCCGTATGCCAGGCCGGCCGAACTGCGGGCCGACCTCGACACCATCGATGCGTCAATGCGCACACACGGCGCGGCGCTGTTGGCTGACGACCGTCTGGCCCGGCTGCGCGAAGCTGTGCACGTCTTCGGTTTCCATCTGTCCGGCCTGGATATGCGACAAAACTCCGACGTGCACGAGGAGGTAGTCAGCGAGTTGTTCGAGTGGGCGGGGGTGCACCCGAATTACCGCTCGTTGCCCGAAGACGAGCGGGTCAAGCTGCTGGCCGCCGAACTCAGCACCCGACGGCCCCTGGTCGGCGACCGCACTCGGCTCTCCGACCTGGCCCGCAGCGAGCTGGATGTCCTGGCGGCCGCGGCCTACGCGGTCGGAACGTATGGTCGCGCCGCGGTGCCCAACTACATCATCTCGATGTGCCAATCGGTGTCCGACGTATTGGAGGCCGCGATCCTGCTGAAAGAGGTCGGCCTGCTGGACGCCTCTGGAGCGGAACCATATTGTCCAGTCGGCATCTCCCCGCTGTTCGAGACGATCGACGATTTGCACAACGGCGCGACGATCCTGCAAGCGATGCTCGATCTGCCGCTCTACCGGGCGCTGGTTACGGCGCGAGGTGGATGCCAAGAGGTAATGCTCGGCTACTCCGACTCCAACAAAGACGGCGGGTACCTGGCCGCCAATTGGGCGGTCTATCGCGCCGAGCTGGCCCTGGTGGAAACGGCCCGCAAGACCGGAATCCGATTGCGGCTGTTCCATGGGCGCGGCGGTACCGTGGGCCGCGGCGGCGGGCCCAGCTACCAGGCCATCCTGGCGCAGCCACCGGGAGCGGTGAGTGGCTCGTTGCGGCTGACCGAGCAAGGCGAAGTGATCGCTGCCAAATACGCCGAACCGCAGCTGGCTCGACGCAATCTGGAGAGCCTGCTGGCGGCCACCCTGGAGTCGACATTGCTGGACGTGGAGGGCTTGGGTGACGCGGCGGCGCCCGCGTACGCGGTGCTCGACGAGGTGGCGGCCCTGGCGCAGCGCGCCTACGCCGAATTGGTACACGAGACAACGGGTTTCGTCGAGTACTTCAAGGCGTCCACTCCGGTCAGTGAGATCGGGTCGCTGAATATCGGCAGTCGGCCGACGTCACGCAAACCCACTGCATCGATCGCCGACCTGCGCGCCATCCCGTGGGTGCTTGCGTGGAGCCAATCGCGGGTGATGCTGCCCGGGTGGTACGGCACCGGCTCGGCGTTCGAGCAGTGGATCGCGGCGGGTCCGGAGAGCGAGGCCGACCGGCTGGCCGTCCTGCACGACCTGTATCAGCGATGGCCGTTCTTCCGCAGCGTGCTGTCCAATATGGCGCAGGTGCTGGCCAAGAGCGATCTGGGTCTGGCGGCGCGCTACGCCGAGCTGGTGGCCGATGAATCATTGCGGAACCGGGTGTTCGGCATGATCATCGATGAGCACCAGCGAACGATCGCGACGTACAAGAAGATCACCGGCCAGGATGACTTGCTTGCCGACAACCCCGCGCTGGCGCGCTCGGTGTTCAACCGCTTCCCGTATCTGGAGCCGCTGAACCACTTGCAGGCGGAGCTGCTGCGCCGCTACCGCTCAGGCGAGGACGATGAATTGGTGCAGCGCGGCATCCTGCTGACGATGAATGGGCTAGCCAGCGCGCTGCGCAACAGCGGGTAGTTGGGTTGGACCGTTACCCGCCTACCGGGCTCAGCTAACTGCCAGATCACCTCACTAGACTGCGGCAATGACGCAGACCTTCACGTCGGCAACGCATTGGGGCGCGTTCACCGCGCGGGTGCGCGATGGGGACATCGCTGAGGTGACCGCACTCAGCGGCGACACCAATCCGGCTCCGCAGCTGCAGAACCTTCCCGGCGCGGTGCGCCACCGCAGCCGTATCGCCAACCCCGCCGTGCGGCGCGGATGGTTGGAAAACGGCCCGGGGCCCAGTTCGGCGCGCGGTGCCGAGGAGTTCGTCGAGGTCAGCTGGGACGAATTGATCGACCTGCTGGCCGCCGAGCTGCGCCGGGTGGTCGACCGCTATGGCAACGAGGCGATTTACGGCAGCTCCTACGGCTGGGCCAGCGCCGGGCGGTTTCACCACGCGCAAAGTCAGGTGCACCGGTTCCTCAACATGCTCGGCGGCTACACCGCATCCCGGCACAGCTACAGCGCCGGCGCGTCGGAGGTGATCTTCCCGCACATCTTCGGTGCCGGCCTATTCGATGCCTGGGCCGACACCACCACCTGGGACGTCATCGTCGACCACACCGAGCTGTTGGTGGCGTTTGGCGGATTGCCATTGAAGAACAGCGCGGTGATGCCCGGCGGAGCCACCGACCATCCCGACCGCGACTTCGTCGGCCGATACCGAGCCCGCGGTGGTCGGTTGGTATCGGTCAGCCCGCTGCGCGACGACATCACCGCGATCGCCGGCCCGCTCGACGATGGCTGCCGTTGGATTGCGCCGGTGCCGGGCACCGATGTGGCGATCATGCTGAGCCTGGCGTACGTGCTGGCCACCGAGTCGCTGGTCGATCGCGCCTTCCTCGACACGTACTGCACCGGGTACGAGCGCTTCGAGCGCTATCTGCTGGGCAGTGATGACGGGGTGCCCAAAACACCCGAATGGGCCGCGGCGTTGTCCGGGCTTGACGCCGATGAGCTGCGCGATCTGGCCCGCGATATGGCCGGTGGTCGAACTCTGATCGTTACCAGCCTGTCGATGCAGCGGATCGAACACGGCGAGCAGACGGTATGGATGGGTGCGACGCTGGCGGCGATGCTTGGCCAGATCGGCCTCCCGGGCGGGGGTTACGGTCACGGCTACAGCACCAACGGCGTCGGCAATCTGCCGCTGGCGTGCAATCTGCCGGGACTGTCACAGGGCAGCAATCCGGTCTCGACATTCATTCCGGTCGCGGCGATTAGTGAGCTGCTGCACCGGCCACGCCAGCAGCTGGCCTACAACGGCCGATTGCTCGATCTGCCCGACATCAAGTGCGTCTACTGGGCCGGTGGAAATCCGTTCCACCACCACCAGAACCTGCCCCGGCTGCGCCGGGCGCTTGCCCGCGTCGACACGATCGTGGTGCACGAACAGTTTTGGACCGCGATGGCCAAACACGCCGACATCGTGGTACCCACCACCACCAGTTTCGAGCGCGACGATTTCGCGGGCAGCAAGACCAATCCCACCTTGATTGCGATGCCGGCGATGGTGTCGCGGTACGCCAACGCCCGCGACGACTACGACACCTTTTCCGCGCTGGCCCACCGGCTGGGGTTCGGCGAGCGATTCACCGAGGGCCGCAGCGCGCGCGAGTGGCTGGAGCACATGTACGACAAATGGGCGGCGGAGCTGGATTTCCCGGTGCCACCGTTCGGCGAGTTCTGGCGCGCCGGCCAGCTACGGCTGCCGACGCGAACCGGCGTGACGATGTTTGCCGATTTTCGCGCCGACCCGGTGGCCCATCCGTTGGGCACACCCAGCGGGCGCATCGAGATTTTCTCCGACACGGTCGACGGGTTCGCCTTGCCGGATTGTGCCGGTCACGCCACGTGGTACGAACCGTCCGAGTGGCTCGGCGGGCCGCGGGCCACGTCGTTTCCGTTGCATTTGATCGCCAACCAGCCGCGCACCCGGCTACACAGCCAGCTCGATCACGGTGGCGCCAGCATGGCGTCGAAAATCCTTGGGCGAGAGCCGATCCGGATTCACCCGGACGATGCTGCTGCCCGCGGGCTTAGCGACGGCGACATCGCGCGAGTGTTCAACGATCGCGGCGCCTGCCTGGCGGGCGTCGTGATTGACGACGGGCTGCGGCCGCAGGTGGTGCAGCTGTCCACCGGTGCGTGGTTCGACCCCGCCGACCCGAGCGACCCCGACTCGATGTGCGTGCACGGCAATCCCAACGCGCTGAGCAACGATTCGGGCACGTCGTCGCTGGCGCACGGCAGCACCGGACAGCATGTCTTGGTCCAGATCGAGAAGTTCACTGGCCAGCTGCCACCGCTGCGCGCACACGAACCGCCCGTGCTGGTTCAGGGCGCGGGGGAGCGACGCTAGCGCACCGTCCGGTTTCGTAACCGGTCCAGCACGCCACGTACCGCGTGCTCGGTGACCGACAGCGGTGACATGACCGTTTCGCCCAGGCTCACGATGTAGTCGATCCGATCGACGATGGCCTCCACCGGCTCGACCAGCACGACGAGCCTCTTCGCGAGATCGTCCAGGCTGTGCAGGGTGCCCTCCAGATGGTCCAGACCGCTCTCCAGGCGTTCGACCGTGGCGTTTAGGGCGGACAGCGAGCTGTTCAGCTCGACCATGGTCTTGCCCAGACCGTCAAGGACGTCTTCGACCTGCTCCACCGTTTTATCGGCGTTCAACGCGGCCTGGGTAAGGGTCTTCATTCGGCGTCGCGCGGGCGCGGGCCGGCCGCTTCTGTCTGTCATGACGTCAATTATTGCGTGCGAAGGAGCCGACGGGGCGTTCCCTAACCCCGTCGCCGAACGTCACGTCAGCGCGGCCTTCGACGTCGAGCGTCACGCCAGCGTGACGCTAGGCGGCGGGGTTAGCCGGGAACCTTGGCCGCGGCGCCCTCGTCGAGCAGCCAGAGCGTCTTCTCGCGCCCGATGGCGCCGGCCGCCGGGATCGAAACCGGATCGGCGCCGGCGATTGCAGCGGCCACCGCGTCGGCCTTGCCCGCCCCGGAAACCAGCAGCCAGACCTCGCGGGAACGCTGGATCGCCGGCAGTGTCAAGGTGATTCGTTGCGGCGGCGGCTTCGGTGAGTCGTCAACCGCGACCACCATGCGGGTGGTCTCGCGCACGGCGGGGGTCTGCGGGAACAACGAGTTGATGTGACCCTCGGGCCCCATTCCCAGCAGGTGGACGTCAAATATCGGCGCCGTGGCATCGGGTGCGGCATTGGCGGCCAGGACCTGCTCGTATGCCAGGGCCGCTGCGTCCAGGTCGGTGCCGAAGTCACCATCACTGGCGGCCATTGGGTGCACCTGGCTTGACGGAATGTCTATGTGGTTGAGCAACGCCTGGCGGGCCTGCTTGAGATTGCGCTCGTCATCGTCTTCGGGTACGTAGCGTTCGTCGCCCCAGAACAGGTGCACCGTGGACCAGTCGATCTGCCGTGTCTGGGAGCTGAGGTAGCGCAGTAGCGCGATCCCGTTGCCGCCCCCGGTCAGCACGATCTTTGCCTGCCCCCTGGCCGCGACGGCGGCCTGGATGACGCCGATCAGTCGCTGACCCGCGGCCTCGACCAGGATGCCGTCATCCGGGAAGATTTCGATGCTCTTGCTCACGCGTACTGCACCTTCTTGATGCCTTCGAGTGCGGCGCAGTAGATCTCGTCGGGGTCCAACCGGCGCAGGTCTTCGGCCATGCACTCACCGGCTACCCTGCGGGCCAATGGAACCAGGGCTTCGGGTTTGGCTGTCCGGCTCAGGGTAGCCGTGATTCCCTCCTGGGGCCGGCGCAGCACGATGGTCTCGCTGTTGCGCACCAACTCGACTTTGAGTTCACCGACCGCCCGGCGCACCGGACCGTCGATCCGGCTGGCCAGCCAGCCGGCCAGGACGTCGAGCGCCGGCTCGGTTTTCAAGCCGGACACCAGCGCCGACTCAATCGGCTCGTGCGGCGGCTGATCGACGGCGGAGGTCAGCAGTGCACGCCAATAGGTGATGCGGCTCCAAGCCAGATCGGTGTCACCTGCGCTGTAGCCGGCTAGCCGGCTCTTGATGGCCGACAACGGGTCGATAGCGTTGGTGGCGTCGGTAATACGCCGAATCGCCAACTTGCCCAACGGATCCTGGGCTGGCACCGCCGGAGCGATGTCGGGCCACCACGCCACCACCGGGATATCGGGAAGCAGGAAGGGAATGACGACACTGTCGGCGTGGCTGGCGAGTGCCCCGGACAGCCGTAGCACCACGAACTCGCCGGCGCCGGCGTCAGCGCCCACTCGCAGTTGCGCGTCCAGCCGCGGCTTGTCGGCGTACGGATCGCCCCTCATCGTGACGATGATCCGGCTGGGGTGTTCATGGCTGGCGTCGTTGGCCGCTTGGATCGACTCGTCGAACACGGCTTCGCTGTCCGGGGCGATGATGAGCGTCAGCACCCGGCCCATCGCGACGGCACCGGCCTTTGCCCGCAGTTCGTCGAGTTTCTTGTTCACCGCGGTGGTGGTGGTGTCGGGCAGATCGACTATCAATTGCGCCGCTCCTCCTCATCGCTCTGCTGTGCATCGTCGCCGGCGCCGATCACGGCCGCCGCCATTCCCGGCCGGTGCGACGCAGCATCTGAAACGATGACTCCGGGCCCCAGGTGCCCGCCTCATAGGGGTCGGGCTTGCCGTGTGCCGCCCAGTTGTTCAGGGCCGGATCGAGTATCTCCCAGGCCAATTCGACCTCCGCATTGACCGGAAACAGCGATGGCTCGCCGAGCAGCACGTCGAGGATCAGCCGCTCGTAGGCCTCCGGCGATTCCTCGGCGAACGCCGAGCCGTAGGAGAAGTCCATGTTGACGTCGCGGACTTCCATCGCGGTGCCCGGCACCTTGGACCCGAACCGCAGCGTGACACCCTCATCGGGCTGCACCCGGATGACCATGGCGTTGGTGCCGAGCTCGTCGGTCATCGTGGCGTCGAACGGCAGATGCGGCGCGCGCTTGAAAACCAGAGCGATCTCGGTCACCCTGCGGCCCAATCGTTTTCCGGTTCGCAGGTAGAACGGCACACCGGCCCACCGGCGGGTATCGACCTCGAGGGTGATGGCGGCGAACGTTTCGGTGGTGGAGTCGGTGGCGAACCCCTCCTCGTCCAGCAGCCCCACCACCTTCTCCCCGCCCTGCCACCCGGCCGCGTACTGGCCGCGGCTGGTGGTCTGGTCCAGCGGCTCGGCGAGGTGCGTTGCCGACAGCACCTTGATCTTCTCGGTCTGCAACGCAAACGGGTTGAAGCTGACCGGTTCTTCCATTGCGGTCAGCGCCAGCAGTTGCATCAGATGGTTCTGGATGACATCGCGGGCCGCGCCGATGCCGTCGTAGTAGCCAGCCCGCCCACCCAGTCCGATGTCCTCGGCCATGGTGATCTGCACGTGATCGACGTAGTGGGCATTCCAGATCGGGTCGAACAGTTGGTTGGCGAACCGCAATGCCAGGATGTTCTGCACTGTCTCTTTGCCCAGGTAGTGGTCGATGCGGAAGACCGCCTCCTCCGGGAAAACAGCGTTGACCGCCTTGTTCAGGGCGCGTGCGCTGGCCAGGTCGTGGCCGAACGGCTTCTCGATGACCACCCGGCTCCACCTGTCGCCCTGCGGCCGGGCCAGTCCGGATCTGTGCAGTTGCTCGCAGACTACCGGGAAGGACTTCGGTGGGATCGCCAGGTAGAAGGCGTGATTGCCGCCGGTGCCGCGCTCGGCGTCGAGCTTATCCAGTGTCTCGGCCAGTCGGGCGAATGCGTCATCGTCGTCGAAAGTGCCTGGCACGAAACGGAAACCCTCGGCCAGTCGGTCCCAGTTCTGTTGCCGAAACGGTGTTCGGCAGTGCTCTTTGACGGCGTTGTACACCACCTCCCCGAAATCCTGGGTGCTCCAGTCCCGTCGGGCAAACCCCACCAGGGAGAAGGTGGGCGGCAGCAGGCCGCGGTTGGCCAGGTCATAGACGGCCGGCATTACCTTCTTGCGGGCCAGGTCGCCGGTGACGCCGAAGATCACCATGCCGCACGGGCCGGCGATTCTGGGTAACCGCTTGTCCCTCTTGTCTCGTAGCGGATTGTGCCACTGGGCGGTGCTGGCGGTGCGGGTGCCGGCCTCGCTCATTTGGCGGCGGCGCTCAGCTGGGTCTGTGTTTCGTTCAGCAGCTCGGTCCAGGAGTCCACAAACTTCTCGACACCTTCGCGTTCCAGGACAGCGAACACGTCGGCCAGGTCTATCCCGATCGCCTCCAGGGACTCGAACACCCGCTCGGCATCCGAAGCGGTGCCGCTCACCCGGTCACCGCTGATCACGCCATGATCAGCAACGGCGTCAATTGTCTTCTCCGGCATGGTATTGACCGTGTGCGGAGCGACCAGCTCGGTGACATAGAGGGTGTCTGAGTAGTCGGGGTTCTTGACGCCGGTGGACGCCCATAGCGGTCGCTGTACCCGGGCACCGTCGGTCTTGAGCGCCTGATAACGATCTCCGTTTTCGAAGACCTCCTGGTAGGCGGCGTAGGCCAGGCGAGCGTTGGCGACACCGGCCTGGCCGCGCAAGGTAAGAGCGTCCGGAGATCCGATCATTTCCAGCCGCCTGTCTACTTCGGTGTCTACCCGGGAGACGAAAAACGATGCCACCGAATGGATTTTGGATAAGTCGTGTCCGGCTTCGCGGGCCTTCGTCATCCCGGTCAGGTAGGCGTCCATCACCTCGCGGTACCGCTCGACGGAGAAGATCAGCGTGACGTTGACCGAAATCCCTTCCGCCAGAACGGCGCTGATGGCCGGCAGACCTGCCTTGGTCGCCGGAATCTTGATAAACAGATTCGGCCGGTCGACGATCTTCCACAGCTCGATGGCCTGCAGGATGGTTTTGTCGGTTTCGCCTGCCAACCGCGGGTCGACTTCGATCGACACCCGGCCGTCGACCCCATCGGAAGCGTCCCACTCACGCGCCAGCACGTCGCACGCACTGCGCACGTCGTCGGTGGTGATGGTGCGGATGGCGGCATCCACGTCGGCGTCACGCTCGGCCAACTCCGCGATCTGGGTGTCGTAGGCATGGCCCTCGGCGAGGGCTTTCTGGAAAATCGACGGGTTGGTAGTCACGCCGACGACGCTCTTGGTGTCGATCAGCTCCTGCAGGTTGCCCGACCGCAGCCGGTCCCGCGACAAGTCATCCAGCCACACGGATACCCCCGCGGCACTCAACGCGGCCAGGTTGGGGTTCTGAGCGGTCATCTCCAATCACCCTTTCTCAGTTGTCCAGTGCGCGTTCCGCCGCCGCGGCCACGGCCTCGGCGGTGAAGCCGTACTCACGGAACAAGGTCTGGTGGTCCGCGGATTCTCCGTAGTGCTCGATCGAGACGATCTCGCCGGTGTCGCCGACCAGCTTGTGCCAGCATTGCGCGACGCCGGCCTCGATGGCCACGCGCGCCGACACCGTCGGGGGCAGCACGGCGTCGCGGTACTCGTACGGCTGGGACTCGAACCACTCAACGCAGGGCATCGACACCACCCGCGCGATGATGTCGTTGTCCGCCAACAACTTCTGGGCCGCGACCGCAAGCTGCACCTCCGAGCCGGTGCCGATCAGAATGACGTCGGGTTCTTCGCCCGGTTCCAGCTCGCCGCCGTCGTCCAGCACGTAGCCACCCCGGGCAACGCCCTCGGCGTTGGTGCCTTCCAGCACCGGGACACCCTGCCGGGTCAGGATCAACCCCACCGGCCCGCTGCCGTTGCCGCGGGCCAGGATCGTGCGCCAGGCGTAGGCCGTCTCGTTGGCGTCGGCCGGGCGCACCACCGATAGCCGGGGGATCGCGCGCAGCGCCGAGAGGTGCTCGATCGGCTGATGGGTCGGGCCGTCCTCACCGAGCCCGATCGAGTCGTGGGTCCACACGTAGATGGGGTCGATGTCCATCAGCGACGCCAGCCGCACCGCCGGGCGCATGTAGTCGGAGAACTGTAGGAAGGTGCCCCCGTAGGCCCGGGTCGGGCCGTGTAACACGATGCCGGACAGGATGGCGCCCATCGCGTGTTCGCGAACACCGAAGTGCAGGGTGCGGCCATACCAGTGCGCGTCGTATTCCTTGGTCGAAATCGAGGGCGGGCCAAAGGAGTCGACCCCCTTCATCGTGGTGTTATTGCTGCCCGCCAGGTCGGCCGAACCACCCCACAACTCAGGCAGTTTCGGTCCTAGCGCGGACAGCACCGCACCTGACGCGGCGCGGGTGGCCAGCGCCTTGGATCCGGGTTCCCAATGCGGCAAGTCGTCGTCCCAGCCGTCCGGCAGTTGGTGGGCGAGCAACCGGTCCAGCAGCGCCTTGCGGTCGGGTTCGCGCTGCGCCCACGCTTCGAACTGTGGTTGCCAGCGTTCGTGGGCTTCTTTGCCGCGGGCGACCAATCCGCGGGTGTGGGTGAGGACATCCTCACGGACCTCGAACGTCTTCTCCGGGTCGAATCCGAGGATCTTCTTGACGGCGGCCACTTCGTCGTCACCGAGGGCGGCACCATGCGCCTTGCCGGTGTCCATCAGGTTCGGCGCGGGATAGCCGATGACGGTGCGCAGCGAGATGAACGAGGGCCGATCGGTGACGGCTTTCGCGTTGGCGATGGCCTCCTCGATGCCGACCACGTTCTCGCCGCCCTCCACCTCCTGCACGTGCCAGCCGTAGGCGCGGTAGCGGGCGGCGGTGTCCTCGCACAGCGCGATGTTGGTGTCGTCCTCGATGGAGATCTGGTTGCGGTCGTAGAACACGATGAGGTTGCCCAGCTGCTGGACCGCGGCCAGCGACGACGCTTCCGAGGTGACGCCTTCCTCGATGTCGCCGTCGGAGGCGATTACATAGATGTAGTGGTCGAAGGGGCTGGCGCCCGGTTCGGCGTCGGGGTCGAACAACCCGCGCTCGTAGCGCGACGCCATCGCCATCCCGACCGCCGACGCCAGACCCTGGCCCAGCGGGCCGGTGGTGATCTCGACGCCCCTGGTGTGCCTGAACTCCGGGTGTCCGGGTGTCTTGGATCCCCAGGTGCGCAGCGACTCTATGTCGGACAGTTCCAGCCCGAAGCCGCCGAGATAGAGCTGGATGTAGAGGGTCAGGCTGCTGTGCCCGGCCGACAGCACGAACCGGTCGCGGCCCAGCCAGTGAGTATCGCTGGGATCGTGGCGCATGGTGCGCTGAAACAGCGTGTAGGCCAACGGGGCCAGGCTCATCGCGGTTCCGGGGTGACCGTTGCCGACCTTTTGGACGGCATCGGCGGCCAGCACCCGGATGGTGTCGACCGCAGCCGAATCGATCTCGGTCCAGTCGTCGGGATGGCGCGGTTGGGTAAGTGTGGAGATCTCTTCGAGCGTGGTCACAGGCTCAGTCCTTGGTCATCGAGATGATCAATCCTCACCCTAGTCTGGCGACGATGCGGGCGGGAACGGCCCGCGTGAGGAGCCGGACACTTCACCCTAGTGCGGGCGTGCCGGCTCTTGCAGGGCGGGATTTCGGGTACCCATGGCGGGTCGCTGTGAAGATAGCGTGTCGGGTACTCGTGCTTTGCAATCAGTCCGCTAATCCCGGAAGAATCGCTGTGAATCGACCCTGCGGCGCATCCGCCGCGGTCACGCCGTCTACCATCGTGTGTAGTAGAAGCTGCGCGCGGCTGCGATCCCCGAGGAGTTATTGCGTGAGCGTTGGCGGGCGCGTCGCGCCGAGCCGGACACCTGGCCGGGCAGTCGGCGCCGTCTTGGCTTACCTGGCGTTGACTAAGCCGCGGGTCATTGAGCTGCTGCTGGTCACCGCGATACCGGCGATGCTGTTGGCCGACCGCGGCGCCGTTCATCCGTTGCTCATGCTCAACACGCTCATCGGCGGCATGATGGCCGCCGGTGGCGCCAACACGCTCAACTGTGTGGCCGATGCAGATATCGACAAGGTGATGAAGCGCACGGCGCGACGGCCGCTGGCCCGCGCCGCGGTGCCGAGGCGGAACGCCCTGGTGCTCGGGCTGGTGTTGAGTGTGGGCTCGTTCTTCTGGCTGTGGTGGACCACCAACCTGCTGTCGGGGCTGCTGGCGCTGGCCACCATCACGTTCTATGTGTTCGTGTACACGCTCCTGCTCAAGCGCCGCACGTCGCAAAACGTGGTGTGGGGTGGGGCGGCCGGGTGCATGCCGGTGATGATCGGCTGGTCGGCCATCACCGGCACCATTGGGTGGCCGGCGCTGGCGATGTTCGCGATCATCTTCCTGTGGACGCCCCCGCACACCTGGGCGTTGGCGATGCGGTACAAGGAGGACTACAAAGCGGCGGGCGTGCCGATGCTGCCGGCGGTGGCCACCGAACGTCAGGTCACCAAGCAAATTCTGATCTACACCTGGCTGACGGTGGGGGCGACGCTGGTGCTGGCCGTGGCCACGGGTTGGCTCTACGCGGCGGTGGCCTTCGTGGCCGGGGTGTGGTTCCTCGCGATGGCTCATCAGCTCTACGCGGGGGTGCGCGCCGGCGAGCCGGTCAAGCCGCTGCGGCTGTTCCTGCAGTCGAACAACTACCTGGCGCTGGTGTTCTGCGCGTTGGCGGTCGATTCGGTGATCGCGCTGCCCACGTTGCTCTGATCGAGCGCCAAGCGCCCGGGACCCTCAAACCCGGTGTAGTTGCCAGCGCAGAACCAATCTAAAACTGCTGGCCGTGCACGCCAAACAATGCCGCGATCGTTAGCGACACCTCGTCCTCGGCCGCCGCCAGCACCACCTCCGGCACCACGCTCATAAACGACATCGGAAACCTCCCGGTAAAGCCTTGGCCCATGCCCGGTGACACCTGCCGCCGGAGCATGGTCCCGCCCGCCCCGCGACGATCCAACGTCAAAATCCCCATAACCAGCGCGAATTGGATGTGCACAGTGCACATTTCGCTTAGTATCTGGTTCGTGGAGTCGCGGGAACCCTCACCGCGGGCACATGAGCTCCCGGCGCTCCGGTGCCGCCGAATCTCGGCCCGGAACCGCTGCGCATGGCCCGTGATCTGGTGCGCCTCGGCCTGGATTCGTTGGCCCTCGACGTCTACCGCATTGGACAGAACATGGCCTGGCGGCGCTGGACGGATATCGCGTTCGGACTGACCTCCGACCCCCATGAGCTACGCGAGCTACTCGACGTGCCATTTCGGACGGCCAACGAGTTCGTCGACACCACCCTCGCGGGCCTCACTAGTCATATGCAATTGGTACGCGATGAGCTCGCTCGCGACTTTCCCGCCGAACGCGCCAAGATTGTCGAGCTGCTCATCGACGGTGCCCCGATCGGCCGTGAGCACGCCGAATCGCGATTGGGCTACCCACTCGACCGATCCCATAGCGCCGCCATCATTGGGGCGACCGGCTCCAAGGCGACCACAGCCACCTCGACCGAGTCGCCGAGGCATTCGGCCATGCTGCCGGATGCCCACACCCACTGGTCGTGGTTGCCAGCGCCGCGACTCGCTGGGTGTGGGTGAAAGACGCCGATTCGTTCGACATCGATCCGATTCACGAGGTGCTCCACCAAGTCCCCGACGCGCGCATCGCCGTCGGGACCACCGCGCCGGGAATCGACGGATTCCGGCGCAGCCACCGAGATGCACTCACCACCGCTCGCATGTTGATCCGGCTACGATCACCCCACCGAATCGCGTTCTTCACCGACGTCGAGATGGTCGCGTTGCTCACCGAAAACCCCGACGGTGCAGACGACTTCATCAAAAACACACTCGGAGACCTCGAGTCGGCCAGCCCGGCCCTGAAAACCATGTTGTTGACGCTCATCAACCAAGGGTGCAACGTCTCTCGCGCCGCGAGACTGCTCTACACCCACCGCAACACGTTGATGAACCGGCTCGAGACCGCGCAACGACTCCTGCCCCGACCCCTTACCGACACCACGGTTCACGTTGCCGTCGCACTCGAAGCCCAGCAGTGGCGCGAGAGGCAAACCCGCGATACCGCGGCAAAGCCATTGCCGAGCGTTACCACCGCGCCCTAGCGACAGCACAGCACCGGCTGGCACCCTATGGCAGCAGCACGACCGAGCCGGTCGTCTTGCGGGCCTCCAGGTCCTGGTGGGCACGCGCGGCATCGGCTAGCGGATAGCGTCCGCCGACCGCTACGGTGACCACCCCGCTGCCGATCGCGTCGAACAGCTCGGCGGCCCGCCAGCTGAACTCCGCACCGGTGCGGATGAAGTGGAACAGCGATGGACGGGTGAGGTACACCGACCCGGCCGCGTTGAGGCGCTGTGGATCGAGAGGCGGAACGGGACCGCTGGCTGCGCCGAACAGTGCCAGTGTCCCGCGGACGGCCAGGCTGGCCAGGCTGGCGTCGAAGGTGGTGGCGCCCACACCGTCGTACACGGCTTGCACACCGGCGCCGCCGGTCAGCTCACGAATCTTGCCGGCGAACTGCCAGGTGTCCTCGGGGTAGTCGAGAACCTCGATCGCACCGGCATCCCTGGACAGCTTGGCCTTCTCCGGGGTCGAGACGGTGGTGATCACCCGCACCCCAAGGTGAGTGGCCCACTGCGTCAGAATCAGCCCCACGCCGCCGGCGCCGGCATGCACCAAGACGGAGTCGCCACGCTGCACCTGATACACCGACTTCAGCAGGTAGTGCGCGGTCAGACCCTTCAATAGCGCCGAAGCCGCCACCTCGGATGTGATGCCATCGGGCACCTTCGCGGTCAAAGATGCTGGTGCAATGCAGAATTCGGCGTAGGAGCCGTTGGCTGACGCGCTGACCACTCGGTCGCCCACGACGATGCCGCCGGTGTCGGCTGCCGTGGCTGCTGGGCCGGTGGCTACCACCGTGCCGCACACCTCGGAGCCGATGACGAACGGCAGTTCGCGCGGATATTGCCCGGAGCGGAAGTAGGTGTCGATGAAGTTGACGCCGATGGCCTCGGCCTCGATCCGCAGGTCGCCGTGGCCGGGTTGGGGTTGCGGCTTGTCGACGTAGCGCAATACATCAGGGCCGCCGGTTTCATTGACTTCGATCGCGTGCATGTGGCTATCATGCCCGGGCATGAAGCTCGCTCGTCCGGACGTCTTCCATCCGCGCGTCGTTTTGGCCGGCTGGCCGCAGCAGCCCACCGGTGACGGCGACGACGCCGGGCTGGTTAACGCGCTGCGGCACCGTGGGTTGCACGCCCGTTGGTTGGCTTGGGACGATCCCGAGGTCGTCCACGCGGATCTGGTGATATTGCGAGCGACCCGTGATTACGCCCGGCGGCTCGACGAGTTCTTGTCCTGGACCACCCGCGTGGCCAATGTGCTCAACGCGCGTTCGGTGGTGGCCTGGAATGTCGACCGACGCTACTTGAGCGACCTGGCTGATCGAGGGGTGCCGACGGTGCCCGGCGAGGTGTACGCGCCAGGAGAACAGGTTCGGCTGCCACGTAAGGGTCAGGTCTTCGTCGGTCCGACTGTCGGTACCGGGACACGGCGTTGCAACGCCCGGTTCGCAGCGGAGTTCGTCGCGCGGCTGCACGCAGCCGGCCATGCGGTCCTCGTTCAGCCCGGTGGTCCTGCTGTCGAAACCGTGCTGGTCTTCCTCGGCGGCGAGCCGTCACACGCGTTCATCGAACAGGCTGACACTTTGCGGCCGGCGGAGCCCGACTTCGAAACCTGGGACGTGGGTGCGGCCGCGCTGGCCGCCGCAACCGCCCAGGTGGGCGTCGATCCCGGCGACGTGCTTTACGCGCGGGCCCACGTGATCGGTGGAAGCCGAGATCCCCGACTGCTGGAACTGCAATTGGTGGACCCGTCGCTGGGTTGGCAGTGGTTGGACGCCGACACCCGCGATGTCGTCCAGCGCGACTTCGCGCTGTGCGTGGAGTCGGCGTTGCAGCGGTTGGGACTGGGCCCGCTCTCGCACCGAGGCCCATAACGGGCCCGCCCATAGCGCCGCGAAGCGGTCAAGTGGGTCGCGGCGGTTCGTCAAGATCACGCCCACCCGCGCATGCCCCGATCTAGGCTGCCGCACTACTTCGCTGCGCTCAGCAAACCCGGATTCCAGGTGGCAGGCAGCACCGGCACATGTGGGCGATTGCCAAATCCGTGACCGCGTACGGCTGACAGTCCCTTCGGTTGTGTAGCAAAATCCTTCGCCGCCGTTCCAGCAAAACCCGTCATAGCCGAACGCTCGAACGACTGCGGCTCTACCACCCGAGCATGCAATGGCTCAGCTGGCGGAGCAGCATCCGGGGCTCCCGTGTCGCTGCTCGGCGCCGATGCCTCGGCCGCGGGTCCGCTCGAGCAAACGCTTCGCACCAGCACCTCACCACCGCCACTGGTCGGGCTTTGGCCCGTCCGCGACATATGATCGAGCCCCCCGCCGATAGAAGTGGGTAGGCCCACTGGCAACGTGATCGAGGCGGCCAGCCCTCCGACCGCCAACGCGCCGGCGCTGGCGACTGGAATCGACACTCCGACCGCCGCCGCGATGAGCACGATATTGCTCGAGAGTGCGGACAACAAGTCAGACAACAGGGCCAGCAGCGCCGGAATCAGATTTTGGAGTAGTGCGATCAGTGGGATGAGGACCGCCACTATCGCCTGAAGTATCAGCGAGCCGAGCTGAAACAGTAAGCCACCCAGAAACGTGAGCAGCGGACCGATCGTTACCACGATCGTCTCCCAGAGCCAGAAGACCCCCTGTAGAAGGTTCACCGTGATCCAGTCGATGATCCAGTAGATCTGCGTGTAGATCCAAAAGATCCAGTCCCATATGCCACCGGGTGGCGGCGGGGGCGGTGGCGGAGCCGGGCCGAAGACGTTCTGTGGGAGAGGAGTTTTGATGATGGGTGGTGCTGGTGTCGCGGGCCGCGCCGCGGCCGACGCCGCAGTCGATTCCGCCTGGTAAATGTCCATCACGACGGCGGCTTGTACCCACATCCGAGCATAGTCAGTTTCATTGATGACAATCGGAATGGTGTTGATTCCAAAGAAGTTTGTTGCGCACAGCACCTCGTGGACAGCGTGGTTAGTAGCCAGCTCTTCCAGCGTCGGCATGTCGGCAAGTGCACCGACGTAGGCCCCAGCGGTGACCGAATGGCTAGCGGCCAGTTCGGCGTACCCGCAGCTCGTCTCTATCAGCCATGCGACATACGGCAAATAGGCAGCCGCATAGGCTTCGGCGCTAGGACCCTGCCACACCCCGGCATGTACCGCATCTAGCAATGCAGTGAGTTCTCCTGCTGCCAAGGCATATTCGACACTCAACGCGGTGCACTGCGACGATGCGGCCAACATGGACTCTGCCCCTGGGCCGCCCCTGAGCAACCCCGAGTGAACCTCCGGCGGAAACGCTGCCCACACCGGCATCGTCATAAACCGATACCTCCTTTCCGCGACCAGCCCGCTACGAGCGGGAGGCTTATGCGTGCCTCGAGAGCGAATTTCCTTCAGTGCAACGAATCCGAGCAAGGCCGTACGCATACAGCGCCTAGCCAAATCGTGCTGGGCGCTGGTCGCATGAGCCTCGACAGGGCTCCGTTAAGTCAATGGGAGCGGAATGCACCGTCGAAATTGGACTTCCAACCTTAGTACCCTACGGGGGTAATCATGTGCAAGTCGCACATTCTGCCACGCTCAGAATGGAACCTGCCGCGTGTCAACAAGTTGGACATCGGCCATATGGTACGAAAGTTGCCTCTCACACAACACGATCAGGTTGCCTACTTGTGCTGCACGGAAATCCGACTTCCGCGAAGCCGCACACCAACTCACGCCCTCTCGCCTCACTGCCATTCGCGTGCATGGGCAATTCGTGTCAACCGATTAGCGGAGAAAGAGTCTACCTACGGTGACGTAACCGAATATTGCACTAGAAAATGGCCAATTTGGGCACCGGAGCATGACTGAGCCAACCGCTGCAAGCGCGGGCCAGCGAAACAGCCGCCGAACGGTTTCATTGATCGGGTGCTGAGCTGATCCGTGCGGCCAGTCTGGCTATGGTGCGCTTGGAGCAGCGCCCGGATCGGGACTTCGACATTGAGTCCGAGTCGGATCCGCACCATGAGCTGGGCGGCTGAAAGCGATTTCCGCCCAAGGTGAGCATTCTCGTCTCGCCCATCAAGTTTGTCGTTGACGGTTACAGGTCGGCGCATGTTGGCTGGCGCGTGGCTACGGTGGCGCTGACAAAGCACGCGCCGATCGCGGATAACTGCTCTGCGGCAGGCGAATTCAGTCGTCAGGTGGGCCGTCAACGTTCGCGCCACCAACGCGGCTGGTACGCGCCATCCCGTCGCGCATCGACGCCCATAGCGCCGCGGTAGCCGCCGTACACGCCGCGGCGCCGGCGACGTGAATGGCGACCAGGGCGGCGGGCACGCCGGTGAAGTATTGCGTGGTGCCGACGGCGGCTTGGGCGAAAACCAGCGCGAGCAACACGGCGAGTCGAACCAGAATCGCCCGGGCGGCGCCGACGGCAAGAAGTCCGAAGCCCAACCCGACCAAAAGCGCGAGATAGGCGATCAGCAGCGAGGAATGCATGTGCACCAGGGTGGTGACCTCGACTTTCAGCCGTGGCACTGTGCGGCTGGCGCTCCGGTCACCCGCATGCGGGCCGGCTGCGGTTACCAGCGTGCCCGTCACCAGCACTGCTCCCAGGTTCAGCGCGCTCAATGCCGTCAGCGTCCGCAGGGGTCGGGCCACCCGCTCGCGCACCACTGAATCGTCGGGCTCACCGATCTTGACGTAGAGCAAGACCGCCAGCCACACCATCGTCATGGATGCCAGCAGGTGGATGGCTACCGTCCACCACAGCAGCCCGGTGAGCACGGTGATGCCACCGATCACTGCCTGCACCACCGTCGATGCGGGCATCAGCCACGCATAGACCAGGACCTCGGCACGTCGGCGCGCCCGGGTGACAGCCAGTACGGCCAGCGCCGCGGTGATGATCACCGCCAAGGTGATCATCCGGTTGCCGAACTCCACGGCCTGATGGATTCGCGGCACCTCGGCGACTGCGACCGGGGTGAAGCTGCCCGGAAAGCACTGCGGCCAGGTCGGGCAACCCAATCCCGATGCGGTGACGCGGACGATCGCGCCGGTGACGGCGATACCACCCTGGGTGAGGATGACGGCCGCGGCAAGGATCCGCTGGATACGCAGACTGGGGTCGGGGAGCAGGTCCACCAACCGCAACAGCGCTCGTCCAACGGGCATCGCCCGATCGTAAGGCACCGAAAACTACACGTTGTAGTACGGTCGCCCGCACTGAAACTGCACCCACGCACAGATGGCGTGTCTTGTGCTTGATGCGCTGTCGGGGTGCTCGGCGGCCGGTTAGGTGAACCGGAACCAGCGCAGCGCCGCCAGCGCGGCCAGCGCTCCCCAGGCTGCCAGGACGACGACCCCGAACCAGTCCACCGACAAGGTCATGGCCTGTGACAGCGCCTCGGTGAGCGCGCCCGACGGGGTGATCCGCGCTGCCCACCGGACGACCGTCGGGATCACGTCGGTTTCCAGCGTCAGCGCGCCGAATCCGGCGAACACGAACCACATCAGGTTGGCGACCGCCAGGACGATCTCGGCCCGCAAGGTGCCCCCAAGTAACAAACCCAGGGCCGCAAAACCCGCGGTGCCCAGCGCGATAATCCCCGCACCCAACGTCAGGGCGGCCAGCGTTGGTCGCCAGCCGAGTGCAAAGCCGATGGCGCCCAACATGATTGCCTGTAAGAACACCACGGCGACCACTGCAAGCGACTTGCCGGCGATGATTCCCCAAACGGGCAGTGGGGTAGCCCCGAGTCTTTTGAGTGCGCCGTAGCGGCGATCGAACGCTACCGCGATGGCCTGCCCGGTGAATGCGGTGGAGATCACCGCGAGCGCCATGATGACCGGGACGAAGGTGGCGGCTCGGTTGTGGCCGAACGAACCCAGCGGTAGCAGTGTCATCCCGATCAGCAAGGTTATCGGGATGAACATGGTCAATAGCAGTTGTTCGCCGTTGCGTAACAGCAGCTTCAATTCCAGGCTGAACTGTGCCGAAAGCATCCGGTGGACGGCACTTGGGCGTGGGTCCGGGCTAAAGGTGCCGGTGGGGAAGAGGGGCCCGTTGGTTTGTGTCATTGCCGCAACTTCCTGCCGGTGAGATCGAGGAACACATCCTCGAGGCTGCGTTGCTCGACGCGCATGTCGGTGGCTAGCACGTTGATTTGCGCGCACCACGCGGTGACCGTTGCCAGCACCTGCGGGTCAACCGGGCCTTCGACCAGGTACTCGCCCGGGGCCACCTCGGTGGTCTGGTACTCCTCGGGCAGCGCGCAGGCCAACAGGGACAGGTCGAGGCGCGGCGGCGCGGTGAACCGCAACTGGTCTTTGGCGCCGCTGCGCATCAGTTCCGCAGGCGTCCCCGCGGCCACCGTCACTCCGTGGTCGATGATCACCAACCGATCGGCGAGCTCTTCGGCCTCCTTGAGTTGATGCGTGGTCAGCACGACGGTCACGCCATCGCGGCGCAGCGCGTCGATCAGCTCCCACACCAGCAGCCGGGCATGGGCATCCATACCCGCGGTCGGTTCGTCGAGAAACACCAGCTCGGGACGCCCGACCAGCGCGCAGGCCAGCGCAAGCCGTTGCTGCTGCCCGCCGGAGAGCCGTCGATAAGTAGTGCGGGCGGCGTCGGTGAGACCCAAGGTCTCCAGCAGCCATTGCGGGTCCAGCGGGTCGGCGGCGTAGGAGGCGACCAGGTCCAGCATTTCGCCCGCGCGTGCGGCCGGGTAGCCGCCGCCACCTTGCAGCATCACGCCGATGCGTGCGCGCAGGCGTGCGTTATCGGTGACTGGGTCCAGTCCGAGCACCTCGATCGTGCCGGCGTCTGGGCGGACGAAGCCCTCGCACATCTCGACGGTCGTGGTCTTGCCCGCGCCGTTGGGGCCCAGCAGCGCCAGCACTTCGGCGGCATGCACGTCGAGATCGAGGTTGGAAACGGCAGTGAGCGACCCGTATCGCTTGCATACTCCGCGTAGCCGCATCACTACGGGGTCTTTGGCGAACACTTTGGCGGCCGAGCTCACGTGGAGTCAGCGTAGGCGTCGGGCGCCGCCTTGCGACTGGGGGTGGCCCGCCGGGTCGCGGGACTCGGTGGGGTCTCGGGGACCGGCGCTACCTCTTTCAGTGGTTGGCCATCTTCGTCTTGGCCGTCCTCGGCGGGCAGCGGCCGCCAGGCTAACCGGGTGTACGTCAGGGCAATGAGTACCACCACGATGATGGCACTAGCCAAGGTGGCGTCCACAATCTGGAACAGCGCGAACCGGTCGCCATTGGCAGTCGGCCCGAAGATACCGACAATAAGGGTGACCGCGATTGCCGCCACCCGGAATCCCGGTCGGGTAGCCCACGCGGCCAACGGAGTGATGGCCCACAGCAGGTACCACGGTTGCACGACGGGAAACAGCAGTACGGTGATGGCCAGCGCGACGCCGAGGCCGCCGACCGGATGCAGCCGGCCGCGGAGCACGGCTAGTAACAGCCAGCAGACCATCACCATGATGATCAGTACGCCGCTGGCACGGGTCAGCGACAACACGGCGGTGGTGTGATCACCCAGGCCCAGCAGAATGCCAACTTGCCCGGTGCCCAGGGCCAGCAGTGTTGGCGGTGACATCCAGCTGCGCACCACGTTGGCGGTGCCCAGCGTGTAGATCCAGCCGAATCCGAGCCCACTTGCCCAGCCGACGATGGCCATCACCGCCAGTGTCAAACCCGTCATCGCGGCACCGGCGAGCAGCAGCGCTCGTAGGGTACCGCCCCAGCGGTATGCCAGCGCCGTCGTGACGAAGCCCATCGCCAGCAGCGAGGGGAGTTTCACCTGCGACGACAGCGTGATCAGGATCGAACCCGCCGCCAGCATGCCCAGCGGTTCCCAGCTCGCGTGGGGTCGCCAGGATGTGGGCAGCAGTCGCGGGGCGTTCGCCAAATCAAGGCCACGCAGCGCGAATTCGACGCCTGTCAGCATCAGTCCGAGCATGACTGCTTCGTTGTGGATGCCGGCGACCAGATGCATGATCAGCAGCGGATTGGCCGCGCCTAGCCATAGTGCGCTGACCTCGGCGACGCCGCAGCGCTGAGCCAGCCTTGGGGTGGCCCACACGATCAGGGCTACCCCGATCAATACCACAAGCCGGTGGCAGAGCACGGCAGCGACGATGTTCTCGCCGGTCAGGGATGAGATTCCGCGCCCGATCCACAAGAACAGCGGACCGTAAGGCGCCGGTGTTTCCCGCCACAGGCTCGGAACCGACAGCGTGAACACGTGGCCCAGACCCAACCCGGACGCCGGACCCACCGTGTACGGGTCGAGCCCCTCTCGTGAGATCTGGCTCTGAGCCAGGTAAGAGTACACATCCTTGCTGTACATCGGTGGTGCGATTAACAGCGGCAGTATCCACAGCAGCAGGGTGCGGTCCAGCTCGCCGCGCGACATCCGTCTCTTGCCCAGCGCGAACCGGCCGAGCATCAACCAGGCCAGCGCCATCATGACCGCCCCGGTCGTGGTCATCGTCAGGGACACCGTCTGGATTCGCGACGGCAGATTGAGCAGCCGCACCCCGAAGGTGGGGTCTTGGACGACGGGTCTGGCCCCGGCACCCAGGGCGCCGATGGCCATCAGGACCGTGCCGGTGGCCCCGAACAGGCGGGTGCGCTGAAGTGCGGTGAGTTCGGTAACGTTCAGCGGCGAACCCACCGCCTGCTCGTCGCCGTGCAAGCTGGCGATCGAGGAGCTCAGCGTGTGGTGGCGGGCTGCCATCAGAGCAGCCTAGCCCCGGCGACGAGGCGGGCCGCGGGACGCGGCCCGCCCGAGGAGCGGGGCGGTCGGGTTCGGTCCCGGCGACGAGGCGGGCCGCGGGACGCGGCCCGCCCGAGGAGCGGGGCGGTCGGGTTCGGTCCCGGCGACGAGGCGGGCCGCGTGGCAGAGTGTGACCAGCGCAACCCTGCACAGAGGGCACCCTTGCTAGACCGATTCCCGGAATTGCGTCACACTGGTGTTGTGAAAATCCCGTCCGAGCTGGGTTCCCGCCCTGCGGTCGCAGCGGGCCCGGCAGCCGCAGCTGCCGGGTCGGATGGTCACACCCGGCGCGCCATCGTGCGGCTGCTGTTGGAGTCGGGATCGATCACCGCCGGCGAGATTGGCGATCGGCTGGGCATATCGGCCGCCGGCGTGCGGCGGCATCTCGATGCGCTGAACGAAGCGGGCGACGCCGAATCCGTGGCGGCTGCGACATGGCAGCAGGTGGGACGCGGGCGGCCGGCAAAGCGGTACCGGTTGACCGCGGCTGGCCGGGCCAAGCTCGACCATTCCTACGACGACTTGGCATCGGCAGCCATGCGGCAGCTGCGAGAAATCGGCGGTGAGGATGCGGTGCGCACGTTTGCCCGGCGGCGTATCGATTCGATCTTGGCCGGCGTCGAGGCGGCCGACAGTGCCGACGATGCGGCGCTCGAGGCGGCCGCCGAACGGATCGCCAGTGCGCTCACGCAAGCGGGCTACGTCGCCACCACTACCCGGGTCGGCGGACCGATCCACGGTGTGCAAATCTGCCAGCATCATTGCCCGGTATCCCATGTCGCCGAGGAATTCCCAGAGTTGTGCGAGACCGAGCAGCAGGCCATGGCCGCGGTGCTGGGCACCCACGTCCAGCGGTTGGCGACCATCGTCAACGGAGATTGCGCCTGTACCACCCACGTACCCCTTTCTCCGGCGCCCAGCCCGCGTCCACCCACCACGAGCACCAAAGGAGCGTCTCGATGACACTCACGCCAGAAGCGTCCAAGACCGTCGAATCTTTGACCCAGGAAGAAGCGATCGCTTCGCTGGGCAGGTACGGCTACGGTTGGGCGGACTCCGACACCGCAGGCGCCAGCGCGCAGCGCGGGCTCTCCGAGGCGGTGGTGCGCGACATCTCCGCGAAAAAGAATGAGCCCGAGTGGATGCTGCAATCTCGGCTGAAAGCGCTGCGCATCTTCGAGCGCAAGCCGATGCCGCGCTGGGGGTCCAACCTCGAGGGCATCGACTTCGACAACATCAAGTACTTCGTGCGCTCCACCGAAAAGCAGGCCACGAGCTGGGATGATTTGCCGGATGACATTAGAAATACCTACGACCGACTTGGAATTCCGGAAGCTGAAAAGCAGCGTCTGGTTGCTGGTGTAGCGGCCCAGTACGAATCCGAAGTGGTTTATCACCAGATCAGGGAGGATCTAGAGGCTCAAGGTGTCATATTCTTAGACACTGATACTGGTTTGCGGGAACACGAGGACATATTTAAGCAATATTTCGGAACGGTAATTCCTGCTGGCGACAATAAGTTTTCTGCGTTGAATACAGCAGTTTGGAGTGGCGGCAGCTTCATATACGTTCCGCCGGGTGTGCACGTCGACATCCCGCTGCAGGCCTACTTCCGGATCAACACCGAGAACATGGGCCAGTTCGAGCGCACGCTGATCATCGTCGATGAGAACGCCTACGTTCACTATGTGGAGGGCTGCACGGCTCCCATTTACAAGTCGGACTCGCTGCATTCGGCGGTCGTGGAGATCATCGTAAAGCCGGGCGGCCGTTGCCGTTACACCACGATTCAGAACTGGTCGAACAACGTCTACAACCTGGTTACCAAGCGCGCTCGTGCCGAAGCCGGCGCCACCATGGAGTGGGTCGACGGCAACATCGGGTCCAAGGTGACCATGAAGTATCCGGCAGTCTGGATGACCGGTGAGCACGCCAAGGGCGAGGTGCTGTCGGTGGCTTTCGCCGGCGAAGACCAGCACCAGGACACCGGCGCCAAGATGCTGCACCTGGCCCCGAACACGTCGAGCAACATTGTGTCCAAGTCGGTGGCGCGCGGCGGCGGCCGCACGTCCTACCGCGGGTTGGTGCAGGTGAACAAGGGCGCACACGGGTCGCGTTCGAGTGTGAAGTGCGATGCGTTGTTGGTCGATACGGTCAGCCGCAGCGACACCTACCCATACGTCGACATCCGTGAGGACGACGTCACCATGGGCCACGAGGCCACCGTGTCGAAGGTCAGTGAGAACCAGCTGTTCTACCTGATGAGCCGCGGGCTGACCGAGGACGAGGCGATGGCGATGGTGGTGCGCGGCTTTGTCGAGCCGATCGCCAAGGAGCTGCCGATGGAGTATGCGCTGGAACTCAACCGGCTGATCGAGCTGCAGATGGAGGGCGCGGTCGGATGACCTCTGACACAACAACTGTCGAGGGATCCTCACTGACCGCGCTGAACAAGGGGGAACTGTTCGCCTCCTTCGACGTCGACGCTTTCGAGGTACCGCACGGCCGCGACGAGATTTGGCGGTTCACCCCGCTGCGGCGGTTGCGTGGCCTGCACGATGGATCCGCACCGGCCACCGGCAGTGCTCAGATCAGCGTCAGCGAGCAGCCTGGGGTGCGGGTCGAGACCGTGCGCCGCGGCGACCCGCGGCTAGGAGGGGGCGGTGTTCCCGCTGATCGTGTTGCCGCTCAGGCATTTTCGTCGTTCAACTCCGCGACGCTGGTCAGCGTCGGCCGAGACACCCAGATCACCGAGCCGGTGAACGTCGCCATCACCGGTCCCGGCGCGGGCGCGGTTGCCTACGGGCACCTGCAGATCCGCGTCGAGGAGCTGGCCGAGGCGGTCGTAGTCGTCGACAACCGGGGCAGCGGAACCTACGCCGACAATGTCGAATTCATTGTCGACGACGCTGCCCGGCTCACGGTCGTGTGGATCACCGACTGGGCCGACGACGTGGTCCACCTCAGCGCGCACCACGCCCGGCTCGGCAAGGACGCGGTGCTGCGACACGTCACCGTCACGTTGGGCGGCGAGGTGGTGCGGATGTCGGCCAACGTGCGTTTCTCCGGTCCCGGTGGGGATGCCGAACTGCTGGGCCTGTACTTCGCAGATGACGGCCAGCACCTCGAGTCGCGGTTGTTGGTTGACCACGCTCACCCCGACTGCAAGTCGAACGTGCTGTACAAGGGTGCGCTGCAAGGAGATCCGGCTTCGTCGTTGCCCGACGCACACACGGTCTGGGTGGGCGACGTCCTAATCCGCGCCGAGGCCACCGGTACCGACACCTTCGAGGTGAACCGCAATCTGGTGCTCACCGATGGTGCGCGTGCCGACTCGGTGCCCAACCTCGAGATTGAGACCGGTGAGATCGCCGGCGCCGGACATGCCAGCGCCACCGGCCGTTTTGACGACGAGCAATTGTTCTACCTGCGCTCCCGCGGTATCCCGGAAGAGCTGGCCCGCCGGCTGGTGGTACGCGGCTTTTTCGGCGAGATCATCGCCAAGATCGCCGTCCCCGAGGTACGCGAGCGCCTGACCGCAGCCATCGAACACGAACTGGCCATCACGGAAACCAAAACAACGGAAAAGACGGAAAAAACAGCAGCCTCATGACCACATTGACTATCAAAGACCTGCACGTCAGCGTCGAGAACCCGAACGCCGCCGACGGGGAGCGCGAGATCCCCATCCTTAGGGGCGTCGACCTCACCGTGAGATCCGGTGAGACACATGCCTTGATGGGCCCCAACGGCTCCGGCAAGTCCACGCTGTCATACGCCATCGCAGGGCATCCCAAATACCAGGTGACTTCGGGGTCCATCACGCTGGACGGTGCGGACGTGTTGGCCATGAGCATCGACGAGCGCGCCCGGGCTGGACTGTTTCTGGCCATGCAGTATCCCGTCGAGGTACCCGGCGTCTCAATGTCGAACTTTCTGCGGTCAGCGGCGACCGCCGTCCGGGGCGAACCGCCGAAGCTGCGGCACTGGGTGAAAGAGGTGAAGGCCGCGATGGCCGACCTCAACATCGACCCGGCGTTCGCCGAGCGAAGTGTCAACGAGGGCTTCTCCGGTGGTGAGAAGAAGCGCCACGAGATCCTGCAGCTTGAACTGCTCAAGCCGAAGATCGCCATCTTGGACGAGACCGATTCCGGCCTGGACGTCGACGCGCTGCGCGTGGTCAGCGACGGTGTGAACCGCTATGCGGACTCCGTGCACGGCGGCATCCTGTTGATCACCCACTACACCCGCATCCTGCGTTACATCCATCCAGAGCATGTGCACGTGTTCGTCGGCGGGCGCATCGTCGAATCCGGTGGTTCGGAGCTGGCCGACGAACTTGATCAGAACGGCTACGTACGCTTCTCCCCCCATCAAGCGGCGGCAACGGGCGCCTAGCCATGACCACCTCGGTGACCCCGCTCGACCTTTCGGCGATCCGCGCCGATTTTCCGATACTGAAGCGGGTCATGCGCAGCGGAAATCAGTTGGCGTACCTGGACTCCGGGGCGACATCACAGCGGCCTCTGCAGGTGCTTGATGCCGAGCGCGAGTTCCTGGCCTTGTCCAACGGCGCCGTGCATCGGGGTGCCCACCAGCTGATGGAGGAGGCCACCGACGCCTACGAGCAGGGCCGCGCCGACGTCGCGTCGTTCGTCGGTGCTGACGCCGACGAGTTGGTGTTCACCAAGAACGCCACCGAGGCGCTCAACTTGGTGTCATATGTGCTGGGGGACAACCGTTTCGGGCAGGCAGTCGGCCACGGCGACGTTATTGTCACCACGGAACTCGAGCACCACGCCAACCTGATCCCGTGGCAGGAGCTCGCCCGGCGCACCGGTGCCACGTTGCGCTGGTATGGCGTCACTGACAACGGCCATATCGACCTGGACTCACTGCAACTCGACGAGCGCGTCAAAGTCGTTGCGTTCACCCATCACTCGAATGTGACGGGTGCAGTGACGCCGGTGCGTGAATTGGTCTCCCGCGCTAAGGACGTGGGTGCGCTGACCGTGCTGGACGCCTGCCAGTCGGTGCCACATCAGCCGGTCGACCTGCACGGGCTCGATGTTGACTTCGCCGCGTTCTCGGGTCATAAAATGTTGGGCCCCAATGGAATCGGTGCACTGTACGGGCGTCGTGAACTTCTGGCACAGATGCCGCCTTTCCTCACCGGTGGTTCGATGATCGAAACGGTGACCATGGAGGCCACCACGTACGCCCCGGCGCCGCAACGGTTCGAGGCCGGTACTCCGATGACCTCCCAGGTGGTCGGGTTGGCCGCCGCGGTACGCTATTTGGGATCCATCGGGATGGACGCCGTCGAAGCCCACGAACGCGAGCTGGTTGCCGCGACCATCGAGGGCCTATCCGGAATCGAGGCAGTCCGCATCATCGGGCCCACATCGATGGAAAACCGTGGATCGCCAGTCTCGTTCGTCGTCGACGGCGTGCACGCGCATGACGTCGGTCAGGTGCTCGACGACGACGGCGTCGCAGTTCGGGTCGGGCATCACTGTGCGTTGCCGCTGCACCGCAGGTTTCACCTGGCCGCCACGGCGCGGGCGTCGTTCGCGGTGTACAACACCGCCGACGAGGTGGACCGGTTGGTGGCCGGTGTGCGGCGCTCCCTGGATTTCTTTGGGAGAGCCTGAAGTTGCGCCTGGAGCAGATCTATCAGGACGTGATCCTTGACCACTACAAGCACCCGCAGCATAGGGGGCTGCGGGAGCCGTACGGCGCGCAGGTGTACCACGTGAACCCGATCTGCGGTGATGAGATCACCCTGCGGGTCGCGTTATCCGACGACGGTGCGATCGTCGCAGACGTTTCTTATGACGGGCAAGGTTGTTCGATCAGCCAGGCGTCGACGTCGGTGCTCACCCAGCAGGTGATCGGTCAGAGCGTTCCTGAGGCGCTGAAGACCATCACGGCGTTTACTGAAATGGTGTCCTCGCGCGGAGCGGTCGAAGGAGACGAAGAAGTCCTGGGTGACGGGGTCGCGTTCGCCGGGGTAGCCAAGTACCCGGCGCGGGTGAAGTGCGCGCTGCTCGGATGGATGGCGTTTAAGGATGCGCTGGCCCAAGCTAGCGTGGAAAGTGATGCGCTCAGTGCAGGCCAGTCACATCCTCGAGGAGGTCAGGGATGAGCGAAACCACCGCACCGGACGACGAGTTGCTCGCCGATGTCGAGGAGGCGATGCGCGACGTCGTCGACCCGGAGCTCGGGATCAACGTCGTTGACCTGGGATTGGTCTACGGTCTAGGCCTGGAAGAAGGCGACGAAGGAACTGTCGCGCTGATCGATATGACGTTGACTTCGGCGGCGTGTCCGCTAACCGATGTGATCGAGGACCAGTCGCGCAGCGCGTTGGTCGGTAGTGGCCTGGTCAACGAGATACGGATCAATTGGGTGTGGAACCCGCCGTGGGGCCCGGACAAGATCACCGAGGATGGGCGCGAGCAACTACGCGCCCTCGGCTTCACCGTCTGAACGGCACCGTCAGAAGGCGTCTTCGGAGAGACGCATGACCTCGTGGTCAATGGATTCGATGACACTGCGGACTCCGGTCAGTTTCGGCAGCATGTTCTTCGCAAAGAATGCGGCGACCGCGATCTTGCCCCGATAGAACGGCTCATCGTTCTTCGAGGGCCCGTCGGCCAACGCGGCGCGCGCAACGCCGGCTTGGACGAGCAACCGCCAGCCGATGAGCAGGTCGCCGACGGCTAGCAGGTATCGCACGGATCCCAGCCCGACTTTGTAGATGTCGTTGGGGTGCTGTGCGGCGGACATCAAGTATCCGCTCAGCGTGCCCGTCATTGTGGTGACATCGTCGAGCGCGGTTTGCAGTAGCTGGGCGTAGGGCTTCAGCGCCTCGTCAATGTTGTCGATGGTGTCACTGATCTGGCCTGTCACATGGCGCAGGGCTTGTCCGTGGTCGCGCACGATCTTGCGGAAGAAGAAGTCCAGGGCCTGGATTGCGGTGGTGCCTTCGTAGAGCGAATCGATCTTGGCATCGCGGATGTACTGCTCGATGGGATAGTCGACCAGAAAGCCCGAGCCGCCCAGCGTCTGCAGTGACTCGGTCAGGATCTCGTAGGCCCGTTCTGAGCCGACCCCTTTGACGATGGGCAACAGCAGATCGTCGACGCGGTGCGCCATGTCGTGGTCGGCGCCCGAAACTCGTTGTGCCACATCGTCATCCTGGTGCGCGGCGGCGTAGAGGTACAGCGCCCGTAGGCCTTCGGCGTAGGCCTTTTGGGTCATCAGGCTGCGGCGCACATCGGGGTGGTGCATGATGGTGACCCGCGGCGCCGTCTTATCCGTCATCTGGGTCAGATCCGCACCTTGTATCCGCTCCTTGGCATACGCCAGCGCATTGAGATAGCCGGTGGACAACGTGCCAGCGGATTTGATGCCGATTGTCATCCGAGCGTGTTCGATAATGGTGAACATCTGGGCGATCCCGTTGTGGGTGCCGCCGACCAGGTAGCCAACGGCGGGCACGTCGGTGCCGCCAAACGTCAATTCGCACGTCGGGGAGGACTTCAGACCCATCTTGTGTTCCAGCCCGGTGGCGTAAACGCCGTTGCGGGGCCCGAGCTCCAAGGTGTCGGGGTCGAAAAGGTAGTTGGGGACATAGAACAGGCTCAACCCCTTGGTGCCTGGTCCCGCTCCTTCCGGCCGGGCCAGCACGAGATGGAAGATGTTCTCGGCGGTATCGCCGACGTCGCCACCGGAGATGAACCGCTTGACGCCCTCGATGTGCCAGGTGCCGTCCGGTTGTTGGATGGCCTTGGCGCGGCCCGCGCCGACATCGGAGCCGGCGTCGGGTTCGGTGAGCACCATGGTGGCCTGCCAGCCGCGCTCCACACCCATTGCCGCCCATCGCCGCTGTTGTTCGTCGCCCTCGATGTAGAGCGAATTGGCCATCACCGAGCCCAGGTTGAAGAAGCACGCGGAGGGATTGGCGCACAAGATCATTTCATTGACCGCCCAGGTGAGCGGCGGCGGCGCGGCCATGCCGCCGATCTCCTCGGGCATACCCAGCCGCCACCACTCGGCCTCTTTGATCGCTTGCACCGTCTTTACCAACTCGTCGGACACGCTGATGCTGTGGGTGGCCGGATCGAACACCGGTGGGTTGCGGTCGGCGTGGGCGAAGGATTCGGCGACTGGACCTTCGGCCAGGCGCGCCACTTCGGCCAGAATCGTGCGGACCGTGTCGGCGTCGAGCTCGCTATAGCGTCCGGTACCTAGGACGGCGCCGACGTCAAGGACCTCGAACAGGTTGAACTCGAGATCGCGGACGTTGGCGATGTAGTGCCCCAATGCGGTTCCCTTCACGTCGGCCAATCAGCCCGCGATCGGGCCTCGATCCGGAACAGTCTCTCCGAGTACGGAAAACGTACGCAACCGTAACCAGTGGTATTGCGGGCTGACCTGCTACTACTAGCCGGGCGCGCCGTCTTGGCCGAACAGCAGTCCGCGCTTGCCGCCGAGGCCGTCGGTGGCACCCAATCCGCCGCCGGTCCCGCCGTTGCCGCCGTTGCCGATCAGCAGCGCGTTGCCGCCGTTGCCGCCGTTGCCGTCTACCAAGCCACCATCACCACCGGCCCCGCCATTGCCGATCAACCCGGCCTGGCCGCCGACGCCGCCATTGGCGTTCGACCCGCCGGTGCCACCGGTGCCGCCGTTGCCCAGGAAGAATCCGGCGTTGCCACCACCCCCGGCGTTCCCGTCGGAACTGGCGCCTCCGCCTGCGCCACCGTCGCCCAGCAAAATGGCCTGGCCACCGTTACCGCCGCTGAAGACACCGTTGCCGCCGGCGCCGCCGTTGCCGTACAGAAAGCCACCATTGCCACCGGGACCGGCGACTCCCATGCCGTTAGGGACGCCGCCGCCAGCGCCGCCCGCGCCCAGGAGTAGGGCGGACCCACCGAGACCACCGCTGCCGCCTCCGCCGCCGCCGAGACCGCCGGCACCGCCATTGCCGAACAGCCCGCCGGTGCCACCGCTGCCGCCGTTCGCGCCCAGCCCGCCGGCCCCGCCGGCCCCGCCGTCACCGATCAATCCCGCGGACCCGCCGTTGCCGCCGCCTACCCCGGCGGTGGATGACGAGAAGCCGTTGCCACCGTTGCCGAGCAGCAGTCCGCCGGCCGCTCCGTTCGGGTTCGCGGCCGTCCCATCGGCGCCGTTGCCGATCAGCGGACGGCCCAACAGCAATTGGGTGGGCGCATTGATGGCGTCGAGCACCGGCTGCAACGGGCCGGCGGCGGCGGCCTCTGCGCTGGCGTACGCCGCCGCGCCACCAAGCAGGCTCTGCACGAACTGGTCGTGAAACGCCGCGGCCTGGGTGCTCAGCGTCTGATAGCCCCGGCCGTACGAGTCGAACAACGCCGCGATGGCGGCCGACACTTCGTCGGCGCCCGCAGCGACGACGGCGGTCGTCTGGGCCGCCGCGGCCGAGTTGGCCTCACTAATCGTCGAACCGATCCGCGCCAGATTCCCCGCTGCCCCCGAAACCATCTCCGTGTTAGCGATCACGAAAGACATTTCGCACCTCCCCTGTGAAGCGTCAGTGACGGAAGAATCTTATCGTGATTCGGCAGCTATGTTTGTCCATTCTGCATCCATTTTCAGGTTGATTTTGCATGCACAGGTTCAGAATTCAATCTGCATCGTTTATGTGCCAGATGTGAACCGAGGTCGACCTAGAAGCGTGAGCGTTTGAGCCGATGGACGAGCAGGCGGCGTTGCGGGTTGCCCCGCTTGCCTTGTGCGAGTGACCAATTCAATCGCATACCGAAATGCAATCGAGATTTCGTGGCGATCGCTGCGTCCCTACACTCGGTTCATCCTGACGAACTCTCAACCTTTGTGAGGCCGCCGGAATGACCTTGACCGCTCTCGAAGTGACTGTCGCGGAGGCTTCTTTCGACCGCGATCCGAACATGGCCAACCGACCTTTGAGCTGGCGGGCGGCGCTTTGGTCGGTGGTATCCGTGCGCTGGGCGGGTGTCGCGCTGCTGCTGTTTTTGGCTGGTCTGGCAGCGCAACTGAACGGTGCCCCCGAGACTATCTGGTGGACTCTGTATCTGGCCTGTTATCTCACGGGTGGATGGGGCTCGGCATGGGCCGGCGCACAAGCGTTGCGCAACAAGGCGCTCGATGTGGATCTGTTGATGATCGTTGCGGCGATCGGAGCGGTCGCGATCGGGCAGATCTTCGACGGCGCGCTGCTCATCGTGATCTTCGCGACCTCCGGTGCGCTGGACGACGTTGCCACCAAACACACCGCGGAATCGGTGAAAGGCCTACTGGACCTGGCGCCGGATCGAGCCGTGGTGGTTGGGGGCGATGGCAGCGAACGGGTGGTGGCGGCCAGTGAGCTGGTGGTGGGTGACCGGGTGGTGGTACGGCCCGGGGAGCGGATACCCGCAGACGGTGCGGTGCTGTCGGGGTCCTCGGAAGTCGACCAATGCTCGATCACCGGTGAATCGATGCCGGTGGCCAAGGCTCGTGCTGACGAGGTCTTCGCCGGCACCGTGAACGGGTCGGGCGTGCTGCATCTGGTGGTCACCTGTGACCCGTCGGAGACCGTGGTGGCCCGCATTGTCGAACTGGTGGCCGAAGCTTCGGCTACGAAGGCCAAAACCCAACTGCTCATTGAGAAAATCGAGCAGCGCTACTCCCTGGGTATGGTTGCGGCCACCCTCGCTCTCATCGTTATTCCGCTGATGCTGGGCGACCACCTGCGGCCGGTATTGCTGCGGGCCATGACGTTCATGATCGTGGCATCCCCGTGCGCGGTGGTGCTGGCCACGATGCCGCCGCTGCTCTCGGCGATCGCCAACGCGGGCCGGCACGGAGTACTGGTCAAATCCGCGGTGGTCGTCGAACACCTCGCCGGTACCAGCATCGTTGCGCTGGACAAGACCGGCACACTGACCTGCGGCATCCCACAACTAGCTAGCGTCGAACCGCTGCAACCCGACGTGGTCGACGCCCGGCGATTGCTGCAATTGGCAGCTGCCGCAGAACAATCCAGCGAGCATCCGCTGGGGCGCGCCATTGTGGCCGAAGCTCGTCGGCGCGGCATCGCCATACCGCCCGCCGACGACTTCCGCGCCTTGCCGGGCCGCGGCGTCCGGGCCATCGTGGGCGGTGATTTCGTCGAGGTCGCTAGCCCGCAAAGCTATCGGGGCGCACCGCTAGCCGAACTCGCTTCGATCGTGGCGGCCGGCGCCACTGCCGCCATTGTCCTGGTGGACGGAGTGGCCATCGGCGTGCTCGGACTCACCGATCAGATTCGTCCCGACGCTGTGGCGTCCGTCGCAGCGATGACTGCACTGACCTCCGCACCGCCGGTGCTGTTGACAGGTGACAATGGGCGCGCGGCACGACGGGTTGCTCAGCACGCCGGGATCACCGATGTGCGTGCCGCGTTGCTGCCCGAGCAGAAGGTCGAGGCGGTGCGTGGCCTGCAGGCCAGCGGTCACCGGGTGCTTCTTGTCGGCGACGGTGTCAACGACGCCCCCGCCATGGCCGCCGCCCGCACCTCCGTCGCCATGGGCGCCGGCGCCGACCTAACCCTGCAGACCGCCGACGGAGTCACCGTGCGCGACGAACTGCACACCATCCCGACGATCATCGGGTTGGCCCGGCAGGCGCGCCGGGTGGTCATCGCCAATCTCGCCATCGCGGCCGCCTTCATTGCGGTCCTGGTGCTGTGGGATTTGTTTGGGCACCTACCGCTGCCGCTGGGTGTGGCCGGTCACGAAGGGTCCACCGTGCTGGTTGCCCTCAACGGCATGCGCTTGTTGACCAACCGGTCCTGGCGGGCTGCGGCCTCGACCGCGCGCTAGGCTCGAGTCGCCGAACTGACCAGGCCGCGTTAGGGGGCGCGCGTGAGCACTCGAGACCTCACTGCCGCGTACTTCCAGCAGACCATCACCGCCAACACCAACGTGCTGGTCTACTTTGGGCACCGTTGTGCGCTCCCTGTGACCTGTTCACGCCGACCTACGAGGCGTCGTCGCAGAAGCACTTCGACGTCGTGCATGGCAAGGTCAATTTCGAAACCGAGAAGGATCTGGTCTCGGTCGCTCAGATCAAGTTGTCGCCCACGCTGATGGCGTTCAAGAAGGGCAAGCTGGTGTTCAAACAAGCTGGTATCGCGAATCCCGCGATAATGGACGACCTGGTCCGGCAACTGTGGGCCTACACATTCGAGTCCGCTGCGGCCGGCGGGGGTACCACCGCTTGAGCAGGTCGGCGTGCGGCCCCCGGAACAAAGACCCCATGTCGTGGCGTTGAGGCAGGCGTGACTACCCAAGACCTCACCGCCGCACAGTTCAACGAAACGATAGAGAGCAACGACATGGTGCTCGTCGACTATTGGGCGTCGTGGTGCGGCCCGTGCCGCGCGTTCGCGCCGACGTTTAAGGAATCGTCGGAGAAACACCCCGATGTGGTGCACGCCAAAGTCGACACCGAAGCCGAACAGGAACTCGCAGCGGCCGCTCAGATCCGGTCTATCCCCACGATCATGGCCTTCAAGAAGGGCAAATTATTGTTCAACCAGGCTGGCGCGCTGCCGCCGGCAGCGTTGGAGAGCCTGGTGCAGCAGCTCAAGGCCTACGAGGTGGAGGCCGTCGACAGCGCCCCCCAAACTGGGCGAGCCGAACAAGCCTGACCGGGCGCGGCTCGGCTCGCCGGGTACTGTTCAACGGTGAGTTTGGTCCTTGTCGAACACCCGCGGCCCGAGATCGCGCAGATCACCCTAAATCGGCCGGAGCGGATGAACTCCATGGCTTTCGATGTCATGGTGCCCCTCAAGGCGGCCCTTGAGCAGGTCAGTTGCGACAACTCCGTGCGTGTGGTGGTGCTGACCGGCGCGGGTAGGGGGTTTTCCTCAGGTGCCGATCACAAGTCCGCCGGGGCGGTGCCGCACGTCGAGGACTTGACCCGGCCGACATACGCGCTGCGCTCGATGGAGCTGCTTGACGACGTCATTCTTATGCTGCGGCGGCTGCATCAACCGGTGATCGCCGCGGTCAACGGTCCGGCCATCGGCGGTGGGCTGTGCCTGGCACTGGCCGCGGACATCCGGGTGGCCTCGACTAGCGCCTACTTCCGGGCCGCGGGCATCAACAACGGGCTGACCGCCAGTGAACTGGGGCTCAGCTACCTGCTGCCGCGGGCCATCGGATCGTCACGTGCGTTCGAGATCATGCTGACCGGCCGCGATGTCAGCGCCGAGGAAGCCGAGCGGATCGGGCTGGTGTCACGCCAGGTACCCGACGAACAGCTGCTGGACAGCTGCTATGCGATCGCCGCGCGGATGGCGGCGTTCTCGCGACCCGGAATTGAGTTGACCAAACGTACGTTGTGGAGTGGACTGGACGCCGCCAGTCTGGAGGCGCACATGCAGGCCGAAGGCCTGGGGCAGCTCTTCGTCCGGCTGCTCACCGCCAACTTCGAAGAAGCAGTTGCCGCGCGCGCCGAGAAGCGGGCGCCGGTATTCACCGACGACAAGTAGCGACAACCAAGGGGAGCGATCGTGATCACGGCCACGGACCTTGAGGTCCGCGCTGGTGCGCGCATCCTGCTCTCACCCGACGGCCCGGACCTGCGTGTGCAGCCCGGCGATCGAATCGGGCTGGTCGGGCGCAACGGTGCAGGCAAGACCACCACGCTGCGCATTCTGGCGGGGGAGACGGAACCCTATGCCGGGTCGGTCACCCGCGCTGGCGGAATCGGTTACCTGCCACAGGATCCCAAAGAGGGCGATCTCGACGTGCTGGCCCGCGACCGAGTGCTGTCCGCCCGCGGACTGGACGTGCTGCTCACCGATCTGGAAAAGCAGCAGGCGTTGATGGCCGAGGTCGCCGACGAGGACGAGCGTGATCGCGCCATCCGTCGCTACGGCCAGCTCGAGGAGCGATTCGTCGCACTGGGCGGCTACGGGGCAGAAAGCGAAGCCGGCCGCATCTGCGCCAGTCTCGGCCTGCCCGAACGGGTGCTGACCCAGCCGTTGCGCACCCTGTCCGGAGGTCAGCGCCGTCGGGTGGAACTGGCCCGCATTCTGTTCGCCGCGTCGGAAGGAGGTGCGGGCGCGTCAGGTTCGTTGACCACGCTGCTGCTCGACGAGCCGACCAACCACCTGGACGCGGATTCGCTTGGCTGGCTGCGCGATTTCCTGCGAGCCCATACTGGCGGCCTGGTGGTCATCAGCCACAACGTCGACCTGGTGGCCGATGTTGTCAATCGGGTGTGGTTCCTGGACGCCGTGCGCGGTGAGATGGACGTGTACAACATGGGCTGGCAGCGCTACCTCGACGCCCGCGCCACCGACGAGCAACGGCGCCGCCGCGAACGCACCAACGCCGAACGCAAGGCAGTCGCGCTGCGCACGCAGGCCGCTAAGTTGGGTGCCAAGGCCACCAAAGCCGTTGCGGCGCAAAACATGTTGCGCCGTGCCGATCGGATGATGGCCGCACTCGACGAGGAGCGGGTCGCCGACAAGGTGGCCCGGATCAAGTTCCCCACCCCGGCCGCGTGTGGGCGCACACCGCTGGTGGCCAAGGGACTGAGCAAGACGTACGGATCCTTGGAAGTCTTCGCCGGTGTCGATCTGGCGATCGACCGCGGTTCGCGGGTTGTCATACTGGGACTCAACGGTGCCGGCAAGACCACCCTGTTGCGATTGCTGGCCGGCGTCGAGCAGCCCGATACCGGAGCGCTTGAACCCGGATACGGTTTGCGGATCGGCTATTTCGCGCAGGAGCACGACACGCTCGACAACGACGCGAACGTCTGGGAGAACATCCGGCACGCCGCACCCGATTCCGGCGAGCAGGATCTGCGCGGTTTGTTGGGCGCGTTCATGTTCAGTGGTCCGCAACTCGAGCAACCGGCGGGCACGCTGTCCGGAGGTGAGAAGACCCGGCTCGCGTTGGCCGGATTGGTGGCCTCCACCGCGAACGTGTTGCTGCTCGACGAACCGACCAACAATCTCGATCCGGCCTCGCGTGAGCAGGTGCTCGACGCGTTACGTAGTTATCGGGGCGCGGTGGTCTTGGTGACGCATGATCCCGGGGCGGCCGAGGCGCTAGTCCCCCAACGTGTCGTGTTGTTGCCTGACGGCACCGAGGACTACTGGTCCGACGAGTATCGGGATCTCATCGAGCTGGCCTGATTCCGGTTCGGTTTTGGGGCCACAGCGATTTCGGCCAAAGCGGCCACGTCGCCGGCGATTGCTTTCTACGCTATGTGCTTTGGGATGGTGACGATGCGTGGAGGGCCCCGTGAGAAACCCGCGAAAGTCGAGGAAGACGCGCGAGCAGGTATTGCAGGAGTTGCGTAACGCGTATGAGGGCGGCGCCAGCATCCGCAACCTAGTGGCTTCCACCGGTAGGTCATACGGGACCATTCACAGCATGCTGCGTGAGTCTGGTACCACCATGCGCAGCCGCGGCGGCCCCAACCACACTTCCCGGCATTGTTAGTCGCCGGATAGGCCGCCGACCGGGAATCCACCGACGGCACGCGATCTAGCTGCGCCGGACCGACTTCTCCACCAGGTCGAGGACGGCGGCGAGGCGCTGTGGGTCTTCGCCGGACGCCAGCCGAGCCACCAATCCGTCCAGCACCAGGTCCAGGTAGCATTGCAGCACCTCGCTGGGGACGTCGTCGCGCACGATATGGGCCCGCTTCTGCCGGCGCAACCGATCGGTCGTCGCAGCCGCCAGTTCAGCGGAGCGCTCCGCCCATCCGCGGCTGAACTCGGGGTCATTGCGCAGCTTGCGCGCGATCTCCAACCGGGTGGCCAGCCAGTCGAACTGGTCCGGTGCGGCAAGCATGTCGCGCATCACCTGGATGAGGCCTTCACGGGACGCGACCGCGGCCATCCGCTCGGCGTCCTCACGCGCCAGCGCGAAAAACAACGCGTCCTTGTCCCGGAAGTGGTGGAAGATCGCACCGCGCGACAATCCGATCGCCTTTTCCAGGCGCCGGACCGTGGCTTTGTCGTAGCCGTACTCGGCGAAACAGCGGCGAGCGCCGTCGAGGATCTGCCGACGGCGAGCCGCCAGATGGTCCTCGCTGACCTTGGGCACGGGAAGCTGGGCCGGTCCGAGCTAACCGGATTTCAGCATGTTGCGCAGCACGTACTGCAGGATGCCGCCGTTGCGGTAGTAGTCCGCTTCGCCGGGGGTATCGATGCGCACCACCGCATCGAACTCGACCCTGGAGCCATCCTGCTTGACCGCGGCGACACGCACGGTCTTGGGCGTCTTGCCGTCGTTCAGCGCGTCGATACCGGTGATGTCGAAGACCTCGGTGCCGTTCAGGCCCAGATCCTTGGCGGACTTGCCCTCGGGGAACTGCAGTGGGATCACGCCCATGCCGATGAGGTTGGAGCGGTGGATGCGCTCGAACGACTCGGCGATCACCGCCCGGACTCCCAGTAACAACGTACCTTTGGCCGCCCAGTCCCGTGACGAGCCGGAGCCGTACTCCTTGCCGCCGAGCACCACCAGCGGAATGTTCTGCGCCGCATAGTTTTGCGCCGCGTCGTAGATGAACGCCTGGGGAGCGTCGGGCTGGGTGAAGTCACGCGTATACCCACCGGACACGTCATCAAGCAGCATGTTGCGCAGCCGGATGTTGGCGAACGTGCCGCGAATCATCACTTCGTGATTGCCGCGCCGCGACCCAAAGGAGTTGTAGTCCTTGCGCTGCACGCCATGCGCGTCGAGGTATTGCGCCGCCGGGGTGCCGGGCTTGATGGCGCCGGCGGGGGAGATGTGGTCGGTTGTGACCGAATCGCCAAGCAGCGCCAGCACCCGCGCGCCGGTGATGTCGCCAACCGGCTGCGGGTCGGCGGGCATGCCCTCGAAATACGGTGGCTTGCGCACGTAGGTCGAATTCGGGTCCCACTCAAAGGTGTTGCCGCTCGGGGTCGGCAGGTTGCGCCAGCGGTCATCGCCCTTGAACACGTCGGCGTAGTTCTTGGTGAACATCTCCTGGTTGATCGCCGCGGCAATGGTGTCGGAGACGTCCTGCTGCGACGGCCAGATGTCGCGCAGGTAGACATCCTTGCCTTGTTTGTCTGTGCCCAGCGGCTGCGACTCGAAGTCGAAGTCCATCGTCCCGGCCAGCGCGTAGGCGATCACCAGCGGTGGCGACGCCAGGTAGTTCATCTTCACGTCGGGGTTGATGCGGCCCTCGAAGTTCCGGTTGCCGGACAGCACCGCGGCCACGGAGAGGTCGTTGTCGTTGACCGCCTTTGATATCGCCTCGGGCAGCGGCCCGGAGTTACCGATGCAGGTGGTGCAGCCGTAGCCGACGAGATAGAAGCCGAGCTTCTCCAGATACGGCCACAGGCCCGACCTGTCGTAGTAGTCGTTGACCACTTGTGAGCCCGGCGCCATCGTGGTTTTCACCCACGGCTTGGAAGCCAGGCCCTTCTCGACGGCGTTGCGGGCCAAAAGCGCCGCACCCAGCATCACCTCGGGATTGGAGGTGTTGGTGCACGACGTGATCGCCGCGATCACCACCGCGCCGTGGTCGAGCACGAATTCGCCGAGTTCTTGCGCCTTCACCAGCACGGGGTCGCTGACCCGGCCATCGGCGTTTGCCGCGGCCGAGTGTCCGACGGCGACGTCGTCGTCGGCGAACGTAAGCTGTCCCGGGTCGCTGGCCGGGAACGTCTCCTCGACCACCTCGTCCAACTTCGAGTGTCGGTCGTGTGGGGAACCGTTTCCGACATAGTGGGAAATCTGCTCACGGAATGTGGACTTCGCGTCGGACAACGCGATTCGGTCCTGCGGACGTTTCGGTCCGGCGATCGACGGCACCACGTCGGAGAGGTTGAGTTCGAGGTATTCGGAGAACGCCGGCTCGTGCTTGGGGTCGAGCCACATACCCTGCTCTTTGGCGTAGGCCTCGACGAGCGCCACCTGCTCGGGTTTGCGACCAGTGAACCGCAGGTACTTGATCGTCTCTTCGTCGATCGGGAAAATTGCTGCGGTGGAACCGAATTCGGGGCTCATGTTACCCAGGGTGGCGCGGTTGGCCAACGGTACCTCGGCGACACCCTCGCCATAGAACTCGACGAACTTACCGACGACGCCGTGCTTGCGCAGCATCTCGGTGACGGTCAGCACGACGTCGGTGGCCGTGACGCCCGGCTGGATCTCACCGGTCAACTTGAAGCCGACCACCCGCGGAATGAGCATCGACACGGGCTGACCGAGCATGGCCGCCTCGGCTTCGATGCCGCCCACCCCCCAGCCCAGAACCCCGAGGCCGTTGACCATCGTGGTGTGCGAGTCGGTGCCCACGCAGGTGTCGGGATACGCCTCCACTGTTCCTCGCGCGTTCGGGCGGGTCATCACCACGCTCGCCAGGTATTCGATATTGACCTGGTGCACGATGCCGGTGCCCGGCGGCACCACCTTGAAGTCGTCGAATGCGCCCTGGCCCCAGCGCAGGAATTGGTAGCGCTCGCCGTTGCGCTGGTATTCGATCTCGACGTTGCGCTCGAACGCGTCGGCGCGGCCGAACAGGTCGGCGATCACCGAGTGGTCGATCACCAGGTCGGCCGGCGCCAACGGGTTGACCTTGTCCGGATTGCCGCCCAGATCGCCGATCGCCTCACGCATGGTGGCCAAGTCCACGATGCACGGCACGCCGGTGAAGTCCTGCATTATGACGCGGGCGGGCGTGTACTGGATCTCGATGCTGGGCTCCGCGTGTGGATCCCAGTTGGCGATGGCCTCGATGTGGTCCTTGGTGATGTTGCTGCCGTCCTCGTTGCGCATCAGGTTCTCGGCAAGGACTTTCAGGCTGTAGGGGAGTTTCGCGGTATTTGGGACCGCGTCGAGACGATAGATCTGGTAACTCCGGGCATCACCGTCGCCGACCTTGAGGATGTCGCGGGCTCCGAACGAGTTCACCGAATCTTTGCTACTCACATCAACTCCCAGGGATTTAGTTCTCCCGCCGACGGGCCGTGTCGACGTCGTGGTGCCACTTTAACAGTACGCTTGTCCTGCATTAGATACTCCTACCTGCCAGTCTCGCCGGGTGGGGCGCACGGTGGAACCCCCGAGGTCAGGTCGCCGGGCGTACTCCGCTCGCCGGCCCGCCGAGCGTCACGCTAGGGTGACCGCGGTGGCCGAGCGTCACACCAGCGTGACGGCAATGCCGAAGCCGCCCGGGCTTGTTCCCAGCACTAGTGGAGGGTTTGGACACGATGACCGGGCACGGTTCTTTCGGGCAACTGCCGCTATACATTCCGCAGGACGTCGACATGCCCGCGGTCAAGGCCGAGGTCGCCGCGGTCGGTGTCAGTGCGCCACCGGCGGCCATGCCGGGACTGCTCGAGGTGGTCGGGCACGCCCGCGACGAGGGCATCAATCTCAAGATCGTGCTGCTCGACCACAACCCCCCCAATGACACACCGTTGCGTGATATCGCGACCGTTGTGGGGGCGGACTACTCGAATGCCACGGTCCTAGTGCTCAGTCCGAGCTTTGTCGGCAGTTACAGCAATCAATACCCCCGCGTGACGCTCGAGGCCGGGGAAGACTACTCCAAGACCGGCAACCCGGTGCAGTCGGCGCAGAACTTTTTGCATGAGCTGGACACGCCCGAGTTCCCTTGGAGCGCGTTGACCATTGTGTTGCTGATCGGTGTGCTGGCGGCAGCTGTTGGCACTCGGCTCATGCAATTGCGCGGTAAACGATCAGCAACGCCGGCTGACGCCCCCCAAGCTTCGGATAAGGATCCGAATCAGGGCGTATAGCCAGGCATTTCTATCGCGGCAAGTAACGCAGCGCTGCTGCTGATGGCAAACGCGTCAGGTCACCGTTCGGTCACATTAATTGCACGTACCGGGGGCAGTTTGTGACTTACGTTTCCATAGCGTCAGACGTGACGTACGGTGCAAATGATGCTTGTGATGTCTTTGGCGTTTTCAGTGAAATCTTGCGCTGTTCGGCCGAGTTGAGCCATAGGAGACCTGAGTCGAATGAGACGGATCCGCCGGGGCTCTGCTTCGCGACCGGCTGCAAGGCTTTTCCGGCCGGCCATTCCGTCGGCCTTGAGTGTGGCCCTGCTGGTATGCACACCGGGACTGGCAGCAGCCGATCCGGAAACGGCCACCATCGCCGCGCTGATCGCCGACGTTGCCCGGGCCAACCAGCGCCTGGAAGACCTCGGCGCCGAAGTTCAGACGGAACAGGAAAGCGTCAACAAGGCGATAGTCGACGTGGAGACCGCTCGGGACGGTGCAGCCGTGGCCGAACATGACGTGGGGGTCAGCCAGCAGGCGGTCAAGGACGCCAACACGGCGATCGCCGCGGCTCAACAACGGTTCGACACCTTCGCAGCGGCCACCTATGTGAATGGTCCCTCGGTCAGCTACCTGAACGCGACCAGCCCCGACGAGATCATCGCCACCGTGACCGCCGCTAAGACCCTTACCGCCAGTTCCCAGGCGGTGATGGCCAACCTGCAGCGGGCCCGGACCGAACAGGTGAACAAGGAGTCGGCGGCGCGGCTGGCTAAGCAGAAGGCGGACGAAGCCGCCGCAGACGCGCAGGCCAGCGAGGATGCCGCGGTGGCCGCGCTCGCCGAGACCCGGCGAAAGTTCGACGAACAACGCGAGGAGGTCAAACGCCTCGCCGCCGAGCGCGACGCGGCCGAAGCCAAGCTCAAGGCGGCCCGACTTGTTGCCTGGTCCTCGGCTGGAGGGCAGGGTGCGCCGCCGGGGATGTGGGATCCCGGAGCGGGGCCTGCCGGTGGGCGCCGATGGGATGGCCTGTGGGATCCCACACTGCCCATGATCCCCAGCGCCAACATTCCCGGTGACCCGATCGCGGTGGTGAACCAGGTGTTGGGGATCTCCGCGACGTCGGCGCAGGTCACCGCCAATATGGGGCGCAAGTTCCTAGAGCAGCTGGGCATCCTGCAGCCCACCGACACCGGCATCACCAACGCCCCCGCGGGTTCGGCTTCGGGCCGGATTCCTCGGGTTTACGGGCGGCAGGCCTCCGAGTACGCGATCCGCCGCGGAATGTCTCAGATCGGGGTGCCCTATTCCTGGGGGGGTGGCAATGCCGCGGGCCCAAGCAAGGGGATCGACTCCGGGGCCGGCACGGTCGGTTTCGACTGTTCGGGCCTGGTCTTGTATTCGTTTGCCGGGGTGGGCATCAAGCTTCCGCATTACTCGGGTTCGCAGTACAACCTCGGCCGCAAGATCCCGTCCGCGCAGATGCGCCGCGGCGACGTGATCTTCTACGGCCCGAACGGCAGCCAGCACGTGACCATCTACCTCGGCGACGGCCAAATGCTCGAGGCGCCCGACGTCGGATTGAAGGTGCGGGTTGCGCCCGTGCGCACCAGCGGCATGACCCCTTACGTGGTCAGATATATCGAGTACTAATCGAGGACCCATGCGCCACAAGCGTTTTCGACCGATCAAGCTGGCCTGGATCACCGCGCTGGTGAGCGGGCTGGCGGTCGGTGTGGCGGCGCCGGCCGGTGCCGAGCCAGGGCCATGGGACCCCACACTGCCGGCAATTGTCAGTGCCGGCGCCCCGGGCGATCCGCTCGCCGTAGCCAACGCCTCGCTGCAGGCCACCGCCCAGGCCACCCAGACCACGCTCGATTTGGGCAAGCAATTCCTTGGTGGGCTGGGAATCAACCTCGGTGGCACCGCTCCAGGCGCGCCCAGCGCGGCCGCTACCGGGGCGAGCCGGATTCCGCGGGCCAACGCCCGCCAGGCCGTCGAGCACGTGATCCGCCGGGCCGGGTCGCAGATGGGGGTGCCGTATTCGTGGGGCGGCGGCTCGCTGGAGGGCCCTAGCAAGGGTGTGGACTCCGGCGCCAATACCGTCGGCTTCGACTGCTCGGGCCTGATGCGGTATGCCTTCGCCGGGGTCGGCGTGTTGATCCCGCGGTTTTCCGGCGACCAGTACAACGCCGGCCGCCACGTTCCTCCCGCCCAAGCCAAGCGCGGCGATCTGATCTTTTACGGCCCGGGCGGCGGCCAGCACGTGACCATGTATCTGGGCAACGGTCAGATGTTGGAGGCATCCGGAAGCGCCGGCAAAGTCACGGTGAGTCCGGTGCGCAAGGCCGGAATGACACCGTTCGTGACTAGGATCATCGAGTACTGAGCCAATGTGGGATTTGCCGGCCGGGTAACCGCGGCGTCGACGTAATCCAGCAGGCCTGGAATAGTTGAACGAGGGCACGTCGCTGCCCCCGACGTTGGTCGTGTCGGCAGTCGTGTCCGATTGAGCTGTGGAGGGTTGTTCATGACATCAGCAGGTGGGGCCCCGGGCGCCAGCGGTTACCAGGGTCCGGGTGGGCAATCAGCTCCCGGCGCGCATGAAGCGCCGCCCGGCGGCGCCGATGGGCTGGCCGCCGAAGTACACACCCTGGAAAGGGCCATCTTTGAGGTCAAGCGGATCATCGTCGGCCAGGACCAGCTGGTGGAGCGGATGCTGGTCGGCCTGCTGTCCAAGGGGCACGTGTTGCTCGAGGGTGTTCCCGGCGTGGCCAAGACGCTGGCGGTGGAGACCTTCGCGCGCGTGGTCGGCGGGACGTTCGCACGCATCCAGTTCACCCCCGACCTGGTGCCTACCGACATCATCGGGACGCGCATCTACCGGCAGGGCCGGGAAGAGTTCGATACCGAGCTGGGGCCGGTGGTGGCCAACTTCCTGCTCGCCGACGAGATCAACCGTGCTCCGGCAAAGGTGCAGTCGGCGTTGCTGGAAGTCATGCAGGAACGCCATGTGTCCATCGGCGGCAAGACCTTCCCGATGCCCAACCCGTTCCTCGTGATGGCCACCCAGAACCCGATCGAGCACGAGGGCGTCTATCCGCTGCCGGAGGCGCAGCGGGACCGCTTCCTGTTCAAGATCAACGTCGGCTACCCGTCGCCCGAAGAAGAGCGCGAAATCATCTACCGGATGGGTGTCACCCCGCCCCAGGCCAAGCAGATCCTGAACACGGGAGACCTGCTGCGGCTGCAGGACATCGCGGCCAACAACTTCGTCCATCACGCGCTGGTCGATTATGTCGTCCGAGTCGTCTTCGCCACCCGCAAACCCGAGCAGCTGGGGATGAACGACGTGAAGAGCTGGATCGCGTTCGGCGCATCCCCGCGTGCCTCGCTGGGCATCATCGCCGCCGCCCGCTCGCTGGCACTGGTCCGGGGCCGCGACTACGTCATCCCGCAGGACGTCATCGAGGTCATTCCTGATGTGCTGCGGCACCGGTTGGTGCTCACGTATGACGCGCTCGCCGACGAGATCTCACCCGAGATCGTCATCAACCGAGTGATGCAGACCGTGGCGTTGCCGCAGGTGAATGCCGTTCCGCAGCAAGGCCATTCGGTGCCGCCGGTGATGCAGGCAGCGGCTGCGGCTAGCGGCCGGTGACCGAATCCAAAGCGCCGGCGGTCGTCCATCCGCCGTCGATGCTGCGAGGCGACATCGACGACCCGAAGCTGGCGGCGGCGCTGCGCACTCTCGAGCTGACCGTCAAACAGAAGCTCGACGGTGTCCTGCACGGCGATCACCTCGGCCTGATCCCGGGGCCAGGTTCGGAGCCAGGGGAGTCGCGGCTATACCAGCCCGGTGACGATGTCCGCCGGATGGACTGGGCGGTCACCGCGCGTACCACCCACCCGCATGTCCGGCAGATGATCGCCGACCGGGAACTGGAAACCTGGCTGGTGGTCGACATGTCGGCCAGCCTGGACTTTGGCACCGCGTTCTGCGAGAAGCGTGACCTCGCGGTGGCGGCCGCGGCTGCGATCACCTTCCTGAACAGTGGCGGCGGCAACCGGCTGGGCGCGCTGATCGCCAACGGCGCCACGATGGCTCGTGTGCCGGCTCGCACCGGGCGCCAGCATCAGCACACGATGTTGCGCACCATTGCGACCATGCCCAAGGCTCCCACAGGGGTCCGCGGTGACCTGGCGATAGCCATCGATGCGCTGCGCCGGCCCGAGCGTCGTCGCGGGATGGCGGTCATCATCAGCGATTTCTTGGGCCCGATCAACTGGATGCGTCCACTGCGGGCGATCGCGGCCCGCCATGAGGTGCTGGCCATCGAAGTGCTCGATCCGCGCGATGTCGAATTGCCGGACGTGGGTGATGTGGTGTTGCAGGACACCGAGTCTGGGGTCGTTCGCGAGTTCACCATCGATCCTGCGCTGCGCGACGACTTCGCCCGGGCGGCGGCCGCTCACCGGGCCGACGTGGCTCGGACCATACGCGGTTGTGGGGCGCCGCTGCTAACGCTTCGCACCGACCGCGACTGGCTCGCCGACATCGTCCGTTTCGTCGCCTCTCGCCGGCGTGGGGCAATGGCGGGGCACCAGTGATACATACGATCCCAGTGACACATTCGCTCATGCACTCTGAGACGGGTCCGTTATGACGTTGCCGTTGCTCGGGCCGATGACGTTGTCCGGCTTCGCGCACTCCTGGTTCTTCCTATTCCTTTTCCTGGTTGCCGGGCTGGTTGCGCTATACATCCTGATGCAGCTGGCACGGCAGCGGCGGATGCTGCGGTTCGCCAACATGGAGTTGCTGGAGAGCGTCGCCCCCAAGCGGCCCTCTCGATTCCGACATGTTCCGGCGATCCTGCTGGTGTTGGCGCTATTGCTGTTCACCGTCGCGATGGCCGGGCCGACGCATGACGTCCGGATTCCCCGCAACCGTGCGGTGGTGATGTTGGTGATCGACGTGTCGCAGTCGATGCGTGCTACCGATGTCGAACCCAACCGGATGGTCGCCGCGCAGGAGGCCGCCAAGCAGTTCGCCGATGAGCTGACCCCGGGCATCAATCTCGGATTGATTGCCTATGCGGGCACCGCTACCGTCCTGGTGTCTCCGACGACCAACCGGGAGGCGACCAAGAATGCGCTGGACAAGTTGCAGTTCGCCGACCGCACGGCTACCGGTGAGGCGATCTTCACCGCGCTGCAGGCCATCGCCACCGTGGGCGCGGTGATCGGTGGGGGCGACACTCCGCCGCCGGCGCGCATCGTATTGTTCTCCGACGGTAAGGAGACGATGCCGACCAACCCGGACAACCCCAAAGGCGCCTACACCGCCGCCCGTACCGCCAAGGATCAGGGCGTGCCGATCTCGACGATCTCGTTCGGCACGCCCTACGGCTTCGTCGAGATCAACGACCAGCGCCAGCCGGTACCCGTCGACGACGAAACGATGAAGAAGGTCGCCCAGCTTTCCGGCGGAAACGCCTACAACGCCGCGACGCTGGCCGAGCTGAAGGCGGTCTACGCATCGCTGCAGCAGCAGATCGGCTACGAGACGATCAAGGGTGACGCCAGCGTCGGCTGGCTGCGCTTAGGTGCGCTGGTGCTGGCGCTGGCCGCGCTGGCCGCATTGCTGATCAACCGCCGGCTGCCGAACTAGCCGCTCGGCGCGCCCGTGCTTCGGCCACCCGGCGAACAACATCGTCGTGGTGGTCTTCGGCTACCACCCGGGTCATGATCCACCGGCGACCAAGATGTCCTCCCAGCCCATACCCAAATAGGCCTCCGCCCAACCCCATTCGTTGCGCACCGCGATCTGCGTCTGGGGACGCGGAAACCCCGCACCGACCAACAGCGGGCGTAGCCAGGTTTCCCTCGGCGACTGCGCCCCGCCGTCGACTCGACCGATGACTTCGACCTCATCGGCCTGTATTCGATCTTCCCGGACTTGCACCCCAGCAGCCGGGCGGCGGTTGGTGTCAATAATCGCGGCGGGCAGGTACCCGCCTTGATGCAGCGCAACGCAGCGACTCCCGAGCTCATCGGGGGTTAATGCGCGCGCGGCCAGGGCTACACTGCCCACGAGGGGGCCCAAGAACAGGTCGGACATGGCGGAAGTGTGCCGAGTCACACCGACAACTCACGCGAGCGTAGCGCCGCTGCGACTATCGGCGCGATTTCTCGCGGTGGCGTTACGCCCGCGAGCGCGAGCCGATTTCGGTGTTGTCGCGGTGAGACGATAGGTTGACGGGGTGACTAACACAGCCACCGATACCGCTACAAGCAGCGCCCCCGAAGGGGCTCGACCCGCATTCATATCCCGTTCAGTGCTGGTCACCGGAGGAAACCGGGGGATCGGGCTGGCGGTGGCGCGCCGCCTGGCTGCCGACGGGCACCGCGTGGCGGTGACCCACCGGTCGTCCGGCGCGCCCGAGGGATTGTTCGGTGTCGAGTGCGATGTCACCGACAATGACGCCGTCGACGCAGCCTTCAAGAACGTCGAGGAGCACCAGGGTCCGGTGGAGGTCCTGGTCGCCAACGCCGGCGTCACCTCCGACATGCTCATCATGCGGATGAGCGAAGAACAGTTCCAAAAGGTCATCGACGCCAACCTGACCGGTGTCTTCCGGGTCGCCAAGCGGGCATCGCGCAACATGATCAAGAAGCGGTTCGGGCGATTCATTTTCATGGGGTCCGTCGTCGGGCTGACCGGCTTGCCGGGGCAGGCGAACTACGCCGCGTCCAAGGCTGGGCTGGTCGGGATGGCTCGATCGCTGACCCGCGAGCTGGGGTCGCGGTCGATCACCGCCAACGTGGTGGCCCCCGGTTTCATCGACACCGAGATGACCCGTGCCATGGAACCCAAGTACGTGGAAATGGCGCAGCAGGCGATTCCTTTGGGCCGCATCGGCAACGTCGCCGAGGTCGCCGGTGTCGTTAGCTTTCTGGCGTCCGAGGACGCCGCATACATCTCAGGCGCGGTGATCCCGGTCGACGGCGGCGCCGGCATGGGTCACTGAAAGTAAGGACGGAAATGACAGGACTGCTGGAAGGCAAACGGATCCTGGTCAGCGGGATCATCACCGACTCGTCGATCGCGTTTCACATCGCGCGGGTGGCACAAGAGCAGGGTGCCCAACTGGTGCTGACCGGATATGACCGGATGCGGCTGATTGAGCGCATCACCGACCGATTGCCGGAGAAGGCCCCGCTGCTCGAACTTGACGTGCAGAATGACGAGCACCTGGCCACGTTGGCCGGCCGGGTGACCGAGGTGATCGGTGCGGGCAAAAATCTAGACGGTGTGGTGCATTCGATCGGTTTCATGCCGCAGAGCGGGATGGGGATCAATCCGTTCTTCGATGCGCCCTATGAGGACGTGGCCAAGGGCATCCACATCTCGGCGTACTCGTACGCTGCGATGGCCAAGGCGCTGCTGCCGATAATGAACCCCGGCGGTTGCATCGTCGGCATGGACTTCGACCCGACCCGGGCGATGCCGGCCTACAACTGGATGACGGTTGCCAAGAGTGCGTTGGAGTCGGTCAACCGGTTCGTGGCGCGCGAGGCCGGCAAGGTTGGCGTTCGTTCGAATCTGGTTGCCGCCGGACCGATCCGCACGCTGGCGATGAGCGCGATCGTCGGTGGCGCGCTCGGTGACGAGGCGGGCGCGCAGATCCAGCTGCTTGAGGAGGGCTGGGACCAGCGCGCTCCGGTCGGCTGGAACATGAAGGACCCGACGCCGGTCGCCAAGACCGTGTGCGCGCTGCTGTCCGACTGGCTGCCGGCGACCACGGGCGACATCATCTACGCCGACGGCGGTGCGCATACCCAATTGCTCTAGAACGCATGCAATTTGACGCCGTTCTGCTCTTGTCTTTCGGCGGGCCGGAGGGCCCCGAGCAGGTGCGGCCGTTCCTGGAGAACGTCACCCGGGGCCGGGGTGTGCCGGCGGAACGGCTCGATGCCGTAGCCGAGCACTACCTGCATTTCGGTGGGGTATCACCGATCAACGCGATCAACCGGGCGCTGATCACTGAGTTGCGTGCAGCGTTGGACGTGCCGGTATATTTCGGCAACCGCAATTGGGAACCCTACGTCGAAGATACCGTTATAGCGATGCGCGACAACGGTGTTCATCGCGCGGCGGTATTCACCACTTCGGCGTGGAGCGGCTATTCCAGCTGCACGCAGTATGTCGAAGACATTGCTCGCGCACGTGTGGCAGCCGGCCCGGACGCACCCGAGCTGGTCAAACTCCGGCCCTACTTTGACCATCCGATTTTTGTGGAGATGTTCGCCGAGGCCGTCGCCGAGGCCGCCGACACCGTACCCGCCGAGCTGCTCGGCAACACGCGCCTGGTGTTCACCGCGCATTCGATCCCGGTGGCGGCCGACCAGCATTGGGGTCCGCATCTCTACAGCCGCCAAGTCGCTTATGCCGCACGGCTGGTCGCGGCAGCCGCCGGATACAACGATTATGACCTGACCTGGCAGTCGCGATCGGGCCCGGCGCAGGTTGCATGGCTGGAGCCTGACGTTGCCGACCATCTCGGGAGCCTGACTGGTGCCGGCGTCAAAGCTGTGATCGTGTGTCCGATTGGATTCGTCGCCGACCACATCGAGGTGGTGTGGGATCTCGATCACGAGCTGCGACTACAGGCGGAGGCAGCGGGCATCGTGTACGCGCGGGCCAGCACACCCAATGCCGACCCGCGGTTCGCCCGGCTGGCCGCAGGTTTGATCGACGAACTCCGCTACGGCCGTGAAGCTGCCCGGGTACCGGGCCTTGCTGCGGTGCCCGGCTGTGAGTCCAGCATCAACGGCGAGCCATGTCGTCCGCCGCACTGTGTTGCGCGGGTCAATCCGGCCAGGCCGACTGCAGGATCGCACTGACTGCGGCCATGCGCGCCGAACGCACCACGGCGGTCAGCGGCCGCAGCGCATCGGTGGCAAGCTGAGCTTCCGACGATGATTGCGTTCCGTTCGGCGTCAGCCCGGCGACGATGCGGTCTGCGGTGGAATCGGGCAATCGACTTAGGCCGGCACTGACCGCGATGATCGCATCGACGTGCGCGGCGTTCTCCAGCACCCGCAGTGCCCGCGATGGCGCGTGGTCGGGAATACGGTGTTGCCGTGCGGATTCCAGCAGCTGCTCGACCAGGCGGCGCGGATTGGCAATGTCGGCGGCGGATCCCAGCCCGATGGTGCTCAATGCATCGGCGGCCGAGCGTACCGCCGAGCGCAGCGCGTACTCGGCATCGCCGAGTTCGTAGTGTTCGAGCGTGGGCACGCCGGGAAGGGAATAGACCATCCAAGACAGCGCACACAATTCGGGTGTGGCCGGCTCGTCCTGCGTGGCTTCGTCGACATCGCCATAGGAGGACTCGGGGACGAGTCCAATGGCGCTGCCGGGAGCGTCTGGGTTGGCGACGATCACCGCCTCGCCAGCGGCAAGGGCGTCGTGCTCGAACTGCGTCCCCGCCGCCAGCCCGCGCACATCGCCCGGTACCGGCAACACCACATTGATCGTGCCGCGCAACCGATGCGACGCCGCTGGTGTGGACACCGTCGGTCGGCCCACCGCGGCGCGCAGCGTTTGTAACAGTGACACCGTCCCGGTGTCCTGCACATCCGGCCAGGGCAACCCGGTGTGACCCGCGGCGACGGCATCATACGCAGTGACCGATTGCGTTGGCGCCCAAAGTGATAACGCGTCCAGGACGTCGTCGGGCGCGGCTTTGCCGGCGAGCCAGGCGTTGGCCCACATCGACAGCGAAACACTGGGACACCACATGATCTCGCAGTGTAGTTGTTTGACCCGGTCGAGGCGGATCACGCGTATCCTGAGCCCATGCCCGTCGCTTTGATCTGGCTAATCGCGGCGCTGGTGCTCGTCGGCGCCGAGGCACTGACCGGGGATATGTTCTTGTTGATGCTGGGCGGCGGTGCGCTCGCCGCCTCCGCAACCAGCTGGCTGCTGGATTGGCCGGTGTGGGCCGACGGGGCGGTGTTCCTTGTCGTCTCGGTTCTGCTGCTGGTGCTGGTCCGGCCGGCGCTGCGGCGGCGGCTGACCCAGGCCAAGGGAGCGCAGTTGGGCATCAAGGCGCTGGAGGGCAAGAAGGCACTGGTGCTCGGCCGGGTCGCCCGAGACGAAGGCCAGGTGAAGCTTGACGGCCAGGTATGGACGGCGCGTCCGCTGAACGAGACCGACGTCTACCAACCCGGCGAGTCGGTGACCGTCGTGCACATCGACGGTGCCACGGCGGTGGTTTTTAAGAGCGGTTAGTCCATCTGCAGAACGACTGCGAGAAAGGAATCCCGGTGCAAGGAGCGGTTGCTGGTCTGGTTTTTCTGGCTGTACTGGTGATATTCGCCATCGTTGTGGTGGCCAAGTCCGTTGCGTTGATCCCACAGGCCGAGGCGGCGGTGATCGAACGGCTGGGTCGGTACAGCCGCACCGTTAGTGGGCAGTTGACGTTGTTGGTACCCTTCATCGACCGCATCCGGGCGCGTGTGGACCTGCGCGAACGGGTGGTGTCGTTCCCGCCACAGCCGGTGATCACCGAGGACAACCTGACCCTCAATATCGACACCGTGGTCTACTTCCAGGTCACCGTTCCGCAGGCGGCGGTCTATGAAATCAGCAACTACATCGTCGGGGTCGAGCAGCTCGCCACGACCACGCTGCGCAACGTGGTCGGCGGCATGACGCTGGAGCAGACGCTGACCTCCCGCGACCAGATCAACGCCCAGTTGCGTGGGGTGCTCGACGAAGCGACCGGTCGCTGGGGCCTGCGGGTGGCGCGAGTGGAGCTGAAGGCGATCGACCCGCCGCCGTCCATTCAGGCGTCAATGGAAAAGCAGATGAAGGCCGACCGGGAGAAACGGGCGATGATTTTGACCGCCGAAGGAACCCGGGAGGCGGCAATCAAACAGGCCGAAGGCCAGAAGCAGTCGCAGATCCTGGCGGCCGAGGGCGCCAAGCAGGCCGCGATCCTGGCCGCCGAGGCCGATCGGCAGTCTCGGATGTTGCGCGCGCAGGGTGAGCGTGCAGCGGCCTACCTGCAGGCGCAGGGGCAAGCCAAGGCCATCGAGAAAACGTTCGCCGCTATCAAGGCCGGCCGGCCCACCCCGGAATTGCTGGCCTACCAGTATCTGCAGACGCTGCCGGAGATGGCGCGCGGTGAGGCCAACAAGGTGTGGGTAGTGCCCAGCGACTTCAACGCGGCGTTGCAGGGGTTCACCCGACTTCTGGGCAAGCCGGGCGAGGACGGAGTGTTCCGGTTCGAGCCGTCTCCTGCGGAAGATCTGCCCAAGCCTGCGATCGCCGCTGACGACGAGGAAGTTGCGGATTGGTTCTCCACCGAAACCGACCCCGCGATCGCTCAGGCGGTGGCCAAGGCCGAGGCGATAGCCCGCAAGCCCGTGGAGAGTCCGCTTGGGACACCTCCCGGGTTGACTCAATAGGGTTGCCCGATGCGTCTCACTTCGCCGAAAGCCTACGCGGTACTGGCGGCTTTTCAGGCCGGCGATGCGGTGGCGTGCGCCATCCCGCTGCCGCCTATCGCCAATGTGTTGGACGACCTGGAAGTTCCGGTCGGCATTCGCCCGGTGCTGCCGATGGTCAAGGCCGCCTCCGCGATCGGTCTGCTGTTGGGCACCCGGTTCCCGGCCTTGGCGAGGCTGACGACGGCGATGCTGACGCTGTACTTCGTGCTGGCCGTGGGCGCGCACATCCGGGTACGAGATCGGGTTGTCAATGCGATTCCGGCGGCGTCACTACTGGCGTTGTTCGCGGTAATGACGGTGAAGGGGCCGGAGCACAGCTAAGCCTCGAGGCGCAATTCGACCATCGGTAGCGGCGTGTCGGTATCGGTGATCGCGGTGCCGAGAGTCTCCTCGAGTACCGGCTTGAGCTGTTCGTACGCGCGAGGGTGCCGGCCGCGGTACTCGGCCAGCGTGCGGTCGGCCTCCCCTTGGTCGAGGATGCGAGCGGTTGCGGGTGCGGGCGGGCGGCTGCCGGCGTAGACACGTACCCGCGGGTTGGCCGCAATGTTGCGGAACCACTGAGCTTTTGCGCCAAAGCCGGATGCGACGACGTAGCTGTCGGGCTCGGCGTGAGCGACGACTTCCAGCACGGCATGCCGCCGCGCGCCGGTTTTGCGACCGATGTGTTCAAGCATCAGGATGCGTGAGCCGAACAGCGCGCCGGCGCGGGCCTGGTAGATCCAGACCGGCGCGCGCATCAGACGGCGGGAGCGCAGCACCCGGGCACCGGCCCTGGCAAAAAGGGATGTGGAGTGTGCTTGTGACCTCTTGGACATCTTTGCCTCCCCGTCCTTTGTATCAGGCGCTGAGAAGGCCCGCCGCGGATGTCTGCGCGGCGGGCCCCAGCCGAGTTCGCAACGGCCTTAGGCGTGGGGTCCAGCCGGTGCGGGTGCGGGTGATGCCGGGCCCCCCGGTGCTTGCCCTGGGGCAGCCGGTGGCGGAGGCCCGGGTGGTAGTCCGGGCGCAGGCGCGCCAGGCGGTGGGCCAAACCGGAAGGCGTTGCCTCCCGGCGGCGGAGGCAGCTGGGGTGGTCTACCAGCCATGGGCCCCGGCGGGGTGCCCGGTCGCGGCGGAGGCACCTGCATCCAACCCGCCGGCCCGGACGACCATGCCGGCGATCCCGGCGGCGGAGGCGGCGCGGCAGGACCAAAGCCGAATGCCCAGATCAGTACGGAGGCCCCCGCGCTGGCAACCGCGCCGACGACCAAGCCCGCCAGCCCGACACCGACCACCACCCCCGTTGAGTAGCGGCGGTGCGCAGGTCCCGGCGGTGCAACGGCCGGTGCGGGAGCGGGAGTGGGCACGGAGCCCTGGTTTGCGGTGTGGGTCCCGATGTTGGGGTTGGTGGCGCTGTCTTCGGTGGTCATGCGGATCTCCACTTCGTTGGTTGTAGGTAGTCGGGACGGTAGTGACCGAACTTGAAGTGGATCTGAAGAAATTCGGGTGCTTCAGGCTGATCTCAGAACGGCGCATTAACAATGGGGTCATGACCGATCCTTCGCGGGCGGACCGCACCGGCAGCCGTTCGGTCGCTGGCCGGGCCGATCAATTCAGCGTCGGGGTACCGCGGGTGCTGGTGGTCGAGGATTCCGAGACCATCCGGGAAATGGTCAGTGAGGCGTTGACCGACGTCGGGTACCACACTGACACCCGTTGCGACGGAACCGGATTGGAAGACGTTCTGGACGGACTGCGGCCGGACCTGGTGGTGCTCGACGTGATGCTGCCGGGCCGTGACGGGTTCGCACTCATTGACGTCATTCGCGAATGGGGCGATATCGGGATCGTGTTGATCACCGCCCGTGATGGCCTGCCGGACCGATTGCGCGGCCTGGACGGCGGGGCCGACGACTATGTGGTGAAGCCATTCGAACTCGCCGAACTCGTGTCACGGGTCGGTGCGGTGTTGCGGCGGCGGGGGCGGCTGCCCCAGGTGGTTCAGGTGGGCGACCTGATGTTGGACCTCGATGCCGGTGTGGCCGCACGCGACGGACACCGGCTGGACCTGACCGCCACCGAGCTGCGGCTGCTGGGCTTCCTGGTGGAGCAACGCGGCCGGATCGTCAGCGCCGGCCAGATTCTCAATGCGGTGTGGGGTTATGACGCCTACGACCCCAACCTGGTGCAGGTGCATGTCAGCGGATTGCGGCGCAAACTCGAGGCCCACGGGCCACGAATTCTGCACACGGTCCGCGGTATCGGGTATCGACTGCAACCGCTGCGGTCATGACGGCAGTGCCGACGGGGCCGCCGGGCACGGCCGATCCCAGGACGCCAACGCCGTCGCTGCAGCGCCGGGTGACCCTGCTGGTGGTGGTGCTGTTGGCGGGGCTGCTGGTGGTGCTGGGAGTCACCATCGACGTGAGCCTGGGTCTGCTAGCCCACCGAAATTTGCACGACCGCCTGCTCGCTGCCACCGCACGAGCGGACGCGCTGGCGGCCGCGCACACTTCGCCCGATCTGCTCGCCGCCGAACTCAACGGTGGCGGCGTGCGGGCCCTGCTGGTCAGCGCCGACGGTGGGCGCTACGGTGATCGCGGGATCAACCCGGACACCGCCTCGGGCCCCACCGTCCCCCCGCCGCCCGGTCCCCCTCCGCCGGGCCCTCATCCAGGACCGCCACCGCCACCTCCTGGCCCGCCGCCTCCGCCGCCGGACGCCACCGCGACAGTCGTGGTACACCCCTTGCCGGAGGGGGCTCGGCTGATCCTGGTTGCCGACACCACGCAGACCACACAAGTGACCCGCCAGTTGCGTCAGCTGATGATCGGTGCGGGCCTGGTGACCCTGGTGGTGGCGGCGCTGCTGCTGGTCGTGGTCAGCCGGGCGGCACTGCGGCCGTTGGATCGGCTTACCACGCTGGCCAAACACATCGCCACCGGTGACCGCGGCCGGCGGTTGCGCCCCGATCGCACCGACACCGAACTCGGGCGCGCGGCGAGCGCATTCGACGGGATGCTCGACGCGTTGGAAGCCTCCGAGCTGCGGGCCCAGCGGGCCGCCGCGTCCGCCCAGCGCGCCGAAAGCGCGACCAGGCAATTCCTCGTCGACGCCGCGCATGAGCTGCGCACGCCGATCGCCGGTATTCAGGTCGCTGCCGAACAACTCGCCGCCAGCGCCGGCCAGCACGAATCCGACCCCGCCGCACGCGGTCAATACCGCCGCGCCAGCCTGCTGCAGTCCGATGCCCGCCGGGCCGGGCGGCTGGTGGCCGACATGCTGGATCTGAGCCGTATCGACGCCGGGCTGCCGCTGGATCTGCAAGAGACCGACTTGGCCGCGATCGTCGTCGCCGAAGCCGACCGGACCGCCATGCTGGCGCCGCAGATCGTGGTTACCCGGACCGGTCTCACCGGGTTGACGGTGGCGGCGGATCCCACCCGGGTGGCGCAGATCCTGTCCAACCTGCTCGACAACGCCCGCAGGTACACCCCGGCCGGCGGTTCGATCACCATCGATCTGAGCACCGATCGCGGGACGGCGGAGTTAACCGTCACCGACACCGGGCCCGGCGTACCCGCCGACGCGCGTGACCGGGTCTTCGAGCGGTTGGTGCGGCTGGATGCCGGACGCGCCCGCGATCATGGTGGCGCCGGCTTGGGCCTGCCTATCGCGCGGGCGCTGGCCCGAGCTCATGGTGGCGAACTGATATGTCTGCCGCACAAAGGCGGCGCGCAATTCCGGCTGAGTCTGCCTTTGGTCGGCCGCCGCAAGTGACCCAAGTGAAATCGCCATACGCTCGGCTTGGATGATGTCGGAGCACTCAAACGGCAGCAATGCCGGTGCAAAGAGATCAGCGCCAGCAATCTGTTGTGCGGCCCACTGACCGTCGCCGCCGGAATCGAGCAAGACGGCCATTACCGCGGATGCGTCGCAGACAATGCGCCCCGACGGCTTGGGCGGTCGGCTTGTCCGTGATTGCCACCACAACTGGATATTGGCGTCAGTGCAGGTGTAATGCAGTTATGTTCGCGCGCCGACCGATTGCGCGAAACGAGCGCCCGATCGTCAGTGGGTAATGACCGGCTCTTGGACTGGCTCGTCGAGGTGCAACGCCTTGCGGTGGTGTCGTCGATACTGGCGGATCTCGAAGATGAGCCCAGACAGACCCAAGGCGCCCGTGCACACCGACACCAGGATCAGCAGCGGGTTGGGATGACCGGCGAGCGCGTCGCCGAGGATCACCACGGCGGCTGTGCCGGGGAGCAGACCGCCCAGCGTAGCCAGCGAGTAGGGCAGCACACGCACGGCTGACGCGCCCGCGGCGTAGTTGAGCGCCGAGAACGGCACGGCGGGAATCAACCGCAGCGACAGGATGGCCAGCCAGCCGCGCTCGCGCAGACGCTCATCCAGCCGCTCGATCCCGCGGTAGCCAACGAGGCGGCTGAGCCGCCACCCGGCCGCGCGCACCAGCAGCATCGCGATTACCGCGCTCGTCGTACTGCCGACCGCCGCGATCGACACGCCGAAAACCGGGCCGAACAGGAGCCCGGCGGCCAGGGTGAAGGCCGTGCGGGGGAGCGGCGCCACCGTCACGACGATGTGTGCCAGCAGGAACGCCAATGGAAACCAGGGGCCCAACGATGTCGCCCAGTCGCGCAACTGCATCGCCGTGGGCAGCGGAACCAGCAGCGCCACCGCGACCAGCATTGTGATTCCGACCACTGTCCCGACCACCCGTGGCAGGGACAACTGACGCGCCGTCGCCACGAGCGCAGCGATGATTCCCCGCAGCGTGGCGCCGGTTTTGCAGATGGCGGCAGCCGTCACGTTTGCCAAGGTTACGGGGCCAAGATGAATATCTCGTTTCCCCCCGCTGGCGTTTCGTCACACTCCGGCCTCGATCGCCGCCCCTGGGCACTTATGAGACGCTGGCGATCAATTAGCCTGATTAGTGAGTCGTTTCCCCGAAGCATCCCGATGCAAAGTTGCCAATTTGCTGCGATAACAGGAGCAGTCGGTGTCCGTTGATGTACCCGAGCTCGCCGACCTAGAACAGGTTCGCGGGCGCTGGCGCCGTGCGGTCGCCGGCGTGCTGTCCAAGAGCACCCGAAGCGACGCGGCCGCGTTGGGGGACCAACCCGAGCACCTGCTGGATAACCCGACCTATGACGGGTTTGCAATCCGGGCCCTTTACACCGCGTTCGACGAGCTGCCGGAGCCGCCGCTGCCGGGCCAGTGGCCCTACGTGCGTGGCGGCGACGCGTTGCGCGACGTCAAAGCGGGCTGGAAGGTTGCCGAGGCGTTTCCCGGGCCTGGCCAGGACTCCGGCGCCCCCGCCAACGCGGACCTGCTGGCCGCGTTAGCTGACGGGGTCAGCGCGCTGCTGATCCGGGTGGGGAAATCCGGTGTGGCGTCCGCGCAGCTTCAGCGGCTGCTGTCGGGTGTGTACCTGAACATGGCGCCGGTCATGCTCGACGCGGGGGCCGATTATCTGGCGGCCTGCGACGCCATGCTGGAGCTGGTGGCCCAGCTGGAGCCCGACCAGCGCACCACGCTGTCGATCGATCTGGGGGGCGACCCGCTGACCGCGTCGCTGAGTGGCCGTGGTGCACCGCCGATCGAGGAGGTCATCGCGGTTGCCTCGCGGGTGGCCGGCGATCGAGGGGTGCGAGCGATCACCGTCGACGGACCCGCTTTCCACAATCTGGGCGCCACCGCGGCCACCGAACTCGGCGCCAGCATCGCCGCGGCGGTGGCATACCTTCGGTTGCTGACCGAGTCCGGCCGCTCGGTCGGCGAGGCATTGCGGCAGATCAGCTTCCGGCTCGCCGCCGATGACGACCAGTTCATGACGCTGGCCAAGATGCGGGCGGTGCGCCAACTATGGGCCCGGGTGGCCGAGGTCGCCGGTGATCCGGATGGCGGCGCTGCGACGATACACGCGGAGACGTCGCTGCCGATGATGACTCAGCGCGATCCGTGGGTGAACATGCTGCGTTGCACGCTGGCCGCCTTCGGCGCGGGAGTCGGCGGTGCCGACACGGTCCTGGTGTTCCCGTTCGACGTCGCGATTCCCGGTGGCTTTCCCGGGATTGCGCCCAGCTTTGCGCGCCGGATCGCCCGCAATACCCAGCTGTTGCTCTTGGAAGAGGCACACGTCGGCCGGGTGCTCGACCCGGCCGGTGGGTCCTGGTTCGTCGAGGACCTCACCGAACAGCTGGCACGGCAGGCCTGGCAGAACTTCCAGGCCATCGAGGGCCACGGCGGATTCGTCGACGCCCACGACTATCTAACGGAGCAGATCGCCGGACTCGCGGCGCGCCGCGCCGACGATATCGCGCATCGCCGCATCGCCATCACCGGCGTCAACGAGTTTCCGAACTTGGGTGAACCTGCTCTGCCACAAGGTGATCCGGCCAGCATCGCTGGGAATGTGGTGCGCTGCGCCGCCGAGTTCGAAGCACTGCGCGATCGATCGGATGCCTACCTGGCGCGCGCGGGTGCACGTCCGCGGGCGTTGCTGTTGGCGTTGGGCCCGTTGGCCGAGCACAACATCGCGACGACGTTCGCGGCAAACCTGTTGGCATCGGGCGGCATTGAGGCAATCAACCCGGGCACGGTCGACGCGGCCGGCGTCGCGCAGGCCGTCCGGGACGCGGGGTCGCCGACGGTCGCGGTCATCTGCGGCACCGACCAGCGCTACTGCGACGAGGCCGCTGACGTTGCTCAGGCGGCCCGAAGCGCCGGAATAGAGCGGGTGTACCTGGCCGGATCCGAGAAGGCGGCCGCGGACGCTCAAAGCCGGCCCGATGAGTTCCTCACCGCCAAAATCAATGCGGTCGAAGCACTGTCAAATCTGCTGACTCGGTTGGGAGCCTAGATGACGGCCACAGTTCCCTCGATCGGCAGCTTCTCCGACATCCCGCTGCGGAGCGATCGGACCATCGCGCCGCCCACCGAAACCGATGTGGAAAGGCATGTCGCTGCGGCTGCGGCAGCGCACCGGTACACGCCTGAGCAGTTGCACTGGCACACGCCCGAAGGAATTGACGTCCAACCGGTTTACATCGCCGCCGATCGCAGCGCCGCCGAGGCCGACGGCTACCCGCTGAACAGCTTTCCGGGCGAGCCGCCGTTCGTCCGTGGCCCCTATCCGACGATGTATGTCAACCAGCCGTGGACCATTCGCCAGTACGCCGGATTCTCCACCGCCGCGGAGTCCAACGCGTTTTACCGCCGCAACCTGGCCGCCGGTCAGAAGGGCCTGTCGGTGGCCTTCGACCTGGCCACCCACCGTGGCTACGACTCGGACCATCCCCGCGTACAGGGTGACGTCGGAATGGCCGGCGTAGCAATAGATTCCATCCTGGACATGCGGCAGTTGTTCGATCGCATCGACCTGTCGGCGGTATCGGTATCGATGACGATGAACGGCGCCGTGCTGCCGATCCTGGCGCTGTATGTGGTTGCCGCGGAGGAGCAGGGCGTGCCGCCGGAGAAACTGGCCGGCACCATCCAGAACGACATCCTCAAAGAGTTCATGGTCCGCAACACCTATATCTATCCACCCAAGCCGTCGATGCGGATCATCTCCGACATCTTCGCCTACACCAGCGCGAGGATGCCAAAGTTCAACTCCATCTCGATATCCGGCTACCACATCCAAGAGGCAGGTGCCACAGCGGATCTGGAGTTGGCCTACACCCTTGCCGACGGCGTGGAATACATCAAGGCGGGCCTGGATGCCGGCTTGGACATCGACAAGTTCGCGCCCCGGCTGTCTTTCTTCTGGGGTATCGGGATGAACTTCTTCATGGAGATCGCGAAGCTGCGGGCGGGTCGGCTGCTGTGGAGTGAGCTGGTCGCCGAATTCGGAAGCCAGAGCCCGAAATCCAGGTCACTACGCACGCATTCGCAGACCTCGGGCTGGTCGCTGACCGCCCAGGACGTGTTCAACAACGTGGCCCGCACCTGCATCGAGGCGATGGCCGCAACCCAGGGCCACACTCAGTCGCTGCACACCAACGCTTTAGATGAGGCGTTGGCGTTGCCCACCGATTTCTCCGCCCGCATCGCCCGCAACACTCAGCTGTTGCTACAGCAGGAGTCGGGCACCACGAGGCCGATCGACCCCTGGGGGGGCTCCTACTACGTGGAGTGGTTGACCCATCAGCTTGCGCGGCGGGCGCGGGCTCACATCGCCGAGGTCGCCGAGCACGGCGGTATGGCTCAGGCGATCAGCGACGGCATCCCCAAGCTACGCATCGAGGAGGCGGCGGCGCGCACCCAGGCCCGCATCGACTCCGGCCAGCAGCCGGTGGTCGGGGTGAACAAGTATCAAGTCGAGGAGGACCACGAGATCGAGGTGCTCAAGGTCGAGAACAGCCGGGTACGTGCCGAGCAGCTGGCCAAACTGCACGAACTGCGCGCCGGCCGGGACCGGGCGGCGGTCAAGACCGCGTTGGCCGAGCTGACCCGCGCCGCCGCGGCCCATGGTCGTGCCGGGGGAGATGGACTGGGCAATAACCTGCTAGCTCTGGCCATCAACGCGGCACGGGCCAAGGCGACGGTCGGGGAAATCTCCGATGCGCTGGAGCAGGTCTACGGGCGTCACCAGGCAGAGATCCGTACCATCGCCGGGGTCTATCGCGACGAAGTCAAAGGAGGCGGCAACATCGCCCCGCTTTCTCAAGCGACCCAACTGGTAGAGAAATTCGCCGAGGCCGATGGCCGCAGGCCACGCATTTTGGTGGCCAAGATGGGTCAGGACGGCCACGACCGGGGACAGAAGGTGATCGCGACGGCCTTCGCCGATATCGGGTTCGACGTCGACGTCGGGTCGCTATTCTCCACGCCCGACGAGGTGGCCCGGCAGGCCGCCGACAACGACGTGCACGTGGTCGGGGTGTCCTCGCTGGCCGCTGGCCACTTGACGCTGGTCCCGGCGCTGCGCGTAGCACTGGCTGAGGTGGGCCGGCCCGACATCATGATCGTGGTTGGCGGCGTCATTCCACCCGGCGATTTCGACGAGCTGTATGCCGCCGGGGCCGCGGCCATCTTCCCGCCCGGGACGGTGATCGCCGACGCCGCAGTCGACTTGCTGCACAAGCTTGCCGGCCGGCTGGGTTACGCGCTGGGCTAGTGGACATCCAACTTTTTCCCGCAAGCGTAGCGCCATGGCGAGGTTCGTCTGCCTTTCTCGCCGTGGCGCTCCGCTCGGCACGCTGGACGGGGCGGGTTAAGTGACCACCGAGCTACTGGCTGACGCGATCCGCGGTGGTGACCGTGCGGCCTTGCCGCGGGCCATCACGCTGCTGGAATCCACCCGTGCCGACCACCGTGAACAGGCCCAACAGCTGCTGCTGGCTCTGCTGCCGCACGCTGGGAAGGCCCATCGAGTGGGCATAACCGGGGTCCCGGGAGTGGGCAAGTCCACCATGATCGAAGCCCTCGGCATGTACTTGATCGACCAGGGGCACCGGGTGGCGGTACTGGCCGTCGACCCGTCGTCGACCCGTACCGGTGGATCGATTCTGGGAGATAAAACCCGGATGGCTCGACTGGCGATGCACCCCGACGCCTACATCCGGCCGTCGCCAACCTCCGGAACACTGGGTGGGGTGGCCAAGGCCACTCGCGAGGCGGTCGTTCTGCTGGAAGCTGCCGGTTTCGATGTGATCTTGATCGAAACCGTCGGGGTCGGCCAGTCAGAGGTGGCGGTGGCAAACATGGTCGACACGTTCGTGCTGCTCACCCTGGCACGTACCGGCGATCAGTTGCAGGGCATCAAAAAGGGTGTGCTGGAGCTGGCTGACATCGTGGTGGTGAACAAGGCGGACGGGGAGCACCGGCGCGAAGCGGAGTTAGCGGCTCGGGAGCTGTCCGCGGCGATCAGATTGATCCATCCACGCGAAACGCTTTGGCGGCCACCGGTTCTCACGATGAGTGCGATTGAGGGGAACGGTTTGACAGGGCTGTGGGAAACCGTCGAGCGGCATTGCACAGTCTTGACCGAAGCGGGAGAGTTCGAGGCTCGTCGCCGCGACCAGCAAGTCGACTGGACCTGGCAGATGGTCCGCGACTTCGTCCTGGACCGGGTGCTGTCCAATCCAGCCGTGCGCGAAATCCGCGCCGACCTAGAGCGTCAGGTCCGGGCGGGGGAGTTGACCCCGGCTCTGGCGGCCCAGCAAATACTGCGTGTCGCATCTTCCTAACGGAAAGGTAAATTAATCGTTGTTTGCCCATGGCCGCTGCGAAACCCAAGTAAATTCAAACCGTGCAGGTTGACAACGGAGTCGATCGCCGTGTGGTTCCCCCCCACGATGCCCCTGGCGTGGGCCATGGGGTGTCCGGTGCGGCGGACCCACGGTTTGCTTGCGTCGTCCGCGCCTTCGCCAGCATGTTCCCCGGGCGCCGGTTCGGCGGCGGGGCGCTGGCGGTGTATCTCGACGGCCAGCCCGTTGTCGACGTGTGGAAGGGCTGGTCGGACCGGGGGGGCCGGGTGCCGTGGTCGGCGGACACCGCGCCAATGGTGTTCTCGGCGACCAAGGGCATGGCGTCCACGGTCATCCACCGGCTCACCGATCGGGGGCTGATCGACTACGAGACCCCCGTTGCTGAGTATTGGCCGGAGTTCGGCGCCAACGGCAAGTCCGATCTCACCGTTGCAGAGGTGATGAGGCACCGTGCTGGCTTGTCGGGTTTGCGAGGCGCCACTTGGGAAGACTTGCTGGACCACGTCATCATGGAAGACCGGCTGGCCGCAGCGGCGCCTGGACGCCTGCTGGGCAAACCGGCGTATCACGCACTGACGTACGGCTGGCTGCTGTCCGGGCTAGCCAGGGCCGTCACCGGAAAGGGGATGCGCGCGCTCATCCGCGAAGAGCTGGCCGAACCGTTGGACACTGATGGCCTCCACCTGGGCCGGCCGCCGGCGCAAGCGCCAACGCAGGTTGCCGAGATCATCATGCCGCAGAACATCGTCGGCAACCCGATTGTCAACGTTCTCGCGCACAAGGTCGCCCACGAGCTGTCCGGTGGATACCGCTCCATGTACTTCCCGGGCATCATGGCCGCCGTCCAAGGTGATATTCCGTTGCTGGACGCCGAGATCCCGGCAGCCAACGGGGTGGTGACGGCCCGCGCGGTAGCCCGGATGTACGGAGCGATCGCCAACGGCGGCGAGATCGACGGCATTCGGTTCCTATCACGCGAACTGGTCGCGGGCCTGACCGGCCGCCACAGCCTGCAGCCGGATCGGAACCTCCTGGTGCCGCTGAATTTCCATCTGGGCTATCACAGCGTGCCCATTCCCAATATGATGCCGGGCTTCGGCCATGCGGGGATGGGCGGTTCGATCGGCTGGGCCGATCCCGCCAGCGGAGTGGCGTTCGCGTTGATGCACAACCGGCTGCTGTCACCATTCGTGATGACTGATCACGCCGCGTTCGTCGGAATCTACGCCCTGATACGGCAGGCGGCAGATAGGGCCCGCAAGCGCGGCTTCAAGCCGGTAACGGAGTTCGGGGCGCCGTTCTGCCAGCCGGGCGCCGTCGCCGGCTGACCCGCCGTTAGGACGGCGAATCTTCCAGGCGAAAACCAACTTTCAGTGTCACCTGGAAGTGTGCAACGGCGCCGTCCACCAGATGGCCGCGAACTGAGTCCACTTCGAACCAGTCCAGGCCGCGCATGGTCTGCGCCGCTCGTGCCAGACCGTTGCGGATAGCCGCATCGATACCGTCGGCTGAGGTTCCGACAATCTCGATCACGCGGTAGGTGTGGTTGCTCATCGCGTCCCGTACATCCTCTCGTCTAGGTGGCGTCGCAAGGATAGTCCGCAGCGGCCGCCAAGCGGGGGACTTCGGGGTGTCCTCGGTCGCTCGCAAAGACTTTGAATATTGGGTTGTTAGAAGCGCTACTGGGTTAAACTTCGGGACGGCCGGGGTGGGGGCTTGCTCCCTCTACCGTTGCGGAGAACCGGGGAGAACGCAGTGAAACGACCCGTAGAGGCAGTTTGGCGTGCCGGGTCGGCGATCAGACAGCGACTTGTCGCGGTCGCCAGCCAATCCGAGCGCAGCATCCTGCTCGGCACCGTGTTGCTGGCGACGGCAATCTCGGCGGTGACGGGCTTTATTCTCGCCCAGTACTACTCGATCGACGTGCTCTCCTCGCTGATTTTCGTCCCGCATGACTGCTACCTCGATTGGGGAATGAACGTCGGTCGGCACTGTTTTAGCGACTACACGATGCCGGTGACCCTGGGGTTGCGGTCCAATCCGTGGGAGCCTTACCCGGCATTCACCTCAGCCGACCACGTGCCCTTCCAAAACAACTACCCACCGGCCGGAATGGTGCCGCACGTGACCTTTGGGCTGCTCGGTCAATGGCTGCACGCGCCGCAAGTCGGGTTGTTCGGTTATCTGCTCGCTTTGGCGATCGCAGTGTTCAGTCCTGCACTGTGGGCCGCTCGAGGGGCACATGGTCACGAGCGAGTGGTGGTCTTCTTGGCGTGTGGCATAGCGGCGATTCCGGCCTGGATGGCAATCGATCGGGGCAACTCGGTGGGGTTCGTGGTGCCCATCGCGCTGGTCTATCTGATAGCGCTATGCCGACGGCGGTGGCGACTCGTGGCGATTATGGTCGTCCTGGCGGCGTTGGTGAAACCGCAGTTCGTCCTACTGGCGGTCGCACTCTTGGCGATGCGGCAATGGCGCTGGGGCGTCAATGCGGTGGCGGGGTCGATTTTCTTCAACCTTGCCGCCTATGCGCTGTGGCCCCACGATCTTCCGCAGACGATCATGCAATCCATCCGTGCCACCCTGGAACCCGGTGCTTTCCAACGGCTCGCGGGAGCGCTAAACGTGTCGTTTGGGAGGGTGGTCCTACTAATCCCCGATTCCATAGCGGACCTGAAAAACGGCGGCGCGGTTCCGGAGGGCTTCCTCGACGGCGTGCGCTCGCTCGTCGGGTATATCGTCCTTGTCCTCGTCGTCGTCTTTATGGTCGCTCTCGGGCGCCGGATGTCTCCGGTCATGGCGGGAATCGTGGTGCTGGCCACTGCATCGCTCTTCCCCGCGCTGAGTCAGCCGTACTATCTGGTGTTCGTGTTGCCGGTGGCCGCGCTGGTGGTCCGGGATCCGGATGCCCCACCGGGATGCGGCATTTTCGACCGGCCCGCGACGGTGGGTGGCCGCCGCCGCGCAGCTGGGGTTTTGGTGAGTTTAGCCGCGGCGCTCAGCATCGCCCAGATCGCGTTGCCAGGCCCGTCTTTTCAATGGCCGGTTGTGGGGCAGCTGGGGCTCCCGGGAATCCCCGTCTATACCCCGCCGCTGGTTGTCAGCACGCTGTCGTTGGCGCCGGTCTTGTGGTTCATTGCCTGCGTTGCGGTCATGGTCTCCTACCTCCGCAAGCCCGCTTCCACGTACCGGAGTGATCCGGTGCTGGAGCCTGATAAGTCCCCGGATGCTGCCGCCGACAGCGGGCGGCTCAAAGCCGAGTTGTTGGCCGAGTATTGATCTTCATATCGGGCCATCTATGTGGATGAAATGTGAAATGCTGTACCGCAAGCTGCCATCGTCACCGGCGCCGCCCGGGGGATCGGCCTTGGTGGTACGCGGGAAACGCCGTTTCTTTCAGCGGCGGTCTCGTACGCTCCAACACGCGGTATCGATGTAGGTAGGGAAATGTCTGTCTGTGGACGTAGGGGATAACGTGGCAACTCAACTCTCAGAGCGCATCTGCATTGTCGGCGGCGCGGGACACGTAGGGCTACCGCTGGCACTGGTGTTGGCCGACATCGGTTACACCGTCGACATCCTGGATACGAACACCGAGGCCCTGAAAACCATCATGGCCGGCAAGATGCCCTTTATCGAAAACGGAGCCGAGGATCTGCTCGAGCGGTTATTGCCCACTGGCCGTATCGCGGCGACCACCGATTCATGGGTGGTCCGGAACTCCGACATCGTGATCTGCGTCGTCGGGACGCCGGTCGACGAGTACCTGACTCCGCAGGCGCACACGTTCTTCCGCATCATCAACGAAATCAGTCCGTACTTCCACGACGAGCAGACCCTCATTCTCAGGAGCACCGTCTACCCGGGTCTCACCCAGCGCGTTCACGATCTGTTCCAGGAGCGCGGAATTGGCGTCCATGTGACGTTCTGTCCTGAGCGCATTGCGCAGGGTCATTCGATTCGCGAATTGCGGATGATCCCGCAGATCATCAGCGGATTCGACGAAGATGGGATTCGGGTGGTTCGCGAGCTTTTCTCGCTGGTGACCAGCGAGATCATTGAGGTCGAGCCACAAGAAGCCGAGCTGGCCAAGCTGTTCTGCAATAGCTACCGCTACATCCAGTTCGCCGTCGCGAACCAGTTCTACCTGCTTAGCCGTGAGGCTGGTCTCGATTTCAACCGCGTACACCATGCTGCTACGTATAAGAACGGGCGCGTCGATAGTCTGCCGAGAGCCGGGTTGGCGGCCGGCCCATGCTTGCTGAAGGACACGATGCAGCTTGCCGCGTTCAGTAACAACAACTTCATGTTGGGGCACTCGGCGATGCTGATTAACGAAGGCCAGCCGCAGTTTATCGTCAACATGCTCAAGCGCCGGGTCAATCTGCGCGACAAGACCGTTGGCATTCTGGGCATGACGTTCAAGGCCGACTGTGACGACACCCGCGACTCGCTGAGTTTCAAGCTCAGGCATCTACTGATGCTGGAGGCCCGAAAAGTGATGCTGCACGATCCCTTCCTGGAAGGCCCGGACTACTTCCCGCTCGACACGGTGGTAGAGGGGGCGGACGTCCTGGTTATCGGCGTTCCGCACACTGACTACCGAGGTCTTCGCATACCGCCAGGCAAGATAGTGGAGGATGTCTGGGGATGCGTGGACGTGAGCGAGCTTGACGACGACGCGGTAAACGGTGCCCAACTGGCGACACTAGGGATGGGGGCGGCGGCTCGGTGAAGATTCTGGTAACCGGCAGCGCGGGGTTCATCAACGGCTACGTCGTCGACGAGCTGCTGCGGGCCGGCCACGATGTCGTGGGTATCGACAACTACTCAAAGTACGGCAAGGTCAAGAAAAGCTACGACGACCACCCTCGTTATCACTTCGTCGAGGGCGACGTCAAAGATGTCGATCTGATGTGCCGGCTGGTCGAGGGTTGCGATCAGATGGTGGCCAGCGCCGCCCGCATCGGCGGCATCACCTACTTCCACGAGTACGCCTATGACCTGCTTGCCGAGAACGAACGGATCGCGGCCGCCCACTTTGATGCTGCTATATACGCATACAAGAAGGGGTGGCTCAAGAAGATCAACGTACTCAGTTCGTCGATGGTGTTCGAGAACGCCTCAGTCTTCCCGACGCCGGAGAAACACATCGCCGAATGCCCACCTCCGACAAGCACTTACGGATTCCAGAAGCTAGCCTGCGAGTACTTCGCCCATGGCGCATACGAGCAGTACGGTCTCCCGTATACGATCATCCGCCCCTTCAACTGTGTGGGCACCGGAGAGCAGCGGGCGCTGGGTGGGCGCGAAATTCCAAGCGGCAATGTCAAACTCGCGATGAGTCACGTCGTGCCGGATTTGATCCAGAAAGTGGCGAAGGGCCAGGATCCGTTGCACATCCTTGGGGATGGCACGCAGGTGCGCCACTATACGTACGGCGGCGACCTTGCACGCGGCATTCGCACGTGCATGGAGCACCCGGCGGCGTTGAACGGGGATTTCAACCTGTCCACGCCCGAGGCCACGACCGTTGTCGAACTCGCCGACGTGATCTGGCGCAAGATGCGCCCAGACACACCATTTCGTTACGAAAGCGATCCGCCGTTCGAGCATGACGTCCAGCTGCGCTCCCCGGACGTCCACAAGGCCTATGAGGTGCTTGGCTTCTCGGCGACGACCACGCTGGATACCATGCTGGATGAGGTCATACCCTGGGTTGTGAACGCCGTCGAGGCCGGGACCATTTGACGTGCGAAGGTCGTTGCCACGAGGACGCCGTGCGCATCACGGGTGACGCGGATCTTCGGCAGCTTTACCGCAATCGCTTCGGCCACCACCGCGAGTCGAGATCCGCCATCTGGCGTGTACTTGTCGACGACTTCTTTCAGGCGTGGATCAAGCGCAGCGATACCGTGGTGGACTTGGGATGCGGCTACGGCGAATTCCTGAACCACGTGAGGGCCGCGCACCGAATCGGTGTGGATCTCAACCCGGACAGTGCCAACATGCTCGAACCCGAAGTGGAGTTCCACCAGGGTCGAGCCGACGACCTCGGCTTTCTCGAAGATGAGTCGGTCGATGTCGTCTTCAGCAGCAATTTGTTGGAGCATCTGCAAAGCAAGGCCGAAGTGGAGCGCACGATCGCCGAGGTTCGACGGGTGCTCAAGCCCGGCGGGCACTTCATCGCCCTGGGACCGAACATTCGCTTTCTCTCCGGTGACTATTGGGACTTCTGGGACCACGCGGTGCCGATCAGCGATCGTTCACTGGCCGAGCTGCTGGGCATCCACCACTTCGAAATCGTGGCGACCTACGATCGTTTTCTGCCGTACACGACGTATTCTCCACTGCCGAAGGCGCCGATCCTGGTGCGGCTGTTTCTGCGATCCAGACTGGCGTGGCGGGTCTTGGGAAGGCAGTTCCTGGTCCGGGCGCGTAAGTCGCGATCGGAGGCAGACTTTCAGCGCGTGGTCAGTGTCGTCGTCCCGGTGTATAACGAGGGCGAAAATATTCAGGTCTGCGTCAGAAGGCTCGCTGAGGCATTAGCGGATACCCCACACGAGCTACTCGTCTGCTACGACTTCGACGCGGACACCACGCTGCCGGCACTCGCCGCCATGCCCGACCGCCCCTCCACTGTGCGACTGGTCCGAAACGCGCTCGGCAAGGGTGTGGCCAACGCGCTGATCGCCGGCTTCGCGGCAGCTCGTGGCGACGTGGTCGTCACCAGCATGGCGGACCTGTCCGACCCACCGTCGGTAATTCCGTTGATGGCGGCCAAGATCCGCGAAGAGGGGGCCGACATCGTCAGCGGGTCACGCTATATGCCAGGCGGTTCACAGACTGGTGGGCCACGGTTGAAGACCCTCATGTCGCGGACGGCCGGGCTGAGTTTGCATTATCTGGGTCGCCTGCCGACCCATGATGCCACCACGAACTTCCGTGCTTACAGCCGCCGGTTCCTCGACGATGTTGCAGTGCAGAGTGTGCGCGGATTCGAGGTGGGGCTGGAGCTCACGACGAAAGCGCATCTGCTTGGCTATCGGGTCGATGAGGTCCCCAGCAGCTGGACAGACCGAACCGCCGGCACCAGCAAATTCGACTTGGTCGGCTGGCTGCCAGCATATCTGCACTGGTACGGGCTGGCCATGCGGCGGCCGATGCTGCTTTGGGCCGGCGGGGGAGTGGCAGTGCTCCTAGCCACACGGCTCATGCGCCGATGCCGTTTCGGTACACGCGGCGCAGCTGGGCGCGAAAGGCTATGTCACTAAGGTGAATTGGTGCTACCGACTAGTCTGTCCGCCAGTATCACCAAGTGCGTTGGTGGCAGTACTGCTACACGGCTTCGCTCGCCGACTGGCGACCGTTCGCTGCTTGCAAGCCGCCATGTATCGGTCCTACTCCGGCTACAATCCATCCGCATGAAGCGTGTTGCACTGGTTGCCAGTGTGCTACTGCTGGCGGGGTGCGGGGGCGCCACGCACACCACAGCCTCGACCGTGACTATCACGCAAACTGTCACCGCTCAGCCCACCGCCGCTCGAACGGCGGGTCAGCAGCCGCCGCCACCTCCGGCACTCAAGACGGTTATCGACGCCTACGGCAACCCGCAGAGCGTCATAGACCGCGACGGCGCGTATCTGATTCTTGTCGACGTAATGCCGGGCAGGTATCGCACAGCTGGTGGGACAATGTGCTATTGGGCGCGGCTCCGCAGCACCAATACAAGGGATATCATCGATAGCCGGAAGAGCAGTGTTCCGCAGATAGTCGAGATAAACGAGAACGACACCGCGTTCTTGACGCAAAACTGTGGGACCTGGCAGATGGTACACATCTCGACCATCCTGGAGCCCTGGTGACGATCCATGGTGAAATCTGTACGGCAACGCCGAAACGGTCGATGTCGCTGATGGATTCAGGCTAAGCGTGCCGGCGCAAGGCATCGACACGTTGGGGTATTGGCCTATCGCCATCGTCGCACAGCTCGGTGAGGACTTGCCACCAGCTTTAAAAGAGCGACGGAACTCCTCGGAAATCGTCGTCGCATTGGTGAAAGCTGCCAATTCTATTGGAGTCATTGGTAGTTTGCGGGCATGGGGGTAGTCGCGTTGGTACCGGTGAGAACGTCGGGGAAGGTGAGAACATGGCTCTCGACAACAACATGGGGCTCCGTCCGTTGGCAACGGGGCCTCGTGGCCGGCATCGCTGGTGTCATGTTCTGGCCGCAGTCGGCGGTCAATCCTAGCGTCGGGCTCGATCCGTCTTGGCAGGCCGGGCTCGCCCTGGCCCGAGTGCAACACATTGCGTGGGGTAGTGAGCTCGTATTCACCTACGGACCCCTCGGGTTCCTCCGGACCAGCAGCTACTACACGTTTGGTCAATCGGTGCTCGCCGCGGCCTGCCAGGTGGCTATCATCGCCGCACTGTTCCTCGGCATCGCGGCAGCCCTGCGTCAGCGCCTCCCGCCGATGACATCGCTCGTCGGCGCGTTCATCACGACCGGCATTGTCACCTTCCTGTCCGTCGGTCATGGCATTGCTTTCAAAGCGCCTTCTGCCCTGGAAATGATGTACCCCGAGCTGGTGGTTCTCGCGGCGTTCGTGTGGGCGAGCGTGCCCCTGTTGCAACAGGAGCCACGGCGGTCGACGGTATTCGCCACCTGCCTCGCGCTCGGTGCGGTGGCAGGCTTTCAGCTGCTGATGAAGTTCAACACCGGCCTCGCGATCGTGGCCGTCGCGCTGGCACTGTCGGTCCTGCTCGACTGGAAAGCGCTCGGCCGGCATTGCGCAACGGTGGCCGTGTTCGCGGCGTCCATTCCCATCTGCTGGGTGCTAGCCGGCCAACGACCGGGGGACCTGCCCGCATGGCTCCGGTCCAGCATCGCGATTGCATCGGGTTACGTTGACGGGATGGCCACCGTGCCCCTCCCACGATGGGCATTGCCCGCGGTCCTGTTAAGCCTTGCCTGGATCGGGGCGCTCTGCAGAATGTTCATGTGGGGCGGATCGGAGATCCCCCGCCGTTACCTGGCGCTCGTCGGTCTCGCGACCGTGATCTCCGCCAAGGCCGCGTTCGGACGTTTCGAACCCTGGCACTTCGCCATTCTGCTCGGCCTCATGGTCGTTACGCTGGCGATCACCCCTTGGTCCCGGGCTCGCCTGCCTGCTCTGGTGCTGGCTGCGGTAGCAATCGCTTTCGTGTTCGCCGTCGGGGTAGGAGGGGCACAGGCTGTCAACGGCCGCGTCGCGTTGGCGATGCAGGCACCCGCGCAAGCGGTCGACCGCCTGGCCGCGTTCGCTGTGCCCGGTCAGGTCGCAAGACGAATCGAACAAGCCAAGGCACGCCAGCGTGCGCTTTACGCCATCTCGGACCGCTTTATCGCCACCATCGGGTCGGGAACCGTTCACATTGACCCCCAAGAGATTTCGGCAGTCTGGGCCCACGATCTGGCGTGGCGCCCGACACCGGTCTTTCAGACCTATCAGGCTCTCACGCCAATGCTCGATGACATGAATGCCGAATCACTTGCTCAAAGGCCACAATTCGTGCTGTCCCGGCTATCGGCAGCCTCGCCCGCCATCGGCCTCGATGGCCGGCTTGGCGTGCAAGAATCTCCCAAATATTCGCGTGCGCTGCTGTGCAACTACACCCTGAGCGGCATTGAGAACCGCTGGGCGCTCTTCACCCACACCCGCCCCCATTGCGGACCCCTCACCATGCTGTCGGAGGTCCCCATCAAGGAGCACGAGGCGATCCGGGTCCCCGACCCGAGCGGACCGGACAAGGCCGTCCTGGTGGGGATCGATCTGGATCAAACCTTCAACGACCGGCTCTACCAGGGCAAGGTCTTGCCGTTGACCACTTTCACGCTCCTTGTCGACGGGGTCACATATCGCCTCATCGCCAAGAACGCAGCTGAGCCATTTCTTGTCAGCACCCCCGCGTCCGTCGCTGGCACCAACCTGCAAATCCATGCCCAAGCCATCGGCGTCGGCCGCACTGTAAACCTTCTTCAGCCTTTTGTCAGCGCGCGAGCGCGTTTCTACGAGATGAGTGTCGGGCACTGACACTCAGGACAATCGGTCGTCTGGGTAGTCTCAGTGGGATTGCTATTTTGCGGTGATGGTGACACAGCGCTTGCAGCCCATCAGGACGTGGTGTTCAACCACAACATGGGGGTCCCGCCGTTGGCAACAAGCCCTGGCGGCGCTGATCGCCGCTCTGACCATCGCGCCACAGTCTTCCGTCGACGCGAGTGTCGGTCTCGATCCGTCTTGGGAGGTTGTCGTTGCTTTAGCTCCAGCTCGGCACATCCGCTGGGGTCCCGACCTCGTGTTCACCTACGGGCCTCTCGGATACCTGCAAACCACCGCCTACTATGCGTTCGACCAATCGGTACTTGCAACGGTCTACCAATTCGCCGTCGTCGCCGCACTATTCCTTGGCATCGCGGCGGTGTTGCGGCAACGCTGTGCGCCGATGACGTCTCTCATCGGCGCGTTTTTCGCCACCTGGTTGGTAGCCATCCTCCAGGTGGGTCATGGGACCGCGTTGGGCATGATGTACCCCGAGCTGGTCATTCTCGCGGTGTTCGCGTGGGCGTCGGTCCCGCTGTTGCAGCGGGATCCCAAGCGGTCGACGATCTTTGTCGCGTGCACGGTCCTCGGCGCGGTCGCCGGGTTGCAACTCCTGGTGAAGTTCAACACCGGCCTGACCATTGTGGTTCTCGCACTGGCCGCATCGGTATTGCTCGGCTGGATGGCCGTAGTACGCCATTGCGCAACGCTGGCGGCGTTCTCGGCGTCCACGCTCGCCTGGTGGGTGCTCGCGGGCCAACAACTGCGGGACCTGCCCGCCTGGTTAAGGTCCAGCGCCGCCATCCTGTCCGGGTACAACGAGTCGCAGGCGCTGCCCCTCACGCGGCTTGCCGTTCCGGCGATCCTGTTGTGCCTGGCGTGGATTGCGGTGTTGTGCGTGATATTTGTGCGCGGCGGCCCACGGATTCCCCGCAGCTTCGTGCTGTTTGTTGGGCTGTTGACGCTAATCACCATCAAGAGCGCATTCGGACGCTTCGACATATGGCACTTCAGCATGTTGCTGGGGGTGATCGTTGTTGCGGTGGCGCTGGCTCCTGGCCTCCGAATTCGACATCGAGCGTCGGTGCTGGCTGCGGTCGTGTTCGTATTCGCGTTCAATGACGGGCCCCCCCTGGTCCGTCACCGTGTCGTGGCTGCCGTACAGGGGCCCGTGCAATCGATCGACCGCCTGCTCACGTTGGCGGTGCCCGGTCGCGTCGAGCAACGCATTGCACGCGCCAAGGCGCGGCAGCGTGCGACCTACGCAGTACCGGAGCGCTTCATCAAAACCATTGGCTCACAAGCCGTCCACGTCGACCCCGATGAAACCTCAGTTGTATGGGCCTACGACCTGGCGTGGCGTCCCGCACCCGTGTTCGCGACATACTCGGCGTACACGCCGTCGCTCGACAAACTGAATAGCAATACGCTGGCCGACGGGCCCGCATTTGTCCTATCGCGTGTGTCCGCGAAATTGCCTGCGACCGGCATCGACAACCGGCTCGGCACGCAGGAATCCCCACTGTATTCGCGTGCGCTGTTATGCAATTTCACGCTCAGCGGGGTCGAGAACCACTGGGCGTTATTCACCCACACCCGCCCCCGCTGCGGACCGCTTACCCCACTATCGGAAGTCCACGTCGACAACAACAACTCGGTCAGCGTCCCGGCGCCAAGCCGGCCGGACATGGCGATCCTGGTGGCGATAGACCTCGAGCCAACCGTCGTCGACCGGCTCTTCGGTGGCACTATCGCTCCGCTGACCACTTTCACGGTCGTGCTCGACGGGGTCAGCTACCGCCTCATCGCCGGAAACGCGGCCGAGCCATTTATCGTCGTCAGCCCGCCCTCGGTCAACGGTACGAACCTGGATATCCATGCCCACACCATCGGCGTCGGTCGGACCCGGGCAGTGGGGCCCGACGGCGCACACGCCCACCTGCGCTTCTTCGAAATGGGTGTGGGGCCGTGACCGAAATTGGCGAGTGAGGGTGCGCGCGCCGGCCTGCGCAGGCACTTGGCAGCGCAGGCGTGATGCCGAGGGTCACCAGCACCGCGGCGATCTTGCCGTACCGGTGATCGATGAAGTTGCCCGCCGGCACCGAGCAGGCGGTGAAGATCGCGCTGGTCGTGGATGAGCTGAATCAGCAACCCCGACGGCGCCGATCCGGGGCAGGTCGAATTCGGTCATTGGAGTCTTTCGAATGCGGCGATCTGCTGGCGGGTCATGGTAAGGGCGTCAGTGCCGGCGCGTACGCGCCGCTCCCAGTCGATCGTCCAAGCCAGGGCATCGCGGAAGTTGAGCCGATTGCGCCAGCCCAGTTCGTATTGCGCCTTAGTGGAGTCGAGGGCCAGCAGGCTGGCCTCGTGTGGATTGTTGCCCTCATCGAGGTCCCAATTCGCGCCGCCGCCCCACAGCTCGGCAGCCAGCATGGCCACCTGGCCAACGTCGACGAAGCTGTCGTGGCCCGGCCCGAAGTTCCACTGGCCCAGACCGAATCCGGCCAGTAGCGCGTCGATGAGGGTGAGGTAACCGTTGAGGCAGTCCAGTACGTGCTGCCATGGCCGTACTGCGCGCGGGAACCGTAACAGCGGCGCCTGGCCGCGCGCGTAGGCGGCCACCAGGTCCGGCAGCAGCCGCTCCCGGCTGATGTCGCCGCCGCCGATGACGTTGCCGGCGCGGGCAATCGCGGTGGGAGCGCCGGGAAAGCTGCGAACCCACGACTGGGTCAGCAGGTCGGCCATCGCCTTTGACGCGCTATAGGGATCGTCGCCACCGAGGGGGTCGGTTTCGACGTAGCCGGCCTCCTGGTTGATGTTGCGATACACCTTGTCGGTGGTCACGACGACGTGTGCACGCACCGACGCGGTGGCGGCGACGGATTCCAGCAGGTTGAGCGTGCCGATGGTGTTGGTCTCGTAGGTGTACCGCGGGTTGCGATACGACTCGCGAACCAGCGACTGGGCGGCCATGTGCACTACGACGTCCGGGGCAGCCGTCTTCACCGCTGCCATGGTGGCCGCCGCGTCGCGGATGTCCACCCGGAAGTCAAAGACAAGCTGGTCGGCGAGCCCCGTCCGCTCGAACAGACTGCCCTCATGTGGGTCGAGGGCCAGGCCTGACACCTGATGTCCGCGGCTTAGCAGCAGCAGCGCAAGCCAGGGCCCCTTAAACCCAGTGTGCCCGGTAACCAGGTAATGCACGGTTATCGCGCGACCTCGGCTATGCATCCTCGGATCGAGTCCGGCACCCACCCAGACGGTTCACTGCTGATGGTCAGCTCCTTTCGGCGGCCGTCGAGAGCCTATCGTGGTGGCGATGCGGCCTATCGGGTCGCGATTGATGTCGGCCGGCCCCGAGCGGCATGTTTGCAGCCTCACCGGCTAGCAGCGGCTACCGGGGTGGCTTCATAAGAATTGCTTGCCCCCCGGTCGGCAGCCTGAGTATTTGCAACCCACGGTCGCGAGCAAAACGATCGTAGCCGACCTTCTGTTGGTAATGGCGGGGCCACCCGTAATCGTCCATGATAACGACGCCAAACGGCACAATCTTCGGCCAAAAATACTCAAGCGCGGCGATTTCTGGTGCGGTGCAATTCATATCGAGATGTAGATATGCGATCTGTTCGCTTGTAACTCTTTCGAGCGTACCCGGAACTGAACCTTGGACTAACTCAACAAAGTCCAGTCCGGCGAAGTTCTTCTGCACGCGCTCAAAGCAGTCGGAATAGTCGAGATAGCCGGCGTGGGCCTCTTCCTCCGGCGTGAGTTGAGAGCGGTCCAGTCCCTGGAACGTATCAAGAAGCCAGAAACGTTTCCGGAGGCGTCCGAAGTCGGTGTGGGTGATGACCGCCATCGCGGTACCACCGTGGTCGACGCCGCACTCGACAAAATCACCCGCCAGTGCCGAGGCATGGTTGGCGGCCCAACACAACACGTGAATGCGCCAGCGCACATTCCATCTGCCAAATGATCCGGTTGCCTTCGCGGCCGCATAGACGCGCTTGAATTGTTCTGTCTTGCGGAAGTCCGCATTGGTTGTTGTGAAGAGGCCGTCCTCGTAAAAGCTCGTCCGCAATCGCCGCGCCATAAACAGGGTGTTGGCTATCGGGTGCGGCAGATTTTGAATAAAGCTTCGCATCGGTCTCCCTTGAGCTTGTTCACTACTGCAAAACTACCCGGTCACAAAACGGGACAATACTTCGGAGTGAGTCGGGGCGCGGAACGCGGGTCCCGAGTGGATTGGGGACAACGGGCTCCTGTCGAGAGTTGCTCGATCCGAACGTCGGCGCAGCCGCGCTCGCCTTGGCGAGGCTTGCCGACGTGCCGGTCGAGTGCGTCCCTGCGATCGACGAATGGTACGGCGGGGCTCAAACCGGCTCGATCTAGCTGCCTCGCGGCAACCCCGGCTCGGCGGCCCTGTTGGCACATTCTCCGTGCTCAGCGGCCAAACAGGGACCGGATTGGATCACCGGTATCCGCACCCGGGTATCGAAATCGTCCGGCGATCATTGCGAAAGCGCCGCGCCAAGCCGACCTGGGAACTAAATTTACGGCCATGGCTGCGATGGGTCGCCCGGCGATTTCGGTGGTGGCGCCTTGCTTTGACGAGGAGGAGGTTCTACCGGAGTTCCTGCGCCGGGTGGGGGCTGTGTTGGATTCGCTGGGGGGAACCAGCGAGATCGTCTTGGTCGACGATGGTTCGCGTGATCTGACCTGGGAGGTCATGTCCAAGGCGGCGGCAGAGGATCCGCGCATTGTCGCGGTTCGTCTGATGCGTAACCATGGTCATCAGCTGGCGCTGACGGCGGGACTGAGTGCCTGCCGCGGCGAACGCGTACTGATCATCGACGCCGATCTGCAGGATCCGCCCGAGCTCCTGCCCGACATGATGGCGTTGATGGACCAAGGTGCCGACGTCGTTTATGGCCAGCGCCGCCAACGCGAAGGCGAGGGTGTGTTCAAACGCGCCACTGCCAGCATCTTCTACCGCACCCTCAGCCGCGTTACCGATGTCGACATCCCGTGCGACACCGGTGATTTCCGTTTGATCACCCGCACCGTTCTCGACCTGCTGATGGCAATGCCCGAGCGCCACCGCTTCGTCCGCGGCATGGTCGCCTGGATCGGTGGCAAGCAGGTTCCATTGGTCTACGACCGAAAGGCCAGGGTGGCCGGGCAGAGCAAATACCCGTTCACCAAGATGGTGCGTTTTGCGGCCGACGCGGTTTGCGGCTTCTCCGTGGCGCCGCTCAAGCTGTCGATGATGCTCGGCTGGGTGATGGCGGCCGTCGGATTCTTCTTTGCCATCTACTCGAGTGTGGGCGCAATACTCGGACACACCGTCCCGGGCTGGAGTTCGCTGATGGCCGCACTCGGCATATTGAGCGGTATGCAGTTCCTGATGCTCGGAGCTATCGGGGCCTACCTCGGTCGATTGTATGACCAGAGCAAAGGTCGGCCGCTGTACATAGTCCGGGAGACCGTGAGCTCTGGTGAAAACGTCGTCGTACCCACGATGCCGGCTAGTGCGGCTGTAGCGTCGTTGACTCGCCCGTCGGATTAGCTGAGTGTCGTGACTGTTGACGCGTTTGCGGGTGACGGCAAGGAGATTCGTCCACCAGCGGGGATGACCGGGGTACCTGGTCCGCTGTTTCGTTTGATCCGGGATCAGCGGATCGCCTTTCTCATTGTCGGTGGCATGAACACCGGAATCGGAGGGGTTTGGTTCGTACTGTTCCTGTGGCTGTTTCCCCCGGGACCTGTCGGATATCTGGGTGCGTTGGTCTGCGCGCATATCGGTGCGGTGCTGTGCGCGTTCGTCCTCTACCGTAGGTTTGTGTTTCGAGTAAGGGGTCATGTGTTGCGGGATTTGGCCCGATTCGAGCTGGTCAATCTCTCAACTCTGGCTTTCAATTTCGCCATGCTGCCGGCTTTGGTGGAAGTGTTCGGCTGGCCGGTGCTGGTGTCACAGGTCGCCATCGCCGGCATGACGGTGGTGTACAGCTGGTTTGCGCACCGGGGCTTCTCGTTTCACCGCAGCCCCGCTGAGCTCGGCCTAATTGAGCATCGGCAAGCCGTGCTGTGACGCCCCAGGTGTCGATTGTCGTTCCGGCATACAACAGTGTTGCCTTCATCGACACCACAATGAAGTCGATTCTGTCGCAGACCTTTCGCGATTTCGAGCTGGTCGTCTCCGATCACAGCTCCACCGATGGCACCTGGGAGGCGCTACAGCGATTTGCCACTGACCCCCGGGTCCGCTTGAGCCGGTTGGCTTCCGGCGGGGGCGCGCCGGCGAACTTCAATGCCGTCACCGATCTGGCCACCGGCGAATTCATCAAGCTGGTCTGCGGTGACGATCTACTCTCTCCGGATTGCCTGGCCGAGCAGGTGGCAGCGTTGGCGGCGCATCCGTCGGCGGTCATGGCCGCCAGTACCCGGGACGTAATAGACGCCACGGGTGCACCGGTGCTGCGCAACCGTGGGTTGGCCGGGCTGTGTGGCGAGGTTGACGGCGCCGAGGCGATCAAGCGGACCGTGCGGGCCGGCACGAACATTTACGGTGAGCCGGCGGCGGTATTGTTCAGACGAGCAGCGTTGATGGATGCCGGCGGTTGGGACGGTCGTTTCCCGTATCTCATAGACGAGGCGACCTACTGCGCAGTCCTGCTTCATGGGAATCTTGTCGCGGTACCACGCTGCCTTTCTGCGTTCCGGGTCAGCGAATCCCAATGGAGTGTGCGGCTGGTGCGCGCGCAGGCCGATCAAGCCATCGGTTTCAGCCGCGAGTTCGCGGCGGCACACCCCGGCCTATTCAGTCGGCGCGACCTGGCGGTCGGCAGCATGAGGGCCCGCGTCAACGCCGTCGCCCGGCGTGCCGTATACCGCTGGCTAGGTCGCCGGATGCGCTACCGGGTGGCCATCGACGGTGATCCACGCGGCGCCGACACGTCGGATACCGGGATTGGTGTCGGCCAGGCGCCGATGACGTAGGCAAACGCCGGGGCATGCCGACAGATGCGTCCGAGCTCATTTCCGACCGGCGAGCGTCGGCTTGTCGATCCACGGCTTGCCCTCGCACGCCAAGGCCGCGATGTCCGCGTCCACCATGATGCGCGCCAGTTCGGCGGTGTGTATGGAAGCCTTCCAGCCAAGCGACTCGGCGGCCTTGGTCGCATCACCGATCAGGGAGTCCACCTCGGTGGGGCGCAGGTAGCGCTCGTCGAACCGCACGTGCTGCTGCCAGTCCAACCCGGCGTGTTCGAATGCCGTCTGGGCAAACTCGCGCACGGTGTACCCGCGCCCCGTCGCCAGAACGTAGTCGTCGGGCTCGCGAGCCTGCAGCATCCGCCACATCCCTTCGACGTACTCGGGTGCATATCCCCAGTCGCGCACCGCATCGAGGTTGCCCAAATAGACCTCAGACTCGATGCCGGCCTTGATGCGTGCCACAGCCCGCGTGATCTTTCGGGTCACGAATGTCTCACCACGCCGGGGTGATTCATGATTGAACAGGATGCCGTTCACCGCGAACAATCCGTAGGCTTCTCGATAATTGCGTGTCGCCCAATAGGAGTAAACCTTGGCCGCCCCGTACGGTGACCGGGGATAGAACGGCGTTTGCTCGTTCTGGGGTGGCGGTGAGGCGCCGTACATCTCAGACGAGGACGCCTGATAGAAGCGGCAGTGCACCTTGGATAGCCGGACGGCTTCGAGCAGTCGCATGGATCCCATACCGGTGGTGTCGCCGGTGTGCACGGGTTCGTCGAAGCTGACGCGCACGTGCGACTGCGCCGCGAGGTTGTACACCTCGTCGGGCTCGATGGTGCTGAGCAACGTAACCAGGCGGGTGCCGTCGATGAGATCGCCGTAGTGCAAGAACAGCCGTGCCCCTGGTTCGTGCGGATCAACGTAGAGGTGATCTATCCGTGCTGTGTTGAACGTTGAAGCCCGACGGATCAGCCCATGGACCTCGTATCCCTTGCTCAAGAGCAGCTCTGCGAGATAGGAGCCGTCCTGTCCGGTGATTCCGGTTATGAGCGCTCGCTTCACTGGGTTCTCACTCCTGTCGGTGCACGCGTTCGCCAGACCGCCGTTGTGCCCGGATTCAAAGTACAGGACATCCTCGGCCGGGCGAATCAGCACGCTCGAATCGAGCCAATCGGCTGACTAGCCGTCGATTCGTGCCGTCAGATCAAATTCGGCAAAGGTACGAGATACGAGTTCGCGCAACTCATCGTGAGAGTTTGACCGGCCGGCACGGTATCCGACGACGGTGATGAAGATCTGTCCGGGGGCCCGGCCCGAAGCGACGAACAACTGCCCGCCGATGCGTTCGAGGGTGCCCTTCGTGATGCCGGGCTCGATCAATCGTCCGTACGCATGGTCGGCATCGGTGCCGTCCGGCCGGTTCGCCGCGGGGTCCAGCTCGCCAAGATTGGAGCAACCGATCGGCAGGTCCGCGGCACCCAGCCCGACTCCTACCAGCCTTCGTGCCACCCATTTCGGTGTCATCGAGGTCAGTGGGAGTGTCGCCAACATTTCATTGGCGTTGTCCGCGAGCTCGGCGAGTGCTTGCTTGAGCTTGGCGCGTATCTCACCGAGGTCCCATGCCGCGTGGGTGGGGTCGACGGCGATGGAGGCGAACGTCAGGGCGTTTCCGCGGGTATCGTCCTCGAGACGTTCGCCGACCGGAAAGGCCAGGGTGACCGATCCGTCGTCAAGCTGGCGCCCCATTCGCACGCCGAGCCTGGCTGCGAATCCCGCGACCAGCGAGTTGCTGGTTCCGCCAAGGCTTTTTGCGCGCGCATCCCAATGGGCCTGGTCGATGTATGCGGCCAGCGCGGGCACGGCCACGACCTGATCGCCGCCCGCTATCCGCGGGGCGGGTGGCGCCGCGGTGATCGACGAGGCGAGATCCTGGCGCCTGCGCTGGGCCAGTCGGACCAGCGTGACCAACCCCCGCGCCAGCTCGGGCACCGACGCCAGGGTCTGTCGGCCGTCCTCGAGCAAAGCTCGCGCCCGCGTGCGCGAGCCGGGGAGGGGATAACCCAGGTCGCGCCTTGTGCCCTTCGCCGCGTCGGCTATCACCTGGCATAGCCCTAGCCCATCGATGACGGTGTGGGACGCCACCAAGCTGACCGCCGTCCCGTTGTTCTGCAGCGGCAGCACTCCCAGATGCCAGCTGGGCCCCAACTCCGGGTCAATGGGCAGGCACGCCCGCTCGTAGGCCCACGCGTTCAGATCGGCGGGTGGCCGCGGCGCCGCAGCGATGTCGACGTCCGCGGGCCCCCGCGACACCACCCACCGATCCCGCGCGAACGGTAGCGGAGACCGTTCGATCCGACGCCCCAACAACCCGTATCCAAGATTGTCGTGGAAGCGACGTAGCGCATCGATGTCTACCGGGCGGTGGTAAATCCAGGTCACTTGGGCCAGCGTCGGGTAACCAAGCGTCCGCAGCGCCAGAAATGACGCTTGATCCATGTGTGCAAGTCGGTTGTCCACGGTACGGTGATTATTCCAGCCGCTGGGGCGGGTTCATGGTGTTCGGGGGGAGGCGCATAGCCGCTGGTCGTACCGGAACCTCGGGCGCGCAATCGGCGGGTTCCGGATCTTGGCTAGAACCATCTCGAACGAAGGTAGTCTGATGGCCGTGGTTGAATCTTCACTTCCAACCGTGATTCGCGAGCGTGCTAGTTTGCAGCCCAATGACATCGCGTTCACGTATATCGATTACGACCAGTCGTGGGACGGTGTTGAAGAAACCCTGACGTGGTCGCAGCTACATCGGCGGACGCTAAACCTTGCCGCACAGCTTAGGGAATGCGGCTCAACCGGTGACCGGGCATTGATCCTCATACCGCAAGGACTGGATTACATCGTTAGTTTTCTGGCCTCATTGCAGGCCGGAGTCATCGCGGTTCCGCTTTCGGTTCCGTACGGTGGTGCCCACGATGAGCGCACTACTTCGGTGCTGGCGGATACGTCACCCGCGATCATTCTCACGGCGTCCTCAGTCGTCGGTATTGTCAGCGAGTACGTACAGCCGCAGCCCGGCCAAAGCGCAACATCAATTATCGAAGTTGATCGGCTGGACCTGAATGGACGGCCGGCGCCGAGTTCGCGCGCCACCAACCACGACTGGCCGGATACGTTGTATTTGCAGTACACGTCAGGGTCCACCCGTACGCCGGCCGGCGTCATGGTCTCGAATAAGAATTTGTTCGCCAATTTCGAACAAATCATGACCAGCTACTATGGCGGCTACGGAAAGCTTGCTCCACCGGGCTCCACTGTGGTGTCGTGGCTGCCTTTCTACCACGACATGGGTTTCTTTTTAGGAATCATACTGCCGGTCTTGGCGGGCATTCCGGCCAAGCTGACGAGCCCGATAGGATTCCTGCAGCGGCCCGCGCGATGGATGCAATTGCTGGCGAGCAACACTCTCGCATTTTCGGCCGCGCCGAACTTCGCCTACGATCTGGCCTCACGCAAGACGAAGGACGAAGACATGGCCGGGCTCGACCTCGGCGGTGTCCACGGCATCCTCAATGGCAGCGAACGGGTGCAGCCGGTGACCCTGAAGCGCTTTATCGACCGGTTCGCCCCCTTCAACCTTCACCCTACGGTGGTACGTCCCTCGTATGGCATGGCCGAAGCGACGGTGTACGTGGCGACCCGCAAGGCCGGTCAACCACCAAAAATCGTCAATTTCGATTCCGCCAAGCTGCCCGACGGCCGTGCGGAGCGGTGCGAAAGTGAAAGCGGCACACCGCTGGTCAGCTACGGCGTGGTGGATACGCAGCCGGTGCGCATCGTCGATCCCGACACCCGGATCGAGTGCCCGGAGGGAACGGTCGGTGAGATCTGGGTGCACGGCGGGAACGTCGCGTCCGGCTACTGGCGGAAACCCGAGGTGACGGCCAGCACGTTCGGGGCCAATATTGTCAACCCTTCGGCAGGAACACCCGAAGGCCCGTGGCTGCGGACGGGAGATTCGGGCTTCCGTTCCGAGGGTGAGCTGTTCATCATGGGTCGCATCAAGGATCTGTTGATCGTGTATGGACGTAACCATTCTCCGGACGACATCGAGGCGACGATCCAAACGATCACTCCAGGTCGTTGCGCGGCGATCGCCGTGCCCCAGGACGGCGCCGAAAAGCTGGTTGCCATCATCGAACTCAAGAAGAAGGACGAGTCCGACGCGGACGCGACGGAGCGACTCGGCGTGGTGAAACGCGAAGTCACCTCAGCGATATCGAAATCGCACGGGCTGAGCGTGGCGGATCTTGTTCTGGTGTCCCCGGGCTCGATTCCTATTACCACAAGCGGCAAGGTGCGACGGGCGCAATGTGTCCAGCTGTACCGTCAGGACGAGTTCACCCGCTTGGACGTCTAGGCATCGGCAAACACCGGGTCTGGAATCAGGTGAACACTGACTTGTCGGAGGACGGCGCCGTGTGCTCGACAGGATGTTCGCCGTCGCTCTCGCTATTGCCGTTTGTCGGCTGATGTGGCGGCAGGCCGAACCCTGGTAGGGCGGGGTCGGCGGAATGGTCAATCGGGTTGTCGCAGTTGCGGTTCGACGTGTCATCCGACAGGTCGTAGGTAGGTAGGCCGCCGAGGCCGAACAGCGGTAGCGAGTGGCCGAGGAGATGGTCGACCGGCTCTTTGCCGATGACTTTGCCATTGACTTTGCCGTTGCCGTTGGTTTTTGACACGCAATCCAGGACGTCGTAGGGCGGGAGCTCAGCCAGCCCGAACAGCGGCAGCGAATGTCCGGGGAGATGGTCGATCAGGTACTTGTTGTTGCCGTTGGTTGCGCTACGCGGCTTGCCGTTGCTGCGTGGCATCGTGCCGGGCAGGCCGTCCTTGCGCGCGTGCCCGTTGATGGGGCGAGCGACCTTCGTTGTCGGCCGGCCGGACACCGGCTTCTTGGGTTTGCGGCCACCAATGCCTTTCACCCGATCTAGCCACAGGTCGGATTTCCGTGCCCGCTTGCGCCGCTTGACCTGCCGCGCTGAGTCTTGCCCCAGCTTTGATGGCCACCAGTTGGCCTGGCCGATCAGCGCGGTCAAGGCCGGCACCGTAACGGTGCGCACCAGGAACGTGTCGAGCACAATCCCGATCCCGATGGTGAAGCCGGCCTGGGCCATGGTGTTGATGCTGGCGGTCATCAGGCCGAACATTGAGGCGGCGAAGATGAGACCCGCCGACGTGATCACACCACCGGTGGAGCCCACTGTGCGAATGACGCCGACCCGCACGCCATGCGGTGACTCGTCACGGATCCGTGAGATGAGCAGCATGTTGTAGTCGGCGCCGACCGCAACCAACAATATGAAGGACAGTCCGGGCAAACTCCAATGCATTCCTTGGCCCAATATAAATTGGAACAAGATGACGCCAATGCCCAGGGCCGACAAGTAGGACACGAGCACCGAACCGATTAAGTAGATGGGCGCGACGATTGCGCGCAACAGAAGGACCAGGATCAGGAAAACAATGAGGACCGTCGCAATGACGATGAATTTGATGTCGTTATTGTAATAGTCGCGAGTATCCCGAAGCCCAGTAGGAATTCCTGCAACACCTATCGTCGCTTCCGCAAGTTCGGTATTCGGTCGAGCGGACTCCGCGATACGGACAATCTCGTTGACCTGATCCATCGCCTCGGTGGTGAACGGATTGAGCGCGCTCTGCACGAAGTATCGCGCGGCATGCCCGTCGGGCGAGAGGAAAATCTGGGCGCCCTTCTTGAACTCATCTCTCGTCATAAACTGCGGCGGAATGTTGAAGCCCGCCATCGACGGCTTCTCCGCGTCATGCTTCATCCCCAACAGGAAGTCGGAGGCCTCGTTGAGTCCCGAGCCCATCTTTTTGGTCTGATCGACCAATTGCTGCACGCCTTCGGCCAATGCTGCGCTGCCCTCGGCAAGGGCATTGGCGCCTTGTTGCAGTTGAGCCAACTTGGTGGGAAGGCCGTTGACCGCTTTGAGGCCGTTGACGATTTGCTTGAGTTGCTGATCCAATTGGTTCACCGTCTGGGCGAGCGTCTGGTATTCCTTCGTCTGTTGAAGCGTGACAGCCAGTGCAGCGATCGACTTAAGAAGTCCATTGTTTTGTGCTTGGACCAACGCCGCCAACTCGGCGCGTGAACTCCGGCAGGCGGGGTCCTTGTTGCAGACCGGGCTGGAATTGAGGGCCTTCACCATCGGGTTGGCCCAGACGGCAGTCTGTTCGGCGTAGGCGATGGTCCCGCCCAGATCGTTGCCGAGCGCCCGCATCCGTCCGACAAACTGGGACGCATTGTCGAGTTGTTGGATTGTCTTGTCCCCACCCATCAGGGCCACCATGGCCTGCAGGGTGTTGACTAGCCCGCTGGTGCTGGAGACGGCCCCATTGACTTCGTTTCGCACCTGGGCGAGGGCGTCGGCCAACTGGTGCGCACCGCCGGCCAGCTGGTCTAGGTCACCGCCATGATCCTCGATGGCTGAGGACGCTTCGTCGAGTTTGCTGCCGACTTCACCCGCCTGATACGAGACCTTGGTCTCCTTCAGCGGCTCCCCGTTCGGCCGAGTTAAGCCGCGCACCATCACAATGTCGGGCATTTCGGCTATCCGGCGGGACATCATCTCGATGTCGGCGAGGGCGCTCGGTGTCCGCAAGTCGCGGGGAGATTTGATGAAGAGCACCATCGGAGTCATCGCGTTCATCGGGAAATGGCGGTTCATCGCCGTATACCCTTTGGCGCTGTCCACGTCTTGCGGAACCGTCTTGAGGTCGTCGTAATTGAACCGGATGAAGCCAGCGCAGCTGGCCAGCACGATAAGCACAATGACACTGCCGACCAGATGGATCTTGGGCCGGCGGACAATGCGGACTCCGGAACGCCGCCAGAACCGTGTGGTGAGGTCGCGTCGCGGCTTGACCCAGCCACGTCGTCCGGCGAGCACCAGGATGGCGGGCAGCAGGGTGACCGCGGCCAACAACGACACCATGATCGAGACCGAGATCGCCGGACCGACCGACGAAAACACTTCCAGTTTGGTGAACACCATCGCCAGAAAGGTCACCGCTACGGTGGCCGCCGACGCGGCGATGACCTTGCCGATGGACATCAACGCTTTCTTGACGGCTTGGTCCGAACTGTTGCCGTGCCGCACATAGTCGTGGTAGCGGCTGATCAGGAAAACGGCGTAATCTGTTCCGGCGCCGATCATTACCGCACTCATAAAGATAATGCTCTGCATGTTGATGGCCAGGCCCAGTTCGGCCAGCGCGGACAAGAAGCCCTGCGCGGACACCACCGAGGTGCCGATCGTGATCAGCGGCACCAACATGGTGATCAGGTTCCGATAGACGAGGATCAGGATGATCAACACGCTGACCGCGGTGCCGATCTCGATGACCTTTACATCCGCCTCACCGAGTTCCTGCAGGTCGGCGACCGTGGCCACCGGTCCGCTGAGGTTGGCCGTCAGGCTAGTTCCCGCAACGGTCTCCTTGACAATCTCAACGATGTGTTTGAACGTCGTTTGGGTCTCGGGGGCAGCCGCGTCGCCGGGGAGGTTTATCGGTACGATCCAGGCCTTGTTGTCCTTGCTGGCCAAGATCTCCTTCATGGGCGGCGCGCTGAGGAAGTCCTGTACCGATATTTGATCCTGCGTGCTTTGCCGCAGGTTGCCGATTAGTTTGCGGTAGACCTCCTCGTCTGCGGGTCCCAGCCCATTCTCGTTGGTCAAGACAACCATCAGGAGAGAGCCGCTTCCGCCCTTCTTGCCGCCACCACCGCCACCGCCCGGGCCCTTTTCCTCGAAAGCCTTGCTCATCTCCCTTTGCAGGACCATCACCGGGGCGTCGGGAGGCAGGGGAGCCTGCTCGCGCTTTGCGGCTTGCACCTGCAGGGGTGGGAGTAGGAGTGTAAGAGCGGCCGCCACCGCGATCCAGCATCCGATGACCGCGAGTGGCCACCGTACGACGAAATCGCCTACCCGGTCGAAGAGCCCCCCGGGTTTAGCTTCGTCATGACCGGTTGTCCGCCGTGACACTGCACAACCTTATAAGCCAAACCATGCCTTCCGTGGGGAAATCGCAATTCCCTTATTTACCGTGATGTTGCCGTTACTTTGCGCGGGGGGATTCCCAGTCGCCCAATGAATTGGCAGGTCACGGGCCTTTTGTGGGAGCGGCTGGAGGAGTTCTGGATGTGCGCATTTTCAGTGTTCAAATCTGTTGCCGATTTTGGCGAAGGCGTCGCGCAACGGGCGGTGCGCACGACCCGTCGCCGATGCCGCGGGCAGCCAGCTCCGGCGATCCTCAGCTGCCGCCACTGCGTCCGGCGACCACGTTGCGCCTCCCGGGCAGCTTCCGACGACACACTTCCAAGGCCGACGCCCCGACGAATCGCGGGAGTCGCTTTTTGAACTCCTCGTCCTCTTTCATGCTGAGCCCGCTTGTGTCGTTGTAGTTCGCAACGACGATGTCCATGTAGCGGGTGACCAGCGCCGGGTTGGAGAAGCAGCGGATATTGAAGTCCCAGTCGGCCCACAGGCGGTAGCGCAGGTTGTAGGGGCCGATGCTGGCGAAGAGCTCACGGCGGTAGAAGATTGCCTGGTGGCAGATGTTTTGCTCGAAGAGCAGGCGGTCGACGTCGAAGGCGCCGGCGTAACGGGACCGTTTTGAGCGCATGATCACATCGCCGTATACCAGATCGCTGGGCTGGTGTTCGGCGATGAAGCTGGCCACCTGGCCTAGGACGTCCGGCTCATACAGGGTGTCGTCGGCACCCAGGAAGAGCACCCATGTCCCGGAGGCCAGCCTTACGCCGTGGTTCATCGCGTCGTACGGGCCCTCGTCGGGGCCGCAATGGATGACCAGCCGCTTGCCGAGGCTGGGGGCGTAGCGGTTGGCGATATCAGGCGTTCGGTCCGTCGAGCCGCCGTCAACCATGACCAGCTCGAAGTCCCGGTGAGTCTGGCCGGTGATGCTGTCCAGGCAGGAACGCAGCGTCGAGGCGACGTTGAAGGTGGGGATCACGATCGAGAATAACGGCGCCGCAGGCATTTCCGGTCAGTCGTCCTCACGGAAGAACATGCCATGCGAGTTGGTGCCGGTGCGAAGCACGACATCATGAGCGCGGTGCGACAAATTCAATTCAGCGCCTTACCGCGGCGGTGTTCGCGCGATACCAGGCCACCGTTGACTCGATGCCGTCGCGCAACGGGATTTCAGGCCGCCAGCCCGCCTCCCGCAACACCGAAACGTCCAACAGTTTGCGTGGTGTTCCGTCCGGTTTGCTCGGGTCCCAGCGGGTCTGGCCGCTGTAGCCCACCGCCTCGGCCACCATGTCGGCGATCTCGCTGATGGTGTGGTCGACGCCGGTACCCACGTTGACCTGATTCGGCCCGTCGAAGTGCTCCAGCAAGTACAGGCAGGCACTTGCCAGATCATCGACATGGAGTAGCTCACGCCGGGGCGATCCGGTGCCCCAGTTCGTCACCTCCTGTGTGCCGCTGGCTTTGGCTTCTTCATACCTGCGGATAAGTGCTGGCAGTAGATGCGAGCCCGACGGGGAGAAGTTGTCACCCGGTCCGTACAGGTTGGTGGGCATCGCCGAGATCCACGGCAGCCCAAATTGCCGCCTAACCGCCTGCACCTGAAGGATTCCGGCGATCTTGGCGATCGCATAGGCATCGTTCGTCGGCTCCAGCGGGCCGGTGAGCAGTGCGCTCTCGCGGATGGGCTGGGGGCTGAGTTTTGGGTATATGCAGGACGAGCCGAGGAACAGCAGCCGCGGTACCCGTGCCGCGACGGCCGCATCGAGCAGGTTTACCTGTATCTGGAGGTTCTCGGAGAGAAAATCAGCGGGATAGGTGTTGTTGGCCATGATGCCGCCGACTCGGGCCGCCGCGTCGATGACCACCTGAGGTCTTGTCCCGAGAACGAAGTCCAACGTGGCCGCGCGATCGGTCAGATCGAGTTCGCCGCGTGACCGCACCAGAAGGTTGGTGAATCCGGTTTCCTGGAACTTGCGTAGCAGGGCGGACCCGACCAGCCCGCGGTGCCCGGCGATAAACACCGGGGCGGTGCGGTCCAGGGCACCGACGGATTTGCCCATGCTCATTTCCGGGCTCATTTTTGAGCTCGCGGCTCGGCGCCCCTCGGCGCATCGGCATGCTTGGCTTCGCGCACCCGCAGCATCCGCCACATCCCTTCGACGCACAGGTGATCGATTCGCGACGTGTTGAACGTCGCAGCTCGACGGGTAAGCCCGTGGACCGCATATCCCTTGTTTAGCAGCAGTTCTGCGAGATATGAGCCGTCCTGTCCGGTGAGTTCGGTTAGCCGCGATCGCTTCACTGGGTTCCTATTTCTGCCGGTGCATATCCGGCACCGCATTCTGGTATCCCATCGCGGATGTCCGTTCCTGGTCAGGTCACGACGACGCCGCCGCGCCGTCAGCTTGATAGTAGATTGAAACCCTGATGAGTCCGCCTACTAGGTTCGCTACCAGGTTGGGGAGCCGCTCTACCAGTGGCCGAAAGGGTGCGCGTCAGCTCGCGCAGATGCAGCGAATTTCGGCTGCGTGACGGACCGGCTTTCGGCTCGTTATAGCTGGTCAGAGTTCTGCAGACCGAATCTTTCGATACCGCCCCGAGCGTCGCCGTAGCAGGGTAGCGTACGCAGCGTGTGGGTAGCAGTGTTGTTTTTCGGTATTGGAAATTCGCTTGACCCGCTGCGCTTTGGCCTTACGGCGCTCCTGTTGTCGCGACCTCGCCCAGTGGCCAACTTGCTCGCTTTCTGGCTTGGCGGTATCACGGCGGGCATCGGTGTCGCCACGGCCGTGCTGCTACTGCTGCGCGAGGTCGCTTTGGGACTTCTCGAAGATGCTGCGTCCGCGTTCGAAAGTGCGCAATCCTCGGTTGCGATCCTCGCGGCCGGGCGTCTCCAGATCACCCTGGGTGTGCTTGCGCTGCTAGTCGCAGCTGTCCTGAGGGCGCGCCATCAGGCACGGGTAGCGGTACACAGTGGCGGTGCGCCGGCCCTGGCGCCGCAGCCGTCGAGACCAAACCCGCTCGCGCGGCTGATGTCCAACCTCCAGGACATGTTGGACCGGGGGCTTATTTGGGGAGCGTTCGCAGCCGGGCTTGGATCGGCAACGCCCCCTGCCGAGTGCCTGATAGTGCTCACCGCCATCATGGCATCGGGAGCTCCTGTTGGTGTGCAGTTCAGCGCTTTCGTTGCATTCACTCTGCTGTTGCTTGCTGTCGTAGAGATTTCGCTGGTCGCCTACTTGGCGGTGCCACGCAAAGCCGAAGCGGTGGTGATGCAGTTGGATCGCTGGGTCCGTGCCCATCGCCCGCAGATCACCCAGACGGTGCTCATCGTGGTGGGGATTGCGTGGGTGGTTCAAGGTATTGGGAGGCTCTGAGCCGCTCGACGATGGCCGACGACCGTCGAGTAGATTTCAGCGCCGCAATGTGTCGTCAGTCATCGTTGACCGGCGGAGGTCTTGACGGAGTGCCGGTGAGCCCAACTGTCTCGGTGTGTATACCGACGTACAACAACAGCGCGACGATCGAGCGGTGCCTGCGCAGCGTGTTGGATCAGGAAGGTGTCGACTTCGAGATACTTGTTGTTGACGACGATTCGTCGGACGAGAGTTCCGCGATTGCGGCAACAATGCTCAGACCCGGAGACCGGCTGATACGCAACGAGTCTCGAGTGGGCCTCAACCGAAATCACAACAAGTGTCTCGAGCTCGCCCGTGGTAGGTGCATCCAGTTTGTGCACGGAGACGACTGGTTGCTTCCGGGAGCGTTGCAGGCGCTTGCTGGATGTTTTGACGATCCGACAGTCGGAATGGCTTTCGCGCCCCGGCGCGTGATAAGTGACGACCCCAAGTTTAAGAGGCGGTATGGCACCGTCCACACCCACTTCCGGAAGCTTCGAGAACACAACTACGGACCGTCTCTCGTCACCCAGATGGTGCTGCGAGGCGCGAACGGCAACTGGATAGGCGAACCGACCTGCGTGATGTTTCGGCACAGACTGGCGTTGGACACGGGGGGGTTTCGCAACGATATCTATCAACTTGTTGACCTGGACCTGTGGTTGCGCTTGATGCTGCGATGCGCCGTCCGTTTTGTTCCACAAGAACTGTCGGTGCGCAGTCACACTGCGGCGACCGAGACGACACAAATAAGGAGGACGCGGCGCTACTGGCTTGATCAACTGCGCATTCTCACTTGGCTGATCGTGGATCCGGCGTCACCCGCCGTAACTCGGGTCATCGCGGGGATGTGGTGGCTCCCCGCCTGGCTGGCGCTGCCCGTCGAGGCCGCGGTGTTCGGCCCGCAGCGGTGGTTGCGGATAAAGACACTTGCCCTGGCTCCCGTCCGCGAGTTCGGGCATGCTCGACGCCTATGCAAAGGCAGGTTAACGCTCACCGCGGCGCTGCTGCCAGCGGGCGGTTCGAACTTTGAATAGGCGTGCCGGCGCTGGCGAGTGTCCCACGTCTGGAACGGCTCTCGACGCAGGTATTGCCGGTGTACCGTGGGCTCATGTCGTTACTGATTGCGGTGCCGGTATTCGGGCAGCACGAGTACACGCACGCGCTGGTAGCTGATTTGGAGCGCGAAGGTGCCGAGTATTTGATCGTCGACAACCGCGGTGACTATCCGAAGATCGGCAACGAACGGGTTACCACACCCGGCGCAAATCTCGGCTGGGCCGGCGGCAGCCAATACGGGTTTCAAACTGCGTTCTCCGAGGGCTACTCGCACGCAATGACGCTCAACAACGACACCCGTATCTCAATGGGCTTCGTCACCGCCCTGCTCGACTCGCGCCTACCCGCTGACGCGGGAATCGTGGGGACGATGATCGATCACGGATTCCCGTATGCGGAGGCTGACCCGAAACCAGAAGCGGCGGAGTACAATCCGCAAGCGCAGTTTCGCGTAGTGCCCGCTGTGGAGGGAACGGCACTCATGCTGTCCCGCGATTGCTGGCAGGATACCGGCGGGTTGGATCTAGAGAATTTCAACCGCTACGGTTGGGGAATCGATCTCGATCTTGCGCTACGTGCTCGCGACGCTGGTTACGGCCTCTATACAACGGAGATGGCCTATATCAACCACTTCGGACGCAAGACTGCCAACGCGCACTTTGGCCGCTGGCGGTATGAGCTAGGCGCAAATTTGGCAATGCTCCAGGGGCTGCGAAGGTTGCATGGCTGGGCCGCAACCCTCGCAATCATGCGGGAGATAGGCGCGGCGCATAACCGCAAGTGGCACAAACGGTTTCCGCTTGACCACATGATGGGCCTGCCAAAGGACTGAAGTCTCAAGGTTTTAGATGCGGCGAAGGTGACTTCCGCTATGTGCGCGGGCAGCTCCCGATGCGCGCGAGCGAGAACGATGCTGGCGGACAGTGTCCTCCAACAGGTCGGCCGTGGCGATTCGGCTGTCGGCAGATTTGGTCATCTGGCTGGCGACCTGACGGGCGCGGATAACGTACTTGGGGCTGAGGATGGTGTGCAAATCTTTGACGAGTGATTTTCGACTGGCGGCCGCGAAGCGCCGGGCCAAGCCCACCTTGAGTCGTCTGACTTGAGCAGCCCAGATTGGTTGTTCAGCCCCGATCCAGAGCACCAATGTGGGGACCCCGGCTCGCATACCGGCGGCCAGGGTGCCCGGGCCGCCGTGATGTACGACCGCGCGGCACTCGGGAAAGACGGATGAGTGGTTCACCGCGCGGACAACCTTAACGTTGTCCAGCGTGGTCTCCTCGGGGAGATCACTTACCCCTGAGCAGATCAGGGCGCGCTCGCCCAACTGTGCGCAGACATCGCTGATCATGGCGACTGTGTCGGAGAGGGATTCGATCCGCATGCTGCCAAAGCCGAAGTAAATCGGCGGTGTTCCCGTGGCAATCCATGATGCAATCTCATCGTCGGACTCCGTTGGCAACTCCATAGTCAGCGCCCCAACAAACGGCCGTCGACCGCCCCATTCCTGTGCCAGACCTGGAAAGTAGACCTTCTGGTCGTAGGCCTGAATCTCTAGAGATCCTTCGGCGATCCGGCGCGTCGAGGAGACGGCTGTCTCCGGCAGGCCCAATTGACGGCGTTGCGTGTTTTCAGCGTCCTTGCACATCCGCCAATAGATCCAGTCAAGCAGTCTCATCGTGGAGCGAATCGCTGGCGCAGGCAAATAGGGAACAAGCTGGCCGTTGACCCGGTGCGGGAAGTAGTGCAGTGCGGCCATTGGAATGTCGTAGTACTCCGCGACGTTGACGACGACTCCCTGGTAGGTCTGGCCCGTCACGATCAGGTCCGCCCCGTCGGCCAGTGAGGTCAATGTGGTGCTCATGTCCGACCAGCCCCGGGTTAGGTACTCCGCGCCCTCGTGCACCAGCCTGACCGGATTTCGAACCCGCCAGAAGTTACGGAAGATATCCTCGTCCAGTTGCGCCAGGGAGTCGGGGCCATAAGGAGCTGCGGTAAACCCGACCGATTCGACGAACCCGAGCAGGTTGGGTGGGACCGCCATGCGGACCTCGTGCCCGCGCCGCTGCAGCTCCTGAGCGACTGCGGCGCAGGGCTCGACGTCCCCGCGAGTTCCATGGACTGCCAAGACACATTTCATCTGCGAAACCAGGCCTTTCGATTTGGATGCACGGACTGGCGCGTCCACTTCGCATCAGCGATTCCGAGAAACTGCCTCGATGCGATCCGAGCTGAAGAAGCGCCGGCGCGCCGGGCGCGAGGCGCCGCGTCTAAGCCCACCCCGAAGGCCCTGACGCGGGGATCATGCAGCCGAGTCATGATGACTTCCGCCCAGGAAGTAGAGCTCGTCAATTTTAGCTGGATACGCGAACTGGTGAAGCTGCGTACCGGCCCGCCGCCACGCGGCTAAATATTGAGCTGATGACCTCTCCATAACGGGTCGCAGACTCCCGGGCAATGGGATTGTTCGGGAAGGAAATCATCAGCGACACCTCGTCGAAGAGACGGATTACCGACATGTACAAGTATGCCGGGCTTCGGCCGTCATTGTAGGCCGTTGCATTCGCTCCTTTTAATGCGGTAGCGACGACCGCCGAAAGCGGGGGTAGACCTGCATCCATGTAGTTCATCATGGTGAACTGCGGCCCGTACCTCTTCAGCCAAGGCGCCAATTCCAGCACCCGATCGTAGGGCACATTCGCGAGGTCTATATTCTCGTCGAATGACGCTTGAGTGGCACGGGCGGTCTCTTCGAAAGAGCTCGGGTCAATGGGAACGGTAAACGGCACGATTCCGGTGAACCAACCCATCGTCATGTACTCAGCGGGTGATTTGCGCCTATCGATTGGTGTAAGTCCGTAGTACGTTTCCTGGCCGGTCAATTCATGGTGCGCCAGTGCTGTGCAGGCGAACAGGCCACCGCTAAATCGGGCACCCGCTGAGATGCAGGCGGATTCGAAATGGGCCGTTTGGTCTGGATCCATCAGAGGCACGACCATGATGTCGCCGCCGCACGGAATCGATTGATCACCCAGCGGTAACGGGAAGTCCGGCATGCCTCCACCGTTGTTCTCGGCGAACTCAATCCATTTGCGGACCTCGGGGGAATCCAGGGTCATGGTTTCCGCGTACGCCCGCTCCTGCGTGCAGAATTCCTCATGACTGGCCGTGGGTGGCAGGGCAACGGGCGGTTTGCCCGCCACCAGCGCTTGATAGTTCGTCAAAACCTCTACGTACAGACCGGTAATCAACGCCGGGTCGCAGTGGAGATGATCGACAAACGCAAAGAAGGCGAAATGGTCCTCGCGCTGAATTAGGCCAAACTTGAAGCAATCCCACTCCAGTGGACTCGGAGTAGATAGGATCAGATCCCGCCATTCGGCCTGCGTCAACTCGCCATACTGAACCGGGACGAACTGGATGTCGCGGGGGTTGGCTATTTTGTGTCGGAGGATGGTCTGGGCGTCCTTGTACTCGAACCAACTGCGGTACGTTTCGTGGCGGCGAAGGTGCCCGTTAATGACGTGAGTCATGGCACGGATGTCGCACTTACCGGGTATGTCCCACGAGCCCATGACCACCCGTGAATAATCAAGCCCCCGATCCCCGAATTCGACATAGCCTCGCAAATGGCCGGCTTGCATGGAGCTGGGTGGCGCAGGCACTACCGGCGCTTGCCGAGCTTTCGCGAGAGACGAAGGTGTGGGCTGCCAGGTCACGACTGGGCCAGGACCAGGCTCCCAGTCATAAACCGTTCCGACGCCGAGACTGACGTCCGCCGAGCCCCCACCTATGATCACGGTCCCTCCTCGATTCCGGCCGCTGCGGGCGCCGTAGGCGCTTAGGTCCATTCCTACCTCACGAAGGTGCTGCAATGTTGGCTTTTGATGTCAATTTGTCGTAAAGGTGGTCCGCCAAACCCCGGATGGTGGTGATGTCGGATGTGGTAATGCGTATCTTGGTCTCGGCTTCAATGTGGGTGCGCAGTTCGAGGTTCCCCAGGGAGTCGAGGCCGAACTCGGAGAGCGGACGGTCGGTATCGACGGTGCGTCGCAGAATCAGGCCGACCTGTTCGGAGATCATGCGGCGGAGCCGGGATGGCCACTCGTTCTGGTCCATTTCGTCTAGCTCAGCGAGGAACTTGCTTGTGCCCGAACGGCTTTGTCCCAGCGATTGGAACATTTCCCCGAACGGGCTGCGCTGGGCAAAGGCCGTCAACCACGGTGATCCGATCACCGGGGCGTAGCCGGTGTAGGCGCGATTGTGGCGCAGCAGCGCCTCGAAGGCGTAGGCGCCTTCCTCGGGATTGATCGCGTCGCCGGCCTCTTCGGCAAACGTTGTCGCGCGGCCGATCTCGGCCCAGGCTCCCCAGGCGATCGAGGTGGCCGGAAGACCCTGGGTTCGGCGCCATTGGGTAAAGGCGTCCAGCCAGCTGTTGGCCGCGGCATAGGCACCCTGACCTGGTGAGCCCACCAGGGCCGCCGCCGAGGAGAATGAGCAGAACCAGTCCAGCGGCTGGTCGGCGGTGGCCTGGTGGAGATGCCAGGCGCCGTATACCTTGGGCGCCCAGTCACGCTCGATGAGTTCTTCGGTGATGTTGGCCAACGTCGCGTCCTCGACCACTGCGGCCGCGTGCAGTACACCCCGCAACGGCAGCCCGGTCGCGGTGGCCGCGGCCACTAATTTCTCGGCGGTGCCGACCTCAGCGATATCGCCGCACTCGACCACCACGTCGGAGCCAATGGCGCGCACGAGTTCGATGGTCTCCAGCGCTTTTTGACTCGGCGCCGAGCGCGAGCTGAGCACGATGCGTCCGGCACCGGCGCTGGCCATCTTCTCGGCCAGGAATAATCCCAGCCCACCGAGCCCGCCGGTAATGATGTAGGAACCGTCGCCGCGGAAGACGCGGGCCTGGGCCGGGGGCATCACCACGCTGCTGCGCCCGGCGTGGGGCACATCGAGGATGAGCTTGCCGGTGTGTTCGGCCGCACCCATCACCCGGATCGCGGTAGCCGCGTCGGCCAGCGGGTAGTGCGTGCTTTCGGGCATGGGCAGTACGCCCTCGGCGGTCAACCGGTACACGGTGTTGCACAACTCGCGGACCGCAGCGGGATGACTCACCGACAGCAAGCCGAGGTCCACACCGTAGAACGCGAGGTTCTGCCGGAACGGGAAGAGTCCGAGCTTGGTATCGCCGTAGATATCGCGTTTGCCGATCTCGATGAAACGTCCACCCAGGCTTAGCAGTTTGATCCCGGCCAGTTGCGCGGCACCGAACACGGAGTTGAGCACGATGTCGACGCCGTAGCCGTCGGTGTCACGGCGGATCTGTTCGGCGAATTCCACGCTGCGTGAGTCGTAGACATGCTCGATTCCCATGTCGCGCAACAGTTGCCGACGCGTCTCGCTGCCGGCGGTGGCGTAGATCTCGGCTCCGGCGGCACGTGCGATCGCAATCGCCGCCTGACCCACCCCACCTGTGCCGGAGTGGATCAGTACTTTGTCACCGGTCTTGATCCGGGCCAGCTCCTGCAGGCCGTACCAAGCGGTGGCCGAGGCGGTGGTCACCGCGGCGGCCTGGGCATCGGTCAGGCCCGCTGGCAAGGTGGCGGCCAGACGGGCATCACACGTGACGAATGTGCTCCAGCACCCGTTGGGGGACATTCCGCCGACATGGTCGCCGACCTTGTGGTCGGTGACGTCGGGTCCGACCGCGGTCACCACGCCGGCGAAATCGGTGCCCAGCTGTGGCTGGCGCCCGTCAAGGGTCTGGTAGCGGCCGAAGGTGACCAGCACATCGGCGAAGTTAATGCTGGACGCGTTGACCGCAACCTCGATCTCGCCCGGCCCCGGTGGGACCCGGTCGAATGCGGTGAATTCCAAAGTTTGCAGGTCACCGGGTGTACGGATTTGCAAACGCACGCCGTGGTGCTCGTGGTCGACGATGGTGGTCTGGCGCTCCTCGGGGCGTAGCGGAGCCGGGCACAATCGCGCGGTGTACCACTCGTCGTTGCGCCAGGCCGTCTCATCTTCTCCGGACTCGGCCAGCAGCAGTTGGCGCGCGACCTGCTCGGTGCCGGTCTGCTCGTCGACATCGATGTAGGTGACCTTCAAGTGCGGGTGCTCGGCGCTGATCACCCGCAGCAGTCCACGCAGCCCGCCCTGTTCAAGGTTGGCGCGGTCGTCGGCCAGCACCGTCTGGGCGTTTCTGGTCACGACATATAGGCGGGGCGCTTGGCCCACGATTTCTGGGAGTTCGCGGGCGATGCGCACCACATGCTTGACGTACTGCCCGCCGCGGGCGGGAGACTCCCGATCGGGGTTACCGTTTTGCGGGGAGGTGAGCACCACCACACCGGTGAACCCGCCGGCTTCGAACTGGTCGCGCAGCCGTGCGGCCTGTGCCGCATGGTCGGCGTCATGGAGCCAGGACATTGTCGTGCATTGCGCGTCGTGCAGTTTCAGCGCGTCGGTCAACTCGGTAGCCACTAGGTCCGCGGCATCGGAGGTGCTGATCAACAGCCACCTCCCCGGCTCTTCGTGACCTTTCTCCGCCAGCTCGCGCTGTTGCCATTCGATGGTCAGCAACCGCTCGCCCAGGACACGGTCACGTTCGCTGCTCTGGGACACGCCGGTGCCCATCCGCAGGCCGCGCACCGACAGCAGCACGGTGCCGTGCTCGTCCAACACGTCGAGGTCGGCTTCGATGCCCGAGCCGCACCCGGTCACCGTCGTGTAGCAGTAATGGGCGTGGCGAGCCGGGCCGTAAGCACGGATCCGGCGCACACCCAACGGCAGTAACAGACCGCCCGCCATATTTTCGTTGGCATTGCGGACACTGGGGTGCGCGGCCACTGACTGGAAACACGCGTCCAGCAGGGCCGGATGCACCCCATAGGCACCCTGTTGGGAGCGGATCGAGCCCGGCACCGCGACTTCGGCCAGCACCGTGGTGCCGCCAGTTTCCTGGGCGGTGTGTGCGGTCGCCAGGCCGGTGAAAGCCGGACCGTACTGAATACCGCGCACGTCGAACCCTTGCCGAAGGTCATCGCCTGCCGCGGGGTTCGGGTGCAGCGCCAGCAGGCCCGCTATGTCCTGCACGGCTGGCTGATCGTCATCCGCTGCGGCATGCAGCATGGCCGAGGCCCGCCGCGACCGCTCTCCATCCTGGTTGGTCTCCACCACGAATGGGACCACCCCGGGTGCCTCCACCGTCGCGGTGGCGGCGACGGGGGTTTCTTCATCGAGCAGCAGCATCTGCTCAAACCGGATATCGCGAACTTCGGACGCCTCGCCGAGAACGGTGCGCGCCGCGGCCAACGCCATTTCGCAGTAGGCAGCCCCCGGAAAGGCGGCCGCACTGTGGATCTGGTGATCGGCCAGCCAGGGCAGCGCCACGGTTCCGACCTCACCCTGCCAAACGTGTCGCTCCGGCTCCTCGGGCAGCCGTACATGGGAGCCCAACAACGGATGGACGGCGACGGTATTGGCGCGTGCGAGCCGATCCGTAGTGTCGTCGATAAGCAGGCGGCGGTGGTTCCACGCGGGCAGCGGCGCCTCGATCAGCCGCCCATCGGGGTAGAGCACTGAGAAGTCCACCGCGGCGCCCGCGGCGTATAGGTCGCCGACCAGTCCGCGCAGCCCGTGCGGCAGAGGTTGCTCACGGCGCATGCCGGCCAGCGCAGCCGCTGACATGTCGAGGCTGCGCGCGGTCTGATCGATGGCGTGGGTCAGCAATGGGTGTGGGCTTAGCTCGGTGAAGACGCGGTAGCCGTCCTCGAGTGCTGCCTGCACCGCGGCGGCGAAGCGCACCGTGTGGCGTAGGTTGTCCACCCAGTAGTAGGCGTCGCAGTATGGCTCCTCGCGCGGGTCAAACAAGGTCGCCGAGTAGTAGGGGATCTTCGATTCCAGTGGGCTGATCTCGGCGAGCAGCTCGGCCAGCTCATCGAGAATCGGGTCCACCTGCGGGGAGTGGGAGGCCACGTCGACGGCCACTTCCCGGGCCATCACGTCGCGCTCTTCCCAGGCGGCCACCAGATCGCGCACGGTCTGGGTCGCCCCGCCGATCACGGTGGACTGCGGCGAGGCCACCACAGCGACCACGGCGTCGTTGACCCCGCGTGCCATCAACTCCGAAAGTACTTGCTGGGCAGGTAGTTCCACCGAGGCCATGGCACCGGAACCGGCGATGCGGGTCATCAGCTTGGAGCGGCGGCAGATGACGCGCACCCCGTCGGCTAGGGACAACGCTCCGGCGACCACCGCGGCCGCGGATTCACCCAGTGAGTGGCCGATCACCGCGCCGGGGGCCACGCCATAGGACTTCATCGTGGCCGCCAGCGCGACCTGCATGGTGAACAGGGTCGGCTGCACCCGGTCGATGCCGGTCACCACCTGCGGTGCGGTCATCGCCTCGGTCACCGAGAAGCCGGACTCCGCGGCGACCAGCGGCTCGATCTCGGCGACCGTCGCGGCGAACACCGGCTCGTTGGCCAACAGGTCGGTGCCCATGGTTGCCCACTGCGAACCCTGCCCAGAGAACACCCAGACCGGTCCGCGGTCGTCCCGGCCGACCGCCGGCGGATAAGGCGTCTCGCCGTGGGCGACCTCGCGTAGCGCCTCGGTCAGCTCGGTGGCGGTGCTGGCCAGCACGGCGCTGCGCACCGGCCGGTACCCGCGCCGGCGGGCCAGCGTGTAGGCCAGATCGGCTGGCGCGAGGCCGGGTTCTTGTGCGTCGACCCAATCGGCCAGCCGCTCGGCGGATTGGCGCAGTGCGTCCTGCGAGCTCGCCGACAGCGGAAACAGCAGCGCCCCGTCCACACCGGGACTGGCCGGCGCGCCGGAACCGTCGGCGGGCGCGGGAGCTTGTTCGAGAATGGCGTGCACATTGGTTCCCGAGATGCCGTAGGACGACACCGCCGCCCGCCGGGGCGCGTCGTGATCGCTCGTGGGCCACGGCGTAATCTCTTGCGGCACAAACAGTTCAGTGTCAATCTCGGCGAGCTTGTCGGGCAGGCCGGTGAAGTGCAGATTCTGCGGGACCACGCCGTGCTGTAGGGCGAGGACCGCCTTCATTAGCCCTAACGCTCCGGCGGCGGACTGGGTGTGTCCGAAATTGGTCTTCACCGATCCGAGCACGCAGGGGCCGTCGTTGCCGTATACCTCGGCCAGGCTGGCGTATTCGATGGGGTCACCCACTGGGGTGCCGGTGCCGTGCGCCTCGACCACGCCGACGGTGGCCGGGTCCACGTCGGCCGCCGCCAGCGCCGCGCGGTAAACCGTGGCTTGCGCGTCTGCCGACGGTGTCACGATATTGACGGTGTGGCCGTCCTGGTTGGCGGCGGTGCCGCGGATCACCGCGAGAATCCGGTCACCGTCGGCCAGCGCATCGGGCAGCCGCTTGAGTAACAGCACGGCAGCGCCCTCGCCGGACACGAAACCGTCGGCGGCCTCGTCGAACGCATGGCAGCGTCCGGTCGGCGACAGCATGCCCGATGCCGACCCCGAGGCGAACCTGCGTGGTTCCAGCATTGCGTAGACACCGCCCGCGAACGCCAGGTCACTTTCGCCGTCATTCAGGCTGCGACAGGCGAGGTGGGCAGCAAACAAACCAGAAGAGCATGCGGTGTCGACCGTGACCGCGGGACCGTGGACCTTGAGCGCGTACGCGATCCGCCCCGACGCCATGCAGGAGTTGGTGCCGGTATTGCCGTACGGCCCCTCGAATGTATGCGCGTCGGCATGCACGAACTGGTAGTCGCCGTGGTTCAATCCGATGAACACACCGGTTAGCGAGCCCCCCATCTGCTGCGGAGTCAGCCCCGCGTGTTCCATGGCCTCCCAGGAGGTTTCCAGCAGCAAGCGGTGCTGCGGGTCCATTGCAGTGGCTTCTGTTTCAGGGATTCCGAAGAACTCCGGATCGAAGTCGCCGATGTTCTCCATGAACGCGCCCCACTTACAAATGGACCGTCCAGGCACACCGGGTTCGGGGTCGTAGTACTCGTCGATGTCCCAGCGGTCGGGGGGAACCTCGGTGACAAGATCGTCCCCCCGCAGCAACGCATCCCACAACAGGTCAGGCGAGTCAATGCCCCCCGGCAGCCGGCACGCCATACCAATGACGGCAACCGGCACAACACGTGTCTTATCCACGTCCGTTTCGCTCCTTACCCCGTGCTTCAAACCTTTGTCAGCTGCGTATCGTCAAACTTCGGTCCGGGCTGACAGAACCGCAGCATCAGACGCACCCACTGACCCCCACACTTCAAGCCAACTTTTTAGTTCATTGGCGTGATCAGCAGCGTAGCCGGTTGCACTCATACATGTGGAAAAATCGTTCGGACGTACAAAAAAAGTTCCTGGCGCTGGCGTCAATACCAGGCCGTCCTCGGATCTATGACTGATTCATCAGTCAATAGCGAAGTACCTGCGTATGGGGATAATGCGCCAGTGTAGGGTGTAGTTCGCGAGACGCTGTGCGCCTCGCTGTCCCATGTCGCCTTTCCCTGGCTCGCCGCCAATATGTGATGGTGGACGACCGCCCGTGCCGGACTGGCTTAGGTTGCCAGCCGGGCTCCGTACCACCCAAATTGCCTAGCCGCGGAAGACGGATTGCCGAAGTGTGGGAGGCTACCCGAACTCCGATGCTCAGGTTAAGCCAATTGGTGCCCCGAAATCCTCGAAATCGGAAATATTACCGGCAGGTTTCGCTGGATGCGCTCAAGGCCGTTGCCCCTGAAGCTGGGCGCCCAGGGGCGGGAGGACGATATCGCTCGATCTGCCTTCGGCGATGCGCAGGTACACCGATTTCATTGTCTGCAGGTACCGCGCGACCGAGCCATGGGCAATCGGATTGCTCGGGAACGACGCCGTGACGGTGGTCTCCTCGTGGAACTTGTTGACCCACATGCACACTCGCGCGCTGATCCTGCCGTCGCTGAATACCCTGACGTTCATTCGGTCCAGCTGCAGTGCGATGACCGCTGACAGCGGAGGCACGCCGGCATCGAGGAACGACAGCATGGGAAAGCCGCCGCGCAAAGGGGGCCTGGTGAGCCAGGGCGCCAGTTCCAACACGCGCTCGAACGGCACTTTGGCCAAATGGGTGCTCTGATCGAAGGAGATCTGGGCGCCCCGGGCGGTCTCGGCGAAGGACGAGCCGACTGCGACGGTGAACGGTATGTGGCCGATGAACCATCCGGTGGTCATCAATTCCGACGGCGCGTTACGAGTGCTGGTGGGAGTTACGGCGTAATAGGTATTCGAGCCGGTGAGTTCATGTTCGGTGAGGGCAGCGCATGCGAACACGCCACCGCTGAACCGGGCGCCGGCGCTGGTGCAGGCCGCCTCGAATCGGGCGCTCTGGCGGGCGTCCATCAGTTGCAGCGAAAGCAATTCACCCGTGGCGACCAGCGACGTGTCACCCAACGGCAACGGGAACGACGGCAGAGCCCCGTCGTTGCTTTCGAAGAATTCAATCCATTGCCGTATCTCTGGGGACTTGAGCGTCAACCCGCAGGTGTAGGCGCGCTCGCGCAGGCAATAGTCCGCATAGCTGCCGACGTCCGGCAGGGGGCTCGGGCCGTCACCGTCGATCAGGGCGTGGTACATCCCGTGAATCTCCCAGAACAGGGCACTGATGAACGTCGCGTCAACATGGAGATGATCAATACTGATGCAGACGGTGAAGTGGTCGTCTCGCTGAATGATGGCGAACCTGAAGCAATCCCACTGCAGTGGACTCGGCGTAGCCAATATGTAGTCTTGCCACTGTTTTGGCGTCATCTCGCCATGTTCAACCGGAATCATTTCGATGGCGGCCGGATCGTTGATCATGTGCCGAACGATGTGCGCAGTATCGGTGAATTCGAACCAGCTGTGGTACGTGTCGTGTCTGCGCAGGTGCGTGTTGATGACGTACGTCATCGCCCGGATGTCGCATTGACCGCCGATGTCCAAGGCGGCCACCACGAGCCGGGACATGTCGAGGCCGCGCGCAGCTTGGTCGCGATAGCCAAGCAGGTGCCGGGCTTGGATATAACTTGGCGGCACTGCACTTATTGGTGCATTTCGCGCCTTGTGGAGCGCAGCTGGTGAGGCGCGCCAAAGCCAGACCGAACCAGGGGCAGGGACCCAGTCGCCGACGGTCGCCAGACCTACGTGGCCCAAGACAACCAATGTCGCTCCTTAAGATTCAGCCCAGACTCTCAGGGTATTTCATGACAGCGCTAGACCCTTACATTGTCGCCGTGGCGTTTTCGGCAGCGGCCAGCGTCTCGCACAAGTGATCCGCTAGGCCCCGCACCGTGGTGACGTCGGTCGAGTGGATGCGTACCCCGGTTTCAGTTTCGATGCGGGTGCGCAATTCCAGGTTGCCCAGTGAATCGAGGCCGTACAGCGACAGCGGACGGTCCGGGTCTACGGTGCGGCGCAGAATCATGCTGACCTGCTCGGCGATCAGACGACGAAATCGCTTGGGCCACTCTGCGAGCGGAAGCTCTTCGAGTTCCGCACGGAACTGGCTGTGTTTGGGTCGGCTTGTTCCGGTGGATTGGAATGCGCCTGCGAAGCGGCTACGTTGCGCCAGGGCAGTCAACCAGGCAGATCCGACGACCGGGGCATACCCGCTAACTGTACGAGTGCTGCGCAGCAGCGCTTCGAACGCGTAGGCACCTTCGTTGGGGGTGATCATCGCGGTGTCGCCGCTTTCCGCCAGGCCTGCGCCGCGGCCGATCTCGGCCCACGCGCCCCAGGCGATCGCGCTAGCCGGACGGCCGTGGGCCCGCCGCCAGTGGGTGAAGGCATCCAGCCAGCTGTTGGCCGCGGCATAGGCACCCTGTCCCGGCGAGCCCAGCAGGGCCGCCGCCGAGGAGAACGAACAGAACCAGTCCAGCGGTGCGGCTGCGGTGGCCTGGTGCAGATTCCACGCGCCACGCACCTTCGGCGCCCAGTCGCGCTCGATCAACTCGTCGGTGATGTTGGCCAGGGTGGCGTCCTCGACTACGGCAGCCCCGTGTAGCACACCGCGCAACGGAAGCCCGGTGGCGGTTGCGGCCGCGACCAACCTCTGTGCGGTGTCGGCGAGCGCGATGTCGCCACATACCACCGCGATGTCCGATCCGGTGGTCCGGATGAGTTCGATTGTCTCCAAGACTCTTTGGTTAGGCGCGGAACGCGAGTTGAGCACGATGCGGCCGGCGCCCGCCCCACCGTTCGCCGAGGCCATCTGTTCGGCGAGGAACAACCCGAGGCCACCGAGACCGCCGGTGATGATGTAGGCCCCGTCGGGGCGGAAGACGCGAACGTGCTCGCGCGGCATTGTCACGCTGCTGGTCCCGGTCTGCGGAATGTCGAGGACGAGCTTGCCGGTGTGTTCGGCCGCACTCATCACCCGGATGGCGGTGGCTGCCTCGGCAAGCGGGTAGTGCGTGCTCTCGGGCATTGGCAGCGAGCCCTCGGCGGTCAGTCGGTACACCGTGCCGAACAGATCTCGGAGGCTGTCCGGGTGGGTGATCGACATCAGCCACAGGTCAAGGGCGAAAAAGGCCAGGTTGCGGCGGAACGGAAGGAGCCCCAGCCGGGTGTCGCCGTAGATGTCGCGTTTGCCGATCTCGACGAATCGTCCACCGAAGGTGAGTAGGTCGACTCCGGCGCGCTGCGCCGCGCCGGTCAGTGAGTTGAGCACGACGTCTACGCCGGCGTTGCCGGTGTCGCGGCGGATCAGCTCGGCAAAGTCGATGTTTCGCGAGTCGTAAACATGATCAATTCCCATGGTGCGTAATGTCTCTCGACGAGACTCGCTGCCGGCGGTGGCGAAAATCTCGGCTCCGGTGGCGCGGGCGATGGCGATCGCCGCCTGGCCGACACCGCCGGTCGCGGAATGGATCAGCACCTTGTCACCGGCTTTGATCCGCGCCAGGTCTTGCAGGGCGTACCAGGCGGTGGCCGATGCTGTGGTCACCGCGGCGGCTTGGGCGTCGGTCAGGCCTACCGGGATCTTGACGGCGAGGTGCGCCGCACAGATGACATACGTTGCCCAGCATCCGTTGGCCGACAGGCCGCCCACCCGGTCACCGACCTTCAGTTCTGTGACGTCGGGCCCGATCGCGGTCACCACGCCAACGAAGTCGCTGCCCAGCCCCGGTAGCGGTCCAACGCTGCGGTATCTGCCGAATACGCCGAGCACATCGGCGAAGTTGATGCTGGATGCGGTGACCGCGACCTCGATCTGTCCGGGACCGGGCGAAACCCGCTCGAACGCGACGAGTTCCATCGTTTGGAGGTCACCCACGGTGCGGATCTGCATGCGCATCCCGTCACGCCCATGGTTGACGATGGTGGTTCGCCGTTCTTCGGGGCCCAGCGGAGCGGGGCGCAGGCGTGCGATGTACAAGCTGTCGTTGCGCCAGGCGGTCTCGTCTTCTTCCGACCCGGCCAGCAGTTGTCTTCCCACCTGCTCCGCAGTGGTCTGCTGGTCGACGTCGATATGGGTGGTATGCAGGTGCGGGTGCTCGGCGCCGATTACCCGCAGCAGGCCGCGCACGCCGCCCTGCTCGAGATTGGCGCAATCGTCGGCCAGTACCGTCTGGGCGTCTCTGGTCACGACATACAACCGCGGCGCACAGCCCGGGATGTCGGTTAGCTCAGCGGCGATGCGTACCAGCTGCTGGACGTAGTCACTGCTCAGAAACCCAGGGCACGGACCGGAAGGTTTGCGATTGGGTGGCCCGGTCAGCACGACCACGCCGGCCAAGTTGCGGACACCAAGCGCAGCACGCAACCGCTCGGCAGGTCGTGCTGACCGGGGCGACTGGCCGGTGTGCCGCGGCCAGGACAGGGCTACGCATTCCGCGCCGTGCAGCCGCAACGCATCGGCTAACCCCGTCGCGAACAGATCGGCGGCTTCATCGACAGGGGGGCCAACGCTGATCAGCAGCCATGCTCCGGTTGTCCCAGCATCAATCCTGGCCAGCTCGCCGCGCTGCCAGTCGATGGTCAGTAGCCGTTCGCCCAGCAGGCGATCCTGGTCGGTGCTCTCCGAGAAGCCGGTGCCCATCTGCAGGCCACGCACGATCAGCACCACAGACCCGTGCTCGTCCATGACATCGATGTCGGCCTCGACATTCGTGCCGCACTCGGTCACCCTCGTATGGCAGTAGCGGACGTTGCGGGTGGACGCATAGGTGCGCAACCGGCGCACACCCAACGGCAACAGCAGCCCGCCGTAGCGCATGCCGCCGACCTCCCGGACGGCGGGATGGGCTGCAACCGACTGGAAACATGCGTCCAGCAGGGCGGGGTGCACGATGTAGCCGGCTTGCTGTGTCCGGATCGCACTTGGCAAACCGACCTCGCCCAGTACCGCATCGATTGTCCCTTCCGATATGTAGGCGGCGACCAAACCGGTGAAAGCGGAACCGAACTGAACACCACGCGCGTCGAACCATTCCCGGAGTTCGGTGCCCTCGAGCCGACATGGATGGGCCGCCAGCAAGTCGTCGATATCCTGTGCTGGGGGCCGGTCGGTGTCATCTGGCAAGTCGGCTACGGCACACAGCGCGGCGGTGGCCCGGCGCACCCGGTCGCCCTGCCGGAACGTCTCCACGTCGAAGGTGGCGCGACCGGCCGTCTGCATCGCCGCGACGGCTCCGACCGGCGACTTCTCGTCCAACAACAGCGCCTGCTCAAAGCGGATGTCGCGGACTTCGGCCTGCTCGCCGAGGACCGTGCGGGCCGCGGCCAACGCCATCTCGCAATAGGCAGCCCCCGGCAGTGCGGCCACATGATGAATCTGATGATCGCCCAGCCACGGCAGCGCGGCGGTGCCGACCTCGGCCGTCCAGGCGTGCCGCTCGGGCTCCTCCATCAGCTGCACGTGCGAGCCCAATAGTGGATGCACCGCAACGGTATTGGCCCCGGAGCAGGGGCCCGCAGTGTCAGGCTCATGCAGTAGGCGACGGTTTGTCCATGCCGGCAACGGTGCGTCCACCAGCTTTCCGCCGGGATAGCAAACGGAGAAGTCCACGGCAGCGCCGGCGTTGTGCAGGTTGGCCATGAACTCGATCAGTCCGTGTGGCAGCGGCTGATCGCGCCGCATAGCCGCCACGGCGGCTACCGGGGTGTCGTGGCTGGCGGCGGTCTGTTCGACGGCGCGGGTCAGTAGAGGGTGGGGTGACAGCTCGCCGAACACCCGGTGGCCGTCCTCGAGCGCCGCGCGCACCGCCGCGGAGAACCGCACGGCGTGACGTAGGTTGTCCACCCAATAGCGGGCGTCGCACGCCGGCCGTTCGCGGGGATCGAACAGCGTCGCCGAGTAGTAGGGAACCTGCGGCGTCCTGGGGGAGATGTCGGCCAGCACGTGGGACAGCTCGTCGAGGATGGGATCGACCTGCGGGGTGTGCGACGCCACGTCGACCGCGACCTCGCGGGCCAGCACGTCGCGTTCTTCCCACGCCGCGATTAGATCGCGAATGGTCTGGGCCGCCCCGCCGATCACGGTCGACTGCGGTGAAGTTACGACGGCAATCACGACGTCCTTGGCGCCGCGACTTGTCAGCTCCTGGCGCACTTGTTGGGCGGGCAGTTCCACCGCCGCCATTGCGCCGATGCCAGCGATTCGGGTGCATAGGCGGGAGCGTCGACAAATGACGCGTGCCCCGTCTTCCAGCGACAGCGCCCCTGCGACGACGGCCGCCGCCACCTCACCGAGTGAATGCCCGATCACCGCACCCGGCGCAACGCCGTAGGACTTTATCGTGGCGGCCAGCGCGACCTGCATGGCGAACAAGGTCGGCTGTACGCGGTCGATACCGGTCACGGTTTTTCGTCCGGTCATCGCCCGCGTCACCGAGAACCCGGATTCCCGTGCGATCAGCGGTTCGGCGGCGGCGACGGTCGCAGCGAACACCGGCTCGGTGGCCAACAGGTCGGCGCCCATGGCGGTCCACTGTGAGCCCTGCCCAGAGAACACCCACACCGGTCCGCGGTCGTCTTGCCCGACGGCGGCCGGAATAGCTGTGTCGCTGTCGCCGACCTCGCGCAAACGCTCGACCAGCTCGGTGTTGTCGGTAGCGATCAGCGACGTGCGCACCGGCCGGTGTGCACGCCGACGCGCCAGCGTGTAGGCCAGATCCGAGGGCGCGGTCGAGTCGGCATGCTGCTGCACCCAGTCGGCCAGCTGGCGCGAACTCTGGCGCAGCGCCTCGGCCGAAGTAGCGGACAACGCAAACAAGCGGGCGGCCGGCTGGAACGGGTCTGCTCCATCGTGCTGGGCTCCTGTTTCGGGCGCTTGCTCGAGAATGGCGTGGACGTTGGTGCCCGACATTCCGTACGACGAAACCGCTGCCCGCCGTGGTGCCGCGCCGTCGCGGCGCGGCCATGGAGTAATCTGCTGCGGCACAAAAAGTCCGGTCTGGATCTGGGCAAGCGCCTCAGGCAGCCGGGTATGGTGCAGCATCGGTGGGACCGCACCGTGCTGCAGCGACAGAATCGCCTTGATGATCCCCACTGCTCCGGCGGCGGCCTCGGTGTGCCCCAGATTGCTCTTGGCCGACGCGAGTGCACACCGATTTCCGTTGTTGCCGTATACCTGCGCCAGGCCGGCGAATTCGATTGGGTCACCGACAGGGGTGCCGGTGCCATGAGCCTCGACCATGCCAACGGTGTCGGCGTCAACCCCGGCCGTCGCCAGCGCGGTCCGATACGCCACGACTTGTGCCTTTAGCGACGGGGTCGAAATGTTATCGGTGCGACCGTCCTGATTGGTCGCCGTGCCGCGGAGCACAGCAAGAATCCGGTCACCATCGGCCAGCGCATCGGGGAGCCTCTTGAGCAGCACCATTGCGCAGCCCTCGGAACGGACGAACCCGTCGGCCGCGGCGTCGAACGTCCGGCAGCGTCCGGTGGGGGAGAGCATGCCTTGCGCAGAAGCTGAGGCGAATATCCGCGGCTCCAGCATGATCATGCAACCGCCCGCCAAGGCAAGGTTGCTCTCCCGCTCGTGCAGACTGCGGCAGGCCAGATGCACCGCAAGCAGACTCGACGAACACGCGGTGTCCACGGTCATCGCGGGGCCGCGCAGCCCCATGGCGTAGGAGACCCGCCCCGAGCCCATGCTCAAGGGGGTGCCGGTGAACCCGTATGCGTCTTCCAGTGCGCCCGCCGCACCGGTCACAAATGCGTAGTCGTCATGGCACATCCCCACGAACACACCGGTCAGCGAGCCGGTCAAGGATTTCGGAGCCAGCCCGGCGTGCTCCACGGCCTCCCATGAGGTCTGCATAAGCAATCGGTGCTGTGGATCGATCGCAATCGCTTCGTGCTCACTGATGCCGAAGAACTCGGGATCGAACCCCGCAACGTCGGCCAGGAACCCGCCCCAGCGCGACACCGATCGCCCGGGTATGCCCGGCTCGGGGTCGTAGTACTCATCCGCGTCCCACCGGTCGGCGGGAATCTCTGTGATCAGGTCGTCGCCGGTGCGCAATGCCTCCCACAACTTCTCTGGGGAATCGATGCCGTTGGGCAGCCGGCACGCCATGCCGATTACGGCAACGGGAGTGACGTGGGTCTGATCCAATGCCTTTCACCTCTATTCACAAATGCGCAAAAGGGCGGCTTCGCGAGGTTTGCGAGACTTTAAAATGCTTCGGAGAATCGCTTCCCACGCCGGGCATGAGGCCATCCTCCCTGCTCAGCACCGTCAGACCGGGGATCAACGCGCCGGCTATTTCTCCGACGATGTGGCTTTACGCCCCCACCTGTCGCCCATTGCCACCTGGGGCGCCGCGTGACGGGTTGCCAAAGACGCCACGCGGCCTCGCTGATTTGCTGGCCCGCAACTACTTTCGTAACGGGGTGGAAGCGCAGCTGGCGCGGTGCCGACCATCGATGGATGGTACGGCCCCTATGCCACCAGGGTGCTATTGGAAATGGTGTCGCAGTGCCTGTTTGACGATTTTGCCGTTCGGATTGCGCGGCAGCATTTCGGGGTGGCGGGCAAAGGAAACGGGCAGTTTGTACCGGGCCAGGCGCTGGGCAAGGTGGTCGTGCAGTTCGGCATCGCTGACATCGGCGCCGGCGACTAGATGCACCACCGCTGCGGGTTGTTCACCGAGGGTGGGGTGGGCTAGTCCAATAACAGCGGCGTCGACGACGGCGGGATGCTCATAGAGCGCGGACTCGACCTCGGTGGTGTAGATGTTTTCCCCGCCGCGGATGAGCATGTCCTTCTTGCGGTCGACGATCGTGAGATAGCCGTCGGGGTTGATACGGGCCAAATCTCCGGTGCGAAGCCAACCATCGGTGAATGCCTCCGCGGTGGCGGTGGGGTTGTTCCAGTAGCCGCGAACAACGTTGGCTCCGCGAACCCATAGTTCGCCGACTTGGTTCGGCCTCAGCTGGTTTCCGCGCTTATCGACGATGATCATGTCTCCGGTCGGCAGCGCCAGGCCGCAGCTGTCGGGGTGGGTGAGGTAATCTTCACCGCCGTGGGCCGTGAATGTGCCCGATGTTTCGGTCATACCCCAGCCTTGTGCGGGGGTGGCCTGTGACCAGGTGTCGGTGATCCGTTGTGCTAGCGCTGTTGCCGCCGGGGCGCCTCCGTAGTTGACCGTTTCGATCGAGGAGAGATCGAACTGTTGACGGTCGGGGTGATGCAGGATCTGCCAGGCAATGGTGGGCACACCACCGATGGTGGTGCAGCGTTCGCGTTCGATGAGGTTAAGTGCCTCACGTGGATCCCAGCGGGACATGAGCACGATGTGGTCGCCGGCCAGCATCACGGAGTGAAGGATTGTCAGCGACCCAGTCACATGGAACAGCGGCACCGACAACAACGTGCATTTGGCCGGCGCATGATGGTCGGGCACCGGGATCGGTTCACCACGGCGTAGTGCTGCGCGCGCTGGCCCGAATCCTGAGGCGAATGCGACGGTTGCGGCGTTGCGGTGGGTTCCGATGGCCCCCTTGGGTTTTCCAGTAGTACCGGAGGTGTAGAAGATGGTGGCGTCGGCGTCTGGATCGACCTTCAGGTCAGGCGGCGGCTGGTCGGGAAGCCCATCCCAGGCCGAGCTGTCGCCGATCACTGCCTCTAGCGGGACAACAGCGCGATCGCAGTGGTCCAACTCGGCTGTGTCCTGGGTGACGTAGACCCGGCGCATCGCGGCACACACCGACAACGACGGCCCAAGGCGGGCAAGCCGTTCCCGATCGGCGATGACAACTCGTGCATCGCAATCCGATAGAACGTATTCCAACTCTCGGGCGGTCCACCAAGCGTTCAGCGGCACCACGATCGCGCCGGCGAGCAATGCGCCATAAAAGGCGACCGGCCACTGTGGTCGATTCGACATGATGACAGCGACTCGGTCGCCGGGCTGGACCCCATCGTCTGATAGCGCATGGGCCAAAGCCACCGCTGCCCGCGCAAACGACCGATAGCTGACCCGCTGATTCTCATAGACCACAAACAGGCGGTCGCCGTGGGCGCGCGCGGAACCAAATAGGTCCAGCAGGGTTGCCGGTGCGTTCTTCCACACCGAGGTGCGACGTCCGGCGACGATGCGCTGCTCGGTTTCATAGGGCTGCCCAGGTGCAGTCAACACACGGTGGGCCTCGGCCACAGTGCACATTGGCCACCTCCCCGTCGCGCCGGGACTGGTGTTGGGCTGCCGAGCCGCATCGGGTCGGCTAGACACGGTCACCCGCTGCCTCATACAGAGCAGGCTTCAGCGCCGGTTGGGACAAAGCCTGATAGGCGTGCGGGCGGCGGGTCCGCAGGATCGCCGCGGTGATCATGCCGGCGGGAAACGTCGCGACGATCAGCGCCAGCAACACCCGGCTAGCCGCGACCCCGCCGATGAGCAGAACAAGGTGTGAGGCAACGATCCAGGCCAGCCCCGCCAAGCAGACCAGCGCGATCACCGGCACAATTCGGGTTGGCGCCAAGGGCTCCCGAACTTGCCGGTGTGTCCAAAAGAAGACCGCCACCGCCAGTGAAGTCAACGCCATCAACACGATTACCCCCAGGGTGGCGGCTCCAGAAAACCATGGATATACCTGGCTGACCGGGTCCATGTGCGCTGCCGCGACCACCGGCACAGTGGCTGTCGTGACGATCGTGGTGGCCAGGGAGGCGCGCGATGGGGAGCCGTGTTTGGCGTGGATCACGCCCACGGCTTTCGGAAGCAAGGCACGGGTTCCCATGGTGAACACATAGCGGGTTGCCACGTTGTGGAAGCACAGCATGCAGGCCAGCAGGCTGGTCAACAGCAACAGTTGCATCACTTCCTGCATCACCGGGCCGACATGGGTCTTGGCCAGGCCCACAACGAGATTGGCGGGGTCGTCGGTGGCCGCGTCGACCAGCTTGTCTGCTCCCACACCGACGGTAAGAGCCCATGCCGAGATGGCATAGAACAGTCCGACTCCCGTGACCGCCAGGTAGGTAGCCCGTGGAATGGTGCGCTGCGGTGTGATGGCCTCGTTGCGGAAGACCGCGGTGGTCTCGAAGCCAATAAAGCACAAAAAGGCGAACATCAACCCCAACGACGGCACACCCCGGGACAGCGCGACAGGATCGACCGCGGCAACACTCGCGCTCATGCCCCGGTAGCCGCCGGCAGCGATCAGCGCCACGTCAACGACGATGACGACCAGACACTCAGCAACAAGCATGAACGCCAGAACTTTTGAACTTAGTTCGATGTCGCGGTAGCCGAGCATCCCCGTGACAGCCAGCCACAGGGCTGTCCAAACCCACCATGGTGTACCGGGGCCGCCCAGATCTGTGACGGTGTTGGCTGTGACGGCACCGAGATAGCACGTGATGGAGACCAGGAGCAGAAAATAGCTGCTGAGCGCCAGCATGGCTGCCCCTACGCCGGGGATGCGACCCAAACCGGCCTGAATATACGAGTAGAAGGCTCCGGCGTCGTCGACAAACCGCGTCATCTTGGTAAAGCCAACCGCGAACAAGACCAGGATGATCGTCGCCGCGACGAAAAACACGAAGGCGGCGGCGTTTTGGCTGACCCTAACCACCATTGGCACCACCGCGCCGACCGCGGCCAAAGGCGCAGCCCCAGCCAACACCATCAACACCACCGACCCGACTCCCAGGCCGCGACGAAGACCCTGCGACTCGCTCTGAATGGGCGAGCCAACAGGATCAGCGTTGAGTCTCACAAGCAGTTCGGCAGCTCAGCCAGGCCAGGCGGGGAACCGACGCGGCAAGAGCCAATAGCGGCGCCGCTGCCGCGATCAATTCTTACGGCCAGCATCTGATCCACGAGGCACAAGACTACTGCGGGTGCCGTAGTGGCCCTGCGCAGGGTTTCGGCGGCGACGTGGTCCAACGCGTCGAACCGCAAGTCGCCCACGTCAATCGCGGACGCCGAAATGGCCTGCGTACCCAAATCAAATCCGACCAAACTGGTCTAGTGTGCTGGTATGTCAGACGGCGCGGTGGCGCGGGCACTGGTATTGGAGGCCCCGCGCAGCCTGGTCGTTCGCCAGTACCGTATTCCGCCCATCGGCGAGGACGACGCACTGGTGCGGGTAGAGGCCTGCGGGCTGTGCGGCACCGATCATGAGCAGTACACGGGCGAGCTTGCCGGTGGGTTCGCCTTCGTACCCGGCCACGAGACGGTCGGGACCATTGCGGCCATCGGACCGACCGCGGCGCAGCGGTGGGGCGTATCAGTCGGCGACCGGGTCGCCGTCGAGGTATTCCAGTCGTGTCGCGGGTGTGCAAACTGTCTTGGCGGCGAGTACCGGCGCTGCCTACGGCATGGCCTCGCTGACATGTACGGTTTCATCCCGGTCGACCGCGAGCCCGGCCTATGGGGCGGCTACGCCGAATATCAGTACCTGGCACCGGATTCGATGGTGTTGCCCGTGGCCGGTGATCTCAGCCCGGAAGTGGCCACCCTGTTCAACCCCCTGGGCGCCGGAATACGTTGGGGAGTAACGGTCCCCGAAACCAAACCGGGCGACGTCGTTGCGGTGCTGGGCCCGGGTATTCGGGGGCTGTGCGCTGCCGCGGCGGCAAAAGAGGCCGGTGCCGGGTTCGTGATGGTGACTGGGTTCGGCCCCCGCGACGCCGAGCGGTTGGCGCTCGCCGCACAGTTTGGAGCCGACCTCGCCGTCGACGTCGCGATCGACGACCCGGTCGCCGCCCTGACCAAACAGACCGGTGGCCTGGCAGACGTCGTCGTCGACGTGACCGCCAAGGCGCCGGCAGCATTCGCGCAGGCGATCGCGCTGGCCCGGCCCGCCGGGACCGTCGTGGTTGCGGGCACCCGGGGCTTGGGCAGCGGGGCACCGGGATTTTCGCCCGACAACGTTGTGCTCAAGGAGCTGCGCGTGCTCGGCGCCCTCGGCGTAGACACCACCGCCTATCAGATCGCGCTCGATCTGTTGATGTCCCGTCGATATCCCTTCGTGAGTCTGCCTCGCCGCTGCGTGCGGCTTGAAGACGCCGAGGATCTGCTGGCTACCATGGCCGGTGAACGCGAAGGTGTCCCACCTATCCACGGAGTGCTCACACCATGACAACATCCCGCGTGCCCCTGTTGCCGGTCGACGAGGCCAAAGCCGCTGCGGACGAAGCCGGCGTACCTGACTACATGGCCGAGCTCAGCATCTTCCAAGTGTTGCTGAATCATCCGCGACTGGCGCGGACCTTTAACGACATGCTCGCCACCATGTTGTGGCACGGTGCCCTGGACCCGCGGCTGCGCGAACTGGTGATCATGCGGATTGGCTGGCTCACCGCGTGCGACTACGAATGGACCCAACACTGGCGCGTTGCTTCGGGTCTTGGCGTCTCGGCTGACGATCTGCTCGGTGTGCGGGATTGGCAGGGGTACAACGGGTTCGGCCCCACTGAGCGAGCGGTGCTGGCGGCTACCGATGACGTGGTGCGCGACGGCGTGGTGAGTGCACAGAGCTGGGCTGCCTGTGAGCGCGAATTGCATTGCGACAGAGCGATTCTTGTCGAACTAGTCACTGCAATAGGCGCGTGGCGAATGGTCGCCTCGATCCTGCACAGCCTCAAGGTTCCGTTGGAAGACGGCGTGTCCAGCTGGCCTCCCGACGGCCAGCACCCCGAGTGAGGAACGGCTCAGACGATCCGGTAGGTCTGCACGGCATGGGCGACGATGTTCCCGGCGGGATCGGTCGCGGTGATCTCGGTGAAGGTGAGTTCCTTGCGGCGCCGGGCGGTGCGGGCGTGACAGAACAAGTCACACCGCTTGGCGGCGCCGGTGTATTGGATGCTCATCGCGACTGTGGAGGCGCGGGTGCCCCTGTCGAAGTCGTGGTTTGACCAGGCAGCGGCCGCGCCGGCGGTGTCCATCACCGACGCGATCACCCCACCGTGAAAATAGGTGCCGTCATTGGTGAGGTCGGCACGGAACGGCAGTCGGATGAGGACGTCGTCAGGTTCGTAACGTTCGAAAACGATCCCCAGCCCACCGATAAACGGCGTCTTCGGCATCAGGTCACGCACCGCTTGGCGACGCTTGTGCTGTTCTTGCGCGGTCAACGGGTCGGACATGGCAGCTAGACTACCTTATTAGATTGACATATCAATCAATAACTCATAGCGTCGTAGAAGTGCGGACCAGAGTCGCCGAGTTGCTCGGTGTGGAGTTTCCGATATGCGCGTTCAGTCACTGCCGCGATGTCGTGGCCGCGGTGTCCAACGCGGGCGGGTTCGGGATCCTCGGTGCGGTCGCGCATACCCCCAAACGGCTGGAGAGCGAGCTGACCTGGATCGCGGAGCACACGGGTGGCCGGCCGTTCGGAGTCGACTTGCTCCTGCCGCCCAAATACGTCGGCGCTGAGCGAGGCGGGATCGACCCACGGCAGGCCCGGGAGCTATTACCCGATCAGCACCGGACCTTTGTCGACGACCTGCTGGCCCGCTACGGCATCACTGCGGTCGGGAACCAGGAGCGTTCGCCGTTGGCCGGCGGGCTCAACATCTCGCCCAAGGGTTACGAGCCGCTGCTCGATGTGGCCTTTGCCCACGACATCCGGCTGATCGCCAGCGCGCTCGGGCCGCCGCCACCGGACCTCGTCGAGCGCGCCCACGGCCACGACGTGCTGGTTGCCGCCCTAGCCGGCACGACGCAACACGCGCGGCGACACGCGGCGGCCGGTGTAGACCTGATCGTCGCGCAGGGCACCGAGGCCGGCGGCCACACCGGCGAGGTGGCGACCATGGTCCTGGTTCCAGAGGTCGTCGATGCGGTCTCTCCGACACCCGTGCTGGCTGCGGGCGGGATCGCCCGCGGCCGCCAGGTCGCCGCGGCGCTGGCCTTGGGAGCGGAGGGCGTCTGGTGTGGCTCGGTCTGGTTGACCACCGAAGAGGCCGAAACGCCCCCGGTGGTCAAGGACAAGTTCCTGGCCGCAACATCCTCGGACACGGTGCGGTCCCGGTCGCTGACCGGCAAGCCGGCGCGCATGTTGCGCACGGCCTGGACCGACGAGTGGGATCGGCCGGAAAGCCCCGACCCGCTCGGCATGCCGCTACAGAGCGCGCTGGTCAGCGACCCGCAATTGCGCATCAACCAGGCCGCCGACCAACCCGGCGCCAGGGCTCGTGAGTTGGCGACCTACTTCGTCGGGCAGGTGGTCGGGTCGCTCGACCGGGTGCGGCCGGCACGCTCGGTGGTCCTCGACATGGTCGAGGAGTTCATCGACACCATCGGGCAGTTGAACGGTCTCATGGATAGGTGATCCGAGATGAGCAGCACCGGCACCCGGCGGCGCCGAGCGGTTAGCGATGAGGACAAGTCGCAACGGCGCGAGGAGATCTTGACCGCGGCCAAAAAAGTATTCGCCCGCAAGGGTTTTCATGCCACCACGATCGCGGACATCGCCAAACAGGCCGGCCTCGCGTACGGCTTGATCTACTGGTACTTCGACTCGAAGGACGACTTGTTCCACGCGTTGATGGCCGTTGAAGAGGATGCCCTGCGGGCTCATGTCGCGGCCGAATTGGCCTGCGTTGGCGGGTCAACCGACAGCACCGGGGGACAGGCACCGCTTCGGGCGCTGTTGCAGACTTCAGTGCTGGCCACATTCGAGTTCTTCGAAGCCGACAATGCCACTGTCAAACTGCTGTTCCGCGATGCCTACGCGCTGGGGGACCGGTTCGAAAGGCAGCTCGGCGGGATCTACGAGCGGTTCATCGACGAAATCGAAGCCGTCGTCGTTGCCGCTCAAGAGCGTGGCGAGGTGGTGGACGTACCGTCCCGGATGGTCGCCTACACGCTGGCGGCATTGGTGGGGCAGTTGGCACACCGACGGCTCAACACCGACGACAGCGTCACCGCCGGCCAGGTAGCCGACTTTGTCGTTTCGCTGGTGCTAGACGGGCTACGCCCGCGTCCACCGTCGGCCGGGACCAGCGGTGGTCGGGCCGCCCGAAGCTGAGGGAAGGCTGCCAAACCCCATCGTGAAAGCGTAAGAATTCGGACACGCGCCCAGATCAAATTGACCGCGACGGGTAGGTCGTGCATTATCGGTCCGGTAAGCACCTCGTTAGGTGAGGCGGCTACACGAACATAGGCCACTGACCCCGAACGTCGAAAGACGCCCCGGGTCAGGACAGCTCCTCCCGGCTTAAGGGTTGAGCCCAGGTGGCTTCCGGATTAGCGGACACGTCGTGTGGTGCCAAAGCTCTGACGAGTGGGGTGCGGATTTCCGACAATCGTCGGTATTTCTGAACTCCTTGTGTTTTGATCGTGCGAGTTGCGCGCGTGTCGTGGCCGTGAGGAGGTGAGGGACGCATGAGTTCCGGTGACAGTCCGGGTCGATATCCGGGCTTTGTTTCGTCCCGATCCGGTTTCTCCTCCGACGCTCTCAGCTGAGTCGTCAATACCAGGTCAGCCTTCTTGGATCGGAACCGCTACGGGACGGAACTAATTCGGTTTTAGTTCATATGTTCTGGTTTGGTTTCAGTCCTCGTTTTCCAATTCCGTCTAGGAGGCGATAATGACCGCTGCACTGTACGACGAAGTCGTAACCGTAGCCCCCGCCCCCAAGCTGCAAGTAGTGCGGGATGTATCCCCGATCCCCGCGCCAAAGAAGGTTGCTCGCCGGGGCGACGCGCTGCCTTTCGGCGCTGGAGGTGACCCGCTGGTCGACGGGGCGGCCCGTTTGCTGAGCATTCCGCTGCGGCACCTGTACGCCGCGCTGTGGCGCGTCGGGCTGCTCGAAGTCCAGGCCTAAGTAGGTTCGTCCCATGGCTTATGAGCAATACACGGACCCGAGGGGCTACCCGACTGCAGGCGCGTCCTGTGGCCAGGTAGCCCCTCGGAGCCGGTTGGCGCGGCGTTGAGGATTTGCGGAGCTTCAGTAGCAGCCCCGTAGAATCAGGGCAACGGCATCGATCCGGCCATCACCGGGGAGCCTTCGGAAGAACAGCCAGTCTGGCCCAGTAGAACCGAACGGGTTGGCCCGTCACAGCCTGAGTTGAGCGGCCACGCGTGAGCGTGGCAAGCGGGGTGGTACCGCGGCGCACGCGCACCAGCGTGGCGTCGTCCCCGGCCTGGATCACGGGCACGCAGTGCCGAACGGTGCTGGGGCATAGGGAGACGACGCGCAAAGTGACCAATAACGCATATCCGAAACTCGCCGGCGGGGCACCCGACTTTCCGGCACTCGAGCTCGAGATCCTTGACTATTGGGCCCACGACGACACCTTCCGGGCCAGCATCGCCCGGCGCGACGGTGCCCCCGAGTACGTGTTCTACGACGGGCCCCCGTTTGCCAACGGCTTGCCGCACTACGGGCACCTGCTCACCGGCTACGTCAAGGACATCGTGCCGCGATACCGCACCATGTGCGGTTACCAAGTCGAGCGTCGCTTCGGCTGGGACACTCATGGGCTGCCCGCCGAACTCGAAGTCGAGCGTCAGCTGGGCATCACCGACAAATCCCAGATCGAGGTCATGGGCATCGTGGCGTTTAACGACGCCTGCCGGGCATCGGTGTTGCGCTACACCGACGAATGGCAGGCGTATGTGACCCGCCAGGCCCGCTGGGTCGACTTCGACAACGATTACAAGACGCTCGATCTGTCCTACATGGAGTCGGTGGTCTGGGCATTCAAACAGCTGTGGGACAAGGGCCTGGTGTACGAGGGCTACCGGGTGCTGCCCTACTGCTGGCGTGATGAAACTCCGCTGTCCAATCACGAACTGCGAATGGATGACGACGTCTACCAAAGTCGCCAAGATCCCGCGGTCACAGTGGGATTCAAGGTGGTGGGCCGCACACCGGACAACCCGCTGGATGGCGCCTATCTGCTGGTATGGACGACGACTCCGTGGACCCTGCCGTCGAACCTCGCGGTTGCCGTAAGCCCGGACGTCACTTACGTACTGGTCGGAGCGGGCGATCGTCGTTTCGTGCTGGCCGAAGCACGGTTGAGCGCCTACGCCCGCGAGCTTGGTGAGGAGCCCGAGGTGCTCGGCAGCTACCCCGGCTCCGAACTATTGGGCACCCGCTACTTGCCCCCATTTGCGTATTTTATGGACTCGCCCAACGCTTTTCAGGTGCTGGCCGGCGACTTTGTGACGACCGAGGACGGCACCGGCATTGTGCATATGGCGCCGGCCTACGGCGAGGACGACATGGTGGTCGCGGAGGCGGTCGGAATCGTGCCGGTCACTCCGGTCGATTCCAAGGGCTGCTTCGACGTCACCGTTCCCGATTACCAAGGGCAACATGTCTTTGACGCCAACACGCAGATCGTCCGGGACCTGAAGACCGCAAGCGGCCCAGCTGCGGTGAACGGCCCTGTGTTGATCCGCCACGAAACCTACGAGCACCCCTACCCGCACTGCTGGCGATGCCGCAACCCGCTGATCTACCGGGCCGTGTCGTCGTGGTTCGTCGCCGTCACCAAGTTCCGTGACCGCATGGTGGAACTGAACCAGCAGATCGCCTGGTATCCCGAACACGTCAAGAACGGTCAGTTCGGGAAGTGGCTGCAGGGCGCCCGGGATTGGTCGATCTCCCGGAACCGCTACTGGGGCACGCCGATTCCGGTGTGGAAGTCTGACGACCCGGACTACCCGCGCATCGACGTGTACGGCAGCTTGGACGAGCTGGAGCGTGACTTCGACGTTCGCCCGACCAATTTGCACCGGCCCTACATCGATGAGCTCACTCGGCCCAACCCCGACGATCCCACCGGGCGTAGCACGATGCGGCGCATACCGGATGTGCTCGACGTGTGGTTCGACTCGGGCTCCATGCCGTACGCGCAGGTGCACTACCCGTTCGAGAATGCGGATTGGTTCGACGGGGCCCATCGCGGGAGCCCCGACAAGCAGGTCGACGCGCATTATCCCGGCGATTTCATCGTCGAGTACATCGGACAGACCCGTGGCTGGTTTTACACACTGCATGTGCTGGCCACTGCGCTCTTCGACCGGCCGGCATTCAAAACCTGTGTGGCGCACGGGATTGTCCTTGGTTTCGATGGCCAGAAGATGAGCAAGTCGCTGCGCAACTATCCGGATGTGACAGAGGTGTTCGATCGTGACGGCTCCGACGCCATGCGATGGTTTCTGATGGCCTCGCCGATCCTGCGCGGCGGCAACCTGATCGTCACCGAACAGGGAATTCGCGACGGTGTGCGGCAAGTCCTGCTGCCACTCTGGAACGCCTACAGCTTCCTGGCTCTCTACGCTCCGAAAGTCGGTACCTGGCGCGTCGATTCGACGCATGTGCTGGATCGCTACATCCTGGCCAAGCTGGCCGTGCTACGCGATGACATCAGCGCGTCCATGGAGATCTACGACATCCCTGGTGCCTGCGAGCAGTTGCGCCAGTTCACCGAGGCATTGACGAATTGGTATGTGCGACGTTCGCGTTCGCGGTTCTGGGAGGAAGACGCCGATGCGATAGACACCCTGCACACGGTGCTGGAGGTGACTACGCGGCTGGCCGCCCCGCTGCTTCCGCTGATCACCGAGATGATCTGGCGCGGTCTCACGCGCGAGCGCTCGGTGCACCTGACGGACTGGCCAAAGTCCGACCTGCTGCCATCGGATGCCGACCTGGTCGCCGCGATGGACCAGGTACGAGATGTCTGCTCGGCCGCATCGTCGCTGCGCAAGGCCAAAAAGCTGCGGGTGCGGCTGCCCTTGCCGAAGCTCACTGTGGCAGTGGACAACCCACAACGGTTGAAGCCATTCACCGACCTGATCGGCGACGAGCTCAACGTCAAGCAGGTCGAACTGACCGATGCGATTGACGCCTATGGGCGATTCGAGCTCGCCGTCAACGCCCGGGTGGCCGGGCCGCGGCTGGGCAAGGATGTGCAGGGCGCCATCAAGGCGGTCAAGGCCGGCGAAGGCGTCGTCAACCCGGACGGCACCTTGTCGGTGGGCCCCGCGGTGCTGGCGCCCGACGAGTTCAGCTCCCGGCTGGTGGCCGCCGACCCGGAGTTCACCGCGGCGTTGCCCGATGGGGCCGGACTGGTTGTTCTCGACGGCACGGTGACCCCTGAACTCGAAGCCGAGGGCTGGGCCAAGGATCGCATCCGCGAACTGCAGGAGCTGCGTAAGTCGACCGGGCTGGATGTAACCGATCGCATCCGCGTGGTGATGTCGGTGCCTGTTGACCGCGAAGACTGGGCGCGCACCCACCGCGACCTCATCGCCGGCGAAATCCTCGCCACCAGCTTCGAATTCGCCGAACCCGCGGAGGGTGTGGACATCGGTGACGGCGTGCGGGTGAGTATCGCGAAAACCTGAGCTGCGGGCTAGGGCTTGGCTGCGCGCCAGCGCTGCCGATCGCCGCGCACCTCAACCTCAACATCGTGGAATCCCGCTGCGCGGAGGCGATCCGGCAGGCCCTCGGGCGCGAGTGGGTTGCAGGTGTCGCGGAAATGCAGGATCCGGAACATCACCGATGGCACGCCGTCGCTGCCGGCGAAGACGCCACCGGGGCGAAGCACTCGGAACGCCTCAGCGAACAGCCGGTCCTGTAGCTCTGCCGTTGGGATGTGGTGGGCCATCGTGAAGCAGACCACGGAGCTGAACTCGTCGGCCGGCAATCCGGTGTCGGTGCCGTCGCCGTTGATGATGCGCGCGCGATCCCCATACAACCCCTGCAGGCGTTGTGCCATCGGCGTGTCGATCTCAACCGCAGTGAGCTTGGGTGTTGCCTTCACCAGTACCCGCAGATTTGCGCCGTACCCCGGCCCGATCTCGAGGGCGTTGTCGCCCAGATCCACATCGGCGAGCACCCACGGCAGCAGTTGGCTCTCGACCTCCTTCGCCCAGCGCTTCGAGCTGCAGCACCATCTGTGACAAAGGTTCATCGCCATAGGGAAAACGTAGCGCAGTAGCCCCAAATAGCATCACGGATGTGGAGTCCCGCTGGGTGCTGCACCTGGACATGGACGCGTTCTTTGCCTCGGTCGAACAGCTCACCCGACCGACCCTACGGGGGCGGCCGGTGCTGGTTGGCGGGCTGGGCGGGCGGGGCGTGGTGGCCGGCGCGAGCTATGAAGCGCGGGTGTTCGGCGCCCGATCGGCCATGCCGATGCATCAGGCCCGCAGGCTGATCGGCGTGACGGCGGTCGTGTTGCCGCCGCGCGGTGTGGTCTATGGGATCGCGAGCCGCCGGGTGTTCGACACCGTACGCGGACTGGTGCCCGTCGTCGAGCAGCTGTCTTTCGACGAGGCGTTCGGAGAGCCGCCACAACTTGCCGGGGCATCGGCCGAGGATGTCGAGACGTTCTGCGAGCGCTTGCGGAGGCGGGTGCGCGACGAGACCGGCTTGATCGCCTCGGTCGGCGCGGGCTCGGGCAAACAGATCGCCAAGATCGCGTCCGGCCTGGCCAAACCCGACGGCATTCGGGTGGTCCGGCGCGCCGAAGAGGAAGCGCTGCTCAGCGGGTTGCCGGTGCGGCGGCTGTGGGGTATCGGCCCGGTGGCCGAGGAAAAGCTGCATAGGCTCGGCATTGAGACGATCGGCCAGCTGGCCGCGTTGAGCGACGCCGAGGCGGCCAACATCCTGGGCGCTACGATTGGTCCCGCGCTGCACCGGCTGGCCCGCGGTATCGACGACCGACCGGTCGCAGAGCGTGCCGAAGCCAAGCAAATCAGCGCCGAGTCCACGTTCGCCGTCGATCTGACCACCATCGAGCAATTGCGCGAAGCGATCGACCCCATCGCTGAGCACGCTCACCAACGTCTGGTGCGCGACGGCCGCGGCGCCCGCACCGTCACGGTGAAGTTGAAGAAATCGGACATGAGCACACTGACCCGCTCGGCGACCATGCCCTACCCGACGACCGAGGCCGGCGCATTGGTTGCGGTGGCCCGGCGGCTGCTGCTGGACCCACATCAGATCGGGCCCATTCGTCTTCTGGGCGTTGGGTTTTCCGGTTTGAGCGAGGTGCGCCAGGAGTCACTGTTTCCGGACTTCGACCTGACGCCGGAGACGTCGCAGGCGCATCAGTCCTTCGAAACACCGGGAGCCGCGCCGCTGGCCGCACCCGACACGTCGGCGTGGCGGGTGGGCGACGATGTCGCCCACCCCGATCTCGGGCACGGCTGGGTGCAGGGCGCGGGCCACGGCGTGGTGACCGTGCGGTTCGAGACGCGTGGTTCAGGCCCGGGCCCGGCGCGGACGTTCCCCGTCGATACCGGCGACATCGCCACCGCTAACCCGGTAGACAGCTTGGACTGGCCGGACTACATCGGCCAGTTGCCGGTCGAGGAGTTGGCTGGCCCCTCACCCCCAACGGTCGATGACGTCGGCGACCGGTGAGTTCGCCGCCAGCGCGGCCATCAGCAGCACCCGGGCCTGGGACGGCGGCAGTCGCGGTACCATCACCGCGCCGGCATCCACCAGGTCGTGCCCGGGCCCGTAGCCTGCGCCGACCCGCGCGCCGGCGACCCGGCTAGACACCGCGACAACCACCGGGTCGTGTCCATCCCGACAGTGTCGACGGACCCCGTCGATCACGGCTGCCCCGGCGTTGCCCGAGCCCAGCGCCTCCAATACCACGGCGCGCGCGCCGGCCGCCACACAGGCGTCCATCGCCACCGAGTCACTTCCCGGATAGACCGCGACGATGTCGACGCGTGGCGCCGTGGCGGCGCTGAGATCGCCGAGATATGGCCGCGGTTTGGTGTGCGTAAGCCGCACGCCGGCCGGGGTAACACCAAGCGACTCCCCGGCGAATCCGCTCAGGTCCGGATTGGCCACCTTGCGTAGGCCCAACGGCTGCAACACCCGGCCGCCGAAACTCACCAGCACCCCAAGGTCGCGGGCGGCCGGGTCGGCCGCCAGCGCCAGCGCGTCGCGCAGGTTGGCCGGACCATCGGCGTCGGAGGCGTCGGCACTGAGCAAGGCCCCGGTCACCACGACCGGGGCGCTACCCGCATAGGTGAGGTCCAGCCACAGTGCGGTCTCTTCGAGCGTGTCGGTGCCGTGAGTGATGACCACCCCGTCTGCGCCGTCGCGGATCGCGGCTTGGATCGAAGCGCCCATCCGATCCCAATCGGCGGGCGTCAGCTTTGAGCTGTCATGCGCCATCAGGTCGACTATTTCGATGTCCAGGTCGATGTCGAGGCCTGCGATCAGCGCCGCCCCGCACTGGGTTGGCCGCAGTACCCCATCGGGGCCTGCGGTGGTCGAGATTGTCCCTCCGGTGGTGATGACGGTGACGCGAGCCATGCGGGCATCATTCCGCACGTGGATTGCTCCCATCCGGTTGCGGGGGTCTGGTCGGGCCGCGTCGGTCATAGCGGTTGGCCCTGAGGGATGATGGTGGAGTGCCTGACGAACCGACGGGATCGGTTGATCCGCTGACCTCAACCGGGGAAGCCGGGGAGGCGGGGAAACCCGAGGCTCCCACCCCGCCGCGGCGGCTGCGCATGTTGTTGTCGGTGGCTGCGGTGGTGCTCGTACTCGACATAGTCAGCAAGGTGATAGCCGTCAAACTGCTGCCGCCAGGCCAGCCGGTGTCGATCATCGGCGACACGGTCACCTGGACTCTGGTGCGCAATTCGGGGGCGGCGTTCTCGATGGCGACCGGATACACCTGGGTTCTGACACTGATCGCGACGGGTGTCGTGGTGGGCATCTTCTGGATGGGCCGGCGGCTGGTGTCGCCGTGGTGGGCGTTGGGCCTCGGGATGATTCTGGGCGGTGCGATGGGCAACCTGGTTGATCGCTTCTTCCGGGCGCCCGGGCCGCTGCGCGGGCATGTGGTGGACTTCTTGTCGGTCGGTTGGTGGCCGGTGTTCAACGTCGCCGACCCATCGGTAGTGGGTGGCGCCATCCTGCTGGTCATCCTGTCGATCTTCGGCTTCGACTTCGACACGGTAGGTCGGCGGCGCGCCGACGGGGACACGGTACGTCGGCGGCACGCCGATGACTGACCGCTCAATGCCCGTCCCGGATGGATTGGCGGGCATGCGTGTTGACACCGGGCTTGCTCGCCTGTTGGGACTGTCCCGTACCGCTGCGGCTACCCTCGCCGAAGACGGCGCGGTCGAGCTGGACGGTGTGCAGGCCGGAAAGTCCGATCGGCTCACCTCCGGCGCCTTGTTGCAGGTGCGGTTGCCCGAGCAGCCCGCGCCGCCGCAGAACACGCCCGTCGACATCGAGGGGATGACGATTCTGTATTCCGACGAGGACATCGTCGCGGTCGACAAGCCGGCTGCGGTGGCCGCGCATGCGTCGGTGGGCTGGACCGGGCCCACGGTGCTGGGCGGACTGGCCGCCGCCGGGTACCGGATCACCACGTCGGGTGTGCACGAGCGGCAGGGCATCGTGCATCGCCTCGACGTCGGCACCTCCGGGGTGATGGTGGTGGCGATCTCCGAGCGGGCGTACACGGTGCTCAAGCGGGCGTTCAAACAACGCATGGTGGACAAGCGGTACCACGCGCTGGTGCAAGGACATCCGGATCCGTCCAGCGGGACGATCGACGCACCGATCGGTCGTCACCGCGGTCATGAATGGAAGTTCGCGGTCACCAAGAACGGCCGGCACAGCCTCACGCACTATGACACGCTGGAAGCCTTCGTAGCAGCCAGCCTGCTCGACGTGCATCTGGAAACCGGCCGCACCCATCAGATCCGGGTGCACTTCGCGGCGTTGCATCACCCATGTTGTGGCGACCTCGTTTATGGAGCTGATCCCAAGCTAGCGAAACGGCTCGGCTTAAAACGTCAATGGCTGCACGCGCGTTCACTGGCGTTCGCCCATCCGGCCGACGGTCGGCGGGTGGAGATCGTCAGCCCGTATCCGCCCGATCTAAAGCACGCGCTGGAGATATTGCGCGACGAGGGTTGACGACGCAGTCGTCGGTTCGTCGTGCTTCGAGCGCCGTCACGAGGTGCTGCAGACGAACTTGGTGCCGTTGAAATCGAGTCGCACCTCACCCTGGTGTTCCCAGTATTCAACGCCCTGGCGACCGTACCGGGCGCCACTGCCGGACAGCTCGACGAATAGGATCACCTGGTCGCCTTTCCAATTGAGCACGGCCGTCTTCGGCTCGAATTGGTTATAGAACTGTGCGGTCAACGGGCTGTCCTCCGCGGGACACCGGTAGGTGATGACCGGTGGAGTCATGGTGGCGGGATCGGCGATCGCCAATTGGACCAGCCGGGTCTGGTAGGCCTCCCGTACGCAGGTGCGCGGATCGGTGTTTTGCGTGCATGCATCACGTTGTGTCGTCCAGCCGTGTTGACCGGCTGCCAGCGCCGCCGTGTCCGCACCGGGACGTGCCAGTGCGTGTTGGTAGGCGGCCTGCAGCCGGTGGTCCAGGTCGGTCAAGTGCGGGTCGTCACAAACCAGTTGCTGGATTGTGGTTGCGGGTTTGGCGCAGTCCGGCGAGGGCCCGGCGGTCAGCGAGGTTGTGCTGGGCGGCGGGGACGGACCGAGCTCCGGCTGCGTCGTCTTTGACGCGCAGGCGCTCAGAACTGTGGCGGTCACGAGGACGGCGATCAGTCTCATAGAAGCTGACTACCGGCTACCGGGTCGATGCCGAGTGCGACACGCCCACGGGGGGGCTCAAACTGGTGCCGTGGTGCTCTCGCCCGATGCGACGTCGACCGCCAGCGGCGCGATGACGCCGAGAATTTCTGTGACCGTCTCGGCGTCGACGCCGGCCGCGGTTAGCGCGTCGGCCAGGTGCCCGGCGACCAGGCTGAAGTGCTGCATCGTGATTCCGCGTCCCTGGTGGACCTGCTTCATCGGCGCACCCGTGTAGGGTTCGGGCCCACCGAGGGCGGCGGCAAAGAACTCCGCCTGTTTGCCCTTGAGGCGGCTCATGTTCGTGCCGCTGAAGAAGGCTGACAGGTGGTCATCGGCAAGTACACGGACATAGAAGTCCTCGACGACGACTTCGATCGCCTCGTGTCCGCCGATCTTGTCGTAGATGCTGATCGGCTCACGTTTGCGCAAGCGGGACAGTAGTCGCATCGTGTCAGGGGAACATGCGAGCGTTGCCTGCCCGTTAGGGCGTGATCACGCTGGGATTATCAGCTGTAACACGCCGATTGCCGGCAACCGGTGCGCGGCATCTCTTCATTGGCTCATGTCCTAGTAGGTTTGGCTGCATGACCCGTGTCGCATCACTCCACACCGCCATCAGGAGCTACGAACGATGAATCTTGGTGACCTAACGAACCTCGTCGAGAAGCCGCTCGCGGCGGTGTCCAACATCGTCAACACCCCGAACTCGGCCGGGCGATATCGGCCCTTCTATTTGAGGAACCTGCTCGATGCGGTGCAGGGCCGCAAACTCAGCGACGCGGTGGACGGCAAGGTCGTGCTCATTACGGGCGGGTCGTCAGGCATCGGTGCGGCCGCCGCGAACAAAATTGCCGAGGCGGGCGGCACGGTGGTGTTGGTCGCGCGCACCCTGGAAAACCTCGAAAAGGTCGCCGACGACATACGGGCGATCCGAGGCGATGGTGGTGCCGCCCACGTGTACCCATGCGATCTATCCGACATCGACGCCATTGCCGCGATGGCCGACCAGGTGCTCGCCGATCTAGGCGGCGTCGACATATTGATCAACAACGCGGGCCGGTCAATTCGGCGGTCGTTGGAGTTGTCCTATGACCGGATCCACGACTACCAGCGGACGATGCAATTGAACTACCTCGGTGCGGTACAGCTGATCCTCAAGTTCATCCCCGGGATGCGGGACCGCCGGTTCGGGCACATCGTCAACGTTTCGTCGGTCGGCGTACAGACGCGCGCGCCACGCTTCGGCGCCTATATCGCCAGCAAGGCAGCGCTGGACAGCCTGTGCGACGCGCTGCAAGCCGAGACGGTGCACGACAACGTCCGATTCACCACCGTGCACATGGCGTTGGTCCGGACGCCGATGATCAGCCCGACCACGATCTACGACAAATTCCCCACGCTGACGCCGGAGCAGGCGGCCGGTGTGATCACCGATGCCATCGTGCATCGGCCCCGCCGGGCGAGCTCACCGTTCGGACAGTTCGCAGCCGTTGCCGACGCCGTCAACCCCGCGGTGATGGACCGGGTACGTAACCGTGCCTTCAACATGTTCGGCGACTCGTCCGCAGCCAGGGGAAGCGAATCCCAAACCGACACATCCGGTCTCGACAAGCGGAGCGAAACGTTTGTGCGGGCCACCCGAGGGATACATTGGTGACATCGTGAGCCTTCCGAAACCGAACAATCAGACTACCGTTGTGATCACCGGCGCCTCCTCTGGCATCGGTGTCGAATTGGCTCACGGCCTGGCCGGCCGTGGCTTCCCCCTGATGCTGGTAGCGCGGCGCCGCGAGCGCCTCGATGAGCTGGCCGATCAGTTGCGCCGGGAACACTCCGTCGGGGTCGAGGTCTTGCCACTCGACCTTGCCGATACCCAAGCGAGGGCACAGTTGGCCGATCGCTTGCGTACCGACTCGATTGCCGGTTTGTGCAACAGCGCCGGTTTCGGCACCAGCGGGCGTTTCCACGAGCTGCCGTTCGAACGCGAAAGCGAGGAAGTCACCCTCAATGCGCTGGCGCTGATGGAACTCACCCATGCGGCGCTACCCGGGATGGTCAAGCGCGGCGCCGGCGCGGTGCTGAACATCGCCTCGATCGCGGGCTTCCAGCCGCTTCCCTATATGGCGGTGTATTCGGCCACCAAGGCATTTGTGCTGACGTTCTCCGAGGCCGTGCAGGAGGAGCTGCACGGAACGGGTGTGTCGGTGACTGCCCTATGTCCGGGCCCGGTACCCACCGAGTGGGCTGAGATCGCCAGTGCCGAGAGGTTCAGCGTTCCCTTCGCGCAAGTTTCGCCGCACGACGTCGCCCAAGCCGCGATCGAGGGGATGCTCGCGGGTAAGCGCACCGTGGTGCCCGGCATCGTGCCCAAGTTCGTCAGCACCGGCGGCAGGTTCGCTCCGCGCAGCCTGCTGCTGCCGGCGATCCGGATCGGCAACCGACTGCGCGGCGGGCCCAGTCGCTGAGCGTTTTGCCCCGCTCCTTCTCGGGCCGTTCCGGCCCGCATCGTCGCCGCGGCGGGTTTGATTGCCCCGCTCCTTCTCGGGCCGTTCCGGCCCGCATCGTCGCCGCGGCTAGGCTCAGGCGATGGCTTCCGTTGAGATGTCCGCTGACGTCCCGATGAGCCCGCAAGATATGTGGGACCGCGTTTCGGATCTGTCAGCGTTGGGCGACTGGCTTGTGATCCACGAGGCGTGGCGCAGTGAGGTGCCCGAGGAGCTGACCGAGGGGACGCAGATCGTGGGTGTCGCGCGAGCCAAGGGCATGCGCAACCGGGTGACGTGGACGGTGACCAAGTGGGACCCGCCGCGTGAGGTCGTGATGAAGGGATCTGGGAAGGGCGGAACAAAGTACGGAGTCACCCTCACCGTGCGGCCCGCAGCGGACGGGTCCGCGCTGGGGCTGCGTCTCGAGCTGGGTGGGCGTGCGCTCTTCGGCCCGGTGGGCTCGGCCGCGGCTCGTGCCGTCAAGGGCGACGTGGAGAAGTCGCTCAAGCAGTTCGTCGAGCTATACGGCTAGCCGCTTGAAGACACACTTGGCGACACGCCCGACGGTGTCGGTCCTCGGTCATAGACTGGCGTCTCTATGAACCAATCCTTCGTGCACCTGCATAACCACACCGAGTACTCGATGCTCGATGGTGCAGCGAAGATTACCCCCATGCTCGCCGAGGTTGAGCGGCTTGGCATGCCCGCGATCGGGATGACCGATCACGGAAACATGTTTGGCGCCAGCGAGTTTTACAACTCGGTGACAAAGGCCGGAATCAAGCCGATCATCGGCGTCGAGGCGTATATCGCTCCCGCTTCTCGTTTTGATACCCGGCGCATCTCCTGGGGCGATCCCAGCCAGAAGGCCGACGATGTCTCGGGCAGCGGGTCCTACACGCACCTGACGATGCTGGCCGAGAACGCCACCGGCCTGCGTAACCTGTTCAAGCTGTCCTCGCTGGCCTCGTTCGAGGGCCAGCTGAGCAAGTGGTCGCGCATGGACGCCGAGCTCATCGCCGAGAACGCCGAGGGCATCATCATCACCACCGGCTGCCCGTCTGGGGAGGTGCAGACCCGCCTGCGGCTCGGCCAGCGTCGCGAGGCGCTTGAGGCCGCGGCCAAGTGGCGGGAGATCGTTGGCCCGGACAACTACTTCCTGGAGCTGATGGACCACGGCCTAACCATCGAACGTCGGGTCCGCGACGGTCTGCTCGAGATCGGCCGAACGCTCAACATCCCGCCGCTGGCCACCAATGACTGCCACTACGTAACCCGCGACGCCGCCCACAACCACGAGGCGCTGTTGTGCGTGCAAACCGGCAAGACGCTGTCGGATCCCAATCGGTTCAAGTTCGATGGTGACGGCTATTACCTCAAGTCGGCGGCCGAAATGCGCCAGCTCTGGGACGACGACGTCCCGGGCGCATGCGACTCCACGTTGCTGATCGCAGAGCGGGTGCAGTCCTACGCCGACGTGTGGACACCGCGCGACCGGATGCCGGTCTTCCCGGTGCCCGACGGGCACGATCAGGCGTCCTGGCTGCGCCACGAGGTGGATGCCGGGTTGAGCCGTCGATTCTCCGCCGGTCCGCCGGACGGCTACGCGACGCGCGCGGCCTACGAAATCGACGTCATCTGTTCCAAGGGCTACCCGTCGTATTTCCTGATCGTGGCCGACCTGATCAACTACGCGCGGTCGGTCGGCATCCGGGTCGGGCCCGGCCGGGGCTCGGCGGCGGGTTCGCTGGTGGCCTACGCCCTGGGCATCACCGACATCGACCCGATTCCGCATGGCTTGCTGTTCGAGCGGTTCCTCAACCCGGAACGCACGTCGATGCCCGACATCGACATCGACTTCGACGACCGCCGCCGTGGTGAGATGGTGCGCTACGCTGCCGACAAGTGGGGCCACGACCGGGTAGCCCAGGTCATCACCTTCGGCACCATCAAAACCAAAGCGGCGCTGAAGGATTCGGCGCGAATCCACTACGGGCAGCCGGGATTCGCGATCGCCGACCGGATCACCAAGGCGCTGCCGCCAGCCATCATGGCCAAAGACATTCCGCTTGCGGGTATCACCGACCCCGACCACGAGCGCTACAAGGAAGCCGCCGAGGTTCGCGGTCTGATCGAGACCGACCCGGACGTACGCACCATCTATCAGACGGCGCGCGGCCTGGAAGGCCTGATCCGTAACGCCGGCGTCCACGCGTGTGCGGTGATCATGAGCAGTGAGCCGCTGACCGAGGCGATCCCGTTGTGGAAGCGACAGCAGGATGGCGCCATCATCACCGGGTGGGACTATCCGTCATGCGAGGCCATCGGCCTGCTGAAGATGGACTTCCTGGGCCTGCGCAACCTGACGATCATCGGGGACGCGATCGACAACATCAGGGCCAACAGGGGGATCGACCTCGACCTGGAATCCACGCCGCTGGACGACAGGCCCACCTACGAGCTGCTCGGCCGTGGCGACACCCTGGGTGTGTTCCAGCTCGACGGCGGGCCGATGCGCGACCTGCTGCGCCGCATGCAGCCGACCGGGTTCGAAGACGTCGTCGCCGTCATCGCGCTTTACCGGCCCGGTCCGATGGGCCAGAACGCACACAACGACTACGCCGACCGCAAGAACGGTCGGCAGGCGATCCGGCCGATTCACCCGGAGCTGGCCGATCCGCTCGAGGAGATCTTGGCCGAGACCTACGGCCTCATCGTCTACCAAGAGCAGATCATGCGCATCGCGCAGAAGGTGGCCGGCTACTCGCTGGCCCGAGCCGACATCCTGCGCAAGGCGATGGGTAAAAAGAAGCGCGAGGTGCTGGAGAAGGAGTTCGAGGGCTTCTCGGACGGTATGAAAGCCAACGGGTTCTCGGCCGGCGCCATCAAGGCGCTGTGGGACACCATCCTGCCGTTCGCCGACTACGCATTCAACAAGTCGCACGCCGCCGGCTACGGCATGGTCTCCTATTGGACCGCCTACCTCAAGGCGAACTATCCCGCCGAGTACATGGCCGGTCTGCTCACCTCGGTCGGCGATGACAAGGACAAGGCCGCGGTCTATCTGGCCGATTGCCGCAAGCTGGGTATCACCGTGTTGCCGCCGGATGTCAACGAGTCCGGGTTGAACTTCGCATCGGTGGGCGCCGACATCCGCTATGGGTTGGGCGCGGTGCGCAACGTCGGCGCCAACGTGGTGGGCTCGTTGCTCCAAACCCGCGGCGACAAGGGCAAGTTCACCGACTTCTCGGACTACCTGAACAAGATCGACATCTCGGCCTGCAACAAGAAGGTCACCGAGTCGCTGATCAAGGCGGGTGCGTTCGATTCGCTGGGGCACGCCCGCAAGGGACTTTTCCTGGTGCATACCGACGCAGTGGACTCGGTGTTGGGCACCAAGAAGGCCGAGGCGATGGGTCAGTTCGACCTGTTCGGCGGTGGCGAGGCGGGAAGCGGCAGCGGAGACCCAGTGTTCACCATCAAGGTGCCAGACGACGAGTGGGAGGACAAACACAAACTGGCCCTGGAGCGCGAGATGCTGGGGCTGTACGTGTCCGGGCATCCACTCAACCGGGTCGCGCACCTACTTTCCGCCCAGGTCGACACCGCGATCCCGGCGATCCTCGACGGCGACGTTCCCAACGATGCCCAGGTGCGGGTCGGTGGCATCCTGGCATCGGTGAACCGGCGCGTCAACAAGAACGGAATGCCTTGGGCATCAGCGCAACTGGAAGACCTGACCGGCGGCATCGAGGTGATGTTCTTCCCCCATACCTATTCGAACTACGGCGCCGACATCGCCGACGACGCGGTGGTACTGGTCAATGCCAAGGTGGCGATCCGCGACGATCGCATCGCGTTGATCGCCAACGAACTGATGGTGCCGGACTTCTCCAGCGCCCAAGTGGATCGGCCGCTGGCGGTTAGCTTGCCCACCCGGCAATGCACCATCGACAAGGTGAGTGCGCTGAAGCAGGTGCTGGCACGCCACCCGGGCACCTCCCAGGTGCATTTGCGACTCGTCAGTGGAGACCGGATCACCACGTTGGAGCTCGATCAGTCACTGCGGGTAACGCCGTCGCCGGCATTGATGGGGGACCTGAAGGAACTGCTCGGCCCCGGGTGCTTGGGCGGGTAGCGGGGCGCGCCGCCCGACCACGTCAAAACCGCCCACGAGCGGCCTGATCGTTAATGGATCCAGCCTGACATGCGAGTGTCCCCGTGGAGGTACCCCGAGGCCGCGTCGTCGAAGTTGGCGAAGCCCGACATCACGCTGCCAAAGTTGAAGAACCCCGAGATTGACGTTCCTACGGCCCCGAGTTCGAGGCCGTGCCGGTGACCGTGGGCATCGAGTTTCTGAACCCCGAAATATAGTCACCCACGTTGATGATGCCCGCATTGTGGTTATCTACGTTTGCCAGGCCCGAGTTACCGGTGACAAAGGCGGCGTGCTCGTCGCGGGCGTTGTTATCGGAGCCCGAGCTGAAGGTGCCGCTGTTTGCGTAGCCGAGTTATTGGTGCCCGCATGAAGCCAGCCCGAGTTCGCCACGGGTTGATTGACCGAGTTGAAATAGCCGGTGTTCACGTTGCCCGAGTTGAACCAGCCCGTGCTGAGCCCACCCGAGTTGCCGATACCGGTGCTGGGGCACCGAAATTTATCTGATTATCGCCGGTGAGCCCGAAGCCGATGTTGTTATTCTCGCTGCTCCCGAAGCCAATATTGTTAAAACCTTTGTTGCCGAAGCCGATATTGCCACTGCCAAAATTGTTACCCGTGTTCCCAAACCCAAAGTTTGAATTCCCGGTGTTACCGCCGCCGAGGTTTAGATTTCCGATATTTAGGCCGGACTGCCAAAGGCCCGCCGACCAATTCCGAGGTCACCGACGAAATTGAGGTCGCTGCCGAACCCAAGTCGTCGGCCAGCCCATCCCACCCCAACGCCGCCATCGGCATTGGCCCCGGCCCCGCACCTGCGAACATCAACCCGGAGTTAACCTCCGGCGGCAATACCGAAAAGTTCATCACAATCATCCCCTCCTTGGGCCACGTTCGCCGGGCCCAACCGCAGCGAATCCTCTGAATAGAGAAGGAGCTTCGGGCGGACCCACGTCAAATCTGTCTAACGTCTAGGAATGGAGAGGCGTCTGTGGCTGCTGTGACGATCGAGACCAACGCCGCTCCCAATGCGCGACGCATCGCCGCCATCGGGTGTCGCGAGTCACGGGCAGCGCGCGGCTTGGCATCCGCCAGCCAGTGGTTTGCTGAGGTTGCCGTGACCGTCGCGTACGGTAAACGGATGCGGCGCAACTGCAGTCAACGCCAGGTGCCACCGAGCAGCGTGCCGCGAATCCTGGCTCGGGTGTCGCTGACGTGCGGCGCTTCGTCACGGAAAGTATTCCGTGCCCGTGACCGCGGACGTACGCTCACCAAAGCGATGTGGGCAACGCGGATCCGGTGCTAAGGAGAACGGAAATGGCCACAACCGAGCGTCCGACAACGATGTGCGAGGCGTTCCAGCGCACCGCGGCGATCGATCCGGACGCCGTGGCGCTCCGGACCCCCGGCGGAACCCAGACATTGACATGGCGGGAATACGCGGCGCAGGTGCGGCAGGTCGCTGCCGGCCTGGCCGGGTTGGGGGTTCGGCGCGGCGACACGGTTTCGCTGATGATGGCGAACCGGATCGAGTTCTACCCGCTCGAGGTGGGCGCTCAACACGTCGGCGCCACTTCGTTTTCGGTGTATAACACTTTGCCCGCCGAGCAGCTGACCTATGTGTTCGACAACGCGGGCACCAAGGTGGTGATCTGCGAAGAGCAGTATGTCGACCGCATCCGCGCCAGCGGTTCGTCCATCGAGCGCATCGTCTGCGTTGACGGCACGCCGGCGGGCACGCTGTCGGTGGAGGGCCTATACAGCGCCGCGTCCAGCGACTTCGACTTCGAGTCGACGTGGCGTGCGGTGCAACCCGCGGACGTTGTCACGCTGATCTACACCTCCGGTACCACCGGCAACCCCAAGGGTGTGGAGATGACCCACACGAACCTGCTATTCGAGGGCTATGCCATCGACGAGGTGCTCGGGATCCGGTTCGGTGATCGGGTGACGTCGTTCCTGCCGTCGGCCCACATCGCCGACCGGATGAGCGGTCTGTACTTCCAGGAGATGTTTGGCACGCAGGTCACGGTGGTAGCCGACCCGCGCGCAATTGCAGCTGCGCTGCCCGACGTGCGGCCCACCGTCTGGGTTGCGGTGCCTCGCGTATGGGAGAAGCTTAAGGCCGGAATCGAATTCGCGGTCGGCCAGGAGACGGACGAGATGAAGCGGCAGGCGTTGGCGTGGGCGATGTCGGTGGCCGCGAAGCGCGCCGGAGCGCTGCTCGCCGGCGAACCGATGTCGGATGCGGTGGCCGCCGAGTGGGTCAAGGCCGACGAGTTGGTGCTGTCGAAGCTGCGGGAGCGGCTCGGCTTCGGGGATCTCCGGTGGGCGATGTCGGGCGCGGCTCCGGTCCCGAAGGAAACGCTGGCCTTCTTTGCCAGCATCGGCCTTCAGATCGGTGAGGTGTGGGGAATGTCGGAGCTCAGCGCCGCCGCCACCGTGAGCCATCCTGGCGACGCGCGCCCGGGCAGCGTCGGCAAATTGCTCCCTGGTCTGGAAGGCAAGATCGCCGAGGACGGCGAGTTTTTGGTGCGCGGCCCGCTGGTGATGAGGGGTTATCGCAAGGAACCCGCCAAGACCGCGGAGGCGATCGATTCCGACGGTTGGCTGCACACCGGCGATATCTTCGACATCGACTCCGAAGGCTACCTGCGAGTGGTGGATCGCAAGAAGGAGTTGATCATTAACGCGGCCGGAAAGAACATGTCACCGGCCAACATTGAGAACACCGTCCTGGCCGCGTGCCCCATGGTCGGCGTCGTGATCGCGATCGGCGACGGGCGGCCGTACAACACCGCACTGATGGTTTTCGACGCGGACTCGGTCGGCCCGTATGCGGCCGAGCGCGGCCTGCCGGACGCCTCACCCGCGGCCCTGGCGGCTGACCCGGACGTGATCGCACGGATTGCCGCCGGTGTGGCCGAGGGCAACGCCAAACTGTCGCGGGTCGAGCAAATCAAGCGGTTCCGCGTTTTGCCCACCTTGTGGGAGCCGGGCGGTGACGAGATAACCCTGACGATGAAACTCAAGCGCCGTCCGATCGCCATGAAGTATTCCGCGGAGATCGAACAGCTCTACGCGAATGAGCCGGGTCCGGAGATCCATGAGCCCGCTGCCGCGCCATCGGTACAACCGGCGTGACGGGGGACAGCCGGTGACTGCACGGGATGTTGGCCGCATCGGGCTGCGAAAGGTGCTGCAGCGCACCGGCATTGTTGCTGAGTCGACGACGCCACTGGCGACTGATCCGGCCGAGGTTACCCAGTTGCTGGGCGCCCCATGGTATGACGACCGGCTGTGTGCGCTGGCCGACGAGTTCGGGCGCGACCCGGACAGCGTGCGCGCCGAGGCCGCGGGCTACCTGCGGGAGATGGCCGCCTCACTGGACGAGCGAGCGGTTGAGGCGTGGCGCGGCTTCAGCCGTTGGCTCATGCGGGCCTACGACGTCCTGGTCGACGAGGACCAGATCACGTCCCTGCGCAAGCTGGATCGCAAAGCGACCCTGGCATTCGCCTTTTCGCATCGCTCCTACTTGGATGGCATGCTGCTGCCCGAGGCGATCCTGGCCAACCGGCTCTCGCCGGCGCTGACCTTCGGCGGGGCGAACCTGAACTTCTTTCCAATGGGCGCTTGGGCCAAACGTACCGGGGCGATCTTCATTCGACGTCAGACCAAAGATATTCCCGTGTACCGCTTCGTATTACGTGCCTACGCCGCGCAGTTGGTGCAAAACCACATGAACCTCACCTGGTCGATCGAAGGGGGCAGGACCAGGACCGGCAAGCTGCGTCCACCGGTGTTCGGGATCCTGCGGTACATCACCGATGCGGTCGACGAAATCGACGGTCCCGAAGTGTATTTGGTGCCGACCTCGATCGTGTACGACCAGTTGCATGAGGTGGAGGCCATGACCACCGAGGCTTATGGCGCGGTGAAGCGGCCCGAAGACCTGCGGTTCCTGATCCGGCTGGCGCGCCAGCAGGGTGAGCGACTCGGCCGCGCCTACCTCGACTTCGGCGAGCCGCTGCCGCTGCGCAAGCGCCTCGAGGAGATGCGCGCCGACAGGTCGGGGATCGGTACCGAGATCGAACGCATCGCGTTGGACGTCGAGCACCGGATCAACCGCGCTACACCGGTAACTCCTACTGCCGTGGTGAGTTTGGCGCTGCTGGGCGCGGACCGCTCGTTGTCCATCAGTGAGGTCCTGGCGACGGTCCGCCCGTTGGCCAGCTACATCGCGGCCCGCAACTGGGCGGTGGCCGGCGTGGCCGATCTGACGAATCGGTCGACGATCCGGTGGACCTTGCACGAGATGGTCGCCTCCGGCGTGGTGAGCGTCTACGACGCAGGCACCGAAGCCGTCTGGGGTATCGGCGAGGACCAGCACCTGGTCGCGGCGTTCTACCGCAACACCGCGATCCATATCTTGGTCGACCGGGCCATCGCGGAGATGGCGTTGCTGGCGGCCACCGAGGTCGCTGAGGTCGCTGGGGTCTCCGGGAACGCCGAGACCGCTGGGGTCGCCGCGACCTCCGCGACCTCCGAGAACTCCGTGAGCGGCTGGGTTTCACCGGCGACCGTGCGTGACGAGGCGTTGAGCTTGCGCGAGTTGCTGAAGTTCGAGTTCTTGTTCTCCGGCCGGGCGCAGTTCGAGAAGGACCTCGTCGACGAGGTGCTTCTCATTGGGCCGGTGGCCGACACCACCAAGCCCGCGGCCGCAGCCGATGTGCGGCGGCTGCTGGAATCGGCTGACGTGCTGCTGGCTCACCTGGTGCTGCGGCCGTTCCTCGATGCGTACCACATCGTCGCCGACCGGCTGGCCGCCCACGAGGACGACGTTTTCGACGAGGATGTGTTCCTCGCCGAGTGTCTGCAGGTCGGCAAGCAGTGGGAGCTGCAGCGCAGAATCGCCAGTGCCGAGTCGAGGTCGATGGAGCTGTTCAAGACCGCACTGCGGCTGGCTCGACATCGGGAGCTGGTCGACGTTGCCGATTCTGCGGACATCGCCAAACGCCGACAGCAGTTCGCCGACGAGATCGCTACGGCGACAAGACGGGTCAACACACTCGCAGAACTGGCCCGGAGGCGATGAGCGGGGCGTTTCTAGTTCTGCGCCGCGAGTCGTCCATCACGAACGGGTCAAACGGTGGACGCGCAATCGCGCCGGGCATAGGCTGAACGTGATCTAGATCACTTGCCAGCAACGGAGGAGGCGGGACTATGGTCGCGACCACGACGCACTTCCCGAAGCAAAAGGCGCCCTGCGGGCACATGGTTGACGGCGACCACCACGTCGAGCGCGACGACGAGGGCCTCACCTATGACGACTTGAGGTACTCCTGCGGGTGCCGCGAAATCCGGCATTTCTACCACGACGGATCCATGCGGCTACGCACGATTCGACACAATGGAAAAGTGTTGCGGGACGAGCACAGCGGCGATCACGAAGCGTAAGCCACCGCGATGACCGCCACGCACAACATCGTGGTGATCGGGGGTGGCGGCGCGGGTCTGCGCGCCGCAATAGCGATAGCCGAAACGAATCCGCACCTCAGCGTGGCGATCGTCTCCAAGGTGTACCCGATGCGCAGCCACACCGTCTCGGCAGAGGGTGGTGCTGCAGCGGTCGTGGGTGACGACGACAGCCTCGACGAACATGCGCACGACACCGTGTCCGGTGGCGACTGGCTGTGCGACCAAGACGCGGTCGAGGCCTTCGTGGCCGAGGCGCCGAAAGAGTTGTTTCAGCTCGAGCACTGGGGTTGCCCCTGGAGCCGCAAGCCTGATGGGCACATTGCCGTTCGCCCATTCGGCGGAATGAAGAAACTCCGTACCTGGTTTGCCGCGGACAAGACGGGATTTCACCTGCTGCACACCTTGTTTCAGCGTACGCTCGCATACCCCGACATCGTGCGCTATGACGAGTGGTTCGCGACCACGTTGCTGGTCGATGACGGCAGGGTATGCGGTCTGGTCGCCATCGAGCTGGTGAGCGGGCGCATCGAAACGATTCTCGCCGACGCGGTGATCCTGTGCACCGGCGGATGCGGGCGGGTGTTTCCGTTTACCACCAACGCGAACATCAAGACCGGCGATGGAATGGCGCTCGCGTACCGGGCGGGCGCCCCGCTGAAAGATATGGAATTCGTCCAATACCACCCCACCGGACTGCCGTTCACCGGGATCTTGATCACCGAGGCCGCACGAGCTGAAGGCGGCTGGCTGCTCAACAAGGACGGCTACCGCTATCTGCAGGACTACGACCTCGGCAGGCCCACGCCCGAGCCCAAGCTGCGCAGCATGGAGCTCGGGCCGAGGGATCGTGTGTCCCAGGCGTTCGTGCACGAGCACGAGAAGGGAAGGACGGTCGACACCCCGTACGGACCTGTCGTCTACCTCGACATCCGGCACCTCGGCGCCCGCGTGATCAACGAGAAGTTGCCCTTCATCCGTGAGCTGTGCCGCGACTACCAGCACATCGACCCGGTGAACGAACTTATCCCCGTGCAACCCGTAGTGCACTACATGATGGGAGGCGTCCACACCGATATCGATGGCGCCGCAACGCTTCCGGGGCTATACGCCGCGGGCGAAACAGCATGCGTGAGTATCAATGGCGCCAACCGACTGGGCTCGAACTCGCTGCCGGAGCTGCTGGTATTCGGTGCTCGAGCGGGCCGCGCTGCCGCGGATTACGCAGTGCAACTTGGAAAGACGGACCGCGGCCCGTCGTCCGCGGTGCGGGCTCAGGCACGCACTGAGGAGTTGCGGCTGGAACGCGAGCTCAGTCGCCATGCTGCGGGAGGCGAACGAATCGCGGACATTCGGGCGGATATGCAAGCGACGTTGGAAACCGCCGCGGGAATTTACCGGGACGGTCCCACCCTGACCAAAGCGGCCGACCAGATTCGAGTGCTGCAGGAACGATTCGCCAAGGCTGGCATCGACGATCACAGCCACACGTTCAATACCGAGCTGACTGCGTTACTCGAGTTGTCGGGGATGCTCGACATTGCACAGACGATCGTCGAATCTGGTTTGCGCCGCGAAGAATCCCGTGGTGCGCATCAACGAACCGACTTTCCGAACCGCGACGACGAGCATTTCCTGGCGCACACACTGGTTCATCGAGAATCCGACGGAACAGCGCGAGTCGGCTACCTTCCGGTCACGATCACGCGCTGGCCCCCGAGCGAACGCGTGTATGGGAGGTAGGGATGGCGGACCGAATCGTCATGGAGGTATCCAGGTATCGGCCCGAGACCGAGTCGGAGCCGGTCTTTGAGGCCTACGAGGTTCCCCTCACCCGCGAGTGGGCGGTCCTCGATGGTCTGAACTACATCAAGGATCACCTCGACGGAACGCTAACCTTCCGCTGGTCGTGCCGCATGGGTATCTGCGGCAGCAGTGGCGTGACCATCAATGGCGACCCAAAACTGGCGTGCGCGACGTTCCTTGCCGACTACCTGCCCGGACCGGTACGAGTGGAGCCGATGCGAAACTTCCCGGTCATCCGCGATCTCGTCGTCGATATCAGTGACTTCATGGCCAAGCTACCGAGCGTCAAGCCCTGGATCATCCGGGACGATGAGCGCTCCGTCGAGGATGGCGAATACCGGCAGACCCCGGCCGAATTGGACGAATTTAAGCAGTTCAGCATGTGTATCAACTGCATGCTGTGCTACTCGGCATGCCCGGTCTATGCGCTGGACCCCGACTTCCTCGGTCCCGCGGCCATCGCGCTGGGGCAGCGCTACAACCTGGACTCGCGCGACGAGGGCGCGCCGGATCGCCGGGACGTGCTCGCCGCGGCCGACGGCGCGTGGGCGTGCACCCTGGTGGGCGAATGCTCGACGGCGTGTCCAAAAGGCGTCGATCCGGCCGGCGCGATCCAGCGCTACAAGCTGACCGCGGCAACGCACTCACTGAAGAAGCTCCTGTTCCCGCGGGGGGCCCAATGACCACCTATCGTCAGCCGGTCGACCGGTATTGGTGGGCCAAACGGCGGTCCTACCTGTGGTTCATGCTGCGCGAGAAGAGCTGCGTGTTCGTGGCCTGGTCCGTGCTGTATCTGGTGCTGCTGGTGCGCGCCGTCGGAGCGGGTGCAGATACCTACCAACGATTCCTGGACTTCAGCGCCCATCCGCTCGTGGTTGCGCTCAACATCGTCGCGTTGATTTTCCTACTGCTGCACGCAATTACCTGGTTCGGTCTGGCGCCTCGTGCGATGGTCATTCATATTCGGCGCCGCCGCGTTCCTGCCCGCGCGGTCCTTGCGGGGCACTACGCGGCATGGTTGGTGGTGTCGGTGGCCGTTGCCTGGATGGTCATTTCATGAATGGCGCGACGCCGGATCGAAGGGCTCGCCGTCCGTCAGCAGAGCCTTTCCTGTGGCTGCTGTTCAGCGCGGGGGGCATGGCGACCGCCCTCGCTGTGCCCGCCCTGTTGTTCCTATTTGGATTGGCGTTTCCGCTTGGGTGGCTCGCTGCGCCGGACCACGCCCACCTGCTGACGATGGTGCGCAATCCGATTATCAAGCTTGGTTTGCTGGGCCTTGTGGTGTTGGCCCTGTTCCACGCGGCACACCGGTTCCGGTTCGTGCTCGAACACGGGCTGCAACTGGGCCGGTTCGACCGGGTGATCGCCATGTGTTGTTACGGCACGGCCGTGTTGGGGTCGGCGGCCGCGGGTTCGGTATTGCTGACCGCGTGAGGCCGTTGGCCGGGCGCTTCGGTCACCGACACGGTACGGTACTGGCCGGTACTGCCACGGCGGCTCTATGGTAGGCGCTGTGACCCAGATAGCGGATCGCCCCACTGGACCCTCACCCTGGTCGCCGCGCGAGACCGAGTTGCTTGCGGTCACGTTGCGGCTGCTACAGGAGCACGGCTATGACCGGTTGACGGTGGACGCCGTTGCGGCGAGTGCCCGCGCCAGCAAGGCGACGGTGTATCGGCGCTGGCCATCGAAGGCGGAACTGGTGCTGGCCGCGTTCATTGAAGGCATCCGCCAGGTCGCGGTGCCGCCAGATACCGGCACGCTGCGCGACGATTTGCTGCAACTGGGGGAGCTGATCTGCCACCAGGCGTGCCAGCACGCCAGCACCATCCGCGCGGTGCTCGTCGAAGTGTCGCGCAATCCCGCTCTCAACGACGTCTTGCAGCATCAGTTCCTCGACCAGCGGAAAGCCCTGATCCAGTACATCCTGCAGCAGGCCGTCGACCGCGGTGAGATCTCCGGCGCGGCCGTCAACTACGAACTCTGGGACCTGTTGCCTGGCTACCTCATCTTCCGGTCCATCATCCCCAACCGGCCCCCCAATCACGACACGGTGCAAGCCCTTGTCGATGACGTGATACTCCCCAGCCTCACCCGATCTGCCGGCTAAAGCGCGGGTGCGAACGGGTGGGCAACCCGTGTCTTGTAGCGTCCGGTCCCGTACCGTACTGTTAAAACCGCAGATCCCCGCTGCAAGCATGGAGCGTTGTCCATGTCCGAGCAATCGCGTCGCCGGTTATCGAAAGGCTAACGGGTGAATGGGATTTCGGTGACTGGTCTGGTCAAACGCGGCTGGATGGTGTTGGTGGCCGTGGCGGTGATCGCGGTCGCGGGATCTAGCGTCTATCGGCTGCATGGCATCTTCGGTTCGCATAATGACACGTCGACTGCGGGTGGCATCGCGAATGAGATCAAGCCTTTCAACCCCAAGCGAGTAACCCTCGAGGTCTTTGGCGCGCCCGGGACCGTGGCAACGATCAACTATCTGGACGTCAATGCTGCGCCGCAGCAAGTCCTCGATACCACCCTGCCGTGGTCGTACACGATAACGACGACACAACCCGCGGTCTTCGCCAACGTTGTCGCGCAAGGCGACAGCAGTTCCATCGGCTGCCGTATCACCGTCAACGGGGTGGTCAAGGACGAAAGGATTGTCAACGAAGTGAGTGCCTATACGTTCTGCCTCGACAAATCCTCATGAGTAACCATCAGGTGCGGCGGCCGTTGGTGCCGCACACCATCCGACGGCTTTCGCTGCCGATCCTGCTGTTCTGGGTGGCCCTGGCCGCCATAACCAATATTGCCGTACCGCAATTGGAGGTGGTCGGGGAAGCGCACAACGTCGCACAGAGTTCCCCGGACGCACCGTCGCTGCAGGCGATGAAACGCATCGGCAAAGTGTTCCGCGAGTTCGATTCCGACAGTGCGGCGATGATTGTCCTGGAAGGCGATGAACCCCTGGGCGACGATGCCCACCGGTTCTATGACACCCTGATCCGCAATCTCTCCAACGACACCAAGCATGTCCAGCACGTTCAGGACTTCTGGGGCGATCCGCTGACGGCGGCGGGCGCACAGAGCACCGACGGCAAAGCCGCCTACGTTCAGGTCTATCTTGCCGGCAATCAAGGCGAGGCTAGATCGATCGCGTCCGTTGACGCGGTGCGCGACATTGTGACTCACACGCCACCACCGGCTGGGGTCAAGGCCTATGTCACCGGCGCGGCGCCGCTCATCACCGATCAGTTTCAAGTGGGCAGCCAAGGAACCGCGAAAGTCACCGGGATAACTCTCCTGGTGATCGCGGTGATGTTGCTTTTCGTCTACCGTTCGATCGTCACCATGATCCTCGTGCTCGTCACGGTTCTTATCGAGTTGGCGGCGGCCCGGGGAATCGTCGCCTTCCTCGGAAACTATGGGATTATCGGGCTCTCGACGTATGCGACCAATCTGCTGACGCTACTGGTCATCGCCGCCGGTACGGACTACGCGATCTTTGTCCTCGGCCGCTATCACGAGGCGCGCCACGCTGGACAGGATCGGGAAACGGCCTTCTACACAATGTTTCGCGGGACCGCCCACGTCGTCTTGGGTTCGGGCCTGACCGTTGCCGGAGCGGTGTATTGCCTGAGCTTTACCCGGCTGCCCTACTTTGAAAGCCTGGGCGTTCCCGCCTCGATCGGCGTCGTTGTTGCCCTGGCGGCAGCGCTGAGCCTGGCCCCGGCCGTTCTCACCATGGGTAGCCATTTCGGTCTCTTCGAACCCAAGCGCACGATGAGGACTAGGGGATGGCGGCGCATCGGCACGGCCATCGTGCGTTGGCCCGGCCCAATTCTTGCGGTGACGTGCGCAGTCGCATTCGTTGGTCTGCTCGCGCTGCCGGGATACCAGACCAGTTACGATGCCCGCGACTACATGCCCGCTACCGCCCCGGCCAATATCGGCTACGCGGCCGCGGAGCGGCATTTCTCTCAGGCGCGGCTGAATCCCGAACTGCTGATGATCGAGACCGATCACGATATGCGGAATCCGGCCGACATGCTCATCCTGGACCGGGTCGCCAAGGCCGTCTTCCACCTCCCCGGTATCGCCTTGGTGCAGGCCATGACCCGGCCCTTAGGAACCCCGATCGACCACAGCTCGATACCGTTTCAGATCAGTATGCAAAGCGTCGGCCAGATTCAGAATCTGAAATACCAGAGGGACCGCGCAGCCGATTTGCTGAAGCAGGCCGCGGAGCTGGGGAAGACGATCGCCATTCTGCAACGTCAGTATGCCCTACAGCAGGAGCTGGCGGCCGCTACTCACGGCCAGGCAGAAAGCTTTCACCAAACGATCGCTACGGCAAATGAATTGCGAGACAGGATCGCCACCTTCGATGACTTCTTCAGACCGATTCGTAGTTACTTCTACTGGGAAAAGCACTGCTACGACATCCCGAGCTGTTGGGCGCTGAGATCGGTCTTCGACACCATCGACGGTATCGATCAGCTCGGCGAGCAGCTGGCGAGTGTGACCGCAACCCTGGATAGGTTGGATGCGATCCAGCCGCAACTGGTGGCGCTGATACCGGAACAGATCGCCAGCCAAGAGATCAATCGGGAGCTGGCGCTGGCAAACTACGCCACCATGTCGGGGATCTACGCGCAGACGGCGGCCTTGATTGAAAACGCGGCCGCGATGGGACAAGCATTCGATACCGCCAAGAACGACGATTCCTTTTACCTGCCTCCGGAGGCTTTCGACAATCCCGATTTCCAGCGTGGCATGAAATTGTTCCTGTCGCCGGACGGTAAGGCCGCTCGCATGATCATCTCCCATGAGGGCGATCCCGCGACCCCCGAAGGCATCTCGCATATCGACTCGATCAAGAGGGCAGCTCACGAGGCCGTCAAGGGAACTCCCATGGCGGACGCCAAGCTCTATATTTCCGGCACCGCCGCGACCTTCAAGGACATTCAAGACGGCGCCAAGTACGACCTTTTGATCGCCGGAATTTCCGCGCTCAGCCTGATCTTGCTGATCATGATGATCATCACGCGAAGCCTGGTTGCAGCGCTCGTTATTGTGGGTACGGTAGCGCTGTCGTTAGGCGCTTCTTTCGGCCTGTCCGTGCTGGTTTGGCAGCACATTTTCGGTATCCAGCTGTACTGGATCGTGCTTGCGTTGGCGGTCATCCTGCTCTTGGCTGTGGGATCGGACTACAACCTGCTCCTGATTTCTCGATTCAAGGAGGAAATCGGCGCCGGATTGAAGACCGGCATTATCCGTGCGATGGCCGGCACCGGCGGGGTGGTCACCGCTGCCGGCTTGGTGTTCGCCGCCACGATGTCCTCGTTCGTATTCAGTGATCTGCGGGTGCTCGGCCAGATCGGGACCACCATCGGTCTCGGGCTGCTTTTCGACACGCTGATCGTGCGTGCGTTCATGACGCCGTCCGTCGCAACGCTACTCGGGCGCTGGTTCTGGTGGCCGCAACCAGTGCGCCCGCGGCCTGCCAGCAAGATGCTTCGGGCGTATGGACCACGTCCTTTGGTTCGTGACCTGCTGCAGCAGCGACCGGAGGGCTAAACCGCCCCTACAGTGCCCCTAAAGTGGTGACATGCCGCTTTCAGGGGAATATGCGCCCAGCCCACTGGACTGGTCGCGCGAGCAAGCCGACAAGTATATGGAGTCCGGCGGAACCGACGGTACGGTTCTGCAGGGAAAGCCAGTTATCCTGCTGACCACCGTCGGGGCCAAGACCGGCAAACTCCGCAAGACGCCGTTGATGCGAGTCGAGCACAACGGCGAGTACGCAATCGTCGCATCGCTGGGTGGGGCGCCGAAGAACCCGGTCTGGTACTACAACGTCGCGAAGAACCCGCGGGTCGAGCTGCAGGACGGCACCGTCACCGGCGACTACGACGCCCGCGAGGTGTTTGGCGACGAGAAGGCCATGTGGTGGAAGCGCGCCGTGCAGGTCTGGCCGGACTATGCCGCCTACCAGACCAAGACGGACCGCCAGATTCCGGTGTTCGTGCTGAGCCCGGTGCCCGCGGGCAGGTAGGCGAGCGGATGGGAGGGCGTGGCACCATTAACCGGTGTCCGCCGAACTGAGCCAGACCCCCAGCAGCTCATCGCTGCCGTTACTTTCCGCGGCAGACATCGACCGTGCCGCCAACCGGATCGCCCCGGTGGTCACGCCCACCCCGTTGCAACCCAGCGATCGGTTGTCGGCGATCACTGGCGCCACGGTCTACCTCAAACGCGAAGACCTGCAGACGGTGCGCTCCTACAAGTTGCGCGGGGCCTACAACCTCTTGGTGCAGTTGTCCGACGAGGAACTGGCCGCCGGCGTGGTGTGTTCCTCGGCGGGCAACCACGCGCAGGGCTTCGCCTACGCGTGTCGCTCACTGGGGGTGCACGGTCGGGTCTACGTGCCCGCGAAAACACCCAAGCAGAAGCTTGACCGGATCCGCTACCACGGTGGAGAGTTCATTGAGTTGATCGTGGGCGGATCGACCTACGATCTCGCCGCTGCGGCGGCGCTTCAGGACGTCGAACGCACCGGCGCCACGCTGGTGCCGCCGTTTGACGATCTGCGTACCATCGCCGGCCAGGGCACGATTGCCGTCGAGGTGCTTGGCCAGCTCGACGACGAGCCGGACCTGGTGGTGGTCCCGGTGGGCGGCGGCGGCTGCATTGCCGGCATCACCACCTACCTGGTCGAGCGGACGGCGAACACGGCGGTGCTGGGTGTCGAGCCGGCTGGTGCCGCCGCCATGATGGCCGCGCTGGCGGCCGGCGAGCCGGTCATGTTGGACCACGTCGACCAGTTCGTTGATGGCGCCGCGGTGAATCGGGCGGGCACGCTGACCTATGCCGCACTGGCCGCAGCCGGAGACATGGTGTCGATCACCGCCGTCGACGAGGGTGCGGTGTGCACCGCGATGCTCGATCTGTATCAGAACGAGGGCATCATCGCCGAACCCGCGGGTGCGCTGTCGGTCGCCGGCCTGTTGGAAGCCGACGTCGAGCCCGGGTCGACCGTGGTGTGCCTGATTTCGGGCGGCAACAACGACGTGTCCCGTTACGGGGAGGTATTGGAACGCTCGCTGGTCCACCTGGGCCTCAAGCACTACTTCCTGGTCGACTTCCCCCAGGAGCCCGGTGCGCTGCGCCGATTCCTCGATGATGTGCTCGGACCCAACGACGACATCACCATGTTCGAGTACGTCAAACGCAATAACCGGGAGACCGGCGAGGCGCTGGTGGGTATCGAGCTGGGATCGGCAGCGGATTTCGATGGCCTGCTGGCCCGGATGCGGGCGACCGAGATTCACATCGAAGCCCTTGAGCCCGGTTCACCGGCATACCGCTACCTGTTGTAGTGGCGCCTGCGGGCATTCGGCCGTGAGCGTCCCAAGTTGTACGGGTTTCACGGCGTGTCGGCGTACAGACATGCGCGCTCGGCCGGTTCGCACAGGTATGACGGCAGCGGCGCGGTGGGATCGAGGTCCTCATCCGGCTCCGGTGGTCCGGCCATCAGTCTGAGCGGCACGACGCCGGCCCAATGCGGCAGCGTGCGGTCTGCTGGATCGTCGACCGCACCGCCGCTGCGAATCTTGGCCGAGACTTCGACGAGGTCAAGGGCGAGCACCGCGGTGGCGGCAAGCTCGCGTGCGTTCGGGGTCCGGCAGTCCGCAGCGCGTCCGGATCGGATGTGCTCGAGCAGCGCATGCAGAGCCCGTAGCTTTTCGGCCTGATCCGCGACGACACGTGCCGCACCCACCACGACCACCGAGCGGTAGTTCAGGGAATGGTGCATTGCCGCCCGGGCCAGCACCAGCCCGTCCACCAGGGTCGCCGTGACGCAGACCGGCAGGCCCGACGGCGCCGCCTTGGCTGCCAGCATTGGGCCGCTGCCACTGGAGCCGTGCAGATACAGGGTTTCGTCGAGGCGAGCGTGCGTTGTCGGCAACACCACTGGCTTACCAGCGCTGATGTAGCCCAGGTGGCAGATTAGCGCCTCGTCGAGGATGCGATGCACGATTTTGCGGTCGTAGCGAGCGCGTTCCCGATAGCGGGTGGGCGTGGTTCGTGGTGTGGGGCGGTACGCGGTGTCCAACGGATTGCCTTCGAATATTGTACTAATTCATAATAATTTCTGTGCCAGTACAACACATCTTAGCGGGGTCGGGTGCCGCGGCAATAGCCGCCAGCGTGGAGGACGCCATCTCGCGGGGTGCCCTGGCGCCCGGCGATGCGCTGCCGCCGGTCCGCGAACTCGCCGCCCAGCTCGGGGTGAACGCCAATACCGCCGCCGCGGCCTATCGCCTGCTGCGCGATCGTGGGGCGGTCGAAACCGCGGGACGGCGCGGTACCCGAGTGCGGGACCGGCCGGCGACCACGCCTCGGTCCCTGCTCGGGCTTGACGTCCCCGCAGGTGTGCGCGACCTGTCGACCGGCAATCCGGACCCTGCGCTGCTACCCACCGCAGACGCGCGATCTCCGCAATCCGGTTCTCGCCCAACACCGCTGCTGTATGGGCAGCCGGCAATGTCGCCAGAGCTGGTCGCATACACCCGCGCCGCGCTGAGGGTGGATGGCGTCCCGGCCGATCACGTCGCGGTGACCAGCGGGGCGCTGGATGGTATCGAGCGCGCGCTCGTCGCTAACCTGCGTCCGGGTGACCGGGTGGCCGTCGAAGATCCGGGCTGGGCTAACCTGCTTGATCTTCTTGCGGCGCTGGGACTTTCGGTTGAGTCGTTGCGGGTCGACGATGACGGGCCGCTGGTTTCCGACCTCGCCCGAACGTTGGACCGCGGTGTGCGGGCAGTCGTCGTTACCACTCGTGCGCAGAACCCGACCGGCGCGGCGCTAACCGCCGATCGCGCCGCGGCGCTACGCAGCTTATTGGCCGGCCGGGCCGAGGACCTGCTGCTCGTCGAGGACGACCACTGCGCCGGTATCGCCGGCGCGCCGCTACACCCGCTGGCGGGCTCGACCAACCGCTGGGCTTTCGTGCGGTCCGCATCAAAGGCGTACGGCCCCGACCTGCGGCTCGCCGTCCTCGTCGGAGATCAGCGCACCGTCGAGCGGGTGCACGGACGTCTTCGGCTCGGGCCGGGTTGGGTGAGCCACCTATTGCAAGATCTCGCGGTCAGTATGTGGTCCGATGAGGCGTCGACGCGCCTCATCCGCAGGGCCGAGGAGCGTTACACGGACAACCGCGCGCGACTACGCGCTGCGTTGGCCGCGCGCGGCGTCACCGCGTACGGCCGATCCGGGCTGAACGTATGGGTGCCCGTATCCGATGAGACGGTCGCGATCACCCGACTGCTCAACGCGGGCTGGGCCGCGGCTCCGGGAACACGGTTCCGGATTCACACCTCGCCGGGGATGCGCATCACCATCGCGGACCTGACGACCGACGAGACCGATTCACTGGCTGACGCGGTCGCCGAGGCGGTGCACGGCGCCGGTCGTCGGAGCGTCTAAGGCGGAGCGAGCGATGAGCAGTGCACGTCTAAAGTGGCTCATCATTGGCGCAACAGATCCACTGCCCGCAGTATCGCGAACGAGTGGGCAGGAAGCTCAGTGCTTCTATCACCGATGATCGGCGAATCCCAGGCCAGCATCAGCTCACCGCTGACCGGGACACTTGTCGCCTCGGTGCCGAGGTTGCAGGCGATGATCAGCCGGCCGCGGCGCATCACGACCCAGCGTTGCTCTTCGTCGTAGTCGACAACCAGGTGGTCCAGCCAGGGGTCAGCCAGGTCGGCCTCGGTGCGCCGCACGGCGATCAGATCGCGGTAAAGGCGGTGCAACCTGGCGTGTTCGCCGGAGTCCGGTTCGCCCCAGTCCAGCTTGGAGCGCAGGAATGTCCGCGGGTCTTGCGGGTCGGGAATGTCATCGGCGTCCCAACCGTGTTCGGCAAACTCCGCTCTGCGCCCCTCGGCGGTGGCGAGTGCGAGTTCGGGTTCTGGATGTGAGCTGAAGAACTGAAACGGGCTCGACGCCCCCCACTCCTCGCCCATGAAAAGCATTGCGGTATAGGGTGACCCGAGGGCCAGCGCGGCTTTGATCGCCAACTGGCCGCCGGTCAGATTCTGGGACGGACGGTCTCCGAGGGCGCGGTTGCCGACCTGGTCGTGGGTGCAGGTATAGGCAAGCAGTCTGCTGGCCGGGATCCTGGAAGTGTCCAACGGACGCCCGTGCCGCCGTCCCCGGAACGACGAATACGTGCCAGCGTGGAAGTAGCCGTTGCGCATCGTGTGGGCGAGAGTGGCCAGCGAGCCGAAGTCCGCATAGTAGCCTTGGCGCTCGCCGGATACCGCGGTGTGGATGGCGTGGTGGATGTCGTCATTCCATTGCGCGGTGATCCCGTAGCCGCCTTCCTCGGGCGGGGCGATCAACCGCGGGTCGTTGAGGTCGCTTTCGGCGATCAGCGACAACGGACGGCCCAACTGCCTCGACAGCCAGCGGGTCTCGTCGGCGAGTTCCTCGAGGATGTGGATGGCGGTAGTGTCCACCAGCGCGTGCACGGCGTCCAGCCGCAAGCCGTCGACGTGGAAGTCGCGCATCCAGCGCAGCGCACAGCCGATGATGTAGCGGCGCACCTCGTCGGAGCCGGCGTCGGCGATGTTGATGCCTTCCCCCCACGGATTGCTGGCCGAGGACAAGTACGGGCCGAACCGCGGCAAGTAATTCCCCGACGGACCGAGATGGTTGAACACCGCGTCGATCAACACACCCAAACCGCGAGTGTGGCATGCGTCGACGAGCCGGATCAGGCCGTCGGGACCGCCGTAGGGTTCGTGCACGCTGTACCACAGCACACCGTCATATCCCCAGCCGTGGGTTCCGGCAAAGGAATTGACCGGCATCAGCTCGACGAATTCGATGCCGAGATCGACCAGGTAGTCCAGCTTTTCGATAGCGGAGTCGAAAGTTCCTGCCGCAGTGAAGGTACCGACGTGCAGCTCGTAGATCACCGCGCCCTCGACCGACCGCCCGGGCCAGTCGGCGTCGGTCCAGGCCGCATCATGCGCCCCGGGCGGCTCCCACAGCTGGGAGCGTGCGTGTACCCCGTCGGGTTGCCGGGCTGATTGCGGGTCGGGAAGCACGGTGGGGTCATCGTCGAGCAGGTATCCGTAGCGGGCATCCGCCCGTGCCGCCACGGTCGTGTGCCACCATCCGTCGTCGGAGCGGGTCATCGCATGTACTGCGCCGTCGACGTCGAGGTGGACCAGCGTGGGTTTGGGTGCCCACACCCGGAATTCAGGCATCGCCGCGCACCAGCAGCACCACGGGCAGATTCGCGAACAGTTCGCCGGCCGGCGTCTGCCCGCTGGCCGCGGATCCGGTCAGGGTATCCGTCCAACAGCCGTTGGGTAGCGGCAGCACGGTGTCGCCCCAACCGGTTTGCTGGAGCCGGACCGTCCAGCGGGTCACCGCCACGAGGACGTCGTCACCGCGGCGGAAAGCAACGATATGATCGGCGGCCGGGCCGGTTGCCAGCACCGGTTGATATTCGCCGAGGAAGCAGTCCGGACGGGCGCGCCGCAGTCGAAGCGCCGCGGAAACCACTCGAATTTTAGGGTGCTGCAACGCGTTGAGCGCGGCACGCCGAGCGGCGAAGTCGACGGGACGGCGGTTGTCCGGGTCGACCAGGCTATCGTCGAATAGCTCGCTGCCCTGGTAGACGTCGGGTACGCCGGGCACCGTCAACGCGAGCAACTTCTGAGCGAGCGCGTCACTTTCGGCGTGCGAATTGAGGTGCGCCACGAGTCCGGTGAGCTCTGATGCCAGCGGACCGTCGAGCACCAGATCAAGCCAGCGGTGCACGTCGTCCTCGAACGCTTGGTTCGGGTTGTACCACGAGGTGTGCCATGCCGCTTCCCTGATCGCCTTCTCAGCGTAGGAGTGCAGCCGGCCGCGCAGCGGGGCGCTGAGCTCTGCGCTCACTGGCCACACCCCGAAGACGTTCTGCCACAAAAAATGTCCGGTCGCGGCATCAGGCGCGGGTGCAATGGTTTGGGCGCGGGTGACGAACTTCGCCCACAACGACGGCACTTGGGAGAGCACGCCGATGCGGGCACGCACGTCCTCGCTGCGTTTGGTGTCGTGGGTGGACACCGTGGTCATCGTTTGTGGCCACAACCGGGCACGTGCGGCGGCGCTGTGATGGAACTCCGCGGCGCCGACAGCAAACCGGCGCGGTTCGCCTCCCACCTCATTGAGCGACACCAGCCGGGCATCGCGGTAGAACATGCAGTCCTCGACGGCCTTGGCCGTCACCGCGCCGCACAGTTGCTGTAGACGCACGGCCGGTTCGCCGCCGCGGGCCAGGGCAGCGGCAATCACCTGCAGAGCGGGCGCCAATTGTGGTGTCGCCGTCTGGGTTTCAGCTAACGCCTTGGGCAGGACCGCGGCCTGGCCGGGGTAATCGCAGCGATAGACACCGATGTGGCTGAGCAGTGCTGCCACCGCGGCGGGCAACAACGGATGATCGGCACCGGCCGCCGCGGCGATGCACCGCCGCAATCGACGAAGTTCGCAGGCTAATGTGTCGACAGCCGCTTGGATCTTGAGGTCGGCCAACATCGCCGGCATCTCGTGATAGTCCATACCGGCGGATTCGACCAGCACTGTCAGCGCTGCCTCCCCTTGGGGGTCGATCAGTATGCCGCCTACTTCGCGCAGCACGTCGTAGCCGGTGGTGCCGGCCACCGGCAGGGCGGGATCCAACGCCTCGTCGACAGCGAGGATCTTTTCCACCACGATCCAAGCGTTCGGGCCGAGCAATTCGCGCAGCCGGGCCAAATAACCGCAGGGATCGGATAATCCATCGGGGTGGTCGATCCGCACGCCGTCGACGAGTCCCTCGGCGAACCAGCGAGCGACTTCGGCGTGGCTGGCGTCGAACACCGCGCGATCTTCCTGTCGCAGCCCCGCCAGTGAGGTGATCGAGAAGAAGCGGCGATAGCCGCACAGTCCGCTCCGCCAGCCGACCAGCCGATAGTGTTGGCGGGCGTGTATCTCGGGGCCGGTGCCCTGGTCGGTGCCGGGCGCGATCGGCAGCGCCAGATCGCCCAGCCGCAGTAGGTGGCCGTCGGCGCTGAGGTTGGCGACGTCGTCGTCAGAACCTAACAGCGGCAGGATGATCCGACCATCACCGAGCTCCCAGTCGATATCGAAGAACTCGGCATACGCCGAGGACCGGCCGAACTTCAACACATCCCACCACCACGGGTTCTGTTCGGGTCGGTCGATCCCGACGTGGTTGGGCACAATGTCGACAATCAGGCCCATGCCGCGCGCACGCGCCGCCGCGGAAAGCCGCGCCAGGCCGTCCGGGCCGCCCAGCTCGGGTGACACCTTCGTCGGGTCGGTGACGTCGTATCCGTGGGTCGACCCGGCGACCGCGGTCAGGATGGGGGACAGGTACAGATGCGATACGCCAAGATCGTCGAGGTAGTTCAGCAGGTTCTCGGCGTCGGCGAAGGTGAACCCGAATCCGCTCGACGGACCACGCATCTGCAACCGGTAGCTGGATACAACCGGAAAAGTCATGTGTCACAGAGTCTTACGTAAGACTAGAAGTGAGCGGGCGGCCCGTGAAATGTTGTCAGCGGCCGCCACCGTCAGGTCGGTGTCACCGACGGGATTGTTGGTATCCAGCTCTGCGGTCCACTGCTGCGCATAGTCGTCGTTCGGCATCACGAATTCCACGTCGTGGTCGTGCGCGTTGAAGCACAACAGGAATGAATCGTCTACGACCCGTTCGCCGCGGGCGTTCGGTGAGATGATGGCTTCGCCGTTGAGGAACACCGTCACGCACTTGTCGAACCCCCGGCCCCAATCCTCGTGTGTCATCTCCCGGCCGCTCGGCGTCAGCCAGGCGATATCGCGCACTTCGTCGCCACTTCGGATCGGTTCACCCTCGAAGAACCGGCGCCGGCGAAACACGGGATGCTTCTTGCGCAAGCTGGTCGCCTTGCGGGCAAAAGCCAGCAGATCGGCATTCTTGTCCACCAATGACCAATCCATCCAGGACAGTTCGGAATCCTGGCAGTAGACGTTGTTGTTGCCCTGCTGCGTGCGGCCGATCTCGTCGCCATGCGCAAGCATCGGCGTGCCCTGGCTGACCATTAGCGTGGCCCAGATGTTGCGCATCTGCCGGGCACGCAGCGCCAGGATGTCGGGGTCGTCGGTGGGGCCCTCGACGCCGCAGTTCCAGGACCGGTTGTAGCTTTCCCCGTCACGGTTGTCTTCGCCATTGGCCTCGTTGTGCTTCTCGTTGTACGAAACCAGATCGGTGAGTGTGAATCCGTCGTGGGCGGTGACGAAATTGATACTGGCACTGGGCCGGCGGCCGGTTGCTTCGTAGAGGTCCGATGAGCCGGTGAGCCGGGAGGCGAACTCGCCGAGGGTGGCCGGCTCGCCTCGCCAGTAGTCGCGCACGGTGTCGCGGTACTTGCCGTTCCACTCCGTCCACAGTCCCGGGAAATTGCCGACCTGATATCCGCCCTCGCCGACATCCCATGGTTCGGCGATCAGCTTTACCTGACTGACCACCGGATCCTGTTGCACCAGATCGAAGAACGCCGACAGGCGGTCGACGTCGTAGAACTCGCGGGCCAGGGTTGATGCCAGATCAAACCGGAACCCGTCGACGTGCATTTCGGTCACCCAGTACCGGAGCGAGTCCATGATCAGCTGCAGGGTGTGCGGGTGGCGGGCATTGAGGCTGTTGCCGGTGCCGGTGAAGTCCTTGTAGAACCTCAAGTCCTCGTCCACCAGCCGGTAGTAGGCGGTGTTGTCGATGCCGCGAAAGTTGATCGTCGGGCCCAGGTGGTTGCCCTCGGCGGTGTGGTTGTAGACGACGTCGAGGATGACCTCGATGCCGGCTTCATGCAGGCTGCGCACCATCGTTTTGAACTCGGCCACCGCGCTACCGGCTTGCCGGGTGGATGCGTATTGATTGTGCGGGGCGAAGAATCCGAAGGTGTTGTAACCCCAGTAGTTTCGCAAGCCGAGGTCCAGCAGCCGCGAGTCGTGCAGGAACTGGTGCACCGGCATCAATTCAAGGGCGGTGACATTGAGCTCCTTGAGGTAGTCAATGATCACCGGGTGGGCCAGCCCGGCATAGGTGCCGCGGAGTTCGGGCGGGACACCGGGATGGGTCTGCGTCATGCCTTTCACATGCGCTTCGTAGATCACGGTCTCGTTGTAGGGCGTGAGCGGTGCCCGGTCGGTCGCCCAGTCGAAGAACGGGTTGATCACGACGCTGGTCATGGTGTGGCCGAGCGAGTCGACCATCGGGGGAGTGCCGGTGTTGCCCGAGTCACCGTTTGCGTCGACCGCGCCCAGGTCATAGGAGAAGAGCGCCTGGCCGAAGGTGAAATCGCCGTCGAACGACTTGCCGTACGGGTCGAGCAGCAGCTTGCTGGGGTCACAGCGATGGCCGGCCGCGGGGTCGAACGGTCCGTGGACCCGAAACCCGTAGCGCTGGCCGGGGGTGATGTTCGGTAGATAGGCGTGCCAGACATACCCGTCCACCTCGTCGAGGGAGATCCGCGACTCGGCGCCGTCGTCGGCGATCAGGCACAGCTCAACCTTCTCGGCGATCTCGGAGAAGAGCGAGAAGTTGGTGCCGGCTCCGTCGTAGGTAGCCCCGAGCGGATAGGCGCTGCCCGGCCACACGGTGGGCAGGGTGGGCCCGGTCTCGCCGGAGGCCTCGGCGTTGTTCGACGGCATCACACGACTGTATCCAGGTGCCCGGCGGGTGCGGGCGTCACCACCAACCGGTGTTCGCCGCGATCTGCCGGCCGAGCTCGCTGGTCATCGTCCGCATGTAGGTGGGGGTCAGATGATGACTGTCGCGGTAGACCAGAACGTTTCCCTCGACCGCGCGGCAATCGTCGGGGCGGCATATGGCGTCGGACATATCGAGTGGCTTCAGCAGCGGGAACTGCGCGAGGAAGTCGAGGGTGGGATTCCGATCCGCCAGAACCTTGGAACGCGGGAGTCCGCAGGATTGCGGGTTGCCCCCCTTGGCCAGGCAGTCCGCCGGGGTAAACGGTTGGCCGTCTTTGACCAGCCATGGGGTATCCCGCATCGCCAGGACGGGAATGTCGTTGTCGGCGAACGTTTGCCAGATCCCGATGTAGGTTGCCGGCATCACGTCGCCGGGTTTGATGTTCCACGGTCGGGTCGAGGTCGTGAACACGTAGTCGGGGTGGTCGGCGACCAGCTTGTCCATCGTCGATTGCACCCAGTCGCGACACTGCGGATATGGGGCGTTGTTGCCCATGATCAGCGGGACTTCCTCGGTCGACAACGGGCAACCCATTTTGAGGTACGTCACCACCTTGAAGTGGTGCATGCGACCGAGCAGATCCAGTGCGGTGAGCCAATGTTCGGCGTGCGAACCCCCGGCCAGTGCGATGGTCCGGGGCGCGTCCGCGTCGCCGTAGGTGCAGTTGACCAGTGCCGGGTTGACGAAGTCGCTGATGCAGCCGTCCTGGGTGGAGACCGGCAGGTCGTCTTTGACTTCCAGGACGGTTGGCCGCATCCGCAGCTTGGGCACCCGGACGTGGTCGGTCAGAGCACGCGCACCGGGATAGTCGCGGGAACTCAACCCGCTCAGCTCTTTGCCTGCGGCGCGCTGGACGATGACGTGCTCGCGCCAAGTGAACGAGGTTGCGGTTAGGGCGACCCCAAGCAGCGCCACCACCGATCCCAGCGCAATCGTCGGCCGGCGCAGGCGCATTCGCCAGGGAATCGACCAGACCACGGTCGGCGATGTCGCGCCGGCGGGTGCCCGATATCGCAATGGGTCCTCGACCAGCCGGGTGGTCAGGTATGCCAGCAGCCCGGATACCAGCAGCACTGCCGTGCCTTCGACAAAGTTGGCGTGCCGGTGGCCGGTGTAGGAAAGCCAGAAGATGAGCAGCGGCCAATGCCACAGGTACAAGGAATAGGCCATTGCGCCCAGCGCGACCAGGGGGCCAGTGGCTAACAGACGATTGGGCAACGGCATCCGGTTGCGGGTACTGGGCTGGCCCTGCCGGTTGGCCCCGGCAAGGATCATCAGCAGCGTGGCTGCGACGGGTACCAGCGCCCACGGACCCGGAAATTCCTTGACGCCGTCGATCAGCGCGCCGCACGACACTATCGCCGCCAGTGAGACGGTGGCCACGGCGGTGCGCAGCCACATCGGCCACCGCACATAGGGCACCAGCGCACCGACCAGCACCCCGGCCAGCAACTCCCATGCGCGCGCGAAACTGTTGTAGTAGGCGGTCGCCTGGTAAGCCTGATGCGCAACGATCGCGTAGACGAACGAGGCCACCGTCAGCCCGCTCAGCAGCACCACGAACATGGTCCGCAGGTGCGGTGCCCGCGGGCCCCGAAACAGACCGCGCAGCAGGTAGGCGCACCCGGCAACCAGCAGCAGGAAGGCGAGATAGAACTGCCCCTGCACCGACATCGACCAGATGTGCTGCAAGGGGCTAACCGCTTCACCGGCCCGCAGATAGTTGGACACCGTGCCAGCCAGTTCCCAATTCTGGTAATACCCCAGGCTCGCCAGGCTCTGGTTAGCGAACGCCTCCCACCGAGTCTGCGGTTGCACGAGGATGGTGAGCAGTGCGCAGCCGGCGAGGACGACGACCAGCGCCGGGAGTAGCCGGCGGACCAGTCGGATCACTTCGGCTACCGGTGAGAGTGACAGATCCGGGTTGAGGGCAGCGCGAAGTATCTTTCCGCCGAAGAAGAACCCGGACAGCGCCAGGAACACGTCGACACCGCCGGAAACCCGGCCAAACCACACGTGGAAGACCGCCACCAGCGCGATCGCAACGCCGCGCAAGCCGTCGAGATCGTGCCGGTAATAACCCGTCGTACGCGTCCCCATGGTGATCGGAGCGAGCGGCTCCGCAGTGGTGGCCGATGGAGGAGGAGGTAACAGCGACAGCATGATCGACTGCTAATTTACCCAACCCGCCACCTGAATTTCTCGCTGAGCAGCGGGGAGCAAGGTGGCGGGCGTTCGGGAGGGGCAGAGATCAACCGGGAAAGTTACCGCCTGGTACCGATGGAACCCGGTTGCAATGGTGCCTGCTGGACCGGTGCCTGCTGGACCGGTGCCTGCTGTACTGGTGCCTGCTGTACTGGTGCCTGCTGTACTGGTGCCTGCTGTACTGGTGCCTGCTGTACTGGTGCCTGCTGTACTGGTGCCTGCTGGACCGGTGCCCGTGGTATCGGTCCTTGCTGCACTGGTGCCTGCTGTACTGGTGCCTGCTGTACTGGTGCCTGCTGGACCGGTGCCTGCTGCAATGGCGCCGGCTGGGTCCCGAGAGGCTGGGTCCCGAGAACCCGGACCAGGTAGGGCATCATGTCGCGGCCGCGCACGGGCGAGACTTGGACGGCATCGCCCACCTCCAGCATCTTGTCGTTCCCGAGGTACATCGCGACGCTTTGTGTCCCTTCGGGACCGTAGAAGATCAGGTCTCCCTTGCGTGCCTGCTGCGGCGGCACCTTCTGGCCGACCTTGTACATCTCGCCCGAGGAGCGTGGCAGCTTGATCCCGGCGGCGCCGTAGGCGTATTGGATCAGGCCCGACGCGTCGAAACCGACGGTGTAGATTCCCGTACCTTTCCCGCGACTCGGGCCGGTGATACCGCCGCCGGCCCAGGAGAACGGCACGCCGAGCTGGGACATGCCGCGCGCGATCACGGCGTCGGTCACCTGCCGGTAATCGATCGGGCGCGCGGCCGGGTCTGCGGCCGCAAGACCGGGTGCGGCCACCATCGGGGCGAGCATCATTCCCAGACCGATCGCGAAGGCGTAGATGCGTTTCATTTGGGTTCCAACCTTCCTGACCGTGCTGTATTCACACCAGTCACTACAGCCACTTTGGCAACAGAAGTGAGTCAGGGCCAGATCCACCAGGGTTTTTTTGTCGTAACGTGACCAGACGGTGACTGCCCACCTAATCCGGTGTGCGCAGTTGTGATTTCAGTCTCACCGGGACCCGCCGGCCCGCACCGGCGGGGCGACGTGTGATCGGTTGCCGGCCGTCAGTGCCAGTAGCGTTCGCTGAAGCCGGTCATCGCGTAGCCCGCCACAGAGGTGAGGGTGATGACCGCGATCGAGATGATCGGCCAGAAGGACATGTACCAGCCCTTCAACATGGATACGAACGGGCCGATTACGGCCGCGGCTATGGCGGCACCGATGCCGCCCCACACCACCGGGTAGATGTAGTAGTTGATGCCGAATGGCACCGGTGGGCAGTCATCCGGCGGGCACACGTTTTCGGTGAAGGCAAAGAGCTGTGCCGGCCAGCTGGTCATCGTGACCAAGGCCAAAAGCACCGCAAGTATCGCGACGGTACCTACCGCGTCCCAGGGAGCTATTCGCAGCGTGAGTACCCGCGGTGGGGTCTGATCGTCGAAGTCGTCGGGAAACGACTGGGATTCGGTGCCAGGGTCGGGGTGAGTCTCCTCAGGCTGATTCGGCGGTGCCATGCCTGCATGCTCCCGGATGGCAGTGGTTTTGGCGACCCGCAGCTGCGATGGGCCGCGGTGTGGCTGCGTTACCCTCGGTCTCCATGGCTGTGGCGTCTCAGGGGCTAACGCCCGAGCAGGTCAGTGCGATCGACGCCGCACACCTGTGGCACCCGTATAGCACCATCGGCGGTTCGAATGATGGGGGGGCGTTGCCGCCCGTGGTGGCGGTGGCCGCCCACGGCCCCTGGTTGACGCTGGTCCGCGACGGCCAGCTGATCGAGGTACTCGACGCGATGAGCTCCTGGTGGACCGCGATCCACGGTCACGGCCACCCGCTGCTGGACGCGGCGCTGGCCACTCAACTGCGCGTGATGAATCACGTCATGTTCGGTGGGCTGACCCACGAGCCGGCCGCCCGGCTGGCGAAGCTGCTGGTCGATATCACCCCGGCGGGTCTGGAGACGGTCTTCTTCAGCGACTCCGGGTCGGTGTCGGTGGAAGTCGCGGTGAAGATGGCGCTGCAGTACTGGCGCAGCCGTAAGCTGCCCGGCAAGCGGCGGCTGATGACCTGGCGGGGCGGCTACCACGGCGACACCTTCACGCCGATGAGCATCTGCGACCCCGATGGCGGCATGCATTCGCTGTGGACCGATGTCCTGGCCCGCCAAGTGTTCGCCCCACAGGTGCCGCGCGACTACGACCCCGGCTACAGCACCGCGTTCGAGACGCAACTCGCGCAGCACGCCGACGAACTGGCCGCCGTGGTCGTCGAGCCCGTCGTACAGGGTGCGGGCGGGATGCGCTTCCATGACCCGCGGTATCTGCGCGATCTGCGCGACATCTGCCGGCGCCACGAGGTGCTGCTGATCTTCGACGAGATCGCAACCGGCTTCGGCCGCACCGGCGAACTATTCGCCGCCGACCACGCCGGGGTGAGCCCGGACATCATGTGTGTCGGAAAGGCGCTCACCGGCGGATATCTCAGCCTGGCGGCGACCCTGTGTACGACCGCCATCGCGCGCACCATCAGCGTCGGTGAGGCCGGCGCGCTGATGCACGGCCCCACTTTCATGGCCAATCCGCTGGCCTGTGCGGTGTCGGTGGCCAGCGTTGAGGTGCTCCTCGGCCAGGACTGGCGCTCCCGCATTGCCGAGATCGGCGCCGGGTTGGCGGCCGGGCTGCAAGCCGCCCGAGGCTTGCCCGCCGTGAGCGATGTGCGGGTATGCGGCGCCATCGGCGTCATTGAATGCGACCGGCCGGTCGACCTGGCCGTCGCCACCCCGGCGGCGCTGGACGGCGGCGTCTGGCTACGTCCGTTCCGCAACCTGGTCTATGCGATGCCGCCCTATATCTGCGAACCCGCCGAGATTGCGCAGATCACCTCCGCGATGGTCGAGGTCGCGCGCGTCGTCGCTTCTCGTAGGCTCTAGGGCGATGAAGGCACCGATCGACACCCCCCCGAAAGCGGGTGGCGCCCCCGCACCTCTGGCCTGGCTGGAGGAGGTAGAGCGGAAACGCCGCCAGGCCGGGCTGCGTCGCGCGCTGCGGCCGCGTCCAGCCGTGGCCACCGAGTTGGATCTGGCATCCAACGACTACCTCGGTTTGTCCCAACATCCCATGGTCATCGACGGTGGCGTCCAGGCGCTGCGGGTCTGGGGTGCCGGTTCCACCGGTTCGCGCCTGGTCACCGGCGATACCGAGCTGCACCAGGAATTCGAGTGCGAACTCGCCGACTACGTCGGGGCATCCGCGGGGTTGCTGTTCTCCTCTGGCTACACGGCCAATCTGGGAGCCGTCGTCGGTTTGTCCGGTCCGGGCTCCCTGTTGGTGTCCGACGCCTACTCGCATGCGTCTCTGGTGGATGCCTGCCGACTATCGCGGGCCCGGGTGGTGGTGACGCCGCACTGTGATGTCCGGGCCGTGGATGCTGCCCTGGGCTCGCGTGCGGAGCAGCGCGCCGTAGTCGTCACCGACTCGGTATTCAGCGCCGACGGCACATTGGCCCCGGTTCGCGAATTGCACGAGGTCTGCCGGCGCCACCGTGCGCTGCTCCTCGTCGACGAGGCGCACGGCCTCGGCGTGCGTGGTGGTGGACGCGGGTTGCTATACGAGCTGGGGCTGGCGGGTGCGCCCGATGTGGTGATGACCACCACCCTGTCGAAGGCGCTCGGCAGCCAGGGTGGCGCGGTGCTCGGGCCGGCGCAGGTGCGTGCTCACCTGATCGATGCCGCCCGGCCTTTCATCTTCGACACTGGCCTGGCTCCGGCGGCGGTGGGCGCCGCGCGTGCCGCGCTGCGCGTCCTGAAGGCCGAGCCGTGGCGGCCCGAGGCGGTGCTGCGCCATGCCCGCGAACTGGCCCGAATCTGCGATGTAGCGCTCGGCGGCGATGCGGGCCGCGGCGAAGCCGGGCGATTCTGGTCCGAGATACCGCAGTCGGCGGTGGTGTCGGTGATCCTCGGTGATCCAGAGGTGGCCCTGGCCGCCGCGACGGCCTGCCTGGACGGCGGCGTGCGGGTGGGGTGTTTCCGGCCCCCGACCGTGCCCACCGGGACCTCTCGGCTGCGGCTTACCGCCCGCGCGTCCCTTCACGCCGCCGAGCTGGAAATGGCCCGGCGGGTGCTGACCGACGTCCTTGGCGGACGTCCGGTGGCGCGTCGTTGACCGTCCTGGTCGTCACGGGTACCGGTACCGGGGTCGGCAAGACGGTCGCGACCGCGGCGCTGGCGTGTTGCGCGCGTCAGGCCGGCATCGACGTTGCGGTGTGCAAACCCGTTCAGACCGGCACTGAGCCCGGTTCTGGCACCGGTGATGACGACCTCGCCGAGGTGCGTCGACTGTCCGGAGTGACCGTGCTCGCCGGGTTGGCGCGGTATCGCCTGCCGTTGGCTCCGGCGGCTGCGGCCGAGCAGGCCGGGATGCCGTTGCCCACCCGCGACCAGCTGGTGCAGCTCATTGGCGGCTTGGAATGTCCCGGACGGCTGACATTGGTCGAGGGTGCTGGCGGGCTGCTCGTCGAAATCGCCGATTCGGGTGTGACGCTGCGTGATATCGCCGCAGACCTGGGTGCCGCGGTGCTAGTGGTGGTCACCGTGGAATTGGGTACCCTCAACCACACGGCGCTGACGCTTGAGTCACTTGTCGTACCAGGGGTTTCGTGTGCCGGATTGGTTATCGGCAGTTGGCCGGTGAAGCCTGGGTTGCTGGAGGACTCGAATCGGACCGCGTTGACTCGGCTGGCTCCGGTGCGGGCGGCACTGCCCGCAGGAGCTGCGTCATTGAATGCAGCCGAGTTCGCGGCGATGAGCGTGACGGCGTTCGACCGCGACTGGGTAACCGCGTTGGTCCGTTGATGGTGCATTCGATCGAGCTGGTCTTCGACCGCGATACCGAGGCAACGATCCGTCGCATCTGGGACAACCTGGCTGGCGCCGGAATACCCAGCCAGGCGCCGGCCAGTCGTCCGCACGTGACGCTGGCCGTTGCCGAGCGCATCGACGCCGATGTCGACGAGTTGCTGAGTCCGCTTGCCGAGGGGCTGCCCCTGGGCTGCCTGATCGGCGCGCCGGTGCTGTTCGGGCGGTCCAATGTCGTGTTCGCGCGGCTGGTGGTGCCGAGCAGCGCTCTGTTGGACCTGCATGCGCGGGTGCACCGGCTGAGCCTTCCGTATTTGGCGCCGGGGCCGATGTCCAACAGCCTGCCCGACCAGTGGACGGCACATGTCACGTTTGCCCGCCGGGTCGGTGGCGCTCAACTGAGCCGGGCGCTGCGCATCGCCGGCCGGCCGCCGCAGCTCGATGGCCACTTCACGGGCTTGCGCCGCTGGGACGGCAACAAGCGCATCGAGCACCTCCTCGGCTGACTCAGCTGATCCAGCGAAAGCCCAGTAGGGCTCGGTGGGGGGTGACCGGATCACGTTTGTGCGGCCGGGCACGGCTACCCTAGGTTGGCAATTCCGTGCTCGACCAGCTTGGGCACGGATGGACGTGACAAGAACCCAGGGGAGTACTTGAGTGACTCAGGCGGCGACTGAACCGACCACCGACGCCGGCCGGGATGGCGTGGACAGCTCGGACATTCTGGCGGTGGCCCGCCAGCTTGTGCTGGAGCGCGGTGTGGGTTTGAGCCAGGACCAGGTGCTGCAGGTGCTGCAGCTACCCGATGATCGGCTGGAGGAGTTGCTGGCGCTCGCCCACGAGGTGCGGATGCGCTGGTGCGGACCCGAGGTCGAGGTCGAGGGCATCATCAGCCTGAAAACCGGTGGTTGCCCGGAAGATTGCCATTTCTGCTCCCAATCCGGCCTCTTCGCTTCGCCGGTGCGCAGCGCCTGGCTGGATATTCCCAGCCTGGTCGAGGCGGCCAAACAGACCGCCAAGTCCGGCGCCACCGAGTTCTGCATCGTGGCGGCGGTGCGCGGACCCGACGAGCGGTTGATGGCCCAGGTCGCAGCCGGTATCGAGGCAATCAACAACGAAGTCGAGATCAACATCGCCTGCTCGCTGGGGATGTTGACGGCCGAGCAGGTGGACCAGCTCTCGGCGATGGGCGTGCATCGCTACAACCACAACCTCGAGACCGCCCGCTCGTTCTTCACCAATGTGGTCACCACGCACTCTTGGGAAGAACGCTGGCAGACACTGTCGATGGTGCGCGAGGCCGGCATGGAAGTGTGCTGCGGTGGCATTCTCGGCATGGGGGAGACGCTGGAGCAGCGTGCGGAATTCGCGGCGAACCTGGCCGAGCTGGGCCCCGACGAGGTCCCGTTGAACTTCCTCAACCCGCGGCCCGGTACCCCGTTCGGCGACTTGGAGGTGATGCCGGCCAGCGAGGCGCTGAAGTCGGTGGCCGCCTTCCGGCTGGCGTTGCCGCGCACCATGTTGCGTTTCGCCGGTGGCCGCGAAATCACCCTGGGCGACCTCGGCGCCAAACAGGGCATTCTGGGCGGCATCAACGCCGTGATCGTCGGGAACTACCTGACCACGCTGGGCCGACCCGCAGAAGCGGACCTGGCGCTGCTCGACGATCTGCAGATGCCGATCAAGGCGCTCAACGCCAGCTTGTAGGAACTCGCAGCAGTGGTTCGGGATCTGGGTGGGCCGGTGGGAGCCGGGATCTACAACGTCTACACCGGGGAGCCGGTTGGCACGCCCCCGCCCACCGCGGCGCAGTTGGGCCTTGAGCCTCCTCGGTTCTGTGCGGAATGCGGGCGCCGGATGGTCGTTCAGGTTCGACCCGACGGCTGGTGGGCTCGCTGCTCCCGGCACGGACAGGTGGACTCGGCCGACTTGGAGGCACAGCGGTGACCGACCAGTCGCTGCCTTCGGTGCCGTCCGGCCCCGAGCTTTCCGGCGCACCGCGCACATCGCGGACACGCGCGATCCTCGCCGTGGTATTGGGTCTGTCGGCGACCGGCGTGTTGGTCGGTGGGTTGTGGGCGTGGATTGCTCCGCCGATCCACGCCGTGGTGGCCATGACTCGCGCGGGTGAGCGGGTGCACGAGTATCTGGGCAGCGAATCGCAGAACTTCTTCGTCGCACCGTTCATGCTGCTGGGGCTCTTGGGTGTGCTGGCGGTGGTGGCGTCAGTACTGGTGTGGCAATGGCGGGAACACCGCGGACCGGGGATGGTCGTGGGGCTTTCGATCGGGTTGTCCGCCGCGGCGGCGTTCGCCGCTGCGGTTGGCGCACTACTGGTTCGGCTGCGTTACGGCGCGTTGGACTTCGACACGGTGCCCCTTTCCGGCGGTGACCACGCGATAACGTACGTCACTCAGGCACCGCCGGTGTTTTTCGCCCGACGGCCACTGCAAATTGCCGCCACTTTGATGTGGCCGGCTGGCACAGCATCGTTGGCATATGCACTGCTTGCAGCCGGGACGGCGCGCGACGACCTGGGCGGATATCCGGCTGTCGATCCGCCGTCGAGCACGCCTACGGAAGCCCCGGAAGCTCCTGACGCCCCACCAGCACCGGTGTCATAGCGGCGTCAGAGCGGACGGCGGCTCAGCTTCCTGCCGGTGATGACCTTGGCCGCGATTACGGCCAGCCGCGCCATTCCCGCGTAGGTCATCGGGTTGAACATGGTCGGCCACGTGGTCCGAATGAGATGGTCGGTCAGGGGCCGCCGGGCGAACCGGTCGGCGAGCCAGCGAAGCGTCATCGGGGCAGACAGCGGGTGCAGGCAAACATGTTCGCTGAACGCGTCGCGATGGTAGGTGACGTCGGCGCCGCCGGCTGAGTAGGCGTCGGCGAGCGCGTCGATGTCATCGACGTCGATGAGGTAGTCGTGCACTGCCTGCACGATCAATACCGGTGGTGTGGGCACGGCGGCGCCCAGCTTGATGTCGTCGAAGACGTGGGAGACCTCCGGTGTCGACAAGATGTCCTCAAGCGGTTCGTCGAGGAAGTCACCCATGTCTCTGCCGGCCATCCGGAGAACCGCGCCGACGGTTGTCATCTTTTCCAGCTGCTGGAGCAGCTGGCGACCCTCGTCGTTGGCGTGTTTCTTGATCACCCGGTCCAGATCGGGGTAGCTGTGTTGGAGCGCAGCCACGACCAACGCCGGCAAACCGGCAAAGAAGGTGCCGTTGAGGCGGCGGAACGTGTGGCCAAGGTCACTGACGGGGGATCCCAGCACCGCACCGACGATGTCCAGCTCGGGTGCGTATTCGCCACACGCTTCGGCGGCCCACGCGCTGGCCAGTCCGCCGCCGGAGTAGCCCCACAGCCCGATCGGCGCTGTTGGGGACAACCCGATGTGTTCGGAGCTCAGGGCAGCCCGGATCCCGTCCAGGATTCGGTAGCCGGGTTCATGCGGCGAGCCCCATAGCCCCTTCATCCCCTCATGGTCGGGCACCGATACCGCCCATCCTTCGGCAAGTGCGGCGCTGATCATCAGCAGCTCCAGCTGGGGCAGTGAGCCCAGGGCCTTGGCACGCCGCCGCAGTGCGTAGGACGGAAAACAGCGAGACGACATCGCATCGATAGCGCACTGATACGACAGCAACGGGCAGGTCTGCCCCGGAGCAAGCTCTTCGGGGACGATCACCGTGGTCACCGTCGCCTCGGGGTTGCCGTACATATCCGTCGTTCGGTACAGCAGCTGGGTAGCCGTGATGGGCTGTGGAACCAAGCCCAGAAACGCCAGCTCGACGCCGCGCGAGCGCAGCACCGTTCCGGGCGCAGCGTGCTGGTAGCCGGCGGGTGGGAAGTAGAACGGATCGTCGGATGGCAGCAGCGGTCGAACTTTGCGCTGCAATTCCTCATGCGACGGCCGGCCGATCCATTCGGCGCCGGTCGCGCCCGCCAAATTGCCGAGCTCTACCACTAAGGCTCCCTTCATGGCCATCGGGCATTCTCGCGCGCGAGTGTTCAGGTCAACGGAATGGCAGCGCGGTTTGCCCGTCGAAGTCCTGCGCCGGCACGCATTCGGCGCCAGCTGCCCTTATCCGGCTCTTATAGTCTTATCCAAGCTACAGGATTCGAGGGCCCACCCAGACCGCAGCGCTGCGTGGCGCCTATCACATGCGCATTACAACTGGGCTGCCCGGATGCTCCTGGGGCGCACGCGACGATCAGAGCTGGCCGGGAGGCCGCAGTGCGGCGAACTCGTCAGTGACCCTGAGCTGGGAGTCGGTAAACCGGTACAGCGCCGCGGGGCGGCCACCACTGCGGCCGGACTGCGCGATGGTTCCGGTCTGGGTGATGACTCTGCGACGGGCAAGCACTCGCTGCAGGTTGGTTGCGTCGACCTGGTAGCCCAGTGCGGCGCCGTAAATGTCGCGGAGCGTCGAGAGTGCGAATTCTCTTGGAGCCAAAGCGAATCCGATATTTGTATAGGACATTTTGGCAACCAGTCTGGTGCGGGCATGGGTCACCATCGGGCCGTGATCGAATGCCATCAGCGGCAGCGAACTCACCGGGTGCCAGCGGGTGTCTGCCGGCAGCTCGGGGGTGGCGGGAGAGGGCACCAACCCCAAGTAGGTCGACGCGATCATCCGGATGCCCGGCAGCCGGTGCGGGTCGGAAAACACCGCGAGCTGTTCCAAATGGGACAGTTCGCGCAGATCTACCTTCTCGGCCAGTTGGCGCCGAACCGAGGTGGTCATGTCTTCGTCGGTGCGCAGCCGTCCGCCCGGCAACGACCATGCGCCACGTTGTGGCTCCCTTGCGCGTTCCCATAGCAGCACGTTGAGCTGCGGCTTTTCCGTACCGCGGCTCGTCGGAACGCCACGGACCTGAAATACCACGGCCAGCACTTCGTGGGCGGTGCTACCATGGGCCATGTTTTCGATTATAAGTCGAAAACCTCCTGGAGTGCGGAAGGAGCGGTAATGACGGTGCTGAATCGTACCGACACGCTCGTGGATGAACTGTATGCCGACATCACCAACTCGCCGATCGGCTACGCCGGGGTTGACGGTGACGAACAGTGGGCTACCGAGATTCGCCGACTGGCGCAGTTGCGTGGGGCCACCGTACTGGCGCACAACTACCAGCTGCCCGCGATCCAGGATGTCGCCGACCACGTGGGGGATTCGCTGGCGCTATCGCGGATCGCCGCCGAGGCACCGGAGGACACCATCGTGTTCTGCGGGGTGCACTTCATGGCCGAGACCGCAAAAATTCTCAGCCCGGACAAGATCGTGCTGATCCCGGATCAGCGGGCGGGCTGCTCGCTGGCGGACTCGATCACTCCCGACGACCTGCGGGCCTGGAAAGACGAGCACCCCGGCGCCGTCGTCGTCTCTTACGTCAACACCACAGCCGCCGTCAAGGCGCTCACCGACATCTGTTGCACCTCGTCAAATGCGGTCGACGTGGTCGCGTCCATCGACCCCAACCGCGAGGTGTTGTTTTGCCCGGACCAATTCCTCGGTGCACACGTGCGCCGGGTGACGGGCCGCAAAAATCTGCACGTGTGGGCCGGCGAATGCCACGTACACGCCGGGATCAACGGAGACGAGCTCGCCGACCAGGCTCGCGCACATCCCGATGCCGAACTGTTCGTACATCCGGAGTGCGGATGCGCAACCTCGGCGCTGTACCTCGCCGGCGAAGGAGCATTCCCGGCCGAGCGGGTAAAGATCTTGTCCACCGGCGGGATGCTCGACGCGGCGCACGCGACGCGCGCCCGTAGGGTTCTGGTGGCCACCGAGGTCGGTATGTTGCACCAGCTGCGCCGGGCAGCACCGGATGTCGACTTCCGCGCGGTCAACGACCGTGCATCGTGCAAGTACATGAAGATGATCACCCCCGCGGCCCTGTTGCGCTGCCTGGTGGACGGTGCCGATGAAGTCCACGTCGATCCGGAAATCGCCGCTGCAGGCCGGCGCAGTGTGCAGCGGATGATCGCAATCGGCCAACCGGGGGGCGGCGAATGATGGCCGGTCCCGTTTGGCGGGATGCGGCCGACGTCGTCGTGGTCGGCACGGGCGTTGCCGGGCTGGCGGCCGCACTGGCCGCCGACCGCGCCGGGCGCAGCGTCGTGGTGCTCAGCAAGGCTGCCGAGACACGCGGTGTGACCGCGACACACTACGCGCAAGGCGGCATCGCGGTGGTGTTGCCGGACAACGACGACTCGGTCGACGCGCACGTCGCCGACACCCTGGCCGCGGGCGCGGGCCTGTGCGATCCCGACGCGGTGTACTCGATCGTCGCCGACGGCTACCGCGCGGTCACCGATTTGGTAGGGGCCGGAGCGCGGTTCGATGAATCGGTCCCGGGCCGGTGGGCGTTGACGCGTGAAGGCGGGCACACGCGGCGACGCATCGTGCACGCCGGCGGCGACGCCACCGGCGCCGAGGTTCAGCGGGCGCTCGATCATGCCGCCGGGATGCTCGACATCCGAACCAGCCACGCGGCGTTGCGAGTTCTCCACGACGGCACGGTGGTGACTGGGGTATTGGTGCTGCGCCCGGACGGATGCGGCGTAATCAGCGCTCCGTCGGTGATCCTGGCCACCGGCGGGCTCGGGCACCTGTACACCGCGACCACCAACCCGATGGGCTCCACCGGCGACGGCATCGCCCTCGGATTATGGGCCGGCGTCTCGGTCAGCGATCTCGAATTCATCCAGTTCCACCCCACGATGCTTTTTGCTGCCGGTCGCGGCACCCCCACCGGCCACAGCGCCGGGGGGCGGCGGCCGCTGATAACCGAGGCCATCCGCGGTGAGGGCGCGATATTGCTTGACAAGCAAGGCAATTCGATAACAGCAGGCGTGCATCCGATGGGCGACTTGGCGCCGCGCGACGTCGTCGCAGCCGCCATTGACGCGCGGATGAAGGTCACCGGCGATCCGTGCGTCTATCTCGACGCCCGCGGTATCGAGGGCTTCGCGTCCCGGTTCCCGACGGTCACGGCAGCCTGCCGGGCTGCCGGTATCGACCCCGTCCGCCAACCGATCCCGGTTGTTCCGGGTGCGCACTACAGCTGTGGCGGGATCGTAACCGATGTCTACGGCCAGACCGAGCTGCTTGGGTTGTACGCCGCGGGCGAGGTGGCCCGCACCGGGCTGCACGGTGCCAACCGGCTGGCCTCCAACAGCTTGCTGGAAGGGTTGGTGGTCGGAAACCGCGCCGGAAAGGTTGCAGCCGCGCACGCCGCGGCGACCGGGCGTTCGCGTGCGCCCTCGCCAGCGACATGGCGCGAACCGATCAGCTACCCGGCGCTGGGGCGCGGCGACCTGCAACGAGCGATGAGCCGCGACGCCTCGGTGGAGCGCACCGCGACCGGTCTGCACCGGTTGCGCGACACGCTGTCCGAAGCGCAGCTTCGCAACGTCGCGGGCTGTCGCGATCTCGAGGATGTGGCGCTCACCCTGGCCGCTCGGACGGTGACCGCCGCCGCGCTGGCCCGCATCGAAAGCCGTGGCTGTCACCATCGCGCCGACTATCCCGATGCCGGGCCGGACCAAGCGCGCAGCAGTGTGGTCCGATTGGCGGGTGAGGGCGATTCGGTTCGGGTGGAAGCCCTCGCGGCGGTGGGTTGATGAGGCTGGTCGACGACGAGCTGGCCGCCGCTCGAGACACCATTGCGCGCGGTCTCGATGAGGACCTGCGCTACGGGCCCGACATCACGTCGATGTCGACGGTGCCAGCGGGCACGATTGCCACCGCGGCGATGGTGCCCCGGGAACCCGGCGTGATCGCCGGGGTTGACGTCGCGTTGCTGGTGCTCGATGAGGTGATTGGTACGGCGAATTACCAGGTGCTCGATCGTGTCGAGGACGGTGCCCGGGCGCAGCCCGGCGAGGCACTGCTGACGGTGCGGGCCGAAACGCGCGGCCTGTTGACCGCGGAGCGGACCATGCTGAACCTGATTTGCCACTTGTCTGGGATCGCCACCGTGACGGCGGCCTGGGTCGATGCGGTCCGCAACACCAAGGCCAAGGTCCGCGATACCCGAAAAACCCTGCCCGGCCTGCGTGTGCTGCAAAAGTACGCGGTGCGTGTGGGTGGCGGCGTCAACCACCGGATGGGGCTGGGTGACGCGGCAATGATCAAGGACAATCATGTTGCCGCCGCGGGATCAGTGCTCGCCGCGCTACACGCGGTACGGGAGGCGGCACCCGATTTGCTGTGCGAGGTCGAAGTGGACTCGCTCGAGCAGCTGGATGACGTGCTGGACGAGAAACCCGAGCTAATCCTGCTGGACAACTTCTCGGTGTGGCAGACACAGATGGCCGTACAACGACGCGACGCGCGCGCGCCCGGTGTCTTGCTCGAGGCGTCTGGCGGGCTCAGCCTGCAGAACGCCGCGACGTACGCCGGAACGGGTGTGGACTATCTCGCCGTGGGTGCGTTGACTCACTCGGTTCGCGTCCTCGACATCGGTTTGGATATGTAAGCCGGCGCAGCTCCGGCCGGATAGCGTGGGCGGGATGGCGCGAACGATGGAAGATCTCGTGGCCGAAGCCGCAGCAGCACCCGTCGACGGCTGGGACTTCTCCTGGTTGGACGGCCGCGCGAGCGAAGAACGCCCCTCATGGGGCTATCAACGACAGCTGAGCCAGCGGCTGGCGAATGTGACGGCTGCCCTAGACCTGGAAACCGGCGGAGGCGAGGTGCTGGCCGGCGCGGGCAACTTCCCGCCCATCATGGTTGCCACCGAATTGTGGCCACCCAACGCGGCTTTGGCGACCAAGCTGCTGCATCCGCTTGGCGTGGTCGTCGTCCGCACCGGCGACAAGCCGCCGCTGCCCTTCGCCGATGCGGCGTTCGACCTGGTGACCAGCCGCCACCCCAGCGCCCGCTGGTGGACCGAGATTGCGCGGGTTCTCCGGCCAGGCGGCACCTACTTCGCACAACACGTCGGACCCGCCACCCTGTGGGAATTGCGAGAGCACTTCCTCGGGCCACAACCTCACGGTGGGGCCGACCAGTACGCAGACGTGGAACGCACCCGCATCACCGACGCAGGCCTCGAGGTTGTCGACATGCGGATGGAGCGACTGCGGGTGGAGTTTTTCGACATCGGCGCCGTCGTTTATTTTCTGCGTAAGGTGATCTGGCTTCTGCCGGACTTCACCGTCGAGCGCTACCGCGATCGGCTGCGCACCCTGCATGAGCGAATCCAAACGGAGGGCCCATTCGTCACCTACGCGACTCGCGCACTCATTGAGGCCCGCAAACCGTCCTGATGCGGCCGGGGCCCCAGGTTCAGGCGATATCGCCGACGAATACCCCGATCCGGCGTAGCTGCAGGCGCGCCATCCGCGGCAGCCCGTCGCCGTCGGAGCCGGCTGGCACGATCCGGGCGTTGACGACATGCACAACGCTGCGGGCAAAGTGCACGTCGGCCTCGCCCGCGGCCAACACGTTCTTGACCCAGTCTGTCTTGCCGTGCCCGAGCGCGATCGCCAGCACGCGGTCGTTGCGGTAGGCGGTAACGATGGTCTGGTACGGCTTTCCCGACTTGCGACCGCGGTGCTCGATGGTTGCCGTTCCGGGCAGGTAGCGCGCAATCGGTTTGAGCGCCGAGTTGATGTATTTGATCTGGAAACGCTCAAACCAGGGCGGGAACACCATCGGGACGCCCGGTGCGTTGTTGGGGTGATCCTTTGCGGACATGGCGGCTCCTCTTTGCCGGCCTTTTTACTGCACTGTACCGGTCGGATATTGACTTGAGCTGCTCTGGGACAATGGTCCACGTGACCGCGCCGCCACCTGTCCTGACCCGTATCGACTTGCGGGGAGCCGAGTTGACGGCTGCCCGGCTGCGGGCCGCCCTGCCACGCGGTGGCGCCGATGTGGAAACCGTGCTGCCGAAGGTACGGCCCATCGTGGCGGCCGTGGCCGAGCGCGGGGTGGAGGCCGCGCTGGACTTCGGCGCTTCGTTCGACGGTGTGCGGCCACAGACCGTCCGCGTGCCGGACGCAGCACTGGACGCTGCGCTGGCCGGTCTGGACTCCGATGTCTCCGACGCGTTGCGGGTGATGATCGAACGGACCCGCGCCGTGCACGCCGACCAGCGCCGCACCGACGTCACAACCACGTTGGGCCCGGGCGCGACGGTCACCGAGCGGTGGGTCCCGGTCGAGCGGGTAGGCCTGTACGTGCCGGGGGGCAATGCGGTGTACCCGTCCAGCGTGGTGATGAACGTTGTGCCCGCCCAAGCCGCCGGTGTCGACGCGCTGGTGGTGGCCAGCCCGCCGCAGACCGGCTCGCAGGGTGGCTTCGTCGGATTGCCGCATCCCACCATCCTGGCTGCGGCCCGGCTGTTGGGCGTTGACGAGGTCTGGGCTGTCGGTGGCGCCCAGGCGGTGGCGCTGCTGGCCTACGGCGGCACCGATACCGACGGCACACACCTGGCGCCGGTCGACATGATTACCGGGCCGGGCAACATCTATGTCACGGCTGCCAAGCGGCTGTGCCGCTCCCAGGTGGGCATCGACGCCGAAGCGGGGCCAACCGAGATCGCCATCCTCGCCGACCACACCGCCGATCCGGCGCATGTGGCTGCCGACCTGATCAGTCAGGCCGAACACGACGAGATGGCTGCCAGCGTGCTGGTCACTCCGAGTGCGCAACTGGCCGACGCCACCGACGCCGAACTGGCTGCGCAGCTGCGGACCACGGTGCACCGCGAACGGGTGACGGCAGCGTTAAGTGGACGCCAATCGGCAATCATCCTGGTCGACGACGTGGACGCCGCCGTCTTGGTCGTGAACGCCTATGCCGCTGAGCATCTGGAGATTCAGACCACCGACGCTGGGCGGGTTGCCGGCCGGATACGCTCGGCCGGAGCCATTTTCGTCGGTCCGTGGTCCCCGGTGAGCCTCGGCGACTACTGTGCGGGGTCCAACCATGTGCTGCCGACCGCGGGGTGCGCCCGGCATTCCAGTGGTCTGTCAGTACAGACCTTCCTGCGCGGTATCCATGTCGTGGATTACACGGAGGCGGCCCTCAAAGATGTTTCCGGACACGTGATCACGCTGGCCAAGGCCGAAGACCTGCCTGCGCACGGTGAGGCGATACGGCGGAGGTTTGAGCGATGACCCAGTCAGGACGGCGGATCACGCTGGACGATCTGCCGCTACGCGATGACTTGCGTGGAAAATCACCTTACGGCGCACCGCAATTAGCTGTTCCGGTGCGGCTGAACACCAACGAGAACCCGCACCCTCCTACCCAGGCGTTGGTTGACGATGTGGTGCGATCGGTGCGGGAGGCGGCCAGCGACTTGCACCGGTACCCCGACCGCGACGCTGTGGCGCTGCGTACCGAACTGGCCCGCTACCTGAGCGTGCAGACCGGTATCCAGCTCAGTTTCGAAAACGTATGGGCAGCCAATGGGTCCAATGAGATCCTGCAACAACTACTCCAGGCGTTCGGCGGCCCGGGGCGCACCGCAATCGGTTTCGTCCCGTCCTACTCGATGCACCCGATCATCTCCGACGGCACCCACACGGAGTGGATCGAGACGGTCCGCGCCAATGATTTCGGTCTCGATGTCGATGCCGCCGTCGCCGCCGTGATCGATCGCAAACCCGATGTGGTGTTCATCGCCAGCCCCAACAACCCTTCCGGACAAAGTGTTTCGCTACCCGATCTGCGTAAGCTGCTCGATGTTGTGCCTGGAATTGTGATCGTCGACGAGGCTTACGGTGAGTTTTCCTCGCAGCCCAGCGCGGTGTCGCTAGTCGAGGAGTTTCCGACCAGGCTCGTCGTCACCCGCACCATGAGTAAGGCTTTCGCTTTCGCCGGAGGCAGGCTCGGATATCTGATCGCAACGCCGGCGGTGATCGACGCGATGTTGCTGGTACGGCTGCCGTATCACCTGTCGTCGGTTACGCAAGCCGCCGCCCGCGCCGCGCTGCGGCACTCCGACGACACCCTGAGTAGCGTCGCCGCGCTGATCGATGAACGCGAGCGGGTTACCACGGCGTTGAGTGGCATGGGTTTTCGAGTCATTCCAAGCGATGCCAACTTTGTGTTGTTCGGTGAGTTTGCCGATGCACCGGCCGCCTGGCAGCGCTATCTGGACGCCGGCATTTTGATCCGCGACGTCGGGATTCCCGGCTTCCTGCGCGCCACCACCGGGCTGGCCGAGGAGAACGATGCTTTCCTGCGGGCAAGCGCCCGGATCACCACCGACCTGGCCCCGGCCACCCCCAGTCCGGTAGGAGCACCATGACAGCCACTGAAACACGGAAAGTCGTCCGTCGTGCGCGTATTGAGCGGCGTACGCGCGAATCCGACATCGTCATCGAGCTCGACCTCGACGGCACCGGGCAGGTGGCCGTGGATACCGGTATCCCGTTCTATGACCACATGCTGACGGCGTTGGGCAGTCACGCCAGCTTCGACCTTACGGTGCGCGCCCAAGGCGATGTCGAGATCGAAGCACATCACACCGTCGAGGACACCGCGATCGCGCTGGGCACCGCACTTGGGCAGGCCCTCGGCGACAAAAAGGGCATCCGCAGGTTTGGCGACGCCTACATCCCGATGGACGAAACGCTGGCCCACGCCGCCGTCGACGTGTCCGGCCGGCCCTATTGTGTGCACACCGGGGAGCCGGATCACCTGCAGCACACCACTATCGCGGGCAGCTCGGTGTCCTACCACACCGTCATCAACCGACACGTGTTCGAATCGTTAGCGGCCAACGCCCGCATCGCGCTGCACGTGCGCGTCCTGTACGGGCGCGACCCGCACCATATCACCGAAGCGCAGTACAAAGCCGTCGCCCGCGCGTTGCGCCAGGCGGTCGAGCCCGATCCCCGGGTCGTGGGCGTACCGTCCACCAAAGGTGTTCTGTGACTAAGCATTCCCGGCCAAAGTCGGTGGTAGTACTCGACTATGGTTCCGGTAATCTGCGGTCGGCGCAACGCGCGCTGCAGCGGGTCGGTGCCGCGGTCGAAGTAACCGCCGACTACGGGGCCGCGGTAGCCGCCGACGGTCTCCTGGTGCCTGGTGTCGGCGCTTTCGCGGCGTGCATGAGCGGGCTGCACACCATCACCGGAGAGCGGGTCATTGCCGAGCGAGTGGCGGCCGGACGACCGGTGCTGGGGGTGTGTGTCGGCATGCAGATTCTGTTCGCGCGTGGGGTCGAGTTCGGCGTCCAGACCCAAGGCTGCGGGCAGTGGCCGGGAGCTGTGACCCGGCTGGTGGCCCCGGTGGTCCCGCACATGGGCTGGAATGTCGTGACTGCCGCTCCGGGCAGTGCGCTGTTCAAGGGTTTGGACATCGACGCCCGGTTCTATTTCGTGCACTCCTATGCTGCGCAACGATGGGAAGGGTCATCCGACGCGCTGCTGACCTGGGCCACACATCAGGTACCGTTCCTGGCTGCGGTGGAGGACGGGCCCCTGGCCGCCACCCAGTTTCACCCGGAAAAGAGCGGGGAGGCCGGTGCGGCCGTACTGAGTAACTGGGTTGAGGGACTTTAAAGGATGCCGGTGATGTCGCTGATACTTTTGCCCGCAGTCGATGTGGTTGCGGGTCGTGCCGTGCGCCTCGTTCAGGGGAAGGCCGGCAGCGAAACCGAGTACGGCTCGGCGGTGGATGCCGCACTGGGCTGGCAGCGCGACGGCGCCGAGTGGATCCACCTGGTCGACTTGGATGCCGCGTTCGGCCGCGGTTCCAACCGCGAACTGTTGGCGGAGGTGGTGGGCAAGCTCGACGTCGACGTCGAGCTGTCCGGCGGTATCCGCGACGACGATTCCCTGGCCGCGGCGCTGGCCACCGGATGCGCCCGGATCAATGTGGGTACGGCGGCGCTGGAAGACCCGCAATGGTGTGCGCGAGTGATCGCCGAACACGGCGACAAGGTCGCCGTCGGCTTGGACGTCCAAATCGTCAATGGCGAGCATCGGTTGCGCGGGCGTGGCTGGGAAACCGACGGCGGCGACCTCTGGGATGTACTGGAACGCCTCGACGGTCAAGGATGTTCGCGGTTCGTCGTCACCGATGTCACCAAGGACGGCACGCTCGGTGGCCCCAATCTTGACCTGCTGGCCGGTGTTGTCGATCGCACCGACGCCCCGGTGATCGCCTCAGGAGGTGTGTCCAGCCTGGATGACCTACGCGCCATTGCCACTCTCGCACACCGCGGTGTGGAGGGGGCCATCGTGGGCAAGGCCCTCTACGCCGGGCGGTTCACCCTGCCGCAGGCGCTGGCCGCGGTGCGGGAGTAGATCCGCGGTGGAGCAGGGCGCGGCAGACCTGGACACATTGGTGGGGAAGGCATCGGCAATCCTTGATGCCGCAACGGCTCTCTTTCTCGCCGGTCACCGTGCCGATTCGGCAGTCCGCAAGAAGGACAACGACTTCGCCACCGAAGTCGATCTTGCGATCGAGCGGCAGGTCGTCGCTGCGCTGGTCGCGGCCACCGGTATCGAGGTGCACGGCGAGGAGTTCGGCGGCGCGGACGTCGACTCGCCGTGGGTGTGGGTACTGGACCCCATCGACGGCACGATCAACTATGCCGCCGGATCGCCGATGGCCGCGATCCTGCTGGGCCTGCTGCACGACGGAGATCCGGTGGCCGGGCTGACCTGGTTGCCTTTCACCGACCAGCGCTACATGTCCGTGGCGGGTGGTCCGCTGATAAAGAACGGTGTATCGCAACCGGCGCTGGCTCCCGCCGAGCTGGCCACCACGCTCATCGGCGTTGGCACATTCAGCGTCGACTCACGGGGCCGGTTCCCGGGGCGCTATCGACTGGCGGTGCTGGAAAGTCTCAGCCGAGTTTCGTCGCGGCTGCGCATGCACGGTTCCACCGGCCTTGATCTCGCCTTCGTTGCCGATGGGATACTCGGCGGTGCAATTAGTTTCGGAGGTCAGGTCTGGGACCACGCCGCTGGGGTCGCGTTGGTGCGGGCCGCCGGCGGTGTGGTCACCGACCTGGCCGGGAAACCGTGGACCCCGGCATCGCGTTCTGCCTTGGCGGCGGCACCGGGTGTGCATGCCCAGATTATCGAGATCATTTGCAGCATAGGGGAACCGGGGGACTACTGAGGTGTATGCCGGCAACGCCCTTGCGGTACGCGTGATCCCGTGCTTGGACGTCGACGACGGGCGGGTGGTCAAGGGCGTCAATTTCGAGAATCTCCGCGACGCGGGTGACCCCGTGGAACTCGCCGCTATCTATGACGCAGAGGGCGCAGACGAGTTGACCTTTCTCGACGTGACCGCGTCGTCGTCGGGACGAGCCACCATGTTGGATGTGGTGCGTCGCACCGCCGAGCAGGTGTTCATCCCGCTGACGGTGGGCGGCGGGGTGCGCACAGTCACCGACGTCGATGTCCTGCTGCGCGCTGGGGCCGACAAAGTCGCCGTCAACACGGCCGCCATTGCCCGCCCGGACTTGCTGGCCGATATGGCACGGAAGTTCGGCTCGCAGTGCATCGTGTTGTCCGTCGATGCTCGCACGGTTCCGGTTGGAGCAACCCCGACACCGTCCGGTTGGGAGGTCACCACCCACGGCGGTCGTCGCGGCACCGGTATCGACGCCGTGGAGTGGGCAGCCCGCGGGGCGGACCTCGGGGTGGGGGAGATCCTGCTGAACTCGATGGACGCCGACGGCACCAAAGCCGGGTTCGACCTGGCGATGCTGCGTGCGGTCCGTGCCGCGGTCACGCTGCCGGTAATCGCCAGCGGCGGCGCCGGGGCCGTGCAGCACTTCGCCCCGGCGGTTGCCGCGGGAGCCGATGCGGTATTGGCGGCCAGCATCTTTCACTTCCGGGAGCTGACGATCCGTCAGGTGAAGGCCGCCATGGCCGCGGAAAATATCACCGTGAGGATCACCGACCGATGAAGCTCGACCCTGCGATCGCCGGACGCTTGAAACGCAACGCTGACGGATTGTTCACGGCCGTCGTACAGGAGCGCGGCAGCGGTGACGTGTTGATGGTCGCCTGGATGGACGACGAGGCTTTGGCTCGCACCCTTCAAACCCGTGAGGCTACCTACTATTCGCGGTCCCGCGCTCAACAGTGGGTCAAGGGCTCGACGTCCGGCCATACCCAGCACGTTCACGCGGTGCGCCTGGACTGCGATGGCGACGCCGTATTGTTGACGGTCGACCAGGTCGGTGGTGCCTGTCATACCGGCGACCACAGTTGCTTCGATGCCGCCGTGCTGTTGGAACCCGAGAGCTAGTCCCGTCAAAGGGGGGTCGCGCGGCCGGCCGGGGGCGTCGATGAGAATGGCGGTCGATGGTGAAACGAGTGTCCTGGACCGTTGTGCTGCCCTTGCTTGCCTTCGTCGCGCTAGTACTGACCTGGGGAAAGCACATCGGACCGGTGGTGGGCGTGGGGGAGGCGGTGCTGCTAGCCGGTGCTGTCCTGGCCGCGGTCAACCACGCCGAGGTGGTCGCGGCGCGGGTGGGCGAGCCGTTCGGGTCGCTGGTGCTCGCGGTCGCGGTGACGACCATCGAGGTGGCGCTGATCGTCGCGCTCATGGTGTCCGGCGGGGACGAGGCGGCGACGCTTGCCCGCGACACCGTCTTCGCCGCGGTGATGATCACCACCAACGGGATCGCCGGATTGTCCCTGCTGCTGGGTTCGCTGCGCTACGGCGTGACGATGTTCAACGCCCACGGCAGCGGCGCCGCGCTGGCCACGGTCACCACGCTGGCGACGCTGAGCCTGGTGCTGCCCACGTTCACCACCAGTCAGTCGGGCCCGGAGCTATCACCCGGCCAGCTCATCTTCGCCGGCGTCGCCTCGTTGGGGCTCTACCTGCTGTTCGTATTCACTCAGACGGTCCGGCATCGCGACTTTTTCCTGCCGGTGGCGCAGAAGGGCGTAGTCGAGGATGACACCCATGCCGACCCGCCGAGCACCCGCTCGGCGCTGGCGAGCCTCGGATTGCTGCTCGTCGCGCTGGTCGCGGTGGTGGGTCTGGCCAAGGTGGAATCGCCAATAATCGAGCGTGTGGTCTCGGCGGCCGGGTTTCCGCAATCCTTCGTCGGCGTGGTGATCGCCACCCTGGTGCTGTTGCCGGAGACACTTGCCGCGGCCCGCGCGGCGCGGCAAGGCCGTCTGCAGACCAGCCTCAATCTGGCGTATGGTTCCGCGATGGCGAGCATCGGGCTCACCATCCCGACTATCGCGCTCGCCTCCCTCTGGCTCAGCGGCCCGCTGGCGCTTGGCCTCGGTCCCATTCAGTTGGTGTTGCTGGTGCTGACGGTCGTGGTCAGCGTGCTAACCGTGGTTCCCGGCCGGGCTACCCGACTGCAGGGCGAGGTGCACCTGGTGTTGCTGGCCGCGTACCTATTTCTCGCCGTTGTCCCCTAGCGGCGCCGCCCGTAGCGTCGCCAATGCTTTGTCGGCGTGGGTGTGCATGCTGAACTCGCTGGTGATCACGTCCAGCACCGTGCGGTTGGTGTCGATGACGAACGTCGTGCGTTTGACCGGCAGCAACTTGCCGAGCAGACCGCGCTTGACCCCGAACTGGGTGGCGACGGTACCTTGAGCATCCGAAAGCAGCGGGTAGTCGAAATGCCGCAAATCGGCGAACTCGGCTTGCTTTTGAACGGGATCGGCGCTGATTCCGACCCGGCTGGCTCCGACCTCGGCGAAATCTTGCGCCAAGTCGCGGAAGTGGCAGGCTTCTTTGGTGCAGCCAGGCGTCATCGCCGCCGGATAGAAGAACAGGACCACGGGCCCGTCGGATAGTAGGGCGCTGAGCTTGCGTGGCGTGCCCGTCTGATCGGGAAGTTCGAAGTCGGCTACCGTGTCGCCAGTTTTCATGGACGTCAGGCTACGCCCGATTGCCCGACTGATCGCACGCCCCTTGCGCGGCGTGCATCGTTGGGCTAGGCCCAAGGCTGATCAGCGCATCTGGGAGGATGCTTCGGTGCACGTCAACCTCGCAGCCACCACCTCGCGGGAGGATTTCCGCGTCCTGGCGGCCCAGCACCGGGTGGTTCCGGTGACTCGCAAGGTCTTGGCCGACAGCGAGACTCCGCTGTCGGCCTACCGCAAGCTCGCCGCCAACCGCCCGGGTACGTTCCTGCTGGAGTCGGCCGAGAACGGCCGGTCGTGGTCACGGTGGTCATTTATCGGCGCGGGGGCGCCGACGGCGTTGACCGTGCGCGGGGGGGAAGCGGTATGGCTGGGTGCGGCGCCCAAGGACGCTCCGACCGGAGGAGACCCGTTGCAGGCACTGCGGGCCACCCTGGAGTTGCTGGCTACCGAGGACCCTCGCCAGTGCAAGCCGGGGCTTCCGCCGTTGTCGGGCGGCATGGTCGGCTTCTTCGCCTATGACATGGTGCGGCGCCTCGAACGCTTGCCGGAGCTGGCCGTTGATGACCTCAACCTGCCGGACATGCTGCTGCTGCTGGCCACCGATGTGGCGGCGGTCGACCATCATGAGGGCACCATCACGCTGATCGCGAACGCCGTGAACTGGAACGGCACCGACGAGCGGGTCGACTGGGCCTACGACGACGCGATTGCGCGACTGGACGTGATGACCGAATCGCTCGGCCAGCCACTGCCATCGACGGTGGCCACGTTCAGTCGCCCCGAGCCGCGGCACCGTGCGCAGCGCACCGTCGATGAGTACGGTGCGATCGTCGAATATCTGGTTGAACAGATCGCCGCCGGTGAAGCCTTTCAGGTGGTGCCGTCCCAGCGCTTCGAGATGGACACCGACGTCGATCCCATCGACGTATACCGAATCCTGCGGGTAACCAACCCAAGTCCGTACATGTATCTACTACAGGTACCGAATAGTGATGGTGCGATTGACTTTTCGATTGTCGGCTCGAGTCCGGAGGCGCTGGTAACGGTCCACGACGGCTGGGCGACGACGCATCCGATCGCCGGAACCCGGTGGCGCGGAAAGACAGACGAAGAGGACGTGCTGCTGGAAAAGGAATTGCTGGCCGACGACAAAGAACGTGCCGAGCATCTGATGCTGGTCGACCTCGGCCGAAACGACCTGGGCCGGGTCTGCGCGCCCGGCACCGTTCGGGTCGAGGATTACAGCCACATCGAACGGTATAGCCACGTAATGCACCTGGTGTCCGCGGTGACCGGGATGCTTGACGAAGGCCGCACCGCGCTGGACGCCGTGACCGCCTGCTTTCCGGCCGGCACGCTGTCGGGGGCGCCGAAGGTGCGGGCCATGGAGCTGATCGAAAAGGTGGAGAAAACACGGCGCGGTCTTTACGGCGGTGTGGTCGGCTACCTCGACTTCGCCGGCAACGCCGACTTCGCCATCGCCATCCGCACCGCACTGATGCGCAACGGCACGGCCTATGTCCAGGCAGGTGGTGGTGTGGTGGCCGATTCCAACGGCCCCTACGAATACAACGAGGCGAGGAACAAGGCGCGGGCCGTGTTGAACGCGATCGCTGCCGCCGAGACGCTGGCCGCACCGGGCGCGAACGGCAGTGGCTCCTAATACCAGCAGCGTCCGGCCCGACCGCCGGGCCAGGCTGACGATCGGCATCGCCCAATTGCTGTTGGTGGTCGCCGCTGGCGCGCTGTGGACGGCGTCTCGGCTGCCGTGGGTAGTCATCCGGTCGTTCGACGAGCTAGGGCCGCCGAAGGAGGTGACCCTGTCTGGCGCGTCGTGGTCGGCGGCTCTGCTGCCGCTGGCGCTGCTCATGCTGGCCGCAGCCGTCGCGGCGCTCGCGGTACGCGGCTGGCCGTTGCGGGCGCTGGCCGTACTGCTGGCAGCGGCGAGCTTCGCGGTGGGCTATCTCGGCATCAGTCTGTGGGTGATCCCGGATGTTGCGGCGCGCGGGGCCGATCTTGCCCATGTCTCGGTGGTGACGTTGGTGGGAAGCGCGCGGTGCTACTGGGGCGCGGTGGCGGCCGTACTGGCGGCGGTGTCCGCGTTGATCGCCGCCGCTTTGTTGATGCGCTCGGCTTCGCTTTGCGGGCCGGCCGGCGGGGACACCGTGAAATATGCGGCGCCGGCTGCCCGCCGTTCGATGGCCCGGCGCCACGCCGCCAAGGTGGCCGGCCAAGCGGTCCCGCAGGACAAGGCGCCGGAGATGTCGGAACGGATGATTTGGGAAGCTCTTGACGAGGGCCGCGACCCGACCGATCGGGAGCATGAGTCTGACACCGAGGGGCGGTGACGGACCGCGCGCTGACGGTCGCTACCCTTCATGAACGTCGTCGAAATTGACTAGCGCGTGTGGGTGACAGTGGGAAGGGAACGGCAGGCATGAGTCCGGCAACCGTGCTCGACTCCATCCTTGAGGGAGTCCGGGCCGATGTTGCCGCGCGCGAAGCCGTCGTAAGCCTGGAGGAGATCAAGGCTGCCGCCGCCGCCGCGCCGCCGCCACTCGATGTGATGGCCGCCCTGCGTGAGCCCGGTATCGGTGTCATCGCCGAGGTCAAGCGCGCCAGTCCTTCGGCAGGCCCATTGGCGACCATCGCCGACCCGGCGAACCTGGCCCAGGCCTATCAGGATGGCGGCGCCCGGATCATCAGCGTTTTGACGGAAGAGCGGCGCTTTCGGGGATCGCTCGGCGACCTCGATGCGGTGCGGGCCGCGGTTTCGATTCCGTTGTTGCGCAAAGACTTTGTGGTGCAGCCCTATCAGATTCATGAGGCGCGCGCGCACGGTGCCGACATGTTGTTGCTCATCGTTGCGGCTTTGGACCAGCCGGCGTTGGTGTCGATGCTGGACCGCACCGAATCATTGGGTATGACGGCCCTCGTCGAGGTGCACACCGAGCAGGAAGCCGACCGCGCGCTGAAGGCCGGTGCCAAGGTGATTGGCGTCAACGCCCGCGACCTCACGACGCTGGAGGTGGATCGGGATTGCTTCGCGCGAATAGCTCCTGGTCTGCCGACCAATGTGATCAGGATTGCCGAATCGGGAGTTCGTGGCACCGCTGATCTGTTGGCGTACGCGGGTGCGGGCGCCGATGCGGTGTTGGTGGGTGAAGGTCTGGTCAAAAGCGGTGACCCGCGCGCGGCGGTTGCCGATCTGGTTACCGCGGGCGCCCATCCGTCCTGTCCGAAGCCGGCTCGCTAGCCGTTGATGAGCCGCGCGCACGTTGAGCCCTGGTGATGGCAGATCTATCCGGCCCGGATCTCCCGCGCACAAGTGCTGCCATCGCCGAACGGACCAGCCACGATCCTGATTCAGGTGGTCATTTCGGCGTTTACGGTGGTCGCTACGTTCCCGAGGCGCTGATGGCGGTGATCGAGGAGGTTACCGCCGCCTACGAAAAAGAGCGCGTGAACCCGGACTTTCTGGACAACCTCGACAAGCTTCAGGTGCACTACGCCGGCCGGCCGTCGCCCCTATACGAGGCGACTCGATTGAGCCAGAACGCCGGTTCGGCACGAATTTTCTTGAAGCGAGAAGACCTGAACCACACCGGTTCTCACAAGATCAACAACGTGCTCGGTCAGGCACTGCTGGCTCGTCGGATGGGCAAGACCCGGGTGATCGCCGAGACCGGTGCCGGCCAGCACGGGGTCGCCACGGCCACTGCATGTGCGTTGCTCGGCCTGGACTGTGTCATCTACATGGGTGCGGTCGACACCGCGCGTCAGGCACTCAACGTGGCGCGAATGCGACTGCTCGGTGCCAAGGTCGTCGCGGTGCAGACGGGCTCGAAGACGCTCAAAGACGCCATCAACGACGCGTTCCGGGATTGGGTCACCAACGCCGACAACACCTACTACTGCTTTGGTACTGCGGCCGGACCGCATCCGTTCCCAACCATGGTGCGAGATTTCCAGCGGATCATCGGCATGGAGACACGCGTGCAGATCCAGGGGCAAGCTGGTCGGTTGCCTGATGCTGTCGTGGCGTGTGTCGGAGGTGGGTCCAATGCCATTGGCATCTTCCACGCATTCCTCGATGATCCCGGTGTGCGCTTGGTCGGATTCGAGGCGGCAGGTGACGGCGTCGAGACCGGCCGGCACGCCGCGACCTTCACCGGTGGATCGCCCGGGGCGTTCCAGGGGTCGTACTCGTATTTGCTGCAGGACGAGGACGGCCAGACCATTGAATCCCATTCAATCTCGGCGGGTCTGGATTATCCCGGGGTGGGCCCGGAACACGCGTGGCTCAAGGAGACCGGGCGCGTCGACTACCGGCCGATCACCGACTCCGAGGCGATGGATGCGTTCGGCCTGCTGTGTCGGATGGAGGGCATAATCCCGGCCATTGAATCCGCGCACGCGGTAGCCGGCGCACTCAAGCTGGGCGTTGAGTTGGGGAGGGGCGCGGTGATTGTGGTGAACCTGTCGGGTCGCGGCGACAAGGATGTCGAGACGGCCGCCCGGTGGTTCGGCTTGCTGGACAACGGCTGATGATGACTGTGGAACAGAGCGAGGCAAGCAGGCTCAGGCCGGTTTTCGACTCCTGCCGCGCCGATAACCGGGCAGCACTGATCGGCTACCTGCCAACGGGCTACCCGGATGTGCCGGCGTCGGTGGCCGCGATGACGGCATTGGTCGAATCCGGTTGCGACCTGATCGAAGTCGGGATTCCGTATTCGGATCCGGGGATGGATGGTCCTACCATCGCCAGGGCCACCGAGGCGGCGCTTCGTGGGGGAGTGCGGGTTCGGGATACCCTGGCCGCCGTCGAGGCCATCAGCACGGCCGGCGGACGTGCGGTGGTGATGACCTACTGGAATCCCGTGCTGCGCTACGGGGTTGATGCATTCGCGCGGGATCTGGCGGCGGTCGGGGGACTCGGCCTCATCACGCCCGATCTCATTCCCGACGAAGCGCAACAATGGCTCGTGGCATCCGAGGAACATGGGTTGGATCGCATCTTCCTGGTCGCGCCGTCGTCAACGCCAGAGCGCTTGGCAGCTACCGTCGAGGCGTCGCGTGGATTCGTTTACGCGGCGTCGACAATGGGGGTGACAGGGGCCCGTGATGCGGTGTCGCAGGCCGCACCCGAACTGGTGGGCCGGGTGAAGGCGGTTTCTGACATACCGGTCGGCGTCGGTCTGGGTGTGCGGTCGCGTGCGCAAGCCGCGCAGATCGCCCGCTATGCCGACGGTGTCATCGTCGGTTCCGCATTGGTGTCGGCGCTAGCCGACGGATTGCCTAGATTGCGGGGGCTGACCGAAGAGCTCGCTGCCGGTGTACGACAAGGGATGTCCGCATGATGGGGGTGTTGCCCACCTATATTCCCAGCCCACCACGCGGGGTTTGGCACCTTGGGCCGCTACCCGTTCGCGCCTACGCGGTTTGCATCATCACCGGCATCATTGTCGCACTGCTGATCGGGGATCGACGTTTGGTTGCCCGCGGCGGCGAGCGCGGCATGACCTACGACATTGCTTTGTGGGCTGTGCCTTTCGGCTTGATTGGCGGCCGGCTCTATCACCTGGCCACGGACTGGCAGACATATTTCGGCGACGATGGCGCCGGGCTGGGCGCAGCGATGCGAATCTGGGATGGGGGCCTGGGGATCTGGGGTGCGATCGCCCTCGGTGTCGTCGGCGCGTGGATTGGCTGCCGGCGTCGTGGCATCCCGCTACCCGTCTTCCTTGACGCGGTGGCGCCGGGAGTCGTCTTGGCGCAGGCCATCGGTCGCCTCGGAAACTACTTCAACCAGGAGCTTTACGGCCGGGAGACCGTTGCGCCGTGGGGCCTGGAGATCTTCTATCGTCGAGATCCCACTGGATTCATCGATGTTCATTCTCTTGACGGCGTCTCAACGGGGCAGGTGGCGTTCGTCGTGCAACCGACGTTCCTCTACGAATTGATCTGGAACGTTTTGGTATTCGCAGCATTGATCTACATCGACCGCCGGTTCACTATCGGCCACGGGCGGTTGTTCGGGTTCTATGTTGCTCTCTACTGCATGGGCCGATTCTGCGTTGAGCTCCTGCGCGACGATCCAGCCACACTCATTGCCGGCATCCGGATCAATTCGTTCACGTCGACCTTCGTGTTCATCGGCGCCGTGGTCTATATCCTCTTGGCGCCAAAGGGTCGTGAGGATCGGGCGGCCCTGGGTGGCAGCGAGTATGTGGCCGGCGACTCGCTGGAATCCCAACCGGCAGCAGAACTCGCGTCGGTTGCTTCCGGGTCCGCCGCGACCGCCGTTGGGCCGGTTGCCCCGGGTGAATCCGACCAACCGGATGATGCCGCGGAAACCAGGCAATCTGCCGAGCCTGCCGAACCCGAGACCACGAAAGCGCAAGCCCCTGACGCGGTGACTGAGAAAGCCGAAGTCGCCGAGCCCGAAACCGACCTCGAGGCCGAGGGGGAAGAAGCTGAACTTCCGGGGGCCGAAGCCGAAGCCGAAGCCGTCGAGCCCGAAGCTTCGGAAGCCGAGGCGGAAGAACTCGAAACCGCCGAGCCCGAGGCGCAAGAGGTTGAAGTCACAGCCCCCGAGGCGCAAGAGGGCGTGGCCGCGGAATCAGAAGCTGCAGAGTCCGCAGCGGAAGCGGAGGCTGCCGAGTCTGAAGTCGTCGAGGCGGGAGTCGCCGAGGTCGCCGAGGAGTCCGAACCCGACATTGAGCGGGAAGAAGCGGGTGACTCCGCGGGTGAGGCGCCCGCACAACACGACGACGTCGAAACCGCATTGGCCGCGGTCGATGAGCCAGGGCAGCTGGCTTCCGAGGTGAACGACGAAACCGAGCCGGAGGCGTCGAGCGAGCCGGCTGAGCTTCACACAGAGCAGGCGAGCGTCCAGAGTGCCGAAGCGGCGGTGCCCGACGAACCCGATGAGAAGGGCGACGCGGGCTCGCCGGATGAGTCGGCGGTCACCGAACCTGGGAACGACACCGCGGCGCCAGACAGCACGCAAGTCGAGCGCGATCTCAGTCAAAGACGACGCCGCTGGTGGAGGCTCGGACGGCGACAACAATGACGGCAGCTGCGCGGCCCCTCGGTGGTGCGGTGGTTGTCGGCGGGCGACACTAGCGCTCGCAGTCGCGCCACAGAAGAGGTCATAGCGACGGACAACTTCGGCGGATTCATTCGCGAGGTCATAGGCATCCAGCCGGTGCTGCAGATCCTCAGCGCCGCCGGGCAGCGCCTGCGCAGACCCCTGCGTCACCAACGGGTCGACCCGCAGCCGGATCGGGCGCACCTGCGTCCGGCGCAAGGGGTCGAGACTGCCGGCCGAGTCGCAAGTCCGGCTCGATCTGGCATGCTAAAAGCGTGACCGATCCCCGACAGTACGGTGCCTCCGAGCCGGGTTGGCAATCGCCGCCATCTGGGTATCCACCGCAATATCCGCAATATCCCGGGCCTGGGTCCTACTTCGATCCGTCGGCGCCATTTGGGCGGCACCCCGTTACCGGCCAACCATTTTCGGACAAGTCGAAGATTGTCGCTGGTCTGTTGCAGTTGCTTGGACTGGTTGGCATCGCTGGGATCGGGCGAATCTACCTGGGCCACACCGGGCTGGGTATCGCGCAGCTGCTCGTGGGCTGGCTGACGTGCGGATTGGGTGCTGTCATCTGGGGCGTCATCGACGCGTTGCTGATACTGACCGACAAAGTCGGCGATCCGTGGGGTCGCCCGTTGCGCGATGGGACCTAGCCGGGCCTCCGGCGCACCGACAGCGGGTGCGCAGCGGGGCCGGCGCCATGGTCGCTACGCGGCAGCCAGCACCGGCGCGCTGCTGATCGGCGCGCTCGGCTACATCGCACTCGTCGACCCGCACAACACGAATTCGCTGTATCCACCGTGTCCATTCAAGTTGCTCACCGGCTGGAACTGCCCCGCGTGTGGCGGCCTGCGGATGACGCACGATCTGATGCACGGTGAGCTGGCGGCCAGCATCAACGACAACGTCTTCCTGCTTGTCGGCAGCCCCGTGCTGGCCGGTTGGCTCGTGCTGCGCCGCCGCCAAGGCCGAACAGCGCTGCCGATACCGGTGATGATCGCGGTTGCGATTGCGGTTATCGCGTGGACGGTGCTGCGTAACCTGCCGGGTTTCCCGTTGGTGCCGGGCAATTAGCCCATCGCCGCACCGGTGCGGCTGGTTGGCCGGGCCGCCCGCGGTTGTGTTGGTCGGTGCGCTACCCGGCCGCTGCCGCCAGTATCACCGGCGCGACTATGCTGTGTCGTCGTGATAAGACGCGGGAAGATCGTCTGCACCCTCGGTCCGGCCACCCAGCGGGACGACTTGGTCAGAGCGCTGGTCGAGGCCGGAATGGACGTCGCCCGAATGAACTTCAGCCACGGCGACTACGACGATCACAAGGTCGCCTACGAGCGGGTCCGGATAGCCTCCGATGCCACCGGGCGTGCGGTCGGAGTGCTCGCCGACCTGCAGGGCCCAAAGATCAGGCTGGGACGCTTCGCCACCGGACCCACCTATTGGGCCGACGGCGAAACGGTTCGGATCACCGTCAGTGACTGCCCAGGCAGCCACGACCGGGTGTCGACCACCTACAAGCGGTTGGCCCAGGACGCGGAAGCCGGCGACCGGGTGTTGGTCGATGACGGCAAGGTCGGATTGGTGGTCGACGCCATCGAGGGCGACGACGTGGTCTGCACCGTCGTCGAAGGTGGCCCGGTCAGTGACAACAAGGGCATCTCGCTACCGGGAATGAACGTGACCGCCCCGGCCTTGTCGGAGAAGGACATCGAGGATCTCACGTTCGCGCTGAACCTCGGCGTCGACATGGTGGCGCTATCCTTCGTCCGCTCGCCGTCCGATGTCGAGCTGGTCCACGAGGTGATGGATCGCATCGGGCGACGGGTGCCGGTGATCGCCAAGCTGGAGAAGCCGGAAGCTATCGACAATCTCGAAGCTATCGTGCTGGCGTTCGACGCCGTCATGGTCGCTCGCGGCGACCTAGGAGTTGAACTTCCGCTGGAAGAGGTCCCGTTGGTGCAGAAGCGGGCCATCCAGATGGCCCGCGAGAACGCCAAACCAGTCATCGTGGCGACCCAAATGCTCGACTCGATGATCGAGAACTCCCGGCCGACCCGAGCCGAGGCCTCCGACGTCGCCAACGCCGTGCTCGACGGTGCGGACGCCCTGATGTTGTCCGGGGAAACGTCGGTGGGGAAGTACCCGCTGTTGGCGGTCCGGACAATGTCGCGAATCATCTGCGCGGTCGAGGAAAATTCAACGGCCGCACCGCCGTTGACGCACATACCCCGGACCAAACGCGGGGTGATCTCGTATGCGGCGCGCGACATCGGCGAGCGACTCGACGCCAAGGCCCTGGTCGCGTTCACCCAGTCCGGCGACACCGTGCGGCGACTGGCCCGCCTGCATACCCCGCTTCCGCTACTCGCCTTCACCGCGTGGCCGGAGGTGCGCAGCCAACTGGCTATGACCTGGGGCACCGAGACGTTCATCGTCCCGAAGATGCAGTCCACGGATGGCATGATCCGTCAGGTCGACAAGTCGCTGCTCGAACTCGGTCGCTACAAGCGTGGCGACCTGGTGGTCATCGTCGCGGGTGCGCCGCCGGGCACAGTGGGCTCGACCAACCTGATCCACGTGCACCGGATCGGGGAAGACGACGTCTAGTCCGGCGACAAGCGGGCCATCGAATCGCGCCCGAAGGAGCGAAGAGCAGGCCGTGCCTGCCGGTAAACCCATGTCCGATTTCGATGAACTCCTGGCGGTCCTGGACCTTAACGCGGTCGCCGACGATCTGTTCATCGGATCGCATCCCAGCAAGAACCCGTTGCGAACATTCGGTGGTCAGCTCATGGCGCAGTCGTTCGTCGCGAGCAGCCGCACACTGCCCCGCCACGATCTACCGCCCAGCGCATTCTCAGTGCACTTCATCAACGGCGGTGACACGGCCAAAGACATCGAGTTCCACGTGGTGCGATTGCGCGATGAGCGGCGCTTCGCCAACCGGCGCGTCGACGCGGTGCAGGACGGCACGCTGTTGTCCTCGGCGATGGTGTCGTACATGTCCGGTGGTCGCGGGCTTGAGCATGCTGTGGCTCCGCCGGAGGTGGTGGAGCCCCAGATGCGGCCGCCGATCGGCGAGCTATTGCGCGGCTACGAGGAGACCGTCCCGCATTTCGTCAAGGCGTTGCAACCGATCGAATGGCGCTACACCAACGACCCGGCCTGGATCATGCGGGATAAGGGTGATCGGCTTGCCTACAACCGGGTCTGGGTCAAGGCGCTGGGGGAGATGCCTGACGACCCGGTGCTGCATACGGCGACAATGCTGTATTCCTCGGACACCACCGTGCTGGACTCGGTCATTACCACCCATGGTCTTTCGTGGGGTTTCGACCGGATCTTTGCGGCGTCTGCCAATCACTCGGTGTGGTTTCACCGGCAGGTCAACTTCGATGACTGGGTGCTCTACTCGACGTCGTCGCCGGTGGCCGTCGATTCCCGCGGGCTGGGTTCCGGCCATTTCTTCGATCGCTCGGGGAAACTCATCGCCACCGTGGTCCAGGAGGGCGTGCTGAAATATTTCCCCGCCTCCCCCCGATAGAGAGGTGGGACACCCGTCGGATTTCGACTCGGCATGGCCGTGATCAGGCGTAACGTTCCTGATAGCGATGTGTCCGATGGCGGCAGCGACGGGCGAACCCGGCTGAATTGCCAGCGAGCGAACCCGGAGGTGGCTGTGAACGTGGGGCCGGTCGATGTCGTACCGCGGCTCCGCGGTCGTGAACGGGTAGTCGTTCACGTCGATTCGCGCATGGCCCGCTGGATCGGTGCGTTGGCGCTGGTGTGTGCGACATGCTGGCTGATCGCGCTGCTCGCCGGCGACTACCGGCATGCGGACTGGGCGGCGGCGGGTCGATTGGGCTGGTCGCTGACCGTCCTGGCAGCGGTGGCATTCATTGCTCGCGGCATCTTCCTGGGCCGCCCGGTCACGGCGATGCACGCGACCGTCGCCGGGCTGTTTCTGCTCGGCGGACTGGCTGCCCATGTGTTGTTCTTCGATCTGCTCGGTGAGGTGCTGATAGCCGGGTCGGGATGGGCGTTGATGTGGCCGACGTCGGCGCATCCGCGACCCGAAGATCTGCCCCGCGTATGGGCATTGATCAATGCCACCAGCACGGACTCGCTGGCTCCGTTTGCCATGCAGGCAGGCAAGTGCCATCACTTCAGCGCGGCCGGCACCGCGGCCCTGGCGTATCGAACCCGGATCGGGTACGCGGTGGTCAGCGGCGACCCGATCGGCGATGAGGCGCAGTTCCCCGAGTTGGTCGCGGATTTCGCGGCCATGTGCCACATGCACGGCTGGCGAATCGTGGTCGTGGGGTGCAGTGAGCGACGGCTCCGGCTGTGGGGCGACCCCGCCGTGCTCGGGCAGTCGCTGCGGCCAATACCGATCGGCCGGGATGTCGTCATCGACGTGTCCAGCTTCGCGACGACCGGGCGTCGATTCCGCAACTTGCGGCAAGCGGTGAAACGCACCCACAACTTCGGAATCACGACCGAGATCGTGGCCGAACAGGAACTCGACGACCAGCGGCTGGCGGAGCTGACCGAGGTGCTGCTGGCTTCACCGAGCGGCGCCCACACCGATCGTGGCTTTTGTATGAACCTCGACGGGGTCCTGGAGGGTCGATACCCCGGAATTCAGCTGATCATCGCGAGGGACGCGTCAGGCCGGGTGCAAGGCTTCCACCGGTACGCAACCGCCGGCGACGGCAGCGACATCTCCCTGGATGTTCCGTGGCGGCGCCGCGGGGCCCCGAACGGGATCGACGAGCGGCTGAGCGCCGACATGATTGCGGCGGCCAAAGATGCTGGAGTACAACGGTTATCGTTGGCGTTCGCCGCATTCCCCGAGCTTTTCGACAACAAGAAGCGCAGCGGGCTGCAGCGTGTCTGCTATGCGCTGATCCATATTCTCGATCCGTTGATCGCTCTCGAATCGCTGTACCGATATCTGCGCAAGTTCCACGCGCTTGCGGAGCGGCGTTACGTGCTGATATCGATGGCTCAGGTCATTCCGTTGGCGTTGGTCTTGTTGTCCCTGGAGTTCATGCCGCGACGGCGACACCTCTGAGCCGTTCCAATGGACAGTTCGGCGCACTCAATGTCGGTGGGCAGCTGGTGAGTAGCTACCACCACGGTCCGTTGGGCGGTCATCAGCCGGGAGTCTGGGGCCAGCAGATCGCGGAGAACCAGGTCGGCGGCGGGGGCGTCGAGGTGCTCGGAGGGTTCGTCGAGCAGCACGATCCGGGCGGGGGAAAGCACCGCCCGGGCTAGCAGTAACCTCCTGCGTTGCCCCGCCGAGACCGCTTGCGCGCCACCGGTCAACACCGTCGATAGACCCTCGGGCAGACTGGCGAGCCATCCGCTGAGGCCGACGCGGTCCAGGGCTTCGGTCAGTTCGTCATCCGGGCAGTCTCCGCGGGCGGTTAGCAGGTTGTCCCGGACGGTGGTGGCGAAGATGTGTGCATCCTCAGCGAAAAAGCTGACAGCGCTGGGCAATACATCGATATCGAAGTCGCTCAGGTCCACCTCGTCCAGTAGCACCCGTCCATGCGCCGGCGGCAACAAGCCGGCCAGCGTCATCAGCAGCGTCGTCTTGCCGGAGCCGCTCGCGCCGGTGACGGCCAGCCTGGCGCCCGGCGGTAGGTCGATCGTCACCCGGATCGACTGCGCCGCCTGGTGGCCGGAATAGAAGTCGGCAGTTAACCGCCCGGTACCCACGGGCAGTGGTGCCGACAACGTGGATTCGGTCGCTTGGGGGCCCATTGACGGAGTCAGGTCGAGCAGGCGACGGGCGGCGATGCGCGACCTCGTCAGCTGGACGGCGGCGGCGGGTAGTTGAACCGTGGCCTCAAATGCGGACAGCGGCAACAACATCAGGACGGCCAGAGTGGTGGGCGTGACGGCAGGGGCCATGCCGATACCGGCCACCACCGCGCCCAGCACGCTGACCCCGATTGCCGCGGTCGGCATCGCCGCGGCGACGGCGGCGGGTCGTGCGGCGGCGTCCAGCGCATCACCCCAGGCATGTTGGCGCCGTTGCGATTCGGCGATGACATCTCGCAGCGCGCCGGCGATGCGAAGTTCGGCGGCATGCTCAAGCGCAATCATTGCCGATGTGTCGCGCTCGGAATGATGTTGCCGGGCAATTGCCTCCTGTGTTGCCGCGGCTCTGCCGGCAAACCGGGGCGCGACAACACCGGCAACCAGCAGGCAGACGGCCAGGACCGCGGCGGCCGGCAGCGAAATGGCCGCGACGACCGTGGTCGCGGCCACCGCCAGCACCCCCGCGACGGCCATCGGTACCAGGGCACGCACCAGCATGTTGGCCAGTTCGTCGACGTCAGCGCCGACGCATGCAACCAGGTCACCACTACGCGGCCGGACGGCGGCTTCCGCCGGTCCATGTGCCAGCCGCTGGTAAATGAGCGTGCGGGCCCGGCCGGCGGCCCGTAGTGCGGTGTCGTGGGTGGCCAGTCGCTCGCAGTAGTGCAGCACGCCCCGGGAAATCGCGAACGTCCGCACCGCCACGACCGCCACGGACAGGTCCAGGACGGGCGGCATCTGCCAGGCCCGGGTGATCAGCCACGCCGAAACCCCGGCCAGCGCCAGCGCGCTGCCCAGTGACAGCACTCCCAGCGCGATGGCCGCGCTGATCCGGGGCAGCCGGGGACGCAGCAGCCCAGCTGCGGTGGGCAGGACCCGCTGCCGGCGACCCGCTGCACCCGGCTCGGCCGCGCTTGTGGTCGCCGTGGGATCGGACCGACGTGGGACGGGCTTCATCGTCGGCAACCATCCGAGGCGACCTCGACGATCCGGTCACCGACCGCGACGACTTGCTCGCGATGGGCGACGACCAGCACCGTCGCACCGGCGCGGGCACGCTGGACCACGGCGCTCAGCACGCGCTGTTCGGCAGGGGCATCCAGGTGCGCGGTCGGCTCGTCGAGCAGCAGCACGGCGGCCGGCGATCCAAGCGCGCGGGCCAAGCCCAGCCGTTGCCGCTGCCCCAGGGACAACCCGACACCCCCGCGCCCCAGCACGGTATCCAGCCCACTGGGCAACTCGTCCAGTACCGCGTCGAATCCGGCCGCGGCACACGCGCTGTCGAGGTCCGCCAAATCGCCAAGCAGAACCAAGTTGTCCCGGACGGTTCCCGGGACCAGCACCGGCCGCTGTGGCAGCCAGGACAATTGCGGCCACCACGCGGCGGGCGCCAGATTGGCGACGTCGACTCCGGCGACAGTGATTCGTCCTGACGACGGCGCGGTGAGTCCGGCGATCGCTTGCAACGTCGTGCTCTTGCCCGCGCCGTTTCGTCCGGTCAGCACCGTCACTCGACCGGGTTCGATCTCCGCGGTGAGGCCACACGGCGAGCGGCCGTCTCGGCCGGTGACACTGAGGTTCTCCAGGCGAATCACCGCGCCGCGGGCGGTTACCGTCCTTGGCCACTGAGTGCGTCCCGGTATTGGTGAGGCTGACTCGTCGAGCAGCGCGAATGCCTTGTCGGCCGCGGCTCTGCCGTCCGCCGCGGCATGGAACTCGACGCCAATGCGACGCAGCGGCCAATACACATCCGGCGCCAGCAGCAGGACCGTCAAACCGGCGGTCAGGCTCATCTCCCCGAACACCAGCCGCAGCCCGATGCCGACCGCGACCAGGGCCACACCGAGGGTGGCCAGCAATTCGAGCACCAGGGCCGACAAGAACGCGATCCGCAGCGTCGCCATCGCCGATCGACGGTGGGCGGCGGACAGTGCCGCGATGCGTCGTTCCGGGCCACAGGCGCGGCCCAGCGCCCGCAGCGTGGGGATGCCCGCGATCAGGTCCAATAACCGAGCCTGGACGGTGCTCATGGCGGCCAGCGCGGCCGCCGAGCGGTCGGCGGTAGCCAGCCCGACCAACACCATGAAGACCGGTACCAGGGGCAGCGTGATCACCACGATCGCCATCGACTCCAGGTCATAGAGCGCGATCACCGCCACCGTGGCAGGCGTCAGGATCGCCGCGAGCAGCAAGGCCGGCAGATAAGCAGTGAAGTAGGGCCGCAAGCCGTCCAGACCCCGGGTAACCACCACCGCGGCGGCGTCTCGCTGCGCAGCCAGTTCGCTGGGCTGTCGGGCGGTCACCGCCCTCAGCACCTGACCGGACAGCTCGGCGATCACTGCGCTGGCACCGCGCTGGGCCAGGCGTGCCTGTAGCCACTGCATCGTGGCACGTAGCCCCCACAGCGCCAACAGGATTGATAGCGGTCCCAGCCAGCCGCGCAGGCTGGACATCCCGGGGTCGGCGGGGTCGGGAACGACGCCGGCGACGATGCTCGCCAGCACGATCGCCGAGCCGACCGCGCAGCCGGAGATTCCGACGCCGCAGGCCACCGTGCTGGCCAGATAGCGGCGCAACGCGGCCGATGCCCGCCACAGTCGGGGATCCAGGGGCGCCCGCGCTTTCGAGGCCTTGGTGGTCAGGACGCGCGCCTCGCCAAACCGATGGGCGGCGGTATCCGTTCGGTTGAGATCCGTTGCCGGAAAACCCAATACGTCCATGCCTGGTACGCCACCGTCAGTGGCGCGAAGAACGCCGTCACCCAAGTCATGATCTTGAGGGTGTAGGGGGTCGATGACGCGTTGTAGATCGTCAGGCTCCACTGGTGACTCAGCGTTGAGGGCACCAGGTTCGGGTACAGCGCGCCGAACAGCAGCACCACCACGGCCGCCACCACCACCAATGTGCATACGAACGCCCAGCCGTCTGATGTGCGCCGCCACGCCAATACCACCGCCGCCGCCTGCGCGAACACCGCCACCGCCAGCACCAGCCAGGTCCAGTCCTTGCCGTACGACAACTGCGTCCAAAGTCCAAAGCCCGCAACCAGTATCGTCACTGGAAGCGACAGCCACGCAGCGAATCGATACGCATCGTCGCGGATCGGCCCGGAGGTTTTCAAAGCGACGAACACCGCACCGTAGAGCAGGAACAGCCCGGCCGTGGCCAAACCGCCCAGCAGCGTGTAGGCATTGAGCACGTCGCCGATCGACAGGGAAACATGGCCGGTCGCGTCCACCGGGAGTCCGCGAACCAGAACGGCGAACGCCACACCCCACAGCACAGCGGGCAGCCAGGATCCCGCCGCGATCCCGAAGTCCGCCCCGGCCCGCCATTTCGGGTCGTCGATCTTGCCGCGCCATTCGATGGCGACGGCGCGCAGGATCATGCCGAACAGGATCGCCAGCAGCGGTAGATACAGCGTGGAGAACACAGCCGCATACCAGCCGGGAAACGCGGCGAATATGGCTGCGCCGGCAGTGATCAGCCAGACTTCGTTGCCGTCCCAGACCGGTCCGATGGTGTTGAGTGCCGTGCGTCGGTGGGTCTCCGGATCACCGACGCCGACGTGTGCGAACGGCTTCATCAGCATGCCCACGCCGAAGTCGAAACCCTCCAGGATGAAGAAACCGACGAACAGCGCCGCGATGACACCGAACCACAATTCTTGGAGTCCCACCGGTCAGCTCCTCTCGGGTCAGTAGGCGAAAGACAGTGGCGCCACCTCGTCGGCGCCGGGAGACGCGGGCGCAGCCGGTTCGGCGTCGTGTTCCAGGGGACCTTCGACGATGTAGCGCTTGAGTAGCCAGCACCAGATGACCGCGAGCGTCGCGTAGACCAGGGTGAACGTCACTAGGGAGGTGACGACCACCGGGGCGGCGTGATCCGAGACGCCTTGTGTGACGGTGAGTCGAACCAGCTGATCGCCGGTCGGGTTGGGGACGACGACCCAGGGCTGGCGACCCATCTCGGTGAACACCCACCCGGCGCTGTTAGCCAGGAAAGGAGCGGGAATGGTCAGCAGCGCCAGCCAGGAGAACCACCGCTGATCGGGGATCCGGCCGCCACGGGTGAGCCAGAGCGCAACCAACGCGAACAGAACCGGGATCGCCATCAACCCGATCATCATGCGGAACGACCAGTAGGTGACGAACAGGTTGGGCCGGTAGTCGTTTGGTCCGAAGCGCTGTTGGTACTCCCGCTGCAGATCGCGGACACCCTGCAACGTGACGCCGCTGGTCCGGCCTTCGGCGAGGAACGGCAGCACGTAGGGCACCTCGATGACACGGGTGAGGCTGTCGCAGTTGTTCTGCCTGCCGACCGTGAGGATGGAGAAGTCCGGATCGGTTTGGGTGTCGCACAGCGATTCCGCCGAAGCCATTTTCATCGGTTGTTGCTGGAACATCAGCTTGCCTTGGTGGTCGCCGGTGAAGAACAAACCGGCGGTGGCCCCCAGCGCAACCCAACACCCCAGGATGGTGGCGGGCCGATACATCCCTTGGGTTTCGGCGCCGGTGTGGGCCGTACTCGAACGGACCAGCCACCAGGCGCTCACCGCGGCGACGAAGGTCCCCGCGGTCAGCAGCGCACCGGTGACGGCGTGGAAAAACGCCGCTTGCGCAGTGTTATTGGCAAGCAGCGCCGTGATGCTGTTCAACTCGGCGCGCCGGGTGGCGGGGTTGTAGTGCGCGCCGACCGGATGCTGCATGAACGAGTTTGCCGCGATGATGAAGAACGCGGACACGTTGACCGCGATTGCGACAATCCAGATGCATGCCAGATGCACCAGCCGGGGCAGCCTGCTCCAGCCGAAGATCCACAGCCCGATGAAGGTGGATTCGAAGAAGAACGCGGCTAGGCCCTCCATGGCCAGCGGGGCGCCGAAGACATCGCCGACGAACCGGGAGTACTCGCTCCAGTTCATGCCGAACTGAAATTCCTGCACGATCCCGGTCGCTACGCCGATGGCGAAGTTGATCAGGAACAACTTGCCGAAGAATTTGGTGAGGCGATACCAGGCGGGGTTGTCGGTAACGACCCACAGCGTTTGCATGACGGCGATCAGGGGGGCCAGGCCGATGGTAAGCGGTACGAAGATGAAGTGGTAGACGGTAGTGATACCGAACTGCCACCGCGAAATGTCGACGACATTCATCTGTCATCTCCCGGGACTACGGGGCCGACTGATTGGCTACGACGAAGTGTAGTAGACGGGGGCGGGCCCGCGCCAGCGTCACCGGTGCAGCGTCTGCGATGCCTTGCGGATGGCGAACGATGACGCGATCTCACATGCGCCGATCACCACGAGCCAGATGCCGACGACCAACGCCAGTATCCAGATGGATTCGAACGGCGACGCCATCACGACAATGCCGGCAATGAGGCTGATCACCCCGACGAAGATCGACCATCCTCGTCCCGGCAGCATCGGATCACTAACCGCGGAAACGGTGGTGGCCACGCCGCGGAATATGAACCCGATGCCGATCCAGATGGCCAGCAGCAGGACGGCGTCACCGAAATGGCGAAAGGCCAGTACGGCCAGGATGAGCGAGGCGGCACCGCTGATGAACAACAGGATCCGGCTGCCCGCCGAAACATGCAGGCTGAACGCGAATGCGACCTGCGCAACGCCGGTGATCAGGAGGTAGACACCGAACGCCACGGCAGCAACCAGGATGGATATTCCCGGCCAGGCCAGTACCAGGATGCCAAGGATCAGCGACAGAATTCCCGATACCAGGGTGGATTTCCATAGATGCGGCAACAAGCTGGGGACAGGGCTCATGACGGGGCTTGGTTCCATGGGCGCAGTGTGACACATGTGGCGGTTCCGGCATAGGCTTGCCGGTCAGACCCGGGCCGTGCGTGGTTCGCCCCCGAGCACGTCACCAGAATCTGCGGTTGCCTTGCGGCCGAGGAGATACCAAGTGCGCATGACGCCTTTTCCCTTGACGCTGATGTGGCCGCGCTCCCGCAACACGAAGTCGTCCTTCAGGCGCACGTAGACATCATCGGGCACCTGGATTTGTCCCGCCGAGTCGGTGGTTTCCATCCGGGACGCGACATTGACCGCGTCGCCCCATACGTCGTAAAAGAACCGGCGAGAACCCACGACGCCGGCGACCACCGGTCCGGTGGCCAGCCCCACCCGCAACGGCACTGAGCGGCCATGCGGATCCGTCAGTCCGGCCGCGACGCCGACCATGTCGAGCGCGAAGTCCGCCAGCGCCTGGACGTGGTCCGACCGTGGTCGTGGAACCCCGCTGACCACCATGTAAGAGTCGCCGGTGACCTTGATTTTCTCCAGACCGTGCTTGTCCACCAGCGCGTCGAAGGCGCTGTACAGGCGGTCCAGGAACCGCACCAGATCGGCCGGTGCGGTGTTGCTGGCGCGCTCGGTGAAGCCAACGATGTCGGCGAACAGGACCGAGGCCTCGTCGTACTTGTCGGCGATGACATGCCGCTCGGGCGCCTTGAGTCGCTCGGCGATGCTGGCCGGCAACATGTTGGCCAGCAGTGCCTCCGAGCGCTCGTATTCGGCCTCCATGGCCTCCTCGGCGCGTGCGGTATCCCGCAGCGCGAACCACACCGTTGCGACCACCATCACGCACGCGGAGACGGTGGTCAGGACGAAACCCAGGGTCTGGGCCCACGGCGGCTGCAACCCGGTATCGCGCGGGACCGTGAACTCCAGCGTCATGATCAGGCCCGCGGCGACCGCCGCCAGTCCGCCCGCCAACGCGATGTGCTCAATGCCCACCAACAGGACCACCAGACAGGCCCCAACCAGGAAGAAGAGCTGCGTGCCCGAACCGGTGCCCACGGCCCAGCCGATGCAGAAGACGGACACATACGCCGCGCCGATAAACGTAAGCGGCGCAACCAATTCCCCGTAGCGGTGCAATAGCGGGACGATCGCGAAGACTACCGCGGCGGCAACGTTGATCGGCCCGACCTGCCAGGACCACGACCCGGTGGCCAGTTGCACGAGCATGAAGCTTGCACTCACCATCACCGCCAGCCATGCGGTGATGCTGAGTATGCGCTGGCGGCGCGCGACGGCTTCGGCGTAGTGCTGGCTGGGGGCGCGGGTTTGCCCCCGCACTGCCGCTACACAGTCCGGGCGTCGCGACGAGGCGTCTGACGCTAGTGGGGCGCCGCACTTCTTAGCCGCCACGTCAAAAGCGTAGCCGTTTAGCTCAAGGTCTACCGAGTTCGGCGGCCTGTTTGGGGTCTTCGCGTGCTGCCCTCGGTGGGAGTGGGCGCCTACGAGCGCGTCACTGTGCTTGGGCTGCAACAAATTTGGTTGTGCCGCAAGTCAGACGTGGGCAGTGCGCGGTCCTTCAGGAAGTCGGTCGTCGGAGCCTTCGACGGACTTGCGGCCGACGAGATAGCACGTTTGCATGACGCCTTTGCCCTTGACCTCGATGCAGCCGCGCTCCTCCAGCACAAAGTCGTCCCTGAGCCGTTCGCAGACCTCATCGGAGACTTGAATCTTGCCCACCGTGTCGGTGGTTTCCATCCGCGACGCTACGTTGACCGCGTCGCCCCATACGTCATAGAAGAATCGGCGCGAACCCACGACGCCGGCGACCACGGGTCCGGTGGCCAGGCCCACCCGCAGCGCCACCGGGTGGCCGTCCGGATCCTTCAGTTCAGCCGCGACGCCGACCATGTCGAGTGCGAAGTCTGCCAGCGCGTGTATGTGGTCGGGCCGCGGTTGCGGGACCCCGCTGACCACCATGTAGGAATCGCCGCTGACCTTGATCTTCTCCAGCCCGTACTTGTCAATCAGGGCGTCGAAAGTGCTGTACAGCCGGTCTAGGAACCGCACCAGGTCGGTGGGCGCGGTGCTGCTGGCCCGCTGGGTGAATCCGACGATGTCGGCGAATAGAACCGAGGCCTCGTCGTATTTGTCAGCGATGACTTCTTGGCCGGGCTCCTTGAGTCGTTCGGCGATGCTGGCCGGCAAAATATTGGCGAGCAAGGACTCGGAGCGCTCATGCTCGGCCTCCATGGCCGCCTCAGCCCGGGCGGTGTCTCTCAAGGAGAACCACATCGCGCCGACCACTATCCCGCAGGCGGAGACGGTGGTGAGGACGAAGGCCAGTGATTCGACCCAGGCTGGTTCCAGCCCGGTGTTGTTGGGGACGAGGAACTCCAGCGTGACGATCAAGCCGGCGGCGACTGCGGCTAACCCGACCGCCAGCACGATGTGTTCGATTCCCAGGAGCAGGACCACCAGGGATGCCGCCACCAGGAAAAAGAACTGCGAGCCCAAGCCGGTGCCCACGTCCCAGCAGCTGGCAAAGACCGATGCGTAAGCGGCACCGAGAAGGGTGAGTGGCGCAACTAGGCGTCCGAAGCGGCGAAGCAGCGGGACAATCGCGAAGACTATCGCTGCGCTGACATTGACCCACTCGAGCTGTGATGACCATGCTCCGATCGCGAGTTGCACGAGCACAAAGCCGACACACACGATCGCGGCCGACAAGGCGATGATGACAAGCACGCGCTGCCGTCGGGCTTCGGTTTCGGCGTTGTGTTGGCTGCGGGCGCGGCTTCCGGCCCGCACGGATCCGACACCATCCGCACGGCGCGACGAGCCCCCGGACCGCTGCGCCTGGGTTGCGCGCTTCTCAGCCGCCACGGACCAAAGCCTAGCCGTTGAGTGACGTTTAGCTGGGCGCTTACCGAAGTTGGCGGTTGTGTTCCGCGCGCATCTGCCTGGTGCCCTCGGTGGGATTCGAACCCACACTGGACGGGTTTTGAGTCCGTTTCCTCTGCCAGTTGGGATACGAGGGCTTGATCCGGCCTCCTACTTTAGAGGAGCCGTATCCCGACTCACCGCCCCCCGAGGTTCACCATCGCGGCCGCTCGCGACACAATGTCCGTCATGACCGGCCCCACCATCGACGCCGATGCCGCTGTCCCACGTCGGGTCCTGATTGCGGAAGACGAAGCGCTCATTCGCATGGACCTAGCCGAGATGCTGCGAGAGGAGGGGTATGACATCGTCGGGGAGGCCGGCGACGGCCAGGAAGCCGTCGAAATGGCCGAGCTTCACAAACCCGACCTGGTGATCATGGACGTCAAGATGCCGCGCCGTGACGGCATCGACGCCGCATCCGAGATCGCCAGCAAGCGCATCGCGCCGATCGTGGTGCTGACCGCGTTCAGCCAGCGCGATCTGGTCGAACGTGCGCGCGATGCCGGGGCGATGGCGTACCTGGTCAAACCCTTCACCATCAGCGACCTGATTCCGGCCATCGAGCTGGCGCTCAGCCGGTTCAGTGAGATCACCGCGCTGGAGGGCGAAGTGGCGACGCTGTCTGACCGGCTGGAAACCCGCAAGCTGGTGGAACGCGCCAAGGGCCTGCTGCAGGCCCACCAAGGTATGACCGAGCCGGACGCGTTCAAGTGGATTCAGCGTGCCGCCATGGACCGGCGGACCACGATGAAGCGGGTCGCCGAAGTCATTCTGGAAACTCTTGGCACACCCAAGGACACCGCGAAGGACGCCGCCAAAGACGCTAAAGGCGCTAAAGACGGCTAGTCCCCGGCGTGCAGTCCGCCGGCGCGCCCGGGGCGGGGCGGGGGCTATCGCGCCACGATCACCGACGAGCCATGGCCGAATAGGCCCTGATTGGCGGTGACGCCGACCGTCGCGTCCACCACCTGCCGGCCGGTGGCCTGACCGCGCAGCTGCCAGGTCAGCTCGCAGACCTGGGCGATCGCCTGCGCGGGGATGGCCTCACCGAAGCAAGCCAGCCCGCCGGAAGGGTTGACCGGGACCTTGCCGCCAATGCTGGTCGCGCCGCTGCGCAGCAGCGCTTCGGCTTCACCCTTTGCGCACAACCCGAGGTGCTCGTACCAGTCGAGTTCCAGCGCGGTGGACAGGTCGTAGACCTCGGCCAGACTCAGGTCTTCGGGCCCGATACCGGCTTCGGCGTAGGCGGCGTCGAGGATCTGATCCTTGAACACTCGGTCCGGTGCGGGCACGACCGCGGTGGAATCCGTTGCGATGTCCGGCAATTCGGGCAGGTGCTGAGGGTAGCGCGGGGTGACGGTGCTGACCGCACGCACCGAGGGCACCCCATTCAGGGAGCCCAGGTGCTCCCGGGCGAACTTCGCGCTGGCCACGATCAGCGCCGCCGCGCCGTCGGAGGTGGCGCAGATGTCCAGCAACCGCAACGGGTCGGCCACCACCTGGCTGGCCAGCACGTCGTCGACCGATACCTCCTTGCGGTATCGGGCGTTCGGGTTCTGCCGGCCGTGCCGGGAATTCTTGACCTTGACCTGCGCGAAGTCCTCGAGGGTCGCGCCGTAGAGATCCATTCGTCGCCGCGCCAGCAGGGCGAAGTACACCGGGTTGGTGGCCCCGATCAGGTGGAATCGCTGCCAATCGGGATCGCTGCGGCGCTCGCCGCCCACCGGCGCGAAAAAGCCCTTCGGTGTGGTATCGGCGCCGATCACCAGCGCCACGTCGCAGAAGCCGGCCAAGATCTGCGCGCGGGCGCTCTGCAGGGCCTGGGAGCCGCTGGCGCATGCTGCGTAGCTGGAGCTGACCGGTACACCGTTCCACCCGAGCTTCTGCGCAAACGTGGCGCCGGCCACGAATCCCGGATAGCCGTTTCGGATGGTGTCGGCCCCGGCGACCAATTGGATCTGACGCCAATCCAAACCGGCGTCCGCCAGCGCGGCCCGCGCCGCGACCACGCCGTACTCGGTGAAGTCGTTGCCCCATTTGCCCCAGGGGTGCATTCCGGCGCCCAGAACGTAAACCGGCTCGGGAGTGCTCATCATTTCCGCCGCTCTGCCCCGCAAGCGGGTGGGGCTACCTCCCACTTGTGGGGGAGTGCCCCCACCCCATCGCTTGGCTGCGCATCGTCGCCGGCGCGCGCGATCCTCCATCCGTAGACGATGCGCGCCACGCCGTCTTCGTCCGTGAACAGCGGCATGGTAGTCAGCTCCATCTCGATGCCGACCTTCAAATCGGCGGCCAGCGTGCCCTCCACCACTTTGCCCAGCACGATCAGTCCCTCGTCGGCAAGTTCCACCGCGGCGACCGCGAACGGCTCAAAGGGGTCCGGGGAGGGATAGGGAGGCGGCGGGGCGTACCGATTCTCGGTGTAGCTCCATAGCTTTCCGCGGGTCGACAATGCGACGGACTCTAGTGCGTCGCCTGCACAGGCTGGGTTGGGGCAGTTGTTGGCCCGGGGCGGGAAAACGTAAGTGCCGCACTGGGGGCACTTGCTGCCGGTCAGGTAGGGGTTGCCGGCCTCATCGGCGGCGAACCATCCCTCGATTGCTGGTTCTTGGTGGGTGACCTTTGGCACCGGGCCAGCCTACCCAGCACGAGCGCGAAACTGAAACGTGTTGCAGTTTTGCGGCCGGTTGCCGCGGATGGCGTGTCCCACCCGGTGCCTAGAGTGTGACCCGTGAGCGAGGATTCCGCCAAGCCGATACTGATGTTGCTGGATGGCAATTCGCTGGCGTTCCGCGCCTTCTACGCGCTGCCCGCCCAGAACTTCAAAACCCGGGGTGGGCTGACCACAAATGCGGTCTACGGCTTCACCGCCATGCTGATCAACCTGTTGCGCGACGAATCTCCGACGCATATCGCCGCGGCGTTCGACGTCTCCCGACAGACCTTCCGCTTGCAGCGCTACCCGGAGTACAAGGCCAACCGATCATCGACCCCCGACGAGTTCCACGGCCAGATCGACATCACCAAGGAAGTACTGGGCGCACTTGGCATCACGGTGCTCGCCGAGGCGGGATTCGAAGCCGACGACCTGATCGCCACGCTGGCCACGCAGGCCGAAAACCAGGGCTACCGGGTGCTGGTGGTGTCCGGGGACCGCGACTCTCTGCAATTGGTCAGCGACGACGTGACCGTGCTCTACCCACGCAAAGGTGTCAGCGAACTCACCCGCTTCACCCCCGCGGCCGTCGTCGAGAAGTACGGGCTCACCCCCACGCAGTATCCGGACTTCGCTGCACTGCGTGGCGACCCCAGCGACAACCTGCCCGGCATTCCCGGCGTGGGGGAGAAGACGGCGTCGAAGTGGATCGCCGAGTACGGCTCGCTGCAGTCGCTGGTCGACAACGTTGACTCGGTGCGCGGCAAGGTGGGCGATGCGCTGCGGGCGCACTTGGCCAACGTGGTGCGTAACCGGGAACTCACCGACCTGGTTCGCGATGTGCCGCTGGCGCAAACCCCCGACGCGCTGCGCCTACAGCCCTGGGACCGGGACCACATTCACCGGCTCTTCGACGACCTGGAGTTCCGGGTGTTGCGCGACCGGCTGTTCGACACGCTGGCCGCCGCCGGGGGCCGGGTGCCCGAGGTCGACGAGGGGTTCGAAGTACGCGGCGGCGCTCTGGAACCTGGCATGGTCGGGCAGTGGCTGGCCGAACACGCCGCCGACGGGCGCCGGTCGGGCCTGACCGTGGTGGGTACCCACCTACCCCACGATGGTGACGCCACCGCCTTGGCCATCGCCGCGGCCGACGGGGAAGGCGCTTACATCGATACCGCTACGCCGACCCCTGCCGACGATGCCGCCCTGGCGGCCTGGCTGGCCGATCCCGCCAAACCCAAAGCCCTGCACGAGGCGAAGCTGGCCATCCACGACCTGGCGGGCCGCCGCTGGACCCTGAACGGTGTCACCTCCGACACCGCACTGGCGGCCTATCTGGTGCGGCCGGGGCAGCGCAGTTTCACCCTCGACGACCTCTCGGTGCGCTACCTGCGTCGCGAGCTGCGTGCGGAAACGCCTGAGCAGCAACAGCTTTCGCTTCTCGATGAGTTGGACGAGTCGGGCGGGGTGGACGAGCAAACGGTCCAAACGACGATCCTGCGGGCGCGGGCCGTCGTGGACCTAGCCGACGCGCTCGATGTGGAACTGGCCCGCATCGACTCCACCGCTTTGCTGGGCGAGATGGAGCTGCCGGTGCAGCACGTGCTGGCGGGCATGGAGCGCGCTGGTATCGCCGTCGATCTGCCAATGTTGACCGAACTGCAAAGCCAGTTCGGCAACCAGATCCGCGACGCCGCCGAAGCGGCATACGCGGTGATCGGCAAGCAGATCAATTTGGGCTCACCCAAGCAGCTACAGGTGGTGTTGTTCGACGAGCTGGGCATGCCGAAGACCAAGCGGACCAAGACCGGCTACACCACCGACGCCGATGCCCTGCAATCGCTGTTCGACAAGACCGGGCATCCGTTTCTGCAGCATCTGCTCACCCACCGCGACGTCACCCGGCTCAAGGTCACCGTCGACGGCTTGCTGCAAGCGGTCGGCGCGGATGGGCGGATCCATACCACGTTCAACCAGACGATCGCGGCCACCGGCCGGTTGTCGTCGACCGAACCCAACCTGCAGAACATTCCGATCCGCACCGACGCGGGCCGGCAGATCCGGGATGCCTTTGTGGTCGGGGACCGATTTGCCGAGTTGATGACCGCCGACTACAGCCAGATCGAGATGCGGATCATGGCCCACCTCTGCAGGGACGAGGGCCTTATCGAAGCGTTCAACACCGGCGAGGACCTGCATTCCTTCGTCGCCTCCCGCGCATTCGGGGTACCGATCGATGAGGTCACCAGCGAGCTCCGGCGCCGAGTTAAGGCGATGTCGTACGGATTGGCCTACGGGCTGAGTGCCTACGGGCTGGCCGCCCAGTTGAAGATCTCCACCGAAGAGGCAAAGGTTCAGATGGACCAGTACTTCGCCCGATTCGGCGGGGTGCGCGACTACCTGATGGCCGTCGTCGAACAGGCCCGCAAGGACGGCTACACCTCGACGGTGCTGGGTCGTCGGCGCTATCTACCCGAGCTGGATAGCAGCAATCGCCAGGTGCGCGAGGCCGCCGAGCGCGCGGCGCTCAACGCGCCGATCCAGGGCAGCGCGGCCGACATCATCAAGGTGGCCATGATCGAGGTCGACAAGGCGCTCAGAGAGGCAAAGCTGGCCTCGCGCATGCTGCTGCAGGTACACGATGAGCTGCTTTTCGAAATCGCACCCGGCGAACGGGAGCGGGTGGAGGCGCTGGTGCGCGACAAAATGGGCGGCGCCTACCCGCTTGACGTCCCGCTGGAGGTTTCGGTCGGCTACGGCCGCAGCTGGGACGCCGCTGCGCACTAGCGGGTGTCGGCGGCCACGCCGACGCCCAAGGCCAGCAGGACGGCGCCGAGCGTGCGTTCGATGCGCCGGCGCACGTGCACCCTGGCAAGGATTTCGCGGGCCCGATCGGCGGCGAGCACGACGCCGACACACCACGCGGTGTCGACCACAAGCTGAATGGCCGCCAACACGAAAAGCGTGGGAAGTACCGAACCGCTGGACGGCAGGAACTGCGGCAACACCACGATCCCGAACGTGGCCGCTTTCGGGTTGGCGGCGATCGACACCAACGATGCACGGAATGCCGCGCCTGGTGTCCTGCCGCGGGGCGCGATGGGTACCTCGACGTCGGTTCGGTGCTGCGCGTGACGCCAGGCGCTGATGCCGAGCCAGATCAGGATCACCGCCCCGATGACATGCAGCGCCACCGACAGCGCGTGGTTGGCCATCAGCAATACCGACAGCCCGGCGCCGCCGGCCAGGGTCCAGCCCAACAACCCGATTTCGTTGCCGACAACGGCCGCCAGTCCCGACGGACGACCGTCGCGGACCGAGCGGTGCAGGAATAACGCGGTGGCGGGACCGGGCAGAACGGCGAGAACGATGCATGCCAGCAGGAATGCCGGCAGGACATGGACCAAATGCTGCATGACCGGAGTATCGCCGACCAGTCAAACCGGTTTACACAGCGCCGCGCACCACGCCGCCACACGCGCGGATTCTCGGCTGAGGCAGGCGCGGGTTTGTCCAGCGTGTACACCGTCGAGTAGCCTCGACAGGTAAATCCCAACTTGTCCCTACGACCAAACCTGTCCGGAGCAACCCAACAACATGCCGAGTCCCGCCGTCACCTCGCCGCAAGTAGCCGTCAACGACATCGGTTCCAGCGAGGACTTTCTCGCCGCAATAGACAAAACGATCAAATACTTCAACGATGGCGACATCGTCGAAGGCACCATCGTCAAAGTGGACCGAGACGAGGTGCTCCTCGACATCGGCTACAAGACCGAAGGTGTCATCCCCGCCCGGGAACTCTCCATCAAGCACGACGTCGACCCCAACGAGGTCGTTTCGGTCGGCGATGAGGTCGAGGCCCTGGTTCTCACCAAGGAGGACAAAGAGGGCCGGCTCATCCTCTCCAAGAAACGCGCGCAGTACGAGCGTGCCTGGGGCACCATCGAGGCGCTCAAGGAGAAGGACGAGGCCGTCAAGGGGACGGTCATCGAGGTCGTCAAGGGTGGCCTGATCCTCGACATCGGGCTGCGCGGCTTCCTGCCCGCCTCGCTGGTCGAGATGCGTCGCGTCCGCGACTTGCAGCCCTACATCGGCAAGGAGATCGAAGCCAAGATCATCGAGCTGGACAAGAACCGCAACAACGTGGTGCTGTCGCGGCGGGCCTGGCTGGAACAGACCCAGTCCGAGGTGCGCAGCGAGTTCCTCAACCAGCTGCAGAAGGGCGCCATCCGCAAGGGCGTGGTCTCCTCCATCGTCAATTTCGGCGCGTTTGTCGATCTCGGCGGGGTGGACGGTCTGGTGCACGTCTCCGAACTGTCCTGGAAGCACATCGACCATCCGTCCGAGGTGGTCCAGGTCGGCGACGAAGTCACCGTCGAGGTGCTCGACGTCGACATGGACCGCGAGCGGGTTTCGTTGTCACTCAAGGCAACCCAGGAAGACCCGTGGCGGCACTTCGCCCGCACCCACGCCATTGGGCAGATCGTGCCGGGCAAGGTCACCAAGCTTGTCCCGTTCGGTGCGTTCGTCCGCGTCGAGGAGGGCATCGAAGGCCTGGTGCACATTTCCGAACTTGCCGAGCGCCACGTCGAGGTGCCCGACCAGGTGGTTGCCGTCGGCGACGACGCGATGGTCAAGGTCATCGACATCGACCTGGAGCGTCGCCGGATTTCCTTGTCGCTCAAGCAGGCCAACGAGGACTACACCGAGGAGTTCGACCCGGCGAAGTACGGCATGGCCGACAGCTACGACGAACAGGGCAACTACATCTTCCCCGAGGGCTTCGACCCCGAATCCAACGAATGGTTGGAAGGATTCGACACCCAGCGCGCCGAATGGGAAGCCCGCTACGCCGAGGCCGAACGTCGGCACAAGATGCACACCACCCAGATGGAGAAGTTCGCCGCGGCGGAAGCGGCCGGAAGCAGCGGCGGCGACCAGTCGTCGAGCGGCAGCGCGTCGTCGGAAAAGGCCGCGAGTGGGTCGCTGGCCAGCGACGCCCAACTGGCCGCTCTGCGCGAGAAGCTAGCCGGCAGCGCATAGTGACGCGTTAGCGGATGCTACGCATCGGGCTGACCGGTGGCATCGGCGCGGGGAAATCGGCACTTTCCACCACGTTCGCACAATGTGGCGGGATAGTTGTCGACGGGGATGTCCTGGCACGTGAGGTGGTCGAACCGGGCACCGAAGGGCTGGCTGCGCTGGTCGAAGCGTTCGGTGCCGACATCCTGCAACCAGACGGCTCACTGGACCGGCCAGCTTTGGCTGCCAAAGCTTTTCGGGACGACGGCGCGCGTGGCAAGCTCAACGGGATCGTGCATCCGCTAGTGGCCCGCCGCCGTGCGGAGATCATCGCAGCGGTCTCTGGGGACGCCGTTGTGGTGGAAGACATTCCGCTGCTCGTGGAATCCGGGATGGCCCCGTTGTTCCCGCTGGTTATCGTGGTGCATGCCGACGTCGAAGTGCGCGTGCGACGGTTGGTCGAGCAACGTGGCATGTCCGAAGCCGACGCCAAGGCCAGGATCGCCGCGCAGGCGACCGACGAGCAACGCCGTGCGGTCGCCGATGTCTGGCTGGACAACTCAAGCAGCCCAGCGGATTTCGTCGAGCGAGCCCGCGACGTGTGGCACAACCGGATACTGCCGTTCGCGCACAACCTGAGCACCGGTCAAATCGCCCGTGGACCGGCGCGGCTGGTGCCGGCCGATCCGAGCTGGCCGGACCAGGCCCACCGCATCGTCGCCCGGTTGAAGACCGCCTGCGGGGACCGCGCGGTAAGCGTCGACCATATCGGTTCGACCGCGGTGCCGGAATTTGATGCCAAGGACGTCATCGATATCCAAGTCACCGTCGAATCCCTCCTGGTGGCCGACGAACTCGCCGAGCCGCTGCTGGACGCCGGTTACCCGCGCCTCGCGCACATTACCCGCGATACCGCGAAAACCGATGCCCGTAGCACCGTCGGCCGCTATGAGCACAGTGGCGATCCCTCCTTGTGGCACAAGCGCATTCACGCCTCAGCGGATCCTGGTCGGCCGACAAATGTGCATATCCGGGTGAACGGCTGGCCTAATCAGCAGTTCGCCCTGCTGTTCGTCGACTGGCTGAGAGCCAACCCCGGTGCACGGGCTGACTACCTGGCCGTCAAGCGCAGGGCCGACGCCGGTGGGGACGGAGACATCGAGCGCTATGTCACGGCCAAGGAGCCCTGGTTTACCGACGCATACCGGCGGGCGTGGCAGTGGGCCGACGCTGTCGGATGGCGGCCGTAGCCTGTCGGGTGCGCTCCGCCAACTTCTTCGCGGCGCCGATCACCCAGAGGCACGCCAGCTGATCCCCATACCGTTGGTGGCCAGCCAAGCCTGCAGGTCATAGCCATTGTGGGCCAAGCCGTCAATGGCGGTCACGGCTCGCCGCACGGCGAGTTCGGCGACCTCCGGGGTGAGCAGTCCATGGCGCACCGCATCGAGCAGTTCGTCGACATCAGCCAATTCGGCGCCGCTGCCGGCGCGAACCTCAATGTCGAGGTAGTGGTCTTCGGAGCGCCACACGGTCGGGCCGCGGGTGTATTCGCCCACGTCGAGGTAGTAGTCGTGATCGCGCTCATGGCCCGGGTTGAAGTAGAAGACCGTGGCGCGTAGGCCTAACGATGGCAGCAGCCACGACTCGAGATAGTGGAACTGGGCCCGGCCCGGGGTGGGCCGGGCGAGGTAGAGCCCCCACGGGTGCACCGCGTACTCATCGACTGCTCGCACTATGCCCTTGGGATCGGTGTTGGTGCGGGCGACCAGGTCGAATGTCTCATGCTTCGGTGGGTGGATGGCGTTACCATACTTCGGCCGCACGGTGGGGACATCTGGTGTGTCGGTGCCGGGTTCTACCCTGGTTGGCATGGCTTTCGCTACCGAGCATCCGGTCGCGCATTCGCAGTACCGCGCCGTCGAGGAGATTGTGCGGGCCGGTGGCCACTTCGAGGTGGTCAGTCCGCACGCTCCGGCCGGGGACCAACCGGCCGCCATCGACGAGCTGGAGCGGCGGATCCGGGCGGGGGAGCGCGACGTGGTCCTGCTCGGCGCCACCGGGACCGGTAAGTCGGCGACCACCGCGTGGCTGATCGAACGTCTGCAGCGGCCCACCCTGGTGATGGCGCCGAACAAGACACTTGCCGCCCAGCTGGCGAACGAACTGCGAGAGATGTTGCCGCACAATGCAGTCGAGTACTTCGTGTCGTACTACGACTACTACCAGCCGGAGGCCTACATAGCCCAGACCGACACCTATATCGAAAAGGACAGTTCCATCAACGACGACGTGGAGCGGCTGCGGCACTCGGCGACGTCTTCGCTGCTGTCCCGTCGCGATGTGGTGGTGGTGGCCTCGGTGTCGTGCATCTATGGACTGGGCACGCCGCAGTCCTATCTGGATCGCTCGGTTGAAGTAGCGGTTGGCACCGAGGTGCCCCGGGACGGCTTGCTGCGGCTGCTGGTCGACGTGCAATACACCCGCAACGACCTGTCCTTCACCCGCGGTTCGTTTCGGGTGCGCGGCGACACCGTGGAGATCATCCCCTCCTACGAGGAGCTGGCGGTTCGCATCGAGTTCTTCGGCGACGAGATCGAGGCGCTCTACTACCTGCACCCACTGACCAGTGAGGTGATCCGCCAGGTCGACTCGCTGCGGATCTTTCCCGCCACCCACTACGTGGCCGGTCCCGAGCGGATGGCGCACGCGCTCTGTTCCGTTGAGGAGGAACTGGCCGAGCGGCTCGCCGACCTCGAAAGCCAGGGCAAACTGCTCGAGGCGCAGCGGCTGCGGATGCGCACCAACTACGACATCGAAATGATGCGCCAGGTGGGGTTCTGCTCGGGCATCGAGAATTACTCCCGTCACATCGACGGCAGGGGACCGGGTACGCCGCCGGCGACCCTGCTCGATTACTTCCCGGAGGATTTCCTGCTCGTCATCGACGAGTCACATGTCACCGTGCCCCAGATCGGCGGCATGTACGAGGGCGACATCTCGCGCAAGCGCAATCTGGTGGAGTACGGTTTCCGGCTGCCGTCGGCGTGTGACAACCGACCGCTGACCTGGGAGGAGTTCGCGGACCGGATCGGGCAGACGGTGTACCTGTCGGCAACACCGGGACCGTATGAGCTCAGCCAGACCGGTGGAGAGTTCGTCGAACAGGTGATCCGGCCGACCGGCCTGGTGGATCCGAAAGTGGTGGTCAAACCTACCAAGGGTCAGATCGACGACCTGATCGGCGAGATTCGCAAGCGCGCCGACGCCGACCAACGGGTGCTGGTGACGACGCTGACCAAAAAGATGGCCGAAGACCTCACCGACTACCTGCTCGAGATGGGAATCCGGGTGCGCTACCTGCACTCCGAGGTCGACACGCTGCGCCGGGTGGAGCTACTGCGCCAGCTCCGGCTCGGCGACTACGACGTGCTGGTCGGGATCAACCTGCTGCGCGAGGGCCTGGACCTGCCGGAGGTGTCGCTGGTGTCGATCCTCGACGCCGACAAGGAGGGATTCCTGCGGTCGACGCGCAGCCTAATCCAAACCATCGGCCGCGCCGCACGCAACGTTTCCGGTGAAGTGCACATGTACGCCGACAAGATCACCGACTCGATGACCGAAGCCATCGACGAAACCGAACGGCGACGGGCAAAGCAGATCGCCTACAACGCGGCCAACGAGATCGACCCGCAGCCGCTGCGCAAGAAGATTGCCGACATCCTCGACCAGGTCTACCGCGAAGCCGACGATACCGAGGCCACCGGGTCCATCCCGATCGGTGGGTCCGGGCGCAACGCGTCGCGCGGCCGGCGCGCCCCAGGCGAGCCCGGCCGCGCGGTGAGCGCCGGCGTGTTAGAGGGCCGCGACACCTCCGCCATGCCGCGCGCCGAGCTGGCAGACCTGATCAACGCCCTCACCGAGCAGATGATGGCCGCCGCACGCGACCTGCAATTCGAGCTTGCCGCCCGGTTCCGCGACGAGATCGCCGACCTCAAGAGGGAGCTGCGCGGGATGGACGCGGCCGGGCTGAAGTGACCGAAGCCACCGGCGAAACCGGCAGTTGGCGGGAGCTACTGAGCAGGTATCTGGGGACGTCCACCGTGCTGGCCGGTGGCGTCGCGCTGTACGCCACCAACGAGTTTCTGACCATCAGCCTGCTGCCGAGCACCATCGCCGACATCGGGGGCAGCCGGCTATACGCGTGGGTGACGACCCTGTATCTGGTCGGATCGGTGGTGGCGGCGACCACCGTCAACGTGATGCTGCTGCGCGTCGGGGCCCGCTCCTCGTATCTGATGGGGCTGGCCGTCTTCGGCGTCGCCAGCCTGGTGTGCGCGGCGGCCCCGAGCATGGAGATTCTGATAGCCGGGCGCACCCTGCAAGGAATGGCCGGTGGGCTGCTGGCCGGCCTGGGCTACGCGCTGATCAACTCGACCCTGCCCAAATCGCTGTGGACCCGTGGCTCAGCACTGGTGTCGGCGATGTGGGGGGTCGCGACGCTGATCGGACCGGCGACGGGAGGCCTTTTCGCGCAGTTCGGGCTGTGGCGGTGGGCGTTTGGCGTGATGGCGCTGGTGACCGCGCTGATGGCTGTGCTGGTCCCGCTCGCGCTGGACACCGGGCGGGTCGGTGCGACGCCGGTGGCCACCCCACGCAAGGTTCCGGTGTGGTCGCTGCTGCTGATCGGGGCTGCGGCGCTGGCGGTCAGTGTCGCCGCGCTTCCCCGTTACCTCGTCCAGACAGCCGGGCTGCTGGCCGCCAGCGCACTACTGGTCGGGTTGTTTGTGGTGGTCGACTGGCGAATGCACGCGGCGGTGTTGCCGCCCAGCGTATTTGGCTCCGGACCCTTGAAATGGATCTACCTGACGATGTCGGTGCAGATGATCGCCGCGATGGTCGATACCTATGTGCCGTTGTTCGGTCAACGACTGGGACACCTGACCCCAGTTGCGGCAGGTTTCTTGGGTGCCGCGCTGGCGGTCGGCTGGACGGTCGGCGAGGTCGCCAGCGCGTCGCTGACGAGTCCTCGAGTCGTCGGGCATGTCGTGGCGGTCGCCCCGCTCGTGATGGCGTCTGGGCTGGCGCTGGGCGCGGTCACCCAGCGCGCCGATGCGCCCGCCGGAGTAGTCGCGCTGTGGGCGCTGGCATTGCTGATCATCGGGACCGGTATCGGGGTTTCCTGGCCGCATCTGACGGTGCGCGCGATGGACTCGGTCGACGATCCGGCCGAGAGCAGCGCGGCGGCCGCGGCGATCAACATCGTGCAGCTGGTCGCCGGCGCTTTCGGCGCCGGGTTGGCCGGGGTGGTGGTGAACACGGCCAAGGGCGGCGAGGTGGCCGCTGCTCGGGGGCTCTACACGGTGTTCACGGTGCTGGCCGCCGTCGGCGTCTTGGCTTCCTACCGGGCCTCTTCCCAGGCGGCCAATCGCGACCGCAGCTCACCGCGTTGACTTGACGACCTGCGAGTAGTGGAATTGCCATCGCTCGACAATGCGGAAGCCGAGGTAGCTCGGGAATCGGTAGACGGGCGCGCGCCCGAGGGCGGTTCCCGGCGACAACGATTGTCCGACTTGGTAATCGGGCAGTGACTTGTCTCGGTTGGATATGGTCCACAGCGTGGGGCAGTTGTTGATCTTGGCCGTTGTCAGCCATACAGCGACGTGACCATCCCACAAAGCGCCGACCTTGGGTCCGTAGAAGCCGCGCTCCACGTCGATCAGTGACCGAAACGCCGCCGGACGGGCGGCGAGCAGTGCGCGGATGGGCCCGGGCCGCCAGGGCACGGTGTTGTCCACCAGCAGACAATCCCCCGGCTTGGCATGGGCGCCGATGACGTCGGCCACCTGGCTGTAGTCCCAGCCCTCTTTCGCGTATGGCCCGCGCTGCGTGAAGAAGTAGTTCGGAATCGCGGCGACGGCCAACAGCACCAAAACGCCGACGACAAACCGCGGCGTGCGGGCGATGGTGACGATGCAAACCGCCAGGACCACGGCTGCCGCCGGAGCGGTGAGGATCAGATAGCGCGGGTAATAGATCGGTTCGACGGTCGCCGAGTAGATCAGGACGACGGCGGTGGGAATGACGATCCACCCCACGCTAACGAGCACGAGCCGGCGAGTTTCGCCACCGGGCCCGCGCGCCCCGGCCAGGTGCGCCACGATGCCGGCAACGACGATGACGCCCGCGAGGATGGCGAACGGGACGCTGTGATCGAAATACTGCCGGTGCACGACGTCGAGAACGACGTTTCTGTTCAATCCTGCGATCCACCCGACCTGCCAAACCTGGCCGTGGGCGAACAGCACGAACGGTGTCATGGCGCCGAGCGCGCCCGCGGTGGCGCCCGTCCACCAGAGCACGGGCGATTTGCGTGATTTCCCGGACCTCAGCAGCCCCACCATCGCGGCGTACACCGGTACCAACAGGGCCAAGTTGATGCTGACCAAGATTGACAGCATCAACATCAGCGCATACCGCAGCCACCGCCACGGGCTGTGCCGGCGCACCGCGGTGACGAGCAGTACGGTCAGCCAGACAGCGGCCGCCACCGACAGTGCGGAGGAGCGCGCTTCGATCCCGGCCCACGTCACCCGAGGTAGAATGGCGAAAACGGCACCCGCACACACCGCTGTGGTCCGTCCGGACAACTGTTTGGTAAAGACCACCACGCCCGCGGCGGCCGCTCCAATGGCCAGAGAACTGGGAACCCGCGACCAGAACTCCGTGGGCGGAAATATGGCGAACCAGCCGTGCATCAGCAGGTAGTACAGCCCGTGCACGGCGTCGATATGGCCCAGCAGCTTCCACAGCTCCGGCAGCGTCCGGCTGGCTGAAGCCGAGATCGTCGCACCCTCGTCGAACCACAGTGATGGCCTACTCGCCCAGGCGCCGCTGATGACCGCGGCCAGCACGGCGATCGCCAGTGGGTCGAGCAGCCGGCCGGCCGGACGCCGGGGCGTGGCCGCGATGGCCGCTGCCCCCCGCCGAGGGCGTTGCTCAAGCATCGACACGGACATGATGTTTGTCACTGTAGGGCCCACCCAATGATCCTGGTCACCGGCCTTTTCCAGGGGCGAGCGGCGCGATGACGGGCGGACCCCCCGGACGGCCCGCGTGGCCCGCCGCTGTTCGCGGAAGACCTTGCATAGCAAGGCCTTCCGTGTTGAGTATGAGCATTCAACCGTGATGGCATCGGTAACATTGTCGGTCGGTTCGTCCCGACTGGCCAATTTCGGGTTGCGCCACGCCGCTGCGGTGTTGTTAATCTGACCTATCCGCATCGGGCAACGCGATACTGTCTGGGGTTGGCGTAGCAACCGACACCTGGGAGGGTAAATGAGCGCCTATCAGACCGTGGTGGTAGGAACGGACGGTTCGGACTCGTCGATGCGAGCGGTAGACCGCGCCGCCCGGATCGCCGGTCCAGACGCCAAGTTGATCATCGCGTCGGCATACCTACCCCAGCATGAGGACGGTCGCGCCGCCGACATCCTGAAGGAAGAAAGCTACAAAGTGACGGGCACCGCCCCGATCTACGAGATCCTGCATGACGCCAAGGAACGGGCGCACACCGCAGGTGCGAAGAACGTCGAGGATCGGGCGATCGTCGGCGCTCCGGTTGACGCACTGGTCAGCCTGGCCGACGAGGTGAAGGCCGACCTGCTGGTCGTCGGCAATGTCGGTCTGAGCACGATCGCGGGCCGGCTGCTGGGATCGGTGCCGGCCAACGTTTCCCGCCGGGCCAAGGTCGACGTGCTGATCGTGCACACCACTTAGCCGGTTGGGAGGCCGGTTGGATCTACCAGCCGCGCTCGCGCCATTCGCCGAGACTGGGGCGTTCGGCACCCAGCACCGTGTCATCTCCGTGGCCGGGGTAGATGACGGTGGAGTCGGCGTACACGTCGAACACCCGGGCGGTGACGTCCTGCAGCAATTGGGTGAAATCGCCGGGTTGCCAGGTCTTGCCGACTCCGCCTGGGAACAGGCAGTCGCCGGTGAACAACTGTGTCACCCCGCCGGTCGCGGGCCCTCCCAGGGCCAGCGCGACCGAACCGGGCGTGTGGCCGCGCAAGTGGATGACGTCGAACGTCAGCTCGCCGATCCGTACGGTGTCGCCGTGGGCCAGCAAACGGTCCGGTTTGACCGGAAGCGGCTCGGCGTCGATCTCGTGGGCTGCGGTCGGCGCGCCGGTGGCCGCAGCCACGGCTTGCAACGCCTGCCAGTGATCGAAATGCTGATGGCTGGTCACGATCAGGGACAACTTCGGTGTGTGGCGCCGGATCAGGTCGATGAGGATGTCGGCGTCGTTGGCGGCGTCAATCATCAGGGTTTCCCCGGTCGCGGAACATGTGATCAGGTAGGCGTTGTTGTCCATCGGGCCCACCGACGCCTTCAAGATGGTGGCGCCGGGCAGGGTGCGACGAGCCGCGGTGCCCGGTTCGACGTGGCCGGTGTAGTTGTCGTGGGGCTCGTGCCGGGGAGTCATAGCGGTCAGGGTACTGGGCCCCGACTGCTTGTCGGTATGGCCACATAGCATGGGAACGAGTTCTGTCTGTGAAGGGGAACCCCTCGTGAAAGGTAGTAAGCAGTAAGTGGCCGATCGCCTGATTGTCAAGGGCGCGCGTGAGCACAATCTGCGCGGCGTCGACCTTGACCTGCCCCGCGACGCGCTGATCGTCTTCACCGGCCTGTCCGGCTCGGGAAAGTCCTCGCTGGCTTTCGACACCATCTTCGCCGAAGGGCAGCGGCGCTATGTTGAGTCGCTGTCGGCCTACGCCCGCCAATTTCTTGGGCAGATGGACAAGCCGGACGTCGACTTCATCGAGGGTCTTTCCCCGGCGGTGTCCATCGACCAGAAGTCGACCAACCGCAACCCCCGCTCGACCGTCGGCACGATCACCGAGGTATACGACTACCTGCGGCTGCTCTACGCGCGTGCGGGCACGCCGCACTGCCCGATCTGCGGTGAGCGGATCGCGCGCCAGACCCCGCAGCAAATCGTCGATCAGGTGCTGGCGATGCCCGAGGGCACCAAATTCCTGGTGCTCGCTCCGGTGGTGCGCACCCGCAAGGGCGAGTTCGCCGACCTCTTCGACAAGCTCAACGCCCAAGGCTACAGCCGGGTGCGCGTCGACGGCGTGGTGCATCCGCTGGCCGATCCGCCGAAGCTCAAGAAGCAGGAAAAGCACGATATCGAGGTGGTGGTGGACCGCCTCACCGTCAAGGCCGCCGCCAAGCAACGGCTCACCGATTCGGTGGAGACCGCGCTGAACCTGGCCGACGGCATTGTGGTGCTGGAATTTCCCGACGACACAAGGCACGAGCGGCCCGACCATCCCTGCGAGCAGCGATTCTCCGAGAAGCTGGCCTGCCCCAACGGGCACGCCCTGGCCGTGGACGATCTGGAACCGCGGTCGTTCTCGTTCAACTCGCCATACGGCGCCTGCCCCGAATGCACGGGCCTGGGAATCCGCAAGGAGGTCGACCCCGATCTGGTGGTGCCCGACCCGGATCGCACGCTGGCCGAGGGCGCGGTGGCGCCCTGGTCGACCGGCCACACCGCGGAGTACTTCACCCGGATGTTGGCCGGTCTGGGGGACGCGCTGGGCTTCGACGTGGACACGCCGTGGCGCAAGCTGCCGGCCAAGGCCCGCAAGGCGATTCTGCAGGGCGCCGACGAGCAGGTGCATGTGCGTTACCGCAATCGGTACGGCCGCACCCGGTCGTACTACGCCGATTTCGAGGGTGTGCTGGCGTTCCTGCAACGCAAGATGGCCCAGACCGAGTCCGAGCAGATGAAGGAGCGCTACGAGGGCTTCATGCGGGACGTGCCGTGCCCGGTGTGTGCGGGCACCCGGCTCAAGCCGGAGATCCTGGCGGTGAGCCTGGCCGCGGGGGAGCGGGGCGCGAAGTCCATCGCCGAGGTCTGTGAACTGTCGATCGCGGAGTGCGCCGACTTTCTGAACGCGCTCACCCTCGGTCCGCGCGAGCAGGCGATCGCTGGACAGGTGCTCAAGGAAATTCAGTCGCGACTAGGTTTTTTGCTCGACGTCGGGCTGGAGTACCTGTCGCTGTCCCGCGCGGCGGCCACCCTGTCCGGCGGTGAGGCCCAACGTATCCGATTGGCCACCCAGATCGGCTCCGGCCTGGTGGGCGTGCTCTACGTGCTCGACGAGCCGTCCATCGGTCTGCACCAGCGCGACAATCGTCGTCTAATCGAAACCCTCACCCGGTTACGGGATTTGGGAAACACACTGATCGTCGTCGAGCACGACGAGGACACCATCGAGCACGCCGACTGGATCGTCGACATCGGCCCGGGCGCCGGCGAGCACGGCGGCTGCATCGTGCACAGCGGACCCTATGACGAATTGCTGCGCAACAAGGGGTCGATCACCGGCGCCTACCTGTCTGGCGCACAACGCATTGAGATCCCCGCGATGCGCCGTCCGGCCGACCCACGGCGCCAACTCACCGTCGTCGGCGCCCGCGAGCACAACCTGCGCGGGATCGATGTGTCTTTTCCGCTAGGTGTGTTGACCTCGGTGACCGGGGTATCCGGCTCAGGCAAGTCGACACTGGTCAACGACATCCTGGCCGCGGTATTGGCTAACCGGCTCAATGGAGCCCGGCAGGTCCCGGGCCGGCATACCCGGGTCACCGGGCTGGATCACCTGGACAAGCTGGTGCGGGTCGACCAATCGCCGATCGGCCGCACGCCGCGCTCCAACCCGGCCACCTACACCGGGGTCTTCGACAAGATCCGCACCCTGTTCGCGGCCACAACCGAGGCGAAAGTTCGTGGCTACCAGCCCGGCCGATTTTCATTCAACGTCAAGGGCGGTCGCTGCGAAGCGTGCACCGGCGACGGCACCATCAAGATCGAGATGAACTTCCTGCCCGACGTGTATGTGCCGTGCGAAGTGTGTCAGGGGGCCCGCTACAACCGGGAAACCCTCGAGGTGCACTACAAGGGCAAGACCATTTCAGAGGTGCTGGACATGTCGATCGAGGAAGCGGCGGAGTTCTTCGAGCCGATCACCGGCATTCACCGCTATCTGCGCACCCTGGTCGAAGTCGGCCTGGGCTACGTCCGGCTCGGCCAGCCGGCACCGACGCTGTCCGGTGGTGAGGCACAGCGGGTGAAGCTGGCGTCCGAGTTGCAGAAGCGCTCCACCGGACGAACGATCTACATCCTCGACGAGCCCACCACCGGGTTGCATTTCGACGACATCCGAAAGCTGCTCAGCGTGATCAGTGGTCTTGTCGACAAAGGTAATACCGTGATCGTCATCGAACACAACCTCGACGTGATCAAGACGTCGGACTGGATCATCGACATGGGCCCGGAGGGTGGTGCCGGCGGTGGAACCATCGTCGCCCAGGGCACCCCGGAAGGTGTTGCCGCGGTACCGGCGAGCTACACCGGGAAGTTTCTCGCCGAGGTCGTCGGCGACGGGAGAGCGCCGGCGAACTCACCGCGGCCCAATGGGCGCCGAAAAGTCAGCGCCTGAGTTCGTCGCGACATTTAACCCAAGCACCCGACACGCCCCCGAAAAGCGGGGGTGTGGTTTGTACCTCGCGAACTACCACCGGCAAACCTGGGTGCGATCTCACTCATCGGTGCGCATCGACTCACGGATCCGCGCGAGGCGCTCGGCTGCTGCGCGCTGCCGTTCCTCGTACTGATCTTCGACCTGGCGGCCTGCTGGGCTCTCGGTATCGAGTTCCGTTGCACCCAGAGCCGTTCCGTATCGGGTTTCGATCTTCTCGCGGACGGATTCGAAGGTCGGTACGCCCGCCCTGTCGTACCCGGGATCGGACTCCGAATTCGGTGTCGTGGCCTCCGGAGGTGTCGGTTCGTCTGGCATGCTGCCACGCTACTGCGATTGCTGCGCCGCAGGCGTGCCCGGCAACGGAATCCTGGGCACCCCCGGGGTGGCCAGCTGGCCGGCCAGCCATGGCAGCGTCGCCGCGAAAACCCGATCCGCGAATGGCCAGTCGTGCTTGCCCGGTTGGGCGACTACCGCGCAGTCGATGCCGTTGGCACGCCCGATCGCGCACAGTGCGTTGGCGGCGGCTGTCTGGTTGCCTGGGTTGGCAGCGGCATCCCGACCGGCCAGACGCATCGTGGGGGTGTCGGCGATCGAGTTTCCGGGTGACGGCGGGCCCGGCGTAGAGATCGCGAACCAACCGGAAATTCCGGTGTAGCGACCATGCCGGGTGATCACCGTGGTCGGGTCGAATGTCGCCCAGGCGTCTTCGTTGCCGCCGAACAGCCTGCTGATGGTTTGCGTCCTGTTTCCCGCATTCGGGTACAGATCACCGGCGATGTCGACAAACGCGCTGAACAGTGTGGGGTGCATGACGGTCAGATCTACCGCGCAGGTCCCACCCATCGACCAGCCCACTATGCCCCAGTTGGTCTCCTCGGGACTGACACCGAATTTCGAGACCATATAGGGCACAACATCTCTGGTTAGGTGGTCGGCCGCGTTGCCACGCCGTCCATTGACGCATTCGGTGTCGTTGTTGAAGGCACCGCCGGAGTCCACGAAGACCAGGACGGGAGCATTGCCATTGTGCGCGACCGCAAAGTCGTCGATCGTCTTCACCGCGTTGCCGGCTCGCGCCCAATCGGCGGGTGTGTTGAACTGGCCGCCGATCATCATCACCGCCGGCAGCCGCGGCGGCGGAGGATTCCCAGCACGTGAGTTGTGCTCCCGGGCGAACCAAGCGGGCGGCAGGTACACCAGTTCGCCGCGATGCTTGAAGTGCGATGCGTCGGACGGGATCAGCACCGGAAGCAGGCTGCCGTGCGCCGGCCGCGTCCCCTCGTCGGCCATCGCGGCAACGCTGGCCTGATCCGTCTGGTACGGCAGCGGGCCGAAGGTGAGTTGGTTCCACGCGGCCTGCACGGTCGGGAAGTAACCAACCCACAGGTTGAGCATCAAGGTCGCGCTGAGCAGACAGAGGGGCACGGCGAGCAGAGATGCGCCACGGCGCCACCACCGCGCGCTGCGCCAGCCCACGATCAGTACCGCCGCGGCCGCACCGGTCAACGCGACCCAGACGCACAGCGCGCTCGGCGGCGGTTCGTTGGCCAGGCCGTCGCCGGCGACGTAACAGCGCGTCCCCCAGGCCAGGGTGCCTCCGATAGCGGCGGCGGTCGGCAGCCAGCGTCGCCGCCAGTGCCGGGAGCGCCACCCAACCGCCAGCGCCAGCACGACCACGGTCACAACCTGGACGGTGATCGGTACCCAGCCGTGCATCAGCGATGTGTGACTTGCTGCCAACAGCTGCGTCGCGGCTGGCGGCGTTGACGCGGTCACCAGTCCATTCTGAGCCATTTGGAGCGGTGATTTCTTGGGGGTTCCTGTGATCCGGTTGGGGCGCACCGGCTCCGGTTAATGCGGTTTTGCCAGCGGAAAGGGCAGTGTTTCGCGAATGCTGCGTCCAGTGATCAGCATGACCACCCGGTCAATGCCCATGCCCAGGCCGCCGGTGGGCGGCATGGCGTATTCCATGGCGTGCAGGAAGTCTTCGTCGAGCTCCATCGCCTCGGGGTCTCCACCGGCGGCCAGCAGGGATTGCTCCTGCAGGCGGCGCCGCTGCTCCACCGGATCGGTGAGCTCGCTGTAGGCGGTGCCCAGCTCGATGCCCCAAGCGACCAGGTCCCAACGCTCGGCGACACCGTGCTGGCTGCGATGCGGCCGAGTCAACGGCGACACCGACGTCGGAAAATCGATGTAGAACGTCGGTTGTTCGGTGCGGCACTCGACGAGGTGTTCGTAGAGCTCCAGCACCACCGCGCCAGCATCCCACTGGGCGCGATAGGGAATGTGAACGGCGTCGCATAGCTTGCGGAGAGTCGGTAGGCCGGTGTCGGCGTCGATGCGTTCACCGAGCGCTTCGGAAATCGCATCATGGACCGTCTGCACCGGCCATACGCCGGAGATGTCGACCGGTTCGAGGCGGTCGTGGGTGCCGTCGGAGCCTTTGTCAGTCCGGGGCCGCATCGCGATGGGCGCCCCGTTGGCGGCCTGAGCGGCGTTCTGGATGAGTTCGCGGCAGCCGTCGATCCACTCCAGGTAGTCGGCATGCGCTTGATAGGCCTCCAGCAGGGTGAACTCCGGGTTGTGGCTGAAATCGACACCTTCGTTGCGAAAGGCGCGGCCGAGCTCGAAAACCCGCTCCACGCCTCCGACGCATAGGCGCTTGAGGTAGAGCTCTGGTGCGATGCGCAGGAACAGGTCCATGGAATAGGTGTTGATGTGAGTGACGAACGGTCGGGCGGTGGCTCCGCCGTGCACCTGCTGCAGGATCGGCGTTTCGACTTCGATGAATCCCTTGGCGAACAGCGTCTCGCGGATGGCGCGCAACACGCTGCTGCGAGCCGTGATCAGCGCACGGGACTCGACGTTGACCGCGAGGTCCACATAGCGGGTCCGGACCCGGGCTTCGGGGTCGAGCAGCCCCTTCCACTTATTTGGCAACGGCCGCAAGCACTTACCGATCAGGCGCCAGCCGCTGACGATTAACGACCGAGTTCCGGTCTTGCTGGCACCCATGTGCCCGGTCATCTCCACCAGGTCACCCAGATCGATCGTCGCGTTGAAGTCCGTGGTGCGGCCCTGTTCCAGACGTGAATTGTCCAGCAGCACTTGCATTTCGCCTGACCAGTCGCGTAGCTGGGTGAACAACACCCCGCCGTAGTTCCGTATTCGGAGGATGCGTCCGGACACCGAGACACTGGCCTGGTCGTCTGCGTCCAACGCCTGTGCGACCGTGTGACTGGGCGGTTGGCCTACGGGATAGGCGTCAATGCCGCTGTCCCGCAGCTTCTTTAGCTTGTTGAACCGAACTCGCACCTGCTCGGGCAGGCGGCGTTCGGCCTCGTCGCCATTCGTGAGGTCCGCTTGCCGCAGCTCGCTCACGTCCGGTGCCGAGCCGTCGCGGTGCAATAGGCCGGTGGCCGCCAACCGCTCGGGTACGGCCGGATGATGCCCGGTGTGTACTCTGTCGCGCCGACTGAATGGCAGCACGAGGAAACCCTCTGCGATCACCGAGGCGACGCCCACCCGGGGAATCACTCGGGCGTCTTCGTAGCAGGCGTAGCGCGGTACCCATTCGGGTTGGTACTTCATGTTCGACCGGTAGAGCGTCTCGAGCTGCCACCATCGGGAGAAGAAAATCAGCAGCCCCCGCCATAACCGGGCGATCGGGCCGGCGCCGAGTTGGGCGCCCTGCTCGAAGGCTGCGCGAAACATCGCGAAGTTCAGCGAAATACGACTGATACCAAGGCTCTCAGCGTGCAAGGCGAGCTCGCTGACCATGAGTTCGATGGTGCCGTTAGGGGATTGCGGAGAACGACGCATCAAATCCAGGGAGACACCGGTGGTTCCCCACGGCACCAGCGACAGGATCGCCACCACCTGGTTCTGCGGATCTATGGCCTCCACCAGCAGGGAGTCGGAGTCCGCTGGGTCGCCGAGGCGGCCCAGCGCCATCGAGAAGCCACGCTCGGTTTCGGTGTCTCGCCAGGCATCCGCACGCGTGCAGGTTTGCGTCATCTCGTCTTCGGAAATGTCGCGATGCCGTCGGAGGCGCACCGTCAAACCCGCCCGGCGGGCCCGCGTCACAGCCTGGCGCACCGCCCGCATCTCGGGGCCGGACAACTTGAAATCGGCTGGCCGCAGGATCGCCTCGTCACCCAGCTCGAGTGCGTTCAGTCCCGCTTCGCGATATGTCTGGGCCCCTTGCAAACTGGCGCCCATAACACCGGGTGCCCAGCCATAGGTCTGGCACAGCCGTAGCCAGGCGTCGACGGCCTGCGGCCATGCCCTGGGGTCACCTATCGGGTCGCCGCTGGCCAGGCAGACGCCGACCTCGACGCGATAGGTAATACACGCGCGGCCGCTGGGTGCGAATACCACCGACTTGTCGCGCCGGGTGGCGAAATAGCCCAGGGAGTCGTTCTTCCCGTATAGCTCCAGTAGCCCGCGGATAGCGGATTCGTCCTCTCCGGTCAGCGCATTGTCGGCCCGCTGCGATAGGAACAAGACGACCGCGGCAGCTATCAGAGCGAACGCCCCGAACAACCCGAAGATCGCGTTGAGCAGGACGTGCGGCCTGCCCGTGAACAGATCGGGATCGGCGAGGGCGAATCCGACCACCCGGTTGGCCACGTAACCCAACCGCTCTTCCGGCGCAAGCGATCCGGGGAACAGTTCGACCAGCCCCCATGACGCCAGGATTCCGACCACCGCGCCGGCGAGCCACACCGCCGCCGCCCTGAACAACGCGCCCTTGCGGACCTTCGCCCAGAACTCCCGATAGCCCAGCAACAGAACGACAGTTGCCACGACGTGCACGGCGAATCCGAGGTTCTCGCCCAGGATCTCGGCCGCGGTGTTGCCGCCCGCGGCGATATCGGCCACGTTGACGACCGCGGCAATGCCCATATTTGCCAGCAAAACCAACCAGGCAATGCGTTTGCGCGCCGTCAACGCGGCGGCCAGCAATACCAGCACAAAGGACCAGGCGAAGCTGGTGTCGGGGAAGTTGAACAGATAGTCGTTGATGAACTCGCGCGGAACCTTGATGATCCATCGAATCAACGGCGACACACTGGCGAGTAGCGACAGGGACGCGATCACGCCGACGGTCCAGCCGGCTGCCGCGGGAACCCAGTGATACCGGGAGTTCGGCCTACGCGCCGCGCGAGGCTTAGTGAGTGTCACAGACCGCGAGGATATTCCGAAAAGCCGGGAAATTCCCGGCGATGCAGCCAATTGTCGGACCGGATTGGCGCGTAACGGCCGCAGCCGAAGCCGGCTGGTTGACCGGATGACGCGTCATGGCTGTTAGACTGGACGCTGCGACCATCCCGGCGAAGGCCAGGGACAGTTAAGTGGAGTCCCACTCCCACCGCAAGCCACGAGATCGTTGAACGCTTTCTCAAGGCTCAGCGGTCCGGTCACAGGCATCTCGGAATGCCTGTTCTGCGCGCTGCGCAGGCGGCTTTGGGCCGCGATCGGTCGGCATTGGGCCCTGCTTGTGCAGGGCTTTTTTGCTGATTATTGGGTGTGTTCCACCGCTGATTCCGACCGGATCCAGGCAACTGTCGCGACTGGAACAGCAGCCAACGAGGGAGGCCCCATCAGCACTGAGACCCGCGTCAACGAGCGCATTCGCGTACCTGAAGTCCGATTGATTGGCCCAGGTGGGGAGCAGGTAGGCATTGTGCGTATCGAAGACGCACTTCGCGTCGCCGCGGACGCCGATCTCGACCTTGTCGAAGTTGCCCCGAACGCCAGACCGCCGGTCTGCAAAATCATGGACTACGGCAAGTACAAGTACGAGGCGGCACAGAAGGCGCGCGAATCCCGCAGGAACCAGCAGCAGACCGTCGTCAAAGAACAAAAACTGCGACCAAAGATCGACGATCATGACTACGAGACCAAGAAGGGGCACGTGGTCCGCTTCTTGGAGGCGGGATCGAAGGTCAAGGTCACCATCATGTTCCGCGGACGTGAGCAGTCGCGGCCCGAGTTGGGCTATCGATTGCTGCAGCGGCTGGGCGCCGACGTCGCCGATTATGGATTCATTGAGACCTCGGCCAAGCAGGACGGACGCAACATGACGATGGTGCTGGCGCCGCACCGCGGCGCGAAGACTCGCGCCAGGGCGCGCCACCCGGGTGAACCGCCAGCCGGGCCGCCACCGAAGCCAGATACCGGTGACACCAAAGCTTCACCGAACTAGCTCGCCAGCGAAAACAGCAGAACCTAGAAATCGAGGAAACATGCCCAAGGCCAAGCCCCACAGTGGGGCCTCGAAGCGGTTCCGGCGCACCGGCACCGGGAAGATCGTCCGGCAGAAAGCCAACCGCCGGCATCTGCTTGAGCACAAGCCGACCACCCGCACCCGGCGCCTGGATGGCCGCACGGTGGTGGCAGCCAACGACATCAAGCGGGTCAAGAAGCTGCTGAACGGCTGACCGTATCGCCAGCCGACCGCGGCACCTGACCAATAACGTCCGAACGAGAGTAGGAATATCCATGGCACGCGTAAAGCGGGCAGTCAACGCCCACAAGAAGCGGCGCACCGTCCTGAAGGCATCGCGAGGCTATCGCGGCCAGCGATCGCGGCTCTACCGCAAAGCCAAAGAGCAGCAGCTGCATTCACTGAACTACGCGTACCGTGACCGCCGAGCGCGTAAGGGCGAGTTCCGCAAGTTGTGGATCGCACGGATCAACGCGGCGGCGCGTGCCAACGACATCACCTACAACCGGCTGATCCAGGGCCTGAAGGCGGCGGGTGTCGAGGTGGACCGCAAAAACCTCGCCGACATTGCGATCAGCGACCCGGCGGCGTTCACCGCGCTGGTCGACGTCGCCCGGGCGGCTCTGCCCGACGACGTCAACGCCCCCTCCGGAGAGGCCGCTTAGCCCGGATCCGGATTTCCGGTGCTCACCGAACGCTCGGCCAGGGTGGCCGCTGCGGTCAAACTGCATCGTCACGTAGGCCGACGCCGCGCGGGGCGATTCCTCGCCGAAGGTCCCAACCTGGTGGCGGCCGCGTCGGCGCGCGGGCTGGTCCGGGAGGTGTTCGTCACCGAAGTTGCCGCGCGGCGGCACGAGTCTTTATTGGCTGCGCAAGAGGCGCCGGTTCATCTGGTGACCGAGCGGGCCGCAACGGCGCTGTCCGATACGGTCACGCCGGCCGGGTTGGTTGCCGTTTGCGACCTGCCGGCGACCCGGCTCGAGGAGGTGCTGACCGGTTCACCGCAGTTAATCGCGGTCGCCGTCGAGATCGGCGAGCCGGGGAATGCGGGCGCGGTAATCCGCATCGCCGATGCAATGGGGGCCGCTGCGGTGATCCTCGCCGGGCACAGCGTCGACCCATACAACGGCAAGTGTCTGCGCGCGTCCACCGGCAGCATCTTCGCGATCCCGGTCGTCGCCGCACCCGAGGCCCCCGCCGCCGTCACCGCTTTGCGAGCGGCCGGACTGCAGGTGCTGGCCACCACCGTGGACGGCGAGATGGCACTGGACGATGCCGATCTCGCGGCGCCGACGGCATGGCTGTTCGGGCCCGAAGCACACGGCTTGTCGGCCGAAATTGCGGACTTGGCAGACCACCGGGTGCACATCCCGATGTCCGGTGGGGCCGAGAGCCTCAACGTCGCGGCCGCCGTGGCGATCTGCCTGTATCAGAGCGCGCGGGCGTTGGGCTAGCGCCGATTACGCAACCTTTCGGTGGCCGCGCGCGGGTCGCAGGCCGGCCAGCGAGAGGGTGGAATGCACCAGCGATCCGGCGCGTTCCATCAGGGCCTTGGCGGGATCGAGCGCGGACCGGGTAATGGGATGGGCACGCGGTGGGAAGTAGTGCATCGGCAGCCCGCGTCGGTCCCGCGGCGGTGCCATGAAGCCGGGTGCTTCGACCAAGGGCGCGTCTCGGCGGGTCCGGCCGTCCGCTCGCCGGTAGGCGGCCAGCGCTCGCGGGTGCAACCGGATTTCGTCGGGCACCGCGAAGAACGCCAGCTCGACCAACTTGCCGAACACGCGCAGCAACACCTCGTCGCCAGGTGTCCAGTGCATTCCCGCCTTCTCCCGGATGGCCGGCTCGAATAGGCCCGCCGCGATCCACCGCTGCCCGGCCACCAGCGGCTTGAACAGCTGGTCCCAGATCGGCGTGGGCACCAGGACGAACTTTGGCTTGGGAATCCGCATCTGGAGCACATCCAGGGTCGCCTGATTGATCTCGAGCTTGTCGCGGCAGACCCGGTCCCAGTACTCCTGAAAGGCTTCCCACGACGCGGGCACCGGTCGCATGCTCATCCCGTACTGCCGATACCACTGCACGTGCTCCTCGAACAGCTGGCGTTTCTCAGCGTCGGTCAACCCCCCGCAGAAGTACTCGGCGACCTTGATGACGAGCATGAAGAACGTCGCGTGCGCCCAATAGAAGGTCTCCGGATTCAGCGCGTGATAGCGCCGCCCCTCGGCGTCGACTCCCTTGATAGTTCGGTGGTAGCCCTTGATCTGCTGGCCGGTCTGGGCCGCTCGATCACCGTCATAGACCACGCCCATGATTGGGTAGACCGACCGGGCTACCCGCTGCAACGGTTCGCGGAGCAGGATCGAATGCTCCTCGACACCGGCACCCAGCTCCGGATACATGTTCTGGATCGCGCCGATCCACACGCCCATCATTCCGGTGCGCAGGTCTCCAAAATACTTCCAGGTCAGCGAATCGGGCCCGAGCGGGTCGGCGGTTGTGCTCGATGCGACGGTCATGACTGCCTCCGTGCGCGCTTAACTGCGCTCACGATAGGCGTTGACAACGTGCGTTGTCTACGATTTGGGCATCTCCGGCCGCATCGTGTTACCGACTGTCTACCGCCGGGTGGCAAACGCGTGATCAGGCCGTTTGTTGCCGCGGTGAACCGGGCGAGGACATTGGACCGCTCTGCAGGCGCGCTCGCGGGCCGGGAATCCGGGGAAAGTTCCTGTGAGAGGTGTTGTCTAGAGCGCCAGAAAGATTTTAACTAGACCAGCATTGCCCAGCAGTACACTGTGTTTTTCGATGACTGTTATTCGCTGACAGTGTTCGATGACCACGTCGTGATTCCTGCGGCCAGTTGCAAGGAGACGGGCTATGTCGTTTCTCAACGTGGCGCCGGACACGGTGACGGCGGCGGCCGGGAATTTGGAAAGCATCGCGTCGGCGCTGGGCGAGGCCGCCGCGGCGGCGGCGCCCCCCACGGTTGGGCTCGCGGCCCCGGCAGCGGATCGGGTGTCGGCGGTCGTCGCGGCGATGCTCGGGACCTATGCCCGGGATTTTCAAGGCATCAGCGCCCAAGTGGCGGCCTTTCATGACCAGTTCGTGGGCGCCTTAAAGGGCGGCGCTGCTGCCTATGCCAGCGCCGAGGCGGCCGCCCAGCAGAGTTTGCTGAATGCGGTGAATGCGCCCGCCCAGGCGTTGTTGGGACACCCGTTGATCGGGCCTGGGACGGCCGACTACGCCGCCGCCGCCGTCACCGGTGGCGTCGCCCCGTTGCTGCTCGGTGGTGGCGGTCAGCTGTTGGGCGTTCCGTTCAGCCATCCGACGAGTGTGGACACCCCGTTCGGTCCAGTGACAATGACGCTCAATGGGTCAGCAGACGTGATCACGGGACAAGTCGTTATCGATTCCGGATCACTCGTCGCGCCCACACCGCTGGTGTACGGCGTCCATGCGATAGGTCCGGCCATCACCACGATGACCGCGCTGCAAAACAGCGGCGCGGCATTTGCCAACGCGGTGCAAACCGGGAATCCGCTGGCGGCAGCCGGCGCAGTTATCCACGCTCCTGGCGATGCGGTGAACGCCTTCCTCTTTGGCCAAACGGCGATATCGCAGTCGCTGGCGGCGCCACAGGGATCGGGCTACACCTCGGCGGGGATCAGCGTTCCGGTTGGCGGGCTGTTGGCTCCAATTCAGCCCGTTTCGGTCACGCTGACGTCGACCGACGGGGCGCCGACCGTCATTCAATTGAGCGGTCCGCAGACCGGCGGCATTGTTACCGCGCTGCTCGCCGACCTGGTCCCCGGCTTCTAGCACGCCACCCTAACCGTGTGATCAGCGTGTTCGTTGCGACTTACGACACATGCAGCCCGATCGTCATTGCCTGGTTCAGCACAGACCACCTACCCTTGCCAGGTGGAGGTCGGGCCTGACGATTCGGAGTCCGGCGCGCCCGCAGAGACGGCGATCGCCATGACCCGGCCAGCCGCTCGGCGACGTTCTGCCGCACAGTGGCTGCGCTCCGCGAACCAAAGTCCCGGCCTGGTTTCGTTCATCCACCGGGCGCGACGTATGTTGCCCGGCGATCCGGAGTTCGGCGATCCGCTGTCGACCGCCGGTGAGGGCGGCCCGCGTGCGGCGGCTCGAGCGGCCGGTCGGCTGCTGGGGGACCGCGATGCGGCGTCGCGCGAGGTCAGTCTGAGTGTGCTGCAAGTGTGGCAGGCCTTGACCGAGGCCGTTTCCCGCCGGCCGGCAAACCCGGAGGTGACGTTGGTGTTCACCGACCTGGTCGGTTTCTCCGCGTGGTCGTTGCAAGCTGGCGACGATGCGACCCTCACGTTGCTGCGGCAGGTGGCCCGAGCTGTCGAGTCCCCCCTGCTGGACGCTGGCGGGCACATCGTCAAACGGCTGGGTGACGGGATCATGGCTGTATTCCGCGATCCGGCGGTGGCGCTGCGCGCCGTACTTGTCGCCCAGGAGGCGGTGAAGTCGGTTGAGGTGGAAGGCTATACACCGCGAATGCGGGTCGGCATCCACACCGGTCGGCCACAGCGGCTGGCCGCGGACTGGCTCGGCGTGGACGTCAACATCGCCGCTCGGGTTATGGAACGCGCCACCAAAGGTGGCATCATGATCTCGGGCCCGACCCTCGACCTGATCCCGCAAAGCGAGTTGGACGCCTTGGGCGTCGTGGCCAGGCGGGCGCGCAAAACCGTGTTTGCCAGCAAATTGACCGGCATTCCCCCCGACTTGATGATCTATCGCATCAAGACTGTTAGAGAGTCGACAGCTACCGATAACTCAGATGAGACAAATCCCAATGCACATTAGAGCAATGCACATTAGAGCGCGATGATCTACGGCATCGCCTTCGGACTGGCCCGGGTCCGGTTCACCGTGGGCTACCTGGCGGCTCTTGCATCGGTCAGCACCACCATCCTGATGCTGGGTCCCCAAGTGCACGCCCGAGTGATTCGGCACGCCAGCACGAACCTGCACAACCTGGCCCATGGACACCTGGGAACGCTATGGAACAGCGCCTTTGTCATCGACGAGGGCCCACTCTACTTCTGGCTACCATGCTTGGCGTGTCTGCTTGTGCTCGCGGAACTGCAGTTGCGCAGCCTGCGGCTAACCGTGGCATTTGTCGTCGGCCATATCGGGGCGACGCTGCTGGTGGCGGCCGTGCTCGCCGGGGCGGTCGAGGTTGGCTTGCTTCCGTTGTCCATCAGTCGGGCCAGTGACGTCGGCATGAGCTACGGTGCCCTCGCGGTGCTCGGGGCGCTGACCGCGGCAATTCCCGGGCGGTGGCGGCCGGCGTGGATCGGATGGTGGTTGGCGCTGGGCGCCGCGACTGCCGCCATCGGCGGCGGCTTCACCGACGCCGGCCACGCGGTTGCATTGTTGCTGGGCATGCTGGTGACTGCCCGATTCGCCCGGCCCACCCGCTGGACACTCGTGCGGTATGCGTTGCTGCTGGTGGCGTCGGGGTTTTGCTTCGCGCTGCTGGCGCATACCGGATGGACCTTGGTGAGCGGGGTGGCTTTCGGAGTACTGGGTGCACTGGCTGCCACCGGGCTCAAGCGTTGGCGCAGCGCGCGCGCCACCCGGCTGCTGCGGGACTCGCTGCCGGTGCCGAGCCGCTGAGTCCCGCCGCGCACCGCGGATGAGGGGGCCCTCAGGTCGGCAACACGCGCGCCGAGTGGGATAGTCCGAATCACCTATGATTTCCACTTGCGCCACGCCGTTTGCGGACAGGTCGTGCGCGTCCATCAGTCCCCGTCCGCTCCGCGACCATGCGAGCGGCCCGAAACACCTCGTCAGCAAGGAGAGTATCGCCGCGTGGGTGATCAACCCGTCGAGTCGATGTTGGCGCCGGAAGTATTGACCAAGGCGGTCAACGCCGCCCAGCAGGCCATCGCTCTGGCGGACAACCTGGACGCGTTGGCGCGAGTCAAGACCGAGCACCTCGGCGACCGCTCGCCACTGGCGCTGGCGCGACAAGCGCTGGCCGCTTTGCCCAAACAAGAGCGCGCCGACGCCGGCAAGCGGGTGAACACCGCCCGCGGTGACGCCCAGCGCAGTTACGACGAACGGCTCGCGACGCTGCGCGCCGAGCGTGACGCGGCCGTGTTGGTCGCCGAGGGCATCGACGTCACGTTGCCCTCGACTCGGCAGCCGACCGGCGCCCGGCACCCGATCACCATGTTGGCCGAGCACGTCGCGGATACCTTCATCGCGATGGGTTGGGAACTGGCCGAGGGACCGGAAGTGGAGACCGAGCAGTTCAACTTCGACGCCCTCAACTTCCCTCCCGACCACCCCGCACGCGGCGAACAAGACACCTTCTACATCGCGCCGGAGGATTCTCGGCAGCTGCTGCGCACCCACACCTCGCCGGTGCAAATCCGCACCTTGCTGCAGCGAGAGCTGCCGGTCTACATCATCTCGATCGGTCGCACGTTTCGCACCGACGAACTCGACGCCACCCACACTCCCGTCTTCCATCAGGTCGAGGGCCTGGCGGTGGACCGCGGTCTGTCGATGGCGCACCTGCGCGGAACGCTGGACGCATTCGCGCGCGCGCAGTTCGGGCCGTTGGCGCGCACGCGGATCCGGCCACACTTCTTCCCCTTCACCGAACCATCCGCCGAGGTCGATGTGTGGTTTGCCGACAAGAAGGGCGGCGCCGACTGGGTGGAGTGGGGCGGCTGCGGAATGGTGCATCCGAACGTGTTGCGCGCCACCGGAATTGACCCGGATGTCTACTCCGGTTTCGCTTTCGGCATGGGTTTGGAACGAACCCTGCAGTTTCGCAACGGTATTCCCGACATGCGCGACATGGTCGAGGGCGACGTCCGATTCTCGTTGCCGTTCGGAGTGGGGGCCTGATGCGCGTACCTTACAGCTGGTTGCGCGAGGTCTTGAACGCTGGAGCTGCCGACGCCCCGGGCTGGGATGTGTCCCCGGGCGAACTTGAGCAGACGCTGTTGCGCATCGGCCACGAGGTCGAGGAGGTCATCACTCTCGGTCCTGTCGACGGCCCGCTGACCGTGGGGCGAGTGGTCGATATCGAGGAGCTGACTGGGTTCAAGAAGCCGATCCGGGCCTGCTCGGTAGACATCGGCGACCGGCAACAGCGCGAAATCGTTTGTGGTGCAGCGAATTTTGTGGTGGGAGATCTGGTTGTGGTGGCACTGCCCGGCACCACCCTGCCCGGCGGATTTGCCATCACGGCGCGCAAGACCTATGGCCGCAATTCCGACGGAATGATCTGCTCGGCAGCCGAACTCGGTTTGGCGCCGGACCATTCCGGGATCCTGGTGCTGCCGCCAGGGGCCGCCGAGCCCGGCGCCGACGGTGTGAGCGTGCTGGGCCTCGACGACGTGGTCTTTCACCTGGCCATCACCCCCGACCGCGGTTACTGCATGTCGGTGCGTGGTTTGGCCCGCGAGATCGCGTGCGCCTACGACCTGGAGTTTGTCGACCCCGCCAGCAAGCAGGTGGTGCCGCCGCTACCCGTCGAGGGCCGGGCCTGGCCGCTGACGGTGCGGCCCGAAACGGGGGTGCGGCGGTTCGCGCTGCGTCCGGTCACCGGGATCGACCCCGCCGCCGTATCGCCCTGGTGGTTGCAGCGCCGGCTGCTGCTATGTGGCATTCGCGCGACCTCCCCGGCAGTCGACGTGACCAACTACGTGATGCTCGAACTCGGCCACCCGATGCACGCCCACGACCGCAACCGGATCAACGGAGCCTTCGACGTGCGGTTCGCCCGGCCCGGCGAGACCGTCGTCACCCTCGACGACATCGAGCGCCGGCTCGACCCGGCCGATGTCCTTATCGTCGACGAGGTCGCGACCGCGGCGATCGGCGGCGTGATGGGTGCGGCAAGCACCGAAGTGCGGGCCGACTCCACCGATGTCCTACTGGAGGCGGCGGTCTGGGACCCGGCCGCGGTATCGCGCACCCAGCGGCGGCTGCATCTGCCTAGCGAGGCCGCCCGTCGTTATGAGCGTGTGGTGGACCCGGCCATCTCCGTGGCCGCTCTGGACCGGTGCGCAAGGCTACTCGCCGACATCGCGGGGGGAGTGGTGTCTGCCACCCTTACCGACTGGCGGGGCGACCCGCCGCGTGATGATTGGTCGCTGCCCCCTATCCAGATGGCCGTCGATCTGCCGGACCGCATCGCCGGGGTGGCCTATCCGCAGGGCGTGACGGCCAGGCGCCTGGCTCAGATCGGCGCTCGGGTGGCTGAAGGTGCCGAGGGCGCCGACATCTTGACCGTGACTCCACCGAGTTGGCGGCCGGATCTGCGCCAACCCGCCGACCTCGTCGAGGAGGTGCTGCGGATGGAGGGGCTGGAAGTCATCCCGTCGGTGCTGCCGTCGGCACCCGCGGGTCGTGGTCTAACGGCTAGGCAGCGGCGTCGCCGCGCGATAGGTAGGTCGCTGGCGCTGTCGGGGTATGTCGAGATCTTGCCGACACCGTTTCTACCTGCCGGTGTGTTCGAGCTGTGGGGGCTGCCGGCCGATGATCCGCGGCGCGTGACGACGCACGTGCTCAACCCGCTGGAAGCGGATCGTCCCCAACTGGCCAGCACCCTGCTGCCGGCCCTGCTGGAAGCGCTGGGGCGCAATGTGTCCCGAGGCCTGGTCGATACCGCGCTGTTTGCCGTCGCACAGGTGGTGCAGCCGACCAAGCAGACGCGTGGTGTCGGGCTGATCCCGGTCGACCGGCGGCCGACGGATGACGAGATCGCGATGTTGGACGCGTCCCTGCCCCGGCAACCCCAGCACGTCGCCGCGGTGCTGGCCGGGATGCGCGAACCGCGAGGTCCGTGGGGTCCGGGCCGACCGGCTGAAGCCGCGGACGCGTTCGAAGCGGTGCGCATCATCGCGCGCGCCAGCGGCGTGGACGTGGTCCTGCGGCCGGCCCATCATCTGCCGTGGCATCCGGGCCGGTGCGCGGAGATATTCGTCGGGGAAGCCTCCGTCGGTCACGCGGGGCAGTTGCACCCCGCAGTGCTGGAGCGCTCGGGCTTGCCGAAGGGCACCTGCGCGCTCGAGCTGAACCTGGATGCGATTCCCACCGTCGCGGCACTGCCGGCGCCCAGGGTGTCGCCGTTCCCGGCGGTGTTCCAGGACGTGAGCCTGGTGGTGTCCGCGGACGTCCCCGCTCAGGCGGTGGCCGACGCCGTTCGCGCGGGGGCAGGCGACCTGCTGGAGGACATTCAGTTGTTTGATGTCTTCACCGGCCCGCAGATCGGTGCGGAACGCAAGTCGCTGACCTTCGCGCTCCGGTTCCGCGCGCCGGATCGCACGTTGACCGAAGACGACGCGAGCGCGGCCCGCGCAGCCGCGGTGCAATGTGCGGCCGAGCGGGTCGGCGCCATCCTGCGTAGTTGAAGTAGGGCAACCACGCGTCAACGTGGAATGTGACGACGGCATTTCCGAGTGCCGCGTTCGCACCTCGCCGCGGTATTACGGGAAGCGACGGCAGATGCGGTCAGAGGTTCGGGCGACACGCCCTAAGCGCCGATTGCCTGCGCTAGCTGCGCGGGCCCGTAGTTCACCAGTGCGGGAACGATGCCACCGGCGGGCGTACCTTCGAGCGTCACGGTAACCGGCCCGATGACTGGTACCACCGCCGTAGCCTGGAAGGGCTGAAGAGGCGCGAGGATGCCCCCGACGGGAACGTGGACCGTCACCGGAATCCCCCCTGTCGCCGATGTTGGCAGAGCCAGCGGCAGCGTGGCCTCGCCATTGAGGAAGCCGTTGGCGACGTTGGCGGGAGCACCGACCAGTGCCGTAGCTGCCGCCTGCAGGTCTCCGGCCTGCACCGCGCTGATGAACGTGGTCGTGCTGTCTGCCAACGCGATCGCCGTGGTGATCGGCGAACCCACGGCATTAAGGGTCATCACCAGCGGCAATCCAAAGGTCATCACCCCGGTCAAGGTTGAAGTATCAAGCGAAAAGGCAATGTTGGTGTCCATGACCGTCGTGAGCACATTGGTGAAGTTCTGCGACGTGGCACCCGGGATGCTCAGGATGGGGAACAGGTCTCCCACCGGGCCGAGCAGCAGGATGTTCGACAAGTCACTTGCGTCTATACCACTGACGAAGAGCTTGGCCACCGCCTGTAACACGTCACTCACCGCGCCGCTGACGTTGCCTGCCGCGAGGGCTTGCAAGGCCAATTGCAGGCTCGGCGGTATGCCAGCCAGCCCAATGGCATAGTCCCTGGCGGCATCCGTAAGCGCGGTTAGGGTCAGCTGGCCGTAGCCGAACTGGTTGGCGAGGAGCTGTTGCAGGAACGGCGCCGGGTCAGCAAGCCAGGTAGTGCCGAGGTTCGCCAGGTTGGCGACCGTGTTGGCGATGAGGTTTTCGTACGGCCCAAGGATGGGAACACTGCTGCTCAGGCTGGCCGCCGCCACCGCAGCTGCACCCGGCGCACCGGCGGTCCCACCCTGGCCGAACAAAACCCCGCCGGTGCCAGCGGCACCGCCATTCCCGGGGGCCCCGGCCGGGCTGCCGGCGCCGCCGGCGCCGCCAGCTCCACCGTCACCGCCGCGACCGATCAAGGCGGCGTCGCCGCCGTGGCCGCCGTCGCCACCGGCCCCGCCGGCCTTAGTGCCGGACCCGGCGCCGCCCTCGCCGCCGGTTCCGCCGGTCCCGCCGTCGCCGACCAGTTGTCCGCCGTTGCCGCCGATTCCGCCAGCACCGCCTTTACCGCCGATGCCGTTGCCGCCACTGTGGGCCCCACCCGTGCCACCGGCGCCACCGTGCCCACCATTACCGAACGAGATGGCGGCACCGCCGGTACCTCCCATACCGCCGGTGCCGCCCTCAAGGCCATTGTCAGCGGTGCTACCACCGGCGCCGCCGTCCCCACCAGCCCCACCGTTGCCGTACGTCAATCCGCCGGTACCACCGTGACCGCCGTTACCGCCGGCACCGCCGGGACTTGCGAACAAGGTGCCAGAGTTTGCCCCACCGGTACCACCGACGCCGCCGGCACCGCCGTTGCCAAGAAGGAAAGCGTTACCAGCGTTGCCGCCGGCACCACCGACGCCGGAGCTAAATAGCGCTGCGGCCCCACCGGTGCCACCTGCCCCACCGTTCCCACCATTGCCAATGAAGCTATTGCCCGCGGCGCCGCCGGCGCCGCCGGCACCGGCGTTAGCCAATACGTTGGTAGCAGCCCCGCCGGTGCCACCTGCGCCCCCGTTCCCGCCGTTGCCGTACAGCAGCCCGCCGACGCCACCGGCCCCGCCGGCCCCGCCGGCTCCACTGGTGGCGCTGGCGAGGGAGCTACTCGTCCCACCAGTACCGCCGGTGCCACCTGCCCCACCGTCGCCGAACAAGCTGGCGTTGCCGCCAGCACCCCCGGCACCGCCGATGCCGGAGCCGAATAGTGGCACTGTCGTATCCCCACCGGTGCCACCGGCCCCTCCGGCACCGCCGTTGCCGTAAAGCAGCCCGGCATTGCCACCGCGGCCGCCTTCCCCGGCGTTCATGCCGACGCCCAGCAGTGACGTGGCGGTGCCGCCGGCACCGCCGGCACCGCCGAAGCCCCACAGGCCGACGTTGCCGCCGGCACCGCCAGCCAAGCCGCTGCCGGTGAGATCGCTGGCACCGCCGGCGCCGCCGGCACCGCCGTTGCCGACCAGCGTATTTCCGCCACTGCCACCGGCGGCGATGGTGCTCGATCCACCGTCACCACCGTTGCCGAAAAGTGCATTTCCCCCGCCGCCGCCAGCCTTCGAGGTGCTGGAACCGCCGGCACCTGCGTTACCGATCAACCCGGCGTCCGCGCCGGTCAGCCCCGACCCCGCCCCCGCATCGCCACCGTTGCCGTACACGAGCCCGGCGTGGCCCGCGGCGCCGCCGGACGGCCCGCTTCCGCCGTTACCACCGTTGCCGAACAGGAGGGCATTGCCGCCGGCCCCGCCGGCGCCGACAACCGTTGAGCCGATGCCGCCAGCACCACCCGCCCCGCCATTGCCATACAACAGCCCGCCGCCACCGCCGGCGCCACCCGCCCCGCCGGCGCCGGATCCGTTCGCGCCGCCGGCGCCGCCGGCACCGCCGTTGCCGACCAACCCGGCGGCCCCGCCATTACCCCCGGCACCGCCTTCGGGCCCGCCGGCACCGCCGTTGCCGCCGTTGCCGTACAACAGTCCACCGGGCCCGCCGTTTCCGCCGGCCCCTGACCCGGTCCCCGCCGCTCCATCGGCGCCGTCGCCGATTAGCGGGCGCCCCAGTAGCGTCTGGGCGGGCGCATTTACCGCGTTGAGCAGGGCCTGCATCGGCGACGCGTTAGCGGCCTCGGCGGCTGTGTAGGCAGCCGCGCCGCCGTTCAACAAGCTCACGAACTCGGCGTGAAATTCCGCCGCCTGGGCGTTGAGCGCTTGAAATTGCTGGCCGTACGCGCCGAACAGCCGCGAGACAGCCGCCGACACCTCATCGGCGCCAGCCGCCGCCAGCCCGGTCGTGGGGGTCGATGCGGCGGCAGCTGCTTCGCTAAGTGCCGAGCGAATACCAGCCAGATTGGCGGCCGCCGCAGTCACCAAATCCGGATTCGCGAGCAAGAACGACATGGCGATCTTCCCTTCGACTCCCTGCGGGCCAGCGCAGCTAGTTGATCTGCCTCACGGGAAATCGAGCTTAATTGTGTTCCATGTCATGTGAGGGAAAACGAGAATTTCCGCGGACGCAAACTCGATGTCCTATCATCGCCGCCCGCCGCCAGCCGGCCGGGACACACCTTGCTGGGTCGAGGTGAAGCCCGGTGTGCGTCGCGAACCTTCGAGCGGCCCGAGCTCGGCGAGCGGCTAGATCGAGTAGTTCAGGAGTCCGAAGAGCCCCCTGGTGGTGGCATGAAATATGTTGGTGTGCAATGAAAACCGAAACGCGAACCGGCTGAGGTGCAACCCCAATCGGACAAGCGGTGATATGACGGGGCCAACGCGCGACCGCTAGGGTGTGTCTCTCGAGTGCGAAGGCATCGACCGTCGAGGATTTGACCGCCGCCTCGGATAGGTACTATTTCTGACGAGTTCTGGTCGGCTGTCGATTTGGTGGCATCATTTCGGCTCTGGCCAACCCCGTGCCCAACAGCTCGCGAAGGCGATCGCGCTCGCCCGAGTCTGTCGAGCGTCGCGATTGTTCGGCGTTTTGGTGGCCAAGTTACCCACTAACTCGACGCTGGGGCGCAGCCCACGACGGAATGAGTTTGCAAACTTATGCATAATAATGCAGAATCGGTCAGGTGGCCAACGTGACAAGGGTGGCGGTTGCCGGCGCTAGCGGCTATGCGGGCGGTGAAATCCTCCGGCTGCTGCTCGGGCATCCGGCCTACTTCGAGGGCCGGCTGACGATCGGTGCGCTGACCGCAGCGGCCAGTGCCGGCAGCACGTTGGGCGAGCACCATCCGCATCTGACCCCGCTTGCCCAACGAATCCTCGAACACAGCGAGCCTGCCGCGCTCGCTGGCCATGACGTGGTTTTCCTGGCCTTGCCGCACGGACATTCGGCCGCGTTGGCACAACAACTCGGCCCACAAACCCTGATCGTGGATTGCGGGGCGGACTTCCGGCTCACCGACGCCGCGGCGTGGCAGCGGTTCTACGGCTCCCCGCACGCCGGCAGCTGGCCGTACGGGTTACCCGAGCTGCCCGGTGCGAGGGAGCGGCTGCGCGGCACGCGTCGCATAGCGGTGCCGGGCTGCTATCCGACCGCGGCCCTGCTGGCCCTGCTGCCGGCGGTGGCCGAAGATCTCATCGAGCCCACGGCCACGGTGGTTGCCGTCAGCGGTACTTCCGGAGCCGGTCGCGCGGTCAAGCCCGACTTGCTGGGCTCGGAAGTCATCGGATCGGCACGGGCCTACAACATCGCCGGTGCCCACCGCCATACCCCCGAGATCGTGCAGGGGTTGCGCGCCGTCACCGACCGCGACGTCGCGGTGTCGTTCACCCCGGTGCTGATCCCGACGTCTCGCGGCATCCTGGCCACCTGCACCGCACGCACTAGTGCACCGCTTTCCCAGCTGCGCGCGGCCTACGAAAAGGCTTACGGTGGCGAACCATTCATCTATCTGATGCCGGACGGGCAGCTGCCCCGCACCGGCGCGGTGATCGGCAGCAACGCGGCGCACATCGCCGTCGCGGTCGACGACGACGCGCAAACGTTCGTGGCGATCGCCGCGATCGATAACCTGGTGAAGGGCACCGGTGGTGCCGCGGTGCAGTCGATGAACCTGGCGCTGGGTTGGCCAGAGACAGACGGCCTATCGGTGGTCGGGGTCGCGCCATGACGCATCTAGCCGACGCGACAAGGCTGCTGCGCGCCCAAGGAGTCACCGCCCCGGCGGGCTTTCGGGCGGCAGGCGTCGCGGCCGGGATCAAGGCATCCGGCGCCCTGGATCTCGCGCTGGTCTTCAACGAGGGCCCGGACTACGTCGCCGCCGGAGTGTTCACCCGCAACAAGGTCAAAGCGGCACCGGTGCTGTGGACCCAGCAAGTGCTGACCGGCGGGCAGCTGCGTGCGGTAATCCTCAACTCCGGGGGCGCCAACGCCTGCACCGGGCCGGCCGGGTTCGGTGACACCCACGCCACCGCGGAGGCGGTGGCCACCGCATTGTCGGATTGGGGAACCGACACCGGGGCCATCGAGGTCGCCGTTTGCTCCACCGGGCTGATCGGCGACCGGCTGCCGATGGACAAGGTGCTTGCCGGTGTCACTCACGTGGTGCATGAGATGCATGGCGGGCTGACCGGCGGCGAGGAAGCCGCCCACGCCATCATGACCACCGATACCGTGCCCAAACAGGTTGCGCTGCACCATCACAACAACTGGACGGTCGGCGGGATGGCCAAAGGTGCGGGCATGCTGGCGCCGTCGTTGGCCACCATGCTGTGCGTGCTCACCACCGACGCGGTCGCCGAGCCGGTAGCGCTCGAACAGGCGCTACGCCGCGCCGCTGCCCGCACGTTCGACCGGCTCGATATCGACGGCTGCTGTTCCACGAACGACACCGTGCTGTTGCTGTCGTCGGGCGCCAGTGAAATCGCGCCGTCCCAAAGCGATCTCGACGATGCCGTGCTTCGGGTTTGCGACGATCTGTGCGCTCAGCTGCAAGCCGACGCCGAAGGCGTCACCAAACGGGTCACCGTGACGGTGACCGGTGCCGCCACCGAGAACGACGCGCTGATCGCTGCCCGGATAATCGCCCGCGACAGCCTGGTCAAGACCGCGGTGTTCGGCTCCGATCCGAACTGGGGCCGGGTGCTCGCCGCCGTCGGGATGGCACCGGTCACTCTCGACCCGAATCGGATCACCGTGTCGTTCAACGGTTCTGCGGTATGTATCGACGGAGTCGGAGCTCCGGGTGCGCGCGACGTGGACCTGTCCGACGCGGTCATCGACATTACCGTCGATCTCGGTGTTGGCGACGGACAGGCCGCCGTCCGGACCACCGACCTGTCGCATGCCTATGTCGAAGAGAACTCGGCCTACAGCTCATGACCCTGAATACCACCGCGATACCCACCCAGGTGAAGGCGCAGGTGCTGGCCGAGGCCCTGCCCTGGCTCAAGCAGCTGCACGGCAAGGTCGTCGTTGTGAAGTACGGCGGCAACGCGATGACCGACGACGCGCTGCGGCGCGCGTTCGCCGCCGATATGGCGTTTCTGCGCAACTGTGGCATCTATCCGGTGGTGGTACATGGCGGGGGACCGCAGATCACCGCCATGCTGCGGCGGCTTGGCATCGCGGGTGACTTCAAGGGCGGATTCCGGGTCACCACACCCGAAGTGCTCGACGTGGCCCGGATGGTCTTGTTTGGGCAGGTGGGCCGCGAGCTGGTCAACCTGATCAACGCGCACGGACCGTATGCCGTTGGTATCACCGGTGAAGACGCGCAACTGTTCACTGCGGTGCGGCGTAGTGTCACCGTCGACGGTGTGGCCACCGACATCGGCCTGGTTGGAGACGTCGATCAGGTCAACACCGCGGCGATGCTGGATCTCATTGCAGCGGGCCGTATTCCAGTGGTGTCGACGCTCGCGCCGGATGCCGACGGCGTGGTGCACAACATCAATGCCGACACCGCCGCGGCGGCGGTGGCCGAAGCTTTGGGGGCCGAAAAGTTGTTGATGCTTACCGATGTCGAAGGGCTGTACACCAGTTGGCCGGACCCGGGTTCGCTGGTCAGCGAAATCGATACCGCGACACTGGCGCAACTGCTGCCCACGTTGGAGTCGGGCATGATCCCCAAGGTCGAGGCCTGTCTGCGGGCGGTCGATGGTGGCGTGCCCAGCGCCCATGTTATCGACGGGCGGGTCGAACATTGTGTGCTGGTGGAGTTGTTCACCGAAGCTGGCACCGGCACCAAGGTGGTGAGCCGCCGATGACACGGACGGACAACATGCGGCAGCGGTGGGAAGCCGTGATGATGAACAACTACGGCACCCCACCCGTGGCCCTGGCCAGCGGCGACGGCGCCGTGGTCACCGACGTGGACGGCAAGACCTACGTTGACCTGCTCGGCGGCATAGCGGTCAACGTGCTGGGCCATCGCCACCCCGCAATTCTCGAAGCCGTCACGCAGCAGATGTCGACGCTGGGCCACACCTCCAATCTGTATGCCAGCGAACCGAGTATCGCGCTCGCCGAGGAGCTGGTCGCGCTGCTGGGCGCCGACAAGCAGACGCGAGTGTTCTTCTGTAACTCCGGCGCCGAGGCCAACGAGGTGGCGTTCAAGCTGTCCCGGCTCACCGGACGTACGAAACTGGTTGCCGCACAAGAAGCCTTCCACGGCCGCACGATGGGCTCGCTGGCGCTGACCGGGCAGCCGGCCAAGCAGGCACCGTTTGCGCCGCTGCCCGGAGACGTCACACACGTCCCGTACGGTCAGGCCGACGCGCTGGCCGCCGCGGTCGATGACGACACCGCCGCTGTGTTCCTGGAACCGATCATGGGGGAATGTGGTGTCATCGTCCCGCCCGAGGGCTACCTTGCCGCCGCCCGGGACATCACGGCGCGACACGGCGCCCTGCTGGTGCTCGACGAGGTGCAAACGGGAGTGGGCCGAACCGGCGCCTTTTTCGCCCACCAGCACGACGGCGTCACCCCCGACGTGGTGACCCTGGCGAAGGGGCTCGGTGGCGGGCTGCCGATCGGGGCCTGCCTGGCCGTCGGGCCGGCGGCGGAGCTGCTGACCCCCGGCCTACACGGCAGCACTTTCGGCGGAAACCCGATCTGTACCGCTGCGGCGCTCGCGGTGCTGCGAGTGCTGGCGGGCGATGGACTGGTCCGCCGCGCCGAAATACTGGGTAAGTCGTTGCGGCACGGTATCGAATCGCTGCACCACCCGCTGATCGACCAGGTGCGTGGCCGCGGATTGCTAGTGGGCATCGTGCTGACGTCGTCGTGCGCCAAGGACGCCGAGGTGGCCGCCCGACAAGCTGGCTTCCTGGTCAACGCGGCCGCGCCCAACGTCATTCGGCTAGCGCCTCCGTTGATCATCACCGAGCCCCAGCTCGAAAGCTTCGTCGCCGCACTGCCCGGCATCTTGGACTGGCCGCGGGGGGCCCCGTGACCAGGCACTTTCTGCGTGACGATGACCTGTCGCCAGCCGAACAGGCCGAGGTCCTCGAGCTGGCCGCCGAGCTAAAGAAAGACCCGTTCGGCCGTCGTCCCCTGGACGGGCCGCGCGGGGTTGCGGTCATCTTCGACAAGAACTCCACCCGCACCCGGTTCTCCTTCGAGGTGGGCATTGCGCAGCTGGGCGGGCATGCCGTCGTCGTCGACAGCCGCAGCACCCAGCTGGGGCGGGAGGAAACCCTGCAGGACACCGCAAAAGTGTTGTCCCGGTACGTCGATGCCATCGTCTGGCGGACGTTCGGCCAGGAGCGGCTCGCCGCGATGGCATCCACCGCGACGGTGCCCGTGGTCAACGCGCTCTCCGACGAGTTCCACCCGTGCCAGGTGTTGGCCGATCTGCAGACCATCGCCGAGCACAAGGGATCACTAGGCGGCTTGAGGCTGTCCTACTTCGGCGACGGCGCCAACAACATGGCCCACTCGTTGATGCTGGGCGCGGTGACGGCAGGCATCCATGTCACCGTCGCGGCTCCCGACGGCTTCCTGCCCGATCCGTCGGTGCTGGCCGCGGCCGAGCAGCGCGCGCAGGCGACCGGCGCCTCGGTCACCGTGACCGCAGACGCCAACGCGGCAGCGGCAGGCGCCGACGTGGTGGTGACCGATACCTGGACGTCGATGGGGCAGGAGGACGACGGGCTGGACCGCGTCGCGCCGTTCCGGCCGTACCAGGTCAACTCGCAACTTCTGGCGTCGGCCGACGCGGACGCAATGGTGTTGCATTGCCTGCCGGCCCATCGCGGGGACGAGATCACCGACGAGGTGATGGATGGACCGGCCAGCGCCGTGTGGGACGAGGCGGAAAACCGGCTGCACGCGCAGAAGGCGCTGTTGGTGTGGCTGCTGGAGCGGTCCGGATGACCGAAGTCAGCGCGAACCGGGCCGGCCGCCAGGCACGCATCGTGGCGATCTTGTCGTCGGCCGAGGTGCGCAGTCAAAGCGAATTGGCCGCACTACTGGCCGCGGAGGGGATCGAGGCCACCCAGGCCACGCTGTCACGTGATCTTGAAGAGCTGGGCGCGGTAAAGCTGCGCGGCGCGGACGGAGGCACGGGTGTCTACGTCGTGCCCGAGGACGGCAGCCCCGTCCGCGGCGTGTCGGGCGGTACCGACCGGATGTCGCGCCTGCTGGGTGAGTTGCTGGTGTCGACCGACGCGAGCGGCAACCTCGCGGTATTGCGGACGCCACCGGGCGCCGCACACTACCTGGCGAGCGCCATCGACCGCGCGGCCCTGCCCCAGGTGGTCGGCACCATCGCCGGCGATGACACCATCCTCGTGGTTGCCCGCGAGCCAATGACCGGCGCGGAATTGGCCGGCACCTTCGAGAACATTCGGTAAGGAGATTGGTTCATGTCAGAGCGCGTCATCCTGGCCTACTCCGGCGGTCTAGACACCTCGGTGGCGATCAGCTGGATAGGCAAGGAGACCGGCCGTGAGGTCGTGGCGGTGGCGATCGATCTCGGCCAGGGCGGCGAGGACATGGAGGTGATCCGCCAGCGGGCCCTGGACTGCGGTGCCGTGGAGGCCGTCGTCGTCGACGCCCGCGACGAGTTCGCCGAGGGCTACTGCCTGCCGACCGTCCTGAACAACGCGCTGTACATGGACCGCTACCCGTTGGTGTCGGCGATCAGTCGGCCGTTGATCGTCAAGCACCTGGTCGCCGCCGCCCGTGAGCACGGCGGCGGCATCGTCGCGCATGGGTGTACCGGCAAGGGCAATGACCAGGTCCGGTTCGAAGTGGGATTCGCTTCGCTGGCACCGGATCTTGAGGTGCTGGCGCCGGTCCGCGACTACGCGTGGACGCGGGAAAAGGCCATCGCGTTCGCCGAGGAGAACGCCATCCCGATCAATGTCACCAAGCGCTCGCCGTTCTCCATCGACCAGAACGTCTGGGGCCGTGCGGTAGAGACCGGCTTCCTCGAGCACCTGTGGAACGCGCCCACCAAGGACATCTACGCTTATACCGAAGACCCCACCGTCAACTGGAACACCCCCGACGAGGTGATCATCGGGTTCGAGCGCGGGGTTCCGGTATCGATCGACGGCAAGGCCGTGTCGATGCGCCACGCCATCGAGGAACTCAACCGCCGCGGCGGTGCGCAGGGCGTTGGGCGCCTAGACGTCGTCGAAGACCGGCTGGTGGGCATCAAGAGTCGGGAGATCTACGAAGCGCCCGGCGCGATGGTGCTCATCACCGCGCACGCCGAACTCGAACACGTCACCCTGGAGCGTGAGCTGGGCCGGTTCAAACGTCAGACCGACCAGCGCTGGGCCGAGCTGGTCTACGACGGACTGTGGTACTCGCCGCTGAAGGCCGCGCTGGAGAGCTTCGTCGCCAACACTCAGGCGCATGTGTCGGGTGAGGTCCGAATGGTGTTGCACGGCGGCCACATCGCGGTCAATGGTAGGCGGAGTACTGAATCCCTATATGACTTCAACCTGGCCACCTATGACGAGGGCGACAGCTTCGACCAATCGGCTGCCCGCGGGTTCGTCTATGTGCATGGGCTGTCGTCCAAGCTCGCCGCGCGCCGCGATCTGGCCAGCGAGGCGTGAGCACCAATCAGGGGTCGTTGTGGGGCGGGCGGTTCGCCGGGGGCCCGTCCGACGCGTTGGCCGCACTGAGCAAGTCCACCCACTTTGACTGGGTGTTGGCGCCCTACGACATCACCGCGTCGCGGGCGCACGCAAAGGTGCTGTTCCGGGCCGGACTACTCACCGACGAGCAGCGGGACGGGCTGCTGGCTGGCCTGGATAGCCTCGCCTCCGACGTTGCTGACGGCAGCTTCGGTCCGTTGGTCACCGATGAGGACGTGCACGCGGCGCTAGAGCGAGGACTGATCGATCGGGTCGGGCCGGACCTGGGCGGCCGGCTGCGAGCGGGCAGGTCCCGCAATGACCAGGTGGCCACGCTGTTCCGGATGTGGTTGCGCGACGCGGTGCGCCGGATCGCCGCGGGTGTGCTCGATGTTGTCGGTGCGCTGGCCGCCCAGGCCGCCGCGCATCCGGCGGCCATCATGCCCGGTAAGACCCACCTGCAGTCCGCACAGCCGATCCTGCTGGCACATCATCTACTCGCACATGCCCATCCGTTGCTGCGTGACGTGGACCGGGTCGTCGACTTCGACAGGCGCGCGGCGGTGTCGCCGTACGGCTCGGGTGCCTTGGCCGGCTCGTCATTGGGCCTGGATCCGGAGGCGATCGCCGCGGATCTGGGTTTCACCGCTGCCGCCGATAACTCCATCGACGCGACCGCTGCCCGCGACTTTGCTGCCGAGGCGGCTTTCGTATTCGCCATGATCGCCGTCGACCTGTCCCGGCTTGCCGAGGACATCATCATCTGGAGCTCGACGGAATTCGGCTACGTCACTTTGCACGACTCGTGGTCCACCGGTAGCTCGATCATGCCGCAGAAGAAGAATCCGGACATCGCCGAGCTGGCCCGCGGCAAGTCGGGGCGGCTGATCGGCAATGTGGCCGGACTGCTGGCGACGCTGAAGGCCCAGCCGCTCGCCTACAACCGTGACCTGCAGGAAGACAAGGAGCCGGTGTTTGACTCGGTGGCCCAGCTGGAGCTGTTGCTACCCGCGATGGCCGGGCTGGTGGCCAGCCTGACATTCAATGTCGAGCGCATGGCCGCGCTGGCGCCAGCCGGCTACACGCTGGCCACCGATATCGCTGAATGGCTTGTGCGGCAGGGTGTTCCGTTTCGATCTGCCCATGAAGCCGCCGGTGCCGCCGTTCGTGTGGCCGAGGAGCGTGGCGTCGGGCTGCAGGAGCTGACCGGCGACGAGCTGGCCGCTATCAGCCCCGAGCTGACGCCGCGGGTCCGTGACGTGTTGACCATCGAAGGCTCGGTGTCCGCGCGCAATTGCCGGGGAGGTACCGCACCGGGCCGGGTGGCCGACCAACTAAACGTTGTTGGTGAAGCCGCCGACCGGTTGCGGCGGCAGCTAATGCGCTGAGCGAATACCCGTTCCTTTGCCGGTGAATTCTTGGCACGCTAAACTTCGGGCTCAAAGTGACCCGATTGAACCATCTGGCCTTGATGTTCGTATCAAAGGGGTGGGACCAATGAGCGTCATCGCAGGCGTGTTCGGTGCGTTGCCACCATATCGCTATTCCCAGCATGAGCTCACCGACTCGTTCGTCAACGTCCCGGACTTCGAGGGTTACGAAGACATTGTTCGTCAGCTGCATGCCAGCGCAAAGGTCAACAGCCGCCACCTGGTCCTGCCGCTGGAGAGGTATCCGGGGCTGACCGACTTTGGCGAGGCAAACGCGATCTTCATCGAGAAGGCCGTGGATCTGGGCGTCGAAGCCCTGGTCGGTTCGCTCGATGATGCCGGCCTGCAACCCCGCGACCTCGATGTGCTCATCACCACCACGGTCACCGGTCTTGCGGTGCCGTCACTGGATGCCAGGATCGCGGGGCGGCTGGGGTTACGCGCCGATGTGCGGCGGGTGCCGCTGTTCGGCCTGGGCTGTGTGGCCGGGGCGGCCGGGGTCGCCCGGCTGCACGACTATCTGCGGGGTGCCCCGGACGGCGTCGCGGCCCTGGTCGCGGTCGAGCTTTGTTCGCTCACCTATCCGGGATACAAGCCAACGCTCGCGGGTCTGGTTGGCAGCGCGCTGTTTGCTGACGGGGCCGCGGCCGTGGTGGCCGTTGGGGAGAGTCGCGCCGAAGACGTCGGGGCACGCGGCCCGGACATCCTTGATTCGCGCAGCCATCTCTACCCCGACTCGCTGCGCACCATGGGCTATGACGTCGGCGCCGCCGGGTTCGAGCTTGTCTTGTCTCGGGACCTGGCGGCCGTTGTCGAGCAGCACCTGGGCAAAGATGTGACCACGTTCCTGTCCGCGCACGGTTTGAGCACCACCGACATCGGCGCCTGGGTGACCCACCCCGGAGGCCCCAAGATCATCAACGCGATCACCGAAACCTTGGCTCTGCCGCCGGACGCCCTCGAGCTGACCTGGCGCTCCCTGGGGGAAATCGGCAATTTGTCGTCGGCGTCGGTACTGCATGTGCTGCGGGACACCATCGCCAAGCCACCGCCCAGCGGAAGCCCGGGACTGATGATCGCGATGGGTCCCGGATTCTGTTCCGAACTCGTGCTGCTGCGCTGGCACTGATTCGCCGTGAACTTTCCCTCGTGCCGTAGGACCTCGCTTTTCGGGCCTTGAGACGTGATAGTGATGCGACGGCGACAAATCGGCGAGGCGAATGACCCGGGCCGCCTCGAGGTGTCCGACTCGACTGTCGCTACCGATGCACGCGCCGCGCCTGTCGCGCCGATCTTCACCCGTTCGTTCGAGTAGCACGGAAGGGCGGGTTAATGGACAGCACCCACGAAGAGCTCGTCAAAGCCTTGCGCAAGTCGCTGAAGGAAAACGAGCGACTGAAGCGACAGAACCGGGACCAGCTGGCCCGGGCCACTGAGCCGGTGGCGGTGGTGGGGATGGGTTGCCGCTATCCGGGCGGGGTGGACTCGCCCGAGGCGTTGTGGGAGATGGTGGCGCAGCGTCGTGACGTGGTCTCGGAGTTCCCGGAAGATCGGGGCTGGGATCTGGCCGAGCTGTTTGATTCGGATCCGGACGCGGTGGGGAAGTCCTATACCCGGTGCGGCGGGTTCTTGATGGACGTCGCCGATTTTGACGCCGAGTTTTTCGGGATCGCGCCCAGCGAGGTGCTGGCGATGGATCCCCAGCAGCGGCTGTTGTTGGAGGTGGCGTGGGAAGCGCTGGAGCGCGCGGGCATCGACCCGCTCACGTTGCGGGGTTCGGCGACCGGGGTGTTTGCCGGGGTGTTCCACGGCTCGTACGGGGGCCAAGGCCGAGTGCCCGGCGACCTGGAGCGCTACGGGCTGCGTGGTTCGACGTTGAGTGTGGCCTCGGGGCGGGTGGCGTATGCGCTGGGGTTGGAGGGCCCTGCGGTGTCGGTCGACACGGCGTGCTCCTCGTCGTTGGTCGCGTTGCATTTGGCGGTGCAGTCGTTACGGTCGCGGGAATGCGATCTGGCGCTGGCCGGTGGCGTCACCGTGATGGCCACCCCGGCGATGTTCATCGAATTCAGTCGGCAGCGGGCACTTTCTGCCGACGGTCGATGCAAGGCCTATGCGGGTGCGGCCGACGGGACCGGGTTCTCCGAGGGCGCTGGGGTGCTTGTCGTCGAGCGATTGACGGATGCGCAGCGATTGGGGCACCCGGTGCTGGCGGTGGTGCGCGGGTCCGCGGTGAATCAGGACGGTGCCTCCAACGGCTTGGCGACGCCGAATGGGCCGTCGCAGCAGCGGGTAATCCGGGCGGCGTTGGCCAGTGCGCGGCTTAGCGCGGCGGAGGTGGATGTGGTCGAGGGGCATGGGACGGGCACCATGCTGGGGGATCCGATTGAAGCGCAAGCAATCTTGGCGACGTACGGCCAGGGCCGCAGCGAGCCGCTTTGGTTGGGGTCGATCAAATCGAACATGGGTCATACGTCGGCCGCGGCGGGAGCGGCCGGGGTGATCAAGATGGTGCAGGCGATGCGGCATGGAATGATGCCGGCGACGCTGCATGTGGATGTTCCTACTCCGCATGTGGATTGGTCGGCGGGTTCGGTGTCGTTGTTGGCCCAACCGCGGGCCTGGCCGGTTCAGGGACGGCCGCGGCGGGCCGGGGTGTCGTCGTTTGGGATAAGCGGCACCAACGCGCATGTGATTGTCGAGCAGGCTCCCGCATTGGAAGATGTTGCCGCACCCGGTGATAACCAGCCGGGCACCGGGCCGTGGGTGTTATCTGCCCGGTCGGCGTCGGCGTTGGCGAACCAGGCGCAGCGCTTGCTGGCCTGGGTGCGTGCTGACGAACGCTTGCGCGCGCTCGATGTGGGGTGGTCGTTGGTCAATACCCGGTCGGTGTTTGAGCATCGGGTCGTGATTGTGGGCGCCGACCGCGCGCAGTTGATGGACAGGCTGGCGGGCCTGGTGGCCGGCGAGCCGGGTGCGGGAGTGGTGATGGGTCGCGCCCGGTCGGTAGGCAAGACGATATTCGTGTTTCCTGGCCAAGGGTCGCAGTGGCTGGGCATGGGTGCCCAATTGCTTGACACGTCACCGGTATTCACCGATCAGATGCACCGATGCGACAAGGCGCTCGGTGAGCATGTCCAGTGGTCGTTGATCGACGTCGTCCGGGGGTCCGCGGGTGCGCCTGGCCTCGATCGGGTGGACGTAGTGCAGCCGGTGCTGTGGGCGGTCATGGTGTCACTGGCCCAGTTGTGGCGGTCAGTGGGTGTGGTGCCCGACGCGGTCATTGGGCATTCTCAGGGGGAGATCGCGGCGGCGTACGTGGCGGGTGCGCTGTCGTTGGAAGACGCGGCTCGGGTGGTGGCGCTGCGGAGCCGGTTGTTGGTGCGGTTGGCCGGTGCCGGTGGCATGGTTTCGCTGGCCTGCCGGCGGTCGCGGGCCGAGAAGTTGATGTCGCAATGCGGAGATCGACTCAATGTCGCTGCGGTCAACGGTGTTTCGTCAGTCGTGCTAGCAGGCGAGGCTGATGCTTTGGAGGAGCTGATCGGCCGCTGCGAGGCCGAGGACATTCGTGCCCGCAGGATCGACGTTGACTATGCGTCGCATTCCGCCCAGGTCGACGCCATCCGGGAGGACCTCGCCGGGGCACTGGAAGGTATCGAGCCGCATGCTTCGTCGGTGGCGTTCTTCTCGACGGTTACCGGCGAACTCACCGACACCGCCGGTCTGGACGCCGAGTACTGGTTCCGAAGTATCCGCCAGACGGTGCAGTTCGAACGGGCCGTCCGCAACGCTTTTCACGATGGGTACCACGTGTTCGTCGAATCCAGCCCGCATCCGGTATTGCTCACCAGCATAGAGGAAACGCTGGCTGACTGTGGTCGCGGCGCTGCGGGTGAACCGATCATCATTCCGACGCTGGGCCGCGACGATGGCGGGGTTGAGCGGTTTTGGCTGTCGATGGGGCAGGCGCACGTTGCGGGTGTGGGCGTCGACTGGGCCGGTGCGTTCCAGGGCCTGGGTGGACAACGGGTGGAGTTGCCAACGTACGGGTTTGTGCGCCAGCGGTTCTGGCTGGACGGCCGGAGAGCTGCTGGCGGAGACCTGAGTGGCGTGGGCTTGCTGGGCACCGAGCATGGGTTGTTGGGTGCGGTGGTGGAGCGGCCCGATTCGGGTGGGGTGGTGTTGACGGGCCGGGTATCGATGGTGGCTCAACCGTGGTTGGCCGATCATGCGGTGGGTTCGGCGGTGCTGTTCCCGGGTGCGGGGTTCGTGGAGTTGGTATTGCGGGCCGGTGACGAGGTGGGGTGTGCTGCGCTCGAGGAGTTGACGCTGCTGGCTCCGTTGGTGCTGCCGGCGGGTTGGATTCGGCTGCAGGTGGTGGTGGGCGGCGTAGGGGCGTCGGGTTCTCGAAAGGTATCCGTGTATTCGGCAGCTGGCCATCCCGATTCGACTTCGGAATGGACGCTGCACGCGCAGGGCCTGTTGGGGGTCGAGTCGGTGCGGCCGAGCACGGATCTGTCGGTGTGGCCGCCGGTGGGGGCGCAGGCGATGGACGTCGCTGATGGGTACGAGGTGTTGGCGGCGCGGGGGTATGAGTATGGTCCTGCGTTTCGGGGTTTGCGGGCGTTGTGGCGGCGCGGTGCCGAGGTCTTCGCCGACGCCGTTGTTCCGGAGGGCCTGGCGGTTCGGGGGTTTGGGATTCATCCGGTGCTGTTGGATGCGGCGTTGCACGCCTGGGGAATCGTTGAGGATGGGGAGCAGACGATGCTGCCATTCTCGTGGCAGGGGGTCTGCTTGCACGCGGCAGGGGCTTCGCGGGTCCGGGTGAGACTGGCGCGGGTGGGCGAGGGCGTCGTGTCGGTGGAGTTGGCCGATTCGCAAGGGTTGCCGGTGTTGTCGGTGCGGCAGCTGAGGGTGCGTCGGGTGTCGGCGGCCGCGCTCTCGGCGGCGGCCGCCGGTGGCAGCGGGCTGCTGGAGGTGGCATGGACGCCGATGCCGCTGGGGAGCTACTGCATTGGTGAGGGCATGGTGGTGTGGGAGCTGGCGCCGCACGCCGACGCGGAGGCCACCGGAGGTCTAATCGCGGCGGTGTATCGGGGTGTGCACGAGGCGTTGGGGGTGTTGCAGTCGTGGCTGGCCAGTGACGCGGCTGGGCTGCGCGTGGTGGTGACGCGCGGGGCGGTGGGGCTGGCCGATGACGAAGTCACCGATTTGGTGGGTGCCGCGGTGTGGGGGTTGGTGCGTTCCGCTCAGGCTGAGCACCCGGGTCGGTTGGTGTTGGTCGACACCGACGGGTCGGTAGATGTTGGGGACGTGGTGGGTTCCGCCGTCCGGTCCGGTGAACCGCAGTTGCTGATTCGGCGGGGTGCGGTGTACGCGGCGCGGCTTGCCTCGGTAGCGGCGGGGTTGGCTTTGCCTTCGGGATCCGCTGGGGGGTGGCGGTTGGTCGCCGGTGGTGGCGGGACCTTGGCGGATGTGGTGGTGGCACCCATTGCCCGGGTGGAGCTGGCGGCGGGACAGGTCCGGGTGGCCGTGGGTGCGGTTGGGGTGAACTTCCGGGATGTCTTGGTGGCGTTGGGGATGTACCCCGGCGCGGCGGAGTTGGGGGTCGAAGGCGCCGGGTTGGTCGTTGAGGTCGGTCCTCAGGTGACCGGTTTGGCCGTTGGCGACCGGGTGCTGGGGTTGTTGGGGCTGGTGGGTTCGGAGGCGGTCGTGGATGCGCGGTTGGTGACCGTGGTGCCGGCGGGCTGGTCGTTGGTGGAGGCAGCGTCCGTACCGGTGGTGTATCTGACGGCGTTCTACGGGTTGTCGGTCCTGGCGGGGGTTGCCCCGGGGCAGAAGGTATTGGTGCACGCCGGCACGGGCGGGGTCGGTATGGCAGCGGTGGCGTTGGCGCGGCTATGGGGTGCGGAGGTTTTTGCCACTGCGAGCCGTACCAAGTGGGATACGCTGCGGGCAATGGGCTTTGACGATACCCACATCGCCGACTCGCGATCGTTGGAGTTCGAGGAGAAGTTCTTGCGGGCCACCGATGGTCGCGGCGTGGATGTGGTGCTGAACTCGCTCGCCGGTGAGTTCACCGATGCGTCGCTGCGGTTGCTGCCGCGGGGTGGTCGCTTTATCGAGATGGGCAAGACCGATCTTCGCGACGCGCAGACGGTGGCCGCGCGGCATCGGGGAGTCCGGTATCGGGCATTCGATCTGCTCGAAGCTGGCCCAGACCGGATCGCAGCGATGCTGTCTGAGGTAGTGGGGTTGTTGACGGCCGGGGCCTTGGCCCGGTTGCCGGTCAGGACTTTTGATGCGCGATGTGCCTCGGCGGCCTATCGGTTTGTCAGTCAGGCCCGCCATGTCGGCAAGGTCGTGTTGACCATCCCCGACGGTCCGGATGGGCAGTCCGGTTTGGCGGGCGGCACGGTGCTCGTCACCGGCGGGACCGGGATGGCCGGTTCGGCGGTGGCTGAGCATCTGGTCCAGCGATATGGGGTGGCCAATGTGGTGTTGGTCAGCCGCAGCGGTGGGCAGGCCGAGCGGACCGCGGAATTGGTCACCCGGTTGCGCGCGGGCGGGGCGCAGGTGGCGGTGGTGTCCTGCGACGTGGCTGATCGTGAGGCGCTGGCAGCGTTGTTGGCGGGTCTGGATCCGCGGTATCGGCTCAAGGGTGTGTTTCATGCCGCGGGGGTGTTGGGTGATGCGGTGATCACCGGCTTGACGCAGGATCGGGTGGATACGGTGTTGCGGGCCAAGGTCGATGGGGCCTGGAATTTGCACGAGCTCACCCAGGACATGGATTTGTCGGCGTTCGTGGTGTTTTCGTCGATGGCCGGGATCGTGGGCACGCCGGGACAGGGCAATTATGCTGCGGCGAACGCGTTTTTGGACGGGTTGGTGGGGTATCGGCGTTCGCGGGGGCTGGCGGGATTGTCGGTGGCGTGGGGACTGTGGGAGCAAGCATCAGCGATGACCCGACACCTCGGCGAGCGGGATCGGACCAGGATGACGCAGGTGGGGCTCGCCCCGCTAACCACCGAGCAGGCGCTAGGATTCCTGGACACCGCGTTGCTGACCGATCGCGCCGTGGTGGTGGCGGCCCGGCTGGATCGTGGCGCACTGGCCGGTGCTGGTGCCGCGCTGCCGGCATTGTTGGGCCAGTTGGTCGGTGGTCCGGCCCGGCGGAGGATCGACGCAACCGACACCGCGGCGTCGATGTCGGGCCTGCTGTCCCGCTTGCACGCGCTAGCCCCCGAGCAGCGGCACCGCGAACTCACCGAGTTGGTCATCGGCAACGCCGCGACCGTGCTGGGCCGTTCCAGCAGTGGCGACATCAACGCCCACAAAACATTCCAAGATGTCGGGTTCGATTCCTTGACCGCGGTGGAGTTGCGCAACCGGCTCAAAACGGCGACCGGGCTCGCCTTGTCGCCCACTCTGATCTTCGACTACCCCACACCGGCCGCCCTGGCCGAGCACCTCGACAGCCGGCTGGTGACCGACCGCGGCAGCGACGAAGAAGACCTGTTGGTCCGCGCCAACGACATCACCCGCGAGCTAGCGGCGTTGCTCAGCCAACCCAACTTGAGCCCCGACGACAGGGCACACCTGAGCACCCGCCTGCAAACCATTCTGACCAACCTGACCACCGAAGACGACGACATCACCGCCGCCACCGAAAGCCAACTGTTCGCCATCCTCGACGAAGAACTCGACGAAGAACTCGGCTCCTAACCCCTCGCAAGGAGTAGCAATGCCGGGCACCACCAAGCATGTTGACTACCTGAAGCGCCTTACGGCGGACCTACGGCGCACCCGCAGACGCCTGTCCGACTTGGAAGCCAAGTTATCGGATCCGGTGGCGGTGGTGGGGATGGGATGCCGGTATCCGGGTGGGGTGGATTCGCCGGATGCGTTGTGGGAGATGGTGGCGCAGGGCCGTGATGCGGTGTCGGATTTTCCGGCGGATCGCGGCTGGGATGTCGATGGGTTGTTTGATCGCGACCCCGACGCGGCCGGAAAGATGTATACCCGGCGCGGGGCCTTTCTGCAGAAAGCGGGTGATTTCGACGCCGGATTCTTCGGAATCGGGCCCAGCGAGGCGCTTGCGATGGATCCCCAGCAGCGGTTGATGTTGGAAGTGTCGTGGGAAGCGTTGGAGCGCGTGGGAATTGACCCGATCGTCTTGCAGGGATCGGCCACGGGCGTGTTCACCGGGGTCATCCACGCTGGCTATGGAGGACAGGTATCCGGTGAGCTGGAGGGCTACGGGTTGACGGGATCGACGTTGAGCGTGGCCTCCGGGCGGGTGGCGTATGTGTTGGGGTTAGAGGGCCCGGCGGTGTCGGTGGACACCGCATGCTCGTCGTCGTTGGTGGCGCTACATCTTGCGGTGCAGTCGTTGCGGTCGGGGGAATGCGATCTGGCGCTGGTCGGTGGGGTGACCGTGATGGCCACCCCTGCGGCATTTGTCGAGTTCAGTCGGCAGCGGGCACTGGCTCCCGATGGTCGGTGCAAGGTATACGCCGGCGCCGCTGACGGGACCGCATGGTCAGAAGGTGCCGGGGTGCTGGTGGTGGAGCGGTTGGTCGATGCGCAGCGGTTGGGGCATCCGGTGTTGGCGGTGGTGTGCGGGTCAGCGGTGAATCAGGACGGCGCCTCCAACGGGCTGACGGCACCGAATGGGCCATCTCAGCAGCGAGTTATCCGGGCGGCGTTGGCCAATGCGCGGCTGGCTGCGGGCGACGTGGATGTGGTGGAGGGGCATGGGACAGGGACGGTGCTCGGGGACCCCATCGAGGCGCAAGCGCTGTTAGCGACGTATGGGCAGGACCGGCCCGCGGATCGACCGTTGTGGTTGGGGTCGATCAAATCCAATATCGGCCATGCGTCGGCGGCCGCGGGGATGGCCGGGGTGATCAAGATGGTGCAGGCGATGCGGCATGGGGTGATGCCGAAGACGCTGCATGTGGATGTGCCTACGCCGCACGTGGATTGGTCGACGGGCGCGGTGTCGTTGTTGACCGAATCGCGGCCATGGCCGGTAGCAGATCGGCCACGGCGGGCCGGTGTGTCGTCCTTCGGGATCAGCGGCACCAACGCGCACGTGATTCTATCGGAAGCGCCCATCGTGGAAAGTGTTCTGCCAGAAGATGATTACCAGATGAGGTTGACCGCAGTTCCCTGGGTTTTGTCGGCCCGGTCGGCGCAGGCGTTGGCCGGACAGGCACAGCGGTTGTTGTCGTTCGTAGCAGCCAACGCGGATGTGGATCCGGTCGCTGTGGGGTGGTCGCTGGTAGCGACGCGGTCGATGTTTGAGCATCGGGCGGTGGTCACCGGTGCTGATCGTGGGGACCTGTTGGCGGGGTTGGCGGGGTTGGCCGCCGGTGAGCCGGGTAATGGTGTGGCGGTGGGTCGCGCGCGGTCGGTGGGAAAAACTGTGTTCGTGTTTCCCGGACAAGGGGCGCAATGGGTCGGTATGGGAGCGCAGTTGTACGCCGAACTGCCCCTGTTTACGCAGGCGTTTGACACGGTGGCCGAAGAGTTGGATCGGCACCTGCGGCTGCCGCTGGGTAAAGTGCTCTGGGCAGGCGACGAGGCGTTGCTGACTAGCACCGAGTTCGCCCAGCCGGCGTTGTTCGCCGTCGAGGTGGCACTGGCAACGTTGTTGCAGCGCTGGGGCATCAACCCGGATTCTGTGATTGGCCATTCGGTGGGTGAGATCGCGGCGGCACATGTCGCCGGCGTGTTGTCGCTGACAGATGCGGCCAATTTGGTGGCTGCCCGGGGCAGATTGATGGCGGCCTTGCCGCCCGGTGGAGCGATGGTGGCCATCGGGGCTAGCGATGAAGAAGTGCTGCCGTTGCTGGTCGATGGGGTGAATCTCGCGGCGATCAACGCACCGGGTTCGGTGGTGATTTCCGGCCCCGAGCCGGCGGTCAACGATGTGGCGGATCGATGCGTGCGGCAGGGTCACCGGGTGCATCGGCTGGCCGTGTCGCATGCGTTTCATTCGTCGCTGATGGAACCGATGCTTGCGGAGTTCGCCCGAATCTCCGCCGGTATAGTCGTGTCAGAAGCCCGGATTCCGTTGGTGTCAAATGTGACTGGGCAACTGGCCGGAACGGGCTATGGATCGGGACAGTACTGGGTGGAGCACGTTCGGCGCCCCGTGCGGTTCGCCGATGGCGTGCGGTCGCTGGACGCCCTCGGGGCCACCGGGTTTGTTGAGGTTGGTCCAGGCGGTGGCCTGACGGCTTTGGTTGAACAGTCGCTGTCTTCGGGCGAGGCGCTGTCGGTGATGGCGTTGCGCAGAGACCACCCCGAAGTGGCGTCGGTGCTTAGCGCCGTTGCGCAATTGTTTACCGCGGGCGCCCAACCGGATTGGCCGGCGGTGTTTGGGGATTGTGGTCGACGTGTCGAGTTGCCGACTTATGCGTTCCAGCGGCGGCGGTATTGGTTGCCGCCTGCGGCGGTGGGTCCGGGGGATATCAGCGGTGTTGGTCTGGTCGGGGCCCAGCACGGCTTGTTGGGTGCGGTCGTGGAGCAACCGGATTCGGGCGGGGTGGTGCTGACCGGTCGGCTATCGGTGGGAGAGCAGCGGTGGCTGGCCGATCATGTGATTGGTGGGGTGGTGTTGCTTGCCGGGGCGGCCTTCGTGGAGTTGGCGCTGCGGGCCGCTGACCAGGTGGGGTGTCGGGTGGTCGAGGAGCTGACGGTTGTGGCGCCGTTGGTTCTGCCGACGATGGGCGGGGCGCAGTTGCGGGTGGTGGTGGGTGCCGTTGTGGGGGTAACGCCCGCTTGCGGGGTTGAATCGGGGCAGCGGCCGGTATCGATATATTCGCGTGGCACACAGGTGGATTCAGGGTGGGTGTTGCATGCGCAGGGGGTGCTGGGGACGAAGGCGGTTGTTCCGGGCGCGGATCTTTCGATATGGCCGCCGGTAGGTGCTACGGCGCTGGATGTTGCTGGTGCCTATGAGCGTTTCGCCGGGCGAGGCTATGAGTATGGCCCGGCGTTTCGGGGCTTGACGGCGATGTGGCTACGGGAGTCGGAGATCTTCGCCGAGGTTGTGGTTCCCGACGATGCCGATGTGACGTTGAGTGGGTTTGGAATTCATCCGCTGGTGCTGGATGCGGCGTTGCATGCAATGGGATTGGCGGACGAGCAGGCGAGGGGGCTGGGTGCGACGGTACTGCCCTTTTCGTGGCAGGGGGTTTCGCTGCATGCCGCGGGTGCGTCGCGGGTTCGGGTTCTGATCGCCCCGGCCGGTGACGGTGCGGTGTCGGTGGAGCTGGCTGATCAGGCGGGATTGCCGGTGTTGTCGGTGCGGGCACTGGTCATGCGTGCGGTGTCAGCTCAGCAGTTGTCGGCGGCCGTGGCCGGTGCGGATGCCGCGGGTCGCGGGTTGTTGGAAGTGGTGTGGTCGCCGGTGGAATTGGTGCACCGCGATATTGGCGATGACTTGGTGGTCTGGAAGTTGGAGGCCGATGAGGACGGTGTGGGATCGGTGTATTCGGCCACGCATCGGGTGTTGGAGGCGTTGCAGTCCTGGTTGGCTCAGCAGCGGCCAGGGCAATTGGTCGTGCTGACCCGCGAGTCAGTTGGGATAGCCGGCGAGGATGTGAAGAATTTGGCTGGGGCTGCGGTATGGGGGTTGGTGCGATCGGCGCAAGCGGAGCATCCGGATCGGGTGGTACTGGTCGATTCGGATGGTTCGATGGATGTCGGGGATGTCCTTGGCTGTGGTGAAGCGCAAGTAGTGATTCGGGCCGGCACCGCATATGTCGCCCGCTTGGCCCGGCTGCGCCCGCAACCCATGTTGGCTTTGCCCGATGCCGACGCGGGATGGCGGTTGGTTGCCGGTAGTGGGGGAACGCTTGAGGAATTGGCGTTGGCGCCGTGCCCTGGTACCGAGTTGGCGCCTGGACAGGTTCGGGTGGCGGTGCGGGCATTGGGCGTCAATTTCAGGGATGTGTTGGTGGCCTTGGGAATGTATCCCGGTGCTGCGGAGCTGGGGGCCGAAGGGGCTGGGGTGGTCGCCGAACTCGGTCCGGGAGTGACCGGCTTGGCCATTGGCGATCCGGTGATGGGCCTGTTGGGGGTGGCCGGGTCCGAGGCGGTGGTCGATGCGCGTCTGGTGGTCAGGGTTCCTGACGGGTGGCCGCTTACCGATGCCGCGGGTGTTCCGGTGGTGTTTCTGACGGCCTACTATGCGCTGCGCGTGCTGGCGGGGGTGCGGCCAGGCGAGTCGGTGCTGATACACGCCGCCGCGGGAGGGGTGGGCATGGCGGCAGTGCAGCTGGCTCAGCTATGGGGATTGGAGGTTTTCGCCACCGCCAGTCGCGGCAAGTGGGACACGCTGCGCGCAATGGGATTTGACAATCTGCACATTGCCGATTCACGAACACTGGCGTTCGAGGAGAAGTTTTGGTTGGCCACCGAGGGCCGCGGCGTGGATGTGGTGCTCAACTCGCTAGCCGGTGAGTTCACCGATGCATCGTTGCGGTTGCTGCCGCGGGGTGGGCGCTTCATTGAGATGGGCAAGACCGATGTCCGGGACGCCCAGGCCGTCGCCCAAGATCAACCCGGAGTTGCCTATCGGGCTTTCGATCTGATGGAGGCCGGCTCGGAACGGATTGCGCAGATGTTCGCCGAGTTGGTCGACTTGTTCAAAGCTGATGCCCTGCAGCGGCTTCCGGTCAAATCATGGGATGTGCGGCACGCTCGGGAGGCGTACCGGTTCTTGAGCCAGGCACGCCACGTCGGCAAAGTCGTGCTGACCACGCCGGACGCCTGGGCGGCGGGCACGGTGTTGATCACCGGCGGCACCGGGATGGCCGGTTCCGCGGTGGCGCGTCACCTGGTGGGTCGATATGGGGTGCGGCAGGTGGTGTTGGCCAGTCGTGCTGGTGAGCACGCCGAGGGCGTAGCCGCATTGGTGGACGAGCTCGGTGCGGCCGCTGCCCGGGTTCGGGTGGTGGCTTGCGATGTGGCCGATCGTGATTCGGTGGCGGGTTTGGTGGCGGCGCTACCGGATCTGACCGCAGTGTTTCATGCGGCTGGGGTTCTTGACGATGCGGTGATTACCGGTTTGACGCCGGATCGGGTGGATACGGTGTTGCGGGCCAAAGTCGATGGAGCCTGGAATCTGCATGAGCTTACCCAGGACATGGATTTGTCGGCGTTTGTCGTGTTCTCGTCGCTGGCCGGGATCGTCGGTGCGCCGGGCCAGGGCAATTATGCTGCGGCGAACGCGTTTTTGGATGGGTTGGCGGCCCATCGACGGTCGCGCGGACAGGCCGGGTTGTCGGTGGCGTGGGGATTGTGGGCGCAAACTTCGGCGATGACCAAGCATCTGGGGGAGCGGGAGCGGGCCCGGATGAGTCGCGTCGGGCTGGCGCCGCTGTCTAGCGAACAGGCGATGGGATTCCTGGACACCGCGTTGCTGGCGGATCGGCCCGTGGTGGTGGCTACCCGGCTGGATCGTGCCGCGCTGTCCAGTGCCGGTGCGGCATTGCCGGCGCTCTTCAGCCAGTTGATGACCGCTCCGGCTCGGCGGATCATCGACGATGCCGATGCCGCGGTACTGAGGTCGGGATTGGTGTCGCGGCTGCATGGGCTGGCTCCCGAGCAGCGTCACCGTGAGCTCACCGAATTGGTATGTAGCAACGCCGCAACCGTGTTGGGGAATTCCGGCACCGAGATCGACGCGCACAAGGCATTCCAGGATCTCGGCTTTGATTCGTTGACCGCGGTGGAGCTGCGCAACCGGCTCAAGACTGCGACCGGGCTGACCCTGCCACCGACCGTGATCTTCGACTATCCCACGCCCGCGGGGCTGGCCGAACACCTCAACATCCAGCTGGAGAACGCACCTGCAACCGCCGCCGACCAACCGAACCTGGCGACTCGCTTCAACGAGATCACCAGGGAACTACAAGCATTGCTCAACCAACCCGCCTGGAACCTCGACGACAAAACGCGATTGGCCAAGCGCCTGCAAGCCATCTTGACCGATTGCACCACCCCACAAGCCAGTGCCGACTCATCCACTACCCACGACGACGAGGACATCACCACCGCTACCGAAAGCCAACTCTTTGCCATCCTCGACGAAGAACTCGGACCCTAGTGCCGTGCCACCGACAGACATCGCAATCATCGGGCTGGCATGCAGATTCCCCGCCGCCGCCAGCCCAGACGACTTCTGGGGCCTATTGCGCGACGGGCGGGAGGCCACTGGATCCATCGACAACGTCGCCGATTTCGACGCCGACTTTTTCAACCTGTCGCCCCGTGAGGCCAGCGCGATGGACCCCCGGCAACGACTGGCGCTCGAACTCACCTGGGAACTACTCGAAGACGCTTTCGTGGTGCCGGAAAAGCTACGCGGAGAACGGGTCGCGGTCTATCTCGGGGCGATGAACGATGACTACGCACTACTGACACTCGCGGCGGACCACCTTGACCATCACTCATTCTCCGGCACCAATAGGGCGATGATCGCCAACCGAGTCTCGTATGCCTTTGGGATGCACGGCCCTAGCATGACGATCGATTCCGGTCAGTCGTCTGCCTTGGTGGCGGTGCACCTCGCGTGCGAAAGCGTGCGAACAGCTGAGTCGCCGCTGGCGATCGCTGGTGGCATTCACCTGAACTTGGCACGCGAAACAGCCATGCTGGAGCAAGAGTTCGGGGCGGTTTCCAGGTCCGGCCACACCTACGCGTTCGACCGGCGTGCCGACGGCTACGTACCCGGCGACGGCGGTGGCCTCGTGCTGCTGAAACCGGTACGCGCGGCCCGAGAAGACGGAGATCGAATCCGCGCGATAATCCGCGGTAGCGCGGTGGGCAACGCCGGGCACAGCGCTCCCGGCCTGACCGTACCGTCGGTTGCCGGTGAGGTCGACGTGATTAGGCGTGCGATGTCGGGTGCGGGGCTGGATTGCCATCAGGTCGACTACGTCGAGGCGCACGGGACTGGCACCGAGATCGGTGATCCGATCGAGGCGCGGGCATTGGGTGAGATCTTCGCCGCGCGGCAAAATCGTCCGGTGCCGGTGGGGTCAGTCAAGACCAATGTTGGTCACGTCGGGGGAGCCGCTGGAATCGCCGGATTGCTTAAAGCGGTGCTGGCGATTGAAAATGCGGTGATTCCACCGAGTCTCCACCATGTCCGTGCCCCGATCGACCTGGAGAGCCTTGGGCTCCGGGTCAACACCACGCTGACGCCGTGGCCGGTGGCGGATAAGCCGCGACGGGCCGGGGTGTCGTCGTTCGGTATGGGCGGGACGAATGCGCATGTGATCCTGGAACAGGGCCCGGTGCCGACCCCAGCTGTGGTGGAATATCCTGCCGCTGAGGGCAATAGCGCACCGGGTGCGGTGCCGTGGGTGTTGTCTGCGCGGTCGGCGCAGGCGCTGACCAACCAGGCGGATCGGTTGCTGGCGCACGTGGGTGCGGATGACAGCTTGACCGCACTCGATGTGGGGTGGTCGTTGGTGAATACCCGGTCGGTGTTCGAGCATCGTGCCGTGGTGGTGGGGGCCGACCGTGCGCAGCTGGTGGCGGGGTTGGCGGATCTGGCTGAGGGCCGGCTGGGTGCGGGTGTGGTGGCGGGCCGGGCACGGTCGGCGGGCAAGACGGTGTTCGTGTTTCCCGGGCAGGGCTCGCAGTGGCTGGGAATGGGTCAGGAGTTGTACCGGCGGTTTTCGGAGTTTGCGCGGGCTCTCGACGCGGTCGTTGCTGCGTTGGACGGACAGTTGCGGTTGCCGGTGCGGCAGGTGATGTGGGGCACCGATACCGGATTGTTGGAAAGCACCGAGTTTGCTCAGCCGGCGCTGTTTGCCGTGCAGGTGGCATTGGCTGCGTTGGTGCAGCACTGGGGTGTGACACCCGACTTTGTGATGGGTCATTCGGTGGGTGAGATCGCTGCGGCACATGTGGCCGGGGTGTTGTCGCTGGCGGATGCGGCACGGGTGGTGGCGGCGCGGGGCCGGTTGATGCAGGCGTTGCCGGCCGGTGGGGTCATGGTTGCCGTAGCGGCTAGCGAAGACGAAGTCGCACCGTTGCTCGGCGAGGGTGTGTGCATTGCTGCGGTGAACGCGCCGGAATCGGTGGTGATTTCGGGCGAGCAGGACGCGGTGGGGGTGGTGATCGATCGATTGGCCGGGTCGGGTCGGCGGGTGCAGCGGTTGGCGGTGTCGCATGCGTTTCATTCGGTGCTGATGGAGCCCATGATCGATGAGTTCGCGAAGGTGGTGGCCGATGTGTCGGCGTCGGCGCCGCGGCGTGGTTTGGTGTCGAACGTCACCGGGCAGTTGGCGGGACCCGGGTATGGGTCCGGGGCCTACTGGGTTGAGCATGTGCGCAAGCCGGTGCGGTTTTCTGACGGTGTGAGGTTGGCTAAGTCCCTGGGGGCCAGGGTGTTTGCGGAAGTGGGTCCCGCTGCCGGATTGGCAGGATCGGTGGCGCTGCTGGCCAAAGATCGGCCGGAGGTGGAGTCGGCGCTGGCCGGCGTGGGCCAGCTGTTCACCGAGGGGGTAGGCCTAGATTGGTCTTCGGTGTGTGGGCTTTCGGGTGGCAGGCGGGTGAAGCTGCCAACGTATGGATTTGCGCGGCAGAGATTTTGGTTGAGTGACAATCATGAATTGTTGGCCGATCGGGCACGCAAAGACGCCGGCGCAGTCGCGCGGTTGGATGACCTGGCTCCCCGGGAACGGCATCGCCAGTTGGTGGAGTTGGTGTGCTTTCATGCGGCAATGGTCTTGGGTCACAAGAGCAGTCACGACATCGACCCCGAGCGTGCGTTCCAAGACGCAGGGTTCGAGTCAATGACTGGAGTTGAACTACGCAATCGCCTCAAGGCGTCCACCGGATTGGCTGGATCGTCTTTGCCGCGTACCTTGATCTTCGACTATCCCACCCCAATAGGACTGGCCGAATACCTCGGTCAGCAACTGTCACGCGGTCAAAGCGCAGCATCCGACGACGAGAGTATTTGGCATGTGCTGAAAAGCATTCCGATCCACGAACTTCGGCGGAGCGGATTGCTGGACAAGTTGCTGCTGCTGGCCGGCCAGCCCGTGGAGATGTTGGCTGGCCCAACCGTCAGCGACGATGTGATCGACTCGTTAAGCCCCGAAGCTCTCATTGCGCTGGCGCTCACTGAGGACGAGAACGACAACCGGTGACGAAATCCGACCTGGCAGGCCCTATTACGGCATCAGCACCGGGGGAAGTGCGACAGATGTTGAATAGCGCCACTTTTGCGGCAGCGCGCGATGGGGCTTAAACTTTGAACGTCGGGGGGTGGTGCTTTTTTATGGGGGTTGGCCGGCAAGTACTAAGAGGGCAGAGACATGAGCGTCATCGCAGGTGTGTTCGGTGCGTTGCCACCGCACCGCTATAGCCAAAGTGAGATCACCGATTCGTTTGTTAAGTTTCCCGGCCTCAAGGAACACGAGGAGATCGTTCGGCGCCTGCATGCCGCAGCCAAGGTCAACAATCGTCACCTGGTGCTGCCGCTGGAAAGGTACCCATCGCTGACCGACTTCGGCGACGCCAACGAAATCTTTGTCGAGAAGGCCGTTGATCTTGGCGTCGAGGCATTGCTGGGCGCGCTCGAAGAGGCAGGCCTGCAACCCCGAGACATTGACATGATTGCCACCACGACCGTCACCGGCGTCGCGGTGCCGTCGTTGGATGCCCGGATTGCCGGGCGGCTGGGTCTGCGCGCCGACGTGCGCCGGATGCCTCTGTTTGGCCTGGGCTGTGTGGCCGGGGCGGCAGGAGTGGCCCGGCTGCACGACTACCTGCGTGGCGCGCCCGACGACGTCGCGGTACTGGTGTCGGTCGAGCTTTGCTCGCTGACCTATCCCGCGGTCAAACCGACGGTGTCGGGCCTGGTCGGGACCGCGTTGTTTGGCGACGGCGCGGCCGCAGTGGTTGCTGTCGGCGACCGGCGTGCCGACCGGGTTCGCGCTGGCGGGCCCGACATCCTGGACTCGCGCAGCAGCCTATACCCCGAATCGCTGCACATCATGGGCTGGGATGTCGGCTCCCACGGCCTGCAGCTGCGGTTATCTCCGGAACTGACGGACCTGATCGAGCGGTACCTGCCGGCTGACGTCGACAGCTTCCTCGCCGCTTACCAACTGACCAAAGACGACGTCGGAGCCTGGGTGAGCCACCCCGGTGGACCCAAGGTCATCGACGCGATCACCAGAAGCCTCGAGTTGGCCCCGGAGGCGCTGGAGCTGACCTGGCGCTCGCTTGGCGAGATCGCCAACCTGTCGTCGGCGTCGGTGCTGCACATCTTGCGCGACACCATCGAAAAGCGGCCGCCGAGCGGCAGCCCCGGGCTGATGTTGGCGATGGGTCCTGGGTTCTGTGCCGAACTTGTACTACTGCGCTGGCACTAATTCGCTGATTTCGACGGTCAGTCCCGGCCGCGGGGATAACGCGGCAAAGTTGGCCGCCCGGATGCGTTGAACGGGCAATTGCAGCGTGGTCCTGGCGACCAGCCGGGCCAGCATCACGGTCATCTCGGTGGTGGCCAGGGCCGCTCCGACGCATCGATGCAGCCCGCCACTAAACGGGATGAATTCATGCGGTCGGGGTTTGCGGTAGTCGGGTGCGTCGGGGTCCCAGCGCTGCGGACGGAATTCGGTTGGCGCGGGCCAACTTTCGGGAAGTCGGTGGGTGACGTAGGCGCTGAAGACCAACAAGCGTCCGGCCCGGATACGGCGTCCGTCGAACCAGAGGTCACGCTTCACCCGGCGGGCCGAGATCACGCCGGGGGAGTAAAGACGCAGCGTCTCGTGGATAACGCCGTTGAGGTAGGTGAACGCTTCGAGATCAGCCGCGACGGGCGCGCTGCCGCCCAGTACCCGATCTACCTCACTGGCCGCGGTCTCCCAGGCACCCGGCAGGGTCAGTAACGTGTAGATCGCCCAGGCCAGCGCGCCGCTGGTGGTCTCGTAGCCGGCGGTGATGAGCGAGACGATCGAATCGCGGATCTCGTTGTCGCTCAACATGTCGCCTTCTTCGGAGCGACCAGTGATTAACGCGGCCAGCAGGCGGTCGCCGGGTTTGGGATGGGCGCGTGCATCGGCGATCTGGGTGTCGATGAGGTCGTCGATGCGTTGGCGAGCCGCCATCGCCCGTCGCCAGCCGGGCGAGTTGACCCGCTGCTGCAACCGCATCACCTGGGGCGGGCGGTGGGTCAGGTCGAGCAGGGGTTGGAGTTGTTCACCGAGGAAATCAGAGTGGACGGCGAGGCGATCGCCGAACAGACTCTCGGCGGTGCTGCGCCGGACCGCGGCGCGCAGCTCTTGGTAGATGTCCAGCTGCTGCCCGGGACGCCAGCCGTCGATGACGGCGTCGATAGTGGACACCATCGTCCGCACATAGTCCTGGACCTGGCGGTGCCGCAGCCCCGGTGCCACCACGCTGCGGCGGCGCCGGTGATCCTCGCCGTCGCTGACGATCAGTGCGGTCGGCCCGTCGACGGGAACCAGGCTTTCAAACGTCTCCCGCCAGCTGAACGCATCGGCATTGGCGAACACGAATTTGTTTGCCTCGGCCCCCAGCAGATAGGTGTAGCCATGCCCGGCTACGCCGACGTTGATCAGCGGTCCACGCCGTCGATACAGCGCCAGCAGCGCTTCACCGGGCGGGTAGGGCACCGTCCGATAGGTAGTCATTCGAGCACCTCGGAAAGCTCCAACCAGCGGTGCTCCATTCCGGCGACCTCGTCTTCAAGGGCGCGTAGTTCCTGCGTGAGCCGGGTGATGCCGATGTGGTCGGACTGGTCGTGCTCGGCGAGTTCGGTGTGTTTGGCCGCGACCCGGTCGGCCAGGCGCGAGAGTTGGCGGTCGATTGTGGCCAACTCCTTCTCGGTGGTACGTCGCTGCGCGCCCGATATCGCCCGGAATTCCGGGAATTCCGGGGGCTTGGCAGCCGCGGTGGTTGTCGGACGCGCGGCCAGCCGCAGGTATTCGTCGATACCGCCGGGAAGATGGCGCAGCCGGCCGTCGAGAATCGCGTACTGCTGATCGGTGACACGCTCGAGCAGGTAGCGGTCGTGGGAGACGACGATCAAGGTGCCCGCCCAGCAGTCAAGCAGGTCTTCGGTGGCCGTCAGCATCTCGGTGTCCACGTCGTTGGTGGGTTCGTCGAGGAGCAGCACGTTCGGTTCGGACAAGAGCGTCAGCATTAGCTGCAGGCGCCGGCGCTGACCGCCGGAGAGCTCACCGACTCGCGCGGACAGCTCACCCCGGGCGAACCCGAGACGTTCCAGCAGCTGGGCGGGGGTAACCTCGCGGCCCTCGACCTGATAGCCGCCGCGCAGCCTACCCAGCACGTCCGCGATCCGGTCGTCGGCAAACGGCGCCAGGTCATCCCCTTGCTGATCGAGCACCGCCAACCGGACGGTCTTGCCGTGCTTGACCCGCCCGGAGTCCGGCTGGATGGTACCGGCGATCAAGCCCAACAGGGTCGACTTGCCGGCGCCGTTGGCCCCAACGATGCCGGTGCGTTCGCCGGGCCCGATTCGCCATACGATGTCGCGGAGCACCGGGCGGCTCCCAGAAGACTTGTACGAGACCGATACGTCGAGTAGATCGACGACGTCCTTTCCCAGCCGGGCCGTCGCGAGCTTGGCCAACTCCACGGTGTTGCGCAGCGGCGGCACGTCGTCGATCAATTGGTTGGCGGCCTCGATCCGAAACTTGGGTTTGGAGGTCCGCGCCGGTGCGCCGCGCCGTAGCCAGGCCAGCTCTTTGCGCAGCAGGTTCTGCCGCTTGGCCTCGGCTGCGGCGGCCAGCCGGTCTCGCTCGACGCGTTGCAGCACATACGCTGCGTAGCCGCCTTCGAACGGCTCGACCATTCCGTCGTGCACCTCCCAGGTGGTGGTGGCGACCTCGTCGAGGAACCAGCGGTCGTGGGTGACCAGCAGCAGACCACCAGTGCTGCGAGCCCATCGCTGTTGCAGGTGGCCGGCCAGCCAGGTGATGCCTTCGATGTCGAGATGGTTGGTGGGCTCGTCGAGCGCGATCACGTCCCATTCGCCGACCAGCAGCTGGGCCAGCTGGACCCTTCGCCGCTGACCACCGCTGAGCGTGGCAACCGTTGTGTCCCAGGCGATGTCGGAGACCAGGCCGGCGACCACGTCGCGAACGCGCGGGTCTCCCGCCCACTGATGTTCGGGTTGATCGCCGACCAGTGTCCAGCCCACGGTGCGGCCGGGGTCGAGGGTGTCGGCCTGGTTCAGCGCGCGCACCCGCAGGCCGCTGCGCCGGGTGACCCGGCCGGAGTCGGGCCGCAGCTGGCCGGTGAGCAGGCCGAGCAGGCTGGACTTGCCGTCGCCGTTACGGCCCACGATGCCGATGCGCGCGCCGTCGTTCACCCCCAGCGTGACCGACTCGAATACCACCTGGGTCGGATAGGCCAGGTGTACGGCTTCGGCTCCGAGTAGGTGCGCCATCGGGCCAAAACTACCGGTCCAACGTGTCGGCGTTCGACGAGCTGTTCGAATGACACTATCCCGCCACCACACCCGAGTCGGCGGAGTTGGTGGATCAGATCTGCGTGTCGGCGCGGATACAGAACCGGGCCGCCGCCGCGCAACTGGCCGCGATCGGGGAATTGTTCGGCAACCGGATCGCCCGCTGCACCGACACCGAGGACTGGGCCATCGACACCGAGGAAGCCGGTGGCTGCCGAGGCGCCGTTGATATCGATGTGCGGCTGCTTCATTCCATCGTGTACGGCACCGCTCTGATCACCAACCCCGACGTGCTGGCCGCCGTGGACATGCGAAAGCCGATGCGAGCGTTGCACCGGCCGCCCAGCTGGGCGCCGACGGACTCATCACCGCCGAGCTGCTGGCCGAGTTGGCCGCATCGGCCACACTGGTGCCGCTGATCCACCCCGGCGATGCCGCACCCGAACCCGGCTACCTACCGTCTAAGGCGCTGGCCGATTTCGTGCGGTGTCGGGATCTGACCTACCGCTGGCCCGGCTGTGACCAACCCGCCACCAACTGCGACGTGGACCATACGATCCCCTACGCCGACGGCGGACCCACGCATGCGGCAAACCTCAAGTGCTACTGCCGAACCCACCACCTGATCAAAACCTTCTGGGGCTGGCAGGACAAGCAACTACTCGACACCACCCTGATCTTGACCTCCCCAGCTGGGCACACCTACGTCACCCCACACCAACGAACCACCGCCCTTCTGACGGGCGCTCCAAACGGCTACGGCGTTGTGCCCTAAAACACCAAACCGCCGAGCCGGAAGCCGAGGTTTCCAAGGCCAGAGAGCGGGTTGTTCTCGGCGTACGAAAGGCCGCCGAAGTTATTGAACCCCCAAAATGATTGATTTGTTTGGTCTATACGTGTCGGTACGCATCACTGCGACCGGCGCGACGTTCGGCGCCGATGCCGCGGGATGGTCGTGGCGCACCTATGTACGATTGCGACTAATCACGCGTTTGACCCGACGTCGCCTATACTCGTGCCGATGTCCGTTCGTGACGCCGTACTGGTCGCTCTCCTCGAGGGCGAGTCTTCCGGGTATGACCTGGCCAAGGAGTTCGACGCCTCGGTGTCGAACTTCTGGATGGCTACCCCGCAGCAACTTTATCGAGAACTCGACCGGCTAGCCGAAGACGGTCTCATCAAGGCACGCCTCGTTCAGCAGGAACGCCGGCCCAACAAGCGCATGTACTCGCTGACCGAGGCAGGCCTCGCGGCCATCGAGGAGTTCACTACCCGGGCGCCGAAGCCGTGCGTGATCCGCGACGACCTGCTGGTGCAAATCAAGGCCGTCGATGTCGGTAATACACGGGCCGTCCAGGAGTACATCGCTGAACGGCTGCAATGGGCCACCGCCAAACTGCAACGCTACGAACGGATAAGGACCCGCTTGCTCGGTGGCCGCACCGAAGACGAGTACCTCGCGCAAGTGGAACGAGTGGGTCCCTATCTGACGCTGTTGCGCGGAATATCGTTCGAACAACAAAACATCAAGTGGACCGAGCGCTGCTTGGCCGTCATCGAACGCCGCCTGGCCGCCCAGCCAAACCCGCCGGAGCCTTCCGGGCGGCGAGAAGTTCGGGTTCGCAAATAGCAACTTCAGCGATTGAAGTGACATCGCGCTAACCGACCCTTGGCGCACCAAGTGGCCCGTTGCCTAGGTGATGGCGGCGCCGTAGGCGGGGCTTGGGCAGAGTTGAAGAATTCATGTGAAAACGCTGGACGTCGCGCTCGACGCGCGCTGATGTTTGCGCATTATTAAAGTCGACGATTATTCGCTGAGGCAGTTGTGTCTATGCAGTTCGCAGGCCCGGGCGGGCGGTGGCAGGGCTAGTTGTACCCGCCCCAGCGCGAGCTGCTAATTTCGCTGCCACAAGTTTCGGAATCGGTGACGGTTGGCGGATGGTCGACCACTTGATGCAGGGGTGTCGAGATGGGGCTAGTCGAGATGGCGGATCAATTGTTTTTCAGTGCCGGACAATCATCTGCCGCTGTGATTTATCCAAAAGGGTAGATCTCGTTGCGGTACATAAGTTCCGGCGCGACGGTACGGAATCGACCGCGTACGATGATGCGATCGATGCGATCCGGCGCGTGGTGGCCGGGGAACGCGAACTCGCGAGCACGGCTTTTTGGTCCGGACGTGTGCCCGTGAGCGGCTCAAGACCTGGTTGGGAACTACCCGGCCCCGGTGCCCGAATGGCCGGCCCGTGGGATCGAATCTTCGTCGGCATTGGCAGAAAGGACAACCGCATGGCAACCGTTGGAGATCCGACGGAGCGGGCAACGGGTTTTGCGATAGTCGGCTACGCGCTGCGCTTTCCGGGCGCTGCCGATGCGGACGAATTCTGGGATGTTCTGCGGCAAGGGCGCGATGCTGTGTCGGAGGTGCCCGGGGACCGGTGGGATGCCGAGGAATTCTTCGACCCAGATCCCGGGGCGCCCGGAAAGATTGTGACTCGCCGGGCCGGCTTCATCGACGACGTCGTGGGGTTCGATGCACCGTTTTTCGGGCTGTCGGCGCGCGAGGTCATGTTGATGGACCCGCAGCATCGGCTGTTGCTGGAGACGGCGTGGCGGGCGCTGGAGCACTCCGGGACTGCGCCAATGGCTCTGGCGAACACCAAGACCGGTGTGTATGTGGGTTTGGGGACACATGACTACCTCGGAATGATGTCTGATGAGCTGGGTTACGCCGAGATCGAAGCCCATATGGCGATTGGGACGTCGGCCGCCGCAGCAGCCGGCCGGATCAGTTATCGGCTTGGGCTGCAGGGCCCGGCGGTCACGGTCGATACGGCGTGCAGTTCTTCGTTGGTGGCCATCCATCAGGCGTGCCAAGCGCTGCGCTTGGGCGAGTGTGACCTCGCGCTGGCCGGCGGCGCGAATGTCCTGATCAGCCCGGGGACCATGATCACCTTTTCGCAGGCGCGGATGCTGGCTCCGGATGGGCGGTGCAAGACATTCGACGAGGCCGCCGATGGCTACGTGCGCGGCGAGGGTTGCGGTGTCGTCGTAGTGAAGCGGCTTGACGACGCGATCCGCGACGGTGATCGGATTCGGGCCCTGATTCGGGGCAGCGCGGTCAACCAGGACGGTGCATCGGGTGGTTTGACGGTGCCGAACGGCGTCGCCCAGCAACGGGTTATCGCCGAGGCGCTGGAGCGTGCCGGTGTGGTGGCCGGCGACGTCGGATACCTGGAGGCGCACGGGACGGGGACATCGCTGGGCGATCCGATCGAAGTCCAGGCCGCGGCTGCGGTACTCGCCGACGGCCGCGATCCCGAACAGCCGCTGCTGATCGGATCGGTGAAGACAAATATCGGGCACCTGGAAGCGGCCGCGGGGATCGCGGGTCTCATCAAGGTCATTCTGTCGTTCGAGCACGAGCTATTGCCGAAGCACCTAAACTTTCGGAACCCGTCGCCGCACATTCCTTGGGACCGGCTTCCGGTGCGGGTCGTGGCGGAGGCCACCGCCTGGGAACGCAACGGTCGGCCTCGTATTGCGGGGGTCAGTTCGTTTGGGTTCTCCGGAACCAACGCGCACATCATCCTCGAGGAAGCACCTGATGAGGTAGCCCAGGTTGCTGCGCCACCAGATCTGTTGGACCAGCCCGAGAACCGACGGTTCAGCGTGTTGCCACTATCGGCGCGCAGTCCGGCCGCATTGGTGGAGATCGCTGATCTATACCGCGATTGGTTGAGCGCGCATCCGGAGGCCACGTTGTCGGATGTGTGTTTCACCGCCGGGGTCGGGCGATCTCACCTCGAACACCGGGCCGCGTTGGTGGTGAATTCGACGGAATCGGCCATCGAGGTACTCGGTGCGCTCGCCGACGATCGCCCGGCACCGGGTTTGGTGCGGGGAGTGTGCGCTGACACGCCGAAGACGGCATGGTTGTTCCCGGGGCAAGGCAGCCAGTTCGCCGGTATGGCCCGGGAGCTATTCGAGACGGAGCCGGTGTTCGCCGAGACAATGACTCGGTGCGCGGCGGCGGTCGCCGAGGTGCTCGAAAGACCAATGTTGGACGTCATTTTCGATGCGGATAGCCCGGATAGCCAAGAAACCTTGCGGCAGACCTGCTACGCACAGCCCGCCTTGTTCGCGGTGGAGATGGGTCTGGCCCGGCTTTGGCAGTCGTGGGGCTTCGAACCCGACGTGGTGTTGGGCCACAGCGTCGGGCAGTATTCGGCGGCCTGCGTCGCGGGTGTGTTCGGTCTCGAGGACGGGGCGTTGTTGCTCGCCGAGCGCGGCCGCCTGTTCGGCAGTTTGCCCGCGGGCGGTCGGATGGTCGCGATCTTCGCCGCAGCCGATCGGGTCGAGAGCTTCACCGACGAGTTCCCGCGGCTGTCGGTGGCCGCCTACAACGGTGCCAATACCGTGCTGTCGGGACCCGCGCAGGATCTGGACGAGGTTGTGGCCGCGTTGATGGCCGACGGAGTTCGGTGTGACTGGCTGGATACCAGCCATGCTTTCCATTCGGCGCTGCTGGATCCGGCCCTCGACGAATTCGAGTCGTACACGAACCGGTTCGATTTCGGTTCGCCGCAACGGATTCTGGTGTGCAACCGTACCGGCGCGGCTCTCGGCAGGAACGTGAAGTTGGATGGCCCCTATTGGCGCCGCCATGCGCGACAGCCGATCGAGTTCGCCAAAAGTGTGCGCACCTTAGCCGAGCTCGGCTGCGCGGTGCTGCTGGAGGTCGGTCCGCAACCTGTGCTCACCGCAGCAGCCCTGCGGGCGTGGCCGGACCCGGCAACCGCGCCGCGGGCGATCGCGTCGCTGCGTCGAAACGCCGCCGACCACCGCCAGATCACCGAAGCCCTTGCTGACGCTTACATCGTCGGCCACGTGCCCGACTTCGGCGCGCTCCGCCAGGGACCGACGCACAAGCTCGATCTGCCCACCTATCCGTTCCAGCATCGCCAGTACTGGTTCCGGGAGAAGCGGGTCCGGCCCACCCAGACCGCCAACCAGGCCGAAGCCATACGAACCGAAGCCGTCCGGCTCTTGGAGGACGGCCGGATCGAGGAACTTGCCGCGCTGCTCGACGGTGCGAGCGGCAACGAGCAGACCGTCGACGTGCTGACAAAGTTTGCCGCACAACACAACCAACAGCGTAAGGCCCAGTCCGTCGCGGACGCCCGCTACGAGATTCGCTGGGAGGAATCCGCTGCTGGGGCCGCAAGGGTCTTGGATGCGCAAGCCAGCGAGCGATTTGCCTGGCTCCTCATTGGCGATGACGCCGAGGTGGCCACGCCGTTGGTCGACGCGCTGACCGCACGCGGCCACCGGCACCAGATCCTCGCGCCGCCGGTTTCCGATGCAGACGAGGAACGACTCGAAGTTGCATTGCGTGCTGCGGTGGCAGACGAACCGACGCTGCGCATCTTGTATCTTGCGGCCCTCAAAGATGCTGCGCCATCGATGCGGTCGCTGTTGCGAATGCAACACCGAGTCCTGGGCGGGGCCAGGCACCTCTTCCGCGCCGCGGTTGCCGCTGAACTCCGAGCACCCATCTGGCTGATAACCCGCGGGGCGCAACGGGTCACCGGCGCGGACACCGTGTCGCCGGTGCAGTGCTGCCTGTGGGGGTTCGGTCGCGCTGCCTCGCTGGAACACCCACAACTGTGGGGCGGACTGGCAGATCTGTCCGCAGGCGGTGCCGACGATTGGTCGAGGTTGATCGACCAATTGACGGCAGCACCGCGCGGGGAAGATCAAGTCGCACTGCGGAATCAGACGGTCTATGTTCCACGGCTGACTCGGCGCGCGGGGCAACCGATCGCGACACCGCTGACGCTACGTGATGACGCAACATATCTGGTGACCGGCGGGCTGGGTGCCCTCGGGCTGGAAATCGCCGGATATCTAGCGGCGCACGGTGCCCGGCATCTGGTGCTGACCGGTCGACGCCCGCCGAGCGATGCGGCACGGCAACGCATCGATGCGGTGCGCGAACAGTACGGCTGCGAATTGCGGGTCGTCGCCGCCGATGTTGCCAATCCGCACGACGTCGCTCGCCTGATGGCCACCCTGCAGTCCGAGTTGCCGTCGCTGGCCGGCATCGTTCACGCCGCGGGCGAGATCGCTACCACCCCGCTGCGCAGCTTGGACGACGCCGAAGTAGATCGAGTGTTCGCCGGGAAGGTCTGGGGCGCTTGGCATTTGAGCGAAGCCACCGCGGACATGGAACTGGATTTCTTTCTTGGCACCTCCTCGATCGCCGCGGTATGGGGCAGCTTTGGCCAGACCGCTTATAGCGCGGCCAACGCCTTCCTCGACGGGTTGGCCTGGCGGCTGCGTGAGCAGGGCGTTCCCGGGATCAGCGTCAACTTCGGTCCGTGGTCGGCGGGCATGGCCGACCCCGACGCCCGCGCGCGACTGAACGAGCGGGGGGTCCGGACAATGTCACCCGCCGATGCACTGGCGGGGATGGCCGACCTTATGGTCGGGTCTTCGGGACACGGGGTGGTGGCCCGGATCGACTGGGCCCGCTTCCTGCCGCTCTACCAGCAGGCGGGGAAGCGGTCATTCCTGGCGGAGTTGGAGCGCGAGGTGCCCGAGTCCGCGCCGGCACCGACACCATCTGGGACCACCCAATTGGCCGAGCAACTCACCCTCGCTCCGGCGCAGCAGCGGAAGAAGATTGTCTTGGACTACCTGCGCGATGCGGTGGCGGAGGTGACACGGATCGACGGGGCGGAAATCCGCGAGGAGGCCGGATTCTTCGACCTCGGCATGGATTCGCTGATGGCTGTCGAACTGCGGCGCCGGGTCGAGCGCGCAGTAGGCAGGGAGCTGCCGGTGACCCTCGCGATGGACTATCCACGCCTGGTTGACGTGGCCGACTACCTGCTCGGCGATGTGCTCGGCCTCAGCAAGCAAGCACCGGCCGAGCCGGCCTTAATAACAACGGGACCAGCGGATGAGCCGATCGCGATCGTCGCGGTGGCCTGCCGCTTTCCGGGCTCGCCCGATCCCGACGCGTTTTGGGAGGTGCTGTCGGGCGGTGTCGATGCGATCCGGGAAGTCCCGGAAGACCGTTTCGACATCGACGAGTATTACGACCCGGATCAAGAGACACCCGGCAAGACCTACACCCGCTGCGGCGGATTCCTCGACGAGATCGACGGATTCGACCCGGAGTTCTTTGGTATTGCCCCACGCGAGGCCGTGTGGATGGATCCGCAGCAGCGGCTGATGCTGGAGATCGCGTGGGAGGGCCTGGAACGTGCCGGGTATTCGCCGGCGGCGTTGCGTGGCAGTCGAAGCGGCGTGTTTGTGGGGGTGGCCGCCAACGAGTACTCGCATCTGCTGTCCACCGACTCGGTCGAGACCATCGAGGCCCATTTCATCACCGGTAATGCGCTCAATGCCATCGCGGGTCGGGTTGCTTTCGCGCTCGGACTGGAGGGACCGGCGCTGGCGGTGGACACCGCGTGCAGTTCGTCGCTGGTGGCCGTGCATCAAGCCTGTCAGGCGCTGCACGCCGGCGACTGCGATCTGGCGCTTGCCGGCGGGGTGAACGTCTTGTTGAGCCCGGCATCCATCGTTGCCGCGTCACGCGCCAAGATGCTTTCTCCCGACGGCCGATGCAAGACCTTCGACGCCGCTGCGGACGGCTACGTGCGCAGTGAAGGATGCGGGATCTTGGTGCTCAAGAGGCTGAGCGATGCGGTCCGCGACAGCGACCGGATTTGCGCGGTCATCCGGGGCAGCGCGGTCAATCAGGACGGCGCTTCCAGTGGCTTGACGGTGCCCAACGGGGGTGCGCAGCAACGGCTTATCTCCGCGGCGTTGGCTCGCGCCGGTGTTGGCGGTCGCGACGTTGACTACCTCGAGGCGCACGGTACGGGCACCTCGCTGGGTGACCCGATCGAGGTGCAGGCGGCCGCGGCCGTCTACGGCGTCGGCCGCGACTCGAACCGGCCGCTGCTGATCGGATCGGTGAAGACCAACATCGGTCATCTCGAGTCGGCAGCGGGGGTCGCCGGTCTGATCAAGGTCGTGTTGTCTTTGCAGCACGAAGTTCTGCCGCAGAACCTGCATTTCGAGAAGCCGTCCCCCCATATTGCGTGGGACTCGTTGCCGGTGCGGGTCGTGGACAAGGCAATTCCATGGCAGGCCAACGGCAGGCTGCGACGCGCCGGAGTAAGTTCCTTCGGGTTCACCGGCACGAACGCACACGTGCTGATCGAGGAGGCGCCACCACAAGCCGCGACCGCCGACGAATACTCGGCACACGACGTCCTGGCTGACGTCACCGCGGTACCGGCGTCGGACGCCCCGGATGAACCGGTCAGCGTGCTGCCGCTGTCGGCGCGGTCACCGCAGGCGCTGGTGGCGTTAGCGCAAAGATATACGGCCTGGCTGGACGCACACCCAAAGGTCGATATCACCGATGTGTGCTTCACCGCCGGGGCCGGACGTTCGCATTTCGAACACCGGGCCGCGCTAGTCGTGGATTCGAGCGGGGGTGCTATTCAAGGGGCCCGCGAGCTATTGGCCGGGTTGGTCGAGAACCGACTGCGACCGGATGTGGTACGCGGCGAATGTGCCGACCCGCCGACTACGGCGTGGTTGTTCACCGGGCAGGGAAGCCAGTACCCGGGGATGGCGCGCGAGTTGTTCGAAGCCGAGCCGGTGTTCGCCGACACCGTGACGCGATGCGCGGAAGCGATGGAACCGATGCTGTCGCGTCCACTGTTGGCGGTGCTGTTCGGCACTGACGGGGACGTCAGCGGCGAGGCCGGAAAAGCACTGGGGCACACCTCTTTTGCGCAGCCCGCGCTGTTCGCCGTCGAGATGGGCCTGGCCCGGCTGTGGCAGTCGTGGGGCATCGAGCCCGACGTGGTGCTTGGGCACAGCGTGGGTCAGTATGCGGCGGCGTGTGTGGCCGACGTGTTCAGCCTTGAGGACGGGGCACGGTTGGTGGCCGAACGCGGCCGGTTGTTCGGCAGTCTGCCCGAGGGCGGGCGAATGGTCGCGGTCTTCGCCGATGCCAAGCAGGTGGAGGACGTCGCCGACAAATTCCCGCGGGTTTCGGTCGCTGCCTACAACGGCCGCAACACGGTGCTGTCGGGTCCGGGCGTGGATCTGGAACAGATCGTCGCCACGTGTACCGATGACGGGATCCGCTGTTCCTGGCTGGACACCAGCCACGCCTTCCATTCCGAGTTGTTGGAGCCAGTGCTCGACGAATTCGAGTCGTATGCGGCGCGACTGCAGTTCGGCGTGCCGACCCGACCGCTGGTCTGCAACCGCACCGGCGCGGTGCTCACGGCGGCGACCCCGCTGAACGCGCAATACTGGCGGCGGCATTCTCGCCAGCCGGTGCAGTTCGGCGAAAGCGTGCGCACCATGGCGGGGTTGGGGTGCTCGGTGTTGATGGAGATCGGTCCCCAGCCGATTCTGACCGCCGCTGCGGTGCAGGTCTGGCCGGAACACTCGGCCGCGCCGCGTGCGATCGTTTCGCTGCGCAAGGGTACTGATGCCCGACGTCAGATCGCGGAAGCGCTAGCTGCGGCCTATGTGGCCGGGCATCGGCTTGAGTTCGCTGCGCTGCACCATCAACCCCGCCGCAGACTCGAACTGCCGGCCTATCCGTTCCAGCGCCGTCGCTTCTGGCCTAAGACTTCCGGTATCGCCACCGAGGGGGCTGCAGTATCCGGAATCTTGGGTAGCGCGAAGGATCTCGCTTCCGGCGACGCCGTCTACACCAGCCGGCTGTCGGTCAAGTCGCAGCCGTGGCTGTCGGATCACGTCATCTATGGGACCGTTGTCGTTCCGGGTGCGACGTACGCGGCGATGGCCCTTGCCGCGGTCGGGACGCCGGCGCGGGTGCAAGACGTGTTCTTTTATGAACCGATCATCCTAAGCGACAAGAATTCTCGGGAGGTGCAGCTCACGTTGCATCCAGCCGACGACGGCAGCGGCGGCACGTTCCAGGTGCACAGCCGCCCATACGGTGTTCGTGATGCTGAGTGGTCGTTGAACGCCGATGGCAGGGTCATCACCGGCGGCACGGATGCTGGCGAAGAGCCGGCGCTGGCGGATTCCATCGATGTGACAATCGAGCGGTTGAGCCGTACGCGTCCGCAGCAGCTGTTCGACATCTTCGCCGACATGGAGCTGGCATGGGGGCCCACCTGGTCCACTTCGCTTAAATCGTTGTGGGTCGGTGATGGTGAGGCGGTCGGCGATATCGCCATCGGCGACGAACTGGCCGAACAGCTCGGAAGCGAGCCGGTCCATCCGGTACTCCTGGACCTGTGCACCGGAATCGCTTTCCCGGCCTTCCCGGCGGTGCTGGCGGCGATCGAACACGGGGCAGCCGACCTGTTCTTGCCGTTACGGTACGGACAGGTGGTCCTGCCCGAGCCGATGCCCCGACGGTTCTATTGCCGGGCGAGGTGGCAGACCGGCGGTCTCGACAACGAAACCCAGGTATTCGACCTCGATTTCGTGGATCGGGACGGTCGCCAGCTGGGCGGAATTCGCGAGTTCACGGTGAAACGCGCGCCTCGGGAGGCGTTGTTGCGCGGGCTCGGCGGCGACGCCACCCGGAACCTGTATACGCTCGGCTGGCAGGAGGTGCCGGCGCCGGCGTCAAGCAGTGACACCGGCGCGGCCGAGAACGCCAAGGGCACCTGGCTGATTGCCGGCTTTGACGAGCTGGCGGCCGACATGCCGGATTGCCTGCCGTTCAGCGGGGCCATGAATCAAGCGGATCCGGAGCACTGGCAGCAGCTGCTCGCGCAGGCGCAGGAGCGCGGTGCACCGATCGGCGGCATCGTCTGGCGCAGCACCGGACAACCGCGCACAGAAGAGTCGAGCACTGAACTCGCCGCACGGCTGGAGACCGAGATCGGCAACCTGCTCTGCGGCGTGCACACCCTATTGGCCAACGAGAAGGTGAAGCTTCCGGGCGGATTGTGGATCGTTACCGAACGGGCGGTGGCGACCGAACCGGGCGAGCCGGTCGACCCCGGGCAGGCCACCCTTTGGGGGCTCGGGCGCACCATCATCGCCGAGCAGCCGACTCTGCGCTGCAGGCTCGTCGACCACGACGGATCCGACGACGCCGTGCATTGGCTGGCGGGCCTCCTGCGCACACCCGGAACATTTGTCCAGGAGTCCGAACTCGCACGGCGACAAGGAAAGTTCCTGGTACCGCGGCTATTGCCATGGGCGCGCAGCGGTCATCTCGCGGTGCCGCGCGCAACCGACTACGTCCTGGCTCCGACCGAACGCGGGGCGATCGACAATCTTCGTCTGGCCGAGACGCAAGTGCCGCAGCCCGTGGCGGGCGAGGTACAGCTCCGGGTGGAGGTCGCCGGTCTCAACTTCCGGGATGTGCTCAACGTGCTGGGTCTGTACCCGGGCGATCCGGGGCCGATCGGCGGTGACCTCTGCGGCATCGTCACCGAGTTGGGTGCTGGCGTCACCGAATTCGAGGTTGGCCAACGCGTCTTCGGCTTCATGCCGGGGGCGTTCGCCAGCCGGGTCAATGTGCCGGCCGTTTTCCTGGCGCCGGTGCCGAAAGGGCTGAGCGCGCCAGCCGCAGCGACCATACCCGCTGCGGCACTCACGGCCCGACTCGCGTTCGATTGGGCAAAGCTGCGGCCCGGCGACCGGGTGCTGGTGCACGCGGCCAGTGGCGGCGTGGGACTGGCCGCGGTGCAGTTGGCACAGCAGTGCGGTGCAGTGGTCTTCGCCACGGCGAGCAGCTACAAACGTGCGACGCTGCGCAAGATGGGCGTGGAGCACGTCTATGATTCGCGCACTACGGACTTCGCGGATCAGATCCTCGCCGACACGGGGGGCGCCGGCGTCGACGTGGTGCTCAACAGCCTGACCAATGAGGGCTTCGTCGCGGCGACCGTGCGGGCGACCGCCCAGAATGGCCGGTTCGCCGAGATTGCCAAGCGGGACATCTGGACGCGCGAGCAGATGGCGGCGGTTCGTCCCGATATCGACTACGAGATCGTCGCGCTGGACGCGACCATCGTGCAAGAGCCCAAAAGGGTGGGGGGCTTGCTGGCCGAGGTGTCGGATGGGTTGGCCAGCGGGAAGATAACGCCGGTGCCTGCCGAGATCTACCCGCTGACGGAGGCCAAAACCGCGTTCCGCCGCATGCAGCAGGCACGACACATCGGCAAAATCGTGCTGCAGATGCCGAAACCGCTGCAGCCGCGCGGAGATCGGAGCTATCTGATCACCGGCGGCCTGGGTGCGCTCGGCCTGCACACGGCGGCCCACCTCGCCCAACTCGGGGCTGGCGACATCGTGCTGACGAGCCGGCGCATGCCCGATGCGGACGCACAGCGGGCAATTGCCGACATCACGGAGCGCTATCGGTGTCGGATCCACACCTTCGCGGCCGACGTCGGCGACGAGTCCCAGGTCGCCGAGCTGCTGGGCCGGATCCGGGCGGAGTTGGGGCCGCTCGGCGGAGTGGCGCATCTGGCGGGCGTGCTCGACGACGCGTTGGTACCACAGCAGAGTGTGGATCGTTTACGCACGACCCTGCTACCAAAAGCGTTGGGTGCCTGGAATCTACATCGGTTGGCCGCGGACGACGATCTTGAGTTCTTCATCCTGTACTCGTCGGCCTCCAGCGTGCTTGGTTCACCTGGCCAGGCCAACTACGCCGCCGCTAACGCGTTGCTGGACGGGCTCGTTGCCTACCGCAGGGCGCGAGGTCTGCCCGCGACCAGCGTCAACTGGGGCCCCTGGGCGAAGGGTGGTATGGCAACGTCGCACGCCGCGCGCGCTAATCTCGGTGCGCAAGGCCTGGTCCCGCTGGAACCCACGGCAGCGCTCAACGCGCTCGGCGAGATTGTCGCTCACGGAACTGGGCAGGCAATCGCCATCAAAGCCAATTGGCAGCGAGCCGCGAAGATGCTGGGCGGTTCTCGCCCACCGATTCTCGACCACTTGCTGCCCAGCGCCGTCGCGGCGACACCCGGAGACAGTGAGTTGCTCAGGCAACTGCACGACGTCCCCGAGGCGCAGCGCGCCAGCTTCCTGACCGAGTACCTACAGCACGAAGTACAAAGCTTCCTGAGGCTCGCCCAACCGCCCGCCGCAACCAGCCGTTTCCTGGACCTCGGCACGGATTCACTGATGGCCGTCGAACTCCGCAACCGGTTGCTCGGCCAGTTCGGTGGCGCGTTCGAGATCAGCGCCACCGCGGTATTCGACTATCCAACGATCAGGTCGCTCGCCGAATACCTGGCCGGTCAGCTGCCGGAGGTGGTCTCCGAGTCGGGCCCACCGCCGGGGTCGAAGGACAATTCGGGTGAGGTCAACATGGATGGAGTACCATAGCGACCGGTGCACGCCGAGTCGAAGAGTAATTCAGGAGATGCGCTGTCGGCGCACCTGGCTGACGACCTAATGTCTACGACCGCGGTCGAATGGCGCAGCTTTTATGATTTGCTAAGCCGTCGCCTAGAGACCGCCGGATGGGCTGAGGTATCGTATTTTCTAAATTATGGATATGTCCCAACGGATTCAAACAATGAATCGTCGCACGTTATTCGTGAAGGCACCTTCAATTCGAACTCGGTCCGGTTGGTGTTCGAGGTTATCGGATCCCTTGACCTGAATGACCGCACAATTGTTGACATAGGATGTGGCCGCGGAGGCACTGCCGCGCTTGTCGCGGAGAAGTTCAGCGCACAAGTGATTGGCATTGACATGTCTGCGGAAGCGATCGCCTTCTGCCGTAGAACTCACCCTTTGGTGGACTTCAGGGTCGGCGATGCGTTGAATCTTCCGCTCGGCGAGGCGGCCTGCGATGTCATCATTAATCTGGAGTCGTCACATTCATACAGCAATCTGGCAAAATTCCTGAGTGAAGTTCGCAGGATTAGCCGTCCCGGAGCCTGGTTTTTGCATGCGGATCTTCTAGGTGTTGAGGATTGGGACCAGGTAAGGATGCGTTTGAAGGGCCTGGGCTTCTCAACCGAAAGCGATCGTGATATCACTGCTAACGTATTGGCCGCCCGCGACCAAGTGACTGGTAGCTGGGAACAGGTTTTTGGCGACGGAGGTGCCCGGGTCGCTAACTTTCTTGCGTTGCCTGGGTCTTCGATATACGAGCAGCTAAGGGCGCGCACATGGGAGTACAGAATAATTAGATCTCAATTGCGTACCAGCGCGACGTTGGATCGTTGAGCCTTTGTCAGTGGTTGCCTTGCGGGAACGCGGCCATGGCACCTGCAAGGATCTGCGAGAAGGGATCGGCGCCGCCGCCGAAGGTGGCCTGAGTCGCCGGCGCCGTGACGGCGGCGGGGTCGAAGCCCCGCACCGGGTCCACGCCGATCGGAGCCGTAAGCGGATCGTCGTTTCGCGAGTATCCCGCGTCCACCATGGGCGTCAGTTCCGCGTCGAGCTGATTGAGCACGTCTTCCGGCACTCCGAGATAGCCGAAGGGCAATACCAGCGGAAGGTGTCGCTGAGGAATCAAGTACGTCGTTGTTGTCGCGCCCTTGGAGTTGACGGTCGTTCGGATGTTTTGCGGCGGCACCATTTCGGGATTGGTGAATGCAACCGCCGTGTGACCAGTCGCGAGGCCCATGAGCGTGTTGGCGAGAGCTAACAGGTTGTCCGGCCGGTCCGGGAAGTCGGCGAGCATGTCGTACGCAGCGACGAAAACCTTGGTGTCGTATTGGCTCTCCACCGGAGGAGGTATGCGGTAGTCGAGTGCAGGGACTACGGTGCCCACTGGAAACATGGAGGTCAAGAAGCTCTCACCAAAGCTGTGACGCGCGATCGGGTCGCCAAATGTGCTGAAGACCAATTGATCTGGCGGTGGTGCGGTCGGGTCACTCGCCAGCTGAGCCTGCACGGCGTCAAGCACCAGCGAACCCTCGGACAAGCCAATCGCGGTACCGCGACCACCGCTGCGGATCGCCGCTTCCAGGTTATCGGTTCCGATGACGACCGACTCCCCAACGCTAGGGCCGTCCATACCCAGGCCTGGAAAGACTTCATCCAGCCGGCTTATGCCTGGGAAGAGTTCTTCCAGCACATGACCCTGAACCTGCCCTGCGGGGTAGCCGATGATTTGTCGCTTGAGGTTTGGGAACCATTCGCTGCCTTCGCGGCGAATGTACTCGTCATAGGGAATGCCCGCAACGTGGGCGCCGCCCAGCGCGTACGCCGTGCCATCGGCTGGCGTCGGCTCGGCTGGCGTTTCATCGGCTCGCGCGATCCCGATGCCGAAACATCCTGTGGCGCTGACAATTCCCAGCGCGGTTACTCCCACCAGTAGTTTCTTCATTGCTACTCCTTGCCTGCTGGGCTCAGTCTCGTAGTTCCGCATCGCGCGGTCTCGCTACCTGGGTTCGTCTCGGTCGTGATGGCCACCAGCTCACCTGCCCGACCAGCGCAGCAATCGCCGGCACCGTTATGGTGCGTACTAGGAAGGTATCCAACAAGATTCCGACACCGATCACGAAACCTGCCTGGACCACCGTGCTTATGCTCGAAAACAGGAGACCACACATCGAGGCAGCGAAGATCAAACCTGCCGCAGTGATCACTCCGCCGGTCGAACTCAGGGTGCGAATTATGGAGTAACGTGTGCTGTTCGGCGACTCGTCACGCATGCGGGAGATGAGCAGCATGTTGTAATCGGCTCCCACCGCGACCAATACCACGAAGGCTAGCGGGGGTACGCTCCAATGTAGTTGCTGGCCGAGGATGAGTTGAAACATCACGACGCCAATGCCGACCGCCGACAAATACGAAATTACAACGGAACCAACAAGATACAGCGGTGCGACAACCGCACGCAGCAGCACCATCAAGGTCAGCAGTACGACGACGATGGTTACCGCGATGATGAATCGGATGTCGTGCTCATAGTAGTTGCGCGTGTCCCGCAGCGTGACGGGATATCCCGCCATCGATACCGACGCGTCCGCCAACGTGGTATTCGGTTGGGCTCCCCGAGCCGTATCGGTGATCGCATTGACCTGATCCATCGCCTCGACGCTGAACGGATTGAGTTTGGTTTGAACCAAGTACCGCGCCGTGTGGCCATCTGGCGAAATGAACATCTTGGCGGCCTTCTTGAACTCGTCCATGTGCAGAAGCTGGGGCGGAACATTGAACCCAGCCATTGACGGTTCTGCCGCGTCATGCTTCATCGACAGTAGAAACGCCGATGCCTCACCGAGGCCGGCGCCCATCTGTTTGATTTCGTCGACGAGTTGGTCCACTCCGTCAGCCACTTCCCGACTCCCACCCGCGAAGCGGTCGGCGCCGTGTTGGAGGTTGGTCAGTCCCGCCTGCAGGCCACCGGGTTGGTCCAGCCCCGTGGAATGCATCGCCCGGACGAAGTTTGCGAGTGCACCGCGCAGACGGTCCGCCGTTGCGTGGAGGGTCTGCTTGTCCTGGACCGCCTGCAGCTGTCGAGCCAGGTCATTGATCTCGTCGATGCTGCCGTCACCACGCGCGGCGACCAGCCGCTGAAACTGGACGCGGGTAGCGCTGCAGGAGGGATCGGCATTACAGACGGGGTTACCCTCCAGTGCCGTCAGCACCGGGGCCACCCAGGCAAACAAATCCTTGACGGCGGTGAAGTTGACGCCGAGGCTCTCGCCGAGCGAATTGATGCTGCGGACCAGCTTGGCCGCGGTGACGACCTCCTTGACCAACTTGTCGCCACCATACTGACTTTGCAGGAATGCGAAAGCGTCGATCAAACCTTGGATGCCGGAAACGATCTGGTTGACTTGGCCACGGACATCGCCAAGGTTGTCGGCCAACGCGTTCGCCCCATTGGCCAGACGGTTGAGGTCATCGGTGTGGTCGCTGATCGCGTTGGACGCGCCGCCCAACCGAGCCCCGATCGCGCCCGCCTGATAAGTGGCCCTGAGCTGTTGCGGCACAACTCCGGTGGGTCTGGTGATGCCGCTGACCAGAGCGATATTCGGCAGTTGGCTAACTCGGTCTGCCATTTGCTCCAAGTCTGCAAGGGCCCGCGGTGTGCGCAGATCATGCGGTGATTGGACGAGGATGTACTCGGGAATGGACTGGTTAACCGGGAAATGGCGATTCAGCGCGGCATACCCGACCGAGCTGGGGGCGGAAGATCGCAGCGCCTTGCGATCGTCATAGTTGTACCGCACCAAGCCCGCGGTTGCGGCCAGGATGATCAACACAAGCAGACTGGCAACCAGATGTACTTTGGGCCGGCGCACAATGCGTATCCCCGAACGCCGCCAAAACCGAGCGGTCAGTTCGCGCCGCGGTGTGATCCAGCCGCGTGGCCCGGCTACTACCAGAATGGCCGGTAGCAACGTAATCGCGGCCAGGAACGCGACACCGATCCCTATCGCCGACGCCACCCCTACCGTTGAAAACACCCCCATCCGGGCGAAGCTTATCCCGAGAAAGGTGATTCCCACCGTGGCGGCGGATGCGGCGATTACTTTTCCGATCGAGATCAATGCCCGCTTTACCGCCTGATCGAAATCCGCGCCATCTCGCAGGTAGTCGTGATAGCGGCTAATGAGAAAGACCGCATAATCCGTTCCCGCGCCGGCTATCATTGCGCTCAGGAATACGATGGATTGGTTCGAAACGCCCAGGCCGCTGAGTTGGGAGAAGCCAGCTACGACGGCCTGTGCGATCACCAAGGAGATCCCGATCGCTATCAACGGCAGCATCATCGTGACCGGGTTGCGGTAAACCACCAGCAGGACGGCGAGCACCAGCACGGCGATCGCCACCTCAATCGGAATCCGATCCCGTTCGCCCGCGACGGTGAGGTCGGCGACGGTGGCCGCGGGTCCGGTGACGTTTGCGGTCAGGCTGGATCCGGCTGGATTGTGCTGCAGGGTGTGTTTGACGAGATCGGCAACCCGGAGGTAGGCGGCGTAGGACCGGGGAGTGCCCAACTCGCCCGCAATGCCGATCGGCAGCACCCAGGTTTTGTCGTCCTTGCTGGTCAAGACCGATCGCAGGGACGGTGTGCTGACAAAGTCCTGCAGCATCACGACATCCCGGGTGTCCTGGCGCAGCGCGGCCACCAGCTGGCGGTAGGCGGCTTCGTCGGCGGGTCCGAGCCCCTTCTCGTCGGTCAGGACCACCAACAGGAGGTCTTCGGTGCCCGATTCGTGAAACGCCTGGGTCATGTTTCGGGTGGCGATGCTCGACGGCGCGTCGCTGGGCAAGATTGTGAGCGGATGCCGCTGGGCCATTTCGTTCAGCGATGGGAGCGCCAGCGGCAGTGCGACCGCAATCGCGACCCAGAGCCCTATCACCGCCCAGGGCCAGCGCACCACAAACTCGGCTAGCCGTCGCAACTTTCCCTCACCTTCGGCCCGCGCGGTCGTGTGCGACCGTCTGCGACGCTACGCAACGCGTCCCCAATGCCCACTGTCAGCGACCCGCCCACACACGGACTTCATCGCTGCCATATACCGGGCAACTGATTTCCGGGCAACCGGGTTGTCTGGAAACATAACCGCCATTGCCGTGCCCTCTTCGTACTTGAATACATAGATGGTTAGTTGATATGAATATCTACCGTCTGAGTAGATCCCGATATTCTTGGCATTACCCAACTCGGCGGTGAGCACGGCGTTCAGTGGGGCGGCGCCGCCATGCAAGAAGTTCGAGACCGGAAAGTTCGGTCGAGGCCTGCTCAACCACGGTGCCAATTCCAATACTCGGTAATACGGCACCTTCGCCAAATCCAGACCCGAGTCGAATGAGGCTTGTGCTGCCCAAGCGGCATCATTAAAAGATGCTGCAGCTATTGGGACGATGATCGGAACCAGGCCGGTAAACCAGCCCTGAGTCATGAAGTTTTCCGTACTGCGGCGCGTATCTCTGGGAGTTAGTCCGAAATATGTGACAGCGCCCGTAAACTCATGCTCCACCAGGGCGAAACAGGCGAACAAGCCGCCGACGAAGCGTGCGCCGGCCACCGTGCAGGCTGAGTCGAATCTCGCGGTCTGTTCCGCATCCATCAGGAGTTCGGTGGCCATGTCACTACAGGTGGGCACCAATGGATTACCCAGTGGAAGTGGGAACTCGGGCAGGCTTCCATTGTTATTATCGGCGAAGTCGATCCACGCGCGTACCTGCGGCGAATCCACGGTCAAAGCTGACGTGTACCGGCGTTCTTGGGTGCAGAAATCGTCATAGCTGCCGGCCTCGGGCAGCACAAGGGGGTCATTGCCTGCGGTCAACGCCGCATACATCGCATGGGACTCCAACATCGTAATACCGATTAGCGTCGCGTCCCCGTGGACATGATCAATACTCGCATAGAATGTGAAGTGGTCTTCGCTTTGGATAATGCCAAAGGTAAAGCAATCCCACTGAAACGGATTCGGTGTCGCCACTACATGGTCGTGCAATTCTTCAACGGTCATCTTGCCGCGATCGGTCGGCGCGAATTCGATGTCAGCAGGATCGCTGATGACACGTCTTATGATGTCACCAGTACCGGTGTACTCGAACCAACTACGGAACGTATCATGTCGACGCAGGTATGCATTGAGGGCATAATTCATGACACGAATATCGCACTGACCGGGAACCTCGCAAGTCGCGATGAGTAGTCGTGAATAGTCGAGCCCGGAGGCTGTTCGTTCGTAATAGCCACGAAGATGTTGGGCCTGCATGTAGCTGACTGGTACGGGACTGACCGGAGCTTGCCGGGCCTTTTCCCTGGCCGCAGTGGTCGGGTGCCACGAGGTGACCAGGCCCGGGCTCAGTGTCCATTCATCAATTGAGCCGATCGCAATTTTCCCGATGCGCAATGTTGAATCCTCACATCCCGTGGGCCGAGCGCTGCTGTAATCGAAGGCCGCCTGGTGGTCCAAGCAGCCTCGCCGAAGACTACCGGGCGGCCAGCAGTTTCGCTCGGGTGCAATGGGCACTTTAGGGAATAGCTCGCTGTAGTACTGGTCAATGATTGGGCATCAAGTGACTACATCCTTGGCGAGTTCGATCGGCCCCGCTGCGGCGGTGATGGCGGGAGCGGGCGGCCGTGCGCGGGGTACCGCTGGACATCAGACTGGGTGCACGCGATGGGTTGCGATTATTAAATTCTATGATTAGTCGATGAAGCGGCTGAGCAGGGGAGCCAACGGTGCGACCGCCGCATCTGCGTGTGGGCAAACGGCGTGACGAAACCGTGTGGAGCGGTCGATGTGCCATGATGACCACGCCGTCAAGGCCGGAGTCAGGGAGCCTTCAGGAGCAGTGGTGGATCTCAATTTTTCGATGGTGACGCGACCGATCGAGCGTCTGGTGGCCACGGCGCAGAACGGTTTGGAAGTCCTGCGACTCGGGGGTCTGGAGACCGGCAGTGTCCCGTCGCCGTCCCAGATCGTCGAGAGCGTACCGATGTACAAGCTGCGGCGTTATTTTCCGCCGGACAACCGGCCGGGACAGCCGTCGGTGGGTCCGCCGGTGCTGATGGTGCACCCGATGATGATGTCGGCGGATATGTGGGACGTCACCCGCGAGGACGGCGCGGTGGGGATTCTGCACGCCAGCGGGCTGGATCCCTGGGTAATCGACTTCGGTTCACCCGACGAGGTCGAGGGCGGCATGCGCCGCAATCTGGCCGACCACATCGTCGCGCTGGGTGAGGCGATCGACACGGTGAAGGACGCCACCGGCCACGATGTGCACATCGTCGGGTATTCCCAGGGCGGGATGTTCTGTTACCAGGCCGCGGCATACCGGCGTTCCAAGGACATCGCCAGCGTGGTGGCCTTCGGCTCGCCGGTGGACACTCTGGCCGCGCTGCCCATGGGCATCCCGGCGAACATGGGTGTCGCGGTCGCCGATTTCATGGCCGATCACGTCTTCAACCGGTTGGACATCCCAAGCTGGATGGCGCGCATGGGTTTTCAGATGATGGATCCGCTCAAAACCGCCAAGGCCCGGGTCGACTTCATGCGTCAGCTGCACGACCGCGAGGCGCTGCTGCCACGCGAACAACAGCGCAGATTCCTTGAGCGCGAGGGATGGATCGCCTGGTCGGGCCCGGCGATCTCGGAACTGCTCAAGCAGTTCATCGCCCACAATCGAATGATGACGGGCGGTTTTGCGATCAGCGGCCAAATGGTGACGCTCACCGATATCACCTGCCCGATCCTGGCGTTCGTCGGTGAGGTCGACGACATCGGCCAGCCGGCGTCGGTGCGCGGTATCCGACGGGCCGCGCCCAACTCCCAGGTCTACGAATGTCTCATCCGGACAGGCCATTTTGGTCTCGTCGTGGGATCCCGAGCGGCACAGCAGAGCTGGCCGACCGTCGCCGATTGGGTGCACTGGATCTCCAGCGGTGCCCCCCAGCCGGAAAACATCGACCTGATGGCCGATCAGCCGGCCGAACATACCGACAGCGGTGTCGCTTTCAGTTCCCGGGTCGCGCACGGGCTCGGGGAGGTCTCTGAGGCGGCGTTGGCGCTGGCTCGTGGCGCGGCCGATGCGGTCGTCACGGCCAACAGATCGGTTCGCACCCTGGCCGTGGAGACGGTCCGGACACTGCCGCGGCTGGCGCGGTTGGGACAGCTCAACGACCGCACTCGGATCTCGCTGGGCAGCGTCATCGATGAACAGGCACGCGATGCCCCGAGGGGCGAATTTCTGTTGTTCGACGGGCGCGTGCATACCTACGAGGCCGTGAACCGGCGGATCAACAACGTCGTTCGTGGCCTGATCGCGGTCGGGGTTCGCCAGGGTGACCGCGTCGGTGTGCTTATGGAGACTCGGCCCAGCGCGCTGGTCGCCATCGCCGCGCTGTCCCGGCTGGGTGCGGTCGCGGTGGTGATGCGCCCGGATGCCGACCTGTCCGCGTCGGTCCGGCTCGGCAGAGTGACCGAGATCCTGACCGATCCCACCAACCTGGATGCCGCGCGCCAGTTGCCCGGACAGGTGCTGGTGCTCGGTGGCGGTGAGTCGCGCGATCTGGACCTGCCGGCCGACGCCGACGTCATCGACATGGAGAAGATCGACCCGGACGCCGTCGATTTGCCCGCGTGGTATCGGCCCAATCCCGGACTGGCGCGGGATCTGGCGTTCATCGCCTTCAGTTCGGCCGGCGGCGATCTGGTTGCCAAGCAGATCACCAACTACCGCTGGGCAGTGTCGGCCTTCGGGACCGCCTCGACGGCGGCCCTCGATCGCAGGGACACGGTGTACTGCTTGACGCCGCTGCACCACGAGTCTGCACTGTTGGTCAGCCTGGGTGGCGCGGTCGTGGGTGGAACCCGCATCGCTTTGTCCCGCGGCCTGCGCCCGGACCGGTTCGTGGCCGAGGTGCGGCAGTACGGCGTCACCGTCGTCTCGTATACCTGGGCGATGCTGCGCGACGTGGTCGACGATCCGGCGTTTGTGCTGCATGGCAACCATCCGGTCCGGCTGTTTATCGGCTCGGGCATGCCGACCGGACTGTGGGAGCGGGTTGTCGAGGCGTTCGCACCGGCGCACGTCGTCGAGTTCTTCGCCACCACCGACGGACAGGCGGTGCTCGCCAACGTGGTCGGCGCCAAGATCGGCAGCAAGGGTCGTCCGCTACCTGGTGCCGGGCGCGTCGAGCTCGGTGCCTACGACGCCGAACAGGACCTAATTCTGGAGAACGACCGTGGCTTCGTGCAGGTCGCCGACGCCAACCAGATCGGGGTGCTGCTCGCGCAGTCCAGGGGGCCGATCGATCCGACCGCGTCGGTCAAACGCGGGGTTTTCGCTCCCGCCGATACCTGGATATCCACCGACTACCTGTTCTGGCGTGACGACGATGGGGACTACTGGCTGGCGGGTGGGCGCGGCTCGGTGGTGCGTACCGCGCGCGGGATGGTCTACGCCGAGCCGGTTACCGACGCGCTGGGCCTCATTACCGGCGTCGACCTCGCGGTGACCTACGGCGTCTTGGTGCGCGGCAAGGACGTCGCGGTGTCGGCGATGACGTTGCTGCCGGGAGCGACCGTCACAGCCGCCGACTTGACCGAAGCCGTGGCGAGCATGCCGGTAGGGCGCGGACCCGACATCGTGCACGTGGTTCCGCAGCTGACGCTCAGCGGTACCTACCGGCCAACGGTCAGCGCGCTGCGGGCCGCCGGGATTCCCAAAGCGGGGCGTCAGACATGGTATTTCGACTCCGGCGGCGCCGAGTATCGGCGATTGACTCCGACGGTCCGCTCCGGGTTAGCTGGCCAGCATCGGCGCACCAATGCTTGACGATGTGCTGCTGAGCATCCTGGTGTGCCCGGCTGACCGGGGTCCGATGGTGCTGGTCGAGGACGGCGGCACCAAAGTGCTCTATAACCCGCGGCTGCGGCGCCTCTATCGCATCGAGGACGGCATCCCGGTTCTACTGGTCGATGAGGCCCGTGACGTCAGCGATGAGGAACACGACCGATTGATGGCGAGAGTTCCGGCAGATCCCCAGTGAGGTAGCGCTGCAGATTCGGTGCGATTGCCTGCGCGATCTGTTCTGCCGGCAGGGACGCGAACGGTTCGACCTTGACGATGTAGCGAACCATGACCACGCCCATCAATTGCGATGCGACGAATTGGGCCCGGATTTGGCCCGTTCCTCGCGGAACATCGACTCGGGCACCGACCTCCGCGGTTATCACCTCCTGCAGGAAGGAGCGGGCCAGATCTACCTCGGTGCCCGCGATCAGCGACCGTACTCTTGCGATGAGCCCGGCGCCCAGTTCGGAATCCCAGATTGTCAGCAAGACCGAGGCGAGTTTGAGTCCGAGTTCGTCGACGGGGGTTTCCCGAATGGGTATCAACACTGTCATGGGGTCGATCGGCATGTGGATCGCCGCGGCAAAAAGCTGTTGTTTGGTACCGAAATAATGATGTACCAGGGCGGCATCCACTTCGGCCGCCGCGGCCACGGACCGTATCGAGGTCCGGTCAATACCGTTGTGCGCAAACAGTTCTCGGGCGCAGGTCAGGATGCGCTGCCGGGTATCGGAATTGCCGGCGGGGCGCCCGGGCCGCCTGCGCCCATTCTTGGTGGTCGTCACGTTAGGGTGTCCGTCGCCGTAGTGTTGCCGCAGCCAGGCCCAGTGCGGCGATCGCGAACACCAACACGACGACCATGTCGCGCACTGCTATGTCGGTCAGTTCCGGGTGCGCGCCCACCTGCTGGAGGGCTTCCAATGCGTAGCTGGCCGGCATCACGTTGCTGATCCACTCCAGCCAGTTCGGCATCGCGGACCGCGGGACGATCACCCCGGCCAGCAGCAGCTGCGGCACGATCACCACCGGCATGAACTGGACGGCTTGAAACTCGGTACGCGCGAAGGCGCTGCACAGCAATCCCAGGCCGACGCCTAGAACCGCGTTGATGATCGCGATGACGAAGACCCACAGCGGGTTTCCCGCGGTGTCGAGCCCGAGTAGCCAGAACGACACGATGCAGGCCAGGGTCGCTTGCGCCGCCGCGGCGATCGAAAACGCGGTTCCGTATGCCGCCAGCAGGTCGAACCGGCGCAGCGGCGTGGTCAGAATGCGCTCCAATGTTCCCGAGGCCCGCTCGCGCTGCATGGTGATCGAGGTGATCAGAAACATCAGCAGCAGCGGGAACAGGCCCAGCAGAATCAGGCAGGCGGTGTTGAATGGCGCGGGGGTGCCGGGCCGATGCGGGACCTTCTCGAACATGAAGTACATCAACGTGATAATCGCGCTCGGCACCACCAGGATCATCGCGACGCTGCGGTGATCGGCGGCCAGCTGACGCAGGATTCGCGCCGTGGTCGCGATGTACGCCTGCAGGCCTACACGGCCTGACGTGCGCTGCCGCGTTTGATGATGGTCAGAAACGCTTCGTCCAGCGATGTGCATCCGGTGTCCTCTCGGAGTTGGGTTCCGGTGGTGTGGGCGACCAGGCGGCCTTCACGCATCAGCAACAGGTCACCGCAGTGATCGGCCTCGTCCATGACGTGGCTGGAGACCAGCAGCGTGGTCCCGTCGCGGGCGAGATCGTTGAACTGCTCCCAGAGATCCGCCCGCAGCACCGGGTCCAGGCCCACCGTCGGCTCGTCAAGCACAAGCAGTTCAGGCTGGCAGACCAACGCGCACGCCAGCGACACCCGGGTGCGTTGACCACCAGAGAGGTTGCCGCAGTAGGCGGTGCGGTGATCCGTTAGCCCTACCCGCTCGATGGCGTTCTCGGCGGCGCTTCTGTCGAAGCCATACAGCGACGCGAGGTAGCCGACGTTGTCGATGATCCGCAGGTCGTTGTAGATGGTCGGGTCTTGGGGCAGGTATCCGACCCGCCGGCGCAGCGCTGCACACCCCGCAGGTTGACCGAGCACGGTGACGGTACCCGACGCCACGATCTGGGTGCCGACGATGCAGCGGATCAGGGTGGTCTTGCCGCAGCCGGACGGGCCGAGCAGACCGGTGGTGGTGCCCCGAGCAATCGTTACCGAGAAGTCTTGCAGCGCTTCGCGTTTGCCACGAACCACCCGCAGACCGGCGATGCTGACGGCTGCATCGACGCCATCCGGCGTTAATTCAACGCGCGATGAACTCATCATCTGATGAATATTGCAACCTGGTTGCGGGGTTGTCAAGTGCCAGGCTCGATAAGTCGCCTCGTTCCCGGGGTGCACAATCTGTCCGGTGAGCGCTGAGCAACTCGCCGGCGACCCGGTCGCGGTGGCGCATCGACTGATCGGCGCCACTATCACCGGACGGGGGGTGTGCGGCATCGTCGTCGAGGTCGAAGCGTATGGCGGGGGCCCCGACGGTCCCTGGCCGGACGCCGCCGCGCACTCCTACCGCGGCCGCAATGGCCGCAACGCCGTGATGTTCGGGCCCCCCGGGCGGCTGTACACCTACCGAAGCCATGGCATCCATGTCTGCGCCAATGTCGCCTGCGCACCTGACGGCACGGCTGCCGCGGTGTTGCTGCGCGCCTGCGCCGTAGCCGACGGCGCGGATGTCGCCCGGACCCGGCGGGGCGAGGCGGTAAGCACCGTTGCGCTGGCGCGCGGTCCGGGGAATCTGTGTTCGGCCCTAGGAATCACCATGGCCGACAACGGGATCGACCTATTCGATCCGGACAGTCCGGTGCGGTTGCGGCTCAATGAGGGCGTTACCGCGCTGTCGGGTCCGCGCGTCGGAGTCAGCAAAGCCGCCGACCGGCCGTGGCGATTGTGGCTTGGCGGCCGACCGGAAGTCTCGGCATACCGCCGAAGCTCGCGGGCGCCGGCCCCGGGAGCCAGCGACTAGAGTCTTGCGGGATGTCTGCCAAGTTTTCTGGGTCTGCTGGGATCCTCGACGAGCTGGGCTGGCGCGGGCTGATCGCGCAGTCCACCGACCTCGACGCGCTCGCCGCCGAAGCGCGGCGTGGGCCGATGACGGTGTACGCCGGCTTCGATCCCACCGCGCCCAGCCTGCATGCCGGGAATCTGGTGCCGCTGCTGGCGCTGCGGCGCTTTCAGCGCGCCGGCCACCGCCCCGTCGTGCTTGCCGGCGGGGCCACCGGCATGATCGGGGACCCGCGTGAGGTCGGCGAGCGCAGTCTCAACGAGGCCGATACCGTCGCCGAATGGACGGCGCGGATCCGCGGGCAGCTGGAACGCTTCGTCGACTTCGACGACTCGGCCCAGTCCGCACTGGGCGCGGTCATCGTGAACAACTTCGAATGGACCCGCGCCACGTCGGTGATCGAGTTCCTACGTGACATCGGCAAGCATTTCTCGATCAACGTAATGCTCGATCGCGACACAATCAGGCGGCGTCTGGCGGGGGAGGGGATCTCCTACACGGAATTCAGCTACATGCTGCTGCAGGCCAACGACTACGTCGAACTGCATCGCCGGTACGGCTGCACGCTGCAGATCGGCGGTTCAGATCAGTGGGGCAACATCATCGCCGGGGTTCGGCTGGTGCGCCAGAAGCTCGGTGCGACGGTGCACGCGCTCACGGTTCCACTGGTGACCGCTGCCGATGGCACCAAGTTCGGCAAGTCCACCGGCGGCGGCAGCTTGTGGCTGGACCCCCAGATGACCAGTCCCTATGCCTGGTACCAGTACTTCGTGAACACCGCGGACGCGGATGTGGTCCGGTACCTGCGGTGGTTCACCTTCCTGTCGGCCGATGAGCTGGCTGAACTGGAACAGGCCACAGCGCAGCGCCCGCAACAGCGGGCCGCCCAACGCCGGCTCGCTCGAGAGCTCACCGTTGGGGTGCATGGCGAGGCGGCCACCGAAGCGGTCGAGCATGCCAGCAGGGCGTTATTCGGCCAGGGCGAGTTGGCCCGCCTTGACGAGGCGACGTTGGCGGCCGCGTTGCGTGAAACCTCGGTCGCCGAACTCAAACCGGGCGGTCCCGGCGGGATCGTCGACCTGCTGGTGGCCAGCGGCCTGTCGGCCAGCAAGGGTGCCGCGCGGCGCACGATCAACGAGGGTGGGGTATCGGTCAATAACGTTCGTATCGACAGCGAGGAATGGGCGCCGCAGCTATCGGATTTCCTGCATGGCCGCTGGTTGGTGCTGCGTCGTGGAAAGCGGAACATCGCCGGGATAGAACGGGTCTAGAACGGGTTGGTCGACCGAGTAGGGGGTGCTGGCCCCCAATCGGTGGACAGCAGATCTTGGCCGAATCCGCCACTTCTTTGGTGTGTCGCATTGGGACAGTTGTTGCCCGCGTTCGCTACCCGGAAGGGGCCCTTTGGATTTGGAAATGCGCGCCCGTGCTGGACGCGGCGCAGCCTGTGGCGCCGCTCGCATTTCAGATGCATGAACGCCACCAGGTGGGGCGCATCCGAGCACGCGCAGTGCGCTTATGCGGGTGCCCTGGACAGCTTCTGATCCTTTTCCGATATTCGTCGTGCCGCGACACGCGCGCTCTGCGGCCGCACGTACCTTGTCCAGGTCAGCGCCGCCGCGCAGAGATAGCACACCAGGAAGGCCCAGAAGGCCGGCGTCTCGGTACCACTGGTTGCATACGACTGCCGGAGGGCCAAATTGATCCCTACACCGCCCAGTGCGCCGAACGCGCCGGCGAACCCGATCAACGCTCCCGACATGACGTGTGCCCAGTGGCGGCGCTCCGTTTCGCTGACGTTCAGCGCGTGACTGCGGTCGGCGAAGATCGACGGGATCAGCTTGAAAACAGTCCCCTTACCCATCCCGCAGAAGATGAATAGTGCGATGAAGCCGATGACGTAGCCGATCATCGTGGCCGCCGTCGTGCGGCCGTCGGGGCCATGGTTGAGGTCGTCGTGGATGCTCACGCCGACCAGCACCGCGGCACCCAGGATCATGCCGACAAAGACGCCCAGGGTGATGCGGCCGCCGCCGAACCGGTCGCCCAACTTGCCGCCGGCGATCCGTGCCATCGATCCCAGCAGTGGCCCGATGAAGGCGATCTCGGCGGCGTGCAGCGACGCCTGCGCGGTGCTCTGCCCCGCTGCCAAGTAGTTGAGCTGGATTACCTGGCCGAATGCGAACGCAAAGCCAATAAACGAGCCGGAGGCGCACATGTAGAGGAACGAGACCCCCCACGCATCGGGCACTGAAAGAACGGAGCGCAAGTGGCCCAGCTCGATGACGTGGGTCAAGTTGTCCATGAATAGTGCAGCGCCGATACCGGCGACGGCAAGCAGCACCAGGTAGACGGCGCACACCCAGTACGGTGCTTCGTGGCCGGCGGTCGCCAGCACGAAGAGCCCGACGGCCTGGATGGCGGCTACCCCCAGGTTGCCGATCCCTCCGGTCAGACCCAGCGCCACGCCCTTGAGCCGCTGCGGGTAGAAGGCTTCGACGTTTGCCAGCGACGCGGCGTAGTTACCACCGCCCAATCCGCTCAGCGCGGCGCAGACCAGATACGGCCACAACGGCAAACCGGGGTTGGCCAGTAGCACGATGGCTCCGACGGTGGGGAGCAGCAGCACCAGCGACGAGCACGTCGCCCAGTTACGCCCACCGAATCTGGCGGTAGCCATCACATAGGGGATTCGCACGCATGCGCCAACCAGAGTAGCGGTGGCACCCAGCAGCAGCTTGTCACCTGCCGAAAAGCCATAAACAGACTGCGGCATGAATAGCACCAGCACCGACCAAAGAGCCCAGATCGAGAAACCAACATGCATGGTCACGATCGAAAAAACCAAATTGCGCCGGGCGACGACCTTGTTTCCGGCGTCCCAAGCCACCACGTCCTCAGGGTCCCAATGCGATATGTGACGTGAGCGCCCCATGGAATCCCTTTCGCGCCAATAGTTCGCGGACACCGGCCGTAGCCTTCGAAATTGCCCTTTTGCGACAGTGGGAACAGGCACTTAATCGTAGCCGAGCCGCTGCGCCTGCTCATCACCTGGCGCCCGGCAGCGTACATCCCCAGGATGCCAGGGCATTTCGGGCAATCGCCGTATCCCCCGCTAGGAATCTGCTGAATAAGAGCTGTGAAGCGATTTCGCGTGACACAGGAGTTTGGCGGTCGAATTTGGGCGCAGTGGGAAATCACACCCAACCGATGTCAGCCGCGACCCAGCGTGCCGACTTCGATGGATGGCAATTGGTCATCGGCGGCCGCGACGGCGAACAGGGCGCCCGCGGTGTAGAAGGCGTCGTCGGTCATCAGGCCGCGCCGGGCCAGCTCGATGCGATCGACCGCTGTGCCCCAGCGATTGCCGAAGAGCCGCTTGAGTTGTGTTGGGTCGGGTCGACGTAGGTTCAAATGCGGTTTCTGGCGGGCCAATTCGTCGCGCTTTGCCAACGCGTGGGCTGCTATTGCGCGCCATTCGGGCAGTCGCGGATCGTCGCGTAGCAGGTCGAGGAAGTGCTGGATGGCTGGTAGTGAGCGGGCGAAAAATAGAGTGCGAGTGGCCAGCCGCGCCGAGATTGCAATTGGGTCGCCACTTAGTGTTTTGCTCTCCTCGGCGGTGAGCCAGCGCGACCTGACCTGCTCGGGAAATCCGGACTCATCGATAATCCCAGTGGCCAACGCATAACCGTGCGCCACGGTTTCCAGTGCACGTTCGTAGCTATCGGCGCTGACCTCGGCGGTGGCTCGAGACGCGCGATACGCAACGCCGCCGTCTTCACCCGGGTGCGCCAAGGTCCAGTACCAAGCAGCGACTTGCTCGAGGGCGGGGAGATACGCCCACCGATCGGTCGCGCACAGGCTCAACAACGAGAGTACGTCGACGTCGGCGACGTCGACCACCGACTCGGCACCGTCCCCGGTTGTCACCGCGACGGGCGTCGGCGGTGCCCACCGCTGCCGCCAACGCTCCGACCACACGGTCGGAAGTGGCCCTGGCCGGACCGCGTCGCCGCCACCGCCGCGGACGATCTCATGCAATGCCAGCACCGCGTCGTCGTGTTTGACGTCGACGCGCAACGACCGCAACTGACTTGCGAGAGTGCGGCTTTCGGGTATACCGGCAGTGTTCAGCAGTCGATCCCAGGTGCGCATGGTCAACGGTGTGTTGCGGGCGGTTTGGATGAGCTGGTCAGCCAGCGGCGCTGACAACACCGCGGATTCGACCGCCCGCGTCACTGTTTGACGGATATTGACCAGTGCATCGACGAACACCGGATAGCCGTCTTCGGGATCGCCGTGCACCATGCCCACCTCGTCGTCGGCCTCCAGCAGCCCGTCCCGATACCCCTCGAAGACCCAGCCATAGCCCTCCATACCGAAGGGATGCAACTCCGCCGCCCGCAGCGCTCCCATGCTGGATGAGCCGACGACCCGTACCCCGTCGCCGATCAGGGTCAGCAATTCTTTGTGTCGCACCGACGCGCGCTGAAAGAAAAGTCCATCGACGATCAGCAGCGTATCGCCCGCCCGCAACCCGTACCGAAGGGCTTCACCGAACGAAATCGGCGGTACCACTTCGGCATTGGGTAGAACAGCGTGGATTTCGTCCCCGCTGATCGTCGGTCCCGCCGTGACGACTACCCGGCCGTCGGCTGTCATGACTGCTCCTGCAGCGGGGTACGCATCGGCGAAACGGTGGATGCCATCAGGCGTGGGGCGATGACCTTCACGACGGGAACACAGCCGTCGGCGAAGTTGCACACCACCGCGAGCGGTTCGACCCCGGTCCGGGAGGCCACCGCGGTTGCCGCCCATGCCGTCAGGTCGGTCAGCGAGTCGGTGTATTCGACGTGCCACGGCGTGGGGGCCGCGTCAGGCATCGACTGCATGGATCGGCGGGCCGGGGCGAGGGTGTGCACCCGGGCGAACCGATGGTAGATCGCTGTGGGCAGATCCTCGGGGGCTCCGCTGATGGCCGTCAGCCGGGATTGCGCGGCCTCGGTAATCGCCCGTGACAGCGCAACGTTCGGATCGTGGTGCAGTCCGCTGCCGCTGAACGCCACTTCCGCCATCGGCGAGGTCAGCTCAGCAGCGAAGCAGTAGAAGCCATCCCAGGTGTCGATGCGGGCAATATGGAGTTCGCTTCCGGCCCGGTGAACCATCTCCACCAGCTCGGCGCAGTCCGAGCCGGCGACATCCTCGAGTGGCACCTCGTACAGTGTCGAACCCGGGGTGGCCATGGCGTTGCGTTCCATGACCTCGTACAGGGCATGCAGGGTGGCTTCGTGATAGCTGTTACCCGAGGCCAATCCCGAGGTGTCCATGCTGAACATCGGCGGTGCCCAGCAATCGCTGACCACCACGTTCACCACGACGGCTAACCACGGCACCCAGGTTCGTCGGCCGGTCAGCAACGTCGTCGCGACCATCCAGTCGAGCTTGGCGGCGCTGTGGTACAAGCTCCCGGCCGGGCGGTTGAGATCGGCGGGGTCGTATGTCAGAGATGAGGCGAGATCCGTTGTGGCCGTGAATGACAGGTCCGGAGTCAAGTTCTCGGCATGCCAGTTCTCCAAGGACTCCATGACGGCTGAGACTTGGGCGGCTCGATAGGTAGTGGCCTTTCCCTGACTGACCGACAGCGTCAACGATGCGGGGCGCACCGCTTGTACGGTGGGAATTCCGAAATCGTCCAGCCAGGTCAGGTCGGCGACGCGGGTGATGCCCGCAGGTTCCAGCAGAGGTTGGACGGCCAGCCAAGTCTGGTCCGGGGAGATAATGCGGTGGGTGCCGGCATGGTGCGCGATCGTCGTGGGATCGGCGTGGCCCAAGACGCGAGTCGGCCAGTGCGACCAATCCGGGCCAACCGGCGCCGTCGTTGGTTGCTTGGCGTCAAGCCCAGGCAGTTCCGACAGGGGTTTACGTTGCTTAGTTGGGCCTGACGTGGGCCTAAGGGGAGGTCCAGCGGGGATCTTATCTCGGGGTGGGGTGGGGGGATGCATCGATAAGACCCCCGCTGGCGGTCCGGTCGTGGCAGACAGTATTTGGGGCGCAGCGGGGATCTCAGATGGGGGGGCGCTGAGATCCCCGCTGAAGCCTGGATCGTGGTTGTTGGGGTTCGACGGGGATCTCAAACTTGGGGGGGATGGGAGGTGATGAGACCCCCGTCGAAGTCTACAAGGAGCGTTGACCTAACTCGCCGGCGTCGCCGCCGGGCCGAACTCGCGTGACAGACAGCCACCTCCTTCTGTGCGCCAGGCGAGCTACGTTGCGTTGTGGTCGATTTCCGCTTCGTGACCCATTTTTGGCGGGTTCGGGTTCCGCTGGTATCCCACGACCAGTCGGTGGTGGGAGGAAATGCGGAATCCCCCATCCGGGGGACAGCAGTGTCCGTCAATCGGGGGACCTTCTGCCCTACTGGCGGCGAAACGCACTGCTAGGACCCGCGGCGGCGCATTACCCGCCTGTCGCGCGCGCAGCCCCCACGAATCGCGTTATGGGCAAACCTTTATCCCACTGTGCTGTGAATGTGACTCTTGTTGGCCACTGTTGTCACGGTGCTTGATTGACGCAGGTGCAACAGCGGACAAATGAGAAGCGGGAGATGACGGGACAGTCGGGCGCGACACGGACATGGCGAACGGGCCGGCAGGCGACGGCTCTTTTCGCGTTGACGGCCGGGGTGTTTGGCGCCGCGGCGAGCTGTGCGGCGCCGATCCAAGCGGACATGATGGGTAACGCATTCCTGGCGGCATTGAACAACGCGGGCATTTCCTATGGCCAGCCGGCAACCACAATGGCGCTAGGCCGGTCGGTTTGTCCGATGGTGGTTGCGCCAGGTGGAACGTTCGAATCGATCACGTCCAGAATGGCTGAGAATAACGGCATGTCGCGCGATATGGCGAGTGCGTTCACCATCGTCGCGATCTCGACCTATTGCCCGGCGCTGATAGCCCCGCTGATGCCCAACCGGTTGCAGGCCTAGCAGCGTCCCAACAATCGCTAGCCGACGGGCCCGGGTTGCGAGGCCTTTGTGAGGCTGTCGAAGGTACCCGTAACCTCTACCGAGTGGTCGACGACAGGCAGGGGCGCAGCGACGAGCGACGACCCCGCTCGGCATCCGGCGGCCCTCGCCGGGGCCGGCGGCACGACGGCTCTTGGTCGGGCCCGGGCCGCGCGCGGCCCGCTGCGCCCCGGCCCGCTCCCGCCCACAGCGATCGTGCGACCCACCAGGACGAGCCCGCGATCCCGCCCGGCATCGAAGCCAGGCAATTGGCGCCCGAGGTCCGGCGTGAACTGAGCACCTTAGACCGTGCCACCGCCGACGCGGTGGCGCGTCACCTGGTGGCTGCGGGTGAAGTGATTGACGACGATCCGGCGGCCGCCCTGCGCCACGCGCGTGCGGCAAGGGCCCGGGCGAGCCGGATTGCCGCGGTGCGCGAAGCGGTCGGAATCGCCGCCTACCACTGCGGCGATTGGGCTCAAGCGCTGGCCGAATTGCGGGCAGCCCGAAGAATGGGTAGCAAGTCGCCGTTGCTTGCGCTGATCGCGGATTGCGAACGCGGTCTGGGCCGACCGCAGCGGGCCATCGAACTGACCCGCGGCCCGGAGGCGGCCGAGCTCAGCGGTGACGCCGCCGACGAGTTGCGCATCGTAGCCGCCGGCGCGCGCGCGGATCTCGGGCAGCTGGAGCAGGCTTTGACGGTGTTGTCCACGCCGCAGCTCGACCCGGACCGTACCGGCTCGACCGCGGCGCGACTGTTCTACGCCTACGCTGAGATGTTGCTGGCCCTGGGCCGCGGCGAGGCGGCATTGCAATGGTTTCTGCGATCCGCGGCGGCGGACATCGATGGCGTCACCGACGCCGAAGATCGGGTCAACGAGCTGGGTTCACAGGAAGAAAAGTGAAAAGCATTGCGCAGGAATATGACTGCCTACTGATCGACCTGGACGGGACGGTGTTTCGTGGTTCCGAGCCCACCGGCGGCGCGGTGCACTCGCTGCGTGAGGTGCGCAGCCGCAAGCTGTTCGTCACCAACAACGCCTCCCGCAGCGCCGACGAGGTGGCGGCGCACCTGAACGAGCTGGGCTTCACCGCAACCGGCGAGGACGTCGTCACCAGCGCCCAGAGTGCTGCCCACCTGCTGGCCGGCCAGCTGGCGCCGGGTTCTCGAGTGCTAATCGTCGGGACCGAAGCGTTGGCCAACGAAGTCAGCGCGGTCGGACTGCGTCCGGTGCGCCGCTTTGCAGACCAACCCGACGCCGTCGTGCAGGGCCTTTCGTTGACCATCGCCTGGTCCGACCTTGCCGAAGCCGCGCTGGCCATCCGGGCTGGCGCCCTGTGGGTGGCCGCCAACGTCGACCCCACCTTGCCCACCGAACGGGGCCTGCTGCCCGGTAACGGGTCCATGGTGGCCGCGCTGCGCACGGCCACCGGCATGGATCCCCAGGTGGCCGGCAAGCCCGCGCCAGCACTGATGACCGAGGCGGTGGCCCGGGGCGACTTCCGCGCTCCACTGGTGGTCGGTGACCGCCTGGACACCGACATCGAGGGTGCCAACGCCGCGGGGTTGCCCAGCCTGATGGTGCTCACCGGGGTAAACAGCGCACGGGACGCCGTGTACGCCGAACCGCTGCGCCGGCCCACCTATATTGGCCACGACCTACGTTCGCTGCACCAGATCAGCAGGCTGCTCGCGGTGGCGCCGCAGCCGGGCTGGCAGACCGACATCGGCGGTGGTGCGGTAACCGTCCGTGCGAACGGCGACATCGACGACCTCGAAAGCGAGGATGACGGGCTGTCCATCGTTCGCGCTGTTGCCAGCGCGCTATGGGACGCGCAGTGCCCCGATTTTCGAGGGCGATCACTGTGCATCAAGGCCGGCGACGAGCGGGCCCGCGATGCCCTGCAACGCTGGTCCCTGATGCATAGCGACTAGCCGGTGACTAGCGTAGGAACGCAATGACCATCGATCCTGACCAGATTCGCGTCGAAATCGAATCCTTGCTGGCTCAGCTGCCCGACGCCGCAGACGCCGAAAACGGGCCGTGTCTGGGCGAGCTGGAAGACATTGCGCGCCGTCTTTCCGAGGCACACGACGTGCTATTGGCGGCCCTGGAGTCGGCGGAGAAGGGCTGAGTGCAGCGTGGCACGGCGTGCCCGCGTTGATGCCGAACTAGTCCGGCGGGGCCTAGCGCGATCTCGTCAGCAGGCAGCGGAGTTGATCGGCGCCGGCAAGGTGCGGATCGACGGCCTGCCGGCGGTCAAGCCGGCCACCGCCGTGTCGGCCACGGCGGCCCTGACCGTGCTGGCCGACGGCGATCGCACCTGGGTATCGCGCGGAGCGCACAAACTTATCGGTGCGCTGGACGCGTTCGGGATGCCGGTGGCGGGGCGGCGCTGCCTGGACCTGGGTGCATCGACCGGTGGGTTCACCGAAGTGCTCCTGGACCGGGGTGCCGCCGTGGTGGTCGCCGCGGATGTCGGATACGGCCAGCTGGCGTGGTCGCTGCGCACTGACCCTCGGGTGGTGGTCGTCGAGCGGACCAACGCACGCGACCTCTCACCCGAGGCGATCGGCGGCTGCGTCGACCTGGTAGTTGCCGACCTGTCGTTCATCTCGTTGGCTACCGTGTTGCCCGCGCTGGTTGGATGCGCTTCGCGCGCCGGCGATATCGTTCCAATGGTGAAGCCGCAGTTTGAGGTGGGGAAAGGTCAGGTCGGCCCCGGCGGGGTGGTCCATGACCCGCAGTTGCGCGCGGGATCGGTGCTTGCCGTTGCGCGGCGGGCCGGGGAGCTGGGTTGGCACACTGTCGACGTCACGCCCAGCCCGCTACCGGGCCCGTCGGGCAATGTCGAATACTTCTTGTGGTTGCGCGCCCAGACCGACAACGCCCTGTCCACTGATGCGCTCGTTGGCGCGGTGGCGCGCGCCGTCCGGGAGGGGCCGCAGTGACTTCTCAGCAGACCACTCAACGTACCGTCCTGCTCGTCGTCCACACCGGACGCGAAGAAGCTACCGAGACCGCGCGGCGCGTAGAAAAAGTCTTGGGCGACAACGGAATTGCGCTTCGCGCACTCTCTGCCGAAGCGGTGGATCGCGGGTCGCTACATCTGGCCCCCGACGACATGCGGGCCATGGGGGTCGAGATCGAGGTGGTCGACGCGGACCAGCACGCTGCCGACGCCTGCGAACTGGTGCTGGTTCTGGGCGGCGATGGCACCTTTTTGCGGGCAGCCGAGCTGGCCCGCAACGCCGCCATCCCGGTGCTGGGCGTGAACCTGGGCCGGATCGGCTTTCTCGCTGAGGCCGAGGCCGAGGCTATCGATGCGGTGCTAGAGCATGTTGTCGCACAGGATTACCGGGTGGAAGACCGGTTGACCCTGGATGTCGTGGTACGCCAGGGGGGCCGCATCATCAGCCAGGGATGGGCGCTCAACGAAGTCAGTCTGGAGAAGGGCCCGCGGCTGGGCGTGCTCGGGGTGGTCGTGGAAGTCGACGGCAGACCGGTGTCGGCGTTTGGTTGCGATGGGGTGTTGGTGTCGACGCCGACCGGATCGACCGCCTATGCATTCTCCGCGGGTGGCCCGGTGCTGTGGCCCGACCTGGAGGCGATCTTGGTGGTCCCCAACAACGCTCACGCGCTGTTCGGCCGGCCGATGGTCACCAGCCCCGAAGCCACCATCGCCATCGAAGTAGAGGCAGACGGGCACGACGCCTTGGTGTTCTGCGACGGTCGCCGCGAAATGCTGATACCGGCCGGCAGCCGACTCGAGGTCACCCGCTGTGCCACGCCGGTGAAATGGGCGCGGCTGGACAGCGCGCCATTCACCGACCGGCTGGTGCGCAAGTTCCGGCTGCCGGTCACCGGTTGGCGCGGAAAGTAGTGGCGCGCCGAACGTGTTGACTGAAATTCGGATCGAGTCGCTGGGCGCCATCAGCGTTGCCACTGCCGAGTTCGATCGCGGCTTTACCGTGCTGACCGGGGAGACCGGGACCGGCAAGACCATGGTGGTGACGGGGCTGCACCTGCTTGGCGGTGCCCGGGCCGACGCGACCCGCGTCCGGTCCGGTGCCGACCGTGCTGTTGTCGAAGGGCGATTTTCCACAACCGATCTCGATGACGTCACGGTTGGGCAGCTCGACGCGGTTCTCGACGAGTCGGGGGCCGAGCGCGATGAGGACGGCAGCGTGATCGCATTGCGCTCGGTCAGTCGCGTCGGACCGTCGCGGGCGTACCTCGGCGGCCGGGGTGTACCCGCGAAGTCGTTGAGCGGTTTCACCAACGAGCTGCTTACTCTGCACGGGCAGAACGACCAGCTGCGGCTGATGCGTCCCGACGAACAACGCGGCGCCCTGGACCGCTTTGCGGCCGCCGGCCCCGCCGCCGAGCGCTATCGCAAGCTGCGCGACGCCTGGCTAGCGGCCCGGCGTGACCTCGTTGACCGCCGCAATCGTGCCCGGGAGCTGGCGCAGGAGGCCGATCGGCTGAAATTCGCGCTCGACGAGATCGACACCGTCAACCCGCAACCGGGGGAGGACGATGCGCTGGTCGCCGCCATCGTCCGGCTCTCCGAACTGGACACGCTGCGCGAGGCGGCGAGTATTGCGCGTGCCAACCTGTCCGGGCCAGACGACTTGGACGCATTCGGGACCAGCGCCGTCGATAGCCTCGGGCGGGCCAGGTCCGCGCTGGAATCGACCGACGATGCCGCGTTGCGCGGGTTGGCCGGACAGGTCGCGGAGGCGCTGACGGTCGTCGTCGATGCGGTCGGCGAGCTCGGCGATTACCTGGATGAGCTGCCGGCAGATGCCAGCGCGCTGGACGCCAAGCTGGCGCGCCAAGCCCAGCTGAAAACGTTGACCCGCAAGTACGCCGCCGACATCGACGGGGTGCTGCGGTGGGCGGATGAGTCGCGGGCAAGGCTGGCCCAACTCGACGTCTCCGAGGAAGGGTTGGCGGCGCTGGAACGGCGTGTCGATGAGCTCGGCCGCGAATTGGGCCAATCCGCAGTGGATCTCAGCGCAATCCGCCGTAAGGCGGCCAAGCGGCTGGCCAAGGAGGTCACTGCGGAGCTGTCCGCCCTGGCGATGGCCGATGCCGAATTCACCATTGACGTGACCACGGAGCCGGCCGACCCGGATGATCACCACGCACTGCAGGTCCGGGTGGGGCCCGCGAGCGAGTTGGCCCGGGCCGGCGCCGATGGCGTCGATCAGGTCGAGTTCGGTTTCGCCGCACACCGGGGCATGACGGTGCTACCGCTGGCCAAGAGCGCATCCGGCGGCGAGCTGTCCCGGGTGATGCTGGCCCTGGAAGTAGTGTTGGCGACTTCGCGAAAGCGGACGGCCGGCACCACGATGGTGTTCGACGAGATCGACGCTGGAGTGGGCGGCTGGGCGGCGGTCCAGATCGGGCGGCGGCTGGCGCGGCTGGCCCGCACCCACCAGGTCATCGTGGTCACCCATCTGCCCCAGGTCGCCGCGTATGCCGATGTGCACTTGACGGTGCACAGCACCGGAGGCGATGGTGCCAGCGGCGTTCGGCGCCTCACCAGTGACGATCGGGTGGCCGAGCTGGCACGGATGCTGGCCGGGCTCGGTGAGTCGGACAGTGGCCGAGCCCACGCCCGAGAGTTACTCGAGACGGCGCAAAGTGACGAGCTCAACTGAGTGGCGCCGACACCGGGCCTCAATATTACTGTGACTAAAGTGACGCGGTTTAACTTCTGGGGCTGAAGTTACGGCGCGCCTCCACGCACCTGCCCGGCTTCACCGACAGAATCCCCCCATGAGGATGTCAGCGCTTCTGTCCCGTAACACCTCCCGGCCGGGCCTGATCGGCACCGCGCGGGTCGACCGGAATATTGACCGGTTGCTGCGCAGGGTCTGCCCTGGAGACATTGTGGTCCTCGACGTCCTGGATCTGGACCGCATCACCGCCGACGCACTGGTGGACGCCGAGATCGCCGCCGTGGTCAACGCATCACCGTCTGTCTCGGGCCGCTACCCGAACCTCGGACCGGAGGTGTTGGTCACCAATGGTGTCACCCTGATCGACGAGACCGGACCGGAGATCTTCAAGAAGATCAAAGACGGCGCCAAGATTCGCCTGTTCGAAGGTGGGGTGTACTCCGGCGACCGCCGGCTGATCCGCGGTACCGAGCGCACCGATCACGACATCGCCGACCTGATGCGGGAGGCTAAGAGCGGGTTGGCGGCTCACCTGGAGGCGTTCGCCGGCAACACAATTGAGTTCATCCGGAGTGAAAGCCCACTCTTGATCGACGGAATCGGTATCCCCGATATCGACGTCGATCTACGGCGCCGGCACGTGGTTATTGTCGCCGAGGAGCTCAGCGCAACCGATGATCTGAGGTCCCTCAAGCCGTTTATCAAGGAGTACCAACCGGTACTGATTGGCGTCGGTACCGGTGCGGACGTGTTGCGGAAGGCGGGCTATCGCCCGCAACTCATCGTCGGCGACCCCGACCAGATCAGCACCGAGGTGCTCAAGTGCGGTGCTCAGGTGGTGTTGCCCGCCGACGCCGACGGTCACGCGCCGGGCTTGGAACGAATCCAGGATCTCGGTGTTGGTGCTATGACGTTCCCGGCCGCGGGCTCGGCGACGGACCTGGCCATGCTGCTGGCCGATCATCACGGCGCAGCGCTACTGGTCACGGCCGGCCACACCGCCAACATCGAAACGTTCTTCGACCGGACCCGCGTGCAGAGCAACCCTTCGACCTTCCTCACCAGACTCCGGGTAGGGGAGAAGCTGGTGGACGCCAAGGCGGTCGCCACCCTGTACCGCAACCACATCTCCGGTGGTGCCATCGCGCTGTTGGCGCTGACCATGCTGATCGCCATCATCGTGGCGCTGTGGGTGTCTCGCACCGACGGCGTGGTACTGCATTGGATCATCGACTACTGGAACCGTTTCTCACTTTGGGTGCAGCACTTGGTCACGTAGCTTTCGAGGACGGTGTGTTCATGATCTCGTTACGTCAACATGCGATCTCACTGGCCGCGGTGTTCCTAGCACTGGCCATGGGTGTTGTGCTGGGGTCCGGGTTTTTCTCGGATACCCTGCTGTCCAGCTTGCGCAGTGAGAAGCAGGACCTCTACACGCAGATTGACGGACTCACCGATCAGAGAAACGAGCTAACCGAAAAGCTTAACGCGGCAGGTGATTTCGATATCCAAGTGGTCGGCCGGATAGTCCACGACGCGCTGGGTGGCAAGTCGGTGGTTATCTTCCGCACCCCGGACGCCCAAGACGACGATGTCGCCGCGGTGTCGAAGATCGTGGGACAGGCCGGCGGCTCGGTCACCGCAACGGTGTCGTTGACCCGGGAGTTCGTCGAAGCCAACTCCGCGGAGAAACTGCGTTCAGTGGTCAACTCATCCATCCTGCCGGCCGGTACGCAGTTGAGCACCAAACTCGTCGACCAAGGTTCCCAAGCCGGCGACCTGCTCGGGATCGCCTTGCTGATCAACGCCAACCCGGCTGACCCGGCCGTCCCCGGTGTCCAAGACGTCCAGCGCGACACCGTGCTGGCGGCATTGCGCGAAACCGGCTTCATCACCTATCAACCCAGCGATCACATCGGGGCGGCAAACGCCGCGGTGGTCGTCACCGGCGGAGCGCTCCCCACAGACGCCGGTAATCAGGGCGTCAGCGTTGCGCGGTTCGCCGCCGCGCTGGCGCCGCGCGGGTCCGGCGCGCTGCTCGCCGGCCGGGACGGTTCGGCGACCGGAACCTCCGCCGTCGCCGTGACCCGCGCCGACGCCGGCATGGCGGCCGCGACCAGCACCGTGGACGACGTCGACGCCGAGCCCGGGCGAATCACCGTCGTCCTGGCCCTGCACGAGCTGATCTCCGGTGGCCACGTGGGGCACTACGGTACCGGCCACGGGGCGACATCGGTCACGGTTCCCCAGTAGGCCCCGTTAGGGCGTGTTCCCCGCCGCGCGGCGGCGTGGATGTTAGGGTGGGTTTCCGTGGGTCGGCAGGCCCAGCAAGGCCAGAGAACACCTGGCAGCGTCTAGTAAAGGCAGCCCTGCCCGTCTTCACGGAGGTCGCTCAGTGCGAAAGCACCCGCAGTCCGCTACCAAGCACCTCTTCGTCAGCGGCGGCGTCGCTTCGTCGCTTGGCAAGGGACTGACCGCCAGTAGCCTCGGCCAGTTGTTGACGGCTCGCGGACTGTACGTCACGATGCAGAAGCTCGACCCGTACCTCAATGTCGACCCGGGCACCATGAACCCGTTCCAGCACGGCGAGGTCTTCGTGACCGAGGACGGTGCCGAAACCGACCTTGACGTCGGCCACTACGAGCGGTTCCTGGATCGCGACTTGTCTGGCTCAGCGAATGTCACTACCGGTCAAGTGTATTCGACGGTCATTGCCAAAGAGCGTCGCGGCGAATACCTCGGCGACACCGTACAGGTGATCCCGCATATCACCGACGAGATCAAACGGCGCATCCTGGCGATGGCCGAACCGGACGTCGACGGCAACCGTCCGGACGTGGTCATAACCGAGATCGGTGGCACCGTCGGTGACATCGAGTCACAGCCCTTTCTGGAGGCAGCGCGGCAAGTCCGGCACTATCTCGGCCGGGAGGACGTCTTCTTCCTGCACGTGTCGCTGGTGCCCTATCTGGCGCCGTCGGGCGAGCTCAAAACCAAGCCAACCCAGCACTCGGTGGCCGCGCTACGCAGCATCGGGATTACCCCGGACGCGCTGATCCTGCGCTGCGACCGCGATGTTCCCGAAGCGCTGAAGAACAAGATCGCGTTGATGTGTGACGTCGATATCGACGGCGTCATTTCCACCCCGGATGCCCCCTCGATCTATGACATACCCAAGGTACTGCACCGTGAGGAGCTCGACGCGTTCGTGGTGCGACGCCTCAACCTGCCGTTCCGCGACGTCGACTGGACCGAATGGGACGATCTGCTGCGCCGGGTTCACGAACCGCATGAGACGGTGCGAATTGCGTTGGTGGGTAAGTACGTTGAACTATCGGACGCCTACCTCTCGGTCGCCGAGGCGTTGCGTGCCGGCGGATTCAAGCACCGGGCCAAGGTCGAGATCTGTTGGGTGGCATCCGACGATTGTGAGACGGCCGGCGGCGCTGCCGCGGCGCTGGGCGACGTTCATGGGGTGCTCATTCCCGGCGGGTTCGGCATCCGCGGCATCGAGGGCAAGATCGGTGCCATTGCGTACGCGCGAGCGCGCGGGTTGCCGGTGTTAGGACTGTGCCTGGGCCTGCAGTGCATCGTGATCGAGGCCGCGCGCTCGGTCGGTCTCACCAATGCCAACTCGGCCGAGTTTGATCCCGACACACCAGATCCGGTTATCTCCACGATGCCCGACCAAGAAGACATCGTGGCCGGCGAGGCGGATCTGGGGGGCACCATGCGCCTCGGATCCTATCCCGCCGTCCTGGAGCCGGATTCGGTTGTCGCCCGGGCATATCAAACGACGCAAGTGTCTGAGCGTCACCGGCACCGCTACGAGGTGAACAATGCCTACCGGGATCGGATCGCCCAAAGTGGGCTGCGGATCTCCGGGACCTCACCCGACGGGCATCTGGTGGAGTTCGTGGAATACTCGCCCGACCAGCATCCGTTCGTTGTCGGCACTCAGGCCCACCCCGAGTTGAAGAGCCGACCCACCCGGCCGCATCCGCTGTTCGTTGCGTTCGTCGGGGCAGCCATCGACTACCAGGCCGGAGAGCTGCTACCCGTCGAGATCCCCGAGCACGCCTCCAACGGCAGCCCTCATCGAGATGGCGTGGGCCAGTCGCTACCTGAACCCGCGTCTCGTGGCTGAGCACGATTTCGAGACGACATCGTCGGAAACCTTGTACCGCGGAAACATTTTCGCGCTACGCCGGGACCAGGTGCGGATGCCGGGCGACACCATCGCGGTGCGTGAGGTCGTCGAGCACTATGGGGCGGTTGCCATTGTGGCGATGGACGAGGACAACAACATCCCGATGGTCTACCAGTACCGGCACGCCTTTGGTCGTCGGCTCTGGGAGCTGCCCGCCGGGTTGCTGGACGCTGCAGGGGAGCCCCCGCACCTCACGGCCGTCCGTGAGCTCAAAGAGGAGGTTGGCCTGCGGGCCAGCACCTGGCAGGTGCTGGTCGATCTCGATTCCGCGCCGGGCTTCAGCGACGAATCGGTGCGCGTCTATCTGGCCACCGGGCTAGCCGAGGTGGACCGGCCCGAAGCGCATCATGAAGAAGCCGACATGACGATCGGGTGGTATCCCATCGCCGAGGCGGCTCGCCGGGCGCTGCGCGGCGAAATCGTCAATTCCATTGCTATTGCAGGGATCTTGGCCGCCCACGCAGTGACTACCGGGTTCGCGCGGCCGCGCCCACTCGACACGGTGTGGATCGACCGGCCGACGGCGTTCGCCGCGCGGAAAGCCGCGCGATAACGTTGCTGGCACTTCAGACACAGCTACAGGGCTACCTCGACCATCTGACGATCGAGCGAGGTGTCGCGGCCAACACATTGAGTTCCTACCGGCGCGATCTGCGCCGCTATGCCAAGCACCTCCAAGACCGGGGAATCACAGATCTGGCCAGAGTCGGCGAGGACGACGTAAGCGAGTTCCTGGTGGCACTGCGCCGTGGGGATCCCGATTCCGGCGCGGCGGCGTTGTCTGCGGTGTCGGCGGCGAGGGCGCTGATCGCGGTGCGCGGGCTGCATCGGTTTGCCGCCGCCGAAGGGCTGGCCGAACTCGACGTGGCGCGCGCCGTGCGGCCACCGGCACCGGGCCGGCGACTGCCGAAAAGCCTGACGATCGACGAGGTGCTATCCCTGCTGGAGGGTGCCGGCGGCGACAACCCGGCCGATGGCCCGCTGACGCTGCGCAACCGGGCGATGCTGGAGCTGCTGTATTCCACTGGGGCGCGGATTTCCGAAGCCGTCGGCCTGGACGTCGACGACATCGACACGCATGCCAGGTCGGTGCTGTTGCGCGGCAAGGGCGGTAAGCAGCGGCTGGTGCCGGTGGGACGTCCGGCCGTGCAAGCGCTGGACGCTTATCTGGTGCGGGGCCGTCCGGACCTAGCACGTCGGGGTCGCGGAACGCCGGCCATCTTTCTCAATGCGCGCGGTGGCCGGCTGTCGCGACAAAGCGCATGGCAGGTGCTGCAGGACGCGGCCGAGCGGGCCGGCATCACCGCCGGTGTTTCGCCGCATATGCTGCGGCACTCTTTCGCCACCCACCTGCTTGAGGGCGGCGCGGACGTCCGCGTCGTGCAGGAGTTGCTGGGCCACGCCTCGGTGACCACGACGCAGATCTATACCCTCGTCACCGTCCACGCACTGCGCGAAGTGTGGGCCGGAGCACACCCGCGGGCACGTTAAGCGCCGAACTACCGCGTCAACCCAGGTATTCGGACTCCAACACCAGGTCCGGCACCAGGGTCTGGTATTCGAGGTGCGCCTTGTGCTCGATGGTGTTCCATGAAATGCCTTGTTGCCGGCGCATGTACGCGCGGTACTTCGGCGCGCCTGGCACCTTGACATTGTCGGCAACCACTACCGAACCCGGATGCAACCAGCCGCGGTCCAGGATGCTCTGCAGGTCGGCCAAGTAAACCTTCTTGTCATGATCCAAGAACACGAAATCGAGAGCGCTAGCTGCGAATCCGTGTTCGGTGGCCAGCGCGTCCAGGGTGCGCCCACCATCACCGATGGTGCCGACCACACACGTCACCCGGTCAGTAACGCCGGCATGTGCCCAGATCCGGCGAGCGTTGACGGCGTTGGCTTCGGCCAGCTCGACGGAGTACACCTTGGCGGTCGGGGCGGCCCGGGCGATCCGCAGTGCGCCGTAGCCGCAGTAGGTGCCCAGCTCCAGCGCCAATGCCGGGTCGGCTCGACGCACCGCCGCGTCGAGCAGTAGACCCTTCTCGTCGCCGACGTTGATCAGCATCGACTTTTCGTAGGCGAACTTATCGATGGTGGCCAACACGTCGTCAATGTCGCCGGCCGTGGCGCGCTGAAGGACGTAGTCGACGGCCGCCGCTTCGCGTCCGTCACCGATCTGGCCCGTCGTGGTGAGATGGCGGATTCCTGGCGCCAACCGCCAAACCGACCACCGCAACGGGGCAATGCGCGCTCTGAAGCTCATCAAAGCCCACCCTAGCTGGTATATCCGTGGTTGCTAATACCGTTACTCGGTCGGGGTATAGTCTCTACGAGTTCGCTTGTGGCGCCGCCAGAGTCGACGGTGTTGTGCGGGTGTAGGTAGTCGGTATCGCTACTTAGCTTCGCCATAAAGATTTCGTTAGCCACACGGACCCGCCGACCGGTGCTAGCATTATTTTCCGAGAAAAGCTAGTCCGACACGCTTAATCATCAGGACTTCCACAGCTGGGGGGTCAACGAATGGAACCCGACTGCACCGTCGCTCGGCCTAGCGGGTCGCCGCACCAGGATATTCGGGAGGCCAAGCGTTGTGGACTCTGGCTTACCGGTGCGCGTGGGTCGGTGGCGACCACTTCAATTGTGGGTCTGTATGCACTCAGCGCGGATCTGATACCGGATACCGGATGCGTCACGGCGAGCGAAGACTTTGCTGGCGTGCCGCTGCCGCAGTTTGCTGATTTCGTGGTGGGCGGTCGCGATGTGGTCACCACCGCTTTGGTCAAGCGTGCGGAAACGCTGGTCGAGGCGGGACTATTGCCGCCCCGGGTGGTCGACGCCGTGTCGGATCGACTGCTGGCCACCGAAGACGAGGTCGTCGGTCCGACGTGCATGGCCACGGCCGATCCGTCCACCGCAGGGGCCGCCACCCAAGCTGAGTTGGTCGACCGGCTCACCGATGTAATGGCTTCGTTCGTATCGCGGAACGCGCTCGATGTGCTGGTTGTGATCGACGTGGCGTCCACCCAGCCACCGGTGGCGGACTCGCCCGAATATCACGATCCTGATCGGCTGATCGCGGCCTTGGGGAGGAAGAACCGCATTGTCCTGCCTGCGAGCGGGCTGACCGCGCTTGCGGCCATTCGCGCTGGCGCCGCTTACTCCTGCTTCACCCCGTCACCCACCCTGGGTGTGCCCGCGCTGCGGATCTTGGCCGACCAAGCCGGAATCCCCTATGCCGGCCAGGATGCCAAGACGGGCCAGACGTTGCTGAGAACCGTGTTGGCGCCGATGTTCGCCACGCGCGCGATCACCGTTCAATCGTGGGCCGGGTCCAACCTGCTGGGCGGCGGCGATGGCGCCACGCTGGCCGACCCGGTCGCCGTTCAGTCCAAACTCGCCAGCAAGAAGCGCGGCATCCAACGGCTGCTCGGTGACACCGTCACCGCCCCGCTGCATATCGACTACGTGCCCGACCTCGGCGAAACCAAGGTCGCGTGGGATCACATCCATGCGACCGGGTTTCTGGGCGGCCAGATCACGCTGCAAACGATCTGGTCCGCGCCGGATTCCGCGTTGGCCGCACCGCTGGTTCTCGACGTTGCCCGCCTGCTAACGATGGCCCGCACGCGCGGTGTGCGCGGCGTCGTGCCGCAGCTGGGCTTCTTCTTTAAGGAGCCGTGGGGTTCCGAAACGCATTCACTTGCTGCCCAATACGAAGAACTGTTGCGGTGGGCTCAGTCCTTTTCGTCGTCGTCTTCGGCCGGCCGGTGAAGGTCAAGGCCTATCTAGACCTGATGCGGGCGCCGGCTGCGCTCACCGTTCTCGGTGACACTGCCGTGGGCGCCATCTGGTCGGGGCGGCCGCTGGCGGGGCCACGTCTGGCGCTGCCGCTGGCCTCCGCCCTGCTGTATTGGGGCGGCATGGTGCTCAACGACTACGCCGACCGCGATCGCGATGCGCTGGAACGCCCAGAGCGGCCAATCCCGTCCGGTCGCGTCTCACCCCGCGCGGCGTTGTCGCTAGCGGCGCTGTTGGCGGGGGCAGGTGTGGTGACGGCGACGGTGGCCGGGGGGCGTCACGGGTTGGCGGCCGCTGGCCGGATCACGCTGTGCGTGGCGGCCTACGACCTCGTTGCCAAGGACACCGCCGCAGGGCCGTTGGTCATGTCGGGTTGCCGGTTTTACGACGTGATGCTCGGGGCCAGCCCCAACTATCGCCGCGCGCTGGTTCCGGCGTCGGTGATCGGCCTGCACACCACGGCCATCACCGTATTGTCCCGCAGCGAAGTCACGGGTGCGCGGCGCAGTCTGCCGGCGACCGTCGCGAGTATGGCTGGGGCAGTGGCCACCTCGGCGTTGGTCGGCACGGCAGGCTCAGCGTGGTATCGCGGCCTGCCGGCGGGGGCCGTGTACCTGTGGTCGTTTGGCCCCAGTCTGTGGAAGGCGTGGCAGCAACCCACCGCGGACGCGATCCGCGCCGCGGTGCGAACCGGTATCGCATCGATGATCGCCGTGCAGGCGATGTTGGCGGCGCGATCGCCGAAGTTCAGCACAACACTTGCGTTGTGCGGGCTCGCAATCGGATTGCGGCTGAAAGTCTCCGCGCCTAGACCCACCGAGGTGACGTGATGGATGTGGGCTACAACACCAATAGCTTGGCCGACCATCCACTGGGTGATGCACTGGCCCTGATCGCCGACGAGGGGTATACCGCCGTCGCGCTGACCGTCGGTTATCCGCACGTGCGACCCTTTGACTCCGATCTTGGCGCGCAGCTAGCTGCTCTGCGTGCGTTGCTGGATACCTATGGCTTGCGGGTGGCCATCGAAACCGGAGCACGCTACCTGCTGGACCCGCGCAACAAGCACAAACCTTCACTGGTAGACATCGCCGGGGAACCCCGGGTCGAATTCATGCGGCGGGCCATCGATATCGCAGCGGACCTCGGGGCCACCTGCGTCTCGTTGTGGTCGGGCTACGCGGTCAGCCACAGCGACGCCAACACCACCCGCGACCTTATGCTGAGCAGGCTCGCGCGGGTGGTTGACTACGCGGACCGCAAGGCGGTCACGCTCGGATTCGAGCCCGAGCCAGGCATGTTCGTCGAGACCGTGCAACAGGTGCGCGAGGTGTGTCGAGCATTGGGTGACCCTCCGCGGCTTGGCATTACGCTCGACGTTGGTCATTGTGTGATGACCGAGCCGATCGGCGCGCAGGCTGCGATCGGCGAGCTGGGCGACAAGCTGGTCAACGTGCATCTGGATGACATGACGCCGCTCAAACACGAACACCTTGAGTTTGGCGATGGTGATGTCGATCTCGGTGCGGTGATGGATGCTTTGTCGGCCAGCGGGTTTGGTGGCATCGCCTCTGTCGAGCTGCCGCGTCACTCGCACGATGCACCGAATGTGTTGCGCCGCAGCATGTGGGCGATAAGCCTGGCTAGGCTGTCTCCTGGCGCCAGGTCATGGATCGGTTCGGCCGCCGCGGAGATCGGGCGATCTCCCGACAAAGTCGTTGAGATCTTTCCCGGTGCGGTGCGCGGGATGGTAGGAGCACAAGCGCCCGGCGGCGCGATTCTGGTGGCGCGAGTGCAGTTGCTGGCCACCTTGGTTTCGGGTACCAGCGATGAAACGGCGGCCGCGCTCATCGAAAAGCTCTACCGATGGGGCGACACCGACGAACGCTTGGCCGTGCTAAGCGGATTGGAGATGACGGTGCTGCGCGGCCAACTCGGCCCCGCTGCGTGCGCGACAGGAATGGAGCTGGCCCAGGATGCGTTGCGGTGCAACGATCCGCGGCTGGTCGCGGCTGCGCTCGGCGGGTTTGGCGCACGCTTCTTGACTCAGCACGCATGGCGCCATGGCGTGATGAAGCTCGTATTCATGGACGTGCCGTTGAGCGGCGTGCACGGGTTACACACCCGGGCTGATGACGAATTAGGGCGCATGGCAGCCGATTACGTTACTGAACGTTGTGCAGCGGGTCGCTCGGTGTCGGCCGACGTGGAGATGCTGCAACAGCTGACCGCCAGGACGGGGGCCGCGGAATGAAGATATTCGACCCGCACATTCACATGACATCTCGTACCACCGATGACTACGAGCGGATGTACGCGGCGGGTGTGCGCGCGGTAGTCGAACCGGCCTTCTGGTTGGGACAACCCCGGACGGATGCAGCGTCGTTCATCGACTATTTTGACGGCTTGATCGGGTGGGAGCGATACCGTGCTTCGCAGTTCGGCATTGCTCACAACTGCACGATCGCATTGAATCCGAAGGAAGCCAACGACAGCCGCTGCCGGCCCGTGCTTGAGCAGATACCCCGCTACCTGTCGAAAACCGGCGTGGTGGCCGTCGGCGAGATCGGCTACGACTCGATGACGGCCGACGAAACCGCAGTGTTCGAAACACAATTGGAAATGGCGGCCGAGCGCGCCATGCCCGCCCTGGTACACACGCCCCACCGGGACAAGCTCGGCGGGACTCTGGCCAGCATTGAGGTGGTGAAGCGGGTTGGAATTGACCCGGGGATGGTGCTACTGGACCATCTGAACGAGGTGACAATAGAGCCGGCACGGGATAGCGGGTGCTGGATGGGCTTTTCGATCTATCCAGACACCAAGATGGACGAGGGACGGATGGTCGCCCTGATGCAGCGGTACGGCCTCGAACGAATCATCGTCAACTCGGCCGCCGATTGGGGCCGGTCAGATCCGCTCAAGACGGCCAAGACGGCGCAGGCGATGCTGGCGGCTTCCTTCACCGAAGACGACGTCGACCGGGTGATGTGGCGCAATCCAGTCGAGTTTTACGGCCAGAGCGGGCAACTCCGACTCATAAGCGACGAGCACGACGCCACGGGCGCATTCGCCGGCAACACGATCCACCGCGGGGAAAAGCGGTGATGTTGTCCTACTGCAGCAACGTCGTTGCCGCCGACACCTTGCTGCTGCTGGAGCAGCAATTGCTATCGGTGTTCGCTGTGGCCCGGGACCGGGCCGGGCTCGACCAACTCGGCGTCGGGTTGTGGTTGCCGGCCCGCACCATGACTCGGCTGGCAGACGATCGTCGTGCGCGTCGTCGCCTGGCTGCCATCCTGGCGGACAACGGGCTAGCTGTGGTGACCATGAATGCCTTCCCCTACGGAGTTTTCCACGGCGGTTCGGTGAAGCACGCAGTCTACCAACCGGATTGGACGACACCTAAGCGGTTGGAATACACCAGAAACTGCGCCGAGGTACTAAATGACCTGCTGACTGACACGGAGCACGGCACCATCTCGACGCTGCCGCTGGGTTGGAGCGATCCATGGGACGACGACGCAGATGCCAAGGCCCGGCACAGTCTGTCCACGCTGAGCGATGAGCTACGCCGCATTGAGAACGGGTCTGGGCATCGAATCAGACTGGCCGTCGAACCCGAACCCGGCTGTGTCATCGGATCTTGTGGCGATGCGCTCGATTGGTTTGCGCGGGCAGTCGAGGGCGATGACGTGGACCCGCGATATGTGGGTCTGTGCCTGGATACCTGCCATTTGGCCGTGATGCACGAAGACCCCGTCGACGTCTTGGCCGGCCTGGCCGAAGTGGGAGTAGAGGTGGTAAAGATACAGGCCTCCAACGCTATTCAGATCTCCGACTTGGCCGCCAAAGGGTTGGACGAGGCCTTCGCCGAGTTCGGTAACTCCCCGTATTTGCATCAGGTCAACGGTATCGACGCGGACGGTCACCCGTGGTTTCGAGACGATTTCTCCCTCGAAGACCCATCAACACCCAGGTCGGGTAGTGCACGAGTGCACTACCATGTGCCGTTGCACCTCAGTCCGCCCGCACCGCTGAGCAACACGTCGCAGGTACTTGTTGATGTCATGGACATGCTGCGCGACGGGTCGCTGCCGGGGCCGATCGACATCGAAATCGAAACTTACACGTGGGATGTCCTTCCGCCGTCGCTGCGTAGTGGCAGCCTGGCCGAAGATATTGCGGCGGAGATTCGCTGGCTGGACGAACTGATAAGTGAGTGGGATCCGGCATGACCCAACGTGTTCTGCTGATCAACGTCGTCGGATTGACCGCGCCGCTGCTGCGGCAGATGCCGAATCTTTCCGCGCTCGCCAGCCAGGGGGCCATGACGCAGCTGGCAACCGTTTTTCCGGCGGTCACATGTTCGGTGCAGTCATCGATGGTCACCGGCCTAATGCCCAACCAGCATGGAATCGTCGGTAATGGATGGTATTTCCGCGAGCTCGGGGAAGTACTGCTGTGGCGCCAAAGCAACAAGCTGGTGGTCGGGGAGAAGGTGTGGGAGACGGCAGCCGGCCGGTTTGATGACTACAGCTCGGCGAACGTCGGGTGGTGGTACGCGATGAACGCTGGCCACGACGTGATCGTCACGCCGCGACCGGTATATCACCAAGATGGGCGGAAATCACCTGACTGCTATGTCGTCCCGTCCGATCTGCACGACATCCTAACCGAGAAGCTGGGCACCTTTCCCCTGTTCCAGTACTGGGGGCCAACGGCCAACATCGCGTCGTCGCGCTGGCTGGTGGATGCGTCGGTGGAGATACTGCGACGCTATTCACCCACGCTGCTCACCGCCTACATCCCACACCTCGACTACGACTTTCAGCGTTATGGTCCGCATTCCGAGCAGGCGGCAGCTGCCGCCGCGGATGTCGACGCGGCGCTGGCTCCCTTGCTGGGGTTCGCCGCTGAGCGCGGCATGACGACCATTGTCGTATCCGAGTACGGGATAGCGCCGGCCAACAATCCGGTGGATATCAACCGGCTACTTAGACGGGAGGGCTACCTCAACGTCTACGCCCAGCAGGGCCGAGAATACCTGGACCCGTGGACATCCCGGGCCTTCGCCGTCGCCGACCATCAAGTTGCCCACATCTATGTGCGGGAGCATTCGGATATTGCGCGGGTAGCGGCACTGGTCCAAGAATCCGACGGTGTCGACGAGGTGCTGGATCGAGAAGGGCAGCGGACCTTGGCCATCGATCACCCTCGATCAGGGGAGTTGGTGGCGATCGCCGAACCGGGCGCCTGGTTCACCTACTACTACTGGCTCGACGACAACCGCGCTCCAGAGTTTGCGCCGTGCGTGGATATTCATCGCAAGCCCGGCTATGACCCGGCCGAGTTGCTGATGAACCCAGACGACCGGGCAGTGAAAGTCAGAGCTACTGCGGCCCTGGTAAAAAAGCTGGTCGGGCTGCGCTACACGATGGGTGTCGTTGGGCTCACCGGTACGCACGTGGGCGGCACGCACGGGAGGCTGCCGGATTCAGACGACGACACGCCGGTGGTAATCACGTCGGTACCGGAGCTGCTCTCCGATGCGCCGGCGCGGGTGTCGGCTACCGCCGTGCGTGACCTCATTCTGGATGCCCATGTGCGGCAAAGAGCCAGGTAGGCTTTGACGGGCCGGCGCTGGGCGATGAGCCAACCCAGGGTGAGGACCACGAACCATAGCGGGAACCATGCCAACGCGAGCGTGGTTTCGGGTTCGGTGGTCAGCGTCCAGACCACGAACACGAAGAACGCAAGGATGGCCCAGCACATCGCCACGCCCCCGGGCATCTTGTAGACCGAGGCGGTGTGGCGCTGCGGGTGTCGGCGCCGGTAGACCAGATAGCTGACGATGATCATCGCCCACACAAACATGAACAGCAACGACGCGACCGCCGTGACGAGCGTGAACGCGCCAATCACCGACCGGCCGGCATACAGCACCGGGATGGAGGTCAGCAGCAGCGGAGCCGTCAGCAGCAGGGCGGATGCGGGCACGCCGCCGCGGTTGAGTCGGCGGAAGGCCGCCGGGGCGTGGCCTTCGTCGGCGAGGCCGAAAAGCATTCGCCCGGTAGAGAAGAATCCCGAGTTCGCTGACGAGGACGCCGCGGTGATCACGACGAAGTTGACGATCGAGGCCGCGGCGACAAGTCCGGCCAGCGAGAACATCGCCACAAACGGGGACTGACCGCCGGCGAACTGCCGCCACGGCACCACGGCCAGGATTGCCAGCAGCGCACCGATGTAGAAGACCGCCACCCGCAGCGGAACCGCATTGATCGCGCGGGGAAGGGTGCGGCGCGGGTTCTCCGTTTCGGCCGCCGCGGTGCCGATGAGTTCCACACCGATGTAGGCGAAAAACGCGATCTGGAAGCCACTGACCACACCCAGGAAGCCCGTTGGGAAGAACCCGCCGTCGTTCCACAGGTTCTCGATCGTTGCGTGCGCACCATGCGGGGAGACGAAGTTGGTCGCCACCAGGATCGCACCGATGGCGATCAGACAGATGATGGCGACGACCTTGATCAAGGCGAACCAGAACTCCAGCTCCCCGAAATGGCGGACGCTGGACAAATTGACCAGAATGATCAAGCCAATCGTGACCACGGCCGGGAGCCAGGTGGGCAGGTCGGGCCACCAGAACTTTGAGTAGCCGGTGATCGCGACGAGGTCTGCGATGCCGGTGACGACCCAGGCGAACCAGTACGACCACCCCACGAAAAAGCCCGCCGCAGGGCCCAACAGGTCGGCGGTGAAGTCGACGAACGACTTGTAGTTCAGGTTCGACAGCAGCAGCTCGCCCATCGCGCGCAACACGAAGAACACGAAGAAGCCAATGATCCCGTACACCAGCAGCACCGCCGGACCGGCGAGGGAGATCGTTCGCCCGGATCCCATGAAGAGGCCGGTGCCGATCGCGCCTCCGATCGCGATCAACTGAATATGACGGTTGGCAAGGTCGCGACGCAGATGTGGTTGGGTCTCTGCCGGGTCGGCAACGGGGACATCGTTCGGCATACGGGCGTCCTCATTCAGGTAGGAGCGGAGCTAGCGGAGACGGCCTCGCGCTATCCGGCAAACGGCGGCCGAGACATCACCGTAACCCGGAACCCGTACCGAGGACCTGCACCCCCCGCGCCGGTGCCCGGACCGGCCATCGGCATGCCACCCAACAGGTTTCCCGACGCCGCTGCCTCCGGTTGATCGACGATGTCGCTAACCAGCGGTGCGGAGGCCGAACCCACGGTCGGGGCCAAGCTCGGGGCGGCCCCCGCCCAGGTGCTCGGCACCGATAGCTTGCCGATGGCGGCCGCGTTGCCCAGACCGGCGGCTACCGGCCCCGCTTCGCCGAGCGCCGCCGGTACGGCGCCCTCGGCTATGGCGATCGGTGCCCCGGCAGCTTCGGCGGCTTCGGGTCCGATCAATCCCAGCGCCCGCCACGATGTAATGAGGCTGTTGGCAATACCAATAGCGAAATACGGCAAACCCACGGTGTTGTAGAAAAGCTGTGATATGGGCAAGTACCAGTTGATGAACCAATCCAGCCATCCCGGGGTTGCTCCGGCCGTCAAGAGGGACGAGAGGGGCGAGGTGAGCCCCATCAGCGTGCTGGGCAGGTTAGCGATCAGCTCGGCGATCGTGTTCTGCGCCGCACCGGCTGCAGTGCCAGCAGCTTTGCCGACTGCGGCCAGCTGCGACGCCGCGGCGCCGGGGCTGGTGGTGTGCGGCGGCGGGGCAAACGGTGTCACCTTCGCCGCGGTCGCCGAGGAACCCGCGTAGCTATACATGGCCATCGAGTCTTGGGCCCACATTTCACCGTATTGAGCTTCGGTGGTTGCGATCGAGGCGGTGTTCTGCCCGAACACGTTGCGCGCTACCAGCGAAGCTAGCTGAGCACGATTGGCTGCGATGAGTGGTGGGGGCACCATGGCGGCAAATGCAGTTTCATAAGCGGCCGCTGCTGCGCGCGCCTGACTGGCCGCTTGCTCTGCTTGGGCGGCGGTGGCTCTCATCCACGCCACGTAGGGGGCGACCGCCTCGACCATCAATGCCGACGCCGGACCCAGCCATTCTTCGGTGTTCAGCGTCGCAATCACCCTCTCGTAGCCGGCGGCCGCCGAACTCAGCTCCGCGGCCAGCCCGTTCCAGGCCGACGCGGCAGCAACTGTGGGTGATGACCCCGGGCCGGAATACATGCGCCCGGAGTTGACCTCCGGTGGCAACGCCCCAAAATCCATCGCTATGCACTCCTTACCTCGTCGCGGGCCGTGTCATACGGCGGCCGTCGGTCATTTCGCGCGCTATCCGACGTTCGGTTGGCGAGACATCACGGTGAGCCGTACTCCGTATCGGCGTCCCGTGTGGGCGGCGCGACTCCTGCCCTGCGTCGGTACACCCCGGAGGAGGCCCGATACCTCACCGACCTCAGTGGCGGCGCGAATACTAGGAACCGATATCCCCGCGGGCGGCGCCTGGGGCGTGGCGAGCTGAGCGCACCAGCTTGGCGGCACCGACATCGGTCCGATCTTGGCGGCCAGAGCCGCGCTCGCGGCCACCGGTCCCGCGCCCATCTGCGACAAGGCCGACCACGCAGCGGCTCCGCTCGCGCCGGCCGCTACCTCGCCCGCACCGGCCGTCGCCGCCGCGGGCGCCCACAACAGCTGTCCCGCGGTCCCAAGAATCATCAAAGTGAAGCCACCGCTGTCGTAGATGAACCCTTCTGCGGTAGCAAGGGCGCCAAGGAACATGATCCAGTACTGCTGTATGTCGCTCCATGGAATCGCCGCTACCGCGGTGTGCTGTGTTAGCACCGCGGCCAGCGCAGCGGCGCTGATGAGGTGGGCGGTCGCTTCTGACAACGTTGACGCGAAGGTGCCTGCCGTGGTGCCGGCGGCCTGGTCCACCGCGGCGGTCTGGCCGGCCAGGGCGGCCGGGTTGGTGGTTATCGGCGGCGGTGCAAACGGAGTCAAAACCGAGGAAAGCGCGGCGGCGCTGGCATAGCCGAACATCGCGGCGGCGTCTTGGGCCCACATCTCGGCGTATTGCAACTCGGTGGTGGCGATCGCTGGCGTGTTTTGTCCGAACCAGTTGGTCGCGATGAGCGTCGTCAACAATGTCCGGTTGGCCGCGATCACCGGCGGGGGCACCGTCATCGCAAAAGCCGCCTCAAAGGCCGCCGCCGTCGCCCTACCCTGAATCGCGGTCTGCTCGGCGAGCGTTGCGGTTGCACTCAACCAGCAGACAAAGGGCAGGGCGGCGGCCACCATCGAATCCGACGCGGGCCCCGACCACCACCGCATGCTGGCCAGCTCGGAGATCACCGAATCGTAGCTCGTCGCCGCCGAGGAGAGTTCTGCGGCAATGTTGTCCCAGGCCGCCGCCGCTTCCATTAGGGGCCCCGATCCCGCCCCGCTGTACATGCGCCCGGAGTTGACCTCGGGAGGTAACGCCCCAAAGTTGATTGCCCGGTGGGTGCTGCCGACGCCGACGGCGTCGACCCCACCCGGGCACCAGGTAGCGGTGCCCGGGGGGGCATACCCCTGGCTGACAGGGACATCGAGGGTCATCGAAATCCGCCTCGTTGTGAGACTGTTGGGCTGGCTCGACACCGGTGTCGGTGTGATAGCAATCACTAATGCAACTGTGGCCTATCACATTAATATCTATAGGAGATCTTCTGCAAGAAAGATTTCAGCCATGTTTAATTCATGTAAATACCCTATAGGGGTATTTAGTATGGTGTGAACGAAATTTGCATCACGACCATTGGTAGAACGGTCGGTGCACCGGCGGGCGTCGCGGCACCGCGATCCACGTCGGCAACCGCACCGATCCTTGTTTCCGGGCAGGCGGGCAAGGCGAAAGTTGTTGCGGCCCTGGTGAAGAATAGGCGCTCGGTCTTGGGTTCGCCAGGGAAAGTCGCACGCAATGACGCCACGCATGGGCGACTGCCGGGCTCAGCCGAGCGGGCTTTTCGGGATCATCGCTGCACTGGAAGCACCGTCCGAGGGGCCGGCTGACTTCGCCCGTCGCTTCCGGATGTGACTCAGTTCTCAACGCCTGTGCGCTACCCATAGGACCGGCGGCCCGCCAGCACGCGCCGGTTCGCGTTGCGTCTCGCGCCGGCTGGGTGTCCCGACACCGGACTGGCGGCCATTTTCGGAGTGGGCCGATAGAATCTTCAAGATTTTTATTTTGCACGCTGCCGGAATTGAGGTCACTATCTCGATGGCCGATAACGAGCTTGACGCCTACATCGACGATATGGGTCGCGCGCTGCCGAGCCGGAGCGACTGGACATTAGGTCTGTATCGCGCCCGCCGGCCTTTTCGGCAGAAACACCACCGGGATGATTACCAACGTCGCCAACGCGGCCGCGACCACAAACACCACGGTGTAGGCCTGTGAGAGGTCGTTCAGCAGGTTGGCTGGAAAATCGGGGGTCCGTGCTTGTTCCGGAATCGTCGACGGGTCAATGGGTACCCCGCGCCGGGCGGCGTCCTCGCGCAGGCTCGCCATCGTATTGGCGGCGGAAATGTTCGCACTTCGGTTGAACTGGCTGGTCAGGATCACCGACATCAGTGCAGTTCCGATGGACGCGCCTACCTGCTGATTGACGTTGACCAGGGTCGACCCCCGCGCGATCTGGCGGGGGGCCAAGGTCTGCACAGCGGCAGCGGAAAGCGGCATCATCGCGCAACCCATGCCCATGCCCATGATCGTCAACCCGGTGACCAGGGTGGGCAGGTAGTCGGCCTGGCTCGCGACCCCGTAGGCGAAGATGCCCATGCCCGATGCGATCAGTGCGAAGCCGACCACCAGGATCTGGCCCGGTCCACGTCGGTCAACGAGCAATCCGGCGAACGGCATGGTCAGCAGGGCACCGATGCCCCGGGGGGCCATGCTCATGCCGGACTGCAATGGCGTCTGGTGCAGCAATTCCTGAAAGTAGCTCGGAAACAGCAGCCCGGCACCAAAAAAGGCGGCCATGAAAATAAGCATCGCTGCGTTGGAAAGCGCCACCACCCGGTTCCGAAACAGCCGCAAATCGATCAGCGGATGATCCGCTCGGTAGAGGGCATGGAAAACGAACCCGGTGATCAATATCAGACCGATGGTCACCGGTATCCACACCTGACGATCGGTCAGCGTGCCGCGCTCTGGCACGACCGAAACCCCGTAAAGGAACGTTGCCAGGCCGGGCGACAGCAGCAGCATGCCGAGGAAGTCGAAGGTTTCCGACGGCGTCGGGTGATCGGAGGGCAGGACGATCGCCGCGAGGGCGAAGGCGGTCAGGCCGATCGGAAGGTTGATCCAGAAGATCCACTCCCAGCCATAACTATCGATCAGCCAGCCGCCCAGCACTGGCCCGAAGACCGGGCCGAGCAGCATCGGGATGCCCAGCAGCGCCATTACGCGGCCCAGCCGCTTGGGACCTGCCTCGTGGGTCAGGATGGTGAGGACCAGGGGTAGCAACATCCCGCCGCCGAGGCCCTGTGCCACCCGAAATGTGATGAGCAGTATGACGTTTGGCGCCATCGCGCATAGCAGCGAGCCCAGTGTGAACGCCGCGAGCGAGCCCATGAAGAGTCGTTTGGTGCCGAACCGGTCGGCGGCCCAACCTGCCAGTGGGATCACGGCGGCCATCGCGAGTGTGTAGCCCGTCATCGTCCAGGCGACGATGGCGTGGGTGGTGTCGAACTCGGCGACAAAGGTGCGCTGTGCGACGGTGACCACCGTCGTGTCCACGATCGCCATCATCGTGCCCAGGACACAGACGCCGGCGATGCGGAGCAGCCTCGCGTCGAGCTGGTCGGAACTTCGGTCTGTGCCCGGATCGTCGATGGCCATCAGCCCAGTATCGGGAAGTCGGTGCCGGCGAGCGACGGATTCGGCCGCATGGCGCACAGCATGTCATACGGCGGCAGCCGGTCGGCCGAGTCGCGGGTATTGGCTAGGATCGCTGCGGGCAAACCTCGGCAACGGCAGGGGTTGCCTTATCCATGGTCTTTGCGGCATGTTTAGGGCAGGGAGTGCCGGAAAGTCTGGTCGGCAACCCGGCCCGCAGCGGGTCGGGTTCGGGTTCGCTTGGCTAGAAGGTGCTTGCCTGGTGTTACAACGAATCGCCAAAGAGCTCTTATCCGGGGTGGCCGTCGCGATCGTTGCACTGCCGTTGGCGATAGCGTTCGGCATCACCGCCACCGGAACGTCCGAGGGCGCGCTCGTCGGGCTTTACGGCGCCATCTTCGCCGGATTCTTCGCGGCGGTGTTCGGCGGGACGCCCGGCCAGGTGACCGGCCCCACCGGCCCAATCACGGTCGTCGCCACGGCAACCATCGCCGCCCACGGGCTCGAGGCCGCCTTCGTCGCGTTCATCATGGGCGGCGTCTTTCAGATCCTGTTCGGGGTGTGTCGGCTCGGTTCGCTCATCCGCTACATCCCCAGCCCCGTGGTCTCTGGGTTCATGGGCGGAATTGCGCTGATCATCATCATGACTCAATTGGGTCAGGTGCGGAACAGCTTCCTGATCGTAGTGGTGACGATCGTTTTGCTGCTGGCATCCGGCAGGCTCATCAAAGCGATTCCGCCAAGCCTGATAGTCCTCGTGCTGATCACCTCGACGCTGCCGATTATCGAGCCTTGGGTGGAGCACGTCAGGATTGGGCCGGTCTCGATCAACCGGGCGGTCGAGTACATCGGCGAGATCCCAGAGGCCATGCCGTCGTTCAATGTGCCGGAGGTCAGCGCTTCGCTGGCTGTGCAACTGCTGTTTTCGGCGCTGGCCATCGCGCTCCTAGGATCCATCGATTCGCTGCTGACGTCGGTCGTGATGGACAGCATCACCGGAACCCGGCACCGCAGCAACAAAGAACTGATTGGCCAGGGGCTGGGAAATGTCGCCACCGGGCTGTTCGGCGGGCTGGCCAGCGCCGGTGCGACCGTCCGATCGGTGGTGAACATCAGAAATGGTGGCCGCACCGCGGTGTCGGCGGCCACCCACAGTGTCGTTCTGTTCACGTTCGTGGCTGGGCTCGGTCCGGTGGTGGAATACATCCCACTTGCCGTGCTCTCGGGAATCCTGATACTCGTTGCCGTCGGCATGTTCGACTGGAAGGCCATGCGTAAGGCACACGTGTCACCCAAAGGTGATGTCATCGTCTTGTTCGCGACGATGATCGTTACCGTCCTGGTCGATCTCACCGTCGCGGTGATGGTGGGAATCGTCCTCTCGCTGATCGTCCATGGGCTTAGATCCCGGCAGCGCAAAGCCAAGGTCACCCAGGACGACACCGGCACGTACCGCATCGAGGGACCGCTGTCGTTCCTGTCCGTCGACGGTGTGTTCAGCTCCCTGCGCAACGGCCATGACGATGTGTCGCTGGACCTCGAACACGTCACCTACCTCGACACTTCCGGTGCCCGTGCCTTGCTGAATTTCATCGACCACTCCGAGATGGACGGCGTCGAGGTAAATATCAAGAAGATCCCACCGCACATCGAAAACCAAATCACCTCCTTCGCTGACCACAAGCAACGCGACAAGCTAAGAAGCGTCCTACAATCAACCTGACGAATTGGCTGGTTGATTTGCCTGCGGGTCTGCTGGCCCAGGCGTAGGCAGCCGTTAGACTTTCCTGCGATGTCCACCCTGACGCCCGTCACCACGAGCCGCGACCGGGTATGACCGAGCACCCCGACAGCGGCATCGAGATCGGCCTCACCGGACGGCCGCCCCGGGCGATCCCTGACCCGCAGCCGCGCAGCTCGCACGGCCCGGCCAAGGTCGTCGCGATGTGCAACCAGAAGGGTGGAGTCGGGAAGACCACCTCGACGATCAACCTGGGCGCCGCGCTCGCCGAGTACGGCCGGCGGGTGCTGCTGGTGGATATGGATCCGCAGGGCGCGCTGTCCGCGGGCTTGGGCGTGGCGCACTATGAGCTCGACAAGACCATCCACAACGTGCTGGTGGAGCCCCGGGTGTCGATCGACGACGTGCTGCTCCACTCCCGGCTCAAGAACATGGATCTGGTCCCCAGCAACATCGACCTGTCCGCGGCGGAGATCCAACTGGTCAACGAGGTGGGGCGCGAACAAACCTTGGCCCGGGCGCTGTACCCGGTATTGGACCGCTACGACTATGTGCTGATCGACTGTCAGCCGTCGCTGGGCCTGCTCACCGTCAACGGGCTGGCCTGCGCGGACGGCGTGGTCATCCCGACCGAATGCGAGTTCTTCTCGCTGCGCGGCCTGGCATTGCTCACCGATACCGTCGACAAGGTGCGTGACCGGCTCAACCCGAAGCTGGATATCAGCGGGATCTTGCTCACCCGCTACGACCCGCGGACCGTCAACTCGCGAGAGGTCATGGCCCGCGTCGTGGAGCGGTTCGGTGATCTAGTGTTCGACACCGTGATCACCCGCACGGTTCGTTTCCCCGAGACCAGCGTCGCGGGCGAACCCATTACCACTTGGGCCCCGAAGTCGGCGGGTGCCCTGGCCTACCGCGCGCTGGCTCGCGAGTTGATCGACCGATTCGGCGTGTGAACGGCGTCGCGAACGGTGATACGGCACCTGAGAACGGCTGCCCGGATGGTTACGCGGATGGTTTCCGGGTCCGGCTGACCAACTTCGAGGGCCCGTTCGACCTGTTGCTGCAGCTGATCTTTGCGCATCGGCTCGACGTCACCGAGGTGGCGTTGCATCAGGTCACTGACGACTTCATCGCCTACACCAAAGCGATCGGTGCTCGGCTGGAACTGGAGGAGACCACAGCGTTCCTGGTGATCGCCGCGACCTTGCTCGATCTCAAAGCGGCCCGGCTACTGCCAGCCGGACAGGTCGACGACGATGAAGACCTAGCGCTTCTTGAGGTACGCGACCTGCTGTTCGCCCGGTTGCTCCAATACCGGGCGTTCAAGCACGTTGCGGAGATGTTCGCCGAGCTGGAGGCCACCGCGTTGCGCAGCTATCCACGCGCGGTGTCGCTGGAGGACCGCTTCGCCGGGCTGCTTCCCGAGGTGATGCTCGGCGTCGACGCTCACCGGTTCGCCGAGATCGCCGCGATCGCATTGACGCCGCGACCAGTGCCGACGGTGGCCATCGAGCATCTGCACGAGCTCATGGTCTCGGTTCCCGAGCAGGCCAAACACGTGCTGGCGATGCTGGAAGCGCGGGGCAGCGGCCAGTGGGCATCATTTTCGGAGTTGGTCGCCGACTGTACGGCGCCGATCGAGATCGTTGGGCGCTTCCTGGCGCTGCTCGAACTGTATCGGACCCGGGCGGTAGCATTCGAGCAGTCAGAGCCGCTTGGCGTGCTCCAGGTTTCGTGGACCGGGGAACGGCCGACCAGCGAGGCCTTCGTAGATGTGCGAGACCAATCATGACCGCGCGCAAGCGACGATGCAGAGCGCAGCGATGAGGAGGAGCGGCGCTGGTGACTGAAGCCGGCGACGATGCAGAGCGCAGCGATGAGGAGGAGCGGCGCTGGTGACCGAAGATATGCCCGATCACGATTTGGGCTATGGCATCCCGGGCATCCCGGAGATCGCTGAGCCCGCGGAGCTGGATGCCGACGAGCTCGGTCGGGTGCTGGAGGCGTTGCTGTTGGTGGTGGACACCCCGGTCAATGCCGACGCGCTCGCCGCGGCCACGGAACAGCCGGTCTACCGGGTCGCCGCGAAGCTGCGGCTGATGGCCGACGAGCTCACCGAACGCGACAGCGGTTTCGATCTGCGACACACCAGCGAGGGCTGGCGGGTGTACACCCGCGCTCGGTTCGCGCCCTATGTCGAAAAGCTGCTGCTGGACGGTGCGCGAACCAAGCTCACCCGGGCCGCGCTGGAGACCCTAGCCGTGGTGGCCTACCGGCAACCGGTCACGCGGGCGCGGGTGAGTGCGGTGCGCGGTGTCAACGTGGACGCCGTCATGCGCACGCTATTGGCGCGCGGTCTGATCACCGAGGTTGGCACCGACGCCGACACCGGCGCGGTAACGTTCGCCACCACCGAGCTGTTTCTGGAGCGTCTGGGATTGACATCGCTGTCCGAACTGCCCGATATCGCACCGCTGCTACCCGACGTCGACACCATCGACGATCTGAGCGAATCCCTGGACAGTGAGCCACGGTTCATCAAACTCGGTGGTGGTCAGGCGCCCGAGCAGACACTGTCGTTTGACGTGGACCGCGATTGATGGTCGAGCCGGAAGAGTTCCTAGAGACCCGGGCAGTCCGCCTGCAGAAAGTGTTGTCGCAGGCCGGGATTGCGTCCCGGCGGGCTGCGGAGAAGATGATCATCGACGGCCGGGTGGTGGTGGACGGGAAGGTGGTGACCGAGTTGGGCACTCGGGTCGACCCGGACGTTTCGGTGATCCATGTCGACGGGGCCAGGGTGGTCGTCGATGACTCGCTGGTGTACCTGGCGCTGAACAAGCCACGCGGCATGCACTCGACCATGTCCGACGATCGCGGCCGCCCGTGCTTGGGCGACCTGATCGAACGAAAGGTCCGGGGTACCAAGAATCTTTTTCATGTCGGGCGCCTGGACGCCGACACCGAGGGGCTGATCTTACTGACCAACGACGGCGAGTTGGCGCACCGGTTGATGCACCCCTCCCACGAAGTGCCCAAGACATATCTGGCGACGGTGACCGGGTCAGTGCCGCGTGGACTGGGCAAGAAATTGTGTTCCGGCGTCGAGCTGGACGATGGACCGGCGCGCGTTGACGATTTCGCCGTCGTGGATGCGATCCCGGGCAAGACGCTGCTGCGGGTGACGCTGCACGAGGGACGCAATCGCATTGTGCGCCGGCTGCTGGCGGCGGTGGGCTTCCCGGTGGAGGCCTTGGTGCGCACCGATATCGGCGCGGTGTCGCTGGGAAACCAGCGCCCGGGCAGCGTCCGGGCGTTGCGCCTCGACGAGATCGGCCAACTGTACAAGGCGGTCGGCCTGTGAGCGGAACGAACGCGGTGAGTGACGGGTACGAGACGAATGGGAATGCAGCGCACCAGCGGGCCGTGCGCGACGTAGTCATCGCGATAGACGGTCCGGCTGGAACCGGAAAGTCCTCCGTATCAAGGAAGTTGGCACGTGCTTTGGGGGCGCGATTCCTGGACACTGGGGCGATGTACCGGATCGTGACGCTGGCGGTGCTGCGCGCCGGAATTGACCCGGCAGACGCCGATGCCGTTGCGGCGGTCGCGACGACGGCGGAGTTGTCAGTGGGTTACGACCCCAATCTGAGCGGTTGTTCCCTTGCCGGAAAAGATGTTTCGACGGAGATCCGCGGTGATGAAGTCACCGCGGCGGTGTCGGCGGTGTCGGCCGTACCCGCGGTGCGTACCCGGCTGGTCGACCTGCAGCGCGCCATGGTCGAGGGCCCAGGCAGCGTCGTCGTGGAGGGCCGCGACATTGGGACCGTGGTGTTGCCCGACGCGCCGGTGAAGATCTACTTGACCGCGTCTGCCGAAACCCGGGCCCGGCGCCGCAACGATCAGAATGTCGCGGCGGGTCTGCCCGACGACTATGACGCGGTGTTGGCCGACGTGCGCCGGCGCGACCATCTCGATTCCACCCGGGCGGTGTCGCCGCTGCGAGCGGCTTCGGACGCGGTGGTCGTCGATACCAGCGCTATGACCGAGGCCGAGGTGGTCGCTCACCTGTTGGACTTGGTGACTCAGCAAAGCGAGGCAGTACGGTGATCCAGGACGGCACCTGGGCCGACGAAAGCGATTGGGAACTCGAAGATTCGGAGGTCGGGGAGTCCGGACCGGCGCCTGTGGTGGCGATAGTCGGTCGGCCCAATGTCGGCAAGTCGACTCTGGTCAACCGGATCCTGGGCCGCCGCGAAGCGGTGGTGCAGGATGTTCCCGGCGTGACGCGTGATCGGGTGTCCTACGAGGCGCTGTGGACCGGACGGCGGTTCGTCGTCCAGGACACCGGGGGATGGGAGCCCGAGGCCAAGGGCTTGCAGCAGCTGGTGGCTGAGCAGGCGTCGGTGGCCATGCGCACCGCGGACGCGGTGATCTTGGTGGTTGATGCCGGCGTCGGTGCCACTACCGCCGATGAGGCTGCCGCCCGCATCTTGCTGCGATCCGGCAAGCCGGTGTTCTTGGCCGCCAACAAGGTTGACAGCGAGAAAGGCGAATCCGATGCGGCGGCCCTATGGTCGCTGGGGCTCGGAGAGCCGCATGCGATCAGCGCGATGCACGGCCGCGGCGTCGGCGACCTGCTCGACGAGGTGCTCGCCGCATTGCCCGAGGTAGCGGAGTCGGCACCGGGGGGCGGCGGTCCGCGGCGGGTGGCACTGGTCGGAAAACCCAACGTAGGCAAGAGTTCGTTGCTGAACAAGCTGGCCGGTGATCAGCGGTCGGTGGTGCACGAGGTCGCCGGGACGACGGTCGACCCGGTGGATTCGCTGATCGACCTGGGCGGGAAGGTCTGGCGATTCGTTGACACCGCTGGACTGCGTCGCAAGGTCGGTCAGGCCAGCGGGCACGAGTTCTATGCCTCGGTGCGCACCCACGCGGCCATCGACACGGCCGAAGTGGTCATCGTGCTGATCGACGCCTCGGAGCCGCTGACCGAACAGGATCTGCGGGTGCTGTCGATGGTCATCGAGGCCGGGCGGGCGCTAGTGCTGACGTTCAACAAATGGGACCTGGTTGACGAGGACCGGCGCGAGCTGTTGGAGCGCGAGATCGATCGCGAACTGGTACAGCTGCGCTGGGCGCAGCGAGTAAACATCTCCGCCAAGACGGGGAGAGCCGTGCAGAAGCTAGTGCCGGCGATGGAGGGCGCGTTGGCGTCCTGGGACACCAGGATCGCGACCGGCCCGCTGAACACCTGGATCAAGGAGGTGGTGGCGGCGACGCCACCACCGGTGCGCGGTGGTAAGCAGCCACGTATCCTGTTCGCCACCCAGGCGACCGCCCGGCCACCGACGTTCGTGCTGTTCACGACCGGTTTTCTGGAGGCCGGCTACCGACGGTTTCTGGAACGGCGACTGCGCGAGTCGTTCGGGTTCGAGGGTAGCCCGATCCGGGTCAACGTTCGGGTACGCGAAAAGCGGGCAGCCAAGCGCCGCTGAGTGCTGCGATCGGCACGGTCCGCGCCGCGGCAACCGCTGTGCGTGGATACCGCGCCGAGGGGCGCACGGTACATCCGCCACGAGGCGAAACGTTGCCTGGTGCCCAACTACGTGGATAACTTCGTCTGCGGCACAGCGACCTTGACGGTTTCCGCTCGACCTGTCGTCGCAGTTGCCCCTGCCCTATAGGAAGAACGCGTACTGGTCGATGCACTGGGTCCGGACCGGGCAAGCTGGCTCTCAGGTCGAGTAGGCCGTCGCGGGCCTGGGGTGCGTCTACGGTAGGCTTTCGACCTGCCGCCGGTGGCGTCACCGGCAGCACCGGGCTGTGGCGCAGTTTGGTAGCGCACTTGACTGGGGGTCAAGTGGTCGCAGGTTCAAATCCTGTCAGCCCGACTTAGAGAAATATGTCTTGACCTGCCAATATGCACTCGCCGTTGGGTGAACAGCCTGTCGCGGTTTGACGACGCGGCACTCTTTTGCGGGATGGGCATGCCTGCGCTAGTCGCGACGGCTGGCACGGACCCGGTAGTCGAATGAGATGAATAACCGCTGACGATTGGCGCCCCGCCACCTCTCAACCGGCGGGAACTGGTGAACTGTATAGGGCGGCCGATAGACGATCTGGCCGGTCATGCCTGGTTGTGCCGTGCCAAGGCTCAAAAAGTCGATCGCCGCGATCTTCCAGTCCCCGCCAGAATCTTGCTGCAGCCGAACGACCCCGTCTTGCTCATCGAGGAAGAACTCGGTCGGCGGGCCACCCAGAACACAGTCGATCGAGTGGCAACCTCCCAGCCAGAGGAACGAACCAGGATCAGGCCGGTGTGGCGGAGGACTCTGCCATTCGCTCTCGTTGAAAGTGGTCCCCGCGCACCAGTCGATGTGTGCGCCCTGGCGCTGCGTGTACCGATCTTTTTCGTCGACCCGAACCGTCACCATCAGTTGGTTCTCGTCGAAGTCGACTCCGAAGATCTGCCGGCATGCCGATGTCATGCGAGCGAGCACATACAGGCTAACTGGCGTGGCCGATTTGATCGCATACGCATAGGGTTTCGCCGCGAATGTAGGTTGGTCCGCAAAATCGAACGACTCAATGCGCCAACGAACGACGTCAGGGGTGTGTTCGTCGACCACCGGTCCCAGCGGGAGGATCCGCCTGCTCGCAAAGCGCACCGTAGCGGTGGCGCGCCGGCGGTCACCGGTATTTGTTCGAACCCCGTGCACCATTGTTGGTGGGTCGACGTCGTTACCACCTACGCGCGGCCGTGGGCCAGGATGATTTCCTGGAGAATTCCGACGCGTTGCTCGTGCCGCGGGGTGGTGTGATCCGATGTCAAGGAGCCGGCTCGATACCCGGTCGATGGTGGCGCAGCGGGCATCGTGATCGTGATGATCACCGAGTCGAACGGCTCTGTGCCAGGATCGCCGCGCTAATTCGTCTGCCCGCTTTTGCCAGACGGGCAAACGCCCCGATCCCTCGGCGCACACCGCGACAAACCACGCCTCGAACACCTCGTCGCCTACGATGCGCGAAGCATCGTAGGCCGATGCAGCCCAATGCATAGCCAACCGCTCGTCTAGCTGCCACATCAGGGCGACGATGTGTTGCAGGACGGCGAGTTCCCACGGGCGTACTGTGCTCCCCAGAAGACGTCGTGCCGTCAAGTCGAGGATGGCGGTGTCGACGAGTTCTGCACCGCCGCGAGCCAGGTTCAACTCCGCGAGCCGGACGTCGCGCACCGCCGCCAACGGTGGTTCGGTTGCATGCTGCCAGTACACGTCGGCGACGGTGCTCCCCGCTTTACCGACGAGACGATCAACGATCAGGTGCGCCTCATCCAGCATGTGGCGCAGATGGAGCTCGCACTCGTAACCATCGAGCGCAGAGGCGATCTCGTCGATGCGGTCATACGCGCCGTCACGCAGGGCGCAGAGCAGGTTCTCATGGGTCCAGTTGTATCGCAGGAACTGTGGCAGCACCTCGACTTGGGTGAGCAGCTGGTCCCAGTCGCCAGGGGCGAGCGAGGCAGCGCCTATGGTTGCCGACTTCGTCTGCCATTCCCGGCGAAGGACATCGAGCCTCTCGACGGCCCGGTCATAGTGGCCCTCGACGCGATCCAGGCGCGCAAGGTTTACCCAGGGCTGGAACGCGTAGGCAATCACGCCCCGGTTGTTCCCAGCACAGGCCATCCTCTCGAGCCAACCGATCTCAGTTTCGCACAGTCGCCGCGCCAGATCCGTTCGGCCGAACATTGCTGCCAGCAGCGCCCCCAGATTGAAGCACTTGACAACCGCATAGACACGGGCCAAACCGGTGTCATCGGCTTCGGGCGCTGAATCGAGTTGACGTTCAATTGATTCCACCATCCACGGCAGCGCAGGTCGTAAGGCGTGGTCCAACGTCGCAAGCAGGTTCAAGGGCACATTCTGCATTACACGTACTCCCGCAGCTCAACTTTTGGTATGTGGTGCCGAGTTCGGCCTGTAGCTCCTCCGGGCGTCAGCCGAGCCGGAATCACCGGCCGTTGAAATCGCAGATAGCTCCGTCCAACGTCGCATGAAACGTCCGCAACGGAAAGCGAATCTCTGTTGTTCTGAAGTCTGAACTGGAATAGAGGGGCACAGTTCGTACGGTGTCGGAATGGTAGGTGACTGCTCAAGCAGCGACGATCCGAGGGTCGTGCCGCCAAGTTGAGGTGCGAATGCGCTCCGCATGTGTGTAGTTTGTCACGCCGCGGCTACAGGCGCTCTCGTCAGGCGATGAACCGGCTACGTGGGCATTATTGACGGCCGCGTGGACATTATTGACGAGTCAACGCGACCCGTTGACAGCGCTGACACGACCGTATTATGCTCATGTTCACATTGCGCTCACACGCATTTTCAGCTAACGCGTTCTAGCCAAGTTGGCGATCGCGTTATCGGGGAGGGGAATGTGGTATGGCCGGTGGGGATTATATTTCTCCTGCAGATATCGATTTCGATGACCAGGGCCGGGCAATAATTTCTAATCCGGCAGTCGTGAAACGGTTACGTGAATTGGGCAGCAACGACACGATTAGCGCCGCGGCCAGTCTCGAACTCAAGAATGTCGGCTGCTGCAGCGTAACCGACGAGTTGCGCAAGTCGGCCAAAGATTTCGCCGAAGTTGAACTTAAGAATGTTGGCTGCTGCAGCGTAACTGATGAGTTGCGCAAGTCGGCCAAAGATTTCGCCGAAGTTGAACTTAAGAATGTTGGCTGCTGCAGCGTAACTGATGAGTTGCGCAAGTCGGCCAAAGATTTCGGCGAGCTCGAACTCAAGAATGTTGGCTGCTGCAGCGTAACCGACGAGTTGCGCAAGTCGGCCAAAGATTTCGCCGAAGTCGAACTCAAGAATGTCGGCTGCTGCAGCGTAACCGCGGAGTAGCGCAAGTCGGCCGAAGATTTCGCCGAACTCGAACTCAAGAACATCGGCTGCTGCAGCGTCGACAGGCCCCGAGTCCCTAATACAGCAACACTCGGTGGCAGAGGCGCGGTCGAGCCAAAGGAGCTTACCGTGACGATCCTGCCTGTGCGCGACTACTGGACGGCCGCGGCGGATGCATTCGCCGCAGACGCACTTGAATTGACACTATTGCCTACAGAGCAGTGCAATCTTCGTTGCACGTACTGCTACGAAACATTTGCAGTCGGCCGGATGGAGGACTGGGTCGTTGCGGCGGTAAAGGAGTTGATTGCCCGTCGGGTGCCCGAATTGCGCCGACTGACACTAGATTGGTTCGGCGGCGAACCGCTGCTGGCGATAGATATTATTGAGGAGATCAGCGGACTGGCGCAGATTTTGTCGCACGCCAATCCTCTTGTCGAGTACCGGTCTTCGATTACCACAAACGGCGTGCTGCTCACCGCCGATTACGCGCGGCGGCTTTCCGCGGTCGGTGTGGACCACCTACACGTCAGTTTGGACGGGCCGGCACCAAGCCACGATCTGACTCGCAAGCTGCGGGGAGGGCGGGGCACATTCGAGCGAATCCAAACAAATCTGTACGAGATTCGCGCTAGTGATGTCGATACGCACATCGACCTCCGAGTGCACGTGACTCCAGCCAACGTCGACGTTTTGGACGAGTTCACGACGCATCTGATCGAGACCTTCCTCGACGACGAACGTTTCTCGGCATACTTCTTCCCCATAGTCGACCTGGGTGGCCCCAACCAGGGCGACTTTTCGGTGCTGCGTCCTTCTGAGGCGTCCGCTGTGGTGCAGCGGTTGTCGGTACGTGTGGCGGAGGTACAACGACGAAAGCCTAAGAAAGGCAAGGGCTGTGATTCCTCCTATGTATGCTACGCCGCGAAGCCGAACGCCTGGGTAGTTCGCGCCGACGGGCGCCTCGCCAAGTGCACAGTCGGCTTCGAAGACGAGCGCAACAACGTCGGCCGCATCCTGCCCGATGGGTCGTTCGAGGTCCGCAGTGACGACGTGCGACCGTGGCTTCGGGGATGGTCGAACGGTGACATGCTGAGCTTGCACTGCCCATACGAGGAGATGCGCGACGACGTGCAAAACGGACTTGTCACCTCGCGGCGATAGCGCTATCGACACACGGGTCTTGTCATTCAGCCCGGGCAATCGGCATGCCCCGGTACGCGGTCGGGCGGGTTACATTGAAACGCCCACTGGTGCAGTACAACTGCCCAACCTGCCGCCAGCGTTCGAGACCCTCCTGATGCGGCTGCCGCTGCCATCGCCGTTAGCTACCGGCGGTTTCGCTGCCATCGGCCCGGAAGCTGTGGCGGTGATTGCGGCGCTGGGCCGCTCGCGCATCGTTGAGGAACAAGTCCTATCCGGCGACGGCCGGGTACTGGCAATAGCGCACTGTCCGACGCTTGCAACGGCGAGCCAGCGTACCCGACAAGTTCGACTGCACGAGTCGGTGTTCTTGCGGCGCGGGCGCATCGGCTGGACCCTCTATCGTGCCGATGGCGCGCCTCATGTCGACATCGAACCTAGCGCCGTCGACTTTGCCCGGCTTATCGGCGCGCCGGAAGCGAGCGACCTCACCGCCGTCGAAAGACTGCTTCTCGACAATGGTCTGCTTATCGATCTCACCGGCCATGCCGAGCGGAAACCGGTATGGGAGTTCCATGATGAACTGTTGCACTCGGTGTCCGTGCATGGTGCCGCCACGGCCATCGCTTACGGCGCGCGCCGTGAAGCCAGTCTCCCTCAGGCCCCGCTGAACGGCACCGGCAGCAATATCAATACTCACCCACTGCCCGAACCAGAGGCATGTACCACTCCGCTGGACGAAGTATTCGTAAAGCGGCGGTCCTGCCGTGTTTTCAGTGCCGAGCCGCTGAGCGCCTCCGCGCTGGCCACCATCCTCGGTCTGGCGCTCCGCTCGCACTCCGCCCATGTAGCCAACACAGGCGACATGGTTCGGCATTCCTATCCGAGCGCGGGAGCTCTCGACGAAATCACCACAGTGGTCGCCAGCACCGGCCCCTTCGCCGGGGTGAGCATATACCGGCACGCACAGCACCGACTCGAAATCCTCCAAGACTCGACTGTGCGAGCGCGGGAGCTGATCGAGACATTATGTGCCCCTTGCGGAATCATCAAACCGCTGCCCTGCATCGGTCTGGTATTCGCCGCAGACTACGCGGTGATGGCCGCCAAGTACGCGAGCATCGCCTACGCCAACATCCTGCGCGACGTCGGTGCCGTCTATCAAACCGTCTCACTGGCCGCCACTGCGGTCGGTGCCGGCAGCTGCATTGTCGGCGGTGGCTGGGGCCAGCTCGAGCGGCAGTCTGTGGCCGGGCTTCATGAGAATCAGGTTGTTGTCGGCGGCATGGTCCTCGGAGCGCGGGGACAATGACCAACGCAACAACCACACGACGCGTGACCGGGCACCTCATCGACAGCTTTGTCGTGCACATCGAGACCGATGGCGCCGACGTCGTGATAAGTCCATTGCTCGGCGACGGCAGGCTGTGTGAGCGGTGCTGGCGGCGCCGGCGCGCAGCGGCGATTGACCGACAGCGCCTGACGGCCGCCGAAGCTGAAGCGAACTTGGCGGCGGCTCTTGACCAACCTGTCACAGACTCGCAGTGGAGCACCTCGCAGCGGAGTGAAGTCAATCGGCATCTCGCCGCGCGCACGGTCGATGCCCAACGGGGTCGTGCCGAAATCCCATATCAACTGGCCAGAATCGCGTCTGACGGCTATGTCCGCGTTGAGCCGGTTGTGCCGTTGCCGGAATGCCCGACGTGTTGGCACGCTGCCGTTGAGCCGCCCAAGCTACGCGCGCCGCAGAACATAGTGGGTGAAACCGCGGGCATCGTCACGACCATTAAAGAATTGCCCCCTGCGGAGGGTGAGCTGCCGATGCCCCATGTGATGATCGTCCGCTTGGCCAATAGTTCGCTGAATCCAGACCGGCCGATCTGGACGGGCGCCTCTGGCAAGGGCTGGAGCAAGCCCGACGCGATTCGGTCCGGACTCGGCGAAGCCGTAGAGCGCTACTGTGCCAGCGTCGTTAGCGTGCCCGTGGTCACCGCCTGCCACGCTGAGCTTCCGACCGCGGTCGATCCTGCATATCTGAGCGGCATGAGTTCGGCGGCAGCTGCGGCCGCAGGCCAGGATCCGACCGCGCCACGCCCGTGGGTCGCTGCTCGAGTGATCGACGGCGCGCAGGAGCACGTGTGGGTACCAGCCGCATCGGTCTATCTGAATCTGCCCCCTCGGTGGCGTACCCCGCGCAGTGCCCCGATGTCGTCGAACGGTCTAGCCTGCGGGGTGGATGAGGCTAGCGCGATCACGTCGGCGTTTCGCGAGGTCATCGAACGACACGAGTTCTTTTCGGTCTGGTACGGACTGAGCTCCGCCTGCGAGGTAGTCGCGGACAACGCGCTGGCTCCGGAATTGCAGGACCCGTTCGCAGCGCACGAGTTGCGGCTGCGGGTACTTATTCTCGGCGAACGCGATGGCGTGGTCGTTGCCTCCGCGTCCTGTTGGCCGCGCAGTCCGTCGCCGAGCAGGCCTGGATTCACGCTCGGTTTGGGTGCCGGGGACGACGCCGCAAAAGCGATGACTAACGCGGTCCTTGAGCTGGCTCAGGTCTACCGCGGTTTGAGCTGGGCCCTTCAACTGCCGTCGATGATCGGCCGCGCACGTTCACTTGCGGCGGGTCGCATCGTGCCCGTCGAACCGTATGACCACGGCCTGCTGTATTCGCAGCGTGACGCCTCGACAGTGCCGTGGCCGTTCGGCTTGGGCGCTCGCCGTGCGTGCCGAACGGTCGGAACCGTTTCTAGCGTAACCGATTTCGGCCAGGCGCTGTTCGTAGATCTAACGTCGAAGGATGTGCTGGAATCGGTGGGGTGGCGGGTCGTCCGCGTCTTGGTGCCCGACGCTATCCCGTTTCATTTCGGCACCCGCACGATCCCTGACGCCCGTCTGTACTTGTCGACCGCGCAGCGTATCGACTTTGCAGGCCCACTCCTGCATCCGCTGGCTTGAGACCTTTGTGATGTCGGCCAATGTCTCGAGCCCGGCGCGGTGCCCCCCAACAACGGCCAGGGCTTGGATCACTAAACGGGTCCGGTCGGGTCGGCCATAAGCGTCGTCATCATCCGGAACCTGTAATCAACATGGGCATCGGACTACCAGTTGCCACCGTGGCCACAATTCATGCCGCCGTTGCATGCAACAGCGTGACATGCAACACAACAGTCGAGGTATGGGTGCATCATCGACACGGCGAGCCAGCGAATGCCGCCAACGTATGCGTGAACGTGGCTACCGCCTGTGCAGGTGTGAGTGCCCGACGTTCGGTCGCCACAGTTTGCCGAAGCGGCGCACAGAGAAGCGCTGGCGCTGGCCGAAGCCGACCGGAACAGCGATGACATGGACTTCGTCGAGGCGATCTCCGCCCTGGGTGACCACGGGGAAACCGTGGTGAGCTCTGGACCGTCTCGGGGGGTTGCTAGGCGGCCAAGCCTCGCCCGGCGCTGATCATTCAAGACGATCTGTTCTCCGCAACCGAATCGGTCATTCGTCATCCCATTGACCAGGACTGTGGCTGACGCGACCATAGCGCGAATCGCGGTACCGATGACCACCGGAATCGCTCGACCTGGCTACGCCGTGATCGACAAGATCACCACCATCCGCCGGTCCAACCTTGGGCAGCGGGTTCGGTCGCGTATCCGCAGCGCTCATGGCGGACATCGAACGGTCGCTCATGGTGTTTCTCGGCCTAGCCTGTTGACCGATGGGAACATTCCGTCGGTATTGCGCGACTATAGAGAGGTGAACTGTGAAGTGGCCCGCGAGGCGCTCTCCGCCCGACTCGACGGCGAGCGGGAGCCGGTGCCCGCGGCACGGGTCGATGAGCACCTCGATGGGTGCGCCGCTTGCCGCGCCTGGTTCGATCGGGTGGCTAGCCAGGCTAGCGACCTGCGGGGGTTGGTCCAGCCGCGGCGTGTTGGCGCACCTCTTGGCCCGCTCAGGATCCGGCGAGTGCCGCCGCGGAGACGGATACGGATGAGTTGGCAACGATGGGCGTTGTTGGCCGTGGGCATCGCGCAAATTGCGCTGGCGGTCGTGCAAGGGGTGGGCCTCAACCTCGGGCTGGCACCCGCGCACGGCATGAGTTCTGGGCACCACCTGCTTAACGAATCCACATCCTGGTCGATCGCACTCGGTGTGATCATGGTGGGCGCGGCGGTGTGGCCGGGTGCCGCTGCGGGTCTTGCGGGTGTCTTGACGGTGTTCGTCGGTGTCCTAACGGTCTATGTTGTCGTGGATGCATTGTCCGGCGCCGTCACGACCACACGGATCCTGACGCACATCCCGGTGGTGATCGGCGCGGTCCTGGCGACCATGGTGTGGCGAAGCATTGCTGCGCCGCGGCCGGCACCGGATAGCGCCGCGGACGAGCCCGATATCGTGTTGCCCGACAACGCAGCCCGTGGCCGGCGCCGCGGTCATCTGTGGCCTACCGATGGGTCGGCGGCCTAGTCACGCTCTAGAGCACTAGTGGCCCCGAAGTTCCGCAACCGCAAGCTGTTCGAGACGACGAAGAACGACGAAAACGCCATGGCCGCACCGGCAATCACCGGGTTGAGCAGTCCGGCGGCGGCGATCGGGATTGCGGCGATGTTGTAGCCGAATGCCCAGACCATGTTCATTTTGATGGTGCGCATCGTCGCTGCGGCCAAGTCGAGCGCCAGGGGCACAACCTCGAGGTTGTCGCGGACCAGGATGATGTCGGCGGCGCCGATCGCGACGTCGGTGCCGCGTCCGATGGCCACACCCAGATCGGCGGATGCGAGTGCGGGACCGTCGTTGATGCCGTCCCCGACCATGGCGACCACCCTGCCGCGGTCGCGCAGCTGCTCGATGACGTCGACCTTGCCTTCGGGCAGGACATCGGCGATCACCTCGTCGATACCGACCCGAGCGGCCACGGCGGCCGCCGATTCTGGATTGTCGCCGGTCAACAGCACGGTTCGAAAGCCGCGCTTGTGCAGTGCCGCAACGGCATCGGCTGCCGAGTCCTTCACCGCATCGGCCACCGCGATGACCCCGCACGGCTCACCGTCGACCTCGACGAAAACGGCTGTCTCACCACGTGATTCGGCGCTACGCCGGGCCGCGACCATCGTCGCCGAGCTGCGCGACGAGGAAGCGATCCATGATGGTTTGCCCACCCGTACCGCCCGCCCCGCCACCGTGCCACAAACTCCGCGCCCGGGTACTGCGCGGAAGTTCGCCACGTGTTCCCGCGCAATCCTTGACGTGGCGATCGCCAGTGCGACGGCGTGCTCGGAGGCCGCTTCCAGCGTCGCAGCCAGTTCGAGCACCGCGTCGGCTTGCCAGCCCGGCGCCGCCACCACCGCGCTGACCGCCAACTGGCCCGTGGTCAGGGTGCCCGTTTTGTCGAAAACGACAGTGTCCACTGCCCGGGTGGCTTCCAGACAGTGCTGGCCTTTGAGAAATATCCCGAGCTGGGCGCCGCGACCGGATGCCACCATCATTGCGGTCGGGGTCGCCAGTCCCAGGGCGCACGGGCAGGCGATGACAAGTACGGCAAGTCCGGCCGAGAACGCCCGATCGGGTACACCGCCGGCGATGAGCCATCCCACGGTGGTCAGTACCGCGATCGCGAATACGCACGGAACGAACACCGAGGCGATGCGGTCGGCGAGCCGCTGCGCGTCGGCCTTTTGCGCCTGCGCCTGCTCGACGAGGCGAACCATTCCGGCGAATTGGGTGTCGCGACCCACCGCGGCGGCCTCCACGATCAGCCTGCCGTCGAGTACCGTCGTGCCACCGACGACCTTTGCGCCGGGATTCACCCGGACCGGCTTGGCTTCGCCCGTCATCGCACTCATGTCCACCGCGGCCGACCCGTCGACGACGAGGCCATCGGCGGCGATTGTCTGACCGGGGCGGACCACGAAGCGCTGCTGTTCGGTAAGTTCGTCGGCCGGGATGACCATTTCCGAGCCGTCGGGCTGCAGGACTGCGACGTCTTTAGCGGTCAGCGCTGCCAGGGCACGCAACGCGCCGCCGGCCTTCGACTTGGCGCGGGCTTCGAAATACCGTCCCGCCAGCACGAACACCGTGACCCCCGCGGCGACTTCGAAGTAGACGGCGTCGCTTCCCAGCAGCGCTTGCCAGACACCCGCGTGCTCGATGGGCCGCCGACTGCCGAAGACGGTGTAGAGCGACCACACCGTGGCGGCGGTGATGCCGACGGAGATCAACGTCTCCATGGAGGCGCCCAGCGCGTGCGCGTTGCGCAGCGCGACTCGGTGGAATGGCCACGCCGCCCAACACACGACCGGGATGACCAGTGCAGTCAGCACCCACTCCCAGCCGGCGAAGCGGGTGCTGGGCACCACGGCGAACATCACCGACATGTCGGCCAAGGGCACGAACAATACCGCGGCGACCGCCAACCGGATCAGCAGATATCGCGCGTGATCGGCGTCGGGATCGGCCTCGCCCGCACCGCCGGCGCTGCGCGGCTCGGCTTGATATCCCGCTCGCGCAACCGCCTCGCACAGCGCGGTGGCCTGGGTGTCCTCAGCGGCGTCGATAGTTGCCATTCGGGTGGCGAAGTTCACCGACGCCCGCACTCCCGGCAACTTGTTGAGCGCCGACTCAACCCGCCTGGCGCACGCTGCGCAGGACATCCCGGTGACCTCGAGTTGTACCCGATGCACGCCTACGGGGCGCTCATCGGTTGCCGCGGTCGTCGCCGACATCTTTACCGTTCACCTCCTGTGAACCCGAGCTCACTGGTCACTGTGACCATCCATTTGCCAATAGTGCCCGAACCGACTGTGGTGTCGCGGTGAGCTCGGCAACGGGGTCGACCCCAACGGCGATGGTCGGGCGCTCCGCCAGGTACTCAGCATAGGAGCGGGCACCGAGCGTCATACCCAAGGTGACCCACGCATCGACCACCGACCACCTGCGCGGATGCTTCTTCGCCCAGTCGCTTTGATCCAGCCGATGCTTCCACTCGGGGGGGTCGAGTTCGTCGAGCCCGTACCCGCGGAGGAACTCCGCGTATGCCACCGCTTCACCGCGTACGACGCTGATTCCCCGTCCCAACTCGGCCGATCCGCCCAATTCCGGCAACAGGCCCAACACGGCCTGCGCGGCGGCTCGGCCCGTGGTGATCTCTTCGGTCAATGTCAACCAAGGATAGGCCCGCAACGCGATACAGGCATCGACGACCGAGACCAGAACGTCGGCGGAATCGTGCAATTGATAGTCCTCGCCAAGTACCCGGGGCAGGCGTACCAGGGTGAAATCGAGTGCGTGCGGCGAGCCGGCCACGACCAGCTCCGCCAGTGCCTTGGATGCGGCATAGGGATAGGGCGCGGCACGGGGATCGGTGACTCGCGGCGCGGTGACATCCGCATTGACGACGAACGTCGACAAATGCACCAACCGGATATTGCGGCGCGCGCATGCCGCGGCGATGGTGGAGACAAGCTCCACGTTGGGCGACCGGATTTCGCGGTATGGCACGAGCACGTTGGTATTGCCGATGCAATTGACGAGGGTTCGGGCGTCCGTGTCGGGCATTAGTGCGTCGAGTTCTCCTGGGCCAAGCTGAGCGGAGATGTGTTCGATCCGAACCCCATCAACGTTGCGCAGAGCTGCCCATGGATCCCGGTCGGGGAGTTTTGATCTCGTGGCCAAGACCACTTCAGGACACGGTGCCCCGGACCGTCTCAGGTCGAGGACCGCGCGAGCGAATCCGGTGCCGAGAATTCCCGACGCACCCAGCACGAGGATTGCCCCGTCGCGGTTGCCGTTCGGAGGCGCTTCGACGCTCAACGCGGTAGGCGGATGGGGCCGCCACTGTGAAGCAAGATCGCGGTCAATCTCGGCGGCAGTCTCCGCGTCCATCCATGCATCGGCCCTCGGCGCTGCCCCGCTCAGGTTGGCCGTCAGGTTTGCGGCGGTATCGGCGCTGATCAGATCCAGAACCGATAGGTGCTGACCCAGATACTTGCGGGTGTCGGGGAGGATCCGGATCAGATCCAGCGAGCCGATCCCCTCGCCGAGCAGCGACGCGTCTACCGGGATGGCCCTGCCGAGGTGCCGGCTCCAGATGTCCGCGAGACCCGCCGCCCGTTCGCCCGAGCCGGAACGGCTTCGCACAGCATCCACGAACTGCGGCATCGTCCGCAGGGTGTCGCCGTCGACCTTCCCGTTCGGCTTCCGCGGGATATTCGGCACGCCGACAACGCAAAACGAGGACACCCCGAAGCTGACGAGAATCAGCCTGATCCGTGCCGCCGCCGCATCATCTTCGCCGCCTTCGCGGGTCCGTTGGGTCTGGAACCACACCCCCAAACTTGCCCTGAGAGCAAATTCGTGCAGCTCGACGGCGACATCGGATACCGCGGGATCCTCGGAGATGCGCCGGGCTACCGCAGCGGTGTCGACACGCTTGCCGGACACCTTCACGATGGCGTCTTTACGTCCGGAGAAGACCGGAAAACCGTCGGCATCAATAGTTACCCGGTCGGCGGTGGCGAACGCGCGGCGTCGTGAACCGTCAATGGTGGTCACGGTGCCGAAGCCGGGGCCGTCGATCCCGAGGTAGCCGGCGGAGACCAAGTCCCCGAGGATGACGACTTCACCAAAGGCGAGGAACACCGTGTTCGGTACTATCGGCCGGCCCAGACCGAGGCGGGCTCCGTCCGCCAGGTTCGCCCGGTCGCAGACGATCGGCAAATGGGTGACGACTACTGTGGTCTCTGTCGGACCATAGGTCGATACAAGCGAGATCCCCTGCGAGGCACCAGAATCGATCCACTTGTCGACGGCGCTGGAGCGGATGGCTTCACCGCCGACTACTATCTGCCGCAGCTGCGAGCGACGCATCGCGTCAATGGCATCGCCGTCCTCGCACAACAGCTGCCACACAGCGGTCGGTAGGTCGACAACTGTCGCCCCCTGGCCAGCGGCATCTCGTGCGAGCGCCTGCAAGTCACCCGCTCTCATGGCCGTGGATCGAACCAGCTTCGATCCACTGAATGCGCCGCCAAAGACCTCCTCGACACTGATGTCCGACGTCAACGGCGCGCACTGGAGGATGGCGTCGTGTGTTCCCCAGCCATAGGCGTGTCTGATCGCGGCGCAGAAAAGCGCGAGCGACCCGTGGGAGATTCGGACAAGTTTGGGTTGCCCGGTGGTCCCCGAGGTCGGCATGATGTACGCCGTTTTGGCGGCGAGCAGGGTGTCGTGTGCCACCTGTTTGATGCGCCCGTCGACGAGCTTGCGGAGTTCGTCCTCAACGCCCACCGCGAGCCGGGCAGCGGCGACGTCGACAACGTGCGCCGACACGCCATCGCCGTGCTCGGCAATTGTGTTCGCTCGCAATAAAACCTCGTCGGCGGAGTCGCAGACGCTGTAGCCGCAGCCAGCGAGGTGGCACGCGATCAGGAGGTCGATGGTCTTGTCGGTGTTGTCGTCGGTGAACACCAGGACGTCACCCGGCACGGCGCCGCTTTGCACCAACCACGCCACCCATGGGTCGACATAGCAACGCGTTTCAAGAGTTTGGTCGACGCCCCCCGAGGGGTCCAGGAACCAGGCGGGCGCTGCCGGCCGGTGTGTCTGGGGTGTTCCATCGCCGTGGTTGCGGGACCCGTCCGGGCCAATGCCGAACCACTCGTTGACGGTCATGGCGATCGGCTGCTCCCACATCGCCGCCATCGATTCCAATGCCGCGGCGACGCGTGCTGCGACCCTGGGGTGTGTCTTCCACTCGGAAAGATCCGCTCTGTTCCAGATGGACAGGCTAAGGGTGCGCTGGCCCTCGTCCAGAACACAGGCCACGGTCATGCCCTCGACTGGACCAATCGCCGTTGCCACCGGTGTTGTTGACAAGAATGGGCGAAGGCTGGGGGCGCATGGCTCTCGTATGAAATTGAGCGTCAACGCGTCCACCTGAGATGTCCGGTTGATCGCCAAATACATTCGGCGGTAGTGCTCCTCACGAAGCCACCGGCGTCTGACTGCCTTAACGTAGCCGCGGTCAACATTGCGAACGACGTCCTGTACCGACGCAAATGGGGGAAACCGGACCGAGTGCGCAACCGAGTTGACCAGACACGTCGCGACATTCAGATCAGCATCTCCGAACCGGTTGTCCACGGCGTGAACCAGCAGGCTCTCGGTGTTCTGCCGAAGGCTAGCGTCCACCGCTACCGCCGCCGCGGCCACCAGCACGTTGAGGGGGACCTGCTGTGCCTCCGAAAGGGTGAGGATTGTGTCATAGGCCTTGCCGGAGATCACTATTGATTCGTGCAGGACCCCCATGGCGGCGGTCCCAGAAGCGTTGGTTGAACCGTGACCGTACCCGCCATGGTGCGCCTCTTCGGCGAGCTCACGCTGCACCACGTCGGCGAGACGCTGCCGCGATTCCTCCGCCCTGGTCGTCTCGCGACGGTGTGCTTTAGTCAGCTTGGTCAGACCCACTATGACACAGGGGATCTCCTCCACCCATCCGGCTGCAAGGTGCCGTGCCAGATCATCCTCGATGATCCCCGTCGCGCCGCCATCAAGCAGGATGTGGTGGGTGTGCACGTCCAGGCCCAACACATAGCCGCTCTCGTCGGTCCGCACGGCATACCGCACGAGTGGCTTCGCGAGGATGTCAGAAGACCACGCGCGCTTGAGCTCATCGGCACCGCGAGGTATCTGGTCTGTCGGGTACGGATCGTCTGACCACACGCTCACGATGTCGCCGAGCTGCAGCCCTGGCACGAACTCCGGATAGCCACCTTCCGTCGGCGCATCGAGAACGCAAAGCTGCAAAGGGTTTTCGAGTATCGTTGCTTCCAGGGCCGCCTGGAATCGCGGCAGCTCCACTGGGTGAAACCGATAGCTCTTGCCGATCAGATACAAGGCGGGATCACTATCCTGCAATACGCCGTTGTAGATGTTCTGTTGCGACCTACTCAGGGGCACTCGATCAGGCGGGGTCACACAGACTCTCCAGCTCCCGAACCCAGCCCGCAATCGACAGGTTCTCCGCGAGTCGGGACGGCAGTTCGGATTCTCGGTTCACGCCGAGCTGCTTCATCAGGAGAACGAACCGCACCGAGTCGAGCCCCAGGTCCCTGAGATCGGTTTTGTCGCCGTCAATGAGATCGGATTCCTCGATGTACAGCACGGCGCAGACGGCGGCGAGGATCCGCTCCCGCACCGTCTCAGCCACGAACGGCCACTGCGGTTTTGTCGGCGCTTATCGCCGCTGCCAGCGACGCCCGCATGACCTTTCCGGACTGCGTTCGGGGAATATCCGCCACGATCACGATTGTCGATGGCCGCGCCATCGACTCCGAGTCACGTCGAAAGCGAGCCGCAATCGATTGCTTCAGCTTGCCGGCTGCTGGCTCGTCGAGGTCTGTCGACGGGACCACCGCCAGGCCCACCAACGCCCCGAACTCCGGATCGGGTATCTCGTAACACGCGGCGGCACGGACACCCACAACGCCCTCCGCAATGCGATCGACCTCGTCGGGCGCGATGTTGACGCCACCGGAGATGATCATCTCCGACGACCGGCCCTTGATATAGAAGAAACCGTCCGGGTGGCGCTCCAACAGGTCGCCGGTGTTCACCCACCCGTCACTCAGAACTTCTTGGGTGCGATCCGGATTGTTCCAGTACCCCAGCATGTTCGCCGGTGACCTTATCCAAAGCGTGCCGAACGTCGCGGACGGGGCAGCGCCGGGGGCGGTGGGGCCCCCGCCATCGGTACTAGCCGCATCCGCCAGATAGACGTCCACGCCAGGGTAGGGACGTCCCACAGCACCAGCCTCGATCTTGGAGATTGAGCCTTCATCGGTCGGCAGACACAAGGCGGTACAACCCGTCTCGCTCAACCCGTAGACCTGTGCGGTGCGGACCCCGGTGGCTTCAATGAATCGCACATCGGCTGCGATCGCCCGCGAACCGCCGTATCCCACTAGACGCAGCGACGGAAGCGTCGCGTCTGCGGTCTTGAGTTCGGAAACCAGTTTCGAAAGAAGAGTCGGAACCAGGCATGTCGTCGCGACCGCGTTCGCGTTGAGAATCTCCATTAGGGACGGCGTGTTCTCCCCCCCGGTGATACACAACCCCCCATGCATCAGGCAGGTGAGTATCCACCACAGTCCGCCGATGTGCGTCGCCGGCAGCGGTGAGTAGGTGGTTTCGCCGACGACCCAAGTGACCCAGTTCAATCCCTCCTTTTGCAAGATGTCCGGGATGGCGAAGAAGGTGCGATTGGCCAGCAGCACCGCCTTTGGATCACCCGTTGTGCCGCTGGTGAAGATCATCGCCAGCGGATCATCGGCGCCCTGCTGGGGGAGTCCGGCAACATGATCGGCATCCAAGCATTTACCGAAATCCATTGCAGCAGCGGATATATCGACCGGGATCGTCGGTATCGAGTCGAGCGTTTCGGGCAGCGAGGAAGATCCGATCTTGCTTCCGGGTGCAATGAGAATCGCGCCCGGGTCGGTGATCTGGCAGAACCGGCCGATGGTTGCCGGCGGAAGATTGCCGTCCGCCATGACCGCGATCGCGCCGAGTTTCGCGCACGCCAGCACCGAAAGATATGTCTCGGGTCCGTTGTCCGAAACGACGATTACCCGGGATCCTCGTGAAACCGCCTGCGTACGAAGCTTGGCGGCGAGCTTCGCCACTTCGGTGACAAGTTCGGAGTACCGCAGCGCGCTGGTGCCGTCGCAGCGACGCAAGGCGACCGCCTCAGGCCGCTGCCGCGCCTGCTGAAAGACTCGTTCCAGGACGGTAGGCGGCAAGTGAGGCATAGCCATGACCGCTCTCCTTTCGGGGGTCAGGGGATGTTCAGGGCTGCTAGTTCGATTTCGCCGGACGCGGCCCCGCCATATTCGTCCCAGAACTCGATGGCGCACGGGACGAGGAGATAACGCCACTTCCGTTCGATGACCTGCAAATCTCGACATAGCAAGCGGGCGGAAAACTTTTGGGGGTTGATCGGCTTTCTGAATCGCGATGAGGTGCTCCTGATCAACATGCTGGCGAGCTGGTGCCCGTAGTAGTCGTCGATCGACCAGCCCCGGAGTGCAGGAATATCCCCGTTGATGACGGCTGGCGCGAAAGCGCTGTAAGCGAGTTGGTTAAAACACAGCAACAATTCGACCGCATTGAAGTGTCCCGTGCTTCGAATATAGGCGGATTCGCCAATCCTAAAATTGCCATAGGCAATGACCGAATCGGCGGTAGCTTTGGATGCCGCGTCGATGAGATAGCGGCATCCTTTGTAGGAGTAGGGCTCCAACACTCTGCTGAGCAAATCCTCTGCAATCGGAACGGTGTCGGTGGCTTCCACCGCAGTCGCCTCGGCAGGAGTGAGATCGATGTGGGTCATACGGCGTACCCCGGCGTCTTGAGGCCATCCAGCATGGTCAGCCGGTAGGTCGTCAGAGTGCCTGAGGCTGTGCCGTGTTTCGCTCGGTGCATGAGAACCCGGTTGTCCCACAAAATGATGTCACCAACTTCGTAGTGTTGAGTGTGTATGAATGGCGATTTGTACTCGGGATCGAGCTGTCCCGTCGCGGCCATGAGTTCTTGCAGCACCGCCGGATCGAGCAGGTTCCCGTCTTTGTCCTCGATCTTGGTGGTGCCCGACGCGCAGATGTAGAGGATCTCTTGCCCGGTCTTCGGGTGCTCGATCACCGTAGGCCACTTGATCGGGGGAGTGGTCCGGCTGATTTCGTTCCAAACTTCGCCGATGGGCTTATGAACATCGCTCGGACGGATTTTGATGTGACGCCGAGGATCGTGGGTGCTAAATGTTCCCCGGACCGGGTCTCGCTTGGCGGGGGGGAGTGACTCCCACACCTTGTTGAGATCGATGAAGTAGGTTCCGCGGTCGTTTCCGGGTACTGCAAGAGGTAGAACCATTGAAAAGGCGAAAGGTTCCGGCATAAACATATAGTCGATATGCCAGAACGCGCCGGTCCGCGGAACCCCCTGGCCTTCCTCGGTGGAAGAAACAAAGATCTCGGGATACTCGTTGTGATGGTACATCGGCTCGTAATACGTAACGATTTCTCCGATTAGCCCACCGAGTTTTGTGAATTCCTTCGGAGATGGATGGACATCTTTTAGGACGACGAGCTTGTTCTCGTAAACTATTTCGCGGAGCTCGTCGGTGGATATGTTGTCCAGGTTTTTAGGATCAATCCCGGTGACCTGTGCACCGAGGCCCTCGCCTTTTACATTGAGCTTCATCGGCTCCGTTCACCCCATCCATTTCTTACGGTTTTGGTCATTGTGTAATGCAAAGTTCCCCTATTCGTGTCCCTATGTTTGGTCGGTGTCTTTTGTCCAGGTAATGGGAAGGAGCGGAACGGCTTTGCGTGTGCTGTCGGATGACAGTTGGACCATTCCGGCGGGCCTGCGGGTGGTTGTTGGTGCGGTACCGCTAAAGCCGAGCGGGCCGGCGCCCTGGCCACCCGTTGGGTCGTCCATTGTGACGGTCGCTTCCAGGAATTCGTCTCGGTAGCCGCGCACTTTGCTCTTGCTGCGCTTTTCGCGGCGGGCCCGGGCGGGTGCGGCGCCCTTTCGTGCGGCGGCGGCGGCGCCGACGTTGTCGGGGAGGGAGGCAGGGGATCTGGTGCCGGCTTTCGGGCCGAAACCTACACCGGGCGGTGCCAGAGTCGGCACGGCATAAGTGATGGTGAGCGAAGGGGCAGGGCCGCTAGCCGGAGCCGTGGGGGCCGCGGTTGGCGCGGGGTTGCCGACTTGTGAGCCACCGATGGGGGCGGCCGACGGGGCCAGCGCGACCGCAGCATTCATGCGGGAGCCAACGTGCGGGCCGGGGCCGGGTTCTGCGGGAGTGGGAGGTGTTCCGAGAGAGGGCTCTCTAATCAGCAAATAGGCCAGGGCGCTCAGAGCGCTCATCGCGCTCAATGCAGGGGTGAAAAATGGGAGAAGCAGGAGAGAATAGGACGCATAGTACGGGTACCAAAGAACGTCATACAAGAACAATGCAATTATTGCAAGCGCGACCGTAACGGCGGGGCTGAATCCGAATCTTTCGAAAAACTCAAGAAAATACTTGTATGGATTGGCAATAAAATCCAGGATATCCCTGATGAGTTGACCGATTGAAGTCAATACGTCCGCGGGGATACTTCGGGCTTCACCACCGGGGGCAAGGATGGCTGGCGCTGGTTGGATGGACGGTGCTACCGAGGTCGCGGCCTCGCTGATGGCCTGGTAGTTGGCCATGGTGTCGGCGGCTTGAACCCACATGCGGACGTAATCGGCTTCGTTGATGGCGATAGGGATGGTGTTGATCCCGAAGAAGTTCGTGGCGACCAGGACGCCGTGGATAGCGTGGTTGGCGGCCAGTTCCGCCAGGGTGGGCATGGTGACTAGGGCGCAACTGTAGGCGGCGGCGGCGGTGTCGTGCTGTGCGGCGATGACCGCGCTATCGATGGAAGTTTTCTCCAGCCAGGCCAAGTACGGGGTGTGCGCCGCAACGTACTGGGTGGTGCTGGGTCCCTGCCAGCTGCTGGCCTGCACGTCGGCCAATAGCTGGGCCAATTCGGCAGCCGTGTGCAGGTACTGACTGCTCAGCACCCTCCAGTGCGCTGCCGCGGCAAGCAATGCTCCCGGGCCTGGACCGGTGCTCAGCAGGGTCGAGTGCACCTCCGGAGGCATAGCCATCCATACCGGTGCACTCACAACTTGACCTCCCTACCGCATCGCGTCACCAGAGGAGTAGTCGGCGGAGCGGACAGAAAAGTTCCGAGCGCTCTTTAGATCCTCGACCCCGCGACTCGACAACGGTGCTCGGGTTGTGCACCACTACAGTCGGATCCATGCCAGTCATCGATGCCCGTCATCTCGACGGGATCTCTGAAACCGCGCTGCTCACACTGCATCAACGCGCTACCGAGGCCGCCCGGCCTGACGGCATCATCCACGACCCGATGGCCATCGCCTTGCACGCCGACCTCGCCTACGACTACCACCACTTCGGTCGGACACACCAGGCGACCGCCCTACGAGCGTTGGCATTCGACGCGGCCTCCCGGGCATATCTGGACACGCATCCGCGCGCCACGGTGGTCGCGCTGGCAGAGGGGCTGCAGACCAGCTTCTGGCGCCTGGACAACGGTGAGCTGACCTGGCTTTCGGTGGACCTGGCGCCGATCGTGCGGCTGCGCCAGCAGCTGCTGCCGTCATCGAACCGGCTGCGCCACTGTACCCAGTCGGCGCTCGACTACTCCTGGATGGACCGGGTCGACGATACCCACGGCGTGCTGATCACCGGCGAAGGTCTATTTCAGTATCTGGAGCGCGATGTGGTGTTCGACCTAATAGCGGCCTGCGCCAAACGATTTCCCGACGGTCAGTTGATCTTCGACAGCGTCCCCTGGTTCTTGAGCGCGTATACGCGACGCGGCATGAAGCTCAGCAAACACTATAGGGTGCCGGCGATGCCGTTCGCGTTCACCGCCAACCAGTATGACGAACTGCGCGCTATCCCCGGCATCTGCGCGGTACGCGAGCTGCCGGTGCCGCCGGGGCGTGGCAAATTCCTGCGGTGGGCTATTCCGCTGTTCTACAGGCTGCCTCACCTCGATCGGCTCCGGGCCCCCACAACACTCGTCGAATTCGGTTGATTCGCAACTAGGCAACCACTAGCGGAAATATGATTCGTCCCACTTCTCCATACGACGTTTGCGTACCGCATCGAGCTTGTGGTTAAGCGCTGTCTGCTCATTTTCGATGGCACGACCGGCATTTCGCACGGCGTTGTAGACGATGTCGTCTAGCTTGCACAGATCTTGTGCGGACACGTCGCTCGATACGAAAACCGAGAAACGAATGCAGTCGTCAACCACCGAAATGTCGATCTTTGGTGACGGTTCCAGTTGGCGGTGGAAGTGTTTGGCTAGTGCTTGGATCCAGTATCTTGGCCAACGTGGAACGGGCCGCAGGTCGTAGACGACGATCGCTTGTTCGCCGTTGTAGACGCCGATTGGCGCGTCTGTTCGGCTGAAGCGTGGTTGCTGCGCTGTCCGCTCGTCCGGCGGTTCGTTCTCGTCATTGCCCACCATTGTCAAGCGGGCGGCGTCGGGCTCATGGATCCGATGAAGTAGGTTTCGCGCCCGGTTGGATATCCACCGCCGTCGGTGGCGATATGCACGTGGTCATAGTGGTTGAGGGTTTCGGAGCCGTAGTCCGCCGTCCAACTCGGTGCGCCGATGCCCGGGTAATAACCCTGCCGCCAGATCACATGCAGCACTCCCCATCGTTTCGCATTCGCCAAGGCAAGCCCGGCGATTTGGTTGCCGAGCTGGATTCCCTCATCGCTGTGATAGTTCGGGATCATCACGTCGATCGCCAACCCGTTGGGGTGCCACTTCAATGGATCCTGCCGAAACCCGAAGATGTTGGTGATCTGCGGAAATAGCACGCTGATGGCACGGGCCGCCCAGATGGTCTTGACCTGCAATCCCTCCTCCGATGCGACGCCAGTAGGTAACGCGAACCGGAATTCCTGGGCAGCGACCGGCGCGCTTGCCGCCAAGAGGTCCGCCTGTGTGGGACGGGCGAATTGTGGCGCACTGGGCGCAGCTCCCGGAGCTGCTGCGGTCACCGCCGGGGTCTTTGGGCAGCATGGACGCTCGGTGTCTTTGCCCTGGGCATAGAGCATGGCGGCAGAGACGACGAGCGAGGCCGTGATTGCCAACCAGCGGCCCCGGCCGTTGGCTAACAGGTCTTTGCCCACGGACAGCACTCTAGTGTCGGGTGCGACGCGTGTGGCAGTCTTTGTTATCGATTGGTTACCGGTACGGCGGAGTACAGCCGACGGCGACCGCCGCAAACGGCGGCTGAATGCATTTGGCTGTCCCTCTAGGAGGCAGACGGTGAGTATGGTGCGGACATCCTTTTTTGGCAGCTTCGCGATAGTCATGTTGGCGGTCGTTACTGGGTGCGGCAGCGACGACAACTCCGCTGCACCGTCGACGGCATCACCGGGTTCAGCCGCGCCGACGACCGCGGCGGCATCACCGAGCCCGGGGAGCCCGCCGGCGAGCCCACCGGGCGTCGAACCCGAATACAGCTCATTGCTGATTAAGGCCAGCGACATCGGCCCCGATGCCTGGGCTGATGGCCCGCCGATCGCGAATCCGGCCGGCGTGGTGGGCGTCGGGCAGACCTTCAAGAACCCCGACGGCAAGCGCACGATCGTTGTCACGCTCGCGGTCTTTGCCGATCCATCCGAAGCGGCGCACATGGTCCCGGCGATGAGAGAAACTCTCAGCAAGAAGGTCGCTGGTGAACCGCAGCCGGTCGACGTGGGTTCCGACGGGCTGATGGTCGCGGGTGTCGCGTCCGAAAAATCCATGGAGGTGTCCGAGGTGGTGTTCACCGCGGGGAAGGTGCTTGTCGATCTGGAGTTCGACAGCTCTCTGGGCAATCCCACACCGCCGGATGTCGTGCTCGACGTTGCCCGCAAACAGGACGCCGCCGTCAGGAACGGCTTGCCCAGCTAGCGCAGCTTGGGAGAGGCGCGTGGCCGTCGGGGGGGCCAGGTAGTATCGAAGGTATGTTCGATCAACGGGTATCGCCGCAGGTGGCGGGGCCGAGTTTGGTCGATGATGCGGCCCGACTCGACAATGCGGCCGGACTCGACGATGCCGCGGTGATCGATGCGCTGGGAGTGGCCGCGCGCGCAGAGAACGCCGCCGCGGCACGCCGGTTGGCCTGGATGGGTGAGCTGTATGCCCGTCGTGCCCCCAACGATGACGTCGATCGGATCAACTGGGCCATCGATGGGCAGGCCAACGTGGTGGCCGAGATTTCGGCGGCGTTGCGGATCAGTCGGGGCCGCGCCGGGGCCCAGCTGCGCTATGGCATCGCGTTGCGGGAACGGCTGCCCAAGGTGGCCGAGGTGTTTGGTCGCGGGGCGATTGATTATCCGATGATGGTCGCGTTGGTGGCGCGCAGCGACATCGTTGACGGCGAGGTGATCGCCAAGCTGGATGCGGTGTTCGCCAAGCATGCGCCCAACTGGATGCGTATGTCGGGGCCCAAGCTCACCGAGCGCATCGACATGTGGGTGGAGAAGTTCGACCCCGAAGGGGTGCGTGAGCCGCGCGCGCCGCGCGAGGACCGGTTCCTGGAGATCGGGCCAACCAGCGCAGGGATGGCTGGCATTTGGGGCCAGCTGGAGATGACCGAGGGTGCGGCCCTGGATCGCCGCCTCGATGAGCTGGCGGGTGCGGTGTGCGGCGATGATCCGCGCACCACCGTGCAGCGCCGCGCCGATGCGCTGGTAGCGCTGGCCGGCGGGCAGTCGCGGCTGGCTTGCGGGTGTGGGGCCAAGGATTGCCCGGCCTCGGGTGCTGTGCACCAGCCGCTGGCCCAGGTCGTGATCCATGTGCTGGCCGAACAGGCCACCGTGGCGGGCGCGTCGCGGGCACCCGGGTATCTGCCCGGGTTGGGGCCGGTGCCCGCGCCGCTGGTGCGCAAGCTGGCCGAAAGCGCCAAGTGCACGCCGGTGCGGATACCGCCGCCGGTGGCCGAGCCGGGGTATCGGCCCTCGGCAGCGCTGGCCGAGTTCATCCGGTGGCGAGATCTCACCTGTAGGTTTCCCGGTTGTGATCAACCCGCCGCGGTGTGCCATATCGACCACACCATTCCGTATCCGGCGGGGCCCACACACCCCTCGAACCTCAAGCTCTACTGCCCGCCACACCATCTGATCAAAACCTTCTACACCGGGGTCGACGGCTGGACGGATCGCCAATTGCCGGACGGCACCGTCATTTTCACCGCGCCCACCGGCCACACCTACCTAACCACACCCGCCGGGGCGCTGTTCTTCCCCGCCCTGGGCACCCCGACCGGACAACTGGCCATCCCCGAGCGCACCACCGCGCCAACCGTGCAGCGCGCGCTGATGATGCCCAGACGCACCCGCACCCGCACCCAAGACCGCGCCGCCCGCATATCCGGTGAGCGCAAACGCAACGCCGCGCGCATCAACCGCAAAGGTTTCCTCCTCGCCGAGCGCCTCGCCCGCGACGACGAACCCCCGCCATTCTGATGTGGTCCTACCGCTGGGTCGCACGCCCTTGGCCAGGAGCGGCGGGCCGATAGTCTGGTGCCTAAGACACCTGCGCTTCGTGGAGAGGTAACGATATGCCTGCACCGTCTGCCGAAGTCTTCGATCGCCTGCGCAATCTGGTCGCGATCAAGGACGTCAGCGCACGTCAGACCAAAACGATCGATGAGGTCTTCACCGGCACGCCGCTGACCACGATTCCGGTCGGCACGGCCGTCGACGTCGAAGCGGCCTTCGCCGAAGCTCGTGCGGCGCAGGCCGATTGGGCGAAGCGTCCGGTGCACGAGCGGGTCGGGATCGTCCGTCGCTACCGTGACCTGGTCATCGAAAACCGCGAGTTCCTCATGGACCTCCTGCAGGCCGAGGCGGGCAAGGCGAGATGGGCCGCACAAGAGGAAATCGTCGATCTGATGGCGAACGCGAACTACTACGCGCGCGTCGCCGCGGACCTGCTGAAGCCTCGCAACGCGCAGCCGCTGCTGCCGGGGATCGGCAAGACCACGGTTGGCTATCAGCCCAAGGGTGTGGTCGGGGTGATTTCGCCGTGGAACTACCCCATGACGCTCACGGTGTCGGACTCGGTCCCCGCGCTTATCGCGGGCAACGCGGTGGTGCTCAAGCCGGATAGCCAGACACCGTACTGCGCGCTTGCGTGTGCCGAGCTGTTGTACCGGGCCGGATTGCCGCGAGCGCTGTACGCGATCGTGCCGGGTCCGGGCTCCGTGGTGGGCACCGCGATCACCGATAATTGCGACTACCTGATGTTCACCGGTTCGTCGGCGACCGGCAGCCAGCTAGCCGAGCGCGCGGGCCGTCGGCTCATTGGATTCTCGGCCGAACTTGGCGGCAAGAACCCAATGATCGTCACGCGGGGCGCCAACCTCGACAAGGTCGCCAAGGCGGCAACCCGCGCCTGCTTCTCGAACGCAGGACAGCTCTGCATCTCGATTGAGCGGATCTACGTCGAGAAGGACGTCGCCGACGAATTCACGCGTAAGTTCGGCGATGCGGTGCAGAACATGAAACTTGGGACCGCGTATGACTTCTCAGTGGACATGGGCAGCCTGATCTCTGCGAGTCAGCTGCAAACCGTGTCGGGCCACGTGGACGACGCAACCGCCAAGGGCGCCAAGGTAATCGCGGGCGGCAAGGCTCGACCCGACATCGGGCCGCTGTTCTACGAGCCGACCGTGCTGACGGATGTCACGCCCGAAATGGAGTGCGCGGCCAACGAGACATTTGGGCCACTCGTCTCGATCTATCCGGTCGCCGACGTGGACGAAGCCGTCGAGAAGGCCAACGACACCGAGTATGGGCTCAACGCGAGCGTGTGGGCGGGCTCGGCCGCAGCTGGCCAGGAGATCGCCGCCCGCCTGCGGTCGGGGACGGTGAACGTCGACGAAGGCTATGCGTTCGCCTGGGGCAGCCTCAGCGCACCGATGGGCGGGATGGGCTTGTCCGGTGTCGGCCGCAGGCATGGCCCCGAGGGGCTGCTGAAGTACACCGAATCTCAGACGATCGCGACCGCCCGCGTGTTCAATCTCGATCCGCCTTTTGGCGTTCCGGCGACTCTTTGGCAGAAGTCGCTGCTCCCGATCGTGCGAACGGTGATGAAGCTCCCCGGTCGGAAGTGAAGCGCGCGCTCGGCGTGAGCCGCGCTCAACGCCACTTGATGCTGCACCCGATCGACGGCCGCTGGTCGGGGTTTACCGGCCGCCCGGCGAGCACGGCTTCGACCGCCGCCTGAACGTCAGCTCCCGTCACCGGTAGGTCGTTGCGGGGGCGGGAGTCGTCAAGCTGGCCGCGGTAGACGAGGCGACGATCGCCGTCGAAGACGAACGTGTCGGGTGTGCAGGCTGCGGAAAACGCGCGGGCCACGTCCTGCGTCTCGTCGTAAAGGTACGGAAATGTCCAGCCGTGGCGGCGGGCCTCGGCAACCATCTGATCGGGTCCGTCCTGGGGGTAGGTGACGACGTCGTTGCTGGAGATGGCGACCATCGGGACGCCTCGGTCGGCGAGGTCGCGACCGAGCGCGGCCAGCCCGGCGGCGACGTGCTGGACGTACGGGCAGTGATTGCAGATGAAGGTGACAACCAGGGCGGGGCCGGTGAGCTCGTCGAGGCTGACCGTGACGCCGGTGGCTGGCTCGGGCAGAGTGAAACCCGGCGCGGGGGTACCGAGGGCGAGCATGGTGGACTCAGTGGCCATGGCCTCCAGCGTAGGTCCACAACGGCTGTGCGCAGCGAGCTGGCCGCGATCCGCCGCCCCCGCGCTGATATCGCCCGGTGCTGCGGGAGAATCACGACCCATGTCCAATCACCATGCGCGGCGAGGGAAGTGTGAGCGATGAGCGCCCTGCTGGACCAGGTGCTGGATGCTCACGGGGGCCTGGCGCGATGGCGGGCTGCCGCAGCGGTCCATGCGCGGGTGCGCACGGGAGGGCTGTTGCTTCGAACTCGGGTGCCGGGCAATCCCTTGGCGGACTACCGCATCACGGTTCAGGTCCAGCGGGCCCGCACGGTCCTGGACCCGTTTCCGCGTGACGGCCAGCGCGGGGTTTTCGAGAGCGGGCAGGTGCGGATCGAGAGTCACGAGGGCGAGGTCATCGGCTCGCGCGGGAACCAGCGGGCGGCGTTCTTCGGCCGCTCGGGCCTGCGCCGAAACATCCGGTGGGACCCGCTGGACACCGTCTACTTCGCCGGCTATGCCATGTGGAATTACCTCACCACGCCGTACCTGCTGACCCGCGAGGACGTCGAGGTCGACGAGGCGGATGAGTGGCAAGAGGACGGACAGACGTGGCGGCGCTTGAACGTGAACTTCCCGCCGCATATCGACACCCACTCGCCCCGCCAGACCTTCTACTTCGATGACAGTGGTCACCTACGCCGGCACGACTATGTCCCGGAGGTTGTTGGCCGCTGGGCACGGGCCGCTCACTATTGCGCCGACCCCGTGCACACCGACGGGTTGGTGTTCCCAACTCGTCGCTGGGTCCACCCGATAGGTCCGGGCAATCGCACGCTGCCCTTCCCGACCCTGGTGTCGATTCAGCTGACCGACGTGCGGGTCGAGAGCGAATAGACTTCGCCGCCTCGCGGATCGGGTTATCTCTAGTCCCTGCACCCCACGGCTGCCCAAACCATTAGCCTTATGCCTGGCACGCCACCGCGTACTGGTGTCCGGCGCAGGCAAAGGCCGGGGCGCGAAGATCCTTCTAGTCGGTTGCTGCGCGCGGTTGGCGGGGTGAGGAGTCGGGCGATGAGTGAGACCGCGGAATCGCGGGAGGGTACGCAGTTCGGGCCGTATCGGTTGCGGCGGCTGGTGGGTCGCGGCGGCATGGGCGACGTCTATGAGGCTGAGGACACGGTGCGGGAGCGGATCGTGGCGCTGAAGCTGATGTCCGAGACCCTCTCCAGCGATCCGGTCTTCCGCACGCGTATGCAGCGCGAGGCTCGCACCGCGGGGCGCCTGCAAGAACCGCACGTCGTGCCGATCCACGACTTCGGTGAAATCGACGGGCAGCTCTATGTGGACATGCGCCTGATCGACGGCGTGGACCTGGCCGCAATATTGGGTCGCCGTGGGCCGCTTGCCCCGCCGCGGGCGGTGGCGATCGTGCGCCAGATTGGCTCGGCGCTCGACGCCGCGCACGCTGCCGGGGTAACGCATCGCGACGTCAAACCGGAGAACATCCTGGTCAGTACGGATGACTTCGCCTATCTCGTCGATTTTGGGATCGCCAGCGCCACCACCGACGAAAAGTTGACACAGCTCGGCAACACGGTGGGCACCCTCTACTACATGGCCCCGGAGCGGTTCAGCGAGTCCGAGGCAACCTATCGGGCCGACATCTATGCATTGGCCTGCGTGTTGTATGAGTGCCTAACCGGATCGCCGCCCTACCAGGGTGATCAGCTCAGCGTGATGGGCGCACACATCAACCAGGCGATCCCGCGGCCCAGCGCCGTGCGGCCGGATATTCCGGTCGCGTTCGATGCGGTGATCGCCCGTGGCATGGCCAAGAATCCCGAAGACCGCTACGCCAGCTGCGGGGATCTGTCCGCGGCCGGCTACGCGGCGCTGGCCACACCCGATCAGGATCGGGCCACCGACATCTTGCGGCGCAGCCAGGTGGCCAAGCTGCCGGCGGGCTTTTCCGGTCACCCGGCCAGCGGGTTTACCCCGGTGCCGCCGGGCGCGGGGTGGCCGGCCCCGACCACCCCAGCGTCTCCGGTTGCTCGGGGCGGGCCTGTATCGCAGCCGACAGCATGGGCTGGCGCTCCTGGCTGGGGCGGGAGCGCGGGCAGCGGCGGGGCACCGCTGTGGAGTCAACCGATTCCCCAGCCCGCCAGTCGTAAGCCCTGGCTGTTTGTTGGCGTTGCCGTTGCCGTTGTGCTGGCGCTCGCGGGCGGCCTGGGCGTCGTGGTTGCCCATCCGTGGCGGTCATCCGGGCCCGCGTCGTCGCCGCCGCCGCCAGCGCCGCCCGCAGATGCGGTCGAGCTCCGGGTCCTCAACGACGGTGTGTATGTGGGTAGCTCGCTGGCACCGACGAAGATCGACATTTTCAACGAACCCATCTGCCCGCCTTGCGGCAGCTTCGTCAGGTCGTATGCGACCGATATTGAAACCGCGGTAACCGAAAAGAAGCTCGCGGTGCGCTATCACCTGCTCAACTTCCTCGACGACCAGTCGCACAGCAAGAATTACTCCACTCGGGCGGTGGCCGCCTCGTACTGTGTCGCCGGGCAGAACGATCCAAGGCTCTACGCCAGCTTCTACTCCGCTCTGTTCGGCAGTGACTTTCAGCCGCAAGAGAACGCCGCATCCGATCGCACCGATGCCGAACTGGCCAATCTTGCGCAAACCGTCGGCGCGGAGGCCACCGCGATCAGCTGCATTAGATCGGGAGCTGACCTGGGCACCGCCCAAACGAAGGCAGCAAACGCGAGCGAGACGCTGGCCGGCTTCAATGCCAGTGGCACGCCGTTCGTGTGGGACGGCAGCGGTGTCGTGAACTATCAGGATCCGAGCTGGCTTTCCCGGCTGATCGGGTAACGCCCGGCCGCTCTCAGCGCTGTCGTGGCGTTCGGTAGGGTCCTGGCCGTGAATCCACGCGCCACCGTCAGATCCGTAACTGCCCGTCTCGCTGAGGAACTCGCTGTGGGGGAGACCCAGGTGCTCGCCGCGGTCCGACTGCTCGATGAAGGCGCAACGGTGCCGTTCATCGCCCGCTACCGTAAGGAGGCCACCGGAAGCCTCGACGACGGGCAGCTCCGGGCCCTTGAGGAACGGCTGCGGTATCTGCGCGAGCTCGACGAACGCCGAGCCGCGGTGCTCACGTCGATCGGGGAGCAGGGCAAGCTCACCGATGAGTTGCGGGCAGCACTGGTCGCCGCCGACACCAAGGCGCGGATCGAGGATATCTATCTGCCCTACAAACCCAAGCGCCGGACCAAGGCGCAGATCGCCCGCGAAGCCGGCCTTCAGCCCCTGGCCGACCTGCTCCTGGCCGATCCGACGCTCGTCCCCGATGCTGCGGCCGCGGCGTTCGTCCGCGACGACGTTGCCGATGCCGCCGCCGCATTGGAGGGGGCACGACACATTCTGGTGGAACGTGCCGCCGAGGACGCCGAGCTTGTCGGCGCAATTCGAGAGAGGTTCTGGACAGAGGGCGCGCTAAGGACGGTGCCGTGCTCCGAAGATGCCGCGAAAAGTGCTGAAGCACAGAAGTTTCGCGACTACTTCGAGTTCTCCGAGTCGCTGCAGACCTTGCCGTCCCATCGAGTGCTTGCCGTAATGCGCGGGGAGAAGGAGAAGGTCCTTGCCCTCACCTACGACGGCGGCGCTGATGACGCGTACCAAGCCATGATCGGTCGGGCGCTTGGTATCGATCTGTCGTCAACTGCCGCGGCGACGCCGTGGCTGGCAACCACGGTGAGCTTCGCGTGGCGCACCAGACTGATGTTCTCCGCGGCGGTCGATGCTCGCGTTCGGCTGCGACAACGCGCGGAGGAGGAGGCCGTCGCGGTATTCGCCAGGAACCTCAAGGATCTCTTGCTCGCGGCACCGGCCGGAGCGTGCACCACAATCGGCCTGGATCCCGGCTTCCGGACGGGCGTGAAAGTGGCGGTGGTGGACGGCACCGGCAAGATGCTGGATGCGTGCACGATCTATCCGCATCAACCTCAGCGACAATGGGATTCGGCTAAAGCCACCCTGGCTGCGCTCGTCGCCCGGCACGGCGTCGAGCTGATTGCCATTGGTAACGGAACGGCGTCGCGCGAGACGGACGCCCTGGCCACCGAACTCATCGCCGATATCCGGGCCGCCGGTGCGGCGGCACCGGCAAAGGCCATGGTGAGTGAAGCCGGCGCATCGGTGTACTCGGCCTCGGCGTACGCGGCACACGAACTGCCCGGTCTCGACGTGACACTGCGCGGGGCGGTGTCGATTGCTCGGCGGCTCCAAGATCCGCTGGCTGAATTGGTGAAGATCGAGCCGAAGTCGATCGGCGTAGGCCAGTACCAGCATGACGTGACACCCGGGATTCTCGCTCGCAGCCTGGACGCCGTGGTCGAGGACGCGGTGAATGCGGTGGGCGTCGACCTGAACACGGCGTCTGTACCTCTGCTGGCTCGAGTGTCCGGCATCTCAGAATCCTTGGCTGAGGCCATCGTCTCCTATCGTGATATGACGGGTCCGTTCCGGAACCGCCGCGCACTGCTGGACGTCCCCCGCCTGGGCCCCAAGGCATTTGAGCAGTGTGCGGGCTTCCTTCGAATCCGCGGCGGTGACGACCCCCTCGACGCATCCGGTGTCCACCCCGAGGCGTACCCCGTTGTCCGGCGCATCCTGGACCGCTCGGGTGTCACGCTGGCCGAAATTATCGGTGATGAACGATCTTTGCGAGCCCTCCGACCCGCTGATTTCGCCGACGACCGATTCGGTATCCCCACCGTGACCGACATCCTCGCCGAGCTCGAGAAGCCGGGACGCGACCCGCGGCCGGCGTTCACCACGGCCACGTTCGCTGCCGGGGTCGAGAAGGTGGCAGACCTCAAGGTTGGCATGGTCCTGGAGGGAGTCGTGACCAATGTGGCCGCGTTCGGCGCCTTTGTCGATGTCGGCGTGCATCAGGACGGCCTTGTGCACGTCTCGGCTATGGCCGAGCGGTTCGTTTCCGACCCCCACCAGATCGTGCGGTCCGGACAGGTGGTGCGGGTGAAAGTCCTCGATGTCGACGTTGAACGTCAGCGAATCGCGCTGAGCCTGCGCCTCAACGACAATCCGCAACCCGCCCGGGGCAAGCGCTCCGATCGCGCGCCGGCTCCTCGCAACAACTCCGGTCGCCGGGAAGCCAAGCCGGTGGCGGGTTCGATGGCTCAGGCGCTGCGCGACGCGGGCTTCGGCAGGTGAACGCGACAGCTGTCACAGCAACTTTTCCACGGTTATCGGCAGGTCGGTGACTCGCCTTCCGGTGGCGTTGAACACCGCGTTGGCGATCGCGGCCGGCACCGCGACGATCACCAACTCGCCGAGCCCCTTGACTCCGATCGGATCGGCGATCTGGTCCGCAGCCGGTAAGAAGGTTGCGTCCAATTCCGGGACGTCGGCATTGACCGGGACCAGATAATCCGACATGTTCGCGTTGACGATTCGGCCGTCGCGGTGATCCAGCAGGGTCGCTTCCAGCAGCGCCATCCCGATCCCGCCAACCATGCCGCCGATAGCTTGACTGTGCGCGAGTTTGGGATTGATCACTCGGCCCGCGTCGTAGCACGCATAGATGCGGCGGATCCGCACCGTCGCAAGTAGTGGGTCGACCGCGACTTCAGCGAACACGGCTCCGTAGGCATAGATGGAGAATCGTTTGTCGACGTCGCCAGGCACCCAGGTCTGTTCCGACTCCAGTTTGGACCAGCCGCGCCGGCGCAATAGTTCCTGATACGACTCGCCGCGCTCGGGTCCGACCCCGGCGATCATGCGACCGTCGGTGACGACCACATCCTGCGGATTCAGGCCGCTCAGCGGCGATCCCGGGTCGACAACAGCGGTGCGAATAAACCTGTCGCGCAGCATATTCCCGGCGGTGAACACCGCAGAACCCACACTGGCCATGGTCCGGGAGGCGGAGTGCGGCGGCGCCGGCGGAAACTTGCTGTCCCCGAGGGCGAATCGCACCCGGGGAAGCGGCAGTCCGAGGGCATCCGCGGCGACCTGTGTCATCGACGTATATGTTCCGGGTCCCATGTCGCTGGTTCCGCTTTGTACCTCGGCAGTGCCGTCGGCTAAAACCCTTGCAACAACCCTACATTGACTACGATACGTGTGATACGCCGCCGCGGCCGTCCCGATCCCGACGAGGTGATCGCCGTCTCGGGTAGCGCCAGGCGCGGGATTACGCCGGTTCCACCCGAAGGCCGCTGCGCCCTGGCTGAGGCAATCGGTGAGTCGTCTCGTGGAAAACGGCAGGCCGCTGCTCTGGTCGATATCGGGTTCGTTGCGCAAACGCAACTCGATCGGATCGATGCCCAGCCGGTGCGCCAGATCGTCCATGCTGCACTCGAGCGCAAACGTTCCGGTGACCGCACCAGGTCCCCTCATAAACCACGGAAGGTTGATGTCCAGCGGCACAACGTGATACGTCGAACGCATATTGGGGACGCGATAAACGAAACGCGGACTGCGGACCAGGCCTTCTTCATAGGTTCCGTATCGGGCTGTCTCCGTGCGCCCCTCGTGGATGATGGCGTCGAGGCGTCCGGATGGGTTCGCGCCAATAGCCATGCGCTGCCGGCTGGTAGGCCGAAAGCCGATTCCGCTGTACATCTGCTTGCGGGTCAGCACCAGCTTGACGGGTCGTCGCATGCGGCGAGCGGCGAACGCGGTCAACAGTTGATGCGGCCAGGTCTTGCTGGCACTACCGAACGCACCGCCGACGAACGGCGAGATCAGCCGAACGTGGTCTTCGGGCACGTCGAATGCGGTGGCGTAGGACTGCCGCGCCGAGCTGATGTCCTGCACCTTGTCCCATACCGCGAGCTGGTCGCCATCCCACTGGGCGATGGTTGCAGGCAATTCCATGGGGTTGTGATCGTTGCGGGCGATGCTGAACTGGAGGTCTGTCACCACCGGCGCACTGCGCATCGCCAGATCCGCGGCGCCGCGGGCGTAATCGTGAATGTAGCGGCCGGATCGCATAACGGCATGCGGTGCATCGATATCCGTCAACGGCGGTCGACTTGAACAGCGGACATCGACGAGGGCCGCCCCGTGGGCCGCCGCCTCGAGGGTGGTGGCGACCACCACGGCGACTGGCTGGCCGAAGAAGGAAACCTGGCGGGTGTCGAAAGGCAGTTTCACCCCGGCAAAGTCGGTTAGTACCCGGAGCACGCCACGATGTCGCAATGCGGCACGGCTGTCCACGCGGTCGATGTCGCCGCATGCCACCGCGCTGCAGACCAGCGCGGCGTACAGCAAGCCGGGAATTTGGTTGTCGGCAGCGTATCGAGCTGTCCCGGTCACCTTGAGCGGGCCATCGACGCGGGTAATCGGCTGGCCGGAAGCGATCTGGGTGGTGGGTGATGGCCGAGTCACGGCATTGCCGCCACGATGACCAGCTGTCTCTCGACGGTGCGATTGAGCAGGTCGATCTTAAAACCGTTCTCACGCAGAGGCTTTGCCCCGTCAGCCGCAAGTGCGGCTGCGCTGCGGAAGACGTCGGCGTTGGGTGGTCGGCCCTGCAGCGCTGCTTCGACGGCCGGCAAGCGCCACGGCACGGTGGCCACCCCGCCAACGGCGACCCTCGCGCTTCGAATCGTGCCGGCGCCGATGTCGAGTGCGACGGCCGCCGAGGCCAGTGCGAACTGGTAGGACTCGCGGTCGCGTACCTTGAGATAGCCGGACCGGCGGGTCTCCCGTCCGACCGGCACCTCAATGCTGACGATCAGCTCGCCCGGGCGAAGATTGTGCTCGCGCGCGGGTGTATCGCCCGGTTGCCGGAATAGATCCGCAATTCGAATCCGCCGTTCCCCGCAAGGTTGCCGAGTCTCCACGACGGCGTCCAGCGCCAGCAGGGCAACCGCGATGTCTGATGGGTGGGTCGCGCTGCAGTGTTGGCTCGTGCCAAGTATCGCGTTGGTGCGGTTGCGTCCTTCGGCCGCCGCGCAACCGGCACCAGGGGTACGCCGGTTGCATGCGGCCGACACGTCGCGGAAATACAGGCATCTCGGGCGTTGCAGGAGATTGCCGCCGATCGAAGCCATGTTGCGCAGCTGAGCGGAGGCACTGAGCTCGACGGCTTGACTGAGCACGGGAACTTGTTGCCGGACGACCGGATGAGCGGCGAGATCAGACATCCGCACCAGCGATCCCACCCGGATCCTTCCCGCCTGCACGTCGATCGAGCTGTAAGGGAGGGCGTTGATATCGACCAGGGAATCGGGGCGTTCGACCGTTTCGCGCATCAGGTCGACCAGCGTGGTTCCACCGGCGATGTAGCGAGCACCGGCCGCCCCCGCCCGCAACGCCGACTGCTCGTCGGCGGCCTTGGCGTAGCGGAACGGGAACACGGACCTAGCGTGCCTGCGCTGCGGCCGTGACCGCGTTGACGATGTTGGTGTAGGCCCCGCAACGGCAGATGTTGCCGCTCATCCACTCTCGTATTTCCGCCGCAGAGCCCGTGTGCCCTTCGGCTATACAACCCACCGCGGACATGATTTGGCCGGGTGTGCAGTAGCCGCATTGGAACGCGTCCTCAGCAATGAACGCCTGTTGGAGCGGATGGAGCCCGCCGTCGTCGGCCAAGCCCTCGATGGTGGTGATGTGCGCACCGTCGTGCATGACCGCGAGGGTCAGGCAGGAGTTGATCCGGCGACCGTCAACCAGCACCGTGCACGCACCGCACGCGCCGTGGTCGCAGCCCCGCTTCGTTCCAGGCAATCCGGCTTGCTCTCGCAGCATGTCCAGCAGGGATGTGCGGTTATCGACGGCGAGTTCTCGATGCTCGCCGTTGATCTCGGCATGTACGACGGTGGTGTGGCTTCCGTCGTGCTCGGTGCGGTCAGATCCGGCAACGGTTGCGACGGCGGCTACTGTGCCACCCAGGGCGACCGAGGCGCCCATGAATGTCCTGCGGTTGAGTGGGACACCGACTCGGTCGTTCACGGATCCACTGTAGGACGGGCAGCTCGAAACGTGGCCGTTAAACCGAAAAACCAGCCCAAGTTCGGATGACCGGGTCCGCACCTCAATGATCAATCATGCGGCGACTCAACCCGAAGATTGCGGGCGCCGACCACATTTCGTAGTCCCGAACAATTCACGCAGCCGATACACCCCACACAGTCGGTGCAGCGCACACAGCCGACGCAGGCCACGCACCTGATGCACCCGATGCATGCCAGGCATGCCACGCATTCTCGGGCAGCCACGCACAAGACGGTGAGCAGACTGGCGACCACTCCGACGCTTCCCGCGGTCGCGACCGACCCGGCGACCGCGACGCTGCCCGCGGTCGCGACCGACCCGGCGACCGCGACGCTACCCGCGGTGGCTGCCGACCCGGCGACCGCGACGCTGCCCGCGGTGGCTGCCGACCCCGCGACGGCAACGCTGTCGATGCTGGCGATCGAGCCGACAATCGAGTCACTATCGACCTCGACTGTTGAATCCCACCTATCAACCATTTGGTCATCATTTCAGGGTGGGGTGCGATGAATCGAGGGTTCTATCGTTCGGCCGTCGTGGGCGGCTTCTGGTGTGCGGCTTTGGGCAGCCGGCAGTCGTCGGCAACGGGCCAGCGTGCCGGATGTGGTCCCAGCATGGTCAGCTGCTCCAGCTGTGAGCGGCACCAAGGTGACAGCGGAGCGATTGCGCCGGCGGTGACGTCGCGCGCGAATTGTTCCCAGGGCAACCAGCGGGTCGCGTCGACCTCGTCCGAGTTCGGTCGGGGTTGTTGGTGAACCTGGACCCGGTACACGGGGCAGATCTCGTTCTCCACGGTGCCGTCAGCCATGGTGGCCCGATAGCGGAACCCCGGCAGGATCAAATCCACAAAATCGGCGGTAAGTCCGAGTTCGGCGGCTAGCCGCCGGCGAATGGCGTCGGGTAGCGATTCGCCGGGCAGCGGGTGCCCGCAACAACTGTTGCTCCACACCCCTGGCCAGGTCCGCTTTGTGGTGGCCCGCCGCGTGATCAACAGCCGATCCTGCGGATCGAACACATAACTGGAAAACGCGAGGTGCAAGGGGGTGTCAGCAGTGTGCACGGTGGCTTTGTCGGCGACACCTGCCGCACCGCCGCGCTCGTCGAGCAGAACTACCCGCTCGACGGGTGGGGCCGGCGGGCCGCTTTTGGCCATGTCACACCTCGTGCCCGTGTTCTGCTTCCGGCACGAAATACGGAAGCAACCGTCGGGTCATTTCTAGCATGCCGACATTCAGCTGCCTCGCCGGATGCGCGCCAGCAGGGTGCGGGCGTAGACAAAACTGAACGCGGTGCCCACGATCACCGACGGCGCGATGGCCACGACGATGTGCGGTGTGCCGGTGAATGCGTGGCCCACGACGAGCCAGACGATCGCCAGCGTCGGCGTCCCCACGCTGGCTAACCAGAAACCGTGCATGGGTTTGGACGGCAAGCGGAACAGTCGTTCCAATACCAAGACCAGCGCCAGCGTCGTCGGCATGCTCAGCGCTGCCTGCGTACAGCCCGCGCGCAGCGCCACCTCCGCGCCCAAGTGGCCGTGGGTCAATGCGGCCCAGCTGCCGTAAGCCACGCCGGCCACCACCGCGACCAATACGGGGCGTGCGAGTTCACGCAGTCGCCTTCTCGTGGTAAACGTGCTCATCGGGCCAACCGCCTGCGCAGCAGGCCAACGAATCCGCCGGCGATGTTTGCCAGGTCAAGGGGCAGCCAGATCAACAGCGCTTCCCCCTCGGCGTACGTCGGGGCGAGTTCGGTAAAGAACCGCGCGTCGGGGTCGTGGCCGAGGAAGCGCAGCTGCGACGCATCGCGCGGTATCGCGACTGTTCGCACGATCCACGGGTTCTCGCCGACCGGGACGTAGCGTCGCCGAGCGCTGGCCGCGCGCGCCAGGGCGTCGATGTCGGCCGGCGTCGCGAACGTGCGATTCGGATAGATCCGCGGCACCGTGGCGAGCAGGCGGTAGACCGCCGGCGATGAGCAGCGGGTCACATAGGCCAGCGGAGTGCGTGGGTGACGGAGCTTGAACCGCAGGGCCTGCCGCAGCCCGAAGAGCCCGGTGAGCGTGCCGCCGTGATAGCCCGGCCGGAAGAACACGCCCGCGTTAATCAGTGCGTACCTGCGTCCCCCGTGTTGCAGGTATTCGAAGGCGGTGTAAGAGAAGCCCGCGAACTCGTCGTGCGCATCGTAGAAGAACACGAAGCGGCCATCGCCGGCACTGAACACCACTGCCGCGAACTCGTCGCGCGTGCAGCCGTAGGAAGTCTGGCTGTAGACACCGTAGAGAAGATCCACCAGCGCGTAGCGCTGGTTGGGATCTAGTGACGCCGATCGGAGGTATTTGCTGCGGACGATGCGCTTCGGATTCGCGTCGCGCACGCGTGTTGGTGGGGGAGCCACCGGGTCATCGGCGTCGTCGATCGCCTCACTAGTAGTGGCGAGTGACTCGCGTCTTGTTGAGGGCAGGGGTGGTGGCTGCATTGCACCTTCCTTTGTGTGTTTGGAGAGCGGCTGGGTTGAGTAGCCAAATATGGTGATGCTGAAGGAGTCTCGCACCATACAGCTACGATTGCATCCTAATTAACTAGAACGCAACGTAATTCAGTGATGTTGATGCAAAAGTAGTTGCAAAACAGAATGTTTGGAGCAACATTCGTGTCTTGCTCCGCTCGCAGACAGAGTTTCACGCCATGGAATAACCCCTCCGGTGCACACACCATTGCGTAGCTGTCCTCGGGCAGACGCGCCTGCCGAGAGCGATCGGAAAGGCCTTGCGGAGCAAGGATTTCGCGCTTGCGTTGGGACAACCGCTCCACGTTCGAGGGAGCCGCCGGGGCTGGAAGAGTTTAGCGGAGCAAGGATTCCGGGCCAGATGTTCGTGGCTTCGCGGGTCGCGTGTGGGGCAGTGACCGCTCCGGCGGTGAGGCCGCGGTCGCCGCTGCCCGCCGAGTCGCCGCATCTGACCTGCGACGTGCTCGCGACCCCGCCGTTGGCGCGGTTGATACGGCCCCCCTGGGGCGTCTGGTTCGTCGTATGCTTAGCGGTACCCAACACGCCGCATTTGCCGGGCGCTGTTGCAGAGAGGGTGTCGGTTGACGGTCGAGTTCCGGTTGTTCGGCGGCGTCCGAGTCCTAGTCGACGGGCGGAGAGTGGACATCGGTCCGGCCCGCCAGCGGTGCGTCCTGGCCGCGCTTCTAGTCGATGTGAACCGGCCCGTCCCACTGCATCAGTTGGTCGATCGGATTTGGTCGGATCGGCCGCCGCATCGTGCCCGAAATGCTCTTGCGGTGTACGTGTGTCGGCTGCGGGATCTGCTCGCCGACGCCGAGGAGGTGACAATTTCGCGTGACCTGAGTGGCTATGTTCTTACCGCCGACCCGCTCTCGGTGGACCTGCACCGGTTCCGGTCTGTAATCTCGCAGGCTCGGGCGAGCGTTGATCCACACGTGGCCGCGGGCTTGTTCGACCGGGCACTGGCGATCTGGTCCGGTGAGCCATTTGTGCTGTTGGACACCCCATGGATTAACGACGTCCGCACCGCCATGCAAGCGGAGCGGTTTTCGGCGCAACTGGACCGCAACGATGTCGCACTGCGCGTCGGAAGACACGATGCGCTGTTGGTCGAGTTGTCTGCGGCGTTCGCCGCTCACCCGCTCAATGAACGCCTAGCCGGGCAATTGATGCTGGCCCAGTACCGCAGCGGCCGGCAGCACGATGCGCTGGACACCTACCGCCGGATCCGCGAGCGCCTCGTCAATGAGCTCGGCGTCGATCCAGGCCCAGCGCTGCGCCAGGTGCACCAGCAGATTCTCACCGGCGAGACCGAGGCACCAGTGACTACCGCCGCTGCGGCGCCGGTCGATGATGCGGTGCTCGCGCACTCGCTCACCGTCGATCGCCCACAGCTGGCTCAATTACGGCGCGCGACCAGCTTTGTCGGGCACGAACACGAATTGGGTCGGATCACTGATGCGCTGCTCGCGGGCCCGTTGGTAACGCTCACCGGGGTCGGTGGTGTTGGTAAGACACGGCTTGCTGCCGAAGTCGCGCGCCGCGAGCAGCAGCGCTTCGGTGAGGGAGTGTGGATCTGCGAACTCGGGCCGTTGGAGCAGGGCAACGCCGTGGGCCAAGTCGTTGCCGCGGCGGGTCGGGTGTGGCGGCAGCAGGGCCTGGATCTCGAGGAATCGGTGATCGAGTACCTGCGAGCTCACGAGGTGCTGTTGTTGCTCGACAACTGCGAACACGTGTTGGAAGCGGCTGCCAGGTTGGTGACCCGGATCATGCAAAACTGCCCGCGGGTGTCGGTGCTGGCGACCAGTAGGCAGCCGCTCGGCGTGGAGGGTGAGCAAATCGTCGTCGTCCCGTCGCTGCCGGAACAGGACGCGGTGCGACTGTTCGCCGATCGAGCCAGGGCGAGTCGACCGGACTTCACACTCGACGACCAACCGGCGGGTGTGGTCGCTGAGATCTGTCGTCGGGTCGATTGTCTGCCTCTTGGCGTGGAGCTGGCGGCGGCGCGGATGCGGGTGATGAGCACCCTCGACGTGGCGCGGCGGTTGGACGATCTGCGCCTACTGGACGGCGGGATGCGCGGTGTCCATCCCCGCCAACAGAGCCTGACCGCAACAATCGCTTGGTCGTACCGGATGCTAACCGAAGCCGAGCAATCGTTCTTCGCGCGACTTTCCCTGTTCGCCGGCACCTTCGACCTCGAAGCAGCCCACCGGGTATGCGGTGCGGACGGGACCACCGAGCATGAGTCGCTTTCATTACTTTCCGGTCTAGTGGACAAGTCGATGGTGGTCGTCCGCGATGTCACCGATTGGACACGCTACGGCGTTCTGGAAACACTGCGCGCGTTCGGGCGTGAGCGCTTGCAGGAGAGCGGGATTGACGCTGAATGCACGATGCGGCACGCCGTCTACTTCGCCGAACTGGCCGAGCGCGCCGGGGCTGGCATGCAGAGTCGGCAGGAGCGGGACTGGGTGGAGCGGGTGCTGCCCGACTACGACAACCTGCGCGCCGCGTTCGTCTATGCGATGGACCAGCACGATACGGACCTGGCACTGCGACTGGGCGCGGCAACGCCGGAGTTCCTCGGCTGGCGCATGGGCTATGCGGAGGCCGAGTTGGCCGAGCAAGTTATCGCGGTCGCCGATCCCGAGCATCCGCTGTTTCCTACCGTAGTCGGGGCCGCCGCCCGGGTTGCGTGGAATCACGCAGACTTTTCGCACGCAAAATCGTTGGCGGCCCTGGCGCGGGGCCGACGTCCGCTGCACGGCACTGCGCGGGTGGTTTACCCCTCCGATGTGCTGGCCGACATTGCGCTGTTTGAGGGTGACCCGCTGGGAGCTCGGTCGTACTGGGAGGCCGAGGCGCAACGCGCTCGAACCGACGCCGACCCCATCCGCCTAGCGTGGACGCTGTATCTACTCGCGATCTGCCAAGCCCTGCTGGGAAACCCAGACACCGCCTTATCGGCCGCGCGCGAGGCGGTCGAGGTGGCTGACCGCACCGCCAACCCGACGACGCAGGCGTTGGCCTACTTTGCGCTTGGATATCTACTGAGAAGGTCCGAACCCGATCGCGCGTTGGCCCTATTCGACGATGCGGCGCGACTGGCCGCGGAAGTGCAAAACTTCTGGGTGTACGGAACTGCGCTGATGGGAGCCGCGGCGACGCGTGCCGTGCACGGAGATCCACGAGCGGCGGCGCAGATGCTTATCGCGGTCCTCGACCATTGGGACCGGTTCGGCGACGTGACCGAACAATGGGTCGCCCTGCGCTATGTCACGCGATTGTTGTTTCGGCTCGGCAGCCATGAGGAGGCCGCCTTCTTGCACTATGCGCTTGTGAATGCGGGTAAACCGCCGCCGCTGAGCGCATCCCAATTGGACGTCGTTGTGGACAGGCTGGGCGCTGCTGGCCTGGATGCCGGCAACGCACCCACCGGCAGTGCCATCGTGTTCGCACGAGCGCGTTGCAGCCTGCAGTGGCAAGTGGAAAACGCCGTCGTGCCCGTCGGCGGTCGCGGGGATGCCGACCCGTCAGGCCTGTGACCAGGAAATTTAATCTCTGAGCAATGCCTTCCTACCAGCGTGCGGGCAGGATTCGCAGCTGAGGGAAGGGAATCGGGGAGGTGAAGTCCAACAACAATTCATCGCCACTAGGTGGGCGATGGCACCCATCTAGAAAGGAGCGATGAGGCTGTGCTGAGTCCTCGTCTCCAACATCCCGACTTTGTCATTGACTCCGTCGAAGCGCTTGTCGCGGGGGCTGGGATGGACGCACTGACAATACGGGCCCTCACCAAGGCCACCGGCTTCTCCAATGGCGCGATCTACCGGACCTTCGGGTCGCGTGGAGGCCTGATAGGGCGCATGTGGATTCGTGCAGAGTGCCGCTTTATGGCCCTGCTGAAGAGTCTGGTTGCCCAGGCACAGGACCCGTTCGATGCGGTGCTCGCGGCGGCGGAGGCTTCGATTCACTACCCCGAGCGATATCCGCAATCGGCGGCGGTGCTGTTCACCGTACGTCGCGAAGAAGCCTTGACCAAGCCGATATCGCCTGAGGCCAGCGAGCAACTATGCGCGCTGGATCATGAATTGGCGCAGATCATATCGCGGCTAACGATGGATCTGTGGAAGCGTACTGATGCGGCCGCGGTCGACCTCGTGTCAGCCTGCATTCTTGATCTCCCGAAGTGGATTGCCTTGCGGAGCACGCGATATGCCAAACCCATCGTGCGCGAATATCTTCGTGCAGCCGTACGAGCGGTCTTGGAAGTTGGTCCGCCGCCACTAACGCAGGAGTGGGCGGTCAAGCCAGCAGGAGATATGTACTGCGTGCTTGTGTGATAGTTGGCCGCTGGCAAATGAATATTGCGGAAACCCCGGATATTGTGCCCCAGGTGCTCTATATTTTGTTGCTGCCGCGGTTTGTAATCGAGGTGGTCGCCCAAGCCCTGATTGGCGGGAGGCGGCGACGGGTGTCTGTTTTCAACACGGGCAAGGGGACTGGGCTGTGCGTGTTGCAGCCGGCGGGGGTCGCTGGGTAGCGCGGTAGCTGTCGCCGGGCGGTGGGCTGGCGATTGCGGCCGGCGCGAACAGTGCGGCCAATGCTGACTTGGCCGACATCGCCTTCGCCTTCGGCAGCAATAGCAACGCCGCCGCCACCGGCGGTGTGCTCAACATTGCCGGGGTCGGCGGCAACAACTCCACCGCAAGCGCTACCGGTGCGGTCAATGTCGGCACTGGCGCCATCGCGTTCGGCGACAACAACATCGTGAGGGCCAGCTCGATCGGGGTCGGCAATATCGGCACCGCGGCCGCGGCTTTCGGCAGCAACAACACCGGGGTTTCAGCCCTCGTCAACGGTGTAGAAAACACCGGCATCGTGTCGGCCGTGTTTGGTAGCGACAACTCCGGGGTCGCAGCCAATGCGTTCGGCGTGGAAAACAACGCCGTCGTCGCGACGGTGGCCGGGACCGGCAACAGCAATGTCTTGGCTGAGGCCGGCGGTGCGGGTGCCAACGAAATCGTTCTAGCCACCGCGTTCGGCAACAGCAACAGCGTCGTAGACCTGGCCATCGCCTATACCAACGGCGCGGAGGCGATTGCGGGTCCCGGCAACCTCAACGTGACCATCAACCCGTCGTTGTTCGAATTGTTGGCTTAGTTCCGGTTGCTGGACGCGGGCCCAGCCGGCCCTAGCTACGCTTGGGCCTATTGACCAAGGAAAAGCGGTCGGCGGCAGTGCCCGCGTGCGGGTTATCGCGGTGCTAGCCGTGGTGGTGGGCCTGGAAAGCGCCAGCAATGGCACCATCGGCGCACTTGCGGTGGCGCTGAAGCAGGCGTTCCGGATCAGCAACATGCAGGTCGGCCTGCTGGTGACGGTCTCAACCGGGATTGGGGTCGTCGCCACGCTGGTGTCCGGGACCCTCGCCGACCGGGTAAACCGCACCCGCGTGCTTTGGATTACCGTCCTGATCTGGTCGGTGGCGATGGGATTGAGCGGCCTCAGCGTCGGTTATGGATGGTTGCTGGCCAGCCGAGTCGCACTGGGCATCGTGATCGCTGTCGGCGGCCCGGTTGTTGCCTCGCTGATCGGCGACTATTTCGGTCAGCATGAGCGGGGGCGCATCTATGGGTTTGTACTTGCCGGCGAGGGAATCTGCACCGCATTGGGGGTGCTGGTGTCGGGATGGTTGGCCGCCATCACGTGGCGGTTGAGCTTCTTCTGGTTGGCTGTGGCCGGACTGCTGCTCACGATAGCCGTGGCCAGGATGGTGCCCGAACCGCCCCGCGGCGGAGGCGGCATCCAGCGCGGCGCGATCCAGCAGGTCGGGCCGCCTCGCGGCGCCGCGGAACGGAAGGTGATCGCTCAACATGCCGAGCCACATCCACAGCTGGTCTTGCATGAGAGCCCCCAACATCGATCGTTGTGGTGGGTGGTGCGCTACGTCCTGTCGATCCGAACCAACGTTGTATTGATCGTCGCTTCGACGTTCGGATACTTCTTCTACACCGGCCTTGGCACCTTCGCGGTGGCGCTGCTGCGGAGCCGTTTCCGCATCAGCCAAGCGCTCGCCATATCGTTAATCGCCATCATCGGTGTCGGTGCGCTGATCGGGACGCTGAGCGCTGGGCGGATTGCGGACTCGCTGATCGGCCGGGGCTACATCAGCGCCCGGATGACCGTCGCCGGCGCCGCGTTTCTGGGCGCGGGCGCATTCTTTGTCCCTGCGTTGCTGACCGACAGCCTCGTCGTCGCTGTTGCGTTCGCATTTTTTGCCGCGATCGGCCTTGGTGGGGTAAACCCGCCGCTGGACGCGGGTCGGCTCGACATCATGCACTCGCGGCTGTGGGGCAGGGCCGAAGCGGTTCGCACCACACTGCGATCCGGTTTCACCGCCATTGCTCCGCTGGTGTTCGCCTATGTCGCCGCCAAACTGGCGCCACGCCGCGGACCTGGCCACTTCGCAGACGAGCCGAGCGGACTACCGCAGACCTTCTTGATCATGCTGGTGACGATGTACGTGGCTGGCGCCCTCATCTTGTTGGTGGCTCGGCGCACATATCCGCGCGACGTCGCCACCGCGGTCGCCTCTGAGCGGGCTACCGACCAGCACCGGCAGTCGCGCGGAGACGCTGCAGCCGCGGTGAGCGACGGTGACTGACCGGCGAGCCGGTGGCCACGCGGGCTACGATGCCGCCATGCCGCTCGCCGAAGGTTCGAGGTTCGCCGGCTTCACGATCGTCCGACAGCTCGGATCCGGCGGGATGGGCGAGGTCTACCTGGCCCGGCATCCGAGGCTGCCCCGCCAAGACGCGCTCAAGGTCCTTCGCGCCGAGGTGTCAGCCGACACCGAGTACCGAGCACGCTTCAACCGCGAAGCTGACGCCGCGGCGTCCCTGTGGCATCCGCACATCGTCGCCGTCCACGACCGCGGCGAGTTCGGCGGCCAACTGTGGATCGACATGGACTTCGTCGACGGCACCGACACCGTACGGTTACTCAGGGATCGGTATCCGAACGGGATGCCCGGTCCCGAGGTCACCGAGATCATCACCGCGGTGGCCGAAGCGCTTGACTACGCCCACGAACGTAGGCTGCTGCACCGCGACGTCAAACCCGCCAATATCCTGATCGCCAATCCCGATTCCTCCGATCGTCGAATCATGTTGGCCGACTTCGGGATCGCCGGCTGGGTCGACGACCCGAGTGGGTTGACCGCCACGAATATGACGGTGGGCACCGTGTCATATGCGGCTCCCGAACAGCTGATGGGCAACGAGCTCGATGGACGAGCCGACCAGTACGCACTGGCCGCGACGGCCTTTCATCTGCTGACCGGTTCCCCGCCCTTTCAACACTCCAACCCCGCCGTTGTGATCAGTCAGCATCTCAGCGCGTCACCCCCGGCGATCGGCGATCGACTTCCCGGACTGACGGCGCTCGATCCGGTCTTTGCCAAAGGGCTGGCGAAGGACCCCAAGGACCGTTACCAGCGCTGCGTCGACTTCGCGCGCGCACTCGGCCATCGTCTGGGCGGCGCGGGTGATCCTGATGACACGCGGGTGTCCCAACCCGTCGCGGTGGCTGCACCAGCAAAGCGGTCGCCGCGGCGAGCCGCCGTCATCGTCCCTGCGGTGCTGGCGATACTGCTGCTCATAGCCGTCGTGGTAGCGCTGCGGGAGGTCCAGCGCGCCGACGACGAGACGGCCGCACCGCCGGAGCAGACCAGGACCACCACATCGGCTGCCACGACTACCTCGGTTGCCCCTCCGAGCACCACGCCCAACACGACCCAGCAGACGACGCCGACGACTACCGGCGCCGCCGACACCCCGACGACTACCCCCCCACGGGCCCCAGTCGTCATCGGCGCCGTCTGTTCCCCACTCGGTAGCACCGGCACTACCAAGACCGGGGCAAGGGCCTACTGTTCGACACTGCAGGGCACCAACACCACCATCTGGTCCCTGACCGAGGGCACGGTGGCCAGTCCGACCGTCACCGCCACGGCCGAACCGACTGAGCCGCCGCTGCCCATCGAGCAGGAATCGCCGATTCGAGTGTGCATGCAGCAGACCGGCCAGACGAGGCGGGAATGTCGGGAGGAGATCCGCAGAAGCAACGGTTGGCCGTGACCCGCGGGCAGGCATGACGCATGCCTTTAGCGCAACACTTCTCACCGGTATGTGCCGCAGTCGGGTGCAGTGCCGATACAGTTGGTGCCGATGAGCCAACCAGCCGCCCCGCCAGTGCTGACCGTGCGGTACGAGGGATCGGAGCGCACCTTCGCAGCGGGACACGACGTTGTCATCGGGCGTGACCTGCGCGCGGATGTCCGCGTCGCGCATCCCTTGATCTCCCGGGTGCACCTACTGTTGCGTTTCGACCAGGGCCGGTGGGTCGCCATTGACAACGGCAGCCTAAATGGGCTCTACCTCAACAACCGTCGCGTGCCCGTCGCCGACATCCACGACGGCCTCCGAGTCAATATAGGCAACCCGGATGGTCCGGCGCTGCTCTTCGACGTTGGCCGCCACCAGGGTTCGGCTGGGCGCCCACCCCAGACAACGGCGATACGCCTGCCCCTCCTGCCGGGCGGAGCCGCGCCGGCCGACGGACCGCCGCCGGCCGGGATGTACCACTCCGGCCAGGTGCAACAGCCTCCGCCGGCCACGACACGGATGCCGGCAGCGCCGCCCGGCGCCCCGCAACCGGGCTCCCCAACGGGGCCGCAGCCGCGATACCCGACCAGCGGGCAACCGTTGCGGCCACACAGCGGAGTGCATCAGGTGCCGCAGATTTACCGGCCACCTACGGCCGCGCCGCCGCCTCCGGTCAGTGCCCGCGGTGGCACCGAGGCGGGGAACCTCGCGACCTCGATGATGAAGATCCTGCGGCCCGGCAGGTTGACGGGGGAGTTGCCGCCGGGCGCGGTGAGGATCGGCAGGGCCAACGACAACGACATCGTCATTCCTGAAGTGTTGGCGTCCCGCCACCACGCGACCCTGGTCCCCACTCCCGACGGCACCGAGATCCGGGACAACCGCAGCATCAACGGCACCTTCGTCAACGGCGCCCGGGTTGATGCGGCGGTGCTGCACGACGGCGACGTCGTCACCATCGGCAACATCGACCTCGTCTTTGCCGACGGCACGCTGGCGCGCCGCGAAGAGAATCTGTTGGAGACGCGGGTCGGTGGCCTGGACGTGCATGGCGTGACATGGACCATCGACAACGACAAGACACTGCTGGACAGCATCTCGTTGGCAGCGCGCCCCGGCATGCTGACCGCCGTCATCGGTCCGTCGGGCGCGGGCAAGTCGACGTTCGCCCGGCTGGTGGCCGGGTACACCCACCCCACGGATGGCCTGGTGACGTTCGAGGGTCACAACGTCCACGCCGAATACGCCTCGCTGCGCAGCAGGATCGGCATGGTCCCGCAGGACGACGTGGTGCACGGTCAGCTGACCGTGCACCAGGCGCTGATGTATGCCGCCGAGCTGCGGCTGCCGCCGGACACCACCAAGGACGACCGGGCCCAGGTGGTTGCCCGAGTGCTCGAGGAACTCGAGATGTCCAAGCACATCCACACCCGGGTTGACAAGCTGTCGGGTGGTCAGCGCAAGCGCGCATCGGTGGCACTCGAGTTGCTAACCGGGCCGTCGCTGCTGATCCTCGACGAGCCGACATCCGGGCTGGACCCTGCGCTGGACCGCCAGGTCATGACCATGCTGCGGCAGTTGGCCGACGCCGGTCGGGTGGTGCTCGTGGTTACCCACTCGCTGACCTATCTGGATGTCTGCGACCAGGTTTTGCTGCTGGCCCCCGGCGGCAAGACCGCGTTCTGTGGGCCGCCCAGCCAGATCGGCCCGGCCATGGGGACCACCAACTGGGCGGACATCTTCAGCGCGGTCGCCGACGACCCGGACGGCGCCAAGGCCCGGTACCTGGCGCAAACCGGTCCGCCCCCGCCGGCGCCACCGGTGGAGCAACCCGCCGAGCTGGGCGATCCGTCCCACACCAGCCTGTTTCGGCAGTTCTCCACGATCGCCAGGCGACAGCTGCGGTTGATCATCTCGGATCGAGGCTATTTCGTCTTTCTGGCGCTGTTGCCGTTCATCATGGGCGCGCTGTCGATGTCGGTACCCGGCGACGTCGGCTTCGGTACGCCGAACCCGATGGGTGACGCACCCAACGAGCCCGGGCAGATCCTGGTGCTGCTCAACGTCGGCGCGGTTTTCATGGGGACAGCGCTGACCATTCGCGACCTGATCGGTGAACGGGCCATATTCCGCCGCGAACAGGCGGTCGGCCTGTCCACCTCCGCATACCTGATCGCGAAGGTCTGCGTCTACACCGTGTTCGCGGTCGTTCAATCGGCAATCGTGACTGTGATCGTCCTGATCGGCAAGGGTGGCCCGACCCATGGCGCGGTGGCGTTGGGCAAGCCGGGTCTGGAGCTGTTTGTCGACGTCGCGGCGACTTGCGTCGCCTCGGCGATGCTCGGCTTGGCGCTCTCGGCCATCGCCAAGTCCAACGAACAGATCATGCCCCTGCTGGTCGTGGCGGTCATGTCGCAGTTGGTGTTCTCCGGGGGCATGATTCCGGTTACCGCGCGCATCCCGCTGGACCAGATGTCCTGGGGCACACCGGCGAGATGGGGTTTCGCGGCCTCAGCGTCCACCGTCGATCTGATCAAACTGGTGCCCGGCCCGCTGACCCCGAAGGATTCGCACTGGCGTCACACGGCCGGCGCGTGGTGGTTCGACATGGCCATGTTGGTGGCGATCAGCGTTTTCTACCTCGGCTTCGTGCGTTGGAAGATTCGTCTCAAGGGTGGCTGATCGGTGTGCGGGCAAAGGTAGTGCAGCACAAGGGCGGTAACTATCCCATATCCGAAGTGCGGGATCAGATCGCTGATCCATCCAACTAAACCCCAGGTCCGTGGGTCGGTCACGCCGAGCACGGTCATCGGTCCATTGGTGCCGACCAGGGCGAGGGCCGTCGCGACCAGCGTGGCGAGCGGTAGCCCCGGCCGCCAGCCCAGCGCATAGACCAGCCCCAGAGCCAGTCCGATCCCGATGCCGGCGGCATACCCGGTAAGCGCGCCGAGGCCTGCGACTCGGTTCGCCAGGATGTCACCGGTGCCCGGAACCGTGAGACCGAACAGCCTGGCCAGAGCTTCAACGGTCCGTTCGGGCGTTGTGCTCGCCGGCCGTCCCCGTACCACGATGTCCAGATAGCCGATAACGTTGAGCGCAGTGCTGCCCGCGGCGCCCGCGGCAGCGCCGATCAGCAGTCCCGGCCAAACCTGGGTAATCTGTCCGGTTCTCATCGCACTGCCTCCTGCGCTGCCCGACCACTGGGGTGCGATTCCGTGATGACAGGAACCAGCATCTCTGTCAACCGTATTCGACTCGGCTGGAGACGGCGTCGCGATGCGGTCAGGGGTGGGCGGCGACGAACGTCTCGTTCGGAAGGCCGGCGGTAAGCACCTCGACATCGAAGGCTTGGTCGAGACGAGCGTGAAGTCTGCTGCGATTCGTGAGCAGGCCGATCTCGGCAGTTTGGTGAGCAAAGAGCCGCCCGAAGAGCGGGTAGAGCCGACGCATCATCGCCCGCTGCACGGTGGTACACCGCGCCGCACAGTAGCCGACGTGGCCCACCTCATCGGTGAGGATCTCGTTGTAGAGGCACTCGATCCGCTCGGCCACGCTTGGTTCGTCGGCGAACACCTCGACGCCGATGCGGCGCAGCTCGTCGAACATGATGCAGCCCGCCATTTCCGCCGCGCCCACGAACGGGAAGCCGAATCGTTCGGGGAGAAACACGCCGATCTTGACGAACTGACGCATTACCAGCGGCGGCGGAACGACGTGGAACGGCAGATCGAAGATGTCCAGCACGTAGGCCAGCAGGCGGGTGTGATAGTGCTCCTCAAGCTCCACATAGATCCGCTCGGGAGGGACGCCCTGCCCGCTGTTGCGCCCGTAAGTCTCACCCAAGCCCACGCCGAATCGCTCGGCCTGGTTCAGCTTGGCGGTGGCCAACAAGAACAGCGTCTTGCGGTCAACACCGCGCTCCGGTCGGCGGCGACGCAGATTTCGCAGGAACACCTGCCGGTTGATGGGATGGATCGACCGGACGGGGTCCGACTGTAGCGTCGCGAAGAATTCCTCCCGGCACGACAGGCGACGACGGGATAGATCGGCGTCGCCGTCGCGTCGCGTCAGGAAGGCACGGTAGCCCTCGATGCCCGAACTGCTCATCGCGCCTCCATCCCCGCAACGATCGTGATGACATACCGGTCCAACAGCGCCGCCCGTTCCCGGGGTGCGGCCGCGCCGGTGGCCAGGATTGCGAACAGCCCGGTAAGGAAGATCATGCCGAGTTCACCCGGGTCTGCGTCCGGCGATACCCGTCGGGCTGCCTGCGCCCGGCCAATCGCGGCGATTACGAACTCAGCGAGCGGATGCTTGCCCAGCTCGTCGGCGACGGGGCGCGTCGGCGAAAAGTGCAAGCCCAGCATTTCTCGGAAAACCACCCGACCCAACCGCCGCTCCGCGGCTAGCACCTGACGCACCAGCAGAGTTAGCACCGTCATCAGGTCGTCGGACTCGGTCGCCCGCGGCTTGAGTTTGGCCGCGATCCGGACCTCTTCGGCGCGCTCCAATTCGACTAGGACGTGCTCTCTGGTCGGGAAGTGGAAGTAGAACGTTCCTCGCGCCACGCCCGCTGCCGTGGCGATCGCAGCGACGTCGGCGTTCGCCAATCCGGACCGGTTGATCTCGGCGACCGCGGCATTGAACACCCGCGCCCGGGTCTGAATCCGCTGGGCCTCCCTAGTTCGCGCAACCGGCGGCACGGGTTCCGCCGCGGACGCTGGCGAGGTCATGTTGGCAATGTAGCGTGTCTCGCTGGCGTAATTCAATGACAGGTGTCAGCGACATGTGTCAGCGAACAGAGCGAGTTGCGGTGTGGCATATGCCCGCTATGCCCGGGTCCGATACTCGATTAGCCTCGTGCAGGTGGAGCTGACCGGAAAAACCGTCCTACTCACCGGCGCAAGCGGTGGCCTTGGTCGCGCGATCGCCACGGCGCTTGCCGGCCGTGGCGCGCGTCTGATTCTCAGCTCGCGCAAACAACAAGCACTCGACGAGCTCGCGGACTCCCTGTCTGGGAGTGGGCACACGACGATAGTCAGCGACCTCGCCGAGTCAGGCGCAGCCCTGGCTCTGCTCGCAAAAGCGGGTGAGATCGATGTAATGGTCGCCAACGCCGCGCTGCCCGCCTCCGGCAAGCTTGACAGCTTCACCGCCGAGCAGGTTGACCGGGCGGTGCGGGTCAACCTCGAGGTGCCGATTCAGATGACCCGAGCGCTGATCCCGGCGTTCACTGCCCGCGGCTCCGGGCACTTCGTCTACATCTCGTCGATCTCCGGTCAGACGGCGACGGCCTGTGCCTCGCTTTACGCCGCGACGAAGTTCGGTATTCGCGGATTCGCGCTCTGCCTGCGCGATGACCTGCGGTCCGTGGGTGTGGGTGTCTCGGTGGTCAGCCCGGGCGCGATCAGCGGCGCCGGGATGTACGCCGACTCGGGAGCCCCGCCGCCGCCGCTGATTGGCATGGGCACCCCCGAGCAGGTAGGAGCCGGGGTGGTCAGCGCGATCGAGCGCAACCGAAGCGAGGTCACGGTGGCACCGCTTCGCCAGCGGGTGACGGCGCGGTTCGCGGCGAACGCGCCCGAGATTTCCTCGCGCCTCTTTGGACGCCTCACCGCCAAAGTTGCTGACGGGGTCGCGGCCGGCCAGACCGACAAGCGCTGAGGGAATGCCGGTTGAGATGGGGTGTAGTGGTGGCATCCTGGCCTGGTGGGGCTACTGATTCGACTGGTCGAGCTGCTGCTGGTGATCCTGCCGCTCATCGGCGTGCTGTACGCCGGCATCAAGGCGTTCTCGACGTTCAGTCGGCGGCCGGGGGAGCAGGCGGGCGATCCCGCGCCGGATGGCTCGGTGCCTGCGCAGGCAACCACTCTAGGAAACGGCCCAACGCGGTGGCGGGCGATCACTCGTGCGGTCGAGGCGCATGAGCGAACGGACGCACGTTGGTTGGAGTACGAGCTCGACGCCGCCAAGCTGCTCGACTTCCCGGTCATGACCGATATGCGGGACCCGCTGACGACCGGATTTCACAAGGCCAAACTGCGGGCCGACCTGCACAAGCCGCTGCGGGCAGAGGATCTTCTCGACGACCCGGACGCAGCGCGCCACTACCTCGATGCGGTTGGCGACTATGTGACCACGTTCAACGCCGCGGAAGCCGAGGCGATGCGCAGACGCAGAAGCGACTTCTCGCGACAGGACCGGCAGCGGCTCGCAAGAGCGCAAAGCCTGCTGCGGGTGGCGTCGGACGCCGGCGCTACACCCCAGGAACGTGAACGCGCGTATGGTTTGGCTCGCGCCGAACTCGACGGCCTCATCGTGTTGCCGGACAGTACGCGAGCCAGCATCGAACGCGGCATCGCGGGCGAGATCGACGGGTAGGTCAGGTCATCCGCGGCATACACTGCTGGCGGCAACCGACGTTCCAACGAAAGGCCACCGTGAGCCGTCGTCCAGCTTCGTCCGCAGCGCGCGCTAGGTCTCGGTTGGTGGGATCTCTGCTCGCCCTCGGGTCCCTGTTGATCGGAGCGTGCGCAGCCAACCCGACGACGCCCGCGATGCCGAGCGAGGCGCAAGCGATCCTCGACTTGCCGGAGTATGCGCATGGCTCGTGGAACTGGGACGTCGTCGAGCTCGGCGGCGGCAAGACGTTGTATGCCCGCAACGAGAACAAACTCAACTTCCTGGGCTCTACCACGAAGTTGTTTACCGTCGGCACCTACTACGAGGAGTTCGGGGCTGAATCGACGCTGACAACCCCCGTGTATGCGATCGGGAACCGTTCCGGTGACGCACTACGAGGTGACCTCGTGCTGGTCGGTTCGGGTGACTTCATCCTCGGCGGTCGGGGCGTCCTAGACGGGCAGCTGCAATACACCGAACCCGATCACGTCTATGCCTATGCAGTGCCGACGGTGAAGCCGGTCGCCGCCAACCCGTTGGCCGGGCTCGATAAGCTCGCGGGACAGGTCAAGGCGGCTGGCATTGCCTCGATCGGCGGCGATGTGCTGGTAGACGACAGTCTGTGGAACCCGTTCATGACCAAAGAGGGCGTCGTCACCTCGATCATGGTCAATGACAACCTGTTCGATATTCTCATCAGCCCCGGGGCGAAGGTGGGCGATCCGGTGGAGCTGGACACGGTGCCAAAGACGCAATTCTTCACCGTCGACAACCAGGCCACCACCGGTGCCGCCGGCGGCCAGGCGACGTTGGTCGCCACCCTCGAGCCGGACAACCGCGTCGTCGTCACCGGCCAGCTTCCGCTGGGCGCGCAACAGGAGGACCTCGCGCAGTTCGCGCCCAGCCCGGCCGCCTACGCGCGCGCCTTGTTCATCGAGGCGCTGCGCCGTGCCGGCGTCACGGTCGACGCGCCCCTGCAGACGGCCACGGGAACACTTCCACCGCAGAGCGCCTACACCTCAGCCGACAAGGTCGCGTCGCTGACCTCGCCGCCGACCAGCATCCTGACCAAACTGGTCACCAAGATCAGCGATAACCGAGGCGCGGAGACACTGCTGTGTCTGCTGGCTAAGAAGGCGGGGTCGCGGGATTGCGAGTCGGGTGGCATGCCCGTGGTGATCGCGAAATTCGCCAAGGCGAAGATCGAACCGGCAACGGTGAACATCTACGACGGCGAAGGGTCCGATCCGGCCTCGGCGACACCAGCGGCGATGACGCGCTGGCTGACGTACATCCACAGCCAATCCTTCGCAGCACTATTCGAGGCCGGGCTGCCCGACATTGACCACGACGGCAAGATCATGGTGAAAAGTGGTCTATCGGCGCGACCCGAAATGGGTCCGATGCCGGCTATGTTCGTCGCCGCCGGACAGGCCGGCTACCTGATGACCGCCAGTGGCAAGGAGGCGGTGGTAGCCGTCTACGCCCTCAACGGGACCTATCCCACGGTCGCGGAAGGTTTGGATCGAGACCTGTCCAACACCGAAAAGGTGCTGAACCAGATTCAGCGGTCGAGCTGACTAGCGGGCTACGAAGTTTGCTCGACTTTCAGGCGCACCAGGCGCGTTGTGCTGCTCTCATCAAGATCGACGAGGTCGCTGCGTGAGCGCAGGAAGTCGCTGAACGACTTGAAACCCAGCGACTTCTCGCTGAACGACGGGTCCATCCGCTTCATCTGGGCCTTGACCACGGAGTTGTGCAGCCACTCGACGTCATCCTTCTCCTGGCCGATCCGCAGCGCGCGTTCAAGCAGTCCGGTGGCGGCGGCCTGCGGGTCGGGCGGCGCCGGTTCGTCGTCGGGCTGCGCGGCGCTCCCGCGGCGGCCACGCTTCTTGGGCTGTGGCGCGGTGGGGGTGGCGGATATCCCGGGCAGCGCGTCATACGTGACGAACTCGTCGCAGGCTGCGGCCAGCGACTTGCTGCTGGCGCCGGCCACGCCGATCCCGACGACATAGCGGCCCAACCGCTTGCAGCGCTGCGCCAGCGCGATGTAGTCGGAATCGCCCCCGACGATCACCACATGGGTCAGGTCGGGCAACCGGAACATATCCTCGACCGCGTCGACGGCCAGCCGAATGTCGGCCCCGTTCTTGCCGTAGGCGGCCGCGGGAAACAATTGCACGAGATCGACGGCGCGGCCGACGAGCTGGTCGTGGTAGCCGGCGTTGACGTCGGCGGACCAATCGGCATAGGCGCGGGTGAGTACCAGGGTGCCGAACGAGGAGGCGAAGTCCATGATTGCGCCGAGGTCGACGGTCGCCAGCCGAAGCCGTTCCTTGTCCAGGCCCTTGGCTTTTTCCCGCTGGAAAGTGTTGCGGCCGTGTACCTGGTCGTAACGCGAAATCACGATGTTGTCGAAGTCGAAGTAGACGGCCACCCGGGTCGTACTGGATTCGGTCATGGTCGTCATCGTGCGCCACCCGACACCGGCGGTGCCAGGTTGACCTTTGCCGCGCTGCGGTAGGCGTTGCCGCGCGGTTCGCGCACCCACAGGGTGTCACCCTCGCCAAGGGTCATTCCTTCGGCGATCAACTGGCGCTTGAGCACCTTATGCGTGGCCGTGCTGGGAAGGTCGGCGGTGATGCGGATGTATCGTGGCCGGGCCTTAGCGGATAGGTCGGGCTGAGCGTCGAGAAATGCCTCGAACGAGTCGGGGTTGAAGGCGTCACCAGCTTGTAGGACGACCGCGGCCATCACCTGGTCGCCGACGCGTTCGTCCCCGACGGCATACACCGCGACCCGATTGATAGCCTTGTAGCGCAACAGAATTCGCTCGATCGGTGCGGCAGTTAGGTTCTCGCCGTCGACCCGCATCCAGTCGGCGGTGCGCCCCGCGAGGTAGATCCAGCCTTCGGAGTCGCGGTAGGCGAGATCGCCGGACCAGTACATGCCGTGGCGCATGCGGTCGGCGTTGGCTTCGGGGTCGTTGTAGTAGCCGGTGAAGAAGCCCGACCCCATCGTGTTGACCAACTCACCCACGGCTTGGTCGGCGTTGGTGATCGCTCCGTGATCGTCGAACTGTGCGACGGCGCACTCGGTGTTGGTCTCGTTGTTGTACACCGCGACCCCGTCGATTCCTCGGCCGATCGAGCCCGGCGGTGTGCCGGGTTCGCGTATCACGATGACAGCGTTCTCGGTCGAGCCGAAGCCATCCTCGACCTGGACCCCGAAACGGCGGGAGAACTCCTCGATGTCTTTGTCGTTGGCCTCGTTGCCGAAGGCGACCCGCAGTGGATTGTCGGCGTCGTCGTCGCGTTCGGCGGTGCCAAGGATGTAGGCGAGAGGTTTGCCGACGTAGTTCATGTATGTGGCGTTGTATCGGCGGATGTCATCGAGGAAGCCGGTCGCCGAAAACCTCGCCGGCACGATCGCGGCACCGGAGACCACCGCGGGCGCCCATCCCGCGACCACCGCGTTGGAGTGGAACAGCGGCATGGACACATAGCAGGTGTCCTGTTCGGTAAGGGTGAAGCGCTCGGTCAGACTACGCCCGGCGAACGCCGCCATCAGGTGTGACACCGGCACCGCCTTGGGATCTCCGCTGGTTCCGGACGTGAAGATCATCATGAACGGATCCATCATGTCGACTTCTCGAAGGGGGACCAACGCCTTTCCAGCACCCACCAGTTCAGCCCACCGAGGTGTCGACGTATCAAGGATCTGCACGCCCGCGAGGTCCAAACCGTCCAACAGCGCCCGATTGTCGGCATCGGTCACGACGATCTGACAGTCGGCCCGCCTGACGTCGGCGGCCAGTGCATCGCCTCGTCGCGTGGTGTTCAGGCCGCACAGCACATAGCCGCCCAGCCCGGCCGCCGCCAGCTGAGTCAGCATCTCGGGCGTGTTTCCCAGCAGAGCGCCGATATGCATCGGCCGTCGCGGATCGGCAAGTGCGATCAGGGCAGCCGACCTGGCCGCCGACTGCGCCAGGTACTGGCTCCAAGTCCATTGCAGGTCACGGTATTTTACGGCAACCGTGGGGTCGGATATGCGCTGGCGCAAGAGCGCTTGAATCGTGTCAGTCATGAATCCGATCCCATCCGGCTGTCGGGCCGCGTTATGTGGCCGCGACGCATTCATTTAGCACCATCTGTCGGGTGACGTCGATAGCCGGGGTACGGATGCGTTGTACCGGCGGCGCACCGGTCGCCCCTATGCTTGAGCGCTAATGGGCGAGACAACCACGTGCGTGATTATCGGCGGCGGCCCCGCTGGGATGGTGCTCGGGCTGTTATTGGCGCGGGCGGGTGTGCAGGTCACCCTGCTGGAAAAGCACGGCGATTTCCTGCGCGACTTTCGTGGGGACACGGTGCATCCGACGACGATGCGGCTACTCGACGAGCTGGGCCTGTGGGAACGCTTTGCGGCGTTGCCCTTTAGCGAGGTACGCCAGGCGAAGTTAGATGCGAATGGGCGTTCGGTGACCTACATCGACTTCGGGCGACTGCGACGCCAACCCCATCCGTATATCGCAATGGTGCCGCAGTGGGATCTGCTGAACTTGCTCGCCGAGGCAGCCAAAGCCGAGCCGACCTTTACCCTGCGGATGAAGACCGAGGTGACCGGGCTGTTGCATGAGGGTGGCCGAGTTACCGGAGTGCGCTATCGCGGCACAGAGGGCCCGGGTGAATTGCGGGCCGAGCTGACCGTGGCGTGCGACGGCCGGTGGTCGATCGCCCGTCAGGAAGCCGGATTGAGAGCGCACGACTACCCGGTGAACTTCGACGTGTGGTGGTTCAAACTGCCGCACGAGGGCAACGCGGAGTTCTCGTTCCTGCCGCGGTTCGCCCCCGGCAAGGGTCTCGGTGTGATCCCGCGCGACGGTTACTTCCAGATCGCCTACCTCGGCCCCAAGGGGACTGACGCCCAATTGCGCGAGCGAGGTATCGAGGAGTTCCGCCGGGACATCAGCGCATTGCTGCCCGAAGCGACCGAGTCGGTGGCTGCGCTGGCGTCCATGGACGACGTCAAGCACCTCAATGTCAAGGTGAATCGGCTGCGTCGCTGGCACATTGAGGGGCTACTGTGCATCGGCGACGCCGCGCACGCGATGTCGCCGATGGGTGGTGTCGGCATCAACCTTGCGGTCCAGGACGCCGTAGCGGCCGCGACCATACTGGCCGAACCGCTGCGGCAGCACCGGGTCACCGGTCGCGACCTGGCGGCCATCCGGCGCCGCCGCGTCTTTCCCACCGCGGTGACCCAAGCCATACAACGAATGTTGCACAACAGGCTACTGGGCCCGCTCCTCCGCGGTGAGGACCCCACGCCGCCGGCGGCCCTGCTCGGTCTGGTCGAGCGCCTGCCGTGGCTCTCCGTTGTGCCCGCTTACCTTGTGGGCGTTGGAGTCCGGCCCGAGCGCGCCCCGGCTTTCGCGCGTCGCGGACCCGGGACCCGGCGGGTAGCGTCGGGTCCGTGATCGAACACGGGACCCCGCTTCGAATTGGCGTCCTGGGCGCGGCCCGGATAACGCCGCTGGCGCTTGTCAAGCCGGCCAGCGGCAGCATCGAGGTCGTGGTGGCCGCGGTGGCAGCACGCGATGTGTCGCGTGCGCAGGCCTTTGCCGCCAAATTCGGCATCCCCCGGGTGCACCACAGCTACGAGGCGCTGATCGCCGACCCGGCCCTCGATGCGGTCTACAACCCGCTGCCCAACGGCTTGCACGGCCGGTGGACCCGAGCCGCACTGGCCGCGGGTAAGCACGTGCTGTGTGAAAAGCCGTTCACGGCCAACGCCGCCGAGGCGCGGGAGATCGCCGAACTGGCGGCGCAGGGGGATCGCGTGGTGATGGAGGCGTTCCACTACCGCTACCATCCGCTGGCTTTGCGAATCGAACAGATCATCGCGTCGGGTGAACTGGGCAAGCTCGAGCGGGTAGAGACGTCCATGTGCTTCCCCCTGGCGAAGTTCTCCGACATCCGCTACGACTACTCGCTCGCCGGGGGCGCGACCATGGACGCGGGCTGCTATGCCGTCCACATGGCCCGCACGTTCGGCGGTGCAACGCCGGAAGTCGTTTCGGCGCAAGCCAAATTGCGCGATCCGGAGGTCGATCGGGCCATGACGGCCGAGTTGCGATTTGCGGCCGGGCACACGGGCCGGATCCGGTGTTCGATGTGGTCGTCGGATCTGCTGAACATGACTGCCAGGGTTGTTGGCGATCAGGGCGAGCTGCGTGCGCTCAATCCGATTGTGCCCCAGCTTTTCCACCGGCTGACCGTTCGTTCAACGCGCGGAAAACGGGTGGAGCGGTTTGCCCGCCGCGCGTCCTATGCGTATCAACTCGACGCTTTCGCCGCGGCAGTGCTACGCGGGGAAGCGATCAAGACGACACCGGAGGACGCGGTCGAGAACATGACCGTCATCGACGCCATCTATTGCGCCGCCGGCCTTCCGCTCCGCATCCCGAGCTGAACATCACCGATCAAGGACATCGGCGGCGGCGCCGTGCTATGGCAGTACGGTGTGCATCAACATCACGTTATATGCCGACCACAGCGAAAGATTGAAATATACGTCTTTGCCCGTCGACCAGGGATGCATCATCGGCGCGTAGATGCCGCCAGGCATTTGGAAGGACGACACGAGCATTTGCTCTGGACTCCACGGTCCTTGCGGAGCCGGCGCGGTCCTTGCCACCACGTCGTTCATCCCGTTGGTGTACAGCGCCAGGTATTGCTTGAGATAGGTGTTGTATTGGACCGACATTTCGCCTACCGGGCCCGGGATCACGGGTGTGGCCGCGTCCGGCTTGCCTGGGACCCAGGAGTTCGAGTCGCCGTTGAAGTATTCGTACTTGGCTAGGTCGGGCACAAAGCGCTGCGAAACTCGCGCCAGATGCGCCGAACCGCCGCGCCCGGGCGGGGTTCCGAACGAGTAGAGGTAACCGTCGTTGGACTTGACGAACGCGCCCATCTGGAAATTCTCATTTCCCGGAACGAACTTGGCTCTCCCGCCGCTGCCCGGCCCCGACGCGCGGATGGTGCCCGGGTAGACCCCCCAGGTCTGGCCGTTGTCCTTGGACACCGCGATGCCCGAGTAGTTCGTCGTCCATTCTCCATCACGGCCCCAATTCCTGATGGACATGAAGTTGACGTACTGGGTTTTGCCGACGGAGATACCCGCGGTCGGAATGATGCCCGTCTCGTCTGGCGCCCATTTGATGCTGTTGATGAGCTGTTTGGAAAAGCCCGGTCGGTGTACCGGCGAACCGGAAAATCTGTTGGCGGCCTCGCCGGACGTCACATGGACGCCGTTGGCCAGGTCACGGTCTTGGCTCCGGAACAGGGTGTTGTATCGCCATTGATGGCCATCGACGGCGCAATAGCCGAACGTGTCGCCGAAGATCATCAGCACCTGATGGCTAGCGGGATCGCCGTTATCCCAGGGGATTCCGAGGTCGGTCCCGGAAATGCCGAAGCGCTCCAGGGTTTTGTTGGGGCTGTCCGGTCCGGTCACCCACTCGGCAAGTGACGTGCTAGCCCCGGCGATCGCGGCACCAGGATCTCCTGCCGCCTCCGGTGGGGCAGGGTCTGGTGCTGGTGCTGGTGCTGGTGCTGGGTTTGGAGCTAGCTGAGGAGCAGTCGGGGGCTGTTGGCCCGCGGCGGGAGGATGGGGCGCGGGATTGGGACCGGGGTTGGCCCTGGGTACCAGCGCCTGCTGTTGTAGCGGCGCGGAGGGGCGAGCACCCGGGTTGAGCAGGGCGGATATCAGTGGGCCCAGCTTGGGCAACGGTGCGCGTTCGTTGGCGCCGCGAGGCCTGCGCCCGGTCGGTAGCGGAGCGCGCCCAGGGTGTACCGGGCCGAGCGCCGTGCCCCCGGGGTCGGTCACGACAGCGTTCGGTGGCGGCGGAGCGTTGGCGGCGTCTCCGCTGCAAGGCGCCGCCATCGCCGGTGGCGCGAGGCCGATCGGAACGATGAGTCCGATGGCGGCCGCCGACGCCAGCGATAACGACACGATTCGAGGAATCGCCGACATGTCACACCTTCCCGGGCTGGACGTCGCGATTGACGTCCGCAGTTAGCTGATGTGACGATAGTGATCTCTGGGACTCTTGTGATCAGTGATCCATTGATAGGTATGCGTCCGTGACCGTGTCGCAACCCATCCGTTCACCTCCGACCCGATCCACGCCAGACCGTCGAAAGGTTTGACATCGCCTACCGCGGGTATGTTCGAAGGTAATTGCCGTCGGGCCGCCCGGGGGGGACGCAACGGAGAATCGGCCGGACAGGGAGGCTGAGAATGAACATAAGGAAGCTTGCGGGCACGGCGGCGCTTGCCGGTGGGCTGGGCGCTGCCGCGCTCGGACTCGGCGCCGGCCAGGCGCTGGCCGATCCGGGGCCACGGATACCACGACCACCGGTGCCGAATATCGACAATCCGATCAATTTGCGCCCGCTGTCGCCCGGACAGATCAAAAAGGTGTGCCCTTGGCAATCGCCACCCGGTCACTGGATCGGGGGACCGCACGGAATACCCTGCACCTGATCGGATTCGGGCATAACAAGCCACTACGCCCGTTGCCGGACGGCCGTCCTTAGCAAGGACCGCTCGGAATGCTGCGGCTAGGCATGGTTTCCTGGGTGGGGATTCCGCGTTGCACAGTTGCCAGCGCCGCGTTGGGCAGGCATTGCGGCACCTTCGATAGTGCGTGCAGCCCAGGGTAAATCTGGTCGTCCGGGTCACCGCCGCACCGGCTACTCAAGGCCGTGGCACCCAACGTCGTCAACATGCTGGCTGCCGCCCGTTGCCAGGTGAATATCTCGGCGCGACGCCGCGCGCAATGGCGGCGGTGCTGCTCGGGCCGGCTGACGATTGCGCGGGCCGCGTGTGCGATCGCCTCTGGGTGGTTGTCGGCGCAGGCACCGCTGTCCGCGGTGATGATCTCGGTCAGCGCCGACGTGCGGGAAACCACGGCTGGTGTGCCGCACGCCAGCGATTCGAGTGCGGCCAGCCCGAATGTCTCGTGCGGCCCGGGCGCCAATGCGACGTCGGCCGCCGCCAGCAGGCTGGCGACGGCGCGCCGATCGGAGATGAAGCCGGTGAAGTCGATTGGCAACCCGGTTGCCTTGCGTTCCAGCCTGGCCCGGAGCGGGCCCTCGCCAGCGATGACGAGTCGGGCGTCGACGCCGGCGTCGCACAATGCGGCGAGCGCGTCGATGCTGCGGTCGGCGTGCTTCTCCAACGACAGCCGGCCGCAGTGGACCAGCAGCATCTGCGTTGGTGTGGCCCAGCGGCGTCGAACCCGGGCCGAACGCCGTCTCGGGTGGAAGGTCTGCAGATCTACGCCCAGTGGGACGGTGACCGTATTTGTCGCCCCGATTCGGTCGAATTCTTCGCGCGCGAACCCGGTAGTGCACACCACGGTGTCGTAGTCGGCGGCAGTTCGTGCGTTGGCGAAGTCTGCGAACTTCTGCGCTGCTCGACGTGGAAGCAATTGGCCTGCAAAGCGATCAAGGCGTTCATGGGAAATCATCACCGTCGTAACGCCGTGTTCGCGGCCCCACCGGCCCAGTGACCTCAGGGTGAGCCGGTCCGAGACCTCCAAGGCGTCGGGTTGCAGTGCTTCCAGAAGAGTCCGCACCGGTCCCGGCATTGCCGCACGGTAACCACCTGTGAATGGAATGAACCTGGCAGGCAGGGTAATTCGCACGACACCTGTGCGTAGGTGGTGCCGTTCGGTGCGCGCACCCGGAACGATCAAGAACACGTCGTGACCACTGGCGCAGTACTCCGCGCCGAGCCGGTCCACCGCGGTGCGGAGGCCGCCCGAGCGAGGTCCGTAAAAGTTGGCGACCTGAACAACACGCATACCGTGAGAAGAACCGGCCGTCGTGTGCGGTCAACGACGTGGTATCGACGGTGCCCTGAACATAGTGTGAACTCCTGCGGATCGGACACTCGTCATGTTAGGTAGCAGCGCGGCCGGCGATGTGAGTAAGTAGGTCTCGGGCCGCTCCGGCAGGTGGAGTGCGCCCGCCCGCCCAAATGGCGCGGAGCTTCCGTCTGAGATCCAGCTCGGGTACCGCCACGGGGCACAGGCGACCGATTGCGAGGTCGTCGGCAACCGCGAGTCGGCTCATCACCGCGGGTCCCGCGCCGGCGACGACGGCGGCGCGCACCGCAGCGGCAGAGGACAATTCGAGGACCGGATGTGCTTGCTGTGGGGAGTCACCCAGCGTTCGGCTCAGGGCTGCGGTCAACGAATCGCGCGTCCCCGACCCTGGCTCGCGGGTGACAAGCGGGGTTTGGCTCAGTTCCCGTGCACTCAGTGATCGCTGGCGACGAGCCCACCGGTGATCGGCCGGAACGACCACCACAAGCTCATCGCTGCCAACCACCCGGCTGCGTAACCCTGTTGGTATGTATGGGGTTTCGATGAAGCCAAGATCGGCGGTCCCAGCGTGCACGCCGGCAATCGCCTGGTCGCTATTGGTGGCCGTCATGATGATCTCGGGAGCGGCTGCGCCGGTCCGGGCGTTCGTAACTTGCAAGGACACCAGCCAGCGTGGCATGAGTTGTTCGGCGATCGTCAGGCTCGCTGCCACTTTGATGCGTTTGCGCCTTTCCGATCGCAACGAGGCCAACCCGGCGTCCATATGTTGTGCGACGTCGAGCAAGCGATCTGCCCACTCGGCGACGACCACTCCGGCGGGTGTCAAGTGTGAGCCGCGCGGGGTCCTGACGACTAGGGCCACTCCGGTCTGAGTCTCAATTGACGCCAGCCGCGCCGACACCGCCTGCTGCGTCAGGCCGAACTCGCGGCCCGCTGCACCGAGACTACCGGTCCGCGCGATCGCCAAAAATATTCCGAGCGCGGACAGTTCGGGCATGCGAGCGCTGAGGGGCGGCATGGCCTAGCCAGACGCTGCCCGTCGGGTTGCTCGCATTGGGCCCTCCAGTCATGGATCGCTATCCTGTGCACCGGCAAGAATACACAAGTGCGCCTTGTGTGAAGGCCATCCGGCACAAGAAAAACTTGTGAGCGCACAAGGTCAAACCCTCTACCGATAGTTCCGCCAACGGCGAACAATCGGAGTCATGCTGGAGACCGCCGGGTTATGGGGCAAGCGTGACGACATGATCGTGCGTGGCGGCTTGCCGTACAACGCCGAACCACCACCGGCCGTGTTGGCTGCCAGCGACATCACCCCGATCAATGCGTTCTATGCCCGCAATCACGGCCCAGTCCCGGACATCGCGCCGGAGCACTGGCGGTTGACGGTCGACGGGCTGGTGGATAGCCCGCTTACCGTGACCTACGAACGGCTGACCAGTGAGTTCGACCAACACACCGTGGTGGCGACGCTGGCGTGCGCCGGCAATCGACGTGCCGAGCTGCTGCGGGTGCGACCGATCCCGGGTAAAGATCCTTGGGAGCACGGGGCAATCTCGACCGCTCAGTGGCGCGGTGTCCGTCTTGCAGACGTCCTCAAGGCCGCCGAGGTGCACCTCGGCGAGGGGTTGCATGTCGCGTTCGAAGCTCCGGACGTCGCCGAGGAGGCTCGCCCCGTACAGCCCTACGGCAGCTCTATCCCGTTGCGCAAGGCGCTGTCGTCGGAGGTTCTGCTGGCATGGCAGATGAACTCCGAACCGTTGCCGCCTGCCCACGGAGGTCCGGTTCGCGTAGTGGTTCCCGGATACGTTGGGGCTCGCAGCGTCAAATGGGTCACGGCCATCACCGTGCAACCTGGCCCTTCGCAGAACTACTTTCAGGCTCTGGACTACCGCATCCTTCCGCCGGACGCCGATGCCGACCTCGTCGCGCCGGGCGAAGGAATTTCGCTATCGTCGCTGGCGCTCAACTGCGACATCCTCGACCCCACCGATGGCGATGACGTGCCGTCTGGAGCGCTGACGATTCGTGGCTACGGGATCGCCGGTGATGGCCGCAGCGTTGAGCGTGTCGACATATCCCTCGACGACGGGCTGACCTGGCAGCAGGCCGACTTGCACGCCGCGCCCAGTCAGTGGTCCTGGCGCCCGTGGTCGCTGACCGTCGACGTCGAGCCGGGACCTTTGGGCATCATCGCGCGCGCCTGGGACGACACCGGGACGCTGCAGCCCGAATCAGCGGCGTCCCTGTGGAATCCGCGCGGATACGGCAACAACGCTTGGGCCCGCGTCGCGTTGCGCGTGGGTCAGGCGGTAACTCGGTCATAGCCGCAAACTTGGATGAGTTGGGGGAAGCGCGAGTTGGGAAGGTACCCGACGCGCCGGCTAACGCCGAAAGCGCTACCGATCCGCTGGGTAGGGTGGTTGAATTAGCCGACTCGCTCTGCGGCTACGCCGCGAGGCACATGAGGCGAAGGTGATACCAGTTGACGGTACTAGCCGGCGGCGTGATATCCGACCCGGTGGCGTTGCTTAGGCTGATGCGGTGACCGCCATAGGACGATTCATCCATCGCTACGCGCTATGGATCGTGGTCGTCTGGACTCTGGCGGCAATCATCGCCAATGGCTTTGCCGTGCCACTCGAGCAGGTCATCACCGCCGAGGATCAGCCTTTCTCGCCGTCTGGCACCGCCACTTCGCTTGCCGTGCAACGGTCGGCCGCGGCGTTCGGCGAAATGCCCGGCGACAACACCGGGTACCTGGTGCTTGAGCGGAACGAGTCCCTCAATGACCAAGACCGGGCGTTCTACGATCAGTTGGTCGCGGCGCTTCGCGCCGATTCCCGCCATGTCATCGAGGTAGTGGACTGGTGGGGCGTCCCGGCCATGAAAGATGCGGTCCGAAGCGAGGATCATCGCGCAGTGACTGCGGCCTTGCGCTTTGGCGGCATGGTTGGCACGTCGCAAGCCAGGGAGTCGATAGCCGTCGTGCGCAACATCGTGGCACAACTGCACCCTCCCGACGGCTTGCACGTATTCGTCACCGGTGCCGGCGCCACCATCGTGGACGAGTTCGCGGCGATCGACAGGCAGATGCCGTTCATCACGACGATGACGATCGCGGCGTTGCTATTCCTGTTGTTGATCGTCTACCGGTCCCTGATCACGGCGATGGTGCCGTTGCTATCGGTCGTCGTTGCCCTAGCTGTGGACAAGCCGATCGTTTCCGTGCTTGTCCAACGCGAAGTCATCGAGGTTTCCCTGTTTTCCGTCGGACTGGGTATTGCGGTCGTTGTCGGAACGGGTACCGGCTTCGCGATCTTTCTGATCGGGCGCTACCACGAGCGGCGAAGGCAAAGCGTCGCCCCAGCGGCTGCATTGGCCGATGCGTATCGCGGTGTGGCGCCGGCGATCGTGGGCTCCACGCTTATCGTGGTCACGCCTCTGGTCGCCATGGGTTGGGTGAGCCTCGCGTGGATCGGTATGTTCGCGACAACCGGAGTTCTTTGCTTCATCGGCGTTCTCACAGTTGGCCTGGCCGCATTGACGTTGACCCCGGCGCTCATTGCGCTCGCCAGCCGCGCCAACCTGCTCGAACCCCCACGAGATGAACGCATCCAGCGGCGATTTCGGCGCATCGGCACCCATGTGGCGCGCTGGCCGGCACCGATTTTGATCGGCAGCGGCGTTTTCGTGTTCATCCTGATGCTTGCCCTGCCGGGAGTGCCGATTGGGTGGGACGAAGCCGCGGCAACCCCGGCCGCGGCCGAATCCAATCGCGGTTACCGGGCGGCCGAGCGCCACTTCGCTCCCAACCAACTGCTGCCCACCGTGGTCACCATCGAAACCGACCACGACATCCGCAATCCCACCGGACTCACTGCCATCGAACGAATCACCGCTGCGATTATGGGTATTCCCGGTGTGCGGATGGTGCGGTCAGCGAGCCACCCCAACGGATTGGTGTCCAAGCAAGCTGCCTTGACCACCACGGCGGGGAATCTCGGTGATCAGCTGGACGCATTTTCTGACCGGCTCACATCCCGTGAGGCGACGTTCGCCAATCTCGAAACCGCGCTCCGCGACGTGGTGTCAGCCCTCGATCTGCTTCAGACTGGCGTCCGACAGGACGCCTACGGAATTGGTCAGGTGAGTTTGGCCGTCCGATTAATGCAGGACGCGCTGATCAAGCTGCAGGGCGACGCCGCTGACGTCTACGACATTTTTGACCCGCTGCGGGGTTTTGTCGCGGCGATACCAGACTGCGGGGACAATCTCGTGTGTTCTGCTGCCCAAGAGGTGGTGCAGTGGGCAAATACCGTCGTTGAAAGCTGCACGAAGCTGGTCGATGCGGCAGGACAGCTCGCCAGGGGGATAGCGGACGCCGCCTCGGCGACCTCAGGCGTACCAGGCCTCGCGAATGCGTTGAACAGCGCCAGCGGTGAACTGGCGCAGGTAAGAGCGTCAGCGGCAGGTTTGAAAGAGATACTCAGCAATGTCGGAGTGGCCCCATTGGGAGAGCTTCCCGAGTATTTGCACGAACTCGCCGCGGCCTCCCAGGATGCCCCCGGCGTGGACCTCCATGCCGCCCGGAAGATTCTGACCGACCCGAATATGCGGCCAGCCTTGGACTACTTTGTCTCACCAAACGGCCATGCAACGCGTCTACTCGTCTACGGCGACCGGAGCGAATGGGGCAATGATGGCGCCCAACAGGCACGCGCCATCGTGGCCGTCGTACAGGAGGAAACCAAGGAGGACACGCTCAAGCCCACGGCCGTTGAACTCACCGGCGTTGGACCGGCTACCCGTGACCTTCAAGATCTGGTGGGCAGAGACCTTGCCTTGCTGGCGGTCATCACATTCGCCGTAATTCTCGCGATCGCCGCACTGCTTCTGCGAAGTCCGCTCGCCGGGCTTGTCGTCCTCGCCACCATCGCCGCGTCGTACATCTGCGCGCTTGGCGCCAGCGTACTGATTTGGAAACACATACTGGGCCACGACTTGCACTGGTCGGTGTTGCCGATTGCGTTTGTGTTGCTGATAGCCGTGGGCTCGGGCTGCAACCTGCTCTTCGCGCTGCGCATCCGCGAAGAGCTTCCCGCCGGGCCACGAACCAGTATCATCCGAGCGTTCGCCACGACAGGGGCAGTGGTTACCGCCGCTGGAATCGTGCTTGGGACAACAATGTTCGCGCTTGCCGCGAGTAGCGTGCTAAGTGTCGCGCAAATCGGTGTCGCCGTTGGCAGCGGGCTAGTGCTGGACGCCCTCGTGATGCGTAGTTTCGTGCTGCCCGCCCTGATGGTGGTGCTGGGCCGTTGGCTGTGGTGGCCGCGTAAATCGGTCAGCACGGGGCAGCTGCCTGAGCCAGTCGCTATCCAGTGAGCTGCCCCGCGACACCTTTTCCCGCAGGCGCGGCAACGCTTCTCGGTGTTCGTGTGACCGGATCCACCGGGTGAGTTGGTCTGCGGTGCCCTCGTTTCCCGGGCATGTGGAGCTGACTAGTTTCAGATCACCTTGAGCCGCAACGAATTCGCCTGCCTTGCCAGGTACCACGCGATGCAGGAAGATACCGGTGTGGGTGGGCGGTTGTTCGCCGTGCGCGAGGATCAGCTCCGAAGCGGACCGCAGGTACCCGCCTGCGGCACCTTCGGCGCGTACGGCCTGGCTTCTGCCTTGAACCGATTCGCGCGCGCTTACGTATCCAGGAGTATGACGAGCCGAAGCGAAGTATCCGTCTTGCGTCGATGCGCGGGTTAAACCGTCGGGAGCCCACTTCGAGAAATGCCTGGTAACCAGGTTTTGGCGAAGCCGCCGGCGGCGCCGAAGGCGGCGCCGCTACGGATTCTTGTCATCGGAGCCGGTGTGAGCGGCATTTCCGCGGCGCGGGGGCTGTTGCGCGACGGACATGACGTAACCGTGTTCGACCAGCGCTCGGATTTGCAGGCGGGCGGCGGCGCCGTGACCATCTGGTCGAATGGGGCAACGGTTCTGGGCCAACTGGGCGTCGACATGGACGCGGCGGGTCAGCAGCTATCCAGCGTGCGGGTGTTGACCTCCAAGGGGCACGTGCTTGCGATCCTGGACGTGGCCGCCATGGTCAACCGGCTAGGCGCCCCTGTTCGGATGGTCCCCCGTCGTGTCCTGCTTGAACGGCTGCTGGAAGGCTTCCCGACGGATCGCATCCGATGCGGCTGCCGTGCGGTGGGGGTAGTCAGCAGGCCCGGTGGGGTGCGCGTCGAGTTCGATGACGGCAGCTCGGCCGATGGAGATCTGGCAATCGGTGCGGATGGCCTGCACTCGATGGTCCGAGATGTCGTTGGCGCGCCGGCTGCGCAGACGACCGGCTGGTGCAGCTGGCAGGGACTCGTCCGTCTCCCGGACGTCGTTGACGATAGGCGCGTGGCGCAGGTCATCATCGGTGAGGGCGGAAATACCGGTCTGTGGCCGGCCGGGGACTGCGATGTGCAGTGGTGGTTCGACCTGCCCTGGTCCCACGACTTCGTGCGACCGCATCGTCCGATCGAGGTGATTCGGTCGCATTTCGGCGGTTGGTCCGACCCGGTCGATCGAGTGCTCGCCGCTTTGACCGACGATGATCTTGCCCCCTCGCCATTCCCACACTTTCGACATCCGATTCCTGGGAAGGGCCAGGGAGCGCTGACCTTGCTCGGTGACGCCGCACATACGATGCCGCCCACCCTCGCGCAGGGGACCAATCAGGCGCTGCTCGACACGATGGTGTTGTGCAGGGCGCTATCAGGTGTCCGGAACAGAAGTAGCGGCAGCAAAAGCGATCAGCTCTCACGCGCGCTGCGCTGGTACGAGAAGATCAGGCGACGCAGGGTCAGGGCAGTGTCCAGGGTGGCGTCGCTGCGGGTGTGCCACGGTGAGGCCGTGCTGCGGCCGGCGGCGTTGATCTCGGACCGGCTGCACACCTGGGCACTCACCATGTTTCTGGATCTGACGAGTCACCGTCGAATGTCGGCAAAGATTAGCCGTGGCCTCGCGGCCACACCTGCTACACCGCGTTCTTCGTCTGGGTTGGCGCGATGAGCAAACCGCCTAATCCCGTCCGGGTCCGAGGTGGTCTCGACGCCCCATCCCGGTGGCTCTGGCTCGTCAAGTGGTGCGTGCTGGCCGTTCCGCACTACCCCATATTGGTATTTCTATACCTGGTCTATCCACTACTGACCGTCGTTGCCGGCGTTGCGATCTTGTTCACCGGGCGGTATCCCCGGCCAATCTTCGACTTCAACGTGGGAGTGCTGCGCTGGTCGTGGCGAGTCATGAATTACCGATTTCCGATGAACTGCACCGACAAGTACCCACCCTTTACGTTGCGGTCTCGGCCGGACTACCCGGGCGATCTGGAGGTCGACTATCCGGAACGGCTGACGAGATGGGCGGTTCTGGTGAAGTGGTGGCTGCTCGGGCTCCCGCAGATACTGCTGTGTTGGGCGATGGAGCCGCTGCTGCAGGTGCTTTGCGTTATCAACGCGGTGTGGTTGCTGTGCGCCGGGAGGATTCACCGGGGCATGTTCGATCTACTGATGGGCATCGTTCGATGGCGTTACCGGGTGGCGGTGTACGTTTCGTTGATGCGTGACGAATATCCGCCGTTCCAACTCGATCTAGGTGACCGATAACGCGCCGTAATCCGTTGTTCCCGTACGTGTATCGAATCGGCATGCCGATCTTCGACCGGTTGTTCTATTGCCGATACCGTCGAGCGGCGATCACCCATGCGACCGGCCGGCTGCTGATGATCGGGCTCGGCCCGGGGGCCGATTTGAAGTATGTTCCGCCGGCAGTCACCTCAGTCGCCGCCGTGGAGCCGGTGGCGGCGTTCCGCCGGATGGCGGCTCGTCTTGCTCGCCATTGCGGCATTGCCGTCGACATCGTCGATGGGCAGGGCGAGTCGATTCCGTTCCCGGACAACAGTTTCGACTCGGTACACGTTGGGTTGGTGCTGTGTTCAGTCGATGATGTGGCCGCAACTCTCGACGAGATCCGGCGGGTGCTCGTGCCCGGAGGCAGGTTGGTCGTCCTCGAACACGTCCGCGGAGAGGGCGCGATGGGGCGATTCCAGGACATGATCGCAAAGCCGTGGTCGTGGATTTCGTCGGGCTGTCATCCAAACCGCCGAACCATCGACGCCATTGCCGCGGCCGGATTCGATACCTCGGGGTTGCGCAGCATCCCCCGAACCTTGGTGCCGCCGCCCTGCACACCTCATCTGCAAGGATTTGCCACCCTGCTCAAATGAAGAACGGGAGTCGACAAGTAATGCCTCGAACTAATTGTCAGATCTTGAACCTTCCTCCGACAAAGGTATAGGATAAAAGATCCGACGTCCGGGGGTGGGCGCCGCGAATGCGGCGGGATCTAAAGCGGGATTTAAAGAATGACAAATAGGGGGCCTGTGGTGATGAATTTCTCGGTGTTGCCGCCGGAGGTCAACTCCGCACGGCTGTTCTCGGGTGCGGGTTCCGGTCCGATGTTGGCAGCGGCCGCGGCGTGGAATGGGTTGGCAGACGAGTTGGCATCGGCGGCGTCGTCATTTTCCTCGGTGACGTCGGGCCTTACGGCTGGGCCGAGCCAGGCGTGGCAGGGTCTGGCGTCGGCGGCGATGACGGCCGCGGCGGCTCCTTATACGGCGTGGCTGAGTGCGGCGGCGGCTCGGGCGACGGGGATGGCTGGGCAGGCGCAATGGGTGACCGATGCATTTGAGGCTGCGCGGGCCGCGATGATTCATCCGCTGGTCGTGGCGGCCAACCGGAATGGGTTGGTGCAGTTGGTGTTGTCGAATTTTTTCGGGCAGAACGCGCCGGCGATTGCGGCAGCTGAGGCCGAGTATGAGGAGATGTGGGCCCAGGACGTGACCGCGATGGCGAGTTACCATGCCGGGGCTTCGGCGGCCGCCGCGCAGCTGGCGCCGTGGCAGGAATCGCTGCGACATCTGGCGACCCAGCTCGCCGCGGCGTTGGGCCTCAGCCCAGTTACAAACCCGGTACCCAGCGACCCAACATTAGAGAGTCAAACCACCAATTTCGGCTTGTTCACAATCACGTCCCTTGCCGACACCGCCGACGATAATTTTGTCGCAACGATTTTCTCGAGCCCGCTCTTCACCAATACTTTGACTTCTGGGTTTGAACCCACAACGGGCCTAGGTGCGCCCGGGCAGACAGTAAACACTTTCCAAAGTCCGGTCTTTCCTTTCCTGAATAGTTCGTTCGCCCTCCCATTTACGGATCCGGTAGCCCCACTGTTTATTGCGCTCCTTCCGCTCGGCTTCTGACCGCGCGCCCTACTCGACGCTGACGGCGTCGATGATGTTCATTTTCGCCGCGCGTCGGGCGGGCGGTAGCGAGCCGAGCAGGCTGATCGCAAGCGCACCGCCGGTGAAGACGAACGTCATCGGGCTCGGGCGGAAGCTGACCTGGAAGTTCATCATGTTCGCGCTGACCAGACTGAACAGCCACTGGTCGGCCAACCCGAATATCAGGCCCAGGGCACCGCCGATGACACCGATTCCTGCCGCTTCGGTCAGCACCATTTGCAAGCTGAATCGGCGGCTCGATCCCATTGCACGCAGCACCCCGATCTCGCGTCGTCGTTCCAGCACCGAGAGCGTCAACGTGCAAAGAAGTGCTACTGCCGCGACCAGCACCACGATGATCCACACGGCATTCGCGATGAACATGCTTTGATGAATCGGCGCCTCGCGCCCCGCCAATGCCGTGTGGCCGTCATACACGTGGTTCGGCACGGGCACCGCTTGGCGCACGTCGGCCAACAGACGATCCGGATCCACGCCGAGCGCCGCGGTCACCTGCAACGTGGTCGCCCCCGGTCGATCGAACCACGCCCGCAGCTGATCGAGGCTCATCCCGACGGTGCCCATGACCGTCGCGAAGTACGGCACCAGGGCCAACACGACGGCATGTCGTAGGCCGTGGGGCGTTTGCAGCCGCAATTCGTCGCCGATCCGTACGTTGAGTGTCGTGCCCAGATTCTGCGAAAGCACCACACCCCGACCGGCGAGCACCTCGTTGCGTACCCGCTCATCGAGCGCGCGGTAAAGCGGATCGGCGGTTCCGGGGGAGAACCCGTCAAGTATGACGCGCGTACCACCGACGACAGCGAAGGCGAAAGCACCTTCGGTGACGCGTGCTACGCCCGGAACCGCGGCCACCTTCTCGGAAAGACCCTGCGGCAGAACATCGGTGGGATAGGTGTCAGGAGGGTCTGCGCTCACCCAGACCGCGACATCGCCGACTGGCGCGAAGATGTCGCGCGCGGAACGGATCATATCGGTGTTCGTACCGGTGATCGCGACGGTAGTGACGATCGCGATCAGCACTGTCATCACCGTGGCCCACACCCGTCGAGGCGCACGCTCGATCGTCGCCGCCGCGAGCGCTCCGACCGTTCCGAACATTCGTGCCGTTGCCGATGTGGCTTTGACGATGGGCATGGCGAGAGCGAAGCCCAATGCGATCTCGGCACCGAACACAGCAGACATCCCGACAAAGGCGAAGACGCCTCGTTGGGTGACGACCAGCAGGGTTGACATCGCGAACACCGCGACGGCGCCGACCCCGCACCAGATCCGCAGCCAGCGTGGTACGCGGTCGGCCGCTGAGACTCCGACAGGTGCCAACGCTTCGATCGGTGACACCTTGTACACCTGCCTTGCAGCCATCGCGGATGCAACCACACTGGTGACCGCGGTGGCCACGACGGTGGCTGGTGTTGCATGGCTGGGCAGCCAGTATTGAACGCGAGCCTCCAGCCCCTGGGTTATGGCCGAAGGCAGTCGGCCAATCGCAATGCGGCCCATCAGTATTCCAAGACCGGAGCCGATGGATCCGCCGATCAGGCCGAGAATCGCTGCCTCCGTGAGAATGTCGCGAACGATCGTGATCCGTCTGCCGCCGATGGCACGCAGGATCGAGATGACCGGCCGGCGCTGGGTGATCGCCATGGTCACGGTGGTGTAGATAAGGAACGCACCGACCGCCAACGCAACCGTCGCGCCCATCAGGGCCATATAGCTCATCATCTTGACGCCGTCGCCGGCCCGGGTCGCGCGCGCGCTCGGCTCGGCGACGATCGCCCGATTGTTCACCGCAGCGGTCACCATGGCGCGAACCGCGACAAGGTCGGTTCCCGGTTTCGCGGTGACCAGAATCGAGTCGAGTTGGCCAAGGCGGTCGGTAACGCTCTGCGCCAAAGCGACTGGGGCAAGGACATAGTGGCCGCCGTTGAGGTCCGCAAGCTCCTCGCCCTGCAGCACTTCGGTGACCGTGACCCAACCCGAGCCGAGTCGAAACGTCTCGCCTTGCCCATGACGGACACTTGGTCCGACCCGGACGCCGTTGGGTATCGCCGAGGGGGCCGTCAGCCGCTGTTCCGCGACAGCATCTTTGAAGGCGCCGCCCAACGCGGAAATGTTCGCGTCCGCGCCCAGCAGCAGCACAGGCCCCGACGGCGTGGGTGCGGAGGTCCGGATCATCGGCACTGCGGCCGCGACGCCCGGAACTGCCGCCACGTCTGTGGTTATCGTGTCCGGGAATCCCGCGTCGGTGATACCCGACACCTCTAGTGCGGCAACGCCGGCGATCCCGTCCGCCAGCCGGTTGACCGATGCGGTGATCGATCCGAAAATGCCGAATATCGCAACCAGATACATTGCCGACACCGCCATCACCGTGATCGAGGCCATCGTGCGTCGACGATGTGCGGCGAGTTCACGCAGGCTGAACAGCTGAAACCGGCCCGCTGCCGCAGCTATCGCCGTGCCCGGCTTCATCTCCGGGTCACCGATACGTCGGATCCGACGCGACCATCCTGAAGGGCAATCACCCGATCGGTCGACGCCGCGGCATCGCAGTTGTGCGTCACCATCACCACCAGGCGCCTACGGCGATTCTCGTGCGCCACTTCGGAAAGAAGCGCCAAGATCGAAGCGCCCGTCGTGGAATCGAGGTTCCCGGTTGGTTCGTCGGCGAGGATCAAGGGCGGGTCCATGATCAAGGCACGGGCCACCGCTACACGCTGCATTTGCCCACCGGATAGCTCCGCTGGTTTGTGCTCGGTCCGGTTACCGAGGCCGACCCGGTCCAGCACCCGCGTCGCATCCGGTTTGGCCCTGCGCAATGCGATACCGTCGAGCAGCTTCGGGACCGCCACGTTCTCCCACGCTGACAGGTTCGGCAACAGGTTGAAAAACTGGAAGATGAATCCCACGCGATGATGCCGAAACTCGGACTGCTGATCATCGGTGAGGCGTCCTATCTCGTCGCCGGCGAACACAATCGACCCGGAATCGGGGGAGTCCAGCGCGCCGAGCAGATGCAGCAACGTGCTCTTGCCCGCGCCCGACGGCCCGATGACCGATACGAACTGCCCGCCCTGAAGCCGCAGGCTGACCTCGTCGAGTGCACGCACGGCCGCATCGCCGAGGCGATATTCGCGCACCACGTTGTTGAGTTCGAGGGTTAGCTCGTCCGTGCGTGTATCGGAGCGCTTGGTCATGGTCCTCCCGCGAGGCCACCTTGCCGGTGCGCAACGGCGACGACCCGTGCGTGACCGGATGCCGATATGGGATACACGAGCCAGATTGCTAAGTGGTTCGACCGGGCGCTGCCACCCTCGTCGTTTGGGGAGTGTGTGCAAAGGGCATTATTGTTTCGTGAGCGCATTCAACATCTGTCGATTCGTTGCTGCCGCAGTGGTCACGACCTGGGCTTTGCTGTTCGCGCCTGCGCTATCCGCGTCTGCCGAACCGTCCGCATCTGCCGGCGCGTGTCCCGACGTCGAAGTGGTGTTCGCCCGTGGCACCGGCGAGCCACCCGGTGTGGGGGTGATCGGAGAGGACTTCGTCGACGCGCTGCGTTCGAAGATTGGCGGGAAATCCATGAAGGTTTATGGGGTCGATTACCCGGCGACCACTGATTTCCCCACAGCGTTGGCCGGTATTGACGACGCTGGCACCCATGTCGAACAGACGGCGGCGAGCTGTCCCAAAACCAAGCTGGTGCTCGGCGGGTTTTCGCAGGGTGCGGCCGTGATGGGCTTTGTCACTTCGGCGGCGATTCCGGAGGGAGCGCCGGTGGACGCACCCAGGCCGATGCCGCCCGAGGTCGCCGACCACGTCGCCGCCGTCACGCTCTTCGGTATGCCCTCGGTTCAGTTCATGAATTCGATCGGCGCGCCGCCGATCGTCATCGGTCCGCTCTATGCGGAAAAGACCATCCAGCTGTGCGCCCCCGACGACCCCGTCTGTTCTTCCGGCGGTAATTGGGCGGCACACAATGGGTACGCAGACGACGGCTTGGTCGAGCAGGCCGCGGCATTCGCCGCCAGCCGCCTGTCGGCCCTCGACCGACCGGGCGGTGCTTGATCCGGCACGCCGGCGGCGGCTGGGAAAAGTGCAGGTTTGACGTCCCTGCTGTCTGGGAACTCCCGGCGTTGAGCCGGGTGCCGGGTAGTCACCCCAGGGCTTGTTGCGTTCCGTTCGGCGCAGTGGGGTGCCGACAGCAACGTCGCGGTCATCAATAATTTACGCGGAAAGGCTTGTCAGGGACTGGATCTGAGCGTTTTCGGCGCCTAAGCTTTGTCGGGTCGGGGGAGCAATTGAAATTCTCTAGTCGGGTGGGCGGCTTGTGGAGCGACTAAGCGGACTTGATGCATTCTTTCTCTACCTAGAGACACCGACGCAGCCGTTGAATGTGTGCTGCGTTCTGGAGTTGGACACCTCGACAATGCCCGGCGGCTACACGTACGGACGGTTTCGCGCCGCGCTGGAAAAGTACGTGCAGGCGGTACCCGAATTTCGGATGAAGCTCACCGATACCCAGCTGAACCTGGATCACCCCGTGTGGGTGGACGACGACAACTTCCACATGCGACACCACCTGCACCGGGTGGCTGTGCCCGCGCCCGGAGGGCGTCGCGAGCTGGCGGAGATCTGCGGCTACGTCGCGGGCTTGCCGCTGGACCGCGACCGCCCGCTGTGGGAGATGTGGGTGGTTGAAGGCGGTGCCCGCAGCGACACCGTGGCGGTGGTGCTCAAGGTCCACCACGCGGTGGTGGACGGGGTCGCGGGCGCGAACCTGCTGGCCCATCTTTGCAGCCTGCAGCCCGATGCGCCGCCACCGCAGCCCTTGCCCGGCGCTGGTGGCGGCAATCTGCTGCAGATCGCTGCGAGTGGACTGATGGGTTTCGCGTCGCGGCCCTTGCGGCTGGCGACGGTGGTGCCGGCGACAATGCGCACGTTGGTAGAGACGCTGCTGCGCGCCCGGGAGGGCCGCACCATGGCCGCCCCGTTCTCGGCGCCGCCGACTCCGTTCAACGCCCCCCTCAGCCGTCAACGCAACATCGCCTATACCCAGCTCGACATGCGCGACGTCAAGCGCGTCAAGGACCGGTTCGGGGTGACCATCAACGACGTCGTGGTGGCGTTGTGCGCCGGGGCACTACGACGCTTCCTGCTCGAGCGCGGCGAACTGCCGGACGCCCCGCTGGTGGCCACCGTGCCGGTGTCGGTACACGATAAGTCGGACCGACCGGGGCGAAACCACTCCACATGGATGTTCTGTCGGGTCGAGAGCCAGATCAGCGACCCCGCTGAGCGCATCCGCACCATCGCCGCCGGAAACACCGCCGCAAAAGACCACACCGCGGCCATCGGCCCCACCCTGCTGCACGACTGGACCCAGTTCGGCGGCCCGACGATGTTCGGCGCGGCCATGCGGATCCTGCCGCGCATTCCGATTATGCGCAGCCCCGCCTACAACCTGATCCTGTCGAACGTGCCCGGCCCGCAGGCCCAGTTGTATTTCCTGGGTTGCCGAATGGACTCGATGTTTCCGCTCGGTCCGCTGCTTGGCAGCGCGGGCCTCAACATCACCGTCATGTCACTCAACGGAGAACTGGGTGTCGGCATCATCGCCTGCCCCGACCTGCTGGAAGACCTGTGGGGAATCGCGGACGGGTTTCCCGACGCTCTCAAAGAGCTCCTGGAGTGCGGCGACGACCGGCCGGAAGGTGGCCTCCAGCCGCATTCGTGAGCTGTGCGTTCAGAATCGGTAGCCGGCGCTGGTGCCAAGAACTTCGATGGCCGCGTTGATGTTCGGGACTACCGTTGCGCCGTATCGGCTGACGAGTTGCCCAAGCGCGCGACCGATGTGCGGTCCGACAGCCTCGGCGATGAGGACTTCCTCGGCGATGACGATGCCGTTCACCATGTGCGCGGCGAGCAGCCGTCCGTCGTGGGCGATCTCGTAACGCCAGTCGCCGATCTGGACACGCTCGGGATTGGATCGAAAGAAGCCACGTCGCGCGGGAGTGTGCAGCACTCCCGGAAGTCCGGCGAACACGTTGATCACCAACGCGACGCCGCCGGGACCGGCGAGCGCGGCCGCGACAGTGCGGCTCATCCGCTCGGCATCGAAATCGGGCATCAGTTGTCCATCGGCAGGACGAACGACGGCGTGATGGTTTCCCCGCTGCCGGTGCGGCGCACGGCGGTTCCCGCGGTGTAGAACTCCACCGTATGCACTCCCCACGCGTAGTTCGAGATGGCGAAGTGCACGCCTACCACGCCGGTTGCGCCGTCTCGCTCCGCCTCGCTTTGCATGCGTGACATGGCCAGCTCTCGCGCTTGATAGTTGCCCTGCGTCCACTGCGGCATCTCCATATTGCGCCCGATCTGGCGAAGCGTTTGCATGAACCCCTGCACGGCGATGTGAAACACGCAATTGCCCATCACGAAGGCGACCGGCGCGAAGCCGGATCGCAGCAGGGTCACCATGTCCTGGCCGGATAGGTGACTGGAGAACGCTTGTCCGTTGGGACGCCGAAAGGCTCCTGGTTTGGCGGTATATCGCACCGCGGTGCCGACCGCCATGAATTCGAGATGTTCGCCGCCCTCACCATGGTGGCGCCAGCTGAGCCGGACACCGACGATCCCGTCGGCTTTGAGCGCATCGGCTTCGGCTTGCATCCGCGCCATCGCGTTCCAACGGGCTCGGTAGGTTGCCTCGGTGAGCACGCCCAGTTCCTGTTGCTGTCGCATTCCGCTGAACTGGAAGCCGACGTGATAGACCGAGACACCCATGACCAGCTCGATGGGTTCAAACCCGGCCCCATGCAGCAGCGCGAACTCGTTGATCGACAAGTCCGACGTCCACGACTTGTCAGCGTGTGCTAGCCGTTCGCTGGCCACCGGATCGAGCGAGCTTGGTTGCATCGGTTGGAGTCCTTAAGTTCGTAGGTGCAGTTACTTCGTGTTGTTGCGGTGTGCTGTGACCCGGGTGGGTCGGGTGTGGCGGTGGTTGGTTTGCCGGCCCGGTGGTGCGGCTTGAAGGGACTGGCCGCCCGGCCTGCCTGGACTTCCTCGGGCCGCTGATTGAGATCTGCGATGAGATCGCTTGGTTAAGGAAATGCTGGCGGGGTTGTCCGTGGGGTTGATGTTGGCCAACAAGTGAAAAGGGGTTCGATGGAATCTGACCAGTGGTTGTGGGCGGGTGTTGATGTCGGCAAGGAGCATCACTGGGTTTGCGTGGTCGACGACACGGGTGCGGTGGTGCTCTCGCGCAAGGTGGCCAACGACGAGCAGCAGATCCGCAGGCTGTTGGCTGAAGGCGACGGGCTCAGTGGGCAGGTGTCGTGGACGGTGGATCTGACTACGGTGTATGCCACGTTGCTGTTGACCTACCGCGGCGGTGAAGCCAAAACCGACGCCAAAGACGCCCGGGTGATCGCCGATCAGTCGCGGATGCGTGGCCAGGATCTGCCGGTGTTGCATCCCGACGACGAGCTGATCACCGAATTGCGGATGCTCGCCGGACATCGCGCTGATCTGGTCGCCGATCGCACCCGCACCATCAACCGGCTCCGGCAACAGCTGGTCGCGGTGTGTCCGGCTTTGGAGCGGGCCGCCCAGCTGAGCTCCGACCGCGGCTGGGTGGTGCTGCTGGCGCGCTACCAACGCCCGAAGGCTATTCGCCAAAGCGGCATTACGCGGCTGACCCGGATACTGGCCGACGCCGGAGTGCGTAACGCACCCACGATCGCTCAAGCCGCCGTCGCTGCCGCCAGGGCCCAGACGGTCGGGTTGCCTGGCGAACAGGTCGCCGCGGGGCTGGTCGCACAGTTGGCGCAGGGGGTGATTGCCCTCGATGAACGCATCAAGACCACCGACGCTGACATCGAGGACCGATTTCGCCGCCATCCACTCGCCGAGGTGACCACCAGCATGCCCGGCATCGGTTTCCGGCTCGGCGCCGAATTCCTGGCCGCTGTCGGTGATCCCGCGTTGATCGGTTCGGCCGACCAACTCGCCGCCTGGGCCGCACTGGCGCCGGTCCCGCGAGACTCGGGGAAGCGAACCGGACGACTGCGCACCCCCAAGCGCTACAGTCGCAGACTGCGCCGGGTGATGTACATGTCGGCCCTGACCGCGATCCGCTGTGACCCGCAGTCCCGGACCTACTACCAACGCAAACGTGATCAGGGAAAGCGGCCGACCCCGGCCACCATCTGCCTGGCCAGACGGCGCACTAACGTCCTCTTCGCGCTTATCCGTGACAACCGCACCTGGCAACCCGACTCACCCCCGATCGCTACGACGGCGGCTCGACATCCTCATTGAGAGTCCCTTCTATGGTTTGCGTCAGCGTACGACGCGCTCGATTGCGATCGCGTGTTCTTGGCAGTTCTGCGCGCGGGTGTAGCCGAGTTCAGTACCGGGCGCGATCTCGTAATCCGGGCTGCGCCGGTGGAATTCAAGCCGGCTCAGAACTACCGCTTGCGGCGCCCGCAATGCCGTCGGCTGCTGCCATGTAGCAAGCCTGACACCAAGGCGAATTACGGGCAATGCCTTCCGGCCGCTATCGGTCGGCTCCGCGCCACCCGCGCATCAGGGCGGTGGCGGCACGCAACGCGCCGCGCAGTGCGTAGACGGCGGTCACGGCCGTCAACAGAATCAGCAGGATGAATGTCGGGAGCCAGTTGGCGCGGCTGTGGTTGACCTCCCACCAGATGATCGTGAAGAGCAGCACGCAGAGGAGCAACACGATGTCGCGCCAGTTGCCCCGGTACGACATCGCAGCTTTGCGCAGTGCCCGACTCCGATCGGCCGCATCGACCAGGTCGTCAATCCGGGCATCGATTGTGCGCTGCAGGTCGGTGCGTCTCTTGGTGGCGTCCGCGGGGAGCCGATCGAGCAGGTCCATATCCTGCTTGATCGATCCGCGAAAGTCGGGGCCTTTGAATTGCCCGGCCGCAATGGCAAGCATGGCACCACCAAAGATGGGCGCGCTGTTCAGTGCGATTTGTCCCAGACCCGCCACGTCCACTCCCTTTCTTCGGCTCATCGGCTGGCGCCCGCGTCCACGTGCACCAAGTGAGACCCGATGTGTTACCTGACGACAACGTTGCCCTCAGACATAGACTTAGCAAATAGGTCTACCTGGTTCGAGGTGCATTCTGGTGCGAATTGCAAAGGCGCGCAAACATTCACCCGACCGACGGAAGAGGCATCGGAAATGAACATCGCATTGTCGACCGCATTGCACACCACCTTTGACGATGCGGTTAGGCGCACGCGCGTGGCGCTGGCCGAGCAGGGCTTTGGCGTCCTGACCGAGATCGACGTGAAGGAAACCCTGAAGGCCAAACTCGGTCGAGACATTGAGGACTATCTGATCCTGGGCGCGTGCAACCCGCCCCTGGCGCATCGCGCGGTGGAGGCGTATCGCCAGATCGGTCTGCTGCTGCCCTGCAACGTCGTCGTGCGTGCCGACCCAGAGCGGACCGGGACCGTACTCGTCGAAGGGATGAATCCCCAGCTGCTGGTGGACGTGACCGGCGAAGCCGAGCTCATCCCGGTCGCCGAAGAGGTGTCTAGCAGGCTGCAGGCAGCGATCGATTCCTTGAACGTTCGGACGTGACGGCGGCGGGCTGAAACGTTCCGCGGCCGAATAGCGAAACGCATGGTAGGTCGCGCGGAAATGCGCGGTGTGCTGGCGCGATGGCGATACCCTTTGCCGAGGGTTCAATGGCGACTTGGCGCCTGCCGGGTTTCCATGAGGCGGGAGGTCCCGGATGTCGTATCTCATCGCGGCGCCAGAGATGCTGACGGCGGCGGCGACCGACTTGGCGAACATCGGTTCGTCGATCAGCGCAGCCAACGCGGCCGCGGCCCCACCCACCACGGCGCTGGTCGCCGCCGGCGCCGATGAGATATCGGCGCGCATAGCCGCGTTGTTCGGGGCGCATGCGCAGGCATATCAGGTGTTGAGCGCCCAAGCGGCGATGTTTCACGAACAGTTCGTGCGGGCCCTTAGCACCGGTGCGGGCGCCTACGCCGCCGCTGAGGTGGCTAGCGCGCAATCCGTGCAGCAAGACCTGCTCAATCTGATCAACGCGCCCACCCAGGCGCTGTTGGGGCGTCCGCTGATCGGCAACGGCGCCGACGGGCTGCCGGGAACAGGCCAGAACGGCGGCGACGGCGGGATCTTGTTCGGCAACGGCGGTAACGGCGGGTCCGGGGCGCTAAACCAGCGCGGCGGTAACGGCGGCAATGCCGGGTTGTGGGGCAACGGGGGCGCGGGCGGAGCGGGCGGGAACGCCACCGCCGCCGGAGTGAACGGCTTCAGCGGGGGTGGCGGAGGCCTCGGCGGGTTGCTGTTGGGCAATGGCGGCGCCGGCGGGGCCGGCGGGAACGGCGGTCCGGCTCCGCTCGTGGGCGGCGTGGGCACCATCGGCGGCCCCGGTGGAAACGGCGGCGGCGCCGGGCTGTTCTACGGCTTCGGTGGCGCCGGGGGAAATGGCGGGCTTGGCGGGGCCGCGCCGGCTACGGGCCCGTCGATGGGCATCCTCCCGGCGGGTGGTGTCGGCGGGTTCGGGGGTGCCGGCGGCGCGAGTGCGTTTGCGTTTGGCGGCGGCGGCGCCGGGGGAACGGGTGGGGCCGGCGGGACTACCGATGGCACGGTGCAGGGCGTGGGCGGCTTTGGCGGTCAGGGTGGGAACGGCGGGCAGAGCGGCCTGTTGTTCGGTAACGCGGGCGCCGGTGGGCCCGGCGGTGTCGGCGGAGCCGGAACCGGCACGGGCACCGAGAGCTTCGGCGGCCACGGCGGGGCCGGCGGCGATGGCGGCGGGATCGGGCTGACCGGCAACGGTGGAGGCGGAGGCAATGGCGGGGTCGGCGGGGCAGGAGCGCCGGGCGGCGCCATGGTGGGTGGTAACGGCGGGGTCGGTGGCCTCGGTGGCACCGGCAGTCCCGGAGGTCTGCTGTTGGGCACCGGCGGGGCCGGCGGCAGCGGCGGGCTGGGTGGCGACGGTGGCGCCGGGGCCACCGTCGGCTTTGCCGGCTCCGGCGGTTTCGGTGGCACCGGTGGCATCGCCCAGCTGATCGGCACGGGCGGCATGGGCGGCAGCGGCGGCGGCATAGGCGCCGGCGAAACCACGGTGGTGCCGCCCGAGGTGGCGCCGGTTGGCGGCGTAGGCGGTAATGGCGGCCGCGGGGGGCTGCTGCTGGGTACCGGTGGCGTCGGCGGCAACGGCGGGGCCACCAGTGTCGGCGGCACGCTGTACGCCACCGGCGGAAACGGCGGCAGCGGCGGCCTGGTGTGGGGCAACGGTGGTACCGGCGGGGATGGTGGTGCGGGCGGGGCGGGCAGTGTTGGCAACGGCGGTGCCGGTGGCAGCGCGGCGCTTCTCTTCGGCAACGGTGGCGCGGGTGGGACCGGTGGCGCGGGCGGAATCGGCGCCGGCGGGTCCGGCGGCGTGGGCGCGATTCTGTTTGGTAACGGCGGAGGTGGCGGGAGCGGTGCCCCCGGCGGCATGGGGGCCGGCGGCAACGGCGGAAATGCGGTGCTGATCGGCAACGGCGGCAACGGCGGGGCCGGCACCGGCGGCGCGGGTGGCGGCGCCGGTGGCCGGGGCGGGGTGCTGTTCGGCCAAAACGGGGCGCACGGGCTGTGATGCCCACCAACTAGTGCGGGGAGTGGGCAAACTGCACATCGACCGGTGCCATTGTCGGCAAACCGCACAGATCCCGCGAGTTTCGTTGGCGATCAGCTCGCCGCGCCGGGAAAGGGGGCTGTAAGAGTTGTCCAGGTTCATCTAGGGTGGCGGCGTGCATGAGGTGGCTGCTCGTGAGCAATGTGTGGACGGGCCGGTGAGGCTGGATGCGCAGGGTCGGCTACAGCGTTACGAGGAGGCGTTCGCCGACCACGATGCGCCGTTTGCGTTCGTAGACCTCGACGCGATGTGGGGCAATGCCGACCAAATGCTCGCGCGCGCGGGTGACAAACCAATCCGGGTGGCGTCGAAATCGCTGCGTTGCCGGCCACTGCAACGCGAAATCCTCGATGCCAGTGAGCGATTCGACGGGCTGTTGACGTTCACGCTGACCGAGACGCTGTGGCTGGCCGGCCAAGGCTTCTCGAATCTATTGCTGGCGTACCCACCGACTGACCGGGCCGCGCTGCGTGAGCTGGGCGAGCTGACGGCCATGGACCCGGACGGGGCGCCGATTGTGATGGTCGACAGCGTCGAGCACCTCGACCTGATCGAGCGCGTGACCGACAGGCCGATGCGGCTGTGTCTGGATCTCGATGCCGCCTACTGGCGGGCGTGGGGACGGGTGAAGATCGGATCCAAACGATCGCCGCTGCATACCCCGGAGCAGGCTCGCGCGCTCGCGGTCGAGATTGCGCGACGGCCGGCACTGACGTTGGTGGCGTTGATGTCGTATGAGGCCCACATCGCGGGCCTCGGTGACGATGTTGCCGGCAAACGCGCTCAGAATGCGATCATCCAACGGATGCAGCACATGTCCTTCGAAGAACTACGCCAGCGGAGGGCGCGGGCTGTCGAGCTGGTGCGCGAAGTCGCCGACATCAAAATCGTCAATGCCGGCGGCACCGGCGACTTGCAGCTGGTTGCTCAGGAGCCGTTGATGACGGAGGCGACCGCCGGCTCGGGGTTCTACGCACCAACACTGTTCGACTCGTATTCGACGTTTACGCTGCAGCCTGCGGCTATGTTCGCGCTACCTATATGCCGCCGGCCCGACGCGAAGACCGTGACCGCGCTCGGGGGTGGTTATTTGGCCAGCGGGGTCGGGGCCAAGGACCGCATGCCGACTCCCTATCTGCCGGTCGGGCTGAAGCTCAATCCGCTGGAGGGCACGGGCGAGGTCCAGACGCCGCTGACGGGGGATGCGGCACAGCGCCTGAAGATTGGCGACAAGGTGTACTTCCGCCACACGAAGGCCGGCGAGCTGTGTGAGCGGTTCGACCATCTGCATCTAGTTCGCGGCGCTCAAATCGTCGACACCGTCCCCACCTACCGGGGTGAAGGGCACACGTTCCTCTAATGCTGAAATTGACATGCTCACCCGGCAGGTGCGGCGCGGCCTGGTGACCCAATTCAAGGCGCGCGAAGAGGAGCTGCCATGACACCGATCACCGCTTTGCCGACCGAGTTGGCGACCATGCGCGAAGTAGTCGAGACACTCGCGCCAATCGAGCGGGCTGCCGGCGAGCCGGGCGAGCACAAGGCGGCCGAGTGGATCGTCGAGCGGCTGCGCGCGGCGGGTGCGCAGAATTCGCGGATCGAGGAGGAACAGTACTTCGACGGCTACCCGAGGCTGCACCTGAAGCTGTCGGCGATCGGGGCGGCGGCTGGCATTGCGGGCCTGGTCAGCCGGCGCTTGCGCGTCCCCGCCGCGCTGGCCGGGGTGGCAGCGGGACTGGCGATCGCCGACGATTGCTCCAACGGGCCGCGCATTGTGCGCAAGCGAACGGAGCAACCCCGCACGACATGGAATGTGGTTGCCGAGGCGGGTGATCTCGCGGGCGAGGTGACGGTCGTTGCGTGCGCGCATCATGACGCGGCGCACAGCGGAAAGTTCTTCGAGGCTCACATCGAGGAGTTTCTGGTCGAGCGCTTCCCCGGCATTGTTGAGCGCATCGACACTCAGCTGCCGAACTGGTGGGGGCCAATCCTGGCGCCCGCGCTCGCCGGCATCGGCGCCCTGCGCGGCAGCCGCCCGATGATGATCGCCGGAGCGGTGGGTAGCGCTCTGGCCACCGCCTTGTTCGCCGACATCGCGCGCAGTCCGGTCGTCCCCGGCGCCAACGACAATCTCTCCGCGGTCGCGTTGTTGGTAGCGCTGGCCGAGCGGCTGCGCGAGCGGCCGGTGAAGGGCGTGCGCGTGTTGCTCGTTTCGCTCGGTGCCGAGGAAACGTTGCAGGGTGGGATCTATGGGTTTTTGGCGCGACACAAGCCCGAGCTCGACCGCGACCGCACCTACTTTCTGAACTTCGACACCATCGGTTCCCCCGAGCTGATCATGCTCGAGGGCGAAGGTCCGACGGTCATGGAGGACTACTTCTATCGGTCATTCCGCGATCTGGTCATACGGGCCGCCGAGCGCGCCGACGCGCCGGTGCGGCGTGGCATCCGGTCGCGCAACAGCACCGACGCGGTGCTGATGAGCCGCGCTGGCTACCCGACCGCGTGCTTCGTATCGATCAACCGGCACAAGTCGGTGGCGAATTACCACCAGATGTCGGACACGCCGGACAATCTCTGCTATGACACGGTGTCCCACGCCGTTACCGTCGCCGAATCCGCCATACGGGAGCTAGCACGGTGAGCCCGAGGTGGGGCAACTGGGCGCGTGAGCAGTTCTGCGCGCCGTCGGCGATCGTGCGGCCGACCTCGGAGGCCGAGCTGGTCGACGCGGTCAAACGGGCGGCGCAGCGCGGTGAGCGGGTGCGCGCCGTCGGTACGGGACATTCGTTCACCGATTGCGCCTGCACCGACGGCGCGATGATTGACATGACCGGCCTGCAGCGGGTTCTGGATGCGGATCCGGTGAGTGGTCTGGTCACGATCGAGGGCGGTGCAAAGCTTCACACGCTCGGCCCTGCGCTGGCCGCGCGCGGGCTAGGGCTGGAGAACCAGGGCGACATCGATGCCCAGTCGATCACCGGCGCCACCGCGACCGCGACACACGGGACGGGAGCACGTTTCCCTAACCTGTCGGCCCGGATCGTCGCGCTGCGACTGGTCACCGCGGGCGGCGACGTTCTGGAATTGTCGGAGGGGGATGACTACCTCGGGGCGCGGGTGTCGCTCGGTGCGCTTGGGGTGATCTCACAGGTCACCGTGCAGACGGTGCCGCTATACACGCTGCATCGCCGTGACGAGCGGCGTTCGGTAACCGAAACGCTGGACCGCCTCGATGAGTTCGTCGACGGCAACGATCATTTCGAGTTTTTTGTGTTCCCCTACGGGGATACGGCGTTGACCCGCGCCACCAGTCGCAGCGACGAGGAGCCGGTGGCGACGCCGGCGTGGAAGCGCAGGATCAGCGAAGACTTTGAAAACGTGGGGCTGAGCTTGATCTGCCGGACCGGCCGGCGCTTCCCGGGCGCGGCGCCGAGACTCAACCGCCTCACGACGAGCTTGATGGCGGACGCCACCGTCTGCGACCGCGCCTACAAGGTGTATGCGACCGAGCGCAAGGTCAGGTTCACCGAGATGGAGTACGCGGTGCCGCGCGAGCATGCGCGGGCTGGGATCGAGCGGGTGATCGACCTGGTGCGCCGCCGCAACTTGCCGATCATGTTTCCGATCGAGGTGCGGTTCTCCGCCCCCGATGATTCTTTCCTGTCGACCGCCTACGGGCGCGACACCTGCTACATCGCTGTTCATCAGTACACCGGCATGGAGTTCGAAAGCTATTTTCGCGCCGTCGAGGAGATTATGGACGAGTACGCCGGTCGGCCGCACTGGGGTAAACGTCACTATCAGACCGCGGCCACGCTTCGCGAGCGTTATCCGCACTGGGATAGATTCGCCGCGGTTCGCGATCGCCTCGATCCCGACCGGGTGTTTCTCAACGACTACACCCGGCGCGTTCTAGGGACCTGATCAGGCCGATCGGAGGGTCGTGGTGTCGGGTGGATACCGACACGATCACAGCGACGTACCGATACCCGCGGTGATATGGCACAACGGGCACGCCCCGCAAATCATGGCACAGTGCGCCTTGGCGGACCGCCGCCGTGACCTGGGCGCGCCTTCGCGGGTTTTCATCCGCGTGGGTTGGCGTTTATTTAGGTCGCGTCCTAAAGCCGGTGTAAAAGGGGCCGGGCGTAGGTTCTGCTTCGAGACCGCCAAGTCATCGAAGGAAAGGACCTACGCCCGTGCCTGCACGAGTATCGCCGACCGATCGTGTTCGCGCCAAGATCGACGAGTTGTTCGCCTCCGATCGTGAGCTGCCCGAGATCCTCGAAGAGGTGGCACGACTTGGCGCGCAGTTGCTGATGCAGGCCGCGCTGGAGGCCGAGGTGACCGAGTTCTTAGGCCGTGAGCGCTACCAACGCAGCGCCACCGCAGCCGATGCGCAGCCCGGGGCACGCAATGGCTATCGGCCAGCAACAGTCAAGACCACCGCCGGCCCGATCACCCTGGAGCGACCCAAGTTGCGCGGCACGACCGTCGCGTTTGCCTCACGGCTGTTCGGCAAGCACGTGACCAAGACCAACGCGCTGGAATCGCTGGTGATTGCGGCGTTCGTGCGCGGGCTGTCGGTGCGCGATGTCGAAGCCACCCTCGCCGATGCGCTGGGCGATCAGGCTGCGATCTCGAAATCGACGGTCTCCCAGGTATGCCAAGCCATCAAGACCGAATACGACACCTGGGCTCGGCGTCCGCTCGGCGATGTGGTGCTGGATTACCTGTTCCTGGATGCCTCCTTCTTCCGGATGCATCCCGGTTCACCGGCCGAGCCGATCCTGGCCGCGTGGGGCATCACCACCGCCGGCAAGCCCATCTTTGTTGGCCTGGCCCCCGGCGTGGTGGAGTCCACCGACGCCTGGGCGGGTTTCCTGACCGATCTCTCCGAGCGCGGGCTGAGGTGTCCGCTGCTGGTCGTCTCCGATGGTGCCGCCGGCCTGATCGTGGCGATCGAGCAGATTTTCCCGACCGCATTGCGTCAACGCTGCCTCATTCACCGACTCCGCAACGTGTTGGCCAAGATTCCCGCGGGGATGCAGGCCGAGATCCGCGACGGCTACTGGGCCTGCTTCGACACCGCCGAGATCACTACCGAGCCCGGCCCGAAGCTGGTCGAACTCATCGACGCCCGACTGGACGCGTTCGCGACCCGCTACGCACCCACCTACCCCGCGGCGATGAAGATCCTGGTGACCGATCGCGCGGGCCTGACCGCTTATCTGCGGTTCCCGCCCGAACATCATCACCGTGTCCGGCATTCGAACTTCATCGAACGGACCTTCGGCGAAACCCGCCGCCGCGCAAAGGTTATCGGCCGCTTCCCTGGTGAAACCAGTTGTATCAGTATCGCCTGGGCCGTGCTCGACCGCGCATCCCGGGGCTGGCGTGGACTGACCATGACTCCCGCGGGCTTACGCCAGCTCCAAGACCTACGCCGCAGCCTGCTCGACCCGCCCCGACAACTACGGCCCCAGCACGCCCCGGACTCCGCGAGCAGCACCACCGAAACCATCAGCGCAACGGCGTAACATCACCCACCGAAGCCAGAACCTCCGCAGGCCTATTTACACCGGATTCTGGACGCCACCTTTATTTATCGGTGGGTTCAACAGGAGGTAACCACGGCATGACGGCGACTTGGGGGCCCGCGCAGATCTCGAGCGGCTCGACTTCTGGCCGCATTCTCGACACCGCCCGAGGTATCCTCATCGCTCTTCGGCGGTGCCCTTCGGAGACCGCGTTCGATGAGTTGCACAGCGTTGCGCAACGGCACCGACTACCGATCTTTGAAATATCTTGGGCACTAGTACATTTAGCGGTCGAGGGAAGCACACCCTGCCAGAGTTTCGTCGACGCCCAGACGGCGGCTCGCCGGGAGTGGAGTCAGCTTTTTGCGCAGCCTACGATGACGACGGCGTAATGCCGGCTTGGCGGTGGTGTGGGGAAGCATCGCGGCCAACAAAACTGATCAACAACCACTTTCTGGGTCAGCGCGTCCAAACCGGCGAGTCCGCGGCAGTGCGCAATGCTGTGATGATCCGCCGCTCCTTTTCGAGGAATCGCTCGGTCGGCGCCGGCACCGAGATCGCGATCACGTTGTCGCCCAAGGCTCGTCGTGCGATCGCGGCCGCGGAGATCCCCGGGGTGTGCTCGTCGCGATCGAAAGCGATACCGGTGCGCCGGATCTCGGCGATCTCGCGCCGCAGTCCCTCGGCGACCTCAGGATTGAGCCGGCTGAGCGCGACCTCGGCGTCGGCGTCGTCGAGCACGGCCAGCGCCGCTTTTCCGTTCGCAGTTCCGTTCAACGGAAAGCGGACCCCGACGGCCGAGACCGCCCGGAGCCGGTGTGACGATTCGATCTGGTCGACAAACCACATTCGTCGTCCGCGCAGTACCGAAAGGTCGACCGTTTCGCCGTCGGATGCCCGCGCGACCCGCTCGACGGTAGGCCGAAACGCCGCGGCTATGTGGGCTCCGGTGATGCTTCCGAACCCCAGCAAGCGCTCGCCCAGCGAAAAATGGCCGTGCGAATCGACACTGACCAGCCCAACCTCGACCAGGCCGACCAGCAGGCGGCGAGTCGTCGACTTGGCCAGCCCCAGCCGCTCGCAGAGGTCCACCAGGCGCAGGCGTCCGGGTTCGGCATCAATTTCGTCCAGCGCGGCGACCGCGCGACGGAGCACCTGGATGCCCTCGTCGCGATTCGCGGTCGATTTTCCTTCCGCACGTGGCATTATTCCAATATATTGATCCGCATCGCGGCCTACAACTATCCGCAATACGGATTACAGGAGTGGCAATGAGCGCGCTACCGGCCGGGCGGCACCTCTTTCGGGGCGATGACGGGTACGAGTCGGCTCGCCGCGGCACCGTGTGGAATCAGCGCGTGCCCGATCGCTATCCGGAGGTGATCGTTCAGGCCATCGATGCCGACGACATCGTCAGCGCCATCCGATACGCCAAGGCCAACGGCCATCGGGTGAGCATCCGATCCGGCGGACACAGCTGGGCGGCCAATCATCTGCGCGACGGCTGCCTGCTGCTTGACGTCAAGCGCATCGACCACGCGACTATCGACACCGACAAAGGAATCGCGGTCGTCGGTCCCGGCAAGGGCGGCAGCGTGCTCATCGGTGAGCTCGAAGCGCAGAACCTGTTCTTTCCCGGTGGGCACTGCAGGGGCGTGTGCGTCGGCGGCTATCTATTGCAAGGTGGCTACGGCTGGAACAGCCGCGTGTGGGGCCTGGCTTGCGAGAATGTCATCGGCCTCGACGTCGTCACTGCCGACGGCGAGCAGATCCACTGCGACGCAGACAATCACCCCGATCTGTATTGGGCCGCGCGAGGTGCCGGGCCGGGCTTCTTCGGCGTGGTCACGTCGTTCTACCTCAAGCTCTACCCACGGCCGGCCGCCTGTGGCACCAGCGTCTACGTCTACCCGATTGATTTCGCCGACGAGATCTATACCTGGGCCCGCGATGTCAGCGCCGAGGTGGACCGGCGCGTCGAGATGCAGATCCTGGCAACCCGCGGCGTTCCGAGCATGGGTCTGGACATGCCAGCCATCGTCTTTGCCTCGCCGGCGTTCGCCGATTCGGAAAAGGAAGCCGAGGAGGCCCTCGCCATCTTCGGCACCGTTCCAGTTGTCGACAAGGCGCTCGTCAAGATTCCTTATATGCCAAGCGATTTGCCCAGCTGGTTCGACGCGGTGATGAGCAACTACTTGGCTGACTATCGCTACACGGCGGACAACATGTGGACATCGGCATCCGCCGAGGAGCTGATGCCGGGCGTCCGCAACATCATCGAAACGATGCCGGACCACCCGTCGCACTTCCTGTGGCTGAACTGGGGACCGTCCCCGCCCCGGCAAGACATGGCTTACAGCGTCGAAGACGAGGTCTACCTGGCGCTGTACGGCGCGTGGAAGGACGCCGCCGACGATGCGAGGTACGGCGATTGGGCGCGGTCCAATATGGCGGCGATGTCCCACCTGGCCACCGGTATTCAGCTGGCCGACGAGAACCTCGGCCAGCGTCCGGCCCGGTTCGCCAGCGACGAAGCCATGGCGAAGCTAGACCGGGTACGGGCCGAATACGACCCCGACGGTTTGTTCCACAGTTGGATGGGGCGACTGTGATGAGGGGCGACCGCTACCTCGGCTACCGCAACGACGACGCGAATACCCCATTCGGCAAATTCTTCAAGGCCGAAATGGCGCCGCTGCCACGGCATGTCATCGAAGCCCTGCAGCATGGTCCGCAGGCCGGGCCGACTTTGCTGGCATTCGATGAAGTCGCTAGCGTCGCAGACGGGGGTTACCAGCAGACCGAGAATGGCTACGGGATTCTCGGCGACGGCAGCCTTCAAGTGTCGGTGCGCACCGACATGCCCGGAGTCACTCCCGCGATGTGGTCGTGGTGGTTCGGCTGGCATGGTAGTGACACCCGCCGGTACAAACTGTGGCATCCGCGGGCGCACCTGTCCGCGCACTGGAAGGACGGCGATGATGCCGGCCGTCGGGGCGGCCAACGCTACATCGGCCGCTGGTCGATGATCAGCGAATACATCGGCTCAACGAAGCTTTCCGCCGCAATCCAATTCGTCGCACCGCCGACCATGGGATTGCCGGCCGATGGGGACAACGCGGTGGCGATCTGCGCTCGGCTTGGCTCCGGTGATGCTCCGGTGGACGCCGGATGGTTTGTCCATCATGTCCGGTCCACCCAAGGCGGGTCGGAGATGCGGTCCCGGTTCTGGATGGGTGGACCGCACATCGCGGTGCGCAACGCCCCTCGTGTGGCGGCCAAGGTGGTGCGCCCCGTCGCGTCGAAGGTGCTTGGCGTCTCGGAGGCCACCGCGCGCAATCTGCTGGTGCACTGCGCCCAGGAGATGAATCACCTGGCGGGCTTCTTACCCCGGCTCTATGTAACCTTCGGAGACGAGTAGGGCTCTCGGCTAGCCGTCAAGTGGACGCTCGACGACTTGTCTTGCAGCACAGTGGTTTACCCGGTGTACCTGGGTGCCGGCCGATTGCCTGCTACCCTCGCCCGGTTGGCGGTGCTAGCGGGTAGCGTCATTCACATCACATTCCGATATCTCTTCACTTGCGATACGCTTTCGCCTCGGATGCGTTGATGTGGGAACGGCTCTGCCCAACTCCAGTGCGGTGAGCAATCAGCTATTGCGCCTGCCCTAAGGCAGGCGTGGGCTTTCAACGTTACGACTTACCAATGGTTTTCGGGACAGACATGTCAGTCTGATCACCGATTTCAGGGCGAGTTACCAGTTTGTGGCTCGTCGTTCGACAGAAAGGAATGTTGTGTTTCTCTGCAAAACTGCCCGGATGAACAATCTCACCCGAGCCTCCGTAGCCGGCGCGCTGATCGCACTGCCGTTCGTGGCATTAGCCCCAATCGCTTCCGCTGGCACCGCGCCTGATCCAAATTCGGGTTCAAACATCGAGATTCCGAACGGCGTTGCAGATCCGGACGATTTGGTAGACGTGGTTGGTCCGGATCGGGTGGGTGTGGCGCCTAATCAGGCTGAGCAGCAAGCGCAGCTCGCCGATCAGTTCGGTGCGGAGCCGTTCGACTTGGATGCGCAGGGCGAGGTCGTGGAGTATTCGTCGGACCTGTTCGATGACTTATGGGCGTTGGCCGAGGAGGGGTCTGCCGCGCAGAACGCCCCGCAAGACTGAGGGGCAGTGAGCCAGCCTTGCCGGCGGTGGAAGGCGATCAGTCTGCCGCAGCGCCAAAGACGTTCGGGAGATCCTCGGTAGCGAAAGAAGAAACTTGAGCGAAGCTCAGGACTCCCATCCGCGCCACACCCGCTTGGCGATCGCTTGAAATGATCGCGAAGCGGGTGTGGATCGAGGGATTCAACGCCTAACGGGCGGTCTGCTGCCACGACTACGGATCTTCTCGAACACCTCGAGAACCGCCGTGCTGGTGGCGTGGGCGCCAAAAACGCCGCCCTGCATGGTGATCATCTTCAGTGCGGCGAGGTGGTTCCCGGAGTCGATGGCACCGGTGCAGTCCGACAAAACGAGGCATTCGTAGCCGCGGTCGTTGGCCTCGCGCAGTGTGGTGTGGACGCACACATCGGTGGTGATGCCGGTGAAGATCAGATGGGTGATGCCGTGGTTGGTGAGGATCAAGTCGAGATCGGTAGCGTAAAAGCCGCCCTTTCCTGGTTTGTCCACGACGGTTTCACCCGGCAACGGTGTCATCTCCGGGACGATCTCCCATCCCGGTTCGCCGCGGGTGAGGATGCGTCCGCGCGGTCCCATCGATCCGATCTCCGCCCCGATCTGCGTCGATCGCCACTTCTTGTTCGGCGGCAGGTCGCTCAGGTCGGGCCGGTGTCCCTCCCTGGTATGCACGATGAACAGACCCACCTCGCGTGCGCCGTGCAGCACGGTCTGCGCCGGACCCAACGGCGTGCGGGTCAACGACAGGTCGTAACCCATCGCGTCGACGTAGCCGCCCTCACCGGCGAAGTCGATCTGCCAGTCGATGTTGATCAGCGCCGTTCTGTCGACCGGGATGTCGCCGTCGTACGGCCAAACATATGGGGTGGCGTCAACGGTAACGCGGTCGGCGGTGCTCATCGTGATGCTCCGAGCGTGGGCGCGGTGACTCCATGCAATTCAGCCGACATCGTGAAAATGGTTGTTGCGGTGAGCATTGCTGCGACGCACCCTACTCGCATGACGTCGGCGGGTGACCTCCGCCAGAAACAATAAATGCCTCGACCGCCGTGGCCCTGTCGAAGCCCTCGACCTCCACGCGCCACTCGTATAGCCCTGGTTCCAAGGGGATTCCTCCTGGGATGTTGAGGGTAAGCGGCATTCGTACCGACGTTCCGTGGATTGCCCCCGGGAGGCGACCCGCCTCGGCGGCGGCCTCAAAGAGGATCCGCTGCGGCCCATGTGGTCCCGGCAAGATCACCGGATTGCCATCGGTGGTGAGCAACTGGCATTTCAATTGGTGTGGTTTGTTGGTCTCATCCCAGTCGATGTCGAGGAACAGCACCAAAGCGAAAGGGGGCGTCGGTGTTTGGCACTGCCGCCAGCCCAGCCCGAGCGCGTGAACCTTGCCGGACTGGGCGTCAGCGTGCGCCGCGTCCGAGAGGAACAGGCTGACCTTCATATCTCCGCCGCCGCCACGATCGATCTTGCGGGTGTCACCCTGTTCTGCCCCCCATGTGCAATTGGCCGAACGCCGGTCAAGACCTTGAACCGCTTCAACCGAATTCATCCCCTTGGCTGGATAATACGCCGCCTCCGGGTCGCCGATGCTGTGCTACTTAGCGGGCGGCAGCTCGCGCGGCCCGTCGGGTGCACGCAGTTCCTCCGGACCGTCCCGCTCCACCAGCTCGGGCCGGCTGTCGTGGTCCGTCGACCCAACCGGCAGGTCGGCCCGGCCTCGCCGGGGCACCTGCCCCAACGGCGGCTGATCATCGCTGGTGTCCAGCCCATGCGGGCGCCCAGAGTCGCCTTCCGCACGCGACGAATCGATCCGGTTGCGTTCGACAGGGGCGGCTGTGGCGGGGGAGTCAAGCGAGGTCTGGCCGCTGTTGTCGGAGCTCTGGGCATCAACCGTCACTTTGTGCGTGCGCTTGAACGAAAATGTGATCTCCTCCACCTCTTCGAACACCTGACGCGCGGTGCGCAGCGGGGCTGTGGTGTTGTCGATCACCCGTGCGACGAACGGCGGCACGAGTGGACGAATCCACCGTGCCGCAGCCTTGGTCGCGTCCGGGATCGACGGGATCACCGGGGTTGCGCGCTTCTCGTCCCGGTCGACCGCACCGCCGGGTTCGATCTGCGCCGGCAGGTTCGCTGCGACGTCAGGGCGGGTGTGCGTCGACCCACCAGGCAACTGCGCGACCGCTCGGCTGGCAGCCTCCGCTTCGGCGGCAATGGGCAGGTACATGTCTTCCTCCACTGGCTCGAAGGCACGCTCCGACGAAGCACGTACCGGGCCGTCTAGCGCTTCGACGACTCGGCGGCGTTGCTGTTCGCGGTCGATTTCGGCCTGGGCCTCGATAGCGAGGCGGGTCTGGGTGAGTTGGTGCTCGGCCCACATAATTTCGGCCGCGCGGCGAACCTCAGCCCGTTTGACCGCGATGGCGGTGTCCGCTTCCAGCTCGACACGTTCCCGCTCAGCTTGGGCGGCAGCATGGCGATCATGTGTCGTCTCACCGCGCCACAGCCGCAGAATCAGCGGCAGCAGGTACAGCAGCGCGAACAACGCGATCGTCAGTATTCGCAGCATCAAGGCCCCGGCGCTAGCCGCTGCACCAGCCACTGTCAGTTCGTTCATGGCGACCCAGCGGGTGCCCAAGCCGCGACCTGCATTCGCGACCACGGCTTTGCGCGCGTCGGCCAGCGTCTGCTCGTCGTGAGTGACCTTGGCGTCCAAAGCGGGTGCCTGGCTATCGCGTGCCGTCACCGCGTTGTCCAGCTCGCGCTGGGCATCGGCGAGAAGCTGGTTTGCCGTTCGTGTTTCGGGCCCTCGGCCGGGCACTCCGGTGATTCGGGTTTGCGGGCAGGCCGGTGTTGGGTGGTACTCGCAGCGTGCGATGACCAGCGCCTGGTCCAGGTGCCCGCGTGCCTGTTCGACTGCGCTATCGAGCACAGTGCGCATATTGCGAGTCTGTTGCAGGGAGGCCGACGCTTGCGCGACGGCCGGCGCGGAGTCGGCGTTGCGCAGTGCCCGTTCGTCGAGACGCCGGTCAATCGAACCGGAAAACATGACGAGCGCGGCGAGCTCGGCAACGACGAGACCCACAGCGATGGCGACGGCCGCGCGTCCCGCAATGCCGGGCCAAGCCCGAGCAGGGCCGCTGACCGTGCCGCGGGTCACCGCGCCTACCAGCAGGCCGAACAACAAGGTCAGCGCAACCACCGACCACACTGGCCAGCCGGCCGACTCGCGCACCGCCAGGCTCGCGACGAGACCGGCCAGCACCGCACCCAGCACCACAACCGCGCCGGCCACGGCATGAGTGGACCGCTCGTGATGCTCGCCGAGTTCGCGCCGGTGTCCGCCACCGAGCCAGGTGAGCAGGCCCTCGACTCCGAATACGGCCGAGCGCTGCTCGGGAAATTCGTGGGCGCACATGAGACTGGAAACACCTCCCGTTGGTCAGCCTGGCAGGCCCCCGCCCGACACACCGAACCGAAGCGGCTTCTTGTGGTGTTGTTCACGCCTCGGCGGGGACATGTCGCAGGTCACATTCTCGGACACCCAGCCGCACCCGCAATGCGGCGTCTGACGTCATGTTCCCTGCGACGCGAGCGGATCAGCGGCCATTATGGCAGGTGACGTGAGACGGTATAGACCTATGCAAAATCACGACTACGTCAGTTACGAAGAGTTCGGCCGTAGATTCTTCGAGGTCGCCGTCACCCCGGACCGTGTCGCCGCCGCGTTCGCCGACATCGCAGGCAGCGAATTCGCAATGGCGCCGATCGCCCAGGGCCCCGGTGGGATCGCCAAGGTCAGCGCGAAGGTCAGGATCCGGGAGCCCCGGGTGACGCGAAAGCTCGGTGACCTCATCACGTTCGTCATCCATATTCCATTGTCGATCGATCTTCTTCTGGACTTACGGCTGGACAAGCAGCGGTTTATGGTCGCCGGAGATATCGCATTGCGCGCTACCGCACGCGCGGCAGAGCCGTTGTTGCTGATCGTTGACGTCGCCAAACCTCGGCCCTCCGATATCACCGTCAACGTATCGTCGAAGTCGATCCGCGGTGAGGTGTTGCGAATCCTCGCGGGTGTCGATGGGGAGATCCGGCGATTCATCGCCGGGTACGTCGCTGAAGAAATCGACACGCCACAGTCGCAGGCCGCGCAAGTCATCGATGTGGCCGAGCAGTTGGACTCCACCTGGAGTGGCCCGTAGGCCATTCCCGTTCGGTTTCGCGAACTTGCCTGCGTTCCATGGCAAGCCAGGACAAACCGGACCCGAAGGCCATCAGTCCGCCGATAGCCGCGGCGATTCCAACACCTATTTGGCCGAACGCGAAATTGGCCAAGCCGACGACGAACGCCAGCACGGCACCCACGACGACGAGCCCGGGCAGTCGTTCATCACCGCTGCTGGTTTCCTCCGCATACGGACGTGGGTCGATTGAGTGGCGCGCGATATCCCCCATGGCGTCTCCTGTGCCGCTAATTTCCCCCCTGGACCGCGTCGTGCCGACCGGCCCGGTAGCGCCTTTGGGAATTACCCGGAATGCCGACTCGACAAACTCCCCGACGAGTCTGCGATGACGGCGCGTCCTGCCCAGCTTCTGAGTCAAGCCGGCGCGCGCGGCAGCAATTGGCGCACTGGCCGGGTCTCGATGGCATTGATCGTCAAAACCCGGCCACGGATCCGCCAGCCCACCTCGGTCAACTCATACTCATCGTCGTAGCGCAGATGCCACACCACATCGACCATCTCGTCGGCGCGCCGATTCCAATGGTGCGCCACACACCCGACGCGCCCGTGCGCTATCCCGGACTGGGCGCCCTTGTCGTAGACCTCACCGACGATCGCGTGCTGGGTGCGGATGGTCCGGGCAACAACGGCGACCGCCGCGACGATGGCTTCCTGTCCCCGATGCGAAGTGATCGGTTCCAGCGTGGTCGGCGGCTCGGGCACAATCAGCTCAGCTGAAGCGGTGAAAAGTGCTGCCACAGAATCGAATTGACGGTCATCGACGTATGCTGCGTACCGGTGCACCAAATCGCTGAGGGCCGCCCGGTCGGTTGGTGATATCGGGTTCACGAGGTTTCACGAGCCTAATGACAGGCGGTGCGCGCAGGCCGACAGGATGTCTTTGGCTTGCTCGATATCGCTGGTCGGGGGCATGGCCAGCACGATCCGGTCGGCGCCCTGCTCAACCAGGCTGCCCGCGCGTTCGGCATCGATCTTGGTCACCAGGTGGCCCAGGGATACCTCAAGGCGCGCTGGATCCCGGCCAGCCGCCGACGCCTCCGCCCGCATGTGCGCGATCAGCGCAGCAAGGCGCGGACCGGTCACGCCGAGTGGCTGGAAGCCGTCGCCGAGGCGTCCGGCCCGGCGGGCGGCCGCCCGGCTGTGCCCGCCGATGTGAACCGGAAGTCGTGCCAGCGGCTTGGGGTAGCACATGGCGTTGTCGAAGTTGAAGAACTCGCCGGCAAACGACGCTCCGTGGGGTCGGTCGGCCCACAGCGCCCGCAACACGGCCAGCTGCTCATCGGCCCGCCTGCCCCGCCTGTCGAACGCGGCCCCGCACGCCTGAAGCTCCTCCTTGAGCCACCCCACACCAACGCACAGCCGAAGTCTTCCGCCCGAGAGGGCATCGACCGTCGCAGCACGTTTGGCGAGCACAACCGGATGATGATTGGGCAACACCAAGACCCCCGTGGCCAACCCGAGCCGCGTGGTGCGGCCGGCCAAGAACCCAAGCAAATCGAGCGGGTCGGGGATCGGGCAGTTGGCCGCCAACCCAACCCGTCCGGAACTGTCATAGGGATAGACGCTGTCGTAACGGGTAACCAGGACCGTGTGCTCGACGACGATGATCGATTCGAACCCGCAGGACTCGAGATGCTGCGCGAAGGTAGTCATCCAGTCCGGGTTTGCGGTCGCACCGCCGGCCACCGGAGCAACGACCCCTACCTTCACGGGGACCCTCATGGCAACCGAAGCTAACAGCTCGTTGGTGGGGCGGTTGCAGCGCGCACCGCTTCGGCCAGGTTGGCTGCCCTGCGATCGGTGAAAACGTCCTCGAGCATCATTTGCTGTCCATCGGGGCCGGTTAGCGGCACCCGCCAGTTCGGGTACTCGTCGGTGGTGCCCGGCTGGTTCTGCGTCCGGCGATCGCCGACCGCATCGGTCAGCGCCACCCCCAACAGCCGCGACGGCGTCCGGCCTAGGTACCGGTAGAGCGCCAGGACGACCTCCTCCGAGTCGGGTTCGGCGCCGTCGGCCAGCAATCCGACCCGGCGCAGCTCGGCCATCCAGGCCGCCCGCTCGGCCCGGGCGGACTCGAATTCCACCTCGACGGGCTTGGTCAACAAACCCAGGGAGTCCCGCAGCCGCACGTGGTCGCCGGCCAGGTAGCCGGCGGTCGGCGGCAGGTCGTGGGTGGTTACCGACGACAAGCAGTACTCCCGCCAGCGCTCGGCCGGCAATGGTTTTCCGGCTAGCCCACCGTCTCGATCCAGCTCGAACCAGAGAATTGAGGTACCCAGCAGGCCACGCAGCAACAGATAGTCACGCACCCACGGCTCGACCGTGCCAAGGTCCTCGCCGACGACAACCGCCCCGGCCCGGTGCGCTTCCAGGGCGACGATGCCGATCATCGCTTCGTGGTCGTAGCGCACATAGGTGCCCTGGGTGGGTGGCGCAGCGTCGGGGATCCACCACAATCGGAACAGCCCGATGATGTGGTCGATGCGTACCCCGCCGGCGTGTCGCAGCACGGCCTGGATCAGCGCGCGGAACGGTCGATACTCCTGCTCGTCCAGCCGGTCCGGCCGCCACGGCGGCTGCGACCAGTCCTGGCCGAGTTGGTTGAACTCATCCGGCGGCGCGCCGGCGGTCGCCCCCTGCGCCAGCACGTCCTGCAGAGCCCAGGCATCGGCCCCATCGGGGTGCACACCCACGGCGAGGTCTCCCATAATGCCCAGCGACATGCCGGCCCGTATCGCCTGCGACTGCGCCGCGGCAAGCTGCTCGTCCAGCTGCCATTGCAGCCAGCGGTGGAAATCAACGGCATCCGCATGTTCGGCGACGAAATCGGCGACACCGGAGGCACCCGGATGCCGCAGTGACTTCGGCCATCGGTGCCAATCATCGCCGTGCTTCTCGGCCAGCGCGCACCAGGCGGCGAAGTCGTCCAGGGCGCGGCCCTCGCGGGCACGGAAGGCGGTGTAAGCCAGTTCGCGGCCCGCCGACCGTGGTACCCGGTGGATGCGCTTGAGTGCGGCGCGTTTGGCAGCCCATGCGCTGTCGCGGTCAACGAAGTCGAGCCGGTCGACCCGGTGTTGCACGTCCGTGCGCAACCGTCGTACCGGACCACGCTTGGGCAGGTCGACGAGTTCCGGAATGGCCTCCACCCGCAGGTAGAGCGGGTTGACGTAGCGCCGCGACGATGGCAGGTAGGGCGACGGCTCCATCGGCGTCGCCGGCCCGGTGGGCCCGGGAAGTATAGCCGCATGCAGGGGGTTGACCAGCACGTAGTCCGCGCCGTGCGCCGAAGCCGACCAAAGCGCCAGGTCAGCAAGATCGGTGAGGTCGCCGACGCCCCATGACCGTCGGGACCGCACGCTGTAGAGCTGGATCGCCAGTCCCCAGACACGACGGGTTGCGAGCTTTTCCGGCAGCCCGAGCCAATCCGGCGTCACGATAACGGCGGCGCTGGCAAGGGAGTCGCCAGAACGCAGGTGCACCCGGTGGTAGCCGAGAGGCAGGTCGGCGGGCAACACGAAGCTGGCCTCACCGATCCAGCGTCCGTCAAGATCGAACGGCGGCGTGAAGTTGTCGACCTGCACGACCTCGCCGCGTGCCGTGCCGTCTTCGAGCTGCAACCACACCTCGGCCGGAGCTCCATGGGGCACATGCACCCAGAACCGCGTCTGCGCCCCGGCGCGCGCGACGATGGTCGCCGGCAGCGGACGTGCCCAGTGCGACCGCAGCTGCGCGGTCAGGGCGTCGTTGCGTTGCTGTTCTGTCTTCGCCGCAACGCCTAGGGCGGCGAGAATGGCCACCAATGTCGCCTCGGAGACGGGCACCTGCCGCCCGGTCCAGTCCTCGTACCCGGTGGCGATGCCGAATCGCCGGGCAAGTTCGACCAGCGAGGGCGCGAGCTCAGTCATGTCGCCCATCTTGCGTCCAGCACCCGCATACAGGAGAGAGCGGGGCAATCTGACTCGCGCCGCAACGGCGCGGGTGGCTGTGCAACCGCACTAGCGATATCACGACCTTGCAGGTCAACGAGGTAGACTGCGGAATTGACGGTTCAACAGGCCGACGTGCTCGTTCGCCGCTACCATGCCCTGTGAAGACACGACGAAATCCTTGGGGGATCCTCGCGGAAGTGCCGCGTGGCGAGGTCTGTGCGGGTGCCCTGTGGAGTGGTTAACGTAATGCCAAATATCCAGGTCAACACCCAGGCGTTCTGAGCAGACCGGAAGGTGATCTAGCGTGGCTGAAGAGAGCCGCGGGCAGCGGGGGTCGGGATACGGCCTTGGGTTGTCGACGCGGACCCAGGTAACTGGTTATCAGTTCCTTGCGCGTCGAACCGCAATGGCGTTGACCCGCTGGCGGGTGCGGATGGAGATCGAACCTGGGCGGCGTCAGACGTTGGCGGTGGTGGCGTCGGTGTCGGCAGCGTTGGTGATCTGCCTGGGGGCGCTGTTGTGGTCATTTATTAGCCCGTCCGGCCAGTTGAATGAGTCGCCGATCATTGCGGACCGCGATTCCGGCGCGCTCTACGTCCGCGTCGGTGACCGGTTGTATCCAGCGCTGAATTTGGCATCGGCACGGCTGATCACTGGGCGGCCGGATAACCCGCACCTGGTTCGGTCGAGCCAGATCTCCACCATGCCGCGCGGACCATTGGTGGGTATCCCGGGTGCGCCGTCATCGTTCTCGCCGAAGAATCCGCCTGCGTCGTCGTGGCTGGTATGCGACACCGTAGCGACCTCGTCCAGCATCGGCGCGCCACAAGGCGTTACGGTCACCGTCATAGACGGGACCCCAGACCTTACCGGCCACCGGCAGCTACTGACTGGATCGGACGCGGTGGTGTTGCGCTACGGCGGTGATGCGTGGGTCATCCGGGAGGGGCGTCGGTCACGAATCGAGCCGATGAACCGGGCGGTGTTGTTGCCGTTGGGGTTGACGCCGGAGCAGGTCAGTCAGGCGCGGCCGATGAGCCGGGCGCTATTCGACGCTTTGCCGGTGGGGCCCGAACTGTTGGTGCCGGACGTGCCGGACGCGGGTGCTCCGGCGACATTCCCGGGTGCTCCCGGACCGGTCGGGACGGTAATCGTGACACCGCAAATCAGTGGGCCGCAGCAGTATTCGCTGGTTTTGAGCGACGGGGTGCAAACGCTCCCGCCGTTGGTGGCCCAGATCATGCAGAACGCCGGTTCGGGTAGCACCAAACCGGTGACGGTGGAACCCTCGACGTTGGCCAAGATGCCGGTGGTCAGACGGCTGGATCTGTCCGCCTATCCCGACAACCCGTTGGAAGTGGTCGACATCCGTGAGCACCCGTCGACCTGCTGGTGGTGGGAGCGGACGGCCGGTGAGAACCGGGCCCGGGTGCAGGTGGTGTCCGGACCTACCATTCCGGTCGCGGCGAATGAGATGAACAAAGTGGTGTCGCTGGTCAAAGCCGACACGACGGGCCGCGAAGCCGATCAGGTCTACTTCGGCCCCGATTACGCGAACTTCGTGGCCGTCACCGGCAATAATCCGGCGGCCCAAACTACCGAATCGTTGTGGTGGTTGACCGATGCGGGCGCGCGGTTCGGAGTGGAAGACAGCAAGGAAGCGCGTGAGGCGTTGGGGTTGACGTTGTCGCCGAGCCCGGCGCCGTGGGTCGCGCTGCGGTTGCTGCCACAAGGCCCCACGCTGTCACGAGCGGACGCGTTGGTGGAGCACGACACGCTCCCGATGGACATGACCCCGTCAGAGTTGGTGGTACCGAGATGAAACGTGGTTTTGCGCGGCCGACGCCGGAGAAGCCTCCGGTCATCAAGCCCGAGAACATCGTCCTGCCGACACCGCTGAGCATTCCCCCGCCGGAGGGCAAGCCCTGGTGGCTGATTGTGGTTGGCGTCGTGGTGGTCGGCCTGCTGGGCGGCATGGTGGCCATGGTCTTCGCCAGCGGTTCGCACGTGTTCGGTGGTGTCGGCTCGATCTTCCCCCTCTTCATGATGGTGGGGATCATGATGATGATGTTCCGCGGCATGGGCGGCGGCCAACAGCAGATGAGCCGGCCGAAATTGGATGCCATGCGCGCCCAGTTCATGCTGATGCTGGACATGCTGCGCGAGACGGCCCAGGAGTCGGCCGACAGCATGGACGCCAACTACCGGTGGTTCCACCCAGCGCCCAGCACGCTGGCGGCCGCCGTGGGATCGCCCAGGATGTGGGAGCGCAAGCCCGATGGCAAGGACCTCAACTTCGGGGTGGTCCGTGTCGGGGTGGGAATGACGCGTCCCGAGGTGACCTGGGGCGAGCCGCAGAACATGCCGACCGACATCGAGTTGGAGCCGGTGACGGGTAAGGCGTTGCAGGAATTCGGGCGCTACCAAAGCGTCGTGTACAACTTGCCGAAAATGGTTTCCCTGCTGGTCGAACCCTGGTATGCGCTGGTAGGGGAGCGCGAGCAGGCCCTGGGACTGATGCGGGCCATCGTCTGCCAGCTGGCGTTCTCCCACGGGCCTGACCATGTGCAGATGATCGTTGTCAGTTCCGATTTGGACCAATGGGACTGGGTGAAGTGGCTCCCGCATTTCGGTGATTCGCGGCGTCACGACGCCGCGGGTAATGCGCGGATGGTCTACAGCTCGGTTCGGGAGTTCGCCGCGGAGCAGGCCGAACTATTTGCGGGCCGTGGTTCTTTCACGCCTCGGCACGCCAGTTCGTCGGCGCAGACCCCGACCCCGCACCATGTGATCATCGCCGACGTCGACGATCCGCAATGGGAGTACGTGATCAGTGCCGAAGGCGTCGACGGGGTGACCTTCTTCGATCTGACCGGCACTTCGATGTGGACAGACGTTCCGGAGCGCAAGTTGCAGTTCGACAAGACCGGCGTGATCGAGGCACTGCCCCGCGACCGCGACACCTGGATGGTGATCGACGACAAGGCTTGGTTCTTCGCACTTACCGACCAACTCAGCATCGCCGAGGCGGAAGAGTTCGCGCAGAAGCTTGCGCAGTGGCGGCTCGCCGAGGCCTACGAAGAGATCGGCCAGCGGGTGGCCCACATTGGCGCCCGAGACATCTTGTCCTACTACGGGATTGACGAACCGGCCGCTATCGACTTCGACGCGCTATGGGGTAACCGCACCGACGCGATGGGTCGGTCACGGTTGCGCGCGCCGTTCGGTATTCGCTCCGACAACGGCGAACTGCTGTTCTTGGATATGAAGTCGCTTGACGAAGGCGGCGACGGCCCGCACGGGGTCATGTCGGGGACAACGGGTTCGGGTAAATCCACGCTGGTGCGAACCGTAATCGAATCGCTGATGCTCGGTCATCCGCCGGAGGAGTTGCAGTTCGTCCTGGCTGACCTCAAGGGTGGGTCGGCGGTTAAGCCGTTCGCCGGGGTGCCGCACGTGTCGCGCATCATCACCGACCTCGAAGAAGACCAAGCGCTGATGGAACGCTTTCTGGACGCGCTGTGGGGCGAGATCGCGCGCCGCAAGGCGATCTGCGACAGCGCCGGTGTCGATGACGCCAAAGAGTACAACTCGGTGCGTACCAGGATGCGGGCACGGGGTCAGGACATGGCGCCGCTGCCGATGCTCGTGGTGGTCATCGATGAGTTCTACGAATGGTTCCGCATCATGCCGACGGCGGTTGACGTGCTCGACTCGATCGGCCGGCAGGGCCGCGCCTATTGGATCCATCTGATGATGGCATCGCAGACCATTGAGAGCCGGGCGGAAAAGCTCATGGAGAACATGGGTTACCGCTTGGTGCTGAAAGCGCGTACCGCGGGAGCGGCGCAGGCGGCCGGGGTGCCGAACGCGGTAAATCTGCCGGCGCAGGCCGGTCTGGGTTACTTCCGCAAGAGTCTCGAGGACATCATCCGATTCCAGGCTGAGTTCCTGTGGCGGGACTACTTCCAACGCGGCGTCACCATCGACGGCGAGGAAGCGCCCGCATTGGTACACAGCATCGATTACATTCGCCCGCAGCTGTTTACCAACTCGTTCACACCTCTCGAGGTGAGCGTGGGGGGCCCCGATATCGAGCCGGTGGTCGCCGAGACGAACGGTGAGGTGCTCGACGCGGACCGTGTTGAAGGCGAGGACGAGGACGAAGAAGGGGTCCGTACCCCGAAGGTCGGGACGGTGATCATCGACCAGCTGCGCAAGATTAAGTTCGAGCCGTACCGGCTCTGGCAACCGCCGCTGACCCAACCTGTCGCCATCGACGAACTGGTCAACCGGTTCCTGGGCCGCCCCTGGCAGAAGGAATATGGCTCGGCGCAGAATCTCGTGTTCCCGATCGGGATAATCGACCGCCCCTACAAGCATGACCAGCCGCCGTGGACGGTCAACACCGCCGGGCCCGGGGCCAACGTGCTGATCCTGGGCGCCGGCGGTTCGGGTAAGACCACTGCGCTACAGACGTTGATCTGCTCGGCGGCACTGACGCACACCCCGGAGCAGGTTCAGTTCTACTGCCTGGCCTACAGCAGCACCGCGCTGACCACGGTTTCCCACTTCCCCCACGTGGGCGAGGTGGCCGGTCCCACCGACCCGTACGGTGTGCGTCGGACGGTGGCCGAGTTGCTGGCCCTGGTGCGCGAGCGCAAACGTAGCTTCCTGGAGTTCGGCATCGCGTCGATGGAGATGTTCCGGCGCCGCAAGTTCGGCGGGGAGGCCGGACCGGTACCCAACGACGGCTTCGGTGATGTCTACCTGGTAATCGACAACTACCGGGCGCTGGCCGAGGAAAACGAGGTGCTGATCGAGCAGGTGAACGTGATCATCAACCAGGGTCCCTCGTTCGGGGTGCACGTGGTGGTCACAGCCGATCGCGAATCGGAGCTGCGGCCGCCGGTGCGCAGCGGTTTCGGATCCCGTGTCGAGCTGCGGTTGGCCGCGGTCGAGGACGCCAAGCTGGTGCGTTCCCGCTTCGCCAAGGACGTTCCGGTCAAGCCGGGGCGCGGAATGGTTGCGGTCAACTACGTCCGACTGGACAGCGACCCGCAGGCCGGCCTACACACCCTGGTGGCTCGGCCGGCGCTGGGCAGCACGCCCGACAACGTCTTCGAGTGCGACAGCGTGGTTGCCGCGGTCAGCCGGCTCACGAGCGCCCAGGCTCCCCCGGTGCGTCGGTTGCCGGCGCGGTTCGGTGTGGAACAGGTGCGGGAGCTGGCCGCCCGGGACACCCGCCATGGCGTTGGCGGTGGCGGAATCGCCTGGGCGATATCGGAATTGGATCTGCAGCCGGTCTACCTGAACTTCGCCGAGAACTCGCACCTGATGGTGACGGGTCGACGCGAATGTGGGCGCACCACGACACTGGCCACCATCATGTCCGAAATCGGACGGCTCTACGCGCCGGGCGCCACCAGCGCACCGCCGCCGCCCCCCGGGCGGCCCTCCGCGCAGGTATGGCTGGTAGACCCGCGTCGTCAGCTGCTGACCACGCTCGGTTCGGAATACGTGGAGAAGTTCGCCTACAACCTCGACGGGGTGGTGGCGATGATGGGTGAGCTCGCGGCGGCCTTGGCCGGTCGTGAGCCTCCGCCCGGTTTGTCCGCCGAAGAGTTGTTGTCGCGGTCGTGGTGGAGCGGTCCGGAAATCTTCCTGATCGTCGACGACATTCAGCAGTTGCCACCGGGCTTTGATTCGCCGTTGCACAAGGCTGTTCCGTTTGTGAACCGGGCCGCCGATGTCGGCTTGCATGTGATCGTCACGCGCACCTTCGGTGGCTGGTCGTCAGCCGGCAGCGACCCGATGTTGCGAGCACTGCATCAGGCCAATGCGCCACTGCTGGTGATGGACGCTGACCCCGACGAGGGCTTCATTCGCGGCAAGATGAAGGGTGGCCCGCTGCCCCGCGGCCGGGGCCTGTTGATGGCCGAAGACACCGGTGTGTTCGTCCAGGTGGCAGCGACCGAGGTGCGCCGATGACATTCAGCTCCAACGCAGCGGCAGGGTCTTGAGCGCAAAGGACTTCGACGGGAACCGGATTTCGGGCGTGTAGCCCGGGGCCAGTTCGAACTCGGGGATCTTCTTCAGCCATTCACCGACCAGCAGCGTTAGTTCCAAACGGGCTAGATGCGAACCCAGGCAACGGTGTGGACCGCCGCCAAATCCCCAGTGCCGGTGCACCTTTCCATCCATTACCAACTCGTCGGTGGACACCGCGTCGCTGCCGTCGCGGTTGACCGCGGCCATGCACAACCGAACCGGTGAGCCAGCGGGCAGTGTCATGCCGCCCACGGTGACGACTTGGGTGGTAATCCGCGGCGCCACCGGTGCTGATGGCTCGAGCCGGACGATCTCTTCGATGAAAACCCTGATCTGCTTGGGATTGCCGCGAAGCATGGCACGCAGCTGTGGTCTGCGGGCGAGTTCGAGCAGCGCAAAGCCCACGGCCGCCGTCACGGTGTCCAGCCCCGCCAGTATCAAGAGATGACTCAAGCCCAGAACCTCGATCTCGCTCAACGGGTCCTCGCCGATCTGCACTTGCGACAAGACGTCCGGGCCCGGGTTTCGCCGGCGTTCGGCGACCATTGCCGCGAGATACTCGAGCAGCTCGCGCGCCGCATCGATATCGGCCTCGGTTGGATAGGGCCGATCCGACATGGCGATGACGGCGTCTTTCCAGGCAATCAGACGGTCACGATCCTCCAGCGGCAGACCGTAGAGGACTAGAAACAACTGAAACGGGAACAGATTCGCGAGATCGGCCATCGCCTCGCAGTGGCCACGGCCCACGATTGCGTCGATCATGGCGACGGTGTGCATCCGCAGCGACGGCAACGCCGTGCTCAAAGCGGCGGGGCTGAAGTATGGCTGTAGGATCCTGCGGTACCGGGTGTGCTCGGGCGGGTCGAACGCGAGCGGAACCACCGGCAGCGGACTTCCCGGAGGTTGCAACGCCTTTCGCGACGAGAAAACCTTCGGATTGCGCAGCGCCGCAAGCACATCCTCGCGGCGTGTCAGGTAATACCAGCCGTTCATGAACACCACGGGCCCGGCCTCGCGGAGGATCTTCCAACCGACACCCCGGTCGTCGGCCATTGGTAGCGTCGAATATTCGAGCCGCGGTAGGTAGAACGCGCCGGCTTGGCCGTCACCGGGGGTGCTCATGCGCTCAATTCTTTCGGGTGTCCGTTCTTATCGCAGGTCGCCGCCGGGGTCAAGTCGTGTTGACACAGCCAATATCGCACGCGCGGCAAACACCCACCAATCTGACGGCGCGCGCGTCCGGAGGCTAAGCGGGCTAACCTACGTATCGATCCGTCTGGTTCATGCGGGCGTGTGGTTTGGGCGGTCGAGGGAGGAGATCCCGTGAGAGTTCGTCTTGATCCATCCAGATGCGTGGGTCATGCCCAGTGCTACGCCGTCGATCCAGACCTGTTCCCGATCGACGATTCAGGCAACTCGATCCTGGAAGAGCACGAGGTGCGGCCCGAGGACGCGCAGCTGACCCGGGACGGCGTGGCCGCCTGCCCCGAAATGGCGCTCATTCTCGACGAGGAGTGATGAGGACTGACGAAGCCGGCGATCCGATAGCCATTGCGATGGTTGGTGTTTGTGCAGGTGGCGGGTATAGCAGCCGGACCGCAAAATAGATGCTGGCTTAACAACGGTTTACGGGGAATGAATAGTTGGCGTCATCGGCGCTGGAGGCCCGTCGCGCAATCTAATGTGTTTTCTATGCAACGGTTGCGCAGCGAGGCCGTTATCGACAGGCGGTGGTACGCTCGGCGCTTTTTCCGATGCCGAGAGCGCGTCTCGTTGCAAACCCTTACACCCTGAAGTGGCCTTGGCGGTCGCCGTAGATCCGGTGTGGGCCCGACGATCGGGGTGAGGGGCGGAGCGATGAACACGGACAGCAACGTCGCTGCACCGCGAATCGACTCCGGTCGGCTGGTCTGGGTCCGAACCCGGCGCTTGGGGGACCCGCTTTTGAGGTGAGGTGCCGACGCGATCGCGGACGGTTAGGGAGGACTGAGTTGGACTTCGGGGCGCTACCGCCGGAGATCAATTCGGGCCGTATGTATAGCGGTCCGGGATCGGGACCCATACTGGCGGCCGCGACAGCCTGGGACGAAGTGGCGGCCGAGTTGGGGTTGGCCGCAACCGGCTATGCATCGGTGATTGCTGAGCTGACGAACTCGCCGTGGGTCGGTCCGGCGTCGGTGTCGATGGTGGCGGCAGCCACGCCGTACGTGATCTGGCTGAGTGAAGCCGCCGCCCGGGCGGAACACGCTTCTATACAGGCCAGGGCGGCCGCCGCGGCCTATGAGGCCGCATTCCTAATGACGGTGCCCCCACCGGCGATCACGGCCAACCGGGCTATGTTGACGACGCTGATCGCGACCAATTTCTTCGGTCAGAACTCCGCGGCGATCGCGGCCGCCGAGGCGCAGTACGCGGAAATGTGGGCCCAGGACGCCGTCGCCATGTACGGCTATGCCGACGCCTCGGCGACCGCATCGCAGCTGACTCCGTTCGCGACGCCGCCGAAGACCACCAACTCCGCCGGAGTGGCCGCCCAGGCAGCAGCGGTCGCCAAGGCCGCAGCCATTCCCGCAACGACCTTCGCGGCCGCAGTGTCGGGGACGGACTCGGAGCTGATCACCTCGGGTGCGATACCCCAACTGCTGCAAAAACTTTCGTCGGCGGCCTGGGTCAGCTGGCTCAATCCCAACGATTGGTGGATCGTGCAGTTGCTGGGCTCGATTACCCCCGCGGAACGCACGACAATCGTTCGATTATTGGGTCAATCGTACTTCGCGATGGGTATTGCGCAGTTCTTCTCCTCCATTGCGCAGCAGCTCACCATCGGTCCCGGAGGCACAACAGCCGGCGCGGGCGGAGCCTGGTACCCGACGCCGCAATTTGGCGGGCTGGGTGCCGGTGTGGGCCGAGCGGCGGCCTCGGCGAGTTTGGCGCATGCCAACAAGATCGGGGCGCTATCGGTGCCGCCAAGCTGGGTCAAATCGCCTGCTCTAGCCGAGCGGCCTGTCGCACACCTGATGAGCGCAAACCTCAACACGTCGTCACACGAACCGCATAGCCTGCTGCGCGGACTGCCGCTGGGGTCGAGGATGGGCCGACGTGCCGGCGCTTTTGCACACCGATATGGGTTCCGCCACAGCGTCGTTGCCCGCCCACCGTCCGCGGGGTAACGCCATGAACCCAATTGTCGTCCACCCAAGATCATCAAGAAAACAATGCTCCCAAAGGCTTGTGCACCCGAAGGCAACTAAGAAGGAGATCACATGTCGTTTGTGACAACGCAACCGGAATCACTGGCGGCGGCGGCCGGCACTCTGCAGGGGATCGGATCTGCATTGACCGCCCAAAATGCGGCCGCGGCGACTCCCACGACGGGGGTGGTTCCGGCGGCGGCCGATGAGGTGTCGGCGTTAACGGCAGCCCAATTTGTGGCGCACGCTCAGATTTATCAGGCCGTCGCCACCCAGGCTGCACATATTCACGAAATGTTCGTCAGCACCCTGACCATGAGCTCGGGATCGTATGCTGCTACCGAGGCCGCCAACGCGGCTGCGGCCGGCTAAGGGGTCACTGCAATGGACTTTGGGGCGTTTCCGCCGGAGATCAATTCGACGCGGATGTATGCGGGTCCGGGGTCGGAGTCATTATCCGCTGCGGCCTCAGCCTGGAATGCGTTGGCCGCGGAGCTAGGTTCGGCGGCGACCGGGTATGAGACGGTGATTATGGCGCTCAGCGGCGAGGGGTGGCTGGGTCCCGCGTCGGCGGCGATGGCCGCGGCGGTTGCGCCCTATGCTTCATGGATGGGTGCTGCCGCGGTGCAGGCCGAGCAGGCGGCCGCGCAGGCCAGAGCCGCCGCGGCCGCTTTTGAGGCGGCGTTTGCCGCGGTGGTGCCCCCGCCGTTGATCGCGGCCAACCGGGCCGAGCTTCAGCAGTTGGTCTCGACGAACGCTTTTGGTCAAAACACCTCCGCGATTGCGGCTGCCGAGGCCCAGTACGGCGAGATGTGGGCCCAAGACTCCGCGGCGATGTACGCCTATGCGGGTAGCTCGGCGAGCGCGTCGGCGGTCACGCCGTTTTCCCCGCCGCCGGAGATCGCCAACCCGAGCGCTCAGGCTACCCAGGCCTCGGCCGTGGCCACCGCCGTTGGCACCGCGGCCGGCACCGCCCAGTCGACGCTGACGGAGATGATTACCGGGCTGCCCACGGCGTTGCAAAGCCTCACCTCACCCCTGTTGCAAAACGGTCCGCTGTCGTGGTTGTGGCAGATCCTGTTCGGATCGCCCACCTTCCCAACATCGCTGGCGGGGCTGCTGACCGCCCTGCAGCCCTATGCCAGCTTCTTCTATAACACCGAGGGTCTGCCGTACTTCAGCATCGGCATGGGCAACAACTTTATTCAGTCAGCCAAGACGCTGGGACTGCTCGGAACGGCGGCGCCGGCCGCTGCCGCGGCCGCCGGGGATGCCGCCAAGGGTTTGCCCGGCCTGGGCGGGATGCTCGGTGGTGGGCCGGTGTCGGCGGGTCTGGGTAGTGCGGCTTCGGTCGGGAAGTTGTCGGTGCCTCCGGTGTGGGGTGGATCGCTGCCCGGGGCGGTGACTCCGGGGGCTGCTCCGCTGCCGGTGAGTACAGTCAGCGCCGCCCCTGAGGCGGCGCCGGGAAGCCTGCTGGGCGGCCTTCCGCTGGCCGGCGCGGGTGGGGCCGGTGCGGGTCCTCGCTACGGATTCCGCCCCACGGTCATGGCCCGCCCACCCTTTGCCGGATAGGCGGCATCACGCTAGCCGAACCACGCGGCGATTCCACGGGGTTGTCTGCGACGGGATTTTTATCGCAAGGCAGGGCTCGGCGGCCGGTCGTATGGGGTGCTACGCGTCGGCAGAGGAGCGTCGCCAGCACGGTCCTACCAAGCTGAGCACTGTATTCCTACGGATCGTGGTGCACGGCTGGCCCGATCGCGCGCGGTTGGCCGCGTCGTGCTTCGCCGTCGTCGCACCCAAGAGGGTGAGCGACGGAACCGGACGGCGATTTAACCTCACAACCGAACACCGTGCTTGCGTTCGCGGATGCTCAAACACCCGGTGGATCATTCAGAGGAAACCCCCATGTTGTTCGGCGCTGGTCGGTCACGCTACGGCCGCGGCACGGGTTGAGCGTTGGCCGGGTTCGGAATGGATTTCGCAATGCTGCCCCCGGAGATCAATTCCGGGCGCATGTATGCCGGTCCGGGTCCGGGCCGATGCTGGCCGCCGCCGCGACCTGGGACGAGCTGGCTTCTGACTTGAGTTTCGCGGCAGCCGGATACGGACTCGCGCTGTCGGAACTGACAGGTTCTGTATGGATCGGTCCGGCCTCGGCGGCGATGGCGGCCGCGGTCACACCATATGTCACCTGGCTGATTTCGACGGCCGCGTTGGCTGAGCAAACCGCCAGCCAGGCCCGCGCGGCCGCGGCCGCCTATGAGGCCGCGTTCGCGATGACGGTGCCCCCGCCGGTGATCGCAGCCAACCGTGCTCTGCTGATGTCGCTGATAGCGACCAACTTCTGGGGTCAGAACACCCCGGCAATCGCGGTCGCCGAGGCGCACTACGCCCAGATGTGGGCCCAAGACGCCGGTGCGATGTACGGATACGCGGGCTCGTCAGCGACGGCCGCGCGGTTGACGGTATACACAGCGCCACCGCGGGGCCCCGATGCTGGCGGACTCAACCGGCGGGCTGCCGCCGTAGCGACACAGCTGATCTCGGCCGTGCCGCACGCACTCCAACAACTCTCGACAGCGTCGACGTCGTCGATTTCCTCCGGTTCAGCCCTCGGGTGGCTGCAGAACCTGTTGACCGAGCTGGGGGACCTGTCGACTGCTGAGCGGACGACTTTGACGCGCATCTGGGCGAACGGGTATTTCGTGCTCGGGATAGTTCAGTTTCTGAGCAGAATCGGCCAGCAGTTGACGTTCGGCCCCGGGGGAACGACCGCCGGGTCGGGCGGAGCCTGGTACCCAACGCCGCAATTTGCCGGGCCGGGCGGCGGCCGAGCAATGTCGGCGAGTTTGGCGCGGGCGGAGACGGTCGGATCGTTGTCGGTTCCGCCGAGCTGGGCCGCCGCGGCTCCGGCGCCCGCGGATCGGGCTGCGGCAGTCACGCCGGATTCCAACGCCACCGCGGCGCGTGCCAGCACGCCCGGAGGCCTACTTCGAGGTGTACCGCTGACGGGAGCCGGTCGCCGCGCGACTGGGGGCTTCGCTCATCGGTACGGCTTCCGGCATGGCGTGACAGCACGCCCTCCGTCGGCCGGATAGGTAGATCCGACGTCAGCGGGTGCTCAGCCGGTCGTCCCGACCGGGTCTTAACTGCGGCAGGATTCTATCCCCAGTCCGACTGCTAGGCGGATAAACCACTGGTCAGCGAGGTCTTTCGACCTGAAATCGCGGATCTGGGCGGCCGCTCGGCGCCGACTAACTCGACTGGACCCCTAACCGGGTCAAACGCTGTTACTGTGGCGTTACCACAGGTGAATTTGCCGTGCCAGCTCGTGAACACTTGCGAACGGGTGGCGTCGAAATCAACCTGTTGCGCTGCAGTGATCTAATCTCGTGCAGAGGGCGGTTGCTGGGGATAGTCAAGAGAGGAAAACAGCATGTCGTTCGTGACCACACAGCCGGAAGCCTTGGCCGCTGCGGCGGCAAACCTCCAGGGTATCGGTACGACAATGGACGCCCAGAACGCGGCCGCGGCGGCTCCCACAACGGGAGTGGTTCCGGCGGCGGCCGATGAGGTGTCGGCGCTGACGGCGGCCCAGTTCGCGGCGCATGCTCAGATGTATCAGGCCGTCGCCCAACAGGCGAGACAGATCCACGAAATGTTCGTCAGCACGCTGACCACCAGCTCCGGTTCCTACGCGGCGACGGAGGCGGCCAACGCAGCCGCTGCCGGCTGAACCCGCGGGCGGCTGAAGGCTCGGAACGAATAGCCACGGACGTGCTTGGGGACACCGTGAGGACCTCGTCGACCTTGACACCGCGATTCGGGTTCGACGTCTGTACCGCGTTGCAACGCCCGGTGGCTACCGGCTGACGGAGAGGGGGATCATCCGGGGTTCTCGGGGCAGCGGTTGCGCCGGCGCTCAGCCGATGCAACCGATTCAGCTATCGCCTTCGATAGCGGCAGGCGATCTAGGCATTCAGTATTTTCAGTATTGAGGAGAAATTCACATGGCCACACGTTTTATGACGGATCCCCACGCGATGCGGGATATGGCGGGCCGCTTTGAGGTGCACGCCCAGACGGTCGAGGACGAGGCCCGCCGGATGTGGGCGTCGGCACAGAACATTTCCGGTGCGGGCTGGAGCGGTATGGCGGAGGCGACCTCGCTGGACACCATGACCCAGATGAATCAGGCGTTTCGCAACATCGTGAACATGCTGCACGGGGTGCGCGACGGGCTGGTTCGTGACGCCAACAACTACGAGCAGCAAGAGCAGGCCTCCCATCAGATCCTCGGCAGCTAGCGCCCAAAGCGGCAGCTGCGTACGCTTTCTCACATAGGAGAACATCGATATGACCATTAATTACCAGTTCGGGGATGTTGACGCCCACGGCGCCACCATTCGCGCGCAGGCCGCATCGTTGGAGGCCGAGCACCAGGCCATCGTTCGCGATGTCCTTGCGGCTGGTGACTTTTGGGGCGGCGCCGGTTCGGTGGCGTGCCAGGAGTTCATCAGCCAGTTGGGTCGCAACTTCCAGGTGATCTACGAGCAGGCCAACGCCCACGGCCAAAAGGTGCAGACCGCCGGCAGCAACATGGCGCAAACCGATAGCGCTGTCGGCTCCAGCTGGGCCTAAAACCGAACTTCAGGCGCGGCAGCACACCTACCAGCCGGTGTGCTGCTGTGTCCTGCAATCAACTAGCACTCGACCGCTGAGGTAGGGATGGATCAACAGAGTACCCGCACCGACATCACCGTCAACGTCGACGGCTTCTGGATGCTTCAGGCGCTGCTGGATATCCGCCATGTTGCGCCTGAGTTACGGTGCCGGCCGTACGTTTCCACCGACTCCAATGACTGGCTGAACGAGCATCCCGGGATGGCGGTCATGCGCGAGCAGGGCATCGTCGTCAACGATTCGGTCAACGAGCAGGTGGCCGCTCGGATGAAAGTCCTTGCCGCCCCTGACCTTGAGGTCGTCGCCCTGCTGTCCCGTGGCAAGTTGCTGTACGGGGTCGTCGACGACGAGGACCAGCCGCCGGGTTCGCGCGACATCCCCGACAACGAGTTCCGGGTGGTATTGGCACGCCGCGCACAGCACTGGGTGTCGGCGGTGCGAGTTGGCAATGACATCACGGTCGATGACGTGACGGTCTCGGACAGCGCTTCCATCGCCGCGTTGGTGATCGACGGACTGGAGTCCATTCACCACGCTGACCCAGCCGCGATCAACGCGGTCAACGTGCCGCTGGAGGAAATGCTGGAAGCGACGAAGTCGTGGCAGGAGTCGGGCTTCAACGTCTTCTCCGGCGGAGATCTACGCCGAATGGGCATTAGTGCCGCGACGGTGGCAGCGCTGGGGCAGGCCTTGTCGGATCCCGCGGCCGAGGTCGCGGTGTACGCACGACAATACCGAGACGACGCCAAGGGCCCTAGCGCATCGGTGTTGTCCCTGAAGGACGGATCCGGTGGGCGCATCGCGCTTTATCAGCAGGCGCGAACGGCTGGTTCCGGCGAGGCGTGGCTGGCCATCTGCCCGGCTACCCCGCAGTTGGTGCAAGTCGGAGTAAAGACAGTTTTGGATACATTGCCGTACGGCGAGTGGAAAACCCACAGCAGAGTTTGACAACCAGGTATGAAATACGAAGTACAACAACATGTTTGAGCATCAAATGTAACAGAGATACGAACAAGGAAAATTGCTCTAGAATCGGCTGCAATACTGCAAAGTGATGTCAACCACAACGATTTGGTCGCGAGGCGAGGCAAATGAAATCGGAGTTAGTCGAACCGCAGCTCCCGGTGGGTTACGGCGCCTCGGTGAGTGCAACGACCTCGGTGAGTACAACGACAGAGCCCCCCGCGCCGACGAAGTCACGGGGTAGCACACTTGCCATGGCAGGGGGTACTAGACGATGACCGCAGTAGCTGACGCGCCACAGGCTGACATTGAGGGTGTCGCAGCACCCCGGGCTGTCGTCGTCGGCATCATGGCCGGCGAGGGTGTCCAGATCGGTGTGCTGCTGGATGCCAACGCTCCGGTGTCGGTGATGACCGACCCGCTGCTAAAGGTGGTTAACAGCCGGCTCCGGGAGCTCGGCGAGACCCCGCTGGAAGCCACCGGGCGCGGCCGATGGGTGTTGTGCCTCGTGGACGGCACGCCGTTGCGCGCCACCCAGTCGCTGACCGAACAAGACGTCTATGACGGCGACCGGCTGTGGATCCGGTTCATTGCCGACACCGAACGTCGGTCGCAAGTAATCGAACACATCTCCACCGCAGTCGCATCGGATCTCGGCAAGCGGTTCGCCACGATCGACCCGATCGTCGCCGTGCAGGTCGGGGCGTGGATGGTGGCGACCGGCGTCGTTCTTGCGACCGGGGTGCTGGGCTGGTGGCGCTGGCATCACAACACATGGTTGACCACCATCTACGCCGCGGTGATTGGCCTGGTGGTGTTCGGGGTCGCGATGCTGCTGTTGATGCGTGCCAAGACGGACGCGGATCGACGCGTCGCCGACATCATGCTGATGAGTGGGATCGTGCCCCTCACAGTGGCGGCGGCAGCGGCCCCGCCCGGTCCGGTGGGCTCCCCGCAGGCGGTGTTGGGCTTTGGAGTTCTGACCGTCGCTGCGGCGCTGGCCCTACGGTTCACGGGTCGTCGACTGGGGATCTACACCGCGATCGTCATCATTGGCGCGCTGACAACGCTTGCGGCCCTGTCGCGGATGGTCGCGGCGACAAGCGCGGTGACGCTGATGTCTTCCCTGGTGTTGATCTGCGTGGTGGCCTATCACGCCGCACCAGCGCTGTCCCGACGGCTGGCCGGTATCCGACTTCCGGTGTTCCCGTCCGCCACCAGCCGGTGGGTCTTCGAGGCCCGGCCGGATCTGCCGACCACCGTGGTGGTATCCGGCGGCGGCCCGCCAACCTTGGAAGGGCCGGCGTCGGTCCGCGATGTGCTGCTACAGGCCGAACGTGCTCGGTCGTTCTTGAGCGGGCTGTTGGCGGGACTCGGCGTCATGGTGGTGGTATGCATGACCTCGTTGTGCGATCCGCACACCGGGCAACGTTGGCTGCCGCTGATACTCGCCGGATTCACTTCGGGCTTCCTGCTGTTGCGCGGGCGTTCGTACGTCGACCGCTGGCAGTCGATTACCCTGGCCGGCACCGCGGTGATCATCGTCGCGGCGGTCGTCGTGCGGTACGCGCTGGAATTGTCCTCGCCGTTGTCCGTGTCCGTGGTTGCCGCGATCCTGGTGTTGCTGCCGGCCGCGGGCCTGGCGGCTGCCGCACATGTGCCCAACACCATTTACAGTCCGCTGTTCCGCAAGTTTGTGGAATGGATTGAATACCTCTGCCTGATGCCGATCTTCCCGCTGGCATTGTGGTTGATGAACGTCTATGCAGCGATTCGGTACCGGTAACAGCGGTTTGTGGTGTGGTCGCGCGGGTATCGCGACTGTTGCCGCAATCCTGCTCTCCTCCGGTGCGTTAGCCGGCCTTCCGCCAGCGTATGCAATTTCGCCTCCAACGATCGATCCGGGCGCGCTGCCACCTGACAGTCCGCCCGGACCGCTAGCGCCAATGAAGCAGAACGCCTACTGCACCGAGGTAGGGGTGTTACCCGGCACCGACTTTCAGCTACAGCCGAAGTACATGGAGATGCTGAACCTGAACGAGGCTTGGCAATTCGGCCGCGGCGAAGGCGTCAAGGTCGCTGTCATCGACACGGGTGTGACCCCACATCCCAGGTTGCCGCGACTGATCCCTGGCGGCGACTATGTGATGGCCGGTGGTGACGGGTTGTCGGATTGCGACGCACACGGCACCATCGTGGCGTCGATGATCGCGGCCGCTCCGGCGAACGGAGCGGTGCCGTTGCCTTCGGTACCGCGCCGGCCGGTCACCATTCCCACGACTGAAAAGCCGCCGCCGCCGCAGACGGTGACCCTTTCACCAGTACCGCCGCAGACCGTGACTATGGTTCCGGCTCCGCCTCCCGAGGAAGCTCCGCCGGGCGGACCGGTGCCAGGTCCGGTGCCGCCGCCGGCGCCGGGTCCGGGACCGCAACAGGCTCCGTCCGCCAACCGCGGTGGCGGCACGGTGACGATTCCCGGCTACTCCGGTGGCCGGCAGGTAATCGCGATCGACAACCCGCGCGACCCGCATCCGGACGCGCCGACGCCGTCACAGCCGCCACCGCCGGCGCCGGCACCGCCGCCCGACGCGTTCAGCGGGATCGCCCCGGGGGTCGAGGTGATCTCCATCCGCCAGTCAAGCCAGGCCTTTGGCCTCAAGGACCCCTACACCGGGGACGAAGACCCGCAGACGGCACAAAAGATCGACAACGTCGAGACGATGGCCCGTGCGATCGTGCATGCTGCCAACATGGGAGCTTCGGTGATCAACATCTCCGACGTGTCGTGCATGAGTTCCCGCAATGTCATCGACCAGCGTGCACTGGGTGCCGCGGTCCACTACGCTGCGGTCGACAAGAACGCGGTCATCGTGGCGGCGGCAGGGGACAGCAGCAAGAAGGACTGCAAGCAAAACCCGATCTTTGATCCCTTGCAGCCCGACGATCCCCGCGATTGGAACGCCGTCACCACGGTGGTGACGCCCTCGTGGTTCCACGAATACGTCTTGACGGTCGGTGCGGTGGACTCCAACGGTCAACCACTAAGCAAAATGAGCATCGCGGGACCCTGGGTATCGATCTCGGCGCCGGGAACCGACGTCGTCGGACTCTCGCCCCGCGACGACGGTCTGATCAACGCGATCGACGGTCCGGACAATTCGTTGCTGGTTCCGGCTGGCACCAGCTTTTCGGCTGCGATCGTGTCCGGGGTGGCTGCACTGGTCCGCGCTAAGTTCCCCGAGTTGTCGGCGTACCAAGTCATCAATCGGCTGATTCATACCGCCCGGCCACCTGCTCGCGGTGTCGACAACCAGGTCGGCTACGGTGTGGTCGACCCCGTGGCGGCATTGACCTGGGATGTGCCCGAAGGCCCAGCCAAACCGCCCAAGCAACTGTCAACGCCGTTGGCGGTGCCGGAGCCGCCCGCCCCCCGCAATATGGTGCCGATTTGGGTGGCCGCCGGGGGATTGGCCGGGGCACTATTGATAGGCGGCGCGGTGTTCGGTACCGCGACGTTGATGCGGCGAACACGGAAGCAGCAATGAAGGCTCAGCGTAGGTTCGGGTTGGCGTTGTCGTGGCCGCGGGTGACCGCGGTGTTTTTGGTTGATGTATTGATCCTGGTGGTGGCCAGTCATTGCCCGGATTCGTGGCAGGGGAATCATCATGTGGCGTGGTGGGTCGGGGTCGGCCTCGCGGTGGTGGTGACGCTGTTGTCGGTGGTCAGCTATCACGGCATCACCGTGATCTCGGGTTTGGCGGCGTGGGTGTGGGATTGGTCTGCGGATCCGGGCACGGCCCTGGGCGCGGGATGCACGCCAGCGATCGATTATCAGCGCCGTTTTGGGCGTGACACGGTAGGGGTGCGCGAGTATGGCGGCCGGCTGATCTCTGTGATCACGGTCGACTGCGGTGAGGACGGCCCATCGGGTCGGCATTGGCATCGGAAATCACCGGTACCCATGTTGCCGGTGGCCGCGGTCGCTGACGGGTTGCGGCAGTTCGATATTCACCTCGATGGCATCGACATCGTGTCGGTGCTGGTGCGGGGCGGGGTTGCAGCCGCCAAAGCGTCGGCCTCACTGCAGGAGTGGGGGCCTGAGGGGTGGCGGGCCGAAGAGGGAGCGGGTGATCGGATCGCCGCCGATCGGCGGCTCACCTGGTTGGTGTTACGAATGAATCCGCAGCGCAATGTAGCTGCGGTGGTGTGTCGTGATTCGTTGGCCTCGACGCTGGTGGCGGCCACGGAGCGGTTGGTCCAGGATCTGGACGGGCAAAGTTGTGCGGCGCGGCCATTGACGGCCGATGAGCTGGCCGAGGTCGACAGCGCCGTGCTGGCCGATTTGGAGCCGACGTGGAGTCGCCCCGGTTGGCGACACCTCAAGCATTTCAATGGCTATGCGACCAGTTTTTGGGTGACACCGTCGGATATCAGCTCGGAGACGCTGGATCAGTTGTGGCTGCAGGATGCCCCCGAAGTCGGCACGACCGTGATCACGGTGCGGCTGATCACTCGGGTCGGGCGGCCCATGGTGTCGGCGTGGGTGCGCTATCACAGCGACGCCCGCCTGCCCAAGGAGGTAACGGCCGGGCTCAATCGACTCACCGGTCGCCAGTTGGCCGCGGTGCGCGCCAGCCTGCCGGCCCCCGCGCCTCGTCCCCTCCTGACCATCCCGAGCAGGGATCTGCGTGACGACGACGAGCTGGTGCTGCCAGTGGGTCAGGAACTGGAGCACGCGACAAGCTCGTCCGCAGGGCAATGACACGCCCGCAGACCGCCGCTGAAGATGCCCGAAACGCCATGGTCGCCGGTCTTCTGGCGTCGGGGATCTCGGTCAATGGATTGCAGCCCAGCCACAACCCGCAGGTCGCAGCCCAAATGTTCACCACCGCAACCACACGGGATCCGGGGATGTGTGATGCCTGGCTGGCGCGGCTGCTGGCCGGTGACCAGAGTATTGAGGTACTCGCTGGCGCATGGGCGGCGGTAAGGACGTTCGGATGGGAAACCCGCCGCCTGGGCGTCACCGATCTGCAGTTCCGCCCCGAGGTCTCCGATGGGCTGTTTCTGCGCCTAGCGATTACCACCGTGGATTCGCTGGCCTGCGCCTACGCGGCTGTCCTCGCCGAGGCCAAGCGCTACCAGGAGGCGGCGGAACTGCTCGACACCACGGATCCGCGCCATCCTTTCGATGCCGAGCTGGTGAGCTACGTGCGCGGTGTGCTGTACTTCCGCACCAAACGGTGGCCCGACGTTCTTGCGCAGTTCCCCGAGGCAACGCCGTGGCGTCATCCCGAGCTGAAGGCCGCGGGGGCGGCGATGGCCACTACGGCACTGGCGTCGCTAGGCGTCTTCGAGGAGGCTTTCCGGCGCGCTCAGGAAGCAATCGAAGGCGACCGGGTGCCGGGTGCGGCCAACATCGCCTTGTACACCCAAGGCATGTGTCTGCGGCACGTCGGCCGCGAGGAGGAAGCCGTCGAGTTGCTGCGTCGCGTGTACTCGCGCGATGCGAAGTTCACGCCGGCCCGCGAAGCCCTGGACAACCCCAACTTTCGGCTGGTCCTTACCGACCCGGAAACGATTGAGGCACGCACCGATCCGTGGGATCCGGACAGTGCGCCTAGCCGCGCTCAGACCGAGGCAGCTCGCCATGCCGAGATGGCCGCGAAGTACTTGGCCGAGGGGGATGCCGAGCTCAATGCGATGCTCGGCATGGAGCAGGCCAAGAAGGAAATCAAGCTCATCAAGTCGACGACCAAGGTGAATTTGGCACGTCAAAAGATGGGGCTTCCGGTTCCGGTCACATCGCGGCACACCTTGTTGCTGGGGCCACCTGGCACTGGCAAGACTTCGGTGGCGAGGGCATTCACCAAGCAACTCTGCGGATTGACGGTGCTGCGCAAGCCGCTGGTGGTGGAGACCAGCCGCACCAAGCTGCTGGGCCGGTACATGGCCGACGCCGAGAAGAACACCGAGGAGATGCTCGAGGGGGCGTTGGGCGGGGCGGTGTTCTTCGACGAGATGCATACCCTGCACGAGAAGGGTTACTCCCAGGGCGACCCCTACGGCAACGCGATCATCAACACGCTGCTGCTGTACATGGAAAACCATCGTGACGAGCTGGTGGTGTTCGGTGCGGGTTACGCCAAAGCGATGGAGAAGATGCTCGAGGTGAATCAGGGTCTGCGACGGCGCTTTTCGACGGTGATCGAGTTTTTCAGCTACACCCCGGAAGAGCTGATAGCGCTGACCCAGCTGATGGGCCGGGAGAACGAAGATGTCATCCCTGACGAAGAGGCCGAGGTGTTGTTGCCGTCGTATACGAAGTTCTACATGGAGCAGAGCTACTCCGAGGACGGCGACCTGATCCGCGGCATCGATCTGCTGGGCAACGCTGGCTTCGTACGCAACGTGGTGGAGAAGGCCCGCGACCATCGTAGTTTCCGTCTAGACGATGAGGACCTTGACGCGGTGCTGGCCAGCGATCTCACCGAATTCAGCGAGGACCAGCTGCGCCGATTCAAGGAATTGACTCGCGACGACCTGACCGAAGGGCTCCGCGCCGCAGTCGCGGAGAAGAAGACGAAATAGCTCCCGGCGAGTCGGTGTCACTAGCTAACCTTGTAGCCACACGGGCGGTACCCACGAGCAACTCCGAACCGGAGCTTCCGATGGTGCCCCGCCGCTCTCTCCCGTCGCGATGACCTGGCGGTGGCCGTAGTGCCATCAGGGCGCTGGCGGCGCCTCGCCAGGTGAAGTTTGGGTGCAGAAATACACTATTGACGCGGGACATTGACCGGTGCCAGAGCCGGGACGGCTGTTGTCCGGATACGGGTTGAGTGAAACCGGCTTCCGGATCGGCGGCGGGCGGATACCCTGGTGAAGCCGAAGCTCGGACGAGCGGGGTGCCGCGCCTGGCAAATTTTGCTGGGTGGTCCCATCCCACTTTGTGCAACCACGGCGGCACTCGGTGTGCCCGGACCGTGACGGGAGGTGGGACCGGACTGATCCAACTACTAGTGGCTTTGCGAAATCGATGACCGTTTCTTTCCGATCCGGTCACGGCGCTCTTTGCGCCGTCTGCATCGGCTGGCGCCGAGTACCCGACGCGCGCTGCCCAGCGAGTACGCACCTGTCGTCGGCAGCACCCCGACACCGCCACAGCGGCCAAGGCCCGTAACTGGGTCGGACTTGATCCCGCGAGGAGAAGTCCGATGTCTGTTCTGACACAACCGAAATCGCTGGCAGCGGCCGGCCAACCGCAGGAGGTTGACCATGCCTTGGCCGCCCGCAACGCAGCTGCCGACGCGACCATCGAAGCACCAGCCGGTTAAGGGGGTGTTGGCAATGGATTTCGGCGCACTACCACCGGAAGTCAACTCGCTGCGCATCTATACCGGACCGGGCTCGGCACCGATGCTGGCCGCCGCCTCCGCCTGGGATGGGTTGGCCGCGGAGCTGCGTTCGACCGCAGCTTTGTACGAGACGGTGATCTCGGGGTTGATCAGCGAAGGCTGGCTGGGGCCCGCATCGGCGTCGATGGCGGGTGCCGTCAGCCCGTACATGGCCTGGATGAGCATCACCGGGTTGCAGGCTGCGCAGACCGCGGTACAGGCAGCGACGGCGGCGGGTGCCTTTGACGCCGCATTCGCCATGACGGTGCCCCCGGCTGTGGTTGCGGTCAACCGGGCTCGGTTGTTGGCGCTGGTCGCAACCAACTTCCTTGGTCTGAACACGCCAGCAATCGCGGCTACCGAGGCCGAATACGGCGAAATGTGGGCCCAGGATGCAGCGGCGATGTACAGCTATGCCGCCACTTCTGCGGCGGCCGCGACGCTGACGTCGTTCACCGAGCCGGCGCAGACGACCAATTCAGCCGGGCAAGCCGGCCAAGCAGCAGCGGTCGCCCAGGCCGCCGGCAGCGCGGCGGGCACCCTCACCCAATCGGCGCTGCCACAGCTGATGTCCTCGGTGCCAACCGCGTTGGAAGGACTCGCGTCACCCGTAGCGGTTGCGTCGCCGCTGGACGCGGTTCCCGGCCTGAACTCCGCGCTTTCGGGGCCCGGGGGCCTGCTCTCCGACATCCTGAATTTCCTGACTGGGGCCGATGGGAACCCGTATGGGAACTTCTTGAACTCCTCTTTGGTGAACGGCTTTACCTCGGCCGGGTATGTCAGCCCCGACCTCATCACTCCGGCCGTCACGGGTGCGTTGGCCGACATCAACGCGGTGTCCGCCGGCGGGTTGCCAGGTATCACGGCACCGGAAGGCGGCCACCTCAACCTGCCTGCGTTGGCGTCGGGGGTGACGCCCGCGCCGGCGAGTGGAGGCGGGGTAACAGCCGGCACCAACGTGGCGACATTGGTTGGGCGACTGTCTGTTCCGCAAGCGTGGACGGCGGCCACCCAGGTGGCCAACCATGCCGGTACTGCGCTCCCGGGCGCCGGGTGGACCAGCACTGCGAATATGCCGGAAGCCGCAGCGGGCATGCCCGGCGTTCCGGGCGTGCCCGCCACCGGCGTGTTCGGGCACAGCTTCGGCAGCGGTCCTCGATACGGATTCCGGCCGACGATCATGGCCCGCCCACCGGCCGCGGGATAGCGGGATGGCCGCATTCGTCGTCGAGTTCGATTGACTCACCTCGCTTCAAATGTCACTATTGCCTGGCATGCACCTCGCTAGGTGAGGCGTCTGCACGGATACAGGCCACTGACCTCGAACGTCGAAAGACGCCCAGGGTCAGGACAGCTCTTCCCGGCTTAAGGGTTGAGCCCAAGTGGCTTCCGGCTTGATCGGCCGGATACGCCGTGTAGTGCCAAAGCTCTGACGAGAGGGGTGCCGCGCCCGGCGATTTCGTCGGGCCCCCACCTCTTCGTGCTGTGTTAAGCGGCATCCCCGTGTGCCCTGGCCGAGAGGAGGTGAGAGCGAAATGAGTCCCGGTGATAGTCCCTGCCCGAGATCGATGATCATTTCGTTCCGATCCGACCCCGGCACCGTTGCCGCGATCTGAACCGGCTCAATCCGGATCGTCGATCTGCGCGCCCCCGCTTCGCGCTGTGGTGTGAGTGCAATGCGCGGGAAATAGCAGACATTTCAACACAATTCAGCGTCTGCGCTGCCATCAATCCGCCAGTGGACACCAGCGCCGCTTCTTATGCGGCCACGGAAGCCGCCAGCGTCATTGCCGTGAGCTAACGAGGAGACCAAATCGATGACCACAGCACTGGACTTCGCCACGTTGCCGCCCGAAATCAATTCCGGGCGTATGTATTTCGGCCCTGGCTCCGCCTCGATACTGGCCGCCGCATCAGCCTGGAACGAATTGGCCGCAGAACTGCACGCCACCGCATTGTCTTACGGCTCGGTGCTTTCCGCGCTGACCGGTGAAGAGTGGTACGGCCCGGCGTCGGCAGCGATGGCAGCCGCAGCCGCACCCTATGTGGTATGGATGGGCGCCACCGCAATCCAGGCCGAGCAGACCGGCGCACAAGCCGAGGCCGCCGCGGCATCCTACGAAGCCGCGTTGGCCGCAACGGTGCCCCCACCGGTGATCGAGGCCAACCGTGCCCAGCTGGCGGTGCTGACCGCCAGCAACGTCCTGGGGCAGAACGCCACTGCGATCGCGGCAACCGAGGCCGAGTACGCCGAAATGTGGGCCCAAGACGCCGACGCGATGTACGGCTATGCCGCCTCCTCAGCGGCCGCTACCCAGCTAACCGCGTTCGCCGAGCCGGCGCAGACCACCAACCCGACCGGGCTGGCGGCGCAGTCGGCGGCGGTCGCCCAAGCCACCGGCCAGGCAGCCGGCAACCAGCCGTCGACCTTATCTCAGCTATTGACGGCGATCCCCAATGTGCTGCAAGGACTCTCGTCGTCCGGGTCATTCATTCCTTCCTGGCTTCAACAGCTATGGGCGAACTGGGGGCCCAACGCGAACGTCTGGAACACCCTTGCCTCGACCGGGCTCTTCCTGCCGAGCACCTTGGTCGATCCCTTCGTTGGCATACTGGGCGCTGTCGTGGCTGCGCATGCGGCTGGCGACGTGCTGGATGCGGGGGCTTCCGGGACAGCTAGCGAGATGGCGGCCCCGCTCGGTTCCACAGGCGGGGTTTCCGCCGGGGCGGCCAATGCATCCATCGTCGGCAAGCTGTCGGTGCCGCCGAGCTGGACCGAGACCGCACCACCGGCGAGCCCCTTGGGCTCGGCGCTGGGGGGCACACCGATGGTCGCGCCTCCGCCTGCAGGGGCGGCCGGTATGCCTGGAATGCCCATTGGCGCCATGGCCGGCCAAGGTTTCGGGCGCGCCATGCCGCAGTATGGCTTCCGGCCCAGATTCGTCGCACGACCGCCCGCCGCTGGGTGAAAGACCGCAAATCGGGCGCGAGCCCGCGCATTCCAATAGCCAAACCCGACTATGGCGTCCGCTCCCAGCGTGTCCGCACCGCCCTTCGCAACTCGACCACTTCAGAAAATTCATCCAGCGCGCCCGCAAATCGCAGGCTGGTGATTGAAAATGGCAATTTGGGAGGTTCTTTGAAATAGCGAATTCCGCAATAATGGTGCCGATGAAGGTCGTAGCGTCCGGAATCGACGCATGGGGATTGTCATTAATCGGTCTTGCAGTCTTTGCTCGTGGACAACGATTCCTTTGGTGAACAGGTATTTCCGGCCGCCATGCGGTGGCTACAAGCGGTCTCACATGCGCTCAGCGAGTGGTGACACCGACTGTTTACGTTGCGATTACCTGGGCGGAACGCGACGCAAATAAATGCTGCGCAGCATGATCGCCATAGCGGGCGAATGGCCCCGAATCACGACGAACCGTGGCAAATTCTCGGCGCCGGAAGTGCTGGTCTACAGGCGTCAAATAGACAAAATTGAGGGGGGTGGACATTGGGATACCTGGTGAAGTTCATAAGAGCTTGGCCAGTTTCGTGGGCAGAACTACGCGGACGTGATTACCATGGCGCCCATCCAGGGGACCGGAGGTAACAGATATGGACTTCGGGGCGCTACCGCCGGAGATTAACTCGGGGCGAATGTACGTGGGCCCGGGATCCGGGCCGCTGCTGGCCGCCGCAGCGGCCTGGGACGCGCTTTCCGCCGAATTGCATGCCACGGCGACCTCCTATGGCGCCACGATTGAGGACCTCACCGTTGGGCGGTGGACGGGTCCCTCTTCGATCACGATGGCGGCCGCGGCCGCACCATATGTGGCGTGGATTAGGGCCGCCGGTGGCCAGGCTGAGCAGGCTGCCACCCAGGCCAAGATAGCCGCGGGCGCTTATGAGACGGCATTCGCGGCAACCGTGCCCCCGCCGGTGATCGAGGCCAACCGCGCATTGTTGATGTCGTTGATCGCCACGAACATCTTCGGGCAGAACACGCCGGCGATCGCGGCCGCCGAGGCCCATTACGCAGAGATGTGGGCTCAAGACGCGGCCGCGATGTATGGCTATGCCGGTTCGTCGGCCACCGCGTCGCAGTTGACGCCGTTCATCGAGCCGCCGCAAACGACGAACCCGGCGGCGGTGGCCACGCAATCGGCCGCAGTAGCCGAGGCCACCGGCGCCGCGGCCAGCTCGGACATCACAACGCAGCTGTCCCAACTGATCACCTCGTTGCCAACTGCGCTGCAAAGCCTGGCAACGACCACCGCGGTGCCGTCGTCGTTGCCGGCAGCCGCGTTGCCACCGGAGCTTGCGTCCGATTTGGCCAACTGGAACACCATCATGGCGACCCTCACCGGGCCGTACTCCCTGCAGGGGTTGACCGCCATACCCGGTGGCCCGTTCCTGTCGTTCGGGCAGATATACGCCTACGCGCAAAATGCGCAGGGTCTTCAGGCCTTCTTCACGCCGGCGAAACCCATCACCGGCGCGTTGGCGCCGCTGGCTGAGTCGATGTTGCCGTATCTGAATCTGAGCTCCGCGACCGTAGGTGGGTCGGAAGTGTCGGGGACTATGGGCCGTGCGGCCCTGGTGGGAAGTTTGTCGGTGCCACAGGGTTGGACAACCGCGGCCCCGGCGATCAGAACGCTGGCTTCGGTGCTACCCACCAACTTGGCAGCAGCCCCGACCGCCGCATTCGCCGGCGAGACCGGAGTGTTTAGTGAGATGGCCCTGGCCAGCCTGGCGGGACGGGCACTTGGTGCTACCGCGTTCGGCTCCGGTGGTGGTGGGGCGGCCCGCTCGGCTGGCGGCGTAGTGGCCGGGGCTGACCCGGCGGCGGCCACCATCATCGTGATTCCGGCGCTCGAGGATTGAACGCACACCACCAGGTAAGGGGCAAAGACATGTTGTACGCAGCGTTACCGCCGGAGATCAATTCGGGCAGGATGTACACGGGTCCGGGGTCGGGGCCGATCCTGGCGGCCGCGGCGTCCTGGGATGCGCTCGCCGCCGAACTTCAGTCCACAGCGGCAGCCTATTCGTCGGTGGTCGCCAGCCTGACCAGCGGAGCGTGGCTAGGTCCGTCGTCACTGGCCATGGCGGCCGCGGTCGCACCCTACGTGACCTGGATGAGCGCGACCGCCGCACAAGCCAAGGAGGCAGCGATCCAGGCCGCTGCGGCGGCCGGCGCTTACGAGACAGCGTTCGCCGCGCACGTGCCACCGCCGGTGATTGCCGCCAACCGCAGCCAGCTGGCAACGCTGGTGGCGACCAACGTATTCGGGCAGAACACCGCGGCGATCGCGGCCACCGAAGCCCAATACGCAGAGATGTGGGCCCAGGATGTCGCCGCGATGTACGGCTACGCCGGCTCGTCGGCGGCCGCCACCCAAATTGCGCCGTTCACCGAACCGCCGCAGATCACCAATGCCGCCGGGCTGGCCAGCCAGGCGGCCGCAGCGGGGCAATCCGTCGGCAGCGCGCAGTCGCTGCTGCTCGCGAACAACCCGATATCGGTGCTGCTGCAACTGGGCGCGGACCTTTCCACCGCCTACACAACCGTCGTCTCCCAGCTCATCGACGCCCTGGCGGGGCCAAACGCGGCAACGACGTATGAGGGCCTATTCAATGCCATAAAGGCTCCAATTGGCTTCACGACGCAGTTCAATGACATCGGGTTGCTCATCAACTTCCCGATCTCGCAGTTCCTCAAATTCGCCGAACCGCCGGGGTTGCTCGGCGAACTCCCCAAAGACGCGCTGGGCGGCGGGCTCGCGGCGCCGGCCTGGGGCCGAGGGTGGCTGACCAGCGCGGTGTCCGGAGATGGGGTATCGGCGCATTTTGGACGCGGCACCTTGGTGGGGGCGTTTTCGGCTCCGCCGAGCTGGGCCGCGGCCACCCCGGCGATCAGGACGGTCGCCGCCGCGTTGTCGGCCGCCGGGCCAGAAGCCGTGCCAGCTGCCGCTCTCGGCGAGGGGAGCCTGCTCAGTTCGATGTCGGCGGCAGGCATGCTCGGAAGCGCCCTGGGCGCCGGGGCTCCCAGCGCTTTCACCCGTGCCGGCGCCCGCGGCCGTCTCACCGCGTTCAAAGACCTCAAAGACGGCACCTCGCCAGAGAAATTGAAGCGCCTGGTCGCACAAATATCGGAGAAGCCCGAGAGCGTGCAGCACCACACCGTCGATCAAGAGGGGCTGGACAGCCTGCTCGAGCAGCTGTCGAAAAAGCCGGGTATCCACGCGGTACACCTATCCAAAGGCGGCAAGTCAAAAGTCGTGCCTTCGGATACGCAGTTGGGCTAGTGGGCAACCAAATTCGGCGATCTCGGTGACGGCGATGGTTGAGAACCGTCAATACGATTGGCGCAGAACGTCTTTGGTCGACAGAAAACCCGCGCCGGAACGAAGCTTCCAACAATGTGATCGCTGCAAGATCTGTCTCGAAATGGAAGAATGGTGAACTATGAGAAGGCTACTGGCGGTGCTCGGCGTTTGCACCACGATCGGCCTCGCCGGACCAGCTTATGCCGATCCGGACGAGGGCGGCGGTGACGACGCGGCCTTCCTGGCCGCGCTGCAACGAGCCGGGATCACATATGCCAGCCCGGACCGAGCCATCGGGTCCGGCAGAGCGGTGTGCGTGTGCTTGGACAACGGCGAGTCCGGCTTGGAGCTAATCCATGACGTGACGATCCGGAATCCGGGATTCGATATGGACAAGGCAGCCCAGTTCGCCGTGATTTCGGCGAAGCACTACTGCCCACACCACCTAGCCCACGTCTGAGGGTAAGCCGTGTCGGGATGCGGGGCCGCCGGTAGGTGCCTACCCTGTTGTTGGTATTAACCGCGGCGCAGCCGGTTAGCCCCAGCTCCACCCCCTGTTAACCCACTTGTGGTTAGCTGCCGCCGCCATCTTGCGATCGGGAAGGAGTCGGCGTCATGCAAACGCTGACTATCGCCGATTTCGCGCTCCGGCTGGCCGTTGGAGTGGGTTGCGGGGCCCTTATCGGGCTCGAGCGCCAGTGGCGGGCGCGGATGGCCGGGTTGCGCACCAACGCCCTCGTGGCGACCGGTGCGACCTTGTTCGTGCTATATGCGGTCGCCACCGAGGACAGCAGTCCCACCCGAGTCGCGTCCTACGTGGTTTCCGGGATCGGGTTCCTGGGCGGCGGGGTAATCCTGCGTGAGGGGTTCAACGTCCGCGGACTCAACACGGCCGCCACCCTTTGGTGTTCGGCTGCGGTCGGTGTCCTGGCCGCGTCCGGGCATCTGGTGTTCACTGTCATCGCCACGGGAACCATCGTCACGATCCATCTGCTGGGGCGCCCACTCGGCCGGCTGATCGACCGGGACAACGCCGTCGAAGACGACGAAGGCCTACAGCCCTACCAGGTACAGGTGATATGTCGGCCAAAATCAGAAAAGTATGTGCGTGCTCATATCGTCCAACACACCAGCAGCCACGACATCACGCTGCGCGGAATCCACACGGGGCAGGCCGGCGACGACAGAATCGCGTTGACCGCCCACCTCCTCATGGATGGCCATACCCCGGCCAAGCTTGAGCGGTTGGTGGCGGAACTGTCGCTACAGCCGGGCGTTTACGCGGTGCACTGGTATGCCGGTGAGCAAGCGCAGGCAGAGTGACGACGGCCTTGTTCAGGGGCGGGCCTGCAGTTCCGGCGCTGCCGCAGCCAGCAAGTCGGCGCGAAGTCCGTTCAGCGGCGGGTAAATCCGCTGGGTATTGATTGTCTGTTTGGTGGCCTTGGCCTGCGTGCCTTGCGACACCACCGTCCGGTCCCAACCCTCGGTGTACACCGCGCCGGCCGGTCCGAGATCGAGAACCGTGACATACCAAGGGATCCGAAGGGGCAGCATCGGCTCGTCGAACAGGTCACTGATGACGTTGTAGCCGGCGTAGCGGCCCATTGGGCGCCCGTGCTGACACGACATCACCGACAGGTGCTCGTCATCCATCCGGGCCGCGGCCACATCGCCGGCGGCGAACATCGCGGGGACCCCGATCACCCTCAGGTAGTCATCGACCTGCAGCCGGCCCAGCCGATCGCGGGTTACCGGTAGCTGCTCGGTCAGCGGGCTGGCCCGCATGCCCGCGCACCAGACCACCGTGGCCGCATCCAGCCGTTCACCCGATGACAGCGATACCCCGCCCTGGCTGACGGCGGCGACACCCACGGCAGTTCTGGTCTCAACGCCGTTGGCCGACAACGCCTGTTCGATCACCGGCCGCGCGGATGGACCCATGTCGGAGCCGACAACCGGGCTGTGGTCGACCAGCACCACCCGGGGGCTAACACCATCACCGCGGGCGAACAGGGCCCGCAGCCTGCTCGGCAGCTCGCAGGCTGTCTCGATCCCGGTTAGCCCGGCACCGACGACCACGACGGTAGTGGCCGCGGGGGTTGGCGGCCCACCGGTCAGCGCTTGCAGGTGGTGTTGCAGCCTGATCGCGCCGTCATAGGTGTCGACGTCGAAACCGAACTCCCGCAGGCCCGGTATCGCGGGTTGCACCACCTGACTGCCAGACGCGAGGACCAGTCGGTCATAGCCATATGAGGCGCCGGCGGCGGTGGAGATGCTGCGGGCGTCGACGTCGATCGCGGTCACCTCGGCGGTGATGTGCGCAATGCCGGCGGGGTCGAGCACATCGGCGAGCGGAATGCGGCAGGCGCTCAGATCAGCCTCGTAGTTGCGAACCCGGATGTCGTGAAACGGTGTGTTGCTCAGCACCGTGACGTCGACGGTGCCCGCGGGGACGGCGAGCTCGTCAAGTCGTCGGGCGGCACCGAGCGCCGCCCACAGCCCCGCGAAACCGGAGCCGACCACAACCACCCGGCTCAACTGCCTAGCACCTGACGGATCTGGGCCAGTGCCGCCGCGGCGCGGCGACCGGGCAGAAACATCCACACGTGCAAACCTCCCTCAAGTTCGAACCATCCGATGTCATGCCCCTCGGCCGTCGCGCGGTGGTGAAACGCGCGGGCATCGGGATTAAGTACATCGTGTGTTCCTGTGAAGACCGTCAGCCGCGGCAGTCCCGCCAGCGGTCCCACGCTCGGGCTGACCAGGGGGGTATCCAGCGGATCGCCGCCGGCGTAGCGGATGCCCGCAGCACGCAGGTCATCCAGGTTAAGAATCGGGTCGATCTTGGCGACGGACGGTACCGGGGATCCGGCAGCGCAACGTGCATCCAGGGGGAGAGCAGCAGCGCGTCGGTCGGTTGCGGCAACCCGGCGTCGCGCACCGCATGGCATAGCGCGAAGGCCATCCCCCCCACCGAATCGCCCATGAAGGCAATCGAACTCGGGTCGCGGGCGCTCAGGATCCGGCGGTAAACCTGGAGCAGGAACGGGAACACCTCGCGGTAGCTGTGTTCGGGGGCGATGGGGTAAATCGGCACGGTGATCGTCCGGCGCACGGTGGTGGTCACCTTCGCGATGGCCGGCCAATGAAAATGCGGCAGCAGATCCAACACGTATGCCCCGCCGTGCAAATAGAGCAGGTGACCCGCCGGCTCGTCCCCGTCGCCCAGCCGGGGACTGACCTGGTAGATCGGACGGCCGTTGAGATCTTCCCGGGTCACGTCGATCTTCTTGCGCACCCGCCGGGGCGGCCGACCGCGGTAGGGCGGGCGCGGATGGGCGGCCCAGTGGTCCAGCTTGGCAGCCGGAAACAGCCGATTCCGGACACCAGAGGCGCGCAGCAGCCGCTGGGCAAAATTGGGTTTGGGCATCCGGTGGTCCATCGCAGTCATCAGTGTCTACCGCGCGACCCGACCGGGGCGAGCAGCTCGACAGTCAATCGTCACCGGGCGCGCACGGGGAGTCGTAGTCTGTCTGGTGTGGATGCCGTCGCAGGGTTCTTCTCGGCGCTGCCCGAGCAGATGCGGGACCCGGTGCTGTTCGCTATCCCATTCTTCCTATTGCTGTTGATTCTCGAATGGACGGCGGCTCGCAAGCTGGAGCAAATCGAAGCAGCCCGGCCGGCATCCGGCGCCTACCTCACTCGCGACTCCGTTGCGAGCATCTCGATGGGGCTGGTATCCATAGCGACCACCGCCAGCTGGAAGTCCCTCGCGCTGCTCGGTTATGCCGCAATCTATGCCTACGTTGCCCCCTGGCACCTGCCAGCAAACCGGTGGTACACCTGGGCGATCGCGATCGTTGGTGTCGACCTGCTGTATTACACCTATCACCGCATCGCTCACCGGGTCCGGCTGATCTGGGCTACTCACCAGGCACACCACTCCAGCGAATACTTCAACTTCGCCACCGCGCTGCGCCAGAAATGGAACAACAGCGGCGAGATTCTTATGTGGGTCCCGTTGCCACTGTTGGGGCTGCCCCCTTGGATGGTGTTCTTCAGCTGGTCGCTCAACTTGATTTACCAATTTTGGGTGCACACCGAGCGGATCGACAAGCTGCCGCGGTGGTTCGAGTTCGTCTTCAACACCCCGTCGCACCACCGGGTCCACCACGGCATGGACCAGGTGTATCTGGACAAGAACTACGGCGGCATCCTCATCGTCTGGGACCGCTTGTTCGGTAGTTTTCAGCCAGAGCTGTTCCGACCGCACTACGGCCTGACCAAGAAGGTCGATACGTTCAACGTCTGGAAGCTGCAGACCCGGGAGTATGTGGCGATCGCCCGTGACTGGCGGTCGGCAGCGCGGCTGCGCGACCGGCTGGCCTATGTCTTCGGGCCGCCGGGCTGGGAACCGCAGACCATTGGTAAAGCCAACGCCGCCGTCCACCTGGCCACGTCTCGGTAACGCTGGGGCCCGACGGTGCGAAAGTCTTACCGTCGGGTTTAGTTGCGCCTTTGCCGCAACCGGCGGCAGGCAGGGCGCTTGCCCCGACGGATAGGAGTCGAAGGTGGGCCGTCTGGCAATCAGTGCATGTGCGGCGACGGTCGCCATATTGGCCTTCGGGCTTTCGCCGGCGACCGCCAGCGCCGAACCGACCATGGTGTTCCCCGGCATGGAAATCCAGCAGGACAACCACGTCTGCACCCTGGGCTACGTCGACCCTGGCCTGAAGATCGCGTTCACCGCGGGGCACTGCCGCGGCGGGGGATCGGTCACCGACCGGAACCACAACGTCATCGGCCACCTCGCGGCCTTCCGCGACAACACACCCAGCGGCTCGACGGTGGCCACTCACGAGATGATCGCCGACTACGAAGCGATTGTGCTGGCCGACAACGTCACGGCAAGCAACATTCTGCCGGACGGGCGTCCACTGGAATCAAAACCGGGCTTGACGGTTACGCCCGGCCAAGCGGTCTGCCATTTCGGCGTGCGAACCGGTGAAACCTGCGGAACGGTAGAAAGCGTCAACAACGGGTGGTTCACCATGTCCCACGGCGTGCTCACTCGCAACGGTGATTCGGGGGGCCCGGTCTACCTGGCCCCCGGCGGCGGCCCGGCGCAGATTGTCGGGATCTTCAACAGTGTCTGGGGGGACTTTCCCGCGGCGGTGTCCTGGCGGTCGACCTCCGAACAGGTCCGCGCTGATCTCGGCGTGACGCCCCCTGCTTAACGACACCAGCGCGTTGTCGTCGGATCCCGTGCCACACCAGCGACGCGCCGTTGACCTGCCCATACCCGGTGCGTTGGCCCAGAGCGGCGATCTCGCTTGTGTCAGACTTGGCCGCGTGGGCAAGCGCCGGGACTCGCGGGAGCAGATCGAGGCGAAAATTGTCGACCTCGGCCGACGTCAGCTGTTGGAACGCGGTGCGGCCGGATTGTCGCTCCGGGCCATTGCCCGCGATCTGGACATGGTGTCTTCGGCTGTGTACCGCTATGTGGCCAGCCGCGACGAGCTGCTGACCCGGCTGCTCGTCGACGCCGACTCCGACCTGGCCGACACCGTGGAACGGGCCCGCGACGACACCCTCGCCGACTCGTGGAGCGACGACGTCATCGCGATCGCTCATGCGGCGCGCGGGTGGGCAGTTGCCCACCCGGCGAGCTGGACCTTGCTGTATGGCGGCCGGGTTCCCGGCTATCGCGCACCGCCCAACCGAACCGTCGAAGTCGGCACCCGCGTGATCGGAACGTTCTTCGATGCGATCGCTGCGGGAATTGCCACCGGAGACATCAGATTGACCAATGACGTTGCACCGCAACCGATGTCATCGGACTTCGAAAGAATCCGGCAGAAGTACGGGTTTCCCGGCGATGATCGTGTCGTCACGAAGTGCCTGCTGCTCTGGGCGGGCGTGGTGGGTGCGATCAGCCTGGAGGTGTTCGGCCAATACGGCACCGACACGGTGACAGATCCCGCGGTGATATTCGATGCCCAGATACGGCTGCTTGTGGATGTGCTGACCCTGCACACAAACTGCTGAGACCGGCTGGCCCGATCAGAACTAGAACGTGTTCATACCCGCTTTCCGATGCCGCTGCTCCCGATAGTGGCAAATTCACTCTGAGCCCCTTCTGGCCGCCGGCTAGCTGGGCTATCCTGCGAGACGATGAACCTTCTCGTTCGGTCACCGACACAGATTGCGTGGGTCACCCCGGACCTGGACTCCACCGAAACGGCTCTCACCGGCCTATTAGGTGCCCGAAAGTGGATCCGGATACCTGACGTCCACTTCGCTCCCGACACCTGTAGCTATCAGGGCAAGCCCGCCGATTTTGTGGCGAGCATCTCGCTGAGCTATCTCGGCGACATGCAGTTAGAGTTGATCTCGCCGGTCCGTGGGGAGAATATCTATAGTGACTTTTTGCGCGACCGCGGGCCAGGTTTGCACCACATCTGCATGGAGGCCGATAGCCCGGAGCGGTTGGAAGCCACACTGGCCGATGCTGTTGGCCATGGCGCCGTTGTGGTGCAGCGAGGGGTGATGCCCGGCGGAATTCAATTCGCCTACGTGTCAGCCCCGCTTGCGGGGGTGCCGTATGTCGAAATCGCATATTTCTCGCCAGAGATCAAGGCGTTTTATGACTACGTCAAACAGGAGCAGCGGTGAACACCGAGATACCAGCGGCGGTTAGTGCGGACACCGTGACGTCCTGGTCGGATGACGTCGACGTGGCGGTGATCGGTTTCGGCATCGCTGGCGGTTGCGCGGCGGTCAGCGCGGCCGCCACCGGGGCACGGGTGCTGGTGCTCGAGCGCGCCGCCGCGGCCGGTGGCACGACCTCCCTTGCCGGAGGGCACTTCTACCTCGGCGGCGGTACTGCCGTGCAGCGGGCGACCGGGCAGGCCGACTCACCGGAGGAGATGTACAAGTATTCTGGTCGCGGTGTCCAGGAAGCCGGACCACACCAAGATTCGCGCCTACTGCGAAGGCAGTGTCGAGCATTTTGACTGGTTGGAAGACTTGGGGTTTCAGTTCGAACGCAGCTACTTCCCGGGCAAGGCGGTGATCCAGCCCAACACGGAGGGGTTGATGTACACCGGCAACGAGAGAGTCTGGCCGTTCCTGCAGATGGCGGCGCCGGCGCCACGCGGCCACAAGGTCCCGGTAGCCGGTGACACCGGCGGCGCCAGCATGGTAATCGACCTGCTACTCAAGCGAGCCGTAAGCCTGGGGGTGGAGATCCGCTACGAGACCGGCGCCACCCAGCTCATCGTGGAGGGTGCGGACCCAGCGACCCCCGTGACTGGCGTGATGTGGAAACGGTTTTCCGAAACCGGTGCCATCAAGGCGAAATCAGTGATCATCGCGGCCGGTGGCTTCGTGATGAACCCGGACATGGTCGCGAAGTACACCCCGAAACTGGCCGAGAAGCCGTTCGTGCTGGGCAACACCTATGACGACGGGTTGGGTATCCGGATGGGCGTATCGGCCGGCGGCGCCAGCCAGCACATGGATCAGATCTTCATTACCGCTCCGCCTTATCCGCCGCCGATCCTGCTCACCGGGATCATCGTCAACAAGCTGGGGCAGCGATTCGTCGCCGAAGACTCCTACCATTCCAGGACAGCGGGGTTCATCATGGACCAGCCGGATAGCGCGGCCTTCCTCATCGTCGACGAGGCGCATCTGGAGCACCCCACGATACCGCTAGTGCCGCTGATCGACGGCTGGGAAACCGTGGCCGAAATGGAAGCCGCACTTGGCATTCCGCACGGCAATTTGACCGCTACGCTGGATCGCTACAACACCTTCGCCGCGCGTGGCGAGGATCCCGATTTCCATAAGCAGCCGGAATTCCTTGCGCCGCAAGACAACGGGCCGTGGGGCGCATTCGACATGTCATTGGGCAAAGCGGTGTATGCCGGATTCACCCTGGGCGGGCTGGCCACGTCGGTGGACGGGCAGGTGCTGCGTGAAGACGGCTCGGTGGTGGCCGGTTTGTACGCGGTTGGGGCATGCGCGTCCAACATCGCCCAGGACGGCAAGGGATACGCCAGCGGCACGCAACTGGGTGAAGGCTCGTTCTTCGGCCGCCGCGCCGGAGCGCACGCTGCAACGAGCGCGCAGGGCATGTCCCGGGAGCAGTGATCGGCCGCACGCCTAGCTCCTGATAAGCCTGGCCGTGTGCGGAGAACAACGCTGCCACCGCCGCCGACACCTCATCGGCGCCCGCAGCCAAAATCCCTGTGGTGGGGGCCACCGCGGCAGCATTTGCACTGCTGATCGCGCAGCCCACACTCGCCAAATCCGTTGCTGCCGCGGCCAGCGCCTGCGGCATCGCGATGACAAATGACCTCTGGCGCCTCACCAACGCTTCGTGACCTCAATGGAGCGATCGCGCGGTCACACTCGAGAAATCGGTGGTTGCAGCGTATCGCTATCTGGAAGCGAGTCGTAGCAGACTCGCGAAAGTCCAAGTGCCACATATTCTTTAAGGTGTCGCGGAGCTACCGAAGACGGGGCAGGGGTTAGACCGGTGCGGGCTCCTTTTCCACGGGGCGCAGCCGCCACGGGCCGCCGCCTAGCAGTTCCAGCTGGTGGTCGTGCAGCAGTTCCAGCGCGGGTCGATGGCTGACACTGACCACAATGCAATCCGGCAGTTCGCTGCGCAACAACTGGTAAAGCGCGAATTCCAGTCCGGTGTCGAGCGCCGACGTGCTTTCGTCAAGGAAGACCGCCTTGGGCTTGGTCAGCAGAACGCGGGCAAACGCGACGCGTTGCTGCTCCCCGGGGGAAAGGACTTTGGCCCAGTCGCGTTCTTCGTCCAGCCGATCGCACAGCGGCGCGAGCGCCACCTTGCCCAGCGTGTCCCGCAGGGTGTCGTGCGGGATGTCGGCCGCTGAATTCGGGTAGCACACCACGTCGCGAAGACTGCCCAGTGGCACATAGGGCAACTGGGACAAGAACATCGTGTCGTTGTCGCCGTCCGGGCGGCGCAGTGTCCCTGAGGCGAACGGCCACAATTCCGCGAGGCTGCGTAGCAGGGTGGTCTTGCCGGACCCTGAACGCCCGGTGATCACTAGCGACTCGCCACGGCCCAGCCGAACGTCGAGCGGGTCGATCAATCGCTCGCCGGCAGGCGTACGCACCTCGACGTCGTTGAGCTCAATTGACGCGTCGTCACTCGGCCGGGTCAGGACCGCGGGCAGGGCGCGGCCCTTGTCGTTGGCGTCAACCATTCCGTGCAGTCGGATGATCGCCGCGCGGAAGGACGCAAACGCGTCGTAGTTGTTGCGGAAGAACGACAACGAATCGTGAATGTTGCCGAAGGCCATTGCGGTCTGCGTGACATCGCCGAAGTCGATCTGGCCGGCAAACAACCGCGGCGCCTGGATCACCCACGGCAACGGGACAATCGTCTGACTCACCGACAGGTTCCAACCGTTGAAGGCGATGCTTCGGCGCACATATCGACGGTAGTTGTCGATGACCGGGGTGAACCGTCGGCGCAATTGCCTGCCTTCCACCCGCTCGCCGCGATAGAAACCCACCGCCTCGGCGGCATCGCGCAATCGCACCAGGGCGTAACGAAAAGCGGCGTTGAGCTTTTCGTTGCGAAAGCTCAGCAAAATTAGTGGTCGCCCGATCACGAACGAAATGATCGTGGCCACGAACACATAAACCAGCACGGTCCAGAACATCGCCCGCGGGAAAGACAGACCGAAGATATTCAGGGTGCCCGACAGATTCCACAGGATAGCGGTGAAGGAGATCACCGAAATAATCGATTGGACGGCCCCGAATAGCAACGTGCTGGCCGTCCCGTTGGACGGTTCATTCGGTGTACCACCGGCCCCGGCGGTGAAGATGTCGACGTCCTGCTGGATGCGTTGGTCAGGGTTGTCGATCGTCTCGTCGATGAAAAGGTCCCGGTAGTAGGCCCTGCCCTCCAGCCAGTCCTTGGTGAGATGGTCCGTCAGCCACACCCGCCAGGCGATGATGAAGCGCTGGGTCAGGTAGATGTCGGCCATCACCCGGGCCACGTGTAGTACCGCCATCACGCTGAAGACCCCGATCGACATCCAAAATCCGCGCACACCAGAGCTTTTCACCACCTGATCGCCGGCGGCGGTGCCTTGGAAGGCCTTCTGCAGCGCCGTGTACATGTCATTGCCCTGGTAGCTGAACAGCACATTCAGGCGCACCGCCAGCACGACCGACAGCAAGAGCACACCAAGCAACAGCCAAACGCGCACGCTCTCGGCGCCAACGAAGTACTCGCGGGTGATCCGCCAGAACTGGCGCCCCCACGGCGTGAAATATCTGAGCAGAATCAGCACGGCGAGCACACAGACGGCACTGATCGTCCAGGCTTTGCCGACCCAATACAAAGAATCCGGGAATGCGGCGGACCAGTCGATGGATGGCTTAAACGGTGTCGGGCCCAAAGTTCGATGCTCCTTACAGTCGAGGTGTTCAGGTGGCTCCTCAACAGAAATCCTTCGGCGAACGTACCCGAAGGTTGTGGATAGGCTGCCGGTTATGAGCACCGACACCGTCCCCGCCCACACCATTCACGCCGGCCGGCTCATCGCGCGCCGACTCAAAGCCAGCGGCATCGACACGGTCTTCACGTTGTCGGGTGGTCACCTGTTCTCCATCTACGACGGCTGCCGCGAGGAAGGCATCCGCCTGATCGACACCCGCCACGAGCAAACCGCCGCCTTCGCCGCCGAAGGCTGGTCGAAGGTGACCCGGGTGCCGGGGGTGGCCGCGCTCACTGCTGGTCCGGGCGTCACCAACGGGATGAGCGCGATGGCTGCCGCGCAGCAGAACCAGTCGCCGCTGGTGGTGCTCGGCGGTCGCGCGCCCGCGCTGCGTTGGGGGATGGGCTCCCTGCAGGAGATTGACCACGTGCCGTTCGTGGCGCCGTTGGCTCGTTTCGCCGCTACGGCGCAATCAGCCGAGGACGCAGGCCAGCTCGTCGACCAGGCGCTGCTGTCGGCGGTGAGTGCCCCGTCGGGTGTGGCATTCGTCGACTTCCCGATGGATCACGCGTTTTCCATGTCCGACGATCCGGGGCGCCCCGGCGCTCTAACGGACTTGCCGACAAGTGCCACCCCCGACGGCGCCGTACTGGACCGGGTAACCGACCTGCTGGCGGCCGCACAGCGGCCGGTGATCATGGCCGGAACGAATGTCTGGTGGGGACACGCGGAGGCGGCCCTGCTGCGTCTGGCCGAGAACCTGCGGATCCCGGTGCTGATGAACGGGATGGCCCGCGGCGTGGTGCCCGCCGACCACCCGCTGGCGTTCTCGCGCGCGCGGGCGAAAGCGTTGGGGGAGGCCGACGTCGCGTTGATTGTGGGAGTACCCATGGACTTCCGTCTGGGTTTCGGCGGGGTGTTCGGGTCGACAACCCAGCTGGTCGTGCTAGACCGCGTCGAACCCGCACGCGAACATCCGCGACCAGTCGCGGCTGGGCTCTACGGGGATCTGACCGCGATCCTCACGGCGTTGGCCACCGGCGGTGGGGCCCAGCATCCGGACTGGATCGACGAGCTCCGGACGGCCGAGACTGCGGCGCGCGATCTCGAGCAGGCCGAGCTGGCCGATGACCGGGTCCCGCTGCATCCAATGCGGGTGTACGCCGAGCTGGCGTCGCTGCTGGATCGCGACGCAGTCGTCGTTATCGACGCTGGAGACTTCGGGTCTTACGCCGGCCGGATGATCGACAGCTATCTGCCAGGCTGCTGGCTGGACAGCGGTCCGTTCGGCTGTCTTGGCTCAGGGCCCGGTTATGCCCTGGCCGCCAAACTGGCGCTGCCGGAGCGCCAGGTTGTGCTCCTGCAGGGTGACGGCGCGTTTGGGTTTAGCGGCATGGAGTGGGACACGCTGGTACGGCACCACGTACCGGTGGTTTCGGTGATAGGCAACAACGGCATCTGGGGCTTGGAGAAGCACCCGATGGAAGCGTTGTACGGCTATTCCGTGGTGGCGGAGCTGCGGCCAGGAACTCGCTACGACGAGATTGTGCGCGCTTTGGGCGGCCACGGCGAGCTGGTGTCGGCGCCGGCCGAGCTTCGGCCGGCGCTCGAACGTGCCTTCAGTAGTGGTCTGCCCGCCGTCGTCAACGTGCTCACCGACCCAAGCGTCGCCTATCCACGCCGGTCCAATCTGGCCTGATGGGCCGGGCACCGACCGGCGTTGTTGCCTTCGCCGCGAGCCTCCGCAGCTGTACACAAATTGCGGCGTGTCGGCGTACAGACACGCGCCCTCGCGCCGGTTGGGGGTCGCGTACCGTTGGTTTGTGCCCAACACCACCCGCGCGCAACCCGGCCGGCTGAGCAGCCGATTCTGGCGGTTGCTCGGCGCCAGCACCGAAAAGAACCGGAGCCGTTCGCTGGCCGAGGTAACCGCTTCAGCCGAGTACGACAAGGAAGCCGCCGCCCTCACCGACGAGAAGTTACGCAAGGCGGCTGGCCTGCTCATCCTCGAGGATCTCGCGGAGTCGGCCGATATCCCGCAGTATCTCGCGATCGCCCGGGAAGCCGCGGAAAGGACGACCGGGCTCCGACCATTTGATGTGCAGTTGCTTGGCGCGCTGCGCATGCTCGCCGGTGACGTGATCGAGATGGCCACCGGTGAGGGCAAAACGCTGGCCGGGGCGATCGCGGCCGCTGGCTACGCGATGGCCGGCCGGCACGTGCACGTCGTGACGATCAACGATTACCTGGCCCGGCGCGACGCGGAGTGGATGGGCCCGCTGCTGGAGGCGATGGGCCTGACGGTCGGCTGGATCACAGCGGAGTCGACGAGCCAGGACCGCAGGGCCGCATACGGCTGCGATGTCACGTATGCCTCGGTCAACGAGATCGGCTTCGATGTGCTGCGTGACCAGCTGGTGACCGATGTGGCCGACCTGGTATCGCCGAATCCGGATGTGGCACTCATCGACGAAGCCGACTCCGTGCTGGTCGACGAGGCACTGGTGCCCCTGGTGCTGGCCGGAACCACGCACCGTGAGACGCCGCGGCTGGAGATCATTCGGCTGGTCGCTGAGCTGGTCGGCGACCGGGATGCCGACGAGTACTTTGCCACCGATTCCGATAGCCGCAACGTCCACTTGACCGAGGCCGGCGCGCGCAGGGTCGAGAAGGCGCTCGGCGGTATCGATCTTTACTCCGAGGAACACGTCGGCACCACGCTGACCGAGGTCAATGTCGCGCTGCACGCGCACGTGCTGCTGCAGCGCGACGTGCACTACATCGTCCGGGACGACGCGGTGCACCTGATCAACGCGTCGCGCGGCCGCATCGCGCAACTGCAGCGCTGGCCGGACGGGCTGCAGGCCGCCGTCGAGGCCAAGGAGGGTATCGAGACCACCGAAACCGGTGAGGTCCTCGACACCATTACGGTGCAAGCCCTGATCAACCGGTATGCGACCGTGTGCGGAATGACCGGCACCGCGCTGGCCGCCGGTGAACAGCTCCGCCAGTTCTACAAACTCGCCGTCTCACCGATCCCACCGAACACCCCGAACATCCGCGAGGACGAGGCCGACCGGGTTTACATCACCGCTGCGGCCAAGAATGACGCGATCGTCGAGCACATCGTCGACGTGCACGAGACCGGGCAGCCGGTGCTGGTCGGCACCCGCGACGTGGCCGAATCCGAGGAACTGCACGAGCGCCTGCTGCGCCGCGGTGTGCCCGCGGTGGTGCTCAACGCGAAAAACGATGCCGAGGAGGCTCGGGTCATCGCCGAGGCCGGCAAGTACGACGCGGTCACGGTGTCGACTCAAATGGCCGGGCGCGGCACCGATATCCGGCTCGGCGGGTCCGACGAAGCAGATCACGACAGGGTCGCCGAATTGGGCGGGCTGCACGTCGTCGGCACCGGCCGGCATCACACCGAGCGACTGGACAACCAATTGCGCGGCCGGGCCGGTCGCCAGGGGGATCCGGGATCTTCGGTGTTCTTCTCGAGCTGGGAAGACGATGTCGTCGCGGCCAACCTCGACAACAACAAATTGCCCATGGAAACCGACGAGGACGGTCGGATCGTCAGCCCCCGGACGAGTAGTCTGCTCGACCATGCTCAGCGCGTCGCCGAGGGCCGGCTGTTGGATGTGCACGCCAACACCTGGCGCTACAACCAGCTGATCGCCCAGCAGCGCGCCATCATCGTCGAGCGGCGTAACACGTTGCTGCGCACCGCAACCGCGCGTGAGGAACTCGCCGAATTGGCGCCGAAGCGATATGCGGAGCTATCTGGTGAACTCTCCGAAGAACGCCTCGACAAGATTTGCCGGCTGATCATGCTGTACCACCTCGACCGCGGCTGGGCCGATCACCTGGCGTTCCTGGCTGACATTCGGGAAAGCATCCATCTGCGCGCGCTGGGCCGGCAGAATCCGCTCGATGAGTTTCACCGGATGGCGGTGGACGCGTTCGCGTCACTGGCCGCCGATGCCATCGAGGCGGCTCAACAGACATTCGAAACCGCCAATCTCCTCGACGACGAGCCGGGGTTGGACCTGTCCAAACTGGCCCGGCCCACGTCGACATGGACCTACATGGTCAATGACAACCCGCTGTCCGATGACACGCTATCTACCCTCAGCCTGCCCGGGATATTCCGCTGACGGTCCGTGTTTGCACTCGTCGCCGAGCTGGACCTGATTGCCCGCCTCCTCCTCGGTCCGTTGTGCGGACCGCATCGTCGCCGAGCTGGACCTGATTGCCCGCCTCCTCCTCGGTCCGTTGTGCGGACCGCATCGTCGCCGAGCTGGACCTGATTGCCCGCCTCCTCCTCGGTCCGTTGTGCGGACCGCATCGTCGCCGAGCTAGGGTCACAGCTCATGAAGCCGGTGCTCACACAGAATCGGGTGCTGACTGTCCCCAATGTGCTGAGCGTCCTTCGCTTGGCACTCATTCCGGTCTTCGTCTACGTAATGCTGGTCGCGCACATCAATGGCTGGGCGGTAGCGATCCTGGTGTTCAGTGGCGTCTCCGATTGGGCCGACGGCAAGTTCGCGCGGCTGCTCAACCAATCATCGCGGCTGGGTGTGCTGCTGGACCCGGCCGTCGATCGCCTCTACATGGTCACCGTCCCCATCGTGTTGGGGCTGAGCGGCGTCGTGCCATGGTGGTTCGTCGTCACGTTGCTGGCCCGCGACGCGCTGCTGGCCGCGACGCTGCCGTTGTTGTGGAGCCGCGGACTGTCGGCGCTGCCGGTGACCTACGTCGGCAAGGCAGCAACTTTCTGCTTCATGGTCGGGTTTCCAATCATTCTGTTGGGCCAATGGGACCAATTGTGGAGCCGCGTGTTGCTGGCTTGCGGATGGGGATTCTTGATCTGGGGCATGTATGCGTATTTGTGGGCGTTCGTGCTGTACGCCGTCCAGATGACGATGGTGGTGCGGCAGATGCCCAAGCTCAAACACCGGACTCATCAGCCGGTCGCTCGGAACTCGGGTGAACATGGCTGAGTCTGATCGGCTGCTCGGCGGCTACGACCCCAACGCCGGCTTCAGCGCCCACTCAGCGGCGCGCCCACAGAGAATTCCATTGCCGTCCTTGCTTCGCGCGCTGCTGTCCGAACATCTGGATCCCGGATACGCGGCGGCTGCCGCCGAACGTGACCGTGCCGCGGCGCCACGAGGTAAGCGAGCCCGCGCCATCGACTGGATGTGGCAGGCTCTGGCGGCGACCCTGGTCGCCGCGGTGTTTGCCGCGGCGGTAGCGGAGGCGCGCTCGGTCGCACCCGGTGTGCGTGCCGCTCAGCAGCTGCTGGTCACGAGCGTGCGATCAACCCAGGCCGCCGCCGCCACGTTGGCCCAACGGCGCAGCGCACTCTCGGCGAAAGTCGACGTCGAGCAGCGGATCGCACTCGCGGACGACGCCGAGGGGCAACGGCTGCTGACCCGACTCGACGCGCTCGGCCTGGCGGCGGCCAGCACCCCAGTCATCGGCCCCGGTTTGACGGTGACCGTGACCGACCCCGGGGTGGGCCCTAATCTTTCCGACGTGTCCAAACAACGGGTGAGTGGCAGCCAGCAAATCATCCTGGACCGCGATTTGCAGCTAGTCGTCAACTCGTTGTGGGCAAGCGGCGCCGAGGCAATTTCGGTCGATGGCGCCCGGATCGGGCCGAACGTCACGATCCGGCAAGCCGGCGGAGCGATACTGGTCGACAACAATCCCACCAGTAGCCCCTACACGATCCTTGCGGTCGGGCCGCCGCACGTAATGCAAGATATCTTCGACCGCAGCCCAGGGCTGCACCGCCTGCGGTTGCTGGAGATCTCCTACGGCGTGGGCGTCAGCGTGAACGTCGGCGACGGTCTTGCGCTGCCTGCCGGAGCGGTCCGGGATGTCAAGTTCGCCAAACAGATTGGGCCCTAGTGAGAGAAGTACTCGTGGAAAAGATTTCGATGGGGGGAGAAATGCGGACGGGATTCCGGCGCACATGATCGGTATCGCAGCACTTGCCATAGGAATCGTGCTGGGTTTGGTTTTCCATCCCGGCGTGCCCGAGGCCATCGAGCCGTATCTGCCGATCGCAGTGGTCGCGGCGCTCGACGCGGTGTTCGGCGGGCTGCGCGCCTATCTCGAGCGCATCTTTGACCCCAAGGTCTTTGTGGTTTCGTTCGTGTTCAACGTCTTGGTGGCTGCCATGATCGTCTATGTCGGTGACCAACTGGGCGTCGGCACACAGTTGTCCACCGCGATCATCGTGGTGTTGGGCATCCGCATCTTCGGCAACACCGCCGCTCTGCGGCGGCGGCTGTTCGGCGCATGACGGAGATGAGATCAACGTGAGCGAGAATCGCCCAGACGCCGCCCCAGAGCCCGCCGGGGCTGAAACGCGCGCCGCGGCAACCCAGCACGGTCACCCCCAAGCCGACGCAGGAGACCACGAAACCGGGCGGCGTGGCCGTCACGAGCTATCGGCCGATCATCCGCGTCCCCCGACCGGAATGACCGAGACGCTGCGGGGTGGTCGTTCCCGGCTCGTGTTCGGGACGCTGGCGATCGTGTTGTGCCTGGTACTTGGGGTTGCCATAGTTACCCAGGTCCGTCAGACCGAGTCCGGCGATGCCTTGGAAACGGCGCGTCCCGCAGACTTGTTGGTGTTGTTGGATTCGTTGCGGCAACGCGAGGCCACGCTGAACGCCGAAGTGACCGAACTTCAGAACACGCTGAACGCGTTGCAGGCATCCGGCAACACCGATCAGGCAGCCATAGAAAGCGCCCAGGCCAGATTGGCCGCGTTGTCCATCCTGGTCGGCGCCGTGGGTGCCACTGGGCCAGGCATCAGGGTAACCATCGATGATCCAGGCCCCGGAGTGGCGCCCGAAGTGATGATCGACGTGATCAACGAGCTGCGTGCCGCCGGAGCCGAGGCAATCCAGATCAACGATGCGCAGCAGTCGGTGCGGGTCGGAGTTGACACCTGGGTTGTCGGCGTTCCCGGCTCGCTGACCGTCGACACCAAAACGCTGTCCCCGCCGTATTTGATTCTGGCGATTGGTGATCCACCCACGCTGGCCGCGGCGATGAACATTCCCGGTGGTGCCGACGACAGCGTTAAACGTGTTGGCGCGCGGATGTCGGTGCAGCAGGCCGACCGAGTGGACGTAACCGCCTTGCGGCAACCAAAACAGCACCAATACGCTCAGCCCGGCAAGTGAACCACCCAACTCCAAACCGACCAGAATAGGATTACCGTGAGCGATATCCCGTCCGATCTGCACTACACCGCCGAACACGAGTGGATTCGCCGCAGCAGCGACGACACCGTACGGGTGGGGATCACGGACTTTGCCCAGTCGGCACTTGGCGATGTCGTCTTCGTTCAGCTGCCCGCCGCCGGCACCGAGATCACCGCCGGCGAAACCTTCGGCGAAGTGGAATCGACGAAATCTGTGTCGGATCTCTACGCGCCCATTTCGGGCACAGTGTCTGCGGTCAACAGCGACCTGGACGGCACCCCGCAATTGGTGAACTCCGACCCCTACGGGGCGGGCTGGCTGTTGGACATCCAGGTCGACAGCTCGGATGTCGCCGCCCTGGACTCAGCCTTAGCGACGCTGCTCGACGCGGAGGCCTACCGCGGCACACTGACCGAATGACAATTGCTAGTGTCCCTGCCAGCGTCACCCGCGACGACGCGGGCCAGGGTTGAGCGCATTGCCGACCCGTGCGCGGTACGGTCGAGACATCAGCACGAGAAGGTAGTAAGGGCAATAATGGGCGGTGAAGAGTTAGTGGGAAGCCGGCCGAACGGGCCCGGTCAGACAACGCCACAGCGGCCAGTGAGGAGCAGCGGGTGACGGACATGGACCCCGATATTGAGAAGGACACGACCTCTGATGAAGTTACGGTAGAGACGACCTCCGTCTTCCGTGCAGACTTCCTCAACGAGCTGGACGCTCCCGCGCAGGCGGGTGCCGAGAGCGCGGTGTCCGGGGTGGAGGGGCTCCCCGCGGGCTCGGCGTTGCTCGTGGTCAAACGGGGCCCCAACGCTGGGTCTCGGTTCCTGCTCGACCAGGCCATCACGTCCGCCGGCCGGCATCCCGACAGCGACATCTTTCTCGACGATGTCACCGTGAGCCGTCGCCATGCCGAATTCCGGTTGGAAAGCCACGAATTCAATGTCGTCGACGTCGGAAGCCTCAACGGCACCTACGTCAACCGCGAGCCAGTGGATTCGGCGGTGCTGGCGAACGGCGACGAAGTCCAGATCGGCAAATTTCGGTTGGTGTTCTTGACCGGGCCCAAGCAAGGCGAGGCCGATGGGGGCACCGGAGGCCCGTGACCGCGCCCGATAGCCCCGGACTGGCCGGGATGTCGATCGGGGCGGTCCTGGACCTGCTACGACCGGATTTTCCCGATGTGACCATCTCCAAGATTCGTTTTCTGGAGGCCGAGGGGCTGGTGACGCCGCAGCGGGCGGCGTCGGGGTACCGGCGATTCACCGCGTACGATTGTGCGCGGCTCCGATTCATTCTCACCGCTCAGCGGGATCACTACCTGCCGCTGAAGGTGATCAGGGCGCAGTTGGACGCCCAGCCCGACGGTGAGTTGCCGCCATTCGGATCCCCTTACGTCGTACCGCGATTGGTGCCGGTAGCCGGCAAGGGTGCCGTCGGGTCGGATACTGCAGCGGTGTCGCCGACCCGTATCCGGCTGAGTCGGGAAGACCTCCTAGAACGCTCGGGAGTGGCCGACGAATTGCTGACGGCCCTGCTCAAAGCCGGTGTGATCACCACTGGACCGGGCGGCTTCTTTGACGAACACTCCGTCGTGATCCTGCAATGCGCACGAGCGCTGGCCGAGTACGGGGTTGAGCCGCGGCATCTACGCGCCTTCCGCTCCGCGGCCGACCGGCAGTCTGACTTGATCGCCCAGATTGCGGGGCCGCTAGGCAAGGCTGGTGCCCGCGATCGCGCCGACGACTTGGCCCGTGAGGTCGCCGCACTCGCCATCACTTTGCACACCTCGCTAATCAAATCTGCCGTTCGCGACGTTCTTCACCGCTGAGGACTAGACTTCGTTCGACAGCTTGGTGTTCGACGTCACGGGAGCGGCGCGGCGCTCACCGCGTCGTCGCGCCAAGCTTGGGTCGGAGATGGTGGCATGTGCGGAGGGCAGACACTGATGGGTGAAGTTCGTGTTGTCGGCATTCGCGTCGAGCAGCCGCAGAACCAGCCGGTGTTGTTATTGCGCGAGGCCAACGGTGACCGATACCTGCCGATCTGGATCGGCCAGTCGGAGGCCGCCGCCATCGCGCTGGAGCAGCAAGGTGTCGAGCCACCACGTCCGCTGACGCATGACCTGATCAGGGATCTCATTGCTGCACTGGGGCATTCGCTCAAGGAGGTCCGCATCGTCGACCTGCAGGAAGGCACCTTCTACGCGGATCTGATCTTCGACCGCAACATCAAGGTGTCTGCCCGCCCCTCGGATTCGGTGGCCATCGCATTGCGGGTGGGCGTTCCGATTTACGTCGAGGAGGCCGTGCTCGCCCAGGCCGGTCTGCTGATTCCCGACGAAAGCGACGAGGAGGCGAACACCGCCGTTCGCGAGGATGAGGTGGAGAAGTTCAAGGAGTTTCTCGACAGCGTGTCACCCGACGATTTCAAGGCCACCTAGCTGGCCAGGCAGCCGATGTGCGCCGAACGGCGGGCCCCCGCTATGCCGCGCTTCTCGCGGGGCAGCAAAGTCACGGCCGCGTCTCATCTCACGTTGCAATTGTCGACACGCCTGGCGGTTAGCCCGCTATGAGCCCGGCGACCGCGATACTTAATCACGACTTGATAGTTAACCGGGAGCATCGCGACCATCGAACAGCGTATGCTCTCTAACACTCGGGCCCTAAGCAGATGGCTGTCGGGGGCAGCCAGTAACGCAGCTAGTGACAAGAGCGCGATTGGCGAGAGGAAGCACGGTGGGCGAGCAGCCACGTCAAGACCAGCTGGACCTTGCTGACCACACGGACACCGCTAGCAACGGTAGCGACGGTGTTGTCGCAGCGAGCGAGCCCGTGCAGCCCGGCCTGTTCCCCGACGATTCCGTTCCCGACGAGTTGGTGGGCTACCGCGGGCCGAGCGCCTGCCAGATCGCCGGGATCACCTACCGCCAGCTCGACTACTGGGCACGCACATCGTTGGTTGTCCCGTCGATCCGCAGCGCGGCAGGCTCCGGCAGCCAGCGGCTCTACTCGTTCAAGGACATCTTGGTTCTCAAGATCGTCAAGCGGTTGCTTGACACCGGCATCTCGCTGCACAACATCCGGGTTGCCGTCGACCATCTGCGCCAGCGCGGCGTCCAGGATCTGGCCAACATCACGTTGTTCTCCGACGGCACCACCGTCTACGAGTGCACGTCGGCCGAGGAGGTCGTCGACCTTCTGCAAGGCGGCCAGGGTGTCTTCGGTATTGCCGTCTCCGGCGCAATGCGTGAGCTGACGGGCGTTATTGCCGACTTCCACGGTGAACGCGCCGATGGCGGCGAGTCGATTGCTGCACCCGAAGACGAACTGGCTTCCCGGCGCAAGCATCGCGACCGCAAGATCGGCTAGCCGCGCCATCGTGTTCGGCAACTGCCGAGCCGCATGCTTTGAACTCTTTGATTTGTCTTGATTCGTCCTTGGCCAGGTCGCGCAGGTAAAGTTGGATACGCATCGCCCTCGCGCGGGAGAGTTCCGTGACCGCCAGTTACGGACGCCGAAGGAGCAACACCTCTCCGTCAACCTCTCAGGCACCCGGACCGCGTGGGGCCCCGATGCCTCTGGAAAGTGGTAAGCCGATCAGTCGGCTTGCCCGCCCATGGGGAAAGGCAGCCGGGTCAGGTTGTCGAATCTCTCAGGCGCCCGGCTCGGGTGGACGACAGAGGGAGAGGACCACAGCGTCATGCCGATGACGTTGCGGTCCCACCGAGCGTCAGGAGTCCGGAATGCCCGAACCGAACACATCCAACAGCCAGCCGAACTTCGCCGACCGGCACATCGGCCTGGATAGCAGGGCAGTCGAAACCATGCTGGCGGTCATCGGTGTCGACTCGCTCGATGACGTGGCGGCCAAGGCGGTCCCGGCGGGCATCCTCGACAAGCTCACCGACAGCGGCGCCGCACCGGGTTTGGACCGGCTGCCAGCGGCCGCCAGCGAGGCGGAGGCGCTGGCCGAGCTGCGAGCGCTGGCCGACGCCAACACCGTTGCCGTATCGATGATCGGGCAGGGCTACTACGACACGTTCACGCCGCCGGTGCTGTTGCGCAACATTCTGGAAAACCCGGCCTGGTATACCGCCTACACGCCGTACCAACCGGAGATCAGTCAGGGTCGGCTGGAAGCCTTGCTGAACTTCCAGACCCTGGTCACCGATCTCACCGGCCTCGAAATCGCGAACGCGTCGATGCTCGATGAAGGCACCGCGGCCGCCGAGGCCATGACCTTGATGCAACGCGCGGCACGCGGTGGCGCCAAGAGGCTGGCCGTCGACGCCGACGTCTTCACCCAGACCGCGGCGGTGCTGGCCACCCGCGCCAAGCCGCTGGGCATCGAGATCGTCACCGCCGACCTGCGCGCGGGGCTACCGGACGGCGACTTCTTCGGCGTCATCACCCAGCTGCCCGGGGCCAGCGGCCGGATCACCGACTGGTCCCCCCTGGTGGCGCAGGCCCACGACCGCGGCGCCCTGGTCGCCGTCGGCGCCGACTTGTTGGCGTTGACGCTGATCACGCCGCCCGGCGAGATAGGCGCCGACGTCGCGTTTGGCACCACGCAACGGTTCGGTGTGCCAATGGGATTCGGCGGCCCGCACGCCGGGTACCTGGCGGTGCACGCCAACCATGCCCGCCAGTTGCCCGGTCGGTTGGTCGGCGTATCCGTAGACAGTGACGGCACGCGGGCGTATCGCTTGGCCCTGCAGACTCGCGAGCAGCACATCCGCCGCGACAAAGCCACCAGCAACATCTGCACCGCGCAGGTGCTGCTGGCCGTGATGGCGGCGATGTACGCCAGTTACCACGGCGCCGAAGGGCTGACTGGCATCGCACGCCGGGTGCATTCGCACGCGCGCAACCTGGCCGCCGGCCTGTCGGGCGCCGGGATAGACGTGGTGCACCAGGCGTTCTTCGACACCGTGCTAGCCCGGGTGCCCGGCCGGGCGACGCACATCCAGGCCGCCGCCAAGGAGCGCGGAATCAACATCTGGCGGATGGACGACGACCACGTTTCGGTGGCGTGCGACGAGGCCACCACCGCCGAGCACGTCGGGGCCGTGCTGGCCGCGTTCGACGTGGCGACGGCGGGGGAGACCTTCGACGGGCCGGATATCGCGGCGCGGACGTCGGAGTTCCTGACGCATCCGGCGTTCAGGGAATACCGCACCGAGACGTCGATGATGCGGTACCTGCGTGCGCTGGCGGACAAGGATATTGCCTTGGACCGCAGCATGATTCCGCTCGGCTCATGCACGATGAAACTCAACGCGGCAGCCGAGATGGAGTCGATCACCTGGCCCGAATTCGGGCGTCAGCATCCGTTTGCTCCGGCGTCTGACACCCCGGGGCTGCGTCGACTCATTGCCGACCTGGAGCAGTGGCTGGTGCTGCTCACCGGCTATGACGCGGTGTCGCTGCAACCCAACGCGGGCTCGCAGGGCGAGTACGCCGGCCTATTGGCGATCCACGAGTACCACGCCAGCCGGGGCGAACCGCACCGCAACATCTGCCTGATCCCATCCAGTGCGCACGGCACCAATGCCGCGTCGGCGGCCTTGGCCGGCATGCGGGTGGTTGTGGTGGGTTGCCACCACAACGGTGACGTCGACCTCGATGATCTGCGCGCCAAGGTTGGCGAACATGCCGAGCGGCTGTCGGCGCTGATGATCACCTACCCGTCCACCCACGGCGTGTACGAGCACGATATCGCCGAGATCTGCGCCGCCGTGCACGACGCCGGCGGCCAAGTGTACGTCGATGGGGCCAACCTCAACGCCCTGGTCGGCCTGGCCCGGCCGGGCAAGTTCGGCGGCGACGTCAGCCACCTGAACCTGCATAAGACGTTCTGTATCCCGCACGGCGGCGGTGGCCCGGGAGTCGGACCGGTCGCGGTGCGGGCGCACTTGGCCCCGTTCCTGCCTGGCCACCCGTTCGCGCCTGAGCTGCCCAAGGGCTACCCGGTGTCGTCGGCACCGTACGGGTCGGCCTCGATTCTGCCGATCACCTGGGCGTACCTCCGGATGATGGGCGCCGAGGGTCTGCGGGCGGCATCGCTGACCGCGATCACGTCGGCCAACTACATTGCGCGCCGTCTCGACGAGTATTTCCCGGTGCTGTACACCGGCGAGAACGGAATGGTCGCCCACGAGTGCATCCTGGACTTGCGCGGTATCACCAAATCAACCGGCATCACTGTCGACGATGTCGCGAAACGGTTGGCGGACTATGGTTTTCACGCGCCGACCATGAGCTTTCCAGTGGCCGGCACGCTCATGGTGGAGCCCACCGAGAGCGAGAGCCTGGCCGAGGTGGACGCCTTCTGCGAGGCGATGATCGGCATCCGCGCCGAGATCGATCGGGTCGGTGCCGGGGAGTGGCCTGTTGAAGACAATCCGCTGCGCGGCGCACCGCACACCGCCGAGTGCCTGCTGGCATCCGACTGGGACCACCCGTATACCCGCGAACAGGCCGCCTACCCACTCGGCACCGCATTTCGACCGAAGGTCTGGCCATCGGTGCGTCGCATCGACGGCGCCTACGGGGACCGCAACCTGATCTGCTCGTGCCCGCCGCTGGAGGCCTTTGCCTGAATTCTCGTGGGGTGAATTCTTGCCGACGCGCTCAGCGGATCGGATTCAGCCGAACCGCTCGATGATCGCCGCGGCGATCCGGTCGGGGGCGTCTTCCTGGATGAAGTGTTTGGCCCTAGGCAGCTCCACCAGGACATGATCGGGAAAAGTCGCACGCATCCGGGGAGTCATCGCTGCGGGCCGAAACGCGACGTCCTTCATCCCCCAGACCAACAGGGTGGGCTTGGCCCCCAGCGTGGCCGGCACCTCACCGGCAAGCCGTGCCAGGAGGGGACGGGCCGCCAGGATTTGCTTGGGCATCTCGGCTACGCCACGTCGTGCCGCGGCGCTGGGCTGCACCGCCCGGTAGTGCGCCATCACCGTGGCACTCGGCCGGCGCGCCGTTCCAGCGGGGATCAACCGCTCCACAAAGAAATTGCGCCGCAAAATCGCGTACTGCATTGGCGGGCTGGACATCACCCTGCTGAACGTCTTCATCGTCAGCGTGTCCGCCGGCCAGAACCAGGTGTTGCCCAGCACGATGCCGCGCACCCTTTCGGCGCGCTGCACCGCGACCGCCATGCTGATCGGTCCGCCCCAGTCCTGCCCCATCGTCAGATAGCCGTCCAGGCCGAGATGATCGACGAACTCGCCGACCACCCGGGCATGCCCGTCGATCTTGTACTCGAACTGCGACGGGCGCTCGGACAGCCCGAATCCGAGATAATCCGGCGCGATGCAGCGGAAGCGCTCCCGCAACGCCACAACGATGTCGCGGTACAGGAAGCTCCACGTCGGGTTGCCGTGGCACAGCAGAATCGGCGGGCCATCACCCTCGTCGATGTAATGCACGCGCCCCTGTGAGCTGTCGAACCAGCGCGACTCGAATGGATACAGCGCCGGATCGGGAGTGAAATCGACGTTCATTACGCACCTCAGCTTGCGTCAGCCCGCTGGAGCAGGCAGGTCAGCTCAAAAACATGTTGACAGCCGTCGCTAGGTCGGGGGAGGCCGACGTCGCCAGGTTCTGGTAGCTACCGCCACTGAGGTGTGCGACCGCTTCCCAGGTTGCCCGATCGGGGTCGGCACCGAAGTCGATGATGTTGACCGCGATGGGCTTGGCCGGGTCCGCATTGCTGCGGATGAAATCCTGCAGCCCCGGCCCGTCGAGAGTTTGGTCGGTGTGCGGCCCGGCCGTGATCACCAACACCGAATTAGCTTGGCCAGCACGGTAATTGGCTAGCATTTCCTGATAGATCAAGCGCAGCGTGGTGAACGACACCGCGCCGCCGCCTGAGGAGTATTGCTTGGCCAACGCGGCCGTCAATGCCGCAGTGCGTGGCTGGCCGTTGACGGGATCGGCCAGCGGCCCGGCCGGCACCTCGGATCGACCCTCGCGGCCGTCGAATGTCCACAGTCCGACGACCGAACTGGGCGGCATCGCCTTGATCCGGTTCTCAAGCGCCGCAACGACATTGGTAAGCCGAGATTTGCCGCCCTCGTCGTTGGGCATCGACTGGTCGAGCATGATGGTCGCGGCCACCCCGCTCGACGGCGCGGCCATGCTGTCGGCCAGCGTCGCGCGCATGGAGTCGTCACCCACCGACAGCGTCGAAGACAACGCCGGGAAACTGGTGACTGGGCTGCTGGGCGGTTTGACACCGTCAACTCGGAAACCGGCCTTGGCCAGCTTGGCCAGTTGCTCGGGCTTGTGCATATACCTGGCGAAGGCGCTGGCCGCCGTGGTCTGCTCCTGCGACAGCCATCCACCACTGAGCAGCACCGTCGGATAGTCAGCGACCGCAACCGGCCCCGGCGGCAACCAGGAACCCAATGTGCTCTTGGCATCCGAAAGTGACTGGCCGCGCTGGAATAGCTGTTGTTCGGTGGTGACCACCGCATGCACCGGCGCCGCAGCCACATCGCCGGACTTGAGCAGCGTGTTCATCGCCTCGGTCAGGGAGTCGTTGGCAAGCTTGGGTTGCGCGCTCATCAGCGTGCGCACCGCGCCGATACCCGTCGTTGGCGGCGCACCAGCGGGTACCGAAGCGGCAGCCACCGCCTCGCCGGCCAAGTACGCGGCATCGCCGTTGCCTTCCATCGGCATAGCCAGCCGCAGTGATCCCCAGGCCGGCAAGTTCAAGCCGGCCAACGAGTTCGGGTTGGTTTGCAGGCCGGGCAGCGCCGCCCAGTTCTGGCTGGCGAGCGCCTGCTGCAATTCCGGCCGGACGGCGAGCAGCACCGGCGAAGTGACCAGTGAGCGGCTATTGCTGATGGTTTGGTTACCCGCGGCCCCGGCAAGCCGCGCCGCGGAGATCGAGCTGCTCGGAATCCACAATCCCGGCTGGCCACCCAGTTCGTTCGGCCATTTGCCGATGAAGCCATTGATGACGGCGTCGGAGTCGGCCGATGTGACCGCCACTGCCACACAGCGGTCACCGACCGGGCCGGCCGATGCGTTATAGCTGTCCGCGAACTCTTTGACGTGATCGGCGATCGAGGGGTCGGCGATGACAGCGATGGTGTCCTTGCCGCCCACGCAGCGTGCGGCAGCACTGTGGGAACGGTTAGACAACGCGTCACCGAAGAAGCGCCACAAGATCACCCCGGCCACCACGACCACCACGGCGACCAGGGCCACTACGACGCCGATACTGACTCCCCGGCGGCCGCCTTCGCTGCGGTGGCCGCCCTGCCAGTCGCCGAGTCCCCGATGTCCCGAGCGGAACAGGGGCGGCGGGGCTGCCCCAGTAGGCTCCGAACTCGCTGGCTCCGTGCCGGCCGGGTGCGGCGGAAAGTCGGGGTACTCGGTCTCGCTGGAGAAGGGCCCGGCGTCGGCCTGGTCATCGACGTGCGGCCAGAACTCGGTAACCGGCGGCTCGGCAGCGGACGCAGGGAATCCGAGACCCTCGCCACCGCGGTGGTCGTCTACCGGGTAGCCCCAGTCCTGATGCTCCACAGCATGGTCGTCGAACGGTTCATCAGCGGATTCCTCGGGGTCGGGCTTGCTGTGCCTACCCATACCGGCTTCTGCGTCCTCTCCGTCGATGGTTGCCGGATGTCAAGCGGCAATCACCCACCGGCGCGAGCCTTAAACTCCCGACGACGGCGATGCAGAATCGGCTCGGTGTAGCCGTTGGGCTGCTGCGTCCCGGACAAGATCAGCTCCTGCGCGGCCAGGAAGGCGATGCTGTCATCGAAGTCGGGTGCCATCGGTTGATATGCCGCGTCGCCTGCGTTTTGCTCATCTACCAACGGCGCCATCCGCTCCAGGCTGGCCCGCACATCCTCGCTGGTGATCACACCGTGGCGCAGCCAGTTGGCCAGCAACTGGCTGGAGATTCGCAGTGTGGCGCGGTCCTCCATCAACGCCACGTTGTGGATGTCGGGCACCTTCGAGCAGCCGACACCCTGGTCGACCCAGCGGACCACGTAGCCAAGGATGGATTGACAGTTGTTGTCGACCTCCTCACGGATCTCGTCGGGAGCCCAGGCCAGTTCCTTGGCCAGCGGTATGGTCAGCAATTGTTCGATGGTGGCGCGCTTCTTGCCGGCCAGTTCCTGTTGCACCGCGGCGACGTCCACCTGGTGGTAGTGCATCGCGTGCAGGGTGGCGGCAGTGGGCGAGGGGACCCAGGCGGTGCTGGCACCGGCGCGGGGCTGGGCGATCTTTGTTTCGACCATGTCCGCCATTAGTTCGGTCATCGTCCACATGCCCTTGCCGATCTGCGCGCGGCCGGTGAACCCGGCGGCTAGGCCAGCGTCGACGTTGTTGTCCTCATAGGCCAGGATCCAGGGCTGGCTCTTCATGGTGCCCTTGCGCACCATCGGGCCGGCTTCCATGGAGGTGTGGATTTCATCGCCGGTGCGGTCCAGAAATCCGGTGTTGATGAACACGACGCGGTCGGCGGCGGCCTTGATGCACGACCGCAGATTGAGGGTGGTGCGGCGCTCCTCGTCCATGATGCCGACCTTCAGGGTGCCCTGTGGCAACCCCAGCACGTCTTCGACGCGACTGAACAGCTCGGTGGTGAATGCCACCTCGGCCGGACCGTGCATCTTCGGCTTGACGATGTAGATGGAGCCGGTGCGGCTGTTCACCAGCGGTCCGTTGGCGTCGCCGGCTTTGAGCCCGTGGATGGCGGTCAGTCCGGTGAAGAGCGCATCCATGATGCCTTCGAACACCTCGTTGCCATCGGCGCCCCCATTGTTCAAGAGAATCGCGTCGTTGGTCATTAGGTGCCCCACGTTGCGGACGAACATCAGGCTGCGCCCGGGCAAGCTGAACTGGCTGCCGTCTGGCGCGGTGTAGTCGCGGTCTTGGTTGAGCACCCGGGTGAACTCGGAGCCGTCCTTGTCGACTCCGGCGGACAGATCGCCCCTGTTCAGGCCGAGCCAGTTGCGATAGCCGAGCACCTTGTCGTCGGCGTCGACGGCGGCCACCGAGTCCTCGAAGTCCATAATCGTGGTGATCGCCGATTCCAGGATCACGTCTTTGATACCCGCGCTGTCGGTGGCGCCGACCGGCGACTGCGGGTCGATCAGGATCTCGATGTGCAGGCCATGATTGACCAGCAGCACCGATGTCGGTGACGCGGCTTCACCGGTGTAGCCGGCGAATTGGCGGGGGTCGGCCAGAAGCCCAGTGGACAGCTCGTCACCCGGCAGAGAGACCAGCAGTTGGCCGTCGTCGACCTTGAAACCGGTGGCATCGGCGTAGGAACCCGACGATAGGGGAACGCTGTCGTCGAGGAACTTGCGTGCGTAGGCGATGACCTTGTCCCCGCGGATTTTGTTGTAGCTGGCGCCGATTTCGGCGCCGTCGGTTTCGAGGATGACGTCGGTGCCGTAAAGGGCGTCGTAGAGGGAACCCCAGCGAGCGTTGGCCGCGTTCAGGGCGAACCGCGCGTTGAGCACGGGCACCACCAGCTGTGGGCCAGCCGTCGTGGTGATCTCGGCGTCGACTCCCGATGTGGTGATGGTGAAGTTATCGGGTTCGGGAAGCAGATAGCCGATGTCGATGAGGAACTGATGGTAGGCGGGGATGTCGAGCGGCTCGATCACCCGGTGCCGGTGCCACTTGTCGATTTGCGCCTGTAGCTCATCGCGGGTGTTCAGCAGGGCCTGGTTCTGCGGGGTCAGGTCCGTGACGACCTTGTCGGCGCCGGCCCAGAAGCTGTCCGGGTCGATATCGGTGCCAGGCAGGGCCTCGTTGTTCACGAAGTCGTAGAGCACCCGAGCGACGCGCAAGTTGCCCACCGACACGCGATCTGTCATTACTTCCTCCCTTACTGGCAATTGGCTCAGACTACCGGGCCACGGCATAGTTGCTGCATCCGGCGACCGGCAACAGCAGGTCACAACGGGCTAACAACGTTGCCCGCGGCGGTGTAGGGCGCCGCGTGCTCGCTCGCTGGCAACGCAGGCGTGGTGTTTGACAACGATCGGCGAGTTGCCGTAGCCGCTGCGATCATACGGGCCGGGCCGCAGGCCGACTCGGCGCCGCGACGAGGACGCGTTCCCACTGATTTGCGGTGTCGGTGGGCGGCAAGCTTCCACCGCCCGCGTGAGCCAGACACGAGGCGAACCCTGAGATCCGGACTTTTGGCCTTTCCGCGGACAGAAGTCGGAAACATACGTAGATTCCAAACCTTAAGACACTCCGTCGCCGATATCGATACCGGCGCCTTCGTGTCAGCTCACAACTATGACGGCGAGTACGCAATTGCAGCGGTTGCCGTTGGTGGGAGGTCAGGCGATGTCATTCATGCTTGTGGCGCCGGACGCGTTGGCGGCGGCGGCGACGGAGGTAGCGCAGATCGGTTCGGCAGTGAGTGCCGGCAATCTGGCGGCAACCATCCCGACCACCGCGCTCGCAGCGGCCGGCGGCGATGAGGTGTCGCGCGCGATTGCGGCGCTATTCGGTACGCACGCCCAGGAGTACCAGGCGGTGGCGGCGAACGCGGCGACCTACCACAAAGAATTTGCGCGCATCTTAGCTGCGGCGGCGGCATCGTATGGCAGTACGGAGTTCGGCAGCGCCGCTGCACTGGCTGGCCTGGGTTCACCCATCGCCAACGGGTTCCAGACGTTCGTCTACGGCCCCATTTACACCCTCGGCGAGGCATGGATCAACAGCCCATTCGGTCAGCTGCTCGACCCGATTATCAATGCACCTACCAATCTGCTGTTCGGGCGTGATCTGATCGGCAATGGCGCCGCCGGAACGGCGGCAAACCCCACCGGCGGTGCGGGCGGGATCCTGTTCGGCGACGGCGGGCCGGGATACACCCCGACCGGAGGTGCGGGAGGTGTGGCCGGCGGTAACGGCGGGAGCGCCGGGCTGATCGGCAACGGCGGTACCGGTGGTGGCGGCTTCGCCGGCGGGGCGGGCGGCAGCGGAGGCACCGGCGGCTGGCTGATGGGCAATGGCGGCATGGGCGGTCTGGGCAGTCTGGGCGGGGCCGGCGGGGCGGGCGGCCAGGCGTTGTTGTTCGGCAACGGCGGGATCGGCGGGGTTGGCGGCGCGGGCTCGGCGGGCACGGTCGCCGCCGCCGGCTCCGGCCTCAACGGCGGCGACGGGGGGCAGGAGGGATAGGCGGGGCTGGCGGTCGCGGCGGGCTGTTTGTCGGCGACGGCGGGGCAGGTGGGGGCGGCGGCACCGGCGGGATCGGCGGTGCCGGTGGTAGCGGCGTGGCTGGTGCGGCCGGCATGACCGGAGTCGATGCCGGAGCCGGTCAGACGGGTGGCCAAGGCGGCAGCGGCGGGGCCGGCGGTACGGGCGGGGCCGGCGGGGCCGGCGGGGCCGGCGGCCTCTTCGGCCAGGCGGGTGCGCTTGGTGACGGTGGTCAGGGCGGCGACGGTGGTACTGGCGGTATGGGTGGCCACGGCGGGGTGGGCCTGGACAACAGCGCCAACATCGGCATGCTCGGTGGAGCCGGTGGCCAGGGCGGCACCGGCGGTACGGGCGGCGCGGCCGGTCTGGGCGGGGCCGGCTCGATCGTCGGCGCCGCGGGTGCCGCCGGCGACGGCGGCGACGGCGGCCACGGCGGCGACGGCGGCCACGGCGGGGCCGGCATCGTCGGATTGGCCGGCGGCGGGCAAGGCGGTCAGGGCGCCGCGGGTGGTAGCGGAGGCCAGGGCGGCACCGGCGGGGCGGCCGGGGCCGGCAGCGGCGGCCAACAGGGTGCTGGGGGTCAGGGCGGCGACGGCGGCGACGGCGGGACCGGCGGCGACGGCGGGACCGGCACCGACAACAGCGCCACCATCGGTGTGGCCGGCGGTCAGGGCGGTGTCGGCGGCATCGGCGGGACCGGCGGGGCGGCCGGCGCCGGCGGCACTGGGTTCGGCGGTACCGCCGCCTGGGGTACCGCCGGCGACGGCGGCGCCGGCGGCCGAGGCGGTGTCGGCGGCAACAGTGGCGCGGGCAGCATCGGCAATACCGGGATCCAGGGCGGCACCGGTGGGGACGGCGGCGAGGGTGGCGCCGGCGGCGACTCCGGAATCGGCGGCACCAGTGGCTCCGGCGGCCAAGGTGGCACCGGCGGCGGGGGTGGTCAGGGCGGCACCGGTTACGCCGATGACGGCACCGACAACGCAACCGCCGGTGGCCAGGGCGGCACCGGCGGCACCGGCGGCCAAGGCGGCGCGGCCGGGACCGGCGGCACCGTCGGCACCCCGACCACTGGCGCTGCGGGCACCGGCGGCGACGGCGGCCAGGGCGGGAAAGGCGGCGCCACCACGTTCGTCGGTGACACCGCTGGTGATGGCGGCCAGGGCGGCGACGGCGGCCAAGGTGGCCAAGGGGCCGACGCCCCAGCGGGCAGCACCGGGTACGACGGCGGCCAAGCAGGCCAAGGCGGTGCCGGAGGCACCGGCGGCACCGCCAGCTTGGGTGCGACCTACGGCAGCGGCGGCCAAGGCGGCAGCGGCGGCCAAGGCGGCACGGGTGGCCAAGGCGGCGCGGACACCGGCTCCGGCGCAGGCACCGGCGGCGCCGGCGGGAGTGGTGGCCACGGCGGTAGCGGTGGGTCGGCAGGGTTCGGCGGCGCCGGCACCGGCGGTACCACGGGCGCCGGCGGCGCTGGCGGCCAGGGCGGCACCGGTGGCCAAGGCGGCACCGGTGCGGGCAGCAACGATGCCGGCCAAGGCGGCCGCGGCGGTCAGGGCGGCACCGGCGGCGCCGGAGTGGACGGCACGCCCGTGGGCGCCGGCAGCGGCAGCGACGGTTCGGCCGGCGGCGCCGGCGGCCTGGGCGGCACGGGCGGGGCCGGCGGGATGGCAACCGGGTCGGGTAACGGCGGTATGGGCGGCCTGGGCGGCGGCGGCGGCCAGGGTGGCGGCGGTGGTAACGGTGGTAACGGCGCCCTGGGCATGGGCGGCGGGACCGGCGGCAACGGTGCTCTCGGCGGCTCCGGCGGCCAGGGTGGCACCGGCGGTGACGGCGGGCAGGCCCTCGGGGCAGGTAACGGTGGTCAAGCGGGAGCCGGCGGCACCGGCGGCCAAGGCGGTGACGGCGGGGACGGCGGCGATGGCGGCAATGGCAACACCGTCACCCCCGATGCCGGCGACGGCGGCAGCGGCGGCCAAGGCGGCCAGGGCGGCACCGGCGGGACCGGCGGCGGCGCGCTATTGGGTATCGGCGGCACCGGCGGGGCCTCGGGCAGCGGCGGCGACGGCGGGATCGGCGGCGACGGCGGCGACGGCGGCCACGGTGTGGCCGGCGTGAATGGCGGGGTTGGCGGATCCGGCGGTCACGGCGGTGACCCCGGTGGCGGTGGCAACGCCGGCACCGTCGGGTCCGGCGGCAGCGGAGGCGGCGGCAACGGAAGCGACGGCGCCAACACCGGCACGGCCGGCAATATGCCCATGAGCGGCGGCAACGGCGGCGATGCCGGTGACGGCGCCGACGCCGTCACGGCGGGCGAGGCCGGCGGCGATGGTGGGGTCGGCGGCGCCGGCGGGCTGGTCGGCAACGGTGGCAACGGCGGCGACGGCGGCAAGGGCATGGCCGGCGCCGATGGCGTGAACCCCACGTGGGATGACACCACGGCCGCCACCGGCACCCCGAATTACGCGACCATCGGCCAGCCGGGTTACCCCGATCCACCAAACAACCCTGTGGACGGTAGTGACGGCGCCATCGGCATAGCCGGCGGCAACGGCGCCGACGGCGGCCCCGGCGCAGAGGCCGGCGGCAATGGTGGCGGCGGCCAGACTGTGTTCAACTACAGCGGCAGCGGCACGGCCACCGCCGGGGCCGGCGGTGATGGCGGTAGCGGCCATGCCGGCGGCGCCGGCGGCAACGGCGGCAACGGCGGGTTATCGGAGGCAACGGCCGTCGCCGGCATTGTCCCGGGCGCCGGGGGTAACGGTGGAACCGGTGGTACCGGCGCTGTGGGCGGTACCGGCGGCCAAGGCGGTGACGCCTCGTCGAGCAGCTTCAGCATCATTGGCGGTATCGGCGCCGACGGTGGCCTCGGCGGCAACGGCGGTGTGGGAGCTAACGGGCAGACCGGCGGGGCCGGCGGGACCGGCGGGGCCGGTGGCGCCTCCGGGACGCTCGCCGGTAACGCCGGCAACGGCGGCAACGGCGGCGTCGGTGGCGCCGGCGGGGCCGGCGCCGCCGGGGGTAACGGCGGTACCGGCGGACTGGGCGGCACCGGCTTCTTCGGTTCGACCGGTGGCCAGGGCGGCAACGGCGGAACCGGCGGTCAAGGTGGCGGCGGCGGGGCCGGCGGTCAAGGCGGAGACGGCGGTAGCGCTGGCGCCCTCCTTAATGGAACCGGTGGCGGTGGCGCCGACGGCGCCGGCGCCACCGGCGGTACGGGCGGCGTGGGCGGCACCGGCGGCGACGGCGGCCAAGGCGGCACCGGCGGCACCACCGGATCAGGCCCGGCGATTCCGGGACCGCCCATGCCGCCGGGCAACCCCGGTGGCCCCGGCGACCTCGGCGCTGACGGCAACACCGCGCCCGCCCTGGGCGATCCCGGGGGCCCAACCGCGGGTGGTGATCCCGTGGGCATCTCCGGGGGCGCCGGTGGTGGCGGCGGCGACGGGGGCGCCGGTGGTAGCGGCGGCACCGGGGGGACGCCGGGCCGGTTAGTCCCTAACCGTTGATTGTGTCCGCGTCATCGACGCTGCCGGGTACGGCCGCGGACGCCGAGCCTGGCCGACTACGCCCCGTCTGCCCCGTTCTGGCCGAACAACGACCCGCCGTTGCCGCCGGAGTTACCGGGCCCGCCATCGCCACCGTCGCCGACCAACTGGGCGTTGCCACCGTCGCCGCCATTGCTGGGGGTCGGGGCCACCGCCGCCGCATTGGCCGAACCGATCGTCGACCCAATGCCGGCCAGATCCGACGCCGCCGCGGCCACCAGCTCCGGCACCGCCGCCACAAACGACATCACGGCCTCCTCACACCACTTCCGACGACCCACTTCCAGGCGACCGGGCGAGTGCTGCGCACACCGTGGCAACAGTGCCCTAACGACGCAATGTATCAATATCCGGCCACTAGATCCGGGGGTTGACCAACACGGCCGAACGACGGCCGGGATGGCAGCCACGCCCGACCGACCCGTCAGAAGTGGGTGCCCGCATCAGGCGGGGTTCGCCCCATCACGCATGGTGCCGACCAGGTCCTCGACCAGGTCCTCCAGCGCCACCATCGCGACGACGGAGCCGTCGTCGCCGGTCACCAGTGCCAGATGGCTATTGGTGCGACGCATCCGAGACAAAGCATCGGCCAGCGGCAATGATCCGGGCAGCTGCGGCAGCGGGCGCACCAAGGTCAGATCGATCACGGTTTCGGGATCTTCACCGAGCGTCAGCACGTCTTTGATGTGCAGATATCCAACGAACCTTCCGCCGCGATCCACTACCGGAAACCGCGAGTAGCCGGTCTGGACCAACGCCTGTTCCACGGCACCAATCGTGGGCCCGGAACCCGCCGCCGATACCGGCACCGCCCTAATGTTGACCAGTGGCACCGCGACATCGGCAACCAGGCGAGTGCGAATCTGAAGCGCCCGGGTTAACCGGCTGTGCTCCTCGTGATCGAGCAGGCCTTCAGACAACGATTCGGCGATCATCTCGGACAGCTCCACCGTGGAGACGGTGATGTCGAGTTCGTCCTTGGGCTCTACCCCAAGCGCCCGCAGTATCGCGTTGGCGCACTTGTTGTAGAACACGATGAACGGCCGTGCGGCGCGCACATACACCAGATAGGGCGGGACCAGCAGCATCGCTGTCCGCTCCGGGCCGGCCAAAGCGATGTTCTTCGGCACCATTTCGCCGAGCAGGACGTGCAGTGCCACCACGATGGCCAGCGCCACCGCCAACGACAACGTGTGTAGCAGCGCCGGAGGTATACCGGTCAGCCCGAACAACATCCGCAGCAACCTGGCGACCGCCGGCTCGCCGATCCTGCCCAGCAGGATCGAGGACACCGTGACGCCCAGCTGCGCTCCGGCCAGCATGGCGGGGAGCTGCTCGCCAGCCCGGATCACGATGACCGCACTGGCCTTGCCCTGCTCGGCCAACGCTTCGAGGCGGTCGCGACGGGCTGAGATGAGCGCGAATTCCGCTCCGACAAAGAACGCGTTGGCGCCGATCAGCAAGAGCGCTAGGAACACTGCGGGTAGGACGTGCATCAGCGGCCCCCTCCCGACCCGGATTCAGCACCCGGTCCACGGTTGGGACCAAGTTCGATGAGCTCCAGCAAGTCGATTCGTCGCCCGTCCATCTGGACCACGGTGGCCAACCAGCGCATGGTGGCGTCGGGCAGACCATCCTGATTCAACGCGGTCAGCTCGACCGTTTCGCCGGACACCGGGATGTGGCCAAGCTCCCTAAGCACCAACCCGCCGATCGTCTCGTATGGGCCTTCGGGAGCTCGATAGCCAATGGCACTGGCCACCTCGTCGATGCGCAATAGGCCCGAGACCCGCCATCCGCTGCCGGCCGCCACCACATCCGGGGTCGCGTCGTCGTGCTCGTCGCGGACGTCGCCCACGATCTCTTCGATCAAGTCCTCGAGGGTGACCATGCCCGCGGTGCCGCCATATTCGTCCACAACCATGGCGGTCTGTAGCGCATTGGCGCGGATCTGCGCCATCACCGCATCGCCGTCCAGCGTCGACGGCACCACCGCGACCGGTTTGGCGATCGAAGTCAGCAACACCCGCGCGCGATCGGGGGGCGGGACCTCGAACACCTGCTTGACGTGCACGATGCCGACGGTCTCATCGAGATCACCCTCGACAATCGGGAAACGCGAGAACCCCGATGCGGCCACGACCGCAACCAGGTCGGCGATGGTGTTGTCGGTCTGCAGCGCCACGATCTTCGATCGCGGTGTCATCAGCTCCTCGGCCGTCAGGGCACCGAACTGCAGCGAGCGACGCATCAGCCACGCGGTCGCGTCGTCCAGCGAACCGCTACGCGCGGAGCTGTGCACCAACGACACCAGCTCCTGGGGGGTGCGGGCCGACCGCAGCTCCTCGGCCGGCTCGATGCCCAGTTGACGCACGATCCAGTTCGCCGCTCCGTTCGTCAGGCGGATGGCCGGGGTGAGCAGCAGCGAGAACAGCACCTGCGGGACCACGACCGCGCGCGCGGTGCGCAGCGGGCGCGCCACCGCAAGGTATTTGGGGACCAACTCGCCGAACACCATCGACACCGACGTCACGGCCGACAGTGCCAAGAAGGCCGCGATGCCGTCGGCCACCCGTTCGGATATCCCGATGTCGGTCAGTGCCGGATGCGGGAAATCGGCCACCAGCGGTTCGGTCAGGTACCCGGTTGCCAGGGTGGTGATCGAGATGCCCACCTGAGCACCCGAAAGCTGGAACGACAGCCGGCGGTGCGCGCGCCGGATGAAGCGGTCCCGGCTGGTACCGCGGCGGGCATTGGCCGCCACGGTGCTGCGGTCCAGTGCGGTCAGCGAAAACTCTGCTGCGACGAACACCGCCGTGCCGAAGGTGAGCGCCAAGATTGCCAGTATGGTCGCGACGGTGCCGGTCACGTTCATGGTTGGCTCGGACGTCCGTATGGCGGCGACGTGTTCGCGGCGGCCCGCACCAGCCGGGTCACCAGCCGAGGGGCAGCGGATGGCCCTCGGCGAAGCCCGCCGCCGACTGCACCCCGACCACGGCCCGCTCATGCAGCTCCGGCAGATTCGCGGCACCCACGTAGGTACAGGTGCTGCGCACGCCGGAGGTGATGTGGTCGATCAGGTCCTCCACCCCGCCGCGGTCGGGGTCGAGTCCCATCCGTGACGTCGAAATACCTTCCTCGAACAACGCCTTCCGAGCCCGGTCGAACTGGCTGTCCGCGCCGGTCCGGGCCACCACCGCCCGCTTGGACGCCATACCGTAGCTCTCCTTGTAGGGCTGATCGTCGCGGTCGCGCATCAGGTCTCCGGGGGACTCGTAGGTACCGGCGAACCAGGACCCAATCATCACGTTGGACGCACCCGCGGCCAGCGCCAGAGCCACATCGCGGGGATGGCGGATCCCGCCGTCAGCCCACACGTGACCACCGAGTTGCCGTGCAGCAGAAGCGCATTCGAGCACGGCGGAGAACTGCGGGCGGCCGACACCGGTCATCATTCGGGTGGTGCACATCGCACCGGGGCCGACACCGACTTTGACAATGTGCGCCCCAGCTGCCAGCAAGTCTCGAGTTCCCTCCGCCGACACCACGTTGCCCGCCGCCAGCGGCAAACCCAAGTCCAGCGAAGAGACGGCCTTGATCGCGTCGAGCGCCTTGACCTGGTGACCATGTGCGGTGTCGACGACCAGCACGTCGACGCCGGCTTCGGCGAGCGCGCGGGCCTTGGCACCCACGTCACCGGTGATACCGACGGCGGCGCCGATCCGCAGCCGGCCCGCGGTGTCGGTGGCCGGGGTGTAGATGCCGGCGCGGATCGCGCCGGTGCGGCTCAGCACGCCCGCCAACGTGCCGTCGGTGGTGGTCAGCACCGCGACGTCGATGGGGGCGTGCTCAAGCAGGTCGAAGATCTTGCGTGGATCGGTGCCCGCCGGGGCGGTCACATAGTCCGTCACGGCGATGTCGCGCACCCGGGTGAAGCGATCCACACCCAGGCAGGAGGATTCGCGCACCAATCCGATCGGGCGACCCTCGAAGACGACGACGGCCGCGCCATGTGCGCGCTTGTGGATGAGCGCCATGGCGTCGGACACCGAATCGTCGGGTGCCAGCATCACCGGTGTGTCGAGCACCAGGTCCCGCCCTTTGACGAACTCGACCGTCTGCTGCACCGCCGGGATCGGCAGATCCTGGGGCAAGATCACGATGCCACCGCGGCGGGCGATCGTCTCGGCCATCCGCCGCCCGGCTACCGCGGTCATGTTGGCGACCACCACCGGAATGGTGGTGCCCGAGCCGTCGGAGGTGGACAAATCGACGTCGAACCGCGATGCCACCTCGGATCGGTTCGGGACGACGAACACGTCGTTGTATGTCAGGTCGTATCCGGGCGGGTGCCCGTCCAGAAACCTCATTGCTGGCCTCTTACCCCCTTTTGGTTCTCACCCAGCTAGACCGGCACTTCGGTGCGGTCTCCACTCCATAGTGTGTGGAACTTGCCCGGTCCGTCGATCCGGCCGTAGGTGTGCGCGCCGAAAAAGTCGCGCTGAGCCTGGGTGAGTGCGGCCGGCAGCCGCTCGGTACGTAGCGCGTCGTAGTAGCACAGGGCCGACGAGAATCCGGGGGTCGGAATTCCCAGTTGGGCCGCCGTGGACACCACACGCCGCCAACTATCGATGGCCGATTCGACGGCGCTGCGGAAATACGGCGCAACAACCAGGCTGGCCAGGTTCGGATCGGCGTTGAAGGCTTCTTTGATGCGGTTGAGGAATTTCGCCCGGATGATGCAGCCGCCGCGCCAGATGGTAGCCAGGTCGCCCGGCGTGATGTCCCAGCCGAATTCGGCGCTACCGGCCTGGATCTGGTTGAAGCCTTGCGCGTAGGCCACGATCTTGGAGGCATACAGGGCCTGACGGATGTCTTCGGTGAACGTATCGCCGTCGGCGGGCCGCTCGCCTAGCTTGCCCGAGGCTAGCCCGGTGGCGGCCGAGCGTTGCTCCACGGAGCCCGAAAGGGCGCGGGCGAACACGGCCTCGGCAATTCCTGTCACCGGCACGCCCAGGTCCAGCGCGGACTTGACGGTCCACCGGCCGGTGCCTTTCTGCTCGGCCTGGTCCAGGATGACGTCGACCAGCGGTTTGCCGGTCTTGGCATCGGTCTGGCGCAGCACCTCGGCGGTGATCTCGACCAGGTAGCTGTCCAGATCGCCCTTGTTCCACTCGGTGAATACCTCGGCGATCTGCGGGGCGGTCAGACCCAGCCCGTCGCGCAGCAGTTGGTAGGCCTCGCCGATGAGCTGCATATCGGAGTACTCGATGCCGTTGTGGACCATCTTGACGAAATGCCCGGAGCCGTCCGGGCCGATGTGGGTGCAGCACGGCACGCCGTCGACGTGCGCGGAGATCTCCTCGAGCAGCGGGCCTAGCGATTGGTACGACTCGGCGGGCCCGCCGGGCATGATCGACGGCCCGTTCAACGCGCCCTCTTCGCCGCCGGAGATCCCGGCGCCGACGAAGTGCAAGCCACGCTCGCGCATCGCGTTCTCGCGGCGCATGGTGTCGGTGTACAAGGCATTGCCGCCGTCGATGATGATGTCACCGGGTTCCATGGCGTCGGCAAGGTCGTTGATGACGGCATCGGTCGGGTCACCGGCTTTGACCATGATCAGCACTCGACGCGGCTTCTCCAGAGCGGCAAGAAATTCGGGGATCGTTTCAGTGCGCACGAACTTTCCGTCCGAACCGTGCTCTTTCAGCAGGGCATCGGTCTTGGCGATGGACCGATTGTGCAGCGCCACGGTGTAGCCGTGCCGGGCGAAGTTCCGGGCGATGTTCGAACCCATCACGGCCAGGCCGGTGACGCCGATCTGCGCGGCTGCAGCTTGCGATCTCGACGAACTCATGTCCCGCCTCTCAGGTTGAAGAACTCTTGCACGCGCTTCGCACACACTGTGGCACAGCGGACTGGTCGCACTCCAAAGCGTTTCGGTTGCCGCTAGGCGATGAACAGCCGCTGCAATTGCGTGAGCCACGGTACGGCGAGCGCGACGGTGGGCACCACCAGCACGGCAGCCGCGGCCAAGTATGCGGTTAGGGACAGCATCCGGCTATTCCCACGTCCGGACAGCCGGCGCACTCGGAGCACCGTGCTGGGACCGCCCGCGGCCAACGCACCCGACGGCGCCGGCCCGGATGCGCAGGCGACCAAAGCCCGAGCCAGGGGAGTGCGCCCCGTAGCCCGTACCGCGGCGTCATCAGCCAGGAGCTCGACGAGCAGCTGCACCGCGCCCAGCGCATTGGCGCTGCGGACCAACCGCGGGAAAGCCGCGTGTACCGCGGTGAACGCCTCCAATACCAGATCGTGGCGGGCGCGCAGATGAGCTCGCTCATGGGTAAGAATCGCCGCGACCTCGGAATCGGTGAGCGTGGTCAATGTCCCTTCGCTGACCACAACCCGGCTGCGCACACCGGGCAGACAGTAGGCAAGCGGCTGCGCCACGTCCAAGACCCGAAGGTCGCGGGCCCGGGCGCAGGGCTGGGCAAACGCGGCATCGTGTCCGACCCCGACGAGATCGACCACCATGCGGTGGTGGGCGCGTCGTCGGCGGGTGGCGATGGCTACCCGCACCACGGCGACCACCAAGCGCGCACCGACCATCAGGGTCAGCGCAAAGACCGTGACATATGTCGCCCACAGCGGCCAGCCGAGGCGACCGGCGGCCCCGACGAAGCTGGTCGTTGGCCGTCCGTCCGGGCCCGGCATGAGCAGCCGGCTAGCGATCGCGATTCCGGCGCTGAACGACGAAAGCACCGCTGCCAAGGCAATGGCCTGCCACAGCACCATTGCGGCGCGCGGGGCGCGCAATGGCCACGTCGCTCGGGCCAGCAGGGCTGGGGTCGGGCCAGCCAGCAGCACCGCGAGGATGGTGAAGGCCAGCCCGGACACGCCGTTAGTCTCCCTCAGGCCTCCGCTTCAGCGCCAGCCGGCGGCGGATTACGATGACCCGCTTCCAATTCGGCGAGGGCACGCCGCAGCGCGTCCGCCTCGTCGGCGCCGACACGCTCGACGAAGTGCACCAGCGCGGCCTGCCTGCTGCCGGAGTCCTCGGCCTGGGCCAATGCATCGACCATCAGCCCCGCGACTAGTTCATCGCGGCCGTGCACCGGCGCATACCGGTGGGCCCGATCGTCGCGGATCTGTAGCACGAGGTTCTTCTTCGCCAACCGCTGCAGCACGGTCATCACTGTCGTGTAGGCAAGCTCGCGTCGCGCCGACAACGCTTCGTGGACTTGGCGAACGGTTTGGGGTTCCGGCGTGGACCACAAACGATCCATGACGGCGCGTTCCAGGTCCCCCAGCCGTGTCAGCTTGGCCATAGTTCGCTCATCTCCTGCGGGTTGAAACCAGCGTACTCCGGCTTACTACCGACCGTCGTACCAAAACGCGACTCGTGGCCCTGCCCGGTCGACAAGGCCCGCCGAATGGCGGCTTGTCCCAGCTAGATCATCCGCCCGGAGATGACTGTGACCCGCATAACAGCGCTCGCGTGGGCGTCTCGTCGTGCCACACGTCCGCAATAGCGCACACGCAATGCTTGCAAAATTAGGGCAGCCTTGCCTACTATTACTCTGGTCGAGCTACAACGACCGCGGCCGAGTCCTGAGGGCTGCAGTGACCCCCGGTCGACTCGATCGGCGAGCCCCGTGCCTGGTGCGCGGGGCTCGCCCGTTTCCGGCCCTGGCGAATTCGGCGTCGTAACACCTGCGCGCATCCTTCGATGGTGTAGACACGGGAGCGTGCAGCGATCGTCGGACTCAACGCCTCCGCCGGATTTCACCGCGCCTTTCGACAGCGTGTTGGGTCTGCGATTCACCGAACTGGGCCCCGACGGCGCCCGCGCGCACCTCGAGGTCAACCCCAGACTGTTGCAGCCGATGGGCGTCGTGCACGGCGGTGTCTACTGCTCCATGATCGAAAGCATGGCCAGCCTGGCCGCTTTTAGCTGGCTGGCCACGCATGGCGGCGGCAATGTCGTGGGGGTCAACAACAACACGGATTTTCTGCGTTCCATCAGCGCGGGGACGGTGTACGGCACCGCAGAACCACTGCATCGCGGTCGGCGGCAACAGCTGTGGTTGGTCACCATCACCGACGACACCGACCGGGTCGTCGCCCGCGGCCAAGTGCGGCTGCAGAACCTCGAGGCGCAGCCGTAGCGCTCTCGAGGCTGCTGAAGCCACCCAGGCGTGGCAGGATCGCAGAACATGCGCCTGACGCCGCACGAACAGGAGCGATTGCTGCTGTCCTACGCCGCGGAGTTGGCCCGCCGGCGTCGGGCCCGCGGCCTGCGCCTCAATCACCCGGAAGCCATTGCGGTCATCACCGACCACGTCCTGGAAGGCGCGCGCGACGGCCGCTCCGTCGCAGAGTTGACGGTAAGCGGCCGTGAGGTGCTCGGCCGCGACGATGTGATGGAGGGAGTGCCTGAGATGCTTGCAGAGGTGCAGGTGGAGGCGACGTTTCCGGACGGTACCAAGTTGGTCACCGTCCACCAGCCGCTCGCATGATCCCGGGTGAAATCTTCTATGGCAGCGGCGATATCGAAATGAATGCAGCAGCACTCCAACACCTGGAGCTGCAGATCGTCAACACCGGAGATCGTCCGGTGCAGGTCGGCAGCCATGTCCACCTTCCGCAGGCCAATCGGGCGCTGTCGTTCGATCGCGCGGCGGCCCACGGCTATCGTCTGGACATTCCGGCGGCCACCGCGGTCCGGTTCGAGCCAGGCGTGCCCCTAGTCGTCGGGTTGGTTCCGCTACGCGGACGGCGTGAGGTGCACGGCCTGACGCTGAATCCACCTGGACGACTGGACATTTGATGGTGAAGCTGTCCAGGGAGCGCTACGCGCAGCTATTCGGCCCGACCACCGGTGACCGGATCCGGCTGGCCGACACCGACCTCCTGGTGGAGATCACCGAAGACCGGTCCGGGGGACCGGGACTGGCCGGCGACGAGGCGGTGTTCGGCGGCGGCAAGGTGCTGCGTGAGTCCATGGGGCAGGGACTCGCGAGCCGGGCCGAGGGCGCTCCCGACACGGTGATCACCGGCGCCGTGATCATCGACTACTGGGGAATCATCAAGGCCGACATCGGAATTCGGGATGGCCGCATCGTCGGAATCGGAAAGGCCGGTAACCCCGACATCATGACGGGTGTGCATCGGGACCTCGTGATCGGAGCGTCGACCGATCTCATTAAGGGCAACGGGCGCATCCTAACCGCAGGCGCCATCGACTGTCACGTGCACTTGATCTGCCCGCAGATCATCACCGAAGCACTCTGCGCGGGCACGACGACAATTATCGGCGGCGGCACCGGTCCCAGCTTAGGCACCAAGGCCACCACCGTCACTCCCGGCGAGTGGCACCTAGCCAGGATGCTGGAGGCACTGGATTCCTGGCCGGTGAACTTCGCACTGCTCGGCAAGGGAAACACCGTGAACACCGAGGCGTTGTGGGAGCAACTGCGAGGTGGCGCATCGGGTTTCAAATTGCACGAGGATTGGGGGTCTACACCCGCGGCAATCGATACCTGCCTGACTGTCGCGGAGGCGGCCGGCGTTCAGGTTGCGCTGCACAGCGACACCCTCAATGAGATGGGGTTTGTCGAAGACACCATTGCCGCGATCGCGGGCCGTTCGATTCACGCCTATCACACCGAAGGCGCCGGCGGCGGGCACGCACCGGACATCATCACCGTCGCGGGCCAGCCGAATGTACTACCCAGCTCCACCAACCCGACCCGCCCGCATACGGTCAACACCCTCGACGAGCACCTCGACATGCTGATCGAGTGTCATCACCTCAACCCCCGGATACCGGAGGATCTGGCCTTCGCAGAAAGCCGGATCCGGCCGTCCACTATCGCGGCAGAAGATCTGTTGCACGACATTGGCGCCATCTCGATGATCGGCAGCGATTCCCAGGCGATGGGCCGCGTGGGCGAAGTGGTGCTGCGCACCTGGCAGACCGCACATGTGATGAAAACGCGCCGCGGAGCACTTGCCGGTGACGGTTCGGCCGACAACATGCGTGTCCGGCGCTACGTCGCTAAGTACACCATCTGCCCTGCCATCGCACACGGCTTGGACCACGAGATCGGTTCGGTGGAGGTGGGAAAGCTTGCCGACCTGGTGATTTGGGAGCCGGCGTTCTTCGGGGTCCGGCCGCATACCGTGCTCAAAGGCGGCGCGATCGCCTGGGCGGCGATGGGCGATGCAAACGCGTCGATACCAACCCCCCAACCGGTGCTCCCGCGACCGATGTTCGGTGCGGCTACGGCAACCGCGGCAGCCACCTCGGTGCACTTCGTCGCCCCACAAGCCATCGACGCGCGCCTGGCGGACCGGCTCGCGGTCAATCGTCGGCTAATGCCGGTGAACGACGTACGCGCAGTGGGCAAAGCCGATCTGCCGCTCAATGCCACCTTACCGAGCATCGAGGTCGATCCCGACACCTTCACCGTGCGAATCGACGGTCAGGTATGGCAACCACAACCGGCCGCCGAACTCCCAATGGCACAACGGTATTTCCTGTTCTAATGACTTCCCTGGCAGTGCTTCTCACCCTCGCGGACTCGCGACTGCCCACTGGTGCGCACGTGCACTCGGGTGGTATCGAAGAAGCCATTGCCAGGGGTATGGTGACCAACCTGGCTAGCCTGGAAGCGTTCCTGAAACGGCGGATCCGCACCCACGGACTGGTCACGGCGTCGATCGCAGCCGCGGTGCACCGGGGTGATCTGGCGATTGACGACGCCGACCGCGAAACCGACGCGCGAACACCGGCTCCCGCGGCCAGGCACGCTTCACGCAGCCAGGGCCGGGGGCTGAACCGGCTGGCACGGCTGGTTTGGCCCGATTCACACTGGGAAGACCTCGGCCCGAGGCCGCATCTGGCGGTGGCCGCGGGCCGCATCGGAGCGATCAGCGCACTCACCCCTGCGCACACCACGCTGCACATCGTCTATACCACGATGACCGGCTCGGCCACCGCGGCCCAGCGACTGCTGGCGCTCGATCCTGCCCAGGTGGCCATTCTGACCTTCCGGCTGTCCGAACTGTGCGAACACATCGCGGCTGAGGCAACTGCGGGACTGGCAGACTTGTCTGACCCGCTACTCGACACGCTCGCACAGCGTCACGCCGAACGCGACCGTCCCCTGTTTGCCTCCTGAAAGACATTTCACGAAGTTAAAAGTCAAGCCGCGAGCTGGAGAGGGGGTGGAAGCGCCCGATGTTCGTCGTAGAGCTGGCCGGTGTGCAGGCAGTGGTGGAGTTGGCCGAGGAATTTGTTGAACAGGTGTGGTTGGGCTTGGCGGTTCCAGTCGCCGGCGGCGCGGCGGGCGTCATGGTGTCGGCGGGCGCCGGGAGAGGCACGCTGCGATCCCAGTGCCCATATTGGGCGGACGGCAGCCAGCCGCCGGTTTTTGATATGCCGGTGCAGGACAACGGTTTTCTTGCCGCTCGCGCGAGTGATGGGTGCCGATCCGGCGAAGGCTTTCAATCCGCGGGCTTCGGCGAATCGGGAGCGGTCATCACCGATCTCGGCGAGCACCCGGTCACCGGTAGGCATTCCCAGGCCGGGGAAGCTGGTGATGGTGGTGGCGTGCGGGTGCTGGTCAAAATGAGCGGTCGCCGCCTCGGCGAGTTCATCGGCGGCGATGCAGGCGGCGTGGAATTGACGCAGCAGAGCCGACAGTTGAATACCCATCGCGTTCTTTGCGACCGGTGGTTGGTGCAGGTAGGTGGCGGTGAAGACCTGCCTGAGGCGTTCGGTGTCGCGGTCGAGATTGCGTCGGCGACCGAGGGCACGGTCGGTTTCTATTGCGACCGGGATCGGATCGGAAGCGTTGTCGCCGGCGTCGGCCAGCAGTGTCAACAACGCGGCGAATCCGGCGGCGTCGTTGCTGACCCGGCTGCGCGCCACCACGCGGCCGTCGTGGTCGACCACTGCAACGTCGTGATGGTCTGTGGCCCAATCTATTCCGCAGTACAGTCCCACGTTCTCCTCACGCCTTCGATCCATCGCTGTGCCGTTACCGGTGGATTCAGGCGGCGCCCTAATCGTGGGACTCAAAGGTCCGTCATCTCACTAGCCGTCCGTGACTCCAGCGCACTGCAGGACTTCGTTCTGTCGAAGAGCTCAAGGCTCGGGAACAACTATCAGGAAGTCAACCCTGTGGCGGCTCGGGCAACGAAATCTCACCACCCGCGAAGTTGGCTCTGTCGCCAGGCGCGCCGTTCTTTCAGACGTCGTCGAACGACGGGAAGCACACGGGCGTCGCCGGGCGGCAGACCGAACAGGAACAGCCCCAGTCACATGACCAATCAACCCTTCCCAACAAACGATTAGGTAAGACATGGCAACACATTCCCATCCCCACTCCCACACTCACCTCGATCGACCAAAGCGGGTCCGCGAACCGGGCGAGCCGCTGCGCATCGGCGTCGGCGGCCCGGTCGGGTCCGGCAAAACCGCACTGGTTGCGGCGCTATGCCGGCGTTTACGGGACGAGCAGTCGCTGGCGGTGCTGACCAACGACATCTACACCACCGAGGACGCCGACTTCCTGCGCAAACATGCGGTGCTGCCCGACGAGCGCATCGCGGCTGTGCAGACCGGCGGCTGCCCGCACACCGCGATCCGCGACGACATAACCGCGAACCTGGACGCGATCGACGACTTGATTGCCGCCCACGATGCGCTGGACCTGATCCTGGTCGAATCCGGCGGCGACAACCTAACGGCCACCTTCTCTTCGGGCTTGGTGGACGTGCAGATCTTCGTCATCGACGTGGCCGGCGGTGACAAGGTGCCACGCAAGGGCGGTCCGGGGGTGACCTATTCGGATTTGTTGGTGATCAACAAAACTGACCTGGCTCCGCTCGTGGGCGCCGACCTGGGGGTGATGGCGCGCGACGCCGACGCGGTACGCGACGGCCGTCCGACGGTGCTGCAATCGTTGACCGAGGACCCAGCTGCCAGCGATGTCTTGGCCTGGGTTCGTAGTCAACTGACCGCCAATGGATTCTAAGGTCCTGGTGGTCGCTTCGCTAAATCGGTTGCCCCGCATCGACTGTCGTGGCGGCATCCAGGCACGCCGCACCGCGCCCGACACCGTGCACCTGGTGTCGGCGGCCGCCACCCCGCTGGGTGGCGACACCATAGAAATCCGGGTGATTGTGGAGCGGGGTGCCCGGCTCCAGCTACGCAGCGCCGCCGCCACGGTGGCACTGCCCGGCGCGGATACCCCGACGTCGCGCGCTTGCTGGGAGATCGACGTCACCGGGACCCTGGACGTGGATCTTGAGCCGACCCTCGTCGCCGCTTCAGCCCGGCATCTGTCATATGTCGCCCTGCGCCTGCACGACGATGGCCGGGTCCGCTTCCGAGAGCGCGTGCAGATTGGCAGATGCAATGAGTGGGAAGGGTTCTGGTCTGGATCGCTGCAAGCCAACCGGAATGGCCGCCCCCTGCTGCGCCACCGGGTGGAGGTGGGCGCCGGGTCGCTGGCCGACGACGTTATCGCGGCACCTCGCGCCACTATCAGTGAATTGCGCTATCCAGCAACGGCATTCACCGATGCCATCGATGCACGATCGACGGTTCTAGCGTTAGCCGGCGGCGGAACGCTCAGCACCTGGCAGGCTGACCGGCTGGCTGGTTAACTGGCCACCTTGGCGCTCGCTGCCGCGTCCTGTGCCTCGGCCGCAAGTTCCGCCAGCTGTTCGAGCCGCGTTCGCGCGAACGCCTGCTGGTCGGTAATGGTCAGCTGGCCGCGCCGAGTGCTCAAAAAGGTCACCGTCCATGACAGCAGCGTGGTGATCTTGGTTTTGAACCCGATCAGGTACACCAGGTGTAGCACTAGCCAAATCAGCCAGGCGACAAAGCCGCTGAACTCAACCGGACCGATCTTGGCCACCGCGGAAAACCGCGACACCGTGGCCATGGAACCCTTGTCGAAGTACTGAAATGGCTCACGCTCGGCTGGATTGGCTCCGGCGAGTTCGGCCTTGATGGTGCCGGCGACATATTTCGCCCCCTGGATGGCGCCCTGGGCTACTCCCGGAACACCCTCGACTGCAGCCATGTCGCCCACCACGAAGACGTTCGGGTACCCGGGGAGCGATAGGTCGGGCAGCACTTGGACCCGGCCGGCCCGGTCGAGCTCGGCGGCCGACTGTTCGGCGAGGTCCCTGCCGAGCCGACTGGCCGAGACGCCGGCGGACCAGACTTTGCAGGCCGACTCGATGCGTCGGATGGTGCCGTCGGAGTCCTTGACGGTGATGCCGTTGCGGTCGACGTCGGTGACCATCGCGCCCAGCTGGATTTCCACACCGAGTTTCTGCAACCGGGCCGCCGCCCGTCGACCGAGCTTTTCGCCCATCGGCGGCAGCACCGCGGGTGCGGCGTCGAGCAGAATCACCCGCGCCTTGGTCGAGTCGATGTGCCGGAACGCGCCCTTGAGGGTGTGCTCGGCCAGTTCGGCGATCTGTCCGGCCATTTCGACACCGGTGGGGCCTGCCCCGACAACGGTGAAAGTCAGCAGCTTGGCCCGTCGTTCCGGATCGCTGGACCGTTCGGCCTGCTCGAATGCGCTCAATATCCGGCCGCGCAACTCCAACGCGTCGTCGATCGACTTCATGCCGGGTGCGAATTCGGCGAAATGGTCATTGCCGAAATATGACTGGCCCGCGCCAGCGGCGACGATGAGGCTGTCGTAGGGGGTTTCGTAGCTGTGACCGAGCAACTCCGAGATGACGCACTGCCGGGCGAGATCGATGTGAGTGACGTTGCCCAGCAGCACCTGGACGTTGCGCTGCTTGCGCAGCACGACCCGCGTCGGTGGAGCGATTTCCCCCTCGGAGATGATCCCGGTGGCCACCTGGTACAGCAACGGCTGGAATAGGTGATGGGTGGTGCGCGCGATCAGCTTGACGTCGACGTCGGCCCGCTTGAGTTTCTTTGCCGCATTCAGCCCGCCGAACCCAGAACCGACGATGACAACTCGATGTCGACGACGTGGTTCAGCTGTGGGTTCTTGCTGTGGACTCATGTTCCGCTGCTCCTGACGGGGTCACCTCGATGAGCGAACTCAGTTAGCTACTACGGTAGTCAACCCGACCCCCGGAGGCCCAACTGAGGACGTGTGTAATCAGCCACACCGACGGTGGGCCGCGTTAGTTGCCCGGTGCCTACCCGCCGAGCAACGGACGCAACGCCTCTGCGGCGGTGCTGATGACCCCGGGCGTGTAGCCGTGCGGGGCCAAGTTGATGATCAATCCGTCGATACCGGCGTCGAGCACCTTGGCCTGGACTTGGTCGGCGATCTGTGCCGGCCCGCCCACCACCATGCGCCCGCTCACCTGCTCGGGAAGCGCATCCTGGGTGACGTTCTCATCGATCATTACCGTCAGCATCAGACTGGTCTCCAGCGTCGACCGGTCCCGGCCGGCCTCGTCGCACCGCGCGGCCAGTGCCTTCACTTTGCGCGGCAGCTCGTCAAGCGCCGCCACAATGTTGAGATGGTCGGCGCACCGGGCAGCGATCGCGAACGTCTTCTTCTCCCCACCGCCGCCGATCATGATTGGGATGCGGTCGCGATAGCGCGGCTCGGCCGTCGCGGATTCGGTGGTGTACCAATCGCCGGAAAAAGTCGGACGCTCACCCTTGATCATTGGCTCAAGAATCTGCAGCGCCTCCTCGAGCCGGTTGAACCGGTCGGTGAACGTGCCGAACTCGAAGCCGAGCTGGCGGTGTTCGAGCTCAAACCAACCGGCCCCGATGCCGAGGATCGCCCGGCCGGCGCTCACCACATCGAGGGTGGTGATGATCTTTCCGAGCAGGGTCGGATTGCGGTAGGTGTTGCCGGTTACCAACGTGCCCAGCTGCAGCCGCTCGGTCGCGGTGGCCAGCGCACCGAGGGCGGTGTAGGCCTCCAACATCGGCTGGTCGGGCGCCCCCAACATCGGCAGTTGGTAGAAGTGATCCATCACGAATAGTGAGTCGAAACCGGCCGCTTCGGCCTCACGTGCCTGGGCGAGGACAGACGGGAAAAGCTTCTCCACCCCGGTGCCGTACGAAAAGTTGGGGATCTGAAGACCAAGCCGAATAGCCACGTTTTCTACCGTAGCGATGCCACCGGTAAGCGAGGTGGCTCAGCCGAAGTGAGCCAGCGCGCCGTGGCTGACATGCAGCGTCTGACCCGTGATGTGGCGAGCCGCGGGGGTGGTGAGGAACAGCGCCAACCGCGCGATCTCCGCCGCGACGGGCGCGGGCGTGCGCGAAAGGCCTTCGTAACCGTTCTGCGCACCACGCCCGCAAGCGACGGCATTGATGGTGATCCCGCGAGTGCCGAAAACCGCGGCCTGACCCTCGATCCAATTCGACAGAGCCGCCTTGATTGCGGCGTCGGGGCCGCCGGCAGGCGGGTTCTCGGCCACCACACTCACAATCGAGCCACCCGAGCGCAGATGGTCGCCCACGGATTGCACCGTCAGCACCGTCGACAGGACCGTCGCGTCGAGCGCATTCCGCCACACATTGGCCGTGTCGGACACCGAGTAGGCACGGGGGTCACCGGCATCCCAGGCCGGCGCCGGCACGTTGACGATGGTGTCCAGGTGATGGGGGAATAATTCCCGGGCCTCGGTGAGGCTGGTCGGGTCGGTGGTGTCGCACACGATGGCGTCCACGTCAAGTTCCTTTGCGACGACCTCGAGGTCGCCACGGCGGCCACCCACCAGCGTTACCTTGTGACCGTCGTCGCGAAAGCCTTCGGCTATTGTGCGCCCCAGGTCGGTGTCCCCGCCGGTGACCAACACCTCCACTGCCATGACCTCCTCGTGTTCAACGTTGAACCCAGACCCTGGCAAGTTCACCAGCGCTTGCACGTCAGCTCGGCGCGTCAATCATCGTTTCGATGGTGGCACACCACAGGACCGTTGCCTGGGATCTCGGCGTTTATGGCGTTAACCCCCATAGATGTTACTGGACAGTAGCTATTCGACGAAACTCCCGCCCGCCACGACGCGCACACGATCTTGATAACTATTCAGGCGCGCTCAGCGGGCCCCTAACGGCCCGCATCGTTGCCGGGCTAGGTTTGGCCAATGCGCCGGATCCGGATGCTGGCTGGTTTGCTATCAACACTGCTGGTCGGAGGCCTGTTGGCAGCCTGCAGCGCGCAGTCGCCGTCGTCGTCGCCCGGCGCTCGATCGATCGTGGTGTTCGCCGCGGCCTCACTGCAACCGGCGTTCACTCAAATCAGCGAGCAATTCAAAACCGACAACCAAGGGGTCAACGTCGACTTCGCTTTCGCGGGTTCTTCCGAGTTGGCCACCCAGCTGGCCCACGGCGCGACCGCCGACGTCTTTGCCTCCGCGGACACCACGCAGATGGACGCGGTCGCTAACGCGGGGTTGCTGGCCGGGCATGCGACGAATTTCGCCGCCAACACGCTGGTCATCGTTGCGGCTGCAGGAAATCCGAAGAAGATCGGATCTTTCGCCGACCTCACGCAGCCCGGGCTCGACGTCGTGGTCTGCCAGCAGCCGGTGCCATGCGGCTCGGCGACTCGGTGGATCGAAGAGGCCACCGGGATCCACCTCAACCCGGCCAGTCAGGAGCCCAGCGTGACCGATGTCCTCAGCAAGGTCGTCACCGGGCAAGCCGATGCCGGGTTGGTCTACGTCACCGACGCGCTCAGCGCCGGAACCAAAGTGGCGACCGTCCGGTTTCCCGAAGCCGCCGGTGCGGTGAATGTCTACCCCATCGCGGTGTTGAAACGGGCACCCCAGCCCGTGCTGGCGCAGAAGTTCGTAGCCATGGTGACCACCGAGACAGGTCGCAAGATCCTGGATCGGTCGGGCTTCGCCAAGCCCTGACGATGCACTCGCCTCCGGATCTACCCCGCTGGGTATACCTCCCCGCAGCCACGGGGATCGCATTCGTGGTATTGCCTCTGGTCGCGATCGCGGTCAAGGTCGATTGGCCGCATTTCTGGGGGCTGATCACCAGCCCGTCCTCCAAGACCGCCCTCTTACTCAGCGTGAAGACGGCTGCGGCGAGCACGGTACTGTGCGTATTTCTCGGGGTCCCGATGGCGCTGGTACTGGCCCGCAGCAACGGACGGCTGATGCGGTTGCTGCGACCATTGATGCTGTTGCCGCTGGTGCTGCCGCCGGTAGTCGGGGGCATCGCGCTGCTCTACGCGTTCGGCCGGCTCGGCTTGATCGGGCAATACCTGGAGGCCGCCGGTATCAGCATCGCGTTCAGCACGACAGCTGTTGTCCTGGCCCAAACCTTCGTCTCGTTGCCGTTTCTGGTGATTTCCCTCGAGGGTGCCGCCCGCACTGCCGGAGCCGACTACGAGGTAGTGGCGGCGACACTCGGGGCACGGCCCAGCACGATCTGGTGGCGAGTCACCCTGCCGCTACTGCTCCCGGGCATGGTGTCCGGGTCAGTGCTGGCATTCGCCCGCTCGCTGGGAGAGTTCGGCGCGACACTGACCTTTGCCGGGTCCCGGCAAGGGGTCACTCGCACACTTCCACTGGAGATCTACTTGCAGCGGGTGACCGACCCGGACGCGGCGGTGGCATTGTCGCTCTTGCTCGTTGCGGTGGCGGCCCTGGTGGTGCTGGGCCTGGGCGCTCGCACGTTGACCGGAACAAATACGAGGTAAGCCGGTCATATGAGCGAGCTTCAGCTGCGCGCGGTCATCGCAGGCCGCGATCTGGACGTTGACTTCTCGGTGTCCGCGGGCGAGGTGCTCGCAGTGCTCGGCCCCAACGGCGCGGGCAAGTCCACCGCCCTGCATGTCATCGCCGGGCTGGTCCGCCCCGATGCGGGCTTGGTGCGGTTGGGGGAGCGCGTCTTGACCGACACCGAGGCCGGGGTGAATGTGGCGACCCATGAACGCCGAGTCGGGTTGCTGCTGCAAGACCCGTTGTTGTTTCCACACCTGACCGTGGCCAAGAACGTGGCCTTCGGACCACAGTGTCGCCGCAGGCTGTTTGGGTCCGGGCGCGGCAGGGAAAAGCCGTCGGCACTGCGGTGGCTGCGCGAGGTCGACGCCGAGCAGTTCGCCGACCGCAAGCCGCGTCAGCTATCTGGCGGCCAAGCCCGGCGCGTCGCCATTGCGCGAGCGCTAGCGGCAGAACCGGACGTGCTGCTGCTCGACGAGCCCCTGACCGGCCTCGACGTGGCCGCGGCTGCGGGCATCCGAGCGGTGCTGCGCAGCGTGGTCACGCGCAGCGGCTGTGCGGTTGTCATGACGACCCATGACCTGCTCGACGTGTTCACGCTGGCCGACCGGGTACTGGTGCTCGAGTCCGGGAAGATCGCCGAGATCGGCCCGGTCTCCGAAGTGCTCACGGCACCTCGCAGTCGTTTCGGAGCCCGCATCGCCGGAATCAACCTAGTCAATGGGACCATTGACTCCGACGGCTCGCTGCGCACCCAGTCCGGCGCTCACTGGTACGGAACCCCGGTCCATGATCTGACCAGCAAGCAGGATGCAATCGCGGTGTTCCCGCCGACCGCGGTGGCGGTGTATCAACATGCGCCGCATGGAAGCCCGCGCAATATCGTCGAGCTGACGGTGGCGGAGGTCGACACCCGCGGACCCGGGGTCCTGGTGCGCGGCGACGATCAGCCCGGTGGCGCGCCCGGCCTTGCCGCATGCATCACTGTCGATGCCGCGGCGGAACTGCGCTTGGCGCCCGGATCGCGCGTGTGGTTCAGCGTCAAGGCGCATGAAGTTGCCCTGCACGCGGCACCGCACCGACACGCTAATCCATGAGCCAACCTTGGCCCTGCCATGGACCACCGCAGACATCGAAATCGCATCTTCAGCACGCCGTCCTTGATTCGCGGCGTTAACACGGTAGGTTCTTCGCCATGCATCAGGTGGACCCGAATGTGACACGTCGCAGGGGACTATGGGCGACGCTGGCCATCGCCGCGATTTCCAGTGCCAGCGTTGTCACCATTGCGTTGCCCGCGACCTCCAACGCGGATCCGGAGCCAGTGCCGCCGGTACCCACGACGGCCCCCCCGTCGCCGACCGCTGCAGCGACACCCGCGCCGGCATCGCCACCGGCCGCCACCAACACGCCGAATGCCCAGCCGGGCGATCCCAACGCGGCACCCCCGCCGGCCGATCCGAACGCGCCGCCGCCACCTGTCATCGACCCGAACGCGCCGCCCCCGCCCGTCGTCGACCCGAACGCGCCCCAGCCGGTCCGGATCGACAACGCTGTCGGCGGATTCAGCTTCGTGCTACCTGCTGGTTGGGTGGAGTCAGACGCGTCCCATCTCGACTACGGTTCGGCGTTGCTTAGCAAGGTGATCGGCAATCCGCCACTGCCCGGACAGGCGCCTCCAGTGGCCAACGACACCCGCATCGTGCTCGGGCGGCTGGACCAAAAGCTCTACGCCAGCGCCGAAACCACCAACCCCAAGGCGGCGGTCCGGTTGGGCTCGGACATGGGTGAGTTCTTTTTGCCCTACCCCGGTACGCGGATCAACCAGGAAACCATCCCACTCGACGCCAATGGGGTGTCGGGAAGCGCTTCGTACTATGAAGTCAAGTTCAGCGATCCGAGTAAGCCGAACGGCCAGATCTGGACGGGCGTAATCGGCTCACCCGCAGCCACCACACCCGACGCCGGCCCCCCCAGCGCTGGTTTGTCGTGTGGCTAGGAACCGCCAACAACCCGGTGGACAAGGGCGCAGCCAAGATATTGGCCGAGTCGATCCGACCTTGGACAGCACCGCCGCCGCCCGCCCCGGCACCAGCACCGGGAGAGCCGGCACCGGCACCGGCCCCGGTACCAGCGCCTGTCCCGGCGCCTGCACCGGCCCCCGCCGGGGAAGTCACTCCTACCCCAACGACGCCGACACCGCAGCGGACCCTCCCGGCCTGACCGGACCTGGCCGACGGACCGTCGCCAAGCGACCGCCAAATCGTTACGCAGACGCGGTATACCGATATCACGGCCCGGTATTGGGCTGGGCTTCGCCAGCGTATGCAAGGAGAACCGCATGGACATCACGGCTGCAACCGAATTTCTTGCCCGGTCAACCACGCTGACCAGCGTCGGCTGGATTGGATACATCATCATCGGTGCTATCGCGGGCTGGATCGCCGGCAAGATCGTCAAAGGCGGGGGATCCGGCATCTTGATGAACATCGCGATCGGCATCACCGGCGCATTGATCGGCGGCTTCCTGCTGAGCTTTTTCGTCGATACCGCGGCCGGCGGCTGGTGGTTCACCTTGTTCACCGCGATCCTCGGTTCGGTGATCCTGCTGTGGATTGTCGGCATGGTGCGGAAGACGTAACGCGCCAACCTGTTGCGGCCCTTTGCAAGTCGAGGACGGGTCGAGCGGCGGGCACCGGGGCGCGGCATGATGGAGTGATGGGCTCAGCGGCGACCACCACGACCATGAGCGCGTGGCAGGTGCGTCGCCCCGGCCCGATGGACACTAACCCGCTCGAGCGGGTGACCACAGAGGTGCCCCGTCCTGAGCCCGCCGAGCTGCTAGTGGCCGTACACGCGTGTGGTGTGTGCCGCACGGACCTGCATGTGACCGAAGGCGACCTGCCCGTGCACCGCGACCGGGTGGTTCCCGGTCATGAGGTCGTGGGAGAGGTCATCGAAGTGGGTTCGGCAGTGCCTGCGGACGCCGCTCACGAATTCGATGTAGGGGATCGGGTGGGCATCGCCTGGCTGCGCCACACCTGCGGGGTATGCACGTATTGTCGGCGCGGCAGCGAGAACCTCTGTCCGGAATCCCGCTACACCGGCTGGGACGCCGACGGCGGATACGCCGAATTCACCACGGTTCCTGCGGCTTTCGCGCACCACTTGCCGAGCGGCTACAGCGACAGCGAGCTGGCGCCGCTGTTATGCGCCGGCATCATCGGATATCGCTCCCTGCTGCGTGCCGAGCTACCACCCGGTGGCCGGCTGGGTCTCTACGGTTTCGGCGGCAGTGCCCACATCACCGCCCAAGTCGCACTGGCGCAGGGCGCCGAGGTACATGTGATGACCCGCGGCGCCCGCGCGCGCGAGTTGGCGCTGGAACTGGGCGCCGCGTCGGTTCAGGGCGCCGCCGACCCGCCACCGGTGTCGCTGGACGCCGCGATCCTGTTCGCCCCGGTCGGGAATCTGGTGCTGCCCGCGCTGGAAGCGCTGGACCGTGGCGGCACCTTGGCTATCGCCGGAATCCACCTGACCGATATCCCGCCGCTGAATTACCAGCGTCATTTGTTCCAGGAGCGTCAGATCCGGTCGGTTGCGTCCAACACTCGCGCTGATGCGCGGGCGTTCCTCGATTTCGCGAGCCAACATCACATCCAGGTCACCACGCCGGAATACCCACTCGGCCAAGCCGATCGTGCACTGGGCGACCTCAGCGCCGGCCGCATCGCCGGCGCCGCCGTGCTGCTGGTGTGACCAGGCTCAGGTCGAAAGGTGCCAGACCAGGGCAGCGGCCAAGGCACCCATCCCATTCAGCGACCAGTGCAGGGCGATCGGTGCGATCAGGCTGCCGCTGCGCCGCCGTAGCCAGCTGAACACGAATCCGGCCGCTCCGGTGGCCAGCACGGCCAACGTGACTCCGGCCAGCATGCCGACGATCCCACCACCGAACAGCCGGGCAAAGCCCACATTGCTGCTGGTCAGTCCCAACGATGTAGCGATATGCCATAGCCCGAACAACAACGAGCCCGCCAGGGCGACCCCACGGAATCCCCAAGCACGATTCAGCGCGCCGTGCAGCACTCCCCGAAAGACCAGTTCCTCGGGAATAACGGTTTGCAGCGGAATGATGACCATCGAGGCGATCAGCGCGCCGGATATCGTCGCGTAGTGGTGGTTCATGAACATCGGCCGGGTCATCGGTACCAGGACGCCTACCGAGATCACCGCCACCACCAGGGCGACAGCGGCCAGCGCATAACCCAGCCCGGATTTCCAGTGTTGGCGGCCCAGACCCAGTTCGGCCCAGCCCAGGCCTCTGCTCCGTACCAGGATCACAAGTCCGATCGCGGCGGCCGGGACCGTGGCCATGCTCGCCCACGGTGTGGTGAAGTGCGCGATCAGGTTCGTCAGCACCAGGATCACGACGACGGCCGCGACATCGACATAGATCCGGAACCGGTGCAGCGCCGAAAGGCGGGTGATCAGCGGATCTGGATGAACGGCTGCGCAAGCAGTGGAGGCGTGGTCAGGCATCGTCCGCAGAGTCTACCTGCGGAGCACGCAGCGTCCGCTGTCTTTCACGACCCGACGTGATCGCGCTGACGTGCGGCCGGGTGGTCAGCCTTCGGCGCAGGCAAGCCGGCGGCGTGCGTAGGCCTTGAGCTCTCCCGAGAGCGCGTCTGCCAGCAGCAGCTGAGGTAGCAGCTCCGATTCAGACAATCGGGCGCGAAAAACCAGCCCAACGGTCACGTCGTGCTCCGGGCGGTATTCGACTGTGATCGCATCGCCGGCGCGCACTGTTCCGGGCGAGATCACCCGCAAGTAGGCGCCGGGTTTGGCCGCATGGGTGAAGGTCTTGATCCAGTGCTCCAAATCCAGGAACGCCGCGAAGGTGCGGCACGGGATCCGGGGTGCCGAAACCTCCAGCACCAGGCCATCGGTGCCGATGCGCCAGCGTTCACCAATCCGCGCGTGAGTCACGTTGATTCCCGCGGTGGTCAGATTCTCGCCGAACATCCCGTGGGTGAGGGTGCGCTGAAGCAAAGTTTCCCAAGCGTCGAGGTCTTCTCGCGCATACGCGTACACGGCCTGGTCGTCACCGCCGTGGACTCGTTGGTTGCCGATCACGTCGCCGACCAGCCCGCTGCCGAGACCTTCATGCATCGGTCCCGGCGCGCGCACCGTCACCGCATCAGTTGTCGCCACCTTGTCGATGCCCGTCAACTTCGTCTGCGCACGCGGATCAGGATGAGTTCGGACACGAGCCAAATTGACGGACAACACATGCGCCATCCGCACAGGGTAGCGCTGACGCGCAGCGTCATTGGTCCAGGTTTCCAGTATCCATTTGCCGGCCTTCACCCTCGTTCGCTCGACTCCCAGGCCGGATGGGTCGTCTCGCTCCCGTCACTCGCTCCGCTCGCTCGACTCCCAGGCCGGATGGGTCGTCTCGCTCCCGTCACTCGCTCCGCTCGCTCGACTCCCAGGCCCAGTCGGCGATGTGCGGGTCGTCCTCTCCGTGTTCCCGTGTGTAGCGTCGTGCGGCCAGACGCGCGTCGACCATCCGCTGACGCAGCACTGCGGCGCGGCTGGCCAGCCCGTCGACCCGGTCGATGACGTCCATCACCAGGTGGAAGCGGTCGAGATCGTTGAGCATCACCATGTCGAACGGCGTTGTCGTGGTGCCGCGCTCCTTGAAGCCGCGCACATGGATGTGAGAGTGAATGGTGCGACGATAGGTGAGCCGGTGAATCAACCACGGATAGCCGTGGTAGGCGAAGATGACCGGCTTGTCCCGCGTGAACAGGGCGTCGAATTCCTTGTCGGGCAACCCGTGTGGGTGCTCGGAGTCTGGCTGTAGGCGCATGAGGTCGACGATGTTGACCACCCGCACCCGCAGGTCGAGCAGTTCGCGCCGGAGGATGTCGGCGGCCGCCAGTGTCTCCAGCGTCGGGATGTCCCCGGCGCAGGCCAGCACCACATCGGGCTCGCCAGTCGCGGTGCTCGCCCACTGCCAGATCCCCAGCCCCCTCGTGCAGTGCAGGATCGCTTCGTCCATCGATAGGTAGGAAAGCGCGGGCTGCTTGCCGGCGACGATGACATTGACGTAGCCGCGGCTGCGCAAGCAGTGATCTGCCACCGACAGCAGCGTGTTGCCATCCGGCGGCAAGTAAACCCGCACCACCTCGGCGCGCTTGTTGGCGACCAGATCGATGAATCCGGGGTCCTGATGGGACGCGCCATTGTGATCCTGACGCCACACGTGCGAGCTCAGCAGGTAGTTCAGTGACGCGATCGGCCGCCGCCAAGGCAATTCGCGGCAGGTGAACAGCCATTTCGCGTGCTGGTTGAACATGGAGTCGACGATGTGCACAAACGCCTCGTAGCAGTTGAACAACCCGTGACGGCCGGTCAGCAAATAGCCTTCCAGCCACCCCTGGCACAGGTGCTCAGACAACACCTCCATCACGCGGCCGTCGGCGGCCAGGTGGTCATCGTCAGGCACCGTGTCCGACAGCCAGACCTTGTTGGTGGACTCGAAAACGGCGCTGAGACGGTTGGAGGCGGTCTCGTCGGGACCCATGAGCCGGAATCGATCGGAGTTGCGGGCAATCACATCGCGCACGAAGGTGCCCAACACACGGGTGGCCTCGTGGGTCGCCACCCCTGGCGCGGCGACCGGCACCGCATAGTCACGAAAGTCGGGCAGGTCGAGATCATGCAGCAGCACTCCACCGTTTGCGTGTGGGTTGGCGCTCATCCGCCGATCGCCGCTCGGCGCCAGCGCCCGCAACTCCGCCCGCAGCGCCCCATGCTCGTCGAACAACTCCGCGGGACGGTAACTGCGCAGCCACCGATCCAGCTGCGCCCGGTGCTCAGGATTGTCACGGGTCCCGGCCAGCGGAACTTGATGCGATCGCCAGTTGCCCTCCACCTGCTGCCCGTCGACCACCTTCGGTCCGGTCCAGCCTTTGGGCGTGCGCAGCACGATCATCGGCCACAGCGGCCGATCGGCCCTGGCGCCGCCACGTGCGCCGCGCCGAATGGCCGCGATGTCGTCAAATGCGTCGTCCAGGGCCGCGGCCAGCTGCTGGTGCACGCCGGTCGGCTCGTCGCCAGCCACGGTGATCGGGCGGTATCCGTAGCCGCGCAACAACGCTTCGAGCTCGGCATGCGGAATGCGGGCCAACACGGTCGGGTTGGCAATCTTGTAGCCGTTGAGGTGCAGGATGGGCAGCACCGCACCGTCGATTGCCGGGTTGAGAAACTTGTTCGAGTGCCAGCTGGCGGCCAACGGCCCGGTCTCGGCCTCACCGTCACCGATCACGCAGGCGACCACCAGATCGGGGTTGTCGAAAGCTGCGCCGTAGGCGTGTACCAGCGCGTAACCCAACTCACCGCCTTCGTGGATGGATCCCGGGGTCTGGGCCGCGACATGGCTGGGAATTCCGCCGGGGAAGGAGAATTGCCGAAACAGCCGCCGTAACCCCTCGGCGTTTTGCTCGATGCCGGTGTACACCTCGCTATAGGTGCCTTCGAGGTAGGCGTTGGCGACCAATCCCGGGCCGCCATGACCGGGCCCGGTGACAAAAATGATGTTGGCGTCGCGGTCGCGGATTATCCGGTTCAGGTGCGCGTAGATGAGATTGAGCCCTGGCGTGGTGCCCCAGTGTCCCAGCAGCCGGGGTTTGACGTGTTCGGCGGCCAGCGGCTCGGTCAGCAGTGGATTGTCCAGCAGATAGATCTGGCCGACCGACAGGTAGTTGGCAGCGCGCCAATACGCGTCGATGAGGGCCAGTTCATCATCGGAAAGTACCTTGGAACCGACTGCAGTCTCGTTGGTCTCTAGGCTCATCTGCCCGATTGTCCGCGTCGCGGATGAACGCCGCCCTAGGCGGGGCTCACCCTTCTCCACGAGCCCGAGCCTCGTAGGCCCTGCGTTTCTCGACGTCGACGTCATCGGTGAAGACGTGCTCGCCGCCCAGGATTCGGTTCAGACCCTCGGAAACCTGGCGCGGCATGAACCGCTGCGCCACCACCATCGCGCCAGCTGCTTTGGTCACCCGCGCCCGCGGCTTGGGATGAGCAATGAGCCCGACGATCGCGTTGGCGATATCGGCCGGCTCGGCGTTCTTGAATCCCTTGACCCCGGCGGTTCCCGCCGTTAGCTCGGTGTTCACAAACGACGGCAACACCAGAGAGAACTTCACGCCGGCCGAACGGTACTCAAGCCTGGCCGAATCGGTGAACGCGACCACCGCATGCTTGCTGGCACAGTAAGTGGCCAAGCCAACGGCGTAGATCTCCCCGGCAAGCGAGGCCACGTTGATCACGTGTCCCCGCCCGCGCGGGACCATCCGCTGCGCCGCCAGCCTGCTGCCCAGGATCACGCCGTAGACGTTGATGTCCAGGATTCGGCGGGTGACCGCGTCTGGCTCGTCGACAATTCGGCCCACGGGCATGATGCCGGCGTTGTTGACCAGCACGTCGATCGGGCCGATTTGGCGCTCGACAGCGTCGAGGAATTCCGAAAACGACGTCGGGTCGGTGACATCGAGTTTGCCGTACACGTCGAGGCCGAGGTCGGCACCCGACTCCTTCACCATCGCCTCGTCGATGTCGCCGATCGCAACACGAGCACCCAACGTGTGCAGTGCGGTCGCGGTGGCCAACCCGATTCCCCGCGCGCCGCCCGTGATGACGATGACTTTCTGTTCGACCTTGCCCCGGACCTTGACGCCGATGGATGTCCTGTCTGTCACCCTTATCCCTTCGGAGTGTTATTGAGAAGCACAACATTCGACATCGGACAGCGCAATAGCACAGCAACACGACGCTGACCCGCGCACGCGAACGCCAGGGACGGGATTTCGACGGCACGCGCCATCGGCAGTATCCGGCTACCGTGTGCAAGTGCGCCAAACATTGCTCGATGCCGTGCGCGTGCTCGACTTGTCGGACGGTTGTTCTGCTGGCGGGACCGATGCGGTGACTCGGCTGCTCGCCGACCTGGGCGCAGACGTTCTGAAGGTGGAACCCCCGGGCGGCAGCCCAGGGCGCCGCATGCGGCCCACTTTGGCCAGCGGCAGCATCCCGTTCGCCGTGCATAACGCCAACAAACGCAGCGCACTGCTCAACCCGCTCGACGAGAGTGACCGCCGGCGGTTCTTCGACCTCGCCGCGAGTGCCGACATCGTCGTCGACTGCGGTCCTCCGGGGCAAGCCGCCGCGTACGGGACATCGTGTGCCGAGCTGGCCGATCGCTACGAACACCTTGTCACGCTGTCGGTCACCGACTTCGGTGCAACGGGTCCGCGGTCGCAGTGGCGCGCGACCGACCCCGTGTTGTACGCGATGTGTGGTTCGCTGTCGCGGTCGGGTCCCACCACCGGCACTCCCGTACTGCCGCCGGACGGCATCGCTTCGGCCACTGCCGCGGTGCAGGCGACCTGGTCCGTACTCGTCGCCTACTACAACCGATTACGTTGTGGTACTGGGGATTACATAGACTTTTCCCGGTTTGACGCCGTTGTCATGGCGTTGGATCCCGCATTCGGAGCGCACGGGCAGGTCGCGGCCGGCCTCCGTGGCACCGGGCGATGGCGGGGCCGACCTAAGAACCAGGACGCTTACCCCATCTATCCGTGCCAGGACGGCTACGTCCGGTTTTGCGTGATGGCGCCGCGGCAGTGGCGCGGCCTGCGTCGCTGGTTGGGGGAGCCGGGAGACTTTCAGGACCCCAAGTACGACGTCATCGGTGCACGGTTCGCCGCATGGCCGCAGATCAGCGTGTTGGTCGCGGCGTTCTGCGCCGAGAAGACCATGAAGGAGTTGGTGGCAGCCGGCCAGGCGCACGGAGTTCCCATAGCCGCGGTGCTGACACCGTCGAGGATCCTGGCCTCCGAGCACTTCCAAGCGGTGGGCGCGATCACCGATGCCGAACTCGTCCCCGGCGTGCGCACCAGTGTGCCCACCGGATACTTCGTCGTCGACGGGCAACGTGCCGGCTTCCGGTCACCGGCCCCCGCTGTGGGGCAGGACCAACCGCGCTGGCTCGCTCACCCAGCGCCCGTGCCCCCGCCCTTGGGCCGAGTCGGCGACCATCCAACGTATCCATTTGACGGTCTGCGGATTCTCGATTTGGGCATCATCGTGGCCGGTGGCGAGTTGAGCCGGCTGTTCGGCGACTTGGGTGCCGAGGTCATCAAGGTCGAAAGCGCTGACTACCCCGATGGATTGCGGCAGGCGCCCGTCGGCGACGCGATGAGTGAATCGTTCGCCCGGACCCACCGCAATCACCTCGCACTCGGCTTGGATCTACGCAACACCGAGGGCAAAGCGATCTTCGCTCGTCTAGTCGCTGAAGCCGACGCGGTGTTCGCCAACTTCAAGCCGGGAACCCTTACGTCACTTGGGTTTTCATACGATGTGCTGCACGCGCTCAACCCGCGGATCGTGCTGGCCGGGAGCAGCGCGTTCGGTAACCGGGGGCCCTGGAGCAACCGGATGGGCTACGGGCCACTGGTGCGCGCCGCCACCGGTGTCACCCGTGTTTGGACGTCCGAGGAAGCCCGTACCGACAAGTCCCGGCATGCCTTTTACGATGCGATGACGATATTCCCCGACCATGTGGTTGGGCGGGTTGGCGCCCTGCTGGCGCTGGCGGCCCTGATCCGCCGCGACCGAAGCGGCGAAGGAGCCCAGGTCCACATTTCCCAGGCCGAAGTCGTCGTCAACCAACTGGACACCCTGTTCGTTGCCGAGGCCGCCGTCGCGACCGGGGTTGCCGAGATCCAGAAAGACACCAGTGTGCATGCGGTCTACCCCTGTGCCGGCGACGACGAATGGTGCGTCGTATCAATCCGCTCCGACGATGAATGGCGTCGCACTACAACTGTTTTGGGCCAGCCCGAATTGGCGAGCGACCCACGTTTCGCGGCAAGCGAGTCTCGCGTGGCCAACCGCTCGGAGTTGGTGGCCGTGGTGTCTGCCTGGACCAGCGCCCGCACGCCCGCGCAGGCGGCCAGCTCGCTGCAGTCGGCCGGAGTTCCGGCCGGCCCGATGAACCGGCCGCCGGATGTCCTTGCGGATCCACAGCTGATCGAGCGAAAGCTGCTCCGCGACATGGTGCACCCGCTAATCGCACGTCCACTGCCCGCCGAGACGGGTCCGGCTCCGTTTCGGCACATTCCGCAGGCACCCCAACGCCCGGCGCCACAGCCGGGACAGGACACGGTGGAGATCTGTCGGAAGCTGCTCGGCATGAGCTCGGAGGAGACCGAACGTCTGATCGACGAGCGCGCACTGTTCGGACCCGCCGACAGCGCCTAGCATCTGCGGAGGGGGCAGTGGTTGGCACGGGAGGCACGCCAGTGACATTTTTGCCGTCGTCACCATCTTCGCCGTCTTCGCCGGCCCAGTTTTTCAGCGGCGGGCGATTCCGGATCGCCGATGATGTCGAACCGGTGCTGGAAGCAGCTACCGGCGCACGCCTCGGTGACGGCGCCTGCGTCACCGAATCCGATATCGATGACGCCGTGGCGGCCGCCCGTTCGGCGCTGCCCGACTGGCGGGCCAGCCCGCCGGAGCACCGCGCCGGCATCCTTACCGCGATGGCGGACGTGCTGCAGTCACGGGCACAGTCCACCAGCGAGCTGGTGACTCGGGAGAACGGCATGCCGATCTCGCTGTCCCGCGGCGCCAACGGCGCTTTCCCACCCCTGCTGTTCCGCTATTACGCCCAGCTGATCACCGAGATTCCGGTCGAGGAAATCCGGCCGAGTTTCACTGGACACACGATTGTCCGCCGGGAGGCGGTCGGGGTAGTAGCCGCGGTGATCCCGTGGAACTATCCGCAGGCACTGGCCGCGATGAAAATCGCGCCCGCACTGGCCGCCGGTTGCCCGGTGGTCCTCAAGTCCTCGCCTGAGACCGCCTTGGACGCACTGGTTTTCGCCGAGGCCGCGGTCGATGCCGGGCTACCTCCCGGGGTGTTGAACGTGGTATCGGGCGGCGCGGGCGTCGGCGCATGCCTGGTGGCTCATCCCGGCGTCGACAAAGTGGCATTCACCGGTTCGACGGAAACCGGGCGAGTGGTCGCTGAAGTGTGCGGCCGGCTGATGCGCCCAGTCACCCTGGAACTCGGCGGCAAGTCTGCGGCGATCATTCTCGACGATGCCGACCTGGACGCGACAATGCGCGGGTTGCGTACCGCGTCGTTCGTCAACAACGGGCAGACCTGTCACCTGAGTTCGCGCATCCTCGCGCCGAGATCTCGCTACGACGAGATCGTCGACGCGGTCGCGGCACTGGCCGAGAGTATGACGGTCGGTGATCCGCTGCACCCGTTGACCGAGATCGGCCCCATGGTCAGCTCCCGCCAACGTGAGCGAGTGTTGGGCTACATCGGCATCGGTAGGGATAGCGGTGCGAGGCTGGTTGCCGGCGGCTCAGTTCCGAGGGAGCAGCCGCGCGGCTGGTTTGTGTCTCCGACGGTTTTCGCCGACGTCGACAACTCCGATCGCCTGGCGCGCGAGGAAATCTTCGGCCCGGTGCTGACCATCACCAGGTACGAGACCGATGACGAAGCGATCGCCCTTGCCAACGACAGCGAGTTCGGCCTTGCCGGCACCGTGTGGTCGACCGACACCGACCGCGCCACCGATGTTGCCCGCGCAGTACACAGCGGCACCGTCGGGATCAACGACTACCAACTCGACGTGCGCGCGCCGTTCGGCGGGGTCAAGGCCAGCGGGCTGGGCCGGGAGCTGGGCCCAGAGGGTCTGGCGGCCTACCGCACGCTGAAATCGATCTATCGAACAGGTCCGGCCTAGCCTTTCTCGGCGCCGAACGTCACGCTGGCGTGATGTTGGACGGCCGTTCCACGGCCCACTCGGAAGGTTCGGGGTCGCCGCGCTAGGCCCAATTGCGCAGCTCCTCCTCGGGCCGTTCCACGGCCCGCATCGTCGCCGCGCTAGGCCCAATTGCGCAGCTCCTCCTCGGGCCGTTCCACGGCCCGCATCGTCGCCGCGCTAGGCCCAATTGCGCAGCTCCTCCTCGGGCCGTTCCACGGCCCGCATCGTCGCCGCGCTAGGCCCAATTGCGCAGCTCCTCCTCGGGCCGTTCCACGGCCCGCATCGTCGCCGCGCTAGGTTCGAGCTATGCCTGTAGACCCCAGGACACCGGTGCTGGTCGGGTATGGCCAGGTCAACCACCGCGACGAGATCGACACCGCAAAGCGGTCGATCGAACCGGTCGACCTGATGGCCGCCGCGGCCCGGAAAGCCGCGGCTTCGACGGTGCTCGAGGCGGTGGATTCCATCCGCGTGGTGCACATGCTGTCAGCGCACTACCGAAATCCCGGGCAACTCCTCGGCGAGCGCATCAACGCCGGCAGCTTCACCACCGGTTACAGCGGCATGGGAGGTAACATGCCGCAGTCCCTGGTCAACCAGGCCTGCCGGGACATCCAGCTGGGGCGGGCGGGCGTGGTGCTGTTGGCCGGTGCCGAAACCTGGCGCACCCGGACCGGCCTGCGCGCTAAGGGCAGCAAATTGGAGTGGACTGCGCAGGACGAATCCGTTCCGATGCCCGAGATCGCCGACGACGGCGTTCCGATGGCCGGCGCGGCAGAGCTGAGGATCAAACTGGACCGGCCGGCCTACGTGTATCCGCTGTTCGAGCAGGCGCTGCGCATAGCCAATGGCGAGTCGCTCGAGAACCACCGTAGGCGCGTCGGCGAGCTGTGGGCGCGCTTCAGTGCCGTCGCGGCCGACAATCCGAACGCCTGGATCCGTAACCCGGTGACGGCTGACGATATCTGGCAGCCCGGCCCGCAGAACCGGATGATCAGCTGGCCCTACACCAAGCTCATGAACTCCAACAACATGGTCGACCAGGGCGCCGCGTTGCTCCTGACCTCGGTCGAACTGGCGAAACGCCTGCAAATTCCCGCCGAACACTGGGTTTATCCGCTGGCCGGCACCGACGCGCATGACACCCCCGCCGTCGCCGATCGGGCCGAGCTGCATGGGTCCACGGCCATCAGGATCGCCGGCGCCCGGGCGCTGGAGCTTGCCGGGCTGGGGCTCGACGATATCGACCACGTCGACCTGTACTCGTGTTTTCCTTCTGCGGTCCAGGTCGCCGCCACCGAACTCGGCCTGGACACCGACGATCCCGCCCGCCCACTGACCGTCACCGGTGGCCTGACCTTCGCCGGCGGTCCGTGGAGCAACTACGTCACACATTCGATCGCCACGATGGCAGAGCTGCTGGTGGCCAATCCCGGCCGCCGCGGTCTGATCACCGCTAACGGCGGCTACCTGACCAAGCACAGCTTCGGGGTCTACGGCACCGAACCGCCATTGGAGTTCCGCTGGGAGGACGTGCAACCCGCGGTGGATCGGGAGCCCGTCGGAGACGGATTGCTCGAGTGGGAAGGCGTCGGCACCGTCGAAGCGTGGACCACACCGTTCAACAGGGAGGGATTACCGGAGAAGGCCTTCCTGGCGGTTCGCACGCCCGACGGGTCGCGCAGCCTGGCGGTGATCACCGACCACGCGTCGGCCGAAGCAACAGTTCGTGAGGATATCGCCGGCGCCAAGGTTGCCGTCGCCACCGATGGCAGCGCAACGCTGAGGTAACCGGCGGCGAGCAGCCAAGAGTCACGTTCGAGACTCAATAGTCGCGCAACTCACGCCGACGTGCCTATTGTCATGAGGAGACGTTGGGGGAGGTGAGGCCAGGTGCAGATCCTGGTTACCGACGCCACGGGTGCGGTCGGCCGCTTGGTCACCCGGCAGCTCATCGCTGCCGGGCACACGGTGAGCGGCATAGCGCAGCACCCGCACGAGTGCCTGGACCCGGGCGTCGACTATGTTTGCGCGTCATTGCACAACCCGGTGCTGCAGGAGTTAGCCGGCGAAGCCGACGCGGTGATCCATCTCGCCCCGGTTGATACCAGCGCCCCCGGCGGCGCCGGCATCACCGGTGCGGCACATGTCGCGAATGCGGCCGCACGTGCGGGCGCCCGGCTGCTGTTCGTGTCTCAGGCCGCAGGGCGCCCCGAACTGTATCGGCAAGCTGAGACGTTGGTGTTGACCGGTTGGGCGCCGAGCCTGGTCATTCGGATCGCTCCACCCGTCGGTCGCCAGCTCGACTGGATGGTGTGTCGAACGGTGGCCACGCTGCTGCGCGGCAAGGTCTCGGCACGGCCGATGCGGGTGCTGCACCTCGACGACTTGGTCCGCTTCCTGGTTTTGGCGCTGAACACCGACCGCAACGGGGTGGTTGACCTGGCCACCCCTGACACCACCAACGTGGTCACGGCGTGGCGGCTGCTCCGGTCTGTGGACCCGCGCTTGCGGCCACACCGGGTTCGCGGCTGGGCGCAATTGCTTCCAAAGATGGATATCGCTGCCGCGCAGGAGGATTGGAACTTCGAGTTCGGCTGGCAAGCGACCGAGGCGATCGTCGACACCGGGCGGGGACTCGTCGGCCGCAGACTTGATTCCGCAGGGGCGACCAGCGGACCGGGGCAACTGGTACTGCCGGTGGAGTCTCTCCCGCGGTCCGGGCCTTCCCCCGGGGAACCGCTGAGCAGCGCCGCGCCAGAAGGGCTGGAGGGAGAGTTCGACGACCGTATCGACGAGCGGTTCCCGGTCTTCAGCGCGACCAGTCTCGCCGAATCGCTGCCGGGACCGCTGACCCCGATGACGCTCGACGTGCAGTTGAGCGGACTACGGGCAGCCGGTCGGGCGATGGGTCGGGTGCTGGCGCTTGGCGGTGTCGTTGCCGACGAGTGGGGGAGCAGGGCCATCGCGGTGTTCGGTCACCGCCCCTACGTCGGGGTATCGGCCAATATTGTCGCCGCCACCCAACTACCTGGCTGGGACGCACGGGCCGTGGCCCGGCGCTCACTGGGTGAGCAGCCGCAGGTCACCGATCTCCTTCCGTTTGGTCGACCGCAACTTGCGGGCGGACCGCTCGGGTCGGTCGCGAAGGTGGTGGTGACGGCGCGCTCGGTTGCCCTGCTACGCCATCTCCGGAGCGACACGCACGACTATGTTGCCGCCGCAGATGCCGAGTGCCTCGATGCCGAGCAGCTCGCCGCGCTACCGGACGCGGGACTGGAAGTGCGGATTCGGCTGCTGCGCGATCGGATTCACCAGGGCTGGATTCTCACCGCACTGTGGGTGATCGACACCGGCGTCACGGCGGCCACGCTGGAGCACACCCGCGCGGGCTCGGCGGTGTCCGGAGTGGGCGTGATCATGGAAAGCGGCCGAATCGCGGCCGGGATTGCCCCGCTGGCGGCGGTGCTGCGCGCCGACCCACCCTTGTGCGCGCTGGCCCGAGACGGCAACCTCGCCAGTATCCGCGCGCTGTCTTCGCCCGCGGCCGCCACAGTCGACGCGGCCCTTGCCCGGATGGGGCACCGCGGGTCAGGGGAAGCCGAGCTGGCCAACCCGACGTTCGGCGACGATCCGGCGCTTCTGCTGAAGGCCGCCGCCGAAACCGCCGCGCGGCCCACCGAGGCACCACCCCCAGCGACGCTCACCCAGCGATTGGCTGCCAGCGCCCGCAATTCCCGGGAGCTGGCACACGACACCACCATCCGTTTCACTCATGACCTCCGGATGACGCTGCGGGAGCTGGGATCTCGACGAGTCGCGGCGGACCTGATCGACGTTGTCGACGATGTGTTCTACCTGACCTGCGATGAGCTGGTTACCACGCCGGCGGACGCCCGGCTGCGGGTGAAACGTCGGCGCGCCGAACGAGAACGGCTGCAGGCCCAGCGCCCGCCAGACGTTATCGACCACACCTGGATACCGGTGGAGTAGCGGTCAACTCACGTCAGTTCGTCAGTTCGTCAGGTCCGCCAGCGGCGACTGCGGATCGGCCAGCCCGTCGGCGTCCACCGGGTTCCCGGACCGGATCAGGTCTTTGACGTCGTCCAGCACGTCCCAGATATTGACATTCATCCCGGCCAACACCCGGCTGTCGTCGTCGAGCCAGAAGGCGACGAACTCGCGGCCGGCGACGTCGCCGCGAAACACCACCCGGTCGAAGCTGGGGGCGTGGCCGACGTACTCCATCCCAAGATCGTATTGGTCGGTGAAGAAGTAGGGCAGCTCGGCGTACTCACCGGGCCGGCCCAGCATGCCGGCAGCCGCGACAGCGGGTTGTTTGAGCGCATTGGCCCAGTGTTCGGTGCGGATGCGGCTCCCGAAAAGCGGGTGCTCAGCGGCGGCAATGTCGCCGACCGCGTAGATGTCGGGATCGCTGGTCCGCAGCGTCGCATCAACCAGCACACCGCCATCGCCCATCGACAGCCCGGCCCGTTCCGCGAGTTCGACGTTGGGCTTCGCGCCGACGGCCACGAGCACGGCATCGGCGGCAACCGTCGACCCATCACGCATCTTGAGTCCGGTCGCCTTGCCATCGGCCCTGGTGATCTCCTCGACCTGCGCCCGCAACCGCAAGTCCACCCCGTGATCACGATGCAGGTCGGCAAAAACTTTGCCAACTTCCTCCCCGACAGCGGCCAGCAGCGGCTGTTCGGCGATCTCGACGACAGTGACGTCTACGCCGCGTCGGCGCGCACCGGCGGCCACTTCCAGACCGATCCAGCCGGCACCTACCACCGCGATTGAAGACCCTTGCACCAGAACGGAATTCAGCACCTCAGCATCCTGGTAGCTGCGCAGGTAGTGAACGCCGGCGGCGTCGGACCCCGGTATCGCTGGGCGTCGCGAGGCCGATCCAGTGGCCAGCAGCAGCTTGTCATAGTGCACCTGGGTGTCGCCGGGCAGCCGCACGGTGTGTGCGGAAGGATCCACCGACGACACCTTCACACCAAGCCTCACGTCGACGTCATGGTCGTGGTACCAGTCGGAGGTCTGCACGGTGAAGTCGCTCAGCGACTTCTTCCCGGCCAGAAATTCCTTGGAGAGCGGAGGTCTTTCGTAGGGCAGGTGCTCTTCGTCGGCGAATAAGATGATCCGACCGTCGAAGTTGCTGTCGCGCAATGCTTCTACCGCTTTGGCCCCGGCAAGTCCGCCGCCAACAATGACGAATGTGTTTGAGCTTGCCATAATCGCTGCTCCGTTCTGTTGTGTGACAGCCTACGAATCGGTCGCATACCGGGGTCAACCGGTCATCTGCCGACGAAGCTCGTCATCTAAAGCGTGTCGCACCAACGCGGCGGCCAGGACCGCATTGGTATTGGGCGCCAGCGACGCCAGCTTCTTCGGGTTGGTGGGCAAGCCCAATTGCTGCGCCGCGGCGGTGGCCCGATCATCGAAATACGGGCGCACCCAGGTCCAGACGTCTTGGACTTCACGCAAGAAGATGTCGGCACCGGTATCGCCGATTCCGTTGAACAGCTTGAGCATACGTTTGGCCGACTGAACATCAGGTTGGCTGCGCCGGGCGAGTTCCCGCAAATCCCCGGAATACTCGCCGCGAACCCGTTGGGCGATTGCGGTGAGCCGGGTCGCCGAGCTCTCGTCGTATCGCACATAGCGGGCACGGCCAAACGCGCTGATCATGGTTTGTCGATCCGATGCCAGCACGGCTTGGGGTGTACGCAGGCCCGCGCTGAACAATTCCCGGGCGGCACGCACTGCGGTGGTGGCCTCGATCGGTTTGCTGGCCAGCATGCACAGAACCAGCAACTGAAACAGCGGCATCGGTTTGTCCTTGATCCGGATTCCCGCCTCAGCCCCGAAGGTGGTGCCGGCGATGTCGAGCAGTCGTCGTACCAGTTGGTCCGGCTTGTCCATAGGCACCGCGTACCCGCAATGCGGGCCCGCAAACCGCGTCTACTTCGCAGGCAAGTCGCGCGCGTAGCCCGCACCCCGGCTAACCCAAGCCCGTAGCTGGCGCTTGGTTTCCACGCCGGCAGCAGCAACCCGCAACCAACCCCGGGTTTCCCGGCCAGCCATCACCATCGGCCCGACATGGGCACGTCCCAGCAAGTTGTCGGTGTCCCCTGGTGGTACCCGCACCAACAGGCCGCCCTCGCCGCTGACGGCGACCGCCATATGTCCACCGATCAGGAACGCGAGCCCGCCGAACATTTGCTTTTCTTCGACGCCGCGCTCGGAGCCGAGAAGTTCGCGGACCCGGTTGGCCAAGTCTTCGTCGTAGGCCATGGACAGACCGTAGCGCCGGGTTCCGACAGCCCGCGTCAGTCCAAGTCCACCCGAATGGTCAGCAAATCGGTGCCCATCGCGAGTACGCCCGCGCTGTTGAGCCGGGGGAGGCTGCGCAACCGCTGCCTCGGGTCGTCGTCGGGCAACAGATGGGCGGTGCCACTGCGCCAATGGCCGTCGATGCGGACCCGCACCGCCGGGTTGGCCTTGATGTTGTAGACGTAGTCGGAATGCTCGCCGTGCTCAGACACCATCCAAAATTGGTCGTCCACCACGCGCCCGCCTACCGCGGTACGCCGTGGCTGTCCCGTCTTGCGGCCGATGGTTTCGAGCATGGTTACCGGCAATTGCCGGCCGACCGGATTGACTACCATGCGTTGAACGCGATGGACTATCTCCCGCTTCAGAGTCACAGCTCCATTCAACGCCGAGCGTCACGTCAATGTCACGCTCCGCGCCCAACGTGACGCTAGCGTCGCGCTGGTGACGCGATGGGGCCGAGCCGCCGCAGTTGCGTCACGTGCTGGGGCGACAGCTCCTCGAGGCAGGTCACGCCCAGCAGCCGCATGGTCCGGGTAACACCGGTCTCGAGAATCTCGATCGCGCGTCTGACGCCGGCCTCACCGCCGGCCATCAGCCCGTACAGGTATGCCCGCCCAACCAGCGTGCACCGCGCCCCCAACGCGATCGCCGCCACGATATCGGCACCCGACATGATGCCGGTGTCCACCAGGATCTCGGTGTCTTTACCGAGTTCGCGTGCAACGTCGGGCAGCAGCTGGAAGGGCACCGGGGCCCGATCGAGTTGGCGACCACCGTGATTGGATAACACAATCCCGTCAATGCCGCGGTCGACCACCGCGCGGGCGTCGTCGAGAGTCTGGATTCCCTTGACGACCAGCTTTCCCGGCCACTGCGACTTGATCCAGGCCAAATCGTCGAAGGTAACGCTTGGGTCGAACATGGTGTTCAAGTACTCGCCGACAGTGCCCGACCAGCGATCCAGGGAAGCGAATGCCAGCGGTTCGGTGGTCAAGAAGTCGAACCACCACCGCGGGTGCCCCAACGCGTCGAGGACGGTTCGCAGCGTGAGCGCCGGCGGGATCGACATCCCGTTGCGGACATCACGCAGCCGCGCACCGGCGACCGGAACGTCGACGGTGACCAGCATGGTGTCGAATCCCGCGGCTGCGGCGCGCCGCACCAACGCCATCGAACGGTCTCGATCACGCCACATGTACAGCTGAAACCATTTGCGGCCCTGTGGAACGGCGACGACGAGATCTTCAATGGCACAGGTGGCCAGGGTGGACAGCGAAAACGGGATCCCGGCCGCGGCCGCCGCCCGCGCGCCAGCGATCTCGCCCTCGGTATGCATCAAGCGGGTGAACCCGGTTGGGGCGATCCCGAATGGCAATACGGTGGGCTGACCGAGGACGTTCCAACCGGCGCAGACATTGGTGACGTCACGCAGGATTGTCGGGTGAAACTCGATGTCGCGGAACGCTTGTCGAGCACGCTCGATGGACAGTTCGTCCTCGGCGGCGCCGTCGGCGTAGTCGAACGCCGCCTTGGGGGTACGTCGCCTGGCGATGCGTCGCAGATCCTGAATGGTCAGTGCGGCGCCCAAGCGGCGCTTGGTGGGGTCCAGCTGCGGCCTCTTGAACCGAAGCAGAGGCGCCAGGTCCCGGACTCTGGGCACTCGCCGCTTAACCGCCACTCGTTCATCTAACCAGTGTGCAACCGTAGTCATATGAATTCCGCAACCGACCCCTTCGACCTGAAGCGTTTCGTCCACGCGCAGGCTGCGGTGTACCACAGCGTTGTCGAGGAGCTGCGCGCCGGACGAAAGCGCGGTCACTGGATGTGGTTCGTCTTCCCACAACTCCGGGGGCTGGGCAGCAGCCCGCTGGCGGTGCGCTACGGCATCTCCTCGCTCGAGGAAGCCCAGGCCTATCTGCGACATGACTTGCTCGGGGCCCGATTACATGAGTGCACTCAACTGGTCAACCAGGTGCAATGCCGCTCGATCGGGGAGATCTTCGGCTCGCCCGACGACCTCAAGCTGTGCTCCTCGATGACCCTGTTCGCCCGTGCCACTGACGCCAACCAGGACTTTGTTGCGCTACTCGCCAGGTACTACGGCGGCGGCGAGGACCCGCGGACCGTTGCCAGGCTGACGATCACCTAGACCGCAAGTTCCGCTGCGGCGGAGGTAGGTTCGGGCTCATGGAGAAGGTAGTCGCCGTGCTCCGGCGGCCCGAGCCGGACGACGCCTGGTGTGCCCGGCAGCGGGGTGAAGTCGCCGACGCCCTGCTGGCGTTGGGCGTGGCTGGACTGTCGGTCAATGTCCGGGACAGCGCCGTGCGCGGCTCGCTGATGACCCTGACGACCCTCAACCCACCGGTCGCCGCGGTGGTCAGCCTATGGACCCAGCAATGCTACGGCGACCAGACGGCAGCCGCTCTCACCCTGCTTGCCCGGGAGTGTGACCAGCTCGGCGCCTACCTAGTGACCGAGTCGGTACCCCTGGCCTTTACATCGCTCGAGCCCGGTTCTCGCACACCGGGTTTGGCCAACATCGCACTACTACGTCGGCCCGATGGCCTGGACCAGGAGACCTGGCTCACCCGCTGGCAACGCGACCACACGCGAGTGGCCATCGAGACACAGGCGACATTCGGCTACACCCAGAACTGGGTGGTAAGAGCACTCACCCCGAACGCACCGGGAATCGCGGGCGTCGTCGAAGAGTTGTTTCCAGCGGAGGCGACAACCGATCTGAAAGCCTTCTTCGGAGCCGCCGACGACGACGACCTACAGAACCGGATAGGCCGGATGGTCGCCAGCACAACCGCATTCGGTGCCAACCAGAACATCGACACCGTACCAACCAGCCGCTACGTGTTCACAACACCATTCAAGGATTGAGGACTTGAGATGACAACACTCGACGAAGCTGCGGCACTGGCCACGGCGGAACACGGCCTGGCGGTGGTCTCCACCGTTCGTGCCGACGGCACCGTGCAGGCTTCGCTGGTCAACATCGGTTTGTTGCCGCATCCAGCCAGCGCAGAGCCGTCCCTGGGATTTACCACCTACGGCAGGGTCAAGCTCGCCAACCTGCGGGCGCGCCCGCAACTGGCCGTCACGTTCCGTGATGGTTGGCAGTGGGCGACCGTCGAAGGCCGAGCTGAGCTCGCTGGCCCCGACGACCCGCAGCCCTGGCTAGCCGGCGCCGACCGGTTGCGGCTGCTGCTCCGTGACGTCTTCTCGGCGGCGGGCGGCACCCACGACGACTGGGACGAGTATGACCGGGTAATGGCCAAGGAGCGCCGAGCCGTGGTGTTGATAGCGCCCACCCGCGTCTACAGCAACGGTTGAGCACCGCGGCAACGGCTAGGCTGCAGCCGTGACGCTAGAGATCGACGACCAAAACCGGGTGCGCACCCTGACGCTGAACCGGCCCGAGGCACTCAACGCCTTCAACGAAGCCCTATACGACGCCACCACGCAGGCGCTGTTGGATGCGGCCGAAGATCCGCAGGTCGCCGTTGTCTTGTTGACCGGCGCGGGACGTGGCTTCAGCGCCGGTACGGATCTCGGCGAAATGCAGGCACGCATCGCCGACCCGGACTTCACCGCCGGGAAGTACGGCTTCCCCGGCCTGATCGACGCCCTTAGCAGGTTTCCCAAACCGCTGGTCTGCGCCGTGAACGGCGTCGGCGTGGGGATCGGCACCACGATTCTCGGTTACGCCGACCTGGCATTCATGTCGTCGACGGCGCGCCTGAAATGCCCGTTCACCAGCCTGGGCCTAGCCCCCGAAGCGGCATCGTCGTACCTGCTGCCCCAGCTGGTGGGGCGGCAGAACGCTGCGTGGCTGCTGATGTCGTCGGAGTGGATTGACGCGCAGGAGGCGTTGCGGATGGGGCTGGTCTGGCGGGTCTGCGATCCGGATGCCCTGCTGCCCGAGGCCAGGCAGCATGCCGAAATCCTGGCTGCCCGGCCAATATCGAGCCTGATGGCCGTCAAGCACACGCTCGTCGAACCGATTCGCCCCGGGATCAAGGCCGCGACCGCGCGGGAAAATGCCCACTTCGCCGAGCTGATGGGCGCATCGGCCAACACCGCGGCTCTGGCCGATTTCAGCAAACGGCGTCGCTAGCGCGACGGGTGGGATCGAGTTGGGCGGCGCTAAGCCGGGAAGCTGCGATGATCGCCCGCAGTGTGCGCCGGCAGCGTCCGCAGTCGCCGCCGGCCCCGCAGACATCGGCAACTTCTTTCGAGGTTGACGCACCACGCGCCACTGCGTCGCACACGGTTTGGTTGGTGGCACCGACGCACAGGCATACGTACATCAGCAATCCCTTGGCAGGTGCTCCGCCATGGCATCTCGCGTCATCGCGATGGCCGCCGGAGCCGGCGAACAATCAAACCGCATATTAGTGGAGTCTAACCTAAGTAGATTAGTGGAGTCTAACCTAAGTTGAGGACGGCAGCCCGGCGCGCGCACCGGCGAGACGCGCCGACGACACGACAATCACTGCGCTAACCCCTACCCGCTGCACTAGATTTAGACCCGGCACGCACACGTGCCGCTATCAGCCCAAGATGAGCCCAACACCGGTGTGCTCCAGCCCAGCTCACCCGGCGCGGCTCGACCCGAGAGCGTTTACGCCATAGGAGTGATCATGCAAGGTGATCCGGATGTATTGCGCCTGCTCAACGAGCAATTGACCAGCGAGCTCACCGCCATTAATCAATACTTTCTGCACTCCAAGATGCAGGACAACTGGGGTTTTACCGAGCTGGCGGCGCACACCCGCGCGGAGTCGTTCGACGAAATGCGGCACGCCGAGGAAATCACCGATCGCATCTTGCTGCTTGACGGTTTGCCGAACTACCAGCGCATCGGCTCGTTGCGCATCGGCCAGACGCTCCGCGAGCAGTTCGAGGCCGACCTGGCGATCGAATACGACGTGTTGACCCGTCTCAAGCCCGGGATCATCATGTGCCGGGAGAAACAGGACAGCACCAGTGCCGTACTGCTCGAGAAGATCGTTGCCGATGAGGAAGAGCACATCGACTACCTGGAAACGCAGCTGGAGCTGATGAACAAGCTGGGCGAGGAACTGTACTCGGCGCAATGTGTCTCTAGGCCGCCGACCTAGCATCGGCTCGAGGGTTCTTCGAGACTGCGCGGTTGACCGAGATCGCCCGGCTACGCATCTTGCCGCGAGGAGCCACGGGCGTACCATCTCGCCATGAGCCGAATCGGAAGTTTCGCTGACGACGACGTTGCCAGCTGGGTCTTGAAATCGCCCGAAATCGGTGGCGCACTCGCCAACTTCAGCCGCGCAGTTTACAGCGGCAATCGGCTGCCGATCCGCACCCGGGAACTCGCCCGGGTGGTGATCGCCCACAACAACGAGTGCGCGGTCTGTGTCAACACCCGCGACGCTGATGGGCCGGCCGCAGGTGTGGACGAGGAGCTGTACGACCACGCGCTGCAGTGGCGCACCTGGCCGGGATACAGCGAACAGGAGCGGCTCGCGGCCGAGTTTGCGCACCGGTTCGCCACCGAGCACACCGCGCTGCGCGACGACGAAGACTTCTGGAGCCGGTGCGCCGATCACTTCTCGGAGGAGTTGCTTGCCGACCTGGCCTTGTCATGCGCGCTGTGGGTTGGCATGGGGCGGGTCTTGCGGACCCTGGATATCGGTCAGGCCTGCAAGGTGACCTTGCCCAGCCGCGCCTAGTCGCGCGGGCCGGCCGGCGCTGCAGAATGGCTGCCATGACAGCCACACCGCTTGCCGCGGCCGCGATCGCCCAACTGGAGGCCGAGGGCGTCGACACCGTCATCGGCACCGTCGTGAACCCAGCCGGGCTCACCCATGCCAAGACGGTGCCGATCCGCCGGACCAACACGTTCGCCGATCCCGGCTTGGGCGCCAGTCCTACCTGGCATGGTTTCGCCATCGACCAAAGCGGCATTGCGTTCACCGGAGACGTCGGTGTGGTCGGCGATCAGCGTCTCCGCATCGATCTGTCGGCATTGCGCATCATCGGCGACGGGTTGGCCTGGGCGCCCGCCGCATTTTACGAGCAGGACGGTACCCCCGTTCCCGCGTGCAGCCGTGGCACCTTGAGCCGGGTCGAGGCCGCGCTTGCCGAGGCCGGCATCACCGCGGTGATCGGCCATGAAATCGAATTCCTGCTGGTCGACGCCGACGGCCAGCGGCTGCCGTCGACACTGTGGGCCCAGTACGGCCTTGCCGGGGTACTCGAGCACGAGGCGTTCGTCCGCGATGTCAACGCCGCGGCGACGGCTGCCGGTATCGCCATTGAGCAGTTCCATCCGGAGTACGGCGCCAACCAATTCGAGATCTCGCTGGCGCCGCTGTCGCCGGTGGCGGCTGCCGATCAGCTGGTCCTGACCCGCCTCATCATCGGCCGCACCGCTCGACGCCACGGGCTACGCGTCAGCCTGTCGCCGGCTCCATTCGCGGGAAGTGTCGGATCCGGTGCCCACCAGCACTTCTCGTTAACCACGCCGGAAGGGACGCTGTTCTCCGGTGGGCCTGGTGCGGCAGGCATGACCCAAGCGGGGGAGGCCGCCGTGGCAGGGTTGCTCCGCGGATTGCCGGACGCCCAAGGCATCCTGTGCGGATCGATCGTGTCCGGCCTGCGCATGCGACCGGGCAACTGGGCTGGAATCTATGTGTGTTGGGGTATCGAAAACCGCGAGGCGGCAGTGCGATTCGTCAAGGGCGGCCCGGGTAGCACCTACGGCGGCAATGTCGAGGTGAAGGTCGTCGACCCGTCGGCCAACCCATACCTGGCGTCGGCGGCGATCCTCGGACTGGCTCTCGACGGAATCGAGAACAAGGCGGTGCTGCCGCGGGAAACAACCGTCGATCCGGGAGAGATTTCTGACCTGGATCGTGACCGCGCCGGCATTTTGCGCCTGCCCGCGGCTCAGACTGAAGCGATTGCTGCACTTCACAATTCGAAACTACTGCGGGGCATCCTCGGCGATCCCGTGGTCAACGTGGTGGCCGCGGTCCGACAGCTGGAGCATGAGCGCTACGGCGACCTCGATCCCGAGCGGCTGGCCGACAAGTTCCGCATGGCCTGGAGCCTGTAGCGGTGACCGACACCGCCGACACGGATCTGGACAGGCGCACCGGCGAAGTGCCGTTGATCGATCAGCACGTCCATGGATGCTGGCTGACCGCGGGGGACCAGCGCCGGTTCGAGAATGCGCTCAACGAGGCCAACACCGAACCCCTGGCGGACTTCGACTCGGGATTCGACTCGCAACTCGGTTTCGCCGTTCGCAACCACTGCGGCCCCATCCTTGGACTGCCCAAGCACGTTGATCCGCAAACCTATTGGGATCGACGCAGCCAATTCGGCGAAGCCGAGCTGGCCCGTCAATTTCTGCGGGCCGCCGGGGTGACCGATTGGCTCGTGGATACCGGGGTCGATGGTGTTGCAGATGTCCCTAGACTGAGCGAACTGTCCGGCGGCCGTGCCTACGAGGTGGTCCGTCTTGAGCAGGTGGCCGAACAGGCCGCGCAGGCATCGGGCGACTACGTGTCGGCGTTCGAGGAGATACTGCACCGGCGCGCGGCCACCGCGGTCGGTACCAAGTCCATCCTGGCCTATCGGGGCGGGTTCGACGGCGACCTGACCGAGCCGCCAGCGGCGCAGGTCGCCGAGGCCGCCAAACGGTGGCGTGACGGTGGCGGTGTCCGGTTGCAGGACCGGGTTCTACTTCGCTTCGGGTTGCACCAGGCGCTGCGCCTGGGCAAGCCGCTACAATTCCACGTCGGGTTTGGCGACCGCGACTGCGATCTGCACAAGACCAATCCGCTGTATCTGCTCGATTTTCTGCGGCAGTCCGGGAATACCCCGATCGTGTTGCTGCACTGCTATCCCTACGAACGCGAAGCCGGCTATCTCACACAGGCCTTCAACAATGTCTATCTCGACGGCGGGTTGAGTGTGAACTACCTGGGGGCCCGGTCACCCGCCTTGATCGCCCGACTCCTGGAGCTTGCTCCCTTTCGTAAGATTGTGTATTCGTCCGACGGATTCGGCCCCGCGGAACTCCACTTTCTCGGTGCGACGTTGTGGCGCATCGGCATTCGGCTCGCTCTGCGCGGATTTGTCGAGAGCGGCGACTGGAGCGAGGCCGATGCCCTCCGGGTGGTCGACCTCATCGCCCATGGCAACGCCGCACGCATCTATCACCTGGGCGATTAGCGTTGAACCACATTGCCTTGTGTCGACCTGCGCCACGGCAATAACTTTGTTGTGTACGACGGCTTCCGGCCAGAACAATCTGGGTTCATGATCAACCGGTCGGTGCGGCTCTCGGCCAACATCAGCACATTGCCCGCATGCCAGGAATATACTCATGCGCATGAGAAGCGATGTGGTCGCCGCGGAGCGGGACAACCCGAACACCGCCGCCGAACCAAGCCGTGCGGTATCCAAAGGACTTGTCCCCACGATTCGTACCATCGAGAAGACTTTTAGATTTGATGCTGGCCATCGATCCCTGGGTTTCGACTACACGAAAGAAGAAACGATCCATGGACACACCTGGGAGCTAAAGCTCATAGTCGAGTGCCGGCAAAAATTGGATGATATGAAGACAATATTCGACACTAATGAACTGAACGTTATCACTCGGCCAATAATCGACTCGCTGGACCACTCATTTATTATTTGGACTGAGGATCCGATATTCGATGCATTCGTGAAGGTGTGCGAGCTTGCGGGCGTAGCCGACAAAGTCTATCCCGTTGATTTTAATCCGACCATCGAAGGGATGGTGGAGCATATCTTCAATAGGGTGGATGAGCAGCTTGAACTCGATGGCTGCACGCTGAAGCGCGCCGAACTCCGGTGCGCGTCAACCCTAAATGCTTGCTATGAAGTCGGTTAAGACCCGGGTCTCGGCTTCGGCCTACTCGCAGTCAAATGCCGTAAGGTGACTCAGCGGAGGTTAGCTGATCTCGCAGGCGACGCCCCGCCAGTCGTTGGAGGAGGAGATAGTTGTGAGCTACACCATCAAGCAGACCTTTCGCATTGAAATGGGCCACCGAACCTGGACCCAAGACATGCGCACGAGCCGGGGAAAGGAATTCTATGATCCGGCATTGGTCGCGGACAAGTGCGCAAATCTACACGGGCACACAATGTTTGTCTCCGTAACTATAGCTGGCGACAGTCTCGACGATCAGTACTTCCTCATGGATACCGATCTTCTCACCGGGGCATTTAAACCGATCCTGGATGAGGTGGACCATGCCTTTGTCGTCGATAAGAATGATCCGCTGTATGGAGACATCGCCGCGGTAACGCAAAAAGGCGGGCTCAAATTGTGCACTGTCGATTTCTCGCCGACCTTTGAGGCGATGGTGCGACACTTCCATGACCGCCTGCAGTCCGCGCTCGATGAAAAAGGGCTGGGGGACGTACTCCGCATCAAAGAAGTCAAGGTTCTCGGTGAACAATCCGTGGAGGCCACATACTCCAATGGATGATCAGGATGCTCGTCATCAAGCGGTTGGTAGCCGCGATGATGCCGGGACTGTTCTGGCTCGTTGACCGTAAGGTTGATCAATGCGTCATGGGCTCTACCTGCCGCTATTTGGTGCGTTGGCTGATCCGCACGTAGCCGTGGACGTCGCTCGTTGTGCGGAGCAGTCTGGCTGGGACGGGCTATTCGTCTGGGATCACGTGCTAACTCCCGTTCCGGGCGAGTGGGATATCGCTTGCCCGTGGATCGTTATGGCGGCCGCGGCCGTCGTGACGAGCCGTATCCGGCTCGGACCGATGGTGACCCCACTGCCGCGCCGTCGGGTGATGAAGCTTGCCCGCGAAACCGTCACCCTGGACCGGCTAAGCCGCGGTCGGCTGACCTTGGGATTGGGTGCCGGCGGCGACATCGGGCGAGAGTTCTCGGCCTTCGCCGATTGCGTCGATGCACGTCAACGAGCACAGGTATTGGAGGAGGGGGCCGCGGTTCTGGTCTCGCTATGGGCTGGGGAGTCGGTCAACCACCGTGGCGCGGTGGTCGCCGAGAATGTTCGAGCTACCCCCGGGCCGATCCAGCAGCCCCGGATTCCCGTCTGGTTCGGCACCGCGCGTACCACGGGTGGCCCGGTCGAGCGGGCCGCCCGCTACGACGGCGTCTTCACCTTGGGAGGCACCTTCGAGCGTTCCGCCCGCGACGACACCGCGATCAAGTTCGGCGTGGATCCGGCACGGGTGGCGCGTATCGCAGAGACGGTTGCGGGCGTGCGGGGAACATGCGATGGGTTCGATATCGCTGTCGTCGCTGGTCCCGATGACGATCTCGATGGGTTGCGTGCGGCGGGTGCCACCTGGGCGATGCAAGCATTTTGGCCATGGCATCGGGCAGACGAGGTGCTGCGTGTCATTGAGCGCGGCAAACCAGGCTGATCGCCGCGTTTCGCAGGCGTCGGGGCACGCATCGAGAGGATGTTGCTTGGCGATCGGCTCAGATCAGCCCGGTCGCGTCGAAGACCCACGACGTATCCGCAGTGGCAAGGTCGTCTAGCCAGGCAGCGGGTGCGAAGCCGGTGAGGCTGGCCATGTCCCAATAGTCCTTCCAGACCGAGACTTTCCCATCGACGACCCGGTGGACCGTTACGAACCTCAGCACACCTTGCTCGCCAGTCGTGAACGTCCATGTCTCGGAGTGCTCGTACATGACGTCGGAGCCGTCGGCCACCAACAGTCCGTCGTGATTCTGGTAGCCGGCCAGGGGCTCGAGCCCGACCTTGAGCCGCTTCACGACGTCGTCGGGACCGCGTGCGGCCAACGTGGGACCTACCGGCATGTCGACGTAGATGCAGTCCGCCGACAAGAATGTCTTGACCGCATCCCAATCCCGCCGCGAAAGCGCCTGCCACAGCCCAAGTACGGCATCGCGGGCCACGCTCGTGGAATCCTTGGTCACGGGCTAACCATGGACCGTGCCGGGCCCAGCGCGACCGGCAACGTCGACCAACCGCGCAACACCCGGGTGTCACGCCGACTTCCAGCACCCACGGCCCGTACATCGGGAAAGCGGTCGAAGAAGGTTTTCAGCCCGACCTCACCTTCGGCGCGGGCCAGCGCGGCCCCCAGGCAGAAGTGGCGGCCCGTGGAGAACGCGAGATGCCTTCCGGCGTTGGGGCGTTCGATGTCAAAGCGGTGCGGATCGCTAAACACAGACGGATCGCGGTTGGCGGCGGCCAGATAGATCACCACGACTTCACCACGTTTGATCACCGCGCCCGCCACCTCGATGTCATTGCGAGCTACCCGAGCGGTGAGCTGAACCGGCGATTCCAGCCGCAAGATTTCTTCAACCGTGTTGGCCCAGAGCTCCGGGCGCTGACGCAGCGTGTCCCGATGCTCGGGATTATCCAGCAACATGCGAATCCCGTTGCCCAACAGATTCACTGTGGTTTCGAATCCTGCGACCAAAACCAACCCGGCGATCGCCCGAAGTTCGGTCTCGTCGAGATGTGTCTCGGCACCACCGCTTTCAGAGGTCCGGATCAACTGACTCATCAGGTCCTCACCCGGGGCGCGCCGCAACCGCCGCAGATGCTCCTCGAGCCAGGAATTGAATCCCACTATTCCTTGCTGCACCCGCATGTACTGCCGCCACGGCACCCCGAAATCGAGGCTCGGCGCTGCCAACTCACCGAACTCCAAGACGCGCCGCCGGTCATGTTCGGGCACTCCCAAAATTTCGCTGATCACCGCGATGGGAAGTTGCGAGCAATAGCGTCCGACGACGTCGACGACGCCGGGCTGCTCAGCGAGCCGATCCAAGAGACCGGTCGCGGTCTGCTCGACCCGATCGCGTAGTGCGGTGACCGCCCGTGAGGTAAACACCGCCGACACCGTTTTGCGATAGCGAGTGTGATCGGGTGGCTCGACGGCCAACAACGACGGTTCCCGCAGCGGGTGAAGTCGATCGTCGCGGGTACGGCGCTCCAGCCAGCGCAGCGGTGCCGGCAGATTCTCGCCGAACGAGATGACGTGGAAGTCGTCGGATCGCAGCAGGTAATGCGCGAGCCGATGGTCGACGGTCAGAAGGTTCGCGCGGCCGCGCACCAGGGGGCCGTGAGCCCGGATTTCGTCGTAGAACGGCACCGGGTCGGCGGCGACGGCCGGATCGGCGACCAGCCGGGCCTGCAAGTCGCCTCGCCGAATCCCGATTACCGCGATGCCGCGGATAATCCCGTGCATCGCCAACCAGTGCAGCCGGTCCTTCACAGCTCCTCCGAAGTTCGATTGGTATTCACCAAGACTAGGCCCGGCGGGGCGGAGCCACGATTTTCAGCACTCCGCGACAATCTTGAAGTCCGTCGTCACGACCTTGTTGGGATTGATGCTGGCGATGCCGTAGGCGCTGCCGGTAATGGTGTACTCGTTGCGGACGAGGTCGACGTGCGCGTCGCCCACCCCACCTTGCCAGAAGCTCCCGTTGAACCCGTCGACGTTGCGGATCTTCACCCACTGCGGGATCACCCTGTCACCGCTGAGCAACACCACCGCTTGGACGTGGCTGTCGTGGTCACGGATGTCGATAGTCCGGTAGGACTGCTCCTGGCTGCAGGCGGCGGGGCGTGCTGTTTGAGTGGCACCATCGATGGTCAGCCGTGCGGCCTTTCGGGGCGCTGTCTGGGCCTGGCCACAAGCCGAGACGACACCGACGACGACCGCTGCGACTCCTGCCACCTTGACCAACCGGTTGCACACCAGCCACCTCCGTTTCGGGCCTGAGCGTCGTACACGAGACATTACTGCTGCTTTGGCTCCAGTACGGCCTGGTATTTGGCAATGCGACTTCGGACAAGCTCCGGACTGATGCCCTTGAGCCGGTCGATCCAGCGAACGCTTGGAGGCACATACCAATGCAACCGCGTCGGGTGCCGGTAGGCCTGCCATGCGACCTCGGCGACGCTGACCGCCGGCACCAGGCGGAACATGCCCTTCTTGGGCGCGGCGGCGCGGACCTCGTCCGGGGAGATCGTGGACTCGCCCGCACCGCCGTGCTGGGGCGTCGAGGCGAGGATGGCGGTGTCGATCAGACCGGGTAGCACGTCGGCGACGCGCACCCCGTGCCGCCGCCACTCCACGCTCAACGCCTCGGTCAACCCCTTGACGGCGTGCTTGGTTGCCGAGTAGACGGCGATGCGGGGCATGCCGTAGGTGCCAGAGGACGATGATGTCGAGAACATCAAACTCCCTGGCGCCTTCTTGAGGTAGGGCAGTGCGGCGTAGGCGCCAGCGAGCACCGCCTTGAAGTTCACGTCCACGACACGCATCGCGGCCTCGTACGGCACGTCCTCGAACCAACCTCCTTCGCCGATGCCCGCGTTGTTCCACATCATGTCGAGGGCGCCGCCGACGTTGCCGGCACAGAAATCGGCGAGGGCACCCTCAAGGGCCGTCCTGTCGGTGACGTCGACGACGCGGGTCCACAGCCGTTCGGCACCAAGCTGCGCGCTCAGGGCAACAAGGCCGTTGCCGTTGCGGTCTATCGCACCCACTCGCCAGCCCTTGGCATGGAAGAGCTTTGCCCCCTCTCGCCCCATTCCGCTGCCGGCGCCGGTGATGAATATGGCTTTCATGCGACTCGCCGAGGAGGAGCCGCGCAATCAAGCATGCGCTGAGCCAAACCCGTCAGCTCACTTCGACCACATCTTTGATGCGCTGCAGCGTCTTGGTCATGTCCCGAATGTTGTTGCGCCTCCGCAGCCAACCGCCGAACATCCAGTAGTACACGGTGGTAAACGTTGACGGGGTGAGCCGAAACGACTCGGTGACGTCGGTGCCGTCGCCGGCGGGCACCAATCGATAATGCCAGTTGTTCACCGGTCGGTCGCCGAGCAACACAGCAAATCCGAACTCATGGCCGGGTTCGCACGCCGTCACCTCGCATACCGTCCAATAGACCGGCCCGATCCCGTTACGCCGCACATGCCCACGGAATCGCGCGCCCAGCGCTGGACCCGTTGCATCACCCAGCCACTCGGCCTCAAACGTTTCCGGTGAGAACCGACCGGTGTTGCCGACATCCGCGATCAGGTTCCAGATCTTGTCCGCGTGCGCCGCCATGTGAACCGTGGCCGAACCTTCCATGAACTGATCAAAACACATGCGTGGACCGGGTCATAGACCGCACGCGCAGCCTGTCCTCAGCGCGGAATGCTCGCCTGGATGCTGGCCCAGATGATCTCGTTGATGATTTGCTTGAGGCCCTGCGCGGGTTTCGACCAAAGTGCGATCGGGAGGCCAGAGGAAGCGCCGCACTTCGGCCATGCGTCCAATCCCTGTTCAGCCAAAACTCGGTTGGCTACCACGATTTGTTGCTCCCGGGAGGCGGCCGCCGGATTGCCGACACCGCCGAACGCGGCCCAGGTAGCAGGCTTGAATTGCAGCCCACCATATTTGCCGTTGCCGGTGTTGGCTGCCCAGTTGCCGCCGGATTCGCACTGCGCGACCGCGTCCCAATTTGGGCTTGGGAGAGCATGTGCAGCGGCGGTGGAGAGTGACATCGAGGCCGCGACCGAACCGGCCACGAGAGCGGACTTGATGAGAGGCTTAGCGACGTTGGTCATGTCCGACATGTCGCCGGGAGTGGCCGAAGCGTTACCAATTAGAGAAGCATGTGAGATCCGACGTCCATCCCGCCAAGGATTCCGCCGGCAGTCGGCAAATGGCGCGGCGGCAACCGAATCAGGCCGGTAGCGGGACCTGACAGTACGACTGCGTCGCCCTCGTCAGAGCCCGTTGATAGAGGCCGTCGAAGTGACGGACCCCGATCGTGTCGCGTCGGGCGCGGTCGAGTTGGGCCGCACAAGAGGGAGCCGCCAGCAAATTCCAGTTAAGCCCAATCTGAGACAGAATCTTATGATTCAGGGCATCGATCGCCGACCGCGACACCGACAGATCCGGCGGCTCGGCGGGCGCACTGGGCGGGTTGAGCTTCCAATCCGCGAATCGGCTGTATTGGATGGCCTCGGTGGCGCTGATCTGGTCCCGGAAGACGCGGGTTACGTATTCCGGGTCGATGTCCTCGCTGGTGGCATCGTCGCGCAACTTGGTGAGTTGTTGCTCGACGCGAGCAGGGTCCTCGATTGCGGAATGCATGCTCCACTTGAAGGCGGCCACCGGGTCGGCGACCTCCAACCGCTCTGCGGCGGCGTCGACCAACTCGATTAGCTGGCTGGAACTGTCGGCTTGCACCTGCGGTGGGATCAGTGGGGCAACCGGCGACAGGAGGACGCCCATCAAAACGACGAGGCGGCTGAGAGTGCAGATAAAGCCGATCCTAGCGCATCAGCCACGATGTGCGCCGACTGTCGCTATAGCATCGATCACCGCCAGCGGATTATCAAGTGCGACGAACGTTTTCGCTCCGGGTACCTCGATCATTGTGGAGTTCGGGAACAGCGCGGCCAGTCGCCGAGCCAGCGATGGGGTGAAACACCGGTCGCCCATTCCCCACACCAACGTGACCGGTTTGGTGAATTGCGGGAAGCGCGTTGACACTTCAGTCAGATCGGTGGCCGCGACGTGTCGAAGCAGCGTCGCGAGATCGCGGCAAATCCGTGTGTCATTGCGACAGGGCTGAAGCCACGATGCCGTGAGTTCTGGGTCCGGGTGGTTGAGCAGCAGGCCGTAGCCCAGCGGGGAGTGCCGGAGCGGTGTCCACCTCATCGTCGCGAACAACGTCTTGATGGATTTGGCCCCACGCAGCAGCGCAAAGACGGCGGGGAAGGGGAACGGGGGGAACGTGTCGAATGCATCGCAATTGGTGAGCACCAGCCGGCCGATTCGGTGCGGATTGGCGTCGATGACCAGCTGGCAAAGACCGCCGCCGGTGTCATTGCCAACCAGTGTCACCTCGGCGAGCTCATGGGCCGCCATAAAATCGCTGATCACCCTGGCAACTCCGGCGGGGGAGAGGTCGGCGCCGTCGTTGACCGGAGTGGTGTGTGAGCCCAGCGGCCAAGTCGGCAAGAAACAGCGAAACCCCTTCCGAGCAAGCCCTTCCGCGACTCGGTCCCATAGGCGTTCATCGACCAGGATGCCGTGAACGAACAGCACTGGGGGATACGGTGAGTCCGTCGGCCCCAGCACTCGGTAGTCGATCGTCGCCTGCTTCAACTCGGTCTGTGCCATTTCGGCTATCCTTCTTTCTGAACTTACAAACTCACAGTACGAAAGTTACGTGCAGCGTGCATGAAAGTCAATAATGGTTCGGCCGTCGTGACTGCCGGTGCGCCCAGAACACGCCGCACCCAGGCGCAGCGCACCGCCGCGACCCGTTCGCGGCTGACGGAAGCCGGACGAAAGCTGTTCGCCGACAAGGGATTCACGGCTGTCACCACTCAGGAGATCGTGGCCGCCGCTGGCCTAACACGCGGTGCCCTATACCACCAGTTCGACAGCAAGGCAGCACTGTTCGCCGCGGTTTACGAAGAAGTCGAGCACGATCTCGTCACCGAAGTCGCCGACCAAATCCTTGCCGCCCAACCGCGCGACCAGCTAGACGCGATGCGGACGGGCGCGCGGGTTTTCCTGCAGCGCTGCGCCGCCCCCGAGGTGGTGCGGATCGTTCTCATCGACGCCCCCACCGTACTCGGCTGGGACCACTGGCGCGCGGTGGGTATCAAGTACGGACTCGGAGTCATTGAAGGCACGCTAACCCAGGCCATTGCCGACGGTGCGGTACCCGAACAACCCGTGCGGCCCTGCGCGCACGTGTTGCTGGCAGCGCTCGACGAGGCCGCGCTATATATCTCGCGCGCAACCGATCCCGATCGGGCGCGAGAAGAAATGTACGCCGTCTGTAACCGCCTGATCAGCGGCATCGCCGAACGCGGTACTTAGTTGCCTACCCGGGACAATGGCAAGAGCGCAGACTGGCTGCGCACTCGGGGCCGGGCTGCGATTGCCGCCGCGCTCGCGTTCTCATTGCTGCTGGGCGGAGCCTTCCTACTTGGATAGGTTCCATTCCTCGCCCGCCGACACCCTCAGCCCCGTCAACCCGGCGACCGACGGCCGACGACATCTGCCGGCTATGTGTTGATGTGCTTCTCACCTATGGCTCTACCGAGGGCCTAGCGGCCAAGCGAACACATATACGGCTGCCGCCACCGCGACGACACGACGGCGTGGATCGATCTCACCGGCCAGTTCAAGCCGGCACGGCAAATGACTCCTGGGCCTGACGGCCCGCGCATGCGAGGCGATCAGGCCCAGGAAATCAAGCAGCCGGTTGCTCCCGTCAGCGGGCGCCCAACGAACTCTGTAGGTCACCCTTCATGGCGTTGAGCTGGGCACCCCAGTACTCCCAACTGTGCGTGCCGTTGGCGTCGAAGTTGAACACTGCGTTGTGGCCACCGGCGGCGTTGTAGGCGTCCTGGAACTTCAGGTTGCTGCCCCGCACGAAGTTCTCCAGGAACTCCGCTGGCAGGTTTGCGCCACCCAGCTCCGACGGCGTGCCGTTGCCGCAGTACACCCAGAGGCGGGTGTTGTTGGCGACCAGCTTGGGGATCTGAACCGTCGGGTCGTTGCGCTGCCACGCCGGGTCACTCGAGGGCCCCCACATATCCGCGGCCTTGTAACCACCGGCGTCACCCATGGCCAGGCCGATCAGCGTTGGCCCCATCCCATTGGAGGGGTCCAGCAGGGCCGACAGCGAGCCCGCGTAGACGAACTGCTGCGGGTGGTAGGCGGCCAGGATCATGGCCGACGAGCCGGCCATCGAGATGCCGACCGCGGCGCTGCCGGTGGGCTTCACGCTCTTGTTGGCGGACAGCCACTGGGGCAGCTCGCTGGTCAGGAACGTTTCCCACTTGTAGGTCGAGCAGCCGGCCTTACCGCAGGCGGGCTGGTACCAGTCGGTGTAGAAGCTGGACTGTCCACCGACCGGCATGACGATCGACAGGCCCGACTGGTAGTACCACTCGAACGCCGGGGTGTTGATGTCCCAGCCGTTGTAGTCGTCCTGGGCGCGCAGGCCGTCGAGCAGATACACCGCGGGTGCGTTGTCCCCGCCGCTCTGGAACTGAACCTTGATGCTGCGACCCATCGACGGCGACGGCACCTGCAGGTACTCCACTGGCAGACCCGGCCGGGAGAATGCTCCCGCGGTTGCCGCTCCGCCGGCGAGTCCGATAAGGCCGGGGAGGGCTGCAGCTGCCGCCGCGCCGACCACCAGTCGGCGGCCCCAGGCCCGTATCTTCCCGCTCACGTCTGTCATACCTGTGCCCCTTGTCCTGTATGTCGTCGTGCGCTTCCGGCAGAACTTACCGCGCGGGTAAGCCAAATGTCGATTCGGATGCGAAGTCGTTTCAGTTCTGTATCGGTTACCGACGCGGGCCTAGCAACTGTGCTATAGGGCACGCACCATCATCACGGTATCCGCTACGACCGCCTTGACCTCCGGGAACCCGGAGGAACCCGGCGGGAGGCGAATCGCATTGAGCAATCTATCGAGGGTTTACCGGCAACGCCAGCATGGCCGACCGCGTGTCGCACGGCGATCATCCGACGGATTCGAAACCCAGTCCGAGCATCGACCGCTGCCGATTGCTGGTTTGCCCACCCGGGAGGCCGAACTTGCGTCGACCGCGTAGGCTCGCTCGAAGCAAGCCGACGAAGACCACGCTATTCCGGTCTGTTCCGGCGCTCCGAGCACCACCGCTGTGGGATTCCTGGCGTGCGATGGTGCCGGCTAAGGGCGTCGGAGGTTCCGGAAACGATTGAGGTGCGAGAATTTGGATACGGTACTTGGGCTATCGATAACGCCGACCACTGTCGGGTGGGTCCTCGCTGAAGGACACGGCGCAGACGGCACCATCCTGGACCGCAACGAGTTGGAGCTACACGGCGGCCGTGACGTGCGGGCCGTAAATACCGCAGAGCAGCTGGCGACGGAAGTTCTGCGCGCCAAAGAGGTGGCAACGGCGGGCGATCATCGTTTGCGCGTCATCGGCGTGACCTGGAACGACGAAGCCTCGGCTCAGGCCGCGCTGCTGCTGGAGTTGCTGACCGGTGCGGGTTTCGACAACCTTGTGCCGATCCGGATGCTCGACGCCATCGAGACGCTGGGGCAGGCCATCGCACCCATCATCGGCTACGAGCAGACCGCGGTGTGCGTTCTCGAACATGAGTGGGCGACCGTCGTGATGATCGATACCCACGACGCGGAGACGCGTACCGCCGTCAAGCGTGTGCGCGGCGGCTTGTCAGGACTGACCTCCTGGCTGACCGGTATGTTCGACCGCGATTCCTGGCGCCCTGCCGGCGTGGTTGTGGTCGGCTCGGACAGCGACGTCAGCGCGTTCGCGTGGCAGCTCGAAAAGGTCTTGCCGGTGCCGGTTTTCGCGCAAACCATGGCGCAAGTGACGGTCGCGCGGGGTGCTGCCCTGGCAGCAGCCCAGAGCACCGAGTTCACCGACGCCCGGCTGCTGGCCGATACCACCAGCGAACCGGCCGTCGCGCCCACGCGATCTCGGCACTACGCCGGGGCCGCGACCACGTTGGCCGCCGCCGCGGTGACCTTCGTGGCTTCGCTGTCCTTGGCGGTGGGCATGCAACTGGCTCCGCATAAAGACCCCGAAACGACAAGCCACCGAGCCCACGCTTCGACGCCACGTATCGCAGAGGCCGAGGCGCCCGCCAAGCCGTCCAGGACGGTCGAGCCACCCGCCCCCGTAGCAGCACCCGAACCCGCAACGCATCAGGAACCGCCCGTGCACCTCACCTCCGGTGCAGCGCTCGCGGAACCGAACCCAACCGAGGCCCCAGCCGAGGGGGAGCCGAACGCTTCTGCGCCGCAACAGGATCGGAATGACCGGCAGCTCATCTTGACAAGAGTGCTGGAACACATACCTGGTGCCTACGGTGACTCGCCGGCAGATCCAGCTGAGTAGTCGGAGGATCCCGTAGCGGGTTGCGAAACTTGGGATTCGCGCGGACCCATGTCGAGACGAAGCGGTGGGTACTCATCGCGCATCAACCCCTTGTAGGCCCGGACCCGGATAGCCCACCGGTTGATGCCGATCACCAGGTCGTATAGCCCAGCGGGATAGCGGCCGGTGAACAGCAGTGTCACCGCCGCGATGACCAGCAGGATCGCCAGCAACGACGGCAGCAGTATGCCGACACGATCGTGCTCGCCGATCATGAAGACCCGCCAGCCGGCGGAGAAGAAGACCGCAAGGATCAGATAGTGGGGGATGGCCAGGAGCCACCACTTGATCAGCACCAGGCCGCGATTCAGCCGCTGCGGATAGGCGACCTCCAAGTCGGCCGGATATTCCGCATTCGCGCGCAAGCTGAACGGCGGGTATCGGTCGGTGCCCAGCGCCGACAGTGCGTAGAAGGCAACCCGCCAACGCCACCGCATAACACCGACATTGAAGTCGAACAGCGCCCGTGGGTACCTGCCGGCGAACAGGATGGCAAAGAACGCGATCACGGTGACCACGAGGGCGGCGACGTGCAAAAACAACAGGACAATGTAGTGCGGGAGGGCCAAAATCCACTTGACCAGCCACTGCCAGCGTGACAACGCGGGATCGAGTTCACCCCGGACCCAGACCGGATAGGCGTCAGGTTGCATGATCGACGGCTCCTTTGCATGCGCGTCGGCTCGATCGACGAATCCATTGTCGCGTATTTTCCCCGCGCGGGCGAAGCCCGCGCGACGTGCTACTGGTGCCGGATCGACGTGCAGTAATGGTGTTCGGGCGTCAACTGCTGGTTCGCGGACGAGGGTGGCACGGGTAATCCATTATCGTCCAACAACTTACTGAGCGTGGTGCGAGCGGATTGCCAGCCGCGGCTGTCCAGGTATGTCGCGACGTCGTTGCGCTCAGCCACGTCATATCGCAGGTTGGCGATTTCGATGTCGAACCCGTGCTTGCGCCACCGTTGCGAGGCGGCATCTAGCAGATCCGGTACTGGTGCTCCGTCGTCATCGGTTGGGTTCTCGAAGATCTCGGCGGCCAACCGACTCCCCGGCGCGCTGAGCGCGGTGATGTTGTCCAGCAAGCGATCCTGGGCGTCTGGTGGCAAGAATGGCAGCAGCCCCTCGGCGAGCCATGCGCTCGGCTGGTTGGCGTCAAAGCCCGCCTGACGCAATGCCGTGGGCCAGTCGTGTCGTAGATCGATCGGCACCCCCCGCAGTTCGGCTGTCAGAGTCGCATCCAGACCGGCAAGGGTGGCCGCCTTGAACTCGATGACTTGCGGCTGGTCGATCTCGAACACGGTCGTGCCGCTGGGCCAGAACAATCGGTATGCACGCGCGTCCAGACCGGAAGCCAGGATGACAACCTGACGAATACCCGCGGCCGTCGCGTCGTGCAAAAACACATCGAAGTGCCGGGTCCGGGCGGCCATCAGGTCGGCCAGACGCTGCAGCCCCCATCTGTCGTCGGGGCCGTCGACCTCAGCCGCGATGATGTCTCCGGCGGCCCAGCGAGTGAAGAACTCAATCCCCACGGCCCGCACCAGGGGTTCGGCGAACGGATCGTCGACCAGCGGGTTGTCGGCCCTGGTGGCAACCGCGCGAGCAGCAGCCACCATCGTCGCCGTCGCTCCGACGCTGGTGGCAAGGTCCCACGAATCGTTGTCTGTACGCGGCATCGACGGTCCTTTCGGCTCGGCTAGCAAATATGTACTTAGTCAAAATAAATGATTCGCCGTTGAGGATACACCTGCCTGCGAAGTCCGCCACTGCGGTGGAATCAAACATCCTTAGCCCGAACGGCGGTGAATGACACGCTCACCACGTCGGCAACCTGCATTGCGCCCATCACCAGCGAGTAGGGCTTGACACCGTAGTCGGACTGGCGAACCGTGGATTCGGCAGAGATGCGCCACGAATCACCGAGATCCTCCGTGTGCAAGTCGATTACGTGGTCTCGAGCCCTTCCCCGGATGTGCAGCACCCCGGTCAGGCGGTAGCCATCCCCGGTCCGGACAACGGCTTCTGAGGTGAAGCGAACGTAGGGAAAGCGGCTGGCGTTGAGCGATCTCAGCGCGTTCGACCGCACCAGAACCTTTTCGGTCCCGGATAACCCCTTGACGCCACCCTCGCCGCGCAGCACTTCGAACGACTCCAGTTCGACGGCAAGCTCGGCGGCGACGGGTTCGGCGCCGGCCCAGTTCACCACAGCCTGCCACCGGGTCATCGTGATGGTGAGCCGATGACCCAATCGCGCTGCCCTGCCCGCGACTCCGGTGCGAAGGATCAGCTGGCCGTCGGAGGCATCCATGGTCCACAACGCGTCGCTCACACGACGACTGTATTCAGACGATCTGTCGGGCCACTCAGCGTCACATGGTCAGAACGGCGCGGTCGCGTGCTCGCCCTTGCTCCATCGCCGCGTATCCGTCGCCCGCTTGTGCCAGCGGTCGCTCCTCAATCCACGCCCGTACCCCTGACAAGACCGCGAAATACATGGTCTCCTCCTCGGCAGCGGGTCGGCCGTCACACCTACGACGACCAGCTCACCGCTAGGCAGCAACCCGCCCACTGTTTCAACCATGGCCCGCCTAGTTGCCAGCGGTCGCCAGGGCAACATTTGCCCCGCCCAGTGCCCGCAGTGCTTCGGCGACGGCACCGCTGGTGGAGGCGATGTAATGGTGCGCACGAGTGATCGCGATGGTTTCGAGGCCCATCGCCCTGGAACACTGAACCCGAAGGTGACCGAGGCCACCGACACCGAGAACCGCAACACGGTCACCCGGCATGGCCTTCGTGTGGCGCAGCGCGTTGAAAGTCGTGACCCCGGGCGCAGCCCATCCGGGCGGCTTCTGCACAGGACAGCTTCGCTGGGATCCGGGCCAGCGCATTGGCCGGTGCGGTCACCGAATCGGCGTGGCCGCGAGGATATTGCCAACTCGGGACCTTCATGTTCGCGCAGTGCATGCGAAATCGACGACTCCTTCGCCGAGTTCGGCTATTGTTCCAGCGATTTCGTGTCCGAGGGTTAGCGGCCAGGATACGCCCGGGAAGCCGCCGTGAACGAAGGCGCGGTCGGTTCCGCACACACCGCACGCCGAAACCGCGATGCGTACCTCGTCGCGACCAGGTGGCGCAATTTCGACGTCGACCATAGGTATGGGGTTCGGACCAGTCAAACTTGGCGCAAAACAGGGCATTTCGCTGCCCCTTTACTGTGGTAATCCACTTGCCAGTGCTTGATCCCGTTGAGCCAGCCCGACCGTAGCCGCTCGGGTTTGCCGATGGATTCCAGATCGGGCATGGCGTCGGCGATCGCACTAAACATCAGGTCGATCGTCATCCGGGCCAGGTTCGCGCCGATGCAGTAGTGCGCGCCACTGCCACCAAACCCCACGTGCGGGTTGGGATCACGCAGGATGTTGAAGGCAAACGGGTCTTCGAATACGTCTTCGTCGAAGTTGGCGGAGCGGTAGATCATCACCACCCGTTGGCCCTTCTTGATCCGCACCCCAGACAATTCGTAGTCCTGTAGGGCCGTTCGCTGGAATGACGTGACCGGGGTGGCCCAGCGGACGATCTCGTCGGCCGCGGTGGTGGGACGCTGCCTTTTGTAGAGTTCCCACTGATCGGGGAAGTCGGTGAAGGCCATCATGCCTTGGGTGATGGAGTTGCGGGTGGTCTCGTTGCCGGCGACGGCCAACAGGATGACGAAGAAGCCGAACTCGTCTGCGGAGAGCTTGTGGCCGTCGATATCGGCCTCGACCAGCTTGGTGACAATGTCGTGCCCGGGGTTCTTCGCCCGGTCGGCGGCCATTTGCATGGCGTACATGATCAGCTCGACCGAGGCCGCCATGGCCTCGTTAGTGGCGAACTCGGGATCTTGGTCGCCTACCATCTGGTTGGACCAGTGAAACAGTTTCATGCGGTCCTCCTGGGGCACACCCAGCAACCCCGCGATGGCCTGCAGGGGCAGTTCACACGACACCTGCTCGACGAAGTCGCCGGCACCCTCGGCCGCCGCCATCTCGACGATGCGCCGGGCGCGCTCGTCCAGGTCATCGCGCAGCTGCTCCACCGCTCGGGGAGTGAAGCCGCGAGAGATGATTTTGCGCAGCCGGGTGTGCTGCGGGGCGTCCATGTTGAGCAGGACAAACTTGCCTCTGTCGATTTGCTCTTGGACCGTCCCGTCCTTGTAGCGTGGCAGGGCAGTCTTCTGCAGGCTGGAAAAGACATCGCTGCGCAGCGAAACCTCCTTGACGTCCTTGTGTTTGGACACCACCCAGAAGCCGCCGTCATCGAACCCGCCCTTCCCGATCGGCTGCTCGTTCCACCAGATTGGTGCGGCCCGCCGCATCTCGGCCAGCTCTTCGACCGGCAGCCGCTCCGCGTAGATGTCTGGGTCGGTGAAATCGAACCCGGGCGGCAGATTGGGCGTTGGCTTGACAGTTGGCATGCGGACTCCTCGAAACGCCGATTCTGGTGGTCGTCAAGTGCCGACAATTCATTGCTACACCACAGCTAGGAAACACCGAAGCAAGATCGCGAAACATCGACGCCAACTTGTTCAGCCATCAAATCTTGGTGCACCGATCGGATGCGCCATAGGCCCGAGCCGGGCCAACAACCTGGTGATATGGCGCGGGCTGGCCCCGGTTCGACTCATCGACGCGTCCATCACAGACCGGTGCCCGGTCTGCGTTTCCGAACATGCCGCTCCCAGCAAAGGCAATCGAAAGCCTCCCGGCGCTGTCCTACTCCCTTGTGGGCCCCGCCACAATCGTTATGCTTTGGTGAAGCTCGCCGGTGCCATGGAGGGGTGCAACATGATTCGCGAACTGCTCACCACCGCTGCGATCGCGGGCGCCGCGATCGGTGGGACGCCAGTCGCCGGTGCAGACCCGCAGCATTATGACGGCGACGTGCCGGGGATGAATTATGACGCTTCGCTGGGTGCCCCGTGCCCTAGCTGGGAGCGCTTTATCTTCGGACGGGGCCCCTCCGGCCAGGCTGAAGCCTGTCATTTCCCGCCCCCCAACCAGTTCCCGCCGGCCGATACCGGGTACTGGGTCATCTCCTACCCGCTGTACGGCGTGCAGCAGGTCGGTGCGCCCTGCCCGAAGCCACAGGCGGCGGCGCAGTCCCCGGATGGGTTGCCGATGCTTTGTCTGGGAGCTCGTGGGTGGCAGCCGGGATGGTTTACCGGTGCCGGGTTCTTCCCGCCTGAGCCATAGCAGGTGGGTGTTTCTCTCGATCATGCGCGAAGGCAGTCCCACCGAAGCACCGATCCCGCGGTGGCTGCGCTTCGTGCTCGCGTCAGATCGGACGGGCTCGGCCTGGTACATCGGGGCGGGTTTCTTCTTCGCGCCGGTGCTGGCGGTGCTGTCGCCGTGGCCGACCGTCACGGTGGTGCTCTGGTGGGTCATCGGATTGGCGGGGTTGTGGCTCGGCCTGCTCGGAATCGCAATGGCCGTCGGCCTAGCGCGGATATTGCGCTCCGGTGCGCAGATTCCGGAAGACTACTGGCGCAGTCTCGTTGACTATTGACTTGGCAATGCGGTCTGCACATTTCGCCAGGTCTACAGTCGTATCAACGTCGGTCAACGAATAGGAGACTCCGATGGGCTTCAATCCCAAAGATGCGGTCGACGCGGTCCGCGACATCGCGACCAATGCCGTCGAAAAGGCCTCGGACATTGTCGAAAACGCTAGCGACATCATCCGCGGTGACATCGCGGGCGGCGCCAGTGGCATCGTCCAGAACTCCATCGACATCGCCACCCACGCGGTCGACCGGACGAAGGAAGTGTTCACCGGAAAGGTCGACGACGAAGACTAGTCCGGAGTAGTCGGCGTTCTCCGGCACACGCGGTGCTTGCCCGCTGCTATCAGACGGAAGCTGCGGCGTTGAGTTCGTCCAACCGGGCGGTCGCCTCGAGGTACTCCTGCACCCAGCGTTCGATGACGGTAGCCGTCTTTTCTACCTTGCTGAACTGTCCGACAACCTGCCCCACCGGGTTGAACGCGACGTCGACGGTCTCGTTCGGGTATTTGTGTGTGGCCTTGACGGCCATTCCGGAGACCATGTACTGCAACGGCATGCCGAGCGGCTGGGGGCTCTCCGGTTGCTCCCATGCCTCGGTCCAGTCGTTGCGCAGCATCCGGGCCGGCTTGCCGGTGAAGGAACGGCTGCGGACGGTGTCGCGGCTGGTCGCTTTGGCGTATGCAGCTTGCTGAACTGGGGTGTTCGCGGCCTCCTCCACCATCAGCCACTGGGAGCCGGTCCACGCCCCTTGGGCCCCCAGCGCGAGGGCCGCTGCGATCTGCTGACCGCTGCCGATGCCGCCCGCCGCCAACACCGGAACAGGGGCCACCTCCCTGACCACCTGCGGCCACAGCACAATTGAGCCCACCTCGCCGCAGTGCCCCCCGGCCTCACCGCCCTGGGCGATGATGATGTCGACGCCCGCATCAGCGTGCTTGCGCCCCTGCGACGGCGATCCGCACAATGCGGCCACCTTGCGACCTGACTCGTGGATGTGCTTGATCATGTCGGCTGGGGGGGTGCCGAGCGCGTTGGCGACCATCGTCATCTTCGGGTGCTTCAACGCCACGTCGACCTGCGGGGTTGCCGTTGCCTCGGTCCATCCGAGCAGCTGCAAGCTGTCCTGGTCACTGTCCTCAACCGGAACGCCGTGATCGGCGAGGATCTTGCGGGCGAAGTCCAGATGTTCCTGCGGGACCATCGACCGCAGCCTCTGGGCGAGCTCATCCGCCGACACCCGGGAGTCCATGCCCTCGTACTTGTTTGGGATGACGATGTCGACCCCGTAGGGGTGGTCGCCGATGTGCTCGTCAATCCAGTTGAGCTCGATCTCCAGCTGCTCCGGTGTGAAGCCGACGGCTCCGAGCACACCGAAACCGCCGGCCTTGCTGACGGCGACCACCACATCGCGGCAGTGGGTGAAGGCGAAGATCGGGAACTCGATGCCGAGTTCGTCGCATATGGCGGTGTGCATGCCTGCTCCTGGGGCGTTCGCCGAATTGAAACGTGTTCTAGTTTAGTACGGAAGCCCTCGACCTGGCCAGCGAGGTCCCGCGCGTCGTAACTACGGCCCATCATCCACCGTGGCAGCGATCGGTCAGGTCACCAGGGTGTGCGCCAACCACAAAACCAGGAACGCGAACATGCAACCGGCGCAGATGAGGTGATCCCGACAGATGGATCGGGCGAGCCGGCGCTGATCGAGTGAACTGTCGATACGGTTTCCGAGTCGCACTGCGGAGGGGACGGTGTGGACCAGTGCCAGCACCACCGGGACACCCGCCAGACCAGCCGACGTCAACAGCAACCAACCGGGGTCCTGACCCCGAGCAGCCTGAAACCCTAACGCGCCCAACAAAATCATCATCACCAACACAATGAGCCGGCTCATCGGGCGCGACGTGGTCGTGGCGCGGTGGTAGTAGCCCGCGATGGAGGCCAACACCGGCTCGGGTAGTTCAGCGTCGGCGCCCCGGCGGCCGAAAACCTGGACATCGAAGATCAGGTCTATCCACAAGACAGCAAGCAAGAAACCGCTGCAGGCCGTGAGTAGCGGGGCCACGTCGCTCATCCACCTCCGGGTAGTCCGCCCAGCCAGGTCGGCCGCCGTTGCTGCGCGTGGCCAACCAATCGTTCCATTGTTTCGCAATCCGCCGAAACGCTGTCCGAGCCGCGGCCGACACATCGGCACGCCACCGGCCGTTGCGGCGAATTTGGAACAGGTTCTAGTGCTGCATCATCCCGAGTAGCCTGACCCGACATGGGACGCGTGGACACGAAAGTCGCACTGATCAGCGGGGCGGCCCGGGGCATGGGGGCCGCTCACGCACGGTTGTTGATCGCGGAGGGCGCCAAGGTGGTGATCGGCGACATCCTCGACGACGAAGGTCAGGCCCTGGCCGATCAGTTGGGCGCCGCCGCGCGCTACGTGCACCTCGACGTGACACAGCCGGCCCAGTGGGCGTCCGCGGTAGCCACGGCGGTGGCGGACTTCGGCAAGCTGAACGTTTTGGTCAACAACGCCGGCATCGTCAACTACGGGCCGCTTAAGACTTTCGACCTGACCAAGTGGCAACAGATTCTCGACGTCAATGTCACCGGCACATTGTTGGGCATTCAGGCCGTGGTCGACCCGATGACCGCCGCCGGCGGCGGCTCGATCATCAACGTCTCCTCCATTGAGGGACTGCGCGGTGCCGCCTGGGTGCATGGCTATGTGACCTCCAAGTGGGCAGTTCGCGGTCTGACCAAGTCCGCGGCGCTGGAATTGGCATCAGACAACATTCGGGTCAACTCGATTCATCCGGGCTTCATCCGCACCCCAATGACCGCCAAACTTCCCCAGGACTTGCTCAACATCCCGCTGGGACGGCCCGGCGAACCACAGGAGGTGTCGACGTTCGTGCTCTTCCTCGCCAGCGATGAATCCTCGTATGCGACCGCGGCCGAATTCGTGATGGATGGCGGCTTGGTGGCCGACGTCTCCCACAAGACCCAGTAGCTCCGCGCGCGCTGCAATCGGTTGCGTAGCGCATTCCGCAGTTGTTCATCGCATGCGTGCTAGGTCGGTTGCCCTGGCCGCGCACGTTGGGCGAGCGCCTGAAAAACTCCATCCATGAAGCAGAGCAGCTTTGCGCGGCCGGCTGCCTCGGAAGATGCGCGCGCTTGCGTTGCGATCTACCGTCCTTATGTCGAACAAACGGCGATCACGTTCGAAACCGAAGTCCCAGACACCCACGAGATGGCTGCGCGCATCGCCGCAGCGCGCGAGACCCACGAATGGCTCGTCCTCGAACAGGGCGGTGAGGTCATCGGCTACGCCTACGCCCACACACTCAATCCCCGATCTGCCTACCAATGGGCGGTGCAGGTCAGTATCTATATTGCGGCCGACCAGCACCGTACCGGTAGCGGCCGCGAACTCTACACACAACTGCTGGGCCGGCTCACCGAACGCGGCTACCGGCGTGCTTACGCTGGCATCACGCAGCCCAACGACGCCAGCAACGCCTTTCACCGATCCTTCGGTTTCCGGCACGTTGGCTTGTTCTCCCGCGTCGGATGGAAAAACGGTGCCTGGCACGACGTCGCATGGATGCAGCTGGATCTGCTCGGTGCCGCCGAACACGATGGCCCGCCCGGCCGAATCAACTAGGGTGCGATCCTGCCGGGCGGACGCCGCGCACCCTCTTGATCCAGCAAGCCGTCACCAGGTAGCGTGGGGCTGGCAATTACGCAACGAGCAGTAGCGTAATTGCCAGTCCACCCGAAAGGATCGGCTCGATGCGCAGCCTTCACGCCGGCCTACCCTTCACCACGTCCACACCGGAAATTGTTGCCGCGCTGCACGACGTCAGCATCCCAACCCTGCTGCTATCGCTAGTGCACGTCACGGGGGATCCCCGTTTCATCCGCGAGTTCAAGCCCATGGGCCTATTCCTCAACGAAGTCCAGGGATTCATGTCAGAGGAAGACAAGGCACGGGCCCGCGCCGAGGCGCTCCCCGTGATCGCCGACTATCGAGACCGCGGCTGCCCCGAGCCACAGCCGCTACGTATCGAACTGATCAGGGAAATGATGGACTGGGCCGCATGCGAGCACGTTCCCGACGACTATCTACCCCTGCTCTTGGAAGAGATGGACCTCGACGGGGTCGACCCCCGTCGCCCGGCCGCCCTGCCCCGCCAGAGCGCGGCAGAAATCCCGGTTGTGGTGATCGGATGCGGCGAATCGGGAATCTTGGCCGGAATCCGCCTCCAACAGGCCAACATCCCCTTCACCATCGTGGAGAAGAACGCCGGCCCCGGCGGAACATGGTGGGAGAATAGCTATCCTGGCGCCCGTGTCGATGTGGCAAACCATTTCTATTGCTACAGTTTCGAACCCAACAACGACTGGACTCACTTCTTCGCTGAACAATCGGAGCTGCAGGACTACTTCACCCAGGTGCTGAACAAGCACGCCCTGACCGAGCGGGTGCGGTGGAACACCGAGGTTGTGTCGCTCGAATGGAGCGACGACGAGGGCGTGTGGAGCATTTCCCTGCGTTCGGCCGACGGCCAGACGAGCACGGTGTACGCGCGGGCCGTCATCACAGCGGTCGGTCAGCTAAATCGACCGCATATCCCCGAATTCGACGGCATGGACACCTTCGAGGGGCCGTCGTTTCATTCCGCTGCCTGGGACCACTCCCTCGACCTCACCGGCAAGCGTGTCGCCCTGGTCGGGGCCGGCGCCAGCGGCTTTCAGATCGCACCCGCGGTTGCTCCGGATGTCGAACACCTCACCGTGTTCCAGCGCACTGCCCAATGGATGTTCCCGAACACGATGTATCACGAACGAGTCGGAGCAGGCGTGGGCTGGGCGATGCGCCATTTGCCGTGCTATGGAAGGTGGTACCGATTCCTCCTACTATGGCCGGGCGCCGACAAAGGCCTCGACGCCGCACGGGCCGACCCAAACTATGCCGACCAGGACTATGCCGTCAGCGACCTGAACGCGGCCGCGCGAATGATGTTCACCCAGTGGATCAGCAGCCAAGTCCGGGAGGGCGACGAGCTGTTGACCCAAGTGATGCCCGACTATCCCGCTACCGGAAAACGGACGCTGCAGGACAACGGCAGCTGGCTGCAGACCCTGCAACGAAACAACGTCGAACTGGTGCGCACACCGATCCAGCGGATCACGCCTTGCGGCATCGTCACCGAAGACGGCGTGGCACACGACGTCGATGTCATCGTTTACGCCACCGGGTTCCGGCACACCGATGTGCTATGGCCGCTGAAAGTCATCGGCCGCAACGGAATCGACCTGCACGCCCGGTGGGGAACACGCCCATACGCCTACCTTGGCATCACGGTTCCGGGATTCCCCAACCTGTTCCTTATCTACGGACCCGGCACCCATCTTGCCCACGGCGGCAGCCTGATCTTCCAGTCCGAAGTCCAGATGCGCTACATCAACCAATGCCTGCACCGCATAGCCGAAATGAACCTGCATTCCCTGGAACCGACGGCCGACGCCGCCAGCGAATGGCATCACCGGACGCAGGCCGAAATCAAGAAGATGGTGTGGTCACACCCTGCGGTTAAACATTCCTATTTCAAGAACGCCGATGGGGAGATCCATACGGTCAGCCCGTGGCGCCTCCACGAGTACTGGGCGGCGGTACGCGAGCCCGACTGGTCTCAATTCGTTCTGCGACAAGGAAAGTGAGTACGTCAATATGCGCGCGGTAGTCATCGACGGGCCCGGAAGTATCCGGGTGGACACCCGACCCGATCCGGAACTTCCCGGACCCGACGGGGTGATTGTCGCGGTGACCGCCGCCGGCATCTGCGGTTCCGACCTGCATTTCTACGAAGGTGAATATCCGTTGGCTGAGTCCGTGGCCCTCGGGCACGAGGCGATCGGCACCATCGTCGAGGCCGGGCCCCAGGTGCGCACCGTCGCGGTTGGCGACCTGGTGATGGTTTCTTCGGTGGCCGGTTGCGGTGCCTGCCCGGGATGCGAAACCGACGATCCGGTTATGTGCTTCTCCGGCCCGAAGATCTTCGGCTCCGGCACGCTCGGCGGCGCGCAGGCCGATCTGCTCGCCGTTCCGGCCGCCAACTTCCAGGTGCTCAAGATCCCCGATGCGATCAGCACCGAGCAGGCGCTGCTGCTCACCGACAACCTCGCGACCGGGTGGGCCGCGGCCCAGCGCGCCGACGTTTCGTTCGGCTCTACGGTGGCGGTCATCGGCCTGGGAGCGGTCGGCCTATGCGCGATCCGCAGTGCGTATACCCAAGGTGCTGCAACAGTTTTCGCGGTTGACCGGGTAGCCGGTCGCCTACAGCGTGCGGCGAACTGGGGCGCCACGCCGATCACCTCGCCGGCGGCCGAGGCGATTGTCGCCGCTACAGGCGGCCGCGGCGCCGACTCGGTGATTGACGCCGTCGGCACCGACGCCTCGCTGACCGACGCGCTGAACGCGGTCCGGCCGGGCGGCACCGTTTCAGTCGTCGGAGTACACGATCTGCGGCCGTTTCCCCTGCCCGCGCTGGCGTGCCTGTTGCGCAGCATCACGCTGCGAATGACCATGGCACCGGTACAGCGGACCTGGCCGGAATTGATCCCGCTGCTGCAGGCGGGCCGGCTCGATGTCGACGGAATCTTTACCACGACACTGCCCCTGGACCAAGCCGCCAAAGGCTATGCGACCGCGGGATCACGGTCGGGCGACGACGTCAAGATTCTGCTTACGCCCTGATCGCCGTGATGTACTGGGAGTGCATAAAACCGTCGATCTTGACGTCCACATCCGGGGGCGTCATTCCATAACTGGCCTGCAGCTCGAGCGTGCTGCGAACGGGTTCGACAGCCCATCCGTGCGCAGTTAGCCATTCTGCGGGGTCGGTCTTGTCCTCGTAGGTGAGCGCGGAGAAGTCCACGTCACCGGACATATTGACGCCCGGGTGCGCCGATTCCAGGGCAACGAGCTGCTCGTGGTCCAACCGCGACCCCAAAGCGCCCAAGGCAACTCGGCTGCCGGGCGCACACAGCTCATCGATCCGGGCGAAGAGGCCATGTTGCGCATCGCCGGTCAAGTAGGGCAGTAGTCCCTCGACCGACCAGGCGCTGGGTCGTTGTGGATCGAAACCTGCCGCCTGCAACGGCACGGGCCAGTCGGTGCGCAGATCCGCCGCCACCTCAATCCTATGGGCTTTGGGTTTGGCACCCTGCGCGCCGAGCACCCGCGTCTTGAATTCCAGTACTTTCGGCAGATCGACTTCGAAAACCGTTGTCCCGGAATGCCATTCAAGACGATACGCGCGGGCATCCAGCCCGGCGGCGACTATCACCGCCTGTCGGATACCAGCCTCGCTAGCGGAGGAGAAGAAGTCGTCGAAGAACCGGGTCTGCACGCCGTAGAGCCGGGGGAAAGCGGTCTCGTCCTCAGAGACTCCCGGGTTGGCCAGCAATCCCGTCAGATAGGGGTCGGCTGAAGCGGTGATGAAATTCTTCGCGTATTCGTCCCGGACCAGCGGTGCGGGGCCCATGGCGTGCAGCGCTCGCCAACCCGCCACCAGCAGGGCGGTGTAGCCCACACTGCTGACGATGTCCCATTTGTCGTCGTCGGAGCGAAGCGATCCAAATTCAGGTGTAGTCATGGCCATTCCTCCCAATACGACGCGAACCTACCCGCAGCGAGACCGTCAGACTTCCAGCATTACGGTCACCGGACCGTCGTTGACCAGTTCGACCTGCATGTGGGCACCGAACACGCCTGCTTCCACGTGCGCGCCGAGCCCTCGCAACGCCGCCGCGAACGCCGCTACCAGCGGCTCAGCCACCGCGCCCGGCGCCGCGGCGTTCCACGACGGCCGCCGGCCCTTCGCTGTGTCGGCGTAGAGGGTGAACTGGCTGACCACCAGGATCGGCGCCTTCAGCTCGGAAGCGGATTTCTCGTCCGCGAGAATGCGCAGATTCCATAGCTTTTCCGCGAGCCGCTGTGCCGCGTCCGCATCGTCGCTGTGGGTGACGCCGACGAACGCGAGCAGGCCCTGCCCGTCCGGCCGGACGGCGCCGACCACCCGGCCATCGACCGTCACCGCCGCCGATGAGACCCGCTGCACCAGAACTCGCATGAGGCTCGATGCTGCCAGGCCGGCCGTATGGGTCACGGGGCTGGGTAGGCTCGTCGTGTGTCTGTCCTGGTCGCGTTCTCCGTCACCCCCCTGGGTGTGGGGGAGGGCGTCGGCGAAATAGTCGCCGAAGCGATTCGCGTAGTTCGTAACTCCGGGTTACCCAACAAGACGGATTCCATGTTCACCGTGATCGAAGGCGATAGCTGGGAAGAAGTGATGGCCGTGGTGCAGCGCGCGGTCGAGGCCGTGGCCGCTCATGCACCCCGGGTTAGCGCGGTCATCAAGGCGGACTGGCGTCCCGGGGTCGCCGACGCGATGACGCAGAAGGTCGCTTCGGTCGAACGCTATCTGGCCAAGCCGGCGGTCGATCAGCCTGCTACTCCTGCACGGCCGCACTAAACACCCGTTCGGCCGCATCCCCATGGACCGCAAACACCACCCGCTGCAGCGAGCCCGGCCGGTGCCGTCGAACGACGTCGACCATGAGCCGCGCCGCTTCCTCGATCGGGAAGCCACCGACGCCGGTGCCGAACGCCACCAACGCCAGCGAACGGCAACCAAGCTCATCGGCCTTGCGCAGCGTCGAGCCGGTGGCGCGGACGATGATCTCCGGCGAGGTCGGGCCGCCAAGCTCCATCGTCGCCGCGTGGATCACGTAGCGCGCCGGCATGTCACCCGCCGTGGTCTCGACCGCCTCGCCAAGCCCGATCGGCGCCTTCTCGTTCGACTCCCGCTGCACGCCCGGTCCGCCGGCACGCGAGATCGCTGCGGCGACGCCACCACCGTGCCGAAGCTGTGTGTTGGCCGCGTTGGTGATCGCGTCGACGTCAAGCTTCGTCACGTCAGCCTGTAGTACCTCCAACTCGATCATCGACACATTCTCTCCCGAACCCGTACCGCGCCTAAAGTGGCTGATGCGGGCGATTTGGTGGCGCAAGGGAGGCAGACCGATGATTCACCAGGCTGGCGACGAGTCCAACTTGGACGACGACCGCGCTGACACCACCGCCCCTGGCGGGCCTGGCGGCGCCGGAGGCCGGGGCGGCGCCGGAGGTAGGGGCGGCGCCGGAGGTAAGGGCGGCGCCGGAGGTAAGGGCGGCGCAGGAGGTAGGGGCGGCGCGCCCGGTCTCGGCGGCCAGCCCGGCGAGGGAGGCGAGGGTGGCGCGGGCGGGGCGCCCGGCCCCGGCGGAACCCCCGGTCAGCCCGGTCAGCCCGGTCAGCCTGGCCAGCCCGGTCAGCCTGGCCAGCCCGGTCGCTAGGACCCGCTAGTCGCAGGCTCTCGGACGAGCGCGTACAGGCGCCACCGACCTGGCATTCCTTTGAGTTCGCGTTCCCCGCGTTCGGTGAACCTGTGCCGCGAGCCGGTGACGATATCGCGGACCGTCGAGGACACCAGCACCTCGCTGGCCTCGGCCAGTGCCGCCACCCGCGCACCGATGTGCACCGCCATGCCGGCGACATCAGCGCCGCGCACCTCGACCTCGCCCGCATGAATACCGACCCGGACCTCGATACCCAGCACCCGGACCGCGTCGACGATCTCGTCGGCGCACCCGATCGCGGCACTCGGGCCGGTGAACGTCGCGACGAATCCGTCACCGGCGGTGTTGACTTCGCGACCGCCGAATCGCTGGATTTCGTGGCGCACGATGGCGTCGTGGTTGTCCAGCAGGTCACGCCACCGCCCGTCGCCGAGCGCGGCGGCACGCTGGGTAGAGCCGACGATGTCGGTGAACACGATCGTGGTGAGCACGCGCTCGGTGACGAAGCCACGCACGCCGGTGATGAACTCCTCGACCTCGTCGAGCAACGCCGCGGTATCGCCGACCCAGTACAGGACATCCGCCCCCGGTAGCTCCACCATCCGCGCTCCGGCGATGTGCTCGGCGAGGTAACGACCGTGTCCAACCGGGATGTAGGCCGAACCGGCGCGATGCAGAATTAGCGTTCGAGCCTTGATGCGCCCCAACGCATCTCGTACGTCCGCCTCGGCCATGACCTGCGAGACGGCACGCGCCATACTCGGCGGTCCGGCACGGTTGCCAGCGAGATCCCACCACGCCCGGAACACGTCATCGCGGGCGACACTGGGCGCAACGATGCCGAGCACGTCGAACCCCTGCTCCATGGCATCCGGTTCCAGCGCCACGGTCAGGAATGGGTTAACCCGATGGGCTTTGGCGCCGACCGGATAGTCCGGTGCCCACATCGCACGTGCCGAGCCGTTGACGACGATCAGGCTACGCACCCGCTCGGAGTAGTCGGCGGCAAGAACCAGTCCGTTCATCGCGTGGAAGTTGGGCGCAAAGATCGTCGCCTGCTCGCATCTCACCGCGTCCATCACCGCGATCGCGTCCTCGGCCCAGAACTTCGGCCCCAGCATGGTCATCGAGGCCATCCGTGACGAGAGCCCGACCCCACGGTGGTCGAACCGGATCACCCTGCTGAACGACGCAAGACGGCGATGGAAGCGGTACAGCGAGGGCTCATCATCAATCGAATCGATGGGGACGAATGGCCCCGGCAACACCAGCAGATCCGGCGGACCGTCCCCAAGCACCTGATAGGCGATGTCGATATCGCCGCACCTGGCGTAGCGAGTCCGCGGAGCCTGCGCCACGGCCTCAGGCTAGTTCATGCGTAGGCTCATGGCGATGAGCGCACGCGCGGGCATCGTGGTCACCGGAACCGAAGTCCTGACTGGGCGGGTCCAAGACCGCAACGGCCCGTGGATCGCCGATCGGCTCCTGGAACTCGGAGTCGAGCTGGCGCACGTCACGATCTGCGGCGACCGTCCGGCCGACATCGAGGCGCAGTTGCGATTCATGGCCGAACAGGGCGTGGACCTGATCGTGACCAGCGGCGGCTTGGGGCCGACGGCCGATGACATGACCGTCGAAGTTGTGGCGCGTTTCTGCGGGCGCGAGCTGGTGTTGGACGACGAGGTCGAGATGAGGATCGCCAACATCCTCAGGTCCCTGATGTCGCGCGCCAGTTCCGTTTTTGATCCCGGCACTTTCGACTCGGTGCGAGCCGCCAACCGCAAACAGGCCATGGTCCCCGCCGGGTCGCAGGTGATCGATCCGGTGGGTACTGCGCCAGGTGTCGTTGTTCCCGGCAAGCCAGCGGTGATGGTGCTGCCGGGGCCGCCACGCGAGCTGCAGCCCATGTGGCGCAAGGCAATCGATACCTCAGCGGCTCGGGAGGCGATCGCCGGCCGAGCGATCTACCGGCAGGAAACCATGCGGATGTTCGGGCTGCCCGAGTCGGGTCTGGCCGAGACACTTCGTAGCGCCCAGGCTTCCATCCCAGGCTACGACGCACTCGAAATCACAACCTGCCTGCGGCGTGGGGAGATTGAAATGGTCACCCGCTACGAGCCGGACGCCACGCAGGCGTACACGCAGCTGACGCGGCTGCTGCGCGAGCGACACGGCCCACAGCTCTATTCCGAAAACGGTTCGCGGGTAGACGATCTGGTCGCAGAATTGCTGACCGGCCGTCGGATAGCGACTGCGGAATCCTGCACCGCAGGGATGCTGGCGGCACGGCTCACCGATCGGCCCGGGGCGTCTGAGTACATGGCGGGTGGCGTGGTGGCCTACTCCAACGGGGCGAAAACACAGCTACTCGGCGTCGACCCGGTGTTACTCGAGGCGCACGGGGCGGTTTCCGAGCCGGTCGCCCAAGCAATGGCGACGGGCGCACTGCACCGCTTCGGTGCGGACACCGCCGTCGCGATCACCGGAATCGCCGGTCCGAGCGGGGGAACGGCGGAAAAGCCGGTGGGGACAGTCTGTTTCACCGTCATGCTGGACGATGGCCGGACTGTCACCCGGACCGTGCCGCTACCCGGGAACCGGTCCGACATCCGTGAGCGCTCAACGACGGTGGCGATGCACCTGCTGCGCCGCACGCTGAGCGACCCGGAACCCAGCTAGCTCACGCCACTTTGCCGGCCGGCAACGCACTATTCGCCGTGGCAGCGGCTCGGCAATTTCAACCGGATCTTGCTCATTAACTCAAACACAAAGACCGAGACGTTCTATTTTGAGTATTCAATCTTCTTTGGGTGATATGTCCGGCACTGACCGGGCGGCCTCGATGTGTGGGAGTTTGTGATGGCGTTTGTGATCGCCGCACCTGAGATGGTGCGGACAGCGGCCACCGAGTTGGCGGGGATCGGCTCGGTGGTGAATGAGGCCAATGCGGCCGCGTCGGCTTCGACGACGGTGATCTTGGCCGCCGGCGGTGATCAGGTGTCGGCCGCGATCGCGGCGTTGTTTTCCTGGCACGCCCAGGCTTATCAGCAGCTCAGTGCGCAGGCGGCGGCGTTTCATGCCCAGTTTGTGCAGTCGTTGGCCGCCGGCGCCGGCGCCTATGCCAGCGCCGAAGCCGCTAGTGTTTCGCCGCTGCAAGGCGTGCTTGGCGCGGTCAATGCGCAGTCTGTCGCGTTCTCTGGGCGCCCGTTGATCGGCAACGGCACGAACGGGGCTCCAGGTACGGGGGCTGACGGGGCGCCGGGGGGTTGGTTGCTCGGTAACGGCGGGGCCGGCGGGTCCGGTGCGTCTGGGCAGGACGGCGGAGCCGGCGGTGCTGCGGGGTTGATCGGGCACGGCGGGCATGGTGGGGCCGGCGGGGCCGATAACGCTGGGGCCGGTGGGGCCGGCGGTGCTGGCGGCCCTGGAGGATGGCTGCAGGGGAACGGTGGCAACGGCGGGGCCGGCGGCACAAGTCGTGGCGCCGGAGCCGATGGTGGGGCCGGCGGGGCCGGCGGACCCGGCGGGCTATTCGGCGCGGGCGGCGCCGGGGGTATCGGCGGGGTCAGTGACAATGTCGTCGGCGGTACCGGCGGTGCCGGCGGGGCGGGCGGGCTGTTCGGTTCCGGGGGCGCCGGAGGCGCTGGCGGGCTGGGCGCGGAAACGTCCGCCGTCGGTGGAGCCGGCGGGGTCGGCGGCCGCGCCGGCCTGCTGTCCGGAACCGGCGGCGACGGCGGTGCCGGCGGCTCCGGAGAGACTACCGGCGGTGATGGAGCTACTGCTGGGGCCGGTGGGTTTTTCGGTAACGGCGGGGCCGGCGGGGCTGGCGGGGCCGGCGGGATTGACGGCGGTAACGGTGGGGCCGGCGGCGATGGCGGCGGGCTGTTCGGCGCCGGCGGGGCCGGCGGTGCCGGAGGTAACGGCAGCCCCAACGTCGGCGGAGCTGGCGGGGCCGGCGGAGCTGGAGGGTTGTTCGGTAGCGGCGGGGCCGGCGGGACCGGCGGGGCCGGCAAGAACACTGGCGGCGACGGCGGGGTCGGCGGCCACGCCGGCTTGCTCTACGGCGTCGGTGGTAACGGCGGCGATGGCGGCAGCAGCGGCACTGACGGTGGGTCCGGGGGCGTCGGCGGCAACGCCGGCCTGCTCTTTGGCGCCGGCGGAAACGGCGGCGCCGGCGGGTCCGGTGGGTTCGACGCGGTCGGCAAGGGCGGGGCCGGCGGGACCGGCGGCAGGGCCGGGCTGATCGGCAACGGAGGTGGTGGCGGTGCGGGCGGGGATGCTGTAGCCGTCGTGGGCAGCACCGGCGGTAACGGCGGCGACGGCGGCACCACTTTGCTGATCGGTAACGGCGGTAACGGAGGTAACGGAGGTATAGGCGGCGGTACCCCCGGTTCCGTCGGTACCGCCGGCACTGGCGGCACCGGCGGGCTGCTGATCGGCGTAGACGGGATCAAAGGGCAGCCGTAGTGGTAGCGCTACCGGCGGACGCTTCCCGAGCAAGTTCGGGGTACATGCGAATCATCGACGCCGATGGACACGTCGCCGAGAACCCATCGCTGGCCCTCGAAGCAGTCAATCGCTGGCCGAACCAGGTGCGGCTCAGCACCGACAGGCGGCCGCGCCTGACAATCGAAGGCCGCAACTACCCGGAGGACCAAGGCCCCGGCGCGGGTTGCCCGCCCGAGCACGGCCTAACCACGGCACCCGATGTCAACTGCTCATCAGCGCCTGGTGAATCCCGAGTTCGCCGCTGCGGGTCGCGTTCCTTGAGGCCGGCGCGGGGTGGGTTCCATTCTTTCTCGATCGCCTGCACGAGCACTACGAGAAGCGGGGGGATTGGATCGAGCGCGGCTGGCGCCGCGATCCGCACGACTACCTGCGGGCGGGCAACATCTGGGTGACCTGTGAGCCCGACGAGTCCATTCTGCCCGGCGTGATCGACGTGCTCGGCGATGACTTCATCATGTTCGCCAGCGACTATCCACATTGGGACGGCGAGTGGCCCGAAAGCACCAAGCAGCTGCGCACCCGCACCGACATCGGCGAAGGATCGCGCGAAAAGATCGGCGGGTTGAATGTGCAGCGCTGCTACGGCCTGGCCTGAAGCGGCTAGGCCGTCACGTGGCAGGATCGGGCAATGGTGCCTTTTCTGGTGCGGGCCGCATTGACCGGGTTCGCATTGTGGGTGGTCACATTTTTCGTCGCCGGGTTGCGGTTTGTGGGCGGCGATACGGCCTTGCAGCGGATCGGCATCATCTTCGTCGTGGGGGTAATTTTCGGTCTGGTCAATGCATTCATCAAACCCATCGTGCAGATCCTGTCGATCCCGCTGTACATCCTGACTCTTGGTCTATTTCACATCGTCGTTAACGCGTTGATGCTCTGGATTACCGCTCGGATCACAGCGAACACCACCCACTGGGGATTGCACATCGAGAACTTCTGGTGGACCGCAATCTGGGCAGCAATCTTGTTGTCGATCGTTAGCTGGATGCTGTCCCTGTTGACTCGCGACTTCCGCCGCGTCACTCGCCCCTAAATCGCCGTCGCCCCAGGGGAGCGACGCCCCACACCGGGCCAGCGCGCCTGCCACCGGGGGCCATCGCATTTGGCAACACGATGTTGCTGGGACCCGCGAGCGACGCGCAGCTGACGGCGTTCACTTTCCTCGATCCACAATCGACGAGCCGAGGGGTCGCTAACCCGAAGCCACAAAATTTGGTGGGACATCCTATGTTGTCAGGGCAAGTTGCACATATGCTTACTAGCACTGCCTGCCAACCTCGTCAAAGACAGGCGCGCTGTCTTCAGCTTGACGACGCTGACCTCCCGCCCTCCAACACGCCGGACCGCAGTACCTAAAACAAAACACGACGACGGGATATTGCAAAAAATGCACACTGTCGCAATCGGATCGTTTGCCGGTCCTTCGAGCACGCGGCCGAGTTCGCAACCCAGTGACCCGCACAGCGGCCTACGCGCGGTTACCGAGTGCACCGGCTCGGCGGTGGTCGTTCACGTCGGCGGCGACATTGACGCCAGTAACGAGGTCGTTTGGCAACGTTTGGTGAGCAAGAGCGCCGCCATTGCCATCGCACCGGGTCCATTCGTCATCGACATTCGTGACCTCGATTTCATGGGGTCGTGTGGGTACGCTGTCTTGGCCCAGGAGTCGGTGCGGTGTCGCCGTCGCGGGGTGAATCTGCGGCTGGTGGGCAGCCAACCGATCGTGGCCCGCACGATTGCCGCCTGCGGACTGCGCCGCTTGTTGCCGATGTATTCGACAGTCGAGGCCGCGTTGTCGCCACCGCCTAGCGGCCATTGAGCGCTTGCCGCTAGGCGGCCGTCATAGTGCGGCGACCAGACGCGCTACCTCACGAGCGCACCCCCACGACAACGTCACTCCGTCGCCCCCGTGACCGTAGTTGTGGATGCACCGCGCTGGCCCAAGCGGCTCGGCCTCCACTCGCACCGACGGCCGATCGGGTCGCAGCCCGGTAATCGTTTCGATCAGCTCGGCCTCGCCGAGCCGTGGCTCGATCCGCTGGCAGTCCCGCAGGATCCGCTCGGTCACCACCGGATCTGGCGTGGTATCCCACCTGCCGGGAATGCTTATGCCCCCGCAGACCACCCGCCGCGGGTGCGGGAAATAGCAGATCCATTCCGTGCAGCTGCTGCGTTCCATAAACAGGTGCCCCAGGCCAGGGTTGGTGAGGACCACGTGCTGGCCGAACATCGGCAGCACCGTCTCATCACCCACCAGCTCGCGGGCGCCGAGACCGGCACAGTTGACCACTATCGGTGCGGCATCGGCCGGCTCCGTCAGCGACCGGACGGGGTGCATCTCGATTTCGCAGCCGGCAGCGGCCAATCGCTGTGTCAGGTAGTCGAGATATTGGGGCATGTCGATCATCGGCATCGTTGCGTGAAACCCGGACTGGAAGCCCGCCGGGATGTCGGCCGCGCCGGCTGTCCGCAGCTCGGGGATGAGCTCGACCTGCAGCGATGCCGCGTCGGCATTGGGCAACTTCCCGACGGTCAGCGCCGGCGTCATGCGCACCCCGGTGGTGGGATCATTGGCCAGGTCGCGAAACTCGTGCAGTGATTGTTCGGTCCACGCGCGTACCTTGGCAACGGGCTCCCTCAGCCGTGGTCCCCAGACCGCACCCGCCACCGCCGAAGTGGTCTGCAGCGGCGGTGCGGCCGCCCACACCCGCACCGGCCACCCCGCCTCTGCCAGGCATACGGCCGACGTCAGCCCGCTGACGCCTGCCCCAATCACGACGACCTGTTGCTCACCTTTTGCCACAGCAGGACCGTAACCGAAGACAGCATGGGTCAGGGCTGGGGCACTCGCCCTCCGGTCGGTCCGAGTAGCCCGTTGAGGATGGCGAGTTCGTTTTGTAGTTGCGCTTCTGCGGCAGGTCCGGGGAGTTCAGCCGGTGCACCACCTTCGCCGCCCGTGTTCTGCCAGGGCTGGCAGCCGTGGGTCTTGAATGCCTTGTCGGTCGCCTCGATCGTTACTACCTGCGGTTTCTTGCTGAGAGCGTTGTCGATGAGCGCGCCATCGGGGTTACCCATCCGCTTCCAATAGCAGGTGCCATCGCCAACGGGCCCAGCGGAGCTGTATGTGCCGGGTGCGATGTCAATCCCCACCGCATAGGTGCCGTCGCTATCCATTGTCGTCTTCGGTCCCGGTGCCGGCTCCGGATCGGCACCGGCGGCGCCCACAGATCCCGCGCAGCCCGCGATGATCAGGCCGGCGACGGCAAATCGTGCGGCAATAGGTGCGGTTGGCTTCACGCGCATAGAACAACAGCCTACTGGGGCCCAGCGGGATCCGGAGCTCACTCGGCCTGGAAACAATAGCGCGTTCCCACCGCGGATTGGCTTATTCGGTCCCCATATGCGCCTGCGAGCGCATGCACGGCGCGCCAGCCCGTGCAGTGTCCGGCGATGATGTGGCGAATCCCGAACGGCGCCAAAGCTTCCACCGTGTCACCGATAATCTCCTCCATCACACCGCCCAGGTGCAAACCGCCCATGACCGCGTGTATCGGGATGTCCGGGAAGCGGCTCGCCACCTCCGTGCACACGTTGACGATGCCGGCGTGCGAACACGCGCTAAAGACGATCAATCCGAGGCCACGCACTTCGGCTACCAGCATTCGCTCGTCCACAAGCGACGGATCGGGTTCCCAGTCTGCGTCGTCGGCCGGCCGGCGAAGGTGGTCCGAGCGACCCGTCTCAAACGGGCACGCCCGGGGAATCTCTCCGCTGTAGTAGAAGTGGTTGTCGAGCAACCACCGTTCGCCGGGATCATTGACCACCAGCGCCCCGTGCGTGCGCATCTGGTCGGGCGTCGGGACTTTCGCGGTCGGGATGACTTGTCCGTTGGCCAGCACCACACCACGTTCGGCGAACATCAGCGGGTTGACGTGAACCGTCACCGAGCCGCCCCGCGCGACGATCGCGTCGATCGCGTCGATCAGGGCACCCATGTGGTCCCAGTGCCCGTGCGTGATCGCGATTTCCTCAATGGTGCCCAGATCAATGTCGAGGTTGCCGCAGTTGCGCAGAAACGCGGCGCCCTCGGTGCCGGTGTCGAACAACATCACGTGCTCAACCGACCTGGCCGTCGACCGGAGCCGCAGGCCATAGCCCAGGTTCGCGACCAGCATGTTCTGGCCCGAAATCACCGCGGCGCCAGCCGCTACCACATTCGCGATCTCGGAGCGCGCGAACGGCGTTTTGGTCACATATGTGTCGCTGACGTTGTCGCTGAGCACGTCGACAACCAACGAATCAAGGGGAACAAGGACTTCGGGTCCGCTGGCCATGTCGACCACCTCCTCGCCCTGCCTGCGCCCCATGCTGTCACTAAAATCGATGTCCGGCAACGCCTTTACGAGCGCAGGTCAGGCTGACCGTCTGGCGGCTCGCATCCCGAGCACCGGCTGCGTGCCGCGACCGTCGTCGAAGTCCGCCGCCGATGGCCAGCGACCACGCCGGTCTGCCCACACCAACTGCAAGGCCGTTACCTTGTCGCCAAAGATTGCGATCGCACAGCACAAATGCGCGTCCGGATGTGTCACCTCGACCGTTTCGACAACAGGGCCGGCAGGGAGGGTGATCCGCATACCGGGAGTCAGCGAGTCACCGAACAGAGCACGCAGGGTCTGACATCAACTCGCGCCGGACAAACACGAGCACCCCGCGAGCGGGTCAGCTCGCGGGGTGCCGCAGCGGGTTGTGGGTGATCGGCGGGTAGCGCCGCTCACCCGAATCAGCGCACGTCGAACCGATCGAGGTTCATCACCTTGGTCCATGCGGCGACGAAGTCCCCTACGAACTTCTGCCGCGCGTCATCGGCACCGTACACCTCGGCGAGCGCCCGCAGCTCCGAATTGGCCCCGAAGACCAGGTCGACGCGGCTGGCGGTCCACTTCACCGCACCGGTTTGGTCCCTGCCTTCATAGGTCCCGTCGTCCGCCGCCGACGGCGCCCACGTCGTGCCCATGTCAAGCAGATTCACGAAGAAATCGTTCGTCAGTGACTCGGGGGCTTGGGTGAACACGCCCAGTGCCGACTGCTGGTAGTTCGCGCCGAGGACTCGCAGGCCACCGACCAGAACCGTCAGCTCAGGTGCACTCAGAGTAAGCAGGTTCGCCTTGTCGAGCAGCATGAACTCGGCCGGCAACGGGTTGGCCTTTCCGAGGTAGTTGCGGAAGCCGTCCGCCTTCGGCTCGAGCACGGCGAAGGACTCCACATCGGTGTGCTCCTGTGTGGCATCCGCTCGGCCCGGGGTGAACGGCACCGTGATGTCCTGCCCGGCCGCCTTTGCCGCTTTCTCGATGGCGGCGCAGCCGCCCAGCACAACGAGATCGGCGAACGATACCTTCGTGTTGCCCGACGCCGAGGAGTTGAACGATTCCTGGATCCGCTCCAGGGTCCGCACCACCTGGGCCAGCTCGTCAGGTTGGTTGACCTCCCACCCGGCTTGCGGCTGCAGGCGGATACGACCGCCGTTGGCACCGCCACGCTTGTCGCTGCCACGGAACGACGACGCCGCCGCCCATGCCGTGGAAACCAGTTGCGAGACAGTCAATCCCGACGCCAAGATCTGGCTCTTCAGCGCTGCGATTTCGGCGGCCCCGACGAGGTCGTGGGTGACGGCCGGGATCGGGTCCTGCCACAGCAGTGTCTCCGACGGGACCAGCGGCCCGAGATAGCGGGCGACCGGCCCCATGTCGCGGTGGATCAGCTTGTACCAGGCCCTGGCGAACTCGTCGGCCAACTCCTGGGGGTGCTCCAGCCAGCGTCGGGTGATCCGCTCATAGATCGGGTCAACCCGCAGCGAGAGGTCGGTGGTCAGCATCGTCGGGGAGCGCTTGGACGACGGGTCGAAGGGGTCGGGGATGGTCCCCGCGCCCGCGCCGTCCTTTGGAACCCACTGATGAGCACCCGCGGGACTCTTCGACAACTCCCACTCGTAGCCGTACAGGATCTCGAGGAAGCTGTTGTCCCACTTCGTCGGCGTGTTCGTCCAGACCACCTCAAGGCCACTGGTGATCGCGTCCTTACCCACCCCGGTACCGAAGGAACTCTTCCAGCCCAGGCCCATCTGCTCCAGCGGAGCGGCCTCGGGCTCCGGGCCGACGAGCTCGGCGTCGCCGGCGCCGTGGGTCTTACCGAAGGTGTGTCCGCCGACGATCAACGCGGCCGTTTCGACGTCGTTCATCGCCATGCGGCCGAATGTCTCGCGGATGTCGACCGCCGCGGCCATTGGGTCAGGGTTGCCATTCGGGCCCTCCGGGTTCACGTAGATCAGCCCCATCTGCACCGCGGCCAGCGGGTTTTCGAGATCCCGCTTGCCGCTGTAACGCTCGTCGCCAAGCCAGGTGGTCTCCTTGCCCCAGTAGACCTCGTCGGGCTCCCACTGGTCGACCCGGCCGAAGCCGAATCCGAACGTCTTGAAACCCATCGATTCCAGCGCGCAATTGCCGGCGAAGACGATCAGGTCGGCCCATGAGAGCTGCTTGCCGTACTTCTTCTTCACCGGCCACAGCAGCCGACGCGCCTTGTCCAGGCTGGCGTTGTCGGGCCAGCTGTTGAGCGGCGCGAACCGCTGCATGCCGGCCCCGGCACCGCCGCGGCCATCGTGGATGCGGTAGGTGCCCGCGGCGTGCCACGCCATTCGGATGAACAACGGCCCGTAGTGGCCGTAGTCGGCGGGCCACCAGGGTTGCGAGGTCGTCATCACCTCCTCGACGTCCCGCGTTAGCGCGTCCACATCGATGGTCGCGACCTCCGCGGCGTAGTCATACGCCGCTCCCATCGGGTCGGCGACGGCGGGGTTCTGATGCAGCATCTTCAGGTTGAGTTGGTTTGGCCACCAGTCACGGTTCCCGCCGCCCTCGACCGGGTACTTCATGACGGGGCAACCGCTGGGCGCGGCTTCGGTGTTGGCCTCGGCAATGGGTGGGTGTTCCTGAGGCATTTCAACATTCCTTCCAGGAGTGGGTGTATCGGGCTGTGATCACGGGTGTGATCGGGAATCGTCTGATATCGAGCAATCAGGGCATCGCCCCCAGTAGATAACCTCGGCCTCGTCCAGCAGGAAGCCGTTATGGTCTGAGGCCGTCAGACAGGGTGCCTCGCCAACAGCACAGTCGACGTCTGCGATAACGCCGCACGATCGGCAAACGATGTGATGGTGGTTGTCGCCGACCCTGGATTCGTAGCGCGCGACGGACCCCGACGGCTGGATCCTTCGTACCAAGCCCGCCGCGGTTAGGGCATGCAGCACGTCGTACACGGCTTGCCGGGATACCTCGGGCAGGACGGCGCGCACGGCGCCAAAGATCGTTTCCGTGTCGGCGTGCGGATGCGCATTTACTGCGTCCAGGACCGCGACGCGCGGGCGGGTCACGCGCAAATCAGCCGTCCGTAGCTGCTCGGCGTAGTCCGATATCGAGGACACACTAGACAATATGACTCCCTTTTCTGGAATCAGTCAAGTCTATCCGTTTCTGCGGTGGCGAGTCGGGGCAGGCAGGGGTACAGCGCAGCCACCGGATCGAAACGCTGCTCGAACTGCTCCGGACGCATGTTCCCCTCGCAGCTGAACACGTTCCTGCACAACCGATCTCACGTGCGTCTGGTTGCGGCCCGCCAGATCGCCGCATGCCGCTGTATCAGCCTTCGAATGTTCCGATGAGCCTGGCCTGCGCCGTGGCGGCCTGCGCTATCGCCAGCGCCGCTTGTGTTCCAGCCAGCCCCGCAAGCGGGGGCACGGCAGGAAGATGGTAGAGGGTAAACCGGTAGTGGTGTGTTCCGCTGCCCGCCGCCGGGCAGGGGCCGGAGTATGCGGTCTGACCGCTGGAGTTCGGCAGGCTGAATGCGCCATCAGGCGTCTCACCATCCGCGGTGCTGCCCGAGCCAGGGGCAATTCCGATCACGATCCAGTGCACGTACGGTTCCCGGGGTGCGTCCGGATCATCAACAACGAGAGCGCCGCCCGATGGCGCCGACCAGGTCAACGGCGGCGCGATATTGGCTCCTTTGCATGTGTACTGTTCCGGGATCGGCGCACCGTCGGCGAATGCCGGACTGGTGATCGTCATTGCATCGCCGTTAGGCGCTTCCGGCATGGTCCGGCCGACCGCCGACAGTTTCAGCGCGAGCGGCGCCGCGGTTCGACTGTCGCTGTCGCCGGCGTAGCCAACCAACGTCACGGGGAGCGCCACGGCCACCACGGCCAACGCGATTCGGTGCAGCGCCCGTGCCATTGTCGATTCCATATAGATCATTGTCGCTAAGCATGATTGGAGAAGCCAGCATTTCGACCAACGCCAATGCGGCTAGGACTCCGGCACCAATACGACCTTGCCGACATTCGCCCGCGCAGCCAGAATCCGGTGTGCCTCAGGAGCTTCGGCGAACGGCACGGCCGCATGAACTACCGGCGAGATCGTCCCGTCGGCGAGCGCCTTGGTCAGCGGCGTGATCCAGGGCTCAAGCGTGCCGCGGTCGTCCCACAATCGCAGCATGTTCAGACCGATCACGGTTTTCGAGTCCGAGAGCTGGTCCATTAGGTTGAAACCGCGCAGCATTGACAACGCGTGCGGTATCACCCGGCGCAACGATCGCTTCTCGCCCTGCTGCATATTTGAAATCCCGTAACCGACCAGCCTTCCGCCCGGACGCAACAGATCGTAGGACCGCCGCAGCGAAGTGCCGCCGAGCGCGTCGAGCACGAGGTCATACGGGCCCAATCCCTTCCACCAGCCGTCGCGGCGGTAGTCGATCGCACGGTCCACACCGAACTCGGCCAGCTTCTGGTGCTTTCCCGGCGATGCGGTGCCATGCACTTCGGCCTTCGCGGCTTTCGCGAACTGGACCGCCGCGATGCCGACACCACCAGCCGCGGCGTGAACCAGCACCCGCTCACCGGCGCGCAACGACCCGTAGCCGTGAATCGCCGCCCAGGCGGTCGCGTAGTTCACCGGGACCGCGGCACCCTGCTCGAAGCTCAGCGCATCGGGCAGCACCACCGAATCGGTGGCCGTGACGTTGACGATCTCGGCGTAGCCACCGAATCGCGTACCGGCCAGGACGCGTTCGCCGACCCGGTTCGGATCGACCCCGTCACCGACGGCCTCCACGGTCCCAGCGACTTCGTAACCGACCACCGCCGGAAGCTTCGGCGCGTCCGGATACAGACCGACGCGGGCGAGATGGTCGGCGAAGTTCACCCCTGCCGCGCGTACGGCGACCTGCAGCTGGCCCGCGCCCGGTGGTGGCGGGTCGGGTCGCTGCTGCACCTGCAAGACCGATGGGTCGCCATGTTTGGTGATGACGACTGCGCGCATTGGTTCCTCCTTGTCGGGACTCGTCGAAGTGCCGCGAGCTGGACTACAGAATGCCGGACCAGCAACCGGGCACAACGGCCCGGGGTTCGCTACCTTGCTCCTTGTGCACTACGTGTGGGAGCAGCTAGCGGGCAACGTGCATCGTTGCCGGCTGCCGTTCTGTGACGTCACCATCGGTCTGATACCGGGCCGCACCGGGACACTGCTCGTCGACACCGGTACCACGCTCGACGAAGCCGCCGCGATCGCTGCCGACGTAAAGCAGATTGGTGGTCGCCCGGTAACGCATATTGTGTTGACGCACAAGCATTTCGACCACGTGCTGGGTTCCTCGGTGTTCGAGGAAGCGGAGGTGTTCTGCGCACCCGAGGTTGTCGAATACCTGTCGTCGGCTACCGACCAGCTCCGCGAACACGCGCTGAGCTACGGCGCGGACGCCGGTGAGGTCGACCGCGCGATCGCCGCCCTGAAGCCACCGCAGCACGGGACCTACGACACGATAATCGATCTCGGAGATCGCACCGTCACCATCACCCGCCCCGGTAGCGGTCACACCACAGCAGACCTAGTCGTGGTGGCACCCGCCCCCGCCCATGAACATGGTCCGGTGGTGGTCTTCACCGGTGATCTTGTCGAGGAGTCAGCCGACCCCTATATCGATGCCGATTCGGATTTGGCGGCCTGGCCGGCAACGCTGGATCGGGTACTCGCGATCGGCGGACCCGACGCCGTCTACGTGCCGGGCCACGGGAAGGTCGTCGACGCGGAGTTCGTCCGTCGGCAGCGCGATTGGTTGCGAAAGCGTGCCGACCGCGAGCCTCGCTGAACGCGAGCTACTTGGCCGTGCAGGCGGCGACGAGGGCATCCGGGTCGGTCACGCTGACCCACAATTCCCGCACCGCCATCGACTTCTTCCACATCTTGGCCTGCGCGGGCGGATCGATCGTCAACGCGACCAAGCCCGTACGCGACCCGTTGACCAGCCAGCGGCCAAAGCCAAAGTGCACTCCGGCCGCGTAGACGCGGGCGTTGGTGGCTTCCGCCTTCGTGATCGATGTCAAGGGGATGTCGGCGGCAAACGCCCATCCCATCTTTATGTGAAGGCTCCCCACTTCGACCCGCAACTCGCTGTTCTTGGGGCCAAGCCCGAGCGGCACGCAAAGCGGGAGAAACCAAAGGTCAAAGCGCAACTGGGTCACCACGACACCGACCCTAGCTGCGGGTGAGTCATCGCGGCGGGTTTCGTCAGCCGATCACCGGCGCCGGCGCGAGAACCTCGACCACACCAAAGTTCGTCGACCACGCCCTCCGATAGTCGCGCCACGTCGGGGTCAGGCGGCCTCGGCTGGTGCATCGCGGCTCGTAGTGAAGGCACCGCTGAGCCGAGGCCGCGTGCGCGGCCTCGTCGACGACGGTGACCGATAGCAGCATCTCGACGGGCTCGTTCGTTGCGACCGTCAGCAACAGGGTGGTTCCGTCGATCTGATAGTGCGCGACCGCACCACCACCGAGGTCTTGCTGGCCGCTGGTCCCGGCAAGTTCGTCGCCGTTGAGTTGCCAGTTGGCCTTCTGGTCCGGCCCGAAACCGCTTGTAATCGCATCGAATCGGCCCTGCGGACGCCTCGGCCGCACGATGGGTCCGACGAACGTGCCGAGGCGCCGGTCGATAAGCGGTAACGCGCGAATGGCCTCTTTCACGGCATCGACATCTCTGGCCGACGCCGGAGCGGGGACCATGGCGCGGACCGCCTCGCGCATCTGGCCACACGGATCGGGTTGCACACCGGTTGCGCCGATTCCCGTCGTAACTTCGCCCCGGCCGGCCCGCAGTGCGGGTGACGGCACGAACACCGCAGAACCGGGCTTGGCGAGCTCTCCGAATGTACCGAAAATTCCTGGTGGACAGGTAAAGTCACCCACGATCTGGACTGCAGCAACCGCCTTTTCCCAGGTGATGTAGCGGAACCGGATGTTGTCGAGACGCACGTCAATGGCCTGGACGGCCGCCCATCTACCTTCGTTGGTGCGCACACCGTAGATCCGCAGCGATTCCTTGAACGGATTGCCGCTCAGGAAACCGAACGGATCGATGCTGGCCAGGTCGTCCAGCGGAATCGGGTTGGGCGCGTCATAGGAGTAGCCGTACACCGCCGCGCGGTAAAGGCCGTCGAAATCACGCAGGCCGGTGCGGGCCCAGCGGGCACCGCACACCGCCTGCACCGTGCGGTTAAACGCGCCGCCGCGTACCGTGAGGTCCCCACTGGGCATGTCGCGGGCGCCAACTCGACCGCTGTCAAGGTCAAACGCCGCACCGTTTGGCACGACAACTGTCCCGGCGGCCCGCACCGGCGCGGTGTCGATAGGCCGAACCCGGCACCCGATCTGCACGTCGTCGATGAAGGCGTCGCTGAAGATCAGGTTGAAGCCCACCGCTGGGACGTTAACCGGGATCAGAAGCTGGTTGAGCGCGTCAGCGATATGGGCGGCGACGCTGTTGATGGTGCCCTCGATCACCTCTTCGGCGATGTACATGATGAGCGGGATCAGCACCGCGCCGATAATCACACCGACGACGGTCGGGAGAAGCGCGCCAAGCAGCGCCCCGATTACCGCGCCCGCCACCCAGCAGTACCAGGGAATGTCGACGTCGACGGTGGGATCGTCCGCATCGACGTCCACGACCAGCTGGCCGCTGGCGACCGCGATGGTGATTTTCGCCCCGACCGTGCCGGTGGCCGAATAGCAGAATCCAGACTTGGCGATCTTGACCTGAACGTGCAGCGCCCCGTCGTCGCCTGCGCTGATCGACAGACCGGTCAGGTCCACCTCGTTGTCCTCGTCGATGCGGACAGTGCGGGTGAGCCTGCAGTTGGTGAACGCGCCGTCAAGTTGCAGCGAGTTGTCGATCATCGGACTGATGACCCGGCAGATCCAGCCCATCGACGCGACGATGCCCCCGTTGCCGCCACCGGAGATGAAGCTCTGCGTGAACGCCGCCTTGTTACCGGGACTTCCGCCGCCGAACGTAACCAGAAACGCGGAGGCATCCTTGTCGGCCGGTGCGGTGTCGTCGACGATATGCACGTCGGCGTTCTTCATCTGGGTGGTGGCGGTGGTGGCACGGTCGACCGGGAAGGGCACCAGCGGGATCAGTTTCACGTTCTGCCGCAGGAACGCGGCGAACAGCCCATCCAGACCCGGGATCGGAAACCCCGCAACGGCGATCTCGGTCAACCACAGCTTCTGCTCCAGATTGATTCGCACCAGGTCGATTCCGTTGGTGGTGGCGTCCACATCCACGCTGGCGACGATGCGCAGCGACCCGAGTGCACCCGCCTCGCCAAGCAGCACGCGGATGTCGACCACGTCGGTGGCAGCGGGCGGCAGGCCGCTAGGCCGGTCGAAGGCGACCGTAACCGAAAACGGGGTGGCCGGGTCGAGCTGGATGCCGAGGCCACCCAGGATGGTGCCCAGCAGAAAGCCCCCGGTATCGAACACCACGCTGAGCAACTGCTGATACGCCTGTTCGGCGAACTCGACGACGAGGTCGTAGCCGTGGGTCTGCTCACCGGCCATCGGACACACCACCTCTGGTCACGTTGGGGGCGCCGGTGAAGCGGATGTTCACGTTGGCGGTGAGAACCTGCCCGTTCGGCAGCCGAAACGACCGGGGCCGGTGCAAGTCCGGGGCATCACCGGTCAACGAGGCCGACTTGAGGCGCTGCTTGATGATCGGCGGCACATCGATTTTCAGTTCGGCCAAGGTGGCCTGCGGGTCGGCGGCGAACCGCCGGGCGATTTCCGGTTTCGCCAAGGCGGCAAGGATTTTGCGCTCCGACTTCTGCAACTCTTCGAACTCGGCGCGCAGGCGCGGACCAAGTCGATCAATCACTGGACTGAGTCCACTGTTCGGTGTGCGGCTGGTTCGCCGCGGATTCCTTGGTGCCATGCCATGACGTTAACCCCGAAACGATCGAGTGGCGTAGCTGATTTTGGGGACCGTTGGCCAGTGATCCAGCTCACCCGTGCGGGGATACACTCTGTCCGTCAGGTGAATCGGGACTGCAGAGGAGCGTAGGGCCATGGCCACCGCCGAAACGGACACTGAGGTCCACACACCGTTCGAAGAAGACCTTGACAAACGCCTAGCCGCCGCGCAGCGATACTTCGACAGCTCGCGCTTTGCCGGGATCATTCGGCTCTACACGGCCCGTCAAGTTGTGCAGCAACGTGGCACGATCCCCACCGACTACATCGTGGCACGAGAGGCTGCGGCGGCTTTCTACGAGCGCTTGCGGGAGCTTTTTGCCGCGCGAAAGAGCATCACCACGTTCGGGCCCTACTCGCCGGGGCAGGCGGTGAGCATGAAGCGGATGGGCATCGAGGCGATCTACCTGGGTGGTTGGGCAACTTCAGCCAAGGGCTCCACCACCGAAGATCCCGGGCCCGACCTCGCCAGCTACCCGCTGAGTCAAGTGCCCGACGACGCCGCGGTACTGGTACGCGCCCTGCTCACCGCCGACCGCAACCAGGAGTACCAGCGCCTGCACATGAGCGAACGCCAACGCGCCGCGGCCCCGTCTTACGATTTCCGCCCGTTCATCATCGCTGACGCCGACACCGGACACGGCGGTGACCCGCACGTACGCAACCTGATCCGCCGCTTCGTGGAGGTGGGGGTGCCGGGATACCACATCGAGGACCAGCGCCCGGGCACCAAGAAGTGCGGCCATCAGGGTGGCAAGGTTCTGGTGCCATCGGACGAACAGATCAAGCGCCTCAACGCCGCCCGCTTCCAGCTTGACGTCATGCGGGTACCCGGCATCATCGTCGCGCGCACCGATGCCGAGGCAGCCAACCTGATCGATAGCCGCGCCGACGAGCGCGATCAGCCGTTCCTCCTTGGCGCCACCAACCTCAACGTTCCTTCTTACAAATCCTGCTTCCTGGCATTGCTGCGGCGCTTCTACGAACTGGGCGTCAAAGAACTGAACGGCCATCTTCTCTACGCGCTTGCCGACGGCGAGTACTCGGCCGCCGGCGCATGGCTTGAGCGCCAAGGGATCCTGGGCCTGGTCTCCGACGCCGTCAATACCTGGCGGGAGAACGGGCAGCAATCGATCGACGACCTTTTCGACCAGGTCGAGTCGCGGTTCGTGGCCGCCTGGGAGGACGACGCCGGGCTAATGACCTACGGCGAAGCGGTGGCGGAGGTGCTCGAATTCGGTGTGCGAGAGGGCGAACCAATCGGCATCAGCCCGCAGGAGTGGCGAGTGTTTGCGGGCCGGGCGTCGCTCTACGCCGCCAGGGAAAAGGCAAAGGAGTTGGGCGCCGACCCCGGCTGGGACTGCGAGCTGGCAACGACACCAGAAGGCTACTACCAGGTCCGGGGCGGTATTCCGTATGCGATCGCCAAGTCGCTGGCCGCGGCACCGTTCGCCGATATCCTCTGGATGGAGACCAAGACCGCTGATCTCGCCGACGCCCGGCAGTTCGCCGAGGCGATCCATGCGGAGTTCCCAGACCAGATGCTGGCTTACAACCTTTCGCCCTCGTTCAACTGGGACACCACCGGCATGACCGACGAGGAGATGAAGCGGTTCCCCGAGGAGCTGGGCAAGATGGGCTTCGTCTTCAACTTCATCACCTACGGCGGACACCAGATCGACGGTGTCGCGGCCGAGGAGTTCGCCACGGCGCTGCGACAGGACGGCATGTTGGCGCTGGCCCGGTTGCAGCGCAAGATGCGGTTGGTCGAGTCGCCCTACCGTACGCCGCAAACCCTGGTGGGCGGACCACGTAGCGATGCGGCACTGGCCGCCTCGTCCGGGCGCACGGCCACGACCAAGGCGATGGGCAAGGGCTCGACCCAGCACCAGCACCTGGTTCAAACCGAGGTGCCGCGCAAGCTGTTGGAGGAATGGCTGGCCATGTGGAGCGGCCACTACCAGCTCAAAGACAAACTGCGCGTGCAGCTTCGGCCCCAGCGCGCCGGCTCGGAGGTACTCGAACTCGGCATCTACGGCGAAGGCGGGGAGAAGCTCGCCAACGTGATCTTCCAACCGATCCAAGACCGGCGTGGCCGCACCATCCTCTTGGTGCGCGACCAGAACACGTTTGGTGAAGCGTTGCGTCAGAAGCGGTTGATGACCTTGATTCACTTGTGGCTCGTCCATCGCTTCAAGGCCGACGCGGTGCACTACGTCACGCCAACCGACGACAACCTCTATCAGACTTCGAAGATGAAATCCCACGGCATATTCAGCGAAGTCAATCAGGAGGTGGGCGAGATCATCGTCGCCGAGGTGAACCACCCGCGCATCGCCGACTTGCTGACACCCGATCGCATTGCGCTGCGGAAGTTGATCACCAAGGAACGGTAGTCAGCAAGCGGGCGCGAGCGTGACCCGAAACCGTTCTACACCAGAATATTTCTCACCTAGGAGCTCAATCCCGAATCCATTTGATCGGTAGAAGCCAACAGCCTCGGCATCGGTTTCCGCGACGATCCAAACCCGGCTGGAATCAGTCGACGCAAGGCCTTCAGCAAGCTCGTAGCGATTATTGCTCGGTCACAGCGACGAGTAGCCTCAGGGTGGGGTCGTCGCGGTATTGCTGAATAGCCTGGTCAAGCCGCTCAGCACCGTCACCCACCGCAAAGGCGAGCAGTCCGGCGATCCCAGAATCGTCAACGGAACCGGCCACCACCTGCATTCCGTCGGCTCGCGAGCTATCCGGCATGGCGCGATTGTGGCAGTGCACTCACCCAACACCGCCCTGCCACAAGTGAACTCTTGCGCTTGAGCCGCCAAAGCTGCCTACCGGAGGCCGACCGCCGGGGTTATGGTTCGTTCACGCCGATCGCAAGGGAGCCCCCCATGGCCAAGCTGAGGTTCGGATACTTCATCGCCCCATTCCACCGCGCAGGCACCAATCCAACGCTCGCCTTACAGCGTGACCTGGAGTTCATCGAACATCTCGACGCGCTCGGTTTCGACGAAGCGTGGATCGGCGAGCACCACTCAGCGGGCAGCGAGATCATCAGCTCACCAGAGGTCTTCATCGCCGCCGCTGCGGAGCGGACCAAGCGGATACGGCTTGGTACCGGTGTCATCTCGCTCGCCTACCACAACCCGCTCTGGGTCGCCGACCGGTTGATGTTGCTGGATCACCTGACCCATGGTCGCGTAATCGGTGGGGTGGGACCGGGCTCACTACCCACCGACTCGGCGATGATCGGGCTGACTCCCACCGACACTCGCGAACTGCTGGAAACCAACCTCGACATTGTGGTTCGCCTGCTGGCGGGCGAGACCGTCACCGCCAAGACCGCCACGCACCAGCTGTTCGACGCCCGGTTGCAGCTGGCCCCGTACACCGACGCTGGGATCGGTTTGGCGGTCGCCGCGGTCGCCTCCCCGACCGGGGCGCGCCTTGCCGGCAAGCACGGCATCGGCCTGCTATCCATCGGGGCGACGCTGACGATTGAGGGCTTCGATGCCCTCGCCTATCACTGGGGCATCGTCGAAGAGCGCGCAGCGGCCTTCGGGACACGGGTCGACCGCACGAACTGGGCCCTGGTCGGGCCATTCCACATCGCCGAGACCGACGAGCAGGCCCGTGCCGACGTCAAATTCGGCATCGAGGGTTGGTTCCGGTACTTCCAGAAGGTGGCCGCATTCCCGCAGATGACCATGCCGGGGGATCAGCTCGACGAAATGATCGACATCATCAACGACAGCGGTGCCGGCGTGATCGGCACACCGGAGCGGGCCCGGGCGCAGGTGCAGCGGCTGTGGGACCAATCCGGCGGATTCGGCTGCATGCTGCAAATGGGCCACGAGTGGGCCAACCCGGCCGCCACCAGACGATCCGCCGAATTATTCGCCGCCGAAGTGATGCCGCATTTCCAGGGACAGGCGCAACCAACACTCGATGCCGCTGCGCGGGCCAGCGAGGTGCGGGAAGAACTCGCACAGACTCAGCTGCAGGCCATCGACCACATGACCAAGAAGTATCAGGACGAGGCCGGGCCGAAGGAGGGCCAAAGCCGTTGAGCCAAGCGAATGCAACGCTACCGAGCGCTGGCAGACTCGCGCTCGGCAGCCTTGACCAGCCGGCCGGCAAACAACTTGACCGCGCCGCCCAAGGCCGCCCGCATTACCGGGCCCGTCCCGGCGACTCCCTCGACGAACGAACCCGTCCACCGGATATCTGTGCCGCCCAACGCATTTGGCGTGAGAACCACCTCGCCGGTGTAATCCCGGGCGGGCGTCTTGGGGCCAACCAGCTTGTAGACGTGACGACGATCCTGTTCGTACTCAAGGGTCTCCTCCCGTACGAACACGGGCCATATCCCTAGCTTGCGGATCGCCCCGATACCGCCGGGTGCAGGATCACCTTGGCGCACCCAACCCGATTGAACGACGAGCGGCTTCGCCCAGTCCGACCACCGGCCACCGTCCGTCACCAGCCGGAACAACGTCGCGGCAGACGCGCTAGTGGTCTTGGTGACCTCGAACGAAAACCTCCGACCCGACATGCATGACTCCCGATACGACAGCTGAAATGGCCCGAACTAGTGCTGCCGCGTACCCTACCGGTAAGTCCGGACGCCTGATGGCTTAAAAGACCGTGTCGACTTGATCCGGGATTGGGTTGCCGTCGGCGCCCAGTACCGGTCCTTTCGACCCGTCGGGGCTGATGGATGCCTGCCCGCACCGGTATGGCGCGTGCTGGGGCAACGGATCCATGAACATCGGGTTGACCGCCCACTTACCGCCCTTGGTGAAGAGGCCGTCGTAGGCCCGACACATGAGCAAGTCCTTGTTGCGGTTGATCGCGAGCGACGCCGCCGTGGCGTCGCCGACGAACGTGGTGTCGCTGTTCGAGTCGCCCGCCGCGAGGATTTGCCGACGATTCTCCGCTAGCTGATTGAAGGCTTCCGGGCCGCTCACCCCGAAGATGACCTGATTGGCCCAGCATCGTTTGCCGTCGAGGTAGGTAATGACCGAATCTTCGCCGTCGCTTACCCCACCGCAGCCGATCAGGTGAGCGGTTAATTTCCCCGATTGGTCGGCGACGCTGCGGACTCCGACGACATGCCGATCGTCGATACCTACCTCGCCCGCCCACACCTTGACGATCGGCTCGGGTGACGCCGACACCACCCAGGTGTCGATACCGTGCGCCTGCAGCGTCCCGACGAGGTCCTTGATCTGCGGATAGACGCGGATGTAACCGGCTACCTCCTGAGTTCCGACCTGCTGGGTGGCCCCGATTTTGGCGGCAAGGTTCTGTTTCTTGGCATTTTCGGCGAAACCGGCGAGTTCCTCGGCGGTATAGCCTGCCGAGAGCGCGTTGCCCCACGCGTAGGGTCCCTCCATACGGCGCGCGTCATTTCCCGCGAAAGCCGGCTGTCCCGTAGTGGTTTGGCCGTCGAGAAGGGACAGGATCTCGTCCGCGCACAGCGCGTTGGTGCTGGTCGGCAGCGGCTTGCCGGCGGGCACATCCTTGCCGCACGCCGCGCTAAGCGCGTTCGCCGCCGCGTCGGTCAGGTATCGGCCGGCGGTGTGCCAGTCCTGGTCGGCCGGCTGCAGCACCAGATCGTGCGTCAGCATGTAGTAGTTGGTCGCGTACCCGATGTCGTTCTTGACAATGGTGTTGTCCCAGTCAAAGATCGCGACCTTGCGCGTAGCACCGTTCGCAGTGTGGTTGCACCTGCTGTTGGCCTCGATCGCGGCTTGCAAAAACTCACGGACACCGTCGTGCCACGCCAGAGACGCGTCGAGCTGGCGACAACCGGACCTACGATCACCCGACGCTGGGGTAGCGCGTTGGTCGGTCGAGCAGCCGATGACGCAACCAAGCACCGTTGCGGCTGCCAACAGCGAAGGTATGGGGCGCGCCATGTAAGCCCTTCGTCATGCCAACGTGTACCGGCTGAAGGTTGATTGGGAACTGAATGGTTCCGGGCCGAAGTAAACGCTGAGCAAACTCGAGGCCGCCGAAATCTTTCCGGTCCGTTTCTTCACGGAAACCCGCGATCGATTCGAATCTCAAGCGACGCCGCCAGGGCCCGCGCGGTGCTGCCCGGCGATCAGCGCTGGCAGCGTAGTCTGGCCCGCACCGTGGGTGCGACCGAGCCGGTGGCCGTCGACGACGGACGACAGGGCAGCTTGGACCGGACGACCATGCGAAAGATACTGTTGGACAGATGAATTCGACTACAACGGGCTCGAATCGAACTAGCCACAACCGGCAGATGCGGCTGGGACTTCTGGCCGCCGCGCTGCTGCTCGGCTCCTGCACCGGCCAGCACACGACAAGCACACCCGCGACCACCACAGACACCTCCAATATCAAGGCCAGCAGTCAGCGCGTGCTGGACGACGCCATCAATGCTGATGAGCCAGGCTGTTCGGCCGCGGTGGGTGTCGAGGGGAAAGTCGTTTGGACAGGCGTCCGCGGCATTGCGAACCTGGCAACCGGGGCAAAGATCACCACGGACACCGTGTTCGATATCGCCTCGGTGTCCAAGCAGTTCACCGCCACTGCGATCCTGCTGCTCGTCGAGTCGGGAAAGCTGACCCTGGCTGACCCGATATCCCAATACCTACCCGAGCTGCCGCAGTGGGCCCAAACGGTCACCGTCGAGCAGCTGATGCATCAAACCAGCGGCATCCCTGATTACGTCGGATTGCTAGAAGCCGAGGGGTATCAGGTCAGCGACCGCACGACCGAAGCCGAAGCCCTGCAGGCGTTGGCAGCCGCGCCGGAGCTGGGATTGGCCCCTGGCAGCAGGTTCGACTACTCCAACTCCAACTACCTGCTGCTCGGCGAGATTGTCCACCGCGCCTCGGGGCAACCGCTGCCCGAATTCCTGCGCGACGAGATCTTCCAACCGCTGGGTCTGGCCATGGTGGTGGATCCAGTCGGCAAGGTTCCCAACAAAGCCGTGTCGTACGAGAAGGGGGCTGCCGGGAACCGGCCCGAGTACCGGGTGGCCAATCCGGCCTGGGAGCAGATCGGCGACGGTGCCATCCAAACCACACCTAGCCAGCTGGCCCGGTGGGCGGACAACTACCGAACGGGCAAGGTCGGCGGCCCGAAGCTACTCGAGGCCCAACTCGCCGGAGCCGTGGAAACCGAACCTGGTGCCAGCGACCGCTATGGCGCCGGAATCTTCTCCCTGGCCGACGGCACGCTCGACCACGACGGGGCCTGGGCCGGATTCGTCACGGCGTTCCACATCAGCAGTGACCGACGGACGTCGGTGGCCATCAGCTGCAACACCGACAAGCTGGACCCCGAAGCCATGGCCGATGCGCTCGGGCACTTCTGGATGTAGCGGGGCTACCCGGATTGGTCGCCGGTACCCCGGCTGCAATCATTCACGGTATGGCGCGACCGTCTATCCTCACCGCCGACGATGGCCTACCCTCCGGCGTGCAGGGCGCCTGCGACTCACGTTTCGCCGGTGTCATCCGTGCATTCGCTGGGCTGTACCCCGGACGCAAGTTCGGTGGCGGCGCACTGTCGGTCTATGTAGACGGTCGGCAGGTCGTCGATGTCTGGACCGGGTGGTCCGATCGGCGTGGGAAGGTGCCGTGGACCGCCGATACCGGCGCCATGGTGTTCTCCGCGACCAAGGGGTTGGCGGCGACGGTAATTCACAAGTTGGTCGACCGCGGCCTACTGGACTACGACGCACCGGTCGCCGACTACTGGCCCGAGTTCGGAGTCAACGGCAAGTCCGAGATCACCGTCAGCGACGTATTGCGACACCGATCCGGCCTGTCGCATCTCAAAGGCGTGGGCAAGAAGGAAGTGCTCGACCATCTGCTGATGGAGGCGAAACTGGCCGCCGCGCCGCTGGACCGCACGCACGGAAAGATGGCCTATCACGCGGTGACCTACGGATGGCTGTTGTCCGGTCTGGCCCGGGCTGTGACCGGCAAAGATATGCGGGAACTATTCCGCGAAGAGCTCGCACGCCCGCTCGACACCGACGGCATACATCTCGGCCGCCCGCCCGCAGCCGCACCCACCAAGGTGGCACAGACACTGCTACCCCAAACGAACATCCCCACGCCGCTGCTCGACTTCTTGGCACCAAAAGTTGCCGGGTTGTCGTTCTCCGGGCTTCTGGGCTCGATTTACTTCCCTGGCATCCTTTCCATGCTGCAGGGCGATATGCCGTTTCTCGATGGCGAGATTCCCGCCGTCAACGGGGTCGTGACCGCGCGCGCCCTCGCCAAGATGTACGCGGCCATTGCCAACGACGGCGCTATCGACGGAACACGACTACTCTCCTCCGAGCTGGTGCGCGGACTACGGGGGAAATCCGATCTGACCCTGGATCTGAACCTCGGTATCCCCTTCAGTTACCACCATGGCTATCAATCGTCCCCCGTCCCAGGACTTTTGGAGGGATATGGCCACATCGGTCTCGGCGGAACGATCGGCTGGGCTGACCCGGAGACCGGCAGTTCATTCGGATACGTGCACAACCGCCTTCTGACGCTGCTGTTGTTCGACGTCGGCTCGTTCGCGGGGCTGGCTCCGCTGCTGAACAGCGCCGTCACAGCCGCACGTCGAGACGATCCGCTGGAAGTGCCGCATTTCGGTGCGCCTTATAGCGAACCTAGCGAACACGAGCCGGCCGCCGGCGAGTAAGTACGCCTGTTATCGCGCGTGCCTGTGCGATTGCGCTTCCGCTCGACATGCGGGCCGGCACTTTGCGTGCAAAGATTCTCCGCGTAAGGCGATGACGACGCAGGAAGCCGGTGAGAATCCGGCGCGGTCCCGCCACTGTCACCGGGTAGCGACCCTCAAATGCCACGGCCACGGGCTGGAAGGCGAGGCGAGCAACGACCCGGGAGCCAGGAGACTCGCGTCATCGCATCCTGCTCACCCGGGGCGGCGTACCCCGAGAAGGCTGACCTGTCATGACGCTGCGAACCGTATTGGGCGGCCGATCCGCCACCACCCTCATCGAAGCGCTCACCGCGCGGCTGGCGACCGCGCCCGCCGGCACGGCACCGCCACTCACCACGGTGGTGCCGGCAGCGGCGGGCGTCTGCCGATGAGCGCTCCGATCTGGATGGCGTCACCGCCGGAGGTGCACTCGGCGCTGCTGAGCAGCGGCGCGGGCCCGGATGGGTTGCTGGCCGCAGCGGCGGCATGGAGCCTGCTGAGCACCGCCTACACCGAGACTGCCGACGAGCTGGCCGCGCTGCTGGCGGCGGTGCAGGCCGGGACCTGGGACGGCCCTACCGCCCAGATATATGTGGCCGCTCATTTCCCGTATCTGGCGTGGCTGGCGCAGGCCGCCGCTGATAGCGCGGCCATGGCCACCCAACAGGAAACCGCGGCCACCGCCTATACCATCGCGCTGGCGGCCATGCCCACGCTGGCCGAGCTGGCCGACAACCACGCCACCCGCGTGGTGCTGGTGGCGACGAATTTCTTTGGCATCAACACCATCCCGATCGCGCTCAACGAGGCCGACTACGCCCGAATGTGGATTCAGGCGGCCACCGTGATGGGCACCTACCAAGCGGTCTCGACCGCGGCGGTGGCCGCCGCACCCCAGACCACTCCGGCGCCGCAGATCGTGAAAGCCAACACGCTGGCCGCCGATGCCGACGAGCCGGTACCGCCGCCCGGCCAGGAAGACCCGGTCCAGCAATGGTTGCAATGGTTGCAGAAGATCGGGTATACCGCCTTCTACAACAACGTCATCCAACCGTTCATTAACTGGCTGGCGAACATCCCCTTCATACATGCGATATTTTCCGGAATTGATCCGTACCTGCCGTTCCTCGGCAATCCACTTACCTTCCTTAGCCCGGCCAACATTGCGTTTGCCCTCGGCTACCCGATGGACATTGGTTCCTATGTCGCCTATCTGTCACAAACCTTCGCCTTTATCGCGGCGGATCTTGCCGCCGCGTTCGCGACGGGAAATCCTGCGACTATCGCTTTCACCCTGATGTTCACCACCGTCGAAGCCATTGGCACGATCATCACCGACACCATTGCGTTGGTTAAAACCCTGCTCGAGCAGACTCTGGTGCTGCTCCCGGCTGTTTTGCCGCTGCTGACCGTGCCGTTGGTGCCGTTGGCGGCCGCCCCCGCGGCAGCAGCCGGCTTCGCGGGCTTGGCGGGGCTGGCGGGCCTGGTCGGCCCGCCACCCGCGCCGCCCGTCCCGCCACCCGCCGTGGCGCTTGCTCCGACCATCCCGACCCCGCCCCCCACCCCAGGCCCGGCCCCGGCGCCGGTGCCGGCGGCCGCGACCCCGGCCGCCCCCGCCCCCGGGCCGCCACCCCCACCGACCACCGCACCACCGGCGGTGACCGGGGTGGGTATGGAAAGCCACGCCTACCTGGTGGGTGGCCTGGACTCGGCCGCCAGAGCTCGGAAGGCGGCGGGCAACAGCGCCCGAAAGAAGGCAACGGAACCCGACGACGCCCAGGCCCCGGCCGTCGCCGCGAGCCCCCAAGAACAGGCTCGATCGCGGCGGCGCCGGCCAGCGAAGGTCAACCGGCTCGGCCGCGGTTACGAGTACGTGGATTTGGCCCCCGAAGCCGAGCAAGACCCGAGCGGTTCGCCGAACGAGAAGGCCGCGACGACGGCCTCGGATCGGGGAGCGGGCACCCTGGGGTTCGCCGGCACCGCCCACCAGGCTGGTCCCGGACCAGCCGCAGGACTGATCACGCTACCCAACGACACGTTCGGCGGCAGCCCACGCACGCCAGTGATGCCGGGAACCTGGGGCACCGAGCCAGCCCCACCACCCGGCCCATCTTCCGAGGGAAACGACGGCACCGCAACGGGACAACTTGCGACACTAGCGAAATAGCGGGCCTTGCGGAGATGCGCGTCGTGGAACACGATCCGAACTCGGCGTAGCAATGAATTCGACGGTTTTCCGGACTGAGCGACTGGACCAAGGCGGAGGCGGGCGGGGTGTGAATCTCCTCGGGTTGAGGCACGGCTGATGTCGGGTCTGCTGATCGCCGGCACGACAAGTGACGCCGGTAAGAGCGTCGTGACAACGGGGCTGTGCCGCGCGTTGGCCCGACGCGGCGTGAACGTGGCGCCGTTCAAGGCGCAGAACATGTCCAACAACTCGATGGTCTGCAACGGCCCGGACGGCGCGGGTGTGGAGATCGGTCGAGCGCAATGGGTGCAGGCACTCGCGGCCAAGGCCACACCCGAGGCGGCCATGAATCCGGTGTTGCTCAAGCCCGGAAGCGACCACCGCAGCCACGTAGTGTTGATGGGCCGACCCTGGGGCGAGTTGGCGTCGTCGAACTGGCTTGACGGGCGGCGGGCCCTCGCCGAGGCGGCACACCGAGCCTTCGACGACCTCGCCACGCGCTACGACGTCATCGTCGCGGAGGGGGCCGGCAGCCCGGCCGAAATCAACCTGCGCGCGGGTGACTACGTCAACATGGGGCTTGCCCGGCACGCGGCGCTGCCGACCATTGTCGTCGGTGACATCGACCGCGGCGGGGTGTTCGCTGCGTTCCTGGGCACCGTCGCGCTGCTGTCTCCCGAGGACCAGGCGCTGGTCGCGGGGTTTGTGGTGAATAAGTTCCGCGGCGACTCCGACCTGCTGGCGCCAGGTCTGCGCGACCTGGAACGGGTCACCGGGCGAAGGGTGTACGGCACCCTGCCGTGGCACCCCGACCTCTGGCTGGACTCAGAGGACGCCCTCGATGTTCAGGGCCGGCGCGCGGCACGGACCGGGGCCCGCCGGGTGGCCATCGTGCGACTTCCGCGGATCAGCAACTTCACCGACGTCGACGCGCTGGGCCTGGAACCCGACTTGGATGTCGTGTTCGCCTCCGACGCCCGCGCGCTGGGCGACGCCGACCTGATCGTGTTGCCAGGTACCCGGGCAACGATCAGCGATCTGGCCTGGCTGAGGGCGCGAGGCCTAGACCGTGCGGTGCTGGCGCATGTGGCGGCCGGCAAGCCGCTGCTCGGCATTTGCGGCGGGTTTCAAATGCTGGGCCGGGTGATTCGGGACCCGAACGGCATCGAAGGGCCGGTGGCCGAGGTCGACGGCTTGGGTTTGCTTGACGTGGAGACCACCTTCGCCGCCCAGAAGGTGCTGCGGCTACCGCGCGGCGAGGGATTGGGGGTGGCTGCGTCGGGGTACGAGATTCACCACGGCCGGATTGCCCGCGGTGACGCGGCCGAGGAGTTCCTCGGCGGCGCGCGCAGCGGACCGGTATTCGGCACGATGTGGCACGGCTCGTTGGAAGGTGACGCATTTCGCGAGACTTTCCTGCGCGAGACGCTCGGACTCACCGCGTCGGGCGCCTGCTTCCCGTCCGCTCGCGAGCGCCGCCTCGACCTGCTCGGCGATCTCGTCGAACGGCACCTTGATGTCGATGCCGTGCTCAACCTGGCCCGGCACGGTTGCCTGCCGGCCTTGCCCTTTCTCGTGCCGGGAGCGCCATGATGGAGCTGCGGCGGGACCAGAGCGCTCTGCTTACGATGACGCGGTGCGGATACTGGTCACCGGCGGCGTCCGCTCGGGAAAATCCACGCACGCCGAGGCGCTGCTGAGCGATGCCGCTGACGTCGTCTACGTTGCCCCCGGCCGCCCCGCCGATGGCAGCGATCCCGAGTGGGATTCCCGGGTCGCGCGGCACCGCGCTCGCCGCCCACCGACCTGGCTGACGGTGGAAACCGACGACGTGTCAACGGCGTTGTCCAAGATTCGGTGTCGCGTCCTCGTGGACTGCCTGGGCACTTGGCTGACGGCCCTCATGGACCGCGAGGCATTGTGGGACGTTGCCACCGCTGACGTATACGTTGCGGTCGAAGCACGACTCGACCGGCTGTGTGGCGCGCTGACCGGACTGCCCGATGCGATTGTGGTGACAAACGAGGTCGGCCTCGGGGTGGTGCCTGCCCATCGTTCGGGCGTGCTATTTCGGGATCTGCTGGGCACGATCAACCAACGCGTGGCAGCCGTCTGCGACGAGGTACATCTGGTCATCGCGGGACGCGTGCTCAAACTGTGAGCGCCGCGCGCTAGAAGGTTGCCCGCGCCAGAAATCGCTTGAGTGCCTCGATGTCGCCGTCCACCTGCACCTGATCCGTCTGGCGACGACCCCATAGCAGCAGAACAAGATCCGACGCCGTGGCGCTCACCGTGGCGTCGACCGTGGCGCCGTTGGACATCGCGTGGCACGCCCCGCGTCCGGCGCGGACCGTCCATTGCGCGTCAACATCGTTGGCGCGCAAGCAAACGGTCTGGGTCTGACCGTCGAGATCGTCGGACATTCCCGGTAGCACATCGCTCAGGAACTCCGCGACACCGTCGACAGCCAGCTCTCGTTCGATGGGCTCGTCGACCCCGGCCGCACTGACGGCATCCCAGCAGTGGACCGCGGTTTCGTGAGCGACCCGTCGTTGGATGAAGCCAACGTCCTTGCGACGCCCCCATGTCCACGCCGGGGTGGCAGGTTCGATTCGCCCGAGCGTGTCCGCAGTCTCCGCCACACCGCTGCGAAACCAATCCACAATGACCTGATTCGCCGGCCGGGCTGGCTCCCGGTAGGTATCCGGCCCGGCGATAGCTCCAGCAGCGACCAGCCTCCAGAAGGTATGAACGTTGCCGACATGCCAGACGAGATCGGCGATGGTCCACCCGGGGCAACTCGGCACCGGGCTGTCGAGCTCGGCCGCAGCGACGGCAACAATTCGATTACCGTCGCGCCGCAGTGCGCGAATGTAGGTGAGGGGTCCAGGCGATGACGGTGCCACGGATCAAATCTCGTAGACGAGCAGCCACACAAGAGCGACGGCCGCCACGAACAGACCGATCAGGATTGCGGCGCGGGTAGCCGGTGCCTGGCGATGAAACCAGTCGCGCAGCTGCGCGAAGCGCCAATCGGTCCAGGCAAAGGCGCGCGCGGCCCATTCAGCTTCGATGGCGAGGAGGCGAAGGGCGACCAGCACGGCCGGGATACCGGCCTCGGGGAGCACCACGATCAACGGGATGGATGCGACGAGCAGCCCGCCACCGACAACGGCGAGCGTCCCCCGAATCAGGATCGGCCTGGCCCGGCCCCGCTCTCGGTACGCGAGCACTCGGGCCAGCGCGGCGCCGCGACTGGTTGTCGGAACGGTGACGTCGGCTGGGTCCACGAAAGCTCCTACTAGCCAGTTTCCGGTGGGTGTTTCGCTACCCGCCGCAACGGCGATGTTGGGGGTGGTGTGGCTCGGACTCTAGTCGACCCGGTCGCCAGCTGCTGCGGGCCAGCCTTTCCGTTCATGATGCGCGCGGTGCCTAGACTGCGGTTATGAATCGCGGCTCCCGGCAGGAATCCAAGGTTCGCAGTGGCCTGTTACAGATCGAGGACTGCTTGGATGTTGACGGCGGTATCGCATTGCCGCCGGGCACCACGCTGATCTCGCTCATCGACCGCAACATCAGGTATGTCGGCGACCTGGTGGCGTATCGCTACCTGGACCACACCCGCTCGGCTGACGGATGCGCCCTGGAAGTGACCTGGGCCCAATTCGGTGTCCGATTGCAGGCCATCGGTGCGCGCGTGCAACAGTTCGCGGGTGCCGGCGACCGCGTTGCGATCCTCGCACCACAGGGCATCGACTACGTTTGCGGGTTCTACGCCGCGATCAAAGCTGGCACGATTGCGGTGCCGTTGTTCGCTCCGGAACTGCCGGGCCACGCCGAACGTCTCGATACGGCACTTCGCGATTCAGAGCCCGCGGTCGTGCTCACGACGGCGGCGGCGAAAACCGCCGTTGAGAGCTTTCTGGACAGCCTCCCGCGCCTACGAAAGCCGCAGGTCATCGTCCTCGACGAGATACCCGATTCGGCGGGGGAGCTGTTCGCCCCGGTCGAGCTGGACATCGACGCCGTATCCCACCTGCAGTACACGTCGGGCTCGACGCGACCCCCGGTCGGTGTGGAAATCACCCACCGCGCGGTCGGTACCAACCTGGTTCAGATGATCTTGTCGATCGACCTGCTGAACCGGAACACCCACGGTGTCAGCTGGTTACCCCTCTACCACGATATGGGCCTGTCCATGATCGGCTTTCCGGCGGTGTATGGCGGGCACTCCACGCTGATGTCGCCAACGGCATTTGTCCGGCGGCCGCAGCGGTGGATTCACGCGTTGGCGGCTGGATCTCGGACCGGGCGTGTAGTCACCGCCGCACCAAACTTCGCCTACGAATGGACCGCGCAGCGCGGGCTACCCGCGCAGGGCGACGATGTCGATCTAAGCAATGTCGTGCTGATCATCGGCTCGGAACCAGTCAGCATCGATGCGGTGCGGACGTTCAACAAGGCATTCGCGCCCTACGGTTTACCACCTACGGCGTTCAAGCCTTCGTACGGCATAGCAGAGGCGACGCTGCTTGTCGCGACCATCGACCACGCCGCTGAGCCGACGGTTGTCTATCTTGACCGGGAGCAGTTGGGCGCCGGACACGCAACACGCGTCACGGCGGATGCCCCCAACGCCGTCGTGCAGGTGTCGTGCGGGCATGTGGCCCGCAGCCTGTGGGCCGTAATCGTCGACCCGGATACCGGTCCCGAAGCAGGCGCCGAACTGCCCGACGGTGTGATCGGCGAAGTCTGGTTGCAGGGCGACAACGTCGGTCGCGGGTATTGGGGACGGCCGCGCGAAACCCAGCAGACATTCGGGGCCAAGCTGCAATCGCAGCTCGCCGAAGGCAGCCACGCCGACGGATCGGCGATCGGCGGCGCCTGGCTGCGGACCGGGGATCTAGGCGTATACCTCGACGGTGAGCTCTACATCACCGGCCGAATCGCGGATCTGGTGACCATCGATGACCGCAACCACTATCCGCAGGACATCGAGGCCACCGCCGCGGAGGCCTCGCCGATGGTGCGGCGGGGATACGTCGCGGCCTTCGCCGTTCCGGCCACCGAAGGGGACGTCAGCAGCCAACGATTGGTGATCATCGCCGAACGTGCGGCAGGCACCAGTCGCGCCGACCCACAGCCGGCAATCGAGGCGATTCGCACCGCGGTGTCGAACCGTCACGGGTTATCCGTTGCTGACCTGCGCTTCCTGCCGGCCGGCGCCATTCCGCGCACCACCAGCGGCAAGCTGGCTCGCCGGGCCTGCCGTGCCCAATACCTCAGCGGTCCATTGGGCGTGGACTAGATGCGGCCTACGGCCCCCAAATCAGCAGATCCTCCATGCCGTTGTTCATCGCAACCAGGGTCGGCGATGGGCCGGTGACGTCGAAGTAAATTTTTCCGGTGGATTGTTCGCCTTGGGGGATGGTGGCTCCGCTGATGGTGTTGGGACCTGAGGCTTGCCACAGAACCCGGTAGTTAACGCCATCGGTGGTGCGGGCATTGAACTGCGAGATGGCGGGGGTGACGGGGCCACGGATCGCATTGACAGTGGCGGTGGCCTCCCAAACCTGGCCGGCCACCGGATAGCCCGGGATGATGTCGGTGCTGGATTTGAGATCACTGACTTTCCAGCCCAGGACCACTTGGCCAACCGTGTCGGTCATCGTCAACTCGCTGCCAAGTTTGCCAATGACGGGATAGGCAGGCAACGCCAGCGGTGCCGTGATCATAGCGGTCGTTGCCACGGCCACGACCGCGGCCGCCGTCTTTATCATCGTGGTGAACTTCATTGGTCCTTACCTCCACTACTCGTTGGGGCGATTACCTCGTTCGAACCTCTCCGACGCAATTACTTTAAGCCGCAAATGACCCGTTGCTTCCCCCAATTCGATATGTAATTGCACTCGGCGGGCCACGAGGGCAACCAGCGCAATGGGCCAAATCGCATGTCACGATGGTCTGATGCCCCCCATACCCGGCCCGTCGGGCGCCGAACCCGGCGAGCGCCCTGCCCTATCGGGGTACCCGGTCACGCCGCCAAGACTGCCCCGTCCGACCACCTTCGACCAGCGCTGGAGTGACCTGACCTTTATCCATTGGCCGGTGCTGCCGGAGACCGTTGAAAGGATGTACCCGCCCGGGACCCGCCCCGATGTCTTTGCCGATGGGATGACCTACGCCGGGCTGGTTCCGTTTCGCATGAGCAGCACCAAACTCGGCGCCGCACTGCCGATCCCGTACTTCGGCACCTTCCCGGAGACCAATGTCCGGTTGTATTCGATTGATAATGCCGGCCGGCACGGGGTACTTTTCCGGTCGCTGGAAACGGCTCGACTAGCCGTCGTGCCGCTCACCCGGATGGGGCTCGGCATCCCCTACTGCTGGGCGAAGATGGCTATGATGCGCTCTGACGAGGGCATTACATATCACAGTGTGCGGCGCTGGCCACGGCGCGGACTGCGCAGCCTGTTGACGATCACCATTGGTGACGTGGTTGACCCGACTCCGCTGGAAGTGTGGCTTACCGCCCGGTGGGGCGCGCATGCGCGCAAGGCCGGCCGGACCTGGTGGGTGCCGAACGAGCATGAACCATGGCCGTTACGGGCCGCGGAGATCGTCGAGCTAAACGACGAGCTTATCGACGCGGGTGGCGTGCAACCCAGTGGCGATCGGTTGCGCGCGCTGTTTTCGCCTGGCGTGCGCACCCGATTCGGCCGTCCCTGTGTCGTGCGGTGACGGTTAGGGGCAGGTGTATCCACCGTCGATCACCAGGTCGGAACCGGTCATGTAGCTGGCCGCCTCGCTGGCTAGATAGAGGTAGAGGCCAGCGAGTTCTTCGGGCCGGCCCAGCCGTCCGAGCGGAATCTTGGGCTCCCACAGCGAGTGGTAATCCGTGTAGGGCTCGACGAGTTCGGTGAGGATATAGCCCGGACTGACGCTGTTGACCCGAATCTTGTGCGGCGCCAACTCCACGGCCATGGCTTTGGTGAGGTGAATGACCGCGGCCTTGGAGGCACAGTAGTGACTTACCTGTTGTGGGACGTTGATGATGTGGCCCGACATCGAAGCGGTGTTGATGATGACCCCACCTTGGCCTTGCCGAACCATTGCCTTGGCCGCCGCCTGGGCAGTAAGGAAAACGCCCGTCACATTGGTGCTTTGGATGCGCTGAAACTCCTCCGGCGGCATGTCCAGCATTGGGGTGACCGTGATGATTCCGGCGTTGCAGACCGCGATGTCGATCCCACCCAACTCCGCGGTCACCTGGTCCAGCATTCTGGTCACCTGCCCCGGTTGGGTCACGTCGCAATTGATGGGCACGGCCGTCTCGCCACCGGCCGCGGAGATCTCTTCGGCGACCTGTTCCAGAACTTCGGAATGCCTTGCCGCGATAGCCACTTGAGCTCCGGCTTGAGCGTATGCTAGCGCCACGCTCTTGCCGATGCCGCTGGATCCACCGGTCACCAGGGCCCTCTTGCCGTGCAAGTCAAACAGGTCCAACACGCTCATCTTCACTCCATATCTCTCCGGGGCTGCCCGCTAGCCTGGTTGAGCCTAATTGCGCATCGGCCTACCCGCGACGGCCCGCTATTGCGCGATCTAGAGTGCGGACGAAAGTCCCTGTGTAGCAAGACGTTGAGACGGCAGCGGCGAGCGCACGACACCTTGGTAGGTTCGAAAGGAAATGCGGCACGTTCATTGGACACCGTCCGGGGTACGACTGCGCCGACGCGTCAGTCGCGCCGGGGCTCTCAATTGGCTGTTTCTTCCCGGCGGCCCGGGAATCGGTTCGGAGAGCCTGCATGAATTGGTGGATGCGCTGGATGTGCCCGGCAGCTCGTGGCTGGTCGATCTGCCCGGTGATGGTTCGAACGTCGATGCGCCAAGTGCACCCACCGACCCCTACAGTGTCTGGCCCGATGTCCTGCTTGAAGCGGCCCACGCAGTGCCCAATCCCGTATTCGTCGGGCACTCCACGGGTGGCGAATACTTACTTTCCATGCCGGCGTTGGCCGCGTGCCTCGAGGGACTGGTATTGATCAGCAGCGCCCCGGACGCTTCGTGGCTGCCGATATTCGAGGAGATGGCGCGCAATCATCCGTTGCCCCACGTCGAGCAGGCGATGACCCGCTACCAATCCGATCCCACCGACGAGAATCTTCGTGTCGTTTCCACAGCGTCGGCACCGTGGAGCTTCGGGGACCAAAGCGTTGCGAAGGGTACCGAGCTTCTTGCGCGACTGCCCTACAACTCTCGGGCCGTGGAATGGTCGGACGCGAATTTCGACCACCGCTACCAATCAGCTTGGTGGCCAACGACATTACCGACGCTCATCGTGAGCGGCTCGGCTGACCGCGTTGTTACACAGTCGCTGTGGCAGGCCGAGCGCTTCCACACCCAGAACGTGATCTGGCGAATCGTCCCCGAGGCCGGTCACTTCCCCTGGATCGAACAGCCTGCCGCCGTGGCCGATGCTTTTGCGGAATTCTCACGCCGGATCGCAACCCAACGCGAGCAACGCGATGTTGGCGCGGGCGGGACTCCACCCGGATAGTCGCGGCGTACAGCTACGATCGGCTGGTGCCGAAGCTGAGTGATCTCCTATCGGGCGACGAGTTGCTGATCGCGCCGGGCGCCCATGATGCGTTGGGGGCGAGGATATTTGAGCAGGCTGGGTTCCGCGCCGTCTACATGACTGGCAATGGGTTGTCGGCGTCGCTGCTGGCCGCACCGGACGTGGGGCTGTTGACGATGACCGAGATGGTGCAGCGCGGCAGGGCCTTCGCCGCTGCGGTTGAGGTGCCGGTCATCGCCGATGCCGATACCGGCTATGGCGGCCCACACAACGTCGCGCGCACGGTTAGGGAGTACCAAGCCTGCGGAGTGGCGGCGATCCATCTCGAGGATCAGATTTTCCCGAAGCGCTGCGGCGCGATGCCAGGAATCGAGCTGGTCTCGGCCGAGGAACATGCCGCACGGATTGGTGCCGCGATCGAGGCGCGCACCGATGCGGAGTTTCTGCTGATCGGCCGCACCGATGCCCGGTTGACCAGCGGCTTCGACGAGGCTTTGCGCCGCGCCAAGTGCTATGCGGATGCCGGCGCTGATCTGATCCTGGTCGAGATGCTGCAAACACCGAAAGAGATCGAGGACGTCGCCAGGGCGGTGGACGTGCCGGTGATGTTCAACGTTGTCGAGGGCAAGACCCCGGACCTCACGCCGGCGGAGTTTGCTGAACTCGGCGTCAAAGTATTGGTGTACCCGCTGGCATCCACCCTGATTTATGCCGCAACGATGCAGACCTTCGCCCGGCACCTAGCCGACGGGAAGACACCGGCAACATTGCAGCCGCCCGGCTTGGAGCTCACCAAATACCAACGGCTGCTGCAAGGTAGCCGACACGGCTAACCGACGGGCTGCCGCCTCCGGCGCCGGGACCGGACCGCCTGAAGCGCCTGCTCCCACGCCAGCATTGCCGCGGCAGCCAGGTTGGCCGGCTTGGCGCTGTCCTTGGACAGCAGCGCGGTCGCGGCGGCTTTCGTGGTTGCCGAAGCCTTCGACATGTGCCCGGAGTCGAACGGTGGTTGCGGGTCGTATTCGATCGCCAGCTGGATGGCCTTGGCGCGGCCTTTCCCGCCGATCTGGCCGGCGAGCCAAAGCGCCAGGTCGAGTCCCGCCGATACGCCGGCACTAGTGACGATGTCATCCTGCGCGACGATCCGCTCGTCGACGACGGGCTCAGCGCCGAATGCCTTGAGCAACGGGATGGCCAGCCAATGCGAGGTAGCGCGGCGGTCCCTCAGTAGGCCGGCGGCAGCCAGGATCACCGATCCCGAACACACCGACGTCGTCCAGCTGGCCGTCCGGTGGGCCTGACGCAGCCAGTCCAGCAGCTTCTCGTCGCGCGCGTGCACCGGAGTCGACGGGCCACCCGGCACGAGAATCACGTCGGGCGAAGGTGTTTCGGCCAGCGAGTGCGTGGCGCCGATCACGAGTACGCCTGAGTCGGCGGTGATCGGTCCGGTTTCGTGCCAGACGAACCGCAGCTCGGCGCCCGGCAGGTTTCGCAACACCTCATACGGGCCGATCATGTCCAGCGCGGTAACGCCCGGGTAGGTCACGAACGCAACTTGGGTCATCGGTGGTCTCCCTACTTCTAGGCGAACGCCTTCCGGTATTGGTCGGGCGAGATGCCGACCCGGCGAACGAAGTTGCGCCGCATGGTTTCGGCAGTACCGAAACCGCAGCGGGCGGCGATGGCCACGACGGTGTCGTCGGTCTCCTCCAATTGACGGCGCGCGGCTTCGGTGCGGATGCGTTCGACGTAGTGGCCGGGCGCCTCGCCGACCTCGTCGGTAAACACGCGAGTGAAATGGCGTGGGCTCATCGCCGCCCGGCGAGCCAGGTCGTCGATGCTGTGCGGGCCGCCCGGCTCGGCCTCGATGGCCTCCTGCACCCTGCGGATAGGGGCCCGTTTGGCCCGCGGCAGCCACACCGGCGCCGCGAACTGGGTCTGCCCGCCGGGTCGGCGCAAATAGAGCACGAGCCAGCGGGCGACCGTTTGCGCGACCTCGGTGCCGTGGTCGTCCTCGACCAGCGACAACGCCAGGTCGATCCCGGCGGTGACACCCGCGGCCGTCCACACCGTCTCATTGCTACGGACGAAGATCGGGTCGGGATCCACGTCGACGGCTGGGAACTGGCGGGCCAACCGTTCGGCAAAGGCCCAATGCGTGGTGGCGCGATGGCCATCCAGCAGTCCCGCTTCAGCCGCGAGAAATGCGCCCGTACAGACGGTGACCATGCGGCGCGCATTGCCGGACACCGCTTTGATCCAGGCCATCAGGTCGACGTCGGCTCGCGCGGCGTCGACGCCGGCGCCGCCGGGCAGCACGACGGTGTCGAGCGGGTCATTCGGGTCCGGCAGCGGCATCGACACGAATCCCAGGCCGGTTGCGGTGGTGACGGGTTGGCCGCCGATTGAGGCCACCACGACGTCGTAGCCGCCGCTGGTCAGCAATGATGCGCCGGTAAACACTTCGTAGGGCCCCACCACGTCAAGCGGTTGCACGCCGGGGAAGCCGACAAGCACCACCTTTCGAGCCATGGACCCAGTGTTGACCCGGCGACGGCATGTCGTCTACGTCATGTACCCCACAAATTAGGACATCCACACTTCGGACCTCACCCAAGGCCGCCGCGCCGGCCTTGGCAGACTGTGCGCATGGCACAGATAACTCTGCGAGGAAACGCGATCAATACGGTCGGCGAGCTACCCACTGTCGGGGCTCCGGCTCCAGGCTTCACATTGACCGGCGGCGATCTCGGGGCGGTCACCAGCGAGCAGTTCCGCGGTAAGCCCGTGTTGTTGAACATCTTTCCCTCGGTCGACACACCGGTGTGTGCGACGAGCGTGCGGACCTTCGACCAGCGCGCCGCGGCCAGCGGTGCCACCGTGCTGTGCGTGTCAAAGGATTTGCCATTCGCCCAGAAGCGATTCTGCGGCGCGGAGGACACCGCGAACGTCACGACCGCGTCGGCGTTCCGGGACAGCTTTGGGGAGGACTACGGCGTCACCATCGCCGATGGCCCCATGGCCGGGCTGCTTGCCCGGGCCATCGTGGTGATCGGCCCCGACGGCAATGTGGCATACACCGAACTGGTGCCGGAAATCGCGCAAGAGCCCAATTACGACGCCGCGCTCGCCGCACTGGGCGCATAAGTCGGCAACCCTCCTGCGGCCAGGCCCGGTTGCTACAGGCCAGCGCGGTCGGCCAGCAGTGCCCGATTGCGGGCACTACTACCGAAGAGCGCCGCGGTGGTCTTGGCTCGGCGGAAGTACAAGTGCAGGTTGTGCTCCCAAGTAAAGGCGACACCTCCGTGGATCTGGATGGCGGAGCCGGCGCACAGCACGAAGGTGTCTGCGGCCTGCGCCTTGGCCAACGGCGCGGCGATTTGCAGCTCCTGCGGGTTGGCGGCGCTCATCGCGGCGAACATCGCCGCCGCGCGCGTCGCATCGATCTCGATCATCATGTCGGCACAGGTGTGTTTGATGGCCTGGAACGAGCCGATCGGGCGATCGAATTGCCGCCGACGCCGGGCATGCTCAACCGCCAACTCAAGGCACGCCTCGGCGCCGCCGAGCATCTCGGCGGCCAGCAGCATCCGCGCCACGTCCAGCGCGCGCCCGATGTCATCGGGGGAGCCTGAGGTCAAGGCTGCTGCCGGAGCCTGCGCCAGTTGTAGCTTGGCGACTGGGCGGGTGATGTCGAACGAGGGCAGGCGGACCACGGTAACCCCTGCAGCGTCAGCGGCCACCACGTGCAGGACCACGGTGTCGTCGGCACGGGCCGGCACCACGAACAGGTCAGCAATGTGACCGTGCAACACGGGCGAGCACTCGCCGGTGAGCACGGTGGCACCGCCATGGCGGTCCGCTCGCACGGTTGCCGCGGACGGGTCGGCGTGATCGGAACCGCTTGCCGCCAGCGCTCCGATCTGTTCGCCGGCGAGCAGGCCGGACAGCAAGCTCTTGCGCTGCTCGTCGTCGCCCATACGCAGGATCGCTTCGATCGCAAACGTTGTGGCCGCGTACGGGACTGGGGTGAGCGCCCGGCCGAGTTCGCAGAACGCGATCGCGGTTTCGACGAGCGTGGCGCCCGCGCCGCCGTACTCCGGTGGCGCATGCAATGCCGGCAGCTCCAATTCGGCACACAGCCGCTGCCAGAGCCTGCTGTCATGGCCGCCGCCGGCAGCCACCGCACGCACCTGCCCCGGCGGGGCGTGGTCACGAAGGAAGCCGCGCAACGATGCGCGAAAGGCGTCCTGTTCGGAGCTGTACCGGAAATCCATGTCAACGCGGCGCTTTCTGTCATGGTTCCTTGGGCAGCCCGAGCAGTCGCTCGCCAATCACGTTGCGCTGAATCTGCGAACTGCCCGCGTAGATCGTCGCAGCGCGCGCGTAAAGCAGCTCGTCCATCCAGCAGGCGGGGGAGTTCGGCGTGCCGGCCTCCGGGACCACCCGTGCCCCGCCGTTACCCGCACCCTGCGGGCCAAGCGCGTCGAGCCCGAGGATTTCCACGGCGAGGTCGGTATAGCGCCGGAAGTATTCGCTCCAGATCATCTTGGTGATCGCGGCCTCGGCGCCCGGTAGTCGTCCGGTTAGCGACAGGGTAAGGCCGCTGTAGCCGCGGTAACGCATGATCTGAACCCGCGAAAAGCACCATGCCAGCCGGTTGCGGATGTACGGGTCGGTGTGCAAGCCGCGCTGCCGGGCCAGCTCGCACAGCCGCTTCAGGTCACGGCCGAAATCGATGGCCGCGGTGGTGATTTGCGATCCGCGTTCAAAACCCAGCAGGGTCATCGCGGTCGACCATCCCTTGCCCACCCCGCCGGCGACGTTGTCGGGGGCGGTGCACGCATCGGTCAGGAATACTTCGCTGAAGGAAGAATGTCCGGCCGCGTTGGCGATTGGCCGTACCACGACGCCGGGCTGGTCCATGGGCACCAGCAAGAACGACAGGCCGTCATGTTTGGGAGCGTGGGGATCCGTGCGCGCCAGGAGGAAGATCCAGTTGGCGGTGGGCCCGGCCGAGGTCCAGGTTTTCTGCCCGTTGATAACCCACTGGTCACCGTCAAGCACCGCCCGGGTTCGCACGGCCGCCAGATCCGAGCCGGCCTCGGGCTCGGAGAATCCTTGGCACCAACGATCTTCGCCGGTGAGAATCCGCGGCAGAAACCGCTCCTTCTGCGACTGTGTTCCCAGCGCGATGAGCGTGTTGCCGAGCAGATCGATGCCGAGCAGGTCGTTCTCTGCCCGCTCGGGGGCGCCGGCGCGGGCGAACTCCTCGGCGAGCACCACCTGGTCGATGGGGGAGAGACCACCACCGCCGTACCGCTTCGGCCAGGACACGGCCACCAGGCCGCAGGCGGCCACCGACCGCCGCCACTGCCGGGCGAACGCGTCTCGCTCGTCCGGCGGCAGCGCCCCCGGGCCTGACCAGCCGGACGGCAGGTGCCCGGCCAGAAAAGCGCGTATCCGCTGACGGAACGCTTCCGCTTCGGGCGGGTAGCTGACATCCACGACAGGCACAACCGCTCAGGGGCGCTGCTTGGTTGCGGGCAGGATCTCTGGCGCGGCGCGCCAGTCCTCAAGCCCGTAGTCGACGGTTCCGTAGGACAACCTTCCGCCGGTGACTTCGGCCCAATGCGCATGATTGAGCTGATGGATCTTGAAGCAACCGTCGAGTGCGGTGGAGAAACCCATGGCATCGACGGTTTGGTTCACCGACTCCTTGATTAGCAGCGCCGGCATCGTCGGCACCTTGGCGATGCGGCGGGCGAATTCGATTGTGCGATCTATTAATTCGTCTCTGGGAAACACCTTGCTGACCATCCCGAGCGCATGAGCTTCGTCCGCACCGATCGAGTCGCCGGTGAGCAGGAGTTCTTTCGCCCTGCGTGGCCCGAACTCCCAGGGATGACCGAAGTACTCCACCCCGCACATACCGAGCCGAGTGGCGACGACGTCGGCGAACACCGTGTCGTGGCTGGCCACGATCAGATCGCAACACCACGCCAGCATCAAACCTGCGGACAGGACCGTCCCATGCACCTGGGCGATGGTGATCTTGCGCAGATTGCGCCACCGCCTCGTGTTCTCGAAGTAGTAGTGCCACTCCTGGCGGTTGCGGGACTCCACCCCACCGAACGTTGCCCCGTTGCACCGATAGGTCTGGTGCTGATCCGGACCCGGCGCGCGTTCACGGACATCGTCGGCGGAGCCGAGGTCATGGCCCGCGGAGAAGGCGGGACCCGCGGCCCGCAGGATCACCACGCGGACCGTGTCGTCGGCCTCGGCGACTTCGAACGCGGTACCCAATTCGACCAACATTCCGCGGGTCTGCGCGTTGCGCTGATTTGGGCGATCGAGGGTGATCGCGGCAATACGGCCGTCGTCGATCGTTTCGTACCGGATGTATTCGAAATCCTCAAGGCGATGCTGCGCACAGTGCTCCCCGTCCGACTGGCGATCGACCGGACTGACCCCGGTGCCCTTCATGACCGCTCCTTACTGCCCGTGCAGGGGTGACCTGTGCGAGGTTACGCGGCAGTCCGCCCGGATGTCCATAGCCAATACGCACACTCCGTACCATTTTTTGCATAAATTCCCTAGCAAAATGGTACTTGCTCACAGTAAAGTATCTTGCTAGTACTGTGATATGCCTACATGGTGAGACCGCGGTAGCCGCAGACCCGCCCCCGATGAGGACCAAGAAGGGTTGAACATGGAGATCGGAATCTTCCTCATGCCGGCCCATCCACCAGAGCGCAACCTCTACGACGCCACGCAGTGGGACCTCGACATCATCGAGCTGGTCGATGAGCTCGGCTACGTGGAAGCCTGGGTCGGCGAACACTTCACCGTGCCTTGGGAACCGATCTGCGCGCCAGATCTGCTGTTGGCGCAGGCGCTGCTGCGCACCACCTCGATCAAACTCGCGCCCGGCGCGCATCTGCTGCCCTACCACCATCCGATCGAACTTGCCCACCGGGTGGCCTACTTCGATCACCTCGCCCGGGGCCGGTTCATGCTGGGCGTCGGCGCCAGCGGGATTCCGGGCGACTGGGCGTTGTACGACGTCGATGGGAAGAACGGCGAACATCGCGAGATGACCCGTGAGGCATTGGAGATCATGCTGCGCATCTGGACCGAAGACGAGCCCTGGGAACACCGCGGGAAATACTGGAACGCCAACGGTATCGCCCCGATGTTCGAGGGTCTGATGAAGCGCCATATCAAGCCCTACCAGAAGCCCCACCCGCCCATCGGCGTCACCGGGTTCAGCGCCGGCTCCGAAACGCTGAAGCTGGCCGGCGAGCGGGGCTACATTCCCATGAGCCTGGACCTCAACACCGAGTATGTCGCCACCCACTGGGACGCGGTGCTCGAAGGCGCCGAGCGCAGTGGCCGGATCCCCGATCGCCGGGATTGGCGGCTGGTGCGTGAGGTGATGGTCGCAGAGACCGACGAACAGGCGTTCCGGTATGCAGTTGACGGCACCATGGGCCGTGCCATGCGTGAGTACGTGCTGCCGACGTTCCGCATGTTTGGCATGACCAAGTTCTACAAGCACAACCCCTCGGTACCCGACGACGACGTGACTCCGGAGTACCTGGCCGAGAACACCTTCGTCGTCGGCTCGGTGGAGACGGTGGTCGATAAACTCGAAGCCACATACGACCAGGTCGGCGGATTCGGCCACCTACTGGTTCTCGGATTCGACTACATCGAGAACCCAGGCCCCTGGAAGGAGTCGCTGCGGCTGCTGGCCACCGAAGTCATGCCCAGACTCAACGCCCGTCTCGCCACGAAGCCCAAGACGACCGCAGCCGCGATCGTCTAGGGTCCGGCCGGAAAGGGCTAGAAAGGACACGCAATGGCGGTTTGCCAGGTCACCGTCGGGTATGCGGACGGAACGCGCAAGGCAATGCCGGTGCGGCCGGACCAGTCGATCTTGGAGGCCGCCGAGGAACACGGTGTCGCGATCGTCAACGAATGCCAAAGCGGGATCTGCGGGACATGCGTTGCCACCTGCACCGCGGGCCGCTACGAGATGGGACGCACCGAGGGCCTGTCCGACGTGGAGCGGGCGGCGCGCAAGATCCTCACCTGCCAGACGTTCGCGGAGTCCGATTGCCGGATCGAACTGCAGTATCCGGCCGACGACAACGCGGCACTGCTGGTCACCGGCGAAGGTCTGGTGGCCGGGGTCGACCTGGTCTCGCCCAGCACCGCCGTCCTGCGGGTCGACCTCTCGGCGGATCTCACGCCCACCCCAGGAGCTCTGAACTACCAGGCCGGCCAATACGCCCAGTTGCGGGTGCCCGGAACCAACGCTTGGCGCAACTATTCCTACGCGCATCCAGCCGACGGCAGTGGCGAGCTGGAGTTCATCATCCGGCTGCTGCCCGACGGCGTGATGTCGGACTATCTTCGCGACCGTGCCAAGCCTGGTGACCGAATTGCGTTGCGATGCAGCAAAGGAAGCTTCTATCTGCGTCCGATCGTGCGACCGGTGATCCTGGTCGCCGGCGGCACCGGTCTCTCGGCGATCCTAGCGATTGCCGAGAGCCTGGATGCCGATGTCGGGCAACCGGTTTACCTGCTCTACGGGGTGACCTCTGTGGAAGACCTGTGCAAGCTCGACCAACTCAAGGCGCTGCGGCGCCGTGTTGCCGGCTTGGAGCTGCACGTCACGGTCGCGCATCCGGACGCCGAATGGGATGGGCGGGCGGGGCTCGTCACCGATCTGCTGGAGGAGCGCATGCTGGCCGGCGGCGACGCCGACGTCTATCTGTGCGGTCCAGCCGCGATGGTCGAAGCCACCCGAACCTGGTTGGACAACAACGGCTTCCATCGCGTCGGGCTGTACTTCGAGAAATTCGTGCCCAGTGGGGTGGCGCGCCGGGCTACGTCAACTCGCCTCGATCACACGGGTCTGGACGTCCCCGAAGTGCGCCGCCGCGGCCGCGGCACCGCGGTGATCATTGGCGGCAGCATCGCAGGCATCGCCGCGGCCAAGGTGTGTAGCGAAACCTTCGAGCGCGTCATCGTGCTCGAGAAGGACGACCCGCACCGCCGCCGCGAAGGCAGGCCGGGCGCGGCACAGGGGTGGCACCTCCACCATCTGCTCACCGCTGGACAGATCGAGCTGGAGCGCTTCTTCCCCGGCATCGTCAACGATATGGTGCGTGAGGGCGCATTCAAGGTCGACATGGCGGCCCAGTACCGGATTCGCCTGGGCGGGACGTGGAAGAAGCCCGCGACGAGCGACATCGAGATCGTCTGCGCCGGGCGGCCGCTACTGGAATGGTGCGTGCGGCGTCGGCTGGACGACGAACCACGGATCGACTTCCGCTACGAGTCCGAGGTCAGCGACCTCGTGTTCGATCGCGACACCAACGCCGTCGTCGGTGTCGCTGTCCAGCGTGACGGCGGTGAACCCGAGGTGATCCCCGCCGAGTTCGTCGTGGACGCCTCGGGCAAGAACACGCGCGTGCCGGAGTTCTTGGAGCGCATCGGCATTGGAGCTCCCGAGGTCGAGCAGGACATCATCAACTGCTTCTATTCGACGATGCAGCACCGAGTACCGCCCGAGCGGCAGTGGCAGGACAAGGTGATGGTGATCTGCTATGCGTACCGCCCCTTTGAGGACACCTATGCCGCGCAGTACTACACCGACAGATCGCGCACCATCCTGTCCACTTCGCTGGTCGCCTACAACTGCTACTCGCCGCCACGTACCGCGCGAGAATTCCGGGAATTCGCCAATCTGATGCCCTCACCGGTCATCGGGGAGAACATCGATGGGCTGGAACCGGCCTCGCCGATCTACAACTTCCGCTACCCCAACATGTTGCGGCTGCGCTATGAGAGGAAGGGCAACCTGCCGCGTGCACTGCTGGCCGTGGGCGATGCCTACACCAGCGCCGACCCGGTGTCCGGCTTGGGTATGAGCCTGGCGCTCAAGGAAGTTCGGCAAATGCAGGTGCTAATGGCCAAGTATGGTCCCCGACACCGGGATCTGCCGCGCCGCTACTACCGATCCATCGCCAAGATGGCCGACACGGCCTGGTTTGTGATCCGCGAGCAGAATCTGCGCTTCGACTGGATGAAGGATGTGGACAAGAAGCGCCCATTCTATTTCGGGATACTCACCTGGTACATGGACCGTCTGCTGGAGTTGGTCCACGACGATCTCGACGCCTACCGCGAGTTCTTGGCGGTGGTCCACCTGGTCAAGCCACCGTTGGCACTGATGAAGCCAGGGATTGCCAGCCGGGTCATCGGCAAGTGGGCGCGGACCAGATTGTCGGGCCAGAAGACATTGATAGCCCGCAACTACGAAAACCGTTCGGTACCAGCAGCACCCGCGGATCAACTTGTAGACGCTTAGGAGAAATCAAGATGTCGCAGGTTCATCGAACCTTGAACTGCCGGGGTACCCGCATCCATGCCGTGGAGGCCGGCGAGGGACCGTTGGTGATCCTGCTCCACGGGTTTCCGGAATCCTGGTACTCGTGGCGCCATCAGCTTCCCGTGCTGGCTGCCGCGAGCTACCACACGGTAGCCATCGACCAGCGTGGATACGGGCGCTCATCGAAGTACCGGGCGCAAAGGGCCTACCGCATCAAGGAACTGGTCGGCGACGTCCTCGGCGTCATCGAGTCATATGGCGAACAGCAGGCCGTCGTCGTCGGTCACGACTGGGGTGCACCGGTCGCCTGGACGTTCGCCTGGCTGCACCCAGACCGATGCGCCGGCGTAGTGGGAATCAGCGTTCCGTTCGCCGGCCGCGGCGTAATTGGCCTGCCGGGCAGTCCTTTTGGCGAGCACCGTCCCAACGACTACCACATTGAGCTCGCCGGCGAAGGCCGGGTTTGGTACCAGGACTACTTTTCCGCGCAGGACGGCATCATCGCCGAGATCGAAGAGGACCTGCGCGGCTGGCTGCTGGGGCTGACGTACACGGTCTCCGGTGAGGGGATGATCGCGGCTACCAAGGCGGCCGTCGATGCGGGTGTCGACCTGGCATCGATGAACCCGATCGACGTGATCCGGGCGGGCCCGCTTTGCATGGCCGAAGGCGCACGGCTCAAGGACGCGTTCATCTATCCGGAGACGATGCCGGCCTGGTTCACCGACGCCGACGTGGATTTCTACACCGGCGAGTTCGAGCGCTCGGGCTTCGGCGGCCCGTTGAGCTTTTACCACAACATCGACAACGACTGGCACGACCTGGCCGATCAGGCAGGCAAACCGCTGACCCCGCCGGCGCTGTTCATCGGCGGCCAGTACGACGTCGGCACCGCTTGGGGCGCCGAGGCCCTCGAGCGCGCACACGAGGTCATGTCCGACTATCGCGGCACCCACCTGATCGCCGACGTCGGGCACTGGATCCAGCAGGAAGCGCCCGCCGAGACCAATCGGCTGCTGCTCGATTTCCTTGGCGGGCTGCGGCAGTGAGTTGCGCCTTCGACATGGTCCCGGAGACCGTCGATCACCTCGACGGTGCCGAGTTGCGCCGGGCCTTCGGCTGCTTCCCCTCCGGCGTGATCGCGGTCTGCGCGATGGTCGACGGCGTTCCGGTCGGTATGGCCGCCAGCTCATTCGCGTCCGTTTCAATTGACCCACCGCTGGTCTCAATCTGTGTGCAGAACACCTCGACGACCTGGCCCAGGTTGCGCGGGCGTCCGCAGGTCGGGGTGAGCGTGCTTGCCGAGGGTCACGACGAAGCCTGTAGGAGCTTGTCGCGCAAGGAAGGTGATCGGTTTGCCGCGGTGTGCTGGAGCGAGCTGCCAACTGGGAGCGTAGTCATCCACGGGGCCAGTGCCTGGTTGGACTGCCGCCTGCGCGCAGAGATTCCGGCGGGGGATCACCTGATCGCCTTGCTCAAGATCTGCGCGCTGAGAGCCGACCCCGACACACCACCGCTCATATTTCATGACAGCCGGTTCCGCCGTCTTTTGGTGGAGTGCCGATGAGAACAACCGATGTGCGGGTGCGTCGTGCGATCACCGCGATCGCCGCCGGGCATCCCGTCGTCCTCACCGACGATGGCGATAGCGACGGCTACCTGGTCTTCGCGGCCGACGCCGCAACTGCGAAGCTGGTCGCATTCACGATCCGGCACACCTCGGGCTATCTCCGAATCGCGTTGCCGGGCGGCGAGTGCGAGCGACTGAACCTGCCGCCGATGTGCCACCGCGACACCACACACTGCGTGTCGGTCGACTTCCGCGGGACCGGCACCGGAATCTCGGCGAGCGATCGCGCTCGGACCATCGCTGCACTCGCGTCGGCCAAGTCGGACGCGTCGGACTTCCTTCGTCCGGGTCACGTGGTGCCGGTACGGTCCGGGCCGAACGGGGTGCTTGGTCGGCACGCACCCGCCGACGCGGCCGTCGACCTGGCTGGCCTTGCCGGACGCCGGCAAGCCGCGGCGCTCTGCGAAATCGTCTCCCGCCGCACCCCGGCTCAAATGGCCCGCGGCGCAGAGTTGGTCGAGTTCGCCGTCGAACACGGGTTGGCCGTGGCCTCCATCGCCGAACTTGCGGCGTATCGGCGACGGACCGAGCCGCAAGTGGTCCGGCTGACCGAGGCGACGCTGCCCACCTGGGCCGGTGACTCACGCGTCATCGGCTTTCGTGACGTGCACGACCTGGGCGAGCACTTGGCGGTGATCATCGGATCGGCCGGTGCCGGCGTGCCGGTGCCGCTGCACGTCCACATCGAGTGCCTAACCGGCGACGTCTTCGGCTCGACACTGTGCCGATGCGGCAGCGCACTCAACGGCGCACTGACCGCGATGTCGGCCCAACGCAGCGGCGTGGTCCTGTATCTGCGTCCGCCCGGACCAGCGCGTGCCTGCGGCCTGTTCGCCCGAGGCGATGCGGCGACCGATGAAATGTCGGAGACCGTGACATGGATCCTGCGCGATCTCGGGGTGTATGCGATCCGGCTTTCCGATGACATGCCAGGATTTGGCCTTGTGATGTTCGGAGCCATTCGCGAACACGGTCCGGGAGCCCGCCAATTGGCGGCCGCGGGCTGAAGACCGTGACTCATCCAGACCTGGCCGGCAAAGCCGCGATCGTCACCGGCGCCGGGGCCGGGATCGGCCTCGCGGTGGCCGAGCGCCTCGCTGCCGAGGGCTGCAAGGTGCTTTGCGCGGATATCGACGGTGCCGCGGCCAATGCCGCCGCAACCAAAATCGGTTCCGGCGCCATCGGTCACCGCGCCGATGTCAGCCACGAGGACCAAGTCATCGCCATGGTCGAGGCTTGTGTTGCCGCGTTCGGTGGGGTCGACAAGCTCGTCGCCAACGCCGGTGTCGTTCATATCGCTTCGCTCGTCGAGACCAGTGTCGAGGACTTCGATCGGGTCATCGCGATCAACCTGCGTGGCCCATGGCTGTGTACCAAGCATGCCGCGCCGAGGATGATCGAGCGGGGCGGGGGAGCCATCGTCAACTTGTCGTCGTTGGCGGGCCATGTCGCGGTCGGCGGCACCGGCGCGTACGGCATGTCCAAAGCCGGCATTAGCCACCTGAGTCGAATCACCGCCGCGGAGCTGCGCTCGTCCAACATCCGCGCCAACGCGCTGCTGCCCGCATTCGTCGACACCCCGATGCAGCAGACCGCGATCGCGATGTTTGACGAGGCGCTCGGTGCGGGCGAAGCACACGCCATGATCACCCGTTTGCAGGGCCGGATGGCGGCACCCGAGGAGATGGCGAGCATCGTCGCGTTCCTGTTGTCCGATGAGGCATCGATGATCACCGGTACCACGCAGATCGCCGACGGCGGAACCATTGCGGCGCTGTGGTGATCCGTTGCCTGGTCGGGTTACGCCTGGTGACAAGTCAGCGCGGATATGACACACGCTACCTTCGGCGCATCGGCTATCACTTCCGGCGGGCACGACGAAAGTGGTTCGTTTACGTGGGCTGTGCCCGCGGCGCAGCGCGGCCCACGGAAGCCGGAACCCATGACAGGGGGGATGGACGTTGTCCCGATCGTCGTGGAATTTGGGGTGGCGGGCGCCTACCTGGGTCTGGTCCCCACGGAGTATTCCTCGGGCACCTCACGCTCGCAGGGGTCGATCACCAAGACCGGCAACGGGCATGCCCGCCGTCTGTTGATCGAAGCGGCCTGGCATCACCGGCAACCCGTATCGCCCCGGCGTGGATCTGCGGCGCCGCTGGGGTGCCGCCAGCCCGGCAGCACGGGCTCGGGGCAGCTGGACTAGAATCCACTCCGTTGCAAATGGCCTAGTTTTCAACCGCCCGTCAACACGGCGTGCGGCATGCCCGCGAACTCTGAGGCGATTGTCGCTCCGGCCGGACATTGCGACTGGGCGACGTCGCGATCAGAGATGGTGATCGCCAAGTCATAGACCACCGCCACTGCCAAGTAACGAGCGATATACGCACACCTGTAGCCCTGATTGGGAGGAAGCCAGTCTAGCCCGGCGTCGCCCTTGGATAGGTTGGCCCTCGCGCTGACCGCCAGCAGGTTGACCGGGTCGTTAGCAAAGGCCGCGCGACGCGACTGATCCCAATGCCATGCTCCGGCATTCCACGCACGGTGGACGGCGAACAGGTGGTCAATATGGACAGCGGTTCCACCGGACGCGCTGTAGTGCACCACATCGCCGGTATAGAGGTCGTGCAAGGTGCCCGACTCGATGCGACACTCGTGCAGGTCCGCGGCGAATACCACATCAGTGAGTTGGACACGCAGGATGCGATCGCGGGTGCTGCACGCACTATGATCGCTCGGGTCACTCCAGGCTGGGCCAAACGAGCAGGCCTGGGACCGGGAACATCCACGCTCATAACCGGTCACGTTAGGCAACGAGTCCACCACCGTGAGCTGTGCCAGCAGCGCGCCGATGTTCTCATCAACCGCCGTCGACTTACGGGATTGCCACAAATCGCCAAGCTTGCCCGGCAGTGAAGACAGAGCTGACAGCTCCCTGGGAAGCCCGCCTAGCACGCCGCCGAGATCGATAGGCCAAACGCCGGTGCCAGCCCCTACGCTGATCACGATCAATAACGGCCACACCAAACGACGAAACGATCGTCGCCGCAACCTTTTCATCTCCCACCCCTCCATGAATCTGATGCGGACCAATACTTGGCCTACTCCTCGGGCAGAAATTCCGAGGATTCCCGTGGCGGCACACCCCGCTGCTGGTATTCCTGCTCCCCGCCCGGCGGCGAGAAGCGCTTTGGCGGCGTTGAAGTCGCAATAGTAGACCGCGTCGCACGCTGGGCAGGTCCAGGTGCAGAACTGTGCCGGGACCTCGTCGAGCACATGCTTGCACCTAACGGCCGAGCAGCTTTTGCCCGACGGCAGTGCATCGTTGAACACCGCCCGGCGACACCCCCGAACCCCTGCTCAGGTTCCTGACCTGAGCAGGTGTTGGTTCGATTTGGCATCGGTCACGCACTTGCACGCCAACACCATAAGCGCAAGCACCGACAATGCCGACCTTTCGGCGTTCCCGCCACAGCATGTTGGGCTTGTCCCCGGTTTGGTGGACACACCCGGCTTGTCTTCACAAAGCGCTGCATTGACGTTGTCCCGATCGTCGTGGAATTTGGGGTCGCGGTCCCTCACCTGAGTCCTGCCGGTTGGTAGGTCTTCGGGTGAACATCCAAGAACACCTCGAAAAGGGAGTAAGGGACCGCCGTGAAGAAGACCGTACCTACTGTTGGCCTTGCTGACGCGTCTGATGCTGTGGCGTTGTTGGATTTGCCGGAGGAGATCGCGTTGGCGATGGGTGGACCCAAGGGCAAGCATGACGCGGGCCGGGCCGCGGTGCGCCATGGCACCGGGAAGGGATCGGTGACTCTGGGTGGGCGCCGAATACCGGTCCAGCGGCCGCGGGCACGCACCCTCGACGGACACGAGGTGCCGCTGACCTCCTATGAGCATTTCGCCGCCGACGATGTGCTCACCGAGGTGGTGATGGAGAAGATGGTGGCCGGGGTGGCCACCCGCCGGCACGCGCGCACCGCCGAGCCGGTCGGTGACACCGTCAGCGCGACCCAGAAATCCGCGTCGAAGTCGGCGATCTCGCGCCGGTTCATCAAGCTGACCAAGACCGCGCTGGCCGAGTTGATGGCCCGTGACCTGAGCGACCACGACATCGCAGTGCTCATGGTTGATGGTGAGCAGCTGGCCGAACGCACTGTGGTGGTGGCCTTGGCGATCACCGCCGACGGGACGAAGGTGCCGGTCGGGCTGCGCGACGGCTCCACGGACAACAAGACCGTGGTGGGGGCACTGCTGGCTGACCTGGTGCAGCGCGGCTTGAACGTCGATGACGGGCTGCTGGTGGTTATTGACGGCGCCAAGGCCCTGGCCGCCGCGGTGCGCGACGTGTTCGGCGAGCAGGCCCTGGTCCAAAGGTGCACTCTGCATAAGCGCAGAAATGCCGCTGACCACCTGCCCGACAAGGATAAGGACTGGGTGGACGCCAAGCTGGTCAAGGCGTTGCACCACCCCGATCCTGCGCAGGGGCTGCGCAACGCTCAACACCTGGCTACCCAACTGGACAAGACCTATCCGAGCGCGGCTGGCTCACTGTGTGAGGGGCTCGACGAGATGTTCACCGTGGCCCGCCTGGGCATCGATGGTCTGCTGGCCAAGACCCTGACCAGCAGCAATCCGATCGAGTCGATGATCTCGATAGCCCGAACCACCAACCGCAACGTCACCCGCTGGCGTGACGGGCAGATGGTGCTGCGCTGGACCGCCGCGGGCATGCTCACCGCCGAACGATCCTTCCGCCGCGTCAAGGGCTACAAACAGATGCCCCAACTTGTCGCCGCCCTTCACCGCCACGCCCACCCCAAAGAAAAGACCGACACCGAACCTGCGGGATCCGCCGCCGCATAGAATGACCGTGGATCGCCAGTCAAAAATCCACGCGATTCGGGACATGCCCGCCTCCGGGCCCTGTTGGCGTCGGGGAGCTTGGGCCAGCACCACCCTGAGGGATCTCCGAAGCCGAGCGGCTGGCTTCCCGGCACACCGAATCATGCTGTACGCCAAGGACCGCGGCCACACCCGACCCACCCGGGGTGCATCCCAACGCGGCAATGCGAAGCAACTGCACCTACGAACTTGGGGACACCGCCGGCCCACCTCGATCGCGGACAACCACGAACAAACCCCCACCACGACCCGGAGCGATTCCTCTCCGATGTCGACGACGAACCCGTCTGACGTCAGGACCGGCTGGTCAGGATTGACAGCGCGATGGCGGTGATCTCGTCCGCCACCCCGACATAGCGTGTCAGATGCCAAGTGCGAGCGACATCTTCGATGAAGCTGATCGCCGCAGCGACGAGCAGTCGCGCGTGGGTAACACTAGTCGCGGGCACCAGCTTCTCGATCAGGTCGATCCACAGGCCCTCACGGTCGGTTTGATTTCTCAGATAGCCGTCACGCACCTCACTGGAGGCGTGGGACAGTTCAGTCACGCACACGGCAACGAGGTCCGGAGCGTCCAGGCTGATCCGGACGTGGCCTTCAACAAGTCCACGCAGACGCTGTGCCGCTTGCTGATTCGCGCGCAACACGCGAATGCACTCCAGGCTCCGCCACTCATCGAGGCGGCGGACGAGCGCGTCCAGGATAGCCTGCTTGGAGGAGAACGAGCGGTACAGCCCGGGGCCCGCGATTCCGGCGCCCTTCCCGATTTCGCTGGTACTGACCGCCGGATAGCCCTGCGCACGGAACAGACGCGCGCCCGCGGCAAGCAGCGTTTCGTAGCGGGAAAACAGGGCATCTTGTTCGCCGTTTGCGGCAGCGGCGGCCGGGAGCGGCTTCAGCTCGCAAACAGGAGGCGTCCGCGCCGCGGCCATACACGCTTGGTATAGGCGCTCTTTGAGCTCTTCAGGCGGCAGGGTCAGATTGTGCCGTCCCAGGCTGGTCAGCGTGCTGGATACCGCCCACGCCCGCAGCTCCGAGTGCTGCGGGCTCAGAGACGGCACCTCCAAGAGGACGCTATCGCGCATGCCGGCGACGATCGCGTTGATGCGGCGCCGGACCTCTGCGCGGTCGCCGTCGTTGAGGTAACGGGCCTCGCGCTGCCACAACACCGTCAAGGCCCGAGATGCCACGGCCGCCGAGATTAGATCGGGGAGATCAACGTTCAGCGGCCGAGGCGTCGGCTCCGCCTCGCCGTCGGTGAGCCGACGCGCGCTCTGATATTGATCCTGGCCGGTTCGGATCGTCTCGGCGAGCAACGCCTGCTTGTTGTCGTAGTGGCGGTATAACGCACGCGCGGTGACTCCGGCCGCCTCGGCGATGTCCTCCAATTTGACCGAATGAAAGCCACGGTCGATGAAGAGCCCGACGGCCTGCTCCAGAATCTGCTTCTTTCGGTCCTTTGGCCTGCGCCTAATGGGTTGGACGACGGACTCCATCGACTCGAACCCCCTTCTTCCGCACCGGAGCCACAACCCCTGCCAACAGCATCGCCTACAGCTTCATCCCGCTCTGCCGCTCGAAGTCGGCAAGGTCAAAGTAATCGCTGAAGCGCGTGATCTTGCCATTCTTGACCTCAAACACGCCGGTCACCGGCAGCTCGACCGTCCGGCCGTCGTACATGGTGAAGTAATCGACGCGCTCGACCAGCACCAGGCCGGGCTCGGTGGCCAGTGCGAGGATATCGAGCTTGGCGTCGGAGAACGCGTCCAAAAACGCTTGGAAAATCGCCCGGATACCGGCAATGCCCTTGATCGGCGTAACCGGCACGTTGTGGTAGACCGCGTCATCGGCAAAGGCGCTGCAGATGGTTTCGAGGCAGCGATCCTGCCAGGACCCGAGAAAGTCGCGAACAAGCTTCTCGCTGGCTTCCTTGGTATCGGTCATGCGAATAGCTCCTTAGGCGTCGCGCCGATGACCCCCAACCGCGATCCACCATCGCAGTACTGATAAAATACATCATCTAGCCATGATGCGCTATCACATGCTGTTTAGCGGATGGCCTACCCTCTTCTGCGCGTATCAGCTATAGACATATAGATCAGGTTCGTTGGGGGAGCGGCGCTTGCATGGCATTTCGATCCCGGCTACGAACTCACGGTCGCGCTCAACCAATTTCCGGCACACTCGCCAGGCGCACATACGCCGAGGCCGCCTCCGCGCGATTCGTCGCGTGCAGCTTCCGTAGCACCCTCTTGACATGGGACTTCACCGTGCCCGCCGAGATCACCAGCTCGTCGGCGATCTGTTGATTGGTGCGTCCGCCCGCCATTAGCCGCAGCACCTCAATCTCACGCCGGGTCAGCATGGTCATCACCCGCGTCTGCACTTCGGCCAATGACCTTGCGGCAGGGCCACGTTCGACCGGCTCGATCTTGCGCAGATCCAGATCGGCGTCCTGCAGGCCGCGGGCGGCTTCGTCTGCGGACGCCAAGGCGTGGCGAACCTCCGCGTTAAGTCGGCGCATTCGCTCCAGCAGAACCGTGCGCTCGTAGGCATATCCGAATCCCTCAGCGAATGCCCATACCGTGTCGCGATCGATCTCGTCCACCGTGCGGCCCGAATACAGCCGGTCGGCATGCAGGAACCCGATCACCTTACCCGTTGGCATCACCGGTGCGGCGACGTAGGAATGCGTCAACGAGAAATCGACGATTGGTCGGTTGACCCGCGGGTCGTTGCGCGCATCGCGCACAATTGCGGGCGCGTGCCGGCGGATCATCTGCGTTTCGATCAGCATGTGGTCTAGCAGCGGCGCCACCGATTGGGCGAAGGCGACCATCTTCTCCGCACCCTCGCGGTCGTCGCCAAAATACGCCGATTCCATGACCATCCGGCCCTCGTGCACCCGAAAGAGCACCGCACGATCGAATCCGCACGACTCCACCAGTTCACGCGGCGCCCGGTCGACGATCATCGCGACATCATCGACAGCACGCAATTTGCTCAAGCCTTCCTGCACAGCCAACAGTGCAAGGGTGCGCCGCGCCGCACCGTCTTCGATCAGTTCCCGCTCGAGCGAGGACAGATCCGACAGCGCGTCAAACGCGTTGAGTGCGTGGGCGTCGCCGAATGCCTCCAGGGCGTTGCGCACGATGGTGGCCTTCGCGTCCACCGCCTCGGCCACGACGGCGATGGGGTCATCGGTGGGATCGATCCCGCGATCGCCGAATGCGTCCCGATAGTGGCGCGCGGCGTCGGTTTCGGAGACCGGGCGTGACGCCCAGCCGGGGTGGTCACCGTCAGCCAGGGTGTCGAACGAACTGGGATCGGGCAGACCGCTAGCAGCCATCACTGTGCTCACTGTCCTCTCGCCACCGCGACATTGTGGTCGAAATCAGAAATTCCCCTCGTACGGGGGCAAGAGTCCTCCCCAACGGGGGATCGCTTTGCTACCACAGCTAAAAGAGGCTGGTTGACATGTCAACAGAGACCGTTTCGGGGACCGAATCCGCCGTAAAACTTCTCACCGAACCACTTGGTGTGGCCAATCCGTACCCGCTCTATGACCGACTGAGAGAGGTCTCGCCCGTGGCGGGATACCGGGACTGGCCACCCGGAACCGTTCCCGGTGCCGACGAGCCGGTCACCGCCTGGGCGCTGTTCGGATACGACCAGGTTTTCGCGGCTGTCCGAGACGCCGCGACCTTCTCGTCGCGAGACCCTCTACAAGAGGCGTCCTCGGCGCCGAGCCTCATGCTGGTCAATACCGATCCGCCGAAGCATGAAGTCGAACGAAAACTGGTCAGCCAGGCTTTCTCGCCGCGGCGGGTGAAGCGGCTGGAGGAGTGGTTGAACGAGCTGGTACCACGGCTGCTCGACGACCTCGGCTCCGGCGACGTGGAGGTGATGGGTTTTGCCGCCGAGGTTCCCACCCGGGCCATGGTGCGGATGCTGGGATTGCCCGACGGAGACCACGTTCGCTTCCGGCGATGGGCCAACGCGTTCATGCTGTCATCGTCACTCACGCCGGACGAGCGCATCGCGAGCAACCAGGAGATGGTGGCGACGTTCGCCACCCGACTCGCCGACCACACCGCCCGGCTAGCGGAGCGCGAGACCAGCGACGACGTCGAGGATGCCGAAGACCTCATATCCGCGCTATTGCGCGCCGAGGTTGACGGGCAGCGGCTCACGCCCGAAGAGATCGTCCGGTTCTGCGTGACGTTGGTGGTCGCCGGCAGCGAGACCACGACGTTCCTGATCGGCAATCTGTTGCATGCGCTGGCGCGAGAACCCGAAATCACGGCGCGGATTCGTGCCGACCGAACGCTGCTGAACATCTTTGTGGAGGAGACGATGCGAGTGGACGGGCCGCCCCAGCGGCTGTTTCGCATCACTACCCGCGATGTCGAGGTCGGCGGCAAGCTGATCCGCAAGGGGGAGTGGGTGGCATTGTTCTTCGGCTCGGCCAATCGCGACCCCATGGTCTTCCCCGACCCCGGGCGGCTCGACATCGACCGGCCAAACATCCGCCAGCAGCTCTCGATGGGACATGGCCTGCACTTCTGCCTCGGTGCCGCGCTGGCCCGGCTGGAGGTCATGGCGGTGCTCAACGCGGTGCTCGATCGCCATCAGGGGATCGCGCTGACCGACGACCCCGGCACCAAGCAGACCGCTAGTCTGCTGACCCATGCCTTTGTCCGTCTGCCCCTGCACCTGTCATGACCACCACCATCGAGTTCCGCAATATCGAAGCGACGCAGGCGATTTACGCTGCGGTGCCGGCCGGTGACCTGGCCACCGCGCTCGAGCACCTCGATCCAGACGTGCGCATCACCTACTACGGAACCGAACAGATCCCCTACGCGGGCGATTACCGGGGCATCGAGGAAGCGATTACCTTCTTCGCCAGGGTCGGTCAGACGATCGAGATCGTCGAGATGCAGGCGTGGAAGTTCATTGCTCACGGTGACGACCTCGCCACCTGGGGCCACCAGCGGTTCCGGCGGCTTGCCACCGGACACGAGTGGGAATCGGAGTTCGCGCACATCATCACGCTGCGCGACGGTCGCTGGTTGCACTTCCGGGATTTCATGAACTCCGCGCTCACCTTGCAGGCGTTCAGCCAATGAAAAGTCCCATGGGTGTCCGATGAAGGTCAGGGCCGACCGCGAGATCTGCATGGCCGCCGGTGTGTGCGTGATGACGGCCGATGCGTTCTTCGACCAGGATGCCGCCGGCATTGTGCTGCTGGCCACCGACGAGGTGCCGGCCCGCGAGGAGGGCAGGGTGCGTAACGCGGTGCGGTTGTGCCCGTCGGGGGCGCTGGAACTAGTGCCGGACTGCGGTGCCCGGCCACCGTGACTCGAGTGGCCAAGCATCATTCCGGAGTGCGACTTAGGACACAGTACTGCTAATTTACATCATGACAGATATATGGCGATTAGCATCGCTTTTTACCGAACAAGTGCCCACTAGGCCGCGTATTGGTTATGGACATCTGGCCCGTGGGCCGCGTACGCTCACAAATGTCACTGATTTGTACCTACCGGTCCGGGGGGCCAGCGTGAGCAACTCCGCCCGACGACACAGCATCGAATCCCGGTGGTGCGCGGCGCCATGGTGACGTTGCTCGATCAAGCCCCGCATCCGGTCACCAGGCCGGTCCGCGCGATGGGCGACTTCTTCGCGATGTCACTGGACACCTTCGTATGCATGTTCAAGCCACCTTTTGCGTGGCGTGAATACCTCCTTCAGTGCTGGTTCGTGGCGCGGGTGTCGACGTTGCCGGGGGTGTTGATGACGATCCCGTGGGCGGTGATCTCGGGGTTCCTCTTCAATGTCCTGCTGACCGATATCGGTGCCGCGGATTTTTCCGGCACCGGCTGCGCGATCTTCACTGTGAACCAGAGCGCCCCCATCGTCACGGTCTTGGTGGTCGCGGGCGCGGGCGCCACTGCCATGTGTGCCGATCTGGGTGCCCGAACAATCCGCGAGGAACTCGACGCGCTGCGGGTCATGGGCATCAACCCGATCCAAGCGCTGGCGGTTCCTCGGGTGCTGGCCGCCACCACCGTGTCGCTGGCGCTGAGCTCGGTGGTGATGGCGACGGGCCTTATCGGGGCGTTCTTTTGCTCCGTATTTCTCATGCACGTCTCGGCGGGTGCCTGGGTGACGGGTCTGACCACGCTTACCCATTCGGTCGACGTCGTGATCTCGTTGATCAAGGCGACGTTATTCGGGCTGATGGCGGGACTGATCGCTTGTTACAAGGGCATGTCGGTCGGCGGTGGCCCGGCCGGCGTCGGCCGGGCGGTGAACGAAACCGTGGTGTTTGCCTTCATCGTCTTGTTCGTGATCAACATCATCGTCACCGCCGTCGGTATCCCGTTCATGGTGCCATGAGGTGAGCCCATGCCGCGCATGACAAAAACCCTTGTGGGCGAATGGAATCGGATGGGATCGCAAATGCGGTTCTACATCAGCACCCTGGCCGGGATTCCCGACGCCGTCATGCACTACCGCGGCGAGCTGTTACGGGTGATCGCACAAATGGGGTTAGGAGCCGGAACCCTTGCGGTGATCGGCGGAACGGTGGTCATCGTCGGGTTCTTGGCGATGACCACCGGCGCAATCGTGGCGGTGCAGGGCTACAACCAGTTTGCTTCGGTGGGTGTGGAGGCCTTAACCGGTTTCGCGTCGGCCTTTTTCAATACCCGGGAAATTCAGCCGGGCACCGTGATGGTCGCGCTGGCGGCCACCGTCGGCGCCGGCGCCACCGCTCAGCTGGGCGCGATGCGGATCAACGAAGAGATCGACGCGCTCGAGGTAATCGGTATCCATAGCGTCAGCTACCTGGCCAGCACCCGAGTTCTGGCCGGAGTGGTCGTGGCCGTCCCGCTCTTCTGCGTGGGCCTCATGACGGCCTTTTTGGCCGCACGCGTCGGCACCACCGCCATCTATGGACAGGGATCCGGTGTGTACGACCACTACTTCAACACGTTCCTGCGCCCGACCGACGTGCTTTGGTCGTCGTTTGAAGTCGTCGTGGTCGCGCTCATGATCATGCTGGTATGCACCTATTACGGGTACACGGCGCACGGCGGGCCGGCCGGGGTTGGCGAGGCCGTCGGCCGGGCCGTGCGGGCCTCGATGGTCGTCGCGTCGATCGCGATAGTCATCATGACGCTCGCCATCTATGGCCAGTCCCCCAACTTTCACCTGGCGAGTTAGCACCATGGGTCGCGGGCCGGGTCGACACCGTCTGCACGACGCGTGGTGGACGCTGATCCTGTTCGCCGCGATCGGCGTGGTTGTCCTGGTGACGGCGGTGGCCTTCACTGGCACCTTCCGCTCCTATGTGCCGGTAACGCTGACGGCCGACCGCTCCGGGCTGGTCATGGACGACGGCGCCAAGGTCATGATGCGCGGCGTGCAGGTCGGTCGGGTCGGCCAAATCGGCGGCGAAAAGAAAGGGGCCAGCCTCAAGCTGGAGATCGACCCCGATCAGATCCGGTATATCCCGGCCAATGTGGAAGCACAGATCAGCGCCACCACCGCATTCGGCGCAAAGTTCGTCGACCTGGTGATGCCGCAGCACCCCAGTCATGCTCGGCTTGCCGCGGGGGCGGTATTGCATTCGAAGAACGTCAGCACGGAGATCAACACGGTCTTCGAAAACGTCGTCGACCTGCTGAACATGATCGATCCGCTCAAGCTGAACGCGGTGCTGACCGCCGTGGCCGACGCCGTGCGGGGACAGGGCGAACGGATAGGCCAGGCCACCACCGACCTCAACCAGGTGTTGGTGGCACTCAACGCGCGCAGCGACACCATCGGCCAGAACTGGCGTTCACTCAAAAACTTCACCGACACCTATCACTCGGCCGCCCAGGACATCCTGACCATCCTGAACGCAGCCAGCACCACCGCCACCACCGTCGTGAATCATTCCGCACAGCTGGATGCGTTGCTGCTCAACGTCATTGGCCTGTCAAATACCGGAACCAACCTGCTGGGTTACAGCAGGGACAATCTCGTCGCATCGGTCAACGTGCTTGAGCCGACCACAAACCTGCTACTGCGGTACAGCCCCGAGTACACCTGCTTCCTGCAGGGGGCCCAGTGGTACCTCGACAACGGGGGCTATTCGGCGTGGGGCGGTGCCGATGGCCGGACACTGCAACTGGATGTGGCACTGCTGTTGGGCAACGACCCCTATGTCTATCCCGACAACCTGCCGCTCGTCGCGGCCAGCGGCGGTCCCGGCGGAAAGCCGGGGTGTGGGTCACTGCCGGATGCCACCAAGAACTTCCCGGTGCGCCAGCTCGTCACCAACACCGGATGGGGAACCGGACTCGACATCCGGCCCAACCCCGGCATCGGGCATCCATGCTGGGCCAACTACCTACCGGTGACCCGCGCGGTGCCCGAGCCGCCGTCGGTGCGTCCGTGCATCCCCGGGCCGGCGATCGGGCCGAACCCCGCGGGCCCGCCGCACGGGGCGGCGCTGTACGGGCCGGGCGGCGTGCCGCTGTGGCCGGGGGTGCCTCCGGCGGAACCGGGCCCGCCACCACCACCGTGACCGCCGATCCGTAGCAGTAGGAGACCAGCCATGCGGGAGAACCTGAAGGGCGTCGTGGTACGCCTCGGCATCTTCCTGACGGTTTGCCTGCTGACCGCGTTCGTGCTGATTGCCGTCTTCGGGGAGTTCCGATTCGGCGAAGGCAAGACCTACTACGCCGAGTTCACCAACGTGTCCAATCTGCGAGAGGGCAAGCTGGTCCGCATCGCGGGGGTTGAGGTCGGCAAGGTCAAGAAGATTTCCATCAACCCGGACGCGACGGTGCGGGTTGAGTTCACCGCCGACGACTCGGTCATCCTCACGCAGGGATCCCAGGCGGTGATCCGGTACGACAACCTATTCGGCGACCGCTATCTGGCGCTGGTAGAGGGGGCCGGCGGGCTCAACATACTTGGTCCCGGCCAAACGATTCCCCTGGCCCGCACCAAACCGGCGCTGGATCTGGATGCCCTGATCGGCGGCTTCAAGCCGCTGTTTCGGGCGCTGAACCCCGACCAGGTCAACGCGCTGAGCCAACAGTTGCTGCAGGCGTTTCAGGGACAGGGCCCCACGATCGAGTCATTTCTGGGCCAGGCCGCGGCCGTGACCAACACCTTGGCGGACCGGGACCAGCTGATCGGGCAGGTGGTCATCAACCTCAACGTGGTGCTGGGCTCGCTGGGCGGTCAGAGCGAGCGGTTGGACAAGGCGGTGATGTCGCTATCGCAGTTGATTCACGGGCTCGCGGAACGCAAGACCGACATCTCCAACGCGGTGGCCTACACCAACGCCGCCGCTGGCTCGGTCGCCGACCTACTGGCGCAAGCCCGCGCGCCGTTCACCGACGTGGTTCGCGAGACCGACCGGGTCGCGAGCATCGGGCTGGCCGACCACGACTATCTCGACAATCTGCTCAACACGCTGCCGGACAAGTACCAGGCGCTGGTCCGCCAGGGCATGTACGGCGACTTCTTCGCCTTCTACCTATGCGATGTCGTGCTCAAGGTCAATGGCAAGGGCGGCCAGCCCGTGTACATCAAACTGGCCGGTCAGGCCACCGGACGGTGCGCGCCCAAATGAAATCATTCGCCGAGCGCAACCTGCTGGTCACCGGCGCCGTCGGTATCGTCGCCGTGGCCGGAGTTGTGCTGGTCGCCCTGGAGTACCAGCGGCTGCCCTTCTTCAACCGGGGCAATAGCGTCTCCGCCTATTTCGCCGACGTAGGCGGGCTGCGGACCGGAAACACCGTCGAGGTCTCCGGCTATCCGGTGGGCAAGGTGTCCAGCATCTCACTCGACGGGCCCGGCGCGCTGGTCGAGTTCAAGGTCGACAAGCACATTCGGCTCGGAGACCGCACCGAGGCCGCGATCAAAACCAAGGGCCTGCTGGGTAGCAAGTTCCTCGAAGTCACACCCCGTGGCGAGGGCCACCTCGACGGTCCCATTCCGACCGAGCGGACCATGTCGCCCTACCAGCTGCCCGACGCGCTCGGCGACTTGGCAGCCACGATTAGCGGATTGAACACCGGCCTGCTGTCGGAATCGCTGGCCACCCTGTCGCAAGCCTTTGCCGATACACCGGCAGATTTCCGGAACGCGATCAACGGGGTGGCCCGACTCGCGCAGACCCTCGATGAGCGCGACGCGCAACTGCGCAGCCTGCTCGACAACGCGGCCAAAGCAACGGGGGTGCTGGCCAATCGCACCGACCAGATCGTCAGCCTGGTGCGCGACACGAGCGCGTTGTTGGCGCAGCTACGAACCCAAAGCGCCGCCCTGGATCAGATCTGGGCGAACATCTCCGCGGCCGCAAGACAATTGCGCGGTTTCATCGCCGAGAATCGACAGCAGCTGCGGCCGGCGCTCGACAAGCTCAACGGGGTGCTGGCGATCGTGGAAAACCGCAAGGAACGCGTGCAGCAGGCCATCCCGCTGATCAATACCTATGTCATGTCGCTAGGCGAGTCGCTGTCATCCGGCCCGTTCTTCAAGGCATATGTGGTGAATCTGCTTCCCGGCCAGTTCGTGCAACCATTCGTCAGCGCCGCCTTCTCCGACCTGGGGCTCGACCCGGCCACGTTGCTGCCGTCGCAGCTGACGGACCCGCCGACCGGCCAACCCGGTACTCCGCCGTTGCCGATGCCGTACCCCCGGACGGGCCAGGGTGGCGAGCCGCGGTTGACCCTGCCCGACGCAATCACCGGCAATCCCGGCGACCCGCGCTATCCGTACCGGCCGGAGCCGCCGGCCCCGCCGCCGGGCGGTCCACCGCCCGGGCCGCCCGCGCAGCAGCCGGGAGGTCAACCGTGACAACAGGATTGCGGCGTGCCCGCTCCGGGTTGGCGACCGCCCTCGCTTTGGTGCTGGTCGCGGGCGTGATCGTCGCAATGCGCACCCGCAGCGACGCCGCCCGAACAATCGTGGTCGCCTATTTCGACAACAGCAACGGCGTGTTCGCCGGTGACGACGTGCTCATCCGGGGCGTGCCGGTGGGAAAGATCGCCAAAATCGAACCGCAACCGCTGCGATCCAAGATCTCGTTCTGGTTCGATCGCAAGTACAAAGTCCCCGCCGATGCCAAGGCGGCGATCCTGTCGCCGCAGCTGGTGACGGGCCGGGCTATCCAGCTGACGCCGCCCTACACTGGCGGGCCGACCATGGCCGACGGCGCGATCATCGGCCAGGGCCGCACCATGGTGCCGGTCGAGTGGGATGACTTGCGAGCACAACTCCAGCGGCTAACCGAGTTGCTGAAGCCCACCGAGGCCGGCGGCGTCAGCACGCTCGGCGCGCTGATCAACTCCGCCGCCGACAACCTGCGCGGGCAAGGGCCCAGCATCCGCGACACCATTGTCAAACTGTCCCAGGCGGTATCCGCACTCAGCGACCACAGCACAGACATCTTCGCCACGGTGAAAAACCTCTCGACGCTGGTGACGGCGCTGCACGACAGCGCGGATCTGCTCGAGCAGCTCAACCGCAACCTGGCCGCGGTCTCGTCGCTGCTGGCCGACGACCCGACCCAGATCGGTCAAGCGGCCGAGGACCTCAACGCGGTCGTTGCCGACGTGCAGGGCTTCGCCGCGGAGAACCGCGAGGCGATCGGCACGGCATCGGACAGACTCGCGTCGATCAGCAAGGTGTTGGTCGACAGCCTCGACGACATCAAACAGACGCTACATATCGCCCCGACCGTATTGCAGAACTTCAGCAACATCTTTGAACCGGCCAACGGTGCGCTGACCGGCGCGCTGGCGGCCAACAACTTCGCCAATCCGATCGCCTTCCTGTGCGGAGCAATCCAGGCCGCCTCCCGGTTGGGGGGCGACCAAGCCGCGAAACTCTGCGTGCAGTACCTGGCGCCGATTATCAAAAACCGTCAGTACAACTTTCCCCCGCTAGGGGAAAACTTGTTTGTCGGCGCGCAGGCCAGGCCCAACGAGGTCACCTACAGCGAGGAGTGGATGCGGCCCGACTTCGTAGGGCCGGCTCCAGCTACCCAGCCTGAGCCGGTTACCAACTCCGAGACCGTGGCTACTGACCCCACGGCCGGTCTGCCGGGCATGATGCTGCCTCCGGGAGTGGGCTGATGAGACAAGGTTTCTCGCGCTCGTTGCGCTCCTTGCGTAGTGGGGTCGTCAGTTTGGTGATGATCGCCGCCGTCGCCGCGCCATCCGGCTGCGGCTGGCGCGGACTGAATTCGCTGCCGCTGCCCGGCACGCGCGGCAGCGGTCCGGGGTCCTACGCGATCCAGGCACAGATGCCCGATGTCAACAACATTCAGCCGAACTCACGAGTGCGAGTTGCCGACGTGACGGTCGGTCATGTGACGAAAATCGAGCGTCAGGGCTGGCATGCGTTGGTGACCATGCGCCTGGATGGCGACACAAACCTGCCCGCCAACGCAACGGCCAAGATCGGCACGACCAGCTTGCTGGGTTCATACCACATCGAACTCGGGTTGCCGAAAGGCGAAGCGCCGCAAGGAAAGCTGCGCGACAGCTCGCTCATTCCGCTGTCGCGCGGCGGTGCCTACCCGAGTACCGAGCAAACGTTGGCGGCGCTGTCGCTGGTGCTCAATGGCGGCGGACTGGGCCAAGTGCAGGACATCACCGAGGCGTTAGGCACCGCGTTTGCCGGTCGTGAGCGGGATCTGCGCAGCCTGATCGGCCAGCTGGACAGATTCACCGCATACCTCAACGAGCAGTCGGACGACATCATCGCGGCCGCCGACAGCCTGAACCGCCTGGTTGGCAAGTTCGCCGAGCAGCAACCCGTCTTAGATCGGGCCCTGGCGACCATCCCCGATGCGCTCGCGGTGCTGCGCGACGAGCGCGACAAGCTCGTCCAGGCAGCCGATCAGTTGAGCAACTTCAGCGCCCTGACCGTCGACTCGGTCAATAAGACCAAGGCGAACCTGGTCCGGGAATTGACGCAGCTCGGACCGGTATTGGAGTCGCTGGCCAACGCCGGCCCCAGCCTGACCCGATCGCTGTCGCTGCTGGCCACCTTCCCGTTCCCGAACGAGACGTTCCAGAATTTCCAGCGCGGCGACTATGCCAACCTGACCGCGATCGTCGACCTCACACTCAGCCGTATCGACCAGGGACTGCTTACCGGCACCCGGTGGGAGTGTCATCTGACCCAGCTCGAGCTGCAGTGGGGTCGCACCATCGGCCAGTTCCCCAGCCCGTGCACCGCGGGCTACCGGGGTACCCCCGGCAATCCGCTGACCGTTGCCTACCACTGGGACCAAGGGCCCTAGATGCAGCACCTACCGCGCCGAGTCGTTATTCAGCTGGCCATCTTCACGGTGGTCGCGCTGGGCGTGCTAGCCGTCACGTTCCTGCACTTCGTGGGGCTGCCGGCGATGCTGTTCGGCGTCGGCCGCTACACGGTGACCATGGAGCTACCGGAAAGCGGCGGGCTGTACAGCACCAGCAACGTCACCTATCGCGGCTTCGCAGTCGGCCGGGTGGAGTCGGTGCGGCTGACCGACATCGGCTCCAGAACCGGCGTCTTGGCGGTGTTGTCACTGAAATCGGGCATCGATATCCCGTCCGATCTCAAAGCCGAGGTGCACAGTCGAACCGCGATCGGCGAAACGTACGTCGAGTTGTTGCCGCGCAACGGCACCTCACCGCCGCTGCGGGACGGCGACGTCATTGCACTGGCCGACACCTCGGTGCCACCCGACATCAACACCCTGCTCAGCGCAACCAACACGGCCTTGGGGGCGATACCGCACCAGAACCTGCAGACCGTCATCGACGAGTCCTATACCGCGGTGGCCGGGCTAGGCCCGGAACTTTCCCGCCTGATCATGGGATCGTCGGGCCTGGCGATCGATGCTCGCAAGAATCTCGACCCACTGCTGGCGCTGATCGACCGTGCCCAGCCGGTTCTCGATTCCCAGACTCACACATCGGACGCGATCGCGGCCTGGGCAGCACATCTGGCCGCCCTCACCACGGAATTGCAGACCCACGACGAGGCCGTCGCCAGCCTCATCGACACGGGCGGCCCGGCGTTGGGGGAGGTAGCCACGCTGCTGGAGCGGCTGCAACCTACCTTGCCCATCCTGCTGGCCAACCTCGTCAGCGTTGGGCAGGTCGCGCTCAGCTACCACAACGACATCGAACAGCTATTGGTGGTGTTCCCCATGGCCGTCGCCGCCGATCAGGCCGGCATCGTCGCCAACGCGAACACCAAACAGGCGTACCGGGGTCAGTATCTGAGCTTCAACCTCAACCTCAACTTGCCGCCGCCGTGCACCACCGGGTTCCTGCCGGCCCAGCAGCAGCGGATCCCTTCGCTGGAGGACTACCCGCACCGCCCGGCCGGCGATCTGTACTGCAGAGTGCCGCAGGACTCTCCGCTCAACGTGCGCGGCGCCCGCAATATCCCATGTGAAACGGTGCCGGGCAAGCGCGCACCCACCGTGACGTTGTGCGAAAGCAACGAGCAGTACGTCCCGCTGGGCGACGGCAACAACTGGAAAGGCGACCCCAACGCCACGCTGTCCGGTCAGGACATCCCGCAGTTGCCGCCCGGGCTCCCACCGCCACCGCCCATTGCCGCCGCCGAGTATGACCCGGCCACCGGCACCTATATCGGACCCGACGGTCGCCAGTACACCCGATCCGACCTGGCTCAAGCCACGCCGAAGGAACAGACATGGCAATCGCTGCTGCTGCCGCCGCCGGGGTCTTGATGGCGCTGGCGCACAGGGTCACCAAACACGAAGGACGGAGGATGGTATGAGCGTTGTAGCCGATCCCGAACTGCCCGTAGGCGACCGCACCGACGTCGAGGGCAGTCCGGAGCCGAGCGGCCAAGAGGCTGTGTCCGCACCGCGGCGAATAACAATGTTCGGTCTGGCCGTGGTCGTTGCGTTGGCGACGCTGGTGGGCTGGTTGGGATTTCGCGTCCACCAGTCGCACCAGGCGCAGGCCCAGCGAAGTCAATATTTGCAGGTGGCCAGGCAGGCGGCGGTAAACTTGACAACCATCGACTACCAGCACGCCGATGCGGACGTGCGCCGCATTCTGGACGGAGCGACAGGCGAGTTCTACAACGACTTCGCCCGGCGCTCAGGCCCATTCATCGAGGTGCTTAAGCAAGCGAAGGCCGACACGGTCGGCACGATCACCGAGGCCGGGCTTCAGACGCAGACCGCCGACACGGCCCAGGTTTTGGTAGCGGTATCCGTGCGGACCTTCAATGCCGGTGAAGCGGACCCAGTTCCGCGGTCATGGCGCATGCGGATCACCGTCCAGAAGGTCGGCGATCAGGTCAAGGTATCCAACGTCGGATTCGTCCCATGAGCACGGTCAAGCGGGTGATCGCCTACCGGCTGCTGCCCGGACTGGCGCTGCTGCTGGTATGTGCCGCAGGCTTTCTGAAATGGCAGGACACCTCCGTCCGCGCCGCTGCGGTCGCCCGCGCGGAATCCGTCCACGCCGCCACCGAAGGCACCATCGCGCTGCTGTCCTACCGGCCCGACACCGTGCAGCAGGACCTTGACGCCGCGCGGGGCAGGCTGACCGGCGAGTTTCTGAACGCCTACACGTCGCTGACTCACGACGTGGTGATCCCGGGCGCCAGACAGAAGCAAATCTCTGCCGCTGCAACGGTACCGGCCGCCACCTCGGTATCGGCGACTGCCAACCACGCCGTCGTCCTGCTCTTCGTGAACCAGACCATCATCGTCGGTCAGGGCATGCCGACCAGCACCGCATCCAGCGTTCGAGTCACCCTGGACAAGATCGACGGGCGTTGGCTGGTCTCACAATTCGACCCCGTCTGAACCCGGTGCCGGCCCCGGACGGAAAGGAGAACCTGACATGCACTATCGACAGCCGATCCTGTCTGCTTTGTTCGTCCTGGCTTCCAGCGCCATACTGGGTGCCCCCACGGCGCGCGCTGACAACAAGCGACTCAATGATGGCGTGGTCGCGAACGTCTATACCGTTCAACATCAGGCCGGCTGCGCCAACGACGTCAAGATCAACCCGCAATTGCAACTAGCCGCCCAGTGGCACACACTCGATGTGCTGAACAACCGAAATCTCAACGGCGACATTGGTTCTGACGGGTCCACACCGCAAGACCGCGCGAATGCCGCCGGTTACCACGGCAAGGCCTCCGAAACCGTTGCGATCAATCCCGCGGTGGCGATCAGTGGCATCGAGTTACTCAACCAGTGGTATTACGAACCAGCGTATTTCGCGATCATGTCCGATTGCGCCAACACCCAGATCGGGGTGTGGTCGGAAAACAGCCCGGATCGCACCGTTGTGGTTGCGGTGTATGGCCAGCCTCAAACGGGACCTCCGCCGCCGATGGCCATGCCGGAGAACGTTCCGATCGACCCCAGCCCCGACTACGACGCCAGCGACGAGATCGAATACGGTATCAGTTGGCTTCCCTGGATCCTGCGCGGCGTCTACCCGCCGCCCGGCATGCCACCCCAATAGCCAAGGAGCAGAACGTTGTTTGGCAATAGAAGCGGCTACTCCGCCGGTGGTTGGTAGCGCGCTGCCGAGTTCCTCAGCTGCCAGATCTGGGCAGGGCAGAGTAGCCGTACCGCGTACGAGACCAGGTAATTGGCCGCGAACTCATCGTTGGGCGTCACGTCAGTCTTAACATCACCTAGCACGTCGGCGTAGCTTGCGCCCGCGGTGACCTTGTCGCAGATCCCGTGACCGTAGCCAAGCGCGTCATTGTCCGGAAAGTTGTAGTGCCGCCGCACCGCAACGTTATACAGATACTCCACCTCGGGAGCCGGCGCGGCATCCGAACGCGGTGCTATCACAAGTGGCACCACGCCGACAGCGGCGGCAACAATCAAAGCGGCCGGCGACGGCCAACGCTTCATAGCTGACATGATACGTAGTTGCACCGGGGGATGAGCCGGTAATGAAGAAGGTGCTCGGCCGGTGCGCCACGCAGGTCAGTCGATCATTCCCCGGGGCGCGCCGGTGCTATCCGCGGGTCGATAAGGTCACGGAACCTTTCCGCCGGATAGACGGACGCACCCAAGCCTTCGACCCGGTCGACCAACGCCCTGTCCGATGTCACCACTCGTATCTCATGTGGTCGGGGGTCCGCGTGCACCAACCGGACGATCTCGTCGTCGGCCGAGTTGGCGGCCGCCTTGGGCGCATGCGCCACCTCAACTACCGATGAACGCATGACGGTTGATGGTGGCCGCTCGAACACCACCGTCACGTTGTCGTCCCGGGCCTTAGCAGCTGCCCAATGATCAAGCCTTTCCACGAGCACCGCCATCGCGCGATTGCGATCCCGCCACCACCCGTCCGGACGACTCCCGATCACGTTCATGCCATCGATGATCCACCGCACACCTCACGGTACGACGATGTCCCGCCGCGCTACCACCATCTGCGCTTTCGAGACTTCTTCAGTTCCTGTTGGAACTTCTGGTAATGCTCCAGAGCGAATCGCTCTTCCAACGCCCCCAGGGCGTTCACGACCTCTAGGTGCGAAAGGAGCAGCAGCCCGTTCAACTGAAGGACTTGTTCGCGACCAGTGGGAACCTCCTGCCCGTCCTCGGTGTTGGCGAGCAAGAAGTCGCGGAGCGCCTGGCTGCTGGTCATGCGCTCGGGGATCTTCATTTGCCGCAAGACTGTGGCCATGTCGGGGTTGGTCACAACACTCTCCTTCGCTAGTCCTTCGCTATCGAGCAGTAGCGCAAGCGTAGGAGATCCACCCACGGCCTGCGGATGGGCTTAGGGCTAGAGCTGTGACGGCAGAGTGTAACGAGTCGAAAGTCGCGGGCTGCTACGCCAAGCGCTCACCATCGGGCTCATCGCCCGGGTCTTCCGGGGTCTTTTCGTCCTCCTCGGCCGGCCCGGTAGCCGATGCTAGCCCTGCCTTGGAGCTGCCGGCGGCCGGTGCGCCCGCCCCCATTCCGCTGCCTAGCGGTGCAGCTCCACTCATCGCCGACGAGCCGGCGTTGGCGGCGGCCGACGCCATCGGCGAGGAGGACCCCTCGAGCAACTGGGCCATCAGCGGCGTGCGTGCGGCCGATCCAGCTTCGCCGGGCAGCAATCCCGCGCGCATCAGTCCCGCACCTGCGCCTACACCCGAACCACCAGGCCCGCGGGACATCAGGCCGGCCCCGAACGTCAACGCACCCGCGGCATTGTCGTCGGTATCCCCATACATCCGGGCGATGTCCGTCAGCGCCGTCCCCGCACGCATCAGCTCCTCTTGAGCCGCGGCGTTCGCACCAATCATCTGGGTAGCCTCCGTCGCGAACGCCATCGCAGCCAGTGCGGATACCTCTTCGCCCCCTGCGGGTATCACTCCGGTCACCGTCGACATCGTCGCCGCACTACCGGCCGATAGGCCACGGCTTCCGATTTCGATCAGTTGTGATCCGATGTCGCCAGCGGCCGGATCGTGTGACATGGAATCCATCTGCGTTTGCTCCTGTGTATTTGTACGCGGACTCAAACGGCCGCAAAATCCGGTCCAGCTACGCCGGACGATGAGACAATTCTAAACCCGCTGCGGGTTCGCTGACCCGCTAAGCCGCAGAAATCGGTTTGCGGACCGACTGGCCTAGCTCCGGACCACCGCTGAGCCGAGGCAACGACAAGACCCAGCTTCGCGTATGCGCAGGTGGATACCACGCGCCAGCGCTAGTCGAATGTGACGGACCCAGCCGCGGCAGCTGGGCTATTGCGCAGGTCACATCACGGTTCTGGCCTACCACCCCCGCCGGTCGGCCCGGCTCCCCGGCGCGACGTGAGCACAATGAGCAAAACCGCGAAATCGTTGCTTATTCCAGCTATCGCCTACAAGCGCGACACAGGTACAGCGGCACCGTAAGTTCAGTCCCAACAAATACCGAAGCAATCGGGCGGTATGCGACGCCGGGTAATTGCGCAGCCGAGAGATGAATCGCGAATAGACATTTCCGTGTCTCTTGCATGCGCAGTCGGCGACAGACAAGCGAGGAGTGCATAAGTGCAATCCATGTCATTTCATCCAGTCGTTGCAGACATCGGAGGACAAGTGTTCGACATCGGTAGCCAGGCCGTAGAAGCCGCTTCGAAAGCGTCGAAGTCGGTGACCGGGCTAGCTCCCGCCGGAGCCGACGAGGTCTCGGCACAGGCGGTCATCGCGTTCGAGGCAGAAGCCGCCTCGATCCTTTCCCTGAACAAAGCCGCACAGGAGGAGTTAATGCGGGCGGGTGAGGCGTTCACGCAGATCGCGCAGACCTATACCGAGGCAGACCAGGCCGCCGCCGACGCCTTGGTGTTCGACGCCCTGCTGTGGCCGGCCCCTGGCTTCTCGCCCGGCGCCTGGTTTCCCGCGTGAACGAAGCGCGCAAAATCGCGGAATAGGCACATATTCCGACAATCTCCCAAAAGAGCAACACGGCGCAGAGGCTCCCCAAGTTCGGTAACCGAATACATCGCATGATCACAACACGCGAGCCCGCCATGCCCGTGCCAAAGCTATTCACAATGGCGTTCCCACGCGCGCATAATGCGTCGGCGCAACACAGACAAGGAATCAGAAAATGGTCGCTTTGGGCACCATCAACGATTGGCTACCGCCGCATGGCCTGGTTACTACGTGGATGGCCTCACCTGCGGCACGTGCAGCTGCTCGGTCTGCGCGGCGCAGCCAACTGGCTCCGAGCTATCAGAGGGCTCGACACCTCTCGAGCAGCTACCAAAGCCAGGTGCTGAACAGGGAGCAACCCCGCCTGATGGTCGTGGCCTGGGACCTGCCCGGCGTGTGTGACATTCCGGCGATGACCGCAGCGATCAATCTGCATGTTCGACGTCACGACGCCTACCACGATTGGTTCGAACTCGACAACGAGGTCTTTGTGCGCCGCACCATCGACGACCCAGCAGACATCGACCTCATCCCCGCAAGTTTCGGATACATGAGCGCCCAACAGTTGCGCGCACACGCCTTGACCACGCCGGCAACGCTTAACTGGGATTGCTTCACCTTCGGCATCATCCAGCACCCTAGCTACTTCACGTGCTACGCCAGCGTCGATCAGCTGCACGTCGACGACATCTCCGCCAGCTTGATCTTCTTGGACATCTGCGGGATGTACCGGGGTCAGCCGCAGGTCGCGGCCCTGTCCCGGACTGCCAGCTATCGCGACTACGCCGCCCGGCAGCGCGACAAGGTGGCGAGCCTGACCCTGTCGTCCCCCGAGATCAAAGACTGGATCGAGTTCGCGCGCGCCACCAACGGCGACTGGCCGGGCTTCCCGCTGCCACTCGGCGACACCTCGGCGAGCAACAGAGGCGACTTTCTGACGGTCGAGTTGCTAGACGCCGCCGAGACGCAGGCATTCGACACGGCCTGTCGTGCGGCTGGTGCCCGCTTCAGCGGGGGAGTTCTCGCGTGCGCGGCACTGGTCGAGCGGGAGTTGACCGGAACCCAGACCTATCACGGATTCACCCCCCGCGACACGCGGACGCCGGCCATCGACACAACGACGGTGGGTTGCTTTGCCAACTTGGTTCCGATCACCGTGCCGATCGGCGGCGGCTCGTTTCCCGAGACGGCTCGCGCAGCGCAGCATAGCTACGATACCGCCAAGCATCTCGCTAACGTGCCGTTCGAACGGGTACTGGAATTGGCCACTCCGGAACAGCTGGGCATCACGGTGCGAAGGCCTCCGGCAATGCGGGTCTCGTTCCTCGATCTGCGCAAGATCCCTGACGCCGCGGGGTGGGACAAGACGAATTTCGGTGTCTACAGCGACAATCTGTCAAACGGCGGGATCAACCTGTGGATCAACCGGCACGCCGAAAAGACCACGATGACGATCTCGTTTCCGAACAACCCCGACGCGCGGATGTCGGTGTGCCGCTACACCGTGACACTGATTGAGACGTTCGCGCGCGTGGTCAAGGACACCTCAGCGCAGGTGACAGCCCAAGCAGATTCGTCCGAGCTCTCGGCCAGCTGAGCGATTTCTCCGCCCACCGCTTCACCGGGATGGCCGGTTGTCGCTCGCCGCGAATTCTTGTTCGGGCCTTCCCGTGGTGCCGTAACGCAAGCCGACGGTGACGTTCCCGGTGGACGCCAACGCCGCCAGATACCGTTGAGCGGTCGCCCGCGATATCCCGATCGCCGCAGAGACCTCCGCCGCTGACATCGGCGCCTCCGATGCTCGCAAGGCCTGCAGCACAAGCTGTTTGGTCGGGGAGACCGTGGTCGTGGCGGACTGCGCCGGGGCGGCTCTGGGGCGCAGCGCATCCAGAGCCGCGTCCACGTCGGCGGCGCTGAGATTGGGGCTGGCCAGGATTTTGCGGTAGCGGGCATATCCCGCCAGTCGTGCGGCGAGTTCGGTGGTCGCGAACGGCTTGACGAGGTAGCTCACCGCGCCGGCGGCCATCGCAGCGCGGATCGTGTCCGCCTCGGTTGCCGCTGTTAGCACCATGCTGTCTCCGCGCAGTTCGCGCACGAAATCGATTCCCGAACCGTCCGGCAGGTAGACGTCGACCAAGGCAAGGTCGACGCCGGGGCCCTGTTGGGCGGCCTCGCGCGCAGCGGCCAGGGTGTTCGCAGTGGCGGTGACCGTGAAACCCGGCATCGCGGTGACGATTCCGGCATGCATGTTGGCCACGCGGAAGTCGTCGTCGACCACCAGCACGGTCAGGTCTGTGCCACCCATTGCGCCTCCTCTGCCATCACGCCCGGCAGCCGGGCGATGAACTCCGCGCCGCGCAGCCCCGCCCCCGCTTCTGGTTTGGCGGCGGGATTGCCGGGACTCGACAGCCAGAGGTCGCCACCGAGGGCACGACTGATCTGGCGGGACAACGCAAGCCCGATACCTCGCCCCCCGGGTATGCCGGAGTCTGGTTTAGTCGTCGTGCCCTCGGTGAACAGCTGCTCGACGAAATCGGGCGCGACGCCATCGCCGCTGTCGGCCACCGTGACATGCAGCGTTGAATTCTCTTGCAGCAGCTCGACTTCCACCTCTTTGGGAGTATCCGCACTAGCACCGCTCACTCGGGCAGCATCGATCGCATTGTCCAGCAGGTTACCCACCACGGTGGTCACGTCGACGGGCAGCTCCAGCCGGCCAGATACCCAAGTGTTCTCGCCAATCTTCAGCGTTACCCCGGCTTCCCGGGCAGCCGCGGCCTTGGCCGCCAAGAACGCCTGTAGGTGGGTATCGCGAATGGAGTCGATACCGGGCACCGCCGAACCCAGCGGGCCCGCACCGAGGAGCTCTTCCAAATACCGCATCCCCTCCTCGAGATGACCGGTGTGCAACAGTCCGTTCAGCAAGTGCAAACGGTTCGCGAACTCGTGGCGCTGGGCGCGCAGCGCGGTGCTCATCACCCGCACCGCGTCCAGTTGCCGGGTCAGTGACTCGACATCGGTTCGGTCCCGGACCACCAGTACGGTTCCCAGCTCACGGCCCTCGCGCGACACTCTTCGCGCCGAGACCACCACGATCCGTTGGCCGACCGTGGCCAGCGTGGGTGTGGCATCGGCCGCCGTGAACACCTCGAGGACACGCGGGGTCAACCCGATCGCATCGATGCGCCGACCCAGTTCATTGCCGATCTCAAGCAGTCGGCATGCCTCGTCGTTGACGAAGGTGACTTTCCCTGCCTTGTCGGTGGCTAACATGCCCTCGCCGATGCCGTGTAGCACCGCCGCCTGAGTGCGCACCAGCTCGGCCATCTCGGCCGGCCGTAGGCCCAGTGTCAGCCCTCGCCACCGCCGGGCCAGCGCCACCGAGCCGGCGACACCGATCAGCAGGGCCGCACCTCCCAACGGGGCCAGCACGCGCAGATTTCTGGAGAACTGCTCATCGAACGCCTTCGTGGAGATGCCAACGCTGACCATACCCAGCACTTTTTCCGAACCCGGTTCCAGCACTGGGACTTTGCCGACGATCGACCGTCCTAGGGTGCCGGATTGATGGAGCACTTCCTCGTGTCCGGCCAGCACTTTTGTCGGATCCGTGCTGACCCGCAGCCCCAACTGGTCACGAACGGGATGCGCCAACCTGATGCCATGCGAGTTGGCGATGACCACGAACAGCACATGGGTGCGCTGCCCAACCCGTGATGACACGGCTTGCAGCGGACCGGCCGCTAGTTCGTCAACCAGTGCCGGACTCCGGGTCAACGAGGTCTGGTCGTAGCGGGAGATGTTGCCCAGTACCGTCGGGGAGGCGGCCACGACGCGAGCGATATCCAATGCATGATTGCCGTACTGGATGTCCAACCGGTGGCGATTGAACTGGACGAACAGCACGAAGGCGACCATCAGCGTCAACGTCACAACTACGAGTTGCAGCTGCAGTATCCGGCTGGCCAGTCGCAAGTCGATGCGGCCCCTGTAGGCCATGAAGGGACCTTAGCACGCGACCTGAGCAAAATGCGCAAAAGTGCGGGCGCGGTTTCGCGGGGAATCTCCGTGGGTAGTGCTAAGGGCCCGTGCGCAATTCGCCATCTCCGATCACAGGTGAGTCAGGAGCCGCTCGGCGAATGCCTCGGGATGCTCCCGGTGCATGAAGTGCCCGCCCCGGACCTCCTCGACGAGGTACTCGTTCCCGAACATCCGGGCCGCACCCCGATAGTCCGCAGGCTCGACGATGGGGTCATCGAGCCCCGCAAAGACGATCGTCGGCACCGTGATTCGCGCCTTCAGTGATGCCGACGGTACCGGGGAGAGCTTTCGGTAGTACCCGAACGCCGCGTTCAGGCTCGCCCGGTTTGAGAAGCTCGCGCGCACGGCATCGAATTCCTTGGGGTCGGGGTTCCAGGTAGGGGACCACCGCCGATAGATGGCGGGGAGCGCGGCGAAGTCATTGCGCGCGAAGCGGTTCGGCGCCCCTGGCAGCTTGTAGGCCGCGAAGTGCCGGGCGCCCCAAAGCTTCTTCAGCGATGGCTTGAGCGCCCCCGGGTGGGGAATGCCGATGGTAACCAGCTTCTTCACCCGGTCCGGGTGAAGCGCCGCCGCCCCATACGCGGCCGAGGCTCCCCAATCGTGCCCGATAACGACGGCGTCGCGGGCGCCGAGCGCATCGATCAACGCCAGGGCATCGCGCGCCAAGGTCTCTTGATCGGGGTCGCCGTCCGGGACCGCCGTCGGGTGGTACCCGCGCATAAACGGGCTGACCGCGCGGTAGCCCTTGGCGGCTATGCGCGGACGAAGATCGTCCCAGGAATGCGCCGTGTCCGGGAACCCGTGCAACAGGAGCACCAAAGGCCCAGAGCCCTCCTCGAGATAGGCAAATTTCAGCCCGTTCGCATCGACGAAATGAATCGCATCAGCCATGGCTTGGGGACACTACGCCAATCACCGGGCTATGAACAGATTGGAATGCGCCGCCGGCACCCGGCACTAGGCGCGGCCGAATGCTGTTTCCGGGGGTGCATTTCGCGTTAGGCTGGGCCGCTTTTGGGTGGGCAGCCGGCCGTTGTGTCTTCGGCTGTCTTGCCGTGCTGAACGCTAATGTGTACGCCGACACCCCGGTGGCAACGCGGACGCCGCGCAGGCCGGCCCGCGGGGAGGAGCACAAGTGCGGATCGATCGGTTCAGCCCGTTCACACTCCGGCCGCGACGATGGATAGCCCGAGCGGCTCCGTGGTGAGCCTTTCGATCAGTGATGCGCTCCGCAGCTGACAAGCGGTGGCCACGGCTGGTGGGTGCTGCTGCCCTGGCGGTGCTGGGCACCTGCGGTGCGGCCGTGGTGCTGACCACGCCGCGCTCGATCCAGGGGCGGGCCCCGTCGGCGAGCCTGGTGTCGCGATCGAACTGGGCTATCGCCAGTGCGTTGCCGGCCAGCGGGGATTTCCCGGCCGACTGGGGGTATTCGTTGACGGGGCGGTTGCGGCGAGCCCCATCGCCAAGCAGCGTGGCGCCGGCTGCCCTTCCCAGCGCGGGCCCGGCTGCGGTCTACTCGCCGGCGGCATGCCGAAGCATCCCCAAAGTCCTGGACCACTCCGACGCCGACCTGGCCGGCTACGTCCAGGTCGACCGGTACATCCAAGTGTTCGTGCAGGATGCCCCGCCAGCGGATGCCGCTGCGACGGGGGAAAACCGTGAGCACGGACCCAACGCCCGCTTCGCGATCTGGGCCGTTGCCGACGGTCCAGCCCGGATCGTGAATTACCTGAACTGGCTGGACCGGTGCGGCTCTTACCGGGTCACCAACCACTTTCTCGACGGCGCGGTCAAGAACGAGCGAACGGTCACCACCGAGGTGAAAGCACGCGGGGCCGGTGGCGCCGACGCCGCCGTCGCCGTCACTAGAACGTTTACCAGTGCCGGCAGCATTGAGCCCTCGTCGACTTACCATGTCGCGTACTACGCGGTGCGCGGCGTCCTGTTGGAGTGCACCATCTATCTGGAGGGCGCCGACCTGGATCTGGTACGGCGGCTCGCCACCCAGACGGTGCGAAAGTTGCGCGCGTTATGAACGGCTTGGCGCGACTGCGTAGTTCACTGAGGCCCCGTGCGGTCGCCGCCGTGCTGTGCATGCTCGCGACCGCCGCCGTACTGATCACCGCGCCCGCCGTGGTGAGCGCCTTGAGATCGGACCCGTCCGGCCCGTCGGGCCCCGAGCCGCTCGCCCCAAGGCTGGCCGCACTCGGCGACCAAGAACTCGCGGACCTGTTGCCCAAGCGGAGCGAATTCCCGGCTGGGTGGACGGTCGACGAGACCAGGGAGCTTTCGGACACGTTCGGATACATCAGATATCCCGTGTCCGACGACGGTCTGGGCATTGATCCCATCGAATGCTTTGGGGTGGTCGGGGTCGCCTCAACCGGCGCGTTCGACGCGGCCCAGGTGGTCGGGCACGACACCGCCGACCCGGCGGAGGTCGCCGATCGCACGGACATCCGCCTGATGGTCGGACGTGAATTCGACCCGAGAGGGTTCGATGCGTTCGTCGACCTGGTATCACGATGCTTGCGATTTAGTAGCACCGCCGCCGGCTCCTACACGGTGCGCATCCACGAGGACTCTCGACCGACCGCTGGGCCGCAGCGCTTCCGGTACTCGCTCACCACAACGATCACCGACGAGCCCGCCAACGAGACGCGCACCGATTATTACTCCTACGCACGCACCTCAGGGTTGATTCTGACCGGTTCGGCCAGCACCGGGCACCAACCGGCCTTCGATGCCCTGTTCGACAGCACCCTGCGGCGAATCTCCAACCGCTGACCCGTCCAGCGCTGTCGTCAGACAACGGGTGCACTCACGTCGGAGGTCTCATCGTTTGCGCCGTTCATCTCGGCTTGGAACAGGCAGTATTGCTCCGCGCGGCCGGGCCGGCGCTGGGCGATGAGCCAACCCAGGGTGAGGCCCACGAACCATAGCGGGAACCATGCCAACGCGAGCGCGGTTTCGGGTTCAGTGGTCAGCGCCCAGACCACGAACATGAAGAACGCAAGGACGGCCCAGCACATCGCCACGCCCCCGGGCATCTTGTAGACCGAGGCGGTGTGGCGCTGCGGGTGTCGGCGCCGGTAGACCAGATAGCTGACGATGATCATCGCCCACACAAACATGAACAGCAACGAGGAGACCGTCGTGACGAGCGTGAACGCGCCAATCACCGACCGGCCGGCATACAGCACCGGGATGGAGGTCAGCAGCAGCGGAGCCGTCAGCAGCAGGGCGGGCGCGGGCACGCCGCCGCGGTTGAGTCGGCGGAAGGCCGCCGGGGCGTGGCCTTCGTCGGCGAGGCCGAAAAGCATTCGCCCGGTAGAGAAGAATCCCGAGTTCGCTGACGAGGCCGCCGCGGTGATCACGACGAAGTTGACGATCGAGGCCGCGGCGGCAAGTCCGGCCAGCGAGAACATCGCCACAAACGGGGACTGACCGCCGGCGAACTGCCGCCACGGCACCACGGCCAGGATCGCCAGCAGCGCACCGATGTAGAAGACCGCCACCCGCAGCGGAACCGCATTGATCGCGCGGGGAAGGGTGCGGCGCGGGTCGAGGGTCTCGGCCGCCGCGGTGCCCACCAGCTCCACACCGACGAACGCAAAAAACGCGATCTGGAAGCCACTAACCACACCCAGGAAGCCCGTTGGGAAGAACCCGCCGTCGTTCCACAGGTTCTCGATCGTTGCGCGATCACCATGCGGGGAGACGAAGTTGGTCGCCACCAGGATCGCACCGATGGCGATCAGACAGATGATGGCGACGACCTTGATCAAGGCGAACCAGAACTCCAGCTCCCCGAAATGGCGGACGCTGAACAAATTGACCAGAATGATCAAGCCGACCGTGACCACGGCCGGGAGCCAGGTGGGCAGGTCGGGCCACCAGAACTTTGAGTAGCCGGTGATCGCGACCAGCTCTGCGATGCCGGTGACGACCCAGGCGAACCAGTACGACCACCCCACGAAAAAGCCCGCCGCAGGGCCCAACAGGTCGGCGGTGAAGTCGACGAACGACTTGTAGTTCAGGTTCGACAGCAGCAGCTCGCCCATCGCGCGCAGCACGAAGAATATGAAGAAGCCAATGATCCCGTACACCAGCAGCACCGCCGGACCGGCGAGGGAGATCGTTCGCCCGGATCCCATGAAGAGGCCGGTGCCGATCGCGCCTCCGATCGCGATCAACTGAATATGACGGTTGGCAAGACCCCGACGCAGGTGCGGGACCGCGTCAGCGGCATCGGAAGGGGTGCGGTCGATCGACACGGTGGCGTCCTCGTCAGTGATGCAGTCCTGGCAGAGATTGATCTTCGTCGCCGAGTACGCGGCCGCGACGTCGTTGTTCCATCGGCCAGACCATTGTTTCCACGGCCACACCCTACGAAGCTCGCGCGGGCGTAGCGCCGGTCGTTCACTAAGAAACACTTGCATATGTGCTCGAACTGATTGCTCCCACCGCTTTCGGTCGCGTCCTACGCCAGGAAGACACCCGTCGAGGTGATCACGTCGCCGGCAGCCACATCGCTCTTAGTGAGCCTTGCGAACAGCAGACCCACGTTGTCGCCGACCTTCGCCGTGTCCACCCTTTTGCGAAAGGCTTCGATGGCGTCGACCCTGACGGCGGAGCCGTCGTTGATCCGGACCTCGTCACCGATGCGCAGCTCCCCATACTCAACGCGGCCGGTAGCCACAATCCCGCGGTTGCGAATGAAGAACACGTCCTGGACCGTCATGCGGAACATGTGCGGAACGCTACCCGCCCGACCCAGGTCCATCACGCGTGCCACCGCGTCGTGCACCCAGCGGCGATAGCGGCAATTCCGTCGGGTGAACGTATGATTCGGTGGATGAAATTCGCTCCCCCAATTGGGGGAGAACAACGTGGCCTATGCGTCCGGCGCGCCCAGCGCGTGAGTGCACTCAGGACACGAAATATGCTGCTGCAGTTAGTCTTTAATGCAGTCGCTGCGCTCGGCCGGACGGCGCCGCACTTCGGCACGGTACCGCCGAGCCGCCCTGGCGCCGAGACCCCGGTTGTGGCATACCTGTGGAGTGATTGAAGTTACGTTGCTCGGCACCGGCAGCCCCATTCCGGATCCGCAGCGGGCGGGCCCGTCGACGCTGGTGCGCGCGGGCGGTCAAATACTCCTGGTGGACTGCGGCAGGGGAGTGCTGCAACGTGCTGCAGCGGTTGGTGTGATGGCGAACGCGCTGACCGCGCTGTTGGTGACCCATTTGCACAGCGACCACATCGCGGACCTCGGTGACGTGCTGATCACTCGGTGGGTCAGCACATTTAGACCCGACCCGGCGCCGTTGCCGATCATCGGCCCACCGGGAACCGCCGCCACGGTGGAGGCGACATTGGCCGCCTTCGGCGCCGACATCGGCTATCGGATTGCCCACCACGCCGACCTGACCCAGCCTCCCGCCGTCGCCGTGTACGAACACACCGAGGGAACGGTTTGGGACCACAACGGGGTGCGGGTCCTCGTCGCACCGACCGACCATCGACCTGTGTCTCCGACGATCGCCTTTCGCGTGCAGCATGACGGCGTGTCGGTAGTGTTGGCCGGGGACACCGTGCCCTGCAACAGCCTTGACCGGCTTACCGCCGGCGCGGATGCGCTGGTACACACCGTAATCCGCAAGGATCTTCTGAATGCTGTGCCGCTGCAACGCATGCGCGATATCTGCGACTACCACTCCTCGGTGGAAGAGGCGGCTTCGACCGCGGCTCGCGCCAGGGTAGCTACCTTGGTGCTCACCCATTGCGTGCCGCCGATCGCGCCGGGTCAAGAGGAGGCCTGGCGAGCGTGCGCAGCCGCACATTTCGACGGTCGCATCGAGCTGGGACCCGATCTGCACCGCATCGAGGTACAACGCACAACCTAGCGGACACATTTCCAACTTGGCGTCCCGCGGTCGGGTCGGCATCGGTGGCCCAGCGTTATCAGTAGTGCGCAAACTGCCGCGCCATTCGGTCTGGGAAGCAACAATGGGAGGGCACCCGTCCGCCTTGTCGGCCGGGCCCACAGAGCTTTTTCCCAGATCGCTTGGAGCAGCCCATGGCCCACCCCAATCAACGCGTCACTGTCGTCGTGGCCGACGATCACCCGGTAACGCGCCAGGGGGTAGTGCGCGCCCTGAACGCCAGCGGGCGGGTGGAGGTCCTCGCCGAGGTGACCGACGGTCGCGCGGCGCTAGACGCCATCCGTAGACTGCGGCCCGCGGTAGCTCTGCTCGACTACCAGATGCCCGGGCTTGACGGCCTTGAAGTCACCCACGCGATAGCTCGGGACGGGTTGCCCACCCACGTGGTGCTGCTGAGCGCCTTTGACGACAGCTCGGTCGTTTACAAGGCTATTGCCGAGGGCGCTTCGGGGTATTTGACCAAGGAATCCGACAGCGACGAGATCGTCGACGCCGTGGTCCGATGCTCCGGCGGCGCCACCTATCTACCCACCGGGGTAGCCGGGGGACTGGTCGGTGAGGTCAAACGCCGGGCCAGAGGAGCGTCGACCGTATTGACCCATCGCGAGAGCCAGGTGGTGGCGATGATCGCCGACGGGCTGTCGGTTCCGCAGATCGCGTCGCGACTTCATCTGGCTCCCAGCACCGTGAAGACGCATGTGCAAAGCCTCTACGAGAAGCTTGGTGTCGCTGACCGGGGAGCCGCGGTCGCCGAGGCGATGCGGCGTCGATTGCTGGAATGACTTGTGCCGAAAGGCCTTTTGCTATCCGGCTGACACCGGACGTGCCATCACTGTGGGACGGAACCCGTATCGCGGAGGGGGGTTGCCACCATCCCGACCGGTGCTCGTCGCCATCGGCATCCCGGGAATACCGGGTCCTCCTCCCATGACTGTCGGGGCGCCGCCCAGACTGATACCCGGCAACGCGGCCGCGCCGGGGCCCTGCGCCGGGGCCGCGACGGCCCAACTCGGCGGCACGGACAACGCTCCGACTGACGCAACACGGCCCAAGCCCGCCGGCATCGCCGCCGGTCTCGCGCTCAGCCCGGCTGCTCCCACCACGCCGGCGGCGGACCGCAGCGCGCCTCCAGCCGACCCCATCGCCTTCGCCGCAGTACCGGCACTCCCGGCGAGCCCATTCATCGCGCCTATCGCCGACATGCACGAACTCAGGATCGACGAGGGCACGATCGCAAAGACAGTCATGTCGGCGGCGAACTCCAACACGTCGTGCACCAAGTGTGCGGGTGTGATTGACGCGAGCCGCTGCAGCGCCTGGGGCACGGCGGTAATTACCCGGGAGCCCGTCGATATGACGATATGTGCGCGGGTTGGTGCCGTGCCGACGGCCTGGGCAACCGCGGCGGCCTGCCCGGCCAGCCCGGCCGGGTTGGTGGTCGCCGGCGGCGGGGGGAACGGCGTCAATGTCGCTGCCGCCGCCGAGGCGGCGGCGTAGCCGTACATCGCGGCCACGTCCTGGGCCCACATCTCGGCGTAGCGGGCTTCGGTGGCGGCGATCGCCGGGCTGTTCTGCCCCAAGAAGTTGGTCGCGGTCAGCGACATCAGCAGGGCACGGTTTGCCGCGATCTTCCCCGGCGGCACTGTCATCGCGAACGCTGCCGCATGGGCGGCCGCGGCAGCGTTGGCTTGGGCACGCGCCTGCCCAGCCTGAGCGGCTGTGGCGCTTAACCACGCCACATGGGTGGTAGCCGCGGCCGCCATCGATATCGATGCCGGCCCCAGCCACACCCCACCGGTCAACGCAGAGATCACCGAGGCGTATGAGGCCGCGGCCGTATGCAGTTCGTCGGCCAGCTCGCCCCATGCTGCCGCGGCCGCCAGCATGGACCCGGGCCCGGGACCGGAATACATTCGGCCAGAGTTGGTCTCCGGAGGCAAAGCTGCGAAATGCATGTCCGATCCTCGGGTAATCAGCTGCTGGCGGCGACCACGTTTACCGCCTCATAGCGGCCGGCCCACGCGCTCGAAGCCAGATATCTAAAGGTGCCGCGCCAAGATGGCGGTGCCTATCGGCTGAGCGGTTAGCCAGAGGATGAGAATGCGCCCCCCAATTGGTGGAGCCCGGCTTCCCCGTCGAGGGCTGGCTCGATCTCGCGCCGGTGGCGGTCAGTGCCGAAGCGGCAGTTCAACCCGAAGGTGTGCCCCCACGTGCTCATCGATGATGCTCAGCGTGCCCCCGGCAGCCTCCACCCGCGCGCGATGTGAGGCCAGACCGATATGGCCCAGCGCGAGACGGCGCGCCGCGGCGTCACGAGTGATCCCAATTCCGTCGTCTGCCACGTCGATACGAGCCACGCCGTCGACAACGGCCAGTTTCACCGATGCCGCGCTGGCACCCGAATGACGGGCAACGTTGGACAACAATTCGCGAATCACCCCGAACAGGATGGGATCGATCACATTCGAGCCCGGGTAGTCGATTTCAGTGGTGATGGCTAGGTTCGAGCGCTCCGCGGTGACCGAGGCTAGTTTCTCGACCGCGGCGGCCAATCCAACCTGGTTTAGCACGGCTGGGTGTAGCTCAAAGGTCGCTTCACGCAAGAGCCGGGAAGCGTGCTGCAAGCTGGCCAGCGCATGCTTCAGGGGCGCGTCCGGAGCGAGCTTCAGGAAGTCGGCGATATCACGGCGGGCGGCCAGCACATCTTGCAGCGGTCCGTCGTGGATGGATTCTGAGATCTGCCGCCGCTCCGCTTCCGACGCGGTCATCGTCTCAGCGAGTAGCTCTTCGCGGGACGAGGTCAGTTTGGCCATTTCGTCGACATTGCGCAACCGGAAGAACACCACCAATAGTGCTGTGCTGCAGATAAATCCGTACATCAGCACGATCAGCCCCGCTACCGCCGGCCCAATGCGCGACACGATCACCGGGTCGTGCAGAAGCGATCCGGTGAAGATCACGAAGCTGCAGGCCAGCACGGTAGCCGCCCGCCGCAACGACAACTCGGCAGCGACCAGCCGCGGCAGCAGCGCCATCACAAACAGCGGAATGTATCCGCCCGGCGACAACAGCTTGAAGCCGAACACCGCCATGACGTCAACCAAGGCGAGGATCAACAGTGTTCTGTCGCTGGTAAACACGGCACGTGTCGCGGAGAACGCCACCCTCAGCGCGCAGATCGCAATCAATGCGTAGCTGGCAAGCAGGCCCGTCTGCGCTGGCCATAGGGTCGAGTTGGTGTCGATTAGCAGTGCGCCGATCATGATGATGACGACGCCGACGCGAAGCATGGCCCCGGCTTGCAATGAACGCACCCGCTGTCTGCGGAGAACCTGCTCGACATCCGTGCTGCTCATCGTTTACCCAAGATACGGCGGTTTCGGCGGATGGCGGGGCGCAGGTCAGACAACGCTGACGCGCGCCAGCTTGGAGATCGTCGGATAGTACAGATCGCGACCCCATCCAACCGCAGGAAACACGATGCCCTGGAAGAGGCTTGGGACTCGGGCGCGCGCGCGTTCTTGACCGGTTTCGATGTCGATCACGACGACATCATCCGAGCAGCGGCTGGCACCGGCCGCGCGCACGTGACGGTTGTTCAGCAGTGGCCCCGCGTACGCCATGAGTCGCCGCAGACGCTGGGTGCGTAGCCGGGGCAGGTCGGCGTGATAGTCGTCGATGACGACCTCGCCGGTATCACCGAATCGGACCATGTGCGTCGCCGTAGCATACGGGCGCTGCCAAAGGCGTTGCAGCCCAGCATCACCAAAGCGCCAGGCGGCTAGTGCGCCGTTGGCCGAGTCGTAGCCGAGCGCGATGCGGCGCTTGGCGTCATACAACGGCGGGTTGGTCGCACTACCGTGTGCAGCGCCGCACACGTCGACGAATTCGTGATCGGTTACGTCCGTGAGGGAGACCCGGATCAGCTGAATGCCGCTCGGCGCCACGCCTGCGCCGAGCATCGAGTGAGTGTAGGTGTGGTCACCGTTGTTCAGAAACCACATCTGGCCGCCGTCGACGACGGGATCCCATCCGTAGCTATGGTCTGATCTGCCGCAATAGCGAAGCACCCAGTCGTCGTCGCGCTCGAGCCGCTCGGCCGCGGGATCCCAGACATAGCGATACACCGTCGTCACCCCGACCACATAGATCGTGTGCCCGTCGCTGGACAGTCGTGCGATCGTTCGCTCGGGCAACTCGATCTCCGCGCAACGTGGCTGCAAGCTTTCGGGTTCCAGCAGCGACAGTCGGGCGCGCTGTGCGCCTTTGCGGTCGAGATCTTTGGTGACGATCGTCCCGTCAGCGAGGATGACGAACGAGTTGTACGGACGCGGTTGAGGCAGTTTGCGGCTCGCGATCACCGAGCAGTCCGGCGCCAGGCGATGGCACCACCGGCCGAAAACCGTATACAACGATCCGTTGGCGTGGGCAGCCAACCCCCCCGGCCAGAACGGCCCGGCAGCCAGGTCCGGCGAGCGTTGCAGTGGCCGCAACGACTCGGGGTCGATGCGTTCGACCCACCCAGTCGACGGGCTGTCCAGCAGCCGCGGCCCCAGGGTGTGGCGCAGCACGTACACCTCGCCGGGATCGCGCAGCACCACCATCGTCACCGCGTAGGCATCGCGGCTGATCACCTCGAGGCGCTCACCGTCGGCGATGCCCAGTCCGCAGGTGCCGTGCGGTGTTTGGGTGCGGCGTGGGCCGCCGTCCTCACCTGGCCATGGGCTCGGCCAGTATCCCGCCAGTGCAGCATCCGAACTCATATGGCTGACTCGTTCCGGACGAGCACTTGGGTATCACCGCATGCCGGCAACGAAAGCATTGACACCCCACCAGTTTCCACGCGCAATGACGCAACCTGACACAAACTCAGCGTCCCGACGATCACCTCATCGGACATGCTGGACCACAATGGTTTTCGGCTCTAGCGCGTCGCTACGGTGTGACCGGGTGGACGCTGGTGAGCAGAGTGAGCAGATGCTCGGCGAGTTGCTCACCCCGGTCTTCCTGTAGGAAGTGCGCCGCGCCCGCAATCCTCACCTGCTCGCCCGCGGTGGGTATCAAGTCACAAAAGGCTTGCCCCGACTTCGGATACGCAAAGACCGGGTCCGTGTCGGAAAATGCAACGAGGGCCGGCTTATTCCACCGGGAGAGCTCATCGATGACCGTCCGCATCTCGTTCGCACCCGGACCGTCTTCGGCAGTCGGGACCAGCAGCGGAAACTGCGCGGCGCCAGCCTTTGACTCAACCGTGGGAAACGGCGCGTCGTACGCGGCGACGATGTCGTCGGGCAGCTGACTCGTCGTGGCGCCCTGGATTACGACACCCACCGGCAGATCCGGGTTCTTTTCCGCGAAGGCACGCCAGGCCAAGAATCCTTTGGACACCTGCCCGACGAACAAACCGGTATTCATGATCATCAGCGCGTCAACCCTGGCGGCATTCTCTGTTGCCCAGCGCAGTCCGATCGGGCCGCCCCAGTCCTGCACGACAACAGTTGCGTTGTGCACGTCGAGCGCACCCAACACCTTCGCGACCAGCTCGCTGTGCCGGTCGAAGGTGTACCAGCGGCGGTCCGTGGGCTTGTCGGATCGTCCGAAGCCGGCGTAGTCGGGCACGATGACCCGGTGCCCCGCCGCGACGAGCGGCGGCAGCATCTTGCGATACAGGTACGCCCAGGTCGGCTCGCCGTGAAAGCACACGACAGGCGATCCCTCGCGTGGCCCCTCGTCCAGATAGTGCATCCGCAATCCGTCGACGTCCAGGTAGTTGGGTGCGAAGCCATATCCCGGAAGTTGCTCGAACCGCGAATCGGGTGTACGGAAAACCTCCAAGGTGGACGAACTCATTGCTGCTATCTCCATTCGATAGTGGGCTGCGCTCCAGCACGTCACGGACACGTCAAGATTTCCCACAACGTATCGGATGTTTGACCGACCAGTCAACTATCGGATACGCTGGCTGGGTGCCGCGAACCTCGGATGCTCGTGATCGCATCGTGTCAGTCGCGGCACGGCTGTTCCTCGAACGCAGCTACCACGATGTGGGTGTAGAGGAACTTTGCGCCGCGGCCGATGTTCGCAAAGGCAGCTTCTACCACTACTTCTCGTCGAAAGCTGACTTGGCGAAAGCGGTAATTGACCTGCACATGCAGGCATTTCTAGCCCGGCTGACCAGCGAGCCCGGTGCCACACCGGCCGAGCTGCTGCTCGCGATACCAGACGCCATCAGTGCCATCCAGACCGCACTGCACGGTCAGTTCGGACGCTTCGTCGGCTGCCCGTTCGGCAACATGGCCGCTGAGTTGGCTACCACCGACGAAGCGGTGCGCATCCACCTCGCCGCGCGGTTGGCCGCGCTCGAAGAACACCTAGCAGCAACCTGTCGCGAGGCTGCCGCACACAACATGCTTCGCAACGGCGTCGACCCGGACCGGCTCGCGCATGCCCTATTCGCCCACTACCAGGGCCTTATCCTGCTTGCCAAGCTACATGGTTCGAGCGCTAACGCTCTGGCACCTGCGCTACACGACTTCCTGGACGGCTACCTAGCCGACCCGCATCGCCGCACCATGCCTAGCCGGACATCTTGACCACAAGCTTGCCGACGTTCTTGCCGTCGAACAGCATGTTGATTGCCGTCGGCAGCTGCTCGAAGCCTTCGACGACGGTCTCGAGCGGTTTGAGTTCGCCCTCGGCGATCAGGCCGGCGATCTCGGCGACCGCCTCCGGCGAGCGGCCGAAGTGGTCCCCAACGATGAAGCCCTGCACCGTCGCCCGCGCAATGAGCAGCTTGCCGAACGCGCGTGGTCCCGGCGGCGGGTCGACCGAGTTGTAGCCGGAGATCAGGCCGCACAGCGCGACCCGCGCGCGGACGTTGAGGCGCGCGAAGATCGCGTCCATGATGTCGCCGCCGACGTTTTCGAAGTCGACGTCGATGCCGTTGGGCGTCGCCGCGGCGAGTTTGGCGGCCCAATCGGGAGCGCGGTGGTCGACGGCCGCATCGAAGCCGAGCCGGTCGGTCAACAGAGCGCACTTCTCGGCGCCGCCGGCGATCCCGACGACGCGCGCGCCGTCAGCCTTGGCGAGCTGGCCTGCCACCGAGCCGACCGCACCCGCCGCGGCCGAGACCACGACTGTCTCGCCCGGCTGCGGCTTGCCGATGTCGCGGATCCCGATCCACGCGGTGAGCCCGGTCATCCCGAGCGCACCCAGGTAGGCACTCGGCGAGACGCCCTCGGCGACCTCGACCGGCAACAACGGCATCGCATCCGAGACGATCGCGTACTCCTGCCAGCCGATCAGACCCTGCACCGTCTGGCCAACCGGGTATTTCGGATTCTTCGACGCGACAACCTCGCCGAGCCCGAGGCCACGCATGACCGCGCCGATGCCGACCGGCGGCAGGTACGTCGGCGTGTCGTTGATCCACGCGCGGTTCGCCGGATCCAACGAGATCCAATCGACGCGTACCAGCGCCTCGCCGTCGCCGATCTCGGGCACCGCTTGTTCGCTGAGCTCGAAGGTGTCCGGGCCGATGCGTCCGGTGGGGCGTTCGCGCAGCAGAAAGCGGCGGTTTCGATCCGGCATTACCGCACCGTACCGCCAGTACGCCGACGGGAGACGCGTTGGGGTGGCGAGTGCTATAACGCAACACATGTCAGGATCTGGGCACACCATCACCCATGTTTCGGATACGGCCCGGTGGACGGCGTTGCATCGAGCAACCGAATCGGCACGGCCAGATGCGTTGTTCAGTGACCCGCTTGCCGAGCGACTGGCCGGTGAGCAGGGCCGTGCCATCGTCGCCCGGGTTCCACGGATGGCGCGCAGCGGTTGGTGGCTTGTCGCCCGCACCAAGATCATCGACGACGTCATTGTCGAAGCGATCGCCGGCGGCTGTGACCGGGTGTTGAACTTGGCCGCCGGATTGGACACCCGCCCGTATCGTTTGGACCTTCCGTCCGATTTCACCTGGGTGGAGGCTGATCTGCCGCAGTTGCTCACGGAAAAAACGCAGCTGCTTGCCGACCAGGCACCCACCTGCCGGTTAACCCGGATGGCCGTCGATCTGGCCGATGCTCGCGCCCGCGACGCATTCTTCAGAAGTGCGCTGGACGGCGCATCCAAGGCGCTAGTGCTAACCGAGGGCTTGTTGATGTACCTCGACGATCGCGATGTCGTCGCGCTTTCCGAGGCGATCAAGCAACCCGAGGTCGGCTGGTGGATGCTCGACTTCGCCGGCCCGGGCCTCAAGAACCTGATGAACAAGAAGATGGCCGGCATGCTGCAGAATGCGCCCTTCAAGTTCGCGCCTGAGAACGGGTTGGCCTACTTTGAAGAACTCGGTTGGCTCGTCATCGAGGCCGAGTCGCTGTTTTCGGCGGCCCGCCGGCTCCATCGCTTGCCGATATCGATGCGTCCGGCTGCCTGGTTGCCCCAGCCGGATCCGCGCCACCCGGGTAATCGGGCTTGGAGTGCGGTTGCTCTGCTTACCCGTCGTGCCTGACACGGTGGTCCGGTTATCGCCCCCCGGCACCCATCGTTTAGGCGTCCTAACAAGCAGGGCACAAACGCTCTTCACCGGTCGTTGCCTCTCCGCGGAGCTGGGCAGAAGATCCGGTTGAATTCGTGCGATGGGTGATTTTTCGAACACCCGCGTTTACACCGGTGCGGATTTTCAGCGAATTCACGGCTGATTCTCATCAAAAGACACGGCTAGGTCACAGCTTTGTGGCAATCCTGGACTACAAGGGTGAAAACACCGAGCCAGCATTTGGTGTTGCACCCCCAGTGCGGGTGAGTTGCGTTGATCTGAGAGGCGATGACAATCGTGGCGAAAGCGGCAGAGGCAACGGTGATTTTCCTTGAGTCCCACCCGGTGTGGGTTGCAGCTCAGCAGCGCGAAAAGCGGGTTCAGGAAGAGATGCGCCGCCATCCTGCGTTTCTGGGGCGGCAGCGCGCCGCCGAACGAGGTGGCGACGTCGCCGTCGGCGGCCGCGACTTCAGGGCATGCCACGGCAGCGACACACCCGCCTGAAGAGTGAGCCGCGAATACCGGCACCTGTCGCGATCGGTGAACGTCGACGGGCAAACCGGTCAGGCGCCTCCTGACCGGGATGGTGGCCAGCGGTAGCTCGGGGAGTCGGCCGCCGATCTCAAGTTCGTAAATCGGTTGATCGGATTGCCGCCCGCGATCCGTGTTTCCATTTGGGCGAAGACCGTGCCTAGCCGAGCTATGCCCACCCGGTGCAGCCCACGGGCAAACGATGGCCCCTACCGGCCAACCCACCTTTAACTACAGTGAGAATTGTGAGCACAGCGTCGGCGATCTGACGGCCGAGATGATGGCTTTTATCGAGTGAGCAGCCCTTCCGTCATTTCGCTACCTAATGACAAGGGCCGCAGATGACCACGTCGACCGACAACTTGACGATTCACCACCCGATCACCGTCGGAAGTGAAGAGTTCAATGCCAATCAGCACCGCTACTACGAGTGGATGCGCCGCCACGCACCGGTTTATCGGGGCAGGCTGAAGTTTGTCGAGGAACGCGATGTCTATTTCGTGTCCCGGCACCACGACTGCCTGAACCTGGTCACCGACCCGCGGATCCGCCGGCACGTCGCGGGAGCCCAACCGCTGCCGCTGCCCAAAGCGATCCGCATGCTCACCACCGACACCATGATCTATAAGGACGACCCCGAACACCTGCGGCTGCGCAAGCTGGTCAGCCATTCGTTCACCCCACGCACGATCAGCCACCTCGAGGCACGGGTCGAGAGCGTCACGCGCGGTCTGCTGGACCAAATGACGTCCGGGCAGGAAATCGACCTGCAACAGGCCTATGCCCTGCCGGTCCCGACCACGGTGATCAACGAATTGGTCGGGGTGCCCGAAAATGACCGCTACAGGTTCCGCGACTTCGTCGAAATCATGCTCGACGGGGTCAACTGCACGACCTGATCGAGCAGCGCCGCGCCGATCCTGGCGAAGACATCCTGACCGAGCTGATCCACGCCTGCGAGGAGGGCGAGCGCCTGTCCGACGACGAGGTCATCGCGATGGTGTTTTTGTTGATCGGCGCCGGCTACGAAACCACCTATAACCTGATCACCAACGGAGTCGCTGCCCTGTTGGCCCACCCCGACCAGTTTTCCCGCCTGCAACGGCAACCCGAGCTGATCGGCAGCGCGGTCGAGGAGATCCTCCGTTTCACCGGCACGGTTGGCGGCACCGAGCCCACCACGTTTGCCGCCGAAGACATCACCCTGCACGGCACTACCATCCCGCGCGGGGCGATGGTGATGGTGCTGCTCGCCGCCGCCAACCGTGACCCCGCCGAGTTCGCCGATCCAGACCTCTTCGACATCACCCGCAGCCCGAACAATCATCTGGCGTTCAGCAAAGGCAATCACTTTTGCCTCGGCGCGCACCTCGCCCGGATGGAAACCCGGATCGCGATCGCCAACCTCATCGAACACTTCCCCAACCTGCGACTAGCAATTGCACCCGAGGAGCTGAGCCTCCTGCCGGTGCCGCTGCTGAACCGGCTCAACGGCCTGCCTGTGGTGTTGCGCTGAGGTTTTCGGCGAAGCCCGCCCGGCGCAGCACCGTATTCTGAAGACCGGACGAACGAGGGGACCGCGCCATGTCTCAGACACCCGCCACCACCCGCAGCATGTTTCCCGAGATCAGCTCACGAGCGTGGGAGCACCCCGCCGATCGGACCGCCCTGTCCGCGCTGCGCCGGCTCAAAGGCTTCGACCAGATCTTGAAGCTGATGTCCGGAATGCTGCGGGAGCGTCAGCACCGGCTGCTGTACCTGGCCAGCGCGGCGCGTGTCGGGCCGCGGCAGTTCGCGGACCTCGACGCGCTGCTCGACGAGTGCGTGGATGTGCTGGACGCGCCGGAGAGACCCGAACTTTATGTGATGCAGTCGCCGGGCCCGGATGCCTTCACCATCGGGATCGACAAGCCATTCATCGTGATCACGTCGGGGATGTACGACTTGATGACGCACGACGAGATGCGGTTCGTGGTGGGCCACGAACTCGGCCACGCCCTGTCCGGTCACGCGGTGTACCGCACGATGATGTTGCATCTGCTGCGGTTGGCGCGATCATTCGGCGTCTTGCCGGTCGGCGGCTGGGCGTTGCGTGCGATCGTCGCCGCGCTGTTGGAGTGGCAGCGCAAATCGGAACTGTCCGGGGACCGCGCCGGGTTGCTGTGCGCGCAGGATTTGGACACCGGGATCCGGGTTGAAATGAAGCTCGCTGGTGGCAGCCAGCTGGACAAGCTGGACTCGGAGGCCTTCTTGGCGCAGGCCCGGGAATACGAGAGATCCGGCGACATGCGCGATGGGTTACTCAAGCTGCTCAACCTGGAGCTGCAGACCCATCCGTTCTCGGTGTTGCGGGCCGCCGCCTTGACCGACTGGGTGGATTCCGGCGAATACGCAAAGGTGCTGGCCGGCGACTACCCGCGTCGGGCCGACGATCGAAACGCCAAATTCTCCGACGACCTCGGCGCGGCCGCCAAGCATTACAGAGACGGCTTCGACCAGTCCAACGACCCGCTGATCAACGGCATCCGCGACGGACTCGGCGGCATCGTCGATGGCGTGGGACGGGCGGCCTCGAACGCGGCCGATTCGTTGGGCCGCAGGATCAGCGAGTGGCGCCAGTCCTCGAAATGACGGCCGCGCCAGCCCGTGCCGGACATCCCGGCTCGACGGTGGACCGACCACGCCGTCCCGGGTTTACTTCCGGTCATGAACATGAGCCCCTTTGTCGCCCTGACCTCCCTGGCCGCGATCGCTAGCGCCGCATCGGGCGGAATGATGTTTGTGTTCTCCACCTTCATCATGCGCGGGTTGGACCGGACCGATCCGATCGAGGCCATCACCGCGATGCGCGGTATCAACGCCGAAGCCAACTCCAATCCGGCGTTTCTGCTGGCGTACTTCGGTGCGACGATCTTGGCTCTGGTGGTCGGCGTGTTGGCCGCGATCCAGTTGCGCCAACCCGGCAGCTGGTGGGTGCTGGTGGGAGCGGTCTTCGGGATCCTCGGCGCGATCATCACGATCGCCGTCAACGTGCCGCTCAACAACCATCTCGACGGCGTGAATCCGGCGGGGTTGTCAGCCGCCGATGCGGCCCGCGAGTGGCAGGCCTACTTCACGACCTGGACGGCGTGGAACCACCTGCGGACCGTTACCGCGTTCGTCTCCGCCGTGGTGATGCTGATCGGCGTGCGCTTCCGCTGAACAATCCGTCAGGGGGAGTGACCCGGCCGACATTGCTTCAAGTCGCTCATAGTACTACAGTTGTAGTAACAATTCACCAATTGACGAATTCTTTCCACGGAGGCTGGTCGGGCGATGACTGAACAGTTGATAACGGCGCTCGTCGTAGGTGCGGGACCGACGGGCTTGACCATGGCAAACGAACTGACGCGCCACGGCGTCGCGGTGCGGATCATCGACCGCGAGCCCGCGCCGCTGCGCACGTCGCGGGCACTGGTCGTACAGCCTCGCACGCTGGAGATCTTCGACGACATGGGCGTGATCGACGAAGCACTCGCGGCCGGCAATCCGGCCACGTCGCTCACCATCGCGTTCAAGAAAAAGAAGGTGCAGCTTGACCTCGCCGGCGTGTTGACCGGACCGCAGAACCACACCGCCTATCCCGCCCTGCGCACTCTCTCGCAGCACGACACCGAGCGGATACTCAGCGAGTCGCTGACCACGCGGGGTGTCCCGATCGACCGCGGCCGGGCACTGATCGATCTGAGCCAAGACGGTGACACCGTGCAGGCGTCGTTGCGCGGCGACGACGGATCAATCGAGACGGTGCAATGCCGCTGGGTCATCGGCTGCGATGGCGCTCACAGTGCGGTACGCAAGGCAGCTGGCATCGCCTTCACGGGCTCCACTTATCACGACGAGTTCATCATGGCTGACGCCAAACTCGATTGGGACCTACCACACGGCGGCCTGTACGGATTTCCCACTTCGGCAGGCATTTTCGCGGCGTTTTCCATGCCAGGCGAGAACAGATACCGCATCTTCGGCAATGTCGCACCGGGGGTCCCCCCGCGACAGGAGGGACCCGGCGCCGAGTACTGCGAGCCAACCCGGGAAGAGTTCCAGGCGATGCTCGACAAGCGGGTGCCCTTCCCGGCCAGGGTCGTCGAGGACTACTGGGTGACCCGGTATCGGGTGCACAGCCGCGTCGTGCCCATCTATCGCCAGGACCGTGTCTTCTTGGTCGGGGACGCCGCACACGTGCACAGCCCCGCCGGGGCCCAGGGCATGAACACCGGTATCCAGGACGCCTACAACCTGGCCTGGAAGCTTGCCCTGGTCGAACGTGGTATCTGCGATCCGGCACTACTGGACAGCTACGAGGCCGAGCGTCACCCCGTGGGCATCCAGTTGCTCAAGACGACCGACCGGTTGTTCTCAGCTCTGCTGGGGCGCAACCCGATATCGACGATCGCCCGTGGTTGGCTGGGCCCAACGGTTGCGACGCGAGTACTCACTCGACGCGCAGTGCGTCGATGGTTCGTCGGCACATTGGCGCAGTTGCGGCTGCATTACCCGGACAGTCCGCTCAATGCTCAGGACGGTCCCCGGCAATCGGGCAAGGTTACCTGGGCTGATGCCCCCGCACCGGGCGACCGGGCACGAGAGGCCGACATGTTCTCCGGCGGGAAACCGGGCCGCCTCTACGAGACATTCCGAGGCACCCATCACACCGTTTTGCTGTTCACCGGGTTCGACGAACAAGCGCGACCCGCCGTGGAGCTCTGCCGAATTGCCGAACAAGTCGAACACGCCTACCCCGGGCTGGTGCGGGCGCGCGTTATCAGTGCCGAACGTTTCGTCGACCACCCGCTGGCACTTGCTGATCCGGATCGGTCAGCGCACGCTCAGTACGGGGTCAAGTCGCAATGCGTATTCGTCATCCGCCCCGACGCACACATCGGCTACCGCGGACGACCGATCGGCGTAGATCGGCTCCTGGCCGACCTAGCTGCCCGACTGCCCGGCGCTAGCGCGCTGCCGGCCGGTGGGTCGGCCAACCGCGGTGGCGCCGTTGGTCGCAGGTGATAGCTGGGCAGCACTTGGTTCAAGAACTTTCCGAACCATGCTGCGTGTGATCTCGCCGGGGCTGCGACCACCCAGGGTGTGGGGCATAACTAGCGAGGTGAACAGCACCCCGTTGTAGAAGGTGCCGAGCAGCTCGATGTCGTCCTGCGACGGTTCGCAGTCGTTCACACGATGCGCGTCGCGCGTCAGTCTCATGGCGTCATCGGTGATGCGGTCGAGCTCCTGACGCATATCAGGCTTTCGAGCGCACTCCAGCGCCAGTTCAAGCATCGCGAGATAGCGCCCGGGAAAACGCGTCAGCGCGTGATCGACCACGTCGCCTAGAAAGTCTGGGACGCTGACGGTTCGATCCGCCGCTGCGTACTGGGCGCGCAACTCCGTGATCAAGGCGAAGTGCAGGTCGACGATGCGCTGAACCGTCGCCGCCACCAACGCTTCGCGGGAACGAAAGTAGTTGGACGTGGTCCCGCGCGGTACTTCGGCGGCCTCGTCCACTGCACGGTGCGATAGGCCATGCAAGCCATGCATGGCCACTAGCTCGGCGGCGACATCGGTCAGTTTGTCACGCCGCGGCTGATTACTCGGTGGCACGTAGCTGCCTCCACGATCGACTTATCACTATGGCAATAGTAGCGCTGCCGTAGTGGCAACCCGCGCGGTCCGCGTCCTACCAGACACGCACCCAGTCGACGAGCATTTGTGCGGGGTAGCTCCCTGGCCCAGGATCACCGCCACCGGAACCAGCGACCGCCAAATTCAGGACCGGAAACACCGTGTAGCCGGATTCGTTAAAGGGCCAGTCCGGCAGGGAGTTCGCCGGAACGGTGAAGTACGGTTGCGCGCCATCAACGTAATCCTCCCAGAAGCGCATACCGGCTTGGTCCCACTGGCATCGCCAGGTGTGCCACCCGCTGTCCACCGCAATGTTGCGGGTCTTCCATTCCGAACCATTCGATTTCGCATGGACGGTGGTTGCCGAAGGCCAGTTACGGTTGCCGTACCACTCGAGAATGTCGATCTCGCCGCCACGGTCCTCATTGGACAACCACCAGGCGGGCCAGCAACCGGCGGTGAGGCAATCCAGTTTGATTCGAGCTTCCCAGGTGTGGCCGACGCCTCCCCGCCACGGGCTTTGAATTTTGCCGCTGTAGTAGGTGCTGCCTTCTTTTGCGGCACGGATTACCAGGTTGGACTTGCCATCGAGGAACACGTTTTGTCGGTCGTCGCGGTATTGCCCGATGTTCTCGGGTAGCTCCCAGAACGTCGGATCCTTGATGCGCTCACGAGCTCGCGCGACCGTCCACTTCGACGGGTCCGGGGCCGAGCCGGCCGGTCCATCAAACTCGTCCTGGAAGAGGTAGGTCACCGATTGGCCACTGGGCGACGGCGCATCAGGTGGGGACGGCAAAGCCCGGGCCTCCGGGAGGGGAACCGAAGCTGCCAGCGCACCGATACCCGTCATCAGCATCATGCTGCGACGATCCATCTCGGGCATAAACAAGGCACGATAGCAGTCGACAGGGGATTCCCGGGTGACCACTTCGCCTCGGAGCGGTCGTCGTTCTCATAACATTGCGCACAGGGGACGAGGAGGTGAGCTGCCATGGGCGGGGCGAATATGCCTGAACTTGCGATTGCAACGATGCCAAGGGGTGGGCCCGGGGCATCCTGGCTGGATCGTCGGTTCCAAACCGATGCGCTGGAGTATCTCGACCGCGACGACGTGCCCGACGAGGTCAAGCAGAAGATCATCCGGGTGCTCGATCGGGTCGGCACCATGACCCACCTGCACGAGAAGTTCGCCCGCGCAGCGCTGAAACTTGTCTCCGACATACCCCGTCCGCGCATCCTGGAGCTTGGTGCGGGTCATGGCAAACTCTCGGCGAAGATCCTCGAGCTACACCCGACCGCGACCGTCACGATCAGCGATCTGGATCCGACCTCGGTGGCCAACATCGCCGCGGGGGAGCTGGGGACCCATCCGCGGGCGCGCACCCAAGTGATCGACGCCACCGGAATCGACGCGGAGGACGATAGCTATCACCTGACGGTCTTCGCGCTGGCATTTCACCACCTGCCGCCCGCGGTCGCCTGTCGGGCCATCGCCGAGGCCACCCGGGTTGGGAAGCGCTTTCTGGTCATCGACCTCAAACGGCAGACGCCGTTGTCGTTCGCGCTCTCGTCGGCGCTGCTGCTGCCGCTCAACCTACTGCTGCTGCCGTGGTCGTCGATGCGGTCGAGCCTGCACGACGGCTTCATCAGCGCACTTCGTGCCTATAGCCCGTCGGCGTTGGAGACGCTTGCCCGCGCCGCCGATCCGGGCATGCAGGTCGAAATCCTGCCCGCACCGACCCAACTTGCCCCGCCGTCGCTTGCCGTTGTGTTCTCCCGTTCGGGCGCAGGGCCAACCGGAGCTAGCGAGTGCTCGACGAACCGCCGACCCGGCGAATGATTCTGTAGTAGTGGAGGTAAGCCGTCGCCGGTACGACGATGAACGTGATCACGATCAATGCAATCGAGAAGTAGTTTGGGCCGCGCCCCGCGAGAAAGATGGACCGGTAATCGAAGGACACTGCCAGCCCAACCGAGATCACGACCGCAACGATTGGTAACACCTTGTCGGTGAACGCATTTCGCTTCACCGCCGCATGCTCGGCCGCCTGGGAACGCGCCAAGGCGATGAGCGCAATCGGCACGATGATGAACTGAACGAATCGTGCGATCACCGCCAGGCCGGTCAGGTGCAGGTTGTCGAACCGAAGTGCCAGTGGAAATGCGAGCGCCAACGACGCTGTGATCGCGAAGGCAACCATCGGCACATCGTATTGGTTCTTGCGCGACAAGCTTGTCGGCAGCACGCAGCCGTCCGCGAGCGCGGTCCACAGCCGCGGAGCACCGAACGAGGCGGCGACATTAATGCCGAACATCGATACCAAAGCCCCGACGACGACGATCGTTCGGAAGGTATCGTTTCCGATGGCCGCGGCCAGTTTCACAGTGTCGCGGGAGGCGACAATCTTGTCCGATCCCAACAACATCGCTACCGCTAGCGCGAGCAGGTAGATCACGCCGACAGAGAAGATCGCTATTGGTATGGCTCTGGGCAGGTTCCGGTCCGGTGCATCCATTTCCTCGGCGGCGTTGGCGATCGATTCGAAACCGGTGAATGCGTACAACGCGACGATCGTGGCCAGCGCCAAACTCGAGAAGGTGCTTTTGCCAATTTCGGCGACGCCGAGCAACGAGTACGGTGTCGCGCTGTACGCCGACCACGCCGTTGCATAGTTGTTCACGTGCCGCGTGGCGATGATCCACAGTCCGCCGACTATGAAGGCCGAGAGCGCGAATGCCTTTCCCACGGTTGAGGTTCCGTTCGCCCACTTGATCGCTCGGTTCCCGAAGAGATTGATCGTTAGCAGCACACCGATAAAGCCGACAAACGTCAGCGTCTTCACGCTGAACAGTTGGTCGGTGTCGGCCCAGGCCTTTTCGGGGAAGGCCACTCGCAACAGCGTCGAGACGAACAGGGACGCAAGCACCCCCCATGCGATAGAAGCGGTAATGGCGTGGGTGACACCGACGTAGATACCGATCCGGCGCCCAAATGCGGCCGTGGTGTAGGCATACGAGGCACCGTTCGTTCTGACGTACCTCGCCGCCGTTGCAAAGACGATCGCCATTACGCCAGCGAAAAGACCAGCCAAAACGTAGGCGATCGGTGCGAAGGGTCCGGCGAGCTCGATCACCGCACCTGGAGTGAGGAAGATGCCGGCTCCGATTATCGAGTTGATCCCGAGCATGACAACACTCCAGAAACCAAGCTTGTGGATCGCACATCCTCCAGTCCGCGGGCCGACCACCGCACCAAGGCTGTCTAGCACTGAAACCCGCACCGTGCCATAGATTCCCTAGCCTCGATTTTTGAGCTATTGACCCATAGCCGCCGAGGTTGGTGGTCGAGGTGTTGGCCAAGTTGGCGATGCGAAGGCATTGGCGCACACGGGATTAGATGTGCAATTCACAAATGAAGGAATTTCGACACGCGCGGTAGTGTGCGCTAGTACAGGGCTTTTGTGGGGACGAAGGGTTGGCTCGGTGGACGTTGGGTGGCGAGTTGTCGTGATGTCGATCACTGTCATGGCGTTGGCTGTCTTCTCGTCGCGTGGACCGTCAGTTGCCGCGCCGCCGCCCACCCAGGTGATCACCGCGGTGGCCGTCGGGTCCAACGGCCAGCCGATCAATGGCTTCCGAGAGGCACCTGCGCAAGGCAATGTCACCGCAGCCAGCGACTGCACGAGGCCATCGCCGTCGGCGACGGCCGACAACATCTACTACTGTTCGCCCAGCGCCGCCGGCGCCGGCACCTGCTGGCCGTCGACGCCCGGGTCGCTGCTGTGCGTGGATAACCCGTGGGGCAAGCGGCTGCATCGGGTGACCTATGACGGTCCGCTCCCGCCGGTGCGGCCCATCGCTACACCAGACCCGTTCGCGCTGGTCCTCGATGACGGCACACGTTGCCTGCTACGCAACGGCGGCGCCTGGGGCGGGCGCGATGACGGGTACGTCGGCGTCTACGGGTGCGGCGACCCCAGCGCGAACCTCGCGGTGCTGTGGTTACCCAGCCAGGGCCCCGGCACCTGCATCGACCGCGCGGCTCCGGTGTGGACGGTCAAAGTCGGTCAACTCGGCACACCGAGCACCCACCTTCCGCCACCCCAGATCCGCGGGGTGACGACCGCTTGGTTCGCCGGGGTTTGAGCGCCGGTTGGGGGGCCGCAACCGAGCCACGGCTAGGCCAGCATCGAGTCGATCGCGGAGCGCGGGACCAGAACCTGGATGACGCCGGCTGCTTCGGGCAGCAGCTGACCCTGGCTGAAGAAGAAAATCACCCCATCATTCGTGATAGCGAAATTCTGGTAGTTGGCCGGGTCCAGACCAACACTCGGCGCGATCGGCACCGGCTGTTCCGCCTGTTTCTGCACTTCACTTTGCACGATGGGAAAGATCACCGGCAGCGGATCGGTCTCGGGCCGCCACAACGTGTCGTAAGTGATCGGCTTGCGAAAGCCCTGGTCCCAATTGAACGACTTGTACGCGGTTTGCGGGTGCGCGCCCCCCACGTTCTTGTAGACCTTGAGCACCACGGCCTGGGTACCGCGCGGCGGTACCTCCGACCCGTACGTGGTCGAGGTGATATCCAACTGGTAGGGCACGTCGCGTGGGGTAGACGACTTGGCTACGTTGAGGAATTCGTCCTGGGTCTGGTTGACGTAGCTTTCCAGCGACTTCTGGTCGGGGTAGAAGTTCGGCAGGCTGATGTTGATGTTGTAGCCGGGGTCGGTTGTCTGAATCTGGCACACCTGGCCCGTGTCGGTGCCTTTCAGGTTCTCACAGTAGGTCTTGGGCGCAGCCGCGGCCACACCGGGACAACCAAACAGAACGACAGCCGTGACAAGCACGAACATCTTGATACGCACGTAGAAAATCCTCCGGGGCAGATTGCGGCACTGGCGGCCGTAGACGAGAGATGATTGCCGTGATATCCGAGTCGACGACAAACATAGGCCATCGCGCTACTGGCGGCGACGATGGCTGGCGAGAGTCAAGCTAGCAGATCACTCGGGTCCGGCGCTGCTCGGTCCCCGGGTGCCCCCGGCTAACGTGCGTGAGCCGGGCCCCGCGACCTTCTGGTTCCTGGGCCATCAGAAGTCCCAGTCGGTGTCGGTGGTGGCTTGGTGGGTGCCCACGACATACGAGCTTCCCGAACCGGAGAAAAAGTCGTGATTCTCACCCGCACCGGGATCGAGGGCTGCACGCAACGCCGGGTTCACCTGGCAAGTGTCGTGATCGAACGCGGGCTCGTAGCCGAGGTTGGCTAGCGCCTTGTTTGCGTTGTAGCGCATGTAGGGCAGAACGTCGTCGGTCCAGCCCAACTCGTCGTACAAGTCGTGCGCATAGTCGATCTCGTTGCCGTACAGCGTGTGCAGCAGCTCATAGGTGTATTCGCGGTGCTCGGCCCGCTCGGAGTCGGTCAGTTCGGCCAAACCGCGTTGGCACTTGTAGCCGATGTAGTAGCCGTGGACGGCTTCGTCGCGGATGATCAGCCGGATCAGGTCGGCGGTGTTGGTGAGCTTGCCCCGCGACGACCAGTACATGGGCAAGTAGAAGCCGGAGTAGAACAGAAACGACTCCAGCATTACCGACGATGCCTTGCGCTTGAGCGCGTCATCACCGCGGTAGTAGTCGACGATGATCTGCGCCTTTCGCTGCAGGTGAGGGTTCAGTTCCGACCAGTCGAACGCGTCATCGATCTGCTTGGTCGAGCACAGTGTCGAGAAGATCGAGCTGTAGCTCTTGGCGTGCACCGACTCCATGAACGCCATGTTGGTCAGGACCGCCTCTTCGTGAGGGGTGACGGCGTCGTCGATCATGGCCACCGCTCCCACAGTCGCCTGCGCGGTGTCAAGCAGGGTCAGGCCGGTGAACACCCGGATCGTCGTCTGTTGTTCGGTGGCCGTCAGCGTCTGCCACGACGCCAAGTCGTTGGACAGCGGGATCTTCTCCGGCAGCCAAAAGTTGCCGGTCAAGCGTTCCCAGACCTGCAAGTCCTTGGCGTCGAGCAGCCGGTTCCAGTTGATGGCGTGAACCCGGTCGACGAGCTTGCCGGTCATCGACTTCCGTCCAGCCCGTCGAAGTCGGCATAGCTAGACGTCAGGTCCGGTAGTCGGTACCTGGGCATGTCGGCCGCCCTCCTCGTACTTTCACGCTCTTCAGTGGCATATACCAGCACTGTAACTCAGGGATTTCGGATAGCCATATTCCATTCTTCGTGTCTGCGAACTCATTACGAGTCGCGCCCCTTTCCAGTGCTGCCGGGCCGGGCGTGCGTCGGGTGTGGGTAGGTGATGCGGCTTGTTACCAGTGCGTGGAAACCCGAGATGCAAGGACTGGATCTGGCTACGCTGTATGCGCACAGGGATCGGTGATCGAGCGGAGGGGCGGCGTGTCACTTCTGGTCGTGGCTCCCGAGTTTGTGACCTCCGCGGCGGCCGACTTGGAGATCATCGCTTCGACACTGCGTGCGGCGAATGCCGCGGCTGCCGTCTCGACCACCGGACTAGCGGCGGCTGGCGCCGATGAGGTATCGGCGGCGTTGGCCGCGCTATTTGCCGGGTTCGGCCAGGAGTACCAGGCGCTGAGCACGCAGGTCAGCGCGTTTCATCAACAGTTTGTGCTGACGCTGAGTTCGGCGGCCGGATCGTATGCGGCCGCGGAGACGACCGTCGCGTCGCAGTTGCAGACGGCGCATCAGGATCTGCTGGGTGCGGTGAATGCACCCACCCAGACGTTGTTGGGGCGCCCGCTGATCGGCCATGGAGCAAACGGCACGGCCGCGAGTCCGAATGGTGGGTCTGGCGGACTGTTGTATGGCAATGGCGGCGCTGGCTATTCCGCGACGGCGTCGGGGGTCGGCGGTGGCGCCGGCGGTGCCGCGGGGCTGATCGGCAATGGCGGCGCCGGGGGAGCCGGCGGACCCAACGCAGCCGGGGGAGCCGGCGGCAACGGCGGCTGGCTGCTCGGTAACGGTGGGCTCGGTGGGCCCGGAGGCGCCTCGGACATCCCCGGGATGAGTGGTGGACCCGGCGGACCCGGCGGTGCCGCGGGCCTGCTCGGTTTGGGAGCGAATGGCGGAACCGGCGGCCTCGGCGACGGAGTCGGTGTCGATCGTGGCAACGGCGGCACCGGAGGCCGCGGCGGCTTGTTGTTCGGCAACTACGGCGTCAGTGGGCTGGGTGGGGACGGCAGAACCGTCGCGCTGGAGACGATCAAGGTCCCTGAGCCGGCGGTAGACGCCAACGTTAACGGCGGACCGACCTCAACCATCTTGGTCGACACCGGATCCGCTGGTCTTGTTGTCTCACCCGACGATGTCGGAGGAATCCTAGGAATACTTCACATGGGCCTCCCAACTGGATTAAACATCAGCGGTTATAGCGGGGGTCTGTACTATCTCTTCGCCACGTATAATACGACGGTGGATTTCGGGAATGGAATCGTCACCGCGCCGACCGGCGTTAACGTGGTCCTCTTTTCGATCCCAACATCTCCTTTCGCCATTTCGACATATATCAGCGCCTTTTTGACCGATCCAACAATAACCCCGTTCGAAGCCTATTTCGGCACCGTCGGCGTAGACGGCGTCTTGGGCGTTGGGCCGAATGCGGTGGGCCCGGGCCCCAGCATTCCGACCAGGGCGTTGCCCGGCGACCTCAATCAGGGTGTGCTGATCGACATGCCCGGCGGTGAGCTGCAGTTCGGCCCCAACCCACTAACTCCCAGAGTCGAGGTTGCCGGATCGCCGATTACCACCCTCTACGTGTCGGTTAATGGTGCGCCGCAAATACCCGTTCCCTCGATAATCGATTCCGGTGGAGTAATGGGAACCATCCCGTCATATGTGATCGGGTCCGGAACCCTGCCCGCGAACACCGACATCGAGGTCTTCAGCCCCAGCGGCGACCTGCTGTACCATTACAATACGAACGACTACCGCCCGACCGTTATTTCGTCCGGCCAGATGAATACCGGCTTTCTGCCCTTCCTATTCCAACCGGTGTATATCGACTACGGCCCCCCCGGGGTAGGGACGACGGTCTTTGACAACCCGGTGTGAGGTGCCCCGCGTTAGTGGTGGATAACCGCGCCCAGCGGGACAACCCACATGAGCGATCCAGTTGACGACCGACTCGATGACCGCACCGCGGTGATCTACGTGCCGTTCAATGCCGCCGGCCTACCCGGCGGCGTCGCGCGCATGCCCCGCGTGATTCGCGATGCCGGCCTGGAACACCGGCTGCCCAACCCCGTTGCCACCTGGGTTGGGGTCGATGGGATCACCACCGCGCGCGGACCATCGGGCTTGCTCAGCGAATCGGCCCTCACATCGATGATCGTTGACACCGCGGCCGCCCTGTCGACGGCGTGGAAAGCCCGGACACCGCCGCTGGTCGTCGCGGGCGACTGCCCCGTCCTGGTTGCACCGCTGATCGCCGCCCTGCAGGAGGGCGGCGCGGGTCTGGTTTTCATCGATGGCCACGAGGACGCCTGGGACCCCTACCGCACCTCCGGTGAAGCATCAGATTGTGAGATCGGTCTGGCCCTCGGCTTGTATCCCGGCCCCGACGCGCTGGCGCCGCAGCTGCCCTGCGTGAAGCGGGAGCAGTTGATCGTCCTCGGTCCACGCGACCAAGCGGAGCTGGCCGAAGCGGAACAACCCAGCGTCCGCGGACTGGTGGCGCATTACATCAGCGGTGCCGAACTTGTCGCTGTGTCCGAGCCAGCCCAATACCGTGACGTCGTCGACCACATCCGTGACAGTGCCGCCACGGCGCCGGCCGGATGGTGGTGCCATGTAGACCTCGACGTCCTTGATACCGCGTCGCTCCCGGCGGTCGACTATCCGCAACCCGGGGGGCTCAGCTGGGCTCAGCTCGAACGGCTCACCGCGACGTGCCTAAGTGTGCCCGGATGTCTCGGCGCGAGCTGTGTCATCTATAACCCCGATCTGGACGCCGGCCGAAACGCCCCGCGCATCGCGGACTACCTCGCGTTCATCCGCGGCCTGTTACCGCGAAGGCGATGATGCCGCCGTATCGCTGCGGCGCGCGTTCGCACCTTGACCGAGCCTGTCAGCCGCGAATGTCGCTGCCTGGCTTGTCATCCCGGACTGAATATACGAAACGTGCGCCAGGATGTTCCCGCCTCCGGTGCATATCGGATCGTCGGGAGCACACAAGTTGATGGTTTTGGTGCTGTACAGCGGACTGATTGTCGGCAGCGGCCGGCCGCCCCACAACATGCTGGAGAATCCACTCGATGGCTCGCCGAAAAGGGCGACAGCGGCGACATGATCCGCCACCGAGGCCGGCATCGCCGAGGTAGACAAATCGATGACCGTCGCGCCCTGAGAATAGCCACCGAGCACGATCTTCGTGTTCGGGCAGCTGGCGACGGTGTCCTGAATATGCGCGCTCGCATCATCGGAACCGTTTGACGAGCTGGTGTGATAGTCGTCATTGGCAGGGTAATTCACGGCGTACACCCCCATCGACCGCCCTCCAACACGCGAGCCAAGCGAGTCGACGAACGCCTCGCCGACGTCGCCAAGACCGGGATCCTGATGGGTACCTCGAGCGAAAACCACCGCGATGTCGGAGCACGGATCCGCGGAAGCGGCAGGACCCACGATGGGTGCACTCAGTAGGGCCCAGGCCATCCCAACCGAGAAGACAACGATGCGAGCAAGGGTGCGTGCGGTCATCTGCAAATGCTGACATACCGCCGGCCGATGGGCGGTGGTGGTGGGCCACCAATTGGATCCGGTCGCTTTTGCACCGGATTGACAAGGCGGAGCTAGCCAAGAGCGGACGCGGGCCGGCCCGCACCGATGGTCTGCGCCGAATCGCCTTATCGGTCATGAGGTTCCGAACCAAGCGCTCAGCGATTCACGCAAATCCGGTGTCCGGCCGTCGCGCTCAGTGGGCCTAGTGACTGGTGGCGAATAGCAAGGCGCTCAGGGCGCGATCTGCGAGTGCCGGCGGATCGTCTCGGATGCCGACGTGCGTCAGGTCGCGCCCGATGGTCAACGAGGCGATGCCGTGTAGGAGCGACCAAGCCGGGCCAGCGACCTCGCGCGGATCGCCACTGGGCAGCACGTGCGCGTCTTGACACCGCGTGATCGCCTCAAGCAGGTCGTCGAACGCGCGCTCACCCGCGGTCAGCAGCTCCGGATGGTCGCCCTTGTTCGTCTCTGCGCCAAACATCGCTTGGTAGTAGTCGGGATGGGTGACGGCCCAAAGCACATACGCCCGACCCATGTCGATCACCCGCTTGCTGGGATCGGTAGCAGAGCCGACGGCTCCCAATGCATCGTGCAGCTGGATAAACCCCCGGGTGGCGACGGCGGCCAACAGCTCGGCCTTGTCGGCGAAATGCCGATAGGGCGCCGCGGCGCTCACGCCGGCGCGCCGCGCCACCTCCCGCAGCGTGAAGCCTTTTGGTCCCTTTTCGTTGACCAGCCCCAACGCCGCCTCGGTAAGCGCCCGCTTGAGATCCCCGTGGTGATAGCCGTCACGTCGCTTCGCCGAAGTTTCGGGAATCTTCTCTCGACGTGGCATGTAGACAACGTTAACATCAATAAGTTAACATCGTCAACATTGTCGAAGGAGTGCCGATGCCGAACGCCGCCTTGGCCGCGGCTGACGATGCCGCTCGGATCGTCGCCGCGGTGCGTGATGATCCCGCCGGCCGGATACGCCTTGCGGCCGAGTCGTATTCGCTGCGCCGCGGGGATCGGCGGTACCGGCCCTACCGGCGGTCAGTCGTGGCTTTCATGCGTTGGCAACAACGGCGGGGTGTCCTCAACCCACTGGACGCCGATTCGCCCGGCAGCCGCTGGTGGCGGGCGGTCAACGAGTGCCTGCTTCGCGACACGGTGGAAGCGACGTTGCTCATCCAGCGTGGCTACGGGGAACCTTCGCGGCCCAGCGTGGCGCACTGGATTAGCTTCTTCGATGATCCGTCAGCGCAGTCGTGGTATCTGGCGCACAACGCTAGCGTCGTCGCAGGATACCTTGCGCACTCGGAGCTCACCGTGTTCGAGGCGCCCGCCGAGCGATTCTTTATGAACGTTGTGCTCGTGCGGGTGCTATTCGCTCACGCTCTGGTGCTCGACGGTGACCTCGCGCTCGGTAGGCTGTCATTTCTCGGACGGCTGATCGGTCACCCCCGAGCCAGGGGACCTCAGGTGTTCGTAGCGCTGAAAGATGTTCTGCCCGATCGCTATCCGATCGAGGAGGCGGCCGTTGATCGACTCATCGAACGCGAAAGCCGGCTCGGTCGGATCGTGGACTACGGTGTGATCGCCGCCCGCATCGACGTGTTATACGCCTCGTCCGCACGTGCGCTGGACGAGCCGCTTCTGCTCGGCCTTGTCCAGGGTGGAGCACCGTCCTACGCCTGGCCGGCCGATCAACGACACGTGTGGAGGCCTCGTTCGCGGTGGCGGTTGGCCGCAATGATCAGATTCTTGACACGTCCTCGCACCATAGGCCTAACCTCGAACCCGTCGCGGCCTAACGTCGTTGTCCGTCGTGGGGAGGCTAAGCGGCCAGCGCGGCGCGGGCGGCGGCGTGCGTCTGCCGTGCGTACCCGCCCCCGAACAACACCACATGTGCTAGCAGCGGGAAGAGCTGGTGCAGCCCGATCCGGTTGCGCCAACCGGGCTTAAGCGATCGCACGTACTGGTAACCGGCGAGGACGGCGTCGTAGTGCGGGCAACCGAACAGCGCCAGCATCGCCAGGTCGGTCTCGCGGTGACCGGCGTGCGCGGCTGGGTCGATCAGCACCACCCCCTCGGATGTCCACATCACGTTGCCGCTCCACAAGTCGCCGTGCAACCGAGCCGGCCGGTCATCGTCGTCGAAGTCGCCCGCGCGGCAACGTGCCACGACCGCTTCGATCAGTGCACGGGTGGAAGCATCCAGCCGCGCCGCCGCAAGCTCAGCCATTGGGACCAGCCGCTCCTCGGCGTAGAAATCGCCCCAGCGTCGGTGCCGCCGCAGCGACATCGGCAATGGCTGCGACGGAGGACTTCCGGGTCCGAAGAATCCTGGCCCATCCCACCCGTCGGGGCCTGCGCCGAACGCCGTCGCGCTAGCGTCGTGCGTCACGGCCAGTCGGCTGCCGAACACGTACGCGGCTTCGGGGCTTGCGGTCACCGAATCAAGCCGACGCAAGGTCAGGCTCGTTGCGCTATAGGAAACAACCGCCGCACAGGGCACACCGCCGTCAACACTTGATAGCCACCGCAGCCCTGCGGCTTCCCAAGAGAAGAAGCCAGTGGGCGCGCTCGGATGATGCTTGACGAAGTCGGTCACACTGTGACCGATGATGATCCATTGGGACGGTCAAAGCAATTCGGGTGCAACGGAACCCGTTCGACCACCTCTGCCTCCCGTGCATACCGAATGAGCTGGTCCGCGAACGCAGCACCGCCGGCAGCTCGATAATCCTGACCTCCAATCGATCTCCGATCGACTGGTAACCGCTGTTTGCCAACCCCGTGGTCACCGAGTCGCTGCTGACCCGCTTCCCAACGCTCGACACGCACCACCCGCACTCGTGGCCGGCCGAACAACAATCTCGGAGCGTCGGTCACGGCGCTGGAATCCTTCGCACCGCCCAGAGCATCACGTCGTCGCGGAATCCGTCACGACGCCGACACCAAGCCATCACAGCGCGGCTACCGCTTAGCGACCCAGCACAATCGACACAACCACTAGGCGGCTATATCGATGCTGAAGCCAGCCCTCAACGCCGCCCGGAGAGCCAAATCAAGGTTGACTAGGACATCGCGGATGCCCGCGGCAAGTTCGACAGCGCCACCCTCCAGACCGCTCAAGAATGCGGCCCCGGTTTGGCTGATGTCAGTGAAGGCACCCTCGATGCTCGAGAGCAGCACGTTTCCCGTCTGGCCAAATCCAGAAAGCCCGATACCGAAGCTTGCACCAGCGGCGTCGCTAATCACCGCCACTATTTCAGACGCCGCACTCGTCCAAATACTCGCCAGGGAACTGCCGGTCTGGGCGACCAGCGCCAGCGCCACACCGAGGTTGCCGGCCAGGGTCTCACCAGTTTGCGCCAAACTCATCAGCCCTGCACCAAAGCTGGCGACCAGCGCACCTCCAGTTTGCGCCAATGCAGAAATCCCGCTACGTAGGCTCGCCGCCAAGGCCGCGCTGACCTGGGCCGCCACTTCGGCGCTGAGATTGGCCGAAAGGGCTGCACTAAAGGAGAGCGCCGCGTTGACCGTGGCATTGAACGCGGCACTAAGCGCCGGCAACATCGCACTAAACCCAGCACTAAGCTGCCCCGCAACCGCCGGCAACGCCACACCCAGATTCGCCACCAACCCCTGACCCGCCGCCACCACCGCAGCCAAACTCGCCTGCACCGCAGGAGCCCCACTCAAAACCACACCCAACCCAGCCTGCACAGCCGCACCAAGACCCGACAAACTAGCCTGCAAAGCCGGCAAACCACCCGAAACCACCGCACTCACCGCGGCACCAAGCGCCGGCAACATCGCACTAAACCCAGCACTAAGCTGCCCCGCAACCGCCGGCAACGCCACACCCAGATTCGCCACCAACCCCTGACCCGCCGCCACCACCGCAGCCAAACTCGCCTGCACCGCAGGAGCCCCACTCAAAACCACACCCAACCCAGCCTGCACAGCCGCACCAAGACCCGACAAACTAGCCTGCAAAGCCGGCAAACCACCCGAAACCACCGCACTCACCGCGGCACTAAACGCCGGCAACATCGCACTAAACCCAGCACTAAGCTGCCCCGCAACCGCCGGCAACGCCACACCCAGATTCGCCACCAACCCCTGACCCGCCGCCACCACCGCAGCCAAACTCGCCTGCACCGCAGGAGCCCCACTCAAAACCACACCCAACCCAGCCTGCACAGCCGCACCAAGACCCGACAAACTAGCCTGCAAAGCCGGCAAACCACCCGAAACCACCGCACTCACCGCGGCACCAAGCGCCGGCAACATCGCACTAAACCCAGCACTAAGCTGCCCCGCAACCGCCGGCAACGCCACACCCAGATTCGCCACCAACCCCTGACCCGCCGCCACCACCGCAGCCAAACTCGCCTGCACCGCAGGAGCCCCACTCAAAACCACACCCAACCCAGCCTGCACAGCCGCACCAAGACCCGACAAACTAGCCTGCAAAGCCGGCAAACCACCCGAAACCACCGCACTCACCGCGGCACTAAACGCCGGCAACATCGCACTAAACCCAGCACCAAGCTGCCCCGCAACCGCAGACAACGCCACACTGATGTCGGCAACCAACCCCTGACCAACATCAACCAACGCAGCACCAAGACCGCTCAAGCTAGCCTGCAAAGCCGGCAACGCGGCACTAAACGCCGGCAACATCGCACTAAACCCAGCACTAAGCTGCCCCGCAACCGCCGGCAACGCCACACCCAGATTCGCCACCAACCCCTGACCCGCCGCCACCACCGCAGCCAAACTCGCCTGCACCGCAGGAGCCCCACTCAAAACCACACCCAACCCAGCCTGCACAGCCGCACCAAGACCCGACAAACTAGCCTGCAAAGCCGGCAAACCACCCGAAACCACCGCACTCACCGCGGCACCAAGCGCCGGCAACATCGCACTAAACCCAGCACTAAGCTGCCCCGCAACCGCCGGCAACGCCACACCCAGATTCGCCACCAACCCCTGACCCGCCGCCACCACCGCAGCCAAACTCGCCTGCACCGCAGGAGCCCCACTCAAAACCACACCCAACCCAGCCTGCACAGCCGCACCAAGACCCGACAAACTAGCCTGCAAAGCCGGCAAACCACCCGAAACCACCGCACTCACCGCGGCACTAAACGCCGGCAACATCGCACTAAACCCAGCACTAAGCTGCCCCGCAACCGCCGGCAACGCCACACCCAGATTCGCCACCAACCCCTGACCCGCCGCCACCACCGCAGCCAAACTCGCCTGCACCGCAGGAGCCCCACTCAAAACCACACCCAACCCAGCCTGCACAGCCGCACCAAGACCCGACAAACTAGCCTGCAAAGCCGGCAAACCACCCGAAACCACCGCACTCACCGCGGCACTAAACGCCGGCAACATCGCACTAAACCCAGCACTAAGCTGCCCCGCAACCGCCGGCAACGCCACACCCAGATTCGCCACCAACCCCTGACCCGCCGCCACCACCGCAGCCAAACTCGCCTGCACCGCAGGAGCCCCACTCAAAACCACACCCAACCCAGCCTGCACAGCCGCACCAAGACCCGACAAACTAGCCTGCAAAGCCGGCAAACCACCCGAAACCACCGCACTCACCGCGGCACTAAACGCCGGCAACATCGCACTAAACCCAGCACTAAGCTGCCCCGCAACCGCCGGCAACGCCACACCCAGATTCGCCACCAACCCCTGACCCGCCGCCACCACCGCAGCCAAACTCGCCTGCACCGCAGGAGCCCCACTCAAAACCACACCCAACCCAGCCTGCACAGCCGCACCAAGACCCGACAAACTAGCCTGCAAAGCCGGCAAACCACCCGAAACCACCGCACTCACCGCGGCACCAAGCGCCGGCAACATCGCACTAAACCCAGCACTAAGCTGCCCCGCAACCGCCGGCAACGCCACACCCAGATTCGCCACCAACCCCTGACCCGCCGCCACCACCGCAGCCAAACTCGCCTGCACCGCAGGAGCCCCACTCAAAACCACACCCAACCCAGCCTGCACAGCCGCACCAAGACCCGACAAACTAGCCTGCAAAGCCGGCAAACCACCCGAAACCACCGCACTCACCGCGGCACTAAACGCCGGCAACATCGCACTAAACCCAGCACTAAGCTGCCCCGCAACCGCCGGCAACGCCACACCCAGATTCGCCACCAACCCCTGACCCGCCGCCACCACCGCAGCCAAACTCGCCTGCACCGCAGGAGCCCCACTCAAAACCACACCCAACCCAGCCTGCACAGCCGCACCAAGACCCGACAAACTAGCCTGCAAAGCCGGCAAACCACCCGAAACCACCGCACTCACCGCGGCACCAAGCGCCGGCAACATCGCACTAAACCCAGCACTAAGCTGCCCCGCAACCGCCGGCAACGCCACACCCAGATTCGCCACCAACCCCTGACCCGCCGCCACCACCGCAGCCAAACTCGCCTGCACCGCAGGAGCCCCACTCAAAACCACACCCAACCCAGCCTGCACAGCCGCACCAAGACCCGACAAACTAGCCTGCAAAGCCGGCAAACCACCCGAAACCACCGCACTCACCGCGGCACTAAACGCCGGCAACATCGCACTAAACCCAGCACTAAGCTGCCCCGCAACCGCCGGCAACGCCACACCCAGATTCGCCACCAACCCCTGACCCGCCGCCACCACCGCAGCCAAACTCGCCTGCACCGCAGGAGCCCCACTCAAAACCACACCCAACCCAGCCTGCACAGCCGCACCAAGACCCGACAAACTAGCCTGCAAAGCCGGCAAACCACCCGAAACCACCGCACTCACCGCGGCACTAAACGCCGGCAACATCGCACTAAACCCAGCACTAAGCTGCCCCGCAACCGCCGGCAACGCCACACCCAGATTCGCCACCAACCCCTGACCCGCCGCCACCACCGCAGCCAAACTCGCCTGCACCGCAGGAGCCCCACTCAAAACCACACCCAACCCAGCCTGCACAGCCGCACCAAGACCCGACAAACTAGCCTGCAAAGCCGGCAAACCACCCGAAACCACCGCACTCACCGCGGCACTAAACGCCGGCAACATCGCACTAAACCCAGCACTAAGCTGCCCCGCAACCGCCGGCAACGCCACACCCAGATTCGCCACCAACCCCTGACCCGCCGCCACCACCGCAGCCAAACTCGCCTGCACCGCAGGAGCCCCACTCAAAACCACACCCAACCCAGCCTGCACAGCCGCACCAAGACCCGACAAACTAGCCTGCAAAGCCGGCAAACCACCCGAAACCACCGCACTCACCGCGGCACCAAGCGCCGGCAACATCGCACTAAACCCAGCACTAAGCTGCCCCGCAACCGCCGGCAACGCCACACCCAGATTCGCCACCAACCCCTGACCCGCCGCCACCACCGCAGCCAAACTCGCCTGCACCGCAGGAGCCCCACTCAAAACCACACCCAACCCAGCCTGCACAGCCGCACCAAGACCCGACAAACTAGCCTGCAAAGCCGGCAAACCACCCGAAACCACCGCACTCACCGCGGCACCAAGCGCCGGCAACATCGCACTAAACCCAGCACTAAGCTGCCCCGCAACCGCCGGCAACGCCACACCCAGATTCGCCACCAACCCCTGACCCGCCGCCACCACCGCAGCCAAACTCGCCTGCACCGCAGGAGCCCCACTCAAAACCACACCCAACCCAGCCTGCACAGCCGCACCAAGACCCGACAAACTAGCCTGCAAAGCCGGCAAACCACCCGAAACCACCGCACTCACCGCGGCACTAAACGCCGGCAACATCGCACTAAACCCAGCACTAAGCTGCCCCGCAACCGCCGGCAACGCCACACCCAGATTCGCCACCAACCCCTGACCCGCCGCCACCACCGCAGCCAAACTCGCCTGCACCGCAGGAGCCCCACTCAAAACCACACCCAACCCAGCCTGCACAGCCGCACCAAGACCCGACAAACTAGCCTGCAAAGCCGGCAAACCACCCGAAACCACCGCACTCACCGCGGCACCAAGCGCCGGCAACATCGCACTAAACCCAGCACTAAGCTGCCCCGCAACCGCCGGCAACGCCACACCCAGATTCGCCACCAACCCCTGACCCGCCGCCACCACCGCAGCCAAACTCGCCTGCACCGCAGGAGCCCCACTCAAAACCACACCCAACCCAGCCTGCACAGCCGCACCAAGACCCGACAAACTAGCCTGCAAAGCCGGCAAACCACCCGAAACCACCGCACTCACCGCGGCACTAAACGCCGGCAACATCGCACTAAACCCAGCACTAAGCTGCCCCGCAACCGCCGGCAACGCCACACCCAGATTCGCCACCAACCCCTGACCCGCCGCCACCACCGCAGCCAAACTGGCGCCAAAGTTGGCTGCGAAGGCCCCACTGGTGCTCGCCAGCTGGAACAGTCCAGCAAACAAGTTGCCTATCAGAATTCCACCGCTTTGTGCCAGTTCAGAGAGGGCGGGAAGCTGAACGCTTAGGTTTGCTGTAAGGGTTGCGCTGAGATTTGCTGCAAACTCAGAATTGAAGAACGCCAAAAGAGCGGCATTGGCCTCACCAGTCAACGCGGCGCCGGTTCCCGACATAGCGGCACCGAGGTTTTCGAAGGCGACGCCTGCGCTCACTATGGCCTGGCCTGTCTGCACCAGCCCGGTACCAAAGCCAGACGCGAGCGCACCACCAGCCTGCAGGGCAAGCCCAGCTCCGAGGTTAGGAAGGGCGCTTAACGCCCGGAGAAGGGGCGCAGCATCGAAGCTTCCCGTCAGTGAACCACCGACTTGGCCGCCGAGCCCAGCACCAAAGGCGGCGGCATTCTCCGCAGCCGCCGCGAAGGAATGACCAACCCGGAGGAGCGCGGCACCATTGGTTACCTCGGTGGCGAGGTATGCCGACGCGCTGCGACTCACCAAGCTGACGAATTCATCATGGAACACGGCGGCTCGGGCCATCGTTGCTTGATAGTCCCTACCGAAGTTGCCAAAGAGCTGCGCTATCGCGGTCGATACCTCGTCAGCGGCCGCCGGTGACAGCTGAGTTGTAGCGCCCGCTGCCGCCGATGTGACTTCGAGGAGCCCCGTGCGAATACCTGCCAGATCCTGGGCTGCCGTCTCTACGAGTTCCGGCACCAAGCCCACATAAGACATGTTCATGTCCCCACCGCCCCGATGAACAAGCTATAAAATGACGCCCCCGCGTCAGGAGCAATACTAGGCCTCCCCAAACATTTGCGTGGCTAAACCAGCAACATTTGGAATCTTCTGTACAGGGGCCAGAACCAACTTCCCGAAGACAGCCCGCAGGTCAGCGATGCCTGCCAAGATGCGGCCGATCCCGACGCTGTTCTGCAGGCGTGGCGACGCACTACCCGTTAGCCCGTGCTCTGATCCAATGCGCCAAGGAGCCAATCGAATTCGGGGCCGTCGCGTCGGATCTGTCGAACTCGGACTTCGAGCTGCTGCGAGGAGTTACGTCGATTCACGCCGAGTAGGACCGGCCGCGGCGCCTGGCCGATTGCCTGAGATCGACGACATTGGACCGGTGGATGGCGGGCCGTAGCAATCCGCGGTCACATGGGTACTCGCCGGCGGAGGCGTTCACCACCGCTGCGACGTCGAGTTCGACGACGTGCTTGCCGCGGGGCTGCTCATCCTTGACCCGGACACCGGTGGGTATCGCCGCACGCTCCATATGCTCGGCTGATCAACCTCTCACAGCGGGTGCGCAGCGGTCTGGAGCAGCGCACTCCGCCGTTAGAGTATCAGCCTCACCCATCATCACTACGGTCTTAATCCTTAATTCATCGGGCATGCGGCACATTTGGATATGCCAGGAATTTCGAAATCTCGCGATCGATCGCGGTCTCATGCGTCTGGAAAATTCCGCATCTTTGCGAGTTGACCGATGCTGAACTGCCCACCGGCCGAAGGAGAACCCAATCCACTAATACCCCAGGCTATTTGAGAAAACTGCCAGGTCACGTGAGAGCGGATATCGGGGCGACAGGATAGTTGATGATTCATCAGATGCAATATGCAGTGGTTTGCCGCTCGATCCTGCCGTATTCCTTCCCGATGCGCAGCAGCGAATAGGTCGAGATGCGGCAGGGGAGAGGCGCTGCTTACCGGGGTGGCCGCAGACGGACCACCTGGTACCTCTTCTCAAGGGTCCGAGACAACTAGGGGAGGAACGGGTTGAGTACCGGCGGGATAATTTGGTTGCCGGTCACGCCGGTGAATCGGATAAAGATCTGGGCGGGAATATTTACCGATTGGTAGATACCGGCGCCGATCCATGAGACCGGTACCTGTAAGAAGCTGGGCACCGCATCGACGATGCCGCTTATCGGGTCGAACACCAGGTAGGGAATCGTGGCCACGATCGTGCGCGACACCAGAGTCAGGTCGGTCGCGATATCGGGATAACCCTGTGCGGCGAAATCGGCGCTGAGCACGCTGTACAGGTTGGCGCCGGGATCAACATAGGTGCCATCAAAGCTGGGCGACGTCAGGGGCGCACCCTGCATATACGGTAGCGGCGGAATGCCGAATTGATCCATAATCGTCGGCGTCGTACTCGCGATCTGCCACGAGTTGTTGATAAACCCGTCCTGCATATCATTGCCGGCCTGATCGAAAATCAGGAATGTCGCTGTCTCCAGGGGAGATTGGAAGCCGTGAGTGATGCCACCGAGCTGGGCGGGCCCCACTTCACCATGGTCGGTGACCACGAGCACGGAAAACTCCTCGCCGGGGTTGGCGTTCTCCCATGTCCATATCGCACCCAACAGCCCACCACCGCCCTCGGTTTGGGAACCAAGGTTGTAGTCCATGTTCCGAAGCGCCAGCGCGTACTGCGGCGAATCACCACCGTATGCATGCGCGTTGACGTCGGGACCCGTGAAGTAGGAGAAGATGAGATTGCCCTTGTCTGGGTTGGCGGCCAGAATTGCGGCCTGGGTCTTCTCGCCGACCAGATTCGACGTCGCTATCCAGTCCGTGTCGCCCGCGACCTGCGGGACGAATTCGATGGTGTCGGCGGGATTCGAGCCGGCGCCGGCGATTTCGGTTATGACGTCCCAATCAGCGATGACGGTGGTGTTGACTTGGTCGCCATAGGTGTTCTCAAGGAAGTTGTACACCGTCGGCCATGTGTCATAGGTCCACGGGGTGAAGACGTTGTTGGTCACCCCGGCCGTTTCACCCGACACACCGGTCTGAATCGTCGTCCACGAGGGGTTGGAGATGGTGGTGTGCCCGACGATCGTCGACGCAGAAGTCACGCCTTGCGCCATCAGCGCGTGGAAGTTCGGGGTGCCACCGGGATCGGCCAGAATTCTGCTCAGATTCGTGCCGTCGGTGCCGATCAACAGGAAATTCGCATCCGGTGTCGCCAAAAGCAAAAGAGCGGCCTCTTCCGGAGACGCGAACATCACGTCTGGGTAATACATCCCAGCCGGACCGATCGCCCCCGGGGCACCCAACAACGACAACGCGCTGCCCCCGATCCCACCGGTCCCAGCCGGGATGCCGCCGCCACCGACACCCCCGGTGCCGCCGACCCCGCCATTGCCCAGCAACCACCCGCCCGTGCCGCCGGTGCCGCCGGTCCCGCCTCGGATACCGCCGGCCCCGCCGAGTCCACCATTACCGATCAACCCGGCATTGCCGCCGCGCCCTCCCATCTGACCCGGCCCACCTGACCCGCCCGTGCCGCCATTGCCCCACAGAATCCCGCCGTCCCCACCCGCTTGCCCAGTGCCGGGCACGCCGTTGACCCCGTCACCAATCAACGGACGCCCCAACAAAAAGTTCGTCGGCGCATTGATCACACCCAACACGTCCTCGGCGAAGGGCTGCAGCAGGTTGACATTGGCCGCCTCCGCAACCGCATACGACTCGCTGGCGGCACTCAAGGCCCGCACAAATCGCCCATGAAACGCCGCCACCTGCGCACTGACCGCCTGATATTCCTCGGCCTGACCGGAAAACAGCGAGGCAATCGCCGCCGATACTTCATCACCAGCAGCAGCCGCCAGCGCGCTGGTCGGAGCCAACGCCGCCAGGTTCGCCGCCGTAACCGAAGATCCGATAGCCGCCACATCTGCCGCGGCCGTCGCCAACACGTCCGGTGCGGCAATCAGATACGCCATCGTGGTCCTCCCACCCGGCCACTTCGAAACCATCGGAAGATGAGACGCTGCCCATACTCGCACGAATCCGGCAGCCCCGATGGCAGTTGCGTCCAGCCGACTGGTGCACCGACCACAAGTACCGACCGATCAACCCGCCACGGCAAACCCCGATCGGTTGCACGACTCGTCGTCAACCGTGATGACTGCAGACACGAAACGTATTGCCACCAGCGGTCATCGCGCTGCTCGAGCTGCGGATGCTGCACGGAATCGCTGTGCTTGCTTACAACAGGAATCCCGTCGAGTTGCTTGCGATGTCGCGACGGACTGTCGCTGCTGGGCAGTGCCGATCATGCTTGAGAACGTGCTGCCACTGATGGGAATCACCGCGCGCCCCACGAACACTCGGTTGATCAGCCTCTCACAGCGGGTGCGCAGCGGTCTGAAACAACACAGCTGTTTAGGTCGTTTGACCCAGCAGCACAACGGGTGTTGGCGAATTCCGCATTAACTGGTACCTCCGCTTAAGGTTCCGAAGCAAGTGTGCTTGCTACGCGTGCGGTTGACGAGTCCTAGGTTAGGAATGGGTTGAGCACCGGCGGGATGATTTGGTTGCCGGCCGCCCGCAAGGCACCCAAGTGAGTTTTCAGTGATCGTGCACTAACAAATGCCGGCTCGCGTCTCATGGGTTTACGATGTCGCCGTGGCGGATGTGACGGTGGCAATATTTTCGTTCACCAGGAACGAAGCGACCGCCGTGGCGGAGTTGCTGACACGCCTTTACATCGATTTGCCGTTGTTCGGAACAACGGTGTGGACGCCGACAAGGCCGGGGGAAGAGGCATTAGAGGGCCGCCTGTCTGACGGCCGGACGGCAAGGGTGGAGCACCATCCACTGAGTGCCCAAGGGAACGTCGTCGCAGCGGCCGCTCTCAGCAGGTCGACCCGCGAGAACCGGGCCGACTACTACGTCTTCTACGGCTGCTGCGGAACAGTCGACTCGAAGCTGGTTGGTCAGGTGTTTCGGGCCGAAAGGGTGTCATACCTTTCATTAGGAGTGGTAGCTGCCTCAGCCGACGGCGAAGTCGTCAAGCTACAGAACAAATGGATCGTCCGTACGCAACCTAGCGAGCAAGCTCCGCTTGACGCGATTGAGATGCGGGCCGGGTCAGCTGGTGCTCCGGGTTCTGTGTGGGGACTGGATCTTCCGGACGCCCACGTTCTGGCAACCGACAAGGTGATCAAGATCTCGCCAGGTGTCGCGCCAATGCCAATACATTCGCCATCCAACGGTCCCATCTATCCCAAGGGGGACTGGACGTACTCGCTGGCGCTTGCCCTGTACTCCCGAATGGCGACTAAGCCCGTACTCATCGACATGGAGTCCTTCGGTATCGCTTCCACGATGCGCGCGTTGGGCTTATGTGAGCGCGTGCTCGTCCTGCGCGTTGCAACAGACTCCTTGAGTGATAAGGCGGATCAAAGCGATCTGGATCAACTCGACTTCCTGAGAGCGGGTTTGGCCGAGCTGGCTGCTGCGATAGCTACTATCTTGGGACTCTAATGACGCTGGAGCGGAAACCGCGGACACTCGAGGACGAGGTGCGTAGATTGCGCGCCGGCATTGTGAAGCCCGCGCCCTCGACGCGTGACCCGCGGGAATCGGAAATGGTTCGTGTCGTGTCGGCCGCGTCCCTCGCCTGGGACGGTCAGGTAGACCGGGTCGATCGTTTCTCGCGTCCGCTCCTGCCATCCGGCACCCAGACTGAAGAGCGAGCCAACCCGGCGGTGACATCACAGCTTTTCTTGGCACAGGTGGCTTCCGACTATCGACGTGTGGCGTCATGCGAACTCGACCTCCACGAGGTGGAAGCACGGCGGAATTCAGACAACGGCGCGACGGCCCTAGAGCGTGCCGGTGTTGTAAGCCGACCAGTGGCGCCGCTAGCCCTCGGACAGTACCTTGCGGCTCACGAACATGCCGCGGATAAAGACTTGGCGAGTGTGTTGGTGCCATGGATGTTGTCTGCGGAGGATGCAGATCTCGAATCGCAATGCGCTGCGGCATTCGGCGATGTGCTCGGTCCCTTGGTTCAGGTCGCAGTGGACCAGTCGCATGACCGCACTCCGGTGGTGCTGCCTAGTTGGTCTAACCGTGTGGGAGATGCATGGTGCAAAGAGTTCCTCGCAGCGGGGGCTCAGATTCTGAAACGTCCGGCCTTGCTTAGCTCTTCACAAATCGACGGGGATGTGATCATTTCTTCCCGCGACGGCTTAGTTGATGTAACGGAGACCATAAACAATGTCGTTGCACTCGCAGAAGCCTTCCGCCCCGTGGAAGATGTGAGAGTCAGTGCCGCTGGAAACAAACCGAAGATCGACCTCGTTCTATCGGGCGATAGTCTCAGACCAGACGAGCTCAATCTGTTTATGACTAGTGTGCAGGACATGCCCGCAGATGTAATGATCCTGGCCAGCCAACGTTCCGGATAACTAGTCGCCGTTACTGATTCGCAAGGCTGGATGGGTTCGCCCATTACCGCTGATGTCGCAGGCAACTGAGGGAGGAGCCGGTTGGCGCAGCGGATTATACCGACCCGATTTACTGTAGCCCGCCACATTTTCTCCTGCTCATGTGGGTCGCCGTGAAACCGTAGGCGGCGCCGACGGGGGATGTTGCGATACCCGGCCGGCCGTGCCCTAGGGGTGGTGCGCGAGACCGCCGGGTTGATCGAGGCCAAAATTTCGCGACGGTCTCGGTTGAGCAAAGTTACTGCAGCCTACTCGCGAAGGGACGGCCGATATCGCCTGTTTGCCTTTAGTGTTGGATGGTATGGCCGGACTGAATAATTGCGTGAAGCGCTGGCGCACAGCGCTTCACGTAGCCGTGTCGGCATTGATGGCTGCCATCCTCGGACTTGCCACCACCCCCGTAGCTCATGCGGCTGCGGCCACGGCGACGTTGTCGGTGACATCGACGTGGCAGACCGGTTTCATCGCCCACTTCACCATCACCAACTCGAGCATAGTGCCGCTAACCGACTGGAAGCTTGAATTCGACTTGCCGGTAGGAGAATCCGTCTTACATACGTGGAATAGCACCCTCACCCAATCTGGCACGCACTACGTTCTCACCCCCGCGAATTGGAACCGCATCATTGCACCCGGCGGTTCAGCCACAGGTGGCCTAAGAGGCGTGCTGTCCGGTACTTACTCGCCACCATCGAATTGTGTGCTCAACGGGCAATATTTTTGCACCTAGAGGCTGTGTGCGCAGCAAAATGCTGCCTCGCCGAGGCAATACCGAGTCGTGCGCGCTCGCCGACTGGCCTTTGCTACCTATCGAGAAGCGTGGTGAATGCGCGCCTATCGTAGAGCGAAGCATTAGCATCGATCGAGCCAATCAGCACGGTGGGTACGCCGTCTGGGTGCGCCTGCTGAGCGTTCGTGTAAGCCAACTGGGACGCCGTGACCCATTGCTGGTAGCTGGCCGCGCGCACTGCATCGGCGAATGCCGGGGAGTTCAGAGCGGGAACGGAACCGGCTGCGCTCAGCAGAAACTCGGTGGTGAACCCGTCGGAACCCTCAGCAGGTTGGTGATCGAACAACCACTGGTGGTAGGCGGGGAAGCCACCCACCTCAACGGAGGCACGAACGGCGTTGGCGGCCCGCGCCGAACTCTCGCCACCAAGCATGCCGTCCAACAGTGACGCGATCACATACCGCACCTTGATACTGCCTGCGGCAGCCCGTGTCGCCAATTCCGGGCCATTGACACGTTCGAAGCGGGCGCAATAAGGACATTGGAAGTCCTCGTATACCAGGACGGTCTTTGGCGCGTTGGCGTTGCCCACCTCGATGGCCACTCCATCGGGGGCCATCCGAGCGGGAAGAGTGAGCAAGCTATCTCCGGGTTTGGCCGATGATCCCGATGGTGTGGATGCCGACGGCGAGCAGCCGACCACGGTCGCAGCCAGGCACAACACCGCCACTGCCCACGCCAATCGACGCATGCCAACTCCTTTTATGTCTCAGTTACGGTCGACCCGAAAGTCGGCGGTTAAGCCATGGGTTAGGTGAGGGGACCCGTTTGGTGGTCCAGTCGCCATGCGGCTTGATCACCAAAACGGGCCCCCCGGAAGCCCGCGTGATCATCGAAGACCGGCGCTACGAGCACTCCAACGCAAACCGACCCACTCCGCCCACGGCGAACTTACCCCAGCCAAGTTTGCCCTACAGTGGGCCACGACCCGCCAAACCCCAAGCCGCATAGCGCCTGGACCACCAACCGGGCCCCCGGGCGGATCCCCGCGGGCCGCAACCGGCCCTATGTCTACATTTTGTCTACACAAGGTCCATGGCAACAGAAAACCACAACTGTCCGAGTCCGCCGGCCAGATTCTGAGCGGCTCCAATCTCGGGCCACGGCTCGCCAAACCACCGTGGTCGACGTCGTGCACGCAACCATCGACGCCTTGGAACGGCAGGAGTTCCTCCGGGGACTCAACGGGGATTTGCCAGCGCCTGCGCACTAGCCCCGAACTGTGGGAGCAGTACCTGGCCGAGCGTCACGAGTGGGACGCCCTGGCTTGATCTGGCGAGGGGAGGTCCACTACGTCGACCTCGGCCAGCCGGTCGGCCACGAGCCGGCCTTTCGACGCCCAGCGGTCGCGGTGTCAGTCAACATTCGCAACAACGGACCGGGCGCGCTGGTGGTCGTTGTCCCGATCACGACCGCCAGTTACGGGCTGCCAAGCCATGTCGAACTGGAACCAGAGGGCGGCGGGCTAGACCAAGTCGCCTACGCTCGCTGCGATCAACTGCGAGTGGTCTCCATCGAACGACTGTCATTTCGCCATAGCATGATCGCCCCAGACCAATGCGCGCCATTGACCAAGCACTGCGCTTTGTCCGCGATCTATGATCGCTCGGCTACCCGCTCGTGCATCCTCAAACGGGCGGTGGACCAGTCAACGTGAGACGGGCACTCTACTGGTGACTCGCCATATTCGATCCGACCGCAATCCTTCATCCAGCCGGCGTCGGCTTCGGCGGACGTGCACGAACTGGCGCCTGGCGATCCGGCGGCCCTATTTGCCGAAACCCGCAGTTACACGCGGGTTTTGGTTGGGTGCACCGGGGGCGGTTAGCGGTGAGGCGACCGACTGGGTTCTGATTCGTCAGGTCAAAACGGAGTACTTGACTGGCCACCACCCTGCTATTCGTTTGCTGCATATTGTCAACGACTGGGCGGGCAGTGGGCGCCTCGCTGGAGACGTCTCACCGGTGATACAATCTGGATGTGAACACAGTGAGTGTGCGCGATCTACGCAACAACGGGGGAGAAGTACTCCGCCGCGTTGAGCACGGCGAGCGGATCGTGGTTACACGCGACGGTGTACCTGTGGCCGAACTGCGCCCCTTGCCCCGTTCCAGCGCCAGCCCGACTGAACTGATTCGTCGCCGCAAGAATCTCCCGCGAGTGAACCCAGATGCCCTCCGCCGCGACATCGACAATCTGATCGATCCGTCGCTGTGACCGAGGCTTCGAGACGGGGAATGCTGGACACCTCCACAGTGATTCTCCTCGGCGAGATATCCGAACCGGCCGAACTGCCCGACGAATCGGTGATTAGTGCGATCACGCTGGCGGAGTTGTCCGTAGGCCCGCATGTCGCACACGATGATGCTGAGCGCAGCGCACGTCAGCAGCACCTGCAGCAGGCTGAGACTGACTTTGACGTCGTTCCGTTCGACGGCGATTGCGGGCGGGCATTTGGCGGCGTTGCCGCGGCACTGCGGGCATCGGGGCGCAAGCCCGCCGCGCGTGCGTACGACGCACTTATTGCGGCGAGCGCGATCGCGCGTGGTGTTCCGCTCTACACCTGTAATCCAGACGACTTCGCCGGTATCCCGCGGCTGGAACTTCGACCGGTCACTCACCCGCACCATCAATAGGTAGGGGTTCTTGCCCGCCGCCACCCCCAGCGGGGCCGGTCCGTGGAGAACCGGTGCAGCCAGGCCCGCAACTCGGCTTCTTCGGCGGTGATTGGCGGCGGCTGCAGGCGCATCGTGGACCCCGCTCAGCCCGCCGCCTCTCGACGACGAATCGGGGCCTGCTACCCGGCGCTCCGGTATCCACCGGGACAGGACTCCCACCCGCTAGTCCAGTCCAACCTTCAGGACGCAACATAAGCGCAATCTAGGTGCGTGACGATGCCGGACTCTCCACTAGAGTCCGTGCAGGACATGTCACCGAACCGTCTCGGGACGGAGTAGCCGTGGACCCAGGCGATCACAAAAAGACGATTACGGCCCGCGATGCCGCGCTCGGCCGGGTGCTGGCATACCGCGGGCGGGCCGGGCCAGGCCGATGCCGATTCGCACGACCCTGGCCGTCGTCGTCGGCGTGCTGCTGGTCGCGTGCATCCGGCTGATTGTGTTGCTTCCCGAGACCGGAGTCCCGGCGTTCCCGGTCGCCCTTCGCCTGTTGGTGGTCGAGGTCGATCGGGCCGCACGCGAATGCGCGGACCGACTGGCGCTTCACCCAGGTGCGTGAGCGGTCCCATCGACAGTCAGGATTTGTCTGCGCGGCAATCCTGACAGTCTTGCTGCTGGCGGCCGTCGCCCTCGTGTGGTTGTTGGTCTACGAGCTCTGAAAGGTGGGTCAATGACGATAGAGCAGGACCGAGAGGTCAAGCAACGCGGCGTAATGCAGTACGTCACTACGCTGTGTGTGCGGTACGTCGAACGCTTCATGCCGGATCCGTACCTGTTCGCGGTCGTGCTGACCCTTATCGTCGTCGGACTGTGCGCGCTGCTCGTCAAGGGTGCGACGCCTCAAGGCATGCTCAAGGCGTGGTACGGCGGAGTGTGGGGGGCGCAGAATATCTTCACCTTCGCGTTTCAGATGGTGCTGATTCTCGTGACCGGTTACATGCTCGCCGAGGCGCCGATCCTGAAGCGGGCCATCATTCGCATCGCCAGCAAGCCAAAGAACCAGGTTCAGGGAGCTCTGCTGTGTTTCGGTGTGAGCGCCGTCTTTTCGTTGCTGAACTGGGGACTCGGACTGGTGGCGGGTGCCCTGGTCGCTCGCCAGGTCGCGAAAAGGCGTGCGGGCGCCCATTTCGGCTACCTCATCGCCGCGGCGTTCATGGGCTTTATCGTTTGGACGCAGGGCCTGTCGTCGTCAATCGCGCTCGCGAACACCGACACGGACAGCCCAATCAACGTGATACACAAGATGACTGGCACGAACGTGCCGCTGAAGCTGACGATCTTCCAGCCATACAGCTGGGTGTCCGCGATCGTGGTGCTGTTGCTGCTCGCCATCGCGATCTGGCGGGTGGAGCCGAAGGAGAGCCTCGAACCCGACCCCGCCGTGTTCGAGGAGGAGGTAGCGCCCGCGACGGGCGATTCCGACCAACCTGATCGGAGGCGAACATTTGCTGAGTGGCTGGAAGACCTGTGGATCCTCAATGTCTTGGTGTTTGTCGCGGGGATAACGTACTTCTGGCTCAGTGGCTTTGTGCTGCACATCTCCTCGATGATCATGTTGCTCACCGTCACGAGTGCGTTGCTACACCGCACACCGATTCGCTTCATTCACGCATTCTCCGGGGCGGCGAAGGTGTCCGGTCCGTTGCTGCTGCAGTACCCGCTCTACGGCGGCATCATCGGGCTGCTGGGTTACCTGCCCGAGCCGTCGGGCAAGGCGCTGCAGACAGTGCTCGCCGAGGCGCTCGTGACGGGCGCGAACCAGTACACCCTCCCGTTCCTGACCTTCATCGGTTCGGTCATCATCTCGTTGTTTGTGCCATCCGGCGGCGGGCACTGGGCCGTGCAGGGGCCGGTCGCGGTTGACTCCGCGCTAGCCCTTGGCCAGCGCTCGCCGGCCTACCTCGGACTGATTTCGATGTCGGTAGCGGTGGGCGAGGGGGTCGCGAACATGATTCAGCCGTTCTGGTTGCTGCCACTGCTCGCCATCGCGAAGCTGAATGTCCGCCAGGTGATGGGCTTTACTATCATCGCCTTCCTGATCGGCCTGGTCGTGTCGAGTGCTGCGGTTCTCATTGCCCCGCAAGTGTTATAGACCCGCGAGCGCGCACCTTCGCAGCGAAACTGCACGACCTCTTGCTCAGCAGGTTCGCAGTAGGGCGCACCGAGCGGCGGCACCCCTACCGGATCGGCTTTTCGCGCGGACGCGATGGCGCTGGGCGGCAGCGGAGCCAGCCCGTATCTCACAGCATCGACGCCAGCAGGCGGTTGTGCACGTAGGCGAACGAGCTGCCGGGGTCCGAGAAGGGGCCCGTTTTGTGGTCCAGTCACTATGCGGCTTGGGGTTGGTGGGTCGTGGTCCACTGTAGAGCGAATTCGGTTGGGGTGAGTTCGCCGTGCGCAGAGTGGGGTCTGTTGGCAACCGGACAATCACACGCAGACGTATTCGCATTACATGCGAATAACCAACTGTTACCGGTGAACCTGCAGATTCGATTCCGGCGTATTCGCCCCTGAGGCACGTGGTTCTGCAGTAGCGAGTAGCGCCACACGGTTGGGAAGGGTTGCTAAACAGCCGCAGCGCGTTTTGGTCCCCGCGGATCGTGCAGTGTCTGCGCATGAAGCAGGAGGGACTGTCCGGTCTCAATATAGTTGGCGGACGGATCCTGGCATCCGCCATCATTTTCGACACGATTGCTTGTATACCGGTCTCGATATAGATGGCGGTTCCATTCAGGCCGCGGGGTAGCCGACCCATCCGTCGCGAGATGCTGGATTCGTCAACGGCGCGTTATCCGAGCCGGGGAGCTTCACAGCCTACAATTTGGCCTGTTGGCGTGATGGTTGCAGACCAGCGTGGCACTTCTCTGGGTGATAAATCCCTTTGCCCGATACCTAGGGGGCTGGCCTGCACAACCAGGGGGCCGGCTCGACGGAGGTGGGTGCCGCTTAGCGCGCCGGTGTGGGGTCCCAAGATAGGAAGGAGGCGCCCGAACGATGACTAGTTGGGCGCGCTTCTGGGCCGTTGACTTTCACGTCCACACACCGGGTTCACAGGATGCAAAAGACGAACACTACGGAGCGCCGGAGGACATCGTCGCTGCCGCCATCGCAGCCAAGCTCGACGCCATCGTCATCACGGATCACAACACGGTCTCGTGGTGCAAAGACATCGCCGACGCCGCCAATGGCACGCCGTTGGTCGTTCTGCCCGGTGTCGAAATCAGCACTACCGAGGGGCATCTCCTCGCTGTCTGGGAGCAGGGAACGGACCCGAGCCTGATCGAGGAGGTGCTCGTCAAGCTCAATATCGGCCAGGCCGACCGAGGCAAGCTGGACATCGCGGCCGATGTCGGCTTTTCTCACGCGGCGGCGAAGGTGGCCGCCTCCGGCGGAGTGGCCATCCCAGCTCATATCGAGAAAGACAAGGGCCTGATGCGGCTCACCGTCAAGGCCCACGTAAAGGAGATACTGCTCGACGCCGCCATCAGCGCAGTCGAGGTGGTCCATCTCGACACGATCGAAGACGTGCGAAACAGCCTTGCCGAGCAGCGGAATCTGGCCTTCGTCCGCGGATCGGACACATGGAACAAGGACCAGAGTTGTCACGCGCTGTCCGGCATCGGTGCGCGTCGCACATGGATCAAAGCCAGTCGCCCAGACCTCGTCGGCATCCGCCACGCATTGGCCGACCCGGCACTGCGAATCTCCTTGGAGGAGCCGCCCGCGCCAGCCTCGTACCCGTGCATCGAAGACATCGATTTCATTGGCGGGTTCCTTGGCGGACAACGGATCGAACTCTCTCCGGATCTGAACTGTCTGCTGGGCGGGACAGGCGCGGGCAAGTCGCTGATTCTGGAGGCGGCACGGTTCGCTCTGAACCAGCAAGTGGACGCCGACGCATTCCCCAATATTCGCCGCGAGATCGACTCTCGCATGGCCAAGGCGCTCATGAACAACAGCATGGTCGTGCTGCACGTGACGTGTGACGGCAAGCGCTACCGGATCGAGCGCACCTTCAACACCGGTGGAACGCCCGCTGCCCGAGTGCTTCAGCAGACCGGAACCGATTGGGCCGAAGTCGATGTCGACCCCGCAGCCCTTTGTCCAATCGCGGCATTTTCCCAAGGGGAGATTCTCGAGTACTCAAGAGAGCCGGTCGGTCGCATGACCCTTGTCGATGCGTCAATCGATCTCGATGAAGTCAACGTGTCGATCAGCTCGGGTATCGGCGGCCTGCAGGCCAACGCCCGCAAACTGATCGCCGCACGACGCCGTGTCCAGAAGCTGGAGTCCGAGGCCGCTCAGGAGGCCGAGCTCGCCGAGCAGGTACGTCAACTCACCGACCTGTTCAAGACCGAGACCGTCAAGGAGCAGTCGGGGTGGACCAACGAGCAAACGAGCCTGCGTCGAGCCATGAAGAGTGTCGATGACATTGAACTTCCCGATTTCGACCTGCCCGACGTCGAGATCAGTGAGTCGGTCGCTGCAAACGCAGGCATCTTCGCCGAGGTCAGCTCTGCACTTGGACGCCTCCACCAGCGGGTCGGCGCGGGGAGGAAGGAGATCGGCGAGGCACTCGCAGAGGCTTCCGGCGCGCTGGCGCGGATCCAGGGCGAGTGGACTACTCGGTTTGAGGGATTCAAACGACGCCTCGACGAGGAGCTCGAGAAGATCGACCCTGAGGCCTCGCTGACGTCATTGCGCGCAAGCCTTGAGCAGCTGCAGTCGAAGCTGACCCAGGCCCAGGCATCGAAAACCGAACTTGACGAACGGGCACTGCCCGAACTGGACAGGCTGCAACGCGAACGTGAGGAACTCATCGAGGCTCTCCATGATGTGCGGCGCAAGCGTCGTGAAATGCGCCGCGCGCGAGTGGTGGAACTCAATACCAAGGCTGCCGGTTTCGTCAAGCTGGACATTCCCAGTCAAGGCGATGAGTCCGATTTCCGCAATGCACTTGACAGGATCAAAGTTGGATCACGCGTGAGGGACGACTTCTTGAATCAGCTTGCGTTGCGGACGCATCCGCTGAAATTTGCCCGGTGCATGTGGACGCAGGACCTCTCAGCCCTCGTGGATACAGAGCACGGAATCGACATGGCCAGTCTCGCCAAACTGCTGACCAACATAGATGAACGCAACCTCTGGGAAGATCTCTTGGAGCTGCAGTCGATCGACCGTCCGGATGTGCTCACCATCAAGTTCAAGAAGCCGGACGACGACGCTTACACCGCGATCGAAGAACTTGCCCACGGCCAGAGATGCACCGCGATTCTGGTGATCTTGCTCGCCGACGGCAACACACCGGTCCTGGTTGACCAACCGGAGGACGCGCTACACGCGCCGTGGATCGAGGAGTACCTCGTCGACCGGCTGCGGTCGTTGCGCGGTAGTCGGCAGTATCTCTTTGCCACGCGCAGTCCCGGCATCGTAGTCAGCGGCGACGCTGAGCAGATCGTCACGATGAAGGCAACTGCAGGGCACGGCGAAGTCGAAGCTGTGGGCTCACTCGAGCGTTACGAACTCAACGCTTTGGCGCTGGAACATCTCGAAGGAGGGCGAATTCCGTTCAGCCGACGTACCTTGAAGCTGAAGGTCTCGGTCGACCCCCCGGCACCGTAGAGAGATGTTTACCTGCGACGACGCCTGGACGGGCTGAGTCGTGTTGACGATGATGCTGTTGGTCAACGTGTTCTAAGTGACTCGCACTCTGACGCTCGCGGCTGGCATCAATTTCGATGAGGGGTTCTGGGCACGAGAAATCAATTCGTGCATGGGTTCTCGGTCACTGCTGCGAGTATCGGCTGCCTGAGCGGCTTAAGCGCCGCCTACGAAAGCGCGACAATTTGACCCACACCGCATCAAACTTGCCGCCCCGCGAGGTATGCGTCGACATCATCCTCAGGCCAGACTCGGGTCGTGTTGTTCACGCGTACGAAGAAGACCCTTTCGTCCTTGCTCGTTTTCGCCCACGCCCCAGCACCGTAGCGACCAACATCGACACGGCATATCTCTTTCCCTTCGTGCACAACGATTCTGGCCCGCACCAGAGTCGTCGGGTTGTGACCGAGTGCGTTGATCAAGTGCGTGGTTAGCCAGTTCACGAAACCATCGCCATTGGGCGGTTTCACGCAGTCATAATCAGGATCGAGCCCGAGGACCGCACGCTGGTTGTCGACACCGATCAGGAGGGTTCCGCCATCTGTGTTGAGGAACGCTGCGATGGTCTTGACCACTGCGTCTTCCATCGCCTTGTTCCTTCGGCTTTCCCGAACATCCCACCTGGCCGTGGACTTGAACTCAACCGAGAAATCCTCATCATTCTCGATCAGTTGCTCGACAGTGCGTAGCTGCGCTTCTCTCCGGTGGAGTTCGTCCGCAACGCGTGCTGCGATCTCTTCGTTGGTGCGGATCAGCTCGATCACTTCATCGCTCATACTCGCCAAGTCCGGCAGCTCAAGGGTGGCCACCGGCACACCAGAGGGCACAGGCTGCACATGTTCCCCGCGGTACACCGTTGATCCGTCATCGCCGTACGCGCTCAAGAGGTGGTCAAACACTGCCTGAACTTTGGAGTTGAACAGATCGAACGGGTATGGGTCCGCCGGCAAAGTCTCGTCCAGTACTTGTCGGATAGTCGATTTCACGTCAGCGGCTGTCGCAGCTTTCCGACGCCAATCCAGCACGACCTTGTCATGGACGTGCGAGAGCAGCCGCTTGGCGCTGGACTTCACGACGGCACGCTCATCGTCTGTGAGCACTGGATCAGGCTTGGTGAGCAGGTCGAAAATGGCCAGCTCTTCTTCGCTCAAGTCCTCACGTGCAGCGCGTTGCTCCTCATCAGTGAGAGTGCGAGAAAGCTCGATCAATCGCCGCAGGTACTCATCGATGTTGACGCTGCCGGCGTTGTACTCATCGATTAGATCCTCGATCCGCTGAACGAGGTCGTAACGGGTCGGGTTGCGCGTCGCCGCAGATGCTGCCCGCTGTTTCAGTAACTCAGCAAGCCGGTCGGTCTCGGCGCGTTTACGTCCAGCGAATTGGGCTGCCAGAGCGTCGAAGTCGATTTGCGATAGGTCGATGAGAGGATCTGGCTCGCTGCCTTCTGCGGCAGCTCGGATGACGTACTCCTCAGCACCGACGGACCGGTCAAGCAGTGCGTCCACAGCATCTGACACGGCGGATATGTCGGCCTTCGCTGGCCGGGTTACATCGGCGATCCGCTCGGCGACAACCCGGATTGCAGCCACAGTCTGCTGGAGGGAGGCAGCTTTGGGATCGGGGAGTAGTCCCTTGAAGAGCTTGCGTACTTGCCGTGCGCTGGCCATGAACGTTGTGCGCACATCCTCATCGACCAACAGCGCTTCCACCGCGGCATCACGCAATGCGATGTGTTCGAATCCCGAGGCATCACGAAGTGCCGGAAGATCAACGCCTTGGGCGGCGCAGAAGGCTACGAGGTTGTCGATCGCGGAGGTCAGCTCGCCAAACAGCGCATCAAGATCCTGGATCGGCGACCCAATGTCGCTCTCGGCGTGCGCGGCGCCGTAGATCGCCAAGGCCTTCTCAAGGTTTCGGAACACGCCGACGTAGTCGACGATCAGGCCGTTGTCCTTGTCCGGGAACACCCGGTTTGCACGCGCGATCGTCTGCATCAAGGTGTGGTTGCGCATTGGCCGGTCGAGATAGATCGTCGACACGCTGGGAGCGTCGAACCCGGTTATCCACATCGCGCATACGAAGACCAACCGCAATGGATCTTCGGCATCCTTGAACCTCTCGGCCAGATTCTCGCGGTTCATCCGCTCGCGGTGCGGACGGATGTCCAAGCCGACGCTGTCGAGTGCGGCTATTTCGTTCTGGCCCTGGGAGACGACAACTGCCATATCCGTCGTCTCCATTAGTTTGATTCGACTTGCCAGCCAGGGCCTTTCGAGCTCAGGGAGGGCGTCGTGCTGCGTCCGCAATTCTGCAAGGTGCTCATCCCATGCCGCACGTACGTAGTCGTACATGCGAACTGCGGCGGCTTTATCCAGTCCGACGTACATCGCCTTGCCCGTGAAACCACGTCCTACAAAATGCGTGACGAGGTCTTGCGCAATCTTGCGGAGCCGTTCTGGACGGGTCAGCAGGGTGTACTGCTTGCCGAATCGCCGAGCGAGCTGGCCTTCTGCTGCCTCGTCGAGTTCTGCCGCCTCCAAGAGACTCTCGAGTTCTTCCTCGAAATCCTCATTGACGAGCTGCAGCTCTGGTATTCGGTTCTCGTAGTAGAGCGGAACTGTCGCTCCGTCTTCGATGGCGGCGCGGAAGTTGTATGTACTGACGTAATCGCCGAACTGCTGCTTGGTGAGCTCCTCACCGACGATCAGCGGGGTTCCGGTGAAGCCCATGAAGGAAGCATTTGGCAACGCGCGTCGCATATTCAGTGCGAGAGTGTCGTATTGGCTTCGGTGTGCTTCGTCGGTGATGACTATGACGTCAGATCGGTCCGACAGCACCGGCATCGACTTCTCGCCCTTGCCCGGTTGAAACTTGTGGATCAGCGTGAAGACATAGCGGTGGTCTGCGGAGAGTAACTCGCGCAGGTGGGCGATGGAGGAGGCGTGGACCTTGGCTTCCGCAGGTATCGCGCCGGCGTCGGCGAACTCGCCATGCAACTGAAGGTCGAGTTCTGTGCGGTCTGTGACAATCACAAAGGTCCACGCGCCCGGAATCTGCCGCAGGACCTTCTGCGTGAACCACAACATCGAGAGCGACTTGCCTGAACCCTGCGTGTGCCAAAAGACGCCGAGCCGCTTGTCACCTGTCCCACGCACCTGGTAAAGGTTGTCGATCGCGGCATTGACACCGTGGTGCTGATGGCTACGAGCGACCGCCTTGATCAGGCCGCCCGGCCTTTCGATGTAGGCGACGAAGTTCTCGATTAGGTCCAGCAGGATGTGCGGCGTGCAGGTGCCTCGGATCGCAGTCTCCAAGGCGATGCCGCCGCGGTTGCTCTGGGCGTCGATAACGGTCCAGTCACCAAAGAACTCCCACGATGCGTAGGTAGCCCCAACCTTCGCGTCTCGTCCGTTGGAGAGAACGATGAGTCCGTTTGGCACGAAAAGCTGTGGAATTGTGTCGCGGTAGTCGGTGAGGTTCTCGTCGTATGCCGCCTTCACAGGGCGGTTGGGGTCCTTAAATTCAAACAGCACCAATGGGATGCCGTTGACGAACAGCACCGTATCGGTCCGTCGACGGTACAGGTCGCCTGCGAACCACATTTGCGGAACGGCGACCCACTCGTTCTTCGTCGAAACACGAAAGTCGACGTACTGCACCGTCGCGTACCGCCGCTCGCCGTGTTCGTCCGTCCACTCGGCACGGTAACCGTCACGCAACAGCTTGTAGACTTCCCGATTCGCGCGCACCCTGTCCATCAGCGACCGGTCCCGCGCGATAGCGGTTAGCGCTTCCTCGCGAATTGTCTCGGGGATGAGCGGATTTAGGTCACGGAGGGCATCGCGGAGCCGATGCGTAAGCACGACATCGTGCATCGATTCGCGGCCCAAAGTTCCTCCAGGGCCGAAGGTTTCTTGGAATCCGCTAACGACAGTCCAGCCAAGCTGTTCAAGCAAGGCGAGGCTGGGCCGCTCCACCAGACCAGCTTCGGTGTACGGCCCTGTCATTACGCCACCGCCCCTTGGGCCAGCGAGTCTAGATCCAGCCGGGAGATGTCGATTTGCCCAGTGACGAGCTTTGGCAGGAGCAGGTCTCGCATCTTTGCAAGGCACTGATTTTGCCGTTCCAACGCTGAACCTTCCGAGGCTAACGCTTCGGACATCTTGGCGAACTCGATCATCAGTCGATCAGGAGGTCTAATGAATGGCTTGCTGTAGGCGAGGTCGCGGCTCAGACCCGGAACTGCGGCGTGGGTATTGAGGAACTCCGTTCGGCGCAGTTGTTCGACGATGAATCTGAACGGCAGAGCCGACTCGACGAAGTATGTCGTATCGATTGGCCAGCACGGACCATCGATCCATGTCACGCTGCCAACATTGCCCTTTCTTCCGACGACAATTGCTGGACCGGCGACTTGGGCATCATTGTGCCACCCAACAATGCCGGATGAACCCACGACTGCAACGTCACCACCACTGCGGGCATCGGCCTTCAGCGCCTTTCCATACTTCAGTTCGATAACTCCGCCCAGGGTGAGGGCGTGCCAGCCCTCGGGGATTGGACCGACAGACGAGTCAACCAGAGGCACGTCCTCGTGGCCGGGAAACCGGAACCGTACAAACCACTCGCGGTAGCTTGTCCGCACGATCTCTTCCAGTACCTGGACTCGTCGCCCATTGTTCTTGATCAGGCCATCGAGCACGTCAAGGATTCGCCCAACAATCTCCTGCATCGGACGAGGCAGCAGAGGAACCACTACCGCTCGTAGTTCAGGTTGCCGAATGCCGCTCACGGTGGTTCCGCTGGCACGGCGCATAAGGCTTGCTCGGGCCTGCGGCGACCTCAGATAGTGAAAAAAGAATTGCGGGTCAACTTTCGCGCAGTCGGGTCTCAACAGAATCACCCGCTGCGCCAGCGCGATGCGCGCATCACTCCCTACCTGCGCAACTTCGCCGAGCGGCGCTTCTGTAGTAATGAGAATGTCACCCGCACTCGGTAAGCCACGCCGCATCCAGCTGTCGTAGATTTCTTCCGCGATGTACTCGCGAGGTTCTGGCAGAATGATGCCGCCCTTAATCACCTTCGCTGTTATCAGTGGGACGCCGGACGGTGACTTGGGTGGAGTCTTGCCTCGGTAATCGATCAGAGCTTCAATCAAGTCCCCGATTGCACGATTCTCGCTCACGCGTCCAAAACTCCCTGGACAGCAGCATCGACTTGGGCTCGAAGCACGAGGGCTTCGTCGCTGAGCCGTGAGAATTCCTCGTACAAGCCAGCGACCTTCTCGAGGAAGTCCTCACCATCTTCCTCGACTGCTGCAGTCCCGGCATAGCGCCCCGGGTTGAGGCTCCAGCCTTGTGCTTCAATCTCGGAGCGGGTTGCGGTCTTGCATAGCCCCGGAATATCGACGTACCTCCCATCCGGAAAGTACTCGTTAACAAGTGCTGCGCTGCCGTCGGCAGTCTCAAGCTGTTCGCCGCGATAGAGTCGAACAACGTTGGCGAGGAACTCGATCTGTTCTGGAAGGAAGTCCCGGTGCGCGCGATCAATCTGTCGGTAAAGGTGCCGCGCATCGATGAACAAAACCGCGTCTTCGCGCTCCGTCCCTGACTTACCGCGGTCGAGGAACCACAATGTCACCGGCAGAGTGACGGTGTAGAAGAAGTTCGTACCGATCGCGACCATCACATCGACCGCGCCGGATTCAATCAACTTCTGCCGAATGTCTCGTTCCGAGTGCCCCGCATCACCGGCCGAGTTCGCCATGACGAACCCAGCGCGCCCCTTGGTGCTCAACGCTGAGTTAAAAAGCTGAATCCACAAGTAGTTTGCGTTGTCAGGCTTTGGAACCCCGAACGCGAAACGCTTGTCGCCGGCCAGTTTGTCCTTGTCGACCTTGTCCACGTTGAATGGGGGGTTCGCCATGACGAAGTCGAATGCTTCCACCGAATCGTGTGGATCCTCGTAGTAACTGTTACCGAGGCGAATGTCACCCGACAACCCGTGGAGTGCGAGGTTCATCTTCGCAAGCGGAACCGTTCCCTCCTTCTGCTCGACGCCGAACACCGAGAGCTCTCGGGCAGCCGACTTATGATGTCGCTCAACGAACTTTGCGGATTGCACGAACATGCCACCGGACCCGCACGCAGGATCGAGCACCCGTCCGTGGAACGGCTCGATGATCTCCACGATCAGCCGGACAATCGAGTAGGGAGTAAAGAACTCACCGCCGAGACGGCCCTCGCTGGCCGCGAAGTTAGACAGAAAGTCCTCATAGATAAGGCCGAACGCATCACCGGACAGCTGGCGCGGCAGCGGAGCGAACAGCCGCAACAGCTCGGTGAGCGTGGACTTCTCCATGCGTTGGTAACCCCGCGGCAGCACGTCGCGCAGTTCTGGGTTCGCCTCCTCGATCGCCTTCATCGCCTCGTCGATCGCCTTGCCGAGGTTCTGGCTCTCAGGAAGGTCGACCAGGTGCGAGAGGCGGGCCGCGTCGGGCACATATAGCGCCGACTTGGCGCGATAGTCGTCCGGTGTCACCGGCCGGCGGGCCGTGGCCTTGGCCTCCAACTCGGGCCGGACCTGCTCGAACCGAAACTCCGCATAGGCGAGGAAGATCAGCCCAAGCACTGGGCCCCGATACTCGGCGGGGGAAAGCGTCGAGTTCGCACGCAGCTCGTCGGCGGCGGCCCAGAGCGTGCGACGGACTTGTGCAAGATCATCGGTTTTCAAACTGTCTCGCCTTCCTTGCCCCGCACGGGGCTCTCATTCAAGGTGCATCAATGAACCGCAAAATGTTGTAGTAGGTGTCCCGCATCGGAACCCCATAAATGCGGGCATCCCGCCGACGTGCGGCCAGGTGCGTCACTGCCGTCCAGACGCGGTTGGTCGCTCGCCACGGTTCCGCATCGTTGCGAGCGGGGATTACCTTCTCCACTTCTCTCGCGACCAACGCATTGCGCTGAGTCGCGTCAGTGTCAGGATCGGTCGCTGCGCGGAGGAATCCGGGCAGGGCAAGTAATCGTGCGATCTTGACTTGCTCTGAATACGTCAGCGCATTGACGTCATCGATGCCGAACTGGTTTCTACGGCGGGCGATCTCGCTGGCTCCGATGATCCCTGGGCTGGCACACTCTCGGCCGATCAGCATCGGCAGGGAATCGTGCAGGACATCGCGGGGCCCCAGGTGGCGCCGAAAGTGTCGCTCTGCGGCGAGTGCAGGGTAGTAGCCGTGCAGGTCGATCTGCGGAGAGCCGAGCCACTGCCGGTGCCGTACGCAGACGAGCCCGATGCCCGCGAGCCTTCCGCGAGCGGGCTCACCCTTTGTGCAGCGGAGGCACAGAGCTCGCTCGGTCACCTCTTGGTCGAGCACGCGCTCGGGCGCGGTGAACGCATCTGATCGAAGCCCACCGAGGTCTCGCCATGCCTGCAGACGATCAGGATTGCGTCGCTGCCTAGAACGGACGACCCCACGTTCCCGCAAGGCATGTTCGATATCGGACGGCATGCAGAAGTTCCGAGCGGCGTGGCGCCGAACATAGGAGTCCAGGTTTTCGCCGTGGTATAGACGGGTGCGCACGGGGAGAGGTGCCATGCTCATTCCGCCCGCCTCAGTGGCGTTGGGGTAGCCGTGTCGACGGCGACCGTCCGCGCTGCAGCCTCCTCAGCCGCGAAATCGGTAGACGTCATATCTAGCAGCTTCCTATTGACCAGCTCCTCGCCGCTGATAATCGCGGCGATTGCTGCGTCGTTCAGCAAGGCGCGAAGTGATCCGATGGAACCGCCGGTGCGGTCGTAGAGGTAGGTCGCCTCGGTTTCGAGTGATCCGGCGGCGTGGCGTCCGAGGGGGAGGAGGGCTTCAACACCCAGAACGAGTTCGGCCCACTTGCCTCGTTGCGCCTTCGTGCCGTATTCGTACTTCCTCATCTGGTGCACGGTCATTCGGCCCTTGAGCTGGCGTCCCATATGACCGGCGAACAAATCGGCCTGCAACAGGTCGATGCCGGCGTAGATGAACGTCGCATCAAGTCGCTCCGAGAACACCTTCAGTGCTGAAGCCGCTTCGCTGCCCGCCTGGTGATTGGTCTTGAGGTTGTGTACCTCATCGACGAGGACAAGCGAAACAGACAGGCTCCGCATAACACCGACGATCTGCTCCGTGAGGTCTTGTGCCGTGGACCGGTTAGGCACGAGGAGACCAAGGAAGTTGGCGAACGCCAACATCATCATCTTCGGCGTCGTGCCCGGCGGGACGACTGTATAGACCACCGGAGCGAAGCCGTCGTCGTAACGGTTGAACTTGGCGCGCATCATCCGCTCGTGCCGACGACCGATCAGCAGGGCAGCGGTCGACTTGCCGCGACCCGCAGACCCAGAGATCGCAAGCCCACGTCGCGCGGTGGCGGACTCCGCGGAGTTCCTCGCCATCAAGACACGAGTCTGACGTGACAACGCCTCGGTATCAGGCGTCTCCAACACGACATCCGCGCCAAGCCACGCAAAACGCTCCTGGTCGTACTCCTCTCTCCGGGCAGGGGAGAGCGCATTGATTTGCTTCATAGTGAGATGCACGGGCTCGACGTTGCGTCGGTTGACAAACTCCCGCCACGCCGCCAGCGAATCGGGTACGGCCACGGCTACTCCTCGCCCTCGTCATCGATACGTCGTGCTGGCCGACGGGGTGGGGACGCAGCGGTCTCGTTGACCGCAGAAACACTCGCCAAGTGTTCCGTCTCCGCCTCTGAACGAGTTCCGTCGGTGACGGGGGAGAGCGGTGGCACCACGGGCTTGTTCACGCTGTCGCGCTTCGCCGCTCGCTGTTCCTTGACCGTGCGCGCACCACCGGTCTGGATGCGGCTGATCTCCGCGAGGACGTCAACCCCGCTGGGGGCGTCGCCGCGGCGCTCTACTGCCCGGCGGGCGGCGCGCAGAACATCGAGGGAGAACGGCGCCGGCGCCTGTTTGGCGAGGCTCCAATCGGCCTCGATCCATTCGCCCCGAAAATGGTCACGGACGAAAATCGACTGCAATCGATAGGGGTCATATCGGACTTCCCATCTGTCGTTCGCTGGGAGCGGCAAGCCGCTCTTGACGCCACGGTAGGGGTGCAGCGCTGGGCTGTCGTAGTGCAAGCTTTCGAAGTTGATGCCGTAGCCCTGGATCGTCCGGTAGGTCACCGGAAGTAAGCCGATGTAGTCGTCACGATCCAGCGCCATATTGATTGTTGGTGCGACCGAGGCCAGCGCCGCGTAGGCCTCGTTCGGGGTGAGATCCTTCTTCGGCATCGCGGGGTGGCGGAGTCCTGGGTGGGGCTTGTTCTGCCATACCGCGACGATCCAGAGATCCAGCAAGTTCTGTGCCTCGGCCAGCGTCCAGATAGCTTCCGCCTGAGGCGATGCGCCGCGGTTCACGACGTTGCGTCCGACGTACCCGGCGAGGTATTGGGTGAATCCGCTGTTGATCGCCGCAAAGACTCGCTCAACGTGGGGTTTATCGGTAGGCGTGCGGGGCGCGGCCTTGGTCACGCTGATCTGCAATCGCTCGCATGCATTGAGGAAAGTGGAGCCGACGTAGACCTTGCCGCGGTCTACGGTGATCGACTCGGGCACGATCACGGGTTTGGCCGCAACGCTGGTCCGAATTTCTTCGTCGCCCTGGATCATGCCGGCGGGAAGGATGGAACGTGAAAATGCTACGGATGGTTGCCATCCGGGCTGCATCGGTAGGGGCGTGAGTGCCCGGGCGAGAAGTACTGCGGCGTCGACGCTCTTGGTAGCGACAGGCCGCAGAATCGCTGCGCACAAGGTTCGCGTGGCGATGTCGAGCATCACCGTGAGGTCCACACGTCCAGTGGACCCATCGGGGTAGATGACCAACAGATCCATTGGCGTGCTGTCGACTTCGGTAAGTTCACCAGGCCGCGATGGCGCCTGGCGCCCCCATGTTCGGTTCGGTCGGTTGGCTTGTGTTCGCCGAGTTGTCGCATTTCCGAAGGGATGCCGAGATTTCTCGAGATTGTCCAGCGCGCGATACAGAGTCGAACGCGAGGGCACCGGCAAGCCCAGCTGGGTAGCTTCTAAGCTGACCTGCTTGATTACGCGAGAGCGAGTTCCGGTCGAGAGGTTCGTTTGCGCCCTTACGGCGTTTTCGAGCAGAGATGCGACTGCTGGCTCGATTCGCCCGGTCGGAGAGGCCTGCCTCTGTATGCGTCCGTCGACCAGGCCGGCAACACCGTCATTGCGATACGCCTTGATGTAACGCTCCAGACTCCGGAAGCCGATGGCTGTATTAGCCGCCGCCAGCTCGGACACCTTCGCAGCAATCCGTTCCTTGAGTGGAAGATTGGGGTCGTACTCCCGACGGGACGGCGGTGCATCTTCCTCGTTGTGGCCGTCGAGATCCGCTGGAGGGGTACCGGTAAGCACTTCGACGACATGGCGACGGAGGAAGAGAACGCGTCGGCGAGCCTCAGGGTCGAGCGTCTCCAAGACCGCAGCCGAGTCAAGGCGGGGAAGCCGGTCTGGAACGTCAGGGAGAAAGCTGTCGTCGCCGAGCAGTTCGGCGACTCCGATCCGGCGAATCCGGCCTGACATAAGGTCTTTCAGCGCTAGCTCCGGGCCGTCCTGGGCTACGACCTGCCAAGTTTGGCCGTCATATTGCAGGCAGTCGAATAGGCGAACGGACTTCATGCCCACACCTGGCTGGACATCGACAACGTCCGGCTCAGATCCGTCGACAGGATCTGACGCCATATCAGGTGCAGCACGTTGGCCGTTAGGAGGTCGGTGCTCAGACACGTCGCTGTGCTCAGGCGGCGGAGACCGTCGTGCAGCGAAAGTGGCCTTTCGAAGCAGTCTCGGATCAACTCGGCAGTGTCCATGGAGGGAGCGTTGCGGTCATGCCGGTATCCGGCGAGCCAGCGCAGGTTGCGCGCATGCTCTGACGCAAGTCCGGTGAAGACCTCATATTGCCAACCGATTTCGTCGCATGCATTGCGCGTCAGGGCGAACTGTTCGGCATTCTTCTCGGCTCGCTCCGAAGGCCGAACGTCAACAACCCGTCCGTCACCGCCGGAAAGCCGAACGAAGAAGTCAGGTACATGGTCGTGATGACCGCTTGTGCCTCGTGGCCACAGCAGTGCCAACGGCTGAGCCGCGATGGCAACGACGTCGGTCGCGGTATCTGCCGACAGTAGGTACTCACGCTCGAGGAGGGACTCGAAGTCAACGTGCCCACGGTTTGTGCTTGACCAGTACAGGCCCTCGTAGTTCCGTTTGCCCGGCCAGGAGAAGAACTCACGGATCGGGGTCGCACGCTCGACCCGCACCGACCCGACGTCGGGCGACAGCGGCATGTTCTGAACGGTCCCGTCGACGCACGCCAGCACCCGCGTAACGTCCGTGGCGTTCCGCGGTAGCGAACGCAGACGTGGAGCTGCCATCTGGCCCCCTTTGAACCACCTGCCGGGAGGTTACAGTCGCGGTCCGACAGTACCGCCAGCTTTACTGAGAAAACAGCAACACGCCGAAGTCCGCCAGATATTTTGCGAAAACCGCCATCTATATCGAGACAGGACAGGGACCGTTGATTCATCTGCTGCAATATGCGGTACTTTACCTGACATAATGTCGCTTATCGGTATTCAGATGAACTCACTCGCACATCTTGCGCGCAGTTGTCTCAGGCAGCCGACGGCAGTTCCGTCACAGTGACGGATCGATTCGCCGGGGCCCCCACAGCCGACCTTCAATGCAACAATCCCACAGCCGGAACGTCGAGACCATGGTCTTGCGGTTGGGTTCCCGCATGCCCGGGCAACGGGCGATCCATTACGTCACTGTGACGCAGTATGGCGATCCCCCTTTGCAGTAAGCACCGCTTCCCGATCTGCGCCGGGTTCGGCCCTTGGTTGCCTGATAGAACCGCACGGAAGAGGAAAGCAATTGCCGGCCCTCGGGGGTGTTCATCCGCCCTTGACACAGCGGGGCGGCGTGTGTAGCGATATTACTTGCGGGGGGGTAATGGGCACGCCACCGGACGCGCCATTCCTTGCAGCTGCGTACACCTGTGAATGGAGTCTGTTATGGGTTGGAACGGGCCGGAATCCCTGGGGGGAAACTTGGCTCAAAATGGATTGAGTGCCGTCTCTTGGCGACCCGGTCGCCTCGACATCTTTGGCATTGGCACTGACCGCAGACTTAAGCACTGGTGGTACGAGAACGGTTGGGGTCGCGAGTCCCTGGGGGGAAACTTGTTGGCTCACAACGGACTGAGTGCCGTCTCTTGGCGACCCGGTCGCCTCGACATCTTTGGCATTGGCACTGACCGCAGACTTAAGCACTGGTGGTACGACAATGCTTGGGGTAACGAGCCCTGGCCAGGCTGGCCAGAGTCCTTGGGGGGAAATTTAATAGGCGAAATTGGTGGTCCACTGAGTGCCGTCTCTTGGCGTGCCGGTCGACTCGACATCTTCGGCATTTCTGCCGACAACGCCACGCTCCAGCACTGGTGGTACGAGAACGGTTGGGGTCACAACGCACAACCAGAGTCTCTGGGGGGCAGATTAATTGGCGCTCCACTAAGTGCTGTCTCTTGGCGTGCCGGTCGGCTCGACATCTTCGGCGTTTCTGCTGACAACGCCACGCTCCAACACTGGTGGTACGAGAACGGTTGGGGTCACAACGCACAACCAGAGTCCCTGGGGGGCAGATTAATTGGCGCTCCACTAAGTGCTGTCTCTTGGCGTGCCGGTCGGCTCGACATCTTCGGCGTTTCTGCTGACAACGCCACGCTCCAACACTGGTGGTACGAGAACGGTTGGGGTCAAGAGTCTCTGGGGGGCCGATTGACAGGTACTACTCCTGGACTGAGTGCCGTCTCGTGGGGTGCCGGTCGGCTAGACATTTTCGCTGGTGCCGCGACGCTTCAGCACTGGTGGTACGACAATGGTTGGGGTCACAACGCACGGCCGGAGTCCCTCGGGGGCTCTTCTGTCGGTGCGCGCGGTGGACTGAGTGCAGTCTCGTGGCAAGCAGGTCGCTTAGACGTCTTTGGCGTGGGCACTGACAGTACGCTTCGGCACTGGTGGTACTCCTAGCGGACCCAAGGCCACCTAATCGCGTCGGGCACCGGAGCCGCTATGGCTGGCTCCAAGAACTGCTCCAACGCGGGCCCGAAATCCCTGCTGGACAGCCCACGCAGGTGCAGCAACGGCAGCGGCGATCTGCGGGGACTTGCGTGGCCAGGCTGGCAGGAACCACAAGACATGGAAGGCGCCCCTTCGCCGGACTCAATGAGAACGGACAAAAGTGAACTCGCACAATGCTCTGTGACAAATGTGATCGAAACCACGAAGACCCGCTCAATATAGTTGTCGCACAGCGGGTCAAAGAATATGGCCTGTGACACATCGACCGACCAAAGACAGCGCAGGTCACGGCGCTGATTTTCGGGCCGCCGGCGCTTCGTGCCCTATAAGGACCGCAAGTGAGTCGCCTCGTGTGTCCAACGCTGGTCCAGTTCGGCATTCCGGTGCCCGAATAGCCTCCTCTCTGCCTTATCACCAGATCCCGCGCCGGTTTGCGCTAGACCGTCGCGCGTCATCGGCTGGAGCTCGGGCCAGGACGCAGGGGTTTCTAACACGCTTGTAACGTCGGGTGATATTGGCGAAATGGCTGGTCCATAGCGTATACAGCCATGTCGACAGCGACGGCTACAGCCATGGATACCGAGCACGCCGCTCGGTTATGTGATTCGGTCTACACGACGCTGCGTGCGGAGTTGATGAACGGTGCTGTGCCGCTGTATCAGCGAATCACGGAGCCGAAAGTGGCGGCCCGGTTCAGGATGTCGCGCACCCCGGTACGCGAGGCATTGGCCCGGTTGTGTGCTGATGGGTTGTTGCAACGCCAGGAGTTCGGGTTCAGTCCGGTGCGGCCGAGCATTCCGCTGATCCGTGATCTGTATGAGCTGCGGATTACATTGGAACTAGCCGGGATTCAGCGGGCGATCACCAACCCCGGTGTGGCGCATGACCGAGAGATCCTGCTGGCCGAAATGCAACGCTGGAAGGCACTGCGAGCAGATCCCCCCGTGCAGGAGCCTGGTTTTGTAGTGGTCGACGAACAGTTTCATGTCGCGCTGCTGACCGCGGCCGGCAACGGCGAGTTGGTGCGGACGCTGGAGTCGGTCAACGCCCGTATCCGGCATGTCCGGATGTATGACTTCATGGTCAACAACCGCATCGAGGTCACCATCGCCGAGCATCTGGAAATCCTCGACGCGGTACTGGCCGGCGGGCTTGACCAGGCACGCGACCTGTTGCATCGACACATCGGTGAGTCGCTGGACGTGGTATTGGACCGGGTCACCCGCGCGATCGTGGCGATGTCGTTGGCGAGCGAACAGGAGTGACGCGGTGAGTCTGAATTTCGACACGGTGCTGGTGGCCAACCGCGGCGAGATCGCATGCCGAATCATGCGCAGCGCGGCCGCTCTGGGATTGAAGACAGTGGCGGTGTATTCCGATGCTGATGGCGGTGCGGCACATGTGCAGATGGCTGATGTGGCGGTGCGGCTGGGTCCTGGCCCGGCGGCCCAGTCGTACCTGCGGGCAGACCTGGTCATCGAGGCAGCCCTGCAAACCGGGGCGGGAGCGATTCATCCAGGCTATGGGTTCTTATCGGAGAACAGCGATTTCGCAAGGGCCGCAACCGCGGCCGGGGTCGTGTTCGTCGGGCCCACACCGGAGCAACTGCAGATTTTCGGTGACAAGCACACTGCCCGCGAGGCCGCGCGGTCGGCGGGGGTGCCGCTGCTGGCCGGCAGCGGCCTGCTCGACTCGGTCGAGCACGCTGTCGCCGAAGCCGACCGGGTCGGTTTTCCGGTGATGATCAAGGCGGTGGGCGGCGGCGGCGGGATCGGCATGCAGGCCTGCCACAACGCCCAGCAGCTGCGCGCTGCCTATGACCGGGTGCAACGGTTGGCCGCGGCCAACTTCTCGGCCGACGGCGTGTTCTTGGAGCGATTCATCACCCGCGCCCGGCATGTGGAGGTCCAGGTGTTCGGGGACGGCGCCGGCCGGGTGCTCAGCCTGGGCACCCGGGACTGCACGCTGCAGCGGCGCAACCAGAAAGTGATCGAGGAAGCACCAGCCCCGCTACTGCCCGAGGAGGTGGCCGACGAGTTGACGACCGCCTCGCGGGCGTTGGCGGCATCGGTCGACTATCGCTCGGCTGGCACCGTGGAGTTCGTTTACGACGCCGATCGCAGCGTGGCATCATTTCTCGAGGTCAACGCCCGGCTGCAGGTCGAGCATCCAGTCACCGAAGCCATCACCGGCGTGGATCTGGTGACCTGGATGCTGCGGGCCGCCGGCGGCGACACGGCCATGCTCGACGAACTGCCGGACACCGGCCCGCCGCAGCGCGGCTGGGCCGTGGAGGCCCGCGTCTATGCCGAGGATCCCGGTCATGGCCACCGCCCCAGCGCTGGCCTAGTCACGGCGGCACGGTTTCCCACCGATGCCCGGGTGGACACCTGGATTGACACTGGCACCGACGTCAGCGCCTTCTACGATCCGCTGCTGGCTAAAGTGATCGCGCCGGGGACCACCCGCGATGAGGCACTGGACCGGTTGGCGTCCGCACTGGCCGATACCCGGATTTATGGGGTGCAGACCAATCTTCCGCAGCTGCGCGCCGCCACCGACGATGCGGTGTTTCGCGCCGCGGCCCACACCACCGCGACACTGCCGGAGGTGACGTGGTCACACCGCCGCATCGATGTGTTGCGGGCGGGCACGATGACCACCGTGCAGGACTATCCCGGGCGGATCGGCTTGTGGGAGGTAGGAATTCCGCCGTCAGGGCCGATGGATGACCTGTCGTTCACCCTGGCCAACACCGCGGTGGGAAATCCCGGCACAGCGCCGGGACTGGAATGCACCCTGCACGGACCACGACTGCGGTTTTCCGGGCCCGCGGTGATCTGTGTCACCGGTGCACCAACCACGGTGACTATCGACGAGACACCCGTGCCGATGTGGGAGCCAGTCGACGTCAGCGCCGGGGCGGTGCTGGACATCGCCGCCCCCACCGACACCGGGCTGCGCACCTATCTGGCGGTGCGCGGCGGCATCGACGCCCCCGCCTATCACGGCAGCGCCGCCACGTTCACCCTGGGCGGATTCGGCGGTATCACGGGCAAAGCCCTGGCTGACGGCGATGTCCTTGGAATCGCCCCGATCGATCCGGACTCGCTGCACCCACCACACCCGGTCCCGATCGAGCAGCGGCCCCGGTTCACCCATGCCTGGCAACTCGCCGTCGGCGAAGGCCCCCAGACAGCACCGTCCTACTTCACCGACGCCGACATGACCCAGTTCTATGACCATCCGTGGCGGGTGGGCAGCCACGCCAACCGCACCGGAATCCGGCTGCAAGGACCCAAGCCGGTGTGGTCGCGCAGCGACGGCGGCGACGCCGGCCTGCATCCATCCAACCTCCACGACAACCCCTACAGTGTCGGGGCGCTGAACGTCAGCGGAGATACCCCAATCCTGCTCGGCCCCGACGGTCCCAGCCTGGGCGGGTTCGCCTGCCCGCTGACTGTGGTGGCCGGACACCGCTGGCAGCTGGGCCAGCTGCGCCCGGGTGACACCGTGCAGTTCGTGCCTGTCGATGACGACACCGCCACCACACTGCGCACCACCGCCGCCCGAGCGCCTGGCACCGTCACCAACTCTGGTGCGGCGCTGGCCGATCGGGGAATCCTCGGTACCCTCGACGGTGACGGCGACCGGCCCTCAGTGGCTTATCTGCGCGGCGGCGATGACAATATCCTCGTCGAGTACGGCGACATGGTGCTCGACCTGGGTTTGCGGATGCGAGTGCACGCCCTGACCCAGGCACTCGCCGCGGCCGCCCCCGCAGGGGTCATCGATGTCACCCCCGGAGTGCGATCACTGCACATCCACACCGACCCAGACGTGCTGCCGCAACGGCGGCTGCTCGGTCTGTTGACCGAGTTGGAACACGACCTGCCCGCCACGGGCGACCTGGTCGTGCCCAGCCGCTCCATCCGCCTGCCCTTGTCGTTTGACGACCCCTCGATCAGGGAGGCGATCGGCCGGTACAGGAGCGGGGTGCGCGACAGTGCACCGTGGTTGCCATCCAACGTCGAATTCATCCGCCGGATCAACGGCCTCGACAGCATCGACGATGTACGCCAAACAGTGTTCGACGCCCAATACCTGGTCCTGGGACTGGGAGATGTGTATCTCGGTGCGCCGCTGGCGGTTCCGCTCGACCCACGCCACCGGCTGGTGACCACCAAATACAACCCGGCACGCACCTGGACCCCGGCCGATGCGGTCGGGATCGGCGGCAAATACCTGTGCGTGTACGGGATGGCCTCACCCGGCGGCTACCAACTGGTCGGCCGCACCATCCCCATCTGGTCCAGCTACCGCCAGCACCCCCCATTCGAACCCGGCATTCCGTGGCTGTTTCGGTTCTTCGACCGCATCGTGTGGGAACCAGTCACCGCCGACCAACTCGACGAGCAACGCGCCGCCGCCCGCGCCGGCCGCCTCGACATCGAAATCACCGACGGCGCTTTCGCGCTGGCCCACTATCGCCACTTCCTGACCGAAGACGCCGACTCCATCGCCGCGTTCGAAACCCGCCAGGCCGCCGCGTTCGCCGCCGAACGCCGCGCCTGGCAACAGGCCGGTGAATTCGACCGCGATATCACCGACACCGTCACCGTGGCCGAGCCCGACGACACCGCGCTGGCCGGCCTACCACCCGGAGCCCACGTCATTACCGCACCCATGGTCGGCAACGTGTGGCGTATCGACATCGAAGAAGGACAACATGTCATCGAAGGCGATACCGTAGCCGTGCTGGAAGCCATGAAACTTGAACTACCCGTGCCTAGCCCGACCACCGGCACCGTCCTGCGGGTGCTCGCCGCACCCGGCAACCCGGTGCAACCCGGCACCCCGCTGGCCGTGATCGGAGCCACGCCATGACCACCCACCCGGACACCACCGTCCAGCCCATTCCGACCGACCGGGTCCACGCTGCCTACCAGCGCATCGCCGAGACCGACCGACCCGAAGTATGGATCACGCTGCGCGACAAAGCCGACACGTTGACCGATGCGGCCACCGTGCAACAGCGTGTCGCCGCCGGAGAATGGCTGCCGCTGGCCGGGCTGCTGGTCGCGGTCAAAGACAACATCGACGTCGCCGGACTGCCCACCACCGCGGCCTGCCCCGACTTCGTCTACACCCCCGACACCACCGCCGCCGCCGTACAACGGCTGATCGACGCCGGGGCGATCATCCTCGGCAAGACCAACCTCGACCAGTTCGCTACCGGCCTGGTCGGCACTCGCAGCCCCTATGGTGCGGTGCGCAATGCGAATCACCCCGAACTGATCTCCGGTGGATCCAGTTCAGGGTCGGCGGTCGCGGTCGCACTCGGCATCGCCGATCTCGGGATCGGCACCGACACCGCCGGCTCAGGGCGGGTCCCCGCCGCCCTCAACGGCATCATCGGGATCAAACCCACCCTTGGAATCATCCCCACTCACGGTGTTGTGCCCGCCTGCGCCGACTACGACGCCCTCACCGTATTCGCGGCCGACCTGACCACCTCAGCCACCGCCGCAGCAATCATGGCCGGCCCCGACCCACGCGACCCCCGCAGCCGCAGCTGGCCCGCTGATGTTGCCCTGGCCGCCCCCGAGCAGCCCACCCTCGCCATCCCGGCACCGGCCAACCTCACCGACCTGAGCGTCGGCTACCACGACGCGTTCGAGCAGACCATCGAGGCCTGCGCCACCGCCGGGTTCAAAATCGACACCGTCGATATCACCGTGCTGCTCGAGGCGGCCCGACTGCTCTACGACGGCGCGATCGTGGTCGAACGCTACGCCGCCGTCGGCGAATTCCTTGCCACCACACCACCTAGCGCCGACCCCACCGTTACCGCGATCATCACCGCAGCCCGCGACACCACTGGTGCTGGCTTCGCCGCCGACCTCAATTCCCTGGTCTACGCCCGCGCTGCAGCAGCCGATCTACTGGCCGGATTCGATGCGCTGCTGTTGCCCACCACCACCGAACATCCCACCCTGGCTGCCGTAGCAGCCGACCCGGTCACCATCAACACCCGTATGGGCACCTACACCAACTTTTGTAACCTGCTCGACCTGGCCGCCGTCGCCGTGCCCGCTAGGCCCCTGCCCGACGGGAAGCCGTTCGGGGTCATGCTCGTCGGGCCCACCTTCAGCGACCAGGTCCTCATCGACCTGGCCGCACGCCTCACCCACACCACCGCGCCGCTGCTAGTTGACCACGGCGTCGCACTGGCGGTGTTCGGGGCCCACTTGCGGGGCCAACCCCTACACCACCAGCTCGACAAGCTCGGCGCTCGCTACCTGCGAGACATCCGTACCAGCGACGCCTACCGCCTCACCGCACTAGCCACCACACCACCCAAGCCCGGCCTCATCCGCACGAGTCCGGGCCGCGGTGCTTCGATCCAGGGTGAGCTCTACCAGCTCTCAGAAGCGGGGCTCGGCCGATTCCTGGCCGTCCTGCCCACACCCATGGCTCTGACCAGTGTCGAACTCGACGACGGCAGCACAGTTGTGGGGTTCACTGCTACCCATGACGCCACCACCGCCGCCATCGACATCACCGAACACGGCAGCTGGACACGGTATCTCGCCCACCGAACCGCGCAACGCAAGGACCATCACTAGGACCGCCGCTTTGCGCTCGACCAGTATCTGAGCTTGGTCGGCGGCGGCTAATCGCCGAGATGCGAAGTGATGCCACGCTCGGCTGAATTTCCAACGAACCCACGAGCGCAGCCACTAAGCTGTCTGATCAGCCATAGTTTGCGGCGCGCGGCCGTGGGGAGGGATATGGCAAGGCAACAGGATGAACTGCTGACGCGATGGACTGCTGAGTCCGCAGCCCAATCTCCGATTTCTTCTGTCGCGCCATCGATTTCCCTTCCCAAGGGTGGCGGCGCGATCCGCGGCATCGGCGAGAAGTTTGCCGCCAACCCGGTCACCGGCACCGCCTCGATGACGGTGCCAATCGCCACGTCGCCCGGTCGGGCCGGTCTCGGTCCTCAGCTTGCGCTGTCGTACGATTCCGGCGCAGGTAACGGGCCGTTCGGCTTTGGTTGGACGCTCAGTCTGCCCGCCGTCACACGCAAGACCGACAAGGGATTGCCGCGCTACCGTGATGCCGAAGAGTCCGACGTCTTCATGCTGGCGGGCGTCGACGACCTGGTGCCCGAGTTCGATGCCAGCGGTCATCGGTTCGAGGATCAAACGACGGCTCCTGGCTACACGGTGCACCGCTATCGCCCGCGTATCGAAGCCGCCTTCGCGCGCACCGAGCGCTGGACGCGCCATAGCGACGGGGACGTGCATTGGCGTGCGCTGTCGCGCGAAAACGTCCTCACGATCTACGGCAGAGACGCCAATTCACGGATCGCCGACCCGGCCGACCCACGCCGAGTCTTCAGTTGGTTGATCAGCGAGTCGCGCGATGACAAGGGCAACGCCATCCTCTACGACTACAAACCGGAAGACGGCGCGGCGGTGGATCTGGCACAGTCCTGCGAACGCAATCGCGGCGGCCCCGACAGCCCGCTGCGCACCGCGCACCGCCATCTCAAACGCATCCGCTATGGCAACCGATCGCCACTGCTCGATGAGAACGGACGTCGCCCTCCTTTCCTCTCGGCCCCCACGATGGCCGACGCCGAGTGGCTGTTCGAGGTCGTGCTGGACTATGGCGAACACGATCCCGACGCGCCGCGTCCCGACGATGCCGGCTTGTGGCCCTGTCGAAACGATCCCTTCTCGAGCCATCGGCCGGGCTTCGAGCTGCGCACCTACCGCCTCTGCCGGCGCATTCTGATGTTCCATCACTTCCCAGCCGAGGCCGATGTGGGGTCGGACTGCCTGGTGCGCTCCACCGACTTCAGCTATCGCGAGGACGACCCCGTTGCGTCATTCCTGACGTCGGTCACGCTCACCTCGTACCGGCGCAGCCAGACCGGCTATCTCCGTAAGTCGTTGCCACCCGTCGACTTCGGCTACAACCAGCCTGTCGTCGGCGAACAGGTTCACGACGTCGATGACGATAGCCTGGACAATCTCCCGGACGGCGTAGCGGGCGTTGCGTGCCACTGGCTCGACCTCGACGGCGAGGGCCTGACCGGCGTCCTGGCCGGGCAGGCGGCCGGTTGGTTCTACAAGCGCAACGAATCGATGTTGACCCGCGACGCGACCACGGGCGCCCCCTCCGCGCGCCTCGCGCCGGTCGAAAGGATTGAGCCGCAGCCTCTGGACAGCGTGCCGGCGGCAGGCCAACGGCAATTCCTCGACCTTGCCGGCGACGGCCATCTCGACCTGGTGACCCTGGCGCCGCCGGTAGCGGGTTTTCACGAGCGCGATGACGAACGCGGCTGGAGTCCCTTTCACGCGTTCGAGTCGATGCCCAATGTCGCGTGGACCGATCCCGGCCTCAGGTTCGTCGATCTGACGGGCGACGGCCACGCCGACATCCTGCTCGCCGAGAACCACGCCTTCACGTGGCACCCGTCATTGGCCGAAACAGGTTTTGGCCCACCGCAATCCGTTGCCACCGCAACAGACGAGGAACGTGGCCCGCGGGTGGTATTCACCGACCGCACCGAGACGATTCTCCTCGCCGACATGTCGGGCGATGGATTGAGCGACATCATGCGCATCCGCAACGGCGATGTGTGCTACTGGCCCAACCTCGGCTACGGCAGGTTCGGCACGAAGGTGGCCATGGACGGCGCACCGTGGTTCGACTCCCCCGACCAGTTCGATCCGCGCCGCCTGCGCCTGGCCGACATCGACGGCTCTGGCGTCACCGACATCATCTACCTGGGCCGCGATCGAATCCGCTTCTGGTTCAACCTGTCCGGTAACGGTTGGAGCGACGCGCGCGAGCTGGCCGCCTTTCCCACCGTGGACAACGTCGCCACCGTCGCAGCCGTCGACCTGCTCGGCAACGGCACGGCGTGTCTGGTGTGGTCCTCACCACTGGAAGGGTCGGGCGGCAACGCCATGAAGTATGTACCGCTGATGGCGGAGGGCAAGCCGCATTTGCTGATCTCGACCCGCAACAACCTCGGCGCGGAAACGAGAGTGCGCTACGCGCCGTCGACGTACTTCTACCTCAAGGACAAGCGCGACGGACGGTCGTGGGTCACGCGTCTGCCCTTCCCGGTGCACGTCGTCGAACGTGTCGAAACGCTCGACCGCATCAGCCGCAATCGCTTCGTGACGCGCTATGCCTATCACCACGGCTATTTCGACGGCCCCGAGCGCGAGTTCCGCGGCTTCGGCATGGTCGAGCAGTTCGACACCGAGGAGTTCGCGGCCCTCAGCACCGACGACACGTTTCCCGACGCTGTCAACATCGACACCGCGTCGCACGTGCCGCCCGTGCACACCAAAACCTGGTTTCATACCGGCGCCTTCATCGGTGCCGAGAAGATCGAGCGCCGCTACGAATGCGACTACTTCCATGACGAGGGCGTGCCGCCACTGCCCGACACGCAGCTGCCGACCACAGTCAAGCGACGCGACGGCGCCGAACAGCCGTGCCGCCTTTCCACCGAGGAGATGCGTCAAGCCTGTCGTGCACTCAAGGGTGCAATGCTTCGGCAGGAGGTCTACGCGCGCGACGGCAGCGACGTGGAAGGGCTCCCCTACCGGGTGACGGAAAACAACTACACGATCGAGCTATTGCAGCCGAGCAGCCCGAACCGGCACGCCGTGTTCTTCACGCATGCCCGCGAGGCGGTCACGCTCCAGTACGAACGCAAGCTTTACGACGTCGGCGCAACCAAACAGACCGACCCTCGGATCACGCATGTCGTCACGCTCGCGACCGATGGATACGGCAACGTGCTGCGGACGGCGACGATCGCCTATGGCCGCCGAATCGACGATCCGCTGTTGTCCGCCGAAGACCGTCAGAAGCAGAGCACCACCCTCATCGTCTATACCGAGAGGGACCATACCAACGCCGTAGCGACCACCGAGAACCATCGTGCGCCGCTGCCGGCCGAAACTCGGGGCTATGAAATCCTCGCGCTCTCACCGATTGTGGACCAAGGGTTGTTTGGCTTCGACGCGCTACAAGAGCAGTTGCAACTAGCGAGCGACGGCAGCCACGATCTGGCGTACGAAGACTTCGACGCTGCGAGCGCGGCCGATGAACCCCACCGGCGCCTGATCGAGCACACACGCACCCTCTACCGACGCGACGACCTCGCCGGACCGCTTCCATTGGGCGAGATCGAAACGTACGCACTGCCTTTCGAGAACTACAACAAGGCGTTCACGCTGGGCCTCGCGCACGCGACGTATGTGGCGAGCGGCAAGCTCCTAGAAGCGGAGCTGGGCGCTGACCTTGTCGAGGGGGGTTACGTCCAGGTCGAAGGTGATACGGGTTGGTGGATGCCGTCCGGCCGGATATTCCTTGCTCCTGAGCCGGGCGCGACAGCCGCACAAGAACTCTCCGTCGCCCGCCAGCATTTCTTCATGCCGCGTCGCTTCCGCGATCCTTTTCACAATGACACTCGAGTCCGTTACGACGACTATGACCTGCTGGCGCTGGAAACCGCCGATGCACTGCAGAACAAGCTCACGGTTGGCGAACGAAGCGGCACCGGCGCCGTCGAGCCCCGCATCGACTATCGCCTGCTGCAGCCGACGCTGATCACCGATCCCAACGGCAACCGCACGGCGGTCGCCTTCGACGTGCTTGGACTGGTCGCCGGCACATCGGTGATGGGAAAGCCGGACGAATCTCTCGGCGATTCGCTGCAAGACTTCGTGCCGGATCTGAGCCAGGAACAAATTGATGCCTTCTTTGCCGATCCGCGGGCCCAGGCAGCCAGCCTCCTCGGAAATGCCACCACCCGCGTCATATATGACAACGACCGATACTTCCGCTCCGGCGATCCGGCCCAACCCACCTTCGTCGCCACGATCGCACGCGAGCATCACATGAGCGATCTCGCACCGGGTGCGGTGTCACCGATGCAAGTCGCCTTTGGATACAGCGATGGCTTCGCCCGCGAGACCCAGCGGAAGACCCAGGCGGAACCCGGCCCTGTCGAGGATGGCGGTCCGAATGTCACTGCGCGCTGGGTCGGCAGCGGCTGGACCGTCTTTGACAACAAGGCCAACCCGGTCCGTCGGTACGAACCATTCTTCAGCGCCAGCCATTGGTTCGAGTTCGCCCGGGCTCTCGGTGTCAGCGCGACGCTGTTCTACGACCCGCTCGGACGGGTGGCGGCCGCGCTGCACCCCAATCACACGTTCGAAAAGACGCTATTCGCCCCTTGGCGGCACGAGACTTGGGACGTCAACGACACTGTGGCGCTCGATCCGCTCACCGACACCGACGTCAGTCAATACTTCATGCGGCTGGCGCCAGCCGCCTACTCGCCGACCTGGTTGGCCATGCGGACCCAACCGGCGTTCGCTGCGCTAGCCCACCAACGTTGGCCGGATGCCGCCGTTCGCACAGCCGAGAGCCGTGCTGCCGAACAGGCTGTCGCACACGCACATACGCCGACTGTCAGGCATTTCGACGTGTTGGGACGAACGTTTCTGACTCTGTTGGACAACGGAGCGGCCACTAAGCAGGTGACCCGAGTGGACCTCGACATCGAAGGCAATCAGCGTGCTGTCATTGACGCCAAGGGGCGCATCGTCATGCGCTACGCCTACGATTTGGCGGGCAACCGTACCTACCAGGCCAGCATGGACGCGGGCGAGCGTTGGGCGTTGCACGACGTCTCCGCCAAGCCCATCCGTGCCTGGGACAGTCGTTCCGTCGTGCGACGACTGACCTATGACGAACTTCGGCGCCCGATGGAACTGTTTGTGACCGAAGGGACCAACGAGCGACTCGTACAACGGACGGTCTATGGCGAACAGCAAGGCGACGCCGCCAATCATCGCACTCGCATCTTCCAGGAGTTCGATGGTGCGGGCTTCATCATCAGAGACACCTACGACTTCAAGGGGAATCTGCTCCAGGGCCGACGCCGGTACCTAGCCGACTACAAAAGCGTCGCGGACTGGCAACAGTCGCCCGCCCTCGAGACTGAGACGTTCTCAAGCAGCACAACCTATGACGCGCTCAATCGGTTGGCGACAGTTACCACGCCGGACGGCAGCACGTATCGCCCGGCATTCAACAAAGCTGGCCTGATCAAAAGCATCAACGTGCATCTTCAGGGGGCGGAATCAGCTACGCCGTTCGTAACCAACATTGACTACGACGCAAAGGGTCGGCGAACGTTCATCCACTATGCCAACGGCGTCGCTACGAGGTATGCATACGATTCTGAGACGTTCCGTCTAATCGGCGTCAACACGACCCGTAATCTTGGCTTCAACGAGTTCTCCTCACAAGTCTTTGCCGATGCGAGCAACTTGCAGGACCTGAAGTATAGCTGCGACCCTGCAGGCAACATCACCCGCATAGAAAACAGGGCATTGAGAACGACTATCCACGACAATCAGTTAGTCGAACCCGTCTGCCATTACGTTTATGACGCACTCTATCGTCTCACCGAGGCGAACGGTCGGGAGCACATCGGCCAGACGGCATTCAGCTCCGATTCTTCGGACCGGAGTTATCGGGACCACCCTTTCGCCGGGCCAAACGCGGATCCGAACGACCTGCAAGCACTGCGCAACTATATGGAGCGCTACGAATACGACGCGGTCGGAAATTTCGAGCGTGTGATCCATCACGCGAAGAATGGCGACTGGACGCGACACTACGAATACGGTGAGCCGAGCCTGATCGAACCCTTTAGGCAAAACAATCGACTAACTGGCATAGCGGTCGGCGAAACGACGGAGACCTACAGTCACGACGAACATGGAAACATCCTGACGATGCCGCATCTCGCCGAGATGACCTGGGACTTCAAGGACATGTTGAAGAGCGTGAATCTCCGGGGTGGCGGGATCGCCTACTACGTGTACGACGCAAGCGGTCGCCGCATACGAAAAATTGTGGAGCGCCAGAACGGCACGCGGCAAAAGGAGCGGCTCTATTTTGGGAGCTACGAGGTTTATCGTGAGTATGGCGGCGACGGCGGCACCGTCGCGCTCGAACGTGAAACTTTGTACGTGATGGATGATGAGCGTCGAGTTGCACTAGTCGAAACACTTACCCGGGGCAACGAGAGTACGCTCAGGCAAGAGGTGCGCTTTCAGCTCGGCGATCAACTGGATTCAACAAACCTTGAGCTGAATACAGCCGGCCAGCTGATCTCATACGAGGAATATCATCCGTACGGCACGACTTCCTACCAGGCAGCGCGGAGCGGTGCTGAGGCCAGTTCGAAACGACACAGATATACAAGTAAGGAACGTGATGAGGAGACTGGCTTTTATTATTATGGGGCGCGGTACTACGCTGCCTGGCTCGGACGGTGGGTGAGCTGCGATCCGGCGGGTATCAGCGAAGGGGTGAATCCCTTCTTGTTCGTCGTCTGCAACCCGATCGTGCTCGTAGATCCAGACGGATGGAGCCCAGAGGATGCGGCAGCGCTTCGAACCGACCTCACAAATGCCTATCTGGCACAAGCGCATTCAGCGGAGCAGCTGCGTCTTCTCAACAGCAACCTGAGTGTCCTTGAAGGCCGTCTCGACCGCCTTCAAGGCGAACATGTCTCCATGTTGCTGGAAGGAGAAACGAAACTCAGCGAATCGGAATTCGGTCAGCAGAACAAGCAGTACGAGCAGAGCATCAAGAGCACGAAACAGCAGATTGCGGGCGTGCAGCAAAAGATCGTGGAGACGACGAAAGCGCTTGGCCGCGCTACGGATAACGCCATTGCGCTGCAGAAGAAGGCTGCCAAGCTCGGTGTTGATGTCACGGAAGTCAGGAAGAGAGCTGAAACTCAGCTGTACGACGAGAAGTTGGCCAAGAAGGGCGGCGGCAAAGGCGGCGGCGGGACGAAGGGCGGTGGCGGTGGCGGCAGCGGAGGGCCGAAGGGTGGTGGTCCGGGCGGATCACCGAAGGGCGGTGCCGGCGCCGCACCGAAGGGTGGCGGAGGAAGCGGTTCCGCGGGTGGTGGCATGTTCGGTTGGGGCATGGCCATCCTGAATATGGCATTCCTGGCCTACGACATTGGTAAAGCCGAGACGCCCGAGCAGAAGGTAGATGTGCTCAAGGACACCGCACGCGACAGCGCGATCGGCGCGGGAGTCATCTTCAATCTGGCAAGAATCCCGGTAGTCGGCCTGCCGCTGGCGACCGCGGCCACCGGGTTTTCGATAGGTTACAAGGGCGGCACCATCATTGCCGAGCATGTTCCGGACCCTGTTCACGTGGCGGTCGGAGAGACAATCGCCGAGCCGGGACCAAGCGGATGGGGCGCGGGACCGACCTTCATGGATCCCTTCTTCATCCCGCTTGGGAAATTCGTCATCGGCGATGTGGACGCGCCGTCCGTGCCGCCACCCCCGGAACCCGTTCGTACATTGACGCCGCAAGAACGCAACGACGCGAAGTTGGAGAGGTTGAAGGACGCCTACTAGGCACTAGATTCATCAACTCAAGCGGGGGGTCGCACGCATGAAACTCCAGGGCCGGAATCTCGCAATCCGGCTGCGCGGCGAAGACGTCAAACTGCTGCATACCGAGCTGCGCCGACTCGGCCTGAGCGTCGCCAAAGAGGAAGCAGACGCTTCGCTGTTCGGCCCGACGACGGAGGCGCTGATCAAAGCCTTTCAGTCGCAACAAGATCTGCAGCAGACCGGCGTCGTCGATCAGGCGACGGCGACGGCGATCAACCGCGAGGTTGACCGTCTCTCGGCCGCCGCCCCACCGCTGCAATTGGTCGTGCAGGGTCGAGTTGTCGCCAATGATGGCGACGCCGCGCCGGGCGTAACGGTGCGCGCCTTCGACAAGGACATGCGCAGCGAGACACTGCTGGGTTCAGCGCGGACCGACCGGCTGGGCCGCTACGAGATCCGGTATGACCCAACACAGTTCCGCCGCGCCGATAAGGACTCGGCAGACTTGATCGTGCGGGCCGTCGCCCCGCGCGACGGCGGGCAGCCTGATGCGGTGCTCGCCGCTTCGGAGGTCCACTTCAACGCCGGTCCGGCCGCGACGATCGATCTTCACATCGACCGCACAGCGCACCGGCCGTCGGAGTTCGAGCATCACGTCCAGGCCGTCACGCCGCTGCTGGAATCCGTCGCCCTCGCGGACCTCACCGAGGACGACATCGGGTTCCTGGCCGGTGAGACCGGCATTGACCGCCTGCATCTTGCCTTCCTCGCCACCGCGCACCAGCACGCGGCGACCACGCGAATCTCGCCGGAAGCGTTCTACGCCGCCTTCCGCCAAGGCCGGCCGTCAACGCTCGCGGCGCTGGCGCTGCAGACCCCGAGGGCTCTCGCGGGGGCCCTGACCGCTGCACTCGATGCCCGGATCGTGCCGGCCACGCTGCGCGAGCAGATCGACGCCATCGTTGCGGCTTTCAAGCGTCTGCGCGGCGACCACGTGGTGCGTGATGCGACCGTGACGCCCGTCCGTGTCCTTGCCGCGGCAGGACTTTCCACCGAGCAGCAAGAAGCCGTCCTCGACCTGTGGCTCGAACGCGACAGCGATGCCGGATTCTGGACGGCGTTGCGCGCCTCGCCCCTCGCCGCACAGACCCGGCCGCTACAGGCCGCGCTAGACCTGTCCCTGCTCACGGGCAACGACGCCGCCCTGTTGGAGGGGCTGGCCACCCGCGACGTGCGCAGTATCCGGGCGCTTGCCGCCATGTCCGAGGACGAACTGAAGACGGCCATTCTTGCGTCCGCTGAGACGCTGGGGGCCCTCGATACGCCCGACGACTCGGAGTCCGATGACTCCAAGGCAGCACGTCTCGCCGCCGGCATCCTGGGGCTGGCCCGCGTCCAGCACCCCAGCGCGTTCGTGCTGGCGGCGCGGCGGAACTCCGCCAGGCCGCTCGACCGGGATGTGGCGCGCGTGTTGGCCAACGCCCCCGAGCTCGACCTGCGTGGCGCCGATCTGGCGAGCTTCCTCGGCGCCAATCACAGCGCGCTGGATGGCGTCGCCGACATCCAGCAGACGCAAGCGGAGCTGCGCCGCATCCAGCGTGTCCTTCGCCTTGCACCGGATGCCGCGCACGCCCAGGCGCTGATGGATGCCGGGTTGGACTCGGCGCATGCCGTCGCCGGCGTGTCCGAAGCCGCCTTGGTTGCGAGGTTCGGGGCCGCCCTCGGCGGTGTCGAGCAGGCGCGGATCTATCATGCACGGGCGCGGCGCGTGAGCGACACCGTGCTGGCGATCGCGGGTGCGGCCCAGCAGGCCGCATTGGCCTTAAAGCCGTCGGTGCTGGGGGTTGCGCCCGATGCCGGCAAGGAATTCCCCGACCTCGCTTCGCTGTTCGGCGCCGAGGATCTGTGCGCCTGCCAGCATTGCCGGTCGGTGCTAAGCCCGGCCGCCTATCTCGTCGACCTGCTGCAATTCATCAACCCCAGGTTCGGACCCAAACCCATCGCGGCGCTGCGCGCGCGCCGGCCGGACATCGAGCACATCCCGCTGTCCTGCGAGAACACCAACACCCCGCTGCCCTATATCGACCTGGTCATCGAGATCCTCGAGTTCTACGTCGCCAACGGCACGCTTTCCGGCGCGGCCGCGCACGATACCGATGGAGCCGAGCCGGCCGAACTCGCCGTCGCGCCACAGTTCGTGCTCGATGCGGCCTATCAGCGTCTGCAGGAGGCGGTGTTTCCGCCACCGTTGCCGTATCAGCGATCTCTCGAGACAGTTCGCCGTTACCTGCAGCAGCTCGGCACCAGCCGCGCGGAGCTCATGGCGGCCTTCGCCGCCAGCGACGTTGACATCGAGCTCGAATCGCTCGGCATTGCCGACTCCGAACGCAACATCTTGGTGGGATCGTCGTCGGCACCTCTGGCCGATCACTACGGTCTTCCGGCAGACCCCAGCCCCGTCACGACGATGTCGGCCACGCAACTCATGACCGCGCTTAGCGTCGGCTACGACGATCTGCTGTTGCTTTTGCAGACCCAACATCTCGATGCCGGCGGCGCGATCACGCTGACGGACACCGAGAATCCACCACGTTGCGATCCGACGAAGATCGTCGCCGACAATCTCGGCACGCAGTTCTGGCGACGGGCCCATCGGTTCGTGCGGCTGCAGCGGAAACTCGGCATCGGCGTCGCGGAACTCGACGATATGCTGCGCGTCCTGGGGGGTGGCGACATCTCGGTCGAATTGCTGCGCCGCATCGCCCACGCCGAGAGGTTGCGCCGCGAGCTTGGGCTGTCACGCAAGGTCCTGCTGGGCTTCTGGGAAACGACTGCGCCGGACGCCAATACGGAAAGGCAACGCCTTACTGCGTTGGCGCAGGCGATGCGGCTGCGCGAGGTCGAGCTCGACGCCCTGATCGCGCTGAGCGACATCCAGCCTTTCGTTCCCAGCGATCCCGGTGGCCTGGCGATGCTGGCAGCGTCGGTGAAAGCCGTTCGCGACAGCGGGCTTTCGATCGCCCAAGTTGCCTATACCTTCCTGCCCGGTCATCCGGCGGGAGCCCCCTGCACGCTTCCCGACAATGCAATAGTGCAGCTCATTCGCACGACGCGATCCGCGCTGCAGGAGTTGGTCGTCGATGCGGACGATCCCGCCGCACTCGAGCGACGTCGCCGCGACATCGTCGTGCAAACGGTTGGTGAGACCTTTGGGTTGCCAACCGACACGACACGCCTGCTGATGGAAGCCGTGATCCATTCGACAGCGAATCCGGCGCAATTCCTGACGCCGGATGTCCTTGACCTCACTGGCCTGGACGAGAGCGTCCTGCAAGATCCTTCGGCCGCCACACTGCGACCTGTGCGCCGCGGCCTACTCAAGCTACACAAGGCATCGCTGCTGATCGGCGGCCTGCACTTGTCGACCAACGAGACGGCCCATGTTGCCTTTCACGGCGGTGACTTCGGCGGCTTCTCCTTCGATAGCCTTCCGCTGGATGAGGTGGAAGCGAGCGCCGCCACGTTCGCGGCCTGGCAACGTGTCGCCCAATTCGCGGTGTTGAGCGGGCGCCTGCCGCAGCGGGAACAGACCTTGATCGACGTGTTCGAGGCGGCGGCGCTGCCCGCCGCCGACAACCCGAGGGAAGCGGCGATTTCGGCGCTGCGGGCGGCAACGCAGTGGAACGAGGCCGACCTCGTTTTCCTGTCCGGGCCCGGCGGCTTGAACCTCGCAACGGCGCAGGACTTTTGCGATGTCGCCAAGCTCTGGCAACTGGATCGGGGTATCGCCTTGGCGCGGCGCCTCGGCGTCGCCGCCGAGCGGGTCGTGACCTGGGCCAAGCCGACGCCCGATGCGGCTGCGGCCGTGGACGTCATCGATGCCTTCAAAGCGCGATGCGCGCCGGAGACGTGGGCAGTGGCGGGTAAGGCACCACGGGACAGGCTGCGTGAAGCCCAGCGCGACGCACTCATCGCCTACATCCTGCAGCACGACCCCACGGTTGAAGCGCTCGGCATCACCACGGCCGATGGACTTTTCCAGCATTTCCTGATCGACACGCAGATGTCGGCGTGCCAGGACACGTCGCGAATCAAGCAGGCAACCTCGTCTGTGCAGCTCTTCATCCAGCGGGCGCTGATGGGCCTCGAAGACGGGGTCGCACCCGACGACATCGACGCCGAGCAGTGGCAGTGGCTGCGCAACTACCGGGTCTGGGAGGCCAATCGCAAGGTCTTTCTCTTTCCCGAGAACTGGATCGAGCCCGACCTGCGCGACGACAAGACGCCGTTCTTCCGAGAGCTCGAATCGCGACTTCTTCAGGACGACGTCACCTTCGACACGGCAGAGGCTGCGGTCGAACGCTATCTGGACCAGGTGCATGAAGTGGCGCGGCTCGACATCCGCGCGCTCTATGTCGAGGAACCAGACGGCAACGGCGGCGAGGAAGTCGTCCATGTATTCGGCCGCACGCTCTCTTCGCCGCAGACCTATTACTATCGCCGTCTGATCGGCGATCGAACCTGGACGCCATGGGAGAAGGTCGACACCGGCATCGAGGGTGATCACCTGCTGCCGCTGGTCACCAATCGCCGCCTCTATCTCTTTTGGCTGCATTTCGAGGAGCGGCAGGACAGTGGCAAGAAGCTGCCACACGCCTACATCCAGTCGATGGAGCATTGGCTGTGGAAGACGAAGCTGTTCCCCAAGTGGCAGGCCGATGAGAAGGAGTGGCTGCGGAGGCACACCAGCTACGAGGTCTGGAAGTCGCTGGAATCGATGCTTCGCAACGCCGGTATCGATGTCACGGAAGCCAAGACTGAGTACTTCGCGAACGCCGGCTTGCCGGAGCAAGAAGAACCGGCACCCCGCGCTCCCGAAGAGCCGCCGTTCTCATCACCGCCCACGCTCGTACACCGGGCGATCACCCTCTGCTGGAGCGAGTACCGCAATGGCGCCTGGTCGACCAAACGCAACTCGGACACCGCCATCGTCTCCAGCCCGGTGTTGCCCACCTTGCAAAAACACCTCAGCAGCCAGTATCTCGCGGACCTGAATAGCGCCTACGACTTTGTGCCTGTGGACGCCGACGGGCAGATGGTCAAGACCATCTTCACGGTCCAACTGCCGCGCGTACAGGATCACTATCTGACCGCCGGCTTGGACCGGACGACCGGGCATATTTCGGTCACGGTATCGCGGCGCTATGAAGAACGGGTTCCGCTGCTTGACATAGAACACCTGACCGTAAGGGGGCACGAACGCGTCGGGCAGTTCAAGATGTCATGCGGGAATATGGTCGAGCCGGCGGCCGGCATCGGAATGATGGTCAGCCTGCCGTTCGAGCAGCTACCCCGGCCGGATGGGACGAGCAACGTGGCCATGGCCTTCGCTCACCCAGGCTCGGCACTGCCAAAGTGGCTTGGCATCACGATGGACGGCCCCGCGAAAAAGCACCAGCTCGCTGTCACCACCGATGGCGAGACGCGCGTGATCCTCGGATCGGTGCCGATGTCGGGGGCCTATTCCGTCCTCCGCGACGGGCAGCATTCGAGCTTTCGCCTCGAACCGCCATACCAGGACTTCATAGTCCAGGACGACCATCGCGCGTACCTGGCCTCCCCCTCTGGTTACATCAATCTCGAGATCGCACCTGGATCCATGTTGCGAATTCCCGCTGTCACCAAGAACGTTCAGGCACCTTTGGTGCTTGCCGCGCAGGCCAAGGCGAAGCTCGTCACGACGGTTGCAGCACCTGCCATGCCGGGCATGATCTCCAATGTCACTGTACTGCAGCCGATCTCCGACAAACCGTCCGCTTCCCAATTAGCCCTGAGCGCAATGCCGGCCGGGGCGCTTGCCGAGGTGCTCAGCCTCAAGGGACTACGCTTCCAGTCCCTCGTGCACCCGCATGTCTGCGCGTTCAAGGACGCGCTTACCAAGGGCGGTTTGCCCGGACTGTTCGATCCCTCGGTGCAGTCACGCAATGACGACCCCGGCGCCAAGAACAACGCATTCGCCCGCTGGTACGCGCCGACATCCGAAGTCGTGCCGCCATATCCCCGCGAACATGTCGACTTCGGTCGCAGTGCGAGTGCACTGTATAACTGGGAACTGTTCTTTCATGTTCCGATGCTCATCGCCGGTGCGCTGACCCGCAACCAGCGCTTCGAAGAGGCCATGCACTGGTACCACTTCATCTTCGATCCCACGACAAGTCGTTCCGGCCCGTCACCACAACGCTTTTGGAATTGTCTGCCGTTCTTCACCAACACCGATCCCGAGCGCGACAGCATCCAGGAACTCCTGTTGGCTCTGGCCGGCAAGAAGCCGGGATGGCAAGACTTCGCCGACCAGATCGAGGAGTGGCGGCGCAATCCGTTTAACCCCCACCTGATCGCACGGCTACGCATCACCGCCTACCAGAAGTCGGTGGTGATGCACTACGTCGACAACCTCATCGCATGGGGCGACCAGCTCTTCCGCCGCGACACGATCGAGGAAATCAACCAGGCGACGCTGCTCTACGTGCTCGCCGGCGAAGTCCTCGGTCCGCGACCGCGAACCGTGCCTCCCGCCGAGGAGCCAGCCGTCAAAACCTACCGCGAACTCGCCACCGATCTCGACGTCTTCTCCAATGCTTTGGTGGAGGCCGAGCAACTCGTTCCCTACAGCAACAAGGTCGCGCCGCAGAAGCAGCCGCCGACACGGTGGGGTCCGAATCACCTTCCGGGACAATCGAAGACGCCCACGCCACCGGCTCCGCCCAGCCTGGCGGCGGTCGCGGGCCCATATTTCTGCCCGCCGCAAAACGAGGAACTGCTGGCGCGCTGGGACACGGTCGCCGACCGCCTGTTCAAGATCCGCCACTGCATGAACATCGAGGGCCTGGTGCGCGATCTTCCCTTGTTCTCCCCGCCGATCGATCCCGCACTGCTGGTACGGGCGGCCGCCGCCGGCATTGACCTCGGCGGCGTGCTCGACGACCTCTACACCGAACTTCCCCACTACCGCTTTGCCACACTCATCCAGAAGGCGGCTGAGCTTTGCAGCGAAACCCGCGCCCTCGGCGCGGCTCTGCTCGGTGCCCTCGAGAAGCGCGACGCCGAGCAGCTGACGCTGCTGCGCAGCGCACACGAGCGTGCCGTGCTGGGGCTGCTGGAGCGGGTCCGCATAGCTGCGCACGACGAGGCCCTTCGAAATCGCGAGGCATTGGCGGCGTCGCGGGAAACCGCGCTGGCGCGCTACGAGCATTACCAGCGAATGCTCGGCAGGCAGCCGGCCGGCGGCATACGTGAAGTCTCGTTGTCGGGCCAGGCGCGCATGATCGACACCCTTGGCGTGCCGATGATTGCGCACGAGCTCGCTGAGCTTGCCAGCCTCGGTGACGCCAACGACATCCAGCGCAATGCCGCCGGCTTCGAGATTGCCGCCAACGTGGCGCATGTCGTGGGCGATATCGCCGCCGCGCCCTGGGGTGTTGGTATCAACATCAGCATCGGTCAGGCGCTTTCGGCGTTCGCCTCCTACTACCGCATGCAAGCGGCCAACCTGAACTACGATGCGACGCTCGCGGCGAAGCTCGGCCAGGCGGTGCTCCGCGCTGCGGACTGGGCCCTGCAATGCAATCAGGCGGTACACGAGATCCGCGCAATCGACAAACAGATGCTGTCGGCCGACGTCCGCATCGCCATTTGCGACGCGGAACTCGCCAGCCACCGCAGGCAACTCGAGAACGCGCGGCAGATCGAGGACGTTCTGCGCGGCGAGTTCACGTCGGGCGAGCTGTACAACTGGATGGTCTCGCAGACCTCGTCGCTGTACTTCCAGGCCTATCAGCTCGCCTACGACATGGCGCGCCGCGCCGAACGGGCCTGGCGCTATGAAATCGGCGCTGTTACCAGCAATTTCATCCGTCCCGGCCACTGGGAGAGCCTACGCAAGGGACTGCTGGCCGCTGACCGTTTACACCACGATCTCAAGCGCATGGACGCGGCCTATCTCGCGCAGAACAGGCGCGAGCACGAGATCACCAAGCATGTGCCCCTCACTCAGCTCGATGCGCTGGCCTTCGTGGCCCTCAAGGAAACCGGCACCTGCCTGATCCGGCTGCCCGAGGCGTTGTTCGACCTGGACCATCCCGGGCACTACTTCCGACGTCTCAAAAGCGTCAGCCTGTCGATCCCCTGCGTCGCAGGCGCCTACACCAGCGTCAACGCCACCCTGACGCTGCTCAAGAGCGAGATCCGCGTTGACTCGACTGTCGGGTCGCCGTACGCCAAGGTCGAAAACGCCGACGATCCGCGCTTCCGCACGAACTTTGCCGCCGCACAGTCGATTGCCACGAGCCATGCCCAGAACGACAGCGGCCTGTTCGAGTTGAGTTTCCGCGATGATCGCTACCTACCGTTCGAGGGCGCGGGCGCGATTTCGGAGTGGCGGCTGACGCTGCCCAAGGACTGCAACGCGTTCGACTTCGACACGATTTCGGACGTCATTCTGCACGTCAAGTACACCGCGCGAGACGGCGGCGCCGCGCTGGCACAGCAGGCACGCGATGCGACGCTGAACATCCCGTCACAGGCAGGGCTGCATCGCCTCTTCAGTGTGCGCAACGAGTTCTCCAACGACTGGTATCGCTTCCTCCACATCGTCGAGTCAGCGACACAGCACAGGCTGGTGCTCGCCATCGGCCGCGAACGTTTCCCGTTTGTGCTGCGCAACAAGGTGATCACGATCCACAAGCTAACGTGCTACCTCAAGGCGCACGATGCCGTGGACACGACCGGCATCGCGGTCGACTTCTCGGTCGGCCGGCAACAACCCGGCGACCCGAATGCACCGATTCTTCCGTTGGGCGGTGGCGCCGCAGCCTTCGCGCCGCTGGGGGCGCCGTGGGGAAATTTGCTCGGGTGCGAGGTCGGCGGAATCACATTCGACACACCGGGCAGCCTCGTGCTGGATGTCGCTGCGACCGATCTGGCAACCCTGACACAGGGCCAATGGCTGCTTGATTTGATGATCGTGGCCGAGTACTCAGCGGCCAGTTGACCAGTACAGGGGCCCTCGCGAACGTTGGGACTGCAGAAACGGCCACCCCAGCCCTCAACCTGAGTACCATTTTGTAGCCGGCCTAAGGTTGTCGCGCCACCGGGTATGGGAGCCGCCGATGTCGTACGTGATCGCAGCACCCGCGGCTTTTGTCCTGGCGTCGGGGGACTTGACCGGGATCGGGGAGGCGGTTACGGGGGCCGCCGCCGCGGCGGCGCCCTCGACGACGGGGATTGTCGCGGCGGCTGGCGATGAGGTGTCAGCAGCAATCGCAGGTCATTTTGGCAGCTACGCCCAAGAGTTTCAGGCGCTGAGCGCGCGGATGACGCTGCTTCATGCCGAGTTTGTGCGTGCCTTGAGCGCGGCCGGGTCCGCGTATGCGGCCGCTGAGGCCGCGAATGTGTCGCCCCTGCAGATGCTGGTGCAACAGGCCGAAAGCCTGGGCCTTCCTACACCCGCCGAGTGGCTGACGGGGCATCCGCTGCTCGGTAACGGCGCCGCTGGGGCTGCGATTACTGGGGCCACCGAGTCCACCGGCCCCAATCAGCCCAGCGTGCTGCTTCGCCCGGCCACCAACGAGGCGGGCCTCGGCGGGGCGGTGAACTACACCGCCACCGAGGCCCTCACTGCCCCGGCCACCAACGGGGTGACCGGGGTCAAGACGGGGTTCTCCTTCCTGCAGATTCCGGTTGGTCCGTCCTCTTTCCTGGGAATCCCCGTTGGTCCAATTGGCTACCCGGCCCCCGCACATTGGTACTTCCCGACCCAGGCAGACGGTTCGGTGCAGGCCAATGGTGTCGTCTATCTGCAGCACGGCTTCGGGGCAATAGGTTGGTTCTACGAACCGCTGGCCATCCAGCTGGCGCAGCAGACCAATAGCGTCGTGGTCGTTCCCACCGTGCCGTCAATTCCTTTGCCGTTCGGTCTCTGGATCGGCGGCGCGGAGATGCAGCAGGGTGTGGCCTCGTTGTTCCTGGGCAACCAAACGGCGCTGAACATCAGTGCGAACCAGGCCGGTTACCAGGGCATGCTGCCGGAGGACTTCATCCTGACCGGACACTCCGCCGGCGGTGGCCTCGCCACGGCCGCGGGCGGCTACTACGTCTCGGCCCTCGGGGCGAACACCGTCGACAACGACCTTCTTGGTGTGGTGATGTTCGACGGGGTCTCATCCAATTCGTCGGGCTTCGCGGCTTCGATAGCCAACCTGCAGGCGCTGAACATCCCCAACTATGTGGTGGCCGCGCCGCCCCAGCCATGGAACGCTTCTGGTGCCACCACGAATCAACTGGTCAGTCTGTACCCGGGGCAGTTCGTCGGGGTCGAGATTGTCAATGGCTCGCATGTCGACTCCATGGTGGGCGGACATCCCCTCATCGACTTCTTCGCACAGCTGCTGACCGGGTTCTCCCCGCCCGGCGCCACCGCGGCCGTGTACACCCTGTCTTCGGGCTGGATCAACGACATGTACGCCGGGGCGGGGCCGACCAACCCGATCTACGGCGTCTACGGGCCCACCGGTGGCTACCTGCCCCCGGGCGGCCAGCAGATCATCGTGGGCCAGAGCGCCGGGATCGTACTGCCGGTGTAGGCCACCTCGCCAGCGCAGCCAACGACACAGTCGCGGCAGAGCTTGAAACCGTTGTGGTTTTACTCGGCGACCCAGGCGCGAGAACGGCCGCACCGGCCCCGGGGTCAACGCGAGCTTGATTCAGCACATCCTTCCCGGGAACTGAGTAGTCCAGCAGTGTTGCGCCCGGAATCTACCCATGCGATCAGGGGTCGACGCCTATTCTGGGCACCATCATGTCTCCCCCGGGCTACGTTGAGGGCACCACCGTGACACACGGAATGGTGCTCGGAAGGTTCTTACCGCCCCATGCCGGACACGTTTACCTCTGCGAGTTCGCGCGCCGATGGGTGGATGACCTGACGATCGTCGTCTCGGTACAGACCGCAGACCCGATTTCGGGCACCCAACGCGTTGCATGGATGCGGGAGCTGTTCCCCTTCGATCGCGTGGTCCATCTCACCGTCGGGAACCAACGGCATCCGTCGGAACGCCCGCCGTCGTGGGACATCTGGAAGGCGATGCTGGAACGCGTACTCCCGCGGCGTCCCGACTTCGTCTTTGCCTCCGAGCCCTACGGTGCGGATCTCGCCAAGATCCTCGGCGCGCGATTCGTAGCGGTCGATCAGGCTCGCACCATCGTTCCGGTGAGCGGAACTGGCATCCGTGCGGACCCGCTTGCCCATTGGCAGCACATCCCACGCTGCGTGCGGCCCGCCTTCGTAAAGCGAGTTAGCATCATCGGACCCGAATCCACCGGGAAGACCAGGCTCGCACGGACGCTCGCCGAAAAGCTCAGAACGAAGTGGGTCCCAGAGTGGGCAAACACACTGCGGGAACACAATGGCGGCTCGCTAGTCGGACTGGATTGGACCGAAATCGTTCGCGGACAATTCGCCTCAGAGGAAGCCTTAGCGCGCAATGCCGATCGCGTCCTGATCTGCGACACGGACCCGCTCGCGACCACTGTGTGGGCCGACTTCCTGCTGGGCAGCTGCCCGCAAAAGCTCCGCAATTTGGCTTGGCGTCCTTACGATCTCACGCTCCTCACCAAGCCCGACCTGCCCTGGAACGCCGACCGCCCGCGACATCTGCCCGGCGAGAGCGTTGACTTTTTCGCCCGATGTGAACTCGCTCTGCGCGAGGCTGGACGACCATTCGTGGTGGTCAGTGGCGGTTGGGAGAAAAGGATTTCCACAGCTCTCCACGCCGTCGAAGAACTAGCGCCTTCCCGGCGCCCCTAAGGGCCGCGGAACGGATCGCGGAGTCATGTTGGAGCAGTGCGTTTCCCGCGAGCGGGTCTCCCAACTAGCATTGTCCCGTCCTGATTTGCTAGAGCAGCGCAGCGGCCTGCGCCCGAAATGCCCGATAGCTAACGAAACCAGTTGCATCGGCTCGGGTCGGCGCAAGCGGCCGACCGCGGCTCTGGCGGCGGACCCGACTCCCCCGCCCGTAGCTCGCCACGGTGGGAAAGGATTCGGGATCGACGCGTTCGCCGATACCACGGAGAAGGCGCATGCTAGGGCGGCCAGCGGCACACCGCTGGAGGGTTCCCCGCAACGCGACGTGGCGAGGCAAAGTGACCTCGACAGCCGCTGGGTCAGGCCAAAGGGCCGACGGTGATGCGCCGCTCGGGCACGCCGCGATCACCGAAATCGCAGGCAAAGATGGCGTTCCGCACTCAGCCCGTGAACCAAGACCAGCGCAGCCGTCCGGACAAGCTCGACGCCAGGCTGTGGCGGATCGCAGGAGTTTGCGTCCTGGGCTCGATCATGACCATGGTAGACACCAGTGTTGTCACCGTCGCGCAACGCACGTTCGTCGCAACCTTCGGCTCGCCCCAAGCCGTCGTTGCCTGGACGATCACCGGCTATGCGCTCGCGTTGGCCGCCGTGATCCCACTGGCCGGTTGGGCAGCCGACAGATTCGGCACCAAACGACTCTTCATCGGTTCGATTCTCGTCTTCACACTGGGCTCGCTGCTGTGCGCGATAGCACCAAACATCGCATCGCTGATCGCCTTTAGGGTGGTGCAGGGCCTCGGCGGCGGCATGCTCACGCCGCTGGTCCTCACCATCGTCAACCGCGAGGCAGGTCCCAACCGGGTTGGCCGCGTGATGGCGGTGCTGGGGATCCCAGTTGTGCTCGGCCCGGCGTTCGGTCCCGTTCTAGGCGGCTGGCTGATCGACAGCCATAGCTGGCAGTGGATCTTCTGGATCAACCTGCCGGTCGGCGTGGCCGCATTCGGCCTCGGCGCGATCGTGTTACCTCACGATCACCCGGCACCATCGGAAACCTTCGACTTCGTTGGGATGCTGCTGCTGTCCCCGGGCCTGCCTGCATTCCTGTACGGGATGTCAGAAATCCCTAGCTGCGGCACCGTGGCTGATCGCCGCGTGTGGATACCGGCGGCCATCGGTATGGCGTTGATGGTCGGATTCGTGTTTCATGCCCTGTACCGTGCGGAAAATCCCCTAATCGATCTGCGCCTGTTAACCAACCGAGCGCTTACCCTCGCCAACGCGGCGATGTTTCTTTACATCGTCTCAACTTTCGGCGCAGCGGTGCTGTTTCCAAGCTACTTCCAGCAATTGCTCCACCACACACCGTTGCAGGCCGGAATGAGCTTGGTCCCCCGAGCAATCGGTGCCGCGCTGACGATACCGCTGGCTGGAGCATTGGTGGACAGACGCGGCGGTCACGGGGTTCTTGTCACCGGCATCACGTTGATCGCCGCGGGTATGGGCACCTTCGCCTACGGGGTCGCCACCCAGCGCGACTACCTTCCGACGCTGTTGACCGGTCTGACGATCCTGGGGCTGGGCATGGGCTGCACCAGGATGCCACTGGTCGCGGTGGCAATGCAGAGCCTGGCCCCAAATCAGATCGCACGGGGTTCGACGCTAATCAAAGTCAATCAGCAGATGGCTGCCGCCGTCGGCACCGCGCTAGTGTCGGTAATCCTAGCCAGCCAGCTCAACCGCGGCGAAAACAATTCCGGGACAAACGAAATCGCGATTCTGCAAGACAGTCCGGCGCGGCGCGGGACATCCGTTGACCAACCCGTGATGCCGGGGCAGCCCCTTTCCCCCGCACTTCCGGACAACCTACTGCACGACCTGTCGCACGCCTACAGCGTGGTGTTTGTGGTGGCGGTCGTACTGGTGGGCTTGGTCTTCGTACCGCTGGCCCTCTTGCCCAGAAGGTCGACGGGCGCGGGCACCGAGCCAAACGCCGTCGCGCCAACGCGCACTAGGACGCGGCGGGCCCAGCGGCGGCGTGCTACCCAGTGGGCAGTCATCGACAGGCGTTCCACAATGGATTGCCGACCAAAGCAACTCAACGAGGGCGCGCGCAGCGCAGACGAGGGCCATAAGCTTGGAGAGCAATCGTTTTGAGCTGTTCGGATTCATGGCGCAGTGGCCCAACCGAGATAGGTGTTGCCGGGGGATGTCAGAGGTACCCGCCGGATTTTGGGTTCCTGGTAGTAGTTCGCGGTGATGCACTGGCCGTCGCCCTCGCTGAGCATTACGTGACCCTGGCCGTGATCGAAGTCTGGAGCGCTGGAAAAGACCAGCGCTCCGGCCGGAGGATTGGTATCGGTGTGGATTTTGCCCTGGCTGTTGAGGGTGTTAAAAAAGTCCAACGCCGTGTAGCCCGGCCACCTCACGCGGCCGTAGGCGGCTTCGACGAACTCGAAGCACTGGATGGGGTTGTTCGGGTTGGTCGCCATCTCGTTGCGCGCCCACGCGAGTGCACGGGCGACCCGATCATCACCATTTGACTCGGGCGCTGAGCCACTGTCAGCGCATTCAGGGGCAACGATGTCGAGGGTTTCGATGTCGACATTGGCGATGAAGTTTCCATCAGACGTCTTGTACCACAGGTTGTCCCAGCCACCGTTGGGGATGTTGGAGCTAAAGAAGCCTTGCACGGATTGGCCACGCGCGGAGCACACCAGCGCCACTTGGGTGCCGGGGTCATACCAGCCGTTCTGCTGAGATGTCAGGTTGGGCGCCGACATTTTTTGAGTCTTCGTTTTGACCGTTGCCGAGGGGGCAGCGTATGCCGCCGGCCAGATCGCCGCAGCGGCAGTCAAAACCACCGCTACGCCGATCACGGTGACGGGTACAAGTCCGGGAGTGCGATGGGGCATCGGTCCTCGCTTCAAGCTCCGGGCCAGCCGTGTCTGGCGTCGAGGTGTATCAGGACAGGTGAAAGCGGCGTTACGCAAAGAGCCCCATAGTCGGACGATGAGAGAAAATTGGTCGGGACGATGAGAGAAAATATCATCTGTCTGACCGCCACAATCGGCGGCACCCACATGCCTGGCCAACCCCCAGAGGATCGTGTTGCTCGGCCCGCCGCGGCCATGATCGACCGCGTCGTCGATGCGCGACACAAGAACCCGAAATCGAACGTCTAGACCACCAGCCACTACGCCGATTCGATCGGCAGCTCGCCAAACCACCGGTGGCCGCCGGGTTCGGCGCCGCGCTCTGCGAACTAAACTTTCTGTGCGACAAACACTATCGACCCCATGCTGAGCTGGCGTCGCTTGTCCTTACGACGTATCGGCGCTACACCAACGGACTCATGACACCAAAGCAATTGGGCCGAGCGTGATCTCGCGATCATCCGCCCTGCTCGGTTGGCGAGTCCGAAGCGCTGGACAGTCGCGGCGGGACCCGTGGCGAAGCAGCTCGGCCACCAGTGCGCGGCCGCACGATGGTCGGCACTGGCCCACTGAGCGGTTTAATACGTCCGGCGCGCACACCGTTGGCGATAACGAAGACCTCGGTGAGCTCGTGGACCAATACCACCGCGGCCAGGCCCAGGGTCCCGAACAACGCCAGCGGCATTAGCACGGTGATGATCGTCAGGGACAGGCCGACGTTCTGCAGCATGATCCGCCGGGAGCGCCGGGCGTGGTGCAGTGCTTGGGGCAAGTGCCGCAGGTCTTGACCCATCAGGACGATGTCGGCGGTTTCGATGGCGACGTCGGTTCCCATGGCGCCCATCGCGATTCCCAGGTCGGCGGCGGCCAGGGCGGGAGCGTCGTTGACACCGTCGCCGACCATCGCGGTGGGTCGCTGGGCACGCAGCTGTCGGACCAACTGAGCCTTGTCCTCAGGGCGCAGGTCGGCATGTACGTGCTCGATGCCGGCCTGGGCGGCCAGCGCGAGGGCGGTGGCGCTATTGTCTCCGGTCAGCATCGTCACCTGGTAGCGGCCGGCGCGGAGCCCGGCGACGACCTCGGCAGCTTCCGGGCGTAGTTCGTCGCGCACCGCGATGGCACCGAGCAGCTGGTTGCCGCGTTCGACGAGAACCGCTGTGGCCCCGGCCTTTTGCATGCCCGCCACATGATCGCCGAGGTCGGCGGGGTCGAGCCAGCCGGGCCGCCCCAGTCGGACAACATGCCCGTCGAGTTGGCCGGCGAGCCCGGCACCGGGAAAGGCTTGCACGTCGCTGGCGGTGGCGATCGGAGCTGGTGTCGCGGCGAGGATGGCCACGGCTAGCGGGTGCTCACTGCGGGCCTCGAGGGCGGCCGCCACCGCCAGCACCTCCGCCCGGGTGGCGCCGTTGGTGGTAATGACGTCGATGACCACGGGCTGGTTGGCAGTCAACGTTCCGGTCTTGTCCAGGGCGAGGCCCCCGATGGTGCCAAGTGCCTCCAGTGCGGCGCCGCCCTTGATAAGCACGCCGAGCTTGGACGCGGCGCCGATGGCCGCGACCACGGACACCGGAACGGCGATGGCCAGCGCACACGGCGAGGCCGCGACCAACACCACTAGGGCGCGTTCGATCCAGACCGACGGGCTACCGAGGATGCTGCCGGTCCCGGCGATCAGCGCCGCCGCGATCATGATGCTCGGTACCAACGGTCGTGCGATGCGATCGGCCAGCCGCTGGCTGGCGCCTTTGCGGGCCTGTTCGGCTTCCACGATGTGTACGATCCGCGCCAGCGAGTTGTCCGCCGCGATCGCGGTGACCTCCACCTGCAGCGCGCCGGACCCGTTGATCGACCCGGCGAACACCTCGTCACCGGGTCCGGCCTCGGCCGGCACCGATTCGCCGGTGATCGCAGAGACGTCCAGCGCAGTGCGCCCGGTACGAATGATGCCGTCGGTGGCGAGGCACTCCCCCGGTTTGACGATCATCTGATCACCGATGCGCAGTTCGGCTGTGGCGACCGCGGTTTCGGTGCCCTCTCGCAGTAGCGTGGCTTGATCCGGCACCAGCGACAGCAGGGCACGCAGGCCGCGGCGGGTACGCGCCACCGCGTATTCCTCCAAGCCCTCGCTGATCGAGAACAGAACCGCCAGCGTGGCCGCCTCGCCGACCTCACCGAGTGCGACAGCCCCGAGGGCGGCAATGGTCATCAGGGTGCCCACACCGATGCGGCCTTCGGCCAGTCGCTTGAGGCTAGAGGGCACAAACGTCGAGGCACCAACTGCCAGGGCAAGGGCTTTCAGTCCCAGCGCGACCGGCCAGAATAGACCGGCCCATGCGGTAATCACCGAGGCGGTCAGCAGCACCCCGGACAGCGCGGCTCGTCGCAGCTCGGCGACTTGCCAAAGTCGTTCCGGCTGATGCTCCTCGTTGTCATCGTGGTCGCAGCAGGTATCGCTCATCGCACCCGGTCGCTGCGCGGCCACGCGTGCGCCGGACCGCGTTCGCGCGCTCCAGGCGAAGATCTTTTGCACTACACGGGCTTGCGCGGATCGGCCGAGTGCGGGACACGCGCGGGCCCCGCCGCCGCGGGGATGTGCTCGGCATCGGCGATCGTCGACAGGATGGCAGCGGTGTCGCAGCGCAGGGGCGTGTACCAGATCACCACGGATGCGGTTCGCGGATAGGCACATACAGCCTTCACACCGGCCACCTTGCTGACCGTGTCTTCGATCGCCACGGCCCGGGCCGCGTCGAACTGAAACCCGGTGGCGTGCACTCGCATCCGCCCCGCGGCGTCGGATACAACGGTCAGCGTGACGCCGGTGTCAGCAGCGGTCGTCATCATCGGCCTTGGCGGCGGCCGGCTGGGGGGCCTCGTCCCCAATCCGTTCACGAGCCTCGGCAACCATGTCGGCGACCTTCAGCCGAGCCGCCTCGGCCGCCACCTCCGCGCGCCGGGTTCCGCGCAGACCCCACTGCGTCGTTGTCACCGCGGCCCGACGAACCGGAGCCGCGCCCACCGCCGTGCGCAGCGCTTCGTACGCGCCCACCCCAACCAACCCGGTGAACACCGTCCCGGCTGCCTTGACCAGCAACTCGCGCGTAACCACTGCTAACCCTTCCTCCGATTTCGCGTTGTCAGCACACACTCGTCGATCGCTCGGCGGCGCAGGGCTGCTCGGTATCCACCGCCAGAACGACCTGGACCAACTCGCCCAGGGCACGGGCGAGGTGACTGTCGGCCAGCGCGTACCGAACCTGCCGGCCCTCATAGGTTGCAACGACCAGTCCACAGCCGCGCAAACACGACAGATGGTTGGACACGTTCGATCGCGTCAACCCGAGGTGCGCCGCCAGCTGGCCCGGGTAGCAAACTCCATCCAGCAGCGCCACAAGAATCCTGCACCGCGTCGGGTCGGCCAGAGCCCGGCCGAGTCGAGCCAGCGCCGATTCCCGCCTCTCACACGTCAGCATGATCCAGACAGTACAGCGTTCACTGTTATAACAGCAACCGCTGAATTGTGGGCCGGGAAAGGGAGCGACTTAGGGACCATTGCCTCCTGACGCGATTGCGCCGGTTGGCTAACGTCGGCGGTATGCACGCACGAAAAGGAGGCGCGAATGTCACCCCAACAAGCGAACCTCGGAATCGTGGTGGGTGTGGATGGTTCACATTCCTCGAATGTGGCCGTCGAATGGGCCGCGCGCGACGCGGAGATCCGCGACGTTGGGCTCAGCGTGGCGCACGTCGTGCCGCCAGTAGTGACCGCCCCTGAAGGGTGGGCGTTTGAGTATGCGCGATTTCAGGACGCCCAGAAGCGCGAGCTCATCGAACACTCGTACCTGGTCGCCCAAGCGCACCTAATCATCGAACAGTCCCATAAGGTCGCCCTCGAAGCATCCTCCCCGAGTCGCGCCGCGCATATCACGAGCGAAGTGCTCCACGGCCCGATAGTGCCCACGCTGGTGAATATGTCCAAGCAAGCCGACATGGTCGTGGTGGGCTGCCGGGGTCAGGGCGCCGTGGCCGGCGCCTTGCTGGGATCGGTCAGCTCCGGCCTGGCGCGCCACGCTCATTGCCCAGTCGCCGTCATACCCGACGAGGACCCGCACCGGGCGCGCCTCCCCCAAGCGCCGGTGGTGGTGGGCATCGACGGCTCGCCGACCTCGGAGTTGGCGGTCCAGATCGCCTTCGACGAGGCGTCGCGCCGCGGCGTGGACCTGGTGGCGCTGCACGCGTGGAGCGACATGGGGCCCCTCGACTTTCCCAGGCTCAATTGGGCGCCGATCGAGTGGAGAAACATCGAAGACCGGCACGAGAAAATCCTCGCCCAGCGTCTTGGCGGATGGCGGGACCGATACCCCAACGTCGTCGTGCGCAAAGTCGTGGTGTGTGATCGTCCCGCGCCTCGCCTACTCGAATTGGCGCAGAATGCTCAGCTTGTGGCGGTTGGCAGTCACGGCCGCGGTGGGTTTCCTGGCATGCTGCTCGGCTCGGTCAGCCGCGCCGTCGTCAATTCCGGTCAGACGCCGGTTATCGTCGCTCGAATTCCCCATGATCCGGGGGTGCCGGCCTAGCTCAAGAAGGAGTGTGCCTTGCCAGTGGGTGTGATTGTGGGCTATGACGGCTCGCCGGCGGCGAATGCCGCGATCGATGCCGGTGCGTTGCTATTCCCCGGTGCACACGGGTGGATCACCTACCTGTGGGTGCCGCCATTCGCCAGCGACAGGGTGCGTCATCGGCTACGAGCCGTCGCTCGGGACACCAACGAGTTGAGTGCGATGGTCGAGCGGGAGGGTGAGCACCAGGCCCAACGGCTCGTTGCGATGGGGGTAACGCTGGCCCGCACCGCGGGGTGGGACGCCGAACCGTTGCTGAAACGCACCTGGGGCGCTGAGGGACTGCGTTTCGCGCAGGTTGTCGAGGAGGTCCACGCCGACCTGGTACTCGTCGGATCTCGAGGGCTGGGTGGCACCCAGGCGGTGTTGGGCAGCATTTCCGACATGGTGGTGCACTACTCCGTCCGACCCGTGGTCGTCGTCCCGCATCCGATGTTGGCAACCGAATACGAGGCGCTGCCCGAAGGGCCGGTGCTCGTTGGTTGGGACGGCTCACCTGGCGCCGAGACGGCGTTCACAGCGGCCGGACGCGTGTTTCCGGAACGAGATGTGCTGCCGGTCTTCGTCAGCGAAGATACGGGCGCGACGCCGTCACGAGACAATCCGTCCGGAATGGGCGCCCACGAAGTCCTCCAGCTGCATGCCGACCGCCGGCATGGCTCCCACGCCCGTGCCGTCTCGGAGGCTCTTGTCGCGGCCGCCGCCGACCGCGGTGCGGCCGCGTTGGTCGTCGGATCGCGTGGACGTTCTACCGCGCGGAAGATCCTGCTCGGCAGCGTCGCCTTGGGAGCTTTGCACCACTCCCATTGCCCGGTCATGGTGGTGCCGAGCGCGTGGAAGGATTCCTCGAGCGGTGCGGAGGCCGCGGTAGCCGCCGATTGACCGGGTACTGGTGCCCCGGCCATGTGTCCGGCCCAGTACGGCGTCGTGGTCCGCGTCGAGAGCCGCCGGGTGCGGAAAGATTCCGCCGACAATCCGCACAGTTCCCAGAATGAGTGCGTGAACGACCGCACCGCCGCCCAACTCAGTTGCGCGACGTACTCAGCGACGGCGTCGGGGTCGTCGCTGTATCCCTCTTAGATGTCGACGCTGACCCCGCCCGGTAGCCCAACGCCCGCGGCACCCCCCAGGCGCTGGGCAGCACAAGCGGTTGCCGGTTCAGCAGCCGTTGCGGTGCAGGGCGTCGGTGACGATGCGTTTGAGTGCGGTGACGTCGTCGGCGGCGTTGATTTCCTCAGCCGTGAGGACCAGGGTCAGTTCTTTGCCTGTTGCTTCGAGAAGGGCTGCCGGACAGTCGACATCGAGGTTGGGGTGAGCAGCCCGAAACGTCGACCTGAGCTGGAAGTCGACGTCTAGCTGAAGGCTAGCAACGAAGCGTCGCCAACTTTTGTCCTTGATGAGCCCGGAGTAGGTGATATCGCAGAGATGGCAGTCGGTAGTCCCCGTCGTGATCGCCGAGTACACGTCTCTCAGCATGCTCAGTGGCGTGGCGTCGACGTTGTAGACGAACACCAGCCGGGTGGACGTCGGGCCATGTTGTGTCATGGGCGTCGAGCCCGGACGATGGCACCGTGCCGGCCGGGGCCGGTGTTGTGGGTGTATTGGATGCTCGGCTCCACCAGCCCGGCCGCTGCCAGAACCCGCAGGTAGGCGCTATGGTGCAGTGCGCCGGCACCGCAATTGGCCCACTGGTTACCGTCGGTCGACGCGTCGGTGACCCTATCGAGCCCGTCCTCGGCGACCACGTCGAAGATCGCGACTCTGCCCCCAGGGCGCAACACCCGGGCGATCTCGGCGAACACCGGGACCTTGTCGGGGGCAAGGTTGATGACGCAATTCGAGATGACGACGTCCACCGACTCGTCCGCAAGCGGGATGTTCTCGATCATTCCATGCAGGAACTGGGCGTTGGTGACCCCGGCTTCGGCCGCATTGGCCCGCGCGATGTGAAGCATCTCGTCGAGGAAGTCGATGCCGTAAGCCCTGCCGGTTGGGCCGACTCGTCGGGCCGACAAGATCACGTCGAGGCCTGCTCCGGAGCCAAGATCGAGCACGGTCTCGCCCGGTTGGAGGTCCACCACGGCGTGCGGGTTGCCGCACCCCATCGAAAGGTCGGCCGCGGCCGACGGGACCCGCGCCAGTGTGTCGTCGTCGTATCGGCTTGCCCCCCAGCGCCCGTCCGCCGCCAGCTCCTTGGCCCCGGTTCGAGCCGCCTCCCGGTAGTAGGCGCGGACGTTTTCGTGGATATCACTGCTGGTCATCGGGTGCACTCCTGTTCACTGACAAACTCGACCGGTATGCGTCCCATGACCACATCGACCGCCGACGGGAAACAGGCCAGGCAGTTGGTGTTGATCCGCCACAAGCTCGAGGTACCCCGCTGATCTACCAGAACGAAACGCACGTCAGCCAACTTCGCAAGGTGATGCGAAATCGTCGACTGCCCCACATCAAGGCGCTGGGTGAGCTCGCCGACAGTCATCGGGGCTGTGGCATTGGCGAGTTGGTGCAGGATCAGCACCCGCGTTGGATCGCCGAGGGCGCGAAACCACGAGGCCCATCTCTCCGCGGTCGGTCGATCAATTCCGCCTGTCGCCTTCATCGATAATCGACGATAATCGATTAAGGCTCCTCGATCAAGCCGGACCCCGCTTCCGTTCTCGCCGGAGCTTGCCGTCGTACACCCGCTGGCATGCTGCGCGAATACCCGCACGGTCAAGGTCCGGTCGAATCTGGTCGCGGGCTTAGACTCCATCTGGCGCTGACCGAAGATCGTTGCGCCAGGGCGACGATGGGTCATCCACCGGCGGCAACTTCGCTGCACAACCGCCAATTCCTAAAGGAGAGCAAATGGACGGGCCTAAAGGTGGGCCTGAGCAAGCCCTCGAGGCCGATTACCTCGTAATAGGCGCCGGAGCGATGGGAATGGCGTTCACCGACACACTCATCACCGAATCCGATGCGCGCGTCGTCATTATCGACCGCGCGTGTCAACCCGGTGGGCATTGGACGACCGCTTACCCATTCGTCCGGCTGCACCAGCCCTCGGCGTACTACGGAGTCAATTCGAGGGCGTTGGGTCACAACACGATTGACTCCGTCGGTTGGAACCAAGGACTGAACGAACTCGCGACCGCCGGCGAAGTGTGCGCCTATTTCGATGCTGTAATGCAGCAGCAACTGCTCCCCACCGGGCGGGTTGACTACTTCCCGATGACCGAGTATCTGGGCGACGGCCGGTTCCGGACATTGGCAGGCACCGAATACGCGGTCACGGTCAATCAGCGCATCGTCGATGCGACCTACCTGCGTGCCGTCGTACCATCGATGCGGCCCGCGCCGTACTCCGTCGCACCGGGAGTCGACTGCATCGCCCCAAACGAACTGCCGAAATTCGGCACCCGGAACCGGTACGTGGTCGTCGGTGCCGGCAAGACCGGCATGGATGTCTGTCTGTGGTTGCTCCGAAACGACGTCAGCCCGGACAGGCTGACCTGGATCATGCCGCGCGATTCCTGGCTGATCGACCGGGCAACGCTGCAGCCCGGGCCGACTTTCATCAAGCAGTTCCGGGAAAGCTACGGCGCCACTCTCGAGGCAATCGGGGCCGCAACGTCCACCGACGATCTTTTCGACCGGCTGGAGACCGAAGGAACCCTGCTACGCCTTGACCGCTCGATACGTCCGAGCATGTATCGGTGTGCGACCGTGTCGCACCTCGAACTCGACCAGCTGCGCCGCATCCGCGACGTGGTCAGGATGGGCCACGTCCAACGCATCGACCCCACCACGATGGTGCTCGACGGCGGATCGGTTCCCGCCACGCCCTCGGCCCTCTACATCGACTGCACCGCCGATGGAGCGCCACAACGTCCCGCCACGCCGGTTTTTGACACCGACCACATCACCTTGCAGGCGGTGCGCGGATGTCAACAGGTATTCAGCGCCGCGTTCATCGCGCACGTCGAATTCGCCTATACCGAGGATGCGGTGAAAAACGAACTCTGTACCCCGATTCCACACCCAGACAGCGATCTGGATTGGATGCGTCTAATGCACGCCGATCTATGCAACTTTCAGCGCTGGTTGGACGACAACGACCTGACGGATTGGCTGAGTTCGGCGCGGCTGAACCTGCTCGCCGACCTGCTGCCGCCGCTGTCGCACAAGCCGCGGGTGCGCGAGCGGGTGGTGTCGATGTTCCAAAAGAGGTTGAGCACCTCCAGCGAGCAGCTGGAGAAACTGCTCGGCGCTACCGCCACAACAACCGACCAACGTTAGGAAGCGTCCGTGGCCCACAACCCCGATGTCGACCTGCCGCTTGTCCAGCGACCCGACGCGGGATACGTCTACCGAACGAGTTGGCGACTGGCCACAACTGACATTGACGAGCAGATGAGGCTGCGCCTCGACGGTGTCGCGCGCTACATCCAAGAGGTCGGCGCCGAGCACCTCGCCGATGCCCACCTGGCGGATGTCCATCCGCATTGGATCGTCCTACGCACGGTCGTTGACATTATCGAACCGATTGAGCTGCCCAGCGACATCACCTTTCACCGGTGGTGCGCAGCGCTTTCCACCAGGTGGTGCAACATGCGTGTTCAGCTCGAGGGTTCCGCTGGCGGGCGAATCGAAACCGAAGGGTTCTGGATCTGCGTGAACAAGGACACCCTGACACCGTCCCGCCTCACCGATGAGTGCATCGCACGTTTCGGCAGCACCACCGACAACCACCGGCTCAAGTGGCGCCCATGGCTCACCGGGCCGGTCATGGACGGTACCGAAACCCCATTTCCCTTGCGTCGCACGGATATTGACCCCTTTGAGCATGTCAACAACACCATCTACTGGCATGGTGTGCACGAGATCCTGTGCCAGGTCCCCACCCTGACGGCGCCCTACCGGGCCGTGCTCGAGTACCGCAGCCCCATCAAGTTTGGTGAACCGCTGACCGTCCGCTCCGAGCGACGCGACGACGTCGTGCACATGCACTTCGTCGTCGGGGACGACGTGCGTGCGGCAGCTCTGCTACGCAAGCTGTAAGCATGAACTAGGTTCCGTAACGCAATGCAGCGACGAGGAGAACCCATGACTGGACGATTGGCCGGAAAAGTTGCGCTGGTTAGCGGCGGCGCGCGCGGTATGGGCGCTTCGCATGTTCGGGCGATGGTGACCGAAGGGGCCAAGGTCGTATTCGGCGACATCCTCGACGAGGAGGGCAATGCCGTCGCCACCGAGCTGGGCAACGCGGCGAGGTATGTCCACCTCGACGTCACCCAACCCACACAGTGGACGGCTGCGGTAGACACCGCCGTCACGGCGTTCGGTGGACTGCACGTGCTGGTCAACAACGCCGGCATCCTGAACATCGGGACCATTGAGGACTACGCACTGACCGAATGGCAACGGATCCTCGACGTTAACCTGACCGGGGTCTTCCTGGGCATCCGCGCTGCCGTCCAGCCGATGAAAGAAGCTGGTCGCGGCTCCATCATCAACATTTCGTCGATCGAGGGGCTGGCCGGCACCATCGCCTGCCATGGTTATACCGCCACCAAGTTCGCCGTGCGTGGGCTGACCAAGTCGACGGCTCTGGAGTTGGGCCCCAGCGGAATTCGGGTCAACTCGATTCACCCCGGATTGGTCAAGACGCCGATGACCGACTGGGTCCCCGACGACCTCTTCCAGACCGCACTGGGCCGCGCCGCCCAACCCGTGGAGGTGTCCAACCTCGTCGTCTACCTCGCCAGCGACGAGTCAAGCTATTCCACCGGCTCGGAATTCGTGGTCGACGGCGGGACCGTGGCTGGTCTGGCGCATAGGGACTTCGGTGCCGTCGAGGTGTCCGCGCAGCCGGAATGGGTGACGTAGTCGGCGGGCGACGAAAGCAGGCGGACGTTGGGATTTGACACGCCGATTGGCAGGCGATGACCGACCACACCAAGCGACCGGTCCGCGATTTCGCGGTGGATTTCTACCGCGTCCTGGGGGTGATCCTGATCGTGCTGGGCCACTGGCTGGCCGCCGCGGTGACCTATGACGATGGACATTTCGGTCGGGAGAACCCGCTCCTCGACCAGCCCTGGACGCAGTACCTGACCTGGATTTTCCAGGCGGTTCCGGTGTTTTTCCTGGTCGCCGGCTACGCCGCCGCGGTGTCCTGGGCGCATCGGCGCGACACCGACGGTTTCTCACGCCAGGCCTGGCTGCGGCATCGACTGGCCCGGGTTCTGGGACCAACGGCCGTGTACCTGGGGCTGGTGTCGGTGGTTGTGGTGGCTCTCGACGTCTCCGGCGTGGCCGGCTCCGCGCTGGAGTATGCGGGTTGGGCGCTGGCAATGCAGCTGTGGTTCCTCGCCATCTACCTGGTGGTGGTGTCCTTGACGCCCATCGCCGTTGCCGCGCATAACCGTTGGGGACTTCTGGCGCCGGGTGCGCTGGTGGTGGGGGCCGTGGCGATCGACGTCGCGGCCGTCGGCTGCCAGGTGCCCTACATCGGGTGGCTGAACTACGTGCTGTGCTGGGGGACGCTCTACCAACTGGGAATCGCTTGGCACGAACGGCTGCTGACCGGGTCCAAGCCCATGCTGATCGCTGCGGGGTCGGCGCTCACGCTGGCACTGCTGATCTGGCTGGGGCCCTACCCCGTCAGCATGATCCGCGTTGCCGGCCAACCGGTCCACAACACGACGCCACCCACGGTTGCGTTGCTGGCGTTCGGATGTGCGCAGACCGGTCTGGCGATGACGGTCGCGCCAGCGGTCAATCGCGCGCTGCGCTCGCGCCGCGTTCAACGAGTGATATCGGTAGCCAACGCCAACGTGATGGCCCTATACCTGTGGCACTTGGTGCCCGTTGTGATCGTGGCGATTGTTGGCTACCCGGCCGGACTGTTCCCGCATCCGGTCGAGGGAACCGGGGCGTGGTGGCTGTTCCGGCTGGAGTGGGTGGTCATCCTCAGCCTCGTGACAGCCGTCGAGATGGCTGTGTTGTGGTGGCGCAGGCGGCTTTTCGCGGCCCCACTGCCGCTGGTCGACGTGCCGTTTAGCGAACGTCGGGCCGAACCGATCCTGCTGGCCGGCGCCGCGATGGCGACGTATGGCCTGGCGTTCTTCGCCGCCAAAGGCTTCGCCCCAGCCGGGCACTTTCCGTGGGTGAGTGCACTGGTGTTCGCCGTCGGAGTGGTTCTGGTGGCGTTGCGTCCCACCAGGGTCAGCGGATAGTGCCGCCGACGTTCCAACACGAAAGTTATTACCTACACGCTACTAAAATGTAACTCATTGCAGCATTGACAAATGGATGTGCCCATATGACAATCAGCGCTGTTATTTGGCGATAGGTATGGTCAGCCGAAGTTGCTTATGCACGGCTGAAGCCTGCTCACGAATATCGCTATCCAATTGTGGGAATTGGGTCAAGTTGGTGCCAAATACCGCGGTGAGTGAAACACCGAGATCGTCGGGCGCCGGGTCGGCCGTGGCAAGTCGTGCGCCACGTCGCGCGGGTCATGCGAATAGCTCTGTACTCCAAAAGATTTGATGTCGGGTGAGGGGCACAAGCAACCAGGCCGGCGCAAACCGGCCCGGACCGCGAGCGCAGCTGCCCACATTTCGACCTGAAGCCGGGTAAAACCGCAGATCAGCCGCCCGCGATGGTGCCGACGACCGGTCGCGTGGTCGAGGTCGGGCCAAATGGCGCCGGACACATTTTGGATGCACCAACAACGCGTTATTGACGACTGCGCAACTAGCGTCCTAGCATCACATCGAATAACTTCAGTTCCTGGGGGCAGACCCGCCGTAAGGAGTCACGATGCCGGGCGGTGACCACCATTTGCCCCAAGGGCGACTCCGGCGCACTATCCCGTTGGCCGGGTTCACGGCGCGCGCCACTAGCGGGCGACTGGTTGCTGGTCTCCGGGAGAAAACCGGTAGCGCGGGTGCTGTTGCCCGGTTTCACGAGCAAACTGCGGAGTCCTACGCGGAGTTGCTCGGCCACTCCAAGGGCGTGCTGATGAAGGCCGGGCAGATCTTCTCCATGGTGGACGCCGGTTCGGTGAGCGATGGGAGACTCGCGCCCTACCAGAAGGCGCTGACCCGGCTGCAGGCCGAGGCGCCACCCATGGACCCCGGCCTGGCCAGGGACGTCCTGCTCGCCGATCTGGGCCGACCGATCGAGTCGGTGTTCGCCGAGTTCAATGACCAGCCCTTGGCGGCGGCTTCCATCGGACAGGTGCATCGCGCGGTGCTGCACGACGGCCGGCAGGTGGCTGTCAAGATCCAGTATCCCGGTGTCGGCGACGCAATCCGGCAAGACTTATCCAACACCGAACTCTTCGCGACGTTTTTCCGATTCGTGACCAAGACCGCGGGTATCGAGGTGTACCGAGACCTGGGCGTGTGGACAGAGGAGATCAAGGCACGTATCGCCGAGGAAACCGACTACCGGCACGAAGCCGTCAACATCACCACCTTCCACCAGCTCTATCGCGATCATCCGTTCATCCGGATACCGGAAGTGATCCACGAACTGTCCAGTAACCGGGTTCTGACCATGACGTATCTGGATGGGCTGGACTGGCCCGCCGCCCAGGACGCCGACCAGGATCTCAAGAACAAGTGGGCCGAGGTCATTCTGCGGTTCGTGATGGCTTCCTACCGGCACGCGAATCTTTTCCATGCCGACCCGCATCCGGGTAACTACCGCTTCGGCAGCGACGGAACCGTGGGATTCCTCGACTTCGGCTGCGTTAAGGTCCTGGATGAGCAGCTGCGGCGAAACGGCGTCGCCTTGCTTCGCGCGGGGATAGAAGGACGCAAGCATGATCTGCGTGACCAGATGGTGAAAATCGGGTTTTTTAGCCATGATTCGACGATCACCAGCGAAGAGGCGTATGACTGGTACGCCGACATCATTTATGAAGCGCTGGCACCGCAGCCGGTCACGTATACACCAGAAACCTCAAGCCGGGCCATTCATGCACTGATCGATGTCCGTTCGCAAGACCATATTCTTCGCCGCATGTCGGTGCCGGGAGATTTGGTGTTCACGACACGAATCAACCTGAGCGTCAACACAATATGTGCGGCATTGCGGGCAACCGTCGACGCCCGGTCAATGATTGACGAGATGGATGGCGTCTGCGCGCCGATCACACCGCTGGGGAGGCAGCACGACGCCTGGGTACGTCAACGCGGTCTGCCATACGGATTGGAGCCCCGATGACCACCACTGACATCTCACCAGCTCTAGATATAGAGTGGGATCCCGCCAATCCGCACGAGTATTACGCGCGACGCCGACTCGAGGGAGATGTCGTCTGGCACGACGGCCTACAGATCTGGCTTGTTCTCGGCTATCACGCTGGCCACGAAGTTCTCAGGGGATCGGGATGGATCAGCAACATAATGGCGAATCCCACGGTGTACGAAGCTATTTCGCCCACATTCGACGCCAAGATGCTTGACAAGTTCATCCTGTTCGCCGATGGCGAAATTCACGCTCGGCTGCGCAGGGCGGTCCGCGACGTGTTCACTCGGACATTCGTGACCGGGATGCGTCCCGGAGTGGAAGCCATCGTCTCTGGGCTGGTCAGCCATCCCGAACCTCAGGCGGTTTTTGACTTCATGACCGAAATCGCCTTGCCCATGCCGGCCGCCGTTATCGGGGAATGGCTGAGTTTGGATGCCCGCAGTTCGCGATTTCTAAACGATCACATTTCCGTCATAGTTCGGATGCTCCAAGTACTCGCCGATGCCGAGGAAGTCGCCAAAGGCATAACCGCCTTGACTTCCGTTTTCATGGACATCCTTCCGCTGGCCGCCGATCGCCGTGCCCACCCCGGAGACGACTTGCTCAGTCACATCGCCTCCGATCCTGACCTCGAGCTTGACGACGTCGTCATCACCGCTATCCTCATCGCCGTCGCAGGCCGCGAAACCACCGCGAACCTACTCGGAGCAGCACTGGTTCGGCTGCTCACGCCCGAACCCGACGGCACTCGCCTGATCGATAACGTCGACCCCGCCGATCCGTCAGTGGTCACCGAACTCATGCGGCTCGATGCATCCGTGCAAAGCGCGGGGCGCACGGCCACCCAGGATCACGTCATCGGCGGCGTCGAGATTGCGCAGGGCCAACAAGTAGCCGTCATCATCCCGGCGGCCAACCGCGACCCCAACGTCTACGATGAGCCGAGCCAATTCCGCCCAAACCGCCAGGGACCCGCACCCCTAACGTTCGGCCACGGCGCGCACTATTGCGTGGGTGCCGCCCTGGCACGACTCGAACTCACGGCGGCACTGTGCGAGATTTTCGCCCGTGAACCGTCGTTGGCGGGGCCACCGATCTGGACCGACATCGCGGCAATCCGTGGGCCACAAACAGTCCCCATGATCTTCCACCGCTAACGCGTGTCAGGCCGCGGCGGTTGATTACCCAGCGGGCGGGTGGGCGACGCCACAAATCTGAACAATCGGGGGACACGGTGTTCATCCCCTTCGTGTCCAATCAGTTGACAGCCGGCATCGAAGCGTAGCGGCAACATGGGGTCGTAGCTCCCAACAGAGACTCGCAAGCAGGAAGGTTGCCCCGTGAACGTTGTGGCCGTGGCGTCGGCAACATGACCGCATTCCCGTCGGCCCCGCGCCAGTCCAACTATCAGATGCCGCCATGGGGTGAGAGCGCCTGGGCAATGACCGATGAGATGGCACATGCACCTGCGGCCCCGTATTCAGGGGGTTTCGGCTACCGGTCGGCGGATCCCGCGCCATGGTACGTCAACGCCAACAATCGCGACAACGCTGTGGAGCGGGCCGTGCAACAGCTCCTGGACGCGCTAGGGGTGGACGAGGGCGAACACACCGCCCAAACGCCGGCGCGCGTGGCAGCCGCATGGCGCGACATGTTGTGGGGATACGACGAGATTCCGGAAGACCACCTCGACACCGACCTTCCCGCACCGGACGACTCGGGCCTGATCGTCATGCACGGCATCTCGTTCGCTTCCACCTGCGCCCGCGATCTGTTGCCCTTCGCGGGTACCGCCACTGTTGCCTATCGCCCGCACCCGGGCCAGCGTGTCGTGGGCCTATCCAAGCTGGCCCGGCTGGTTCACGGGTACGCAGCGCGCCTGCAGGTACAGGAACGCATCGCGCACCAGGCCACTGCGGGGATCATGCGCAAGCTCAACCCGTCCGGTGCCATGTGTGTCATCACGGCGCGACACGACTGCATGAGACTGCATGGGGTGGGTGAGCCGGCCGCCCAGGCGACCACCGAGGCCCGCAAGGGCGTGTGGCTGGATCACGAGATGGCACTTGTCCATCGCCTGCACGCCGACAACCGGTGAGTCGGAGCGCTGTCCCCGCGGCGTGCTCAGGTCGCGCTACGCCAGATCTCATCGGCCTCTTCCACGGAGTGCACAACCGGCTGAGACGCGTCTATCCGGTGCGCGCTGTCCCAGTCGCCCTGTCGGGCGGCCAGAGCCGCCGCGATCTCGGGGGTCGCATCGGAGTTGCCCCTGGCCCTGGCCCTGATTCTGTCGGCCGTCACGTCGACCGTCGCCGAACACTTGAACTCGATGATCGGCGAGCGCGTTTCCGCCGCCAGGCGATGGGCGCAGCTGCGAATCTGCGGATCGCCCCAGGTGCCGTCGAGGATCACTGAGTGCCCGATGCCCAAGAGCAGGCGCGCTCGGCACAGAGCCTCCTCGTAGACGGCCCGGATATTGTCGCGGCTGTACAGCCCAGAATCCAAAACCCGGGGTTCCCCGGCTATTACGCCGGAATCCCGTAGCTCACTGCGCACATCATCTGTTGAGATCACCGTCGCCCCAACCAACTCAGCAAGCCCGCGCGCAAGGGTCGACTTGCCGGTTCCCGGACTTCCACCGACCAGCGCCAACCGCACGACGCCGTTCTCCAGGTGCTGGGTAGCGATGGTGAGGTGGTGAGCAGCGTCCGCCGCGGCCTCCGGTTTGCCCTGTGACAACCGCACGCACTCGACTTTCGCCCGCACCACAGCGCGATAGGCAACATAGAAATCGTGCAGCGAAGCTGGGGCGGTATCGCCCGAACGGGCCGCATAGCAGGCAAGGAAGAAGTCACCAAGATCTTTGCGGCCCAAGAACTCCAGATCCATCGCCAGAAAAGCGGCATCATCGACGCGGTCGACGTAGCGAAGTTCGTCTTCGAACTCCAGGCAGTCCAGCAACGCCGGTTCGCCATCCAGCAGAAAGATGTCGTCGGCGAGCAGATCAGCATGGCCGTCCACAATGCAGCCTTCCTCAACCCGGCTCATAAACAAAAGCTCACGCCCAGAAGCAAATTGGTCGACCAGTTGTTCAATCCGCCGGATCGTATCCCCTGAGACTGCGTTACCCGCGTAGCGGCGGAGTTCAACCAGATTGTCGTGCCACCGACGGGCGACCGCACCAACCTCACCCTGAGCATTGATAAACCGGTTCCGCTGGGCGCGCTCATGAAACCGGGCCAATACCTCAGCAATCGCATCCAGGGCGCCTTCGACTGGCACGCCGTCGGTCACCATCGACGCCAGCCGCTGCTCGTCGTTATAGCGCCGCATGACGACCACCGGTTCGGCTCGGCCTCCGCCTGGATCGCTGAGGTGGGCTATGCCCAAGTAGCTCTGCGCGGCAAGGCGACTGTTCAACTCGACTTCACGGATACAGGCGCGCTCTCGCTGATCCGCCGTACGGAAATCGCAGAAGTCAGTCACAACAGGCTTTTTCGCCTTGAAAGCCCGGTTACCGGCCAGCACCACCACGGCCGTGTGGGTTTCGCGCACATCAACATAGGGGTTATCGGGCACCGCTTCGGTGGCCGGTGCTTGACTACGCGTGCCAGCGTTGGTAGCGAGATCCACGGCTCTAAACGGGCCAGGCGTTCATGACGGCCGTGCCACGATCAGCGGCACCCGGACGGAGTGCAAGACAGCGTTACTGACTGACCCCAGCAACATGCCGCTAAAGCCGCCGCGGCCATGACTGCCAACGACGACAAGCTGAGCGGACGCCGACCTTTCTACCAGCTGCCGCGCCGGGCGATCGCAAACGGCAATCCGGCGCACCGGCACGTCGGGATAGCGTTCCCGCCAGCCCGCCAAGCGTTCGGCGAGACTGAGCTCCGCTTCCTCCTGCACCGCCGAAAAATCCAGACCCGGAAGTTCGACCACCTCGATGTCACTCCACGCATGCAGGGCGATCAACTCGACGCCCCGGCGCGACGCCTCGTCGAACGCGACAGCCGTCGCAAGCTCCGAGACCGGCGAACCGTCGATGCCCAGCAGTACGGGAGCGTGTTGCGGATCCGGGATCACCGAGTCGTCGTCGTGGATAACCGCGACCGGACAACTCGCGCGCCGCACCAGGCTCGAACTGACCGAGCCGAGCAAACCCCGGGCCAACGCTCCGCGGCCCGAGCTGCCCACAACCACCATCTCGGCCTCGCTGGAGATTTCAACCATGGTGGGCACCGGGGTCGAAAATACGAGCTCGCTCTTGACACCGAGCTTACGGTCCGCCGGAATCGCCTCCTTGGCAAGCTTGACCGCGTTTGCAACGATCTTGCGCCCCTCGTCTTCCTGCCAAACTCCCCACGTTTCCGGGTACGGCATCGGCGGCCAGGTGGCCACGTCGGCGTTAACCACATTGACCACGGTCAGCGGAAGGTTTCTCATCACCGCCTCGCGGGCCGCCCAACAGACTGCGGCACCCGATGCGGGCGAGCCATCTACCCCGACGACAATGCCGTGTTGTTTCAGGGGCACAGACATTTTGGTCTCCCTTCATCTCCAGCGACGCTACGAGCCCGTCAGCCGCCGGTCATGGGCCTTTGGTCCTCAGCCACACGGCATGGGACCTTGGTTGGAATGTAGATGCGTTTCCAACGCTTGAACACCCCTGTCTCCAAACCTAACTCGGCGGTCGCGCGTACGCGTCGCTGAGAGGTCGCCGGTATCGCGGTGGGCGCCTGATACACCTAACCGTAGCGCCGATCAGACGCCAGGCGCCACCTGCCCGGCCGGGGTCGAAGCCGCGCCGGCGAGAACCGTCTTCGCGCCGATCAGGCACCCGGCACCGGGATGGCCGCGACCATGGGTGTGTCGACGCCGATCGGGCCGATCGGTTGCGCGCCACCCGGCGAACCGAGCGGGGCATCTCTGCCCGGTAGGGTCTGGTTGAAGAAGGCGGCGTTATCCTCAAGATGCTGTTGCTGGTCGTCGGGTAGGTCGCCTTCCCAGTAGATCGCCCCGACGCGGCAAATCAGTTTGCACGCACCACAATCCACGCATTCGTCGGGGTTGATGTACATCGTTCGGGCGCCCTCATAAATGCAGTCGACTGGGCACTCCTGCACGCAGGACTTGTCCACTACATCCACGCACTCTTTGCCGATCACATAGGTCACAACCGTCAAGCTACAAATCCCTGTCGCTGATCGCGCCTGCCCAAAGACCCTTACAAGAAAGGACCAAAGGCCTTTCGCCGCCGCGCCTTGCGACCGCTCGGGTGCGCGTGGCACACCTCGGACTATCTCGAGCTGGGACGGACGACGATCACCGGAATTCTCACCGAGTGGGCTACCGCGGAACTCACCGAACCCAACAACATGCCGGAAAAGCCCCCGCGGCCGTGGCTGCCGAGCACGACCAGCTGAGCTTGCTCGGAATGCTCGAGCAGCCACCGGGCGGGCTTGTCACAGACCAGTGACCGGTGCACGCGGACATCCGGATACTGCTCTTGCCAGCCGGCGAGGCGTTCCGCGAGGACTTCTTCCTCTCTGTTCTCGCGGTCCGGCCAGTCCATCCCCAGGACCGGAAACATCCCCAGATCGGTCCAAGCGTGCAACGCCACCAGGTCCACGCCTCGGCGGGAGGCTTCGTCGAAAGCAAAGGCCGTCGCCGCCTCCGACGCCGGCGAGCCGTCGATGCCCACCAACACCGGTGCAGTGGGGTCGGGAGTCGCGCCAGCATGGGAATGAATGACGGCTACCGGACAATGCGCATGGTGCAGCAGGGCGGTGCTGACCGAGCCGAGCAGCAGTCGGCCCAACGCACCCATCCCCTGGCTGCCGACCACCATCATCGAAGCTTCTTGAGAAGCGTTGATCAGCGTCGGCACCACATTGGAAAAATCCATCTCGGTATGCACCTGTGGCGGCTCTGATTCACCCAGGCTGTTGGTGAGCGCCGCGCGGGCACGATCAATGACCTGTTGCGCGTAGTCCTGCTGCCACTCAGTCATATTCGCGTACAGTTGGCCCACCGGCCAGCCGACAACCACGGGCGCAACGACATGCAGCAGGGTGATGGGCACCTGGCGCATGACGGCCTCACGGGTTGCCCAGGCCACCGCCGCGTCGGATTGCGCTGATCCGTCGACGCCAACGAGAATCCCGTGCTTGGGGGTATCCGACATATTCAGGCTCCTCGCGTTGAAACTCGTTCGCGGCGCGTCGTCATCAGGATCGCGGCGCGTGATCCGTCTCCCCCTGATGTTAAGCGGAGGTCCATGGGATTCAGCACGGACATGGGCCCCATTTGGGTGCGGCCGGTCGCCAGTTGTCGCGCTGGTGGTCACCTCGTGCCAGCCGATGCCACCGTGCCGCGCCGAGGCGTGGAACGCATTGAGCAACAAGGGCAGCCCACGGTTGCGATCGCCGCCGCGGCACGACTACCCAGCCGGCTGGGTCACGAAGTCGATAAGTTCTTCGACCCGGCTGATCAACGCCGGTTCTAGGTCGTTCCAGTCCCGCACCCGCGACCGGATGCGCCGCCACGCCGCGGCGATGTCCGCCTGTTCAGCGTGCGGCCAGCCGAGCGCATCGCAGATGCCGTGCTTCCACTCCAGGTGGCGCGGCACGTTTGGCCAGGCGGCCAGGCCGAGTCGGTGCGGCTTGACCGCCTGCCAAATGTCGACAAAGGGGTGCCCGACGATCAAAGTGTCGGCACCACCCGGCCCCCGGCGTACCGCATCAGCGATGCGAGCCTCCTTCGACCCCGCGACCAGATGGTCGACAAGAACACCGAGCCGACACCGTGGGCCGGGCCCGAACTCGGCCACGATGTCCACCAGGTCGTCGACGCCACCGAGGTGCTCGACGACGACACCCTCGATCCGCAGGTCCTCCCCCCACACCGCGGCGATGAGTTCGGCGTCGTGACGGCCCTCGACATAGATCCGGCTGGCCCGGGCCACCCGGGCACGCGTACCGGGCACCGCGACCGAGCCGGACGCCGTTCGCCCCGCCGCGGCAGGCGCCCGGCGCCGCGGCGCGGTGAGGATCACCGGCCGGCCGTCCAGCAGATACCCGGGGCCCAGCGGAAAGCCGCGGGTCTTGCCGTGGCGGTCTTCCAGGTCGATACGACCATATTCGACTCGGACCACCGCGCCGACGTAGCCGGTCGTTGCGTCCTCGACGACCATGCCGAGCTCGACCGTGTGCTCAACCGACCGGGGCCCCCGCCGCCCGCCTCCGGCAAGCACGTCGGTTCCATAGCGATCCACCACGCGGCAATCTTAGGAAGCCGGTCGGCAATCACTGCTGCGGCACGCCGTATTGTTGTTGAAAATGCCTGTGCCGGTGTTGTTTCCGATGTATCGGTCGATGCTGCTGCCCAACATGCAACGAATTCGCAACTGATCATGTGGCGTTAGCCCGTTACTGATGTCCCCGCTGCTACGTTGCTAGAACGGCGATTGCCCGCCGATGCACAGCGCGCGGGCGGTTAGCGAGGTGGACGCATGATCCTGACCGATCGGGTTTCGAGGATTGTCGCGTTCATGCGGGCCGGCTATCCCACCGGCATGCCGCTCACCGGCTACGTGCCGCTGGCGGCTCTGTCACGGCGCCGAGTATCCGACGAGGAGATCACGACCATCATCGGTGAACTGGTCGCGCACCGACTACCAATCAGCGATGCCGATGTCGGGGTGGCGATTACACGGATCACGCAGCAGATGCCTTCACTGAATGACATCGAACGTGTCCAACGTCGACTTGCTGCGACCATCAGGCCACACGGTCACTGGCAATGACGGTCGACACGGCGCCGATTCACAGCGACGGCCGGACCGGACTCCCGCAGGCGGCTAGGTAGTCGGCGTAGTTCCAGCTCTGCAGAAACTCTTGGCCCGCCTGGAATCCGAGTTGATAGAGAGCGTCACGTTGTTCGGCGGTGATATCAAAGTCGATCGCACTCACGTCGTGGGCGGGCACGAAGATGGTGCGTCGTACGGTGCACGGATCGTCGATGTAGGCATTGTCCTGATTGCTCACCAGCGTTTCTATCGCCGCGATTCCCAACGACACCGGCCCGTGGACCGGCTGGGTAGGGGGAATGCCCGGACGTGCCGCCAGCCTGATCCCAAAAGTGGGCCATCTCGGTTCACCGTCGGTCCGGTCAAACAATGCCACCGGAAAGTTCGACAGCAATCCACCGTCGACCCAGGTGGCGCCGCGCACCCGAACGGGTTCGAACACGAACGGAATCGCCGACGAGGCGTGCACTGCGCGCGCCACCGAAAAGTCGTCCGGGTCGATGCCGTAGGAGTCCAGGTCCCACGGGATGCGAACGAGTCGCCGACGAGACAGATCGCTGGCGGTGACGACCAGCGACCAGGCGAACTGTTCGGGCTCCTCACCGGTACGCAAGTCCCCGAAGGTGTAGACGCCCAGGTCAGCGAGCAAACCGCTGAGCAGCTGTTCCAGATAGGCCCCGCGGTAAACACCGTCTGACAACAGCAGCGAGAGTCCCCCACCGATCAACGGCACGTGTCCGATCAGGTTGCGGTCGAGGAATTTCCGGTAGTCGATGCTGCGCATGATTTCGGCAAGCCGCGTCAACGGTTCACCGGCGATCTGTAGAGCCGCGACCAACGACGCGACGATCGCACCCGCGCTGCTCCCCGCGACGCGGGGAAATCGGTAGCCGGCTTCGGCCAGCGCGTCCACCGCTCCGACCAGCCCAATGCCCCGGACCCCGCCGCCTTCGCACACCAGGTCTACACGTGCTGCCTTCACCAGCGCCACGTTAGCCGGATCGTGCCCGATTGCAGTTGCACGGCGCGCCGAACGGCTCTGCTCACCGAATCCGATGCCCGTCGACGGAGAAGAAATGCAGATACCCGGGTTGCGGATACAGGTGTATCCGGCTGCCCCGCTCGGGCGGGTTGCTGCCGTCGGATCGAGCGATGACTGAGTGCTCGGTTTCGCTACCGTCCGGCGCGATTCGGCCATACAAGTAGGCGTCGGCGCCGAGTTCTTCGACCACGTCGACCTCCATTTCGATACCCACGTCGCCCAGCTCGAAATGTTCGGGGCGAACACCGACAATGACCTCCGCGGCGGCGCCGACGACCGCACGTGGCACGCGGATCCGCCAATCTCCCAACGAAACCGCGGAATCGGCGATCCGAAGTCGGAACAGGTTCATCGCCGGGGAACCGATAAACCCCGCGACGAACACGTTCTCCGGGTTGCGGTAGAGCTCCCGAGGCGCGGCGCACTGTTGCAGTACGCCGTCGGACAGCACCGCGACTCGGTCGCCCATCGTCATGGCCTCGACCTGGTCATGGGTGACGTACACGGTGGTTGTGCCCAGTTGCCGTTGCAACGCTGCGATTTGATTGCGGGTTTGCACGCGAAGTTTGGCGTCAAGATTGGACAGCGGTTCATCCATCAGGAATACCTGTGGGCGGCGCACGATGGCACGACCCATCGCCACCCGTTGCCGTTGCCCGCCGGAGAGATCTTTCGGTTTGCGATCCAGATAGGGCTGCAGGTCAAGCAGTTTCGCGGCGACAAGCACTCGCTCGCGGATCTCAGCCTTTCCGATCTTGGCGACCTTCAACGCGAAGCCCATGTTCTGCGCCACCGTCATGTGCGGGTAGAGCGCGTAGTTCTGGAAAACCATCGCAACATCCCGATCTTTGGGATCCAAATCGGTGACATCGCGCTCGCCGATCCGGATGCGCCCGGAATCCAGGGTTTCCAATCCGGCCAGCATCCGAAGGGAGGTCGTTTTGCCACATCCGGACGGTCCCACCAGGACGACGAATTCCCCATCACCGACCGCGAGGTCGAGACAATCCAGGGCCGGGCGGTCGGCGCCCGGGTATTGCAACGTCGCCTGCTCGAAACTCACCGAAGCCATGCTTACCCGCCGAGCCCAGTCACCGCGATGCCACGGACAAAGTAGCGTTGCGCGACCGCGTAGATGATGACCAGCGGCAGTAGGATCAGCATCGAGGCCGCCATCAACACCGGCCACCGTGCGACGTATTCGCCCCGCAATCGGACTAGGCCAAGAGTCAACGTGGCCAGGCTGTTTCGCTGGATCATCAGGAGCGGCCACAAGAAGTCGTTCCATACACTGACCCAGGTGAGCACGCCCAGCACCAGCACTGCGGGGCGTGAATTGGGCAGCAGGATCCGCCAGTAGATCTGCCACGGCGAGCAACCGTCCAGAATTGCGGCTTCCTCGAGATCGGTGGGTAGCGTGCGGAAGAACTGCCGCATGAGGTAGGTGCCGAACGCGCTACCGAACAAACCCGGCACGATCATCGCCCACGGAGTATCCACCCACCCCACCGTGCGCATGAGGATGAACTGCGGGATGACGGTCACCGTCAGCGGCACCATCAAGGTGCCCAAGTACAAGACAAACAAGGTATCGCGGCCCCGGAACTGCAGTCGCGCGAAGGCATAGCCGGCCAACGAGCAGAAGAAGACTTGCCCGGCGGTCACACATCCGGCATAGAGCACGGTGTTGAAAAGCATGCGCCAGAACGGCATCAACGCGAACACCTCGCGGTAGTTGGACCACTGCAGATGCGAGGGAAACAGCTTGGGCTCGGCCACCTCGCCGTCCTTCTTCAGGGATCCGGACAGCGCCCAGATGACCGGAAACAGCGCACACCAAGCGATCCCGATCAGTGCGGAGTACAAGGCGACCCCGCGAATGAAGTGGCGGTGCACCATTCGATTAGCCGAGCCCACGCGAAGCCTCCCAGGCGCGCCGGCGCGTGATGCGCAACTGCAGCACGGTCAACACCAACAAGATGGCGAACATCACCCACGCCAGCGCCGATGCGTAACCAAATTCCAGGAACGAAAACGCGTGCTGGAACAACATGATGCCCAAGACATAGGTTGCTGTTTCCGGTCCACCGTTGGCACCGGTGAGGACGTACACGAGGTCGAACGCCTGGAACGCGTGGATAATTGATATGACGACCACGAACGACATCGCTCCCCGGATCAGTGGCACCGTGATGGACACGAATTGCCGGATCTCGCCGGCACCATCGATTTTGGCTGCCTCGTACACAGTCTCTGGAACCCCCTGCATCGCGGCCAGCAAGATGACCGTCGCGAAGGGCACGCTCCGCCACACGCTGACTAGACAGAGCGAGACCATAGCCCATCGGGGTTCGATCAGCCATGGGACCGGGCCGGCTCCTATCCAGCCGAGCATGATGTTGAGCAGGCCATTGTCGGTGTTGAAGACAAACTGCCAGACGACCGCCATCACCACTGAGGAAATGGCCAGCGGCAAGAAGACGATGGTGCGAAAGATGCTGATGCCCTTTACTTTCCGATTCAGAAAGGCGGCGACGATGAGACTAACCAGGACCGTCGGCAGGACCGTGCCGACGGTGTAAACCGCGGTGTTGAGCACCGCGATGAGAAACAGTGGGTCAGAAGTGAAGAGGTTTGTGAAGTTGTGCAGACCGACGAACGTCGGCGGGGTGAACAAGTCCCACTTCTGTACGCTCATGTACAGCGAGAATCCCAGGGGAAAAAGCATGAATACCGCAACGCCCGCCAGGTTCGGCGCGACGAACGTGCGCCCGGCCCAGGCACGTCGCCGCCAGCGGCGCGCCTTCGTGCCATTCGGCACGGGCGTGGCAGGCGTATCAGTCGATGTCATGGATTGCGCAGCACTTCATCCACGGCGTGGGACAGCCCGGCCAGCGAGGTCGCCGGCCGGGATCCACGCAACACGGGTCCGAAGTAGCGGTCCATCAGGGCGGCGATCTTCTCCCACGCCGGTGTGACCGGCATACCCGCCGAATTGGCCGGCCCATCGGTGAGCACGGCAAGGTTGTCGACTCTCCGGTGGGCGTTGGCGAATCCGTCCGAATGGATCGCAGACCGCAGCACCGGCACGAAGAGGCGAGATTCACCGATCAATTCCTGCCCGACGGGGCCGGTCGCGAACTTTACGAACTCCCACGCCTGCGCCTTGCGCTTACTGGTCGCCGCGATGGCGAGACCGGTGACACCGATATTCGAGCCGGCGGCGCGTCCGCGCGGCCCGGTTGGCAGTGGGGCGACGTCGAAGTCCAGGCCGTCGGCCCGATCGAACGTCTGATATCGCCAGTGACCGGCCAGCGCGATTCCGGCCTTGCCCACCGAGAACAAGTCCGCCGTTGACATCGACTGCTGCTCGGCCGCGCTGGGCGCCACTTTGTGTTTGTTGGTCAGGTCGGCGTAGAACTGCACTGCCTCGATGAACGCGTCATGGTCGAAATTGAGGTGGGTCGGGTTCATTCGGGGAACCGACCAGGGTACGCCGTTGTTCATGGCGAACAACCCGGCAGAGTAGAACGAGACCCAGGCGTTGACGAAACCCCATTGTCTGACCCTCCCCGACCGGTCACGCTTGGTGAGCGCCCGGGCGGTATCCAGGAATTGGGCAAAGCCCCAGGGCCGTTTCCAGGTGCGGGGCGGAGGCGGCACGCCAGCCTCTTCGAATAGCCGTTTGTTGTAGAACAGGAAGTTTCCGGACCATTGCTCCGGGAAGGCGTACTGCCCTCCGTCGAATGTGAAGGTCTCATACAGTGCCCCGATACTGTCCGCCCGCAGCTGCGCGGCGAAAGCCGCATCACGCGCCAACAGGGTGTTGAGGTCGAGCAAAACCCCACGGTCGGCCAGTTCGGCATAGGTCAGTTCCCAGGCCATCAACACATCCGGACACTTGCCGCCCGCGCAGAACGTTGCGAGCTGCGCCATGACGCCGGGTCCGGACAGCAGGGCGCGCACCTTGATGTCCGGATGGCGGCGTTGGAATTCGTTGACGACGCGCATCCGGGGACGGAGCTCGTCCGGATTGGCCGCGAAGAAGAACGTCAATGCGTCATCGTCATCGGCCCCGCACCCGACGGCCCACGGAGCCAGCGAGACCGCCGTGAGCGCACCCGCACCACGCAACAGGCTGCGCCGCTCGAACGGCTTATCGACCATCGTGCTCCCGATTTCGGTTCCGGTGATATCCGTCGTAGTAGACCGTCAGCTTGGGAAGTAGCGGATCCGGTTGATCTGGTTGCCGCGCCAGGCCACGTCGGCGAACAGGATGCCGCGCCCATGGTCGGAGGCGAGCGATACCGTGACGGTCGATCCGGCGCCGTTCACCTTGGTCCAACTGGCCCCGCGTAGCTGCCCGAACAGCTCGGAAATGTCGAGCAAGTCGCTGTCGCTTAAAGTTATTGTGGCAGTAGGTGATAACGTTCGCTGCGCGGCGGAACAGTCGCCTCGGGCCGCGGCACCGAGGAACGTTTCCACCAACGTCTTGTGCCGCCCGCCCGCCCGGCGAAAGCCGGTCATGAACCCCGCGGTGCCGCCCAACCCCTGGTTGCTCAGCAGCGCCGTCGACAGTTGCAGTGCCGGGGCGGCCGCCCGCGATCCCGTTCGCAGGAACTGCAGCATCATCGCCGGCAACTCCCAGTAGGCACGCAGCACGGCGATCTGCCACTCGCTGTGCACCCGTCGCAGGTCATAGCGCAGGAAGGCGGGAATGAACATCGTCACGTCCGACCCCATCGCGACCTCGAGTTCCAGATCGCGCAGCACCACCGTGCCGGAGACGATATCCACATCGCGATGGAACTTGATGTCCCGCGGCCCGATGAAGGTGTCGTAGAAGCGGCCGATCGCCTCGTGCCCTACATGCGGCCGCGAACCCACCGGGTCCTCGACCCGCCCGTCACCGGTGAACAACCCGACCCAGCCGGCACGATCATGCGCGGCCGCGGCCCGCGGCGACCGCTCCACCGCGGCCAGCAGATCGTCCCGGTTGGGCGGTGCCATCAGGGGCTGCCGACCAACTCGACGCTGGCGGTGCGCATCTCCTCGAACGCCGTCGCGGTGCTATCGGCCGACACACCCGCTGTCAGGTCCACCAGCACCCTGGTGACCAAGCCGTTGCGCACCGCATCTTCGGCCGTCCGCCGCACACAATGATCGGTGGCCATACCGACCACGTCGACCTCATCGACTCCGCGTTGCCGCAGCCAATCCAGCAGCGGGGTGCCAGCCGCGTCGACTCCGTCGAAACCGCTGTATCCGGCGGAGTAGGCCCCCTTGTGGAACACCGCCTCGATTTCGGTGGTGTCCAGGCCGGGATGGAAGTTGGCGCCAGGGGTTCCGCTGACGCAATGCGGTGGCCACGACGAGGAATAGTCCGGTGTGTCGGAGAAGTGGTCACCGGGGTCGATGTGGGAGTCCTTGGTCGCCACGACGTGATGGTAGTCGGGCTGGCCGGCGAGGTAGTCGCTGATGGCGCGGGCCAGGGCGGCACCGCCTATTACCGCGAGCGAGCCCCCCTCGCAGAAGTCGTTCTGCACGTCGACGATGATCAACGCCCGCACACCGTCCACCATACGTTCGGGCGATAATCCGGGCAGTTTGCCTGCCGATCAACCGGGGAACCCAAGCGCAATGATGCTCCGCAGAATCGCACGGCCCATGCTGTCAGCGGCATTCATCAGCCAAGGTATGGATTCGCTGCTCAACCCCAAACCCGCAGCCGAAGCCGCACAGCCGACGGTGCGCGGGCTGCGGGCGCTGCCGGGCGCGGTAGGCAACAGCATTCCGTCGGACGCCGAGACGGTCGCACAGATCAACGCGGCCGTTCAGATCGGCGGCGGTGTGCTGCTCGCGACCGGTCGGCTGCCCCGCCTCGCCTCGGTAGTGCTAGCGCTGACGACCATCCCGGGCAAGCTTGGCGCCCATATGTTTTGGAGTGAAGCCGATGCGGAGCGCAAAGCCGAGAAGCGGCGCAACTTCGCGACCGACGTAAGCTTGCTGGGCGGCTTGTTGATCGCCGCGGCCGACACCGCGGGCAAGCCGTCCTGGGGATGGCGCGGGCGCCGCGCCGCCGAACGGCTCTCCGAAACGGTCTCCTCCGCGCTGCCGGGGGCTCAGGACTCGCTGCGTGACTCCGAACTCGGAGAACGGATCGTGCACGGCCTACACGTGGGCGCTGAACGTGGCCGCGAACTGGTCAGCGGCAATCACAAGCGCCGCTGGCGATGGGCCGGGCAGAGGTAAAGCGTCCACGACACCGCGACGATCGCGAACGCGACGAGCTGGGCGCCGGCCACCCAACCGGCGGGATAGATCACGCCGGTGATGTAGTGGGCGACAAATCCGTCCGGCGGCAGGGGCGCCATTCCGGCCTTCGCACGAGCCCAGCGCTCCACCCAGGTCAGTGGGCAGTCGACCCGCTTGGTGGCGATGCCGATCCCCCAGATCACCGCTGGAACATGCAGCCACATCGTGCGTCGCCACCGCAGGGCCAGGAAACCGCCGGCAAGGACGTAGGCGATGAAGGCGAAGTGCAATACCACGGTCGCCGAGACAACCAATTCGTACATGATGCCTATCGGTCCTGCCGCGTCGCGCAATGCGACAGGAAGGTGTCGACAATGTCGGCGACATCGCGGCCGGCGTCGAGGCCGACGCCCGCCTCGTCGGCACCCAGCGGTTCCAAGGTGTCGAACTGCGAACGCAACAGTTCGGCCGGCATGAAATGTCCTGACCTGCCGGTTAGCCGACGACCGATCAGCTCGGGCGAACCGTTGAGGTGCAGGAACTCTGCGCACGGACAGTACGCGCGCAGCCGGTCCCGGTACTCGCGTTTGAGAGCCGAACAACTCACCACCCCAGCGCCGCAGTGGCCGGCCAACCACTCCCCGACCCGCTCCAGCCAGGGGTAGCGATCGTGGTCGTCGAGCGGTTCCCCGGCGGCCATCTTGGCGATGTTGGCTGGCGGGTGCAGGGCATCCGCATCCAGGAACGGCACCCGCAACCGTTGCGCGAGCGCCTCACCCACCGTCGACTTCCCCGAACCGGATACACCCATCACGACGACGGGTGAGGGCAGCGCAGACCGGCCAGTCTTCACGCCTGGTTGCGATTCCACTCCAGCCAGCCGACGCCGCTGCGACCGTCTGTGGTGCTGACGCGGACCCATGCGCGTGGGAACTGGCTGACCCTTCCGTCGGCGGCGGTCAGGCGAAGCGGTGCGTGGCCGCCCACGTCGGCCGTCGCGGTGATGTCGCCCGGCTGCAGAGTCAATGTAGCACTCACCGGTAATCCGTTGGCGGCGAAGACTTCTCGGGTTTCCACCTCGTTCAGTTCGGCAACCGCGCCCGCGTGGTCTTGGACGTAGCCGACACTGACGCCGGGGATGCCCGGAATTCGTATGTGCACGCCGTGTAGGTGAGTGCCATCGGCCAGGTGTAGCGCGCTCCACATCCAGTCCATGCTCCACCAGTCACGCACACCCCACGAGTGGTCGCGCTGCCCGGGAGCCGACTCGATGCGGTAGCAGGTGTCGTTGATGGTGACGGTTCCCGAGACGGTGCACGGGATCTCGTAGCGTGTCGTCAAACGATACTGATAGGGCGTGCCGGCAGTGGCCCAATCCAGGTCCATCGCGATCTCGACCGGAGTTCCCGATTCACCCCGCAACAGGCCCGACGGATCTGGGTAAGCCTGCCCGCGCGCACGCAAGTCCACCCCGTAGGTCTGCAGCGGGGCGCTGGCCGAATGGCCTATCTCCACGGCGTCGGTGCGCAACACCCAGGGGTCGTCAGGCAGTTGGACGTCGAAGTCGACGACGGCGACGGTCGGCAGGTCGGGTCCGCAGATCAGGGCGTGAAACCAGGCGGTGTGTTCGTTCGGCATCAGACCGATCCGTAACCAGCCACCCAATCCCTGTGCCGCATCGACGAAGTCGGCGTACCAACTCTCACTCCACAGTGGCTCGGCGGTCGCGACATGTGCAAACTCGTCTTGCCGCGACGGCCGCAACGGGTCCGGCGGCGCGGGTAACGTCGCCAACGCATCGGTGTCCAGCACGTGATCACAGTGCCGTTGCAGCATCGTCATGAACATTCGGTCGCCCCGCTCGGTGCGTTCCACCAGCATGGACGACACAATCGCCATCATCACTCCGAAAAAGCTCTGCCGGCGTACACCTTCGGCGACGTCGGCGAGGCTGATCCGCGCGTCCGGACCCAGCGCGTCGTGATAGACCCGCAGCAACGCGTCGTACTGAGCACGTCGCTCCTCGGTCCGCAGGGCGCAGCCGAGGAAGTACGCCAGATCGCTCAGCGCGGGGCCCCAGGAAACGGTCTGCCAGTCGACCACCGTCAGCGCCCGGTCGGCTCCGGCGGTGCCGAACAGCATGTTGTCCAATCGGTAGTCGCCGTGCACCAGGCCCGAAATTCTGCGGTCGGCGCCCTCCTGGGCCAGGTAGCCGTCGAACGCGTTCACCAGGCGCTCACACACCGTGCGGTGCTGCGGCGCGATCTGGTCGCGGTAGCGGTCGACGAACCCGGCATACAGCCCGGTGATCATCGCCTGACTGAGTGGCGCCTCCCGGTTCAGCCACGGCGCCTCGGCCAGCGCCGGGTCACCGAGCAGCGGGCCGTGCATCCGAGCCAGCTCGCCGACGGCCAGTCTTGCCTGTTCGGTTGTGGCACCAGCGATCTCGTCGCCGGCGATCCCCGGTCCGGCATCACCGAGCAATAGGTGAAATATTCCTGTCGCGGTATCGACCGCGGCGTGGTAGCAGGGCGCTATCGGCCCGCCCAGGCGCGGCGCGACGTCTCGGTAGAAGCGGACTTCACGCTCGTAGAGACCCATCGCCACCCCAGTCTGCCGGCTCACCGGATCGGTGGCCGCGACCTTCAACACCACCGACTGGGGACCGTCCGGGCGAGGGTCGGCATAGCTCAGCAGGACGCGGTAGCACTCGCTCATCTGGCCGGTGCCGATGCGCTCGATGGAGAAACCAGTAACTTCGGCGCGGATAACTGCGGTCAACCACGCGGTCGTGAGGTCACCGGGTCGTTCGATGGCTCGCTCGGTATCGGAGTCCATGAGGGTCACGTCGCCAGAGAGAATCCGTCCCATGCCATCCGGCGGTGCCGGTGCGGATCCACCTCGACACGGCACCTGCGGTCGATAACCAGGACGGCACGGTGGTCTTGGGTGTAAGCCGGCCAGCCGTCGCCCGGAACGCCAGTTTGGCTGAAAGACCGCCACCGGCGTTGCACCTCGCGGCTGACCCGCAGCGCGACGCGGCGGTCGGCGGCGGCGGTCAGCAGTGCACCGAACCCGGTGCGATAGAAGTCGAAAACAGCGAGCAGTTCGGTGCCATGAGTGGCACCGAGACCCGCCCAGCGCAGCGTCCGTGGCGCGTAGTCATATCGGTAGAGATAGGTGGGCGCGTGAGCGCCATGCGCCTCGGCGATCTGCCAGGCCGCCGAGCTGAAGGCGAAGTCACCACCGAGCTGGATACACGCCGAGGGCTCGGGATAATTCGGGTAGGCGGCGGTGATGCGTTCGCGATCAGCCGGTTTCATGTCCGACAGCAGCTCTTCCACCATCGGTTCGTTGGTCGGCAACATGCCCAGGAAGCGGGTGAACAACCGGCCCTCATCGGCGTTGCTGCCCACGATGAGCGGAACCGGGTGCGCCTGACCGGACCGCATCGCCTCAACAGGGTCAACGGGCAGGTAGTCGTCGCCGAATACCGGACCAATCGCGAAGGCGCCCAGCCTATTCCGCATACCCTGGCGAATCAGGCGGTGCTGGGTTTCCACTAGCTGCGCCGAGGACGCCTGTATCAGCGCTTTGGCGGCATCTCGGGGGCGGGCGCCGAGCAGATGGGCGAAGCGTGCCGCGAACTCGTCGGCGACCTCTCGCGAACGCACCATGCCCGCCGCCGGACTTTCCGAGATCGCCCGGGCGAACAGGCCTGCGGCGACGGGCACGGCCAGCAGCGTGGCAGTGATGTGGGCGCCCGCGCTTTCACCGAAGATGGTGACATTGCCTGGGTCACCGCCGAACTCCGCGATGTTGTCCTGGATCCAGCGCAACGCCAGTACCAGATCGCGCAGGTACACGTTGCTGTCGAGGGTGATTTCCGGTGTCGATAGCGACGACAGATCCAGACACCCGAGCGCGCCCAGCCGGTAGTTGACCGACACGTATACGCAGCCGCGGCGGGCCAGCGCCGCACCGTCGTATATCGGGGTTGCCGAGCTGCCCAGAATGTAGCCGCCGCCGTGGATGAAGACCATAACCGGCAACGGTTCGGTGGCTGGCCTTTCCGGTGTGACGACGTTGAGGGTGAGACAGTCCTCGCTCCTGCGCTGGTACTTGCCGACGCCAAGCATGGTGTACCGACGCTGCTGGGGTGCGCAGTTGGCAAACCCGTGGCAGTGCCGTACCCCCGACCAGGGCTGTGCTGGCTGGGGCGCCCGGAATCGCAGCGGCCCCACCGGGGGGCTGGCGTAGGGGATGGATCGCCAGCGGTTCACGCCGTCGCGGGTGAAGCCTTCGACGATGCCGGTGGCCGTGCGTGCGCGGACGGTGCGCTCGTGCATAGACCGACGGTATCCGACTCGACGGGTACACGGCGCGCGCAGCGCTTGTATTCCGCGCGTGCCGGTTAGCCTGTCGGAATGCGGATCGCCGCGCTGGTCGCAGTGTCGTTGCTGGTTGCGGGCTGCTCGCACACCGATGGCCGTGGTGCGGGGCAGTCGCAGACCGGCGCACCACCATCCTCGCTGGCGGCGGCCGTTCCTTCGGCGGGTCACCAGCCGGGCCCCTCGGCCGCGCCGGCTGCGGGGGCACCGATCTCGGCCGTCATCTCCTGGATCGAGGCAGGTCACCCCGCTGATCCCGCTGGCTATCACGTCGCCACGCGCGACGCCGTCACCACCCAGCTGGGCGACGATGTCGCGCTTAGCGCCCAAGCCGGCAAGGTTTCCTGCATGACAGACTCCAAGCACACCGGCGGCGCCCTGGCCTGTCTGGTTCAGCTGACCAATCCGCCGCCCCGACCCGAGACCGCCTATGGCGAATGGAAGGGCGGTTGGGTCGACTTCGACGGCCCCAGCCTGCAGTTGGGATCCGCCCGCGCCGATCCCGGACCGTTCGTCTATGGCAATGGCCCCGAGCTGGCAAACGGGGACACCCTGTCGATCGGCGACGATCGCTGTCGCGCCGATCAAGCCGGTCTGTTTTGCGTGAACTATGCCCATCAGTCCGCGGTCCGGTTCAGCAGCGCCGGCATCGAGCCGTTCGGTTGCCTAAGGTCGGTGCCGGCGCCGGATGGCGTGGCCGTAGCGTTCGGCTGCTGATATGACCCGCCGGGAGCACATCGCTATCGCGGGCGAGGTAGCGCTCACGGCGAACGTCGCCAAGACCCCAGACTTCAAGTGGCGTCGTGACCTTGCTGGCAACGCGAGTAAACACGAAAAGTCGCTATGCTGCACCCATGAGCAGGACCACGAAGCCGCTGGTTGCTGACGATGTGGAGATCGTTCGGCGGGTTCTCGCCCATGTCGACGGCGGCACCACCGACGAAGGCACTGCCTGGCGCGAGCCCGTCGAAAACTACCTGAATCCACACCGGTTCACCCAGGAACTCCAGCTACTGCGGGCAATGCCAAGCGTGTTCGTTCCGTCCGCCACTATCCCCAACAAGGGCGACCACGTCGAACGGGTGACCTTCGGGGTGCCCTTGTTCGCTGTGCGTGGGCCCGATCAACGGGCTCGGGTGTTTCGCAACGCATGTCGGCACCGTGGTTTCGCGCTGGTCGAGGACGCCGGGTGTTCCCATGCCCTGGTGTGCCGCTACCACGGCTGGACATATCGCCTGGATGGCTCGCTATCGCATGTCCCGCACGCCCACGCATTCCCCGACTTGGACATGTCGACGCGGGGTCTGATCGAGGTCCCGAGCTATGAGGCGGATGGGCTCATCGTTATCGGGGCAATCGATTCTGGCGGCGCGTGCGTCCCGCAACCCGATGCTGACGCGGCGACGGCCTGGCTGACTAACGGGACGGCGTGGCGAGACCAGCTGCTACCAATCGATCGGGTCTTGTCCGTCGAGACCAATCGACTGGCGATAAATTGGAAGGTAATTGTCGAGCAGTTCTTGGAGGGGTACCACATCCGCTGGACTCATAGAGAGACCCTCCCCGACCTATACGACAACCTCACCGTGGTCGAGACGTTCGGCCCGAATTCTCGGGTTACGTTCCCATACCCCGCGATCGAGGAGCTGCGCGACCGCCCAGAATCAACCTGGCCGGGACGTGTGCCGGCGACATATGTCTATCAGCTGTTCCCCAACGTCATACTCGGGGCGTTCCCGCAACTGGTACAGGTGATCGTGGTCGACCCGGTAGACGTAGCTCACAGCGAGGTCATCTACTACACGATGACGAGAGCCGACATCGCCAACAAAATACCGCTCGACGCCGAAGAGCTGCCCGACCCCGCGGAGGTAGCTCGCTACATTACCGGCGTTGTCGCGGAGGATAACGAAATGTCGTCGGGCGTGCAGCGAGGCTTTCGCGCCGGCGCGAACAAGTTTGTGGAGTTCGGCCGGCACGAGAGCGCTATCGGACACTTTCACGCCAACCTTGGTGACCGTCTGGCGCAGTTTGCCGCGACCCAACCGCAGGCTCCGCGCTAGCCCGTGTTTGCCCGACCGGGCTTCTTTCTCACGTCTCCGTAGCCGCAGGTTTGGCCCACCACGATCACACCCACCACAAAGCGCTGCGTGCCATGGGGCGGTTTAAAACAGGCAGCTCATGCGGCCAGCTGGATCGACGGTGTATGCGTCACCAAGAACCAACGCCGCTTGTTGTGCTCACAATGATCCGGAAGGGCCGCAACCCACCGTCACACGCCTAACCATTTGTGAGTGACCGATCTGACATGCCACCAGCCAAAACATGCGTTCTCGTGACGACCAGAACCTGTTACTATTGGCCGAACGATCGTGCTCAACGCCGAGTGGTCCCCGCGTCAAGTCCTACATCCGGTCTCGCCTCCGGACAGCACCGCATGGACATGCCGATCCCCGAAACAACGCTTTCGTTGGCGCCAGCTGGCGTGTGCCCAGGGCTGTCACCGAAGAATCCACGAATTCGTGGGTGCGTTCGCTGACGGCACAGTGACATACGCGCTGGAGTAACGCACAGGAAGGAACAAGAAGTGCATTCAAACTTCCTTACTGCCGAAGAAATCCGAAAATTCGGCCGTGACCTCCGGATACTCCTTGCAACCAATGGTACCCTACCGCGGATCCTCGGCATTCTCGCGAATGATGATATTTTCACGCAGATTATCGACCGGGATATTTGCGTTGCCACTCCGGAAATGAGGAGCCCGGAGCGGCCGTTTAATGGCCGAACGCTGCATCGCAAAGTGCTACTTAAAGGCCGCTCATCGGGAAAACTATTTGTAGTTGCGGAGTCACTAATATCCATTGATCTGGTACCACCGAAATTGATCGACAATTTGATCGAGATGGATCGCCCCATTGGGGAGTCTATATTGGCCAATGGCATTGAGATATTCAAAGAGAATCCAAAGCTCTGGATGAGCACGTTGCCCGACTGGCTGAAGCTCGACGAACGTCAGGACTTGGCCCAGGAAGCTATCGCGCGTCGATACCGCATGACCATACGCGGTCAGCCGGCCATCGTAGTCACCGAATATTTCCCGCTGGGCACATTCACTAAGTCCATCACGACGGCAACCATCGGGGCCGATGGCGAAGATGGCAACGCTGAAATCGACATGAGCATTTCTGATTGTTCTTGCGAAGATGCAATACAACAGCAAATGGCGGACTGCTAAATTGCACTAGGGTGACCAGAAGTGACTAGTCCTACATTGCCTATGGCGTGTACGTCACAAAATTTATATCGCGCTTGCCCATCATGGGTCGCAGCCGAACTCTCCGGTTGGGCCAGCCCGAAGGCGGCGCTGCCCGCTACCACAACCACCGATGAGCCGATAACGGTGGTGGGCATGGCGGTCGGCACCGATCCCGACCCGGCCGAAGCGGCCCGACTTCACCGAGCCGACCGCTGGTGGTGGCCTATTGGGCAGGTCGCATCGCAGCTCTGGCCTGGCACCCCCGCCGGTCGGCCCGGCTCGGTGGGCGACGTGAGCACAATGAGCAGAACCACGAAATCGTCGTTTATGCCGACTATCGCCCAAAAGCGTGACATGCGTTGCAGCGGCACCGTAGGGTCGGTCTCAACGAATACCGAAGCGCTCGGGCGGTATGCGGCGCCGCGTAATTGCGGAACCGAAAGATGAATCGCAAATGGCCATTTTTGCCACTTTTGCATGTGCCGGGAAGCCTCGGCGCCAAACGGGCGAGGCCTGCACAAATGCAATGCATATCGTGTCATCCAGTCGTCGCAGACACCGGAGGACAAGTGGTCAACATCGGTTGCCGTTCCCTAGAAGCACGTCGGCGCAACACAGACAAGGAAGCAGAAAATGGTTCCTTTGCGCACCATCAACGATTGGCAGCCACCGCATGACCTGGTTACTACACGGATGGCCGCAGCGGCGGCATGTGGAGCGGCCAACAGTATCGATATTCGAGCTATCACTCGCTTTTGTGTCACGGGCGGTAATTGACTGATGCAGAGCGAGAACGTCGCAAGACTGCTCGCCGAGCGGTCATTGGAAGCTGGATGGTCCGACGCGCCGGCCTATTATGCTCCGCACCCGGTGACTCATGGCCAAATCCATGATGATGCGTCACGTCTCGCCACAGTGCTTAGTGACCGCGGACTTTCCAGGGGAGATCGCGTCCTGCTGTGTCTCCCGGATTCGTTGCATCTGGTGCAGCTATTGTTGGCAAGTTTGGCTCGTGGGATTTTGGCGTTTATCGTCAACCCCGAACTCCGTGCCGAAGACCACGCGTTTGCGGAGCGCGATACCGAGCCAGCCCTTGTCATCACGTCTGGCGCCCTGCGCGGTCGGTTTCAGCGGTCAACCGTTGTGGAGGCCGAAGAGCTGTTATCGGATGCAACTCGAGCCGAGCCCGCAGACTACGAAACCCTAAACGGCGACGCCGTTGCCTACGCCACCTATACGTCTGGTACTACGGGTCCGCCCAAGGCCGCGGTTCATCGGCATGCCGATGTCTTGACGTTTGTTGACGCGATGTGCCGCACCGCGTTGCGGCTCGCTCCCGAGGACGTCGGACTGAGCAGCGCACGCATGTATTTCGCGTATGGCTTGGGTAACTCGGTTTGGTTTCCGCTCGCGACAGGCAGTTCCGCGGTCATCAACTCATCGCCGATGAGCTCGGAAGCGGTCGCAAAATTATGTGAGAAATTTAGACCATCCGTGCTCTACGGCGTCCCAACATTTTTCGCGAGAGTTGTCGACACGTGCTCTCCCGATTCGTTCCAATCGCTCCGCTGCATCGTATCGGCCGGGGAGGCTCTTGAGCTCGGCCTAGCTGAACGCCTAGTCGAATTCTTCGGCGCCATCCCCATCCTGGACGGAATTGGCTCGACCGAAGTCGGACAAACGTTCGTGTCGAATACGGTCGACGAATGGCGTATTGGAACCTTGGGAAAGGCCCTTCCCCCCTATGAGATCCGTGTGGTGGCGCCGGATGGTACGGCGGCCGGACCCGGGGTCGAGGGAAACCTATGGGTTCAGGGACCATCGATCACAGTGGGCTATTGGAACCGGCCGAATGACCCACTCCCTATCAATGGAAACTGGCTCGACACTGGCGATCGGGTATTTATCGATTCCGACGGATGGGTTAGGTATCGTTGCCGCACCGACGACATTGAAGTTGTAGGCGGAATCAACATTAATCCAGACGAAATCGAGCGGCTCATTCTTGAGGATGACTCTGTAGCTGAGGCCGCCGTCGTCGGCGTAAGAGAATCCACGGGCGCGTCGGCGCTACAAGCGTTTCTGGTACCCAAGCAGGGCGCATCCCTCGATGATTCGGCTATTCACGAGATCTACCGGCGATTGCGCAGCCAACTTTCGGCATTCAAGATACCGCACAGATTTGCCATTGCGCCGCAGCTTCCTCGAACCGCAACCGGGAAATTGAAGCGCGGCGATCTCCGCGCCGAAAATCCAACAAAACCTATTTGGCAGATTTCCCCTCTAGCGCCTTCGTCGACCACACCCGCGGAGCTTGACAAAGCATCAGTCGCGGACGTCGAGACTTCCGATAGAAATCGTCTGGGGATGGACCTGCACGAGCAACTGAAAGTTTTGCAGCAACAGCGCTACCGACTGTTGGCGGACACCGTAGGCTCACAGGTCGCAACGATGTTGGGCCAAACCAATGTTCGGTCGGTAGATGCGGAACTCGCCTTCTCGGAACTAGGTTTCAACTCGCAAATGACGGTCGAACTTCGCAATCGACTGGCGGCACTGACCGGCCTGCGGCTGTCCGACACAGTGGGGTGGGACTACGGGTCGGTATCAGAGTTGGCTACCTACTTGGATGCCGAGCTCTCCGGTTGGGCCAGCCCCAAAGCGGCGCTGCCCGCTATCGCGGGCCGACGAACCCATCGCCGTGGTGGGCATGGCATGCCGGCTACCCGGCGGGGTGGACTCCGCCCAAGCGTTATGGGAATTGGTCAGCACCGGCACCGACGCCGTCGGAGGCTTTCCCACCGACCGCGGCTGGGACCTCGCCGCACTGTATGACCCCGACCCCGACGCGGTCGGCAAAACCTACACCCGCTCGGGAGCATTCCTGGCCGAAGCGGCCGGCTTCGACGCCGAATTCTTCGGAATCTCCGCCCGCGAAGCCACCGCCATGGACCCCCAACAACGACTCCTACTCGAAGTGTGCTGGGAAGCACTGGAAACCGCCGGCATCGACCCCACCACCCTGGAAGGCACCAACACCGGAGTATTCGCCGGGATCGGGGTGCAGGGCTACGGAACCACCGGCTCCCAAAGCGCCGAAGGCTACGGACTAACCGGCGCCGCCACCAGCGTGGCCTCCGGCCGAATCGCCTACGTCCTAGGCCTGCAAGGCCCCGCCATCACCATCGACACCGCCTGCTCCTCCTCCCTGGTCGCCACCCACCTAGCCTGTCAATCCCTACGCAACGGCGAATCCGGCCTAGCCCTAGCCGGCGGAGTCACCGTCATGGCCACCCCGGCACCATTCATCGAATTCGCCCGCCAACGCGGACTGGCCACCGACGGACGCTGCAAAGCCTTCGCCGCCGCCGCCGACGGCACCGGCTGGGGCGAAGGCGCCGCAATCCTGGTCCTGGAACGACTCAGCGACGCCCACCAACACCACCACCCAGTCCTAGCCGTCATCGCCGGATCCGCGGTCAACCAAGACGGCGCCTCCAACGGACTCACCGCCCCCAACGGACCCGCCCAACAACGCGTCATCACCCAAGCCGCCGCCAACGCCGGCATCCCCCTCGACCACGTCGACGTCGTCGAAGCCCACGGCACCGGCACCACCCTGGGCGACCCCATCGAGGCCGGCGCACTACTAGCCACCTACGGCGCCAGCCGCGACCGCCAACACCCCCTATGGCTGGGATCGGTCAAATCCAACATCGGCCACACCCAAGCCGCCGCCGGAACCGCCGGCCTGATCAAAATGATCACCGCCCTCAACCACGCCGAACTCCCCCCCACCCTGCACATCGACCAACCCAGCCCCCACATCGACTGGTCAACCGGCGCGGTACAACTACTCACCCAAACCCAACCCTGGCCCACCACCAACCACCCCCGCACCGCCGCCGTCTCCTCCTTCGGAGTCAGCGGCACCAACGCCCACCTCATCCTCCAACAACCCCCCACCCCACCACCCACACCCACACCCACACCCACACCCACCGACCCACCCACCGCGCTGCGAATCTGGCCACTGTCCGCACGCACCCCCACCGCACTTCACGCCCAAGCCGCCCGCCTACACCACCACCTACTCGACCACCCCAACCTCGACCTCACCGACCTCGCCCACAGCCTGGCCACCACCCGCACCCACCACCCCCACCGCGCAGCCCTGACCATCCCCACCACCACCACCAACCCCCGCGAAGACCTCCTAGCCGCACTACACGCCCTAGCCACCAACCACCCCCACCCCCACCTCACCCGCCACCACCTACCCCGCCACCCCAACAAAACCGTCTTCGTCTTCCCCGGCCAAGGCGCCCAATACCCCACCATGGCCACCGGCCTCTACACCCACCACCACACCTTCACCAACACCCTCAACGAATGCGACCACGCCCTGCACCCCTGGACCGGCTGGTCAGTACGCGACGTCCTCACCCAACACCCCAGCGCCCCACCACTACACCGCGTCGACGTCATCCAACCCGTCCTATTCGCCATCATGATCTCGCTCGCCGAACTACTCCGCACCCACGGCATCATCCCCGACGCCGTAATCGGCCACTCCCAAGGAGAAATCGCCGCCGCCTACATCGCCGGCGCACTCCCCCTAGACCAAGCCGCCAAAATCGTCGCCCTACGCAGCCAAGCCCTCACCGCCCTATCCGGCCACGGCGCCATGGCCTCCGTACGCCTATCCCCCCACGAACTACACCCCCACCTACAACCCTGGAACACCACCCTCACCATCGCCGCAACCAACGGCCCCACCCACACCATCATCAGCGGCGACCCCACCGCCCTCGAACAATTCACCACCACCTGCCAACACCACGGCATCCACATCCGACCCATCGCAGTCGACTACGCCTCACACTCACCCCACGTCGAACACCTCCACCAACACCTCCTCCACCAACTCGGCGAACTCACCCCCCAACCCGCCCAAATCCCCCTCTACACCACCGTGCAAAGCGCACAAACCAACCACCCCCTCGACACCACCACCATGAACGCCGACTACTGGTACCGCAACCTGCGCGAACCCGTCGAATTCCACAACACCATCACCACCCTGCTCACCCAAGGCCCACACACCTTCATCGAACTATCCCCCCACCCCGTCCTAGCCCCCGCACTCACCGACACCATCACCACCACCACCACCGACCAAACCCAATCCACCGTCATCACCACCCTGCACCGCGACCACCCCGACCTCGACACCCTCACCACCACCCTGGCCCACCTCCACACCCACGGCCACAGCCCAACCTGGACCACCCTCTACCCCACCGCCAACACCACCCAACTACCCACCTACCCCTTCCAACACCACCCCTACTGGCTAACCCCACCCACCCCCACCACCAACACCAGCACCGATCCCGCCGAAGGCCGGTTATGGAACGCCGTGGACGCCGACGCCCTCGACACCGTCGCGCAGGTGTTGGGCATCGACGACGACCACCCCACGGCATCACTGGCCCCGATGGTGACCGCCCTGCGGCAATGGCGCAAACAACTCGGGGACCGCTCACTGGTGGACAAACTGCGCTATCGAGTCAGCTGGCAAGCGATCAACCCGACCACCTTCCCCCAGACCCGGCAACGATGGCTGGTCCTGACCCACCCCGACCAATCCGATGAGATACTCACCGGCCTATCGGCACACTGCGCAGACGCCCCGACCGTGCTGGCCATCGACACCCACAACACCGACCGAAACGAACTAGCGACCCTGCTGGTGCAGCACACCGCCGCCAACGACTGCGATGGTGTGCTGTCCCTGCTGGCCCTCCACGACCAAACCCACCCCGACCTTCCCGGACCAGCAACGGGATTACTCGCCACCCTGCTGGCCGCGCAAGCCTACGGCGATAGCGGACTGACCCTGCCGTTGTGGGTCCTGACCCAAGGCGGCGCCCAACTCAGCGCCGATAACGACCCCTTAACCCCGAGCCAATCAGCCGTGTGGGGACTCGGACAATCGGTCTGCCTGGAACACCCCGACTGGTGGGGCGGGCTGATTGACCTACCCGCTACCCCCACACCACAGGACTTCAAACGCCTCCACACCCTGCTGACCTGCCCGCAACCCGAAGACCAACTCGCCATCCGCGCCCACGGCGTACACGCCCGACGCCTGAACCCCGCACCACTACCCCCAGACCGGGCACGCACCTGGAAACCCACCGGAACCGCCCTAATCACCGGCGTCACCGGCCCTCAAGGCCCACACATCGCGCGCTGGCTGGCCCACGCCGGAGCCAGCCACCTGGTCCTGCTCAGCCGCACCGCCGCCGACCACCCCGGAATCGCCCAACTAGAACAAGAACTCCACACCGCCGGAATCACCACCACCGCCGCATCGGTGGATGTCACCGATCGCCACGCCCTAGCGGCCGTGATCGACAAAACCCGCACCGAACACGGACCCATCCACACCGTCGTACACGCCGCAGCGTTTCAGGGCTGGGCCACCATCGCCGAAACCACCCCCGACGAATTCCGCGAAACCTACACCGCCAAAGTCCTGGGCGCCGAAAACCTGATCACCCTGCTCAACGACGAACCACCCCACACCTTCATCATGTTCTCCTCAGCAGCCGCAACCTGGGGCGGCACCCGCCAAGGCGCCTACGCAGCCGCTAACGCCCACATCGAAGCCCTCACCACCAAACTGCGCGCCCACGGCCACCACGCCCTGGCCCCCGCCTGGGGAACCTGGGCAGACGACCGAACAACCACCCAACAAACCCTGGACTACCTCGCCCGCATCGGACTCAACCAAATCCCCACCGACACCGCCTTCACCGCACTCCAACAATCCCTCGACATCGACGACACCCTAATCACCCTCACCGACGTCGACTGGGACCAATTCCACGACGTCTTCACCACCCGCCGCGCCCACCCCCTGCTAGCCCAGCTGGGCTCCACCCAACCCCACACCACCCCCACCACCCCAGCCATCCCCGACCAACTCGGCGCACAACTGGCCGGCCAAACCCCCCCACAACAACTGGCCACCCTCACCACCCTCGTGGTCAACGCCACCGCCACCGTGCTCGCCCATCCCGACCCGACCACCCTCGACCCCGACCAACCCTTCAAAAACCTCGGCATCGACTCCCTGACCGCCCTACAACTGCGCAACACCTTGACCCGCCACACCGGCCTACCCCTGCCAGCCACCCTGGTCTTCGACCACCCCACCCCCACCACCATCGCCCAACACCTAACCAACCTGCTCACCGGCACAAACACCCCAACCACCACCACCCCCACCCCCCTCAGCACCGACGAACCCATCGCCGTGGTGGGCATGGCATGCCGGCTACCCGGCGGGGTGGACTCCGCCCAAGCGTTATGGGAATTGGTCAGCACCGGCACCGACGCCGTCGGAGGCTTTCCCACCGACCGCGGCTGGGACCTCGCCGCACTGTATGACCCCGACCCCGACGCGGTCGGCAAAACCTACACCCGCTCGGGAGCATTCCTGGCCGAAGCGGCCGGCTTCGACGCCGAATTCTTCGGAATCTCCGCCCGCGAAGCCACCGCCATGGACCCCCAACAACGACTCCTACTCGAAGTGTGCTGGGAAGCACTGGAAACCGCCGGCATCGACCCCACCACCCTGGAAGGCACCAACACCGGAGTATTCGCCGGGATCGGGGTGCAGGGCTACGGAACCACCGGCTCCCAAAGCGCCGAAGGCTACGGACTAACCGGCGCCGCCACCAGCGTGGCCTCCGGCCGAATCGCCTACGTCCTAGGCCTGCAAGGCCCCGCCATCACCATCGACACCGCCTGCTCCTCCTCCCTGGTCGCCACCCACCTAGCCTGTCAATCCCTACGCAACGGCGAATCCGGCCTAGCCCTAGCCGGCGGAGTCACCGTCATGGCCACCCCGGCACCATTCATCGAATTCGCCCGCCAACGCGGACTGGCCACCGACGGACGCTGCAAAGCCTTCGCCGCCGCCGCCGACGGCACCGGCTGGGGCGAAGGCGCCGCAATCCTGGTCCTGGAACGACTCAGCGACGCCCACCAACACCACCACCCAGTCCTAGCCGTCATCGCCGGATCCGCGGTCAACCAAGACGGCGCCTCCAACGGACTCACCGCCCCCAACGGACCCGCCCAACAACGCGTCATCACCCAAGCCGCCGCCAACGCCGGCATCCCCCTCGACCACGTCGACGTCGTCGAAGCCCACGGCACCGGCACCACCCTGGGCGACCCCATCGAGGCCGGCGCACTACTAGCCACCTACGGCGCCAGCCGCGACCGCCAACACCCCCTATGGCTGGGATCGGTCAAATCCAACATCGGCCACACCCAAGCCGCCGCCGGAACCGCCGGCCTGATCAAAATGATCACCGCCCTCAACCACGCCGAACTCCCCCCCACCCTGCACATCGACCAACCCAGCCCCCACATCGACTGGTCAACCGGCGCGGTACAACTACTCACCCAAACCCAACCCTGGCCCACCACCAACCACCCCCGCACCGCCGCCGTCTCCTCCTTCGGGATCAGCGGCACCAACGCCCACCTCATCCTCCAACAACCCCCCACCCCACCACCCACACCCACACCCACACCCACACCCACCGACCCACCCACCGCGCTGCGAATCTGGCCACTGTCCGCACGCACCCCCACCGCACTTCACGCCCAAGCCGCCCGCCTACACCACCACCTACTCGACCACCCCAACCTCGACCTCACCGACCTCGCCCACAGCCTGGCCACCACCCGCACCCACCACCCCCACCGCGCAGCCCTGACCATCCCCACCACCACCACCAACCCCCGCGAAGACCTCCTAGCCGCACTACACGCCCTAGCCACCAACCACCCCCACCCCCACCTCACCCGCCACCACCTACCCCGCCACCCCAACAAAACCGTCTTCGTCTTCCCCGGCCAAGGCGCCCAATACCCCACCATGGCCACCGGCCTCTACACCCACCACCACACCTTCACCAAGGCCCTCGACGAGGTCTGCGCGGCCTTTGACCCCCACCTCGACGTCCCACTCACCGAGGTGATGTTCGCCGCCGCCGATACCCCCACAGCCCAGCTGCTCCAACAAACCCACTACGCCCAGCCCGCCCTATTCGCCTTCGGCGTGGCCATGCACGCCGTGCTGACCCAGGCCGGTATCAACCCGGACTACCTGCTGGGCCATTCCGTGGGGGAACTGACCGCCGCCCACATCGCCGGGGTGTTCTCACTAGACCAAGCCGCGCTATTAGTCAGCGCCCGCGGCCGGCTCATGCAAGCCTGCGCGCCCGGGGCAATGCTGGCCATCACCGCCAGCCAACCCGACATCACCGCCATCCTGCACGAACACCCCGGACTAACCCTTGCCGCAGTCAACGGCCCCACCTCGGTGGTGGTCTCCGGCCCCGCCGACCAAATCAACACGCTGCGCCACCACTGCACCACCCACCACTACAAAACCACCCCACTACGGGTCAGCCACGCATTCCACTCGGCGGCCATGGACCCCGCACTGCCCGAATTCGAACACATCACCGCCGGATTAACACTGCACCCCCCACAGCTGCCCGTCTTGTCCAACCTCACCGGCCAACTAGCCACCACCGACCAACTCACCTCCCCCCACTACTGGACCCAACAACTGCGCCAACCCGTCCGATTCCACGACAACATCACCACCCTGCTCACCCAAGGCCCACACACCTTCATCGAACTATCCCCCCACCCCGTCCTAGCCCCCGCACTCACCGACACCATCACCACCACCACCGACCAAACCCAATCCACCGTCATCACCACCCTGCACCGCGACCACCCCGACCTCGACACCCTCACCACCACCCTGGCCCACCTCCACACCCACGGCCACAGCCCAACCTGGACCACCCTCTACCCCACCGCCAACACCACCCAACTACCCACCTACCCCTTCCAACACCACCCCTACTGGCTAACCCCACCCACCCCCACCACCAACACCAGCACCGATCCCGCCGAAGGCCGGTTATGGAACGCCGTGGACGCCGACGCCCTCGACACCGTCGCGCAGGTGTTGGGCATCGACGACGACCACCCCACGGCATCACTGGCCCCGATGGTGACCGCCCTGCGGCAATGGCGCAAACAACTCGGGGACCGCTCACTGGTGGACAAACTGCGCTATCGAGTCAGCTGGCAAGCGATCAACCCGACCACCTTCCCCCAGACCCGGCAACGATGGCTGGTCCTGACCCACCCCGACCAATCCGATGAGATACTCACCGGCCTATCGGCACACTGCGCAGACGCCCCGACCGTGCTGGCCATCGACACCCACAACACCGACCGAAACGAACTAGCGACCCTGCTGGTGCAGCACACCGCCGCCAACGACTGCGATGGTGTGCTGTCCCTGCTGGCCCTCCACGACCAAACCCACCCCGACCTTCCCGGACCAGCAACGGGATTACTCGCCACCCTGCTGGCCGCGCAAGCCTACGGCGATAGCGGACTGACCCTGCCGTTGTGGGTCCTGACCCAAGGCGGCGCCCAACTCAGCGCCGATAACGACCCCTTAACCCCGAGCCAATCAGCCGTGTGGGGACTCGGACAATCGGTCTGCCTGGAACACCCCGACTGGTGGGGCGGGCTGATTGACCTACCCGCTACCCCCACACCACAGGACTTCAAACGCCTCCACACCCTGCTGACCTGCCCGCAACCCGAAGACCAACTCGCCATCCGCGCCCACGGCGTACACGCCCGACGCCTGAACCCCGCACCACTACCCCCAGACCGGGCACGCACCTGGAAACCCACCGGAACCGCCCTAATCACCGGCGTCACCGGCCAACTGGGCCCACACATCGCGCGCTGGCTGGCCCACGCCGGAGCCAGCCACCTGGTCCTGCTCAGCCGCACCGCCGCCGACCACCCCGGAATCGCCCAACTACAACAAGAACTCCACACCGCCGGAATCACCACCACCGCCGCATCGGTGGATGTCACCGATCGCCACGCCCTAGCGGCCGTGATCGACAAAACCCGCACCGAACACGGACCCATCCACACCGTCGTACACGCCGCAGCGTTTCTGGGCTGGGCCACCATCGCCGAAACCACCCCCGACGAATTCCGCGAAACCTACACCGCCAAAGTCCTGGGCGCCGAAAACCTGATCACCCTGCTCAACGACGAACCACCCCACACCTTCATCATGTTCTCCTCAGCAGCCGCAACCTGGGGCGGCACCCGCCAAGGCGCCTACGCAGCCGCTAACGCCCACATCGAAGCCCTCACCACCAAACTGCGCGCCCACGGCCACCACGCCCTGGCCCCCGCCTGGGGAACCTGGGCAGACGACCGAACAACCACCCAACAAACCCTGGACTACCTCGCCCGCATCGGACTCAACCAAATCCCCACCGACACCGCCTTCACCGCACTCCAACAATCCCTCGACATCGACGACACCCTAATCACCCTCACCGACGTCGACTGGGACCAATTCCACGACGTCTTCACCACCCGCCGCGCCCACCCCCTGCTAGCCCAGCTGGGCTCCACCCAACCCCACACCACCCCCACCACCCCAGCCATCCCCGACCAACTCGGCGCACAACTGGCCGGCCAAACCCCCCCACAACAACTGGCCACCCTCACCACCCTCGTGGTCAACGCCACCGCCACCGTGCTCGCCCATCCCGACCCGACCACCCTCGACCCCGACCAACCCTTCAAAAACCTCGGCATCGACTCCCTGACCGCCCTACAACTGCGCAACACCTTGACCCGCCACACCGGCCTACCCCTGCCAGCCACCCTGGTCTTCGACCACCCCACCCCCACCACCATCGCCCAACACCTAACCAACCTGCTCACCGGCACAAACACCCCAACCACCACCACCCCCACCCCCCTCAGCACCGACGAACCCATCGCGGTGGTGGGCATGGCATGCCGGCTACCCGGCGGGGTGGACTCCGCCCAAGCGTTATGGGAATTGGTCAGCACCGGCACCGACGCCGTCGGAGGCTTTCCCACCGACCGCGGCTGGGACCTCGCCGCACTGTATGACCCCGACCCCGACGCGGTCGGCAAAACCTACACCCGCTCGGGAGCATTCCTGGCCGAAGCGGCCGGCTTCGACGCCGAATTCTTCGGAATCTCCGCCCGCGAAGCCACCGCCATGGACCCCCAACAACGACTCCTACTCGAAGTGTGCTGGGAAGCACTGGAAACCGCCGGCATCGACCCCACCACCCTGGAAGGCACCAACACCGGAGTATTCGCCGGAGCCTGGGCCCAAGACTACGGAACCACCGGCTCCCAAAGCGCCGAAGGCTACGGACTAACCGGCGCCGCCACCAGCGTGGCCTCCGGCCGAATCGCCTACGTCCTAGGCCTGCAAGGCCCCGCCATCACCATCGACACCGCCTGCTCCTCCTCCCTGGTCGCCACCCACCTAGCCTGTCAATCCCTACGCAACGGCGAATCCGGCCTAGCCCTAGCCGGCGGAGTCACCGTCATGGCCACCCCGGCACCATTCATCGAATTCGCCCGCCAACGCGGACTGGCCACCGACGGACGCTGCAAAGCCTTCGCCGCCGCCGCCGACGGCACCGGCTGGGGCGAAGGCGCCGCAATCCTGGTCCTGGAACGACTCAGCGACGCCCACCAACACCACCACCCAGTCCTAGCCGTCATCGCCGGATCCGCGGTCAACCAAGACGGCGCCTCCAACGGACTCACCGCCCCCAACGGACCCGCCCAACAACGCGTCATCACCCAAGCCGCCGCCAACGCCGGCATCCCCCTCGACCACGTCGACGTCGTCGAAGCCCACGGCACCGGCACCACCCTGGGCGACCCCATCGAGGCCGGCGCACTACTAGCCACCTACGGCGCCAGCCGCGACCGCCAACACCCCCTATGGCTGGGATCGGTCAAATCCAACATCGGCCACACCCAAGCCGCCGCCGGAACCGCCGGCCTGATCAAAATGATCACCGCCCTCAACCACGCCGAACTCCCCCCCACCCTGCACATCGACCAACCCAGCCCCCACATCGACTGGTCAACCGGCGCGGTACAACTACTCACCCAAACCCAACCCTGGCCCACCACCAACCACCCCCGCACCGCCGCCGTCTCCTCCTTCGGAGTCAGCGGCACCAACGCCCACCTCATCCTCCAACAACCCCCCACCCCACCACCCACACCCACACCCACACCCACACCCACCGACCCACCCACCGCGCTGCGAATCTGGCCACTGTCCGCACGCACCCCCACCGCACTTCACGCCCAAGCCGCCCGCCTACACCACCACCTACTCGACCACCCCAACCTCGACCTCACCGACCTCGCCCACAGCCTGGCCACCACCCGCACCCACCACCCCCACCGCGCAGCCCTGACCATCCCCACCACCACCACCACCAACCCCCGCGAAGACCTCCTAGCCGCACTACACGCCCTAGCCACCAACCACCCCCACCCCCACCTCACCCGCCACCACCTACCCCGCCACCCCAACAAAACCGTCTTCGTCTTCCCCGGCCAAGGCGCCCAATACCCCACCATGGCCACCGGCCTCTACACCCACCACCACACCTTCACCAACACCCTCAACGAATGCGACCACGCCCTGCACCCCTGGACCGGCTGGTCAGTACGCGACGTCCTCACCCAACACCCCAGCGCCCCACCACTACACCGCGTCGACGTCATCCAACCCGTCCTATTCGCCATCATGATCTCGCTCGCCGAACTACTCCGCACCCACGGCATCATCCCCGACGCCGTAATCGGCCACTCCCAAGGAGAAATCGCCGCCGCCTACATCGCCGGCGCACTCCCCCTAGACCAAGCCGCCAAAATCGTCGCCCTACGCAGCCAAGCCCTCACCGCCCTATCCGGCCACGGCGCCATGGCCTCCGTACGCCTATCCCCCCACGAACTACACCCCCACCTACAACCCTGGAACACCACCCTCACCATCGCCGCAACCAACGGCCCCACCCACACCATCATCAGCGGCGACCCCACCGCCCTCGAACAATTCACCACCACCTGCCAACACCACGGCATCCACATCCGACCCATCGCAGTCGACTACGCCTCACACTCACCCCACGTCGAACACCTCCACCAACACCTCCTCCACCAACTCGGCGAACTCACCCCCCAACCCGCCCAAATCCCCCTCTACACCACCGTGCAAAGCGCACAAACCAACCACCCCCTCGACACCACCACCATGAACGCCGACTACTGGTACCGCAACCTGCGCGAACCCGTCGAATTCCACAACACCATCACCACCCTGCTCACCCAAGGCCCACACACCTTCATCGAACTATCCCCCCACCCCGTCCTAGCCCCCGCACTCACCGACACCATCACCACCACCACCGACCAAACCCAATCCACCGTCATCACCACCCTGCACCGCGACCACCCCGACCTCGACACCCTCACCACCACCCTGGCCCACCTCCACACCCACGGCCACAGCCCAACCTGGACCACCCTCTACCCCACCGCCAACACCACCCAACTACCCACCTACCCCTTCCAACACCACCCCTACTGGCTAACCCCACCCACCGCCGTGGATGTCAGCGCCGCCGGGCTTGACAAGCCCGACCACCCCCTACTAGGCGCCGTAACCGACCTCGCCGACCAAGACCAGATCGTGTTAACCGGACGGCTATCGACAACCACACACAACTGGCTAGCCGGCCACAAAGTCCAAGACACTGTGGTATTCCCCGGAACCGGATACATCGATTTGCTGCTGCAGGCCGGCGAGTACGTGAATTGCCCCGTCATCGACGAGCTGGTCCTCCACACCCCGTTGGCGCTGGTTGAACACACACCCACCGACGTACAGATCACCGTGCAGACCGGTGAAGACAACGGCCGGCGCCCCTTCACTCTTTATTCCCGCACCGGCGGCACACACAACCCCACGGCCTGGACTTTGCATGCCACCGGCGCTTTGACCACCAACGAACATCCCGCGTCCGGCCCGCCGTCACCGCCATCGAGTGTCGACCCCATCGATCAGGACAGCTTCTATCACGACCTGGCCGAACAAGGCTTCCACTACGAACCCCCGTTCCGATCGTTGCAGGGTATCGGCCACCACCCCACCCAAAAAGACACCGTCTACGCCGAGGTGGCCTTGCCCGCCGACATCGACATCACCGGCTATGGAATCCACCCCGCCCTACTGGATGCCGCTATGCATCCCCTGGCCGCGGCCTTCTACCACACCGACAACGGCACCGACCCGGCAACACCGCGGCTTCCGTTCGCATTCGCCGGGGTCACCTTGCACGCCATCGAGGCCACCCGACTCCACGTCCAACTCACATCCACCGGGGCCGACACCTTCAAACTGCACGCCACCGACCCCACCGGCGCCCCAGTCATCACCATCAACACACTGACCCTGCGGGCCCGACCCGACCACATCAGCTCAGCCGCCCCGGGTGCAGCTCGCGATAGCTTGTTCCAACTGAACTGGCCGTGCCTGCCCGACGATGTATTCCCGATGGTGGCAACCTCACCGGTGTCGGCGGTCGTTACCGCTGACCCCGATCACCTTCCCGCCAGCCTGCACAACAGCCCTATCTACACCGACCTGGCCCACACCGACCTGGCCCACACCGATCTTGTGGTCTGGCCGTTGCCACTGCCAGATCCCGCCGACGCTGATCACCTACAGCGTGCCCACACCCTGACCCAGCACACTGTCACCCAACTGCAGGACTGGCTGACCCGCCCCGACACCCTCGACACCCACCTGGTGATCATCACCTGCCACGCGGTGAGCATCAACGTCTACGATCAAGCACCCGATCTAGCTCACGCCGCCGCGTGGGCATTGATCCACACCGCCCAAAACGAGCACCCTGGCCGCATCACCGTGCTCGACACCGACAGCACCCCCACCACCGACCGCACCATCAGGAACGTCTTAGCCGCCCTGGCCGCCCCGACACCGGCACAAACCGCCCCCGAACCCCAGCTGGCCCTACGCCACGGCATCGCACACACACCCCGACTGACCCCGCCCCTGGCCCTGACCCCACCACAAACCCCAACCTGGCAGCTGGCCATCACCGACGGGGGCGGACCAACCAACCTGGCCCTGGTACCGACAGAGCCGGCCACCGTGTTGGCCCCCGGGCAGATTCGTGTCGCCATCCGCGCTGCCGGGCTTAGTTTCCACGATGTCGATGTTGCGTCAGGAGCCGTCTCCGATGACGGGATAGGCCGTGAAGGCGCCGGTGTGGTCATCGAAACCGCCCCCGATGTGACCACCGTTGGTCCCGGTGATGCCGTAATGGGCCTATTCCCCGGCAACGCCTTCGCCCCCATCGCCATCACCGACCACCGCATGGTCGTTGCGATCCCAGCCGGCTGGTCGTTCAGCCAGGCCGCCTCGGTCCCGGTCGCGTTCCTGACCGCCTACACCGCCCTCGTCGAGCGCGCGCAACTATCCGCAGGGCAGCGAGTGCTCATCCACGCCGGCACCGGTGGTGTCGGTCAAGCCGCCATCCAAATCGCCCACCACCTCGGCGCTGAAGTCTTTGCCACCGCCAGCCCGCACAAACACCCTGTCCTTGCCGATCTAGGAATCCCAGACCAGCGCATCGCCTCATCACGCACCCTGGATTTCGTCGACGCGTTCCACGACGCCACCGACGGACAAGGCATCGACGTGGTACTCAACAGCCTTCGCGGAGACTTCATCGACGGTTCACTGCAACTGCTGTCCCACGGCGGATGTTTCGTCGAGATCGGCAACAGCGACATCCGTCTAGCCAGCGACGTCAGCACCGCCCACCCCGGAGTTGACTACCAGGCCTACACGCTGACCAACACATCCACCGCCCGTCTTAGTCAAACATGGAACGCACTGACCGAGCTATTCGTCGCCCGCGTCCTTAGACCTCTGCCCACCACCAACTACGGCCTGCTGCAAGCCCCCCAAGCCTTCCGCGACATGAGCCAGGCACTGCACACCGGAAAAATTGTGCTGACCCTACCCACCGTGCTCAACCCAGACGGCACCGTCCTAATCACCGGCGGCACCGGCATGCTGGGCAGGCTATTCGCCGAACACCTGGTCACCCACTACGGTGTCCGGCATCTACTGCTGGTCTCACGCAGCGGCCCCAACGCCCCCGGCGCCGCCGAACTCCACCAGCACCTCACCAGCCTCGGCGCCCAAGCCCAAATCACCGCCTGCGACACCAGCAACCCCTCCGAACTCACCGCATTACTCGCCGATATCCCGGCCCAACACCGGCTCACCGCCATCATCCACACCGCCGGTGTCCTCGAAGACGCCGTCATCACCGAGATGACCGCCGACCAACTCGACACCATCTTGACCGCCAAAGCCGACACCGCCTGGCACCTACATCAACTCACCACCGACATAGACCTCGACACATTCGTCGTGTTCTCCTCGGTCTCTGCGGTCCTGGGCGCCCCCGGACAAGCCGCCTACGCCGCCGCTAACGCCTTTCTTGACGCACTAGCCCAACAGCGCCACCGCCAACACCACCACACCACCAGCCTGGCGTGGGGCTACTGGCAAACCCCCAGCGGCATGACCGCTCACCTAACATCCCTCGACCACACCCGCATGACCCGCACCGGACTGACCCCCATCCCCACCGAACACGGCCTAGCCCTATTCGACACCGCCCTTACCCTCCATCAACCCAACCTGATCCCCACCCCCCTCAACAAACGAACACTGGCCCAACAAGCACGCCAACACACCCTGCCGCCAATCCTGTCAACGCTGACCACCACTCGCCCCCAAGCCACCACCACCTCCAGCCCCCACGGATTCGGCGCACAACTGGCCGGCCAAACCCCCCCACAACAACTGGCCACCCTCACCACCCTCGTGGTCAACGCCACCGCCACCGTGCTCGCCCATCCCGACCCGACCACCCTCGACCCCGACCAACCCTTCAAAAACCTCGGCATCGACTCCCTGACCGCCCTAGAACTGCGCAACACCTTGACCCGCCACACCGGCCTACCCCTGCCAGCCACCCTGGTCTTCGACCACCCCACCCCCACCACCATCGCCCAACACCTAACCAACCTGCTCACCGGCACAAACACCCCAACCACCACCACCCCCACCCCCCTCAGCACCGACGAACCCATCGCGGTGGTGGGCATGGCATGCCGGCTACCCGGCGGGGTGGACTCCGCCCAAGCGTTATGGGAATTGGTCAGCACCGGCACCGACGCCGTCGGAGGCTTTCCCACCGACCGCGGCTGGGACCTCGCCGCACTGTATGACCCCGACCCCGACGCGGTCGGCAAAACCTACACCCGCTCGGGAGCATTCCTGGCCGAAGCGGCCGGCTTCGACGCCGAATTCTTCGGAATCTCCGCCCGCGAAGCCACCGCCATGGACCCCCAACAACGACTCCTACTCGAAGTGTGCTGGGAAGCACTGGAAACCGCCGGCATCGACCCCACCACCCTGGAAGGCACCAACACCGGAGTATTCGCCGGAGCCTGGGCCCAAGACTACGGAACCACCGGCTCCCAAAGCGCCGAAGGCTACGGACTAACCGGGGCCGCCACCAGCGTGGCCTCCGGCCGAATCGCCTACGTCCTAGGCCTGCAAGGCCCCGCCATCACCATCGACACCGCCTGCTCCTCCTCCCTGGTCGCCACCCACCTAGCCTGTCAATCCCTACGCAACGGCGAATCCGGCCTAGCCCTAGCCGGCGGAGTCACCGTCATGGCCACCCCGGCACCATTCATCGAATTCGCCCGCCAACGCGGACTGGCCACCGACGGACGCTGCAAAGCCTTCGCCGCCGCCGCCGACGGCACCGGCTGGGGCGAAGGCGCCGCAATCCTGGTCCTGGAACGACTCAGCGACGCCCACCAACACCACCACCCAGTCCTAGCCGTCATCGCCGGATCCGCGGTCAACCAAGACGGCGCCTCCAACGGACTCACCGCCCCCAACGGACCCGCCCAACAACGCGTCATCACCCAAGCCGCCGCCAACGCCGGCATCCCCCTCGACCACGTCGACGTCGTCGAAGCCCACGGCACCGGCACCACCCTGGGCGACCCCATCGAGGCCGGCGCACTACTAGCCACCTACGGCGCCAGCCGCGACCGCCAACACCCCCTATGGCTGGGATCGGTCAAATCCAACATCGGCCACACCCAAGCCGCCGCCGGAACCGCCGGCCTGATCAAAATGATCACCGCCCTCAACCACGCCGAACTCCCCCCCACCCTGCACATCGACCAACCCAGCCCCCACATCGACTGGTCAACCGGCGCGGTACAACTACTCACCCAAACCCAACCCTGGCCCACCACCAACCACCCCCGCACCGCCGCCGTCTCCTCCTTCGGGATCAGCGGCACCAACGCCCACCTCATCCTCCAACAACCCCCCACCCCACCACCCACACCCACACCCACACCCACACCCACCGACCCACCCACCGCGCTGCGAATCTGGCCACTGTCCGCACGCACCCCCACCGCACTTCACGCCCAAGCCGCCCGCCTACACCACCACCTACTCGACCACCCCAACCTCGACCTCACCGACCTCGCCCACAGCCTGGCCACCACCCGCACCCACCACCCCCACCGCGCAGCCCTGACCATCCCCACCACCACCACCAACCCCCGCGAAGACCTCCTAGCCGCACTACACGCCCTAGCCACCAACCACCCCCACCCCCACCTCACCCGCCACCACCTACCCCGCCACCCCAACAAAACCGTCTTCGTCTTCCCCGGCCAAGGCGCCCAATACCCCACCATGGCCACCGGCCTCTACACCCACCACCACACCTTCACCAAGGCCCTCGACGAGGTCTGCGCGGCCTTTGACCCCCACCTCGACGTCCCACTCACCGAGGTGATGTTCGCCGCCGCCGATACCCCCACAGCCCAGCTGCTCCAACAAACCCACTACGCCCAGCCCGCCCTATTCGCCTTCGGCGTGGCCATGCACGCCGTGCTGACCCAGGCCGGTATCAACCCGGACTACCTGCTGGGCCATTCCGTGGGGGAACTGACCGCCGCCCACATCGCCGGGGTGTTCTCACTAGACCAAGCCGCGCTATTAGTCAGCGCCCGCGGCCGGCTCATGCAAGCCTGCGCGCCCGGGGCAATGCTGGCCATCACCGCCAGCCAACCCGACATCACCGCCATCCTGCACGAACACCCCGGACTAACCCTTGCCGCAGTCAACGGCCCCACCTCGGTGGTGGTCTCCGGCCCCGCCGACCAAATCAACACGCTGCGCCACCACTGCACCACCCACCACTACAAAACCACCCCACTACGGGTCAGCCACGCATTCCACTCGGCGGCCATGGACCCCGCACTGCCCGAATTCGAACACATCACCGCCGGATTAACACTGCACCCCCCACAGCTGCCCGTCTTGTCCAACCTCACCGGCCAACTAGCCACCACCGACCAACTCACCTCCCCCCACTACTGGACCCAACAACTGCGCCAACCCGTCCGATTCCACGACAACATCACCACCCTGCTCACCCAAGGCCCACACACCTTCATCGAACTATCCCCCCACCCCGTCCTAGCCCCCGCACTCACCGACACCATCACCACCACCACCACCGACCAAACCCAATCCACCGTCATCACCACCCTGCACCGCGACCACCCCGACCTCGACACCCTCACCACCACCCTGGCCCACCTCCACACCCACGGCCACAGCCCAACCTGGACCACCCTCTACCCCACCGCCAACACCACCCAACTACCCACCTACCCCTTCCAACACCACCCCTACTGGCTAACCCCACCCACCGCCGTGGATGTCAGCGCCGCCGGGCTTGACAAGCCCGACCACCCCCTACTAGGCGCCGTAACCGACCTCGCCGACCAAGACCAGATCGTGTTAACCGGACGGCTATCGACAACCACACACAACTGGCTAGCCGGCCACAAAGTCCAAGACACTGTGGTATTCCCCGGAACCGGATACATCGATTTGCTGCTGCAGGCCGGCGAGTACGTGAATTGCCCCGTCATCGACGAGCTGGTCCTCCACACCCCGTTGGCGCTGGTTGAACACACACCCACCGACGTACAGATCACCGTGCAGACCGGTGAAGACAACGGCCGGCGCCCCTTCACTCTTTATTCCCGCACCGGCGGCACACACAACCCCACGGCCTGGACTTTGCATGCCACCGGCGCTTTGACCACCAACGAACATCCCGCGTCCGGCCCGCCGTCACCGCCATCGAGTGTCGACCCCATCGATCAGGACAGCTTCTATCACGACCTGGCCGAACAAGGCTTCCACTACGAACCCCCGTTCCGATCGTTGCAGGGTATCGGCCACCACCCCACCCAAAAAGACACCGTCTACGCCGAGGTGGCCTTGCCCGCCGACATCGACATCACCGGCTATGGAATCCACCCCGCCCTACTGGATGCCGCTATGCATCCCCTGGCCGCGGCCTTCTACCACACCGACAACGGCACCGACCCGGCAACACCGCGGCTTCCGTTCGCATTCGCCGGGGTCACCTTGCACGCCATCGAGGCCACCCGACTCCACGTCCAACTCACATCCACCGGGGCCGACACCTTCAAACTGCACGCCACCGACCCCACCGGCGCCCCAGTCATCACCATCAACACACTGACCCTGCGGGCCCAACCCAACACCGACAGTCTCCAACCCGCAGCGGGGGTTTCCCGGCAGGACTTGTTCGAGTTGGCCTGGCCGACGCTATCGGCGGATGTGTTTCCCGCCGCGCAGGTTTTACCGGCGTGGGCGCTGATCAGTGAGCAGCCCCAGCTTTCTCCCGCTGGTCTGGGTGAAGGGCTTGTCTACTCCGATGTGGCCGCGGTGGATTCCTGGCCGGCGTTGGTGGTTTGGGATTTGGCATCGCCACAGCCCAGCGGTGATCACCCCGATCCGTTACCACGGGTGCATGTCTTGACCCGTTGTGTTTTGGCTGGGTTGCAAAGCTGGTTGACCGACGCCGACCCGGTTACGGCTCACTTGGTGATCCTGACCCGCCATGGTGTCAGCATCAGCCCCGATGACCAGGCCCCCGACCTAGCCCACGCCGCCGTGCGGGCCTTGATCCACACCGCACAAAACGAGCACCCCGGCCGGATCAGTGCGATCGATATCGACACCACGACCACGACCGAACACACCCTGATCAAGGTCTTAGCCGCCCTGGCCAACCCGGCACGGCGGTTAGACACAGAGCCTCAACTAGCCCTACGCGACGGTGTGGTCCACGCCCCCCGACTCACCCCGGCCCAGCTACCCGCCGGGCCGCACACCGAGTCCGCCCCCGTCGCACTCGATCCTGAAGGCACGGTGTTGATCACCGGCGGTACCGGGATGTTGGGTGGGGTTTTTGCCGAGCATCTGATAACCCATTACGGCGTTCGACACCTGGTGTTGCTGTCGCGTAGCGGTTCCAACGCTTCAGGTGCTGACGACCTCTATCAGCGATTAACCCAGCTTGATGCCCAGGTCAGCATCGCTGCCTGCGACGCTAGCGATCCTGCGCAACTGGCAGCGGTGTTGGCCGCCATACCTACCCAACACCGACTCACCGCTGTAGTCCACACCGCAGGGGTCCTAGATGATGCCGTGATCAGTGAACTCACCACTGAGCAACTTGATGCGGTGTTAACCGCGAAAGCCGACGCGGCCTGGCAGCTACACCGACTGACCGCCGATGCTGACCTGGATGCGTTTGTGGTGTTCTCCTCGGCCGCGGGAGTGTTAGGGGCCCCCGGACAAGCCAACTACGCGGCCGCTAACGCCTTCCTGGACGCGCTGGCTCACCAACGCCACCGCAACGGCTTACCGGCCACCAGTTTGGCGTGGGGCTACTGGCAAACCGCTAGCGCAATGACCGCTCATCTCGATGCGGTGGACCAGGCCCGGTTCACCCGCAACAACCTGACCCCAATCACCACCGAACACGGTCTGGCCTTATTTGATGCCGCGCTGACATGCCAACAACCCAACCTGGTGCCAGCCCCGCTCAACACCCGCGCACTGGCTCGTCAAGCACGACACGGCGCCGTGCCGACCATCTTGACGGGCCTAACCACAACCCGCCGGCAAGCCAGCACCACCACCACCACCGACACGCTGACCACCCAACTGGCCGGCCAGACCCCACAACAACAACTAGCCACCCTGACCAGCCTGGTCACCACAACCACGGCCACCGTCTTAGCCCACCCCGACCCGACCGCCCTCGATCCCGACACACCGTTCAAAGACCTCGGTATGGACTCGCTGAGCGCTCTTGAACTCCGCAACACCTTGACCCGCCACACCGGCCTACCCCTACCGGCAACCCTGGCCTTCGACCACCCCACCCCCACCACCATCGCGCAGCACCTGGCCAGCCTGCTCACCGGCACAAGCGCCCCGACACCCACGAGCATCGACCATGTCAAACGGATTCAAGAATTGGTTGCATCGATTCCGGCGGAACGCTTGGTACAAGCCAACGTATTGGCCGTCTTGCAACGACTAATGCCGGACAACGCGGAATCCGTGACTCAGCGCCAGAAGAAACCTGATATCGCGAACATGAGTCTGGACGACCTAGTCGCTGCGGCGCTAGACGATCATTGACTCTAGCGGCTTAACTTCAAGATAGGGACGCAATGGAAACGTCAATAGAAAAAGTAACGCAGGCTTTTCGAAAAACTCTCATTGAGAATGAGAATTTAAAGCAACTCTTAGCATCATCCTATGAGCCGATAGCGGTGGTGGGCATGGCATGCCGGCTACCCGGCGGGGTGGACTCCGCCCAAGCGTTATGGGAATTGGTCAGAACCGGCACCGACGCCGTCGGAGGCTTTCCCACCGACCGCGGCTGGGACCTCGCCGCACTGTATGACCCCGACCCCGACGCGGTCGGCAAAACCTACACCCGCTCGGGAGCATTCCTGGCCGAAGCGGCCGGCTTCGACGCCGAATTCTTCGGAATCTCCGCCCGCGAAGCCACCGCCATGGACCCCCAACAACGACTCCTACTCGAAGTGTGCTGGGAAGCACTGGAAACCGCCGGCATCGACCCCACCACCCTGGAAGGCACCAACACCGGAGTATTCGCCGGAGCCTGGGGCCAGCCCTACGGTGCCGGCGGTACGGGCGGTGCCGGCGCACCTGAAGGCGCCGAAGGCTACGGACTAACCGGCGCCGCCACCAGCGTGGCCTCCGGCCGAATCGCCTACGTCCTAGGCCTGCAAGGCCCCGCCATCACCATCGACACCGCCTGCTCCTCCTCCCTGGTCGCCACCCACCTAGCCTGTCAATCCCTACGCAACGGCGAATCCGGCCTAGCCCTAGCCGGCGGAGTCACCGTCATGGCCACCCCGGCACCATTCATCGAATTCGCCCGCCAACGCGGACTGGCCACCGACGGACGCTGCAAAGCCTTCGCCGCCGCCGCCGACGGCACCGGCTGGGGCGAAGGCGCCGCAATCCTGGTCCTGGAACGACTCAGCGACGCCCACCAACACCACCACCCAGTCCTAGCCGTCATCGCCGGATCCGCGGTCAACCAAGACGGCGCCTCCAACGGACTCACCGCCCCCAACGGACCCGCCCAACAACGCGTCATCACCCAAGCCGCCGCCAACGCCGGCATCCCCCTCGACCACGTCGACGTCGTCGAAGCCCACGGCACCGGCACCACCCTGGGCGACCCCATCGAGGCCGGCGCACTACTAGCCACCTACGGCGCCAGCCGCGACCGCCAACACCCCCTATGGCTGGGATCGGTCAAATCCAACATCGGCCACACCCAAGCCGCCGCCGGAACCGCCGGCCTGATCAAAATGATCACCGCCCTCAACCACGCCGAACTCCCCCCCACCCTGCACATCGACCAACCCAGCCCCCACATCGACTGGTCAACCGGCGCGGTACAACTACTCACCCAAACCCAACCCTGGCCCACCACCAACCACCCCCGCACCGCCGCCGTCTCCTCCTTCGGGATCAGCGGCACCAACGCCCACCTCATCCTCCAACAACCCCCCACCCCACCACCCACACCCACACCCACACCCACACCCACCGACCCACCCACCGCGCTGCGAATCTGGCCACTGTCCGCACGCACCCCCACCGCACTTCACGCCCAAGCCGCCCGCCTACACCACCACCTACTCGACCACCCCAACCTCGACCTCACCGACCTCGCCCACAGCCTGGCCACCACCCGCACCCACCACCCCCACCGCGCAGCCCTGACCATCCCCACCACCACCACCACCAACCCCCGCGAAGACCTCCTAGCCGCACTACACGCCCTAGCCACCAACCACCCCCACCCCCACCTCACCCGCCACCACCTACCCCGCCACCCCAACAAAACCGTCTTCGTCTTCCCCGGCCAAGGCGCCCAATACCCCACCATGGCCACCGGCCTCTACACCCACCACCACACCTTCACCAACACCCTCAACGAATGCGACCACGCCCTGCACCCCTGGACCGGCTGGTCAGTACGCGACGTCCTCACCCAACACCCCAGCGCCCCACCACTACACCGCGTCGACGTCATCCAACCCGTCCTATTCGCCATCATGATCTCGCTCGCCGAACTACTCCGCACCCACGGCATCATCCCCGACGCCGTAATCGGCCACTCCCAAGGAGAAATCGCCGCCGCCTACATCGCCGGCGCACTCCCCCTAGACCAAGCCGCCAAAATCGTCGCCCTACGCAGCCAAGCCCTCACCGCCCTATCCGGCCACGGCGCCATGGCCTCCGTACGCCTATCCCCCCACGAACTACACCCCCACCTACAACCCTGGAACACCACCCTCACCATCGCCGCAACCAACGGCCCCACCCACACCATCATCAGCGGCGACCCCACCGCCCTCGAACAATTCACCACCACCTGCCAACACCACGGCATCCACATCCGACCCATCGCAGTCGACTACGCCTCACACTCACCCCACGTCGAACACCTCCACCAACACCTCCTCCACCAACTCGGCGAACTCACCCCCCAACCCGCCCAAATCCCCCTCTACACCACCGTGCAAAGCGCACAAACCAACCACCCCCTCGACACCACCACCATGAACGCCGACTACTGGTACCGCAACCTGCGCGAACCCGTCGAATTCCACAACACCATCACCACCCTGCTCACCCAAGGCCCACACACCTTCATCGAACTATCCCCCCACCCCGTCCTAGCCCCCGCACTCACCGACACCATCACCACCACCACCGACCAAACCCAATCCACCGTCATCACCACCCTGCACCGCGACCACCCCGACCTCGACACCCTCACCACCACCCTGGCCCACCTCCACACCCACGGCCACAGCCCAACCTGGACCACCCTCTACCCCACCGCCAACACCACCCAACTACCCACCTACCCCTTCCAACACCACCCCTACTGGCTAACCCCACCCACCGCCGTGGATGTCAGCGCCGCCGGGCTTGACAAGCCCGACCACCCCCTACTAGGCGCCGTAACCGACCTCGCCGACCAAGACCAGATCGTGTTAACCGGACGGCTATCGACAACCACACACAACTGGCTAGCCGGCCACAAGGTGGGCGACAGCGTGGTGTTCCCGCCGACCGGGTTTATCGATGTCGTCCTGCAGGCCGGTGAGTACGTGAAATGCCCCGTCATCGACGAGCTGGTTTTGCAGGCTCCTCTGGTCCTTCCTTCGGGCGCTGCCGCCGATCTGCAGATCAGCGTGCATCCTTTCGACGAGCAGGGGCGGCGGGCTTTTCGCGTGCATGCGCGCACCGGTGATCGTCCGCACAGCCGCGCAACCTGGACCGCGCATGCCAGCGGCACACTGAGCAACCCACCCGCCACGGTGACTGCTCTGACTTCACCTTCAGCTCGCGCAGAGGTCGTCACCGCTATTGAACGAGACGGTTTCTATGAGCAGCTCACCCAGCACGGCTTGCACTACGACGGCGCGTTTTGCTCGTTGCTGGGTATGAGTAGCGACCCGGCCAACCCCGACATTATTCATGCCGAGGTGGCCTTGCCCGCCGACATCGACATCACCGGCTATGGAATCCACCCCGCCCTACTGGATGCCGCTATGCATCCCCTGGCCGCGGCCTTCTACCACACCGACAACGGCACCGACCCGGCAACACCGCGGCTTCCGTTCGCATTCGCCGGGGTCACCTTGCACGCCATCGAGGCCACCCGACTCCACGTCCAACTCACATCCACCGGGGCCGACACCTTCAAACTGCACGCCACCGACCCCACCGGCGCCCCAGTCATCACCATCAACACACTGACCCTGCGGGCCCAACCCAACACCGACAGTCTCCAACCCGCAGCGGGGGTTTCCCGGCAGGACTTGTTCGAGTTGGCCTGGCCGACGCTATCGGCGGATGTGTTTCCCGCCGCGCAGGTTTTACCGGCGTGGGCGCTGATCAGTGAGCAGCCCCAGCTTTCTCCCGCTGGTCTGGGTGAAGGGCTTGTCTACTCCGATGTGGCCGCGGTGGATTCCTGGCCGGCGTTGGTGGTTTGGGATTTGGCATCGCCACAGCCCAGCGGTGATCACCCCGATCCGTTACCACGGGTGCATGTCTTGACCCGTTGTGTTTTGGCTGGGTTGCAAAGCTGGTTGACCGACGCCGACCCGGTTACGGCTCACTTGGTGATCCTGACCCGCCATGGTGTCAGCATCAGCCCCGATGACCAGGCCCCCGACCTAGCCCACGCCGCCGTGCGGGCCTTGATCCACACCGCACAAAACGAGCACCCCGGCCGGATCAGTGCGATCGATATCGACACCACGACCACGACCGAACACACCCTGATCAAGGTCTTAGCCGCCCTGGCCAACCCGGCACGGCGGTTAGACACAGAGCCTCAACTAGCCCTACGCGACGGTGTGGTCCACGCCCCCCGACTCACCCCGGCCCAGCTACCCGCCGGGCCGCACACCGAGTCCGCCCCCGTCGCACTCGATCCTGAAGGCACGGTGTTGATCACCGGCGGTACCGGGATGTTGGGTGGGGTTTTTGCCGAGCATCTGATAACCCATTACGGCGTTCGACACCTGGTGTTGCTGTCGCGTAGCGGTTCCAACGCTTCAGGTGCTGACGACCTCTATCAGCGATTAACCCAGCTTGATGCCCAGGTCAGCATCGCTGCCTGCGACGCTAGCGATCCTGCGCAACTGGCAGCGGTGTTGGCCGCCATACCTACCCAACACCGACTCACCGCTGTAGTCCACACCGCAGGGGTCCTAGATGATGCCGTGATCAGTGAACTCACCACTGAGCAACTTGATGCGGTGTTAACCGCGAAAGCCGACGCGGCCTGGCAGCTACACCGACTGACCGCCGATGCTGACCTGGATGCGTTTGTGGTGTTCTCCTCGGCCGCGGGAGTGTTAGGGGCCCCCGGACAAGCCAACTACGCGGCCGCTAACGCCTTCCTGGACGCGCTGGCTCACCAACGCCACCGCAACGGCTTACCGGCCACCAGTTTGGCGTGGGGCTACTGGCAAACCGCTAGCGCAATGACCGCTCATCTCGATGCGGTGGACCAGGCCCGGTTCACCCGCAACAACCTGACCCCAATCACCACCGAACACGGTCTGGCCTTATTTGATGCCGCGCTGACATGCCAACAACCCAACCTGGTGCCAGCCCCGCTCAACACCCGCGCACTGGCTCGTCAAGCACGACACGGCGCCGTGCCGACCATCTTGACGGGCCTAACCACAACCCGCCGGCAAGCCAGCACCACCACCACCACCGACACGCTGACCACCCAACTGGCCGGCCAGACCCCACAACAACAACTAGCCACCCTGACCAGCCTGGTCACCACAACCACGGCCACCGTCTTAGCCCACCCCGACCCGACCGCCCTCGATCCCGACACACCGTTCAAAGACCTCGGTATGGACTCGCTGAGCGCTCTTGAACTCCGCAACACCTTGACCCGCCACACCGGCCTACCCCTACCGGCAACCCTGGCCTTCGACCACCCCACCCCCACCACCATCGCGCAGCACCTGGCCAGCCTGCTCACCGCCACTGGCGATGCCACCGCACCAGTATTAGGTCCGCGCGTGCGCCCGCAGCGCTTGCCGTTGTCGTTTGCCCAACGCCGGTTGTGGTTTATCGAACAGACCGTTGGCTCAACACCGATCTACAACATTCCGTTAGCGCTGCGGTTGACCGGGGATCTCGATGTGGAGGCACTTCGTGCAGCCATCGGCGATGTGATCGAACGCCATGAGAGCTTGCGCACCCAGTTCATCTGTGACCAGGGAACCCCGTATCAGCAAGTATTGACGGCCGATGAATACGAACCGGTTTTCGCAGTCATCGACGTCAGTGATGAAGAACAGCTCGCCAATCAGATAAGCAACGCCGCAGGCGATCCGTTCGATTTGGCAACCGAGATCCCGATCCGCGCCGAGCTGTTGAAGCTTTCACCTGTTGAACATGTGTTGGTAGTGGTGATCCACCACATCGCCGCAGACGGCGCCTCGATGACAGCTTTCTTTTCTGATCTCGTGCGCGCCTATACCGCCCGCAATGAAGGCTATAAGCCCCAGTGGTCACCGCTAGCACTGCAATACGGCGACTACACGCTTTGGCAGCAAGAATTCTTAGGCAGCCATGATGACTCGGCCAGTGTGCTATCACGTCAGCTGGCCTATTGGCATTCCGAGCTAACGGGGGCGCCCGAGGAAACGATGTTACCGTTTGACCGGCCCCGTCCCACCCAACAGTCCTTTGCTGGTGACGTGGTCCATTTCGTCGTCGACACCCACCTACAAGACCAGGTCAAGCAGTTAGCGCAGCGCTGCGAGGCGACAGCATCGATGGTGTATCAGGCCGCGGTAGCGGTGCTGTTGCACAAACTGGGCGCCGGCGATGACTTGACGATCGGCGGGCTTAGCAGCGGGCGTACCGACGCCGCCCTTTCCGAGCTGGTCGGGTTTTTCGTCAATACCTGGGTATTGCGCGTTCAGACGACTGAAAATCCCAGTTTCACCGAAATACTCGCCCAAGTGCGGCAAAAAGCACTTGCCGCCTACAACCATCAAGACGTTCCCTTCGAACACGTCGTGCAACGGCTCAACCCCACCCGCTCGACGGCGCATCACCCACTCTTTCAAGTGACTTTCGCGTTGCAAAATACCCCGTTACCAACAATGAAGTTCCCGGGGCTATGGACGCAACCGATACCCACACGACCGCACGGTGCCAAATTCGATCTCCAAATTGAAATTGTCGCCCCACAACAGCCACCCGGCCGGCCCCCGCAACCCCTACCAGCCAGCATCGAATACTCCACCGATGTGTTCGACCATGACACCGTCACCACTATCGTCGACTACTACCTACACATCCTCACCGAGCTGACTGCCGATCCGGAACGACGGCTATCGTCGATCGGTCTGCTTGATGAAGCCGCCCACGCTCTCATAGATGAGTGGGGTAATCGTGCAGTGCTCACCCACGCCTCTAGCAAAACGAGGGCATCGATACCGGCGCTCTTTGCTGCCCAGGTGAGGGGCACGCCCGACGCAGTCGCGCTGACCTTTGAGGGCAACTCGTGCAGTTACCGCGAACTCGATGAGGTTTCTAACCGTCTTGCTCACCTGTTGGCCGACCAGGGGATCGGTCCCGGTGATGTGGTGGGGCTGCTGTTCGAGCGCTGCGCTGAGGCCATCGTCGCGATCTTGGCGGTGCTCAAAACCGGAGCCGCCTACCTACCCATCGATCCCAGCCACCCCCAAGCCCGCGTCGATTTCATGATCGACGACGCCACCCCAGCAGCAGTAATCACCAGGGCCGAGTTAGCCAGCCGCCTTGACAGAACTGACCTGGCAATCATCGATGTCGATAACCCGACCATCAAAACTTCCTATCCTTCCCACCCGCTGCCAGTACCGACTGCCGACAACATCGCCCATATCATCTACACCTCCGGCACCACCGGAACCCCCAAAGGCGTCGCTATCACCCACCACAACATCACCCAACTCATCGCAGCACCAACCTCGTTCGCACCGGCAGCGGGGCAAACGGTAACCCAATGCCATTCCTATGCCTTTGACCTTTCCGCATTCGAGATTTGGGGCGCACTCCTTCATGGCGCGCGGCTGGTGGTGATACCCGAATCAATCACCCGCTCCCCCACGGACTTTCACGCCTTACTCGTCTCCGAAAAGGCCGGCATGTTGGTTCAAACTCCTTCCGCGGCAACGGTGTTGTCGCCCGAGGGCTTGGAATCGACGGCACTCGTCGTCGGCGGCGAGGCCTGCCCCACCGAGGTCGTGGACCGGTGGGCCGGCGGGCGGGTAATGGTCAATCAGTACGGCCCGACCGAGACCACCATGTACGTGTCGATGAGTGCGCCATTGACACCGGGTTCGGGGACAGCGCCCATCGGCCGCCCGGTGGCGGGGGCGGCATTGTTTGTGCTGGATCGGTGGTTGCGGCCGGTGCCCGCCGGCGTGGTCGGTGAGTTGTACGTGGCCGGCACCGGGGTGGGTAGCGGGTACTGGCACCGATCGGTATTGACCGCATCCCGGTTCGTGGCCTGCCCATTCGGCGGGGCCGGCACCCGGATGTATCGCACCGGCGACCTCGTGCGATGGGGCGCCGACGGCCAGCTGCAGTACCTCGGCCGCGCCGACGACCAAGTCAAGATCCGCGGACACCGGATCGAACCCGCCGAAATCGCCACCACCTTGACCGAACTCGACGGGGTCGAACAAGCGGTGGTGATCGCACGCCAGGACCGCCCCGGCGACAAACGCCTGGTGGCCTACGTCACCGGAACCGCCAATCCGGGCGACATACGCGCCACGCTGACCAAAAAACTACCGCCCTACATGGTGCCCGCCGCCGTCGTAGCGCTAGAGACGCTGCCCCTGACCATCAACGGCAAACTCGACACCCACGCCCTACCGGCCCCCCACTACGGCGACACCGACGCATACCGCCGCCCCACCACCACCATCGAAGCCATCCTGGCCACCATCTACGCCCAGGTACTCGGCCTCGACCGGGTCGGAATCGACGACTCCTTCTTCGACCTGGGCGGAGATTCGCTGTCGGCGATGCGGGTGATCGCCGCCATCAACACCACCCTGGATGCCCACCTCAGCGTGCGCACTCTGTTCGACGCACCCAGCATCACCGCCCTAGCACCGTGCATCGGTGGAGGTTCACGCCGGCTGACACCGCTGACGGCCCGTGCACGTCCCGCTGTGGTCCCGCTGTCGTTTGCCCAGTACCGGCTGTGGCTCGTCGACCAGCTGGAAGGCCCCTCACCGGTCTACAACATGGCCTGGGCGCTGCGATTGCGCGGGCAGCTCGACGTCGATGCGCTGGGCCGCGCACTAGCCGACCTGATAGAGCGTCACGAAACCCTGCGCACGGTGTTCCCCTCGACCGAGGGGATCCCCCAGCAAGTGGTCATACCCGCCGACCAGGCCGACCTGGCCTGGGACGTCATCGACGCAACCGGATGGCCGGCCGGTCGGCTGCGGCACGCCATCGACACCGCCGGGCGCCACAGGTTCGATTTGACAACCGAGATCCCGCTAAGGGCACGGCTTTTCATACTCGGCGACGATGAACACGTGCTGGTGTTGACCGTGCACCATATCGCCGCCGACGGCTGGTCTTTGACCCCGCTGACAGCCGACCTGGACACCGCCTACATCCACCGAAGCGCCGGTCGCGGCCCAAACTGGGCCGACCTCGCGGTGGGCTACCTCGACTTCACCCTGTGGCAGCGCGCCAACCTCGGCGAGCTAACCGACACCGACAGCGCCATCGCCACCCAACTGCGGTACTGGGAGAACACCCTGGCCGGCATGCCAGACCGCCTTGAGCTGCCCACCGACCGACCCTACCCACAGGTTGCCGATCACCGCGGCGCCTGGGTCGCCATCAACTGGCCCGCCACGCTGCAACACCAGATAGCCCGGGTGGCCCGCGAGCACCACGCCACCAGCTTCATGGTGATCCACGCCGGCCTGACCACCCTGCTGGCTCAGCTCAGCGCCAACACCGATATAGCCATCGGAATCCCCACCGCCGGCCGCACCCACCCCGCACTCGATCACCTCGTCGGCATGTTCGTCAACACCCTGGTGCTACGCGTCGACCTGTCCGGCGATCCGACCTTCACCCAACTACTCGCCCAGGTCCGCACCCGCAGCCTGGAGGCCTTCGACCACCAAGACGTGCCCTTCGAAGTCCTCGTCGATCGGCTCAACCCGACCCGGTCGATGTCCCACAACCCCCTCATCCAGGTGCTGCTGGGCTGGCAAAACCTCCCCGAACACGACCCCATCACCGCGCTGACCCTCGGCGAGCTAGACGTCACCCGCCTGCCCGTCGACACCCAGACCGCCCGCATGGACCTAGCGTTTTCCCTGTCCGAACGCTTCACGCACACCGGCGGGCCCGCGGGCATCACCGGCTCCCTCGAATACCGCACCGATGTCTTTGACGCCGCCACCATCGAGGCGCTGCTGGGCCGGTTGCAACGGCTGCTACAGGTGATGACCAGCCAACCCGACCGGCCACTGTCAACGGTGGACCTGCTCGACGAAACCGAACGAGCCGGCCTGTACCGGTGGGGCAACCGCGCCGCGCTGACCCAACCACCTGGCGACGCGGTGTCGGTTCCGCGGTTGTTTGGCGCCCAGGTCACCCGCACCCCCAATGCGACAGCCCTAGTGTGCGGAGACACCTCGCTGACCTACCACCAACTCGACGAGGCTTCCAACCGCCTTGCTCACCTGTTGGCCGACCAGGGGATCGGTCCCGGTGATGTGGTGGGGCTGCTGTTGGAGCGCTGCGCTGAGGCCATCGTCGCGATCTTGGCGGTGCTCAAAACCGGAGCCGCCTACCTACCCATCGATCCCAGCCACCCCCAAGCCCGCGTCGATTTCATGATCGACGACGCCACCCCAGCAGCAGTAATCACCAGGGCCGAGTTAGCCAGCCGCCTTGACAGAACTGACCTGGCAATCATCGATGTCGATAACCCGACCATCAAAACTTCCTATCCTTCCCACCCGCTGCCAGTACCGACTGCCGACAACATCGCCTACATCATCTACACCTCCGGCACCACCGGAACCCCCAAAGGCGTCGCTATCACCCACCACAACATCACCCAATTGATGGAGCCGTTGCATGCACCCCTGCCGACGGCAGGAGTATGGGCACAGTGCCACTCGTATGGCTTCGACGTCTCGGTCCAGGAGATCTGGGGCGCCCTGTTGGATGGGGGCCGGCTGGTGGTGGTACCCGAAGCCGTGACCCGCTCACCCGCAGAGTTTCACGCCCTGCTGGTTTCCGAGCAGGTCAGTGTGCTAAGTCACACTCCCTCCGCCGTTGCGACTTTGTCGCCGCAGGGTCTGGACTCGGTGGCGTTGGTGATCGGTGCTGAGCCCTGTCCGGTTGAGCTGGTGGATCGGTGGGCGCCCGGGCGGGTGATGATCAATGCCTACGGCCCGACCGAGACCACGGTGGATGTGTCGTTGAGCGCGCCGTTGAGAGCGGGCGCGGGGACACCGCCCATCGGTGCGCCGGTGGCGGGGGCGGCGTTATTCGTGCTGGATGGGTGGTTGCGGCCGGTGCCCACGGGGGTAACCGGGGAGCTGTATGTGGCCGGCGCAGGAGTCGGCACCGGGTACTGGCGGCGGTCCGCATTGACCGCATCCCGGTTCGTGGCCTGCCCATTCGGGACGGCGGGTACCCGGATGTATCGCACCGGCGACCTCGTGCGATGGGGTGCTGATGGCCAGCTGACATTGGTGGGCCGCGCCGACGACCAAGTCAAGATCCGCGGACACCGGATCGAACCCGCCGAAATCGCCACCACCTTGACCGAACTCGACGGGGTCGAGCAAGCGGTGGTGATCGCACGCCAGGACCGCCCCGGCGACAAACGCCTGGTGGCCTACGTCACCGGAACCGCCAATCCGCGTGACATACGCGCCACGCTGACCAAAAAACTACCGCCCTACATGGTGCCCGCCGCCGTCGTAGCGCTAGAGACGCTGCCCCTGACCATCAACGACAAACTCGACACCCGCGCCCTACCGGCCCCCCACTACGGCGACACCGAGTCGTACCGCCCCCCGACCACCACCATCGAAGCCATCCTGGCCACCATCTACGCCCAGGTACTCGGCCTCGACCGGGTCGGAATCGACGACTCCTTCTTCGACCTGGGCGGCGACAGCATCCTGGCGATCCAAGTCGCCGCCCGGGCACACGCGGCCGGGGTCAGCTGCCGACCACGCGATGTCTTCACCTTCCACAGCGTCGCCGGGGTGGCCCAGGTCGCCCAGTACGCCAACCAGGACGACGCCGGGGCGGATGACGGTGTCGGCGAAGTGGCCGCGACACCGATCATCCGCTGGCTGCACAGCAGCGACGGTCCCATCGAACACTTCAACCAGACATTCGTGATACAAGCCCCGCGCGACGTCACCGACGCCGACGTCGTCATCATGCTGCAGGCCCTGCTGGACCGCCATCCCATGCTGCGGCTACGCGTCGACCCGGACGCCGCCGGCGGCTGGTCACTATCCGTCCCCGCACCCGGTTCAGTGCACGCGCGCGATTGCCTCCAGCTGCACGACGAGCTGACAGAAGAAGCGCTGACCGCGGCCTGGTCGCGGCTAGAACCAACCGCCGGAGCGATGCTCAGCGCGATCTGGATTTCCTCGACAGCCCAGTTGGTACTAGCCATCCACCATCTTGCCGTCGATGCAGGGTCGTGGCGCATCATCCAAAACGACCTCAACACCGCTTGGAACCAACACCACCGCGGGCAACACGTGGTGCTGCACACCGCGGGCACATCCTTCCGCCAATGGGCCTCGGTGCTGGCCGAGCACGCGCACAGCGAGGCCGTGACCAATCAACTGCCGGCGTGGCAACAAATCTCTGCAACCCCGCCACCGCTACCCGCGCCCCACACCGCAACCAGCCCCAGGCATCGATCGGTCCGACTAGACACCGACACCACACGCATGCTGCTCGGAGCGGTCCCGGCCGCGTTTCACACCGGGCTGCACGAGATTCTGTTGATCGCCTACGCGCTGGCATGGGCGGAATTTCTGGGCCACCCCGACACGCCGATCACCATCGACGTCGAAGGTGACGGACGCTACGAAGAAATAGCACCCGACATCGACCTATCCCACACGATCGGTTGGTTCACCACCAAATACCCCGTGGCGTTGACGGTGGGGGAGCTGCGTTGGACGCAGATCGCGGCCGGCGACGCGGTTGTGGACTTGATGATCAAGGACGCAAAAGAACAGCTCCGCACCATCCCCGACGGCCTCACCTACGGTTTACTGCGCTACCTCAACCCCAACACCGAGCTCACCGGGACCGATCCGCTCATTGCTTTCAGCTACCTAGGCCGCCTTGGTGTCTCAGCGGAGCAAGCGTCGGCCGATGGCGGGCTGTGGCAAATCACCAATTCCGACCTCCCGTTGACCGCGGCGGCGCGCAACGAGCCAAGGCAGCCGCTGACGCACATCGTGGAACTCAACGCGGTCACCGTCAACAGCGACAGCGGCCCCCAGCTGCAGGCCAACTGGACCTGGGCGTCGTCGGTGTTCGATGACCGCCAGATCACCCGCCTAGGCGAGCTGTGGTTCGAGGCTCTCACCGGGATCTGCACACATATCCGCAACGGCGGAGGCAATCTCACCCCGTCCGATCTGGCCCCCTCACCCGTCACCCAACAGCAAACCGAACACCTCGAACGGCCGAGCTTTGCCTCCGTGCACGGCGTTTCACATGGGGAAGACTCCCCCGAGGTGCACGCCCGCGAACTCACGCTGGACAAGTTCATCGACGCCGCGACGCTGGCCGCCGCCCCCCAGCTGCCCCGGTCTAGCGCCGAGGTGAAAACGGTACTGCTGACCGGCGCCACCGGATTTGTGGGGCGATACCTGGCGCTGGAATGGCTGAAGCGGATGGACCTGGTCGACGGCACCGTGATCTGTTTGGTGCGAGCCGAATCTGACCAACTCGCGCGGCGCCGGCTCGACAGCACGTTCGACAGCGATCCAAAGCTATCGCAGCACTACCGGGAATTTGCCGCCGACCATCTGGAAGTGATCGCCGGCGACAAGTCAGAACCGGACTTGGGTCTCGACCGGCAAACATGGCAGCGGCTGGCCGACACCGTCGACCTGATCGTCGACCCCGCGGCCCGGGTCCACCACCTACTGCCCTACAGCCAGCTATTCGGCCCCAACACGCTGGGCACCGCCGAGCTGATCCGTCTCGCGCTAACCACCAACCTGAAGCCCTACACGTACGTGTCGACCGCCAGTGTCGGCGATCAGATCGATGCGTCGGTGTTTACCGAGGACACCGACATTCGGGCCATCAGCGCAACCCGCAAGATCAACCAGAACTACGGCAACGGCTACGCGAGCAGCAAGTGGGCCGGCGAGGTGCTGCTGCGGGAGGCCAACGACCTGTGCGGCCTGCCAATCGCGGTGTTCCGCTGCGGCATGATCCTGACCGACACCAGCTACGCAGGCCAACTCAACGTGCCGGACAACTTTACCCGCCTGATGCTGACCCTGATCACCACCGGCGTCGCGCCCGGCTCGTTCTACCAGCTCGACGAGAACGGTAACCGGCAACGCGCCCACTACGACGCCCTGCCTGTCGAATTCGTCGCCGAAGCGATCAGCACACTGGGTGCGCAGGTCGCCGACGGGTTCCAGACCTATCACGTGATGAACCCGCACGACGACGGCATCGGACTCGACGAGTACGTCGACTGGCTAATTGACTCCGGCCAGCCGATCCGGCGGATTGACGACTACGGCGACTGGCAGCAGCAGCTGGAGACCAGCCTGCTCAGCCTGCCGGAGCCACAGCGCCAGCGCTCGCTGCTCCCGCTATTGCTGCTTTTGCACGACCACCCGGAGCCCCCAGAGCCGACCCGCGGATCAACCGCGCCGACCGACCGGTTCCGCGCCGCGGTGCAAGCGGCGAAAATCGGCCGCACCAACGACATCCCGCAGATCACGGCGCCGATCATCGTCAAATACGCCACCGACCTGAAGCTGCTCGGACTGCTCTGAGTGGGTAGTCACCTCGGCGCGACGGGCGTCGATACGGGTCCGCGGGTGACCGGACGACAGCCCGGTTCCACCGATGGGGGGATAGAAACTCCCTCCGGATGGCGGAATGCGCGCTGGGGGCCGCGCGGCGAAACTGGCCTTACCCGCATACGGGTAGTTAGGAGGTCAGGAAACCCTTGAGCGTCAACCCTTTCGACGACGACGACGGCAGCTTCTTCGTCTTGGTCAACGATGAGGAGCAACACAGCCTGTGGCCAACCTTCGCCGAGGTTCCGGCGGGATGGCAGGTCGCTTACGGTGAGGCAACGCGAGCCGCGTGCCTGGACTACGTCGAGCGGAACTGGACCGATATCCGGCCGAGAACGCTGCGCGAGAAGCTGGCGCAGGTCCGCCCCCGCTGATGGCTAGGCCCGCCGGGCGAATCGCCTAACGAGGCACGTTGCCGCTCCGGTCACCCGTCGGGAACGGCCGCCCATCCTCGGCAGCCAGCTCAAGCACATGAATCTCCCCCGTGGTGCCGTCGACCTCGACCAGCGCTGCGGGCGGTAGAAACCGGGTAGCCCCTTGGGCGTCGACCACACAGGGGAATCCGAACTCGCGCGCGACCACCGCGGCATGCGACATCGGGCCGCCGAGCTCGGTCACCACGGCGGCGGCGTAGCAGAAGGCGGCGGTGTAGCCGACATCGGTCACCTCGGCGACCAGAATCTCGCCGGGTTGCAGGTCGTCGATGGTCTCCGGGCGCACGATCCGAACCCGGCCGCGGACCCGTCCACCGCAGACGCCGACTCCGTGGAGGGTGTCCCCGGCCACCAGCGCCACCGACGCCGTGGCCGACGGCTCCCAGCTGCCGCTGAACACGGCGGGCGGAACGACGGCGGCCAATCTGCGTTGTTCGGCTCGGCGCCGGGCCACCAGCGCAGAAACGTCGGCCGGCAGCGCGTCGAGTTCGTCGACCAACAGGTAAAACACGTCGTCCGGCGTGCCGAGGACGCCGGACTCGGTCAGCCGGCGCCCGTACTCACGCAGCAGAGAACGCAGCACCCAGATGGCGCGCACCATCTTGTCGCGGCGGACTTCCCGGTCCCGGAGTTGGCGCGCCGCCAGCAACGCAACGGGCTTGGCCCGCAACGGAATCACCGGCGTCGGTGGCTGCGGCGTAGGCACGGCGCTCAACGTCTTGGCCACCATCCGCACCAGCAACTCGGGGTTGTCGGCATAGCTGGTCGATGCCATCTCGACCTCGGCCGGGCCACGGTGCCCGATCAACGCCAGCTCGGCCAGCACCGCGGAATGAAACTCCGGTGCCTCAACCGCCAGCTTGTCGAGGCGCTCCCCCGGCTCGGCCAGCAGCCGAGACACGGCCGGGTCGCGCCGCGCCGCGGCCACCAGCCGCTGCACCGCCTCCACCGATCGCGCGCTGACCAGTTCCGGCCCGACCGCCGGCGCGGTGTCTCGGCCGCACAAGCCACGCAGCAACACGTTGAACGCGGCGCACAGCATGAATGACCCGGATGCCAAAACCCAGCCGTGCACGACGTGGTCGCGCGCCAACCCGATCAGGCTCAGCAATCGGCGATCGTCCAGCGCTGTGCGGTCGTCTCCGGCCAGACGCTCCAGGCGATCGACATCGGCGACGTAGGCGTTGGTGTCACGGGGTGAGCCGGCGGACAAACCCACCAGGTTGACGCCGAACACCCCGATATTGCGCAGGGTGCGCAACTGCTTGCCAGCGCGGCTGGGTTCCGACGGCGGACGCTCCTCGCCAAAGATGGGCAGCGAAGCCATGCTGGGTCCGAAGAACCCGCTATTGCCGACGATGGTCGCAGGCTTGGCGAACGGCACGGTTTCCGCCATGAAATGCGCCGACGTGATGGCCCCATAGAGCCGGTGGGCGAACACCGCGACGGTCCGCATGGCGATCTCCCGCTGGATTACCCCACCGGGCCGCAGCCGTTCGGCGATTCCCACCCCGCCCGCACGCAGGCCGCGCACGGTCACCGATGCCGACGACGGCGAGAAGGGGCCGGGCAGCGCCTCCGACAAGTTGGTGGCCAGATACGTCGGGAATCGCGGGTCGATCGGAGTGTCGAACTCGCCGTTAACCCCTTCTGGGCCAGCCGGTCTGGGTAGCACTCCGTCTTGTGCCGGGGAGTCGGCCGCGGGGAGATCTTGGATATTGGCCAGCCGCCAGGGCAGCGAAATCACACGCTTACCCAGGGACACTCGGCCGCGCACCGCCAGCGTGAAGTCTTCTAGGCATTCGTCGGCGTTCCAGGCCGGCTGGAATCCCCACTCGTCGCGCAGCTGCGTGACGTCCATCAGCGGCGCGGACTGCACAAGTTCGAATTCGGCGAACGACGCAACCCGCCGCCGCAGCGCTCCCGCACCCATCGACACCATGGGCCGCCCGAGTGCGGCGGCGATCTGACGCAACGTCAGCTCCCCCGGAGCAGCGAGATTAATTGGGCCGCTATCGATTCCGGTATCCAGGATCGCACGGACCAATAGCCGAAGCGCATCGTCGGTGTGCACGACCTGTATCGCGCGATCAGCTGATCCGGCGGGGAACACCGGCTGAGCAAACAATCGGCGCACCCAGTTGTCGACGTTTCGGCCGACCATGAGCGCGCTGCGGATACCGACCCATTCCACCCCGGAGTTCACCAGCAGCTCTTCGAGGCGGGCTTCATGTCGGCCGTCGCTGGACGGCGGGGTGGACGTTGACACGATGCGCCGGGTTCCGGTCTTGGCCATCGCGTTGAGGACATTGGCGGTGCCGCCGATGTTGACATCGTCGTCTCGGCCGCGCGCCCACGCGCAGTGCGCGACGACGTCCGCGCCCGCTATGGCACGCTCAACCGCGGCGCCGTCCCGGATATCGGCGGCGACGAAATCAGCTGAACTCGGCCAGCTTTCCGGTCGATGGCGGGCGATTCCGGCGACCTCATGACCCTGGCTTAGCAACCTGGCGACGACGCCGCGGCCAAGAACTCCGCTGGCCCCGGTGACCGCGATTCTCACTGAGCTCGCCCTACTCGTCGTCGTCCATGAACGCCGCGTTGACCAGGTCATCGAGGTCCATGGCCGCGATGTCTTTTTCGGTGGTCGGCGCCTCGGCCTGAGCCGGACCGCTGCCATCGGTTTCGTTTGCCAACGCGAGCAACAGGTCCAGCACTCCCGCCTGCCGCAGGCGCCTGACCGGAATGGATGCCACCACGCGCCGGATTTCGGCTTCCCCGGACGCAGCGGCCGGGGCGTCCTGCGGTGAGGAGCCAAGCAGCTCTCGATGCATGTAGCCGGCCAGCGCCGCGGAGTTGGGATAGTCGAAGATGAGAGTTGGCGAAAGGGCCAGGCCGGTAGCGGATTTGAGCCGGTTGCGCATTTCGACCGCGGTCAACGAGTCGAAGCCCAGCTCCTGGAACGCCCGATCCGGGTCGATCGCTTGCGCGCTGGTGTTGCCCAACACGGTGGCAATGTGGGAGCGCACCAGGTCCAGCAGGATGGCGTGCTGCTCGTCTTCCGGGAGCCCTTCGAGACGTTGCAGCAACACAGATTTCGACTTCGCCGCGGCTAGTGAGTCGTCCACCTGGCGCCGTGTCGGCGCGTTGATCAGGTCGACGAACATCGGTGGCAACGTGCCCCCGTCGAACTTGACCTTCAACGCCGCGAAGTCGATATGGGCGGGCAGCATGAACGGCTCGTCGACGATCATTGCGGTGTCGAGCAGTTGCAGGGCGTCGTCGGACGGCATCGCCACAATGCCGTCGCGGGCGAAGCGTTTGAGGTCCACCGTCGCCAAGCCGCCGGTCATGGCGCTGGCCTGGTCCCACAGACCCCAGCCCAGTGAGATGGCGGCCAGTCCGTGCGCCTGCCGGTGTACCGCCAGCGCGTCCAGGAATGAGTTGCCGGCCGCGTAGTTGGCCTGTCCCGACGACCCCACCAGCCCGGCCATCGACGAAAACATGACGAACGCCGAGACGTCCAGGTCGCGGGTCAGCTCGTGCAGGTTCCACGCCGCATCAACCTTGGCTCGTAGCACCGCTTCCATGCGCTCCCGCGTCAGTGAGGTCACCACCGCGTCGTCGAGTGCGCCGGCGGTGTGGAGCACGGCCGACAACGGGTGCTGCACTCCGATATCGGCGATCACCTTGGCCAGCGCGGGTCGATCGGCCGCGTCACAGGCCACCACCTGCACCTGCGCACCGGCGGCACCCAACTCGGCCACCAGCTCCGCGGCCCCCGGCGCATCCGGGCCACGTCGGCTCACCAACACCAGCTGGCGCACCCCATGGCGAGTCACGACATGACGCGCCAACGCCGAACCCGCCATGCCGGTGCCACCGGTGATCAACACGGTGCCCGCCGCCCACGCATCCGGCATCGTCATCACGACCTTGCCAATGTGACGCGCCTGACTCAGATAGCGCAACGCCGCAGGCGCCCGCCGCACATCAAACGTCGTCACCGGCAACGGCCGCAGCGCGTCATCGCCGAACAGCGCCGCCAGCTCGGCGAGGATCTGCTGAATGCGTTCCGGCCCCGCCTCAAACAGGTCAAAGGCGCGGTAGCGCACACCGGCGTGCCGCTCGGCAACCTCGCCGGGGTCGCGGATGTCGGTCTTGCCCATCTCTAGGAAGATCCCGCCCGGCGCCACCAGACGCAGTGAAGCGTCCACGAAATCACCGGCCAGCGAGTCCAACACCACATCCATGCCGTGGCCGCCGGTGACCGCCCGGAACTTGTCCTCGAACTCAAGACTGCGCGAATCGGAGATATGGTCGTCGTCAAAGCCCATGGCCCGCAAGGTGTCCCACTTACCCTTGCTGGCGGTGGCGAACACCTCCAACCCAAGATGCCGGGCCAGCTGCACCGCCGCCATCCCCACCCCACCGGCGGCGGCATGGATCAATACCCGCTGTCCCGGCTTAACCGCAGCCAGATCCGTCAGCGCGTAGTAGGCCGTGGCGAAGACCACCGAAGTGGTGGCAGCCGCGGTGTACGACCATCCCGTCGGCACCTTGACCAGCAGGCGCTGGTCGGTGGTGGCGACGGTCCCGGTTCCCTCCGGGAACAGGCCCATCACCCGGTCGCCAACCGCGAAACCGCAATCCTCCGTGGCTGTTTCGAGTACAACGCCGGACGCCTCCACACCCATGACGGCATCCGGGTCCGGGTAGAGACCTAGCGCGATCATGACGTCCCGGAAATTGGCCGCGATGGCGGACAATCCCACTCGGACCTGCCCGGGCGCCAGCGGCGCGTCGGCGTCGGGAATCGGTTCCAGCCGCAGATTCTCGAAGGTGCCAGCGGCAGTCATCCCCAGCCGCCACGGCCCGTCACCCGGCGGCACCAGCAGTCCGCTCACCGCACGGCTGCCGTGCACCCGGGCAGTGTAGACCTGATTATTGCGCCACAACACCTGCGGCTCACCGGCAGCCAGCACCGACGCTACGGCCCGATCATCAAGGGCCACATCGGTATCGACCAGCACGATCCGGCCAGGATGCTCGGTCTGCGCCGACCGCACCAACCCCCACACGGCCGCACCCGCCAAATCGGTGACATCCTCGCCCGGCAATGCCACCGCACCTCGGGTCGTCACGACCAAGACCCCTGACCCGTCGCGGGCTAGCCACGACTGCAACACGTCCAGCATCGAACTGGTCGCCGCATACACCCCCGCCACGACGTCACCGGCCACGGGCGCGGACTCGAACACCACCGTCGACAACTCATCCGTTGTCCCCCAGGCGCACACCGGTACCGGCTCTACCTCGGCCGACGGCTGTGCCGACCAGTTGACCTCGAACAGTCGGTCCGGCCCCGACCCGGACACCGCCGCGCGCAACTGCCGATCGGTCACGGGCCGGGCCAGCATGGAGGCCACCGACAGCACCGGCAAGCCCAATCCATCGGCCAACTCGATCGACACCGCCGACGGACCAACCGGCGCGATGCGCGCCCGCACCGCCGGCGCACCCGCGGCATGCAACGACACGCCCTGCCAGGAGAACGGCACCAACACCGAGCCTTGGTCCAACTCAGCGCTTTCGGTGCCCAAGATCACGGCATGGAGGGCGGCGTCCAGCATCACCGGATGAACCCCGAAGCCCGCGACCGACACCCCGGCATCCGCCGGCAACGCCACCTCGGCGAACATCTCATCGCCTCGGCGCCACATCGCGGTCAGTCCCCTAAACGCCGGGCCGTATCCGTACCCGCGCTCGGCCAACCGCTGGTAGCCGTCCGCCACCTCGACCGGGATGGCACCCACCGGCGGCCACACCGACAAGTCTGCGGTCGGTTCCGCCGACCCGGGACTCAGCGCGCCCTCGGCGTGCAACAGCCAACCCGAGCCGACGTCACCATGCGAGTACACCGACACCCCGCGCACGCCAGACTCGTCTGGACCACTCACGACCACCTGCACCGCCACCGAGCCCGACTTCGGCAGGACCAGCGGCGCCGCCAAAGTCAGCTCGTCGAGCACTCCGCAGCCCACTTCGTCTCCAGCACGGATGGCCAACTCGACAAAGCCCGCTCCCGGGAAGATCGCCACACCGCCCACGGTGTGGTCGGTCAACCAGCCCTGCACACTGGGCGACAGCCGACCCGTCAGCACCACCCCGCCGGAGGCGGGCAGTTCCACCACCGCGCCCAGCAGCGCGTGCTCACTGGCCGCCAGCCCCAAGCCGGCGGCGTCGGCCGCAACGCCGTCGCTGGACAGCCAGAACCGCCGCCGCTCAAACGCATACGTCGGTAGCTCGACAAAGTTCGCCTCGCCCGTCACCGCGCGCCAATCCACGTCCATACCGGCGACAAACCCTTGCGCGACGGCGGTGGTCAGCGTCACCGGCTCGGGGCGATCCTTGCGCAGCGCGGCCATCGTCAGTACCGGGACGTCCGGCAACGACTCTTCGATCGACGCCGTCAGGCCGCTGCTGGGGCCCACTTCAAAGAAGCGGCTAGCGCCGGCCGCTTGCCCGAAGCGCACGCTGTCGGCGAACCGCACCGCCTGCCGGACATGACTCGTCCAATAGGCCGCGGATCCGAAATCGTCGCCCGCCCGCTGCCCGGTTACGTTGGAGATGATCGGGATGACGGGCTGGCCGATGGCGAGTCCGGCAGCGACGGTTCCGAATTCGTCGATCATCGGATCCATCAACGACGAGTGGAAGGCGTGGGAAACCGCCAGTTGGTGGACTCGGCGGCCGTCGGCGCGGAGTTTGTCCGCCACCGCAGCCACGGCATTGTGCGCGCCAGAAATCACCACTGACGCCGGACCGTTAACGGCCGCGATATCAACCTCGGTACCCAGCAGAGGCCGCACTTCTTCTTCGGCGGCCGCCACGGCGAACATCGCCCCACCGACCGGGAGCGCCTGCATGAACCGGCCGCGGGCAGCCACCAGGACGGCAGCGTTCTCCAACGAGAGGACACCGGCGACATGCGCTGCCGTCAACTCGCCAACCGAGTGACCCATTACGAAATCGGGTCGTACGCCCCAGGATTCCAACAATCGGAATAGGGCGACTTCCACCGCGAACAATGCGGGTTGCGCGAATTCGGTGGTGTTCAACAGGTTTTCGTCGTGACCCCACATCACTTCGCGTAGTGGGCGCAGCAGGTGCCGGTCCAGTTCGCCCACCACGGTGTTGAATGCCTCGGCGAACACCGGGTATCCGGTGTGCAGTCCCAGTCCCATGCCCAGTGATTGGGAGCCTTGGCCGGGGAAGACGAACACCGTCTTGCCCGCGGGCTGGGCAACACCGCGAACCACCGAACCACCCAGCACCGGAGAATCTGGGCCGGCCAACTCCGCCAACCCAGCCAACAACCCATCCCGATCGGCCCCGACAACCACCGCCCGATGCTCAAAACTCGAACGACCCGCCAACGACCACCCCACATCGGCAACATCAAGCCCGCCATGGCCACCCACATGCTCAGCCAATCGCGCCGCGGCCACCCCCAACGCCGCCAACGACTTCGCCGAAACCACCCACGGCACCACCGGCGGCCGCACCCCAACCTCCCGCACCGCCGGCGCCGGGACAGCCTCCACAATCACATGCGCATTGGTGCCACTAATCCCAAACGACGACACCCCCGCCCGACGAACACCCTCGGCCGGCCAAGCCCGCGGCTGCGTCAACAACGACACCGCCCCCGCCGACCAATCCACATGCGGACTCGGCTCATCCACATGCAACGTCGCCGGCAACACCTCATGACGCATCGCCAACACCATCTTGATCACACCCGCCACCCCCGCAGCGGCCTGGGTATGACCCATATTCGACTTAATCGACCCCAACCACAGCGGCTCGGCTCGATCCTGCCCATAGGTGGCCAACAACGCCTGCGCCTCAATCGGATCACCCAACGTGGTCCCGGTCCCATGACCCTCAACCACATCAACATCGGCCGCCGTCAACCCCGCATTGGCCAACGCCGCGCGCACCACCCGCTGCTGCGACGGACCATTCGGCGCGGTCAACCCATTGGAAGCACCATCCTGATTGACCGCCGTCCCCCGCACCACCGCCAACACCGGATGACCCAACCGCTGCGCATCCGAAAGCCGCTCCACCACCAACATCCCGCCGCCCTCGGAGAATCCGGTGCCGTCGGCCGCCCCGGCGTAGGCCTTGCACCGCCCGTCCGGGGACAATCCGCGCCAGCGGCTGAATTCCACGAAAATGTCGGGCGTCGCGTTGATGGTGACGCCGCCGGCCAACGCCAAGTCGCACTCGCCCGACCGCAGCGACTGCACCGCCATATGCAATGCCACCAGCGACGACGAACACGCCGTATCCACCGACACCGCCGGGCCCTCCAACCCCAGCACATAGGCCACCCGGCCCGACGCCACGCTGGACAGCTGGCCGGTCAGGCGGAATCCTTCTATCGGCTCGGCGGAGAACATGCCGTAGCCCTGCGTCATTACCCCGGCGAACACACCGGTGGCGCTGCCCCGCAACCCATTCGGATCAATCCCGGCCCGCTCCAACGCCTCCCACGAGAGTTCAAGGAACATCCGTTGTTGCGGATCCATAGCCAAGGCCTCACTCGGTCCCACCCCGAAGAAGGCAGGGTCGAAATCACCGACACCGTCGACGAAGCCGCCGGTGCGGGTGTAGCAGGCGCCCGGGACGTCGGGATCCGGGTTGAACAATCCGGCCAGGTCCCAGCCGCGGTCGGCCGGGAACTCGGAGAGCACGTCGCGGCCCTGAATCAACATCTGCCACATGTCGTCCGGAGAATCCACCGCCCCGGGATAACGGCAAGACATGCCGACGATCGCGATCGGGTCGTCAGCCGTCGCGCGCGCCACGGGTACTTGTGTGGCTTCTTGTGGGACGCCGGCAAGTTCGGCGCGGATATAGGAGGCCAGACCGTTGGGCGTCGGGTAGTCGAAGATGAGCGTGGGTGAGAGCGAAAGACCGGTAGCGGATTTGAGCCGGTTGCGCATCTCGACCGCGGTCAACGAGTCAAATCCCAAGTCCTGGAATGCCTTGTCCGGGTCAATGCCCTCGGGCGTGATGTTGCCTAGCACCGTGGCGATGTGGGAGCGAACCAGGTCCAACACAACGGCGTGCTGCCCCGGTTCGGGCAGTCCGTGCAGACGCTGCGCGAGCGCCGATTTCGACTTCGCGGCGGCCAGCGAATCGTCAACCTGACGCCGTGTCGGCGCGCTGACCAGATCGGTGAACATGGACGGCACCGCGGCCGCATGTGCCCGCAGCGCGGTCAGGTCGATACGGGCAGGCGCGAGGAATGGCTGGTCGACAATCATTGCGGTGTCGAACAACTCCAGTGCCTCAGCCGTGGACAGCGCCAAGATCCCTTCGCGACCCAGCCGGGCCAGGTCTGCGGCGTCCAGGCCACCGGTCATGGCGCTGGCTTGATCCCACAGGCCCCACCCCAGCGACATTGCCGGCAACCCGTGAGCCCGCCGATGCACAGCCAACCCATCGAGGAAGCAGTTCGCCGCCCCGTAATTGCCCTGGCCCGACGACCCGACGATCCCGGCCATCGACGAGAACATGACAAAAGCAGACACATTCAGGTCACGGGTCAACTCGTGCAGGTGCCACGCCGCGTCCACCTTGGCCCGCAACACCACATCAACCCGATCCGGTGTCAACGACGAAATCAAGGCATCGTCAAGCACTCCGGCCGCATGAATCACGCCCGACAGCGGATGCTGCACTCCGATGTCGGCGATGACCTTGGCCAGCGCCGCGCGATCGGCCGCGTCACAAGCCACTACCTGCACCTGCGCACCGGCGGCACCCAACTCGGCCACCAACTCCGCGGCCCCCGGCGCATCCGGGCCACGTCGGCTCACCAACACCAGCTGGCGCACCCCATGACGAGTCACAACATGACGCGCCAACGCCGAACCCGCCATGCCGGTGCCACCGGTGATCAACACGGTTCCCGCACCCAGCGCACCACCCGGCCCAAATGGCACGGTCATGACGACCTTGCCGACGTGACGTGCCTGACTCAGATACCGCAACGCCGCCGGCGCCCGCCGTACATCAAACGTCGTCACCGGCAGCGGCCGCAGCACGCCGGCGTCGAAGAGTTCGGCGAGTTCGAGCATGTATTGATGCATGCGGGGGCGGCCGGGTTCGAACAGATCGAAGGCCCGGTAGCGCACACCCGGGTACTGCTGGGCGATCACACCGGGGTCACGGATGTCGGTCTTGCCCATCTCCAAGAACGCACCACCGGGTGCGACCAGACGCAGTGAAGCGTCCACGAATTCACCGGCCAGCGAGTCCAGCACCACATCCATGCCGTGGCCGCCGGTGACCGCCCGAAACTTGTCCTCGAACTCAAGACTGCGTGAATCGGAGATATGGTCGTCGTCAAAGCCCATGGCCCGCAAGGTGTCCCACTTACCCTTGCTGGCGGTGGCGAACACCTCCAACCCAAGATGCCGGGCCAGCTGCACCGCCGCCATCCCCACCCCACCGGTGGCGGCATGCACCAGCACCCGCTGTCCCGGCGTTACGTTGGCCAGGTGCACGAACGCGTAGTACGCGGTGGTGAAGACGGCTGATATTGCGGCGGCTTCCGCGTACGACCAGTCGGCGGGCATGGGAAGCAGCAGGCGGACGTCGCCGGCGACCAGCGTGCCGCTGCCGTCCGGAAAGAATCCGAACACCGAGTCACCGACCGCGAATTCGTTGACTCCCGGGCCGACCTCGACGATCACGCCGGCGCCCTCGCCACCGAGCAACGCATCGTGGGTGAACATGCCCAGGGTGATCATGATGTCGCGGAAGTTCGCGGCGATGGCACGGATGGCCACCCGAACCTGGCCGGGCCCCAACGGTGCATCGGCGTTGGGAACCGGCTCTAGCCGCAGATTTTCGAAGGTGCCGGAAGCGCTCAAACCCAACCGCCACGGCCCACCGGCCGGCGGTACCAAGATGCCCTCGGCCGCGCGGCTGCCGTGCACGCGTGCGGTGTACGCCTGTCCGCCCCGCAGCACGACCTGCGGCTCGCCAGCAGCCAGCGCTATCGCGACCGCCGAATCATCAAGCGGAGTATCGGAATCGACCAGCACGATCCGGCCCGGGTGCTCGGTCTGCGCCGACCGCACCAGCCCCCATACCGCCGCGCCGCCCAGGTCGGTGATGTCATCTCCCGCCAACGCCACCGCACCCCGGGTCGCCACCACCAACACGCCCGACTCGTGACCGGTCAGCCAGGACTGCAGCGCAACCAGCGCTTGGTGGGTGCGCTGGTACGTTCCCGTGACCGGATCGTCATCAGCAGCAATGGATTCGAAGACCTGGTGCGGAGTCGTGTCAGCCGCGACCTGAACCCCCGGCGCCGGTGACCAAACCACCTCGAACAGCCGATCCGGGCCCGAGCCGGATACCACGGCGCGCAGCTGCCCTTCGGTCACCGGACGAGCCGCCATCGCGGTGACCGACAGAACCGGCAACCCCAACCCGTCGGCAAGCTCGATCGATACGGTCGACGGACCCACCGGCGCAATCCGTGCGCGCACCGCCGATGCGCCCGACGCATGCAACGACACGCCCTGCCAGGAGAACGGCAACGCAAGTTCGGCATCTTGGTTCGCTACCGCCGCGGCATGCAGCGCGGCGTCCAGGAGCGCCGGATGCACCCCGAACCCGCTGACAGCGCCAGCCGCCTCCGGCAACCTCACCTCGGCGAACAGCTCGTCACCGCGGGCCCACATCGCGGTCAATCCGCGGAATGCCGGACCATACCCGTACCCTCGCGCCGCCAGCCGCTCGTAGCCGTCTGTGACATCGACTGCGACGGCACCCGCGGGCGGCCACACCGACATGTCCACGCTGGGTTCAACGGTGCCGGAGCGCAAGCTGCCTTCGGCATGCAACAGCCAGCCAGAACCGGCTTGGCCGCGGGAAAATATCGATACGCCACGGGAACCGCACTCATCGGCGGCATCGACTACCACCTGCACCGCGACCGACGCCGCCGCCGCCGCAGAACTATCGGCCGGCAGCAACAACGGTGTCCGCAGGGTCAACTCGTCGATCACCGAACAGCCGACTTCGTCGCCGGCGCGGACCGCTAGCTCCACAAAGCCGGTGCCCGGGAATACCACCATTCCCGATACGGCGTGGTCGGCCAACCACCCCTGCGCACCCGGCGACAGCCGGCCGGTCAACGCAACCCCACCCGAGGCCGGCAAATCCACCACCGCGCCCAGCAGTGGGTGCTCGCTGGAGCCTAGCCCCAAACCGGAGGCATCGGCAGCCACACCGTCACCGGACAACCAGAACCGCCGCCGCTCAAAGGCATACGTCGGCAACTCCACATAGCCCGCTTCATCAAGCACGCCACGCCAGTCCACCCCCACACCCGAGACAAATGCAGCGGCAGCCGACAACAGGAACCGTTGCAGTCCGCCGTCCTCGCGACCCAGGGTGGGCACGACGATGGCCGGGGAGTCGCCAACGGAGTCCTCGATACCGGCAATCAACGCCGGGTGCGGACTGGATTCGATGAATGTGCGGTACCCGTGCTCGCATGCCTCGCGCACCGCCCGGTCGAACTGCACCGTCTGCCGGATGTTGCGATACCAGTAGTCGGCATCCAAACCTGCTGTGTCCAAACTGGTTCCGGTGACCGTGGAGAAGAAGACGGTTCGCGTAGAACGCGGCTCGATGCCGGACAGAACGTTGACGAGCTCGCCGCGGATTGCCTCCACCTCGACCGAATGCGACGCATAGTCCACATCGATCCGCCGGGTGCGTAGCTCCTGGTCGGTGCAGAGCCGGATGAGTTCTTCCAGCCCGGCTACCTCACCCGACACCACCACCGCCGCCGGGCCGTTGACTGCGGCGATGCTGATCCGATCAGCAAAGGGCGCCAACAACTCCCGCGCCCGATCGGCGCCGCACGCGATGGACACCATGCCGCCCGGGCCGGCCAGTCCGGTCAGTAACTTGCTGCGCAACGTGACCACCCGTGCGGCGTCTTGCAGAGACAACGCACCGGCAACGTAGGCCGCAGCGATTTCGCCTTGTGAATGGCCGATTACCGCGTCGGGACGTACCCCGACCGACTTCCAGAGTTCGGCCAGGGACACCATCACCGCGAACAACACCGGCTGCACCACGTCCACGCGATCCAGCCCCGGAGCGCCGGGAGCCCCGCGCAGCACATCCGTCAACGACCAGTCGACAAATTCCGAAAACGCCTCGGCACACACGTCGATGTGCCGTGCGAATACCGGTGCGGTGTCCAGTAATTCGATTCCCATGCCCACCCATTGGGAGCCTTGGCCGGGGAAGACGAACACCGTCTTGCCCGCGGGCTGGGCAACACCGCGAACCACCGAACCACCCAGCACCGGAGAATCTGGGCCGGCCAACTCCGCCAACCCAGCCAACAACCCATCCCGATCGGCCCCGACAACCACCGCCCGATGCTCAAAACTCGAACGACCCGCCAACGACCACCCCACATCGGCAACATCAAGCCCGCCATGGCCACCCACATGCTCAGCCAATCGCGCCGCGGCCACCCCCAACGCCGCCAACGACTTCGCCGAAACCACCCACGGCACCACCGGCGGCCGCACCCCAACCTCCCGCACCACCGGCGCCGGGACAGCCTCCACAATCACATGCGCATTGGTGCCACTAATCCCAAACGACGACACCCCCGCCCGACGAACACCCTCGGCCGGCCAAGCCCGCGGCTGCGTCAACAACGACACCGCCCCCGCCGACCAATCCACATGCGGACTCGGCTCATCCACATGCAACGTCGCCGGCAACACCTCATGACGCATCGCCAACACCATCTTGATCACACCCGCCACCCCCGCAGCGGCCTGGGTATGACCCATATTCGACTTAATCGACCCCAACCACAGCGGCTCGGCTCGATCCTGCCCATAGGTGGCCAACAACGCCTGCGCCTCAATCGGATCACCCAACGTGGTCCCGGTCCCATGACCCTCAACCACATCAACATCGGCCGCCGTCAACCCCGCATTGGCCAACGCCGCGCGCACCACCCGCTGCTGCGACGGACCATTCGGCGCGGTCAACCCATTGGAAGCACCATCCTGATTGACCGCCGTCCCCCGCACCACCGCCAACACCGGATGACCCAACCGCTGCGCATCCGAAAGCCGCTCCACCACCAACATCCCGCCGCCCTCGGACCAGCCGACCCCGTCGGCCGCCCCGGCGTAGGCCTTGCACCGCCCGTCCGGCGCCAACCCGCGATGCCGGCTGAATTCCACGAAAACAGTCGGCGTGGCGTTGACGGTCGCGCCGCCGGCCAACGCCAAGTCGCACTCGCCCGACCGCAGCGACTGCACCGCCATATGCAATGCCACCAGCGACGACGAACACGCCGTATCCACCGACACCGCCGGGCCCTCCAACCCCAGCACATAGGCCACCCGGCCCGACGCGACGCTGGAGGTCATCCCGGTCAACCGGTAGCCCTCGATCTCCTCGGCCAACATGCCGTAGCCCTGGACTATGAGTCCGGCGAACACACCGGTGGCGCTCCCCCGCAACCCACCCGGATCAATCCCGGCCCGCTCCAACGCCTCCCACGACAACTCCAGCAACATCCGATGCTGTGGGTCCATCGCCAACGCCTCGCTGGGCGAGATGCCGAAGAAGCCGGGATCGAAATCCGCGACACCCGTTACGAAGCCTCCGGTTCGCGCGTACGACTTGTGGCGCATATCGGGGTCGGGGTCGAACAATCCGGCCAGGTCCCACCCGCGGTCGGTGGGAAACTCTGACATCACATCCCGGCCGTCGGCCACCATCTGCCACAGGCCCTCCGGGGAATCGACCCCACCCGGGAAGCGGCACGACATTCCAACGATCGCGATCGGCTCGCTCGACCGCTCCAGCAGCGCACGGTTGGTGCGCTTCAGGCGTTCAACCTGGACCAGCGCTTTCCGCAGCGCGTCGGTCGCATGCTGGAGTTGATCAACCATGTAGTAAACCTCGCCTAATCTTCGCCTGATATTGGCCGTCATCGACCGCCGGATGCGGCTCTCACCGAGTCACGGAAGTTGCTGCACAAAACGACATCGTCGTGCGGCGCTCCGAGCCAAGTTCGCTGGTGAGTATCGCCAACTCCGCCAGGATTTCAAAACGTCCGGTACTCCCGACTTCTGCACGCCCATCTGCCGGGCACCAGTGCGCCCGTGCAAGGCCTGCCGTCCATGGCGCGACTGTACCCGCCCGTCCGCCCGTGCCGGGTAGGCGCATGTCAATGCGAGTCTAGCGGCGCCGCTAGCGGTACGTCTCAGCGGAACAGCCGGCACGAAGGCAGCGGCTACACCCCCACTCGGCGCCAGCCGTCGGCGGCCGTCGCGGCCCGGATCAGCTCGTCACACAGTAGGCGTAGTTCGGTCGCCCCGGCGCCTTCGTCGAGCGCGGTGGCGACATCCTCGGCCGCACATCGCACCTGGTAGACGCGATCCGATAGGTCGGCTGCTTCGTGGGCCGACAACACGACCGCGTCGACGGGCAGGGCCGGCACCTCACCCCGGGCCATCATGGCCCGCTGCTCGTATGCCCGCTGCCGGCAAGACTGCCGACAGTACTGGCGGCGACGGCCCATTCCGGCGTCGGTCACATCACGACCACACCATCGGCACGGCTGGGGACGGGCGCGACGGGTCACGCCTGCAGACTGTAGTCCGCCGGGGTCCACGATCCCGGTATCATTGATGGTCGCGCCGCGCGCGTCGCGTGCCGGGAACTACACAGCCGGCCGTAACGTTTGCCAAGCGGAACCAATCATCGGTACGGAGCCTTTAACCCAGCCCAGGGCTCACAGGACCTAAGGAGTAGTGCCTATGGCTGATCGCGTCCTGAGGGGCAGTCGCCTCGGAGCCGTAAGTTATGAGACCGACCGCAACCACGACCTCGCACCGCGTCAGATCGCTCGATACCGCACCGAGAACGGCGAGGAGTTCGAGGTCCCGTTTGCGGACGACGCCGAAATCCCCGGCACCTGGCTGTGCCGCAACGGCATGGAAGGCACCCTGATCGAGGGTGACCTGCCCGAGCCGAAGAAGGTCAAGCCGCCGCGTACGCACTGGGACATGCTGCTGGAGCGCCGCTCGATCGAAGAACTCGAGGAGCTGCTCAAGGAGCGCCTAGATCTCATCCGGTCGCGTCGTCGCGGCTGATCCGGAAGCGCTACCCGCGCCCGGCCCGCTACGTGGGGTTGTGGGCGCGAGCGGCGCGAGCGCGCGATAGCCGCCCCTCGAGGCCCCATCGGGTGACTTTCCCCAGCGCCTCGCGAATATTGGACCCGCTCATCTTGGACACACCGAGTTCCCGCTCGGTGAAGGTGATGGGCACCTCGATGACGACAAACCCGTTGCTCACTGTGCGCCAGGTCAGATCGATCTGGAAGCAATAGCCCTTGGAGTCCACACCGTCCAGATCGATCGCTTGGAGCACTTCGCGACGGTACGCGCGGTAGCCAGCGGTGATGTCGTGAACCCCGATACCGAGCGCCAACCGCGAATAGGTGTTGGCCGTCTTGGAAAGAGCCAGCCGCCGCCACGGCCAGTTGCGCACCGTGCCCCCGTCGACATAGCGCGAACCGATCGCGAGATCGGCGCCGGCGTCGACCGCGTCCAGCAGGCGATGCAGCTGTTCGGGCGCGTGGCTACCGTCGGCGTCCATCTCGACTAGCACCGCGTATTCCCGGCTCAACCCCCAGGCGAAACCCGCCAAATACGCCGCGCCCAGGCCGCCCTTGGCGGTGCGGTGCAGCACATGGGTGCGGCCGGGATCGGCCTGTGCCAGCTCGTCGGCGAGCGGACCGGTGCCGTCGGGACTGCTGTCGTCCACGACCAGCACGTGCACGTCGGGGCACGCTTCCTTCAGCCGCCGGTGGATCAGCGGCAGGTTCTCCCGCTCGTTGAAGGTGGGGATGATCACCAGAACGCGCTGGCTGGGACGGTAGCCCGGAGCTGGGGGCGCCGGCTGGCCGGTGGTCATGTAACTCCTCGTTGTCGCCCGAAACCAGACGAGTGTCGGCCGCCCTGTTCGGGCGGGATGGGTTCGCCGTCGTCGGATTCGCTCAGGACCGGCGGACCTGAGCCCTCGGATTCGCCCTCCGACCTGGACCGCCTCGAACGCGGGAACCACCCATTCTGCCGCATGCCCACGAGAATGACCGCTCCGGCCACCCCGACGAGAATCCACTGCACGACTGGGCCCCAGCGAGTCGCCGGAGTCAGCCTCGTCTTGAGGCGAACCTGGCTGTCCAGGTATGCGGGTTCGAAAAAGTCGGTCCGGACCAACTCAGCGCCGTCCGGCGCGATCACCGCGCTGATGCCGGTGGTACCGGCAACCACGACGTACCTGTCATGTTCGACGGCCCGTACCTTGCCGAATGCCAGCTGCTGCTCGCTCATCGCTTTGTTGAAGGTGGCGTTATTGCTGGGTACGGTCAGCAGTTGGGCGCCGGCCAGGACCGACTTCCGTGGGGCACGGTCAAATATCACTTCCCAGCAGGTGGCCACCCCGACCGGTACGCCCGCGATGCGCACCACCCCGGTGCTTTTGCGGGGCACGATATGGCCGGCGCGGTCGGCATAGCCGGAGAGGTGCCGAAACAGCCACGGCATGGGCAAGTACTCCCCGAACGGCTGCACGATTTCCTTGTCGTGGCGGTCGGCCGGTCCGGTGCCCGGATACCAGACGATCACCGTGTTGGTGTACTCCGGGATTTCTTGGAGGCGGCCCGACACGTCAAGCACGGTGCCGACCAGGATCGGGGCGCCGATCGCGTCGGCCGCTTCGGAGATCCGTTGTCCGGCGTCGGGGTTGACGAATGGGTCGATGTCCGACGAGTCCTCCGGCCAGACGACGAATTGGGGTTGCGGGGCGACCCCGGCATGGACGTCGTCGGCCAGCTGGATCGTCTCCCGGACGTGGTTGTCCAGTACCGCCCGACGTTGCGCATTGAACTCAAGACCGAGCCGGGGCACATTGCCCTGGACCACCGCGACCGTGATCGTGGGTTCGCCACCCGATCCCCTACCCGCGTGCCGCACCTGGGGCCAGACGATGATCGCGCCGAACAGAACCAGGCAGATGCACACGCCCGGCAGCACCACGGCCGGCGGCGGCCCGCTCACCTGGCCACCGATTCGCCGCCACGACTTCTCGATCTCCAGCGCGATCGCGGTCAAGCTGCATCCGACGAGCACAACCCCCGTCGACAACAGCGCCACCCCGCCGAGCTGGACCAGCGGCAGCAGTGGGCCTTCGGCTTGACCGAAGGCCACCAATCCCCACGGAAACCCGCCGAACGGGACGATCGACTTCAACCACTCCTGCCCCGCCCACACCACCGCGAACCAGATCGGCCAACCCGGCAGCCGGCGTACCAGCACGGCGAACAAACCGAACAGACCGGGGAACAGTGCGCACGCCGTGGCCAGCGTCAACCAGGGCCCGGGACCCACCAGATTGCCGATCCAGGGCAACAACGGGACGTAGAACGCCAGACCGAACAGGAAGCCGAAACCCAGCCCACCCACCGGGGTCGTCGCACGGTGGGTGAGCACCCACGCCAGCAACGCAAGCGCGACGACCGCCGCCCACCACCAGTTCAGCGGCGGAAAGCTGGCACAAAGCAGCAGGCCGGCCACGACGCTGACCACCAGCCGCGTCAGACGCGGCTGCACCGCGGCCCGTGCGGTGGGCACCCGCGCAACTACCCAGCCGCCCAGCCCGGCCAGGCTCCGGCGTGCCACGACACCCAGCCGGGCGGCCGCGCTCGGCTGGTCGGGCCCCATTTCCGGCTCCGCCGCGGGTTCGAGCTCCGAATCGGCCTCATCGGGCCTCGCCGTCCCGTCGAACCATTCCCTAGCCATGGATGACCGCACCTCGATGCACGGTCTGGTGGCAACGCGGCAAGGCGTCGGTCGGGCCCAGCCGAGGCAACGCAGGTACCCGCGACCGCGGGTCGGTGGACCAGCGCCGGACCGCGTCGCGCGGTGCGTCGACGTCAAAGGCGTCGGCGTCCCACACCGCATAGGAGGCCGGCGCACCAGGCACCAGGGTGCCGGCCCTACCGGCGCGAACGCCGCCAGCCCGCCAGCCGCCGCGCGTTGCCGCAGCGAAGGCTGCCCGCGCCGATACCCCGCTGCCCGGCGTGCGGTGATTGACCGCCGCGCGCACGCTGGCCCAGGGATCGAAGCCGGTGACGGGGGCGTCGGAGCCAAGCGCGAGGGGCACGCCTTGGGATGCTAACAGCGCAAGTGGGTTGAGTTCGCTGCCTCGCTCAACACCGAGGCGGCGAGCGTACATGCCGTTGCCGCCGCCCCACAGCGCATCGAAATTGGGCTGCACGCTCGCGATGACTCCCCAAGCGGCCAGCTTTGCGGCATGCTCCGCGGCGACCATCTCCACGTGTTCGAGACGGTGCCCGCAGCGGGCGACGGCAACCACGCCGAGGTCGTCCACCACCCGTTCGAAGGCGACGACTACGGCCGAGACCGCGGCGTCGCCGATGACGTGGAAACCGGCGGTCACTTCGGCCTCGGTGCATGCCCGCACGTGCGCTTCGATGGCGTCCGGGTCAAGGTGACAGATGCCGATGCAGTCGGGTGCGTCGGCGTATGGCTCATGCAGCCAGGCGGTGCGCGATCCGAGCGCCCCGTCGACGAACAGGTCCCCGGCCAGCCCTCGGGCCCCGGTCTCGTTCACCAGAGCGCGGGCCTGCGCGGGCGTGGTGACCGCTTCACCCCAGTAGCCGATCACCTCGACGCCGTGGTCGATAGCGCGTAGTTGCAGCCAGTCGTCGAGCCCGCCGATTTCGGGCCCGGCGCATTCGTGCACTGCGACGATGCCGGCCGCGGCGATGGCCTGCAGCGCCGCGGCCCGGGCTTCGGCGAGCTGCGCATCGGTCAACAGGTCGCGTGCGGCGGCCCGGGCCAGGTGATGGGCGTCACCGGCCAGCGGCCGCTGGGCCGCAAAACCGGCGGCCGCCGGCAGGTCGGGGAGCAACCGCCGCAGTCCGGAGGAGGCCAGCGCGGAGTGCGCGTCGACCCTGGCTAGGTAGGCGGGCCGGTCACCGAGCACCGCGTCCAGGTCGGCGGTGCTGGGCGCGGTGTTCTCGGGCCACGCCGACTCATCCCAACCGTGACCCCACACCGACTGACCCGGGTGCGCCGCCGCATAGTCGGCAACCAGCTGCAGGCAGTGCGCGCGGGAGCCTGCGAGCCGCAGGTCCAGCCCGCTGATCGTCAGACCGGTCGCAGTCAGGTGGACGTGGCTGTCCACGAATCCCGGCGCCACGAATCGGCCGCCGAGATCCTCCACGTCAGCGTCTGGGAACTGGCTCCGGCCGGCGTCGTCGCTGCCCAGCCAGGCAACGACATCGCCGCGCACCGCCATCGCGGTGGCGTCGGGCTGGCTGGGGCTGTACACCCGGCCGTTGCACAGCAGCTTGGTGGGAATCTGGGTCACACCGCAAAACTACGTGGGCCTAGCTCGACCCCGGCGGCTCGTCGCCAACCGGACCCGGCCCCAGGGTCGGCGACTCGACGTCCCATTCCTGGACGTCAATGACCTCGCCATCAATAAAGTCCGGGTCGGCACCGCGATCGCCGAGGTTGAAAGCCCCGGCCACGCCGGCCGCCGCCTCCGCTGTCAGCGGCACCCGCCGCAGGAAGCCACGCACCGCGACCGCGGTCAGTCCGGGACCAGCGACCGCCCGGATCGGCGGCACCAGCAGCAACAGCCCCAACGCCGTGGTGACCAGGCCGGGAACGAGGACCAGGACGGAGGCAATGGTGACCAGCGCGCCGTCGCTCAGTGCGCTTCGTGGTTCCGTCAGGCCGGATCGCAGCTGCATCAGCTGCCGACCAAGCTGCAACCCACCCAACGGAGCTAGGAGACCGACCCCGAGGACAAACGTCGCCAGCAGCACCAGCAGGGTCCAACCGAACCCGATCGTCGCCGCGAGCGCGAAAACCACCGCTAGCTCGACGACGGCGTAGATAAGAAGCAGCCGCGACACCATGTGACGCCAACGTCTACGGGCCACGCCCAAGTTCCTTTGGAAGCGATGATCGCGGCTGCAGTTAGATGACGCTATGACAACGATTGAGATCGATACGCCCGCCGGACCGATTGATGCGCTGCTGGGCGTTCCCCAAGGGGAGGGTCCCTGGCCGGGTGTGGTGGTGGTCCACGACGCGATCGGCTATGCCCCGGACAATGCGTCGATATCCGAACGCATTGCCCGGGCTGGCTATCTGGCGCTCACACCGAACATGTATGCCCGGGGCGGCCGCGCCCGATGCATCATCCGAGTCTTTCGCGAGCTACTGACGAAGCGGGGCCGTGCCCTAGATGACGTCCTGGCTGCCCGCGATCACCTGCTGGCGATGCCCGAATGCTCCGGGCGGGTAGGCATCGCGGGCTTCTGCATGGGTGGTCAATTCGCACTCGTATTGTCGCCCAAGGGTTTTGGCGCCTCCGCGCCGTTCTATGGCACCCCGCTGCCCCGCAACCTTAGCGAGACGCTGGACGGAGCGTGCCCGATTGTGGCCAGCTTCGGCAACCGTGACCCGGTCGGTATCGGCGCAGCAAGCCGATTGCGCGAAGTAGCCGCGGCCAAACGCATTTCCGCAGATATCAAGTCGTACCCCGGCGCCGGACACAGCTTCGCGAACAAACTGCCTGGCCAGCCGCTGATGCGCATCACGGGATTCGGCTACCACGCCGCCGCCACCGAAGACGCGTGGCGCCGGGTCTTTGCGTTCTTCGGCCAACACCTCGGAACCGAAGCGACGACGTAGTCCGCAGTTGTATCTGGGCGGTTGCCCGAATGTGCCAGCGCGAAGTTTCATTACGATCAACGCTGCGGCGTGTCGCTATTTCAGCGGACCCGCAATTGCCAGACTGCCGGTATGCTTCGCCGCTCAACAGATGATCGCCGTCGCAGTGCCCACGCGCGTGACGCGGCCCATATCCTTGGTCGCGCTGCGCGATTCGACTCGAAGCGCAGTAGACGATGCGACCGATGACCGTGGGACTGCCTCCGAAGTCGAGGCCGCCGGAATTGCCCGACCTTACCGACGACAACGTTTCCGATAATGATGCGGCAACCGGCCCGAAGCGTCGGACGATGCTGTGGCGACCAAAGTTGTTGCCGGTTCATGATCGCCGTTGCATCATGGACGCGCTGATGGTTGCGCCGTCGGGTGCAGCACTATGGCAATTCGCGGCCCTGATGTTCTTGTCGAGCCTGGTCGCGTCCGTAGGGCTGCTGCAAAACTCCGCGGCGGTCGTGATCGGTGCAATGATGATTGCCCCGCTGATGGCGCCGATCATGGGCATTGCTGCCTGTCTGATCATGGGGTGGGGGCAGCGGTTGGTGCGTGGGCTGATGCTGGTGTCGGTATCCGCGTCGGGAGCCGTCGCGGTGGGCTGGGTGGCGGCCACACTATTGCCCGCGACGGGAACCGGCCTGCCCGCCGAGGTTGTTGCCCGCTCCAGCCCCGATATCCGGGACCTGTTGGTAGCGATGGGTGCTGGCGGTGTCGGAGCGCTTGCCACCGTGCACAAGAAGATCTCGGTAGCGCTGCCCGGTGTCGCGGTGGCTGTCGCGATCGTTCCCCCGCTGGGCGCCGCGGGCGTATTACTCGGGCGGGGTCAACCGCAGTTGGCCCGAGGTGCAGTCATGTTGTTTTCGACGAACCTGGTCGGAATTGTTTTGGTGGCGGCCATCGTGTTCCTGCTCAGCGGCTTGGTGCCGCGCCACACCTTCCACACCAACCGCCACCAGATCCTCGCCTCCCTGGTCCTGGCCGTTGTCGGTGCCCTGACCGTCGCGATGATTCTCACCCCACGGTTTATCGCCCTCACCGGCCGCGCTCGCGATCTCGAGGTCGCCACCCAAACCCTCACGAACATGCTGAGCCCGGGCAGCGAACTCAGCCATATCACGGCCTCTGGCAACACCATCCGAGCCGACATCACCAGCCCTACATCGCCCCCGCCGGTCGGTAAGGTGGCCGCCAATCTTAGTCGCGCGCTGGGACATCCGGTCACGGTGGAGCTCAGTTGGATTCCGGTCCGGGACCCGGAGCATAGTCGACCGGAGACCCCGCAACCGCCGCTCAACGAGCTGGGCCCGGTGATAAGGAGCTGGCTGGTCGCGCAATCGTTGACTCTGCAAGGGCTCAGCTACGAATCGGGGACGTTGGTGGTCTCCACCGCCGGGCCGTTTCCACCCAAGAGATCCGACGAGCTGACATCTCTAATCAACTCGCGGTACCACTACCGCATCCCGGTCAGCCTGGCCTGGACCCGCACCAACGGGGCCACTAGGTCCGATGGCACCGAAACCGCGCTCGATGCCGCGCGTGCGACCGCCGCCGCATGGGCTGCGAAGCGACAAGACATCGCGATCTTGAGTACGACCGGGACCGCTGCTGAGCTCACCGTCACCCTGCTAGGGCAAACCGAACCCGAAATCGACACCCTGCGAGCCGATCTTCAGGCTGCCCTGCCGCAGACCACCATCACTATTCAATGGTTATCCGGCGGTGTGCTGGAGATCGCCCCACCCACGCCGACGCCAGCGGCGGGTTCTGGCTAGCTGCCAACCACTTTGAGCTCGATGCCGACGTTCTTCGCCATACCGCCGCGCAGCTTGCTGACAAAGTTGAACAGCCGGCCCTGGATGCCGTAGCGCCTACCGATCGCGTCATACACCGCACCCGTCTGCGACTTGTCGAGGATGGCCGCGGTGCCTTCAACGGCCTCGCTGGTGGGGCGACCGCGCACAGTGCAGGTGGCCAGGGTCACCCGCGAGGTGTTGCGGATCCGCTTGACCTTCCATGCTTTTTCCTCGGAAATGACCAGCAGTCGGTCGCCGCGGTCACTGTCGGCGGCGGCCCAGATCGGGGTTGGCTTGGGCCGGCCATCTTTGGTGAACGTGGTCAGCAGGATGTACTGCGCTTTGGCGAGGTCGGCGAAGGTTGGCGTCACCGTGCCAACCTACCCCGCGGCCCCCCGCGAGCAGACGCAGAGTCGCACGCGAAGGGCCTTTCGCGTGCGACTCTGCGTCTGCTCGGCAACTAACTCTCGATGTCGCCCTCGGCTTCCAACAGCGCCTGGCGCAGCGCGTCGAGGGTGTCCGGTTGCGGGTCGGCCCACATGCCGCGACTGGCCGCCTCAAGTAGTCGTTCGGCCATCCCGTGTAGCGCCCACGGGTTCGACTCGGTCATGAACTTGCGGTTCTGCGGATCCAGCACGTAACGCTGCGTGAGTTGTTCGTACATCCAGTCGGCCATCACCCCGGCGGTGGCGTCATAGCCGAACAGGTAGTCGACGGTGGCCGCCATTTCGAATGCGCCCTTGTAGCCGTGCCGGCGCATAGCAGCCATCCACCGGGGATTGACCACGCGGGCGCGAAACACCCGCGTGGTTTCTTCCGATAGCGTGCGGGTGCGGATCGCGTCGGGTCTGGTGTTGTCGCCGATGTAGGCCGCCGGTGCTTGGCCGGTCAACGCCCGCACGGCGGCCACCATGCCGCCGTGATATTGGAAGTAGTCGTCGGAGTCGGCGATGTCGTGTTCGCGGGTATCGGTGTTCTTGGCGGCCACCGCGATGCGCCGGTACTGGCGATTCATGTCGTCAACGGCGTCGCGGCCGTCCAGGTCACGTCCGTAGGCGAATCCGCCCCAAGCGGTGTACACCGCAGCGAGGTCGGCGTCGTCACGCCAGTTGCGGCTGTCGATCAGCTGTAGCAGCCCGGCGCCATAGGTGCCTGGCTTGGAACCGAAAATCCTTGTTGTGGAGCGCCGTTGGTCGCCGTGTTGGGCCAGGTCGGCCTGGGCGTGCGCGCGCACATAGTTGTCGTCGACGGGCTCGTCGAGGTCGGCGACCAACCGCACCGCGTCGTCGAGCATCGTCACGACGTGCGGGAACGCGTCGCGAAAAAACCCGGAGATCCGAACGGTCACGTCGATCCGCGGCCGACCTAGCTCGGGCAGCGGAATCGGCGTCAGGCCGACGACCCGCCGCGACGCGTCGTCCCAGTTCGGCCGAACACCCAGCAGCGCAAGCACTTCGGCGATATCGTCGCCGGCGGTGCGCATCGCTGAGGTGCCCCACACTGACAACCCAACCGATCGCGGCCACTGCCCGTGGTCGTCGCGGTAGCGGGTCAGTAGCGAATCGGCCAGTGCCACGCCGGCTTCCCACGCCAGCCGCGACGGTACCGCCTTGGGGTCCACGGAGTAGAAGTTGCGCCCGGTGGGCAGCACGTTGACCAGGCCACGTAGCGGTGATCCCGACGGTCCGGCGGGGATGAATCGGCCATCGAGGGCCCGTAAGACCTGGCCGATTTCCGACGCGGTGCCGGCGAGGCGCGGCACCACCTCGGTGGCCGCGAACCGCAGCACCGCCGCGACGTCGGCGTTGTCGGTGAGCCGGTCGGCGGCGGCGGGATCCCAGTCGCCCGCCTGCAGCGCCGCAACCAGCTCGCGGGCTTTGGCCTCGGTCTGGTCAACGGTCGTGCGTTCGTCGGTGCCGTCTTCGGCCAGGCCCAGCGCCTGCCGTAGCCCGGGGAGAGCATGCTCGCCGGCGAACAGCTGCCTGGCCCGCAGGATGGCCAGCACCAAATCGAGTTCGGCTTCCCCCGTGGGCTTTTGACCGAGGATGTGCAGCCCGTCGCGGATCTGGACGTCCTTGATCTCGCACAGCCACCCGTCGACGTGCAGCAGCAAGTCGTCGAACGAGTCGTCCTCGGGCCGTTCGGTCAGACCCAGGTCATGGTCCATCTTGGCGGCCCGCAGCAGCGTCCAGATCTGCTGGCGGATGGCGGGCAGCTTTGCGGGGTCCAACGCGGCAACGGTGGCATGCTCGTCGAGCAGCTGTTCCAAGCGCGCGATGTCGCCGTAGGTTTCGGCGCGCGCCATCGGCGGGATGAGGTGATCGACCAGCACCGCGTGCGCTCGTCTTTTGGCCTGGGTGCCCTCGCCGGGGTCGTTGACCAGGAACGGGTAGATCAGCGGCAGGTTGCCCAGCGCGGCGTCGGGTCCGCACGCCGCCGACATGCCGAGCGTCTTTCCTGGCAACCACTCCAGGTTGCCGTGCTTGCCCAGATGCACGATCGCGTGGGCTCCGAAGCCCGCTGGAAGGCCGGCATCCAGCCACCGGTAGGCGGCCAGGTAGTGGTGGCTGGGCGGCAGGTCCGGGTCATGGTAGATCGCGACGGGGTTCTCCCCGAAGCCCCGTGGCGGCTGAACCATCAGCACGACGTTGCCCGCTTGCATTGCGGCGATGACGATTTCACCGTCCGGATCGTTGCTGCGGTCGACGAACAGCTCCCCCGGCGGCGGGCCCCAGTGCGCCTCAACAGCGTCGGTCAGTTCGGCCGGCTGGGTGGCGAACCAGTCCCGATAGTCCTTGGCGGACACCCGGATTGGATGGCCGGCCAGCTGCCCTTCGGTGAGCCAGTCGGGGTCTTGGCCGCCACGGTCGATCAGCGCGTGGATAAGGGCGTCACCGTCGTCGGAGTCCACACCGGGCAAATCGCCGACCTGGTAGCCGTGCGCACGCATCGCCCGCAGCAGGGCGATGGCGCTGGCCGGAGTGTCCAGGCCGACCGCGTTGCCAATCCGGGCATGTTTGGTCGGGTAGGCGGAGAACACCAGGGCCACCCGCTTGTTGGCGGGGGCGACGCGTCGCAACCGTGCGTGCCGGATCGCCAGGCCGGCGACCCGAGCGCAGCGCTCGGCGTCGGCTACATAGGAGATCAGCCCGTCTTCGTCAATCTCCTTGAACGAGAACGGAACTGTGATGATGCGGCCGTCGAACTCGGGCACCGCAACCTGGCTGGCCACATCGAGCGGGGACAGGCCGTCGTCATTGGCGCACCACTGGTCGCGCGGGCTGGTCAAACACAGGCCCTGCAAGATCGGGATGTCCAGGGCCGCCAGGTGTTCGACGTTCCAGCTGTCATCGTTGCCACCGGCTGAAGCGGTGGCCGGCTTGACTCCCCCGGCGGCCAGGACGGTGACTACCATGGCATCGGCTTCGGTGAGGCGTTCCAGCAGCTCGGGTTCGGCGGTGCGCAGCGAGGCGCAGTACACCGGCAGCGGGCGTCCGCCGGCGTCGTCGATCGCGCGGCACAGCGCCTCGACATAGCCGGTGTTGCCGGCCAGATGCTGGGCGCGGTAGTAGAGCACCGCGATGGTCGGACCGTCGGATTCGGTCGCGGCGCGCGTCAGCACCCCCCAGGTCGGGGTCACCACCGGCGCAGTGAACCCGTAGCCGGTCATCAGCACGGTGTCGGACAGGAACGCGTACAGCTGGCGTAGGTTGTCCACGCCGCCGTGGGCCAGATAGATGTGGGCCTGAACCGCGATGCCGACGGCCACCGTGGACAGGCCGGTCAACTCGGCGTCGGCCGCCTGCTCGCCGCTGACCAGCACCGTCGGTACGGCCCTGGCGAGCACGGTGTCGATGCCGTTCCGCCAGGCGCGGTAACCACCGAGAATGCGCACCACCACGATCGACGCGCCGTCCAGCAGGTCGGCCAGTTCCAAATCAGACAGCCGCGACGGGTTGGCCCATCGATAGTTCTTGCCACTAGAACGGGCGCTGATCAGGTCGGTGTCGGATGTCGACAGCAGCAGGATGGTTGGCTCGGCCACCCCCCATTCGTACCGCACGCGCCGACGACCGGATTGGCCGACGACGGCTAACCCGCGGTAGGAAGTCGATAGACGGACACGTGCGAACGGGACTCCGCGGTAAACGCCGCACCCGACCAGTCCGCGTGCCTGCTCTCTAGCTCGAATCCGGCAAGTTGAGCCATCAGGTCAAGCTCAGCTGGCCAGATATAGCGGTGCGGACTACGGAGCAGTCGGGCCTGTTTGTCCTCGCCGAAGTGAAAGTGGTGCGAGACAACCCACTGGCGCAGGACGTCATAGGTGTCCAAGCCGATATAGCCGGGCTCGGACCGGAACACCGTCGCCTGCTGTCCTGGTGGGAGCGTGCGCAATTCGGGCACCCACAGTTCGATCACGAACCGGCCGCCGGGGGTGAGGTGGCGCGCCGCGTTGCGGAAACAGGCGACCTGTTCGGCTTGGGCAAGCAGGTTGGAGATCGTGTTGTAGACCAGGTAGACGAGGGCAAATTCGCCCGGGGCGAGGGCGGTGGCCATATTGCCGGTGACGACGGGGAGAGCCGCCTCATCGGCCTTCTCGCGGAGCCGGGCGATCATCGCGTGGGACAACTCGATGCCGGTGACGGACACACCACGCTCGGCCAGCGGGATGGCCACCCGGCCGGTTCCGATCGCAAACTCCAGCGCCCGGCCGCCAGCCGCGAGTTCGACGAGGCGGTCGACCGTCGGCCCCAGTACCTCGGGGGCGAACATTCCGGCGCCGAACGTGTCATAGCTTTCGGCCGCATCTGCATCCCAGATCTCCTCTTGGAGCACGGCGCTGATTTTGCCGGCCGGCGCGTCATGGCGTCCAACGATTATTCGCTCGCAACACCAGTCGCTGCCGGTTGCGTCGCCGAACGCGACCAACCACTGCCTCTGCTAGTCGAACGCCGTTACCGTGGACCGGGTGGCCAGGACCCGCGACACCGACGCCTGCCCGGGCGCGCTGCAGGTGCATCAGGCCGCCGACGGGGCGCTGGCCCGGATCCGGTTGCCCGGCGGGATGGTCACCGCCGCCCAGCTGGCGACGCTGGCCGGCCTGTCGAACCAGTTCGGCTCGGCAACGTTGGAGTTGACGTCCCGCGGCAATATCCAGCTGCGTGGGATCACCGACGTGGCCGCCGTGGCCGAGGCGATTGGCGCCGCGGGGCTGCTGCCGTCGGCGACCCATGAACGGGTGCGCAATATCGTCGCGTCGCCGCTGTCTGGCCGGGTCGGCGGGAACGCCGACGTGCGGGCGTGGGTTGGTGAGCTCGACGCGGCAATCCGCGCCGAGCCAAGGCTGGCGGCGCTGGGCGGCCGGTTCTGGTTCAGTTTCGACGACGGCCGAGCTGACGTGTCCGGCCTGGGTGCCGATGTCGGCGTGCACGTGTTCCCCAACGGACCCCGACTCCTGCTGACCGGACGCGACACGGGCGTGAAGGTGGCCGATGTCACCGAAACCCTCATCGGGGTGGCGTTGCGGTTCGTCGAGATCCGCGGAAAGTCCTGGCGAGTAACGGAATTAACCGATATCGGCGAACTGCTACCCGGCGTCGAGCTCGGTATCGCCTTTCCACCCGTCACCAAGCCACCAGTGGGCTGGATCGCACAAGAAGACGGCCGTGTCACCCTCGGCGCCGCGCCGCCGCTGGGAGTGCTGCCCGCACGCGTCGCGCAGTACCTGGGGGCGATCGAGGCCCCGCTGGTCGTCACGCCGTGGCGATCGGTGCTGATCTGCGACCTCGACGAAGCGGTGGCCGATACCGCGCTGCGGGTGCTGGCGCCGTTGGGCCTGGTGTTCGACGAGAAGTCCCCCTGGTTGAACATCAGCGCCTGCACCGGCAGCCCGGGCTGCACGCACTCGGCCGCCGACGTGCGGGCGGACGCCGCAAGATCGCTGGCCGCGGATTCCGACGCGCACCGTCACTTCGTCGGCTGCGAACGGGCTTGCGGCAGCCCCCTGGCCGGTGCGGTGCTGGTCGCCACCGGCAGTGGATACCGACAATTCCGGCCGTAGGGTGAGCGGGTGCTCGACTATCTGCGTGACGCGGCCGAGATCTACCGGCAGTCGTTCGCGGCCATCCGTGCCGAAGCCGATCTGACGCGGTTCCCCGCCGACGTCGCGCGGGTGGTGGTCCGGTTGATCCACACCTGCGGACAGGTCGACGTGGCCGAGCACGTGGCCTACACCGAAGACGTCGTCGCGCGGGCCGGCGCCGCGCTGGCCGACGGCGCCCCGGTGTTGTGCGATTCGTCGATGGTGGCCGCCGGAATCACGATCGCGCGGCTGCCCGCCGACAACGAGGTCGTGTCGCTGGTTGCCGATCCGCGTGCGGCCGAGCTGGCCGTCCGCCGGTGTACCACCCGCTCGGCGGCCGCTATGGACCTGTGGGCCGCCCGGCTGGCCGGCGCGGTAGTGGCCATCGGCAACGCGCCCACCGCGCTGTTTCGGCTGCTCGAACTGATCGACGAGGGGGTTGCGGCGCCGGCCGCGGTGCTGGGCGGTCCGGTCGGCTTCGTCGGCTCGGCGCAGTCCAAGCAGGAGCTCATCGACCGCCCGCGCGGGATGTCCTATCTGGTGGTGGCGGGCCGTCGCGGCGGTAGCGCCATGGCCGCCGCCGCCGTCAATGCGATCGCGACCGAGCGCGAATGACAGCCCGCGGCACGCTATGGGGAGTCGGGCTGGGTCCCGGTGATCCGGAGTTGGTGACCATCAAGGCCGCCCGAGTGATCGCGGCGGCCGATGTGGTGGCCTATCACAGCGCCCGCCATGGTCACAGCATCGCCCGCGGTATCGCCGAACCGTATCTGCGGCCCGGCCAGCTCGAAGAGCACCTGGTGTATCCGGTGACCACCGAGACGACCGATCATCCCGGCGGCTACGCCGGTGCGATCGAGGATTTCTACGCGCAAGCCACCGAGCGCATCGCCACGCATCTGGATGCCGGGCGCAACGTCGCGCTGCTCGCCGAGGGCGACCCACTGTTTTACAGCTCCTACATGCATTTGCACACCCGGCTGACCCATCGGTTCAACGCGGTGATTGTGCCGGGAGTGACGTCGGTGAGCGCCGCGTCGGCGGCGATCACCACACCGCTGGTGGCGGGCGATGAGGTGCTTTCGGTGTTGCCGGGCACGTTGCCGGTCGCCGAACTGACCCGCCGGCTCGCCGATGCCGACGCAGCCGTGGTGCTCAAGCTGGGCCGTTCGTATCACAATGTGCGGGAAGCACTTTCGGCCTCCGGCCAGCTTGACGACGCGTTCTACGTGGAACGGGCCAGCACCCCCGACCAACGAGTCCTGCCCGCCGCCGATGTCGACGAGACCGGCGTGCCGTATTTCTCGCTGGCGATGCTGCCCGGTGGGCGCCGCCGGGAATCGGTTCCCGGCACCGTCGCGGTGGTGGGCCTCGGGCCGGGCGGCACCGACTGGATGACCGCACAGAGCCGACGTGAGCTGGCCAGGGCGACCGATCTGATCGGCTATCGCCGCTACCTGGACCGCGTCGGACTCCGCAATGGCCAGCGGCGCCACCCCAGCGACAACACCGACGAACCCGCCCGGGCCCGGCTGGCCTGCTCCCTGGCCGACCGGGGGCACGCGGTGGCGGTGGTGTCGTCGGGCGATCCGGGGGTCTTCGCGATGGCCACCGCCGTTCTGGAGGAAGCCGAACAGTGGCCGGGTGTACAGATCCGGGTGATTCCGGCGATGACGGCCGCCCAAGCCGTCGCCAGCCGGGTCGGTGCTCCGCTCGGCCACGACTATGCGGTGATCTCGCTGTCCGACCGGCTCAAGCCGTGGGAGGTGATCGCCGCGCGTCTTGCCGCGGCCGCCGCCGCGGACCTGGTGCTGGCCATCTACAACCCGGCGTCCAAGGCACGAACCTGGCAGGTCGCGGCGATGCGCGAGCTGCTGCTGGCCCACCGCGAACCCGGCACGCCGGTGGTGATCGGCCGCAGTGTTTCCGGGCCGGTGGCCGGGCCCGACGAAGACGTCCGCGTGGTTCGGTTGGCCGACCTGAACCCCACCGATATCGACATGCGCTGCTTGTTGATCGTGGGATCCTCGCGGACCCAGTGGTATTCGGTCGACGCAGGCGATCGGGTGTTCACCCCGCGCCGCTACCCCTAGCTGGATGGGCTCGCGTTCAAGGCAACCGCGACAAAGTCGAGCCGCCACAACGACTGAATCAGCGTGCGGCCGAATTCCTCCAGGTTCCCCGCGTTCGCGTGCGGAGATTCGCCGCTGCGCGCCACCCGCTGCGCGATCTCGCGGATCGTGCGGCGGCCGTCAACGTGCTGCAGAAAGGCCAGCTGGGCGGGGCTGGGCGCCATGCGCCAACCCGGCCAATAGATGTCTGTGCTGGAGACACCGCAGCGCGTGCGCAGCAACGGCACGTAATCGAGGGAGTCAGCCGCCGAAAAGTCGATTGTGTACTGCTCTTTGGGTCGGTCGGGATGGCACGCCATAAATAGATGGGTGGCGTTCAAGGTCTCCAGACGTTCCATCACGGACCAGACCTTGACCTCGGGCAACGCGTTCACCGCCGCGTAAAACTCGCTGTTCGGGACGAAAAAGTCGTGCGGGTAGTACGGCGTTTTGTGGAACCATCCCTGAAATACCAGTCCGGCGGAGGTGACAAGGTCGACGCATTCCTCGACGGTGTAACTGCGGTGGCGCCCGTGCAGAAACGTATCGACCAGGGCGCTATCGGAAAGTAGATCACGAGCTTTCGTGAGATAGTTCCGGACCGGGTGATACGTCGGTAGCAGCGAGATCGCTTCCTTGGCCATTTTGATCGATGCATCGTCCTGACCCAATCCCAGGTCACGAAAGACCGTGTCCAGCAGTTCGACGCCGATTCGGCCGTACTTCCCGTAGAGCATCGTCGCTACGACGCCATCGGACCGCAGGCAGTTGGCCAGTGCTTTCATGCCCTCCCGTGGATTCGCCATGTGATGCAAGACACCGGTCGATACGACGAGGTCGAAGTCGAGTCCCAGCGTCGAAAGCTCTTCGATGGGAAGCAGATGCAACTCGAGGTTCGCCAGCTGATGCTTGTCTTTCAGATATTGCTGATGGTCCAGTGCCGGCTGACTGATATCGATCGCCACCACTTTCGCCGCGCGGTTGGTGAACGCAAAAATTGCCGCCTGGTTGGTGCCGCAACCGGCGATCAAAATATCAAGATCAGGTTGATATTCGCGGTCCGGCCATAGGATCCGGTGGGAGTGCACCGGGTCGAACCATTCCCAGTTCGCCGAGGTCCATGCCTCGAGATCCGCTATGGGGTGCGGGTATAACCACCGGTGGTACTGGCGGGACACGATATCGGCGCGCGGATCGTCGGTCACTTCAGCGTCGCCTCCTTCGGTTACCGCCCAAGCTAGCCCACCTTCGGTCCCGGGGGCCTACGCAAGCACCCCGGCAACGCATTTCGCCGCGTCGGCGACCAGCTCCTGACTGGGTTCGGCCTCATACCCGAGGCCGGCACGATCGGACATGATCGCCACGACGTGCGCCGCGCCAGTGGGCGACCACACGACTGCGACGTCGTTAGCTCGTCCGTAGTCACCCGATCCGGTCTTGTCTATCACTTTCCAATCGGCGGGAAATCCCGCCCTGATGCGCTTGGTGCCGGTGGTGTTGCGCGCCATCCAATCGGTGAGCAGTGCCCGCTTGTCGGGTGGCAACGCGTCGCCTAGAACAAGCTGCTGAAAATCAAGGGCGATCGCATGCGGGGTCGTGGTATCGCGCTCGTCCCCGGGCGGATCGCGGTTCAGTTCCGGTTCGTCCTGGTCCAAACGACTCACGGTGTCGCCCAGGCTGCGCAGGTAGCCGGTGAATGCCGCGGTCCCGCCCAGATCGGCCAGCAAGAGATTGGCGGCGGTGCCGTCGCTGTAGCGGATCGCCGCATCGCAAAGCTGCCCGATCGTCATGCCGGTCTGAACGTGCTGTTGGGCTATCGGCGACGTCGACCGGATGTCGGCACTGGTGTAGGTGATCAGCGTGTCCAGATGCGAGAGCGGATTCTGGTGCAGCACCGCCGCGACGAGCGGCGCCTTGAATGTGGAACAGAATGCGAACCGCTCATCGGCGCGGTATGCGATCGCGGCGGTCGTGTCGGTCGCGGGCACATACACCCCGAGTCGGGCCTGGTAGCTGCGCTCGAGTTCGGCAAAGCGATCCGCCAAATCCGCTCTTTGCGGCAAGGTTGCCGGCGCGGGATGATCGCCGCTGGCACGATGCGCACAGCCGGCCACCGGAACCAGCATTGCCATCGCCACCAGCAGCTCACGCCGGCCAAAGCCGGTGCCCTCCCTGTTCCGCATGCCGCAGTATCTTACGGAGTCGCCCGCATAGCGTGATCGCCCGTACGGTGGCGCCGGCGCGATCACACCGCGGTTCTACGACGACGGGTCGTAGACTGACTGCGCCCGGCCGTCTAAGGTCTATGCCCATGACTGCGGTGTGCGAGGACGAGGCCCTGACCGCACTCGCCTTGTCGGCCGCAAAGGGGAACGCGCGGGCGCTTGAGGCGTTTATCAAAGACACGCAGCAAGACGTGTGGCGATTTGTCGCCTACCTGTCCGACGTGGGCAGCGCGGACGACCTCACCCAAGAGACATTCCTACGGGCCATCGGCGCCATCCCGCGGTTCTCCGCACGCTCCAGCGCCCGAACCTGGTTGCTGGCCATCGCGCGCCACGTCGTCGCCGACCATATTCGCCACGTCCGGTCGCGGCCCCGCACCGCCCACGGTGCCCAACCCGAACACCTGCTCGACGGCGTCCGCCACGCCCGCGGATTCGAAGACCTCGTCGAGGTAACCGCAATGATCGCCGACCTCAGCACCGAGCAACGGGAAGCTTTGCTGCTTACACAGCTACTCGGGCTGTCCTACGCGGACGCCGCGGCGGTGTGCGGCTGCCCGGTAGGCACCATCCGATCCCGGGTCGCCCGAGCGCGCGATGCGCTGCTAGCCGACGCCGAGCCCGACGACCTGACCGGATAGCGAAGTCAGCCGGACCCGAGACCGACGACCCAGTCGACGGCCTCCTCGACGGTGCCCACGGCCCGCACCCCAACCGGCAGCGGTGGGCGGGCCACCATCACCACCGAAACGCCCAGCGCGGCAGCGGCATCCAGCTTGGCCCGGGTCATGTCGCCGCCGCTGTTCTTGGTGACCAGCGCGTCGATGCGGTGTTCCCGCAGCAGCGCGAATTCGTTTTCGTAGGCATACGGCCCGCGGGACAGCATCAGCTGGTGCCGACGCGGCAGTACGGCGACGTCGGGCGCGGCGACCGCGCGAATCAAAAACCACGCGTCACTGCGCGCGAAGGCTGCGATACCCGAGCGCCCGGTGGTGAGGAAGACTCGCGAATAGCTTTGTCGGACCACGATTTCTGCCGCCTGGACGTTCGATGCCGCAACGATGGCGGTGCCGGGGTCCCACGGCGGGCGCGCCAGGACCAGGTGCGCCAGCTCGAGTTCGCCGCACACTTGCGCGGCGTGGGCAGTAATGGTTGCCGCGAAGGGGTGGGTGGCGTCGACGACGGCGTCGATGCGTTCGTCTTGCAGCCAGGCGCGCAGCCCCTCGACTCCACCGAACCCGCCGACGCGTACCGCTCCGATCGGCAGGGCGGGGTTGGGCACCCGGCCGGCCAGCGAACTGACAATGTCGGCGTGTCCGTGCAGCCGCCCGGCCAACGCGCGTCCCTCGGCCGTGCCGCCGAGCAGCAGCACCCGTGTCAATGTGCGCCCCGGCCGCGCCGTGCCACCGAATACAGGTAGCTGTCGGTGAAGCCCTCGGCGGCCAGCACGTCGCCGACGACGATGACGGCGGTCTTGGTGATATTCGCGTGGTGCATCCGCGCGGCGATATCGGCCAGCGAGCCGCGCAGCACGGTCTGCCGTGGCCAGCTCGCGAAAGCCACCACCGCAGCCGGCGTTTCGGCTCGGTAGCCCCCGTCCAGCAGTTGCGGGACGATCGCGTCGATCTGGGCGGCGGCCAGGTGCAAGACGAGGGTGGCGCCGGACTGGGCGAGGGCGGCCAGGTCCTCACCGGGCGGCATCGGTGTGGACAGGGTCGCCACCCGGGTCAGCGTCACCGTCTGTGCCACTCCCGGGACGGTGAGCTCACGGCCCAGCGCGGCGGCGGCCGCGGCGAAAGCCGGTACGCCCGGCACTATTTCGTAGCCGATTCCCAGCGCGTCGAGTCGGCGGCACTGTTCGGCCAGCGCACTGTACAGCGACGGGTCGCCCGAGTGCAGCCGGGCGACGTCGCGGCCGGCGGCGTGGGCGTCGGCGAGTTCGGCGACGATCTGGTCGAGGGTAAGCGGACCGGTGTCGACGATCTTGGCGTCGGGCGGACAATGCGCCAGCAGATCGTCGGGCATGATCGAACCCGCATACAGGCACACCGGGCATCGTTGCAGGAGTTGCTGGCCGCGGACGGTGATCAGGTCGGCGGCGCCGGGGCCCGCGCCGATGAAATAGACCGTCACCGCTTGGTCACCGCCCATTGAGTGACCGGCAGCTGTGGGCGCCAACCGGTGAAGCCGCCCAGCGGTTCGCCGCGGTAGTGCTGGAATCGTCGAAGCTCGCCGCCGAGGCGCGAATGAGCTTGCGCCAGAGCAACTTCCGCTTCGATAGTGACCGCATTGGCGACCAGGTTTCCGCCGACGGGCAGGTTGTCCAGGCAGGCGTCGAGCAGGCCGGGCTGAGTCACGCCGCCACCGAGGAAGATCACCGATGGCAGCGCGGCGTCGTCGAACGTGTCGGGCGCTTTGCCGCGCACGTCGATGCTGACCCCGAACGCAGTGGCATTGCGCCCGATGTTGAGGCGGCGCCGTTCGTCGCGTTCGAACGCCACCGCGGTGCAGCCCGGCCAGCATCGGCACCACTCGACCGCGATCGCGCCTGAGCCCGCGCCGACGTCCCATAACCGCTGCCCGGGCCGTGGTGCCAGCGCCGCCAAGGTCGCCGCGCGGATCCGGTGTTTGGTGATCTGCCCGTCGTGGACGAACGCCTCGTCGGGCGCCCAGGACGTGCGCACGTCGGGCAGGTAGCGGACGGCGATCACGTTGAGATCGTCGACGTCGGGATGTGCTCCGGTGGCCCATTCCCGCGCGGTGCCGTCGCGGCGGCGTTCGGTTGGACCGCCGAGCTGTTCGAGCACGCTGAACTCGGAGTCGCCGCGGCCGTGCGCGTTGAGAAGCACCGCGAGCGCCTGCGGGGTGGAATGGTCGCTGGACAGCACGATGGCCTGGCCGCCGCGCCGCACCGCGGTTTTCGGCGTCGCGGTGACCAGGCTGATCACCTCGGTGTCGTGGACGTTCCAGCCCATCCGCGCGCACGCCAGCGTTACCGCCGAGACGTGCGGCAACACGGTTACCTGTTCAGTGCCGAATATTCGGATGAGGGTGCCGCCGATACCGTGCAGCAGCGGGTCGCCGCTGGCAACTACGTGGATGTCGTCTCGGCCGGCGGGCAGGCTTTGCACCGCGGGCAGCATCGGTGACGGCCACTCCCGGCGTTCGGCGGTCATCGTGTCGTCGAGCAGGTCAAGCTGTCTCTTTGAACCGTAAACTACTGTGGCCCTGCGCAATTCGTAGCGAGACCGCTCAGAGAGGCCCGCCACGCCGTCGGCGCCGATCCCGACCACGATGATCATCGCGGCATCCTGCGCCAGACGACCTGGGGCAGCAGTCGCAATACGAAGAACATCGGCCGCAGCGCCCACGGGATCCACACTGTGCGCCGCCCCCTGGCCAACGCGCGTGCGGTCGCCGCGGCGACCTGCGCCGCGGTGCTGGACAGCGGAGCGGGCGTCATGCCAGCCGTCATCCGTCCGATGACGAATCCCGGCCGCGCGATCAGCAACCGCACCCCGGTGCCGTGCAACGCATCGGCCAGTCCGCTGGCGAAGCCGTCCAGGCCGGCTTTGGCCGATCCGTACACGTAGTTGGCTCGGCGCACCCGAATCCCGGCCACCGAGGAGAACACCACCAATTTGCCCCGGCCGGCCGTGCGCATCGTGGCGGCCAGCTGGGTGAGCAGGCTGACCTGGGCGACGTAGTCGGTATGGACGATGGCCACCGCATGCTGCGCGTCTGCCTCGGCGCGGGCCTGATCGCCGAGTATCCCGAAGGCCAGCACCGCGGTGCCGATCGGGCCGTGCTCTTTGACGATCGAGGCGACCAACGGGCCGTGGGAGGCCAGATCGTCGGCGTCGAACTCCCGAGTGTGCACTTGAGTTGCGCCGGCGGCGCGGAGGGCGGCGACTTGCTCGTTGAGCCGATCGGCGTTCCGCGCCGCCAGTATTGCTGTCATCCCCGGAGCCAGGCGCCGCGCGAGTTCGGTACCGATCTCGCTGCGGCCGCCGAAAATTACCACCGGACCAGCGCCCGTGTCATCCACGGCTGCGATTATTGCCTGCGCTAGCGTGAGTGGCGATGGCGAATACCACTACCCGGCTCAGCGACGACGCGCTGGCGTTTCTCTCCGAACGCCATCTGGCCATGCTGACCACGCTGCGGGCCGACAATTCGCCGCACGTGGTGGCGGTGGGTTTCACCTTCGATCCCAAGACCCACGTCGCTCGAGTGATCACCACCGGCGGATCACAAAAGGCCGTCAATGCCGATCGCGGCGGTCTCGCGGTGCTCAGCCAGGTCGACGGCGCCCGGTGGCTGTCGCTGGAGGGCCGGGCGGTGGTGAACAGCGACATCGACGCCGTGCGCGACGCCGAGTTGCGCTACGCCCAGCGCTACCGCACCCCGCGCCCCAACCCGCGCCGGGTGGTCATCGAGGTCCAGGTTGAGCGGGTGCTGGGGTCCTCGGATCTGCTCGACCGCAGTCGCGGGTAGCGCGACCCAACGGGTGCTGCCCTGATCGCGATGCTGCCCAGGCACCAGGATCTTCTCACCGCCAGGCCAGGGGCACGGTGTATCGCATCCATGCGCCACCGACGTACCCGGCCGCAGCGTGCAGACGGGCGTTCTGGTGCCCAGTTCGAGGCACGGCGAACTGCGAGCCGAGGGCCGCGCAGGCTAGCGAAGCCCCGGCGAACGTCACCGGACTCGACGTCACGGTCCAGGTTCCCGCGGCGTCTTGGCATGCTGCGGGGTGCGCGTCCCCGCACGAAGCAGCGACCCAGCGACCATCGGCTCGCTGCAGGGCGCACGTTCCGGCACCCGCACGCGGTTCGTCCGGCGCCCAGCTCCACAGCGACGCCTGGATGCGCCCGTCCTCGGGAAGCAGCTGATCGAGGCCGAACAGATTGACGCCGCAGTCGGTCATCGCCCGCACCTTCGACGGTGCCAGCGCCTCCGGATTGGCCGGCGGCCGGGTCGGGTTGACCAGCGCCGAGACCAAAGTCGAGTCCTCGAAGTAGCGGACCAGCCGGGAGGCGTAGACGGCGCCGCCATACGTGACATCGCACGTCGGGTACGGCCGGTAGCCGGAGGTCGACCCACTGTGCACCGCCACGTCGTCCCAGTCGAAGACATGGGCCGACCAGGCCGGCACGCAGGAGCTGACGAGTATGACCCGCGCGCCGGATGCGCGGACGTCGTCCCGCGAGGCGCCGAGCGGCAGCGGCGCGCAGCCGGTTGCCGCGCGCTGACTCGGGTCGGGGTGAAATATGAGGCTTGATCCATCCGGACGCCGCAACGAGCTCTCCAGCGTGGCGAGCGCCGACGCGTACGCTCGCGGGTTCTGCAGCGCGTCGTCCAGGTAGAGCAGGATGACCTCGTCGGTGTGCCCGGGTGCGTTCAGCCAGGTCGCGATCTGCGGCAGCACCTTGGCGAGGAGCGGTTCGACGGTGCAGCCCAGGTTCTTTTGCTTCGGTCCGAGCCCGTGACACACGGTGACGCCGCGGGCCCCGTGTAGCTCGAGCCGGGGAATGTAGTGCAGGTCCAGCTCGAGGCTGCGGACGTCGATGTCCAGCTGTTGGGTCAATGACAACTGCTGGTTTGAATCGGCGTGCGAGACGGTGAACGAGTCGCTGAGGCTGTTGAACGAGTTGTGCGTACCGAGCCACTGGGCGTCCAGTAGGGGCAACGGATCTTGCAGCGCGTATTGGAAAGCCGCCGTGCGGTGCACCCATGACTGCAGGTAGGCGTCACGCGCCGCTTGGGTCACCCGGTGGGCCAGCGGAAGGACGCACCGCGCATCGGGCACGCCGACGCGGCGACACTCCGCGGCGACCGCGTCGGCGAACTTGCCGATCGCAACGCAGGGGATCGCAATGGGACTGATGGCGTCACATGGTGCCGTGGGCGAGGGCGGGGCGGGCACCTCGTCGGCATCGGCGCCCACCGGTGCTGGCGTTGTCAGCACCACCGCGCAGGCGCTCATGATGGCCGCCGCGAACTTCGGCCATCGGGTGCTGGGCATGCGTTACAGTGCCACGTCGACACCCACCCGACCAGGGATGTTGTCGAAGTGTTGTGATCCCTTGACCCGCGGTTGAGCCCGGGGGCGTTGTCAGGGGGAATCGATCTCCAGACCCACCGGGCAATCCTCAATGCTGGCGCGTGTTGCATCCCGATTGGGAGGTGATGTTGGCAGCCACGCGCAGCACCCTCACCCACACCCAACACCGCCGCTATTCACCCGCCCCGCGTCGCGGCACCATGCATGGTGGCGTATCGCCGCCGTCAAAGTGCGGCACTGAATTGACCGGCAACCAAGGCGCGGCTAGCGTCACGAACGGCTCATGCGGGGGCACGTTGTCGCGTTCGCCATGCGCTAAAGCCAGGCCAAATGCGCGAGAGAACGTAATGAGTGGGGACCAAGACCAGCAGCTGAAGATCATCCTCGACCAGCTTTCGCAGCTGCTCGGGATACCGCCGCCACCGCTGATCACGCCCGATGAGCTTGCGACCGGACGCTCGAACATCAGCCAATTGCTCAGGGCCCTGGGCGGTGCCGCCAACAGCGGTGATCCCGGCGACAACCTCACGGCCCAGACCGGGCATGACGAACGTGAAGCCAAGACCGCCGACGCGCTGACGAAGTTTCCGGCCAACGAAGCGCAGTCCGCGGCGCAGCTGGCTGCTGTCGGCGATTCCGGCCAGATGACGCAGATGCTCCAGCAGATGCCGCAGATGGCGTCCGGCGTCGCAGGGGGAATCGCGGGAGCTCTTGGTGGCGCGCTGCAACCACTGAGCCAGATCCCCCAGCAGGTCGCCCAAGCGGGCCAACAGGCTATGCAAGTGGGTATGGGTCTGCTGCAACAAGGCACAGGGGCTAGCGAGGCGCTGCCCGATGAGCTGCTCGGCGAGGAGGGTGACCTCGGGGTCGGTGAGCTCGCCGGATCCGGTGGCGGCGGTACCGGTGGTGGTCTCGGCCTCACCACGCCGACCGCGTTGCTCGGCCCGCCGCCGACTCCGTCGGCCGGTACTGTTCCGGCGGCGTCGCAGGCCGTGTCATCAGGACCGCCGAACGCATCTGAACCGGCGGCAGCGCCTAGGGGTGGGATGGGCGCGATGCCGATGGTGCCGCCGGGCGCCATGCACGGCGCGGCCGGGACGGGCAGCGACGCCAAACCCGACACCAAGCGCATCGTCGCGCCGTCGGTCAAGAACGGTGCGCCGGTTCAGGGTCGGATCACCACGCCGCCACCCGCACCAGCGGTGGTCAAACACGTTGACGGCAAGCCTGTCGTGACTCGGCGCATCCTCCTGCCCGACGAGAAGCGCGACGACGAGGGGACGGACTCGGGGCGCTGACGGCTTCCACCGCGGAGTCCGGCGTGAATCCACTTACGCCCAAACCCCCTAACGCGTGGTCCCGCTATCCGCACCCGTTGCTGAGCGCGCAGTCGGATTGCCAATTCCAGATGCGGTAACCGCAACTTGGGCTGTCGGCAAAGGTCAGGGCTGGCAAAGGGTGACTACCGCCATATCGAGTGAGCGATACGATCGGCCCGTGTCAAATCTGCCCCCTCCGCAATCTGCATCGCACCCCTGGCCGCTAGTAGCGCCATCTGCGCCAAGGACGCGGTGGCCGATGTTGGCATTGCAGGTGGTCGCGCTCTTGGTGACGCTCGGCGTCGGGATCGTTGGCTGGTTTCGACCTGTCCCAGAAAAACACCCGCCCGCGCCCACGTACACCAACCAACAGGTCGCCGATGCCAAAGCAAAGGTATGCGCTGCGTACGAACAAGTGCGCAAAGCCGGGGATCTGGCCGGATCTCGAAATGGCGGTAGCGACCCGACCGCGATCCTCGCCGTGGCGACAAGCACCCGGCAAGTACTGGAAGTAGGCAGCAGGTACCTCATGACGAAACTGGGCACAGAGCCAGCGACTCCGCCCGATCTCGCAGCGGCGGTTCACAAGCTAGCCAATGTTTATCAGGAGCTAACGATTAATTATCTGGACGGCCTTTCTAATTCCGACCAGGAACTAGACCCGTTGCTCCGAGCTGGGGACGAGGCTCACTCAACAATCGAAACGCTTTGCAAGTGACTGACTTCCCCTCCGGAGAATGGTCCCTACTTCTTGTAGGTGATCAATGGCCCGACGACCTGGACATGATGGCGCTTGGGTATGGCAAACTCAATCGCGGGAGTATCAAGACTGGCTTCACTCATTTCGCGGACATGCTGCGCGGCGCCCAAACGGGTGCGCTTGTCGAACAGCGCGGTCACACTGCCGATGATCTCCGCAGCACCTTCCGCGAAGGCGAGGACCATGCCCGGGAAGTAGCCGAAAAGAACGGTGTCAAGGAAAGTGCATATGGCACCGCCTACGACAGCATGCTAAGCCTTCGGAACGATCTCACAAGTCTGGCCGAGGAGGGCAATAGACGGATCAAAGAGATCCAGGACTCGAAAGCGCCCGCGGAAACCAAGGTGGCACAGATTGTCGCCGCAGTACACGAGTATCGAGCGCTGGCCAATCTCTCCGCCGCGAAGTATGGCGGCAACGTGCTCGATGCGATGCAGCGCATTCTCGATGCCGAGGGAGCCGGGCAGTCAGCCCGGCAGTACGCACAGGATCACGGCCTCGAAGTCGGGCAAATGTTCCGACAGCCCAACGACCAAAGTAGCCTGACCGATCACGTACGTAGTGTGCTCGACGATCCCAGCCCGACGGCAAGCAGCTCCGATAACGCGGAAACACCGCCGGCGACTCACGGCCCCATCGCAGGAATACCTGGCAATACTTCCCCACCAGCTTCGCGCAGCCCCACGGCAGGCATCACTGCTAACGCCGGCACCCCGGCAGCCACGTCTGGATCAACGGCGGGTGTCCCGGGCACCGGCGCACAATCAGCACCGTCGCCCGACGCACAACCAGGACTCACCACCCTCCCACCGCGTCAATCTCCTGCAGGACGAGCCCCCGTACAACAAGCCCCCGCTCCGCAAATACCTCCCCACGGCTCCCTAGCCTTCACCGACAGTGCCGTCGTCCCCGCAGAGCAATCTCCGTCAGCACAACCCACCCCTCTTCGCGGCTCACCAATGAACTTCACCCAAGTTGCGGGCATCCCCCAAGGGCAAGCCTCTCTGCCTCCCCCTGCACCAACATCGTCTCCCCTACCGGGAGTCGGTGTCCATGGCGCTCCGGTGCCAGCTACCGGACTGTCGCCAGTCAACGTGGGCGCGCCACCTTCGGCAAATGTGTCGCCGATTCCTGGCTCACCGCCGGCGCCCGCAAGTGCAACCCCATCCATAACTCCGTCCGAGTTAATGCACAGCTTCGACAAGGGGATGCAGGCTGGCGAGCCGTTCTCGGCAGCAGCCAATGCAATACCGCCGGCGCCGATGTCGCCTACCGAGCCGCAAGTCTCACACGCCGCACCAACGACACCGTCCGCGGTACCAGGCGCCGCAGCCCACACACCGGTGTTTGATTCGCCGCCGGCCCAGCACGCACCCGCCCCCGAGACGCCGCCCCAATCATTCGTGGCGGCACCCGCCCCAGCCGCTCCCGCCGCGCCCTCACCGGCCGGTCCACTGCCTTCGTACGGCGCCGACCTGCGACCCGCGGTCTCGGCGGCCGCCACACCGGCCGCGCCGCCGAGCCCTGCACCGGTGTCGGCGACACCCGGCTCGGCGCCGGTGCACCCGTCGGCCGGGCAAGCCGGCACGGGCCAGCCTGCTGTGGTCCGTCACACGCCGCCATCCAAACCGCCACCACCGTCGGCTCTGGGGACCCAAGCCGCTACCGCCACCGCTACGGGGGCGGCCACAGGCGCCGCATCAGCCGACGCCACCGCGAGGGCACGCCTGCAGCAGCTAGTGGATGCCGTCGCTCGTCAAGAATCCCGCTTGGCCTGGGCGGCCGGGGAGCGCACCGACCAAACCACCGTGCTGGCAACCGATCTGGCGAGCGGCTGGATCCCACCGGGCGTCGACCTCCCGGCCGCTGTCACCCTGCTGTCCCCGGCCCGTCGCCGCGGCAACCTGGAAGCCCTGCTCGGCGAAGTCAGTGTCGCCGCCGGCTACACCCCGATCCATCACGTGCCCGATGAAGACGAGCCGATCCCCACCTCACCCCGGCCCCGACGCGCACCCGATATCGATGAACTCGGCTGGGAACTAAGCGAAGCCACCCAGTGGCGCGACGGGCTGCCGCGGTTGGCCCACACGTTGGCCAAAGCGGCTTCTACCGGGACCGGCGTGCTGGACTCCGAAGTCGACCTGCTACGTGAGCATTTGGCAACGATCGGTGCCAAAGTCCTTGACAGCTATCCCGACAACGTAGATCCCCATGACGTCGGCAACTGGCAGCTGCTGGCCGCAATCGACGCCCTGGTAGTTGGCGACAAGACCGTCGCCAACTACCACCTCGCCTGGTTCCAGGCCTGCCGACCCACGCCCGGCTAGGCCGACCACCGGCCCCGTATCGCGGGCGCGCCGAACATGGTTGAGCCGTGACCGTGGTCGCTGACCGATACAAGGTGAATTGACCGGCGAGTCCGCGGTAGTAGTCTTACAGCCAATTCCGAAGGGGGGCGCGGGTGTTTGTCAGTACCGGATTGCTACGCGCGGGGGCCAGCGAGTCACACCGCGCGGGCGGGCATGCCCAGGATGGCGCCGATCAGCTGTCACGGGGACCGCTGCTGTCGGGGATGTTCGGTGACTTCGCAGCGGCCGAGACGTTTCACGACGCGGTCGGTTCGACCCACACACAGCACGTTAGAAGCTTGCAGGCTCACCAGGAGGCACTGACCGCGCTCGGCGGCAAGGCACACTACGCTGCGACGGGGTTCACCGACATGGACAACCACAATGCGGCAAACCTGGGCGCGGTGCGATGCAGCTCCGCCACATAAGCATCCCAGCGCTGATCGCCGAAGCCGGCGGCGATCCCTGGATAATCAACCAAAGTCTGCAATCTGGTCGCCCGGCGCAGATTTCGGATCTGGCGGAGGCGTTTCATGCTGCGGGCCGATGCACCGCCGAGTCCAGCGCAGCCTTCGAGGAAGCCCGTCGCCGCTTCGAGGCGGCATGGAACCGCGAAAACGGCGATCATCCGATCAACGACGCCGCCGAAGTGCAGAGCGTGACCAAGTCGCTGGGCGCACAGTCCTTGCAGTTGCCCAAGATCGGGGTCGACCTGGAGAACATCGCGGCCACCCTGGCCGAGGTGCAACGAGCCGCAGCCGGGCAGATCGCGACTCTCGAGGGTCAGTTGCAGCAGATCGACAATCAACTCAGCCAAGCGCTCGAACTGGACAACGACATCCACCTCAGCGCCGACAGATCGGCGCTTGATGCGCTGATCACGAGTCTTGAACACGACGCCATCGACGACACCACCTCAACACTGGGCCAACTCGAGTCACTACGAAACGGCTACTCGGCTCGCTTGGAGAAGTCGCTGGCCACGCTCCGCGCCGACGGCTACGACCCGGTAGTTATCCAAGGGATAGACGCATTTCAATCGCCGGTGAAATCCGAAGAACCGATCCAGATTCCGCCACCAAGCACCAACGCAGAAGACGTGCACAGGTGGTGGACATCGCTGACGCCAGCGGACCGGCAACGTGTGCTCGCTGAGCACCCGGATCGGATCGGCAACCTCAACGGCGTTCCGGTGAGCGCGCGCAGTGATGCCAATATCGCGGTGATGGCACGAGACCTCAGCCGGGTGCGTGACATCGCCAGCCGCTACAACGTGTCGGCGGTCGAGGTGGTGGGTGATCCGGCGAAATTCGGTCTGTCGGCGAGCGATATCACCCGCTACCACAACGCCGATCAGACGAAGCAGGGCTTCGACCACGACGCCGATAGCGGCCGCAACGCGGTGTACCTGTTCGCTTATGATCCGCTGGCGTTCGGCGGTAAGGGGCGCGCTGCGATCGCCATCGGCAACCCGGACACCGCCAAACACACCGCCGTGATTGTGCCCGGTACCAGCAGCAGCGTGAAAGGTGGGTGGCTGCACGACATCCACAACGACGCGCTCAACCTGTACAGCCAGGCCAATGCCGCCGACCCGAGAAACCCCACCGCGGCGATCGCTTGGATGGGATATGACGCCCCGAACGATTTCACCGACCCGCGGATCGCCACACCGATGCTGGCCCGAACCGGCGGTGCGGCGCTGGCGCTGGACGTCAATGGTTTGTGGGTAACGCACCTCGGTGACGGCCAGCATGTCACCGTGCTGGGCCACTCCTATGGCTCGACGACTGTGGCCGACGCTTTCGCCATGGGCGGCATGCACGCCAACGATGCTGTGCTGTTGGGCTGCCCGGGAACCGACTTGGCCCGCAGCACCGCGAGCTTTCATCTTGACGGCGGACGGGTGTATGTGGGTGCGGCATCCACGGATCCGGTCAGCATGCTCGGGCAGCTGGATAGCCTCAGCAAATATGTGAACAGCAACAATATCGGCGGTCAGATGCTCGGTTTAACCGCTGGCCTCGGTGTCGACCCGGCTGGCGACGGATTTGGATCGGTGCGGTTCCGCGCCGAGGTCCCCGACTCGGATGGCATTAACCCCCACGACCATTCGTATTACTACCATCCTGGAAGCGAGGCGTTGCACAGCATGGCCGACATCACCTCTGGACATGATGACGCGCTGGCATCCGACGGCATGCTGGCTCAATCTCGATATCAGCCGCGCATCGAGATCAACGTTCCAGGCCTGGGTTCGGTGGGCGGCGATATACCGGGCACGCCGGCCACCCTCGATCCGGAGTGGAGCCGCCCCCCGGGATCCATCACCAACGATCATGTCTTCAATGACCAACACCACCACTGAGCCACGGCACCTAGGGTCACGGCAAGCACTGCTTGCCGTGATCGTCATCGCCGTCATGTTGTTAGGAGGATGCGCGCTGGTGATGCGCAAACCACATTCCGCGGGTTCGTCCAATCCATGGGACGATTCCGCTCATCCGCTCACCGACGAGCAAACCATGGCCCAGGTCGTCGAGCCCGGCAAACAGATCGTCGCCGGCGCCGACCTTCAGGGCGTCAGCGGCGGATTCTCGTTCGCCTCGTGCAACGACCAAGGCGATCCGCCAAATCAAGGCAGGCTCACCATCGGCTTCTTGTTGCGCGGCGAGCCGGACGCGTACTTTGAGCACGTCACGGCGGCGATGATCGGTCATGGCTGGAACGACGGCGCACCACCAGGACAGCACTACCACGGCACAGCGCTGCACAAAGACGGCGTGACCGCGAATATGAGCTACGTACCGTCCGACCACCATTACGGACTGCTCATCCTGTATGGCGAATGCCGCGATACGACCGACCACCACAATGACGGCAAAATGATTGATGTCACCAACCAACTAGTTGCGCGATGAGGCGGCGCTCATCTCAGGAAACGGGCACCACGATCAGCTTGCGCGGCTGATTGTTGACCGACACGCAGCCGTCCTCGGTCACGACGACGATGTCCTCGATGCGGGCACCCCACCGGCCCGGCAGATAGATGCCGGGCTCGATAGAAAACGCCATGCCCGCCGCCAATGGCAGATCATTGCCAGCGACGATGTAGGGCTCCTCATGCACGCACAGCCCGATCCCGTGCCCGGTGCGGTGCACGAAGTACTCCGCGAGTCCAGCTTCGGCCAGCACCGCGCGGGCGGCGGCGTCCACCCGCGCGGCGGTCACCCCCGGACGGACTGTCTCAAAGGCCGCACGCTGAGCGCGCATCAAAACCGAATATTGTTGCGCTACATCAGAATCGGGTTCGCCGAGGCTATATGTGCGGGTTGAGTCGGAGTGGTATCCGGGCTCATAGGTACCGCCAATATCGACGACGATGATGTCCCCCACTCGCAGCTCACGATCCGAATATCCGTGATGCGGGTCGGCGCCGTGCGGGCCGGAGCCCACAATAATGAACGCCACCTCCGAATGCCCTTCGGCGACAATCGCTTCAGCGATATCAGCGGCCACATCGGCCTCGGTTCGGCCCGGCACCAGAAACTCCGGCACCCGGGCATGCACCCGGTCGATCGCCGCACCGGCCCTGCGCAGCGCGTCGATCTCGGCTTCCTCCTTGATCATCCGCAGCCCGCGCAGCACATCGGTGGCCAATGTAGGCACCCCGCCCAACGCATCGGCCAACGGCAGCAGGTGCAGCGCCGGCATGGAATCGGTGACGGCGATAGCCGCCGGCGCCCCTCCCAACGCGGCGCTCACCAACCCGTACGGGTCGTCGCCGTCGACCCAATCGCACACGCGCAGGCCCAATTCCACCGCGGCGGATTCCTTGAGCGTGGCGAGTTCAAGCCGCGGCAGTACGACCGTCGGATCACCGGCGGCCGGCAACACCAGCGCGCTGAGTCGCTCGAACGTGTCCGCGCGCGAGCCGATGAGGTAACGCAGGTCATAGCCGGGGGTAATCACGAGACCGGCTAGGCCAGCGTCGGCGGTCGCGGCCGCCGCTGCGGCCAGCCGGCGGGCGTACACCCCGGCGTCGAATCGGCGGGAATCCATGGCAGCCAGGTTAACCGCGTGCGGGCAAGCGCTGGCAGGATGGCCCGCATGTCCGCACCCCTGTTGCTGCTCGACGGCGCCAGCATGTGGTTCCGCTCCTTCTTCGGCGTGCCGTCGTCGATCACCGCTCCCAACGGCCAGCCGGTCAACGCGGTTCGCGGATTCATCGACTCGGTGGCGGTGGTGGTCGCCCAGCAGCGGCCCAACCGGCTGGTGGTGTGCCTCGATCTGGATTGGCGGCCCCAGTTCCGGGTGGACCTCATCCCGTCGTACAAAACGCACCGGGTGGCCGAACCGGAGCCAGCGGGTCAGCCCGACCTCGAAGTGGTGCCCGACGAGCTGACCCCGCAGGTCGACATGATCATGGAACTGCTGGACGCCTTCGGGATCCCGACCGCAGGCGCCCCGGGTTTCGAGGCCGACGACGTGCTGGGCACGCTGGCAGCGAGCGAACGCAGCGACCCGGTGGTCGTGGTCAGCGGCGACCGTGACCTGCTGCAAGTGGTCACCGACGATCCCGTCGCCGTTCGCGTGCTCTATCTCGGCCGCGGGTTGGCGAAGGCCACCCTATTCGGACCCGCCGAGGTGGCCGAACGCTATGGGGTTCCGGTGGCTCGGGCCGGAGCCGCCTATGCCGAACTCGCGCTGCTGCGCGGCGATCCTTCCGACGGCCTGCCGGGTGTGCCCGGCGTCGGCGAGAAGACGGCGGCCAGTTTGCTGGCCCAGCACGGCTCGCTGGATCAGATCGTGGCTGCCGCCCATGACCCCAAGTCCACGATGGCCAAGGGGCTGCGGACGAAACTGCTTGCCGCGGCGGACTATATCCAGGCGGCAGGCCCTGTGGTGCGGGTAGCCACCGACGCACCGGTCACGCTGTCGACGCCCACCGATGCGCTGCCACTGGCGGCAGCCGATCCGAAGCGCACCGCCGAACTTGCGACCCGATTCGGGGTCGGCTCGTCGATCGCGCGGCTACAGAAAACGCTCGACAGCCTGCCCGGGTGAACAGCTATTGCGGTCGGCCGACCTCGTAGGTGCCCTTGTTGTCCTGGAAGGTCACCGTCACCCGCTTGGAGGCGCCGTCGATGCTCACCGTGCATTCGAAGGTGGCGCCCTTTTTGACGGTGGGGTCTGAGCCGTTGTTGCACTTGACGTCTTTGACGTTCTTGGCGCCGTAGCCGGTGGTCTCGTCGGTGAGAACCTGCTGCACACCGACCTGAGCCTTGGCGACGTCCAGTTTGGTGGTGACGAAAAATCCGGGTGCCCAGAAACCGAGCACCAAGACGATGCCGATGAATAGCACGGCGATCACCCCGACCACGCCGCCGATCACCGCCAGCGAACGCTTCGAACTCTGACTCGGCTGGTCATACGGACCGTATTGCCCGGGGTACTGGCCGGGCTGACCGTATTGAGCGGGCTGGCCGTATTGGCCCGGCTGGCCGTACTGGCCCGGCTGCTGGTATTGGCCGTACTGACCGGGCGCACCGAACTGGGTGGCTTGTGAGCCGAAGTCGGACTGCCCATAGCCGGGCGTGGGTTGCGGGTATTGCTGGGGGTACGCCGGGTCAGCCGGCTGTTGGTACTGCGGTGTATACGCCGGGGCGTGCCACGTCGCATCCTGGGTCGGTTGCTGCTGCCAGGGAGATCCCGCCGCCACGGTTGGGTCCGAGGATTGATCGCCCTGGCCGGGCGGTGGCCACGGCTGCCTCGGGTCTGATCCCTGCGGTCCGCTCATCGTTTCTCCTCAGTCCGATTCTTTTCCTGGCCCTGAACTGGCCCCCGGATGTAACCGTAGCTGCGGCCCAGCCTACCCGGCGTCAACCGCGACGACGCCGCGCCGAATGTCATTGATAGCGCGCTTGGCGGTGGCCCGCAGTTCGGGGTCGGGCGCAGCGTTGCGAACTTGGTCCAGCAGGTCGAGCACCTGGCGGCACCAGCGCACGAAATCCCCTGCCAGCAGTGTTGATTGGGAAGAGCCCGTCGCGTCGGCGGCGGCCAATGCCGCCGCCAGATCACCGGTTCGTGCCCAGCGGTAGATGACCCTGACGAAGCCGTCGTCAGGTTCGCGACTCGGGTTGATCCGGTGTGTCTGCTCGTCGGCGCGCAACGTCGCGGACAGCCTCGACGTCTGGGTCAGCGCTTGGCGCAGTCCCGGTGTGGGCACGTCCGCACCGAATGGGGCACCGGGGCCGTCACCGCCGCGCGTCTCGTAGACCACCGCCGACACCACAGCCGCCAGCTCGGCCGGTTTCAACCCCTCCCATGCACCCGTGCGCAGGCACTCGGCCACCAACAGGTCGCTTTCGCTGTAGATCCGCGCCAGTAGCCGACCGTGGTCGGTGACCTCGGGATCGGCGGCCGGGCCTCGGATGAACTCCCGCTCGGTGAGCAGCGCCACGATCCGGTCGAAGGTCCGGGCCAACGAGTTCGTGGCCGCGGCGACCTTTCTCTCCAATTGCGCGTTGTCGCGTTCGATGCGCAAATAGCGCTCGGCTTGACGGATCTGGGCTTCGAGCCCGGGCGCATTGTGCGCTGGATGACGGCGCAGTTGTGCACGCAACGACTCCAGCTCCGGATCGTGAAACGCGCCCTCCTTACCGCCGTCGCCACGTCGTGTCGGAACGACCAATCCCGCGGCGGCCGACCGCAACGCCGAGGCCAGATCGCGCCGGACCCGCGGTTGGCGGTGCTCGACCCGCTTGGGCAGCGTCATCGACCCCACCGGCGGCGTCGCCCCAGAGTAGTCGGCTGACGAGATCCGGCCCGCCCATCGATGTTCGGTCAGCACCAGCGGCCGCGGGTCCGAGCTATCGCGGGCCGATTCCAGGACCACGGCAAGGCCGCCGCGACGGCCGTGGGTGATGGTGATGATGTCGCCCCGGCGCAGCGCGGCCAGTGCATCGGTGGCCGCCTGGCGTCGCTGCAACCGGGACGCGCGGGCCTGCGCACGCTCCAGGTCGGACACCTGTGCGCGCAGCCGGGCGTATTCGAGGATCGGCGCATCCGGTCCTCCCAGTTCGGCAGCGATTTCGCCGAGCATCCCGTCGCCCCGCTCAATTCCGCGAACCAGTCCGACGACGGATCGGTCGGCCTGATATTGGGCGAACGACTGCTCGAGCAGCCGGTGCGCCTGTTCCGGACCCATCCGGTGCACCAGGTTGATGGTCATGTTGTACGACGGGGCAAATGAGCTGCGCAGGGGAAAAGTGCGGGTAGAGGCCAGGCCGGCCACCTCGGACGGTTCGACTTCTGGGTGCCAGATCACCACCGCGTGACCCTCGATGTCGATGCCGCGCCGCCCGGCCCGTCCGGTCAGCTGTGTGTACTCCCCCGGCGTGAGCGGCACGTGCTGCTCGCCGTTGAACTTCACCAGCCGCTCCAGCACCACGGTGCGGGCCGGCATGTTGATGCCGAGCGCCAAGGTCTCGGTAGCGAATACCGCCTTGACCAGACCAGCGGTGAACAGCTCCTCGACGGTGTGCCGGAATGCCGGCAACATCCCGGCGTGGTGGGCGGCCAGACCTCGCAGCAGCCCCTCCCGCCAGTCGTAGTAGCCGAGTACCGCCAGGTCGGAGTCGGCCAGGTCACCACAGCGATGCTCGATCACCTCCGCGATCTGTGCACGCTCCTCCTCGCTGGTCAGCCGCAGCGGCGACCGCAGGCACTGGGTGACCGCCGCGTCACAACCGGCCCGGGAGAACACAAACGTGATCGCCGGCAACAACCCGGCGGAGTCCAGCGCGGCAATCACCTCCGGCCGAGCGGGCGGGCGGTAGAAGCGCGGTCGGCCCGACCGACCGGGACCTCCTCGTCCGGCCTGCCGCCGGGGCGCACGCCAGTCCGACATCCGGTCCGCCTCGCGGCGATGGGCGATGTGGCGCAGCAACTCGGGATTGACCTGCGCCTTGCTCGTGTTGGACGGGGGCCCACCGGCCTCGGTCCGGTAGTCGAACAGGTCGAACATGCGCTTGCCCACCAAAACGTGCTGCCACAGCGGCACCGGGCGGTGCTCGTCGACCACCACCGTGGTGTCGCCCCGCACGGTCTGGATCCAGCCGCCGAACTCTTCGGCGTTGCTCACCGTCGCCGACAGGCTGACCACCCGCACGTCATCAGGCAGATGCAGGATGACTTCCTCCCACACCGGGCCCCGCATCCGGTCGGCGAGGAAGTGCACCTCGTCCATCACTACATGCGAAAGGCCTTGTAGCGCAGGGGAATCCGCGTAGAGCATATTGCGCAGGACCTCGGTGGTCATTACCACCACGGGCGCATCGCCGTTGACCGACAGGTCGCCGGTCAACAGCCCGATCCGGTCGCGTCCGTAACGTGCCACGAGGTCGGTGTGTTTTTGGTTGCTCAGGGCTTTGAGCGGCGTGGTGTAGAAGCACTTGCCGCCGGCCGCCAGCGCCAGGTGCACCGCGAACTCGCCGACCACTGTCTTGCCGGCGCCGGTCGGCGCGCAGACCAGCACACCGTGACCGCGTTCCAGCGCGCCACACGCCCGCTGCTGGAAGTCGTCGAGCGAGAACGGCAGTTCCGCGCTGAACCGGCCCAGCTCGGCGAGGTCGCTCACGACATCGCCCCGTTGGGCGAAGGCGCGCAGTTGTACGTCAAAATCGGCGTGTCGGCGTGCAGACACGCGCGCTCGCGACGGGGGCTATGTGGACCCTTAGGTGACGTCGTCATGAGGTCCACCGCTGACCGACGGCGCCGGCACCGGCGAGGGCGGATCGATGACTGAAGCTTCGTCATCGGGAATCGCGGCTTCACGCTTGGCTTTTCGCTTGTCGTGCACGCGAGCGACCTGAATGGCGAATTCGAGGAGCACGGTCAGCGCCGCCCCGAGCGCGGTCATCGAGAACGGGTCGGATCCGGGCGTGAAGATCGCCGCGAACACGAACATCGCAAAGATCAAACCACGCCGCCAGGACTTGAGCCGTTGGTAGGTCAGCATGCCGGCCATGTTGAGCATCACGATTAGCAGGGGGAATTCGAAGCTCACCCCGAACACCACCAGCAGATTCAGCAGAAAGCCGAAGTACCGGTCGCCGGACAGCGCGGTCACCTGCACGTCGCTGCCGACGGTCAACAAGAAGCCCAGCGCCTTGGATAGCACCAGGTAGGCCAGTACCGCACCACCGACGAACAGCACCGCCGCCGGGATCACGAACGCCACCGCGAAGCGGCGTTCCTTCTTGTAGAGACCAGGCGTGATGAACGCCCAGAGCTGGTAGAACCACACCGGACAAGCCAGCACGATCCCGGCGGCCATCCCGACCTTGAGCCGCAGCATGAACTGGTCGAACGGCGCGGTGGCCAACAACCGGCACTCTCCGTCGGCGCTGATATCGGCCCGGGCCGACTGCGGCAGGGCACAGTAGGGATGCCGCAGCCACTCGCCGAGACTCTGCAACCCGAAGATTGAATGCGAATACCAGATGAACCCAAAAATTGTGGTGACCAAGATCGCGGCCAGGGAAATCAGCAACCGGGTGCGCAGCTCAGTCAGGTGGTCGACCAGCGACATCGTGGCGTCGGGATTGACGCGGCTGCGCCTGTTGCGCGGGTTGAGCCGCTTGAGAAGACCGATGGCGCGCGCTGAAGCCCGGGAACCGTTCACGACACTCGGTCAGCGACGCCCGGGCTACGCCGGCCGCGCCTCGGTGCTGTCTTGACCAGAAGCTGCTGAGGGGTCGACACGCTGTGATTGCACCGGTGTGGGTGTCTCGATGGATGTTTCGGCCTTGTTCTCGTTCTGCAGTTCACGGACCTCGGACTTAAAGATGCGCAGCGACTTGCCCAGCGAGCGCGCCGCATCGGGGAGCTTCTTGGCACCGAACAACACGACCACCACGACAGCGAGGATCGCCCAATGCCACGGACTAAGACTGCCCACTTTGATTACCTCCAGACGTCCACCCGATGTTACCGCAGCAGCGCCCAGCGCCGGTGCGTCCGCGCCGCTGTGTGGTGCCCCTCAGCGGCACTAGTCCTTGACCGCGGCCTGGTATGCCTGAAGGGCGGCCGCAGCGCCCACCCGCACTCGCTGGGCAAGCGACTCCGGCGCCAGGACCCGCACCGCCGACCCGAAGCCCAGCAACAGGCGCGTCATCCAGTCCTCAGAGGCGTAGGTCATCGTCACCTCACAGGAGCGGTCCGGCAGCTCTCGCACCTCCCGAATCGGGTAGTACTCCAATATCCACGACGCCGACGGTGCCACCCGTAACGTCGCCGACGGCAGCGATGGGTCGCCGTCGAACAGCGACGTGTCCGGTGGCGCCTGCACCGCCGGTTTCGGTGGCATCGCGGGTTCGCCCAGCTCGGTGGCGTCGACAATCCGGTCAAAACGGAACAGCCGGACCCCTTCGGCCTCGCGTGACCAGGCCTCCAGGTAGCTGTGGCCGCCGATCAACAGCACCCGGATGGGGTCTACGGTCCGAGTGGTCAGCGTGTCGTGCGACGCGGAGTAGTAGTCGATGGTCAGCGCGCGCTTGTCACGCACCGCCGCGCGCACCGTGGCCGCAGCCCGGCTCTCGACGGGAGCGGGCTCGTCGACGGCCGTCACCGTGCTGTCATGCCCAACGGTGCCGGCCGCGGCCGCGATCTTGGCGATCGCGCTACGCGCCGCTTGCGGATCGACCACACCCGGAATGTCGGCGAGCGCCCGCAGCGCCACCAGCAATCCGGTGGCCTCTGGTGACGTGAGCTTCAGCGGCCGGTCGATGCCCGCCGAGAACGTCACCTCGATGGTGTCACCCGAGAACTCGAAATCGATGAGGTCACCCGGGTAGTAGCCAGGAAGACCGCACATCCACAGCTGGTTGAGGTCCTCCTCCAGCTGCTTGGCGGTCACTCCGAGTTCGGCGGCGGCCTCGGCGCGCGTGATCCGCGGGTTGGCCTGGAAGTAGGGCACCATATTGAGCAGCCGCGCCAGGCGGGTGGACACCGGTGTCATTCTGGTGCTCCGGCCGCGGCGCGCAACCGGGTCAGCACATCGTCGCGCAGCGACGGCGGCTGCAGCACGATCGCGTCGGCCCCATAGCCGCTGATCTCACGCGCCAGCCCGTCGCTGGATCGGATGTCGAGCTCGATCACCTCGCCATCGCGGCCGGCAAGTTGCCGCCGCCCCACCGACCGTCCGGCGCGTCGCAACGCTGTGGCCCGACCGTCGGCCACCCAAACCGTGGCCTGCACACCGGTCGGTGTCTCCGTCACCATCTGCGCGACGATGCTTCGCAAGTCCACGCCATCGGGCACGGTGGTCGCGCCGGCCGGCTCGATCGGCGTCACCGCCGCCCCAATCCGTGACAGCCGGAACACGCGGGTTGCGCCGCGGTCGCGGTCGTGGCCGACGAGATACCAGCGGCCCTTCTCGGTGACTAAGCCCCACGGTTCGACGGTCCGGATGGTGAACGGCTCGGCGCGCGACGATCGATGCGGGAATTGCACTGCCTGCCGGGAGTCGATGGCCGACAACAGGATTCCGAGAACGTCCTCAGACCCCCATAGACCCGGGACGGCGGCAGCGGAGGCGATGGCCACCGGGGCGTCGGGATCGACGTCCACCCCGGCGGCCCGCAGCTTGAGCAACGCGCCCTGCGTCGCGGTGATCAACTCCGGCGACTCCCACAGCTGGGTCGCGACGGCCACCGCGGCCGCCTCGTCCGGAGTCAGCTCAACGGGAGGCAGTGCGTAGGCGTCGCGGTTGATGCGGTAACCCTCGGTGGGGTCCAGCGCCGACACCCTGCCAACCTCTAGCGGAACGCCGAGGTCACGCAACTCATTCTTGTCGCGCTCAAACATCCGGGAGAACGCTTCAGCGGTCGGGCTGTCCGAATAGCCCGCCACGGTGGACCTGATCTTTTCTGCGGTGATGTAGCCACGGGTGGACAGCAGGGCGATGACGAGATTGACCAGCCGTTCGACTTTCGAGGTCGCCATTAGTCGGGCTCTACATGCTCACGATCGGTCGTTTAACCCGCTCGTCGACCGCCCGGAACGGGTCTTTGCACAGCACGGTGCCCTGCACCTGGTCCTCGAGTTTGAGAGGCACCCAGTCGACGGTGAAATCACGCCCCGCTTCCTGCGCGGCGCTGATGAACTCACGACACAGGCTGGCGCGCGTGGTCTGCGGCGGCTGGTCCACGGCCGCCGCGACGAGCAGGTCTTCGAGCACCCATTCACTGGCCCGATCGGGGGTGACCAGCTGCACCAGGCTGTCGCATTCGACGGTGGTGTACTCGCGATGGCTACCCACCTCGTCCAGGGACAGGCGACGATTGCCGTGGAAGGTGCAGGTGACACCGAACTCGGTTTCGATGCCCATGATTCGTCGCCGCACGAGTTCGAGCGTACTTGTTGTCCAACCGCGACGGTGCGCAAGCCACGCCCTACGCATGCGGTTGTCGAAATGAGCCCCCAAACCGGGGTGGCCGCGGTGTCGCAGCCGACGCTCAACCACCGCCTACCCGTGTTCGCTAAACGTGATTTCCCGCAAGACCTTTCGACCGCACGCACGACTCACCCCCGACTGGGTGCGGCTAGCCTGGCGCGCTACGACGTGAGTAGACGACCTTTCCGGCCCCGACGCACCGGGGCCGGAAAGGTCCAATTTCACCCTTACTGCGACGGTCCCCAGCCCTAGTCGCTGTCCTCGTTCAGGTTGACCTCGTTCTGGTCGCTTATGCTGTTCAAGTCCGAGTAGCCGCTTAGGCTTTCGCTATCCGAGTCCTGATAGTTGTCACCGTCGGCCGCCGGCACTACATCCACGGGCTGCACTGGATCCACGATCAGGCCGGAGATGCTGTTCAAGTCGGAGTTGTCGCTTAGGCTTTCGCTATCCGAGTCCTGATAGTTGTCACCGTCGGCCGCCGGCACTACATCCACGGGCTGCACTGGATCCACGATCAGGCCGGAGATGCTGTTCAAGTCGGAGTACTCGCTGTTGTCGCTATCCGAGTCAGAATGCTCCGCTGCATCCACCTGGATGGGCACCGGCAAATACTCGTCCTCATCGTCAGAATACCCATCATCAGAATACTCATCGTCAGAATACCCATCATCAGAATACTCATCGTCAGAATACTCATCGTCAGAATACTCATCGTCAGAATACTCATCCGTTCCCAACACAATTGGCAAACCGTTCTGATCGACCCCGATAACAATTCCTGGGCCCTCGTTTGGATCAGGCGTGGTGGCAGCGGCAGCGATTGGGGCAAATGCCACGAGGGGCAGTGCGATCAGCGCGCCGGCTACGGAGGCCCGAGTGAGATTGCTCGGCCGGGCAGTTTTGGAGCGAAACACAACATTCCTTTCTGTCGAACGGCGAGCCACAAACTGGCAACTCGCCCCTAAAATCGGCGATCAGACTGGTCAATCTGGTCCCGAAAACCATTGCTAAACTGCAGGTCCAAAGTGGATATTTGCACCCTTCAGAAAACCGAATAGCGATTGCAGAGGTCGGCGTGCCGAGCGCCGATAGCGCCGCATTTATGGACCTAGAGAGCCCGTAGCCAATGCGGACCGGTACACCACTGACCGGTACACCACTGGGTGGTTCGTTACTTTAGGGTGCTACCGCCTTGTGCCGGGAGCCTGAAATCGACTACCAAGTAAGGTAGGCGACCGCGTGTCGACGTTGACAGTTTGCACAAAATCCCTTCCACTGAAGCTCGCGCCGAACCCTGACCACGGAGAACCCAATATTAGACGTCTGTCTAATACATCTCCAAACTTAGGGCGGGGCAAGTGATTAACCCCACAGGTGCCGTGTCGGGACGGTGGTTCGTAGGCGTGTGGATGAACGAAAGTGTTAGGCCTGCCGAACCGCGCGGCGCGGTACCGCAGCCCGGCGATGGATCACATCGGCCACCTGCCCTCGCCGCCGAGCGGGGTCCCCACGTTTGATTGGGTTCCGTTGTCGGCCATCGTTGTTCGGACAGGAAGAACCAGCAACAACATTTCATCGAACAATCCGGCGGCATGATCTGGAACAAGTCAGCCGCAAGCTTGTCAAGGGCAACAGCCTCTTCGCGTCCGGCCAGGAGCTCCACGCGGTGTGCCGGCACCTCGAGACTGCTGACTCGACGCGGCATCGCTCCACGAGGAACTCATCCCAACCAAGTTCGCTCTACCGGGACCACCACCCCACCACCCCAGGCCGCAGAACGAGTGGACCACCAACGGGGCTCTTCGACCAGCCGATCTTGTTCCACCACAACCACAATGCGTTCCCATAGGGAATATCCCTCGGCAAGGTAGTCACGCGCTCCTTAACCGGCTCGTCATGATCGAGGGTGTAGCTGAGATCTGAATCCGCCGGTTCCAGCAGGGATCTGGCGATGTAGTTGGTGAGGCTGCGAAAGTCCACGCGAATCCGCGTAGGTATTCGAGGCGGCGGTTTATCGCTTCGGTGGGCGCGTTGGACGTGCCGGGGCGGTCGAAGCAGGCCAAGACGTCGGCGCCCCGCTTCTTTAGCTGCGTCCGAGGGTGATCAGTTCCTGCAGGGGCTTTGGGCACGCCGGTGCTGAGCGTGGTGATCAGCGCCGCCATCATGATGCGGCCTTTCTTGCGGTCGGGCTCTCCAGGTTGGCCTGGACCTCGACATGGGCATCGACGGCGAATAGGGTGGCCAGCCGGGCTTTTGCGTGTCGGTGAGCAGGCCAGCGCCGGTGTGCAGGGTGCGCCGTTGCTCGGTAGAGCGGATGGTCTTGCGGCCGCGGTGCCCGCAGGTAGCCAGTTGGACGCGGCGCCACCGGCGTCGGGTAGTTCTTCGGTGGCCGCGGTCTTGAACCCGGAAAATCCATCCATGGCAACCATTGCCACACCATCACGCCACTGCGTCGGCCTGTCGGCCAGCCATTGTTGGAGGGCATGTTTGGAGCGTCCTTCGATCATGTCGAGCAGCCGGACCGGGCCGGTCTGGTCGCGCACTGGGGTCAGGTCGACGACGACGGTGACGTACTTGTCGCCGCGGCCGATGTGACGCCAGACATGTTCGTCGACTCCGATCACCGCCACATCGTCGAAACGGTCCGGAGCGGCGATGAGTAGCGGCGTGCCTTCGGCCAGCACCGCATTGTTAGCGGAGTTCCACGACGCTCCAGCGACCCGGGCCACGCTCAGGTGTTGGCATACAAGGGCTTCCAGCGCCCAAGGCAGACCGCACCGCGACAGCTTGGGCGCGGTTCGACCGCCTTGCTGGTGTCTTGGCGCGATACACGACCACAGCCGGCGCATGGGTAGCGGCGGATGGTGATCAGCAAGGTCGTGGGCGGCCCCCCGAACGGTTCGTGTGCAAGTCGGCGGGTGACGCTGTCACGCACGCTGCCCGGCTCACCGTGCGGCACCATCGGTCCTCGTCGGTGATCCGGCAGCCTAGCACGGCCCGGTCGGGTTGCGGGCGTTGTCCGGTCACCTCCAACCCAAGCTCGTCGAGGCGGCAGAAAGTGGTCACATCAGCGCAGGCGAAGCCCGCACCGCGGGTAGCGTCGTGCACGTCGAGGTCCTTCTAGATGGGCAGTGGGAGAACTCCCATCATCGGAAGACCTCGACCCTTACTCAGGCATCGACGCGCCGATTGCCCTCCACACCCCCATCTGCAAGAGACCCCAATGCAGGTAGTGCGCCGATCTCCACCAAGTCGCGGCCTTCGCCAAAAATGCAACCGGTCTGGGTGATCACCCAAAATCCGGCAGCTGCACCAGAATTCACCACTAAGCACCCCTAGCGACAAACAATTCAAACACCGACTGCTACGTCGGTATCGCCGGACGAGACCAGGTCAGCCGGCGCGTGTGGCGTTGTCGGCCTCGGTGGTCAAGTACGCGGCCGCGGAGTCCAACAGCGAGGCCAGAAAGTCGTCAAAAATCACCGCTCCCCGACCACTGACCTCCCGATAGCTCACCGCCTGCGCGCGCAGGCGCGCCGCCACCCGCGCCGACACATCGTCGGCACCGGGGGCAACCACAGTGGTCGTCACCGCGTCCGCCGAAACACCACTGGCAACGATGCGCGCACCAATGCCCCATGACTCATCCGCCGCTATGGTCAACGCCTCGGGTACAACGCTCACAAAAGACATGTCAACTCCGCTTCTTCTCAATCGACTCGAGCAATTACCAAGAATTGCCAATTACCGTTCCACCGAAAGGCCTGACGACGCGCCCTGGCCCTGATCGCCCTAATGCGCGGCCGCACCCGTCGGCAAGATGAGCGTGATGCTCGCCGAAATACACCGATCGGATCCCACCCAGCTAAAGAGGGCGGCGCCGACGGGCGCCGTGGCGTGTTGGCCGAAGCTATTCGCCGCAACCAGCTGCCGCCGCTGCCCTGCGGCATACAACCATTGTGTAGCCCCTACAGGCGACGGCCCATGCCGCGACCGGCATACTCAACTAACCGCCTGGGCCGTTCCGCTATATCACCCCTGAGCCCATTGGCGAGAAACCTCGTCGACCGTGATCTTCGGTGCCTCCACAAACGGCTGCACCCACCGCATGTCAAACTCCACGACACCTCGATACGACTCCATCGTCCTAGCATTCGTATCCCAGTAATTCTGGTATTCGGCTTCACAGCACGCAATCTCGTGAAAGTTTTGCCCCAAGTGATTGGTCTGGTACAGCTGCTTTCTCCAGGCGACGTTGGCGGCGACCGTCTCCGTGGGCACCATCGAACGAGCCGCCCACTGCCAGGCATCCACGGTACAGCTGGCCAGTGCGGCGGTCGAGCTGGCACGTTTTGCTGTGTCGTTCAGCCAAGCCAGATAGGGTGCAGCCGCCTGGGTCATCTCTGTCGCCGCCTTACTCTGCCACGCCCCCGTCAGCGTCGTCAGCGCGCGGTTGATGTCGCACGCTGCTGTATAGAGGTCGTCCGCCAAGCGCCTCCACGCCATCCCGGCACGCCCCACCGAGTAAGGACCCGGGCCGGCAAAAAACCTGCGGGCGTTCTCCTCCGGCGGTATCGCCGCGTAGCTAGGCAACTCTTTGTTCCTTTCGGGATGCATGTCGGCATTGACGGTGAACACAATAACAGCAATATGGGCGCTCAAATACCAGCCCGCCCAATGCTATTGGGCGCTCGTCCAATAGCACCGGTGGGCATTTTCGCGGGTGTCCCGACAGGTGAACTCATCCCGGTGGAGAAATGCTGCGCAGATACCGGGTTGTGGGTAGTGGTAAACAACGCCGATGTCTGCATCAGCACGTCACCAGAATGCGTTCCTATCGATGTGATTCGCCCAACTGGAAACGAACCTCATTGGGGCGCTTGCCGTTACACAACGTTTCTGTAACTGCTGCGAAGTTCGGACGGCAGAATCGTCAGCGGCAGCTCGGGCACGTGCAATGTCACCCTGCCGCTCTTGAGGGTATGTGCGTCAACCCAATTCGGCGAGGAAGGGCACCGACGCGCTGCGGCGCCGCCAGACGTGGCCGATGTCTACCGCGGCTCATTCACACTTTTCTGGACACCAACCAGACAAAGGCGCCGGCAAGCGAGACGACGCTGAGTGACTACTGCGACGCGGTCGCCGCTAGTCGGGCTACATGCTCGCGATCAGCCGTTTAACCCGCTCGTCGACCGCCCGGAACGGGTCTTTGCACAGCACGGTGCGCTGCGCCTGGTCGTTGAGTTTGAGATGCACCCAGTCGACGGTGAAATCACGCCCCGCTTCCTGCGCGGCGCTGATGAACTCACCACGCAGCCTGGCGCGCGTGGTCTGCGGCGGCTGGTCCACGGCCTCCGCGATTTCTTCGTCGGTGGTCACCCTCGCCGCCAACCCTTTGCGCTGCAGCAGATCAAAGACACCGCGTCCGCGTTTGATGTCGTGGTATGCCAGATCCAGCTGAGCGATCTTCGGATGGGACAGCTCCATGTTGTAGCGGTCCTGATAGCGCTGGAACAGCTTGCGTTTGATCACCCAGTCGATCTCGGTGTCGACCTTGGCGAAATCCTGGCTTTCGACGGCATCAAGCTGTCGGCCCCACAGGTCAACGACCTGCTCGATCTGCGCGTTGGGCTCGCGGGTCTGCAGATGCTCGACGGCGCGGGTGTAGTACTCCCGCTGGATGTCCAGCGCGCTGGCCTGACGTCCGCCGGCCAACCGAACCGGCCGGCGGCCGGTGACGTCGTGACTGACCTCGCGGATGGCACGGATCGGGTTATCCAGCGAGAAGTCCCGGAACGCCACCCCCGCCTCGATCATTTCCAGCACCAGCGCCGCGGTGCCCACCTTGAGCATGGTGGTGGTCTCGCACATGTTGGAGTCACCGACGATGACGTGCAACCGCCGGTACTTCTCGGCATCGGCATGCGGCTCGTCGCGAGTGTTGATGATCGGCCGGCTACGGGTGGTGGCCGAGGAGATCCCTCCCAGATGTGCTCGGCGCGTTGGGATAGGCAGAACGTCGCGGCCTTAGGGGTCTGCAGCACCTTGCCAGCGCCGCAGATCAGTTGGCGAGTGACCAGGAAGGGCAACAGCACATCGGAAATCCGGGAGAACTCGCCGGCCCGCACGATCAGGTAGTTCTCGTGGCAACCGTAGGAGTTACCCGCCGAATCGGTGTTGTTCTTGAACAGGTAAATGTCGCCACCGATGCCTTCGTCGGCGAGCCGCTGCTCGGCGTCGACGAGCAGGTCTTCGAGCACCCATTCACCGGCCCGGTCATGGGTGACCAGCTGCACCAGGCTGTCGCATTCGGCGGTGGCGTACTCGGGATGGCTACCCACGTCGAGGTAAAGCCGCGCGCCGTTGCGCAAGAACACGTTGGAGCTGCGGCCCCAGGACACCACCCGACGGAACAGGTAGCGGGCCACCTCGTCCGGGGACAGGCGACGATGGCCGTGGAACGTGCAGGTGACACCGAACTCGGTCTCGATGCCCATGATTCGCCGCTGCACGAGTTCGAGCGTACTTGTTGTCCGACCGCGACGGTGCGCAAGCCTCGCATGCGGAGCGTCGTTGTTGGGTTAGGCGTCCGGTCAGCGCGCTCCCGGGCTGCCGAACAGCAGCCCGCGCTTGCCGCCGTTGCCACCGAGCCCATCGGCTCCCGGGGGCGGTACCGGGGTCCGCCGCCAGCACCGGCCCCGCCGTGCCCATCGTCGCCGATCAGGTATGCGTTGCCGCCGTGCCCGCCTGTTCCGCCGGCCCCACCAGGCCCGGTAGTGCCGGCACCACCTGGGCCGGCATCCCCGCCAGCCCCGCCACTGCCAACCAGGAAGCCGCCGTCTCCGCCATTTCCGCCGGGATTGCCGTCGCCGCCGAGGCCACCGCTGCTGGCCGAGCCCGGCGCGCCGGTCCCGCCGGTGCCGCCGAGAAAGACGGGAGCTCCGCTGCTCGCGCCGGCCCCGGCATCACCACCGTTTCCGTACAACAGCCCGGCGTAGCCGCCGTTGCCACCGGCACCGCCGTCGCCACCGCCGGACGCGCCGGGCGCCCCGTTGCCGCCCCTACCGCCGTGGCCGATCAGCCCCGCCGACCCGCCGGCGCCGCCGGCGGCTCCGGGGCTGGTGCTGTTTCCGCCGTTGCCGCCGGTGCCGTACAGGAATCCACCGGGCCCACCGGGTTGGCCCACCCCATCAACGGTTCCCCCATCGGCGCCGTCGCCGATCAACGGGCGCCCCAGCAGCGTCTGGGGCGGTGCGTTGACGGCGTTGAGCAGCTCCTGCTGCACGGTCTGCAGGGGTACGCGTTGGCCGCCTCGGCCCCGGCATACCAGCTCCCACCGGCGGTCAGGGCCTGCACGAATTGATCATGAAATGCCGCTGCCTGGGCGCTGAGCGCCTGATAGCTCGAAGCGTGCGCGCCGAACGGCGCCACAAGCTGCTCCGACATCTCATCGGCCGCGGCCGCAACCACCCCGGTCGTGGGAGCCGCCAGCGCGGCATTCGCCGCGTCGGATCGCCGAACCAATCCCGGCCAGGTCACCGGCCGTCGCCAGCAACGCCTCCGGAGCCGTGATCACAAACGACATGTGACACCTCACATCGCACGGCAACCCGCCAATCGGCTAGTCGCAATGGATGAAATCGGCGGCAACGAACCTTATCGTGATCCGGCGGCTCATCTTCCCGAATCCACCGAACACGTTTAGCAGCGCCTCGCGCCACTGCCTAGTCCGAAGATTCGCTGTCGGCTTCGGGGCTCGTCGAGCCGTCCGGTAGCAGTGCTTCCAACGCGGATCCGGTGACACGCCGAAACGCCCGCCGCGGCCGCTGGGCGTCAAGGATGGCCACCTCCAAGTTGGACACACCAAGAGTGGGCTGGTCGCTGCCGTTGCCGCCGCTCGCCCGCAGCGCCTGCACCGCGATCCGAACGGCGTCGGTCAGGTCGGCGTTCTCGGCGTAAGACTCCTTGAGCGCATTGGTGATCGGCTCCGTGGTGCCACCCATGACCACGAAATGCGGCTCGTCAGCGATCGACCCGTCATAGGTGATCCGGTACAGCTCGGGTGGTTTCGTCTCGCCGTAGTGCGCCACCTCGGCCACGCACAACTCGACCTCGTAGGGCTTGGCCTGCTCGGTGAAGATGGTGCCCAGCGTCTGCGCGTAGACGTTGGCCAGCTGTCGGCCGGTGACGTCGCGGCGGTCGTAGGCGTAGCCGCGGGTGTCGGCGAACTGGATCCCGCCACGGCGCAGATTGTCGAACTCGTTGAACTTGCCGGCGGCCGCGAAGCCCACCCGATCGTAGAGTTCGCTGATCTTCTGCAGGGATCGCGACGGGTTCTCGGCGACGAACAGCACACCGCCGGAGTAGGCCAGCGCCACCACGCTGCGGCCGCGCGCTATGCCCTTGCGCGCGAGCTCGCTGCGCTCCCGCATCGCCTGTTCAGGAGAAATGAAATACGGGAAGCTCACTTCTCACCGCCATCAGGACCGAAAGTGTCCGCGCGTGAACGGCTTTCGATGATTTCGCGGGCCAATTCTGCGATCCGGCTCTCTGGCACATCGGCCGCCCCGTCGGCGCCGATGGTGACGGCCGTCGGGTAGATGCCGCGGACCAGATCCGGTCCACCGGTGGCAGAGTCGTCGTCGGCGGCGTCGTAGAGTGCCTCCACGGCTACCCGCAACGCCGAATCGGCGTCGGTGACCTGCGAATACAACTTCTTCATCGACGACTTGGCAAAGATCGACCCCGACCCCACAGCCTGATAACCCTCTTCTTCGATGTTCCAGCCGCCGGCAGCATCGAATGACACGATGCGGCCCGCGCCCTGCGGGTCGGACGCGTGGATGTCGTAGCCCACCAGCAGCGGTAGCGCCACCAGCCCTTGCAGCGCGGCCCCCAGGTTGCCGCGCACCATGATCGCGAGCCGGTTGACCTTGCCGGCAAACGTAAGCGGCACCCCTTCAAGCTTCTCGTAGTGCTCGAGTTCGACCGCGTAGAGGCGGGCAAACTCGACGGCGATGGCAGCGGTGCCGGCAATGCCGGTCGCGGTGTAGTCGTCGGTGATGTAGACCTTACGCACGTCGCGCCCGGCGATCATGTTGCCCTGGGTCGAGCGCCGGTCACCGGCGATAACGACACCGCTCGGGAATTTCAGGGCCACGATCGTGGTGCCGTGGGGCAGCTGGTCACCGCCGGGTCGCGCGCCGCCGCTGAGGCTTGCCGGCAACAGTTCGGGCGCCTGGCGGCGGAGCAGATCAGCGAAGGATGACAGGTCTACAGCGGGTGATCGGAATGGTGCTGAGTTGATGGACAGGCGATCGGGCAACGGCCAGGTCACTGGCCGCCCTTTTGGACGTACGCGCGGACGAAGTCCTCGGCATTCTCTTCCAGGACGTCGTCGATTTCGTCGAGCAGATCGTCGGTTTCCTCCGTGAGCTTCTCGCGACGCTCCTGGCCCGCGGCGGTGCTGCTGGCGAGGTCGTCATCGTCGCCGCCGCCACCACCACGTTTAGTCTGCTCCTGAGCCATCGCCGCCTCCTGCTTCGTCATGGCCTTTTGGAAAGGTCACGGGCGCGCGTCACGCGCCGCTGGTCCTCTCTACCCTACCGGTCAACCCCGACGTTTCCTGGCTTAACCAGGCTTAGCGAGGCTCAGCTGGTCAGTTGTTCCACCAGCTCCACAGCGCTGTCCACCGAATCCAGCAGTGCCCCGACGTGCGCCTTGCTGCCCCGCAGCGGCTCCAGCGTCGGGATGCGAACCAGCGAGTCGCCGCCCAGGTCAAAGATCACCGAATCCCAGCTCGCCGCGGCGATATCCGCCCCGAAGCGGCGCAGGCATTCGCCGCGGAAGTACGCGCGGGTGTCGGTCGGCGGGTTCTCCACCGCGCTGAGCACCTGGTGTTCGCTGACCAGGCGCTTCATCGAGCCGCGCGCGACCAGCCGGTTGTATAGGCCCTTGTCCAGCCGGACATCGGAATATTGCAGGTCAACAAGATGCAGCCGGGGCGCCGACCAGCTTAGGTTCTCCCGTTGCCGGAATCCTTCCAGCAGTCGCAGCTTGGCCGGCCAGTCCAGCAGCTCCGCGCAGTCCATCGGGTCACGCTCGAGCTGGTCGAGCACGTGCGCCCAGGTTTCCACGATGTCGGCCGCCCGGGGATCGGGGTCGCGGCTGTCCACCAACTTGGCCACCCGGTCGAGATAGATCCGTTGCAGCGCGAGGCCCGTCAATTCACGACCGTCGACCAGGGCAACGGTCGCCCGCAGCGAGGGATCGCGGGAGATCGCGTGGACCGCGTGCACCGGGCGGGCCAGTGCCAGGTCGGTCAGGTCTATCCCATGAGCCGGGCCTTCTTCGATCAGATCGAGCACCAGCGCGGTTGCACCCAGCTTCAGGTAGGTCGACGTTTCGGCAAGGTTGGCATCGCCGATGATGACGTGCAGCCGCCGGTACCTGTCGGCATCGGCGTGCGGTTCGTCGCGGGTATTGATGATGCCGCGCTTGAGTGTGGTCTCCAGTCCGACCTCGACCTCGATGTAGTCGGAGCGCTGGGACAGCTGGAAGCCGGGCTCATCACCGGAAGGCCCGATCCCGACCCGGCCCGACCCGGTCACCACCTGCCGCGAAACCAGAAATGGGGTCAATCCGGCGATGATGGCCGAGAACGGTGTCTGCCGCGACATCAGGTAATTCTCGTGCGACCCGTAGGAAGCGCCCTTGCCGTCGACGTTGTTCTTGTATAGCTGCAGTTTCGCGGCTCCGGGCACGCTGGCGACATGCCGAGCGGCCGCCTCCATCACCCGCTCGCCGGCCTTGTCCCAGATCACGGCGTCGAGCGGGTCGGTGCATTCGGGCGCGGAGTATTCCGGGTGCGCGTGGTCGACGTACAGCCGCGCCCCGTTGGTCAAGATCATGTTGGCGGCCCCGACCTCGTCGGCGTCGACCACCGGCGGCGGGCCGGCCGAGCGGCTCAGGTCGAAACCCCGGGCGTCCCGCAGCGGCGATTCCACCTCGTAGTCCCAGCGGGTGCGTTTGGCGCGCTGAATGCCGGCGGCGGCGGCGTAGGCCAACACCGCCTGCGTAGAGGTGAGGATCGGGTTAGCGGTCGGGTCCGACGGCGACGAAATGCCGTACTCGACCTCCGTCCCGATAATCCGTTGCATGGCCTAGAGCCTAGGCCGCCCGACGATGCGGCCCGCGCGGCGGGCCGCTGAGGAGGCGGGCGATCAAGCAGGGGCCGCCCGACCCCCAACATCGCAGCGGCCCGTGCGGCGGGCCGCTGAGGAGGCGGGCGATCAAGCTGCTGGCACTGACCGCCACAGGTTGGTAGCGTCGCTGGCGACCGGCGCACCGAGACCCTCGGAGAATCTACGTTGACGTTAAAAGCATTGCAGCCGTTGCTGTTTCCGATAATGTTGTCTAGTTCCTGCTCCGCGGCCACCCGGGGTGATCAGCGATGAGCCCAGACCCGTTTCAGGCTCCCACCGACCTAATTCCGGCCGGGCCTTTGCAAGACGATGGGATTGCTTGCACATTCGCGATCTACTACCTGCCCCTGCCGCTTGCCGACCCGTTCGCCGCGTTGGATGGACTTCTGGCGAACACATTCAACGGATTTCGCCAGGCGGATTCCCTCTGCGGCAACGAGACAGAGCCCACTGTGAGCGCGGGGATCACGGTCGATCCGCGTAACGAGTACCCTCCGCCAGATCCGGAATTTGTTGAACTCTTCAATCACGGAGTGAGCCCTCAACAAACGACCGCTCTGCAGGCCACCGAGGCCGCGTTGGTCCTCAACTTCAGCTGCCCGATTGAGCAGGCTTGGGATCGCCTTCGTGCCATGCAGCAGCTAACGGGTGATCTCGCGGCCGCCACCGGTGGCCTGATTTGGGATGCCGAAACTCGGGAGATGTTCACACCGGCCGCTTGGAAGGAACTTCGAGTCGATCGATGGACCGGACTCACCCCAGATATCAACGACCATACCATCATTCATGCCTACGAGATCGACGGCCAGATGCGGGTCATCACGCTGGGAATGGGGAAATTTGGGCTCCCCGACGTCGTCGTCAATCAGGTGCCGCGGTCGGTCTGCAGCAATGTCGGACACCTGGTGAATGTGTTCTGCCAGGCCATCGCTGATCGGCCCGTCGTTGAACGTCCGGGAGAATTCGACCTCGACTACCGGCTCTTTAGGCCCGATGCGACGGGGACCGCGCCGCTCACGGTGAAAGTGGGCACGCACCAGGACGGAGATCCGCTAAACCGGCTACTCGAAATTTCCTTTGACCGAGGACCGGGCCAGGATGTTCACGCCCGTCGGCACGCGATTCTCGCCGCCGCATTCGACTGCGACACTTCGATCGTTCCTACGACGCACAGCGACGCGTTGGAAGCCGCCAGCCGACACGCACGAGCAAAGCTGCCCGCGCTGCGCGCCTTGTTCAACGAAGGGCTACCACCCGGCGAGTTTGTGCAAGTCAAGGCTCCTTTCGATGGCCCGGACGGCACCCGGGAGTGGATGTGGGTAGACATAATCACGTGGAATGGCGACGAGATCACGGGGTCACTTGCTAACAGACCGTTCAACGTCCCCGGTCTGCACCCCGGGCAGCTGGTCGTCGTCTCGCAATCCAGGGTCTTTGACTACAAGCACAAGCGCGCTGACGGCACGATCGAAGGCAATGAGAGCGAAAAGCTAATCAGCAGCACGTTGAACTAGCACAACACCAACGGTTGGCCGCCGTTAGGGTTGAGCCGGCATGAACGTTTCCTTCCACCGCACGCTGGCACGCCGAGAATCGTCGAGCGCCGCGGCTGATAGCTGGTTCCTGGAACGCGGTCTGCCTTCAGTGCTGACCACGCGGGCCCGCTGGCGGCGGCTCTGGCCGCGATCGGCGCCCGTGCTCGCGGGGTACGCAACGCTGCACTGCTGGACCCTGCCGATCCTGCTGATCACCCATGGCGACGAAGTCGTCATCGATGGACAGCCCACACCGCGAGAGTGGCTGCTACTGGCGTTGATCGCCCTCGCTCCGGTATTCATCACGATGGTCGGCTGGTTGGTATCCCGGCTCTCGGATAGCCGGAAGCGTTCGGTTGCAGCGACCGTCGCGATCACCGTGGTGGCGATCGTCGTAATCGCGGAAACCTCGGTGTCCCACCTGCCAGACGCGGCCATCCTGGCGGTGGTGGTGCTGCTGGCGACCGGAAGCGGTGTCGGGTCGGTGGTCGGATGGTCGGTGCACATGACCCTGTCGCACCTCGCGACAATCGGCGCCCTGGCGGTTCGGGCTCTGCCGGTCGTCCTGCTGACCACATTGGTGTTCTTCAACGGCAACATCTGGCTTATGGCCTCGACGATCAGCGCCGGGCGGCTGGGCCTGGCGATCGTATTTCTGGTCAGTATCGCCAGCGTATTCGTGGTCTCGGCCACCCTAGAGCGGGTGCGACCGATCCTGCAGTCACCCACAGCACTACCCAACGATCGCGAAGAGCTCGCCGACACCCCGTTTGCCGCAATGGCGGATTCGCCGAGCAACCCCCAACTGACCAGGACCGAGCGCGTGAATGTGGTCTTCGTGCTCGCCGCCCACCAACTGGCCCAGATCATGGTAGTAGCGGTGCTGACCGCAACGATCTATGTGATCCTCGGCCTGATCGTGCTCAGCCCCGCACTCCTCCAGGAATGGACCCACAGCGGGTCCAGTAGCGCGACCATATTGGGGCTGACGGTTCCGGTGCCGGATTCGCTGATACATCTGTGCCTTTTCCTGGGCGCGTTGACGTTCATGTACATCAGCGCCCGAGCCGTTGGTGACGCCGAATACCGGGTGACGTTCGTCGACCCGCTGATCGACGAGCTGCACGTCACGCTTATCGCTCGCAACCGCTACCGCAGCAACGTCGCCATCCCCAATATTGACGCCAGTCATGTCAATGACTAGGTTCACCCTGGTGTCCGCCCCCGAACGGGTAACCGGCTTGTCCGGGCAGCGTTATGGCGAAGTGCTCCTGGTAACTCCCGGCGAAGCGGGCCCCCAAGCAACCGTCTACAACAGCTTCCCGCTCAACGACTGCCCCGCCGAGCTGTGGTCAGCGCTTGACCCGCAGGCCATCGCTGCCGAAAACGGTGCGGCCGCGGCCCTTCTCAACGGCCCGCGCTTCTGGCTGATGAACGGCATCGAAAAGGACCCGCAGGGCCCAGCGGTGACCAAGACTTTCGGCGGCATCGAAATGCTCCAACAAGCCACGGTCTTGCTGTCGTCGATGAACCCCGAGCCATACACCGTCAACCAGGTGAACCGCAACACCGTCTTCGTCTTTGACGCCGGGGAAGAGATCTACGAACTCCAAGACCCCAGCGGAAAGCGCTGGGTGATGCAGACCTGGAGCCAGATCGTGGATCCCGACCTCTCACGAGCCGACCTGCCCAAGCTGGCCGATCGGCTCAAACTGCCAGCGGGGTGGTCCTACCAGCCGCGCGTGCTCACCAGCGAGCTGCGCGTGGACACCACGACCCGCGCCGCCCACGTGCTGCACGACGACCTGACCAACAGCTACTCGCGCGGGGCCGACTAGCCGCCGTGTTGGGTGAGGCGACCCGCTACAGATACTGGCCGAGGTTGGACTCGGTATCGATGGCGCGCGAGGCGCTCGACGACTTGCCGGTGACCAGGGTGCGGATGTAGACGATCCGCTCGCCCTTCTTGCCCGAGATCCGCGCCCAGTCATCGGGGTTGGTGGTGTTGGGCAGGTCCTCGTTCTCGGCAAATTCGTCCACGATCGAGTCGAGCAGATGCTGAATGCGCAGCCCCGGTTGCCCGGTCTCCAGCACGGATTTGATGGCGTTCTTCTTGGCCCGGTCGACGACATTCTGGATCATCGCCCCGGAGTTGAAGTCCTTGAAGTACATGACTTCCTTGTCGCCGTTGGCGTAGGTGACCTCCAGGAACCGGTTGTCGTCGATCTCGGCGTACATCCGGTCGACAACCTTCTCGATCATCGCCTTGATGCAGGCCGAACGGTCGCCGTCGAACTCGGCTAGGTCGTCGGCATGCACCGGCAGGAACTCGGTCAGGTACTTCGAGTAGATATCCTGCGCTGCTTCGGCATCAGGCCGCTCGATCTTGATCTTCACGTCGAGACGCCCCGGCCGCAGGATGGCGGGATCGATCATGTCCTCACGGTTGGAGGCGCCGATCACGATGACGTTCTCGAGTCCCTCCACCCCGTCGATCTCACTGAGCAGCTGCGGCACCACCGTTGTCTCGACGTCCGAGGAAACGCCGGTACCGCGGGTGCGGAAGATCGAGTCCATCTCGTCGAAGAACACGATCACCGGAGTGCCTTCCGACGCCTTCTCCCGGGCCCGCTGGAAGATCAGCCGGATGTGTCGCTCGGTTTCCCCGACGAACTTGTTCAGCAGCTCGGGGCCCTTGATGTTGAGGAAGTACGACTTCGCCTCGTGAGCATCGTCGCCGCGGACCTCGGCCATCTTTTTGGCCAGCGAGTTGGCCACCGCCTTGGCGATCAACGTTTTACCGCAGCCGGGCGGGCCGTAGAGCAACACACCCTTGGGCGGGCGCAGCGAGTACTCCCGATACAACTCCTTGTGTAGGAACGGCAGCTCCACGGCGTCGCGGATCTGCTCGATCTGGCGGCTCAGACCGCCGATGTCGGCATAGCTGACATCCGGCACCTCTTCCAGCACCAGATCTTCGACCTCCGCCTTGGGGATGCGTTCGAAGGCATAACCGGCCTTGGTGTCGACCAGCAGCGAATCACCGGGGCGCAGCTTGCGCGGCCGGGTGTCGTCATTGAGAGCCTCGGGGACGCCATCCGGCAAGTCCTCGGCAACCAGTGGATCGGCCAGCCAAACGACGCGTTCCTCGTCGGCGTGGCCGACGACCAGAGCCCGATGACCGTCGCACAGGATCTCCCGCAAGGTGGATATCTCACCGACGGATTCGAAGGTGCCGGCCTCCACGACAGTCAGGGCTTCGTTGAGCCGGACCGTCTGCCCCTTCTTGAGGGATGCCGCGTCTATGTTCGGTGAGCACGTCAGGCGCATCTTGCGACCCGACGTGAACACATCGACCGTGTCATCGTCGTGTGTGGCCACCAGGACGCCGTAGCCACTGGGCGGCTGGCCCAGCCGGTCAACCTCCTCGCGCAGCGCCAGCAGTTGTTGACGGGCTTCTTTAAGAGTTTCCATTAATTTGGAATTGCGGGCAGCAAGTGAGTCGATTCGGGCTTCGAGTTGATGTACATCGCGGACAGTGCGCGTGGGCCCAGGTGATCCGACGGCGTTCTCAAGTTGCTCGCGCAGCACCGCAGCCTCACGCCGCAGCTGTTCTAGTTCGGCAGCATCGCCGCTGGACAGGGGGCTATCGCGGGGGATGCCGAATGCCTCAGAACGCTCTGACTCACCCATGTTGCGCTCCTTTCCCACGCCAGGAATGGCGCCGCGGATACTCCAACGCTACCGGCGATCGACGCTTCATGTGGGCAGTCGAATGCCGATGAAAAGTAACAACTTGTGTCGCTGGTAATCTCGGCCCCGAGTCGGACCGATTCGACAGGACCTCGAAAGGACCCTGAAAGGACCTCCGTGACCGCGAAATCCCTAGCCACAGGCGTAGTGGGCGACGCGGCGATCAGCGTAGCCGCCGCCGGTGTGACTTTCATTGCATCTTGGGTTCGCTGCCCCGCACTGCCAGTAGCCGAGCGTGTCGCCGGATGCGCCGAAACATCTGCGTAACCTTAGGCGCCGCAACCGTCGTGGCGACGCTGGGGCTGTCGGGGTGCTCGCATCAGGAGTCGAAGAAGAATTCGTCGCCGGCAACCCCGTCACTGCCGCCCGCCACGTCGAGTCCGCTAGCGGCGGCGCCGACCACTCCCCTGCCAACACCCGAGGCCCTAATCGATGTGCTGTCCCGACTCGCCGATCCGGGCGTGCCGGGCACCAACAAGGTGCACCTCATCGAAGGCGCAACCCCCGAAACTGCCGCTGCCCTGGATAGGTTCACCACCGCGTTGCGGGACGGCGGCTACCTGCCCATGACGTTCGCGGCGAACGACATCGCCTGGTCGAACAAGAAACCGTCCGGCGCGATGGCCATCGTCGTCGTCACCACAGCCCAACCGGACAACCGCGAGTTCACGTTTCCGATGGAATTCACGTCGTCCCGTGGGGGCTGGCAGCTGTCTCGGCAAACCACGGAAATGCTGCTGGCCATAAGCAACTCACGGAGTGCGACCCCGTCGGCTACCGGCCCGGCACCCGCACCAGAACCAAACCCCGCACCCATGCCGGAACCAAGTCCGGGTGACGGTCCGGCACCGTCTCCGACTCCCTGAGCCGGCGCATGTGGATCGGCTGGCTCGAAATCGATGTATTGCTGGGCGACGTGCGATCACTCAAGCAGAAGCGGTCGGTGATCCGGCCCCTGGTCGCCGAGCTGCAGCGCAAATTCAGCGTGTCGGCCGCCGAGACCGGTTCGCGTGATCTGTACCGACGGGCGGGCATCGGCGTGGCCGTGGTATCCGGCGACCGGAGCCACGCCGTCGATGTCCTCGACAACGCCGAACGGCTGGTGGCCGCGCATCCGGAGTTCGAGTTGCTGTCGGTGCGGCGCGGCCTGCACCGCAGTGACGACTAAGTGCCGGCCGCACGCAGCTAGAACCGGGACTTCGAGCCGGGATCTAGTTTCGCTGATAGCAGCGACTCGACAGGTCCCGGAGTACCGGGATGTCTTGGGCTGATGCGAGGTGCGCGATGGCATCAGTGGTGGTTGTCCCGAAGCGCTAGCGGCGGCGACGACGCAGTCGCAGGGCAATTGGCGATGGCACCAACGGCGCGCCCGGCACCGGGCAGCTCGGCACGATCTTGTACGGCAATGGCGGGGTGGGTGGGTCGGGTGGGGTTGGCCAGCCCGGCGGGACCAGCATTTCCGTTGGCGATGGCGGGTTCGGCGGGGCCGGTGGGATCGGCGGGAACGGTGGGCGCCTCGCCGGCAACCCGGGCGCGCCGGGTACACCCGGCCCGGACGGGTAACACGGGCACTACCCGTCGCGTCCCTCGCGCTTACGACCCAACGGCGCCGGAGCGATGGCTCCCTGCGCCAACCGGCGCGTTGCCACCAGGAACGCGGTATGCCCGCGCATCGAATGCTGGGGCCGAACGGCCAGCCCGACGACGTTCCAGCCACGCTGCAGCGTCTCCCACGAACGCGGCTCGGTCCAACACTGCTGAGCTCGGACCGCTTCCACAACCCGCGACAGCTGAGTAACCGTCGCCACATAGATCACCAACACACCGCCGGCGACAACCAGCCGCGATACACAGTCCAGCACCTCCCACGGCGCCAGCATGTCCAGCACAGCCCGGTCAACGCAGCCGTCGGGCAGCTCGGAGGCCGCGAGATCGCTGACGATCAGCCGCCAGTTGTCCGGCGGCTGGCCGTAGAAGTTGCTCACGTTCCGTCGGGCGTGCTCGGCATGGTCGGCGCGCTGTTCATAAGAGATCACCTGTCCGGCCGGCCCTACCGCCCGCAACAGCGACAAGGTCAGCGCACCGGATCCGGCTCCCGCCTCCAGCACCCGGGCGCCGGGATAAATGTCGCCCTCGTGCACGATCTGGGCGGCGTCCTTGGGGTAGATGACTTGTGGCCCGCGGGGCATCGACATGACGTAGTCGACCAGTAGCGGACGCAGCACGAGGAAAAGAGCGCCGTTGCTGGACTTGACCACACTGCCTTGCTGCAGCCCGATTACCGCGTCATGGGCAATCGCGCCGCGATGGGTGTGAAACTCGCTGCCGGGCGTGAGCGACATCGTGTAGTGGCGGCCCTTGGCATCGGTGAGCTGAACACGTTCGCCGACGGTGAACGGGCCGGTTGCTGACACGCCGTCTAGCGTGCCAGCCGACTCGCCGCAGCCGGTGCTCGGGGTTGTCGGCGACCCGCCCTAGGCTGCGGGCATGACCGACCAGCCGGAGCCACTCCCGCCACGGCCGGCGTTGTCACCGTCGCGGGCGGCCGACTTCAAGCAGTGCCCGCTGCTATACCGGTTCCGCGCGATCGACCGGCTGCCCGAGGCGCCGTCGGCGGCACAGCTACGCGGGTCCGTGGTGCACGCCGCGCTTGAGCGACTCTACGGCCTACCGGCGGCGTTGCGCGGCCCAGACACGGCGAAGTCGCTGGTGGAGCCCGCGTGGGACCAGATGGTCGCCGCGGAGCCCGAGCTGGCGGGCCAGCTGGACCCCGGACAGCGAACGCAACTGCTCGAGAATGCCCGCGCGTTGCTGTCCGGCTACTACCGGCTGGAAGATCCGACTCGGTTCGACCCGCACAGCTGCGAACAGCGCGTGGAGGTCGAACTGGCCGACGGCACGCTGCTGCGCGGAATTATCGACCGGATCGACGTCGCCGCCACCGGCGAGACGCGGGTGGTCGACTATAAGACCGGCAAGGCGCCCCCGGCCGCGCGAGCGCTGGCCGAGTTCAAGGCGATGTTCCAAATGAAGTTCTACGCGGTGGCGCTATTTCGGTCACGCGGCGTGCTGCCCACCAGGCTGCGGCTCATCTATCTGGCCGACGGCCAGCTGCTCGACTACTCCCCGGACCGCGACGAGCTGCTGCGTTTCGAGAAGACGTTGATGGCGATTTGGCGCGCGATCCAATCCGCAGCAGAAACAGGCGATTTCCGTCCCAGCCCGTCACGGTTGTGCGACTGGTGCCCGCACCAAGAGCATTGCCCGGCATTCGGCGGGACGCCGCCGCCGTATCCGGGGTGGCCGGATCACGGGCAACCCGAGACTGCGCGGCGCCCGACCGAGCCGGCGGCATGATCGGCTGCTACTACCGCCGCCGCTCCGGCGATGGTGACTATCAGTCGTTCGCCCCCACCGACTACACCCGAAGCAACTGGGACCCCGAAATTCAGCATGGCTCACCGCCGTTGGCGCTGCTGACAAAGCTGATCGAGGACCTGTCGGTGGGATCTGACCTGCGGATCGGCAGACTTAGCCTGGACATCCTCGGAGCGATTCCGGTGACCCCGGTGCGGGCCCGGGCCTGGGTACAGCGTCCGGGTTCGCGCGTCTGCATGATTGTCGCGGAGTTGCTTGCCGATCGTGTGGTCGCGCGGGTGACAGCGTGGCTCCTGGCAGTCAGCGACACCGCCGACATCGCAGCTGACCGGTACCCCCCATTAGTGGAGGGACCCACCGAACCACGTCCAGCCGTCTTCGCTGCTGCCCGCGGCTATTTCGACGCGCTCGACTGGCGCCCGCAACGCGTGGATGCGCAATCACCCAGCGTGTCCTGGTTTAGCCCGCTGGCGCATATCGTCGACACCGAACCGACGTCTGCGCTGCAGCGCCTTGCCGCCGTGGCGGATTGCGCCAACGGTGTGGGCGCGATCCTGGATCCCAACGAGTTCTTTTTCCTGAACACCGACACGGTGATCCATCTGCACCGACTGCCAACCGGCAGTGATTTCGCGCTGCGCGCACGCGCGTCGATCGGGCCCGACGGCGTGGGGGTAACTACCGCGGAGGTTTTCGACAAGGCGGGGTTTGTTGGGACCTCGGCCCAGACGATCCTGGTCCGGCGCAGGTGAGTTGCGCGTGCGACGGTGGCGACCCGCTACGCCCGGCTACGCCGCGCTTGCGATCGCACTAGTCCGACGGTGGCGACCCGCTACGCCCGGCTACGCCGCGCTTGCGATCGCACTAGTCCGACGGTGGCGACCCGCTACGCCCGGCTACGCCGCGCTTGCGATCGCACTAGTCCGACGGTGGCGACCCGCTACGCCCGGCTACGCCGCGCTTGCGATCGCCACTAGTCCAATGGCGACAGCTCTTGCAGCATCGTCGGAACGAGCTCGCTAACCGTGGGGTGGATATGCATCGTGCGCGACAGCGTGGTGTAAGGCGCTTTGGCTGACATGACGTCCAGGATGGCGTGAATGGCCTCATCACCGCCGACGCCAAGGATGGCCGCTCCCAGGATCTCGTTGGTGTCGGCGTCGACCACCACCTTCATAAAGCCTTGCGTCTCACCCTTTTCCACGGCTCGGCCGACCCTGGTCATCGGCCGCTTGCCGACCAGTGCCTTGCGACCCGATGCGCGAACCTGGTTGGCAGTCATTCCGGCGCGCCCCAGCGGCGGGTCGATGTAGAGGGCATAGGTGATGATCCGGTCGCTGACCCGACGCGGATCACCGTCGAGCAGGTTGGCGGCGACGATCTCGTAATCGTTATACGAAGTGTGGGTGAAAGCGCCCTTGCCATTGCAGTCCCCCATCGCCCAAATGTGGTCGACGTTCGTCTTACATTGATCGTCCACGACGATGTACCCACGGGCGTCGGTCTGCACACCGGCCGCCTCCAGGCTTAGGTCGTCGGTGTTGGGCCGCCGCCCCACCGCCAGCAGCAGGTGACTCCCCGGAATCGGGGTGGCGCCGGCACGGGTCCTCAACTCGAAACCCTTGTCGCGATTGGTGATCCGCATATCGTCGGCGCCAACGACGACATCAATCCCTTCGGCCTCCAATATCTCTCTGATGGTGGCCGAAACATCTTCGTCTTCACGGGATGCCAGCCGCGGGCCCCGCTCCACAACGGTCACCCGCGCCCCGAAGCGACGATACATCTGCGCGAACTCCAGCGCGATGTAGCCGCCACCGACGATGACGAGATGATCGGGCAGCATGTCGAGTTCGAGGATGGACACGTTGGTGAGGAAGTCGACCTCGGAGAGCCCCGGGATTTCCGGTATTACCGCTCGGCCACCGACGTTGAGAAAAACCCGGTCAGCCCGCAGGACGTTATCACCGACTTTTAGGGTGTGTGGATCCTCGAAACGGGCATGCCCGCGAAAGATTGTGCAGCCGTTCATACCGTCCAACCAGGCCTCGACACCCCTGCGGTCCTTGAGCATGATGTCGTCTTTGCGCGCCTTGACTTTCGCCATGTCCACGCTGATCGGTCCGGTCCCGACCCCGTATTCCGCGCCGCGGCGGGCCAATTGGGCGGCGTGCGCGCTTGCCACCAGCGTCTTGGTCGGGATACATCCGGTATTGACGCAGGTGCCGCCGACCAGTTTGCGCTCCACCATCGCGACCCGCTGCCCCGCCGCGGTAAGCCGGCCAGCCAGCGGCGGCCCGGCCTGGCCGGCACCAACAATGATTGCGTCGAAGGCTTGTGCCGCAGCGAAACCCCGCGTCACAGAGCCGCGGCCGCCGCGACGATGGCGAAGCCACCCAGGACCGCGATCGAATCCTCCAACAGCGCGATCGGCAGGTCCTGGCCGCCGCGGGCAGCCACCAGCGCGGTACGCGCCTTGTAACCGCCCATGGTGCCAAGCACAGCACCGATAACGCCGGCGCCGAGTCCGCCCCACCGGTACCCCCACGCGGTGCCGATCGCCGCGCCGGCGAACGCGCCCAGGATGATCCGCACGGCGAACACCGGCGCCGCGGTGCGCGGTGGCGTCTTGGGAAGCTTGTCGTTGACGAGTTCGGCGACCGCAAGAACGCTGAGAATCGCCACCGTCACGAAATTGCCCACCCAGGATGCCCAGGTTCCATGCAGGTTGATCCAGCTGAGAAAGGCGGCCCAGGAAACCACGGCGGGAGCCGTCAGGGAACGCAACCCGGCGACGACACCGATGAGCAAAGCCAGCAGTAGGACAAGGATATGCGTCACAGCGATCCCTCCTGAGACAGACGAACAGCCTGGCGACGATTAGGGGACGCCCATGATGTATCTGGGCAATCGGCCCTAGCGGGACGCTAACACAGCAACGGCCCCCCGGATACCTACCGCGCGATCAGAATCGGCAGAACCTGATGTCCGAAGCCAGAATCGCCTTGGCCCCGATGGTGGCCAGCTCGTCCATGATGCCGTTGACGTCCCGGCGCGGCACCAGCGCACGGATCGCGACCCAGTTCGGGTCGGCGAGTGGGGCGATGGTCGGCGACTCCAGCCCCGGTGTGATCGACGTGGCCTTGTCCAGTGCCGAGCGCGGGCAGTCGTAATCGAGCATCAGATACTGCTGGCCGAACACCACGCCCTGCACCCGAGCGACCAGTTGATCGCGCGCGGTCGTGGCTTGGCTTTGTTCGGGGCTGCGGTCATGGTCGTCGGCACCGTCCCGCTCGATGAGTACCGCCTCCGAATCGCACAGCGGCTCACCAAAGGCCACCAGATCATGCAGGCCCAGGGTGCGACCGGACCCCACCACGTCGGCGATCGCGTCGGCCACGCCAAGTTGCACCGAGATCTCCACGGCGCCGTCGAGTCTGATGACCGTTGCTTCGATGCCCTTGGCGGCCAGATCTTTTCGAACCAGATTCGGATAGGCGGTGGCAATCCTCTTGCCGGCCAGGTCAGCCGTCGTCCAGTCCCGGCCGGCGGGAGCGGCATACCGGAAGCTGGACGATCCGAAGCCCAGGGCCAGGCGTTCCCGGACCGGCGCACCGGAATCACGTACCAGGTCGCGTCCGGTGATCCCGAAGTTGAGCTCTCCCGAACCGACATATATGGCAATATCTTTGGGCCGCAAGAAGAAGAACTCGACATTGTTGGCGGGATCGACGACCGTCAGGTCCTTGGAATCGGTGCGACGCCGATAGCCGGCCTCCGCGAGGATCTCGGCCGCCGGCTCGCTCAGCGCACCTTTGTTGGGAACCGCCACCCGCAACATGCTCACAGTTTCCGATAAATGTCGTCGAGGGACAGTCCACGGGAGATCATCAACACCTGCGTCCAGTACAGCAACTGGCTGATCTCCTCGGCCAGTGCTTCATCGGGTTCGTGCTCGGCGGCCAGCCACACCTCGCCGGCCTCCTCCAGAATCTTCTTGCCCAGAGCGTGTATGCCAGCGTCCAATGCAGCCACCGTGGCGCTGCCGGCCGGCCGGGTGCGAGCACGCTCGCCGAGTTCGGCGAACAGATCCTCGAAGGTCTTCACGGCCAGCGATTGTGTCACGTACCCGCGAGCAAAGTCACGGCGGTTTAACGGCACACCCACCCACACGGCGCGCACATTAGGGCATCCTAATGTAGGTTAGGCTAACCTTGTTTCTGGTTCGAAGGGGCGGCCGACCGTGATCATCCCAATATGGTTCGCACTTCCACCAGAGGTGCCTTCAGCATGGCTGTCCACGGGTGTTGGTCCCGGTCCGCTGCTGGCCGCGGCCGGCGCGTGGCGCGCACTGGCCGCGCAATACACCGAAATTGCAACAGAACTCGCGAGTGTGCTCGCTGCGGTGCAGGCAAGCTCGTGGGACGGGCCGAGCGCCGACCAGTTCGTCGCCGCACATCAACGGTTCCTCCTTTGGCTAACCCAAGCGGCAGCGGCGGCCACCGCCGCGGCCACCGCCCACGAAGCGGCTGCCGCCGGGTACACGTCCGCGTTGGGGGCCATGCCTACGTTCGCCGAGTTGGTGGCCAACCACGCCGTGCACGCAGCCCTGGTGGCCACCAACTTCTTCGGCGTCAACACCATCCCCATCGCCCACAACGAGGCCGACTACCTCCGCATGTGGATCCAGGCCGCCACCGCCATGAGCGTCTACCAAGCCGTAGCGCAAGAAAGCGTGGCGGCAACCCCGACCACACCGCCCGCACCGAAAATAGTGACCAGTGCGGCCACCTCGGCGGCCAGCGGCGGCTTCCCCGACCCGACCAAATTGATCCTGCAGCTACTCAAGGATTGCCTGGACCTGCTTCGCTACCTTGCTGTTGAGCTGCTGCCGGGACCACTCGGCAACCTCATCGCCCAGGTATTGGACTGGTTCATCTCGTTCGTGTCCGGCCCGGTCTTCACGTTTCTCGCCTACCTGGTGCTGGACCCGATGATCTACTTCGGGCCGTTTCTTCCGGTGGCGAGTCCTGTCCTGTTGCCCGCCGGGCTGACCGGGCTGGCCGGGCTGACCGGGCTTGCCGGGCTCGGTGCGGTATCAGAACCGGCACTACCAGCGGTGGCAGGTGTGCACTCCGATGGACCCGGCCAGCAAAACTGGCCCGCAGCCACCGGAGTCACCGGGGCGGGCGCCAGCCCGACTGCCCCCGCCCCCGCTCCCGCTCCCGCTCCGACCGCGTCCGCGGCATCCGGGGCACCCTCGACTCCCGGATCCGGGGCCGCCCAAGACCTTTACGCGGTCGGCGGTCCCGACGGGGAAGGGTTCACCCCGACCGCCAAGACAACAGCACGCACGGGTGTCACCGCGGATGCCGCCGCACCCCCGGCCAAACTGCCCGGCGACCAAGTCGAGGCCAGCAGCGGGAGAACAGCGAAACTACAGCGACGCTTCCGGCAGCACCGCTTCGAGTTCCCGGCAGACGACGGGCGCATGACCATGTCCGAGGGACCGGCGACCGGACCGGCCGCAGCCAGCGATCGTGGGTTAAAGGCCCTCGGGTTGGCCGGAACCATCCCGAAATCGGCTGCCGGACAAGCAAAAGGACTCACTCACCAGGGCGCGGGTGAATTCGCCGCCGTTTCGCAGGAGCCGATGCTGCCGCACACCTGGAACGGGCCAGCCTAGACGTTGATGTACTTGGTTCTGCCGGTGGTGTAGGTCGAACGCGTCGGTCGACTGCTCAGGATGCAGCTGCAACTCCTCAGACAACGTCACAACGATGCGTTCGGGCCCGGGCAGCTCCATCATCTTGGCGCGATCCTCCTGTTCCGGGCAGGCGCGATACCCGGAAGCGAAGCGCGCACCCCGGTAGCCAAGCTTGAAATAGTCTTCGACGACATCGGGGTCCTCGGCCGACATCGCCCGATCCCAAGGCAATCACGATAGGAGTTGGCCGCGAACAGCTCATTCGCGACGGCGGCGTTGGGTGGTCCGATCGGGAAGGATAGCCGGCCTATGCAAAACCAACAGTGCTTGAAAGCGCTCTGACAGTTAGCTCAGCAAGCCTCTCGCCATCGATGCCACCGGCCAGCGCCACCACATTGGTCACAGCGACCACACGTGTTTGCGCCGACAGAGACACCATTTGTCCACCTCCCCGCGACAATCGACGCCCCGTCGCCCGGGTGCCGGGTGGCGCCGCGCACATTGTGTGTCGCGGGCGGGTCGCTCGTTTGCGGGCACCACGAGTGCCCATCCGGGTAGCGGCCAATGTAGCGAATGTAACAAGACATCGCAGCACCACGAATGTCGCAGCCGACCGGTCCGCCTCGTCGCCGGGCAGGAAGGTCGTAGTCTGGCTAGATGACCGCGCAGGATGGCAGTGAAGCGCTGCCCGAACTGCACAACACCGTGGTCGTAGCGGCGTTTAAGGGCTGGAACGATGCCGGCGACGCAGCCAGCGATGCGGTGGGCCACCTGGCTGCCATCTGGAAGGCGCTTCCGATCGTCGAGATCGACGATGAGGCCTACTACGACTACCAGGTGAATCGCCCGCTCATCCGCCAAGTCGACGGGGTCACCCGGGAGCTGGAATGGCCGGCGATGCGGATCTCACACTGCCGCCCACCCGGAAGCGACCGCGATGTCGTGTTGCTGGACGGGGTGGAGCCGAACATGCGCTGGCGCGCATTTTGCGCCGAGCTGCTGGCGATCATCGACAAGCTCAACGTCGACAACGTCGTGATCCTTGGGGCGCTGCTCGCCGACACACCTCATACCCGGCCGGTGCCCGTCTCGGGTGCGGCCTACTCCCCCGAATCCGCGCGGTCATTCGGTCTGCAGGAAACGCGCTACGAGGGCCCGACCGGCATCGCCGGGGTGTTCCAATATGCATGCGTGGCGGCCGGTATCCCGGCGGTGACGTTCTGGGCGGCAGTACCGCACTATGTGTCGCACCCACCGAACCCCAAGGCGACGGTGGCGTTGCTGCGCCGCGTCGAGGACGTGCTCGACGTTGAGGTGCCGTTGGCCGATCTGCCAGCGCTGGCCGAGGCGTGGGAGCGCGAGATCACCGAGATGACCGCCGACGACGAAGAACTGGCCGATTACGTGCAGTCGCTGGAGCAGCACGGCGACGCCGAGGTCGATGTGAATGACACTCTGGGCAAGATCGACGGCGACGCTCTGGCCGCCGAATTCGAGCGTTATCTTCGTCGCCGCCGCCCCGGGTTCGGACGCTAGCCCGAAGTTCCCGGCGCCTCAACGGAGTCAGCCATCCGAGCCGGGGCTTCCGGGATTGCCCGGATTTCCGAGATTGCCGGCCTTGCCGCCCGGCGTCCCTGCCATACCGCCCTGGCCACGCACACCGCCGGTGCCACCCACCCCGCCGTCCCCACCTTCACCCGTGGTACCGACGGCGCCCGGCCGGCCGATCAGGTAGCTCCCTGCCCCGCCGGCGCCACCAAGCCCGCCCACACCCCCGGGCCCCCAGTACCGATAAGGAGCCCGCCGGCCCCGCCGGCACCGCCCTGACCCCCGATCCCGCCCATGCCACCGGAGGCTCCGGTGTCACCGTTGCCCCCAAAACCACCACGGCCAGCGAAGGCGTTACCCCCCAAAACCTCTTCGGCGCCCCCACCCGTCCCGCCGTCGCCGCCACCGCCACCGGGGGCGCCGACGCCTCCCATGCCGCCAGTGCCACCGGCGCCGACCAACAGCCCACCACGACCACCGTCGCCACCAACGCCACCAATGCCACCGTTGCCGCCGGACACGTCACTGGCGTGGCCGAAACCGCCATCACCGCCAACGCCCGCGAAGGCGTTATTGTCCCCGGAGGCGGCGGACCCGCCTTCTCCGCCATTACCGCCGGAGCCGCCGGCGGCCATGGCGTCCCCACCCCTACCGCCAGCGCCACCGAAGGCGCCACTGGCCAGCGATTCACCGCGCCCACCTTGGCCGCCCATGCCACCATCGCCCCCGGGACCACCCGCGCCCCCCCTCACCGCCACGGCCTACCCCGCTGAAGCTTGAGCCAAGCCCGCCTTTACCACCGGTGCCGCCGGTTTCGTCGATGTCACCGGTAGCGCCAGGTCCCCCGTTGCCGCCGGTAGCGTCAGCCGCATCCTCGATGACATCGGTACCCTTTGACCCAGTTCCAGCGGTGTCGGCGCTGGGAATGGGATTGACTCCCTCTGTCCCGGCCAGGCCGCCACCGCCTTGCCCGCCACTTCCGCCATTGCCAAACCAGTTGGCGTTACCGCCGTTGCCGCCGTACCCGGCAATGCCGCCATTAATGCCCGCCGCGGCTACCCCGCCTCGACCACCGGCGCCCCCATTGCCGTATAGCAGTCCGCCTGGGCCGCCGTTACCGCCGGCCGCGCCGGCACCGCCGGCCCCACCACTGCCGCCGTTACCGAACAACCCCGCACTACCCCCACTGCCGCCGGCCTGCCCGGCGCACCAGCCCCGCCGGTGCCGCCATTGCCGAACAGCAACCCGCCAAGCCCGCCGGCCTGCCCGGGCCCACCAGTGGCGCCGTCAGCAATCAACGGGCGGCCCAACAACGCCTGGGTGGGCCCGTTGATCAAATTAAGCGCCTCCTGCATCGGCGAGGCACTGGCTGCCTCGGCGGCCGCATACCAACGCGCACCCGAGGTCAGGGCCGCCACAAACTGCGCGTGATACACCGCCGCCTGCGCACCGATCTCCTGGTACGTCTGTGCATGCGCGTCGAACAGCGCCGCGATACCCGTCGACACCTCATCGGCGGCGGCCGCCGCCAACCCCGTCGTAGGGCCCATCACCAAGGCGTTGGCCGCGCTGAACGCCGAGCCGATCCCCGCCAAATCCGACGCCGCCGCCGTCAAAACTGGGGGTAACACGATCACAAAGGACATGTTGTCTCCGCCCCACGCGCGCTCATCCGGCCATCTGCCTGGTCAACCGTATGCCCAGTCAACGACGCGGATCGTAGCGCGGCACGGCCCTACCCGTCCTGCGTTTAGCCGCCCCTGCCAAAGGCGCGCTAGTGCTTCTCCAACGCTTCGTTGTAGGCGCTACTGGAGCGACCGAGCGCGGCGACCTCGGCGTCCATCCGGGGCATCAGCTCGGCCGCGGCTTTGCGGATGGGACGCTCGCCGACCCGGGTGGACAACACCGGCTTGAGCCAACGGAACAGGCGCACCCAACCCGGGCAGTACACGCGGTCCTGGCGGCCTTCAATGCCTTTGACGAACGCGGCAGCACACTTGTTGACCGGGGTGGTCTTGTGCAACGGCCAAGGAAGGCTCGCGAGTAACTCGGCGAACGCAGGCAGGTCGGACTTGGTGTCGCGAACCAATGCGGTGTCGATCCACGACATGTGCGCCGAGCCGACACGAACGCCCAGGTGGGCGACCTCCAGTCGCAACGCGTTGGCGAGATGCTCGTTCCCCGCCTTCGATACGTCGTACGGCGCCATCCCCGGTGCCGCCGCGAACGCGGCAAGCGACGAGACGATCAGTACGTAACCACGGCGATCGATCAGCGCGGGCAACGTCGCCCGCACCGTGTGGAAGTTACCCAGCAAGTTGACGTCCAACACCCGGCGGAACGCCTCCGGGTCGATCTGCCGCACCGAGCCGTAGCTGGAGATGCCGGCGTTGGCCAGCACGACGTCGATGCCGCCGAACCGTTCGACGGCCTGATCGGCTGCCGCCTGCATGGCGGACAGATCACGCACGTCGGCCACCACGGTGAGCAGGCGCTCGTCGCCGCCGAGTTCAGCGGTCATCACGGCCAACTCGGATTTGTCCACATCGGTCAGCACCAGTTTGGCGCCCTTGTTGTGCAGTCGCCGAGCGACCTCAGCCCCGATTCCCCGGGCCCCACCTGTGATGAACACGACTTTCCCCTGCAACGATGTCATGGCCGAAAACGTACCGCCACGGCACCTATGGGTCCACTACAGGTCCACCCCCAGCAGCGCATCGATCGCGGTTGCCACTAACCTCGGCGCCCCGGCATCGTGGCCACCGTACTCCACCGCATCGGTGACCCAACCGTCCAGTGCGGCAATCGCTTTGGGGGTATCGAGGTCATCAGCCAGGTACCGGCGCACCCGGGCGATAACGTCGAGGGCGTCCGGACCGGCAGGAAGCGCGGTCGCGGTGCGCCAGCGGTGCAACCGGGCGGTCGCCTCGTCAAGCAGTTGCTGGCTCCAGAACCGGTCGGCTCGGTAATGCCCGGCGAGCAGACCCAGCCGAACCGCCGACGGCTCAACGCCCTGGGCGCGCAGCGCCGACACCAGCACCAGGTTGCCGCGGCTCTTCGACATCTTGTGCCCGTCCCAGCCGATCATCCCGGCGTGCACGTAGTGCCGCGCGAACCGCCGTTCGCCGCTGACACATTCGGCGTGCGCAGCGGTGAACTCGTGGTGCGGAAAGATCAGGTCGCTGCCACCGCCCTGGATGTCCAGGCCGCTTCCGATACGACTCAGCGCGATCGCCGCGCATTCGACATGCCAGCCCGGTCGGCCAGCCCCGAACGGCGACGGCCAGCTGGGCGCTCCGGGCCGCGCGGCCCGCCACAACAAGGCGTCGAGCTCGTCGGTCTTGCCGGGCCGCCGCGGGTCGCCGCCACGCTGCTCGTACAGCCGCAGCATGGTGTCGCGGTCGTACCCCGACTCGTATCCGAACTGCAGGGTGGCGTCAGAACGGTAGTAAACGTCCGGGTATTCCCCGATTTCCGGGTCGACGACGTAGGCTGCCCCGGAGGCCAGCATCTTTTCGATTAGCTCGACCATCTCGGCGACCGCCTCGGTCGCCCCCACGTAGTCGTGTGGCGGCAGTACTCGCAGCGCCGCCATGTCCTCGCGGAACAGGGCGACCTCGCTCTCGGCAAGGTCGCGCCAGTCGACGCCGTCGCGGTCCGCGCGCTCGAACAACGGATCGTCGACGTCGGTGACGTTCTGTACGTAGTACACGTCGTGACCGAGGTCCAGCCACAGCCGATGGATCAGGTCAAACGTCAGATAGGTGGCGGCGTGGCCCAGATGGGTCGCGTCATAGGGGGTGATCCCGCAGACGTACATGGTGGCCGGAGAACCTGCCGCGACAGGGCGCACTTGCCGGTCGGCGGTGTCATACAGCCGTAGCTGCGGGCCTCGTCCGGGCAACGCCGGAACCGGCGGGCATGACCACGACTGCATGTCTCGACTTTAAACGGCCCGGCGACCCCCGCCTTCCGAGCAGCACGCGCAGCGGGCTGAGACGGGTGCCGGTCAGCGCCACACCTCGCGAATGGCGCCGAGCAGAATTGGCGCCACCTCGGCTCGACACATCAGCAGATCCGGCAGGTACGGGTCGCGCCGGTTGTATTGCAACGGCGATCCGTCGAGCCGCGAAGCGTGCATGCCAGCGGCCAATAGCACGCCAGCCGGCGCCGCCGAATCCCATTCCCATTGGCCACCAGCGTGCAGGTAGGCGTCGACGTGACCATCGATCACGGCCATCGCTTTGGCCCCCGCCGAACCGATAGACACCGGTTGGATCGCGAGCGTCTGCCGGATTCGGTGCAGGACTACCGGTGGCCGGGTAGCGCTCACGGCGATCCGCAAGGTGCTCGGAACACCGACCGGCGCGGCTCCGGAGGTCACGGTATCGGTGCGATACACCGTGTTTCCGCGGGCCGGCAACGCCACCGCGGCGTCGGTGATCTCGCGCCGGCCGTTGGTGGGACGTCGCCACAACGCAATGTGCACCGCCCAGTCGTCGCGCCCCGGTGTGGAGAACTCGCGGGTGCCGTCCAACGGGTCGATGATCCACACCCGGTCGGATTTCAGCCGTTTCAGATCGTCGTGGGCTTCCTCGCTGAGCACTGCATCGCCCGGCCGCTCGGCCCGCAGCCGTCGCAGCAGCAGCGAGTTTGCCCGGTGGTCACCGGCCTCGCCGAGCGTCCATGGCTCATCGAAACCGATCTCCTCGCGCACCTGCAGCAACAGCTTTCCCGCGTCCGCCGCCAGATCGGCGGCCAGCGCAGCGTCTGTCAGGTCGTGCGTCAGATCATGTGCGGCGGGGCTCACCGCTTCAGTATCGCCGAGCTGAGCAGACCTGTTGCCGAACGGGTGCAGCATCACGATGACTTACAATTAGCATCACTATGCGAACTACGGTCAGCCTCGCCGACGACGTCGCCGCTGCGGTACAGCGCGTGCGGCGGGAGCGTTCGATCGGGCTGAGCGAAGCCGTCAACGAACTGATCCGTGCCGGCCTCACGAAAAGGCAAGTCACACAACGATTTCAGCAGCAGACATACGACATGGGCGAGGGCATCGACTACTCCAATATCGGCGATGCGATCGAAACGCTGGACGGCCCGGCCGGCCGCTGATGCTAATTGACGCCAACCTGCTGCTCTACGCTGTCGACGAACGTGCCGCACAGCACCACGCCGCGCTCGACTGGCTTTCGGCCCAGCTCAACGGATCCCGGCGGGTTGGCCTGCCGTGGCAGAGCCTGGCCGCCTTTCTGCGCATCGGGACTCATCCGCGCGCATTTCCGCGACCGCTCATCCCGAAGGCGGCATTCGACATCGTCGATAGTTGGCTAGCCGCACCGGTCGCATGGATCCCGGAACCAGGACCGGAATACGCCCGAATCCTCGGCCAGCTCATCGTGACCCACGACGTCAGGGGCAATCTGATCCCAGACGCGATGCTGGCCGCTCTGGCCATCGAGCACGGCCTGACCCTTTACTCCAACGACACCGACTTCGCACGCTTCAAGGATCTGCGCTGGGAGAATCCGCTGTAGGCGCCCGCCAGGGCAACGGCGGCAACTCTTCAGTCGGAGCAGCTGGCGGGACTCCCGGCGGCACCGGTGGCAGGGGCGGATTGCTGCTTGGTCTACCCGGGATAGCCGGGGCGGGCTAGCGTTTGCAGCCGGCCTAAAACGCCGGCCACGGTATGGAGCGATGCCGGTTCGGTCCGGGCATCACCGGATTGGCCAGCAGCGCCTGTGCACGTCGCCGCAGCGCACCGACTTCTTCGCGGGTGATCCGACCGGTCAGCGCGTCGGCGAGCGAATCCCCGAGAGCGTCGACGCATCCGGCGACCGCCTCCAGAATTTGGTCGTCAATCGGCTTACCGGCCCAGCCCCACAGGACGGTGCGCAGCTTGTTCTCGACGTGCAGGCACAATCCATGGTCGACCCCGTACACCTGGCCATCAAGGCCGCGCAGGATGTGGCCGCCTTTGCGGTCAGCGTTGTTGACGAGCACGTCGAAGACCGCCATCCGGCGCAACCGGATGTCGTCTGCGTGCATCAGGATGATCTCGTCGCCGGCGTAGTCGTAGGCGCGGAGCACCGGCAGATAGCCCGGTCGCGGCTTGCGGGCGGGAAACAGGTCGACCAGGTCAGGTCCGGGCAGGGGGTCGGAATCGGCCACGTCGCCGGGTTGCTGCACCCATAGCTGCAACATCCCCACACCCGCCGGTCCGTCCCGAATGATCGTGTACGGCACAAGGTTCCAGCCCAACTGCGCCGAGACCAGATAGGCGCCGAGTTCGCGGCCGGCCAGCGTGCCGTCCGGGAAATCCCACAACGGCTGCTCGCCCGCGACCGGCTTGTAGACGCAGTGCACGCTGCGCTGACGTAGCGTTGACTCACACAAAAAGGTGGCGTTGCTAGCCGAGCGGATGCGTCCGAGGACTGTCAGCTCGCCGTCCCGCAACACCTCACGCTCGTCATCCTTCGGGGTCATCGTCAGACCCGAGCAGCACATCGCGCCGGTAACCGTTGGCGCGCGCACAGATGTGTCCCTCAGGGTCCAGCGGTTCATCGCAAAGCGGGCACGGCGGACGTCCCGCAGAGATGACGCGGTAGGACCGGGTGGCGAATTGTCGGGCCGACTCCGGCGTCAGAAATACCCGCACCGCGTCGGGCCCTTCCTCGGTGTCGTCGAGCACGACGGAGGCATCGAACTCCGCGTCGGTGACGGCCAACAGTTCAACCACGACGCTCTGCGCCTCCGAATCCCAGCCCAGCCCCATCGTCCCGACCCGAAACTCGGCGTCCACCGGCGTGATCAGGGGGCTGAGGTCATCGATCTCCGTGGGCTCCGGGGGCACCGGGGTGCCGAACCGGCGATTAACCTCGAACAGCAGCGCTCCGATGCGCTCGGCGAGCACCGCAACCTGCTGTTTCTCCAGGACCACCGAAACCACCCGGGAGTCGTGTACCGCCTGTATGTAGAAGGTGCGATTTCCGGGCTGTCCAACGGTCCCGGCGACGAAGCGGTCGGGTGTACGGAATACGTGAATTGCACGGGCCATGGCACCTCCAAAATACCGCGCAGACGCGTTCGCCGCGTGATTCGTACGCGCGCATGTACGGCCGCTTCTCGCGCACCGCCTGCACGAGAGTGCACAGAATGCCGGTAGGTCCCGGCGTGTCGGGTACAGACACATGCGCTCTCGGCCAAAGTTATTCCGTGGAACCGCCGATCACCGCGTCGCCGGATGGCACCGGAGCGTTCGGCTCACGCTGCGTCCCGTTCTGCGACCCGCCTTCGGTGGGCGCCGCGGCCCGCAAAACGGGCGCGAGCCGTGCGCCAGTGTGGTTGACGTGCAACACGAACGGGCGCAGGCGCGTGTAGCGGACGATACTCACCGAACCCGGGTCGGCGGTGACTCGCTGGAAGCCGTCCAAATGCATACCGAACGCGTCAGCGATCACCGCCTTGATGACATCGCCGTGGGTACAGGCCAGCCACAGCACGTCGTTCCCGTGCTCTCCCCCATATTCCAAGGCCAGCCGCCGGTCGTGTTCGCGGACGGCGGCCACGGCGCGGATTTGCACCTGCGCCAAACCCTCACCGCCGGGAAACACCGCCGCACTGGGGTGGGCTTGGACCACCCGCCACAGTGGCTCGTTGACCAGGTCACCGATTTTTCGGCCCGTCCATTCGCCGTAGTCGACTTCGGAGAGCCGGTCGTCGATGAGCGGCTCCAGGCACAGCGCCTCGGCCAGCGGTTCCACGGTGCGCCGGCAGCGCAGCAGCGGAGAAGACGCCACCACCCGGATCGGCAGGTCACCGATTCGATCGATCAGCCCTGCGGCCTGCTCGCGGCCCTTTTCGTCGAGGTCGATTCCCTCCGAACGGCCGGCAAGAACTCCCGCGGTGTTCGAGGTGGACCGGGCATGGCGTAACAGGATGACGGTCATGTGCTGGCCACCGTTCCGGTGGCCAGCGCCACGAGCATGCCCAGCCCGAACAGCACCCGGTAGCCCACGAACCAATACATGTTGTGCCGCACCAGAAACCGCAGCAACCAGGCCACCGCGGCCAGACCGAGAACGAACGCGATCAGCGTGGCCACCAACAACTGTGGTCCGGTAGCGCTCATCCCCTCGGTTACCGGGTGGAATGCGTCGGGCAACGAGAACAACCCGGAGGCGAACACCGCTGGAATGGCCAGCAAGAACCCGAAGCGGGCGGCCAGTTCACGATCGAGTCCAAGAAACAGTCCGGCGCTGATCGTCGACCCAGACCGGGAGACCCCGGGGACCAGCGCCAGGGTCTGTGCAATACCGACCACCACGGCATCCCGCCAGGTCAGCCGCTCGATGTCACGACTCTGGCGCCCCACGTATTCGGCGAGTGCGATCACCCCCGAAAACACCACCAGGGCCGTCACCACAACCCAGAGGTTGCGGACGCCCGACCGGATTTCGTCCTTGAAGAGCAGGCCCAGAATGCAGATCGGGATTGTCCCGATGATGACGTACCAGCCCAGCCGATAGTCCGCGTTGCGATGTGACTTCACGATCAGTCCGTTGAACCAGGCCCTGACGATGCGGACAATATCGCGCGCAAAGTAGACCAATACTGCAGCCTCGGTGCCTAATTGGCTCACCGCGGTGAACGAGGCGCCGGCGTCGCTGCGGAAGAAGATCCGCGACATGATCGCCAGGTGACCCGAGGACGACACCGGCAGAAACTCCGTCAAGCCCTGCACCACGGCCAACACGATCACTTGCCACCAGGACATCGCCGGAACCGCGGTCACGACGACGACCGTACCTGGTTACGAGTGGTCGATACCGATGCGCCTAACGCAACACCGGCGCTGCGCTTGCCACCGAGTCCCGCACGGCCGCAGCCAAGCTGCGTTCGTCGGTGAGGTCGATGTCGACCACGCCACGGACCGCTTTTGCGACCACATCCTCAGCCTGCGGCACCGGGCCGGCCAGGCGTGGCCGATAGATTTCGACGACCAGCGAGCCGTGCTCGATGTGGAAGGAGAAACTACGACCATCGCCGACCTGCCCGTACCCGCTGGCGAATATTCCCGTCGATATATCTTCAACAGCAAACTCTTCGCGCTTGTCTGCGAGATGCCGGTCAGCGGTGACGGTCATGCCCAGAGAATACCGCTGCCGTACCATTTTCCGTGGGCAACATGACGAGATTGGAAGCAACTTGGCAGGTTCGGGTTCCTGAGAATTTGGCTTCATGTTCCACATCCGAAGGTTGATTGTTGCTAACACGACATAAACAAGCAGTTCAACGACTTTTTTCCGCTCTCATGGCTTTGCCGGTGGTCGCGGCGTGTGCCACGAACCCGCTGGCTACCTTTGCGCCCGCGAACCCGCCGACCATCGAACCGGCACAACCGGCGGTGTCGCCGCCGGTGTCGCAGGATCCGGCCGGTGCAGTGCGACCGCTGGGCGGCCATCCCCGGGCGGCACTATTCGATGGCGGCACTCGCCAATTGGTGGCTCTCAGCCCCGGTGCCGATCCCGCGGCACCGGCCACCATCACGGTCTTCGGTGACCCAGTTGTTGCACCGCGCGTCATTGCTCTGCCGGGGCCTGCAACCGCGCTGACCTGCGACGACCGTGGCACCATTTACCTTGCTGCCCGAGGCGGCTACTTCGCGGTCGACCTGATCGCCGACCGCATCGCGCGGGTGGATGTCGCCGACGCTTCGCAGGCCGAATTCACCGCGATTGCGCGCCGGGCAGACGGCAAGCTGGTGCTGGGCAGCGCCGACGGCGCCGTCTACACCCTGGACTGGAAACCAGGATCTGACCCGGCCCCCGGCACCGCCAAGGTGGCCAGTCGGAACAAGATCTTCGCGCGAGTAGATGCCCTTGTAACACAAGGAAATACGACCGTTGTTCTGGATCGTGGCCAGACTTCGGTGACCACAATCGACGCCGACGGTCATGTCCAGCAAGCGCTGCGCGCCGGCGAGGGCGCTACGACCGTGGCCGCCGATCCACTGGGCCGGGTGCTGGTCGCGGATACCCGCGGTGGCCAGTTGCTGGTGTACGGCGTGGACCCGCTGATTTTGCGCCAGGCCTACCCGGTGCGACAGGCGCCGTACGGACTGGCCGGGTCGCGCCGGTTGGCCTGGGTATCCCAAACCGCGTCCAACACCGTCGTTGGTTACGATCTGACCACCGGAATACCCGTCGAGAAGGTGCGTTACCCAACCGTGCAGCAACCCAATTCGTTGGCCTTTGACGAAGCGTCGGACACCTTGTACGTGGTGTCGGGCTCCGGTGCCGGGGTCCAGGTCATCGAGCATGCGGCGGGTGTCCCTTGACAAGCCGACCGACGGCGCGGTGGACCCGGTTGCCTGCGGGCTGGGACGCGGAGATGTCCGATGAGTACGAGTGGGCGCCGTTGCGCCTGCCGCCAGAAGTGACCAGGGTCAGCGCGTCCACCCGGCTGTCCATCGAGGCTGAGTACCGCGGCTGGGAGCTGACGCGGGTGCGACTCTATACCGACGGCAGCAGGCGGGTGTTGTTGCGCCGCAAGAAATCGCGCTTAGCAGACTCAGACATCAGCCGCCGCGACCAGCCGGAACTGTGACCCTTCAGAAGGCGGGGGCCGACCCGCGCGAAGACCGTCATCGGATGTACGGCCCGGTACGCCGGCTGTTGTTCCTGGTCCCGCCCGAACGCGTGCACACGTTGGTTTTTGCCGTGCTACGCGGCATCACCGCCGTTGCGCCAGTGCGCCGGCTCTTGCTCCGGCTGCTAGGCCCGACCGATCCGGTGTTGGCCAGCACGGTGTTTGGGGTGCGCTTCCCGGCACCACTCGGGCTGGCCGCCGGTTTCGACAAGGACGGTACCGGACTGGCCACTTGGGGCCCGATGGGCTTCGGCTACGCCGAGATCGGCACCGTCACAGCGCATCCGCAGCCCGGCAACCCGGCCCCGCGCTTGTTCCGGCTCGCCGACGACCGCGCCCTGCTGAACCGGATGGGGTTCAACAACCACGGCGCCGGGGCACTGGCGATCCGACTCGCTCGGCACCGCCCCGAGGTGCCGATTGGGGTAAACATCGGCAAGACCAAAAAGACCCCGGCCGGCGACACGGTCGACGACTACCGGGCTAGCGCCCGGTTGGTCGGCCCGCTGGCGTCGTATCTGGTGGTCAATGTCAGCTCCCCGAACACCCCGGGCCTGCGCGATCTGCAGGCAGTCAAGTCACTGCGACCCATCCTGTCAGCCGTCCTGGCCGAAACCTCAACGCCGGTGCTGGTGAAAATCGCGCCGGATATCTCCGACTCCGACATCGACGACATCGCGGACCTAGCCGTCGAGCTGGGCTTGGCCGGCATCGTCGCGACCAACACCACGGTGTCGCGTGACGGCCTGGTCACGCCGGGGGTCGACCAGTTGGGTGACGGTGGCATCTCGGGACCACCGGTGGCGGACCGCGCTATCCAGGTGCTGCGCCGGCTCTATGACCGGATCGGTGATCGGTTGGCGCTGATCAGCGTGGGCGGTATCGAAACCGCGGACGACGCTTGGGATCGCATCACAGCGGGTGCGTCGCTGCTGCAGGGCTACACCGGCTTCGTCTACGGCGGGGGCTGGTGGGCCAAGGACATACATAAGGGCATTGCCCGCAGGCTGCATGACGGCGGGTTCTCCTCGCTGCGCGAGGCTGTCGGGTCGGCAAGACGTCGCCAGCCCAGCTAGGGCTTCGAATTTCCTTCCGGCACAAGGTCGGCGGCGAAGAACGCCGCTTAACGCTGCTGGTAGGTGCCGAAGAGGACGGCCCGCGCAATCGCGTGCTGGAACAGGTTGAATCCGAGATATGCCGGGCTGGCATCCTCGGCGAGGTCGAGCTTTTCGACCGTCACGGCGTGTACCGCGACGTAGTAGCGGTGTACCCCATGCCCGGGAGGCGGGGCTGCACCCACGTAGCGGCGCATGCCGGCGTCGTTGACCAACGTCAGTGCGCCACCCGGGAGTTCGCGGCCATCGCCCACGCCCTCGGGCAACTCCGTGACGTCGGCCGGCAGGTTGGCCACCGCCCAGTGCCAGAATCCGGACAGGGTCGGAGCATCGGGGTCGTAGACGGTCACCGCGAAGCTGCGGGTCTCGCCGGGAAATCCGGACCAGGCCAGCTGCGGACTGGCGTCCTCCCCGCCCGCGCCCATGATCCCGCTGACTTGGGGTGTCGCCAGCGGCTGCCCGTCGGTGATCGAGGTTGAAGTCAGGTTGAAGGACGGCAGTTTGGGCAACGCGGCATACGGGTCAGGTGGCAACGTCATGGTCAGTCCTTTCGGGTGATCGTCATTTTCCGACTAGCCTCGACTTTTCCGGCTAGCAGTTTGTCAGGAAGTTGGTCAGCACCTCGGTGCCGAACCGCAACGCATCGATGGGTACCCGCTCATCGACGCCGTGGAACAACGAGGCGAAATCCAATTCCGGTGGCAACCGCAGCGGACTGAAGCCGAAGCACCGAATACCCAACCGCGCGAACGCCTTCGCATCCGTTCCACCGGAAAGCATGTAAGGCACCGTACGACCGTCCGGGTCGACCGCCAGTACCGCGGCGTTCATGGCGTCGACCAGGTCGCCGTCGAAGCTGGTCTCATATGACGGCAGATCTCTGATCCACTCCCGGGTCACGTCGGGTCCGATCAACGCGTCGATCTCGGCCTCGAACGCCGCCTGACGACCTGGTAGCACGCGACAGTCCACGACTGCCTCCGCCGTCGCCGGGACGACGTTGGCCTTGTACCCGGCCTTGAGCATCGTTGGGTTTGCGGTGTCGTGCAGCACCGCCTTCAGCATGCGGGCCATCGGACCAAGCTTGTCGATCGTCCCGGCCAGATCCGGCGAGTCAAGGTCGAAGGTCAGGCCGGTCTCCTCGCCGACGACGGCCAGGAACTGGGCGACGGTGTCGGTGCAGACCAGCGGAAACTGGTGACGGCCTAGCCGGGCGACCACTTCAGCAAGGGTGGTGACCGCATTCTGATCGTGCACCATCGAGCCGTGCCCGGCCCGGCCGCGTGCCGTCAGCCGCATCCACTGGATGCCCTTCTCGGCCGTTTCGATGAGGTACAGGCGGCGCTCACCCCCGTCGGGGCGGGGCACGGTCAGCGAGAAGCCGCCGACTTCACCGATCGCCTCGGTGACGCCGTCCAACAGATCAGGTCTGTTGTCGACCAGCCACTGCGACCCGAATTTGCCGCCGTGCTCCTCGTCGGCGACGAACGCGAACACCAGATCGCGTGGCGGCACGATACCGGCCCGTCGAAAGTGGCGAGCAACCACAATCATCATGCCGACCATGTCCTTCATGTCGACGGCGCCGCGGCCCCAGACGTAGCCATCCTCGATCGCGCCGGAAAACGGGTGCACGCTCCATTCGGCCGCTTCGGCCGGCACCACATCGAGATGCCCGTGCACCAGCAGCGCGCCGCGGGAACTATCGGCGCCCGCCAGCCGGGCGAACACATTGCCGCGGCCGCGCGCACCGGATTCGACATATTCAGGCTGGTAGCCGACTTCGGCGAGCTGCTCGGCGATCCATTGCGCGCATTCGGCCTCGCCTTTAGTGGTCTCGGGTTCGCCGCTGTTGGTGGTATCGAACCGGATAAGCCTGCTAACAACCTGGGCGACATCATCGCTCTGGTCAATTGAAGCGTCGGTCTCACCTGTCACAATCACCCTTCCTACCACTCGTAACGCCGCCGAGCCGATCGCCCCACCGGTCCCGCATCGTCGCCGAGGTGGGTTGGGCCGGTGCGGGACAATCCGATAGCCTTAGCTGCCAGCCCGGGTGGTTGGTTGGGTCCGAGTGGCGGAATGGCAGACGCGCTAGCTTGAGGTGCTAGTGCCCTACTAATGGGCGTGGGGGTTCAAGTCCCCCCTCGGACACCGTGTGATCTGTCGGACTTTGGGGCGCCATGTCCCGGCGATGGCCGTCCGCAGCCATCCGATCTGAGCCACCTAGTCAATGCCGTTGATACACGGCGACATTCAGTTCGTCTCAGACCGCAACCGGACGACATCAGCCGACTGCGACCAAGCGTTGCCTGCCGGAGACAGGGAAGTCTTCGCCAACCCGGTTCCGGACCCCGCCGCGCGGTCGTAGGCTTGAATGGCCAGCAGCCGGAAGTGCGACCAATGAACCCACCAGGTGGCTTTCTCCGGCGGACGCCGACGCGCAGGTTCCGCGACCGCCGCGATGCCGGCCGCGTATTGGCTGACGAGCTGGCGTCCTACCGCGGCAGGGACGGATTGCTCGTCCTCGGGCTTGCCCGCGGTGGCGTGCCCGTCGGCTGGGAAGTCGCCGCCGCACTAAACGCCGAATTGGATGTGTTCCTGGTTCGCAAGCTCGGCGTGCCGCAGTGGCGTGAACTCGCGATGGGCGCGTTGGCCAGTGGCGGCGGGGTTGTGATGAACGACGACGTGGTTTCCAGCTTGCACATCACCGACGAGCAGGTGCGCGTGGTGATCGCCAACGAAACGGCAGAGCTGGAGCGGCGCGAGCGGGTGTATCGGGGCGGGCGCCCCGTCGCCGACCCGCGAGGCAAGATCGTGCTCCTGGTCGACGACGGCATCGCCACGGGCGCGAGCATGCTGGCGGCAGTGCGGGCGGTACGTTCCGCCGGACCGCAGGCAATCGTCGTCGCGGTCCCCGTCGGGCCCGCGACCGCCTGCCGTGAGCTCGCGGCGGAAGCCGATGACGTGGTGTGCGCAACCATGCCGGCAGCGTTTGAGGCCGTCGGCCAGGTCTACGCAGACTTTCATCAGGTCACCGACGACGAGGTCCGCGAGCTACTCACCACGCCAACTAGACGCCACGGAAATGGATTGCTGACCGACGCTACGTGACGCTGTCGTCGCCGCTGCGGTCGGCCGACACCGCCGATTCCTCGCTCGCTTCGCTGGCTTCCTCCGACGACTCGTCACTGCCGGAGTCACCGGTGGCGGCCTCGCCCTCGTCGGAAGCTTCCTCCGGGTAGTCGACGTAGACTTCCTCGTCGACCGCGCTGTCCGCCGCGTCGTCCTCGTCTCCGTCGCCCGCGATAACTTGCTGGCGCTCTCGCAACCCATCGATGATCAGCAGCACCACCCCCAGCACGCTGGCCCCGATACACACCCAGGCCACCAGCTCGTTGCTGGTGACCACCGCGAACACCAAAGCAACGAGCCCAATCAGGGCCAATACGAGCGCAATGATCAGCATCGGTCATCCTCCGGCCGGCTAGCAGCGACTGCCCAACCTACCAGGGGCTCGGTGCCGACCTGGAAGCCCGGCGAGTCGCCGGCTGGTCCCGGCTTAGTCCCGGCTAGTTATTGCCCCGGTTGAATTGCTCGAAGCCACTCGCGTCCGCATTGGAATCGACCGGCGCCGCCGATCCACGCTGGCCCAGTTCCTCCAGCTGGGATTCCAGGTAGGTCTTGAGCCTGGTGCGGTACTCACGTTCGAACGTGCGCAGCTGCTCGAGGCGGCCTTCTAGCACCGTGCGCTGCTGGTTGATCGTCCCCATGATCTCGGAATGCTTGCGTTCCGCATCGGCCTGCAAAGCGTCGGCCTTCTCCTGCGCTTGGCGCAACTGGGCCTCGGATCGGGTTTGAGCATCGGCCAGCATCGCGTCGGCGCGTTGGCGGGCCTCGGCGACCGTGGTGTCGGCGGTGTGCCGAGCCTCGCTGAGGATCTGGTCCGCGTTGGCGCGGGCATCGGCCAGCATCTTGTCGGACTCGGCTTTGGCGGTGCTGGTCAGCCGGTCGGCGGTGTCTTGGGCCAGACTCAGAACCCGAGCCGCCTTAATGGCCTGTTCCTCGTTCGTCCCCGCCGGAACCGCAGCCGGCGCGGGCTTTGCCGGTTCGGGTTCGTAGGCCGGGATTGCCTGGGTGGCCTGCGCGATAGCGCCGGCGCCGGCGCCGCCGCCCGCGGCCAGCTCTTGATCCAGCTCGTTGATCCGCTGGCGCAGATCGGAGTTCTCTTCGATCAGGCGCGTCAGCTCGTTTTCCACCAGGTCGAGGAAGGCGTCGACCTCATCTTCGTTGTACCCACGTTTGCCGATAGGCGGCTTACTGAACGCCACATTGTGGACGTCGGCAGGTGTAAGCGGCATTGTTTGTCCCCTCGAGTTCCTGGACGGTCAAACGATCTGGAAAGTGTAGAACGGAGTGGTTGCCGTCGCGCAACTACCGTCCATCCTGTCACACCAGACTCGGCGGTTGCCGATCGGACTAATAAATAAGGACCAATTTCAAACTCTGAGACCAATAAATCACAATCCTTAGATTTGAAATCGTGCACGCCAAACTTGTCGCCAAATCGTGGCCGAACCGTCTCTCAATACCACCCGCGCACCCATCCGCGCCGCCACGCCGCGCCTCACGTCGCGGCACCGAACGCCAGTTGCATACCGATGAACGCAACCAGCAGCAGCACCATGATCGACAGGTCGAATCGGACCGCGCCGATCGTCAGTTGCGGTATCAGCCGTCGTAGCAGCTTCACCGGCGGATCCGTGATCGACATGATGATCTCCAAGATCACCACGGTGATACCCGTGGGACGCCAGTCGCGGCTAAACGAGCGGATGAACTCAACGACGACCCGAGCGATCAGCAGCAGCCAGAAGATAAACAGCGCAAACCCAAGGGTCTGAAAAAACACCACCAACGAGAGCCCCGACCTTACTGAGGAGATGAGGAAATTGTTCAGTCGCCGCCCGCGCCGGCGGCAACGCCAGCCTACCGACTCAGATGCCCTGCCCACATCTCCCGAAGGACCACGTGCCGCCCAGCGCTGAGACCCAAGTCGGCGTTTGACCGAGCCGTCGCGGCTATTGGTATGCGTAGAACCCGGTTTCGGCGATCCGGCGTCGCTCCTCCGGGGACACATCGACGTCTGCCGGCGATAGCAGGAATACCTTGGTCGCAACCTTGTCGAACGAGCCGCGCAGCGCAAAAGCCAGGCCAGCCGCGAAGTCGACCAGCCGCTTGGCGTCGGCGTTGTCCATCGACACCAGATCCATGATGACCGGGGTGCCGTCGCGGAACCGCTCACCGATGGTGCGAGCCTCGCTGTAGTCCTTGGGTCGCAGCGTGGTGATCTTCGACAAGGGGTGGCCTTCCTCGAACATCATCGCCATCCGGCGCGGGTCCATCGCCAGCGCGCCGCGGGTGGAACTGCGCAACCACGATCCGAAGCGCGGCCGCGTCAGCTCGCCGCGGTCGAACTCACGGGGCCGGAACCGTGGCTCGTCCGCGTACCCGCCGCGATACCCGGGCGGCGGATAGTCGGCCGGCTCGCCGCGCAGGTCGCCGCGTGGATCGCTGCGCGGGTCGTCGTAGTCACGCCCTTCATAGCGACCGTAATCGTCCTCGAATCGGGGCCGCGCATAGCCACGGGACGGAGCGCGGTCGTCGTAATACTCGTCGTCGTAATCCTCCATCGGAGCCATACCGAAGTAGGCCTTGACCTTGTGGAGTGTGCTCATTCCGTGACCCCTTCTAGCCCTGGGAGTTCTGTTGTCTGTGATGAAGGTGTGACTACAGTGACTATTCACGGTGACCGTAACCGCCGCGGACCCAATAGCGCGGTACCGACACGCACACAGGTCGAACCGTATTTGACGGCCGTTTCAAGGTCGTTGGACATGCCGGCCGACAGCCCGACCGCCCGCGGGAACGTTTCGCGCACCCGGTGGTGCGTCGATTGCAGCCGGTCAAAGGCCTCGTTGGGGTCCCAGTCCAGCGGCGGAATGCCCATCAACCCGACGAGTTCGAGGCTATCCGACTCCTCGACCTGCGCGCAGATCCGCTCTACCGCACCGGGTGTGGTGCTGTCGACACCGCCGCGGGACGCGTCACCGTCAAGGCTGACCTGGACGTAAACCCGCAGCCGGTTGTCGCGACGGCGCTCAGCCAGCGCTGCGGCGACCGCACGATCCAGCGCGGTCACCAGCTGCGAGCCGTCGACCGAGTGAGCGGTGTGCGCCCAGCTGGCCAACGACCGGGCCTTGTTGCGCTGGATCCGGCCCACCATATGCCACTGCACGCCCCGCGAGTCTCCTCGCGCGCTAGCCGCCAACAGCGCAGTGAGTTCAGCCACCTTAGCCGAAGCTTCCTGCTCTCGCGATTCGCCAACAGACCGACAACCTAATCGGGACAAAATCGCAACATCGGTTGCTGGAAAGAATTTGGTAATTGGTAGAAGTTCAATTTCTCCGACATTGCGACCCGCCGCTTCCGCGGCCGCGGCAAGTCGCGATCGCACTGCCGCCAACGCATGCGTTAATTCCGATTCGCGGTCCGGATGCGCCGAAAGATCCGCCGCCATCGCGCTCATTCCATCCACACCAACGACGCGAGCCGCCCGGTGGGCGCATCACGGCGATGGCTGAACAGCGTCGGATCAGCCATCGTGCAGCGGGGATCGACGTCGATCGCCGTAACACCCAAATCACGGAGCTGGCAAGCGATTCCGGCTCGAAGGTCGAGTCCGGGGGTGCCGGCAGCGGTGATGGTACGGCTACCTGGCAACGCCGCCTCGACCTCGTCAGCCATTGCGGCGGGCACTTCGTAGTTGCGGCCACTAACCGCGGGACCCAGCAGTGCCGAAATGTCTCGGACCTGCGCACCCAGGCCCAACATCGCCTCCACCGCGCGAGCCACCACCCCGCGCTGCGCGCCGACCCGACCGGCATGCACGGCTGCGGTGACGCCGGCGCGTGCGTCCGCCATCAGCACCGGCACGCAGTCGGCGGTCACGACCGCAAGTGCCAATCGGGGGGTACTGGTCACCAATCCGTCGGTGTCATCAAACGCCCTGTCCCGCGGCTCCTCGACCACCTCGACCCGATCACCGTGGACCTGGTTCATCCACACCACTTGGTTGCCGGGCAGGCCGATCGCTGCGGCCAGGCGAGCCCGGTTGGCCGCCACCGCCGCCGGGTCATCACCAACGTGGTCGCCGAGATTGAAGGTGTCGAACGGCGGCGCCGACACGCCGCCCGCCCGGGTGGTGGTGACCCGGCGGATGCGAACGTTCACGTCCCCAGTATCACCGCGGCCGGTGTGTCGCGTACTGGCAAGCAAGCTGGGCTCTCAGCGACGCATGAAGGGCGGCACGTCGACGTCGTCGTCATCGCCGCCGATGCTCAGGGTTGCGCCGTTGGTGTGCAGCGGCACACTGACGGCGTCGACCGGCTCGAACAAGGTCGAGGAGAGTTTGCCTGCCTTCGCTGACTCGATCCGGTGGGCGCCGCCGGTGTCACCCATGACCGGCTTCCGGCCGGGTCCATTGACGTCGAAGCCGGCCGCGATCACGGTGACCCGCACCTCGTCACCGAGTGAATCGTCGATGACGGTGCCGAAAATGATGTTCGCATCTGGATGAGCGGCGTCCTGCACCAATGAGGCCGCCTCGTTGATCTCAAACAGCCCCAGATCGCTGCCGCCGGCGATCGACATCAACACGCCCTGCGCACCCTCCATCGAGGCCTCCAGCAGCGGCGAGTTGATGGCAATCTCGGCGGCTTTGAGGGACCGGCCATCACCCCGGGCCGAGCCGATGCCCATCAGCGCGGTGCCGGCACCGGACATGATGCCCTTGACATCGGCGAAGTCGACGTTGATCAAACCCGGCGTGGTAATCAGGTCGGTGATGCCCTGCACGCCGTTGAGCAGCACCTCGTCAGCGCTGCGGAACGCATCCATCAGGGATACCGCGGCATCCCCCATCTGCAGCAACCGATCGTTGGGAATCACGATGAGGGTGTCGCAACTCTCGCGCAATGCGGCGATGCCATTTTCGGCCTGATTGCTGCGCCGCTTGCCCTCGAACGAGAACGGCCGGGTGACAACGCCGACGGTCAACGCCCCTAGCTTGCGGGCGATGCTGGCGACGACGGGCGCGCCGCCGGTCCCGGTGCCACCGCCCTCACCGGCGGTAACGAACACCATGTCAGCGCCGCGCAGCAACTCTTCGATCTCGTCCTTGGCGTCTTCGGCGGCCCTGCGTCCGACTTCGGGGTCAGCGCCGGCGCCCAGCCCGCGGGTGGAGTCACGGCCGACGTCGAGCTTGACGTCCGCATCGCTCATCAACAGCGCCTGCGCGTCGGTGTTGATCGCGATGAACTCGACACCTTTGAGGCCCTGCTCGATCATCCGGTTGACGGCGTTGACACCGCCACCACCGATACCCACGACCTTGATGACGGCCAGGTAGTTATGCGGGGGGGTCATCATTCGTCTTCCTCCCTGGTGGGACTCGGCGTTCTCGCTGCGGTGTGTCTGCTTGCGAAACCCTCAACCTCAACCATAGGCTTAGAGTTATGTCAAGTAGCTCCGCGTAGTCAGAACCGTATGGCTACGACGGGTGCTAGCCGTGCAGGCGCGCCGATATGCGGCTGGCATTTTTTTGCGCCATTTCACGGTCGGGTGGTGTCAACCCGCCCCGAATGTCACGTCAGAGTGGCATTCGGGGCCGAGTGTCACGTCAGCGTGACGCGCGGGACTGGCGTGCGGTTCTGGTCGATCACTTCACGGTCGGTAGGTCGGGGCTGGAGACGTCGTAGGTCCGACCAGGCTGCGTCAACAGCGCCGCCAGCTTCTCGGCCTTCTCCTCCGAGCGATCGGTGGTACCCCAGATCACCACCCGCCCGTCGGCCAGCGTCAGGGTGATCGAGGCCACCGATGGAGCCGCGATCCGCGCCACCTGGCTCGCAACCTCGGGACGCAGCGCGATCAACGCTTGCAGCGCGGCCTCGGTGGCCGGATCGCTTGGGCCGGGACTGTCGACATCGATGTATGGCAGTGCCGACGGCGGCGGGTCGGTCGCGAAATCGACGCCGTCGCGGTCAAATAGGTGCGGGCCGTCCGGAAAATCCTTCACCACCACGGGCACCCGCTCGACGATGGTGATCCGCAGGGCCGACGGGTACTGGCGCTGCACCCGCGCACTTGCCACCCGCCGGATCGTAGCCACCCGGTCGGCAACCTGATTGGTGTTGATCTGCAGCAGCGGCGTTCCGGGCTGCACTCTCGCGGCGTCGAGAATCTCCTCGCGCGTCACCACCCCGATCCCGACAACGACGATATCGCGGGCCGACATCGCGGGGGTGAAATACAGCACCAGCCCTAGCCCGATCCCGACGATGGCCAGCACTACCGTTGCGAGCAGCATCTTCAACCCTCGAACAACGCCCCGCGCAGTGGGTTTAGGGGGGTTCAGCTCGCTGACGACATCCCCGCGAGCTCGCCGCTTGGCCTCGCGGCGCGCCTGCTCGATCGCGGTTGCGCGAGCCTGGGCCGTGCGCCGCTCGGCACGTTCGCGGCGGGCTCGCCGACGCGGTCCCTCGAATTCGGCCTGATCCGCAGGTGTTAGGTCGTCCTGCGATTCGGTGGCCAACGGCTCCGTAACGGCCTCGTCGCTGGCGGGCTCGTCGCTGGCGGGCTCGTCGCTGGCGGGCTCGTCGCTGGCGGGCTCGTCGCTGGCGGGCTCGTCGCTGGCGGGCTCGTCGGCCACTTGACCGGCATCATCATCGGCAACCAGCTCAGTCTGTGCGCCTTCGTTCGGTTCGGTCACCGCAACACCTCCGGATGGCCGGGCGCGCTACGGTTGGCCCGGATCCTCAGGGCGGTCACGATTTCCGGGCCTAGCAAAGTCACATCTCCCGCCCCCATCGTGACGATGACGTCGCCCGGACCAGCGGCTGCGGCCACCTCCTCGGCGACCGCAGAAAAATCCGGGAGGTAGCGCACGGGCACGGTGACGTGCTCAGCGACGCTGGCTCCACTGACACCGGCCAGCGGTTGTTCGCGTGCGCCGTAGACGTCGAGGACGAACACCTCGTCAGCGGCATTCAGGGCATGACCAAACTCGGCAGCGAACGCCTTTGTCCGCGAATATAAATGGGGTTGAAACACGACCACGCAGCGACCGCCGTCGCCCTGCTTGAGTGCCATGCGCACCGCCGCCAGCGTCGCGCTGATCTCCGTCGGGTGGTGGGCGTAGTCGTCGAACACGCGCACCAACGCCTTTCCGACTCCCGAGGTCCCAACCAATTCGAATCGGCGCCGCACCCCCTCGAAGCCGGCCAGCCCATCGAGCACCCCATCGACCGGGGCGCCGATATCGACAGCGGCCAGCAGCGCGCCCAGCGCGTTGAGCGCCATATGCCGTCCGGGCACCGACAGCCGCATCACGCGGGGATGCGGTGCTGGGGCTAGGTCTGAGGCCAGCTGGATATGCGCGACCGCCTCGGTGCCGTGTTGCTCCCATGACAGCAGCGTCGCGGCCTGGCGATACCGCCCGCTTGCGGGCGAGGTGTCCCTCGGCGCCGGCGCCGACCCGTATCCCAGCACTCGAATTCCCAGGTCGGCCGTGCGCTGGGCCAGCGCGGCCGCTCCGGGGTCATCCGTGCACACCACGAGTGCACCCCCGGGCGCGATGCGCTCCACGAAGGAGTCGAATACCCCGACATACGCTTCCGCGCTGCCATAGAAGTCCAGGTGATCGGACTCGATGTTGGTGACCACCGCGACGTTGGGTGTGTACTCCAACAGCGAACCGTCGCTCTCGTCGGCTTCGGCCACGAAGCAGTCGCCGCTGCCGTGGTGGGCGTTGGTGCCGGCCTCCCCGAGCTCACCGCCGACCGCGAAGGACGGGTCCCGCCCACAGTGCTGCAGGGCGACGATGAGCATCGACGTCGTGGTTGTCTTGCCGTGCGTGCCGCTAACCATCAACGTGGTGCGCCCGGCCATCAGCTTGGCCAGCACGACCGGCCGCAGTACCACGGGAATGCCGCGGCGCCGGGCTTCCACAAGCTCGGGGTTGGTCTTGGGGATGGCGGCATGGGTGGTGACGACCGCCGTGGCGCCGCCGGGCAGCAGGTCCAGCGACGACACGTCGTGTCCGATCCGGATCAGCGCGCCCCGTGCTCGCAGCGCATGCACTCCACGCGACTCCTTGGCGTCTGACCCCGAGACCAGCCCGCCTCGGTCCAACAGGATGCGGGCGATGCCTGACATGCCCGCTCCGCCGATGCCGACCATGTGCACCCGCCGCAGGTCGGGCGGCAACTGTTCGATGCTCACGTCGCTCTCCCGGCGCGAGCCTGCGTCGCGACGTCCAGCGCAGCCTGGGCTACCTGGTGCGCGGCATCGCGATGTCCCACCCGGGCGGCCGCCGCCGTCATCGCCGCCAGCCGCGCGGGGTCGGTGAGCAACCCGGCTACCTGCCGGGCCACCAGGTCGGGCGTCAGGGCGGCGTCGGCGACCACCAGGCCGCCCCCCGCATCGACCACCGGCAACGCATTGAGCCGCTGTTCACCGTTGCCGATCGGCAGCGGCACATAGATGGCCGGCAATCCCACGGCGGATACTTCCGCGACCGTCATAGCCCCGGAGCGGCAGATCACCAGATCGGCGGCCGCGTAGGCCAGGTCCATCCGGTCGAGATAGGGCACCGCCACGTACGGCGGGTCACCCCGATCGGGGGTGCGCAGTTCCAGGACGTTCTTGGGTCCGTGGGCGTGCAGCACGGAAATACCCGCGGTCGCGAGGTCAGCGGCGGCGGTGGACACCGCCCGGTTGAGCGAGACCGCGCCCTGCGAACCGCCGAACACCAGCAGCACCCGCGCGTCGTCGGCGAAGCCGAAATGGGCCCGCGCCTCGGCTCGTAACGCCGCGCGGTCCAGCGCGGTGATCGACGCCCGGACCGGTACCCCGACCACCTCGGCGCGCCGCAGCCCGGAATCCGGCACCGCGCAGAGCAGCCGGTCTGCGGTGCGGGCCCCGACCCGGTTGGCCAGCCCGGCCCGGGCGTTGGCTTCGTGGATCACCACCGGGATCCGCCGACGGAGCCGGGGTCGCAACGGCAGGCCGCGGGCGGCCAGGTAGGCCGGCAGCGCGACGTACCCACCGAAACCGACGACTACGTCGGCGTCGACGGCGTCCAGCACGTTCCGAGTCTCCCGGACGGCGCGCCAGACCCGCGGTGGCAGCCGGGCCAGGTCGCCGCTGGGCTTGCGCGGCATGGGCACGGGCGTGATCAGTTCTAGGTGGTAGCCGCGGTCGGGCACCAGCTTGGTCTCCAGTCCGCGCCGGGTACCTAACGCGGTAATCCGGACGTGTGGATCCAACGCGATCAAAGCGTCGGCGACGGCCATCGCGGGCTCGACGTGGCCGGCCGTCCCGCCGCCGGCGAGAACGACCGACAATGAATCAAAAGACGGCGAGGCGGCACCGGCGGGCCGGGGGTTGCCCCGTGCCCGCCGGCCGGCTGGTTGACCGTGTCTTTCACCCGTAACGCTGACCTTCCAATGCGCGAACGCGCCGTGGGTGGCGCCGTCCGGCGTGCTGCTGGCCAGCTCCATGATGCTCCCCCGCAACCGGGAGGTGCCCCCTGCCCCGCAAGCGGGTGGTACCCCCAGAACGGGGAACCGGCTGATCAGCTGTGCGGGGTGGCGTGGATCGCGGGGGCTTGTCCATCCGCCGGGCGGCCTGTCGGGGCGCCTTCAGGGGTGCCTTTCGCGCGGGCTGTGGTTGGGCCGGCTGTAGGTGAGCACGCTTGCGGTCCCGAAACGTCTCGATACGAGTCGGTAGATACGGCTCGGGTGGGGGCAGCCGCAGCACCCGGTTTACCTTGTCGTCGCGCCCGGCCCGCAGCGCGGCCACCGCCTCCGGTTCATGGCGGGCCGCATTGGCGATGATGCCGATCAGCGAAAGTGTTGCGGCCGTGGAGGTTCCACCAGCGGAGATGAGCGGCAGCTGGAGACCGGTGACGGGCAGCAGCCCGATCACGTAGCCGATGTTGATGAACGCCTGTCCCAGCACCCATAGCGTCGTCGTGGCGGTCAGCAGCCGCAGAAACGGGTCGGCCGACCGACGAGCGATGCGCATGCCGGTGTAGGCGAACAATCCGAACAGTCCCAGCAGTCCTACCGCGCCGACGAGGCCCAGCTCCTCACCGATGATTGCGAAGATGAAGTCGTTGTGGGCGTTGGGCAAGTAGTTCCACTTGGCCACGCCCTGGCCGAGACCATCGCCGAAGATGCCACCCTGGGCCAGCGCGAACTTTGCCTGCCGGGCCTGATAGCCGGAGTCTTGCGGATCGTTTTCGGGGTTGAGCCACGACCGCACCCGGTCTGACCGGTAGCCCGCCGACACCGCCAGGACCGCGGCGGAGATGACCACCGCTGCCAGTGAGCTGAGGAAGACGCGCAGCGGCAGCCCCGCGTACCACAGCAGGCCCAACAGGATGATGCCCATGGATACCGTCTGTCCGAGGTCGGGCTGGGCCACAATCAACGCGAGCGCGACGACGGCGGCCGGCACCAGCGGAATCAGCATCTCGCGCAGCGAGGCCCGTTCCATGCGTCGGGCCGCCAGCAGATGCGCACCCCAGATCGCAAACGCCATCTTGGCCAGCTCAGAAGGCTGCATCGAGAATCCCGCGACCACGAACCAACCGCGAGAGCCGTTGGCCTCCTTGCCGATTCCCGGCACCAGCACCAGCACCAGCATCACGATGGTGATCGCGAAACCGGAGAACGCGATGCGCCGCATGAATCGCACCGACATCCGCAAAGAGATATAGCCCCCGGCAAGACCGATGACCGTCCACAACACCTGCTTGCCGAAGATCACCCACGCCGATCCGTCGTCGTCATAGGAGCGCACCGCCGATGCCGACAGCACCATGATCAGTCCAAGGGTCGTCAGCAGCGCGGCGACCGCGATGATGAGGTGAAAGGAGGTCATCGGCCGGCCCAGCCAGGCGCCGAACCGGGTGCGTGGCCCCCGCTTCTCGGGCCCAGCAGAACTGCCTTGAACCTTGCCGCCCGCCGGGGCCATCTGCCGCGCCGAATCCTCCGCCTGGCACGTCTCCCCTGCGTCGTCCGGCTCGGTCCGCCCCTGAGGGGACGTCTCGTCGTTCCGCGTGCTCCGGCGCAGCAGGCGGGTCAGCGCGTCACCCATGCCCGCCTACCGGTCCGCGGCGCGCACGGCGGCGGCGAAGGCGTCGCCGCGGTCGGCGTAACCGGTGAACTGGTCGAATGAGGCGCCGGCCGGGGCCAGCAGCACCGTGTCACCGGGTTTGGCAAGGGTCCGGGCCGCGGCCACGGCAGCGGTCATCACGCGAGCGCCGATGGTCTCGCCGACATTGTCAACTTCTGCCACATGAGCAACAGAAACCTCAGCAGTCGCATGCATACCAGCATCCTCGCCTGTCACAACCTGAACGACGGGGACATCGGGCGCGTGTCGTGATAACGCCTCGGCAACCGCTGCGCGATCCCGGCCGATCAATACCACTCCGACCAGCCGGGGAGCGATTCTGGCGACCGCGGCGTCTACCGATGCGCCCTTGAGCAGACCACCGGCTACCCAGACCACCCGCGGATAGGCCAGCACCGATGCCTCGGCGGCGTGCGGGTTAGTGGCTTTTGAATCGTCGACATATTTGATGCCGTCGCAGACGGTCACCAGCTCGGCTCGATGTCTGCCCAGCTGAAACGAGGCGATGGCGTCCGCGATCGCACCGGCCGGCACCCCGACAGAGCGGGCCAGGGCCGCCGCGGCCAAGGCGTCGAGCACGCCGACCGGGCCGGGCACCGGTATCGACGCGACGGGCAGCAGCGTCAGGTCGTCAGCGAAGGCGCGGTCAACCAGCGCTCCGCCGCGGACGCCCAGCTCCCCCACTGCCGGTTCGCCGAGCCGGAAACCAGCCCGTACCTGCGCGGGCGCGGTGTCCAGCAGGCCAGCCGCCCGGCTGTCATCCAGCCCGACCACCGCCACCCGGCCGGTCAGCGCTCGGGCTTTGGCCGCGGTGTATTCGGCCATCGTGGGATGCCAGTCCAGGTGGTCTTCGGCGATGTTAAGCACGACGCCCGCCTCGGGCCGCAACGACGGCGCCCAGTGCAACTGGAAGCTGGACAGCTCGACGGCCAGCAGATCGGCAGGCTCACCCAGCGCGTCCAACACCGGGCTGCCGATGTTGCCGCACAGCAGGCTGCTGCGGTCCGCGGCGGTCAACATGGCGTGCAGCATCGACGTCGTGGTGGTCTTGCCGTTAGTGCCCGTCACGACCAGCCAGCGACGCGGTGGCCCGTAGCACCCGGCGGCATCCAGTCGCCAGGCCAGCTCCACATCACCCCAAATCGGCACGCCCGCCGCGGCGGCCGCGGCCAGCAACGGCGTGGCGGGCGAGAAACCGGGGCTGGCGACCGCCAGGGCATACCTCGTTTGCGGGTCAGATATCTGCTGTATGGCGACCGACGTGGGCACGGTCGACACCCCGCTGTCGGCGTAGGAGCGCAGGGTAGCCGGGTTGTCGTCGCACAACGTTGCCGTTGCACCAAGCCGGGTCAGCGCCGCCAGCACCGCCCGGCCGGTCACACCGCCACCGGCTACCAGCACCGGTGCTCCCGACCGGAGTGGGTCAAGCACGTCAGGCATCGACCGCGGCCAGCCACTCGCCGTAGAACAACGCCACGCCGAGACCGCAGGTAATGGCCGTGAGCAGCCAAAAACGAATGATCACCGTGGTTTCGGCCCAGCCGGCCAACTCGAAGTGATGGTGGAAGGGCGCCATCCGGAACATCCGGCGCCCGGTGGTCCGGAAGGTCAGGATCTGCAACACCACCGAGGCGATCTCGGCGACGAACAGTGAACCCAGCACCACCGCGAGGATTTCGGTGCGGCTGGTCACCGACAACCCCGCGATAATGCCGCCCAACGCCAGGGACCCGGTGTCACCCATGAAGATCTTGGCGGGCGCGGCGTTCCACCACAAAAAACCGATGCAGGCGCCAGCGGTCGCGGCCGCGATGAGCGCCAAATCCAGCGGATCGCGCACGTTGTAGCAGCCCAGGCCCGGCGCGGTAACGCACGCGTTGCGGTATTGCCAAAAGGTGATCAGCACATAGGCCGCGGTGACCATCGCCATGCTGCCTGCGGCCAGACCATCCAGGCCGTCGGTGAAGTTGACCGCGTTCGACCAGGCACTGACGATGACCAGGCAGAACAGCACAAACAGCGCCGGGGCCAGGGTGACCGTGGCGATCTCACGCACGTAGGAAAGCTCGGCGCTGCCCGGTGTCAGACCGGCGGGATTGTGGAATTGCAGCGCCAGCACACCGAACAGCACCGCGGCGGTGATCTGACCGACCGTCTTGGCCGTCTTGTTCAGCCCGAGGTTGCGCGACCTTCGAATCTTGATCAGATCGTCGACGAATCCGACGCCTCCCAGCGCCGTTGCCAGGCCCAGCACCAACAAGCCCGATGCCGATATGCCTTCGCCGTCAAATGCCAGCCCGGCAAGGTGGGTGCCCAGGTACCCCGCCCAGATGCCGGCCAGAATCGCCACACCACCCATTGACGGCGTGCCCCGCTTGGTGTGGTGGCTGGGTGGGCCGTCCTCGCGGATCTGGTGGCCGAAGCCCTGCTTGGTGAACAACCGGATCAGCACCGGCGTCAGCAGGATGGACACCGTCACCGCGACGGCGACGGCGATAAGGATCTGTCTCATGGGCGCGTGCTCCGGCACGTGTCATCTGCGACCAATGCGTCGGCCAGTGCCCCGAGTCCGGCCGCATTGGACGCCTTCACCAGGACCACGTCCCCGGGTTGCACCTCGGCCCGCAACAGTGTCAGGGCGGCGTCGCCGTCGACCACGTTGACAGCCCCTTTGTCGGCCTCTGCCGGAGTTCCCGACCCCCAGGAGCCCTCCATGACCGCTGCGTGGTGCATGGCGCTCACCGACCTCCCGGTTCCCACGACAACGAGTCGAGACACATCTAAGCGCACCGCGAGCCGGCCGATGCGATCGTGCTCGGCGATCGCGTCCGCACCGAGCTCGGCCATCTCTCCCAGCACCGCCCAGCTGCGGCGTTTTTTGGCGGGGCCAGCCCCGGTCTGGGCAATCCAGGCCAGCGCCTGCAGCCCCGCTCGCATCGAATCGGGGTTGGCGTTGTAGGCATCGTCGATCACCGTCACCCCGTCGCATCGGGTGGTCACCTGCATCCGGTGCCGCGACACCGGCCCCGCTGCGGTCAGCGCGGCCGCGATCTGCTCGACGCTGGCGCCGCACTGCAGCGCGACCGCGATCACACACAGCGCGTTGGCGACCTGATGCTCGCCGGACACCCCGAGGCGAACCTCGGCAGCTCGGTCGTCTGCGTGCACGGTGAAGCGCGGCCGGGCCAGTTCGTCGAGGGATACCGGTCCGGCCCAGACGTGGCTGGGTCCGACGCCGGTACGGTCGGCGCGGCTGACCCGAACCACCCGGGCCTTGGTCGCATCGGCCATCGCCGCCACCGCCGGGTCATCGACGTTGAGGATGACCACCCCGGATTGCGGAACCGATTGCGGCAGTTCGGCTTTGGTCTGCGCGATGATCTCCCGGGAGCCGAACTCGCCCAGATGCGCGGTACCGACGTTGAGGACGACGCCGATCGCTGGTGGCGCGATGTCGGCCAGCGCAGCGATATTTCCGGGATGGCGTGCCGACATCTCCACGATGAGGTAGCTGGTGCGCCGTGTCGCCCGCAGCACCGTCCAGGGATGACCCAGCTCGTTGTTGAAAGACCCCGGCGGGGCCACCACCTCTCCCAGCGGGCCAAGCGCCGCGGCCAACAGGTCCTTGGTGGACGTCTTGCCCGATGAGCCGGTGATCCCGATGATGGTCAGCCCGCCGGTTACCAGCTCCGCGGCCACCGCCTTGGCCAGCTTGGCCAGTGCGGCAAGCACCGCTGCGCCCGAGCCGTCCTTATCGTGCTCGAGCACTCCGGTAAGTCGGCCCTCGGCTCCGGCGGTCCGGGGTTGGGGGGCAACCACGATCGCGGGGACTCCGACTGGCCGGGCGGCCAGCACGGCGACCGCACCGGCGGCGACCGCCGATGCCGCGTGGTCGTGCCCATCGGAACGGGCCCCCGGCAGTGCCAGGAAAAGCCCGCCCGGACCAACCGCCCGTGAGTCGAACTCGACCGTCCCGGTGACATGGCGTTGTGCGGCGTCTCCCGGCGAGATGTCGGCCAGCGAGCCACCCACGATCTCGGCGATCTGGGCCACGGTCAGGTCGATCACGTGCGGGCCTCCCGGGTCGGCAGCGCCTCCAGAGCCTCGGCCAGCTCCACCCGGTCGTCGAACGGGCGAACCCCGCCGGCGCCGTGTTGCCCGGTTTCATGGCCTTTTCCCGCGATGAGCACCACATCACCGGGGCGGGCCCAGGCGACCGCGTGCTCGATGGCGGCCCGCCGGTCGCCGATCTCGACCACCTGCGCCGCACCGCCGCCCCCGGCGGCACCGGCCAGGATCTCGCGCCGGATTGCCGCCGGATCCTCACCGCGCGGGTTGTCGTCGGTCACAACGACCAGATCGGCCAGCTCGGCGGCGACCCCGCCCATCGGGGCCCGCTTGCCCCGATCACGCTCGCCACCGGCACCGAACACCACCGCCAGCCGGCGGTCCGGGCGCAGCAGCGTTGTCAGCACCGCCCGCAATGCTTCCGGTTTGTGGGCGTAGTCGACCAGCGCCAGAAAACCCTGACCGCGATCGATCTCTTCCAGCCGGCCAGGCACCCGAGTATCCCGCAACCCCGGTGCCGCCTGCTCCGGTGACACTCCGACGGCGTCGAGAATCGCCAGTGCGACAAGGCAATTGGCGACGTTGTAGTGTCCCGTCAACCCAATACCAACCCGGTGCTGGACACCAACCGGGTCGATGACGGTGAACTCCTGCCCGCCGGCGCCCATCGGGGCGACCTCGATTGCCCGCCAGTGCGCGGGCTGATCTGCGGCGCTGACGGTGATCGCGTCACCGGCCCGGGCGGCCATCGCGCGCCCGGCCTCATCGTCGATACAGACCACGACGGCGCGGGCGCGCAGCGCTGATGCCGGCTCGAACAGCGATGCCTTGGCCTCGAAATAGTCGGCCATGCTGGGGTGGAAGTCGAGGTGGTCGCGTGACAGGTTGGTGAACGCTCCGACCGCGAACCGGGTGCCGTCCACCCGGCCGAGTGCCAGCGCATGACTGGACACCTCCATGACCACGGTGTCCACCCGGCGTTCGGCCATCGTTGCGAGCATCGCCTGCAGCGCGGGCGCCTCCGGAGTGGTCAACGCGCTGGGGATGTCGGCGCCGTCGATGCGGATGCCGATGGTGCCGATCAACCCGGCGACTCGCCCGCCGGCTCGCAGACCGGCTTCGACCAGGTAGGTCGTGGTGGTTTTGCCGGATGTGCCGGTGATCCCGACGACCGTCAGCCGGTCAGATGGACGTCCATAGACGGTGGCGGCCAGGTCACCGAGCACATCGCGGGGTGCGGGGTGCACCAGCACCGGTACCGCCGGTAGGCCGGGTTGAGCGGTTATCGCGGCGACACCGGCGGCGTCGGTGAGCGCTGCGACGGCGCCGCGTTGGATGGCATCGCCGACATACCGGGCGCCGTGTGTAGCCGAGCCGGGCAGGGCGGCGAACAGGTCACCGGGCCGCACATCCTGGGCGCGCAGCGTCACCCCGGTGACCGGCACGTCCGGAACGGTTGCGAGGTGATCGGGCCCCTCGGCCAACACCGCGCCAACCTGAGTCGCCAGCGCAGGCAGCGGAACGCCCGCGCCGGCGCTGGGGCGCAACCCAGTGGGAACCGCCGCCACTCCTGTCACCACCTCCATTCAACGTCTGACACTGAGTGAATGCCATGATCGGCCCTGACACCCTACCTAGACAGAACCGGGCGTTCCCGCGCCTGCAGAGTTCGGCGCACGTTGGTCAACTCTGGGCTGATCAGCAGCACCGGTCAAGGCCGACCGGCTGCAGCTTGAGCGAGTTGGACGCGGGACGCCTCCCGAGCGCGCTCCGCCGGGTCCGTAGTGGCGGTCTTGGCAGAAGCACCGCAAGAAAACGGGGCCGCTGTGGCAATTACGCCTGCCCCGCAGCAGCTCAGCGGCATAGACATCAATACAACCGCGTGCAACCACAACGAGCGTCGCGAATGTCCTACGACCCCTGCCGCACGCAATATACGCGGTATAGCCGATGGGATTTGCCGCTCCAACTCGCACAGTTGAGCCCAGCGCTTGAGCCACGATCCTGGCCCAAGCCGGCGTGCGGGTCATGGGTGCTAGGCGGCACACGTAGCCGGGTCAAGGCCAAGATTCATCGCACGCGGTGGCCGAACGGGCCACAGACATCCTCAAGTTGTCCCGCCACGACGTTGTGGCTGCAGCTCCAGTGTCTGACCCGACTCCCCATACATCAGGAGAACGATGCCCTACATGACTGCCGAATCCGAAATGCTGATCTCGGCGGCAGGCAATATGGCGAGCCCGCAGCCAACCCGCGCCGTGCAAGAAAATGAGAATGGACAGGATTCGTCACGTGTCGCCAAACACACCTCCCGATCCAACCCCCGGTTTCAACCCCGGTTTCAATTAGGCCGGCACGTTCCGAAAGCCGTCGCCCAGGAAGGATTTCTGGTCCAGCCATTCACCCAACATTGCCACGTCATTCACACCGAGGGAGATCATGCTGTCATCGGGGTATCTCCGGGGAATAGTTACTTCTCCCGGGACCGCATACGGGATCTCGCAGTCTGGGGGCTCACGAATTTTGACCGAGTGGACTTCGTCTACACCGATGTCCACGTGGCCGAGAGCCACGAGGCGCTAGGCGATTCCCCGATCGAGGCCCGGCGCAAAGCGGTCAAAAACATCCGCGGCGTCCGCGCCAAAATCGTCGCCGCGGTGAGCGAGCTCGACCCAACCGGGACTCGGCTGCATGCCCGTCCGATGTCTGAATTCCAGTCCAACGACGCATACCGGCAGCTGCATGCGGACCTGCTCGCGCGCCTGAACCACGACGAGGACTTCCGCGCTGTCTGCCGGTACTTGGTGCGGCGCTTCCTGTCCACGAAACTGGCTGCGGGTCAGGAGCCCAAGGCCGCTCAGGAGCAGGTGTGCCTGGACTACATCTGCACCGAGGCCCCGTTATTCCTTGACACACCTGCGGTTCTCGGAGTGCCGTCGTCGTTGAATTGCTACCACCAATCGCTGCCCATGGCCGAGATGCTCTATGCCCGAGGGTCGGGACTGCGAGCATCGCGCAACCAAGGCCACGCCATTGTCACGCCGGATGGGAGCCCCACCGAATGACCGCGACCGCTCCGCTCGATGTCCCATTCGCTGCACGCGGGGATCGGATTCCCGACGAAGTCGCGAGATTGCGAACCTGTGAGCCCATCCGCAAGGTGCGGACCGTTGCCGGTGACGAAGCCTGGCTCGTCTCCTCGTATGCACTGTGCACGCAGGTGCTTCAGGATCGGCGCTTCTCGATGAAGGAAACCGCAGCCCCCGGTGCTCCCCGCCTGAACGCGCTCACCATTCCACCCGAAGTGGTCAACAACATGGGAAACATTGCCGACGCGGGTTTGCGCAAGGCGGTGATGAAGGCCATCACCCCGAAGGCCCCCGGGGTGGAGCAGTTTCTACGCGATACAGCGAACTCCTTGCTGGACAACCTGATTGCCGAGGGCCCGCCAGCCGATCTGCGAAATGACTTCGCCGATCCCCTGGCCTCCGCGCTGCACTCCAAGGTTCTAGGCATCCCGCAAGAAGACGGCCCGAAGCTGTTCCGCAGCCTGAGTATCGCTTTCATGAGTTCGGCCGATCCGATCCCCGCCGCGACGATCAACTGGGATCGAGACATCGCATACATGGCCGGAATTCTGGACAACCCGAACGTCACGACTGGACTCATGGGCGAACTCGGCCGGCTCCGGAAAGATCCCCAATACTCACACGTCTCCGACGAGCTGTTCGCCACAATCGGCGTGACTTTCTTCGGTGCGGGTGTCATCTCTACCGGCAGCTTCCTCACCATGGCGTTGATATCGCTGATACAGCATCCGCGACTGCGGAACTTGTTGCACGAAAAGCCGGAACTAATCCCGGCCGGTGTGGAGGAGCTGCTGCGGATCAACCTCTCCTTCGCTGACGGGTTACCACGCCTGGCCACCGCCGACATCGAGGTCGGCGACGTGCTGGTCCGCAAGGGGGAGCTGGTGCTGGTGCTACTCGAGGGCGCCAACTTCGATCCATCGCACTTCCCGAACCCGGAGACGATCGACCTCGACCGGCCCAATCCCACCTCTCACCTTGCGTTCGGCCGCGGCCAACATTTCTGTCCGGGATCCGCCCTTGGCCGCCGCCATGCACAGATCGGCGTCGAGACAGTGCTGCAAAATATTCCGGGCTTCGACCTGGCCGTGCCGATCGACCAATTGGTCTGGCGCACCCGGTTCCAACGACGCATCCCCGAACGCCTGCCGGTGCTCTGGTAGTCCTTCGTTCCCGACGGTGAAGCTACTGTCGTCCGGCTTGACCAAAAAGCGATGCATGTCACGGCACACGTGCGATCCGCTGTCGCCGCCTTCGTGCCCGCCGGACCCGCCCTTGACGCGGAAACATCTCGCTTATGTGCCACTGGTTGTGTTGAGTGCGGCGGCTGGGTTGGATGCCAGCGGCGTGTCCATGCTCAACAGCGCTTTGCCGTCGATGGGCAGGGAGTTCGGCACGTCGACGCAGACTCTGTCGTGGGCGATCACCGGGTACGCGCTCGCGTTCGCTGGTCTCGTGTTGTGCGGTGGTGCGATGACCGATCGGCTTCGTCGCCGGCAGGTGCTGGTCTGGGGTTTGGCCCTGGTCGGTCTGGGTGGTGTGCTCGCGATCGTGGCGCCCACATTTTGGATCGTCGTAGCGGGGCGGGTGTTGCAGGGCGTGGGCGCGGCGATAACCATGCCCGCGACCACGGCACTGCTGACGTCGGTCTATCACAGCGACCCGCTGCGCTCACGCGCGTTGGGCGTGTTCTCCTCGGCACAGGCATGCTGCTTCGCGGCCGGTCTTGTGCTCGGTGGAGTTATCACCAGCACCCTCGGTTGGCGCTGGGTGTTTGCCCTGCACGTCGCGGTGGCGGCAGTCACGGCCGCAGCGGCCGTCCGGTGGCTGCCCACCGGCATGCCGCGACACAATCACCCCCTAGACCTGGTCGGGGCGGGCGCTCTGATGACAGCGATCACCCTAGTAATCCTGGCGGCCGATGTGGCATCCAGACACGATGGCCTCCTGCTGGCCGCCGCCACGCTCACAGCCGCTGCGGCCATGAGCTCGCTGTGGTGGTGGCGTAGCCGAATACACAACAATGAGGCGCTTTTGCTGAATCGGGCGCTGATGCGCATGCATTCGGTGCGCCGCGCGGCTTTGGTGGCCATCATCTTCTTCTTTTGTGGTACCGGCTCATTGTTTTTGCTCCCGCTGTACCTACAACAGGTGCACGGCCTATCACCCGCCGCATCGGGTCTAGCGATTCTTCCGGTCAGCCTGGCCGTGACCACCGCGGCGCTGCTGTCCGGTCGGTTACTAAAAACCCGCGGGCCGCGCATGTTGCTGATGTTGGGACTTCCGCTGACATCTGCGGGTGTATTCCTGTGGTGCACCGTCGGGGCAAATAGCCCCTACGCGGGCGCCATCCTCGCCGGCTTAGTCGTCACCGGAATCGGGCAGGGCCTGGCATTTCCGGCCGTCACCGCGGTCAGTCTGCAGGACGTGCCGGCGCACGCCCACGGCACGGCGTCTGCCATCACGATCACAGCGCTACAGGCCGGCGGTGCAATCGGGCCCACGGTCCTGGCAGGGGTCGCCCAAGGCATTGCACCGGCCGGCGACGGCGGCTTGACCTTGGCCGGCTACCACCTGGGCTTCGCCGTCGCAGCGAGCACGTTGCTTTGCCTTGCAATTCCAGCGGTCGTTGGCCTTCGGATTGGCTCATCGGCGTAGCCGGCATGGCCCGCCGCGAACGCTACCCAACCCGGCAACCACGTCGCGTTTTGGAACGGGGTCGAGAGCGACCGCGAACGGAACCGCCAGGGTCCCTACCGATCTCTTCTCGATGCTCTAACCCTGGGTGTGTAAGACACCACCCCAGGTTGCCGGCAGCAGCGGAACCCACGGGCCATCACCAAACATGCCGCTCAACACTGTAATCAACCCTCGCGGCTGTGTAGCGATCTGTTTGGGGGCTGAATCGGCAAATCCCATAGCGCCAGCGTCCGGCTGCGGCGCCAGATCGTGATGTTCGCCAACGAAGACCAAACCTGCGACGTCGTCGGTGGGTTCGGGCCCCGCCCCCGCAGCATTATCCCGTCGCTGATCGTCACGATGATCCCAATCAGCAACTGAAGCAACAGAGGCCACCCCACTGACAGGCATCACCGACAGCAACGGACCAGTGGCAATCAAGGCGCCCCCGAGGAGCATCGGTGCATATACAGAACCGATCTCGGTGAATGCAAGCACGAACTCGGTGATAAATGACGCAACGAGTGAAATTGACGGCGCGAGAAGCATGAACGGAGCCGTCGCCGTCGTGAACGTGAAGTAGAAAATGCCACCAATAAGGTTGGCTATCCAGCTGATGCTGCCAACAACAGCTCCGAGCGTCCAAGAAATAAAGTCGACAACGAAGCCGCTGATCGCACCAACATAATCGACAACAAAGCCAAAAACGTCGCCAATTATACTCAACGTCTGGTCAATAAACTGGACAACCTGAGTGAGCCCGTCAAACGCAAATCCGGTGATTGGCTCGGTAATCGCAACGAGTGAATCCGCTGGAAGGACTGGAGGGCCATCGAGATCGATCAGCTCAAGTTGCACCGGGTTATACAGCCTATCGACATTGTCCAAAGGCAACCCGCCATCGTCGATCGGATCCGGCTCTATCTCATCGAGTTCATTACCGAACGGATCGTCATCGGTACCGAAATCAGTCTCGTCAAGATAGTCGTTTAACTCATCTTCGTTGCCGGGCAGATCTTCGTCGGCAACCAAGTCGTCGTCCTCGAGTTCGATGTCGCCGAGGTCGTCGCCGTTGGAATCGGGGAGTTGAACTTCGTCTCTTTGCGGTTCCGGCTTGGGGTCATCGCCACGGAAGGGGTCATCGTCGACTTCCGACTCGCTGCTACTGGAGATGTCCTCGCCATCGTCGCCGTGCAGATCCTCATCGGCAAACAAGTCATCTTCGTCGCCGCCATCGGAATCGGGGGGTCGAATTTCGTCTCTTTGCGGTTCCGGCTTGGTGTCATCGCCACGAAAGGGGTCATCGTCGACTTCCGACTCGCTGCTACTGGAGATGTCCTCGCCATCGTCGCCGTGCAGATCCTCATCGGCAAACAAGTCATCTTCGTCGCCGCCATCGGAATCGGGGGGTCGAATTTCGTCTCTTTGCGGTTCCGGCTTGGTGTCATCGCCACGAAAGGGGTCATCGTCGACTTCCGACTCGCTGCTGCTGGAGCTGTCCTCGCCATCGTCGCCGTGCAGATCCTCATCGGCAAACAAGTCATCGTTAGCGGCATCCGGTTCGAATTCGCCATCAGCCTCGTAGCCAGGATCTTCGTCATCGAATTCCGGGTACATCTGTTCGTAAGCTGGCCGGGGATTTTCTTTGGGTTCGGGTGCGGGCTCGTCGTCAGCTTCGTCGCCCGACGGGCCATCGTCGAGGGATTCCAGGTCGGTGTTGTCGGGCTCGTAGACCGGGTCCTGGTCTTCGACTGCTGGCTTGATCGACTCGTCGCTGTCATAGGTCGACTCGAGACTGCCATCGGGCACCTTGGCCGAGTCGTCGATCTCCTCGATGATCGGCTCGGAATAGTCATCGAGTTTGTTATCGATGCCGGGCTGCCGATCTAGATATCTAACCAACTGTAGCGGCGCATTGTTATCGCCATCCGCGTCGGCACCGTTGTTGATTCCCTGGACGGAATCAATACCGAAGTCGTCGATGTCGTCCGGTTCTTCAATTATCGGCTGGACAGTGTTGTCGACTTCCAGATCGGACAGATCGGTGGCATCGTCGATTTCATTAATGATGGGAGTTTGAACTAACCGTTTCTCTTCCTGATTGTCCTCGTTGGCGCCCGTGTAGAGCACCAGTGGCCCAGCCTGTTCGCCGGACCCCTGAAGGATCGGAGGCGCAAAATCGTTGCGCATGGGGTTTGATAGTGCCAACGCGGCTTGCGCCTGGTAGAGCTCCATCGTGGTCGCGGCCTGCAGCCACATCCGCCAATAGTCGGCTTCATTAAGCGTGATTGGGATCGTATTAATCCCAAAGAAGTTCATCGCTTGCAGCACCTGTTGGGTCGTCCGGTTAGCGATCACCTCCCCCAGCGGGGGCATCGTCGCCACAGCGGTCACATATGCTCCCGCGACCTCCCCATGCACGGCAGCTTGCCGCTCGGCTTCCTCGCCCTGCTCGATCAACCACTTCAAATACCGTGCATGCGCGTCGCGATAGGCGATCGAACCGCCACCCTGCCATGGCACCACGGCCATCTCGTTGGTGAGTTGTTGTGCCGCCGTGCCAAACTCACTGGCTTGCTGCTGCCACATCGCAGCTGCTTGCACCAGCGGGCCGGAGCCCGGACCGGAGTTCAGCATCGCCGAATGCCACTCTGGCGGCAAGCCCATGAAATAGGGCGGCGTCAGCATCGTCGAGTACGCAGGCGTTAGCATCCTGTTGTGCTGAGGCGCCAGCATTCTCGAGTAAGTGGGCCAGCGCGTCATCCCGGGCGCGTGCGGTCGATGCCAATGTGTGAGTTGAGGTGATCGCCAGGTAGTCAGGGGTTGCAGCCGTGCCCGGCGTGTCAGCGCCGAGAAACCCCCAAACAAGCCCTTTCCGAAGATCGTCATTTCGCGCCAGCTGAGGGCATCTGCGAAACCTCCGCCAGGACCTTACGGGCTGTAGAGCCAAGCAACACCGGCTCGGCCAGCGGTACCTTCGCCGCTGGTGCGGTCGCTACGGCAGCGTGCACGGCCGCTGGCAAAGTGGTGCTGCCCACCACCGCTAGGCTGGCGGCCGCGCAACTTCCAACAAGCGCAAACAACGTCACTTCAGTGAACTCCCGGGGATTGTCTAGAAAGCGATTTCAGCCATGGCCCATTTCGCTACTCAAACGAAAGCCGTGGCTTAAGAATATGTTCATCTGCCGTTAACCGGCTGTTAAACATGTGGTCGACAGACGATGGTAGTTGGCGAGCAAACGCTCGGCAACTTGCGCGGACCGGAATTTGTGTAACTTGCGCCACACTGCCGATGTCAGCCCCTCGGCTGGCGCCATCCGCGGTCCGCCATTTGGCCGTATCGGACGTCAGGGTTCCGCCCCGGCCCGGTGCCGCACCCGGTATGGCCGGTCGCTGACGCTAAACCGCCTGCAAGATCAGCGGCGGCCCCGGATCGGGCGACAACGGGATGTTCTCGCGTTGCATCAGCCAGCCCGCGATGTTGTGGAACAGCGGGGCTGCCGAGTGTCCGGGCGTACCGTCCGAGTTCCGCTCGGGGTTGTCTAACATGATGCCGATGACGTAGCGGGGATCGTCGGCGGTGGCCATTCCCGCGAATGTGATCCAGTACACGTCGTCGAAGTAGCAGCCGCAGCCGGGGTTGATCTGCTGTGCGGTTCCCGTCTTGCCGGCGATCTGGTAGCCGGGCACCCCGGCCGCCGACCCGGTGCCCTGCTGGTAACCCATCGGATCGCGTTGCACCACCGCACGCAGCATCTGGCGCACGGTTTGAGCGGTCTGTGGCGACACCACCCGGATGCCGTCGGGGCGCGGTTCTTCGGTCCGGGTGCCGTCAGGTGCGATAGTGGCCTTGATGATCCGCGGGGGTATCCGAAGTCCGTCGTTGGCGATGGCCTGGTACATGCCGGTCATCTGCAGCAGAGTCATCGAAAGACCTTGGCCGATAGGCAGATTCGAGAAGGTGCTGCCTGACCACTGGTCGATCGGCGGTACCAGTCCGGCGCTCTCACCGGGTAGGCCCACGCCGGTGCGCTGTCCCAACCCGAACTTGCGAACCATGTCGTAGAAGCGTTCCGGGCCAACGCGCTGCGACAACATCAACGTGCCCACGTTAGAAGACTTTCCGAACACACCGGTGGTGGTGTAGGGCATCACGCCGTGCGCCCAGGCGTCATGCACCGTGACACCGCCCATCTGGATCGAGCCGGGTACCTGGAGCACCTCGTCGGGGTTGCTCAGCCCGTACTCGATAACCGAGGACGCGGTGATGATCTTGTTCACCGAGCCCGGCTCGAACGGCGACGACACCACCAGGTTGCCCAACTGCTTGTTGCCCTGACGCCCGATATCTTGCGACGGGTCAAAGGTGTTGTCATTGGCCATGGCAAGGACCTCGCCGGTCTTGGCGTCGAGCACGACGGCCGATACGTTGTGGGCTCCCGACAGGTTCTTGGCCTGTTGCACCTGCTGCTGCACATAGAACTGGATGTCGTTGTCGAGGGTGAGCTGGACGGTGGAACCGTGCACCGCCTTGTGCCGATTGCGGTAGCTGCCGGGGATGATGACGCCGTCTGACCCACGGTCGTAGGTGACTGACCCGTCGGTCCCGGCGAGCGCGGCGTCCAGCGAGTCCTCCAGACCCAGCAGCCCGTGACCGTCCCAGTCGATGCCGCCGACGATGTTGGCGGCCAGCGACCCGCCCGGGTACTGGCGTAGATCCTGTCGCTCCGCACCTACCTCGGGATACTTCTCGCAGATCGCGCTGGCGATAGCGGGGTCGACGGCGCGCGCCAAATAGACGAAAGACTCGTCGCTTTGCAGCTTCTTCAGGACGGTCGCGGCGTCTGGCTTGTTGTTCAGCTTGCCCGCAACCTCTTTGGCGATATCGCGAAGGCGTTGTTGCGGGTCGGGTGCTGCCGAGGTCTTCTTCTTGGCCTCCTCCAATTGCTGGCGAATCCGCTTCGGCTGGAACGTCAACGCGCGTGCCTCGATGGTGAACGCAAGCCGGTCGTTGTTGCGGTCGACGATGCTGCCGCGAAGCGCTGGTTCGACGTCGGTGACCTTGAGTTGGCCGGCCGCCTGCGCGCGTAGGCCCGCAGCGTTGGACACCTGAAGAAAGAACAACTGTGTGGCCGCGACGACCATCAACACCAAGATGACCGCGTTTCCGGCCCGATGCCGGAAGACGAACGACGCACCACGCGTCCCGACGTCCACAACCTGCCGGGTGCGCCGCTCGCGAGTCGAGCGCCCCGCGGGTGCGGCCTCTGCCCGCACCGCGGTGCGGGATTTCGGGTGGGATTTCTTGGCTTCCTTGGCTTTCCGGAGGCCCTTGGGCTCCTTGACTTCCTTGGCTTGCCGGGCATTCTGTGGTTTGCGGGGCGGCTTTGGTTGGCGGACTCCCGCGGCTTCCGCCGACGGGCGCGGACCGCGCGCCGGTCGCGTCGACTGCGACCGGGTCCGCCTGGGGTCGCCGCGACTCATCTCGGGGCCCCCGGCGCCGTTGGGATTGGAGTCGTAACGGGGCCGAACTGTTCACCGCCGGTCGGCAATGGTGCGAGGGCCGGCGGAACCGCCGCCGGTTGCGGCACGTTTGCGAGTCCGGGCACCGTTGCGGCGGCCGGCGGTGGTCCCGGGAGCACTACCGAGGGTGCTGTCCCCACCTGGAAGGGCACCGGATTTTGGGCTGGTACCGGGCCGGGCAGTGTGCCAAGTGGAACCGGCAGCTGGCCTGGCGCCACCGGCGCCTGTCCCGCTACACCGGGAGCTGGCACTGGGCCGGGCGCCTGCGGCCCGACCTGGGTGGGCAGGTGTGTGCCGCCGCCTAGCGTCGCTGTACCGTCCGGAGTACGCACCAGCACCTCCGGGCCAGACCTGGCGGGCGGAGGGGGATCGCCGGGGCCCGGTGTCACCCGGACCGGGACTTCGAGGGGAATCACTGGGGGTTTCGGCGGCGGCGGCGGATCTTCGGGCAGCTTGGTATTCAGCGGCGGCGGCGGAACCCCGTCAGCCGGCTTGGGGGTGCCAACGACCACCCAGTTGCCGTCCGGGCCCTGAACCAGATGGGCGGTATCCCTCGTCGGGATCATTCCCTGCTTGCGGGCCGCCTCTGCCAACGCCGGCGCCGACTCGGCCTCGCGCACATCGCGTTCCAACGCTTCCTTTTGCTGCTGCAGCATCCGGGTCCGCTCCCGGGCGTGACTCAGCTGGTACGACCGCTCGGCAGCGTCAGTGGACAACCACAATGTAAGGCCCAGTCCGACGCCGAGCGAACTGATAACCAGCACGACAAACGGAACCTTGTTTGCCAATGTGCGTGGCCGCAGATCGATTGATGCCAGCCGGGCGGCCAAACGCTCCGTCAGCTTAGGCCGGACAACCTTGGGCGCCTTGGCTTTCCGGGCCTTAGCCCGCGCCTTGGCCTGGCTGGTGTTCTTGGGCCGCGCCGGCCGGTCGACCGGGCGGGGCATCGGGCCGGTTTGTGGTGCAGATCTGGGCGCTCGCGCCTCCCTGTTGGGTGCCGAAGTCTTGCCGGCGCGGATCCGGGTGCGACGCGATGGCGCCGAGTCCGCCGCCGCGCGCCGGGTCGCTCGGGCAGAGCCGTCGGGTCCGCTGCGACGATCGCTGCTGCGGCTGTTCGGCGCCTCGCGCTTCGCCCTCATGAATCGCCCTTCCCGGTTGCCTGTTGCCGCGGTTCCACTTCGTGCTCGACACGTTGCAGGGCTCGCAATCGCACTGGGGCGCTGCGGGAGTTGCGTTCGATCTCGGCCGCACCTGCTCGTTCGGCGCCGTGAGTCAGCGACCGGAATCGCGGCCCATGGCCCGGAAGTTCGACCGGGAGACCTGCCGGTGTGCGGGACGCGACCGCATCGGCGAACACCCGTTTGACGATTCGGTCCTCCAGCGACTGGTAGGCCAGCACCGCGATGCGCCCGCCGACCGTGAGTGCGTCCAGCGCGGCGGGAACCGCCTCACGCAGCGAGTCCAGCTCGTCGTTGACCGCGATGCGCAGCGCCTGGAACGTGCGCTTGGCCGGATGCCCGCCGGTACGCCGGGCCGGAGCCGGAATCGCCTGATACAGCACGGCGACCAGTTCGGCAGTCGTGGTGAACGGGGTTTCGACGCGCCGGCGGACGATGTGAGCGGCGATGCGGCGGGCGAACCGCTCCTCTCCGTATCGACGCAGGATGTCGGCCAGTGCGGCCTCGTCGTAGGTGTTGACAATGTCGGCTGCGGTCAACGACGCCTCCGGGTCCATCCGCATGTCCAAGGGCGCGTCCTTGGCGTATGCGAAGCCCCGCTCGGCACGGTCCAGCTGCATGGACGACACGCCGAGATCGAACAGCATTCCGTCGACTGATTCCACTGCGGCATAACCGGATTCGGCCAGCGCTGCGGCGAGGCCGTCATAGCGCATGTGCACCAACGTGAGTCGGTCAGCGAATCGCGCCAGCCGAGACCGCGCGATGTCCAGGGCGGTTGGGTCGCGGTCGAGCCCGATCAGCCGCAAACCCGGCAACCCCTCCAAAAACCGCTCCGCATGCCCGCCCGCGCCGATGGTCGCATCGACAAGGACCGCTTTGGATCCGTCCAAGTGGTAGCGCGTCAGCGCCGGGGTGAGTAGCTCGACGCAGCGTTGCGCCAAGACGGGGACATGACCGAAAACGCTTGGTCCCGAACCTGGATCGGCCACCGTGACACCTCCCCAGGTCTGGCAATCGGTGTTTCGGGACCCGCCTACCTCAAGCGCCGCCCCTGCACCGAGGTCCCTGTCCGAAGGCACGAACCTGGCGTTGGGGAAGTACGCCAGGGTCGGTTCGGGCAGAGACCACGGTGCACGGGTTCGCACCTCAGAAGATGTCGCCGAGTGCTTCATCGCTGGCGGCGGAGAAGTTCTCTTCATGGATTTGTTGGTAGTTCTGCCAGGCCTGCGCATCCCAGATCTCGAGATAGTCGACCGCTCCGATCACCACACAGTCCTTGGAAAGGCTCGCGTAGCGGCGGTGGTCTGCCGACAGCGTGATCCGGCCTTGACCGTCAGGATGCTGTTCGTCGGTCCCGGCGGCGAGGTTACGCAGGAACGCTCTCGCCTCGGGATTGCTTCGTGGTGCCTTGCTCGCCCGGCGCGCTAACTGCTCGAACTCCGCCCGCGGGTAGACGGCGAGGCTGTGATCTTGGCTCTTGGTGACCATCAACCCCCCTGCCAACGCGTCGCGAAACTTGGCCGGCAGCGTCAGCCGCCCCTTGTCGTCGAGTTTGGGCGTGTAGGTGCCCAGAAACACCGGGCACCTCCCACTCGGTCTCGCCACTCACCCAAACACTTCAGCCACCATACCCCACGATCCCCCACTTCGCCCCATTTCTTGAGCGTCGGAGTGCCGTATTGCCACCCATTCGCCACTCCGACTCGCTTGACGACCGCCCGCAGCCGCTCCCGCGACCTAGTGGCGACATCCGGAAACCGCATTTCAGGGACCCCAAAGCGGGTGTACGGGGCCTAGGTGGGGCCAAGTGGGGCACAACTGGGGCTCAAAGCGGACTCGGTGTGGCTTACCGCCGGTGACGACGAGGCCAGAGCTTCCCGAGCCTGCGCCCATTCCGCCGACCTGCGCCCATGGCGAGGATGTGTCGCGCAAGTGCGCCCGCACCGCAGAATCGGTTCCGATACGGTGCACGCGAAACAAAAAGCGGGACCGCCGGTGGCTGCCCCGCTGCGTCTGGTGGCGTTTCGCTTACTCGTCGAAGCGGCGCCGGAACCGATCTTCCATGCGGCTAGTGAATGAGCCCCCGGCTCCCTTGGTACGACGCTGGCGCGACGCTCCGGGTGCCGACCCGCCACGATCTACCCTGCCGGACAATCGCGGACCGGTGATGGCGTACACCACACCACCGAACATCACCACAAAGCCCAAAACGCTGAGTATCGGGAAGCTCCCGATCATCGTCGCTTTGAATGCCACGCCGGAAACCAGCATCCCCAAACCGATGACGAACAACGCCGCGCCCTGCAGACGCCGCCGAGCGGTGGGCGCGCGGAAGCCTCCGCCACGGACGCTCGACGCAAACTTGGGGTCCTCGGCGTAGAGAGCGCTCTCGATCTGATCGAGCATCCGCTGCTCATGATCGGAGAGTGGCATTCGTCCCTCCTTGCCGACAGACTGTCACGTAATACCGTTAACACGCGGATGCCCGTTGCGCGGGCAACTAACTCAGATGATACGAGGTCAATCTGCGCCGTACCACTGGTTCGCAGGCGATTCTATCCCGGCCGCGCCGCCGCGCCGAGCTAGGCCGAAAGGCTCGCGCGGTACAACCCGCGTCCGGCCCCGGCCGCATCGTCGGCTTGTCCGATACTAGTGCGGAAGCACGCACCGATACATCACCTGAGGAGGACACCGCGAGTTGGCGATATTCCTCATCGATCTGCCGCCGAGCGATATGGAGCGCCGCCTCGGCGACGCTCTGACAGTGTATGTCGACGCGATGCGTTATCCGAGGGGCACCGAGAATCAGCGCGCCGCAATGTGGCTGGAGCACATCCGGCGGCGCGGCTGGCAAGCGGTCGCGGCCGTAGAAGTAGCGGAAGCCGATCACGGCAGCAACGCTGCGCGTCCCTCGGCTGTCGAACTAAGTGACGCACCAATGCTCGGAGTGGCCTACGGCTATCCGGGGGCACCCGGTCAGTGGTGGCAACAGCAGGTAGTGGTGGGCTTGCTACGCAGCGGCTCTCCGCCGCTGGAAATCGCTCGGCTGATGACCAGCTACTTCGAGTTGACCGAATTGCACATCCTTCCCCGCGCCCAGGGCCGTGGCCTCGGCGAGGCATTGGCCCGCCGACTGCTCGCCAGCCGTGACGAGGACCACGTCCTGCTCTCCACCCCGGAGAGCAACGGCGAGGACAATCGGGCATGGCGGTTGTACCGAAGGTTGGGATTCACGGACATCATCCGCGGCTACCATTTCGCCGGTGACCCACGCGCATTCGCGATCTTGGGTCGCGCGCTACCGCTCTAGCCCGCACACCCGACGGCTTGCCCAAGCGGCACACCCGGTCTGGCACGATGACCTGGTGCGCGCCAGCTCTCCCCCACTGCCAGCCCATCGATCCCGAGCGGCAAGGACCCGACGTCGCCGCATGCTGGCCATGGCGATGCTATTGATGCTGGTGCCCTTGGCTACCGGATGCCTGCGGGTCAGAGCCTCGATCACCATTTCACCGGATGACCTGGTGTCCGGGGAGATCATCGCCGCGGCCAAACCGAAAAACAGCAAAGACAACGGTCCCCAGCTCGACGGCGATGTGCCGTTCAGCCAGAAGGTCGCGATCTCGAACTACGACAGCGACGGCTATGTGGGGTCGCAAGCGGTGTTTTCCGATTTGACGTTTGCCGAGCTGCCGCAGTTGGCCAACATGAACTCCGATGCGGCCGGGGTAAACCTGTCGCTACACCGAAACGGCAACATAGTGATCCTGGAAGGCCGGGCGGACCTAACGTCGGTAACTGATCCCGACGCCGATGTTGAGTTGACCGTCGCCTTCCCCGGAACGGTGACTTCCACCAATGGCGACCGCATCGAGCCCGAGGTGGTGCAGTGGAAGCTCAAACCCGGCGTCGTGAGCACCATGAGTGCGCAGGCCCGCTACACCGATCCCAACACCCGGTCGTTCACCGGGGCAGGCATTTGGTTGGGGATCGCCTCGTTCGCGGCCGCGGCCGTGGTGGCGGTGCTGGCGTGGACTAGCCGGGACCGCTCCCCGCGTTTCACCGCTTCAAGCGATCCGCCAGCCGGCTAGTTCGGCCTGGCCGGCTCGGCGGGCGACCAGTAGGCAAGCATTTCCGCGAAGGTCTCGAAAGCCGCCCCCGAAACGCCATACGTAGCCTCCAGATGGATGCTCAGCGGAAAGCCCAGATCGGCGACGCCGTCCAGCACGCGCTTGTACAGGTCGACCATGAGCCGGCGCTTGTGTGCAGGTTCGCTGCCGGCCAGCCTCTTCACGAACGCCTGCTCGTCGGCCACCGCAGCGTTGCCCGGGTCTTGGATCAGCCAGTTGATCAGGCCGATGCGGGTCTCGACCTTCGGGACAAATCCGAACGACAACAGAATCTCGGGCCGGTGTTCGGTGGTCTTGGCGAACTCGCGGAGGAAACCCACGATGGCGTCGGAATACAACAGCTGCGTCATGCCGTAGGTCGCGCCCTGCTTGCACTTGAAATTGAGCCGGCCCTGCTCGCCGTCTCGGGTCGGGATCACGATCACGCCGCGGTTAGCCACCAGCTGGCGATACAGCGACAGGGCATCCGTCGGCGCGACCCCGGAGCCCTCGCCGTCATTCATCGTGCGCGGTACGCCGACGAAAACGACGCCTTCCATGCCGGCATCGGACAGATCGACCAGCCGGCGGTGCAGGGATAACTCGTCCATGAACGCGGTCACCTGCGTACACAGGCCGGCGACCCCCGGCAACTCGGGTTTGATGATCGACCAGAAGTCGAGCACATCCAGCTTCGGCTCCATCGGAATGGGCCGATCTTCATCCTCGGCGATCATCCCCGGCATCATCACGTGGCGGATCCGGCCGGCGAGCCCGGAGGCAGCCGAGTACTGCACTACTTTGCGCGCATCTTCAATTGCCCGCTCCTTGCCACCGTCGATGTTCGGCGGCACCAGCTCAAGCGCGATCGTGTTGAGGGTCACACGGCTCCTCTTCGTCAGACGAGTATTTTCTTGGCCGCTTGTGGGCGCCACGCCGCGCAAACCGTTGTGTTGGGCCTGGCGGGCCAGCCAACCCAGGTCACTGCAGACAGCATAGGCGCGAAATAGTCAGTTAGTCGAAGCAACTTGTGCGGCTGCCGCGAGCCGCACCCGCCCGAATCATCGAAAGACGGCCACTCGCGGCGAGGCGGAATACACTGTCGGGCCATAGGTACGCCGAGTAAGAAAGGGGCGCCGCGCTGAGCCTGAATGCACCGGCAGCAGCGGCAACGGTCGAAGTGGCCGGCGCCATTACCGACCAACTGCGGCGGTATTTGCAGGACCGTCGCAGTGCGGCCGCCCATATCGGTAGCGACTACGACGGCCTGATCGCCGACCTCGAGGATTTTGTTCTCGGCGGCGGCAAGCGGCTGCGACCGGTATTCGCCTACTGGGGATGGCAGGCCGTGGCCACTCGGGAACCCGATCCTGATGTGCTGCTGCTGTTTTCCGCGCTGGAGCTGCTGCACGCCTGGGCGCTGGTGCACGACGACCTGATCGACTCTTCCGCCACCCGACGTGGCCGACCGACGGCCCACATGCGCTACGCCGCGCTGCACCGCGATCGGGATTGGCGGGGATCGGCGGACCAGTTCGGGATATCGGCGGCCATCCTGCTCGGCGACGTCGCGCAGGCCTGGGCCGACGACATAGTCTCCCAGGGCTGCCAGGCCGCCCTGTCACCCGACGCCCAGCGGCGGGTCCGCCGGGTGTGGGCCGATATCCGCACCGAGGTGCTGGGCGGGCAATACCTCGACATCGTCGCCGAAGCCAGTGCCACAGAGTCGATCGAGTCGGCGATGAACGTCGCGACCCTTAAGACCGCCTGCTATACGGTGGCGCGACCGCTTCAGCTCGGGACGGCCGCCGCCGCCGACAGACCCGACGTAGCGACCATCTTCGAGCAGTTCGGCACGGACCTCGGCGTGGCGTTCCAGCTGCGCGACGACGTGCTCGGCGTGTTTGGGGACCCGGTGGTGACGGGCAAACCGTCCGGGGACGACCTGAAGTCCGGCAAGCGCACCGTGCTGGTGGCCGAAGCAGTGGCATTAGCGGACAGGTCGGACCCCCCGGCGGCCAAACTACTACGGACCTCGATTGGCACCCAACTGACTGACGCCCAGGTAACCGAACTGCGTAACACCATCGAGGCGGTCGGTGCGCTGGCCGCCGCGGAAAGCCGCATCGCCGCGCTCACTCAACGGGCACTGGCCACGCTGGCGACCGCACCCATTAACGCAACAGCCAAGGCCAGGCTGTCCGAACTGGCCCGGATGGCCACCAACCGGTCCGCCTGACCAATGAGCATTCCGACCCACACCCCAGTACCCGACTCGGCAACAGCGAAAGGTTCTGTTATCCAACATCTTTCGCGGCTTTGGGCCTTCGCTACCGCCCCGCAGGGCGGACCGGCGCGGCAGGGTTTCGTCGGCGCGGTGCTGATCACCGCCGGCGGGCTGGGAGCCGGCAGCGTCCGGCAGCATGACCCGCTACTGGAGTCGATTCACATGTCCTGGCTGCGCTTCGGCCACGGACTAGTGCTGTCGTCCATTCTGTTGTGGGCGGGCGTGGGTGTGATGTTGATTGCGTGGCTGGGGTTGGGCCGGCGTGTCGTCGCCGGCGAAGCCACAGAGTTCACCATGAGGGCGACCACCGCTATCTGGTTGGCGCCGCTACTGCTGTCGGTGCCCGTGTTTAGCCGGGACACCTATTCATATCTCGCCCAGGGTGCACTTCTGCGCGACGGTCTGGATCCTTACGCGGTAGGCCCGGTTGGCAATCCCAATGCGCTCCTGGACGACGTAAGTCCGATCTGGACGATCACCACCGCACCCTACGGTCCGGCGTTCATCCTGGTCGCGAAGTTCGTGACGATAATCGTCGGCAATAACGTCGTCGCCGGAACCATGGTGTTGCGCCTGTGCATGCTGCCCGGTCTGGCGCTGCTGGTATGGGCCACTCCCCGCCTGGCCCACCATCTCCGCGCTGACGGCCCGACCGCGCTGTGGATCTGCGTGCTCAACCCACTGGTCCTCATCCACCTGATGGGCGGGGTGCACAACGAGATGCTGATGGTGGGCCTGATGACCGCGGGTATCGCGCTGACCTTCCGGGGCCGCAATGTTGCGGGGATCATCCTGATCACGGTTGCGATCGCGGTGAAAGCCACCGCGGGAATCTCGTTGCCCTTCTTGGTCTGGGTTTGGATGCGCCATTTGCGGGAGCGCCGTGGGTACCGACCCGCCCAGGCGTTCCTCGCGGCCACCGCGATATCGCTGCTGATCTTCGTCGCGGTGTTCGCGGTGTTGTCTGCGGTGGCCGGCGTCGGCCTGGGCTGGCTGACCGCGCTGGCCGGTTCGGTGAAGATCATCAACTGGCTGACCGTGCCGACAGGGGCGGCCAACTTGATGCACGCACTGGGCAGCGGGTTCTTCACGGTCGACTTCTACACGCTGCTGAGGATCACCCGGCTCATCGGAATCGTGATCATCGTGGTGTCACTGCCGCTGTTGTGGTGGCGGTTCCGGCGCGACGACCGGGCGGCGCTGACCGGCATCGCTTGGTCGATGCTAGTCGTGGTGTTGTTCGTACCCGCAGCCCTCCCCTGGTACTACTCCTGGCCACTGGCGATCGTTGCCCCATTGGCCCAGTCACGACGAGCGATCGCGGCCATCGCCGGGATCTCGACCTGGGTGATGGTGATCTTCAAACCCGATGGATCCCATGGGATGTATTCGTGGCTGCACTTCTGGATCGCCACCGCCTGCGCACTGACGGCCTGGTATGCGCTGTACCGGGCTCCGGACCAGCGTGCTGAGAAAGCCGCAACACCCGCGGTCAGTACGCCATAGCCTGCGCCCGGCGCACCACCTCGCGAGCCTGGTGGGCATGCAAGGCGTCGACGGGGCGGGCGTTGCTGACGGCATCACGCGAGCCGTCGCGGGTGATGGTCAGCGACGGGTCGGGGGTGAACAGCCAACGCACGATCTCTGTGTCGCGATAGCCGCCGTCGTGCAGGATGGTCAACAGTCCCGGCAGGCTTTTGACCACCTGACCGGAGGTGGTGAAGAAGACCTGAGGGATCACCACACCACCAGCGCGCCGCACCGCGACCAGATGGCCTTCCCGCAGCTGCTGAGCTACCTTGCTGACCGGAACACCGAGCAGTTCGGCGACCCGGGACAGGTCGTAGATTGGTTCGTCGGGATCCAGAACATCGTCCCCGGCGGGAATGCTGCCCACTCGCGCAAGTGTAGAGGCTGGTGCGCGCACAGGTGTGGGCGTTGGCCTACGTTCTCCCACCCAATCGCAGCGCCACCTACGATGGGCCCGTGGTCGAAGCTGGATTGCCCGGCTCTCCCCGGCAAGCGAGTGGGGGAACGTCCCGATCGCACCCATTGGACAGCGGGTTGCTGGATGGCCGCTATCTGGTCCAGGGCAAAATCGCCAGCGGCGGTACCTCGACGGTCTACCGGGGCCTGGACGTCCGGCTCGACCGCCCCGTCGCGCTGAAGGTGATGGATTCGCGCTACGCGGGTGACCAGCAGTTTCTGACCCGCTTCCGCTTGGAGGCCCGCACCGTCGCCCGGCTAAAAAATCCCGGGTTGGTCGCGGTCTACGACCAGGGCCTAGATTCCCGGCACCCGTTCCTGGTGATGGAGCTCATCGAGGGCGGCACACTGCGCGAGCTGCTGGTGGAACGTGGTCCGATGCCCCCACATGCCGTGGTGGCGGTGCTTCGCCCGGTGCTGGGCGGGCTGGCGGCCGCGCACCGAGCCGGTCTGGTGCATCGCGATGTCAAGCCCGAGAACATCCTGATCTCCGACGACGGCGACGTCAAAATCGCCGACTTCGGGTTGGTCCGCGCCGTAGCCACCGCTTCAATCACGTCCGCCAGCGTCATCCTGGGCACCGCGGCCTACCTGTCCCCTGAACAGGTCCGCGATGGAAACGCCGGTCCTCGAAGCGATGTCTACTCTGTCGGGATTCTCACCTACGAGCTGCTGACCGGGCGCACACCGTTCACCGGCGACTCGGCCTTGTCGATCGCGTATCAACGGCTTGATGCTGATGTGCCGAGCGCCAGTGCTGTGATCGACGGTGTTCCTCCACAATTCGACGAGCTGGTGGCGTGCGCAACCGCCCGCGACCCCGCCCACCGATACGCAGATGCGATCGAGATGGGCGCAGATCTGGACGCGATCGCCGAGGAGCTAGACCTGCCGGAATTCCTGGTGCCGGCGCCACGCAACTCCGCCCAACACCGGTCAGCGGCCTTGCACCACAGCCTGATGGCCCAGCAGCCGCGGCCGGGTACCAAACCAGTTCACCACCCCACTCGCCAATTGACTCTCGAACCCGGCGATTGGTCCGAGCGGGCGCGACCGGCCCAGCCAGAGCTCGAATCGGACGAGTATCACCACGAGCCGATCTCAGGCCAATTCGCTGGTATCTCGATGGACGAATTCATCTGGGCACGCCAGCACGCCCGCCGCATGGTGCTCATCTGGGTGGCGATCGTGCTGGCGGTCACGGGGCTGGTCGCGACCGCGGCCTGGACCGTCGGAAGCAATCTGAGTGGACTTCTTTGATCGCGCAACGGATTTCGAGCGCCCATGGCCGGGACCGGACGCGGTCTCACCCTGGCGCTACGCTCGACGCGCCAAAGGTTTAGTCGCGCAACATCTCCGCGACGAGGAACGCCAACTCCAGCGACTGCTGGGTATTCAGCCGCGGATCACACGCCGTCTCATACCGGCCGGCCAAGTCGTGGTCGGAGATATCTTGAGCGCCACCAAGACATTCGGTGACGTTCTCGCCGGTGATCTCGACGTGGATGCCGCCCGGATGGGTGCCCAGCGCACGGTGCACCTCGAAGAAACCCTGCACTTCATCGACAATGCGATCGAAGTGGCGAGTCTTGTACCCGGTGGACGACTCGTGGGTGTTGCCGTGCATCGGGTCGCACTGCCAGATCACCTGATGACCGGCGGCCTGAACCTTCTCGACAATGGGCGGCAGCAGGTCGCGGACCTTGTTGTTGCCCAACCTGCTCACAAACGTCAGCCGGCCCGGCTTGTTGTGCGGGTCGAGCCGCTCAACGTACTCCACGGCGAGTTCCGGAGTCATGCTGGGGCCCATCTTGATACCGATCGGGTTGGCGATCAGCTCGGCGAACGCAACGTGTGCGCCATCGAGTTGACGGGTTCGCTCGCCGATCCACACGGTGTGCGCCGACAGGTCAAACAGTTGCAGCTCGCCGTCCTCGACGTCAGACAACCTCAACATGGCCCGCTCGTAGTCGAGCACCAAAGCCTCATGACTGGCATAGATTTCGGCGGTCTGCAGGTTGCGGTCGGCCACCCCGCAGGCACTCATGAACCGCAGCCCCCGATCGATCTCGGTGGCCAGCGCCTCATAGCGGGCGCCCGCCGGCGAGGTCCGGACGAATTCCCGGTTCCAATCGTGGACCAGGTGCAGCGACGCCAAGCCCGACGAGGTCAGCGCGCGCACCAGGTTCATCGCCGCGCTGGCGTTGGCGTAGGCGCGGACCAGCCGTGACGCGTCGTGCTCGCGCGCTTCGGCGTCCGGGGGGAAGCCGTTGATCATGTCGCCCCGGTAGGACCGCAGGCCCAGCGCGTCGATGTCGGCCGACCGGGGCTTGGCGTACTGACCCGCGATGCGGGCCACCTTCACCACCGGCATGCTGGCGCCGTAGGTCAGCACCACAGCCATCTGCAACAAGGCGCGGACATTGCCCCGGATGTGGGGTTCGGTGTTGTCCATGAACGTCTCGGCGCAGTCGCCGCCCTGCAGCAGGAACGCCTCACCCTGTGCCACCTGGGCCAGCTGCTCCTGCAGCCGGAGAATCTCGGACGGCACCGTCACCGGCGGCACGCTCTCCAAGACCGTGCGCATCGCCAAGGCCTGGTCGGCGGGCCAGCTGGGTTGCTGGGCCGCCGGCTTGGCCAGCGCGGCATCCAGCCGGGCCCGTAGGTCAGCCGGCAGCGGCGGAAGCGATGGGAGCTTGTCGATCGGTATGTCGACGGTCCAGTTCATCGGTCCATCGTAACCGGGGATTCCCCGACAGCTGACCAGGACGAACGTCACCGGGGACCGTCCTTGCCGGCGGGATCTGATTGTGCCTCAGTGGGCGCCGCCGTCCGCATCGTCCACGGACGTGATGAGCCGGAATCGACGCAGCTGATCCCGGGCGTCGACCAGTGCGTCGTGGGCGTCGCGCGGCCGCGGCGGCATTCGGGGGGATCCCCGGTCCTCCCACAACTGCCGCAGTTCCCGGGTGAAACGGGGCACCGCGGGTGGCAAGGCAGTCATCGGGCCCCACAGCTGACACAACGCTACGTGGTCATAGGCCCCCACCCAGGCCCACAACTCGATCGGATCTTTGCCGTCGACCCTGAGGAACTCTTCCAGGCCAAGACGAATCTGCTGACGCGAGCGCCACAATTGCGAGGCGGGGGGCGGTAGCTTGGGCAGCACATGAGCGCGCACCCAGCTGCCAGCCCGCTCGGGATCGAATTCCGTGGACACCGCGTAATATTCGCGGCCGTCCTCGGCAACCACCCCGATCGAGATCAACTCGATGGTGCGCCCATCCTCGATGAATTCGGTGTCGTAGAAGTAGCGCACCGCCGCAGCCTAATGGGAATCGATCGGCGTGCCGTTGAGGGGCTGGTGTCCTAGGCAACCACCAGGCCGGGTCCGATCAGGCCGAGCCGCCGACGAGAATGGACTCGCTTCCCTCCGGCGGTGGTGCCGGGCGCACGTCCTGGTCGAGCTGTGCGTCGATCGCTCGCTCGTCGGGCATCCGCGGCGTACCGGCGATCGCGCACTGCAGCCACAGCTTGGCCCGCACCACCGGGCGGCGCCATCTCCGTTCCCGCTGAAGCGCACGGCGCATCCTGTCCGGTCGGCTGGTGTACCGCCAGCGGGCCCACGGAGCATGCGGACGCGATAGCCGGATGGCACCGACGACCAACAGCACGACGATGAACATACCGAGCAGACCGGTCCAGACCTTGCCCTTGAGCAACACCACCACCGCCAGCGGCAACGTCACTACCAATCCTGAGACCAGCGTGGTCTGTAACACCACCCAATCGGTGCCCAACCGGACCGGCAGGAAGAACATCAGCGGGTGTAGGCCCATTATCAACAGTCCCGCAACGGCCACCGCTGCAAAGACGGCGTCCACGGACGTGCGTCCGTCTTCCTCCCAATAAACGTCGGACAGGTGCAGGATCAGTGCGTACTCGTCGAGCACCAAGGCGGCCCCGATTCCGAATAGAATCGCCGCGATGGTGAACTCGGGTTCTTGGCCGTCGATCGACAAGGTGACCAAGGTCAGCCCGGAGATCATCACCAGCACCACTCCGAACGCCACATGGTGGATGTGCACCGACCCGATGTGGATATTTCGCGGCTGCCACCACCTGGGCGGCCGGCCGGCGGCGGCGCGACGGCGAATAATGCGCACAAAAGTACGCGTGACAAAAAAGGTCAGGATGAAGGCGACCAAGCAGCACAACAGCGGCAGTCGGCCACGGTCGACGATATCGTGCTGCAGCCAGTGGAACACCCCAAAAAACCTACGCCCACCTTGCCGCCGCGCCACGCGGCGCCGCGCTGCGCCACCATGCGGGCGTACGCCAAGCCATTAGGCTGTTCTGCGACATGAGTACATGGCGGGCGCCCGACGTGGGCAGTCGACTCGGGCGGATCTTGTTGTGGTGCCCGCTGTGGCTGCTGGCCGCCATGGCGCTGGGCTACGTTTCGTGGCGGTTGTTCGGGCACACGCCGTATCGCATCGATATCGACATCTATCAGATGGGCGCTCAGGCCTGGTTGGACGGGCGTCCGCTCTACAGTGGCCCACATAGCGGCGAGGTGTCGTTCCACACACCTATCGGGCTGAACCTCCCATTCACCTATCCCCCGCTGGCGGCGGTGCTGTTCAGCCCGTTCGCCTGGTTGCAGATGCCGGCCGCCAGCGTCGCGATCACGCTGCTGACCCTGGTATTACTCGTCATCTCGACGACGGTTGTGCTGACTCGCCTCGACGTGTGGACGTCCTCGACCGTGGTGGCTGGGCCGGCCTGGTTGCGCAGGTTGTGGTTGGCCGTGATCATCGTGGCTCCGGCAACAATTTGGCTGGAGCCGATCAGCTCGAACTTCGCTTTCGGTCAGATCAACGTCGTGCTCATGACCCTGGTGATCCTCGATTGCTTCCCGCGCCGAACGCCCTGGCCACGTGGGCTGATGTTGGGGTTGGGGATAGCCCTCAAACTCACCCCGGCGGTGTTTCTGCTCTACTTCCTGCTGCGTCGGGACGGCCGAGCCACAATGACGGCATTGGCGTCGTTCGTGGTCGCCACGCTGCTCGGCTTCGCCCTGGCCTGGCGCGATTCGTGGGAGTACTGGACGCATACCCTCCGCCACACGGATCGGATCGGCGCCGCCGCCTTGAACACCGACCAGAACATCGCGGGGGCACTCGCACGGTTGGCGCTCGGCGAAGACGAACGCTTTCTGCTGTGGGTAGCCGGGTCCTTGCTCGTATTGGCAGCGACCATATGGGCGATGCGGCGAGTGTTGCGGGCCGGCGAGCCGACCCTGGCCGTGATCTGCGTCGCCCTCTTCGGGTTAATGGTTTCGCCGGTTTCGTGGTCACACCACTGGGTGTGGATGCTGCCGGCCGTGCTGGTGATCGGGCTACTGGGTTGGCGGCGCCGCAACGTCGCGCTGGCCGTGGTCAGCCTCACCGGGGTGGCGCTGATGAGGTGGACGCCGATCGACCTGCTTCCCCAACACCGGGAGACGACCGCGGTCTGGTGGCGTCAACTCGCGGGGATGTCCTATGTGTGGTGGGCGATTGCAGTCATCGTCGTTTCCGGACTCACCGTCACCGCCAGGATGACGCCGCAGCGCGCACCCACGCGCGGACTGGCCCCGCTATCGGTGGCCAGCTGACTAGCCGGCGGCTGTCTCGGGGATTCGTGCGGCATCCTTAGAACCGGGATTTGCGGCGGCATCAGCAGCATTGCCGCCGTATTTGATGCTGGCGGCGTAGATGTCGACGTACTCCTGACCGGAGAGCCCCATCAGCTCGTAGATCACTTCGTCGGTAACGGCCCGCTCGATGAAATGGTTACCGGCCAACCCTTCGAACCGCGAGAAGTCCATCGGCTTGCCGAAGCGAACGGTGACTCTGCCGAACCGCAACATTTTCTTGCCTGGCGGGTTGACGACGTTGGTACCGATCATCGCCACCGGAATCACCGGAACCCCGGTGTGCAACGCCAGCCGGGCCAGGCCGGTCTTGCCCTTGTAGAGCCGACCGTCTGGCGAGCGAGTGCCTTCGGGGTACATGCCCAGCAGCTTGCCCTGACCCAGCAGCACCACTGCCGTTTCCAGTGCGCCCTGCGCGGAGTCGGCATTGGTGCGGTCGATGGGCACCTGGCCGGAGACGCTGTAGAACCAGCGGTTGAACCAGCCTTTCAGCCCGGTGCCGGTGAAGTACTCCGACTTCGCGAGGAACCAGATCCGGCGGCGCACCACCAACGGAAGGTAGAAGCTATCCGCCACCGCGAGATGATTGCTGGCGAGGATGGCCGGCCCCGAACTCGGGATATATTCCAGCCCTTCAACTTTCGGGCGAGCCAGCAGCGTAAAGAGCGGGCCCATGAAGATGTACTTGAACAGGTAGTACCACATGGCCCTCCCTCTCGCCCCACACCGGCCGGTGTCTGCGCCAACTGTACCCATCCGCAATGGCTCCGACCACCTGTGGGGGCGGCGGCTCACTCCTCGATGGTAACCGGGATGGCCTGGTAGCGGGATCGCACGCCAGTATCGCCGTCGGTGCTCCCGTTGCCTGACTCGGTGGTCTGGCCGCCGCCGGGCGGACCTTCGGGCGGCGGTTTCGCCGTCCGGTCGATGTCGGAGACGATGGCGCGGATCACCTCCAGCAGCGCGACACTGTGATCCGCGATGACCGTTAACAACGGGTGCTGCTCGCCGGTTACCAACGCGGCCAACGCACACACCGGACACCACACCTGCTGGCACTTGCCGGTCCCGGGACCTCCGCCCGAAGTCATCGCCGCAGCCGCCCGCACCGCGGGGTCGATCCCGTCCAGGATTGCCTGCGCGAGCCTGCGCAGCTCGGGACCAACGTCGGTATGAGCCCCACTCACCTCGGCCACACCTCCGGATTTGGTCGGAAACGAACTGTCAGCTCACCACCCCGCAGATGCGCGTCCAGCACCGTGCACCTCCGCAGTACGGACGCCAACCGAACTCGGCGCCGCATCCCGCCCGAACTGATGATCAAGTCGTCGTCGGCCCGCCCCAGCGTCAGCGTCCCGGGATCGAGCTGGGGCAACGCTAGTCGCAGTCGGTATATCGACGCCAATCCCGACCCGGATTCCAGGTCCACGATAGGCCGCAGCGGGCCGGGCGGCGCACCTCCCCGACGCCGACGGGCACTGTCGAGCAGCCCGCCCAGCGCCTTGGGACCGATCGGCTCGCCGGCCACGTGCGGAACCAGCACGAGCGCCACGTCACCGATGGTGGCGTCGAGCTCATCGAGGACAGCGCGTTGCTCACAGATGCGTTCGGCATACCAGTAGAACGCCGGATGGTCGGGCAGACTGCGGTACTCGTAGTTCTCGTCTTGAACTAGAACCTGATTGACGAGCAGCTCTTCGACGCGCACACCCATGAGCACCAACGAACCCAGCGTCCGAGCCGCCTCAGCCGCGACCACCCGCTCCGGAGTCAGCACCAGGTGCGCACTGACCAAGGCACCGTCGGTTAGCAATGCGCTTAGCCGCTCGACGCTGGCGCTGATGCGTTCCAGCAGCTCCACCACCGCCGCTGAGCGGCGATCGTCGGCGGCGATGCTAAGCCTGCGATGCCGCGGCCACGCACGCTCGACGTACAGCCCGAAGGTGGCGGGCAGAGTCAACATCCGCAGGGCATCGGCAGTCGAGGCGCAGTCGACAACGATCCGATCCCATCGTCCAGCCGCAGCGAGTTCGCCGACGGCGTGCAGCCCCAGGACTTCCTGGATCCCTGGCAGCGCTGAGAGTTCTTCGGGCGCAATGCTGCTCAATTCGGAGCCGGGAAATCGCCGGTCCAGTGTCTCGACCACGTGCTGCCACCGGTCCTCCGACAGGGCCAGGGTATCCAGCGCCAGCGCGTCGAGAAATCCACCTCCGGCCTCGGGGTCGTAGGCGAGCACACGAACGGGATCACCCTGGCCGGTCGGCCGCACAGCGATGCCCAGTACATCGCCCAGCGAGTGCGCCTGATCGGTGGACACCACAAGCACTCGCTGACCGGCGCCCGCATCGCAAACCGCGGTAGCGGACGCCAGGGTGGATTTCCCTACCCCGCCTTTGCCAACGAAGAGGCTGATCCTTGCCGGGGCAGTGGAAAAGGATTCACTCAGCCCTCGACTCGTTTCTTCAGATCTTTCAACGCCCCGTCGATCAACCTGCGCTCGGCCTTGCGTTTGAGCATCCCGATCATCGGGATGGCAAGGTCGACCGAGAGTTCGTAGGTGACCTCAGTCCCAGAACCCTTGGGCGCCAGTCGATATGTCCCTTCGAGGGACTTCAGCAGCGAGCTGGATTCGAGAGTCCAGCTGAGCCATTGGCGGTCCGCCGGCCACTCGTAGGCCATGATCAAGGTGTCCTTGAAGATGGCTGCATCCATCAACATCCGCGCTCGCAGGGGGTAACCTTCGTCGTCGGCCTCCAGGATTTCGACTTCCTTGTACTCCGAAATCCATTCCGGGTAGGCCTCGACGTCGGCGATCGCCTTCATCACCTCACCCGGATGCGCATCGATGTAGATCGTCTGCGTCGTCTTGTCCGCCACCTAGCTACTTCCCCTTCCCCGCAAGCGGGTCGACCCCGGTCAACTGCGGGAGCTCCCGATCTCCCGGCAGAAACGGTACTCCTCGTGCCAACCCTGACCCGGTTAAATTACCGGAGAAACTCCAATGGGGCGTGCCCGTTCCAGCACTGTCTTGACCTCAAAGGCCATATTCTTACCCGCGACGCGGCGCCGGTGCGTCATTCTGGCCAAGTTCATCCGGGCCAGCTGCCAGGCGGCCATGCCGGTCGGTTCGGCATGCAGGAAGTAGTGCAACACCACCCCATCCAACGCCGGTTGCAGCCAGACCTCCATGGTGCCGGTCAGGGCGCCGGTAACCGCCCACCTGATTCCCTTCTCGGCACGATCTTCGGTGACCTGTAGCCGCAGATCAGGCCACCATCGACGCCAACTCGACCGATCGGCGACGGCGGCTCCGACCCGTTCGCCATCGGCGGCGACATACGTCTCATCCGCGATCTGGATGCTGTTCATCGCCTCAGCTTCACATACCCGCATCAGCGAGCGCCGCGCTGCCCCGAAGACGAGAACTTTACGCCGGCGGCAATCCGGATAGCGCCCGACCGGCCACGTCCGTGCTGCGCGTATGCCCGGATTAGGCTGTGTGTCAGCAAGCCAGCCACCGGAAATATCACATCAGGTGAAGCGAGGTTAAAGAGTGCGTGAGTTGAGCGTCCCTGCGCAATTCTCGGTCGGCGAGCACGACAATGTCGCGGCCGTAGTCTTCGAGCACGAGCGTGATGATCCTGACCACGTCATCTACCAGCGCCTAGTAGATGGCGTCTGGACCGATGTCACGTGCGCCGAGGCGGCAAACCAGATTCGTTCCGCGGCACTAGGCTTGATCGCGCTGGGCGTGCAGGGCGGCGACCGGGTAGTCATCTTCTCGGCCACCCGCTACGAGTGGGCGATTCTCGATCTCGCAATCCTGTCGGCGGGTGCGGTCACCGTGCCGATCTACGAGACGTCGTCGGCCGAGCAGGTGCGCTGGGTACTACAGAATTCAGAAGCGGTGGTGGCGTTCGCGGAAACCGACGCGCACGCGGCGACGGTCAACGAGCTCGCCGGCGAATTGCCCGCTTTGCGCCGGGTATTGCAGATCAACGGTTCGGGTTCTGGCGCCCTCGATCAGCTCGCCGAAGCCGGCGCATCGGTTGACCGGGCCGAACTGACCGCCCGGCTCGAGGCACTGCGGTCCGAGGACCCAGCGACCCTCATCTACACCTCAGGCACCACCGGACGACCCAAGGGCTGCCAACTCACACATTCGAACCTGCTGCACGAGATTCGCGGCACCCAGGAGTGCCTGCCCACGCTGTTGCGCCCGGGTCAGCGACTGTTGATCTTCCTGCCGCTGGCCCACGTGCTAGCGCGCGCACTCACACTGTCCGCGCTTGCCAGCAGATTGACCGTCGGATTCACGAGTGACATCAAGAATCTGGTGCCGATGCTCGCAGTGTTCAAACCGACGGTAGTGGTGTCGGTACCGCGAGTGTTCGAGAAGGTTTACAACACCGCGGAGCAGAACGCCACAAACGATGGCAAGGGGCGGATCTTCGCGATCGCCGCGCAGACGGCGGTCGACTGGAGCCGTGCCCACGACAGCGGCAAGCCGGGCTTGCTGCTGCGCGCCAAGCACGCCGTGTTCGACCGCCTGGTTTACCAGAAGCTACGCACGGCGCTGGGCGGCGACTGCCACGCGGCGGTCTCGGGTGGCGCACCGCTGGGTGCGCGGTTGGGCCACTTCTACCGCGGTGTGGGCCTGACCATTTACGAGGGATACGGCCTGACCGAGACCAGCGCGGCGATCACGGTCAATCAGATCGGGGCCGTGAAGATCGGAACTGTCGGAAAGCCGGTGCCGGGCAACACTCTGCGCATCGCCGACGACGGCGAGCTGTTGGCGCGCGGGGGGGTGGTGTTCAGCGGCTACTGGCGCAATGAGCAGGCGACCGCCGAGGCATTCACCGACGGGTGGTTCAAGACCGGTGATCTCGGCGCGCTCGACGAGGACGGGTTCTTGACGATCACCGGTCGCAAGAAGGAGATCATCGTCACAGCGGGTGGCAAGAATGTCGCCCCCGCGGTGTTGGAGGATCAGCTGCGGGCGCATCCCCTGATCAGCCAGGCGGTGGTCGTTGGGGACGCCAAACCGTTCGTCGGGGCGTTGATCACCATCGACCCCGAGGCGATCGGCGGCTGGAAGGAGCGCACCGGCAAGGCCGCTGACACCTCGGTCGGTGATCTGGCCACCGACCCCGATCTGGTCGCCGAGGTGGACGCGGCCGTGAAAACGGCCAACCAGGCGGTCTCGCATGCCGAGTCGATTCGCAAGTTCCGCATTCTGCCGGTCGACTTCAGCGAGGACACCGGTGAATTGACACCGACGATGAAGGTCAAACGCAAAGTGGTGGCCGAGAAGTTCGCTCCCGATATCGAAGCGATCTACGCCAAGGACTGAGAGTCGCGGCAGCTCCTCCCGGGCCGCTCAGCGGCCCGCATCGTCGCCGCGCAGGAGATCCGCCAGCCGGGTGGCCAGCGTGTCCCAGCGCCACTGAGCCGTGACCCATTCTCGGCCGGCGGCGCCCATCGCGGCGGCCCGGTCACGATCGATCAGCAGCTCGGCGACAGCGTCGGCGACCTTGTCCACCGAGTTGCCATCGACCACCAGCCCAGTCTTGTTGTGCTGCACCGTTTCCGGCGCTCCGCCAGATTGGCCGGCGATTACCGGCACGCCAGCGGCCGAGGCCTCGAGGAACACGATGCCCAAGCCCTCGACGTCCATTCCGGCGCCGCGGGTGCGGCAGGGCATCGCGAACACATCGGCCAGTGCGTGGTGGGCAGGCAGTTCGTCGGTTGCCACGCTGCCGGTGAATGTCACATGATCGGCCACTCCACAGTCGTGAGCCAGTTTGCGCAGCCTCTCCAGATACGGACCGCCGCCAACAACCACCAGCGCAGCTCCGTCGACGCGACGCCGGATCGACGACAGCGCCTTGATCAGAATGTCCTGGCCCTTGCGCGGCACTAACCGGGACAGGCACACCACCGTGGGCCGCTCGCCCAGCCGGTAGCGCTCCCGCAACTCGACGCGGGCGGCCGGATCGGGGCGGAACCGGTCGGTGTCCACCCCGGGCGGCAGGTATTCCAGCGACGCCGCGGGCCCGAAGGCAGGCGCAAACCTGGACCGTGTGTAGCAGCTGACGAAGGTCACCATGTCGGTCGCGTCACCGATGCGGCGCAGCACCGATCGTGCCACCGGAAGCATCGACCAGCCCACTTCGTGGCCGTGCGTGCTGGCCAGCACCCGGTTCGCTCCAGCCTGCCGGGCACGCGGGGCCAGCAGGGCCAGTGGTGCGGCCGCACCGAACCAGACGGTTTCGATGTCGTACTCGGCGATCAGCCGGCGCATCCGGACATCAACGGTGGGACCCGGCAGCATCAGCGTGCTGGGATGGCGCACCACCCGGTAGCCGGCGTCGCGGGCTGAGGCGTCGAACGCGTCGGCGCCCTTCCACTGGGGTGCGTACACCGTCACAGCATGCGACCCGGCTTGGGCCAGCCGACCGACGAACTCCCCCAGGTAGGACTGGATGCCGCCGCGTCGGGGCGGAAAGTCGTTGGTTACCAGCAGGACCCGGCTCACCTGGGTCAGGCTAGTCGGCCAGCCACCGCTGCCAACGCGCGAGCAGGCCAGCCGCGTCGATACCGAGCACCTGGCGGGTGGCGGTAGCCAGGTCGGAGTGTCCTACACCGCAGGTGGCCAGATACAGCTCACGTAGCTTGGCCGTCCCGTAGGCGTCAGCGACGAACCGAGCGAACCACCACGCACGGTCATATGCCAGCGAACGCTGCGGCCCGGGAGTGTCCAGGTCGGTGTCCGAGGGCATAGATTGCACCACCGACACCGCGTCCGTCGGCAACGTGGTCTTCGGCCGGGCAACAAAATCGGCTACCCCTTCGGTCAGCCACCGAGGGGCATCCAGGGCCGTGTCGGTCCGGGCAGCATAGTGAAAAAGCTCGTGGGCCAACACTATTCGCAGTCCGGTTTCGCTCATGTGCGCCGCGCCCGGCGCGAACACGATCCGTTGGCCGACCGCCGCCCGGCGGGCCGGATCGATACGGTCGACCACCGTGACCGCCGCTATGTCCGTCCATTGCGATGCCAAGCCCCCGCCAGCGGCGGCACGAAACTGTTCGTCCGTACCCGTGGCAACCACCGAGATATCGTGCGACCAATCAGCGCCCCAGAAGGCCACCACTTCGTTGACCGCAGCGTCGACGCTCGCCGCAACACGGAACAGCAGGCGATCGGTGGCCGGACCGCCGAGGCTGAGCAGCCAGACGGTGCGGTCGCCGGCGACCAATGGTGTGGCAAGTGTTCGGTCGGCTGGTGCGACCAACTGTGCGGGTTCTGCGCACCTACCGCACACCGGGTAGCCGGACAGTGCCGCCGCCGCAATCAGCTCAGCGACAAATATGGCGGCCAGCAGGATCCGAGCGGGGAGCCGCCTCGCGACGAGGCGGTCAGTAACGGCGGGCGTCGTAGATCGGACCCGACGAGTTCATCGGCACCACCCGCACCGGCACACCGTAGGTGGAGGAATGGACCATGAGTCCGTCACCGATGTAGATGCCGGCATGCGATGCATCCGAATAGAAGGTCAGCACATCGCCGGGCTGCAGATCCGACAGTGCCACCGGCTGACCGCCGTGGGCCAGCGCCTGGCTGGAGTGCGGCAACGCGATGCCGGCTTGCTGGAACGCCCACATCACCAATCCCGAGCAGTCGAACCCGCCGGGTGCGGCACCGCCCCATGCGTAGGGCTCTCCGACCTGAGTCAGCGCGGCCTGCACAACGGCCGCACGGTCGTCACCACCGCCACCAGGCGGCATGAATGGCATGGGCAACCCAGGCGCTCCACCGGGTTGTGGCGCCCCACCGGGTTGTGGCGCCCCACCGGGCGGTGGCGCCCCATCGGGTGCCGGAGGGCCCGCTGGCGGCGCACCGGGCGGTAATGCCCCAGGTGGGGCCCCGGGGGCGAGCACGGCAACCGCCGGGACCGGTCCGGGATCAGCGAGGGCCGTGCGCTGGTCCGGCGACAATGCGAGGTATTGCGACTTGACGACGGCCATCTGCACCTGCAGCTGACTCTGTTTGTGCTGCAGGTTCGCCCGCACCGCGGCAGCATGTTCGGCGGCGGACTTGGCCTCGGCCGCCGACTTGACCGCGGCCTGCTCAGCCTCGGCGGCCTGCTCTCCAGCGGCTTTGAAGCTGGCCATCTGCGTGGCCATTTGATGCGCCACTACCCGCTGCACCGATAGCCGGTCGATCAACAGTTGCGGCGACTCCGCCGTCAGGATCGCGTCCATACCGTCGGTGCGACCACCCATGTAGGTGGCGGCCGCGACCTTGTTAACCGCCGTCTGGAAAGTGGCCACGCGTGCTCTCGCCGCATCCAAGGCCGCCCTGTGGTCCGCGAGCTTCTCGTCGGCGGCCCGCTGGGCAGCGAGCTTATCGTTGAGATCCAGCTGTGCACTGTGCAGCGCCTCGGTGGTCTGCTCGGCCTGCCGAGACAGCTCGTTGAGCTTCGCCATTGCGTCGTCGGCCGGATCGGCCAGCACGTTCGCGGCCAAGACGCCGGACAGGACGGTGAAGCTCGCTAGGAAACCGATGGCCGACCGCATGATGACGCGCGCGATCGAACACCCACAGTCGAGCCTCAAAATTTGCTTCCTTAAACGGGCCATCGACGGATGCCGTCGAGCTGGTTTAGGTCTCAAACAGGTTACGAAACGATCTCGGAATTGTCCAAAGGGGGAAGTTAAGAAAATGGATAGATTTTTGTCATTCCGTTGTGAACGGCCGCACTTCTGCTATAGCGCTCCAGGTGTATAGGGACGCAATGACATTACGCGACACCGGATCCGCGATTGCGACGGATAGGGACAAGGCGCAACCTCGGAACCAACCCAACGTCGGCGAGCACTTCCAACGCAGCACGTTCGTCGGTCGACAGGGTCTCCGGTATCCCGAGCAGCACGCTGACGACACAGTCGCGGCATCGGAGTCCGCGCACCGCGCAATCATCGCAGTCGATAACCACCGGTGCCCCCGGCCCGGGCGTTGCGCCGCCATTGCTGTCGGGTCCACTGCTTGATGCCATTCGGGTCGTTCCTCTCGGTCTGGCTCATCGGGTTGTCCGAACGCTAACCGTGAGCACCGACACCTGCCGTTGGTCAAGCCAGTTGGCCAGCGACGCGAGTGACCGCCCGGCGTGGCAACGGCTCGGTGTCGGTGCAGATGCCTAGCGTCGCGGCCATGGGTACAACCGGTGGAACTCAGCTGAGTTTCACCGACCTGGCAGAAGCCCAGGGATCAGCCTGGGTCGCGGCCGAGGAAGTGTCGCTGCGCGAAACCACCTTCGTCGTGGTCGACCTGGAGACAACTGGTGGGCGTACCACGGGTACCGAAACGGCACCACCCGACGCCATCACCGAAATCGGGGCCGTCAAGGTACGCGGCGGCGCCGTGCTCGGTGAATTCGCCACCCTGGTAGACCCGCAACGCAGCATCCCGCCCCAGATCGTGCAACTCACCGGCATCACCACGGCCATGGTGTGTAACGCCCCGACGATCGACGCCGTCCTCCCGATGTTCCTCGAGTTCGCCGGTGACTCGGTGCTGGTCGCCCACAACGCCGGGTTCGACATCGGATTCCTGCGCGCCGCCGCGCGGCGGTGCGATATCACCTGGCCCCGACCGCAGGTGTTGTGTACGGTGCGGCTGGCCCGGCGGGTGCTGAGCCGAGAGGAAGCCCCCAGCGTGCGCCTGGCCGCGCTGGCGCGGCTATTCGCTGTCGCCAGCCAACCCACTCACCGCGCCCTCGACGATGCCCGCGCCACCGTCGACGTGTTGCACGCACTCATCGAACGGGTGGGCAGCCAGGGCGTCCACACCTATTCCGACCTGCGCTCATATCTGCCCGGCGTGACCCCGGCGCAACGCCGCAAACGGGTGCTCGCCGACGGACTGCCGCACCGGCCCGGGGTCTACCTGTTCCGCGGACCGTCGGGCGAGGTGCTCTACGTCGGCACCGCGGTCGACTTGCGGCGCCGGGTGAGCCAGTATTTCAACGGCACCGACCCCCGCGGGCGGATGAAAGAGATGGTCACGCTGGCCAACACAATCGACCATGTCGAGTGCGCGCACCCGCTGGAGGCCGGTGTCCGTGAGCTTCGGATGCTGGCGGCGCATGCCCCGCCCTACAACCGCCGGTCGAGGTTCCCCCACCGATGGTGGTGGGTGGCGCTCACCGATGAAGCGTTTCCGCGAATGTCAGTGGTCCGTGCCCCGCGACACGACCGCGTCGCCGGCCCATTCCGATCCCGCGCCGACGCCGCCCAGACCGCCGCCTTGCTGGCGCGGTTCACCCAGGTCCGAACCTGCACCACGCGGCTAGCGCGTTCGGCCCGGCACGGACCCGCTTGCCCCGAGCTCGAAGTGTTACCCTGCCCCGCCGCCCGCGACGTGGCAGCCGCGCAATACGCGGCGGCACCGCAGCGGGCAGCGGCGATGATCGACGGGCTGGACAACACGGCGCTGGCCGCGGCCGTTCATCGGGTCAGTGCGCTCGCCGAATGCCGTCGCTATGAGAGCGCCGCCCGACTGCGCGACCACGTCGCCACCGCCATCGAAGCACTATGGCGGGGCCAGCGATTGCGCGCGCTGGCCGCGCTGCCCGAACTGGTGGCCGCCGCACCTGACGGCAGTGGCGGATACCAGCTCGCCGTCGTCCGGCACGGCCAGCTTGCAGCAGCCGGCACCGCACCGCGCGGAGTGCCGCCGATGCCCGTGGTCGAGGCCATCCACGGCGGCGCCCAGGCAATCCTGCCCGCTCCGGCGCCGCTGGGCGGGGCGCTGGTCGAAGAGATCGCACTCATCGCCCGCTGGCTGGCCGGGCCGGGGGTGCGCATCGTCCGGGTCGCGGACGGGGCTGCGGGATGGACCTCACCGCTTGGCTCCGCCGGCCCGTGGGCGGCCTGGGCGGAAACGGCGCGCTCGGCCCGGTTGGCCGGTGAGCAGATCATCAGGGGCCGGCAGTCAGACCCGCTGGCTGAATCGCGCCCATCGCGCGAGCAACTGTTCGGCCGCACCGGTGTCGATCGCCGTGCTGGCCCGTCGCAGCCCATCCTCCCAGGCCGGCACCCATTCAGCGCGGCTGGATAGTCCGGCGTGGGCGACGATCGCACCGGCTGCATTGAGCACAACGGCGTCCCGGACCGGGCCCCGGGCACCGCCCAGCACGGCGCGCACCTCCGCCGCGTTGGCGTGCGCGTCGCCTCCCCGCAGCTGGTCAACCTGGGCGCGGGCAAACCCGAATCCGGCCGGATCAAAGGTCAGCTTGTCCACGGTGCCCGCCTGAACGCGCCAAATGGTGCTCGTCGTGGTGGTGGTCAACTCGTCGAGCCCGTCGTCCCCGTGCACCACCAGCACACTGGACCGGCGCGCAGCGAACACCCCGGCCATCACCTCGGCGAGGTCGGCAAACGCGCAACCAATCAAGCCCGCCCGGGGCCGGGCCGGATTGGTCAGCGGCCCAAGGAGATTGAACACGGTGGGCACCCCGATCTCGCGGCGCACCGCGGCTGCGTGCCGGTAGGACGGATGAAACTTCGGCGCGAAGCAGAACCCGATTCCGACTTCGGCGAGGCTACGTGCAACCTGGTCGGGTCCCAGGTCGATGCGCACCCCCAGCGCCTCCAACGTGTCCGCGCCGCCGGACAACGAGGACGCCGCCCGGTTGCCGTGTTTGACCACTGGCACGCCCGCAGCCGCCACCACCATCGCGGCCATGGTGGACAGGTTGACCGTGTTGACCCCATCGCCGCCGGTCCCGACGACGTCGACGGTGTCGTCAGGGATCGCGTCGGTGGGCATCGGACGCGCGTGATTGAGCATGACGCCGGCCAGCTCACCGACTTCGTCGGCGGTCGGAGCCTTCATCATCATCGCGACTGCGAAGGCGGCGATGAGCGCCGGCCGCACATTGCCGGTCATGATTTGGTCCATGGCCCAGGCAGCCTGGCCCTGCACCAGGTCCCGTCTGTCGGTCAACCGACCGAGAATCTGCGGCCAGGACGGCGCAGACACGGCTTCAGCCCCTGAAGAAGCCTCAGATGACAGAGCCACGCGCTGATGGTCCCATGTGGATCGATCTACCCCAACCCCGCCCAGAACACGTCGCGACCGCGCCGACCACGACGCCGGTGAGACGCGCGGAACTGAACTACTGAAATTCCTGACCCGGGTAGAGTTCGACAACTACAAAGCGTCATACTTGCGGATGTGACGAGTGCTGTAGGGACCTCGGGTACTGCCATCACGTCGCGCGTGCATTCGCTGAATCGGCCAAACATGGTCAGTGTCGGCACCATCGTGTGGCTATCCAGCGAGTTGATGTTCTTTGCTGGGCTGTTCGCGTTCTATTTCTCGGCGCGAGCTCAAGCCGGCGGGAACTGGCCGCCGCCACCGACGGAGTTGAATCTCTACCAGGCCGTCCCGGTCACGCTCGTCTTGATCGCCTCGTCGTTCACCTGCCAGATGGGCGTGTTCGCGGCCGAGCGCGGCGACGTCTTCGGGCTGCGCCGCTGGTATGTGATTACGTTCCTGATGGGCCTGTTCTTCGTTCTGGGCCAGGCCTACGAGTATCGCAACTTGGTGTCGCACGGGACGAGCATCCCCAGCAGTGCATATGGCAGCGTGTTCTATCTGGCTACCGGCTTCCACGGACTGCACGTCACCGGCGGCCTAATCGCCTTCATCTTCCTGCTGGTACGCACCGGGATGAGCAAGTTCACCCCGGCGCAGGCCACGGCCAGCATCGTCGTCTCTTACTACTGGCATTTCGTCGACATCGTGTGGATCGCGCTGTTCACCGTGATCTATTTCATCCGATGAGCCGGCGTCCGACGAACATCCCACGAACAGGAGTGCTCGGTTGAAGAAACTGAGGTTCACCCGATCCGGTGGCGGCAAGAGTGGTCGCGCGAGACGGCGCCTTCGCCGCCGATTGTCGGGCGGACTGCTGCTGCTGATAGCGCTGACCATCGCCGGTGGGCTGGCGGCTGTCCTGACCCCTACCCCACAGGTGGCCGTCGCCGACGAGTCCACCTCGGCGTTGCTGCGCACGGGCAAACAACTTTTCGACACCTCATGCATCTCCTGCCACGGCGCCAACCTGCAGGGTGTACCCGACCACGGGCCGAGTCTGATCGGCGTCGGCGAGGCGGCCGTCTACTTCCAGGTGTCGACCGGACGGATGCCGGCCATGCGCGGTGAGGCTCAGGCGCCGCGCAAAGATCCGATCTTCGACGAAGCACAGATCGACGCGGTCGGCGCCTACGTGCAAGCCAATGGCGGCGGTCCGACCGTGGTGCGCAACCCCGATGGCAGCCTCGCAATGCAGTCCCTACGTGGAAACGACCTCGGCCGCGGCGGCGACTTGTTCCGGCTCAATTGCGCCTCATGCCACAACTTCACCGGCAAGGGCGGAGCGTTGTCCTCCGGCAAGTACGCGCCCGATCTGGCGCCCGCCAATGAACAGCAAATCCTCACCGCGATGCTGACCGGCCCGCAGAACATGCCGAAGTTCGCCAATCGCCAGCTCTCCTTCGAGGCGAAGAAGGACATCATCGCCTATGTGAAAGTGGCCACCGAAGCACGGCAACCGGGCGGTTACCTGCTTGGTGGATTCGGACCCGCACCCGAGGGCATGGCGATGTGGATCATTGGGATGGTCGCCGCCATCGGGCTGGCACTGTGGATTGGGGCGCGATCATGAGCGACGGATCCAACCCGAAAGACGGCGCTAAAGACGCCGCGGCACAACGTGAACCGGACGAATCCGCGCTGGCCGCGATGTCGAACCAGGAACTGCTCGCACTGGGCGGCAAGCTTGATGGTGTCGGAATCGCCTACAAGGAGCCTCGCTGGCCGATCGAGGGCACCAAAGCCGAGAAGCGCGCCGAGCGTTCGGTGGCGCTGTGGTTTTTGCTGGGTGGTGCGTTCGGGGTAGCGCTGCTGCTGATCTTCCTGTTCTGGCCGTGGGAGTTCAAGCCGGCGGATGGGCAAGGCGACTTCCTGTACTCGCTGACCACCCCGCTGTACGGCCTGACTTTCGGTCTGTCCATCCTGTCGATCGCCATCGGCGCGGTGCTGTTCCAGAAAAGATTCATCCCCGAAGAGATTTCAATCCAGGAACGACATGACGGCGCGTCTCGCGAGATCGACCGCAGGACGGTCGTGGCGAACCTGACCGACGCCTTCGAGGGTTCGACGATCCGACGACGCAAATTGATTGGACTGTCTGTCGGCATGGGCCTGGGCGCGTTCGGGCTCGGCACCCTGGTCGCGTTTGCCGGTGGCCTGATCAAGAACCCGTGGAAGCCGGTCGTCCCCACCGCCGAGGGCAAAAAGGCGGTGCTCTGGACGTCTGGTTGGACCCCCCGCTACAAGGGCGAGACGATCTATTTGGCGCGCGCCACCGGCACGGATGCCGGACCACCGTTCATCAAAATGCGCCCGGAAGACATGGACGCCGGCGGAATGGAGACCGTCTTCCCATGGCGGGAGTCCGACGGCGACGGCACCGACGTCGAATCACACCACAAGCTGCAGGAAATCGCGATGGGTATACGCAATCCGGTGATGCTCATCCGGATCAAACCCAGCGACCTGGGCCGCGTGGTCAAACGCAAGGGCCAGGAGAGCTTCAACTTCGGCGAACTCTTCGCGTTCACCAAGGTCTGCTCACACTTGGGTTGCCCCTCATCGCTGTACGAGCAGCAAAGCTACCGAATCCTGTGCCCTTGTCACCAGTCGCAGTTCGACGCATTGCATTTCGCCAAGCCGATCTTCGGTCCGGCGGCCCGCGCGTTGGCGCAACTGCCCATCACGATCGACAGCAACGGGTATCTGGTCGCCAACGGTGACTTTGTCGAGCCCGTCGGGCCAGCATTTTGGGAGCGCACAACAACATGAGTCCAAAACTGAGTCCCCCGAAAATCGGTGATGTCCTGGCGCGTCAAGCCGAAGACATCGATACCCGGTATCACCCCTCGGCGGCGCTGCGCCGTCAGCTCAACAAGGTATTTCCGACCCACTGGTCGTTCCTGCTCGGCGAGATCGCGCTGTACAGCTTCATCGTGCTGCTGATCACCGGCGTGTACCTGACGCTGTTCTTCGACCCGTCCATGGTCGACGTCACCTACAACGGCGTTTACCAACCCCTGCGTGGGGTGGAGATGTCACGGGCCTACCAAACGGCGCTGGACATCTCCTTCGAGGTTCGCGGTGGCCTGTTCGTTCGCCAGATCCACCACTGGGCCGCACTAATGTTCGCCGCGGCGATCATGGTGCACCTGGCGCGCATCTTTTTCACCGGAGCATTCCGGCGGCCGCGCGAGACCAACTGGGTGATCGGTTCGCTGTTGTTGATCCTGGCTATGTTCGAAGGCTATTTCGGCTACTCGCTGCCTGACGACCTGCTGTCGGGACTCGGTCTGCGCGCGGCACTCTCGTCGATCACGCTGGGTATGCCGGTGATCGGGACCTGGCTGCACTGGGCGCTGTTCGGCGGTGACTTCCCCGGCACCATTTTGATCCCCCGGCTCTACGCGCTGCACATTTTGCTGCTACCGGGGATCATCCTGGCTCTGATCGGGCTGCACCTGGCGTTGGTGTGGTTCCAGAAGCACACCCAGTTCCCCGGCCCGGGCCGCACCGAGCACAATGTCGTCGGCGTGCGGGTGATGCCGGTGTTCGCGTTCAAGTCCGGCGCATTTTTCGCGGCTATCGTCGGTGTTCTGGGGCTAATGGGTGGCCTGCTGCAGATCAACCCGATCTGGAACCTGGGCCCCTACAAGCCGTCCCAGGTGTCAGCGGGCTCGCAGCCGGACTTCTACATGATGTGGACCGAGGGTCTTGCCCGTATCTGGCCGCCGTGGGAGTTCTACTTCTGGCATCACACCATCCCCGCTCCGGTGTGGGTCGCAGTGATCATGGGCCTGGTTTTTGCCCTGCTACCCGCCTACCCATTCCTAGAGAAGCGGTTTACCGGCGACTACGCGCACCACAACCTGCTGCAGCGGCCGCGCGATGTTCCGGTGCGCACCGCGATCGGCGCCATGGCGATCGCCTTCTATATGGTGCTCACCCTCGCTGCGATGAACGACATCATCGCATTGAAGTTCCATATCTCGCTTAATGCGACGACGTGGATCGGGCGGATCGGAATGGTGGTGTTGCCGCCGTTGGTCTACTTCATCACGTATCGCTGGTGCATCGGGCTGCAGCGCAGCGACCGGGCGGTACTCGAACATGGCGTTGAGACCGGCATCATCAAGCGGCTGCCCCATGGCGCCTACATCGAGCTGCACCAGCCACTCGGCCCGGTCGACGACCACGGCCATCCGATCCCGCTGGAGTATCAGGGCGCACCACTGCCCAAGCGAATGAACAAGCTGGGTTCGGCCGGATCGCCGGGTAGCGGCAGCTTCCTGTTCGCCGATGCGGCGGCAGAGGATGCGGCGCTGCGTGAGGCGGGCCACGCTGCCGAACAACGTGCCCTGACCGCGCTGCGCGAACATCAGGACAGCATCACGGGTTCGCCAGACGGCGAGCACTAGCTCGGCGACGACCCGGGTCGGCACGACCCGGGAAGGAGCCGGGCAATCAGACCCAGCTCGGCGACGACCCGGATCGGCACGACCCGGCAACAAACCAGGCAATCAAACCCAGCTCGGCGACGACCCGGATCGGCACGACCCGGCAACAAACCAGGCAATCAAACCCAGCTCGGCTACTGCCCGGCGACCCGGCGCAGCTGCCGAACGTATAGCCACTCGATCACCGGCATTCCCGCGGTGACGGCCCCGCCCAGCCCGTAGCTGACCCAAGACGGGCCGTCATGACCGACCGCCATCAGATAGGTCGCTGCCGCCACGGCAATCAGCGCGACGCCGATCGCGCCCGTCAGCGCGACCGTCCCGCGCAACCAGATCCGGTCCACCGCCGCGCCGGACCACTCGGCGGCTGGCTCGACCCCTTTGGCCCGCTGTGCGTGCGCCAACTCGGCCTCGGTGCGTTTAGCCAGATGCCCGGACCGGATCGGCTGCCTGCCCCGCACGGATGCGCCCAGCGGCCGGGCAGTGGGCTCGGCCTCGGCCATCCGGCGAGCTCGCAACAGCGCCGGTATCGCGCCCGCGATGACCAATGCGGAAACCACGATGACGGCGTAGAGCACCCACGTCGTATGCGGGCTCCCCGCCATCTTGTGGAAGCCTCGGCCCAGATCCACCAGTGCGACAGCGGCGGCCACCGACACGCCGATCAACACGAGCCAGACCGCGGCGCATGCTCCGACCAGGATGCGGTCGATGACGTCCGGCGCGACCGAGTCCGGCCCGCGCCGGTATGCGGAATATCTGCTCACCATCAGCAGCTCGTCTGCGGTCCGTCGTTGGAATTCGATGACAATACCGCTCCGTCGCTTGTGGTGATCGAGCAGTTGAGCCGACTAACCCGGAAGAGGCTGGAGGCCTCGACCGAGCCTACGTCGGATTGCGAGATCGGTGTGACCGTCATCGACCACGGGATGTACACGTTGTGCTGCGTACGTCGCCGCCCGGCGGCATCGACATAGGTGACCGAAATGATGTCGCCCGGCGCCTTGGTGCCGGTCACCGAATAGGTGACTTGCCGCGGACCAGCCGGCGTGGTCGTGGCCGGCGGTGGCGCCGCCGCCGTTGTGGTGGTCGCCGGCGGCGGGGCCGTGGCCGGCGGCGGCGGGGGTGGTGGTGGAGGAGGAGGCGTCACAGTCACTGTCTCGGTCTCGGTCGCCGTCGGGATCTCGGTGGCGGGCGGCGGCGGTGGGGGCGGCGGGGGCGGCGGTGGCGGTGTGGTGGTCGTGATCTCGTCCTGTATAGGCGGTGCGGAAGTGGTAGTGGCGGGGGTGGCGAGTTTGTTGGTATGCGGGCGAATGACGAGCAGCGACACCGAAACCACCAGCGCAATGGCGGCCAAAATGGCGGCGACGCCAACCACCCATGGCCAACGCGGAGCAGCCGGTTCGTCGTCCGGGTCGGACGACTCGTCGTAGCTGTCGTAGTCATAGAGCCTGAGATCGGCTGGCACAAAGGGGCCGCCGGTGAAGTGCTCGGACTCCGGAGCCGAGTACGCCCGGGAATATGCCTCGGTCTGGCCCGTCTGATCGTGCGGCGCTTTGTCGCCCCCCTCGGCGGGGGGTGCCAATTGGTCGCCGGAAGGCAGCTCGTCGCCGATGTCGCCGACGGGTTCCGATTCGGCGCTGGGCCCGCCCGCGGAGTCGGGTTCGTCAGGTTCCTGTCCCGGGGGAATCGGCCCGCTCATTTTCGCCTACCCTGTCCAACTGCCTCACCAGCACGCGCGGCTCCGCGGCTGCGGCCTTGCCCGCGCGCTCGGTGCATCCTCATTGGTGCCACGGAAACCCTACCCAACCGGGCAGGACCGAAACGTCGGGGCAACCTGGCCACTCGTCAACTGATGCCCTGATTGTGACCTTCCCGGCGCCGATCAGTGCTTCTCGGGACCGACGTAATACTCGAAGACCAATCCGGCCGCCGAGGTGAGGACGAATACTACGCCGGCAGCTATCAGCCACGGCAGCCATAGCGCGATGCCGACTGCCGCCACCGAGCCCGACAACGCGATCATGATCGGCCACCAGCTATGCGGGCTGAAGAATCCCAATTCACCCGCACCGTCACTGATTTCAGCGCCTTCGTAGTCCTCGGGCCGGGCATCTAGCCGACGAGCCACAAACCGGAAGAAGGTGGCCACGATCAACGCCATGCCACCCGTGAGCGCCAGCGCGGTGGTGCCGGCCCACTCGACGCCACCGGTGGCGAACAGCGAGGTCAGCACACCGTACAGTACCGCTGTCACGACGAAGAACGCGGCGACGAACTCGAACAGCCTGGCTTCGATATGCATTGAGTGTCCTAACCTACGGGCACCGGGGCCAATTCACCGCGGCGGGTATCAAACGGGTGAGTGGTCACCGCAAGAGGTGGCTGGTTGATCGCCCGCAGTGCCTCGGCGTTTGTCTTCCCATCGATGCGTTGCTGCAAGTAGGCCTTGAAGTCGTTGGGGGTCACCACGCGAACCTCGAAGTTCATCATCGAGTGATACGTGCCACACATTTCGGCGCAGTGGCCCACGAATGCTCCGGTCTTGGTGATCTCTTCGATCTGAAAGACATTGACGGAGTTGTTTGCTACCGGGTTGGGCATCACGTCGCGCTTGAACAAGAACTCTGGCACCCAAAATGCGTGTACCACATCGGCCGAGGCCATTTGAAACTCGATGCGCTTGCCGGACGGAAGTACCAGCACCGGAATTTCGGTGCTGGTTCCCAGCGTCTCGACCTTGTCGAAGTTCAGGTAGGACCGGTCCTCGGTGTTGAGCCCGCGCACCGGCCCGACGAGCTCTTCACCGTGCTTGTCCTTGCCCTCCGGCTTGGAAACCATGGCGCGCTTGCGCTCTGGATCGGCGCCATCGTAGGTCAGGGTGCCGTCTTTGAAGTTGACCCTCTGGTAGCCGAACTTCCAGTTCCACTGGAAGGACGTGATGTCGATCACCACCTCGGGGTCCTTGGCGATGTGCAGCATCTTCTCCTGCACCACGACGGTGAAATAGAACAGCACCGAGATGATGAGAAACGGTATGACCGTGAGCACCAGCTCTAGCGGCATGTTGTAGCCGAACTGACGGGGCAACTCAACGTCGGTCTTCTTCTTCCGGTGGAACGCCGCGGACCAGAAGATGAGACCCCACACTATGAACCCGACCGCCAGGGAGGCGATCACCGCCCCGATCCACAGTTCTCGGTTGAGGTGTGCCTCCGGGGTAATGCCCTCAGGCCAGCCCAAGCCCAAAGCTTCCGACCAACTGCATCCACTCAGGGTGACGGCCAAAGCCCCCAGCGTCGCGGCAAGCCCCACCCGCCGAAGACCACGGCGAGAGCCTCCGGAGCCGCGCTGAGACCTGCACTGCGACAAGCATTGCGCACGATCTGGCCCGCGAGGTGTCACGTTTGGCGCCTCCTGTATCACAAGCTGGGCCGACTGGGACAGCACCGGCTGTGGCGGGAACCGTCGGCTAACTCGGATGTCGAATACTACGCAGCGTAGACCACGTCGCGTACGCGGGCGACGACGCGGGCCGAATCTGGCCCGGGGCTCCCCCGGCCGCGCGCTCGTCGCGACCCGCCGGGCGTGGGATCCACAAGCGGCGCCAAGTGCGGCATACTGAGGCGCCGTGTGTGGATTGCTGGCCTTCGTCGCGGCCCCGGCCAGCGCTGCCGAGACCCAATGTCCCGATGCCGGGGCGCGCACTGCCATTGCGGCGGATAGCGCAATCGCCCGCGCCTCGCATTTGATGCGCCACCGTGGACCTGACGAGCCGGGTACCTGGTATGACCCCCACACCGACGGCGCCTCGGGACGCGCTGTGTTCGGTTTCAACCGGCTATCGATCATCGACATTGCGCATTCGCATCAGCCGCTGCGGTGGGGGCCGCCGGACGAGCCGGATCGCTACGTGCTGGTGTTCAACGGCGAGATCTACAACTACCTGGAGCTGCGCGACGAGCTGCGCACCAGTCACGGCGCAGTTTTCGGCACCGACGGCGACGGTGAGGCAATCGTCGCCGGCTACCACTACTGGGGTACCGACGTGCTGCAGCGGTTGCGCGGCATGTTCGCGTTCGCGCTGTGGGACACCAAAGCCTGCGAATTGTTCTGCGCCCGCGATCCGTTCGGCATCAAGCCGCTGTTCATGGCGACCGGGACCGGCGGCACCGCGGTGGCAAGCGAAAAGAAATGCCTGCTGGACCTCGCCGATTTGGTGGGATTCGACGCTCGCATCGACCATCGTGCGGTGCAGCACTACACCGTCCTGCAGTACGTGCCGGAGCCTGAGACGCTGCACCGCGGGGTGCGCCGGCTGGAATCGGGTTGCTACGCCCGGATCCGTCCCGATCAGCTCGCGCCGGTGATTACCCGCTATTTCGCGCCGCGGTTTGCGGCCCGTCCGATCACCGGCGACACCGAACAGAACCGCTACGACGAGATCACGGCGGTGCTGCAGGACTCGGTGGCCAAGCACATGCGCGCCGACGTGACCGTTGGCGCGTTTCTGTCCGGGGGTATCGACTCCACGGCCATCGCAGCGCTGGCCATCCGGCACAACCCACGACTGATCACGTTCACCACCGGTTTCGAGCGCGAGGGCTTCTCCGAGATCGACGTCGCGGTGGCCTCGGCAGAGGCGATAGGTGCCCGCCACATCGCCAAGGTGGTCAGCGCCGACGAGTTCGTCGCCGCTCTGCCCGAGATCGTCTGGTACCTCGACGAGCCGGTCGCCGACCCGGCGTTGGTGCCGTTGTTCTTCGTCGCCCGCGAAGCCCGAAAGCACGTCAAAGTGGTGTTGTCGGGTGAAGGCGCAGACGAGCTGTTCGGCGGCTACACGATCTACCGGGAACCGCTGTCGTTGAAGCCCTTCGACTACCTGCCCAGGCCACTGCGCCGGTCGATGGGAAAGGTGTCCAAACCGCTGCCGGAGGGCATGCGCGGCAAGAGTCTGCTGCACCGCGGATCGCTGACACTCGAGGAGCGCTACTACGGCAATGCCCGCAGTTTCTCCGACGCACAGCTGCGCGAAGTACTGCCCGGGTTCCGGCCGGACTGGACGCACACGGATGTGACGGCGCCGGTGTACGCCGAGTCGGCCGGCTGGGATCCGGTCGCCCGAATGCAGCACATCGATCTGTTCACCTGGCTACGCGGCGACATTCTGGTCAAGGCGGACAAGATGACGATGGCCAATTCGCTGGAACTGCGGGTGCCGTTCCTGGATCCCGAGGTTTTCGCCGTGGCCGCCCGGTTGCCGCTACCGGCCAAGATCACCCGCACCACCACCAAGTACGCGCTCCGGCGCGCGCTGGAACCTATCGTGCCGGCGCATGTGCTGCACCGGCCCAAGCTCGGTTTTCCGGTCCCGATTCGGCACTGGCTGCGCGCCGGCGAACTGCTGGAGTGGGCATATTCGATGGCGGGCTCGTCGCAGGCCGGTCACCTGGTTGATGTTGCCGCCGTGCATCGCATGCTCGACGAGCACCGGTGCGGCACCAGCGACCACAGCCGCCGGCTGTGGACCTTGCTGATCTTCATGCTGTGGCACGCGATCTTCGTCGAGCACAGCGTGGTGCCGCAGATCAGCGAGCCGCAGTACCCGGTCCAGTTGTAACCGCGTCTGGTTGGCGGTGCAGGTACTAGGTCAGCACCGCGACGATCTCGCCGGCCGCGTCCTCGCCGTAGGCACCGGCCAACCGGGTGGCCGCGACCTCGTGGTCCCACGCCCACTCCTGAGTTCCGGTCGACTCCAGCACCAGAACGGCGACCAGCGAGCCGAGCTGCGCCGAACGCTCCAGGCTAAGTCCCGCGCTGCGGCCAGTCAGGAAACCGGCCCGGAATGCGTCGCCGACGCCGGTGGGGTCGGTCTGGCTGGTTTCGGGGACGACGCCAACGTGGGTGGTGGTGCCGTCGGGTTCCACCAGATCCACGCCCTTGGGACCCAGTGTGGTCACCCGTAGGTCGATCTGCGCCATGACGTCGGCCTCGGACCAGCCGGTCTTGGACAGCAGCAGGTCCCATTCGTAGTCGTTGGTGAACAAGTAGGCAGCACCGTTGATGAGCTTGCGGATTTCCTCGCCCGACAGCCGCGCCAGTTGCTGAGACGGATCGGCGGCGAACGCCAGCCCGAGTTTGCGACACTCCTCGGTGTGCAAGAACATCGCCTCGGGGTCGTTGGCACCGATGATCACCAACTCGGGAGTGCCGACGGCTGACACCAGGTCGGCGAGCTTGATGTTGCGGGCCTCGGACATGGCGCCCGGGTAGAACGATGCGATCTGGGCCATTTCGACGTCGGTGGTACAGGTGAAACGTGCCGTGTGCGCGGTCTCGGAGATCAGGACGTGGTCGCAGTTGACACCGCGGGCTTTCAGCCAGTCCCGGTAATCGGCGAAGTCGGCGCCTGCCGCGCCAACCAGCGCGACATCACCGCCGAGCACGCCGATGGCGAAAGCCATGTTCCCGGCTACGCCGCCGCGGTGCACAACCAGGTCGTCGACTAAGAAGCTAAGCGACACCTTGTGCAGGTGTTCGGGCAGCAGCTGCTCGGAAAATCGCCCGGGAAACCGCATCAAATGGTCGGTCGCAATGGAACCGGTTACCGCGATCGTCACAAAATCTCCGTCCTTCGTTCGTAAGGTCGTCTAGCCTCTAACCATTATCAGCGCTGCGGCCCGCCCCGTCGCGTCGACAGCTAACGGCTGCCGTTGCGCTAGCCTGCCCTAGGGCACTCACCCGATTGCCGAAGCTCCCGGCCGGAGCGGCAACGCCCATCGTCCCGTCCACCACGCGGAGGAGAACCACGATGCCCGGTCCCCACTCGCCGAACCCCGGTGTCGGCACCGACGGACCGGCGCCGTACCCCGAGCCCTCGCCCCACGAGCCCCGCGCCCTGGACTACCCCCACGACCTCAGCGCCACCGAGCCGGCCTTTGTCCGAGCGCCGGGGGACGACGCGGCGCTGCCACCCGCCACCTATCCCGGCGCGCCGCCGCAGGTCTCCTACCCGAAGCGACGATCCAAGCGGCTGCTGATCGGCATCCTGATAGCCCTGGCGCTGGTGTGCGCCATGACCGCCGCGATCGTATACGGGGTGCGCACCAACGGGGCCAACACCGGAGGTCCATTCTCCGAAGCGTCGGCCAAAGCGGCGATTCAGGGATATCTCAACGCCCTAGAGACCCGCGACGTGGACATCATCGTCCGCAACGCGCTCTGCGGAATCTATGACGGCGTGCGCGACAAGCGCTCCGATCAGGCCCTGGCCAAGCTGAGTAGCGACGCGTTCCGCAAGCAGTTCTCCCAGGTCGAAGTGACCTCGATCGACAAGATCGTGTACTGGTCGCAGTATCAGGCCCAGGTGCTCTTCACCATGCAGGTGATACCTGCCACCGGCGGCCCGCCGCGGGGTCAGGTACAAGGCATCGCTCAGTTGCTCTTCCAGCGCGGCCAGATCTTGGTGTGCTCGTACGTATTGCGCACCGCAGGGTCCTACTAGCGGGCTACTGGATCAGTTGAACGAATCCCCACACGCGCAGGAACCGGTGGCGTTGGGGTTGTCGATGGTGAAGCCCTGCTTCTCGATGGTGTCCACGAAATCGATCGACGCGCCTTCCACATACGGCGCGCTCATGCGGTCCACGGTCAGGATCACACCACCGAATTCCGCGGTGAGGTCACCATCCAGCGTCCGGTCGTCGAAAAAGAGGTTATAGCGCAACCCAGCGCACCCCCCCGGCTGAACCGCGATCCGCAGCGCAAGATCGTCACGTCCCTCTTGGTCCAATAGCGACTTCGCCTTGGCGGAGGCGGCCTCGGTCAGGATCACACCGTGGGTCTTGGCGCTCGGCTCGTTCTGCACCGTCATCTACTTCTCCTACATGCCTATCGTTGGGTGGGCCCGCCCAGTGGGGTTTCAGTCTGGGGGGAATCCAGTCTGGGGTCTGTGTCGGGGAAAACCCACTTCCTCAACGGTACCCTGCGGGGCCGCTATTCCCGAGTCTCGCGGCTACCTCAGACGCCAAACCCATGAGCTGATTCGCGGCATCGGCCAGTGCCAGCCGCACCGAGCCGGCGTACTCGGCGATGGACAACGCGGACATGATACCCGCTGATCGCGACGCGGACTTGTCCAGCGATACCTGCCCCGCCAGCACTATCACCGGAATTCCCAGCGGGCGGGCCGCGGCCGCTACCGCACCAACTACCTTGCCGTGCAGGGACTGCTCGTCGAAGCGGCCCTCGCCGGTGACGATCAGCTCCGCGTCGGCGAGGTCGTCGGCAAAGTGCGTGTGCTCCGCGATGATTGCCGCGCCGGACTCGCACCGGCCACCAAGCGCAAACAGCCCGGCCCCGACACCACCGGCGGCGCCCGCGCCCGGCTCGGCGCTCACCGCCCGACCGGCGGCCGCGTCCAGTTCAGTCGCCCACGCCGCGAGGCGGCCTTCCAGCACCGCGACGGTGGCCATGTCCGCGCCCTTCTGCGGCGCGAACACCCTGGCGGTGCCCCATGGCCCCAACAATGGGTATTCGACGTCTGAGGCGGCGATCACCTCGACGTTGGCCAGCTGTCGGCGGGCGGCGTCCAGGCCGCCAAGCTCGGCAATCATCCCTTTCCCGCCGTCGGTACATGCACTGCCTCCCAACCCGACCACGATCCGAGCCGCACCGGCCCGCAGCGCCGCCGCGATGAGCTGGCCGACTCCCTTGCTGTGGGCCGCCAGCGCGGTCTCGGGCGTCGGCGGGCCGGCAAGCAACGCCAAACCGCACGCCTGCGCACACTCCAAGTACGCGGTTGCCGAACCCGGATCGAACACCCACGCGGCATCCACGAGGGTGTCCAGCGGCCCGGACACCCGCAGTCGCCGGGTCTCCCCCAGCCGGCTGCCCAGTACCTCGACAAAACCCGGGCCACCGTCGGACTGCGGGGCAACGATGAACGAATCACCTGGTCGCGAGCGCGTCCAACCGGTTGCGATGGCGGCGGCGGCCTCCACCGCAGACAGGCTGTCGCCGTAGCAATCCGGGGCCACCAACACCCGCATGGCGGGCAGCTGGAGCCGGCCGGGCCCGACGCTACCGGCACCATCTTCGGAGGCCTGCGAGCCGTTCATCAAAGGCCAGCGTAGGTGTTAATTGGCGCGTGCCTAATACATACGCAGATTCCGGGGCGGCCTATCCGCAAAGTAACCTGGCGACTGTGAAGCTGTTGGGCCGCAAGAAGGGCCATGGACAAGAGGGGGCCGACGCACCAGCCGATGCGAGTTCCGGAGACGGTCGCGGGCCTGGTTCAGAGGGCGCGCCTGGGGCCCTAGCGTCGCGTGGGTCACGGACCACCGGTCCCAAGGGCCGGCCCACGCCCAAGCGCAGCCAGGCCCGGCGTCACACCAAGAAGGGCCCGATCGCACCCGCACCGATGACTGCCGCCGAGGCGCGGGCCCGGCGCAAGTCGCTGGCCGGCCCCAAACGCAGCCGCGCGGAACGCAGAGCCGACAAAGCCGCGAGCCGGGCCCGGATGACGGAACGGCGGGAACGCATGATGGCCGGCGAAGAGGCCTACTTGCTGCCGCGCGACCAGGGGCCGGTACGCCACTATGTGCGCGACGTGGTGGACTCCCGGCGCAACCTGCTCGGGCTGTTCATGCCGTCGGCGCTGGCCCTGCTGTTCGTCATGTTTGCCGTGCCGCAGGTGCAGTTCTATCTGTCTCCCGCCATGCTGGCGCTGATGGCCTTGATGGCGATCGACGGGATCATTTTGGGCCGCAAAGTTGGCCGGCTGGTTGACGCGAAGTTTCCGTCCCACACCGAAAGCCGTTGGAAGCTAGGTCTTTACGCCGCCGGCCGGGCCTCCCAGCTGCGCCGGATGCGGGCGCCCCGACCCCAAGTCGAGCGCGGCAGCAATGTTGGCTAGCAGTCGCCGGAAAGCCGTCTGAACCCGGTGCGTAACCAGCGAATCGCAGCGCTACGCGATCAGGTGGCGCTGGTGGTGGCCGGGTGGACCCTACCGATCGAGCCGCCGGAAGCATGATCGGATTCGCGCCCGTATCGCCGCCCGACGCGGCTGCCGAAGCGGCCGCCCGCGCCCGACAAGACAGCCTGACTAAGCCGCGGGGTGCGCTGGGCCGGCTTGAGGATCTGTCGGTGTGGGTCGCGTCGTGCCAGGAGCGCTGTCCCCCGCGGCAGTTCGAGCGCGCCCGGGTGGTGGTGTTCGCCGGTGACCATGGTGTGGCCCGGTACGGGGTGTCGGCGTACCCGCCGGAAGTGACCGCCCAGATGGTCGCCAACATCGACGGCGGCGGCGCGGCAGTCAACGCCCTGGCCGGTGTCGCCGGCGCGACCGTGCGGGTGGTGGACCTGGCGGTAGACGCGGATGCTCAGTCGAAGCGGATCGGCGCACACAAGGTGCGGCGCGGCAGCGGCGATATCACCATCGAAGACGCGTTGACCGACGATGAGACCGCCGCCGCGATCGCGGCCGGCCAGCAGATCGCCGACGAGGAGGTCGATGCCGGCGCCGACCTGCTCATCGCGGGCGATATGGGAATCGGAAACACCACCGCGGCCGCGGTTCTCGTGGCGGCGCTCACCGACACCGAGCCGGTCGCGGTGGTCGGGTTCGGGACCGGTATCGATGACATCGGCTGGGCGCGCAAGACGGCCGCGGTGCGCGATGCCCTGTTCCGGGTGCGACCGCTGTTGCCCGACCCAGTCGGGTTGCTGCGCTGCGCCAGCGGCGCTGACCTGGCCGCGATGGCAGGCTTCTGCGCGCAGGCCGCGGTCCGGCGCACCCCGGTGCTGCTCGACGGCATGGCGGTGACGGCCGCGGCGCTGGTCGCCGAGCGTCTAGCGCCCGGCGCCCATCGGTGGTGGCAGGCGGGTCATCGCTCCACCGAACCGGGCCATGGCCTGGCGCTGACGGCTCTCGGGCTGGACCCGATCGTTGACCTGCGCATGCGGCTGGGCGAGGGAACCGGCGCGGCGGTGGCGCTGACGGTGCTGCGCGCCGCCGTCGCGGCGATGTCTTCGATGGCGACCTTCTCAGAGGCCGGAGTCGCTGGTATGGCCGGTGCGGCCACTCGGTCGGACAGCGTCGGCGGTATCGACGGAACCGCGCCCCCGACTGTTTCATCGTGATACGTTCGCTGGCAACAGCTTTCGCGTTTGGAACGATTATGCCCGTCCCGGGATCAGCGACCACCCCGATGGGCCGCGGCGCGATGACGGCGCTGCCGGTGGTCGGCGCCGCGCTGGGCGCACTGACCGCGGCCGTCGCATGGGCCGGCGCGCTGGCATTCGGCCCATCCAGCCAGCTGTCCGGTTTGCTCGCAGTGGCGGTGCTGCTGGTCGTTACCCGCGGCCTGCACATCGATGCCGTCGCCGATACCGCCGACGGGCTGGGCTGCTACGGACCCCCGCAGCGTGCGCTTGCGGTGATGCGCGACGGGTCAACCGGACCGTTCGGGGTGGCCGCCGTCGTCTTGGTCATCACCTCGCAGGGGCTGGCGTTCTCGACCCTTGGCGCGGCCGGGAGCGCGGGCATCGCGGGGATCGCCCTGGCAGTCTTTGCCGGCCGGGTCACCGCCGTACTGGTCTGTCGCCGGTCGGTGCCGGCAGCCGAGGGCAGCGCCTTGGGTACGCGCGTCGCCGGTACTCAGCCCGCGCCGGTGGTGGCGGCCTGGCTCGCCATCCTGCTGGTTGGTTCGGTGCTGGTGGGTCGGTGGCCCTGGCAAGGACCGGTGGCGGTGCTGGTGGCGGTGTCGGCCGGAGCGGCGTTGGCGGCGCATTGCGTGCGCCGGTTCGGGGGTGTCACCGGTGACGTGCTGGGCGGCGTGATCGAGCTGACCACGACGGTCAGCGCGGTGGTGCTGGCCGGCTTGGTCCGGTTTTAGCGGCGCCGAGAGTGCAACAAATGCAGATTCCGGTCCGCGGCGCAAAATTTGCTTCCCGTACGGAGTAGGAATTCCGCTCTTGTCCCCTGATTGGTGGACAAGAATTCAGCCGAATACGTCCGATTGGCGGATCGCTTTTGGCCGCACCGCACATATAACATTTTCAGCTATGCCCGTATCACGGCTGTTCAAGGACGCGTCCACGCCACGGAACCCATTCGGGCGGCTGGTGGCCCAGGGCAGTCTCTACACGGCCGGGATGCAGCTGGGCAGCGGTGCCGTGGTGCTACCCGTCATCTGCGCACATCAGGGCCTTATGTGGGTTGCTGGGCTCTTGTTTCCGGCGTTTTGCATCGGCGCCATTCTGGGGAACTCGGCATCGCCACTGATACTGCAGCGCGCGGGCCGGCAACGGCACCTGCTGATGGCGGCGATATCGGTGACATCGGCAGCGCTGGTGGTTTGCAACACCGCGTTCCCCTGGACGCCAGCGGTCATCGCGGGTGTTTTCTTCGTGACGGCAACGGCCCTTGGTGTCGTCACCGGGGTCTCCAGCGTCGCCTACACCGACATGATCTCCAACAAGTTGTCTGTGCTGCGGCGGGGTGAGCTGCTGCTCACCCAAGGCGCGGTTGGGTCGGTGCTGGCCACCGCCGGCACGCTGGTGATTGTGCCGATGCTGGCCCGTGGCAATGAGATGGCGCGGTATCACGGTCTGCTGTGGCTGGGCGCCGCGGGTCTGGTTTGCGCCGGCATTGCGGCGCTGTTCGTCGGCCCGATGCAGGGCGTGTCCGCCACCGCCACCACCCGAATGCCACTGCGGGAGATCTACCGGCAGGGCTTCGCGGTCGCCCGCTCCCAGCCGTGGTTTCGCCGGTATGCGATGACTTACCTGTTGTTCGTTCCGATCAGTCTGGGCACCACGTTCTTCAGCCTGCGCGCCGCCCAGTCCAGCGACAGTCTGCACGTGCTGGTGATCCTTTCCAGCATCGGATTGGTGGTCGGTTCGCTGCTGTGGCGGCAGGTAAACCGCCTGTTCGGCGTGCGCGGCATGTTGCTGGGCAGTGCATTGTTGAGCGCCACCTCCGCGCTGCTGTGCATCGTGGCCGAGTCGTGCGGGCAGTGGGTCCACATGTGGGCGTACGGCACGGCGTTCCTCCTGGCTACGATCGCCGCTCAGACGGTGGTTGCCGCGTCGATATCGTGGATCAGCTTATTTGCCAACGAGCGGCATCGCGCGACTCTGATCTGCTTTGGATCGACGTTGGCGGCCGTCGAATCTACGGTGCTCGGAGGTGTGCTCGGCGGAATTGCGCAGAAGCACGCCACGGTCTGGCCGGTTGTCGTCGTGCTGATGCTGGCCGTCGTCGCCGCGGTCGCGAGTCTGCGCGCACCGACCCGAGTCCGGGTGCCGGCGCGCACCGCTGGGCACACCGCCACGTTGCAACCGCAGCAACCAGTCCCGCCGCCGGTTGGCGGGGACCGCGCGGTTGTGCTCAACCCCATCCCCAGCGATGGCCGTCCGACGCTGTCCGACTATCTCGCCGGCGGCCATCGGGTTCATGGCCGACAGTTCCGACGGGTATGGGACAGCCGCCGGCCCGCGCTACCCCCCAACAGGCCAGGCTGCCGCTCTACGGCGCGCCGTCCAGAGCCCGGCAAACCCGCTATCGCGCTATCCCAGCCGCGCCATCCAGCCGTGGGTGTCCGCGAAGGTGCCCCGCTGGATTCCGGTCAGGGTATCGCGTAACGCCATCGTCACCTCACCCGGCTGACCGTCGGCGACGGTGAACTCACTGGCACCGTGCTTCACCCGCGCGATCGGGGTGATGACGGCGGCGGTGCCACACGCAAACACCTCGGTGAGTTCGCCAGCGGCGGCCTTCTTCTGCCACTCGGCGATGTCGATCTTACGTTCCTCGACCGCGAATCCAGCATCAATAGCCAGCTGCAGCAACGAGTCCCGGGTGATGCCGGGTAGCAGTGAGCCGGACAACTCCGGGGTGACCAACCGCGCCGATCCGCCACTGCCGAGCACGAAGAAGATGTTCATCCCACCCATCTCTTCGACGTAGCGGCGTTCCACGGCGTCCAGCCACACCACCTGGTCGCATCCGTTCTCGGCGGCTTCGGCCTGAGCCAGCAATGAGGCTGCGTAGTTGCCGCCGAACTTGGCCGCACCGGTGCCCCCTGGGCACGCCCGGACATACTCCGTCGACACCCAGACGCTGACCGGGGCGATGCCGCCCTTGAAGTACGCACCCGCCGGCGAGGCGATCAACAGGTAGCGGTACCGGGTGGCCGGCCGCACGCCAAGTCCCGGCTCGGTGGCGAAGATGAATGGCCGCAGATACAGCGCCTCCTCGCCGCCGGCGCTGGGCACCCACGCGTTGTCGACAGCGATCAGCTGGCGCAGGGATTCGATGAACACCGCGTCGGGCAATTCGGGAATCGCTAGCCGCCGCGCCGACGAGCGCAACCTGGCCGCGTTGGCGTCGGCGCGAAACGACACGATGGATCCGTCCGCCCAGCGGTAGGCCTTGAGCCCTTCGAACACCTCCTGTGCGTAGTGCAGCACGATCGCCGAGGGATCCAGCTCGATCGGGCCGTAAGGGATGAGCCGAGCGTTGTGCCAACCCTGGCCCTCGGCGTAGTCGATCGACACCATATGGTCGGTGTGGTATTTGCCGAAGCCCGGCTCGCGCAGGATCGACTCACGCTGCGCATCGGTAGCCGGATTATCCGCGCGTGACACCGTGAACTCAAGCGAGCCGCTGGTCATGGGGCCGATTCTATATCGACGTGCGAACGGGTTTTGCAGTCACGGATGCCACCGAGCGCTCGGTCACCGCGTTTTCACGGCGACAAATGGCGGCCGCACCACTTCGCATTCGACAGCGCGGCCGCGGACGTCGACACTGATTTGCTGGCCGTCTTCGACGCCCGCGTCGCTATCGATCAGTGCCAGCCCGATGCCGGCCTGCAACGTCGGAGAAAACGTTCCCGACGTGGTGACCCCGACCGTCGTGTCCCCGGCAAGCACTGACAGGCCGGGGCGCAATACACCGCGGCCGACCATGCGCAGCCCCCGCAGCAGTCGCCGCGGCCCGGCAGCCTTCTCGGCCAATAATGCGTCGCGGCCAAAGAAGGCGTCCTTCTTCCAGCCGACCGCCCAACCGCATCGGGCCTGCAGCGGCGAGATGTCCAGCGAAAGTTCGTGCCCGTGCAGCGGATAACCCATTTCGGTGCGCAGCGTGTCGCGTGCGCCTAGGCCGGCGGGTTCGCCGCCGGCCGCTGATACCGCGGCCACCAGTGCGTCGAACACCACGCCGGCGGACTCCCACGGCGGCAGCAGTTCGTAGCCGTGCTCACCGGTGTACCCCGTGCGGCAGACGCGCACCGACACACCAGAGCACGAGGCATCGGCATAGCCCATGTAGTCCATGTCGGTGGGCAGCCCCAATGAGGTGAGCACCTCGGTCGAACGTGGCCCCTGCACCGCCAGCACCGCATAGGAGCGATGCAAGTTGGTGATCGTCAGACCGCTCGGCGCGGCTGCCTGCAGCGCGGCGACCACCGCGGCGGTGTTGGTGGCGTTGGGCACCAGAAAGATCTCGTCCTCGCCGACGTAGTAGGCGATCAGGTCATCGATGACCCCACCGGACTCGGTGCAGCACAACGTGTATTGCGCCTTGCCCGGCCCGATGCGGTTCAGGTCGTTGGTCAGTGCGGAGTTGACGAACTGGGCAGCACCCGGTCCGCGAACCAATGCTTTGCCCAGGTGGCTGACATCGAACAGACCGACTGCGTTGCGGGTGGCATTGTGCTCGCTGACGGTCCCGGCATACGAAACGGGCATCAGCCAGCCACCGAACTCGGCGAAACTTGCGCCCAACTCGCGATGGCGGTCTTGTAGCGGTCCCTGAATTAGCTCTTGCACATCGCTCACGGCGTCCCACCCTAACCGGCGTCTCTGCTGGCACACTTAGGCAGGTGGGCGATTCCCTGGACTTCGAAGCGCTCGAGGCCGCCGGAATCGCTAACGCGCGCGAGCGGGCCGGTTTGCTCAAATACCTCGACGAGCTTGGCTTCACGGTCGACGAGATGGTTGAAGCCGAACGTCGCGGCCGGCTGTTCGGGCTTGCTGGTGATGTCCTGCAATGGTCCGGGCCCCCGATCTACACCTTGCAGACCGCGGCCGAGGAGCTTGGCTTGTCAGCCGAGGAGGTCGCCCACGCGTGGGCGTTGCTCGGGCTGACCGTCGCCGGTCCCGACATTCCTGCACTGAGCCGGGCCGACGTCGACGCCCTGACGACATGGGTCGCGCTGAAGACGCTGGTGGGTGAGGATGGCGCATTCGGCCTGCTGCGAGTGCTCGGCGCCGCCATGGCCCGACTCGCCGAGGCCGAGTCGACGATGATCCGCGCCTCGTCACCGAACATCCAAATGACGCACACCCACAACGAACTCGCCACGGCACGGGCGTATCGCACCGCCGCGGAGTTCGTCCCCCGGATCGGGGCCCTGATCGACACCGTCCACCGCCACCACCTGACTAGCGCACGAACGTACTTCGAGGGCGTCATTCGCGACACGTCGGCAAGCGTGACGTGCGGCATCGGCTTTGCGGACCTGTCCAGCTTCACGGTATTGACCCAGGCGCTCACCCCAGCGCAGTTGCAGGACCTGCTCAACGAATTCGGCGCCGCCGTCGCGGACGTGGTGCATGCCGACGGCGGCCGGGTGGTGAAATTCATCGGCGACGCCGTGATGTGGGTGAGTTCGTCACCCGAGCGGCTGGTGCGGGTCGCGGTGGATCTCGTCAATCATCCGAGCGCGCACGAGGCCCAAATGCAGGTCCGTGCCGGTCTCGCGTATGGCACGGTGCTGGCCATCAACGGGGACTACTTCGGCAACCCGGTCAACCTGGCCGCGCGACTCGTGGCGGCCGCAGCACCGGGGCAGATCCTTGCCGCAGCCGAACTCCGCGGCAAACTGCCAGACTGGCCCGCGACCGCCCATGGCCCGTTGCCGCTGAAGGGCTTTAATGCCCCAGTGCCGGCCTTTGAGCTGCACCACAACCCGCATTCGAAGGACACTGACGAGCCAGCCACCACCCGCAGTGATTAGGGTGGTTGCCCGTGACCACCGAACCGGGTTACCTATCCCCCTCCATTCACGTCGCCACATCGATACCCAAACGCGGGGTGGATTCTGCGGTGCTGATCGTGCCGGTCTTTTCGACCGGCGACGACGATCGGCCCGGCGCGGTCCTCGCCTCGGCCGAACCCTTCTTGCCCGCCGATGCGGTCGCTGAAATCGAGGCCGGCCTGCGGGCGCTGGACGCCACCGGCGCCAGTGAACAGGTGCACCGGCTGGCGGTGCCGTCGTTGCCGGTGGGCAGCGTGCTGACGGTCGGCCTGGGCAAACCCCGGTACGAGTGGCCGGCCGATACCATCCGTCGCGCCGCCGGTGTGGCCGCGCGGGCACTCGGCAGTTCGGAGGCGGTGCTCACCACGCTGACCGGATTGCCTGGTGACGGTGTCTGCTCGGCCACCGTTGAGGGCCTGATCCTGGGCAGCTACCGGTTCAGCGCCTTCCGCAGTGACAAGACGGCGCCGAAAGACGCTGGACTGCGCAAGATCACCGTGCTCTGCAGTGCCAAAGACGCCAAGAAGCAGAGCGCGCACGGTGCGGCCGTCGCGGCCGCGGTCGCCACCGCACGCGACTTCGTCAACACTCCCCCAAGCCACCTGTTCCCCGACGAGTTCGCTAAGCGTGCAAGGGCTTTAGGCGAATCAGTCGGCCTCGAAGTGGAGGTTCTCGACGACAAGGCACTGAAGAAGGCCGGTTACGGCGGCGTGATCGGTGTCGGCCAGGGCTCGTCGCGGCCGCCACGACTGGTGCGGTTGATCCATCGGGGATCACGGCTGGCCAAAGCCAAACAGGCCAAGCAGGCCAAGAAGGTGGCGCTGGTCGGCAAGGGGATAACCTTCGATACCGGCGGGATCTCGATCAAACCGGCAGCGTCAATGCACCACATGACCTCGGATATGGGCGGTGCGGCCGCGGTCATCGCGACCGTGTCGCTGGCGGCGCGACTGGAGCTTCCGATCGACGTCATCGCCACGGTGCCGATGGCCGAGAACATGCCGTCGGCGACGGCGCAGCGTCCGGGCGACGTGCTGACTCAGTACGGCGGTACGACGGTCGAAGTGCTCAACACCGACGCGGAGGGCCGGCTCATCCTGGCCGACGCCATCGTTCGGGCTTGCGAGGACAACCCGGACTACTTGATCGAGACGTCCACGCTGACCGGTGCTCAGACGGTGGCGCTGGGTGCCCGCATACCGGGCGTGATGGGCAGCGACGAGTTTCGCGACCGGGTGGCTGCGATCTCGCAGCGGGTGGGTGAGAACGGCTGGCCCATGCCGCTACCCGACGAACTCAAGGACGATCTGAAGTCCACGGTGGCCGACCTGGCCAACGTGAGCGGGCAGCGCTTCGCCGGCATGTTGGTGGCCGGGGTGTTCTTGCGTGAGTTCGTCGCCGACTCGGTGGATTGGGCGCACATCGATGTGGCCGGCCCGGCCTACAACACCAGCGGCGCCTGGGGCTACACGCCCAAAGGGGCTACCGGCGTGCCGACCCGCACCATGTTCGCGGTCCTCGAGGACATCGCGACGAACGGATAGGCGGCTGCCACCAGGTTTAAGCCGACCGTGTCACGGCTAACCCCTTACAGATTGAAAGTACAGGGAGGCAAGTTGTGACTGTGCGAAGGTTGATCATCGCGATGGGGGCCTTGCTTCTGCTGGCCGGTGTGATCGGGCTATTGGTGCCGGTGTCGGTGTCCGACGGCGATCGCGGTTCGGTTTCCTGCGGAAACGGGATCGCTGTGGATCTTTCGGCGGCACGGAACGCCAACGATAAGAGCGTGGCCAACATTCCGATCCTCAACCAACTTATCCCCCATACCGACTTTGTGGCTCAGTGCCAGTCGGCGGTGACCAGCCGGCGCACGTGGACCATACCGTTGACGGTCATCGGGGTAGTCGTGATCGGCGGGGCGCTGCTGGCTCGACGGACCGAAGGAGCGCCGGCGGGGACGGGTTAGATCACCCGCATGCGCGCGGTGCTGCGCAGTGCCTGCGGCAGCACCCGGGAAACGCCGTAGAGCGCATATGCCTCCGGCGCGACCGGTCGGATCGGTTTGTTCTTCTTGACCGCCGACACGATCGCGTCGGCGACCTTGTCCGGCCCGTAACGGCGCAGCGCGAACATCCTGTCGAGCTGCCCCCGCCGGCCGTCCACCTTTTCATCGTCCTTCCCGGGCGCGTGAAAGCCGGTGGTGGCGATGATGTTGGTGTTGATGACACCGGGGCAGACCGTGGTCAGTCCGACCCCCGCGGCATCGAGTTCGGCCCGCAGGCAGTCAGAGAACATGTAGGTCGCTGCCTTGGAGGTGCAGTACGCGCTGAGCGACTGCAGCGGCGCGTAAGCGGCCATCGACGACACATTGACGATGTGCCCGCCGGTCCCGCGCTCCACCAAACGCCGGCCAAAAGCCCGGCAGCCATTTACCACGCCGCCAAGGTTGACATCCAACACCCGGTTGAACTGTTCGGCCGGGGTGTCCAGGAACCGCCCGGCCTGCCCGATGCCGGCGTTGTTGACCACGATGTCCGGGATGCCGTGTTCGGCGCTGACCCGCTCGGCGAAGGCCTCGACCGCGTCGGGGTCGGACACGTCGAGCACATAGGCGTGCGCGACGCCGCCGCGGGCGGCAATTTCGGCCGCGGTGTCCTTGACGGTGGCCTCGTCGATGTCGCTGATCACGACCTCCGCGCCGTCGGCCGCGAAGGCAATCGCGGTCTCTCGGCCGATGCCGCTGCCCGCCCCGGTAACCGCCACGAGGGTGTCGCCGAAGTACCCGCGGGGCCGGCCGATCTGCGCGCGCAGCAGTGCGCGGCTCGGCGGGCGGCCTTCGGCCAGGTCGGCGAAGTCGTGCACCGCGGCCGCCATCACCTGCGGGTGTGACATCGGCGAAAAGTGGCCAGCTCTGATGTCACGCCGCCACAGCCGTGGCACCCAGCGCGCCGTCTCGTCGTATCCGTAGGGCCGAACGTAGGGATCGTTGGTGTTGACGATGAGCTGCACCGGCACGTCGACAATCTGAATAGCGCCGCTACGGCGTCGTTTACCGGAGAATGCACGAAAGTAGTTGGCGGGGTAAGTCTTCACCGCGTGGGCGGCGTCGCTGGCCAGCTTGTTCGAGTGATGGATCTGGTGGGCGGGGATGTTGTCGACCATGTTGCGCCGGACGGCCGCGCTCGACAGCGCCACCCGAAGCAGCAGCGGCGTCAGCACGGGTATCGAGAACAATGCCATGTAGCTCAACCGCAGTGCCTGGCTGATCGACCGCACAAAGGTTCGCGGACGCCAGGGCCGCCGCAGACCGCCGTACACGTAGTTGACCAAGTGGTCCTGACTGGGCCCCGACACCGACGTGAACGAGGCGACCCGATCGCTGGCACCGGGCCGGGTCAGGTACTCCCACACCCCCACCGAACCCCAATCGTGGGCCAGCACATGCACCGGCTCACCGGGACTCAGCTCGCCGATGATCGCGGCGAAGTCGTCGGCGAAATGGGCCATGGTGTAGGCCGACACGGGTTTGGGCACCGACGAGCCGCCGACACCACGGTTGTCGTAGCGAACGATCCGGAACCGGTCGGCCAGCCGCGGAACGACACCGTCCCACAGCACATGCGAGTCCGGAAACCCATGCACCAGCACGACGGTCGGGCCCTCGGGGTTGCCTTCTTCGTACACCGCGAGGCGAACGCCATCCGGGCTGTCGACGAACCCCTGGGATATCTGTTGTGTTGCCGGCATCGGACCTCCGCCCACCCGCGACTTAGATGTTGCTACCAGTCGCCCAAACCGTAGCAAGGGCGGTCGACTGCCCCGATTTCCCTGCTGGGCTATCGGCGGCGGCCGCCCAGCCCCCCAACCCGCCGCGCCCTGGATGCGGGGCGCCCCGAGCGCAGTGACAGGATAGGTTTTCGACATCTAACCGGGTCCCCCGCCCGGTGTACGTGCGCGTGATAAAGCCCTAGGTCGACTTGTGCCGACCGACGACCGATCCAGGAGTCAACAGAGATGGCCTTCTCAGTCCAGATGCCGGCACTCGGTGAGAGCGTCACCGAGGGAACGGTAACCCGCTGGCTCAAACAAGAAGGCGACACGGTCGAACTCGACGAGCCCCTCGTGGAGGTGTCCACCGACAAGGTCGACACCGAAATCCCGTCACCGGCCGCGGGTGTGCTGACCAAGATCGTCGCCCAGGAGGACGACACGGTCGAGGTCGGCGGTGAACTCGCCGTCATTGGCGACACCAAGGATGGCGAGGAGGAGGCGGCCCCGGCAGCCGAGAAGGAACCTGAGGCCCGGGCTCAGCCGACGTCGCAGCCGAAGCCGGAGGCCCAGCCCGAGCCCGAACCCGAAGCAGCGCCGGCCCGAGCGGCAGCCGGAGCGCCTGCTGGTGGCGATGCGAAACCGGTGCTGATGCCAGAGCTCGGCGAGTCGGTGACCGAGGGGACGGTGACTCGGTGGCTGAAGAAGGTTGGGGATTCGGTTCAGATTGACGAGCCCCTGGTGGAGGTGTCCACCGACAAGGTGGACACGGAGATCCCGTCACCAGTTGCCGGGGTCCTGGTCAGCATTACCGCCGATGAGGACGCCACGGTCCAGGTCGGCGGCGAGTTGGCCCGGATCGGTGCCGCTGCCGACAGCAGCGCCGCGCCTGGCCCCAAGCCCAAGCCCGAGTCCCAGCCAGAGCCCGAACCGAAACACGAGCCCGCGGCCAAGGCGGCTCCCGCAGCCAAGCCCGCACCCGAGCCGGCGCCAGCCGGCAAGACCGAACCCGCACAACCCCAGCCGGCGGCCCGGCCAAGCGGTGCAGCCGAGGGCGCGCCGTACGTGACGCCGCTGGTACGAAAGCTGGCCTCCGAGAACAACATCGACCTCGCTGAGGTGACCGGCACCGGCGTGGGGGGTCGGATCCGCAAACAGGACGTGCTAGCTGCCGCGGACCGAAAGAAGCGGCAGAAAGAAGGCGTTGGGAAGGCACCCGCCGACGCACCATCTGGCGCGGCCCCCGCCGCTGCGCCGGCTCCGAAAGCGCCGCCCACCCCTGCGCCAGCGATGGCGCATCTGCGGGGAACCACGCAGAAGGCCAACCGGATCCGTCAGATCACCGCCAACAAGACCCGCGAATCTCTGCAGGCCACCGCACAGCTCACCCAGACCCACGAAGTCGACATGACCAAGATCGTGGGCCTGCGGGCCCGGGCCAAGGCGACATTCGCCGAGCGCGAGGGCGTGAACCTGACCTTCCTGCCGTTCTTCGCCAAAGCCGTGATCGACGCCCTCAAGATTCACCCGAACATCAACGCCAGCTACAACGAGGACACCAAAGAGATCACCTACTACGACGCCGAGCACCTGGGATTCGCGGTCGACACCGAGCAGGGCCTGCTCTCCCCGGTCATCCACGACGCAGGCGACCTGTCACTGGCCGGCCTGGCGCGTGCCATCGCCGATATCGCGGCCCGTGCCCGGTCGGCCAACCTGAAGCCCGACGAATTGTCGGGCGGCACCTTCACCATCACCAATATCGGCAGCCAGGGCGCGTTGTTCGACACCCCGATCCTGGTTCCGCCGCAGGCCGCGATGCTAGGCACCGGCGCCATCGTCAAACGGCCCCGGGTGGTCGTCGATGACAGCGGCAACGAGTCGATCGGGGTGCGCTCAGTGTGCTACCTCCCGCTGACCTATGACCATCGACTCATCGACGGCGCCGATGCCGGACGTTTCCTGACCACGATTAAGCACCGCCTCGAGGAGGGAGCGTTCGAGGCCGATTTGGGACTGTGATGGCCAAAGCCGTTGTCGCGATAGCGGGTTCGTCCGGCCTGATCGGTTCTGCTCTGACCGCGGCCCTGCGTGCGGCCGACCACACGGTACTGCGCATTGTGCGCCGGGCACCTGCGAATTCCGAAGAACTGCATTGGAATCCCGAGAGCGGCGAGTTCGATCCGCACACGCTGACCGATGTCGACGCCGTCGTCAACTTGTGCGGCGTCAACATCGCCGAGCGTCGGTGGTCGGGGGCTTTCAAGCAGAGCCTGCGAGACAGCCGGATCGGACCCACCGAGGTGCTGTCCGCCGCGGTCGCCGACGCCGGCGTCGGTACTCTGATCAACGCCAGCGCGGTGGGCTACTACGGAAACACCAAGGACCGTGTGGTCGACGAAAACGACTCGGCGGGAACAGGTTTCCTTGCCCAGCTGTGCGCGGACTGGGAAGCCGCCACGCTGCCGGCCCAATACAGCGGTACCCGCGTGGTGCTGGCCCGCATCGGGGTGGTGCTGGCCCCGGTGGGGGGTATGTTGCGGCGCATGCGGCCCCTTTTCTCGGTGGGCTTGGGCGCGCGGCTGGGCAGCGGCCGCCAATATATGTCGTGGATCAGCCTTGAGGACGAGGTGCGGGCACTACAGTTCACGATCGCGCACCCCACCCTGTCCGGCCCAGTGAACTTGACCGGGCCGGCACCCGTCACCAACGCCGAGTTCACCACCGCCTTCGGCCGCGCCGCCAACCGCCCTACCCCGCTGATGTTGCCAAGCTTCGCGGTACGCGCGGCGTTTGGCGAGTTCGCCGACGAGGGGTTGCTCATTGGCCAGCGCGCCATCCCCTCAGCGCTGGAGCAAGCCGGATTTCAGTTCCACCACAACACCATTGGCGAAGCACTCGGCTACGCCACCACGCGGTCCGGCCACGATTGACCGAGTCTGCCGGAGCCGACTGCCGTCTCAACACAGGAGAAAACGCGTGGCATTCTCGATATTCCACCAGATGAAGCGGGAAGGGCCTCTGTACGCGCTCTTTCTGAACTGCACCCTGAAAAAGGGACCGGAAGTCTCGAACACCGAGGCGCTCTGCGATCTGCTTGTCGACCGGCTAAAGGCCCATGAGCCGGACATTGAAACAGAGGTCGTCCGGGTAGTCGACTACGACGTCAAGCCTGGAATCCGAAACGATGAAGGTGATGGCGACGAATGGCCATCAATCCTAGAAAAGGTCAAGCGGTGCAAGGGTGGACGAACACATGCAACTGGTGGAGCTAGTGAATGGCCTGGGCGTCGCCGACGTCGTCGACGCCATGATGATGACGCACGCGCATCGCGCGCACATCGTCGAACTCGACAGCCCAGACCCGAAGCGGGTACTCATCGGTCCGGCGCTGACCATTTCCTTTTTGCCAGTGCGCAAAGATCTGATGGATCCACAGAAACACAGCCTCGGTCCAGCGATTTATCGCGCCATCGACGAGCGTGACCCGAAAGGCGCCGTGCTGGTGATGGCGTCCAACGGCTACAACCGGACCTCGCTGGGTGGCGGAACGAAGCTCAGCCGCGTCGAAAACCTTGGCATGGCAGGCATTCTCGCCGACGGCATGCTGCGCGACTACGAGGAACTGAACAGCTACGGCTTCGCAACCTACTGCCATGGGGAGACGGTGCACGGGGGCGGCAACGAGATCCAACCCTATCTGGCCGATGTTCCGGTTGCGGTCGGCGGCGTCACCGTGGTTCCGAACGATGTGATCTTCGCCAAAGGCTCGACGGCCGTTGTAATCCCGGGCGCCGAAGCCGAGGCGATCTTGACCAAGGCGCGCTACCTAATGGCGAAGATGGACCAGATCAAAGCAAGCCTGAAAACGGAAGACCCGGAGACAGTCCTTCGCCAGGGCAGCGGTGAGCTATGAGCGCGCCGGCCGACACCAACTGCCAAGCAGGGCCATCTGATCGCTACGCTGCGCGAGATCAGGCGGCCGCGGCGGGCGCGGTGCTAGATGGGGTCGGTGGACTGCGGTCAGCTGCTGACCTCCGGTGCCCGGTAGCCTCGTCGGTATGACGGGTTCTATCCGGTCAAGCCTGGCCGCGGTCGAGATTCGCCAGCTGGGGACGGTCGGCTACGGGGCCGCTTGGCAGCTGCAGCGAGAGCTCGCCGACGCCAGGGTCGCCGGCAGCACCGACACGCTGCTGCTGCTGGAACACCCCGCGGTCTACACCGCTGGACGGCGGACCCAACCGCATGAACGACCGACCGACGGCACCCCCGTCGTCGACACCGACCGCGGCGGCAAGATCACCTGGCATGGTCCAGGGCAACTAGTCGGCTATCCGATCATTGGGCTGGTCGAGCCCCTCGATGTGGTCAATTACGTTCGGCGTCTTGAGGAATCGCTGATCGCGGTGTGCACAGACCTGGGCCTGGACGCCGGCCGGGTCGACGGCCGGTCAGGCGTGTGGCTACCGGCCTGCGCCGGGCAGCCGGCACGCAAGGTCGCCGCCATCGGTGTGCGGGTGTCGCGGGCGACGACGCTGCACGGGTTTGCGCTCAACTGCGATTGCGATCTGAGCGCGTTCGCCGCCATCGTGCCGTGCGGCATCGCCGATGCCGGGGTGACGTCGCTGTCCGCCGAACTCGGACGCACCGTTTCCGTCGCCGAGGTCCGCTCCGCGGTCGCCGACGCCGTCTGCGCCGCACTGGATGATGTCCTGGCAGTCCGAGACCACGTACCCGGCGCTCCCCCGCGAACGGGCGGCGCCCCCACCGTCCGCCGTTCCGGCGCACCTCGCCGCCAAACGGAGCATCCCGTCGCCCGCGTAGCATCAGCGCTGTGACTGTCGCTCGGAAGCCCGATGTCGCCGGCCCTGCGGCTCCGTCAGGCCGGCGTTTGCTGCGCCTGGAGGTGCGCAATGCGCAGACCCCGATCGAGCGCAAACCGCCGTGGATCCGTACCCGAGCACGGATGGGACCGGAGTACACCGAGCTGAAGAACCTGGTCCGGCGAGAGGGCCTGCACACCGTCTGCGAAGCGGCCGGCTGCCCCAACATCTTCGAATGCTGGGAGGACCGCGAAGCCACCTTCCTGATCGGCGGTGACCAGTGCACCCGCCGCTGCGACTTCTGCCAGATCGATACCGGAAAGCCCGCCGAGCTGGACCGCGACGAGCCACGCCGGGTCGCCGAGAGCGTGCGGACGATGGGCCTGCGCTATGCCACCGTCACCGGTGTCGCCCGCGACGACCTGCCCGACGGCGGGGCCTGGCTGTACGCCGCGACCGTGCGCGCCATCAAGGAACTCAACCCCTCGACCGGCGTCGAGCTGCTGATTCCCGACTTCAACGGCGAGCCCACCCGGCTGGCCGAGGTCTTCGAGTCCCACCCGGAAGTATTGGCACACAACGTCGAAACCGTGCCCCGCATCTTCAAGCGAATCCGGCCGGCCTTCACCTACCAGCGCAGCCTGGGTGTGCTCACCGCGGCGCGCGACTTCGGCCTGGTCACCAAGAGCAACCTCATCCTCGGCCTGGGTGAAACCCCCGACGAGGTGCGCACCGCCCTGGCCGAGCTGCATGATGCCGGCTGCGACATCATCACCATCACCCAGTACCTGCGGCCGTCGGCACGCCACCACCCCGTCGAGCGCTGGGTCAAGCCCGAGGAGTTCGTCGAGTTCGCGCAATTCGCCGAGGGGCTGGGCTTCGCCGGAGTGTTGGCCGGGCCCCTGGTTAGATCGTCATACCGCGCGGGCCGGCTCTACGAGCAGGCGCGTACCTCACGAGCCTCGGCCGCCCGCTAGCCAGCGTTTACGTATTCTTGAAGATTATGGCGAAACCCCGAAATTCCGCTGAAAACAAGGCCGCCAAAGCGCAGGCAAACGCCGCGCGCAGGGCTGCCGCTCGCCAACGCCGCAAACAGCTGTGGCAGGCGTTCACCTTGCAGCGCAAGGAGGACAAGCGCCTGCTGCCCTACATGATTGGTGCTTTCTTGCTGATCGTGGGCGCGTCGGTGGCGGTCGGCGTGTGGGCTGGCGGGTTCACCACATTCACGCTAATCCCGCTGGGTGTGTTGCTGGGCGCGCTGGTGGCGTTCGTCATCTTCGGCCGGCGTGCCCAGCGAACGGTCTACCGCAAAGCCGAAGGCCAAACCGGCGCGGCCGCCTGGGCGCTGGAAAACCTGCGGGGCAAGTGGCGGGTGACGCCCGGTGTGGCCGCCACCGGCCACCTCGACGCCGTGCACCGGGTGATCGGACGGCCCGGTGTAATCTTCGTCGCCGAGGGATCGGCCGCCCGGATCAAACCCCTGCTGGCCCAGGAAAAAAAGCGCACCGCGCGACTGGTCGGGGACGTACCGATTTACGACGTAATCGTCGGCAACGGCGACGGCGAGATTCCGCTGGCCAAGTTGGAGCGCCACCTCACCCGCCTTCCGGCCAATATAACCGCCAAGCAGATGGACGCACTGGAGTCTCGACTGGCCGCGCTGGGTTCGCGGGCCGGGGCGGGCGTCATTCCGAAGGGACCGCTCCCCACCACCGCCAAGATGCGCAGCGTTCAGCGCACGGTCCGCCGCAAGTAGCGCCATACCGACGCGCCGGCGACGATGCAGCCCGCGCAGCGGGCTGAGGAGAAGCGGCGCAAAATTGGACCGCCGGCGACGATGCAGCCCGCGCAGCGGGCTGAGGAGAAGCGGCGCAAAATTGGACCGCCGGCGACGATGCAGCCCGCGCAGCGGGCTGAGGAGAAGCGGCGCAATACCGACCCGCCGGCGACAATGCAGACGTCAGCGTCGCACCACCGCCGTGCCGGTAAGCCGATCGTGCAAACCGCGCCCGTCCGAGTCGGTGAACAGCGGCGGGACCACCAGCCCGATCAGCAGGCCCCGCGCCACCAAGCGGCCGATCCCCACCGGCAGCCGGCCGTCCACCGGCACCACCACGAGACCCAGCACCAACTGGCCGGGTGTGAATCCGAACAGGCGCACCGCCGCCACCCCGAGCACCAGCCAAATCACCAGGATGACCGTCGACAGCATGGCCGCCGACAAGACGCCGAATTTCACGCCCAGCAACGCCAGACCGTAGGCGATCAGCCAGTCGATCAACAATGCTGCCAGCCGGCGCCCCATTGCAGCCAGCGAACCCGGCCCCTGGTGCGGTAGGCCAAGCTCCTTGCCGGGATACCCGGTAGGTGATTGCGCGGTCATCGTCCTGGTCCGACGGCCCGGCTCGGCTTGCCGTCCCACGATCTACGGGACGGCCTACGGGACGGCCCCCAGGGCCCCAATCGCCCACCAGTTACGATTTTGCCGACCATGGCCCCACAATAGGCCCGGGGGTGACCCGGCGACGGCCGTGGGCGGCATGGTCAGTAACGTCTGCGCAACACGGGGTTGACTGACGGGCAATATCGGCTCCATAGCGTCGGCCGCGGATCACCAAGTAAAGGAGCATTCTGTGACGGAAAAGACGCCCGACGACGTCTTCAGGCTCGCCAAGGACGAGAAGGTCGAATACATCGACGTCCGGTTCTGTGACCTGCCCGGCATCATGCAGCACTTCACGATTCCGGCCTCGGCGTTTGACCAGAGCGTGTTCGACGACGGCTTGGCCTTTGACGGCTCGTCGATTCGCGGGTTCCAATCGATCCACGAGTCCGACATGCTGCTGCTTCCCGATCCCGCCACCGCGCGCATCGACCCGTTCCGTGAGGCGAAGACGCTGAACATCAACTTCTTCGTGCACGACCCGTTCACCCTAGAGCCGTACTCCCGCGATCCGCGCAACATCGCCCGCAAGGCCGAGAACTACCTGATCAGTACCGGCATCGCCGACACCGCATACTTCGGCGCCGAGGCCGAGTTCTACATCTTCGACTCGGTGACCTTCGACTCGAGTGCCAACAGCTCGTTCTACGAGGTGGACGCGATCTCGGGGTGGTGGAACACTGGCTCGCCGACTGAGGCCGACGGTAGCCCGAACCGGGGCTACAAGGTCCGCCACAAGGGCGGGTACTTCCCGGTGGCCCCCAACGACCAGTACGTTGATCTGCGCGACAAGATGCTCACCCACCTGATCAACGCCGGCTTCATCTTGGAGAAGGGCCACCATGAGGTGGGCAGCGGCGGGCAGGCCGAGATCAACTACAAGTTCAACTCGCTGCTACATGCGGCCGACGATATGCAGCTGTACAAATACATCGTCAAGAACACCGCGTGGCAGAACGGCAAGACCGTCACGTTCATGCCCAAGCCGCTCTTCGGCGACAACGGGTCTGGGATGCACTGCCACCAGTCGCTGTGGAAGGACGGCAGTCCGCTGATGTACGACGAGACAGGCTATGCCGGTCTGTCGGATACGGCCCGCCACTATATCGGCGGCCTGCTGCACCACGCGCCGTCGCTGCTGGCCTTCACCAACCCGACGGTGAACTCCTACAAGCGGCTGGTTCCCGGCTACGAGGCCCCGATCAACCTGGTCTACAGCCAGCGCAACCGGTCGGCGTGTGTGCGCATCCCGATCACCGGCAGCAATCCGAAGGCCAAGCGGCTCGAGTTCCGCTGCCCGGACGCCTCGGGCAACCCGTACCTGGCCTTCTCCGCCATGCTGATGGCGGGCCTGGACGGCATCAAGAACAAGATCGAGCCGCAGGCGCCGGTCGACAAGGACCTCTACGAGCTGCCGCCGGAAGAGGCCGCGAACATCCCGCAGGCCCCGACCTCGCTGACCGCGGTGATCGACCGGCTGGAGGCGGACCACGAATACCTCACCGAGGGAGGCGTGTTCACCAACGACCTGATCGAGACGTGGATCAGTTTCAAGCGCGAGAACGAGATCGAGCCGGTCAACATCCGGCCGCACCCGTACGAGTTCGCGCTCTACTACGATGTTTAATGACGTTTAGGAACGTCTAGACCGGGTGCAGCAACCCGCTTGGCGATCATTTCACCGATCACCGAGCGGGTTGTCTGTTTCATGCGCCGTTCTGCTTTTCGGCGTGTTATCGCCGACGTGCGCCATCGGCTAGCCGTCCGGCGCGAGGTTCTTGCGAAAGCGCCGCATGCCGTCGATCTTTTCGGCCAAGGTAGCCCCCGGCCCGGCATAGAACATCCATGGCATGGTGAGGACGCCGGTGATACCCGCCTTTTCGGCGCGCCGATAGTCGGCGACGTTGAAGGCGTCGGTGAGCGGCACCAGAATGGTGAAACCTTCTAGTGGCAAACCGTTTTCCAGGCGCAACTCACGGAGCCGGCCGGCCGCCGCGATGGCGCGATCGGTCTTGATCAAGTCCCCGATCCAGCCGTCATGGCGGGCAGCACGGCGCAACGCGATATCGCTGAGCCCACCGACATAGATCGGTATCGGCGGCGGGGTGGGCTGCATCTCCAGCCGCGGCGTCCGGTAGAACTCGCCGTCGAATTCCGTCCAACCCGGTTCCCACAGCGCCCGCATCAACTCGACAATCTCGTCCGTGCGTTTCCCGCGGGCCGTGAACTGCTCGCCCATCAAGGCGAACTCCTCCTGGCACCAGCCGACGCCGATACCGAGCTCCACCCGGCCATGGGCCAAGACTGCCGCGGTACCAATCGCTTTCGCGGCCGAGTATGGGTTGCGCATCGCGGGAATGTAGACGGTGGTAACGAACCGCAGCCGCGTGGTGAGCTGGGCAAGCGCGCCGACCATCACCCAAGGATCGGGCCAGTCGGTGAAGGGCTGCCACCGTCGTTGCCCGTCCTTGGTGTAGGGATACGGGGTGGTTAGGGTCTCCAGATTGACGACGTGGTCGGGTATCCCGATGCCGTCGTAACCGAGATCGTCGGCGGCCTTGGCGATCTCGATGATCTCGGAGGTGTTCAGGAAGGCGCTGCTGATGTAGAACTTCATTCGACATTCCGTGCCCACGCCGGCTTGATGAAGACCCCCTCCGCTTCGACGGTGACCCCCGCTGCGTCCGAGAGATGGCCGCGCGCAAAGGCCTTGACGCCATCGATGCGTTCGACAAATGCTTCGGCGCGAATCGGTCCCAGCGGAGTGCCGCGCAGGTATCTACCCGTGAGGGTTCCGGTGAACAGCGGTTTGGTCAGGCCCTGACTGGCCGCCTCGCCCAGCATGTGGTCAAGCACCAGAGCACACACACCGCCGTGCACCAGGCCAGGCGGACCTTCGTAGGGCACGCCCAGGGTGAACTCGCTCCAGCACCGCCCGTCCTCTTCGTGATGGACAACCAACGGTGGGGCTATCGGGTTGCATTGGCCAGCCGCGGCGTTGCCCAATGGCAACGGACGGCCGTCAACGTGATAGCTCACGCCGAGGGGCCGAACCCGTTGACTGCGCAGTGATCGGGTCACCGCTTCGATCGCGGTCGTCGCGTCCCGGACGACATCATCGTCAGCCTGCGTCCTGATGGTGGCTTCAATGAGGTCCCGAACTGCCTCGGTCAACGGGGCATAGGACGCCATCACCCGGCCGAGCTCCGCTTCGCTTAAGGCCTCGAACGTGGCGTCCAAGCAAACCAGCCTCCTGACTCAGCTCCCGAACACTTTGCGCACGACCGCCTTTGCGCGCCGCGTCACCCGCAGATAGTTGTCCAGGAACTCCCCACCGTCGTCGCTTCGCCAGCCCGCGGCGACCGCGACCGCATTGAGCTGGCGTCCGGGTCCCGGCAGCTGGTCGGTGGCTTTGCCGCGGACCAACACCAACGCGTTGCGGGCCCGGGTGGCGGTCAGCCAGGCCTGCCGGAGCAAGTCCACGTCGGCCGCCGGAACCAGGTCGGCGGCGGCGATGGCATCCAGGGATTGCAGCGTCGAGGTGTTATGCAGCGTCGGAAGCTCATGCGCGTGCCGCAGTTGCACCAGTTGCACGGTCCATTCGATGTCGGCCAGTCCCCCGCGACCCAGTTTGGTGTGGGTGTTGGGGTCGGCGCCGCGCGGCAACCGCTCGGACTCGATGCGGGCCTTGATGCGGCGAATCTCGTGCACCGCCTCTGCGGACACGCCGTCGGGCGGATACCGCGTCTTGTCGACCATCAGCAGGAACCGCTGGCCCAGGTCGGCATCACCGGCGACCGCGTGTGCGCGCAGCAGTGCCTGGATCTCCCATGGCTGTGCCCACTGCTGGTAGTACGCGGCGTAGGACCCGAGCGTCCGGACCAGCGGACCGTTACGGCCCTCGGGACGCAGGTTGATGTCGAGCTCCAACGGCGGGTCAACGCTGGGTGTACCCAGCAGTGCCCGAACCTGCTCGGCGATCGATGTCGACCATTTCACCGCCTGCGCATCTTCGAAACCGCTGGCCGGCTCGCAGACGAACATCACGTCGGCATCCGACCCGTAGCCCAACTCGGCACCACCCAGCCGGCCCATGCCGATGACCGCGATGACCGCCGGGGCGCGACCGTCGTCGGGGAGGTTGGCCCGGATCATCGCGTCCAGCGCGGCCTGCAGCACGGCCACCCACACCGACGTCAACGCCCGGCACACCTCGGTGACCTCGAGCAAGCCGAGCAGATCCGCCGAAGCGATACGGGCCAGCTCGCGACGGCGCAGCGTGCGCGCGCCGGCAATAGCCCGCTTCGGGTCGGGGTAGCGGCTCGCGGAGGCGATCAGCGCCCGAGCCACCGCAGCGGGCTCGGTCTCCAGCAGCTTGGGGCCCACCGGCCCGTCCCCGTACTGCTGGATGACCCGCGGCGCGCGCATCAACAGCTCCGGCACGTACGCCGAGGTACCCAGCACGTGCATGAGGCGCTTGGCCACCGCGGGCTTGTCGCGCAGCGTGGCCAGGTACCAGCTTTCGGCGGCCAGCGCCTCGCTGAGCCGCCGGTAAGCCAGCAGACCGCCGTCGGGGTCCGGGGAATATGACATCCAGTCCAGCAGTCTCGGCAGCAGCACCGACTGCACCCGTCCGCGCCGGCCGCTTTGATTGACCAGCGCCGACATGTGCTTCAACGCGGTCTGCGGCCCCTCGTAGCCCAGCGCGGCCAGCCGGCGCTCCGCGGCCTCCAACGTCATGCCGTGGGCGATTTCCAGCCCGGTCGGGCCGATCGACTCCAGCAACGGCTGATAGAAGAGCTTGGCGTGTAGCCGGGATACGCGCACGTTCTGCTTTTTGAGCTCGTCGCGCAACACCCCGGCCGCATCATTTCGACCGTCGGGCCGGATATGGGCGGCGCGCGCCAGCCAGCGCACCGCCTCTTCGTCTTCGGGATCGGGAAGCAGATGGGTGCGCTTGAGGCGCTGCAACTGCAGGCGATGCTCGAGCAGCCTGAGGAACTCATAGGAAGCGGTCATGTTCGCGGCGTCCTCCCGCCCGATGTAACCGCCTTCGCCCAGCGCCGCCAACGCGTCCACCGTGGACGCCACCCGAAGCGACTCGTCGCTGCGCGCGTGGACCAGCTGCAGGAGCTGCACGGCGAACTCCACGTCCCGCAATCCGCCGCTGCCGAGTTTGAGTTCGCGGCCACGGACATCTGCGGGCACCAACCGCTCCACGCGCCGCCGCATGGCCTGCACCTCAACCACGAAGTCTTCGCGCTCGCAGGCCCTCCACACCATCGGCATCAAGGCGGCCAGGTAACGCTCGCCGAGTTCCGCGTCGCCTACAACTGGGCGTGCTTTCAGCAGTGCCTGGAACTCCCAGGTCTTGGCCCAGCGCTGGTAGTAGGCGATGTGCGACTCGAGCGTGCGGACCAGCTCGCCGTTGCGGCCCTCCGGGCGCAGGGCGGCGTCCACGTCGAAAAAGGCCGCCGAGGCCACCCGCATCATCTCGCTAGCAACGCGCGCGTTGAGGGGGTCGGCGCGCTCGGCGACGAAGATAACATCGACGTCGCTGACGTAGTTCAGTTCGCGCGCACCGCACTTGCCCATCGCGATGACCGCCAGACGCGGTGGCGGCTGGTGTCCGCACACGGTCGCCTCGGCCGCTCGCAGCGCCGCCGCCAGTGCGGCGTCCGCCGCGTCCGCCAGGCAGGCGGCCACCACGGTGAATGGCAACACCGGTTCGTCCTCGACCGTCGCGGCCAGGTCCAGGGCGGCCAGCACCAACATGTAGTTGCGGTACAGGGTGCGCAATCCGTGCACGTACGAGCCCGGCGTACCCGCCGATTCCTCGACGCACTCGACGAACGACTGCTGCAGCTGATCATGGGAAGGCAGCGTGACCTTGCCCCGCAGCAATTTCCAAGACTGCGGATGGGCGACCAGGTGATCGCCCAACGTCAGCGACGAGCCCAGCACCGCGAACAGCCGCCCACGCAGACCACGTTCGCGCAGCAGAGCCGCGTTGAGCTCGTCCCATCCGGTGTCTGGATTCTCCGACAACCGGACCAACGCGCGTAGCGCGGCGTCGGCGTCCGGGGCGCGCGACAACGCCCACAGCAGGTCGACATGCGCCTGATCGTCTTGCTGATCCCAACCCAGCTGAGCCAGTCGTTCACCCGCGGGGGGGTCGATCAATCCGAGCCGGCCGACGCTGGGCAACTTCGGTCGCTGCGTCGCGGGTTTGGCCACGAACACGACCGTAGCGCAAAGCCCGCCGAGGTCAGAGGATCCGGCAGATCTGGACTAGAGCGACAGGTAGGTGCTCAGCTCGTACGGCGTGACGTGGCTACGGTAGTTCGCCCACTCTCGGCGCTTGTTTCGCAGGAAGAAGTCAAATACGTGCTCCCCCAAGGCCTCCGCGACGAGCTCGGAGGCCTCCATCGCGCGAAGCGCGCTATCCAGACTCGACGGCAGTTCGCGGTACCCCATCGCTCGGCGTTCCTCGGGTGTGAGGTCCCATACGTTGTCCTCAGCCTGCGGGCCCAGCACGTAGCCTTTCTCCACCCCCCGCAATCCGGCAGCCAACAGCACGGCGAACGTCAGGTAGGGGTTGCACGCCGAGTCGGGGCTGCGCACCTCGACCCGTCGCGATGAGGTCTTATGCGGCGTGTACATCGGCACCCGCACCAAAGCGGATCGGTTGGCAGCCCCCCACGATGCTGCGGTGGGTGCCTCGCCGCCCTGCACCAGCCGCTTGTAAGAGTTGACCCACTGGTTGGTGACCGCGCTGATCTCAGAGGCGTGCTCAAGGATCCCCGCGATGAAGGATTTGCCCACTTCGGACAGCTGCAGCGGATCGTCATCGCTGTGGAACGCATTGACGTCACCCTCGAACAGGCTCATGTGGGTGTGCATCGCCGAGCCCGGGTGCTGGCCGAACGGCTTGGGCATGAATGACGCCCGCGCACCCTCTTCCAGCGCGACTTCTTTGATGACGTAGCGGAAGGTCATCACGTTGTCGGCCATCGACAGCGCGTCGGCGAACCGCAGGTCGATCTCCTGCTGGCCGGGGGCACCCTCGTGATGGCTGAACTCCACCGAGATACCCATGAATTCCAGGGCATCGATCGCGTGGCGGCGAAAGTTCAAGGCGGAGTCGTGCACCGCTTGGTCGAAGTAGCCGGCGTTGTCGACCGGGACGGGCACGGACCCGTCCTCGGGTCCGGGCTTGAGCAGAAAGAACTCGATCTCGGGATGCACGTAGCAGGAGAAGCCCAGTTCGCCGGCTTTCGTCAGCTGACGCCGCAGCACGTGCCGCGGGTCCGCCCACGACGGCGAGCCGTCCGGCATGGTGATGTCGCAGAACATCCGGGCCGAGTGGTGGTGACCAGAGTTGGTGGCCCAGGGCAGCACCTGGAAGGTCGACGGATCCGGGTGCGCCACCGTATCGGATTCCGAGACCCGTGCGAAACCCTCGATCGAGGATCCGTCGAAGCCGATCCCTTCCTCAAAGGCGCCCTCGAGTTCGGCTGGGGCGATGGCAACCGACTTGAGGAAACCCAGCACGTCTGTGAACCAGAGTCGAACGAAGCGGATGTCCCGTTCTTCCAGGGTGCGGAGGACGAATTCCTTCTGTCGATCCATAACTCGAACACTATGCAACACCTGTTAATTCCGTGTTACCGATGCCCGGCCGGAGCGTTGCGGCCTGCCCGAAGAAAGCAGCTGCGCGGCCGGGTCAGGACGCACAGCGCAGGCTCGCCGACGGCAAGGTCCCGTCGAGGAAATAGCGCATCACCGCGGAGTCCACACACTGGTTGCCGGCGAATACGGCGGTGTGTTGGGTTCCGTCGAAGGTGATCAGCGGGGCGCCCAGCTGACGCGCCAGGCCCAGCCCGGCCTGGAAGGGAGTGGCCGGGTCGTGGGTGGTGGACACCACGACGACCTTGCCTGCCGCGGCCGGCGCGGCCGGGTGTGGCGTCGACGTTGCCGGCACCGGCCACAGCGCGCACAGATCGCGCGGGGCGGATCCGGTGAACTGTCGATAGCTCAGGAACGGAGCGACCTGACGCATCCGTTGATCGGCACGGACCCAGGCCGCCGGGTCGGCCGGCGTCGGCGCATCGACGCAGCGAATCGCGTTAAACGCGTCCTGGTCGTTGCGGTAGTGCCCGTCGCGGTTGCGGCCTTCGTAGTCGTCGGCAAGCAACAGCAGGTCACCGGCGTCGGTGCCGCGCTGCAGCCCGAGCAGGCCACTGGTCAAGTACTTCCAGCGCTGCGGGGTGTAGAGCGCGTTGATGGTGCCCGTCGTCGCGTCGGCGTAGCTCAGGCCGCGCGGATCCGACGTGCGACCCGGCTTCTCGACCAGCGGGTCGAGAAGCGCGTGGTAGCGGTTGACCGCCTGCGCCGGGTCGGTGCCCAGCGGGCAGGCCGCCGAGCGTGCGCAGTCGGCGGCGTAGTCGTTGAAGGCGGTCTGGAATCCCGCCATTTGATTGATGTTCTCCTCGATTGGGCTGACGGTCGGATCGATGGCGCCGTCGAGCACCATCGCCCGCACGTGAGCGCCGAACCGTTCCAGGTAGGCGGTGCCCAACTCGGTGCCATAGCTGAATCCGAGGTAGTCGATCTGATCGTCACCCAGCGCCTGGCGGACCACGTCCATGTCGCGCGCAGCGGACGCGGTACCGATGTTGGCCAAGAAGCTGGAGCCCATCCGGTCAACACAGGCCTGGGCAAACCGCCGGTAGACCTGTTCGATGTGGGCGACACCGGTCGGGGTGTAGTCGACCATCGGATCGCGGCGGTAGTCGTCAAACTCGGCATCGGTACGGCACCGCAACGTTGGGGTCGAGTGGCCGACCCCCCGTGGATCGAAGCCCACCAGATCGAAATGACGGGTGATGTCGGAGTCCTTCATCGTGGGTGCCATCGCGGCGACCGTGTCGACCGCGGACGCCCCGGGCCCGCCCGGATTGACCAGCAGCGCTCCCATCCGCTGACCGGTCGCGGGGATGCGGATCACCGCCAACTTGGCTTGTGCCCCACCGGGTTTGTCGTAGTCGACCGGGACCGACACCGTCGCACATCGTGCTGTGGGAATTCCGCTGGTGTTGTCGATGAACTCGCCGCAGCCGTTCCAGTTCTGCTGCGGTACCGCGACCGGCGCCCCCGGACCCGGGGTTTGACCGGCATCGGGTTCCGGAGTCGCGCCGGCAACCGGCGGCGTTACTGCAGGTTGCCCGCCGAGCAGCAGCCCAAACGACAGCAGCGCCGAGCTCAACGGTCTCAGACGCAACATGGCCGCCATCGTCTCACCCCCGAATACCCGTGGCGGCGCAAAATGGTCACGCCTTGATTTCGTATCGCCCTTGGCGGCCCCGGATCGACGACCGGCACCGGTCCCGCGACGCGCCAACTCGCGAACAAGTTCCACAGGAGCGCCAGCGCCAAGAAAGCACGAATGAACACCCCCAGCGTAAAGACACGATTGAGCGTTTGCAGCAGCGGAGGCCTGATACTCTGCACACGGCGCGACATCCGAGAATCGTCCAGCAAGCAAGGGCCCGGCCGCCGCTCGTCTAGCGGATACACGGTCCGAAAATTGGCCTCAGCCGGCCCCCGACCGCTTTTTCTTTACCCAAGACTCGCGGTTCAACTCCAATTCGGTGACTCCTTTTGCGCAGTCGGTCCAGCTTCGCCCGCTAACCGCCATTGAGCACCGATAGGATGCATCATCGATCCCGCAGTCGTGCGAGCCGACTCCAATTTTCGCGGCGACACCGAGCAACCGGGCATACCCGGACCTCCATTGGGCCGGACCAGCACGGATTGCACATCGGATAGCATCGCCAGCACAAGCAAGCCGAACCTGCCCCAAGCCAATGTTGCACCGCACCTGGGGCGCCACCTGTTGCGCACAGCCAGCTGCCATCACCGGTGGGCGATCCGGTCGGGAGACCAGCAGAGAATCCCGCAATAGATACATATGAAAATTGGCCGGAACGAAATCGTCCCGAAAATGTGAAGGCCTACGTCAAGGATGAAATAAATATTGACGCCCCCAAAAGCACTGTTTGGTCACGGCTCTCACGCCCAGCATTGTATCCCCACTGGTACAGAGAATGGTCCAGAGTGCGTTTTCACACCGAAAAGGGCGCTCAATTAGAGCTGGGGGATGCCTTTGTTACCTACGTTAAGGACATCAGAAGTCCGATTGAAGTAATTGATATCGAGCACGAGGACACCCTAGCATGGACCGGGAAAAGATTTGGCGTTCGCGGAGTACACAGCTGGAGATTGATAGGAAGTGCCGGCGCGACTCTGGTTGTAACCGAAGAAACGCTTCGAGGTGTACTTCCGAACTTGTTTCCCAAGCCATTTATCAATGCGGGCCATCAGATGCATCAGCACTGGTTAAAGCAGTTGAAGACGATCTCCGAAATTACTGCCTATAATCCCGCTCTGTCGGTGGAAGATATTTATCAATTGTCCTATGTGCCGAAGCAAATGTACGGCAAGAGTTGATCAAGCCACCGGCTGGTTGCCCGGGCTCCACGCTGGCGCTAACACTTGGCGCCGCTCGGCGGCGTAGTGCCGCCGATCAGATACGCCGTCACGTAATCGTCGATGCAGCTGTCGCCCTGGAAGACCACCGTGTGTTGGGTGCCGTTGAAGGTCAGCAACGAGCCGCGCAGCTGGTTGGCCAGGTCGACACCGGCCAGGTACGGCGTCGCCGGGTCATGGGTGGTGGACACCACCACCGTCGGCACCAGGCCGGGGGCCGAGACGGCGTGCGGCTTGCTGGTTGGCGGCACCGGCCAGAAGGCGCAGGTGCCCAGCGGCGCATCACCGGTGAACTTCCCGTAGCTCATGAATGGTGCGATCTCCCGCGACCGGCGGTCCTCGTCAATGATCTTTTTGCGATCTGTAATCGGGGGCTGATCAACGCAATTGATCGCCACCCGCGCATCGGTGGCATTGGTGTAGTGGCCCTTCGAGTCGCGACGCATGTACATGTCGGCCAGGGCCAGCAGGGTGTCTCCGCGATGGTTGGCGAGCTCGGACAGACCGTCGGTCAGGTGGTGCCACAGGTTGGGTGAATACAGCGCCATGATGGTGCCCACGATCGCGTCGCTATAGCTCAGCCCGCGCGGGTCGCTGGTGTGCGCCGGCCTGCTGACCATCAGATTGGCCGGGTCGACCAGTGGGTCGACCAGGCTGTGGTAGACCTCGACGGCTTTGGCCGGGTCGGTGCCCAGCGGACAGCTCTCGTCCTCGGCGCAGTCGGCAGCATAGTCGTTGAACGCATCCTGGAATCCCTTGGCCTGGCGCAGGTCCGCCTCGATGGGATCGGCGTTGGGGTCGACCGCGCCGTCGAGGATCATTGCCCGCACCCGCTGCGGGAAGGCCTCCGCGTAGGCGGAGCCGATCCGGGTGCCGTACGAGTAACCCAGGTACGTCAGTTTGTCGTCGCCCAGCGCCGCGCGAATGAGATCCAGATCCTTGGCCACGTTGACCGTCCCGACATTCGCCAGAAAGTTCTTGCCCATCTTGTCGACACAACGACCAACGAATTGCTTGGTCTCGTCCTCGATGTGCGCCACACCCGCCGGGCTGTAATCAACCTGCGGCTCGGCGCGCAGCCGGTCGTTGTCGGCATCGGAGTTGCACCAGATCGCCGGCCGGGACGACGCCACCCCGCGTGGGTCGAACCCGACCAGGTCGAACCGTTCGTGCACCCGCTTCGGCAGTGTCTGAAAGACACCCAAAGCGGCCTCGATACCGGATTCGCCGGGTCCGCCGGGATTGATGACCAGCGAACCGATTTTGTCTCCGGTCGCGGGAAAGCGAATCATCGCCAGCGCGGCCACGGCACCGTCGGGGTGGTCGTAGCTGACCGGTACGGCGAGCTTGCCGCACAGCGCGCCGCCGGGGATCGTCACTTTCGGGTTTGAGGATCGGCACGGAGTCCACTCCACCGGCTGGCCCAGCTTCGGTTCAGCCATGCGAGCGCGCCCGCCGACCACGCGGATGCAGCCCGCGAGGACCAACGCCACGACGGCGAGCGCGGTCCAGATCAGCAGCAAGCGCGCGACCTTGTCGCGGCGAGACAGGCTCATGCCCACCTATGCTGCCAGAGAGGACCCCAGGTCCTGGTCAGCGGCCGTCACTGGGCGACCGGCCGACCGCTGCCAGCAGTTCTTCCATCCCAATGGCGAATTCGTCGGCCATTTCCCAAAGGTCCGGTAGCAGATCCGGGCAAGAGACCAACCCGACGTCCAGCGTGCCGTGCAGCGACATCACGGTGATGTTGAGACCCGAACCGTGAAAGATCGGCCCCAGCGGATACATGGCCTTGACCTCACAACCAAGCATGTACAGCGGGATCTGTGGCCCCGGCACATTGGAGACCACCAGGTTGTGCACCGGCAGGCTCTCGGTCAACCGGGTTCTGGCATAGACCCGCATCGCGACCCCGAAGACCGCCGGCGCGGCAAACTGCGACCAATCCTGCAGCAGCGTGGCACCGATGGCCGAACTATGTTGCTTGGCAACCGAATTCGCTTGCGCGATGGCTTTCAAACGCTCCACCGGATCTGCGATCTGGGTTGCCAGGCTGGAGAACATGCCCGAAACCTGGTTGCGCCCGGGTCGATCGGATTTGCCGTGCACCGACACCGGCACCATTGCCACCAGCGACGAGTCAGGCAACGAGTCGCGCTCGACCAGGTATTGGCGAAGCACCCCGGAAACCAAGGCCATCACCACGTCGTTGACCTTGACGCCGAAGTGGTTCTTCACCGTCTTGATGTCCTCGAGATCCAGCTGTGCGTAAGCGATGTTGCGCCGACCGCTGATGTTGGCGTTGAACACGGTTCGCGGCGCGGTGAAGGGACGCGCCATGGTCAGGCCGTCGCGGGCCCGTAGCACGGTTCCGACCACCGACGACACGGTGTCCGGCAGCACAGTGGCCAGCTGCAATGGCCGGCTGACGAACCTGACCAATCCACCCGCGGCGATCTGCCAGCTGCTGCCGCCGCCGACGCCGTCCACCGGATCCGGCGCGGGGGCGTCGGCTTCGGTAGTGCACAGCTGCGACATAAGGTTGGCGCCGGTCACCCCGTCCACGCCGGCATGATGCACCTTGGCCATCACCCCAAGGCGGCCTTTGCGATGGCAATCGGTGCCAGCCACCCCTTCGATGACCCACATCTCCCACAGCGGTCGCCTGCGGTCCAGCGGCAGCGATGCGATATGCCCGCAGATCTCCGAGAGTTCGGCCCGCCCGCCCGGAGTCGGCAACCCAATGCGATGCAAGTGACGATCGATATGGAAGTTCTCGTCATCCACCCAGACCGGGTGGTCAAGGTTTAGCGAACTGTTGGCGAGCTTTTCACGAAACTGCGGCATCGCCTTGATCCGGAGCGAAAACGCGTCGCGCAACCGGTCAAAGGTGTAGCCGCCCGGCATCGTCGACGTGTCCAACTCCATGATCGAGCAAACATGCATGGGCTGCGAGGAGGTTTCCAGATACAGGAAACTGGCGTCGAGACCACTGAGCCGCTGCATGCGCCGATGGTATGCCGATGAGGGGCCCATGGCGCATAGGAACAAAAGAAATGGCAGACTGTCAGGGTCAGACGAACCCGGGGACCCCGATGGGGCCACGAGGATCGACCCGACCACACCACTAAGGACAGTGATGTCTGCGCACAATATCTATGGGGCTACTGCCCCCAGAGTCACCGAGCAGCGCCCCCAGATCCGCACCCACCACCTGCAGAGATGGAAGGCCGAAGGCCACAAGTGGGCCATGCTCACCGCCTACGACTACTCGACCGCCCGGGTCTTCGACGAGGCCGGCATCCCGGTACTGCTGGTCGGCGACTCGGCCGCCAACGTCGTGTACGGCTACGACACCACCGTGCCGATCTCCATCGACGAGCTGATCCCGCTGGTCCGTGGCGTCGCGCGGGGTGCCCCGCACGCACTGGTCGTCGCGGACCTGCCGTTCGGCAGCTACGAGGCGGGACCCACCGCGGCGCTGACTGCCGCGACCCGGTTCATGAAGGAAGCCGGCGCGCACGCGGTCAAGCTCGAGGGCGGTGAGCGGGTCGCCGAGCAGATTGCGCGCCTGACCGCGGCCGGCATCCCCGTGATGGCGCACATCGGATTCACCCCGCAAAGCGTCAACACCCTCGGCGGCTTCCGGGTGCAGGGGCGCGGCGACGCCGCCGAACAAACCATCGCCGACGCGATCGCTGTCGCCGAAGCCGGAGCGTTTTCGGTTGTCATGGAGATGGTGCCGGCCGAGTTGGCCACCCAGATCACCGGCAAGCTGACCATTCCGACCGTGGGGATCGGAGCCGGGCCCAACTGCGACGCCCAGGTCCTGGTCTGGCAGGACATGACCGGACTCAGCGGCGGCAAGGCCGCCCGCTTCGTCAAACGGTATGCCGACATCGGGAACGAATTGCGCCGGGCCGCAATGCAATACGCAGAAGAGGTAGCCAGCGGGGTGTTCCCCGCTGACGAGCACAGCTTCTGACCAAGCCGGATCAGCCGGAAGCACCGGGCTTAGGCCCGGGCGCTGCCATGAAGCCACCGCGCACACCAGAAGGCGTAGCAGTCACTGGCATTCGCTGGGAGCCGGGTAAGCATGTGGCACTCTATGGGGGCCCGTCCACGACTAGCCACGACCGCGGCGAAGCAGTATGACCGGAGGCGAAGATGCCAGTAGAGGCGCCCAGACCAGCGCGCCACCGGGAGGTCGAGCGCAAGTTCGACGTCGTCGAGTCGACGGTGTCGCCGTCTTTCGAGGGCATCGCCGCGGTGGCTCGCGTCGAGAAATCGCCGACCCAGGAGCTGGACGCGGTGTACTTCGACACGTCGGCGCACGATCTGGCGCGCAACCAGATCACCCTGCGCCGTCGCACCGGCGGCCTCGACGCCGGCTGGCATCTGAAACTGCCGGCCGGACCCGACGAGCGCACCGAGATCCGAGCGCCGCTCGCCGCATCGGCCGGCGCAACCGGGGACGCCGTGCCAGGCGAGTTGCTGGACGTGGTGCTGGCAATCGTTCGCGACCGTCCGGTCGAGCCGGTCGCGCGAATCACCACCCACCGCGAAAGCCAGACCCTGTACGGCACCGAGGGCGACGCCCTGGCGGAGTTCTGCAACGACCACGTCACCGCCTGGTCGGCCGCGACATCCGACGCCGCCCATTCAGCGGACGGAGGCCCGGCCGAGCAACAGTGGCGCGAGTGGGAACTGGAGCTCCTCGGAACGGATGGGGAGATGCCTGAGACCGGCGATACCGAGCTACTGGACCGGCTGGCCAACCGGCTGCTCGATGCCGGCGCCGCACCGGCCGGCCACGGCTCCAAACTGGCGCGGGTACTCGGCGCGACCTCCACTCCTAGTGGGCCACCCGATGGCGCACAACCGCCCGAGGACCCGATACACCGCGCGGTAGCCGAGCAAGTTGACCAGCTGCTGCTGTGGGATCGGGCCGTGCGCGCCGACGCCCATGATGCCGTGCACCAGATGCGCGTCACCACCCGCAAAATTCGCAGCCTGCTAAGGGATTCCCAGGAGTCGTTTGGCTCGGAGGAAAGCGGATGGGTCATCGATGAACTGCGTGAGCTCGCCAGTGTCCTGGGCGTGGCGCGTGATGCCGAGGTGCTCGGTGAGCGCTATCAGCACGAACTGGACCGGCTGGCGCCGGAGCAGGTGCGTGGGCCGGTGCGTGAGCGCCTGGTCGGCGGGGCGCGGCGGCGATACCAGACCGGGCTGCGACGGTCACTGAATGCATTGCGGTCGCAACGGTACTTCCGCCTGCTCGACGCCCTCGATGCACTGGTGTCCGAACGAGCCGGTCCCAGTTCCGGCGAGGAACCGGCGCCGGTAACCATTGACGCGGCCTACAAGCGGGTCCGGAAGGCCGCCAAGGCCGCAAAGACCGCAGGCGACCAGGAGGTCGACCACGACCGCGACGAGGCACTGCACCGGATCCGCAAGCGCGCGAAGCGATTGCGCTACACCGCGGCGGCTACCGGGGCGGACCAGGTGTCGCAGAAGGCCAAGGTCATCCAGACGTTGCTAGGCGATCATCAGGACAGCGTGGTCAGCCGGGAACACCTGCTTCAGCAGTCCATAGCCGCGCACGCCGCCGGAGAGGACACCTTCACCTACGGTCTGCTCTACCAACAGGAATCCGATTTGGCCGACGGTTGCCGGGAGCAGGTCGACGCTGCCCTGCGCAAACTCAACAAGGCGGTGCGCAAAGCACGACGCTAAGCCCCGCGAAGGGCGGACGAGTTGGCCTGTAAGCCGGATTCTGTTCCACACCGCCGCGGCTTAAGCAACGGCGGCACGGCGGCGACCATCCATCTGGACACACCGTTGCCGGGTGCCTCGAGCGGCCTACCCGCAGGCTCGGGCGAGCAACCCTCAGGCGCCTGCGCGGCCGCACCTTTCGGTGTGGCCTTCTTGGCCTTGCTTCGGGTGGGGTTTGCCTAGCCACCCCGGTCACCCGGAGTGCTGGTGCGCTCTTACCGCACCGTTTCACCCTTACCACCCGAGGGTGGCGGTCTGTTTTCTGTGGCACTTTCCCGCGAGTCACCTCGGATTGCCGTTAGCAATCACCCCGCTCTGTGAAGTCCGGACTTTCCTCGACTCGTGACGGGCCTTTCGGACCAACACGAGCCGCGGCCGCCCGACCAACTCATCCGCGACGATCACGCTACCCGCTAGGCGATGTCGGGGCCACAACCGGTAATCGTTGCCTTCCGTGCAGCCCAAGCGGCTGAACTACAGGTGATTGTCTTGCCGAAACCCGGTTCGGTACGCGAACGCAACGCCGCAGCCACTGCTCGGCCGGCCGCCACCGCGGTCACGATCTTTCCTGAGAGTATCGACAACGTGGTTTCGGTGTGCCATTCAACGATGGTCGGCCGCTCATCGGTGCGATCCACGTCGGGCAGGACGGTTCGCACGCTAACCAGCGAACCGACGTATCGCGCGTGCCGCAGCCCTCTCACGAACCGCGACGCGGTGTCCAGCATTGCCGCAACGGCGCTGTCGGGCACCGGCACCGGTGCGCCACTGGCCAATGCCGCGGAGAATTCGTTGGGCGGCTCGAACACGGTCGAGACAGCGCGGTGCCGGACGCTGTGCTCCACGTCGTAGAGCAGGAACCGCCCGGTGTTGCGACCGTAGGGCGAGAGCGAAACGAACGGACCGTCCATCACCACGATGTCGGTATCGCCGACCTCGACGCCCTCCAGCACCGCCACCTCGCAGACCTCGAACTGCCTGCGCCGGACCGGAATTCCCAACCCGGCCAGCACCCCGTTGTTGCTGTGGTTGGCGGCCAGCACCACGAAGTCATAGCTGGCGGTCAGGCTAGCATCCGCCGGTGTGCCCGTGCGCACCCTGACTCCGGCGGCACGCAGCTTGGCGCGAGCGGTTATGGCCAGGCGCTCCGGATCGATCCGGGACTCCTTGGCCGACACCAACAATTCCACCGCGGACCGTCTGACGTTGGGATGATTCACCGTCTCCACGGGCAGGGCTGCCGCGGCGCAGTGGGCCAGAAACTCAGCACCGCTGACCAAGCTTTGTTGTGCTGCGATCGCGTACAGATGGTGACTGTCGTCGATTACCGCTTCGTTGTACTCGGCCCGGAAGGATCGCTCGCAGTCCCGGGATTCGACGGCGGTCGCCAGACTACGTGGATAGTGGTATCCGCGATGCAGCCGAAAGATGTTGCAGCCGGAGGCGCCCGTCAATACGTCGGGGCTGCGTTCCACTAGGTCGACTCGCCAGCCGTCGCGGGCCAGCGCCACCGCCGCAGACACGCCGAAGATGCCGCCGCCGACGACACAAACCGTATGCCGTCGAGTCACTCGAGCTCGCTCCGACCTGGCACCGCGGCCGCTAGTGCATCATCAATCAGCGTGGTAATCGCGACCGACCGATCGATCTCCTTCCGCACCGCCTCCGGATAGTGACGGTGGGCGAAGAACCACTCCACCTCGCGGCGCAGCGGTTCGGCCGGTCCGAACGTCGTGCGCCGCAGCGCTGTCTCGGGCGATTTCCGGTCGTAGCGCACCAGCTCGTGGTCGGTCCACTTCCAGACCTCGCCTGCGACGGTTCGCAATGCAACCGCCTTACGTTTGCTAATTCCCGCCCGGCCGTCGAGGCTGATCTCGATCCGCGTCCCGGCGGTGGATGTCCATCGGCAGCGGCACAGCTCGCCGTCCACATCGAGCGATACCGCCTGCGGCAACTCGCCGAGCAACACCGACGCGATGGCAAGCTCGTGCGGCAGCAGTTCCCACGCGGGCGGTCCCGCCAGTGCGGGCCGTGCCCAGGTGAACCTCACTTCGGCGAGGTTCTCCGTGGCCAGTGCGCGCCGCAATGCCACGACGGCGGGGTGATACAGATAGACGAACCCGGTGAACAGGGCCTTGCCCCGAACGCGCGCGCTAGCCGCCAGCGCGCGCGCCTCGACGGGATCGGTGCACAGTGGCTTTTCGACGAAGACGTCACAACCCTGATGGAGCCCGAACTGCGCCAACCGGCTGTGAGTCTCCGTTGGGGTTGCAACGACGACGACGTCCGCGTGGGTCCCAGCCAGCAGCCGTTCGGCGTCGGTGTCGACCGGAACGTGCGGATATTCGGCCGCCAGCCATTGCATCGTCGGATTCGATCGCACGACGAATCCCGCCGGGACGGCGCCATGGGCCAGGAAGGCCCGGATCAGTTTCCTCCCCCAGCGACCGGCGCCGCAGAAGATCACCCGCTCCGGAGCTCGTCGTGGCGCGCGACGCAACATCACTTGCACGACCGTCCGAACGCGATCCAGCGGAGACCGGCGTCGGCAAGGACATCGGGATCTAGCAAATTGCGGCTGTCGACGACGGTACGCCGTGACACCCCAGCGGCCGCCCGCGCCCACTCCAACTTCTGCAACTCCGGCCATTCGGTAAGTACCACTAACACCGCGACGTCCGCGCAGGCGTCGTAGGGAGAGTCGACGAGGGTCAGTGCGTTCACCCAGCCCGACGCCGGCGTCGAAACCGTTGGATCGTAGGCCCGCACCGGCGCTCCTTCCGCGACCAAGTGGTCGATGACGGCCAGCGCGGGTGAACAGCGAACGTCGTCGGTGCCTGCGTTGGAGGTCAGCCCAAGAACTCCGATCGCAGATCCGGTCAGGGTGTCACCGGCCGCCTCGCGCACCTTGTCCACCACCAACCGTGGTTGCCGGGCATTCGTCTCGATTGCGCCATCCGGCAGCGAGGACGCCGTCGCGACCGACCGCGCCATGCGACGCAGCGCCGCGGTGGCCTTGGGTAGGCATGAACCGCCCCAACCCGGGCCGGGACTCAGGTAGCCAGCACCAATCCGTGGGTCGCGCGCGACTGCGTCGAGAACCGCCACGGGCTCGGCGTCTAGGAACTCGGCGAGCTCGGCCATCGCATTCGCATCGCACAGCTTCAGGGCAAGAAAACCGTTTGCCGCGTATTTGGCCAACTCCGCGGTGGGCGCGTCGGTGAACACGACGTCACTGGCGATCCCGTCGTAGAGGGCGAGCACCCGCTGCGCCGCACGCGAATCGTCAGCACCGATCACGATCGTGGACGGGTGGAAGACGTCGAAGACCGCGCTGTCCTCGCTCAGGAATTCCGGATTGCTCACCGCCGCGAAATACGAGCGACCGATCAGCGCCGCGATGCGCCGTGCGGTGCCGACCGGCACCGTCGATTCGGTCACGACAACGCATTCGCCGGGCAACAACGAACCAAGTTCACGCACCACGGCCCATACCGCGGCCAGATCCGCGCCACCATCCGCGCCGATGGGCGTAGGCAGGCACAGGACGACGTCGCCCGCGTCGACGACTGCCGCTGCCAAATCGCTTCGCAATCGCAGATCCCCCAACGACATGCCTTGCTGAACCCGTTCCGGCAGCCCCTGCTCGACGATCGGCACCAATCCGGTGGTCAGCTCGGCGATTGTCACCTCGTCGATGTCGACGCAGTCGACCTTATGGCCCAACGATGCCAGGCACGCCGCCGTGGTGAGACCCACATAGTCCGCACCGACAACTACCACCTTGTCGCGCACGGAGGCGGATCCGAAACCACTACCGGTCATCGTGGTCCTATTTCGCGATTCGCAATGACGATTGGAACCAGTCAACGGTGCGGCTCAAGCCCTCGCGGAGCGCGATTTCCGGATTCCAGTTCAGCAGTTCGCGTGCGCGAGAAAGTTCCGGGCGACGCTGCGTCGGATCGTCAACCGGCAACGGCAGACACACCTTGGAGTTTCCAATGCCAGTGATGTCGCAAATCAGGATGGCAAGTTCGGCGATGGTGATCTCCTCCGGAGTGCCGAGATTGACCGGACCCAGTTCTCCAGTTAGCCGCGCGAAATCCAAGATCCCCCGAATCATGTCGTCGACATAGCAGAACGACCGGGTCTGCTTTCCGTCGCCGTAGACAGTCAGTGCGGCATCCGACAACGCCTGCCACACAAAGTTCGACACCACCCGCCCATCGCCAGGATTCAGTCTGGGGCCGTAGGTGTTGAAGATTCGCACGATGCCGCCGTCCAGCCCGTGGGCCCGGACATGGGCCGCGATCAGCGCCTCCGCGTACCGTTTCGACTCGTCGTAGACGCTGCGTGGGCCGATCGGGTTCACATTGCCCCAGTACTCCTCCGGCTGCGGATGCACGAGTGGGTCGCCGTACACCTCGCTGGTCGAGGCGTGCACCAACCTGGCGCCCTTATCTAGCGCCAAATCGATCACATTCTGGGTACCGACCGATCCGGTATGCAGCGTCTCGATCGGCCGCTTTATGTACTGCGGGGGCGACGCCACACACGCGAAATTCAGGACGAGATCCACCGGACCGTCCACCGTCCAGTCAGAACAGATGTTGGTGACCATCAGCTCGAAATAGGAACAACCCAAATGCTGCGTGAGATTCCGCGACGAACCGGTGGATAGATCGTCTACCACCACCACATGCCAGGAGTCCGAAACCAGCGCGTCTACCAGGTGCGAACCCAGGAATCCTGCCCCACCGGTCACTACGGCGCGTCGATTCATCGACTTAGGTTTCAGCATTCGTCTTCTCTCAATCACATGCGTTGGGTAGTGAGCGGGGGTGTCGACAACAGCGCCGAAAGGACCAACGGTGCGCCAGGTCTTGGACCCCGAGCAGATCCGTTGCGATCTGTGGATCGATTACCCCGACGCTGAGTCGATGAGCCTCGGGACCGTTCGAGCATTCCCATACTTGCCTTCAGCCTGATCATCGCCGCCGCCATCCGTCGGATGCAGGCGCTGGACGGGCGCGGCGATCCAGGGACGCGGTGTTCCAACCAATACAACCCTGCCGCTGCGACCAAACCCACGAGAATCAGTGCACCCCAGACGATTTCATCGGAATCGAAGCGGTGCGCGACGCTCATCAGCGATCCGACTCCAAGGTTTCCGACGAGCACTCCGATTCCCATGATGGTGCTGTAAAACCCTTGATGAGTCGCCACCAGCCGCTCATCCGACAGTGCGACGACGGTGCGCATCTCGAAAGGAAACATCACCGCCGAAGCGGCGGTAAGCAAAACCGCGGAGACTAACAATGCGGTTATGGCGGCCGCGGCGCCGAACCTCTCGCAGTTCGGCGCAAGCTCAAGTGGCACAAACGATCCAGCCATGACCATCGCTCCGACAACCAGGCTGCGGGTAGGCCCCCAGCGCGAGGCGAACCAGCGGGTGACGCGCAGCTGGGCGGTGACGGCCACCAGACCCGATAGCGCGAACATTCCTGCCACCAAGAAAGACTGGCGATCTGGCGCCAAGACCGACGCCTGGATCGGAAGTGCCATATAGACCTGGAACGACAGCACATAGCGCCCAGTCATCGCGGCGGCAAACCAAAGAAGAGATCGGTTGCCAACTACTATCCGCCAATCCTTCAGGACGGAGCGCCTTTTCGTGCTTACCGGATGCGGATCGGCTACGTGCTGGGGCAGCGCCAGCAGCTGCGCGACGGTCAATGCCGCGAAGACACCCGCGGCCCCCACGATGGCAATCCTGAAATTCAAGGCCAACAGCACCGATCCAACCAGCGGGCCGACCAGGATTCCCGCCTGGTAGAAGACGTTGAACACCGCGAACGCTTCGATCTTCCGGTCACCGGAATCAGCCGCAAGATAGGCGCGGACCGCGGGGCTGAACAGAGCCGAAGCCAATCCTGTTGCAGCCGCGGCGATCAACAAGCTGGGTAGCGAATGTGCGACTGTCAACAACGCGAAGCCGCCAGTTTGTATCAGACATCCGGCCACGATGGGTGGCTTATAGCCAAATCGATCGGCAATCGTGCCACCCACGAAGAACATGCCCTGTTGGGAAAAGTTGCGCACGCCCGTGACCAGACCCACCGCCCACACGGCCAACCCAAGTGGACCGTTCAGGTAGTCCGCCAGGTACGGCATCAGCATGAAGAAGCCGACGTTGATGCAGAAATGGTTGATCATCAGGACGCGACTCGGATAGTTGAAGCTGCGGAACTGAGCCAGTAGCGCCATCAGCGCGCCACCTCGGTTGCGCTCGCCATTGTGGTTTCGGTCGAGGCCAGCAACCAAATGCGTTTCACAACGCTGGCAACCGGAATCATTCTCATCCTCGCATCTCGCCAGCGGGTCACAAGATTGCCTGCTCGGCCGAGGGTTCCGACCACGGAGCTACCAGCCCCAGCGAAAAGCAATTAACCCGCAAGCGGAACCAAGCCGCCGTCGCTGGTCAGCATGCCTGCCGCAATTTTCGCTTCATGGTCGAGCATGCTTTTCCAACTGCCGTCGAAGCAAAATCCATGCCACGGCAAGTCAGCAATCAAGTTTCCGCAGAATTTTTCTCAGACTTGTGCAAATCCCCACGATGGGATCGGCACCTATGCCCAAGGTCAAACGACCACTTCCGCGTCGGTCCGTTGACGCACACCGGAGCTCTTATATGGCGCTTCCGATGCCCGGCCCGGTCCTCGCGACTGCCGCGTCGTCGACGTGCTCATCAGCATGGCCAAGAGCTAGAAAGAGCCCTTCCATCCGGACAGCACACGATCTCATGCGGCGCGTGGCGTTCACCACCTCTTCGTTGATAGTTGGTTTACTGACGCGAAAGATATTATCGGATAATACCCCCATAGGGTAGGTGACCTCGCATACACCGAGTGAAAGGATGTTGGCGCGGTTACACCTCTGCGGATATGTGACACCACTCACAGAAGTGGGCGTCCGACGAAGAGGTCGTCCACGGCGCTGTCACGCGGGCGGTCCTATCGTGGACAGCGCAAGCCAAGAGGCTCGAGAGATCGCAGAAGGACGCCGATGACGTTCGAGTACACCGTCGAGGCCTGCTGATGGCCCGGTGGGACAAACGCGTCGACTCCGGCGATTGGGACGCCATCACTGCCGGAATGAACGAGTACGGCGGTGCACTGCTACCACAGTTGATTACCCCCAGCGAGGCAGCCCGGCTGCGCAAGCTGTACGCCGACGACGGCTTGTTTCGCTCGACCGTCGACATGGCACCGAAGCGGTACGGCGCCGGGCAGTACCGATATTTCCACGCCCCCTATCCCGAGCCCATCGAACGCCTAAAGCAGGCGCTGTATCCCCGACTGCTGCCGATAGCGCGCGACTGGTGGGCCAAACTGGGCCGTGGGACGCCCTGGCCAGACAGACTTGATGACTGGTTGGCTACCTGCCACGCCGCTGGCCAGACCCGATCCACCGCGTTGATGTTGAAGTACGGCACCAACGACTGGAACGCCCTACACCAAGATCTGTACGGCGAGTTGGTGTTTCCGCTTCAGGTGGTGATCAACCTGAGCGATCCCGACACCGACTACACGGGCGGCGAGTTCTTGCTCGTCGAACAGCGGCCGCGTGCCCAATCCCGCGGCACCGCAACGCAACTTCCGCAGGGACATGGCTACCTGTTCACCACCCGTGATCGGCCCGTGCGGACTACCCGAGGCTGGTCCGCATCGCCGGTGCGCCATGGTCTTTCGACTATTCGGTCCGGTGAACGCTATGCCATGGGGCTGATCTTTCACGACGCGGCGTAATTACCGTCCCCAGCCCGGTGCGGCACGGTAAACGGGGGAAGTACAGACCGTGTCTTCTTAGCAATCGGCGAAACATCCAAACCGACACGCCGCGTGGCGTGCCGGGGTTAATCGCCTGCACAAGCATAGCGTGAGCTGAAATGCGAGATAGGAGGCATAGCGGTGAGCAAAGGCCCAATCGGCGGAATGTCACGCCGAGAGTTTTTGGCCAAAGCCGCCGCAGGCGGCACCGGGGCTCTGATGTCCTTTGCTGGCCCGGTAATAGAAAAGGCCTATGGAGCGGGGCCATGTTCCGGTCATTTGACCGACATTGAGCACTTTGTATTGTTCCTGATGGAGAATCGATCATTCGATCACTACTTCGGCACACTCTCCGGCACCGATGGATTCGACACCCCGTCGCTGTTATTCCAGCAAAAGGGCTGGAACCCACAGACGCAGTCACTCGACCCCGCTGGTGTCACGATTCCCTACCGTTTCGACACCACCCGGTTCCTCCTTGACGGCCAGTGCCTCAGTGACCCCGACCACTCCTGGAAGGCGATGCACGACTCCTGGAACGGAGGCGCCAACGACAACTGGCTTCCCGCGCAGATCGGCCACAGTCGAGTGCCGCACAACGCCAACGTCCCCGTGACGATGGGCTATCACACCCGCAAGGACATCCCGATCCACTACCTGCTGGCGGACACGTTCACGGTGTGCGACCGATACTTCTCATCGGTATTGGGGCCCACCCTGCCCAACCGGCTGTACTGGTTGAGCGCCAACCTCGGGGCCGATGGCACCCAGGGGGGGCCGCAGCTCACGAGCCCCCCCACCGACCCGATTGGTCAGTTCAGCTGGACCACGATGCCGGAGAACCTAAGCGCCGCCGGCATCAGCTGGAAGCTATATCGCAACAAGACACTCGGGCCAATCGTCAATCAGTACCTCAACTACACCTATGACGACATAGTGATGTTCTTCAAGCAAGCACAGGACCCACGCTCAGATTTGGCTCGCTTCGGCATCTCCCCGAGCTACCCCTTCGACTTTGCTGCCGACGTCAAAGCCAACAGGCTGCCGCAGGTGTCCTGGGTTGTTCCGAACACCCCCCAGTCCGAACATCCCGCATTCCCGCCGGCCGTCGGTGCCATCAGCATTGTGAACCTGCTAAGAATATTGCTTTCCAATCCGGCGGTATGGGAAAAGTCCGCGCTGATCGTCTCCTATGACGAGAATGGCGGTTTCTTCGACCACGTCACACCGCCCACCGCACCACCGGGAACCCCCGGCGAATATCTCACGGTGCCTGACATCAACTCCGTCTCGGGGTCCGCCGGCATACGCGGGCCGATCGGCTTGGGATTTCGGGTCCCGTGCATCGTCATTTCCCCATATAGCCGCGGCCCGCTGATGGTGCATGACGTGCTCGACCACACCTCACAGCTGAAGTTGATCAGCAAGCGGTTTTCGGTGCCGGTTCCCAACCTCAGCACCTGGCGCGATGGCACGGTCGGCGACATGACATCGACGTTCAACTTCGCCGTCCCGCCCAACCCTTCGCGACCCAATTTGAGTCACCCGGTACTTGACGCCTTGCCCAAACTGCCGCAATGCGTGCCCAACGTGTACTTGGGGACTATCGGATTGGATCCGAATCCGTATACCGGGTCGCCACAGGGAATCCCTTACCGAGTGCCCTTCCCACAGACGATGCCGACTCAGGAAACCACGCCCGCACGCGGAATTCCCAGCGGTCTCTGCTAACTTCGCAACACCGCGCAAGCAGCGCCACCTGGTCCACCAAGTGGACTCCGCGGAATGGCATCATATGGCACCGAATCCGGCGGCTACTCCGTTGTCCGGCTAGGACGTTGGCGAGGGTCCATCAGCAATGCGCGGACCAACGGTCTAGGCCCGACCGATCGAAGCATTTGACTGGCCGGGCGGGTGCGGACGATCTTGGGCCACCAGAACCACCGTCCCAGCAACGTGGCGATCGAGGGTGTGATGAGCGAACGGACCACGAGCGTGTCGAACAGCAAACCGATACCGATCGTCGTGCCGAACTGACCGACTGAGCGCAGGTCGCTGGTGATCATCGATCCCATCGTGAACGCGAACACCAAACCTGCGGCCGTCACCACCGGGCCGGTGCTAGCCATTCCTCGGATGATCCCGGTCTTGAGCCCGGCGCCGATTTCTTCCTCGAAACGAGAAACGAGCATCAAGTTGTAGTCGGAGCCGACTGCCAACAGCACAATCAACGCGAATACCAAAGCAACCCAGTGTATTTGGAAGTGAAAAACGTGCTGCCATAACAGGGTCGAGAAGCCGAAGGCGGCACCCAGCGACATCACAATGGTCCCGACAATGACAAGCGCCGCGACCAGAGCTCGTGTGATAAGAATCATGATGATGAAGATCAACGTGATCGCGGCAACCGCGGCAATCATGAAGTCGAATTTCGCCGCGTCCCTGATGTCCTTGAAAGTTGCTGCTGTGCCGCCAAGTACGATGTCGGCGTCCGACAGCGAGGTCAACTTCAATGCCTGCCGCGCCGCCTCGCGCTCGGCTTCGACGGTCGCGATACCCGCGCTGGTCGCGGGGTCGCCGTCATGCGTGATGATGAACCGGGCCGCTTTCCCGTCCGGCGAAACCATCAGGTTCAGACCGATCTGAAAGTCTGGATTGTTGAAGACCTCCGGAGGCAGGTAGAACGAGTCGTCGACTTTTGAATCGTCGAACGCTTGTCCGATGACGTAGTTGGTGTCCGTCATGCGATCCAACTGTTTGACCATGCTGTCGAAAGTGCTGTACATCGTCATCGTCGTGTTCCGTATCGACTTGGATGTGGCGATCATCGGCGGGATCAATGTGAGCATCTGGTGCGTGGCTAAAGCCGTGTGAGTGAGGTCCTCGGTGAGGTTGTGGAACTGCTCGGAGAGCTGGTCGAATCCGTCCAAGCCGTCGAACAGCGACCGGAATGACCAGCAGATCGGGATATCGAAGCAGTGCTTCTCCCAGTAGAAGAAACTGCGCATCGGTCTCCAGAAGTCATCGAAATCAGCTAGGTGATTCCGCAATTCGTCGGTGATGGCCGCCGTGGACGCCACCGTGTTGGCGCTGTCGTCAGCGGCATCGGCCAGGTGCTGAGTCACCGTGTACATGCGCTCCATGATGGAAATCAGGGTGTTGAGGTCATGAATGGTCTTCAGCATGTCAGCCATCCGATCATTGAGATACTGCAGGTTGTCTCTGATCGGGACGCTTTGCACGCTGAGCTGAAATGCCACCGACCCATGTTCGATGGGCGGACCGAGCGGTCTGGTGATGCTTTGCACGCGTTCGATGCCGGGCAACCGAAAGATGTTCTTGGCCACCCTGTCCAACACAAGTAGATCGGTCGGATTACGCAGATCGTGATCGGTCTCGATCATCAGCACATCCGGGTTCAGTCGGGCCTCGGCGAAATGGGCGCCGGCCGCGTCGTACGCCTTTTTCGATGAAACCCGACTCGGGAGGTAGTAGCGCTCGTTGTAGAGCGGCTGGAAACCCTCCAGCCCCAACGCGCCGACAATGGTGAGCGTGAGCGCGGTCGCCAAAATTGGGCCAGGCCAACGGACGATAGCGGTCCCGATACGGCGCCATCGCCGATAGTTGGACTCGCGCTTGGGATCAAGCAGACCGAAACGGCTCGCCACGGTGAGAACGGCTGGCCCCAGCGTAAGTGCGGCACCAACCAGCACGAGCAACCCGATCGAACACGGAACACCCAGCGAATTGAAGTAGGGCAACCTGGTGAAGCGCAGACAATATGTTGCGCCGACAATGGTCAACCCGGAACCCAAGATGACCTTTGAAACGCCGCTGAAAGTGTCGAAGTACGCGGCTTCGCGATCCATGCCGGTGCTTCGGCCTTCGTGGTACCGGCCAATGACAAATATTGCGTAGTCCGTCCCCGCCGCGATAGACAACGCCGTAAGCAGATTTACGGCAAATGTCGACAGTCCTATCAGGCCATGAAGTCCAAGGAACGCGATTACCCCTCGGCTGACGAAAAGCTCGACAAAGACAATGAACAACATGAGCAGCACGGTGACAATCGACCGATAGAAGAAAAGCAGCATGATCGTGATGACGATGATCGCGATCACCGTCATTCTGGCCATACTCTCGTCGCCGGCCTCGATCGTGTCGGCGGTCAGAGCGCCCTCGCCGGCTACATATGCCTTGACGCCCTTCGGCGGTTGTGAACGCTCGACGATCTTTCGGACTCCGTGTACGGACTTGTTACCCCGCGCCCCGCCCTGATTACCGACCAAGTTGACCTGAACATATGCGGCCTTGTGGTCAAAGCTCTCGACGCCGGACGCCGTGAAACGATGGCCCCAAAAGTCCAGCACGTGTTCAACGTCTTCTTTGTCTTGCCGCAGCTGACGAACCAAGCCGTCGTAGTACCGGTGAGCATCATCGCCCAGCTTGTTGTCACCGACAATAGTGACCAGGACGAGGTTGTCGGAATCATATTCTTTGAATTTTTCGCCGATTTTCTTCATTCCGGAAACCGACGGCGCCTCGACGGGCGCCAATGGAACCGCGTGCGCCGCCGCAATCTTTTCTAACTGCGGTACGAAAACGTTAAGAACGACGGCAAGCGCCAGCCAGATGAGAATGATTGGTATCGAAAACTGGCGGATCCTACGGGCTATGGACACCGACATCTCCTTGGTGTCGCTCACGCGGATTTATCTAAGCAGGAGGTCTGAGCGTTGTGATAATCGGCGCGCTGTTCGTCTACCAATTTGCCGTCGACGGTTATCCGACAACCGATGTAGTTGCTATTACCCTGCGCGACAACGTAAGCAAAGATTCCGGGCAGCCTGGCGGTGATCGTGCGCGACCAGGGCAGCGTTGAAAAATTCGCTTGCTGAGGTTTCGCGTTTTCGTCCATCCAGTTGACGACTCCGACCGTCCCGGGGGGCCCAAAGACCTCGTAGGTAGCGCTCTTGGCGGCGTAAGGCGGGGTCTGCGCCCGCGGATCAAGCTTTGACGGACTGGTGAGCGGAAAGAATCCATGAAGCCGCTCAACGGCAAATCCACCGACGCCGAGCGCCACAACAACAACCAATGGTATCCATGCCCGCCTGAGGATGTTCAATCGTTGACTCCCTCCTGGCCGCGCGCTACAGCCTGCACAACACCACCCCGTCGTGGGTGCCTTGCACGGTCACATCAGAATGTGATCTCCGGCGGATAAAGATCCACACCGACATGTACAGTACCTGGCATTTTCCCCGTGATTAAGACCGAAGAGATTTTAGAGTCCGGTGGCCCGATGTTGAGCTTGGCAGGGAGGATCAAACACATGGCTGCTCGCAACCACCGTTCCGCGGAGAACGTCGTGCGCAAGCGCCGCACGGATGTACCGGCTGCTGGAGAAGAAATTGGTGAAGAGATCGCCGTCGAGCTGGGGTCGCAGCAGCCACGGCGCACAACTGGCGGCGATGGCGTCCCGCGAAGCGGTGAACTGCGGACCTAGACGCGGTTCGCGCGCGCTGATCAACGAGTCATGTTGAATGACTAGGTGACTTGGTGTTGTTTGGCAAGCGCCGCTTGGGCGCCCTCGAGCCACGCCCCTTCCTCACTCTGGTTCTGGCCCAGCCCAACACTGGAGCAATAGTCAGCGCGCCGTCTCCAACGGCCAGTACCGAGGCGGTCATGCCGCGGCGGCGGCAGTCGCGCAGCAGGTCAGCCCACGACTCGGTTGACTCACGGTAGCCGTCGGTGATCGCGACCAGTTCCTTGCATCCGTCGGCCCGCACGCCCAGCATCACCAGCACGCACAGTTTCTGCTGATCCAGCCGGACCTTGAGATGGATCCCGTCGACTCACAGGTACAGGTGGTCGGTGCCCGACATATCACGCGCGGCTAACCTTGGCTTCGTGGTGCCACTGGCCGGTGTGCCGAGTAATCGTGGTCGCTGACAACCGGCCCCGAACCCAGGAACTGCTCCAAGACTGACCCAAAATCCCCGCTGGACAGCCCGGACAGGGTACAGCAACGGCAACATCTCGGCCATCTGCGCGACTTGCGCGCCCAGGCGGGCGCGATCGCCGAGGAGAACCGCTGCCGCTCACCGGAATCCGGGTCGACGTGTTTGTCGTTGACCCGCGGCGCAGTGCCCACATTCACGCCACCTCATCGAAGCTCATCCACAGGTTTCGATCATTCCTACCAACACTGTCAACAACACCCCAGGCCCCTTGAGCCGGTCGGCATCGCCCCGAAATCCCGATCACCACAGGGGGACATATTCCTGGCACTGTGGTCGCTCAGCCACCGGGCGGGCATCCGGTATACCGGCCACCCTTCCGCCGCGTGCAGTCCAATCACCGCCTGCCCGTGTGCAACCCCACTTCCGCTCGGACAAACGTCGCTAGGTGATCTTGAACACGTTTACTCATCAAGCAGTACACAATCCGTTCATCGCTCAGTGCACACTGCAGCACCGATCGCCATCGAGGTGTTCGCGGACAACACCGCCGGCGGCCGAGCACAGCATCCCAACCCGAAAGCCCGGGCCGCCCAAATCGCCACGCTCACAAACCGGTTCCCGTGGTCGATCAGCTCGGGTATGCCCAGCGCGGGGGCTATTCGATGACTCTCGGATGCGCGGCCGCGCCACACTGCGGACCGGGACAGGGACCAGTCCCGCCAGCTGCCCAAGTGAACGAGATGACCGAAACCTACGTGACCGTTACCTATACCTACGTAACCGTAGGTATTAGCAATTGCCAACAGTTGACAAATGCAACAGTCCATGACATGTATGGTTTGGAGCGCTTTGTGTTGCGCTGCTTCATGATTCGACACGAGCGTTGGGCCGAGCAGGTCGGCGCAACACCTGGGAGGGATATCAGTAGTGATGTTGCGCGTGGTGTCTGAAGGCTTGGCGGCGGCCAATGCGGCGGTGGAGCGCTGACCGCTCGGTTCGCTAACCGGGTGGACCATTTCTGGTGGTGATACCTGACCTGCTTGCGTCGCTGTTAGCAGCAAGTTCGACTCATTTGCCATTGTCAATCCCCAACAAGGAGTTTGGAAGTTATGATCGCTTGCACGCAGATGCCCCTTGTCCGACCGGATATCACCACGCAGCATGGTGTGCAAGGAGATGTACCGGTCGCGGTCCGGTCGGTGCTCGTGAAACTAGCCCTGCGCGAACGTATCCCGTCAACAGAGCTCGGCGAGGCATTCGCCGCGTGCCTCGAATTGCCGGTGCCTGTACGCGACGTTGTGATGGGTTCTGTCATGACGGCGGTCATGTTGACTGGTCCGGACGTGGATGCCGTCGAGACCCTGCTCCGCATCGCCCTGTCTCTAGATGGGCTTGCGGCAGAGCAGATTCCGCACGAGGGGATCAACCGTCCCATTATTGTCCTGGCAGGCAGCGGCAAAAAGGGCGAGCGCACCCTGAACGTATCGACGCCGGCGGCGCTGTTGGCCGCGGCTGCGGGAGCTGCCGTCGTCAAAGTGGGCTCGACCGCGACATCTTCGGCGCTGGGGTCACGGGATCTGATGCGATCGCTAGGGATCATCGAGGACGAGTCCACGACGGAGGTTCAGCGGAGCCTGCAAACGTGCGGGTTTTCCTTCGTCGCGATCGAGCCACGGATACCACAACTGGACCAGGTCTACGGCAGTCGGTTCTATGCGCCCAACCCGTTCTCGTTCGGGCTGGCCGCGTTGGTGAGCCCGGTCAGGGGCGATCTCATGCTGTTCGGGCTGGCTCATCCCCGCGTTGATGTCTCGGCGCAGGTACTTTACCGCTTCGGCCTGGATAACGTCGACGTCATCTCGACCCGCACGGCCGCCGGGCGCTACATTGATGAGCTTGGACCTGCTGGGCAGGTGCTCCTGGCTCGGGTGGACCGCGGCATACTTTCTGACGCACAGGCGATGCCGGCGCTATCGTTCACACGCCGCGGATTCGACGAACATCTACTGCCGGCGCCAGAAGATGCGGATACGGCCGTTGAGCGGACGCTGGACCTGCTGGCGGGTAACGGTCTGGCCAGTCACCGCCGGGTGGTCACGCTCAACGCCGGCTATCTGCTGACGCGTTCGCGAATCACCGCCACATTGCCCGACGGGATCGACCTTGCCGAAGAGGTGCTGCGAAGCGGAGCCGTCTCAGACCTTGTGCGACTCCTGGGAAGCGTTGACCGCCAAGAGCAGACGGCCTAGTCGATGACTCGGGCCCCCGACGATGCCGGTATGCGAGGCCCGTTCCGCACACCATGATCCAAAGCGGCTGGACGGCAACGAATCCAGCAAGATTCACAAAGTATCGCAAGCCCGGGCACAACGATGTGCGAGAGGCTTGCGCATGTATATAGCAGGGTGGAGGCCGGATAGTGACTGAGCCAGTATTGTTTTCAGAGGCGTATTACCAAAAGACGTTGGCAGAGTTTGGCTACAGCCCATTCGAACTGCGGAAATTCGACTTCCCGCTAGCCGGGATAGACACCGATACGCTCAATGCACGCTACCTGTGTAACTATCGCGGCGATCAGCACCTCAACTTTGCACCCGAACGCCGGATCATCACCACGGGATTCGGCATGTCTGGCGTTCCGCATCTCGCCACGGTCGCGCAGATCCTGAAAATTATTGAGCTGCAGCGCGGCGGGGAAAGGTGCCAAATCGTGCTCGGCGACCTCGACGCCTACAACGGCAAGGTTCGGTCGTTCAGCCAGGTCCGCGCGCTTGCCGACGACTTCGAGGAGTACGTGCTGCGTCTGGGGTTTGATCCCGCCCGCGGCACGGTCCGGGCACAAGACGGACACCATGCCGCGTTGGAAGCGATGTATCTCATCGGACGCTACGTCGACCAGCGGGATTTCGACCGGGCTGAGGAGGACAACCACTCCTACTATGCCGCCCAGGGTGTGGTCGACTCCTCGATGACGTTTCGGCGAGCGTTGTCACTTTGCCTGATGGCTGCCGATTTTATTGCGCTCGGGCAGACCCACGACGCCGTGCTCGTCACGCTGGGGATCGATGAGCACAAATATGTCCGGTTCGCCACCGACGTATGCCGGCGGCTGGACGAAGAATCGCCGCTCCGTACGGGTTTCACGATATCGGCGGCCTATACGCGAATGGTGCGTGGCTTCGGCGGTCATCCGAAGTTCTCCAAGAGCATCCCAGGGTCGGCCATCGATATGACTTCGACGGCCGATCAGGTCCGCACACAGCTGCTCGGCGAACCGCCTCTGCCGGCCGTGTCCGCCACGTACCAGCTAATGTGCGAACTGCCGTGCTACACGGTCGAGGACCTTCGTGACCTCCACAAATGGTGCATTGAGGGTGGGCGCGCCTGGCAACTGGCGGTGCTGGACCTCGCCGACTATGTGATCGACCTCATCGGCAAGTGGCCTGCAACTGCAACAGCACGCAACGGCGAATGATGTCGAACAAGATGGAGATATCTCCGCGAAAGGCGTGTATGAGCCGACTGGACCAATCCGTCAAGAGTGCGACGGACTTGCTGCGAGGCGCCGACCTGTCGTCGGATGAGGCCGTACGCACCTTGTTGGAAATCACGACCGCGCGTCGCCGGCTGGACCTCTCGGACCTGCCCCCACATGAGCAGGCGCAGCTGATAGCGTCCCGGTCCCAGCAGGTGCAACCCGCTAGGGAAGCTCTGGCGGAAAGGATCGCCAAGGCCACTAACGACGGCCGTCCATTCGTGGCGAAGTTCGGCATCGATCCGACCGGCAGCGAAGTCCACCTCGGCCATGCGGTGCCCATGCTGATTCTGTCCCGCATTCAGCGGATGGGTCACCACGTGGTGTTCATCGTCGGCGACTTGACGGCCAAGGTGGGCGATCCCACCGGCCGCTCGGACGAACGTCCGCTGCTGACCGACGAGGATATCGCGCGCAACCTCGCCACCTACCGGCACCAGGTCGCGCCATTCTTCGACTTCGCCCACGCGGAGTTCCGGTTCAACGGCGACTGGCTCGAGCGGATCACCCTGCCGCGGCTGCTGGAGGTCGCGTCCCACATTCCGATATCGATGCCGCTTCAGCGCGAGGACTTCCGCAACCGCCTTGAGGCCGGGCATGGGCTGTCACTGGCCGAGCTGCTGTATTCGGTGACGATGGCACTCGATTCAGTTGAGATCAACTGCGACCTTGAAGTGGGTGGCATCGACCAGTACCTCAATATGCAGATGTGCCGCAAGGTCATGGACATCTGCGGTCAAGTCCCAGAGTTGGTCGTTGCCACCAAACTGATCGAAGGTACAGACGGCACCGGCGCGAAGATGTCCAAGTCCAAGGGGAACTACGTCGCGATCGCTGCACCCGCGGGCGAGATCTACGGCAAGCTGATGTCGGTGGCCGATCAAGCCGTCGACTCGTACTACCTCGCCTTGACCGAATGGCTCGACAGCGAGGTGTCGATAGCCCAGACGCGACGCGCGGACGGCACGCTTCACCCACTGGACCTCAAGAAAATCCTGGCAGGCGAGATGACCGCTGCGATCTACGGCGTCGACACGGCGATGAAGGCGCGCGAGGAGTTCGCCGCGCAATTTGCGACGCGTCGTTTCGGCAATCTAGCAGATCTACCAATAATCACCGATCCGAGCAGAGTCGTGTTTGACGTGGTTAGGGAGCTGGGGTTTGCAAAAAGCAACAGCGACGTCCGCCGTTTGGCCGCACAACGGGCGCTTCGGTTGGTCGTTGAATGCGCCGAAGGCCAGCAGCAAGTCGTGCTCGCCGTTGACGACGTCTTCATGCCGCTTAATGCCGTCGCCGAGGTGAGTGGTCCGGACAGCTACTTCCTTAAGGCGGGACGAAAGCTCGCGCGGATCAAGCCACCGTCGTCTCGCTGACTCGTGAAGGCCATACCGAACGCGGTGGTTCTAGATTTGTTCGGGACCCTGGTCGGCGCGCCCGCGGCTGCCGATCGGCGTCGCGCGTCGACTCGACTGGCCCACCGTATCGGCTCGAGCCCGGGCCAGGTCGAGGATTATTTTCTGTCAACCTGGACGACGCGGCATGACGGCACGCTGCCGACGGTGTCCGCGCTTGCCGAACACCTTGTCCGATGGGTTGGCGCGTCGGCTGTTGACGCAGATCTCGTCGCCGACGAACTTCGGGCCATTGGCAGCGATCGGCTGGTTGCTGACGAATCCGTAGTCCAGACATTGGTATTGCTGCGGCAGATGGGCTTGAAAGTGGGTGTGCTCAGCGACGCGACCGCTGAGATCTCGGAATGCTGGGAAACCAGTTGCCTGGCACCGCTTGTCGACGCAGCGGTCTTCAGTTGCACAGCCGGAGCGACGAAGCCGGATCGACGGCTGTACCAAGCGATCTGCGAGCGACTTGGCGCAACCGCAAACTCCATCGTCTACTGCGGCGATGGGGGCGGCAATGAACTGTGCGGCGCGCACGACGCAGGCATGCAAGCACTCGGCGTCGTTCGCCGGGGCGGTCCGGATGCTCTCGTGTTCGGCGAAAAAGAGTGGAATGGTGCGCGGATCTCACGCATTGAGCGTCTTCCGACCTATGTGGCGTCCCTGGTATGAGGGCCTGGGAGTACTGCGACGGCGAGCTGCGACTGCGAACGGTCGATCCCCCTGAACCAGTCGACGACGAAATCGTCGTCGATGTACGTTACAGCGGCATCTGTGGCAGTGACATAGCTAAAATCCTTAATCCACAGCACTTTTCGCTTCCCACCCGGTGGCGCCCGGGCCACGAGGTGGTCGGCACAGACCAGACGGGGCAATGGGTTGCGATCGACCCACTCGTCGCGTGCGGTCACTGCGCGGACTGCGCCGCACGCAGCAACCACCTTTGTCGGGACCTGAAACGCCTGGGATGGGACATGCCGGGCGGGTTTGCTGAGCAGGTGAGCGTCCCGCTTGGGCAGATTCACCCGCTGCCTAGCGACCTCGATCCGCGAGTCGCTACCCTGGCCGACCCGGCCGCCGTGGCCATCCACGGCCTGCGCTGCACACCGCTCCACGCCTCCGGGCGGCTGGCGGTAATCGGTGCTGGGACGGTAGGGCTACTTACCGGGCTCTACGCGGCATCCGCGGGCTGGGATGTCACGGTGATTCACCGAAACGGAAAGCGCCCTGCGGCGGCCGCCTTCGCCGACATGCTCACCTTCCAGCCAGAAGCAACCGCCAGCGGGCCGGACCACTTCCAGGTCGTGGTCGACGCGGCGAGCGGGGCCACCTCAACGCCGCTAGAACAGGCGCTGCGACTCGTCGCCGATGGTGGATCGGTCGTCGTGGTCAATGCATACGCCCCTGCGGTCACGCTGCGAACCCCGTTACGCGACATCTTTCGACGCTCGATCCAGCTGATCGGGTCGTTCTCGTACTGCCGACGCAGCGAATACGGCGACTTCGTGGCGGCTCTTGGGCTGCTGCGCGCACATCATCATCGGCTTGAACTGCTGGTCGGCGAGGTTGGCGGCCTGGCGGACCTTCCGGCCGCGATTTCCGGCAACGCCATGTCGGGCACCCGACGGGTGATGCGGTGCGGCTGAAGCCCCGACGACAATTCGGTGTTCGTGTAGTCGTTATCGCGACGGAGCGCCTGCCCGGGGTCGGGTCTGCGGATCCCTCGGCGATCAGGTAGGCGCCGATCCGTCGTCGCGCACAGTGGCACTCGGCACCCGGTAGCGGATGAACGCCGGCGCAGCCAGCGAGACGGCCAACATCCCGACCACGACGAGCACCCCGCCGCCGGCCACGGCCGCGGACGTGCCGATCACGGCCCCCGCAGCGCCGTGTAGTGCGTCGGCCAGCCGGGGCCCGCCGGCGATCACCACGACCAGCACGCCCTGCAGCCGCCCAACCAATTCGGCGGAGGCCGCTTGCTGGCGGATGGTCTGCTTGAGCGCGACCGCCACCATGGTCGCCGCACCCCCGACAGCCAAGAAGGCCAGTGCCGCCCACAGCATCGGGCCCGCCCGCCCGTGGGCCTGCCCGCTGACCAATCCGAAGCCCACGATTGCCAAACCCCACGCGGTGATCGACGCGACGATCGCCAGTCCTTGACGCCGGATCCGCGGCAACCAGCCCGAGAACACGCCACCGATCATTGACCCGACCGCCATCGCAGCCGATAGCAACGCCATCGCGGTACCGCCGCCGAGCGGGCCGCCGAAACTGTCGTGCGCAATCTGCGGGAACAGCGCTCGCGGCAGGCCCAGGACCATGGCAATCAAGTCGACCACAAATGACATCAGCACGACGGTGTTGCCGGCCAGATAGCGGAACCCGTCCAGCACCGCGCGCACTCCCCAGCGCGACGTCCCGTCGGCGTCGGCAATATCGACGGCTGGGATGGGCGCCAGCCGAAACGTCGCCCAGATCGGCACCAGGCAGGTCAGGGTGTCGACCAGATACAGCGCCGACAGGTCAAGCCAGCGCAGCAGCACCCCACCGGCCAGTGCCGGCCCGAAAATCGCGCCGAACTGAACCAGAGTCATGTTCAGCGAGTTGGCGGCGGGCAACTGATCGCCGCTCAGAATCCGGGGAAACGCGGCTGACCGCGCTGGCGAGTTCACCGCGTAGCAGGCTTGCTGCAGCGACAGCAGGCACAGCACGACCCAGGCGTTGTTGAGTGCCAGCGCAGCCTGCAGCCAGAGCAACAGTGACGCCGCCACCAGGCCCCATGAGGTGACGATCAGGAGCGTGCGCCGGTCCATCGCATCGGCCCAGGCCCCGCCCCAAAGTCCGAAAACAACCACCGGTACCAGCGCAAACAAGCCGCTGAGGCCTATGTATGCAGAATTTTGGGTCAGCTCAAACAGCTGCACGGGAACCGCGAACACGGTCAGGTTGGCACCGATGACCGTGGGTATGCCAGCAAGCCAGAGCCTGCGGAAGTCTGGGGTCCGCAGCGGAGTGGTGTCGGCGAGAAGCCGCAAAGCCAAAGATCTACGCATTGGGGTGCTCACGAGAAAGCACCAGCTCACTGGTTGGGTGCATCGTGGCCGAGCTAGAGATAGCCCGTCTGGTTCACCAGCCGCACCGACGACGCTCCATCGGAATAGAACTCGGCGATGCTCAGCGATGCCAGATCAAGATGCAACCGGTACAGCACGCCCGCCCCGGCATCCAACGCGAGCTGCAGCACCATTTTGATCGGCGTCACATGCGACACCACAAGCACCGTCGTGCCTTCGTATCCGACGATGATCCGGTCCCGTCCCCGCCGAACCCGCTGCAGCACGTCGTCGAAGCTTTCCCCACCAGGCGGCGCGGTGCTGGTGTCGCGCAGCCACCGACGATGCAACTCGGGGTCGCGTTCGGCGGCCTCCGCGAACGTCAGACCCTCCCAAGCACCGAAGTCCGTCTCGACCAGGTCGTCATCGACGATCACCTCCAGACCCAGGGCCCTGGCGGCGGTCACCGCGGTGTCGTAGGCGCGCTGCAACGGCGAGGAGACCACTGCGGCGATCCCGCCGCGCTGCGCCAGATACCCGGCCGCCGCACCAACCTGGCGCCACCCCACCTCACTGAGTCCCGGGTTGCCGCGCCCGGAATAACGGCGCTGCACCGACAACTCCGTCTGCCCGTGACGTAACAAGAGCAGCCGGGTCGGTGTACCGCGCGCACCGGTCCAGCCGGGAGCTGTCGGAGACTCCGTCGCAACGATTTTCGCGGGCTCGGCAGCAACCGGAACCGCGGTTTTCTCCCCTGCGCGATTGGCGCGGGCGGCGGCGTCCATCGCGTCATTGGCCAACCGGTCTGCGTGGGAGTTCCGCTCGCGCGGAACCCAGGAATAGCCGATCCGGTGAAACCGCGAAGCCAGTGCTTGAGCCTGAGCATGTAGCTTCACCAGGTCTGGGTGCTTGACTTTCCATCGCCCAGACATCTGCTCCACCACCAGCTTGGAATCCATCAGCACCGCGGCCTCGGTGGCACCCAGTTTCACGGCGTCGTCCAAACCGGCTATCAAGCCCCGATATTCAGCGACGTTGTTCGTCGCCCGGCCGATCGCCTGCTTGGATTCGGCCAGCACGGTCGAGCGATCGGCGGTCCACACCACCGCGCCATATCCGGCCGGTCCGGGGTTGCCCCGCGACCCGCCGTCCGCTTCGATGACAACTTTCACTACTCAAATCCTTTGACCCGCAACAAGATCGCCCCGCATTCCGGGCAACGTACCACCTCATCTGCGGCGGCCGCCGAGATCCGGGCCAGCTCGCCACGGCCAATCTCGATCCGGCAGGCACCACACCGATGTCCCTGCAACGGCCCGGCCCCCGGCCCTCCCCCGGCCCGCTGTCTTTCGTAGAGCGCCGAAAGCTCGGGATCAAGTGTCGCGGTCAGCATGTCGCGTTGCGATGAATGCTGATGTCGGGCCTGGTCGATCTCGGCGACTGCGGCGTCCAAAGCCTGCTCGGCGCTGACCAGGTCGGCCCGCAACACGTCGAGCGCCCCCGACTCGGCGGTTTGTTGAGCCTGCAGTTCTTCGCGGCGCTCCAGCACCTCCAGCAGGGCATCTTCCAGACTGGCCTGACGGCGTTGCAAGCTGTCGAGTTCGTGCTGCAGGTCAGCCAATTGTTTGGCGTCCGTTGCGCCGGAACTGAGCATTGACCGGTCCCGGTCTTCTCGCTTGCGCACCGCATCGATCTCCGATTCGTAGCGTGACACCTGGGCGTCCAAGTCCTCCAACGCGATTCGCAGGGCTGCCATCCTGTCATTGGCGTCATTGTGCTCGGCCTGCACCCGCTGGAAGGCCTCCCGCTGCGGCAAATGAGTGGCCCGATGCGCGATCCGGGACAGCTCAGCATCCAGCTTCGCTAATTCCAGTAGCGACCGTTGCTGTGCTACTTCGGCTTTCATGTCCGATCACTCCCAGTCTCGTATTCAAGATTCCACGGGTCAGTGCGGATGGTGCACACACGCACCGGCAGCGACGCGCCGAAGCGTGACCGCAGCACGTCAGCGGCTTGGCCGCACCACGGGAATTCGCTCGCCCAATGCGCGACGTCGATCAAGGCCACTTGCGAAGCCCGGCAATGCTCGTCGGCCGGATGGTGTCGCAGATCGGCCGTGACATACGCTTGCACGTCCGCAGTGGCCGCGGTGGCGAGCAATGAGTCCCCGGCACCACCGCAGACCGCAACCCGCGACACGAGTGTGTCGGGATCCCCCGCCGCGCGCACGCCGCAGGACGTCCGCGGCAATGCGGCCCCGACGCGGGAGACGAAGGCGCGCAGCGGCTCGGGTTGTGGCAGTGTGCCAATCCGGCCCAATCCGGTGCCGGACGGCGGTGGCACCAGCGCGAAGATGTCGAATGCCGGCTCCTCGTAAGGATGCGCGGCGCGCATCGCCGCCAACACGGCGGCGCGCGCTCGGGTGGGCGCGACGACCTCGACCCGGTCCTCGGCCACCCGTTCAACGGTCCCAACGCTTCCTATTGCGGGCGACGCGCCGCCGTGCGCCAGAAACTGTCCGGTACCCGAGACCCTCCAACTGCAGTGCGAATAGTCGCCAATCTGTCCAGCACCGGCATTAAAGACTGCTTCTTGCACAGCTTCTGAGTTCTCGCGCGGCACGTAGATGACCCACTTGTCCAGATCGGCCACACTTGGCAGCGGGTCGAGAACAGCGTCAACTCTCAGCCCAAGAGCGTGTGCCAGCGCGTCGGACACACCCGGCGATGCCGAATCGGCGTTGGTGTGCGCGGTGAACAGTGAACGCCCACTTCGGATCAAGCGGTGCACAAGCGCACCCTTCGGCGTGCTGGCCGCGACCGTATCGACCCCACGCAACAACAACGGATGGTGAGCCAGTAGCAAGCCGGCCCCGGGAACCTCGTCCACCACCGCCGGCGTCGCGTCCACCGCGACCGTCACCGAGTCCACCACATCGTCAGGATCGCCACACACCAGGCCCACCGAATCCCACGACTGGGCAAGCCGCGGCGGATACGCCTTGTCCAGCACCTCGATGATGTCGGCCAGCCGCACACTCATCGGCGCCTCCCGTTCTGCACACCCGCAGTCGTCTGCGCGATGGCTTGGACTAGTTGCGGCCACTCCGGGCGCACGGCAGCCCGCAGATACCGCGCGTCCAGGCCAATGAACGTGTCACCACGCCGTACCGCAATTCCCTTGTTCTGTAGATGATTTCGGATCAGATCGGCGCCCGGCGCACTGAACAACACGAACGGGGCCCGGCCATCGACCACTGCGACACCCACCGATTCCAGACCGGACACCATCTCGGCGCGCAACGCCACCAACCGCACGGCATCCGCTGCGGCGTCGGCCACGGCCCCCGGTGTGCAACACGCCGCGATGGCCGCCAATTGCAGCGTGCCCACCGGCCAGTGCGCTCGCTGAGCGGTCAATCGGGCGAGCACCTCTGGCGAGCCAAGGGCATAACCCACCCGCAATCCGGCCAGCGACCACGTCTTTGTCAAACTACGTAGCACCAGAACGTCAGGCAGCGAGTCACCGGCAAGCGATTCGTTCTCGCCGGGAACCGAATCGGCAAACGCTTCGTCGACCACAAGAATCCGCCCCGGTCGGCGCAACGCGAGCAGCTGCTCACGGGTGTGCAGCACCGAGGTGGGGTTGGTCGGATTGCCCACCACGACCAAGTCGGCGTCGTCGGGCACTTGCGCGTGGTCGAGGCCAAACGGCGGCTCTAGCACGACATGGTGCACCGCGATTCCGGCCGCGCCTAACGCTGCGGCCGGCTCGGTGAACGCGGGCGCGACAATTGCGGCCCGCACCGGACGCAGATTGGACAACAACGCGAACCCTTCTGCCGCCCCGGCGAGCGGCACCACTTCGTCGCGGGTTCTGCAGTGGCGTTCGGCGACCGCGTCTTGCGCCCGCTGCACATCGTCGATGCTCGGGTACCGGGCCAGATCCGGCAGCCGTGCCGCGAGCTGCCGGACCAACCACTCGGGGGGTCGGTCATGACGGACATTGACAGCGAAGTCCAGCATGCCGGGCGCGACGTCCTGATCACCGTGGTACCGCGCCGCCGAAAGCGGGCTCGTGTTCAGACTCGCCACAGCGTCAAACAGTAGTAGTCCGACGCGTTAGCCAGGAAACCAGAGCGCTATCGCATCAGCTGAGCACTCGAACGGGATGCGTTTATGGGCGGCCCACTCGCCGCGCGGCAATGTGGTGGCACATCTACCACCGCACGTGCAGCAGGCGAATCAGGGCCCGCGTGTCTGGTGCGTGCATGGCGAACCGCTGGCGATCAACAGATTTCGATCAAAGTTGGTTGGCCGAATAACCTCTGGACCTAAAATTCCGAACGTCAGATCGTCGCTGTCATACTTTCGGATTGCAGCAACGCGCCCACCCGGCATGAGCAGTTTGCACCAAATGTTCAAACGCAGCCCGCATTTTAGTTGCCAATAGCTGCAATTTCCACACGCAATGTTTTGTCCAGACGGATTTTTTGGTTGCAGAGCCATGGCGGGAATGCGAATGGTGACGTTGCCGGCGGTTTCTGAGGTTTTCGTATGGACGAGTGCGGCGGCGAAAACATTGACGGCTCGACCGGCCCCGGCGCATGCTGCGACGGCGCCGGCGATCACGACGGTAGTTGTTCGGCCGGCGGCTAATCCGATGCCGTTGCGGAGCATGGCGGGGTAGCTCCCGAAAGGAGTTGAGCAATTGGGTAATTCCGAGGCTGGCGTGGGCGAGTCCGGCGACACGTATGCCGCTGGCGATGGTGCGGCGAGGGCAACCTACACCGTCTGTGGTCTGTTATGACGACGCCGGTGTGGTTTGCCTCGCCGCCGGAGGTGCATTCGGCAATGCTGAGCGCCGGTGCCGGCCCTGGCCCAATGGTGGCGGCTGCCGAATCGTGGCGATCGCTGGGTGCTGCCTATGCCGAGGAGGCCGAAGAACTCGGTGCGCTGTTGGCCGAGGTACAGGCCGGGGCGTGGCAGGGGCCCAGCGCGGCCAGTTTCGCCGCCGCATATGGGCCTTATCTGGCGTGGCTGACGCAGACCAGCGCTGATTGCATGGCGGTGGCTTCAAGGTTGGAGACCACCGCAGCGGGACACGTCAGCGCGTTGGCGGCGATGCCGACGTTGGTGGAGTTGGAAGCCAACCACGTCATTCATGGGGCGTTGTTGGCGACCAATTTCTTTGGCATCAACACAATCCCGATCGCGCTCAACGAGGCCGATTACGTTCGGATGTGGATCGAGGCCGCGACCACGATGGGTGGCTACGACGCCGTCAGCGCCGCAGCCCTGGCCACAGCACCACACACCACGCCGGCCCCACCGATACTCAAATCCGGGGTCAGCCAGGTCAGCAGCCTTCCTCCGCCTCCGAATCCGCCTTGGTGGAGCATAATGTGGCACCTCCTCGAGGCGGTGGCGCAAGTGCTAAGCCAGGCCGTCTCCCAGCTGGTCAGCGAAGTGTTCCATTTCGCGTGGGAATTCATCTACGACTTGCTCCAGCTCGTAGTGGCATACGCGGTCCTCGTGGCCGGCTATCTGCTTCAAATGATGAAGATACTGAACCTACTGATCGCCGACCTGCTCGTTTTGCTGTTGGACCAAGTTCAACTCGTGCTTGAATTTCTGTACATCACGCTGCGTGCGACTATCGCATTGGGCACGCTGCTAGCCCAGTTCTTGGGCAAGGTGCTAGAAACGCTGAGTTGGGCGGTCGAGCAGACAATTGCGGCGATAGCTCAGGCGATACGCGAGCTGCTGGGGGGTGCGGCTATTGCTGTGGAAATGGTGGGCATTTCGCCCGTTTTGCCGCAAGCCGGTGTGGCAAGTTCTGTCCCGGTCGGCGAAATCGCCACCGCTCCAGTCGCGCTGCCGGCCGGCGTCGCCACGGCTGCCAGTCCCACCGCGAATACAGCTATTGCGGTAAACACCGTCCAGCCACAACCCGGTGATGCTTCAGCCATGTTGCCGCAAACAAGATTGGTTTCTACCGTAGGGGCCCCCTCGGGCGGCTCGATGGCCGTAGCCCCCGAGCAAGGCGCTGATGTGCTGGGATTTGCCGGGACCGCGCCCACTTCGGCAATCGGGTCGCCCGCCGGATTGTCGATCTCAAGTGGCAGTGACTTTGGGAGCAACCTGCAAGTGCCGATGTTGCCCGCTAGCTGGGACGCTAGTGCACACCTTGGGACGCTGAGCACGCCCAGATAGGTTCGTAGGTCGTAGTCGGCCAGCCTGACACGTTTCGTCTGCGAGTGCGCTAGCCCGAGAGGTTGAAGTTGCCGGACGCGCCGTAGACAGCGAGCGAGATGACCAGGGTTATGAGCACCACGACCACCAGCGAGGTCCGCACGGCCTGCCCGACCGCGACACCGACACCGACCGACCCGCCGCTCGCGTTGTAGCCGTAATAGGTGTGCACCAGCATCACCGCGATAGCCATCACGATGGCCTGCAGGAACGACCACAGCAGATCGGATGGGACGAGGAAGGTGTTGAAGTAGTGGTCGTACAGGCCCGCGGACTGCCCGCTGACAAACACCGTGGTGAAGCGGGCCGCGAAGAACGCCGCGAGCACCGACAGCGAATACAGCGGAACGATCGCGACCAGGCCCGCGAGCAGCCGGGTTGACACCAAGTACGACATCGAGTGCACCGCCATGCACTCGACGGCGTCGATCTCCTCGGAGACCCGCATGGCGCCCAGTTGCGCGGTGGCGCCGGCGCCGACGGTGGCCGCCAACGCGATGCCAGCATTGACTGGCGCGACTACACGCACGTTGAGGAACGCCGACAGGAACCCAGTGAACGCCTGAGCACCGATATTGCCCAGCGAGGAGTAGCCCTGCACGGCGAGCACCCCGCCGCCCGCCATAGTCAGCAACGCCGCGACCCCCACCGTGCCGCCGATCATGACAAGCGCTCCCGAACCCAGTGCCATCTCGGCTACCAGCCGAATCGTCTCCTTGCGGTAGCGGGTGATGGCATTGGGGAGGTAGCGAATGGTTTCGCCGTAGAACAGCGCCTGCTCGCCGAAGCTGTCGACCGGCCCCCACAACCTCGCCATCATCCTGCGGAACTGAGTAATGATGATGTAGCTCATCACACACTCACCATCGCTCGCTCACTAACACTCATTTTCGTTCTGAGCGGCTTCTGGCAAACTAGCCGTGCGCATCATGGAACGATTGATATGTCTGGCCCGATCGCCTTCATGGCTAAGTTCCTCCCATCCAGTCCCGCATCGTCAAGCGCCCCGAGTCACTCCCGAGAAGCCTAGCCCCACGACACTGAAAGTAGCTACTAGCCAAGTTTGCGGCACCAGTCCAGGCTGGCACATTAAAGTCATTTGACCACAGTTCGCCTTGAAGCACCCACAAGCGAGTTGGGAGATTGCTGAACGTGGTTTGTAAATATTTTTGACAAAGCAGGTGAACGATTGCACCGGCGTTACCGTGGCAAAAATCACCCACACAATTGCGATTAGATGAAACAAAATGCCCGCAGTATCGATCGCCTATGCGAAATTGCCGCCACCAGCCGATGTGAGGCGGTACCCGATGGCATCAATGAGGTTGCCCGGCGCAAACCCGCGCTCGGACAGACCGGCGCTGAGATGCCTCACAGTTTGTCCAACCGCTCCATCAACGACAATGGAATCGTGACCGATACGACCGCGAGCCGGACCGACCGCCCCCAGCTGGTGATCTTCGATCTGGATGGCACGCTGACCGACTCGGCCCGCGGGATCGTGTCCAGCTTCCGCCATGCGCTCGACCACATCGGTGCCGCCGTACCCGAGGGTGATCTGACCGCCCATATCGTCGGACCGCCCATGCACGACACGCTGCGCGGCATGGAACTCGGCGAATTCGCCGAGGAGGCCATCGCGGCATACCGAGCTCACTACAGCGCCCACGGCTGGGCGATGAACAATTTGTTCGACGGGATCGAGCCACTACTGGCCGACCTGCACGCCGCCCGAGTCCGGCTGGCCGTCGCCACCTCCAAGGCAGAGCCGACCGCACGGCGCATCCTCAATCACTTCGGAATCGAGCAGTACTTCGAGGTCATCGCGGGCGCCAGCACCGACGGCACGCGCAGCAGCAAGGTCGACGTGCTGGCCCACGCACTCACGCAGCTGCAACCGCTACCCGATCGTGTGCTCATGGTCGGCGACCGCAGCCATGACGTCGACGGCGCGGCCGCGCACGGCATCGACACGGTGGTGGTCGGCTGGGGATACGGGCGGGCCGATTTCACCGACAAGACCCCCTTCACCGTCACGCATACCGCGACTATCGACGAGCTGCGCGAGGCGCTCGGTGTCTGATCCGCTGGCCTCCTCGAATCGTCACGAGAGCGAGAATGCGCTGCACGTCACATTCGTCTGTTCGGGCAACATCTGCCGTTCGCCGATGGCCGAGAAGATGTTCGCCCAACAGCTCCGCCGGCGCGGCCTGAGCGACGCGGTGGTGCGGGTGACCAGTGCGGGCACCGGCAACTGGCATGTAGGCGATTGCGCCGACGAGCGGGCGGCACGGGTGTTGCGGGCCCACGGTTACCCTACCGACCACCGGGCCGCACAGGTCGGCACCGAACACCTGGCGGCAGACCTGTTGGTGGCGTTGGGCCGCAATCATGCTCGGCTGTTGCGGCAGCTGGGCGTCGAAGCCGCCCGGATACGGATACTGCGATCATTCGATCCTCGCTCGGGGGCCTATGCGCTCGACGTCGAGGATCCCTACTACGGCGATCACGATGACTTCGAGGCGGCCTTCGCCGTGATCGATTCCGCCCTCCCCGGCCTGCACGACTGGGTGGACGAACAACTCGCGCGGAACGGACCCGGCTGATGCCCCGGCTCCTGCCCCGCTTGGCGTTCCTGCTGCGGCCGGGCTGGCTGGCGTTAGCCCTGGTCGTCATCGCGTTCACCTACCTATGCTTTACCGTGCTCGCACCATGGCAGCTGGGCAAGAATACAAAAACGTCGCGAGAAAACCACCAGATCGAGTATTCCCTCAACACCCCACCGGTTCCGTTGAAAACCGTGCTACCGCAGCAGGATTCGTCGGCTCCTGAGGCACAGTGGCGCCGGGTGACGGCAACCGGGCGGTACCTTCCGGACCTGCAGGTGCTGGCTCGACTGCGGGTGGTCGAGGGCGACCAGGCGTTTGAGGTGCTGGTTCCATTCGTCGTCGACGGCGGACCAACCGTGCTGGTCGACCGAGGCTACGTGCGGCCGGAGCCGGGCTCTCACGTACCGCCGATCCCCCACCCGCCGGTGCAGACGGTCACCATCACCGCGCGGCTCCGCGACTCCGAACCGACCATGGCGGGCAAAGATCCGTTCTCCAGAGACGGTTTCCAGCAGGTGTATTCGATCAATACCGCACAGGTCGCCGCACTGACCAGAGTCCCGCTGACCGGGTCCTATCTGCAATTGATCGAAGACCAACCCGGCGGGCTCGGCGTGCTCGGCATTCCGCACCTGGATCCCGGGCCGTTCCTGTCCTACGGCATCCAGTGGATCTCGTTCGGCATTCTGGCACCGATCGGACTGGGCTATTTCGCCTACGCCGAGATCCGTGCCCGCCGCCGAGAAAAGCCGGGGTCACCACGGCCGGACAGGCCGATGACGGTCGAGGAGAAACTGGCCGACCGCTATGGGCGCCAGCGGTAGACAAGCATCCCAGCCAATACCGCGGCCCCCGTCTGCACCACCCGCGATAGCGCTACAGCGCGGCGTAGATCGGCCACCGTGGGCTGGCGACCGTCGCCCAAACTGGGCCGGATCTGCAACTCATGCTGGTACCGGGTCGGCCCGCCCAGCCGCACGTCGAGTGCCCCGGCAAAGGCCGCCTCCACGACACCGGCATTGGGGCTGGGATGCCGGTTCGCGTCGCGGCGCCACGCCCGTAACGCACCGCCCGGAGAGCCACCGATGATCGGTGCGCAGATCACCACCAGCGCCGCCGTCACCCGCGCGCCAATGTAGTTGGCCAGGTCATCCAATCGTGCCGCTGCCCAGCCGAAACGGTGATAACGCGGCGAGCGGTATCCGATCATCGAGTCCAAGGTGTTGATGGCGCGATATCCCAGCACCGCGGGTACGCCGCCCGTCGCCGCCCAGAGCAGCGGCACCACCTGGGCGTCGGAGGTGTTTTCGGCCACCGACTCCAGCGCGGCACGCGTCAGGCCCGGCCGGTCGAGCTTGGCCGGATCGCGCCCGCACAGCGACGGCAGCAGCCGTCGCGCCGCCTCGACGTCGTCACGCTCCAACAGTTCCGACATCTGTAGGCCGGTGCGCGCCAGTGAAGTTCCGCCAAGTGATATCCAGGTGGCCGTTGCGATGGCCGCGACAGACCCACGCCTGCCGGCCAGCAGCTGCAAAACCGCGCCCAGTAGGCCCACCGCCCCGACGAGCAGGCTCACGTGTACCGCTCCGGCCACCCTGGTATCGCGGTACGTCATCTGCTCCAAGTTGGCTGCCGCTCGGCCGAACACCGCCACGGGATGACGTCGTTTGGGATCGCCCAACACGACGTCGACCAGGTAGCCGGCCACCGCGCCGACGATCCGGGTCCGCCGAGTCCGCGTAGAGAACCCCGCAAACACCCCGGCAGCGTCTCACACGTGGTTCACTCGATCCCATGGGGCAGGATCCATGAAGCGGCCCGCGACCCGGGTCGCCGACCTGTTGAACCCGGCGGCGATGTTGTTGCCGGCCGCGAACGTCATCATGCAGCTGTCGTTGCCGGGCGTCGGGTATGGCGTGCTGGAAAGTCCGGTGGACAGCGGCAATGTCTATAAGCATCCGTTCAAGCGGGCCCGCACCACCGGTACCTACCTGGCGGTGGCGACCATTGGGACCCAGTCCGACCGCGCGCTGATCCGGGGTGCCGTGGATGGCGCCCACCGGCAGGTGCGGTCGACGTCGTCGAGCCCGGTGTCCTACAACGCCTTCGATCCGAAGCTGCAGCTGTGGGTAGCCGCCTGCCTGTACCGCTATTTTGTGGACCAGCACGAATTCCTGCACGGCCCACTCGAAGACGCCGCCGCCGACGCGGTCTACCAGGACGGCAAGCGGTTGGGGACCACGCTGCAGGTGCCGGAGGGAATGTGGCCACCCGACCGGGTCGCCTTCGACGAATACTGGAAGCGCTCGCTTGATGAGCTGCAGATTGATCCGCCGGTGCGCGAGCATCTTCGGGGGGTGGCCTCGGTGGCGTTTCTACCGTTGCCGTTGCGTGCGGTGGCGGGGCCGTTCAACCTGTTCGCGACGACGGGGTTCTTGGCACCCGAGTTTCGCGCGATGATGCGGTTGGACTGGTCGCTTGGCCAGCAGCGTCGCTTCCAGTGGCTACTTTCCGCGCTGCGGCTAGCCGACCGGCTGATTCCGCATCGGGCCTGGATCTTCGTCTATCAGCTCTACCTCTGGGACATGCGGTTCCGCGCACGACGCGGGTGGCGAATCGTCTAGCACTGAGGTTCTTCGGGCCGCCGCCGGGCGTGTTCGTCGAGTCGCGGCGGAGGGGGCCGCTTCACTGAGTCGCGCGTAATGTTAAGTCCAATGTCGTCATGAGTTGCGCGGTACGGCTTTTGCCCGCTGGCGCTTGCGGATATCGACGCAGGACGGCGATCAACGCCGGGGTGGCAAGCTGGCACGCCCGTTGGATCGCTGCTTGAGCCGCCGCTGCGGGCACGGACGGGGCACTGATCTCGGCTACGCGTGCCGCGTTGGCGGCGGCGCGCAAGATGTGGCCGACCTGGTGGGCTTTGGCGATGGGATGTAGATAAGCTGCGGAGGCGGCGTCGCCAGCTGCTTGCGCGGCCAGGCGAGGCGCTTCGGCGGGGGCTGCCGTCGCGGCGCGGTGTGCGTCCATCGATGTGATCCGCTGAAGTCTGGTCCGGGGCGCACCGTGCACGAACTCCCATGCTGCCGCCACGGCCGTTCTCGGGCGCGGATCGTCTGGGCATGCGAGTTCGAAAATTGGAAGCAGACCGTCAGCCAGCTCGGCTCCATATCGGGCGACAATGCGTAGTTCGTCCATGTCCAATACGAAGTCGGCGGTCACCGCCGCTGTGTGGTCAGAACTCACCGAACGCCTCGCTGTCCACGAATCTTATAGGGCAATCGCCATTTGGGAGATCGAGCGGTTCAGACCGGCCGATACCACCGATGAGTTCGTGCAGTGGAGCATAGGTCCACTTAAGCAGACAAGCAGTACATGTGTTCGATTACCGCTCCGGTGGAGGTGGCCGCCGCGTTCGACGCGCTGGATGCCGCGGTGACAGCCATCGGCGAGCTGAACTTCCAGCGCCTGGAGCCGGCCGTGCGACTGCGCACGCTGCAGCGCCTAGAAACCGCACGCCGACGCCAAATCGCAGTCGGCCACGACGTGATCGCCGGGCTGGGGTGCGAGGATCCCGCCCGCGATCGGCGGGCCGGCCCACAGGTGATCGCCGATTGGCTACCGATCAGCTGTGGCCAGCGGCCGGCAAACCAACATCGACAAACTCACCTTCCCCTGCACACCCAACCACCAACTCGCCGCAAAAGGCTGGCACACAAGCAAACTCCCCAACAGCCAAACGCATGGATCCCCCACCACACCTCGACCACGGCCAACCCCGCACCGACAGCTACCACCACCCCGAACGCCTCTTCCACAACAACGAACGAGCCGGACCCTAGCTCGCGCCTAACGCGCTCCCCGCACTGTCGCAAAGAACTCACGTACGTCCTCGACGAACAGCTCCGGTTGTTCGAATGCGGCAAAGTGCCCACCGCGCGGCATGGTCGTCCAGTGGGTGATGTTGTAGTTCGGCTCGCACCACGTCCGCGAGGCGCGCAGGATCTCCTTGGGGAAGGACGCGACCCCGGTCGGCACTTCGACACGGCCCGTCGGCTCAAAGCTCTTCATGCTTTCCCAGTACAACCGGGCTGAGGAAGCGGCGGTGCCGGTCACCCAATACATCATCACGTTGTCCAGCAGCTCGTCCCGGCTGAGCACATTCTCGGGGTATCCGTCGCAGTCCATCCACGCCCAGAACTTCTCGACGATCCACGCCAGTTGGCCCACCGGCGAATCGACCAGGCCGTAGCCCACCGTCTGCGGCCGAGTGGATTGCAGCTTGGAATAGCCGGTGCCCCACTTCCGGTGGTAGGCCAACGCGGCCAGGGCCTGTTGCTCCTCCTCGGTGGGATTGTTGAGGGCCTCGGGCGTGGGCCAGGCGATCGGCATATTCAGATGAATTGCTACGCAGTGACCGCCGTTGCGGCCAATCTGGGTGGTGACCGCGGCGCCCCAGTCGCCGCCCTGGGCACCGTAGCGCTGGTAGCCAAGGCGCAGCATGAGCGTCTCCCAGGCCTGCGCGATCTTTTCGACGCCCCACCCCGTCCCGGTGGGCTTGCCGGAAAAGCCGTACCCGGGCAATGCCGGACAGATGACGTGGAAGGCGTCTTCGGCACGTCCACCATGGGCCGTCGGATCGGTCAGCGGCTCGATCACCTTGTGGAATTCCACGATCGAACCAGGCCAACCGTGCGTGATCAGCAATGGGAAAGCGTTCTCGTGAGCGGACCGCTGGTGGATGAAATGGAGGTCCAATCCATCGATTTCGGTGATGAACTGGTCGAAACGGTTCAGCGCGGCCTCCCGCGACCGCCAGTCGTATTCGTTGGCCCAGTACGCGGCCAGCTCGCGGGTATAGCCCAATGGGACGCCCTGGCTCCAGTCGTCCACGCATTCGGCTTCCGGCCACCGAGTGCGCGCCAAACGCGAATTCAGGTCGTCGAGAACGTCGTTGGGAACGTCGATGCGAAACGGCCTCATCCGCTCATAGTGCCGCGGTGTGGGCCGAAACCCTATTTCTGGGTCGACTCCCGAATCAGGGTGCTGATCTGGTCGAGCAGCTCACGCATATCGGCGCGCATGGCATCCACCGCGGCATACAGGTCGGCCTTGGTCGCCGGCAGCTGGTCCGACGTCGTTGGCCGCACTGGCGGTGTCGCCCGTCCCGTCGCAGCGCGGTCGCTTGGTAAACCGGATGGCTTGTCCACGCCCACACACTGCCATACCAGCCCATGACCGACAACGAAGGGCGCTGACTCCCCGCAGTTGTGGCCCGATCATGCTGAAATCAATCGCAAGCAGGCCCGAAGAGGTCGCCGGCGCAACCGCGGCACTGTCGCTCAGCGCGTTGGCCGGCAGGCGCGCTTCAGGCCTGAGCGAATCTGTTGCGGGCCGGCCTGAGATGATGCCCTCGCGGCGGGCGCACCGCTCGGATCGCGCCATCCCTCCTGATAGGCGACGGTCGGATTGAATCCGAGGACATCGCGAGCCTTGCCGTTGGAGACGACGTAGCGGCGATTGAGCATGTGCACCAGCGCCGGGCCCAGCTCGCTCTTCATGCCGAGCCGACGCTGCACGCGGCCGCTAGCGCCCAGGGCTGGCGTGCCGATGCGGATCGGCACGCCGTGGTGAACTTTCCGTCGCCGAACGTGTACCCAGTGCGGAAAAATCGCTAAAACTTCGCCCTGAGTGCACGCTGGGCGTGCATCACATGGTCCCGACGAACTCGCGGCAGCCACGAAGTCCAAGATGGCGGCCTGCATCGCCGACGCTTTCGAAAAGGAGCTCGATCTGTTGAAGCAAAGCGTTGCAGGGCAACAAGACCGTGCACGCGCGGCGAGCAGCGCAAAAGTGAGACGGCTCAGCAGCGTTGACGCCCAATTCCTCGCGATCGAGCAGGGCCGAAACCTGCAGGCACCGCGCAATCCCGGCCAAGCCCTCGACAAGGCTAGCGCTCGCCGACTGGTGGGCGCGGACGGTATCGAACCGCCGACCGCTGGTGTGTAAAACCAGAGCTCTACCACTGAGCTACGCGCCCCATGCCCGCCGCAGGCTACACCGCCGAGCGCCAACCTCCCAAACGCCCTCAGGCCCGTAGCGCCACCAGCGCGTCCGTCCACAGCCGCTGGTCGCGAACTTCACCCGGCTGCTTCATCTCGGCGAACCGAATGATCCCCGACCGGTCGACCACAAAAGTGCCACGGTTGGCGATGCCGGCCTGGTCATTGAACACGCCGTAGGCCTGGCTGACCGCGCCGTGCGGCCAGAAGTCCGATAGCACCGGAAACGTGAATCCGCTCTGGGTGGCCCAAATTTTGTGAGTGGGCGGCGGGCCCACCGATATCGCCAGCACCGCACTGTCGTCGTTCTCGAATGCGGGCTGGTGATCCCGCAACTGGTCCAGCTCGCCCTGGCAGATGCCGGTGAACGCCAACGGGAAGAACACCAGCAGCACGTTCTTGGCGCCCTCAGCGCCCCGGTAGCCGCTGAGCGTGACGTGCTGCTGATTCTGGTCACGCAGCGTGAAGTCAGGGGCGGTGGTTCCCACGTCCAACATCAGCGTTTGCCGGCCCGCGATTTCGGCTGTACCAAGCGGCTGGCGCTCCAGTTACCGAGGTTGACCGATGAGGTCGGCATCAGCCCGGCGGTCGGGGCCGCTTCGGCGATCTCCGCGGGCAGGACGTGGCCGGGCTGGCCGGTCTTGGGAGTCAGCACCCAAATGACACCGTCCTCGGCGAGCGGGCCGATCGCATCCATCAGTGTGTCCACCAAATCGCCGTCGCCGTCACGCCACCAGAGCAGCACGACGTCGATTACCTCGTCGGTGTCTTCATCGAGCAACTCGCCCGCGCATGCTTCTTCGACGGCTACGCGGATGTCGTCGTCGGTGTCTTCGTCCCAGCCCCATTCCTGGACAACTTGGTCTCGTTGGATGCCCAGTTTGCGGGCGTAGTTCGAGGCGTGATCCGCCGCGACCACCGTGGAACCTCCTTTAACCAGCCGCACAACGTGCGATGGGCATTATCGTCGCACAGCCAGAACCCGGTCCGACCGCCCGCCTCAGAAGGCGGCCAGGCACATTTTCAATGCCTGCGTCTTGGTGTCGTTGAGCTCATCGACCCGCCGGTTGAACTCCGCTGTCGACGCGTGGGTGCCGATGGCACTTGCTACCGCCCGGGCCGCGTCGATATACGCGTTGAGCGCATCCCCCAGCTGCGATGACAACGCCCCGCTCAAACTGCCCGAGACCGCCGAGGCGCTGTCGTTGAGCGCATCAATGGCCGGGCCTTCGGTGGGGCCCGTGCTGCGGCCCTGATTGAACGCCGCCACAAAGGCGTTCACCTTGTCGATCGCGTCCTTGCTCGTGGTCGCCAGCGCATCACATGAGGTGTGAATCGCCTTGGTCGTCAGCGATTGTTGTCGCTGCGACTCCCGGATACTCGACGTCACCGACGAAGCCGACACGGACGCAGACACCGACGATCGGTAGGCCGGTGCGACGTTGGTGTCGGGCGTGGCCGTACCTCCGGTGACGGTGCTACATCCGACGATCCCCATCAACAGCACCGCGATACAGCCGAGCGCCAGGGCGCCTCGCCTGGGGAACTCCCCCCCGTGCCTGCGAGGGACGGCACGCCATCCGATGAGCACGACATGTGACGTTACCGGGTCGCGGGCGCGACCGCGCTGGCCGCACCCGACCCGACCGCGGCTATCCGCCCGCAAACACGGTGCGGCACGATAGAGAGACGATCATCCAAACAGCACCCAAGTGGAAGCCCGCCAACTACAGGAGTAGTGCGTTGACTACCGATTTCGCCCGCCACGATCTGGCCCAAAACTCAAACAGCGCAAGCGAACCCGACCGTGTTCGGGTGATCCGCGAAGGCGTGGCGTCGTACCTGCCCGACATCGATCCCGAGGAGACCTCGGAGTGGCTGGAGTCTTTCGACACGTTGCTGGAACGCTCCGGGCCGTCGCGGGCCCGCTACCTGATGCTGCGGCTGCTGGAGCGGGCCGGCGAGCAGCGGGTGGCGATCCCGGCATTGACGTCGACCGACTATGTCAACACCATCCCGACCGAGCTGGAGCCGTGGTTCCCCGGCGACGAGGACGTCGAGCGTCGGTATCGGGCGTGGATCAGATGGAACGCGGCGATCATGGTGCACCGCGCGCAACGGCCGGGTGTCGGCGTCGGTGGTCATATCTCCACCTATGCCTCGTCTGCTGCCCTCTATGAGGTCGGTTTCAACCACTTCTTCCGCGGCAAGTCGCATTCCGGCGGCGGGGATCAGGTGTTCATCCAAGGCCACGCCTCCCCGGGCATCTACGCGCGCGCCTTCTTAGAAGGTCGACTCAGCGCAGATCAGCTTGATGGCTTCCGCCAGGAGCACAGCCACGCCGGCGGCGGGTTGCCGTCCTATCCGCACCCCCGGTTAATGCCCGACTTCTGGGAGTTCCCCACCGTGTCGATGGGTCTGGGCCCACTCAACGCCATCTACCAAGCACGGTTCAACCACTACCTGCATGACCGAGGTATCAAAGACACCTCCGACCAGCACGTGTGGTGCTTTTTGGGCGACGGCGAGATGGACGAGCCCGAGAGCCGTGGGCTGGCCCACGTCGGGGCACTGGAAGGCCTGGACAATCTGACCTTCGTGATCAACTGCAACCTGCAGCGCCTCGACGGCCCGGTGCGCGGCAACGGCAAAATCATTCAGGAGTTGGAGTCGTTCTTCCGCGGGGCCGGCTGGAACGTCATCAAGGTGGTGTGGGGCCGCGAATGGGATGCCTTGCTGCACGCCGACCGCGATGGCGCGCTGGTGAACTTGATGAACACAACCCCCGATGGTGATTACCAGACCTACAAGGCCAACGACGGCGGCTACGTGCGCGACCACTTCTTCGGCCGCGACCCGCGCACCAAGGCGCTGGTGAAGAACATGAGCGACCAGGAGATCTGGAACCTCAAGCGTGGCGGCCACGACTACCGCAAGGTTTACGCCGCCTACCGCGCCGCCGTCGACCACAAGGGACAGCCGACGGTGATTCTGGCCAAGACCATCAAGGGCTACGCGCTGGGTAAGCATTTTGAAGGCCGCAACGCCACGCACCAGATGAAAAAGCTTGCGCTGGAAGACCTTAAGGAGTTTCGCGATACACAGCGGATTCCGATTTCGGATGCTCAGCTCGAAGAGAACCCGTACCTGCCGCCGTACTATCACCCCGGCCCGGACGCCCCGGAGATCCGCTATCTGCTCGACCGGCGTCGCGCCCTCGGCGGCTTCCTCCCCGAGCGCCGGACCAAGTCCAAGGCGCTGACCCTTCCTGGTCGCGACATCTACGCACCACTGAAAAAGGGCTCCGGAAACCAGGAGGTCGCCACCACCATGGCGACAGTGCGCACGTTTAAAGAAGTGTTGCGCGACAAAGAGATCGGCCCGCGGATAGTCCCGATCATTCCCGACGAGGCGCGCACCTTCGGGATGGACTCCTGGTTCCCGTCACTGAAGATCTACAACCGCAACGGTCAGCTGTATACCGCGGTCGACGCCGACCTGATGCTGGCGTACAAGGAGAGCGAAGTCGGGCAGATCCTGCACGAGGGCATCAACGAAGCCGGATCGGTGGGCTCGTTCATCGCGGCCGGCACGTCCTATGCGACGCACAACGAGCCGATGATCCCGATCTACATCTTCTACTCGATGTTCGGCTTCCAGCGCACCGGCGACAGCTTCTGGTCCGCGGCCGACCAGATGGCTCGCGGGTTCGTGCTCGGCGCCACCGCCGGGCGCACCACGCTGACCGGTGAGGGCCTGCAACACGCCGACGGCCACTCGTTGCTGCTGGCCAGCACCAATCCGGCGGTGATCGCCTACGACCCGGCCTTCGCCTACGAAGTCGCCTACATCGTGGAAAGCGGACTGTCCAGGATGTTCGGGGACAACCCGGAGAACGTGTTCTTCTACATAACCGTCTACAACGAGCCGTACGTTCAGCCGCCGGAGCCGGAGAACTTCGATCCCGAAGGCGTGCTGCGTGGCATTTACCGGTACCACACCGCCACGGAGCAGCGCGTTAGCAAGGCACAGATCCTGGCCTCCGGGGTGTCGATGCCCGCTGCGCTGAAGGCGGCACAGATGCTGGCCGCCGAGTGGGACGTGGCCGCCGATGTGTGGTCGGTGACCAGTTGGGGCGAGCTGAACCGCGACGGGGTTTCCATCGAGACGCAGCGGCTGCGCCACCCCGACCGGCCGCCCGGCGTCCCGTACGTAACGCAGGCCCTGGAAGGGGCCAGCGGCCCGGTGATCGCCGTCTCGGACTGGATGCGCGCGGTCCCCGAACAGATCCGGCCGTGGGTGCCCGGCACGTATCTCACACTGGGCACCGACGGGTTCGGATTTTCCGACACCCGGCCCGCTGCTCGTCGCTACTTCAACACCGACGCCGAATCCCAGGTTGTCGCGGTACTCGAGGCACTGGCCCGCGACGGTGAAATTGACCCGTCCGTGCCGGTCACGGCGGCCCGGCAGTACCGGATCGACGACGTGGCGGCCGCACCCGAGCAGACCACCGATTCCGGCCCCGGGGCCTAAACCCGGCGGGCCGACTGGACAACTCGCGGGACACCTTTGGCGGATACTTCCAGAAATCTGGCGTAGCTTTTAGGGGTGAACGACAACCAGTTGGCTCCACTTGCCCGCCCGCGGTCACCGCTCGAACTGCTGGACACGGTGCCCGATTCGCTGCTGCGGCGGTTGAAGCAATACTCCGGCCGGCTGGCCACCGAGGCGGTCTCGGCCATGCAAGAACGGTTGCCGTTCTTCGCCGACCTGGAAGCGTCCCAACGCGCCAGTGTGGCGCTGGTGGTGCAGACGGCCGTGGTGAACTTCGTTGAGTGGATGCACGAACCGCATAGTGACGTCAGCTATACGGCGCAGGCATTCGAGCTGGTGCCCCAGGACCTGACCCGACGAATCGCGCTGCGCCAGACCGTGGACATGGTGCGGGTCACCATGGAGTTCTTCGAAGAGGTCGTGCCCCTGCTCGCCCGTTCCGAAGAGCAGTTGACCGCCCTCACCGTGGGCATTTTGAAGTACAGCCGCGACCTGGCATTCACCGCCGCCACGGCCTACGCCGACGCGGCCGAGGCACGTGGCACCTGGGACAGCCGGATGGAGGCCAGCGTGGTCGACGCGGTGGTACGCGGCGACACCGGTCCCGAGCTGCTGTCCCGGGCGGCCGCACTGAACTGGGACACCACCGCACCGGCAACCGTTGTGGTGGGAACTCCGGCACCCGGCCGAAACGGCTCCACCAACAACGGTGACAGCGATCGGGCCAGCCAGGATGTCCGCGATATCGCGATGCGCAACGGCCGCGCAGCGCTCACCGACGTGCACGGCACCTGGTTGGTGGCCATCGTCTCCGGCCAGCTATCGCCGACCGAGAAGTTCCTCAAAGATCTGCTGGAGGCGTTCGCCGATGCTCCGGTGGTCATTGGGCCGACGGCGCCCATGCTCACCGCGGCCTACCACAGCGCGAGCGAGGCCATCTCCGGGATGAACGCCGTCGCCGGGTGGCGCGGAGCGCCACGGCCCGTGCTGGCCAGAGAACTCCTGCCCGAACGCGCCCTGATGGGCGATGCGTCGGCGATTGTGGCGCTGCACACCGACGTGATGCGGCCACTGGCCGATGCCGGACCGACGCTCATCGAGACACTGGACGCCTACCTGGATTGTGGCGGAGCGATTGAGGCCTGTGCCAGAAAGTTGTTCGTTCATCCAAACACGGTGCGGTACCGGCTCAAGCGGATCACCGACTTCACCGGGCGCGATCCCACCCAGCCACGCGATGCCTACGTCCTGCGGGTGGCGGCCACCGTGGGCCAACTCAACTATCCGACGTCACACTGAAGCGTCGGGCGCACCGCCATCCCTCCGGTTCCCCTGCCGGTCAGAGGGGGTCCATCAGGGGGCCCAGAAAGGACCCAGAAAGGTACCAGAAAGAAACCAGAAAGAAAGTAGTGGCCCCGCCGGGCAGAAAGTGATCCAGACGACAGATCGCGGGACGATCTCAAACACATAGCTTACGGACCTGTTTTGTGGGGTGTATACAAAAACCTAAGACGAGGTTCATAATCTGTTACACCGCGCAAAACCGTCTTCACAGTGTTCTCTTAGACACGTGATTGCGTTGCTCGCGCCCGGACAGGGTTCGCAGACCGAGGGAATGCTGTCGCCGTGGCTGGAGTTGCCCGGCGCGGCGGACCAGATCGCGACGTGGTCGCAGGCCGGTGGGCTGGATCTGGCCAGACTGGGCACCACGGCTTCGACCGAGGAGATCACCGACACCGCGGTCGCTCAGCCATTGATTGTCGCGGCAACTCTGCTGGCCCACCAGGAACTGACGCGGCGAGGCCTATTCGCCGGTGAGGATTTCATCGTGGCCGGCCACTCCGTCGGCGAGATCGCCGCCTACGCGATCGCCGGTGTGATGGCCAGCGACGACGCCATCGCGCTCGCCGCCACCCGCGGTGCCGAGATGGCCAAGGCCTGCGCCACCGACCCGACCGGCATGTCTGCGGTCCTCGGCGGCGACGAGACCGAGGTGCTGGCGCGCCTCGAGCGGCTCGACCTGGTTGCGGCCAACCGGAACGCCGCCGGCCAAATCGTCGCCGCCGGCCGGCTGACCGCGTTGGAGAAGCTCGCCGAAGACCCGCCAGCCAGGGCGCGGGTGCGGGCACTGGGTGTGGCGGGAGCATTCCACACCGAGTTCATGGCGCCCGCACTCGACGGCTACGCCGCGGCGGCCGCACGCATCGCAACCGCCGAGCCCACCGCCACACTGCTGTCCAACCGCGACGGCAAGCCGGTGGCTTCCGCGGCAGCCGCGATGGACACCCTGGTCTCTCAGCTCACTCAACCGGTGCGATGGGACCTGTGCACCGCCACCATGCGTGAGCACAATGTCACGGCGATCGTGGAGTTCCCGCCCGCGGGCACGCTTAGCGGTATCGCCAAACGCGAACTTCGGGGGGTTCCGGCACGCGCCGTCAAGTCACCCGCAGACCTGGACGAGTTAGCAAACCTGTAACCGCGGGCTCGGCCAGAACAACCTCATACCCGTCAGTTCGATTTGTACACAACATATTACGAAGGGAAGCATGCTGTGCCTGTAACTCAGGAAGAAATCATTGCCGGTATCGCCGAGATCATCGAAGAGGTGACCGGCATCGAGCCGTCCGAGATCACCCCGGAGAAGTCGTTCGTCGACGACCTGGACATCGACTCGCTGTCGATGGTCGAGATCGCCGTGCAGACCGAAGACAAGTACGGCGTCAAGATCCCCGACGAGGACCTCGCTGGTCTGCGTACCGTCGGTGACGTTGTCGCCTACATCCAGAAGCTCGAGGAAGAGAACCCCGAGGCCGCTCAGGCACTGCGCGCCAAGATCGTGTCGGAGAACCCCGAGGCTGCTGCGAACGTTCAGGCGAGGCTCGAGGCTGAGTCCAAGTGACCAAGCCTTCCACTGCTAATGGCGGTTTCCCCAACGTTGTGGTGACCGCCGTCACAGCGACGACGTCGATCTCGCCGGACATCGAGAGCACGTGGAAGGGTTTGTTGGCCGGCGAGAGCGGCATCCACGTACTCGAAGACGAGTTCATCACCAAGTGGGACCTGCCCGTCAAGATCGGCGGCCACCTCAAGGAGCCGGTCGACAACCATATGGGCCGACTGGACATGCGGCGCATGTCGTACGTCCAGCGGATGGGCAAGTTGCTCGGCGGACAGCTATGGGAGTCCGCCGGCACCCCGGAGGTCGATCCGGACCGGTTCACCGTTGTCGTCGGCACCGGTCTGGGTGGAGCCGAGCGAATTGTCGAAAGCTACGACCTGATGAACGAGGGCGGGCCCCGTAAGGTGTCCCCGCTCGCCGTCCAGATGATCATGCCCAACGGCGCCGCGGCGGTGATCGGTCTGCAGCTCGGCGCGCGCGCCGGAGTGATCACCCCGGTGTCGGCGTGTTCGTCGGGCTCAGAGGCGATTGCCCACGCGTGGCGTCAGATCGTGATGGGCGACGCCGACATCGCCGTCTGCGGCGGTGTCGAAGGCCCCATCGAGGCGCTGCCCATCGCGGCGTTCTCCATGATGCGGGCCATGTCGACCCGGAACGACGAGCCCGAGCGGGCGTCACGTCCGTTCGACAAGAATCGCGACGGCTTCGTGTTCGGCGAGGCCGGGGCTCTCATGGTCATCGAGACCGAGGAGCACGCCAAGGCCCGTGGCGCCAAGCCGTTGGCGCGGTTGATGGGGGCCGGGATCACCTCGGATGCCTTCCACATGGTGGCGCCCGCGGCGGACGGCATTCGTGCCGGTAGGGCGATGACGCGGTCGCTGGAGTTGGCCGGCCTGTCACCCAAGGACGTCGACCACATCAACGCACACGGGACGGCGACACCGATCGGCGACACCGCGGAGGCCAACGCCATCCGGGTCGCAGGCTGTGAGCAGGCGGCGGTCTACGCGCCGAAGTCTGCCCTGGGCCACTCGATCGGCGCCGTTGGCGCGCTCGAGTCGGTGCTCACCGTGCTGACGCTGCGCGACGGCGTCATCCCACCAACATTGAACTACGAGACACCAGATCCCGAGATCGACCTCGACGTCGTCGCGGGCGAACCTCGCTATGGCGACTACCGCTATGCGGTCAACAACTCGTTCGGGTTCGGCGGCCACAACGTGGCGCTCGCCTTCGGGCGTTACTGAACACGGAAGGAACGTTCGGAAGACCAATGACGGAGCTGGTTACCGGGAAAGCTTTTCCCCATGTGGTCGTCACCGGCGTCGCCATGACGACCGCACTCGCAACCGACGCGGAGACTACGTGGAAGTTGTTGCTGGACCGCCAAAGTGGAATCCGTACGCTCGACGACCCATTCGTCGAGGAGTTCGACCTGCCAGTTCGGATCGGTGGGCATCTGTTGGAGGAATTCGACCACCAGCTGACGCGGATCGAACTGCGCCGGATGGGATACCTGCAGCGGATGTCCACCGTTCTGAGCCGGCGCGCATGGGACAGCGCTGGTTCGCCCGAGGTGGACACCAACCGATTGATGGTGTCCATCGGCACGGGGCTGGGCTCCGCTGAGGAACTCGTCTTCAGTTACGACGACATGCGCGCTCGCGGGATGAAGGCGGTCTCCCCGCTAGCCGTGCAGAAGTACATGCCCAACGGGGCCGCCGCGGCGGTCGGGTTGGAACGGCACGCCAAGGCCGGGGTGATGACGCCGGTGTCGGCGTGCGCGTCCGGCTCTGAGGCCATCGCACGCGGGTGGCAGCAGATCGTGCTTGGCGAGGCCGACGTCGCCATCTGCGGCGGTGTGGAGACAAGGATCGAGGCTGTCCCCATCGCCGGGTTCGCCCAGATGCGCATCGTGATGTCCACCAACAACGATGACCCTGCCGGTGCCTGTCGCCCGTTCGACAGGGACCGCGACGGCTTCGTGTTCGGCGAGGGCGGCGCGCTGCTGGTGATCGAGACCGAGGAGCACGCCAAGGCCCGTGGTGCCAACATCCTGGCCCGGATCATGGGGGCCAGCATCACCTCCGACGGCTTCCACATGGTGGCGCCGGACCCCAACGGGGAACGCGCCGGGCATGCGATGACTCGGGCGATTCAGCTGGCGGGCCTGGTTCCGGCCGACATCGACCACATCAACGCGCACGCCACCGGCACCCAGGTCGGCGACCTGGCGGAAGGCAAGGCCATCAACAACGCCCTAGGCAGCCACAAACCGGCGGTGTACGCCCCCAAGTCCGCCCTCGGCCACTCGGTCGGTGCGGTCGGCGCGGTGGAATCGATCCTGACCGTGCTCGCGTTGCGCGATCAGGTAATACCGCCGACACTGAATCTAGTAAACCTCGATCCAGAGATCGATTTGGACGTGGTGGCGGGTGAACCGCGACCGGGTAATTACCGGTATGCGATCAACAACTCGTTCGGATTCGGTGGCCACAACGTGGCGATCGCCTTCGGGCGCTATTAAACCCGAGCATCACGCGACAGGAGACCTGCGATGACAATCATGGCCCCCGAAGCGGTTGGCGAGTCGCTCGACCCCCGCGATCCGCTGCTGCGTCTGAGTAACTTCTTCGACGACGGCAGCGTGGACTTGCTACACGAGCGTGACCGCTCCGGAGTGCTAGCCGCGGCGGGCACCGTGAACGGTGTGCGCACCATCGCCTTCTGCACGGACGGCACCGTAATGGGCGGGGCCATGGGCGTCGAGGGCTGCGCGCACATCGTCAACGCTTACGACACCGCCATCGAAGAGCAGAGCCCGATCGTGGGCATCTGGCACTCGGGCGGTGCCCGGCTCGCCGAAGGTGTGCGGGCGCTGCACGCGGTCGGCCAGGTTTTCGAGGCGATGATCCGGGCGTCCGGTTACATTCCGCAGATCTCGGTGGTTGTCGGCTTCGCCGCCGGCGGCGCCGCCTACGGCCCGGCGCTGACCGACGTCGTCGTCATGGCGCCGGAGAGCCGGGTGTTCGTCACCGGGCCCGACGTGGTGCGCAGCGTCACCGGCGAGGACGTCGACATGGCCTCGCTCGGTGGTCCGGAGACCCACCACAAGAAGTCTGGGGTCTGCCATGTCGTCGCCGACGACGAACTCGACGCCTACGAACGCGGCCGCCGATTGGTCGGATTATTCTGCCAGCAAGGGCATTTCGACCGCACCAAGGCCGAGGCCGGCGATACCGACATCCATGCGCTGTTGCCCGAGTCCGCTCGGCGAGCCTACGACGTGCATCCGATCGTGACCGCGATCCTCGACCAGGAAACGCCGTTCGACGAGTTCCAGGCCAATTGGGCGCCGTCCATGGTGGTCGGACTGGGCCGGCTGTCCGGCCGTACCGTCGGCGTACTGGCCAACAACCCGCTGCGACTGGGCGGCTGCCTGAACTCCGAAAGTGCGGAGAAGGCGGCGCGTTTCGTGCGACTCTGCGACGCGTTCGGAATCCCGTTGATTGTCGTTGTCGATGTTCCTGGCTACCTGCCGGGGGTCGATCAGGAGTGGGGCGGCGTGGTGCGCCGTGGCGCCAAGCTGCTGCACGCTTTCGGCGAGTGCACCGTTCCGCGCGTCACGCTGGTCACCCGAAAGACATACGGCGGGGCCTACATTGCGATGAACTCCCGCTCGTTGAACGCGACCAAGGTGTTCGCCTGGCCGGACGCAGAGGTAGCGGTGATGGGCGCCAAGGCGGCCGTCGGCATCCTGCACAAGAAGAAGTTGGCCGCCGCACCCGAGCATGAACGTGAAGCACTGCACGACGAGCTGGCCGCCGAGCACGAGCGGATCGCCGGCGGTGTCGAAAGCGCCATCGACATCGGAGTCGTGGACGAGAAGATTGACCCGGCGCACACTCGCAGCAAACTCACCGAAGCGCTGGCTCAAGCGCCAGCACGCCGCGGCCGGCACAAGAACATTCCGCTGTAATCGCGCTTTCGCGCGAGCAGACAGAGAATCGCACTACCAAGGCCTCCCACGTGCGATTCTGTGTCTGCTCACGCGGTTGTCCCCAGGGGTGACTCGCGGATGCGACTTGGCGCCCGCATGCTTTCGCGGTGCATGCCGATGGGCTCAAGCTCCTGGACAGGGCCGGCGGTTTCGCCACCACCGCGCAACTGCTGACCGTCATGACGCGTCAACAGCTCGACACCCAAGTCAAAAACGGCGTGCTCGTTCGCGTCTGGTATGGGGTCTATGCAGCCGAGGAACCAGATCTGTTGGGCCGCTTGGCAGCACTCGACGTCTTCATGGGCCGGCCAGCTGTGGCATGCATGGGCACTGCCGCCGCGTTGTATGGGTTCGACACGGAAAACACCGCTGCCGTTCACGTGCTCGATCCTGGAGTACGGATGCGTCCCGCGGTCGGTCTGATGGTTCACCAACGCATCGGTGCCCGGCTCCGGCGGGTGGCGGGCCGTCTCGCGACCGCACCGGCATGGACCGCCGTCGAGGTCGCAAGGCAACTGCGCCGTCCGCGAGCACTGGCAACACTCGACGCCGCAATGCGTTCAATGCAGTGCACCCGCAACGACATTGAAAGCGCCATCGCTGACCAGCGAGGACGTCGAGGCATCATCGCCGTGCGCGAACTCTTGCCCTTCGCCGACGGACGTGCGGAGTCCGCGATGGAAAGCGAGGCCCGGCTCGTCATGATCGACAACGGGTTGCCGCTTCCGGAGCTCCAATATCCGATCCACGGTCGTGGTGGCGAGCTGTGGCGAGTCGACTTCGCTTGGCCTGAAGTGCGTCTCGCAGCCGAATACGAAAGCATCACCTGGCATGCAGGGCCGAGCGAAATGCTTCGAGACAAGATGCGCTGGGGCGGGATCCAGGAGCTAGGGTGGACGATTGTTCCGATCGTCGTCAATGACGTAAGGCGGCAGCCTGACCGCCTCGCCGCGCGAATCACCACCCAACTGGACCGCCTGCGCATAGCCAGCTGACGCTGGCGAGCAGACACGGAATCGCACATGGCCGCCGTGCGGCGTGCGATTCTGTGTCTGCTCGACGACTAACTCACTCCCGCGAGAAATTCCTCGGCCACGGAAACTACCCGCTCTCGATCGCGCGGTACCAGACCGATCCGGGTCCGGCGATCGAGGATGTCGTCGACATCCAGCGCGCCCTCGTGGGTCACCGCGTATTCGAACTCCGCCCGGGTCACGTCGATGCCGTCCGCGACCGGCTCGGTGGGCCGCTCACAGGTGGCAGCGCGGACGACGCTGGCTGCCTCGGCCCCGTAACGCGCGACCATCGACTCGGGCAAGCCAGCGCCCGATCCCTTCGGTAGCTGACCTGCCGGCCCGGGATTAGCCGGCGCCCCGATCAGCGGCAGATTACGCGTCCGGCATTCTGCGGCGGGCAAGTGCCGCAGGCTGATGGCGCGATCCAGGACGTCCTCCGCCATGTAGCGGTATTCGGTCAGCTTGCCACCCACCACACTGATCACTCCCGAGGGCGACTCAATCACGGCGTGGTTGCGCGAAACATCGGCGGTACGGCCCTCGAAACCAGCACTGCCGGTGTCAATCAACGGCCGCAGGCCGGCGTAAGCGCCGATGACATCGGAAGCTTGCACCGCGGTCCCCAACGCGGTGTTGACCGTGTCCAACAGGAACACGATCTCCTCCGCAGACGGTTCGGGCACATCGGGAATCGGGCCGGGCGCATCTTCATCGGTCAACCCTAGATACACCCGGCCCAGCTGCTCGGGCATCGCGAACACGAAGCGGTTGAGCTCGCCAGGAATCGGAATAGTCAGCGCCGCAGTAGGATTGGCGAAGGCACTGGAATGGAAGACGAGATGGGTCCCGCGGCTGGGCCGCAACTTCAGCGAACCGTCGATCTCGCCCGCCCACACGCCTGCGGCGTTGATGACGGCGCGAGCCGACGCATCGAACGATTGTCCGCTGCGCTGGTCGGTCAATCGCACCGAGGTGCCGGTCGCTTCGGAGGCGGCCACGTGGGTGAGGATCCGGGCGCCGTATTGTGCCGCGGTGCGCGCAACCACAGTGACCAGTCGGGCGTCATCGATCAATTGCCCGTCGTAGGCGAGCAAACCACCATCAAGGCCGTCCCGCTGCACGGTCGGAGCCATTTCCAGGACGCGCTGGGCTGGAATTCTGCGCGACCGCGGCAGCGTCGCGGACGACGTGCACGCCAGCATTCGCAAAGCGTCGCCAGCCAGAAATCCGGTGCGCACCAAGGCGCGCTGGACGCGACCCATCGACGGCAGCAACGGGACGAGTTGTGGCATCGCATGAACGAGGTGAGGGGCGTTGCGCGTCATCAAGATTCCGCGTTCAATAGCACTGCGCCGGGCAATTCCCACGTTGCCGCTGGCAAGATAGCGCAGCCCGCCATGCACCAGCTTCGAACTCCAGCGGCTGGTGCCGAACGCCAGATCGTGCTTTTCCACCAGCGCCACTCGCAGACCTCGGGACGCGGCGTCCAGTGCGATCCCGACCCCGGTGATTCCGCCGCCGATGACGACGACGTCGAGGTGCGCACCGTCAGCGATTGCGGCCAGATCGGCGGAACGGCGCGCGGCCGACAACGCGGTTGGATCGGGCATCAGGCCAGGTATCCGTTCAGCGAGTAGGTGAGTTCCTCGGCCAGCGCTTCGGAATCCAGGATCGAACTGACGATGTCGGCGGACTGGATGGTCGACTGGGCGATCAGCAACACCATCGTCGCGAGTCGACGCGGGTCCCCGGAGCGGACGCTGCCCAACTGCTGCGCAATCTTCAACCTGGCGGTCAACCCCGCGACCAGGAACTGCTGACTGGCCCCGAGCCGCTCGGTGATGTACACCTTGCCCAGCTCCGAGCGCATTACCGACATAATCAGTTCGTCACGCCGTAGCCGGTCGGCGACCGCGACAACCTGCTTTACCAGCGCTTCCCGGTCGTCCCCGTCAAGGGGCACATCCCGCAGCACGTCGGTGATATAGCTGGTCAGCAAAGCCGACATGATCGACCGGGTATCCGGCCAGCGGCGGTACACGGTCGGGCGGCTCACACCGGCGCGCCGGGCAATCTCAGCAAGCGTCACCCGGTCCACGCCGTAGTCCCGAACGCAGCTCGCGGCGGCCTGCAGTATGCGGTCTCCGGTGTCTGCACGAGCATTACTCATTGACAGCATATGTAATACTGTAACGCATGTCGCACCTCGAGGAACTCCTTCCGCCAATGAAGTGGAACGCGTGGGGAGATCCCGCCGCAGCCAAGCCACTTTCCGACGGAATCCGGTCGTTACTGAAGCAGGTTGTGGGCCTTGAGGATTCGGACGAGGCCGAACTCGACCCCGAGCAGGTAAAGCTGCGCCCGTCCGCCCTGTCACAGGCGGACCAAGCCGCGCTGGCGGAGATCGTCGGCGCGGAGTACTTCCGCGCCGACGACCGCGACCGGTTACTGCATGCCGGCGGCAAATCCACACCGGACATGTTGCGGCGCAAGGACTCCGGGGTGCAGGATGCGCCAGACGCGGTGTTGCTCCCCGGCGGTCCCGACGGTGAGGACTCCGTGGGCGCAATTCTGCGCTATTGCTCCGAACACGGCATTGCCGTCGTTCCGTTCGGCGGGGGCACCAACGTCGTCGGTGGGCTCGATCCCATCCGTGGCGAGTTCGGTGCCGTGGTGTCGCTGGATTTGCGACGGTTCAACCAACTCCTGACCCTCGACGAAGTGTCCGGTGCGGCCGAGCTGGGCGCCGGCGTCACCGGCCCGGAGGCCGAACGCCTGCTCGGCGAACACGGCTTCTCGCTCGGGCACTTCCCGCAGAGCTTTGAGTTCGCCACCATCGGAGGTTTCGCGGCGACCCGGTCGTCCGGCCAGGACTCGGCCGGCTACGGCCGGTTCAACGACATGATCCTCGGACTGCGGATGATCACTCCGGTGGGCGTACTCGACCTGGGCCGGGTGCCGGCCTCGGCGGCCGGCCCCGACCTGCGCCAGGTGCTGATCGGCTCGGAAGGCACCCTCGGCGTCATCACCCGGGTGCGGCTGCGGGTACACCGGGTGCCGGAAACGACCCGGTACGAGGCATGGTCGTTCCCCGACTTCGCCACCGGCGTTGCGGCGCTGCGTGCCATCACCCAGACCGGCACCGGCCCCACCGTCATCCGGCTTTCCGACGAGGCCGAGACCGGAGTCAACCTCGCCACCACCGAAGCAATCGGGGACAACCAGATCACCGGAGGCTGCCTGGGCATCACCTTGTTCGAGGGCACCCCGCAACACGCCGAGAGCAGGCATGCCGAAACTCGCGCATTGCTGGAAGCTCATGGCGGCACGTCGCTGGGTGAGGGACCGGCGCAAGCCTGGCAGCGGGGGCGGTTCGCCGCACCATACCTGCGCGACTCGCTGCTATCGGCAGGTGCGCTCTGCGAAACCCTCGAGACCGCCACCGAGTGGTCCAACATCGCGGCGTTGAAGACCGCTGTCACCGAAGCACTCACCACCTCGCTGACCGAATCGGGCACACCGGCGCTGGTAATGTGCCACGTGTCCCACGTGTATCCCACCGGCGCTTCGTTGTATTTCACCGTCGTCGCCGGGCAGCGGGGCAATCCGATCACGCAGTGGCTGGCCGCCAAGAAGGCCGCGTCCGACGCCATCATGGCCACCGGCGGAACCATCACCCATCACCATGCGGTGGGCGCCGACCACCGCCCGTGGATGCGCGACGAGGTGGGCGATCTGGGCGTGCAACTGTTGCGGGCGGTAAAGGCGACGCTGGATCCGGCCGGAATTCTCAATCCCGGCAAGCTGATTCCGTGACCCGAGACAACCCGACCGGCGGGCAACTGCGCCGACGCGAGATCGGTAAGGTCACCGCGCTGACCAACCCCCTGTCCGGGCACGGCGCCGCGGTACCCGCCGCGCAGGTCGCGATCGCCCGACTGAAGCATCGCGGTGTGGAGGTCGTCGAGATCGTCGGCGAGGATGCCGAGGATGCGGGCTATCTGGTCGCCGCGGCAGTCGAGAAGGGCACCGACGCGGTCGTTGTCACCGGCGGTGACGGCGTCATCTCCAACGCGCTGCAGGTGTTGGCGGGCACCGATGTTCCGCTGGGGATCATTCCGGCGGGCACCGGTAACGATCACGCCCGTGAATTCGGGGTTCCCACAAAGAATCCCGAGGCTGCCGCGGACATCGTGGTCGACGGCTGGACAGAAACCATTGACTTGGGCCGAATCAGCAACGGCAACGGCCGCAAAATGCGGGACAAGTGGTTCGGCACCGTGGCGGCAACCGGATTCGACTCGTTGGTCACCGATCGCGCCAACCGGATGCGCTGGCCACACGGACGACTACGCTATTACATCGCCATGGTCGCCGAATTGATGCAGCTGCGGCCGTTGCCGTTCCGGCTGGTGCTCGACGGCGCCGAAGAAATCGTCGCCGACCTGACGCTGGCGGCCATCGGCAATACCCGCAGCTACGGCGGCGGGTTGTTGATCTGTCCCAACGCCGATCACCGCGATGGCCTGCTCGATATCACCGTGGTGAAGGCGGGATCCCGCACCAGGCTGCTCCGCTTTTTCCCCACCGCGCTCAAAGGCACCCATACCGAGCTGGACGAGGTGATCACGGCACGCGCCAAGACCATCGTTGTCGAGTGCCCCGGTATCAACGTGTACGCCGACGGCGACTTCGCCTGCCCGCTGCCCGCCGAGATCTCCGCTGTGCCGGCCGCGCTACAGGTTTTGCGCCCGCACCACTCGTAAGCCGTCGTGTAACGACCGGGTCACGAAACGCGACATCAATTCAAACCCGCTCTACGGGAGGAAATGATGTCCGGGCACCCTAAGAATGCAATTCTCGCCTTGGCGGCTGCGGCGCTAGCGGGTTCGCTATCACTTGCACTCGCGCCGACGCTGGCCCCGAAGGCGATAGCCGCCGAGGAACCGTCCTGGAACGGGCTGTACCTCCTGACGTTGTCGGCCAATGAGAAGACCGGCACCAGCATGGCGGCCAGCCAACCGGAACCTTCGCACATGATGAGTTACACGTTCAGCTCGAGCTGCTCATCAGGCGCGTGTATCGCGACGGTGATCGACCCGCCGCCGCCCAAACACGAGTTCATTCCGCGGCCAATCGAATACACCTGGAACGGGTCTGAATGGGTACGGGAGATCAGTTGGCAATGGGACTGTCTGCTGCCGGACGGCAGCATCGAATACAACCCCGCGGAATCCGTCACGGTTTATACACCCGGGCCTGGTGGGATCCTCACCGGCAGCTTCCATACCGACATTTCCAGCGGCGCCTGTAAGGGCACTGTCGAAATGCCGGTTTCTGCCCGACCGGGATAACCCTTCCTAGCCAACTCCCCGGCTCAGCCAAGTCACCTCACCGGCGTCGCCACCGTCGCGATACACCTCGAGCGCCTCGTCCCAGGCCGTACCCAACACCGAATCCAGTTCGGCGGCGAGTGTGTCGGCGCCTTGGGCCATCATCGCTCGCAGCCGCATCTCGCCCACCATGATGTCGCCGTTGGCGCTCATCGAACCGCTCCACAACCCCAGCTGGGGGGTGTGGCTGAACCGCTGGCCGTCGACTCCGGGACTGGGATCTTCGGTGACCTCGAACCGCAGCACCGACCAGGAGCGCAGGGCGTTGGCCAACCGGGCGCCGGTGCCCACCGGCCCTACCCAGTTGGTGACCGCCCGCAACTGGCCGGGCATCGCCGGCTGCGGCGTCCAGATCAGGTTCGCCTTGGCCTGCAGGGTCGACGACAACGCCCACTCGACATGCGGGCACACCGCCGCGGGCGAGGCGTGGATGTACACCACGCCGGACGTCACGTCGGCGAATTGATTCGACGCACGCATCTGCTGCTCCTTCGGTTCCACGAGGGACGTCTTCCCCAACGACCTGGTGAACCCGACAAGCAGGATGCTCGCAATGAAAATTATGTGTCGTGCGTGTCTATTGTGCCTTGTGATACCCGTGTTGCGCTAGTGTGCAGTTCCATTTCGCGTGTACTCAGCTAGAACCGAGTCGGAAATCGCGGGCCACAGGTCCAACGCCCACTCGCCGAAATCGCGCTCGGTGAGGACCACCAGGGCCAGGTCCGCCTCGGGATCCGCCCAGATGAAACCACCTGATTGGCCGAAATGGCCGAAGGTGCGCGAGGAGTTGCGCTCGCCCGTCCAGTGCGGCGATTTCGCGTTCCTGATCTCAAAGCCCAGCCCCCAATCGTTGGGCCGCTGCACGCCGTAGCCGGGCAACACACCGTCCAGGCCGGGAAACTGCACCGCGGTCGCATCGGCATGCATCTGGGCCGAGACCGTCGACGGACGCAGCAGATCACCCGCGAACGCCACCAGGTCCGCAATGGTCGAGGTCGCGCCGAACCCGGCTGCCCACGCACCGTCATCCAACCGGCTGGCGGCCATGCCCAGGGGTTCGAACACGGCCTCGGTGAGGTAACCAGTGAACTCGATGCCCGACTCCCGCTGCACCGTCTCCGCTAGCACCCTAAAGCCGTAGTTGGAATACATCCGGCGGACGCCGGGCTTCGTGAGCCTGTGATTCGAATGCATCGCCAACCCCGATGTGTGCGCCAGCAGGTGACGGACCGTGGAGCCGGACGGGCCGGCCGCGGTGTCGAGGTCGACGACGCCTTCCTCGACGGCGATCTGTGCGGCCCGGGCCACCAGCGGCTTGGTGACCGACGCCAGCGCGAACGGCCGCGCAGTGTCGCCGTGGGTGGCGAGCACCCCGGTGGGTCCGATAATCGCGGCGGCAGCAGCCGGAACCGGCCAGTCGTCAAGCACCTCGAGAGCGGTCATCGGGTCGGGCGCGTCACTTCCGGGCGACGTAGTAGTTGTTCAACACATCCGACTCGATCTCGGCCACCGTCACCTCGTCAAAGCCGGCGTCGCCGAGCATCGAGGCGGCCAACTGCTCACCCCACACCGTCCCCAATCCGACGCCGTCCAGCGCCAAGGACACCGTCATGCAGTGCATCATCGAGGTCGTGTACAGGTAGGTGCTCAGCGGGACGCCGACATTGTCTTCCAGCCGGCTCGATGCCTTGATGTCGACCATCAGCAGCACACCACCGGGTCGCAGTGCGCGATAGATGTTCTCCAGGACACGGGCAGGCTGTGCCTGATCGTGAATGGCGTCGAATGCGGTGATGACGTCGAAAGCCTCGACCTTGTCCAGCGTGCTGAGATCATCGCGCTCGAAGGTTGCGTTTCCTAGGCCCAGCCGAGCTGCCTCCTGGGTCCCGGTCGCGACGGCCTCGTCGGAAAAGTCGATGCCGGTGAAGCGACTCGCCGGGAACGCCTGCGCCATCAGGTTGACCGCATGGCCGCTGCCACAACCGAAATCGGCCACGTCCGCTCCGGACCGCAGGCGGTCCGGAAGGCCATCGACCAGCGGTAACACCACGTCGATCAGGGCACTGTCGAACACCATTCCGCTCATCTCGGCCATCAGCTTGTGGAAGCGTGGGTATTCGCTGTAGGGGACACCGCCGCCTTCCCGGAAGCAGCGGATGACCTTTTGTTCGACCTCACCGAGCAGCGCAACGAACTGGGCTATGGCCGCGAGGTTATGCGGCCCTGCCGCACGGGTCAGCACCCCCGCGCGGTGAGCAGGCAACGAGTAGGTCGCGGTCTCGGCGTCGTACTCGACGATCTGCCCGGTAGTCATGCCGCCCAGCCATTCCCGGACGTAGCGCTCATCCAGGCCCGCGGCGTCAGCGATCTGCGTGCTGGTGGCCGGCGGAAGCCCGGCCATTGTGTCCAGCAGACCGGTCTGGTGTCCAACACTCACCAGGATCGCCAAACCGGCACTGTCGATGGCCGCGACAAAACGGTTGCCGAATTCTTCGGTGGTCTCGAGTGCCGTCATGCCCAGCGACGCTACACCGGGGTCAGCTGGCCGCGAAGACGCCCGACAGTAGGTTGGAGCCCATGAGTCAGACAGTGCGCGGCGTGATCTCACGAAAAAAGGGCGAACCCGTTGAGCTGGTGGACATCGTCGTCCCGGATCCCGGTCCCGGTGAGGCCGTGGTCGACGTCACCGCCTGCGGGGTGTGCCACACCGACCTGACCTACCGCGAGGGCGGCATCAACGACGAATACCCGTTCCTGCTCGGCCACGAGGCCGCGGGCACGGTGGAAGCCGTCGGGCCCGGGGTGGGGGCGGTCGCGCCGGGCGACTTCGTGATCCTGAACTGGCGCGCCGTGTGCGGCCAGTGTCGGGCCTGCAAACGGGGCCGGCCCCGCTACTGCTTCGACACCTTCAACGCCGAGCAGAAAATGACGCTGGCCGACGGCACCGAACTCACCCCGGCGCTGGGCATCGGGGCGTTTGCCGACAAGACGCTGGTGCACTCCGGTCAATGCACCAAAGTCGATCCCGCGGCCGATCCCGCCGTCGCCGGCCTGCTGGGTTGTGGAGTGATGGCCGGCCTGGGCGCCGCCGTCAACACCGGTGCTGTCACCCGCGATGACACCGTCGCGGTGATCGGCTGCGGCGGCGTGGGCGATGCCGCGATCGCGGGCGCCGCGCTGGTCGGCGCCAAGCGGATCATCGCGGTCGACACCGACCACACAAAACTGGACTGGGCCCGCAAGTTTGGTGCCACCCACACGGTCAACGCGCGCGAACTCGACGTCGTCAAAACGATCCAGGACCTCACCGGGGGGTTCGGCGCCGACGTGGTGATTGACGCCGTCGGCCGGCCGGAAACCTGGCAGCAGGCCTTCTATGCGCGCGACCTGGCCGGAACCGTCGTGCTGGTGGGTGTACCGACCCCCGATATGCGTTTGGACATGCCGCTAGTGGACTTCTTCTCGCACGGCGGCGCGCTGAAGTCGTCGTGGTATGGCGATTGCCTGCCCGAACGCGACTTCCCCACCCTGATCGACCTCTACCTGCAGGGCCGGCTTCCGCTGGAACAGTTTGTCTCCGAACGTATCGGGCTCGACGGCATCGAGGAGGCATTCCACAAGATGCACGACGGTAAGGTGCTGCGTTCGGTGGTGGTGTTGTAGTGGTCGCGATCGACCGGGTGATCACCCATGGAACCTTCGAACTCGATGGTGGCAGTTGGGAAGTCGACAACAACATCTGGCTGGTTGGTGACGACACCGATGTCCTGATTTTCGACGCCGCCCACGACGCGACGCCGATCATCGATGCCGTGGATGGTCGCAACGTGGTTGCGGTGGTATGTACGCACGGCCACAACGATCACGTGTCGGTGGCACCCGAGCTCGGTCAGGCGCTCGACGCGCCGGTGCTGCTACACCCCGGCGATGCTGTGCTGTGGCGGATGACCCATCCGGACAAGGACTTCCGTGCTGTTTCCGACGGTGACACATTGCGCGTGGCCGGGACGGAGTTGCGCGCGTTGCACACACCGGGCCACTCCCCCGGATCGGTGTGCTGGTACGCCCCGGAGCTGAACGTGGTGTTCAGCGGCGACACACTCTTCTCCGGCGGGCCGGGCGCGACCGGGCGCTCGTTCTCCGATTTCCCGACGATACTGCGGTCGATATCCGGGCGGCTCGGGACGTTGCCCGGCGACACCGTCGTGCATACCGGCCACGGCGACAGCACCACCGTCGGCGACGAGATCGTCCACTACGAGGAATGGGTCGCCCGAGGGCACTAGGTCTCCCGGTGCGCGAGCGCGCACAGAATGTCAGTCATATCGGCGTGTCGACGTACAAGCACGCGCCCTCGGGGTCAATGGTCCAGGATTCGGCGCTTCTCGGTCTGGAACTCTTCCTCGGTCAGTGCCCCGGAATCCCTAAGCGCCGTTAGGGTTTTCAGTTGCTCCACCCTGACTCCCTGGCCGGTGGATTCGTAGGGCGCCACCGACACACTCGGCGACGCGGCAAGGTAGCGTTTCGCGGCGACCGTCCGCCGCGAGCGGGCCATCCACATCACCGATAACGCCACATCGATCAGGCCGACGACGAATAGGGCTACGAACATCCAGACCAGATAGCCGTATGAACTCTGGTGACCGAAAGCCAGTCGCGGATTGATGTATCCGCCGACCTGTCCGTCGGTCGTGATGTGGTAGGTACCGTCGACGGGGATCTGTACCATCCACAACCGCACATGCGCGTCGTTGTTGACGGTCGTTGTGCTGCCGATGCTTTCCGCGACCACTGGTTGCGGCACACCCTCGGGCGGGTCGATCGAGATCCCAAGTGGCGGCACCGGCAGGCCACCCCCATTGGGGCGGCCGATGATCAAGGTGTGCAGGCTAACGGTGACCTCACCCGCGGGCAACTGCAGGCTGCCCGATCCCGGGATGGGCACCTCGCCGTAGGCGTTGTATTTGTCCAGGAAGAAGGCGTTGAGCACCAAGGTGATGAGGAAGCCGGCCACCGACACTACCAACATCACGACGGCGGCGGCCAGCGAAATCTTGGCGAGCCGTGCGCTACTCATCAACGCAGTCTGTCACGCGAGCGAAGCGCCGGCGCAGCAAAACGGCAAGGCCGGCGCCCAGGACCACCAACGCCGTCACCGGCACCCAGTCACCCAACCGTTGGTAGAGCGTGACATTCGATCCCAACGCAACGTTGACCACGGTGGCACCGCTGAAGTCCGAGGGGCACCACACCAGCCGGCGGCCCCGGGCATCGAAGGCCGAGCTGTCGCCGGACAAGCCAACGTGCACCGCCGGGAGGCCCACTTCCACGGCCCGCACCGCGGGCTGGGCGGCCAACTGCGGCTGCGCCCAACTCCCCTGAAATGTCGAGGTGGAACTCTGGTACACCAATAGCGCCGCCCCGAGCCGCGCTTCGCGGCGGGCGAGATCGGGGAAGGTTGTTTCGTAGCTGACCAGCGGCCCAATATCCAGGGAGTTCACCGACAACACCACCGGCCCGGTCCCGCGCTGCCGATCCTGGGCGGCCGCCTTGCTGAAGCGGGTGACCCAGCCCAAAAGCGGCCGCAGCGGCACATATTCGCCGAACGGAACCAGGCGGGTTTTCCGGTAGCTGCCCACAGCTCCGTGCGGGCCGATGAGCACCGCCGACTTGTAGATTCCCCCGCTCGGCGCCGGCGCGTCGACGTTGACCAGCAAGTCCGCGCCCACCCGCCCGGACAGCTCGGCCAGGCGAGCCAGGACCTCGGGGTGGCTGGTCAGGTCTTGTCCGACGCTGCTCTCTCCCCAGATCACCAGGTCCGGCCGCTGGGCCGCGACGGCCGCGGTGATGGCTTCACCGGCCGCCAGCCGGGCAGCCGAATCGGCGATTTCGCCGATCTGTACCAGCGCCACGCGCACCGTCGGACCTCCGGCCGGCACCGGACCCAGCAGGTGCCAGGCCGGGCCGAGTCCCGCGCACGCGACCGCACAGCCCAGCGCGACCAACCGGCCGCGCAGTTCTGGGCACACGATCACGCACGCGACAGCGGTATTCGTCGCCACCAGAAGGAAACTCGTCAGCCACACCCCACCCAAGGAGGCCGACGCCAGCGTGACGGGCTGGTTCCATTGCGAGGCGCCCAGCAGCGCCCACGGACCGCCCAGTGACGGCCAAGACCGCATCGCTTCGGCCGCCACCCACGCGCTGGGCAACATGACCAGGGCGGCAACCGCACGCCCGGTGGTGACCGGCACCGACAACAGCCGCTGCGCCATCCACCCCCACGGCAGCCACAGCACTCCCAGGCCGGCGGCGAACAGCACCAGCATCGGACCAATGCTGGTCGCCAGCCAGTACTGGGTGATCAGCACAAATCCGCCACCACCCGCCCAAGCCCGTAGCGCACCCTCCGACGGCGTGGGCGCGGCCCGCACCACCAAGAGCAGCGGGATCAGGCCGAACCAGGCCAGCCACCACCACGATGGCGCGGGAAAGGCGAGCGCGGGTAACCCGCCGAGGACCAATGCCACGGCACAACCGACGACCCGTGGTAGCCGGGCACCGGACTGCAACGCCATGCCGACCAGAATGCCGGTCGGATACGCCGACGGCGAGGCAAAGAGCACACTGGGACGAGGCCAGTCCAGGCCCGCGGTCTGAACCACCGGAAAGGAGTGATCTGCATGGCCAACGATCTCGTCGCCACGGTGCCCGATCTATCCGGGAAACTGGCAATCATCACCGGCGCCAACAGCGGTCTGGGATTCGGATTGGCCCGGCGGCTGTCGGCGGCCGGCGCCGACGTCGTCATGGCGATCCGTAATCGCGCCAAGGGCGAGGCGGCGATCGAGAAAATCCGCACGACGGTTCCCGATGCGAAGCTGACCATCAAGGCCCTCGACCTGTCGTCACTGGCGTCGGTCGCCGCTTTGGGTGAACAACTCAACGCCGACGGGCGTCCGATCGACATCCTGGTCAACAACGCAGGTGTCATGACCCCACCGGAACGCGATACCACTGCCGACGGCTTCGAGTTGCAGTTCGGCAGTAACCATCTCGGACACTTCGCGCTGACCGCGCACGTGCTGCCGCTGTTGCGGGCGACGCGACGCGCGCGCGTCGTCTCGTTGAGCAGCCTGGCGGCCCGCCGCGGCCGCATCCACTTCGACGACCTGCAGTTCGAGAAGTCGTACGCCCCGATGACGGCCTACGGCCAGTCGAAGCTGGCGGTCTTGATGTTCGCCCGTGAGCTGGACCGCCGCAGCCGCGCGGCCGGCTGGGGCGTCGTTTCCAACGCCGCGCATCCCGGCTTGACCAAGACCAACCTGCAGGTCGCCGGACCGTCCCACGGCCGCGACAAGCCGGCACCGATGGAGCGCCTGTACAAGACGTCCTGGCGTTTGGCGCCCTTCCTCTGGCAGGAGATCGAAGAAGGGATCCTGCCCGCGCTGTACGCAGCCGCCACGCCGCAAGCCGAGGGTGGCGTGTTCTATGGCCCACGCGGCTTCTACGAGGTCGCCGGCGGCGGCGTGCGAGAGGCCAAGGTGCCCGCACGAGCCCGCAACGACGCTGACGGCACCCGGCTATGGGAGGTCTCCGAGCAGCTCACCGGTGTCAGCTACCCGAAATTGAACTCACTGCCCGATCCCGGGAAACTGGGGCATCCCGGGGACTGAGCCAACCCCGGGGATCTGCGGTATGTCCGGAATCGGCGGAATCGGCGGGATCGGCGGGATCAGCGGCGGACTGGGGGAAGTAGGCGCGGGCGGCTGGGTGGTCGCCGGTGGCGTGGTGGTCAGCGGCGGCTGGGTGGTGACTGGCGTCGTCGTGGGCGTCGGTGGCGGGCTCGTGACGTCAGTCGTGGTGGGCGGTGCATTCGTTGCCTGCGGCGGCCGGGGCGGGGGCTGGGCCGGCGGCGCGGGCTCACCGGTAGCCGGCGCTTGCGGCGCCGGTGCGGGTTCTGGTGCTGGGGCATCGGATGTGGGCGCCGGGGCAGCGGGCGGTGCCGGGGTGGTGGTCACCCTTGGCTCCTGCTGCTGCCCCGGTGCCGTCGGTTTGTCGCCCGAGGACAACGCGATGGCCACAGCGGTGCCCACCAGCAACACCGCCACCGTCGCGCTGATGATGATCACCGCCGGCAGGCGATACCACGGGATCGCCGGGGACTTGGGCTCCGGCTCCGGGTGGGCATCGTGGTCGAATGTCAGCTGCGGGCGGGCCGCCGTGAAGCCCGTGCCGACCGGCAGAATTTGGGAGTCGTCGTCGGCCTCTGACCAGGCCAAAGCGGGCGGTAGGCCCGATACCGGCGAGCCGGCCATTGCCGTTGGGACCGATTCCTGCGCCGGCGCCGCCGGCGCGGCCACGGTTGCCGACGCGGCCGGGGTCAGCACCGTTGGGCTGGTGTCGCCCGGTCCGCGTGCCGCCCGCAACGCGCCGCCGATAGCGGCCGTCAATTGCGGGCGAGGCGTCGTGACCACCGGTACACAAAAGCGTCCGGACAGCGTCGTGGTGACCGCCGGGATGTTTGCTCCGCCGCCCACGGAGACGATCGCAGCCAAATCCGCCACGCGGATTTCGCGGCGCGCCAATGCATGTTCCAAGGCCTTACCCAAGTCGTCCAGCGAGGCGCGGATCGCGTCCTCGAGTTCGTTCCTGGTGAGCCGGATGTCGCCGTGCATCCCGGGCAACTCGTCGGTCAGCGTGGTCACGGTGGTCGACGAGAGCTGCTCCTTGGCCTTGCGGCAGGCCGTCCGCAGCCTGGTCAGCGACCCGATCGCCGAGGTGCCGGACGGATCGAACGACCCCGTGCTCGGCAGTTCGGACATGACGTAGCTCAACAGCGACTGATCGATCAGATCCCCGGAGAAATCGTGATGGCGCACCGTAGCGGCCACCGGCCGATACTCGTCTGCGGCGTCGACCACGGTGATGCTGGTCCCGCTGCCACCGAAATCGCACACCGCGATGATCCCGCGGGCCGGTATGCCCGGGTTCGCCCGCACCGCGTACAACGCGGCCGCGGAGTCAGGGATCAGCGACAGTGGCGCCGCCTTGTCCGAGGCCCCGTGCGACCACTCCGACACTCGGCGCAGCGCGACACCCAACGCGTCCACCGCAGCTGACGCCCAGTGGGCGGGATAGGTTACCGCGACACCTTCGGGTAGCGGGCGACCGCCGGTGGCCGTGTAGGCGAGCGCCCGCAATGCATCGGCGACCAGCGCCTCGCTGCGGTGCACCGAGCCGTCGGCGGCCACGATTCCGATCGGATCGCCCACCCGGTCCACGAAGTCGGTGATCACCAGGCCAGGCTCGTCCAGCCTCGGGTTCTCCGACGGCACACCGACCTCGGGCGGGCGCTGCCGATACAGCGTCAATACGGGTTTACGCGTGATGGATTGACCGGCAGTCACGGCAGCCAGATTGGTGGCACCGATCGACAAGCCCAGTGCCGGCCTCGCCCCTTCTGCCATGTGATCCAATCCCCGTGTCCGGCGGCTCGCCGCACCCGCCTAGCTCGAATTGTTTCGGGTATACCTATAGCCAATCTCTACGCCGGCTATGCGTGGGCTGCATGTCGACACTTGCCGCAATATCCGGCCGGTCAGCGAATGGTGCCCGCGCCGGCGATCAAAGGCAGGTCCAGCGCGGTAACCCAGCCCGGCGGCAAGTCGTTGACCGCCGGGACCGCGTTGAGCGCCCGCATCCCGGTGGCCAAGCACCCGGCCGTGGCCGCATCCCGGCCCGAACCGTCGGTGAACCGGAATGCGGTTTCGGACGAGATGCTCGGGGTGCCTTCGATGTCCACCCGATAAACGTCGTCGTCGGTGCCCGACGGCCAGTCGGGGGCGGCGTCGTGGCCGATCCGGTTGACGTGTTCGAGCTGGATTCGCGTCTCGCCCTGATAGATCCCATTAATGGTGAACCGGACCGCAGCGACGTGTCCGGACTTGATGACACCCTTCGCGCTGCTGCGCTCGGTGGGCGTCACCCATTTGTCCCAGGTGGTGGTGATCTCGTCGAGAAGAATGCCGGCGGCGTGGGCGATCATCGGGACGGTGGCGCCCCACGCGAAGATCAACACGTCGCGGTTTTCCAGCATCGGGCTGAACTCGGGCTCGCGACCGATACCCATCTCCTTTTCGTAGTCGCCCTCGTAGTTGGTGTAGTCCAGCAATTCCGACGCACGCACCCGCCGTACCTCCGAACACAGGCCCATCAGAGTCATCGGAAACAGGTCGTTGGCGAATCCGGGGTCGATACCGGTGGTGAAGCAGGACGACTCCCCCAACTCGCAGGCTGCCGTGATGGGCTCGATCCACTGCGGCGGGTTGAGGTGCATCGTCGGCCAGACCCACGGTGTCATCGCGGTCGAACACACGTCGATACCGGCCCGCAGGAAGCGGGTGATCAGCGAGATATTGTCCGTTGCGTGCATGGCTGTCGGGCCGTAGTGCACCAAAGCATCGGGTTCCAGCGCGATCAGGGCCTCGACGTCGTCGGTGGCGGTGATGCCTACCGGTTCGGCCAACCCACAGATGTCGCCGACGTCGCGGCCGACCTTGGCGGGGTTGCTGACGCCTACACCGACCAACTCGAACAGCGGATGCTTGACGATCTCGGTGATCACCATCTTGCCCACGAAGCCGGTACCCCAGACAACTACCCGTTTTGGAACCCGCCCTGCGCCATGTTGTGAAATGAGTTCGGCCATCACCCCAGCAACCTCCCACTCAGCAATCCCGGCTTCACCCTAAACGTGGCGGCGGCAGGCACCTAGCATCTGTTGGGTGCGAACGGTGATGTCGCGTTGAGCCGCACCGACTCCGCCCGTCCGGCGTTGAGCGCGTGGCGGTTCGTCACGGTATTCGGCGTGGTCAGCCTGCTGGCCGACGTCGTGTACGAAGGTGCCCGATCGATCACCGGGCCGCTGCTGGCCGCGCTGGGAGCGACCGGCCTGGTGGTCGGGGTGGTCACCGGAGTCGGCGAGGCCGCCGCGCTGGGTCTGCGGCTGGTGTCCGGGCCGATGGCCGATCGCACCCGACGGTTTTGGGCCTGGACCACCGGCGGCTACGCACTGACCGTGATAACGGTTCCGCTGCTCGGCATCGCGGGCGTCCTGTGGTTGGCGTGCGCGCTGGTCATCGCCGAACGGGTCGGGAAGGCGGTGCGCAGCCCCGCCAAGGACACCCTGCTGTCGCATGCGACCAGCGTGACCGGCCGAGGCCGCGGTTTCGCCGTGCACGAGGCTCTGGACCAGGTCGGGGCGGTGATCGGCCCGCTCGCCGTTGCCGGGATGCTCGCGATCACCGGGAACGACTATGCGCCCGCGCTCGGTGTGCTGGCCCTACCCGGAGCGGCCACGCTGGCTCTGCTGGTGTGGCTGCAGTTTCGGGTGCCCCGCCCGGAGCGCTACGAAGACTATCCCGCTGACTCCGACAATCCTTCGGCGCGGCTCCTCTGGGCGCTGCCGGCGAAGTTCTGGCTGTACTGCGGGTTCACCTCGATCACCATGACCGGCTTTGCCACGTTCGGATTGCTGTCGTTTCACATGGTCACCCACGGCGCACTGACCGCCGCGGCGGTGCCGGTGATCTATGCGGCCGCCATGGCCGCGGATGCGCTGGCAGCGTTGGCCTCAGGCTGGACCTATGACAGGTTCGGCGCGAAAACCCTTGCCGCCCTGCCGATTCTATCGATGATGGTGGTGCTGTTCGCCTTTGCCGGCAACGTCGCGATGGTGGTTATTGGCGCGTTGCTATGGGGCGCGGCGGTCGGAATACAGGAGTCCACGCTACGCGGGGTGGTCGCCGACTTGGTCGCCGGCCCGCGACGGGCCAGCGCCTACGGCATGTTCGCCGCCGGGCTGGGCGCCGCGACCGCGGCCGGCGGCGCGCTCCTTGGCTGGCTGTACGACATCTCCACCGGCACGCTCGTCGCAGTGGTGGTCGCTATTCAGCTGGTTGCGCTGGTGACCATGTTCGCGATCGGGCTACCACGCACAGCTGCTAGCTAAGGACCGAAAAAGCCCCCGCCGGCCGTCTTCCTGGTGTCACGATGAATACCATGACCAGTCCAGTGAACGCCGAGCCAACCCCGCGCAAGCAGCTGCGCGGCCCCTCGATCCTGGTTGCTATCTGTATCGGGTTCGCGGCCACATGCGGTGTGATAACCGGCGGTATGGCGCACGCAACGAACGATCCGCCGCAGGTTCGCTACGAGGTGAGCGGCAGCTCCGGCATCGCCGAATACCTCTCGTACCAAACTCGCGGCGGTCAGCGGCAAGAGGCCAACGTGACATTGCCATGGTCGACGCAATTCACTGGCTACGAGGGTGAAGTGCTCGTTCTCAGCGCACAGGGCGACGGCACGATAGCCTGCAGAATCCTGGTCGATGGCGACGTGGTGAAAGATGCGACAGCGGCCGGGCAGCCCGGCAGAACCGTTTGTTCATACACGAAAACGGGCCTGACCCGCACGCCAACCAGCCCGACTGGCGCGCCGCCGCCCCGGTGACGAGCGGGCCGGGTGCCGTCAACGGTCTAGGCTCGCCAGTAGCACCCTTCAAGGGCGAAGCGGGACGGGAGGGTCTAGATGGGCCTCAAGACGGCGATTGCGACTCGGGTGAATGGGACGGCTCCGCCGCAGGTTCCACTTGCCGATATTGAACTGGGCTCACTGGATTTCTGGGGGCTCGACGACGATATTCGCGACGGTGCCTTCGCCACCTTGCGCCGCGAGTCGCCGATCTCGTTCTGGCCCGAGGTCCATATGTCCGGGTTCAGGTCAGGCAACGGGCATTGGGCGCTCACCACCCACGACGACGTCTTCTACGCCAGCCGTCATCCGGACATCTTCAGTTCCAGCCCCAACATCACCATCAACGAGCAGGCCCAAGAGGTGTCCGAGTACTTCGGCTCGATGATCGTGCTGGACGATCCGCGCCATCAGCGGCTGCGCTCGATCGTCAGCAGAGCCTTCACCCCGAAGGTGGTCGCCCGCATCGAGGCAGCTGTGCGCAAGCGGGCCCACCGACTGGTCGCATCCATGATCGCCAACCATCCCGACCGGCAGGCCGATCTGGTCAGCGAACTCGCCGGGCCACTGCCATTGCAGATTATTTGCGACATGATGGGGATTCCCGACGAGGACCATCAGCGGATTTTCCACTGGACCAACGTGATTCTCGGCTTCGGCGACCCGGATCTGGCCACCGATTTCGACGAGTTCATCCAGGTGTCGATGGACATCGGCGCCTATGCCACGGCACTGGCCGAAGACCGCCGGGTCAACCACCACGACGATCTGACGAGCAGCCTGGTGGAAGCCGAGGTCGACGGCGAGCGGCTGTCGTCGTCGGAGATCGCCTCGTTCTTCATCTTGCTGGTGGTGGCCGGCAACGAGACAACGCGCAACGCGATCAGCCACGGCGTGCTGGCATTGTCCCGGTATCCCGAGCAACGGGATAGGTGGTGGTCTGACTTCGACGGCCTGGCGCCCAGCGCGGTCGAGGAGATCGTGCGGTGGGCCTCCCCGGTGGTCTATATGCGCCGCACCCTGACCCAAGACATCGAGCTGCGTGGCACCAAGATGGCCACCGGAGACAAGGTCTCCCTGTGGTACTGCTCGGCCAACCGGGACGAGGCAAAGTTCGCCGACCCGTGGACCTTCGACGTGGCACGCAACCCCAATCCGCATTTCGGCTTCGGCGGCGGCGGCGCCCATTTCTGCCTCGGCGCGAATCTGGCGCGGCGGGAAATCAGGGTGGTGTTCGACGAGCTGCGCCGTGAGATGCCCGACATCGTCGCGACCGAGGAGCCCGCACGCCTGCTGTCGCAGTTCATTCACGGAATTAAGACGCTGCCGGTCACCTGGACATGATGGCCGAGCGTTGACTGCTCAACCGTTTGCCGGTAGGCCTGTCACCATGGCCGACGTCGACGTCTGCGTTGTAGGTGGCGGCTTTGCGGGTCTGACCGCGGCGCTTCGAGTCAAGCAGGCCGGCCACTCGGTGACAGTGCTGGAGGCACGGGACCGGGTTGGCGGCCGGACCTTCACCGTGGCGCGCGACGACGGGTCGTGGATCGACAAGGGTGGCGCCTGGGTCGGACCGACCCAGGACCGGGTCTATGCGCTGATGCACGAATTCGGCGTCAAGACCTTCAAGCAGTACCACGACGGCGAAGCCATGCTGGTTGTCGACGGCAAGCAGTACCGTTACGAAGGCACGATTCCGTGGACCATGAGCCCGTGGGCGTCGCTGAATCTGGGTGCGGCCTTCCTTGAACTGGGCCAGATGTGCAAGTCGGTCCCGCTGGAAGCGCCCTGGGAGGCGAAGAAGGCCCAGAAGTGGGACCGCATCACGTTGGCCCAATGGCTGGACAAGAACGTCAAGTCCAGGGCGGCACACGATCTGCTCGATACGGCGATCTCGGGCTGCTACACGTCCGCGGCCGCCGAGGTGTCGATGCTGTTCGTCCTATACCAAATGGGATCGGCCGGCGGCCCGAGCTTCGTGCTGGGCGGCAAAGGCGCGTCCCAAGACGCCCGGATCATCGGCGGGATGGGCGCGATCTACCAGCCGATGGCCGCCGAACTCGGCGACGCGATCCAACTATCGCGGCCGGTCCGGTCCATCACGCAGGACGCCGACGGAGTAACCGTACGGTCCGAACGCGACAGCATCCGGGCGCGTCGCGCCATCGTCACTGTTCCGCTTGCGATCGCAAGCCAAATCATCTATCAGCCAATGCTTCCCACCGATCGGTCATTTCTGCACCAGAGGATGCCGACCGGCGCGATTGTCAAGATCTCGATCGTCTACGACGAGCCGTTCTGGCGAGCCGATGGTCTATGCGGCCAAAGCGCAGCGCCAGGCTCGCTGGCAACGGTCACCATCGACGCGTGCACCGACACCGGCACCCCGGGCATCCTGTGTGTGATCATCGAGGGCCCTATCGCACGGCAATACGAACGCCTCGACAAAGACGGGCGCCGTCAGGCAGTCCTCAACGCCCTGGTGGAACGGTTCGGGCCCAAGGCCAGCAAGCCGCTCGACTACGTCGAGCAGAACTGGAGCCGCGAGCCCTACTCCGGGGGCGGGATGCTCAGCCACGCGCCGCCCGGTGTGCTCACCGAGTTCGGTCATGCGTTGCGCAGGCCGTGTGGGCGCATCCACTGGGCCGGCACCGAGAGCTCGGCCAAGATGTGCGGCTGGATCGACGGCGCCATTCGCTCCGGCGAACAGACCGCCAAGGAGGTCATGCTGCGCGAGGAGCTTACGGTGGCCTGAAATGAAGACGTTCGCACTAGGCCTGGTAGCAAGCACCGCGGTTACGGCCGCTACGTTGACGCTTTCACCAGTTGCCCAGGGGGACATGCTAATTGGCAACTATCTGCTCCAGACGAACAGGGATCCCGGCCACCAATGGATTTGGACGATTCGACCATGCAATCCGGATGCGCCAGGATGTGTCCACCTGCAAGCGATACCGCAACCCAACGGGCAAGCGGCTCCCTATGACGGAGATGCCTGGCTGACCAACGGCCGCTACACGATGGCCGTCGACGTGCCCGATGGTGTGCGCTGCGTGGTGTACTTCCTGCCCTCCCACGACGTCTACTCCTGGGATGCGGTGACGCTAGCCGGTTCGGTGGACTCCACGTTCGACGCGGGTTGCGGCGGCGCACCAGAGGGGACCAATAGCTACCCCTTCTCGCTGCAGCGGCTTTAGGCCTACCGCTGACCGCGTGTTTGCTCCGCGCCAACCTGGTAGACAAGCAAGACTCGCGGATATGGGGTAAACCATTCGGGCCGCTGCGGGATTCGCGCGACACAAGAAGCGTTGTCGCCCAGCCACTCCAAGGCGAACCGGTGGGTGCCGACGGGTGCCGGCCGGAATGGGTAGCGGTAGTAGCGCGCAAACAATTCGATGTGGAGGAAGAGGATTAGCTTGCCGAGGCGCCCGTCTGGCATGTCCTCGAACACGATAACGCTGCGACGCGCGACTCGGTGACATTCTTTGATCAACGCCATCGGGTCATGGCTGTGATGAAGTACCTCACTAAGTACAACGTGATCAAATGCATTGTGGGGAAATGGAATTGACGTGCCGTCAAACTGCCGGAAAGGGACCTGAGCCTGCCGGAAATCCTTGACGTCCACCCCACTTGGCTGTACCCCATACATCTGCCGGACACACACCGAGAGATGCCCGGTCCCGCATCCAACATCGAGGAGACTGTCGCCCCGCTTGAGATGGCCGGCAAGCGCTTCAGCTTGTACCCGCAGTCGGACCGCGGCCCGCAGGACGTGATGCGCTTCCGACAGGCGTTGCCGAATCTGAGCAACAAACGGTGGCGCAGCAATCATCTACATCCCCACTCGAACTAGGCCGGTGCCCCATAGCGTAGGTGCGCAGGATCGCCGGGCGCTGGAGCGGCGCGGGGCGCGGATCGTAGGTTTGCTGCCAAAGCCATCGAGCATAGGAACCATCGTGACCATCCGGCGTTTCCCTCCCCCGACGTACTGGCAGCTCGGCAGAAGCTTGTGCTAAGCACTTCCATAATGAGGTCCGCCATGACCGGGACGAGGTGTTGTCGACGTTCCCGCACCCCCGCTACCGGGGCTACCTGGGCAAGCTTCCGCCCACCGGCAGCAGATTCCGTGTCCGAATGACCGCGTACTTCGTCTTCGACGACACGGAAACGCTGATATGCGAACGCATCTACTTCGACCGACTCAGCATGATCAAGCACCTCCTCGGTGGCCTGGACATGAGGAAGCCGGCCAACTGGCTGCTGGCCACGCGCTGCCTGCGTGGTCTGCTGTCGATGTCGTCGGAAAAGCCGGGCCCGGCACTGACCAACACCGTGCCGCCGGCGTTCGCCTAACCGGGCCCAGCCTCGGGTGCAGACACGCGAATCTGCGCTGGGCTTCGTAGGCTCACAATCCGTGACACACGGACATATCGGCGCAGAGGTGAAGGCGATCGGGCAACCCGATAGGGCTGTTGAGTTCCTCGATGGCAGCGTGCGCGTCGCCATGGACTTGTTGGGCGCGGTCGTGGGGCATGGCACCTACCGGCCCGGCTGGAGGTGGTCGGCCCATGTCGCACCGATGACGGGTGGTGCCTCCGAGCACCACGTCGGCTACGTCTTAAGCGGACGTATGGCTGTGCGCAGCCGCGAGGGGCTCGAGATCGAGGTTGGTCCGCATCAGGCATTTGCCGCGGAACGGGGCCACGACGCGTGGGTGGTCGGTGACCAGCCCTGCGTCGCCCTTGATTGGGCGCCGACCGGCTAACTCGAAACGCTGGTGGGGCTGCGGACGGCGCGCGATTCGCCAGGACTGCCGTGACATGCGCGAAGGTGCTTCCTCGCCAGCCTCCGGATGCCTAGACTCGCCCGCGAGCCGATGCGATGAGGAGGCTTCGATGCGGATTCAAAGCCGGCAGGTGTGGTGTGGTTTATCGGTGGTCACCGTGCTGGCGGCCTGTGCCAGCAACGGTGCTCATACCGGCACCGCCTCGACGAACGTGCAGCCGACGACCGCACCCGCGACGACCGTCACCGCTGCGCAGGGCGCGCGGACCGAAAAGTGGATTGACCTTCAAGTCGGCGATTGCGTGGCCGACCTGCCACCGGCCGATCTCAGCCGGATAACCGTCACGATTGTCGACTGCGGGACAGCGCATTTGGCCGAGGTGTACCTGCGCGCTCCCATGGCAGTCGATACCGCCATCGCAACCGTCGCCAATCACGATTGCGCTGCCGGATTCGCCCCCTACACGGGGCAACCCGTCGATAGCAGCCCGTACTCCGTGACGTATCTGATCGACTCGAATCAGGACCGCACCGGGGCCAACCCCACCCCGAGCACCGTCATTTGCCTGCTCCAGGCGGCCAATGGAAAATCCCTGACCGGGTCGGCGCGTCGCTGACCTCAGTTGCGTTGAACGCGAACGCGACCGACCCCAAGCGTGACGCGTTCCCGCTGACCCGGGCTTGAGCGGCCGCTTCTGGTAGGCCACAAAGTTGGCTACACTCGGCCGACGTCGAATCGCCTGTCCCCGATACCACCGATACGAGCTGCGAGGTTGCCGCGTGGCTGATGACCCCAACAACACTACGACCGAGGTCGAACCCGACTACCGGTTCACCCTGGCCAACGAGCGGACCTTCCTGGCCTGGCAGCGCACCGCTCTGGGCCTGCTCGCCGCGGCGGTCGCGCTGGTGCAGCTCGTCCCGGAGCTGACGATCCCCGGCGCGCGCCGCGTGCTCGGCGTGGTGCTCGCGGCCCTGGCGATCCTCACCAGCGGAATGGGTCTTCTGCGCTGGCAGCAGGCGGATCGCGCCATGCGCCGCAACCTGCCATTGCCCCGTCACCCCACACCGGGATACCTCGCGGTCGGACTGTGCGTGGTCGGGGTTGTTGCGCTCGCATTGGTGATCGCCAAGGCGGTTGCCGGGTGAACCAGTCGACGGCGGCAAGCGATCGCGGACTACAGGCGGAGCGGACAACGCTGGCCTGGACCCGGACGGCGTTTGCGTTGCTGGTCAACGGCGTGCTGCTGACCATCAAGGATACGCACGGTGCCGACAGCCCGGTTGAGCTGATCCCGGCCGGCCTGGCCGCCGCCGCGGCGTCGTGCAGCTATGTAATCGCGCTGCAACGCCAACGAACCCTTGGGCACCGCCCGCTTCCGGTACGAATCACTCCCCGCCGCCAGGTCTACATCGTCGGAATGGCGGTGCTGGTGCTCATGGTCGTGACCGCGTTTGCTCAACTGGTCTAGTACCGAAACTTCCCTAAGCTCAGCCAACTCCGTTGGAATCGTCGTCCTGCAATTGCTCGGCCAATGTTCGAACTTCGGTCCGAAGCTCGTCGATCTGGGCGGCTGTGGCGGCCCGATTCGCGGAATCGGTTTCCGCTACCCGCTGCACAATCCACGACGCCAAGGACGCGGTGACCACACCGATGAGACTGATCCCGCCAATCATCAGCAATACCGCAATTACTCGCCCGGTGAAAGTTATCGGATACAGGTCGCCATAGCCGACCGTGGTTACGGTCGTGATGGCCCACCACACGGCCTTTCCGAAGGAGGTGATGTTGGCCCCCGGTTGGTCGCGCTCCTGATCGAGGATGGCCAGCGATGTCACGTAGATCAGCAGGGACACACCCGAGATGGTGTAGATGAGGATGCGGCCGCGAACGGCATTGCCGACGGCCTTCTGCAACGCTCCGACCAGGACGACCAACCGCAGGAGCCGCAGCGGTCGCATGAGGGGAAGCGCAACAATGAGCAAGTCGAACAGGTGACGGACGAACCAATGCCAGCGGTTGGGCGCCAGGATCAAACGAACCACGTAGTCGACGACGAATAGGCTCCAGGTGATCCAGGTCGCCGCCCACAAGATGCGCGCCTCGTCACCCTGTGGCTGATAGAGCACTTCCACCGAGTACATGACCAGGAAAGCGACCGCGACCATGGCGAGTGGCCACTCAGTGCGCTGCTGCCAAAGCTGTTCTTTAGTTCTCTTGGTCATGTGGGGCTAAGTCTCCGACTAGATCATTTCGTTGCTTATGCACTGAATTGCTGCCCGCTACAGGGTAGCGGGCCAGTCGGCCACCCTGCGTTTAGTCACAATGGCATGGCCCAATTCCGTTATTGTGAGGTTTCTTTCGGCTAGTACCGGCCCAGCGGCCAGCGTCCGCCGGTGTTGATCGGTTTCACCTGCGCCCTGGACTCGACAAGAGACTGGTTGTGGTAACCGGCAAGTTTTCCGTGGTGGTGGCTACCATGAGCCAACACGCGGAAATGCCGCCGCTGACTGGAGCGAGTTGGGCTTGAGTGAGTTGCTGCCGACCGGAACGGTAACGCTGCTGCTAGCCGACGTCGAGGGCTCGACGCGGCTGTGGGAAACCCAGCCCGAGCAGATGACCGCCGCGCTGGCGCGGCTGAACCAGACCGTGAACGACACCATTGCCGCTCATGAGGGCGTGCGCCCGCTCGAGCAGGGCGAAGGCGACAGCTTCGTGGCCGCCTTCGCGCGTGCCAGTACGGCGGTGGCGTGCGCGCTGGCGTTGCAGCGCGCCCCGCTGACCCCGATCCGACTGCGCATCGGGGTGCACACCGGCGAGATCCAGCTGCGCGACGAGGCCAACTACGCCGGCCCCACCATCAACCGGGCCGCGCGACTGCGCGATCTCGCCCACGGCGGCCAGACAGTCCTTTCCGGCGCCACCGAACAGCTGGTCGTCGATCACCTACCCGGCGATGTTTGGCTCACCGAACTGGGCACCTACCCGCTGCGTGATCTGCCACGCCCGGAACGGGTGGTGCAGTTGTGCCATCCCGACCTGCGCAACGAGTTCCCGCCCCTTCGCGTTCGCAATGTTGGTGCGTTGCATAATCTTCCGACTCAGTTGACGAGCTTTGTCGGGCGACAATCCGAGCTCGCGGAGCTGCGTCCGATCGTCGCGGGCAATCGGCTGGTCACCCTGACCGGAACCGGGGGTGCGGGTAAGACGCGGCTTGGGGTCGAAGTCGCTTCGCAACTCAGCAGCGAGTTCCCCGATGGGGTGTGGTTCATCGGACTGGCTCCGATCACCGATCCAGTTGTGGTACCCGTGACCATCGCACGCACGTTGGGACTGCCCGATCAGCCCGGACGCTCCCCCACCGACACCCTGCTGCGGTTCATCGCCGACAGAAGGATCTTGCTGCTGCTCAACAACTGCGAGCACCTACTTGATGCGTGCGGAAGCCTGGTCGCCAAGCTGCTCAAGGCCTGCCCGCGGTTGACGATCCTGGCCACCAGCCGTGCGCCGATTGGAGTGCCCGGTGAGTTGACGTGGCGGGTGCCGTCGCTGTCTCCGGCCGACGAGGCCGTCGAGCTGTTCATCGACCGCGCCCGGCACGCCCGGCCGGATTTCGTTGTCGGCGCGGACAACCTTGCGCTGGTGGAAGAGATCTGCCAGCGCCTCGACGGCATGCCGTTGGCGATCGAGCTTGCCGCAGCACGTGTTCGGGCGCTGTCGCTATCGCAGATCGTGGGCAGCCTGCACGACCGGTTCCGGTTGCTCACCGGCGGCGCGCGCACCGCGGTAGAGCGCCAGCAGACGCTGCGTGCGTCGGTGGATTGGTCCCATGCGCTGCTCACCGAACCCGAGCAGGTCTTGTTCCGCCGACTCGCGGTGTTCGCCGGCGGGTTTGATCTCGACGCCGCCCAAGCGGTCGGCGCCAGCAGCGAGGTGGAGCGCTACCAGCTGCTAGATCAACTGAGCCTCTTGGTGGACAAGTCACTGGTGGTCGCCGACGACACCCGCACCGGTATGCGATACCGGCTGCTGGAGACGGTGCGTCAATACGCGCAGGAAAAGCTGGACGAGTCCGGTGAAGCCGACGAGGTGCGCACCCGGCATCGGGACCACTACACGGCCACCGCCGCGGAGCTGGAATCACACGGCCACTCGCGCGACGAGCAGCTGCTGGACTGGGCACGGACCGAGATCGACAATCTGCGGGCCGCATTTGCGTGCAGCCTTGCGAACTCCGACCTCGAGACAGCCCTACGGCTAATTTTGTCGCTGCGGCCGCTGTGGTTACGGGGCGGTCGAGTGCTGGAGGCACTGGCCGGGTTGGGCGCCGTCCTGACCGACGGGCGTCACCCGGAGATGGCGCCGGCGCTATGGGCACGCGCGGTGGCACAGCGCACCATCCTCGCCGCGTGGATGGGAGTTCCGGCGGACCTAGGCCAAACACAGGAGGCGCTGGCCATCGCGCGCAAGCTCGACGACCCGGCACTGATCGCCCGAGCCCTGATCGCTTGTGGAATGCTCGCCTCCTACAGCGCCGAGGCGTCACAGCCCTACTTCGCTGAAGCGATCGATCTGGTCCGCGCGGCCGATGATCGGTGGAGTCTGTGCCAAATCTTCAGCTATCAGGCGACCGCGGGCTCTTTCGCCGGTGCACCGATCGAAGCAGGCGCGGCCGCCCGGGCAGGTCTTGACCTCGCCGACGCGCTGGGCGACCGGTTCTTCTCGCGGGACTGCCGGGCCTGGCTGGGATCCGCACTGATGATGCAGGGAGATCTCGCGCACGCTAGCCGCGTTCTCGGCGCCCTGGCCGACGAGGCGGAAGAAGCCGCCGACCACACCATGACGGTCTTTGGTCATGTTGGTCACGCCGCGGTGCTCTCCTATCAGGGGCACGCGGACGCTGCGCACGCCGCTGCGCAGGCCGCCCTGGCGGTCTCCGAGGCCATGGGCGGGTTCTCCGCAGACACGGTGAACGCGGTTCTCGCGCGAGCCGCTTTGGCCGGTGGCGACGCCGCCGCGGCCAGGCAGGCGTGTGACATGGCTTGGAAACATACTCACCCCCTGCGCGAAGCCCTCACCAGAAGCGTCACCCCGATGGCCGAGGCGGCGTTGGCGGGCGGTGATCTGGCCGCCGCCCGGCATTGGGCAGACGACACCGTCGCGGTTGTCCCGGGTTGGCACCACATGGTCGCGCTGACCGTGCGTGCCTTTGTCGAGATCGCGCAGGATGAGCCGGAACAGGCCGAGCGCGACGCCCACAATGCCCTGACGGTCGCCGCCCGCACCCGGGGACATCTCGGGGTGGCCGACACCTTGGAATGTCTTGCGGCTCTGGCGGCCCATGGTGACAAGCACTCGCACGCGGCGCGGCTGTCGGGCGCAGCGGACAGCATCCGACAGCGGATGGGGCATGTCCGGTTTCCGATGTATCAAACCGGCTATGACGCGATGCTGGCCTTGATTCGGAAATCATTGGGGCAGAACGGTTTTGATACCGCATGGGCCGAAGGTGCTGTTTTGTCCACCGAGGAGGCGATCGCGTACGCGCAGCGGGGTTAGGCGCCAATAGCCATTGTGCGATCAAGCGGACCCGGCGTACACTCCGCGACACGGGTCAGGCCTCCTGGTAAGGAGCGGATCAACGATGATTCGTGCACTATTGGCCGCGGCAGCACTCACGACCGCTACTTGGGGTTTCGCCGTCGGTGTCGCACCAGCGGGAAACGCAGAACCGACCGAAGCCAATTGCACCGAGATGAGTTCATCCGGAAGCTGCGTCTATCGCAACTGCACCGACGCCAAGGCACATGGCAGATGCAACATCCCTACCGATGACCCCGCGTACTGTCCCAAGCAGGACCGCGATAACGACGGCCTCGCCTGCGAGTGCTGACCGGTTTCACGTCCGCTGGATCAAGCCCACTGAAGACAAGGCTTCCTGGTGCCGCGGATACTGACCACAGCGAAGAAGGGCAGGGCACGCCATGGAATCGCTCGTCGGCGGGACGTTTGGCAAGTACGAAGTTCGACGCCTGCTGGGCAAGGGCGGCATGGGCGAGGTGTACGAGGCGTACGACACCGATAGGGGCCGAACCGTCGCTTTGAAGCTACTCACAGCCAGCTACGCCGACGACGAAACCTTTCGTGCGCGGATTTCTACGGGAATCGACCTTTCGGGGTTACCGTCCACCTCCGCGCTCACCGTCGCCAGACGGCGGCTGTGCGCCGCGGGCCACGGGCTGGTGCCCGCCGAATGCTCCCCCGGACTGCGACTCTGCGTCGTTTGCCGAGGACGGATACGCGCAGCCGGTCAATGCTTCGCGGTCAGCGCTCATTGCGATTCCCGGGAACGACGCCTCCCGAACCCTCGGGCGGGGTGACGGTGGACGTCGAGCTTGCACGGGAACCGGCGGACTGGCTGAACTCGCCGCCCGGTCGGTAGCCGCCCGTTCGCGGCGCTATCCAGTGCCTCCGGGAGGAATTTCTCTGCTCTTCATTTTCCGGCATGACGTTCGCCTTCCCCGTGCCTGTCACGTCCCAGTATGCCTGAATGATCCGCAGGGCGACGGTGATTATTGCTCGGCTGACGGGGGGTTATCAGTGGGCGGCGGAGCAATCTGCATGAGCACCGCGTCACCACATCGAACCCATTGCCCGGTGGGGCCGGGCAGCGCCGCCCCGAATTCACCTTGCTCGTCGATGCTCCAGGCTTCGTCGATGAAGACGTCGCGAGGTTCGGGATAGCCAGTGAAGAACGACGCGGCTCCGGTGACCCGTCCGCCGATCCACGTCCCGTCTGCGTTGAGAATGCGGACGAAACTGCCCGGCTCGACATCCTGGGTTGCGAAGTCCCAAGCGGTGGGGATCGGGGAATAGTCGGTTTCCTGGCTGAACAAAGCCCTTATCCAGGTCAGCTCACCGTCTGATCGCGCGCATCTTAATATCGTCCCCCAAAACCCCGTCCGGTTGTAACGCTGGCGGGTAGTGAAACTTGCGGTCACATGGCCGGCGAGTGCGGGTATCACGAACACCAACAAGATGCCCCCGACTGCGACAGCCTGGAGGTTGTCCAGGTTGTCCTGCGGGTGAATCAGCCTGGTGGTCAGTTTGTCGCCGAGGCACAGTAGGTAGACGAGCGAGAAACCGACGGATACGGCGAGTGCGCGGATGAACCGCACGGTCAGTTCGCGATCCTCGGGCGACGGCCCGATCCTGTTGCGGCGGACCCCCTGAAACACGAAGCCTGGGATGAGAACAGCGACCAGCGTCAACGCTTGCTGCCAACCGCTGATCAGCACTAGATCACCTCCGTGTCAAAGATGCGCCGTGAGCGTGAACCTACCCGGCTGGTTCGCGCGCATCGCGTCAGCCGCCGCCTCGTGTCCCATCGGTACAGACCGCCTGGCCTAGATTCGGGGATGGCTGATCGGTTTCCAGAGCAGATTGCCGAGACAATCGGACAGTTTGAGGTGATACCGCGTTCTTCTGCTCCTGGCGGAGCCGAGCAAGTTGATGCGCCGTGGCGCACCGGTGTGTTGCGTCTCAAGGACAATAGGTCGAACTCGAAGCGAGTCCCGGGTTCGACCCGGTGGCGTCCTGGACTCAGCCGGGGCCGGGTTCGTGGGCCAGTAGCCCGCCGGAGGAACGCATCACCGACGACGCCGTTGTTCTCGGAGCCATCGCCGGTAAACCGGGGGAGGCGTCGCTGCGGGGATTGCGCAGCGTTCGCCGGGCAAAGACTTCGTCCGATGCGTTCAGCCCGCCGATCTTGATCATTGGGGAGTCGAGCGCCTCGTCAACGTCGGCGCGGGTGCGGCCTGTGACAACGGGCAGCCACAGGGCGGGGGTGATCGACATGGGGTCACGGCCCGCGTCGGATGCGGCGGAGCGTACGACTTCCAAGCGTTGCGCGTACTCCTTCGGCTGGTGTGGAAACCCGGGATACCACGCGTCGGCGTAGCGCCCGGTGGCCCGCAGCATTCGCGGGCCATGCGCAGCGATCCAGATCTCGGGCCACTTACCCCGGTAAGGCGGGAGGTCGAATAGGGCGTTGCGCAACAAGAAGAATGGCGAATCGCGGTTGACCAGTTCTCCGCCAGAGTCCCACAGCGCCCGGATGGTGGCCATCGCTTCTTCGAACCGCGCGACCGGCTTTGACCAGTCCACTCCATAGGGCTCGTTGCCCTCGCGTTCGCCAGTTCCAATGCCCAGTATCGCGCGTCCACCACTCAGCTGATGCAGTGTCGCGGCAGCCTGTGCGGTGACGGCAGGATTACGCCGACCGGTATCGGTGACGCTGACGCCCCTGTGGAGGGGTGTAGACAAGCGAAAGTGCCTGTCCGGCAAGGGATAATTGGACTTCTCCAGGGTTCAACCATCCTGACGGGAAGGCACTTCGCGGGTGAAGAATTTCGCGGTGTCACCACGGGTGAAAGTTTCCACCGACGGCCATGGCGTTGTGTCGCACGCCGGGATGGGCATGCTGCGTGAGCTCGCCGACCGGACGGGCCTATCAGCGCAGGTCACCGCCGCGTTGGCCGATACCTATCGCGGCCCGTGGGTGTATGCGCCCGGGGAGGTGTTCGCGGATCTGGCGGCCGCGGTCGCCGACGGCGCCGATTGCATCGACGGGGTCGGCCAACGCTGCGCTGGTGGTCAGCATGTCTTCGGTGCCGCGGCGTCGACGACCACGATGTGGCGGCGGGTCGATGAGCGCATCGACTCCGCGCACCTACCCGGGGTGCGGGCGGCGCGGGCCGCCGCGCGTGCAGCGGCCTGCGCAACCTGCCCTGCCAGTCCTTCTGGACGAATGCCGCCTGGCTGGAAATCGTGCTGGCCGCCGCCGACCTGGTCGCCTGGACCCGCCTCATCGGCTTCGCCAACCACCCTGAGCTGGCCCGCGCCGAGATCACCACATTCCGCTACCGGGTCCTGCACGTCGCCGCCCACATCACCCGCGGCGCCCGCCAACTGCGCCTGCGCATCGATGCCACCTGGCGATGGGCCGCCCAGATCGCGGCCGCCTGGCAACACCTACGCACCGCCTTCGGATAAGCCCCAACCCCTCTGACCCGCCGACGAGGAAAGACCCACCGGCTCCAGGAAAGCCCGCCCCACCCGGCGACACGGGACCGATCAACCACGCCACCACCCGGAAACCACTACCCAGCAAGATAATTCGACACAAGCCCCAGCCAACCCCAATCATCACGAAAAATCGAGGCCTAGGACTGATTTCCGGTTGGCGAACCACGGTCCGGGGTAAGCAACATGGCGCGCACCAAGCTACGGGGTCCGGCGGAGCGAAGCATCTGGCTAGCTGGGCGTGGGCGTACCCGTTGCGGCCACCAGAACCAGCGTCCAAGCAATGCAGCAATGGACGGCGTCATAAACGAGCGCACGATCAATGTATCGAACAACAGGCCCAAGCCTATGGTTGTGCCGATCTGGCCGATAATTCGCAAATCGCTGAACACAAACAGGGACATTGTGACGGCAAATACCATGCCGGCGGCCGTCACTACCCCGCCCGTCCCGGCCATCGCCCGGATAATCCCGGTATTCAAACCGGCGACAACTTCCTCTTTCATCCGGGATACCAGCAGCAGGTTGTAGTCCGATCCCACGGCCAAGAGCAGGATCACCGACATCGCCAACACCATCCAATACAATTGGATGCCGAGAATGTCCTGCCAGACAAGCACAGAAAGCCCGAAAGAAGCACCCAGTGACAGCAGCACCGTCCCGACGATCACCAGAGAGGCAACCACACTGCGGGTGATGACCATCATGATGATCAATATCAGGCCGATTGCGGCCAATCCAGCGATAAGCAGATCATAGGTGGCGCCTTCTCGAATGTCTTTGAATGCCGCTGCGGTTCCACCAACCAGGATCGTTGCACCCTGCAATGGTGTTCCCTTCATAGCTTCTTCTGCAGCCTGCTTGATCGGATCGACACGTGAAATGCCCTCGGGTGTCGCTGGATCTCCTTTAAGGGAGATAATAAAGCGAGCCGCTTTGCCATCCGGAGACAAGAACATCTTGAGACCCCTCTGGAAATCCGGGTTTCCGAAGGCTGACCTTGGAAGATAGACCGAGTCGTCGACCTGGGCGGCATCAAAGTCCCGGCCCATTTCGCCGGGGTCTTTGGTATTCATCTCCATCTGCTCATATATTGCGGTCATTGTACTGTGGTAACCGAGTAACCGGTTCCGCACTATCGCCAGCGTTGACATCATCGGCTGGAGCTGCGCCTGCGTCTGCGGCAAGAGGAGATCTAGAACACCCATATCAGCGGCGAGGTACTCCAGCTTTTCACTCATCTTGTCGACATCGTCAAACATGTCGAATATCGATCGTATGGACCAGCATATAGCAACGTCGAAGCAATGTTTCTCCCAATAGAAATAGCTCCGGATCGGCCGGAAGAAATCCTCGAAGTCCGCGAGATGGTCCCTTAAAGACTTCGTGATGTCCGACAAGTCATGCGTCAGCGCGGACATGTCGTGAGTATTAGCAGATATCTCGCCCATAAGAACATAAGTTCGTTGCATCGCGGCAATGGATACTTCCATTGCATCCGTCTGCGTGATAATTTCCGCAATTACTTTCTGCATGTAGCCTAAGGTCTCATTTAGCGTCGTGTTTTGCATGCTGATGACAAACGGTATTGACGTATGTTTGATGGCAGTTCCCAAGGGTCGGGTAATCGCTTTGACTTGTTCAATACCGGGGCTGTGAAAAATGCTTCTGGCCACTTTGTCCAACACCAGTATGTCCACCGGGTTGCGCATATCGTGATCGGTTTCGACCAACAGCACCTCGGGGTTGAGCCGAGCCCGCGAGAAGTGTCGACCAGCCGCCGAGTCGCCGACATTGGATGGCATGCTGGCAGGCATGAACGCACGCAGATCGTAGGTTGTTTTGTAACTCGGCAAAGCCAGAAGGCCAACCGAGGCGATCGCGCAAGTTGCGGCAAGGACCGGCCCAGGCCAGCGAACGATCGCTGTTCCCACCCGGCGCCACCGTAGGGTGTTTGGCTTTCGCCTGGGGTCGAAGAAATTGAAGAAACTACCGACGGTTAGAACGGCCGGACCGAGAGTGAGCGCGGCGACGACTGCGACAAGCATGGCGACAGCGGCGGGAGCGCCAAGCGTTTCAAAATACGGAAGTCGGGCAAAGCTGAGGCAATACAGGGCGCCGGCAATGGTCAGCCCGGAGCCCAAGATCACGTGCGCTGTCCCATGAAACATCGTGTAGAACGCCTTTTCCCGATCTTCGCCCGCGTGACGCGCTTCCTGGTAACGACCGAGCATAAATATTGCGTAGTCTGTGCTGGCCGCGATGGCCAGGAGCACGAGCAGGTTGGTCGCGAAGGTCGAAAGATTGAAAAGGTTGTGGTAGCCGAGAAATGCTACGATTCCTCGGATTGCACCTAGCTCGATTCCAACCAAGACTAGGACGAGAGCCACGGTAACTATAGAGCGGTAGATAAAGAACAGCATCACTGCGATCGCCAGGCCGGTAATCGCGGTGACCCGAGCGATACTTTTGTCTGCGGCCTCGGATTGATCGGCGTTGAGCGCCGACGGTCCCGTGACATAAGCCTTGATCCCGGGCGGTGGTGACGTAGTTTCCACGATATGCCGCACAGCTTGGACTGAGTCGTTAGCTACGGTTTCATTGTCACCCCTCAGGTAAACCACAACGTAAGCAGCTTTATCATCCGCACTTTGCGAACCCGCCGCGGTCAATGGATCACCCCAGAAGTCCTGAATATGCTGGACATGCCTGCTATCAGCTGAGAGGTTGCGCAGCAATTCGCTGTAAAATCGGTGAGCTTCGTCGCCGAGAGGATTATCCCCTTCCAATACGATCGTCAGCGTCGAATCGGAATCAAACTCGTGGAATACTTGTCCAACGCGCTTTATCGCTTGAATCGAAGGAGCGTCACTCGGGCTCATCGATACCGAATGCGATTTTCCGACCACTTCTAATTGCGGTACGGCGATATTGACGACGGCCGTAAGCCCCAACCAGAACAGCACTATCGGCACCGCGAGATTGCGGACTATCCTAGGCAGAGACGGTGGAATCAATGTCGTCGAAGCAGCACCCTTGCTCATGCGGATGTCACCTGACAGAAGGTCAGTGCTCGCTGTCCGGTCATAGATCTTTCATCCTTGACCGTGCCGTTCACGATGATCCGGCAGCCGATGACATCGGCGCTACTTTGCGCAAAAACGTTGACACTGACCGCGGGCAGGCTCGTTGTGACCGTGAGGGACCACGGGAGAGGCGTGTTGTCCAGTCTCCGTACCTGGACATCAGGATCCAAGTACGCGATATCTGAAGTCTTTGCGGGGCCAAACACTTCATAAGTTACCCGCTTGGGGTTGAACTGCGGGCCATCTAAATCAGGTGTGATCATAACACTTTGGGGCTCGTGAACACCGAAGATCCGGTGCAGCCTATAAATACCAAGCCCCACGACAACGGCTACAACAATGACGGCAAGGAGCAACCATGTTCGCCTCACAACTCCGCCGACCGGAATCATCGTTTCCCTTCGATATGATGCGCAGAGTCAGTCCGTGGGGCTACCGGCAGTTCCACTGCCGGGTGAACGGCGAATCAGACGTTGCCTTTGCCTGCGGCGGGGCCCGTGGAGGCTCGCGGGGCAAGGGTGGCCGTACGACACCGAGGCGTCAGAGGCGTCGCGGTTGCCTGCATTGATCAGACCCAGCGGGCACGAAACCCAGTTTGAGTCCGGAACGGCGAAGCAGGCGGCAAGGTCTAGATAGGCCGACAATAAGCCCGGTTCGTGAATTGAACCGCCGCTCAAGGCTTCGGAATACATCATGACGTGTACCGGTTTCAGATCCCGGCCCACGAGGTATGGAGCCAGGTTGTGGATGCTTCCAGTTCCAGTTGATTTCGCAAGGCACGGCACGATCGTGGTGACGGCATTTTGCGAGCGTACCTTGCGGAAGCTGGCCTCGGTTTTTCGCCAGGGTAGGTGATGATGGTGTTCGGTCGCGGGTCAGCGTTTGTCGATAGCATTTTCGGTTCAGCGCGCTGTGAGTTCTCAGGGGCGCCGGGCGGGAAGGCTTCCTCGAGTCCACTGGGCCCAAGGACCCGACACAATCATTTTCTTGCAAGTCAACAGTAGTTTCGCAGGGGCCGCAACGGCGACGGCTTAGTGGCGCAAGGGCTTTGCGATGTCATCGTGTCCATGATGTGGCAGTACACAGGGGTACCATGACCGCAGTCCGTTGCCAGGACGGATTTCAGGGCGGTCTTCGGCCTGGCAGGCATCGTGCACCCGGTGCAGCTTGTTCTCGATCCCATAGGCTCGCGAGAAGCTTTCTCAACATGCATGTATTTGGCCTTAGCTCCGTCAACCAGCTGGGCACTGCACCATTTCGTTGGCCACAGCCCGGGCAGCAAGCGATCGGGTCCGTCCGGAATCCAATGTAGGTGGCGGTCCGCCCAGCCTCGATTGAGTTCTAGGCATTCTGTCGACGATGTTGCTGCGAAGGAACGTCCTCGACCGCCATCACCTGCGCGCCGGTGACGAGCTGCCCATGGCAATCGCCATCTGGATCGACCGGACCTATCAACGCTGTCGCAGAAAAGCGCGCCCGGGTCGATTGAGTCCCGCCGAATTCGAAGCCATCGTCACCAAGAACGGCCAATCAGGCGCATGAAAAACTGTATAGGATCCCTCAATAACCACAACCCCATAGAGGCGGAAGGACCGACTCGCCACTCGCCGGAACGCAGGTGATCGCGTGGAAACGAGAGCCGCCAGCAATCGGGCGCTCGAAGTGCGGTCATGGCGCGCCTTGTGGGCCATGATGATCGGCTTGTTCTTGGTCCTCATCGACACCACAAGCGTGACTGTGGCACTGCCGCAGATCATGGCGCAAATGAGGACAGGTTATGCCGCGGCGATCTGGGTGAACAGCGCTTATTTGCTGGCCTACGCGGTGCCACTGCTGGCCGCGGGGCGGCTCGGTGATCACTTCGGACCGAAGAAACTCTACTTGGTTGGCCTGGGTGTGTTCACTACAGGCTCGTTGTGCTGTGGGTTGGCCGGCTCCATCGATATGCTGATCGCCGCACGGGCGGCACAAGGACTAGGAGCCGCGGCGGTAGCACCCCAGACGTTGTCCATCATCATCCAGATCTTTCCGCCGGAGCGCCGTGGCGTGGCGGTCAGCATCTGGGGCGCCAACAGCGGTCTCGCCACCGTCGCGGGACCGCTGATCGGTGGTCTGCTCGTACAGCATTTTGGCTGGCAATGGATCTTCTTAGTCAACCTGCCAATCGGTGCGGTCGGATTCATCCTGGTGGCCGTGCTGGTCCCGGCGATACCCACGCACAAGCAACACTTCGACCTCTTGGGGGTGACGCTGTCGGGCATCGCATTGTTTCTAATTGTGTTCGCCCTGCAGGAAAGCGACGCTAACGGGTGGGCGCTGTGGATCTGGACGATGATCGCTGCCGGCGTGGTCACATTGACGGTTTTTGTCTATACGCAGTCGGTGAAAGAACGCGAACCGTTGGTACCGCCACGACTATTCCTCGACCGCAACTTCTCGCTTGCGCTCGCCGGTGTCGCGGTAGTGAGGTTCGTTGTGACCGCGACGCTCTTGCCGCTGATGTTCTATGCACAGTTGGTCTGTGAATTGTCACCCGCCCGAGCGGCGGTGTTGATGGTGCCCATGGGCGTCGTCAACCTGCTGCTCGCGCCGGCGGCCGGCCGAATTATCGACCGCAGTCATCCGCGGCCGGTTGTGGGATTTGGGTTCTCGACGCTGGCAATCGCCTTGACCTGGCTGTCGATCGAGGCCACGCCGACTACACCGATCTGGCGGTTGGTGTTGCCGATAGCCACCATCGGCGTCGGCACCGCATTTCTCTGGGCGCCACTAGCCGCCACCGCCACCCGGAACCTGCCGGCGCACCTCGCCGGCGCTGGATCCGGGGTGTTCACGTCAGTCCGCCAGGTGGGTGCGGCACTTGGCAGCTCCAGCATGGCGGCCTTCATGACCACTCGAATATTCGCCGAAAACCCCATGCTAGCAACCGAACAACGACATAGTGAAGACGCGCAAGTGGCGCTACCGACAACCCTCCATGACCCGTTCGCCGCTGCGATGTCGCAATCGATGTTGCTCCCCGCTTTCGTCGCACTGCTCGGCATCACCGCGGCGCTATTCTTGCGCGACACAAATCGGCCTGCGGCGGCGGTGTCTTAGCGTCATCGCGGCCAGTGACATTGTTGGGAACCCCGACGGTAATGGGAGCAGTGATCAGAACTTGTGGATGGCCCTTGGTGAGGGCGGCCTGAAAGTGGGCGCACCTTCCCGAGGATGATCTGAAGTTCACGTAGGTCTGATCAAGAGCCGGCGTTGGCGCGCTGGTCCGGGACGGTACGCCCTTGCTCACCGTAGTTCACGATGCCCAGGAGTCCAACGACAAGGCAGCTGGCCATCGGTCGTTGCTTGACCAGATCGTGCGCGATGGCGCCCGCCAGATGCTGGCGCGGCGCTGAAGGCCGCGGTCGCCGCCTGCGTTGAGCAGTTCGCCGACCAGCGCGACGAGAACGGCCGCCGCTTGGTGGTGCGCAACGGCTCTCACCAGGCGCGTGAGGTGCTGACCGCGGCCGGCGCGGTCGAGGTCAAAGCGCCGCGGGTCAACGACAAGCGGATCGACGCCGATACTGGTGAACGACAACGGTTTTCCTCGGCGATCCTTCCGGCGTGGGCGCGCAAGTCCCCGCAGATGTCTGAGGTACTGCCGCTGCTTTACCTGCACGGGCTGTCCAGCGGCGACTTCGGGCCGGCCCTGGAGCAGTTCCTCGGCTCGAGCGCCGGGCTCTCGGCCACGACGATCACGAGGCTCACGGCGCAGTGGCAGGACGACGCCAAGGTCTTCGGAGCTCGGGATCTGTCGGGCACCGACTACGTTTACCTATGGGTCTATGGCATCCACCTCAAGGTGCGCCTGGAACAGACCAAGCTGTGCCTGTTGGTGATGATCGGTGTCGGCGCCGATAGCCGCAAGGAACTCGTCGCGATCACCGACGGCTATCGCGAATCCACCGAGTCATGGGCCGATCTGCTGCATGACGGCAAACGGCGCGGAATGACCGCCCCGGTCCTTGCGGTCGGCGACGACGCACTCGGGTTCTGGAAGGCCATGCGGGAGGTGTTCCCGGCCACCCGTGAGCAACGCTGCTGGTTTCACAAGCAGGCCAATGTGCTTGCCGCGCTCCCGAAATCAGCACATCCGTCGGCGTTGGCGGCGATCAAGGACATCTGCAACGCCGAGGACATCGACAAGGCCCAGGTCGCGGTCAAGTCCTTCGAGCTCGACTTCGGCGCCAAGTACCCCAAGGCGGTCGCCAAGATCGTCGACGACTCATCGACGCCGCCCAGGCCCGATGGCGCAAAGTCAACGCCCCCGAACTCGTGGCGCTGGTCCGCGCCGGCGCGCTGTTCCACAAAGGCAAAATGCTTGAACGACCCGTCGACATCACCCCGGCTGATCCGACCACCGCCGAGGCCATCACGGCCAAAACAGAGGTCGCGTAATACATCCCCATCCGCAGCGCGAGCGGGCCGATTAGTCGGCGACGATGATCGGGAAAGTCCTCTTATGATTTCTCCCAGTCTCACTATATAGCCGAGAGAGGGGCTTGCGGCAAGGCCCCTGACCTACTGCACAATCGTCCGACCATGCATTGCAACGGACGGGGAGATGTTGTGGCGAGCACGCCGGTACCTTTTGAAGTGCACGAGTCGGGTGCGCTGCTTCATGGCACGAAAGCCGCTCTCGCGGTAGGCGATCTGCTAACGCCAGGACGCGAATCGAACTTCGAGCAGGGCCGCATCATGAATCACGTCTATGTGACGCGGACATTGGATGCCGCGGTATGGGCAGCTGAGCTGGCCCAAGGAGACGACCCGGGTCGCATCTACATCGTCGAATCAGACGGCGCACTCGAGGACGACCCGAACGTGACGGACAAAAAGCTCCCCGGGAATCCGACCCGCTCCTACCGCACCCGGGAACCCGTGAAAATAGTTGGCGAGATCACCGATTGGGCCGGGCATTCACCCGAACAGCTTCAGGCCATGCGGAACCTCCTGGCTGACCTCAAGCGCCGAGGACTTGCCGTCATCTACGACTGAGCCGGAACCGCCGCATTGAGCCCGATCCACAAGTCTTGACAATTCCTCCAAACCGCAGAACATCCTTGTCACGCCAGCAGATTTCGCGTACTTGGTGGACTTTGGTATCAGCCGAGGCAAGAGGTGAAACACATCTTCACGATGGCCGGTTATCACGTCGGCAGCTGGGACTACATGGCGCCGGAACGTTTCCGCGACCAAGAAAGCAACACCGGCGGTTGATATCTACTCGCTGGCGTGCGTCCTCTACGAAGCTTTGACGTGCCGCCGGCCGTTTCCGGGGCGCAGCGAGCAGACCGTCGCGGCTCACCTGTCAGCGCCGCCGCCGCAGCCCAGTGCCGTGAATGCCGGCATTCCGAGGTCTTTAGACGGCGTCATCGCTCACGGCATGGCGAAGGAATCCGATGACCGTTATGGCAGCGCCGGAGCGCTGGCGCGCGCAGCCAAGCGCGCTCTTTCAGCGGAAACCTCCGTGCCGCCGCACGCGAGCACGTTGCATGCTCCCCAAAATGTGACGCCCTCCAGTGGCCCTCCGCCCATTTGCGCTCAACCCAGCTATCCGCCATTCGGCGCGCGACCGAGCTACCCGTCAGCCGGTCCGGGGGTTGTGATGAGCCCCCATGACCCTAGGGACCGCTCGGAAAGGTTTCTGGTACCGGCCGTTGTCGCAATCGCGGCGGTAATGCTCTTGGTCGTTGTCGGGGTAGTTGTTGGTGTTCTTGCCAGCCGAAACTCTGAACCGGGCAACGCATCGCCGACAACGGCCTACCCCATCCCCGGAGTAACCCCGCGTCCAACGGAGTCGTCCTCGGCAAGGTTGTCGGCCCCCGTACCGACCACGGCGATCTCCAAACCCCAGGATCCTGAGCAACAGCTGCGACAAATCGCGAATAGCGACCGCTCGTTCGTATCCGCGCAACTTGCTGACCACTGGGTTCCACAACTCAGTTCCAAGCGCCCCGGCATCGTCGATGACGGCGTCGTATGGGATAACGCGAGGATGCTGCAGGAGCACTTACAGCTCAGGCAGCGATACGGGGCCAGACTCCTTTGGTCGGGCGACTGGTCAACCTTCTCCGCACCAAAGTTCTGGGTCACCGTGGCGGACATTACGTTTCCCAATTCCACTGGCGCGCTGGCATGGTGCAGAAACCAAGGAATTGATCGGGACCACTGCATCGCCAAGATCATCAGCACCACGCGTCCTGTCGCGGGGAGCACGGCTTACAACTGATTTTGCGAGTGGAAACGGTCGCCGGGGAGCCTGCAAGGGTTTCAGCGAAACAGATGCCGCGCCGACCGAAGTTGTTAATGACGCCATTGCTGGGCCGCACGAGGAGAGTCCACAAGTACGGCATCGAGTCCGATTTTGCGAGCCAAGCGGTAGTCGTCGACCGTCTTCACGGCAAACCCCATGACTTTCATGCCCGCTTGCGATCTGAAGCACTCGACCGAGGCCGCGTCCCACACCTCAGCGTTCACCGCAGAGATTCCGGACCCCAACGTGAATTGTTCGGTGACGGTGACATCGCGATGCAACTCAAACCCTGCCCACTTCCCCGGATCAGGCGGCGGATCGCAGTGATGGTTCAACGCCACGTTGAAAAGGCGCTGGCGGGTGAGGTCACGACTTTCGGCGACCCGCAGTCCCCCCTCCCGAACGGCCGCATCCGTGATGTCAGCATCGGTGGAGTAGACCGTCGACCGCCCGGCAGCGCCCGTGCTGGTCAGCACCTGCGCTACCGCTGAAACCAGCGGCTGCGCCGGAACCTGCTTGAGGTCAAGGAACAGCGGCATATCGGGCGGAGTCGCGGCAATGGCTTGCTCCAGCGTCGGTATCGGCGTCGCCTGCTGTCGGTACGGGTAGCCATCAACGCCCGGGGCGGTGAAATTCCAGCCCGCGTTGAGCTGCTCCAGTTGCTGGACCGTCTTCGAGTTCACGGGTCCCGCGCCGTCGCTCAACGTCGCCAGATCCGACGGGCGATACAGCACCGGCACTCCATCGCTGCTGGCCTGGACGGTCAGCCAGATGCCATCCACACCGGACGCAACCGCGTTCGTTATCGCCAGGACGGTGTTCTCGGGGAAGTCGCCGGTGCCCCCACGATGCGCGATGATCAGCGGTTCGCCGGTGTGACCAGGCGGCGACGCATCCGCCACACCGCAAGTCCCTGCCAAGGCGATCATCAGCGCCGCGCTCAACACAGCCGTCTTCACCGTCGGTCCCTTCACGTTGGCCACCAAGCACAGCAACTTACGCGATGCACCCCTACCCACCGGCGGCTAGGGCGTGTCTCCCAACTTGGGGGTTCCTACGCGGGTGTGGATGACGGCGCAGGCCAACAGGACGCCGCCGAGGTAGGTCAGGGCGTACTTGTCGTAACGGGTAGCGATGCCGCGCCATTGTTTGAGTCTGTTGAAGCCGCGTTCGATGGTGTTGCGTAGCCCGTAGAGTGTGGCGTGGAGTGCTGGTGGCCGCCCGCCGGCAGATCCTTTGGCCTTGCGTCGGTCGATCTGATCTTGGCGTTCGGGGATGGTGTGCTTGGTCTTCTTGTCCCGCAGTGTGGTGCGGGTGCTTGGGTGTGAGTAGGCCTTGTCGGCGAGCAGCCGGAAATCCATGCCGTCCAGGCCGTATGGGGTGCTGGCCTGGCGATAGCCCTCGAGCAAGGGCAGTGGTTGCGGGTTGTCGCCGGCCTGGCCTGCGGTCAACCGGATCTGCACGGGTGCTTGCCGTTGATCGGTGAGCGCGGGATTTTGGTGGTCAGTCCGCCCCGTGATCGGCCGATCGCATGATCGTCGGGCTCCTCAGCGGATTTCTTGTAATTCGACGTGCCCCCCGTGACCAGCGTGTCCGAACGGGCTCCCGCCGAGTGCTGATGGGCCCGTACGTTCGTTGAATCGACCGACATCAGCTGCTCGACGTCCCCGACCATCTCGGTGGCCAGTCCGAACACGGCCGCAACGTGGGCGAACATCTCGTCGTAGGTGCCATCCAATTCCTCCTGCTCGCACCCGGGCCGGTGATCGGTGCGGTGGCGATGGCAGCCCTTCGGCCGCGTGACCTACACAACCCACAGAAGGAGAAATCTCGTGAGTACCAACATGATTCACAGGCTTCCGGTCGTCGGCCAGGTCGCGGAACTCTCGCGCACCATCGGTGCGGATGACATAGCGCTGTTCACGCTCATCAGCGGCGACCGCAATCCCCTGCACTACGACGAAGCTGCCGCCAAGGCCTCCCGGTTCGGCGAGATCGTCGTTCAGGGCGGTGTCACCAGCGCGATCCTCAACGCCGTTGTGGCCGAGAAGTTGCCCGGCCCCGGAACGGTGTTCCTCAACGTCAACTGGTCTTTCCGGGCGCCGGTACGCCCGGGCGACACGATCACCGGCCGGGTCGAAGTCATCTCGGTCCGTACCGATAAGCCGATCACCCAACTCAAGACCACGGTGCTCCGCGACGACGGCACCGTCGTGCTCGACGGCACGGTCCCGGATCATCGCCGATCACGTCGACACCGTCGTCTCGTCGACCACCACTCCCCCGATCCGCGCCACCCGCTCGAGGACGCCGTCGGAGAACAGACGCCGAAATATGCTTCAGCCCAACTTGATCCATGACTCGCTGCGGCCCCGGAGTGAACTTGACGCCCCGAGTATTCGAGCAGCTCAAGCACCAACCCGTCGCGAACCAGATGCGTCGCATGCAGTCCGACCGGCGCTTCTGGCTGCAGCAGTTGGTCGGCGCCCTCGTCGGGTGCGTCGAGTTCCCACCAGAACTGGAACCGTAGCCGAATGAGTGCCGACGCGACCCGGCCACTTTCGCGCACCACCCAAAAAGCGCGATTCCCAACCCAACGAACTAGGAGCGCTGCCCAGCGCGGGCGGCGTTAAAGTAGTCGCGGTCCGGCACGCGGCGCAGCGTTGGAAAGTGAGGCCCTTCGGTGAGCGACATGGCGGCGCGGTTCTCAGAAATCGTCGGCAACGCCAACGTGCTGACCGGCGACGCGATCCCCGAGGACTACGCACACGACGAAGAGTTGACGGGACCGCCGCAGCAGCCGGCGTACGTCGCCAAGCCGGCGACCGCACAAGAGGTTGCCCAACTGCTAGTGGCCGCCTCGGAGAACGGCGTGCCGGTGACGGCCCGCGGGTCCGGGTGCGGCTTGTCGGGGGCGGCGCGCCCGCGGCAGGGTGGGCTGCTGATCTCTTTCGAGCGGATGAACGCGGTGCTTCAGGTCGATACGGCCAACCAGGTCGCCGTTGTCCAGCCCGGGGTGACCCTGAGCGACCTGGACGCCGCCACCGCCGACTACGGGTTGGGATACATGGTCTACCCGGGCGAGCTGTCGTCGAGCGTCGGTGGAAACGTCGGAACCAACGCCGGCGGGATGCGCGCGGTCAAGTACGGGATAGCCCGCCAGAACGTGCTTGGGTTGCAGGCGGTGCTGCCAACCGGTGAGATCATCCGAACCGGCGGCAAGATCGCCAAGGTGTCCACCGGCTACGACCTGACCCAGCTCATCGTCGGCTCGGAGGGCACCCTGGCCTTGGCCACCGAGGTGATCGTCAAGCTGCATCCGCGACTCGACCATAACGCCAGCGTGCTCGCTCCGTTCGCCGACTTCGACCAGGTCATGGCGGCGGTACCCAAGGTGCTCGCCAGCGGGCTGGCACCCTACATCCTCGAGTATCTCGACAACACCACGATGGCCGCACTCATCTCCACCCAAAACCTGGAGCTGGGCATTCCAGACAAGATCCGCGACGGCTGCGAAGCGTATCTGCTTGTGGCGCTTGAGAACCGCACCGCGGATCGGCTGCTCGAGGACGTCGAGACCGTCGGCGAGATGCTCGCCGAGTTGGGTGCGGTCGACGCGTACGGGCTCGAAGGAAGCTCGGCGCGCAAGCTGATCGAGGCGCGCGAGAAGGCGTTCTGGGCGGCGAAGGCGCTGGGCGCCGACGACATCATCGACACCGTCGTCCCGCGCGCGTCGATGCCGAAGTTCTTGAGCACCGCACGCGGACTGGCCGCGGCGGCCGGCGGGGCCGCGGTCGGTTGCGGACATGCCGGAGATGGCAATGTGCACATGGCCATCGTCTGCAAGGATCCGGCGAAAAGAAGGCAGCTTATGGCCGACATCTTCGCGCTAGCAATGGAATTGGGTGGCGCAATCTCCGGCGAACACGGCGTCGGCCGGGCCAAAGTCCCATACTTCCTGGAACTCGAAGACCCGGTCAAGATCAACCTCATGCGGCGAATCAAGTCCAGCTTCGACCCGGCGGGCATCCTCAACCCCGGTGTTGTCTTCACGGCAGACGAAGGATGAGCAAGGCTACGGGTCCATTATTTCGGAATGGCTTTGGATCGGGCATCCAGCCGAGGCGTTAGCAAACCGATGTGGCTGAACGATCCGTTCCGGTTGCCACGCGTGGCAACCGCGCGCGGAATCCGCGTGCTACCTCCCCGACGGTCGGCGCATCGGCTACGCCGAGTACGGCGACCTCGCGGGCCCGGTGCTGCTCTGGTTCCACGGCACGCCGGGCGCACGCCGCCAGTTCCCGCTACCGGGTCGGCGCACCGCCGGCAAGCTCGGCCTGCGCGTGGTCGTCGCCAAGCGGCCGGGCTCAGGCCTGTCCGATGCCCACCCCTATGGCGCGATCGCCGACTGGGCCGCCGACATCGCTAATCTGGCCGACAACCTCGGCGCGCAGCGGCTCGGCGTTGTGGGCCTTTCCGGCGGCGGCCCCTATGCCCTGGCCTGCGCCGCGGTGCCCCCGCTGGCCACTCGGGTGGACGCGGTGGCCGTGCTGGATGGCATCGTCCCCGCTGTCGGGTCCGACGCCATCGCAAGTCGCGTCGGCGACCTTGCCCGCCGCTATACCCCGATACTCTCGGGACTGCGTCGGCCGTTGGCCGCACTGAGCAGCGGGCTACAGCTACCTCCTCTGCTCGAGACTGGCGCCCGAAGGCGACCAACGGGTACTGGCCGACTCCGAGGCCGAAGCGATGTTCGTCGACGACATCGTGCTTATCATCCGGGGCGGCTGCCGATCCCCGATCGACGATCTTCGCTTGTTCGGCCAGGACTGGGGTTTCCGGTTGGCCGACGTGCGGGTGCCGGTGCGGTGGTGGCACGGCGACACCGACCAGCTCGTGCCCCTCGCCGCCCAAGCGGCGGTCTCGCGCCTGCCCGACGCCGAGCTCATCCTGCGAGGGGCGACAGTCACCTCGGCGGCTTCGCCAGGGTCGTCGAGGTGCTCGAGTTCAGTCCTCTGAAGGCGGCTATTCGATCACCGGTTCGGCAGATTTTCCGGAATTGGCGGAGTCGACAATTCTGACCAATGCCGCTACCGCGCCTTCCCTACCGCTGTTCGGCTCACGGCATTTGCGCTGACGCTGAACCGCGACGTGCCAACCGTCGTGTCGGCGCATGCTTTCGGCTATTGTCCAAGCACGCGTGTACGCGATCAATCGGGGCGTGGCGAACTACTCGCACGATCATTTTGTTCACCTGGCCTTAGCCGGTCGCTGGCCGCTGTGTCGTAGCCTGCTGACGCTCGATTTGCCAACACAACCCGGCGTGAGCAAACAACAGAAAAAGACCAAGGACGGGCATTTCGTGGCTAGCGGACTTCAGAATCCCCCAGCGCCGACACCCCAACACGACGGCTTCGTCGGGTTCCTCGGGCCGGATCGACAGTTGCACCTCTCGTTCAGTTTGTTGCTGGCAGGGTCGTTCCTGCTGTTCTCCTGGTGGGCAGTCGACTACGTAGGGTCCGGCGCCAACAAGGTCATCCTGGTGTTCGCCACCGTCGTCGGCATGTTCATGGCCTTCAACGTCGGCGGCAATGACGTCGCCAACTCCTTCGGCACCAGCGTCGGCGCGGGCACGCTGACCATGAAGCAGGCGCTTCTGGTCGCGGCCATCTTCGAGGTCAGCGGCGCGATGATCGCCGGCGGCGACGTCACCGAGACCATTCGCAGCGGCATCGTTGATCTGTCCGGAGTCTCCATCGGTCCAACCGACTTTCTGAACATCATGATGTCGGCGCTATTCGCGGCAGCGCTTTGGCTGTTGTTCGCCAACCGCATGGGGTACCCGGTGTCGACCACGCACTCGATCGTCGGCGGCATCGTCGGCGCCGCGGTCACGCTGGGGTTTGTCAGCGGACAAGGCAGCACAGCCCTCGGGATGGTCCAGTGGGATGAAGTCGGCCAGATCGCGGTGTCGTGGGTGCTGTCACCGGTTTTGGGCGGGGTGGTGTCGTACCTCCTCTATGGCGCCGTCAAGCGGCACATCCTGCTGTACAACGAAGAGATTGAGCAACGCCTACTGGAAATCAAGAAGGAGCGAATCGCGCATCGCGAGCGCCACAGGGCGGCTTTCGAGCGGCTCAACGAGATCCAGCAAATCGCCTACACCGGCGCGCTCGCCCGCGACGCCGTCGCGGCAAACCGCAGGGACTTCGACCCCACTGAGCTGGAGTCCGACTACTACCGCGAACTCCACGAAATCGATACCAAGAAGTCGTCGATCGACGCGTTCCGCGCCCTGCAGAATTGGGTTCCGCTGTTCGCTGCTGGCGGATCGATGGTCATCGCCGCGATGCTGTTGTTCGAGGGATTCAAGCACATGCACTTGGGCCTGACCACTATGAACAACTACTTCATCATCGCGATGGTCGGTGCCGCGGTGTGGATGGCCACCTTCATCTTCGCTAAAACGCTTCGGGGCGAATCACTGTCGCGGTCGACGTTCTTGATGTTCAGCTGGATGCAGGTCTTCACCGCCTCGGGTTTCGCCTTCAGCCACGGAAGCAACGACATCGCAAACGCCATCGGCCCGTTCGCGGCAATCCTGGACGTGCTGCGCACCGGAAGCATCGAAAGCAAAGCCGCGGTACCGACCGCGGCCATGCTCACCTTCGGAATCACATTGTGCGCGGGGCTGTGGTTCATCGGACGCCAGGTCATCGCGACTGTCGGGCGCAACCTCACAACCATGCACCCCGCCTCGGGGTTCTCCGCCGAATTGTCCGCGGCCGCAGTGGTTATGGGCGCCACCATTTTGGGCCTTCCGGTTTCCAGCACGCACATTCTCATCGGCGCCGTCCTCGGCGTCGGCATCGTGAACCGGGCCACCAACTGGGCCCTAATGAAGCCGATCGCGCTGGCATGGGTCATCACGTTGCCCTCGGCGGCGATCCTCAGCTCGGTCGGTCTTGTCACGCTAAGGGCGATCTTCTGACCTGAACTCCCGCCCATCGGTCACCGTCCGGGTCACAACAAAACGTTGTGGCGTCACAACATCAAGACCTCTGCCGCCGGCCTCGCCGACGGTGCAACATAATCACCACGACCCGTAGGCCCAGTGCAGTACCTATGGCGACCTCTCGGCGACTAACAGCATCTTTGCCCGCATTGCCCCGGGCCCATGCCGCCGGAGGGGAATTTCCCGGTGATGCGCGCAGAGCAGGCCCCCAGTCCAGGCGCCTGCGGTGTTCGCGAAGGAGTACGCTACATGACCACAGCCCACCCCGTAAAGACTCCCGGCAAGACTCGTAGCGAGGGTCAATGGGCGCTCGGAGAGCGTGAGCCGCTCAACGATTCCGAGCAGATCAAGCACGATGATGCCCCACTCAATGTGCGTGCCCGCATCGAAAACATTTACGCCAAACAGGGTTTCGACAGCATCGACAAGACGGATTTGCGAGGGCGCTTCCGCTGGATGGGTCTGTACACGCAACGTGAGCAGGGTTACGACGGCACCTGGACGGGCGACGAGAACATCGACACCATCGAGGCCAAATACTTCATGATGCGCGTGCGTTCGGACGGCAAGCCGATGTCGGCCGCCACGCTGCGCACGCTAGGCCAGATCTCAACCGAGTTCGCCCGCGATACCGCCGATATCGGTGACCGCGAGAACGTCCAATACCACTGGATACGAATCGAGGACGTCCCCGAGATCTGGGACCGGCTCGAGTCGGTCGGTCTTACGACCACCGAGGCCTGCGGTGACTGCCCACGCGGGATCCACGGTTCACCGCTGGCCGGCGACTCGCTCGACGAGGTGCTCGATCCCTCACCGGCGATCGACGAGATCCTGCGGCGCTTCATGAACAATCCCGAGTACGCCAATTTGCCCCGCAAGTACAAGAGCGCGATATCGGGTCTGCAGGACGTCTCCCACGAAACCCACGACGTCGCGTTCGTCGGCGTCAACCATCCCGAGCACGGCCCAGGGATGGACCTGTGGGTGGGCGGCGGCCTGTCGACCAACCCGATGCTGGCCCAGCGGGTCGGTGTCTGGGTTCCGCTCGACGAGGTCCCCGATGTCTGGGAAGCGGTGACCAAGGTGTTCCGCGACTACGGTTACCGGCGGCTACGCGCCAAGGCCCGGCTGAAATTCCTGATCAAGGACTGGGGTATCGCGAAATTCAGGGAAGTTCTCGAAACCGAGTACCTCAAGCGTCCGCTCCTCGATGGCCCGGCCCCCGAACCGGTCAAGCATCCGATCGATCACGTCGGCGTGCAGCGGCTGAAGAACGGGCTCAACGCGGTCGGGGTTGCCCCGATTGCCGGACGGGTATCGGGCACCATCCTCTCGGCGGTCGCCGACCTCATGGAGCGGGCCGGCTCGGATCGGGCCCGGTTCACCCCCTACCAGAAGCTGGTCATCCTCGATGTTCCCGACGACAAGCTCGACGAAATGATCGCCGGGCTGGACGAGCTGGGGTTACCGTCACGGCCGTCAACGTGGCGAAAGAACATGATGGCCTGCACCGGTATCGAGTTCTGCAAGTTGTCATTTGCCGAAACCCGGGTCCGGGCACAGTCTTTGGTTCCCGAGCTGGAACGCCGGATGGAGGACATCAACTCGCAGCTTGACGTACCGATCACGGTCAACATCAACGGCTGCCCGAATTCCTGCGCGCGAATTCAGATCGCCGACATCGGGTTCAAGGGCCAGATGGTCGACGATGGAGATGGGGGCTCGGTCGAGGGGTTCCAGGTGCATCTGGGCGGCAGCCTCGGCCTGGACGCCGGCTTCGGCCGAAAACTGCGCCAGCACAAGGTCACCAGCGACGAACTCGGCGACTACCTCGACCGGGTGGTGCACAACTTCATCAAGCAACGGCGGGACGGCGAACGGTTCGCCACCTGGGCGCTGCGCGCCGAGGAGGCCGACTTGCGATAGGCCCCAAAGGGGGAACCAATCTGAGCGCTGACGCGATGACCTGAGGACGACGAGATGAGCGATCTGGTGAACGATTTCACCGAGGCGCAGCTGCGCGAGCTAGCGGAGCGCGGCGCGGCCGAGCTGGATGGCGCTAGCGCCACCGAGTTGTTGCGTTGGACTGACCAGCATTTCGGTGGGATCAACGGCCCGCGTGGGTGGGCCACTTGCCGCTACGTGGTCGCCTCCGCCATGCAGGACGCCGTGCTGGTGGATCTGGCCGCCAGGGTGCGTCCGGGCGTGCCGGTACTCTTCCTGGACACCGGCTACCATTTCGCCGAAACCATCGGCAGCCGTGACGCGATCGAAGCCGTCTACGACATCCGGCTGCTCAACATAACCCCCGAACACACCGTGGCCGAGCAGGACGAGCTGCTGGGCAAGGACCTGTTCGTCCGCAGCCCCAACGAGTGCTGCCGGTTGCGCAAGGTCGTCCCGCTGACCAAGGCGCTGCGTGGCTACTCGGCGTGGGTCACCGGGCTGCGCCGGGTCGACGCACCCACCCGCGCCAACGCCCCGCTAATCAGCTTCGACGAGACGTTCCATCTGGTGAAGGTCAACCCGCTGGCCGCATGGACCGACCCGGATGTGCAGGACTACATCGAGAAGTACAACGTGCTGGTCAATCCTCTTGTGTACGAAGGCTACCCGTCGATCGGCTGCGCGCCGTGTACGGCCAAACCGGCCACGGACGACGATCCACGCAGTGGACGCTGGCAGGGGCAGACCAAGACCGAATGCGGGCTGCACGCCTCATGAACACGCTCGTCCTCACCGCACACGGCAGCAAAGATCCACGATCAGCCACCAATGCACGAGCCGTCGGGGCCAGCCTAAAGCGCATGCGGCCAGACCTGGACGTGCGCGTCGCATTCTGTGAACAGAATGCGCCGAACCTCATCGACGTTCTGGCGGGATTGCCGGATAGCCGCCGGGCGGTGGTCGCTCCCCTACTTCTTGCCAGCGCGTACCACGCCCGCGTCGACATCCCCAAACAGATCACCCGCGCCGGCGCGCACGGTGTACGACAGGCCGGCGCACTCGGTGAAGACGATCGGCTGGTGACGGTGCTGCGCGAACGGCTGGCCGAGGTGGACATTTCCCCGCTCGACCCCGACCTCGGCGTCGTGGTGGTCGCGATCGGGTCATCAAACACCGCAGTCAACGCGCGCACCGCGCAGGTTGCCGCCAAGGTGGCGGCCGGCACCCGATGGACCGGGGCAACGATTGCCTTCGCCACCCGACCCGAGCCGTCGGTCGCCGACGCGGCCAGTCAGTTGCGGCGCCGCGGTGCGCGCCGGCTGGTGATCGCGCCATGGTTCCTGGCTCCAGGAATCATCACCGACCGGGTGTGGACCTATGCGCGAGACAACGGCATTCCGATGGCGCCACCGCTGGGCGCACACCCCCTCGTCGCCGCGACCGTGCTCGACCGCTACGACCAAGCGCTGATCGACCACGCCGCAGCTTGACTCGCGCAGTCCTACTTGCTGCGGGAAGTGATGTGGCTGAGCAGGTCTCGTATTGCGCCGGCCGGCGGGGTGCGCCCGCCGACCCAGATTGCCCGAAGCTGGCGCCGCAGGTTCAGCGCGGGGATGTCAACCGCGCTCAATCGACCGAACGCCAGGTCATCGGCTATCGCCAATCGGCTCATCGCCGCCGGTCCCGCGCCAGCCAACACCGCGGCGCGCATGGCCGCGGCCGACGTCAGTTCGAGCACCGGTTGCGCTTGCTGCATGTCCTCCCCGAGCGCCTCACGTAACGCCGCTGTGAGTGAATCGCGGATGCCGGAGCGCGGTTCGCGAGTTACCAGAGGTGTCTGCGCGAGTTCGCGGGCACTCACTACTCGTGACCGCCGGGCCCACTTGTGACCCGGCGGCACGACGACGACCAGTTCGTCGCGTGCGACCACGCAGCTGCCTAACCCCGTAGGAGAACCGGGGTTTTCGACGAAGCCAAGATCGGCGGTGCCGTCACGAACGGCGGCGATGGCATGCTCGCTGTTGGTGGCGGTCAGGATCACCTGGGGGGCGGTGCCGCGGTGGCGCAGCTCGGCTGCCCGCAAGGACAGCAGCCAATGCGGCATGAGCTGTTCGGCTATCGTCTGGCTGGCCACCACCCTGATCCGCTGGCGGCCCTTGGTACGCAGCGAGCCGAGGCCGGCATCGACCTCGTTGGCGACTTCGAGCAAGCGGGCTGCCCATTCGGCGACGACGACGCCCGCGGGCGTAAGTTGTGAGCCACGAGTCGTGCGGACTGCCAACCTCACCCCGATCTGGGCCTCCATCGATGCGAGCCGCCTTGACACAGCTTGTTGGGTCAACCCGAGTTCACGCGCGGCGCCGCCGAGACTGCCTGCCTCAGCGATGGCCAGAAAGATCTCAAACGACGTGAGCTCGGGCATGCGGGAACTGAGCGGCATGCTTGATCAAATCACAAATCGCCCGTGCCATGCCCTGGTCAGGGCCGTAGGCGCCGGGTACACCGCACGGACGCTGGAGCTGTCGATACCACGTGAATCAGCGAGTTGGGCAAGGCCCGATCAAGCATATCCGCAGCCAGGGTCAGGCGCGTCCCTCGATAGGGGGGTATGGGGTGGGTCGATGTAGACCACCTCCATTACCACCGGAGTAGCTCCCAGGTTGCGGCCAATATGGACGTGATCGGGGCCGCCGGGTTCGGCGATCGCCTCACCCTGGCTATAGATCCCGTCGGTACTGCAGTCTGCGAGATTGTGGGTGAGCGTGCCCTGCCTGATGACGCCGAAGAGGTTACCGTCGTGCCAATGCCAGCCGGTGCTCCCGCCCGGGTCGATAGTGATCTCGCGAAGGATGTAGTCCTGGGAGTCGCGCATGGTCTGCGACAGCAGCACGCCGCTTACCCCATGGCCAGGTGTCGCGGACGCGACGGGCGTCCACATTGCCGCCGCTAGCGTCACGATCGCAGCCGGGGCCAGTCCAAGAAGGATCCGCACGGCTCGCCATTCAATCACATGACTCAATCGCGCGCCCGGTACGACTAGGGGCTGGCCCCGATGACCGACTCTGGCGGTGTGGTTTGCCATCGGTGCCGTCGTAGAAGTGGGTGAAGCAGGCAAACTGCAATGGTTCTCGAGTCGGCGCCGTCGGCGCCACAACGAGACATTGTGACAACACAACATGGGAACCTCTAGCGACGGTTCATCGCAACGAGAACGATGAAAGCATGACCCGTCCCAGCAAAGAAGCAGCGTGACCCGGACTGCGCCGGAATAACCGCAGCGTTCACCGCTCCAGGAGGCTTAGAGTATGCGTCCCTACCACGTCGCGATTGTGGGTTCCGGTCCATCGGGGTTCTTCGCGGCGGCGTCGCTGCTGAAAGCAGCGGACGCCCACGAAGATTTCGAGGTCGCGGTGGACATGCTGGAGATGCTGCCGACGCCGTGGGGCCTGGTCCGTTCCGGCGTCGCACCCGATCACCCCAAGATCAAGTCGGTGAGCCATCAGTTCGAAAAGACGGCCGAGGACCCGCGTTTCCGCTTCTTCGGCAATATCACGGTCGGCAAACATGTCGAGACCACCGAACTTGCCGCGCGCTACGACGCGGTGATCTACGCCGTCGGCGCGCAATCGGACAGGTTGATGAAGATTCCCGGCGAACAATTGCCCGGCAGCGTCGCGGCGGTCGATTTCGTCGGCTGGTACAACGCGCACCCGCATTTCGAGCAGATGTCGCCGGACCTGTCGGGCGCCCGTGCCGTGGTGGTGGGCAACGGCAACGTCGCAGTCGACGTCGCCCGCATGTTGGTGACCGATCCCGACGTCCTTGCACTTACCGATATCGCCGACCACGCATTGGAGTCGTTGCGCACCAACACCATTGAGGAGGTGCTGATCATCGGTCGGCGCGGCCCGCTGCAGTCGGCCTTCACGACGTTGGAGTTGCGCGAGCTGGGCGAGCTTGACGGAGTCGACGTGGTGGTCGATCCAGCCCAGCTGGCCGACATCACCGACGACGACGCGGCGGCTGCCGGCAAGACCGCCAAGCAGAACATCAAGGTGCTGCGCGACTACGCCAACCGCGCACCCCGGCCCGGGCACCGTCGAATCGTGTTGCGATTCTTCACGTCTCCGATCGAGATCACCGGCGATGGGAAGGTAGAGCACATCATGCTCGGCAGCAACGAGCTGGTCTGTGACGCCGGTGGGCGGAAGGTCGCCAAGGACACCGGCGCACGCGAAGAACTCGCCGCGCAGCTGGTGGTGCGCTCGGTCGGCTATCGCGGCGTACCCACACCGGGGCTGCCGTTCGACACCGCAAGTGCCACCATCCCCCATGCCGATGGCCGGGTGGCCGGCAGTCGCAACGAGTACGTCGTCGGCTGGATCAAGCGTGGACCGACCGGAGTGATCGGCACCAACAAGAAGGACTCCCAGGACACCGTCGACACTCTGCTCGACGACCTGGCCCGCGCAGCGGACAACGGACGAGCCGGCTGCCAGGAGGACCGGGCCGGCAAACTCGCCGAGTGGCTGGCCTCCCGCCAGCCGCAGCTCGTCACCACCGCGCACTGGCAGGCCATCGACCGCTTTGAACGCCAGGCCGGCCAGCCACAAGGGCGTCCCCGGGTCAAACTGCCCAGCCTGACCGAGCTACTTCGTATCGGACACGGCTAACACCGCGACAGCTACCAGGAAAGGAAACGCTCGTGGCCTACGTGATCGCCGAACCCTGCGTCGACATCAAGGACAAGGCATGCATCGAGGAATGCCCCGTCGACTGCATCTACGAGGGCGCTCGGATGCTCTATATTCACCCCGACGAGTGCATCGACTGCGGCGCCTGCGAGCCGGTGTGCCCAGTGGAGTCCATCTACTACGAAGACGATCTGCCCACCGAGTACGCCGAGTACAGCCAGATCAATGCTGACTTCTTCGTCGACCTCGGCTCACCGGGTGGCGCGTCGAAAGTCGGCCCCACCGAAAACGACCCCGCTGCCGTCAAGAACCTGGAGAGCAAAGCGGAGGTGGTGTAGGTGGAGCTCTATTCCTTTCCGGAGAATCGCTCCCATGCTGACTGCCGGGTGATACCAAGGGCCGCACCAATTCTCGACCATGTAACGCCGCGGCAACGAAGCTCCCGCACCCAAGACCGCAGGTCGGTCTCGACTTGATGGGCGACGACCGCCATGCGCGGGATATGGCTGAGCATCTGCCGATCGCTCATCGGCTCCCACATCGGCAGCCGAACCTCATGCGGCTTGTCGCGATACTCCTTCATGATCCGGTCGGCGATCGCAACACACTCGTTGCAGATCTGCACCCCCGGACCTGCTACAAGCTTGTCGACCTCGGTGTTCGACTTCCCGCAGAACGAACACCAAATCTGTGCGATTTTGGCACCGGGACTCATCGCCCCTCCCACTGTCAGGCTTTCCCTTACAAGATAGAACGTCAGGCTCAGCCTGACAAGGGGTTAGGAGGCGATGCTGAATTTTCTGCTCGCCGTCCGCGGGCTTTGATCACCTCGTAAGGTGGCCGCATGCAGACAGCCCGAATCACCCACATCCTGCGACAAATCGGGGCCTTGGCGGTAGCGGCTATTACCGCCGCTGCCACGCTCAACGCATATAGGCCGCTGGCGCGCAACGGATTCTCGTCAGTGTGGTCGTGGTTTTTTGGTCTGGTGGTCACGGAGTTCCCCGTTTCGACACTGGCTAGCCAGCTCGGCGGGCTGGTGTTGACAGCCCGGCGCCTGACCGCACCGGTGCGTGCGGTTTCCTGGTTGGTGGCCGGCTTCTCAACGCTGGGGCTGCTGAACTTTCGGCGCGCGGGCCACCAGGCCGATGTTCAGCTCACCGCCGCACTGGACAGCGGCCTGGGCATCGATCGCCGCACCGACTCGGCCGCTCTGTGGTGCCGCCCGGCCGGCGGTGGCACCGCCAAGACCCCCGGACCGCTGCGGATGCTGCGGATCTACCGCGATTACGCCCACGATGGCGACATCAGCTACGGCCCGTACGGCAGCGCCAATCACCTCGATATCTGGCGACGTCCCGATCTCGATCTGACCAGAAGGGCGCCCGTGCTCTTCCAAATCCCCGGCGGCGCATGGACGACCGGAAACAAACGTGGACAGGCGCATCCATTGATGAGCCACCTCGCCGAGCTAGGCTGGATCTGCGTCGCGATCAACTACCGGCACAGCCCGCGCAACACCTGGCCCGATCACATCATCGATGTCAAGCGTGCCCTCGCATGGGTAAAGACCCACATCACCGAATACGGCGGCGACCCGGACTTCATCGCCATTACCGGTGGTTCGGCTGGTGGACATCTGTCGTCGCTGGCCGCGCTGACGCCGAATGATCCACGCTTCCAGCCCGGATTCGAAGACGCCGACACCCGGGTGCAGGCAGCCGTGCCGTTCTACGGCGTGTATGACTTCACCCGTCTACAGGACGCGATGCATCCAATGATGCTGCCGCTGCTCGAGCGAATGGTTGTCAAACAGCCCCGTGCGGCGAACATGCAGTCCTATCTCGACGCCTCACCGGTCACCCACGTTTCCGCTGACGCTCCCCCATTCTTCGTGCTGCATGGCCGCAACGACTCGCTGGTTCCCGTGGAGCAGGCGCGTGGCTTCGTCGATCAGCTGCGGCAAGTCAGCAAGCAGCCTGTCGTATACGCCGAATTGCCGTTTACTCAGCATGCTTTCGACATGCTCGGCTCGGTCCGCGCTGCGCGCGCGGCGATCGCCGTCGAACAATTCCTAGCCGAGACGTATGCGGAGCAACACCGGCTAGCAGCGCCAACAAGCAGCGAATCTATTGCAGCAGAATAGAATTCGTAACGGTGGGCAGCAGCTCGGTCGCCTCGTCACTCAGGAGCGGCCGGCCAGCCGGTCGATATCGACGATTTCCCCGCGATTGATGCTGACCCAATCGCGTCCGTCGAGGTAGGGGCGTAGCTGCTCGGCAATGAGTTGCGCATCGGCCGGTGACTTCGGCCGCTGAAGTTCGTAAACGTGTGGCAGCTCGGCCATGCCGGTGACAACGCTCCACAGTGTCAGGGCGGCCGGTCCAGTCGGCGGATCCACCAGAACCGGTCCAAAAAGGCATTGTCCGTCGATAAAGAGCGTCGGCACACCGTAACCGCCCGCGCCGACGACCCGCTGGTGCTCGGCGCGAACGTCGTCGTGGGTCGTCGTATCGTCCAGCGCCGCATCCAAAGTCGCCGCATCGACGCCGATGTCGCTCAGCAGGCGCCGCGCCACCTCGGGATCGTGCGGTTTGCCGCCCAGGGTGTGTAGTTCGTGTCCGATCGCTGCATACCATCGGTCGAGCAACGACATGTCGGTTCGACGCAGCAGCGCACCGATCCGCATCAACGACCAGCCATAGGACCAGTCCCGCTCCCACGGGTGTTTCTTGCCCGCTTCGAGGTTGATCTCCTCGAGGCTGAAGAACCGCCAGTTGATCTCGATTCCCAATTGCGCGCGGACGTCGCGAATCCACACCGAAGTCTGATAGGCGAATGGGCACATCGGGTCAAAGTGAAAATCCACTGCGGTCATCGGGCCTGACTCCTCCGGCTCATCGAGTTGATGCCTATATGACATTGTGCCTAATGCACGGTCACCTTCGCCGTGAACGTACACACTGGTGCGGTATCGCTGCCGACGACGCTGGAGTACTCCGTGACGATCGTCGTCGTCCCGGCCTGCAACGCTGTGAACAGCCAAACCTCGGTGCCAGGCGCCCCCATCCGATCGGTGTTCGGCCGCACATACTCGTGACCGGTTTGCTGCAAGATGGCGGCGTCGCCGACCTTCGGGTCGGCCGTCCAACGGTAGGCAGTGGTGCGATTCGAACCCAATGCCACTTTCAGCGTGTCACCGACCGACAGCGTGACGTCCCGGGTGATTGCGCTCTGCGTCAGCACATCGTCGATGGGGACGTCGATGGCGTTGTTCGCCGCACGGCTTGAGGTGCAGCCCAACACCGCCAAGAAGACGAGCAGGACGAGGGTCACCATGGGCCTGACCTTCATGGCCACCAGCCTGCCACAAGGGCCGGTGCGAACCGAGCGGACCAACCGAGGTTTTGCTCCATAGGATTCACGATGGGCGACGAGCACCGGAGGTGAGCGCAGATGATCGTGTTGGCCGCGCGACTGCTTCTGGGGGGAATGTTCGCTATCGGCGCGACGGCGAAGTTGGCAGATCGAGACGGTGGGCGACAAGCAGTCGCGGCATTCGGTGTGCCGAGGTCCGCCGCCGCAAGCGCAGGGCTGGCAATAGTCGCCACCGAGTTCGGCATCGCAGCGCTTCTAGTGGCGGCGCCCAAGTTTGGCGCGTTGGCGGCCCTGATCGCGCTGGCAGGATTCAGCGCGGTGGTGTTGGTCAGTCTCGCCCATGGCCGCCGGCCGGAATGCCACTGCTTCGGGCGACTGTCCGCCGCGCCGCTCGGGTGGCCGACGCTGGCCCGGAATGGATGCTTCGCGACACTGGCTGCGATCGTCGCCATTGACGGTCAATTCTGCTGGGCCTTAACGGCTTTGGCGATCGCAATGCTTGCCCTGTGGATTGGCCCCGCGGCGCACCGGCGCCGGACCGCGCGCGCCGGGACAACGGTCGCAGGGCTGGCGTTGCCCGACCGGGCGGGCCGGACCTGGACGCTGGACCGACTACGGGTGGGGCACAAACCGCTGGTGCTGATCTTCGGTCAGCCCGGCTGCGGAGCCTGCGATGCCCTGCTGCCCGAGGTGGCCCGGTGGCAACACAACCTGAGCGGGCGGGTCACCGTCGCACTCATCAGCGCCGGCGCTGCTACCCACGATGTACCGCTCGAGCTCGTCGATGAGCGTCGGGCCGCGTTTGCCGCCTACGACATCAGGGCCACGCCCAGCGCGGTGCTGATCGACGACGGTCAACGGCCGGTCACCGCGCGCGGAGCGACTGCAATCCGGGAACTCGTCGACCGGACCGCCCAGGTCTCGGAAGGGAACAAGTTCACCCGGCGGGGACTGCTTCGCCGCGCATCCGCCGGCCTGGCCTCCGCGGGCGCCGTCACGGTGGCCGCCTGCGACACCCCCAGCAAGAAGCCCGACACCTTGGCACTGAAAGTCGACGGTGCCTGGCTGTGCAACCAAACGTTCGCGCTGTGCACCACCGCACCGTGCGTGCCGTCACCGACAGATCCCGACATCTCGGTGTGCGATTGCGTTGTCGTCAACGGCTACTCGATCGGATTCAAGACCTGTTCCGAGCGAGCGCAGTCGGGGACCAGGGTGCGGTCGGCGTTCTCGACGGTGAACGTCAACGCCAACTTCGGCGTGCTGAGCTGTCCGTCCGGAGTCCCATGGGCGAATTGCCTCGACGTGGAGTGCGAGATCGATACGACCAACCCTGCCGTGGCGAAATGCCGCTGCCTGACCGTGAAGACGGGCGAATCGGTGACCTTCGGCGGCGGGTGCGATGCCGCCACCTGCACCTCGACGATATGGTCGGCCGCCACCCCGGACCTACCGGCCACGGCACAGTACCGCAAAGGCCTGCAGCAGCTCGGCCAACCCATGGTCGACTTCCCGAAGACCTGCCCCGCGCCCAAGTAGCCGCACGGTTTCACGCACCTTCACCGAGGCACCCGGCCAGCAAGAACCCGTCGCGTTGCGAAACCCGCTGGCCGCGACCTGACCCGACGTACGGGAGGATGGGCTGGTGTTTGGGCTCGTCGTTATCGTTGCGCTGGTTGCCACCGTGGTCGTGGGGACGGTCCTGGGCCACCGCTATCGCGTGGGTCCCCCGGTGTTGCTCGTCGCGCTTGGCGCCCTGCTCGGTCTGATCCCCCGGTTCGGTGACGTTCAGATCGATGGCGAGATCGTGCTGCTGCTGTTCCTGCCCGCGATCCTCTACTGGGAAAGCATGAACACCAGTTTTCGCGAGATCCGCTGGAACCTGCGCATCATCGTCATGTTCAGCGTCGGTCTGGTGATTGCCACGGCAGTCGCGGTGTCGTGGACGGCACGAGCGCTCGGCATGGAGTCACACGCGGCGGCCGTCCTGGGTGCCGTGCTTTCTCCCACCGATGCTGCCGCGGTGGCCGGGTTGGCCAAACGGTTGCCGCGCCGGGCGCTCACCGTGCTGCGGGGCGAGAGCCTGATCAACGACGGGACCGCGCTGGTGCTGTTCGCGGTGACCGTCTCCGTCGCGGTCGGCGGCGCGGAGATCAGCCCGGTCGCCCTGACCGGCCGGTTCGTCGGCTCCTACCTCGGCGGTATCGCCGCGGGCCTAGTGGTCGGCGGGTTGGTGACCCTGCTCCGCCGCAGGATCGACGCACCACTCGAGGAGGGGGCACTGAGCCTGCTGACGCCGTTCGCGGCGTTTCTGCTCGCCCAGACGTTGGAGTGCAGCGGCGTCGTCGCGGTCCTGGTGTCGGCGCTGGTGCTCACCTACGTTGGGCCGAAGGTAATCCGGGCCCGTTCCCGCCTCCAGGCGTACGCGTTCTGGGACATTGCCACGTTTCTGATCAACGGCTCGTTGTGGGTGTTCGTCGGAGTCCAGATCCCGGGTGCGGTGGAACATATCTCCGACGCCAACGGCGGCATTCGCCGCGCGACATTGCTGGCGCTGGCCGTCACCGGTGTCGTCATCGCGACCCGGATCGCCTGGGTAGAAATCACCACTGTGTTGGGGCGGGCGGTCGATCGGTGCATGAAGAAGCCCACCCGTCACGTCGACTTCCGTCAGCGTTGCGTCACCAGCTGGGCGGGATTCCGCGGCGCCGTGTCGCTGGCCGCAGCGCTGGCGGTCCCGCTGACCACGCACAGTGGCGCGCCATTCCCAGATCGCAACCTGATCATTTTCGTCGTCTCGGTCGTCATTCTGGTGACCGTGCTGGTCCAAGGGAGTTCGCTGCCGGCCGTCGTCCGGTGGGCCCGGATGCCCGAAGACGTCGCCCATGCCGACGAGCTGGCGCTGGCCCGTGGCCGCAGCGCCGAAGCGGCGCTGCAGGCCCTGCCAACCGTCGCCAGCGAACTCGGGGTCGGCCCGGAGCTACTGAAGCGCCTGACCAACGAGTACGAAGAACACGCCGCGCTCGTCATGGCCGACGGCGACACCTCGGCACCCAACGATCTGGCCGCGCGAAACGATCTGCTCCGGCGGGTGCGCCTTCGCCTACTCGAACACCAGCGCCAGGCCGTGACGGCGCTGCGAAACCAAAATCGCATCGACGACATCGTGCTGCGCGAGTTGCAGATGGAGATGGACCTTGAGGAAGTGCAACTACTCGACCCCGTCGACACCGAATGAACCGATGCTGCACGGCAACCGTTTGATCCCGTGGAAGAACGAGGAACGTAGCCGGTCAGGCGGACCAGTGACGGCCAGGCCGGGCACGCGCGCGTACAACTCTTCGAACATCACCCGCATCTCGAGGCGGGCCAGCTGAGCGCCGAGACAGAAGTGCACTCCCCCGCCACCGAAGGCAACATGACCGGCCGCCGAACTGCGGGTGACGTCGAACTCGTCGGGCCGCTCGAACACCTCGTCGTCGCGGTTGGCTGAGAGGTAATGCAGCAGCACCCAGTCGCCGGCCGGGATCAGTTGCCCGCGGATCTCTACATCACGGGTGACGGTGCGGCGGAAGTGCATCACCGGTGTCGCCCAGCGCAGCAGTTCCGCCACCGCCGGCTTGACCGCTTCGGAATCTCGGGCCAGCAGGGCCTGTTGTTCCGGGTGCTCGGACAGCGCCAAGATGCCGTGACTGACCGTGTTACGGGTGGTTTCGTTGCCGGCGATGGCAAGCAGCAGAAAGAACTCGTTGAGCTGGTCACGGTTGAGCCGGTCGCCGTCGACCTCCGCGGCCAGCAGCGCCGACAAGATGTCGTCGGTGTGGCCATGTTTGCGCCGATGCGCGACCAACTCGCCGCAGTAGGCGAACATTTCGGCCGCCGCCTGCCTGACGGCCTGCGGTGTGGGAGCGTAGTCAGGGTCCTCTATGCCCAGGCTTCCGATCGCGTTGCTCCATCGGAAGACCTCCATTCGGTCTTCCACCGGCACCCCAAGTACCTCGGCAATCACCTGCAGTGACATCTCCGCGGAAATGTCTGCTACCGCATCGAACTCGCCCTTGGCGATGATGTTGGCGACGATGTCGCGCGCGACCTTGCGCAGCTGCGGTTCCAGCTGTGCCACGTTGCGGGCGGTGAACGCTTGGTTGATCAACTTTCGGTAATGAACGTGACGCGGCGGATCGATTCCGGGCAACATCGCCGAGTTCGACCCCGCCTCGACCTCGACCAGGGTGTTGCCCTTGCTGCTGGTAAAGGTCTCGGTGTCGTGGCTGACCAGGCGCACGTCGGCGTACCGGGTCAACAGCCACGTCCTGGGCAATCCGGGCAGCTGCACCGGATGCACGGGCGAGTTCACCCGTAGCCGGGCCAACGCATCGAAGGGAGCGCCAACGAGGAAAGTGTCCGGATTCAACACCGTCGCCGCGTCGCGGTCGGCGGCGCTGTCCTGGTTCGCAGGGATCAACGAGAGGATGGACCCCAACTTCGGAATGCTCATCGGTGTTGTGCAGCTGCCTTGATACCGGCGGTGATCACATCCAGTCCGGCACGATAACGTGCGGCAGCCTGACGTTTGCCACGGGAGCCGGCAACTCGGCGCGACTCCTCCAAAGTCACCGAACCAAGCAGATATGTGTACAACACCGTATGAGCTGCGGCGGCAACGCCTTTCACCAAACCGGCTTCAGCCAGAAGTGAGCGGCTAAGCCGATCCAGGCGGCGGGCACGTTCCCCGCCGCCGTTGGTCTGCAGTATGCCGGCGATGCCGGGTACGTCCAAAATCACTTCACGTGCGGCACAGTAGATTTCGATGAGGCGGGTTTCCCACGGGCCGGCCTCGGGTACAGGAATGCGGGCCAGCACCGACTCGGCGAGCAGATCCAGGGCCGCTTGCTTTCCCGGGACGTGGTAGTAGACCGAGGGTACGGCCGCGCCGAGCTCGGCTGCGAGCTCACGCATCGTCACCTGTTGCACTCCGACGCGCCGTGCCAAATTTTGCAGGGCGGCCAACACCTGCGCGCGGTCCAGTTCGCCGTATGCCCGGCGCATCGTGGAGGTCATCGCGCCACCTAGTTTCCCGTTGTCGCCATGCTATCGGCGGCAAGATTCGATCCTTGTTCGAAATTATTCGATCACCGTTAGAATCTATCGCGCTGAGCACCGAAATCGCAAAGCGGTCGATCGCCACACCCGTGCGCCGCAGACTCCCGCGTGAAGTCACTCCCGCCGAGGCCAGGGGAGCGACAGCCGGACTAGATGCTGCCGCTGAATCCGCCAGTAACGGGTCAGGTTTTCGCCATTGCTTTCACAGCCCCAATCGGCGTTTCATTACACCAACCGAAGCGCGATTGAGGCTGGCGGACAACGTTCTTGGCATGTACGCGAAGGTGGTGCGATGGAGACCTGCTGCCGCAAGACACCCCGCGCATGCACGGCCGCCGCGCCGATAGCGTAGAACATAGTGCCATGGGAGGAACGACGCGAACCGGGCTGGGCGCCCGTTGGTTGGCGCTACGAACTGTCGGCCGCAAGGTGGCGATGAGCCGCCGACAAGTAGGTCGACGTGTCTTGATAGGCGCGGTGCTAGCAACACTTACCGGGGCGTTGATTTTCGCCAGCATGCCGGCGCCGCCGAACCGCCCCACAGCCGATCGTGATGCACTGTGGAAAATCGTGCACGACCGCTGCGAATTCGGCTATCGCCGTACTGGCGCCTACGCCCCCTGCACATTGGTGGATGAAGACTCCGGGACGGCCTTGTACAAAGCGAATTTTGATCCGTACCAGTTCCTGCTACTCCCGCTTGCTCGCATCACCGGAATCGAAGACCCCGCCCTGCGGGAGCCGGCGCGTCGCAACTACCTCTACGACGCGTGGGCTGCCCGGTTCCTGGTTACCTCGCGGCTGAACAACTCACTGCCCGAATCGGACGTAGTCCTGACGATCAATCCCAAGAACGCGCGCACCCAGGATCAGCTGCACATTCACATATCGTGTTCGTCAACGACGACCTCGGCGGTCCTTAAGCAGGTTGACGCGTCCGAGTACAGTGGTTGGAAGCAGCTCCCCAGCGATCTTGGTGGTCACACGTTTCAGGGTTTGGCGGTCAGCACGAAGACGCTCGAGTCCAAGAATCTATTCGGGGACATCTACCTGAAGGTAACCGCAGACCACAAGAAGATGGAGAACGCGTCGGTTGCGGTTGCGCATCTCGCGCAGGACCGATTCCTGCTGCTCTTGGCTGAGGGAACCGAGGACGAGCCCGTTGCCGCCGAGATCCTGCAGGACCACGACTGCTCCATCGCCAAGCCCTGGTAGCAACAGTCATCCTGGCGCTTTCGTGGCCCCGGAGCTCACCGAGCGCGCAGCGAGCGAACCCGCACACGCCGGCAGGCCAAGGCAGGCCGTTGCCGGCATTTCGCTTACACCGGAGGGGCAATCCGGCCTATATTTCTCCTGGCCTGCGAATTGAGGGAGCCGGGATGACCAATCCGCGCCGCACCGTCGCCACCGCTGTCTGCGCTGCCGCGCTCGGCGTGACGGTGCTCGGGGCAAGCGTGCCGGCCTGCTCCACCAAGAGCGGACCGGGTTCTCCCCCGGGTTCGAGTTCAGCTCCCGCACGCGCGACCGTCATGGTGGAGGGACACACGCACACAATTTCCGGCGCGGTCGAATGCAGCACCTCACCGGCGGTACGGACCGCGACACCGCCAGAGTCGGGGACTCAAACCACCCGGGTCAGCGCACGCGACGACTCGGCCTCGGTAACACTGTCCCTGTCCGACTCCACCCCGCCAGACGTCAATGGCTTTAGCATTTCCCTCAAGTCGGGAAACACCAAATACCAGATGCCTTATCAGCCGGTAGAGTCCCCAACCCAGGTCGAAGCGACCAGACAGGGCAAGAGCTACACACTGACCGGGACGGGCCACGCGGTGATCCCAGGCCAAAGCGGCATGCGTGAGCTGCCGTTCGGAGTACATGTAACCTGCCCCTGACCACACTGGTTGTGCGACATGCCATTCCATTGAGACGGAGGTAACCGGTGCAAGCACGCGATCGGGTCCTGATCACCGCCGACGAATTGACCGGGCTGATCCAGGCGGGCGACCCGCTGTCGATCCTGGACGTGCGCTGGCGCCTTGATGAACCCGATGGGCGTGCGGCCCACCTGCGGGGTCACCTACCGGGAGCGGTATACGTCTCACTCGAGGACGAACTCAGCGACCACACGATCGCCGGCCGCGGCCGCCACCCGCTGCCATCGGGGTCCGGCCTGCAGGCCGCCGCCCGCCGATGGGGTATCCGCCACGATGCACCGGTCGTGGTGTATGACGATTGGAATCGAGCCGGTTCGGCGCGAGCGTGGTGGGTATTGACCGCGGCCGGGATTGCGAATGTACGCATTCTAGACGGCGGGTTGTCCGCGTGGCGGTCAGTCGGCGGGCGGATCGAGACCGGACCGGTCAGCCCACAGTACGGGAATGTGACTGTGCTGCACGATGATTTGTATGGCGGAGCGCGACCCACCCTGACCGCGTCGCAAGCCGGCGCGGGCGGTGTGGCGCTGCTCGATGCCCGCGCACCGGAACGCTTCCGCGGAGATGTCGAGCCCGTCGATCCGGTAGCCGGTCACATCCCCGGCGCGAAAAACGTTCCCAGCGGCGCTGTCCTGGCCGACGACGGCACGTTCCTCAAAGCCGGCGCCCTTCGCCAACTACTGTCCGACCACATCGATACCGGCGGCCGCGTAGGTGTTTACTGCGGCTCGGGTGTCAGCGCAACTGTCACCGTCGCGGCACTTGCAACGATCGGCCACGATGCGGCGCTATTCCCAGGGTCATGGTCCGAGTGGAGTTCGGATTCGACCCGTCCCATCGGCCGCGGCCCGGAATAGTCAGCCGCCGGCTAACGGGACGCCGTGCGCGTCGTGAAGCAGCGGGTGTTGCCTCAAGCCAAGCCGCGGCAACACCCGCTGTCACTCCGAAAAGCTTTGGGGGGAAACGCAAGTAAGTTTACGAAGAAGACCGTGCGTGTCCCCCCAAAGCGCCTTAGGCCAGGCTCGATGCCGGCTCCATGTGGAAGCAGTGCACCGGCCTAGTGCTAGTGGTTGTTGGGGCGCGGCTGGATCTGCACGTGCTGCGGGGGCTGTGGAGCTGGCGGGTTCGCCGGAGCCGGCAGGTGCAACGGCGGTGGGTTGTTGGGGGGCGCTGGCATCGGCCCCAGCCGCGGCGCAGGCGGCGGTCCCGCCGGCGCAGGCGCCGGCCCCACGTGGATTGGCGGCGGCGGTGCAGGCGATGGCACACCCGGCGCCGCCGGTACCGGCACATTGCCCGGCGCAGCGCTGGCTACTCCGGCAGCCACGCCAGCACCACCTATCCCGAGCGCGCTAGCCAACAACAGACCAGCAAACACCTTCTTGACCTGCATAGCTACACCTTTCTAGAGCAACGATAACGAGTTCAATGCACTTCAGTTGCAATCGAAAACGGTATCAATAGGTACCCTATGTTTCTTTGTGGACCGGCTGTGTCTTTGCTGTGCAGCGGGAAGAGTCATATACCCGCGCTAGCTCCGCGCCGATCTTGGCAAGCCATCCGCACCCGCCAACGCACCCGACATCTGTCAACCAGCTGCAAACACGCAGAGAAGGATCGTGGATTGGCCAATGATCCGCTCATCATGATTCGTACTTTGGCCTGAGCAAAATCGGCACATCGCCTGGCCCAGCATGCAAGTTACGCTATCCGCAAATTCCCCTGCCACAGACCCGAACTGGCGTGGCCCGTTCTGGCGAGCGGAATGTCGTCGCGCAGAAATTTGGCTGCTACGCAACGACTGCCAACCACGACTATCCCAGTAGATTTGACACGTCTGCCACTAACACGTATATCAGTGCCGATACGGACCGCCGCGGAGTTAGCCGACGCTCAAAGTCGATCTCGCACACGACACCCAACCGGATATATTGACGCTCACAAAATATTTGCTAGATTCCCGGCCCCAGCGGTCAGTACGCATGCCACACGCGATAGGACCGCCGATACGGATAGACGCCTACGGCCGACTAGGACAGTTGCCAAGATCGCTTTCGGCGAGTGGATCGAGCAAGACCACGACCGGCGCAGACGTCACACGGCCATCCAAACGGACTCAACCCAGACGTACATGAAGCAGTGGGGGTTGCCTCAAACCAAGTCGAGGCAACCCCCACTAATCAGTCCGAAAGCCGATGGGGGAAAACGCAAGTCGACTCACCAAACCTGCGCATCCCTGCTAGCACACGTTACGGGCCCCAGCTGCAACGGGCCCATACCGTTGAGAGCTGGCACCGGCCGTTGTGTACGTTGGCTATCAGTTCTGCGGCGGGCGTGGCGCTTGCGGCGGGCGTGGCGCTTGCGGCGGGAGTTGCAACGGCGGTGGGTTGTTGTTGGGGGGCGCTTGCACCGGCCCAAGCCTAGGCGCCGGGGGTGGCGCCTGTGGCTGTGGCTGTGGCTGTGGCCGTGGCGGTGGCGGTGGCGGTGTCGAATTGTGGGGCGCGGCGCTGGCTATGCCAGCAGTCACGCCAGCACCACCTATCCCGAGCGCACCAGCCAACAACAAACCAGCAAACACCTTCTTGACCTGCATAGCTACACCCTTCTAGAGCAACGCTAACGACTTCAATGCCTTCAGTTGCAATCGGAAATAGTATCAATAGATACCCTATGTTTTATTGTGGACCTACTGTGCGTTTGCTGTACAGCGGGTAGCGTCATCGACATGGGCTAGCTCCGCGCCGATCTTGGCAAGCCATCCGCACCCGCCAACGCACCCGACATCTGTCAACCAGCTGCAAACATGCAGAGAATTGTTGCGGTTCTGCCAATAATCTGATCATCATGATTTGTACTTTGGTCTGAGCTACATCGCCGCACCGCCCGGGCCAGCGTGCAAGTTGCGCTGTCCGCAAATTGCGTTGTGACCAGGCCTTAACTGGTGTTGTCCGTCCTGGCGAGTGGAAAGTCCTCGGACAAAAATATGACTGCTACGCAACGACTGCCAACCACGACTATCCCAGTAGATTTGACACCTCTGCCATTAACGCGTATAAGCGCGCCGATACAAGCGGCCACGGGGTTAGCGGGCGCCCACCGCCGGTCTCTCACACGACAACCACCCGGATATATTGACGTTCCTGAAATATTTGCCGGCTCTCCCTTTGGCCGGTCGTCGCTGCGCAGGCCACACGCGATGAGACCGCCGACATCGCCACACCCACGTCGCAACGCACACCCACGTTAGAAAGGCATTTAGCAATGTTCATGGATTTTTCGCTGTTGCCACCGGAGATCAACTCCGCGCGAATGTATTGCGGCCCCGGCTCGGGGTCACTGCGGGGGGCCGCAGCCGCCTGGGACGAGGTATCGGCAGAGTTGCAGTCAACTGCTGAAACCTACAGTTCAGTGCTCTCGGATTTGACCAGCTTTGAATGGCTAGGCCCGTCATCGGAAGCGTTATCCGCCGCCGTCACCCCATATATCGAATGGCTGAACATAACCGCCGCACAGACAAAACAGACAGCAACGCAAGCGAGCGCGGCCGCCACCGCATTTGACCAGGCACTCTCGATGACGGTTCCCCCGCCGGCGATCACGGCCAACCGCGCCCAACTCGCCTATCTGATAGCAACGAACTTCTTCAGCCAAAACACTCCAGCAATCGCAGCCACCGAAACCGCCTACGCCCAAATGTGGGCGCAAGACGCTACCGCAATGTTCGACTATGCGACCACCTTGACAGCGGCAAAGACACTCACACCATTTACCCCCCCGCAACAGGACACCAACCCTGCCGGTCTGGCCGCCCAAACCGCCGCCGTTACCAAAGCCGCTACCCTCGCCGGCGATAGATGGCTAGGCAATCTCTTCATTAACATTGGGAATGCCCTAGTACAGGTTGGTGAGTTGTTGATGCCAGAAGCACCCGAAGTGGGCATCATTCTCGTCACGCTGGGAGATATCCTAAAACTATTGGGCCAACTTATAAATGCCCTCCCAAGTAATGTCATCTTCAAGGAGGGTTTCACCGTCATGGACGCGGTGCTCGGCTTTTTTCAATTGATTTATGCAACCGACACCGTAAACGGAATGGTCACCGGGGCGATTGGCGCGGAGAAAAGCCTGGGCATCTTGCCCAATCTGGGGCCGCCGACGGGCCCACCCCAGGCTCCGCTAGAGTTGGTCGCCCCACTGAACTCCATTGCCCAAGCGCTCAACGGAGCTCACGCGGGCCTCGAGCGCCCGGTCTCAGCCACCCTGGGCAGCGCCGATTCGATCGGGTCAATCTCAGTGCCCCCCAACTGGAAAGCAACGGCGCTCAAGGGCTCGCCGCTGTCCACGTTGCCGGCTCACGAAGCCGCAGCGATAGGGATGCCCGGACCGCCCGGCATGCGTTCGTCGGGAACGGAACGTCCCCGAGTTGCGCCCCGGTACGGGTTCAAGCTCAACGTCATGTCACGCCCACTCGTCGCAGGATAAGGCCAAGAGGTGCCGCCTCGACAACACCTCTTGAGGCAGATTCCCACCGCCGATGGTGCCAGTGGAATACGTCGCAACGCACACCCACGTTAGAAAGGCATTTAGCAATGTTTATGGATTTTTCGCTGTTGCCACCGGAGATCAACTCCGCGCGAATGTATTGCGGCCCCGGCTCGGGGTCACTGCGGGGGGCCGCAGCCGCCTGGGACGAGGTATCAGTAGAATTGCAGTCAATTGCTGAGACCTATGGTTCAGTGCTCTCGGATTTGACCAGCTTTGAATGGCTGGGCCCGTCATCGGAAGCGTTATCCGCCGCCGTCACCCCATATATCGAATGGCTGAACAAGACCGCCGCACAGACAAAACAGACAGCAACGCAAGCGAGCGTGGCCGCCACCGCATTTGACCAGGCACTCTCGATGACGGTTCCCCCGCCGGCGATCACGGCCAACCGCGCCCAGCTCCGATCGCTGATACCAACAAACTATTTCGGCCAAAATTCCCCAGCCATCGCAGCCACCGAATCCGCCTACGCCCAAATGTGGGAAAAGGACGCTACCGCAATGTACGACTACCATGCGGGCACCTCGATGGCCGCAAAGACACTCACACCATTCACCGCCCCGCAACAGGACACTAACCCTGCCGGTCTGGCCGTCCAAAGCGTCGCCGCTACCAAAGCCGCCACCAAGTTGGGCGCTACGCCAATCTTGAACTGGATTGTCAGGGAAGACTTCACTCTCCTCGATGGCATGTTCGCCATTTTTGCAACCATGAGCGCGATCAGCACGGTCGAAGGGATGATTACCGGGGCGATTGGTGCGGAGCAAAGCTTCGGCGTTTTGCCCTATCTGGGTCCGCCGACCGGCCCACCCCAGGCCCCTCCGGAGTTGGTCGCCCCCATCGACTCCATAGCCAAGGCGTTGACGGGCGCTGGCGCGGACGTTGAGCGCCAGGTTTCAGCCACCATGCGCGGCGCGGGTCTGATCGGGCAAATGTCCGTGCCTGCCACCTGGAACGCACCGGTGGTTGCCACGGCCAGGGCGTTCGAGGGCACGCCCTTGATCACGTTGCCCCCCGAAGACGCCGCGGCCGCCGGAACGCCCGGGCTGCCCGGCATGCCGCTATCGGGGACCGCACGCCAAGGAGCGGGACCCCGATACGGGGTAAAGCTCACCGTCATGTCACGCCCACTCGCCGGAGGATAGGGGCACGACCGAACCAGACAGGTGTCGTGCGTATTTCCTTGTGAGGGAAGAAAATTGGCGCGATGATGATCGGATACGGCGAGAACACCTGGGTGCGCCAGCCCTCAGCCCCAGCTGGCACGCCTCCACCAAGGTAGCGGGCAGAATGCTAGCCTGCACCCGTCGCTGAACGAGGAGGCACACCGAAATTGACGGACGGGCAATCGCGGTGGCAAGGACTCGGTCAGTTCTGCAAAGCCCTGACTGTCATCGTGTTAATGCTCGTCGTTGCCGCGTGTACGGTCCCGGCCAGAAACGACGCAATGGCGGGCGTTACCGTTCCCGACGCGTTCACCCCCCTGACCGTGGCGCCGATCAGCCAGGCAACGTTCCCGTTCCCCGGCACCGATGGCAAATACCACCTGGCCTTCGACATGCAGCTCACCAACGCCACGTCGGTGCCCGCCAGTCTCACCGCCGTCGACGTGGTCGACGGCCGAAACCCGACGAACGTGCTTGCCTCGTTCGACGGCCACCAATTGGTCGACCCCGCTTGCAACTACGGCAACTGCAATCGGCTCCGGCTGCTACCCGCCAGGCCCGCCCCCGACTTCGCGATCCCTGCGCAAACATCGCGGTCGCTGCTCATCGATTTCTCGCTGGACACGTTTGGACAGTTCCCGAAAGCGGTGATGCTGCGTTTGCATGGCACCGGGGCGGCCGGTCCGGCAGCCAAAGATCCCAGCCCGATCAATACCCTGGGGGCTCCGTTCGACATCTCGGCCGACACGCCGCGCGTCATCGGCCCACCGCTGCGAGGCAACAACTGGGTCGCACTCAACGGGTGCTGTGATCCGGGGTGGGGGCACCGCGACGCAATCCTTCCGGCGAACATGAAGCTCAACAACAGCCAGCGTTTCGCGATCGATTGGATGCGCACCAACGACCAGGGGCAGTTCTACACCGGAGACCGGACCAGGAACGAGAGCTACGTCGACTATGGATCCCCGGTGTATGCCGTGGCCGACGGCACCGTTACCGCGACGCTGGATGATCTGGCAGCCAACGTGCCCGGTATCCTGCCCGCGTCCGACCCCACCCTCGCCGCGAAGCTGACCGTGCAGAACGTCGACGGTAACCACGTCATCCTGGACATCGGCGGCGGTCTGTACGCCATGTACGCCCACTTCCTCAAGGGGTCATTGCTGGTGAAGCCCGGCGACAAGATCAAAAAAGGCCAGCAGATCGCGAAACTGGGCAACACTGGCAACTCCAACGCCCCGCACCTGCACTTCCAACTGATGAACGGTCCCTCGCTGGTTGAGGCGGATGCCGTGCCCTATGTGCTGGACAACTTCAGCTACCAGGGCCAGGTCAGCCGAGAGTCGATCTGGAACGCCGACAACTACCTCAGCGGATCGTTCTTCGGTCCGGACCGGCTACCGACACCGCAACCGCGGACCAACGAACTGCCCGTTCTGTTGGCGATCGTGAACTTCCCTGAGAACTAAACCGACTGGGAGGCTGGCATCTTGGACATCTTTACGGATTGGCAGAGCGGCGGGACGCAATTGCGCTGGCGGTCGTCCACCGACGCCAACGACGGCGCGGAAGTCACGGTCTTCAGCCGGCGATGCGGCACGCCGGGGGCACCCCCGCTGGTGTGCGTACACGGCTTCCCGACGTCAAGCATCGATTTCTTCGCCTTGGCGCGAGAACTGGGCGCAGAGTTCGACATCTTCCTGCTGGACTTCCCGGGCTACGGATTGTCCGACAAACCACCCGCGCCGTATGTCTATTCGTTGTACGACGATGCGCGTCTGCTGGTGCACGCGATCACCCAGGTGTGGAAGCTGACCGAATTCCGGATGCTTACCCATGATCGCGGCAGCAGCGTCGGCATGATCGCTCTGAGCATGTTGGCCGCCGCCGATCCACCGGCCCTGCCGGTCGACGTTTTCGTGACCAACGCCAACATCTACCTTCCGCTGGCCAACCTCACCGCATTTCAAACCGCACTTCTCAACTCCGCAACGGCACGAGCCACGGCCGCCTCCGTAACGCCGGAGCTGCTGGCGGCCGGCCTGGGAGCGAACACCTATATTCCGCGCCGCACAATGGAGGATCCCGAGATCGCCGCGGTGGCCAAGTGCTTTGCGCACAACGACGGAATCCGTGTGCTGCCAGACACCATTCAGTATCTGCATGAACGCGCCGCGGATGAAACTAGTTGGCTCAAAGCGCTTTCCAAGATTCGCGTGAACACCACGCTGGTGTGGGGACTGCACGACAACGTCTCGCCACTGCGCGTCGCGAACCATGTCTGGCAGGCGTACCTCAGAGACATGCCCGGCCGGAGCCGTTACTGGGTCATACCCAGCGCCGATCACTATCTGCAATGCGACGCTCCTGCGCAATTGGCGCACATCGTACGGCTCACCGCCGGTGGCGAGGACATCTCGCTTCAGACACTCGAGGACCGACCCGACGGTGCGGTGCTGGTGGACCAGCTGAATCGTGGGTAACCGACGCTTGATCGTAGCCATCCGCGGGCGATTCGAACTTGCGCTGGCACGGTCGGCCGTGCGCTTGCACATCCTGGCCGTCGTAGTCGCGTTCGTTTCCGCCCTTGGGGCCGGTGTGGCCTCGGGGCAGCCGGAATCCGTTGCGCCGATGGATTTTGTGGCCCTGCGGGAAGTCGATCCGACAATCTTGCAAGACATCCGATACTTCACGCCGCACAACTTCACCGGCGACCCGGTTGATGGGTACCTCGCGCCGGTGTGCATTCTCACGCGTGAGGCGGCGCAAGGACTCAAACGCGCGCAAGAGCGGCTGGTGGAGCGCGGCTACGCCCTGAAGGTGTACGACTGCTACCGTCCACAGCGGGCGGTCAACGATTTCGTCGCCTGGGCCGAGGATCGCAGCGATGCGCGGATGAAGGCCGAGTTCTACCCGCGCGTCGACAAGTCCACCCTCTTCCGCGACGGGTATATCGCCGATCGCTCGGGGCACAGTCGCGGCAGCACCGTGGATCTCACCCTGGTGAAGCTCCCGGCCGTACCGACTCGGGCGTACGTGCCGGGCGAGCCCCTGGTTGATTGCACCGCCCCCGCCTCGGCGCGCTTCCCCGACGATTCCATCGACATGGGAACCGGCTTTGATTGCTTCGACACCCTCGCCCACACACTCGACCCGCGGATCCAGGGTGAGCAACTGAAGAATCGGCTGTTTCTGATGGAGGTTCTGCAATCACAGGGCTTCGTGAACTACGAAAACGAGTGGTGGCACTACACCTACCAACCGGAGCCCTTTCCCGACACATACTTCGACTTCCCCATCGAGCAATCGTCGCTTGCGCAGCGATAGTGGATGCCCGCGGGCGAAGGCTCACCTGGTGAGTCAGGACCAACCGGCCGCGGCTTAACCTGCCGTAGTGACACCAAACCCACTCGAACAGCCGACACTCGAGCAACTGCGCAGCCAGCGCACCAGCATGAAGTGGCGTGCGCACCCCGCTGACGTCTTGCCCCTATGGGTCGCGGAGATGGATGTGCAGCTTCCGCCGACGGTGGCCGAAGCCCTTCATCGAGCTGTCGACAACGGCGACACCGGATATCCATACGGAACCGCGTATGCCGAAGCAATCAGCGAATTCGCCTCCGACCGTTGGCAATGGCACGACCTGGACGTCAGCCGCACGGCCGTGGTTCCCGACGTCATGCTGGGCATCGTCGAGATGCTGCGGCTGGTCACCAATCGTGGCGACACCGTTGTCGTCAACTCACCGGTATACGCGCCGTTCTACGCCTTCGTGTCGCATGACGGCCGACGGGTGGTCGAGGCGCCGCTCTCCGGCGACGGCCGGATCGATTTGGACGCGCTGGAGGAAACGTTCTCGCGTGCCCGTGGCTCGGGCGGCAAGGTCGCCTACCTGTTGTGTAATCCGCACAACCCAACGGGGTCGGTGCACACCGCCAACGAACTGCGCGGCGTCGCGGAACGCGCCAGACGGTTCGATGTCCGGGTGGTCTCCGACGAGATTCACGCTCCGCTCATTCTGCCCGGCGCACATTTCACTCCCTATCTGAGCGTCCCCGGCGCGGAAAACGCGTTCGCGCTGACGTCGGCTTCCAAGGCGTGGAACCTGTGCGGACTCAAGGCGGCCCTGGCCATTGCCGGACGCGAGGCGGCGACCGACCTTGCCCGGATGCCGGAGGAGGTCGGCCACGGCCCGAGCCACCTAGGCGTTATCGCGCACACCGCGGCATTCAAGACCGGTGGCACCTGGCTCGATGCGCTGCTGCGGGGTCTAGACGGCAACCGAACGTTACTGGGCGCTCTGGTCGACGAGCATCTTCCCCGGGTGAAATACCAATGGCCACAAGGCACTTACCTTGCGTGGCTAGATTGCCGAGAACTCGGCCTCGACGACGCGACCACCGACGAGATGGCCAACGACCTGGCGGTGGTCTCCGATCTGTCCGGGCCGGCCCGCTGGTTCCTCGACCACGCCCGGGTCGCGCTCAGTTCTGGCCACGTCTTCGGGACCGGCGGCGCCGGGCACGTGCGCATCAACTTTGCGACCTCCCGCGCCATTCTTACCGACGCCGTATCGCGGATGAGCCGGTCGCTACTCGACCTGCGGTAGCGACCGAATTCAGTGACGGCGCAGTTTGGTGATCAGCTGGTCTTTCGTCAGGCTCGAATACCCAGACAAACCTAGCTCTTTGGCGCGCTTCTTCAGCTGTGGCACCGTCCAGTCGGCATACGACCCGGCCTTACCGCCTTTCCGGCCGACCGCGGACTTACCGCGCGCGGCAGCCGCGTTGGAGATTCGGGCAGCCTTCTGCGCCGAGTTGCCCTCCCTGCGTAGGTCCCGGTACAACTTTTCGTTCTTGATCGACGGGTTCGGCACGTCGTCACCTCCTGTGCGCGATGGAACGCCGCTCTAGTGATGCCCCGGCCGGCGCGGGTCCAAACCTGGGCTCGGCCGTCAACGTCCAAGAACGGCCAACGTCAACGCGGTCAGGTCTTCGGTCACACCTTCGCACGCCGCCAGTCGGTCGTTGTGGATAACTTCGCTGACAACGGAATATGCGGCTCGCGCCCGAGCCTTGGCCGACGCCGACGGGATTGACGGATCGGCTTCAGACAATACGAAAGCCAGCTCGTCCGCGTAGGCACGCTGTCGCTTGCGCCGCTCCTGCCGGTCCTCCGGCGGCAAGTTGTGGGTCTCAAACATGTTGAGGCAAACCAGGTCACGACTGCCGACAGCAGCCGCGACGTAGCTCGAGACCATGTCCTCTACGGCGTCGGAAGGTTCGCTCGCGTTGGCCAGCGCACGGTAGATCACGGCCCCAATCTGATCGCCAAGCCGCGAGAACGCCGCTGCCAGGAGTTTCTCTTTGCTACCGAATCGCCGGTTGACAGCCGAGCCGGTAACGCCCGCTGCCGAGCCGATGTCAGCTAGTGAAACGCCGTTGAAGCCACGCTGATGGAACAGACGTGCCGCTTCGGCCAGGATCGCCTCTGGCCGGAAGGCTCGCGCCGCCCTCGCGCGAAGGTCCGCTCGCGCGGGGGGAGTCACGATCGTCGACCGTGGTGGCAATCCGACATCGAGGATACTGCGGAAGATGTCGACGCCCAGTGCCGGCAAGTTCAACTCGGCGGGGCTTTTCGCGAGGGCTAGGCTTACCATTGCGCCGCCGATCGCATAGGCGCGCAGGTGACGTCGATTGTCTTGTGCGCCATGGCTGTTGACGGCGGAAACTAGTGCCTGGCACCTCGCCTCGAGCGGAGCCCGCATGTCGAGGTCGAGATAGTCGAGCTGGCGGAGACACACCGCGAGGCAGTCTGGAGCGGCCAGGGCCGCGGCGATCGTTCTCTCGACCGGCCCTGTCCGCGGATCCGCCAACGCCTCGGTATCGGCGGCCCACTCGAGGTCCGTCAGGAGCCGGTCGATGATCCCGGAGAGCAGACCCTGCTTGCTCGGGAAGTAGTGGTAGACCGCGGGGCCGCTGAGTCCGACCGCCGCCCCGATGTCGTCGATTCCGACCCCGGTGAACCCCCGACGCCGGAACAGGGTCGCCGCGGTGGTGAGCACCAGATCGCGGCGCAGGTCGGTACCGGTCTGCGATCTGGCTCGCGTTCCCACCACCCGGGCCACCCCCTGATCTTAACGCATGTGCACTTTTGTTGACTTCTACGAAGAAAGGTTGTACCACGTAATAGAGGACTAGATTGAACGATGAAGAACTTGTGCATACCGAGCGGAGGACGCTTTGACTACGATCGAAACTAGCCCGATGAAAGCGCCCGCTCCGGTCGGACACATCGCCAACGACACCACGGGCATGAATTTCTGGCGCTCCGACCGCGCCTTCCAAGCCCTGCTGGCCCGCTATCTCTCCCCTGAGCTGCTCGATCACCTTGAGCCGTACTTCGACGCACTCGGCGAGCTGGCCGGCGGCAGGCTCGATGACCTGGCCCGCATCGCGGACCGCCATCCGCCGGTGCTGCATCCGCGCGATCGATTCGGCCGTGACGAAGACTGGATCGAGTACGACCTCGCCTATCGGGAGATGGAGAAGATCGCCTACGAAGACTTCGGCATGCATGCGGTCAGCCATCGTGCCGGGGTCCTGGGGTTCGGTGGCACGCTGCCACCGAGCGTGAAGTTCGCGCTGCAGTACCTGTTCGCTCAGGCCGAGTTCGGCCTGACCTGTCCGATCAGTGCCACCGATACCTCCGCGTATGTCATCCAGAGATTCGGCAGCCCGGCGCTAAAGAGCCATGTCCTTCCGCACATGCTGTCGCAGGACCCGTCCACCATGTGGAAGGGGGCCCAGTTCATGACCGAGAAGGCCGGTGGCTCCGATGTCGGCGCGAGTGAAACGATCGCCGAGCACGAGGGCTTCGATGCGAACGGACTCGATCGGTGGAAGTTGTACGGTGACAAGTGGTTCTGCTCGCATACCGACGCCGACATCGTGATGATCCTGGCCCGGCCGGTGGGTGCCGGCAGCGGAACCAAGGGACTGGGTCTGTTCGCCATGCCCCGCTGGCTCCCGGAGGGCGGGCGCAACAGTTACCGGATCGTGCGGCTGAAGGACAAGCTTGGGACACGGTCGATGGCCAGCGGTGAACTCCTGCTAGACGGTGCGACGGCGTACCTGGTGGGCGACGTCGACCGCGGCTTCGCGCAGATGATGGATCAGGTCAATCTTTGCCGTCTCTCCCAGGGCGTACGCGCGGCGGCGATGATGCGCCGCTGTCTGAACGAGGCGATGGTCATTGCGCACAGCCGAATTGCATTCCGCGAGTGGCTGATCGACAAGCCGCTGCTGCGTCGTCAGCTGCTCAAGATCATGGTGCCCACCGAGCAGGCGCTGTCGATGGTGAACTACGCCGCTCACCTGTGCGATACCGAAGACCATGCAACCCTGCGGCTGTTGACGGGGCTGGTGAAGTTCCGCGCATGCCGGGACAACATCAAGGTTGCCGCGGGGGCACTGGAAGTTCGGGGCGGCAACGGGTACATCGAGGAATTCGTGAATGCGCGCCTGGTCCGCGACGCCCAGCTCGGCACGATCTGGGAAGGGACCAGCAACATTAATGCGCTCGATATCGTTACCCGGGCGGTGCAGAAGGACAAGGGGCATGAGGCCCTCGATGCTGCCTTGCATGGCATCCTGGACCGCCAGCCCGGAATTCCGGCCGGTTTCCGCGGTGAACTCGCGTACTACCTCGACAAAGCGATCGAGTTCGTAGTCGAGGTGGCCGCCGACCCCCAATGCGAACAGGAATGCAGAACCGCAGCCACCGGTCTCTACAACGCAGCGAGCGCGGTGCTGCTCGCCGCAGAAGGCACCGACTTCGGCGAGGCCGGAGCCGACTCACGCCGGCTGCTGCTCGCACGCCTGGTGATCAACCACCGACTCCGTCCGTCCGACCCGTTGGCCGCGCGTGGATCCAGCGCCGAGGACATGATCCACGACCGCTTGCTCGACGAGTCGCCGGTGTCCCTCGACGACGCCATCGCTTTGGTCGAGGCCGCCGCCCTAGCCAACCAAGTCGGGTGACCCTCAGAGTCCGAATTGGTCCTCGATGAGGCCGAGCCAGATCTGCGCCGAATCGATGGCAACCTTCTCACTGATGAACGCATGCTGCGTTCCGGTGTACATGTCTCGAAACGCGCGTTCGAGGCGGCTGCCCTCGCGGATCGAGCTGGTCCCGGCAACCAAATGGGCCCATTCGGCGCAGCTTCGGGCCACATCGGTGGCATAGACGGCGGCCGCGCGCATGTCCGCCCGCAACGCCGGGGTGAGGTCTGCATCGCCGGCAACGGCTGCCTCGGCGGCGGCAAAGGCATCAAGCACCAAGAGACGAGCGGCGCGCCACGCCGCGACGTGGTGCGCAAGCCCCTTCTGGAAGGTCGGGCGACTGGCCAATGACGCCATATCGCTCATTCGGTACTTGGTAGCGGCCAACTCGGCGACATCATCAAGCATGCTCTTGGACACCCCGAGTGCCCACGATGCGTGACCGGCGGCCGTCACTGGCATTAGGCCCATCCGAGTAGCCGGCGAGCTACCCCGGTACGGCACGCGGGTGAACAGCGGAAATGTCCGATGAAACGGCACGAACACATCCTCGGCGCTGTAATCGTAAGATCCAGTTCCCTTGAGCCCCTGCACATACCAGCCGTCGTTGAATTCGATGTCTTCCCGCGGCACCACGGCCACCCGCATGTCGGGGATGCCTTCGCTGACCCAACGCATCTGGCCATCGTCCATCGGAAAGAACCCGGCGGCGATGTATTGCGAATGACCGATGCCTGAGCCGAAACTCCACGATCCGCTCAACCGGTAACCGCCGTCGACCGCGCTCCCCTGTCCGTTGGGAAAGAACTGGCCGCCCAGGGTGACTTGGTTGTCATGAGCACTGAACACCTCGGCAAAACCCTCGTCGGGTAGATACGTCGCGGCCGCGAACCTCGACGGCAGGTTAGCGATGCCGATCCAGCCGAAAGAACCATCCTGCCAGGCCATTTCGATCCAGGTCTCGATCATGTCGGCAAACGACGGCTCAACACCGCCGGCTGCGACCGGACTGATCGCCGCCATCAGCCCGCTCGCCCACATCTCATCGACAATCGCGTCGGTGAGGGTGCGTATCCGCTCGGATTCGGCGGCCTCGGCCCGCACCAGGCCGCGCATCCCCCTGGCCAAAGCAACGACTTGGCCACTCACTTCGGCTGTCGACGTCATTGCTGTTTCCTATCTACTTCACTGGGGAAAGCCAAAAAGCTGGACCACCCCGTGATCGCGGCCAGCCGTATAGCCGCCGTCGACGGCAATCGCCTGACCGGTGACGAAGGAGGCGTCCGCCGACAACAGGAAGGCCGCCATTGCCGCGACCTCGTCCGGCCGGCCCAACCGCTGTAGGGCATGTTCAGTGGTGATCGACGCCTGGGGACCCGCCATCCCGGGCATGCCGAAGACGCTCTCGGCCATCGGCGTTGCGATGAAGCCCGGGCAGATCGCGTTGGCCCGAATGCCGCTGGGCCCATAGTCGAGTGCAATGTTTTTGGTCAACAGCACCACACCACCTTTGGCGGCGTTGTATGAACTGCCGCCGGCGGTGCCTTCAAGCCCCTCGATGCTGGCCAGGGTCACGATTGAGCCACGTTCGCCGTCGATCCGGGATTGCTCGATCATCCTCGCCAGCGCCGCCTTGGCGACCAGGAATGTGCCGGTGAGGTTGATCGCGATGACCCGGTCCCATTCGGCCCGGCCGAGCAGATGGACTGGGCCGCCGCCGGCAACCCCGGCGGAATGGACGACACCGTCGAGCCGGTCGGGCACCGCGTCCATGACCGCGGCAACCGCGGCTTCGTCGGTCACGTCGGCGGTCACGAACGTGAACCGCGGGCCGAAGTCCGGCGCCGAGGCCAGGTCGGCGCCGACGACGGTGCCGCCTTCGTCCAGCAGGCGGCGGGCCGTGGCCAGGCCGATGCCCGACGCCGCACCCGTCACGACGAAGGTGCGCGAGCGGGCACGATCAGCACTTATCACGTCGGTCCCTTCTTGCGGCGGCCTTCGATTGCTCAGCCGGTACGACCGACCCCGCGCCGGCCGCATTGGATAGCCAAAGGAAGTCTGACACCGTAGCCGCCTCGTCGATCGCGTTTCGCTGAAGAATCGCACACGTCGGCGACTCAGCTCGGATTCTCTACCGCCCGCGCGCGGCAGCCGGGATCGGAAGAAAGCCCAATAGGTCGGTGAGACAGGTCTATTTCCATTGCGGCGCAAGGCAATTAGCGAAGTTGGTGATGTCGTCATGGGCAGAATCCGCGCTGGCGTGGGCGAAATGTGGGTAGTATCGGCCCATGGCGGGCGGTGTGGTTCCGCTTAACATGTCGTGGCCGTTGGTGGGACGTGAGGATGAGCTCGAGTGGGCGGCGGCCGTTCGGCGCAACAGGCGATGTCCCGGTTTGGTCGTCAGCGGCGCGACGGGGGTTGGCAAAACTCGGTTCGCGAGGGAGGTGATTGCCGCCGCGGCCGCGGATCGTCGCGTTACGGAGTGGGTCCAGGCCACGCAGGCCGCCGCGTCGGTTCCGTTCGGTGCGCTCGCCGCCTTGGTGCCTTCTAGTCCCCCGTCCCAGGAACGGATCCAGCTGTTTCAGCTATGCGCCGAGGCGCTGCGCGAGCGCGCGCGTTCGCAACGCCTCATCCTGGGCGTCGACGACGCGCATCTTCTTGACCCAGCTTCGGCGGCGCTGGTGCTGCATCTTGCGGTAAGCGGCACAGCGTTCGTGGTGGCCACCGTGCGCGCGGGCGAACGCTGCCCAGACTCGATTGTGGCGCTGTGGAAGGACCTCGGGGCGCCGCGTCTTGAGCTCCAACAGCTTGGCGCCGACCAAACAGCCGCGCTGATCGAGGCGGTCCTGTCCGGCGAGGTCGCACCAGACGTGAGCCGGTGGGCATACGGCATCAGTGACGGCAACGTCTTGTATCTACGCGAGTTGGTCAACGGTGCGCTGGCCAGCGAAGCGCTCGTGGCCGAGGGAGGGCTGTGGCGGCTGCGCTCGCGCCCGGAGCCGAGTACCGCGCTGGTGGATCTGATCTCGCGCAGCATCGAGGGGCTGGACAAGGCCGAGCTCGACACCGTTCGGCTGCTCGCGCTCGGCGAGCCGCTCAAGCTCGACACCGTGCTTCGTTGGGGCGGTGCCGGACAGCTGTCCGCGCTGGAAGCCAAAGGTCTGGCGGTGGTGGATCCGGCTACAACCGTGACCGGTGGCCACTACGTGCGTCTTGCCCACCCCCTCTATGGCGAAGTGGTGCGGGATGCGACGCCGACCCTGCGCGGCATGCAGCTTCGACTGCATTTGGCGCAGGCCGTACTTGCTGGCGGACTCTCCCGACCCGGGGACGCGCTCAGGGCGGCAACCTGGTTTGAGGATGCCGGCGCCAAGCCCGATGAGCCGCTACTTCTCGCGGCGGCGCGCGAAGCCAATGCCTGCGGCGATCCCGATCTCGCGCAGCGCTTCATCCACCGGACACCCGGCGCGCCCAGCGCGCAAAAATCGCTCATTCTGGCCCGCGCCCACGAGCTTCGACGCCGTTTCGGCGACGCGGAGGCGATCCTCGCCGACTGGGAGGGCAAGCTGGCGACCGAGGACCTTGCGGTCGACTACCTGCTGGAGCGGGCGCTTCGGGTCCAGCATCGCTGTCTGCGTCACACAGACCAAGCCCTGCGGCTGCTGGACCGGGCCAACGCGTGGTTCGGCGGTGCACAGTGGCGCGATCGGGTCGATTCGATTCGGCTGATGATCCTGGCGACTAACCGCGGTGCGGGACCCGCGCAGGTCATCCAAGCAGCCGAAAAGGTGCTCGACAACGACTACCTCGCTTCAGACATCCGCCGCCTTACGATGACGGCGTACGTACGCAGCTTGCACGACGTCGGTAGGTCGGCCGAGGCCCTGCAGCTGACCCAGCGACTCCATCGAACCATCCCGTTGCGCGACGACGCCGACGTCTACACATTCTGGGCCTGGACGTTGGTGCGTCTGGAGACCGGCCATGAGTGGACGCAGACCGAGCGGTGGCTCCTCGATGCCGACCACCACCTATCACGCGTTGACGATCCCGTGTCCCACGGCCAGATCGCGGTCGCGCTTAGCCTCTTTGCGTTGGCGCGCGGCCGGCCGCTGACCGCGATGCGCCGCGCACGCGAAGCGATCGCAGCCATGCCGCGGCCCGATCCGTCGCGCCGGGTACCGACACTGGCCTGGGTGTGCCTGGTCATCGGCGCCGCGATGCGCGGCGACGTCGGTGCCGCGCGCGAGGCGGAGGCGGGCTATCGCGAATCCATCGCCGGGGCACCAGTGGGTTTTTTGGCGCCCCAGGACATCAAAGCCCGGGCCGCGTTGGCCATCGCGGAGGGCGATCTGCGCGCGGCCTGCCGTATCCTGCTGGACGGCGTGGCCGCCGACGAGGGAATGCTGATCGACCAGGCCCACCTGCTCCACTGGGCGCTGCGCGCCGGAGTCGAACCCAAGACCGTCGCGGCGCAACTGGACCCGATCGCAACCACCGTGGGTGTACCGCTCGTCGGTGCCTTCGCGCTGCACGCCAGGGCTTTGGCCGCAGGTGACGCCGCGGGATTGCTGACGGCCGCCGACGCGTTCGCAGAGATCGGCGCCTGGCTCTGGGCGGCGGAGGCCTCCGGACACGCTGGGGTCATCGCGTTGCGCGAGGACAAGCGTGACTCGGCTCGCAGGGCGATGGCGCGAAGCGCACAACTGCGGGCCAAGTGTGAGGGCGCTCGGTCTCCGATCCTCGACGCCATCGACCTCGCGCCGGTCGAGCTCACCGACCGTGAGCGCGAGATAACTGCCCTGGCGTCGAACGGGGCGTCGAACGCCGAAATCGCCGAACGCCTGGTGCTCTCGGTGCGCACCGTCGAATCACACCTCTATCGCGCAATGCGCAAGCTCGGTGTCAGCAGCCGCGATCAGCTTCGACCCCGCTGAACACGACCGTATTCCCCGGCCGATGCTGCGATATCAGCAAGCCGAAATTCAGAAGCAGGCCAGCAAGACCCGCTCCCAGTCGGGAGCGCATCCTGTGGTCGGCCCTTTCACAGCTCCGCGCCCGAACGCCGCGCCAGGTCTCGCGCGGATCGAGTGACCAACCTCGGGTTGTGATCGGGGCCCGGAAACCACGGGCCGCCCGGTAGGTCAGTGGTCAATTGGTCGATCGCAGCGGCTATCGCCGACGGTGTTCCGGGGCGAAACGTCGAAATCCACTCGCCGTTCAACGCACGTGACGTGCTCACCAATACGCGGCCCTCGGTGGTGTCGACGATGCTAACGTCGACCTCCGCGGCGGCATACAGGTCTGCGTCGCAGCGGCAACCGACGACTATCTCGACGCATCTGCGCGGGCCGCCGAACACCGACTCCACCACCGATCGAGCCGATTCGGCAATATCCAAGTAATGAGCAACTTCCGCCACCGAGGCCCCGGCCTGAAACATCTCATCGGCCAGAGACCCCACTTCAGTCGGCAGACTCACCTCGTCGAACCGCGCCGGCGACCGGTCCACCAACCCCACACCGAGGACCGGAATCAGCGCCCCGGCGGCGCAAATGTCCAGTGCTGCCAAGGTGATCAGTTCCCCGTGGCGAAGCGCGACCACGGTCTCGGCACTGACATCGTCACAGCGCGCGACGACACCGCGGAGCAGCTCCCAAGCACCCGCGGCCGGGGCGCAAGCCACGTGGCGCAGATCGAGCCACCGGTCCGCAAAGCACACCACCCGGACCAAGTCAGCAACCGCCGGCTCGACCACACCGCGTGCAGACAGCACGCCCATCCGAGTCAGTTCCGCACTCTGGCACGCCGACCACGCCTTGTGTTCTGCGGTATCTTGATGCGGCGTCGTGATCGCCAGCACCGACGGAAAGCTGCCAGCCCCTAACGTTTCCGCGATGAAGCGGGCGTGATCGACGGTGAGCTCGACAACGTCGGGCTCGACGTTCATCACGCCCACCGACCCGCCAACCACGACGATCCCTTGGGCCGCTCTTGAACGCACGGTCACCGGACTAGGCACCCCATTTGGCGGCTTCGGCACAATCGCGGGCCAACATGGCCATGTTGTTGGACTCATGGCTGCCGGCCATCGTCCGATAGGCCCGCATCAGATCCGCCATCGCCTGATTCCACTGCGCCTGCCAACCGCCACGGCATCACCAACGGCATAACTGACACCGGACTCCGCCACACCCACCCCCGACCGACCCAGCTCCTCAACCCCTTCAGCCGCGATCGCCGCACGCTCGCTGCCCAGCGCACTAAACCCCACCGCGCTTTGCACCGACACCGGATCCGCCCCCGGCGCCACCACCGCCGCAATCACCGGCGCCAAACCCTCCGCAACCACGCGCAACGTCACCGCCCATCTCCTCCCCAGGCGCCTCAGCCGCAGAACATCACCGCAACCAGCGGAAAGATCCTGTTGACACCTGTCTTGACACGAGCCACGCAGCATTGAGCGACGCCGCACAGGATGCGTTCCCAACCACAAGCGGGTCTTGCGTGGCGCACTACTGCATTCCGGCTCGCTGCTATCGCAGTACGGCCGAGGCGAACGCAGTTCACGCTCGGCGAGGTCGAAACCGCTTGCGGCAGATGACGCCGCGCTGGCGATCGTGGGCCACCGGGGTGACTCGACGGCAGGGGAGCGCAGAGCTCATATAGTCCGAGGTCGGGAAGACCGGCCACATGACGAAGTGGCTCAGTTTGTTTCAGCAGCAACCAAGGTATGAGAAGGAGACACCGGTAGCTTGACGCTCCCAGTCACCCGCTCTTATGACATAGTGAAGCCCACAGAGCCTCAGGCGAATCGCCTGCTTCTCTCAAACCACCCACGGGGCGCCACCGAAACCACGGGCCGCCCGGTAGGTCAGTGGTCAATTGGTCGATCGCAGCGGCTATCGCCGACGGTGTTCCGGGGCGAAACGTCGAAATCCACTCGCCGTTCAACGCACGTGACGTGCTCACCAATACGCGGCCCTCGGTGGTGTCGACGATGCTAACGTCGACCTCCGCGGCGGCATACAGGTCTGCGTCGCAGCGGCAACCGACGACTATCTCGACGCATCTGCGCGGGCCGCCGAACACCGACTCCACCACCGATCGAGCCGATTCGGCAATATCCAAGTAATGAGCAACTTCCGCCACCGAGGCCCCGGCCTGAAACATCTCATCGGCCAGAGACCCCACTTCAGTCGGCAGACTCACCTCGTCGAACCGCGCCGGCGACCGGTCCACCAACCCCACACCGAGGACCGGAATCAGCGCCCCGGCGGCGCAAATGTCCAGTGCTGCCAAGGTGATCAGTTCCCCGTGGCGAAGCGCGACCACGGTCTCGGCACTGACATCGTCACAGCGCGCGACGACACCGCGGAGCAGCTCCCAAGCACCCGCGGCCGGGGCGCACGCCACGTGGCGCAGATCGAGCCACCGGTCCGCAAAGCACACCACCCGGACCAAGTCAGCAACCGCCGGCTCGACCACACCGCGTGCAGACAGCACGCCCATCCGAGTCAGTTCCGCACTCTGGCACGCCGACCACGCCTTGTGTTCTGCGGTATCTTGATGCGGCGTCGTGATCGCCAGCACCGACGGAAAGCTGCCAGCCCCTAACGTTTCCGCGATGAAGCGGGCGTGATCGACGGTGAGCTCGACAACGTCGGGCTCGACGTTCATCACGCCCACCGACCCGCCAACCACGACGATCCCTTGGGCCGCTCTTGAACGCACGGTCACCGGACTAGGCACCCCATTTGGCGGCTTCGGCACAATCGCGGGCCAACATGGCCATGTTGTTGGACTCATGGCTGCCGGCCATCGTCCGATAGGCCCGCATCAGATCCGCCATCGCCTGATTCCACTGCGCCTATCTGCGACATCACAAACTCTTTCAGAAACCGGTCGACGCGGCGGCGCCATCGGCGTCGGCCTGACCGATCGTGTGCCGCATCAACCCCGTGTTGGCGGCAAGCGCCGTGTGCGAGGCGATCAACCGCGGAATCTGGGCATCCAACAAACTCATAACGATCCTCTCGATTCGATTCTTCGGGTTACCTCTAGTTGCTGGCAATCACCTCGTTAAACCGATACCGAACCTCCATCATTGGGCGCGCCGACCAAACCGGTGCCCCAGCTGGCCGGCAGCATCGGTATCCGCGGACCGTCACCAAACTCATCACCGGCGAGCAGGGTCAACCCCGCGGGCTGCCCACCGGACTGCGTGCCTGAGGTCCCGGCGAACCCCAACGTCCCAGCACCCCGATCACAGGCCACCACGGAAACGAATCTTGCCGCCGGCATTGCCGCGCAAGCGCCGGCAAGGGGCGCTACGCTGCTTGCTGCTACTGCCCCCGCGGCCCCCACAGGTACTCCAGCCATGCTCGCCAGGGCAGTCGCGGCTGGAATGAGACTGGGCGGCAACGCGGCCACCAATGCGGTCGTAGCGCCTCCGGCCAGAGCCTCTGCCGGCGCTCCCCCCTCCGTCACCGTGTAGCCGGGCGTAAACATCATCGGCCCCCATTCGAACAGCGCGTCAACCGGATTGGTCATGAAGGCATCGACCATTGCTACCACGTTGCCGATCGGTTCGTGCGGGAACGGGGCATCCACTTTTTAAGAACCACAAGTTGAAGTCCAGGCGCGCCTCCGCCCCCACCTCGAGGAGCCCCAAATCATCGGGGGATATCCCGGAGCCGGATTGTGTGGTGCCAGCAACGTCGCCGGCAGGACCGACGCCGGGTTCGACGATGACCGGTGCTGGGCTGGTATGTGGTGTCGAGACCAACGCCGCATCCGTCACGGCCTCGTAGACGCTCATCGTGGTGGTGGCCTGGATCCAAATCCGCACATTCTCGGCCTTGTCTAGCGCGATCGGGATCGTATTGATCCCAAAGAAATTCGTCGCCACCAACATCGTATGCGTGATGTGATCGGCGGCCGTTGCCGCACTGTCGGCGCTGGCCTGGGCCAACCGGGCGACGTACGGCGCATACGCGGCCAATACGTCTCAGCGCTCGGGCCCAGCCACGCCCCTGCCGCCGGCACCGCGGCGACCATCTCGGTGAGTTCTTCGCCCGTTGACGGGCATTCGGCGCTCAGCGATGTCGACGCCGCAGCCGCCGGCGGCACCACCCCCGTAATCGGCGCCGCCGCAACAGCGTGCGCGGCCGCCAGCCGCGCGGTCAACGCCTCCACCGCCGCACCGGCCGCCGCCAAACCGTCCATCCCGCTCGCAGCGTCACCGCCGACACTCTTTCTTCCGAGGTGTTTCATCGGGCAGCGCTGCACGACCGAGGTCGAACCTAGGGGCAACTATCGCACATCCCAATTAATAAATCAAGCGTTCGTTTATATATGGCCTGTTGTCCCGAGGCATGCCTGAGCGGCTGTTTGACCAGCCACGGCCTGCAACGTAGCCACCATCGCGGTGAGTTCTTCTGCCGTCCAGGCGTATTCAGCGCTCAACGATGTCCACGCCGCAGCCGCCGCCTGCAGCCAACCCGGCCCCGGGCCACCGCTCAGCAGCGCCGAATGCAGGAGCTCCTCGACCCCTTCAGCCGCGACAGCCGCACGCTGCAGCCCGCGGTCACTCACGCGATCGCGAAAGTCAGCTAGCAGCAAGCATTCTCGGACTAGCGTCGAACACCATATGGTTCGCGTCGGGCCTGGCAAAGCCGCGCCCGATCGCGAAACCGCCGCTACCTCTCGAGCGCCTTCGCACAGGCAGACAGGATCGCGAGAAAGGTCGAGCGCAGCAGTCGACGGGTGACCGCCTCCATCAGCTTGCCTCCCGCACGAGCCGGGTGGCTGTAGTTGGTCAGCCAGTCGACGTGCGTGCCGTCACCCGATGGGGTGAAGGTCAGGGTGCCGCCCTCGTGATCGAGCGGCGGGAGGGAGCGGACGATGAGATAGGAGTAGCTGCGCGGCCGATCGTATGCCGTGATCTCCTCGCGGAACCACGCGCCAAGCCCAAATACCTCACGCACCGCGCCCGCGCCAGGCCCCGCCGAGCCTTTCGCGTACCCAGCCTTGACGGCCAGCGGCGCGGCAGCCAAATTGACCGGGTCGGCCAACCAGTCGAAGACTCGTTCCGGAGATGCGGCTATCGTCCTTTCCAAGTGGATCTCGACCATGCTGTCTCCCCTCGTGCAGCACCAGCGTTTTCCCCGGACATCCTAGACGCCGCCGACCGACCCGACTGGCGAGCACGGCGAGACGCAGGCGAAGATCATGAGATGCATGTCGAAGACAAGTCCGACTCCCAAGAGCTGCCCGAATTTCGTTATCATCCCGACCCCGTCGGCACCGGCTCGCTAGTCGCAGACCCTGTGAGTTGCGTGAGTTGCGAGCAACTCCGCCCCTACACCTATATCGGCCCGGTGTACGCGAGGGAGGAAATTGACGGCGCCATCTGTCCTTGGTGTATCGCGGATGGCACTGCGGCGAGTCGGTTCGATGCCACGTTCACCGACTCCATGTGGGCGGTGCCCGACGACGTTCCAGAGGACGCGTCGGAGGAAGTGCTGTGCCGAACACCCGGGTTCAGCGGCTGGCAGCAAGAGGAGTGGTTGCATCACTGCGGTGACGCCGCCGCCTTCCTCGGCCCGGTAGGCGCCAGTGATGTGGCCAAGCTCCCCGATGCCGTGGAGGCATTGCGCAATGAATACCGGGGCTACGACTGGCCCGACGCCAAGATCGAGGACTTTATCCAGACACTCGACAAGGACGGGCATGCGACCGCCTATCTCTTCAGGTGCCTTCGCTGCGGTGTCCACTTGGCCTACGCGGATTTCATGTGACCTCTGAGGCGAATGAGTCGACGGCGGCGGGCCGGGCCATCGATCTCTACCAGCGTCATGCTGATGCGTGGGCCGCCGATCGTGGCGATCATCTGCGTGAAAAGTCCTGGCTTGACCGCTTTTTAGCTCTGCTTCCGGACCATCCCACGGTGCTTGACGTTGGCTGCGGCCCAGGTGCTCCGATCGCGCACTACCTCATCCAACACCGCTGCCAGGTGACCGGCGTGGATGCCTCCAGCACGATGATCGCCAGGTGCGCGGCACGGTTTCCGGAACACGAATGGCACGTCGGCGACATGCGCGCGTTGGCTCTCGACCGCAAGTTCGACGGAATTATTGCCTGGGACAGCTTTTTTCATCTGCCGGGGGCTGACCAACGCCAAGTTCTTCCGCTCCTCCGGCGCCATGCGGCGCCGGGGGCAGCGCTGATGTTCACCAGCGGCCCATTCGCCGGCGAGCGGATCGGCAGGTACCTGGGTGAGCCCCTGTACCACGCGAGTCTCGACAGCGCCGAGTATCGGACGCTTTTGCACAACAATGGTTTCGAAGTGGCAACACACGTGGTGGAAGATCCCGATTGTGGTCTCCACACGATCTGGCTGGCGCGACTCAGATAGGAGCAGGTCATGGATGTCCTACGAACCCCCGACTCCCGGTTCGAACACCTGGTGGGCTACCCGTTCGCACCTCATTATGTCGACGTGGTGGCCAGCGATACCCAGCCGCTGCGAATGCACTACGTCGACGAGGGCCCTTCCGACGGTCCGCCGATCGTCTTGCTGCACGGCGAGCCGACCTGGAGCTACCTGTACCGAACCATGATTCCGCCGCTGGCCGCGGACGGGCACCGGGTGCTCGCTCCGGATCTGATTGGCTTCGGCCGATCCGACAAACCGACTCGCATCGAGGACTACACCTACCTGCGGCACGTCGAGTGGGTGACGTCCTGGTTCGAGAACCTCGACCTGCACGACGTCACGCTCTTCGTGCAGGACTGGGGATCATTGATCGGTCTGCGCATCGCCGCCGAGCACGGTGACCGGATCGCGCGGCTGGTGGTGGCCAACGGGTTTCTTCCCACCGCGGCGCGCCGCACCCCGCCCGCCTTCTATGCGTGGCGGGCGGTTGCGCGCTACTCCCCCGTGCTTCCCGCCGGCCGTCTGGTCGACTTCGGCACCGTCCGCAAGGTTCCCGCCGACGTGCGGGCCGGCTACGACGCGCCCTTCCCCGACAAGACGTATCAGGCTGGGGCCCGGGCGTTCCCGCGGTTGGTGCCAACCACACCCCATGATCCGGCGGTTGCGGCCAACCGTGCGGCATGGGACGCCCTGGGCCGGTGGGACAAACCATTCTTAGCCATTTTCGGATATCGCGACCCGATCCTCGGCCGAGCCGACCGTCCGCTGATCAAACACATCCCCGGCGCGGCGGGCCAGCCACACGCCCGCATCAAGGCCAGCCACTTTGTTCAGGAGGACAGCGGGCCCGAGCTCGCCGAACGCATTCATTCCTGGCAGCAGTCGATGCGCTAGGACACCACCCGTCACTCATGGCAGCCGGAGATCGGGAGCTCGGTCTTTGCGCGTCCGCCCTCGGGTGCGAGGATCTGGAGAATGGCAATGGAGATGGCGATGATGGGCCTGCTCGGCACCGTCGTGGGTGCCTCGGCCATGGGCGTAGCGGGCATTGTGCAGTCGATCGCAGATTCGTACTTCCCGGGAGCCGCGGCCGCCAAGGACCATAAACACCAGCTGAACGTCAATCTGCAGGCGCAGCGTTACGAGGCGGTGAGAATGTGGCGGTCGGGATTGTGCAGCGCGAGCAGCTCGTATCGGCAGTGGGAGACCGGGTCACGTGACAACGAACCGCCCAACGTGGTGGGCAACGAGTGGTTCGAGGGCTTGCGGCCACATCTGCCCACCGCCGGTGAAGCTGCGAAGTTCCGTACTGCGCGCGAAATCCATTGCGACAACCAAACCCTCATGGTCTTGTCGCTCGAGATCGGCCGTATCGAGAAGGACTGGATGGACGACGCGAACGGCCACAAGCGCCGGGCACGAAAGCGGCAGGGGTGACTGGCCGCGCCGTCGATCGGGTCAGCGGACTACCACAGTGGGATCGTCCGCAGCAACGGCGGCGCTGCTGCGGCGCCAATCCTCGTGTAGCAGCTTGCATCCGAGCCAGCCGAAGATGAGCGGGAAGACGAAGTACTGGTATTGCGTCCAAACCAGCGCTAGCAGGGTATCGGCAACGCCACCAGGCAGGTTCTGGAAGCCTCCGAACACCTCGCTGAACGAGAAGATGAACGTCGCCACAACCGGCTCTCCGGCTCCCAGGACTGGGATCAGATAGCGCATCGACGAGCGATTCTTGTTGAGCCGCCAGAAGGCCAGCGCGGTAGCGAGGTTGACGAAGGCGTAGATCTCGAGGGTGAAGAACGTCGAGTTGTGATTGACCGTGCGCAGATCGACCGAGCCAAACGATGCCAGGTCCCACCAGTACATATGCAAGACGTTCTCGCGCATCCACGAGGTATGGGCGATGACGTCATTCAGCGTATGGAGATCGTGAAAGACGTAGGGGGAGAACATGACCCACGGAATCTCCCAGAGCAGGTTCGTCATCACGTAGGAGACCATCCACAGCACCAGGCACTCGTGGAAGAGCGCCATGCGCGGGCGTTTGCGCGCCCCGGGGAGCAGCAACGGGATGAACCACCCGTTGAGCCAGATGCTGATCCCATAGAGGGAGGTTTTGGCGCTCGTCGTGAAGTCGAGCACGCCCAGATAGAAAAGGGTTGCGCAGACACCGGTCGCGCCCCAGAAGACCGCCGTCCAGATCCCGAAGGCTCGCCACGTTCGCGGCGACACCCGGCGCTCTTCGACGGCGACCGGCGCGACTTCGTCGACGTCGAAATTGGTCAGTGCGCTCATGGATAACCCTTGCATGTGTCGATATATCGACATATCGTTCGATATTGTGACGGAAAGGGTAGCCGCGGCGCCGGGCCCGAGTCAAGGCTTGTCGCCGCCGACCGAGCGGGTCGTCGCCGTGCTGGAGCTACTCGGCCGCAACCCGACCAAGCAGTTCTCGTTGGCCGAGATCTGCCGCAACCTCCACCTCAGCCGGGCCACCGGACATGCCATCCTCACCACATTGGCGGCCCGCGAATGGGCGATCAGGGATCCCGGCACGGCCCACTACACCTGGGGGCCGGCCATCGCCGCGCTGGCCCGGCCCACCGACGCCCAACTGCACCGGGCCGACCTGCAAGCGCTGGCCAAAACCACCGGCACCCAAGTTCTGCTTGCCCGCCGCGAGGGCGCCACCCTGGTGGTCATCGATAGCGTCGGCGAGTGCCTGCGCGGGCCCAGGATCGGCCGCGGGATGCGAACACCGTTCGTCGCCCCGATCGGTCGCGACTACGTCGCCTGGTGGGGCACCGATGCACAGAACCAGTGGCTGCAAGCGATCGGAACGCCAAGCCGCCAATTCCAGACGAGAATGGCATTGGTACTCAATGAAATTCGACAACGCGGCTTTGTCGTCGAACGACTCACTCACCAGTACGTGCGTGTCTACACCGCGCTGCGGGCGCTCAGCGCCGACGGCGAGGTCGACGAGATCACTACCCAACTGGCCCGCGCCTACGCCGATCTCGCCGTCATCGATGTCCTCGACAGCGAACTCGACAGCGGCACAACACACAGCGTCGCCACGATATCGGCGCCCATCCACAACGCCGATGACTCCATCACGATGACGGTCATGGCGGCGGTCTTCACCGCCCTCGACGGCGCCGCCATTCGCACGCTCGGTGGACAACTGCGCCACGCCGCCCACGGCATCGAACAACGCATCGTTCGCTACGGTGACGGGGCTTCCGCCTGAAGCGGCGTTCACCTGGCAGGTCATTCTCTACGCTGGCAGACATCCGCTTGGCGAAAGGACAGCCATGTCAGTGGCGACTCGGTTGGTAGCCATCCTCGCGCTGGGTTGGTCGGGCGTTGCGGCATGCGCCTCGCAGCAGCCGTCGCCACCGCAGGCATCTCCTCCGAGCTCGACCCAGCCACCGACGACCACCAGCCCGACCGGTTCGCCATCCACGTCAACCAGCACGCCAGAGTGCGTTGGACTATCAATATGTGCGCCGCCGCCACCGGATGCCGAGGGGAATCCGCCGTGCTTCTACTCCGATGGCTGGCAAGCTAGGTCATCTGGCGCCGGGATTGAGGTGTGGTATTTCCATGAGCCGCAGAACCTGTCGAAAGCCGAAAAGGTTACCGCGGTGGTTCGCAAGAAGGATGGCACCAACGAGTCCCAGGACGCGAACATCGAAGCCGGCCAACAAGTGCATCGCTTCGAGTTTCCGACCATCGATAAGTCCGCTGTCTCAGCAGTATTCCTCGACACCAGCAATGGCCGCTGCTTCGTGATCGGCCCGGGCAGCTAAGAGCTATTGACGCTGGGCGCGGCGGTCGCCATGAAAGTAGGTGTAACCGCTTGTCAGCGCGCATACCAGGGCAGCGACCGCCAACATCTGGCACCCACTCACGACCAAACTGATGCACCCGCCAACAGCGGCGCCGACGCCAAAGCTGGCCCACAAGATGAAATAGCCGAGCCAGTCCGCGACCTGTCCGCCGCTGATGTGTCGTTCAACGCCTTGACCGAGTTTGACCAGCGTGCCCGTCACATAGCTCAGCGGGGTGGCTACCTCGCCGTCCTTAACGAACGATGTGTTCAATGCGCCAATTCCCAAGGCAACAAACAGGACTGGCAGGAAGGAGACTTGGCTTGTTGACCATCCATCCACGCCGATGTCGACGGCAGCGGCGGTCACCAGACACAATGCGGTCAGCACCGTCGGACCGTGCGGATGGGCCAGCGACAGATGCCGTCGACACAGCGAGGCGATCACCACACCCGCGACGAACGACGCCAACAACGAAGCGGCCGCCAGCGAGAGCGACCGCTCGTTTCGGAAAAATCCCAGAATTGCGCGTTCGCTATTGCCCGTCATGAAGGTGACAAAGTACCCGGCGGAGTGGGTGAATGCCGCGGCGCCGACCAACCCCGCCACCGCGGCCAGCACCCACGACAATCGCGCCTCACGGCCGAAAATCTCGCGCATCGCGGGCGCAGACACCGCCGGCTGATCCATGGGAGTAACGTATGCGCATATTGTCATGATTGCAAGAGTTCCCGTGGCGCCACCGGCATGGCGCGCCCTAGCGCTGACCGGTGTCGAGCACCGCCCCAGTGCTCGCGGACGCACCTCTGGCAATCACGATCGGCATCGACGTCGCAGCGTCGGTACGCAGGATGGTGTGCACCACGTCGACGAGGTCCTCGACGGGCATCAGCCGGCCCGGCATGCAGCCACGTGACAACCACAGCGGGTACGCCCGCATAGCCAGCTCGCGATCCCAGCCGACGTTCATTCCCGTTTGCGCATCGCCCTCGCCGCCCGCGCACTCCCCAACAACGAGGCAGGTAAAGCCGACATCCGGGTGTTCGGCGCGCCAGGCCTCCACCAGCCTCTCCAGTGCCGCTTTGCTGACGCCGTACGCGCCGAGGCCGGGCCACGGTGGTCCGTACGTCCCCGCGTCGGAAGACAGGTAAATCGCCTTACCCCCAGAGGCCGTCAGGTGTGGCACCGCCGCCGCCGTCACCAGCGCCGCGCCGATGACGTTGGTAGCGAAGACGTTCCGCCACGTCTCGGCATCGGTATCGACCAGGCGGACCAGCGGACTGACGGCGGGAGTGTAGACGAGGTTGTCGATGCCACCTAGGGTCTCGACCACATCGTTGACGGCCGATCGGCACGATGCCTCGTCGACAACATCGCATTCGACCGCGATCGCGCTCGGCCCGGCTTCCGTCGCCGCAGCCTCGATACGTTCCCGGCGCCGGGCCAGCAACGCGACGTGATCGCCGCGCTGCGCAAGGCCTACCCCAATGCAGCGCCCCAGCCCACTCGAGGCTCCGATGACTACCGTTCTCGACATGTCCCGCCTTCAGAAACATATCTTAGGGGCCGGCGAATTCAGCCGGTGGCGTCGTCGATGATCGGATCGCGGTAGGCGTTCGCCCGCTCAGTACGGTGGGAGACATGAAATATCTGGACGTCGACGGAATCGGACAGGTCAGCCGGATCGGGCTGGGCACTTGGCAGTTCGGCTCGCGCGAGTGGGGTTACGGTGACCGGTACGCCTCCGGTGCCGCCCGTGACATCGTCAAACGAGCGCGGGCTTTGGGGGTGACGCTGTTCGATACCGCCGAGGTGTACGGACTGGGCAGAAGCGAGCGGATTCTCGGCGAGGCACTGGGCGACGAGCGCTCCGAGGTTGCCGTAGCCAGCAAGATCCTCCCAGTCGCACCGTTTCCGGCCGTGATCAAGAAGCGCGAGCGCGCCAGTGCGCGGCGGCTACGGCTGGACCGCATCCCGCTGTATCAGATCCACCAGCCCAACCCGGTCATCCCCGATTCGGTGATCATGCCAGGAATGCGCGACCTGCTCGACAGCGGCGACATCGGTGCCGCCGGTGTTTCCAACTACTCATTGGCGCGATGGAGAAAGGCCGACGCCGCGCTTGGGCGTCCGGTCGTCAGCAACCAGGTGCATTTCTCGCTCGCGCACCCCGATGCGCTCGAAGATCTGGTTCCCTTCGCCGAACTCGAGAACCGCATCGTGATCGCCTACAGCCCGCTGGCACAGGGACTTCTGGGTGGCAAGTACGGCCTGGACAACCGCCCCGGCGGCGTTCGCGCGCTAAACCCGCTGTTCGGCACCGAGAACCTGCGCCGGATCGAGCCGCTGCTGCAGACGTTGCGCGCCGTCGCCGCCGACGTCGACGCCAAGCCCGCACAGGTGGCGCTGGCCTGGCTGATCAGCTTGCCGGGCGTGGTCGCCATTCCCGGAGCGTCCAGCGTCGAACAGCTCGAATTCAACGTCGCCGCCGCCGACATCGAGCTGAGCGCGGATTCCCGCGACGCGCTCACCGACGCGGCCCGTGCGTTCCGGCCGGCATCGACCCCACGCTTCCTCGCCGATATGGTCCGCGAAAAGCTGGGAGCCGCTGACCTACACCGTGCGCGCTAGCCGGTCGGCGAGCAGCTCGGCGAACCGTGCCGGATCTTCGAGTGCGCCGCCTTCCGCAAGAAGTGCTGTGCCGTAAAGTAATTCGGCGGTCTCGGCGAGTTGGGATTTTTGGGCATCGTCAGGGCAATCCTGGTGCGCTTGGCGCAGGCCGGTGACGAGCGGATGGTTCGGGTTGAGTTCCAGGATCCGTTTCCCGACCGGAACCTCCTGCCCCGACGCCCGGTAGATCCGCGCCAGCGCCGGGGTGATGCCGAAGGCGTCGGTGATCAGGCAGGCCGGCGACTGGGTCAGGCGGGCGGACAACCGCACTTCCTTGACGTGGTCGCTCAGGGTCTCCTTCAACCAGCCCAGCAGGTCGGCGAATTCCTTCTGCTGCTCCTCGCGCTCGGCCTCACTTTGGTCCTGTTCGGAGTCCAGGTCCACCTCACCCTTGGCCACCGACTGCAGCGGCTTGCCGTCGAACTCGGTCACCGTTCCCACCCAGACCTCGTCGACCGGGTCGGTGAGCAGCAGAACCTCGTAGCCCTTGGCCTTGAACGCCTCCAGGTGCGGTGACTTCAGCAATTGCTGGCGCGTCTCGCCGGTGGCGTAGAAGATCTGGTTCTGACCGTCCTTCATGCGCTCGACGTATTCGGCCAGCGTGGTGGGTTCCTCATCGCTGTGCGTGGAGACGAACGAGGAAATGCCCAGCAGGGTCTCCCGGTTGTCGAAATCCGACAGCAGGCCCTCCTTAACGACCCTGCCGAACTGGGTCCAGAACGTGCGGTAGTCCTCTGGCCGGCTGGATTGTAGATCCTTGATCGTGGACAGGACCTTCTTAGTCAGACGACGACGGATCGCGGTGATTTGCCGATCCTGCTGCAGCATTTCGCGCGAAACGTTGAGCGACATGTCCTGTGCGTCGACCACACCCTTGATGAACCGCAGGTACTCGGGCATGAGCTGGTCGCAGTCGGCCATGATGAACACGCGCTTGACGTACAGCTGGACCCCGACATGGGCGTCGCGGTTGAACAGGTCGAACGGGGCGTGGGACGGGACGAACAGCAGGGCCTGGTACTCGAAGGTGCCCTCGGCCTTCATCGAGATGACCTCGAGCGGGTCGTCCCAAGCGTGCGCGATGTGCTTGTAGAACTCCTTGTACTCCTCCTCGGACACCTCGTCTTTAGGCCTGGCCCACAGCGCCTTCATCGAGTTGAGGGTCTCGGTTTCCTTTGTGACGACCTCCTCGCCGCCCTCTTCTTTGGCAGGGGTCCGTCGTTCAACCTCCATCCGGATGGGCCAGCCAATGAAGTCGGAATACTTCTTCACCAGGTTTCTGATCACCCACTCCCCGGTGTAGTCGTGCAGCTCGTCTTCGGTGTCCTCGGGCTTGAGGTGCAGGGTGACCGACGTTCCCTGCGGGGCGCCCTCGACGGATTCAATGGTGTAGGTGCCCTCACCGCTGGATTCCCACCTGGTGGCCACGCTCTCGCCTGCCTTGCGCGTCAGCAGCTCAACCTTGTCGGCGACCATGAACGACGAGTAGAAGCCAATGCCGAACTGACCGATCAGTTCCTCGGAGGCGGCCGCGTTCTTGGCCTCCCGCAGCTGCTGACGCAGCTCGGCGGTGCCCGACTTGGCCAGGGTGCCGATCAGATCCACCACCTCCTCGCGCGTCATACCGATGCCGTTGTCACGAACGGTAAGAGTCCTTGCACCCTTGTCTACGTCGATCTCAATGTGCAGATCGGAGGTGTCAATGGTGTTCGGGTCCAGGTCCTTGTTCCGGAGTGCTTCAATCCGAAGCTTGTCCAGCGCATCGGAGGCATTGGAGATCAACTCCCGCAGAAACGAGTCCTTGTTGGAGTAGACCGAATGGACCATCAGATCCAGCAGTTGCCGAGCCTCTGCCTGAAACTCCAACTGCTCGACATGCGCGTTCATGAGATTCCTTCCGACGAAATGGCGTCTCGAGTGTAGATATCGTCCACGACCCTATGCTCAAGGCATGGCCAGAGTGGATCCCGACGACGACAGCATTCAACGTTGGGTCGTCTACCACTACCGCTACGACCCTGACCGCAGCGAACGCAGAAATGTCGCCGTAGCCGCCTTCGACGACCCGCACGAGTTCCACGCCGAGCTCGAGACGAGGTCTGCGCAGCTCCGCGCTCGCGAGGAGTCTGCTAGCGACGTCGACGCCGCCGAACACATATCCGGGCAGATCCACCAGCCAGGCTATCGACGCCTGCAGCAGAACGCGCGCCTGCTTCGGCGCGCCATCGAGCATGGGGTCATGCCCCCACACATCGAGGACCTGGATTTGCCACTCAATGTGGCGCTGAGCCGAGCCGAGCGTTCTCGTTAGTGACGCCGACTGGGCAAACTGCCCGCGCGCCCGCGGCCGCTGGTCGCTACCATCCCACTGTGACTGATTTACTGAGCCGCCGATTTCTGACCGCGGGCGCCGGGTTAGTCCTGCTGACCGCGGTGCTGTTGACCGCCCCTGTGGTAATTCCCGCCGGCTACCCCGGGGCTGTTGCGCCGGCCACCGCGGCCTGCCCCGACGCCGAAGTGGTGTTCGCCCGTGGCCGCTTCGAATCGCCCGGGATTGGCACGGTCGGCAACGCGTTCCTCAGCGCGCTACGCTCGAAGGTCAATAAGAACATCGGCGTCTACGCGGTAAAATACCCCGCCGACAATCAAATAGACGTGGGCGCCAACGACATGAGCGCCCATATCCAAAGCATGGCCAACAGCTGCCCGAACACCCGCCTGGTGCCTGGCGGCTACTCGCTCGGCGCGGCCGTCACCGACGTGGTGCTCGCGGTCCCCACTCAGATGTGGGGCTTCACCAATCCCCTACCGGCGGGCAGCGACCAGCACATCGCCGCCGTCGCGCTGTTCGGTAACGGCAGTCAATGGGTTGGCCCCATTACGAACTTCAGCCCGCTTTACAACGATCGGACCATCGAGTTGTGTCATGGTGACGACCCCATCTGTCACCCGGCCGATCCCAACACCTGGGAGGCCAACTGGCCGCAGCACCTCGCCGGCGCCTACGTCTCGTCGGGAATGGTCAACCAGGCTGCTGACTTCGTCGCCGGAAGGCTGCAGTAACTTACCGCGCCCGAGCGCGGGTCATCACTGCACGCTTTCGCTGGGCGACAAACGCGCGCACGATGGAGGGGTCCGTGGTCATACCAAGACGAGAAGGGACTAGACGATGCAAGCGAAAGTCGGCGACTACCTCGTGGTGAAGGGCACAACCACGGAACGGCATGATCAACATGCTGAGATCATCGAGGTGCGCACCGCAGACGGCTCGCCGCCATATGTGGTGCGTTGGCTGGTAAACGGGCACGAGACGACGGTGTACCCCGGGTCTGACGCGGTCGTCGTCACCGCCGCCGAGCACGCGGAGGCCGAAAAGCGCGCTGCCGCGCGGGCCGGGCACGCCAACCGCTGAGCTTCACGCGCGCAGGCAGGGTCTTACGTGTCGAGCCCCAGCAGATTGGTGGCGTTTCGCCACAGCCAATCCTGCAGAACGTCGCGATGGACCGGCAAGGCGCGCATCTCGTCACACAGTTGCCGGTGAGGGCGGTTGATGAGGAATCCGCCGGTGCCGTAGATGATCTTGTTGCGGATTGTCGTCTGACCGAAACGCATCAGCGGCTCCCACCCAGCGCCGGACGAAGCAAAGTATTTGGGGCGGTGCGCGGCCAATTCGAGATAGACGTTCGTGTGTTTCCAAGCGATTAGGCATGCCTCAAGCACCCACGGGTAGCCGCCGTGGCTCATCAGGATAGTCAGCTCGGGAAAGCGACAGGCCACCTCATCGATATGGCGGGGGTGGCCGAGATCGCTTGGCCGTGTCCGGGTCCAGTTGGCAGAGGTGTGGATGGAAAGGGGAACACCGAGCTCCACGCATTTGGCGTAGAAGGGAAAGTAGGCGGGATCGGTGGCTGGCCGTCCAATCATGAACGGACGCAAGCTCAGACCCCAGAAGCCGTGCTCAACTATCCAGCGTTCGAACTCGTCGAGCGCTCGGGCGCCGGCCATGACGTCTGCGCCGGCAAAGGGTATGAACCGGTCGGGATAGCGGGCCGCCAGTGCGGCCACCGGGGCGTTGTTGACGAAGGTGACACCGCACGTCGACTTTTCATCGAATCCCGTGATCAAACTGCGGGTGATTCCGGCGTCGTCAAGGGAGTCCAGGATTTGGTCGTCGGTCCTGCGCAGGGACGCTGCGTAATCGCTGAACTGCTCAGCGCTGATCGGCGTCTTGGTGAAAACCTCGAAATACGGCAGCAGCTCGGCGGGAAACCCGGCCAGGAGATCCTCAACGACCTCAGCAGACGGAACGAACGGTGCCCACATGTCGATCACGGGCACCCGAGGTTCGGTCTGGGTCATGGGGTGCTCCGGAGGCCGACCGAACCCCGCAGGAAGTCATCGAAAACAGCGTCGTGCTCCACGAGGAAGGCCTGCTCGAACGTCGCACTGGTGCGACTGATCAGGTGGCACCTTGGGTACTTGAGCAGCCGCTTGGGTCCGCGATCATCGGCGGCCCAGCTTATCGTCGGGTCGGCGAGTCCGGTCATCGGCACCATCGCTAGCACAACGCCTCATCATTGCAGTGGTCATGTCGGTTCTCCCACATCAGGAAAGCTAACCGATAGGCGCGGCCATACTGCCGAGCCCCCCGGACATATCACCAGCACCCCCGGACATATCACCAGCACCCCCGGGCATATCACCAGCACCCCCGGGCATATCACCAGCACCCCCGGGCATATCACCAGCGCCCCCGGGCATATCACCAGCGCCCCCGGGCATATCACCAATGCCCCCGGGCATACCGCCATCCATCGGCGGTGGCGGTGCCAGAGGCGAAGGGTCCACAGCCGACGGTGGCGCAGCTGGCGGTAGCGGCGCAGCAGTGTATGGGCTGCCCTGGCACTGGGCTAGGTCGGGAAAGACCCCGCAACGGGGATCATTCGGGTTGTCGGGATAAGGCCAGGTGGGATCGGGGGCGTTTCCGGCGCCGTGGCACTGGCCTGCCTCGGGGTCGGCCGCGCAGCGGGGATCGTCCGGGTTGGTGGGAGGGCTACCGGGGTTGGGGCCCCGGAGAGGAACGGGTATACCGGGCATGTCTGCGACGCGGGGCGTCGCATTCGTCGGAACGGTCGCACCCGCAGCGGCTACTCCAATGAGTGCTACGGTCACAGCTGTTCTCGTCATCGCGCCGCGGATTGCCGCAACCACCGCCCAAGTCATCCATCGCTCCTGACGTGCGGGACCCAACGAGCCGCACCAACGTTTGCCGCTACCGACGCATCGCCGCATATGGTCGCATGCCCGCTTCCCATACGCCACGCGAAACAGCTATGACGCCCGTCTGGCCGGGCAGCAAAGCTTGAGGTTGGGGGTTTGAGGTTGCGGGGACGTGTCCGGCCCAGCGGATGAGTGGACGGCGTCGGTGCGCCCGCTCGCACATCCGTCCCTAGTGCTCGCTTCAGTTCGGACGATCGACCGACGCCTTGCGACGTAGCTGATACCAGCGTGCGTTGTCGATGGTGAAGCGGCGACCAAAGCGCTTGCCCACGAACGTCTTGCTGGCGGTGTGCTCGATGGTGAAGTTTGTCGAGAATCGCTCGGCGATTTCGTTGGGCCGCATCCGAATGCCTTCCCACATAACCAATAACGCCCCGGGCTTGGCCACCGCGGCGAGTTCACGCGCCAAGGCCTGTTTGCCGTCATCGGGCAGGGTGTGATAGCAGCCGTTGTCGATGATCAAGTCGAACGGTCCGGTGATGCCCTGCGCGGTCAGCTTGGTCACGTCGCCTTCGATGAAGCTGGCGCCCGACACCTCTGCCGCGGTGGCCTCGGCCTTTTTGATTGCGGCGGCCGAGAAGTCCACGCCGGTGGCTTGCCAGCCGTGTCGAGCCAGATACGCCACGTTGCCGCTGGTGCCGCAGCCGACGTCCAACGCTTTGCCGGGCGGGAGGGCGTTCGGGCCGTCGGCCAGGGCACGGATTTCGTCGGGGACCGGGGTGTCCCAGATCGGTCGGCCCACCCGGTACATGGTGTTGAACAGTGCTTTCCGCCACGACATTTGCAGGTTTCCTTGTCTGTGCTGAGACCCACAGTAGAGGTGACGAGTCCGGCGTCAAAGGGCAGCATGAGATCCGTTGACGAGGGCGCGGGGAAAAACAGAAAAAGTGAGGGATCGAAAGCCGCAGCCTCTGTGACCCCTCGCAGTTACCGCATGAAAGCGGGGTCCGCGCCCTCTTGACGATCGAACCGCACGCCCCGCGGTCAGCGCAAGTTCCGCAGGTGTACCAGCGACACTAGGCCCATTTCGCGCCGCAGCACCGCGGGCGGCAGCTGCCGAAAGCCGCGCACGCCCGCTTGCCCCGTTGCCGCCTGCACGATCTTTCGCGTGATCCGGAAGTCCACGTCCTTGAGCACCCCCCGGTCGGTCGTCGTGTCCAGGAGTGCGGACAAGCCAGCAACCGCAAACGGATTCGTCGGGTCGAGCATGACGTTTGTGGCCACCACGAGATGGCGCGCTCGCTGGCTGGCTGCCAATCGCGAGAGCGCAGCCGCTGCCGCATCGATGCGTGTCGCAATGCGTCCGACGAAGCGGCGCAGCCGATGCGGCGCCAAGGCCATGGTGCCGGCATGGCCGACCGACATGCCAAGGCAGTCGATCCGGTTGCGCCCACGATAGGCGGGGTCCTCGGCGGAGGGTTGGCCCGTTGCGCTCAGGGCGGTGCGCAGCTCCTTCTCCAGTTTCCGTTTGACGCCCAGGTCATCGAGGAGTGCATCGATCCGGGCATCCGCCTTGTGCAGCGCGGCGAGGTCAGGATGGGCGATGATGAAGTCGTCGTTGTATCGGGCGTAAAACACGCCTTCGATGCCGACGATTGCCCTGTCCATCGGTGCGACCGCCAGATTTCCCAGCACCGGGACAAGAGGCGTTCCCATGGCGACGCCGTAGCGCCGGGTGAACTGCGCACCGTCGGGATCTCGCACTACGGGTCGGACGAGGGCGGTGATGAGATTCCATGCGTCCGGCCCGATGTCGCCGCTCGGGCTGCCAAGCGCCGCCACCTCGCGCAGGGTGCGCCACAGGGCCGCGTTGGGGCCGACCGGCAGATGGTCTCCGTAGTGTTCGAAATCGGATTGCAGGACATAAAGCGGCGGGCCTTTCACCCCCACCCGCTTGCGATGGGCGCGGACGAATCCGGCGAGCGCCCGCACCGCGGCCACGTTCGTCGAACCGGGCAGGTAGGAATAGACGCCGGGAAGGCCGTAGCAGCGCGCGTTGTGCGTAAGAAGCTGAAAGAGTGCCGATCCGACTACGTGGTCGATGAATGCGGGCGCATGGGCGGCGCGAAGCTTGCCGTCGGTTTCGAGAGACCAGAGGTCAACCGGCTGTGGCCGGTATTGGCCGGTGGTGATGCTGCGGGCGATTGCCCGGGACAGGGTTCGGCGTTGGTTCGCGGTGCTGAAATAGGTGACACCGCCGCCCACCTCGCCGAAAGCCGATCCGTGCTGCCTTTTTTTGGCGAAGATCCGCAGAATCGTGTCTTCATACGTTTTCGGCTCCGCCAGTCGTCGCGCTATGTCGATGGGTTCAGTCATGGCGGGCAGACCCCACGGTGTCCATGCAACCCCAGCTGAAACGCCAAGCCTGCACGGTTTGCAACCAGCGTTTGAATACTGCGGGTTCGGGATCAGGCGGCAAAAGAAAGAGTTGGCGCAGTCTTCCGTCGTGATACAGCGGAGTGAGCAAGCGGCCAGCCAACGGAACAACGATCGCGCCGCTTTCCAGGCTTGTTACCGCCGCTGGCAATGCCGCCGCGAGAACGGCTTGCTCGAGGGTGCGCATGTCGCGTGATCCGTCGCGCGTTTCCAGGTCGAAGACGATGCCATCGGCAAAAAGCGTACGAAATTCGGAGGTCAGAGCTTCCACATCGCCCCCCTGCGGCGATACGTCATTAATCGGGCGTATCCACTTCTCGGCGATGAGCCGATCTAGCGCCGCACGTCCGCTCGCCGTCGGCGTTCCCAGGGCGTTGCCGCGGTTCGCGGCGCCACCCGTGCTCGCTTGCAGCGCCAGATGAGCGTCTTGCTTCCAATCACCGTTTGCGCATCGGTCGCGATAGACCCGTCGTTCGTAATAGACAAGTGTCGTTGCCGATCGGAACGCGAAATGCCCCTTGCCGCCAAAGGTTTGCAGCATCAGTTTCACCGCGGCGGATCTCTGCTTCGACGCGATCGAGTCCGGGATCGCGATGCTGCCGACAAGCACCGGCCCGGGCTCTCGGGCGAGCGCGCGCATCCAGTCCCCCAACATCAGCAGCGTCGGGGGCGGGGGCGGTCGGCGGTCTTGAAGATGCTGCGCGTTGATCAGCACGATGAGTTGGGTGATCATCGCCGCCGTGATCTCAATGAGGTCGGAGGCGGGATTGCGGTCGATCCAGACAAGCCACAACAACACGGCCAACAGCACGATGCTGGCCAGGTGTGTGCCGAAATGGCCCTCAGCGAACAGGCGAATCTGGTAGATGCCAATCACACTGCGGACGACAAAGAGCGGCAGGATGGCGAGCAGGAAGCTCGGCGGTACGTCGTGCAGGACGACCAGCCCGAGCGCGGCGGCAAGAGACCAAAAGAACAGTGCGATGACCGGCGCCATCCACAGGGTCCTATGAAAGTAGAAGACGCGAAATTCCCGAAGGGCCGGGATGCCGCACAGCCGGACGAAATCGAAATAGAAAAGGCCCGCGCCCTCGTATGCGCCACGGAACAACGGCAGAACCAGATAGAAAAACTGGAACGTATCGACTTGCCGCCAGGCCGAAGCGCCGGCGGTGAGGTCGAAGGACCGAGTGCTCGTCCCGTATATGCCAACGATCCCAAGAACGAGTGCGGCGTCCATGCGCAGCGCAAGCCCCGACAGGATCGTCTGCAAGCCTAGCCAGGGTGGAATCTGCGGAAGCTGCCGCCAGAAGGCGTAAGCGGGTGCCACGAGTCTCGGCCAAAGTCCGGTCAGCCGATAGACCTCGAGCGTGTAGCGCACGGTGATCCAGATGCCGATCGCATTCGACGCGATGATCGCAATGATGATCGCGGCAGTCGGGTAGAAGTAAAGGCCGACGCTGAGCAATCCCAGCTGCACGACGGTCGGCGCGAACATTAACGAAATGGGCCGGTATACCCGCCGTGTGGCGTATATCCCGGAATGAACCACCCGGACGGGAAAGCCCAGCGCAAGCTCGAGGACGACCAGGAACGCATAGAGGTGCGCGACCGGATCGTGGCCGGATGGACGCAGGAGCGCCAGCACAACACCGGCAATGATCATCAGAATCACCGCCACGATCACCGAGAGGACAAGCCAGCAGCCGATCTCACGTTCGGCCGCATCCCGTTCCCCGGACCGTGCGAACGCCCTCAGCCGCTGCCGCATTACCTCCAGCAGCCCCCACCACCCGCCGCCGACGATCAGGCTGCCGATCCGCAGCACCATCACGGTAAACGCCGCCAGGCCGCCAAGACTGGAGAGAAGAATCAGGAATTCGATGACGTGGACGGCGAATCGTGTCGTGTCGAGCAGCAGCGCATACCGCAGCCGGTAGCGGAAGTACTTGAAGATCCTGCCGGTGAGCAGGCTCGTATACAGGGAGACCGTGCGGTGTTCCCGGCGCCGGATGCGCTCGAACCAGCGGTCGATCTCGTTCACTGGACAGGTTCTCCGCGAAATTCACCGCCACGGCGTGAAAGGCTGTACTCCGTTAATCGTTTAGGCGAGTGTGGTGGAGCGTGCAACGAGGCGACGTAACCGTATTCTCCATTTCGGCCGGACTGGCGGCGATGGTCGTCGCGGCCGTCTCCTTCAGCCTGCTCGTCACCGATCGCGCGCCGCATTCGTCCGGGAACCAATCCGGAAGCAGCACGTCGAGCTTGCTTGTTGTGACTTGGGGCCCCAGCCTTTGCAAGGTTGAGCCGTCCAACCCGGGATGCACCTCCGGGCATGTTGGCGACATGGGGCGGACATTGATTCTTCACGGGCTTTGGCCCCAGCCGCCTTCCGAACAGTCCTGTGGGGCGCCAAAGCGGGTCGACGATCGGGCCCATGGCCTAGAAGATGCCGACATGTCGTCCCTGAATCTGCCGGAGGACGTGCAATCGAGGTTGCAGTCGATGATGTCGGACGTCGCGGTGATGGTGCCCCACGAGTGGCGTACCCATGGCACCTGTTCCGGTGTCACACCGGCCGAGTATTTCGGCGATGCCGTTGCACTCACCGACCAGGTCAGCAAGATTCTCGATCCGGTGTTCCGCAAGCATGAGGGTGGGCGATTGTCGCTTGGCGCGGTGCGTGACCGGTTCGATGCCGAATTTGGCGCGGGGACGGGCGATCGTGTCGGTCTGACCTGCCGCGACGTCGACAACAGGGAGATCGTCGTTTACGAGGTGCACCTGTCGCTTCCTCCCGTTGTCGATTTGCGGACCGCCGAGAACACGTTGTCGCTGGGGCACTTACTCGTCAAAGGCCCAACGATATCCGGCGGGTGTTGGCTCGGGCGCGTACCCCAATGACCGACGCGTCGTTCATCGGGTGCGGGCTCAAGCAGCCCCGAGCCGGCGGATTCGGTCTAGGCTGGCTCCACCCAACCAGCAAAGGATACTGGTCATGACGGGGCGGCTTGCCCAAAAGGTCGCAGTGATCTCCGGTGGCGGAACCGGCATCGGCGCGGCCATCGCAAAGCGGTTCGCCGCAGAGGGGGCTCGAGTGGTGGTCGCGGGCCGGCGGCCCGAGCCGATCGAGGCCGTCGCCGCCGACATCGGCGGGGTGGCCGTCGCCGCCGACATCAGCGTGACCGACCATGCGACGGGCGCCATCGCCGCCGCGCTGACCCACTTTGGCGGGCTCGACATTGTTGTCGCTAACGCCGGCGTCACATCGGGCGGCGATGTGTTGTCGGTTCGCGACGACGATTGGCAGCAGCTGTTGGATGTGAATGTGACTGGGGCGATGAAGCTCGCCCGGGCGGCCTTGCCGGCGCTCATCGACCGCGGCGGAGGGTCCATCGTCAATATCTCGTCGGTGAGCGGCTTATCGGCGTCTCCCGCGCATGCGGGCTATGGCGTGAGCAAATCGGCGTTGCTGGCGCTGACCCGGTCGATGGCCTATGACTATGGCCGCCAACGCATTCGAGTGAACACGGTGTGCCCCGGCTGGGTGCGCACGCCGATGGCCGACCAGGCGATGGATGCCTTGGCCGACACGAAAGACATCAGCCGCGAAGAGGCGTACCGACTGGTCGCCGCGGATCTGCCGCTGGGGCGGGTGGCGAGCCCAGAAGAGATCGCACACTGCTGTTTGTTTCTCGCCTCCGAGGAGGCTTCCTTTGTCACGGGCGCGGTCTTGGTCGCAGATGGCGGCGCTGAGATCGTCGGCGTGGGCACGCTGGCATTCGTCGACAACGGTTGACCCGCCTCCCCTGGTCGCTGGGCCGCGCCGACGCATCCGTGTTCAGTGTCCAAGCACCGGCGTCTCCGCCAAGAAACCCCGGATCGCATCGAGCAGCTCCCGTCCGTCGAGCAGTTCTGGGTCGTTGTGGCCCACACCGGGAACCACGACGTAGCGCTTGGGCTCGCCGGCCGCTTCGACCAGCCGCTCGCTGAGCGCGGCGGGGACGATGTCGTCGCCGCTGCCGGCGATGACCAGTACCGGCGCGTCTACTGAGGCGATGCGCTCGACCGACGGGTAGCGGTCCAGCAGCAACCGGCGCACCGGCAGCCACGGGTAGTGCACCGCGCCCACATCGGCCAGCGACGTGAACGGCGAACGCAACACAAGCGCCGCCGGGGCCCGCTGCACGGCCAGCGCGACGGCCACCGCCGCGCCGAGGGATTCGCCAAAATATGCGATTCGTTTGGGGTCAACGTCGGCCTGGCCGGCCAGCCACTCCCGCGCGGCCCCAGCGTCGGCCGCCAGCCCCTGCTCCGACGGCCGACCCGGGTTACCGCCATACCCGCGATAGTCAAACAACAACACCGATAAACCCATGCGATTCAGCGCGACGGCCAGCCCCGCACGCATCGACCGGTCGCCGGCGTTGCCATTGCACACCAGCACCGCGGGCCCGCTACCGCCCGAAGCACGCGGGAAATACCAGGCGCCCAAGCGCATTCCATCGGGTGTTTCGACCACGACGTCGCGGCCGGCGGGCAGAACGGAGGAAGCGTGCGGCACCGGACCCGGCGATGGGAAGTAGATCAGCCGACGCTGCTGCGACCATATGAATGCCAGCACGCCCGACGCCACCAGCGCGACGATAGCGACAATCGACAACGCGCGACGCCTCTTTCGCGACATCTAGCTGGACGACTTGCGGCGCACCAGCCAGATGACCACCACGACCAGCACGGCCAACGCCGGTAGCCACGGCAGCAGGAAACCAACCCCCAGCACCACGCCATGCACGGTGGACATCAACGACTGCCACCCGCTTGCAAGCGCACCCAGGAAACCGCCGCGGGTCACCGCCGGTTCGGCTGAGAGCCTGACATTGATTGTCGCATAAGCAATCTCGTCGCCAAGAGCGGCGCGCTGTGCCCGCAACGAGTCCAACTCGGCCTGCCGTTGGGTCAGTGACGACTCCGCGGCGAGCAGGTCGGCGACGCTACCCGCCCGGCCCATCAGCTCCAGCAGTCGTTTGACCGAGGTTTGTAGTGCATCGATACGGGCATCGAGGTCGACGCGCTGCGAAGTGACGTCGGTGTGACCGATCGACATCGACTCAACGACCCCGAGCTTCTTGGCGCCAGCCAGGACACCGTCGAGCTTGTCCGCGGGAATCCGCACCACCAGGTTGACCGTCGGCGATGACGTCGAGGAGGCCCCAGAACGCTCCGATCGCGCGTCCACTCGCCCGCCGGCAGCGGTGACCGCGGAGACGAGCTGGTCGGCCGCCTGGGTGGGGTCGGCAACGACCATCTGCAGCGATCCGGTGGTGACGACGTCGCGTTGGTAGGTACGGTCCGGAGGGGCCTTTGGTAATGGTGCCTGCGGTGCCGCGAGCGTGTTCTCGCCAACCCCGCCCTTCGTCTCGAGACCGCTGCTTGCATCCGCCGTTTCTGGCTTGCCCGCCACTACTTGATCGCGCGTCGAGGCGGACAAACCGTCCCGACTGAGCGACCACATCCAGCCGACGCCGACCAGCAACGCGCTGACCAGCCCAACCGCAACTACATTGCGTAGCTTGACCATTCGCGCCTGCGGCGGCCGGCGGTCACCGCGCTGGGACTGCGGCGCGGGGATCGGCGTCTCGACGGGTTGCATCACCCGGTGCTGCAGCACGCCCGCGGCCACCACCCGGCCGTCGAGGGCGACGTATGCGGTGAACCTGCACAACACGCCGAACCGCAGTGACGTGTCGACGATCCGCTGCTCCAAATCCGCCCTGGAACCGCCCGACGCCAAGCGATCCTCGAGGTCGCGCAGGTGGGCTCGGGCCCACTGCGCCGTCACCGCCGGCGCCGCGCGGCGCTGTCCGGTGACCGTGGCCGACCAGTCGGCACCCTCGCGCGTCGTGCCGCTCAAGGCGAGCGAGCCGGTCGCGCTTCCCCGATACCGCCCAGTCACCACCAGCGGCACCCCGGGGACCAGGTCGGGCAGCCGAGCCGGGCTGGCGGTGTCCTCGATGGTCGCCAGCCCTTCGGCGCGCAGGGCCAGCGAGTATGCGAGAGGTGCGCCGATGCGACGAAGAATGGCGCGCATTGCGTCATCGAGGCGGTCCTCGCTTTCGATCAGCTCGCAGCGCCCCCCACCGACGGTGGCAAGGCGGTCCAGAAATCCGGCGTTGACGACCTGGTCAATGCCGATCGTGTACACCCGGGCTCGGTGCAGGTCGCCGGATAGCTCCCGCAGGAGCTGGTCCTCGTTGCCGACCTGCCCGTCGGTGACCAGAATGAGCACGGCGTCACGGGTGTCCCGGACGTGTGGATCCCGCGCGCGCAATAGGGCGAGGGCGTGCCGCAATGGCGCGAGCATTTCGGTGTCGCCCCGTGCGTCGACGCGAGCGAGGTGCTCGACCGCCCGAAAGCGATGCCGATCGCTGGCCTCGACCAACCCATCGGGCAGACCCGCGGGGCCCTCGATCCGGTCGTCGAAGGTCAGCACCGCCAACCGGTCATCGCTGGTGAGCGTGTCCACGATGCGCGCGGCGGCGCGGCGCGCGGCCGCCATCTTCCACCCGGCCATGCTGCTGGAGCGGTCCAGCACCAGCACCAGGTCACGGGGGCGCGGCGGCGCAGTTGATGCCGGCGGCAGCACGGTGAGCTGATAGGTCCCCTCGTCGCCGTCCGCATCGGGAACCAGCACGAGCGAGTCGGTGAGGTCTTGCGCGCCGTAGCGGAGCCGCAGGACGAAATCCCGGTTGGCCCGCGCACCGGGTTCTACCCGTATCCGACCGTCGTCAGTCGCCACCGCGTGCAGGTTTGACCGCACCTCCGACAGGGTGAGACCGGCCGGGTCGATGCCGACGTCGATGGCCAGTGGAACCGGACGCGCGAAGCCGGCCAGCAGCACCGGCGGGGTGATGCGCGACGCGTCGGGGACCGCGTCCGTGTCGTCGGCGTAGCCGTCGCCGACCGCGGCATCGGTAAGGGGGCTGCCCGGGATATACCGCGGCGCAACGGTAAGCGGGAAGCGGAACGTCGCCTCGCCATCCGCGTAGGCCAGCGGGTTGACCAGCGTGAGCGCGACACTGACCCGCTGACCGGGCAAGATGTTGCCAACCCGCATGGTAAATACGTCCGGCCGCTCCTCCTCGATGACACAGGCTCGCCGGCCCGACGCGATGGCCTGGTCATAGGTTCGGCGGGCAGCCTCCCGCTCCCGGAGCTCGGCGTCCAGGACCCGCCCGTCGGCGGCTATCCGCATTCGCGTGACCGCGCACCGATCGGGCAGTGGAAACACGTAGGTGGCTTCCAGGGATTCATCACAGGCGTTGACGAACTGCTGCGTCAGCTCGACCCGGCTGGTGAGGCCCGCGATGTCCACCCGCACGTCGATCCGATCGAGTGGCAGATTGCCCCGCTCGGTGCGCAGCGCACCCAGGGCAGCCTCGTCGTCCGCGGCGGCGGGACTGGTCGCCTCCGCGTCGGTCATCGGCGTGATCCGCACGGTCATGATGGGCTCCGTTCATCGAGGGACAGCAAGCCACGGTCGGCCAGCAGGTCGAGCAGTGGCCGAGCGGCCGTACGGATCGCGTGGATGTCGCCTTCGTCGGGTCGGCCGCGGTGATCGACAGGCAGCATTAGCAGTGCCCCGCCGGGCAAACTTACGGCGGTCAGCTTGGTGACGGTGTCGGCGCCGCCGCCGTTCGCCACCGGTTCGGCGGCACCTGGAGGATCGGCCCAGAAGCGGCTCCGGCGCGCCGCCGCTGGTAGCTCCTGCGCCGGCTCGGCCGCGATGACTTCGTCGGGGACGGCGGCGACCCGGCGCAATGTTTTGTCGGTCGCTCCGGCCAATTCGGCCTGGATCTCGGCGAGCGAGCGGCCTTCGGCCTGGCGGCGTTTGACCGCGACGATCTGCAGTAGGTGCCGGGTGCCGTATAACGCCGTGCGCCCCCGCAGCGCCGGCCGGTCGACGAGTCCGGTCGTCGTATACCACCGCACCACCCGCCGATCGGGCAGCTCCCGGACGCGTCCGTTGGGCGCTCCCGGGTAGCCGGGAGCGGCCAGCCCGGCGGCAACCCGCCGCACCAGCTCGTCCAGGGTCCAGGACGCCTGTTCGGCCATGGCTCGATATTGACACTGTCATACTGACACTGTCAATGTTTGCCGGTTGGTTAGGCCAGGCGCGTGATCCGGTTTTCCACCACGCCAAGGATCGCGTCACACGCCGGCTGAATCGCCTCGCGCCGGTTGATCGCCGCGTACCGATGGCAGATCTCCTGCAGCACCTCGGCGTCGGCGACGAACTCCTGCAGCATTAGATGCTCAAAGGTCGACTATTCGGGTGATATCGCTTCAGCGACCTGTGCGGGTATGACGTTCACCAGCGTGGGAACGACACCCGCGACTTGCATTCCGGGAACGGTGATGTCGAGCGGGGCGGGGGTCCCAAGGCCGGGCACTTCTATGGTCGCCGTAATCGGTTGCGGCGGAGCGAGAATCCCGACGAAGGGCATACGGACCAGGACCGGTGTGTTGGCGCCGATGACGATAGGGGGCAGCGGGGGGATCAACGGGATAGTGACCGTCGCGCTCACCGGTATCCTCAACTCAACGACGGTCACGCCATTGAGGAAGCCGTTCAACACGTAAGCCGGCATATCAATGAGGGCGCCGATGGCCCCCACACCATCTCCGGTCTGCATCGCGGCGTCCAACACCGTCAGGCCCGTCGCGAGCCCGTCCAATGTGGCGATCGGCGGACCAACCACCGCAAGCCCTATCGAGTCCGTGACCGTGTTGACCGCGTTGAATCCGTTCTGCACGATCTGCGTCAGAATGGCGCCCGAGGGAAGCAGGTCGATGAGGTCCTGCTGCATCTGCGCCGGGAGGGACATCAGCGGCAGTAGCTCGCCCGCCGGGCCCTCCACGTTGATCTCCGACAAGTTGTTGATGTTGATCCCGCTGACGAAGAGATCCACCGTCGCTTGTGGAAGGTAGTGCACCGCGCCGTGATAGTCGCCCATCATCAGCGCTTGGTTGGCCTTCTCGAGGTCGGCCCAGAAGGTCGGCAATGTCTGCGGTAACTCCGCGCTCGCGTTCTGCAGCGACGTGATGATTGCCTGGCCGTAGCCAGCTTGCTTCACGACGTACGCCTGCACCGCAGCCGGGAACGCCGCAGCGTTCTGGATGGCAAGTTGGATGTTCGTTGGCAAGTTCGCCACCGTGGTGGGGAGGTCCTGCACGGCGGCAGCGAACTCATTGCCGATGCTCTGCGCGTAACCGGTCTGGTTCGCGATCACCTGCTGCAGAACCGGGAACGGGTGGGCAGCCCAGTTGCTGTAGATGGTTTGCAGATTGGCGCCCGTAGTGGCGAAGAGGGTTTGCCACGGACCGCCGGCGGGAGCGGGCGCGCCGGTAGTGGGAGCGAACGGGCCGGGCCCGAACAGCCCCGGCAGGAGCCCGCCCCCGCCGCCGCCTAGAGCGGATACCACAGCGCCGAGTTCTTGGCGGGCACCGTTGAGGATCTGGCCCACCGGCCCGCCGCCAGTGATCGAGCTCAATTCGTTGGGGGCCGAGTTCAAGCCGCCGAGCAGGGGGGCGGCGACCGCGGCCGCGCCGGTGGGAGCGGGCGCATTCGCCGACTTCGCTAGGCTCTGCCCGACGTTGGCGACCTCGGTGTCGAGGTATGCCGCCGCGCCGCCGTTCAACAGACCGACAAATTCGGTGTGAAATGCCGCCGCTCGGGCGCTGTATGCCTGAAATTGCTTGCCGTAGGTGCCGAATGTCTCCGAGATGGCGATCGACACGTCATCGGCGGCCGCGGCCGTGACGCTGGTTGTGGGACCGGCCGCCGCTGCGGTCGCCTGTTCGAGCGTCAAGCCGATACCCGCCAAATTCCCGGCCGCGGCCGTCACCATGTCCGGCGCTGCGAACACAAACGACATTGCGATATCCCCTCGACTCGCAGCACCAATTACCCGACCATCTTCACAAGTGAGCGGCCTTCGCGTCGGCGAATCCGCCAGATAACCAGCCCTCGGTGTGATCGCCCGAGCACAGTACCCAGCGGGCATCCCATGTGCCACCATGACACCGTGCGCGCGTTCGCCTGCCCGGTGTGCCACGGTTTCGCACCTTTCGAGTCGCGCCGATGCCCGAACTGCCTCGCAGAGTTGGGATTACACGTTCCAACTCGCACGATGGTGGCGACCTCGTCGGGCAGTGCGGTCATCGATGGCCAGCGCTGGATCGCGTGTACGAGGGCGGCCAGCCTGGGCTGCAACTGGTTGGTGCCCGACGAGCAGGAGTTCAAGGACCAGCGGGGGCGCTGTCTGGCCGATTCGTTGGTGCGCCGCGAACCCGACGCCGACGACACGATCGCCGTGGAAAAGTTGGCGGCTACGACGACTGCGCTACGGCGGTTGACCTATCAGCTCATCGACATCGGTCTGCCGGTCGAGCCGTTCTGGCGCCGTGACGGCGGCGTTGCTTTCGACCTGGTGTCCAGTTACAGCGGCGGCGAGCGGGTGCTGATCGGGCATGCCGGTGGGGTCATCACCATCGACTTGGTCGAATCGCTGGACGACTACCGCGAGTCGCTGCGGGTTAGCCTCGGGGAGCCCTATCGCACCGTGCTCGGCCACTTCCGCCACGAGATCGGCCACTACTACCAGAACATCCTGGTGGAAAACGATCCTGGCGCCACTCGCTATCTCCACGAGTGGCGGGAGCTGTTCGGCGACGAGCGCGCCGACTATCAGGCCGAGATCGCACGCCATTACAAATTCGGTGCGCCGGCGAACTGGCGTCAGTCCTTCATCTCTGAGTACGCGACCATGCACCCCTGGGAGGACTTCGCCGAGTGCTTCGCGCACTACCTGCACATCACCGACACCATCGAGACCACCCGAGAGTCGGGAATAGTGGTGCAGGCCGACCGGGTACGGTTTTCACTTCCCCGTGACATTGCCCCGCTCGAGTCCTACGACGACGCCCCGATCGAACGGCTGCTGTATGACTGGAAGTGGTTGTCGCTGTTCTTCAACCGGGTGAACACCTCAATGGGGAAAAACCCGCTCTACCCGTTTGAGATCCCGCCGCCGGTGATCCGCAAGCTCGGGTTCGTGCACAAGCTGATTCGAGAAGCAGCGTGCCGCCCGTGACACCATGAATCGACCGTTGCCAGGAGGGTGCCTTTACGCAGCCCGATATGCCAGCGGCGGCCAGGCCAACACGCTGTTCGTCAGCGAAGGTGCCCGTCTCGGTCCGCATGCTCTACCCAGAAGAGGAGCGCCCGTTGCACTTTGGCGACGACACGACGGTGGTCGTGTCGGAACCGCTCACCGGCCTGCCCGGACTCTGGCGTGAGGCGCGTGCGGGCACCGCTCTCATAATCGACAACGATATTGACGAGCGAGCCTTCGTACCGGTCGTTCCGCGCGTTCGTGGGCGCCCAGAGGGACAGGCCGACCAATGACGCGGGGTCAAACAATGCTGTCGTCGGGGTCACAGACCTGTGTGCACGGGGTCAGGACCCGCACGGTCAGGAACCACAGGGTCCGGAAGCGCAGGGGCAGGCAGCACGGGGTCAGGATCGGCCGACTTTTCTGGCGGCGGAACCCCTTCCTGCACGATTACCGGATCACCGACTTTGACCGTGTCGAAGTACCACTCGGCGTCGGCGGGGCTCAGGCTGATACAGCCATGGCTGATATTCTCAACCCCCATTGATCGTGTCGCCCACGGAGCCGAATGCACATAGAGGCCACGGCTGGTGATACGGACGGCGTAATCCACCGGAAGCCGGTAACCATCGGGATCGTCGACGGGGATGCCGACGCTGCTCGAATCCATAATCACCGAGCGGTCTTTGGACAGGACGGTGTAGGAGCCGACCGGCGTCGGGAAATCCGCCCTCCCCATCGAGGCGGGGATCACCCCTTCTTCTCCAAAGTGAGGCCGGTGGTGCGGCGCTGGTAGTCGAGGCGGCGGTTCCGCCTGGACTCCGTCGATGGTCACGGTGAACGTGTGATTTGAGATATCGGCAACACCGATGACCTCTGCACCGGTTTTGAAGTCGGTGGACCGACCGCCCACCGACAGCGCCACCGTGCTGTGCGCCGGCCAGTATCGGTCCGGAACCCACTGCACGACGTCGTTGTCGAGCCACTGATACTTGCCGGTCATCGTGGGTGCGGATTTGACGTCAACGGCGCGTTCGGCCGCGTGCCGGTCGGCTGAGTTGGTTATGGGCGCTCTGAACGTCACCACCACGGGGTGCGCGACACCCACTACCTCGCCCCGCGTGGGTAGGACCGATGCGATGGCAAAGTAGCCCTGCGACCGGCTCAGCGCTGCCAGACGCACGTCACCTGGCCCCGCGACCACTGTCGCAGCGATCCCGATCACCACCAGAACAGACCGAACACCTGCTCGCATCGCCTCTATCACCCTCTGAGATGGCCAAACTGTCGTTGTCGTGTCGACGATGTTAGGGGTGCCATGGCGGGCGGGTGTGCAAGCGCGCGCCGGCGGCGTGATCAAGTCTTTGACAAGATTTGGTCACAGCTAGCCAATACCGCGGATGTTCTCCCCACCGCTTCACGACGTGAACGCCGCAGCCGTGATCAGCGCGCAAAATCGTTGCGCCCCTGCGATTCCTGCTGGCAAGTGCCGTTTCGAACATCGGCGGGCTCCCGAATCGGCGCAACGTGGCCAACGCGCAGCGACGCGGCGCCTGCGTCCATGCACTCGCGGCACCAAGGCCTGATGTGCGTCGAGGGACGAAGTCAACCGAAGACGAAGCAGCTGTCAAGCATCAGCCGAAACACCGCATTTTCGTACCGCCTCGTTCAGTTCCGGCAGAATTTCAACTCGATCTCACGCGGCCCCGCCACAAGAGCCAGGAGGAGCTAGTGGTGGCACGGGACCACCGTCATGAAGGACACACGACAAGGTAAGTGTCGTACCAACAAACGGCGCTGGTACCCGCACTTGATGCCAATAGCTACCGTCCGGGTATTTGATTCCGTCACAATATCCCCACCCGGTAATGCCACCGAATCCACCACCAGGGCAATACCCCATCGCACTATTCGGCATGTACGGGTCCTGTCCGGGAGGTGGCGCGGGTTCGGCGTTGGCGGAAACCGTAGAAAATTCAACTGCCATAATTACTGTACCGATTGTGGCGGCAATACTTTCCTTGTGCATTTTCGCACCACCTGAATTCATTCGTGCGGGGAAAATTTTGAGCGGTCTGCACCCGGTGCAGGAACGCGCGCGGCGGGCCGTCCATCGGCCGAGTTCATGCTGGCGTCACCCCGCTTGCTCCGATCGGGCCGAAAAGGAGTAACCCACCGAAACCACCGGGGCCGCCAACGCCCGGGGTCGCCCCGATGCCGCCATGGCCGCCGGCGCCGCCGAGGCCGAAGAGGATGCCACCGTAGCCGCCCTGACTGCCGTTACCCCCGAACGCCAAGTCGGCCGCGCCGTAGCCATTGCCGCCCGCGCCGCCGAGGCCGAAGAAAATGCCGCCGATGCCGCCGATGCCGCCGGTACCGCCACGGCCACCGGCATCGGCAGCCCCGCCGTCGCCGCCGGCACCGCCGATCCCGAAGTAGGCACCGCTGTCGCCGCCGAATCCGCCGACCCCGCCGGTGCCGCCGCCGGTGTTGGCGCCGCCCGCCCCACCGTGGCCGCCGAGGCCGAAGAACAGGCCCTCGGCGTAGCCGCCCTGACCGCCCTGGCCGCCGATGTTGTTGAGACCGACGGCGGTCCCGCCGGTACCACCGTCGGCCCCGATGCCGATGAGGTTGAAGAGGATGCTGCCGCTGCCCCCGAGCCCACCGATGCCTGCGATCCCAATGTTGCTGGTGGCCGCCCCGCCGGCGCCGCCGACGCCGCCCATGCCGTAGAGCAGGCCGGTGCCGTAGCCGCCGGCGCCGCCCCAGCCGGCAACGACGTTGCTGGTCCCGCCGGCCCCTCCGGCGCCGCCGTAGCCGAACACGATCCCGCCGTCCCCGCCGAAGCCGCCGTCGCCGGCGATGCCATTGGGACAGGCCCCGCCGGTCCCGCCGATGCCGCCGTGGCCAAGAAGTCCGGCGGCGTGGCCGCCGTTGCCGCCGTTGCCGGCGAAGCCGTTGTCAATGGCCCCGCCGGTTCCGCCGACGCCGCCGTTGCCGAACAAGAACCCGCCGCTCCCACCGTTCCCACCGGTTTGGCCGGGTGCGCCCGACCCGCCGTTCCCGCCATTGCCCCACAACACCCCCCCGTTCTGGCCGTTGGCGCCGGTTCCCGGGGTACCGTCGGCACCGTCGCCGACGAGCGGACGCCCCAGCACCGCCTCGAAGGGTGAGTTCACTATGTTGAGTAGTTCCTGCACAGAACTGGCATTGGCGGCCTCGGCAATGGCGTAGGAGTTCGCACCCGAATTCAGAAGCTGGACAAACTGCTGATGAAATGCCGCCGCCTGAGCGCTGATCGCCTGGTAGGCCTGCCCGTGCACGCCGAACATCCTCGCGACGGCCGCGGACACTTCATCGCCGGCCGCGGCCGGCACGGTCGTCGTCGGGGCCGCCGCCGCCGCATTGGCCGCCCTGATGCTGGAAGCGACATTCGCCAGATCCGAAGCCGCCGCCGTCACATATTCCGGTGCCGCGATTACGAACAACATCCCGACCTCCGAACGACCCGGCGACCGTCCGAGAAACCACCGAGTAGCAAATTTTATCGCCCCAGTTGACACGTCGTCATGCGGCGGAGCTATGCGCAGGCCAAATTCATATCAGGGCCATAGAGCGGACCTGAGCCATCGACCCGGTGGCAATGTTCGTGGCGAGCGACCCGCGCCGGTGGCCGACCTCCTGCCGCGCGGCCATCGCGAGCCTCCAGCGCTGCGACGAGCCATTCAAGGTGGCGCAGGCCTTGGCAGAGGGCGCATCGCACGCCGCATTGTCGGTGATGGTAGGCCGTGGCCGGCTGAAACGCCTTGCCCATGGTGTCTCCCGGGTGCCGCAGGCCGCCCCGCGTCACAGGCGATCCTTGGTTCTCTATCGTGATCAGTCACCGTTTGCTCACCGCTTTGGTCGCCGTTTGGTTGAGGAGATCGGCCACCACCTTTTCCTCTAACCCCTTGTGTTTGAACTCTTCTGATGCACACATCGACACTCCCTTCCCGGAAGTTGCGCCAATGCCGCAGGGTGGCAGTTCCGCGAAAATCCGCTGACCCGGCGCTTGACTTTGGTCCTCGAACACACTGTGGCGGAGGTACTTTCGATGGGATTGTGGTGCGAAGGTGAATCCAATGCCGACCCCGGTCTTGATCGGAGCTACGGGACCTTCAGATCGTTCCTCGGGAAGGTGCGCCCACTTTCGCCCCGCCGCACCGAGGTTCATCCCCACGTTCTGCTCACGGAGGGCGTATCTTGTCTTCGATCGAGTCTGCCCAGTCGTTGACTGGGCAGCTTGCTGGGGGGAGATAGTCGGTATGCGATATGCGGGAGCGTTGATCGCTGCGGTGATGCAGGCCTGCGCTGCTGGGCTTGGTGGTGTCCCATTGGCGGTGGCCGCCCCCGCCATCCGAGCCACGTTGACAACCAATGTTGTTGAAGGGCCCCTCACCTCGGCGCCTACGCCGCAGGAGGGACAGACAGCGGCAGCGACCACTATGCCGTCTCAGTGCGGTAGCGGCTCGTCCCGCACCACCATCTGCGTCGGCCAGCAGTTGACCGTGCAAACCATCGATGAGCAAGCCAAAGTGCTCAGTTCGGCGGTGTATCAGCGGAACTACGCAGTACAGCTAGACCCGAGGTCATTAGCGATCAAAGTCGATGTGAGCCTGCGGCAGCTGACAACGACCGGCACACCGGTTGGCACACTCAAGATGACATTTGCCCCGGCGACCGCGCCTGAGGACTCGCAAGACATCGTGGTGCCTATCGCAGCAGACACCAAATCGCCATCGATCCGGTCCGTCGACCTCACCGGTAAGCCCGACACACAGCAAGTCCATCTGCATGTGGTATCGACTTTCACTGCGCCAAACGGCAAGCCGGTCAAGATCGGCACCACAACCTTTGCATCCACCTACCGCTGCGACAATCAATTCACGTCAAAACCGGGTTGTGTCAACACTTCCTACACCCCGACGATCACCAGCCTGGTTGGCCTGGGAGACCTCACCAAAAATATCCGAACCGGCCAATCCCATGGACTGCCCGGCGCGCCCGGAACCACACCACTAACCCGACTCGCCGATAAGCAGGCCATAAAAAGGAACCGCGAGGCCGCGTGCGGCACTGCGCGTACGCGCGAACTCGGACCACGACCATTGAGTATCAGGAACCCCAGCTGTGACGAGTACCCGTTCGCCAGCACCTACCAAGGCGGAGCCCACACCAGCATCGCCTGGGTATCTGTCGAGGAAAACAGCCGCGGGGGTGGCAACCTCAGTCAGTTCTACCAAGATAACCATGTCCTTGATGGTGATGCGTACTTTGTGAAGGTCTAGCAGCCATGATCGAGGCCGAATACTACGGAGCGATCGACCCTTGGTACGGGCAGTTTTGGCTTATCGGATTGGGTGACCTGGCATTTGAGGGTGATCTCAAAAAGTGGGTCTGGGCTGGGAGAAAGCCTGGCGATGCACTCGGTTTGGTGGGGACAACCCCGGGGGCCGTAGCCTTCCTCTGCTCGAGCGACCTGCACCGAGTAGGGCTGCGGCTATGTACCCATCTCAGCCCGGTGCCCGCGGATCGTGAACAGTGGGAATCGATCGGGGAAGTATCGGTCACCTTCGACACTCCCCCCAGGCTCACGAACCCAGAGGATTTTGAACCGGACGAAACGTTGCGGTGTTTGCGCATCCCCGCAGGTACATATCGGGTGCGGGCTGCTGCCCGAGGTGGTGACGCCATTCGGAAACACCAGAATCAAGAAAACCATGACATGAACTGCCCGCCCCTAGACATCCGTGACCGGACGGCTCCTAGCGATCTGATTGAGCAACTACGTATCGACCTGTGGCCCACTACCGGGATCGAAGAACCTAGCACGCTCAAACCACCTCCGGCCGTGCAGTAGCCGGCCGTGGTGTGGCTTACCCACGATCGACCAACGGCCAAAAATCGCTCCCGGTCGCGGCGCTGAGATGCGGCGCTCACGTTCGACGAAGTGGCCGATCAACCAGCACTCGCTGTCCGTCTCGCCACTGAACGACGCGAATTTGGTGACCGGTTTGCACGCCAGTGATCGGGTCGACACGAAACCGACCGAACAAGGTAGTGGTATCGAGTCGTTGTGCAGCCGCTAGGACCGGCACGGATTCAACAGTGCCGGCTTCCTTCACGCAGCGCTGCCAAACGACACCCGCGGCGAACGCCGCAGCAGCCGGATAAGGCGGCTCAGTACCGTTGGCATCCCGATAACACTGGCTGAACCACGCGCTGCCGGGTCCGTCCGCGGGATGGTCTATCCCGTCGAACCACTGGCACGGTCCGTAAAGCCGCTCAACAAGATCCCCGATGGCGTGCCGGAGTTCATCGACCCCCGCCGCGACCAATCCAACTGCACGCCAACGGCGTCCGCTGTCCCACTGTGCGATGGCGACATCATCGTCGAAAGAGCCGGCCGTCAACAGCACATCGCCCGCCGGAACCTGCGCCAGCACGTCTCTCGCCCGGCCTGGCCGAAAAGTGACCGACCGCCACCGGAGACCGAGCTGCCGCGCCGTCATCACCGCGCCTTCGGCCGCCTCGCGGCCGAATCCCGTATCACTGTGCATCATCACTACCTCCGACCCCTCATTAAGGCCCTCGGCGACAAGGGTTTCGAGGATTGCGGCGAGATAGTGGTAAGCGGGAGACTCCACGTTGACCACACGCGGATATGCCGGCCGAGCCAGCCGGAGGGTAGCGCCGCCGTGGTTCCAGACAACCCCTTCGCTAGCGGCCACGGCAGCAAGTGCGGGCCCCGAACCGTAGGGCCCGAACACCACGTCGGGCCGGCTAGCCTCGGCGGCCCGTATCGCGGACGCCGCGGAAGGGTACGCGTCGATGACCTCCAGGCTTACTTCCGAATGGTCGGCCCAGAGAGCAAGGGCGCTTGCCCCTGCTTTCCCAAATCTGGCAAGCGGCCCGGACAGAGGGGTAACCAGGACGGCGCGAGCTGCCATGCCCACAACATAAGCGAGTCGAACAACCGCCCGACTCTCCGGGGATGACGGCGGGCCATCGGCCGCGGCGGGATCGTGGCGCGCCGATATCAGCAAACTCGTAGCGGGGCTTTATGCCGCAAATCACGGCCGGCAGCACGACCCATGATGCCCAGCACCAGCGCGGCGATCGCGAACCCGCTGACCGGACGCCACGGTTGGGTATAGGGCAAGGCCACGCCAGCGAACGTCGCGCGGTGCGCGTCCAGGTGGCACGCCCAGTCGCCAGGGCTATACTGCACGAAATGCGCCGTGCCAGTTCCAAATTCGAGCAGGACCTCGACAAGACCCCGGCAAACTTCGTGCCGTTGACTCCGCTGTCGTTCATCGAGCGCGCTGCAGCCGTCTATCCGCACCGCCTGTCGGTGGTCTACAACGCACAGCGCTACACGTGGCAGGAAACGTACGCCCGGGCGCGGCGCCTCGCGTCGGCGCTGTCGCGGTGCGGAGTCGGCGTTGGCGACACCGTGGCGGTGATGCTGCCCAATACGCCGCCCATGTACGAGGCGCATTTCGGTGTTCCGATGTGCGGCGCGGTGCTCAACGCCCTCAACACGCGGCTCGATCCGCAAGCCGTCGCGTTCATGCTCGAGCACGGCGAAGCCAAGCTGCTGATCACGGACACGGAGTTCTCCCCCGTGATCGACAAGGTCAAACCGTCAATTCCGGTGATCGACGTTGAGGACACCGAGTTGCAGGGCGGCACGCGGCTGGGCGACATGGAGTATGAAGCCTTCCTGGCGACCGGGGATCCCGAATTCGAGTGGCGCTGGCCGGAAGACGAATGGGAGGCGATCTCCCTCAACTACACGTCGGGTACCACCGGCAATCCGAAGGGGGTCGTCTACCACCACCGCGGCGCGTACCTCAACGCCGTGTGCAACATCGTCACCTGGAGCATGCCGCAGCATTCGGTCTACCTGTGGACGCTGCCGATGTTCCATTGCAACGGCTGGACCTTCCCCTGGACGATGGCGGCCAACGCCGGGACGAACGTCTGCCTGCGCAAGGTCGACGCGCAGAAGATCTTCGAGCTGATCAAGGCGGAGAAGGTGACGCACTACTGCGGCGCACCGATCGTGCACTCTATGCTGATCAACGCCCCCGAGGAGCTTAGGCAGGGCATCGATCACAAGGTGCACGCCATGGTCGCCGCCGCACCGCCGCCGGCGGCGATGATCGAGGGTATGGAACGGCTGGGATTCGACATCACGCATGTCTACGGCCTGACCGAGGTCTACGGGCCGGCGGCGGTCTGCGCCAAAAATGAGGCGTGGGAGTCGCTCGACGTCTCCGAGCGCGCGCGGCTCAACGGCCGACAGGGCGTGCGCTACCTGATGGAGGACGGGCTGGCGGTGATGAACCCGCAGACAATGCAGCCGGTGCCCGCCGACGGCGAGACCATGGGCGAGATCATGTTTCGCGGCAACATCACCATGAAGGGCTACCTGAAGAACGCGGAGGCGACGCGTGAGGCGTTCAGCGGCGGCTGGTTCCACTCCGGCGACCTGGCGGTGCGGCAGCCCGACGGCTACGTCAAGATCAAGGACCGGTCCAAGGACATCATCATCTCGGGTGGCGAGAATATCTCGTCGCTCGAGGTTGAGGACGTGCTTTACCGTCATCCCGCGGTGCTGGCCGCGGCAGTCGTGGCGATGCCCGACGAGAAGTGGGGTGAAACACCCTGCGCCTTCGTGGAAACCAGGCCCGACGCACAGCTGACCGACAAAGAGATCATCGAGTTCTGTCGGCGGCATCTAGCCCCGTTCAAGGCGCCGCGCGCGGTGGTGTTCGGCGAGCTCCCGAAGACCTCGACCGGAAAGATCCAGAAGGTCGTGCTGCGCGAGAAGGCGAAATCCACGACGGCGATCCAGACATGAGCGCGATCCGGCAACACGGTCCGTCGATTCTGCTGCGCGAAGACCGCGGCGGCGTCTGCACGCTCACGATGAACCGTCCACTGCAGATGAACCTCCTTACCACCGAGATGATCGAGGCGCTGCAGAAGGCTTTCGATTCGCTGATGGACGACGCCAGCATCCGGGTCATCATCCTGGCCGCGGCGGGCAAGGGCTTCTGCGCCGGGCATGACCTCAAGGAGCTCCGCGCGCTCACGGAGCTGCCGAGGATCGAAGAGTTGTTTGACCGCTGCAGCGCGATGATGCAGACCATTACGGCGCTGCCGCAGCCGGTTATCGCCCGGGTGCAGGGCGCAGCGGCGGCGGCCGGTTGCCAGCTCGTCGCGCAGTGCGATCTGGCGGTGACCTCCGCGGCGGCGAAGTTCACCACGCCCGGCGTAACCTGGGGCTTCTTCTGCTCGACCCCGGGCGTGGCGGTCGGCCGCAATGTATCGCGCAAGCGCGCGATGGAGATGCTGCTCACGGGCGACATGGTGGATGCACACCAGGCACTCGACTGGGGGCTGGTCAACCGCGTCGTGCCGGCCGAAGATCTCGTTGCGGAGACCGACAGGCTAGCAAGGCAGCTCGCCGAGAAGCCGCCGGTGCAGCTCGCGGCCGGCAAGCGTGCCTTCTATGCGCAGGTGGATCTCGGTGTGGCGCAGGCCTACGAGCTCGCGTCGGGGGTGATTGCCGCGAGCTTCGCCCACCAAGAGGGACGGGAAGGCATGGATGCCTTCATCGAGAAGCGCGACCCACCCGGTCGGTCACGCCCGCAACGGTAGCGCCGCGAAGGTGGCGACGCCGGTCAGCCTCTCCGGGCCGCGCGTTCGGCGAAAGCGTCGAGCGCGGCGAGCACTTCAGCACAACGCCACACTCGGTTGCGGGGTCCGCTGGTCGTCTCGACGAGGACGCCCACCTCGGTGAGCGGGTTGAGGTAGCGGTGAGCGTTGGTGGACTCGATGCCCAGCTCCTGCGCCAGTAGCACAGCGTTCACGACCGGGCGGCAGGTCAACAAATCGGCGACCTTCCACACCGCCGAATCGGACCGCGCGGTAATCACGTCGTTCCAGGTCCTCCGGGTGTCCGACGCTCGCCGTTTCCGTAGCTGACGGGAATGAGCGCGACCTACAGCCCTTCTTCGTTCATCCGACTTCGCTTACGTTCAGCTCTGCGGTGATTGACCACCACCAACGGAGGGCCCAGCGCCAACAGAAATGCCACCGAAATGGCCATCAATGTTTGCCCGGTCACCACCAGCAGCCCAATCAGCGCCAGCCCCACGGTAGCGGCCGCCAGGTAGGACGCCGCACGGTAGCGCGGGCGCCAGGCGCCCCAAAACGCTAGTACGAGCGCGCCAGCCGCGACCCCGGCAGCCAGTACGTCCATCATTTGCTCCCTACCAGGCATCGGAGCAGACCCTCGCCCGCCACGGCCGCACTGACACCACCGGCCCCGACGGCCACTAGCCCAGCACCGGTCTCTGCGGTCAACGCGCCGATACCGAAGACCAGGGCGCCCGAGGCGAACCGGGCGGTCCGGTCGATCCAGTCACTAGTACTGCAATGGGTGCGGGCGTACTCGACATCGGCGACCTGCGCCTGCAGATCGGCAACCTGACTGCGTAACCACGCGGTGCCGGGGTCGTTTTCGGGCAGCGACTGCACGAACCGTTGCACGTTGTCCACAAGGCCCTGGCCGGTCAAACTAGCTGGATCACCGCCGAGGAGCATCTGCTGCAGCTGAGGACTCAGGCCCGCCCCCGGCGGCTCATCGGGGGCGTCCCACGGCGCAAACGGAGGCGGGGGGCTAGTTGCGCCGTCTCGTTTAAGGTCGACCACCTGGACCCCACCGTCGCGTTTGCCGTCGCTGATGATGGCGTCGTCGATGCCCGGTGTGCCCGGGAAGACGGTGGCGGCGATTCCGGCTGTCGCGGCGGTGATTTTGGCGGCAAATTCGTGTTCGAGCCCGATGAGTTGTGTTGCGCGTTGGCGGATCTCGGTGGCGAATGCTTGCCCCTGGGCTTGGCGAGCCGCCAGTTCGCCGGTGGTGTTGCCGATTCGGGTATCGGTGACCGAGAAGTCTTCTCCGACAGTGAAACCCGCGTTATGGGCGTCCTCGATGGCATAGATGACCCTGCGTTGGGTGGCGCCGATAGTTCCCGCGCCGTCGCGGGCGATCTTGCTGGCTTGGCGTAGTTGGTCGGCTTTGGCGCTGACGACCGCGAGGTCAGCACCGGTTCGGGTGCGCAGCCCATCACCGCCAGCACCTTCCCAAACGAGGGCGTGGGATTGGTTGCGCATCCGCACAAACACGTCTTCCCAACGATCGGCGGTCGTGGTCCAGTAGGTGGCGGCCTCGATCAGGTGATCGGTGCTCCAGGACCGGACTTGAGAAAGCGTCGACACCACCTACACCAACCCTGATCGCACGGCTGCCATCTCGGCCGCCGTCGCTTCATTGCTGACATACCGCGCGGCACCGTCCGCTACCGACGCGGTTGTTGCTTGGGCGCGGGCAATAAGCGCCGCAGCGGCGAGGTCAACCGCTACGTGGGCACCGCTCACCGCGGCTGTGGTGGGTTGAAACGGCTGGCCCGGTGAAGGTGGTTCCAGACCGTAGAGGTCAGCGCTTCCCACACCCCATTGACCGGCTGTGGCTGCTAGCTGGTCAACATCGATCTGCAGCTGGCCCGGTTGCATCCCCGGCAGTTTAATGGCCGCACCAGGGGAAGCAACTCACCGTTAGGCCGGCGCCACGACGTCTTGAGCACCTCGGGCATGCCAAAGTCTCGATGACACATGCCGCTACATGCCACGCGGACGCGTGCATACCGAGGTCGCCGCCGTGTTGGATCGCGCCACAAAAGACGAACAGAGACCGGATCATGCGAGTGGGACACCGACGCCAACGCCGTTCACACCGACGTCTCCGCCGCGCACCTTGCCCGGATTTTGATCGACGGGGCGCACGTCAGATAGTCACCAGTATGCATTTCATCGGCTCTTGGCCTATGAAATGCATACCCAAGGAGTGATCATGGCGCGAAAGCACAGCACGGCGGTCCCCGCCAGCCTGGCCGCGCATCCACTCGGCACGTTCCGCCCTGCGCAGGCGGAAGTGCCGCTGCACTGTACGAGCACAGCGACTAAGACCGCCTGCAAGCCTTGGCGACCGAGCAGCGACGCATCGCATCACTTCGGCGGGCGAGAGCCTGGATCCAGCAGTGAACAGCGACAAAAAGCAGCCGTTGCTGAGCAATTCGGCGTCGCGATCGAACAACTCGAACGCGATCACCTAATCTCCCATCTGCTCGCGGTCCTGAGCCCTTGGTTCAACGGTATGCCGATGCCCCCACCGCCGAGCTGTAGGTGCCCACCCTTCCCGTCTTCGCCGCCTCTAAGACTGCGACGTGGGTCGACCGACATGCCTCCCGCGATCTATGGGATCTCTGGGCGCTGAATCGCCTGGGCGCCATTGATGCCGCGGCCGAAAATATCTACCGACGCTACTGTCCAACCAACAAGCCGCCGGTACCGCGTGACTTCACGATGGTGCCGCAAATGAACGTCGACGACAAAAATCCAATCAAACCAACAGCCACTGAAGTGGGGCTGTTCAGAGTGGGGGCTGTTCAGAGTGGGGCGGGCGGGGCTCGAACCCGCGACCAACGGATTATGAGTCCGCGGCTCTAACCAACTGAGCTACCGCCCCTGGAACTAGCTAGCTGCGGATAAAGCTCCCATCACCGCATCGTCAACTGCAGAATACCGCAGTGATCCCGATCACCCTGCCCAAGGCATCGGCCGCACTCGGTAGATCGCCGCCGGACGAGTGCTACCTTGCCACGTTGAGTATGACTGGTAGTCAATCTGTTTCAGTGGCACCTTGCCCCATTTGGCGGGTGCGGGGTCCTTCACCAGCTGGCCCGTTGCTCAGGGCCCACTGCGTGCCAAACCGCGAACACGACGCCGCAATCCACGCTCTTTACCTGGCTCAAGCCGCCAGGACCAAAACCGCAGGCGCCCTACCGGAACCCCCCGACGTCACACCAGTCGTGAGATCCCGGTCCAGAACCCTCGACGAGGAAGTAGTAGAACTACTGAAACTAGCGAAATGGTGGATACCCGCCCACGCAACCACCGAACAATTCACCTCCGGTCCCAAAACGAAAGCGAGCACATGACCGCGGACAGCCCAACCACCACCAGCCAGCTAAACCGCTTTCAGTTTCCTATTATCGGCGATCTCAGCACCATCGACTTCAATAAACCCGTCCAAAAAGTAACCGACAAACTGACCAAACTCGGCAGCGGAATGATAGAGCAGCCCATCGGCCAACCAGTCATCTTTCTCGCCGACACCACCCTTATCGACGACGTCAACGACGAGACCCACTGGGAAAAACACCTTGGATCCGCGCTCCGCAGAGTGCGCTCTGTCCTCGGCGACGGCCTGTTCACCGCCTACAACCACGAACCCAATTGGCGCAAGGCGCACAACATCCTGATGCCAACCTTCACCAAAACAGCCATGAAGCTTTACCACGACACGATGGCCGAGACCATCCGCGAACTTGTCGACGTCTGGAACAGGAAGAGTGCTGTGCGAGCCTGGATTACCATCCCGGCCGACGCCAACCGACTCACCATTGAAATCATCGCCCGCGTTGCAATGGGCTACTCCTTCACTAAGCTCAGCGACTCGCGTGAAAACGCTTTCATCGCTGCCTTTCTTCGCGAACTCGCCTACGCCGACCGGCATACCGCGGATATCGCCCAGGAGCGAAAAGATCAACACAACAAAGACGCGACCCAGATTCGCCGACAGGTTGCGGACATTATTAGAGCGCGGCGCCTCAATTCCACAGCGGGCTCGCGTGACGACATGCTCGACATCATCCTGCACAGCACCGATCCCGACACCGGCGACCAACTCGACAACGACAACATCATTAGCCAGATCCTGACACTGCTCGTCGCCGGCAGCGAAACCTCGGCGAATGCCATCGCCTTTGCCCTGCACTTTCTGTCCATCAATCCCAACATCGCCGAGCAAGCCCGCGCAGAGATCGACGAACACTGGTCCAACGACACCTTCCCCAATATCCACTTCGACGACGTCGACAAGTTGAGGTACCTACGCCGCGTCGTCGACGAAACGTTGCGGCTGTGGCCGGTAGTACCGGGCTACTTCCGCCAGGCCCGCCAAGACACCACGATCGGAACGGGAAAGCATTTCTTCCGCGGCGGGGACTGGGTGTTCGTTCACTTGATCGCCGCCCACCGCTCCGACGCCTGGGGCCATGACGCCCATGAATTCAACCCCGACCGTTTCCTGCCCGAGAATCTACGCAAACTTCCACGACGCATCTACAAGCCCTTTGGCACCGGCGCCCGGGCCTGCCTCGGCCGCCGATTCGCCCTCCACGAGACCCTTTTGACCCTCGCGGCAGTACTTCATCAATACGACCTAGAACCCCGTCCCGGGTACTGCCTCTCGGCCTCCGAAGCCATGACGCTTAAACCCGTCGATCTGCAACTGCGGCTACACCGCCGATAGGAAGCCGCGTCAGCGAGCCAATAACACGACGCCGCTAGGCCCGAGTGCGCGCCGCGGGCATCCACTTCGGCCCGGCGGTGGCGTCGATACGCGCGAGCAGGCGCTCGCCCACCGGGGCGATGCAGTCGATGAGCCGCCGCGTTGTCGCCTCGCCGAGATGCTGCCACGGCAGCACGGTCAGGTCATCCAGGCGATCCTCAAGCAGCTGGCGGTGCTCGGTGCCGCGCCGGTTGACTTTCCCGTCGGTGACGAACCCGCGCCGGTCGAGCTCGTCGTACGCGTCGCGCAGCGCCGAGTCGTCGGCGCCCCGGCTGCGGGGCAGCCAGTCGTCATCGTAGGAGCGCCATGCTCCGTCGAGGATCCCCGACGCGATCGGCGACAGACCGTCCGCGATCTGGATCGCCCAGTGGGTGTCGCCGCGCCACTCGCGGATGCAATTGACCGCCAGCCACGCCGACAACAGTGGATCGTCCGGGCGAGGCCAGGCACGGTGGGCGGCGAACAGCGAACGCCCGCCGACGGGCAACGCATCGACCGCGTCCCATACCGCCGGCCCGAGCTCGGTGAGCGGATCGACGATCTCTGGCGCGTAGTCGCGTAGGCCCGACACCACAGCCGCATCGCGGGCAGCCGCGGCGGCGACGAACGTCGTGTGCTGGCGGCACAGATCGAGCGAATATTTGATGACGCCGGGGTGGATCGAGCCGAACACGGCAGCGACGACGGCGTCGCCGGCGGCCGCGAGCGGCGCAGCGCGTGTCGCGACGTAGTAGCCGACGCCATCGGGCACCCCGAGCGCCGCATAGTTGGAGACTCCGACCGGATCCCAGAAGATCCAGCCGATCAGCCGGTGCGACTCGAACGCGGCCCGGCGACTGAGGTCACGCCAGTCGGCGCTCACCTCGAGCCCTCGGCCACCGGCCGCAGCCGGAAGACCCTGATCTCGCGGGGCGCACAGGTGCCGCGGTAGCTCTCGTATCCGGCGAACCAGTCGACGGCCGTGGCCCAGGCCGAAGCGCGTGCGTCGCCGGTCAGCAGCTCGGCCCGGTACCGCCGCGGCGGACCCTTGAATTCGACCGTGCATTCGGGGTGCGCCACCAGGTTGGCCGACCAGGCCGGATGCTGCGGCCGCCCATAGTTGGACCCGATAGCGAGCAGGTCGCCAGAGTCTTTGAACAATGCCAGCGGATGGGTCCGCGGTTGTCCGGACTTGGCGCCGGTCGTCCTCACCAGCCCGACCCTGTCGAGCCCGGCCGAACTCAGCCGGCCGTTGGTCCAAGGAATCAGCAGTTTGTCGACACGCGGCGCGACGTGGAACAGGAACTGGTAGCCGACCCCACTCGTCAGGACACGCTCCAGCACCGCCTCGTAGAAACGCAACCGTCGCCGGCGGATCGGGCTTTCCCGCCGAAGTACCATGACCCGACGGTACCGGGTGCGCCGCCGCGGGCCCACCTCAGTACACGTAGACGACCGCGCCGTCTCCGCCGGTGCACACCACCAGTGATCCATTCGCGGCGCACGTCATCGTGTACGACTGGCCCGTCACCGGACTGACGGCGCTGATCTGCCGGGGCGTCGAGCTGGCGGGTCCGCTGGCGCCGTATGCGAGCCGTACCTGTTCGGCGAAAGGACAGGAAGTGCCCGGCGTCCCGACTGCGGACTGCGTGAAGCCGCCCGCGGGCCCAGCCTCGGTCGGACACACCTGGGCGCCCTCGGGCAGCCCCGCGGGCGTCGTTGTCGCCGTCGTCGTTGGCGTCGGAGCCGTCGTCGTGGCAGCGGCCGATGTCAGGGTCCAGATGGCGCAGGACTGCGTCTTGAATGCGGCGTCGGTCGGTGTGATCTGCACCACTTGCGGCCCGGTCCCGGCGCCGTTCGCGATGATGTCCGCGGTGGTTCCGCCGAGTCCCCTCAGCCGCTCCCAATAACAGCTATCACCGCCCTGCGACCGATACGTGCCGGGCTGGATGTCGACTCCCACCTGGTAGGTGCCGTCGCCGGGAATGGTGCTCGCCGGTGTCGCGCTTTCCTCAGACGGCGGAATCGACACCGTCGTCCCGGGGTAGATCGGCGGTAACAGCGACGAACTGCTCTCGTGGACCGTCGCCGGTCGCGAGGCGGATTTGCCGCCCGGCCCAGCGCAGCCGGCCAGACCAAAGGCCCAGGTCATGCCCACGACGATGGCGAACACCGCCCTGACCGGCGTCAACTGAACACCGTCTGGCCGTCGAGCCCGAGGCGATACCGCTGGGTGCCCCGCGTTACCGTCGGCGCGTCAGCAGCCAAAGACACAGCAATCTTGTTGCTCGCGTTACGCATGATGTCAAAAGTCAGCTCGACGGCCTCGGCGTCCGAGAACCGGGAGCGCACCTCGGCGGCATCGTCGACGGCGAGGTGCGCAGGGGTCCAAATTAACGCATCTGCATACATGATGCCGGCTTTTGCGCGATCATCGAGCAATATCGAGGTCTCGAAACGCTCGATCTCGCCGTATAACGTCTCCGAACCGCCCGCATCGAGTGCAGTGCTCTCACGCAGCGACTTGCACAGCCGGCAGTTGTGCTGGGCCGCTCCGCGCAGCCGTACCAGTTCGGCGGTGACCGGGTCCAGCGCCCGCATCCGGGCCACCGCGGGCAGAAAATCGTTGAACACCACATCGGCGGGATCGGTGGTGTGATCCCAGACGATCGGCCCCGTCACCCAGCCCAAATACTGCGCGCCAACGCCCAACGCTTCCAGCCCGGCACGCACCCGCGGCACAAAGTCGGCGATGTACATCGCCACAACGACGCCAAAAGTGGCGTCCCCCAGATGCTTCCACAGCCGGGATCGCTGCTCGCCGGTGATCGCTGAGACATCGACGCTGAACTGCTCGGCGAACTCGGCAACGACGGCCTCGGCCTGGGACTCCGGCTCGCCCACCGCAACCTCACTCGGCAACGGCGGAAGCGACAGCGCCCGCGCGCACACCCGCCGAACCAGCCCCGCGATCCGGCCGTCGCCCGGGGACAACGCCACCAACCGGGCCACCAACCGCGACAGATCGTCGCGAACCGAAACCGGAGCCGCCATTGCTCACACGGTAGAACCCGCCCAGGTCCTACAGCAATCTCCTAGCGGGCCTGGCTCACCGATGACATGTGGAAGTCGGGAATCCGCAGCGGGGGCATCGCGGTCCGGGTAACCCAATCCCCCCATTCGCGTGGCAGCGTCTTCTCGCTGACGCCCGCCTCGGTGGCCCGTCGCAGCAGGTCAAGCGGGCTTTCGTTGAACCGGAAGTTGTTGACCTCCGCGGTCACCTGGCCGTCTTCGATCAGGTAGACGCCGTCGCGGGTCAGCCCGGTGAGCAGTAGCGTGGTCGGGTCGACCTCACGGATGTACCAGAGTGTGGTCAGCAACAGTCCGCGCTCGGTGCCGGCGATCATGTCGGCGAGATCGACCGACCCACCGGTCATGACCAGGTTGTCGGCGGCAACCGCGACCGGGGCGTCGAACTTGGCGGCGGTGGCCCGCGGATAGGCCAGCGCATTGATCACGCCGTCGCGGATCCAATCGACCTGGCCGATGTCCATGCCGTTGTCGAACACCGACTGTGTCTCCGAGGAGTTGCTCACCGCGAGAAACGGCGTACACGCCAGACCCGGCGCGGCCGGATCGGTGAACAGGGTCAGTGGCAATTGGGTGAGTCGCTCCCCCACCCGGGTTCCACCGCCAGGTGCCGAGAACGCGGTGCGGCCCTCCTGTGCGCCGCGGCCGGCCATCGACCATCCCAGATAGGTCATCATGTCGGCCACCGTCGATGGCGGCATGATCGTCTCGTAGCGCCCGGCCGGCAGCTCGACGGTGCGTTGCGCCCACTGAAGCCGGGTCGACAGCCGCTCAAGCAACAGATCGATTGGCACATCGACGAAATCAGGTGTGCCGATCCCCGCCCAGGCGCTGGCGTCGCCGCGTTTGGCGTTGATCTCGATCGCCCCGGCGGGCTGGGTGTAGCGGCGCCGCAGTCCCGTCGACGACGCCAGAAACGTCGTCGAGACACTTTGGTGCGCGTAGCCGTACAAGCGATCCGCACCCCGGAAGCCGCGGCTCAGTGAGCCGGTGATACCGGCAAAAACCCCCGCCCCGGTGCCCGGAATCGGGGCGTCCCAGTCGTCGGGCTCACCGGTGTCGCCGAGCAGCGGTGCGGTATCACCGGCTTCGGGCGCGGAGCGGGCCGCGTCCTGGGAAGACACCACCAGCCCCGGAAGCACCGACGGGTCCACTTCGGCGGAGACCACGGTGCCGACAAAGGCGCTATCTCCCCGTCGCACAATCGAAATCACGGTGACGCTGCGGCTGACCGAAACGCCGTTGGTGGTCATCGAATTCCCCGCCCAGCGCAACGTCGCCTCGACCTTGTCGGTGACCAGCACCATGGTCTCGTCCGCCCGGCCGGATGTGGCCGCCTCCTGCAAAACGATGTTGACGACGTGTTGTGGCGTAATCATCGGCCACCCTCGGTACGAGTGTTGAGCACGTTGATGCCCCGGAACAACGCCGACGGACAGCCGTGGCTGACGGCGCCCACCTGGCCGGGCTGGGCCTTGCCGCAGTTGATCGCTCCGCCCATACGCCAGGTTGACGGGCCGCCCACGGCTTCCATCGCATTCCAGAAATCGGTGGTGGTCGACTGATACGCGACATCACGCAGCTGTCCGTGCAGCTGGCCGTCTCGGATGCGGAAGAACCGCTGGCCGGTGAACTGAAAGTTGTAGCGCTGCATGTCGATCGACCACGACTTGTCGCCGACGATGTAGATGCCGTCACCGACCCGGCCGATCAGGTCCGCGGTACTGAGGTCTTCGACGCCCGGCTGCAGCGATACGTTGGCCATCCGCTGGATCGGCACGTGATGCGGTGAGTCGGCATAGGAGCACCCGTTGGACCGTGGCTCCCCCAGCCGTGGTGCGAAAACCCGGTCGAGCTGGTAGCCGACGAACACCCCGTCACGCACCAGATCCCAGCTTTGCGCGGCCACTCCCTCGTCGTCGTAACCGATGGTGGCCAAGCCGAATTCGGCGGTGCGGTCGGCGGTCACGTTCATCACCTGCGAGCCGTAGCGCATGGTGCCGAGTTTGTCCGGTGTGGCGAACGACGTCCCGGCGTAGGCGGCCTCATAGCCGATGGCGCGGTCGTATTCGGTTGCATGGCCGATGGATTCGTGGATGGTCAGCCACAGGTTGGTGGGATCGATCACCAGGTCGGTGGGCCCCGGCATCACGCTGGGCGCCCGGACCTTCTCCGCCAGCAGCGACGGCAGCTCGGCGAGCTCATCGGTCCAGTTCCAGATCTCGTCGCCGGCCACCGCTTCCCAGCCCCGCGCCGTCGGCGGAGCCAGCGTGCGCATCGATTCGAAGCTGCCCGCCGCGGAATCGACGGTCACCGCGTCCAGCGATGGCAACAGTCGCACCCGCTGCTGGGTGATCGATGACCCGAAGGTGTCGGCATAGAAGGTCTGCTCCTTGACGGCGTTCAAGCTGGCCGACACGTGGTCGATGCCGTCGGCGTCCAGCAACCGCCCGGAGTAGTCCCGTAGCACGGCAATCTTTTCGGAGGCGGGAACGCCAAACGGATCGATCCGGTAGGTCGAGACCCACTCGGCGTCGGTGTACACCGGCTCGGGCGCCAATTTGACCCGCTCGGTGTTCAGCGCGGCCAGCATGGTGGCCACCTGCACCGCATGGCGCGCGGTTGCGGCCGCGACGTCCGGTGCCAATTCGGCGTGGGAGGCGAATCCCCACGTGCCCGCGACGATCACCCGCACGGCCAAGCCGACCTCGCGGCTGATCACCGCGGTCTCCAGCTCACCATCGCGCAGTTGGATGATCTCGGTACTGATCCGGTGAACCCGCAGGTCGGCGTGGCTGGCCCCGGCCGCGGTGGCCGCCGACAACGCGGCGTCGGCCAACTCGTGGCGCGGCAGGTCCAGAAAGTCGGCATCGATCCCCCGGTTCGGTGTCACGACTCCCACCGTAACGACCGGCTTTAATACACCCATGCGCGACGTGCCACGCCGGACCACCGCGCTGGCATATGCCCTGCTGGCACCCAGCCTGTTCGGTGTGGTCGCGTTCTTGTTGCTGCCCATCCTGGTCGTGGTCTGGCTGAGCCTGTACCGGTGGGACTTGCTGGGCCCACTGCACTACGTCGGCCTGGCCAACTGGCGGTCGGTGCTGACCGACTCCGACTTCGGCGACTCGCTGGCGGTCACGGCCATCTTCGTGGCGATCGTGGTCCCGGTGCAAACGGCACTGGGACTGCTGGCCGCGTCCCTGCTGGCGCGCCAGCTTCCGGGCACCGGCCTGTTCCGCACGCTCTACGTGCTGCCCTGGATCTGCGCACCGCTGGCGATCGCGGTGATCTGGCGGTGGATCCTGGCGCCCACTGACGGCGCGGTCAGCACGGTGCTCGGACATCGCATCGAATGGCTCACCAACCCCGATTTGGCCTTGCCGGTTGTGTCAGCGGTCGTTGTCTGGACCAACGTCGGCTACGTCTCGTTATCCTTCCTAGCCGGCCTGGTGGCCATCCCCGACGACATTCACAACGCCGCACGCACCGACGGCGCCAACGCCTGGCAGCGGTTCTGGCGCATCACCTTGCCCATGCTGCGGCCCACCATGTTCTTCGTCTTGGTCACCGGAATCGTCAGCGCCGCACAGGTTTTCGACACCGTCTACGCGCTCACCGGCGGCGGTCCGGAAGGCAGCACCGACCTGGTGGCCCACCGCATCTACGCCGAGGCATTCGGGGCGGCGGCCATCGGACGGGCATCGGTAATGGCGGTGGTGCTGTTCGTGATCCTCGTCGGCGCGACCTTGGTTCAGCATCTGTATTTCCGACGGCGGATCAGCTATGAGCTCACCTAACCGGGTCCTAACGCACACCGCGATCTACGCCGGCCTGGTGCTCGGCGCGATAATCACGTTGGCCCCCTTCTCGCTCGGATTGTTGACCTCGTTCACCTCGGCGCATCAGTTCGCGACGGGTACGCCGCTGCAGGTGCCGCGGCCACCCACGCTGGGCAACTACGCCGACCTCGCCGATGCCGGATTTGGCCGCGCGGCCATGGTGACGGCGTTGATGACGGCGGTAATCCTGTTGAGCCAGCTGACCTTTTCGGTACTGGCCGCCTACGCGTTCGCGCGGTTGCGGTTTCCCGGGCGCGACGCGCTGTTCTGGGTGTACATCACCACCCTGATGGTGCCGGGGACGGTGACCGTGGTGCCGCTGTATCTGATGATGGCTCAGCTGGGCCTGCGCAACACGTTCTGGGCGCTGGTGCTGCCGTTCATGTTCGGTTCCCCGTACGCGATATTCCTGCTACGCGAGCACTTTCGGCTCATCCCGGACGACCTGATCAACGCCGCACGCCTCGACGGCGCCAACACTTTGGATGTCCTCGTGCACGTGGTGATCCCGTCCAGCCGGCCGGTCCTGGCCGCCTTGACGATGATCACCGTGGTCTCGCAGTGGAACAACTTCATGTGGCCGTTGGTGATCACCAGCGGCCACAAATGGCGTGTCCTCACGGTGGCGACGGCCGACCTGCAGTCCCGGTTCAACGCCCAGTGGACGCTGGTGATGGCGGCGACCACGGTAGCGATCGTGCCGCTGATCGTGCTCTTCGTGGCGTTCCAGCGCCACATCGCCGCATCAATCGTCGTCTCGGGGCTCAAGTGAGCCGGCCCCGCTTTTCCACGCTGGCCGCCACCGCGCTCGTGCTGGTCGCGGTCCTGTTAGCGGTGAGCGCGGTGCTGTTGGGCCGATCCGGCGAACCGCGTGGCGGCAAGATCGTCGTGACGGTGCGACTCTGGGCGGAACCAATCGCCGCGGCGTATCGGCAGTCGTTCGAGGCATTCACCCGCGCCCATCCCGATATCGAGGTGCGCACCAACCTGGTGGCCTATTCCACATACTTCGACACGCTGCGCACCGACGTGGCCGGCGGCAGCGCCGACGACATCTTCTGGCTGTCCAACGCCTACTTCGCCGCCTACGCCGACAGTGGCCGGCTGATGAAGATCCAGGCCGATGCCTCGGGCTGGGAGCCGGCGGTGGTCGACCAGTTCACCCGGTCGGGTGTGTTGTGGGGCGTACCGCAGCTGACGGATGCCGGAGTTGCCGTGTTCTACAACACCGACCTGCTGGCTGCCGCCGGTATCGACCCCGCGGATTTGGACGGCCTGCGGTGGAGCCCGAGCGGCGACGACACGCTGCGCCCGCTGCTGGCCCGGCTCACCGTCGACGCCGATGGACGCAGCGCCAACACGCCAGGTTTCGACGCCGGACGGGTCCGCCAGTGGGGCTACAACGCCGCCAACGATCCTCAGGGCATCTATCTCAACTACATCGGCTCGGCCGGCGGCGTATTCCAGCGCGACGGCAAGTTCGCGTTCGATAACCCCGCGGCGATCGAAGCCTTCCGCTATCTGGTCGGCCTGATCAACGACGACCACGTCGCGCCGCCGGCCTCCGACACCAACGACAACGGCGATTTTTCCCGCAACCAGTTTCTCGCCGGCAAAATGGCGCTCTTCCAGTCGGGCACCTACAGCCTGGCGTCGGTGGCCCGCGATGCTCGCTTCCGCTGGGGTGTGGCGATGCTGCCCGCCGGTCCCGCGGGCCGGGTGAGCGTCACCAATGGTATTGCCGCGGCAGGTAATTCGGCGTCCAAACATCCGGATGCGGTGCGTCAGGTGCTGGCCTGGATGGGCAGCAGGGAGGGCAACGCCTATCTGGGCCGCCACGGTGCGGCCATCCCCGCGCTACTGTCTGCGCAGCCGGTCTACTTCGACTACTGGTCCACCAGGGGCGTCGACGTCACACCCTTCTTCGCGGTGCTGAACGGTCGGCGCATCGCGGCCCCCGGCGGCGCCGGCTTCGCCGCCGGACAGGAGGCCCTCGAACCCTATTTCGATGAAATGTTCCTCGGCCGTGGCGATGTCGCGACGATCCTGAGCCAGGCGCAAGCGGCGGCCAACGCCGCAGCGCAGCGATGATCGGGGTCTATCCCGGCAGGACCAGCACCGGTACCGGGCTGTAACGGATGATCTTGCCGCTCCAGGAGCCGAGGAAAACCCGGGCGATATCACCGGACGGCGAGGTGCCCAGTGCCAGGATCTCCCCGTCCAGCCAGTCCGCAGCGTCGAGCGCCTGCGCCCAACCATTCCCGGTGACCACTTGCAGCACGGCGTCTTCACCGACGACGCTGTTGATTTTTAGCTTTTCCAGCAATTCTTGCGCTTGCGCCGCCCACGCCTCCAGAACCGAAGCCTCGGCGTGCAGCCCCACCTCGGGCGGATACATCGTTCGGCCGCGGACCGCGAAGGTGACCACCCGCATCGGCACGTCGGACACCTTGGCCAGGTCGCGGCATCGCCGCACCACATCGGCCGACCCTGACGTCGCGGAATAGCCGCAGCTGAGCCGGGTCACCCGGTCGGTGTGGCAACGGTAGCGGCGGGGGGTGATCGCCACCGGTACCGGCGACGAATGCAACAGCCGGTCGGCGGTCGAGCCGATCAACACCCGTGCGCGCCGCCCGCTGGGGAACGAACCCAGCACCAGCACCTCGGCCTCGAGCTCCTCGACCACCTCGAGCAGACCAGCCGACACCGAGCGGTGCGCGCGATGGTGGTAACTGACCTCGATCCCGTCGGCCAGTCTGCGCAGGTAACGCTCGGCCTCCTGCGCCGAGTCGGCGGCCAGCCGATCCGACCAGTGCTCGTAGTCGGCATCGGTGCGCCCTAGTGGCCGCGTCGGCCAGGGCCTCGGCACGATGGTGGCCACCGTGAGCGACGTTTTGTACATCCGCGCGACGCGGACGGCCAGATGCAACGCCGAGGGACCGACTTTGCCGGCCAAGTAGCCGACGACGACAGTCACGGCACTTCCTCGTTGAGCGCACTGTGGTGCCGACCCCACGTCAGGTAGAAGACCAACGCCACCGCCACCCATCCGCTGAAGGCGAGCCAGGTGTACCAGTGCAAACTGACGAGGATGTACCCGCAGGCCAGCACCGAAAGGATCGGGGTCACCGGGTAGCCGGGCACCTTGAACCCTCGCGGCAGGTCGGGCGCACGCACCCGCAGGACGATCACACCCACCGCCACCACGCTGAACGCGGTAAGCGTGCCGATGGACACCATGTCCGCCAAGTTTTCGAGCGGTATGAAGGCGGCCAGCGTCGCCGCGAAGATCGCGACGATCACCGTGTTGGGCACCGGCGTCATGGTGCGCGGATGCACCTTCGCAAACGGGGTCGGCAGCAGCCCGTCGCGACCCATCGCGAACAGGATCCGGGTCTGGCCGTACATGGTGACCAGCGTGACGGTGAAGATCGAGATCACCGCACCCGCGGCCAGAATCGTGCTGGCCCATTCGCCGTGCGTAACGTTGTCCAAGATGGTGGCCAGCCCCGCGTTTTTCTGCTGTGCAAAGTTCTGCCACGGCTGGGTGCCGAGGGCGGCCAGCGCGACCAGAACATAGACACCGGTGACGGTGATCAGCGCCGCGATCAGCGCGCGCGGCACGGTCTTCTGCGGGTCGTTCACCTCGTCGCCCGCGGTTGAAACCGCGTCAAGGCCGACGTATGAGAAGAAGATCGTCCCCGCCGCCGAGCCGATGCCGGCGACACCGAATGGGGCGAAATCTTTGAGGTGGTCGGCGCTGTATGCGCTAAACGCAATGACCACGAACATGCCCAGCACGCAGAGCTTGATCAGCACCATGATCGCGTTGACCGTCGCCGATTCGCTGGCCCCGCGAATCAACAGCAGCGCGCATAGCCCGATCAGCACGATGGCCGGCAAATTCACCCAACCCGGATCCGTGTCCCACGGCGCGGCCGACAACACATGGGGCATCTGCAATCCGAACAGATTGCTCAGCAACTTGTTAACGTAGCCGCTCCAGCCGACCGAGACCGCCGCGGTGGCCACCCCGTATTCCAGCAACAGGCAGGCCGCCACCACCATCGCGACCGCCTCGCCCAGCGTCGCGTAGGCGTAGGAGTATGCCGATCCCGAAATCGGTACGGCCGAAGCCAGCTCGGCGTAGCAGAGGGCGGCCAGGCCAGCGGCGATACCGGCGATGGTGAACGAGACGATCACGCCGGGACCGGCCTCGGGCACCGCCTCCGAGAGCACGAAGAAGATGCCCGTACCTATCGTCGAGCCGACCCCGAACATGGTCAGCTGGAAGGTGCCGAAACTCCGCTTGAGGTTGGCCGCGGCCCCGTGGGCGATAGGGGCACCGCTCACTGGGCGGCGGCGCAGCATTGATTCTCTTAGGCTCATCGAAGTTGCCGGCAATTGCGCCTCCTGTTGGTGGACCAGGCTGATTATGAGCCTGCCTCCCGCAATGCGACAGCGAACTGGTGAACCGCCCAGTCGATCTCCTGCGCCGTGATCACCAACGGCGGCGCAAACCGCAGCGTGGCGCCGTGGGTGTCTTTTACCAACACACCGCGTTCGGCCAGCCGCGAGCTCATTTCCTTGCCGGTGGCCAGCGCCGGGTCGATGTCAACGCCGGCCCACAATCCCAGGCCACGCACCGCGACCACACCGTCGCCGGTCAATTCGACGAGCCGCTGATGCAGATGAGCGCCCATCTCGGCGGAGCGGGACTGAAATTCTCCCCGGGCAACCAGGGAAACCACGGTGCTGCCGATCGCGGCCGCCAACGGGTTTCCGCCGAACGTCGACCCGTGTTCGCCCGGATGTAACACGCCGAGGATTTCGCGGTCTGCGACCACCGCCGACAGCGGGACCACGCCACCGCCAAGTGCCTTGCCGAGCAGATAAATGTCGGGCACGACGCCCCAGTGGTCACAGGCGAACGTGTAACCCGTGCGAGCCAGCCCCGATTGGATTTCGTCGGCGATCATCAGCACGTTGTGTTCGGCGCACAGGGCACGCACGGCGGGCAGGTAGTCGTCGGGCGGGACGATGATGCCCGCCTCGCCCTGGATCGGTTCGAGCAGCACCGCAACGGTGTCGTCGTCGATCGCCTGAGCGAGCGCCGCTGCGTCGCCGAACGGCACCGAGCGGAATCCCGGCGTGAACGGCCCGAATCCGCGTCGCGCAACGGGATCGGACGAGAAGCTGACGATGCTGATGGTGCGGCCATGAAAGTTGTTGTCCGCCACAATGATATTTGCCCGGCCCGCGGGGACACCCTTGACCTCGGCTCCCCATTTGCGGGCCACTTTGAGACCGCTCTCTACCGCTTCAGCACCCGAGTTCATCGGCAGCACCATGTCTTTGCCGCACAACTCGGCAAGTGCGGTGCAGAAGGGCCCGAGTCGATCGGAATGAAACGCCCGGCTCACCAGGGTGACGGCGTCGAGTTGGGCGTGAGCTGTGGCGGTGATCTCGGGGTTGCGATGGCCGAAGTTCACCGCCGAGTACGCAGCCAGGCAGTCCAGGTAGCGTCGGCCATCGATATCGGTGATCCACGCGCCCTCGGCGCTGGCCGCGACCACGGGCAGCGGCGAATAATTGTGCGCCGCATGCCTTTCGACCAGTGCGATAGCGGCTTCGGTCGCGTCCACAAGAACTGTCATGGGTGTACCTCCAGCGTGCAGCACTTCACGGAACCGCCGCCCTTGAGCAGCTCGGACAGATCGACACCGACCGGCTCGAAGCCGGCCTCCCGCAGCTGCCCGGCAAAACCGGTGGCCGCGGCGGGAAGCACGACATGTAAGCCGTCGGACACGGCGTTGAGTCCGAACACGTACGCGTCGGCGCTGCCGACCGCGATCGCGTCAGGAAACAGTACCCGCAACTGTTCCTGTGCCGCCGTGCTGAACGCCGGCGGGTAGTAGGCAATCGTACGATCGTCGAGAACGGCCAGCGCGGTGTCGAGGTGATAGAACCTTGGGTCCACCAGCTCGAGGGAGACCACCGGCAGGCCGAGCACCGCGGCGATTTCGGCGTGTGCGCGCGGGTCGGTGCGAAAGCCGTAGCCCGCCAACACCGATTCGCCAACCATCAACAGGTCGCCCTGTCCCTCGTTAACATGACGGGTTGACACGGGCCGATACCCGACCGAGGACATCCACCTGGCGTAGGCCTTCGACTCGCCGGCCCGTTCGGTGAACCGGAACCGGGCGACCACGGCGATGTCATGCGCGATGAACCCACCGTTGGCGGCGTACACCATGTCCGGTAGCCCGGGTTCGGGCTCGATCAGATCCACGCTGTGGCCCAGCCGGACATAGGTCTGGTAGAGGTGTTCCCACTGCGCCAGCGCGACCTGGACGTCAACCGGCGCGGTGACGTCCATCCAGGGGTTGATCGCGTACTCGACGGCGAAGAAGGCCGGCGGGGTCATCGCGTACCGCCGCGTCCGCGGGGTGCGGCTGTGCGCTTCTGCCCCAAGACGGGCGGCGCCGAGGAAGGAATCTGTCATAAAGCAACGATATTTGGCCCTGATTACACAATCAAACGACGGATATTGCGCGTTTATGATCGATATGTTGCGCTAACGTGGGATTTGTAGCGATTCGTTGCGCGCTAGAACGAGGGGCGCGCTGGAACGGAGGGGGTGGTGCCGATGGACCACCTGGATGACACCGACGAGCGCATCCTCGCCGAGCTGGCCGAGCATGCGCGGGCCACCTTCGCCGAGATCGGCCAGAAGGTGAGTTTGTCCCCGCCCGCGGTCAAACGCCGCGTCGACCGGATGCTCGAGAGCGGTGTGATCAAGGGCTTCACCACCGTCGTCGACCGCACCGCGCTGGGCTGGAACACCGAAGCCTATGTGCTGATTTTCTGCCACGGCAGGATTGCGCCCGATCAGCTGCGCGATGCCTGGGTGGATATCCCCGAGGTGGTCAGCGCGGCTACCGTGACCGGCACGTCCGACGCGATCCTGCACGTGCTCGCTCACAACATGCGGCATTTGGAGGCAGCCCTCGAGCGCATTCGGTCCAGCGCTGATGTCGAACGCAGCGAAAGCATCGTCGTGCTGTCGAATCTCATCGACCGGATGCGCCCCTGACGCCCTCGGCCGCTGGGCCGGTAATCGACGCGCCGCCCGTTACGGGGCGTCGTCGTCATCGTTCCCGTCGCGTAGCAGCTATTCGGGGTGATGCAACGCCCAGGGTGTGTCACCCGATTGGGAAGGTGTTGATCGACGACGTGTGATTGTTGATCAGCTTGGGCGGCGGTCGAGTCGCTGATGCCCTCCGATAAGGCAAGCGGGGCAACAGATTCGGTGACCATCGTCTGATGTTGGAAGGTACCCTCACCTACCTCGGCGGCGTCCTACCGGCGGCGTGTAGTTGGTCACGGCCCGCGTGGGCTCCCCCCAAACTGGGCGACACAGGCCGGCCCGGCACGGGCAACCCCATTTGACGAACAAGCATGAGGTACTTCATCTCTCCTGGAGAAGCCCGTGCCGGCCGGACAGCGAAATGCCGCAAATATCAAGGCCCGTCACCGCGGGTCACAGCGCGTAAATCAACAACTCCGGACGCCCGTGGCCCTGGCGGGTCATCAGTGGCGTTGATTGTTCGGCAAGTTGGGCGGGTGGTTGGGCACCGGAGGAGGCGGGTGGTTGGGCACCGGTGGCCGGGGATTGTTCGGCAAGTTGGGCGGGTGGTTGGGCACCGGAGGAGGCGGGTGGTTGGGCACCGGTGGCGGGGGATTGTTCGCCCCCGGGATCCTGCCTCGCTCCATGGGAATCCTATCCGGAGGCGGAGGCGGATTGTTTCTTCCCCCAATGAGTGTCGGTGGATTTGGCGCGGGTGAGTCGTGCGGCGTGGCGCTGGCAACGCCAGCTGCCATGCCAGCACCGACAATACCGAGCCCACCGGCGAGCAAGCACCCAGCCAATACATTCCTGATCTTCATGCACCACACCCTTCGTAACAAGTGAGCAGATAACGTGGCCATGAAACAAGATGGAACACGGGCGAAGCTAGATAAGCCTATTGTGATATCGCTGTGAATCGCCTGGCGCAGCCGGGCTTAGCCTTGACGCGCAGACCGGCCGGGTGAGGTGTTGGGGAGATGATTTGGCCCGTGCGGATGGTCAGCTGGTCGTGGCTACTGGAAATGAAAGCTGATTTCATTAAGCCACAGGATAATTCGATGCACTACCTCGAATTCAATCCAGACGTCGACGCGACCATCTTCTACACCTCCTGCACTACTGGGAGGCCAAAAGGGACCATCGGAACCCATCGCAACACCGTAATCGTCGCATTCGCCTCGTGATTCGCCACGCGCGGCTCGTCGGGTAGCCCGGGTCTGCCGGGCTACCCTAGGCGTGCAACAACAGCACCTCTATGGCCACGGCCGAGCCGCTGGCCGCGGCGGTGACCGCCAGCGTCACCCAGTCGGCAAGTTTGGGCCGTACCGGATGCGCAGAAAGCTGGCCGGTGCCGCCACGCGCGGTGATTGCATCGCCCATCTCGTCGGCGCGCCGCAGGGTCACCGTAATGGCAGCGGCAAGCAGGTCGATCAGCTCGCGCGCGTGCCGTTGGCGCCGAGCCTTACGGCTCCGCGGAATCCGTTTGGGCCGCAGCCGGCGTGCAGCGTAGAGCACCTGGAATTCGTCGATCAGCATCGGGAAGGCGCGCAGCGCGAGCGCCAACGCCACCGCCCATTCGTCGACCGGGATCCGCAATGCCCGAAACGGCCGGCCCAAAGTGGCTACCGCAGGCCCGATTTCGGCGACATTAGTGGTCCAGGACACCATCGCCCCCAGCGCGAGGAGCACAATCGACAGCGCGGTGATCCGCAGGAAGTTCAACGCGCCGCCCAATCCGAGTTCGACTCCACCCAGCGAGACCACCGGAGTGCCGCCGGCGAGCGCAGCGGTCAGAAAGCCGATTGCCAGGACGATCCACAGCCAGCGCGGTACCGACGGCAGCGCACCGCGCGGAATGTGCGCGAGCCGGGCCGCGGCCAGCACCAATGCCGACATCATCCCGATCGTCAGCCATCCCGGATAGAACGTCAGCAACACCGAAATGCCGAAAACCACCAGCAATTTGGTGCCGGCCCACAGGTCGTGAATGGCCGAGCTACCGGGCACCGGAATCAGTAGCACGACCGGACGAGACGGGCGCCGGGTCCCGCTGCGTGCCGGGGCCGAAGTTGTGGTCACGATCTTCCCCCCGCCTCCGATGCCGCCCCCCTAGCCGCCGCTGTCGGCACCGTTTCCAGCACGCCGTCGCGCAGCTGCAGGGTGCGCGGGCAAAGCCCCTCCATCCCGACGAAGTCGTGCGAAATGACGACCACCGTCAGCCCGCGCGCTCGGCGCAGGTCTTCCAGCAGCCGCAACAGGCCGCGTTGACTTGCCGCGTCCAACCCCGCCAACGGCTCGTCGAGGATCAACGCGCGGGGTGCGCATGCGAGCAGCCCAGCCAGCACCACGCGACGCATTTGGCCACCGCTGAGCTGGTCGATGCGTCGCTTGCCCAGCGCGGGATCCAGCCCGACGACACCGAGCGCTGCCGCCACCCGATCCTTCTCGTTCGGCGAAAAGCCTGCTGCGGAAGCAACTTCGCGGTCCACCCGGCTGCGCATCAACTGCAGCCGGGCGGCCTGGAAAGACAACGCCACCGCTCCGACCTGCTCATGGGTGGGCCGGCCATCGAGCAGGCAGGCACCGGTGGTGGGGATCGTCAGCCCGGCCATGATCCACGCCAGCGTCGACTTCCCCGAGCCGTTGCCGCCGTGAATCAACACCCCATCTCCCTGCTCAACCACGAAGTTGACATCACGCAACGCGGTCTTTGCCCACGGCGTACCGCTGCCGTACTCATGGCCGACACCCACCAGCTCCAGGGCCGGCGCGTGGTGGGGGTGATCCATCCCCACAGCCGGGGCCGGCGCCGCTGCGGTTTGGACCATATCGGTGTTGTCCGGCGAATCGCTGAGGCTGATCACGCGGTCGGCGGAGTCGGCCTCGTTGTTGTAGTGCGTGATGTGCACCAAGGCGGTCCGGTGCCGCTGTGTCAGACCCGACAGCACGCTCAGCAGCGCGTCCCGGCCCTGCTGATCAACCATGGTGGTGACCTCGTCGGCGATGAGCATCGCCGGCTCCCGGGCCAACGCCGCCGCTAGCGCGAGGCGCTGCAGCTCACCACCGGACAGGCTTCCGGTGTCGCGTTCGGCGAGTGCTTGCAGGCCAACCTCGCCCAGCAACCGGTCGACGTCGACGTCGGTGCCCGGCGGCAGCCCCCACACCACGTCGTCGGCAACGCGGGTGCCCAGGACCTGGCTTTCCGGATGCTGCAGGACAACGGCGGTGCCGCCCAGCTTGCCCAACCCCACCGTGCCCGGACGATCCACGGTGCCCGACGTCGGTTCCCGGCCGGCCAGGATCAGCATCAACGTGGTCTTCCCGGACCCGTTGGCACCGGTGATCGCTAGGTGTTCGCCGACCCGGACGTCGAGGCTGACCTCGCGCAGCGCGTCCTGGCCGGCACGGGGGTAGCGGAAACGCACTTTGTCCAACCGCACCGGAACCGGCTGGATGGGGGCGTTCACCTCATCGCGTGGCGGTGCGTCCAGTTTGTGCACATCGGGGATTCCGCGCATCCGCTCCAGCAGGCGCGACAACGCCCACCACCCGATCAGCGACACGATCATGATCCCGATGGTGAAGTAGCCCAACATCACCCACTGCCAGTACTGCAGCCCCTCGGCGAAATACCGCTTGACGTCCGCGGCTGCCCCCTGCATGTGCATCCGGGCCATGGTGGCAGCGACCCCGTCGACGTTCGCGGTCATCACCTTGAAAATCAGGTGCCGCAGTCTGACCAGGACGGCCAGCATGCCGACCATCGCCGCGCCGAACGCAAGTCCGGCGATCAGCGACGAGACGATCACCGTTGGTGTGCCGCGGCCCTTGCGTTTGACGATTCCGGTCAGTCCACCGATGTAGGCGCTGTGGATCACCCCCATGAAACCACCCATCCCGGCGATCAAGAAGGCGATCATTCCCGCGGCAACCGTCGCGGCCAGCAGCACCCGGAGCCGGTAGCGGTAGGCCAGCAGGCCGGTGGGCACGGTGCCCAGCAGCGCCAGCCCCGCCGCAAACGGAACGACGACGGAGACGATCGCGGTCACCGCGCACAGTGCCGCCATCACCGAGGCCTGTGCCAATTCACTCGGTCGCAGCGGTCCGCTCCGTTTTTGCGCTGGAAGGGGGCCGGGCCGGGTCACTTCACCGATTCTGCCAGGCCCAGGCCCTAAAGCGCGGCAGCACGTCGATCCACGTGGGCTTTTGCTTGCCGTGCCCACGATTGGTCTCGCATAGCAAAGCTATGCAACGATGGAGGGATGAGTTCCTCCTCCGCCACTGCCAACCACACCGAGGTCGGCGGGCCCGTGCCGGGCCTAGGCGCGGACCTATTGGCGGTGGTCGCCCGGCTCAACCGCCTGGCAACGCAGCGCATCCAGATGCCGCTGCCGTCGGCTCAAGCCAGGTTGCTGGCCATCATCGAAGCCCAGGGGGAAGCGCGGATCGGCGACCTGGCCGCCGTCGATCACTGTTCGCAACCGACGATGACCACGCAGGTGCGACGACTCGAGGACGCCGGGCTGGTTACCCGAACCGTCGACCCCGAAGATGCCCGGGCGGTCCGCATCCGTATCACGCCGGAAGGGATCCGCACATTGTCCGCGGTGCGGGCCGACCGCGCGGCCGTGATCGAGCCGCAGCTGGCCCAGCTCGACCCGGCGGACCGCCAGGTGCTGGCGGATGCGGTCGAAGTATTGCGCCGTCTGCTCGAAAGTGCCGCCGCCGCACCGGGCCGCGCCACACTCTGAGCGCTGCGGGCATCCTGATGTCGAACGCCTTCCCGCTGACCGTATGGGTCGAATCGATGCGGTACGTGTTTCCCCCCGGCCGGGACGTGATCGTGGGCGGCGGCGGCCAGTGCGACATCCGCTTGGATCGGCTGGGCCCGGTTCACCGTGGGCCCGCGTGGCGATCGATCCCGGATCTGGTGCTGCGGTTTACCGGTACCCATTGGGTCGCCATCGACAGGAGCCGCACCGGCATTTACGTCGATGGTGCGCGCATGTCGACGGTCGACATCCGTGACGGCCAGGCGATCACGATCGGTGATCCCCAGCGCGGGCCGCGGCTGGTTTTTCAGATCAGCGGACCACCGCCGGCGCCGTCGCCACCCGAGCACTCCACCCTCGAGCGGCCGACCAAACCGATCCGGCTGCCGACGGCAGCTGGGTCCACACCACCGCCCCCACCAGACGACGAGCAGCAACCTAGCCGGAGCCTGGTCGAACGGATGACCGACGCGACGCGAAAGCTACTTCCCGCTCGCCCGGTCACCGAGGCCGGCGAGGTCGTCTCGCCAACCAATCGATTGCCGCTGAAGCCCGGCGCGCGCACGATCGGAGTGGCCGCATATCGGTTGGGGCTCAACATCGATGGGCACGAGCTGCTTTCGAATGTGTCGTTCACTGCGCAACCAGGCTCATTGATCGCTGTCGTGGGGCCGTCGGACACCCGCAACTCCGCCTTGATCGAGGTGCTCGCCGGCACCCGCCCCCGCAGCTCCGGGGTGCTGACCGTGGACGGCCACGACGCATACGCCGAGCCCGAGTCGATGCGATCCCGCATCGGGATAGTGCCACGTATCCACCGCCTGCACCCGCATCTGACCGTCGGACGCGTCCTGGACTACGCCGCCAGACTGCGGCTACCGCCAAACACCTCGCCCGACAATCGCCGCCGAGTGGTGAATCAAGTGCTCGACGAACTCGAGTTGACCCCGCACCGCAAGACCCGGGTGGCCAAACTGTCGCCCGAAGCGCACCGGTGCGCCGCGCTGGCGATCGAGCTGGTCACCAGGCCATCGCTGCTGGTGGTTGACGAGCCGAGCGCCGCGCTGGATGCGGCGCAGGAACACCACGTCATGGCGGTGCTGCGCCGGCAGGCCGACCTCGGCTGCGTCGTCGTGGTGGCCACCACGTCGCTGGTGCACCTGAACATGTGCGACCAGGTGTTGCTGCTCACCCCGGCCGGCACCATGGCTTTCGCCGGGGCCCCCGTGCAGATCGAGTCCGCGATGGGCACCACCGACTGGTCCGAGGTGTTCGCGCAGGTTGCCGCCGATCCCGACGGCACCCACCAGGCGTTCCTGACCCGTCAACAGGCGGTGCCGGCGGCGCCGGCGGTGGCGGCGCCCGAGCCACCCCCCACCGAACTCGCCTTGAAGCGGCAGTTCCGGTTGATTGTCCGGCGGCAGGCGCGCCTGTTGTTCGCCGACCGCCGCTACTTCCTGTTCTTGGCGCTCCTACCGGTCGCGCTGGGGGCGTTGACGCTGCTGATTCCCGGCGACTCCGGCCTCCGGGCCGACCCGTCCGGCACCAACCCCCACGAAGCGGTCGAAATCCTGGCCGCGCTCAACATCGCCGCGGTGATCCTGGGCCTCACGCTGACCATCCGCGACCTGGTTGGGGAGCGCCGCATCTTTTCGCGCGAGCAGTCCGTCGGGCTGTCGACGTTCGCCTACCTGGCCGGCAAGATCCTCGTCTTCAGTGTGGCCGCGGCAATCCAGACGGCCATTCTCACCACGATCGTCGTGGCCGGCAAAGGCGGACCCCCGCACGACGCTGTCCTGCTTCCCAATCCCGGCGTCGAGCTGTACGTGAGCGTGGCTGCCACCGGCATTGTCTCGGCGATCGCCGGCCTGGCGCTGTCGTCGCTGGGGTGTTCCCTCCGGGAGGTCCTGCCGCTGCTGGTGCCGGTGATTCTGGCATCCCTGCTGTTTGCCGGGGGCCTGCTTCCGCTGGTCGGCACGTGGGGCTTCGACCAGATCTCCTGGCTCATTCCGGCCCACTGGGGTTTCGCCGCGTCGGCTTCGACCGTCGACCTGCGCCGGGTCGACGACCTGGCCGCCGACGACGGGCTGTGGGCCCACTATGTCGGCTGGTGGGCGTTCGACATGGTGATGCTGGTCGTGTTGGGCGCGGCGCTGGCCGGGTTCGTCTGGTATCGGCTGCGCCCAGCTACAACGCAAACAACAAGAACTGCGTGACCAGGATGGGCAGGAAGTCGTTGTCGCTGACCAGGACTACGGATTGACGGCCGTCGGGCAACTTCGGGCCCAGCGTGATGCCTTCGATGTTGCCGACCGGATTGTCCGGTGCGACGGACAAGGCGGATAGATCCACGGCTAGCGATTTGCTCATTGGGGTCAGGACCGCGCCCTGCAGCGATGGCGTGGCTAAGACGTCGGTCGCGGCACCGATCTCGGCGCGGAAGATGCGGATCACCGGGGGGATGGCCGTGGACCGTTCCACTACCAGAAACGTCGTATCGGACAGCGCGACGAGATCTGAGACGCCGTTGCGCACGCCGGACCGGGCGGCCGGCTCCATCGGATAGGCGTACTGGGCGATGGGCGCCGTGGTCTCGACGTCGAATTTGGTGAATCGGGTCAGCACCTGATGGTCATCGGAGTTCGGCGGCTCGTCGCCGTAGCCAGGGTCCTCCATCGCGGCGTACAGCGACCGGCCGTCGGGGGTCAGCGCCAGCCCCTCCAGCGCCCGGTTGTGCCGCGGCCCGATGTCCGGCGCCGACATTCTCAGGTTGGGCGGCAGGGTGAACTGGCCCAGATACCCGCCGTCCGGGGCCGCGATCCGGATCCACGGGTCCGCGTGCACCGCCCGATCGGTGCGCCGTTCGCCCTCGGAGCACCAGTACAGGCGATGCCGGGCGGCGTCGAAGGCGATGCCCTCGGGGTCGGGGGAAACCACCGGTAACGAACTGTGCGGCGGCTGTAGCGGATGCACGCCGGTGACTACCACATCGCTAATCCCTTTGTCCGACAGCAAAATCCGCATGGTGTAGAACCGAGCGGGGTGGTCCTGGGAACGGTCGTCGCTGATCGCGTAATAGAGCTGACCGTCCGGGTCGTAACTGATGCCGGACAAGCCCCCGATGACCGTGCCGTGGAAGGTTGCGCCGGACGGAATCTGCGTCTGGCCGAGGTAGTTGAGCAACGGCCGCGGCGCATTCGCCGGTCGCGGAGGTTGCGCCGGGGCGCACCCGGCCAGACACAACGTCGGGCACAATATGCTCACCCACGCCAGCACGGCGACCGTGACCAACGTTTTCGGCTGGGGCATTGCGTTATCTAAGCCGATCGGACCGCCGATTGCGCGAGCGGCAGGTTACCGTCGGGGTTATGGCGCACGATATGACGAGGACTGCCGAACATCTGCGCAACGTGTTGGACGGGCGTTGGCGTGACGTGAGAATTCAAACGCGGGCCAAGCTCAACCATGAAGCATTCCGCCCGCATTACACCCCAAACACGGTCATCGCCCGCGCCAAGGTGGCGGAGCAAATGCGGATGATGGCCGACGCGGGGATCTCCGATGAAGGTTTCCGCAAGGAGCACGGCGGCACCGGCGATGTCGGTGCGGCGATCACGATGATCGAGATGCTGGCGATGTCCGACCTGTCCCTGATGGTCAAGGCTGGAGTGCAATGGGGCCTGTTCGGCGGTGCCGTCGAGAACCTGGGCACCGAACGCCACCACGAGGCGTACGTCCCGAAGATCATCAGCCTCGAACTGTGCGGTTGCTTCGCGATGACCGAGACGGGGCACGGTAGCGACGTTCAGGCGTTGGAGACGACTGCCACCTACGACGCCGACACCCAAGAGTTCGTGATCGACTCCCCCACCCCGACGGCCCGCAAGGACTACATCGGCGGTGCGGCCGAGACAGCAACCGTTGCAGCGGTTTTCGCGCAGCTGATCACTAGCGCGGACGGCAAGCCGGTCAACCACGGCGTGCATTGCGTACTGGTGCCGATCCGCGACGAAAACGGCAACGATCTGCCCGGGGTTACGACGTCGGACTGCCACTACAAGGGTGGCCTGCCCGGCGTCGACAACGGCCGCATCGTGTTTGACCACGTCCGCGTTCCGCGGGAGAACCTGCTGAACAAATATGGCGACGTCGCGCCGGACGGCACCTACAGTTCGCCGATCGACAACCCGAGCCGTCGGTTCTTCACCATGATCGGCACCTTGATCCGTGGCCGGGTCACCGTGGGTGGCAGCGCAGGCGCAGCCGCTCGCGTCGCACTGGACATCGCGACCCGATATGCGTTGGCGCGCACGCAATTCAGCGCACCGGGGGACGAAGACGAAGTGCTGATCATGGACTATCTGGTGCACCAGCGGCGGCTGTTTCCCTTGATCGCGCGGTCGTATGCGCTGCAGTTCGCGCAGAACGAGCTGGTGTCCAAGTGTCACGACTTGCAGACATCGCAGGTGGTGGATGCCGAGGAGCAGCGTGAGCTGGAGGCTCGTGCCGCCGGGCTGAAGGCGGCGAACACCTGGCACGCCAGCCGGGCCATCCAGGAGGCCCGCGAGGCATGCGGCGGTGCGGGCTACATGGCCGAGAATCGGCTGATCGCATTACGCGCCGACACCGATGTGTTCACCACCTTCGAGGGCGACAACCACGTGCTGACACAGTTGGTGGCCAAGGAGCTGCTCACCGCATACGCCGACGATATCCGCAGCATGAGCCCGGTCGAGTGGGTGCGCTTCGCCGCCAGCGCCGTTGGTGACCGCGTAATGAAACGCACTGCCGCCGAGACAATTATGCAGCGAATCGTGGACGCCCGGCAGGACAGCGAGGAAGAGGGCAGCTTGTTCAACCGCGGCACCCAGGTAACGATGTTCGAAGAGCGCGAGGAATATCTGCTGTCCTCGGTCGCCCGTCGGCTACAGGCCAAGTCCAAAGAGATGTCGGCTTTCGAAGCGTTCAACGCCGTCCAGGATCACGTGTTGCACGCCGCGACAGCACACATCGACCGAGTGGTGCTGGAAGCGTTCGTCGCCGGGATCGAGTCGTGCCCAGACACCGAGGCCCGCGAACTGCTCGAGGTGGTGTGCGACCTGTATGCGCTGTCGGTGATCGAGGAGGACAAGGCCTGGTACATCGCGCACCGGTACCTGTCGACCGAGCGGGCCAAGGCAGTCACCCGCGGCATCAACGATCGGTGCCGGGTGTTGCGCCCGCACGCCAGGACGCTGGTCGACGGTTTCGGCATCCCGGAGCCGCTACGTTACGCCGAGATGCTGCACCCGGAGAATCTGTCCGACTGAGTTCTGGCCGGCGCCGATGCCGGCTGCGGCACCAAGGCCGGCTGCAACGTCGCCAGGTGGGTAGCCGTTCGGCGCACGTACATCTTCCAGGTCACGACGGCGGCGACGACGTAGAACAGCATGAAGCCCCAGAACGCGTCGGTCCCGGTGCCGGTGCTCACGTAGGACTCGCGCAGCGCCAGATTGATTCCGACTCCGCCGAGCGCACCGAAGGCGCCCACAAACCCGATGACTACCCCCGAGATGATGCGTGACCAGTCACGGCGTTCGGCCTCGTTGAGATCCAGGGAGCGGCTGCACGCATCGAAGATCGTCGGAATCATCTTGTACACAGACCCGTTGCCCAACCCGGCCAGGATGAACAACGCGATAAAACAAACGAAGTAGCCGGCCATGGTAGCGCCCCGATGCGGACCAGAGTGGCGGCCTTCCAGGGTGCTGGCGCTGATCAGCAGCGCGGTGGCGAGGGTCATCGCAATAAAGACCACAAGGGTGAGTCGGCTACCACCAATTCGGTCGGCCAGCCGGCCACCATAGATCCGAGCCACCGCCGCCAGCAGCGGTCCGAGGAACGCGAGCTCGACCGCATGCAGCGTCGCGTGCGCCGGGCTTTGTCCCCACGCCGCGAAGTTGGTCTGCAGGACCTGGCCGAACACGAAGGAGAACCCGATGAACGAGCCGAAAGTGCCTAGGTAGAGCACCGAGAGCAACCAAGTGTCGCGGGTCGACAGGACCGCGGCAATGATCGGCCGCAGCCGGTTCACCTCCACCCGGTGCTGCTCGACGTTGTTCATGAACCGCGACACTCCGACTACAGCGATCGCCAGCAGACCCACATAGAGTGCGCACACCAAGTAGGGCTTACGGTCGCCAGTGGTGGCGATTACCAACAGCCCGACCAACTGGATCGCCGGCACGCCAAGATTGCCTACCCCACCGGCTATTCCAAGCGCCGAGCCCTTGAGCCGTTGTGGGTAGAAGGCATTGGCGTTGCTCATCGACGACGCGAAATTGCCGCCACCCAAACCGGTCAGTGCCGCACACACCAGGTACGGCCACAGCGGCAGCCCCGGATGGGTCAACAGCACGGTGGTGCCAATGACTGGAATCAACAACACGATCGCCGAGAAAGTCGCCCAGTTCCGACCACCAAAGATTGCGCTGGCCAACGAGTACGGCATCCGCAGAAACGCGCCAGCCAATGTTGCGACGGTGCCGAGCAGAAATTTGTCACCGGCTGAAAATCCGTAGACGTTCTGGGGCATCAACAACTCGAGCACCGGCCAGAGCGTCCAAACCGAGTAACCCAGGTGAACCGTCACTACCGACCAGAGCAGATTGCGTCGGGCAATGGCCTTATTGCCCGCCTCCCACGCCATCAGATCCTCGGGATCCCAATGAGTAATGTGACGTGAGCCCCGCCCGGGCTTGCCCGAAGGGGCGGTAGTTTGGGAAGCACTCTGCGCGACGGTGGATGCGGCTCTCAAGCCTTGAGCGGGACTGCGCGGCGATTCGTCGCGCTGCAGCAGCGTGTGCTGTTCCATCACTCTCCTTGCTCCCAGCCTGGTGGGAAATCGGCCCGACCCACCAGGGTGCCAGCCCTTGCGTATACAAGGTGTTTCCTGCCAGCCTGAAATTCCTGTAGAAGTCCTGTAGAAGTGCTGAATACATAACGCAATTGGGCTCACCCTTGAGCCGCGAAGACCTGACCATACACGCAAATTTGCGCTGCGTCCTTGCAGCAAGCAAACCGGCGGAAGTTATTGTGCGCGAATGTCACTGATGTGGGATAGAGCCGAGGGCCTTTAGCTTGCCGTCGGATCCGATCTGAAATCGCACCGTGCCGATGCCGGTGGGACAGCACGGCTCATCGCTGCCGACCTGCCATTGGTACTGAACCGTCACCGTTTCATCACCGGCCGGCAACACAGTGATGTAGGGCTTCGGGTTCGGGGTCGGCGAGCCCAACGCGGTGTTGTGGTCGAAGAACAACAGCTGTTGGGGAGTCGACTCGGAGGCAATCGTCGGGATGACCTGCACCCAGTACAAGCGGCAGTTCCGAGTATGCCCCCGGCCGATCTCAACCCATTTCGAGCCCGGTACCAGCACCGGAACCGCGGCGATGGCCCGCCGTACCGAGTCAGCGGTCGGCCCGTCGGAGTCCTTGCAGTTCTCTGGCGGTGCAGGTCGCGGTGCCGGCGGCTGCCAGCCGCAACCGGAAACGCCCAGGCCCACGATCAGCGCCAGCGGTCCCAGAATCAACAGCACGGCCCTGCACTGACGACGCACGTGGTGAGCTTAGCGAAAACTGTGAATGTCCCCCAGATTTCATCAAAACCCCTGGTGTAGAGCTTTAGAGCGGATGCGCCGCGGGTAATCTTGCGCAAATCGGCCGGTCGATGATGACCTTTGGATGACTGCGCGAGATCCGGTAAAGCGGGCGAAACCTCGGATATCCCGACGCGAAACATCGTTATCGCACAATTCAGCGCATATTTCGGTGCGCAATCCAGGAAGGACATGGCGTGGCTAGGGGCACCGTGGCGCCCGGTACGGACACCGTGAACACCATGTGCGCCTATTGCGGCGTGGGCTGCGGTCTTGTGCTGCAGGTCACAACCGACCCGCAAACGGGAAGCCGTCACGTTTCTAAGTCCGTTGGGCAAAAATCACATCCGGCCAACTTTGGCCGGGTGTGCACGAAGGGTACGACCACCGCGGACCTGCTTGCTGCACCGGGTCGGCTGGAGTCGGCGTATCTACGGATCGACCCCTCCGAACCCTTTGAATTCGTCGCGATCGAAACTGCGATCTCCCAGTGCGCCAAGCGGTTAAGCGCGATCGTCGCCGAACACGGACCTGACGCCGTCGCAGTGTATGTGTCCGGGCAGATGTCCATAGAGGCGCAGTACCTGGCGAACAAACTGACTAAGGGCTTCATCGGCACCAACCAGATCGAGTCGAACTCACGATTGTGTATGGCCGGCGCAAGTTCGGGCTACACCCTGTCGCTGGGTGCGGACGGACCACCGGGGTCGTACCGGGACTTCGACCACGCCGACGTGTTCTTCGTCATCGGCGCCAATCTTGCCGACTGCCACCCGGTCTTGTCCCTGCGGATGATGGACCGTGTCAAGGCCGGCGCCAAACTGATCGTCGTCGACCCGCGGCGAACCGCTACCGCGGACAAGGCCGACCTCTTCCTGCAGATCGCCGGAGGCACCGACCTCGCGCTGCTCAACGGGCTGCTGCACCTGATTGTCGAGAACGGGCATATCGACCCCGAGTTCATCTCCGAATTCACCGAAGGCTGGGAGATGATGCCGGAATTCCTCGCACAGTTCACCCCCGACAAGGTCAGCGAGATCACTGGCATCCCAACCGAAGACATCCGCACGGCGGCACGCTGGATTGGCGAAGCGGCGAATTGGATGAGCTGCTGGACCATGGGACTCAACCAGAGCACCCACGGCACCTGGAACACCAATGCGATCTGCAACCTGCACCTCGCCACCGGCGCGATCTGCAAGCCTGGCAGCGGCCCGTTCTCGCTTACCGGACAGCCCAACGCGATGGGCGGACGCGAAATGGGTTACATGGGAACAGGTCTGCCGGGTCAGCGGTCGGTCACTTCCGACGAAGACCGCGAGTTCGTGGAGGACCAATGGGGTATTCCCCGGGGGTCGCTGCGCACCGAAGTCGGTGCCGGCGTGATCGACATGTTCTCCCGCATGGCCGATGGGCAGATCAAGGCATGCTGGATCATGGGCACCAATCCGGTTGCCACCGTGGCGAATCGAAAGACCGTATTGGCCGGTCTGGAAAACACCGAACTGGTGATCGCCCAGGACGCCTTCCTCGAGACCGAGACCAACGAATACGCCAACGTGTTGTTGCCGGCTGCCCTGTGGACGGAATCCGACGGGGTGATGGTCAATTCCGAGCGCAACCTGACCCTGTTCCAAAAGGCTGTGGAGCCGGTAGGACAAGCGCTGCCGGACTGGCAGATCATCGCCCGGATGGCCTGCGAAATGGGTTTTACGGACTCGTTCAGTTACCGTTCCGCGGCCGAGGTGTTCGAAGAGATAAAGCGGTTCTGGAATCCCGCAACCGGCTATGACCTGCGCGGCGCCAGCTACGACCGGCTGCGGCAGACGCCACTGCAGTGGCCATGTCCACCGGATGCCACGAATGACCGCAACCCGATCCGTTACCTCAACGACGGTGTCAGTCAGACTCGGTTGGTTCGCGAAGACGGCAGCGTGCCCCGGTTGGCGTTCCCGACCGCCAGTGGTCGCGCGGTGTTCTTCGCCCGCCCACACCTGCCGCCCGCGGAGCTGCCCGACGCCGATTTCCCGTTCTTGCTCAACACCGGACGCCTGCCCCATCAATGGCACACAATGACCAAGACCGGCAAGGTCGCGAAGCTGAACAAGCTCAACCCGGGGCCGTTCGTAGAAATTCACCCCGATGACGCCGCCCGGCTGCAGATCTGTGCGGACGACCCCGTCGAAGTCGCTTCCCGCCGTGGCCGCGCGGTGCTGCCAGCAGTGATCACCGACCGGGTGCGACCCGGCAACTGCTTCGCACCCTTCCATTGGAACGACTCCTACGGCGAATACCTCTCGATCAACGCCGTCACCAATGACGCGGTCGACCCGATATCGCACCAACCCGAATACAAGGCGTGCGCGGTCACCCTGACGAAGGTCGCCCTACCAGACGTGCGGCCAAGTACAGGCGATGAACCCGGAAGTTCGCCACCAAGCGCTTCGCAGGTCGATGCCCTCGCCGAATTCCTCGGTGTGGCAGGCGAACCCATGCCCCAGTTCGGTCCGGTTGCCCGTTCCTACCTGGCAGGACTGATGGCCGGCCTACGTTCGGAAACCGGTCGGCGCATGCGCGGGGTGCCCACCCTGCCGGTCAGCTCCCCTTTCGACACCGGCACCCGGCTGTGGTTGGACGGTCTGCTGGCGGGGATGTTCGCGCGCATCGAGACGGCCGCACCGGTCCCGGTCGCCGAAACGCGCTCCGACCCACCCGCAACGACTGATCCGGTGGCCGAGCAGGCACCAATCGTAGTGCTGTGGGCCTCGCAAACCGGGACGGCCGAAGAGCTCGCTGCCGACGTCGCAGCCCAGCTCACCGCGGCCCGCCTGCCAATCGCGTTGCACGCCATGGACGAATTCGGCGTGGCCGACCTGCCGACAGTTCGGTGGCTGCTCCTCATCACCAGCACCACCGGCGACGGCGAGCCACCGGACAACGGCGCCGCCCTCTGGCGGTCACTCGCCGCGGCTGACGCACCTCAACTGTCCGGTACCCGCTACGCCGTTCTAGCGCTGGGCGACTCCAACTACGACGACTTCTGCGGTCATGGACGCAAGCTCGACGAGCGCCTCGCCGAGCTCGGTGCGACCCGCATCATCGACCGCGTCGACTGCGAACCCGACTACGAAGCGCCCGCAGCAAGATGGCTGCGCCGGATCTTGCAACTACTGGCCCGGACCACCGCACCGGTCGGCGCACCGCGGACGTCCACGAAGAAACACCCCCTGGTCGTCAGTTTGGTCCGCAATACCATGCTCAGCCAGCCACGATCGGCGAAGGACGTGCGGCAGTTGGTATTTCGCTTGCCCGAAGGAACCGCCAGCTACGAGGCCGGTGACTCTCTCGGAGTGTGGCCGCGCAACGACGACCGGTTGGTCGACGAATGGCTGAGCGTGACCGGGTTGGACGGCAATGCCAACGTGGAGGTTGCCGGCTACGGGTCGATGTCGTTGCGAGCCGCACTCACCGACCGGTTCGAGATCGCTCACATCGGCCCGGACCTGCTGCGGTTCGTGCGACAGCGGACCCGTGACACCGACACCGCCGCAAAGCTCGCCGAATTGATGATGCCGGCGAACAAAGCCGCCCTGGCGGATTGGTCATGGGGGCGCCAGTCAATCGACCTGCTCTCCCAATCGCCGGTCATCGCATCCATCGACGAGTGGCTGACCGTACTCAAACCGCTTCAGCCGCGGCTGTATTCGATCTCATCCAGTCCTAAGGAACACCCCGGGGAGGTGCACCTGACGGTGTCGCCGGTGCGCTACAACTTTCGGGGTGTGCCGCGACGTGGGGTGTGCTCGACCTACCTCGCCGACCGCTCTCCCAACGATCAGGTCGCCATCTACATAAGGACATCCAGCAATTTTCGGCCGCCCAGCGATCCGGACACACCGATGATCATGATTGGACCGGGGACCGGGATCGCACCGTTCCGCGGCTTCCTACACGAACGGCGTGCGCTCGGCCACACCGGACCCAACTGGCTGTTCTTCGGAGAACGGCACGCCGCCACCGACTTTTACTACCGTGACGAGATCGAGGCGATGCACGCCGACGGGTTCCTCACCGAACTGGATCTGGCGTTCTCCCGCGACCAGCGTCACAAGGTTTACGTGCAGCACCTGATGCGCAAGCGCGGAGCACAGCTGTGGCGGTGGTTGCAGGACGGGGCACAGCTGTACGTCTGCGGCAACGCCGACCCGATGGCCAAGGATGTCGATCGCGCGCTCTGCGAAATCGTGGCCGAACAGGGGCACCTGGACCCCGACACGGCCAGAACCTACGTCCAGGCATTGCGAGCTGACAAGCGTTACCATCGCGACGTCTACTGAATCCACTGCTTGTGAGGTTGTGATGGGCGGCGCTCGCGTGCCACGGATCCCGGCCGCGTTGTCAGCGCCGAGTCTCAATCGTGGCGTGGGCTTCACCCACCCGCAACGACGACAGCTGGGACTGACCGGCCGGCTTCCGTCGGCGGTGCTCACGCTCGACCAACAGGCCGAACGCGTATGGCGTCAGTTGCAGAGCCTCGCCACCGATCTGGGCCGCAATCTGCTGCTCGAGCAGCTCCACTACCGCCACGAAGTCCTGTACTTCAAAGTGCTGGCCGACCATCTGCCCGAACTGATGCCGGTGGTCTACACACCGACCGTTGGAGAGGCGATCCAACGTTTCTCCGACGAATACCGGGGGCAACGCGGACTGTTTCTGAGCATCGATGAACCCGACGACGTCGCGGAAGCCTTCGAAACGTTGGGGCTGGGACCCCAAGACGTCGACCTGATCGTGTGCACCGATGCCGAGGCGATCCTGGGTATCGGTGACTGGGGTGTGGGTGGCATCCAGATTGCGGTGGGCAAACTGGCTCTCTACACCGCCGGCGGCGGCATCGATCCGCGCCGCTGCCTCGCGGTGTCCCTTGACGTCGGCACCGACAACGAACAGCTGCTGGCCGATCCGTTCTATCTGGGCAATCGCCACGCCAGGCGCCGCGGTGCGGAGTACGACGAGTTCATCAGTCGCTATATCGAAACGGCTCAGCGGCTATTTCCACGTGCCATTCTGCATTTCGAGGACTTCGGGCCGGCGAACGCGCGGAAGATCCTGGACACATACGGCGCGGATTACTGCGTGTTCAACGATGATATGCAAGGAACCGGCGCGGTGGTCTTGGCCGCCATATACAGCGGCGTGAAGGTGACCGGCATACCGCTGCGCGATCAGACGATAGTCGTCTTCGGCGCAGGGACCGCGGGTATCGGGATTGCCGATCAGATCCGAGACGCGATGGTCGCAGACGGCGCCACGGTCGAGCGGGCCGAGTCCCAGATCTGGCCGATCGACAGGCAGGGCCTGCTGTTCGACGACATGGATGACCTCCGCGACTTTCAAGTGCCGTACGCGAAGAACCGCGACCGGCTCGGTGTGGCCGTCGGGGATCGGGTCGGGCTGGTCGACGCGATCAAGATCGCATCACCCACCATCCTGCTCGGCTGCTCAACGGTCTACGGCGCGTTCACCAAAGAGGTGGTCGAGGCGATGACCCAATCCTGCGAACGCCCAATGATCTTCCCGCTCTCCAACCCGACGTCGCGCATGGAAGCCATGCCGGCCGACGTCCTGGGATGGTCGAACGGCAAGGCACTGCTTGCCACTGGCAGCCCGGTCGCCCCAGTGGAGTTCGACGAAACCACCTACGTCGTTGGTCAAGCCAACAACGTGTTGGTGTTCCCCGGCATCGGACTGGGCGTTATCGTCGCCGGAGCCCGACTGTTGACCCGGGGCATGCTGCATGCCGCGGCGAATGCCGTTGCACACCAGGCGAATCCGATAAATCCGGGCGATTCGCTATTGCCAGGAGTCCAAGACTTGCGCGCGATCTCGACGACGGTCGCCGAGGCCGTCTATCGGGCCGCCGTCGAAGACGAGGTGGCTACCAGAACGCATGACGACGTCAGCCAGGTCATCCTCGACACGATGTGGCTGCCCGCATACGACTAGGACCGGGAGGGATCGAGCACCGCGGGGGCTGCGGCGAGCTGCGCGAATGCGCTTCTCAGCCGGGGGTACAGGGCCACAAAGACACCATATTGTTCCTCGTAGGCTGAGTGTGCCCGGTCCCGCGGTGCATAGGATCGAGCGACCGGGATGATGTCGCGCGGCGCGAAGTCCTCGTACCAGCCCATTTCACGGCCCACGATAATGGCCGCGCCGCGGACCGCCGCATGCTCCGGCTCCGCCACCACCTGGAGTTCTCGACCCAGCACATCTGCCAGGATCTGCATCCACACATCCGACTTGGCCCCGCCACCGACGACATACAAGGTTTCCGCCATTGTCTCCAGTCCGTCGAAGAGCGAACGGTAGGCGAAACAGACGCCTTCCATCACGGCGCGAATGAGGTCTGCGCGCGTGGTCCGGCCGCCGATGCCGACGAAACACGCTCGAGCATGCGGATCTCGGAAAGGAGAACGTTCGCCGTTGAGGTAGGGCAGATAGATCATGCCGTTGCTGCCGACGGGAGCGGCGGCCGCTATTTCGTTCAGTGCGCCGTAGTCTTCGTCTCGAGCTATCTCTGCGCGTACCCAATCCAGGTTGCCTCCCGCGGTAAGCATGGGCGCGACCCGCACGACGCGCTGCAGGTCGGGATGACGCAGCGTAAAGATGCTGCGTTCAGCGCCGGGGGGCACTGCCCGAACGGTGGCCCGCAGCGTCGCCGCGACCCAGCCACTCATGCCCAGATAGCCATAGGAGCGATTCGGTTCTCCCGCGCCAGCCCCTACCGTCGTTGCGGCAAGATCGCCGGCACCGGCGAAAACGGCCAGATCAGCCGGCAATCCCAGGGCCCGCGCGGCCGCAGTTTTCAGCGTCCCGATCTGGGCGGCTGCCGCGGCCAACGGCGGCAGCTTCTGCGGGTCCAAGCCCAGCCGGGCCAAGAGGTCCGTTGCCCACACGTTGTGGTCCAGGTCGAAAAGACCGGTGGTGCTGGCCGTGGTGTAGTCACAGCTGGTGGCCCCGCAAAGCCGCCACGCGACATAGCTGTGCGCACCGAACAGAATGGTCTGAGCCGCGGCCAACCGTTCGGCATCGTGGGCCTGCAGCCAGCACCACTTGGCCAAGAGGCTCGACGCATCCTGGGCATTGCCGGTGACGCGCAGCAGTTCCTCTTCGCCGATCTGCGCAATGATCATCTGCGCTTCGCGTTGCGACCTCGTGTCGGAATAGAGGACGGCGGGCCCAATGGCATCATCTGCAGCTATCGGGATTAGATCCTGCATCTGCCCGCTCAACGCGATGCCGGCCAGTTCATGTGCGTGCATGCTCAGCCGGGTTCTCAGCTGGGCAATAGCCTCACTCGTTGCCAGCCACCACGCGTCCGGCTCCTGTTCGACGCGGTTCCCCGCCTGGTTGTGGCTCGCATACGCCGAATAACCGCTTGCCAGGATTCGCCCATCCCGTGAAACAAGTGCGGCTTTCGTGCCAGTGGTACCAATGTCTAGCGCAATCAGTTCTGGCATAGCTGAAAATCCCTATGTTTGTAGGTGTCTGGGGTTGATGCCCTGAACGCCCAGGACGGTGGGGTGTGGCTGATGGCTGGTTGCTGCGTGTGTGGCTCGAGTGAAATGGCTGCCCGGCCGTCCTGGACGCTCCGGGCGGATTTCTGATGCGGATCGTCGCTGTTTAGGGACCAGATGGCGGGGGTGCCCACGGGCTTGGCCGGCGATGACAGGAGGCCAACAGTGACGGTGCGACCGCTTGTTTGGGTCGGAATCGATGTCGTAAGACCACGCATTGCGCGTGTGTGGTGGATGAGACCGGCAAGGTCTGCCGGTCGCAGAGACTCGACAATGACCAGCGCTCGATCAAGCAGGTGATCGAGCGAGCAGGCAAGACCGCCGACCAACTGCGATGGGCGATCGACTTGACCATCCCGATGGCGTTGATGCCGATCACGGTGTTGTTGACGGCCGAGCAGTCGGTGGTTTGTGCGCCTGGCCGGGTGGTCAATACCATGACGCAGGCGTTTCGGGGCGAAGCAAAAACCGACGCCCAAGACGCTCGCGTGATCGCCGAAACTGCCCGCCTGCGCAGCGATCTCAGTGAGATCACCATCCCCGACGAGCTCGTCGTCGAGTAGACCCAGCCAACTGGTTACCGAGCCGATCTGATAGCGGACTGGGTGCGGGGCATCAACCGACTGCGTGCGCTGCTTGGGTCCATCTTCCCCGCGTTGGAGGCCGCATTCGACTACTCCAACCGCACACCGCTCATCCTGGTCGCCGGCCTGTGCACACCCGGCGACATTCGGGCGGCCGGAACCGAGGGTGTCACGACCTATCTCACCGAGAACAAAGCCTGGTCCGCCGGAATCGCCAAAACCGCTGCTACCGCACCGATCAAGCGGCTGGCGCGCAAAGCTGCCCGACCTCCACCGTGAAATCGAAGACATCGACAAAACCATCACCGAACGCCTCCGCACCCACCCCCACACGCGGATCATCGAGTCCCTGCCTGGATTCGGACCTGGCCCGGGCACCGAGTTCCTGGTAGTCACCGGCGGTAACCTCGACTCGTTTGCCACCGCAGGACGCCTGGCCTCCTACGCCGGATTGGTACCTGTGCCAGGCGATTCCGGCCGCATCACGGGAAACCTGCACCGACCGAAACGCTACAACCGCAGACTGCGCCGAGTATCCTACCTGGCCGCACTGTCGGCCATCCGTGCCTCTGGGCCAGCCCGGCAGTTCTATGGCCGCAAACGCGGCGAACGACTCATCCATACCCAGGCACTCCTGGCCCCGGCCCGTCGCCTCGTCGACGCGCTCTGGGCACTGCTGCGCGACGGCCGCGAATTCACTCTCAAAATGCCCACACCCGTCACCGTAGCGGCTTGACATCCTCATTCAGATTCCCCTCACGCAAGCATGCCGCCGATGCCGTTCGCCGTCGTCACGACTATCGACCCGCACGCACCGGTATGCGTACAGGGCTCTTCGCAGTTGGTAGGGGTGTGGCGCTTGTCGCACATTGTGTCGTGTCGGTGATTGGTCGAGAGCCCGCGCCCTGGTGAGCTGGGTGTCGTTCAGGCATCCAGAACAGCAAGCAACGCGGGCATGGTTGACGGTAGTTCGTTGCTTCTCGATCGCGACGGTGTCGTGGTCGACTCGGTGCAGCGCGTTGATCATGGAACTCGTCTGGCGCTCCTGCGGACCCCCCGAGGGCTCGGTGCTCACCAGCCCGCGCAAGCGGAAATGGCTGTGCCTCAACATGATGCGCGAGAGCAAGGTGTTCTCCGCGACGACCAACGCGATTCAAAGCTGGTGCCCAACAGGCGACTCACAGCGACATCGTAAGATGCTTGCATGGTCAAACTGCGTTCTACGCAGTCTCATAGAACCGTTCCATGCTCGCTCTTCGCGAAAGGTATCGCGTATGACACATCAAGATCAGGAAAGTATTGGCCGGCTCCATGCTCGCCAGTGCGCTCGGAACCGTCGGTGTTGGCACGACGGCTGGGATCGCCAACGCCGCGCCACACAATTCACGCGTACCAGCTCCGCCGCAAGTCAATCGGGGGAGACCGAACCCTCCTCCGGTGCCGAACCATGGCGGTGCGGGGTGACGGCCCGTCGGGGGGTCAGTGTCGCTGAGTCCGGGGTTAGCTGTGCGGCCAGTGATGCCGCGGCGACTTCGTACATGTCGATAGGCGTGTTGAGGTGACGCTGCCTTTCTTACTCTCGGTCTTCACAGCCGTGCCCATGCTCTGGATGGGTCAGCCGCCGGAGGTGCATTCGACCGCGCTGAGCTTCGGCCCGGGTCCCGGCCCGCTACTGGACGCAGGCGGGGCATGGCAACAGCTAGGCCTTGAGTACGACTGGGCGGCACAAGAACTCGGCAATGAGCTGGCTGTCGTGCCGTGGGAGGGCCCGAGTTCGCAGAGCTATCGGGGTGCGCATGGGCGCTACCTGGAGTGGTTGGAGGAGGCCGGCCAGGAAAGCCAACAGCAGGCTGTCGCACATCAGCAGGCGGCGGCGGCGTATTCCGTTGCGTTGGCGGAGATGCCAACGCTGGCAGAGTTGTCCGTTAACCGCGCCGCCAATGTGGCGTTGCTGTCGACGAACTTCTTTGGGATCAATACGATCCCGCTTACGATCAATGAAGCCGACTATGCGCGGATGTGGATCCAGGCGGCGATGTCGATGCAGTTGTATCAGCAGCACGCAAATATGGCGGTGGTGTTGAACGCACCACGTAACCGCCCCGCGCCGCTGATGCTGCGAGGCCCTGAGCAGTATGAGAATGAGGCGGCCGGACCGATAATTGAGGAACCCGACGACGATCCTGTCGATGACAACGGTAATCAGAACGCCCTTGTGGAACGTCCCGAATATAACGATGGACCGCTCATTGAGGAAGTCTTCGACGATGATGTTGACGTCGGCGGCGACCGAGCCCTGGTGGTCGTCGAGAACGCCGACGTCGTGGAAGCTGAGCCCGCCACGATCCCCCAATTGATGATTGCGGCGCTCAGTCAACTCGCCAATTTCGTTGGCCAGACGTTTAGCCTTATCGGCAACATCATCACTTTTGTTGATCGTGCTCTCGGCTGGGCGCTCCGCATTTTTTACGCTGTTGCCGTCTACAACGCGGTCGGTATGATTGCATCGGCGATAGCATCAATCTACAACCTTGTCACCACGATTATTCAGTGGGTGTATGCTGTGTATAACGCGGTCGTGTATTCGTTAACGATGGTTATGCACGCGATTTCGTTCATTGGGTCACTTGTCACGCAATTCGTGGCTACATTGACGCAGCTCACGGCCGAATACGTGCCTATGCTACTCGGGGGCGTTTTGACTGGCGTTCCTCCATCGGTGGTGCCGCCGTCGAGCGCTGGATTCGTACCACCGGATGGTTCATCGCTCGCCGTTGGCCCGCCACCCGCGCCGCCCGGCGCAGCGCTTGCTCCGCCCCCGCCCCCGCCCCCGCCCCCGCCCCCGGCGCCCACCGCCACCCCATTTGCGACACCTACCCCCGCGACCGGCACCGCGGCTTCGAGCGTGTCGGCCCCCGCCCCTACGGCTTCGACCGTGCCGGCCCCCGCCCCCGCATCACCATCGGTGACCGGTGTGGGTATGGAAGGCCACGCCTACCTGGCGGGCGGCTTCACCCCGGCTGCCAGGAAGGCGCCCGGCACCAGCGCCCGAAAGAAGGCACCGGAGCCCGATAGCGCCGAGGCCCCGGCGGCCGCGGCGGCGGCCCAGCAACCAGCCCGATTGCAGCGGCGCCGGCCGGCCAAGCTCAAAAAGATCAGCCGCGGTTACGAATACGCGGACCTAGAGCCCGATACCGACCAAGACCCGAGTCGTTCGTCGGGCAAGCACCGGGTCGCACTCCTCGCCTCGGATGGGTGCGCGCGAACCCCGGGTTTCGCCGGAACCGCACGCAAGCAGACCACCGCCGCGGCAGCCGGCCTAGCCACACTGGCCAACGATGCGTTTGGCGGCAGCCCGCCCGTGCCGATGGTGCCGGGGACTTGGGACGCTGACTTGGTGTCGCCCTCCAGGCGATAAGCAGCCCAGAATAGCCCCCTCAACCGTGCCTCGCCTGGCCGAGCTGCTGCGACGGTACTCGAGACTTGACACGTTCCAGAGATCCGTAGCCATCTGAGCCTTTTAGCAAAATCCCTGGTCAGGGGCTATGGCGGTTCAATTCCACGCGCCCGCGCGACGGACTTGAGCCAGGCCGCCCAGACCGGTCAAGCTCGACCAGCGGCTCGAAACGGACATCATCGCCGAGATCATCGCGCGACACGAGGCACACGAACCGTCCACCTCGGTAGCCGTCGCCTTCAGCGTCAGCAAGGGCAGCGTCATCGGCCTACTGCGCGAAGCCGGCGTCCCCATCCGCGATCAACGACTCGCCGACGACCAGATGTCGCTGGCCAAGATCGGCGTACCTCTCGGCGTCGACCACGGCACCGTCTGGCGTGCGCTGGGAAACGGTGAGGACAGATGCGGGATACGCACGGAAGGAAACGCTAAGCACACTTGTCTCGGTCGAGCGCTTTCGCGTACTTGCCGCAATTCGGCTCAAGTCGCTGAATACTGCGAACAGTGATCCGTCGATACTTTGGTGAATTGATCTTGCGTTTAGGGGTTTGGATTGTTATTCAAAGCACCTTTAAGAATACCGCTTCAGCTAGACTCGTCCGTTTCGATTAAGACTCGGCCTCAACCCACGGCCCGTCGTCATCGTGAATTGCCCCGGCTCGTCCGGAGACTCCACTTCTTGGGAAGGTTGGAGTCATGTCAGGTGGTTCGTCGAGAAGGTACCCACCGAAGCTGCGCGGAGACGGTGCGCATGTGGTTTCGCCAGGCCCAGGTCGATGCCGGCGCACGGCCCGGGATCACGACCGAAGAGTCCGCTGAGCTGAAACGCTTCGCCCCGGAGGCTAGAAGAGGATCGTCCAACACATCGGGCGTATCGCCTTCGGATTCTGCCGGGTGGACCCACGTCTCGAAGGCGTACTTTCCTAACACGTTCTACGAGTGCACTCAAAGATCGGTGGTATGCGTTGCCTCGCGTTTGGCGGCGCTGCCCGCGGCGTCGATGTTACGCGGGAACCAGCGCCAGCCGGCGAGGAACACAAAGGCCAGTGTTGCGGTGGCGACAAGGAAAGCCACGCGGATGCCTTCGATGAAATCCTCCTCAGCGATCGCAACGGGGTCGCGATGCTTGATGTGGCGCCGAGGGACGATTCCGCCGACGTGGGCTCGCGGATTGGCGCTGTCGATAATGATCTCGGCAATGACGTGCCGCTGGACCGGGTCGGGCACCGCGGGCTCCAGATGGGGCTCGAGTGTGGCCGAAAGCCAGGCCGCCAGGACAGAGCCCAGGACCGCAAAACCGATCGTCGAGCCGATCGCCCGCTGCGCGCTCATGATGCCGGACGCCATGCCCGCACGTTCTGCGGGAACCGCCGTCATGGCCACGGTCGTGATCGGCGTCAGGCACAGCGCGACGCCGGTGCCGCACATGCCCAGCCCGACCAGGACCAAGGCCGAGCTCCGGTGCTCGCTGACGATCAGCGTGAGCAGGCCCAACATCAACATGCACAGCCCCGCGAGGATGGGAAGACGTGCTCCGATCCGGCCAACCAGTTGCCCAACCAGAGGCGACACGATCGCCACGGCCGCGCTGAACGGAAGAATCATGAGGCCGGTCGTGCTCGGGGTATAGCCGCGTACGTTCTGCAGGAACTGGGTGGTGAGCAGCAGCATCCCGTACACAGCGAAGAACACTGTGCAGATGGTCCCGATGGCCAGTGCGTACGAGGTGTCGCGGAACAGGGTCAGATCCATCATCGGATTCGACGATCTGCGCTCGAGCCAGAGGAAGAGGGCACAGCAGATGGCAGCCGTCAAGAGCAGCACGATGGTCTGCGGCGACGTCCAGCCGACCTGGGGGCCTTCGATGATCGCGTACACAAAGGCCCCCACGGTTGCGATGAACAGCAGCTGCCCGGACAGGTCGAAGCGGCGTGCCCGCTCGTTGCGTGATTCCTCGACGAAACCCAGCGTCAGCAGGAGCACGAGTACGCCCATCGGCACGTTGACATAGAAGATGCTGCGCCACCCCCACTGATCCACCAGCAGACCGCCCAGCGTCGGGCCCGCCGTCGTGCCGACGCTGGCGATGGCGGTCCAGATCCCTATTGCTCGTGCCTTCTCCTTCGCCTCCGGAAACGCCGCGCTGACCAGGGCGAGCGAGGTCACGCTGACGATCGCCGCGCCCAGGCCCTGCACGCCCCGCGCGGCGGTCAGCACCGCCATGGAGGGCGCCACCCCGCACGCGACGGATCCCAGCGTGAACAGCGAAATGCCCGTCAAGTACCAGCGGCGGCGGCCGTGGAGGTCGGCGAGCGTGGCCGCCGACATGATGAACACCGCCATGCCCAGGCTGTAGGAGGCCACCACCCATTGCAGGCCGTCTTCTCCCACGTCGAAGCTGCGCTGAATGTCAGGCAGCGCCACGTTTACGATCAGCGCGTCAAGAAAGATCATGAACAGGCCTAGGCCGGTGGCAACGAGGGTGAGGAGCTGCGTGCGGTTCATGCGGGCCCCGATCTAGGCGAATGCGATGGCGATCTGTGGTGAAACCTTAGGCGGCAACACCGGCGGGGTCAGCGGATTTGGTCGTTTTTAGCCCTCGGCTATGCGACGCACCGCGTCGATGAAGACATCGATCTCCTGGTACGTGTTGTAAAACGCGACCGACGGGCGAACCGTAGCTTCAAGCCCGAGGCGGCGCAGAATCGGCTGTGCGCAGTGATGGCCGGCGCGCACCGCGATGCCTTCGGCGTTGAGTGCCTTGCCCACCGCGAGTGGGTCGTGTCCGGCCAGCACGAACGACAGCACGCTCGCCTTCTCAATTGCGGTGCCCACCAGCCGAACACCTGGTATGCCGGCCAGGCGCGGGGTCGCATACTCCAGCAACGCGTGCTCGTAGGCAGCAATGCGGTTGATGCCCACCCGCTGGACGTACCGCAGCGCCTCACCCAGTCCGACGGCGTCGGCGATGTTGCCGGTACCGGCCTCGAATTTGTTCGGAGGTCCTTGAAATAACGACCGTTCCAGCGTGACGTCAGCGATCATGTTGCCGCCACCCTGCCACGGCGGCGTCTCGTTTAGCGCATCCTCGCGACCGTAGAGCACACCAATCCCGGTGGGACCGTAAATCTTATGTCCGGAGAACACAAAGAAGTCGACGCCAAGCGCAGCAACGTCGACCGGCAGGTGCGGAATCGACTGGGCGCCATCGATCAGCACCCGCGCACCGTAGCGGTGCCCCAACTCGACGATCTTGTCGACCGGCGTCACGGTGCCCAGCGCATTCGAAACCTGAGTCGCGGCAACCAGCTTTGTTCTCGGACCCAACAGATCCTCGAATTCCGACATCAGCAGGTTGCCCGCGTCGTCAACCGGGGCGACTTTGAGTATCGCCCCCGTCTTCTGCGAAATTAGTTGCCACGGAACGATATTCGCGTGATGCTCCAGATGCGTGATGACGATCTCGTCGCCGGGACCTAAATGCTTGCCGCCCCAGGCGTAGGCGACGAGGTTGATGGCTTCGGTGGTGCCGCGCAGGAAGATGATCTCCTCGTCCTTGGACGCACCGATGAATCGCGCCACCCTCGCACGGGCCTCTTCGTAGGCGTCTGTCGCCCGGGCGGCCAACTCGTGTGCCGCGCGGTGGATGTTGGAGTTCTCGTGCGCGTAAAAGTACGACAGCCGATCAATCACCGCCTGCGGCTTCTGAGTGGTCGCGGCATTATCGAACCAGATCAGCGGCTTTCCGTTGCTGGTCTCTTTCAGGATCGGGAAGTCCGCTCGGATGGCGTTGACGTCGAACACCTGATGCTCGTCGGCCAACCGCGGCACCGGAGCGGTCGGCGTCACCCCGGCCAGCACCCCCGGCACCGTCGACACGATGCCCGAAGTCGGTACCGCGAAGGCAGCCAAATCGGCGACACCGGGCGGCAGGAAAGGATCCGCCACGGCCGCGGTCGGCACGTTCCCCCGCGGAGCCAAGGATGCCGGGAGGTAGATATCCGCGACACCGATCAAGGGAACCGGTACCGACGGGTCCTCACTTGTACTCATGGAACTGATCCACGGCGACGTCGTCGAGAACGGCCAGCGCGTCGTCGGTGAGCACCGCCAACGACGTGTACAGGGTGACTAGGTAGGTCGCGATCGCCGATTGGTTGATGCCGGTGAACCGCACCGACAGCCCCGGCGCCTGCTCGCCGACCAGGCCGGGTTGGAACAAGCCCACGACTCCTTGGCGTTCCTCGCCGGTGCGGACCAGGAGGAATTTGGTCTTGCCGTCCTGTACTGGCACCTTGTCCGACGGAATCAGGGGAATGCCGCGCCAGGTGATGAATTGCGCCCCGAACAGGCTCACGACCGGCGGCGGCACACCGCGGTAGGTGGCCTCCCGACCGAACGCCGCAATGCCCTGTGGGTGCGTCAGAAAAAAGCTGGGCGTCTTCCAGACCTTCGTGATCAGCGCGTCGAGGTCGTCGGGTGTCGGGGCACCGGCGAGCGTTTGGATGGTCTGCGCTGGAGTCGCCTGGGCAAGCAGCCCATACTCGGGGCTATTAACCAGTTCAAATTCCTGGCGTTCCTTGATCGTCTCGATGGTCAGGCGCAGCTGCTGCGTAATCTGGTCGTGCGGACTCGAGTACAGGTCGGATACCCGGGTGTGGATGTCGAGCAGAGTCGAAATCGTCCGCAGCGTGTATTCGCGCGGACTGGTCTCATAGTCCACGTAGGTCTCCGGCAGTGGGCCGTCGGTGCCGGCACCCTCTTCGGCCTTGACGGCGACCCGCTCGGGGTTGACCACGCGGTTCACCCGGTAGAGGCCGGCTTCCACCGGCACCCAGCTGAGTAGATGCAACAACCAGCGCGGCGTGATGGTCGAAAGCTGCGGAACGGTTTTCGTCGCGTTGGCCAGCTGCCTGGCGGCAAGATCACCGAGTGCCTGTGACTCAGTTTGCGGCCCGTTTTTGGGCAGGGTCATGGTGGTCCTTCCATGCTTGATGGCCGAATACAGCGGCGGGTGTCTGACCTGCCCACTCGGGCGGGCCGAGCCTATGCAATGGCAAAACTGGGGCAAAAGGTTTAATGCGGGTGTGAGGCAAATAGGCGAAGTGGCCCCGGTAAACCCATGCCCTTATAGTGGGCCTATGCAACAGGCCGTACAGCTGCGCTTTGTCCCCCCGCGCCGCATCGCCGTGCGCTGTTGTTGTTGTTGACACCTGGCGCCCGCAGTAATCCTCGCGCTCTTGCCCGCAAACGGGTGGAAATCCGAGTCCGCCCCGCGGCGCGCAGCTGCACCCCAGTCACGAGTCTTTCAGGAAGATCAACAACCCATGACCGTGCTGTTCATTCCCGACCGTGCCGTGGCGCGGGTGGCGACCCGTCGACGCGTACTGGTCCGGCCGGCGACCAAACTCCCGCACATGACCCGCTACCGGGGCGGCACCTACTCCCATACGGTGGACAGGATCGTGTTCGCCGACGGTACGTCAGCGCGCACGGATCTGATCCGGCTCAATCCCAACCTGCGTGGGTACTCTCTGGATTTCACCGGCGTCGCACCGGGGCGCCCGTCGCGCTATCACCTGGGGACCTGGTCTGCGGTGCCTCACCTGCGGGCACGTGCCTGCGAGACCGAGGTGGCGTGGATCCTGCGCCACTCCTACCCGATGCTTCCGACCGCCGAACTGAGCCGACGACTGCGCCAGGCCGGCTATCCGCTGGGACCGGCCAACATCAGCGAGCACGAGGCGATAGCCGGAACCCAGGCCGCGATCTGGCAGTTGACGAACGGCCTGGCCCTGGACACCCGGGCGCTGAACGTGCCCGTGGCGGTGCACCGTGCGTCCGGCCCGGTGTTCACGTTCGAATTCGACGGGCAACCACAACTGGGCGGCTACTCGGTGTGGACGGCTTCTGACGCAGCGGTCACCATCAAGCTGCAGAAGTCAGCCAATGGTGTTGTTTGGCAAGATATTTCCGGTTCCCAACTGACCGCACCCGCCGGAAAGGGCCGCCACAAGCGCACACTTGGCGTCGGCAGCACGCTCTGCGCCAGTACTCATGGCCGCAGCGGACGCGGCTACCGCTACTACCGGTTGATCGCGACAACCAACGCCGCTACTCCCGAAATCGACCATGTCCGCTTCTGGCTCACCGGTACCGGCCACTGCCGCAATGCCGACCGAGTGGTGCACCTATACGACTACCTGCTGGCCGGAGCACACAACGCCGGTCGCCACAACGACGAACCTCGCCTGGTCGACACCCACGCGACCGCCCTGGCGGAACTCATCGGACCGTTTCACGTGTCAATCCCCTTGACGCTCAGCGTCACCGACGGCTACCGACTCGTCGACGCCGACGGCGTGGCCATCGACGACGTGGTCCAACCAGGTGCACACTTCTACCTACGCCGAGCGCCGGGCGCATCGGCAACGACCCTGACCGCAACACCACCACACAGCCTCGGTGGGCGGGTGCTGACCGCCGTGGCGCTAGACGGGGCACCGCAGCGATACACACCGGTCGCACTGACCGTGCCTACAGATGTAACTATCGAGTTCGACATCAGCTGGGCGGGCGACAAGGCCCGGACCGACACCGTTGAGGAAAGCAGATGAGCATCGCCGAGGACGTCACACAACTCATCGGGCGAACACCGCTGGTCCGGCTGCGCCGGGTCACCGACGGCGCCGTAGCCGATATCGTCGCCAAGCTGGAGTTCTTCAACCCGGCCAACAGCGTGAAAGACCGTATCGGGGTTGCCATGCTCGACGCGGCCGAGCAGGCAGGTTTGATCAAGCCGGATACGGTCATCCTCGAACCGACCAGCGGCAACACCGGCATCGCCCTGGCCATGGTGTGTGCGGCACGCGGCTACCGGTGCGTGCTGACCATGCCCGAAACGATGAGCATTGAGCGACGAATGCTGCTACGCGCATTTGGCGCCGAACTCATCCTGACTCCGGGTGCGGACGGCATGCCGGGCGCCATCGCCAAGGCCGAGGAACTGGCCAAGACCGATCAACGGTATTTCGTGCCCCAGCAGTTCGAGAACCCGGCGAACCCGGCAATCCACCGCGCCACGACCGCCGAAGAGGTCTGGCGCGACACCGACGGCAAGGTCGACATCTTCGTTGCCGGAGTCGGCACCGGAGGCACCATTACCGGCGTCGCCCAGGTCATCAAGGAACGCAAGCCGTCGGCGCGATTCGTGGCGGTGGAGCCGGCCGCGTCGCCGGTTCTCTCCGGCGGTCAGAAGGGGCCGCACCCGATCCAGGGCATCGGTGCCGGGTTCGTCCCGCCGGTACTCGACCAGGACCTCGTCGACGAGATCGTCACCGTCGGCAACGATGACGCGCTCAACTTGGCCCGCCGACTGGCCCGGGAAGAGGGATTGCTGGTCGGAATCTCCTCGGGCGCAGCCGTGGTAGCCGCCCTGCAGGTGGCCCGCCGGCCCGAAAACGCCGGAAAGCTCGTCGTCGTTGTCCTCCCCGACTTCGGCGAACGCTATCTGAGCACGCCGTTGTTCGCCGACGTGGCTGACTAGCCGTGCTACGCGCCATGCAGGGTGACATCCGGGCAGCCCGGGAGCGGGATCCGGCTGCCCCCACCGCGCTGGAAGTCATCTTCTGCTACCCCGGTGTGCACGCCGTGTGGGGCCACCGCCTCAGCCACTGGCTGTGGCAGCGTGGCGCCAGGCTGCTCGCACGGGCATTCGCCGAACTCACCCGCATCCTGACCGGTGTCGACATCCACCCCGGTGCCGTCATCGGTGCCCGCGTATTCATCGACCACGCGACCGGCGTGGTGATCGGAGAAACCGCGGAGGTAGGCGACGACGTCACCATGTACCACGGCGTCACTCTCGGCGGCAGCGGCATGGACAGCGGGAAACGCCATCCCACCGTCGGTCACCGCGTCACCATCGGCGCCGGGGCCAAGGTCCTCGGTGCGATCAAGATCGGCGAAGACAGCCGGATCGGCGCGAACGCCGTCGTGGTCAGAACTGTCCCGCCGGGCTCGGTGGTCGTGGGCGTTCCGGGGCAGGTCATCGGCCACAGCGAACCCGGCCCCGGCGGCCCGTACGACTGGAGGTTGCCCGATCTCGTGGGAGCCAGCCTCGATTCCCTGCTAACCCGGGTGGCCCGGCTGGAAGCCCAGGGTGATGGCCCCGAGACCGGACGCGTCATCCGACCGCCCGAAGCCGGGGTATGGCACGGCGAGGACTTCTCCATCTAAGGAAAAGGTCCAACTAAGGAAACAGGTCCAACTAAGGAAACAGGGTCCAGCTGAGCAAGGGCTCCCCCGGGAGGACTCGAACCTCCAACCCTTCGGTTAACAGCCGAACGCTCTGCCAATTGAGCTACAGGGGACCAGCAAGTCCATGCGAATGCTCGCGCACATCGCGGGACGACTCTAGCGTACTGGCATAGGGCGCCCAACTAGACCACATGGTAGCGACCCGCTGCGCCCACTCGAGGGATCGGGCGCGCGCCCCACCGGGGGCGTGAGGCAGGATGGAACCAACCGCACTGTCTACTCGGAGGGGACCGCTTTGATCGGGTTTGTCGCCGTGCTGGGACTGGGTTACGTGCTGGGCGCAAAGGCCGGCCGCCGCCGCTACGAGCAGATCGCCGGCACCTATCGCGCACTCACCAGCAGTCCCATGGCCAGGGCGGTCATCGAAGGGGGCCGTCGCAAGATCGCCAATCGGATTTCACCCGATTCGGGGTTCGTCACCCTGGCCGAGATCGACAACCAGACCGCCGTTGTGCAGCGCGGAGTCGAACACCCGGTCGAGCGGCAGCCGAAACCCGCGCCCTGATCCTCACGCGGTGAGATCGTCGCCGCTGGCCTGCTCCAGCAGGCTGCGTCGATAAGCCTCCATGGCGACCAGGTCGCCGAACAGCGCGTGATACTCATCGCCCTGCTCGATCGGCGACATGCGCTGCAGTTTGGACTTCACTTCGGCGATCTGCCGGCCCATCCAAACCTCCTGCAGTCGGGCCAGCACGCCGGCGATATAGCGCGGCAGCTTGTCGTCGTCGACCGCAATCGCCTCTACCCCCAGCTCGCTGATCAGACCCGCGGTCAAGGCCGACGTGGTCTGTTGGCGCACCATATCCATCCACTGCGCCCCGCTCAGGCCGCTCGAGGTACCGCCCGCCGCGTCGATGGCCGTGCGCACCGCCGCGTATCCGGGGTGGGTGAAGCTTTCGACGGTCAGGGTGTCGAACACCGGGCCGGCCAGCGCCGGGTACTGCAACGCCGACTTGAGTGCCTCCCGTTGCGGCCACAGGGTTGGGTCACGCGGGTCGGGCCGGGCCGCGGGTTCGGCCGGGGGGCTGTCGGTGGGCTCCGGCGCCCCTCGGCCGATGGTCTTCGATCCCGGGCCGCCCCGCCTGGGCTGCTTGGATCCCTTGGCTTCGCCCCGCACCCGGCCGATGACCTGCGCGACGTCGGCCCAACCGACCCAGCCGGCGAGCTGACGGGCGTACTCGTCACGCAGCGTGGGGTCCTTGATCTGACCCACCATCGGTACGCAGCGACGCAGCGCGGCCACCCTACCCTCGGCGTTGTCCAGGTCCATCTCGGCAATCGCGGTGCGAATCGCGAACTCGAACAACGGGGTTCGCCGTGCCACGAGGTCGCGCAGAGCACCGTCGCCGCACTTCAGCCGCAGGTCGCAGGGGTCCATGCCGTCCGGAGCCACCGCGACAAAAGACTGACCCGCCAGCTTCTGCTCACCGCCGAAGGCCTTGAGCGCGGCGGCGCGGCCAGCCTCATCGCCGTCGAAAACATAGATCAGCTCGCCGCGGAAGAAACTGTCGTCCATCATCAGTCTGCGCAACATCGCCAGGTGCTCGTCGCCGAACGCGGTCCCGCACGACGCCACCGCGGTGGTAACCCCGGCCAGATGCATGGCCATCACGTCGGTGTAGCCCTCCACCACCACCGCCTGATGTCCCTTGGCGATATCGCGTTTGGCCAAGTCGATGCCGAACATCACCGACGATTTCTTGTACAGCGATGTCTCGGGCGTATTGACGTACTTGGCCTCCATCGGGTCGTCGTCGAACAGTCGCCGGGCCCCGAACCCGATCACCTCACCGGCCGAGGTGCGGATGGGCCACAGCAGGCGGCGGTGAAACCGGTCCATCGGGCCGCGGCGACCCTGCCGGGAAAGTCCCGCCGCTTCCAGTTCTTTGAACTCAAAACCCTTGCGCTGCAGATGCTTTGTCAACGATTCCCAGCCCGACGGTGCGAACCCGCAGCCGAAGTGCCGAGCCGCCGACGCATCGAAGCTGCGCTCGGTCAGGTACTGGCGAGCCGGGGCCGCCTCGTCCGACTCGAGCGCCTGGGCGTAGAACTCTGCCGCGGCCGCATTGGCGGCGATGAGCCTGCTGCGACTGCCGCGGTCGCGCTGCACGCTGGTGGCCGCGCCGGTATAGCTGATCGTGTGGCCGATGCGGTCGGCGAGCAGCTCAACCGCTTCGACGAAGCTGACGTGTTCGATTTTCTGGATGAACGCATACACGTCGCCGCCTTCACCGCAGCCGAAGCAGTGGAAGTGGCCATGGTTGGGTCGCACATGAAATGACGGGGACTTCTCGTTATGGAACGGGCACAGACCCTTCAGTGAATCTGCGCCGGCGCGCCGCAGCTGCACGTAGTCGCCGACGACATCCTCGATACCGGCCCCCGCGCGGATGGCCGCGATATCGCGATCGGAGATCCGGCCGGACATCGGCTCAGTCTAAAGCGTTCCTGTTGACACCAAGCCGATCGGCGTCGATGCGTTCCAACCGGCCCTCGGTGTAGGAGGCGATCTGATCGACGACGACCCGCAATCGGGCTCCATCGTCGGCGGCGGTGTTGAACACCGCGGCAAAAAACGGGTCGAGCGTCTGCGGTGCCCCCGCGTACAGCCAGTGCGCCACCCGGTGGATACGTTCGCGCTGCCGGGCCTGCGTTTCCAGATGCCGAGGGTCGGACATGATGAACTGCAGCGCCAGGATTTTCAGTAGCGCGACCTCGGCGCGCACCAGGTCGGGCACCCGCAGGTTGGCCTGGTAGCGCACCAGCCGCCCGGGACCGGCCGCCGCGCGGGTGGTCGCGATCGCGGCCGAGACAAACCGGCCAACCAGCTCGCTGGTCAACCGCTTGAGCGCGACCGACGCCGACAAGGTGGCGTCATACTTGCCGACCGCGGCCACCACCGGCAGCCCCGACAGCCGCCGCGCGGCCGCCATCAACTCGTCGGCGCTCACCCGGGAGAATTCGCGCTCCCCCAACTTCGCCAACGCGGCAGCGTCCTCGTCGGCGGCGAGCACGCGCAGGTCGATGCGTTCGGAGACGACGCCGTCCTCCACATCGTGTACCGAATACGCGACATCGTCGGCCCAGTCCATCACCTGGGCTTCCAGACAGATCCGATCCGCGGGGGCACCGTGCCGGACCCACGCCGCCGATTCGCGGTCGTCATCGTAGAAACCGAACTTGCCTCGCCCGTCCTCGAGCCGGTCACCACGCGTCCACGGATACTTGGTGACCGCGTCCAGCGACGCGCGAGTCAGGTTCAGCCCCGCACTAAGTCCCTGTGCATCAAGAACTTTGGGCTCTAGGCTGGTCAGGATGCGGAAATTCTGCGCGTTGCCTTCGAAACCGCCGTGGTGGGCCGCGACTTCATCGAGCGCCCGCTCACCGTTGTGCCCGTAGGGTGGGTGCCCGATGTCGTGGGCCAGACCGGCCAGTTCGACCAGGTCTAGGTCGCAGCCCAGCCCGATCGCCATTCCGCGCCCAATCTGGGCCACTTCCAACGAGTGGGTCAGCCGGGTGCGCGGAGTGTCACCTTCCCGGGGTCCGACAACCTGTGTCTTGTCGGCCAGCCGGCGCAGCGCGGCGCTATGTAGCACCCGGGCCCGGTCCCGGGCGAAGTCGGGGCGGTGCAGGTCCTCCGTGCCCGGCAGACCCGCAGTCTTCGGCGCTTCGGGTACCCGCCGCTGGCGGTCGAAGTCGTCGTAGGGGTCGTGCTCACTGGTGCTCACCGACCCACAGTCTGCCAGGGAGGCCGTCTAAATTGACGATATGCGTATCGCTCGCCCGCTCGGCGTGATCCTGACAGTACTTATCACCGGCCTCCTGCTGGCGCCGCCCGCCGACGCGCAACCACCGTTCCGGCTGTCGGCCTACGTGACCGACAATGCTGGCGTGCTGACTGATTCCGGTCGCACCGCGGTGAAGTCAGCCGTCGACCGGCTCTACACCGATCGCCGCATCCGGCTGTGGGTGGTCTACGTTGACAACTTCTCCGGACAGAGTGCGGTCAACTGGGCGCAGCGCACTATGCGGACCAGCGAGTTGGGTAACTATGACGCGCTGCTGGCCGTGGCCACCGTCGATCGTGCCTATGCCTTCCTGGTGCCATCCACGTTGCCGGGCATCAGCGAAAGTCAGGTCGCCAACCTCCGGCGCAATCAGATCGAACCTGCGCTGCACGACGGCGACTACGGCGGTGCGGCCATTGCGGCGGCGAACGGACTCGACAGGTCACCCAGCTCGTCCAATCGGGTGTTGTTGCTGGTGGCGCTTGGCCTCATCGTCATCGCCGTGGCGATCCTGCTGGTCGTGATGCGCTACCGCAGCCGCCGGCGGCGCGTCGACGCGCTGGCCGCGGCACGACGCGTCGACCCCACCGACCAGGTGGCGCTGGCCGCCGTGCCACTGGATGCCCTCGATGACCTCTCCAGGTCGATGGTGGTGAGCGTCGACAATGCGTTGCGCACCAGCTCCAACGAGCTCGCGCTCGCGATCGATGAGTTCGGCGAACAACGAACGGCACCGTTTACCCAAGCGGTGAACAACGCCAAAGCGGCTCTGTCCCAGGCGTTCACCGTGCGCCAACAACTGGACGACAGCACACCCGAGACGCCGATGCAGCGGCGTGAACTACTCACCCGAGTGATCGTGTCGGCGGCGAACGCCGACCGCGAACTCACCTCGCAAACCGAGGCCTTCGAGAAGCTGCGCGATTTGGTGATCAACGCCCCGGCCCGGCTCGATCTGCTCACCCAGCGCTACGTCGAACTCACCACCCGGATCGGCCCGACCGAACAGCGGCTAGCGGAGCTGCACAACGAATTCGATGCTGCGGCGCTAGCGTCGATCGCCGGCAACCCCACCACGGCCACCGAGCGGCTGGCGTTTGCCGACCGCAACATCAGCGCGGCCCGTAATCTGGCCGCCCAGGCGGTGAGCGGACAACAGACCGGCCTGGTGGATGCCGTCCGTGCCGCCGAGTCGGCGCTCGGGCAGGCCCGGGCGCTGCTCGATGCGGTGGATAGCGCGGCCACCGATATCCGGCACGCCGTCGACTCGCTGCCCTCGGTGGTAGCCGACATCCAGGCGGGCATCAAACGCGCCAATGAACTCCTACACCAGGCGCAAAAGCCGCAGTCCGCCCACACCGGTGACCTGATCGCGGCCCGCGATGCGGCGGCCAGGGCCCTCGACCGCGCACGCGGTGGCGGAGCCGTTGATCCGCTGGCGGTATTTGCCCAGCTAACGAAGGCCGACGCTGACCTGGACCGGCTCCTGACCACCCTGGCCGAAGAGCGGGCAAACGCCGATCGGCTCAACCGTTCGTTCGAACAGGCGCTGTTCACCGCCGAGTCGCGGGTGCGCGCCGTCTCGGATTACATCGACACCCGCCGCGGCAGTATCGGGCCCGAGGCCCGCACCCGGCTCGCCGAGGCGAAACGCCAGCTGCAAGCCGCACATGAGCAGAAATCGAGCAACCTGACCGAAGCGATCACCTACGCCAACGGGGCCTCGACGCTGGCCGCACACGCGCAGGCGCTGGCCAATGCCGACGTGCAATCGGCCCAGCGCGCCTACACCAGTCGCGGCGGCAGCAACGCCGGCGCGATCCTCGGTGGCATCATCATCGGCGACCTACTCAGCGGAGGCGCCAGAGGCGGGTTGGGTGGGTGGAGCCCCACCTCGTTCGGCGGTTCCTCGACCGCACCGGGCAGTTCCGACGGCGGGTTCTTTGGGGGCGGAGGGCGGTTCTAGGCCCGCATACGGCACCGTCTGCCCCGGTCTGACGGCATAAAACTGCGCACGCCAGCGCACGGGTTTCCCCGCACGCTGGCGTGCGCAGTCGCAGACCGAGTCTGCTTCGATCCGCCTCAGGCCCAGCTGGAGCCGACGGCGCTGTCGGTTTGCGCCATGTTGCTGCCGGCGGCCTGCACCTTCTGCCCGTGGGCGTTGGCCTGCTCGTAGATCACCTGGAAGTTGCGACCCAGCTGGGTAATGAACTCCTGGCACGCCACCGAACCGGCGCCGCCCCAGAAGTCCCCCGCAACCAATACATCGCGAACAATGGCCTGGTGCTCCGCTTCAAGCGATGCGGCCTGTGCCCGGATCATGGCACCGTGGGCGTCGACATCGCCGAACTGATAGTTGATCGTCATCGAACCTGTTCTCCTTAGCTTGTGAAAGTTATTGCGCTGCAGCGGCTTTCGCCGCGATCAAAGTTAACTGCCGAGAATCTGCTGGGAAGCCTGCTCTTGCTGCTCGTAGTTGTTGGCGTCACGAACCAGCCCGTCGCGCACCCCGTGCAGCATGTTCACGATGTTGCGGAACGCTTGATTCATCTGGGTCATGGTGTCCAGCGAGGTCGCCTCCGCCATGCCGCTCCAGCCCGCACCGGAAATGTTCTGCGCGGACGCCCACATCCTGCGGGCCTCGTCCTCGACCGTCTGGGCGTGCACCTCAAAGCGGCCCGCCATGTCCCGCATCGCGTGGGGATCCGTCATAAAACGTGTTGCCATCTTGCCTTGTCTCCTTGTTACCTGGACCTAATTACCTGGGACTACCTGCGACTTGTGTTGCAGATTGACTGTTGCCATCGCCGGCCACGAGAGCACCGAGACCGCCGATCACCGGTGAAACAACGACAGTCTTTGCCCCCTCTCTTAGCCGGCCGCCGGAGAATTCGGAATCACGCTGCTGCTGCTGCGTGGCATTTCAAAGCGAGGTTCAGCATTCTCGGCTTCCCACTCTCGCCACGCCTGCCACTCATCCCACTCGTCCATGCCTGCGGCCTCTGCGTCCGCCCCCTCGGCGGCCTGGACATCGACATCGGCACCTTCCTCCGGTTGCGGCGCCCAATGGTCATAGTCGTCGGGTGGCACGGCCACTCCCCAGCTGAGCGGAACCGACAACCCGCCGAGCATCCCCGACTCAGCCCGTTTCGCCGAGACTGCGTCGGGCGGCAAGGGCGGACCCAGTGGCAATAGCACGCTGTTCCCTTCCAGTCCCGAGTCTCAACACACCCACACTCGGAGGCAAAAAGCACCACCAAGCTCTCAGCATCGTATGACAATCCACGCACAATATCCCGAGTTTTCTGATTTCGGTGCCACGACGACGCTTCCGGACCAACCGACTCGGACGATCCCGGCGCACACCATGAAACCGGTCGGCCGCCTGGGGTTGGAGTTCGACCCAACCAATCATTTGCTCTGCCGCCATCAGCTAACAGATGCCGCTGGGAATCCCGCGGGCGGGCCCGGATTCCTGGACCGGCGTTATCTGTGGGAAGGGCACCCGATAAGGCAGCCCCTCGTTCAAGAAGCCCAACACGACATTCGGCACGCAGTTGGCGACCTTCGGCAGTTGCCGGACCGGACGGTCCAGATTGGGCGGCGAGGGATCGGGCGGGACCGCGAAGTTGAATACCGACGTCATATCGGCGGTCACACTGGCCCGCCAGGGCGTCAAGTTTGGGACCGGCACCCCGAAGCGCTTGCCGATCAACTGCAGCTGGGATGTGTGGTCGAACCGATCGTGGACCATCAGCCCGCCGCGACTGTAGGGCGAAATGACGAAACAGGGGACGCGAAAGCCCAGACCGATCGGCCCACGTATGCCGCCGGAGCCGTCGACCTTGTTAATGTCAACGCTGTTGGGAATCCATTCGCCGGGTGTGCCCTCCGGCGCGGTGGGCGGTGTGACGTGGTCGAAGAAGCCACCATGCTCGTCATAAGCGATGATCAGCGCGGTTTTCTCCCACACCGCCGGATTGCGTAACAACGCCCTGATCAGATTCACGATCGTCACCGCACCGACCGCCACCGGGAAGGAGGGATGTTCGGACTCGACGGTCAACGGGACGACCCATGAGACCTGGGGCAGCTTGTTGTTCATGACGTCGCGGACGAAATCCCAGGGGTAGGTCGGGGCGATGCCATAGCGGGCCAGGTCCGACCTCGGGTCTGCGGCCTGCTTGAAACTGCCCACATACCCGTTGCGGCTCAAAGATGTGTCGTTGAGGCCCCCGAGTAGCTTGCTGTTGTACACCTTCCAACTGATCCCCGCGTCGCTGAGGTTTTGCGGCATGAGGCGCCAGGTGAATGTCAATTTCGGCTGGATGGCGGGCTCGACTATCTGAGGCCCGCCTTGATCCCCGTCTGGATTGACCGTGCCGCTGATCCAGTAGAGCCGGTTGGGCATGGTCCCGCCCAGCAGCGACGAGTGATACTGATCGCAGATCGTGAACGTGTCGGCCAGCAGGTAGTGGATCGGTATGTCGGGACGTGCGTAGTAGCCCATCACCACGGGCGTATTGGCTACCGACCGGGTCCTCGCCTGTGCCGGCAGCCAGCCGTCGTTGGCGCCGCCGTTCCACGACAGGTGCGCCGCGATCCACTGGTGGTCGGGGTCGTTGACGCACTCGCCCACCCCGTTGGGACCCCTGGTGGTATCGATGCGGTAGGGCAACGTAATGCCGGCGGGGTCCAGTGCCTGCGTCTGCGGATTCCAGCCCCGTTGCTGGAATAGCGGCGTCGGGGTATCGAACCCATCGATAGCAGAAAGTGTGCCGAAGTAGTGATCGAACGACCTGTTTTCCTGTAGGCACAGCACGATGTGCTCGATATCGGTCAACTGACCCGAACAGGGACCGGCCCCATAGGCCTTTTCGATCACCGGTGCGGCCCAGTCCATCAGAAGCGCCGCTGCACCGGTACCAGTAGCCTTAGCCAGGAATTCGCGGCGCGACATTCCGGCGAATGCACCTTGGCTCACCACACCGGCTCTCCTTCGCGTATTCCAGCTCACCGTCGGGGCCATTCGCCAAATGTGGATCAGCAAAGTCCGCTGGGAATCCCTCGGGTGGGCGCGGTTTCTTGGGTGGGCATCGATTGCGGGAACGGGACTCGATAGGGAATTGCCGTCTTCGTCGTCGATCCCAAGACCACGTTGGGAACGCACTGCGGCAGCTTCGGAATCGCGTTCAGCCGCGGGTGGTCCAGATTGGGTTTCGACGGATTCGGCGGGGCGGCAAAGTTGAATGCCGACGTCATATCGCCGACCGTCGCGTCCCGCCAGGCGCTGATGTTGGGCACCGGGACGCCGAACCGCGCGCTGATCAATTTCAGCGTTGACGTGTGGTCAAAGACTTCATTGGCCATAAGTGGGCCGCGGCTGTAGGGCGAAATGACGAAACAGGGGACACGAAAGCCCAGACCGATCGGCCCGCGGATGCCACCGGACCCCGGCACCGAGTTGATGTCGGGGACCGTGACAAATTCGCCGGGAGTCCCGGCCGGCGGTGTCGGCGGTACGACGTGGTCGAAGAACCCGCCGTTTTCGTCATAGTTGACGATCAGCGCGGTCTTTTCCCACACCGCCGGGTTGGACAGCAAAATCCGCAGCACGTCGACGATCGCGACGGCACCGATGTTCACCGGGAATGCCGGATGTTCCGATAGCAGAAACCCGGGCAGCACCCAGGAAACCTTGGGCAGCCGGTTGGCTCTGACGTCGGCGGCGAAGTCCAACGGGTAGGTCGGTGCGATGCCAAACCGGGCCAGATTCGACCTCGGATCGGCGGCCTGCTTGAAGTCATTAACCAGCCCGTTGTAGCCGATGATGGTGTTGTTGATGGCCCCCAGCAACTTGTTCTGGTAGACCTTCCAGCTGATGGCGGCATCTTCGAGGTTCTCCGGCATGATGCGCCAGCTGTAATGCTGCAGCGGTTGGACGGTGGGTTCGATCAGCACCGGCCCACCGTTGGTGCCGGCGGGGTCGATCCAGGCGCTCATCCAGTACAGCCGGTTGGGGGTGGTCCCGCCCAGCAGCGAACAAAAGTAGTGGTCGCAAATCGTGAAGGTATCGGCCAGCAGATAGTGGATGGGAAGGTCGCGGCGCGTGTAGAAACCCATGGTCACCGGCACGTTGCCGGCCAGCGGACTGAACTGAGTCTGCGTTGGCAGCCAATTGTCGTTGGCACCGCCGTTCCATGACTGGTGCATGCCAATCCAGCTGTGGTCCGGGTCGTTGACGCATTCGCCGGCGACCAGCGGGCCCCGCGTGGTGTCGAAGCGGTACGGGAGGGTGGTGCCGGCGGGGTCGACCGCCTGCGTCATCGGGTTCCAGCCCTGCTGCGCGAATACCAGCGGCGGGGTGGTGTCGTCGAACCCACGGGTGTCAGAAAGCGTGCCGAAGTAGTGGTCGAAGGAACGATTCTCCTGCATCAACAACACGATGTGTTCGATGTCGGTCAAATGACCACCGCAGGGCCCGGCCCCGTAAGCCTTTTCGATTATCGGACCAGCCAAGGACAGGAATGCCCCAGCACTGGTGGCGGCGGCCGCTTTGGCAAAAAATTGTCGACGGGTCATTCCGTCGACTGGATGTTCGCTCCCCACGCGCCCTCCTCGACGGCCCCGTTCGGCCATTGCTGATCACGGTATAGTTACGCCCGCGATCAGCCATGGACATGCCGACCGGCGTGTCGTGGCTTGTGGCGGGATTTGCTCGCACATTGCGGACAATTCCACGACGGAGATATTCAGGTGCAGGGCCCGCTGGGAACCCCCCGGACAGGCGTGGTTTCCTGGGTCGGCATCGACTGCGGAAAGGGCACCCGATAAGGAATGCTCGGCAACGCGCCGTTCGTGGTTCCCAATACCACGTTGGGGATGCACTGCGGCAGTTTCGGCACCGCCGCCAGCAATGGATGACTCAAGTTAGGTCTGGTCGAATTCGGCGGAGTCGCAAAGTTGAACGCTGAGGTCATATCGCCGACCACACCGTCGCGCCAGGCGGTCAGGTTAGGAACCGGCACGCCGAACCGCGCGCGAATCAACTTCAACTGGGAGGTGTGGTCGAACGTGTCGGAGAGCATCAGGGGGCCGCGGCTGTACGGGGAAATGACCAAGCAGGGGACGCGAAAGCCAAGACCGATCGGGCCGCGGATGCCACCGGACCCAGAAACTGCGTCGATGTCGGGGACAGTGACAAATTCGCCGGGCGTCCCCGGCGGGGCGGTGGGCGGTGTCACGTGGTCGAAAAAGCCGCCGTTTTCGTCGTAGCTGACGATCAGTGCGGTCTTTTCCCAGACCGCCGGATTGGACAGCAATATCCGCAGCGCGGTCACCATGGACACCGCACCTAGCGCTACCGGCAGGGCGGGATGTTCGGACTGTAGGATATTCGGCACCAACCAGGAGACCTTGGGCAACCGGTTGGCCCTGACATCGTCCGCGAAGTCCCCAGGGTAGGTCGGGTTGATACCGTAGCGGGCCAGGTTCGACCTCGGATTCGCGGACTGTTTGAAGGCCTGCACCAGACCGTTGTTGCTGATTGGGGTGTTAATGAATCGCCCAAAATCCTTGTTCTGGTACACCTTCCAGCTGACCCCGGCATCTTCAAGGTTCTCCGGCATGATGCGCCAGCTGTACTCCTGCAGCGGCAGGAAGCCGGGCTCTACCAGTTGCGGTCCACCATTGGTGCCGGCGGGGTCGATGTTGGCGCTTAGCCAGTAGAGCCGGTTGGGCAGGGTGCCCGTCAGTGCCGAGCAATAGTAGCCGTCGCATACCGTGAACGTGTCCGCCAGCAAATGGTGGATCGGGATGTCCTGGCGCGTATAGAAACCCATTGTCATCGGGACATAGGGGCCCGCGCGGGTGGTCGCTTGCGCCGGTAGCCAGTTGTCGTTGGCGCCGCCGTTCCATGACAGGTGCATCCCGATCCACTGGTGCTCGGGGTCGTTGACGCACTCGCCATCCACGAAGGGGCCTCGGGTGGTGTCCAGGCGGAACGGAATGGTGACCCCGGCAGGGTCCAACGCCTGTGTCATTGGGTTCCAACCCATTTGTTGGAATGCTGGCGATGCGGTGTTGAACCCATTGGTGCTCGAAAGCGTTCCGAAGTAGTGATCGAATGAACGGTTCTCCTGCATCAACAGCACGATGTGCTCGATGTCGGTCAAATGACCACCGCACGGCCCGGCCCCGTAAGCCTTTTCGATCACCGGAGCGGCCCAGTCCATCAGGAACGCCGCGGCGCCTGCGCCGGTGAGCTTGGCCAAAAAGTCTCGGCGTGACATTCCGAGGAATGGGCGAGCGCTCACCTAACCTGCCTCCCTGCAAACACTCCAGATCACGTTATAGTTACGACGGTCATCGATCGCGATATGCCAACCGGCGTGTCGCAAGCGGATTTCCCTGGCAGCAAACGCAACTGCACTGTTTGGGCGCGGCGGGTGCCCCATGCCGTGATGTCGATCGGATTGCGCGGGCCGGTTGGAATTCACCCCGTCACGGCGCCGTCAAGGGGCCGGGCACCGACCTCCCAAACCCCCTGGGCACCAGCGGATGACGGCGTACACGCATCTGGAAAACACGGCCGTGCCGCACCCCGCATGGCGCTGGAACCGTTCGGGAGGGGCGCCGTCACCAAGACTGCCGCTGAGCCTCCTTGCAGCCGCTGGCAACCCCGGCGGCGAAAAAACTTATTGAATCCCACATTCCTAACGGAAACTTTATGGAGCCGATTTTCCTACCTCGTTTCGGCGCTTAAGGCACCGGATAGTTCGAGGTCAGCGACCGGCTATCGCGCCGTCGCCCATATGGCGATCGCCCGCCGATAATCTTACTCACGCGCCAGAAAGACAATCGGCTGTCGCACTCTGTCGCTATCGATAAATCAATATCCTATTTGGCGCAGACATAACCCGCGCCGCCGATGTAGCGTCCATGCCGTGTGGACCACGGTCCTGGTATTGGCTCTGGTGGCGACGGCTGACCCCGTCCGGATCGGGATCAGTGTTCTGTTGTCCTCGGGGCCCCGTCCGGTGCGTCATCTGGTCGCGTTCTGGCTCGGGGGCCTGGCAACGAGTATCGCCCTGGCTGTTGGTGTGCTCTTCGGGCTGCGTGACGTCACGCTTGCAGTGATGCACCGGGTGCAACTTGCCACCGCGAGCTCATCCGCCGGGCACATTCAAATCGCGATGGGTGTGCTGGCACTGCTGATCGCCGGTGTCACGATTGGTTGCTCGCCACGCCTGCGGGCGCGAGCCGCAGTGCCCTGCGCTCATCCGTCCCACCTGCGGGTGCTGACGTCGACCGCCGTGTCGAGATTGTCGACGCGAGCCCAGGACGCGCTGCAGACCAGGCCACTTCGGGTGGCGTTCATACTTGGCGTTGGGATGTTGGCGGACCTCAGGTTCTTGGCGGCACTCACCGCCATCGTGGCCTCGGGCGCCGCGGTGAGCACGCAGCTCACCGCGGCGGGGATGTATACCGTTGTGGCGCTGGCTTTTGTTGAGTTCCCGCTCGCCAGCCAACTGACGGCGCCGGCAAAGACCGGCCAGGTGCTGTCTGCGGTGCACTGCTGGGTGAAATCCCGCCGCCAACAGGTCTTCGCCGTCGTCATCGCCATGCTCGGGGCCTTCCTCATGGCCAGCGGAATGGGCCACGCCTAACCGAGCGCTTCGGCAACAGCCGCTTCAGCGCCGAGCCTGCTGCCTTGTTCGCGAAGCTCGGCCATCCGGTCCTCGCCAAGATGCTGACGAATCAGCATGTCCACCGCGCGCCGCTGCGAGGTCAACGTCCCGTAGCGAACGACCGAAATATCACCGCTGGCCCAGCTCTCGGCAGCAGCACCCAACCTTTTTGCGGCCAGCTCGTAGTCGCCGCGCTGCGCCGAGGTCCACGCCAGCAGCTCCAGAGCGAACGCAACGACAATCCGGTCGGCGAAGGGCCTGGACAGCCGCAATGACTCCAACTGCGCGGCCGCCGCCTGGTCGTAATCACCGGCGAAGTATTGGAACAAGCCCCGGGCGAACATCAGATACGCCAGATGCCATCGTTCACCCACCCGTTCGCAAATGGCAACCGCTTCCTGCCACATCCGCAGAGCGAGTTCCGCGTCGCCTGACGCCGCGAGTGCGGTGATCAACGCCGATGTGGTGGCGACGACGCCCTCCGGATCCTGTTCGGCCCGGTGGCACTGAAGCGCCCGCTGGTAGGCGGCGATTCCGGTGCTCACGTCGTTGCGACCGATCGTGGCCAGCCCGAGCACTAGGTTCGCGTATCCTTCGGCCGAGTGATCCCCGCACTGGGCCGCCAATTCGCATGCAGCACTGGCATATTGCTCCGCGATATCGAGATCGTTCTGGATCACCGCGGTGAAGCCGGCATGCCACAGCGCCCGCGCCCGAATCGAAGGGGCTTGAGCGTCGGAATCGGCGACCTCGACGAGCCACCGGCGACTCTCGGTCAAAGTGGTGCTGGCCAACCAGTAGTAGTGCAGGGACGTGACGATCCTCGCACCGATCTCGGCCAACCTGTCGTCACTCTGGCAGTACGCCAAAGCGGCACGGAGATTTTCACGCTTCTCGTGGACCTCGTTGAACAACTCGACCTGCCGCGCACTGAACCAGCCGCGGCCGAGTTCCTCAGCGATGCGCAAGTAGCGCTTGACGTACCGCTCAACAACTTCATGTCGATGGCCAGACTCCGCCAATCGTTCGGCCGCGTACGCCCGAAGTGTGACCAGCAAGCGATATCGCTGGATCCCATTTCGCGGCGTGCTGACCACCATCGATTTGTCGATCAGCGACGCGAGAAGCAAACGAACATCTTGGGCGCTCAACGACGGCCCGACACACAGCTCGACTACCGCCTCCGCATTGAACTCACCCGCGAAAAGTGAAGTAGCAAGCCATATTTCACGCTCACCGGGGGTGAGCAAGTGATAGCTCCAGTCGACCAGCGCCTGTAGTGTGCGGTGGCTTGGCTGTGCTGCGCTGCTGCCCGTGGAAAGCAACCGGAACCGATCCCTGATGATCTGCAGCAAGGTGGTGACTCCAAATGTGCGCAACCGGGCGGCAGCCAGCTCGATCACCAACGGCATGCCGTCGAGCTGGGCGCACAACCGGGCCACGTTCAATCGCTCCTGCGCCGTCATCGTGAAGCCGGGCACCACGGCCCTAGCCCGGTCGATGAACAACCGGATGGCCTCGTGCTCCATCAGGCGGGCGAGGGTGGCGGGATCGTCGTCGATGTCGCTGGGATCGGGCAATGACAGCGGTGCGACCGCGTAGATGTGCTCGCCGGCAATGCCAAGGACCTGCTGACTGGTCACTAGCAGTTGCAAGTCCGGCACCGCACTCAGCAGCTGCTCTATCAAGGGGCCGCAGACATCTATCAGGTGCTCGCAATTGTCCAGCACGATCAGCGCCCGGCGGGCGCCCAACGACCGGACCAACCGCCGGGCCAGGTCTTGGGTGGGGTTCTTTGCCGGCCCAGGCTGCTCGCCGAGCGACAGTGCATCGGCGATCACGTCGATGAGGTGATCGGCCTCGGGGACATTCCCCAGTTCGACGAACCAGACGCCGCCGGGGAGCGACGATTCGAGTTGGGTGGCAACGTGCACGGCCAGCCGGGTCTTGCCGACGCCGCCCGGACCGGTCAGCGTGACCAACCGGGCGTCCCCGCCCAGCAGTGCGATCACCTCATCGAGCTCGCGGCGCCGCCCGACGAACGTCGTCAGGGGTTTGGGCAGCTGCGGATGGGCGGGCAACGCATCAACTTCTGCGGGTATGCCGTCGACGCTCGTGGTTCGCATAGACCACCGCTCGTCGTCACGAAGCGAAGTCTGCAGCCCAACCACCGCGGCGGGTCCGGTCGATGTCGCAGGAATGGCCATCTCATCGGGCGGGATCCCGTGCTCGCGCTGCAGGCCGCGCAGCAGCGTTCCAAACTCCGCGGCACTGGCCGGCCGTATGACGGGGTCTCGGGCCATCACCCGCTTGAGGAGCTGCGCCAGGCCGGCCGGCACATCCCGGCCAAGCAGCATCGGGGGTTCATGAGTAGTGATCCGCAGGAACTGCGCCACCGCCTCCTCACCCGGCTGGCGTTCGAAGGCCGCGTGGCCGGCTACCAGGTTGAACAGTGTGGCGCCCAGACTATAGACATCGGTCGCGACACTCGGTGTCGCGCCGGCCAGCACCTCCGGCGCGGCAAAGGCCAGCGAACCGGTGACACTTCTTCCACTGCCGGTTTCAAATCCGCCCACGAGGCGCGCGATGCCGAAGTCGGTCAGTTGCGGTTCGGAGTATGCGGTGAGCAGTACGTTCGCGGGCTTGACGTCGTGATGAAGTATCCCGGCAGCGTGTGCGGTTTCCAGCGCGCCGGCCAGCTTTACCCCGACGCGTAGGGCCCAGGCCCAGTCGCACGCTCCGCCGCGCCGCACCAGAGCATCCAACGAATGCCCCGGATAGAACGGCATCACGAGGTAGGGCCGACCACTCGCGAGGGCACCGACATGCAAGATCGCGGCAATGTTGGGATGGCCGGACACCCGCCCCATCACATATACCTCGCGACGAAACCGCTCGTAGTTGGTGCGGTCGAAGCTGGTGGTCAGTACCTTTACCGCCACCGGGCGGCCCAGCTGCGGTTGTACACATCGATAGACCACGCCGAAGCCACCGCGTCCCACCTCGCTCACGTCGACGAAGCCCGCCTGCGCAAGTTCGCCAACAATTGAGTCGAACGGGTCCGCCCGCGCGGGATCTGGATCGAACTCGGTCGCGGTGCCCGGACGCCGGCGCGTTGTCGGCACGCGACCTCCGACCGAGTTGACCGAGCTTGCCGAGGCGCGCCGGCCGAGTGCTGCCGCAAAATCCCGGCACCGGCTGAACCGGTCGGCGGGCTCCTTGGACAACGCTTTCGCCATCACCGCATCAAGATGCGCCAACTCGGGGCGCCGCTCGCTGAGCCGGGGCGGACCGCCGCTCAGATGCCGGCCGATGACCGCCAAGGGATTGGCAACCTGGAACGGCGGGGCGCCGGTGAGCAGGTGAAAAGTGGTGGCGGCCAGCCCGTACTGATCGGCGCGGCCGTCGATACGTGCGCCCATCAGCTGCTCAGGTGCGGCGTAGGCCAGCGTTCCCAGCGCAAAATTCGTCGCCGTCAACCCACCGACATCGCCTAGTGGCCGAACGATGCCGAAGTCTGCCAACAGAATCTGCCGCCTGCCGTCAACCGGATGGGCGAGCAAGATGTTGGCGGGCTTGACGTCACGATGCAAGAGGCCCCGGTGGTTGGCATAGTCGAGCGCCTCTGCCACCGCGGTGACGATGGCGCACACATCGTCGGGTGGCATCCCGGCTGGAAACCGATCGCTCATCAGCTGTGCGGCATCGGTGCCATCGACGTAGCTCATCGCGATCCACAGCCGGCCTTCGAACTCCCCGCGATCATGCACCGCCACGATATGGGGGTGAAACAGCGTCGCGACCGTATCGGCTTCTCTGGTGAATCGCTCGCGGAAGTCGGCGTCAGCCACAAATTCCGCGGAAATGATTTTGAGGGCATCACACCGTGGCAGTCTCGGGTGCTGGGCAAGATAAACCTCACCGCTTGCCCCCGAGCCCAACAATCGGACAATGTGGTAGCCAGCGAATACGGCGCCGGTTGCCAGCGGCATGCAAGAAATCCTACTACCGCTGCGCATTGTCGAATCGAGAGCAAACCGACGAGTCCGGACCAATACGCCGACCAACGGGCTCGGCGAAAGTCTTAGCAGTGTAGTGCATTTCGCCCGAAAATGACCGCATCAGGGCAATTACCGCGCTCGTGCAGTTCCTGATTACTCGGCCGGGAGTACTCGGAGGTGTTGATATGCCGAGGGCGCGGGTAACACGACCCCCCGTGTTACCCGCGCCCGTGACCTCGCTCGTCGCAGTCAGCTCGTGAATAGCTAAGCCCAGCTAGATCCCACCGCGGAATCGGTTTGGGCCATGTTGCTACCGGCGCTCTGCACCTTTTGCCCGTGGGCGTTGGCCTGCTGATAGATCACCGAGAAATTGCGACCCAACGCGGTGATGAACTCCTGGCAGGCCACCGACCCGGCACCACCCCAGAAATCCCCGGCCGCCAACACGTCGCGCACAATCGCCTGATGCTCGGCCTCCAACGCCGCCGCCTGAGCCCGAATCATCGCCCCGTGGGCATCCACATCACCAAACTGGTAATTAATCGTCATTGCCCAAGCCCTTTCTAGCTGCTCAAAATCTGCTGCGACGCCTGCTCTTGCTGCTCGTAATTATTCGCGTCGCGGACCAACCCGTCGCGCACGCCGTGCAACATGTTCACAATATTGCGGAACGCCTGATTCATCTGAGTCATCGTGTCCAACGACGTCGCCTCAGCCAACCCGCTCCAACCGGCACCAGAAATGTTCTGCGACGACGCCCACATCCGCCGCGCCTCATCCTCAACCGTCTGCGCATGCACCTCAAACCGCCCCGCCATGGCCCGCATCGCATGCGGATCGGTCATAAACCGAGTAGCCACCACACCGCTCCCTTCCACAGTCGACTGATCACATCAATATCAACGTGCCCCAACATGGCCAACGGGAAGACCCCGACCGATCACCTCCGCCCTATCCGACCCCAACCCGCGGTACCACACTGGGCCGCGCCTGCACCACATTCGGATTTGCACCACCGCGGCCCATCATCCCGCCCGGCATGCCCGCCCCGGCACCGCCCATGCCCATCGGCATCGGCATCATCCCCATGGGGCCGCCGACCGCCGGCGCCTCAGCAGGCATGGCTCCCAAACCGGCCATCGCCGAGCTGGCCATCCGCGCCGGCATCGATCCCTCCCAGGTCGGCGGCACCGACATCGCTCCCACCAACCGCGCCTTACCCAGTTCCGCGGCCATTCCCGCCCCCACGCCGCCGGCACCGCCCAGGCCGTTCATCGGGGCGAGATCACCGGCAAACTTCGGCATATCCGCAGCGGCCAACCCCGCGGCCTCAGCACCAGCCAACCCGGTACCCATGCCCGCCGATTGCCCCAGCTGCATCATCGGCCCAATCAGCATGCTGGCCGGCATCGCCACCGCCTGCGCCGCCCCCATCACCGTCTCCACCGGCACCGCCGAGGCCACCGACTGCGCCCCGGCCACCACACCCGGCAACGCCGCCGCCGCACCCTGCGCGATCGGGGACAACGCGGCCGAGGCCGTCGTCGCCATCCCGGTCAGCTGCGCGCCAACCTGAGCACCGACCTGGGTCGCCAACCCCGCCAAATCCAGCGGTGGCGCAGCAAACGGCGTCAACGTCGCGGCCACCGCCGACGCTCCCGCGTGATAGCCCACCATTGCGCCCACATCCTGCGCCCACATCTCCACGTAATCGAACTCGGTGGCCGCAATCGCCGGCGTGTTCTGCCCCAAGATGTTGGTCGCCACCAACGCCCCCAGCAACACCCGATTCGACGTCACCGCCGCCGGATGCACCGTGGCCGACAATGCCGCCTCAAACACCGTCGCCGCCGCGCGAGCCTGACCCGCCGACGCCTCCGCCTGCCCGGCCGCCGCGCTAAGCCAACCCACATACGGCGCCGCCGCCCCCGCCATCGCCACCGACGCCGGACCCGCCCACGGCCCACTGGCCAACCCGGCAATCACCGAATCAAACGAGGACGCCGAGGCCCGCAAATCCGCTCCCAATCCCTCCCAAGCCGCCGCCGCCATGAACAACGGCCCCGACCCCGCACCGGCATATATCCGCGCCGAGTTGATCTCCGGCGGCAACCACGAAAAGTCCAAAATCATCACTACCCCAAACCAGCCAGCCGCATCAACGGCTCCGACCACCACTCGGTAGACACAAACCAACCCACGGGCGGATCGTAAGACAATCCACACCGAAAATCCGCAGTTTCACCAAAACCTTATTCATGAATTCGGCATGAGCGGCTGGCACCAGCGCATCACCTCCGCCGGCCGACCAGACAGGTGTCTAGACAACTGTGAAACATGGGCAACTGCCTCGGCTTGCGGACGCAGCGAGGCAGCCGCCGTGCCGGCCGGCGCCGCTATCCACGCCCGGACAGCTCGCGATATTCCCAGGTCAGAGGTTCGGGCCGCCGCCAGCCATCGACACGTCGCCCAGTGATCGTGCTAAGCCAACGAACGGCTAAACACCGATCGGGCGGGAACGACGATCTCAACTATGCCGCGCCACGAAACCCGACCGCACCGCTATCAGAACAAGTTCTTGAAGAAACCCGAAAGCCCAGTGCCCGTGACCAGCAGGCCGGAGTTGCCAGTCCCGAAATTGAAAAATCCCGAACTCACGACGCCCGTCACGTAAATACCGGTGTTGTTGACAGCCGCGTTATAGAAGCCCGCATTGCCGTAGCCGGTGTTGAGCACGCCTGAGTTACCGCCAAACATGCTTGTGGTGCTGGTGTTGACATAACCCGAGTTGCCGAAACCCGAGTTCTGAATTCCCGAGTTGCCATTGCCGGCCGGGTCGTTGTGCCCGAAACCGGAGTTTCCGGTGCCGACGTTGAAGAAGCCCGAGTTCGGGCCGGCTTGGGTCACCGCACTGAAGAAGCCCGTATTGAGGGTGCCGGCATTAAACCCACCCGTGTTGGTGTTACCCGAGTTTCCCAAACCAGTATTGACATCACCCGCATTGCCAAAGCCGGAGTTGATGTCGCCAGCATTGAGGAATCCACTGTTGCCGCTGCCCGAATTCCCAAAGCTCGAATTTTCGTTGCCGGCGTTAAAGCTGCCGAAGTTGTAGTCGCCCGCATCGAAAAAGCCGGTGTTGCCGGTACCGGCGTTGGCGAAACCTGTGTTTGTGCTGCCACCGCTCCAGAATCCCGTATTGACGTTGCCGGCGTTCCCGAAGCCGGTATTCCCGATACCGGAGTTCCCGAAGCCTACGTTGCCGGTACCGGAGTTGAAGAATCCGATGTTTCCGGTACCCGAGTTCCCGAAACCGAAATTTCCGGTACCCGAGTTCAGTCCGTGGATGCCGAACTGATTATCGCCGGTAATCCCGATGCCGAAGTTGTTGTTGCCCGTGTTCCCGAAACCAAAATTCCCGCTGCCGGTGTTGCCGAAGCCGATGTTGTTACTACCGGCGTTCCCGCTGCCCACGTTGAAGGTACCGGTGTTTCCGTTGCCGAAGTTCGTGTCACCGATGTTTCCGCTGCCCACGTTGGTATTGCCGATGTTGCCGCTGCCCAGGTTGGTGCTGCCGATGTTGCCGCTGCCCAGGTTTTGGCTGCCGAAGTTTCCGCTGCCCAGGTTGAGGTTGCCAACGTTGCCGCTACCTAGGTTGATGTCCCCCTGGTTGCCGCTGCCCAGGTTGAAGCTGCCGATGTTTCCGCTGCCCAGGTTGGTGTTGCCGATGTTGCCGCTGCCAACATTCGTGTCACCGGTATTTCCGCTGCCCAAATTGAGGGAGCCGATGTTGCCAAATCCGAAGTTGATGCCCTGTAGCGGCGGAGGCACGGCGGAGCCGACCGCTTCGGCGGTTACCGCCGGTGCGCTGGACTGTGTCGCACCACCTACCGGACCCGACAAACCCGGCAGCGAACCCTGCCACGGCGCCAACGCCGACGCCGCCGCCGATGCCCCACCGTGATAACCCACCATCGCGGCCACATCGGCGGCCCACATCTGCTCGTACACGCCCTCAGCCGCCGCAATCAACGGCGCATTCTGCCCAAATATGTTCGACATCACCAGCTGCACAAACGCGTTGCGATTGGCCGCCACCGCCAACGGATGCACCATGGCCGCCCGCGCCGCCTCAAACACACTGGCCACCGTCTTAGCCTGCGCCGAAGCCCCCGCGGCCCGCGCCGCCGCCGCACTCAACCACCCCGCATACGGCGCCGCCGCCGCAGCCATCGCCGCCGCCGCCGCCCCCTGCCACGCCTGACCCGGCCCCGCGATTAGGCCCGAAGTCACCGACCCAAACGACTCCGCCGCCACCCCCAACTCGGCCGCCAACCCATCCCAAGCCACCGACGCCGCCAACATCGGCCCCGACCCCGCACCAGAGAACATCCGCAACGAATTAATCTCCGGCGGCAACACCGAAAAATTCACCACGACCGCCCCTCCTCTAACGGAGTATTCTCAACCGCCCCCCCGCCCGTTACCACAAACGACACGCGGACAACCCCCACCGACCGCGCCACCCGCCCACCCAGCAACCACCCGGGTCCATCCGACAAGCCGACCGCACCACACCGAAAAGCGTCACCGCGGCGAACGGACCGTAACCGCGCAGATCACGCCGGGCGCGCCCAACCCGGCCGGGGAGATGTCGGCTACCTGAAGAATCCCGAAAGTCCTACGCCCGTGTTGAAAGCACCGGAGTTCTGGTCGCCCGAATTAATGGCACCCGAACTGTCGTCGCCCGAGTTGGAGATACCGGCGAGGTTGTTACCCGAGTTTGCAATTCCTGCGTTGAAAGAGCCAATGTTGCCAAACCCGGAGTTGAAGCCGGGAAGCATGGTGGGGCCGGCGTTGGAGAAGCCCGAGTTACCGTTACCCGTGTTGAAGAACCCGGAGTTGCCGGTGCCCGAGGGGTCACTGTTCCCCCAACCCGAGTTGCCGGTACCCAGGTTCCCGAAGCCCGAGTTGGCGCCCGATTGGGTGAGCGCACTGAAGAAGCCGGTGTTGAGGCTGCCGCCATCGAAACCACCGGTGTTGATGTCTCCAGCGTTAAAGAAGCCGGTGTTGACGTTACCCGCGTTCGCGAAGCCGGTGTTCGAGTCACCGCCGTTAAAGAAGCCGGTGTTTCCCGCGCCCGAATTTCCGAAACCCGTGTTCTGAAAGCCCACGTTGAAACTACCCGAATTTGAGTTTCCGCCGTCGAAGATCCCGAGGTTTCCGTTGCCGGCACTGCCGAAGCCCGTATTTAAACTGCCCGCGTTCCAGAAACCGGTGTTGATGTTTCCCGCATTCCCGAAACCGGTGTTGCCATTGCCCGAGTTGAAGAAACCGATGTTTCCATCACCCGAGTTGAAGAAGCCAATATTGTTGTTGCCGGAGTTTCCGAAGCCAATGTTCCCGGTGCCGGAGTTCAGTTGGATCCCGATCTGACCATTGCCGGTCATCCCGATGCCGATGTTGTTGTTGCCCGTGTTTCCGAAGCCGAAATTGAATTCACCGGTATTGCCGAACCCGAAGTTAAGGGTGCCGTTATTTCCGCCGCCGAAGTTGAAGTCACCGGTGTTCCCGCTGCCGAAGTTGCCATCGCCGTTATTTCCGCTGGCAAGGTTGAGGGTGCCGAAGTTTCCGCCGCCCAAGTTGAGGCTGCCGATATTACCGCTGCCGAGATTTCCGCTGCCGAAGTTTCCACTGCCGAAGTTATAGTCACCCGCGTTCCCGCTGCCGGTGTTTCCGGTTCCGACGTTTCCGCCGCCCCAGTTCTCGTCGCCGAAGTTTCCGCTACCCACGTTTAAACTGCCGAAATTGCCGCTGCCCAGGTTCCAATCGCCGAAGTTTCCGCTACCCAGGTTGAAGCTGCCGATATTACCGAGGCCCAAGTTCAGGGTCAGGTCGGCAAGACCTTGTGCAGCGGCCGCCGGCGCGTTGGCGGCACCACTGGCCAAACCCGACAAACCCGGCAGCGAACCCTGCCACGGCGCCAACGCCGACGCCGCCGCCGATGCCCCACCGTGATAACCCACCATCGCGGCCACATCGGCGGCCCACATCTGCTCGTACACGCCCTCAGCCGCCGCAATCAACGGCGCATTCTGCCCAAATATGTTCGACATCACCAGCTGCACAAACGCACTGCGATTGGCCGCCACCGCCAACGGATGCACCATGGCCGCCCGCGCCGCCTCAAACACACTGGCCACCGTCTTAGCCTGCGCCGAAGCCCCCGCGGCCCGCGCCGAAGCCGCACTCAACCACCCCGCATACGGCGCCGCCGCCGCAGCCATCGCCGCCGCCGCCGCCCCCTGCCACGCCTGACCCGGCCCCGCGATTAGGCCCGAAGTCACCGACCCAAACGACTCCGCCGCCACCCCCAACTCGGCCGCCAACCCATCCCAAGCCACCGACGCCGCCAACATCGGCCCCGACCCCGCACCAGAGAACATCCGCAACGAATTAATCTCCGGCGGCAACACCGAAAAATTCACCACGACCGCCCCTCCTCTAACGGAGTATTCTCAACCGCCCCCCCGCCCGTTACCACAAACGACACGCGGACAACCCCCACCGACCGCGCCACCCGCCCACCCAGCAACCACCCGGGTCCATCCGACAAGCCGACCGCACCACACCAAAGCGCGGTTGCTAGCTGCCCTTGAGCCGCACCGCCAGATAGTCGGCGACGTTACCCATCGCGACCCGGTCCTGCGTCATGGCGTCGCGCTCGCGCACGGTGACGGCGTTGTCCTCAAGCGAATCGAAATCAACCGTCACACAGAACGGCGTACCGACCTCGTCCTGGCGCCGGTAGCGTCGCCCGATAGCACCGGCATCGTCGAAATCGATGTTCCAGCATTTCCGCAATTCGGCGGCCAAGTCGCGGGCCTTCGGGCTCAGGTCTGCATGCCGGGACAGCGGCAACACCGCGGCCTTGACCGGCGCCAGACGTGGGTCCATCCGCAGCACCACACGCTTATCCATCCCGCCCTTGGTGTTCGGGGCCTCGTCCTCGGTGTACGCGTCGATCAAAAACGCCATGAACGACCGAGTCAAGCCGGCCGCCGGTTCGATGACGTATGGGGTGTAGCGAACGTCGTTGACCTGGTCGTAGTATGACAGATCGACGCCGGAATGCGTTGTGTGCGTTGATAAGTCGAAATCAGTTCGGTTGGCAACGCCCTCCAGCTCGCCCCACGGATTGCCCATGAAGCCGAACTTGTACTCGATGTCGACCGTGCGGTCGGAGTAGTGCGACAACTTGTCCTTGGGGTGCTCCCACAACCGCAGGTTGTCGCGCCGGATACCCAGGTCGACGTACCATTGCAGCCGGGTGTCGATCCAGTACTGATGCCATTCTTTCGCCGTCGACGGCTCGACGAAGAACTCCATCTCCATCTGCTCGAACTCGCGGGTGCGGAAGATGAAGTTGCCCGGAGTGATCTCGTTGCGGAAGCTCTTGCCGATCTGCCCAATACCGAACGGCGGTTTCCTGCGCGCGGTCGTCACCACGTTGGCAAAGTTCACGAAGATGCCCTGCGCGGTTTCCGGGCGCAGATAGTGCAACCCCTCCTCGGTCTCGATGGGCCCGAGGTACGTCTTGAGCATCATGTTGAACTCGCGTGGCTCGGTCCACTGGCCGGGTTCGCCGGTTTCCGGGTCGCGAATGTCGGCCAGCCCGTTGGGCGGCGGGTGCCCGTGTTTGGCTTCGTAGGCCTCGATGAGATGGTCGGCCCGGTATCGCTTATGGGTGATCAACGACTCGACCAGCGGGTCGTGGAACACATCGATGTGACCGGAAGCCACCCACACCTCACGCGGCAGGATGATCGACGAATCGATGCCGACAACGTCGTCGCGGCCGGTGATCACCGATCGCCACCACTGGCGCTTAATGTTCTCCTTGAGCTCCACGCCCAGCGGCCCGTAGTCCCACGCCGATTTTGTGCCGCCGTAGATCTCGCCTGAGGGATAGACGAAGCCTCGCCGTTTGGCCAGGTTGACTACGGTATCAATGACGGACGCCACGTGGTGGTGCACTCCCTTCGAGGGATCGGGCAGACGCGTGCGGTGCTGAATCACTGCGCGCAAAACATCAGCCATGGTAGCGATCGGGGCCTGGGTCTCCTATTGCCTTTGACATGCATCATCATGCATGTGACAGTGGAGGTGACCGGTAGATCATTCCCAGTACGGCAATTCTCGAGGTGAAGACTTCAATATGGTGACCTCCCCCCCGACGCCGACCGCCGCTCACCTGGATGTGGGTAGCGATCTCGTTGGCGGTCACGAGCATGCCGCGGACGGTGCCGCCGAACGCCCAGCGTTCCCCGCACCACCGCCGCGGGAGATCCTCGACGCCGCCGGGGAGTTGTTGCGCGCGCTGGCCGCACCAGTGCGGATAGCGATCGTGCTGCAACTGCGCGAATCTCAACGCTGCGTACACGAACTGGTCGACGCACTCGGCGTGCCCCAGCCGCTGGTCAGCCAGCATCTGAAGATCCTTAAGGCGGCGGGCGTGGTCGCCGGGGAACGATCGGGCCGAGAGGTGCTGTACCGGCTTGCCGACCATCACCTCGCGCACATCGTCGTCGACGCGGTCGCGCACGCCGGCGAGGACGCGCCGTAGCCCGAGCGCGCGACGCTGGTGACAACAGCCGGCGACGATGCACGAACGAAGTGACGAGGAGGACCAGCGCCTGTGACCCGAGCTAGTGGCCGCGCTACCCGCCAACGGGCAGCCATCTCGACCCTGCTCGAGACGCTCGACGACTTTCGCTCGGCCCAGGAACTACACGACGAACTGCGCCGCCGGGGCGAGAACATTGGCCTGACCACCGTCTACCGCACGCTGCAGTCGATGGCAGGCGCAGGATTGGTCGACACGCTGCGCACCGATACCGGTGAATCGGTCTACCGCAGATGCTCGGAGCACCATCACCACCATCTGGTGTGCCGCAGCTGCGGTTCCACCATCGAAGTGGGCGATCACGAGGTCGAGGTGTGGGCGGCGGAAGTGGCCGCCAAACATGGATTCTCCGACGTCAGCCACACGATCGAGATCTTCGGCACCTGCTCCGATTGCCGGTCCTAACCAACGAGCGCGCTGCGTACCTTGGCGCCCGTCTCTAGCACCAGAAGGATCAACGTGCGCAGCGCGTCGTCGGTCAAGCCGGCGCCGGGAAAGTTGTATCGCAGGATCACATCCGCGGTCTTGGGTGCGGTTTTGGGTCCACCCTTGCCGGAGTTGGGCTGCACAGCATTCGCGTCCACCTTTTCCAGCAGGGTCACTGAGCCGAAGTTGGTGTCGCGTGCCTGCTTGGCCACCTGATCGGTAACCTTCTTGGTCAGCGGCAGATCCCACGCCAATACCTGGGTAAGGGACACCAGCTCGAGGTCTTCGACGATGCTCACCACCCGCAACGAGGCGAACGTACCTGAATGTCGGACGGTCAACGCACCGTCGGGTTCCTCCTCGGCGGGAAGGACATCCCGCAGTATTGATGCCAGCCGCTCCGGCAGGGATGACACTATGCGCTCCCGAATCGTCGATTGCGCGAGGCGTATTCCTCGCAGGCCGCCCACAAGTCGCGACGGTCATAGTCCGGCCACAGCTTGTCCTGGAATATGTACTCAGCGTAGGCCGACTGCCACAACATGAAATTGCTCGACCGCTGCTCACCCGAGGTCCGCAGAAATAGGTCCACATCGGGGATGTCGGGTCGCTGCAGGTGACGGCCGATGGTGGATTCGGTGATCCGGTCCGGGTTCAGTCTGCCCGCGGCGACCTCACGAGCGATTTGCCTTGTCGCTTCCGCGATCTCGGTGCGACCGCCGTAGTTGACACAGTAGTTGATGGTGATGACGTCGTTGTTCTTCGTCACCTGCTCCGCGATCGCCAGTTCGTTGATGACGCTGCGCCACAGACGTGGCCGCGATCCCACCCACCGGATCCGGACTCCCATCGTGTTGAGGATGTCGCGACGCCGTCGCACCACGTCGCGGTTGAAGCCCATCAGGAAGCGGACTTCCTCGGTGGAACGCTTCCAGTTCTCGGTGGAGAAGGCGTACAGGCTCAGCCACTTGATCCCGAGTTCGACAGCACCGCAAGCGATATCGATCACCACCGCCTCGCCCATCCGGTGGCCGTCGGTGCGGGGCAGGCCACGCTGGGTGGCCCAGCGACCATTCCCGTCCATCACGATGGCGACATGGTTGGGCAACCGATCGGCCGGAATCCGCGGCGCAGCCGCTTTCGAAATGTGCTGCGGCGGCCGGCGCGGGCCGCCATGGGACGCCGGCGGTAGCTCCGGGAAGACAACCGGCCACGTCGACGTGTCGGGAAAGGTCGGATAGTCGTCGGGGGCCGGGGGCAACTGCGGGAAGTCAGTGGGCCTAGGCTTGCGCGCATCCCTAGCCACAGGCCATATCCTGCCCGATCAGCGCGGCGCGCCGTTCGGCAACCGATCGATCGGCCTGGTAAAACCGCTCCACCAGGGGCAACGTTTTGAGCTGCCGTTCCAGATGCCATTGCAGGTGCGCGGCCACCAACCCGCTGACATAACTGCGATGGGATTGCGGTGCCGCCTCGGCTGCCTCCCAGTCACCATCGTGTAGCGCGGACATCAGGTCCACCACGCCCAGTGGCGGTGTGGTCGAGCCGGCCGGGCGGCAGTGCGCGCAGACACTGCCCCCCGCGGCAATGTGAAACGCCCGATGCGGACCGGGTGTAGCGCAGCGCGCGCACTCGGTCAACGCCGGCGCCCAGCCGGCGATGCCCATGGCACGCAGCAGATACGCGTCCAATAGGAGATCACGAGGCCGCCGCCCATCAGCCACCGCCCGCAAGGCGCCCACCGTGAGCCGGTGCAGAGCAGGAGCGGGCGCCCGCTCCTCACCGGCGAGGCGTTCGGCGGTTTCCAGCATCGCGCACCCGCAGGTGTACCGACCGTAATCGGCGACGATATCGGTGGCCAACGCGTCAATGGAGACAACCTGCGTGACGACGTCGAGGTTGCGGCCGGGGTGCAGTTGCGCGTCGATATGCGCGAACGGCTCCAAGCGCGCGCCGAATTTGCTCCGGGTGCGCCGGACACCTTTGGCCACCGCGCGGACCAACCCGTGATCGCGGGTCAACAGGGTGACGATCCGGTCGGCTTCGCCGAGCTTATGCTGGCGCAGCACCACTGCCCGGTCCCGATATAGCCGCATCGCATTAGTTTTGCACCCCACCGCGACATCGCGGGTATCCGCGCCGATAGTCTCGTACCCCGTGGTTGGCGCTTCTGGGTCCGCTTGTGGGGCCGATTCTGGATCCGGAGCTCAGCGCCTGCCCACCTTGACCGATCTGCTCTACCAGCTGGCCACCGGCGCGGTGACTTCAGAGGAGTTGGTGCGACGTTCCCTGCGCGCGATCGATGTGAGCCAACCCACATTGAACGCCTTTCGGGTCGTGCTCGCCGAATCCGCGCTGGCCGACGCGGCGGCGGCCGACCGGCGACGGGGCGCCGGCGACACCGCACCGCTGCTGGGAGTGCCGATCGCGGTCAAAGACGACGTCGACGTTGCCGGAGTGCCCACCGCCTTCGGCACCCAGGGGTACGTGCGGCCCGCGACCCACGACTCCGAGGTCGTCCGGCGCCTCAAGGCGGCCGGCGCGGTGATCGTCGGCAAGACAAACACTTGCGAACTCGGCCAGTGGCCGTTCACCAGCGGGCCCGGCTTCGGACACACTCGCAACCCCTGGTCGCGCCGGCACACGCCGGGCGGATCCTCGGGCGGCAGCGCGGCCGCGGTGGCCGCCGGCCTGGTTACCGCCGCCATCGGCTCCGACGGCGCCGGCAGTGTCCGCATCCCCGCGGCGTGGACGCACCTGGTGGGCATCAAACCGCAACGCGGCCGCATCTCCACCTGGCCACTGGCGGAGGCGTTCAACGGCATCACGGTCAACGGCGTGCTGGCCCGCACCGTGGCGGACGCGGCGCTGGTGCTCGACGCCGCGTCCGGCAACGTCGAGGGCGACCTGCACAAGCCGCCTTCGGTGACGGTTTCCGATTTCGTCGGCATCGCCCCGGGCCCGCTGAAGATCGCATTGTCAACCCGCTTCCCGTACACGGGCTTTCGTGCCAAGCTGCATCCAGAGATCCTGGCCGCAACACGGACGGTGAGCGAACAGCTCGAGCTGCTCGGCCACACCGTGGTACCCGGCAACCCGGACTATGGCCTGCGGATGTCGTGGAACTTTCTGGCCCGGTCCACCGCGGGTCTCTGGGAATGGGCCCAGCGGTTGGGCGACGGTGTCACGCTGGATCCTCGCACCGTGTCCAACCTGCGTACGGGTCACGCGCTGTCACAAGCGATTCTGCGCAGCGCACGCCGCCACGAGGCCGCCGACCAGCGTCGGGTCGGCTCGGTCTTCGACATCGTGGACGTGGTGCTGGCACCGACCACGGCCCAGCCACCGCCACTGGCGCGCGCGTTCGACAGGTTGGGCAGCTTCGGCACCGACCGCGCTATCATCGCCGCGTGCCCGTTGACCTGGCCGTGGAACCTGCTGGGCTGGCCGTCGGTCAACGTGCCGGCGGGATTTACCTCCGACGGCTTACCGATCGGTGTGCAGCTGATGGGACCCGCCAACAGCGAGGGCGTGCTGATCTCGCTGGCCGCCGAATTGGAAGCCGTCAGCGGCTGGGCGACCAAGCAGCCGCAGGTTTGGTGGAACAGCTAAAAGCCCAGTCGGCCAAGCTGTTTGGGGTCGCGCTGCCAGTTCTTGGCGACCTTGACACGCAAGTCGAGGTAGACCTTGGTCCCAAGCAGCTTTTCGATCTGGCTACGGGCCGCGGTACCCACCTCCCGCAGCCGGGCACCACCCTTGCCGATGACGATTCCCTTCTGACTGTCTCGCTCGACGTACAGTGCGGCGTGTACGTCGATCAGATCGTCACGCCCCTCGCGCGGGCTGACCTCGTCGATCATTACCGCCAGCGAATGGGGCAGCTCATCGCGCACGCCCTCCAGGGCAGCCTCGCGGATGAGCTCGGCCATCAGAATCTCCTCGGGTTCGTCGGTCAACTCCCCGTCGGGGTAGTACGCCGGGCCGGCGGGTAATGCCGCGGCGAGCACGTCGATCAGCAAGTCGACCTGCTCGCCGGTGACCGCCGACACCGGGATGATCTCCGCCGAACTGGTCACGAGCTCGCTCACCGCGACCAGCTGGGCGGCCAAGCGATCCTTCGACACCTTGTCGATTTTGGTGACGATGGCGACGACGGTCGTCCTCGGAGCGACCGAACGAATCTGCTCGACGATCCAGCTATCCCCCGGACCGATCGCCTCGTCAGCGGGGATACACAACCCGATGACGTCAACCTCGGCGTAGGTGTCGCGGACCAAGTCGTTGAGCCGCTTGCCGAGCAGGGTGCGTGGCCGGTGTAAACCGGGGGTGTCGACGAGGATGATCTGAAAGTCGTCGCGATGCACGATCCCGCGGATGGTATGCCGGGTGGTCTGCGGCCGCATCGAGGTGATCGCCACTTTGGCCCCGACCAGCGCGTTGGTCAGGGTCGACTTGCCGGTGTTCGGTCGGCCGACCAAACACACGAAGCCGGAACGAAATTCACTCACGCGCGTTGCCTCGCCGAGCGTGTACCCAGTGCGAATTTTCGCGTGATTTCTCGCAGTGAATTCACGCTCGGCGTCATAGCGCGGCTTCTAGCTGCTCAACCACGGTGATCGGCCTCCTTACCGTCGACACCGTCGGCTGCGGCCGGGCTCAGCAATACTGTGCCGATGCGCACGCGTCCCCGATGATCCGGGCCGCCTTCAGCGTGCAGCCGCAGGCCGTGCGATACCACCTCAGCCCCGGGCAATGGAACCCGGCCCAGTTCCAAGGCCAACAGCCCGCCCACCGTGTCGACGTCAAGGCCGTCGTCAAACTCCATGCCGTACAACTCGCCGACGTCTTCGATTGGCAGGCGTGCCGATACCCGGAAACGCTTGTCGCCCAAGTCTTCCACCGGAGCCGTCTCCGCCTGATCATACTCGTCGGCAATCTCGCCGACGATTTCCTCCAGCACGTCTTCGATGCTGACCAGGCCGGCTATCGCGCCGTACTCGTCGACCAGCAGAGCCATGTGGTTACGGTCACGCTGCATTTCGCGCAGCAACGCGTCCAGCGGCTTGGAGTCCGGCACGAACACAGCCGGGCGCATCACCTGCGCAACGGCCGCTTCGCGGCCACGCCCCGAGCAAAACGTCTGCTCGACAAGGTCTTTCAGGTACACCACCCCAACAATGTCATCGACGTTCTCGCCGATCACCGGAATGCGGGAATGTCCGCTACGTACCGCCAGGGTCATCGCTTGACCGGCCGACTTGTCGCTTTCGATCCAGATCATCTCGGTGCGCGGCACCATCACCTCCCGGGCCGGGGTGTCACCGAGCTCGAAGACCGACTCGATCATCCGGTGCTCGTCGGCGGCCACCACGCCACTCTGCTGGGCCAGGTCGACCACTTCACGCAGCTCGATTTCGGATGCGAACGGCCCGTTGCGAAAGCCGCGGCCCGGGGTGAGCGCGTTACCCAGCAACACCAGCAAGCGGCTGATCGGCATCAACAGCCACGAGATCACCCGCAGCGGAAGGGCGGTGGCCAACGAGATGAAATACGCATTCTGGCGCCCAAGGGTGCGTGGGCCGACACCGACGACAACAAAGCTGGCCAAAACCATGATGCCCGCGGCGACAAACAACCCCCAATCCATGCTGACGTTGTGCCGGATATACACCACCAATAGCGCCGTCGCGGTGACCTCGCAGGTGATCCGCAGCAGCACGACCAGATTGATGTATCGCGGCCGCTCGGCCATCACCTTGAGCAGCGACCCCGCGCCCGGCCGCTGGTCGCGTACCAGCTCGTGCACCCGGGCCGGCGACACCGTGCTGATGGCGGCGTCGATCGCCGCGAACAACCCGCCCAGACCGATCAGCATGATCGAGCCGAGCAGCTGATAGTGCCCGGTCAAAGGTCGAAATACCTTGACTTATCCAGCAACCGACGGTCCCTTTCGTCCTGCCGGTCGTGCTGGTAGGCCTCGACCTGCTCGGCTACCCACTCTTCAAGCAACCGGTCCTGCAGGGCGAACATCTCCCTTTCCTCGTTCGGCTCGGCGTGGTCGTAGCCCAGCAGGTGAAGCACACCGTGGATGGTCAGCAAGGCCAACTCGTGGCCCAAGCTGTGGCCGGCCGCAGCCGCCTGCCCGGCGGCGAATTCCGGGCACAGCACGATATCGCCCAGCATGGACGGTCCCGGTTCGGGGGCGTCGGGGCGACCCCCTGGCTCGAGCTCATCCATCGGGAAGCTCATTACGTCGGTTGGCCCGGGCAGATCCATCCAGCGCATGTGTAGGTCGGCCATCGCCGCGGTGTCCAGCAACACCATCGACAACTCCGCGCCCGGATTGACGTCCATCTTGGCGATGACAAACCGCGCGACACTGACAAGTTCCGCCTCGGAGACGTCGATGCCCGATTCGTTGGATACCTCGATGCTCATCGGTTTTCCCGGTCGTTTCGCTTCATAACCAACATCATCGGCGACCGCGGGCGCCGGGCGCCCGCCGAGCCGCCCGGTTCATCCGGGAGGTGGGCTCCTCGTATCGTGCGTAAGCATCGACGATCTCCGACACCAGCCGATGGCGCACCACATCCACACTGGTCAGCTCCGCGATGTGGATATCGTCGATGTCCTCGAGGATGTCCACCGCCGCCCGCAGACCCGACCTGGCGCCGCCCGGTAGGTCGATCTGGGTGATATCCCCGGTGACGACGACCTTGGATCCGAAGCCGAGCCGGGTGAGGAACATTTTCATCTGCTCGGCCGTGGTGTTCTGCGCCTCGTCCAGGACGATGAACGCGTCGTTAAGGGTGCGGCCACGCATGTACGCCAGCGGCGCCACCTCGATGACCCCCGCCGACATCAACTTCGGGATCAGCTCGGGGTCCATCATGTCGTACAGCGCATCATAGAGCGGCCGCAGGTACGGGTCGATCTTTTCGCTCAGCGTGCCCGGCAGAAAACCAAGGCGCTCACCGGCTTCCACCGCGGGGCGGGTCAAGATGATGCGGGTCACCTGCTTGGTCTGCAGCGCGTGGACCGCCTTGGCCATCGCGAGGTAGGTCTTCCCGGTACCGGCCGGGCCAATCCCGAAGACGATGGTGTTCGCGTCGATCGCGTCGACGTAACGCTTCTGGTTGAGCGTCTTGGGACGAATCGTCTTACCCCGGCGCGACAAGATGTCTAGGGTGAGCACTTCGGCTGGGGACTCGTTGCCCGTGCCGACCAGCATGGCGACGCTGTGGCGCACCACCTCCGGGGTCAATGGCTGGCCGCTGGCCACGATCGCCACCAGCTCGGAGAGCACCCGCTCGGCCAGCGCGACGTCGGCCGGCTCACCGGAGAGGGTCACCGCGTTGCCGCGCACATGCAGATCGGCGCTCAGCGTGCGTTCCAGAGCACGCAGGTTCTCGTCGGCCGAACCGAGTAAGCCCACAACGAGGTCGGGCGGAACGTCGATGCTGCTGCGAACTTGAGTGTCGGCCTGCCGGGCTACACCAGCGTCAGCAGCGCGGGTCTCGCGGGGCGTCACGTGGTTTCTGATGCCTGCTTTCTGCGAGTTTCAAGCGGTGAGCGTTGTCAGTCTACCGCTGGTCAATAGGCCCGCCCCAGATCATCGCCTGAGCAGCGTATTCGCCGGCAAATCCCGATCCAGCACCTTATGGGCCTGGGCGACGCCGGTGACGGGTAGCAGGGCCTCGTCCAACAGCCCGACCTGCACCAACAGTGACGCTTGATCCCAGTAGATGCGTTCAAAGGCAACCTTTGGCGGCTCGGAGTCCGCATCGAAGCCCATCACGACCACCACCGGCAGCATCACCGCGCGACCGGTGGGTGCCACGCCAGGAAGCAGCGTCGGCATTGGGATGTCGTGCGTGAACGACATGATCATCTCGTCGACAACGCGGTCGGCGCCCACCGTACGACAGACCGGAACGATCGTGGTATCGGCAGGCCAATGCCCGATGAAATACCTGTCGTAAAAGTCCGCCACCCCATCGGCGCCGACCCCGCCCATCATGGTGGGCACGTGGTTGACGAAAGGGTCAGCGGACATGGTCGCCATCGTCGCCTTGACGTCCTTGGCGACAAACTCCTTGGCAACATGCTGGTCGAAGATCGCACTCAGATCGTGCGGATTGTTAGCCATCAGGCATGCTCCTTCCTGCACTGCAAGATCGTTACCAGGTCAGCGCCTTTGGGTGACGGCTCAATCCCAACGCGAGGTAAGCACGCCCAACGCCCCCAACGCCACCGCAGCCGCGGTCGATGTCCGCAGCACGGTCGGGCCGAGCCGGACTGCGAGCGCACCGGCGTCGGTCAGCGCGGCGATCTCGTCCGGCGTGATACCACCCTCGGGACCGACCACCAGAATCAGTGAGTTCGCTTGCGCCAGAGTGACATCGGCAAGCCGATCGGTCGCCGCCTCGTGCAACGCCAACACCGTCGAGCCGGCGGCCACCTCGTCACGCACCCGCCGAACCAGCGCCGCGGTGGACGCCACGCCGTCAACCGGCGGAATATACGCCCGGCGCGATTGCCGGGCCGCCGAGCGGGCGACGGCACACCAGCGGCGCAGGCCCCTGTCGATCCGGGCGCCCTCCCAGTTGGCCACGCAGCGCGCCGCCTGCCAGGCCAGGAACGCATCGGCGCCGGCCTCGGTGGCCAATTCGATCGCCAGTTCGGAGCGCTCGGACTTCGGCAGCGCCTGCACCACCGTCACCGACGGCCGACCGGGGTCGACGTTCCAACGCCCCAGCACCCGGGCATGCAACCCAGCACGCCCGGCCTGCTCCACCCGACAGCGGGCCAGGCCGCCGGCGCCGTCGCCGAGCACCAACTGCTCGCCCGGACGGATCCGCCGCACCGTGGCTGCGTGGAAACCTTCGTCGCCGGCTACGACCGCTACCGCACCCGTATCGGGCAATGCGTCGACATAGAACAGCGTCGCCACCATGTACAGGGCCCCTGGAACCCGAAAACCCGCGTTAGCGCCCGGTGAAGGTCTCGCGGAGCCGGCTGAACAACCCGCCGGCGGCATGGGTCGAGCGGACCTCGGCCACCTCGCGACCGCGGCGGCCTTTCAGTTCGCGCAGCAGCTCGATGTCCTGGTGATCCAGCCGGGTCGGGACCACCACCTCGACGTGAATGTGAAGATCACCCCGCGCGTTGGAACGCAGATGCGGCATCCCGCGCCCGCGGAGCGTGATCACCGAGCCCGGCTGCGCGCCAGGCGGAATGGTGATTTCGCTCAGACCGTCCAAGATGGCGTCCACCGTGACCGTGACACCCAGCGCGGCGTCGACCATGGGCACCGAAACCGTGCAGTGCAAATCGTCACCTTCGCGGACAAAGACGTCGTGAGCCTGCTCATGGACCTCGACATAAAGGTCACCCGCCGGCCCTCCCCCGGGCCCGACCTCACCCTGAGCGGCAAGCCGAACTCGCATCCCGTCGCCGACACCGGCCGGAATCTTGACGCTGATCTCCCGGCGGGCCCGCACCCGGCCGTCGCCCATGCACTGGTGGCACGGGTCGGGGATAACCACCCCGACACCGCGGCAGGTGGGACAGGGCCGCGACGTCAGCATCTGACCCAGCAGCGATCGCTGCACGGTCTGCACCTCCCCGCGACCACCGCAGGTGTCGCAGGGTACCGGGGCGGAATCGCCGTTGGTGCCCTTGCCCTGACACCGGTCGCATAAGACCGCGGTGTCGACGGTGACCTGCTTGGTGACACCGGTTGCGCACTCTTCGAGATCCAGTCGCATGCGCAGCAGCGAGTCCGAACCCGGCCGGACCCGGCCGATCGGGCCGCGTGATGCCGCGCCACCGCCAAAGCCGCCGCCGAAGAACGCCTCGAACACGTCGCCCAGGCCACCGAAGCCACCGAACCCATTGCCGGCCGCCGCGGCATTCTCCAGCGGATCCCCGCCCAGGTCCACGATGCGACGTTTGTCCGGGTCACTGAGCACCTCGTAGGCGACGCTGATTTCTTTGAACTTCGCCTGCGCAACCTCGTCGGGGTTGACGTCGGGATGCAGCTCGCGCGCCAGCTTGCGGTAGGCGCGTTTGATGTCCGCATCGCTGGCGCCTTTGCTCACGCCGAGCAGCCCGTAATAATCGCGTGCCACGCTTGATTCTCCTATGCCGCGTCTTATGCCGCGCCTACGCGGCCATCCACAAATTCTGCAGCAGGTGCGCGTTCATCGGGCACCCAAGACTTCGCCAATATAAAGAGCAACCGCGGCGACACTGGCGATAGTTCCCGGGTAGTCCATCCGGGTCGGACCCACCACCCCCATGCCACCGTAGACGGTGTCGGAGGAGCCATAGGCCGTGGACACCATCGAGGTGCCCGCCATCTGCTCAACCGCGGTCTCGTGGCCAATGCGCACCGTCACCTTGCCGGCTTCCTGCTGAGCCGCCAGCAACCGCAACACCACCACCTGCTCCTCGAGCGCTTCCAATATCGACCGCAGTGAACCCCCGAAGTCGGCGGCGTTGCGGGTCAGGTTCGCGGTGCCGCCCAACAGCAGGCGTTCCTCGGTGTGCTCCACCAGCGATTCCAGCAGCACCGTCGCCGCGCGGCCAACGGCGTCGCCCAACCCCCCGGCGCCATTGAGCTGACCGGCGAGCTCGGCCACCGCCACCGAGGCCGCCGACAACCTCTTGCCGTCCAGCGCCTGGGCGAGCATGTCTCGCAGCTGCGACAGCTGATGATCGTCGATAACGTCGCCAAGTTCGACAATGCGCTGATCCACCCGGCCGGAGTCGGTGATGACCACCATCAGCAGCCGGGCCGGTGTCAACGCGATCACTTCCAGATGACGAACGGTCGACGTCGACAACGTCGGATACTGCACGACGGCTACCTGGCGGGTCAGCTGAGCCAACAGCCGCACCGCACGGCGCAGCACGTCGTCGAGATCGACGCCGGATTCAAGAAAGCGCTGAATTGCCCGCCGCTCGGCCGACGACAGGGGTTTGACGTCCTCGATACGGTCGACGAACTCGCGGTAGCCCTTCTCCGTCGGAACCCGGCCGGAGCTGGTGTGCGGTTGGGTGATGTAGCCTTCGGCTTCCAGCACTGCCATGTCATTGCGGACGGTTGCGGATGAGACGCCCAGGTTATGACGCTCCACCAGGGACTTGGAGCCGATTGGTTCCTGGGTCGCAACGAAGTCGGCGACGATGGCACGCAGCACCTCAAAGCGACGCTCGTCGGCGCTTCCCATTGACTCGTCACCTCCTTGCACCTGCCTGGCCGGCTTCATTTTACGGTCTCAGCAGCCGCCCACAGTGGTACAGATATTCGGGCTAACCTGTCCAGCATGATCCCGTCGGGCTTCAGCGACGCGCCAGGGAAGATCCGCCCATGATCTTCAAGGGCGTGCGGGAAGGCAAGCCGTACCCCGAGCATGGGCTGTCCTATCGCGACTGGTCCCAGATTCCGCCGCAACAAATCCGGCTCGACGAGTTGGTCACCACGACGACGGTGCTCGCGCTGGACCGCCTACTTTCCGAGGACTCCACGTTTTACGGCGACCTTTTCCCGCACGCAGTGAGGTGGCGAGGCACCACCTATCTCGAGGACGGCCTGCACCGGGCGGTGCGGGCGGCGCTGCGTAACCGCACCGTGCTGCACGCGCGGGTGTTCGACATGGACACGCCACGAGGCCGGCCGGCCTAGCTGATAACCGGGGATGACGCCCGCCGCCGCGATCACTTTTCCGCGGCCCGCAGCAGCTGTATCGCCGGGGTGACCGGCAACGCGAGCTTCGGACCGAGCCGGTAACGTCCGCGCTGGCGGAGCCATCGGCGGCCAGCTGGATATTCGTCACGCTGAACGACAACGGCAGATCCCCAGGCTGATCAACTCGGCGACGGTCGGGACGTTAGGGGCCGGCGCCGGGCCCATCGGCTGGGGGTACCTCCCGGCCGGGCTGCCGGCTGCGATCGGCGTCATACCGACGGCCGCGGCGCCGATCGCACCGATGGACGCCTCCGGCAGGTCTGTGTGGCAGCTTGCGCCCTCGCCGTCATCGAAGGGATTGGCGCTCATCGCTGCTCCGCATCTGTGACTTACCCGCGGGTGATTGCCGATTCGGGGTGGGCGTGTGTGCGCCCAGGACCCGGTCCGACAGCAAACCGAGGCAGCTCAGGTTGGGGAACCCCGGCCCCTGGGTGAGTCCGGACAGGGTCGGCAGGAACAGCTTGGGTGTGACCTCGGCGACCGCCAGGTCGTAGCCGATCGCTTCCTGCAGGCGGTCGGCGGCCAGCGGTCCACCCAGCCCCAGCTCGAGCAGGTCGAGCGCGTCCTGACTGAATAGTGAGGTAAACCACAGCGGGTCGGCGCCGGAGCCGTCGATGACGAGATCGAATCCGTGCACCGTCTCGAAGTTCTCGCTGCCCCGGTTGGTGGACAGCGTCAACCGGATCTGCCCGTGGCGGCCCACCGCGTGGGCGACCCGGCCACGCAGGTGATGGATGCGGTCATCGGCCAGCAGCGCTTCCTGCACGTTCGCCGAGAACACTCCTCGGTCGGTGCGGGCCAAGGCATCGCGCCGTTCGTCGAGGGTCAGGGCCGTCCAGTCGGTCGGATCCGAGAACAGCGAGTTCTCGAAAAACCCTTCGCCGCGAGTGAACAGGGTCACCTGCGGGGAGATGACGGTGATGGTCGAAACCCGGTGCCGGAAGAGCTCGTTGAGCATCGAAGCGGCCGTCTCACCGCCACCGATCACCGCGACCCGCTCGGCGTTGATCCGGTCGTGGCCGGCGGCACGGTCCCAGAACTGTGCGATCGAGAACACCCGTGGGTTTCCGGGCAGCAGCGACTTTTCGGCCTGGCCGGGCCCGGTGATCATCAACGCGTCGGCGTGCAGGGTGGCTTCGTGGGTGCGCAGCGCCCAGCGGTCGCCGGTGACGGCTAGCCCGTCGACCTCGCCGTGGATCACCTTGAGGCCGACGTGATCGGCCACCCAGGCGAGGTATTGGCCCCACCTGCGATGGGTGGGCGCCGGGCGACCCCGGTCGATCCATTCAGCGAATGACGCGGTGGCGATCAAGTAGGACTGCCAGCTGTAGCGGGTCATCCGCTCGTCGAGTTCGGCGTTACGCCGCGGCACCAGCGCCGACCGGTAGGGGAAGCCGACATCCTTTTCCGGGCTGGTGCCTAGCCGGTGCGCCCCGTCCGTCCAGCCGCCGCTCGCCTGCCAGTTGGCGGCGACTCCGATGCGTTCGACGGCGATCACGTCGGGCGCATCCACGCCCATGTCACGCAGCACGGATGCCTTGGCCGCGACCGCGACCGCCTTGGCTCCGGCACCAAGCACGGCAAGCGTCGAAGTCATGGGGCAATCTCCACTAGCGCCTCCTGCCACAGCGACTGCAGCGCGGCGATGTCGTCGGCGCGCAGGATGTCGGGCAGTGCGCGCCACTGCGCGGCCAGCACCGGTGCGTCGGCGGGCCCGAGCAGCGCCACCAGCACCGTCAGTTCGTGGCGCACCGCCTGTTCGGGTTCGGGCAGTTGCCCCATCCCGGCCAGCAGTGCGCGATCGATCTTCAGGTCGCCAACGCCGACGTGCAGGCTACCCAGATAGTTCAGCAACAGTTGGGGTTCGGGGAGGGCGCGGAGTCGCTCGCCGGTGTCGGCCCGCAAATACCGCAGCAGGCCGTAGTCGATGCCGGCGCCGGGTATGCGCGCGATGTCGGTGGCGCCATCGGAGTGGATGCGCAACGGATAGATCGCGCTGAGCAACCCGACCGTGTCGCCGGTATCGGTGGTGACGTCGACGTCGACGTCGGCACGGCCGTGCGTCTCCAGCGCCAACAGCGGCGCCGGCGTCTGCTGGCCGCGTTGCCGCCGCCAAGCGGTCACCGTCCGCGCGGCGGCGGTCGCCAGCAGTTCGGTCATCGGCTGCCCCAGCGAAAGCAGCCGCGCAGTCAGATCGGCGTCACAACTGGAGATGCTGATCGCTAGATTGCGAACCCTATCGGTCTGCGGCGCCACCCTGCGGGCACCCAACGGCGGATCCGCGCCCGTGAGTTCTGCGGCCCAGAAGTCAGCGCTGTCCAGCGCCTGGGCCCGCTCGAGCAGCTGCCGCGACCACTGCCGGTAGCTGGTGTGCTCACGCGCCGGGGCGGGTCGGCGTCCCGCGGCCAGGGCGTGCAGACCAGCATCGAGTTCACCCATTACGATCCGCCACGATGCCGGGTCCAGCGCCAGCACGTGCGCCGTCAGCACGAGCACGCCTGGCCCGTCTGGTTCGCGCAGCCACACCGCCGAAACCAGCCGAGGTGCCGCCGGATCGAGGCTCGCCAGCGAGCGGGAGGTCTGCTCGGCGACGTCACTGACCAGATCACCGCTGACCCACGCTTCGCTCAGGATGTCGGTTTTTGCTTGTGGGACAAGCGCCATCGCGTCCCGGTCCAACCGGCACCGCAGCACCTCGTGGCCGACGATGACAGCATCCAGCGCGGCGTTCAGGCCTTCGCGGGTGATCCCGGCGGGCAGCCTGATGGCCTCGGTCTGGGCGAGCCGACGCGGATCGCCGTACTCGTAGAGCCAATGCACGTTGGGCAGTGCCGGGATCGGCTCGCCGGCCTCATCGACGGGGGCGTGCCGTCCGGCATCGGCGTCGAGGGCCGCCGCAAGCTCGCGGATGGTGTCGCACTCGACCATCAGCCTGGCCCGCAGTGCCACCCCACGACGGCGGGCGGCCTGCACCACCGACAGGGCAACGATGCTGTCCAACCCCAGCTGCAGAAAGCCCGCGGTGACATCGACGTCGGAGGTTTCCAATACATCGCTGAATGCCTGGGCCAGCGCCATTTCGGTCGGCGTCTCGGGCGGGGTCGCCGCACCTTCGTCGGCCATAGTCTCGGAAACGATTGCTGCCAAAGCGTTTTCGTCGATCTTTCCGTGCGGGGTCAATGGCAACTCGTCGACGACGACGATGTGATGCGGCACCAGGTACCGTGGCAGCCGATTGAGCAGCAGCGAACGGAGTTCGGCCACCGGCGGCGGGTTTGTCCCGCCCGCAACGTATGCCGTCAGGCGCGAGCCACCGGCATGGCTGCGGGCCGTCACATACGAGCCGCGCACTCCGTCGTGGCTGTTGAGCACCGCGGCGATCTCACCCGGTTCGACGCGGAAACCGCGGATCTTCACCTGGGCGTCACTGCGGCCGAGGAACTCCAAACCACCATCGGGCAGCCGGCGTACCACATCTCCGGTGCGGTACATCCGGCTACCACGCCCGTTCGGCTCGGCGACAAACCGCGCGGCGGTCTCGGCCGCGCGTCCGAGGTAGCCGCGGGTCAACTGGCCGCCCGCCAGGTACAACTCGCCGGCGACGCCGTCCGGCACCGGCCGCAGCCAGGAGTCCATCACGTAGGCGCGGGTGGTCCGGGTCGGACGTCCGATGACCGGTCGGGCGTGCTCGGTGACGGTGGCGACCACGGCTTCGACGGTGGTCTCGGTAGGCCCGTAGCAGTTGAAGGCCGTCATGGCCGTGCGGGCGCAGTTCTCCTGGATCGTCCGCCACGCCGAGCTGCCCAGGGCCTCGCCACCAAGCGCAAGAACCGCCAGCGGCACCCGGTCCAGCAGTCCCGCGTTCTGCAGCTGGGCGAACATCGACGGCGTGGTGTCGATCATGTCCAGCCCGAATCGGTCGATCGTGCCGACCAGCGCCTCGACGTCCCGCTGATCCTCGTCGCCGACGATGTGCACCGAGTGGCCGTCGAGCAGCGCCGCCAACGGCTGCCACGCCGCATCGAAGGTGAAAGACCAGGCATGCGCGACCCGAAGCGGTCGCCCGACCCGCGCGGCCGCCGGCCGCAGAACGCGCTCGATGTGGTCGTCGGCGTAGGCCGAAAGCGCCCGATGGGTGCCGATCACCCCCTTCGGGGTGCCGGTGGTGCCGGAGGTGAACACCGCATAGGCCGCATGCTCCGGAGGTACCGTGGCCGCCCGGTACTCGGCCGGCGGCTCGGCGGCGATGCAAGCGGTGCACCATTCCTCGGCCATTTCCTCATCGATGACGACCGGAGCCGACGTCTGGCGCAGGATCTCGGCGACACGCGCATCGGGCATCGCCGGGTCCAACGGCACGATCATGCCGCCGGCCTTCAGGATCGCCAGCATTGCGGCCACGTAGCGCGGACCGCGGGCCAGCCGGACCGCCACCGGGGTCTCGTTACCCACCCCGGCGCAGCGCAGCGCAGCGGCCAGCCGGTCGGCGAGTGCGTCCAGCTCCCGGTAGGTCAGTTGGCCGTCCGACCAGCTGACCGCCATCGCATCGGGCTTGGCCGCCGCGATTTCGGCGAATCGGGTATGCACCGAGACTCCCGACGCGCTCAAGCCCGCCGGGCCGGGCCTTGTCGAATCGCACTCGCCGTCCAGCGCGACGCCGACGTCGCGTAGCGGCCGGTCCCACCGGCTGACCAGGCGCTGCACCACGGCCAGCACCCGCCTGCCGAGGTCTTCCGGCGCAATCGCGCCCAACGCGCCGTCCAGCACCTCCACCAGCACCGTGAGCTCACCGGTGCTCAGGTGCGCAGCGATGGTCACCGGAAAGTGCGACAAACTCTCCAACGCCACCGGGCGGAAAGTCACCCCATTGGCGACGAACTCCGCGGCACCCACCAGTTCGCCGGGCGGGAAGTTCTCGTACACCAGCAGGGTGTCGAACAGCTCACCGACGCCGGCGATGGAACGCAGCTCGGCATGCGCCAGATAGCCATGGTCCCGCAGCGCCGCGGACTCACGTTGCAGCGCAACGCATTGCGCCCCGACCGTGTCGCGAGGGTCCAGCCGCACCCGCAACGGCACGGTGTTGATGAACAGGCCGACCATCGTCTCCACGCCCGACAGTTCGCTCGGCCTACCGGACACCGTCATGCCGAATGTCACATCGCTGCGGCCGGTGAACGCTGCAAGCATTGCGGCCCAGGCCATTTGAACAATCGTGTTGAGTGTGACACCGTGCGCACGGGCGGCGTCAACCAGCGTCCTGGTGGTATCGCTGTCTAGCCGCACTTCGGTGCGACGTGGAATCCCTGCCTGCGGCGGGACCGCGGTTAGCGCCGGCGACAGCAGGGTCGGGCCGTCGAGGCCCAACAGGTGCTGGACCCACAACGCGCGGCTGGCTGTCTCGTCCCGGCTGGCCAGCCAGCCGATGTAATCGCGATACGGCCGCGGTGGCGGCGGCAATGCGGCAACGTCCCCGCCAGCCCGATACAACGCGAGCAGCTCGGAGACGAAAGGCGGCAACGACCACCCATCGATGACGATGTGGTGCGCGACGATGACCAGATGCCAATGTTGGTCCGGTAATTCGATGAGCAGGAACCGGATGAGCGGTCCCCGGCCAACGTCGAAACGGCGTCGGCGCTCTTCGGCTGTTAGGTGCTCGACCTCATCGGGGTTGGCACGCACGCGCCGCCAGAGGACCTCGGCGGTGGTCGGGACCACCTGCACGGGCCGGCTCAGGTTGCCGTGTACGAAACTCGCCCGCAGGTTCGGGTGCCGGGCCAGCATCGCGGCGGCGCACTCGCGCAGCAAGGCGATGTCGAGCGGGCCGACGGCGTCGGCAACCATCGCGATGACATACGGATCGGCCTCCGAAGAGTCGGAACCGTACCCCGCACCGGTCAGCGTCGCCATCGAGAACAACCCCTGTTGCAGTGGGCTGAGCGCCATCACATCTTCGATGGCGACTCGCGCGTCGGCTCGCGTCACGGCTGGTGGTCCCAGGTCGCCCTCAGAGCTGCCAGCTCGTCCGGGGAAAGCCCTGATGTGCTCATCGGCGCGTGATGCGTGTCGTCCGGCTCCGCCTCGATCTGCGACTTGGCGTCGACCGCCGCGGCGAGCTCGTGCAGAACGGGATGCTCGAAAACCATCCGCGCCATCAGCCGCAACCCGGCATCCCGGGCCCGTGCGGCCACCTGGGTCGCCAAGATGCTATCGCCGCCGAGGTTGAAGAAGTCGTCGTGGCGACCGAAGTGCGGAACCTCCAGCACGTCGGTGAGGATGGCCGCCAATGCCCGCTCGGTGTCGGTGTTGGGCGGCTCGGCCGGAACCGGTGCCGCCTGGGCAGGGGCGGGCCGGTCGATGTTGGCCAAGCCGGCGAGCAGTTCCAGTTGGCCGTCGGCATGCCACACCCCGCGCTCACCGCTGCGGTAGAGCCGCGAACCTGCTGGCGCGGCGAACGGATCGGCAACGAATCGGGTCGCGGTCGCCGAGGCACGTGCCAACCTGGCGCCGACAGCCGGACCGCCACCGTAGTAGACATCGCCCACCGCGCCGATCGGAACCGGGTTGAGCCAGTTGTCGAGAAGGTATACCCGGGCCGTGCCGATACTCGACCGGTCCAGAATGCGCTGTCTGGCTTGCGCATCGACGATCTCGACCTCGCGCAGCGGTTGGTCCGGACGGTCGGCGAACGCCTCGATCACGCGGACGAGCCAGTTGGCGAACCGTTGCGCGGTGCTGCGTTCATACAACTCGGTTCGGTAAATGACGTGTCCGCGGTAGCCGTCGTGGCAGGCGAAGAAGTTGACCGATAGATCGGCATGCGCGGCGTCGAACGTCGGCTCCAGCACCCTAAACGTGGTATCACCGTCTGGCCCGGTGTCGATGACGCGGTCGGGCGGCAACTGTTCGCGAACGTGCACCACGACATCGAACAGCGGATTGCGGGACAGCGACCGAACCGGGCTGACCGCCTCCACCACCTGGTCGAACGGCAGGTCCTGATGCGCATACGCCGCCAGCGCCATCTCCCTGGTCCGCCGCAGCACCTCACGCAGCGTGGGGTTCCCGCGCAGGTCGTTACGCAGCACCAGGATGTTAATGAAGAACCCAATTAGCTGGTCCAAGTTGGACTCGCCGCGACCGGCCACCGGGGTGCCGATGGGGATGTCCACGCTGCCACCGGCCTTGTGCAGCACCACCGCGACGGCGGCCTGCAGCAGCATGAACTCGGTGCTGTGCAGGTCGCGGCTCAGGGCGGCCAGCTTGTCGCGGGTCGCCGCGCCCACGCTGAACTCGACAGCAGCACCGGCACCACCGAGCACGGCCGGGCGCGGAAAGTCCGGGCGCAGACCGTTTTCACCGGCCAGCCCCTCGAGCTGGCGGATCCAGTAGTCACGTTGCGGACCGACGATGCCCGCACCTGGGTCGAGCAACGCCGCCTGCCAGACGCCGTAGTCGCCGTACTGCACCGGCAGCGGTTCCCACGACGGCCGTTGTCCGGCGCTGCGGGCCAGGTAGGCGGTCAGCAGATCGGTGAACAGCACCCCGGCCGACCAGTGGTCGCCGGCGATGTGGTGCACCACCAACGACAGCACGTGTCGCTCCGGCATGCTCAGCAACGCCGCGCGGATCGGCCAGTCGGTCTCCAGATCGAAAACGTACCGTCGCTCGTTGTCCAGTTCGGCTTGCAGCCAGGCCTCGTCGGGCCCGGCGGCGCGCCGCACCGGTACCTGGGCGGGCGGTTGGATGATCTGGTGTGGCACGCCACCGATTTCGCGGTAGACCGTGCGCAGGATCTCGTGCCGGGCCACGACGTCGGTGATCCCCGCCGCGAGGGCGTCGGTGTCGCAGGGCCCATGCAGTGCCGCGGCGAAGGGAATGTTGTTGACGGCGTTGGGACCGTCGAAGCGATAGGTGAACCAGGTACGCAGCTGTGACGACGACATCCGCACCGGCCCGTCGTGGTTCACCCGAGTCAACCGCGGCCGTGCCGTATCCGGATCCAACGTATCGATGTGTCCGGCCAGCCCCGCCACCGTGGCGAGTTCGAAGATCTCCCGCACGCCGATGTCCACGCCGAACGTGTTACGCACGGCCGCAACGAGTTTGGTTGCCAGCAGCGAATGTCCGCCGAGGTCGAAGAACGAGTCGTCGGCGCCGACTCGGTCCCGGTCGAGCAGGCTACCGAAAAGTTGGGCAAGACGCCGTTCGGTAGCGGTTTCCGGCTCGCGGAACTCGGTGCCGGAAGCGATCTGCGGATCCGGCAGCGCTGCGCGGTCGATCTTGCCGTGCGCGGTGATCGGAATCTCTTCCAGCACCACGTAGGCCGCGGGCACCATGTATTCGGGCAGTGCTGCGGCCACCCGGGCGCGGATCCGGTCGAGGTCGACCCCAAGGACATCAGCCGGTCCGCCCTCACCCGCTGCGGGCGTCACGTAGCCGACCAGACTCTTGCCCAGCCGCGGCAGGTCGCTCACCACCACAACGGCCTGTCCGACGGTGGGATCGACCGAGATGGCCGCCGCCACGTCACCGAGTTCGATCCGGAAGCCGCGTATCTTGACCTGTTCATCGGCACGGCCCACGAACTCGATGTCGCCGTCGGCATTGCGGCGCGCCAGATCCCCAGATCGGTACATTCGGGATCCGGGATTTACCGGGTCGGCGACGAATCGCTCCGCGGTCAGGCCGGCGCGGCGATGGTATCCGTACGCGACATGGGTTCCGCCAATATAAATCTCGCCGATCACGCCGACCGGCACGGGCCGCAGCGAGTCGTCGAGCAGGTGCATGGTGGTGTTGATCTTGGGCCGGCCAATGGGAACGATGCGGGTGCCCTGTGGGCCCTCCACCTTGTACCGGCTGGCGTTGATCACGGTTTCGGTCGGACCGTAGAAGTTGTGCAGCAGGGCGTCGAACGTCGCGTGGAACTTGTCGGCCACCTCACCGGGCAGCGGCTCTCCGCCGATGGGTACCCGCTGCAATGTCCGCCACTGGTTGACGCCCGGCAGCGACAGAAAGAGGCCGAGCAGGGACGGCACGAAATGCATTGCCGTGATCCCCTCATCGCGCAACAGGGCGGTCAGATACCCGATGTCGGTGAGTCCCCCGGGGCGTGGGATCACCATCCGCGCGCCACAGGCCAGCATGCCGAAGATCTCGGCGATCGACACATCGAAGCTGGGCGAGGCGACCTGCAGCAGCCGGTCGGTGTTGTCGATCTCGTACTCGCCCTTGAACCAGACAAAGTACTCCGCGACCGGGCGGTGTGGCACCGAGACGCCCTTGGGCAATCCGGTGGTACCGGACGTGTAGATCAGATACGCCGTGTTGTCCGGCCGTAGCGGCCGGATCCGATCGGCGTCGGTGGGATTATCGGCCCGGTATCCGGCAAGCTCAGGTACCGGCTCGCGCAGCACCAGTTTCGCGTCGCAGTCCTCGAGGATGAAGTCCAGCCGGTCTTGCGGGTAGGTGGGGTCCACGGGGACATAGGCCGCACCGGCCTTGACCACTCCCAAAGCCGTGACGATCAGGTCCGGCGATTTGTCGAGCAGCACAGCGACCCGGTCTTCACTGCCTATCCCCTGCCCGATCAGCCAGTGCGCCAACCGGTTTGACGCCTTACTGAGGTCGCGGTAGGTGACGCGGTTGCCCTCATAGACCAGGGCGATGGCATCTGGAATGCGCTCGGTCTGCTCGTTGACCAGGTCCACGACGGTCTTCGGAGCGGTGTCGAACTTCTCGCCGCAGGACACCTGGCGCAGCCACTCGGCGTCGCGCTCACCCATCAGCGCCAACCCCGACAACGCCTGGTCCGGTGCGGCCAGAGCGTTGTCGATCAGCACACCGAAGTGTTCCAGCATCTGCTTCGCCAGTGCGGGTTCGAGAATCTCAAGCAGGTATTCGGCCTCGACCAGCGCACCGGTGCGGTCGAATTCGACCATGAAGCCCAGCGGCAGCGCCGTGACGTTGCTGCGCAGTTCATAGCGCTCGCACTCGATGCCTGGCGGGTTGAATCCGCCACCGTCGGACTCCCGGAAGCCGAAGCTGACCCGGGTCAGGCGCTCGGCACCGTGGCGGCGATCGGGATTCAGTTCCCGTACCACCCGGTCGAGGTTGACCCGTTGGTGTGCGAATGCCCCTGCGGTGATTTCGCTGGTCGCGGCCAGCAACTCGCGGAAGCTCATTGCCGACCGCGGTCGCAGCCGCATCACCACCGTGTTGCCGAAATAGCCGATGGCATCGTCGGTTCCGGCGCCTCGGTTGAGCACCGGTGCGGCTACGAGGAAGTCGTCACTGTGGGTATAGCGATGCACCAAGGCGCCGAACGCGGCCAGCAGCACCATGTAGGGGGTGCAGCCGGTGTCCTTGGCCATCGCGGTCACCCGCGCCGCAGTGTCGGCGGGCAGCCGCAGCGTGCTGCGGGCGGCGCGCCAATTGGTCGGCACGCTCGTTCCGGCAGGCCCGGGAAGTTCCAGTGGCTCGGGCGGATCGGCCATGACGGCCCGCCAGTAGGCGAGGTCGGCTTCGGTGGTGTCCGGTCCGGCGGCGGCCGATGAACGGTGTTCTGGCCCCAGGTCAGCGTCCGAGTAGGCCTGGGTGAGATCGGCAAAGAACACCCGCCACGAACCGTCATCCCAGGCGATGTGGTGGGCCACCAACAGCAGCACATGTTCGTCGGAAGCGATGCGCACCATCGTGATCCGCAACGGCGCGTCGGTGGAAAGGTCGAAGGGGGTGGAGAATTCACGTTGTGCCAGCACCTCCAGGCGCAGGCGCTGGGCATGTTCGGACAGGTCGGTCAGGTCGTGTTGCGCCCAGCGGGGGCGGAGATCCTCATGCACCGCCGGCCGGGGGTCGCCGTCGTCGCCGACGGTGTAGGTGGTGCGCAGGATCCGATGCCGCTGCGCGACGGCGTTCACGGCTTCGTGTAGCCGGGTCAGATCGACGTCACCGGTGATGCGATAGGACACACAGACATTGAGCAACGCACGGCTCGGATCGGCCATCTGCACGAACCACATCCGGGCCTGGCCATCGGAGAGTTTGTCGTCATCGTGCGGGCCGGGGGCCTTGACAACAGACGAGAGGCCGCGGTCGGCGAGCCTGCGCCGGAGCAGTTCCAGCCGGGCCTCGTCGAGGCGGGCGCCGGTGTCGACGGTTTCAGTCACGCGAAATGTCCACTTTCTGTGCTGTGTAAGAGTGCTCGCCGGCACGTCCGAGTTTCGCGACGAGTTCGTCGCCGGTGATTTCGTCCAGCAGCGCGGCCAGAGGGACCGTGCGGCCGGTCACCCGCTTGAGGCGTTTGCGCAGGTCCACTGCCAGCATTGAGTCGACGCCCAGATCGAACAGAGATTGCGCCAGGTTCAATTCCCCGGCCTGCGGCATTCCGAGCACGGCCGCCAACTGGGTGCGCACCGCGTCCACGATCGTCAGGTTGCCGTCCACCGGGCGGTCGCCCGGTTCGGACTTCGTGCTCGCCAAGAAGATCTGAAACCGGGCCTCGTCGGCCGAGAACACCAGCGGGTCAACACGGTACTCGTACAGGCTCGCCTCGATCGCCTGCAGCGGCGGCATCTGGCGCAGCCCGGAACGCTCGATCTGTGCGACCGATGCCGCATCGACGATGCCCGGGCTTGCGGTGCCATCAGTGGTGCCCTGCCACAAACCGAATTTCACGGCCACACAGTGCCTACCCGTGGCGCGCAGCTGGGCCGCCATAACGTCGAGCAGGCGATTGGCCGCGGAGTACCCGACGTGCCCCCGTCCGCCCCACACCCCCGAAACCGAGGAACACAGCAGCGTTCGGGTATCCGGGCGGATCGGCCACAGCCGCATCAGCTGGGCCAGGCCGAGGACCTTGGCCGCGAAGTTGTCAGCGACGCCAACCGACGTCAGCCTGGCGGCTGTGCCGAAGGTGGCCTTACCCGCAGCGTGCACCACCAACGAGGCACCGGTCCCACCGTATTCGGCGGCCACCAACGCTAATTGGGCATCATCGGTGATGTCGCACGGCGGCGATATCAGCACGGTGCCATGTGGTGCCGCCAGCGCGGCCAGCGCCGCCGGGTCCGCGGCGCGGCGGCTCAGCAGCACGATGCGCCGCGCGCCATGTTCGGCGAAATACCGGGCGTAGTGCAGACCGATCGCACCGGCACCACCGGTGATGACGACGTCGTCGAGCACGCCGGAGTCCAATGACCACCCCGGGGCGACCGGAGCATCGCCGAGAGTGCGCTGCAACAGCGCGTACCCGCTGCCGCAGCTGCGCAGCGCGGTCTCACCGGGACCGGCCAGCAGCGCATCGACGATCGTGCCGCCGGCAGCCGGCGCCACGTCCCACGACGGCAGGTCCAGGTGGCTGAAAGTTTGGTCGGGATACTCGAATCCGATGCTGCGGTGCATTGCGGCCAGCGCGGCCTGGCCGGCTGAGGGCACCGTGTCCGCTTGGCCGACCTGCTCGGCGCCGGCGGTGACCAGACAGACCGATTGGCAGCGTGGACCGCCCCGCGTCGGATAGTCCAGCAATCCGGCCCCGACCAGGTCGGCAAGCGCACCGGCGGCCCGAGCCGCGTCGGTGTGTTCGAAGTCGGGCGCGATCACCACAACCAGCTCCGCATCCTGCGGCGCGGTCAGCTCGGTCGCGGGATGTGAATCGATTGCCGCACGAAGCATTTGGGCGCACGGGCCGTGTGCGCCGAGATCGAGCACGGCGAGGTGACGGTGCTGCCCCGCGGCCGGCAGGGACGGCGTCATCCGATCCCAGCGCTCAACCGCAATGGTCGGTCCGGGAGTCAGTCCGGGCACCGGCGGCAGCGGCTCCGGGTGCGCCCACATCGGCACGGCGCGCATCGGCGCGTTGGGGAAGCCGCGCAAGCCGACGTCGCTCTCGACCGGGCCACCGCAGCACAGCTCACCCCATGCGTAGCCGGGATCAGCCACCGCCGCGGTCACGATATTCGCCGACAGCGCATCGACCAGCGGCTCGCGGCGACGCGCCGACCCGACCAGCACCGCAGGACCGTCCGGCAGGTCGGCGGAGCTCTCGCAGTTCTGACCGATCGCGAACAACAACGTAGGATGGGCCGACAGCTCGATGAACGACCTTGCCCCACAACGGATTGCCGACTCGATAGCTCGATCGAACCGCACGGTGTGCCGCAAGTTTGCATACCAGTAGTCGGCAAAGGTCGTGCCCGGCGCCACCACATCACCGGCGGTACCACCGATGAATTGCACCGGCGCCTCCGTGAATTCCGAGTTGGGTAGCTGTGCGAGCAGTTCATCGTGGAGTGGCTCGAGCACGCTGGTATGCACCGGGAAGCCCACGGTGATCTCACGGGCGAATCGACCGCCAGAACGGACCCTGTCAACGATGGCCAGCACCGCTTCCCGGTCACCGGACACCGCGATGGTCGAGGCGGCGTTGACTACAGACAGTTCCAGCCAGCCGTCGGTGGCCGCGATGAGCGGACTCGCCTCCCGTTCGCTGATGCCCAGCGCCGCAACCGCATGGCAACCGGGCAGGCGATCCACCACACCGGCGCGGGCCGCGACCACGGCGACGGCATCCGACAACGTGATACTTCCGGCGATATAGGCGGCCGCCACTTCGCCGAGACTATGACCGACCGTGAGGTCGGGCAGCACACCGCAGGAGCGCCAAACCTCCGCCAGCGCAACGGCGTGGACGAATTGCGCGCCTTCGATTTCGGTCTCGCAGAACTGCGGCTCGGCACCGACAATCGGGGCGGGCACGGCGGTGAGGTAGCGCAGCGGCGACACGACCCCGGCGTCCTCGAATGCCGCAGCACACGCGTCGGTTGCGGCCCGGTAGGCCGGCAGCTCCTGGTAGGCGACGGCACCCATGCCTGGCCATTGACCGCCCTGACCGGGAAAGACGAACGCCTGGCGCGGGGCCGTGCCATGCGCCGAGCAGGCGACCAGCGGATGCTCGCGCCCGGCGGCCAGCGCGCGCAACCCGTCGACAAGCTCGATTGAGTCCGCGGCGCGCACGACCGCCCGGCAGCTGCGGACCCGTCGGATACGGTGCAGGTGCCGGGCCACCTCGGTCACCGTCGTGGCCGGAAAGCGGTCGAGGTAGTCGGCGATGGCCCGCGCATCGGCCCTGACCAGCTCCTCGGCCTGGGCGCTGAGCAGAACCGCAACCCGTCCGTCGGGCAGCCGTTTCGGTGCCATTCAGCCCTCCTCGCGCCCGGACACGTTCGTGGCGTCCGACATCGAGACGATCAGATGGGTATTGGTGCCACTCATCCCGAACGCGGACAACGCTGCGGTTCGCCATCCCTCGACGGCCGGCCATGGCGTCAGTTTGTCCGCCAACCGCAGACCTTGGTTCTCCCACTCGATTTCGCGGCTGGGTTCGTCGACGTGCAGGGTGGGCGGTATCGCCGCGTGCTCGGCGGCCAGCAGGACCTTGGCCAGACCCAGCGCGCCCGCCGCGGCCTGGGCATGCCCGATGTTGGACTTGACCGATCCCAGCAGCGGTCCGCGTCCAGCGGCCGCGGTGCCATAGCTGGCCACCAAGGACAGCAGTTCGGTGCGGTCACCGAGCCGGGTGCCGGTGCCGTGGCCTTCCACCATCCCGACATCGCCGGGCCGGACCCCGGCCTGGGCGATCGCGCGCCGGAACAGTCGCAGCTGCGCGTCGCCGCTGGGCGCCGTCAACCCACGAGTGCGTCCATCGGAGTTCAGGCAGCTGGCCCGGACCTCGGCGAGGATGCGGCGCCCGTCAGCGATCGCCCTCGACCGGCGCTGCAATAGGAACATCCCCGCGCCCTCCGCCCAGACGGTTCCGCTGGCGTGCGCGCTGTAGGGCCGGCAGTGGCCGTCATCGGACAGCGCGTGCTGCTTAGAGAACTCGACGAAATAGCCGGGCGTACCCATCACGCACACGCCGCCGGCTAGCGCCAGGTCGCAGTCGCCGGCCCGGATGGCCGCCACCGCGGTGTGAAACGCCGCCAGCGCCGACGAGCACGAGCTGTCGACCGTCAGCGCCGGACCCGCCAGGTCAAGGGTGTAGGCAATGCGCCCCGAGATGACACCCAACGACGTCCCGGTGATCAGATGGCCGCTGTGGTGCGAGAATTCGGCCAGCGCGGGGCCGTATTCCAGCCCAGAGGCACCGATGTAGCAGCCCACATCGTGACCAGCCAGGTCATCGGGGTTGATCCCGCTGTTCTCCAGGGTGCGCCATGCCAGGCGCAGCCCGACCCGCTGCTGCGGGTCCATGGCCGTCGCTTCACGCGGCGAGATACGGAAGAATTCAGGATCGAATGCTGTTGCACTGGAAAGGAATCCACCAATGTTATGGATCGGCTTGAATCCGTCTCGACGTGACCCGTCAAACAGCTCCCGAAGTGCCCAGCCTCGATCGGTGGGGAACGGTCCGAGTCCCTCGCGCTGTTCGGAGAGCAGCGACCAGTAGTCGTCGGCGGTTTCGACACCACCGGGTGCCTCGACGGCCAGCCCGACGATGACGACCGGGTCGCTATCGGACATCGCCGCTTACCATCCGAGCCACGGCATCGAGGTGATCGGTGAGGTAGAAGTGGCCGCCATCAAAGTGCGACAGCATGAACCGGCCGGAGGTGTGAGTCTCCCAGCTAGTCAACATCTCCCGGCTGATGCGGTGGTCGCGGTCACCGCCGACCGCATGGATGTTGGCGCGAATGCGCACGTCGGGTGAACATGAATAGCCGCTCAGCGCCCGGTAGTCGGCCTTGACCGCCTTCACCAGCAGTTCGACGAACTCCTCGTCCTCGAGCAGCACGGGATCGGTGCCGCCGAGATCCACCATGTCGGCCAGTACGTCACCATCGGTGGTCGGCAACGGTCCGGACGCGGCCACCGTCGACGGAGCCTGGCCGGACGAAGCCCACAGTGCGCGCACCGGCACGCCGGTGCGCTCGGCGATGCGAGCGAACTCGAAGGCCACCACCGCACCCATGCAATGGCCGAACAGGGTCAGCGGAGCCGTCATGTGCCAGTCGCCCGCCTCGAACAGCTCGAGGGCCAGCGCCTCGATGGTGTCTGCCGCCGGGTGGCTACGCCGGTCGGCTCGCTGCGGGTACTGCACCACGAAGGTGTCAACGTCGTTGGCCGCTAGCGACTTCGCCAGCCACCGGTAGGCGGCGGCGCCGCCGCCGGCGTGCGGAAACACCACCACCGAGCCGGGCTTGCCGCTGCCGGTGAACCGCTTGACCCAGGGTTTGAAGGTCGGCTGAGCGGGTATCGGATCCAGTGCGGACATCACATCGGCACTTGTCATACTCGCGATCTCCAGGTACACCTCGGCCACCAGTTCGAGTCGGTCACCGTCGGATTCCCGGCTGGCGAGCAACTGGGCCAGGGTGGCGACGGTCCTGGCGGCAAAGACGTCGGCGACCATCAGGCTCGGTGAATCCAGCCATCGTCGGATGCTGGCGACGGCCTGCGTTGCCAGCACGGAATCGCCGCCGAGGGAGAAGAAGTCGTCGTGCACGCCCACGCCATCGGCGTCACGGCCCAGGATGCTTGCGAGGATGCGGCACAGTGCCCGCTCCAACACCGTTCGCGGCACTGCGGATGGCGCTGATGTGTCACCGGACTGCCCGGCCGACACCTCGGCAAGTACGACGCTGACGGCCTTGCGGTCGATCTTGCCGCCGTCGGTAAAGGGTATGCGGTCTAGCAGTGATATGTGCCGCGGAATCATGTGCGCCGGAACGAAATCGACCAGCGATTCCCGGATTCGCCCAGGGGTCAGGCCGGGATCGTCGATACAGACCGCCGCGGCCAGCACCTCCGAGTCACCGGGGGCGGGCAGGACGGCGGCCACCGCCGCCTGCACCCCCGGCACCCGCTGCATCGCCGCCTCGATCTCGCCGAGTTCGACGCGGTACCCGCTGACCTTGACACGGTGATCGGCGCGCCCGACGAATTCCAAATTGCCGTCCGGCCGGTAGCGGGCCAGATCGCCGGTGCGATACCAGGTCCGGCCGTCATATTCGACGAAGCGCTGCGCGGTCAGGTCTCCCCGGCCACGGTAACCCCGGGCGATTCCGCGCCCAGCCACCCACAACTCGCCGGCCACCCAATCGGGGCAGTCGCTACCAACGTCGTTGACAACCCGGCAGACGTTATTGGGGAACGGAACGCCATACGGGACCGAGGCGCAGTCCGGCGGCAGGTCCGCCGCGTCTTGGACTTCGAAAATGGTTGCATGGATTGCGGTTTCGGTGGCTCCACCCAATCCGGCGAACCGCGCTCTTGGCGCCCGGGCCTGCACGCGCCGGGCCAGATCGGGACGTACCCAGTCGCCGCCGACAGCCACGGTCCGCAGCGACGACAGCCGTCCCTGCCCAACTTCCACGAGCATGTCCAGCCAGCCTGGCATGAAATTCAGCACGGTCACGTTGTGAGCGTCGATCAGCCGGGCCCAGGCGTCGGGGGCACGGCGCTGCGCTTCGTCGACCACCACGATCGCCCCGCCCGACCGCAGGGCGGCGAAGATATCCAGCACCGACATGTCGCATTCCAGCGTCGCCAACGCAAGCCAGCGATCGGCGGCGCCGATGCCGAAGTGCCGGGTCACGAATTCCACGGTGTTCATCGCGGCGTCGTGTGTCAGTTCGACGCCCTTGGGTTCCCCGGTTGAGCCGGAAGTGAACAGCACGTAGGCGAGCGCCGCGGGATCGCTTGGCGTGGGCACGAATTCTCCGGACGGGGCGGCAAGCACGTCGCCAATCGACAGGGCCGGCACCGGCAAGGACATCTGGGACACCCGCTGTGGGCCGGACACCAGCGCTAGGCGCACGGAACCGGTCGCCAGGATGCGTTCCGCTCGGTCCCGGGGCTGGTCGACGCCGATCGGGAGGTAGGCGCCACCGGCGGCGAGAATCCCCAGCAGAGCCGGCACTTGTTCGGCGGTCTTTGGGCCCAGCACCGCGACGGTGTCGCCGGCTCCAATGCCCGCCGCACGCAGCGCCGCGGCCACGGCCACGGCCTGGTCGCGCAGCTGCGCGTAACTCATGTAGCCGGAACTGGCAAACACGGCCGGAGCCTCGGGCTGGGCCTGGGCCTGGCGGAAGAAGCCGTCGTGCAACGCCTCTCCGCTGGGAAGAGACGTGCGACCGTTCCGGGCCGCACGCACCGCGCGCTGCGCGGCGGGCAGCGCCGACGGGCCCGGCGCATCCCAGCCGTCATCCCCAGCGGCCAACCTGAGCAGTTCGTCGATCTGATGGGCGAACATGGCGTCGATGACTCCGGGTGCAAAAACCCCCTCCCGCACATCCCAATTCACCAGCACACCGCCATCGAACTCGGTGACCTGGGCATCGAGCAGAACCTGGGGTCCCTGCGAAATGATCCATCCGGGCCTGCCGAATTGCTCGGTGACGTCGGGGCAGAAAAGTTCGCCGAGCCCCAGCGCGCTGGTGAACACCACCGGTGCCAGCACCTGGGTGCCGCGGTGGCGGCTGAGGTCGCGCAGTACCGACAGCCCGGAGTACGCGGAATGAGCCGCGGCGCTCCGCATGGCATCCTGCACAACCCGCGCCCGAGCCGCTGCGGTGCGCACGCCGGTGAGATCGACGTCCAGGAGCAGCGAGGAGGTGAAGTCGCCGACCAGTAGATCGACGTCCGGGTGCAGGGCCTGGCGACCGAACAACGGCAGGTTCAGCAGGAACCGCGACGACGCGGACCAGCGCGCCAGGGCGTTGGCGAAGACCGCGGCCAGCGTCATCGCCGGGGTGATGCCGCGTGCCTGGGCGCGGCGGAATAGCGCGTCGCGGGTCTGCGGGTCGAGCCAGTGCCAGCGCCGGGTGCTGCGGTGCAGGTCGCGTCCCGCGCCGGTCTGGGTAGGCAGTGCCGGCGGATCCGGCAGGTACGGGATGCGCCGCGCCCACCAGTCCCGGGCGGCGTCAAGGGCCGGTTGGGGCCGTGCCTCGTTCGCCGCCTCGATGGCCCGCCGGTATTCCCGGTAGGTGTATCCCAGTTCCGGCAGTTCGCGGCCCGCATGGCAGGCCGCCAGGTCGGCCATCAGCGTGCGGTAGCTCATCGCGTCGGCGGCCTGCATGTCCAGGTCGACGTGCAGGCGTGAGCGCTCCCCGGGTAGCAGCGTCAACGCAAGTTCGAACACCGCACCGTCGAGCTGCTGGTGCGATTTTGCGTCGCGGATGGCCGCCAGCCGCTCATCGAGGCGATCCGGGGTCACCTGCCGCAGGTCGACAACGCTGAGGGGAAAGTCGCGAGATTCGGCCACCGGCGGGATGCGTTGCGTGCCATCCGGCAAGAACTGCACCCGCAGCATCGGGTGACGCAGTGCCAGCCGGGTGGCCGCCACGCGGAGCCGATCCGGATCGATCCGACCACCCTCGAACTCAACGTAGAGGTGCCCGGCCACCCCGCCGAGCTGCTGGTGGTCTTGGCGGCCCACCCACATCGCGTGCTGCATCGGCGCGAGCGGAAAGGCCTCGCCGGCCTCGCCTTCCTCGCCGTCCTCCGGTGTCGGCGCGGTGTCGGGTAGCGGGTCGGTGCTCATGGCGGCGGAGCCGGCGGACACCAGCTGCGACCAGGCCTCGACCGTCGGTGTCACGGCCAGCGTGGCGAAATCGACGGCGATGCCCTGGCGGCGCCAGCGACCCGCCAGCGACATCATCCTGATGGAGTCCAGGCCGTGAGCAACGAGGTTATCGGCGGGGTGAATCGCGTCGGCGCGCACGCCAAGTAATTCCGCCACCTGGGCGCGAATGACCTCCGAGCACGCCGAAGCATGCACCACGAACCCTCCCACTTAGCACAGGCTGCCCTAATTTGTGGGGTTACCCTATCTTTGAACCACGCACCTTCGCTACTACGCCCCTCGTTTAGGAACCCACATGCCACCGAAGCCGGCGCCTGGCCTCCGATCGTGTTCCGGTGGCGGCCTGGACGGATTCGTACCGTTCCCCCCAGATCGGGCCGCGTCGTACCGGGCCGCCGGCTATTGGTCGGGGCGAACCCTGGACACCATCCTGTCCGATGCCGCGCGGCGCTGGCCCGATCGAATCGCGGTGGTCGATGCCGGTGTGCTGCCTGGCCACGGCGGCGGCCTCAGTTACACAGAACTCGACCAGCAGGCCGACCGGGCCGCCGCGGCGTTGCGCGGCCTGGGCATTACGCCGGGTGACCGGGTACTGCTCCAGCTGCCGAACGGCTGCCAGTTCGCGGTCGCGCTGTTCGGGCTGGTGCGGGCGGGAGCGGTGCCGGTGATGTGCCTGCCCGGTCATCGGGCCGCCGAACTGGGACATTTCGCCGCCGTCAGCCAGGCCACCGGGCTCCTGATCACCGATGCGGCTGGCGGATTCGACTATCGGGGGATGGCCCGCGAACTTGTCGCGGATCACCCCACCCTGCGACACGTCATCGTCGATGGCGATCCCGGAGGATTCGTGTCGTGGCCGCAGCTGTGCGCCCAGGCCCGCACCGGTTCGCCAGCACCGCCGGCCGACCCCGGATCGCCGGCCCTGCTGCTGGTCTCCGGCGGCACCACCGGCACACCTAAACTCATTCCGCGCACCCACAACGACTACGTTTTCAACGCGACGGCAAGCGCCGAACTCTGTCGGCTTAGCGCCGACGACGTCTATCTGGTGGTGCTGGCCGCCGGCCATAATTTCCCGCTGGCTTGCCCGGGCCTGCTCGGCGCGATGACGGCCGGCGCCACCACCGTGTTCGGCCGCGATCCCAGCCCGGAGGCCGCCTTCGCCGCCATCGAGCGCCACGGCGTTACCGTCACCGCGCTGGTGCCGGCGGTGGCCAAACTGTGGGCTCAAGCCTGCGATTGGGAACCCGTGACGCCAAAGTCGCTGCGGCTATTGCAGGTTGGCGGGTCCAAGCTGGAGCCCGCGGACGCTCGCCGGGTACGTGCCGCGCTGACCCCGGGCCTGCAGCAGGTGTTTGGCATGGCGGAGGGGCTGCTGAACTTCACCCGCGTCGACGACCCACCAGATGTGGTCGAACACACCCAGGGGCGGCCGCTATGCCCGGCCGACGAACTGCGCATCGTCAACGCCGATGACGAGCCGGTGCGGCCCGGGGAGGAAGGCGAACTGCTGGTGCGCGGGCCCTACACACTGAACGGCTACTTTCGTGCCCAGCACGACAACGAACGCTGCTTCGATCCCGACGGCTTCTACCGCACCGGCGACCTGGTCCGCCGGCGCGACGACGGCTACCTGGTGGTCACCGGACGCGTCAAAGACGTCATCTGCCGTGCGGGCGAAACGATCGCCGCTAAAGACCTCGAAGAGCAGCTGCTGAGCCACCCGGGGATCTGGTCAGCCGCGGCGGTGGCGCTGCCTGACCAGTATCTGGGGGAAAAGATCTGCGCTGCGGTCGTTTTCGCTGGACCTCCGATTACCCTTGCGCAGTTGAATGCCTTCCTCGATCAGCGCGGAGTGGCGGCGCACGCTCGACCCGATCAGCTGGTCGCGATGCCGGCGCTGCCCACAACGGCGATCGGGAAGGTCGACAAACGAGCGATCGTCCGCCAGATCGGCATGGCGACGACGGCCCAAAGTCCCGCTAAAGGCACCATTGACTAGTGTGCAAATTTTGCATTGACTGCGTTTCATGACCGACGGTGTTCCGGCGCGCGGATCATTTCGATCACGCGGCGCGGTAGCGGTGAGCTCGATGATTTTGCGCCCACTCACCGCCGCGATTCCGTCCGACCGGGCGTGGGGGATATGGGCGTCGCGCCGGATCATCGCCGGACTCATGGGCGCCTTCGGGCCGTCGCTCGCGGGCACCCGAGTGGAACAAGTCAACTCCGTTCTGCCCGACGGGCGCCGGGTCGTCGGCGAGTGGGTCTACGGACCGCACAACAAGGCCACCGATGCCGCACCCAATAGCGGTGCCATTTACTACGTACACGGCAGCGGATACACCATGTGTTCGCCCCGAACCCACCGACGGCTGACGTCCTGGCTGTCGTCACTGACCGGGCTGCCGGTGTTCAGTGTCGGCTACCGGCTGGCGCCGCGCCACCGCTTTCCGACGGCGGCCAACGACGTGCGTGCGGGCTGGGACTGGCTACCGCAAGTGTGTGGCTTGCCGCCGGAACGCATGGTGATCGCCGCCGATTCGGCGGGCGGCCATCTGACCGTGGACATGTTGCTGCAACCCGAGGTCGCCGCGCACCCGCCGGCGGCAGTGGTGTTGTTTTCGCCGCTGATCGACCTCACATTCGGGCGCTGCGCCAGTCGTGAGCTGCAGCGCCCCGATCCCGCCGTTCGAGCTGACCGTGCGGCCAAATCCGTGGCGCTGTACTACGCCGGAGTCGATCCCACCCACCACCGGCTGACACTCGATGTCGCCGGAGGGCCACCGCTGCCGCCGACGCTGATCCAGGTCGGCGCGGCCGAGATGCTCGAGGCCGATGCGCGGCAACTCGATGCCGACATCCGCGCCGCCGGCGGCGAATGCGAGCTGCAAGTGTGGCCCGATCAGATGCACGTGTTCCAGGCCCTGCCGCGGATGACCCCCGAAGCGGCCAAGGCCATGACCCATGTTGCCCAATTCATCCGTGCGACAAGAACACGCGAAACCAACGCCAACGAATACCTGGAGCGGTCGGCCGTCTGGTGAAGGTTACTGACGCGCGATCAGATACGGCGCTAACGTGGATAGCTTTTCGCACGTCTCCTCGAATTCGCGTTCAGGTTCCGATGCTTTGATGATGCCGGCGCCAGCCCGCAGCCAGGTCCGGCCGTCGACCTGGTATGCCGCCCGCAGCGACAGCGCTGCGTCCAGCCCGCCATCCGACGAAAACCTCACGACCGCACCGGAATACAGCCCGCGGGGGTACTCGTCGAGGCGCAAGATCGCATCAACACCAGCTGCTTTGGGAATTCCCGACGCGGTGACCGCAGGAAACAGCGCTTCCAACGCATCCATCCGGTCGCTCGACGGGTCCAACCGAGCTCTGATCGTCGAGCCGAGGTGCTGCACACTCCCGCGCTCACGCACCGTCATGAAATCGACGACGGCAGCACTGCCCGGTTCGGCTATCTCGGTGATCTCCTGAAGCGATGAGCGCACCGAGATGGCGTGCTCAACGATTTCTTTGGAGTTTGATTCCAGATCGTCCCGCGCCAGTCGGTCATGCGCGGGACCTCGCCCCAAGGCGCGGGTACCGGCCAGCGGCTCAGTGACCACCACACCGTCGGGGTGCACGGCCGTGACGAGTTCGGGGCTATAGCCCAGAGCGCGAATTCCGCCCAGCTGCAACAAAAACGACCGCACCGGGGTGTTGTACCGACGACCCAGCCGATACGTCGACGGAAAGTCGAGGGCGAAGGGCACTTCGACACAACGCGACAGGATCACCTTGTGGTAGTTGCCGGCGGCGATCTCACCGACGGCTACCGCCACCCGATCGCGGTAGCGAGATAGGTCGACGGATAAGTCGACCGAGCGGGACCGCGGCAGGTCGCGCACCCCGCCGGCGAGTAATCGGTCTAGTGCCTCGCGGTGGCGAAGCCCGGCGCCGAACAGGCAAATCTCTCCCCCGCTCACCACGATCCGGGTGCGGGGCCAAAAGACCCGGGCCAGTGGGGTGTGGCGCGCCAGCCGCTGCTGCCACCCATAGCGGTACACACCGAACTCGAAGGCGACCCAGCCGAAGGCCTGATCGGTTTCCAGCAACAGCCGATCGACCGCTTCGCCCAGGGCGGTTCCCGGCCGACCCGACCACTGCTGTCGCTGCGTAACGCCGTCACGGGTGACCCGCAGTTCGTCGCTGTCCAGCTCCACCATCGCCTGCACACCGACGGCCAGAACCCATTGACCGTCGTGCTCATAAAGCAGGTATTCCTCGCCGACGGGCTCGGCCAGCACCGCGGCGAGCTCGGCTGCCAGGTCGGCGGGGTTGACACCGGCGGGCATCGGGATGGACAAAGACGCGGCACCGACGGCACCCGTCTCAACGCTGACGTCGGACACCTAGTAAATGTAGCCTAACCTACTTAATTGGGCGCAGCCGCCCGCGTCGTCGCACGTCCGAGATGCCCGACTGGAGAAACGCTCGTCTCGAACCAATGGCGCCCGCAGCGTTGGGCGGCGGCGCGCGCTGGGCGGCTTCACGGTCCGCGGGTTCCGCTTCGCGGCGAACCATTTCCGCAGGCAGAGGCGGTCATCCCAGCTGCTCACAGCAGGTCGCACCACTCATCTCACGCACATGAAACCTTGAACTTTTCCTAACCGTTTACCAGCTGGCTGCAAATCAAGGTTTTACCTTCGCCAGAATTCTCCTAACATCACTAACTAACCGCGTGGACCACTTGGTCGACGGCGCAGTCGTGGTGCGCGCGGCAACGGCGACAGCTCCCCCGGCGCTCATACGAAACACAAAGCTGACTCAAGCGATCTCGACCCGCCCAGGTATCCGATCGTTGGCCAGTCAACAGAGAGGACGCGATCATGTTCGTAATCCGGCTCGCTGACGGAGAAGAGGTCCACGGCGAGTGCGATGAACTGACGATCAACCCGGAGACCGGCGTCCTAACGGTCTGCCGGGTCGACGGTTTCGAGGAAACCACCACCCACTATTCACCGTCGGCGTGGCGGTCGGTAACACACCGCAAGCGAGGGGTCGGCGTAAGGCCATCCCTGGTCTCAACGGCTCGATAAGCAGGATTACGTTTCCAGACTCGACCGGATGTTCCCGGTAACTCATTCTGGGTGCTTCCTGGATTGCCGCACCAAGCATGGGAGGCACCGATGCTGCATGAGTTCTGGGTGAATTTCACCCACAACCTCTTCAAGCCGCTCCTACTGTTCTTCTACTTCGGGTTCTTGATCCCGATCCTCAAGGTGCGGTTCGAAATCCCCTATGTGATCTATCAGGGCCTGACCCTCTACCTGTTGCTCGCAATCGGCTGGCATGGCGGCGAGGAGCTCGCCAAGATCAAGCCGTCCAGCATCGGCATCATCGTTGGGTTCATGGCCGTGGGCTTCCTGGTGAACTTGCTGATCGGAGGTTTCGCCTACCTGCTGCTGGGCCGCATGAGTGCCATGCGGCGAGTCGACAGGGCGACTGTTGCCGGTTACTACGGGTCGGACTCGGCGGGAACCTTTGCCACCTGCGTGGCGGTCCTGGTCAGCGCTGGCGTCGCCTACAACCACTACATGCCGGTGATGCTGGCCGTCATGGAGATTCCGGGTTGCCTGGTGGCGCTCTACCTGGTCGCACGGCTGCGGCACCGGGGCTTGGACGAGGCAGGATTCATGCCGGACGAGCCCGGCCACACCCCACCAGCGAAAATCGTGGCCGGACCTGGCGCGGCCGTCCGCCCCGCTGAGGGCGAAAGCCTGCAGAGCCGGCGCGAGTATCCGGACCAGGATCCGCATGAGGTCACAACGAGCGGCAAGAGGCCATCCCTGCTATCGAGGGAACTCCTGCACGAAGTCTTCCTCAACCCTGGGCTTTGTCTCCTACTCGGCGGCATCATCATCGGCTTCGTCAGTGGGCTGCAGGGCGAGAAGGTCGTGCACGACGACGACACGTTCTTTGTCACGGCCTTCCAGGGCGTGCTCGCGCTGTTCCTACTCGAGATGGGCATGATGGCGTCGCGCAAGTTGAGGGATCTGACGTCGGCGGGACGTGGGTTCATCTTCTTCGGCCTGCTGGCGCCGAATCTGTTTGCGACACTTGGGATTATCGTCGCCCACGGCTACGCCTACCTCACCAACAGTGCCTTCGAACCGGGCACCTACGTGTTGTTTGCGGTGCTGTGCGGCGCTGCGTCCTACATCGCCGTCCCGGCGGTCCAACGGCTTGCGATTCCCGAGGCCAGTCCGACCCTGCCGCTGGCCGCGTCGCTGGGTTTGACATTTTCCTACAACGTCACGATAGGGATCCCGCTCTACATCGAGATCGCCCGCATCGTCGGGCATTGGTTCCCTGCCAGTTGAGCTTCGATCGGCTAACCCAGCAGGGTGCGCACCACCGCGTCGGCCAACAGTCGTCCCCGGCCGGTGAGAACGAGTCTGTCGCCGTCGGAATCCAGCAATCCGTCAGCCAACACGACTTCGGCACGCTCGCGTTCGGCAGCACCCAGCCGGGCCAGTGGTAGCCCTTGGCGCAGCCGGATTTTGAGCAACACGTCTTCGGTGTGCAGCGCGTCGGTGCCCAGCTGCTCGAAGCCGGCTATCGGCAGCGTCGCGCCGGCCAGTGCCTCGGCGTAAGTGTTGGGGTGCTTGACATTCCACCAGCGTGTCACGCCAACATACCCGTGCGCGCCCGGCCCCGCGCCCCACCACTGGCCACCGTCCCAATAGCCCAGGTTATGCCGGCATTCACCGTCCGGTCGGGACCAATTGGACACCTCATACCAGGTCAACCCGGCCGCGGAGAGCCGCGCGTCCACCAACTCGTAGCGATGCGCCAATACGTCGTCATCGGGCGCGGCCAGCTCACCACGCCGGATCCGGCGGGCCAGCGCGGTGCCGGTCTCGACGACCAATGCATACGCTGACACATGATCCACACCGGCCTCGACCGCGGCGTCCACCGAGCGCAGCAAATCATCGTCGGACTCCCCCGGGGTTCCATAGATCAGATCGAGGTTGACGTGTTCGAAGCCCGCGGCCATTGCCTCACGGGCAGCGGCCGCCGCCCGGCCCGGCGAGTGGACCCGGTCCAGGGTCGCCAGCACCCGCGGCGCAACCGACTGCATGCCGAGCGATACCCGCGTGTAGCCGGCCGCGCGGATCGCCGCGAAGAACTCCGGCCAAGTCGACTCCGGGTTGGCCTCGGTGGTGACCTCGGCGTCGGGCGCCAGCACAAAATGGTCCCGCACCATATCCAGCAGCGTGGCCAGGCGCTCACCACCGAGCAGCGACGGCGTCCCGCCGCCGACGAACACGGTATTCACCATCGGTGCGTCCAGCCGCGCGGCCGCCAGTTCGAGTTCCGTCCGCAGCGCCAACAGCCAGCCGTCCGGGTTGACGCCGCCCAGCTCGGCTGGGGTGTAGGTATTGAAGTCGCAGTATCCGCACCGGGTCACACAGAACGGGACGTGTAGGTAGATCCCGAACGGTTGTCCGGGACCCGGCCGCACGACGGGCAGCTCAACGGGTGCCTCACGAACAGTCATGCCAAATCATCGCATGACGCGTGCACGCCACAGCGGCTGCCAACGTTGCGCGAACGCGTCAGTCGACCGCGGTCCCGGTACAACCTCCAGTCTCAGCCGCGAGCAACGTCAAGACGTGCGTTAGCGACCCCAGCGGTGCGTCTCCCCGGCTACATGAACCGCACTTCGGCCACGCACCGGGCCCCTCGGCATTCATGATGTTGTCCGCGACCTCGATCTGCCGCTGGGGGCTGGCGGCAGCCGGTGACCCGACACCACCATTGGCATCCCACGTCGCCTGACTGATCTGCAGGCCGCCGTATAGCCCGTTACCGGTGTTTGCCGCCCAGTTGCCACCGGATTCGCATTGCGCGATGGCGTCCCAGTTGACGTCGTCCGCTTTCGAGGTGATGGTGAAGAGCCCCAACAACGTGACAACCGTTGTCGCCACCACGACCGCTTCGATGAACAGCGTGCACACGATCGTCGTACGCCTCCTGGGTGGGTAATCGTCACCCGGAACGGAACGCAACCGGTGTGTCACAGCAGCTCCACCTTGACTGGCCAGCCAGCGGCCGTTCACCTTGTCCATGGTCATCTTGATCCGACTGCGGTCGATCTTGGGAGTTGGGCTGTTCCGGTTGCTGACCGATTGATCGATGAACATCAGGACGACGACCCGGTTCGTGGTGGCGGACTTGACCGTCGCCTCGACGACCGCCCCGTGCGTGGCCACCCGATTGTCGGCCAGCACTTGGCGGAGGTGCTTACTGGATCTGCCGTACTTGTCGTTGAACTCGCCGGTCGAACCCTCGAGAACGTCCCTCATGCCGTCGTCGATCCGGTCGGAATCGATGTCGGTCAGCTTGACGACATAGTTCTGTGCGGCCTGCAGTGCTTGGGTGGCGGCAACGTCTTCCTGATGCTTCTCAAACAGCACCCATCCGCACAACACCGACCCGGCCAACACCACCAGCAGCGCCACCCCTCCAACCCAGCGGGCTGTCGATCCGGTCGAGTGACCAGGAGCGCGAGTGGCGGGCTCGCCCGTGTCAAGTTGCTTGCGAGCGCCCCGGACGCGACCGAACCTCGCAATTCCGAGCATGGTTGACCTCAATCACTATCTCCTAGTGCAACTATCTCGGTGGTCATCTTTAGGCACATCTGTCACTTCTGTCAACGACGTGCGTCCACCCAGGCCCGCTCCGTACTTTTGATCACCGTGATAAGAACTTTGTCCAGGTCGCGCGGCTACGCGCCATCCATGGCAGAATGTCACCGTGACCGCCGCCAACCCCAACCTGCGCCCCAATCTGCGGATGGTGCTGGTGGCCCGGCGGCACATCGACCTCAAGCGTGTCTGCAGCTGTCGCTGTCTGCCTTGATGTCGTAGACCCAGCCCACCTGTACCGCCAGCTGGCCACCGGATCTGCGCCTGTGGAACAAGCAGCGTTTTTCGTGTCCCAGGTCGGCGATGTTCGCGAAGGAGAACCCCCGAATGACCACAGCACGTCCCGCCAAGGCCCGAAGTGAGGGCCAGTGGGCGCTGGGAAATCGCGAACCGCTCAACGCCAACGAGGAGCTGAAGAAGGCCGGCAACCCGCTCGACGTGCGGGAACGCATCGAGAACAACTACGCCAAGCACGGCTTCGACAGCATCGACAAGACCGACTTGCGCGGGCGCTTCCGCTGGTGGGGCCTCTACACCCAGCGCGAGCAGGGCTACGACGGCTCGTGGACCGGCGACGAGAACATTGACAAGCTCGAGGCCAAATACTTCATGTTGCGAGTGCGCTGCGACGGGGGCGCGCTCTCGGCTGCCGCGCTGCGCACGCTGGGCCAGATCTCAACCGAGTTCGCGCGCGATACCGCCGATATCTCCGACCGGCAGAATGTGCAATACCACTGGATCGAGGTGGAGAACGTACCCGAAATCTGGCGGCGGCTGGACGAGGTCGGACTGCAGACCACCGAGGCATGCGGTGACTGCCCGCGGGTAGTGCTGGGCTCGCCGTTGGCCGGTGAATCGCTCGACGAAGTGCTCGACCCGACCTGGGCAATCGACGAGATCGTGCGTCGCTACATCGGCAAGCCCGACTTCGCCGACTTGCCGCGCAAGTACAAGACCGCCATCTCCGGGCTGCAGGACGTCGTGCACGAGGTCAACGACGTGGCCTTCATCGGCGTCAACCATCCCGAGCACGGGCCGGGCCTGGATCTGTGGGTCGGCGGCGGCCTGTCGACCAACCCGATGCTGGCCCAGCGGGTCGGTGTCTGGGTCCCGCTCGACGAGGTCCCCGATGTCTGGGAAGCGGTGACCAAGGTGTTCCGCGACTACGGTTACCGGCGGCTACGCGCCAAGGCCCGGCTGAAATTCCTGATCAAGGACTGGGGTATCGCGAAATTCAGGGAAGTTCTCGAAACCGAGTACCTCAAGCGTCCGCTCCTCGATGGCCCGGCCCCCGAACCGGTCAAGCATCCGATCGATCACGTCGGCGTGCAGCGGCTGAAGAACGGGCTCAACGCGGTCGGGGTTGCCCCGATTGCCGGACGGGTATCGGGCACCATCCTCTCGGCGGTCGCCGACCTCATGGAGCGGGCCGGCTCGGATCGGGCCCGGTTCACCCCCTACCAGAAGCTGGTCATCCTCGATGTTCCCGACGACAAGCTCGACGAAATGATCGCCGGCCTTCAGGCGCTGGGGCTGCAAACGCGTCCGTCGCATTGGCGCCGGAACCTGATGGCGTGCAGCGGAATTGAGTTCTGCAAGTTGTCATTTGCCGAAACCCGGGTCCGGGCACAGTCTTTGGTTCCTGAGCTGGAACGCCGGATGGAGGACATCAACTCGCAGCTTGACGTACCGATCACGGTCAACATCAACGGCTGCCCGAATTCCTGCGCGCGAATTCAGATCGCCGACATCGGGTTCAAGGGCCAGATGGTCGACGATGGAGATGGGGGCTCGGTCGAGGGGTTCCAGGTGCATCTGGGCGGCAGCCTCGGCCTGGACGCCGGCTTCGGCCGAAAACTGCGCCAGCACAAGGTCACCAGCGACGAACTCGGCGACTACATCGACCGGGTGACACGCAACTTCGTCAAACACCGCAGCGAAGGCGAACGCTTTGCGCAGTGGGTCATTCGGGCCGACGAGGACGATCTGCGATGAGCGGCAAGGCAACCAAGCCGACCGAACCTCAGCTGCGCGAGCTGGCGACGCGCGGCGCGGCCGAACTCGACGGCGCCACCGCCACCGACCTGTTGCGCTGGACCGAAGAAACCTTCGGCGGCGGCAGCGATGTCAGCGGCGGCCGCGAGTGGGCGACGTGCAACTACGTGGTTGCCTCCAACATGGCTGACGCCGTGCTGGTGGATCTGGCCGCCAAGGTACGGCCTGGCGTACCGGTCATCTTTCTGGATACCGGCTACCACTTCGTCGAGACAATCGGCACCAGAGATGCGATCGAGTCCGTCTACGACATCCGGGTGCTCAATGTCGCCCCGGAACACACGGTCGCCGAACAGGATGAACTGCTGGGCAAGGACCTATTCGCCCGTGACCCCGGTGAGTGCTGCCGGCTGCGCAAGGTCGTCCCCCTGGGCAAGACGCTACGCGGCTACTCCGCTTGGGTAACCGGGCTCCGCCGGGCCGAGGCACCGACCCGGTCCAACGCCCCACTGATCAGCTTCGACGAGGCGTTCAAGTTGGTGAAGATCAACCCACTGGCGACGTGGACCGATCAGGATGTGCAGGACTACATCACCGACAACGACGTGCTGGTCAATCCGCTAGTCCAGGAGGGCTATCCGTCGATCGGCTGCGCCCCGTGCACGGCCAAACCCGCCGCGGGCGCCGACCCGCGCAGCGGACGCTGGCAGGGCCTGGCCAAGACCGAATGCGGGTTGCACGCCTCATGACGACACTCGTGCTGACCGCTCACGGAAGTACGAATCCCCGGTCGGCGGCCAACGCACGGGCCGTCGCGGGCCGGCTGGCGCGCATGCGGCCGGGCCTCGACGTACGGGTTGCGTTCTGCGAGAAGAACTCTCCTGGCCTGGTCGACGTACTTGCCGGCTTGTCCGGCCCGGGTGTGGTGACCCCGCTACTACTGGCCAACGCTTATCACGCCCGCCTGGACATCCCCCGCCAGATCGCCAGCTGCGGTCTCGCCGAGCGCGGAATCGACCTGCGGCAAGCCGACGTGCTCGGCGAGGACGATCGACTGGTATCGGTGCTGCGGCAGCGGGTGACGGAGCTGGGGGTTTCCCGGCTCGACGACACGCTCGGTGTACTCGTGGTGGCGATCGGCTCATCGAACCCCGTTGCCAATGCGTGCACCGCCGAAGTAGCGCCAAAGCTGATCGTGGGAACCCGGTGGGCGGCTGCGACGACCGCGTTCGCCACCCGTCCGGAACCTTCATTGGCCGAAGCCGTCAAACTGTTGCGACGAGAGGGCGCCCACCGGGTGGTCATCGCGCCATGGTTTCTGGCGCCCGGGCGACTGCCGGATCGGGTGCAGCGGTTCGCGTGCGGCGCCGGCATCACCATGGCGGCGCCGCTGGGCTCGCACCCGCTGGTGGCCGAGACGGTGCTGGATCGCTTCGATCAGGCCCGGAAAGCTCGAGCGGCGCGCCTAGCGGCCTGACGGCGGCAAATAGGCGGATGCGGCACCGACATCCAGGTGCATCAGGTTGCCGGCGCCAAGTTGGCAAGAAAGCAACTATTCTCGCCAAACCCTGGGATGTCGGGTCCCGGACGCCGATAAAGTGAGCCGCTGCCGATTGGTCGACGGTGACCGGAAGCGATGCTGGCGAGTCGCCATGACTCTCCCTCGTGGCGTTTTGGAGGTGTCGGATGTCCCTCATAATCATTGCGCCGGAGGCTGGTGGCCACGGATTTGGCGGCTGGGGCCGGCGGGATCGTGATCGGCAGCGGCGGGGCCGGCGGGTCCGGCGCGGCGGACATGGGCGGCGCCGGCGGGGCCGCGGGGCTATTCGGCAACGGCGGGCAGCAGTTGGGCCTGAATGGCCTGAATGGGTTGAACGGGTTGCCCTAGTTGGTCCTTGCGCCGTGGCTCCTGGCGCGGGGGGTATTGTCCGACCGGGTACGCGGATACGCACGGGAGGCTGGCATCGCGATGGCACGGCCATTGGGTGCCCACCCTATGGTGGCCGCGACAATATTGGATCGCTACCAACGAACCGTGGCCGACCGGGTCGCGGCCTGAATCTCCTCGAACGGATTTCATCTAGTGAATGTTTGGTCCCGAGTTGGCGCCCTGCTGGCTGCGGTGATGTTGTCGCTGACCGGATGTGGCGGTTCCCAGGTGGGTGCGCCAAGCACGGAAGGTCCGTGCGAGCTGGTACCCAACGGCACCCCGGCGCCCAAGACGTCGGGGGCGCCCGTGGCTACGGTGCCATCGTCGAGGAACCCCGCGACCAACCCCGAGATCGCCACGGGCTACCGCACGGATATGACGGTGGTGCGGACCGCTCACTATGCGGCGGCCACCGCCAATCCGCTCGCGACTCAGGTGGCCTGCCGAGTATTGCGCGACGGTGGCACCGCCGCCGATGCCGTAGTGGCCGCCCAGGCGGTGCTGGGGTTGGTCGAACCCCAATCCTCGGGGGTCGGCGGCGGTGGATTTTTGGTGTACTTCGACGCCAGTGCGGGCTCGGTGCAGGCCTACGACGGCCGCGAGGTCGCTCCCGCGGCCGCGACCGAGAATTACCTACGCTGGGTAAGCGATGTCGACCGCAGCGCGCCCAGACCCAACGCCCGAGCCTCGGGACGGTCGATTGGAGTCCCGGGCGTCCTGCGGATGCTCGAGATGGTGCACAACGATCATGGGCGCACACCCTGGCGCGACCTCTTCGGCCCCGCGGTGGCGTTGGCCGACAACGGTTTCGACATCAGCGCCAGGATGGCCGCTGCCATCTCCGACGCCGCGCCGCCACTGCACGCCGACCCGCAGGCTCGCGAGTATTTCCTCAATCCCGACGGCAGCCCCAAGCCCGCGGGAACCCGGTTGACGAACCCCGGGTACGCGAAAACCCTGTCCACCGTCGCCTCTGCCGGTGCCGATGCGTTCTATACCGGCGACATTGCCCACGACATCGTCGCGGCGGCCAACGATACGTCGAACGGCCGCACGCCCAGCCTGATGACACTGGAGGACCTGACGGGTTACCTGGCCAAGAGACGCCAGCCGTTGTGCACGTCCTATCGCGGCCGGGAGATCTGCGGCATGCCCACTCCCTCGTCGGGCGGCGTCGCCGTGGCGGCGACCTTAGGCATCCTCGAGCACTTCGCGCTGGGCAACTACGCGCCCAGCGACGTCGACCTCAACGGCGGGCGCCCGACCGTGATGGGTGTTCACCTGATCGCTGAGGCCGAGCGGCTGGCCTATGCCGATCGCGACAAATACGTCGGTGACACCGATTTTGTCGCGATGCCCGGCGGCTCGCTCAACACTCTGGTTGACCCGGGTTATTTGGCCGGACGGGCCGCGTTGATCTCGCCGCAGCACAGCATGGGCAGCGCCGAGCCGGGGGACTTCGGTGCGCCGACTGGGACCGCGCCGCCCGTGCCCGAGCATGGCACCAGCCACCTCAGCGTGGTTGATTCATACGGCAATGCGGCCGCGTTGACAACGACGGTGGAATCGGCGTTCGGCTCCTTCCACATGGTCGACGGGTTCATCCTCAACAACCAACTGAGCGATTTCAACGCTGAGCCACGCACGGCCGACGGATCGCCGGTGGCGAACCGCGTCGAACCTGGCAAACGACCGCGCAGCTCGATGGCACCGACGTTGGTGTTTGATCGCTCGCCGGCGGGGCGGGGCGACCTGTACGCGGTGCTCGGTTCTCCAGGCGGCTCCATGATCCCCCAGTTCGTCGTGAAAGCACTTGTGGCGATGCTGGATTGGGGCTTGAACCCGCAGCAGGCGGCTTCCCTGGTGGATTTCGGCGCCGCGAACTCCCCGCAAACCAACCTCGGCGGCGAGGATCCCGAGATCAACACCACCGATGATGGGGATCACGACCCCCTGGTGCAAGGCCTGCGCGCGCTGGGGCATCGGGTCAACCTGGCCGCGCAGTCCAGCGGGCTATCGGCGATCAGCCGCAGCGAATCGGGGTGGTGCGGCGGCGCCGACCCCCGCCGTGAAGGCATGGTCATGGGTGACACCGCATAGGCCGCCGGCCCGCAGCGGCCGCAGGCTACTTCGCCGAGCCGGCAATCTCGCCGCCCCTTTCTCGGGTTTGCGCTGCGGATGTGACGCCAACGGATAGGGTCTATCCCCATGTCTGGTGCAACGGTGGGTGCGCGCGAAATCACCATCCGCGGAGTCGTCCTGGGTGGATTGATTACGCTGGTGTTCACCGCAGCAAACGTCTATCTGGGGTTGCGGGTCGGGTTGACGTTTGCCACTTCCATTCCGGCCGCGGTGATCTCGATGGGCGTACTGCGGTTTTTCGCAAACCACTCGGTGGTGGAGAACAACATTGTGCAGACGATCGCGTCGTCGGCCGGCACGCTGTCGTCGATCATTTTCGTTCTACCAGCACTAATCATGATCGGCTGGTGGAGTGGCTTCCCATACTGGACAACGGTGGCGGTGTGTGCGCTCGGCGGGATTCTTGGCGTCATGTACTCAATTCCGTTGCGCCGCGCACTGGTCACCGGCTCGGACCTACCGTACCCGGAAGGTGTTGCGGGAGCTGAGGTTCTGAAGATCGGTGACTCCGCGCGGGGGATGGAAGAGAACCGCAAAGGAATCGGGGTAATTGCCCTGGGCGCGGTGGCGGCGGCGGGCTATGCCCTGCTGGCTTCGCTGCGGGTGATCAGCAACTCGCTCTCGGCGACCTTTCGAATCGGTTCCGGCGCGACCATGGTCGGTGCCAGCTTGTCGCTGGCGTTGATCGGCGTGGGCCATCTGGTCGGCGTCACGGTCGGTATCGCAATGATTGTCGGACTGCTAATCGCCTTCGGGGTAATGCTGCCGATGCGGACCGCCGGCCATCTGCCACTAGATGGGGGCTACGCCGCCGCCGTTGCCAAGACCTTCTCGACGGACGTGCGCTTCATCGGGGCGGGCGCGATCGCGGTGGCCGCGGTTTGGACATTCTTGAAGATCCTCGGACCGATCCTGCGTGGGATCGCCGACGCGGCGGCCTCCGCGCGCACCCGTCGCCAGGGGCAAGCGGTTGGCCTGACCGACCGCGACATCCCCATCCACGTCGTGGCCACGGTGGTTCTACTTTCGCTGATCCCGATCGGATTGCTACTCGCGGGCTTCACCGACGGGACACCGATAGCTGCTCACCGCGGCGGCGTCGTCGCCGCCGGTGTACTGCTCGTCTTGGTGATCGGACTGGTGGTCGCGGCGGTATGTGGCTACATGGCGGGGCTGATCGGTTCATCGAACAGCCCGATCTCGGGGGTGGGCATCCTGGTGGTGGTTCTGGCCGGGCTGTTGATCAAGACGACATACGGGCCGGCCAGCGGTTCGCAGCTGCCGGCGCTGGTGGCCTACACCGTTTTTACCGCGGCGTTGATCTTCGGTGTGGCGACCATTTCCAACGACAATCTGCAGGACCTCAAGACCGGCCAGCTCGTCGGCGCCACCCCGTGGAAGCAGCAGGTAGCGCTCGTCATCGGCGTGCTCGTCGGGTCGGCGGTAATGGCACCGATACTGCAGCTGATGCAGACCGCATTCGGGTTCCAGGGGGCGCCTGGTGCGACCGGCAACGCACTGGCCGCACCGCAGGCCGCGCTAATTTCCGCGCTGGCCAAGGGGGTATTCGGCGGCTCGCTGAACTGGTCGCTGGTGGGTCTTGGGGCGCTGATCGGCATGGTCGTGGTCGTCGTCGACGAGGTGCTGGCCAACAGGACCGGCAAGCTTCGGCTGCCGCCGCTGGCGGTGGGTATGGGCATGTACCTGCCGGTCGCACTGACGCTGATGATCCCGATCGGCGCATTCCTCGGGCGGATCTATGATTCCTGGGCTAGGTCTACTGGCGATGATGACGAGCGCAAAAAGCGGTTGGGCGTCATGCTCGCGACCGGCCTGATCGTGGGCGAAAGCCTGTACGGAGTGATCTTTGCCGGAATCGTCGCGGCCACCGGCCGGGAGGAGCCGTTGGCCGTGGTCGGGGACGGATTCAAGTTTGTGTCCGAGCCGCTCGGAGCCGTCGTCTTCGCCGGCCTCGTCGGATGGCTGTACAAGCGCACCCGGGTCACCGCGTCACGCCGGCCAGCAGCTCGGGCCGGCAGCCCCAGCCCGCTGCCCGAGCGGGCTGCATAGCTGCTGACCCGCAAACTCCGGGCGTAGGTAGCCGCGTTAGTAAAAAGCCGGCCATTTTCACAGCAAATTCACGGCATACGTCCACCTTGACTCGCAGCTCTGCGGGGCAGCCTGAGCTGAACAGCCGAGTTGGCTGGCCGAGAAGGGGGAAGGGGTTGATCATGACAGCTAGTGCGGCAGAGGTGACAGGTGTAAGCCCCAAGCCAGGCTCGGCTTGGGCCGAAGCTCAGCGGCGCGCACGCCAGCGTCGCGAGGACATGCTGCGCCATCCCGCATTCCTGTCCAAGCAACTCCCTGCTGAACCAGCGGATGACGCTATCGCCGTGGTCTACGACATCGAGGTTGCGCGTCAGCGCCGACCCGCTTGAGCGGGTCCCGGGACTCCCGCCGGCGACTCCTGGGTCAGTGCGTCAACCTCGGCGGATGTTTCCGATGTTTGCGATGAGCCGGCAATCGCCGGGACCCGGGTAGCGCGCACGTACACGGTGTCTCCCTCGTGTAGGGCCAGCGCTGCGGCGTCACCCCGGGTGATCTGAGCGGTGAAGCTGCCCCCGGTAGCCGCGCTGGTCAATTCCACACGTACCTCGAAGCCCAGCACCACCACCCGATCCACGATGGCGCGCAGGACACCGGTGGACTCCGCGGTGCCGTCAGCGGCGGCCACGGCCATGTTGGGAGTCCGGCCGACCCGGATGTCGTGCGGGCGGACCAACGATCCGTTCAGCCGGGAAACCGGGCCCAGGAAGGACATCACGAAGGCGCTTTCCGGAGCGTCGTAGACCTCGGTCGGGGATCCGACCTGCTCAATCCTGCCCTTGTTGAGCACGGCGATCCGATCCGCCACATCCAGGGCTTCGGCCTGGTCGTGGGTGACCAGCACCGTGGTGACGTGCACCTCGTCGTGCAGCCGGCGTAGCCAGGCGCGCAGATCTTCGCGCACTTTTGCATCGAGCGCGCCGAACGGCTCATCGAGCAGCAGCACTTCCGGATCCACCGCCAGCGCCCGGGCCAACGCCATCCGCTGTCGTTGCCCACCGGAGAGCTGATTGGGATAGCGACTCTGAAATCCGCTCAGGCCCACCACCTCCAGCAGATTGTCGACCTTCGCTTTGATCTCAGCCTTGGGGCGCTTGCGAATCTTCAAGCCGAACGCCACGTTGTCGCGGACAGTGAAGTGTTTGAACGCCGCATAGTGCTGGAAGACGAATCCGATGCCACGCCGCTGTGGCGGCACCTGAGTAACGTCGCGTCCATTGATCGTGATGGTTCCGGTGTCAGGCTGGTCGAGGCCGGCGATGGTGCGCAACAAGGTTGACTTTCCCGAACCGCTGGGGCCCAGCAATGCGGTCAGCGAACCGGTCGGTACGACGAAGTCCACGTGGTCCAATGCGACAAAGTCGCCATAGCGTTTGTTGGCATCCCGCACGATGATGGCGTCGGTCATTGTCACAGTCTCCTTGTCAGGCCTGGCTGACCGCTCGTAGCCGGCGGGCGTCCAGAACCATCTGCACGATCAGCACCACCACGGAAACAACCATCAGCAGCGTCGACAGCGCATAAGCACCGTATTCGGCCCCGCGGTTGTAGCGGTCCGAAACCAGCAGGGTCAATGTCTGCGACCTGCCGGGAAGGTTCGACGACACGATGATGACCGCGCCGTATTCGCCGAGTGTTCGAGCGACGGTCAGCACGATGCCGTACGTCAGGCCCCACCGGATCGCAGGCAGCGTGATCCGCCAGAATGTCTGCCACCAGCCAGAACCCAGTGTCGCCGCCGCCTCCTCCTGGTCAGTGCCCAACTCGTGTAGCACCGGTTCGACCTCGCGCACCACGAACGGCAGGGTGACGAAAACGCTGGCCAGCACGATGCCGGGCAGGCCGAAGATGATCTTCAACCCGAGGTCGCGCTCGACGAAGCCCAGCGCACCGGCGGATCCCCACAGCAGGATCAACGCGACGCCCACGATGACCGGTGATACCGCGAAGGGCAGATCGATAATCGCCTGCAGCGCGCCCTTGCCGCGAAATCGGTTGCGGGCGAGCATCAATGCCGTCGGGACACCGAAGATCACGTTCAGGGGCACCACAATGGCCACTACCAGTAGCGACAGGTTCAGTGCCGATATCGCCGCCGGGGTGCTGACCCAGTCGACGAACTGGCCAAACCCCGGTTCGAAGGTTCGCCACAGGATGAGTGCCACCGGAACGACCAGCAGCACAAAGATGTATGCGAGCGCGATTGACCGGATAAGGTAGCGAACCCGCGGCGACGATGTCACGCGATCATCTCCTCGCGTTTGGCCACACGCGCGCCGACGGTGCGCAAGAAGAGCAGCACAACAAATGAAATTGACAGCAGCACAACCGAAATCGCGGCAGCCCCGATGGGGTCGTCGTTTTCGATCAAGGTCCGGATCCACTGCGACGATACCTCGGTCTCGCCGGGCACCGCTCCACCGATCAGCACCACCGAACCGAACTCGCCGATGGCGCGCGAGAAGGCCAGGCCCGCACCGGACAGCAACGCCGGCGTCAGCGACGGCAGCACGACCGAGGTGAAGATCTTAGGGCCGCTGGCGCCTAGCGAAGCTGCCGCCTCTTCGGTCTCCCGATCGATTTCCAGCAGCACCGGCTGGACAGCGCGCACCACGAAGGGCAACGTGACGAAGGCCAGCGCCACCCCAACACCCCATGCGGTGTGTTGTAGATGAAGACCCACCGGACTGTTGTTCCCGTAGAGGGCCAGCATGACCAGGCTGGCGACGATGGTGGGCAACGCGAACGGCAGATCAATGATCGTATCGACGAGCCGCTTGCCGGCGAAGTCATCACGCACCAGCACCCAGGCGATCAGCAGGCCGAACACCGTGTTGAGGACCGTGACTGCGGCTGAAATCGTCAGCGTTACCCGAAACGACTCCAGCGCGGCATGCGACGTGACCGCTAGCCAGAAGGCCTGCCAACCACCGCCCGCGGCCTGCCAGGCGATGGCGGCCAGCGGCAGCAGCACGATCACCGAGAGCCAAACCACCGCAACACCGACCCGAAGGGAAGGGGTGCCCGCGCGGCGGGAAAAGCGTACGTCCACCCGCGGGCCGGCGGTTTCGCCCAACAGGGATCCCGTCATCCGGTGGCCTGCATATAGATCTTGGTGATGCTGCCGGTCGCCTTGTCGAACAGCTGGGAATCCACGATGCCCCAGCCACCGAGGTCGGCGATCGTCCACAGCTTCGCCGGCACCGGAAACTGATTGGAAAAGTCGGCGGCGACGGCTGGATCGACCGGCCGGAAACCGGCCTGCGCCCACAACGTCTGGGCCTGCGCGGTGTACTGGAAGTTTCTGAAGGCGATCGCGGCACCAAGGTGGGTGCTGGTCGTCACCACCGCCAACGGGTTGTCGATCTTGAACGTCTGCGGCGGGGTGACGTGTTGCACGGGTTTGCCCGCCCGCTCGGTGGCGATCGCCTCGTTCTCGTAGCTGATCAACACGTCACCGCTGCCCTGAACAAAAACATCGGTCGCTTCCCGCCCCGACCCGGGGCGCAATTTGACGTGTCCATTCACCAACCTATTGACAAAGTCGATCCCCGCCTGGTTGTTCCTGCCGCCGTCACTTTTGGCGGCGTAGGGGGCCAGCAGATTCCATTTGGCGGAACCCGAACTCAGCGGGCTGGGCGTGACGACCTCGATGCCCGGGCGCAACAGGTCGTCCCAATCTCTGATGTTCTTCGGATTGCCGGCGCGGACCACAAACGTCACCACCGACCCGAACGGGATGCCCTTGGTGGCGTCGGCATCCCAGTCTTTGGCAACCTTGCCGGCCTTGACCAGTCTAGTGATGTCCGGTTCGACCGAGAAGTTCACCAGATCGGCCGGTTTACCGTCGGCAACACCGCGTGACTGGTCGGCAGAGGCGCCATACGAGGTGATCACCTGGACATCCCGGCCCTCCTTGGAAGCGTTGAACGCCGGAATCACCGCACTCCAGCCGGGTTCTGGGACGGCGTAGGCGACCAGCGTGATACTCGTGTGCGCGTCGTCCGGTCCCGCACCGCCAACGATGTCGCTGGGACCGCCGTGACACGCCGCGACGACACCGGCGATCAGCGCGGACACGATGCACCTCGCCATCGATAGCCGCAGAGTCAGGTGGGGCATTGGCGACCTTCCGATGCGGGACTTTGGACGACGTTCCCGTAGCTGCGGAAGGGCGATCATTGAACAATTGCAGGAATTTCACGAACTCCGCACCAGACCGCAACGGGTTGGGAGTCAGCGACAACAGCGCAGGTCAGCCGCGGTGCCGCAGGCGAGCGCGACAACATTGCGCCCCAAACCACCCGATGCTGCGTGCATGTCGCGAAGCCTAACAGAATTCGGGTGACCGACGAGTTGGCGCGCAACCTCAATGCGTGAGAAGCCAGGTGACGATCACCAGCGCCACCAGCGTGACGAGAACCAAAGTGACGTGCGACCGTGGCATCCGGGTTACCTGGGCGCCTCGTCGGAGTGGCGAGCGCGGCGCATCAACTGGATGCCCCTGCCGAGCAAGGCATCCAGCAGCGCCGCGGTGAGGTAGGCCAAACCCAGCACGACCGGCATAACTACCAGCGCCTGAAGCGCGAACGGGAGTCCGGACAGCCACAGCTCGACGCCGTCCCACCAACTCAGGAACCCGTGCACCGGGCCCACACTATTAGCGCTGGCACGCGAAACCAATGTGTCAAGCTCAGCGGATACCGTCCGCACCCGATCGAACAGCCGGTCTCATCGCCGGCGGCCGGTCAGCAGGCGTGGTGGCGGGTTTGCTGCTGGCCCGTGCCGGCGTTTGACGTCACCGTGATGGAAACCACGCGGATGGTGGGCTATCCGGCGGCGGTGGTCGGGTCCTCGAGCACGCAGCCGACTACGTCAGGCGCCCGGCATGCAGTGGACGCCAAGCAGGTCGACGGATGATGATGTCGGGATGGTCCTGCACGCCCAACCCTCCGACCAACCGACCGAAACTGCGCGCGAGGCTGAAGCGTTCGCCGGGGCATCGGACGGGGCGGCGGCCGCATCCATCGATCTCCGCGCACCCGCGACCGCTTCGTTCAGCGGAGCGCTACGCAACCCGTTTCCGCCGATTGCCGATTACGCGTTCCTGTCCGACTGGGAGACGACGTGCCTGATCTCCCCGGCCGGTTCGGTGGAATGGATGTGTGTGCCCCGGCCGGACTCCCCCAGCGTGTTCGGCGCGATTTTGGACCGCAGCGCCGGCCATTTCCGACTGGGCCCCTACGGCGTATCGGTGCCCTCGGCGCGGCGCTACCTTCCCGGCAGCCTGATCATGGAAACCACCTGGCAGACCCATACCGGCTGGCTGATCGTGCGCGACGCGCTGGTGATGGGAAAGTGGCACGACATCGAGCGGCGATCGCGAACGCACCGCCGCACCCCGATGGACTGGGACGCCGAACACATCCTGCTGCGCACGGTGCGCTGCGTCAGCGGCACAGTCGAACTGATGATGAGCTGCGAACCGGCGTTCGACTACCACCGCCTCGGCGCCAGCTGGGAATACTCGGCCAATGCGTACGGCGAGGCGATCGCCCGTGCCTGCAAGCAGCCAGACGCACACCCCACCCTTCGGCTGACCACCAATCTGCGGATCGGTCTGGAGGGCCGGGAGGCGCGAGCACGCACCCGGATGACCGAGGGTGACGACGTATTCGTCGCGCTGAGCTGGACCAAACACCCAGCGCCGCAGACCTACGAAGAGGCCGCCGACCGGATGTGGCAGACCACCGAGTGCTGGCGGCAGTGGATCAACATCGGCAACTTCCCCGACCATCCGTGGCGGGCGTACCTACAGCGCAGCGCGCTCACGTTGAAAGGGTTGACGTACTCACCCACCGGCGCGTTGCTGGCCGCCAGCACCACGTCGCTGCCCGAAACGCCACAGGGCCATCGCAACTGGGACTACCGCTACGCGTGGATTCGCGATTCGACGTTCGCGTTGTGGGGGCTCTACACCCTCGGGCTGGACCGTGAGGCCGACGACTTTTTCGCATTCATTGCCGACGTCTCCGGTGCCAACAACAATGATCCCAATCCGCTGCAGGTGATGTACGGCGTGGGTGGCGAGCGCAGCCTGGTCGAAGACGAACTGCACCACCTGTCCGGCTATGACCACGCGCGCCCGGTCCGCATCGGTAACGGCGCCTACAACCAGGACCAGCACGACATCTGGGGCTCGATTCTGGACTCGTTCTACCTGCACGCCAAGTCACGTGAACAAGTCCCCGAGACCCTGTGGCCGGTGCTGAAGCGGCAGGTGGAGGAGGCCATCAAGCATTGGCGCGAGCCCGACCGCGGAATCTGGGAGGTGCGCGGGGAGCCGCAGCACTTCACGTCGTCGAAGGTGATGTGCTGGGTGGCGCTGGACCGTGGGTCCAAGCTCGCCCTGCGGCAGGGCGAGAAGAGCTATGCGCAGCAATGGCGAGCCATCGCCGAGGAGATACGGGCCGACATACTGGAACACGGTGTGGACTCCCGGGGTGTGTTCACCCAGCGCTACGGCACCGACGCGCTGGACGCCTCGCTGCTGTTGGTGGTGCTGACTCGATTCCTGCCGCCGGATGACCCGCGGGTGCGCAACACCGTGCTGGCCATAGCCAATGAACTCACCGAGGAAGGCCTGGTGCTGCGATACAAGGTCGAAGAGACCGACGACGGGCTGACCGGGGAGGAAGGCACCTTCACCATCTGCTCGTTCTGGCTGGTGTCGGCGCTGGTCGAGATCGGTGAGGTGAGCCGCGCCAAGCGCCTGTGCGAGCGGCTGCTGTCCTTCGCCAGCCCGCTGTACCTCTACGCCGAGGAGATCGAGCCGCGGACCGGGCGGCACCTGGGCAACTTCCCCCAGGCGTTCACCCATCTGGCGCTGATCAACGCGGTGGTCCACGTGATCCGCGCCGAAGAAGAAGCAGACAGTTCCGGGATGTTCCAGCCCGCCAACGCACCCATGTAGCAAGCCAGCACTGCCGCAAAGACGGAGAAAGTCTTCGGCGGGCCGACACGCATTTCTCGAGCGCGCTACATCCCCGATCAGCTAGGCTCCCGATGGACAGACGCTCTCGAAATGGGTAACGGCGCACCGTTGTTCGAAAGGTTGAGCCAGATGTTGTGGGTTGTGGTGCCCGCGTTCAACGAAGCCGAGAACCTCGAGGTAGTCATCCCGAAGGTGGTTGAGTCGGCGACGAGTATCGACGCTGGCGCGCGCGTGCTGGTTGTCGATGATGGTTCGACCGACGACACCACCGGCGTGATGGAGAAGGTGGCCGCGGAGTACGCGGGCATATCCGTAGAGTGCATGGGCCGAAATCAGGGCAAAGCTGCGGCTCTCAGGCGCGGTTTTGGTATCGCGGTCGAGGGTGGCGCGACCATTGTGGCAATGATGGACGCCGACGGTCAGGACGATCCCACTGAACTCCCGCGCCTGGTAGCCCAGCTGGAACAAGGCCCAGGATTGGTCACGGGTGCGCGTACCGTTCGCAACGACCGCTTCGTCAAACGGACCACGTCCAAGCTCTACAACCGAGTGACAGGCACTCTGTCGGGGACACCGGGACGGGACTTCAACTCTGGTTTCAAGGTGATGCGTGCCCAGGTTGCTACGGATGTAGCGCCGATGATGTATGGCGAACTCCACCGCTACCTGACGGTCATTGCGCACTGGCGCGGCTACCGCGTCGACGAATTGTCCGTACTGCATCACCCCCGTTTGGCCGGGCGCAGCAAGTACGGGATTGCGCGCTTCTGGCGTGGGTTTCTGGATCTCCTCACGATCCGGTTCCTAATGACATACGAGAGCAGGCCATCCCATCTGTTCAGCGGCATGGGCCTCACCAGCCTGGCACTGGGCACCCTGACCTTGCTGTACCTCGTGTACGACAAGCTCATGCTGGGCCACCCCATCGGCGGCAGACCTCTGCTTGTCGCAGGCGTCCTGATGGTCCTTGTGGGCTTGCAGGTCTTCATCTTCGGATTGCTGGCCGAGTTGGTTATTTACCTGCACAATCGCAGTATGGTGCGCGAGACGCGATGAAACGCGCCTATGTCGGCATCACCCGCGCCTTGCGCACCTTCCTGGGCGCCACCGGCCTACTTCGCTTGCTTGACCGGTGGGCGAGGCGTTCCCGCACGGGCACCTGGGCGCGTTCGTTGCTGTCAATCTATGACTTCCACGACCTCCTCCTTCTTGACGTGCCCTGGTGGACATTCAAGTCCGCAGACGATGTGACGAACTTCCTTGCATCTCGCCCGAGGGCACGTGTCTTCGAATGGGGTTCTGGTGCCTCAACCGCGTGGCTCGCGCATCGCGCCGGCGAGGTGACCTCCATTGAGGACAATGCAGCGTGGGCCGACATGCTTCGGGCCCAGATATGTGGGACAAATGTGGCCACGGACAACGTCGACGTGCGTACCGTGAAGCCTGACCTGGCCAATTCACCCGACGCGGTCCGCTCCCGGAAGCGGGGGTTTGAGGGACTTGACTTCAGCAAGTACGTCGCAGCGATCGATGACTTAGAGGGCAACTTCGACTTGATCGTTGTCGATGGCCGGGCGCGCGAAGCATGTTTCGCAAAGGCACTCCCGCGCCTTGCAGCCGATGGACTGCTCGTATTCGACAACGTTGACCGCAAACGCTACCGAGAGGCCATTAGCAAGGCACAGCTCCCCGTGCAGGTGAAATGGACCCGTGGCCTGACGCCCGCGCTGCCGTACCCGACTCGTACTGCGCTGGTTCGGTTGCAGGACTGAACTGGATGGCACGCAGTCGGTGGATGAACCTGGCACGAGTCGCTTTCCTGGTGGCCGTTGCCCTTGGTGGTTGGTGGGGGTTTCGGGGACGCGAAGACGAACTGTGGGCCGAGTTGCGGAACACCTCGGTTGCCCAGCTGGCGACTGCGCTGGCGCTCACACTTGTGGGCTTGTTCATCACCGCGGTGATCTGGCGAACCATCATGGCAGGTCTGGGCGCCGAACTTGGTCTGCGTGATGCCCTGTCGATCTTCTTCGTCGGGCAGCTAGGTAAATATGTGCCCGGCTCGGTGTGGACAGTCGGGGCGCAAGCGTACCTGGCGCGGCGGTGCGATATCCCGGCCCGCGTCACCGCGGGTGCGGGCCTGATCTTCCTCGGTTACAACGTCGCCACCGCGGTCCTCGTCGGTGGGCTCGCCTGTATGGCCCAGGCGGTCGATGCGCCCTGGCCTCGGGCTGCGACCGTCGCGGGTGTCGTGGCGACACTGCTGGCGCTGACCCCGCCGGTGGTGCGTTGGCTTGGTAAGCGGCTCGCCGGCCGGACTATGCGGTTGGGCTGGACGCAGTCTGCACTTCTGATCGGGCTCATGGGCTGCGTCTGGGGACTGTACGCTCTCGCTCTGCTGAAACTCGCGTCGTCTGCCCGCCATTTCTGGCTCCTGGCGGGAGCCTTCGCCATCTCATACGCCATCGGGGTCGTCGTCGTGTTCGCTCCGGCGGGGCTTGGCGCACGGGAAGCGATGTTTATTGTGCTGACGGCACCCGTGATCGGAGCAGCACCGGCCGCGGCGCTGGCGTTGCTCGCTCGCGCGGTGCATACCGCGGCTGATGTGTCACTCGCATTCGGGAGCTGGCTGATCGCGCGCGGCGGAAGCAAGCCTAGGGTGCGTTCGTGAACCCGGCGCCCCGTTCTCCTCTGCGCCCGCCACTGCTGCTGGTAGCGGTCGCCATCTTCTCCATCATCGCCGGTGCGGTGATGGGCTTCTACGGTGCCGTGACAACCGGCGTATCCACGGATGAACCTGTTCACGTAGAACGCCTGAGAGGATATTTCAAGGATGGCCTCTACGTTCTTGACGAAGAACGTAAGGACCACCTGCACGAAATGCCGCGCCAGGCATACGTCTATGCGCCCGTGACGATGCTGGCACTCCACGGTTTGACGGTCGCGGTAGGCGCAGAGAAGCCCGGCAGTGTTAGTACGGATGCCCGCGCTTTCCACGCCCGGCATGTCGGTGTTGTCCTCATTGGACTAGTGGGCGTAGCTGCCGCCGGGGCTTTGGGCGCGGTCGTAATGCGGGACAGGCGCTGGGGTTTGGTCGCCGCAGGCGGACTCTCCGCGTTGCCAATGTGGACCGGCAGCACAATGTTCAATGTCAAGGACACTCCGGTCGCCACCGGGAATACGCTGATGGTCCTTGGGCTTGCGATGCTCATCATGAGTGACCCGCAGAAAGCGCTGACGCGTTGGTTTGCGCCAGCACTGCTCGCGGCCGGAACCTTCGTCATGGTTGGCACCCGCCCTGGAATGTGGCCAGCGGTCCTGGCGAGCACGTTCGCCGCGCTTGCTGTGCTCGCGATCGGCCGCAAGCTGAGTCGGCGGATCGCAACATCGCTCGGAATCGCGTTCGCGGTGGCTGTCGCAGGTTTGCTGGCGATTGATCATCGTGTATTCGGGCGTCCTGTCCAGCTGCTCATAAATTCAATCGAAGCCACCGCAAGCTACGGGCAATTTGAATACGAATCAAGGCGGGGTCGGGGTCTCATCCCTTTTCTCACAATAGTTGAAGTGCCTATCCTTATGCTTTTGCTGGCTACCGTGGGTGTTATTACGGCGACCGCGACGGTGGTTGCGTCGTTGAGGAAAGATCCGCCGCTGGCGGCAGGGCTAGTGGCGGTGGAAGCCCAAGCACTGACTTTCCCGCTTGTCGTGATCACGTTCGGCTTGGATGCGGGCCTTCGACAACTATTATTCGCAGCACCGGCCGCAGCGGTTCTTGCAACGTTTGGCCTACGCTGGCTCTACTCCCGTTGGGAGCATCCCGGGCAGACAGCGTGGTCGGCAATCGGCGCCTTGGCGATCGCTCTACCCCTCGTCACACAGGTGACGACTTTCCCGTATCAGTACTCCAACCGGAACATCTTGGCCGACCTGCTTGGCGCGCCCGAAAACAACGACTACTGGCAAACTAGTGTTCCCGAGCTCCTCGACAAGGCACCAACTGACCACCCGTACACTTGCGAAACGGGCCCAGGAAAATACGCTATCTACCCGAATCACAGGTGCTTGTTCTGGTGGGGCTGGTGGTCGCTTCGACCGGAATGGAGGGAACACGGCCTCGCCAATCCACCCGCAGTGCCCCCGCACACCGAGTTCTACGCAGTGGCGAGGGGGTACGTACCGCCCAACTGCCAACGGGTCAAAGAGGTAACGCGATGGCGCAACTTTCGCAACGTTGTCATGAGTAGACTCCTCTTGTGCACGACGGTGCCGGACTGACGAAGGGCTTATCCACGCATGCCAGTGAAAGTGAATTTGGTAGGCCTATCGCGACATCCGTAATTGCGCTATTTCCGATATAAGTACTATTTCTGCGTGGCATTCCACCGCCATGGAATGCCACAATTTCTACCGAAGACGGCAGCATTTTCTATGTACAGGCCTGACGGCATCCGATCCAAGTCGAGCCGGATGTTTACTAGTGATGCGCGCCAAATCGGTTGTCGGTCACCGACATCACCGAACACCGTACCTACGAGGGCAAGGTGTACTGCGCGGTCGTGCTCGATACCTTCTCCCGGCGCGTAGTTGGGTATCGATCGACCCAAGCCGGACCGCCGCAGTGGGTCACCAACGCACTGGGAATGGCCGTCGCCAACCGTGATCCGCAGGCGGGCGAGATCATCCACTCCGACCAGAGCGTGCAATTCACCTCCTGAGCCTTTCACCGACCGCGCCAAGCGCGCCCGGCTAGTGCCATCGATAGGGTAAATCGGAAACTGCTATGACAATGTGATAATCGAATCCTTCTGCGGCAGAATGCAAACCGAGCTGGCGGATATGCGATTTCGACTACCTGGACATCTTTCACAACGGCCAACGATGCCATTCCACTCTCGGAATGCGAACCCCGATAGAGTTCGAACTGTTTCACCAAACTGCTCAACCCGTGGCCAAAAACGAAGTTCCGCGACACCACGAAACTCGGGAGGCATCAGTCCGCGACTTCGAAGCCATGGGCTACCATGTCACCCTCGACCGCGCGTCCTGAACAAAATGTCACCCTAACAGCTCAACTCGCGACTATCGTCGCGTCAGGTCACCGGATTGCAACTGCGTTAGCGCGATGAAGCGATTTATCGACAACAGACCTCTATCGACAACAACCCTATTGGGTCGCTGAGCTGCGCCAACAAGGTTCGTCATTCCGGCGGTGGAACAACTCCGATGCCTTGAACACGCGAAATCCATCTGGCTATCCCGTCTCGGCTCCTATTAATTTCACCCGCCGCCCGAATCCCCGATAAATCCAACCTGCCGCACTCCATGCCTGAGCATCCAGGAAGTTACGGCCGTCGACGATCACCGCGGATCGGACTATGGCCTTGAGAGCGGCGGGATCAATCGATCGGAACTGCGGCCACTCCGTGAGGGCCAACACGACGTCAGCTCCTGCGCAGGCATCGAACACAGACTTCGCGTAGTTCAGCGTGGGAAATACAGAGCGCGAGTTCTCCATGGCCTGCGGGTCGAAGACGCTGACCGCCGCGCCTTGCAATTGAATCTGTCCGGCAACGTTAAGAGCCGGCGAGTCCCGCACGTCGTCCGAATTCGGTTTGAACGCGCAGCCCAGCACGGCGACCTTGGCCCCTAACAGGTCGCCTCCGCAGATGTCCCTTGTTATGTCGACCATCCGTCTTCGCCTGCTCATATTGATGCTGTCGACTTCACGCAGAAACGTCAGCAGCTGATTCGCGCCCAGTTCGCCGGCGCGTGCCATTAGAGCACGAATATCTTTCGGCAGACAGCCTCCGCCGAAACCAAGCCCTGCGTTCAGAAATCTGCGCCCGATGCGCCCATCAAACCCTAATGCATCCGCCAAGACTGTCACGTCCGCGTCCGTCGCCTCACAGACCTCAGCGATCGCGTTGATGAACGACACCTTTGTGGCCAGAAACGCATTCGCTGCGGACTTCACTAATTCGGCCGTCGCAAGATCTGTCACCATGAATGGTACGCCTTCATCAAATAGTTTCGCGTACACTTCCCGCGCGACACTCTCCGCCCGGCCAGGTCCTTTACCGTCGACGCCCAGAACCACACGATCGGGATGCAGCGTATCTTGAATCGCAAACCCTTCCCTTAAAAACTCCGGATTCCATGCGACCTCGACCGCATCGCCCGCGGGGGCTAATTCTCGTGCGATCTTGTTCAGTCGGGCGGCCGTACCAACGGGAACGGTCGACTTTCCGAAGATAACTGCCGGGTTCACGAGTAGGGGCGCCAGACTGGTCAATGCCGCATCAACAAAGCTCAAATCGGCGGCGTATTCGCCCTTCTTTTGCGGCGTACCGACAGTGATAAAGAATACGCCCGCGAAGCTAGCCGCCTCCTCGTACGAAGTGGAGAACTTTAGGCGACCATTATCAAGACCACCCCCCAGGAGGTCAGAAAGGCCCGGTTCAAAAAATGGAGGGTCGCCCGCGGTAAGTCTAGCTATTTTGCCGGTGTCAGTATCCACGCCGAGAACCTCATGACCGAGTTCTGCCATACAGGCCGCGTGCGTGGCTCCGAGATATCCAGTTCCCACGACCGCAATTCTCACTTCTCAGGATCCTTCGCTATTTCGTAGTCAGTTGTTTAACTGAGCTCCTTAATTCTCGCCGGTACAGTGAATGTACAACTTCAACGAACCCCAACGACAGGCTTGGCCTACTTCTTGCCCTTGTCCCCCGCGGCATCGGTGGACAATGCCGCGACGAAGGCCTCCTGCGGCACTTCGACCCGCCCGATGGTCTTCATCCGCTTCTTGCCTTCCTTCTGCTTTTCCAGAAGTTTGCGCTTACGGGTGATGTCACCGCCGTAGCACTTGGAGAGCACGTCCTTTCGGATCGCGCGGATGTTCTCGCGCGCAATGATTTTCGAGCCGATCGCGGCCTGCACCGGCACCTCGAACTGCTGACGTGGGATCAACTCCTTGAGCTTGGTCGTCATCTTGTTGCCGTATGCGTAAGCCCCGTCTTTGTGGACGATCGCAGAGAATGCGTCGACGGCCTCGCCCTGCAGCAGAATGTCGACCTTGACCAAGGACGCCTCCTGCTCGCCGGCCTCCTCGTAATCGAGGCTGGCATAGCCACGGGTACGTGACTTCAGTGAGTCGAAGAAGTCGAAGATGATCTCCCCGAGCGGCATCGTGTAGCGCAGTTCCACCCGCTCGGGCGAGAGATAGTCCATACCCCCCAACTCACCGCGGCGCGACTGGCACAGTTCCATGATGGTGCCGATGAACTCACTGGGCGCGATGATGGTGGTCTGCACGACGGGCTCGTACACGGTGCGGATCTTGCCCGTGGGCCAGTCCGATGGATTGGTCACGACAACGGCTGCTTGGCTTCCTGGGTCCGCCCCGCCTTCCAATTCGACGCGGTAGACCACATTGGGGGACGTCGAGATCAGGTCCAGGTCGAACTCACGTTCCAGCCGCTCGCGGGTGATCTCCATGTGCAGTAGGCCCAGGAAGCCGCACCGGAACCCGAAACCCAGCGCCACCGACGTTTCCGGTTCATAGGTCAGCGCCGCGTCGTTGAGTTGCAGCTTGTCCAGGGCGTCACGCAGATTCGGGTAATCCGAGCCGTCGACGGGATAGAGCCCCGAGTAGACCATCGGCTTGGGTTCGCGGTAGCCCGTCAGCGCTTCGGTGGCACCATGGCGGGCGGTCGTTACGGTGTCGCCGACCTTGGACTGCCGGACGTCCTTGACCCCGGTGATCAGGTAGCCCACCTCCCCGACACCAAGGCCTTCGCTAGCCTTCGGTTCCGGTGAGACGATGCCGACCTCGAGCAATTCGTGGGTGGCGCCGGTCGACATCATCGCGATGCGTTCGCGCGGGGTGATTTTGCCGTCGACCACGCGGACGTAGGTCACCACGCCGCGATAGATGTCGTAGACGGAGTCGAAAATCATTGCGCGAGCGGGTGCTTCGGCGTCACCGTGCGGGGGCGGCACCTGCCGAACCACCTCGTCGAGCAGTTCAGCCACGCCTTCACCGGTTTTGCCGGACACCCGTAACACATCACCGGGCTCGCAGCCGATGATATGGGCGATCTCGCCCGCGTAGCGGTCCGGGTCGGCGGCCGGCAGGTCGATCTTGTTGAGCACCGGGATGATCGTCAGGTCCCGGTCCAGCGCCAGGTAGAGATTGGCCAGGGTCTGGGCCTCGATGCCCTGGGCGGCGTCGACCAGCAACACCGCCCCCTCACAGGCCTCCAGTGCACGCGACACCTCGTAGCTGAAGTCGACGTGACCTGGTGTGTCGATCAGATGTAGCACGTAATCTTGGTCACCCACCCGCCATGGCAGTCGCACATTCTGAGCCTTGATCGTGATACCACGTTCCCGCTCGATGTCCATCCGGTCCAGGTATTGGGCCCGCATCGAGCGTTCGTCGACCACCCCGGTGAGCTGCAGCATTCGGTCGGCCAGCGTCGACTTGCCGTGGTCGATGTGGGCGATGATGCAAAAGTTCCGAATCTGCGCCGGCGGGGTAAAGGTGTTGTCGGCGAAACTGCTGATGGGAATCTCCTGGAGCGGGGGTTTGCGGGTATCCAGCCTATCCGTGCGGCGCAGCCGGGACACACTGAGACCCGATCGCGCTTCGTTGATCGCGTCTATGCTGCCAACATGGCGTCCGCACGGAAGTCACAGTGGAAAACGTTGCAGCGCTTCGCCGAGAACCTGGTGTTCAACGAGGCTCCTAAACTTGTCCGTCAGCTGCAGAACACACAGGACGCCCTTCGGACAATCCAGCAAGCCGTCAAGATCACCGCGAACATCATGGTCACCGCCGTGCCGCCACCACCCACCGAGATCACCGCGGGCCGGCCGGTGACCAGCACCAGCTTCCCCACTGCGCAGCGGGCCCGCAAACTGGTGTACGCCCCCGACCTCGACGGCCGCGCCGATCCCGGGGAGATCGTCTGGACGTGGGTGGTCTACGACGAAGACCCCAGCCGCGGCAAAGACCGACCAGTGCTCGTTGTGGGCCGGGACCGTAGCGTGCTGCTGGGACTGATGGTGTCCAGCCAGCAGCGCCACGCTGCTGACCCGGATTGGGTCAAAATCGGTACTGGCGCTTGGGACTACGAGGGGCGAGAGAGCTGGGTCCGGCTCGACCGCGTGCTCGATGTGCCCGAAGAAAGTATTCGCCGCGAGGGCGCGGTACTGGATCGCGACACTTTCGACGTGGTGGCCGCCCGGCTGCGCGCCAACTTTTCCTGGCGCTGACCTAGCCTGCCCGGTGACGATGCGCGCCGCGCAGCGGGGTGAGGAGGAGCCGGGCGATCAGCCCCTGCCCGGTGACGATGCGCGCTGCGCAGCGGGGTGAGGAGGAGCCGGGCGATCAGCCCCTGCCCGGTGACGATGCGCGCCGCGCAGCGGGGTGAGGAGGAGCCGGGCGATCAGCCCCTGCCCGGTGACGATGCGCGCCGCGCAGCGGGGTGAGGAGGAGCCGGGCGATCAGCCCCTGCCCGGTGACGATGCGCGCCGCGCAGCGGGGTGAGGAGGAGCCGGGCGATCAGCCCCTGCCCGGTGACGATGCGCGCCGCGCAGCGGGGTGAGGAGGAGCCGGGCGATCAGCCCCTGCCCGGTGACGATGCGCGCCGCGCAGCGGGGTGAGGAGGAGCCGGGCGATCAGCCTTGAGTGATGTAGGACTGCAGCTGCTGCTGCTCGGCCTCGAGTTCTCCCATTCGCGATTTCACCACGTCACCGATGCTGACGATGCCAATCAGTTTCTTCCCGTCGAGCACCGGGACGTGGCGAACCCGGTTTTCGGTCATCAGCACGCTGATCTTGTCGACCGTGTCGGATTTTGTGCAAGTGGCGACGGTGCTCGACATGATCTTGGAGATCGGGCGAGACAGCACGCTGGCACCGTAGGTGTGTAGCTGGCGTACCACGTCACGTTCCGACACGATGCCGACCACACCTTCCGAACCGACCACCACCATGGCACCGATGTTCTGCTCGGCGAGACCGGCCAGCAGTTCCCGGACCGTGGCGTCCGGGTTGATCGTCACCACTGCTGCCCCCTTGTTCCGCAAGACATCCGCGATGCGCATCAAGGCCTCCCGCCGGTGGTGATCCTGTTCACACCAGGCTACGGCGTACTCGCACGGCGGGAAAGCCGACACCCGAACACGCGGCGATTGGCGCCCCAACCGATAGGTGTCCATCACTCGGGCTTGCCAGGATAGGACCATGATCGAGATCACCTTGCTGGGAACCGGAAGCCCCATCCCGGACGCGAACCGGGCCGGGCCGTCCACCCTGGTGCGGGCCGGTGGGCAGGTATTCCTGGTGGATTGCGGTCGCGGGGTGCTGCAGCGTGCGGCGGCCGTCGGCGTCGGCGCCGCGGGATTGACGGCGGTCTTGCTCACCCACTTGCATAGTGACCACATCGCCGAACTCGGCGACGTGCTCATCACGAGCTGGGTCACCAACTTCGCGCCTGATCCTCCCCCGCTGCAGATCATCGGACCGCCGGGCACCGCCGAGGTGGTGGTGGCGACGCTGAAGGCGTTCGGTCATGACATCGGCTATCGGATCGCCCACCACGCCGATCTGACCGCACCACCACCGATCGAGGTCCACGAATACACCGCGGGCCAAGTTTGGGATCGTGACGGCGTGAGAATCCGGGTGGCCCCTACCGATCACCGGCCGGTGGCGCCGACAATCGGGTTCCGAATCGAATCCGGCGGCACTTCGGTGGTGCTGGCCGGTGACACCGTTCCGTGCGACGGCCTCGACCAGCTGGCCGCCGGCGCGGACGCGCTGGTACACACGGTGATCCGCAAAGACATCGTCTCTAACATCCCGCAGCAACGGCTCAAGGACATCTGTGATTACCACTCGTCGGTGCAGGACGCCGCGGCAACCGCGAACCGCGCTGGGGTGGGAACGCTCGTCATGACGCACTACGTGCCGGCCATCCTGCCGGGACAAGAGGAGCAGTGGCGCGCGCTGGCCGCGACCGAGTTCAGCGGGCAGATCGAGCTCGGCGACGACCTACACCGGGTCGAGGTGCACTCGCGGCAATAGCGCGCCAGCGATGACCAGCCAGGCCAGGGCCGATACCCGCGCGATCGGCAAGATCACACCCAGTTCGGGCCAGGCCAACACCAACGTCGTCAATTCGGCGAGCCCGGCGATCGCCACGCCGCACCAGGCCAACGGTCTCGGCAACAGCTCCCGGACCAGGGCGGGCACCGCCATACCCGCCACCAACAGCCCCAGGGCCACGATGTGCCCCGGACCGCCGACGAGAAACGCCAAGAAGTAGATCGCCCGAACCAGCGCGGGGTCCATGCTGACTTCGGCGCGCGACAATGTCCAACCCAACAAACCGGTCAGACCCAGCGCGCCCGCCGCCAACGTGCCGCCGACCAACGCGATCGCGGCACCCGAGCCGGTCACCGAAAGCTGCCGCAACCGGGCGGCGGCTACCGCCGCGTAGACCGCCAGCGGTATCGCTGACGTGAATACCGCGGTGGCGATGACATGGAGCGCGAGTGGCTCGGCGCGGATGTACGCCACGACCGCGGCCACCGGCCCGTAGGGCAGCGGCAGCACGCCGCCCAGTGCAACCCCGACGGCAAGTCCACCGAACAGCAACACCACACAGCTCCCGGACAGCATCACCAGCGCCGAGCCCCCTCGCTCGCCGGTCGGTGCCGTCCCGGTGCCGTCGCTCAGTGAATCGCTCATACCGGGCATACTGCCCAGCCGCGAACGTTGGTGGTGAACGGGCCCCCGATTTCGCCGAAACGCAGGCTGTCAGCGCAGCTAGCGATACGATTCGCAGGGGAAATTGATCGGAGTTCCCGATGTCGTATGTGGTCACGGGTCCGGAGGCAATGCTGACCAAGGCCGCCGATTTGGCCGGGGTCGGGTCGGTGATTGCGGAGGCCAACGCGGCCGCGGCGGCCCGGACGGTCGGCATGCACGCCGCCGCCGCCGATCACGTGTCGGCGGCCGTCGCGGCGATGTTCGGGTCGCACGCGCAGATCTATCAGTCCATCAGCACCCAGATGGCCGCATTCCACGACCAGTTTGTGCAGACCCTCACCGCGAATAGCGCCGCGTACGCCAGCGCCGAGGCCAACGTTCAGCAAAGCCTGCTCGGCACGATCAATGCGCCCGCCCAAGCGCTGCTGGGTCGGCCGCTGATCGGTAACGGCGCCGACGGAGAAACCGTCGGTGGGGTGGGTCAGCCCGGCGGACCAGGCGGATTGCTGTACGGCAACGGCGGCCGGGGCGGCGACAGCACCAACCCCGGGGTCCCCGGCGGAACCGGCGGGGCCGCCGGGCTGATCGGTTGGGGCGGTGCGGGCGGCAAGGGCGGGGACGGCGTCGTCGCCAGCGGCAACGGTGGAAACGGCGGAACCGGCGGCAGCGCGTGGCTGTGGGGTAGCGGCGGGCCCGGCGGAACCGGCGGGGCCGCCGTGGACGTGGCTCAGCCCGGCACCGGCGGTACCGGAGGCCAAGGCGGCCTGTTCTTCGGTGACGGCGGTGCCGGCGGCACCGGAGGAATTGGCGCGGACGACACCATCACCTCCGCCGGTACCGGAGGCCTCGGCGGCAGCGCCCGGCTGTTCGGCCACGGGGGACCCGGTGGAGCCGGTGGCGACACCACCGGCTCCTTCGGAGGCGGGGGCGGTGAAGGCGGCAATGGGGGGCTGCTCTACGGCAACGGCGGCACCGGCGGTAACGGCGGCGTCGGCGCCTTCGTGGGCGGGGGCGGCGGCGAGGGTGGCGACACCGGTCTGCTCGGCAACGGCGGCAACGGCGGCGATGGCGCCGGCACCGGGGCAAGTCCCGGATTCGGCGGGGGCGGCGGGGACGGCGGCCGCCCGGGGTTGCTGTACGGCATCGGCGGCAACGGAGGTGACGGCGGCCCCGGCACCGACGCCTCGGCCAACGCGGGCGGCTTCGGCGGCGCCGGGTACGGCGCCGGGCTGTTCGGCCACGGTGGAGCGGGCGGGAACGGCGGGTCGGGCGGCGGCACCGGCGGCGCGGGCGGAGCCGGCGCCTTCATCATCGGCAGCGGCGGCCCCGGCGGCGCGGGCGGCGCCGGCAACGCGACCAGCACCGCCGGTGGACCCGGGGGTAGCGGCGGGGACGCCCAGGTGATCGGCAACGGCGGCAACGGTGGACCCGGCGGATCGGGCTTCGGCGGCGGCCCGGACGGCGTGGGCGGACCCGGCGGGGCCGGCGGGTCGCTGTTCGGCCAACCGGGAATCCCCGGCTAGGCCGCGCGCGTCAAGGTTCAGGCCAGCCGCGTGGTCTCTACCACCACATCCAGGTCGGTGACCCCTTCCCCGGAGTAAATGCCTTTCAGCGGGGACACGTCGGTGTAGTCGCGGCCAACGCCCACGCTGACGTATTGCTCGGTGATTTCACTGTCATTGGTGGGGTCGTAGTGCCACCATCCGCCGGTCCAGGCCAGAATCCAGGCATGACTGCGCCCGTCGACCGTCTTTCCGACAACGGCGTCCCGCTTGGGGTGCAGATACCCGGACACGTACCGACAGGGAATTCCCATGCTGCGCAACACAATCAGCGACAAATGCACGAAGTCCTGGCAGACGCCCTTGCCTTGTTCCAACGCATCGAGCCCGGACGAATGCACACTGGTGGTGCCCGGAATGTAATCCAACTCGCTGCGCGCCCACCGGGCCGCGGCGACCACAGCTTCGCTAGGCTCGTGGTATTTCATGATCCGCCTGGCCACGGCGTCAACACGTTCGCTTGTCGGGGTGTGCGGGGTGGGGCGGAGCACTTCGTCGAACCGATCGATCACGGCCGCCGATTCCAATTCGGCCCAGGTCGCCTTGGCCACCGGCGGCTCGGGGCGCTCGGTCTCCACGACCGACGCGGACGTCACCGTCAGCTCGGTGTGCGGCGCATGCAGATCGAATGCCGTCACCGCGGTACCCCAGTAGTCGATGTAGCGGTAGGAGCGGGTGGCCGGGATGGTTTCGACTCGATTGTGGATGACGTTTTGCCGACTGCTGGACCGCGGGGTTAACCGGGCTTCGTTGTAGGAGGCGGTGACCGGGGACTGATAGTCGTATCCGGTGGTGTGCACCACCCGCATCCGCCACATCAGGACTCCCCTTGGCTGACCACAAGTTGGCCGCGCTCGCCGGCATCCGACCAGGCAACCCAGGGCGCGGCGTGGAAATACTGCAGCGCCAACGCATCTCCGACATCGCGGCAGGTTGTCTGCAAGCCCGCCAGGCGGCTTTCCAGGGTCTCGAGCAGGACGCCCGGTTGCACGAATTCCAGTTCGCTGCGCGCCTGCCCCAGCAATCGCTGCGCCTCGCTGGTGGCCCCGATCCGGCTGTGCGGATTGTGCCCCAACTCGTCGAGGTTGTGTTCGGCCAGCTTCAACGAGTGGAAAACCGAGCGCGGGAAAAGCCGGTCGAGCATCATGAATTCGACCACCCGACCCGCGTCCAGCACACCGCGGTAGGTACGCAGGTAAGTGTCGTGCGCACCCGCCGAGCGCAGCAGCGTCACCCACGCCGGCGACGATGCGCTGTCCCCCACTCGCGACAGCAATAGCCGCACCGTCATGTCGACCCGCTCAATCGCGCGGCCCAGCACCATGAAGCGATATCCGTCGTCCCGCGACAGCGTCGAATCAGCCAGACCGGCGAACATCGCGGCGCGACCCTCGATGAACGACAGAAACTCGTGCGGCCCAAGGCGTTTGGCAGCGCGTTCGCGTTCGGGCAGGGCGTGATAGGTGGTGTTGAGACACTCCCAGGTCTCGCTGGAAGTGACTTCCCGTGCCGACTTTGCGTTTTCCCGCGCCGCCGAGATCGCGTCAACGATCGAGCAGCCGCCCGAGGTGTTGGTGCTGAAAGCCACCAAGTCCGTCAAAGACCAGACATCCAACGCGTGATCCGGGGGCTCGATGCCGAGCACAAGCAACAGCAGCCGGGAAGCGTGGTCGGGATCGACGCTGGAATCCTCGAGCAGTTGATGCACCGCCACGTCCAGAATGCGCGCGGTGTCGTCGGCACGCTCGACATAGCGACCGATCCAATACAGTGCTTCGGCGTTGCGGGCCAGCATCAGTCGATCGCCTTCTGTTGTTGCTGCTGCTGCGGTTGTTCGTCTTGCTGTTGAGATCCGGACGCGTCCAGCGCGGGGTCGGGCAGCGGCTGCGGCAGCGAACGCACGATCTGCGCGGCACCCAACTCGCGGGCGGCCGCCGAAGCGCGTGGCGCCAGCACCCAGGTGTCCTTCGAGCCGCCGCCCTGACTGGAGTTGACCACCCGGGAGCCCTCGACCAGGGCCACCCGGGTCAGCCCGCCCGGCAGCACCCACACGTCGTTGCCGTCGTTGACCGCGAACGGCCGCAGGTCCACGTAGCGAGGTGCCAACGTGCCTTCGATTCGGGTCGGCACGGTCGACAGTTCCATCATCGGCTGCGCGATCCAGCTTCGGGGGTCGTCGCGGATCTTCTTACTGACGACGGCCAGTTCCGCCGGCGAGGCTTCAGGGCCGAACACGATGCCGTAGCCACCGGATCCCTCGACCGGCTTGACGACCAGTTCGCTGATCCGGTCCAAGACCTCTTCACGTTCGTCATCCAGCCAGCACCGCAGGGTCTCCACGTTGGCCAGGAGCGGCCTTTCGTGCAGGTAGTACTCGATCATGGTCGGTACATAGGTGTAGACGAGTTTGTCGTCGCCGACGCCGTTGCCGATCGCACTGGAGATGACGACGTTGCCGGCGCGGGCGGCGTTGACCAGACCGGCCACCCCGAGCACCGAATCGGCGCGGAACTGCAGCGGATCCAGGAAGGCGTCATCGATGCGCCGGTAGATGACGTCGACCTGACGCTCCCCCTCAGTGGTGCGCATGTACACCTGGTTGTCCCGGCAGAACAGGTCGCGACCTTCGACCAGCTCGACACCCATCTGCCGGGCCAGCAGCGAATGCTCGAAATACGCCGAGTTGGCCACCCCTGGGGTCAGGACCACCACCGTGGGGTCGGCCTCGTTGGTAGCCGCCGAATTGCGCAGCGCACGCAGCAGGTGTGCGGAGTAGTCGTCGACCGCGCGCACCCGATGGGTGGCGAACAGGTTCGGGAATACCCGCGCCATGGTGCGCCGGTTCTCCATGACATACGACACCCCCGAGGGCGAGCGCAAGTTGTCCTCGAGAACCCGGAAGTCGCCGCGATCATCGCGGATCAGGTCGATGCCGGCGACGTGGATTCGCACGCCGTTGGGTGGGACGATCCCGACCGCCTCGCGGTGAAAGTGCTCGCAGGAAGTCACCAGCCGGCGCGGGATGACGCCGTCGCGCAGGATCTCCTGATCACCGTAGATGTCGTCGAGGTACATCTCGAGGGCCTTCACGCGCTGAGTGATGCCGCGCTCCAGCCGGGTCCACTCGGCCGCCGAGATGACCCGCGGCACCAGGTCGAGCGGGAACGGCCGCTCCTGGCCCGACAGGGAGAACGTGATGCCCTGGTCGATGAACGCCCGGCCCAGCGCATCGGCGCGGGCCTTGAGTTCCGACGCGTCTGATGGCGCCAGCTCGGCATAGATGCCTTTGTAGGGGCCACGGACAATGCCCTGCGCATCGAACATTTCGTCGAACGCCATCGCATAAGCGGCCGATGTGTTGTAGCCACCGAAGATGCGTTCAGCGCGGGCAGGCGATCGCCGCTTGGTCTCCTTGAGTTGGTTTGGCAGACTCACCCGTCTTATGCTGCCTCAAATTCGACATTCCGGTAGCCCACGGATTCCGCTTTTGGGCGAAAACGTAACCGACTGATAACCTGGGCAGCCGAATCAAACCGACCAAGGGACTCTGACGCGTGGCCAACATCAAGTCGCAGCAGAAGCGCAACCGCACCAACGAGCGCGCCCGACTGCGCAACAAGGCGGTGAAATCCTCGCTTCGCACCGCCGTCCGTGCGTTCCGTGAGGCTGCCCATTCCGCTGACAAGGAAAAGGCCGCGGAACTACTGGCGTCGACCAACCGCAAGCTGGACAAGGCGGCCAGCAAGGGCGTGATTCATAAGAATCAGGCCGCGAACAAGAAGTCGGCGCTGGCCCGGGCCCTCAACAAGCTCTGAGCTCTGGGGCCCGCCAACTCATCGGCTGCGGTCCGCCACCAACTCGGCGACCTGCCGGACCGCGGCTTCCAGCGCGTAGTCGGCGTCCGCGACGGCGCCCTTGACGTTGGCGTTGAGTTCGGCCACCAATCTCATCGCGGTTGCCACCGTGTCGCGCGACCAACGCCGAGCCTGCTTCTGGGCCTTCTGTACCCGCCAGGGCGGCATCCCCAGCTGTGCAGCCAGCCGGTACGGGTCACCGGATTGCGGCCCGACTCGCCCAATGGCATGCACCGCTTCGGCGAGCGCATCGGCCAACACCACCAGCGGCTCGCCACGCATCATTGCCCACCGCAGCGCCTCCGCAGCTCCCGCTACATCGCCGGCCACAGCCTTGTCTGCGATGTCGAAGCCCTTCACTTCGGCCTTGCCACTGTGATAGCGCCGCACCGCGGCGGCATCGACAGCTTCGCCGGTGTCGGCGACCAACTGTGAGCAGGCCGAGGCGAGTTCGCGCGCGTCGGAGCCGACGGCATCCAGCAGGGCGGTCACCGTCTCGTCGTCGACCTTGACCCGCAACGATCGGAACTCGCCACGGATGAAGTCCGCGCGCTCGCTGAACTTGGTGATTCGCGCACATCGGTGAATCTGCGCGCCTAGCGACTCCAACTCGTTGGCCAGCGCTTTGGCGCGCCCGCCACCCGAGTGCACCACCACCAGCACCGTGCCGTGCGGGATGTCGGCGGCGGCCGAGGCAACTAGCGCGGCAGCGTCCTTGCCGGCCTCGGCGGCGGCCTCCAGCACGACGATCCGCTCCTCGGCGAACAATGACGGACTCAGCAGTTCGGCGAGTTCATAGGTACCGACGTCGCCTGCCCGCATTCGGCTCACGGGAACGTCGTCGGAGCCGGCCCGCCGCCGAGCTGCGCGCAATACGTCCTGCACCGCCCTCTCGACCAGCAGCTCTTCGTCCCCCAGCACCAAGTGCAACTGCGAAACCTCGCTCACCCCATGATGGTGTCACGACCGGCCGACGAGTCCTGACAGTGACCAGGCAAGCAGACAAAGGATGGCCACCAGCGCCGCCGAGCACATCGCTGCCCGAAACCATCGCCAGCGCCACAGCGCAATCGCGAGCACGGTGGCGCCACCGACTACCAGCATGCCGGGCAAACCCGCCCCGACGGGCACGGTCGCCGCGGGTATGCCGGCCGCCCAATGCGCCACTCGCAACACCCACCACACTTCGGGCCCGGTGAAACGGATCAGCAGTCGCGCGCCGGCCGGCCACGGGACCACCAGCACGGCCGCAGCGCTACCCAGCACGGTGATCGGCGCAATCACGGCCCCCACCGCCAGATTGGCCGCCGCGGCCACCAGGCTCACCCGGCCAGAGATAGCGGCGACCAGTGGCGCCGTCACCACCTGCGCTGCCCCCGCGACGGCGAGGGCGTCGGCCAGCGCCTCAGGACAGCCGCGCGCGACCAGGCGACGCGACCAGGCCGGCGCGATAACGATCAGTGCGGCCGTCGCCACCACGGACAGCGCGAAGCCGATGTCGACGGCAAGGTGCGGAGCGGCTGCCAGCAACACCAGCACGCTGCCCGACAATGCCGGAATGGCCTGCCGCCGGCGCGACGCCAGTATCCCCAGCAGGGCAATGGCACCCATCACGGCCGCGCGTAACACGCTGGCCGTCGGCTGCACCACGATGACGAACGCCACCAGTGCGACGGTCGCACCCACCGCGGCCACCCTCGGTCCGATCAATCGGGCCGAGAACAGCACCGCCGCGCACACGATCGTGACGTTCGCCCCCGAGACCGCGGTCAGGTGCGTCAAGCCGGCCGCACGGAACTCGCGGCCGGTTGAGGCAGTGACCGTCGAAGTATCACCGAGAACCAGGGCCGGCAGCATCGTGGCCTGATCGGCGGGCAGCACCTCGCGAACCGCGCCCGCGAACCGACTGCGGACGGTGTGGGCAGCCAGATGCACCGGACTGGCGCGGCCCATGGTTGGCCGACCGGTCGCGTTGAGCACCGCGACCGTCAAGTCGTGACGGGCTGGGCGGCTGATGCGCGCGGTGAACCGGGCGGGTTGTCCGACCAGCAGTTCGCCGAAGTCCAGCGCTCGCCCGAAAACCACTACCCGCCCGGATGTCTTGTCATCACGCAAACGCTGCAACGTCGCCCGGAACATCAACCTGCCGCGACCCAGCGACAGCGGACTCTCGCTGGGGGTGACCGTCACCAACGCGGAGGTTCCAAACGCTGCGGTGATCGGGTGGCGACCGACCGCCTCGGCCCGCAACGCGACCGCTAGCCCATACCCCGCGCCCACGACACCGATCGCGACCAGGCCGGCGCTGATCGCACCCAGTCGCGGAACTTGCCCCAGCCGGCGCGTCACGCACCACCACAGCGCGCCGGAGGTGGCGGCCACCACGGTGCAGCACGATGCACACGCGGTGCCGATCGGCCACCAGATCCCGGTAGCAGTGACGATCCAGCTGGTCAGCGCGGCCGGGACCAGCCGCACGTCGATGCGGGATGCGCCGAAGTCGGTATCGCGCACCGGTGTCAGACACGGACCAGGGTCCGCAGCTTGTCCAGCCGCGCCGGGCCGATGCCGTCGACGTCGGCGAGCTGGTCGACGCTGGTGAACCTGCCATTATGCTGCCGCCAGGCCACGATCGCCGCCGCGGTAACAGGCCCGATACCGGGCAGGGCATCCAGCTGCTCCACCGTGGCGGTGTTGAGGTCGAGCACGTCGGTTGTCTTAGCGGCAGACTTAGGGGCTGTTGTCGGGGTGCCCGAGGTGCCTGCCGGCCCCGCCGTGCCCGCGCCGACCGAGCTGCCCAGCACGCTCGGCTGCCCCGAGGGGGCGGCCAGCCCGACCACGATCTGCTCACCGTCGCCCAGCTGCCGGGCCATGTTCAATCCGATGGTGTCCGCACCGTCGATGGCTCCGCCGGCGGCCTGCAGCGCATCGGCGATCCGCGCGCCCGGCGCCAAGGTGACCAGTCCGGGGGTGTGCACCAGGCCGACCACACTGACCACCACCGGTAGGTCAGCACCGGCCGCCGGGCCGGGGCTTGCCGACGATCTGGGGTTCGCCGGCGAAACCGGTTCTACCGAAGGAAGCTTGGCCGACATTACCGGCACAGGCCGGTCGCGGACCATGGTGAATACCGTGACCAGCACCGCGAGGGCGGCGACCACCGCCAGTGCAATGGCGCCGGCACGGCCCGGATCCGCGCGTACCCTGGCCACCCAACCTTGCCCACGGGAGGTGTCGGGAAGCCAACGCGGCAGCAGCGAGTTCGGATCATCCGGTGGGTCATGGCTGGGATCTGGGTTCGGGTCTGCAGGTTCGGCGTGCGAGTCGGTATCCGGGACGGCACCGAGCCGTCGTTGCAGTCGCCCGGCGGGCAGTTCGGTTCGCATAGGCCGACGGTAGCTACCGCGACCGCCGAACGAGCGCGGCCAACGGCGTCGCATCGCCGTGCTGTGGATCAATCCGAGGCTCTGCACAAGCTGCTCAGTCGGATGGGTCAAGATGGAACGAACCGGCGCGAACGGAGGTTGCCCATGAAGCTGGCACTCACACCCGACGAAGCCGCCTTCCGCGACGAGCTCCGTACCTTCTACACCACACACATACCGGCCGAGATCCGTGACCGGGTGCGTCAGGGCGAAGCACTGACCCGCGACCAGATCGTCACCAACCACAAGATCCTCAACGACCACGGGCTCGCCGTACCGAGTTGGCCCGTCGAATGGGGCGGCAAGGACTGGACACCCACCCAACATCAAATGTGGGCCGACGAGATGCAATTGGCCTGCGTCCCGGAGCCATTGAACTTCAACACCAAGATGGTCGGCCCGGTGCTCGCCGAATTCGGGTCGCAGGAGCTCAAGCAGCGTTTCCTGCCGCCCACCGCGAGCATCGACATCTGGTGGTGTCAGGGGTTCTCCGAGCCCGACGCCGGCTCCGACCTGGCCTCGCTGCGGACCACCGCAGTGCGGGACGGCGACAGCTACATCGTCAACGGCCAGAAGACATGGACGACGCTGGGCCAGCATGCCGATTGGATCTTTTGTCTGGTGCGTACGGACCCGCAGGCACCCAAGCGTCAGGCCGGCATCTCGTTTCTGCTCATCGACATGTCGACACCGGGCATCACGTTGCGACCGATCAAGTTGGTCGATGGCGGCCACGAAGTCAACGAGGTGTTCTTCTCCGACGTTCGCGTACCCACCGATCAGCTTGTCGGGCAGGAGAATCAGGGCTGGACGTACGCGAAATTCCTGCTGGGCAACGAACGCACCGGGATCGCCGGTGTGGGCCGAACCAAGGTGCACCTCGCCGAGGTGAAACGGCACGCCGCGCACACCGGACTGCTGGACGATCCGCTGTTCGCGGCGCGACTGGCCGAGGCCGAAAACGAGGTACTGGCACTGGAACTCACGCAGGCCAGGGTGGTTTCGGGCTCCGCGGGCGGAAAGCCCAACCCGGCGTCGTCGGTGCTCAAACTGCGCGGCAGCCAATTGCAGCAGGTGGCCACCGAACTGCTCGTCGAGGTTGCCGGCCCCGACGCGCTGCCGATCGACGGCGGTGCCGACATCGCCGCACCGGCGTGGGCGCAAAGCAGTGCCCCGCACTACCTCAACTACCGCAAGACGTCGATCTACGGCGGCAGCAACGAGGTGCAACGCAACATCGTCGCGTCTACCATTCTCGGATTGTGAGGCAGCCATGGACTTTCAGTTGAGCGATGAGCAAGTCTTGCTCCGCGATACCACCCGCGACCTGCTGTCGCGCAGCTACGACGCGGAGAGCCGCAACAAGGTCATCGGCACCGAGCTGGGCTTCAGCCGCGAGGTGTGGAGTCAGCTTGCCGAAACCGGGATTCTCGGTCTCGGGTTCGACCCGGACGAGGCCGGCCAGATCGAGATCATGGTCGTACTCACCGAAGTCGGGCGGCGGTTGGCACCCGAACCCATCGTGCACGCCGCGCTGGCACCCGGTGCGCTCATCGCCGAACTGGGTAGCCAAGCGCAGCAACGGTTGCTGGGCGATGTGGCGGCTGGCCAGCGGCTACTGGCGTTCGCCCACCTGGAACCCGGCCACCGCAATCCGGGCACCGACGTGGTCACTAGGGCTGTACAGCAGGGCGATTCGTGGACACTGAGCGGACGGAAGAACCCGGTGCTCGCCGGTGACTGCGCGGACACGCTGGTGGTCAGCGCCGCACTGCCGGACGGCGGCACCGGGCTGTTCCTGGTCGGCGGCGACCACGACCACATAACCGTGAACCGGCACGTTTACACGACATTCGACGGCCAGCGCGGCGCCCAGATCGACTTGGACCAGACACCCGCCGAACCACTGGGCAATGCGGTCGATGCGTCGCTCGCCATCCGCAACGCCATCATCGGGATTCAGTCGGCGTTGTGCTCCGAGGCGGTGGGCGCGATGGAGGAAGCCCTTCGCCTGACCACCGATTACCTCAAGACGCGCAAACAATTCGGCGTCACGCTCAATAAGTTCCAGACACTCACCCAGCGTGCCGCGGACATGTATGTATCGCTGGAGATGGCCCGCAGCATGAACCTCTATGCGGCAATGTCGATCGCGGACGGCACCTTCGACCCGGTGATCGCGTCGCGGGCAAAACTGCAGGTCGGCCGGTCGGGCCGGCATATTGGGCAGGAGGCTATCCAGCTGCACGGCGGTATTGGGATGACCGCGGAGTATCCGGTCGGCCACTACACCGCCCGACTCACCGCGATCGAGCACACGCTGGGTTCCGCTCAGGACCACCTGCGCGTGCTCATCGACCACATCTCCGATTACGAATTGGTAAGACTGTAGGTCAGGCTCTAGCCCATGGCCGAACTCTCGAACAGAGTCGTCGCGTTCCTGTCCGAAGGCACCCGCACCGGGATGCTGGGTTTCGTCGCCGCTGATGGCCGACCGTTGGTGACGCCGGTGTGGTTCGTCGTCGATAGCGGCGAGCTCTGGTTCACCACCGTGCGTAGTTCGCCGAAAGGCCGTGCACTGCAACGCGACCCACGGTTAGTGATCTGTGTGGACGATCCCCATCCGCCGTACTCGTTCGTGCAGGTGCAGGGCGTAGCGAGCCTGACCGACGACCCGCAGGCGGTGCTGGATATCGCCACCAGAGCCGGCGCTCGCTACATGGGGGCTGATCGCGCCGACGAGTTCGGCCGCCGCAACGCCGTGCCCGGCGAGGTGGCGGTGCGGGTCCGCCCGACCAAGGTGATCTCCGCATTCAATATCAGTGACTGACTCGAGTCGTTTAGAACTCGAACGCGGTATCGACGGGGACATCGCTGGCAAACGCCGCGTCGAGTCGACAAAGCAGCTGGGAATCTTTGGCGCGCAACCGGTTCGCCGCGGCCAACGTCGAAGCACGGTGCACTCCCAGGTACAGACTGCCCAGCACATCACGACCCATTTCGATCTCGGCCGCCGCGTCGGTAGCAGTACAACGCGCGCGGCCGTCACGGATCTCGAACGCGAATCGGCCACCATCGGATACACCGAGCACGGTGGAAAGCTCGCCAATTTCCGGAGAATAGCTGCGCGCCTCGAGCGCGGCCGGTACGTCCATGATTCGCAACCACAGGCCATCCTGGCGCCAGGTAGTGCGGGCCAGGCGGGTATCGGTGAGCAGGTGGGGCAATGGGTCCCCAGGATGGGTGATAACGCTGATTCGCTCCATCGAGTCCAGCCCGAGCAGAGCACGCCACAACGCACAATGCGCGTCGGCGGTTACCGCCCTGAGTTCGCTGACGCGCGTTAGCCTGAGATCGGCGCGATCCACCCGGTAAAGCGCGTATCCGTCGGGATGCAGTAACGCGAACGATTGACGGTCTCGACCGGGCGTGGCCTTGCAGTCAGCCAACAGCTCGTCCCAGAGCACCTGCGGGCGTAGCAGCCCACCCGGCACCCGTTGGCGCCACCGCTCATAGATCGCCTCGAACTCACTGCGATGCTCGGTGGGTCTCACCAACCGGACGCTGCTGCTATCGAGGTCGCCGCCCGGTGCGTCGGCATGAAAAACCGCGAAGCGCCGATCAACCGTCAATTCATGCAAGATGGTGGCTGGCCCATAGCCGAACCGGCCGTAGATGCCGCCCTGGCTCGCATGCAGCGCCGCCACCGGATACCCGGAATCGGCTATGCGGCGGTGCAGTTCGGCGCACATGGCGCGCAGCAAGCCGCGTCGGCGATGTGTCGGTGCCACCGCGACGAAGCTGAGCCCGGCCGTCGGGAGCACCGCTGAGCCAGGCACGGTCAACCGCAGATCCAGATACAGCGCCATCCCGACCACTGCTGAACCGGGTCCGTCACCATCACGGACCACCACCGCGCCATTCGCGGGCACCAGTGTCCTCAAGGCGGTAGCTGACTCAGGGCCAATGAAGTCGGCGAAACTGGCCGCGGCCAGCAAAAACATTCCCGGCCAGTCGGCCTCGGTCGGATCACACACAACGGGCACAGTCACGGAATCCGACTCTGGCACACACCCACGCCCGCGCGCACCTGAATTTTGCGACGATAATCTCTCCCATCGCACCGGCAAAGGAGCCCCGATGAGCGCAACCAGCACGGATCGTCCGCTGCGCGTAATCCAGTGGACCACCGGCAACATAGGGCGGCGATCGTTGCACGCCATCATCGGCAGACTCGACATGGAGCTCGTCGGCGTGTACGCGCATGGGCTCGACAAGGTCGGTCTGGACGCCGCCGACCTGGCGGGCTGGCCGAAGCCGACCGGCGTATTCGCCACCAACGACATCGACGCGTTGCTCGCGCTGGGTGCCGACGCGTGTTGCTACAACCCGCTATGGCCCAACGTCGACGAACTGGTGCGACTGCTGGAATCCGGAGTCAATGTGTGCTCCAGCGCAGCCTGGATCACCGGCGGCAAGCAGACTCCTGCGGACCGCGAACGCATCATCGCCGCCTGCGAACGCGGCGGCTCGACGATCTTCGGTAGCGGCGCCCATCCCGGGATGACGAACATGGTCGGGATGGTGCTGAGCGCTTCCTGCGAGCGGGTCGACGAGATCCGCATCACCGAATCGGTAGATTGCTCGACCTACGAGTCGGCGCAAACCCAGACGGCAATGGGGTTTTCACAAGATCCCGACACCCCGGGGCTGGCCGAGAGTGTGCGGGTAGAAAGTGAAGTCTTTGCCGAGTCGGCGGCGATGATGGCCGATGCGATCGGAGCGCGGCTGGACCGGATGACCTTCGATGTCACCTTTACCGCCGCCACCGCCGACACCGATCTGGGCTTCATGACAATCCCCGCCGGAACCGTCGGCGGCGTGTTCGGCTACCACCGCGGCTGGGCCGGCGACCGCAACGTCGTCAGTGTCGGATTCAACTGGACCATGGGCGATCACGTGGTCCCGCCCAAACCGCTCGAGCACGGCCACGTAATCCAGGTTTTCGGTCTGCCCAACATGCGCACCGTGATTCACTGTCTGCCGCCAAAGGATTGGACCGAGCCCGGGTTCATGGGGCTGGGCATGATCTACACCGCGCTGCCGGTCACCAATGCGGTTCCCGCGGTGGTCGCCGCCGAACCCGGGATCGTGACGCTGGCCGATCTGCCGCCAATCACCGGCCGCGCGGCCGTCTAGCGTGAATCGGCTGAGCCGCGGGAGCTGCGCCGCCGGAACCAGTTGTTGGAGCAGGAAAATGAAGCGCTTCGCCGTTATCCCCCGGCAAAGGGACGTGCCATGACGGTGAGTTTTGTGCCGTATCGGGGCAGAGTTCCCAGATGCCCTGCCCCCGATAGGGGTGTGCCGGGCATTCCGGGCATACCGGATGCTGCAGGTGCGATGGCGTCTGTGGCCGCTAGTGAGGTCAACGGCGTGGCCCGGAATGTCTCGGCCGTGGCTAGCGCTGGTGCGTTCCAGGCGGCAGGCACCGACATTTGCCCGATGGAACCCGCACTGCGCATGGCGGCTGAGACTTGCCCGCCAAGCCCCGCGGCTTCGCCGGAGAATGCATTGCCGACGGAGTTCAGCGGCGAGCCCAGCAGCGGGGCGACCTTGGTCAGTCCTGCATGAGGCACAGCACCCAGGCTTTTGCCGGCCCCAATCACACCGTTAAACATCATTTGTGCGGTGTTGGCCGCGCCAAGCGTCGAATAGCAAGTGTGTAGGCCCTCGAGGAGGGTGAAGTCCTTCCTCACGATCCGCCAGAGCGTATTGGAGCTGTTGCCCACCTTGACCGGAGCCTTGGTGGCGGCAGTGCTTGGGACCGCGGCGACCGCACTGCTGGGACCGGCGCTGGTTGGGGCGGCACCGCTCGGGGCGGCGCCGGTCGGGGCGCCGCCGGTCGGAGTGGCGCTGGCAACGGTGGATTCGACTGCGGTTTTAGCAGTTTCGCTGACGGCTTCTTCGCCGGCTAAGCCGCTGGAGCTGATGCCAGGTTGTGGAGGGGCGAATGGGGTTAGCGTCCCAGCGGCCTCCGAGGCGACCGCATAGTCGGCCATTGCGGTGACGTCTTTGGCCCACATGTCGGCATAGTCGCCTTCGGCGGTTGCGATGGCTGCGGTGTTTTGACCGACGAAGTTGGTTGCCTTCAGAAATTGGCACAGGGCACGGTTGGCCGCGACCTCCGTCGGGGGAACTGTCATCATGAATGCCTGCTCAAATGCCATCGCGGCCGCGCCGGCTTGAATCGCGGTCTGTCTTGCGAGCTCGGCAGTCGTGTTGAGCCATGCGACATATGGGCTAACCGCGGTGATGAAGGATTCCGATGCGGGACCTCGCCAATGAGAGCTGGTCAAATCCGCGATCATGTGGCGGTATACTTGGGCGGTAGTCCACAATTCGCCTGATATCGCATCCCAGGCCGCCGCGGCGGCCCACAGAGAGTCCGACCCCGGGCCGGCATAGATGAGCGCGGAGTTGACCTCCGGCGGCATTAGCAAGAAAGCCATGTTAGCGTTGAGTGCCTTTCAAACTTGAGTGCGCGGTGCGGTGTGGTTTCGGCGACGTCAGTGGTTCGTTGCCGCAAGCGGACCCATGAACGCGTTAGGTCGGACACCACGTGGTGTGGTCAGACAACATGGTGCGCGCCAGTGAAATGCGGCCAAGTTCGCGCCAAGTTCGATACCTCTGGAGAGCTTGGCCCAAATCTTCAGTGCTGGGCACTCGCCGGCCCCGTTGGGACTGTGTCGCCGAAACAATTTGCGCTGCAGCAATTTTTGCGTTGGGCACGTTGTCAGTGCCCCAGCGGCTGCCGCAATTTCACCTGAGGGGTATCTCGCCTACCCCATCTGCGGTCGAAGGTATCGACAGGTAACAGAGCCAGTGAGCAACCTGAAAGTGGACGCGGTATCGGCCCGTTGCCTTGGCAAGCTCGGAACGGCGCGAAATGTTCTGCGCCGAGGGTCTGAAACGGGGTTGTCGTCGCCGCGGCATGAAAAACACAATCAGCCAACATGTTTCACACCGAACGCGCCCTAACGGACTGTGCGCAAGCGTTCTCAATCCGCTTGGCGCTGCCATCCCAACGTCGTTCGCGTGGTAGTCCGACCGCCCGCCATTCGGGCGTCCTTCCCGCAGGACCAGTAGCCCCGCGGGAAGGATGCCCACCAGAAGGGTCAACCCCAATCAGTCATCGCCGTCGATGAACGCCTATCAGTACACCTCATCGTTTGCGGTGTCTTGAATCATGCCTTCGTCTCCCCCGTAGGCGATTTCGTCAACACCCAGATCGATCCAGCCATCGACATCGTTGCCGGCGCCTACTTTGTCAGCGGCTGGCGCGATATCGTCGGCGACATCAATCCAGTCGTCGACACCGTTCTCGTCGTCCGCATAGCCAGCCCCCTCGACTTGGTCATCAACGATTTCGTCACCCAGATCGACCCAATCATCGCCACCGTTAGCGGCTTCTTCTGCCGGAACATTGACCCAGCCACCGATATCGTTAGGGGCCGCTTCGTACTCGCCATACACACCGTCATTTGTGTCATCGAACATGGGAGCGGCGTTCGCCACCCACGGTGTGGTGGCCAGTGCCAGCCCAACCCCAAGGCCGACCGCGAGCCCACCCACCCGGGCGACAACCTTGCGGCCAGATCCCCGCCGCGCAGCGGCGCGACACTTGCTCTTCGAATTGCCTGTCATTACAGTGATTCCTCTCATTACACTTCGGTTGGTTGGTTGATCCGAGCACAGAGCGGTGGCCGGTGTTAACCACGTTGTTAACCACGTCACTATTGCGTGCATTTCGTTCAGCCGGGCATGGCTGGTAGTGCAGCGACATCAGCGACCTAAGCCCGGGAAGGTGCACCTCACACCAGAGGCGTGGCGTCGCACAAACTTCCCTTCACTAAGCACTGCGAACCGTTGACTACAGACATCAACGTGAACAGATAGTAAACACACGTCGAATAGATCTGCAACTGCCTGTGATCGAGCTCATCGGACGTACGTTGTGGGCGTTGGTGTTTCGCGCCAGCGCCCACGCGGTAGCGCAGTTAGCTGGCCAAGCGAGTTCCCGTTAGCTGCTCAGAGCATGCGGTAGGTGACGCGCATGCTGGTCAGATCGTCGAAACGAACGCGACATTGACCGATCCAGTCATGGATGGCAAACATCAATTCCAACGGTGGCTTCAACACGATTCCGCATCGCTCCAGCGACACCAGCACCATGGATCTTCTCTTCCGAGAGGCATGGCCGCACAGCAGCTTTATGCCTTAGCTAACGCAGAGATGCCGCGTGAAGTCGCCCAGTGCATGGCGTCTCCGCCATGGGGATGGCGTTGGTTCGTGCGATGGTAGTCAAGCCGGCGTTGCCGGGAGTGACCTACCCAATTCCCTCGTGTAGGCGAACGGTCTTGTATTCAGTTCGTGCCCTGGTTAATTGGGTCCGCGATGGCCTAGGCCCGCCAGCGTAACGTCACCGCGAATATCCTGGCCAAGTTTCGCAGCTGGGTTACCCGCGCGACGAAGCGTCCCGCACCTCCAGACACACCGCGACGGCTCCGGCACCGACGTGCAGCGCGAGCACCGGCCCCATAGGAGTTACGATCGCCGGTTCGGACGCCGGGAGCCGGCGCGCCAGCGTCGCCGCCACCTCGTTCGCGGCTGCCGGGTTGGCGACGTGGTGCACCGCGAGGGCGGCGGGGCTCTCGCCCACCACCTCACAAACCCGGTCGATCATCACGGCCACCGCGCTTCTGACAGTTCGAACCCGTTGGGCCAGAACAAGTTTGCCGTCGTCGACGCGCAACAGTGGTTTGAGCGCCAGCGCAGTGCCCAACCATGCCTTGGCCCCACCGATGCGCCCGCTACGGCGCAGGTTGTCCAACCGGTGCACGACGATGAACGCATGAGTGCGGCTCACCGCGGCGCTCGCAACGCGCGCAACGGTATCCATGTCACGGCCTGCTGCGGCCGCGCGCGCAGCGGCCAGCGCAACGAAACCGGTGCCCATCGCGGCCGACTTCGAGTCGATAACCCTAACGGCCGGCCCGACTTCTCCCGCGGTTAGCTCGGCGGCGCGGAAGGTGCCGGAAAGCGCAGACGAAATGTGCACCCCCACTACCCCGTCGCCACAGCTGTCCGCCAACGCCCGCCGGTAGGCCGCGCACAGCTCAGCCGGCGTCGCCCCCGCGGTCGTGGCATGACGCCTGTGGATATCTTCGGGTATCTCGTCCACTCCGTCGCACAGGTCGAGGCCGTCCAGCAAGATGTGCAGTGGAACCTGGCGGATCGACCATTTTTCGCGCAGGTCGGCAGGCAATTGCGCCGACACATCGGTCACCACCACCACGGTCACGGTCGCCGCTCCTCCCCCTCGCTACGCTCTGCATCCTCGCCGGCGTAGTCACCGATCTTCAGCCGCGCGATTTCTCGCTCGGCACCCCGGCTTCGGCCAGTGCCTTGAGCATCAGGTCCGCAACCGCATGGTGCGCCTCAAAATTCCAGTGGATCCCGTCCGGATTGCCACGCCCGCCCATAATCTGTTCGGCAACAGCGGATTTCAGATCCACCAAGGGAATATCGCGCTGCTGCGCCCATTTCGTGATCGCCGCAACGGTGCCCGCACGCCCGCGGTGCGCCTTGCCGTACGTCTCGGCAATATGCACGGACGGCAGCGACGCGATGATCGGGATGCCTGGCCGGTTGAAATCGATTGCACCACGGGTCTGTTCAAGGTATTCCGCGGTCAGATGCGGTGGCAATGCCGCCCGCGCCACTGGCGAAAGACGCGGTTGCACCCAGGCGTAGCCGTCGCGGACCCACCGTCGTAGCCAGGGCGGACGAACATAGCGGATGAGTTCACGAAGTGCGGTCGGCAATACCGACGGCAACGAATCCATCCCGCTAGTGGCGAAGATTACCGCCCCGGCCCGGGGTAACGCCGCCCAGGATCTCGGGTCCTGGGTCGCCGCCCACCAGACGTCCCGGCAGGTCCAGCCAATGCGACCGATCAGCTCCAGATCCCAACCTAGTTGGGAGGCGACAATATTGGGCCAGATGCGGGGGTCATCGGCGGGAAGGCCACCGGTGGGGCCGTAGTAGGCCAGCGAGTCGGCGAAGACCAACAGTATGGGCTTCACCCCGCAGTTAGAGGACATCGTTGGAGACCTGTGCCGAAGCATTCCACACGTCCAGACGCCACCGGATACTGTCAAGGCTGCGGTCAAATTCGGCGCATGAATCGTCCATGTCCGCAGAATGGCCACTCAATTGCACCCAACTGGCATTGCCCATGCCGCCCAGAGCCGGCCAGTTGGCGACCGGCAACTTCAGCAGTGCGGCCGACAAGGCTGCGATCAACCCCCCGTGGGCCACCAGCACCACCGGCCGGTCCGGCTCGCCTGCGCCACCCCATTCCGGCTCACTGGTGACCAACTCGGCAACCAATGGCCGACTTCGGGCGGCCACGTCGATCCGGCTCTCCCCGCCGTGCGGCGCCCAGGTCGCGTCCTCACGCCACGCCAACCGGGCACCCGGCGCATCGGCGTCGATCTGGGCGTGGGTCAAGCCCTGCCAATCGCCAAGATGCGTCTCCCGCAACCGGCGGTCTACCCGGACCGCGAGCCCGGTCTGCTCGCCCAGCTTGATCGCCGTGTCGTAGGCGCGCCGCAGGTCCGACGACACGATAAGCAGTGGCTGCAGCTTGCCCAGCACCTCGGCGGCCGCGACCGCCTGGGTGCGGCCCAGGTCACTCAACTCGGTGTCCAGTTGCCCCTGCATCCGGCTACCGAGGTTGTAATCGGTCTGCCCGTGCCGCAACATCACCAGCCGCCGCACCCTCATTGCGCACCCGCCGAGTTCTCGGTGCCCTCGGCCAACTCCACCGGCACCACCGGACAGTCACCCCACAACCGGTCCAGCGCGTAGTAGTTGCGGTCGTCCTGATGCTGGATATGCACCACGATGTCGCGGTAATCCAACAGCGTCCAGTGGCCTTCGCGGGCACCCTCGCGGCGCGCCGGCCGGTAACCCGCCTGACGCATCTTCTCCTCGACCTCGTCGACGATGGCGTTGACCTGGCGTTCATTGGACCCCGAGGCGATGACGAAGCAGTCCGTGATGACCAGCTGCCCCGAGACGTCGATGACCACGACGTCGTCGGCGAGCTTGGCAGCGGCCGCAACGGCGGCCACCGTGGCCATGTCGACGGCTTCCTGGTTGGCGGTCATGTGCTGTTCCCGGCGGCCAGGCTGTTCGTTGAGTGCGCGCCCGCGCCACTTGGGCCAAGGTAGAGCCGGCACTTGGAGACGTACTGCACGACGCCGTCGGGCATCAGGTACCACAGCGGCCGGGACTGCCGGGCCCGCTGACGGCAGTCGGTCGACGAGATGGCCAGGGCCGGGATCTCGACCAGAGTCAACGCGTCCTTGGCCAACTGACCCAGTACGTCGGTGATGTGATCGTAGTGCAGCTCGTAGCCGGGTCGGCTGACCCCGACGAACCGAGCCAACTCGAACAGCTCCTCCCAGCCTTGCCAGGACATGATGGAAGCCAGCGCGTCGGCGCCGGTGATGAAATACAGCTCGGAGCCGGGGTTAAGCGCGTGCAGCTCGCGCAGGGTGTCCTTGGTGTAGGTGGGCCCGCCGCGGTCGATGTCGACCCGGCTCACCGAGAAGCGGGGATTGGAGGCGGTGGCGATCACTGTCATCAGATAGCGGTCCTCGGCGGCGGAGACCTCCCGTCCCTTTTGCCAGGGTTGGCCGCTGGGCACGAATACCACTTCGTCGAGATCGAACAGGTCGGCCACCTCACTGGCGGCAACCAGGTGGCCGTAATGGATGGGGTCGAACGTCCCACCCATGACTCCCAACCTGCGACGGTCCGTTTGCACGGTTTGCCAGCTTACTGGAGTATGTTGCCGCAGTTCAGCTGGCGGTGACCGACGTGCTACGTGGCCCGCCGGCTCGGTCTCGCCTTCAGATATGGGCGCGCTCTTGATGTGGACGTCGAGTTGCTGAGCCGACGGCCAATCGGGCCCGGCGGCGGGCTCGGTCGTGTAAAAGGGGTCTGTGGACAATTTGCCGATCGAATCAGCCGAGTCGACACAGTTGGCGAAGGAGGCCATGGCCCGGCGGTTCTACACCCGATCGGTGGTCAAGGCCGAGATCACGCTGCCGGCCGTGCCGAGCATGCTCGACGAGTACGTGAGGATGTGTGACGGCCTCTTCGCGGGTGTGGGCAGGAAGTTTTCCGACGAAGAGCTTGCTCATCTTCGCAAGGTGCTCGAGGGCCAGTTGGCTGAGGCCTACGCGGCCTCCCAGCGTTCGACCATCGTCATCTCATACAACGCCCCAATGGGCCCGACCTTGCACTACCAAGTCCGAGCCCAATGGCGGACCGTGGCCCAGGAGTACGAGAACTGGATCAGCACCCGCGAACCACCCCTCTTCGGTACCGAACCTGACGCTCGGGTGTGGGCGCTGGCCAACGAAGCAGCCGATCCCGCGATGCATCGAGTACTCGAGATTGGCGCAGGTACGGGGCGCAACGCGGTTGCGTTGGCGCGGCGCGGCCACCCGGTCGACGTGGTGGAGATGACCCCGAAGTTCGCCGACATCATTCGCGCCGACGCCGAACGGGAGGCCCTCGACGTGCGCGTCATCATGCGTGACGTCTTCTCGATGATGGATGACCTGCGGCGGGACTATCAGCTCATGGTGCTATCCGAGGTGGTGCCTGACTTCCGGACGACGCAGCAGTTGCGCAGTCTGTTCGAGCTGGCTGCTCAGTGCCTCGCTCCCGGTGGCCACCTGGTGTTCAACGCCTTCCTCGGCACTGGGGCCTACGTGCCCGACCAAGCCGCGCGGGAGTTCGGGCAGCAAATGTATACCGGCATGTGCTCGCGGGGCGAGATGTCAACCGCGGCGGCTGGCCTACCCCTCGAACTGATTGCCGATGACTCCGTATACGACTACGAGAAAACTCACCTGCCTCCCGGCGCCTGGCCACCCACGAGTTGGTATGCCGATTGGGTCCGCGGCCTCGACGTGTTCACCATCCAACCGGAGAAGTGCCCGATCGAAATGCGCTGGCTGGTGTTCCGGAAGACGCGGTAGGCCGACCCGACCGGATTGGATTTGCTAGACCGGCAGCAGCTGGTCGATCACCGCGGCCAGCTGTTTGGCGGACCGGCATTCGTGCATCGTGATCACCTCCTGGTAGCGCGGCACCGCCGAGTCACCGCTGCCCCATAGATGCCTAGGCTCCGGATTGAGCCAGTGCGCGTGCCTACTCGCGGTCACCATGTCGGCTAGCACGTCGCTGGCCGGGTTGCGATAGTTGGTACGCCCATCGCCGAGCACCAGCAGCGAGCTGCGCGGCGACAGCACATTTGGGAAACCCTGCATGAACGAGACGAAGGCATTGCCGTAGTCGGAATGACCATCGCGGGCATACACACCGGCCTCCCTGGTGATCCGCTGGATCGCCACGGCCAGGTCGGCATCGGGGGAAAACATGTGGGTCACCTCGTCGGTGGTGTCGACGAAGGCAAATACCCGAACCCGTGAAAACTGTTGGCGCAGGGCGTGTACCAGCAGCAAGGTGAAGTGGCTGAACCCGGCGACGGAACCGGAAACGTCGCAAAACACCACCAGTTCCGGACGCGCCGGGCGAGGCTTGTGCAATACCACATCGATCGGCACGCCACCGGTGGACATCGACTTACGCAGCGTCTTGCGCAGATCGATCGAGCCCGCCCGGGCGCGGCGGCGCCGGGCCGCCAACCGGGTCGCCAGCGTGCGGGCCAGTGGGGCCACCACCCGGCGCATCTGGCGCAGCTGCTCACCGGAGGCACGCAGGAACTCGACATTCTCGGAAAGCTGTGGAATCCCGTACATCTGGACGTGGTCGCGGCCCAGTTGCTCGGCAGTGCGACGCTTGGTCTCGGCGTCGACCATTTTGCGCAGCTGCGCGATCTTTTGTGCGGCAAGCGCTTTGGCGATCTGCTCCTGGGTGGGCGTGGGCTCGTCGCCGTAGGGAGCGAGCAGGCCCGCCAGCAGCTTGCCCTCCAGTTCGTCCAGCGCCATAGCCTTGAGCGCCTGATACGACGAGAACGACGGACCGCGGCTGGAGCTGTACTTGCCGTAGGCCTCAACGATCCTGGCGATCATCGCCACCAACCGCTCGTCCAGGTCGGCCAGGTCTTCGTTGCTTCCGAGCAGATCCAGCAGCATCTGCCGCATCGCCTCAACATCGTCGGGCGGCAGGGACGCGTCGACTGCCACTGCATCGTCCTCGGTAACCACGGCGCGCGCACCCAGTGCCGCGGGAAACCATAGATCGAACATGGCGTCGTAGGTATCGCGATGGTCGGGCTGGCGCAACACCGCACAGGCGATACCCTCGCGCAGTACCTCACGATCGCCCAGGCCCAGGGTGGCCATCACCCGGCCGGCGTCCACCGTCTCCGACGGGCCCACCGAAATCCCGCTCCCGCGAAGCGCTTCGACGAAGCCAACCAAGTGACCGGGCAGCCCGTGCGGGGCGAGCGGCCGGGTGGGACGGATGCGGCGAGTGGCCATCAGTTGAGCCCCATTAGTTCAGCCGGAGTTCGCCGCTGGCGCGTTGCTGGTCGGACTGGTGTTTGAGCACCACACCGAGTGTGGCCGCGACGACCGCGTCGTCGATGGTGTCCAATCCCAGCGCCAGCACAGTGCGGCCCCAGTCGATGGTCTCGGCGATCGACGGCAGCTTCTTGAGCTGCATGCCACGCAGCACGCCGATGATGCGCACCAATTCCTCGGCGAGGTGTTCGGGCAGCTCGGGCACCCGGGATAGCAGGATACGGCGCTCCAGCTCGGGGGTCGGGAAGTCGATGTGCAAGTACAGGCAGCGACGCTTGAGCGCTTCGGACAGTTCGCGGGTGGCGTTGGAGGTCAGCAGCACGAACGGCGCCCGGGTTGCGGTCAGGGTGCCCAGTTCGGGTACGGTCACCGCGAAGTCGGACAGCACCTCCAGCAGCAGGCCTTCGATCTCGATGTCCGCCTTGTCCGTTTCGTCGATCAACAGCACCGTGGGCTCGGTGCGCCGGATGGCGGTCAGCAGCGGACGCTGCAGCAGGAATTCCTCGCTGAACACGTCATCCTTTGTGCGGTCCCAATCACTCCCGTCCACGGAGCCGGCCTGAATGCGCAGGATCTGCTTGGCGTGGTTCCACTCATACAGCGCGCGAGCTTCGTCGACGCCCTCGTAGCACTGCAGCCGGACCAGTCCGGATCCGGTTGCCTGCGCGACGGCGCGCGCCAGTTCGGTCTTGCCGACCCCGGCCGGACCCTCCACCAGCAGCGGCTTACCGAGCCGGTCGGCGAGAAAGACCGCGGTCGCCGTGCCGGTGTCGGGCAGGTAACCCGTCTCGGCCAGACGTCGCGAGACGTCGGCGATGTCGGCAAACAGCGGCATGGGCCGGGCGGGCACGGTCACGATCGGGTCTCCTCTTGCAAAAGGGGGTCAGGCCGGGCGCGTGTGGCCAGCACCCCACGCGATCCACTTGGTCGAGGTCAGTTCCGGCAGTCCCATCGGGCCGCGCGCATGCAGCTTCTGGGTGGAGATGCCGATCTCGGCCCCGAAGCCGAACTGCTCGCCGTCGGTAAACGCCGTGGACGCGTTGACCATTACCGCGGCGGCATCGACCTGTTCGGTAAATCGTTGGGCGGCAGCAAGATCGGTGGTCACAATTGCTTCGGTGTGTCCGGTGCCGTACTCGCTGACGTGGGCGATCGCAGCATCGACACCGTCGACCACAGCCACCGCGATATCCATCGAAAGGTATTCGCGGCGCAGGTCGGCGTCGTCGGGGTCCATGTGCACCGTGACACCCGCGTCTTGCAGAGCAGCCAGCAAGCGGGGCAACGCTCGCGCGGCGATCGCCGCATCGACCAGCAGCGTCTCGGCGGCGTTGCAGACGCTGGGCCGGCGGGTCTTGGAGTTCAGCAGGACGCGTTCGGCGACGTCCAGGTCGGCGGCCTCGTGCACATAGACATGACAATTGCCGACGCCGGTCTCGATGGCGGGCACCTGCGCATCACGCACGACCGCCTCGATCAGGCCCGCTCCCCCGCGCGGAATCACCACGTCGACCAAGCCGCGAGCCTGAATCAGGTGGGTGACGGTGGACCGGTCGGCAGACGACAGTAGCTGGACGGCGTCGGCGGGCAAATCCTGACCGACCAGCGCGGTACGCAACACCTTGACCAGAGCTTCGTTGGACCGAGCCGCCGAGGAGCTGCCGCGTAACAGTGCGGCATTGCCCGACTTGAGCGTCAACCCGAAGGCATCGACGGTGACGTTGGGGCGGCCCTCGTAAATCATGCCGACCACGCCGAGCGGCACGCGCTGCTGGCGCAGCGCAAGCCCGTTGGGCAGCGTGTAGCCGCGCAGTACTTCGCCGACCGGATCGCGCAGTCCCGCCACCTGCCGCAGGCCGGCGGCGATTCCGTCGATGCGTTGCGGGTTCAGGGCCAGCCGGTCGAGCATTGCCGCAGGGGTGTCCGCGTCCCGCGCCGCGTTCAGGTCTTCGGCGTTGGCGGCCAGGATCTGATCGGAGTGCGCCAGGATCTCGTCGGCAGCCGCATGCAGCGCGCGGTCCTTGACCGCTGTCGGCAGCGATGCCAGCCGGCGGGCGGCCACCCGGGCCCGGCGCGCGGCGTCGTGCACCTCTTGGCGCAAGTCGGGAAGCGACGGTGCTTGCACACTCATTACCCCAGGGTAACGGGCTTGCGCTGGCCAGGTAAGACGGCCCGTTCCGGGTGGGTGGTCAGCCATCCGGTTGGGTAGTTGCTATGCGATCAGGCGCACGTGGTGGTCATTTCTGACCAGCTCGCCGATAATCCCAGCGAGGCGCTGGTAGGACTCCTCGCGGCCACTAGAAGAGCGAAACACCAAGCCGATTCGTCGCGCTGGGCGGGGGGCGGCAAATTGGGCCACTTCAAGCCGGCTTCGCGTGGTCTCGACGGGGACCGCGGTCTGCGGAATCAGCGTCACCCCCAGTCCGCCGGTCACGCACTGCACGGCGGTGGCCAGCGACGCCGCCCGGGTGTTGGCCAGCTCGGCCCGCACACCTGCCTTACGGCAGACATCGAGCGTCTGGTCGCGTAGGCAGTGCCCCTCATCGAGTAACAGCAATGGCAGTTCGGACAGCGCGGTCAGCGACACACGCCGCTTGCCCGAAAGACGATGCCCTGGGGGGAGGGCAAGGACGAACTCTTCTTCATAGATCGGTATCTCGATGGCCCCACTGACATCGGCGGGCAAGGCGATCAGGGCTGCCTCCAATGCCCCTTCACGCAAGGCCGCCAACAGGCGATTGGTCTGATCTTCGACGACTTGCAAGACCAACGCCGGGAGCTGCAGCGCAAGCCCGGTCAAGATCGTCGGCAGCACGTATGGCGCCACTGTCGGGATCAGGCCGAGGCGCATGCTGCCTTGTAGCGGATCGGACGCCCCGGCCGCGGCGGCGGTGAACGCTTCAACAGCCTCGATCGCCGCTTGGGCGTGAGGCAGCAACCGTCTACCCTCCGTTGTCAAGAAGACTCGCCGCGTCGACCGCTCGACCAGGTGGACGCCGAGGCCGGTTTCCAGCCCGGCCAACGCCTGCGACAGCGTCGACTGACTGACACCGAGAACACCTGCGGCACTGCCGAAGTGCTGCTTTGCCGCCACCGCGGCGAATGCGCGAAGCCCGGCCAAAGTAGGCTGATATCTCTTATCGGTCATATCGATAAATATAGTGGGATATATCACCTTTGCCTGACGGCGACTTCACGGCACGATGGAGTGTCGCTACCAGATGTATTGCCCGCTTTGAGATGAGGAGAGTCATGCCACTGCTAACCATTGGCGATCAGTTCCCCGCCTACCAGCTCACCGCGCTGATCGGCGGTGACCTGTCCAAGGTCGACGCCAAGCAACCCGGTGACTACTTCGCCACCATCACCAGTGACGAGCACCCGGGCAAGTGGCGGGTGGTGTTCTTCTGGCCGAAGGACTTCACGTTCGTGTGCCCAACCGAGATTGCGGCGTTCGGCAAGCTCAACGACGAGTTCGAGGACCGGGACGCCCAGATCCTGGGGGTTTCGATCGACAGCGAATTCGTGCACTTCCAGTGGCGTGCACAGCACGACGACCTCAAGACATTGCCCTTCCCGATGCTCTCGGACATCAAGCGCGAACTCAGCCAGGCCGCGGGCGTCCTCAATGCCGACGGTGTGGCCGACCGCGTCACCTTTATCGTCGACCCCAACAACGAGATCCAGTTCGTCTCGGCCACCGCCGGTTCGGTGGGACGCAACGTCGATGAGGTGCTGCGAGTCCTCGACGCCCTCCAATCCGACGAGCTTTGTGCATGCAACTGGCGCAAGGGCGACCCGACGCTAGACGCTGGCGAACTCCTCAGGGCTTCGGCATAACGCGGATCTGGTTGGCAGGGAAATCATGAGCGTAGAAGATCTCAAGGCCGCGCTACCTGAGTACGCCAAGGACATCAAGCTCAACCTGAGCTCAATCACCCGCAGCAGCGTGCTCGACCAGGAGCAGCTGTGGGGAACCCTGCTAGCCAGCGCCGCAGCGACACGAAATCCGCAGGTATTGGCTGACATTGGCGCTGAAGCGGCCGATCATCTGTCGGCTGAGGCCCGCCACGCGGCTCTCGGAGCCGCGGCCATAATGGGCATGAACAACGTGTTCTACCGTGGCCGCGGCTTCCTTGAGGGCCGGTACGACGACCTGCGGCCCGGACTGCGGATGAACATCATCGCCAATCCGGGCGTGCAGAAAGCCAATTTCGAGCTGTGGTCCTTCGCAGTGTCCTCGATTAACGGGTGCTCGCATTGCCTCGTCGCCCATGAGCACACGCTGCGCGAGGAAGGTGTGGACCGAGAGGTGATCCTTGAAGCGCTGAAAGTTTCAGCAATCGTTTCAGGCGTTGCGCAAGCGCTGGCCACAAACGAGGCGCTAACCAGCCGCACGTAAGTAAGCCGGCCGCACCCAATCTCGTGTGCCTTCACTTGCGGGCATGAACAAGACACTAGCCTGGAAGCGGAACACATCGCGGATAAGCCGACTAGCCCGCTCCGCTACCGGCTGCTAAGCCGCTGATTCTCCCGCTCAACCTCCTTGAGCCGTTGGGGCACGGGCTCAGCCAACAAGTTGTGGATATGCCTTGAGGGCTGATCGGGTTGCGATCCGTCCGGCATCCAGGGCGGCATCGATCTGATCGAAGTCAAGTGGACCGATTGCTGAGACATCCGGCTCGATTACGGCAGCAACACGAGGGAGCTCACGCGGGTTCGCACTGGAGGCCGCGAGTTCGAAGGCGCGCAGTAGTGTCTCTTGCAGTGGTGGTAGGGCGACGTCCGTGCCCGTCAAGAGCCGCCGGACGAACCCAGGAAGTGGAACAATCGGTGGCAGCAAACCAAAGCCCTTCGACGGCACGTACTTTCGCCGCAGATCGACACATATGACTTCACCGTCTGGGTCGGCGCACATCACGTCTGCCGGGAGGTTGTTCAACAGGCCACCGTCGACGAGGATCTCGTCACCACGTTGAACTGGCGGAAGGATACCGGGGATCGAGATCGATGCGCGCACGGCCGTCCCGAGAGGGCCGCGCCGATGGATAATCTGATCACCTGTGATCATGTCCGCAGAGACGCAAAAGAACGCCTTTGGTAGATGCTCGATTAAAGTCTCGCCGCAGATCCGCTCTGCCAGGAGCTCCACGCGCCGCCCGCGCGTTAAGGCAACCGCAGGGATCGTGTAGTCGCCGAGTGGGTTGTTTTGTGCAATGAACTCTCGTCCGATCGTTATCGCATCCTGGGCGTCCATTCCGAGCGCGAAGGCCGCAGCGGCGATAGCACCGGAACTCGTTCCGCCAAATCGATCGATAACGACGCCTGCCCGGGTGAGTTCTTCGTAGACACCGAAATGCGTGAGTCCCCGCGCTCCGCCACCTGCCATCACGAGACCTAGGGACCGGCCGGCGATTCTGCGGATTAGAGCGCCGATACCATCGTCGTTGGCGGGGTGATGCGACACCACCTGTGGCAGATCCCACCAGCTCGGACCAGGATCTGCCGTGCACGTCATCAGGTGTACTGGCCCTCGCTTCGGCAGTAGGCCGATCGCTTTAGGAGGACGGGTTTCGTCCACCAAGACCACGAGCCGATCACATTGCGCGGCGACCTGTCGTCGCCAGAGATCCCCTGCATCTCGGTCGGCCACTACCAAGACCCAGTCGTTGCTCCGCTCCGCTCGACCGAGGCTCTCACTAAACGCTCCAACGAGCTCACTGAAATTCTCGGCTGCATTGCTTATGCTCGTAGGCGCAGCGATCACGGCGACCTTACCGTAGGAGCGCAATTGGGTCGCCATTGTGTCGGCGATCTGGCCAACCGGGGCGGCACTCCCAGCCGACAGTATGCCGATGACCCGCGGACGACCAGAGGCGTTCCGAGATCGTGACTCGCGAAGCATCATCGCCATCGCTCGCAGCATCACCAATTGCAGTCGCGGAGTCGTTGCCAGAACCGCGCGGAATGCGTCAGCGGCTATTCCCCAGACGACGCTATCTCTAAGAGCCTGTACGCCGGCCGAGCGGGCAGTGCCGGCGATTACGCCCAACTCTCCGATTGAATCACCGGATGCCATCTCACGAATCACCTGTCCGTCGGCGCCAACAGCTATGAACCGCCCATAGTCAACGACATAAATGGTGTTCGATGGATCTCCGGCGCGAAAGAGCCACTCGCTGGCAGGGATGTGGCGGCGATCTAGGGCTCCCAGGAGTCGATCGAGTTGTTCGTTATCGATGTCAGCGAGTAGCGGAATCCTCCGCAGCGCAGCTCGTTCTTCAGAACGACGCCGCCTGGACAGCTGCCGGTTGGCGCTCACGAGGGGTGATCCTGCTACCCCGACCTACCAACGGATTCGCGAGACCTTCCGCCAATTTTTGCTGCCGCGCCAAGCTTGCGGTGTTCGACCAAGTCACGCGGGTCCGCCGCGCTGAAATGCTCGCGCAATGCCTGGGCCGTGTAACCAATGGCTGTCGCGTCGGTGCGGGCGCGCACGGTCGCCGAGCGCGGTAGGTGACACAGCACACCGATCTCGCCGAAGTAGTCTCCGGGCACTGCCACCTTTACCAATTCCTCTCCACCATCGGCCAATTCGCGCACAATCTCAAATTCACCGTCGGAGATTACGTAGATCAGTTCGCCCGTTGTGGATTGCTTGAACAGCACCTCACCAGCTTTCACGTGCACCAGCTCGGGTTCCCGCTTCGTCGGCGCGCTTGCGGGAACCAGCTGTACGACGTGGTCGGCCATTGGCAGCATGCGGCTATCGTGGGTGGCGACCACCACCACCCGTTCGCCCTGCGCAAGCGAGCGGATCAGCCGCAGCACCTCCTCTACCTGTATGAAGTCGAGGTGCGCGGTCGGTTCGTCGGCCAGGATCAACGGCGGATCCAGTGCTATCGCGCGCGCGACGGCAACGCGTTGCTGCTGCCCACCGCTTAAGTCACCTGGTCGGTGCTTCATTCGCTCCGCGAGATTGACCCGGGCCAACAGTTCCTCGGCGCGCCGACGCGCGGATGCACGTGACATACCTGCCGCGCGCATCGGAATCGTCACGTTCTCGACGGCGGTAAGGCTCGGCACCAAATTGAAGGCCTGGAACACGATGCCGACCGTGTCGCGTCGGTACGTTGCCAACGCGCTGCCCTCGAGTCCTGTGATGTCGCGACCATCGAACTTGATTGCCCCTGACTTCGGACGCAGAATCCCGCCCAGACAGGACAACAACGTCGTCTTCCCGCAGCCACTTGGGCCAAGCAGGATTACCAGCGACCCAGCCGAAACCTCCAAGCTCAAGCCATTAATCGGCCGCACGGCGTATCCACCGCTGGAATACTCGACGACAAGGTCTTGAATGCTCAGATCACCCATGATTCAGGGACCTCCAAACGCAATCGCCGGATCTACCGCCACCGCCCGTCTGAGTCCAGCAATGCTGGCAAGTAGTCCGATCACACACGCGATGACCGGCAGCGCCATGTAGCCATTCATAGGCACCACCACAGTCACGGGGAACAATGGTGCCAATCCCCACGAAAGGATGATGCCCACCACCGCCGCGAGCAGCGCAACGACCACCGCCTGCAGCGCCAGCCCGGCCAGAATCGACCGCGTCGGCACACCCGTCGCTTTGAATACCGCAAAGTCACGCAAGCGCTCGAGTGCGGAAAGATACACTGCCGATCCGACGATCAGCACCGCCACGATCCACAGCAGAACCGCCATGAGCGTGATCGCATCCACCGCAACCTTCAGCGGGCGCATCAGGTCGTTGACACCAGCCGATTTGTCGAGGGATTGATAGCCGTTTGGGAGCCGTTCAGCTACGCCTTTGATCCCGATCGACGTGATCATTGCCTGGCCGTTGTAGGCCAGCCTTTGCAGGCCCTCGTTGGTAAGAAAGACGTTGGGCGTCTTCGGTAGTGCCATGGAATTGGGCACGACGCCGACGATCCGCAAGGTGCGCGAACCGACCTGTGCCTCGTCGCCCACCTGGCGGCCCAGTGTGCTCGACACAGCAACCTCGTCCGGCGTCGATGGTGCCCGCCCCTGCGTGATCCGCGGCATGCCGGGTCCGCGCTCCGGGGCCCCGAAAGCCGTGGCGTTTTGCGTTGACGAGCCCTCTCTGATCGTCGTCGGTGCGCACGCCATCGGAACTGCCGTCATGACACCGGGCATACTAGCTACCCGGCTCACATCCACTGGCGGAAAAGGTGTCGCACCGAGGAACGGTCCGGACGCGCCACTCTTGACCACGAAGGCGTCGACCCCCAAGGAATCAACGGTTCGCTGCGCCTGCACCCGAAATCCGTGTGCAAGTCCGGTCAATACGAGCGTCATTGCGAAGATCAGTCCGGTGCTAACGACCGCGACAACAAGGCGCCGCACTCGCCATTGCATATCACGCAAGGCTGCCAACAGCATAGCGGCGACACTAACACTTCTTCTCACGCCGTGTCCGCCAAAATCCGTGCTGCCACAGCAAATACGCATTGCGCCACGACAAGATACGCATCGACATACGACAAAATACGCATTGACGCATGAAAGCATTCGCACTAGCATCTCTTCGGCGCTCCCGTTGATTCATGTCATCAGATGCTGGCGTAGCCGTGATCCACCGATGCGGTTCGTGGCGTAGGAATTCGATCGCGTGGTTTGTGGTGCAGGTTGGGGTTCGTGGCCTTCGGCAGCTTGATTGTTGCGAAGCATTCAGGCGACGAAGGGAGCAGACTGCGGCGGTGTGACCAGCGTGTGGGTGGTCTCGGCGTTCGGTCAAGGACCGATCGCACGGGTCAGCCGGAAGGTTTAGCAACCATTGCTAACCGTCTGGTGACGGTGCGACAGTCCGCGGGTTGCACAGCGTGCTCGGTGAGCACGCTGTGCAACGAATCGGCCTTGCTGGTGGGTTCGAGGATCCGGGCCAACACCAGATCACGAAATGCCTCATCACCGCCGATGGCGGTGTCCGAGCGCAGGATCCGTAGACAGTCGACAACGCCTGCCACAACCTTCGGCCAGGCGTTGGCGACCAGCGGCACGCCACGAGCGCCTCCGCTCACACTGACAGCGTCTGACGACGTGCTTCAGCTAGCCACCCGGCCATGTCCATTCGCTCGAACAGTTCAGTGGCCTGTTTCAAGGCGGCGCTGGCCGTTGTCACGTCGCCGCGCTTTAGAAGAACTTTCGACCGATAAAAGTGCGCTTGTGCCAGGAACGGACGTTGCCCTCTCGCCTTGGCAAGTTCGATGCTTTGTTGGAAGTGCGTGTCAACAACCTCAGACTTGGCTCCCGTGTTCGATGCAACGATCGCTTGCGCCCAGTACGCCCAGTGCTCGTATCCCGCGCACGTACGTACACAACCTTGCAGGCACGATTCGGCCGCCCGCAAAGACTCCTCGTTTCGTCCGACTTCGGCGCAACAGAGTGCTAGCGGTCCGAATACCCGTGAATAGAGCTCATAGATGGTTCCTTGTCTTGCGATCTCCGCCATTTCTTCCAACTGGGCGATGCCGCGGTGACGCTCGCCCAACATGAACTGGGCCTGGGCAACCACGGAACCCGCTACGCTGACAATGAGCATTTTGTCGACGCCCCGCGCGTAGGTGAGGGCTCCACTGGCCTCCAGGATGGCCGAGTCCCAGCTGCCTTGCAGAATAAGTGTGAGCCCCGACCAATAGTGCGATAGCCATTGTCGGGTGAGGGCATCGCACGCGCGCGCAGCCACTAAGGCTCTTTCGGTCGCCTCTCTCGCACTTTCGAACTCCCCGAGGTGCGCGTAGCTATTATTCAGGAGGTTTGCGGCATGAGCGCATCCGAGGAGTTCGCCTGCTTCTCGATGTAAGGCATAGCCCGTTTCGAGGTGTTTCACCGACTCCCGGAATTTAGCCGCATGATTTGCAACGAATCCAAGGCCGGAAACGCCGTGGGCTTCGAGTACCTTCAGGTTGCAGCGTTGTCCTATCGTCTGGCAGCGTGCGTAGAGTCGCTTCGCGGCTGACAAGTTCCCTCCAAAAATGTTCAGGAAACCGATCAAGCGAGACAACTGTGCGCTCTCCACGTCGAGGCCAAGGTCCTCGGCATGGCCGAGCGCGGTCTCGAGCACGGGTATAACGACGTCGGGAGGCGCAGAGTAGACGCTAATCTCCCCCCACTTCAACGTGAGTTCGACGAGTTTTCGCCTTTTCGCCTCGGTTTGTTCGGCCGCAGCAACCCGTCGTAGGGCATGTTCGTAATGAGCACGTGCATCCACCAGCGCGAAACGACCGGTCGCCTTGTCCCCTGCTAGCTCCAGATATCGGGTTGCCCGATCGGATGCATCGCTTCGATCGTAGTGAAACGCGAGAACCTCGAGGTGTTCTTCCAGACGCGCCGCATAAAGTTCTTCGATGGCCTCAGCGACCAGCTGATGAAGCGCGGCACGCCGCTTGCGCAGGATCGTATCGTAGGTGACTTCTTGCGTGATGGCATGCTTGAACTGGCAGGACTGTTCCGGGCTGCTTCGAAGAAATTGGATGAGATCATTCCTACTGAGATTCTGTAGCAATGACGGCAACTTCTCACGGTCGGCAAGTACCCGATCCAGTATCGGCACCAGGAACTCCCGACCAATCACCGACGCAGGCCCTAAGACCGCCCTGGAGGCACGGTCCAATCTATCCAGCTTGGCGCGAATCAGGGCTTGGACGGTTTCAGGGATGGTGACGTTCTTAAGACCCCGTTGAAGTGTCACGCGGCCATCGACCACTCGCACGATGCCCTGATCCCGCAACAGTTCACACAGCTCTTCGACAAAGAACGGATTGCCGGATGAGCGCTGCAGGATATCTTCTGTCAGCATATCGGGCAATTCGTCGGCGCCGTAGATGGCTCGGATCATCGACTGGGTGCCGCTTTGGTCCAATGGCCCGAGTTCGATTTCGGTGTCAGAAGTACCGTGCCAGGCCGGCAGGTAATCCGCCCGGTAGTTGACGACGAGCAGGGCCGAAGCAGCTCGAACAGTGTCCACGATGTGCATCAAGGCCACATCGGATGCCTCGTCCGCCCATTGCCAGTCTTCCAGCAACAGGATCAGAGGTTGTCGGCGCCCGAGTGCGGCAAGGGTGGCCGAAAGTGCGGCATGAATGTTGCGTTGTAGCCCCTCACCAGAGAGTTCATTAGGAACCGAGTATTGGTCGCTTGGAATCGACAGTATGCGCAACAGAGCAGGCAAATACTCATCACGCCCAGCGTTGAGCGCCAGCACAGCGTCGACGACCTTTTGCCGCATTGTCGTCGGCGAATCAATATCATCGATTCCAAACGCCAGCCTCAACAGCTCCGTGAAAGGAAGGTAGGCAGCATGCTGTTCATGAGATTGACAGCGACCACGCAGAATCGAGAAATCCAATACCTGATGCTGCACACGGTGCAGAAACTCCGCGACCAAACGGCTCTTGCCGACACCCGCCTCGCCGTGAATGGTAACAAATCGCCCCTGACCTGCTCTCGCTTTCAAAAAAGCCGAGTGCAACGCCAGCAGTTCTTTCTCTCGTCCCGCATATGGCGTGAAGCCCTTGAGTTCTGCCGCCTCAAAGCGAGTCTGGACGGCCGTCTTTTTCACAACGCGATGTGGCACCATGCCTTCGGACTTGCCCTTCATATGGATCAGGCCGACCGGCTCCGTTTGGAAGTATGGTGCTACCAACCGTTGAGTCACAGGACTCACTAGTATTTCGTCATTGTTGGCCGCGGCCAACAACCGGGCACCCGTATTAACGACGTCACCGGTAATACCGAACTTGCCATCCCGCTGATCACGCAGGCTCGTCACGATAAGGCCCGAGTTAATCCCGGTATGCATACCTAGCGTTTGACCGACGTCTTTTTCAACCTCCGCGTTCAGTTCGCGAACAAACGTGTGTAGTTCCAGCGCGGCGTGGACCGCGCGACAGGGATCATCTTCGTGGGCGCGTGGGATACCAAACAGCGCGACCACCTCGTCCCCAACGAACTGGTTTACGGTTCCGCCGCGGCTTTCAACGATGCGAATTGCCGCCGTCTTAATGCGATGCATGATCGCTTCAACCTCTTCAGGGTCGAGGCGCTCATTCATAGCCGTATAACCAGACAGGTCCGAGAACATGATCGTTGCGCAACGACGTTCTCCCGTCTCGGGATACACGGTCGCATTCTCCAAATCAGCAAGCTGCTTTCGTAACGCCGCCAACGCCGATTCAACCGCAACCGCAGGCAATATCGATCGCCGCGCCTCCAACGCATCAATTGCGTCTATTAAGTCCCGAATTTTCTCAATGCGATTCGCATCCACAAATTCTCCCCCAGTTTCGATACATGGCTAGTTATTCTAGCGTCCATTCTACGACTAATCGACCGGTTTCGTACGAGTCATTGCGCGCAGCACTCGGCCTCGGCTTCTGTGGGTGTGCGGGGCCCCGAGGCGCTGCACGAGCCATTGTTCGTTGTACCAACTCACCCACGCCGACGTGATGTTCTCCAGGTCGGCTGGGGCGCGGATCGGTCCGACGCGAAAACGGGAAACCCTCGCGGACGCACTCGGCATTGTACGGGCCGATCGTCGCTTTCCAGAGCGTGTCAGGCGTCCCCGACGTTTCCGAACGACGGCCTGAGCCATTCAAGCGTCCATACCTCGCCGCAATGTATTGCAGTGTACTGGGCGGATTCAACCTGTCGTCGCAACACCATGTCGTGGACTCGAGTGTAGTGGGTCGGCAAGCACTTCCGTCGGTGTCATCCACCCGAGTGATTTCCGGGGGCCGGTTGTTGAGTGGATCAGCCACCGATTGAACTTCTCGCCGGTCATATCGCGCTAGATCGGTCCCCTTCGAAAAATATTGGCGCAGAAGTCCATTGGTGTTCTCGTTTGTCCCGCGCTGCCACGGACTGTGGGGATCGCAGAAGTAGACACTGATCCCCTCGATCCCCCTCGGGTGGCGGGTATGGCTCAGGTCTCGGCGACTACTCCAAAAATAGGGCCGCGCTGACGCTTTGCCCCGATACCAGACCCCCGACAGTTGCGTCGGATCGGGTCTACCAGGCTGGCGACATGGCTGAAGGCACGCGGCTGCCTAACGGCGCCACTGTCGGACGCGAACGGTCTCCCACATTCCCATCCTCGTCACGGATCACCCGGATAGCTTTTCCTGCACATACTTTCGAGGTCGAGAGTGCATAGCGCTCCTAGCCGGCTTCGGCCGCCTTGCAGCGTGGCCAGCTGTTCCACTGCGCGGTCGACGTGCGACATTCGAGCTTGCCGTTGCGAGTGGCGGCGTTGCGCCGGAACTCCCGCAAGCTCGTCAACCGAGATCGCCTGAGGCGGTCGTTATGATGCACATATTCACGGCCTTCGGCCCGCATCATGGCGATCTGCTCCCGTTCGGAACGGCACAGGCATCTCCATGGCCTTGGGGGGGGCGCTTCCCAAAATGGAGTGCAGGTCGGTTGGCGCTTGCGGCCGCATCGCCCTCTATCGGGACACGGTGATTCGGCGTCCGGCGGAGAGCTTGGTACGCGCCGGCCCGCAGAAGAGGTGGACCAGCGAATCGGGCGGGAACTGCTCGGCCCGCGCCTCGATGTGTCTCCGGAGCATCTCGCGCATCGCCACGATACCGGCGTCGAACGGTGTGACACGTATGTCCTCGGGGTCGACCATGCGCGTCTCGCTGAGGACCCGGGCGTCCTCGCCACCGATGTGACGCTCAAGAAAGTAGTGAAGTCCGCGCCGCTGCAGCGCCCGGACGACAGGGTTGCGGCGATCACGCGGCCCGAACGCGGTTTTGACGAACGCACCCGCGTACACGAACTGAAGTTCGTCGCGGGACGACGGGTTAATCGCCGTCCAGTACTCCACGGAGTGGTTGCCGAGTGGGCTCCAGGATTCGAGGCGGTACTTCTGGCAGAAGGGCGCCGCCAGGTCGATTGTGACGCGTACCCGGTCGGGGCGCATACCACCGGCGCCCGCGAGGAGAAGGAATACCGCCAGGCCAGGCGAGTACAACCGTCGGCGCAGGCTGACGTCCTCAACGTGGTATTCGAACTGCAGCCAGCGTGGGATGGGGAACACGCTGTCGGGAAAGAGTTCAACAGTGGCCACCGAGCCGACGCGCGACGGTCGGTCAGCGCCGCCGCCGAACAACGTCTTGCCGTGCAGGTAGATGCCATGCGGCAAGTCGAGGAAGTGGTCCATCCAGACGCGGATGTCGCCCCGGACCGGGAAGAAGCCGACGCCGGCGACCTCGCGATCATCCTCGCCGAGCAGACTCACCGGGAACGGTGCTTGCCGTTCATCCTCAGTGGAGATCCAGATGAGGCCAAGGGCTTCGCGCACGTGGTAGCGGCGGACCCGGCAACCCGCCCGGAACGCGTCATCGACTTGAAAGACGTCAGGGATGCTGGTGCAGGATCCTTCACTATTGAAACAAAACTGATGGTAGGGGCAACGTACCGTCTCACCACAGACGTTGCCCAAAGACAGCGGCGCACCGCGATGAGCGCACGCGTCGTGCAGTGCCGCGATCCGTCCTGACGCGGTCCTGAACAGTGCGACCGGCGAGCCCCAGTACACGACCTGTTCGGGTTTTTCACCGAGTTTGCTAGTTTCAAATACGGGCACCCACATGGGCGTTCCACCTTTAGGATTGGGCTACACAATTTCGCCGAAATTCAGATCTGGCGCGCCCGCCGCCCTGAGGAACGCAAGGCGTGCGGATCGAACCCGCCCAGGGTGCCGTGTGCAACGTATGGCAGGCATCGAAACCGCGCCGAACGAAGTGCCGTCGGAATGCGGGGGTGGCCAGGGCGGGTCCATTCGAAAATGGGCAGTCAGGAACCTCGGCTAGGTCGCGCTGCAGGCCCCCGATCATGCGCTGCACCCAATTCGGATGTGAGGGTAGCCAAGTTCTCGCTTGACCGAGCGGTGGTGTACGGGGCGTGATCGAGTTACAGACGATGCTTCCGTGACCGTTGATATTTCGGATCCACCCCGCCCACAGCCAAACCCGAACGTCGCCAACAATACACCGGCGGCCGCTGCACCGGTGCCCCCAAACACCTGCACACTACAGCGTTGGTTCCGTCATTCGGCGATGATAATGCTATTCGAACTCGGCGCTGCTACGCAATACCCGCGCGTTGACTCACCCAAAAATGCGCGCGTAGCCCCATTCGTTGACTCACTTGAGATTCGTTGATTCACTTGAGAGTTCGCACCTCCGGCCTGCTTACTCGGCGAACAAGGAACCGCTGTTCAGGCCCCTGACGATGGGGCTGGTGATGAGTCAAAGCAAAACTGTCACAAGACGATCCTGACCCGCTATCAGAGAGCTGAGAGCACCTGATCGATGAATTGGACTGCCTGGCTACCCGGCGGCGGTGTCCATCCCACTGCCTCGCGATGTGACAACGGACCGAATTAATTTGCAGGGCAATGGCTGATTGGGCTCGAGGCCAGGTCGGTCGACACTTCATCCCACCGGGTGAGCCGTGGTGCGACGGGTACATCGAGTCGTTCAACTCGCATATCCCTGGAAACACGACCACAACCACTACCGGCGGCATGTCTCGCCGGGCCACCAACCGCCCGTGGACCAGTTCACCGAGTCCGGTCACTCGCCCCGATTCTGGGGCCTCAGACTCCCAGAGGAATTGGCCCGCACCGGAGGGCTCACGTCACCAAGGCGTGACACGTCAGCGGGTGAACGCTAGTGACTCAGCGTCCGACACCTCACACACGAAGAGACCACGGCGCTTGGCCGCGCTCAGCGAACGCCCCGCCGGTCCACAGCAGCTGTGCATGGGCCAGACGCACGCATGACCGCAAATCGTATCGGCCAACCACCATCACGGCGAAGCGGATATCTAGGTGCCTGTACGAGATGGCACCATAGCAGCTGGCTCCGCCGTGCCAAGCGACACCGGTGCGACCAATCCGGTTTTGTTGGCGATCGGCGGCGGCGGCTTCCACGGAGTCAACTGCGCCAACGCTTCCGACACGCGAAGCCGATAGTCCCTCATCACCTCACCGTCCTCGTCCCAGAAGTCTTCATATTGCTGGTCGAGGTCGGCGATTTGCGCATTGTATCGCCCGAGCGCGTTGTTTCTGATCAGCATCCGCCGCTCAGCACGGTTGGTGTAGATCTGCGCCGGAGGCACTACCTGGTGATATGCCCATTCATAGGCCCGCTCGATTTCGTAGATCTGCATCTCGACCTCATGCAGCTGCTCACAGAGCTCATTCAGCCACCTGACAAACGGCTTGGTCGCCTCCATCACCTGCGTCGCCGCGGGACCCTGCCAGGCGTCCATCAGACACAGTAGCGTTCGGCTGAACATCCTTTGCACGGCCGTCATCTCGCTACCCAACGACCTCCACGCATGGGCAGCAACCCATATCGAGTCAGGACCCGGCCCAGCATGCATGTTGCCGGAGTTGACCTCCGGCGGGTTCGCTTCGAAATGCATTTGTTGTTCGTTGTTCCTTCCGGCTCGCAACGACTGTCGTGACTCGATACTTCCTCGCGTACTCGACCAGGAACGTCGCCGCCCTCACCGGCACCAGATCTGCAGCGGGGGCCGCGCAGCGGTTGTCGCCGGGGCCGTCTGAGCATCGCTTTCAATCGCACGATCGCGAATCCCTCGCACGCTCGTAGCCGCCAACGTCAACGCCTCGGGATTTGTGATCAAAAGTGACATGCCGACTCCATTCCGTGATTGTCCGCCCCCCCAACATTTGCACCGGGCTGATCAACCACCGGTTGCTTGCGCTATCAACCACCCGCGTCTGGTGCCTGTCTTTAATTAGTCGGATTTGCAGTAGTTTACGCGGAACTGACACGACCCGATTATTCCCCCCAAGTTGACGTCCAAAGCAGTCGGGACGTACGGCATCACGCCGAAATACCACTGGGCGTCCGCGGCCATTGGAGGCGCTCGAAGCCGCGATCTTCATCGACACCCCGGGCGCGAAGGTCCGCGAACGACTGTCACCAGTCTGCGATCACCTGCAGGGCCTGCCGACGTGCTCACTGAGGCCGCGATGACAGGCACGCCAAGTCTTGTCGAGCCCGATCGCGTTCTAACACAGCGCATTACCGAACGCATCGCTGCAAATCGTATCGGCAAACCACCATCACGGCGAAGCGGAGACCAGCGGAGATCTAAGCGCCTGTGCGAGACAACACGGTACTAAGTGGCGCCGGTGCGACCAATCCGGTTTTGTTGGCGATCGGCGGCGGCGGCTTCCACGGAGTCAACTGGGCCAACGCATCCGACACACGAAGCCGATAATCCCTCATCACCTCACCGTCCTCGTCCCAGAAGTCGTCATATTCCTGGTCGAGGTCGGCGATGGCCGCATTGTTTTGCCCGAGCACGTTGTTGTTGATCAGGAGCCACTTCTCAGCACGGTTGCGATAGATTTGCGTCGGGTGCACCACCTCGCGACGTGCCCATTCATAGGCCCGCTCGATTTGGTAGATCTGCATCTCAACCTCAGACAGCTGCTCACAGAGCTCGGCCAGCCACCTGACAAACGGCTTGGTCGCCTCCATCACCTGCGTCGCCGCGGGACCCTGCCAGGCGTCCATCAGACACAGTAGCGTTCGATTGAACATCCTCTGCACGGCCGTCATCTCCGTATCCAACGACCTCCAGGCACTCGCGGCGGCCCACAACGAGTCAGGACCCGGGCCGGCATACATGTTGCCGGAGTTGACCTCCGGCGGGTTCGCTTCGAAATGCATGTGTTTGTTCGTTGTTCCTTCCGGCTCGCTAAATGGTCTTGATGTTGTCGGCCTCGGTGGTCGCATACTTACCGGCGCCAGTGGTCAAGGCGAGCGCAAACTCCTCAAGAACCACCGCCGCCGCTGCGATGGTCTGCCGATACTTCCTGGCGTAATCGACCAGGAACGTCGCCGCCCTCGCCGACACCAGATCGGCAGCGGGGGGCCGCACAGCGGTTGTCGCCGGGGCCGCCTCAGCATCGCTTTGAATCGCACGATCGCGAATCCCTCGCACGCTCGTAGCCGCCAACGTCAACGCCTCGGGATTTGTGATCAAAAATGACATGCCAACTCCACTCCGTGATTAACGAACCCCCAATTGGACCGGGCTGACCAACTACCAGTAGTTTGCGCTGTCAACTACCTACATTGAGGAAGTGCAACGACTTCACTGGCATAGTTATGCGACAGACCGAAGGGGTCAGTTCCGCGTAAACTGCTGCAAATCCGACCAATTCAAGATAGACACCGCGACCCGATGATTACCCCCCGTCCAAAGCAGTCGCGAGGTACGGTATCACGCCGAAATGGCCTATGGGTGTCCGCGGCCGTCGGACGCCAGATCACAAATCCGCGATGACCTCAAGGGTCCGCCGACGTGCTCACTGAGGCCGCGGTGACAGACGCGCTGAGTCTTGAACGAACAGCCCGTCAGGTAGAAGAAAGATTAAGGAAGACAAGAGATTCCGAGCGGAACTAACTATCCGACCCGATTACGCTTAATCTCGCGCAGCGCTTTGGCTTGCCGCTCGTCGATAAGCCGGCCCAACTCCTGCAGCAGCGCCGGCTTGTTCATCACGACCTGTTCGAGGTGTGCGCGGCCGATCTCCAATGCGGTCACTTCCTCGAGTGCCACTGCGCCGGCAGGGTTGGGTTGCCGAGTCAGCGCCGTCACCCCTAGGAATGCACCTTCTTTGAGCGTGGCAATCGGGACCACGGAACCGTCGTCTGTCGTGGCTGTCAGGCGCACACTGCCGGCGATCACAAAAGTCACCCCCGTGGGGACTGCACCCGCGTACTGCACAATTTCGTCGGCGCCGTAGCGCACCATCCTCGCAACCGGAGCCAGGGACTGCTGATCGCCAGGGTTCAGTCGTAGTTCCGGCCCCACCACCGTCCGTAATGCCGCCTCCACACGTTCCGGCGTCGAAAACTCATCGTCGGCCTCGTCGAGGTGAAGCCCTTCCCGTCGCGCTGCGTACCAAACCCACCGCAGAAACATTGCCTGCGTTGCGCCCTCGTCGGCGGGTGATATCAGCCTGACCGTCGTTCGATACTCGGCGGCGCCGAGGGCAACGGTGGTGGGCATGACCCCGGGTCTGAGGTGCGGTAACGCGCTGGCAGCCCTGGTCAGCATCGCGCACACCTGGTCCGGGGGGTCAGACGTGGCGAACATGGTCGTGATCGAGCATTTGTGCGCCCGGGCCGGCCGGCTGAGATTGGTGAACGAGGTACCGGCCAGCATCGAGTTTGGCATGATGCGCAGCCCGCTGCCGGTGTCGATATGAACGGCCCGCCAGTTCACCTCGACGACTCGCCCCCGCGCGTTCGGCGTGTCCAACCAATCATCGATCCGGAAGGGCTGTTCGAACAGCATGAACAGGCCCGACACGATCTGGCCGACCGAGTTCTGCAACATCAGGCCGATGACCACTGAAGTCACGCCCAGCGCGGTGAACAAACCCCCTACCCGCACGCCCCAGACGTAGGACAGGATCATGGCGAGACCGACGCCGATCAACGCAAAACGTGCGACATCGAGGAAGATGGTGGGAAGCCGCTTGCGCCAGCTCTGTTCGGGTGCGCCCTGAAACAGCGTGGCATTCAGCAATGACAGCAGCAGCACCAGCACCAGAAATCCGAACGCCGTCGTGAGAACCCGCACGGCGCCGTCCCACGCCGGCACTTGAGATGCCTTGACAAGCAATAGCAAAACCGCGCCAAGGGGCAAAACGTAGTTTCGCAGCAGACCTACCTGTCTTGCCAGATGGCTGTTCCTGCGCAGAAGTATCTGGTGCAGCTCGGTGAGAATGATTAGTCCGAGCGGCAACCCGATCGCAATGCCAACGGCCCAGTAGAACCACGGCGAGTCGCGCAGGTTCATGATCGCTCCGACAATTGGTAGATCGGCTCTTCTGACCCACCAACCGAAATGGTGCCGGCGGGCGTGAACTGCCGGACGTCCCGCATCGCCTCGTACACCTGGGAGGTGACGTAGATTCCGGGCTGTGGCGAACCGCTGTGCATTTGGTAGGCCAAGCTCACCGCCGCGCCCCACATGTCATAGACGACGCTCGACCGGCCCACCAAGCCGCTGATGACGTCCCCGGTGTTGATGCCGGCCCGCAGCCGCAGATCGTAACCGGTCTGGCCATTGAACCGATCGATGATGCGTCGCATTTCCAGGGCGAAGTCCACGGTTCGGGGAATGTTGTCCAGGCGTGGCGTGGTTACGCCGCAGCTGGCCAGGTAGCCGTTGTGCAGCGTGCGGATACGTTCAACGCCAAGGTGTTCGGCGGCCGAGTCGAACTGGCGAACCAGTTCGTCGACGATGCCGACCAGTTCGTTGCCCGATAGGCCGCTGGAAACCTCGTCGAGGCCCAGAATGTCGGCAAACAGGACGGTGACATCCTGGTGCTCCTGGGCAATGGTTTTCTCTCCATCGCGATAGCGCTGCACGACGGGTTCGGGCATCATCGACAGCAGCAGCCGGTCATTTTCCCTGCGTTGCTCGTTGAGCAGCTCTTCCTTGATCTGAAGATTCCGGCTCATCTCATTGAAAGCCGCTGTGAGATCACCGATTTCGTCACGCGACTTTACCGGAATGGTGACGTCGTAGTCGCCCGCGCTGATCTTCTGCGTACCGGACTCGAGCCGCCTGATGGGCCGCACCATCGCCTGGGCGATCAGCATCGACGCCACACAGATGACGACAATCATGCCGACCGTAACCAACACCAGCGCCTTGGAAAACGATGCTACGGCCGCGAACGCCTCGGAGTTGTCCCGCGTAGCCATTATCGACCAGTGCAGATCGGAGTCCGGCACATTCAACGGCGCATAGGCCTCCAGTTCCTTGTTACCGGTGTAGTCAGTAGCGGTGACCGTTCCGGTCTGTCCGGATTGGGCGGCGCGCAGGCCTTCGGTCGCAACGGGCTGCAGCAGGGTGGTACCACCGAATTGGATCGCTCTGTCGACCACGTTGGGAGAGGTGCCCGCGGCCACGGCCTCTTTCCGGTATTCCTCGGGGTCTTCCAGGAAGAGCCGGGAGTCGGAACGCATCAGACTGTCTGGACCGGCGAGATAGGTCTCCGTCCCGTTGCCCATTCCGGCGGCTTGCCACTGCTTTTCGGCGGTCATGATCTTGTTGACCTTGGCAATCGGCAGCGGCAGCGCAAGGACACCCTGGGTCCTGCCGCCCGCTTCGACCGGTGCCACCAACCACGCGGTCGGCACGTCGAGTTGTGGCTGATACGGCTTGAAGTCGGTGATCCAGGTAAAGTCGACGGCGTTGGCGCCCAAGGCCCTAAGATATGCGTCGCGCAGATTGGATTCGCGATACGGTCCCGTCAGAATGTTGGTACCGAGGTCGGGGTCTTTGCTTGCGGTGTAGACGATATTGCCCCGGGTGTCCAGTAGCACCGCGTCGTCGTAATCGAAGCGGGTGACGATTTCCCGGAAGTAGCTGTTGAATCGCGCGTTGGCGGCCGACCATGCACTGCCGTCGCCGGCATCGTCAAGGCGCATCGAATCCTGGTCCGACGTGAACGGCGCGGTGTAGTAGGCCTGAAGGTACCGTTGGGCCGGAGAACTCGGCAGCAATGCGGTGATATCGAGTTTTTCACCGGTGGCGCGTTCCACCGGTTCGATGAATTCGTTGTTGTAGTAGTTGACGATCGCCTGTTGTTGGGTGGGGCTGATCGTTGCGTCAGCCAGTTGATCGAAGCCGGCGGTGAACTGCGCGACGGCATCGATCACGGTCAGTCCACGTTCGTAAATGACCAGCGAATTCGTCAAATCGGAAAACAGCGTCTCCACTGCCCGCTTCTGCGACTCGCGCAACTGGGTCAACCGCTCGTATGCCGCTGTCCTCAGTGAGGTGCGACCGGATTGATAGACGACGGCCGCAATCGCCGCTACGGACACGATGCTCGTCAATAACAGCAACACCATGAGCTTGGACTGGATACTCGCCCGGAAGTGCGGCCGACGCCGGCGCGCATTTTTCGGGACCGTCTGAACCGGGGCGGATTCGCCCTCGGCTACCGAGTCTGTTGGCTCACCCGACGTCAAGCGGCTTCCTTTCTGCGCTCGGTGGCTGACCGTTCTCCGACACGCCGATTACGCAGCAGACTAACCCGCCAAACCCACGATCATCGCGTTTGCCGAAAAGCGGCCCGCCGCAAAATTGGGAAACTTGCCGTTTTAGGGGTCGGCGCCGTCTTCTGCGAGGAGTTTTCTCCGGTGGTGGTAGCCATTGGTGCGGGGTTGGCTGTCGCCGTGGGCGTTTTTTCGGGTGGTCCAGCCCTGTTCGGCCAGCGGGTGGTCTTGGCCGCAGGCGAAGCTGAGGTGGTTGACGTCGGTGGTGCGGCATTGGGCGTAGGGGGTCAGGTGGTGGACCTCGCACTCATACCCGGGCACGTCGCACCCGGGGCGGGTGCAACCGCGGTCCTTGGCGTACAACACGATTCGCTGCCCTGGGGACGCCAACCGCTTGGCGTGGTAGAGCCCGATGGCCTTGCCGTCGTCGAAAATCGCCAAGTAGTGATTCGCATCGCGGGCCAGCCGGATCACATCGTTGCGCACCGCCGCCAAACGGTCCACCAGCGCCAACCGCTACGGCGTGGTCGACGCATCACACGACAAGGCGATCAGATCATCGACGGTGGCGTCGAGCCGATCGAACACGCGACCGCCGTATCCCGATCCGAAAACATGTTCGAATGGTACGGCGCGGCACCGACGCGTTGACTCGACAGCGACTAACGTCGGCCCAATGGCGCCCCGGGTGTGCGTGGTAGGAAGTGTGAACATGGACCTGACGTTCGCGGTGGACGCCCTGCCGCGGCCGGGCGAGACCGTGCTGGCCTCGTCGTTGACCCGCACACCGGGGGGCAAGGGCGGCAACCAGGCGGTAGCTGCCGCACGTGCGGGTGCGCAGGTCCAATTCGTCGGCGCATTTGGCGACGACCCGGCCGCCGCTCAGCTGCGGGCGCATCTGCGCGCCAATTCCGTCGGACTGGGCCGGGCCATAGCGGTGCCCGGACCGAGTGGGACGGCGGTTGTGGTGGTCGACGCCGGCGCAGAAAACACCGTTCTGGTGGCGCCGGGCGCCAATGCACACCTGACACTGGCACCCTCGGCCGTCGCCGATTGCGATGTGATGTTGACCCAGTTGGAGATTCCGGTAGCAACCGCGGTGGTGGCGGCCCGGAAAGCCCAGTCGGCCGAAGCGGTCGTCATGGTCAACGCCTCCCCAGCCGGCCAGGAGCGTAATTCCCTGGCAGAGTTGGCGGCTATCGCCGACGTCGTGATCGCAAACGAGCACGAGTCGGACGACTGGCCTTCGCCACCAACACATTTCGTGATTACCCTGGGTGCACGCGGAGCCCGGTACGTCGGCGCGGACGGCGTGTTCGAAGTACCCGTCCCGGCGGTGACGCCGGTGGATACCGCCGGCGCCGGCGACGTATTCGCCGGGGTGCTGGCTGCGAATTGGCCGAGCAACCCAGGTTCGCCGGCCGAACGACTGCGCGCGTTGCGCCGCGCCTGCGCCGCGGGTGCTCTGGCAACGTTGGTGTCCGGTGCCGGCGACTGCGCACCGGACGCCGCAGCCATCGATGCGGCCCTGCAGGAGGCCCGCTGATGTCGGCCACCACCGCGGCCGATGTCGCACTGGCACTGTTCGCGGTCTTCAGCGTGCTCGGATTCGGTTGGCGCAGTTGGCTACAGCACCGGCGCACCGGATCCACCGGTTTTCGCGGCGTCAGCGGCCGGGTTGGTTCGCCGGAATGGATTGCCGGGATGGGCTTTGTCCTTGCGCTGATCACGGCGGTGATCGCCGCGGTCCTGCAACGGACCCACGTTATCGAACCCGTCGGCATTATGCGCGTGGTCTGGATTCAGATCGCCGGAATTGTCGTGGCGACGACCGGCATCACGGCCACCGTCTACGCACAGCTGGCAATGGGCGATTCGTGGCGGATCGGGGTGGACGAGCAGGAAACCACCGCGCTGGTGCGCACCGGCGTGTTCGGCTGGGTCCGCAATCCCATCTATACCGCCATGCTGACGTTTAGCGTCGGGATTGTGTTGGTGATCCCGAATCTCGTTGCCTTCGCCGGGCTTATCCTGCTCGTCACCACGATCGAGGTGCATGTGCGCCGCACCGAAGAGCCCTATCTGTTGCGGACCCACGGTGACGCATATCGCGCCTACGCCGCCAGCGTCGGGCGCTTCATCCCGGGCGTCGGGCGAATCCGCTAACTGGGCTCACGCCGCACGTCATGGGCGATTGCCAGACCGTCGGCGGCCTCGAGTTCATCCGCCGACTGGCTCAGCAGCACCCGACTTCGGTTGGGTGACAACAATACCGACTGGTAGTGGTGTGGGGCGCCGGCCTCGAATATCAGACGGTTGATCCGCAGCAGGGCGGCACCAATCGCCGTGTCGAGAAGGTGCGCGTTACGTGGGCCCGCGATCTCGGCCGTGATTTCATGCCGTACCCGATCCACACTGACCCCGGCGTCCTTCAGCAGTCGGTAGAGCGGTGCTCGGCGCAGCGCGGATTCTGTCAGCGTGTTCGCCAGTCCGGCCGGTAACCAGACGTCGCTTACGATCAATGGCTCGCCGGTGCGGCGCTGCCGCCGCACTCGCACGACATGAAGTAGTTGGCCAGACGTCTCGAGCGCATCGGCCACAAGCCGCGGCGGGCGCCGCACACCGAGTTCGATCATCGCGACCTCGGTCTCGAACTGGGTCTGCCGCAGGCCCTCCAGGTACGAGCGACCCGGCGATGACCGGTCCGCCCGACCATGCTCCAACACAAACGAGCCCACCCCCTGCCTGCGCTCGATGTATCCCTGTTCCGCCAGGTCGGCCAGGGCGCGGCGCACGGTGATGCGAGAGACCCCGAACTGGTCGCACAGCGTCTGCTCGGTCGGCAACGCGTCGCCAGGTGCGATCGCACCGCGGTCTATCTCGTCATGCAGCACCAGGAAGAGTTGCCGGTGTAGCGGCACCCCCGCGGTGGCCGACACCGGTCCGCTGCTAGCGCTGCTGCCCTGCACGGTGATCAATGTTTGCACAGACCCGAGTTTGCAATCGGTCCGTAGTTGTTATATGTATATAACATTATTACAAATTGGCGCCTGACAGCAGCAGCGAAGGGACCCAAACCATGCCGACGACACCAGCCCGCCAGCGCCTGCGAGCCCTGCTCGGCAAGCGCGAACTCGTCAGCGCGCCCGGAGTCTTCGATGGCATTTCCGCACACCTGATCAAACGCACCGGCCAGCTCGCCGCGTATATGACCGGTTCCGGCGTTGCGGCCTCAGGCTTCGGGCTACCCGACGTCGGATTGGTCACCGCGACCGAAATGGCGGAACGGGCACGGATGATCGTGACCGTGCTGGGCGATATCCCGCTCATCGCCGACGCCGACACCGGCTATGGAGCACCCTTGAACGTGGTCCGCACCGTCCGTTCGTACGACCGCGCTGGGGTGGCCGCGATCCAGTTGGAAGACCAAGTACTTCCCAAACGGTGCGGCCATCTGCCGGGGAAGCACGTCGTCGACGCGGCCGAGTTCGAACAGAAGCTGGCAGCCGCGCTAGACACCCGCTCCGATGATGGCCTGCTGGTGGTGGCACGCACCGATGCGCGCGCCCCGCTCGGATTGCACGCGGCCATCGACCGAGCCAACCGCTATGCCGCCGCAGGCGCAGACATCGTCTTCGTTGAGGCACCCCAGGACGTCGGCGAAATCGAACGTATCGCAACCGAAGTCGATGCCCCCCTGCTGATCAATCAGGCGCTCGGCGGCCTCACGCCGCGGCTTTCGGCAGCGCAACTGCAGCAATTGGGTTACGCGGTCGCGATCTACCCGGGCGACCTCGCTCGGCGCGCTACGGCCGGCATGCTGCAGGCGCTCGGCGAAACCAACGGGAGCGACCCGGCCGCCCACAAGTGTGGCACGCCCGCCGAATTCTTCAATTTGGTTGGCCTGGCGGAGTGGTTGGATATCGAGGCCAAGTATGCAACGACAGGGGCCACCGCATGGGCATGACGATCGTCGAGAAGATCCTGGCCCGCAAGAGCGGTCTGGAAACGGTGTCGCCCGGTGACACCGTTGTCGTCGACGTCGACATGACGATCTTGATCGATCTCCAGTTCGCTAGGACCTGGGTCCAGCCCAGCCGGATCCACGATCCCGGCAAGCTGGCCGTCGTCCTGGATCACGCCGTACCGGCCCCGACCATCAAGGACGCCGCCGGCGCAGTGCACGCCCGGAAATTCGTCGCGGACTTCGGCATCCAACACTTCTACGACGTCGGCCGGCACGGCATCAGTCACCAGGTCATCGCCGAGAACGGACTGGCCCGACCCGGAGAAGTTCTGGCCTGCAGCGATTCTCATACTTGCGCCGCCGGCGCCTTCAACAACGCGGCACGCGGGTTGGGGACGGCCGAGGCGTATTCGATCATGTGTACCGGCAAGACCTGGTTTCAGGTTGCGCCGACGATCCGTTACGAACTCGACGGAGCCAAACCAATCACGGTGAGCGGCAAGGACATCTTCCTGTACATCGCCGACGAATACGGCAACGCCGCGAACTTGAACCTGGAGTTCGGCGGGTCCGGCCTGTCCAGCGTCCCGATGCACGATCGGCGCACCATAGCAACCCAGGGTGCGGAGTTGGCGGCCGAGTTCAGCACTTTCGAAGCAGACGACATGTTGACCGGTCTCCTCGACGCCCGTGGCGTCACCGGATACACCACTGCCACACCGGATCACGACGCTCAATACCACGAAGTACGGCATATCGACCTGACAGCGCTGGAGCCCTATGTTGCTCGGCCGGGCGCGGTCAGTCGCAACGGAGTGCGTGTCTCACGACTCGGAAAGCAGAAGGTCGACCAGGCGTTCATCGGATCGTGCGCCAACGGTCAGCTCGAGGACCTCGAGATCGCCGCACGCGTGCTGCGCGGCAAGAGCATAGCTCCATGGGTGAGACTGCTGGTCACGCCCGCATCGCAGGCGGTATACCGGGACGCGATGCTACGGGGCTATCTGCAGCATCTCGCCGACGCGGGTGCCGTCATTACCAACTCCACCTGCGGCGCCTGCTTTGGCTACCACATGGGTGTCGTCGGGCCGGGCGAGGTATGCATCACCTCGAGCACCCGAAATTTCCCGGGCCGGATGGGCAGCACCGAGGCAGAGATCTTCATTGCCTCACCGGCGACCGTCGCCGCCTCCGCGATCACCGGATTCATCACCGACCCAAGAGAGCTGGCGGCGTGACACTCAACTTCAGCGGCAGAATATGGGCGTTCGGCGACAACCTGAACACCGACGCCATGTATCCGGCGTTTGCGATGAAGATGGACCCGCCGGAGGCTGCCAAATACGTCTTCTACCAGGTCCGTCCCGGCTGGGCGGAGCTGGTGTTGCCCGGTGACATCGTGCTGGCCGGCAAGAATTTTGGGATCGGATCGTCGCGGCCGGTCGCCACGCTGTTCTGCGCACTCGGCATCGCCGGGCTCGTGGCCGAGGAATTCAACTCGCTGTTCTTCCGCAACGCGATCAACGCCGGGCTGCCCGCAATGACGGTGCCCAACGCCACCACCCATTTTCGGGACGGCGACATCGGGACCTTCGATCTCACCGGTGGTAGTTGGCGCAACGACACCACGGGAGCCTCGGGATCCGTCCCCACCCTGCCCGGACTGATTCTCGACATCGTCGATGCTGGCGGTGTCATGCCGCGGTTGGCGGCGCAGGGCTACCTGCCGCCCGGACTCGGCGACTGGCCACGCCAACCCTTGGGCACCTCGCGTTCGATCTGATCAAGCCAGATTCGCGCCGACATGTCCGACGGGGCCCGCCAATCCCCGCGCGGCGACAACGCACCCCCATACGACACCTTGGGGCCGTTGGGCAATGCCGAGCGTTTGAATTGGCTGAACGAATAGAACCGCTGGACGAAGATCTGCAGCCAATGGCGGATCTCGGCCAATGAATAGGACGGGCGCTTGTTCTCCGGGTAGCCGGGCGGCCAGCTGCCGTGCTCGACATCGTTCCACGCGTGCCAGGCCAGAAATGCGATCTTCGACGGCCGGAATCCGTAGCGCAGCACCTGAAAGAGCGAAAAATCCTGCAGGGCAAAGGGCCCGACCTTTGCCTCGCTGCTCTGCAGCTCCTCCTCCTCGCCGGTCGGAATGAGTTCGGGGGTGATCTCGGTATCGAGCACCGACTGCAGCACCTCGCCTACCGTCTCGTCGAACTCACCCGTCGAAATGACCCACCGGATCAGGTGCTGGATCAGCGTCTTGGGCACACCGCCGTTGACGTTGTAGTGCGACATCTGGTCGCCGACACCGTATGTCGACCAGCCCAGCGCCAGTTCCGACAAGTCGCCGGTGCCGAGCACGATTCCCCCACGCTGGTTGGCGATCCGGAAGAGATAATCGGTGCGCAACCCGGCCTGGACGTTCTCGAACGTGACGTCGTACACCTCCTCGCCAGCCGCGAACGGATGGCCGATGGTGTGCAGCATCAATTGTGCGGTGTCACGGATGTCCAGTTCGGTGAAGGTGACACCCAGCGCACGCGCCAGCCTGATCGCGTTGTTCTTGGTGTGCTCGCCGGTGGCGAACCCGGGCAGGGTGAACGCCAGAATGTCACTGCGAGGGCGGTCTTCGCGGTCCATCGCACGGGCCGCGACGATCAGCGCGTGTGTCGAGTCCAGCCCCCCGGACACACCGATGACGACCTTAGGGTAGTCCAGCGCCCGCAACCGCTGCTCGAGTCCGGACACCTGGATGTTGTAGGCCTCATAGCAATCCTGTTGTAGCCGTTGTGGATCGGCCGGGACGAACGGAAAGCGTTCAACATTGCGCAGTAGCCCAATGTCGCGTTCCGGCGGATCGAGCCGGAACTCGATGCGCCGGAACGACTCCGTCGACGCCCGGTGGTGCCGCCGGTTGTCGTCAAACGTGCCCATCCGCAGCCGCTCGGAGCGGAGCAATTCGGTGTCGATGTCGGCAACCGACCGGCGCTCTCCTTTGGGGAACCGCTCGGACTCCGCGAGCAGCGCGCCGTTCTCCCAGATCATCGTCTGGCCGTCCCAGGCCAGGTCGGTCGTCGACTCACCTTCACCCGCGGCGGCATAGACGTAGCCGGCCAGACACCGCGCCGACGCCGACCGGGCGAGCAAGCGGCGGTCCTCGGCGCGGCCGACGGTGATCGGGCTGCCGGACAGGTTGGCCAGCACCGTCGCACCCGCCAGCGCTGCCTCGGCGCTGGGCGGTACCGGCACAAACATGTCCTCACAGATCTCCACGTGCAATACGAAGCCGGATAGATCCGACGCGGCGAACAACAGGTCAGCGCCGAAGGCTACGTCGGCGCCACCGATGCGGATCGTGCCGCGCTCCCCGGCTCCGGGCGCCATCTGGCGCCGCTCGTAGAACTCTCGATACGTGGGTAGATACGACTTGGGGACCACACCGAGCACGGTGCCGCGGTGAATGACGACCGCGGCGTTGTAGATGCGATGCCGATACCGCAGCGGTGCGCCGACCACCACTACCGGCAGCAGGTCCACCGACTCGGTCACCAGGGCGAGCAGCGCGTCCTCAACGGCATCGAGCAAGCCGTCCTGCAGTAACACGTCTTCGATGGAGTAGCCCGACAGCGTCAACTCGGGGAAGACCGCCAGCGCTACACCCTCGTCGTGACACACGCGCGCCAACCCCGAGACCGACGCGGCGTTGGCCGCCGGGTCGCCGATCGTGGTGCGGTGCGTGCAGGCGGCAACGCGCACGAACCCGTGCTGGTAGGCGCAGTAAAAGTTCATCGCCCTCTCATTGTCGCGTCTCGCCGGTCAAGATCGGGTGACGGGGTTGTCAACGAATGCCTACGCTCGGACCCGTGGAGTCCCCCGAACTCGTGGCTGTGCTGGCCGGTCGCCGGGTCGCGGTACTGACCGGCGCGGGGATTTCTACCGATTCGGGCATTCCCGACTACCGGGGCCCTGATTCGCCGCCGAGCAATCCGATGACGATCCGCCAGTTCACCTCGGACCCGGTGTTCCGGCAGCGGTACTGGGCACGCAACCACGTCGGCTGGCGGCATATGGACGACACGCTGCCCAACGCCGGGCACCGGGCGCTGGCCGCGTTGCAGCGCGCCGGGGTGGTGAGCGGCGTGATCACCCAGAACGTCGATCTGCTGCACACCAAGGCCGGCAGCGCAAACGTGGTCAATCTGCACGGCAGCTACGCCCAAGTGGCGTGCCTGTCGTGCGGCTACACCATGAGTCGCGCAACGCTGGCCGAACGGCTTGAGGCGCTCAACCCGGGATTCATCGAGCGGGCCGAGGCCGTCGGCGGGCTGGCAGTGGCTCCCGACGCCGACGCCGTCGTTGCCGATACCGCGTCGTTCCGCTACCTCGACTGTCCGGTCTGCAGCGGCATGCTTAAGCCCGATATCGTCTACTTCGGTGAAAGTGTGCCCAAAGATCTTGTAGCCCAGGCATATTCGCTTGTCGACGACGCGGATGCGCTGCTGGTCGCGGGCTCGTCGCTGACCGTGTTCTCCGGCTACCGGTTCGTGCGCCACGCCGCGGCACGCGGCATCCCGGTTGCGATCGTCAACCGTGGGCGCACCCGTGGCGATGATCTGGCCACCGTCAAGGTGGACGGCGGATGCTCTGAATTGCTGGTGTTGCTGGCCTCCGAGCTGCAGGAGGCACTGGCCGAGCGCTGACGATGCCGGCAGCTACACCCGCGTCAACAGCAAACGCCTCCGGACGGGCAACCGGTCCCCGCGTAATCGCCGATATCTCGGGCTGGTCACGTTACGATCCAGGGTAGCCGGGGGCTAGCACACGAAAAGGAGTTCGTGTCGATGTCACTTCTCAGTGTGGCTCCCGAGAGCAACCCGGCCCACTGCCCGTCTCCGGCCTGGTTGACGGCGCCGACACCGGCAGCGGCGGCAGCAGCGGCGCCGGCAAGGGCGGCATGGGCGGCACCGGCGGCAATGGCGATGCCGCCGACAGCCCCGGAGTGATCGGCGGCGCCGGCGGCGTCGGCGGTCTGGGCGCACCAGGCGGCGCAGCGGCTCCGGCGGGAATGGCGGCCATGGCGGCGCGCCCGGAATGACGGGCAGCCCCTCATTCGGCCACCGGGCGCAACCGGCGATCAGGGCGCAACCGGCCAGCACGGCAACCCCGGCCCCCCGGCTGACCCGTCACGACGAGCACGTCATCGCGAGCCTCCGGGCCGCAGGAGGCGCTTGGGCATTCTCAACCGCTCGAGTGTGGATGACGACCCGATTGATAAAACCGAGGCATCGAGGTTCCGCAAAACCCTGGTCATGACACGCCCGCGCCAACCCCGAGACCGACGCGGGTTGGCCGCCGGGTCACTGACCGTGGTGCGGTGCGTGCAGGCGGCAACGCGCACGAACCCGCGTTGTTAGGCGCAGTAAAACTTCATCGCCCGCTCTACCGCTTGACCTCGACGGGTTACCACTCCGCTCGCCCCACCAGTCCGGCCGGAAGAAGTCATGGCGTAGGCAGATGGTGTGGTGCTCTGAGCTCGGGTTCTCCACGATGGTGCATTCCTTGGTAGACGGTCTCGGCCGAGGCGACACCGGCAAACCCAACCAGCACGGTGGCTACCGCGGCCATCACCAACAGCGCCGAGCCCAACCGACCACAAACACCACCACCAGCAACCATGACTCCCTCCCCGGATAGACACCGCCGCTGCTCCTCTGCACCACCCAATTCCTTTCTGCGCCAGCCTATTTCTGTCTGCGGCGCACTGTACCTCAACGCAACGAATGCGTTCCGACCCGCATCACACCGCTATCAGATCGTCCGCGTGCACCGCGGGCCGGCGCAGCTCGCCAGGCAGCTCCGAGGTCGACCGGCCAATCATGGCGGCAAGCTCGGTCGCGTCATAGGCGACCACACCGCGGGCGACAACCGTCGCGTCCGGTCCACGCAATTCGACGACATCTCCGCCGTAGAACCGGCCCGACACCGCGGTGATACCCGCGGCCAGCAACGAGCGCCGCTGCTGTACCACTGCGCGCACCGCACCCTCGTCGAGAGTCAGCGAACCTGCAGCGTCGGCGGCATAGCGCAACCAGAACCGGCGGGCGGACATGCGGTCCGGTCGCGCCGCAAACACCGTGCCCACCGAGGCGTCGGTGAGCGCGGTCGCGGCGTCGGCCGCGGGGGCCAGCAGTACCGGCACGCCGGCGTCGGCGGCCAGCAGCGCCGATGACACCTTGGACGCCATTCCGCCGGTACCCAGGTGGCTACTCCGGCCGGCGACCACACCATCCAGATCCGCCGGCCCGGACACCTCGGGAATGAATGTCGCGTCCCCGGTTTTGCGCGGATCTGAGTCGTAGAGACCGTCGATGTCGGACAGCAGCACCAGCGCATCGGCGCCGACCAGGTGCGCCACCAGCGCCGACAGCCGATCGTTGTCACCGAACCGGATCTCGTTGGTGGCCACGGTGTCGTTCTCGTTGACGATCGCCACCGCATGCAGCGCCCGCAGCCGATCCAGGGTGCGTTGGGCGTTGGTGTGCTGCACCCGCATCGAAATGTCGTGCGCGGTCAGCAGCACCTGGCCCACGGTGCGGCCGTAGTGGGCGAACGCCGCGCTCCACGAGTTCACCAGCGCGACCTGCCCGACGCTGGCCGCGGCCTGCTTGGTCGCCAGATCATTGGGACGACGGGATAGCGCGAGTGGCTCGATACCGGCGGCGATGGCACCCGAGGACACGATGACGACATCAGAGCCCGCCTTCATCCGCCGCTCGATCGCGTCGGCGAGTCCGGCGAGCCGGCCCGCGTCGAACATTCCGGACGGTGTGGTCAGCGCCGTGGTCCCGACCTTGACGACAAGGCTGCGCGCGGTCCGGATGGCTTCCCGGTGCACACTGGCCATCAGCCGTCACCGCGTTCGCGACGGCGACGCCGAGCGGCCTTTCGCTCGGCCGCGCCGACCCGCTCGTTGCGGTCCAGCCGTGGGTCCGTGCCCCGACCGGACATCGCGACCTGGTCGCCCGCCGGCGTTTGGGGCTCCCAGTCGAACGTCATCTCGCCGATGGTCACCGCGCACCCCGGTTGCGCGCCCAGCCTCAGCAATTCCTCCTCGACACCGAGGCGTGCCAGCCGGTCGGCGAGATAGCCAACGGCCTCGTCGTTGTCGAAGTTGGTCTGGTGAATCCAACGCTCCGGTCGGGCACCAGTCACCACGAAACCACCCTGTCCGTCGGATTCGACGGTAAAACCGCTGTCGTCCACCGGAACCGGACGAATCACCGGCCGGCGTGGCACCGCTTTCGGCAGCGCAGCGTGATATTCCGAAATCATCTGCCATAGCCCAAAGACCAAGGGCTGCAGGTTTTCCCGGGTTGCGCTCGAGACGCAAAACACCGGCCAGCCGCGCCGAGCGATGTCGTCACGGACGAACTCGGCGAGTTCGCGCGCCTCCGGCACGTCAATCTTATTGAGGACCACCGCCCGGGGCCGTTCGGCGAGGTCGCCCAGAGTCGCGTCCCCTTGCAGGGTGGGCGTGTAGGCTGCGAGCTCGGCTTCCAGTGCGTCGATGTCCGAGCTGGGGTCGCGGCCCGGCTCGGCGGTGGCGCAATCCACCACATGTACCAGCACGGCGCAGCGTTCGATGTGCCGCAAGAAGTCCAGCCCCAGGCCGCGGCCGCGGGATGCGCCCGGGATCAAGCCCGGCACATCGGCGATGGTGTATGCGTGCTCTCCCGCCGAGACCACCCCGAGGTTTGGCACCAGCGTGGTGAACGGGTAGTCGGCGATTTTCGGTTTGGCCGCCGAAATCACCGACACCAACGAGGATTTTCCGGCCGACGGAAACCCAACCAGGCCGACATCGGCGACGGTCTTGAGCTCCAGGGTGAGGTCGCGGGACTGTCCCTTTTCGCCGAGCAGCGCGAAGCCGGGGGCCTTGCGGGCACGTGACGCTAGCGCGGCGTTGCCCAAGCCGCCACGACCGCCGGCTGCGGCCTCAAAGCGGGTGCCCGCGCCGACCAGGTCCGCCAAGAGCCGACCGTTCTCGTCCAAGACCACGGTGCCGTCGGGAACTTTGACTTCCAGGTCCGCGCCCGCGGCCCCGTCCCGGTTGTTGCCCATCCCCTGCTTGCCCGACGGCGCGGTGAGGTGCGGACGGAAATGGAAGTCGAGCAGGGTATGCACCTGCGGGTCGACGACGAAGACGATGCTGCCGCCCCGGCCGCCGTTGCCGCCATCGGGGCCGCCGAGTGGCTTGAACTTCTCGCGATGGACCGAAGCGCAGCCGTTACCTCCGGAACCCGCTCGAGTGTGGATGACGACCCGATCAACAAACCGAGGCATCGAGGTTCCGCAAAACGTCGATCGCGCGAGGCTCAGTCGGTGGTCGATCCGACGATGTTCACCGTCTTACGTCCACGCTTGACGCCGAACTCCACCGCCCCGGCCGCCTTGGCGAACAGCGTGTCATCGCCGCCGCGCCCGACGTTGACGCCGGGATGGAACTTGGTGCCGCGCTGGCGCACCAGGATCTCGCCGGCCTGGACGACCTGGCCGCCGAACCGCTTGACCCCTAGCCGCTGAGCGGCGGAATCGCGACCGTTACGCGAGCTGGATGCGCCCTTCTTGTGTGCCATATTCTGCAGACTCCGCTCAGTCTCGTCCGTGTTGTCTGTTCTTCGCCCGACGGCGCATCACGCGATGCCGGTGACCTTCAGGACCGTCAACCGCTGACGGTGTCCCTGCCGCTTGTGGTAGCCGGTCTTGTTCTTGAACTTGTGGATGCGGATCTTGGGGCCCTTGGTGTGCTCGAGTACCTCACCGGTCACCGAGACCTTGGCCAGTGCCTTCGCATCGGTGGTGACGGTCGCGCCGTCAACGACCAGGGCGACCGGTAGGGACACCTTCGCTCCCGGCTCGGATTCCAGCTTTTCGACCTTGACCACGTCTCCGACGGCGACTTTGTACTGCTTGCCACCGGTCTTGACGATTGCGTAGGTCGCCATCGTTGCTCCTGCCTCTTCTATTCTGCTGCGTGGGTTGCGCCTCGCGCGCGGGCTACCGGCGATGCGCGTGGTGGGTCTAGGGCGGGCACCGAAGCTGGACCCCCGCATCGTCTCCAGCCGTTAGCCTGGGGACAACTGGTCAAGGGTACGTGACCTGCAACTACGGGTCAAACCAGCACGCTGTCGGATAGTCGACACCAAAGCCATCGCGCGCGGCCGTCTCCGCACGCCGACGAACACCTCAGGTGGTGCGGTCGTCCTGTTGGGCCGCTGCTGGCAGCGTCTAACATCGTGCCGAATCGTGCCGGATGCCGTCCTGAAGGAACGCCAATGCCCACCCCCCTGGATCGTCCACCGGATACCGATTTGCCGGCCGGCAAGAACAACCGGGACCGCACCCACTGGCTATATCTCGCGGTCATCGTCGCTGTGGTAGCCGGCGTGATCGTCGGGTTGGCGGCGCCGTCGACCGGCAAAGGCGTCGCGGTGCTCGGCACGGTGTTCGTCAATCTGATCAGGATGATGATCTCGCCGGTCATCTTCTGCACGATCGTGCTGGGGATTGGTTCGGTGCGCAAGGCCACCACCGTGGGCAAGGTCGGCGGGCTAGCTTTCGCCTACTTCCTGGTGATGTCCACGGTTGCGCTCGGGATCGGACTGATCGTCGGCAACCTGCTCAATCCGGGCAGTGATCTTCACCTTTCGCCCGGTGCGGTGGGAAGCGGCGCCGCATTGGCCGGACAGTCCGCGGAGTCGCGTGGAATCGCTGGGTTCATCCAGGAAATCATTCCGAGGTCGCTGTTGTCGGCCCTCACCGAGGGCAACGTGCTGCAGGCGTTGTTCGTCGCGCTGCTGGTCGGCTTCGCGATCCAGGGCCTGGGCTCCTCGGGCGAGCCCATCCTGCGCGCCGTCGGGTACCTGCAAAAGGTGGTGTTCAAGGTGCTCGTGATGGTGCTGTGGCTGGCGCCGATCGGCGCGTTCGGCGCGATCGCCAACATCGTCGCCACGACCGGCTGGGCCGCCGTCACCAACCTGCTGATGCTGATGGCCGGCTTCTATTTGACTTGCCTGGTGTTCGTGTTCGTAGTCCTCGGCGTGCTGCTGCGCATCGCGTCGCGTTTGTCGATCTTCCGGCTGGTGCGCTATTTGGCCCGCGAATACTTGCTGATCTTCGCGACGTCGTCGTCGGAGGTGGCGCTGCCGAGGCTGATCGCCAAGATGGAACACTTAGGGGTGCAGCCCAGCACCGTCGGCGTCGTGGTGCCCACCGGCTACTCGTTCAACCTCGACGGCACCGCGATCTATCTGACCATGGCGACGCTATTCATCGCCGACGCGCTGGAAGATCCGTTGACATGGGGCGAGCAGATCACTTTGTTGGCGTTCATGATTGTCGCTTCCAAAGGTGCTGCCGGCGTCAGTGGTGCGGGCCTGGCCACGCTGGCCGGCGGCTTGCAGGCGCATCGCCCGGAGCTGCTGGAAGGTGTCGGGCTGATCGTAGGAATCGACCGCTTCATGTCGGAGGCACGTTCGGTCACAAACTTCTCCGGCAACGCGGTGGCAACCGTCCTGATTGCGTCGTGGACCAAGACCATTGATCGGTCGAAGGCCAACGACGTACTACGCGGTCGCGATCCCTTCGACGAGTTGACCATGGTCGATCGCCACGACGAAGAGCCGACCGCCAGCGTCGTCGCATGAGGCGGCGTCGTGGCGACGCCGGCGCTGCGCGTTTTCCGGTGCGGCGGGCGGGCGCAGGTCAGTCCACGTGGATGGGCGGGCCGGCCGGCCGACCCGCAACGCGCCGGCGCGAACGAGGAGCGGCCAACCCCGTGACAACGCGGGCGTCGACTTCGCCAGCGGAACCGTCGTCGTCGAGGTCCACATCGGCGACGTCTTCGTCGGAGTCCTCGTCATCGGACTCGGAATCGTCGACGTCGAGATCGTCATCGAGGTCCTCGTCGTCCAGGTCCTCGTCGTCAAGCTCGTCGTCGAGGTCCTCGTCGTCGTCGAGTTCGTCCTCGTCTTCGTCGGTGTCTTCGTCAGTGTCTTCGGTGTCTTCGTCAGTGTCTTCGGTGTCCCCAAAGTCCGCCCGGGTGGTGTCGTCGAGGTCGGTGGGCGCCTGATCTTCGGTCTGCTCATCGAGCTCCGCGGAGAGTTCGGCACCGGACTCGCCGGATTCGTCGTCACCGCGGCCAGCCACCGTGGACAAGCCCGCTGCCATCGCCTTGAACATGGGATGCTCACCGGGAGCGTGAGCTGGGACCTTGGCGACGATGCCCTTCTCGCTGGGCTCTTCGGACCGGCCTTTCTTCGATCGCCTGCCCCGCCGACCACCGGACTCAGACTTTCGCCCGGTCGCCGAAGCCGAATCGACCGGGTCGGCGTGTAGCGTGATCCCGCGGCCGGCGCAGTTCGAACACGATGTCGAGAACGCTTCGATCAGCCCGGTTCCCAACCGCTTGCGGGTCAACTGAACCAGGCCCAGCGAAGTCACCTCGGAGACCTGGTGGCGGGTCCGGTCCCGGGCCAGTGACTCGGTCAGCCGGCGCAGCACCAAGTCGCGGTTGGATTCCAGCACCATGTCGATGAAATCGATGACCACGATGCCGCCGACGTCACGCAGCCGCAGTTGGCGCACGATCTCCTCGGCCGCCTCTAGGTTGTTCTTGGTGACCGTCTGCTCGAGGTTGCCCCCGGACCCGGTGAACTTGCCGGTGTTGACGTCGACGACCGTCATCGCCTCGGTCCGGTCGATCACCAGCGTCCCGCCCGACGGCAACCACACCTTGCGGTCCATCGCTTTGGCCAGCTGCTCGTCGATGCGGTGCACCGCGAAGACGTCCGGCCCCGACTGCCCTTCCGGCCCCACGGCGGGCTCGTACTTGGTCAGCTTCGAAATCAGATCGGGGGCAACAGAATTCACGTACTCATTGATCGTGTTCCAAGCCTCGTCGCCGGAGACGACCAGGCCGGCGAAGTCCTCGTTGAACAGGTCACGGATAACCTTGACCAGCACATCCGGTTCTTCGTAGAGAGCCACCGCAGCGCCCGCAGCCTTCTCCTTGGTCTCTTGTGCCTTGGCCTCGATCTGCGCCCAGCGCTCCCGCAACCGAGTGACATCGGCGCGGATGTCATCCTCTTTTACCCCCTCCGACGCGGTGCGGATGATGACCCCCGCGTCCGATGGCACCACCTCGCGCAGGATCTCTTTGAGTCGCTGGCGTTCGGTGTCGGGCAACTTGCGGCTGATCCCGGTCGACGACGCGCCCGGCACGTAAACCAGGAACCGACCGGCCAGGGACACCTGCGTAGTCAGCCGCGCACCCTTGTGCCCGACCGGGTCCTTACTGACCTGCACCACGACGTAGTCGCCGGGATTGAGGGCCTGCTCGATCTTGCGATCCGCTCCGCCCAATCCCGCTGCATCCCAATTGACTTCACCGGCGTAGAGCACTCCGTTGCGGCCCCGGCCGATGTCGACGAAAGCCGCCTCCATCGACGGCAGCACGTTCTGCACGATGCCCAGGTAGATGTTGCCCACCAGCGAAGCCGAGGCCGCAGACGTCACGAAGTGCTCCACGACAATGCCGTCTTCGAGCACCGCGATCTGGGTGTACCGCTCGCCCGGGTGGGGTGGTTCGGTGCGGACCCTGTCGCGCACCACCATTACCCGCTCGACAGCCTCACGGCGAGCCAGGAATTCGGCCTCGCTCAACACCGGTGGGCGGCGCCGTCCGGCATCGCGCCCGTCGCGACGGCGTTGCCGCTTGGCTTCCAACCGGGTCGAGCCGTCGATGCCCTTGATCTCAGTGGGGCCAGAGCCGCCGCCATCCTCCGAGTTGCCGGACTTGCCGCCCGCGCGGGGTGCGCGCTCGTGGACGACGGTATTGGGCGGATCGTCGGGTGCGGGCCCCTCGTCGTTGTCGTCACCGGAACCCGACTTACGCCGCCGCTTGCGGCGGCGGCGACGATTGCCGGCCTCCGGCGAACCATTCTCTTCCTCGCCGTTGTCGCTGGCTTCCGAATCTTCGGAGTCGCGATCGTCGGCGTCGTCGGCTTCGGCGGAGTCCGCGCGTATCCCGTTTCGGGCCCCTTGTTGGGCGCGCGGTTCGGCTTGCTGGTCGCCCGGGCCCTCGCTGTCGGGTCCGCCGGCCTGGCCCGGACTGTCGGATCCGCCCTGTTCGCCACGTCCGCGACCGCGACCCCGACGGCCACGACGTCGCCGCCGGTTCGCCGGTCGGTCGGGCTGCTCGTCATCGTCAGCGTCGGAGTCGTCGGCGGAGTAGTCGTCGCCATCGCCGCTGTCCTCGACGGCCTCTACCGGCTCGGGAATCGGCTGGGGCGCGACGAACAACGGCATATAGTGTGGCCGCTCCACAAGGGCATTCCGAGTGTCCTGGGCCTGAAGCATCAGCCGGGATTCGGGTTCCTCGGGCGCCCCGGCCGCCTGAGCCGGGACCGCGGACACCGCGGTGGTCTCGGGCTGAGCGGCCAGCAGATCGCGCACCCGGACCGCATCGACGCGGTCCACGCTGGAATGCGCGCTGCGGACCCGTCCGTCGAGCTCGGTCAGCGCATCCAGCACCCGCCTGCTGGTGGTTCCCAGCGTTCGTGCCAGCGAATGGACTCTTAGGCGGTCCGGCAGTTCCGCTCGCTGGCTCGGCTCTTTTGGATCTGAAGATGCACCGTCTACCACGTATTCTCCTCAAGCCCCCGGGCGCGTCCTGATCGATGCGGCCACGCGGGGGCTTCGCTATGTGCCCGGGTCACTTCTCCCGGGCTTGTGATGGTCTTGTCCCGAGGAGCTCATGGCGAACCCGCTCGGCACCGTGCTGAATGACGGCCCGACACGCCGCGCCGCATCGCAAGCTGGCGATGGTCGCGCTTGTCAAAGTCTTCATTCGGGCGTCCGACGCCGCTTCGGCGACGTTCACCCGCCACAAGTATCCCACATCACTGCGCCGGGTCACCCACCCCTGAGCTGGGCTGCTGCGTTAGCCCCGCGGACCAGCCGCCCGGAGCTAACCGCCGGGAAACCAGAGCGCGATCTCACGCCGCGCGGATTCAGCGGAATCGGAGCCGTGGACCAGGTTGAACTGCGTCTCCAAGGCGAAGTCGCCCCGAATTGTGCCGGGCGCGGCCTTCTCCACCGGATCGGTGCCGCCGGCGAGTTGCCGGACCGCCGCGATTGCCCTGGTTCCCTCCACGATCGCCGCCACCACCGGTCCCGACGTGATGAACTCCAGCAACGATCCGAAGAATGGCTTGCCTTCATGCTCGGCGTAGTGCCGGCTGGCCAGCTCCTCGCCAACGCTCCTGAGCTGAAGCGCCACAATGGCGAGGCCTTTGCGCTCGATGCGGCTGATGATCTCGCCGATCAGCTGCCTTTCGACGCCATCCGGCTTGATCAGTACGAGGGTCCGTTCGGTCACGGTGCCCAACAGTACCCAACGGTTGATGCCTGCACCGGGCATGCCCAACCGGTCATTCCGGCGAGCCCGGGCGCGGCGGCAACCCATGCTCCTGCCGCCGCCGAACCTCGCCACGCAAATACGCGATCAGGACCCACAACGCTGCGAACAGCACGCCGATGAAACCCACACCGGGGTAGACGGCGAAGCCGGCGAGCAGCACCGCCTGTACGCATAGGTTTGCCCAGATCGCCCAGGGTCTGCGCTGCAGACCGGTCAGCAGTATCAACAGCACTGCCAGACCGATCAAGTAGCCCAACGAGACCGGACTTAGCCCACCGCCAACCGCGCCCACCACCGGAATTGCCAGCAGCACCACGATCGCTTCCAGGATCAGCGTCGCCGCCATCACCCCACTGAAGCTCTTCCACGGATCAGCGGCGGGCCCCTGCGGCTGGTCGGTCATTCCGGATCACGACCGAACAAGGTCCGAGCCGCCCCGGCGGTGACGACCGAGCCGGTGATGACGATCCCGGTACCGGAGAACGCCTGCCCTGCCACCTCCCCGCCGGCGGCCGCGGCGTCAACCAGGGCGGTAGCGGCGTCGACGGCGTCGCTTAGGGTCCCGGCAGTGATTACTCGGTCGGGTCCGAATCGCTGCCGAGCTGCCGATGCCAGCGTTTCGACGTCCAGCGCCCGCGGCGACCCGTTGTGGGTCACGACCACCGAATCGAACACCGGCTCCAGTGCCGCGAGAATGCCGTCCACGTCCTTGTCGCCCAGCACGCTGAGCACCCCGACCAGGAATCGGAACTCGAACTCGTTGGCCAGCGTCTGCGCCAGCGCGCTCGCCCCGGCCGGGTTGTGCGCGGCGTCGATGAACACCGTGGGTGCGCTGCGCATGCGCTCTAGCCGGCCGGGGCTGGTGACGGCCGCAAAACCGGCCCGGACCGCCGCTACGTCGAGCTGACGCTGCGCACCGGCGCCGAAAAAGGCCTCGACGGCGGCAAGTGCGACCACCGCGTTGTGCGCCTGGTGTTCGCCGTGCAGTGGCAAGAAGATGTCGGAATACACCCCGCCGAGACCCTGCAGCTGCAGCACCTGACCGCCGACGGCGATCTGCTGCCCCAACACCGCGAACTCGGAATCCTCTCGGGCAACCGAGGCGTCGGCTCGTACCGATTCGGCCAGCAGCACCTCCATGGTCTGTGGTACCTGACGCCCGATGACCGCGACGGTGTCAGGCGAACCGTCCGGGGCCCGAGTGATGATGCCCGCCTTTTCCCCGGCAATCCGCGCTATATCGGCACCGAGGTAGTCGATGTGGTCGATGCTGATCGGAGTGATGACGGCCACCGGGGCGTTGATCACGTTGGTGGCGTCCCAACGTCCGCCCATGCCCACCTCAACCACTGCGACGTCGACGGGCGCATCCGCGAACGCCGCGAATGCCATCGCGGTGAGCACCTCGAACTTGCTCATCGCCGGTCCACCGGCGGCCTGTGACTGCGCATCGATCATCTGCACGAACGGCTCGAGCTCCCGGTACGTCGCCACGTACTGCGCCGGGCTGATCGGCTTCCCGTCGATCGAAATGCGTTCCACCGCCGACTGCAGGTGTGGGCTGGTGGTTCGGCCGGTACGCCGGTGCAGCGCGGTCACCAGCGCGTCGATCATCCGCGCTACCGATGTCTTGCCGTTGGTGCCCGTGATATGGATCGACGGATAACTCAGTTGCGGTGAGCCCAACACGTCCATCAACGCGCTGATCCGGGTCAGGCTCGGCTCGATGCGGGTCTCCGGCCAACGCTGGTCGAGCAGATGCTCGACCTGCAACAGCGACGCGATCTCGTCCGGAGTGGGTGCGACGTCGGGGGGCTCGAATGTCATTGCAACGCAGCCAGCCGGGCCGTGATCCGGTCAGTTTCCTCCCGCGCGACGCGCTGGCGGTCCCGGATCTTGCCGACCACGGCGTCGGGCGCCTTGGCCAGAAAGTCCGCGTTGGCCAACTTGGCCGCGGTCGACGCCAGCTCCTTTTGCACGCTGACCAAGTCCTTTTCCAGGCGGCGGCGCTCGGCGGCCACATCGATGGTGCCCGAGGTGTCGAGTTCGACGACGACCGTGCGGTTCATGTCCGGGCCGAGCCGAACCTCCAACGAAACCGACGGCCGGAAATCCGAGCCCGGGGCGGTGAGCCAGGCCAGCGATGTCACGGCGGCCACCTGGCCACTCAGATCCGAGTCCTCGACGCCGTCCAATCGGGCCGGCACCCTCTGCCGGTCGGCCAGACCCTGATCGCTGCGGAACCGCCGTACCTCGGTCACCAACTTCTGCATGTCGTTGATTCGTTGCACGGCAACCGGATCCACGCTAATCCCGGAAGGCTCGGGCCAGTCTGCGATGACCAACGATTCGGGACCGGTTGTGGAGCCGGTCAGCGCCACCCACAGCGCCTCGGTGATGAACGGAATCACCGGGTGCAGCAAGCGCAGTAGAGTATCCAGTCCGGCAGCGAGCACGGCGGTGGTGTGTGTGAGTCCGTCCGCGAGCTGCGTTTTGGCCAGTTCGAGGTACCAGTCGCAGAATTCGTCCCAGGCGAAGTGATAGAGGGCCTCACAGGCCCGGCTGAACTCGTATTCGTCAAAGGCCGAATCAACTTCGGCCCGAACCTCTTCCAACCGTCCCAGGATCCAGCGGTCGGCGTCGGTCAGCGCCTCTGGCGCGGGCAAGGGGGCCAGTGCAGCACCGTTGAGCAGCGCGTACCGAGTGGCATTGAACAACTTGGTACCGAAATTCCGCGACGCCCGAACGGCATCCTCGCCGACGGCCAAGTCACCGCCGGGACTGGCACCGCGGGCCAGGGTGAACCGCAACGCGTCCGCCCCGAACATTTCCACCCAGTCCAGTGGGTCGATGACGTTGCCCTTGGACTTGCTCATCTTGCGGCCGGACTCGTCGCGGATCAGCCCGTGCAGAAACACGTCGGTGAACGGCACCTGCGGGCCCCGCCGGCCATCAAGCGTGATGGCGTCGTCGCCGCCGACGAAGGTGCCGAACATCATCATTCTGGCCACCCAGAAGAACAAGATGTCGTAGCCGGTAACCAGAACGCTTGTCGGATAGAATTTTTCCAGCTCCGGCGTAATGTCCGGCCAGCCCAACGTGGAGAACGGCCATAGCGCGGACGAGAACCAGGTGTCCAGCACGTCGGGATCCTGTTCCCAGCCCTCCGGGGGTGTTTCGTCCGGGCCGACGCACACCCGTTCACCGTTGGGCCCGTACCAGATCGGGATGCGATGCCCCCACCACAGCTGCCGCGATATACACCAGTCATGCATGTCGTCGACCCAGGAGAACCAGCGCGATTCCATGCTGGCCGGGTGAATGACAGTGTCCCCGTTACGCACCGCATCTCCAGCGGCCTTGGCCAGCGATTCCACCCGGACCCACCACTGCAGGGACAGCCGTGGCTCGATCGGCTCCCCGCTACGTTCGGAGTGTCCGACGCTATGCAGGTAGGGACGTTTCTCCGCGACGACGCGGCCCTGGTCAGCTAGTGCCTCACGGACCGCGACCCGGGCCTCGAAGCGGTCCATACCGTCGAATTGTGTTGCGGTATCCACGATCCTGCCTTTGGCATCCAGGATCGAGGGCATCGGCAACTGGTGCCGCAACCCGATCTCGAAGTCATTCGGGTCATGAGCCGGCGTGACTTTGACTGCACCGGTGCCGAATTCGGGATCCACGTGCTCGTCTGCGACGATGACCAGCTCCCGGTCCACAAAGGGGTGCGGCAAGGTGGTGCCGACCAGGTGGCGGTAGCGCTCGTCATCGGGATGGACCGCGATCGCGGTATCTCCGAGCATCGTCTCGACCCGGGTGGTGGCGACCACGATGTGGGGTCGCGAGTCGTCGAGCGACCCGTATCTGAACGACACCAGCTCGCCTTCGATGTCGAGGTAGTTGACCTCGAGGTCAGAGATCGCGGTCTGCAGCACCGGCGACCAGTTGACCAGCCGCTCGGCCTGATAGATCAGCCCGGCATCGAAGAGCCTCTTGAAGATCGTGCGCACCGCCCGGGACAGGCCCTCGTCCATGGTGAACCGGTCGCGGCTCCAGTCCACCCCGTCACCGAGCCGGCGCATCTGGCCGCCGATAGCACCACCAGACTCACGCTTGAAGTCCCAGACCAAGGCCGCGAACAGCTCCCGGCCGAATTCCTCTTTGGTCTTGCCGTCGGCCGCAAGCTGCTTCTCGACCACGCTCTGGGTGGCGATGCCGGCGTGGTCGGTGCCCGGCTGCCACAGCACCGCATAGCCCTGCATCCGCTTGCGGCGGGTCAAGGCGTCCATCATGGTGTGTTCCAGCGCGTGGCCCATGTGCAGGCTGCCGGTCACGTTCGGCGGCGGCAACACGATGGAATAGGCGGGCTTGGAGCTGGTCGGGTCCGCGGTGAAGTAGCCGGCCGCCAGCCACTTCTGATAGATCGCGCTCTCCATCGCGGCCGGATCCCACGACTTGGGCAGCTGGTCATCGGCAGGGTGGGGGCTCGCGGTCACCGGTCAATTCTAGGAACCGCCTTGGACCCGCGTGACAGCGCCCGAATCCGCTGGTGATCGGCTGCCGTTCGCCGATCAGGGGATCGTGCGCACCTGGCCGGGGTAGATCAGGTCAGGATTTCCGATGCCGCTCGCGTCGGCGATCATCTGGCATTTGCTGCCGTCTCCGTAGAAGCGCTCCGCGACGGCCCACAGGGTATCGCCGGAGACGACAGTGTAGGTCTGCACGGCTGGTTCCGGGGCGGGCTTTTGCTCGGTAACGGCGGCTGCGGCCGGCTGCGGTGCGCCTTCGTCGACGGGCTGGGCCGTCTCCGAGGGCGCGGGTTGCTCGGCGGCGGCGTCGGGCGGCGGTGGAGTGTCGGTCTCGGTGTGTGTCGACCAGGCCGGCCCATCGGCGGCGTATAGCGCCAGGCCGCCGAGGATTTCGCCGAGCACCCTGCTCTTGCTGCCCTTGCCGCCCAGCACGCTGCCGAGGATGCTCCCCAGGGACATCTCCGGGGTCGCCGCGCCGCTCGGGCTCAATCGTTTTCCGATGTACGCCAACACGATCGGAAGCAGGATCGGCAATAGCCGCTTGAGCAGCTCGCTATCACCGGCTCCCCCCCTTCGCCAGTGCGGATGCCACCTGGTCGGCGTCATTACCACCGAACAGCGTCGCAACCACCCGGTGTCCGTCGCCCTCGGCGACCTGGTCCAACCCGCTACCGGTGTCGAGCAGGCACCGGGCGGAGTGACCACTGGCCGCGGATTCGATCCTGTTGGCGTGCTCGGGACCTTGCGAGTTCTGCTGCAGCCCGCTCAGCAGCACCGGCACCAGCGTGCGAACAGCGCTATCGACCTCACCTTGGTCAGCGCCGAATTTGTTGGCAATTTCAACAGTAGGAATCTAGGCCAACAGGTCATCAAGACTAGCCATCGCCGCACCCACCTTCTTTGCTGGGGTGTAAGGCAAGTCGATTACGACATTAGACCCGCCCAGACCCGGACAACACCCCCGCGGCGGACGGATCAGCGCAGCCGCTCGGTCCGCAGTGACACACCCGCGGCCGGCAATCGCGCCAGCAAGGCATCACCCAGTGCGGCCGCGGGGGTCAGCACCCCGGACAATGTGGCGAGCTTGTCGCGATCCAGTGCGAGCGCAAGACCGCACTGGCCCAATAACACCGATGTCGCCTGGTAACCGGGGTCGCCCCGCTGCTCCATGCGCGCCACGTACCGGCTACCGGTGGTCGTGGTGGTGTAGGTTTCGACACGGTAGTAGCCGCGCTCCCGGGCCGCTGCACTCGGACCGGTGCCGGGCTTGGGGACGACACGCTGCACCAACCGGCGCGGCAGCAGCCGGAAATAGCGACTGCCCAAGCCGAATGTTGCGTTGCTGAACCCGGCAACTGCTACCGATGCCGCCGGCGCAAGAACGGATGAGCCCAGGCTCATGGTTTCGCCGTAGCGGAACCCCCGGCCGTAAGCCCAGTCCAGCAACGCGTTGCTGCGCCGCACGATCCGGGTGTTGTAGGGCGCCATCACAAATCCCACCGTCCACAGACCGGTCAGTTCCGGCGCAAGTTGACGACCCCGGCGCAAAGGCAGATCGGGCTGCGAGCCGAGCTCGGGTTCCGCGCCGCGGTCGGTGGTCAGCGTGTAAGGGTCGGCGAGCTGACGGCGCGCGTCCGGATCACTAGAGGCGGTGCGCAGAACTTCCAACATCGACGCGACCGTGCCACCGGAGAATCCGCCCCGTAACGACCGCACCACAAAGTTGGTGTCGGTCAACTCCCCGGCGCCGTCCTCGCGGGCCGCCCGATACAGCGCGTACACGCTGAGGTCCGAAGGGACGGAATCGAATCCGCAGGCATGCACGATGCGGGCCCCGCTGTCGGCGGCCTGCTTGTGATACAGGTCGATGCTTTCCCGGACGAACATGGCCTCGCCGGTCAGGTCTGCGTAATCGGTGCCGGCGGCAGCACACGCGGCCACCAGCGGCAGCCCGTAGCGGGTGTAAGGCCCGACCGTCGTGAGAACCACCTGTGTTCGGGCCGCCATTGCATTCAGCGTCGACGGCAGCGAGGCATCGGCGGTCAGAATCGGCCAGGTCTGCGCGGATTCGCCCAGGGCGTCGCGGACGGCGAGCACACGTTCCGTCGACCTGCCGGCCAGCGCGACCCGAGCATCTCCCCCGGCCCGGGCCAGGTATTCGGCGGTCAGCTTCCCGACGAAGCCGGTCGCCCCATACAACACGATGTCGAATTCGCGTGCGGCCACGAGCCGACGCTACCTCGGGGATCTCGGGCTAGGTTCAGCCCATGGCGCAACGGGTGGTCGTCATCGGCGCCGGCATCGCCGGCTTAGCAACCGCTGTTGCGCTGCAGCGGCGGGAATACGACGTCAGCATCATCGAACAGCGCGCCGACACCTCGACCGGCGCCGCGATCAGCATCTGGCCCAACGCGCTGGCGGCCCTGGACAACCTCGGCTTGGGTGACGCAGTCCGTGCATCCGGTGGCCGGATCACCGCGGGCGCGCTGCGCTGGTGCGACGGCTCCTGGCTGCGCCACCTCGAGACCGAGAGGTTGGTCGCTGCGCTCGGCGAGCCGTTGGTCGTCGTGCAGCGCTGCACGCTACGCGACCTCCTTACCGGCGCCGTTCGCGAGGGCACCGCCGAATACGGACTCGCGGCCGACGGGCTCGTTGCCACCCCCGACGGCATGCAGATCAGGTTGTCGGACGCGACGGTCCGTCATGCGGATGCGGTGATCGGCGCCGACGGCATTGGCTCGATGGTGGCCCGCCACCTCAACGGCCCGCTAACCCACCGCTATGCCGGCTACACGGCGTGGCGTGGGATAGCTGCCCATGCCATGGACCCTGAGCTGGCCGGCGGCACGCTTGGACCCGGTGTGGAAACCGGCCACGTTCCGGTCGGGCCCGACCGCACATATTGGTACGCCACCGAACGTGCGCACGAGGGCCGGCTGTCACCTGGAGGAGAGCTGCCCTACCTGCGGGCCAGGCTGGCCCGAACCCATCCCCAGCGTATTGGCCGCGACGACCCCGGCCGACGTGTTGCACAACGACCTCTACGACCGCCGTCGCTGGTGCGCGAGTCGGCGTTGATCGGCCGAGTCATCAATCTGCGCCCGGCGTTCCTCGGTGCAGCCGCCACCCGCGCGACGCGGCTGATGCCCGAGGCCTTGTTCACCCGGCATCTGGCATCGGTGGCGGCACGGGCGGCGTTCGTATTACCCACCGGCGGCACGTAGCCCTCAAATGACGAAGTGCCGGACCCAGAGGTCCGGCACTTCTCGTCGGCGGATGTCGGTCAGCCGCGTCGGCCGCAGACCGGCCAGGCGCCGATGCCCTGCGAATGCAGCACATTCTCGGCCACCCGGATCTGCTCCTCACGGCTCGCGCCAGCCGCGGTCCCCGAGCCACCGTTGGCACGCCAGGTGCTGGCGGTGAACTGCAGGCCGCCGGAGTAACCGTTACCGGTGTTGATCGACCAGTTTCCACCGGACTCGCACTGCGCGATGGCATCCCAGTTCACGCTGTAGGCCTTGGGAGCGGGAGGCGCATCCTCGGGAGGCGGGGCCAGGAAGCCAGGGGCTTCAGGCGGCGGGGGCAGGGTCGGGTCACCCACCGGTTCGGCCGGCGCCGGCGGCAGGTCAACCGGCGCAATCATGGCGTCCGGGGCGTTAGGCGGCGGAGGCAGGCCAGGGTCAAACCCCGCATTCTCCGGAGCCGGCGGCGCATCAACGGGTGGGGCGTCGGGGGCCGGCGGCAGGTTCGGGTCGAAGCCCACTGCGCCAGGGCCGGGAACGGCGTTCGGGTCCAAGCCCGCGTCATCCGCACTGGCGATGCCGCCGGACGGCATGGCCACGAGCGTCCCGGTGATCGCGGCGACGATGAGCGTCTTACGGACGTTCTTCAAAGTTGTTCCTTTCGCGGTGCGCGCGCGCCAAAGCCAACCCACGAATGGGTTGGGTGCCTGGTGCTGTCGAAGGTGCTGCTTTAGGACGTGCCGTCTCGGTTCGGCACGACAGCGGAGGGCTTGATCTGCCGGCGCGGCTGCTAGCCACCGCCTGCGGGGCGGCCAAACCAGCCGTCCCCAGCTCCGCTCGCACGCGGGTCCGTGGATTCAATTTTTAAATTTCCTGGCGCCCGTATTCGGACTAGTGGACCGTACGATAACGATTTGGATTCGTCATCTCCGTCAATCGGATATATCAGTTCAATAACGAGCAGATTACGACGCGGTGGAGGAATGGTTCTTGCAGGTCAGCTGTGCGTTTTTGACTTGCCCCCAACTGTCGCGACCACGGCATTATCGTGAGCTGAATCACGCAAATATTGTGAGCTGGAACACGGGTTTGCCACCGATACCGCGACTCTGGCCCGGCAGCCGGTCCGCGCGCGGTGGTGACCTACGTCATAGGAAGCAGTATGTACCTCGACGTCGACTACACCTTGAGCTAACTGGGCAGCTCCCGCCCTCTCGGCTGAATACTTAGTGCCACAATGCGATTCAGGACAGCCGATGCCACCTCAAAATGAGGCTTGTAGCGAGCGCCCACCGAGGGACACACGGGTCAGACATCGGCCGGGATGACAAACTCTTGTCGGCTAGCCGGCTGTCTTTGCTGACGGATCCTGAAGTTTCATCACTCGACGTGTAGCCCAAATACCTTCTGTCCCAACAGAATACGGTCTATCAATTTTCTTTCGAGAACACAAACCGACCGCCGCCGTACAATAACGATTTCATTAAAAGGCAGAGAAAGAATATCTTGAGCGGTCCCTCGGAAATTAATGCGGAATGATTTCAGCTGCCGGGTTGCACCGGTGTGCGCAGGCCCGCAGCTGAATTGATGTTGGTCAGCGGCCGGGAATCCGACATGACAATCCGCTGTGCGTCCGAAGCGTCGACCAGGGCGCTCATCTTTCGCTCGCCGGCACCGACCAGCGCATCAACTCGGTCGGCAAGATCGGTCCGGTACACCGCGGCCAGGTAGTGGCTGCGGCCATCCCAGGGCAACACCACTTCGGCATTGGTCTCAACCGCGCGGCGCGCGAGATCGTCAATCAATTCGACTGTCAGATACGGCATGTCGACCGCGCAGACAAACGCGAGCCGGACACCCGCGTCCGCGGCCGCACGCAGCCCACGCCCGGTCGCCGGCAGCGGCCCCAGCCCCCGCAGCTCATCGCGCAGAATGGGCACCTGCAGCGTGGGCAACGGTTGGCCCGGAGCGGCCATCACGAAGACAGGAGCGCAGCGCTGGTCAAGCATGCCGACCAGATGCTCGACCAGCGTGGTGGTTCCCCCGGGGTGCGGCAAGGTGGCCTTGTCGCGGCCCATTCGCCGGGATTCACCTCCCGCTAGCACGATCCCCGCCAGGGACACTGCATCGGGCACGAGTTCAGCCACGTCAGTCGACGGTCCAGGTGTCGCGGCCATGCAACAGCGATTGCAGCGCAGCGGTGTCGGACGGAGCGGAGTTCTGGGCCGCGACGACCTGCGAGCGGGCCGCGTCGTCGTAGGTGGGCCGGCTGATGTGGCGGAAGATTCCCAGCACGGTGTGATCGAGATTTTGATGGGACAGCCGGGACAGTGCGTACGCGTAGGCCGGGTCGTCGGTGTGCGCGTCGTGCACAACGATCTCGTCGACAGCCACGTCGGCGGTCTTGGCCACATCGAGGCCGAAACCGGACTTCACTACGCAGTATTCGCCGTTGGCGCCGAAGACGATCGGCTCGCCGTGGCGGACGTTGATCACCCGTTCTTCGGCGCCCTCCTTGCGCAACACGTCGAACGAGCCGTCGTTGAAGATTGGGCAGTCCTGCAGAATTTCGACCAGAGCAGCACCGCGATGCTGGGCCGCGGCGCGCAGCACCTCAGTCAGCCCGTTGCGGTCTGAGTCCAGTGCGCGGCCGACGAACGTCGCCTCCGCCCCCAGCGCCAGCGACACCGGATTGAACGGGTGATCCAACGAGCCCATCGGTGTCGACTTGGTGACCTTGCCGACCTCCGATGTCGGCGAATACTGCCCCTTGGTCAGCCCATAGATCCGGTTGTTGAACAGCAGAATCGTCACATTGATGTTGCGACGCAGCGCGTGGATCAGGTGATTGCCACCGATTGACAACGCGTCGCCGTCACCGGTGACCACCCATACCGACAGATCGTCCCGAGCCAGCGCCAGACCGGTCGCTATCGCCGGCGCACGGCCGTGGATCGAGTGAAACCCGTAGGTCTCCAGGTAGTAGGGGAACCGGCTGGAGCAGCCAATACCGCTGATGAACACGATGTTTTCCCGGCGCAGCCCAAGTTCGGGCAGGAAGTTGCGGATCGTGTTGAGGATGACATAGTCGCCGCAGCCCGGGCACCAGCGGACCTCCTGGTCACTGGTGAAGTCCTTGCCCTTCTGTGGCTGATCCGTTGTGGGCACGCCGTCGTGCTTGGTTAGCCTCGGAGTCAAACCGAGGTCCGCGCCAGTCATGAGCGCCGCTCCTCCTCATCGCTTCGCTCTGCATCGTCGCCCGGGCTAGTCATGGGCGCCGCTCCTCCTCATCGCTTCGCTCTGCATCGTCGCCCGGGCTAGTCATGGGCGCCGCTCCTCCTCATCGCTTCGCTCTGCATCGTCGCGGCGCGAATCACCCGTTGGCTCGCGCTCCGACGGTGGCCGCCGACAATCGGGCGATTATCGTCTTGTCTTGCTCGAGTTCGCCCAGTCTCCCGGCCAAGGCAGCCCGGATAAAGCGCCCAATCTCGTCGGCCAGGAACGAGACACCCTTAACTTTGGTGACCGATTGCACATCGACCAGGTACTTTCCGCGCAGCACCTGCGCAAGCTGACCCAGGTTCATCTCCGGCGCCACCACCTTGGGGTATCGACGCAGCACCTCGCCCAAGTTGGCCGGGAATGGGTTGAGATACCGCAGATGGGCATGCGCCACCTTGGTGCCCCGGCGACGCGCACGCCGGCACGCTTCACCGATCGGGCCGTAGGAACTGCCCCACCCGATCAACAACAGCTCGGCATCCCCGGTCGGATCGTCGACTTCCAGATCGGGAACACGGATACCGTCGATCTTGGCCTGGCGCAACCGGACCATGAGGTCATGATTGGTCGGCTCGTAGGAAATGTCGCCCGCGCCGTTGGAAGCCTCCAGCCCGCCGATACGGTGTTCCAGGCCGGGGGTGCCCGGAATGGCGAACTGGCGGGCGAGGGTTTCCCGGTCACGGGCATAAGGTTGGAACGGCTCGTCGGGTTTGGCGAAGGTGTGCTTGATGGGCTGCAGCGCAGTGACATCCGGGATTCGCCACGGCTCCGAGCCGTTGGCGATGGCGCCGTCGGACAACAGGATCACCGGGGTGTGGTACGACACCGCGATGCGCACCGCCTCGAGGGCGGTTTCAAAGCAGTCGGCGGGAGACCGCGGCGCCAGCACCGCCACCGGTGACTCGCCATTGCGGCCATAGAGTGCCTGCAGCAGATCGGCTTGCTCGGTCTTGGTGGGTAGACCGGTCGACGGACCGCCCCGCTGCACGTCGATGACCAGCAGCGGCAGTTCGGTCATCACACCCAGTCCGAGCGCTTCGGACTTCAGCGAAATGCCCGGTCCCGAAGTGCTGGTGACTCCCAACGCGCCACCGTAGGCGGCGCCCAGCGCAGCACAGATACCACCGATCTCGTCTTCAGCCTGGAAGGTCATGACATTGAAATTTTTGTGCTTGGACAGTTCATGCAGAATGTCCGACGCCGGGGTAATCGGATAACTGCCGAGCACGACCGGAAGGTCGGCGAGCTGACCGGCGGTGACGATTCCGTAGGCCAGCGCGGTGTTGCCCGAAATCTGCCGGTACTCGCCGGGCGGCAAAGTCGCCGGCGATATCTCGTAGGTGGTGCCAAACGCCTCAGTGGTTTCGCCGTAGTTCCAGCCCGCCTTGAGGGCCAGCACGTTGGCCTCCGCGATTTCGGGCTTGCGGGCGAACTTCTCCCTGATGAAGTTCTCACTGGTTTCGATCGGCCGCCCGTACATCCACGACAACAGGCCAAGCGCGAACATGTTTTTAGCGCGCTGGCCGTCCTTCTTGGACGCGCCGATCGCCTCGACGGCACCAAGGGTCAACGTGGTCATTGCGACGGTGTGCACGACGTATTCCGACAGCTCGCCGGACTCCAGCGGGTTCGTCACGTAACCCACTTTCGTCAGGTTGCGCTTGGTGAATTCGTCCGAATTCACGATCACCATTCCGCCGAGCGGCAGGTCTCCGATATTGGCCTTCAACGCTGCCGGGTTCATGGCGACCAGGACGTCGGGCCGGTCACCGGCGGTCAGGATGTCGTAATCGGCTATTTGTATCTGGAACGACGAAACCCCGGGCAAAGTGCCGGCGGGGGCCCGGATCTCGGCCGGGTAGTTCGGCTGGGTCGCCAGGTCATTCCCGAAAAGCGCTGCCTCCGATGTGAAACGGTCGCCGGTCAGCTGCATACCGTCGCCGGAGTCCCCGGCGAACCGGATAACCACATTTTCCAGGCGTTGCCGGTCGGGCGCGGCATGTGACGCCACGTCATGAGACTCTGACCCGGCTTCGCTGCCGTTCGGATCCACGTCTCCGCCTTCCATCTGCCATCGGACAGGCACTCCGCGCTGCAGCTTCAGGTTACGCGTCGTCGGAGTGACACCCCCCACGCCTCACGATTTGTGTCACTGGCGGTACCGATTATGACACTTCCCATGGGGTGTATAACCGTCTGCGAACGAACATATGCAGCCGGCAAACAACCAAAAGCCGAAGTCAGCGAGGGGTGGCGAGGACGACAACCCAAAACTGTGGTATTGGTCACTTTTCCCCGGGGTCCGGCCGAGACCGCACACGAGAATCCGCCGTTTCCGGCATCGCGAGCAAGTACAGGACGAAGCCGGCGCCGGCGAGCGCGCCCAGCGACATGAATGCCACGTTGTAGCCCGCGACGACCACGATCCAGCCGGCAACGAGATTGGACAGCGCGGCACCAATGCCGGTCGCCGTGGTTACCGCCCCGAGGCTGATATTGAAATGGCCGGTTCCGTGCGTGACGTCCTGGACAACAAGGGGGAACAGCGCCCCGAAAATGCCGGCTCCAATACCATCGAGCAGTTGCACGCCCACCAACCAGTACGAGTTATCCGACAGCGTGTAGAGGAACCCGCGAGCGGTCAAGACAGCGAATCCCACCAGAAAGATAGGCTTTCGCCCCCAGGCGTCGGCCTTGCTGCCGACCACGTATGCCACCGGCACCATCACGACCTGCGCGGCGACGATGCAGGACGACATCAGTGCCGTTCCCTCGTCTTTGTTGTGCAACGCCAACAGCTCGCCAACCAGCGGCAGCATGGCCGCATTAGCGAAGTGAAACGCGACAACCGCCGCCGCGAAGATCATCAATTTGCGGTTGTGCAGGAGCGCGGTGAACCGCGACGGCTGCGGATGCGGCTCTCCGGGCGCATGGTCCATGCCGCGCGCCACGTCGTGGTCGATCACGTCGGGCGGAATCCGCAGCGTTGCCACCACGCTCAGCATTGCCATGCCGGCGAGCACCCAGAACACCACCACGGGCCCGAAGAAGTAGGCCAGCCCGCCTGTCGCCGCAGCGGCCGACGCGTTGCCGGCGTGGTTGAAAGCTTCGTTGCGCCCAATCCGTCTGGCGAAAAACTGGGGACCAACGGCACCCAAGGTGATCGCGGCCAACGCCGGAGCGAAAACCGAGCTGGCGATTCCAGTAACTGCCTGCAGCAACGAGATTGAATACAGGCCGGGAAACAGCGGCATCGCCAACGTAGCAGCGGTGACCAACACCGCGCCGGCGACTACCAACGCTCGCTTGGCCGTCGTCCGGTCCACCAGGGCGCCCACCGGCGTCTGCGCCACGATCGCCGCGATGCCGCCGACCGCCATGACGAGCCCGATCGAGGCTTGATCCCAATCGTGGATCAGCAGAAGGTATATCGACAGATAAGGGCCCAGGCCATCGCGAACATCGGCCAATGAGAAGTTCAGTAGGTCAAGAGCGCGCGCTACCCGCCGCGGCACTGCGACAACGGTGCCCGACATCTAGTGGACGCGGAATTACGCGCTCTTGTCGCGGCGCTCCGAACGTGACGGCTTGCGCGGCACGATCGTCGGCAACACGTTGTCCTGCACGGTCTCCTTGGTGACCACGACTTTGGCGACGTCGTCGCGGCTTGGGATGTCGTACATCACGGGCAGCAGGACCTCTTCCATGATCGCTCGCAGACCACGGGCACCGGTGCCACGGTGGATCGCCTGATCGGCGATCGCTTCCAGCGCATCGTCGGTGAATTCCAGCTCGACGCCGTCCATCTCGAACAGCCGGGTGTACTGCTTGACCAGAGCATTCTTCGGCTCGGACAAGATCTTGACCAACGACTCCTTGTCCAGGTTGGTGACCGAGGCAACCACCGGGAGGCGCCCAATGAACTCGGGGATCAAGCCGAATTTGATCAGGTCCTCCGGCATCACATCGGCGAAGTGGTCGGTGGTGTCGATCTCCGCCTTGGAGCGGACCTCGGCGCCGAAGCCCAGGCCACGTTTGCCGACGCGCTCGTAAATGATCTTCTCCAAACCGGCGAACGCACCCGCGACGATGAACAGCACGTTGGTGGTGTCGATCTGGATGAACTCCTGGTGTGGGTGCTTGCGGCCGCCCTGCGGGGGAACCGATGCCTGGGTGCCCTCCAGAATTTTCAGCAGGGCCTGCTGAACGCCCTCACCGGAGACGTCACGGGTTATCGACGGGTTCTCGCTCTTGCGGGCGATCTTGTCTACCTCGTCGATGTAGATGATGCCGGTCTCGGCGCGCTTGACGTCATAATCGGCGGCCTGAATGAGTTTCAGCAGGATGTTCTCGACGTCCTCGCCGACGTAGCCGGCCTCAGTCAGCGCAGTGGCGTCGGCGATGGCAAACGGCACGTTGAGCATCTTGGCCAACGTCTGGGCCAGGTAGGTCTTGCCACAACCGGTAGGTCCGAGCATCAAGATGTTGGACTTGGTCAGCTCAACGGGCTCACATCTGGAGTCACGGCCCTTTTCGCCGGCCTGGATCCGCTTGTAGTGGTTGTAGACCGCGACGGCCAACGTCCGCTTGGCGGTGTCCTGCCCGATCACGTAACCCTCAAGGAACTCCCGGATTTCGGCGGGCTTGGGTAGCTCGTCGAGTTTCACATCGTCGGCGTCGGCGAGCTCCTCTTCGATGATCTCGTTGCACAGGTCGATGCACTCGTCGCAGATGTACACACCAGGGCCGGCAATGAGTTTCTTGACCTGCTTTTGGCTCTTCCCGCAGAACGAGCACTTCAGCAGGTCACCACCGTCTCCTATGCGCGCCATGATGCTGATGGCCTACTTCCTGGGTCGCCGTTCGTCTTGCTATGCCGCGTGTATCCCCCGACGCTACCCGCTTGCTCCGGCCCGCCGCGACCGTTAGCGGCGAATAGCGTCCTAGATATTTTTCGGGGTATTCACGCCTCTCGTCTGAATGAAACATATAGCCCGACTGCGCCTCACTCGCCTAGACGCGCAATCCGTGTCTCTGGCGTGTCGCGGTCGTTACACCACTGAGGCCAGCGAGCTGGCGGACCCGGCAGCAGCCAGACCCCCAGGTGAACACCCTACAGTGACCTTATGGGGTTGGTCAGCGATTCCGTGCTGACCAGCGATGGCGGTCTGGCCACCGAGCTCGAGGCACGCGGGCATGACCTGTCCGACCCGTTGTGGTCGGCAAAGCTGCTGGTGGACGCTCCGCACGAGATCACCGCGGTGCATACCGCGTACTTCCGTGCTGGGGCCAAGATTGCCACGACCGCCAGCTACCAGGCGTCGTTCCAGGGCTTTGCGGCCCACGGGATTGGCCGGGCGGATGCCGCCGGGTTGCTGCGCCGCAGCGTCGAACTCGCCAGGACCGCACGCACCGAGGTCGGCGCTCGTGGTCTCTTGGTCGCGGCCTCCGTCGGGCCGTATGGCGCCGCGCTCGCCGACGGATCCGAATATCGTGGCCGCTACGGCATGTCCGTAGCGGCCTTGATGCGGTGGCATCTGCCGCGGCTCGAGGTGCTGGCCGATGCCGGCGCCGACGTGCTTGCTCTGGAAACCATCCCCGATATCGACGAGGCCGAAGCGCTGGTCAACCTGGTGCGGCGGTTGGGTACGCCGGCCTGGCTCAGCTATACCATCGACGGGATGCGAACCCGTGCCGGACAACCGCTCACCGAAGCGTTCGCGGTGGCCGCCGGGGTACCCGAAATCGTCGCCGTGGGCGTCAATTGCTGCGCGCCAGATGACGTGTTGCCGGCAATGGCGTTGGCCGACATGGGCAAGCCGCTGATCGTCTACCCGAACAGCGGAGAGCGGTGGGACCGCCGGCGCCGCGCCTGGGTGGGGCCGGCGCGGTTTTCCACGCAACTGGCCGCCCAATGGGTATCGGCCGGCGCGCGAATAGTCGGCGGATGCTGCCGGGTACGGCCGAACGACATTGCCGAGATCGCACGCGCGCTGGAAACCCGCCAGTGAGCACGCTTCTTGTGCAAAATGCCCATGCGGTCTCGTCGAGTTCCCTAGGGTTGAGCTTCGTGACGGGGATGCGCGGGGGCGTACGATTCAGCCACGCCTGGCGCCGCAAGCCGCTCTGTGTGTTCACCTCGACGACCAAGGCCGGCCATGGGTGACAACGGCTTCCAATCGGATCCTGACCGATTGCCCACGCTCGACAACACAGATTCCCGCCCCGCGATGACACCGCGTCAGCGGCTGACCGTGGTGGCGACAGGGCTCGGCATCTTCATGGTGTTCGTGGATGTCAACATCGTCAACGTCGCGCTGCCCAGCATCCAAAAGGTGTTTCATACCGGCGAGCAAGGTCTTCAGTGGGCGGTCGCCGGATACAGCCTGGGCATGGCGGCCGTGCTGATGAGCTGCGCCTTGCTGGGCGATCGCTATGGCCGCAAGCGCGGCTATCTGTTCGGGGTCACACTGTTCGTCGTCAGCTCTACCCTCTGCGTGCTACCGGCCAGCCTGGCATTTTTCACGACGGCACGGGTGATCCAGGGTTTGGGAGCGGCTTTCATCTCAGTGCTGTCGCTTGCCCTGCTAAGCCACGCCTTTCCCGACCCACGATTGAAGGCGCGGGCGATAGCGAACTGGATGGCCATTGGCATGGTCGGTGCGGCGTCGGCCCCCGCGCTGGGCGGGGTCATGGTCGAAATCCTCGGTTGGCGCAGCGTGTTCCTGGTGAACATTCCGCTCGGAGCAATCGTGTGGCTGCTGACGTTGATCGGTGTCGACGAGTCAGCCGATCCTGACCCGACTCAGCTCGACTGGTTGGGGCAGCTGACGTTCGTACCCGGGATCGCCGTGATCGCATACACGATCATCGAGGCTCCCCGGTTTGAGCTACAGTCCGCGCCCTTCGTGACGGCTTTGCTGCTAGTAGCCATGCTGCTCATGTGGCTGTTCGTCCGACACGAACGCCGCGCGGCTTTCCCGTTGATCGATCTCCAGTTGTTTTCCGAGCCGGTGTACCGATCGGTGCTGATCGTCTACTTCGTGGTGATGTCCTGCTTTTTCGGAACTTTGATGGTGATCACCCAGCACTTCCAGAACGTGCGCGACTTCTCTCCGCTGCACGCGGGTCTGATGATGTTGCCGGTCCCCGCGGGCTTCGGGGTGGCGAGTTTCCTGGCGGGTGCGGCGGTCAACAAGTGGGGTCCCCGGCGCCTGGTGCTGACGTGTCTGGCGGCGATGGTCATCGGGTTGGCGCTATTCGCGACCGCGATGAGCCAGGTGCCACCGGTCGCCCTGACCGGACTCACGCTGTTCGGCGCGGGAGCCGGCGGTTGCGCAACGCCGCTGCTGCATATCGGTATGACCGAGGTTGGCGATCACCGTGCCGGCATGGCCGCCGGCATGCTCAATCTGCAGCGGTCGATGGGCGGAATTTTTGGCGTCGCCTTCCTCGGAACCATTGTCGCCGCCTGGCTAGGTGCCACGCTGCCGGAAAGAATGGCCGACCAAATACCGGATCCCCTGGTTCGCACGATCGTCGTCGACGTCATCGTGGACAGCGCCAACCCGCATGCCCACGCAGCATTCATCGGGCCGCGACACCGCATCACAGCAGCGCAGGCGGATGAGATAGTGCGGGCCGCCGACGCGGACTTCATGCGCGGCATCCAGCTCGCACTGAGCGGCGCCGCAGTGTTGCTGGCAGGCGCCTTCGTCCTTGGTTTGCGGCAGTTTCCCTCCGGCCCAGCACCGGACAGCGGTCGCTAAGCTCCCGCAGCTCAAGCGGTCTGCGCGGAAAGCTTCCGGTACTCGAGAACGGTGTCGATGATGCCGTAGTCCTTGGCCTCTTCCGCGGTCAGGATCTTGTCCCGGTCGGTGTCCTTGCGGATTACCGTGGCGTCCTTGCCGGTGTGGCGGGCCAGCGTCGTTTCCATCAGGGTGCGCATCCGCTCGATCTCGGCGGCCTGGATTTCCAGATCGGAGAACTGCCCCTGGATCACGCCCGACAACGACGGCTGGTGAATCAGCACCCGCGCGTTGGGCAGCGCCATCCGCTTCCCCGGTGTTCCGGCGGCCAGCAGCACCGCGGCAGCCGAGGCGGCCTGGCCCAGGCACACGGTCTGGATGTCGGCCCGCACGTACTGCATGGTGTCGTAGATCGCCATCAGCGAGGTGAACCCGCCACCCGGCGAGTTGATGTACATCGTGATATCGCGGTCGGGATCCAGCGATTCCAGCACCAACAGCTGCGCCATGATGTCGTTCGCCGAGGCATCGTCGACCTGGACGCCGAGGAAGATGATGCGTTCCTCGAACAACTTGTTGTAGGGGTTGGACTCCTTGACGCCGAAGCTGGAGTGCTCGATGAAGGACGGCAGGATGTACCGCGCCTGGGGCTGGATTGCAGGATTCATTGCGCTTCTCCGTTGACGTGGGCGCGGGTGATGATGTGGTCGACGAAACCGTATTCGAGGGCTTCGGCGGCGGTGAACCAGCGGTCGCGATCCGAATCCGCCTCGATGCGTTCGATCGGTTGGCCGGTGAATTCGGCGTTGAGCCGGAACATCTCCTTCTTGATGACGGCGAACTGCTCGGCCTGGATCGCGATATCGGCCGCGCTACCAGTCACCCCGCCCAGCGGCTGGTGCATCAGGATACGAGCGTGCGGCAGCGCGTAGCGCTTGCCCTTGGTGCCCGCCGCCAACAGGAACTCGCCCATCGAGGCGGCCATGCCCATGGCGTAGGTGGCGATGTCACACGGCGCCAGCACCATGGTGTCGTAAATCGCCATGCCGGCGCTGATCGATCCACCCGGGGAGTTGATGTACAGGGAGATGTCCTTGGTGGCGTCCTCGGCGGCGAGCAGCAGAATCTGTGCGCACAGCCGGTTGGCGATCTCGTCGTTCACCTCCGAGCCGAGGAAGATGATGCGCTCGGAGAGCAAACGCTCATAGACCGAGTCCGTGAGGCTAAGACCCTGCGAGTTCGAACGCATGTCAGTCACGACTGGATTACCTGCTTTCTTTCCGTTCTCATATGCACCGACACTAACCAACCAGGCTGGCTGTTTGGCGGTCACGCACCCCCCGAAATGGGCACGTTCGCTCACAGCGTCATGTTGTCGCGGAGTCGGACGACTCCTGCAACGCATCCTCGTCGGCCTCGGGGTCCAACTTGTCGGCCTCGGTAGCCTCGCCTGCCGGCTCGGCCTCCGGAGCCCGCTTACCGAAGAATTCACTGGTGTCGATCGTGTTTCCGTCGGTGTCGGTGACCGTTGCCGCCTCGGCTGCCGCCCGGATCGCCAGCTCGCGCCGCACGTCGGCGAACATGCTCGGCAACTGGTTGTTCTCTTGGAGATAGCCGAACAGCTGCTGCGGCTCGATGCCATATTGCCGAGACGTCGCGACCAGTCGTTCAGTCAGATCATCCTGGCCGACCTGGACCTTGAGGTCATCGGCCAGGGCATCCAGCAACAACTGCCTCTTGACGTCTTTCTCCGAGGCGCTGCGGGCCTCAGCATCGAACGCCGAGCGCGACGAGCCTTGCTCGACGAGCAACTCATTGAACCTCGCTTCGTCGTGATCGAGACCGCGCAGCGCGCTGTGCAGGACGCTGTCGAACTGGGCCTGCACATACGACTCCGGCAACGGCACATCGACCTGGTCAAGTAACGCGTCGATGGTGGCGTTTCGAATCTGCTCGGCCTGCTGGGTGCGCTTAGCCTGGCGCACCTGGTCGGTGAGGTTGGCCCGCAACTCCTCGATTGTGTCGAACTCGCTGGCTAGCTGCGCGAATTCGTCGTCGGGCTCTGGTAATTCGCGCTCCTTGATCGACCTAACCGTGACGGTCACTTGCGCTTCCTGTCCGGCGTGTTCGCCGGCCGCCAGCTTGGCGGTGAAGACCCGGGACTCATCGGTGGACAACCCGACAACCGCGTCGTCGAGACCGGCGATGAGTCGGCCGGAGCCGACCTCGTGGGACAGGCCCTCGGCGGCGGCGTTCGGTACGTCCTCCCCGTCGACGGTGGCGGACAGGTCGATCGAGACGAAGTCGCCAACGGCCACTGGCCGGTCCACGTCGGTCAGGGTGCCGAACCGCGCGCGTAGCGACTGCAGCTCGGCATCGACGTCCTCGTCGCTGACCTCGATCCGATCCACCGAGACCGCAAGTGCGCCCAGGTCCGGAAGGGTGATCTTGGGGCGGATGTCGACCTCGGCGGTGAAGGTCAGATCCTGGCCGTACTCCTTTTTGGTCACCTCGATGTCGGGCCGACCCAGCGGTTGGACCTCCGACTCGGCCACCGCCTGTCCGTACCGGCTCGGCAACGCATCGTTGACGATCTGATCGAGCATCGCCTCTCGGCCGATCCGCGCCTCGAGCAGTTTGGCCGGCGCCTTCCCCGGCCGAAAGCCGGGCAACCGTACCTGTTTGGCGAGCTCCTTGTAGGCCCGCTGGAAATCGGGCTCGAGCTCGGCGAAAGGCACCTCCACATTGATGCGAACCCGGGTGGGGCTCAACTGCTCGACGGTGCTCTTCACGGGTGTGCTCCTTGGTGTCGATAATGGTCGGCTGGTCGGGGTGACAGGATTTGAACCTGCGGCCTTCCGCTCCCAAAGCGGATGCGCTACCAAGCTGCGCTACACCCCGCGCTGACCTCGCGATCCTACGGCCCGGCGCGGCCGGGCCCGAAATGACCTCGTCAGACCTCACGAGGAGGTCTCAAAACGGCTCCGATTAGATTTGATGTCCTTCGCCACGTACAGTCGCGCTCGACTAATACACGCGGGCGTAGCTCAATGGTAGAGCCCTAGTCTTCCAAACTAGCGACGCGGGTTCGATTCCCGTCGCCCGCTCCAGCAAAGGCGCCATGAGCGACGTCGATGTCAAGGGCTCATGCGCGTCGAAGTTCGTCAAGGTACGCGACGCGTTCGAGCGCAACTTTGTACTGCACAACGAGATCGGCGCGGCCGTCGCGGTGTGGGTGGACGGCGATCTCGTCGTTAACCTGTGGGGCGGTTTCGCCGACGCCGCCGGTACCCGGCCGTGGCAACACGACACGCTGTCCACCGTGCTGTCCGGCACTAAGGCACTTACCGCCACCTGTGTCCATCGGCTCGCCGACCGCGGTGAGCTTGACCTGTACGCGCCGGTGGCGGACTACTGGCCCGAATTCGGGCAGGCCGGCAAGGAGACCATCACCCTGGCAATGGTGCTAAGCCACCGCTCCGGCGCTATCGGGCCGCGCCAACGGCTGAGCTGGGAGCAGGTCGCCGACTGGGACTTTGTCTGTGACCAGCTGGCCGCCGCCGAACCGTGGTGGGAGCCGGGTACCGCGCAGGGCTACCACATGACCACCTTCGGTTTCATCCTCGGCGAGGTGTTCCGCCGGGTCACCGGGCGCACGGTCGGTCAGTACCTGCGCACCGAGATCGCTAAGCCGCTGGGCGCCGACATCCACATCGGCTTGCATCCGACCGAACAGGGCCGCTGCGCCGATCGGGTCAACAAGCCACACATCCGCCAAGTGCTGGCCGACGTCCAGGCCCCCGGCGACCCCACCAGCCTGGACGATCACCCCAAGGCCGCATTGTCGGTGTCGATGGGATTCGCCCCCGACGACGAACTCGGCTCCAACGACCTGCAGCTGTGGCGCCAGATCGAGTTCCCCGGCACCAACGGACAGGTGTCAGCATTGGGGCTGGCGACGTTCTACAACGCGCTCGCCCAGGAAAGACTGCTCAGTCGCGCACAGATGGACCGGGTCCGGGTTTCGCAGGGCGGCTTCGACACCGATCTGGTGCTCGGGCCGAGGGTCGCCGACCATGGCTGGGGCCTGGGCTACATGCTCAATCAGCGCGGCGTCAACGGACCCAACCCTCGGATTTTCGGGCACGGCGGCCTCGGCGGCTCGTTCGGGTTCGTCGACATTGAGCACCGGATCGGCTACGCGTACGTCATGAACCGCTTCGACGCCACCCAGGCCAACGCGGACCCGCGCAGCGTCGCCCTGTCCAACGAGGTCTACGCCGCGCTAGGGGTAAACGCCGCTTAGACCGGTGGCCGCCGGCCGGTCAGGTCTGACAGGTCGGGCACCAGAAGACGTTGCGGCCCTCGAGGAGTGCCGTGCGGATCACTCCCCCACACACCCGACACGCTTCGCCGGCCCGGCGGTACACGTAGGTGCGGGGCCGGTCGGGCCGATATGACGGCGGACCATGGTCGTGTTCGGGACGTACCACGATGATCTTGCCGCGGCGCAAGCCGACCTTCATAAGCGACACCAGATCGGTCCAGGCTGCGTCGAAGTCCGGCTCGCCGATCCCGCGGCCGGGCCGGTACGGGTCGATGCGGTGCCGAAACAGCAACTCAGCGCGGTAGACGTTCCCAACACCGGCGATCACCGTTTGGTCCATCAACAGTGCACCAATAGGCCTGCGAGACTTGGTGATCCGGGACCATGCCCACGACGGGTCGGCGTCGCCGCGCAACGGATCGGGTCCCAGCCTGGCAACCACGTCGGCGACCTGGCCGTCGTCGATTACCTCACATACCGTCGGGCCGCGCAAGTCCGTGCCGAATTCGGCGCCGACCATCCGCATCCGCACCTGCCCGACCGGGTCGGGAAGCAACCCGGCCCGGGGGCGTGCCCATTCGGTGAAGGTGCCGTAGAGCCCGAGATGTACATGCACCACCGGACCGCCAGCGTAGTGATGGAAGAGATGCTTGCCCCAGGCACTGGCCCGCCGCAACACGCGGCCGTCCAGCGCGGCAGCCGAATCGGCGAATCGCCCCTGGGGGCTGGACACCGAAACCGGTGCACCGGCGAACCGGCGCTGGTGTAACCGGGCCAGCCGGTGCAGGGTATGCCCTTCGGGCACGGGCGCTCTCAGCCCTGGGCGCCGGGTACCGGCGGCGCGTCGTGAGTACGTTCGTACTCGGCGAGAATGTCGATGCGGCGTTGGTGGCGCTGCGCTTTCGACCAAGGCGTGGACACGAAGGCGTCGACGATAGCCAACGCCTCGGCAACGGTGTGCATGCGGCCGCCGATGCCGATCAACTGGGCATTGTTGTGCTCGCGGGCCAGCGCCGCGGTCTGCACACTCCACGCCAGCGCGCAGCGGGCCCCGGGCACCTTGTTCGCGGCGATCTGCTCACCGTTGCCCGATCCGCCCAGCACGATGCCCAGGCTGTCCGGGTCAGACACCGTGCGCGTGGCGGCCGCAATGCAGAACGCGGGGTAATCGTCGTCGGCGTCGTAGCCGAACGCGCCGCAGTCGATCGGCTCGTGTCCGGATTCCCTGAGGTGCTCAACGATCCGCTGCTTAAGTTCGTATCCGGCGTGGTCGGCCCCCAGGTAGACGCGCATGCCCGACATTCTGCACGAGGCTGCGACCGGCGTCGGCGGGCGCCCGGCGAGAGGGAGTCGGCGTCTAGTCGAATTCGGGCCGCTCGGTGCGAGTCCGCTTGAGCTCGAAAAAGTGTGGGTAGGCCGCGAAGGTCACCGAGGCGTCCCAGAGCTTTCCGGCTTCCTCGCCGCGCGGAATCTTTGACAGCACCGGGCCGAAGAACGCTACACCGTTGACGTGGATGGTGGGCGTGCCGACGTCGTCGCCGACCGCGTCCATCCCGGCGTGGTGACTCTTACGCAGGGCGTCGTCGAAGGCGTCGCTGTCAGCGGCGTCGGCCAGCTCCGCGGGCAAACCCGCGTCGGCCAGCGACTGCTTGATGACCTCGTCGAGGTCCTTGTTGTCCTGGTTGTGGATCCGGGTACCCATCGCGGTGTACAGCGGGTCCAGGACGGCGGCGCCATGGGCCTGCTCGGCGGCGATCGCCACCCGCACCGGCCCCCAAGCTCTCTTTATGTTTTCGCGATACTGCTCGGGCAGGTCTTCCCGGTTTTCGTTGAGTATCGCCAAGCTCATGACGTGGAAGTTCACCTCGATATCACGAACCTTCTCGACCTCGAGAATCCAGCGTGACGTGATCCAGCACCACGGACACAGCGGATCGAACCAAAAGTCGGCGACAGACTTCTCGGGCATATGCGGGTCCTCTCCTAGAAAGTCCTAGAAAGTTAGGGGCGGTTCAATAGCCACCCAGCACAACCGTGGCCGCCCCACGCCTGTTCCCGCCGACACGTTTAAGTTGGACGCCGTGGCCCTTCCAAACCTCACCCGAGACCAGGCCGTCGAGCGCGCCGCCCTGATCACCGTCGACAACTACCAGATCAGCCTCGATTTGACCGACGGCTCAGATAGTGGAGGCGCTCCCGGCGAACGTACTTTCCGCTCGACCACCACCGTGGTGTTCGACGCGCTCGCCGGCGCCGACACGGTCATCGACATCGCCGCCGACACCGTCCGCAGCGCCAGCCTCAACGGCCGGGACCTGGACGTCTCCGGATATGACGAATCGACCGGGATCCCGCTACGCGGGCTGGCCGACCGCAACGTCGTCATCGTCGACGCCGACTGCTGCTACTCGAACACCGGCGAGGGCCTGCATCGGTTCGTTGACCCGGTTGACGGCGAGACCTACCTGTACTCGCAGTTCGAAACCGCGGACGCCAAACGCGTGTTCGCGTGCTTCGACCAACCCGACCTCAAGGCCACCTTCGACCTGCGGGTGACCGCGCCTACGCATTGGAAGGTGGTCTCCAACGGCGCACCCACCTCCGCCGAAGACGGGGTTCATACCTTCGCCACCACCCCGCGGATGAGCACCTATCTGGTGGCTTTGATCGCCGGGCCATACGCCGCCTGGCACGACACCTACCGCGACGAACACGGCGAGATCCCGCTCGGCATCTATTGCCGGGCCACACTGGCGGAACACATGGACGCCGAGCGGCTGTTCACCCAGACCAAGCAAGGATTCGGCTTCTACCACAAGCACTTTGGCATGCCATACGCGTTCGGCAAGTACGACCAGCTCTTCGTCCCCGAATTCAACGCCGGAGCAATGGAAAATGCCGGCGCGGTGACGTTCCTCGAGGACTACGTCTTCCGCAGCAAGGTCACCCGGGCATCGTATGAACGGCGCGCCGAAACCGTGCTGCATGAGATGGCCCACATGTGGTTCGGCGACCTGGTCACCATGACGTGGTGGGACGACCTGTGGCTGAACGAGTCTTTCGCCACCTTCGCGTCGGTGCTGTGCCAAAGCGAAGCCACCGAATTCACCGAGGCCTGGACGACGTTTGCGACGGTCGAGAAGTCGTGGGCGTACCGCCAGGACCAGTTGCCGTCGACACACCCCATCGCCGCCGACATCCCCGACCTGGCCGCTGTTGAGGTGAACTTCGACGGGATCACCTACGCCAAGGGCGCTTCGGTGCTCAAGCAGCTTGTTGCCTATGTCGGGCTGGAGCGCTTTCTGGCCGGGCTGCGCGACTACTTTCGCAGGCACGCCTTCGGCAATGCCACCTTCGATGATCTGCTGGCCGCGCTGGAAAAGGCCTCCGGCCGTGACCTGTCGAATTGGGGCGAGCAGTGGCTGAAGACCACTGGGCTCAACACGTTGCGGGCGGACTTCGACATCGACGACAGTGACGGCAGTGGGGGCAGGTTTACCCGGTTCGCGGTGACACAGAGCGGCGCTGCACCCGGTGCGGGTGAGACCAGGGTGCATCGGTTGGCGGTGGGCATCTACGACGATGACGGTTCCAACGGTTCCGGCAAGCTGGTGCGGGTGCACCGCGAGGAACTCGACGTCTCGGGTCCGAGCACGAACGTCCCTGCGCTGGTTGGTGTTTCGCGCGGGAAACTGATTCTGGTCAACGACGACGACCTGACCTACTGTTCGCTGCGGCTGGACGCCGAGTCATTACAGACCGCGCTGGCGCGGATCGCTGACATCGCTGACCCACTACCGCGCACGCTGGTGTGGTCAGCGGCCTGGGAGATGACCCGCGAGGCCGAACTGCGCGCCCGGGATTTCGTCGCGCTAGTGTCCGGCGGCGTGCACGCCGAAACCGAGGTCGGGGTGGCGCAGCGGCTACTGCTGCAGGCGCAGACGGCGTTGGGGTCCTATGCCGAGCCCGGCTGGGCCCGCGAGCAGGGGTGGCCGCGGTTCGCCGACCGGCTGTTGGAGTTAGCGCGCGAAGCCGAGCCCGGATCGGACCATCAGCTGGCCTATATCAACTCGCTGTGCTCGTCGGTATTGTCCGCCCGGCAGGTGGAGACCCTGGCGGCCTTGCTCGAGGGTGATCCCGCCAAACGCGGATTGGCGGGCTTGGACGTCGATACCGACCTGCGCTGGCGCATGGTGACCGCGCTGGCCACCGCCGGCGCCATCGACGCCGACGGGCCGGCGTCACCGAGAATCGACACCGAAGCCCACCGCGACCCGACAGCTGCCGGCAAGCGGCATGCCGCCCAGGCCCGCGCGGCACGGCCGCAATTCGACGTCAAGGATGAGGCATTCAGCACGGTGGTCGAGGACGACACCCTGGCCAACGCCACCGGCCGCGCGATCATCGCGGGCATTGCCGCGCCCGGACAAGGCGAGCTGCTCAAGCCGTTAACCGCACGCTACTTCCAGGCGATCCCCGGAGTGTGGGAACGGCGATCCAGCGAAGTCGCGCAATCGGTGGTGATCGGCCTGTATCCCTACTGGGACATCAGCGAGGAGGGTATCGCCGCCGCCGATAAGTTCCTGAGCGCCCCTGAGATTCCGCCGGCGTTGCGCCGGCTGGTGCTAGAGGGCCAGGCCGCGGTGAAGCGGTCGTTGAAGGCCCGCACCTTCGACGCCGCTGTCTGAAATCCCCCGCGAATGCGGCACTGCCACCCTGACACTGAGTGCCTGTACGCCGACACGCCGCGCGGACCGCACATCTGAGGACGCTCGCGGGCGAGCAACTAGGCCGGCGCGATACCGGCGCTGAGCACGCGGATCGCGCTGACCAGCCCGTCAATCAGTTCGCCCTGCTCGAACGCTGCGGACGCGGCCGCGACCCCGAGCGGAGCCGCCGACTCGGCACCACGGCCCCGGACTTGCGAACCGTAGACCACCTCGATGGCGCACTGGTTGGGCGAGACCGCGATCAGCACGGCGTTGTCCGGGGTCGGCACCTTGGCCAGAATCTCTCGGGCCCGTGCGGCGGTGTCACTACCCAGTTCGCCCAGGTAGACGGCGAACCTCGCCTTGGACGCCCGCGACCCGTAGGTCAGCGCGTCGTCGACGGCGACGAGGTCGTTGATCGAGAATGGGTAATGCACGGACAGTTCCCCGGGCTCGGTGACCCCGGAGATCCGTCCACTGGTGGTCAGCACCCAGCCCTCGGGCAGCTCGGCGTGCTCGATCGTCGCAACATCACCATGTGCCACTGGCGCCACCTCCAACCGTGAAATCTGAAGCGTCGTGCCCATGCCCGCCGTGGGCGCTACCGACGACCTCGTCGGTGGCGGCCCACAGGATGGGCGGATGTGTCCATTGCTCCGACAGTTTGTAGGTCGCGGGATGCGGGCCCTTATGGGACCAGATCAGCACCGACAGCACGACCACCAACAACAACGGAATTCCGACAAAGAAGAGGTGGATCTCCATAGCGCTCACGAGCAAACCGTATCCCACCGAGTTTTCAGGCCGCACCCTCACCGAGGTATCGCGCCCAGGACGGGTCCAAGTCTTTGACCGTGGACAGCAACCGCCAATGCTGGCCGGTCGGCGGCAGCGGCGCACGGCGCAACGCCCAGCCAAGTTCGGTGAGCAGCTTGTCCCCCTTACGGTGATTACACGGCGAGCAGCACGCAACGCAGTTCTCCCACGAGTGGCTACCACCGCGGCTGCGCGGTACCACGTGGTCGACGGTGTCGGCCTTGGCGCCGCAGTAGGCGCAGCAGAAGCGGTCACGGTGCATCAGCGCGGCGCGGGTCATGGGGACCCGGGCCCGGTAGGGAACCCGGACGTAGGACCGCAGTTGGATCACCGATGGCACCACGATCGAGCGGGTCGCCGAGTGGATGACCGGCCCGGCTGGGTCGTCGTGCACCACGTCAGCCTTACCGCAGATGACCATGATGATGGCGCGGCGCATCGGCAACGCGGTAAGCGGTTCGTAAGTCGAGTTCAGCAACAGCACCCGCCGGCGATTCCAGATCGATGCGCTCTCGTGGCGGTTGGGCGGATGGGTGTCGACGCTGTGCAGGCATGCGGCGGGCCCGGTTACGCCTGCCGCGGCACCCGAACTGCGGTGGCCGCGGCGCTTCTTGCCGTGCGCCATAGATCCTCCGCGGAACAGTCCACCATGATTCGCGGCCAATCGCACGCCAAATGCCACGTCCACGCCGTGTCGCTCCGGTGAACAAACCGGGGGCCGGCAGGTCCGCCCCGGCAAATGGACCACAATGGAGGGGATGGATCAGATGCCAAAGTCTTTCTATGACGCTGTCGGCGGTGCCAACACCTTCGACGCGATCGTGTCGCGTTTCTATGCGCAGGTCGCCGAGGACGAGATACTGCGCCAGGTGTATCCCGAAGAGGATCTGGTGGCCGCCGAGGAACGATTGCGGATGTTTCTCGAGCAGTATTGGGGTGGCCCGCGAACCTACTCGGAGCGACGTGGCCACCCCCGGCTGCGCATGCGGCACGCCCCCTTCCGGATCACTCCCCTCGAGCGTGACGCCTGGTTGCGGTGCATGCACACCGCCGTCGCCTCCATCGACTCGAAGACACTCGACGACGAGCACCGTCGGGAGTTGCTCGACTATCTGGAGATGGCCGCCCACTCACTCGTCAACTCCTCGTTTTGATGGCCGGCCACATGAATGCGCCGTGGTGGTCGCGCGCGGTCTTCTACCAGGTCTATCCGCGGTCGTTCTCCGACAGCACCGGTGATGGAGTCGGCGACCTGGACGGACTGGCGGCCCGGCTTGACCACCTGCAACGGCTCGGTGTCGATGCGATCTGGATCAACCCCGTCACCGTCTCGCCAATGGCAGACCACGGATACGACGTCGCCGATCCCCGTGACATCGACCCGCTGTTCGGCGGTATGGCCGCGTTCGAACGGCTGATCTCGGCGGCACATCTGCGGGGCATCAAGGTCACCATGGACGTGGTGCCCAACCACACCAGCTCGGCGCACCCCTGGTTTCAGGCCGCACTGGCGGCCGCCCCGGGCAGCCCAGCACGGGAACGCTATTTCTTTCGCGACGGTCGCGACCCCGACGGCACGCTCCCGCCGAACAACTGGGAATCGGTGTTTGGCGGACCGGCCTGGACACGGGTGGTCGAAGCGGACGGCACTCCCGGCCAGTGGTATCTGCACCTTTTCGATACCGAGCAGCCCGATCTGAACTGGGACAACTCAGATGTCTTCGACGACTTCGAGAAGACGCTGCGCTTCTGGCTGGAACGCGGCGTGGACGGGTTCCGCATCGACGTGGCGCACGGCATGGCCAAGCCGGAAGGTCTGCCGGATTCGCAGGATCTTGGCATCGAGGTGCTGCACCACACCGATGACGACCCACGCTTCAACCACCCGGACGTGCACGCGATTCACCGCGGCATCCGGACGGTGATCGACGAGTACCCCGGAGCGGTGACCGTCGGCGAGGTGTGGGTGCACGACAACGCCCGGTGGGCGGAGTATCTGCGGCCCGACGAACTGCATCTCGGTTTCAATTTCCGGCTGGCGCGGATCGATTTCAACGCCGCCGAAATTCGCGACGCGGTGCGCAACTCGTTGGCCGCCGCGGCGATCGAAAATGCCACCCCCACCTGGACGCTGGCCAACCACGACGTGGGACGCGAAGTCACCCGGTATGGCGGCGGCGAGATCGGGCTGCGCCGGGCGTGGGCAATGGCGCTGGTGCTGCTTGCCCTGCCGGGTGCGGTGTTCCTCTACAACGGTCAAGAACTGGGCTTGCCGGACGTGGAGCTGCCGGACGAGGCGCTGCAGGACCCGACCTGGGAACGCTCGGGACATACCGAACGCGGTCGCGATGGCTGCCGGGTCCCGATTCCGTGGTCGGGCCAGGACCCCCCATTCGGGTTTTCTACGTGCGCCGACACCTGGTTGCCGATGCCGCCGGAATGGGCGGCGCTGACCGTCGAAAAGCAGCTCGCCGATGCCGACTCAACGTTGTCGTTCTTCCGGCGCGCGCTCCAACTACGCAGGGAGCGTGCCGAATTCGACGGTGGTGACATCGAGTGGCTCACCGCACCGCGCAGTGCGCTGCTATTCCGCCGCCCCGGCGGGCTGGTGTGCGCCCTCAACGCCGGCGACCGGCCGCTCGCACTGCCGGCGGGCGAGCTGCTGCTGGCCAGCTCGCCGTTGGTGGACGGCCGGTTGCCACCCAACGCCGCGGCCTGGCTGGTGTAGCAGGTAGGGGGATGGCCACGCGAGAGTCGTCGGTCGGCGCGGTAGCGCCGTCGGCGGTCAGCGATACCATCGGCCGATGTCGGATACTCCGTTTGTCGAACCCTATCCCGAGCAGGGTCCCCCGTGGGGGGTGCCCGCACCAGACCGGGACGGATCGTCGCAGTCGGCACCCCCAACGACTCCGCGATCGCCCGGGCGGTGGTCTATCCTGGCGACCCTAGCCGTTGCGGTCGTCGCGTTAGGCGTTGGCATCGTCGGGTGGTTCCACCCGCAACCGCACAGCGATCCAGTAGCGACTCCATCGGCGCCCACGTTCACCGACCAACAGGTTTCCGATGCGAAGGAACACGTCTGCGCCGCACACCGGATCGTGCGTCAGGCAGCCATTTTGAATACCAACCAAGCCAACCCGGTACCCGGTGACCCTACCGGTGATCTAGCGGTGGCGGCCAACGCACGCCTCGCGCTCTATAGCGGCGGCGACTACCTCCTGAGGCGTCTCAGTGCGGAGCCCGCGACGCCCGCCGAGTTGAGCGATGCCGTCCGCTCACTCGCAAACGCTCTACAAGCGCTTGCGCTGAACTATCTCGCCGGAACCCCCGATTCCGTCGTCACTCCCCTGCGGCTGGCACTGGAGGAAGACACCAGATCCGTCGATCCACTTTGCGTATGACTGCGACCCAGCGGAACCGAAATCCGGGTACGTCACCACCTGTTGCCCGATCCGCAACGGGCACTGTCACAGGCGATCCGGGCGGGATTCGATCTCGAATCGGTCGGCGTCACCGCAGCACCAGCGCCGCATGGCCGCGGCGCCGGTAAACCGAGCCGAAGCGGGCGTCGAGACGCAACCACGTCGGCAGGATCCGTACCCGGATCATCTCGTCCGCGTCGATCGCTTCCGGTGACTGCGGCAGGAAACCCATTGCGGTCAAAGCGAACACGCAGCGCATTGGCAGCCCCACGACGACGTCCGCCGAGCTGACCTGAACGACCTCCTGGTCGAGCAGCGAGACCGGCGGACCATGGGAGCTGCCGTGCTCCTTGGCCAGCCGCGCGCCACGCTGCGCCAGGTCCAGCACCACCCGGGCCGGTACGTCGTCAAGGTGGGTGAAGCCGGATTCCGGGGGTAACCCACCCCGCCACGCCGAGTCCATCGAGTAACCGGGATCGACATAGCCCGCGGCATCCATTATGGCCAAACCGTGCGCCAGTCCCGGTGCCCCCACCGACAGATCATCGGGTCGCACTTTGCCGGCCACCACCCGACTGGCCAGCACATCGAAACCCGTTGCTACCCAAGCCGATAGCAATCCGGCAGACCGTGCGCGTATTCGGATGACCGCGGCATCGTCGAGCCGCAGCGCGTGATCCACGAACGTGGCCAGATCCGCGCGCTGGGCCGGGTCGGGAAGCCACAACCCACGCTCGGCTCCGTCCCGGATTTCCTCCCCTATTCCCGTAGCCACCGTTGCAGGTACTCCCGATGATGTGGCGATAGTCGCACCAACCGCTGTTCCTCGATGTGGAACGCGGCCAGTTGTGACTCGGCGATGACGGCGGGCTTCGAAGCGAGCTCGGCGTTGACCGACCGCACCTCGTACCCAAGCGTGAAGTCGACCGCCCGCAGCCGCTTCACCCAGATCGTCACCTGCAGCGGCGAATCAGCCAACCGCAGTTGGCCCTTGTAGGTCACCCGGACATCGGCGATCAGCAGACCGGTGGAGGTGATGTCGGCGCCAAAAGCGTCCTTGAGAAACGGGACCCGCGCCTCTTCGAGAATCGTGACCATGGTGGCGTGGTTGACATGCTGGTACATGTCGATGTCGGACCAACGCACTCCCACCGGCGCGACGAACCCGACGCTCACCCCGAAATTCCTCGCCCGCTCGTTCGTGTCATGCGGCGGATCTGCCGCGCCGCCACTGACAGCGTCGCCAAATCCGTCTGACCACTGTCGCGGATGTCGTCGAGCGTCCGGCGCGCCCGCGCCACCCGGGAGGCGCTGAGGTGTTCCCACTCGGCGATCTTCTCTGCACTGCTCTCGTCGGGCTCCCCCACGGCTAGCACATCGAAGCACAACGACCGCAGCGCACCGTAGATGTCGTCACGAATCGCCAAGCGCGCCAACGAATGCCACCGATCGTTTCGGGGCAGATGGGACACCGCGGTCAGCAGGCTGTCGGTGCCCAGCCGGTCCATCAGAGCGAAATAGGTATCAGCGACCTCGGCTGCGTCGATGTCAGCGATGTCGGCGATGTCGATAATATCGAGCAGGCTGTAGCGGTATAGGCCGGTTGCGACCCGGTAGGCCAAGTCTTCTGCCACACCAAGCGATGCGAATTCCGCGGCCGTTTTTTCGACAATGGCCTTGTCGTCGCCACGCAACCACTCCGACATGCGCGGCGTCAGTGCTTTGACCATTGCTGCGAATCGGTTGATCTCGGCGCCGACGGCCAACGGCTGCGGACGGTAGTTGAGCAGCCAGCGCCCGGCACGGTCGATCAGCCGACGGGTGTCGAGCGTCAACCGGTCCGACAGCGCAACAGGCAAGTTCGCCGCACGGATCCGACGCCAAATGTGACCCACCCCGAAGATGGCATCGATGGCGACATAGGTGCGCACGGCGTCGATCGGCGTGACACCAACGTCTTCGGCGATCCGGAATGCATAAGTGATGCCGGCGGTGTCCACCAGGTCATTGATCAGCATGGTGGTGACGATCTCGCGGCGCAACTGGTGGGAACGGATCTCCGGGGTGAACCGTTCGCGCAGCGGCGTCGGGAAGTACCCGGGCAGCCTGGAGGCGAAGACATCCTGGTCCGGCAGCTCGGTGGCCAGTACCTCCTCTTTGAGCCCGAGCTTGACGTGCGCCATCAGGGTGGCGAGTTCGGGCGAGGTGAGCCCAATTCCGGCCTCGGAGCGCCGCGCGATCTCCTTCTCCGAGGGCAGCGCCTCCAATTCGCGGTTGACCCCCCGCTCGGCCACCAGGTACTTGATCTGCATCGCGTGCACCGGTAGCAGGCTGGCCGCGTTGGCGCGGCTGGTGCCCATCAAGTCGTTCTGATGTTCGTTGTCGGTGAGCACCAGCTGGGCGACCTCATCGGTCATCGACTCCAGCAGCTGTGTGCGTTCGTCGGCTCGAACCTTGCCCGCGCTCACCAGCGAGTCGATCAGGATCTTGATGTTGACCTCATGATCCGAGCAGTCCACGCCGGCCGAGTTGTCCAGCGCGTCGGTGTTGATCCGGCCGCCTGACAGGTCGAATTCGACGCGGCCCAATGCCGTAACTCCGAGATTGCCGCCTTCGCCAATGACTTTGGCGCGCACTTGGTTCGCGTTAACCCGTACCGGATCGTTGGCGCGATCGCCGACATCGGCGTCCGACTCGGACTCGGCCTTGATGTACGTGCCGATGCCGCCGTTGAAGAACAGGTCCACCGGCGCCTGCAGTATCGCCCGGATCAGGTTGGGCGGCGCCATCTCGACGACCCCGCCCTCGACCGAGCTCTCGATGCCGAGGGCGGCGCGGACCTGCGCGCTGACCGGGATGACTTTCTGCTCGCGGCTGTACACGCCGCCACCCTCGCTGATTAGGGATTTGTCGTAGTCGTTCCAGCTGGACCGAGGCAGCTCGAACATCCGCCGGCGTTCCGCCCACGACACCGCGGCGTCGGGGTTCGGGTCGAGGAAGACGTGCCGGTGGTCGAAGGCGGCGATCAGCCGGATGTGTTTGCTCAGCAGCATGCCGTTGCCGAACACGTCGCCGCTCATGTCGCCGATGCCCACGACGGTGAAGTCCTCGGTCTGGGTGTCGACCCCGATCTCCCGGAAATGCCGTTTGACGGCCTCCCAGGCTCCCCGGGCCGTGATGCCCATCACCTTGTGGTCGTAACCCACCGATCCGCCCGAAGCGAACGCGTCGCCCAGCCAGAATCCATAGGACTTGGCGACATCGTTGGCAATGTCGGAGAAGGTGGCAGTGCCTTTGTCCGCGGCCACCACGAGGTAGGCGTCGTCGCCGTCACGCCGCACCACCTCGGGTGGTGGGTTGACGCCTCCGGTCGCATGGTCGACGTTGTCGGTGACGTCGAGCAACCCCGAGATGAACAGCTGATAGCAAGCGACCCCTTCGGCGCGGGTGGCGTCGCGGTCGGTAGCGGGGTCGCCGGTTGGCAGCGACGGACGCTTGACGACGAAGCCGCCCTTGGCGCCGACCGGCACGATGACAGCGTTTTTCACCGCTTGCGCCTTGACCAGGCCGAGGATTTCGGTACGGAAGTCGTCGCGGCGATCCGACCAGCGCAGCCCACCCCGTGCTACGGGGCCGAACCTCAGGTGCACACCTTCAACGCGGGGTGAGTACACGAAGATCTCGAATTTGGGGCGCGGCAGCGGAAGTTCGTCGATCAGTTGGGCATTGAGTTTCAGCGCGAGCACGTCCTTGCTGCGAGCCGAATCCTGGCTTGTTACAAAGTAATTGGTGCGCAACGTGGCCTGAACCAGCGACGCGAAGGCACGTAGGATACGGTCGGTGTCCAGGCTCACCAGCGCGTCGATGTCCGCGGCGACAGCGGCCGCGGCAGCTTGGGCATCGCGGTTACTCGGCGATCCCGACGGCACCGGAACGAAAAGCGCTTCGAACAGATCGACCAAGGACCGAACGGTGGCGGGGTGCTCGTTGAGCACCGATTCGATGTAGGACTGGCTGTACGGGAAGCCCGCCTGTCGTAGGTACTTCGCGTAGGCACGCAGCAACACGACCTGCTGCCAGCTCAGCCCGGCGCGCATCACCAACTCGTTGAATCGGTCGATCTCGACCCGGCCATGCCAGATCGCGGTCACCGCCTCGGCGAATCGCTGCGCTGTGGCGTTCCGCTCGGCGACGGTCGAGGCCAGCGGGATGGTGGGATGCGGCGAGATCTTGAACTGATAGATCCACACCGGCAAGCCGTCCGGCCGGGTGACGGTGAATGGCCGCTCTTCGAGCACCACGACGCCCATGCTCTGCAGCATCGGGAGCAGCTGACTCAGCGAGGCGGTGCGTCCACCGAGGAACCAGGTCAGTTGCGCGACTCCCTGCTCGTCGCGTTCGGAGAACACCAGCTTGACCGAATCGTCGGTCAGCTCGGCGATGACGGCGATATCGCCAATGGCATCGGCCGGGGTCACGGCCTGCTTATAGGCCTCGGGGAAGGCGGCGGCGTAATGCTCGGCGTCGGCGTGTCCGACCGAACCGGTCGCTGCGGCGCCGATCAGCCGGTCGGCCCAGGTTCGCGCGGCTTCGGTCAGCAGGCCCTGGATCCGGATCCGGTTTGCTTCGGAGACATCGACGGGCGGGAAAGCGGTGCCCGCTCTGCCCGCCGCGCCTTCTTCGGGTAGGCGCACCATGAAATGCATGAGCGCCCAGGGTGATTCACTGACCCGAGCGGTGAACTCCAATCGCGTGCCCCCGAATTCGCGGACCAGGATGTCCTCGATCTGCAAGCGCACGGGGGTGGTGTAGCGATCTCGGGGTACATAGACCAGGCACGAGACGAAGTACTGCAGCCGATCCGCGCGCAGGAACAACAACGCCTGCCGTTGCGATCCGAGGTCGACCACGGCCTTGGCCATCGTCAGCAGCCGCTGGGCGCTCAGGGTGAACAGCTCTGGGCGCGGAACGGTCTGGATGACGTCGAGCAGCAGCTGGCCCGGGTGGCTCGGATCGCTTTCGGCCAGCGCGAGCGCCTCGCGAACCCGGCGCGAGATCGTCGGGATTTCCAGCACGTCCGCATTCATGGCGGCGACGCTGAAGAGCCCGACGAAGCGGTGCTCGACGACGCTGCCGTCGACGTATTCGCGGACCGCGATGGCATAGGGATAGGCGCCGTAGCGCAGGTAGCTGCCGACGCGCGCTTGGGCCAAGACCAACAATTTGTCCTCGTCGGTCAGCCGGGGGCGCGAACCAGTGCGGTCGCGTAGCACACCCATGCCGCTCGACCCCTCGCCGTAGACCGTCCCGTCAGCCACCCGGCACCGCTGGTAGCCCAGCAGCAGGAAGTTCCCGTCACCCAGCCAGCGCAACAGTTCCCCGACATCCTGGCGGTCAGGAGCCGAAAAGCGGCCGTCGGAATTGGCTTCGACTTCTCCCGCCAGCTCGCTCAGGGTGGCGCTCAGCGCCACGGCGTCAGTGGCGACGCGCTGGACGTCGGCCAGCACTTTGGGCAGCAGCAGTTCGACCTCGGCAAGCGCCTTGCTGTCGACGGAGGGCGAGAGCGCAACGTGCATCCAGGCCTCGCCCAGGTACGGCGAGGTACCGTCGGCTTTCGGTCGGACGCGCAGCAGTTCTCCCGTCGCGCTGCGGTGCACCTCAAACACCGGGGTCAGGATCGCCGTGTAGGGCACCCCGAGCCGGTGTAGCAGCACCGTGACCGAATCCATCAGCATGCTGCCGTGCTCTGTGACCACCTGCAGCGCGGGCCCGTACCCGGCGGGGTCCTCCGCCGGGTACACCGCGACACAGCTCTCACCGGCCGGCCGGTGAGAGCCAAGCCGGTAGTGTGCGCTCAGCATGGCCGGCGTCACCAGGGCAGCGGGAACCCGACCGGCTCCGGCGGCTTCCGACGAGTCGTCGCGCGGTCCTCGATAGCTGTCGATGTAGGCCTTCGAGATCCAGTCAGGAATGTCCAAACTCTGCGTGAACGTGGTCCACGCTTCGACGTCCTGCTGCTTAGCCTCGGGATCGATCGTCATGCCGATTGCTCCCAACTCACGACGGACACTGGCGCGCTGCTCAAAGCCCCCTCCTCAACGGCCGCGTCGACCGCATCGTCGCGGGGCGGTGCTCAATCGCCCCCCGTCCTCAGCGGCCGCGTCGGCCGCATCGTCGCGGGGCGGTGGCAGAGCTGACATTAGTCGCGCGTCAGCTTGCGGTGGGTAACCCTATGCGGACGCGCGGCTTCGACACCGAGTCGGTCGACCTTGTTCTCTTCGTAGGCACCGAAGTTGCCCTCGAACCAAAACCACTTGGCCTCGTTTTCGTCGTCACCCTCCCACGCCAGGATGTGTGTGCACGTGCGGTCGAGGAACCAGCGATCGTGCGAAATCACCACGGCGCAACCGGGGAAGTTCACCAGAGCATTCTCCAACGAGCCCAGGGTCTCGACGTCCAGATCATTGGTCGGCTCGTCCAGCAGGATCAGGTTGCCGCCCTGCTTGAGCGTCAACGCAAGGTTGAGCCTGTTGCGCTCGCCACCGGACAGCACCCCGGCCGGCTTTTGCTGGTCCGGCCCCTTGAACCCGAACGCCGACACGTATGCCCGCGACGGCACTTCGGTTTGCCCGACCTCGATGTAGTCCAGACCGTCCGAGACGGCTTCCCACACGGTCTTCTTCGGATCGATGCCCGCACGGGCCTGGTCCACGTAGCTCAGCTTGACGGTCTCGCCGACCTTGACGCTGCCGCTGTCCGGCTCCTCGAGCCCGACGATGGTTTTGAACAGTGTCGTCTTGCCGACCCCGTTGGGCCCGATGACGCCAACGATGCCATTGCGGGGCAGGGTGAATGACAGGTCCTTGATCAGGGTGCGTCCCTCGTAGCCCTTGTCGAGGTGGTCGACCTCGACCACCACCGAGCCCAGCCGGGGCCCGACCGGGATCTGTATTTCCTCGAAATCGAGTTTGCGGGTCTTCTCCGCCTCTGCGGCCATCTCCTCGTAGCGCTGTAGCCGCGCCTTGCTCTTGGCCTGGCGTGCTTTGGCCCCGGACCGCACCCAGGCCAACTCCTCGGTGAGCCGCTTCTGCAGCTTGGCGTCTTTGCGCCCTTGCACCGCCAGCCGCTCGGCCTTCTTCTCCAGGTAGGTCGAGTAGTTGCCCTCGTAGGGATATGCACGACCGCGATCCAGCTCCAGGATCCATTCGGCGACGTTGTCCAGGAAGTACCGGTCGTGGGTGACGGCCAAGATCGCACCGGCGTAGCCGGCCAGATGTTGTTCGAGCCACTGCACGCTTTCCGCGTCGAGGTGGTTGGTCGGCTCGTCGAGCAACAGCAGGTCGGGTTTGGATAGCAGCAGTTTGCACAGCGCGACGCGACGGCGCTCACCACCGGACAGGTTGGTTACCGGCTCGTCCGGCGGCGGACAGCGCAGCGCATCCATGGCCTGCTCGAGCTGTGCGTCGAGGTCCCAAGCGTCGGCGTGGTCCAGTTCCTCTTGCAGCCGGCCCATCTCCTCCATCAACTCGTCGGAGTAGTCGGTGGCCATCAATTCGGCAACCTCGTTGAAGCGGTCGAGCTTGATCTTGATGTCGCCCATGCCCTCTTCGACGTTGCCGCGGACGGTCTTCTCCTCGTTCAGCGGCGGCTCCTGCTGCAGGATGCCCACGGTGGCGCCGGTGGCCAGGAAGGCGTCGCCGTTGTTCGCCTTGTCCAGTCCGGCCATGATCCGCAAGACGCTCGACTTACCGGCCCCGTTGGGACCAACCACGCCGATTTTGGCGCCGGGGAAGAAGCTCAACGTGACATCGTCGAGGATCAGCTTGTCGCCGTGCGCCTTGCGGACCTTCTTCATCGTGTAGATGAACTCAGCCATGCCGGGGTGTTGCCTTTCTGGTCTTTCGGATTACCTCGCGGACCATCCTAGGCACCGCCGGACAGCGCCGAGTCGACCCCTAAGCCGACATGGGCAGCGGGTTGGGGCTAGCGGCGGCGTCCCCGACCGCCACATCGGGAACCGGGTCAACCGCGGAGGCTGGCACATCGGCGGCGCCGGCGACCCCGGACGCCCCCGTTGTCGTGGCCGCCGTGGGGTCATCGGCGCTCGGGCCGGTGTAGGCCGGCTTCTCGATGCGCACGATCACCCGCGACAAATCGGGCCCCACCGACGTCGCCCGCATCTGAAGCGACGAGCGACGTATGCCGTCACGGTCCTCGTACTCGCTGGTGTACACATGACCCACCACAATCACCGGTGCGCCCTTGCCCAACGCCGCGCCCACCCCGGTGACAAGCCTTCCCCAGCAGTTGACGGTAATAAACAGGGAGTTGCCGGGCTCCCAACCGCCGTCACTGGTGCGCCGGCGCGAATTGCTGGCCACCCGGAACCTAACCACCTCTTGGGCACCGACCTTGCGGCGCTGCAGATCGTTGACGATGTGACCGACCACGGTCAGTGATGTTTCGAACATTTGCTCTTTCCTTTCCTAGTTGGTTTCTGGTTGCGGGCAATCTCGGGCGCGTTAGCGAGTCGGCTACCGGGGAAATCCCCGCGAACGCCTAACCCGGTATCGACCGCTATTCACCCCGGCCGCACTGACAAGTGCGGCGACAAACCGTCGCCGCACGGTGCGCCTGTGGGTAACGGCGCAACTGTGGATTAGTGTGCGGGCGCTTCGAATCTTGGAAATCAGACCAAACCCCCCGCTCAGTATTCGCAAACGGCCCAATGGGGCGCGGCTACGGCGATAACATCCCGGTGACTGTGGCTTGCACCACGGCGATGTACCGCAACCAAAAGCGCCATCGAAGGAGCGACAAAATGAAGATTAAGAACCCAAGGAGGCTGCTAATTTGGCTCGCCGGCGCGGTGGTCACCGGGTTGTTCGTGCTTTTCGCGACGAGCTGCGTAGACCAGTTGGAACCGACTCCAATGCCGGAGATCGGATGCTCGGGCGAGCTGGCTCCCGCGCCGTCGTCGGAGGCTGCGGTCCCTTCGCCAAGGCACATCGCCTAGCCGGTTTGGGCGGCGCGACTCGTTCGGAGCCCCAGGTGAGCGGGGCTCGTGACAGTAGGTGATCTATGGCAGACCTCGTCCTAACGTTGCTGGTCGGGATACTGGTGTTGATGGGGATCGAGTTCCTCAGCTACCGCCTGGATAAGAACCCCACCCGGCAGCGAGTCGGCGTGTCAGCGCGTGACACCGCCACGAGTTTGTCGGTCTACGCCCTGGCGCGCGTCACCCGCCCGCTAGGCAAATTCACCGGGGTCCCGTTCGTCGTGCTTGCGGCGGCGCTGACACCGATACACCTGCCGGCAGCACAGTGGTGGGTCTGGGTGTCCGCGTTGGTGCTGACCGACCTGGCCTACTACGTCAAACACCGGATAGCACACCGCATTCGGTTTTTCTGGGCCGCACACAGCGTGCACCACTCCAGCCAGCACTTCAATCTATCGACGGGTTTGCGGACACCCTGGCTAGTCCCCGGGTGGTTCTTCCTGTCGGCGGTCGTGTACGTGCCGCTGGCACTCGTCGGTTTCCCGGTCTGGATGATCTTCGGTTGCCACGCCATCGTGATCTTCTACCAATACCCGATCCACACCGAACGGATCGACCGGCTGCCCAGGCCGATCGAATACCTGTTCAACACGCCGTCCCACCATCGTGTGCACCACGGCGCCAACAATCCCTACCTCAACAAGAACTATGGGGGCATCTTCATCGTGTGGGACCGGCTTTTCGGCAGCTACGCGGAGGAGGGTGAACCCGTCCGCTTCGGGTTGACAAAGAACATCGCTACCCACAATCCGATCAAGGTCAACTTCCACGAGTTCGCGGCAATGCTCGGTGACGTTCGCCGCTCACGGACGTGGCGAGGCCGCCTCGGCTACCTGCTGCGCCCTCCGGGATGGACCGAGGTGGCCGCACAACCCGCGAGCACGCCGGAGTCGGGGGTGCCCGGCCGTGCCGCGCAGTTGGCGAAAGCCCGCGGCTAGACGTCGCGATTGTCTTCGCAGCGCCCCTGACGCGCTTTGAACTCCCGGGCGATAAACTGATTGAGGGCGATCCGCTCGACGTAATCGAAATCCCGCAAAATGTTCCGCAACTCCCGCCGGAAAGCGATCCTGCGTTCGGCGAGATCTGCCGCCGGCGCTATTAAATCTTGATCGACGGCAACCTGGCGTGCGGTGGCGAACAGCAGCGTCGATACCGGTTCGCTGCTGCGGACCCGGCCCTGTGCCACATACTGACGGCCGACCCCGAGCGCCAACTCCGTCAATTCCTTTTGATCGATGTGCGCTGGAGCATCGCGCAACACGTCAGCGACGATCTCGTAGGCCTCGAAGAAGACCCGCAGCATCGCGTCCGACATCAGCGGTCGCTTGGCATACAGCATCGCGTCGATCTCGTCGCCCCCGGCTCCAAGATGATCTTCCCAACGTTCGTGCCACGCCATCTCTTCGGCGATGTTGGCACGAAACGCCGTGGAATCCGCGAAATAGAAGTCAAACTTCAGCAGGTCCCGCAGCCGCATCGCCTGGGTCCAGAAAGCCGCGACGCGGTCTCCTTCGGCGTGCTTTGCATGGGCCAGTGCCAGCTCGACGATCGAGGTCTCCAAAAATGCGTGGATCACCGAGTTCCGGTAAAACGCCGCTGCGTGTTCGTCGTCAGGCGCTATGTACCACACCGGCTCCCGACCGCTGTCAACCCGGGTGACCGGATGTCCGTTGGACAACGCATCCACCGCAGCGCGGACACCTTCGCGCGAGCGCAGCCGCAACGCGCTGGTCGAAATCGGCGTTTGTTTGCGCTCGAGGTAGTCGAGTGAGTCCTGCAACGTGTGATGCAGCTGATCAAGCGTCAACGCGGTCCCGCGGGTGGTGAGCAGCAGCGCGGACACCAAACCCGTCGCGGTCACCGGCGTAGCCTGCAAAATCCTCCAGGCAACCTCGAACGACATCTTCTGCAACGCAAGCCGTTTCGCAGCCCGATCATGGGTCAGCTCGCCGCGCGGTGCGCCGAGGTACTGGCGCATCGAGACCGCTTCGGGGAAGCGGATGTAGATCTTTCCGTAGTTGCGCTCACCCTGCGCCTTAATGAACTTGTAGAGCCAGCGCAAGCCCTCGGGTGTCTTCTCGGCGCCGCGCGCGTAGGCGGCGTACTCGGTGATCTCGTGCAGCTGGTCGAAACAGATCGAAACCCCTTGCAACAGGATGTCGTCGCTGCGGCCGTCCAGGTAGGCGTCGGCCACGTAGCTCGTCAGGCCGAGCTTGGGCGGCAACATCTTTCCGGTGCGCGACCGGGTGCCCTCAATGGACCAGCTGAGATTGAACCGCTTTTCGACGACGTAACCCACGTACTCCTTGAGCACGTACTTGTACAACGGGTCGCCGCCGATGTTGCGCCGGATGAAGATCATCCCCGAGCGCCGCATCAGGGGTCCCATCACGCCGAATGACAGGTTGACGCCGCCGAACATGTGCACCGGCGGTAGCCGGTTGTCCTGCATGGCCACCGGTACCACCGCGCCGTCGATGTAGGACCGGTGTGAGAACAGCAGGACCGCTGGATGAGATTCCAGCGCGGCGCGCATAGCTGCGACCTGATACTCGTCGTAGTCGAATTCCGGATCGAATCCGCGGCTGAGCAGCCTGCCGAGGACGGAAATCAGGTCTACCGACACCTGGCTCCACCCAGTGGAGAGTTCGTCGAGCATGTTCCCGGCTTCCTCGATCGTGGCGCCGGGGATCTGTTTCAGGCCGGCCCGAAATCGTGCGGACGCCAACATCTCTGGCTTCACCAGCCGGGGAGACTTATATTGCGGTCCAAGGATCCGGTACTCGGCGCGCGCCAATGCCAACAGCGCTCGGCGGGTGACGAACTGGGCGAAATCGCGCTTGCTCTCTGCGACGGTGGTGTCGCGCCACTGCTGGCGCAGTTCGGACACCTTCGCCGACTCGCCGGCCACCACCCGCGCGCGCCGGGGATCGGCGCGCAGGATGCGACGCTGCTGACGTTGGTTGGGATGGTAGGGATCCCGGCCCGGGAGCAGCGCGGCCACCTTGCCGGCCCTGCTGCGATCGGCGGGAGGAAGCCAGAACACCCGGACCGGAACAATCGAACGATCCTCGCGGGATTCCGGGCTGGATGCGGGGTCGAAGTCGAGCTGCTCGACAAGCGCCGTCAGCGCCGCCGGCGGCGCACTGCGGGGTGGCAGCTTCAATACGTCGATCTTCGCCTCGGGATTGCGGGCACGCTGCTGGCCAAGCCAATCCATAACCAGCTGCACTTCGACCGGCGACTCCATGGACGCCAGCACCAGCGTGTCTTCAGCGGTGAGGACCGCGCTGGTATCGGCCACCGGTTTTGTCACGGCCGTCCTCTGGGTGTGGAACTCTTGCGCGCGGCCGTGGATTTTGTTGCCTTCTTCGCGCGCGCAGTTGCGGCCTTTTCTGCGGCGGTCTTGGGCGGCTTCTTTTCCGCGGTGCTCTTGGCGGGGCGCGACCTGACTCGTCTCGCGGCTTTCCGCTCTGCGTACAGGTCGACCTCGGGTAATCCATCGACCGGCCAATCCGCGAGCGTGTCCAGATACAGCTGGCGCACCTCGGCGATGCGATCGGGCAGCGTTTCCAGGGTCCATTGGTCCACGGAAATCGGCGGAAACACCGCGACGTCGACCGTACCTGGGTTGATCGTGGTGGAATTTCGCGAAGCGACAATCTCCGCGTTGCGGATCACGATCGGCACGATCGGGATCTTCGCTGCCATGGCGATGCGGAAGGGCCCCTTCTTGAACGGCCCGACTTCGGTGGTGTCCAGCCGGGTGCCTTCGGGGGCGATCACGATCGACAGACCGTTGCGGGCCCGCTCCTCGACGGTATGCAGTGTCTGTACCGCGGCGACCGGATCGTCTCGGTCGACGAACACTCCGTCCAGCAATTTGCCGAGCGTGCCCATGAACGGGTCGCTTTCCAATTCCTTCTTGCCCACCCCGACCCAGTTGTCGCGCACCAGCGCACCGGCAATGACCGGGTCAACCTGGTTGCGGTGGTTGAAGATAAAGACGGCGGGACGCGCAGCGGTCAGATTCTTTTTTCCGATGACGTTCAGATGCACGCCGCTGGTCGCCAGCAGCAGCTGCGAGAAGGTGGAGGTAAAGAAGTTCACGCCACGGCGCCGGCTACCGGTCAGCACGCCAATCCCTACCGCACCGGCCGCGACCGGGAACATGGTGCTGAAACCGGCTAGTGTCCGCAACTGCCGCCGGATGCCCACACCGCCACGACTATTGAACTTCAAAATCGGCCAGCCGCGTCGCTTCGCGACGGCGGCCATCTTGCCTTCCGGGTTGGTCGGCCGCGGATTGCCCACCAAATACATCAAGGCGACGTCCTCGTCACCATCGGCGTAGAAGTAGCTGTCTTTAAGAGCGATGTCGTTCTCGGCCGCAAAGCGTTGCACCGCAGCGGCTTTGCCGGGACCCCACAAGATCGGTTTCAGCACGCCACCGGTGAGCAACCCATCGTCGTTGGTCTCGAACTTGTTGGTGAGCATGTTGCTGATCCCCAGGAAACGTGCGACCGGGCCAACTTGGATGGTCAACGCCGACGAGCTGAGCACCACGGTGTGACCGCGCGCCACGTGAGCCCGGACCAGCTCACGCATTTCCGGATAGACCCGGGACTCGATCCGCTGGGCGAACAACCGCTCACCGATCTCCTCCATGTCGGTCAAAAGCCGCCCGGCCAGCGCCGAAGCGGCCTTTCCGATGAGATCTTCGAACTCGATCCGCCCGAGCCGATGGTTCAGTCCAGCCTGAACCATACCGAGCAGCTCGCCCACACCCATATCGCGGCGCCGCAGTCGCTCCTGGGTGAGGATGACGGCCGTGAAGCCGGCGACCAGCGTGCCGTCCAGGTCGAAGAAGGCACCGACCTTCGGGCCGGCGGGGCTGGCGAGAATCTCGGCTACCGAGCCGGGCAGGCGCAAGTCGGGCGCCGACTTGCGCGCCCCGCGCCCGTCGGCCTGCTCTTCGGCGGCGCTCATGAGCCCGACACCGATCGAGGCACCGAACCGGCCGCCTGGGCGCCAAACGAAGCCGGCACCGCGCGCGGCGCCGGATCACCAGCCAGCGCAAGGATCTCGTCGAAACCCTCCAACAGGCACCGGGCGAACAATTCGTCGTTTCGCACCGACGCCCTGTCGTAGCGCACCGTAATGGTGCACCACCCGCCCCGGGAAATCAGCACCACCATCATCGCCACACCGGGCAAGGGTCCAATACCGTACTGCCGCAATATCTTCGCACCGGCGAGGTAGGTGTCAGCCGGGTAGACCGGAACATTGCTGGCCTGAACGTCGGAGCCAATCACCGAACCGGTGATCCCCTCCAGCACGGCTGTCGGCAAGATACTCAGCACCGGTGCGATGGAACCGACGATGTTCATCGCGGGCTCGTCGCGACGCTGGGTCATCTGCGCCCGGATCTTCTTCATCCGCGCCACCGGATCGACGGTCCCTACCGGCGCCGCCAAGTTGACACCCGTGAACTGGTTGCCGCCGCCCGCATCACCTTCGGCCCGCAGGTTCACCGGCACCGCCATCGGCAGTGTGCTGATCGGCATGCCCAGGGCCTCGTGGTAGCCGCGCAGCGCACCACACAGACCCGCGAGGTAGGCATCGTTGATCGACCCGCCACCGGCCTTTGCGGCCTTGTGCAGGTCGGAGAGCCGGATGTCGATGGCCTCGGTACGGGTGGTCAGGCTGCGCCTGCGCAGTAGCGGCGAGGGCTCGGCGGGGCGGTTTAGCACCCGCATGCCGGACATGGCGTAACTCAAGATTCCCGATACGGTGGACACCGGTTCCAGGACCGCCCGCCCAGCCATCGATACCGCCCCGGACACTGCGTCCAGGACACCGCCGACTAGGGCGATCGGCAAGTGGTTGATGCCCTGTCGCATCAGGTCGTTGGGCGACAGATCCTCCGGAATGGGTTGCGGCGGCGTCGGCCTGGGCGGTGGATCGGGCTCGAGGTCATAGATCTGCGCGAACATTTCCACACCGCCGACGCCGTCGGTGACCGCGTGGCTGACGTGCAGCAGCATCGCGGCTTTGCCGTCTGCCAAACCCTCGACCAGGGTGGCCGTCCACAGTGGGCGCGATATGTCCAGCGGAGACTGCAAGATCACCTCGGCGAGATCGAATGCCTCACGCAACGTGCCGGGCCCGGACACGCGTACCCGACGCACATGGAAATCCAGGTTGAAGTCCGGGTCCACCACCCAGCGCGGTGCCGCGGTCGGCAGGGTCGGCACCACGACCTTCTGCCGCAGCCGCAACACCCGCCGCGACGCGCTTTCGAATCGGGTCCGGAAGCGGTCCCAGTCCGGCGTCGCGTCGAGGAGCTCCAGCGCCATGATCCCCGAACGAGTCCGTGGATTTGCCTCGCCCCGATGCATCAAATAGTCGAGGGGCCCAAGCTCGTCGGACAACCCAGGGGAATCGCCGGACTCAGCCATGATCACGGCCCCACGCGGGCCGGGTACCTCGACGCGCCAAATCTGTCACCGCCGATCAACCTCCTGCCTCCGACCCGCCACAACCAGCACCATAGTGCCAACACAACGCTAGTCCGCTTGGCGCGGTGGTGAAAGCCGGTCGCGGGCTGCGTTCCGATCGGCGCACCGGTGCCGCGGCCACGACGACGAAAGCTCGTGCTGGGCAGCCCAGTTGAAACAACCAGGCTCAGCTGGCCGGCGACGCCGAAAGCGCCAGCGGACCCACCCGAGCGCCAATGCGTCGCCCGTAGACCACACCCAAAAAGTCCGAGACGGCATCGGCGACCATCCGCGATCGGACGGTGGCCGCGAGGTCGAACGCGTGGTGGGCGTTGGGGAGTTCAGCGTAGGACACCGTCGAGGCGCCGGCGTCGCGCAGCGCCGCGCTAAAGGCGCGGGATTGTGCGCTGGGCACCATAGGATCCTTCTCCCCGTGCAACACGAAGAACGGCGGAGCGCCGCCGTGTGCGTGTGAAATCGGCGACGCCGCCCTGAACAAATCCGGGTTGTCGACGTAGCGGCTGCGCATCACGAAATGCTCCAAGAACGGCATCATCATTTCGTGCATGTTCTCTTCGCTGGTGAGGTCGTAGACGCCGTAGTAGGGCGCCGCCGCTTGGACCGCCGTGTCGGCGCTCTCGAAGCCGGGCTGAAGCGCCGGATCATTCGCCGTGAGCGCGGCCAGCGCGGCTAGGTGCGCGCCGGCAGACCCGCCGGTGATCGCGATGAAATCGGGGTCGCCACCGTAGTCGGCGATATTCTCGCGAACCCACGCAATCGCCCTCTTCACGTCGACGATGTGGGCCGGCCACGCGCAACGCGGGCTCTTGCTGTAGTTGATCGAGACGCAGATCCAGCCGAGCTCCACCATCCGGCTCATCAACGTGTACGCCTGCGGGCGTTTGCCGTTGATGGCCCACGCCCCTCCGGGGACCTGGATTAGGATCGGCGCCCGGCGGCCGGGTGCCAAATCGGGACGCCGCCAGATGTCGAGTAGGTTCTCCCGGCCACCCGGCCCGTACGGAATGTCCGAGGTCTGTGCCGCGTACCGGCGATGGGGTCCGGGAATTTGCGGCAGGTGTAGCAGTCCGCTGCGGCGTGCGGCGTCGGACTGCTCACCGCTCGGATGCCACACCAGGTCACGGAAGTCTGGGCCGAACGCATCCTTGAGCGCCGCGGTGAGGACTTGATCCGCCCGCTGCGCCGCCCACGTGGTGGCGACCCGACAGATTGACGGCGGAGATATGCGGGACAGCGCATGCCCGGTCACGACGCGGGCCGGAAACTCCGCGGACAGCCAGCCCGCGACCCAACCAATGGCGCACGGTGATCCACGAAGCAGCAGGGCGCCGGTCCGGCATGTGTCTCTCGCTTCGGCCGCCAGCTGCGCTCCCTGCCGCAATGCCTCGGCACCGGCCCGCGAGCACCGCGAAGTCACACTGGCGATGCACATAACAAAGCCCACCCCTCGACGTCAGGCACACGCGTCGTTGCGGTAAACGGCTGGTTGCCAACCGATGTTGTACGTGTGTCGAGGATCACACAATAACGGATAATTGGCGCAGCCGAAGACCTTTCGCGCGCTTTGTGTCGCGCGGCACCGTTGACTGCCGCGGTTAGATAGACTGACCTGCGCATTGCCTCCGTAGCTCAGGTGGATAGAGCAAGGGCCTTCTAATCCCTAGGTCGCACGTTCGAGTCGTGCCGGGGGCACTGAAGTTGAAACACCCGTTTCCTCTGCGACGTCAGTGACGTGAGTGAGCAAACCCGCAACCACGGAGGTGCCCGATGGCCCAACCCGACCCGGTCCTATTCAGCATCGCCGACCGCGTCGCGCTGATCACCGTGAACGACCCGGATCGACGTAACGCCGTCACCGAAGAGATATCGGCACTGTTGCGCGAAGCAGTGGAGCGCGCCGAAACCGACCCCAATGTGCACGCGGTCGTCGTCACCGGGGCGGGCAGGGCCTTCTGCGCCGGAGCCGACCTGAGTGCGCTGGGCGCTGGGGTCGGCGGCGAGGCCGAGCCGGGTTTGCTACGGCTCTACGACGGCTTCATGGCGGTGGGCGATTGCAGCCTGCCGACCATCGCGGCGGTCAACGGCGCCGCCGTCGGAGCCGGGCTGAACCTGGCGCTGGCTGCCGACGTGCGCATCGCCGGGCCCGCAGCGATGTTCGACGCCCGTTTCCAGAAGCTGGGCATCCACCCCGGTGGGGGTGCGACCTGGATGCTGCACCGGGCGGTCGGCCCACAGGTCGCCCGGGCAACCTTGCTGTTCGGCATGCGCTTCGACGCCGAGGCGGCGGTAGCGCATGGGTTGGCACTGCGGGTCGCCGAGGATCCCGTGGCCGCCGCGCTCGAACTGGCCGCCGGACCCGCCGCCGCCCCGCGTGAGGTCGTGCTGGCAACCAAAGCCACCATGCGCGCCACCGCAAGCCCGGGGTCACTCGACAATGAGCACCACGAACTCGCCAAGCGCACCGAGTTGGGCCCGCAGGCCCGATCGATCCAGTCACCGGAGTTCGCCGCCCGATTGGCGGCGGCACGACGCAAGTAGCAGCTACCGCGACGCCCTCAACCTAGAGGTCCAACAACGCGGTCTCGGGCGACTCGATCAGATCCCGCAGCTCGCACATGAACTGGGCGACCTGGGCACCGTCGACAACTCGGTGGTCGAACACGCAGGTCAGCGTCATCGTTGGCCGGACAACAACGGAGTCGGCGACGGCCACCGGGCGCGGTTTGATCGCGCCCATCCCCAGGATTGCCGCTTCGGGGTGATTGATCACCGGCACACCGTCGTCTACGCCCAGAGCACCGAAGTTCGACACCGTGAACGTCGAACCGCGCAGCTCCGCGGGGGTCAGGGTGCCTTCACGGGCACCGGCGATCAATTCAGCTGCGCGGCCGGCAAGTTCGCGGGTGTTCTTGCCCTGGGCGTCAGTGACCACCGGAACCAGCAACCCACGCTCGGTGGCCACACCGAAGCCCAGATGCACCTCGTGATGGACGTGTACCTGCGGACCTTCGGCCGAGTCGACCCACGTTGAGTTGAGAATCGCATTGTGTTTCAACGCAATAACAAGCAGCCGCAAGGTCAGAACGAACGGCGAGATCTCGGGCACCGCCGAACGGAACCTATCGCACAGCCGCAGCAATTCGGCACACACTACCTCAACGCTGGCCTTTGCAGCCGGGATTTCTTTGTGGGACAACGTCATTTTCTCGGCCATCCGCGCGTGCACACCGTGGACCGGTCGCACGTCTGGCCCGGCTTGGGGGGCGCCGGGAGCGGCGGCCAGCACGTCCGCCCGGGTGATTACCCCACCCGAGCCCGACCCGGGCCGCAGCGCGGCCAGGTCGACCGCCAGCTCCTTGGCCAGCTTGCGCACTACAGGTGCGGCCAGCGGCCGGCTTGGCCGTCTGCTGGTTTCGGCGCCCGCGTCGGCACCGTAGCCGACCAGCGTGGGTACCGCCCCCTCACCGTTGGGTGGCGCGACCAGCGAGGGTCCAGTGTCGATCCGAACCAACACCGCGCCCACCTGGAGCACATCGCCCTCGGCGCCGCCCCTTTCGACGATCCGTCCGGCGTAGGGGCTTGGGATTTCGACCTCGGCCTTGGCCGTCTCCACCGAGCACAGCGTCTGGTTGATCTCCACCTCATCGCCGACGGCGACGCGCCAGCACGTCACCGTCACCTCCTCGAGTCCCTCTCCGAGGTCGGGGACCCGGAAGGACCGGATGCCGTCGTCACCGCTCATGGCTGACGCAGCGCCCGCTCGACGCAGTCCAACAGCCGATCGGGCCCGGGTAGCCACCATCGCTCCAACCGCGCAGGCGGGTAGGGCGTGTCAAATCCGCAGGCACGCAACACCGGAGCCTCCAGTTCGTAGAACATCTCCTCCTGGATACGCGCGGCCAAATCGGCACCGTAGCCGAGGCTTCGTGGCCCCTCATGCATCACGACACAACGCCCGGTGCGGTGGATCGACGCGGCGATGGTGTCGATGTCCAGCGGGACCAACGATCGCAGATCGATGACTTCCAGGCTCCAATCGTGCTGTTGCTCAGCATCGTCCGCGGCCGACAAGGCGGTGCTTACCAGGCTTCCGTACGTCACGACGGTCACGTCGGTGCCGGGCCGGCGCACTATTGCCTGGCCGATCTGCGGTTCCGGCTGACTCGTGTCGACCAGCCCGCGGCCGTGGTAGCGGCGCTTGGGCTCCAGGTACATCACTGGGTCCGGGCAGGCGATAGCGTGGCGCAGTAGCCAGTAAGCGTCCCCGGGTGTCGACGGCACCACCACCTTGAGGCCCGCGGTATGCGCCCAGTATGACTCGGTGGAGTCCGAATGATGTTCGGCCGCACCGATACCGCCGAACGACGGGATCCGGACGGTCACCGGCATGTTCACCTCGCCGCGGGTGCGAGTCCGGTACTTGGCCAGGTGGCTGACCACTTGGTCGAAAGCCGGGTATGAGAAGCCGTCGAACTGAATCTCTGGCACCGGCACAAAGCCGCGCAGCGCCAGTCCGACGGCGATCCCGATGATCGCGGACTCCGCCAGTGGCGTGTCGAAACACCGGTCTGCGCCGAATGTTTCGGCCAGTCCCTCGGTCACCCGAAACACCCCACCCTCGACCGCGACATCCTCGCCGAACACCAGTACCCGCTCGTCGGCCGCCATCGCGTCATGCATCGCGCGGTTGAGCGCCTGCACCATGGTTAACGGTTGCCTGATATTGGCCACCGCCGCCGCGAGTGTTTCGTCGGTGCGGGTCGGCCGGTCAGCGATTTGAGTCATGCCCGCCTCCTTGGTCGGTCCGGGCCAGTTCGGCGCGCAGCTGTTCGCGCTGCGCCTGCAACCCGGGTGTGATTTCGGCGTACACCATGGTGAACACGTCATCGACGTCGAAGTCAGGCGCATCGAAGACCGCGTCGCGCAGCTCGGCCCGCATTCGTTTCGACCGGGCCGTCACCCGTTCGTCCAGGCGCTCCGACCACAGGCCCTGGCCTTGTAAGTAGGTGCGGTAGCGGGGAATCGGGTCCAGCGCGAGCCAGCGGTCCACATCCTCGGCGCTGCGGTACCGGGTCGGATCATCGGCAGTGGTGTGCGGACCAAGGCGGTAGGTGACGGCCTCGATTAGCGTTGGACCGTCGCCGGCCCGGGCCCGGGCGGCAGCTTCGGCCATCACCGCGTAGCATGCCAGCACGTCGTTGCCGTCCACCCGGATGCCCGGCATCCCGTAGCCAACCGCCTTGTGCGCGATAGAGGGTGCGGCGGTCTGCTTGGATACCGGCGTCGAGATCGCCCACTGGTTGTTCTGCACGTAAAACACGCACGGCGTGGTGAACACCGCCGCGAAATTGAGCGCCTCGTGCACGTCGCCCTCGCTGGTGGCACCGTCGCCGAGGAAGGTCACCGTCACGGAGTTCTCGCCGAGGCGTTGCGCGGCCATCGCCGCACCCACAGCGTGCAGGGTCTGGGTGCCGATGGGAACCGACATCGGTGCGCAGCACTTCTTGGTGAATTCCAGACCGCCGTGCCAGGTTCCGCGCCAGGCGGCCCCCACATGGCCGGGGGGGATGCCGCGCACCAGATAGACGCCCAATTCTCGGTATTGGGGGAACAACCAGTCGGTCTTGCGTAGGCAGGCCGCCGCGCCGACCTGCGCCGCTTCCTGCCCCCGACAAGGCGTGTACAACGCCAGCTGCCCCTGGCGCTGCAGATTGACGAATTCGGTATCCAGCTCGCGGGCGATGACCATCATCTCGTAGAGCCAGCACAGCGTCTCCTCGGGGAGGTCACGACCGTACTGGCATTGGGCCGTCGGCGTGCCGTCCGGGCCGACGAGTTGCACCGGCTCAAGTTCGACAGTCATCGGCACCTGGGACCTACCGCCCATTCCGCCTCCTCAGCTCGGAGCCACGACGGTTACACCAGCTGCGAGCCGAAGTCGATCGCCAGCCCCGCGATAGCTTCCGCTCGCCGCAACACTGGCGTTCTTCCATTATGCCCCCAATTGCGAAGACCCCAGGCCGATCGAGAAGGATAGCAGCCGCGTCGCGACGATCCGCAACCATCACCCAGGGGTGGCTTCCCCGGCCCGCCGCAACATCGCTTCGGCGTGCCTGAGCACTGGCGAGTCGACCATCTGGCCTTCGAACGCGAACGCCCCACGCTCGTTTCGGGACGCGGCCAAAACACGTCGCGCCCAGGCCAGCTTCTCGTCGCTGGGCCGATAGGCTTTACGCACCACCGGGATCTGACTCGGGTGGATGCACACGGTCACGTCGAAGCCCACCGCCGCGGCGTCTCTGGCCTCTTCCTGCAAGCCCTCGACATCAAGGATATCCAGATGTACCGCATCGAGCGCGAGGCGGCCGAACGCGGACGCGGCGAGCAGGATGGTGGACCGGACATGACGGGTCACGTCACGATAAGCACCGTCGGCCCGCCGGCTCGAGCTGCCGCCCAGGGTGGCGATCAGGTCTTCGGCACCCCACATCAATCCCACGATGGGATCGGCGGCGGCAATCTCGGCGGCACGGACGGCACCGCGCGCGGTCTCCACCAGCGCGATGACATCGCGTGGCGCCAGCTCGGCGACCTGGGCGGCCGATTCGGCTTTGGACAGCATCACCGTTGTATAGGCGGTGTCCACCAGGGCCTTTAGGTCACGGGCCTGGTCCTCGGTGCCGCACGCGTTGATTCGCACCACGGTGCGTTCGGGGTCCAGCGGGGTGTCCCGCAACGCCCTGCGCGCGGCGGGTTTCTCCGCCTCGGCGACGCCGTCCTCGAGGTCGAGTATCACCACGTCGGCCGCGGCCGCGGCCTTCGCGAAGCGCTCCGGGCGATCGGCAGGGCAGAACAGCCACCCGGGACCGGCGGCACGCAGGTTCATTTCGCCTCCTGACTTGGCTGCTTGTGGACCAGCGTGGTGCGCACCGCCCGCGCGACCACGTCACCGTGCTGGTTGCGGCCCGTGTGCTTGAGGGTGACGATGCCTTCGCCGGGCCGGCTTTTCGACTCGCGTTTGCCGGTACAGACAGTCTCCGCATACAGCGTGTCGCCGTGGAAGACCGGGTTGGGAAACGACACTTCGGAGAAGCCGAGGTTGGCCACGATGGTGCCCAGCGTCAATTGCGCAACCGACAGACCGACCAGCGTCGAGAGGGTGAACATCGAGTTCACCAGCCGCTCGCCCCGAAAGCCCGGCTGCTGCCCGGCCCACGCCGCGTCGAGGTGCAGTGACTGGGTGTTCATCGTCAGCGTGGTGAACAAGACGTTGTCGGCCTCGGTCACCGTGCGGCCGGGCCGGTGCAGGTATGTGGTGCCGGTCTCGAACTCCTCGAACCACAAGCCCCGCTGGAGAACGGACTTGCCGGACGGCTCCGCGGCGGTCATGAGAGCCCCAGGGATCGCGCGATGAGCATCAGCTGCACCTCCGTGGTGCCCTCACCAATCTCGAGGACCTTGCTGTCGCGGTAGTGCCGCGCCACCGGATACTCGTTCATGAAGCCGTATCCGCCGTGGATCTGGGTGGCATCGCGGGCGTTATCCATCGCCGCCTCCGAGGAGACCATCTTCGCGATAGCCGCCTCCTTCTTGAAGGGCTTGCCCGCCAACATCTTTGCGGCCGCATCGTAGTACGCCGTGCGAGCGACGTGGGCGCGCGCCTCCATCCGTGCGATCTTGAAGCTGATTGCTTGATAGGAACCGATCGGCTGGCCGAACGACTGACGCTCGTTGGCGTACTTGACGCTCTCGTCCACACAGCCTTGGGCCGCCCCGGTGGCCAGCGCGGCAATCGCGATCCGGCCCTCGTCCAGAATGGACATGAAGTTCGCGTAGCCGCTCCCGCGGGCGCCCAGCAGGTTCTCCCGGGGTACGCGTGCGTCGGCAAACGTCAGCGGGTGGGTGTCTGAGGCGTTCCAGCCGATCTTGTTGTAGACCGGCTCCACGGTGAACCCCGGTGTGCCGCTAGGCACGACGATCGTCGAGATCTCCTTCCTACCGTCGGTAGCGCTCCCGGTGACCGCAGTGACAGTGACCAGCGAAGTGATGTCGGTGCCCGAGTTGGTGATGAATTGCTTGGAGCCGTTGATGATCCACTCGTCACCTTCGAGGCGCGCCGTGGTGCGGGTGCTGCCGGCGTCCGATCCGGCACCCGGCTCGGTGAGACCAAAACCGGCAAGCGCGCGGCCCGCGGTCAAGTCCGGCAACCACTTCTGTTTCTGCTCCTCGGTGCCGAACCGGTAGATCGGCATCGCACCGAGGCCCACCGAGGCCTCCAGCGTGATCGCAACCGACTGGTCGACCTTGCCGAGCTCCTCAAGTGTGAGCGCCAGCGCAAAGTAGTCGCCGCCCATGCCCCCGTACTCCTCGGGAAACGGCAGGCCGAACAGTCCCATTTCGCCCATCTTCGCGACGACCTCGTACGGGAAGCTGTGTTCCTCGTCGTGTTTGGCCGACACCGGCGCGACCACGGTGCGGGCGAAATCGGCCACTGTGGCGCGAAGATCCTCGTATTCCTTGGGTAACGTCCCTGCGGTGATCGCTGTCGTCATGATCTAATCCTTGATCCTCGCCAATACCTGTTCGACCTTCACCTGATCACCAACGGACACCAGCACTTCTACTTGTCCCGAAACCGGCGCGGTGAGTGAGTGTTCCATCTTCATCGCTTCGACGACCACCACGGCATCACCCTGCGACACCGCAGCGCCGGACGCGACCTGCACGGCGATCACGTTGCCGGGCATGGGGCTGACCACCTCGTCCTGCCGCTCGCCCACAGCGCGGTGAATCTTGCGCTCCTCGGCCTCACGCAGGTGCCAGGTTCCGCGCTCATCGGCGATCCACAAATGCCGGTCGGCCTCCGCCCAACGATACTCCCGGCGCAGCCCGCCTATCGTCGCGCTGATCTGCTCCCGCGTAACTTGCGCACTCGCAGATTCGATCTCGCCATCGCCAACCTGAACCCTGGCGGCCTCGGGTAGCCCCCACACCGACACGGTCTCACTGCGCAGCGGGGTGCGCATCGCGGTGCGAACCGGTGCCATACGGCCGCCGACCCGCCATCCGGTCGGCGTGGCCCACGGGTCGCTCTTTGCCAGGCGGGCCAGGGCCCACTGGCGGTAGAGACCACCCGCGGCGAGCACGTCGTCGGGCGCCGGCAACGGAGTGAAATCGGCCAGGCGCTCGTCCAGCAAAGCGGTGTCCAAATCCCCGGCGCGGACCCGCTCGTCGGCGAGCAGAAAGCGCAGGAACTCGACGTTGGTCTGCACCCCCAGCACCGCCGTCCGGGCCAGCGCCTCATCGAGCCGATCCAGCGCCTGCTCCCGGTCGGCACCGTACGCGATCACCTTGCTCAGCATCGGGTCGTAATCACTGCCGACCACCGTGCCGCCCAACAGCGACGAGTCCACCCGCACACCGGCGCCGGAGGGTTCGAACACCTGCAGCACCCGCCCACCGGTGGGCAGAAATCCCCGTGCCGGATCCTCCGCGTACACCCGGGCCTCGATCGCGTGCCCGCGTAGCTCGACGTCGTCCTGGGCGAAGGCCAGCTTTTCGCCCGCGCCCACCCGTAGCTGCCACTCGACCAGGTCCAGCCCGGTGATCGCCTCGGTGACCGGATGTTCCACCTGCAGCCGGGTGTTCATCTCCATGAAGAAGAATTCGTCGGGGCGTTCCGCCGAGACGATGAACTCCACCGTGCCGGCGCCGACGTAATCGACGCTGCGAGCGGTGTTGCAGGCCGCGGTCCCGATGCGCGCCCGGGTCTGCGGGTCGAGCAGCGGCGACGGAGCCTCCTCGATGACCTTCTGGTGGCGTCGCTGCAGGCTGCACTCACGTTCACCCAGATGCACCACGTTGCCATGCGTGTCTGCGAGCACCTGCACCTCGATGTGCCTGGGCCGCAACACAAACCGCTCCAGGAACAGCGTGTCGTCGCCGAACGAGGACGCCGCTTCGCGCCGAGCACTCACCAGCGCTTCACGCAGCCGTGCGGGATCTTCCACCAACCGCATGCCTTTGCCACCACCGCCCGCGGACGGTTTGATCAGCACCGGATAGCCAACCTCATCGGCGGCGGTGACGAGATCGTCGTCCGTCAGCCCGGCACGTGCCACACCGGGCACCACCGGCACGTCGAAGGCGGCGACCGCGCCCTTGGCGGTGATCTTGTCGCCCATCACCTCGATCGCGCGCGCCGGAGGGCCCAGGAACACCACCCCGGCCCCCTCACACGCCGCGGCGAAATCGGCGTTCTCGGAAAGAAACCCGTAACCCGGATGGATCGCCTGGGCTCCGGTGCGCGCCGCTGCATCGAGCACCTTGCCGATATCCAGGTAGCTTTCGCGCGCCGGGGCGGGGCCAAGCCGCACCGCCGCGTCCGCCTCGAGGACGTGGCGGGCATCGGCGTCGGGGTCGCTGTAGACGGCGACCGACCGGATATTCAGCCGGCGCAGCGTCGCGATCACCCGAACCGCGATCTCGCCACGGTTGGCCACTAGCACGGTGTCGAACATTGCCTCACATCCGAAAGACGCCGTAGCCGACCTGATCTAACGGAGCGTAGGCGCATACCGAAAGGGCAAGCCCAACAACCGTTCTAGTGTCAGCCGGGTCGATGATGCCATCATCCCACAACCGGGCGGTCGAGTAGTATGGGTTGCCCTGGTGCTCGTACTGCTCTCGGATGGGCGCCTTGAACTCCTCCTCTTCGTCAGGTGACCACGGGCTACCCGCTGCGGTGAGTTGCTCACCGCGCACGGTCGCGAGCACCGACGCGGCCTGTTCACCGCCCATCACCGAGATCCGCGCATTCGGCCACATCCACAGAAAGCGCGGCGAGTAGGCGCGTCCACACATCGAGTAGTTGCCCGCGCCATAGGACCCCCCGATCACGACGGTCAACTTCGGCACCCGGGCGCAGGCCACTGCGGTGACCATCTTGGCACCGTGCTTGGCGATGCCGCCGGCCTCGTAGTCGCGGCCGACCATGAAGCCGGCGATGTTCTGCAGAAACAGCAGCGGGATCTTGCGCTTGTCGCACAGCTCGATGAAATGCGCTCCCTTGAGCGCGGATTCGCTGAACAACACGCCGTTGTTGGCGATAATCCCGACGGGGTGGCCGTGAATGCGGGCAAACGCGGTCAACAGGGTTTTGCCGTATTTGGCTTTGAACTCATTGAATTCGCTGCCGTCGACCAGCCGCGCAATGACCTCGTGCACGTCGTAGGGGACCCGCGGGTCCGGGGGCACGATGTCGTAGAGCTCGGTCTGTGCGTGCTTGGGCTCGACCGCACGGCCCACTTCCCATTGCGCGGGTTCGCGCGGGCCGAAGGTGCCCGCGATCGCGCGCACGATCCGCAGCGCGTGCTCGTCGTCGTCGGCGAGATGGTCGGTGACACCGGACGTTCGCGAATGCAGGTCGCCGCCGCCGAGTTCCTCGGCCGAGACGATCTCGCCGGTCGCCGCCTTGACCAGTGGTGGACCGCCGAGGAAGATCGTGCCCTGCTCGCGGACGATGACGGCCTCGTCACTCATCGCCGGCACGTAGGCTCCGCCCGCCGTGCAGGAGCCGAGCACCGCAGCCACCTGCGGGATGCCCTTGGCGCTCATCGTCGCCTGGTTGTAGAAGATCCGCCCGAAATGCTCGCGGTCCGGAAACACCTCGTCTTGGCGGGGCAGGAAGGCGCCGCCCGAATCCACCAGGTAGAGGCACGGCAGCAGATTCTGCAGCGCGACCTCCTGAGCGCGCAGGTGCTTCTTGACCGTCATCGGGTAGTAGGTACCGCCTTTGACCGTCGCGTCATTGGCGACGATCACGCATTCCCGCCCGGACACCCGACCGATTCCGGTGATGATCCCCGCACCCGGGGATTCGTCGCCATACATGCCGCCGGCGGCCAGCGGAGCCAGCTCGAGTAGCGGGCTGCCCGGGTCGAGCAGCCGATCCACCCGTTCGCGAGGCAAAAGCTTGCCGCGGCTGACGTGGCGTTCCCGCGCGCGTTGGTTACCGCCCAGGGCGGCGGCGGCAAGCTTGTCGTTCAGCTCCGCCACCAGCCGACGGTGCTCGTCGGCAAAGGAAGGTGCGGGTGCGACGGCCGTCACCGTGTCGCCAGATCTGAAAGCATTAGGGGCGGTTGGGTTTTCGCGACAACCTCGTCGACCGGCACGTCAGGGGCGGTCTCGACCAAGTGCAGGCCATCGTCACAAACATCGATGACCGCGAGTTCGGTGACGATGCGGTCCACGCAGCCGACCCCGGTCAACGGCAACGTGCACCGTTGCAGGATTTTCGGGCTACCGTCCTTGGCGGCGTGCTCCATCATCACGATCACCTTGCGAGCGCCGTGCACCAGGTCCATCGCCCCGCCCATGCCTTTTACCATCTTGCCGGGGATCATCCAGTTTGCGAGGTCGCCGGTGACCGAAACTTGCATGGCCCCAAGCACTGCGACGTCGAGATGACCACCGCGGATAATGCCGAAGGATGCCGACGAGCTGAAGAACGCCGCACCCGCCAGCGTGGTGACCGTCTCCTTGCCCGCGTTGATCAGATCAGCGTCAACATCCGCAGGCCGCGGGTATGGGCCGACACCGAGGATGCCGTTCTCCGAATGCAGGACGACGTGGACCCCGTCGGGAATGTGGTTGGGGATCAAGGTGGGCATTCCGATGCCAAGGTTGACGTACTGGCCGTCCTCGAAGTCCGCGGCCACCCGCGCGGCCATGTCGTCCCGGCTCCAGCTCATACTGCGCCGCTCCCCCTCATCGCTGGCGCCTCGAAGCACATCTCCCTGGGCACGCTCATCGGACCGTCTCCTTCTCGATCTTCTTGGTCAGATCGGGCACATGTAGGACCCGTTGCACAAACACGCCCGGGGTGTGCACGGTGGCTGGGTCGATCTCACCGGGTTCGACGAGGTGCTCGACCTCGGCGATCGTGATCCTGCCGGCCGATGCGCACTCCGGGTTGAAGTTGGCCGCGGCGTAGCGGTACACCAAGTTCCCGTGCCGGTCGCCCTTCCAGGCATGCACCAACGCGAAGTCGGTTCGGATCCCGCGCTCGAGAACGTAGGTGACGCCGTCGAACTCGCGAGTCTCCTTGGCGGGCGATACCACCGCCACCCCACCCGAGGCGTCATAGCGCCACGGCAGGCCGCCGTCGGCGACCTGGGTACCAACGCCGGCCGGCGTATAGAAGGCCGCTATACCCATCCCGCCGGCCCGCAACCTCTCGGCCAGCGTGCCCTGCGGGGTCAGTTCCACCTCGAGTTCACCCGATAGGAACTGCCGGGCGAACTCCCTGTTCTCGCCCACGTAGGAGGAGATAGTCCGGCGAATTCGCTTGTGTTCCAACAATAGTCCTAGACCGACTCCGTCGATGCCGCAATTGTTCGAAACCGTCTCCAGGTCGGTCACACCGCTGTCCACCAACGCTGCGATCAGTGCCTCGGGGATGCCACATAGACCGAATCCCCCAACCGCCAGAGACGACCCGTTGGTTATGTCTGCTACCGCCTCTGCAGCGGTGGCCACCAGCTTGTCCATTACCACAACTTTCAGTTAATCTTCATTAACTGGAGCGAGAATACCACTGTCCGCACGGTGCGTCCAGGGATGTCACTGTCGGCCGCTGAGGTATTCGACGGCCCGTTGTCGCATCTCCACTTTACGAACCTTGCCGGTGACAGTCATCGGGAACTCGTCGACGATCCACAGGTACCGCGGGATCTTGAACCGCGCGATGCGCCCCAGGCAGAACTCGCGCAACCGCTCAACAGTCAGCTCCGGCGCCCCGGCTCTTAGCTTGACCACCGCCATGAGCTCCTCGCCATACTTGGCGTCGGGCACCCCGATGACGTGACCATCGACAATATCGGGATGGGTGAACAGGAGTTCCTCGATCTCACGCGGGGAGATGTTCTCGCCACCCCGGATGACGAGGTCTTTGATCCGGCCGGCGATCCGGACGTAGCCGCATTCGTCCATCGCCGCCAGATCCCCGGTGTGCATCCAGCCATCCGCGTCGATCACCTCGGCGGTCTTCTCCGGGTCATTCCAGTACCCGGCCATCACCGAGTAGCCTCGCGTGCAGAACTCGCCTACCACGCCGCGGGGCACCGTCTCGCCCGTGACCGGATCCACCACCATGATCTCTAGATGCGGACCCACCCGGCCGACCGTGCCGACGCGGCGCGCCAGCGAGTCGTCGGTGCGTGTCTGGGTGGAGACCGGCGAAGTTTCCGTCATGCCGTAGCAGATCGAGACCCCGGGCATGTGCATGTGCGAGATCACCTTGCGCATCACCTCGACCGGGCACGGCGCGCCCGCCATGATCCCGGTGCGCAGGCTGCCCAGCTCGTAATCGGCGAACTCCGGCAGGCCGAGCTCGGCAATGAACATCGTCGGCACGCCGTACAGGCTGGTACACCGCTCGGTCTGCACCGCCCGCAGCGTGTCGGCCGGATTGAAGCCAGGCGCCGGGATCACCATTGCCGCGCCGTGAGTAGTGGCCGCAAGATTACCCATCACCATGCCGAAGCAGTGGTAGAACGGCACCGGGATACAGATCCGATCTTGCGCGGTGTACCCGAGCAGCTCACCAACCAAGAAGCCGTTGTTGAGGATATTGCGATGGCTCAGCGTTACACCCTTCGGGTATCCCGTTGTACCGGAAGTGTATTGGATGTTGACCGGATCACCGCTATGCAGCGTCGCCGCGGTCCGCTGCAGTGCAGTCGGATCGGGCTCGGCACCCGCCAGCGCGTCCCAGCCATCGCTTTCCATAAAAACCACGTCGGCCAGATCGGGACATCGCGGCCCCACCTCGGCCAGCATGCCACGATAGTCCGCATCCTTGAAACCCGTTGCCGCGATTACCATCGCGACGCCGGATTGCCTAAGCGCATAATCCAATTCGCGAACCCGGTAGGCGGGGTTTATCGTCACCAAGACCGCACCGATCTCAGCTGTCGCGTACTGGACAAGCACCCACTCCCACCGGTTCGGCGCCCAGATGCCGACCCGATCGCCCGCGCCGATCCCCGCCCGCACCAGCCCCGTCGCCAGCCGGCGCACGTCGGCCAGCAGTTCGGCATAACTCCACCGCCGCGCGGCCCCGACGTCGACGAGCGCGTCCCGATGTGGGTATCTGGCGGCGGTGGCTGCGAAGTTGGCGCCGATCGTCGACTCGAGCAACGCTGGCGTGCTCGGACCGCGATCATAGGAAAGCGGATTGGGGCCTGCGAATTCCGCGGCTGCCACGGTTCCTCCGCCTGGTGCCTACCGCGTCACCGACTCGAGTTATTGACAAATAACTCGTGCTACGTTAGTGACGATTAACCGAAGTGTCCAGCACAAGTTGTGTACGGAGGCCGTCGTGACAGCGTCCGCCCCGGACGGCCAGCCCCCCCGGCCTGAGGCCCCAAATCGTCGCAGTCAGTTGAAGTCCGACCGGCGATTGCAACTCCTGTCAGCCGCCGAACGATTGTTCGCCGAACGAGGATTCCTCGCGGTGCGGCTCGAAGATATCGGCGCAGCCGCCGGCATCAGCGGTCCGGCCATCTACCGCCACTTCCCCAACAAGGAGTCGCTACTGGTGGAATTGCTGGTCGGCATCAGTGCCCGGCTGCTCGCCGGTGCACGCGATGTGACGAACCGCAGCCCTGACTCGGCTACCGCGCTGGACGGCCTCATCGAATTTCACCTCGACTTTGCCCTGGGCGAACCGGACCTCATCCGCATCCAGGACCGTGACCTTGCGCATCTGCCGGCCGTCGCCGAGCGGCAGGTGCGAAAGGCCCAGCGACAATACGTGGAGGTCTGGGTCGGCGTCCTGCGTGAGCTGAACCCCGTCCTGGTCGAAGCCGACGCCCGGCTGATGGCCCACGCCGTATTCGGCCTGTTGAACTCCACGCCACACAGCGTGAAGGCGACCGATAGCAAGCCGGCGCGGACGCTGCGGGCACGCGCCGTGCTGCGGGCCATGACGGTCGCCGCGCTATCAGCCGGAGATCGGTGTCGGTAGCGTCAATACATGTTGAAGACCCATCGACCGGACACCTTCCCACGCGGCGGTGTCGTCGGGTGCGTCAGCGCACCCGAGACCGCCGCGGGTACCCTGCATCCCATGAGGTGGACATGAACGATCCACGTCGCCCCCAGCGATTTGGTCCCCCTCCTCCCGGGTATGGACCGGCCGGGCCGCACGTTCCCCGAAATCCGTCGACTACCGACCCGGCCTACGCCGACCAGGCGCCATACGGCTCCGCCTACGGCGGCTACGTTTCCCCACCGTGGTCCCCACCGGGGCCCCCGCCATGGCCGGGCCCCAACGAGCCCAACCCGACCCAACAGCCGCCGCAATACTGGCAGCAAGACCCGCCCCCGCCGGGCGGATTTCCCACCGACGAGCTGACTCCCCCACCACCGCAAGGCCCACGAACGCCGCGCTGGTTATGGTTCGCCGCAGGCGCGGCCGTGCTGCTCGTCGTCGCGTTGGTCATCGCACTGGTCATCGCCAACGGCTCGGTCAAGAACCAAACCGCGATCGAGCCGTTGCCCCCGATGCCCGGGCCTAGCCCGACACTTCCGACAACGACAACACGGATCACACCCTCACCCAGCACCACACCGGTACCGACAACTACCAGCGGTACGCCCACCGAGACAACCGCCGGCGCGATGCAGACCGTTGTCTACAACGTCACGGGGGAAGGCCGTGCGATCAGCGTCACCTACATGGATACCGGCGACGTGATACAGACCGAGTTCAACGTGGCGCTGCCATGGCGCAAAGAGGTCAGCCTGTCCAGGTCGGCCTTGCATCCGGCCAGCGTCACGATCGTCAACATCGGTCATGACGTCACCTGCTCGGTCACGGTGGCCGGGGTTCAGGTACGCCAGCGCACCGGGGTGGGCCTGACGATCTGCGACGCCGGAGGCTAGATCGGCTCGGCCGCGACAGCGCCGCCGTGCCGCCCAACGCGCACTCGCAGCATCAGCAGCAGTCCAAGAATCAACACCAGGCACACCCCGCCCAAGCCGGCCCGGACAGCATGGAACACGTCCACGAAGACGGAAAACATCCAGGGCGCTAGGAAGGACACCGCCCGGCCGGTCATCGTGTACAGCCCGAAGGCGACTCCTTCCTTGCCGTGTTGGGCCATCTGCAGCAGCAGCGCGCGAGACGAGGACTGGGACGGTCCGATGAACAGGCACAGCAACAGCGCGCACACCCAGAACGCCAGCGGCCCGGACAGGGCAAGCAAAGTCAATGCCATGGCGATGATCGCCGTCAGTGATCCGACGATGACCCGTTTGGATCCGATCCGGTGGTCGATGAGGCCACCCACTACCGCTCCTAGCGCGGCCACCACGCAGGCGGCCACACCAAAGACCAGGACGTCGGCTTGCGAAAGGCCATATACGTTGACACCGAGTACGGCGCCGAAAACAAACATCGCCGCCAGCCCGTCGCGGAAGACCGCGCTCGCCACCAGGAAGTACACCAGGTTTCGGTCGCGGCGCCATTCCGCGGTGATATCCAGCCAAAGTTTGCGATAACCACCGAGCATGCTCATCGGCGGGGGGGACACCGGACCTGTTTGCGGACCTGACTCGGGTAGCCGGTGGGCGAACAACAGCAGTGGCAGCGCGAACAGCGCCAGCCACGCCGCAGTCATCAGCATCGTCGCCCGCACGTTCCAGCCATCCTGGGTGGGCAGGCGCAGCAGACCGCGCGCCGGGCCGGTTCCGGACATGAAGCCCAGATAAACCACCACCAGCAGCAGTACGCTCCCGACGTAGCCGGCCGCCCATCCGAAGCCCGAGATCCGGCCCGCGGTCTGCGGTGTGCAGAATTGGCGCAGCATCGCGTTGTACGGGACGCTGGCCAGGTCGCTGGACGCCACGGTCGCCGCCAGCAACGCCAAGCCGGGCAACAAGTAGCGCGGGTCGTCACGAATCAGGCTCATCGATGCGGTCAGCGTCACCACCAGGCTGGTCAACCCGCCCAGTACTACCCGTCGGCGGCGCGGCGACTCCACCCAGACGCCCAGTACCGGGGCAAGCACGGCGATCGCCAATCCGGCGATGGCCAGCGTCCGACCCAACCAACTCTCCGGGGACGTACCTCCGGCCGGGCTCTGCCCCACCCTGTCGGTCAAGTAGACGGTGAACACGAAGGTCCCCACGATGGCGTTCAGCCCGGTGGAACCGCAGTCCCACAGTGCCCAGGCCAATACTGGGGATCGCGCAGGTGTGTCCCGACGTTCTACTCGGCGGCTCGCTGAACCCGACTCCGAGTGACTCATGCCCGGCACTCTAACGGGACTTGCTGCGTGTTTACGATTGGCGCATGCCGATACCCGCCCCCAGTCCCGACGCACGTTCCGTTGTCACCGGAGCCTCGCAGAACATCGGCGCAGCGTTGGCCACCGAACTTGCCGCACGGGGGCACAGCCTGATCGTCACCGCGCGGCGCGAAGACGTGCTCACCGACCTCGCCGCCCGGTTGGTCGACAAGTACCGCGTCGCCGTCGAAGTACGACCGGCCGATCTTTCCGACCCCGGGGAACGAGCCAAGCTATGCGACGAACTTACCGCCCGCCCCATCTCGATCCTGTGCGCCAACGCCGGCACTGCGACATTCGGTCCGGTCTCGGCACTCGACCCGGCGGGCGAAAAGGCGCAGGTGCAGCTGAATGCCCTTGGAGTGCATGACCTTACGTTGGCGGTGCTACCTGGAATGATCGAGCGCAAAGCCGGCGGCATATTGATTTCCGGTTCGGCAGCAGGCAATTCACCAATTCCCTACAACGCCACCTACGCCGCCACCAAGGCCTTCGCGAACACCTTCAGCGAATCTCTGCGCGGCGAATTACGCGGTACCGGGGTGCACGTCACCCTACTCGCGCCGGGCCCGGTACGCACCGAGCTCCCCGATGCTGGCGAAGCGTCGCTCGTTGAGAAGTTGGTGCCCGACTTCCTCTGGATCTCGACCGAGCACACCGCCCGGGTATCTCTGGATGCCTTGGAGCGCAACAAGATGCGCGTTGTCCCGGGCCTTACGTCAAAAGCCATGTCGGTCGCCAGCCAATACGCTCCACGCGCGATCGTGGCGCCGATCGTGGGAAGCTTCTACAAGAAGCTGGGCGGCTAGCCGCTACCTGCGCCGGCGCCGCCCAGTACCGAAGATGCTGCGGGTGATCTCGCGCGCGGTGGTGTTCAGCACGCTCTTCACCGTCGGATTCTTCAGTACCTCTTCCCACATGGACGGGCCTTGCGGCCCGGCCGGCACCGGCATCGGCGGCACTTCGATGTCGCTCGGCCAAGGCAGCGGATCGTAGGGCCCCCGCTGGGCTGGAACCTCCTGCTGCGGGGCTTGGGGCCCCGTCCCGTACTTTTCGTTCACCAGCTCGTAAGCCGACTGTCGATCAATGGTCTGGCCGTATGCGGCTTGCAGTGAGCTGGCCCTGGCCGCAGCGTCAATCGCGTCGGTGCCGATGGCGCCCATCAGCGATCGGGGTGCTCGCATCCGGGTCCACGCCACCGGCGTCGGCGCGCCCCGCTCCGAGAGCACGGTGACGATAGCCTCGCCAATGCCCAGGGACGTCAGCGCGGACTGAAGGTCGTAGACATCGGTTTTCGGGTAGGTCCGGACGGTCTTGGCGAGCGCCTTGTGATCGTCGGGGGTGAATGCCCGCAGCGCGTGCTGTATCCGGGCTCCCAGTTGGGAGAGCACGTCCTTGGGTAGATCGGTTGGCAACTGGGTGCAGAAGAACACCCCGACGCCCTTGGAGCGAATCAGTTTGACGGTTTGCTCGACCTGCTCCAGGAAGGCCTTGGAGGCGTCGGTGAACAGCAGGTGCGCCTCGTCGAAGAAGAAGACCAGCTTGGGCTTGTCCAGATCCCCCACCTCGGGCAGGAACGTGAATAGATCGGCCAACATCCACATCAGGAAGGCGGAGAACATCACCGGGCGCAACGACTGACGGCCGAACTCGAGCAACGAGACGATGCCGCGGCCTTGGCTGTCGACGCGCAGCAGGTCCTCCGGTCTGATTTCCGGCTCGCCAAAGAAGGTGTCGGCGCCCTCGGCCTCCAGATTGACCAATGCCCTCAAGATGACGCCGGCCGTCGTGGGAGACACTGCCCCAAGGGATTTCAGCTCGGTCTTGCCCTCGTCGCCGAGCAGGTAACCGATGACCGCACGCAAGTCCTTCAGGTCCAGTAATGGCAATCCCCGCTGGTCGGCCCAATGGAAGATCAGCCCGAGCGTCGATTCCTGAGTAGCGTTGAGCCCCAAGATCTTTGCCAGCAAGATGGGGCCGAAGCTGGAAATCGTCGCACGCACCGGAACCCCAATTCCCTTGGTGCCCAGTGACAAGAACTCCACCGGGAACGCCGTCGGCGCCCAGTCGTCCCCGGTGTCCTTGGCGCGCGCGGCGGTCTTGTCGTTCGCCTCTCCCGCCCGGGCCAGGCCGGACAGATCACCCTTCACATCGGCCATCAGCACGGCCACACCCGCCGCGCTGAGCTGCTCGGCGATCAGCTGCAGCGTTTTGGTCTTGCCGGTTCCGGTGGAACCGGCCACCAGGCCGTGCCGGTTGACGGTGGCCAGCGGAATGCGAATCTGTGCGGTCGGGTCGGCCACGCCGTCAACGACGACGGTGCCCAATTCCAGCGCCCGGCCTTCGACGGCATAACCGGCCGAGATTCGCTGGGCCGGCCCGCCAAGCCCACCGGACGCCGATTCGGTGCTCATAGCCCCATCACACTACTTGCCCGGGGGGAGGCCGCTGCGATGGCTGGCGTGCGCCTACGCTGAGCGCTGTGCGCGACGAATTGGTGTGGATCGACTGCGAGATGACCGGGCTCAATGTGGGTTCGGACAAGTTGATCGAGATCGCCGCCCTGGTCACCGATGCCGATCTGAACATTCTGGGCGACGGTGTCGACGTGGTGATCCACGCCGACGACGCCGCGCTGTCGGGCATGATCGACGTCGTCACCGAGATGCACTCGCGCTCGGGACTGATCGCGGAGGTGAGGGCGTCCACCGTCGACATGGCGACTGCCGAAACCATGGTCCTTGACTACATCAACGAGCACGTCAAGCAACCCAAGACGGCGCCGCTGGCCGGCAACTCGATCGCCACCGATCGTGCGTTCATCGCCCGGGACATGCCCACCCTGAACTCGTTTCTGCACTACCGGATGATCGACGTCAGCTCGATCAAGGAACTCTGCCGACGCTGGTACCCGCGCATCTATTTCGGCCAGCCGCCCAAGGGGCTGGCGCACCGGGCGCTGGCCGACATTCACGAATCCATCCGCGAACTGCAGTTCTACCGGCGCACCGCATTCGTGCCCCTACCAGGGCCCTCTACCAGCGAAATCGCGGCGGTGGTCACCGAACTCCAGGGCGGAGCCGACGCACCGGGAGAAACCGATTCGGCCGACGAGCCGCCAAGCGGTTAATATCGACGTCGCCGCTCGTTGCCCCTGCGGGGCCGCTGGCGGCCATGGTGAGTGTAGTTCAGTTGGTAGAGCACCAGGTTGTGATCCTGGGGGTCGCGGGTTCGAGTCCCGTCACTCACCCCAAAGCGGAACGTGGGCCCGAATGCGCTGTAGCGGCGCTCACGCCTTGGCGTTGCCGGCGCGCCATTGATCCCACGGGATGTTCCAGTCGCCCAGCCCCTCGGTCCCGGGCAGCGTGCCTCCCACGGTGTTGACGATCTCGACGATGTCACCACGTTTGACGTGGTCGTAGAACCACTCCGCGTTGCTTGGGCTCACGTTCAGGCAACCGTGGCTAGTGTTGGTGCGGCCCTGAGCGCCCACCGACCACGGCGCGGAATGCACATAGACACCGCTGTAGGAAATCTGGGTGGCCCAATTGACGTCGGTGCGATATCCGTTGGGCGAGTTGACGGGTACGCCGTAGGTCGACGAGTCCATGATGATGTGCTTGAACCGCGCACCGACGATGTAGATGCCGTTGGCCGTGGGGGTGCTGTCCTTGCCCATTGACGTCGGCATGGTTTTGACGACTTCGCCGTTGACCCGCACGGTCAGCATCTTGGTGTTGTCGTCGGCGGTCGCGATGACCTCATCGCCGATGGTGAAGTGCGTGCTCACGTTGTCCTCGCCGAACATTCCCTCACCCATATCGACACCGTAGGTGTTGACCGCAACGTCAACAGCGGTACCCGGCTTCCAGAAATGCTCGGGGCGCCAACGCACTTCGCGGTTGTTCAGCCAGTACAACGCGCCCTCGACGGGCGGGTTGGTGGTGATTTTGATGGCCTTCTCGGCGGCCACGCGGTCTGCGATGTTCTCGTCGAACCGGATCGCCACCGGCTCACCGATACCCACCACCTCACCATCACCCGGCATGACGTAGGGCATCGTCAGGTGCGCGGGGGAACTGGTTTGGAAGGTCATCTGGCGGGTCGCCGCGCCCGCAAGTCCGAGCGCCGTCGCGTTCAGTGTGTAGCGCCGGTTGTAGCCGAGCTGTTCGGTCGTCGACCAGTGCAGTCCGTCGGGGCTGAGCTGACCAGTCACCGGCCTGCCGTTGTCGTTGACCATGGTGACCGCCGCCAGCACGCCGTCGGCCGCGGTGACCGACACCGGTGCATCCACGGTGACGCCGACGGCGCCGTCGGTCACCGAGGCGGTGAGCTTGGGGACCAGCAGATCGGCGAACGGCGTGCCCTTATCCACGATGACCTGCAGCGGCGCAGGTCCGTTCCCGCTGCTGCATGCGACGGCACCGACCACCACGGCGGTCATCATCAGCGCGGTCAACCAGGCTCTGCGAGCGCTGGACCGGCCCGGACGGGTCACTGTCGCCACCTTTCGGCCCACCTGTGGCATCCTTCCCCTCACCTCCCTCGTTTTGGGGCCCTCACTGCGTCGTGACCGGGCTGAAGCGCTACACTCGGCTAAAGTCTAGGGCCAGACAGGCTACCGGGGTGCGATGCTTCCACCATGTCCGGTGTGAGATTTCACGCTGGAGGGCAATGCCTGTTAATGTGCCCTGGCTAAGTGAATCTAGGCGCCGTTAGCTCAGTTGGTAGAGCAGCTGACTCTTAATCAGCGGGTCCGGGGTTCGAAACCCTGACGGCGCACCATTGCCACACGGATATCGCGTCAGCGATTCCTGACCCGGCGCACCACCACGACCACGACGAGGATGCCAACCCCAACCAGTGACACCGTCACCGCGGGCCGCGTGACGAACCCGATCGCCCGCGCCTTGAGGTCATCCGCGAGACGGCGGGGATTGGCGCGCTCAGCAAGGGAATCGACGGTCGCGGCCAGCTGGTCGCGGGCGAGGTCGATCTCCTGCTTGATGGTGTCGGGATCGCGGTCCGCCACGTGTCTGTCCTCCAAGTCGCCCACTATCCGGCTCAAGCACCTGCCCGCACTACCCTAGAGCAGTGACCAAGACCTCGCGGTTGGCGCCCGGCGACACTGCGCCTGCTTTCACCCTGCTCGATGCCGACGGCACCAAGGTGTCGCTGGCCGACTATCGAGGACGCCGCGTCGTCGTGTACTTCTATCCGGCGGCCTCGACACCGGGATGCACCAAGCAGGCCTGTGATTTTCGCGACAACTTGGGCGATTTCACCGATGCCGGCCTCGACGTCGTCGGTATCTCCCCCGACTCACCGGCGAAGCTCGCCAAGTTCCGCGACGCCGAGGGCCTGACCTTCCCACTGCTGTCCGATCCCGACCGCACGGTGCTAGCCGCCTGGGGCGCCTACGGGGAGAAGCAGATGTACGGCAAGACGGTCCAGGGGGTGATCCGGTCCACCTTTGTCGTCGACGAAAATGGCAAGATCGCCGTCGCGCAGTACAACGTGAAGGCCACCGGCCACGTCGCTAAACTTCGGCGCGACCTGCCGGTGTAGCCGCCAGGTTGGCCAGCAGCAGCGCCTCGGTGGCCGCCGCGCGTTCCAGCACGCCCAAATGCAGGCTTTCGTTGACGCTGTGCGCTTGTGTTCCCGGATCTTCCACCCCGGTGACGAGGATCGTTGCCTGCGGGAATGCGGCGGCAAACTCGGCGATGAACGGGATCGATCCACCCATTCCCATATCGATCGGATCCGCACCCCAGGCCTGCCGGAACGCCGATCGCGCGGCGTCATAGGCCGGGCCGGTCGCGTCGATAGCGTAGGGCTGGGCGATCTCGCCGCGTGTGACGCTGACCCGTGCGCCCCACGGGGCGTGCTGTTGCAGATGGGCTTCCAGCGCGTCCAGGTGCGCCGCGGCGTCGCCGCCGGGAGCAACCCGGATACTGATCTTGGCCCGGGCCCGTGGAATCAGCGTGTTCGACGCTGCCGCAATGGATGTAGTGTCGATGCCGATCACCGTGATCGCTGGCTTGGCCCACAACCGCTGCGGCACCGAGCCCGAGCCGATTTCCGAGACCCCGTCGAGCAAGCCGGACTCGGTGCGTACCCGATCGGGCGGGTACGCAGGGAAATCGGCTGCGGCTGGGGTGCTTTCATGCAAGCCGGCTACGGTCACGTTGCCGTCGTCGTCGTGCAGGCTGGCGAGTAGCCGCACCAGCGCACTCAGCGCGTCGGGAACCACACCGCCCCATAAGCCCGAATGCAGCCCATGATCGAGTGTGGCAACTTCCACCACGCAATCGGCCATGCCGCGTAGCGATACCGTCAGCGCCGGGATGTCGGTGCTCCAATTGTCCGAGTCAGCGATCACGATCACGTCGGCGGCCAGCGCGTCACGGTGGGCTGCCAGCAACCGGGCCAATGACGGCGAGCCGGATTCCTCTTCGCCCTCGACGAAGACCGTGACGCCCACCGGCGGCTTGCCGCCATGTGCTCGGAACGCGGCCAAATGCGTTGCGATGCCCGCCTTATCATCGGCGGTGCCCCGCCCATACAGGCGCCCGTCGCGTTCGGTCGGCTCGAATGGCGGCGACACCCACTGACCTTGGTCACCCTCGGGCTGTACGTCGTGATGGGCATACAACAGCACGGTCGGCGCCCCTGGCGGCGCCGGATGCCGCGCAACGACCGCCGGCGCGCCCCCTTCGCTGACGATTCGCACATCGTCAAAACCAGCCTGCGACAACAGCTCCGCCACCGCCTGCGCACTTCGGTGCACATCATCCCGCCGATGGGGGTCTGCCCACACCGATTCGATTCGCACCAGGTCCTCAAGATCGCGCCGTACCGACGGCAACACGTCGCGCACCCGCTCAACCAGATCAGTCACGGCTCAAGGCTAATCGTCGTCCGAAGCCTCCCCACCGCCACGCTGGCGTGACGCTCGACACGCACCGCCACGCTGGCGTGACGCTTCGCGCGGCGGCAGGGCACACAGGGGCTCAGGGCGCCTCGAGTATGGCCACCGCGGCTGCGGTATCCCCTTCGTGGGTCAGCGACACGTGGATCGTCACGTCGGCCAGATACTCCGCGATGGCTCCGGTCAGCCGGACCCGCGGTCGACCCCACATGTCGGTGACCACCTCGATATCGCGGTGGATGTCCTCCGGCAACACCGGACGCTGCGCGAAGCGCGACCCGGACCACGCCTTGATCACCGCCTCCTTCGCGGCCCAGCGGGCCGCCAGGTGACGGGCCGCCGACGAACTCTTGTCGGATGCGTCGCGCCGCTCACCCGGGGTGAAGGTTGCCGAGAACACCGTCCCCGGCTGGTCGACCTGCTCGGCGAAATCGGGAATGGAGACCAAGTCGATCCCCACTCCGACGATGCCCATGGGTCGCCACGTTAACGGATGACCCAGTCCGGCGACGATGCGGTCCGCGCAGCCGACCGAGGTGAAGCCTGGCAATCCGGCCAAAGTCAGCCGATATACGCCTCGCCGTCACCGAGCCGGGCGGCCGGATCCAGCAACATCGCCGCCTCCTGCGGCTTCTCCGGGGCGTGGTGGTCGAATCGACGGTCGGCCGGCCGCTGGTACATCGGCGCCCCACCGGCGATAGCGGCGGCCAGCCGGCGCTGACCGGCCAACAGGCGTGTGTTCGCACGCCGCTGGTAGTCGGCGCGCTGTGCGGGGTCCAGCGACGCAATGAACGCCTGCGGGTGCACCAGTGCGACCAGGCCGGACACATGGCCGAACCCGAGGCTGGTCAGCATCCCCGCTTTGAGCGGGAACTTGCCGCCGAGCCGCAACGTCTCGCGCACCCACACGAAGTGCGCCGAGCCGGCGAGTTCGTCGTCCACGCAGTCCAGGCTGCGGTTGGGTGGGACCACGCCGTCCCGCAGCATCTGGCAGAGCCCCATCATCTGGAAGACCGCCGCACCTCCCTTGGCGTGGCCGGTCAAACTCTTCTGCGACACCACGAACAGCGGGGCGCCTTCGGATCGTCCGAGTGCGTCCGCGAGTCGCTCGTGCAGCTCGGTCTCGTTGGGATCGTTGGCCAGCGTCGAGGTGTCGTGCTTGGAGATGACCGCCACGTCGTCGGCAGCCACGCCCAGCTTCGCCAGCGCCCGCGCCAACGGCGAATCCTTGCCACCGCGGCCCGCACCGAGCGCGCCCAGGCCCGGGGCCGGGATGGACGTGTGCACGCCGTCGCCGAACGACTGCGCGAACGCCACCACCGCAAGCACCGGCAACCCCATCTTGAGCGCCAGGTCACCACGGGCCAGCAAGATGGTGCCGCCACCTTGGGCTTCGACGAAGCCCAGCCGTCGGCGGTCGTTGGGTCGGGAGAACTTCGAGTCGTGGATGCCCCGGCCACGCATCATGGAAGTGTCGGCGGTGGCCGCCATGTCACCGAAGCCGATGATGCCCTCCAGCGTCAGGTCGTCCAGACCACCGGCAACCACCAGTTGGGCCTTGCCCAACCGAATCTTGTCGACGCCCTCCTCGACCGACACCGCGGCCGTCGCGCATGCCGCAACCGGGTGGATCATCGCGCCGTAGCTGCCGACGTAGGACTGAACCACGTGCGCGGCAATAATATTCGGCAAGACTTCCTGGAAGATGTCGTTCGGCTTGTTACGGCCCAACAGATTGCCGTGGTACATCGTCTGCATCGAAGTGCCGCCACCCATGCCGGTGCCCTGGGTGTTGGCCACCAAGCTTGGGTGCACATAACGCATTACCTCGGCCGGGCTGAATCCGGAGGACAGGAACGCATCGACGGTCGCCACGATGTTCCACACCGCCAGCCGGTCGATGGAGCTCGCCATGTCCGGGCTGATCCCCCACACCGTCGGGTCGAACCCGGTCGGGATCTGGCCGCCAACAACCCGCGACAGCTTGGTCTTCCGCGGCACCCGGATCTCAGTGCCGGCTTTGCGGATGACTTGCCAGTCGCTCGAGTCGGGCACCGGCCGGATGACCGTGTGCTCTGGATCGAACTCGGCGAAAGCCCGCGCGTCGGCCTCCGAAGACACCACGAACGAAAAGTCCTTGTCCAGGAATACCGACACCAGCAACGGCGAGGCGTGGTCGGGGTCGATCGCCCCGTCATCAACAAATTCGCGAACTCCCACTCTGTCCACGACGGTGTCGTGGTATCGCTCGACCAGCTCGGATTCGTCGACCAACTCGCCGGATCCGGTGTCATACCAACCCGGTTGAGGGTCGTCTTCCCAGCGGATCAACCCGGTCGTCCAGGCCAGCTCCAACACACCGGCCGCCGACAGCTGGTTCTCGACCTCCATCTCGAATCGGGTGCGAGACGAGCCGTACGGGCCGATTTCCGCGCCGCCGACGATCACTGCCAGGTCGGCCGGGTCGACGTCGAGGTCGTCCCATTCCGGCGGCGGGGCCGGACGGTCGCCGCGGGGCGGCGAGGGCAGCGCGTCGATAATGCCCTCGGCCCCGGTAGTTTCGGCGTCGTCGTGCACAGCTGAGTCGGCCGACATCTGCTCGCGCGCCTTGGCGGCCAGTTCGGCCATGTCGAGGTTGGCTTCGGCAAGGCCGCCGGTCAGGTCCGCCTTGATCGGCGAGCTGGCCGCGGCCACCCTGGACTCCACGTCGCACAGATCCAGCAGCATTGCGGCCATCTCATCGGTGGAGTAGGTGGTGACGCCGGCCTCTTCGACTGCGCTGACGATGGCATCGTTGTGGCCCATCAGCCCGGTGCCACGGGTCCAACCGATCAGCGCATGCGCCAGGCTGACCCGGGCCGCCCACGAAGACTCGGCGTGCCAGCGGCTCACCACTGCGTCCAGCGCAGACTTGGCCTCGCCGTAAGCGCCATCACCGCCGAACATTCCGCGGTTCGGCGAGCCGGGCAGCACCACGTGCAGCCGCGACGCGATGTCACGCTCGGCGCCGATCGTCGACAGGCCGCCGATCAACCGCTCCACGGCCCACAGCAGTACCTTCATCTCCATCTCGGCCCGCGAACCGGCCTCCGACAGGTCGCCGACGACACGCGGTGCCGCGAACGGGAACAGCAGCGTCGGGGTCTGCGCGTCCTTGATGTGAATCGACTGCGGCCCAAGGCTTTCGGTCTGCTCCGTGCCCACCCATTCGACGAGAGCGTCAATGTCGGAGTAGGACGCCATGTTCGCCGCAACGACCCACAGCGCCGCGCCGTAGCGAGCGTGGTCGCGATACAGCGTGCGGTAGAAGGTCAATCGCTGCTCGTCCAGCTTCGAAGTCGTCGCGATGACGGTGCCACCGCCGTCGAGCAGTCGCGCGACCACCGAAGCGGCGATGGAGCCCTTCGAAGCGCCGGTCACCACGGCGATTTCGCCGCCGTAGGGGCCCGGGTTCGGGTTCTCAGCCCCGGCGGCGATACGGCCGTACAGCGACGCGTGGATGTGGCGGCCAGCGGCCAGCGACTTGCCCTGCCACCAGGTGGCCTGGGTCGCCACGACGTGACCGGCGCCCTCGAACCTTTCGGACAGATGCGACCACCCGGCGTCAATCTCACCCTCGTCGGTCAGCCACAACTTGACCAGATCCTCGCGGGCGCTGGCCCAGCGGTCGTCGAAGACGACGGCCTTCTTTCCGTCGAACACCGGCGCCACCAGACGTGGCCAGTCCGCGCCCAGTTCGGCGGTGACCAGGTCGATGAGCTCGGCATCGGTGGCCGCGGGGGACGCGGAAACCGGGTCATCCAGCCCCAGCTGGCCAAGCACCAGGCGGGCCGCCGAGGCAAGCACGCCGTCGCGGCCGGTGATCTGCTGGGTGAACTCGGAGAGCGCGGCCGCGTCGACGGTCGCACCACCCCCACCGCCGCTAGCTGGCAGGGCGACGGCGACACCCCGACGCGCGGCGACCGAAGCGACTGCGGCGTCGACGACCTTGTCGACGGAAGCGGCGTCGGCCAAAGCACCCTCGTGCAGGTGCCCCAGGGCGTCGCCACGAACGCTGGTGCCCTCGCGCGTTCCCAGCGCGACCTCGACCGTGACGTGCTTGGCCCAACCGTCACCAAGCTCCCAGGTCTTCTTGACCCGATCGGCGATGGCGCCGGGCCGCTTGCCCGACGGGCCGAGCACCGTCCGCAGCTGATCGTTGATCGCGTCGGAAAGCACTGGGCCGTAAGGCTTATATGTGCGCGCCAGCTTGGTGACCTGCGAACGCAGCCCGGCCAGGTCGGACTCCGCGGCACCGTCGATGGCACCCAGGTTCAGCTCCGAACCCAAGTCCACCAGCAACTGGTTGCGCCGCGACGACGCGCCGTCGGTGATGGACTCGATGGAGTCCAGTTCCTCGATCTGGTCGATGCGCATCTTGGCCGACAATGCAATCAGCGCCAGGGTGGCATCGGCGGCGTCGAAGGCCAGGTCGTCGGGGCGCGCAGCCCCGGACGGAGCTCCGGCGCCAGCCGGAGCGACCGCCGGGGCGACATCGACCGCGGGTGCAGCGTCCGGCGCTGCGGCTTCTGCCGCGGGTGCCGACTCGTCCTGAAGCTCCGGCTCGGGATCGGTGTCAGTGGCGAACAGCACCGCGGCGTCGCGCTCGGCATTGAGCACTTCCACTGTGCTGTGGGCATATTCGGGCAGCTTGAGGGTGTTGGTGGCCAAACCCGCCACCGTCGGCGACGTCTTCACGCCGATCTCGACGAACCGCTCCACACCCAGGCCGCCGGCGGCCTCCTCGATAAACAGCAGATCCTGCGTCTCGATCCACCGCACCGGGCTGGCGAACTGCCAAGCCAACAGCTCGATGAACACCGTGCGGGCCATCTCGTGCGGGCGCTCGCGAAGCCAGGTGTCGTAGTCGGCCAGAATTTCGTCAAGCGGCTCGGCGGGCACCAGATCCCGGATCTCCTGGATGAAGTCACGATCCAAGGTGAACAACCGCGGCACCAGGTTGGGGATATAGCGCCCGATGATCAGGTCGGGATCGGCATCGCGCGGCATGACCCGGTCCAGCGAGCGGCGGAAATCCGCCACCCCGACCCGCAGTACCCGCGAATGGAACGGAACATCGATGCCGGGCACCAGGATGAAGGACCGCCGGCCGCCAGCGAGTTCGCGGCGCCGCTCCACCTCGGCTTCCAGCGCCTCGAGCCCGCGCACCGTACCGGCAATCGCATACTGCGACCCGCGCAGGTTGAAGTTCACAATCTCCAGAAATTCACCGGTGCTCTCGGCGATCCCGGCGACGAATGCGGGAACGTCGGCGTCGGGGAGGTCGATCTGGGACGGCCGAATCGCGGCCAGCCGGTAGTTGGAGCGGCCCAGCTCGTCGCGCTCCACGATGTCATGCATCTTCGAGCCGCGGTGAAACACCATCTCCAGCAAGGCTTCCAGCTCATAGATCCCGGTCACACAGGCCAGCGCGGTGTACTCGCCAACCGAGTGGCCACACGCGATGGCATCTTCGACAAAAGCGCCTTGCTCCCGCATCTCGGCGACCTGGGCGGCCGCCACCGTCGCCATGGCGACCTGGGTGAATTGGGTGAGGTACAGCACCCCATCGGGGTGGTGGTAGTGCACACCACTGGCGATGATGCTGGTGGGATTGTCGCGCACCACGTGCAGCACCGAGAAGCCCAGCGTCTCGCGGGTGAACTTGTCCGCGGTGTCCCACACCTTGCGAGCCGCCTTGGAGCGGGCCCGCACCTCCATGCCCATGCCCTTGTGCTGGATGCCCTGCCCGGGAAATGCGTAGACGGTCTTGGGTGCCGCCAGCCGTGCCGACGCCGACATGACCAGATCCGAACCGATGCGGGCGGCTACTTCCAGAACCTCTGCGCCCTGGTCGATTCCGACTCGCTCGACGCGGAAGTTCACCTCGTCGCCGGGACGAACCATGCCCAGGAACCGCGCGGTCCAGCCGACCAGTCGGGCCGGTGGACGGGCCTGCCCGTCGGTGGCGGTCACCGCGTGCTGCGCTGCGGCCGATAACCACATGCCGTGCACGATCGGCGATTCCAGGCCGGCGAGCAGCGCGGCCGCCCGGTCGGTGTGAATGGGGTTGTGGTCGCCGGACACCACCGCGAACGGGCGCATGTCGACCGGTGCGGTGATCGTTACATCGCGGCGCCGCCGGCGCGGGGTGTCGGTGGCGTTTTCGGAGACCGCGCCACCGGCCCGCATCGGCTCGACCAGTTCGGCGGCGCCGGTGCGCCCAAGGATCGCGAACCGCTCCTGCATGGTGACGATCACCGCGCCGTCGCTTCCGCTAACCGTGACCGAAACCGGGACGACGCGGCCCATGTCGGTGTCGACCGCATTGGAAGCCGTTGCGGTGACGGTCAATTGGGCCGGGACGGTCGGCAGCCGACCGATCACACGGGCGGCGTGGTCCAGGTGCACCAGGCTCAGTAGGCCCTCCACCACAGGGTCACCGGTGTCGGCGACCGCCGAGCCGATGGCTGCGAAAACCGCGGGCCAGCAAGGTCCGACGAGCGCGTCGGGCACGGTGGTGAGGCTGGGCGCCAGCGGCTCGCCGAAGGTGGCCGTGACCCCGGTGTGGTCGGCGACCCGCTCGGGGTCCCAGTCCACCGCCAGGGTGGCCGTCCCGTTGGCGACCGGGGGCAACGACTCCGGGCCGGCAACGCCGGCGGCGATCGCCAGCACCGAACGCATGGCGGTGGTGGCGTCCTCGGTGGAGATCACCGGGGTACCGCCGTCAGCGGTGTTGGCCGGCAGGGTGAACCGGATGTCGACCCAGGTGCCCGACACCGGCACACTCAGCACGACGTCGCCGCCTTGAGTTTGCAGCCGAGCTCCGGTGGATGAGTGTGTGGCACGCGGGTTTTCGGGTCCATCGTGCACCTGCCAGTCGGCCGGATCGGCGATTCGATGAACCGGGTTGGTGGCGGTCCGCCCGCACCAGCGCACATCGGGCGCGTCGAGCACGACGGCCAGCGCACCACAGACATCGGCGCGGCCGCGCCTGCGCGAGGTGACATCTTGTGGCTCGGCCCCGGTGGCGAGCACTTCATCGATCGCGGCCCGCTCGAAGCGGTCCAGCAACTCACCGACCGGCTCGTCCATCCTGGTGATACCGGCGACCGACGCGGTGCCCGGAATGATGCACACCTGGTCGGCGTCGTAGCGCGCGTCGTGCGCCTGCCACAGCGAGTCGCTGCGCCACCAGCGCCGCACGTCCTTGTCGATCACTGGCACGAAGTTGACCGGCTTGCCCAGTGTCTTGCACAGCGTCACGAAGAAGGGCACGTCCGCGGGATGCAACTGCACGGTTTCGGCGTCTGGGTAGTGCGCCAGCAGGGTGCCGATGGCCTGGTCGGGGTTTTCCAGCAGCGCACCGTCGGTGAACACGGTCTCGATTGGGCCGAAGTCCTTTGGATGCAACCGGGCTTCGGCGCGTTGCAACATCTGCTCGAAGCGGTCCCGCCAGGTGTCGGCCAGCCAGGGGCTACCGGGTGAGGCGGTGTCGGCAGTCGAGGTGCCCTCGCCGATGGTCAGCTCGACATAGCGGCGCAGCCACCGCAGGTAGGTCATCTCGGCGACGTCGCCGAAGTAGGGCTTAGCCGTGCGGTCCAGCGCCGCGACGATCTCGTCGCGGCGCGCCGCGACGGCCTCGGCGTCGCCGGCGACCTCGTCGAGCAGCCGGCCACAACGCGACGCGGTGTTGTCGATCTCGTGAATGTCGGCACCGAGCTGGCTGCGGCTGGACGCCATGCCGCCCTGAGCCTTCCCGGCACTGATCCATTGGTCGGTGCCGTGCGTCTCGACCAGCATCCGCTTGACCGACGGCGACGTGGTGGATTCCTTGGTCGCCATCGCCGCGGTGCCAACCAGGATGCCGTCGATCGGCATCAGCGGGAAGCCGTAGGCCTGTGCCCAGCGCCCGGACAAGTACTCGGCGGCACGTGCCGGCGTGCCGATGCCGCCGCCGACGCAGACAGTGATGTTGGCGCGCGACCGCAACTCCGAGTAGGTGGCCAGCAGCAGGTCGTCGAGATCTTCCCAAGAATGGTGGCCGCCGGCGCGCCCGCCCTCGACATGCATGATCACCGGTTTGGTGGGCACCTCGGTCGCGATCCGGATTACCGAGCGGATCTGTTCAATGGTCCCGGGCTTGAACACGACGTGGCTGATGCCGATGTCGCCCAGCTCGCCGATCAGCTCGACCGCCTCCTCGAGGTCCGGGATGCCGGCGCTGACCACCACGCCGTCGATCGCCGCGCCGGACTGGCGGGCCTTCTGTACCAGCCGCTTGCCGCCCACCTGGAGCTTCCACAGGTAGGGATCGAGGAACAGCGCGTTGAACTGGTAGGTGCGGCCAGGCTCGAGCAGTCCGGCCAGTTGTTCGATCCGGTCATGGAAGATTTCTTCGGTAACCTGCCCGCCGCCGGCCAGCTCGGCCCAATGCCCGGCGTTGGACGCGGCGGCGACGATCTTGGCGTCGACCGTGGTGGGGGTCATGCCTGCCAGCAGGATCGGCGACCGGCCGGTCAGCCTGGTGAACTTGGTCGAGAGCTTAACCCTGCCGTCGGGGAGGCGAACCACGGTCGGGGCGTAGCTGGACCAGGGCCGGGCGACCTCGGGAATGGCACCGACGGTAAAGAGGTTGCGCTGACCTCCGCGGGTGGCGGCGGGCACAATGCCCACGCCGAGGCCGCGGATGACCGGCGCGGTCAGCCGGGTCAGGATATCGCCGGGACCCAGATCGAGAATCCAGCGCGCACCGGCCTCATGGACGCGGGTGATTTCTTCCACCCAGTCGACCCGGCGTACCAGGATGGACTCGGCCAAGTCCCGGGCCAACGTGACGTCGAGACCCAACCGCTGCGCCCAGCCTCCGACGATGTCAATTCCATCGGCCAGCCGCGGCGTGTGGAAACCCACCTCTACCTGCACCGGGTCGAAGACCGGCGCGAAGACGTCGCCGCCGCGGACCTTGTTCTTACGGTCGGCCGCTTCCTTCTCGGCGATCTGCTGGCAGTAGAGCTCGAAGCGCGACAACTGCTCGGGCGTGCCCGTGATGACGACGGAACGCCGGCCGTTGCGGATCGACAACACCGGGGGAAGCACCGTGCGAACGTCCTGGGCGAACTCGTCGAGCAACCGGCCGATGCGCTCGGGGTCGGCGTTGGTGACCGACACCATCGGCGCACGATCGCCGAGCACGGAAATTCCGCGCCGGCGGGCCACCAGCGTTCCGGCGGCGCCGATCAGCTGGGCCAAGGCAAATAGCTCTACGTCGCGTGCTCCACCGGCCTTGAGCGCCTCCACCGCCAGTACACCCTGGGAGTGCCCCGCCAGGGCCACCGGCGGGGTGGCCATCAGGTCCATACCCTGCCGGGCCAGCGCGCGCGTGGCCGCGATCTGGGTGAGCAGCACACCCGGTACCGACACCGCGGCGGATGTCAGGTGCTTGTCGGACGGAACCGGATCCTCGGCCGCCAGCTCACGCACCCACTGCAGCGGCTCGAAGCCGATCGGGCGCACCACTATGAGTTCATCGGCGACCGGCTCGAGCAACAGGTCCGCCTCACCGACCAGCGTCGCCAACTCGGGTTCGATCCCAGCGGCCGACACCAGCTCTTCGAGGGTCTGAAGCCAGGCGCTGCCCTGGCCACCGAACGCGACGGCGTACGGCTCACCAGCCATGAGGCGATCGACCAGAGCATGGGTGTCGCCGGCAAGCGGGAGCTGCCCCTCATGCGGGCTATCCCCGCCGCGATCAGCGGACACCCGGTCGTGCTCGTGGATCGTCACGTTGTCTCCCTGTGTGCGTCTGTACGTGTTCGTGCGGCGGGTCATCGCCGCCGTGCGGGTCCTGCCGATTCCGGGCCGATTTCAGGCCGATCCCGGTTGATTCCGCATCGAATCGCCGCCGAAAATCGTCTGACCGGTGTGTTGTCGGTCGGCCGGCCCGTGGATCGAGCGGCGCGACGGACTGCATCGGCCATATAAGAGTGGCATAAGGAGCGGTCCACTTTTTTTACGCTGATTGGTTACTGGCGAGTTCTACGCACGGGTAACCGTGTCGTGGGTAACACCGCGTTTGATCGTCGGCGCGGGGATCCACAACAAAGCTCCTGCATGCAGGTGGTTACGGCTGAGTAGCTATAACTGCGCTGATCAAGGCAGTTTTGTTATCAAATCGTTATGTTAAAATTAACCGCTGCGGCGGGGGCGTGACGATGTGCCGACCGTGGCGCCGCGCAATCGGTCGCGTTTGGCCCGGAACTGGCAATGCCGCGCAGCGAGCGAACGAGTGTTTGCTGGAGTGCAGCGCGCGGCGGGCCTGACCGGGCAGCGGGCTAGGCCCACTGCCCGAATTGGGGCTTGAGGATTTCGTTGACGTCCACCCCGACCCCACCAACCGAGCGCTTGTCGATCTCTACCTGGTGCAGGTGTGCGGCCGGGTGGGCGTACCCCTTGGGCGAGCCCCAGTTGTGCTGCCAGAAGTAGGAGCCCAAGCCGTCGCGCAGCGCCCAATCGATGGTTTTCGAGTTGGCGTATACCCCGGTCCGCTGGTGTCCGACTACCGACTCCCAGGACCGCAGATACGGAACGATCTGGTTCTTGTACTGCTCATATGACGGGTTGTCGTCGATCGAGGCGTAGATGGGGGCGCTCGCCGGGCCGCCTGCGGCCGTGTGCAGCTGCAGCCCGCGCTGGGCATGCTGCAGGCCGGCGCCGGCACCGCCCAGCCAGTCGGCGGTGCTCCCCTTGCCGTACTGGTAGCACGACACGATCTTGAGTCCATTGCGGTTCAGGTCACGGGCCTCGGCGAGCTGCATCGGCTTGCCGAGCATCCAGGCGCCGCCGGGCCGCCGATCCGACACGTATCGGATCGCACCCGCGGCGCCGGCCGCCCTGATCTGGCTGGCGGGGATGACTCCGGCCGCGTAGTCCAACAAGGTGCCAAGTGAACCCGCCGACGCCGGTACGGCGCGCAACGCCGACGCCGCGACGCCGAGACCCAATAGGCCCGGCGTCGCCGCCGCGCATTTGAGCACATCACGCCGCGAAACCGCCATATGCCACAGGGTACGACAAAAGCCCCAGCTGACACACTGACTCCATTGGTCACATATACATCACGGTGACCCAACAACCGTCGTGGCCGAATCTTTGTTGTCACTATAAAGTTAGTAAAGTTACCCTCAACGAGGTAGTTCCGATGGATCACGACCAACTCATCGACCTCACCCGCCGGGCCTTGAAACTGGCCCGCGACAAATCGACCGACCTCGCGCCCCAGCAGTACGCGGTCGACGCGCGGGACTACACCTCGCCGGAGCGACACAACCGCGACAAAGCCATGTTGATGTCCAGTCCACAACTGGTCGGTTACGTGTCGGAGCTGGCCAGTCCGGGCGCGTATTGCACCAAGACGGTGATGGGACGATCCATCCTGCTGACCAGAACGTCCGACGGATCAATCAAGGCGTTCGACAACGTCTGCTTGCACCGGCAGGCACCGGTGGTGACCGGGTGCGGCACCGCGAAGCGGTTCAGCTGCCCGTACCACGCCTGGACATACGACAACACCGGGCGACTGGTCGGGCTACCGGGCCGCGAAGGCTTCCCCGAGGTGGCCTCCAAGTCCGATGGGCTTACCGAACTTCCGGCGGCCGAACTCGCCGGGTTCCTTTGGGTGGCACTAGATCCCGGTGCCACCCTGGACGTCGCAGCACACCTGGGGCCGCTGGCCGACGAGCTCGACTCGTGGGGGATCGCACGGTGGTCGCCGCTGGGCGAAAAGGTGCTCGACTCCCCAATCAATTGGAAGCTGGCGGTTGACACCTTCGCGGAGAACTACCACTTCGCTACCGTGCATCAGCAGACTTTTGCCACCATCGCCCGCAGCAACTGCACCGTTTTCGACTCATATGGTCCGCACCACCGGTTGATCTTCCCGCTCAACACGATCGTGGACCTCGACAACGTTTCCGAGGACCAGTGGGACCCGTTGCACAACATGGTCGTGATCTACGCACTGTTCCCGAACATCGTGGTGTCGGTGACGATCGCCAACGGAGAGCTGTTCCGGATCTACCCGGGCGACCACCCGGGTAGGTCCATCACCGTTCATCAGAACTCGACGCCGCTGGACCTGTCCAACGATGCGGCCGCCGCCGGCGCCGCAGCCGTCTTCGACTACGCACATGCGACTGTGCGCGACGAGGACTACCGGCTGGCCGAGGGGCTGCAAGCGAACCTGACGGCCGGCATCCGCGACCAGTTGGTGTTCGGGCGCAACGAACCCGGGCTGCAGCATCGCCACCTCACGTGGGCCCGCGCACTGCGCCAGTAGGCGCGTTGGTCAGCGAGTCGATCACCGCGTCGAGGGCGTCTCGGACATCCTGGTCACAATCCGCCGGCAGCACCGCGGATGGCGCCCGCAGCACGTCGAGCGCTTCACGGCGGCGGCCCGAAACTACCATCGGCAGCACGTTGTCCACCGTCGCACTCAAGCCCGGCTCGGCATTCGCGACGGCGGCGGCCAGCACATCGATCAGCTCCCAATCCCGGTACAGTGCCAGCGAACGTTCGTAGAAAGCAAAGCCACGCACCGGTCTACCCCGCAGCATTCCGCGGTAGCGGTACGGACCTGCCAAGTATTCGATCGGCAGGCAATGCGCCGGAACGGCCACCAGGGGCTCCCCAACGAGATCCAGTTGCATTGTGGCGCTGATGATTCGGTGGCGATCCGGCAGGTACCGGGCGCCAGCGATCGGAGGCAGGAGGGGCCGCACCGAACTTGGCCAGCGGACATAGCTGTTGACGGTGACATCGATGTCCTCGGCGCACTGCGGGACCAGGTCAGGATCGGGGTAGCTTGTCGTCACACCGGTAAACGGTTGCAGCGCATTACCATTCATGCGGTCGAACTGTCGCCAGATGCTCAGATCGACGCCGTTGTCGAGATTGATCGTGCACCATTCATGCGATCTGGCCCGCGGGTCTCCCCCACTTCCCCCGCCGCCCGCATACTTCGGAAACCACTGCCGGTCGACATGCCCGGCAACGCCGGAAACCTGTTCGGCCAGCTCTCCCCAGCACAGCGTTCCGGTCATGGCCATTCCGGTTTGGAAGTAGGAGTAGGTGTCGGGTTGGCCGAAGCAGACGATCTTCCCGTGGTACGTCGAGGCGCCCACTGGTGTCGGAGCGCGTGTCGGCGTCACGGCCAGGTCCAGCCGCATGGACCGACCGGACTGGTCTTCGCCGACCAGGCTGACCTGGTAGGTGTAGGGCCGCAGTTCCCCTGCGCCGTCGCGGCAAGTGGTCCACGACGCGGCGCCGGCACTGCTTTGGTACTCGAGGTCGAGATGCCCCACAGCGACGGACAGCTTGGGCGCCACGCCCGGTTTCATGCTGGCCGGCGGCATGTCGTAGTCCGTATACGTGCCGTACCCCGCGGTGTCCAGATCGAACAGCGCCAGCGTGTAGAAGTCGGCCACGACCGATCCCCCCGGCCGGTTCTTGTTGAAGATGGTCAGGAATGCGAACGACCGGCCGGTTTCGCGCCCGTCGAGCTGACCGCCCAGAAACCAGGTATCGGACTCCTGGTCGGGATGTTCGCCTTCGGCGGCGGGAAACTCCAGCCAGTCGTCACCGGGCACCAGCCGAAATGGGTACTTGCGCCAGTCGCCATTCATCTCAGCCCCGCTTTTTTGGCTATGTTAGCGTCAATAGTCAAGATGACGGAAAACCCCGAACACCATTCCTACGATGAACTGTTCATCGGCGGAGGCTGGCGCAAACCCGCCGCTGCCGATCGGCTCACGGTCATCTCCCCGCACTCCGAAGAGCCGATTGGCCACGCTCCGGTGGCCGGCCTCGACGAGGTAGACGCCGCCGTCGCCGCCGCGCGGCAAGCTTTCGACCACGGTCCGTGGCCGCGGTTGGAGCCGCAAGAGCGGATGCGCAAGATCGAAGAGCTGGCCGCGATCTACGCGCGCCACCTCGACGAAATGGCCGACCTGATCACCGCGGAGATGGGGTCGCCGCGCAGTTTCAGCAGACTGGGCCAAGCGGCCGGAGCCGCGTCGCTGATCCACCTCACCCTCGCGGCAGCCCGGGACTTCGGGTGGACAGAACGCCGCCACGGCGTGCTCGGCGAGGTACACCTGCGCAGGGCTCCGGTCGGGGTGGTCGGGGCGATCGTGCCGTGGAACGTGCCGCAATTCCTGATCATGCCCAAGCTGATACCCGCCCTTATCGCAGGCTGCACCGTCATCGTCAAACCGGCGCCGGAGACACCGCTGGACGCCTTGTGGTTGGCCGAGATGATCGGCCAAGTTGATCTACCCGACGGCGTGGTATCGGTGCTCACCGGCGGACCGTCGGTGGGCGCGGCGCTGGTGCGCCATCCCGGTGTCGACAAGATCGCGTTCACCGGTTCCACCGCCACCGGGCGCCGGATTGCCGCCCTGTGCGGAGAACAGCTGAAACGGGTGAGCCTGGAGTTGGGTGGCAAGTCGGCCGCCATCATTCTCGACGACGCCGACATCGACAAGACCGTTGCGGCATTAAAGACGGCCGGCCTGATGAACAACGGACAGGCCTGCGTGGCACAGACCCGAATCCTGGTCAGCGAACGGCGTCATGACGACGTCGTCGACGCGTTGGCCGAGATGATGTCGGCCCTGCGCGTCGGCGATCCCGCCGACGAGGCGACCGACATCGGACCTCTGGTCACCCGACGGCAACAACATCGGGTCCAGGATTACATCCGCTGCGGGGAAGGGGACGGCGCCCGCATCGTGGTCGGTGGCTGGGACAACCCGGCCGGGCGCGGCTGGTACGTGCGGCCGACGCTGTTCACCGACGCCACGAACGACATGCGCATCGCCCGGGAGGAGATATTCGGCCCGGTCCTGACCGTCCTGACTTACCGGGACGAGGACGATGCGGTGCGGATCGCCAACGACAGCGATTACGGTCTGGCCGGTTCGGTGTGGACCGCCGATTCGGCCCACGGGCTCGAAGTCGCCGCGCGGGTGCGGGCCGGGACCTATGGCATCAACATGTACACGCTCGACATCAGCACCCCGTTCGGCGGCTTCAAGCAATCGGGCATCGGGCGCGAATTCGGGCCCGAGGGCCTTGGTGAGTATGTCGAGCTGCAGACGGTGCTGTGCAAGGGAAAGATGCCGCCGGTCAAGGGGATTCGGGAACCTGCAGGGTGAGCTCCACCGGGCAGCACAGCGCGCCGTGCTGGTTGATAACCTCGATCTGGATGTCGACAAGGTAGCGCGGCGGGTCGACGGAGGTGTCACGCCGTTTGGCCACCGCCCGGCCCCGGCCAACGATGGTGTCACCGGCATAGACCGCGCCGGATACCCGCATCCGGCGCCGCACCACGCGGCTGCCCGGGCCTGCCCAGTCGGTCGCGATCCGATCGACGAACCCCGCCAGATGCATCGTGTTGACGAAAATCGTCGGGTTGCCCTGGCTTTGGGCATAGCCGGGGTCGAAATGGCCGGGGTAATAATCCCAGGTTGCGCCGGCGTTCTCCACCACCCGCTGGTAGCTGATCCGGTCGGTCACCTCGGGCAGCTCGACCGGAACGTTGATCTGGTTCCAGTCCAGATCCGGGCCCGTCACGAGGCCTCCCCGGAGCGTGCCCCGGGAGTGAACCGGAACAAGGTATTCCGGCTTCTGGCCACCACGGCACCGTCCTGTCGGCGATAGGTCTGCAGCGTTTCCACGAAATGACCGACGCCCAGCCGGGTCCGCTTTTCCGGCGACACCGACACCAGCTGCTCGACAACGGTAAGCAGATCACCCTCGACGATGGGTTGCAGAAACTCGGCGTCGTTGGCCGCGTTGACGAATGTCGTGCCGGGTAACGGTACCCGCAGCGCAACCGATGTGGCCGGTGCTCTCGCGCCCGCTTGATCCGATGGCTGCCACGGCGGGGGTATCAGCCATCCCGGCAACAAAGCCGGTGGGGCAAGTAACCCTCCCCAACGTTGACCGGCGTATGCGGCGTCCCAATAGGAACGATTGCCGTCGTGGACCAGGGCGGCGAACAACTGGATGCGCGCACCGCTGACCACCGTCGCCGCGGTTCGCGGTTCGGTCGTCGCGCCGAGAATCCGCAGCGCATCCGCATAGGTACCGAAAGCCAATTCGTAGCTCACTTGATAGCCATGATTTCGATCAGCTCACATGACGAGCGGAAACCGGCTCGGAACCGAATCCCAGTGCAGTTCACGGGAAGTGAAGTACCACCCGCCCCGCTCGTAGCTCAGCTGATCCCGGTAGGTCCCGGTGGCCAGCAGGGTGGCGTCGCCATATCCGCTGACCGCGAAAAGCACGGCGGCACAGCGCTGGATCGCATTGACCCCGTCGACGTGGATCTCGTGGTCGAGGGTGACCAGGCGTTGCCCATTGCCGCCGTCGAAGGCCGAGCTCAGATCGTCGACCGGCTCGCCGTCACGGGTGTAGCTGGCACCGGCGTGGCGGAACGTGGCGATCCAGGTGTCGCGGTCGCCATCGGAATAGGCCCGATTGTGCCGGGCGGACAGATCCAGGATGGCGGCGCGGGCCGTTGCGGCGTGCAGCATTTGCTCCTGCTGATAGGTCATGGTCATCGTGTGCTCAAGCCTCCCGCGAAACTGACGTAACACTAAACTCACCGGCGAACTACGTAGCCGTGGCGTTCACGGTCCCAGGCCCCCGGACTCAGCCCTCGGGCACGCAATTGATCTTTGCGTATCCGTCCGATGCCATTTTTCGGAAGCTCGTTGACCGTCTCGACAAACCGCGGCACGCAAAAGTAGGGCATCCGCACTGCGCAGAAATCGAGCAGTTCGGCACAATCCAGTGCAGCCCCAGGGCGCAACGTCACAATGAGGAGGATGTCGTCCTCGCCAACTTCACCGGGGACGCCCACCGCCGCGGCTTCGGCCACCGCCGGATGGCGCATGACGACGGTCTCCACCTCCACCGAGGAGACGTTCTCTCCGCGTCTGCGCAGCGAATCCTTCAGGCGGTCCACGAAAGTCAGACTCCGGCCCCCGTCTTCGCCACCGTCGATCCTGCCCAAGTCTCCGGTGCGGAACCACTCAGGGTGCCGATCCAGCCGCCCACCGTGACCTAGGTACCCTTCGCTCATTACGTGCGGATACCTAGCCCGGCAGGCGATCTCCCCGACCACTCCGGCCGGCAAGGCAACGCCGTCCTCGTCGACGATGCGCACGTCGAAATTCGGGTTGGGCCGGCCCGACGCTGCGGTGATCCCGTCATCGGCGACGCCTTTGACGGCGATGGGAAATGCCTCGGTCAGCCCATACATCGTGACGATGCGACAGCCGTAGCGCTCCTCGATCGCATGGTAGCGGCTCGCGTCGATGGGCGCAGCGGAGATGAACCGCAGCGGCAACCGCGCATCACGTGGATCGGCGGGAAGGTTCTGCAGCATCGAAACCATCGCGCCGGCGCCGACGAAACCGATTGCTCCATGGGCGCGCACGTCGTCCCACACCTCGGCGGGATGAAACGCACCGGCGAGCACGGTTGTCCCGCCCACCAGCATCGGGGACAGCACGCTGGGTGCCGCGCTCAAGTGGTAGAGGGGCATCGCGGTCCACAACACCTCGCCCGCGCGCAACTCCCAGGACGAGGCGACGGTCGCAGCCACCGAGAACAGGTAATGCCACGATGTGGCAACCGCTTTGGAAGCTCCGGTGGTGCCCGAGGTGAAGAACAGCGAGCCCACCTCCCCAGCCTCGGCAGAATCGTCCAGCGGGGCGGCATCGCGCATCAGCGCGCTGTTGAGTGAATCACCTTGCACCACAATATCGGCAATCGTTTCCAAGCTGGGCAGTATCGCGTCGACCCTGGGGCGTCGCTCTGGGTCGGTCAGGATCACCTTCGCCCGCGACAAGCGCAGGGCGTGCAGTAGGAAGTCGCCCTTGTTCGCGGCGTTCACCGCCGCGCTCACCGCGCCAATCCGTGCTGCACCCAGCCAGAAGTAGATCCATTCCGGGCAGGTCGCGGTGAACAGCGCCACCCGGTCGCCCCGGCCGACACCCAGGTCGGCTAGCACGTTCGCCGCCGCGCAGGACCGCCGTCGCATCTGCTCGAAGGTAACCTCGGTGCCGGCCACGCACATCATCACCCGATCGGGAAACTGCTCAGCTCGACGGTCCAGCACGGCCGGCACCGTGAAACGATCGACGCCGAAATTCGAGGGCGCCAAGGGATCAGGCCCCCCAGACCGCCGGGTCGGGTTCGCCCTCGGGCGTGTACCCAAAATCGGTCGGCGTGGGTTGCTCGCCCGGGTAGAAGCGGTGTGCCCAGCGGCGCAGGGCGGCATAGTCGTGCGCTTCCTCGGGCGCCAGGTTCGGCTTCTCCAGGTATTTCATGTTCTCCCAGGTGAAGAAGTCCTGTTTGATGACCTCTTGTTGGAGCGCCAAGAACTTGGCGGCGCGGCCGTTGGGCACACCGCCGGTGTCACCGGGCTCGCGAACGGAGGCTTGGGTGTAGAAGTAGTCGGTGTAGTCCTCGTCGACCGGTGTCTGCCCGGTGACCTGGACGGTGGCCACCAGGTCGCCGGGGAAGCGAACGACTCCCAACCCCAGCGAATAGTTGTCGTAGACGATCTTGGCGTCGACCGGACCATGCGGAGTCAACCAGGTCTTCGCCCGGCCGCCACCGAAGTTCGCGTTGACCGTGGCATGCAGGTGGTAGCCCGAAACCTCAAATGAGGCGGTGTTTGCCGGGTTCGCGGCCTTGTGTACGTACTGGACGTGGTAAGGGTCCGCGGCGTTCTCGATGATCATCTGCGGATGCACTTTGACTCGGTTGAGCATCCGACTGTGCGGGTGCAGCGGGTAGTACTCGCCGGTCTCCAGTTCCGGTAGCACCGGCGGTTGCCAGTACGGTGACCTACCGTGGCGCTCGTGCCAGACCAGGATGAAGCCGTACCACACAATGGTCGGGTAGGTACGGATCCGGACGTTGTTCTTACAGCCGATCTTGCTGTACGGGATCAGCGCGTTGGTGCCGTCACCACGCCAATGCCAACCATGCCAAGGGCAGACGATGTGTTCCCCCGCCACGGTGCCGCCGACGCCCAGATTCGCGCCGAGGTGCTGGCAGTAGGCGTCCAGCACGTGCACCGCGCCGGATCCGGTACGAAATAACACCAGCTCGGAACCGAAGTAGTGCAAGCGCTTGACCTCACCGGCGCCCAGGTCGGATGCGAAAGCAACGATAAACCACCCCGTCGGAAACCGGTACGAGGAGAGCGCGATCCCGCCCGGACCGAACTCCCGTTCCGACGGATCCATAGCGAGTTCTCCGTACTAGACGCTGGCGCGCCCTAGTTATTGTTACTATCTTAGTGCTTGCACGTCAACTTTTCTGGATTCGCTTTGTGGCGCAAGGACTTTCCCAACAATGACGGTCACACGCCACTGGGACGAGTACCGATCACCCCGCTGGTTGCCAAGCGCGCGAGATCCTCCCCGGTCAACCCGCACCGCTCCCGCAGCACCTCTTCGTTGTGTTCGCCGAGGGTGGGTGGCGGGCGCATGAGCCATTCGCGCTGGCCGGCGATGCGCGCGAAAGGTGGACACGGATAAAGTCCGGGGCCGGTCCGTGGGTGGATCAACGACTCGAAGAAGCCCCGAGCGCGAAGTTGGGGATTCTCAGTCACCAACGATGGTGATACCACCGGCGCGGCCGGAATGCCGGCGCCGGCCAGACGTTCCACCGTCGATGCCAGCTGCTGGCCGGCGAACCAGTCCTGTAGCCCACGGTCGATCTCGTCGGCCCGCGCCCGCCGTCCGGCCCCGGTGCACAGGCCGTCATCACACCAGGCCGGTCGACCCATCAGATCGACTAGCGCGCACCACTGCTGGTCGGTGGCGACCGTGACCGCAATCCACGCATCGTCGCCGTCGCACCGGTACAGGTTCTGCACCGCTGAACCCGAACCGCGGTTGCCCCGCCGGCTCAGTGTGCGCCCGAAGACCTCGGATTCGATCGGCTGGATTGCGGTCGCATTCAGCACCGTCTCGACCATCGGCAACTCGACCAGCTGACCCGAGCCGGTGCGTTCGGCGAAGTGCAGCGCGGCCAGCACCGCCCACGCCGCGTGCACGCCGGCCAGCGGATCACAGGCTCCGCGTGGGGTCACCGGTGGCTGCTCCGGCAATCCGGTCACCCAGGTCAGGCCACCGATCTGCTCCATGGTGGGCGCGAATCCGACTCGATCGCGCCACGGCCCGGCCAGCCCGAACGCCGGCATCCGGGCGACAACCAGCTTGGGGTTCACCGCTAGCAGCGCGTCGGCGGTGAGCCCGAAGTGGTCCATCACTCGCGGTGAGAAATTCTCGATGACTACGTCTGCGCCCGCCGTCAATGCGAGGAACAGCCTACGTCCTTCACTGGAGCCCAAATCCAATGTGACCGAACGCTTGTTGGTGTTCATGGCGTGGAACACCCAGCCGTATTCCCACCAGTCGTCCACGTCGGTGCGCATGCCGCCCGAGTAGCGAATACCGTCGGGCCGCTGGATCGATTCCACCTTGACGACGTCGGCGCCGAACGCGGCCAGTAGGTGGGTGGCGGCCGGCCCGGCCCAGAACGCGGTCAGGTCGACAATGTGAACCCCCGCCAACGGCAACCCCTGCGGTGCCGCGTGGTCCTCGGGTTCGCATTGGCGCCAAGGCGGTTGGTCGTTGTGCGCACCCAGGCCGGGCGTCGCACCTACCGGCGCGGGTGCACACCGCGACATCAGCCACGGTGGGCGGGGCTGGTGAAAGCCGGCGGGGTTGCGGACGAACACCCCGCGTTCGGTTATGTAGTCCATGTTCCCGATGGTGGCGCCATTGCCCAGCGCCGCGATCGGCAGCCGGAAAAGTTGCCCGAGCCCTACGATCTCCGCCACGGTCCGTTCGGCCATCCAGGGACGGATCAGTTCGCGAATGAGGTCACGGTATTGCCACCGGCCGATCTGAAAACGCAGCCGTTCGATCTCCTCGAGCTGCGGGCATTCGACCATCGCGGCGAAGTCGAGCCACTGTTGACCGGTGACCATCGTGATCCCGACGTAGCCGTCCTTGGCGGGTTCGATCGAGGGCACTTCGAGGGTGCGGGTTACCGGCGGGACCCGCAGCAACTGGGAATGCAGCCACTCGCTGCTCTGCATCAGGGTCATCGCCTCGAGCATCGATAGATCGAGATGTTCACCGCGGCCGCCGTGCTCGACGCGGCGGCGCACGGCCAGCGCGCCGAACGCGGCGAACACCCCGCCCATGTACTCCCCGAGGTCGCCGCCAATCGAGATGGGCGGCCCGGCCGGGTCCCCGCGAAAGCCGGGCGAGCCCGCCCAGGCTTGCAGCGTGAACTCGCTGGCCGCGCGATCGGCGAACGGGCCAGTCCAGCCGAAGTCGGAGATGGTGACGACGACCGCCCGGCCAGAGTCGGCCAACAGCCGCCGCGGATCGATGCCCAGGGCCGACGCCCGCGACCGGCCGGCGGTCACCACCACGACGTCGGCGGCGGCGAGTTCGGCGCGGTATCGCGTGGAATCGGGTGCGCAGGTCAGGCTCTGTTTGCCCGCGTTGAGATAGCTGAACAATGGTGAGCTAGCATCATCGGGCACCGGTGAGCAGGTGGCCGTGTACCGCCGCAGCGGATCTCCTTGCGACGGTTCGATTTTGCGCACCTGTGCGCCGGCGTCGACCAGCAGCTTCCCGCAGTAGCTGCCGGCTATGCGGTCACTGATCTCGACGACACGCAATTCGTCAAGCGGTGTCGGCCGTCGGCCCGACCCGTGAGTCACGCGGCTATTTATACCATTACTGCTAAGATAGCTAAGCCTGCTACTTCGTTGCGAGGATCGGATGACCGCCCTGGGAATTGGCCCCGAACCCCGCCGCCGGTTGTCGGCGCCGAGGATCGCCGAGATCGTAGCCGATGAATTGCGCCGCCAGATCATCAACGGTGAGCTATCCGACGGCGATCTGCTGCCCCGCCAGGAGGTGCTCGTCGAACAGTTCAATGTCAGCCTGGTCTCGCTGCGGGAAGCGTTGCGGATCTTGGAGACCGAGGGACTGATCTCGGTCCGGCGGGGTAACCGTGGCGGCGCCGTCGTGCACGCACCGGCCAAGACCAGCGCCGCCTACATGCTCGGCCTGTTGTTGCAAAGCGAGTCCGTCGCCATTGGCGACCTGGGTGCGGCGTTGCAGGAACTCGAGCCGGCCTGTGCCGCACTGGCGGCCCAACGCCCCGACCGCTCCGACACCCTGGTGCCGGAGCTCAAGCAGGTCAACGACACCATGGCCGAGCACCTTGACGACGGCCGGCGCTTCACCGAAATCGGCCGGCAATTCCACGATCTCATCGTCCGCGGCTGCGGAAATCACACCATTATCGCGGTCGTCGGCAGCCTGGAGTCGCTGTGGACCAGCCATGAACGCCAATGGGCCGACGAGAGCTCGGCGCGTGGTACCTACCCGTCGCTGGCCAAGCGCCGCGCGGTGCTCAATACCCATATCAAGCTGACCGAGACGATCGCGGAAGGCGACGTCGATCGGGCTCGGCGGATCGCGGGCCGCCATCTTGCCGACACGCAGACCTACGTCCTGGCGGGTCGAGGAGAACAACGGATCTATGCACTCTCGCCGCAGGCGTTGTCCCGCCCGCAAGACATCCGGCGCCCCTAGGGAGCCTGTCGAGAACCGCATTGGTCACCCGGTGATGCCCACCGGAGCCTGTCGGCACGCTACGGCGTGGGAAACGCCTTGATCACCGATTCGCCGAATTCGGCCAAGGTTTCCGGGACGGCGAAGTCGGCGAACCACACGTAGAAGCGTTCGACCCGCTGTGCGGTCAGGCCCGCGAAGTGTTCGATCAACTCGCCCGCATCCCCGCAGACCAGCCCAGACCCCAGGCGACCGTATCGCCGGGTGCTCACCTCTCGCACGGCACTCGGCTCGCTGTCGGACCGCACGAAGCCCACAATCTGCTGAACCGATATCCGCGCCGATCCGGTTGCCGAGGCCAGCCGGGGCAACCGATCCAGCTTGTCCGCCTGCAGATTCCACCAATCCGCATATTTAGCAACGAGTTCCATCATCCGCGGCCCGCTACCGCCAAGGATCAACGGGATCGGATGGGCGGGCTTGGGCGATTGACTTACCTCGCTATCCGCCCAATACTTCCGGATCAGGGCCAGGTGGCGCTCGAGTTGTTCGACCCGGGCCACCGGATCCTGCTGACCGACGCCAAATCTGGCGAACTCCGCCGGCCAGGACCCCGAACCCAGGCCGAGGTCGAATCTGCCACCCGACGCCGCTGACAGGGTAACGGCTTGTTTGGCGAGCACCGCCGGATGCCGGAACGCATCGCAGAGCACCAGGTGGCCGATCGTCAGCCGCTGCGTCTTGGCCGCCACCCAGGTTGCGATGCCCATTGCCTCCCAGATGTTTTCATCGGGCCGCCCGGGCGCCTCCAGGTGGTCGATGAACGCGACGCCGTCGAATCCACTGGCCTCGGCGTTGCTCGCGCGCTCCACGACGTCGGCTATCGACAACCGGATCTGCGGCAAGAACAAGTGCCATTCGACCATGCGCCCACCCAAGTTCTCTGTGCGATTGCGTCCGGATCGCTAGTTTACTATTTTTATTATGTTAGGGGTCTTATGGATGTCGGTCTGACTTCGGAGCAGCTGGGGCTGCGCGACGCCGTACGCGCCATCCTGCGTACCGAGTGCCCGCCCGAGGCCGCCCGGCAAGCGATGTCAGATCCCGAGCGTTGGCGCACCCTGTGGAAGACGGTGGTCGACCTCGGCTGGGCGGATCTGGCGGCGCCCGACTCATCCGACGATTTTGGGCCCGTCGAGCTCGTGGTGGTTCTCGAGGAATGCGGGGCCGCCATCGCACCGATCCCATTGTTGAGCAGTGTCGGCCTGGCCGCCGGTGTGCTACGTGCCTGCGGCCCGGCTCTCGACGGGATGCTCGCCGACATCGCCGGCGGTGTAGTCGCCACCCTGGCGGTGCACTCCCCCGGACGCCGGCTGCCCGGGGCGCCCATGACGCTGCGGCAGGGGCGCCTGCGCGGCCGCGCGGTCGCGGTCCCCAACGCGACGCGCGCGGAGCTGACCGTCACACTGGCCTCATCCGGTGCCGGTGTCCTCGCCGCTGTCGCGCGCAGCTGCGACGGCGTGCGGATCATCGCGGGTGACTCGACCGACCCCGCACAGCCGGTCGCCGATGTCGAGATCGACACCGAACCCGTGGCCACCGCACCGGTGGACATCGAATCGGCCTTGGCAGCACCGCTGCTCGCGGTGGCCGCCGACCTGGTCGGCGTGGCGAGCGCGGTGCTGCACCGGAGTGTCGAGCACGCAAAATCGCGGCATCAGTTCGGCAAGCCGATCGGCGCATTCCAGGGCATCAAGCACGCGCTGGCCGACAACTACGTTGGCCTCGAGCGCGCCCGCAGCCTCACCTACGCGGCGGCTGCAAGTCCCACAGCCGACTGGACCGCGGCAGCACTGGCCAAGGCGGCAGCCGGCGACGCCGCCATCAACTGTGCACGCACCGCCGTCCAGGTGCACGGCGCACTGGCGCAGACCTGGGAACACGACATCCACCTCTACGTCCGGCACGCCTGGCAGAGCGCCGCGCTGCTGGGCGACAGTCGCGCGCTCTACCACGAGGTGGGCCGCCGCTTTGCCGGAGGCGCGACATGACCACGGTGACCCCGGTGGTCCCAATAGTTCGCGAATTTGCCGCGTGGCTGGCGGACTTTCTGCCCAATGACTACTACCAGCAATACCGCCACTACCGTTGGGATCTCGCGCTGCGGCGCAACTATCAGCGGGCCGCATTCGAAGCGGGATGGCTACAACCGACCTGGCCCCGCGAGCTCGGCGGTCGATCGCTCGGTTTGCGTGACGCGATGGAGATCCGGCTCGCGGCGGCAACCCGGTCCGCACCCAAGCTACCCAATATCGCCGGGCCCAACGTTGCCGCGCCCGCCATCCGCCAGTTCGGTACACCCGCGCAGATCGAGCGTCTGCTGATACCCCTGCTGCGTGGCGACGAATGGTGGGCGCTGGGCATGTCCGAGCCGGAAGCCGGATCGGATTTCGCCGGACTACGCACCCGCGCCGAGCGCGACGGCGACGTGTTCCGCGTCAAGGGCAAAAAGATCTGGACCACCCAAGCCCACCAGTCCCGTTGGTGCACGCTGTATGTCCGCACCGACCCGGCCGCGCCGAAACACCGCGGCATCTCCTGCCTCATCCTCGACCTGCAGTCGCGCGGGGTGAGAATCGAACCCATCCGGATGGCGTCGAGCTTCAACAGGACCTCCGACGAGACGTTCTGCGAGGTCTTTCTGGACGACGTCGAGGTGCAGGTGGACAACCTGCTGGGTCCGCGCCACGGCGGGTGGAACGTTGCGCTGTCGTCGTTGCACCATGAACGCCAGATGATCTGGATCATGAACTGGGTCGAGATCAAGCGCGGACTCCACTCAATACGCGGGGCTTGCAACGCCGAGGACATCTACACCGAGCTCGGCTCGCTGCTCGCTGACGCCGAAGCCCTACGCGCTACCGGATACCGCGCCCTGAGCAATGAACTCGCCGGCCGGCCCAGCCCGGAAGCCGACATTCTGAAACTCCTCGGGTCGGTGACGCTACAACGAGTTTGGGAACTGAGTGCGGGGGCCTCAGGACCAGCTTCGATCGGCGACCCCGATCTGCTCTTCGAACGCCAGGACGCCCTGGCCGCGACCATTTACGGCGGAACATCGGAGATCCAGCGCACCATCATCGGCGAACGGCTGCTCGGGCTGCCGAAGGGATGACGACGATGGACTACGAACTCGGCGACAACGCTAGCCAATTGCGGAAGAGCCTGCGGAGCTTGATATCTACTCACATACCCGTGAACTTCCTCGGCGCCTGCACCGACGATCCTCAAGACTTTGCCACCACCGAGTCGTTCTGCAAGCTGCTGGTTGACGCGGGGTTGCTGGCCCTGGCCTGGCCGAAAAAGTATGGGGGCGGCGGTGGTTCGGTTTGGCAACAGACCGTGCTGCGCGAGGAAATGTGGGCTCACCACGAACCGCGCGGTCCCCAGTACATGGGCATCAACTGGGTCGGGCCGGCCATCATGCGTTACGGGACAGCGGAACAGAAGGCCAAACACCTAGGGGCCATAGCATCCGGCGAAGTGGTTTGGTGCCAAGGTTTTTCCGAGCCGGAGGCCGGAACGGATTTGGCGTCGCTGCGGACCCGCGCCGTACCGGACGGAAAGGGGTGGCGCATTACCGGCCAAAAGGTATGGACGTCATACGCCCAGATGGCATCCTGGTGCGTGCTGGCGGCCTGCACCCATCCCGACGCCCCTAAGCCCAAACGCCTCACCCTGTTCCTGATCCCGATGGCGCGACCCGGTTTCACGGTCCGGCCGATCCCCTCGATGCTGGGCCCCCATCACCTCAACGAGATATTCCTCGACGGAGTGCAGGCATTCTCCGGCGATGTGCTGGGCGAGCCCGGCGACGGCTGGCGGGTGATGCGCGAAGCGCTGGCATTCGAGCGCGTCGGCATCGCGCGCTACGCGCGGTGCGAATCGCTACTGGACCGGATGCGCACAGAGCTCGGCGACGACTGGGACCGGCTGCCGGAATCGATTCGCGCCCGCTGGGTTCGCGCCCTCGTCGACTTGCGGGTGGCCAGGCTGTTGGCGTATCGAGCCGTGTCACTGCAGGACGACCCGGCCGCGACTGCAGCGGCCAGCGCCGCCCGAATTGCCGCCACCACCTGCGATCAACAGGTCGCCGAGCTGCTTTTCGATGTGGTCGGTCCGTCAGCGTTGGACAGCGGGGCGTCGGCCGCGCTGCACGGGGCGATCGAAGATCATTGGCGCTACGCGCAGGCGGCCACCGTCGCGTCGGGCACCATCGAAGTACAGCGCATGTTGGTGGCACGTGACGTCTTGGGAGCAAATCGGTGAATACCGAACTGCCGCAGGATATTACCGATTTCGCCACTGTCGCCGCCAAGCGACTGGCCCGGCTGGGCGGGCCGCAGGCGGCACTGCAGGCCGAGACCGACGACAGCGTGCGGCACGCGGCACGCGATGCCCTTCGTGAGGTCGGTGCGTTCGAGCTCGACGCCCGATCCGGGTCCGACGACCTGCTGGCCGCGGCGGTGCTCTGCCAGGCCGCCGGCGCGACCGCGCTACCCTATCCGCTCGTCGACGAGCTGCTGGCGATCGACGGGGACCGACTGGCGTTGGTGAATCCCGAGGCGCCCCGCATCGACCACGGGGATCTACCCGGAGCATGGATCGCCGCCGACCTCGACGGCAACCGCTACCACCCGCAACGTAGATCCCGAACCAACGCCAAGTTGGGCCCGTTTCTGGTCCCGGCCACCCTGAGTTCGCCCAACGGCACGGTGCCGGCCGCCGACGTCACCCTGCATCTTGTGCTGGGGTCGTGGCAGATTCTGGGCGCGATGCGGCGGTCAGTGGAGATTGTCACCGCGCACGTGCGCGCGCGGGTTCAGTTCGGCAAACCGCTGGCCGATTTTCAGGCTGTCCGGTTTGCGGTCGCCGATGCCTCCGTCGCCGTGCGTGGCCTGCACGAACTCGCCAAATACACTGTCTGCCGGCCGGAATCTACAGCAACACAAATTCATTCGGCCGACGCCCTCGTTCTTCGGCTCAAAGCCGCCGACACCGCGCGGCAGGTGCTGCGCACGACCCACCAACTGCTCGGCGCCCTGGGTTTCTGCGACGAGTCCGACGTCAGTGTGCTCGACCGGCACACCCAACCGCTCATCCGATTGCCGTTGGGGGCCGAGGGATTAAGCCTGCGTTTGATCCCCGACCTCAGAGACGGATACCTCGAAACGCTGTTCAGCGGGCCAGTGTGACCGCCGATCCGCTAGCCGACGGAATCCCGTTCGGGACCAAACTCCACGAGCTCGCTCGACGCCGGACCGACTCGCCAGCCTTGACCACGGTTGCCCCCGACGGCACCGCCCAATCGGTTACCTTCGGTCAGCTCGATGCCGGTGCCAATCAATGGGGACGAGCGCTGGCCGCCAGCGGCGCCGAAACGGGTTCCTATGTGGCCCTTCCGATCCCGAATTCGCAACACCTGGTGCTGGCCACGCTGGGATGCTGGAAGATCGGCGCGGTTCCCATTCCCATGCACTGGGATCTGCCCGAGTGGGAGCGAAATCGGGTGCTTGCGGTAGTCAACCCCGCCGTGGTCGTCGACGACCAGCACCGGTGGAAGCTGGCTGCCCGCGCCGCCGACGAGTCCGAAAGCCCGCTGTTCACCGCAATTTCCCCGATGGCCAACGGAATATGCAGCAGCGGATCGACCGGCGTACCCAAGGTGATTCTCAACCTGGCACCGTCGGTTTGGATACCCCAGCACGGCGAGCCATTCTTGGCGGCCTGGGCACCGGTCGCCCAGCCGCAGACCATCATGGTGCCCGCGCCGATGTACCACACCAATGGTTTCGCCACCTTCTTGTTCTTGCTGGCCGGTGACCATCTGGTGGTACTCGAAAAGTTCGACGCGGCACTGGTTGTGGACGTGATCGAGCGGTATCGGATCACCAACTTCACGGCCACGCCCACGATGCTCAAGCGCATCGCGGCCTTGCCCGACATTCGCCAGCGGGACTTGTCCAGCATCGTCTTCATCCTGCAGGGCGCAGCGGTGATGCCACCCTCGCTGCTGCAGACCTGGTTTGAGCTGCTCAGCCCGGAGCAGATCGTGACGGCCTACGGCATGACCGAGAATCTTGGACTGACCGCGTTGCGCGGCGACGAGTGGTTGGCGCATCCGGGCAGCGTCGGACGCGCGTTCCGCGACACCGAGATCCGGATTCTGGACGCCGAGAAGAGGCCACTGGGCCCCGGCGAAGACGGCGACGTCTACCTGCGCGCGCCGATGAGTGCCGGATACCGCTATCTGGGTGTGGCGGCGCCGCTGCCGTGCACCGAGGACGGGTTTCGTTCCGCCGGCGATATCGGCCACCTGGACGCCGACGGCTACCTCTACATCATCGACCGCCACGCCGACATGATCGTCACCGGCGGCGCCAATGTCTTTCCGGCGGAAGTGGAGTCCGCGCTCGCCGGGCACCCTGAGATCGCCGATGTCGTGGTCATCGGCATTGCGGACCCGGACTGGGGCCGCCGGGTGCATGCCGTGGTACAAGTCGCGGCGCCACTGACCGAGCAGCAGGTGATCGACTACGCCAAGAGCCGGCTTGCCCCGTACAAGGTCCCCAAGACGGTGGAGTTCGTCGACGCGATTCCGCGCACCGCGGCTACCAAGGTCAACCGTTCGGCGATGATCGCGGCCCGGGGCGGGTGAACGCCGCGCCGCAACTACCCGTCAGGCCTGTGACCAGGAAATTTAATCGTCGAGTAATGGCTTCCTACCAGTGTCCGGGCAAGATTCGCAGCTGAGGGAAGGGAATCGATCACTCGGAAGGCGAAGCTGCGAAGTGGCAGCGACGCCGATGGCGGTCGACGTGGAGGCGAAGTTCAAACGATGGCACCCATCTACTAAGGAGCAGCAAAGCAATGCTGAGTCCTCAGCTCCACCATCCCGATCTCGTCATCGACGCTGCCGAGGCACCCGTCGCGCGCGCCTGGATGGTTGGCGTGAGCACGTTGCTGATACGCCTTCTGAGGACTGAGTTCGAGGGAAACTCTTCTTGGCAATGACCTATACACCCTATGGGATATGGGTCAAGTGTGAAATTAACCGTTCCACATCATATTAACGTCACAATGCGCGTCTATGGATACCCCGTATAGGTACATTGCTGTGCCCCGGCGGGAGGACAACAGCACTGGAGAAGAAAGAGTCCGATGACACAGGCCAGCAGGACGATCGCACGGTTTGGTGGCGCAACCGCACTCGGAATGTCGCTTGTAGCTGTGGCTGCGCAGATGGCGGCGGCGTTTTATGAACTGAACTGCGAAAGCCCGGCATGGTAGTGGCATACGTCGATGCATTTGTCTATTCGCTCGGTGAGCGGAAGTGCGACGTCCGCGACTCGGCGGCGGCGGGCAGGCTGGTGTCAAGCGCGGAGGATCTGGAGTCCGCTGGGTTCCGCTGGCATCATGTGTGCGAACCCTCAACCGGGCCATACGATCTGGCCAAGGCGGTGACCACCGAGCTTGCCGATACGGTCGGTTTGGCGGATATCGACGCGATCATCTATCCCACCTGTCTTCCGGTCAATGGCAACGTGGGCAGCCCGCAGATGTGGGAGCGCACCGGCGACGTCAAGTACCTGATGGACTTCCCGGCCAGCCGGCTTCAGGCCGACTTCGCAATGGACGGTGCGGTCGTCATCGGCCTCAACCAGCAGGGCTGCACGGGAATGCTGGGAAGCATCCGGCTCGCTGCGGCGCTGCTTGCCGCGGAGACCGAATGGCAACGGGTCCTGTGCGTCACCGCGGACAGCTTCCCGGAGACGGCGCGCTACGAACAGGCGTACAACCTGATATCTGATAGCGCGGCCGCCTGCATCGTCACACGCGAGCAGCGCGGGTTTCGTTATGTCGGCGCCCATCAGATCACCAACGGCGGGCTCGTCGGAGCGGATGACGACGCGACGGTTGGCACCTTCTTCACCTACACGCATCGGGTCGTCACCGAAACCCTGACGCGCAACGGGCTGCGGATCGACGATTTGGACTGGATTGTCACGCAGAACACCAACGACAAGGCGTGGCAGGTTCTGGCCAGGTTCCTCGGCGTGGACATAGCCAAGGTCTGCTTCACCTCGCTCGCCGATGCCGGCCACGCGATCTCGGCCGACCAGGTGATTAACCTGGTCGAACTCATCGGATCCGGCCGGGTGCGTCCCGGCCAGCGACTAGCGCTCGTCGTGGCGGGCTCGGGTCTGACCTACCAGTGCGTCATCCTCGAAGCCACGCGGGAGTTCGCATGACGAACGGCGCTGTGAACTCCAGTCCACGGCGGTTGCGTGATGCCCTCGCCACCATGGGTGAGACCTCGGCCCGACTCAGCCACCTGTCCCGGAAGTCTTATCAAAATCCGTACACGGCGGTGGAATGGCCCGAAGCCGTACATCCGGAACGGGACTGGTTCAGCACCCCGGAGTATCTGAGTCTTTACGGCACGGCCATCTGGGACGAATTGGCCGAACCTACCCGTCGACTGCTCGCCTTCCACGAGGCGGCGAACTTCTACAGCCTGAACATCCACGGCGAGAAGTCGCTCATGCAGGGATTGGCGGCCCGCCTCTACCGCCGTGACCTGATGGACGTCGCCGACTACCTGCATCACTTCCTCGACGAGGAGAACAAGCACAGCATCTACTTCGGCGGGTTTTGCACCCGGTACGCCCAGGTGTACCGGACGCGGCAGCTCGCGCTGGATCATGAGCGGCCGCCGAGCGACGTCGAAGACTTCCTCTTCTTCGCCAAAACGATGATCTTTGAAGAGATCGTCGACCGCTACAACTGGGTCCAGGCCCGAGACACCCGACTGCATCCGATCGCCAGGTTCATCAACCACAACCACCACGTGGAGGAGGCTCGGCATCTCGTTTTCGGGCGCCGGCTGGTGACCTTGCTGTGGGAGACATGTGCTCCCTGTTGGGACGAGGCCATGATCGCCGACGTGCGCGACCAGCTGGTGCAGTTCTTCGTCGCGAGCTGGCGGGAGTACTACAACCCAGATGTCTTCGCCAATGTCGGGTTCAAAGATCCATGGCAGCTCGCCGACGACGCGTGGGGAGCCGACCAACAGCGGGAGCACCGGCGTGCGGTGTCCACCAAGTGTCTCGACTTCTTGCTGTCCAACCAGATCCTCACCGAGGAGCCAGCCGATGCGTTCTGAACCAGAAATCCGAGAGGCGTTGCGCCGCTGGGTGCTCGCCAAGGCGACGGGGCTGCAGCCGGTGGAACTCACCGACCAGACCCCGCTGTTCGAACAGCGCCATGTCCGCTCGGTACACGTGCCGGAGTTGCTGCTCCTACTGGAACGGTTGCGGGGCGCTCCGATCGACGTCGAGGATCTCCGTCCGGGCGACTTTCGAAACATCGACACGCTGATGCGCCGGTTCGGCGACCCGAGCCCCGCCGCGCCGCAGGGGTTGGCGACATGAGCCCGCCAACCCGGCTGGCGGCCGAGGAACGCGCCGCCGCTCTGGCCCGGCTGGGGCTCGTCTGGCAGGTTTCGGGCCAGGCCGGTTTGCGCGGACAACTGCTTGGTCTCGCCGAAGAGTGTGACCGCGCCTTGCAACGGATTAGCGCGGTGTGGCAGGCGCAGGAGGAGCGCCACCCGGCGACCCTGGCCGCGGACGTCTTGCAGCGCATTGACTATCTGGGGTCATTCCCACAACAGGCGACCTTCGCGGTCCGGCTGGATCCGCAGGAGACGAACCTCGACGAGTTTGTCGCCGGCCCGGTCGTCGACGAGGCCGGCCACGTTGCCGTGACCCGCCTATCGCCGATCCGCGAGGTCCTCACCCCGGCGGCCTGCTACCACGTGTACGCGGCCCACCAGGGTGAGACGCTCGACGGCCCGCTGTACGTGACCACGCGCAATACCTGCTTCCGCCAAGAGACGGTCTACGAGCCGCTGCGGCGGCTGCGGAGCTTCACGATGCGGGAGATCGTGTGCTTGGCTGACAAGGCCGAGACCAGCAGCTTCGCCGAGGCGGCGCGCGAGCTGATCGGCCGGTTCGCGACGCTCATCGAGGTGCCGATCCGCTGGCAGCCCGCGACGGACTGCTTCTTCCGACCGGCGCGCAACCCAAAATACCTGTTCCAGCGCCTAGAACCGGTTAAACAAGAAGCCACGTATGGCGACGGTCTGGCCATCGGGTCGGTGAACGTGCACCACGACCATTTCGGCGCGGGATTTGAACTGAGCTGGGCCGGCGAGCCGGCAAGCACCGCCTGTTTGGCTTTCGGCATCGAGCGATGGTTGTTCGCCATCACCGACCGGCACGGCATGGACCCGTCGTCTTGGCCCGATCTGGAAAGCGCCGCGGTGTCGGTATGTGCGGACGCGGCGGGGGTGCGCCGATGATCGGTACCACCGTGCTCACCGGTGCCGACGGCTACGTCGGGCACAAGATCGCCGCCGGGCTGCTCGAGCACACCGACGACCGGTTGATCCTTACGGTGCGGGCGAGCAGCCCAAGCGAGCTGTCCACCAAGCGGGCCAGGCTACAGGCGCTGCTTGGTCCGGCGCTGGATCGCCGGACCACGATCGTGCCGGCGGATCTGCGGGAGGCAGACCCGCTAGGCGACCTGGACACCAAAGGAGTAACGGCGGTGGTGCACACCGCCGCGGTCATCCGGTTCAACGTTGAGCGGGACTTGGCCCAGCGGACCAACGTCGACGGCACCGCTCGGGTCTGCGAGTTCGCGTTGCGCTGCCCCGACCTACGGCGTCTGGCGATCATCTCCACCCTCTACACGGCGGGAAAGCATCAGGGCAGGATCGCTGAGGCGCCCCTTGCCGACGCCGGGTTCGTCAACGACTACGAGTGGTCGAAGTGGGCTGCCGAACAGCACGCGCTGGCCACCTGCGCCGATCTACCCCTGTCGATCCTGCGCCTGCCGACCATCATCGCCGACGACCTGACCGGCACGGTCACCCAGTACAACGCCTTCCACAACACGGTAAAGCTGTTCTTCTACGGGTTACTCACCGTCGTGCCGGGCGCCAAGGACACCCCGGTCAGCGTGGTCACCGCCGCGTTCGTCGCCGCCGCGATCGCCACTCTCCTCGATCCGCGCAAGCCCGGCGGTGTGTTCCACGTCTGCCCCGAGCACAAGAACAACGCGACAGTCGGCGAGCTGGTCGACACGGCGTACACGGTGTTGGAGAGCGACGAGGGATTCCGTCGACGCAGGATCCTGCGGCCGCTCTACTGCGACCCCGAGAGCTTCAAGGACCTCGTCGAGGGCGCACAGGCGCTGCGGAAGGGGCCCATCAAGGAGTCGCTGGACTCAGTGTCTTCCTTCGGCGAGCAACTCTTCCTGCCGAAGGACTTCGCCACCGACGCGCTATATGCGGCGTGGCCGGAACCCGTGGTCGAGGATCCCCTCGCTCTCGTAACTGCAACCGTTTCCCATCTCGTCGCCACCCGCTGGGGACGAAATTCTTGACAGCTAAGGAGATCTGATGAGCCTTTCCGAAAACGACCTGTGGCTGCTCAGCTACTACCGCCACTCGGAGATCAATGCGGCCCAATTCTTCGCCCGGGTGGCGCGGTTCGTCCGCGGGCCGCTCCTGCTCGACGTGACACACCATTTCGCCGACGAGGCCAACCATGCCAACTACTGGACGAAGTGCATCGACGAGCTCGACGAACTGCCGTTGAAGACACAACGCGCATACCAGGACCAGTACATCGACGCGATCGGCTTGCCGGCAAATGTCATGGAGGTCATGGCCATCACCCAGGTGCTCGAAAAGCGGGTGATCGGCCAGTACCGCCGCCACCTGCGGTTACCGGGTATCCATCCGGCGGTCAAGCAGACGATGGAAAAAATCATGGTCGACGAGCGGTGGCATATCCAGTACGTCCGGGACGCGCTCAAGGCGATGGAGGACAAGTACGGCGCCGAGGAGATCGAGCTGACGCTGAAGCGGCATACGGCGGCGGACCAGGAGGTTTACGCCAAGACCCTGGACGAGTACAGCGAGCGTGTCGATGCATTGACCGCTGCATACCAGGCATCCGCGCCCGCTGAAACCGCCCGATGATCACGCTGCTCGCCACGACAACGACTCGGCCGTTGGATGCGGCCGTGCTCACGGCCAACGAGTCTGCACGGCTCGCGTCCCTGCCCGGCGAGCAGCGACGACGGCAGTGGCTGACCTCACGGCGCGCGTTGCGACTGCTGCTGGGTCTGGCCGGGCTACCGGCGGAGACGACGCGGTACACCTTCCCACACCCCCGAATCTCGTTGAGCCATACCGAACGGATCGGCGCCGCGGCGGTGGTGGTCGATCCCACCCAGCTGGTGACCGGCGTCGGGATAGACGTCGAGTCGGATCGCGACGCCGATCCCCGCGCGGCCCGGTTCTTCCTCGGTGAACGAGATCGGGCCTGGCTGACCACGCTGCCCACCGCCGAACGTCGGCGTCATCAGGTCAGCCTGTGGACGGTGAAAGAGGCGCTGTTCAAGGCGGACACGAACAACGAGCGCGCGACGCTACGGGACTACGCGCTCGTCGATCCGGCCGCGGCCACCGGCCGCGCCGTCCGGAACCGGCCACCAGCAGAGCCGGTCACCGGTGGGTCCCCGATCTTCGGCTACACCCGCACCAGACTGCCGGGCACCGGGGAGCACCTCTGCATGGCGGTGGCGTTCCATCGCCCGACAACCCGATCAACGGATGCACCGACGCATTCAATACCGAGGAGAAACATGTCCACACCCGAAATCACGTTCGACGAGGTCGCCGAGCGCATCAGTGCCACCCTTTCCATCCCGCTGGCCAAGCTCACGCCGACGACCACCCTGGCGGACCTCGCCGCCGACAGCTTCATGCTCGTCGAGGCGGTCGTCGACCTGCAGGAGGAGTTCGACACCATGTTCACCCAGACACAGCTTCGCGAGGTCACCAATCTCGGCGAGCTGGTTGAGCTGTTGCAGCGGACGAAGCTGACGCCAGAAACACAACCGCACAAGGTGATCGGCCAGTGATGGAGACACCCATCCTTGTTCTGTATGTCCTGAACTTCCTGGTGGTCACCCTGTTGCCCAGAATCTTCTTCCGGAAGGACGGCACCTTCAACCTGAGATGGTGGTTGACCGCGCTGCCGTTCGGGCTGTGCCCGGCGGCGCTCGTGGTGGCGCAGGCAGCCGAGCTCACCCCGTACCGGCCGCGGAGCTGGGATGCTCCCTCGGAGGTGCTCGCCGTGCTGTTCGTGGCGGGCTCGCTTTGCCTGCTGTTTTACACCCTGGGCACGCACCGCGTCCCGATTTCACTGTGGCACCAGAGCAACGACGCCCCGCGCCACATTGTGACGGCGGGTGCCTACCGCCGGATACGGCACCCCTTCTACACGTCGTTCCTGCTTGCCTTCGCCGGCGCGGTGGTGTTCTTCCCCTACTGGACAACCATCGCGCTGGCGATCTACGTCGGCGTGGTCCTGAATGTGACGGCCGCCAGCGAGGAACGCAAACTCGTCGGCTCGGCTTACGGGGCCGAGTACGCGCAATACCTGGCCCGGACCGGCCGCTTCGTGCCTCGACTCAGGAAACCCCGTGCCCCCATCTCGGAGGTAACCACATGAAAGGAACGGAGTACGAGGCCATGTCGATGTTCGTTGACTGGATGTTCGCGCCCCGAGACGACCGAGGGCTTTACCTGGCCGATGACGCCGGCGGTTGGCAACGCTTCACATACCGCGCAATCGCCATGGCGAGCGGCCAGGTGGCGGCCGAGTATCGCGCGGCCGGGGTACGGACCGACGATGTCGTCTGTCTCACCGTGCCGACCACCTATGACAGTCTGATCTCCCTTTTCGGCGTGTGGCTGGCCGGTGCGACCATCTGCCCGCTACCGGAGCCCTCCTTCCAATCCGATCAGGACTACATCGATCACATAAGTGAGGTACTCCGCCGGGCCGAGCCCGCCGTCATCGTTACCTCCGCCGAGATCGCACCGCTGATGGGAAAGGCGATGGCGCAGGCGGGCATGCCCGGATCGCCGATGGTCGTCAACGGCCAGGCGGCGGGGGCGGCGGAACTGTCCGCACCGCCGGACCGGTTGGCTGAGATCGCGCTGCTGCAGTTCACCTCCGGGTCCACCGGCAATCCCCAGGGCGTACGCGTCTCCTGGGACAACCTGGAGGCGAACTTCGCCGTGCTGCACCGCTGGACACGGTGGCGCGAAGGGGAAGGGGGCGCCTCCTGGCTGCCGCTCTATCACGACATGGGGCTGATCGGGTGCCTGCTGCCCGGCGTCGCCATGCAGACCGACATGTGGCTGATGCGCCCGCTGCAGTTCATCAGGGATCCCGGCCGATGGCTGTCATGCTTCGCGCCCGGCAAGGCCCGACATGCGGCGGCGCCGTCGTTCGCGTTCGCCTACCTGGCCCGGCGCATCTCCGCCGACCGGTTGGCGACCTTCGATCTGTCCGCATGGCGCAGCGTCATCGTGGGAGCCGAAGTCGTCGATCCCACGGCCCTGGCCGCGTTCGCGCGATTCGCGGCGCCAGCAGGGTTCGCGCCCACCACCTTCGTCCCCGCCTACGGACTCGCCGAGAACACGCTCGGTGTTTCGTCGACCGGCGGCGGTCAAGAGATGTTGCTGGTACACCCGGACTGGACCTCGCTGGGGGTCGGCGAGCCGGTACGGATCCTCGAGCAGGCCCGATTTTCCCCCGATTGGGCTGGCAGGGAACCCGGTTGGCTGGTCGGACACGGGAGCCCGGACCCGGCGGACGGCATCGCGGTCCACGTGGTCGACGAGGACGGCGCAGCGTTGCCGGCCGGCCACCTGGGAGAGATTGCGGTCACCGGTTCCTCGGTGGCTCTCGGCTATCACGGCCATCACCCGGACCGGGCAACGCGGTTTTCGGACGGGGTGCTGCGTACCGGGGACGCGGGCTTCTTCCACGACGGTGAACTATTCGTCGTCGGCCGGATGGGAGACAGCTTCAAACTCCGTGGCCGCAATGTCTACGTGGAAGATCTCGACGCGAAAGTGGCCGAAGCGGCGCAGCTCAACCGCGACCGGGTCGTTGTGGTCAGCAACGTGCACGAGGGGCGGGCAGGTGTCGTGGTGTTCGCCGAGGCCCGTCCGGGCCCGTGGACCGAGAAAGTGACCGAACGGCTCCGCGGCGAACTCGGCCCGGAGCCGCACATCACCATCGTGACCGGTCGCCGGGGCATGATCCGACGCACCTCCAGCGGCAAGCCCCGACGTCGTCAGATGTGGCAGCTGTTGACCACCGGCGGGCTCAAGAGCGCCAGTGTCATCGACACCTCGGCCCAGCGGGTGCAGGAGTCGAAGTCATGAACGACACCGCGCGTCACAGTTCCCGGTACCACAACCGCAGTAGCGCCCCGGAGGAGAGATGATGTCCAAGCGAATCCCGTTCAACCAAGTCGACACGGCGATCTACCATTCCGATCAGGCGCCCTACCTATGGAACATCCACTTCGAGGTTCGTGTGGAGGGACGACTGGACCCGAGCCGTCTCGCCGCTGCCGCGCTCGAGGCGGTCCGACGTCACCCGATGGCCCGCGCCCGGATAAGACCCTTCGGCCGCATGACCCGCACCATTCATTGGTGGATCGACGACGAGGTCGCGGCGGTCCCACTCGAGATCGTTGACTGCACGCAAGACGCCGAGGTCCAGGCGGTACGCGTGCGCCTGCTGAACAGGCGGATCGACCTGCAGGTCGGCCCCCCGCTTGCGCTGGCGCTCGCCCACCACCCCAAGGGCGACTACCTGATCATGAGCCTGAGCCATGTGGTGGGCGACGGGGTGAGTGCCTACCGGTTGATGGCATCGATCTGCCGCGCCTACACCGGCAGTGCGGACCCACAGCCGGACCTTCCCCTTGCCCAGGTACGCAACCTGCGGGGCCATGTCAGGCGGCGGAACCCAGCCGATGCCCGTACCCGGCTGCGCGCTGTCGCGCGACACCTTTCCGACAGCCGGAACGACCCCCCTGTGTCTTTGGCCGTCGACGGCGGTTCCGGGGGCGCCCAGGGACAGGGTATCCACCTGCTCCGGTTCGACCGCGACGAGGCGGAGCGCATCGCGGCTCGTCGGGTGAAGCCGGCGACCATCAACGATCTGCTACTGGCTGCCCTCGCCGTCACGATCCGCCGCTTCAATGACTTGCGGGGCGTGGCGCCGGGACGGATCTCGTTGTTGATGCCGGTCAACCTGCGACCTGCCGAGTGGCGCTATGAGCTCGTTTCCAACATCGTGTCGATGGTTCCCGTACGCGTTCCCGAGTGCGCACAGTCCGACCTCGCCGCGGCTCAGGCAGCGGTCGCGAAGCGCACCGCAGAGCTTAAGGAGAAGCGGCTGGCAGGGGTGGCTGTCGACATCTTCGGCATGCTCGGCATCTTGCCAGCCGGTGCGCGTAACGCGGCCGTCCGTTGGTCCCACGGCCTGCCGGCCGACTCGGCCGAGACGGGGGTGCTGACCAATATGGGCGTCGTGCCGCCCCTCGACTTCGGGGCCGGGGCGGGTACAACCACCGAGGGGTGGGGCTCGGGGCCGGCCGGGATGCCGTTGGGCATCAGCGTGGCAATCGGGAGCTGCAACGGTCAGATTTTCCTGACATTGCGCTACTGCCGAGGCCAGTTCGACGCCGAGGGCGCAGCGCAGTTCGCAGCGGATTTGCGGAAGGTCCTGCTCGATGAGCCCTCGCCGGGTCTTTTCGCCAGCGCTGATAGCGGCATACCGCATCGGATACCAGGCTGATCTGGGAAGCGCGAACGAACATGATCTTCACGAAGTTGGGTGCGCTTGCCCTGCGCGCTCCGCGAATCATCATCGCGACAGCGTTGTTACTTCTTTTGGCCGCGGGCATTTTCGACGCGCTGATGAGTGCGCAACTGCCTGCCGGCGGGTATGACGATCCGGGGTCAGAGTCGGCGAAGGCTCAAGCAATTCTGACCGACGACTTTAACGCCGGTGGCATGCCGATCGTCTTCGAGATCACCGATCCCAGCACGGTGAATGCTCCCGCCGCACGTGCTAGTGCCCAGGCCGTGCTCGAAGCTCTGCACAATTCGCGATACGCGCAGCAGATTAGCTCCTACTGGTCGGCTTCGCCGGCAATCGCCGCATCGCTCGTCAGCAATGATCACCGCACAGGCCTGATCGTCGCGCAGATCGCCGGCTCGGATAGCGATGCACCGCAGCGAGCTCACGACATCGCGAATTCCGTCGTAGGCACTCACGGCGATGTCACTGTGAAGGCCGGCGGTCAGGCAATCTCCTATTACGACGTCAATCGGCAGTTGCGCAGGGACCTGATTACGATCGAAGCCATTGCGATGCCACTCTCTTTCGTCGTTCTGGTGTGGATTTTCGGCAGCGCGCTAGCCGCGATACTTCCCATTGCCGTGGCCGTCTTCGCGATAGAAGTAACAACTGCGGCATTGCGAGCCCTATCCATGTTTACCAGTGTGTCGGTCTTCGCGCTTAACCTGGTCTCCGCTTTATGTATAGCACTGGCGATCGACTACACCTTGTTCATCATTAACCGATATCGCGAAGAATTGTCCAGCGGTAAGACCGTCAGGCAGGCGATGGTGTGCACGTTGAACACCGCAGGCCGCACCGTCACCTATTCTGCGGCCACGGTAATGCTGTCACTGGCGGCCATGACCATATTCCCGATGTACTTCTTGCGTTCACTGGCCTACGCCGGACTCATTGGTGTGTCGCTGTGCTTGATCGGCGCCCTAGTCGTTGCGCCGGCGTTGTTAACGCTTCTCGGTGAGCGCATCGACAAGTGGGATATCCGCAAGCCCGCGTACCGGTTGATCCGTCGAGCGGCTCCGACGCACAAGGCTCCGCAGGAAGCGTTCTTCTACCGCAGTGCCGTCTTTGCAATGCGCCATGCTGTACCGGTCGTCTTGCTGGTTACAGCGCTATACGTCATCGTCGGCATCCCGTTCCTCGGGCTGAAGGTCGCATACCCGGATGACCGGATGTTGCCGACCACCGCACCAGCCCGTCAAGCGGGCGACACGATGCGAGAGTTGTTTCCTCAGTCCGGTAATGCGATCCGGATCGTGATCCCAGGCGTGCCATCCCCGGCAGTGAACGGATATGCGTCGCGGCTGTCACAAGCGCCCGACGTCGTTTCCGTGGCCGCACCGGACGGGACTTACGTCAACGGCAAACAAGTGAGCACCGACAGCTACGGCGCAGCGCAAACCAAGGATGCAAGTTATCTGACCGTCTCGAGTTCACTAGATCCCGCCTCGCCCGCCGGCAAGGCGCAACTCGCTGACTTCAAACACATCGGTGCACCCGCACCGACTCTGTTCGGAGGGGTTGCGCAGCAGAACATCGATGATGTCAACGCAATAGTGGACAACATACCTCTCGCGTTCCTCTTGATCGCGGCGACAACCCTGGTCCTCGTATTCCTACTCACCGGAAGCATCCTGCTGCCGATCAAGACACTTGTTATGAATATGCTGTCATTGACTGCTGCGTTCGGCACGATGGTCTGGATTTTCCAAGACGGCCATCTCGGCGGCTTCGGCACGACGGCCACAGGTCACATAAACGCCGAATTCACTCCGTTTATCTTCGGCATCGCCTTCGGCCTGTCCATGGACTACGAAGTATTCGTATTATCTCGGGTCCGCGAAGAATGGCTCAAGACCGACCGCGGGTCCGACGCCAACGAGCGTGCGGTCGCACTCGGATTGGCGCGGACGGGCCGGATCGTGACCGCGGCCGCAACGGTGATGGCGATCGTTTTCGTAGCGTGCATTACATCGCAGGTGCAGGCGGAGCGAATGTTGGGGACAGGACTGGCGATCACCGTCCTTCTAGACGCATTCCTCATCCGAACCATCCTGGTACCTGCGTTCATGAGACTCCTAGGACGCGCGAACTGGTGGGCACCGGCGCCACTGAGGCGATGGCACAACAGATGGGGACTCACCGACGAGCCGCGCCGGGCCATGCACCAACCCGTCGAACAGATTGGTGAGGCCGTATGACCGAAAACCGTTCAGCCAGTGCGGGTGTCGACGATTCAACCGATAGAGGCCGCTTGAGGCAGAGATTGAACTGGTTTGCGCAGCACGGGTTCCTCCGCGGGGCCGCGCGACTTGGAGTCCGGCTGGGCGACCTGCAGTCCCGCCTGCTCGCGGATCCCATGGTTAAGGCAAACCCGGCGCCATTTTGCGACGAATTGCGGGCCATCGGCCCCCTGGCATCGAGCTACGGCAGCCACCTCGCCGTTGACCATGCGGTCGTCCATCAGCTGCTGCGGTCCGACGACTTCGAGGTGTTCTCGCTCGGATCGAACTTGCCGGCACAGGCGCCAATGCGCTGGCTAGAGCGGCGCACTCGGGACGACGACCTAATCCATCCGCTGCTGCCGCCGTCATTGCTGGCAGTTGACCCGCCGGATCACACGCGCTATCGCAAGGCAGTGTCTTCGGTGTTCACGGCGAAAGCAGTGACCGCACTACACGATCGCATCAAAGAGACCGCGTCGGCGCTACTGGATCAGCTCACTGACCAGCCGAATGTCGTTGACATCATCGCCTGCTACTGCTCGCAGCTCCCGGTCGCGGTCATCGGCGACATCTTGGGCGTGCCCGATCACGACCGCAGCCACATTCTGGAATACGGTGAGCTGGCGGCGCCCAGCTTGGATTTTGGGCTCTCATGGCGTCAGTACCAACAGATGCAGCGCGGGCTCAACGGACTGCACTTGTGGCTCACCGAGCACCTCGAGAAATTGCGGTCCAACCCCGGCGACGATCTGATGAGTCGTCTGATCCAAGCCAGTGAAAACGGCCCCGCGCAAACACGTCTGGACGCGATGGAAGTGCGGACGATCGCTGGGCTGGTGTTGGGCGCCGGTTTCGAAACGACGGTGAACCTGTTGGGCAACGGGATACAGATACTGTTGGACGCACCCGAACAGCGGGACGCGCTGAATCAGCGCCCGCAGCTCTGGCCCAACGCGGTAGAAGAGATCCTGCGGTTGGAGTCACCGATTCAGCTCACCGGGCGAATAGCCCGCAGGAACGTCGAGGTGGCGGGTGCGGCAGTCAAGCGAGGCCAGCTGGTGGTGCTCTATCTGGCGGCGGCCAACCGCGATCCGTCCGTGTTCGCCGATCCGCACCGCTTTGACATCGCACGCGCCAACGCCAACCGGCATCTCACATTCGCCGCTGGTCGCCACTTCTGCCTGGGCGCCGCCCTTGCCCGCGCCGAAGGCGAAATCGGATTGAGAATGTTCTTCGACCGCTTCCCCGATGCGCGTGCCGCAGGCTCAGGAAGTAGACGGGAGACCCGAACTCTGCGGGGTTGGTCACGGCTGCCGGTGCAGTTGGGTCCCGCACGGTCGCCGGCTATCCGATGACGACAACTCACGACCACACGCTGTTGGCCAGGCCCGATTCCGCCGACGGCGCAAAGTCGCCGGTCCCCTCGGGCCGCACCGATGACAGGGATCGTCCGACGAAGGGAGCGATGGCATGGCGGGATTCCGGGTAGGTGTGCAGGACGGCTTGATCGCGGCACGACCGACGGCGAGCAGTCTCCTTCGGGCCAATTACCTCGGTGCTGTTAGCAACCGCGTCGACTCGTTCTGGGTTCCAGATCACCTCAACGGCTTGTTCCCCCGTTCGTTGTGGAAGCAGAAGTATTGCGGTGCAACAAAACTGCTACCCAGGCTCGATGCGTACATGGAGCCGTGGACGACGCTCGGCTACCTAGCCGCACGTAATCGGGTTGGCCGACTGCGCCTCGGCGTCAGCGTCACCGACACCGGTCGGCGTAATCCTGCCGTCACCGCACAGGCTGCCGCGACACTGCATCAGCTGAGTGGTGGACGCGCCATACTGGGCATTGGAACTGGCGAACGCGAGGGCAACGAGCCCTATGGAGTGGACTGGTCAAAGCCGGTCGCGCGGTTCGAAGAAGCGATGGCCACCATCCGGGCGCTGTGGGACTCTGGCGGAGAACTGGTCAACCGCGATTCGCCATTCTTCCCGTTGCGCAACGCCCTATTCGACCTCCCGCCTTACCGGGGCAAGTGGCCCGAGATCTGGATCGCTGCGCATGGCCCGCGAATGCTGCGGGCCACCGGGCGCTACGCCGACGCGTGGTATCCCGGGTTTCCACACCAGCCGAAGGAGTACGCGCAACGCTTGGAAGTCGTACGCTCCGCCGCATCCGACGCGGGCCGTGACCCCATGTCGATCACCCCCGCCCTGTGGCTGCCCGTTGTCACAGGCCGCACCCGCGCCGACGTTGACGAGGCGCTCGACTCCCCAATGATCAAGATCGGCGGGCTGAACGCATCGGACGAAGTCTTTGCCCGGCACGGCGCCGAGCACCCATTGGGAGCGGGCTTCTCAGGAACGCAGGACTTGCTGCCACACGACATCGACGAACAAACAGCCCTGTCCTACCTCGACCAGATTCCGCCCACGCTGCTCCGGGAAATCGTGCTCAACGGCACCCCGGAAGAGGCCATCGAGCAAGCCGCGCAGTGGCGCGACTGCGGAGTGCGCTACATCGTCCTGGTTAACTTCAGTGCTTTTCAGCGGAGTCTGCGCAAAGGATTGGCATCGATTCAGCCGTTCAACAAGATCGTCCGCGACCTCAAGAAATTCTGAGACCGTCGCAGCCAACGACGTATCGCAGCCCAATCTTTCCTGGCTCGACTAGCCGACACCTTCATACACATTAAGGTGTATAGTCGGGTGATGTCACGGACCAACATCGATATCGACGACGAACTCGTGGCCGCCGCGCAGCGGATGTACCGACTCGATTCCAAGCGGAGTGCCGTTGACCTCGCACTGCGCAGGCTCGTGGGTGAACCGCTAAGCCGCGATGAAGCGTTGGCGCTGCAGGGCAGCGGTTTCGATTTCACCAACGATGAGATCGAATCATTCTCGGATGCGGACATAAAGTTCGCAGACGAGTCTTAGATGATTGTCGACACCTCTGTCTGGATTGAATTTCTCTCCACGTCAGAGTCGTTAGCCAATCGCTGGTTGGCAGATCGCATTGCCGCCAACTCGACGGTGATCGTGCCCGAGGTAGTGATGATGGAACTGCTGATCGGTACGACCGATGAGGACACGGCCGCACTGCGGCGGCGGCTGCTGCAACGATTCGACATCGAGCCGCTTGCCCCGGTCCGCGACGCAGAAGACGCCGCCGCCCTTCACCGCCGCTGTCGTCGCGGCGGCGACACCATACGCAGCCTGATCGACTGCCAGGTGGCCGCGATGGCGTTGCGGATCGGCGTCGCTGTGGCACATCGCGATCGCGACTACGAAGTGATCCGTACGCATTGCGGACTACGCACCGAGCCCTTGTTCTGACTCGCGCGCATCGCGGTACCCATGACAACCGGGATCGCTCAACCCAGCTGTGCCATGACCGACAAGATCACGACGGTCCGCCGGTCGAACCTCGGGACGCGGGTCGTTCGCGTGTGCACCAGACTTCTGGCGGAGATCGAACGGTCGCTCATGGTGTTCCGCCGCCTGGTGTCCTGAGCATCACACTTGGTGATGACCGGTCATTGGGTTGTCGGCCCTGATTTTCAGGATGCGACAGCAGCGGGTAGCACGAACGAAATTCTTGATTCCCCAACCCGTTTGAGCGTCGACACAGTGCTGGTAATGACCGGCCCCGATGACCAACCTAGTTGCTTGTCGGCGGTGGCTGCGGCTGGAATGGTTCATACCACCACCAGTCGGCGCGCTCGCCGGTGGCTCCGGGGCAGGGTGCTACCGCAGGCGGGGGCTTCTTTGGTGGGTGGGCTAGCGATCCTGCGCTCAACCGACGGCTTTCGCTGTCGGTGACGGTGAGGTTGTGTGCGGGTCCGCTGATGGTGATGATGCCTCGATGGTGCAGCCGGTGGTGATACGGGCATACCAGCACCAGGTTGGCCAGCTCGGTGGCCCCACCGTCTTCCCAGTGCCGGATGTGATGTGCGTGCAGACCGCGGGTGGCTCCGCAGCCTGGAACCGCGCATGTGGGGTGGCGGTGCTCGAGCGCACGGCGAAGCCGGCGGTTGATCTGGCGGGTCGCTCGACCGGAGCCGATGACCTCACCGTCACGTTCGAACCAGACTTCATAGGTGGCATCGCACATCAGGTAACGGCGTTGCGACTCGCTGAGCAGCGGACCCAGGTGCAGCGCAGCGGCGCGCTGGCGCACGTCCAGATGCATCACCACGGTGGTGTGGTGGCCGTGTGGCCGGCGGGTCGCCTCGGCATCCCATCCTGCCTCGACCAGACGCATGAACGCCTCGACAGTGCCCGGCAACGGGGGTCCTTGATCTGATGCGCGGTCGCGCTTTTCGTGATCGTGGCGCCACTCGACGATCAGCGCATCAAGATGAGACCGCAGTGCCGCGTCGAACTTCGCCGCATCGAGGTGCGGAAGTTTGATCCGCCAGCAGCTGAACTCGTCATCGGTGACCTTGGTGATCGAGGGCTGCGGTTGCGGCCGAGAATCGGGTTGGGGGCGCGGTTCCAGCTTGAGAGCGGTGCGCAGCTGATTGACCGTTGCGCAGCGGGCCAGCTCCGCATAGTGCTCATCGGATCCCTCGCCCGCCCGCGCCGCGATGACGCCGACCTGATCCAGCGACAGTCGGCCCTCCCGCATGCCTTGGGCGCAGCGCGGAAACGCCTCAAGCCGGCGCGCCACGGTGGTGATCGTGTGGGCGTTTGCCGATGACGAGCCGGTCTTGCAGGCCACCAACGCCGCCACCGACCGCGCGCCCGTGGCGCCGCACAGCTCGTCGCGATCCAGCTCGGCCACGATCTCCACGATGCGCCCATCAATCGCGTTGCGCTGACCGGTCAACTCCGCCAACTCGTCGAACAGCACCTCAAGGCGCTGGTCAGGGCGCACCGCAGCGGCGTCGGACGAGGCGGTCGAGGACATGACTTCATCATCTCAGCCGGGTACGACAAATCTGGGCTGACCGATCCGCGCCGGGACGGTGCCGTCATCACCCGCGAAGAGATGCTCGGCCCCGGCTCCGCCCCCGCCGGTGCGGGCACACCAAGATCCAGCACCTCCTGATGAGCCGGCCACTCAGCAGCCGCAGCCTTCAATGCAGCCAACCCAGCCTCACCAATGGGCCCAACCACGGTGCTCGATCCAGCGCGATCCAACAACGCCAAAAACACACGATCCGCACCGCGCTCGCCCCGGAGACGGTCCTCGCTTTGCCCACGATGGCCACCCGCACCGAAACCTAGCGCGGAGATCCCCGCAGCCCAAAACCGAAAAACAACACGTCAACCCGTTGCGACTACCGCGAACCCCTAATCGTGAGCCAAGACAGGAGCCGACCGGGGCCTACGGCTGATGCAAGTGTTGAAACGGTTTGGGGCACAGCATCTTTACGTTGGCGCTCGGTGCCGACGGCAACTACATCCCCGCAGGAGACGCAGCGCTCAAGAGCGTGCCGGTGCCAACTACCCGGAGAAAGCAGGCCAACCTACGAGCAACGTTGTCACGCTGCCCTTCGCCTCGCATCAAGAGGCGCGCGAAGTCTGGTTCGCTGACTCATCCGAGGACCGACGCGTTGGGGCCTGCGTTCACCTGCAGGTCACCGGCCGGCCAGGCGATGTCCCAGTCGATCGGTGACTCGGCGATCTCGGCCATGCCGATCCGCTGCACCGGGACCTCGGCGTTTCCCCAACCGATCCGTCGCGGAGGTAATCACGCGGTTGGCGAAGCCGTCTTGCCTGACGCGGTGAAGAACAAGCCTCGATGGCGTCATGCACCGACCCCACAATTTGACGACGATCCTGGCACGGGCCGACATGATCCGGCAGATCCGCCAGTCATTGGTGACGGCAGACTTCGGTTATCCTCTTGCCCGCCAGCACTAGCCGAGGCGCCGAACAGTGAGGGGTCGGACCTCGGCGATCCGAGGTCTCGAAGCTGGCATGCAGCTCGGTCTGCGGCTGGTCGTAGTCGCGCGCCGAGCGGGCCGAGTACAGCTGCTCGAGCTCACCCACCGGGCAGACGAAGAGCTCGCCGGCGAGTTCGGCGAGCTGTGTGCCGACGACGGGATCGGATGCACGGGCTGCAGCGCTCTTGTCGAGGATCCAGCCCGCTACCGCCACATCTCCTCCGAGGCGAGTACGTCCACGTCAATACGCTGGGCGAGTCGCTCGAAGTAGCGGCGCTGCCGTGCAGCCCGCTCATCTTGGGCGTGCTCTCCTTGAGCAGCGGCCATCCGCAGTGCCTCCTCGACCGTCGCCCGGGTCGTAGCGCAGCCCAAGGCGCGCTTCGCTCGCCCTAGCAGGTCCTCATCGATGATCCGCCCCACCCGACACCGACGACGAACCACCACCTTTCCAACTTCGCGGATATCATGGCAAAGCGCGGTAACCTCATTCTCATGGCTGAAGCAACGCGCGGCGACCGCTTCATCAAGACGGCGGTCGAGATCCTCGGCGAAACGGGCCGCACCGACTTCACCGTGCAGGAGGTTGTTGCCCGCTCCAAGACCTCACTGCGCGCCTTCTACCAGCATTTCGGCGGCAAGGATGAATTGCTGCTGGCGCTGTTCGAACGGACTATGGCGCAGTCGGCGCAGCTCTGGCGGGCCGAGGCCAACGGACTGGACAGCACCGCCGCGCTGAAGCTGGTGATCGACCGCATCGGCGCCCAACCCGAATCAAGCACCCAGGACAGCCTCAACCGGGCACTGAGCCTCTACAACCAGCACCTCGCCGAGACCCGCCCGCGCGAATACGCCCGGGTGCTCTCGCCGCTGCACCGGCTCATTCGCGACATCGTGGGACAAGGCATCACCGAGGGCGTGTTCAACCCCGGCGTGGACGTCGCTGCCGCGGCGGCCATTGTCATGCAGACGGTGCTCGGTGCGCTCCGGTTGCATTGGCTGGGAAACGAATTGACCGGCACACCAATAGACGCCGGCCAGCTATTCGACTTCTGCAGCCGCGCACTCGGCATCCGCGACGGCGACGACCAGTCAGCCATGCCCTCGCTCGCCGAATTGTTCGCCCAACTCGGAATGCGCCAAGCCGCGGCAAGCAACGACGAGTTCGCGATGGCCATGCCGGTCAGCCCGCAGGTCGTCAACACCTCCGGTGCGCTGCAGGGCGGCCTGATCGCCACGCTCGCGGACGTGGCGGGTGGCCAGTTGGGGCTGGAATACCTGCGGCCGGGCACCGCGATGACGACCGCCGACCTGTTTGTCCGCTACCTACGGCCAATTAGGCAGGGATCGGCACTCGCGGTGCCCCGGGTGCTGCGCGCCGGCCGGCGATCCCTCGTCATGCAGGTCGACATCTTCGGTGACGGCCCGGGTGACCGCCCAGGCGACGGCGCAGACGGCGAACTCGCGGCGACGGCAACCGTCAATTTCGCGATCATCGACGCACCGACACCCTAGCCAGCCGGCACAAGAGTGGTAACGTCATTACCGCACACTGCGAAAAAGACTTCTCCGAGGAGATCGCCATGCCGTCTCGCGAACTTTCCTTTCCGGTGTTCGATGCCGACAACCACATGTACGAGCCGCAGGAAGCACTGACCAAGTTCCTCCCGGAGAAGCGCAAGCACGTGATCGACTACGTACAGGTGCGAGGCCGCACCAAGATCGTGGTTCGTGGCCACATCAGCGACTACATCCCCAACCCGACCTTCGAAGTGGTCGCCCGGCCGGGCGCCCAGGAGGAGTACTTCCGGCACGGCAGCGGCGGCAAGAGCTACCGGGAAGTGATGGGTGAACCGATGAAGGCGATCCCCGCCTTCCGTGAGCCGGGTCCGCGGCTGGATGTCATGGACGAGCTGGGCATCGACTACGCCCTGATGTTCCCCACGCTGGCCAGTCTGGTCGAAGAGCGGATGAAAGACGACCCGGAAATGACCCACGACGTCATCCACGCGCTCAACCAATGGATGCATGAGACCTGGTCGTTCAACTACAAGGACCGCATCTTTGCCACCCCGGTGATCACCCTGCCCATCGTCGACCGTGCCCTCGAAGAACTGGAATGGTGTCTGCAACGCGGCGCGCGCACCGTGTTGGTCCGCCCGGCGCCGGTGCCCGGCTACCGCGGCAGCCGGTCCTTCGGTTTCGAGGAGTTCGACCCGTTCTGGCAAGCCTGCGTGCGCGCCGAGATACCGGTCTGCATGCACGCCTCCGACAGCGGTTACTCCGAGATGCTCAACGTGTGGGAGCCCGGTGACGAGTTCCTGCCGTTTAAGCCGACGGCCTTCCGGAGCCTGGCGATGGGCCATCGGCCGATCGAAGATGCAATGGGCGCGTTGGTCTGCCACGGCGCGCTGTCCCGAAACCCCCAGTTGCGCATCCTGTCGATCGAAAACGGCGCCGACTGGGTGCCGCACCTATTCAAGGGCCTCAAGGGCGTCTATAAGAAGATGCCCGGGGCCTTCAGCGAAGACCCGATCGAGGCCTTCAAACGGTGCGTCTACATCAGCCCGTTCTGGGAAGACCGGTTCACCGAGATCGTCAAGATGGTCGGCACCGACCGGGTGGTCTTCGGATCCGACTGGCCACACCCCGAAGGCCTGAAGGACCCGATCTCCTTTGTCGACGAGCTTTCCGATTTCGACCAAGAAGACATCGAAAAGATCATGGGTGGAAACATGATGGAGGCGATGAAGATTTCAAAGCCGGTCGCCAACCCGGTTTCCGCCCTATAGACGGAACGGGCCCGCCTTGCTATACAAAAGGCGACAGCTTGTCTGCGGCTCGCAGAACCGACATCCATTGGGGGGAATCGGGTGCGGCCGACGAGGAGTGCACCATGAACCCGACTTCCGCAGGGTCATCCACCACCCCGATCGACGGCGCGCTCAGGGCAGCCAGCGAGCAGCGCGGCGCGGCGGTGATCATCCGAGCGACCGGCGAGATCGACGCCGCCAACGAGCACACTTGGCGTGACCTGGTCGCGGCGGCGGGTGCGGCCGCCACCGCGCCCGGACCATTCGTTGTCGACGTCAATGGCCTCGATTTCATGGGCTGCTGCACATTCGCCGTCTTGGCCGACGAAGCCCAACGGTGTCGACGCCGTGGCATCGAGTTGCGCCTGGTAAGCCAGGACCCCGGTGTCGCGCGGATTATTCAAGCCTGCGGATACGGTGGCGTGCTGCCCATACATCCGACGACGGCATCCGCGCTGTCCGCCGCATAAGTTCCGCCTGCAAGAAACGGATATTGCTGCCAACGCAGGTAGTGCGCGTTGATAGCCTGGTCGCTGTTGCATGGCGAAATTCGTCTGCGCATTCGACCCGTTTGTAACATCGGTCCGTAGGAGGGACGGCCAAAATGGCGGCCGAAATGGACTGGGACAAAACGGTCGGCGCGGCCGAGGATGTACGTCGCATTTTCGAGAACGTCCCCGCGATGATGGTCGGGCTCGAGGGGCCTGACCATCGCTTTGTCGCGGTAAACGCGGCCTTTCGCACCTTCAATCCAATGCTTCACACCGTGGGGCAGCCCGCTCGGGAGGTCTATCCCGAACTAGAGAGCCAGCAGATCTACGAAATGTTCGACCGGGTCTATCAAACCGGTGAACCGCAATCCGGATCGGAGTGGCGGCTGCAAGCTGACTACGACGGTTCCGGCATTGAGGAACGATACTTCGACTTTGTCGTCACACCGCGCCGCCGGGCGGACGGATCGATCGAGGGCGTGCAGCTCATGTTCGACGACGTGACCAGCCGGGTACGGGCCCGACTGGCGGCCGAGGCGCGCGTGGAAGAACTGTCCGAGCGCTATCGCAACGTCCGCGACTCAGCCACCGTCATGCAGCAGGCGTTGCTGGCCGCGTCGGTGCCCGTCGTACCCGACGCTGACATAGCCGCTGAGTACCTTGTCGCCGCAGAGGACACCGCCGCCGGCGGCGACTGGTTCGACGCGCTGGCCCTCGGGGATCGGCTGGTGCTTGTCGTCGGCGACGTCGTGGGCCATGGCGTGGCGGCCGCGGCCGTCATGTCGCAGCTACGTACCGCGCTGCGCATGCAGATCTCGGCCGGCCACACGATCGTCGAAGCGCTCGAGGCGGTGGACCGCTTCCATGAACAGGTGCCCGGATCGAAGTCGGCCACCATGTGCGTCGGCTCGCTCGACTTCACCTCCGGGGAGTTCCAGTACTGCACCGCCGGACACCCGCCACCCCTGCTGGTGACCGCGGACGGGAGCGCGCGATACGTCGAACCATCCGGCGCGGGTCCGCTCGGAAGCGGCACCGGATTCCCAGTCCGCGATGAAGTACTCAATATCGGCGACGCGATCCTGTTCTACACGGACGGCCTGATCGAGCGGCCGGGCCGGGCGCTCGAGGCCAGCACCGCCGAATTCGCCGACTTGGCGGCCAGCATCGCCGGCGGCGGTGGTGGCTTTGTGCTCGACGCCCCGGCACGGCCCATCGACCGGCTCTGTTCTCAGACACTTGAATTGCTGCTGCGGTCCACCGGCTACAACGACGATGTGACGCTGCTTGCGATGCAACGCCGGGCGCCAACGCCGCTGTTGCACATCACGCTGGATGCGACGATCACCGCCGCACGAACGGTTCGGGCCCGGCTGCGTGAGTGGCTGGCAGAGATCGGCGCCGATCACTCCGACATCACCGATGTCGTGCACGCGATCTCCGAATTCGTCGAGAACGTCGTCGAACATGCATACGCCGCAGACGTTTCCGAGGGCATCGTTGTCGAAGCGGCGCTGTCCGGCGACGGCAACCTGCGGGCATCGGTGATCGACCGTGGCCAATGGAAGGACCACCGTGATCGCGAGCATGGCCGCGGGCGCGGCCTGGCCATGGCCGAGGCCCTGGTGTCGGAGGCGCGCATCACGCATGGCACCGGCGGGACGACGGCCACACTTACCCACCGCCTGTCGCGGCCAGCCCGGTTCGTCACCGACACGATGGTCAGCCGCACAACCTTCCGACGAACCATCGACAGCGAATTCGTCTCCCTGGTCGAAGCCGGCCGCATCATCGTCCGTGGCGACGTCGATTCGACCACCGCGTCCACCTTGGACCGCCAGATCGCCGTCGAAAGCCGTTCTGGCATAGCGCCCTTGACGATCGACCTCAGTGCCGTCACCCACCTTGGTTCCGCGGGCGTCAGCGCGCTGGCCGCCGCCCATGACCGCGCACGCAAACAAGGCAGCGAGTGCGTGCTAGTGGCGCCACCCGGCAGCCCCGCGCACCACGTCTTGTCGCTGGTCCAGATACCCGTTGTCATGCCCGCCCGCGCCGCACCTGATTGAACGGCACCCCTTTGTCGGCGGCGTATTCCCGTGGGAAGTTCAGCACCCGCTCGCCGATGACATTGCGAGCCATCTCCGTTGTGCCGCCACCCAGGCAGACCGTCTGCCGCGACAGGTATCGCAGCCCGGCTTCCAATCCTTCGCCGTCTTCCCCGACTACCCCGGCCGCTCCCGCGATCGCCAGCGCGGTGTCCATTTCCAGGGTCACGGTCTCGGCGTGGAACAACCTGATCAGTGTTCCACCGGCTGGCGGCAGGATGCCGTCGCGGACACTGCGGTAGACATGGTCACCCAGCTGCCCGGCCACCGCGCGATGCACCAGTGCCCGGCCGGCCATCTCCCGCACGCGTTGGCTGCCGGCCTGCCCGGTTTTAGCCGCGAGTTCGGCAAAGTCGACTGGCTGGGTATGGCCGCCTTCGCTGCCGGCGCCGCTGGCGAACTCCGAGCCCTGCCCGACCGCGCGGCGTTCGTGGTACAGCTGCCGCGACGCCACCGCCCAGCCGTTGTTCACTTCACCGATCACGGCGTCAGCACCGACGTCCACGCCGTCGAAGAACTCCTCGCAGAACTCGGTGGAACCGCTTAGCTGGGTGATACGCCGCAACGTGATTCCCGGATGAGCCATGGGCACCAGGAACATGGTTAGGCCGTCATGCTTGGGCACGTCCCAGTCGGTGCGGGCCAGGCATAGTCCGTAGTCAGCCGCGAATGCGCTGGTACTCCATGTCTTGGCACCGTTGATCACCCACCGGTCGCCCTGTCGCTGGGCCCGGGTGATGACACCGGCCAGATCCGATCCGCCGCTGGGTTCGCTCAACAGCTGCACCAGCACTTCGTCGCCGCGCAGAGCGGCGGCGACGTGCTGCCTCTTCTGCTCCTCGCTGCCCGTGTCGAGCAGGGTGGCGCAACAGATGGTGAAGGTCGGTGTATTGAGGATCAACGGCATCTCGTAGCACAGGGATTCCACGTCGAACGCCCGCTGGTATTCGTAGTCCAGCCCCAGGCCCCCGTACTGGCGGGGGAAGCAGATGCCTGCGAATCCGCCCTCATAGAGCCGCTTTTGCAATTCGCGGGCTCGTCGCCACCAGTGTTCGTCATCGCGGCGCACGGCCGGCGGCGACCCCGGGTCGATGCGAGGCATGTTGTCCGCCAACCAAGCTCTGGCCCGGGCGGCGAAGTCGGCAACGGATTCGGTGGTCACTCGAGGGCATACTCCGACTCATACACCCGCCGGTTGTGTTCCTCCGGCGTGCCGAACATGGAGCGGTACAACACAACCCGCCTCAGGTACAGGTGCAGGTCGTGTTCCCAGGTGACGCCGATGCCACCGTGCATCTGCACGCAACCCTGGACGATCTGGCCAGCCATTTCGCCAACGTAGGACTTGGCGACACTGGCCGACCGGCCAGCTGCGGGTGCGCGGGTAGCAACGTCAGCAACCGCCGCGGCCGTGGTCGCGCGGCACGCTTCCACCCACATCTTCATGTCGGCGAAGGCGTGTTTGAGCGCCTGGTACGACGCCAGCGGCCGCCCGAACGTGTGCCGATCCAGCGCCCAACCGACAGTGAAGTCGAAGACCGTTTGCAGGATGCCGACCACCTCGGCGCACTGCATTACCTGGGCTATCTGGCTCTGCCGGTCGATCAGCCTGGCGGTCTCGGCGGCGCTACCGACAGCCGCGGACCCATCCACGACCACACCGTCGAACTCCACCCTCGCGTACTGCTTGACCAGGTCGACCGACTGCTGGGCGGTAATCCGCACACCCGGCGCATCCGTCGGGACCAGGAATTGGCGAATCTCAGCGTCATCTGGGCCGCAGCGCGCCACCACCAGCAGCGCCGCGCTCTGGGCCCCGGCCTCGACGCGATCTTTGGTGCCACTAATGCGGTAGCCGGAACCGGTCGGTGTTGCTACAACCGTCGGATCGAGCGGCGCCCAGCCCCTGCCCGGTTCCGACACCGCCCACGACGCCACCGCTGCACCGGACAGCAAGGCACCGATCGTGGCGGCGTGCGCGTCCCGGTCGGCGCAGTCCACCAGCCCTGCGAGCACGGTACTGACCGGATACAGCGGTCCGGGCGCCACCGTCTTGCCGAGCTGTTCGGCGACCATCGCCAGATCCGCAACGCCGCTGTCCGACACGCTGCCGCCGCCTAGCTCCTCCGGAACGAGCAAGCCCGCCCACCCAAGCTCGGCGGCCCGCCGCCACCACGCCGGATCGAAGGAAAGACCCGCGGCATGTAGCTCCCGGACGTGGCGCAATGACGCTTCTTTTTGCAGAAACGCTTGGGTGGTCGAGGTAAAGAGTATGTTTTCGGGAGAGTCGACGGCCCTCATGCTGCGCGGGGGAACGTTCGGGTGGCTGATCATCCGCCTGATCGGTCCTCGTCTGAGTTCGCTGGCGACTCAAATGTTAGCAATTGGGTAATACCGTAAGAGATACCGGAGTTCAGTCGATAATGATGCGGACGGGCTACAACGGCAATGGCTGAGATGAACGAACCGCCGTCGGAGTCGGCGGCCGCCAAGACCGACGCGATGGCGTTGGCCGAAGAAGCCGAAGCCGAAGCCGCCGAGGCCGAAGCGCTGGCCGCTGCGGCACATGCCCGAGCACGCGCCGCCCGGTTGAAGCGTGCGGCGCTGGCCACGGGCACAACCGGCGAGGCCGAGGACGATGCCGATTACGACGACGACGTCCCCGAGGGCTATGCGGACTGGGAAGACGGCGAAGACTATGAAACCGCGGACGAGGAGGCGGCAAAGGCGGCCTGGTGGCGACGGTTCCGGTTGCGGTTGCAGTTGCCGAGGCTGTCCACGATCGCCAAAGCGGCCGCGATCGTCATCATCTGTGGTTTTGCCGGGATTAGCGGATACATCGTGTTGCAACACGATGAGGCCACCGAGCGCCAGCAACGCGCCGCGGCGTTCGCCGCCGGAGCCAAACAAGGTGTCGTCAACATGACCTCACTGGACTTCAATAACGCCAAGGAAGACGTCCAGCGCGTGATCGACAGCTCCACCGGAGAGTTCAGGGACGACTTTGAGCACCGGGCAGCCGATTTCACCAAGGTGGTCGAACAATCCAAAGTGGTCACCGAAGGAACGGTGCACGCGGCGGCCGTCGAATCCATGAACGAGCATTCCGCCGTGGTACTCGTCGCGGCAACATCACGAGTCACCAACTCCGCAGGGGCGAAAGACGAACCACGTGCGTGGCGGCTCAAAGTGACCGTGACCGAGGACGGCGGGCAGTACAAGATGTCGAAAGTTGAGTTCGTACCGTGACCGATGATGTGCGCGACGTCAGCCCCGAAGCCGCTGACGCCACCGTGGGTGCTGAGATCGACCCCGTTGCAGACGAAGTCGATGATTCGTTGACCGAGGCATTTGACGCAGACGACGAAGTACCCGACCAGAAGCGTTGGTGGCGGCGTGACCTGTGGCGAATGCAGATCACGTTGAAACCCGTTGCGGTGATTCTGATCCTGCTCATGTTGATCTCCGGAGGCGCGGCGGCATGGCTGTATCTCGAGCAGTACCGGCCCGATCAGCAGACCGACGCCGGCGCCGAACGCGCCGCTGTCGCCGCGGCATCTGACGGGACGATCGCATTGTTGTCGTACTCACCCGACACCTTGGACAAGGACTTCGCCACCGCCCGGTCCCATCTTTCCGGCGACTTCCTCTCCTATTACGATCAATTCACACAACAGATCGTGGCTCCCGCGGCCAAACAGAAGTCGCTGAAAACGACCGCCAAGGTAATGAGCGCCGCGGTGTCGGAGCTACGGCCCGATTCGGCCATCGTTTTGGTCTTCGTCGACCAGAGCACCACCAGCAAAGACAACCCCACGCCCTCGATGGCGGCCAGCAGCGTGCTGGTGACCTTGGCCAAGGTCGACGGCAACTGGCTGATCACCAAGTTCACCCCGGTCTAGGGATGCGGAGAACTCGGTTCTCCTGGGAGACAATCCAATCCGGGGTTCCATCCCCCGTTGAGGCTTTATTGCTATCTATACTATGATAGCGACAATCCACTCGGTGCGGGCCTGTGCACGGCCTGACCGGTTGCCCAGGAGGAGCGCTGATGACGCCGCGCACCCAACCCGACGGCCAGCCCGTCACCCTCGACAGCACCGGTGAAACCAGTCCCTACCCATTCTTCGAATACATGAGACGCACCGAGCCGGTCTGGCACGGCGCACTGATGGACCACGCGCAGCTGCCCCCCGAATTGAGGCCCAGCGACGAGTGGGTGCTGTTCGGCTACGACGACGTATTCCAGGCTTTCCGGGACGACCGGACCTTCGGTTCCCACGCCTACGACAAGACCATCGGGTTGGTACTCGGACGCACCATCTTGGCGATGGGCGGCAAAGAGCACCACGACCACCGCAACCTGGTAGCCAAGGCCTTTCGCGCCACCGCGCTGCAGCGCTGGGAACCCTCGGCCATCGCGCCGGTTTGCGACCAGCTCATCGACGAGATCAAAGACCACGCTGAGGCGGACCTGGTCAAGGCGGTGACGTTCGAGTTCCCAACCCGGATCATCTCAGCATTGCTCGGGCTGCCCCGCGAGGACCTCGACCTGTTCCGGCGTTTGTCGTTCGATCTCATCTCGATCACCGCGGATATCGAAGCCGGTGTCAACGCCTCGATCCAGCTACGCGACTACTTCCTGGACCAGGTCGAACAGCGGCGCCGCAAACCCACCGACGACATCATCGGCGATCTGGTGGCCGCCGAGATCGACGACGAGAAGCTCTCCGACGAGGCGATCATCTCGTTCTTGCGACTCCTGTTGCCGGCCGGCTTGGAGACCACCTACCGCTCTTCGGGCAATCTGCTGTACCTGTTGCTCACCCATCCCGAGCAGCTGGCAACGCTCTACCAGGATCGGTCCCTGATTCCAGCTGCCATCGAAGAGGGCCTACGATTCGAAACCCCACTCACCATGGTCCCGCGGACAACCACTCAAGAAGTAGAGATGGGCGGCAGGACGATCCTGCCGGATGCGCAGATCGACCTGTGCATGGGCTCGGCCAACCGCGACGAAAGCCGCTGGACCGACGCCAACACGTTCAACATCCGCCGGCCGCGTCAGGCCCATATCGCGTTCGCCGGCGGTATCCACATGTGCCTGGGAATGCATTTGGCACGGCTGGAAACCCGGGTCATGTTGAACAGCCTGTTCGACCGCGTGACGGACCTGGCTTTGGTTCCCGACGACGGGACGGGTGCGGAAGCCAGAATCGTCGGGCTCACCTTCCGGTCGCCGAACAAACTTCCGGTGACCTTCGCACCGGCGGCATGACGAGGCGGCCATCCCCCATGACGTCGGCGGACAATAGCGCGTCGAATCACTTGGTGGTCGCGGCCAGACTGTGCTCCCACAGCTGGCGCGCAAGACCGGGATCGTAAGCCGCGCGGTTGGCTCGCGCGATCTTGCTCCGCGAGTAGTACTCACCCGGCGTCCAGTCCACCCCGGGCGTGCTGGACGCCAGCCAGACCAGCTGGTCGGCTCCTTGGTACGCGGTTGCGATGAAGCGTGCTATCGGCGTGTGCCGCATCACGCGGAGAAACCGTGATCCTGATGCTTCGCCGAAGTTGGAGTTGACATAACCCGGGTGGAACGCCGCTACCGAGAGACCGGCGGTGTGGTAGCGGCGGTGCAATTCCTTGGTGAACAAGACGATCGCCAGCTTCGAGAGCGCATAGGCAACGCTGGGCCGGCGCCGATCGGTGCGCTCCAAGTCGCCGATGCTGACATTTTGGAGCGGCTTTTGGGCCGCGCTGGATGTGTTGACGACGGTGGCACGGGAACCGACGAGTACATCCAAGAGCTGTGTGGTGAGCAGGAATGGTGACAGGTAGTTGACCTGATAGGTTTGCTCGTAGCCGTCCGCCGTCTTGTGGACTTTCGTAAGCATGCCGCCGGCGTTGTTGGCCAATACGTCGATGCACGGGTACTCCGAACGGATTTTGTCCGCCAAGGCCCGCACCTGGGACAGGTCGGCGAAATCGGCCACAAAGTAATCGGCGCCCAATTCCGCGGCCACCGATTTTGTCTTGCTTTCCGAGCGGCCCACCACGACAACGTTTTCGCCGTTTCCGCTTAGTCGCCGCGCCGCCGCGGCGCCAATGCCGTCGCTGGCACCCGTTATGACGATCGTTTTCTGCGTCATTTCGATGGCGTCCTCCACGGGGAGTGTATCGATCGCGGCCAAATGCCATTGACTGTTCGGCAGCTGTGGGGTGCTGACGGTGCGCCGCTGGCGCGCGCCCGGGGGCGGGGTGCGGGCGTCGGATCGTCCGGGTCATTTGAGACGCGTTGTCGCTGCGTTTACCTGACGTTCATATTGTTCAGCTGGATTTAGCCTGCGGCGGGGTTGCTGGTGCACCTTGCATCTGAGGTCGTGGCTAGTTGAGAGAATTTGACCTGTCGCCGCCGTTGTTTCCTGGCCATTCTTGCTACCAGTTCGACACCGCCAACCTCGGCGGTGCGAAGGGGCCAAGCGATCAGATCGCTGGCTACCAATAAAACTTGATACCCCGGGAAATTGCTCGGGTTAATGAGGCAAGGATTGCAGAAAATGGATTTCGGGGCGTTACCGCCGGAGATCAACTCCGCGAGGATGTACACAGGTCCGGGTTCGGGCTCGATACTGGTGGCCGCCGAGGTGTGGGACAGTGTGGCCGTTGACCTGTATTCGGCCGCGTCGGCGTTTCAGTCGGTGGTCTGGGGACTGACGGTGGGGCCGTGGATAGGTTCGTCGTCGGGGTTGATGATGGCTGCGGCCTCGCCGTACGTGGCCTGGATGAGCGCCACCGCGGGTCAGGCCGAGCTGACCGCCAACCAGGCCAGGGTTGCGGCGACGGCCTTTGAGGTGGGGTTTGGGCTGACGGTACCGCCGCCGCTGGTCGCAGCGAACCGCACCCAGTTGATGATGCTGGTCGCGACCAACATCTTCGGGCAGAACACCCCGGCGATCGCGGTCACCGAGGCCGAATACGGGGAGATGTGGGCCCAGGACGCGGCCGCGATGTTTGGTTATGCGGCTGCGGCGGCCACGGCGACGGCGACGGTGACGCCGTTCCAGGAGGCCCCGGAGATGACCAGCGCGGGTGGGCTCGCCGAGCAGGCCGCCGTGGTCGAGGAGGCCACCGACACCGCCGCGGCCAATCAGGTGATGAACAATGCGCCCCAGGCGCTGCAGCAGCTGGCCCAGCCCACCCAGGGCGGCGCGCCCTCGTCGAAGCTGGGTGAACTGTGGAAGGGCATCTCGCCGCACATGGGGCCGGTCGGCAGCATGGTGGGGATGGTCAGCAACCACGTGTCGATGGCCAACTCGGGGGTGTCGATGACCAACACCGTGAGCTCGATGATGAAGGGGTTTGTTCCGGCGGCGGCTGCCGCGGCGGTGCAAACCGCGGCGGTGGAAGGCGGGGCGAGGGCGATGAGTTCGCTGGGCGCCGAGCTGGGTTCGTCGGGCCTGGGCGGTGGCGTGGCCGCGGGCATGGGTCGGGCGGCGTCGGTCGGCTCGTTGTCGGTGCCGCAGGCCTGGGCCGCGGCCAACCAGGCCGTTACACCGGCGGCGCGGGCGTTGCCGCTGGCCAGCCTGGCCAGCGCCGCCGAAACCGGACCCGGGCAGATGCTGGGCGGACTGCCGGTTGGGCAGCTGGGCGCGCGCGCCGGCGGCGGTGGGCTCAGCAACGTGCTGCGGGTGCCACCACGCGCCTATGTGATGCCACGCATCCCGGCCGCCGGGTAACACCCACCCAGGGATCCGACCCACAACGTCACCGGCCAGATGAATCAGCAAGCAACGTCGACACCGGGCGACTTACTCGTGCGGCTTAGGTCAGCGAGTAGCGAACCGGCAGGTGTTTGAGGCCGCCGACGAATGTCGTGGCGACGAATTGCGGATCACCAATCAGCTCAATGGATCTCAGCCGCAAAAGCAGCTCCGTGAAGAAGCTGCTGACTTCCATGCGGGCCAGTGCCGCGCCCATACAGAAGTGCACGCCATAGCCGAAGGCTAGATGCCTGTTGGGGTCGCGGCCGACGTCGAAGCGGAACGGGTCGTCGAAGATGTCCTCGTCGCGATTGGCCGACACATAGGACAGCAGCACGGATTCACCTGCGGCGATGGGTATTCCGCGCACCACGGTGTCCTTGGCGGCGGTGCGCATGAACTGCTTGACCGGGGTGACCCAGCGGATCATCTCTTCGGTCGCCAGCGGCATCAAGTCGAGTTTGTCGCGCAGTCGCGCAAGCTGGTCCGGGTTCTCGACAAGTGCGTGCAGGCCCCCGGAGATTGTGGCGCTGGTGGTGTCGTGACCCGCGGTGGCGACGATGAGGTAGTAGGAGACGGTTTCGATGTCCGTCAGAGGCGCGCCGTCGATGCGGGCGTTGGCGATCGCCGACGCGAGGTCTCCGGTTGGATGCACGCGGCGCGACGCGGTCACCCCGTTGAAATACTGGAACATGTCGAGCAGCGCGGGCACCTGATCTTCGCTCGTGGTGCCGCGTTTGAACTCGGTGTCGTCGCTGCCGAACAACTCCTGGGTCAGCTTGAGCATGCGAGGAAAGTCGGCCTCCGGCAGGCCCAGCAGCGACATGATGGCGTACAGCGGATAATTGACAGCGACCTGCTGAACAAAGTCGCATTGGGGACCCAAGTCCACCAACTTGTCGACGTAGGTCTTGGCCAATTTGTCGATGCGAACCTTCAACGCCCGCATCGCTTTAGGACGAAACCAATCGGCTCCGATCGCGCGGACCACGCGGTGCTGCGGGTCGTCCAGATGGATCAGTGTGCGAACTCCCATCGCGGCCTGCATTTCGTCGCCTTCAGCGGTGGTAAGGACCGGGCGGGGCCAGTTGGTAAACAGCACGTTGTCGCGTTCGATGTCCATGACGTCGGCGTACTTGGTGATCGCCCAGAACGGGCGGTAATTCGGCACCTCGACCCACGACACCGGAGCGCTGGCACGCAGATGCGTCAGGGCCGCGTGCAACCGAGGCTCGTCGGTATAGGCCAAAGGATCCGCCAACAGCCTGGCGGCCTCGTCCGTCGTCGGCGCGCTCACCGGCGAAACTCCTTCAGCGCGGCGCTAATACAGTCCTGAGAGGTGGCCAGAAAGATCGGCAAGACACGGTCGACCACCCCCACACACCGACTGCGCAGTGCGTCGGCGACCGTATCGATCGGGCCGACGATCGCGAAAGCACCCAGCATCTCGTCGTCGATGAGCTCACCCATGGCGTCCCACTCCCCTCGCAGGGAGAGACGGCGCAGTTCGGTGTGCAGATCGCCCCAGCCATGAATCTCAAGAACCTGGCGGTAAGCAGGCGTGGAACCGTAGAAGGCGATCCGCTTGCGGGTGGCGGTGCTGGTGGCCACCAGCTCGGCGTCGTTCGCGCCGGTGGCCACCATCACCTCGCACGACACCTCGAAGTCACTGCGATCGCGACCCGATCGCGCCAGACCACCTAGCAGCGCCGGCATTGTTACCTCAGTGAGATACCGCTTCGAGACCATCGGGTGACCGAGGTGGCCATCGGCGACCTCGCCACACATCTCGGTCATCGCCGCACCGACGGCGGCGATGAAGACTTTCGGAGCCGGATAGGGCTGCGACTCGGGCGTGAACATCGGGGTCATGATCTTGTGCGTGTAGAACTCCCCCTCGAAGCCAAGCTTGGTCCCGTCCCGCCAGGCCGACCAGATCGCGTGCAGCGCGGCGACGAATTCACGCATGCGAGGCACCGGATGGCTCCAGGGCATGCTGAATCGTTTCTCGATATGCGGCCGGATCTGGGTTCCCAGACCGAGGATGAACCGTCCCTGCGAGTACGTCTGTAGGTCCCAGCCCAGATTGGCTACGGTCATCGGGTTGCGCGCGAACGCCACCGCGATGTTGGTGCCGAGCTCTAGTCGCGACGTGTGCTCGGCGGCCAGCAGCAGCGGAAGAAAGGGGTCGTGGCTGGTTTCGGCTGTCCAGCCTCCGTCGTAACCTTTGCGCTGAAGTGCGACAGCCGCGTCGGCCGCGCGGGCAAGCTGGTTGGGGATGCTCCCGTCGATCTTGAGGCGGGGGGCACTACCCATGCGGGTGACTTTACAGTAAGCAATCCAGTATGTAGGACGGACGCATGACGAATGCCGAGGATTGGAAGGAGACGCTCGAGGATCTCGATCGTCGCCGTCAGCACGCGTGGGAGATGGGTGGGCCGGAGCGGCTTGACAAGCACCGCGGCACGGGCAAGCTGGACGCCCGCGCGCGGGTCGAGCGCCTGCTCGACCCGGGAACGTTCCGCGAACTCGGCACGCTCGTCGGCGGTGAGATCGCGGCCGACGCGATCGTCACCGGCTCCGGCATGATCAACGCAGTGCCGGTCATGGTGGGCGCCGAGGACTTTACGACGATGGCCGGAACCATTGCACCGGGCAGCAATTCCAAGCGCTACCGCATTGCCGAGCTGGCGGTGCGCGACAAGATCCCCCTGGTGATGCTGCTCGAAGGTGCCGGATTTCGGCCCACCGGTGTGCATTACGGTCGGACTCCGACCGACCTGCTCGCCCAGGCGCGGTGTTCGGGCCGGGTTCCGACGGTCACCGCGGTGCTCGGCCCCTCGGCCGGACACGGCGCGCTCGTCGCCCCGGTCTGCGATTTCACCATCATGAGCCGCCACGGAGCGATCTTTACCGCCGGGCCGCCAGTGGTCAAAGAGTCTACGGGAGAAGATATTTCGAAGGAGGAACTGGGCGGACCGGACGTCGCCGTTGCCAGTGGGGTCATCCACAACGTCGCCGACGACGACGCGGCGGTCCTGGATGCAATCCGCCGCTACCTGTCGCATTTTCCGCCGAGCGCGTGGTCGTACCCGCCGTCGCTTCCGGCCTCGGAAACAACAATGCGGCGACCCACGCCGGAGCTGCTGGATATCGTCTCCCGAGACAATCGCCGCAGCTACGACGTGCGCGCGGTGCTCGACGTCGTCTTGGACCGTCCCGATTGGTTCGAGGTTCAGCCGGGGTTCGGCAAGGCGATCATCTGCGCCCTGGCGCACCTCGGGGGGCATCCGGTCGCGGTCGTCGCCAACCAACCGCAGGTGCTGGCCGGGTCCATCGACGCCGATGCCGCCGACAAGGCAGCGCACTTCATCATGGTGGCCGATTCCTTCCACCTTCCGATCGTCTTCCTGGCCGACAACCCCGGCATGTTGCCGGGCGGTCGGTCCGAGCGCGAGGGAGTGTTGCGGAGCGGCGCGCGGATGTTCGCCGCCCAAACGGCGGCCACCACGTTGAAGCTGCACGTGACGCTGCGCAAGGCCTATGGGTTCGGCTCCATGGTGATGTCGTTGATCAGCTTCGACGACCAGGTGGCCACGTTCGCCTATCCGGGCGCCACGATGGGCGCGATGGGCGCCGCGGCACTCAGCCGGGCATCGAACGCCGACGAGGACCTCTCGGCCAAGCTGCGCGGCGCCGAGCTACAAGCGTCGTACCGCTCGGCCGAGCACATGGGCTTCGACGAGCTCATCGATCCCCGCGAGACGCGTGATGCGCTGCTCGCCGCCCTGCAGCGCGGCATCTACAGCCGGCAGGCGGCCGCGGAACCGGTGACGCGCACGCTGATCATGCCGTGAGGGATGGTGCGCAGGTAACCACCACGTGTCGACTTGTGCACGTCATCTGTCCAGCCGCCTCAGCTACTAGAAGCGCCGGCTCGATAAGCCGCAACTGCTCGAGAAGATGATCGTCTACGGTGGCCAAGCACGACCAAAGCTGTCCGGGTCTCGGCCGGCCTTCTCCGCGGCCGTTTGACGGCTGTGCCGCAGCGCTGCAACGTTTCCGGGGTGAAGTAGGTGTGCAGGACGACGTCATCGAACACACGACCTCCGAGCGCGAGCGTGTTGGGACCAAATGCCACCAGTGCCAGACGAATGTCTTCGTCGAAGTCCCGATCGAGAAACAACACCGGGTACTTGCCCATCGGACCGTCGCGGTTGAAGATCACCTCGCCGTGCCACAGCCGGCGCATGACCTGGGCCCAATCCTGCATCTGCGCGGTTGTTACCGTCGGTACGCCGAACGCTGGGTAGATCGCGGCGATGCCGCGGCCGATCCCCAACAGCCGATGCATGGTGGTCGCCCAAGACGCGGTGATCAGGAGGTGGCGGGTGTTGTGATTGGTTGCTGCGGTCGCGATCTGCATCCGGGTGGTCACCGCGCACGCGGCTCCGACAAGCGACGACGCTTCCTTGACGTTCCAACGCTCGGAAATGAATGCGGTTCCGAAGCCCAACTCCTCCCCGCGACGCGCTTCATCCATCAAGGTCGCCGGTCGGGCTCCCCCGGCACCGGCCAGCAGGTAGTACAAGCTCGTCCGCGAGGCGACGATCTCAGTCGTTCGACGAGCGTGAAACCGTTGCGACGACACACCGATCACCATCGCGGCGAATTCACGTTCGGCGCGAGGATCGATGTACCAACTACACCGGCGGTGAGTAATTGGGTTTACCCAGCCCAAGCAGGTACTGGCCGATCATGTTGCGGAACACCTCCAGCGTGCCACCGTAGATTCCCACCAGCGGGGCGAACCGGTAGACGTATTCGGCGCCGCCGTCATCGACGGCCCCGTCGGCGCCAAGCGGCAGCGCCGACGCGGCACCGAGTATGTTCATCAGGTCCGGGGAGATGTCTCGCATCGTCTGCGCGATGGCCACCCGGCCGAAGATGTTCGGCGCACTCAGCGCCGCCTCCATCCGAGCGACGCTGCGGCCCAATCGATATGCGACCGATTGATCGTCGACAAGCCGCCGCCCGGTGGGATCCGGCCGTGTCACGCACGCTGCGGCCCTGTCGAGGGCCTCGGACATGGCCCCGGCTTGGTGCATCATTATCGAGGTATCCTGCAAGCCGTCGGCAGCCGCCGCGACCGCGCCGTGTTCGACGTTGAGTGGTTCGCGCAGGACCGTCCAGCCGCCGTTCACGTCGCCCAGCCGATACCTGTCATCAACGTGGACGTCGTTGTAATAGACAATGTTGGTCCGGTCGCCGTCCACGGTACGGATACCTTGGATTTCGATGCCCGGCGAGTCCAGCCGAACCAGGAACATGGTCAGGCTATTGTGCTTTGGCGCATCCGGGTCGGTATTGGTGATGAGGAATACGTACTGGCAGTGGTGCGCGCCGGTGGTGAACATCTTTGCGCCGTTGATCAGCCAGCCGTCACCGTCACGCGCCGCACGGGTCTTACAGGTGGCCGCATCGGAGCCGCCTTCGGGCTCGGTGTAGCCGAGGCAGAGCCGCACCTGGCCACTAGACACCTTGGGCAACACCTCCTCCTTGAGCGCCGGTGAGCCGAACTTCGCCACCGAGCGCGCCACCATCACCGTCGTCCCCCAGGTCACCCATGGCACGTGAGCCCGCCGCTTTTCCAGCTCCCAGATGCGCCGCCGCACCCGGTTGAAGCCGCCTTCTGATGCCGGCTTCCACTCCGCGGCCAAGTACCCTGCGGCACCGAATGCCAGGTGCACACCCTCGTCGAAATTGTCACCCGTCTCGCGGTCTCGTCGCCTGACGTCCTCGGTCACGTGTATGGCCAAAAATCTGCGCGCCTCGTCACGGAAGGCCTGTTCCGCATCGGACAATTCGACCCGGGAGAAGTCCATCGCCTCGCTCCTGTCTAACGCCGTAGCGCACGCTCGCGCGCGGTCACGATCTGCGCGACCCGCTGCGTCGCGGTGCCGGGATCGCCACCCGCCAGTGGCCATCCCCTGGCCCGTACCAGATACGCGGTCGCGGCAGCCTCCGCCGAAACTCCAAGACCGCCTTGGATGTGGACCGCCATCGTCGCGGCGTTGGCGGCCTCCTCGGCCATGAACACGAACGCCGACGGCGCCAACTCGGGGCGCTCGTCGGGTTCATTGTCCAGGAACCAGGCCGCGCGTCGGACGAGGTTGCGCCCGGCCTGCACTGTGATGGCCATATTGGCCAGCGGATGCGAAATGCCCTGCAACGTCGCGATTGGTACCCCAAGGGTGTAGCGAGTCTTGGCGAACTCCGCCGCGATGGTCATCGCCTCCTCGACCAGACCCACTAGGGCCGCGGCGGTCAGCAGTCGCCACTCATCCAGTGCTCTTTGGTACTTGGCTAACGCTTCGGGACCGCGAGCAACGATCGTTCGAGTGTCAGCGGTGGCCGGGTCCACCCAGGCCATCGGTAGGCGCCCGATGTTCTCGACCTTCGCCGGCCGGGTGGCGAAGGCCAGACGCACGATCAGGTCGCCGTCCGGGACGACGACGTGGTCGGCGATCGACCCGGTCGGAATCAACCGGGGACCCTGCCCGAAGTCGATCCGGGCGTCGAGTGCCCCGAGCTGTTCTCCGCTGACCACCCCGGCTGGGTCGCCGGGCAAACCGCCCAAGTGGGCCAGCAGTCGCGCCGCACAGATGTGGTCAATCCAGGGAACCGGGGCCAGCGACCGGCCGATCTCCTCGGCCACCAGGGTGAGGTCGACCAGCGTCGCCCCATCACCGCCGCACGACTCGGGCAACGCCATCGTCGTCGCGCCCATCGCGCACATCCGCTCCCAGAGGTTCTTATCGAACCCGGACGGTTCTGCGGCGCGGACCATTTCGATCGGGCAATGCGTCTTGAAGAATTTCCGGTACGCGTCCTGCAGGGCGAGGTGGTCGTCGGACAGGCTGTAGTCCAGCCTGCGCAGCTCGAAGCGGTCCATCGTCAGCGCTCCTGCCCGAAGAAGAATTCCTGCGCGTTGCCGTAGAGGTAGTTGTCCAGCACCGCGGGGGGCAGATCCAGAGAGCGGGCTTCTGGTACCACGCGACGCATGGGCAACACCGGCCAGTCCGACGCGAAGATCACTTTGTCCGCACCCCGCGTACGCAGGTAGTGCAGCAGGCTTTCGGGCAGCCGCTTGGGCGACCATGCCGAGGTCATCAGCCTCAGATTGGCGTACTTGAGCATCAGTCGAATCGCGACGTCCCACCAAGGATCGGCTCCGTGGATCATGCACAACCGCAGTTCGGGGAAGTGCACGCACACCCGGTCGAGATGCATGGGATGCTGCACCTCGCCCGGGATCGGCGGCCCGGGGATACCGGTGTTGATGCACAGCGGAAGGTCCAGTTCCGCGCACTTGGCGTAGAGCGGGTAGTAGACGGCGTCACTGGGCGGGTACCGCCCATCGCCCCAGAAGCTCGGTCCTACAACGGCGTATGCGACCGGCAGTTCGCTCACGATCGCGGTCAGTTCACGCAATGGGTGCACCGGGCGCAGCAGGTCAACCCCACCCATGCCAAGTGCGAACCGATCCGGCTTGGCTTCGACGAACTTGCGCGCGGTGGTGGACGGGTTGACCAGCGAGTCCATCAGGATCGCCTTCTGCACGCCCTGTTCGTCCATCTCGCCGAGCAACTCGGCCAGATCGACCGGATCGAACATCGACCGCGGGCCGTTGAAGTAGTCATCACGGACCTTGAGCATCCACGATGGTTGGGCGCCGGCTTCCCCGAAGTGCACGTTCACCAGGCAGTCAATTGCTCTATGTGTCACGCGGATCCCTTTACCGGAAGCCGTTGTACGGCTGCTTGTCTGGCCCACCGACAATTCGGCTTACCGTTGCCGAGGTGGGGAATCTGGTCAACGAAGATGAACGCCTTGGGCGCTTTGAAATGTGCCAGCCGCGAGGTGCAGTGGTTGTAGAGCGCCTCGTCCGCCACCACATCCGAGCCCGGGTGCCGGGCGATCAGGGCGACCACTTGTTGGCCCCACCGTTCGCTACGCCGTCCGATCACTAGCGCGTCGTCAATGTCGGGATGCGTGCGCAGTTCTTCCTCGACCTCTTCGACGAAAACCTTTTCACCACCGGTGTTCACGACGAGTGAATCGCGGCCTAACAGCCGGATGCTGCCGGCCTTCTCGACCGTTGCCCGATCCCCCGGTATTGCGACGCGTCGGCCATCGATCTCGGGAAAGGTACGTTGGGTTGCTACGGCATCGTTGAAGTAGGCGAGCGGAATCCGGCCCGTCCTGGCCGTCCAACCGATCCCAGGCTCCCCGGGTCGCAGCAATCGGCTGCGATCGGCGGAGACGACGGCCGTGCCAGCCCCGGGCGCAAATGTGTCGCTGGCGGCTCCATTGCTGCTATACCCGAACGCCATATTGCCGGTTGCAAACGATCCGAATCCTTCAATAGTGGTGATGGGTGGCAAGCATTCCATCAGTGCCCGTTTGTATTTCGCGCTCGTGGTGGCGCCGCCGGAACCGATCGCGTTCAGCGAGGACAAGTCGTATGGATGTGCGCGCAGCTCGGCAACTAGCGTTCCTGCGTATGCGCCGCCGACCATCGTTGCCATGCTTACCTTTTCGCGCTCGGCGGTTGCCCACACCGACCGCGCGTCGAGCTTGTTGCGGTCTTCATACAGCACCACCGGTAGGCCATTGAGGAAGGCGGCGAATGCTGTCCACATGCCGCCCGCATGCATCAGCGGAGAGACCGCGAACCACGGCTGGCCACCAGCACGGACCTGCCGATGGATCTCTTCGACACTGCGGTGATCGGCCCCCGTCATCGACGCCACATACATATCGCTCTGGCGCCACAGAACTCGCTTGGGTTGCCCCGTCGTCCCGCCCGTGCACATCATGATCAGGTCGTCCGGCGAACCCTCCACGTCGCGGTCGGCGCAACCGACGGCCAATGCGTCGTTCAACGAAACGGCGCCCGACAGTTCGGGAACCGCGCTGCCGTCGTCGATAGATGCCATTAGCTCGGTACCGCTTTCGGGCAATACCTCTGCGAAACGTGCGCCCAGCAAGCGGTGGTAGATGATGCCCCGGGGACCTAGGTATTCGAGCAGATCACGGATCTCGCCCGGCGAGTAGTGGTGGTTCACACTCACCGGGACAGCTCGTGCCTTGAGGCATCCGATCACCACCCCGAACCCCTGGTCGCTGAGGTAGTTTGCCAGTATTCGAGTTCGTGTTCTGGCCTCAGCGAAAGTGGTTCGGCGGGTGCCGCACATCGTCATCAGGCGGTCGGGAATGACGTCCGCGATGGCGTCTAGCACGGCGCCGATGGTCCATGCGGTCACGACAATGCTGCCTACCCTGCCCTAGGCAGCCGAAGCCACCGTGACGCCAAGGAAGGTCAAAGCGTTGTCGCGCATGATCTTCCGTACGTCGGACGCACTGAAACCCGTTAACTCATCGGTGAACGACAGCGGCGACTCCAGGCCTTCACCGTGCGGCCAGTCCGAGCCGAACAGGATATGCTCGATTCCGAGCCTTTCGGCCAGCAGCCCGAGATCTTCCTCGTAGTAAGGAGAAACCCACACGTGCTCACGCAACGCTTCGACCGGGTCGTTGGGGAAGGATCGCGGGTGCTGGTTAGCCAGCTTCTTCAGGCGCTTGGCGAGCCGGTGCACCCATTCCGAGCCGTTCTCGATGCTGGCCACCCGCAGCGCGGGATGCCGATCGAAAACCCCGTGCACGATCAGCGATGCCATGGTGTCGTGGATAGCGCGGTCGTCGACAACGATCTTATCCAGCGGGTCGGGAGCCGCAAATGCCTCGAAAGTGGCTTTGCCGCCCCACATTCCGGCGATCTTCAGATATCCGCTGTCCCCTAGATGGAAGGCCACCGGGACATTCGCCTCGGCAAGTCGTGCCCAGACCGGGTCATGCGACGGATGCCCGAGCGAGCGGCTCTGCCGAAGACCAGGCACCGGAGCGGGTCGCACATGAACCAGCCGGGCGCCGCGGCCCAGAACGAAATCGACTTCCTCGACCGCCTGCTGCGGATCGGCAAGCGAAATCATCGGCGCTGTGAGGATGCGGTGATCGGCTCTGTCGAAGCCCCAGTCTTCGTCGAGCCAGAGGTTGAAGGCATGCAATGACGCCATCGTGGCCGCCACGTCGTCCTTGAGCGCCTCTTCCACCCCGCAACCGAACGTCGGGAACATGACAATCGTCTCGATGCCCTGACGGTGGACCACCGCGGCCCGGGCGTCGCGGCTTCGGTATTCCGGTCGCAGTTCTAGCTTTTCGACCTTCATCAGTGACGCGGGGTCGACACCGTCGGGAATCTCGCCCCGGAACAGCGAATCCAAGCAGCCCGGCAGGATGATCGGATCGAACGTGGGGTTGGGAATGAAACGGTTGACGCGATCGCCGATGATCGCCAGGGTGTGCCTGCCATCGCTGACCATCTGGACGCCACGCCTGCGAAACCTGTGATCCAGGTGCCGGGTAAATGCGTCCAGCGGCTCGTAATAGTGGTTGTCTACATCGATCGCCTGGTAGCTCAAGTTGCCCATGATCGTCCTTTCCGGGCTCTCAAGCGTCGGATGAGTGCAGCGACGGAAACCTCGGTGGCCGCTTCTCGAAGAAACTCACCATCCCCTCGACGACGTCCGGGCGTGGCATCGCCTCGTGCAGCAGGACCTCGGCGCGCGAAGCGGCTTCCACGACATCGCCGGTGGCATCGCCATAGACCTGCCGTTTGATTACGGCCATCGAAGCCGGCGAGCAGTGTGCGGCGATGTCCTCCGCGTACTCCAGGGCGCGCTTCAGCAGATCTTCGGGCGCCACGACTTCGGTCACCAAGCCAAATTCGGCTGCCTCGTCGGCGAGGAAGGTACGACCACTCAGCAGCAGGTCGAGGGCGACGGCCCAGCTGGTCAACCGCGGAAGTATCCAGGAGATGCCAAACTCGGCGATCAGCCCACGGCGGGCGAACACGGCGGCGAACTTCGCGCCAGCCGCCGCGAACCGGACGTCGCACATCAGGGCCTGGGTCAGTCCGATGCCCACGCAGGAACCGTTGACGGCCGCGATGACCGGCTTACGCAGTGTGGTCACAAAGTGAGGTGGACGCTCGCCGACCAGGTCCGCCAGATTCGTCTGGCCCGCTCGCTCCATTGAGCCGCCGACCCCGGCCGCCGAGGCCGGCGACCCCAGGTGGGCGCCGGCGCAGAACGCCCGGCCCCGACCCGTCAGCACGATCACCCGGATCGCGGGATCCTGTTCGGCGCGGTCGATGCCAGCATAAAACCCGGCGGCCAGGTCGGGGCCCCATGCATTGAGCCGCTCCGGACGGTTGAAAGTAAGTATTGCGACGCCGCTGGTGGTGGCCTCGTAGAGCACCGCATCTTCGGTATCGGCGCTGCTCATCGGCATTTTCCTCCCACCTGGGCCGATCCTTGTATCCATACTGTATACCTATCGGTACTGCGTTCCACAACGGCCGGTAGGCGCTCGTAGCGAACTGCGCCCCTCGGCGTCCACTGACACGCCGGAGAGCCCGAATTGCGCGCAGTCAGCGCACGACATACGTCGATGTGCTGATGATTTATGACTCCTAGCTGGCGGATGATGGATCCGATGCCTGAGATTGATCCGTGCGAGCAGAAGACGCCGCTGCCAATTTCGTCGGCGCATGAAGGCGCCCACACGATCGAATTTCAACTCCGCCAGGAGTTACGCGAGTACGCCGTGAAGGTGCGCCAGTTGGCTTACACCCTGCCCAACGGAGCGGGCGAGCACGCTCTTCTGCAGATGTCTGAGCAGATGACCATCACCGCTGACCAGCTCGCTTTGAGCCGACCCGGTGAGTCCGAAGACGAAGATTGGGTGTGCTGAGTAGCAGACTCGTTAGGCCCAGGTTGATCCTGGTTGGCGCAGAATGATTTCGGCGGCCACGTGAGCCGAGCCATAGGGGGCTCCCGCTCGCTGCTCGCGGGAGCCCCGTCAGCGCAGCCGTTACGCGCTTTTCACCCGCCAGGACCGCGCCGGCGTACACGCGACGATTGGGCGTGAACACGACGCTTGGGCGCTACGCGAACAAGAACCCGCTCCACATGGGGAACTCCGTAAACGCCGGCGGATCTCTTCGCGCTGGCGGGCTTCATACGCAGCGGCGGGAAATCGTTGCGGAGGTCCGGATGGCACAGCTGCGCTATGCGTTGTGACTGGGGCAAATCGCGCAGTTCTTGGGACCCCAGACCAATCAGCCAAGCACGACTGGGAAGCCGGCCGAGCACCGCGTCCTCGGTAGCGCCCGATATCACCGTCTGTCCGCCATGAGCCAAATCCCGTAACTCCGCAGCCAGATTCATCGTCGGGCTCGCGTAGATGCGGTCATCGAGCAGTTGCACCCTACCGGTATGGATCCCGATGCGTAGCAGGGTCGGGGCCAGCGGAGCCTGGTGTAACGCCAACGCACATTTGACGGCGGCGCTGGCCTGGGCGAACGCAACCACGAAACCATCGCCCTTGCCGTGATCCACCAGGCGCACACCGTCGTGTTCGGCAACGATGTCCGATACCTTCCCACCGAGTTCCATCCAGGCGGTGATCGCCTCGGGTTGGATGTCCCACATCGGATCCTCAACGCCAGCGAGCAGCAACGTCACCGTCCGCCTCAACATAAGCCAGCCAGCTTCTAGATCGCCCCAAAACACCGGCGCGTCATCTGCACAAAGACTGTCCATACGCTCCACGATGCGCGCACGAGGAGCCATGAACATCAGCGACAACGCGCAAAGAAGCCCGCTTTGGGTACGTATTGCCGCACCCAGTGACTAGTGGTCAGTGGGATAATTCGAGTGTTGCGCCGCTGCTTGTACCAATTGGACGCGGGAGGTCAGGTCTAGCTTGGCGTAGATGTGGGTAAGGTGCGTCTGTACGGTGCGCGGTGAGACGAACAGCCTCGCCGAGATTTCCTTGGTGGCCAGTCCCTCGGTTACTAGCTGTACGATCTTGTGCTCAGCCGGCGTCAGCGCGTCCCAGCCGTTGCTTGGGCGTTTGCGTTCGCCGCGACCGCGCTGTGCGTAGGCGATCGCCTCGTCGAAGGGCGCCGCACTTCCCTCAGCCCAGGCGGCGTCGAAGTCCGCCTCGCCCATCGCATCATGAAGCGCCGCCATGGCGGCCTCATAGTCGGCATCCCAGATCTTGTGGCGGGTCTCCCCCGTACGCTGCCGCTGGCCTGCTGCGGCGCCGAACAGGCGCGCAGCTTGCCGGTGGCTACCGGCGTCACTGGCCAATCCGGCGAGCAGTTCGATGGCATCCGGCATGGCGAGGTACGTCTGCGCGTCGACGCCGCACGCAACCGCGGCGTGGGCATCATCGCGTGCCCTGCCCAGATCGTCCTGCGCAATGGCTACTCGCGCCCGCGCTATCAGCGCCACCATCTGGTGCCATCCCGTGCTCGCAAGGACGGCTTCGTCGGCGAAGCGTCGCGCGGTGGGCACATCTCCGCGAGCCAGGGCTGCCTGCGCCATGAGTTCGCGGTGTGTCGTTACCACGTTCTGTTGATTACAAAAATCCCAGCTGGCCTCGCTGGCGTCGACGGCCGCGGTATCGCCTGTGGCCAACGCGGCGCGGGTTATCGCTCCGTAACCCATGCATTGGTATACGCCGCCCAGCTCGGTGGCAGCTTCCAGTGCCGCATCGGCGATCGCATTGGCCGCGCAGTCGCCGCGGTAGGACAGCGCCATGGCCTCGACGTACAAGCCGAGCACCTTGGTGACGACGTCGTTGGCCTCCTCGGCCTCGGCGGAAATCTCGCGGGATAGTGCCAATGCTGCGTTGGGATCGCCTTCCCACATCTGCGCAAAGCACAAAAATAGCCGGCATTGACGCGAGACGAATCGGTTTCCGATGTCTTCGGCGAGCTCTCGAGCCTGTTCGATCGCTGCTCGCAAGGGAATTGGCTCACCGTATATGAAGATCCCGACCATCTGCCAGTATCCGATTTGGCTCAAGGTCCACTCATCTTCTATGGCGCGCGCGACCTCCATCGCCTCGGCGAAGTAGGGCTCAGCCGCTTCTGCGTCGCAACTACAGCAGCCGCAGGCGACGAGCGCTCGAACCAATACCGTGGAGTCGTCTGCGTCGCGGGCGAGCGCCAGAGCGTGTTGGGCGTGCGCGACGATGTCGGGGGCAACCATCGGCCTCATGGCCAGCCAGGCGTTGAGGATTACCTTCTCCGCAAGCGCCCGCGCCCAAACCCGTGCCGGCACGCCGAGATGACTGTTGTCTTCCCCGTCGAGAATGGAGTCGAGCCAGGCCAACCCTTCGTGCATGCGTTCCTGCGACCACAGCGGCTGCAGTGCCGACGCCAGCTGCAACGCGGCTGTAATATCGCCGTTTCCACGGCTCCAGGTAAACGCGGCGCGCAGATTGTCGATCTCGGTTTCCGCCTGCAAGAGGCGTTGTTCATAGCCGGTGGAGGCGGGAGGGTTCAGTCCGGCCGCCATGGTTGTGTAGTGAGCCAAGTGCCGCGCGCGAACCTCGTCGACTTCATCGGATTCGCTCAGTTTTTCTAGCGCATACTGGCGCACGGTTTCCAGCAGCCGATAGCGCGTGCGGCCTCGGCTTTCTTCGGCTACCACCAACGATTTGCCCACCAGCAGCGCCAACTGATCAAGCACCGGATAGCGCTCGACGAAGTCGTCGCTGGAAGCCGCGGCGACCTCGCATGCCGCGGTAAGGCCGAAACCGCCGACAAATACCGCCAGTCGGCGAAACAAGATCCGTTCGGCTTCGGTCAGCAGTGCATAAGACCAATCCATCGATGCCTGGAGTGTCTGCTGCCGCTGCACCGCGCTGCGGGCACCACCGGTCAGCAGGCGGAAGCGGTCATCCAAACTGTTGGCGATCTCGCTTGGCGCCAACGACCGCAGCCGTGCCGCGGCCAACTCGATCGCTAGGGGCATACCGTCTAGCCGCCGGCAGATCTCGCTCACGGCTTCGGTGTTGTCAGCCGCGATCTCAAAATTGGGCTGGACCAGGCGCGCACGTTCGGTGAACAACTGGATCGCTTCGTTGGCAAGACACAGCGACGGCACCAGCCAGGTGACCTCGCCGGTGACCCCGATCGACTCGCGGCTGGTCGCCAAGATGGTCAACTCCGGGCAAGCGCCCAACAGCGCAACGACCAGCTCGGCGCACGCATCCAAAAGGTGCTCGCAATTGTCCAACACCATAAGCATGTGGCGGTTGCCGATGGCATGCGTAAGAGTGTCGAATATTGAGCGGCCTGGCTGATCTATCAGGCCCAAAGCGTGGGCCGCGGTGGTCGATACGATGTCGGGATCGGCGATTGGGGCCAGATCCACGAAACACAAGCCATCACGAAATTCCGATGCCGCCGCGATCTGGATCGCCAGACGGGTCTTGCCCACACCGCCGTCACCGCGCAGCGTCACCAGCCGGTACTTCGCCAGGAGCTCTTGCACCTCGCGAATCTGCGCATCACGGCCCACAAAAGTGGTGAACTGCACCGGAAGATTGGATCGGGTGACGACCGACGGTCGCAGCGGCGGAAACCCATAGGGAAGGTCTGGATGACACAACTGGAGAACCCGTTCTTGGCGATGCAGAACCCGCAAGGGGTAGCTACCGATGTCGATCAACCAGGCGTCTGCCGGAAGCTGGTCTGAGACCAGATCACTTGTAACTGCTGACAGCAAAGTCTGGCCTTCGTGCGCTAGGTCGCGCAGGCGCGCGCTCTCGTCAATCGCAGCGCCGACGATGGTGCCGTCGTCGCGCAGCCGGACATCACCGGTGTGCACACCGACCCGTGGCCGCTTGGGTGCCAGGGCTGTGAGCTGCAGGTCCAACGCGCACGCGATCGCGTCGCCGGCGCGCAGGAACGCAGCCACGAGACCGCTACCCAAGTCTTGATCGACGGGTCGCACCACCCCACCATGGGTCGCGATTGCATCCGATACCGTGCGATCCAGGTTTGAACCGTTTGCCGCCAGCTCCTCTTGCCGCGCCTGCGAACGCCCCGTCGAGTCCTGGACGTCAGCCGTTAGCAACGTCACCGCCTCCACTAGCGCACTCATGCCCAGACCCACTCCCTTCAGAGAGGTTAGCCAAACGTCAGTCACTGCTAGTGGCCACCATCCGCCGGACACAGGCTCCACATACATGGCTCTTACTCCACCAACCTGGGAGCGAGGAGATCGAGCGCCCCGTCTCGGGCTCCGAAACGAGCCGATCGCGGGCCCCGGACTCGCACGATCCGTGATCACGACCAAGATCACACGAGTCGTCGAGAAGTTCCAGTCCAAGCTTGGCGACATGAAGTGGGTCGAGTACGCTAACTTGCTTGCGGCAGTTGCTGGCAACGCGATCGAAATTTGCGCCTTGCATTCGGCCGTCGCGCTCGTGCAGCCAGGTGGCCAGCACCACATCCGAGCGGCCGGCAACCACCTCGGGCAGCCGCACCGGTCGAGGTGGTATCAGCTCAGCGATGCCGGTCACACCTCTCATCGGGCGCTGCCCGATGGCGCGCTGAGGATCCCCAGATTGCCGCCCAGTCCAGGTCTTCCTGGGGTACAACGCATGTGGGCCACACCCGACTCGCCTGTGCTACCACAACACCACCGGTCTGCGCGCGAATTCGCAGATCGGGCAACCACACCACACGGCGATCCTTCGCCCGCGCCAGCGGCGCCACAGTCCGGGCGGATACGACATCGGTTCGAGAGCCGCAGTCGGGACCGAGGCAACTCGGGATCACGCTGATCCGAAAGTTTGCAGCACCGTACCCCGCACAGTCTGCACCGCAAGCCCGAACAATTCAGCAAATTCACAGACAATTCCAAGAGAAGTTGGGCCCGCCCGGGCTTAGCGGGGGGTACTGTGTTATTCCACGTGGGGGGCCCATCCAGCGCTACTTCGGCGTCCAGGGGGGCGCCGAAGCGGAGGGGCCTAGGTGCAGAGCCTCTGGATCGGTTATGTCAGCACGCTTCAGGGACCGCATGAGCGTCGGGCCGACCGAGTTGATCGATTACTACGAGATACTTAAGGCGCACATGGAAACCGACCGTGATCGATGGGCAGGCTTCGACCGCGGCCAGCAGAACACCCACGACGGTCTGTCCACCTCGATGCGCGCGGCACTGGATCGCGGTGAGTTCTTCCTCGTCTACCAGCCGATCATCCGGCTCGCCGATAACTGCATCATCGGCGCCGAGGCTCTGCTGCGGTGGCAGCACCCGACGCTGGGCACCCTGCTCCCGGGCCAATTCATCGACCGCGCCGAGGCCAACGGACTGATCGTGCCGCTCACGGCCTTCGTGATCGAGCAAGCCTGCCGCCACGTCCACAGGTGGCGTGACGATAGCACCGACTTGCCCCCGTTCGTCAGCGTCAACGTCTCCGCCAGCACCATCTGTGATCCCGGCTTCCTCCCACTAGTCGAAAGTGTGCTCGCCGAGACCGGCCTGCCCGCCCACGCCCTGCAGCTCGAGTTGGCCGAGGACGCACGCCTGACCAGAGACGAGAAATCGGTGACCAGGCTGCAGGAACTGTCTGCCCTCGGCGTAGGCATCGCCATCGATGACTTCGGCATCGGATTCTCCAGCCTCGCCTACCTTCCCAGCCTCCCGGTCGACGTGGTCAAGCTCGCCGGCAAGTTCATCGAGAGCCTCGATGGCAACATCCAAGCTCGGCTGGCCAACGAACAGATCACCCGAGCGATGATCGACCTTGCCGACAAGCTCGGTATCACCGTCACTGCAAAGCTCGTCGAAACCCCCAGCCAGGCCGCCCGGTTGCGCGCGTTCGGCTGTGAAGCCGCTCAGGGCTGGCACTTTGCCAGGGCACTACCGGTCTCCTTTTTCAAAGAGTAGGTCCCGCTGTGGACGGGGATCGATGTCGACAGTTGTATCAGGGGGTAGCACGGAAGCCCCGCACGTTTGAGCGGTGGGACCGGTTTCGGAATGAATGCTCGTCAACGTAATGCGCGAGGTTGTCCATGCCGACCGAGTGATGCGGCATGCCGGCGACGTGCCGGCTGTCCCCAGCATCAGCCCCTCACCATCCCCCAACGGCAACGGGGTCCACCACCGATAGGGTCTAAACACAGAGCAAATACAATCAAGAGCCGTGACTAACACCGAATATCGCTTTGTCGATCCTGAAAAGATCTGCCTGTTTAGTCACGTAGTTTTCGAGCACGTATGCGTGGCAATTGTGGACGCGCGCGTGTCAAAGAAAACATGGCGTGCAGAACGCGCAATATATCGGGGAGTTATGGATTGCGCCGAATACACGTAAAAGGTTCTTCGGTAGTTCGTTCACGGCCCTAGAAGCAATTCAACAATTATCAGCGACATAAACAGCAGCGAGGTTGGGCGTCAATACCCCGCCGCGCTGCGCCGTTCTGCGCGAAGGCAGCCACTCGCAAGGTAGACCTGCACCAGCCAAAACGACTGCCTGGACGTCAACGCAACCGGACGTAGCAGCCCCAACCGCTGCCCTGCTCGATGCAAACGCAGCAACTCTCGAGTTAACAGCCCAGCACCCAACATATTGGAGAATCATGACCACCCCTCAACTCCACGCCATCGCGCCGCAGAAGTTACACTTTCGGGAAAACCTCAGCGTGTGGATTTCCGATGCACAATGCCGGCTGGTGGTATCGCGACCCACACTTGACCGCGGGTTGTGGAATGAATACCTTCGCGGTGCCCACCGCACCTATAAGAAGCACGGAGTCGAGTGTACCTTAAATCTCGACAGCGTCTACAGTGGACATGACACACAGTTGTTCTTTGCTGCGCTGGATGGTCAGGGTGACGTTGTGGGGGGTGCGCGCATAATCGGGCCGCTGCGGTCAGCCGATGATTCGCATGCGGTCATCGAGTGGGCCGGTAATCCCGGAGTGCACGAAGTCCGCAAGATGATCGATGATCGGGTGCCATTCGGGGTCGTGGAAGCGAAGACCGGTTGGGTTGACAGCGACTCTCGTCACCGTGATGCGATTGCCGCGGCCTTGGCGCGCGCCCTACCGCTAAGCATGTCCTTGTTGGGGGTTCAGTTCGTTATGGGGACCGGGGCGGCCCATGCGCTGGATCGGTGGCGCTCTTCGGGGGCCGTAATCGCAGCGAAAATCCCAGCAGCTATCTACCCGGATGAACGCTATCGAACCAAGATGATCTGGTGGGACCACCGTACCTACGCGAATCATGCTGAGCCGAAGCAACTATCAAAGATGGTTGTCGAATCACGCAAGCTTATGCGCGACGCTGACGCGTTGAGCGTAACCACCACAGCGACCACAGGAGCCGGCCAGTGACCAACGCTCAGTTCTGCGTGCTCCTTCTCCGTGCGATAACCTCACGATCGTCTCGTGTTTCGCCTGTGCTTGGTGGGCTTCCGAGTCCGAGAGCTTTGCGGTGCGTAACGGGTGCGGGAGGCGAGGCGTAATGCAGGAGACGCCCATTGCGTTATTGCCATTGGCTCCGAAGAACCCGTTGTCCTATCGCCAGCGCGCTCGCGCGTTGCGGTCGTTTCATACCGGCATGGACCACCTTCGCGACGCGGGTGGTCCGGTGACTCGACTTACGTTCGGGCCAAAATGGCTAACGCCCCCGGTGGTGGTGGCGACGTCTCCCGAGGCCATTCGCGACATCCTCACCAACAAGGACGGTTCGATCGACAAAACAACCCGGGTGTTTTCCGAGTTTCGTCGGGTGCTCGGGGCAAACTTGTTCGATCTGCCGCATGAGGCGTGGCTGCCGCGCCGGCGCACGTTGCAGCCGGTGTTTACCAAACAGCAGGTCGCGGCATTCGGTGGACACATGACCGAGGCCGCCGAGTCGGTGGCGGCGGCTTGGCACGACGGTGCGACGGTCAATTTGGACACCGAGTGCCGCACCTTGACGTTGCGAGCGTTGGGGCGCTCGGTGCTGGGGCTTGACTTGACCAATCACGCCGTCGACGTCGGTGAGCCGCTGCGGGTTGCGCTGACCTATATTGCGGAGCGGGCGGTGCGGCCGGTGCGGGCACCGGCGTGGCTTCCGACGCCGGCGCGCTGGCGCGCCCGCACCGCCGCGGCGACTTTGCGGGGGCTTGCCGGCGCCATTCTGCAAGCGTGCCGTACCGATCCCGGCAGGGATGCACCGCTGGTGCGGGCCTTGATGCAGGCCACCGACCCGGTTACCGGCCAGCGGTTGACCGATCAACAGATCGCCGACGAGCTGATTGTGTTCTTATTCGCCGGTCATGACACCACCGCGACGACTTTGGCGTATGCGCTGTGGCAGCTGGGCCGGCATGCCGATATCCAGGACCGCGTCGCCGCCGAGGTGGCCAGGCTGCCCGACCGGAAATTGACCCCCGATGATGTGGGGGCGCTGCCGTACACGGTGCAGGTGCTGCACGAGGCTTTGCGACTGTGCCCGCCGACAGCCACCGGATCGCGGATGGCTATCCGTGACGTCGAGGTCGCCGGCTACCGGGTCCAGGCCGGCACGATGCTGCTCTTCGGGCGCCGCGCCGTGCAACGAGATCCGGCATTGTGGGAAGAGCCGCTGGTGTTCGATCCGGACCGGTTCAGCCCGGCGAACACGAAAGGCCGCGTGCGATGGCAGTACGTGCCGTTCGGCGCCGGCCCCCGGTCGTGCATCGGGGATCATTTCGCGATGCTCGAGGCCACCCTGGGGTTGGCGACGTTCATCCGGCGAGCTGAAGTGCACTCGCTGGTCAACGATTTCCCGCTGGCGGCACCGCTCACCGTTGTGGCCGGCGGCCCAATTTGGGCCCGCATCCGTCGGCGGAGCATGGGCACAACCTGGGAGCCACACAAGTGAGCGATGAGCGCGATATGAACCTGCCTGCACAAATTCTGGCCCCCGACGACCCCGCTGATGCCGCGGTGCTGCAGCGGCTCCGTGCCGATCCCAATATCGGCTTTATCGATCATCGTGAACTACAACTGCGGGAGTTGCTCAAATTGCGGCCGGCGCCGGATCCGGAGTTGGTCGCAGAACCGGGCCGGTGGGTATATTACCCGTGGCGGCGGGCGGTAGTAGCGGTCTTGGGCCCCCGCGGTTTTCGAACGGTGCGACTGGACCGCAACCGCAATTGCATTACCGCCGAAGAACAGACTCGGTTGGGCTCGCTGCGCATCGGTGTCGCTGGGCTGAGTGTGGGGCATGTGATCGCCCACACGCTGGCCGCCCAGGGCATGTGTGGGCAGTTGCGGTTGGCCGATTTCGATCGCCTGGAGCTATCTAACCTGAACCGGGTGCCGGCCACGGTGTTCGACCTCGGACTCAATAAAGCCGAGGCGGCCGCGCGCCGCATCGCCGAGCTGGACCCGTATCTGACGGTGCGAGTGTTTGACGCTGGCCTGACGGTTGACACCGTCGATGAGTTCCTGGACCGGTTGGACATCGTTGTAGAGGAATGCGATTCACTGCACATGAAGGCTGTCCTGAGGGAGGGCGCCCGCAGCCGCGGGATTCCGGTTCTGATGGCGACCAGTGACCGCGGCCTGGTCGATGTTGAGCGGTTTGACTTGGACCCGCGGCGTCCGATTCTGCATGGTCTGCTCGGCGAACTCGACATCGGGTTGCTACCGGGGATGAGCAGCCGCGAAAAGGTTCCGCATATCCTGCGCCACTTGGAGCCAGAGCGGTTGTCGCCGCGCTTCGCGGCGTCGTTGGTCGAGATCGATCGCTCGATATCGACGTGGCCCCAATTGGCCGGGGATGTGTCGTTGGGGGCTACGGCGCTGGCCGAGGCGGTGCGCCGCATCGGTCTCGGGGAGGAGCTGCGCTCGGGACGTACCCGTGTTGACGTCGGCGGGGCACTCGATCAGCTAGCCGAGCCGGACATGGCCCAGCAGCGTACCGCAGAGCCGACTCAGTGTTCAGAGCCAGCGCTGTCTGGGATTGCGGGGATTATCGCCGCTGCCGCGATCCGCGCACCGTCGGGGGGAAACCTGCAGCCTTGGCACATCGAAGCCGGCCCTGAAGCCATCACGATACGGATCGCGCCGGAACACACCGACAGTCTCGATGTCGGTTTCCGCGGCAGTGCCGTCGCGGTGGGTGCAGCGTTGTTCAACGCCAAGGTTGCCGCCGCGGCCCATGGGGTACTCGGACCGGTCAGCATTGCCGAAGATATTGACGGCTCGCCGCTGCGGGCCACCTTGAGGCTGGGTGACGGGAAAAACCCCGGCCTGGCGGCCGTTTATGGGCCGATGCTGGCCCGCGAGACCAACCGCCACCACGGCAAGCCCAACGCGGTCTCGGCCGAAACGACTGACGTGCTGCACGCGGCCGTGGAAGCCGAAGGTGCGCGGCTGTACCTATTGACCGCGCGAGACGATATCACCTGGGCGGCAACGATTCTGGCCGCTGCCGACCGTACACGATACCTGACGCCACGGCTGCATGCGGAGATGATTTCGGAGCTACGCTGGCCGGGAGATCCGTTTCCGGACACCGGCATTGACGTGTGCAGCCTCGAAATGGGCCATGATCGACTTGCCGAGTTGGACCTGGTTCGTCGTACGGACGTGATGGAACATCTAGCGCAGTGGAACGCCGGATCCGAGCTGGGTCAGGACACCTACGACCGCATCGTCGCCAGCTCGGCGCTGGCCGTGGTCTCGGTGCCAGGGCGCGCGCTACCGGACTATGCCCGCGGTGGATCGGCTGTCGAGGCGGTGTGGATCGCCGCGCAACAGCGCGGGTTTGCTGTGCAGCCGGTTTCGCCGGTATTCCTCTACGCTCACGATGTCGACGAGCGGCAGGCATTGTCTGCACAATTTGCCGACGAATTGGGCCGGCTGCGCAGCGACTTCCACAGTCTGACAGGCATCCCGGCCGATGATGCCCTTGTGTTGGTGTTGCGACTGGCTACCACGCGGCCGGCGTCGGCGCGGAGCCGCCGGAGCTTTGACCGCGTCCGGTTGCTGTCGGGGTGAGCCGCTACGGTGACATGATGAGCCGCACCCTGGACGAGCTGGTCACCGCGGTGGCCTCGGAGCTAATGGCGGTCACCGCCGCCACCGCGGTCCCAATCAGTGAACTGGTGCTCGCTGACCTGGCGGAGCACTTCGGCATCGACGCGAGCTTTCTTCGCCACAACGACCACGACATTCATGCGACCAGACTGATCGCATATTGGCCGCCGCGCGACTCCGTGCCAGAACCCGACCCGATCGGCCTGGTGTATTTCTGCGACGCCGACCCGGTCTTCGCGATGTCCGAAAACTTCAAAGAACCAATGGTTTTGCGTCCCGAGCCGGCAAATGTGGACTACCAGCGGCGCATCGAGGAGGGCACCGCCGTGCCGGCCGTTTCCCTGGCATGCGTGCCGCTGCTGTCCGGGGAAATCACGACCGGTGTGCTCGGATTCGTCAAGTACGGCGACCGGGAGTGGAGCCCCGGCGAGCTGCACGCGCTGCAAGCGATCGCAACCCTGTTCGCCCAGGTGCAGGCCCGCATCGTTGCCGAAGAACAATTACGCTACCTAGCCGACCACGATGATCTGACCGGATTGCTGAACCGCCGAGCCCTAATAGCCCATCTCGATGAGCGGCTCGCCGGTGGCCGGCGCGGCCCGGTGACGCTGCTATTCCTGGATCTCGATCGACTCAAAGCGGTCAACGACTACCTGGGGCACAATGCCGGTGACCGGCTGATCGAAGTCTTCGCCGACCGGCTGCGCCAGGCAGCCGGAGACCCGGCGATCATTGCCCGTTTCGGCGGAGACGAGTTCGTCGTGGTGCCCGCTGCACCGATATCGGTCGATGCCGCAGAGGCGTTCGCCCATCGCTTGCAGGCGCGGCTGGAAAAGCACGTGGTGATCGACGGTGAGACGCTTACCCGCACGGTCAGCATCGGTGTCGCCAACGGCATTCCGGGACGTGACAGCACGTCGGATCTGCTTCGCTGGGCCGATCACGCGGCGCTGGCGGCGAAAGCCGGCGGCGGCGGCAAGGTCGTGGTTCTCAGCCACGAAATCAGCGCAAGGCACGTGCTACAAACCGACGTTGAACTGCACCTGGAAGGGATGACCGAGTCTGATCTGGTACTGCACTACCTTCCCGAGGTAGACATGCGTACCGGCAGAATCCTGGGCGCCGAGGCGCTGGTGCGCTGGCAACACCCGACGCGGGGATTGCTGTTTCCTGACTCATTCATCCGGGTGGCCGAATCCATCAATCTCGCGGGCAAGCTGGGCCGGATGGTGATGCGCTTGGCGTGCGCGGAGTTCAGTCAATGGCGCACAGCGTCTGTGGGGTGTAATGCGTTGTTGCGCATCAATGTCTCGCCAGTGCAGCTAGTCGCCGAGGGTTTTGTCGATACGGTGGCCGGCACCCTCGATCAGTTCGGTCTCGATAGCGATCTGGTGTGTCTGGAGATCACCGAAAGTGCGGTGGTCCAAGACATCGAACCCACCCGAAGGACACTTGCCGGGCTCAAGGAGGTCGGCGTGCATTTGGCCATCGACGACTTCGGCACCGGCTACAGCGTGCTGACCCATCTGAAATCCCTGCCGGTGGACACCATCAAAATCGATAGGGGGTTCGTCACCGAACTGGGCAGCAATGCAAGTGATCTGGCGATCATCCGGGCAATCATGGCGCTAGCCAAGGAGTTTGAACTCGAAGTCGTCGCCGAGGGCGTCGAGACCGCCGCTTCGGCGCAGGAGTTGCTGGCGTTGGGCTGCTACCGCGCGCAAGGATTTCTGTTCTCGCGTCCCGTCGACGGCGCGGCGATGAAATCGTTGCTGGGCAAAGGCGTGATACCCGTGGCGCGTCCTTTGGGATAACCCCCGGCTCCAAACGTGCCCGAGTACGCCGGTCGTAAACGCGAATGGGGCCAGCTACTCAGGTAGCCGCGCGGCGTGCCGAGATCATGATAAGGGGCGAATCGGGGATGCGGCCGACGTCCACATCATCGAGCTCGACCTTGCTGGCCAGGGTGCGCGCGTCATCGAGGTCGATGGAACGGCCTGCGATCCAGGTGTGAAAGAGCGCGAGATTGACGGTGTCGAAAAGACGCGGCGCTTTGTAATGCTTGATGAAGTCCTTCGCGTCTTCGAAGGTGGCGCTGCGATCGGCATCGGTGACCAACAGCGGGCCTGCGGATTTGAGCACCCGAACACATTCAGCAAACCCGGCCTCTCGTGAGGTCCAGTGCTTGATCGAGCCGTAGCTGATCACTCCGTCGAAGGAGCGGTCGGCAAAATCCAACTTGGTCGCATCACCCTGTTGAAACTTAACGCGATCGGCGTACGCGCGCATGCGTTTGCTTGCGCGCTTGAGCTGCGGCTCCGACAGATCGATGCCGATGATGTTGAGATCCGGGCGCTGATCGGCGATGTAATTGGTGAACAGACCGCCTCCTGAGCCTACGTCGAGAATGTGGGAACCCTGTGGAAGGTGCTGAAGGAAGCGCTCGTCGATGATTCGACGGGATCGGTACACCGCCGGTGCGACCATCGTCTCGTATATCCAGGCGTGCGGACCTGTGTAGATGGCAGTAATGTTGTTGAACAGCGCCTTTGCCATATCATGCTCCTCATGTCGTGCTCAGCCGGTCTTCCAACCGTAGCGAGACACAAATACAGTTGGCCTGAGTGCCTTTGGCACGCCTGAGCCGTATGCCGAGACAACTGACACGTACCGTTCCGAGGGTGTCTTCGCCGCGGCAACGCGTCATAGCTTAGTGTCACCACTTCAAACAAACCAACGACGCCGGCAACTTCGCTCGCCCCTTGTCGTCGACCGAATAGGGCGGGACCGGCAGGTCAGGAATCGTGGGCAACTTGACATGCACGAACGCCGGACGGATCTCGTCGATCTTCCAGTACTTATCCACGATTTCGCGCAATTCCTTCTGGGAGAACAGGTTCGGCACGGGAAACGGCGAATCGGCCGGCAGAGCGTCAGCAGTTAGCACCAATACATACATCGTCGCGCCGGGTTTGGCCGCGCGATGCGCCCAGCGCAGGTAGTCGTCACGGGCTTCCACCGGCAGTGAGTGCAACAGCAAGCAGTCCAGCACCGTATCGAAGCATTTGTCATAGCCGGTGAGTGACGTGATGTCGCCCTGGACGAATGTCGCCGTACTCAGTCCCCGTTCTCCGGCGGCCTTGACCGCCACTGCGATCGCCTGCGCTGCCACGTCGATGCCGACAACCCGGTAGCCCCGCGAAGCCAGATCCAGCGCAACGTCACCGATCCCGCAGCCCACATCGAGAACATCACCGACAATTTTGCCGTCGCGGATTAGCTCGGCTATGGCAGGCTGCGTTTCCCCGATATTCCACGGCGGAGGTCCGGCAAAAACTTCGTCGCGGTACGCTGCATCCCAATCCATGACTTCAGGCATGACGCAGTCTAACCCGACCAGCGGAATCCACAATGTAGGCCTGCAACCACGTGCTCGGTACGTCGGCATGTCTGGAGACTCTGATGTGTCCCGGGTTTGCTGGAGGCGTGTTGCTGGGCTTTGGGCCACGGCTGGGGTGGTTTGGTGCATCTTGCGGTTGATTTACTAGGTTTGCATTCTGCCCCAGAATGATTCGATGACGGCGTTGGCGAAGCAGTCAACGATTCGAACCCATCGACGGGACGAGTCCGGACCGCTAGCAGCCGAGGCGGCCATCGGTATGGGATGGCCACCTCGCTTGTTAGCTGACCTGGGCGACAGGGCGGCCGGCCGCCACGAATCAAGTACCTTGCGGCGGAACTCTTCCGGACAACGCTTGGGCACGGACACGGCTCCTTCGACGGACATCGCGACCAGGAGCCAAACAAGCGACTCCACACAACCCAGGACGCATCAACCCTGGCAGTAGCCTGTCAGGATTCTATGTAAGTCTGAGCTAGTGACACGCCCAGAGCTGCGGAGCTAACACCCGAGATGGACAACGACGCCACAACACATCGGCTTGACCAGATGGTCACCGCTGTCGCCAAACAACTCATGACCGTCGACACTGCCACGTCAACCGAGGTCAGTCGGCGGGTCCTGGCCTATCTGGTGGCCCAGCTCGGCGTTGATGCCAGCTTCTTACGTCACAACAATCACGACATTCGCGCAACAAAGCTCGTGGCCGAATGGCCACCTCGCCTCGACATACCGGACCCCGATCCGCTTGCGGTGATCTACTTCGCTAACGCCGACCCCGTTTTCGGTCTGTGCGAACACGCCAAAGAGCCGCTTGTGTTCCGCCCCGAGCCGGCCACCGCTGACTATCAACGTCGCATCGAGCACGCCCGCGGCGTTCCCACGACGTCAGCGGCCGCTGTCCCGCTGGTCTCCGGAGACGTCACCACCGGAGTGCTGGGGTTCGTCAAATACGGAGACCGGGAATGGAACGAGGCAGAACTCAACGCCCTCAAGGCCATCGCTACCCTCTTTGCCCAGGTGCAAGCGCGTGTCGCCGCCGAAATCAAGTCTGGCCATGACGATCTGACCGGACTGCACAACCGTCGAGCGCTGCTACACCACCTTCAGCAAAGGTTGGCCCCCGGACAGCCCGGCCCAGTCGCGGCGCTGTTTCTCGACCTCGACCGCTTTAAGGCCATCAACGACTACCTGGGCCACGCCGCCGGTGACCAATTCATCTATATGTTCGCCCGACGAATCCGTGACGCCTTCCTCGATCAGAGCCTGATTGCCCGGCTTGGCGGTGACGAATTCGTCGTAATACCCACATTGCCGATGAGTGTCGATGCCGCTGAACCACTCGCCGAACGTCTTCGCGACCAATTCAAGGAACACGTTGCCATCGGCGGTGAGGTACTCACCCGTACGGTCAGTATCGGTGTCGCGTCAGGGATTCCCGGACAGGACAACCCGTCGGACCTTCTTCGCCGAGCGGACCAGGCCGTCTTGGCGGCCAAGCGCGCCGGCGGAAATAGCGTCGCGGCGTTCACCGCGGATATGTCCATCGGAAGCGAACTGCGCAACGATATTGCGCTACACCTTCGACGCGGCATCGAGTCCGACGCCCTTCGCTTGGTCTACCTACCCGAGGTCGACTTGCGGACTGGTGACATTATCGGGGCCGAGGCATTGGTCCGGTGGCAACATCCCACCCGTGGACTATTGCCACCGAACTGCTTCATCCCGGTAGCCGAATCCATCAATCTTGCAGGCGAACTGGATAGGTGGGTGCTGCGGACGGCCTGCAGCGAATACGCCCAATGGCAGTCAATTGGGTTGGGCCACAACGTGCTGCTGCGCATTAACGTCTCACCCGGACAGCTGGTCACCGGCGGGTTTGTAGACTTCGTCGCGGACACGATCAGCCGACACGGCCTCGACGCCTCGTCCATATGTCTGGAACTCACCGAGAACGTCGTTGTCGAAAACCTACATACCGCCCGCGCCACCCTCGCTGGACTCAAAGACGTCGGCGTGCAGATCGCCATCGACGACTTCGGCACCGGCTACAGCGTCATGTCACTGCTGCAGACGCTACCTATCGACACGCTGAAGATCGGCAGAACCTTCGTGCGTCAACTCGGGACCAATGCCAGCGATCTGATCATTGTCCGCGGCATTATGGTGCTCGCCGAAGGCTTCCAACTCGATGTCGTGGCCGAAGGCGTCGAGACCGAAGCTGCAGCGCGGATTCTATTTGATCACGGCTGCTACCGTGCGCAAGGTTTCTTGTTCTCCCGGCCAGTCCCCGGAGAAGCCATGCGGCGCATGCTGTCCGTGGCGACTACGTTTACATCCATATCACCATCAAAGGCGCAATGATCATTCCGGGTCAGTAGCTATCTGCCGTCGCAGACTTCGACGGGATCCCGCGGATTCGGCTGTTGGGAAACCGAACCGGCCGCACTTACCAAAACGCCTACGATAGGTATTACAGTATTGGACGAAAGCCCGAGCCGGGCGTCACGGTATGGCTGTTCGGCCCCAGGTCGGATCTTGATGGAGGTGCCCGAAGTGGCAAAGCAGGCAACCGCCGGAAAGCGTCAGCGACGCGAACGGGGGTCCATCAATCCCGATGACATCATCGGCGGCGCATTCGAACTCGCCGAGCAGGTATCGATAGACAACCTGAGCATGCCGTTGCTCGGAAAACACCTCGGCGTCGGGGTCACCAGCATCTACTGGTACTTCCGCAAGAAGGACGACCTGCTCAACGCGATGACCGACCGCGCCTTGAGCAAGTACGTGTTCGCCACCCCCTACGTTGAAGCCAGCGACTGGCGTGAGACGTTGCGCAATCATGCGCGGTCGATGCGGAAGACGTTCATGGGCAACCCCATACTGTGCGATTTGATACTGATTCGAGCGGCGCTCAGCCCCAAAGCGGCGCGCCTGGGCGCCCAAGAGATGGAGAAGGCCATCGCCAATCTGGTGGAGGCGGGACTCTCCCCCGAGGACGCGTTCGACACCTACTCGGCGGTTTCGGTCCACGTACGCGGATCGGTGGTGCTGCATCGGCTCTATGAGAAGAACCAGTCCACGGATAGCGGACCACGCACCATCGAAGATGCCGTGGCCATCGATCCCGCAACGACCCCGCTGCTCGCTCAGGTAACCGGGAAGGGCCATCGCATCGGGGCCCCCGATGAAACCAATTTCGAATACGGTCTCGAATGCATCCTCCACCACGCGAGCCGGCTGATCGACGACAGTTCGAATGCCGCGGGAAAGGTACCGGCGGGCCGACGCAAAGCCGCCGCCAAGTCGCCTGCGCCGCGCGCGCGGGCCAACGCGGTGGTTCGTTAAGGGCTTACTGCGCTTCGGGTTCCGGCACCTGGAAGTGCTCAACGCGCAGCCGCAACACTTCCTTGGTTCGTGCTAGCACGCACCTTGACGAAGTTGAACTCGCCGGTGCGAAGTGCAGGCGATGACGACGCCATCGGCGGGCATCCTGGCCGCTTTGCGGCCCAGTACCGGGCGCGCGCCGCGACCCGAGCCGGAAACACAGGTCTCAGCAAAAATTCCCAGGTGCTCGATCTGACCCGCTTTGATGATGCCGCCCGTCAAATCCGACGACATGTTCAAGGTCAGGGGCGTCACCGTCTATCCCCGCGAGGTCGAACGCGCACTGCGGACCATCGACGGGGTCGACAACGCCTATGTCACCAACGTGTCCGGCAGCCGAGCCGACAGAGTGGGCGCGGCGCGCCTTCAAGGTGCCGACGCTATGGCTGCTGCTGGATTCCGACGACGACGTTGCATGGCAACCAGCCATCTACAATCCCAGTATGAATTCGGTCGATGTTGCCGTTTCGTTGGTGATCGGCCGGGGGCGTTCGGTCGTCGCCAACTACTGCTGCGATCCGGACAATGCGACCGAGTGGTACGCGAACATCAAGACCGTGCGATGGGAGACGCCAAAGCCGTTGGTGTTGGGGTCCCGGTTCGCATTTACCGCAGCCTTTATGGGCAGGACACTGCGCTACACCTACCAGGTGGTCGAGTTGGAGCCAGGCCGTCGACTCGTGATGCGGACGGCTCAGGACCCATTTCCGATGGAGACCACGTACACGTGGGACGACGAGCCGACCGGAAATACTCGTATGACGCTGCGTAACCGCGGCGAGCCGGCGGGGTTCTTCCGGTTGCTTCGGCCCGTCATGGCGATGGCGATCAGCCGCGCGACCCGCGGCGATCTGCGGAGACTCAGGTCGATTCTCGAAGGCAACCCGGCCTTATGAGACCCGCATCCAGAGCTTGCAGTTATGCGTTTGGAAGGCCGCCACGGTTGGCGGGATCACCACCGACATCGGGCCCATCGAGGTGTTTGTGTTGACGATATTGTCATTGCTCACCTCAGGTGCGCTGTGTGTCGACCACGAACAGGTTGAAAGCTCGGACACCCTGCCGAACACCAAAATAAGGGGATTCGACGGCCCCTCGGTACGGTAGGTGCCCGGCGGCATCTCAGTTCCCACAAGAAACACCCCATCCCCAGGGAATTGCTCGCCCTGTTCGGCAGCGGCCGGAGGCGCGAGCGCAACCGCGGCCATACCCGCAATGAATCCGGCCAATACGCGGAATGCGAGCGTGCGGGCCATTATTTTCTTCTCCCTATCATGCTGCCGGCCCCCATGAGGCAGCCTATGCCCGGCGTGCTCGAGCGACAACAGCTAGTGCCGAAACGGCCCGCTGACCGGACGGCTCTCCTCTGCAACCACGCCCCGCGCGATGAGGTGGTTGATCAGCGGAACCGCGCCCGCGGCTAAATGTTCCGACATCGCGATGCGTGCGAGCTTTCCGTCGTGCTGCTCGAGAGCGGAGAGCACCCGCCGATGGTCCTTTATCGACTGGGCAGGCCAGCCCTCGATCGTGGGAAACACCGATTCCGGTGCGTAGCGAGTGATCTGCAACATCAGCTGCGCAAGCTTGGGCGAGTCGGCCGCGATATTGATGGCCCGGTGGAATTCGTGGTTGAGCCGAACGGTCCGCTCGTCATCATCCCCGGCGTAAGCCGTCTCCAACTGAGCCTGGATCTTCTTGAGTTCGCGCAGCTGGTCATCGGTGATGTTGACCGCCGCCCGCGCCGCGAGCTCGCCGCCAACATGAGCCTGCACCCTTGCGACATCGGTGACGTCTCGCCCGGTTACCGCCAACACCACAAATCCGCGGCGAGGCTGCTGGGCGATCAATCCTTCGGCACACAGCACGAACAGCGCTTCACGCACCGGCGTGACACTGATTCCCAGTTCCTCGGCCAATTGGTCGAGACGGATATAGGCCCCCGCGGCGTAGGTGCCGTCGAAGATCCTCTTACGAACAAAGCGTGCGACGTCCTCGGAAAGTTGAGGCCGCGCAGCGAAGTCCGGGGCCGTCATCGCCTCATACCTGATACTCGGCGAGCAGCCGCTTGCTGATGATGGACTTCTGAATTTCGCTGGTGCCCTCGCCGATGAGCAGGAACGGCGCATCGCGCATCAGACGCTCGATCTCATATTCCTTGGAGTATCCGTAGCCGCCATGAATACGGAAGCTCTGCTGGGTGACCTCGCAACAGTATTCGCTGGCTAGGTATTTCGCCATTCCGGCGGCGAGGTCGTTGCGCTCACCCGAGTCTTTCAACCGCGCCGCGTTGACCATCATCAGATGTGCCGCTTCGACCTTGGTCGCCATCTCAGCCAGCTGGAACGCGATGGCCTGGTGCTCGGCGATCGGCCTACCAAACGTGTGGCGTTGCTGGGCATAGCGAACCGCCAGCTCGAAGGCGCGAATGCCGACACCACAGGCTCTCGCCGAAACATTGACGCGGCCGACCTCGATACCGTCCATCATCTGAAAGAAGCCCCGGCCCGGCACGCCGCCAAGCATGTCGTCGGCGCTTGCCAGATAGCCGTCGAAGATGAGCTCGGTGGTGTCAATACCCTTGTAGCCCAGCTTGTCGATCTTGCCCGGGATCACCAGACCCGGCAACACTTCACCGAAACCCGTTGGCTTTTCGATAAGAAACGCGGTCAGGTTGCGGTGCGGCTTGTCTGCGCCTTCATCGGTGCGTACCAGCACGGCCACCAGCGTCGAACTGCCGCCGTTGGTCAGCCACATCTTCTGACCGTCAATGGTGTAGGTGCCATCGGGATTACGCGCCGCCCGGGTACGGATCGCGGCGACGTCGGACCCCAGCTCCGGCTCCGACATGGAGAACGCGCCGCGGGATTCGCCGGTAGCCATCCGCGGCAACAGGCGTTGCCGCTGCGCGTCGGTGCCGTGCTGCCGCAGCATGTAGGCAACAATGAAGTGGGTATTGAGCACCCCGGAAACGCTCATCCAACCACGTGCTAGCTCCTCGACACACAGCGCGTAGGTCAGCAACGACTCGCCCAGGCCGCCGTACTGGATCGGAATCATCAGGCCGAACAAGCCCATGGCGCGCATCTGCTCGACGATCTCCTGGGGGTAGGTGTCGCCGCGTTCGAGGGCCGGCGCGTTGGGAATGATTTCCTTCTCCACGAACTGCCGTACCGTCGCAATGATCTCGGTCTGGAATTCGGTCAGGCCAAGCGTTTGAGCGAGTTTGGTCATCGGTTGTCACTTCCTATCGTTTTCGCGCTCGTCAAACGCGCGATGTCTTCGGTCGACAATCCCAAGCACTCGGCAAGGACGTCGGCGGTGTCGCGCCCCAGCGCGGGCGCGGGTGCGCTGGCGGGGTGAACGCCGTCGAACATGGTCGGCAAGGCGGGGGCCAGATATTCACCCACGCCTGGTTGGTGCAGCACGGAAAACAGCGGATTGGCGGTCACCCGTTGGTCTTTGACGACTTGCTCGAAGGTGCGGTATCGCTCGAACAACACGGTCGTGCCCGTCAGTGCGGCACTGATTTCTTCGGCCGTGTGTTCGGCGAACCAAGTGGCGAATAGTCCGGAAAGCACGTCGCGGTACCGGTACCGGTCGCCCTCGACAGTGAAGTCCGCGCCCAGCTCCGCGGCGAGCGCCGACACCACGGCTTTGGTGCCGGTCACCTCGACCAGGTCGCGAAAGTGCCGTCCGGTCAGCGCAACAACCATGAACGCGATGCCGTCACAGCTGGTGAAGTCCTGGCCGTACTGGCCGTAGACCGCGTTGCCCAGACGCTGTCGTTGTGTCCCATTCACCTGAGGTTCGGTCAACAGCCCCAGATTTCCCGCCGTGGCCAGCGCGACGTCTTCCAGCGCCAGGCTGATGCGGGCCCCCAACCCGGTCTGGTCGCGGCGGCGCACCGCGGCAGCGACGGCGAGCGCGGCGTACAAGCCGCAGCACACGTCCCAGGCCGGCAGCACATGGTTCACCGGACCGGCGTGGTCGACGGGTCCGGTGACGAGCGGGAATCCGGTCGCCGCGTTGACGGTGTAATCCACCCCGGTGGAGCCGTCACCGCGGCCCAGCAGCTGCACGTGAATGACGTCGGAGCGCTTGGTCGCTAGCACATCGTGGCTGAGCCAGTCCAGACCGGCGGCGTTGGTGACGGCGATGCCATCGCCTTCGACGATCAACCGCTGAACCAGCGCTTGTCCTTCGGGCGCGCGCAAATCGATGGTGGCCGAGCGCTTTCCCTTGTTCAGCCCGGTCCAGTAGATCGAAGTGCCGTCGGCTGCCAGCGGCCAGCGATGTATGTCCGAGGCGCCGCCGATCGGGTCGACGCGGATCACCTGCGCGCCGAGCTGACTCAGCGTCATGCCGCACAGCGGCGCGGCCACGAAGCTGGACACCTCGACGACGCTGACACCGCTCAGCGGCAACATGGGACCGGTCACGCCGGCGCGATCCGTTCGAAAACCGCGGCAAGGCCTTGGCCGCCGCCGATGCACATGGTCTCCAACCCGTAGCGCGCCTGGCGGCGGTCGAGTTCGCGCGCCAGGGTGGCCAGCATCCTCCCGCCGGTCGCACCCACCGGGTGCCCCAGCGATATTCCGGAGCCATGCACGTTGGTTCGGTCGTGGTCGGCGGCCCCGAAGCTCCACTCCCGCATCACCGCAAGCGCTTGGGCGGCAAAGGCTTCGTTGAGTTCGATGAGATCGATGTCGCTCAGCTGCAGGCCCGCCTTGGCGAGTGCGACCGCGGTCGCGGGCACCGGGCCGATGCCCATGATGTTGGGCGCCACACCCGCCTGTCCCCACGATGTCATCCGAACCAACGGTTTCAGGCCGTATTCAGCGGCCTTTTCAGGCGTGGTCACCACGCACATGGATGCAGCATCGTTTTGCCCACTGGCGTTGCCCGCCGTCACCGTTGCATCCGGATCATCGTCCAGCAGAACGGGTTTGAGTCTGCTCAGCGACGCTGCCGAGGTATCGGGACGTGGATGCTCGTCGGTGTCGAGCAGCTGTTCGCCGTGCCGGGTGGGCACCGCAACCGGAACGATCTCCTCGGCCAGGATGCCGTTCTTCTGGGCGGCTACCGCCCGCTGATGTGACCGCACCGCGAGCTCGTCCTGCTCCTGGCGCGAGATGCCGTACTGACGACTCAGATTCTCGGCGGTCTCGAGCATCCCACCCGGCACCGGGTAGTGGCGTCCCCCCGCGGTCGTTCGGCCCCGGGCCAGCCCGTCATGAATGCGAACGCCCGAGCGGCCCGCACCCCAGCGCATATCGGTGGAATAGAACGCGACGTTGCTCATGCTTTCACAGCCACCGGCGATGACGAGGTCGTTGTCACCACTGCTCACCTGCAGGCAGGCTTGAATCACCGCCTGCAGGCCCGACCCGCAGCGGCGGTCGACCTGCATGCCGGCAACCGTCACGGGCAGGCCCGCATCCAACGCGACCACCCGCCCGATTGCCGGCGCCTCACTGCTGGGATAGCAGTGTCCGAGAATCACGTCTTGCACTGCGTCGGGTGAGATTCCGGTTCGTTCGAGCAAGCCGCGCAAGACGGCGACACCGAGCTCGACGGCGGTCAGCGACTTGAACATGCCGCCGTACCGGCCGATCGGTGTCCGCACCGGTTCGCAGATAACGGCTTGACTCATATGAACCGGCCACCAGTCACGTCCAACACGGTGCCGGTCATATACGAGGATAGGTCCGAAGCCAGGAACAAGGCCACGCTGGCTACCTCGCCGGGCTCGCCAGCGCGACCCATCGGAACCTCGGTGAGCTTCTGGTCCCAAATGCGTTGCGGCATGGCCTCTGTCATAGCTGAACGGATCAACCCAGGAGCTATCGCGTTTACTCGAACACCGAGGTGCGCAAGTTCTTTGGCGGCCGCCTTGGTCATCCCCACGATGCCGGCCTTGGCCGCTGAGTAGTTGGTTTGGCCGACCATACCAACCTTGCCCGACACCGAAGACATGTTCACAATGGCGCCCCGCTTGTTTTCTCGCATGATCGCCGCCGCCAGACGGGTGCCGTTCCAGGTACCCTTCAGATGCACCGCGATGACCTGATCGAACTGCTCTTCGGTCATCTTGCGCATCGTCGCGTCGCGGGTGATCCCGGCGTTGTTGACCATGACGTCCAGATCGCCGAATCGCTCGACCGCCGTCCGGATGAGGGTCTCGACGTCGTCGGCTTGAGTCACATCGCACCGCACCGCCAGAGCCACCTCATCGCCGCCCAGCTGCTCGGCTGCAGCCTCGGTGGCGGCGCGATTCACATCACCGAGCACAACCCGTGCGCCCTCGGCGACGAATCGCTCCGCGATAGCCAGTCCCAGCCCCTGTGCACCACCGGTGACGACGGCAGTCCGATCTTTCAGCAACGACACCTTGACCACGCATTCCTTACCGCCAGGCCCCGCTCGGCGCCCGCCAGTCAAATATTATATTTCATATAGGATCACTATGGAACGGCGCTGCCCACGCACCCGCCAAAAAGGAGCTGCTGCCCATGCCCGATGCCGGTGTCCCCGATGTATCCGACGACGACTTTCAGCAGATCCTGGCCCAGACCCGCCACTTCGTCCGCAGCGCGGTGATCCCGCGTGAGCAGGAGATTCTGGCCGACGACCGAATACCCGATGACCTACGCGAGCACGCCAAGAAGATGGGCCTGTTCGGATACGCGATACCGCAGCAATGGGGCGGACTCGGACTGAACCTGGTCCAAGACGTCGAGCTGGCTATGGAGCTGGGCTACACCTCGCTGGCGCTGCGGTCGATGTTCGGCACCAACAACGGCATCGCCGGGCAGGTTCTGGTCGGATTCGGCACCGACGAGCAGAAAGCCCGTTGGTTGGAGCCGATGGCATCGGGCGACGTCGTCGCCTCCTTCGCGCTGACCGAACCGGGTGCCGGATCGAATCCGGCCGGCCTGCGCACCAAAGCCGTTCGTGACAAAAATGATTGGGTGATCTGCGGACAGAAGCGGTTCATTACCAACGCGCCCGTCGCGGATCTGTTCGTGGTCTTCGCGCGCACTCGGCCCGGCGACGAGCAGGGCCCCGGCATCGCGGTCTTTCTGGTACCCGCAGATGCTGCGGGTGTCGAGGTAGGCGCCAAGGACGCCAAGATGGGCCAGGAAGGTGCATGGACGTCTGATGTCAGTTTCACCGACGTCCGAGTCCACGCTGACGCGCTGATCGGCGGCTCCGAAGACATTGGTTATCGAGCGGCACTGACCGCGTTGGCGCGTGGCCGGGTGCACATTGCCGCGGTCGCGGTGGGCACCGCACAGCGTGCACTCGACGAATCCGTGGCGTATGCCGCCACCGCGACGCAGGGCGGTGCGACGATCGGCAGCTTCCAGTTGGTGCAGGCGATGCTTGCCGACCAGCAGACCGGGGTGCTGGCCGGTCGCGCCCTGGTCCGCGACGCCGCACGGCTGTGGGTCAGCGAGCAGGATCGGCGGGTCGCGCCGTCGGCGGCCAAGCTCTTCTGCACGGAAATGGCCGGCAAGGTCGCCGACCTCGCGGTGCAGATTCATGGAGGCAGTGGCTACATGCGTGGCGTTCCGGTGGAACGCATCTACCGCGACGTTCGTCTGTTGCGGCTTTACGAGGGCACCAGCGAGATTCAGCGCCTGATCATCGGGACGAACCTGGTCAAGGCCGCACAACGTTGACGGGTGGCGGGCACCGGCGACTCAGCCCATCAGTTCCAGCGTCCCCAGATCGCGGATCGCCTGGCAACCCCGCCGGAGCATGACCAGCACCATGTCATCACCGCGCTCGGTGGACGTCGCGAAGGCAAACCCCAGCGCCGTGATCAGAACGGCTTGTGGCATTCCGAGCCGATAGTCGCGCCAGCATGTTTCCCGGTCGTATCCGGTGACGCCGTGGCCCGATAGCGCCCGGTGATACTCGTCGACAAGGCGTTCTTCGATTGCTGAGCGAAGTTGGGAATCAAGGCTGGTTGCCGTGAAGTAAGCGAGATCGCGCGCGGGAAGACCGATGCCAAGTGTCTGCCAGTCCACCACGCTCACCCGGTTGCGGCCAGGGTCGAACAACAGATTGTCGAGGCGATAATCGCCATGCAGCAAGGCGAACCGGCCGCGCTCGGCAAGCAGCCACGGCGTCACCAAACCCAGCGCCGTAGTGAAGGTCTCGCGATCGACGGCACTCAGCCGGGCACCAAGCTTGTCCAGCGTGGTGTCGGCGCTCATCTTGGCCACCGCACCGAGGCCCTGGGCGGAAGCCTCGTCGGGGAGCGGGAAGGCAATACCGGGCAGATCCAGCCAGACTGGATCGCACCAGCTGGGCCCATGTAAGCCCGCCAGGGCGGTAACCGCCAGTCGAGCTTCCCGTTCACCACAGCCGGCGAGCTGGTCGCCCTGCACAGCAGGCGCCTGGTCGGTGAGCAGCAGAGCGAAATCCATTGCATCATCCGTGATCTCGCAATAGAAGCACTGCGGTGTCGGCACTCGCACTCGATCGACCACAAAGGTATAGAACGCGCATTCACTGCGATAGCCGATGCTGACCCGATCACGCACGGTGTCGTCCTGGGCGGGCAGTTTGATCACGAAGGTTTGCGGCAAACCGCCGGGATCTGTCGCATAGGTGACCGCCACCCGGTAGGTGGCACCCGTCTGCCCGGTTCCGATGGCGACCACGTCGACCTGCGAGACCCCGACCGGCGTGCCACGTCCGCGCAGTACCGTCGACAGCCACTCGGGAGTCACATCGCCGGGATGCCGGGGAATTGAACCCACGGCACTCAACTTACTCGGCGAGGATCCGCCACTCGGCGGCTTCGTGCTGCTGTCGCCAGAACTCACTGAAACGCCCACCCGCGGTGAGCAATTCGTCGATCGGACCGTCCTCGACCACTTGGCCGTCGTCGACGAACAGGACACGGTCGGCATGACGGATGCTTGCCAACCGATGGGCAACGATCACCCGGGTGCGCGATCGCGGATCGGCCGTGAGCGCGTCGACCACCGCGACCTCGTTCTCGGTGTCCAGGGCACTGGTCGCCTCGTCGACCAGCAGTACCGGCGCGGGTTTCAGCAGGGCCCGCGCGATGCTTACGCGTTGCCGCTCGCCGCCGGACAACGCCGAACCGGCTTCGCCGACGATCGTGTCGAGACCGTCCGGCAACCTGCCAATGAGCTCGTCCACCCGCGCCAGCCGGAGGGCTCGCGTGAATCGATCGTCGCTGGCGCCGGGATCTCCGGCCAACACGTTGTCGCGAATCGTCCCGTGAAACAGGTAGGGGTGCTGGAACACGACACTGCTGACCGCGCGCCGAGCTTGGGCATCCAGCGTCGCGACGTCGGTGCCGTCGATCAGGACACGGCCGCGGATCGGCTGGAGCAGGCCCGCGATCAGCGCCAGTATCGTGCTCTTTCCGGAGCCAGACGGTCCGACGATCGCCGTCGTGCTGCCCGGCTGCAAGCAAAAGCTGACCCCGTTGAGCACCGCTGGATTTGCGTCGTCGTAGCCGAAGGCGACGTCGTCGAACTCGATGCGTGCGGCGGCGGCGCCGTCACCCGGCGTGCCGGTTCCGGCCACCACGACCGGTGCGGTGAGCACCGATCGGATGCGCCCCAGGGTCGCGCGGGTGCTCTCCAGCGCCGGCGCCAGCTCACTGACGGTGGTGAACGGCTCTAGGTAGCGGACCATCACGACGATCAGGGCGATGGCCTCGGGCACCGTGAGGGTGCCCGTGATGGTCAGTGCCGTGGTGGTGCCTGCCAACGCGATGAGAGCCAGCTGGCTGGCGATGTTGAACATCAGCTGGCCTGGTATCTGCATGCCCAGCAACCGCATCATCGCGCTGTGCTGCCTGGCCAACGCGTTGCCGACCAGGCTTCGAGCCGGCTCGACACGCCGGGCGGCCCGCAACGCCTGTTGGGTCCGGGCAAACTCGATGATCCGCTCGGTGAGCGCGGTATTGGCTTCGCCGGCTGCGGCATCGGCCCGACGCGCGAAGGCCGCGGCGGCCCACAACGCCCCCAGCAGCAACGGCACACCGGCCAGCCCAGCCACGCCGAGCTGCCAGGAAATCGGCAACAAGGCCAGCGCGATCGCTGCCGGTAGCAGGATTGCGCTGGTGAGCGGCGTCAGCAGGTTGACCACCAGACCAACAAGTTCCGGCCCGGTGGCGGCGATCGCCTGCCGCGCCGTCGCGGTGTTTTCGGCGGTGAACCAGTCCAGCCGGACGCTCGGCAGCCGCTCCGCCACGTCATGCTGGGTGTGGTCGAGCACGGCGAAACCCAGCTCGACACCGATCCGCGCGGTGACGGCGTCGATCACCCAACCGGTCACGGTCGCGGCGGTAAGCCAGCCCAGCCACCCCAACGCGCGGTGCGGTGCCTCGCCGAACAGCGCCGCCACCAGCGGGACCAGCAGCACCGTGCCCACCGCTCGCACGACAACGGAACCGAACGCGAGCAGTGCATAGCCGACTACCCTGGCGCGGCGGTCGGTGGGAACCAGGCCTATCCAGGTGCGGATCATCGGGTGGGTTCCTGAGCGGCGCTGACGGCCACCGGGTCGCCCTGGCCGGTGTCCCACAGCCGGCGGTACCGTCCATCCGCGGCGAGCAGCTCGTCATGGGTGCCGCGTTCGATGATCCGGCCACCATCGAGCACGACGATTTGGTCCGCCCGGGTGATGGTGTGCAGCCGATGGGCGATCACCAGCACCGTGCGATCCCGAGTCAGCCGGTTAAGCGCTTGTTGCACAAGGTATTCCGATTCCGGATCGGCGAATGCGGTGGCCTCGTCGAGGATGAGGACCGGCGTGTCGGCGAGGATAGCGCGGGCAATGGTGAGCCGCTGCCGCTCCCCGCCCGACAGGCCACTGCTGGCCCCGAGCACGGTGTCGTAGCCGTCCGGCAGCTGAAGTACGCGGTCGTGGATCTGCGCGTCGCGGGCCGCGGCGTGGACCTGTGCGGCGGGAGCATCCGGGACCGCCAGCGCGATGTTTTCCGCGGCGGTGCCATGCACGAGCTGGGTTTCCTGAAGGACGAAACCGACTCGCGCGTAGAGCTCGTCAGCGGTTAGCGATCGAATGTCTTGTTCCCCAACTCGAATCGCACCCTGCTCGACATCGTGGAATCGAGCCAGCAGGGCGGCCAGCGTCGACTTACCGGAGCCCGACGGACCGACGAGCGCGGTAACCGTGCCCGGCCGCAGCGTCAGCGACACATCCTGGATCACCGGCACACCGGGGCGATAACCGAAGGTGACATGGTCGAACACCACCGTTGCGGGCACGTCGCCGTCGCGCAGTTCGCGGGGCCGTTGCGGCACGGCGAGTTCCGTTTCGTCGAGGGTGCCCTGCAGGTGCCGGGCAGCCAGGAATCCCGCGCGCAGACCCCCGACTCCGTAGGCGATACCAAGCAGCCGGGCACCGAATGTGGTGCCCAAGAACAAGAACGGCAACAAATTGACCGGATCCATTCGATGGGTAGTCACCAGCAACGTGCCGGCTACCGCGATGAGCCACAGGAACGTTGCCGGGCGGGTGGCCAGATCCATCAGGGTTTTCTTGCCGGCGAGCGGACGCTGCCAGGCGACCAGGAAGCCGATGTAGTCGTCCAAGCAGCGGCGAAAGCTCGACGACGCAGCACCCCCGAAGACGCGAATCACCGGCTGACCCTCCAGGTAGCCGCCCGCCTCGCCGTTCATCTTCTCGGCCCACCGCTGGGCTTGAACGATGCGCGGACCGGACTGAATCGTGAGCGCCGACGTCGTCGCCAAATAGACCAGGACCGGCCCGAAGAGGACCAGCGCCACCCGCCAGTCCACGACGAACAGATAGACCAGCACCGCCACCGGGGCAACAACCGCGGCGACCGCGTCCGAGACAGCATGGGTAACCAAATAGTGCAACGCCAGTGTGTCGTCGGCGACCAGCTGTTTGATCGACCCCGACCCGCGGCTGGTGAACCAGCCCAGCGGCAATCGCGACAGCTTGCTCAGCAGCCGCAGGCGCAGCGCCCTGGCGAACCGGGCGTCGACCACATGCAGCCACAGCGTGAGGGCGGCCGCGAGGAAGGCTCCCGTCCCCAGCAATCCCACCGCCGCGAACCCGACCGTCCACAACCGGTGTGCGTCGGCGCCGGACACCAGCAGCCGGGACAGCTCGACCAGCAGCACGAACGGCGCCAGCTGCACCAGCGTGATCAGCGCCGTGAGCACCCCCGAGAGCACCAGCGGCAGCTTCAGTGGCGCCAACAGCCGGCTGGCCCCCTGCGCGCGCCACCTACCGCGGGCCGGGGCAGGCACTGCCGATTCTGGTTGCGGGGCCCCGCCCGGCACCGGTTCGGTGGCCGCCGGCTCGGTTTCCCGATGGGTACCCATGGCGCGCCCGGCGTTCCAGTAGGCCTGAGCGTGGATCTCGGACTTGGGGAACCCGAACTCGTCGCGCAGCCGCACCCGCACATTTTTTAGCGCGGCGGCCTCCGGCGTTGCCCAGGCATACCAGTCCGACCAGTCACGATTCTCGATCGCCTGGGCCAGCGATTTCTCATCGCGGCGCACAACCCAGTGCACCCGCAGCCGGGGGTGCTGCGCGAGGGGGATCAACGTGTCGTTGTCGTGGTGTTGTTCGAGGTACATCTCGATCGGGATGTCGTCCGGGACCGTGTCGAGGATCCCGTTCATCCCCGGGATGGACGCCGAGTCGCCGATCAGCAGATACCCGGCTGGCTGCTCCTCGGGCACATCGAACCGCGACGAGCCCATCAGCGACATGACCGCGATGGTCGCGCCAGGTTGGACGGTGCGCGCCCACGACGAGGCCGGGCCCGCGGGGTCATGCAAGACAACGTCGACCGCGAAGCGGCCGGCGGCGGGGTCAGCCTCGGCGATCGTATAGGCACGCTGAAACTCGGTGTTGGACCCGTTCGGGTCGGGGAACCAGAACCGCAACCACGCGGCGGGCTCGGCCTCCACATCCTCGAAAAGTGTCGGCGAAACCATCCGGACCCGCACGAAATGCGGTGCGATCGAAACGGTTTCGATCACCGTTGCGGTGTGGTCGCGCGCGCCGAAACTGCGCAACATGACACCCTGGAACCCGCGCGCCATCAGCGATCCTCTCCCCGAGCGGCGAGACTGATCACCAGTGCACCCGCGCTACTCAACACCATGGCCGCGGCCGCGGAGTACCCGCGTGCGCCTCGACCTCGGTTACCAGCAATTGCTGGCCGGCATGGTTTTCATCTGGCAGCACACCTCGGCCCAAGTAACTTCTCCCCACAAACTAAGGGTTGCCTTACCATAGGTCAAACTCGGGTACTTGGGCCGTTCTCCGCGCTATCAGGGCCATCACCAGGTGCGGGCGGAGGGACTCGAACCCTCAAACTCTTTCGAGCACCGGCACCTAAAGCCGGCATGTTTGCCAATTTCATCACGCCCGCGGGCCTAGCGATCTTACCGCTTGGTCGCCGGACAAACCCGCCCGTGGTGCGCACGACGTTGGGGCACGTATGGCATGCCTAACCTAAGTGGCGAGCCCTCCGGTAAGCTCGGCGCGCGATGACCGAACCCCCATCCCCTGGCGAGGTCGACGAATCGCCGATTCGGCTAGCCCGGGAACGATTCGACCTGCCTGACGAGGTACGACGCCTCGCCCGGCCGCCCGTCCCATCGCTTGAGCCGCCGTATGCACTGCGCGTCGCCGAGTCCACGGACGCGGAGATGCTGGCGGAGTGGATGAACCGTCCGCATCTGGCGGCGGCCTGGGAGTACGACTGGCCGGCGGCGCGCTGGCGTCAACACCTAAACGCGCAACTCAACGGAACCTATTCGTTGCCATTAATTGGAAGCTGGCGTGGCACGGACGGCGGATATATCGAATTGTATTGGGCGGCAAAGGATTTAATTTCCCGTCATTATGACGCAGACCCCTACGACCTGGGTCTGCACGCGGCCATCGCGGACTTGCCCATGGTCAACCGCGGCTTTGGCCCGTTGCTGTTACCGCGGATCGTGGCCAGCATCTTTGCCATGGAGCCGCGTTGCCGGCGGATCATGTTCGACCCGGATCACCGCAACACCACGACCCGTCGGCTGTGCGAGTGGGCCGGATGCGCATTCCTCGGTGAGCACGACACGCCAACCCGGCGCATGGCGCTCTACGCTATGGAATCACCCACCGCGGCCGCGTAACCGTCATTGTCGGGCTTCATCCCCGCCGCCACCAATTCCCACAGCACCTCGTCGGTACCGCCGCCGACCCGGGCGAGTTTCATGTCCCGCCACCACTTCCCGAGTGGCGTTTCATCGACGAGGTAGCCCGCCCCGCCGAAGATGTGCATGCACTCCGAGATCACTTCCTCACCGAGCCGCGCAGCGGTGACCTTGACCGCTGCCGCCGTGCGCAGGTCCAACCGGCCCTGTGCCGCGACCCCGTGCAGCGCGTGCCGCAGCAGATCGACACGCGCCTGCAGATCCGCGATCCGCAACCGAAGCGCCTGGTGTTCGAACAGTGTCTGGCCGAACTGACGTCGAGTCATCATGCGGGCCAGGGTGATCCCGATCGCCTGCTGGCACGACGCGGCAACCTGCCCGGCGATGGACATGCGCTCATGAGCCAACCCCCAACTGATGGCAGCCAATCCCGTGCCGGCCCGCGCGACCAACGCGTCGGCCGGTACCCAGGTGTCGATGCGGACCGCGGCGGTCTCCAGCGGCCCCGCACCGACCTTGCGGTAGGGCGTCTGCACGCTGACTTGCGCGGTCGGTACCGCCACCACCGCGACATTGCCGTGCCGGCTGGTCGGATCGTGGTCGACGCTGCGCGCCACCACCATGATGTGGTCGGCGATGGGAGACAGCGACACGAACTTCTTGACGCCGCGGACTTCGAAACCGCTGTCGTGGGAACGAATCTCGGTCTCGACAATCTGCAGATCGGATCCGCCGGACTCCTCCGAGGCCCCGATGCACAACACAGCTTCGCCGCGGATCGCTTGCTCGCAGATGTCCCGCAAGTAGTCCGATTTGCCAAACCGGCGCAAGATCGCGATTGCCGAATCATGCAAGCTGATACCCACGCCGATGCCGGCAGAGGCGAGCTGGCCCAACGCGAAAGCGAGTTCGACGAGTTTGCCGACATCGGGCAGCGGGTCGGTAGCCCACTTCTCAGCGAATACGCCGCAGACACCCAGGTGCTCGATCAACTGACGCGGAAAGCGCTCCTGCGCTTCAGCTTCTGCCGTCCATGCAGTTACCCGCTCGTCGAACGCCTTGGAGAGCAGGGCGCGGAAGTCGTCGAGTTCGAAGCTGGTCGCCATCAGTCCACCTTTACCAAGCAGCGCCGCACTTCCAGCCGGCGCAACTTCCCCGAAGACGTTCGCGGTAGGGATCCAGGCGATACGAAAACGACGTCGGATGGGACGACCCCGCACGAGGACGCAACGCGCTGGATCAATTCGGCGCGAGCGGCCGCCTCGTTTGGCCCGCGGAATTCGGCAGCGACGACCAGACCGGGGCGAGCGGAACGTTCCCCGGTGCCCAAGGCGACCACGGCACCTTCGCGCACGCCGCGGACTTGGGCCGCGACCAGCTCGACCTCTGTCGGAAAGATGTTTCGGCCTGCGATGGAGATGACTTCCTTGGCGCGACCGCACACCACCAGGCCGCCGTCGCCAAAGTAGCCGAGGTCGCCGGTAGCAAACCAATCGTCAGGGTTGATCGGCTGCTGGCCCAGGTAGCCGTCCATCATCGACGTGCCGCGAATCTCGATCTCGCCAATTTCGCGGCCCGCGTAGCCTGATTCCCGCTCGTCGCACGAGATCCGTACCTCCATACCGGGGATGGGGTCGCCCAGAACCGCGTGCTGAAGCGCACCGCTGCCGTCGGTAACACGGTCGACGCGCAATCCGATACCCGGGACCGGCACGGTCACAGCGCAAGTCGACTCGGCGAGCCCGTAGGAGGGCACAGCGGCGCCGGCATCGAATCCGAACGGCGCCATAGCTGCTGCGAACCGGGTGAGTGCATCGCAGTCAACCGGCTCCCCACCGTTGATCGCTACCCGCAGCGCACCTAGGTCGACGCCGGATACCCGCCGGGCGTATTTGCCGATGAGGTTGTAGGCAAAGTTCGGTGCCGCGGTCATCGTGGCACCGCTTTCCGACAGCCAACTCAACCAACGGAACGGCGACGCCGTGAACGCCGCCGTCGGGGCCAACCACAGCGGCCTGCCGGCCAGCATCGCAGAGAGCAAGAAGGTGAGCCCCATGTCGTGGTACAGCGGCAACCAGGAGCACCCGATGTCGACCGTGGGGTCGGTGGCCACGCGCTGATTGAGCCCACGCAGGTTGCTGAGCACCGCGCCCGGCGAAAGCATGGCGGTACGGGGCGCGCCGGTCGATCCCGCGGTGCCCTGAAGGACAGCGGGACCTTCGCTGGCGACGGGTGTGGCCGACCGATTGGTGTGCGCCGCCATGCCGAGATCCCCGATAGTCACGTCGCTGGTATCCACCGCTTGCAGACGGGGCAGGTATGCCCCCTGGCTCAACACGGTGCGCACCCCAATCCCGACGAAGCGGGTCAGCGTCGCGTCGGCCCATCGCTGGTCATCGGCGCCGCGCACCGGCCCCGGCAGGATGGACACGGCAGCGCCGGCAAGCCAGGCACCCTGGATCGCGGCGACCAACTCGACGGTCGGCTCGCCGACCAAACCCACCGCGGCGGGTTGGTCACGGTCTAGCAGCCAAGCCGCGACGCTCTCGGCCAGCCCGTGCACCTCCGGCCACGGGTGCCGACGCCACACCGAGGTCTCGCGGTCGAGGACGATCAGGTCGTCGGCAGAGGTCTGCATGGACCGCGCGAGCACGGCCGCGAGTTCACTCATTGCCGTATTTGGCCGCGATCGCCGCTTCTAGCTCTCCGACCGTGTCGCAAGTCAGGAGCTCCTCTTCGGACAATGCGACTCCGAGCTTCTCCTCGATGGCCACCATGCCGACGGCGAAGGCCACCGAGTCCAGTCCCACGTCGTCGACCAACCTGGCGTCGGGCGTGACTCGGGTCACGTCAATGTTGAGGTCGTCGCGCAGGATGCTCAGCAACGTACTGCTGACGGTGGACGGCGATGAGGTCATGGCGAAGGAGGTTACACCCAGGCATTAGGCAAGGCTAGCCTATGGTGGGCATTCCCACACCGATGGCATCGGCCGCACCGGAGCAGCGGCGCTTCGACAGCCCACCGCGCGGTACGGTCGGAAGGTGTCGGGTACACGTCGTCGCCGGCCGGCGCTGATCGCTCTGGTGATCATCGCGGCCTGCGGCTGCCTGGCCCTTGGCTGGTGGCAGTGGACGAGGTTTCAGTCCACCTCGGGTACCTTCCAAAATCTCGGTTATGCGCTGCAGTGGCCATTGTTCGCTTGGTTCTGCGTCTACGCGTACCGCAACTTCGTTCGGTATGAAGAGACGCCACCCCAACCGCGGAACAGCGGTGCCGTGACCGAGATACCTGCCGGACTCCTACCCGAGCGGCCGAAGCCGGCGCAGCAGCCGCACGACGATCCCGCGCTGCGGGAGTACAACGACTACCTGACCGAGCTAGCGAACAACGATGCCGAGAAGCAGAACAGGACCACCGCATGACCACACCCGAAACGCCCGAAGCGCAGCACGCCGCGCCCGCATTCCCCGTCGAGAGGATTCGCACCGCTCTGCTCGGCTACCGCATCATGGCGTGGTCGACGGGCGTGTGGCTCGTCGCGCTGTGTTACGAGATCGTCGTCCGCTACGTCGTCAAGGTCGACAATCCGCCGACCTGGATCGGTGTGGTGCACGGCTGGGTGTATTTCACCTATCTGCTTCTGACGTTGAACCTGGCGGTTAAGGTCCGCTGGCCGCTCGGCAAGACGGCCGGTGTGCTACTCGCCGGCACAATTCCGCTGCTCGGCATCATCGTCGAGCACTTCCAGACCAAAGAGATCAAAGCCCGCTTCGCGCTTTAGCCCGCCGCCAGCGCGCGCAGCGCGGGCAGCAGCAGAGCCAGCGCACGGCCACGATGGGATAGCGCGTCCTTTTCCGCCGGGCTTAGCTGTGCCGCGGTGCGGCCGCCAACGGCAGGGTCGCGCGGAATGAAGACGGGGTCGTAGCCGAATCCGCCATCACCGCGCGGCTCGCGGGCGATCATGCCGGGCCATTCGCCGCGCACGACGACTTCGCCGGATCCGGAGACCAGCGCGCAGGCCGACACGAACGCCGCGCCGCGCCGCTCGTCGGGCACGTCGGACAACTGTGCGAGCAGCAGCGCGGTGTTAGCGGCATCGTCGCCATGACTGCCGGACCACCGCGCCGACAGCACGCCGGGCATGCCGCCCAGCGCGGCCACCTCCAAACCGGAGTCGTCGGCCACGCAAACGAGTCCGCTCGCGGCGAAGGCGTCGCGCGCCTTGGCCAACGCGTTGTCCTCGAACGTCGCACCGGTTTCCGGCGCCTCGTCGAATGGCGCCACATCATTGAGCGACACCAGCGTCAAACCCGACAGTCCGGCGCCGTCCAGTACCCGGCGCAGCTCGGCCAGCTTTTTGCGGTTGCGACTGGCGACCAGCAGCCGGGTCAACAGTTACTCCCAAACCTCTTGTCGGATGCCACGTTGTCACAGCGTAAGTGCTTACCGGTACCAGTCGGCGGCGCTGAGCGGGCTCCAACGCCGATCGCTACTGACCATCGCAATCTATGTGCTCTGGCTTGCCGCCGATCGCGTCGGAGACTTTCTTTGCAAGAGTCTGAGATGTGTTGAAGACAGTCCAAAGGCCGCCGTCCACGTAGTCGAACGACGATTTGCCGATTACCTTCCCCGCAGTGCAGCCCAATGCCTTAACCATGCCGGACCAGTTTCTGCTCTGGCCGTTGTCCTTCCAAACAATTAATTGGACGTCCTCATTCTCCAGCTCGCATTCACCGACATCGGCAGCACTCTCGGTGCCCCACTGGCGATCATCCGTCGCTACCGGTCTGTAGCCGGTGCACTTGAGCCCCGCCTTGCCGAGTGCGTCACGAATGTCTGCGCCAGACGCAACACTTACCGCAGCCTTGGACCCTGTGAAACTCTGTCCGCCGCAACCAGCGAGCAGAATCGCAATGACAGCGACGCAGTACTTCCACATAGCCGCAAAAATAGCCGAATTGCGGGCTCGATCGTTGGCTGGCGACCAGGAGCCGGGTCAGCTGCCAAATGCCTTCTGCGGTGGTGGTCCCTCGGGCAGCACACCCGGGTACGGCAGGGCCAACGCGTCGCGTTGCGCGGCAAACAGTGTGTCGCAGGCGCCGAGGGCCATGTCCAGCAGCTTGTCCAGCGTCGAACGCGCGAACGTCGCGCCTTCACCGGTGCCTTGAATCTCCACCAGGGTTCCGGTGTCGGTAGCGACGACGTTCATGTCGACCTCGGCGCGCGAATCTTCCTCGTAGGGCAGGTCCACCCGAATCCTGCCGTCGACCACACCGACGCTGACCGCGGCAATGGCGCACGACAACGGCCTGGGGTCGGAGAGCTTGCCCGCTGCCGACAGGTAGGTCACTGCGTCGGCCAATGCCACGTAGGCGCCGGTGATGGCCGCGGTGCGGGTGCCGCCATCGGCCTGCAACACGTCACAGTCGACGGCGATGGTGTTCTCCCCCAGCGCCGCCAGGTCGATGCAGGCGCGCAGCGACCGGCCGATGAGCCGACTGATTTCCTGGGTGCGCCCGCTGAGCCGGCCCCGCACCGACTCCCGGTCGGAACGACTATGGGTGGCCGACGGCAGCATTGCGTACTCCGCGGTGAGCCACCCCAGACCCGTTCCTTTGCGCCAGCGGGGCACGCCCTCGGTGACGCTTGCGGTGCACAGGACCTTGGTGTGACCGAATTCGATCAGCACCGATCCCGCGGGGTTTTCGGTGAAACCCCGGGTGATGACCACCGGGCGAAGCTCGCTGTCGAGCCGGCCGTCTTCTCGTTTGGACACGACGCCAACCCTAGCCCGCCGACGATCCGCGCCTTACAAGGCGCGGTGAGGACGGGGGCGATCCAGCCCTAGCCCGCCGACGATCCGCGCCTTACAAGGCGCGGTGAGGAGGGGGCTCAGCGCCGTTCAGGCCGCCGGACTTCGAATGTCTCGTCGCATACCACCGCGTGCACCGGGCCATCGAACTCTGCCTTGGCCTCGCTAATCACGTCCTCACGCGAAGTCCACGGCGGAATGTGGGTCAGAAGTAGCTCGCGAACGCCGGCCTGCGCCGCCACACGCCCGGCCTCAGTACCAGACAGATGCAGATCGGGCGGATGTTTGGGCGAGTGTGTCCAGGACGCCTCGCACAGGAAGACGTCAGCGCCACGAGCCAGCTCGACGAGCTGGTCACAGCTACCGGTGTCACCGCTGTACACCAGCGACGCACCGGTGGTATCGGTGAACCGCAGGCCGTACGACTCGGTCGGGTGCGCAACCCCCCTCGGCACCACCGTGATCCCGCCCAACACCACCGGCTCGCCGTCGACCCAATGACGGATATCGAAGATGTCCGAGCAATCGTCGATCTCCCCGCCGTAGGGTGACGACGCCGCCCCCAATCGCGACCACGTATCGCTGGGGCCGTATAGCAGCGCCTTACCGGAGGGCCGGGACGGGTGGTAGCGACGCCAAACGAATAACCCCGGCATGTCCAAGCAGTGATCGGCGTGCAGATGCGACAGCAGCACATGCACCGACGCGGGGTCCATGTGCCGCTGCAGCGCGCCAAGCACACCCCCACCGAAATCAATGACTAGCGGCGGCGTGTCCGGCGCTCGAAGCAAATACCCCGACGCAGGCGAATCCGGCCCCACGACGCTACCGGAGCATCCGAGCACGGTTATTCGCACGGACACTACTGTGCCATGCCCGATACGGCGATGCGGAATACATCGCCGCATTCGGTGACGAGAATCTCCTCACGCCTAGAGCGTCATGACATGGCATCGGACCAGCCGCTCGTGCCGGCCCAAGACAGCTGGCTCGGTCCAAGTGATCGATCGACTCGGCCAAGTCTGCGCTCGACGAGCTGGCCCACCGCGATCTACCGGGTGCGTGGCTGTCGGCCGTGGAGACCACGGCCGACAGAGGTCGGTGTCGATCGTTGTGAATCCGCGGGAAGCTACCTCTGTGCCAAGATAGTGTGGCCGCACACACCTGAAGGTAGGGATATAGCGCCGATGGAGTGGCCACCATTGATGTCAGCAATGTCGAGGCCCAGGTCCGTAGGACGTGCGGCACAAAGTCAGGCTGTCTCATGCCAGCGGGCCAAGAGAAGCGCAGACTGTGTCTGAGCCGCCAACCGGCGTGTCCAGCAAGCGTCGGCGCGCCGACGAAGAAGAGTCAACCTCGGCCGGTGCTGAACCCGAGCCGGACACTGACGCATCAGCCGCAGCCGATGACGGCGCCCAAGAGCAAGAGGCAGCGTCGGCGCCCCGAAACCGCTGGCGCCTCAGGTTCACCTGGGCGGGCTTGTTGGCCTGGGTCGTTCTGCCCGGCCTCGCATTTCTGCTGACAATCGCCGCCGGTTTTCTGAGATGGCAGTACGACACGTTGCGTGACTCCAAGATCGCCGGGGTCCAAGCGCTGCAGGCCGCCCGAGACGGCACAGTAGCGATGTTGTCGTACCAACCCGAAACCGTCGACAAGGACCTAACCGCCGCCCGCGACCACCTCACCGGGAGCTTCCGCGACTCGTATACCGAGCTGACCAACGATGTGGTCATCCCCGGCGCCAAACAGCAACGGATTTCGGCGGTCGCGCGAGTGCCTGCAGCTGCAACTGTGTCCGCAAGTTGGAACCACGCCGTGGTACTCGTCTTCGTCGACCAGACCACTGTCATAGGTGACGGGGCGCCCACCGACATGGCGTCAACTGTGCGGGTGAAACTCGACAAGGTCGGCGACCAGTGGCTGATCTCTGAATTCCAACCCATTTGAGGTCTGCGAGCACGCAAATGGCTTCACTAATTGAAGAGGTGGGATCCACAAGGTGGATGTCACAAGGACACTGACGATTCAATCTGTGGCGGTTGTGGGCAGCGCGGCCATCATTGCGTCCGCCCCAGTACACGCGACCGGGGTTGCCCATCTGGTCAACGAAACGGTGCGCCCAGGGTACAACTCTGGTGGCCGCGGGCAGGGCTACGCCGATCTCGTTGGAGACAACAAAGCCGACTTCAACACGTCCGACGAATTTCCGACGTCCTATCCGATCAGTCAGGCCGTCGGGTAGGCAAAGCGGCGAAAGGGGTCGCCAGATGGCAAGTGGACGGACGCGAACCAGAGGGCGAAACCCGCTGTCGGCAGTTGCCGGCTTGGTACTGCTGGCCATGACACTGTCCACGGCGCCGACGGCGCAGGCCGATAACAAGAGACTCAACGACGGCGTGGTGGCCAATGTCTATACCATCCAACGCCAGGCCGGTTGCACGAACGACCTTCGAATCGATCCGCGCCTGCAACTAGCGGCGGAGTGGCACACAAACGACGTGTTGAGCAACCGCGCGTTGAACGGCGACATCGGATCGGACGGATCAACACCGAGTGATCGAGCCGCTGCCGCGGGGTTTCGCGGCGAGGTCGCCGAAACAGTGGCGATCAACCCGGCCTTGGCAATTAGCGGGATCGAACTGATAAATCAGTGGTACAACAATCCGGACTATCTCGCCGTAATGCGCGACTGCAAATTCGCCGCGATCGGGGTTTGGTCAGCGAACAGCCTCGACCGCACCGTGGTGGTGGCCGTCTACGGCTCACCCGCATAGCCGACGCTGACCGATGGCCCACTGAACGCTCACAGACCGACCGAGAACGGGCCCATCGGCGTGCACACCTGCGACACCGGGTTTCGGACAAAGGCGCAACCGGTGCCTGTCGAGATGTAGGTCACCCCCGCACGCCACGGGCGAAATTGCACCTCCGCTGCGATCCACCCAGCTTTGGTTTGGCATTGCGTGCCCATGCCATCGGCCCGAATGCAGGCAGTCACCCGTACTGGCTGCGCCTCGCCTTGACAGCTAGTCGTGACCATCGCGGCCGCCACCGCAACGACGCCGGTCGCGAGGTCAATCCGGCGTGGCGGGTCCAGACGGTACGTGCACGACGCCGTCAGCTCCGGTGTGGCCGGCATCCGAGGTGGCACGGCCCAACTTGAGCCCGGTGGCGAAAGGGCGCTCATCATTGCTGCCAGAAACCCGGCGATAGCCACTCGTTTGAGCGAAGGGGCAACAACGCCGGAAAACTTGACGGGCCGCCGGACAGCATCGAACTGGCGCCTCAGTAGCTCACTACGCATCGGATGCCTGCTTCTTCGCCAAACGGTTCGCATGGTTTGAGCCGAACTTTCTGCGACGCCTCGATCCGACCACACCGACGTCGATAAGAACAGGTCCAAAGGGCATCGCTTTTCGGCGTTCGCAAGTGTTAACGTCACCCACATTTACATCGATATAGATGGTTGTACAGGCGCAGCGGCCTCGGAGGGACGGTGCCCGGCGAGCGAAGATCGCAGGCGACAACAGTCACCAGCCGACAGGTAGTGGCTGGCTGATGGTTGCTCCCGCTACGGTCGCCAAGCCATTACGAGCGTTCGGCGGCTTTTACTCGATGGCACTCGACACGTTCGTGGCGATGTTCCAGCCTCCCTTTGCGTGGCGCGAATACATCTCGCAATCCTGGTTTGTCGCGCGGGTGTCGCTGCTGCCGACGCTGATGTTGACCATTCCGTACACGGTGTTGCTGACCTTCATCGAAAACATCCTGCTGACCGAGATCGGCGCCGCGGACTTCTCCGGCACCGGGGCCGCGCTCGGGTCGGTGCGGCAGATCGGGCCGATCGTGACGGTCTTGGTGGTCGCCGGTGCCGGCGCCACCGCCATGTGCGCCGACCTGGGGGCTCGCACTATTCGTGAGGAACTCGATGCGCTTCGGGTGATGGGCGTCGACCCTATCCGGGCACTTGTGGTTCCTCGCGTGCTGGCCGCCACCACGGTGTCGCTGGCGCTGGCCGCCACCGTGATCCTCGTCGGCCTCTCCGGCGCCTACTTCTTCTGCGTCTATATCCAGCACGTCTCGCCGGGTGCTTTCGCGGCCGGTCTGACCCTGATCATCGGTGCACCCGACGTGGTGATCGCGCTGGTCAAGGCGGCCTTGTTCGGGCTATCGGCCGGCATGATCGCCTGCTACAAGGGCATCTCCGTCGGCGGTGGGCCGGCCGGTGTCGGTAATGCCGTGAACGAAACTGTCGTGTTCACCTTTATGGCTTTGTTCGCGATCAACATCGTCGCGACGGCCGTCGCGATCAAGGTGACGCTGTGACAGCTATCTCCGCCGTTCACATGTTGCGGCCCGTACGGCACCGGCTCAACGCCTTGGTCAGGGGATGGAATCGGATCGGGCGTCAAACGAAGTTCTACGGGCGCACCCTGCGCTCGGTCCACTACATGCTGATCCACTACCGGGTCGAGTTGATCCGGCTCATTGCGCAGATGGGCCTGGGCGCGGGAGCGCTCATGGTCATCGGTGGGACAGTCGCGATCGTTGGCTTCCTCACGGTGACCACCGGGGCACTGGTCGCAGTGCAAGGCTATAGCGACTTCTCCGAACTCGGGGTGGAGGCCCTTACCGGATTTGCGTCAGCCTTCTTCAACGTCCGCCTGATCGCGCCGGCGACCACCGCCATCGCGCTGTCCGCCACGATCGGCGCCGGTGCCACCGCACAACTCGGCGCCATGCGGATCAGCGAGGAAATTGACGCGCTCGAGGTGATGGGTATCCGCACCGTCGCCTTCCTCGCCGCGAGCCGGGTAACAGCGGGATTGCTCGTGGTGATCCCGCTGTATTGCGTGGGAGTGCTGGCGTCGTTCTGGGCCGCGCGATTCGGCACGACCGTCCTCTACGGCCAGGCGACGGGTGTATACGACCACTACTTCAAGACGTTCCTGAACCCCACCGACCTGATCTGGTCGTTCATTCAATGTGTCGCCCTATCGCTGGTGATCATGCTCGTGCACACCTACTACGGCTACACCGCAACCGGCGGGCCGGCCGGGGTAGGAGAAGCCGTCGGGCGTGCGGTACGCACCTCGCTGATCTTCTCCGCGTTCGTGCTGGTGATGATCTCGCTCGCGGTTTATGGGCAATCCGGCAACTTCCACCTGGCGGGATAGCACCGTGGACGACCGAGAGGAAGGACTGCACCCGGCGTGGTACACGCTGATCCTGGTGGTGATCTTCACCGCCTCGATCGCGCTGACTTATCTGCTGTTCATGGGCACGCTGCGCTCCGTTGTCCCCGTCACGCTGACCTCCGACCGCTCCGGTCTGGTCATGGAAACCAACGCCAAGGTCAAACTGCGTGGCGTACAGGTCGGGCGGGTCGCGGAGATAGTCGGCGGCGGGAAGGGCCCTGCGCCAGTGGCCCTAAGACTCGACATCGACTCGGACCAGATCCGGCACATCCCGGCGAACGTCGAAGCCGAGATCCGAGCCACCACGGTGTTCGGCCCCAAGTTCGTCGACCTCATCTACCCGAGCGATCCCAGTCCGAAACGACTGACGGCCGGTCAGGTGGTGAAGTCGCGCAATGTCACCGCCGAGGCCAACACCGTATTCCAGAACTTGGTCGACGTGCTGGATCAAATCGATCCCGCCAAGCTCAACGGCGCGCTCACCGCGCTCGCCGAGGGCGTCCGCGGTCAAGGCGAGCGGATCGGGCGGGCGATCACCGACGGCAATCAGGTACTGCTCGAGCTGAACCCGCGCAGCGAAACCGTGCGCGCCGACTGGCGGGCCCTGAAGGACTTCAACGACACCTATAGCGTTGCGGCACAAGACATCCTGGCCACGCTCGAATCGCTCAGCACCACCAGCACCACCATTACCAGCCATTCGACGCAACTGGACGCTTTGCTGCTGGCCACCATCGGGTTTTCCAACGCCGGCATCAGCCTGCTCGCACCGAACCACGCCAATCTCATCAAGGCCATCAATGTGCTCGAGCCGACGACAAACCTGCTCCACAAGTACGACCCGTCCTACACCTGTCTGCTGGTGGGCGCGAAGTTCCTGCTGGATGCCGGAGGTTACGAAGCGCCCGGCGGCAACGGGAGGTCGCTCGTACTGGACGTAGGCCTGGCACTCGGCGACGACCCATACCGCTATCCGCAGAACCTGCCCATCGTCGGCGCCAAGGGCGGGCCTGGCGGCAAACCGGGCTGTGGTTCGCTGCCGATCGTCGACAACAACTGGCCGGTGCGCAACCTCGTCACAAACACCGGATTCGGAACGGGACTGGACTGGCGGCCCAATCCCGGCATCGGATTCCCCGGGTGGGCCAACTACTTCCCGGTCACCCGCGCGGTGCCCGAACCGCCCAGCATCCGCAACCTCTTCGGTGGCCCGGCAATCGGACCGATCCCGTATCCGGGCGCCCCGCCCTACGGCGCGGATCTGTACGCGCCGGACGGTACCCCACTGTGGCCCGGGCTGCCGCCAGCACCACCACCGGGAGCCCCGCGGGCTCCCGGGCCGACACCGGGCTCCGAGCCCTTCGTGGTCCCGGTGCCCGCGCAGGTACAGCCCACCCCGCTACCGCCGACTCCGCTACCACGGGAGGCCGCTCCGTCACCATGATCGCCCGACACCGAGAACCCTCCCCCGGCAGAGGTAAACAACCATGAGGGCCAAGCTCATACATGACGCAGTGCGCCTTGCCGTGTTCCTGATTGTCTGCCTCCTCGGTGTATTCGGATTGTTCGCGGTCTTCGGGCAGCTGCGCTTCGGTGAGGAAACCAACAGCTATAACGCTGAGTTCAACAATGTGACCGGGCTGGAGAACGGCGACTTTGTCCGCATCGCCGGCGTCGAGGTCGGCCAGGTGAAAAAGGTTGCAATTCAGCCCAACACGACAGTGCTGGTCAACTTCACGGCCGATCGATCGGTGGTGCTGACCAAGGGCAGCAGGGCCGTCATCCGCTACGACGATCTCATCGGGGGCCGCTACCTGGCGCTGGTGGAAGGTGCCGGCGGCACCGAGAAGCTCAAGCCCGGTGACACGATTCCGATGTCGCGCACCGCGCCGGCGCTGGACCTGGACGCGCTGATCGGCGGTTTCCGACCGCTGCTACGGGCGCTGGAGCCAGATCAGGTAAATGCGCTATCAGGCCAGTTGATCCAGGCCCTGCAGGGCCAAGGAGCGACGATCAACTCGTTTCTCGCACAGACCGCGGCGCTGACGACCACGCTGGCCGACCGGGATCAACTGATCGGGGAGGTCATCATCAACCTCAACGTCGTGCTGGGGTCGCTCGGCGACCAAAACGACCAGTTCGGCAAAGCCGTCGACGCGGTCGCCGAGCTGGTGGAAGGTCTCCAGTCCCGCAAGGAGGACATCACCAAAGGCGTGGCTTACACCAATGCCGCCGCCGCAAGCATCGCGGACCTGTTGGCGCAGGCCCGGCCACCGCTGGTGAAGACCATCGGAGAGACAGACCGCACCGCGGGAATCGTGGTGGCCGATCACGAGTACTTCGACAACCTGCTCAACACGCTGCCGGATGCGTATCAAGCGCTCTCACGACAAGGCATTTACGGCGACTTTTTTAGTTTCTACCTCTGCGAAATCGTGCTCAAGCTTAACGGCAAGGGCGGCCAGCCGGTGTACGTCAGGGTCGCCGACCAGCCCACCGGGAGGTGTACGCCGCGGTGAAGTCATTTACCGAACGCAACCAGATCGTCATCGGCGCCGTCGGGCTGGCGATCACCGCCGGCATCGTGGTGGGGTCGTTGCAGTACGACAAGCTGCCATTCTTCAAGCCCGGCAAGGACTACTCGGCCTACTTCGCCGACGCAGGTGGACTGACAAGCGGTGTGCCCGTACAAGTTTCGGGTTTGCAGGTGGGCGAGGTGTCGGCTATCGAGCTGGACGGGCCGCGGGTGCTGGTCACGTTCAGCGTCAAAAGGAACATCCGGCTCGGCGACCGCTCGGAGGCGGCGATCAAGACCAGGGGCATCCTGGGCACGAAGATGCTCGAGGTCACGTCCCAGGGCACCGGCCAGCTGGAGGGCACGATTCCGGTCGAACGCACCCGGTCGCCCTATCAGCTGCCCGACGCGCTCGGCGACCTGGCGACCACGATCAGCGGCCTGAACACCATTCAGTTGTCGGACTCGCTGCGGGTGTTGGCGGAGACGTTCTCCGATACCCCACCACAGCTGCGCATCGCGGTCGAGGGGGTGGCGCGGTTCTCCCAGACACTCAACGAGCGCGATGCGCAGCTGCGCGGCCTGCTCACCAACGCCAACAAGGCCTCGACGGTCCTGGCCGAGCGCAGCGATCAGATCGTCGGCCTGGTCGCCAACACCAACGCGCTGCTGGCCGAGTTGGCAAGCCAAAGCGCCGCGCTGGATCAGATCTCCGGCAACATCTCGGGGCTCAGCCGGCAGCTGCTGGGACTCATCGCCGAGAACCGCGCCACGATGCGACCCGCACTCGACAAACTCAACGGCGTGCTGACGATCCTCGACAACCGCAAGGAACGCCTGCAGAGGTCGATCAAACTGCTCGGCGACTACTCGATGTCGCTGGGTGAATCGGTGTCGTCCGGTCCGTTCTTCAAGACCTACGTCGCCAACCTGCTGCCGGGACAGTTCCTGCAGCCGTTCATTGACGCGGCTTTCTCCGACCTCGGCCTGGACCCCAACGTCCTGCTCCCATCGGAACGCACCGACCCGCAGATCGGCCAGCCGGGCACACCGCCGCTGCCGATGCCCTACCCACGGACCGGCCAAGGCGGCGAACCGCGTCTGACTCTTCCCGACGCGATCACTGGCAACCCCGGGGACCCTCGCTATCCCTACCGCGAGCCGCCACCGGCCCCGCCGCCGGGCGGCCCACCGCCGGGACCGCCGGCCGTGGCACCTCCCGAGTTGGCGTCCACCCCGCAGCCGACACCATCGCCGGTATTGGTGCCCGCGCCGGGTGAGGTAGCCCCCACGCCGGAGACCGGACAATGATCCGCCGGGGCAGAACCTGGCTGGGCGTCGTGCTGGTGCTGCTGTTGGCGGGTGGGGTGGTCGTGCTGCTGCGGACCGCCGAGACGATCAACCGCACAAAAGTCGTCGCCTACTTCGAGAACAGCAACGGCGTCTTCATCGGCGACGATGTTCTCATTCTCGGTGTGCCCGTCGGCAGAATCACCAAGATCGAACCGCAGCCCGAACGGGTCAAGATTTCGTTTTGGTACGACAGCAAGTACAAAGTGCCGGCCGACGCGAAGGCCGCGATCCTGTCGCCGACGCTGGTGACCGCGCGCGCCATCCAACTCACCCCTGCCTACACCGGTGGGCCGGTGATGACCGACGACACGGTTATCCCGCGGGAACGCACCGCGGTTCCGGTGGAATGGGACGACGTCCGTGCGCAGCTGGCGAAACTGACCAAGGAATTGCAGCCCACCGAGCCCGGCGGCATGAGCCCCCTGGGCTCGGTCATCAACACCGCCGCCGACAACCTGCGCGGCCAGGGCGCCAACATCCGCGACACCATCGTCAAGCTGTCGCAAGCCGTTACGGCCCTCGGCGATCACAGCACCGACATCTTCTCCACCGTCAAGAATCTGGCGATCCTGGTGTCAGCGCTGCAGGACAGCACCACCGTGATGCGCCAACTCAACCAGAACCTGGCGACCGTGACCGGCCTGCTCGCCGATGATCCGGACGAGGTCGCCAACGCGGTGCGGGACCTGGGCGCCGTGGTCGGCGAGGTTCAGACGTTCGTGGCGGACAACCGTGAAGCGCTGGGCACCACCTCCGACAAGTTGGCGGGAGTGACCCAGGCGCTGACGGACAGCCTCGACGACGTCAAGCAATTACTACACGTGGCGCCCACCACGTTGCAGAACTACGTGAACATCTGGCAGCCGGCCCAGGGCGCGGTGAGTGCCGTGCCGATGCTCAACAACTTCGCCAATCCGATTTCCTTCCTGTGCGGCGCAATTCAGGCGGCGTCACGGCTGGGCGCCGAGGAGTCGGCGAAGCTGTGCGTGCAGTACCTGGCGCCGATCATCAAGAACCGCCAGTACAATTTCCTGCCCCTCTCGCAGAACGTTTTCGTCGGCGCCACGACACGACCGAATGAGCTGACCTACAGCGAGGACTGGCTGCGTCCGGATTACATTCCGCCCCAGCCTGCTCCGTCGCAGGCAATTCCGTCGCCGCTGCTGCCGGCGGAGGTACCGCCCCCGCTAGGCGGCGGCCATCCGCCGGCGGAAGAAGCGCCCTTGACGCCGGACCCGGCTGCCGGCCTTCGCGGGCTAATGACTCCACCTGGAGTCGGACCATGATGCGGGCTAGGTGGACAGGTATCGCGGCCGGCCTGGTCGTGTTGGCGGCCGCGGTGTCCGGCTGTGCCGGCTGGCGAGGGCTGAACTCACTTTCACTGCCGGGTGTCGAGGGCACGGGTCCTCACGCGTTCACCATTCAGGCGCAGATGCCCGACGTGGACAACATCGAGCCGAATTCCCGCGTCCGGGTTGGTGATGTGAATGTGGGCACGGTTACCAAGATCGAGCGTCAGGGCTGGCATGCATTGGTGACGATGCAGCTGAACGGCAACGTCGATCTGCCCGCCAACGCGACGGCCAACCTCGGACAGACCAGCCTGCTGGGTTCACTGCACATCGAGCTGGCTCCACCAACTGACGTGCCGCCCGAGGGCAAATTGGGAGAAGGCTCGTTGATCCGACTGTCGTCGGCGGGTAGGTTCCCGAGCACCGAGCAGGCGCTGGCCGCGGTGGCGCTGCTTCTCAACGGGGGCGGGGTCAGCAATATATACGACATCACCGAGGCATTGAGCACCGCCTTCGCCGGCCGCGAGGACGACTTGCGCAGCCTGATCGAGCAGCTCGACCAAGCTATCGGCTACCTCGACGACCAGAAGGCCGACATCATCGCCGCTACCGAAAGCGTGAACAACCTCATCGGCCAGATCGCCGATCAGAAGCCGGTGGTAGACAAGGCATTACGAACTATCCCGGATGCGCTGGCCGTCCTGCGAGACGAGCGCGAAAACCTGGCCGAGGCCCTCGCGCAGCTGGGCAAGTTCAGCGCGCTGGCCGCTGACTCGGTCAACCAAACCAGGGAGGCACTGGTTCACGAACTCAAAGACCTTGGGCCGGTGCTGGAGTCGCTGGCCGACGCCGGTCCGGCACTGACCCGCGCGCTGAGCTTCTTGCCCACTTTCCCATTTCCCAAGGAGACGCTCACCAACTGGATGCGTGGCGACTACGCCAATCTGACGTTGGTCCTCGACTTGACACTGAGCCGCATCGACTCCGGATTCTTCACCGGAACACGCTGGGAGTGCGATCTTACGGAACTGGAGCTGCAATGGGGTCGCACCATCGGGCAGATGCCCAGCCCCTGTATCGCCGGTGGTCCGTTCAATCAAGGCAACCCGTTGATTGCTCCGTACCGATGGGACCAGGGGCCGTGACATGCGCCTGACTCGGCAAATTCTCATCCAGATGGCGATCTTCGCCCTAGTGGCGACCACCGCTTTGTTGATCATGGTCTTCGGGTATATGCAAGTGCCCGCTCTTCTTGGCGTCGGGTACTACCGCGTGACCCTCGAGTTGCCCGAGTCGGGCGGGTTGTATGCGAGGAGCAATGTCACCTATCGCGGCGTCGAAGTCGGCACGGTGGAAAGCGTTGAGCTGACCGATACCGGTGTCGCCGCGGTGCTGTCGCTGAAGTCCGACGTCAGGATTCCGGCCGACCTGGAAGCCGAGGTGCACAGCGTGTCCTCGGTCGGCGAGCAGTATGTTCAGCTGCTTCCCCGCAGCGGCAACGGTCCGTCCTTGCAGGATGTCGGTGTGATCCCGCGGGACCGCACCCGCGTTCCGACGGATATCAACACGGTGTTGGACGAAACCAACCGCGGCCTGCAGGCGATTCCACGGGATAACCTGAAGACTGTTGTCGACGAGACGTACCTCGCCGTCAGCGGGCTAGGGCCCGAGCTTCGACGGTTGATCAACGGGTCCAGCACGCTGGCCATCGACGCCCGCGCCAACCTTGACTCACTGACCACGTTGATCGACCAATCCAAGCCGGTGCTGGACACGCAGACCGACACCGCTGGCGCCATCCAGGCGTGGGCTATGAACCTGGCGAGCATCAGCGAGCAACTGCAACGCCAGGACCCAGCCCTGGCCAGGATCCTCGATAGAGGTCCCGGGGCCGCCGAGGAGCTGCGCGCACTATTCGCGCGGCTGCAGCCCACGCTGCCCATCGTGCTGGCAAACCTGGTCAGCGTCGGGGAGGTGGCTGTCGCCTACCGACCGAGCCTCGAGCAATTGCTGGTGCTGCTGCCTCAGGGCACCGCCGTCACGCAGGCCGTGGGTACACACAAGCGCAACACGATCCAGGACTACAAGGGCGATGCGTTGGTCTTCAATCTGAACCTGATGCTGCCTGCGCTACCGGCGCCGATCCCGCTACCACCGCAGCAGCTCCCGCCGCCGTGCACCACCGGCTTTCTGCCCGCCCAGCAGCAGCGGGTGCCCACCTTCGAGGACTACCCCGACCGCCCGCCCGGATATTTGTACTGCCGGGTGCCCCAGGACGCGCCATTTAACGTGCGGGGTGCTCGCAACCTGCCTTGCGTGACCGTCCCAGGCAAACGCGCCCCGATGGTGAAGATGTGTGAGAGCGACGAGCACTACGTGCCGCTCAACGAGGGCTACAACTGGAAGGGCGACCCCAACGCCACACTGTCTGGGCAGCCGATACCGCAACTGCCCCCGGAGACGGCACCGCCACAAGGCGCTCCGCCGCCGAGTTCAGCGCCGCCACCGCCCATTGCGGCTGCTGAATACGACCCGGCAACCGGTACGTATGTGGGTCCGGACGGGCGCATATACACCCAAGCTAACCTTGGCCAGAGTGCAGCAGAGGAGCGAACATGGCAGACGATGTTGCTGCCCCCGAAGAAGTGAGTGATTCGACGACTCACCAGGAGCAACCCGAACCTGCCAAGGTCGGTGAGACCACAGGTGCAGCCGGCGAGGCCGGAGACCAGGACAAGGCAGCGCCCGACGTCCAGGAAGAGGCCGGCGAAGCTCACGACACCGAGCAGGAGACACCGGCCAAGCCGCAGATGTCGAAGGTGCGGCTGGCGATCGTCGCGGGATTGGTGGTCGTGGTGGCGCTGGCGGCGTTGGCGGGTTGGGTCGGGTTCCGCGCATACAATTCGTATCAGGCCGACCAGCAACGCAAGCTGTACGTGCAGGTCGCCCGGCAAGGTGCGCTGAATCTCACCACTATCGACTGGCACCAGGCCGACGCCGATATTCAGCGCATCCTGAATTCGTCGACCGGCACCTTCTACGACGACTTCCAGCGCCGCGCGCAGCCGTTCATCGAGGTCGTCAAACATTTTCAGTCGAAATCAGAGGGAACCATCACCGCGGCCGCGCTGGAGTCGGAGTCGGATGATCAGGCCCAGGTGCTGCTAGCGGTGACTGTCAGGACGTCGACTGCTGATGCGGTCGAACAACGTCCTCGTGCGTGGCGGATGCGCATCACGGTGAAGAAGCTGGGTGACGAGGCCAAAGTAGCCAACGTGGAGTTCGTGCCATGAGGCAGATGGGACTACTAGCGGATGCGCGAGGCGTGCACGGGTTGCACACCACCGATCACCGGACCAAGAAATCGCGCGGCCAGTTTGGTGAAGGCTTCGGGGTCGCCCGTGGCTTCGAATATCCGGGTTGCCGGCGGCGCGTCATGCGGACGCAGCAGATCCATCTCGGTGAGTACCCGGACCACTTCCTTGGCGGTCTCCTCGGCGCTGGAGACCAGCGTGACGTTCTCGCCCAGCGCCAGTTGAATCAGTCCGGACAGCAGTGGATAGTGCGTGCATCCAAGCACCAGCGTGTCGACCTCGGCGCGTTGCAGCGGCTCCAGGTAGCCCTGCGCCAGACCGAGCACCTGACGACCGCTGGTGACGCCGCGCTCGACGAAGTCCACGAACCGGGGGCAGGCCACCGCGGTGATTTCGGTGTCGCGGGCCGCGGCGAACGCGTCCTGATAGGCGTGTGAGGTAATCGTCGCCCGCGTGCCGATGACCCCGATGCGGCCATTGCGGGTGGCGGCCACCGCGCGCCGGACCGCCGGCAAGATCACCTCGACGACGGGCACGTCGTAGCGCTCGCGTGCATCCCGCAGGCACGCCGACGATGCCGAGTTGCAGGCGATCACCAGCGCCTTGACGCCTCGGCCGACCAGATCGTCAGCGATGGCCAGCGCATGCGCACGGATCTCCGGGATGGTCAGCGGACCGTACGGTCCGTTGCCGGTGTCGCCGACGTAGACGATGTCCTCGTCGGGCAGTTGGTCGATGATGGCCCGCGCGACCGTGAGTCCCCCGACGCCGGAATCGAAGACTCCGACGGGAGCGAACGGCGAACTCATATCTTCGGATGCCGCGAACGCGCGCCGGCCCTTTTCAGTGCCCGAGCCTTGCGCTCCGGAGCCGACAACAAATACGCGGCCACGACGCCGGCAAGCGCACCACTGAGATGGCCCTGCCATGACACACCACCACACTGGCCCAGCACCGGCATCGCGCCGAGCAGAATGCCGCCGTACACGAACAAGACCACCAGCCCGATGACGATGTCCCACACTTTGCGGACAAAAAGCCCGAACACCAATAGGAAGGCCAGCCAGCCGAAGATCAGGCCCGAGGCCCCGATGTGGTCGGTCGGGCCGCAGCTGCTGCCCATGTTGCCGATCAGCCAGGTACCGAAGCCTCCCAGAATCCACACGATCGCGGTGGCCCAGACGAACCGGGACAAGCCGGCCAGCGTCATCAGAAATCCCAGCACCAGCAACGGGACCGTGTTGGCCATTAGGTGGTGCCAGTTGGCGTGCAGGAGGGGCGCGAAGATGATCCCCCACAGGCCGTCCGTTTTCAGCGGCCGGATGCCGTTGACGTCCAGCCGATTCCCGGACAGCTGGTCGATCAGTTCGACGAGGTAGAGCAGCGCGACAAAGGTGAGGATCGTCGTCCCGCCGACCATCCAGCGCGGCCGCTCTTCGGTCTGCTTCGCGGGGGTGTGCGGATGTCTGGTCATGCCCACAATTGCCCTTCCAGAGCGTTCTCGGCGTCATCCAGGCTACCGGCGTAGGCGCCGGTGGACAGATACTTCCACCCAGCGTCGGCGACCACGAACGCAATGTCGGCGCGCTCGCCGTCCGCCAGGGCGCTAGCCCCGACTCCGAGTGCGGCGTGCAGGACCGCGCCGGTCGAGATGCCCGCAAAGATGCCTTCGGTGTCTACCAGCTCGCGGGTGCGGCGCACCGCGTCTACCGCGCCGACAGAATATCGAGCGGTCAGTACGTCCGGGTCATACAGCTCGGGCACAAACCCCTCGTCCATGTTGCGCAGCGCGTACACCCCCTCGCCGTAGCGTGGTTCGGCCGCCACGATCTTGACGTTGGCAACGTGCTCGCGCAGGAACCGGCCGGTGCCCATCAACGTGCCTGTGGTGCCCAGGCCGGCGACGAAGTGCGTAATCTCGGGCAGGTCGGCGAACAGCTCCGGACCGGTGCCGCAGTAGTGCGAGTCGGTGTTGGCGGGATTGCCGTATTGATACAGCATCACCCACGACGGGTTGGTCGCGGCCAGCTCTTTGGCGGTGGCCACCGCCGTGTTGGAGCCGCCTTCGGCCGGCGAGAAGATAATCTGCGCGCCGTAGAGCTCGAGCAGCTGACGTCGTTCCACCGAGGTGTTCTCCGGCATCACACAAATCAATTGGTAGCCCTTCAACCGGGCCGCCATCGCCAGCGAGATGCCGGTGTTTCCACTGGTGGCCTCGAGGATGGTGGCGCCCGGCTGCAACAACCCGTCCCGCTCGGCTTGCTCGATCATCCGCAGCGCCGGGCGGTCCTTGATCGACCCCGTTGGATTGCGGTCCTCGAGCTTGGCCCACAGCCGCACGTGCGATCCGTCCGGCCCGTCACCCCAGCGCGGCGACAGCCGCTGCAGGCCAACCAGCGGAGTGTTGCCCAGGGCCTGTAGCAGCGAGTCGTATCGCGTCATGTGCTCCGCCCACCCACCGACTTACCCACCCGCGACGGCGGGGAGGATGGTGACCGAGTCGCCGTCGGCGATCTCGGTGTCCAAGCCGCCGGAGAACCGCACGTCCTCGTCGTTGACGTAGATGTTGACGAAGCGGTGCAGCTTGCCCGGGGACGAGGGGTCGACCAGGCGCTCGGAAATCCCCGAGTAGTTGGCCTCCAGGTCGTCGATGACTGCACCCAAGGTGTCGCCACTGGCCGAGACACGCTTCTGGCCGCTCGTGTGTGGCCGCAGGATGGTCGGGATGGACACGGTGACGGTCATGGCGGCCTTCCTCGGGGCGGTTTAGTACTGCTCGACGACATTGACGGGTTCTTCGGTGACGGCGCCATCGACGATGCGATAGCTGCGTAGCTCGTGCCGGTGCGGGTCACGGGTGGACACCAGCACATAGTGCGCGTCGGGTTCGGCGGCCAGCTCCACGTCTGTGCCGCTCGGGTACGCCTCGGTCGCGGTGTGCGAGTGGTAGATAACGACGGGTACCTCGTCAGCATTCTCCATCGTCTGCCACAACTTGAGTTGCTCGCCGGAGTCGAACCGGTAGAAGGTCGGTGATCGCTCGGCATTGACCATCGGGATGTGCCGCTCGGGACGGTCGGAGCCCTCGGGTCCGGCCAGCACTCCGCAGGCTTCGTCGGGGTGGTCGCGACGCGCGTGGGCGACCATCGCATCCACCAGGTCGGCGCGAATCACCAGCACGTAGACGTTCCTCTCTGGATATCCCCGGATGTCCGCGAAGGTTCACGTTCAGGCCCCGAATGCTCCGGGCAACGTGTTGCGGTAGGTCGGTATTCCGGCCACCGGATCGGCGGCAAGCACACCGACCAGCACCGCACGAGCTAGGCAATCGGCCGCCGCCGCACCCACCGCGGTCACCAGCTGAGTCTCCGGAGACAACGCGGCAGGCACCGGGTACTCGCTGGCCTGCGGCGTCACCTCGACCGCGCCGGTGGCCAGTGCGAAAACCGTATCGCCGTCCAGCGGCGTGTGGGCGGGCCGGATGGCGCGGGCCAGTCCGTCGTGGGCGGCAATCGCGACGCGCCGACAGCCGGCCGGGCTCAGCAGGGCGTCCGTCGCTACCACCGCAATTGTGGTGTTTAGCACGCTCAATGGGGACGGTAGCCGCGCCAGCGCATCGATCTGCTCGGCCGGCGGGGCCCTCAGCGCGAACTCACCGATCAGGTCGGCCATCCACGGTAGGCCGGTGGCCGGATCGATCACGTTGCCCACGGAGTTCACCGCGACCAGCGCTCCGACGGTGACGCCGGACCGCAGGGTGACAGAGGCCGTCCCGACACCGCCCTTGAGGACGCCGGCCCGCGCCCCCACCCCGGCGCCGACCGTCCCGACAGCCAGGACCGCGTCGTGCGCCCCACCCTCGCCGCCGCCAGCGGCAGTACAGGCCAAGTAGCCGAATTCAGCCGTCGGCCGACAGTTCCAGCCGCCGACCGGGAGGTCGAAAATCACCGCACCCGGCACGATGGGCACCACGCCGACGCCCATCGCCACGCCGCGCTGGTGTTCCTCCAGCCAACGCATGACGCCGTCAGCGGCGGCCAGACCGTAAGCGCTGCCGCCGGCGAGCAGGACGGCGTCAACGAAGCGCACGCTGTTGGCCGGGTCCAGCAGGTCAGTCTCCCGGGTTCCGGGCGCGCCACCCCGGCAATCGACCGCGCCAACGGTCCCCGGTGGCGGCAGCACCACCGTGACGCCACAGGCCCACCCGGCGCCCAGCGACGCGTTGGGGTCCAATCTCTGGTAGTGGCCAACCTGAATGCCCCCGACGTCGGTGATGGAGTTCATCCGGCCGGTTTCCCCATAAGCACCAGAACCAGGTATTCCTGCAGAACCGTCAGCCACTGGTAGACGTCGAAGTGCGGGGCCAAGGGATGGTCAGCCGGGAGGCGCTCCGGCCCCCGCGGACCGATTTCGAGCATCACTCCCAGCGTCAGCCGAAGGTCGTTGACGGCCGCAATCCAGGCGTTCGCGTCGGATTCGGTCAGCTCCAACCGGCCACCATTGTCCGGAACCGTATCCAATAACTGCTGTGCGGCAACACGTTTGGCGTCAATGATCTCAGGTTCGTGCAGGCTGCGCAGCGCAGCATTGAGGCTCTCAGAGTCATCTACGGGGGCATCGTCATCCAGATCGTCCGGTTTGTGAAAATCGGGCAGCAACCGACGCAGCGTCGGGTCGCCCGGACGCTCGGTATGCCCGGTCTTGATGCCGGTGATCTCCTCGAGTTCGTCTGACGGCGAAGAGGATTCGCGATTGTCGAGCAGCCCGATCATCGCGCCTGCCAGGTTCTTGAGCAGCGCCGCCTCATGCGGGGCCAAGGACGACCGAAAGCGGGGACCATGGCGGGTCTCGACGCGCTTCCACCTGCGCACTATGGATCCCGGATACCCTCGAATCTCACCGGTCCTGCTGCATCGTCGCCCACAAACCGGCGGCATGCAGCTTGGACACGTCGACCTCCATAGACTCCCGGCTACCAGCCGATACCACTGCCTTGCCTTCGTTGTGCACTTGCAGCATCAGTTTGGTGGCATGTGGCTCGCTGTAGCCGAACAACTTCTGGAACACATAGGTCACATACGACATCAAGTTGACCGGGTCGTCCCACACGATGGTGACCCATGGCATGGCAGTCACGCCAACTGGAGCCCCCTCGCGCTGCCGGGTGGTACCGGGCTTGGCGGGCGCTGACACAACAGCCATGGCCCCAGGATACCGAGCACGCCGGCGAAGCGAGCCGATACCGTGGCGGTGTGAACGACTCGGTCCCAGCCGGGCGACGATGCGGGCTGGATCGGCCCGCTGAGGAGCACGGCAATCAAGACCCAGCCGGGCGACGATGCGGGCTGGATCGGCCCGCTGAGGAGCACGGCAATCAAGACCCAGCCGGGCTGCTGACCGACAAGTACGAGCTGACCATGCTGGCGGCCGCGCTGCGCGACGGCACCGCGCATCGCCGCACCACGTTCGAGGTGTTCGCTCGGCGACTCCCCGCGGGTCGTCGCTACGGCGTAGTCGCCGGAACCGGCCGGCTGCTGGAAGCTCTGCCGCAGTTCAGGTTCGACGCTGACGCGTGCGAGCTGCTGAACCAATTCCTCGACCCCGACACGGTGTGTTTTCTGCGCGAATTCCGGTTCGGCGGCGACATCGACGGCTACGCCGAGGGTGAGCTGTACTTCCCCGGGTCCCCGGTGCTCTCGGTACACGGCAGCTTCGCCGAATGCGTGGTGCTGGAAACGCTGGTGCTGTCGATCTTCAACCACGACACGGCGATCGCCTCCGCGGCGGCCCGCATGGTCAGCGCCGCCGGGCATCGCCCGCTGATTGAGATGGGCTCGCGCCGGACCCACGAACGCGCCGCGATCGCGGCAGCGCGGGCGGCCTATATCGCCGGCTTCGCCGGGTCGTCCAACTTGGAGGCGCAGCGACGCTACGGGGTGCCTGCGCACGGCACCGCCGCGCACGCATTCACCATGCTGCACACCCAGCGGGACGGCCCCATCGAATCGGCCGAACTGGCCGCATTCCGGGCTCAGGTCGATGCGCTGGGCGCGGCTACCACGCTGCTGGTAGACACCTATGACGTGACGACCGGTGTGGCCAATGCGGTGGCCGCCGCCGGCACCGCGCTCGGCGCGGTCCGCATCGACTCCGGTGAGCTGGGGGTACTGGCCCGCCAGGTGCGTGAGCAGCTCGATCGGCTGGGAGCCAGCCGTACCCGCATCGTGGTGTCCGGCGACCTCGACGAGTTCAGCATCGCCGCGCTGCGCGCCGAGCCCGTGGACAGCTACGGTGTGGGCACGTCGCTGGTCACCGGTTCGGGGGCCCCAACCGCGAACATGGTCTACAAACTGGTCGAGGTGGATGGCATCGCGGTGCAGAAGCGCAGCAGCCACAAGGAAACCCACGGCGGCCACAAGGAGGCGCTGCGGTTGTCGCGTCCGACCGGCACCATCACCGAGGAGATCGTGTACCCGGCGGGCCACCCGCCGGGTACCGCCGAGCCGTCCCGGGTGTTGACGACGCCGCTGGTCCGAGGCGGGCAGGTGGTGGCCGATTGTGACCTTGCCGCAGCCCGGGAGTTGGTCGCGTCCGGGCTGCGGAGCCTGCCGTGGGAGGGGCTGAAGCTGGCGCACGGCGACCCGGCGATTCCAACACAGACGATCACGGCCTGAGCGGCCGGTGCGACAGCAGGGAGTGACCACGTCCAACGTGTCTGAGTCCTGGTCCCAGTCCGTGCCCGAGTTGCTGGCCACTGCGGTGGCCGCGCTCGGCGGCAGCGAACGCCGCGGCCAGCTGGAGATGGCTACCGCCGTCGCGGCGGCTTTCGAGACCGGCGAGCACCTCGTGGTGCAGGCCGGCACCGGTACCGGCAAGTCGCTGGCCTATCTGGTTCCGGCGATCATTCGCGCGGTCAGCGACGACGCACCGGTCGTGGTGTCGACGGCGACCATCGCCCTGCAGCGTCAACTCGTCGACCGCGACCTGCCCCGGCTGGCCGATGCGCTCGCCGATGCGCTGCCCCGCCGTCCGCAGTACGCGTTGCTCAAAGGGCGGCGGAACTACTTGTGCCTGAACAAGATCCACGGCAATGTTCCAGGTGGCGCCACCGGTGAGTCTGAGGACGAACGGCCCCAGGAGGAACTCTTCGACCCGATGGCGGTCACCGCGTTGGGACGCGACGTGCAACGGCTCACCACCTGGGCATCGACGACCGACTCCGGTGACCGCGACGACCTCAAACCCGGCGTGCCGGAACGCTCCTGGTCTCAGGTCAGCGTTTCGGCGCGGGAATGCATCGGGGTGGCCCGCTGCGCGTTCGGTTCGCAGTGTTTCTCCGAACGGGCACGGGGCCGGGCCGGCGCCGCCGATATCGTCGTCACCAACCACGCGCTACTGGCCATCGATGCCGTTGCCGAATCGGCGGTGCTGCCCGAACACGCGCTGTTGGTCGTCGACGAAGCACACGAGTTGGTAGACCGGGTGACGTCGGTGGCGACCGCGGAGCTGACATCGACCACCCTCGGTGTCGCCGCGCGGCGGATCGCCCGATTGGTGGATCCCGAGCTGACCCAGCGGCTGGAGGCGGCGTCGGCCACCTTCACCTCGGCGATCCATGACGCCCAAGCGATTGGGCCGGGCCGAATCGATCAGCTTGACGAGGAGACCGCAACATACCTGGCCGCGCTGCGCGATGCGGCCAGCGCGGCACGGTCAGCGATCGACACCACCAGCGACGCGAAGGCGGCGTCGGCACGCGCCGAAGCGGTTGCCGCACTGATCGAGATCGCTGATACCGCATCGCGAATCCTGAAGTCGTTCTCCCCCGCTATCCCCGATCGCACCGACGTAGTTTGGCTGGACCACGAGGACAACCGCGGGTCGCTGCGCGCCGCGCTGCGGGTGGCTCCGTTGTCTGTCGCCGCACTCCTGTCCACCAAGGTGTTCTCGCGTGCGACGACGGTGTTGACATCTGCGACGCTGACAATCGGCGGATCCTTCGACGCGATGGCCACGGCGTGGGGCCTGACGGCAGACACGCGCTGGCGTGGGGTGGACGTCGGCTCGCCGTTTCACCACGACAAGTCGGGAATCCTCTACATCGCCGCCCATCTTCCGCCGCCAGGCCGGGACGGTACCGGCTCGGTCGAGCAGCTGACCGAAATCGCCGAACTCATCACCGCCGCAGGCGGGCGAACCCTGGGATTGTTCTCGTCGATGCGGGCGGCCCGGGCCGCCGCCGAGGCGATGCGCGAGCGGCTGTCCACGCCGGTGTTGTGCCAGGGCGATGACAACACGTCCGCGCTGATCGAGCAGTTCACCGCCGACGCGGCGACCTCGCTGTTCGGCACGCTGTCGTTGTGGCAGGGTGTCGACGTGCCCGGGCCGTCGCTGTCGCTCGTGTTGATCGACCGCATCCCGTTTCCCCGACCGGACGATCCGCTGCTGAGTGCCCGACAGCGTGCGGTGGCCGCCCACGGCGGCAACGGTTTCATGACGGTCTCCGCCAGCCACGCGGCGTTGCTACTAGCGCAGGGATCCGGCCGGCTGTTGCGCCGCGTCACCGATCGGGGCGTGGTCGCGGTGCTTGACTCGCGGATGGCCACCGCCCGTTATGGCGGATTCCTGCGAGCCTCCCTACCACCGTTCTGGCAGACCACCAACGCCGCGCAGGTGCGCGGGGCCCTGCAGCGCCTCAGCGCCGCGCCGGAACCGCGCGAGCAGACGCAGAATCGCACGATTTAGTTCGAAATCGTGCGATTCTGCGTCTGCTCGGCGGGCTCGCCAGCCGTCAGGCGAGGGTAACCAGGCCAAGCTCGTTGCTGGCGGCCAGCATCGGATTGCGCGGCAGCACCCGTACCGTGTATCCCAGCGCACCCGCCAGCGGCAACGGCGTGGTCGTCGAGAAGATCTGGTAACCACCGTCACCGGTGCCGGTGTGCGACATCTCGACGGTGACCGGATCCAGCAGCACATCACCGGAGTCGACCCGGCCCAGCACCGCCTGCACCGTCACATCCTGGGGTCCCAGCCCGGCCAGCCGCACGGTTGCCGTCAGGGTCAGTTTCGAACCGAGCAGCGGAGTATCCGGCAGACCGGTGCTGTCGACGTCGGTGATCTCGACCTTGGGCCATGCCTGCGCTACGCGCCGACGGTAGTCGGTCAGCTCACGCGCCGCGCCGAACGCGACGCCGGCCGCCTCACCTTCGTAGCCGGTCCCGACGGTCCTGCGGAAAGACTGCGCCGCCGGTGCGTAGTAGTGCTCGACGTAGTCACGCACCATCCGGGAAGCCAGCACCTTGGGCCCGAGTGTTTGTAAGGTGTGCCGCACCATCTCGATCCATCGCTGCGGCACCCCGTGTTCATCGCGCTCGTAGAACTTCGGTGCCACCGCTTGTGCCATCAGGTCGTATAGCGCGGCGGACTCCAGGTCGTCGCGACGGTCCTCGTCGGCTACACCATCGGCAGACGGTATCTCCCAACCGTTTTCGCCGTCGTACCACTCGTCCCACCAGCCGTCGCGGATCGACAGATTGAGGCCGCCGTTGAGCGCACTCTTCATCCCCGAGGTGCCGCACGCCTCCAACGGCCGCAGCGGATTGTTCAACCAGACGTCGCACCCCCAGTACAGCAACCGGGCCATCGACATGTCGTAATTCGGCAGGAAGGCGATGCGGTGGCGGACCTGCGGCCGGTCGGCGAACCGCACCACCTGCTGGATCAGCGCCTTGCCCCCGTCGTCGGCCGGGTGCGACTTCCCGGCCACGATCAGCTGGATCGGCCGCTGTTCGTCGAGCAGGAGTTGTTCCAGCCGATCGGGATCGCGCAGCATCAAGGTCAATCGCTTGTACGTCGGGACCCGCCGAGCGAACCCGACGGTAAGCACATTCGGATCGAACGCCGTCGCGATCCAACCCAGTTCGGCATCGGTTGCGCCGCGTTCCAGCCACGATTGACGCAAACGCACCCGGACGTCCTCCACCAGCATGGACCGCAGTTGTGACCGGATCCACCACAGATGACCGGGATCGACCTGCTGCAGCCGCTGCCAGACGACGGGCTCGCGCAGCGAGTCCGACCCGGCCAGTTCGCGGCCCAGCTGCAACCACTGCGGCGCCGCCCAGGTGGGCGCGTGCACGCCGTTGGTAATGGAGCCGATCGGCACCTCGTCGGGGTCGAATCCCGCCCACAACTCGTTGAACATGGAACGACTGACCCGGCCATGCAGCAACGAGACGCCGTTGGCCCGCTGCGCCAGCCGCAGACCCATGTGGGCCATGTTGAACTTGGCCGGATCGTCCTCGGCACCCAGCGCGATGATGCGGTCGGTCGGCAACCCGGGCAGCAACCGGGACACCCCATCGTCGACCTTGTCATCGAAGTAGCGCCGCACCATCTCGAGCGGGAACCGGTCGATCCCGGCGGGCACCGGAGTGTGGGTGGTGAACACCGTGGCCGACCGCACCACCGTCAGTGCGGTATCGAAGTCCAAACCTGCGTCGGTGACCAGTTCGCGGATGCGTTCGGCGCCGAGGAATCCGGCGTGGCCCTCGTTCATGTGAAAGACCTCGGGCGGGGTGAGCTTTTCGATGGCGGTGTACGCGCGGATCGCCCGCGCCCCGCCGATACCGGCCAGGATCTCTTGCTTGATGCGATGTTCCTGGTCACCACCGTAGAGCCGGTCCGTGACGCTGCGCAGGTCGTGCTCGTTCTCGGGGATGTCGGAATCCAGCAGAAGCAGCGGAACCCGACCCACCTGCGCGACCCAGATCCGGGCCCGCAACGCACCGTTGTCGCCCAGGGCGACCTCGACCAGTACCGGATCTCCGGTGGCGTCGGTGAGCAAGCGCAACGGCAGCCCTTGCGGATCCAGCGATGGGTAGGTCTCGTGCTGCCAGCCGTCTGCGGTCAGTGACTGCCGGAAGTAGCCGGAGCGGTAATACAACCCCACCGCGATCAGCGGCACCCCCAGATCGGAAGCGGATTTCAGATGGTCACCAGCCAGAATCCCAAGGCCGCCGGAATAATTCGGCAACACCTCGGCTACCCCGAACTCCATCGAGAAGTAGGCGATCCCGGTCGGCATCGCTACGCCGGCGTCCCGCTGTTCCTGATACCACAACGGACGGCACAGGTAGTCATTCAAGTCGGCCGCCAGCTCATCGAGCAGGCCCAGAAATCCTTCGTCCAGCGCAAGTTCGTCGAGACGTGCCGGGCTCACCGCACCCAGCAGCGCGACCGGATCACGACCGCAGTGCGCCCACAGGGCGGGGTCGATGGCCGCGAACAGGTCCTGCGTCGGCTTGTCCCACGACCACCTCAGGTTGGTGGACAGCTGATCCAGGGCGGCTAGACGTTCGGGCAGGTGGGCTCGGACGGTAAACCGGCGAAGGGCTTTCACGCATCCCTACCTTACTGAGATTCGCCGCATGCAGTGCTCCCGGCGAACGCCATGCCCCCGCGCACGTGGTCGGCCACTAGGGTGGGTAATGGGCGCAAGAGGGACACAGGGAACGACACACAGGACGGCCCGGTGATTAGCCGGGCAATCGGAACGGAAACGGAGTGGTGGGTGCCCGGTCGTGTCGAGGTCGACAACGTCGCACCCGTCGTGTCGTGCGGCGCGTACCCCGCCAAGGCGGTGGTCGGCGAGGTGGTCCCGGTCAGCGCGGCGGTTTGGCGCGAAGGCCACGAGGCTGTGGCGGCGACGCTGGTCGTGCGCTACCTCGGGATGCGTTACCCGCGCCTGACGGACGGACCCCGGATCAACGCCGTTCAGACCCCGGCGGCTGGACCCGAAACGAGCTCAGCCGAGCCGCAGCAACGCGTCAAACCGCTGCTAATCCCGATGACGATGGGCCAGGAACCCTTCGTTTTCCACGGTCAGTTCACCCCCGACCGAATCGGTTTGTGGACCTTCCGGGTCGACGGCTGGGGTGACCCGATCCACACCTGGCGGCACGGGCTGGTCGCCAAGCTGGATGCCGGCCAGGGCGAGACCGAGCTGTCCAACGACCTGTTGCTCGGCGCCGCGCTACTTCAGCGCGCGGCGACCGGAGTGCCGCGCGGGCGGCGCGATCCGCTCCTGGCGGCCGCGGCAGCGTTGCGGACCCCCGGTGATCCGGTGAACCGCACCGCGTTGGCCCTGACACCGGAAATCGAAGAGCTGCTGGCTAACTATCCGCTGCGGGAACTGGTCACCCGCGGCGAACAGTTCGGCGTCTGGGTGGATCGGCCGGTGGCCCGCTTCGGAGCGTGGTACGAGATGTTTCCGCGTTCGACCGGCGGGTGGGACGCCGACGGCAACCCGGTACACGGCACCTTCGCCACCGCCGCGGCCGAACTTCCGCGCATCGCCGGCATGGGGTTCGACGTGGTCTACCTGCCACCCATCCATCCGATCGGCCAGGTACACCGCAAGGGCCGCAACAACTCCCCCACCGCTACTGCGGCTGATGTGGGATCGCCGTGGGCAATCGGTAGCGATGAGGGCGGCCACGATGCTGTTCATCCCAGCCTGGGCACCATCGACGACTTCGACAACTTCGTCGCCGCGGCGCGCGACCTGGGTATGGAGGTCGCCCTGGATCTGGCGCTGCAATGCGCACCGGACCATCCGTGGGCCCGCGAGCACCGACAGTGGTTCACCGAGCTGCCCGACGGCACGATCGCCTACGCGGAGAATCCGCCGAAGAAGTATCAGGACATCTATCCCCTCAACTTCGACAACGATCCCGCCGGCCTCTACTACGAAGTGCTGCGCGTGGTGCGACACTGGGTCAACCACGGCGTCAAGTTCTTTCGGGTCGACAACCCGCACACCAAGCCACCCGACTTCTGGGCCTGGCTGATCGGCCAGGTGAAAGCCGTCGACCCCGACGTGCTGTTCCTATCCGAGGCCTTCACTCCCCCGGCCCGCCAGTACGGGTTGGCTAAGCTCGGCTTCACGCAGTCCTACAGCTACTTCACCTGGCGCACGGCCAAATGGGAGCTCACCGAGTTCGGCAATGACATCGCCGAACTCGCCGACTATCGCCGGCCCAACCTGTTCGTCAACACCCCCGACATCCTGCATGCGGTACTGCAGCACCACGGCCCCGGTATGTTCGCCATCCGAGCGGTGCTGGCGGCGACCATGAGTCCGGCCTGGGGCATGTACTCCGGCTACGAGCTCTTCGAGCACCGCGCAGTACGAGAGGGCAGCGAGGAGTATCTGGACTCGGAGAAGTACGAACTGCGTCCCCGCGACTTTGCGGGCGCGCTGGCCGAAGGCAGATCGCTGGAGCCGTTCATCACGGCGCTCAATACGATTCGCCGGCTGCATCCAGCACTGCAACAGTTGCGCACCATTCATTTTCATCAGGTGGACAACGACGCGCTGCTGGCCTACAGCAAGTTCGATCCGGCCACCGGCGACTGCGTGCTGGTGGTGGTGACGCTCAACGCGTTCGGGCCCGAGGAGGCCACGCTGTGGTTGGACATGGCGGCGTTGGGTATGGAGGACTACGAACGGTTTTGGGTGCGCGACGAAATAACTGGCGAGGAATACCAATGGGGGCACGCGAACTACATCCGTATCGACCCGGCGCGGGCAGTCGCCCACATCATCAACATGCCCCTTGTACCCTACGAAAGCCGAAACACGCTGCTGCGCAGGAGGTGACGGGCCTATGAGTCGATCCAAGAACCGATCCGACCCACTAACCGGGGCGCTCCTGGCACCCGAGCCAGCCGAAATGGCGCGCTTGGTGGCAGGCGCACATCACAACCCGCACGGCATCCTGGGCGCTCACGAGTACGGCGACCACACCGTGATCCGGGCGTTGCGTCCGCATGCGGTCGAGGTCGTCGCGCTCGTCGGTGAGGACCGATTTCAGCTGCGGCACCTCGAATCCGGGCTGTTTGCCGTCGCGTTGCCCTTCGTCGACCTCATCGACTACCGCTTGCAGGTGACCTATGAGGGCTGCGACCCGCTCAACGTCGCCGATGCGTACCGATTCCTGCCCACCCTGGGCGAGGTCGACCTCCATTTGTTCGCCGAGGGCCGCCACGAGCGGCTCTGGGAAGTCCTCGGTGCCCACCCCCGCTCGTTCACCACGCCCGACGGTGTGGTGAATGGCGTGTCGTTTGCGGTGTGGGCACCCAACGCCAAGGGCGTCGGATTGATCGCCGAATTCAACGGTTGGAACGGCAACGAAGCCCCCATGCGGGCGCTGGGCTCGTCCGGGGTATGGGAACTATTCTGGCCCGGTTTCCCAACCGACGGTCTCTACAAGTTCCGGGTGCACGGCGCCGACGGCGTGGTCACCGATCGAGCCGACCCGTTCGCGTTCGGCACCGAGGTGCCGCCGCAGACGGCATCGCGGGTGACGGTCAGTGACTACACCTGGGGCGACGGCGACTGGATGACACAACGCGCGCAGCGCAACCCGGTGTTCGAGCCGATGAGCACCTACGAAGTCCATCTCGGCTCGTGGCGCCCCGGGCGCAGCTATCGCGAACTTGCCCAAGAGTTGACTGATTATGTTGTAGCACAACGGTTTACCCATGTCGAGCTGCTGCCCGTCGCCGAGCATCCATTCGCCGGATCGTGGGGTTATCAGGTCACGTCCTACTACGCCCCGACATCGCGATTCGGCACACCCGACGATTTCCGGGTGCTGGTCGACGCCTTGCACCAGGCCGGCATCGGCGTCATCGTCGATTGGGTCCCCGCACATTTTCCGAAAGACGCGTGGGCCCTGGGACGGTTCGACGGCACCGCGCTCTACGAGCATTCCGATCCCAATCGCGGTGAGCAACTGGATTGGGGCACTTACGTGTTCGACTTCGGCCGCCCGGAAGTGCGCAACTTCTTGGTGGCAAACGCGTTGTACTGGCTCGAAGAGTTCCACATCGACGGCTTGCGGGTGGACGCGGTGGCATCAATGCTCTACCTGGACTACTCGCGGCCCGAAGGCGGCTGGACCCCGAACATCTACGGCGGCCGGGAGAATCTGGAAGCGGTGCAATTCCTGCAGGAGATGAACGCAACTGCGCACAAAGCCGCGCCAGGCATCGTCACCATCGCCGAGGAATCCACGTCGTGGCCAGGGGTTACGCGTCCGACCAGCATTGGCGGCCTGGGCTTTTCGATGAAGTGGAACATGGGTTGGATGCACGACACGCTCGACTACGTCAGTCGTGATCCGGTGTATCGCAGCTACCACCACCATGAGATGACGTTTTCAATGCTGTACGCATTCAGCGAGAATTACGTGCTGCCGCTCAGTCACGACGAGGTGGTACACGGTAAAGGCACGCTGTGGGGGCGGATGCCAGGCAACAACCACGTAAAGGCCGCCGGACTACGCAGCTTGCTCGCCTACCAATGGGCACACCCAGGCAAGCAACTGTTATTCATGGGCCAGGAATTCGGCCAACGCGCCGAGTGGTCCGAACAGCGTGGTTTGGACTGGTTCCAACTCGACGAGAACGGATTCTCCAACGGGATTCTGCGTCTGGTGCGCGACATCAACGACATCTACTGCAGCCACCCGGCGCTGTGGAGTCAGGACACCATCCCAGAGGGCTATTCCTGGATCGACGCCAACGACTCCGCTAACAACGTCTTGAGCTTCCTTCGGTACGGCAAGGACGGCTCGATAATGGCCTGCGTATTCAACTTCGCCGGTTCAGAGCACAGCGGATACCGACTTGGCCTGCCGCGCGCCGGCCGCTGGCGCGAGGTGCTCAACACCGACGCGACCATCTACAACGGCGCCGGGATCGGCAACCTCGGCGGCGTCGATGCCACCGACGATCCCTGGCATGGCCGCCCGGCATCGACGGCGCTGGTACTGCCGCCCACGTCGGCACTGTGGCTGGAGCCCGCCTAGCGTTCAGTAGGTACGGATAACGGCGAGATAGCCTTCGGCGGCACGCGCGAATCGCGCGACGCGCACGCGTCCCTGACCCGAGATGTTGCGGGTTACACCATCGCTGCAATGTTGGGTAAGCGGTCATCAATCCCGAGCTGTGCTGGAGCGCCCTATGCGGAAGATCGACAATTACACCGTCCACTAGAGCACGCATTATGACGCCCGTGTTCGTGCCGCTCAACGCACGTGGAACCTCTCGAGACCAGAGCGCTTGCGCCGACTGCTGATCAAGGCCGGTCGCCGACGCAATCTCGACCGCGACACCGAACGCCTCAGGCAGGTCTTCACCGCCACCTACCTGCACCAACCACCGGTCGCAAAGAACGCGATGGGTATTCAACTGTCGGCTCTGCTGCGTCAATTCCACGCCGCCTGCATCGCCGCCGATGAACTCGCCGAGGCGGCGACCGCTCATTTTGACCAGCACCCGCACGCCACCACCATCACCAGCTTCCCCGGCCTGGGAATGCCTACCGGTGACCGGGTGCTCGCCAAGATCGGTGATGACCGCTCCCGATTCGCCGAAGCCCGCGGATTGAAAGCCTTCGCCGGATCGGCACCCATCACTCGCGCGAGCGGCAAGAAAACCGTTGTCCTGCACCGGCATATCAAAAACCGGCGGCTGGCTGCCGTCCGCCCAATATGGGCACTGGGATCGCAGCGTGCCTCTCCCGACGCCCGCCGACACCATGACGCCCGCCGCGCCGCCGGCGACTGGAACCGCCAAGCCCAACCACACCTGTTCAACAAATTCCTCGGCCAACTCCACCACTGCCTGCACACCGGCCAGCTCTACGACGAACATCGGGCGCTCCCACCCCCTCTCCAGCTCGCGGCATGACTTTTAACTTCGTGAAATGTCTTTCAGCAGCGACGTGACGGCGGCCTGAACGGGATCGACGGATCGCCCCTAGCCTTACCGGCTCACAGCCTTGCACCGCTGGTGAAACGCCTCGGCGGCGTGTTCAGTAGAGCGCGCTCGCCAGGTTGCGCCGACCGACGATGACTTCGGGATCAGCAGGATCGAAGAGCTCGAACAGCTCGATCAGCCGGGTGCGTACCTTCGTGCGCTCATCTCCAGATGTGCTCCGCACCAACGCAATCAGACGCTCGAACGCCGCACTCACATCCTGATTCAGAATTTGGACGTCGGCTGCCGCGAAGGCGGCCTCGATGTCGTCGGGAGCAGCATCGGCAACCCGGATGGCGTCGGATCGCTGTGCAGTTGCACGCGTGAGGAAGTCGATCTGACGGATGGCCGCCTTCGCTTCGACACTGCCCGGATTGGTGTCCAGGATCTGGACATACGACTTCCGGGCGGCCTCAAAGTCGCCTGCTTCGAGTTGCTGACGTGCCTGTGCGACCGCTGGATCGACTTCGACAGCCCCCTCGGAACTCGTTGCGCCCTTGAGCTTTCCGGCCGTCGCCGACAGCAGGGAATCCACCCAACGTCGCAACTGGTCCGCGGGTTGCGGGCCCTCGAAGCTCGAGATCGGCTGTCCTGCGGCCAAAGCCACGACGGTCGGGACCGCTTGGACGCCGAATAGCTGGGCCACCCTGGGCGCGGTATCCACGTTGACTGTCGTCAGTGACCACGTAGCTTTGTCGGCTGCGGCCAGGCCGGACAGGGTGTCAAGCAGCTCGACGCACACCTCACTACGCGGTGACCACAGCAACACCACCACCGGCACTTCGTCGGACCGGATGATCACCTCGTCTTCGAAGTTGGCCTCGGTGATCTCGGTGACGCCGCGCTGATCCGGCGTTGCCGGGCCGGCATCCCCGCTCGTCGAAGCGTTCTGTTGCGCACGTTGCTTAAGAGCAGACAGGTCAACCGCACCGGCCATAGCAGGCCCGATCGGGGGTCGCGGACGCGTCACGCAGTCAAGTTTGTCACGCCGCTTCGGTCATCGATCCACCCGGTGGCGCGGACCCTGCGATCGGCAGATATGACCAAGGTCACGTGGCCGCTACCGGACGGCCACATCAGCAACGCTAGCCAGCACGCAGGATCAATGCGTCGCCCTGCCCACCGGCCCCGCACAGCGCGGCAACCCCGTAGCCCGATCCGCGCCGCGCCAGCTCTAGCGCGACATGCAGCGTGATTCGCGCCCCTGACATACCGATAGGATGCCCAACAGCAATCGCACCGCCATTGACGTTGACGACCTCAGGGTTTACGCCGAGTTCCTTCGTCGAGGCCAGCGCAACCGCGGCGAACGCTTCGTTGATCTCCACCACATCGAGCTGGTCCACCGAGATGCCCTCGCGGTCGAGTGCCCTCTTGGCGGCATTGGCCGGCTGCGACTGCAGTGTCGAATCCGGTCCCGCCACTACGCCGTGTGCACCGATCTCGGCAAGCCATGTCAGTCCCAGCTGCTGGGCCTTCGCCTTGCTCATCACCACAACGGCGGCCGCGCCGTCGGAGATCTGCGATGCCGAGCCGGCCGTGATGGTGCCGTCCTTACGGAACGCCGGTTTGAGACCGGCCAGCGATTCGGCGGTGGTGTTGGCGCGGATCCCCTCGTCCTCGCTGAACTGCAGCGGGTCACCCTTGCGCTGCGGAATGCTCACCGGCACCACTTCGTCGTTGAAAACGCCGTCCTTCCACGCCGCCGCGGCCTTCTGGTGCGACTGGGCCGCGTACTCGTCCTGTTGTTGGCGGGTGAATTTGTCGACGTCGTTGCGCCGCTCGGTCAGCGCGCCCATCGGCTGGTCGGTGAATACGTCGTGCAGGCCGTCGTAGGCCATGTGGTCCAACACTGTGACGTCGCCGTATTTGTAGCCGGACCGGCTATCGATCAACAGGTGGGGCGCCTTCGTCATGGACTCCTGGCCACCGGCCACCACCACGTCGAACTCGCCGGCCCGAATGAGCTGGTCGGCAAGTGCGATGGCGTCGATGCCGGACAGGCACATCTTGTTTATGGTCAGCGCGGGAACATCCCAGCCGATGCCGGCGGCAACCGCGGCCTGCCGCGCCGGCATCTGCCCCGCCCCCGCCGTCAGCACCTGACCCATGATTACGTACTCGACCAGCGGGGCCGGTAGGTTGGCCTTCTCCAGGGCGCCCTTGATCGCGATGGCACCCAGATCACTGGCGCTGAAATCCTTCAGGGAGCCCATCAACCTGCCGATGGGGGTCCGAGCTCCAGCAACGATCACCGACGTCGTCATGACTACCTCCTAGCGCACCGGAAGGGCCCGTCGGGCGAACCCGGAGAAGCAGAATCTTTCCCATGAGGTTACCGTTGTGTGATGACGACCGATCACGTTGACGCCCGTCGCGTTCTGGCTACCCCTTTGCTGACCGGGCTCGATCACGTCGGAATCGCCGTAGCCGACCTGGACGCGGCGATCGAGTGGTACTACAACCACCTCGGCATGATCCTGACACACGAGGAAGTCAACGACGATCAGGGGATCCGTGAGGCGATGCTGGCGGTGCCAGGCTCCACGGCACAGATCCAACTGATGGCCCCGATCGATGAGTCGTCGGCGATAGCGAAGTTTCTGGACAAGCGCGGACCGGGCATCCAACAGCTGGCGTGCCGGGTCAGCGATCTCGATGCCTTTTGCCGGCGACTGCGCGCCCAGGGCGTCCGGCTGGTCTACGACGCTCCTAGGCGTGGCACGGCAAACTCGCGAATCAACTTCATCCACCCGAAAGACGCCGGTGGGGTGCTGATCGAGTTGGTCGAGCCGACCGCCTAGCCGGCATCTAGGTCCACCTGCGGGTCGGACCGCGGGTGTCGCGGTGTGCCCAACACGGGGTGTGCCAATGCCGCCGGTCATCGACCCCGGCTTGCGGTGAATCAGCCGGCCATACGACCACATGTGCAGTGCCGGAACGGATTTCGTGATCGCATCCGGGACAGCGATAGGTCTTGACGGCGCGGGCCGCGGCGACCGGGCGCACTTCGTACTCCTCGGCATCGGGTCCCGTTTCCACCCGACGCAGAGCCCACGATGGCGGGTCCGGCCGCTGCCGGCGTGGCGGTTTGCGGCGCCGAGCCATCGCGTCAGTTTAATCGCGCATCCTTAGAACAGCCGGTACTCGTCGCTGTCCATCCCGCGCATCTGATCGTAATCCAGTGTCAAACAACGGATTCCGCGGTCATTGGCCAACGTGCGCGCCTGTGGCTTGATCTGTTGGGCGGCGAATACCCCCTTGACCGGTGCGAGAACACTGTCGCGATTAAGCAACTCGAGATAACGGGTAAGTTGCTCCACACCGTCAATCTCGCCACGGCGCTTGATTTCCACTGCGACCGAACCGCCCAGCTCGTCGCGGCACAGCAGGTCCACGGGCCCGATCGCGGTCATGTACTCGCGGCGGACCAAAGAGTATCCCTCGCCCAGCAGTTGGATGTGTTCGGCCAGCAACGCCTGCAGATGGGCTTCCACGCCGTCTTTGACCAACCCGGGGTCCACACCCAGGTCGTGGCTGGAGTCGTGCTCGATCTCCTCGACGGTGATACGCAGCTGTTCGCCGGCCTTGTTCTCCACCACCCACACCGGCGCCTGGCCGGATTCTTCGGTCACCCAGCAGGGCGGACTCATCCAGTTCAACGGTTTGTAGGCGCGGTCGTCGGCGTGCACGCTGACCGACCCGTCCGCCTTGAACAGCAACAACCTGCGCGCGGACGGTAGATGCGCGGTGAGCCGGCCGACGTAGTCGACGGTGCACTGGGCGATGACGAGACGCACCCGACTCACCTTAGAGCGTGTCGGACAAATTAGGCTGCCGCCATGTCGGCCACAAAGACCACGGCGCTGCGCGTGGGTCGGGCGCTCAAGACAGTAGCCCGTCAGAACGGCAGGCTCCCCGAGACCCCCGCGTACGGCTCATGGCTGCTGGGGTGCGTTTCGGAAAGCCCACGACGACGGCGAGTACGCATCCAGAGCATGTTGACCGGCGCCATTCTGGTCACGAACCTGACCGGAGCCGTCATCGCGGCCCTGCTCCTGACGGTCGCTTTTCCGAAACCGAGCGTGTTTTCCGACGCCCCGCCTTGGGTGACATTCGGGATCGTCCCGGCCTACAACGTGCTCGCCTTCGTAGTGGGCGCCTATTGGCTCACCAGCCAAACGGCTCGGGCGTTGCGGTGGGCAATTGAGGAACGCACCCCCAGCCAAGATGAGGCGCGCAATGCTTTCCTAGTCCCGCTACGAGTGGCAATGGCTGTTCTCTTTCTGTGGGGAGTCGCGGGTGCGCTGTGGACCACGCTCTACGGCCTGGCCAACGATCTGTTTATCCCGCGGTTCCTGTTCGCGACAGGCATCATCGGCGTCGTGACGGCCACCAGCTGTTATTTGCTGACCGAGTTCGCACTGCGGCCGGTGGCCGCCCAGGCACTCGAAGTCGGAGCAGCACCACAATCGCTCGTGCGAGGCATCGTGGGCCGAACCATGCTGGTGTGGCTGCTCTGTTCGGGCATTCCGAACGTCGGTATCGCCCTCACCGCCATATTCGAAGATACCTACTGGGATCTCTCAAGTCACGAATACATGATTGCTGTGCTGATCCTATGGGCGCCGGTGTTGATCTTCGGATTCATCCTGATGTGGATTCTTGCCTGGCTGACGGCCACGCCGGTGCGGGTGGTGCGCGCGGCGCTCAAACGCGTCGAGCAGGGCGATCTAAGCGGCGACCTGGTGGTGTTCGACGGAACCGAACTCGGTGAGCTACAGCGCGGTTTCAACGCGATGGTCAACGGCCTGCGCGAGCGTGAACGGGTACGCGATCTGTTCGGCCGCCACGTCGGGCGCGAAGTCGCCGCCGCCGCCGAACGCGAGCGCCCCAAACTGGGCGGCGAAGAACGCCACGTCGCCATCGTATTCGTCGACATCGCCGGCTCCACCCAATTGCTCACCAGCCGACCCGCGGCAGAGGTGGTGACGATACTCAACCGGTTCTTCGCGGTCATCGTCGAAGAAGCGAACCGCTACCGCGGACTGGTCAACAAGTTTCAAGGGGACGCCGCGCTGACAATCTTCGGCGCCCCCAACCGCCTCGACCATCCCGAAGACGCCGCGCTGGCGGCCGCACGGGCCATAGCCGACCGGGTAGCCAACGAAACACCGGAGTGCCACGCCGGCATCGGGGTGGCGGCAGGCCAGGTTGTCGCCGGCAACGTCGGCGCCCATGAACGGTTCGAATACACCGTCATTGGCGAACCGGTCAACGAGGCGGCCCGATTGTGCGAACTGGCCAAATCACACCCGGATCGGCTGTTGGCCACCGCCGACGCCCTGCGCGGGGCGACCGAAAACGAACGTGCCCGTTGGTCCCTGGGCGAGGCCGTGACACTTCGCGGGTACGACCAACCCACCCGGCTGGCATCGCCGGTCGCAGGCCCACAGCCCATGCCCGGTTCCGCACCGCGGGGCTGACGCCGCCCAGCGCGTTCGCTGGTTAGGCTGACGCCACCATGTCGGCCGAGAAGAGCGTGGCGCAGCGCCTGGGGCGGGTGCTCGAGACCCTAACCCGTCAGAGCGGCCGGCTCCCGGAGACCCCCGCGTACGGCTCCTGGCTACTGGGCCGGGTATCGGAAAGCCCGTCTCGCCGGCGGATCCGCATCAAGCTCATCGTGACCGTCTACATCCTGATGGCGAATCTTTCCGGGATCGGCGTCGCGCTGCTGTTGGTGACGGTCGCTTTTCCGGTGCCCAGCATCTACTCCGACGCGCCGTGGTGGGTGACATTCGGGGTCGCACCGGCGTACGCCACGATCGCGCTGGCACTCGGCGGTTACGGGGTGACCACGCGAATCGTCACGACGTCCATCCGGTGGGCGATCGAGGAACGCAAGCCGAGCCCGGCCGACCAGCGCAACACCTTGCTGGTCCCGTTTCGAGTGGCCGTCGGCCATCTCATCCTGTGGGATTTCGGGGGGATATTGTTGGCGGCGCTCTATGGCATGGCCGACCGCGTCTTCATCCCGATAGTTTTGTTCTCGGTGACTATCTGCGGTGTCTCGGTAGCCACCAACTGCTACCTTTTCACCGAGTTCGCGCTACGCCCGGTGGCCGCCCAAGCGCTCGAGGCGGGACCACCGCCACGACGGTTGGCGCCGGGCATCATGGGCCGAACCATGACGGTGTGGACGCTGGGTTCGGGTGTGCCCCTGTTCGGCATTGCCCTGACGGCGCTCTTCGCGCTATTGGTGCGCGATCTGACCGAGACCCAGCTCGGCGTGGCGGTGCTGATCATTGCGACGGTGACACTGATCTTCGGGTTCCTCGTGATGTGGATTCTTGCCTGGCTGACGGCCACGCCGGTGCGGGTGGTGCGCGCGGCGCTCAAACGCGTCGAGCAGGGCGATCTAAGCGGCGACCTGGTGGTGTTCGACGGAACCGAACTCGGTGAGCTACAGCGCGGTTTCAACGCGATGGTCAACGGCCTGCGCGAGCGTGAACGGGTACGCGATCTGTTCGGCCGCCACGTCGGGCGCGAAGTCGCCGCCGCCGCCGAACGCGAGCGCCCCAAACTGGGCGGCGAAGAACGCCACGTCGCCGTCGTATTCGTCGACATCGTCGGCTCCACCCAATTGGTCACCAGCCGACCCGCGGCAGAGGTGGTGACGATACTCAACCGGTTCTTCGCGGTCATCGTCGAAGAAGTGGACCGCTACCGCGGACTGGTCAACAAGTTTCAAGGGGACGCCGCGCTGGCAATCTTCGGCGCCCCCAACCGCCTCGACCATCCCGAAGACGCCGCGCTGGCGGCCGCACGGGGCATAGCCGATCGACTGGCCAGCGAGATGCCGGAGTGTCACGCCGGCATCGGGGTGGCGGCAGGCCAGGTTGTCGCCGGCAACGTCGGCGCCCATGAACGGTTCGAATACACCGTCATTGGCGAACCGGTCAACGAGGGGGCCCGATTGTGCGAACTGGCCAAATCACACCCGGATCGGCTGTTGGCCACCGCCGACGCCCTGCGCGGGGCGACCGAAAACGAACGTGCCCGTTGGTCGCTGGGCGAGGCCGTGACACTTCGCGGGTACGACCAACCCACCCGGCTGGCATCGCCGGTCGCAGGCCCACAGCCCATGCCCGGTTCCGCACCGCGGGGCTGACGCCGCCCAGCGCGTTCGCTGGTTAGGCTGACGCCACCATGTCGGCCGAGAAGAGCGTGGCGCAGCGCCTGGGGCGGGTGCTCGAGACCCTAACCCGTCAGAGCGGCCGGCTCCCGGAGACCCCCGCGTACGGCTCCTGGCTACTGGGCCGGGTATCGGAAAGCCAGCGACGCCGGCGGATCCGCATCCAGGTCATCTTGACCGTGCTCGTCGTGGCGGCGAACCTGCTCGGAATCGGCGTCGCGCTGCTGTTGGTGACGGTCGCGATTCCACAACCGAGCGTGTTCGACGACGCGCCGGCATGGGTCACGTTCGGCGTCGTGCCGGCCTACATCGCGACCGCCTTGGCGCTGGGCACGTATTGGATTACCCGCCGGACCACGCTCGCGCTGCGCTGGGCGATCGAAGAGCGCCCACCTACCCACGACGACGAGCGCAATACCTTCCTGGCGGCCTGGCGAGTCGCCATCGTCGACCTCATCCTGTGGGGATTCGGCGCGGTACTGCTGACCACCCTCTACGGACTGGTCAACGGCATGTTCATCCCCCGCTTCCTGGTTGCGGTCACGTTTTGCGGCGTACTCGTCGCTACCGGCAGCTACCTGGTCACCGAGTTCGCGCTGCGCCCGGTGGCCGCCCAGGCTCTCGCCGCCGGACCACCGCCCCGGCGCCTGGCCCCGGGCATCATGGGCCGAACCATGACGGTGTGGCTGCTCGGCTCGGGCGTGCCCGTCGTTGGCATCGCCCTGTTGGCGACCTTCGAAATGGTGCTACGCAATCTCTCTTTGCTGCAGTTCGCGATGGGCGTGCTGATCATCTCGGCGGCCACCTTGGTGTTCGGGTTCATCCTGATGTGGATCATGGCCTGGCTTACCGCGACGCCGGTGCGGGTCGTGCGCGCGGCACTCAGGCGTGTCGAGCACGGTGATCTGCGCGGCGATCTGGTGGTGTTCGACGGAACCGAACTCGGTGAGCTGCAACGTGGTTTCAACGCGATGGTCGACGGCCTGCGCGAGCGTGAACGGGTACGCGATCTGTTCGGCCGCCACGTCGGGCGCGAGGTCGCCGCCGCCGCCGAACGCGAGCGACCCAAACTGGGCGGCGAAGAACGCCACGTCGCCGTCATATTCGTCGACATCGTGGGCTCCACCCAGCTGGTGACCAGCCAGCCTGCTGCCGACGTCGTCACGCTGCTCAACCGGTTTTTCGCGATCGTCGTCGACGAAGTCGACCGCCACAGTGGGCTGGTCAACAAGTTCGAGGGGGACGCCGCGCTGGCAATCTTCGGCGCCCCCAACCGCCTCGACCATCCCGAAGACGCCGCGCTGGCCGCCGCGCGGGCCATGGCCGATCGGCTCGCCAGCGAGATGCCGGAGTGTCAGGCCGGCATCGGGGCGGCGGCAGGCCAGGTTGTCGCCGGCAACGTTGGCGCCCGGCAACGGTTTGAATACACGGTAATCGGCGAGCCGGTCAACGAGGCGGCCCGGCTATGCGAACTGGCCAAATCACACCCCGGAAAGCTGCTAGCGTCTTCGGACACACTGCGCGGCGCCAGCGAAAATGAACGTGCCCGTTGGTCTTTGGGCGAGACGGTGACACTTCGCGGACACGATCAACCCACCCGGCTGGCCTCGCCGCGCGAGCCCGCCGAACCCGGCCGGTAATCGCGGCGCATCGGCCCGCGCCCACATTGATGTCGATTTTCCGCTAGTCATGTCGCCGGGCAGGTGAAATGGTCGAACTGTGCATGAAGATTTCGAACATTGCTATCGAGCCGTACAGTCCAAGGACGCTCGGTTCGACGGCTGGTTCGTCATCGCGGTACTGACCACGCGGATCTACTGCCGGCCCAGCTGTCCCGTCCGGCCACCGTTCGCCCGCAACGTGAGGTTCCTACCAACCGCAGCGGCCGCTCAGCGGGAAGGCTTTCGCGCCTGTAAGCGGTGCCGTCCCGACGCGTCTGCGGGATCTCCGGAGTGGAATGTCCGCGGTGACGTCGTCGCCCGGGCAATGCGGCTGATTGCCGACGGAACCGTGGACCGCGACGGTGTCACCGGCCTTGCCGCCCAACTCGGTTACACCACTCGCCAGCTGGAGCGGCTGTTGGCGGCCGAGGTCGGCGCCGGCCCGCTTGCTCTGGCCCGCGCCCAACGCGTGCAGGCCGCCCGGGTGCTGATCGAGACCACAGACCTACCCTTCGGCGATGTCGCATTCGCCGCCGGGTTCTCCAGCATCCGTCAGTTCAACGACACCGTGCGCCTGGTGTGCGACACCACCCCGACGGCATTGCGCAAGCGCGCTGCCACCCGATTCGGTTCTGGCGCAACGTCAGCGGGGGTGGTGTCGCTACGGCTGCCGGTCCGCGCACCATTCGCCTATGAGGGTGTCTTCGGTCATCTGGCGGCCACCGCCGTGCCGGGTTGTGAAGAAGTCCGCGACGGTGCGTACCGGCGCACGCTGCGGCTGCCGTGGGGCCACGGCGTCGTCAGCCTGACGCCGGCACCCGATCACGTGCGCTGCCAGCTCGTACTCGATGATTTCCGCGACCTGATGACCGCTACTGCACGTTGCCGACGGCTGCTGGACCTGGACGCCGACCCCGAGGCGATAGTCGAGGCGCTCAGCGATGACCCGGACCTGCGCGCGGTGGTGGCCAAGGCACCCGGACAACGCATTCCCCGCACGGTCGACGAGGCCGAACTCGCCGTCCGCGCGGTACTTGGCCAACAGGTATCGACCAAGGCCGCTCGCACGCTCGTGGGCAGACTTGTCACCGGCTACGGAGAGTCGGTCCACGATCGCCATGGCGGATTGACCCATGCCTTCCCGTCCGTCGCGCAGCTCGCTGAGATCGATCCCGCTCATCTGGCGGTCCCCAAGGCGCGCCAACGGACACTGAGCGCACTCCTGGCCGGACTTGCCGACGGAAGCATCGCGCTGGACGCCGGGTGCGATTGGTCACGCGCACGCGGCCAATTGCTTGCGCTGCCGGGGGTCGGTCCCTGGACGGCGGAGGTGATCGCGATGCGCGGCCTGGGCGACCCGGACGCGTTTCCCGCCAGCGATCTGGGTTTGCGGCTGGCCGCCAAGCAGCTGGGCCTGCCGGCGCAACAACGAACCCTTGTGGAGCACAGCGCCCGGTGGCGTCCTTGGCGCTCCTACGCCACCCAACATTTGTGGACCACGCTTGAGCACCCGGTAAACCATTGGCCACCAAAGGAGATCGCATGATCCACTACCGCCGCATTGAGAGTCCGATAGGACCGTTGACCCTGGCCGGACATGGCTGCGCGCTAACAAATCTGCGGATGGCCGACCAGACCTATGAGCCGAGCCGCGTCGGCTGGACACAACATGACGAGGTGTTTGCCGACGCCGTCGACCAACTCGAAGCCTATTTCGCCGGCGAGCGCACCGAGTTCGATGTGGAGCTCGACCTGCGAGGCACGGAATTCCAGCGGCGGGTGTGGAAGGCATTGCTGACAATCCCCTACGGGGAAACCCGCTCCTATGGAGAGATCGCTGAACAGATCGGCGCCCCCGGTGCGGCACGCGCCGTCGGGTTGGCCAACGGGCGGAATCCCATCGCCATCATCGTTCCGTGTCATCGCGTCATCGGCGCCAGCGGAAATCTCACCGGGTACGGTGGCGGAATCGACCGCAAACAAGCCCTGCTCGAACTGGAGAATAGCCGGGCCCCCGTGAATTCGACCAAGAATTTGACGCTATTCGATTAGCGGATACACAAAAGCACCCCCTATTTGGAAGGGGGTGCTTTTGTGTATGTTCGGCGGTGTCCTACTTTTCCACCCTGACTGGGCAGTATCATCGGCGCTGGCAGGCTTAGCTTCCGGGTTCGGAATGGGACCGGGCGTTTCCCTGCCGCTGTGACCGCCGTAACTCTATTTATTTGATTATGGTGGGGGGTGTGGTGTTTCGCGCCTTTCGGCGTGAGTGGATTGTGGTTGCGATGTGTGTTGTAAGTTTTCGGCCGGTTAGTGCCAGTTCCCTGCACCCATTGCTGAGCTTCCAGGTCTGGCCTATCAATCCAGTGTTCTGCTGGGGGCCTTATCCCTCTAAAAGGGTGAGAAGCCTAATCTTGGAGAAGGTTTCCCGCTTAGATGCTTTCAGCGGTTATCCTGTCCGAACGTAGCTATCCAGCGGTGCCCCTGGTGGGACAACTGGTGGACTAGAGGTTCGTCCGTCCCGGTCCTCTCGTACTAGGGACAGGTTTCCTCAAGCTTCTGACGCGCGCGGCGGATAGAGACCGAACTGTCTCACGACGTTCTAAACCCAGCTCGCGTGCCGCTTTAATGGGCGAACAGCCCAACCCTTGGGACCTGCTCCAGCCCCAGGATGCGACGAGCCGACATCGAGGTGCCAAACCATCCCGTCGATATGGACTCTTGGGGAAGATCAGCCTGTTATCCCCGGGGTACCTTTTATCCGTTGAGCGACACCCCTTCCACTCGGGGGTGCCGGATCACTAATCCCGACTTTCGTCCCTGCTTGACTTGTAGGTCTCGCAGTCAAGCTCCCTTGTGCATTTACACTCGCCACCTGATTGCCGTCCAGGTTGAGGGAACCTTTGGGCGCCTCCGTTACATTTTAGGAGGCAACCGCCCCAGTTAAACTACCCGCCAGGCACTGTCCGTGAACCCGATTCAGGGTTCGACGTTAGATGCCCAATACGATCAGAGTGGTATTTCAACAATGACTCCGCCTCAACTGGCGTTGAGGTTTCACAGTCTCCCACCTATCCTACACAAACCGTACCGAACATCAATACCAAGTTGTAGTGAAGGTCCCGGGGTCTTTTCGTCCTGCCGCGCGTAACGAGCATCTTTACTCGTAGTGCAATTTCGCCGAGTCTATGGTTGAGACAGTTGGGAAGTCGTTACGCCATTCGTGCAGGTCGGAACTTACCCGACAAGGAATTTCGCTACCTTAGGATGGTTATAGTTACCACCGCCGTTTACTGGGGCTTAAATTCTCCGCTTCACCCTTGCGGGTTAACGGGTCCTCTTAACCTTCCAGCACCGGGCAGGCGTCAGTCCGTATACATCGTCTTGCGACTTCGCACGGACCTGTGTTTTTAGTAAACAGTCGCTCCCCACTGGTTTCTGCGACCGGATCCCGCTCCCACCGCAAGGGTGTTCACGATATTCCGGTCCCCCTTCTCCCGAAGTTACGGGGGTATTTTGCCGAGTTCCTTAACCATAGTTATCTCGTACGCCTTGGTATGCTCTACCTGACCACCTGTGTCGGTTTGGGGTACGGGCCGTGTGTGTGCTCGCTAGAGGCTTTTCTTGGCAGCAGAGGATCACTGAATTCGCCTCAACCGGCTATGCATCACCTCTCAGGATTGGTGAGCGACGGATTTGCCTATCGCTCTCCCTACGGGCTTGCCCCAGTATTACCACTGACTGGTACAGCTACCTTCCTGCGTCACCCCTTCGCTTGACTACTACCAGCGAAGTTCCCACGCAGCGCCAGAACTCCACGCCCCCGAAGGGGAGTGATCGATCCGGTTTTGGGTGGTTAGTACCGCTGATTCATCACGGGCGCCCACACACGGGTACGGGAATATCAACCCGTTGTCCATCGACTACGCCTGTCGGCCTCGCCTTAGGTCCCGACTCACCCTGGGCGGACTGGCCTGGCCCAGGAACCCTTGGTCTTTCGGCGGGCAAGGTTCTCACTTGCCTTGTCGCTACTCATGCCTGCATTCTCACTCCCCCACCCTCCACCACCGGTCACCCGGTGGCTTCGCTGAATGAGGGACGCTCCCCTACCCACACCTACATAAGTAGATGTGCCGCGGCTTCGGCGGTGTGCTTGAGCCCCGCTACATTATCGGCGCACAATCACTTGACCAGTGAGCTATTACGCACTCTTTCAAGGGTGGCTGCTTCTAAGCCAACCTCCTGGTTGTCTTTGCGACTGCACATCCTTTTCCACTTAGCACACGCTTTGGGGCCTTAGCCGGCGATCTGGGCTGTTTCCCTTTCGACGTACGGAGCTTATCCCCCGCCGTCTCACTGCCACGCTTGACACCACGGCATTCGGAGTTTGGCTGACGTCAGTAACCTAGTAGGGCCCATCGGCCATCCAGTAGCTCTACCTCCGTGGTGAACCACGCAACGCTGCACCTAAATGCATTTCGGGGAGAACCAGCTATCACGGAGTTTGATTGGCCTTTCACCCCTACCCACAACTCATCCCCTCAGTCTTCAACCTAAGTGGGTTCGGGCCTCCACGCGGTCTTACCCGCGCTTCACCCTGGCCATGGGTAGATCACTCCGCTTCGGGTCCAGAACACGCCACTACACACGCTCACGCGTGATACGCCCTATTCAGACTCGCTTTCGCTGCGGCTACCCCACACGGGTTAACCTCGCGACATGTCCCTGACTCGCAGGCTCATTCTTCAAAAGGCACGCCATCACCCCACGAGGAGGCTCTGACGGATTGTAGGCACACGGTTTCAGGTACTCTTTCACTCCCCTCCCGGGGTACTTTTCACCATTCCCTCACGGTACTAATCCGCTATCGGTCATCGAGAAGTATTTAGGCTTACCGGGTGGTCCCGGCAGATTCACAGCAGATTCCACGGGCCCGCTGCTACTCGGGAATTGATACAAGGCAGGTGCCGGGTTTTCGCGTACCGGGCTCTCACCGTCTGCGGCAGACCATCCCAGGCCACTTCCGCTAACCACGACACTTTCTAACTGCCCCTCAGCCGGGTAGAGCTGAGACGTATCACTCCCACAACCCCGCACACACAACCCCTACCCGGTTACCCATGCGTGCGGTTTAGCCGTTTTCCGCGTTCGCTCGCCACTACTTGCGGAATCACAATTGTTTTCTTCTCCTACGGGTACTGAGATGTTTCACTTCCCCGCGTTCCCCCCGCACCCTATATATTCAGGTGCGGGTAACACGACATCACTCGTGCTGGGTTTCCCCATTCGGAAATCCTCGGATCCACGCTCGGTTGACAGCTCCCCGAGGCTTATCGCAGCCTCCCACGTCCTTCATCGGCTCTCGATGCCAAGGCATCCACCATGCGCCCTTAGACACTTACAAACACAACAAAAACCAAAGAATATAAATTGCACAAAGAACACGCCACCGCTAACGGGCAGCGCATTCATTGATGCTCGCAACCACTATCCAGTTCTCAAACACCACACCCCACCACCAAGATGGTGGGGACAACACCGGCGAAACACACGCAAGTGTTGCCTCAGGACCCAATAGTGTGTTGGTGGCTCGTTTGTTGTTGCGCACCCGGCTTTCGCCCACTACAGGCGAGAACCCCTCACGGCTTACGCCCCACCAGTTGGGGCGTTTTCGTGGTGCTCCTTAGAAAGGAGGTGATCCAGCCGCACCTTCCGGTACGGCTACCTTGTTACGACTTCGTCCCAATCGCCGATCCCACCTTCGACAGCTCCCTCCCAAAGGGTTAGGCCACTGGCTTCGGGTGTTACCGACTTTCATGACGTGACGGGCGGTGTGTACAAGGCCCGGGAACGTATTCACCGCAGCGTTGCTGATCTGCGATTACTAGCGACTCCGACTTCACGGGGTCGAGTTGCAGACCCCGATCCGAACTGAGACCGGCTTTAAAAGGATTCGCTTAACCTCGCGGCATCGCAGCCCTTTGTACCGGCCATTGTAGCATGTGTGAAGCCCTGGACATAAGGGGCATGATGACTTGACGTCATCCCCACCTTCCTCCGAGTTGACCCCGGCAGTCTCTCACGAGTCCCCACCATTACGTGCTGGCAACATGAGACAAGGGTTGCGCTCGTTGCGGGACTTAACCCAACATCTCACGACACGAGCTGACGACAGCCATGCACCACCTGCACACAGGCCACAAGGGAACGCCTATCTCTAGACGCGTCCTGTGCATGTCAAACCCAGGTAAGGTTCTTCGCGTTGCATCGAATTAATCCACATGCTCCGCCGCTTGTGCGGGCCCCCGTCAATTCCTTTGAGTTTTAGCCTTGCGGCCGTACTCCCCAGGCGGGGTACTTAATGCGTTAGCTACGGCACGGATCCCAAGGAAGGAAACCCACACCTAGTACCCACCGTTTACGGCGTGGACTACCAGGGTATCTAATCCTGTTCGCTCCCCACGCTTTCGCTCCTCAGCGTCAGTTACTGCCCAGAGACCCGCCTTCGCCACCGGTGTTCCTCCTGATATCTGCGCATTCCACCGCTACACCAGGAATTCCAGTCTCCCCTGCAGTACTCCAGTCTGCCCGTATCGCCCGCACGCTCACAGTTAAGCCGTGAGATTTCACGAACAACGCGACAAACCACCTACGAGCTCTTTACGCCCAGTAATTCCGGACAACGCTCGCACCCTACGTATTACCGCGGCTGCTGGCACGTAGTTGGCCGGTGCTTCTTCTCCACCTACCGTCAATCCGAGAGAACCCGGACCTTCGTCGATGGTGAAAGAGGTTTACAACCCGAAGGCCGTCATCCCCCACGCGGCGTCGCTGCATCAGGCTTGCGCCCATTGTGCAATATTCCCCACTGCTGCCTCCCGTAGGAGTCTGGGCCGTATCTCAGTCCCAGTGTGGCCGGACACCCTCTCAGGCCGGCTACCCGTCGTCGCCTTGGTAGGCCGTCACCCCACCAACAAGCTGATAGGCCGCGGGCTCATCCCACACCGCTAAATCGCTTTCCACCACAAGACATGAATCCTGTGGTCCTATTCGGTATTAGACCCAGTTTCCCAGGCTTATCCCGAAGTGCAGGGCAGATCACCCACGTGTTACTCACCCGTTCGCCACTCGAGTATCTCCGAAGAGACCTTTCCGTTCGACTTGCATGTGTTAAGCACGCCGCCAGCGTTCGTCCTGAGCCAGGATCAAACTCTCCAAACAAAACCTAGACGCTCCCGTTCATAGGAAGCCTAAGGAATTCAGAAATATCCTGACAAAACAAACGGCCATACCCCCGACAACGGGGCATCAAGAGTATGGCCAAAAAACAACAACAAAAATGTAAAACCACCAAACACACTATTGAGTTCTCAAACAACACTCTTGCTTGTTTCTGCCCGCTTCGGGGCAACCCTGCCAGCTTAATACAAATCCTGTAGTGAAGTCAAGCCGGGCTTCAGTCATCCATGTGCGATGACAGTCGGCTAGCAGTATACCCGTTCGATCTCGGCGCCGAGACTGGCCAGGTTCTCCACGAACAACGGATATCCGCGATCGATGTGGAATACGTCGTGGACCTCGGTGTCACCGTCCGCGACCAGCCCCGCCAGCACCAGGCCCGCCCCGGCACGGATGTCCGAACACCAGACCGGCGCGCTCGACAGTTGCGGAAGACCCCGCACCACGGCGTGGTGCCCGTCGGTCCGAGCGTCCGCACCGAGCCGGATCATCTCTTCGACGAACCGGAACCGCGCCTCGAACACGTTCTCCGTGATCATCGATGTGCCATCGGCGATCGAAGCCAAGGCGATCGCCATCGGCTGCAGATCCGTGGGAAAACCGGGAAACGGCAAGGTCGCAACGTTGACAGCCTTGGGGCGTTCGTACTGCGTCACGCGGAAACTGTCGTCGGTCTGGGTGACGGTAGCGCCCGCGTCGTGCAACTTGTGCAGCACCAGCTGCAGGTGCGCCGGGTCGACACCCGTCACCGATATGTCACCGCGGGTCATCGCAGCAGCAATGCCCCACGTGGCGGCGACGATGCGGTCTCCGATCACCCGATGCTCGGTCGGATGCAGGCGCGGGACGCCGGTGATCGTCATCGTCGGCGAACCCGCACCTTCGACCTGTGCGCCCATCTGGTTCAACATCGTGCACAGGTCGACGACGTCGGGTTCTCGCGCCGCATTGTGAATAGTGGTGACGCCCTCGGCCAGCACGGCGGCCATCAAGATGTTCTCGGTGGCTCCCACCGAGGGGAACTCCAACTGAATCTCCGCACCGCGCAACGTCTCTGCCTGGGCCACCACGCAACCGTGCTCGATGTTGCACTGGGCGCCCAGTTGCCGCAGGCCCGCCTGGTGCATATCCAGCGGACGGGACCCGATCGCGTCACCACCCGGCAGCGCGACCCTGGCCTGCTTGCACCGCCCGACCAGCGGTCCCAGCACACAGACCGAGGCACGGAATTGCCGCACCGCAGCGAAGTCGGCGTCGTACTTCGGTTCGTCGGGTGAGGTGATCCTCGCGACGTCGCCGTCGAGTTCGACGGTGGCGCCCAGACCACGCAATACCTCCGCCATCAGCGGCACGTCGAGGATGTCGGGGCAGTTGGTGATCGTGCTGGTGCCTTCGGCGAGCAAGGTCGCGGCCATGAGCTTGAGCACGCTGTTCTTGGCACCCCCGACAGCGACTTCGCCTGATAACCGGTTGCCACCAGTCACGACGAAACGCTCAGCCACCCGGTCAGTGTAGTAAAGCGGTATTGGCTTGTCAGTCAGCCAAGTCAGCCGGCGGTACGGTTTGTTCATGGCCGTCCACCTGACCCGCATCTATACCCGAACCGGCGACGACGGAACGACGGGATTGAGCGATTTCTCCCGGGTCGCCAAGACCGACCCCCGACTGATCGCGTACGCGGACTGCGACGAGGCGAACGCCGCTATCGGCGTGGCAATCGCGCTTGGCAGCCCCGACCAGCAAATCACGGATGTGTTGCGGCAGATCCAGAATGACCTGTTCGACGCGGGAGCGGATCTATCGACCCCCTTGAAAGATCCGGTGGAAAGCCCCGGGCATCCTGCGCTGCGAATCACCCAGTCCTATGTCGATCGGCTCGAAGGGTGGTGTGACGCATATAACGCTGAACTGCCGGCACTGAAATCCTTTGTCCTACCCGGTGGTTCACCCCTATCGGCGTTATTGCACGTCGCCCGCACCGTCGTTCGTCGGGCGGAGCGATCGGCGTGGGCCGCAGTCGACTCTCACCCGGATAGCGTCGGCGTATTTCCGGCGAAATACCTGAACCGGCTGTCGGACCTGCTGTTCATCCTGTCTCGGGTGGCCAATACCGACGGTGACGTGCTATGGCGGCCGGGCGGCGAAAGCTGAATCAAGCGAACGCAGCTCGCTTGAGATTGCCGCTGGCTCAGACACTGCGGCGGCGCGCGCGCGGCGAAGGCCGGGACTCCAGCCAGGAGAGGAATGCGGTCAACGCGCCCCTGTCGAGCGCGATCTCGTAACCTTCCCTTCGGTCCTGGGTGCCGTCACGCAGTTCCACGACAACAATCTCGTCGGTCATGATGTCGAACTCGTCGCCACGGGGTGCGCGCCGGGAAATGATTTCCACGCCTCGTCTGCTGAGCCGACGATCCGGCCACAGGCGCAGACTGGATAGCCGGTAGAACGCTGCCTCGCCGCCGCGATAGCGGATCACGCCGTGCCGCCAGCCGTGACCTCCGATCGCGGGGATGTCCCGCATGATCCCAGCCGTTCCGCCCTGGCGCAGCTTCCACAGTCGATAACTCAAGGCCAGAACTGCCGACCCCAGAACGACGACGAGCACGACCATGCCGATCATGGGCGCGCTCATCGGTGTGCTAGTCGATCGCGCCGACGGCGCGCAATCGGGCGCGCCCCCTGGCGGCGATACGGGGATCGTCGGACTCGGAATCGCGTTTAGCGGCGCTCTCGTCGATCTCCGACTCGAACTCGGCGGATTCGGCGAGAATGCTGATCCCCTCCTCGGTCACCGACAGGAAACCGCCATCCACCGCGACCCGCAGATCCTTTTCTCCTTCCCGCTCGACCCGCACCATGGCGTCATCGACCAGTTGGGCCACCAACGGAATGTGGCGGGGCAGGATGCCGATCTCGCCGACGGTGGTGCGGGTGAAGAGGAACTTTGCCTTGCCCGACCAGATCTTCCGGTCGACGGCGACGATCTCAATGTTCAATTCGGCCATGCCACACCACCTTTCATCGCCCCTTTCAAGCCGGCTGAACTCCTACAGCTTGGCGCCGAGGCTCTCGGCCTTCTTCGCCAAGTCGTCGAGACCACCGATCAAGAAGAAGGCCTGCTCGGGTACGTGGTCGAACTCACCCTTGCACAAACGGTCGAATGCCTCGATGGTCTCCTTCACCGGAACGGTCGAACCCGGCTGGCCGGTGAATTGTTCGGCCGCCATCATGTTCTGCGACAGGAAGCGCTCAATCCGCCGCGCCCGTCCGACCAACTGCCTGTCCTCCTCAGACAGCTCGTCGATGCCCAGGATCGCAATGATGTCCTGAAGGTCCTTGTATCGCTGCAGGATCCGGATGACCTCCTGCGCCACGCGGTAGTGCTCGTCACCGACGACGCCGGGGTCCAGGATGGTCGAACTCGACGCCAGCGGGTCCACGGCGGGGAAGATGCCCTTGGAGAACACGGCACGGGACAACTCCGTAGTCGCGTCCAGATGCGCGAACGTCGTCGCCGGAGCCGGGTCGGTGTAGTCGTCGGCGGGCACATAGACCGCCTGCATCGAGGTAATCGAACGTCCCCGCGTTGAGGTGATGCGCTCCTGCAGCTCGCCCATCTCGTCGGCCAACGTGGGCTGGTAGCCCACCGCCGACGGCATGCGACCGAGCAAAGTCGACACCTCCGAACCGGCCTGGGTGAACCGGAAGATGTTGTCGATGAACAGCAGCACGTCCTGGCCCGCCTCGTCACGGAACCATTCGGCCATCGTCAGCGCGGACAGCGCAACCCGCATACGGGTGCCGGGCGGCTCGTCCATCTGACCGAATACCAGCGCGGTGTCCTTGAGGACATTGGCTTCGGCAAGCTCAACCCACAGGTCGTTGCCCTCGCGGGTACGCTCCCCCACACCCGCGAACACCGACGTACCACCGAAGTTTCGCGCGATGCGGTTGATCATCTCCTGGATCAGCACCGTCTTACCCACCCCGGCACCGCCGAACAGTGCGATCTTGCCGCCACGCACATACGGAGTCAGCAGATCGACGACCTTCAGCCCGGTTTCGAGCATCTCGGTGCGTGGCTCCAGCTCCTCGAAGGCCGGCGGCTTGCGGTGAATCGACCAGTGTTCGAACTCTTCGCCGTACCCCGGCTCGTCCAGGCAATGACCCAATGCGTTGAAGACGTGGCCCTTCACCTCTTCACCGACCGGCACGGAGATCGACTTACCGGTGTCGGTCACCGCGACGCCGCGCACCAGGCCGTCGGTCGGCTGCAGCGAGATCGTGCGCACCAAGTTGTCGCCGAGATGCTGCGCCACCTCCAATGTGAGGGTTTTGGCCAGCGACTCGAAGGTGATCTCCGCGTTCAGCGCGTTGAACAGCTCCGGGATGGAACCACGCGGAAACTCGACGTCGACGACGGGCCCGGTGACCCGTACCACGCGGCCGCTGGTGTCGGTTTTCTCAGTCGTAGCAGTCATATCTTCTTCGCTTCCTCGTGGGGCTAACCTAGCTTGGCCTAGCGGGCTTCGGCGAGCGCATTTGCGCCACCGACGATTTCGCTAATTTCCTGGGTGATCTGGGCCTGCCGCTCGCGGTTTGCCATCAGCGTCAGGGCCTTGATCAGGTCGTCTGCGTTGTCGGTGGCCGACTTCATCGCACGTTGCCGCGAGGCCAGCTCCGATGCCGCGGACTCCAGCAGCGCGGCGTACACGCGGGTAGTCAGGTATCGAGGTAGCAGCGACTCGAACAACGTCGTCGCGTCCGGCTCGAACGAGTACAGCGCGCGCGGTCCGGCATCTTCCTCGACGTACTCCACCACCATGGGGGCGATCCGGTGGGCCTCGGCGGATTGCGACAGCATCGACTTGAACTCGGTGTAGACGATGTGCAGTTCGTCGACGCCCTCGTCGGTATCGGACTGTTGATCCTCGCCCTCACCGGTGCCCAACATGAACGCATCGACCAAGGTCGAGGCGATCTCCGCGGCATTCTCGTACGTGGGTTGCTCGGAGAAGCCCGTCCACGACTCGGTGATGTCCCAGTTCCGGAAGCTGTAGTAGTTCTGCGCCTTCCGGCCCACCACGTACAGCACCGGCGTCTTCCCTTCCCCCCGCAGCAGGGAGAACAGCTCCTCAGAGCGACGGAAAATGCTGGCGTTGTACGCGCCGCACAAACCACGATCAGACGAAACCACCAGCACGCCTGCCCGTTTCGCCTCCGCGCGCTCCGCGAGCAGCGGATGGTCCAGGGCGGCTTCGGCGGCCAGGGTGGTGAGCATCCGGGTGATCTCGAAGGCGTAGGGCCGGGCGGATTCGAGCCGAGCCTGGGCCCTGGCGATACGCGACGTCGCGATCAGCTCCTGGGCCTTGGTGATCTTCTTGATCGACCCCGCCGAGCGGATCCGCCCGCGTAGTTCGCGAAGTGTGGCAGCCATGGTTAGCTATTTCTTCTTCTTCGGCGCCGGCTTTTTGACCTTTACCGCTTCCTTGGCAAGCTTCTCCTCGTCGAGGGCCTCGACATGTTCGTCGGGCACCACCGAGCCGCCACCGGTGGCCGCGAAGCCCTTCTTGAAGTTCTTGATGACCTCGGTGAGCTTGTCTGCGGTTTCGTCGGTGAGCTTCTGGCTATCCCGGATCTCAGTCAGGATCTCTTCTTCGGAGGCCCGCATGTGGTCCAGTAGTTCGGTTTCGAATCGCCGGACGTCCTCGACTGGCACCGAGTCCAGGTGGCCTCCGGTGCCCAAGAAGATCGAGACCACTTGCTCCTCAACGGGCATGGGTTGAGATTGCGGCTGCTTCAGCAGCTCGACCAGCCGGGCGCCACGCTCTAGCTGCGCCTTCGATGCGGCATCCAAATCGGAAGCAAAGGCGGCGAAGGCCTCCAGCTCGCGGTACTGCGAAAGGTCCAACCGCAGACTTCCCGCCACCTCTTTCATTGCCTTGATTTGCGCCGCGCCGCCGACCCGGGACACCGACACACCGACGTTGATGGCCGGCCGGACCCCCTGGTTGAACAGGTCGGTCTCGAGGAAGCATTGCCCGTCGGTGATCGAGATGACGTTGGTCGGGATATAGGCCGAGATGTCATTGGCCTTGGTCTCGATGATCGGCAAACCGGTCAGCGAGCCGCCGCCGAGGTCGTCGGACAATTTGGCGCAGCGTTCCAGCAGGCGCGAGTGCAGATAGAACACGTCGCCGGGGTAGGCTTCGCGGCCGGGCGGACGCCGCAGCAGCAGCGAGATCGCACGATATGCCTCGGCCTGCTTGGTCAGGTCGTCGAAGATGATCAGCACATGTTTGCCCTCGTACATCCAATGTTGGGCGATTGCCGAACCGGTATACGGGGCAAGCCATTTGAAGCCGGCGGATTCCGACGCCGCGGCCGCGACGATGGTCGTGTATTCCATCGCACCGCCCTCCTCCAACGTGCGGCGCACGGCGGCGATGGTGGTGCCCTTCTGCCCGATGGCCACGTATACGCAGCGCACCTGCTTCTTGGGATCGCCGGACTCCCAGTTCTGCCGCTGGTTGAGGATGGTGTCGACACAGACTGCTGTCTTGCCGGTCTTGCGGTCGCCGATGATCAGCTGGCGCTGGCCGCGACCGATCGGGGTCATCGCGTCGATAGCCTTGATCCCGGTCTGCAGCGGCTCCTTCACCCCTTGCCGCTGCACCACCGACGGGGCCTGAAGCTCCAGCGCGCGCCGAGTATCGGACTCGATGTCGCCGCGCCCGTCGATCGGCTGGCCGAGCGGATTGACCACCCGCCCCAAGAACCCGTCGCCAACCGGAACCGAGAGGACTTCGCCGGTGCGCTTGACCTGTTGGCCTTCTTCGATGTTCTCGAAGTCGCCCAGGATCACCGCGCCGACGCTGTGCTCGTCGAGATTAAGTGCGACGCCAAGGATTCCACCCGGGAACTCGAGCAGCTCCTGGGTCATCACCGATGGCAAACCCTCGACGTGTGCGATGCCATCCCCGGCATCGACAACGGAGCCGACTTCCTCACGGCTGGTGTCGGAGGTGAAGGAGCTTACATACTCTTCGATTGCGCTCTGAATGTCATCAGCGGGGATTGTCAACTCAGCCATGGCTTTTCGTCTTCCTACTTCCGTTTGTGCTGACTAGTTCGGGTTCAGTCGGGCAGTTGCGCTTCGGCCGCGGTGAGACGAGACGAGAGCGTACCGTCGATCACCTCGTCACCGACCGCGATGAGCAGTCCACCCAGCAGTGTGGCGTCGATCTGCAGTTGCACGGTTACAGGGTGACCGTAAATGCGGCTCAGCACCTCGGTGAGGCGAGTGCGCTGGGCATCGCTGAGTTCGGCCGCCGCGCCTACTTGGGCGACGACTTCGCCGCGGCGCGCCACCGCAACTTCGGCCAGGAACACCACCGACGCCTCAACCGGCTGACCCCGCAACAGCTCGACGGTCTGGGATAGCAGCGCGACCACGACCGGGTTGACGGTGCTGTCGGCGCGCTCAAGCACCTTGCGCAGCAACTGGACTCGGCCTTCGGCTGGAACGGCGTAGTCGCCCAACAGGATGGCAAGCCGGGGCTGCGCGTCGAGAATGCGGGAGAACCGGAATAACTGGTCTTCTACCTCGTCGACCTGACCATCACGCTCGGCAACTTCCAACAACGCCTGTCGCGACACGTGCTCGATGGCATCGATCAGATCGGAATTGGCCGACCAGCGCTCCGATACGGCCGCCCGCAACACGTCGAGTGTGGGCGCGCCGACCTTGCCGGACACCAGCCGCTCGATCAACCGGACCCGGGGCGCCGCGTCCTCGGCCGGCACGGTGAGATAGCGGGTGACGACGGCCTCGCGGTCCAGCAGTCTCCCTACCGACACCAGCTCGCCGGCAAGGGTGCTAAGTCCCTGATTGTCCAGGTCCTTGGCTATAGCGCCGAACCGACCCACCAGGCTGGTCAGCGCTCGCCGGCTCGCCGAGCGCATCTTGGCCAGCAGCGGGTACTCGATGTCGGCCACAGCGGGCGCCATCGCATCGAGCTCGTCTAGGAAGCGGTCGACGGTGGCCGACTGTTGCGCCGGGTCGGCGACGTGGTCACGTACCAATTCCCTTGCCTGGCGCACCGATTCGTGGCCGAGCTCCAGACGAAGCTGACGGGTCAGCTGTGCCCGGACGAGGTCGACCTGGCGGGCACCCTGCACTTTGATGCGTTCCGCCTCGACGCCGGCCTGCGTCTCCAATTGTTCTGCGATGCGTTCGGCGTCCGTCCTGGCCTCTTCGACGACCCGTTGCGCCTCCGACTTGGCCTCTTCAACCGCCTTCGCGTGCGCCTGACTCGCCTCCGCCAGCCGCTTGGCGGCCGCCGCCGCGTCCGCCAACTGTTGGCGCACCGTGTCCTGCCGTGCCGACATCAACCGCCCCACGAGCGGCACGACAAACCGCCACACCAGATAAACGATGACCGCGAACCCGAACAGCTGTCCGATAAATGTCGACATCCGCAGTTACCTCGTCGCAGCTGAGGCGGTCAGGTCGACACCGAGAATTCGACTGGCCAGCGTCGCCGACATCGCGCCCACGTGGGCATGCAGATCCAGTTCCACGGCGTCCCTCTCCCGCTTCAGTTGCTCGTTCGCCGATTGCAACGTCGATGCCACCTGCTGCTCGGCACGGGCGCGCGCGTCTTCGACGACCTTACGGCCCTCTGCCCGGGCATTATCGCGGAAGGTCGAGGCCTGGACTCGCGCTTCGGTCATGGCTTCTTCGTAATCGGCCTGGGCCGCGGCGAACTGCTCGGCCGCATTCTTGCTGTCGGCCAGCGTCTTAGTGACCATGGCGTCACGTTCCCGCAAGACCTTCAAGATCGGCGGCACCACGAAGGTGCCAATGACGCCGAGCACCACCAGGAAGATCGCCAGCACGACGAAAAAGGTGCCGTTAGGAACGAGGAAGTTGTTGGTCTTGCCGCCTTCCTCTGCTCCCTCTGCTACCTGGCTGGCGGCCAGGACAATAGAGCTCATTTCACCCATTGCTACCCATTACAACGGTCAGCGACGAATTACTTGACGGGGGTGGCGAAGACGAACAACGCCATAAAGGCCAGATTGATGAAGTAGGCCGCCTCGACCAAACCGACCGTGATGAAGAACGGAGTGAACAGCCGTCCCTGCGCCTCGGGTTGCCGGGCGACGCCGGAGATAAGCGCGTTACCCGCGACGCCGTCACCGATACCGGCGCCGATGGCGCCGCCGGCCATGATCAATCCACCGCCAATAAGGGCGCCGGCAGCGATAGTGGGGTCCATTTCCTTTATCCTCCTTGATAACTCTGGTATCGGATTACCACCGTCTTAGTGGTGTTCGTCTTCTAGCTCCATGGCTTGGCTGAAGTACAAGATTGTCAGCAGCGCGAAAATGAACGCCTGGATCGCGCCGACGAACAAGTCAAACGCTTTCCAGATCGCATTCGGCGCCCACATGATGTACGGCGGAAACAGCGCGATCAGAGCGACCAGAATGCCGCCGGCGAAGATGTTGCCGAAAAGTCGGAGCGACAGCGAGATCGGCTTGGCCACTTCTTCGACGAGGTTGATCGGCGCCAATATCGCCACGTGACCCTTGAGCAGCTTGATCGGGTGTCCGACGATGCCGCGGCGCCAAATTCCGGCGGTGTGGTAGCAGACAAAGACGAACAGAGCCAGCGCCAGCACGTAATTGATGTCCGCGGCTGCCGGTTTGAGCAACTCGGTGGTGTGCCCTTGTTTGTCGGTGTACTGCACGGGGAGGACGGACAGCCAGTTGGAGATCAGGATGAACACGAAGATGGTCACCGCGAGTGGCAACACGAACGGAGCAATCCGCATCCCGATGGCGCCTTCGACCTGATTGCGCATCTGGATGGTGATCGCCTCGAAGAACAACTGCACGCCCCCGGGCACGTCCGTCGAGGTGACCTTGGCGCGCAGATAGAAGGCCAGCGCGATCACGATCACCGCGGCGATCGCTGTCGACAGCACCGTGTCGGTGTTGACGGTCATCCCGAGCCACGTAGCCGTGTGGTGCTCGCCCACCTCGATCTGGGCGGCCAGGATCGTCTCAGTCATCACTCGCGCTGCTCCCTTCCGATCCCGCCGACTGGCCCTTGGAAGAATAGGTTGTGCCCGGCTCCGCGGACGCAGTCCGCAACTTTTTCCAGACCGGCAGCGCCGTCGATGCCACCAGTAGCACCTGGAAGAGCGCCAGGCCGAACACCACGCCCAATCCGGCCGGCCGGAAAATATAGGCGATGATCAGTCCGAGGATGGTGATAATCGCCAGTCGCGACGCCGAGTTGATGGCCATCGAGCTTTTCAGCGGATGTTCCTTCGCGGTGATCGAGTCGACCGAGCGTCGCACCAGGAGGGCATTGAGCAAACCCAGTAGCAACCCGATGCCCAAGAACACCCCGACCATCACGTGACCGGACAAGCCGGCGACGAGCATCGCCACTGCGGTCAGTACGACGCTGATGAAAAAAAGGCGAATCGGACGGAAAGCAACAGAGGGAAACACCAACGGCGCGTCTTGCGCTGGTGTCGTCACTGCAGCACCTCATCCCGGGTTGATGGAGCGGAAACCGCCCGATCGACTGATCGGTGGCCCGCCGAGCGTATCGCAGTCGTCGCGCTGGAAACACCCAAGGGGTAGCTCCCTATGTCGGTCGTGAATCGGCGCGACCGGATACACATCCGATGGGCCGGGGGGCCGGCAACCCGCGAGGTTTCTTTCGGGGTTCTACCAGCACCGTACCACAAGGAACACGCCGCTACTACTCCTTGTCGTAGACTCGGCCAGCTCAGTCCAAGTCCGGGTCGTACTCCTCGTCGTAATAGTCGTCGCTACGGCGCAACAGCGGGATCAATGTCGCGACGCCGGCGACCACGAGCGCGCCCAGCATCACCGCCGCGGTGTCGCGCGGGTCGAAGAAGATCGAGCTCGCGGCGCCGAAGGCAACGATGCCCACCCACAGGTAGATGATCAGCACCACCCGGCGATGTGAATGGCCGATCTGCAGCAACCGGTGGTGGAGGTGCATCTTGTCGGGGCTGAACGCGCTGCGGCCCGCACGGGTGCGGCGCACGATCGCCAGCAGCAGGTCGAGCATTGGCACAAACATGACCGCCACCACCAGTAGGAACGGCGACAGCAGAGCAAACACGTCGCGAGCGCCGTACGCATTCTGGGAGATCGGCCCGGCCGCGGTGGTGGAAGCGGCGGCGAGCATCAAGCCGATCAGCATCGATCCGGAATCGCCCATGAAGATCTTGGCCCGGTGGAAGTTGTGTGGCAGAAAGCCGAGGCAGGCGCCGGCGAGCACGACCGAGATCACGGCCGGCGGGTAGTACAAAACGTCACCACCGTGGTCACGAAGCAGACCCACCGAGAACATGCAGATCGCCAGTGCCGTGATGAGGCCCAGTCCGGCGGCCAGCCCATCGAGACCGTCGACGAAGTTCATCGCGTTGACGATCGAAACGGTCAGCGCCAGGGTGAGCAGGATCGAGGAAGCCTGGTCCAACACGATGGTGCCGACACCACCTATCGGGATGTACAGGACACTCCAGGCGACCCCCATGGTGACCAGCACGCTTGCCGCGGTGATCTGGCCGGCGAACTTCGTCAGCGCATCCAGGCCCCAACGGTCGTCGATCAGACCGATGCCCATGATCACCGCACCGGCCACCAGCACCGCGGGCATCCCGGTGGAATAGACGAACCCCCGGGTGAGTGCCGGTAGCTGGGAGGCAAGAAAGACGGCGCCGACAATGCCGAGGAACATCGCCAACCCACCCATCCGAGGGGTTGGCTGCACATGCACATCCCGTTCCCGCGGGTAGGCGACGGCTCCCAAGCGAGTGGCCAGCACCCGCACCGGACCGGTCGCGAAGTAGGTGACGATCGCCGCGGTCAACCCGACTAGCACAAGCTCGCGCAGCGGGACACCGGCACCGCCATAGGTCAGGGCGAGCAAGCCACCGGCAGGGCTGGCCACATCGCTGGACACCTCGAGACCGTACTGCACCAACCTGAGACTCCTATGACCGCTCTGCCACCGGCGCCGAGCGTGCATCCACGGCGAAAAATCGGCCGAATCTTCGCAGTGAGTGCACGTTCGGCGGCTAGCCGATCAAACTCGCCGTGTCCATCCCCAGCACTGTCGCGATCCGTTCGGTGCTGACCGGACCCTGCCGCAGCACGCGCGGGGTGCCTCCGGTCAGGTCGACGATCGTCGAAGCCGCCTGCTGTGCGGATGGACCCGCGTCGAGATAGACCTCGACGTGATCGCCGAGTTGACGGCGTGCCTCCACGGCGTCGACGGCCGGCGGCCGGCCCGAGACGTTGGCGCTGGATACTGCCATCGGCCCCACCTCACGCAACAACTCGATGGCAACCGGGTGCAGCGGCATTCGCAGCATCACCGTGCCGTGGGCATCACCAAGATCCCACTGCAGGGACGGCGCTTGCACCACAACCAGGCTTAGCGCGCCGGGCCAGAATGCGCGAATCAGTTCTCGGGCCCCATCGGGCATGGAGTAGACGAGCCCTTCGATCGTGTGCCAGGAGCCGACCAGCACACCCACCGGCATATCGCGTCCACGCCCCTTGGCCGACAGCAGCGCATCCACCGCGGTGCGGTCGAAGGCGTCGGCGCCGATGCCGTAAACCGTGTCCGTCGGCATCACAATCAGTCCGCCGGCCTTGAGCGCCCCTACCGCAGCAGCGATTCCGCGCGAACGTTGCTCGGGGTCAGCGCAGTCGAACGCTTCAGTCAATGGCGCCGCTCCTCATCATCGCTTCGCTCTGCATCGTCACGCCGCAAGTCAATGGCGCCGCTCCTCATCATCGCTTCGCTCTGCATCGTCACGCCGCAAGTCAATGGCGCCGCTCCTCATCATCGCTTCGCTCTGCATCGTCACGCCGCAAGTCAATGGCGCCGCTCCTCATCATCGCTTCGCTCTGCATCGTCACGCCGCAAGTCAATGGCGCCGCTCCTCATCATCGCTTCGCTCTGCATCGTCACGCCGCAAGTCAATGGCGCCGCTCCTCATCATCGCTTCGCTCTGCATCGTCACGCCGCAAGTCAATGGCGCCGCTCCTCATCATCGCTTCGCTCTGCATCGTCACGCCGCAAGTCAATGGCGCCGCTCCTCATCATCGCTTCGCTCTGCATCGTCACGCCGCAAGTCAATGGCGCCGCTCCTCATCATCGCTTCGCTCTGCATCGTCACGCCGCAAGTCAATGGCGCCGCTCCTCCCCCGCGAGCCGGCGCTGCTCGACCTGCGCGCCGTCACGAACCTGGGTCGGCCGGTCAGATCTGTGCAGGCCCGTACGCTTTCGAAGACTCCTGCGCCGCTGACTAACGCGACAGTCAGCGCCGATGTGGTGTCGTCATGCTCGACGGCAAACAGGCCACCGGGGCGCAACCAGCGCCCGGCGAGCCCGAGAAGCGCGGCTATCACCGCCATCCCGTCCGGCCCGCCAAACAGCGCATGATGCGGATCATGTTGTGCTACTTCGGGCTCCAGGACGGCATGCGAAGCTGGGTTGTCGGGAACGTAAGGCGGGTTGGCCACGACGAGATCGACCTGCCCGTCGAGTTCGGGAAGCAAGCCAGGCGTGGTGACGTCGGCGCGCACCAGTTCAACCGCGGTACCCGCCGCATTGCGCCGTGCGTAGTCAAGCGCGGCGACCGAGTCGTCGATGCCGAGGACCCGGGCCGCGGGGTAGTGCCGGGCCAGGGCGACCGCCAATGCACCAGAGCCGGTGCATGCGTCGACGATCAACGGCCGCGCCGGAAGCGGCTGCGCGGTGGCCCAGGCCAAGATGGCCTCGGTCTCCGGGCGCGGTATGAACACGCCCGGGCCGACCTGTAGCACCACCGGCCCGAATGAGACCGTCCCGATGAGATGCTGCAGCGGCACCCGCCGCGAGCGAGCGGTGACGACGTCGCGGTAACGCCCGAAGAACTCCTCGCCGGGCGGCTCGAGCAGTGGCAGCCGGCCGCGGTCCGTGCCCGCCAGGTGGGCGGCCAACTGTTCGGCATCGCAACGCGCTGAGTCGACCCCCGCTTCGGCCAACAGCGCCGCAGCCGAGTCGATGGCCCGCCGCAGCGTGGTCATGACTGTTGCAACCGGGACTGTTTGTCCGCGGCGGCCAGAGCGTCGAATAACGCGTCCAGGTCCCCGGCTAGAACCTGATCGAGATTGTGTGACTTGTAGCCGATCCGGTGGTCGGTGATCCGGCTCTCCGGGAAGTTGTAGGTGCGAATGCGTTCGCTGCGGTCCACTGTACGGATTTGGCTGGCCCGGTCCGCGGATGCGTCGGCCAGCGCCTGCTCCTCGGCGATTGCCTGCAGGCGAGCGGCGAGCACCTGCAACGCACGCGTTTTGTTCTGTAACTGCGATCGCTCGTTTTGACAGGTGACGACGATCCCGGTGGGCACATGGGTGATGCGAACCGCGGAATCGGTCGTATTAACACCTTGGCCACCCTTGCCCGAAGACCGGTACACGTCGACGCGCAGATCCGACTCGTCGATCTGCACCTCGCCAACTTCCTCCGGCTCGGGGTAGACCAGCACACCCGCCGCCGAAGTATGCACGCGGCCTTGGGATTCCGTTACCGGAACCCGTTGTACCCGGTGCACCCCGCCCTCGAACTTCATGCGCGACCATACCCCGTCGGCCGTGTCGCCCTTGCTAGCAATCGCCAACGTCGCGTCCTTGTATCCACCCAGATCCGAGGTGGTTTCGTCCAGCACCGTCACAGTCCAGCCGTGCCGCTCCGCGTAGCGGATGTACATCCTGGCCAAATCGGCGGCGAACAATGCCGATTCTTCGCCCCCCTCACCGGATTTGACTTCCAAGACGATGTCGTCGGCATCGTGCGGATCGCGCGGCGCCAGCATGTCGGTGAGCTGGACATCCAATTCGGCTACCTGGGCCTCCAATTCGGCGACCTCTGCGGTGAACGACTCGTCGGCGGCGGCCAGCTCGCGCGCCGTCTCAAGGTCGTCGCGTGCGGACGCCAGCTTGCGGTGGGTGGCGACGATCGGGGCCAATCGGGCAAACCGGCGACCGACCTTGCGCGCCTCGGCCGGGTTGCTGTGCAACTCGGGATCCGCCAACGCGAGCTCGAGCTCGGCGTGTTCGGCGAGCAGCACATCAATCGTCGACACCGGCTGCGTCATGTCAACCTCCCTTCCGCGAGCCCTGACCCCGAACGCGAACCGACGCCCGGCCTGTGCGGGTTCGCACAGTGCGGGCGTCGGTAGTCCAGCTATTTGTCGGTTGACTCCTTGTCGGCTCCGACCTTGCGCTTGCCGTACCGCTTCTCGAAGCGGGCCACCCGGCCACCGCTGTCGAGGATCTTCTGCTTTCCGGTGTAGAACGGATGGCACTGCGAGCAAACCTCGACCACAATGCGGCCTCCCGGCTTGGTGCTACGCGTCTGGAAGGTGTTGCCGCATCCGCAGATCACCGTGGTCTCTTCGTATGCGGGATGAATGCCAGATTTCATGCTGTCCTCTTCGATCGTTGGCGGCCGCCTGGCCCCCGGTCCGATGCGGCGGTCGGGAACTCCGAGAACCAAATGCGGTCCCGGATTGGGCCGAGAGCCGATTATGCCAGGTCAACCACCATCTCCCCAAACACCGAGATGCGTGGACGCATTCCCGACCGACATCGACGCGGCGGCAAGACGCCGCGCGTCAGTCGTTATCCATTGACCCCGGTGTCGTCTTGGATACCTGCACCAGGAACTCGTAGTTGTTCTTCGTTTTGCGCAGCTGCGACATCAACAGGTCGATGGCTTGGTGCGAATCCAGGCCCGACAGCACCCGGCGCAGCTTGTGCACGATGGCGAATTCGTCGGGTGACAGCAGCAGCTCGTCCTTGCGGGTGCCGGACGGGTTGACGTCGACCGCGGGGAAAACCCGCCGCTCAGAGATCTTGCGATCCAGCTTGAGCTCGGCGTTGCCGGTGCCCTTGAACTCCTCGAAGATGACCGTGTCACCGGTGGAGCCGGTTTCGACCATCGCGGTGGCGATGATGGTCAGCGACCCGCCCTCCTCGATATTGCGGGCGGCGCCGAGGAAGCGCTTGGGCGGATACAGCGCGGTGGAGTCGACACCACCGGACAGGATGCGGCCCGACGCCGGCGACGCGTTGTTGTAGGCGCGGCCCAGCCGGGTGATCGAGTCGAGCAGCACCACGACGTCCTTGCCCTGCTCCACCAGCCGCTTGGCGCGTTCAATGGCCAGCTCGGCGACCGACGTGTGGTCCGACGGCGGCCGGTCGAAGGTTGATGCGATGACCTCGCCTTTGACCGAGCGCTGCATGTCGGTGACCTCCTCCGGCCGCTCGTCGACGAGCACGACCATGAGGTGGCATTCCGGGTTGTTCTTGGTGATCGCGTTGGCGATATCCTGCAGGATCGTCGTCTTGCCCGCCTTGGGCGGCGACACGATCAGTGCGCGCTGGCCCTTGCCGATCGGCATGATCAGGTCGATGACCCGGGTGGTGAGCCGCTCTGTGGTGGTTTCCAGACGAAGCCGCTGGTTGGGGTACAACGGCGTCAGCTTGGAGAAATCCGGCCGCTTCTTGGCGTCATCGACCGATCCGCCGTTGATGCTGTCCAGGCGGACCAGCGGGTTGAACTTCTGCCGCTGGTTGGGTTGCTCGCCTTCTTTGGGCACTCGGACCGCACCGGTCACCGCGTCACCACGACGCAAGCCGTTCTTGCGGACCATGTTCATCGACACGTACACGTCGTGCGGACCGGCCAGGTACCCGGAGGTGCGCACGAACGCGTAATTGTCGAGGACATCGAGGATGCCGGCTACCGGCTGGACGACGTCGTCCTCACGCAGTTCGGCTTCGGCGCCGTCGCCGGATCGTTCGCCGCGGCGCCGGCGGTCGCGGAATCGGCGTCCACGCCGGCCCTGGCGCCCCTCGCCGTCCTCGTCGCCGCGCGCCTGCTGACCGCCCGCGGCTTGCTGGTCACCGCTTTGATCGCTGCCCGCGTCGGTTCCGCGCTCCTCGGTCTTGGTGTCCCGTTGGCCGCCTTGGCGGCTGTTCGCCTCGCCGGTGGCCGTGCCGTCGCGCTCCGATTCGGCGGCACTTGTCCCAGCGCCGGCCGCGGTTGGTCCCGCTTCCCGGGTGGCGCCGCGTCGCTCCCGGCGGGCCTGTTGGCCTTGGGAATCGCCCCGTTCGGTTTGGGTCTGGTCCCCTTCGGCGGCCGGTGCCTCAGCACTGGGCGGAACGTCACTCTTGTCGGGCCGTTGAGCGGATCGCTCACCGGCTGGGGCCCCGTTGGCCTGTCGCCTGACTTCCTGAATCGCGGCGATCAGTTCGTTTTTCCGCATACCCGACGTTCCCTTCACACCGGCCTGATTGGCCAGCGCGCGCAGTTCGGGCAGCACCATGGTAGCCAGCGAGCCGGCCAGCTCGTCGGTCTTGTCGGTCTTGACGGTCTTGACGTCTCGAGTTTCTGTGACGTCTGAAGTGTCTGTGGCGGCGGAATCCGACAGCTTGCTATCGGTACTTTCGCCAGCCGCAATGAGGTCCGTATCGGTCACGGATTTCCTTTCCTTCCCCCGCTGATCACGTCATGCGGGGGTTCGTTGCATTCAGCAAATCGCCGAGTGCGCCCATTCATCGACTTTGCAACGGTGATCGCCATCGGCGGCGAATACGGCGAACCTCGTCCACAAGAAGAATTTGGTGGCTGTCCTAGCGGCAAGTCAGTCTGTATGCAGATGCTGCGATTGCTGGACCGCTCCGAGGATAGCCCGCTTCCTGGCCGGAAGCAAGGCAAACCCCCGCAACCTTGTGGATCAACCGGGGACCGGGACTGTCGGGCTCCAGCGAACCGCCGCGCCTGCGGTCAGCTCGGTGATGGCGAATCCGTTTGCGGCTCCGAACTCCACGGCTTCGGCGGGCAACTCTGAAGACGTGCTCAATGCGATCAGCGCTGGCCCCGCCCCGGAAAGTGCCGCTGCCACGTTGTGACGCCGCAACAGCCGCAAATATTCCGCCGAGTCCGGCATTGCCGCGGCGCGTTGCGGCTGGTGAAGTAGATCCTCGGTGGCCGCCATCAGCAGGTCGGGCCGCTCGGTGAGCGCAACCACCAGCAACGCCGCGCGACTGACGTTGAACCGTGCGTCGTCGTGACTAACTTGCGAGGGCAACAACACCCGGGTCTCCGCGGTCGACGAACGCTGCTCGGGAATCGCGGGGAATAGGTGGATATCGGGATGAAGCCGCAGCGGTACCGCCGAGTAGTCCGGCCGGTCACCACTGTGGTCAGTCCACGAAACCACCGCGCCACCCATGACCGCGGCCGCCGCGTTATCCGGATGACCCTCGAACTCCGAAGCCAATTGGATCAGTTGAACCTCGCTCAACGGCGCCGAATCCGTTTGTGCAACAAGACCGTTGACGGCCGCAAGGCCCCCCACAACTGCTGCCGCAGAGGAGCCGAGACCGCGGGAGTGCGGAATGGCGTTGCGGCAGCGCACCGCCAGGCCGGCGGCACTGACGCCCACGGCCCGCAGCCCGTGCTGCACGGCACGTACCACGAGGTGATCGGGGCCCCGCGGGACATGGTCGGCCCCCTCGCCCTCGACAGCCACCGTCAGACTGGAATCTGTTGTCTCGACGATGATCTCGTCGTAGAGACTCAGCGCCAGACCGATACTGTCGAAGCCCGGGCCCAGGTTTGCGCTTGATGCCGCCACCACGGCACTCGCTGCCAGCCCGGCAGGCAAAAGCACTAGGCCAGCCCCAGTTTCTCGACGACGGCTACCGGGTCGACCGGCACCGGCGACACACTCGGCATGTCCTTGAGTGCCGTGTCGGGATCCTTGAGACCGTTGCCGGTTACCGTGCATACCACCGTCGACCCACGAGCGACCCAGCCGTCGTCGATAGCCTTGAGCAACCCGGCGATGCTGGCCGCAGACGCGGGCTCCACGAACACGCCTTCGGCGCGGGCCACCAGATGGTATGCGGCCAATATCTCCTCGTCGGTCGCGGCCAGAAAGCGCCCCTTGGATTGCCGCTGCGCCTCAACGGCCGACGTCCACGACGCCGGCGAGCCGATGCGGATCGCGGTGGCGATGGTCTCCGGGTGGCTCACCGGTTCCCCGAGCACCAGGGGCGCCGCGCCCGCGGCCTGGGTGCCGAGCATGCGGGGCAACTTGTTGATCAGGCCCAGCTGGTGATATTCCGTGTAGCCCTTCCAGTACGCGGTGATGTTGCCGGCATTGCCGACCGGCAAAGCGTGCACGTCCGGCGCGGCGCCCAGCGCATCGACGATCTCGAAGGCCGCCGTTTTCTGGCCTTCGATGCGCACGGGGTTAACCGAGTTGACCAACGAAATCGTCGGGAAGTCCGCAGCCATCTTGCGCGCCAGCTCCAGGCAGTCATCGAAGTTGCCGTCGACCTGGATGATCTTGGCGCCGTGCATTACCGCCTGTGCCAGCTTGCCCATCGCGATCTTGCCCTGCGGGATCAACACCGCGCAGGTGATGCCGGCCCGGGCGGCATAGGCCGCCGCCGACGCCGAGGTGTTTCCGGTCGACGCGCATAACACTGCCCGCTGACCGTGGGCAAGCGCATCGGTGACCGCCATCGTCATGCCCCGGTCCTTGAAGGAGCCGGTGGGGTTGAGGCCCTCGACCTTGAGGTGGATCGTGCAACCGGTCTGCTTGGAGAGTCTGGTTGCCGCGATGAGCGGGGTACCACCCTCGAGCAGGGTCACCGGGGTCCAGTCCTCACCCACCGGCAGCCGGTCGCGGTACGCCGCGATCACGCCCGGCCACGGCTGGTGGGTGGCCGTCGGCGAGGCGGTCATAGGCCGTTTCCCTCCAGTCGTAGCACGCTTGCCACACCCTGCACGACGTCCAAGTCCGCGAGCGCGTCAACGGTTTCCGAGAGAGCTGCGTCGGTGGCCAGGTGCGTGACCACCACGATTCGCGCTCCCACCCGTCGACCACCTTCGTCGACCACGCCTTCCTGGCGCACCTCGGCGATGCTCACCTCGCGTTTGCCGAACTCCGCTGCCACCGCGGACAAGACGCCAGGCTTATCGGCGACGTTCATGCTGACGTAATAGCGCGTTTCAATGAAACCCATTGGTGCCACCGGAAGTTGGGCGTATTTGGACTCGCGTGGGCCGCGGCTACCGAGAACCCGGTTGCGGGCGGCCATCACCAGGTCGCCGGTCACCGCGGAGGCGGTCGGCGCGCCGCCCGCGCCCTGGCCGTAGAACATCAGCCGTCCGGCGGCTTCGGCCTCAACCACTACGGCATTGAACGCACCATTGACCGAGGCAAGCGGATGCGACAGAGATACCAGGGCCGGATAGACACGGGCCGAAACCCGCTGCTGACCTTCATCGGTCGTGATGCGCTCACAAATCGACAGCAGCTTGATGGTGCAGCCCAGCGCGTGCGCGGATTCGAAGTCGGCCGGGGTGACCTTGGTGATGCCTTCGCGATAGACGTCGTCTGCGGTCACCCGGGTGTGGAAGGCAATCGATGCCAGAATCGCGGCCTTGGCCGCGGCGTCATAGCCTTCCACATCGGCGGTGGGATCGGCCTCCGCATAGCCCAGCGCGCTCGCGTCGGCCAGGGCTTTGTCGTAGTCGGCGCCGGTGCTGTCCATCGCCGAGAGGATGTAGTTGGTGGTGCCGTTGACGATCCCGGCCACCCGTAGCACCGTGTCGCCGGCCAGCGACTGGGTGAGCGGACGGATGACCGGAATGGCGCCCGCTACGGCCGCCTCGAAATACAGGTCGACATGGGCGCTTTCGGCGGCTTGCGCCAATTCTCCGGTGGAAGTGGACAGTAACGCCTTGTTCGCGGTCACGACGGACTTGCCGCGCTCGAGCGCGCCCAGGATGGCCTTGCGCGACGGTTCCACCGGCCCCATCACTTCGACGACGATGTCGACATCCTCACGGGCGATGAGCTCTTCGATGTTGTCGGTAAGCAACTCGATCGGCACGCCGCGATCAGCCGCCACGCGGCGCACGCCGATGCCGCGCAGGACCAATGGGGCTCCGACACGAGCCGCGAGATCCTCGGCGCTGTCCTCGATGATGCGGACAACCTCGCTGCCGACGTTGCCCAAACCGAGTACCGCTACGCCGACCGGCTTTTCGTCACCAGCCACGGGTCACCTCACTTCCAAACTCAGTAGATCGTCGACCGTCTCCCGGCGCAGGACCAGACGGGCCTTCCCCGCGTGCACCGCCACCACGGCGGGACGGCCGACCATGTTGTAACGACTCGACAGTGAATAGCAGTAAGCGCCGGTAGCGGCAACCGCAACCAGATCGCCGGGCTGGATATCGTCGGGCACCCAGGTGTCACGCACGATGATATCGCCAGTTTCGCAATGCTTTCCGACCAGACGGGCAAGCACCGCCGGGGCATCGCTGACCCTCGAAACCAACCGGACGTCATACTGCGCGTCATAGAGCGCGGTGCGGATGTTGTCGCTCATCCCGCCGTCGACACTGACGTAGCGCCGGTGCGCTGTGGCGCTGACGTCGACGTCCTTGACGGTGCCGACCTCATACAGCGTGATGGTGCCCGGTCCTGCGATGGCGCGTCCGGGCTCCACCACCAGCCTCGGCGACGGCAGCCCCACGGCCTGCGACTCGTTGCGCACGATGGTGCTCAGCTTTGCCGCCAGCTCGCCTATCGGCGGTGGATCGTCGGCCGGCAGATACGAGATGCCCAGACCGCCGCCGAGATCGACGGTCGAGATCTGTGTGGTCTTTTCAGGACCGAACTCGCCGACGACCTCGCGCAACAGGCCGATGACACGGTGCGCGGCCAGCTCGAAGCCGTCCACATCGAAGATCTGCGACCCGATATGGCTGTGCAGCCCGACCAGACGCAGGTGATCGGTGGAAAAAACCCGCTGCACCGCCGCCATCGCCGCGCCGCTGGCCACCGACAGCCCGAACTTCTGGTCCTCGTGTGCGGTGGAGATGAACTCGTGGGTGTGCGCCTCCACCCCGACGGTGAGACGCACCAGCACATCCTGGACGATTCCGGCCTCGCCCGCGATGGCGTCGAGTCGCTCGATTTCGGTCATCGAGTCCACCACGATATGGCCGACTCCGGCTTTCACCGCGGCGGTCAGCTCCGGCACGGATTTGTTGTTGCCGTGCAGGGTAATCCGCTCCGCGGGAAAGTTCGCGTGCAGCGCGACCGCCAGCTCTCCGCCGGTGCACACGTCCAGACAGAGGCCTTCTTCGTCGATCCACCGGGCTATTTCGCTGCACAGGAAGGCCTTGGCGGCATAGTGCACGTTCGCCCCACCGCCGAAGGCGGCGGCGGTTTCTCGGCAACGAGAGCGAAAATCGTCCTCGTCGATGACGAACACCGGGGTCCCGTACTGCTGGGCAAGGTGTGTTAGCGGGATTCCGGCAACGCAGGCGACACCGCTTTTGTCGCGAGTGGTGTTGCGCGGCCACACATTCGGCGCCAGATGAAGCAGCTCGTCGGGCGACTGCGGCCGCGGCGGACTGGCTGCCGGTCGGGCCTCTTCGGCATGCCGGGGGCCGGCGGGATGGACGTTCACATTCGCTCCGGGGCGGTGACGCCGAGTATTGCCAGCCCGTTGGCGATGACCTGGCGGGCGGCTTGGCACAGCGCTAGGCGCGCAGTATGCAGGTCGGTGGGCTGCTCGTCGCCCTGCGGCAACACTCGGCACGAGTCGTAGAACCGGTGGTAGTCGCCGGCGAGGTCTTCCAGGTAACGGCATACCCGGTGGGGTTCACGCAGTGACGCCGCCGTGTTGAGCACCCGCGGGAACTCGCCGATGGTGCGCAGCAGGGTGCCCTCTTTGTCGTGGCTGAGCAGTTCGAGGTGGTTGGTGTCGGGGATCAGGCCGAGTTCGGCGGCGTTTCGGGCCAGCGCTGACAGCCGGGCGTGCGCGTATTGCACGTAATAGACCGGGTTTTCGTTCGACGCCGAGGACCACAGCGCCAGGTCGATGTCGATCGGGGTGTCCACCGAGGAGCGGATCAGGCTGTAGCGCGCGGCGTCCACACCGATCGCTTCTACCAGGTCGTCGAGGGTGATCACGGTGCCCGCCCGCTTGCTCATCCGGACCGGCTGGCCGTCGCGCACCAGGTTGACCATCTGCCCGATCAACACCTCGACGGTAGCCGGGTCGTCGCCGAAGGCGGCCGCGGCGGCCTTGAGCCGGGCGATGTAGCCGTGATGGTCGGCACCGAGCATGTAGATGCACAGGTCGAAACCGCGTTGCCGCTTATCCAGGTAGTAGGCGAGATCACCGGCGATATAGGCCGGTTTGCCGTCGCTCTTGATCACGACGCGGTCCTTGTCGTCACCAAAAGCGCTGGTGCGCAACCAGGTTGCGCCGTCCTTTTCGTAGATGTTGCCGGTTTCGCGGAGGCGGGCGATGGCCTTCTCGACACGGCCGCCGGTGTGCATCGAGTCCTCGTGGGTGTAGACATCGAAGTCGGTGCCGAATTCGTGCAGGGACCGTTTGATGTGGGCGAACATCAAGTCGACACCGATTTCTCGGAAGGTCTCCCGCAGCTCGGGGTCGGGCAGGCTCAGCGCGTCCGGCGCCTTCCGCAACACCTGCGCGGCGATGTCGGAGATGTAGGTACCGGCGTAGCCATCGGCTGGCGTGGGTTCGCCCTTGGCCGCGGCGACCAGCGAGCTGACGAAGCGGTCGATCTGGGCGCCGTGGTCGTTGAAGTAGTATTCGCGCACCACCTCGGCGCCCTGTGACGTGAGCAACCGGCCGAGGGCGTCGCCGACCGCGGCCCACCGGGTACCGCCGATGTGGATCGGTCCGGTCGGGTTGGCCGAGACGAATTCCAGGTTGATCTTGTGCGCGGCCTGCGCGTCGGAGTGACCGAAGGTCGCGGCGGCGTCGATGACGGTGTTGACGATCTTGGCCTGTGCCGATGCCTGCAGCCGCATGTTAATGAAGCCCGGCCCGGCCACCTCCGCCGAGGCGATGCCGTCGGCCGTGGTTAGCGCCTCCGCGAGCCATCCGGCCAGTTCACGGGGGTTTGCCCCGACCTTCTTGCCCAGCTGCAGCGCCAGGTTGCTGGCGTAATCGCCGTGCTCCGCGACGCGCGGGCGCTCCACCGTGACGGTCTGCGGTAGCGCGGACACGTCAAGGCCGCGCTCGGCGAGCACCGCGCTCGCGGTGGTTTTGAGCAGCGCAGCCAGGTCGGCGGGGGTCACGAACGTCCATCCTATGGGCTGAGCGCTCGCGCCTCGAATCCATTGCGGTGGCCGGGGCGCGGTCGGAATGCGTTACTCTGGCGGGGCCCCAATGGCGCAACAGATTGTCGGTGCGCCCCCGTAGCTCAGGGGATAGAGCGTCTGCCTCCGGAGCAGAAGGCCGCAGGTTCGAATCCTGCCGGGGGCACCCTATGACCAGCGGAAATGCTTGTCCGCACAGATTCGTGCAAGGGGTTAGCGACTAGCCGAGCACGATCAAACAAGCCAGGTCATCGCTGCGTCCGCAGTTTTGGCAGCGGATCGTCGGGGATGCCCGGGAATTGGAATTCCCGACGCTGGGAATCGATGTTGATCCCGGAGCCGTTGCGGCCGCGAATCTTGACGGGGTACTTCGCGTCCCACGGGGGCGCCTTCCCCGCCTTGATGCGGACCCGAAGTGTCCAGTTGATCCCGTGTGGCTTTTCGATAACCGAGGGATGGATGGTGTCCGGGACAACCAGGGGCAGATTGTGCAGCCGCGAGCCCTCCGGGACCGACGCCTCACCCAGCCGGGTGCGGTGGACGAGCCGCGTCTTTTCCCGCCAACCGCCACTCACGTTGGCGGTGCCGCTGACAAACTTGCGGGTGTACTCCCGGCCTTCGAGATGTACGTCGACCGCCATGGCCATCGCGGGGTCAGCCCCAGTCGCCACGCTGAGACGCGCGGTGTCCCCGATCGTCAAATGCGACCGATCCAAACTCGTCGTCGCCTCGCGCAGTGCCCGGTACTGGATCAGGCTCTCAACACTCAGGTAGAGCAGAACGAGCAGACCCACGCTCATCAGCGCCACCAGCGACGGGTAAAGCCAAATCGGCCGCCAGCCGGTATGGTGGCTCGCCGATCCGGCCCATGCCGTGAGCGCCCCCCAGATGACGGTGACAATCGGCAGAACCCGCGCCGTGTCCAGCGGATTATCGGGCTCCAGCGGGGTGGGCTCCATCCGACTCGCTTTCCATGTCGGGCGTGGGTAGCGGCGCGCTTTCGCTAGCTCGCGAACCATCTCGATCTTGCCAAGGATTTATTGAGAATCCGTAAAGGCCCGGTGCTGATTCTGAGGTCACGCAACCCAGCGCTATCCGATCAGATCAGTACCAGGAGATCCACGATGTTCACTCGCCGTTTCGCCGCCTCCCTGGCTGGCACCACCCTGACCGCCGCCACCCTCGGCCTGGCCGCGCTCGGCTTCGCCGGAACCGCCAGCGCAAGCTCGACCGATGACGCGTTCCTCGCGCAGCTGCAGGCGGATGGGATCACACCGCCGAGCGCAGCGCGCGCCATCAGCGACGCACACGCCGTCTGCAACGCCCTCGACGAGGGCCACTCAGCCAAGGCGGTCATCAAAGCGGTGGCCAAGGCGACCGGTTTGAGCGCCGAGGGCGCCAAGACGTTCGCCGTCGACGCCGCGGCGGCCTACTGCCCGCAGTACGTCACCTCGAGCTAGCAGCGACCACCATGATGTGGGGACCCCGGGCGGGTCCCCACCTCCTTCGATTAGGGGCGAGACTCGGAGAAACGGTAACGCACGATCCACACGCCGCGCCGTCCCTGAGCGCGCCAGCGGGCGAACAGCTTCGCGATTATGCGTGTCGGCCAACGAAATTGGGCCGCCTCCGGCGCCTGTGCCCCGAGCTGCTCTTCGACGAACGTCAGCCGCGGGTTAAGCCACTCCACCACATGTGGATCGTCAAAGCCGAAGCCCCGGTAGCCCCTTGGAATGCCCACGGACCGCAACACGCCGAGCGATCCCATCAGCCGGGCGACGATCGGCGTATAGGCGTTGAACACCAGCTCGCCACCGGCGGTGAAATGGTCGGTGAGCGCGCCGAGGATCCGCCTGTTGTCGGCTTCGGTGAGAAAGCCGAGCACCCCGTCGGCGACGACGATCACCGGACGATCCCGCGGGACGCCGTCCAGCCAACCCTCATCGGTAAGCGACGCCGCGACGAGATGCGAGCGATGCAGTTCGGGGATCACCCGTCGGCGCAGCGCGATGACGTCGTCGAGGTCGACGTCGTACCAGGCGACGGTCGCCGGCGGCGATAGGCGCTGCATTCGGGTTTCCAGCCCGCAGCCCAGCTCGACGACGACGGCGTTCGGACGCGCAGCGATAAACCCGGCGACGATCCGGTCCAGCATCCCGCTGCGCACGGCGACAGCGATCCGCACCGTGCCCGACAGCTTGATGTCGCCGTCGATGCGGCCGCACACGGTGTCGGCCAAGCGATCCCCGAGCAGCGGCCGCTTCGTCCGGGCGTCCAGCGCGCGGCCCGTGAGCGTGATCAGCAGCGTCTTCTCGACCGGGGTGAGGTGGTCGACGGGAACCGTCATCGATTTGCCCTCCTGAGCCAACTTATCGCGGTAGGCCAGACCCTCTCCTTCTCAGGCAAACTTTCGCCCGTACCGCTCGCGGCGGGTGCATGCTTAATCGGTGACCGCAACTAGCCTGCTCAGCCGCCGAAAAGCGATCCTGGATTACCTACAGGGGGCGGTCTGGGTGCTGCCAACGCTCGGCGTTGCAATCGGCCTCGGGTCCGGGGCCATGCTCTCGATGATCCCGGTGAAACCCGACTCGCTGGTGGACAAGCTGATGTTTCAGGGCACCCCCGGCGACGCCCGCGGGGTGCTGATCGTGGTGTCCGCCACGATGATCACCACCACCGGCATCGTCTTCTCGCTAACGGTCCTGTCCCTGCAGATCGCCTCCAGCCAATTCTCGGTGCGGTTGCTACGAACCTTCCTGCGCGATATGCCCAACCAGGTGGTGCTGGCGATCTTCGCCTGCACCTTCGCCTACAGCACCGGCGGACTACACACCGTTGGCGAGCATCGCGACGGAGGCGCGTTCGTTCCCCAGGTCGCGGTCAGCGGGTCGCTCGCGCTGGCGTTCGTCAGCATCAGCGCGCTGATCTACTTCCTGCACCACCTCATGCACTCGATCCAGATCGACACGATCATGGAGAAGGTGCGGCTGCGCACGGTGGGGCTGATCAACGAGTCCTATCCGGAACCGGACACACCCGACCGGCACGTGGAAACACCGCCCGACCCGCCCGCCGAGGCGCTGCCGCTGCTGGCCCCGCAATCGGGCTACCTACAAACCGTCGACATCGACGACATCGCCGAACTGGCGGCAGCCAACGGACACACGGTGCAGCTGGTTACCTTCGTCGGCGATTACGTCACCTGCGGCGGGTTGCTCGGCTGGTGCTGGCGGCGGGGCCCGACACCGGGCAAACCAGAAGCAGACGTCCCGCACCGCTACCTGCGTCACGTGCATATCGGTTACGAACGCACGCTGCAACAAGACATCCGGTTCGGATTGCGACAACTCGTCGACATCGCGCTGCGGGCACTGTCGCCCGCGATCAACGACCCGTACACGGCGATCCAAGTCGTGCACCATCTTTCGGCTGTGGAGTCGGTGCTGGCAGCGCGAGCACTGCGCGACGACGTGCGCCGCGACGGTGCCGGGGAACTGCTGGTCTGGATGCCGGTACCCGGCTTCGCTACCTACCTGCAAGTCGCATGTGCACAGATCCGCCGCTACGGGACACGTGAACCGCTGGTGCTGGCCGCGCTGCTGCAGCTGCTCAGCGCGGTTGCCCAGCAGTGCGTCGACCCGTCGCGCCGTGCCGCGGTCAAGACCCACATCGCCCTGGTGGTACGGACCGCGCAGCGCGAGTTCGCCGATGAATCCGACCGGGCCATGATTGTCGGTGCCGCAGCGCGGGCGACCGAGGTCGTCGAACGGCCCGGGACGTTGGCACCGCCCGCGTCCGCGTTCGGCCAGGTGGCTGCCGCGAAGGCGGCGGCTTCCACGATCGGGGCCGACGAACCCGGCGGCCCCGGCTAGCGACTCGGGTGTCGACCGCGGGTCATCCGACCGGCGTCCAGCTGTTCCACCGGTCGGCGAAGTCGAGCGTGACCAGCGATGACCGATCGAGGTTGACGATTTCGCGGAAATGGTCTTGCCACCCCCACCACGCACTGATGAAGAACACGTGGTCATACCAGCTGAGCTGGTAATCGGGGGGAATGACCTCACCCTTGTTCTCCGGCGCAAAGACGGCAACGGCCAACAGCCCCAATATTGCGGACTTGGGCAGCTGAACCTTGCCGTCATTCGCAATGCGCAGTACCGCGCTGGCGTTCACGTAAGACGTGACTTCGAATTCGACCGAGGATTCATCACCGTGACCGTGCAGCCACCGGTGAACCCCGTACAGCACGTCCGCGATGTCGGGACGCTTATCCGGCATCAAGTCCGATCGCACCGCCACGGGGAAACGCGTTCGGTCGAGGTCGACACCGGGAGTTGCCATTACCCCAAAGATGTCCAGCGAATCTCGTATTACCGTCTTAAATCTTGCGCCGACTCCAAGCGATGGATAGCGCTTCCTGCCGGTCCCGTCGACGGCGTTGCCCGCATGAAGCATCGCCACGTCCCACAGTTTCCGGTCCCACTGCTGCAAGGACTGCGCAACAGACTCACCCACGCTCATACGCACGAGGTTATCGGCCCGCGGCGCCGGCCCGTGGCGTTTGCGCGACCCCTTCATCAAGGCCCCGCCGCAAACGCCGCCACCGGCATTTCGACGGTTCCACGGCAGGGGCCGTCGAAGATGTCGGTGTGCCAGGTACCGCGCAGCGACCCGTCCGTCTGCGGCGCGTAGTACGCCCATGATCGCGCGGGTGCCCACACTTTCGGAACACCTTCCCCCCGGTAGCAGTCCCATTGAAACTCGAAATGCTCGACCCACTTGGCTCCGTCCCAGGTGTATTTGGACGGCTGGGGCAGCGTTGGGTTCTTGGGAGTGGGTCCGTCGGTGGCAGTCGCCACGCAGGTGCCGGCCAAGCACGCCGTCGTGAAGAGGTAGTCGGCGCTGAAAGTGGGTTCGGATTGGCTGGCGGCCAGGCTGGTGCCGGACTTGTCGACGGCGTAGCGCACCAGCGAGTACTTGCCGTTCCACGCCGGAGTCGCCGCGTGCACCGAAACCGCCGGGACGCCGAACACCGCAGGCGCGACCGCGCACAGCACCGCGGCCGCATGAATCGCAGACCTTGGGCGCACGGTGTCAATGGTGTGGCGTCGATGACGCAACGCGATCTCGACACGAACACGATGCCGCCTCGGGAACCTTGCGCTCGGTGGGGCGGAAAATTCAGCGGCTATCGCCGGGTCCGGCCGCGGCTACGCCGCTGCTCGCGGGACGCAGCCGGGCAATGATGCCGTCGAGGTCGAGGCGGAACATGTCGGGCCGGAAGACGTGGCCGCCGGGCACCTCGTGCGATTCATGCGGGATGCCGGCGTTGCTGAGGCGTTCGCGGAACTCCCGCTGGCCGACAAGCACCTGCGTCTCGTTCACGCTGTCGAACCAGTTGAGCGGGTCCGGACTGGTGCCGGCGACCAGGAAGACCCGCTTGTTCCGATAGCTCTCGACCCGCTCCACCGGATTATCGGCGCTAACCCTGGCCTGGTCCCAGAACGGTGCCCCGTAGACCGTGCCGCCACCGAGGTCCAGGACCGCCGAGGACAGGTTTGCCCAGTGCACGACCAGGCCGAAATCGCGACGCAGACTCGCCGGGCCGGAGTGGCTGCTCGTGGACGCGAAGTGGCCGTAGTACTTGGCCGCGTACTTCAGCGCACCCAAGCCACCCATGGAAAACCCGGCGACCGCGCGGCCGTCGTACTCGGCGTAGGTCCGGAAGTTCGCCTCGATCCAGGGCAGCAGCTGGGCGATGTGGAATGTCTCCCAGTTCCGCGGGCCGACGAACGAGCTGACCGGGTTGGAATACCAGCCCGCGTGCCCGCCGTCGGGCATCACCACAATGATCGGCTTTCCAGCCGTCCAGTCGCGGATGCCCCAGAAGTCGAATGTGCGGAAGTCCGCGTCGGGGCCACCGCCGTGGAACAGGTAGAGGACGGGATAGGTGCGTCCGCTGGTGCGGTAGTCGTTGGGAAGCAGGACGTTGACGCCGGGGTTCCAGCCAATCGCGGCGGTCTGGAACCGGTAGTACCACAGGCGAGGGTCGTTCTCGTTGCGGTCCACGATCCTTAGGCCGAACCCGTCGCTGCGCCCGATGAATAGGACCAGTACCCGACCGACGTCGACGACATCGGGATCGGCGATGCCGTTCAGGGCGGCGATCAGCGGATAATACGAGGCGTCACCATAGAAACGCGCGGCCAACGCTGACAGCGTGTCCCCGGCGACGACCGTATAGCTGGTGATGTCAGGGATGATCAGCCGTTGCCCCACATTGGTGACGCCGCGATCGGCGATCCCGCTGGCGCCCGCGATCAACCAATCCAGGTGCGCGGCACCATAGAAGCGCGCAGCCACCGCCGACAGCGTGTCCCCCGCGCCGACCGTGTATCTGGTGAAGTCGGGCATGATCAGCCGTTGCCCCACATCGATGACACCGGGATCGACGATCCCGTTAGCGCTGGCGATCAGCCGATACAGTTCCGCGTCACCATAGAAACGCAACGCCAACGCCGACAGCGTTTCCCCCGCGCCCACCGTATGTGTTCTGACCATCCGGTTCACACCTCCCGCAACCTGGTCTCACACCCAAGTCTCCTCCAATGAGACCGCCGCTGCCACTGCGGAACCTGTTGTCTTGCCGGTCAGTTGACGCCGCGTGCCCAACTAGCCGGCCGCGGCAGTCAGCGACCCACGCAACAGCAACAGGCCGTAGGCGGCGATCGACTGCGCGTCGGCGATCACTCCGGAGCGGATCATCGCTTCGACGTCGTCGCGCGAGAACCACCCACTGCGCATGTCCTGCTCCTCATGCTCGCGATCCGATTCGCCCTCGATGATCCCGGTGGCCAAGAACACCCAGCCGCGCTGACTCGTCATTCCGGGAGCGGTGTCCAGCTGGCCGAGTGCCTCGAACGACGTCGCGCGCAATCCGGTTTCCTCGCGCAGCTCACGGGCAGCCAGCTCGAATGGTTCGGCATCGGTCAGACCCGGCGCAGTGCCCTGGGGAAACTCCCAGCGCCGGGCACCGAGGGGATACCGGAACTGCTCGACCAACCGGAACCTTCGCCCGTCGTAGGGCATCACCAGCGCGTACGTCGGCTTGTCCACCACGGCGTAGATGCCGGGGCTGCCGTCCGGGCGGCGGATATCGTCCTCTCTAAGCACCATCCAGGGATTCCGATAGATCTCGCGGGACGCGACGACTTCGATGAAAGACACGCCGTCAGTATCACCACCGATCAGCCCGGTGTTTCGGCCGCCCGCTTGATGCGCCCCAGTGTTTGCTGAATGCCTCGGTCTACTTGACGTCCCCGCGGAAGCAGCGTCTCGAGAAGCCTGTTGGGCACTGAGCACCAGAGGAACTCGAAAGATTCGGTGAGCAACGTTCCGGACGGCGACGGCACCATTGTGTAGCGCCAACTCGTCTCCTGCCGGCCAGCACCTTCGTTGACCGTTGTGAACGCGAATTCGCGGCCGCGCGCCGCGGTGTCGATCACCACGGTTCTTTTCCAGCGCAGCGGACCGAGCCGGTTGTATCCGCGAAACCGCGCGCCGGGCGCCGCGGCCCTCGCCCCGTCCAGCCACTCGCACCGGTAGCATTCCGGGCTCCACTCACCCATCCGCGTTATGTCAGCGATGAGGTCGTACACGAGGTCGGGTGCCGCGGCAATATCGATACTGCCTTGACCTTTTCGGGCTGTGGGCATGACCCGAGTATTCCATCTCGTGGGGCGACTCCACTTGCCGCACATCGACGTTGCTCGCCACCATCAGCGTGATGACGCGTTTCGGTGGCATGAATCGGTGCGGTGGCCGATAGTCATAGCAGCACACGAACGCCAACGTCAGCAGAGGTGGGTGCTATGCCGAACAACCGGGACCAGTGACCATGCGCCGCCACATCGTCGTCAGCGGCGACGACGCACTGGCAACGACGATCGTCGAGGAGCTGAACAGCGCCGGAGTGAGCATTGTCAAGCTCGACTGCGACGAGCTCGCCGACACCGATCTCGCCCACGCGATGGCCGTAATCTGCGCCGGGGATGACGACGCAAGAAATCTCGAAATCGCCTTGTTAGCAAGGAAAACCAACCCCGGAGTGCGCGTGGTCGCTCGACTGGGCAACGACGTCCTACGCGAAGCGATGGCCGCCGACAACGGCCCCGGCGCCATCCTCGACGTCGCCGACCTCGCGGCGCCGTCGGTCGTCGAGGCATGTCTGGCACATACCGCGCACCCGTTCCAGGCCGCGGGCATCGACTTCGTCGTCTCCCGCACCGAGGCACCGCGAGATGCGACCCTGCGCGAGATCTATGGCGACCTCGCACCGGTGGCGGTGATCCACGGCAGGAGCTCGACCACTCCCAGCGAGGTGGTGATTTGCCCCGGACGGGATCTACGGGTGCGCGCCGGTGACTGGACTGCGATGATCGGCACCGCAGACGAACTGGCCGCTCGCGACATCAAGGTCCCCCGCGCGAGCGCAACGCGAACCCGCTGGGCTGGGCTGCGGCGAGTGTCCGACGCCGCACGCACCCTGCGCAACGACGTCAACCCGATGTTCTTCCGCGCGGTCGCCGCCGCGTTGACTCTGCTCGTCGGCTCAACGATCTTGTTGCGGTTCGCCTACCAACGGCCGGGGATGGGGTGGATCGACGCCTTGTACTTCAGCACCGAAACCATCGCGACGGTCGGCTACGGTGACTTCAGTTTCGGCTACCAGCCCACCTGGCTGCGACTGTTCAGCGTCATGCTGATGTTCGCCGGCGTGATCACTACCGCGGTCCTGGTCGCGTTCGTCGCCGACCTACTGCTGTCACGGCGCTTCAGCCGCTCGGCCGGCCGCCGGCGGGTGCGCCAGCTGCGCAACCACATCATCGTCGTCGGACTCGGGGCGTTTGGCATCCGCGTGGTCAGTGACCTGACCGCCGCCGGCTACGACGTGGCGGTTATCGAACTCGACGAGAACAGTCGCTTCCTGTCGACGGCGGCCGAACTCGACGTGCCGGTCATCTTCGGGGATGCGACGCTGCCCCAAACGCTCGAGTCGGCCCGTGTCGAGTACGCCCGCGCGGTGGCGGTGTTGACCCAAGACGACGTCGTCAACATCGAGACCGGAATCGTGCTGCGGGAAATGTTGGGAGCCCGGGCGATGCCCCGGACCAACCGGCCTGGCGTGCCGCTTGTCCTGCGCGTTTACGACCGCGCGCTGGGCACCGCGGTGGCGCAGCGATTCGGCTTCGAATGCGTGCGGTCGACGGTCGAACTGGCTGCGCCGTGGTTCATCGGCGCCGCGATGGGCCTGCAGGTGCTGGGGACGTTTTCGGTCGGGCAACTCTCCTTCATGGTCGGCGGAATGCATGTGGCGTCGGGCAGCGAACTTGACGGGTTGCCGATGCACGAACTGTCCACCCAGACCCGGGTCATCGCGATCACCCGCCCGGACGAGCCGGTCCAGCTGCACCCGCGCCGCGACGCGCGGCTGCGAGCCGCGGACACCGTCTATCTCGTCGGCCCGTACCGGGAGCTGCTGGCGACCCTGCGCAAGGGACAGCTTCCCCAGCCGTCCGCCGCCGGCGATGAGCGCCGGCCCCAGCCGGCAACCGGTTAGGTCACAGCCGCGCGGCTACATCGGCCGCCCGACGCAGCTGCTCGGTGTCCGAACTCGTCGGGATGAGCTGAAGTTCGTCGGTGCCGATCTCTTCGAACCTGCGCAGCACCGCCAGCAGCTCGTCCTCGCTACCGGCCCAACCGGTCATCGGGGCCATCGCATCGACATATTCGGCCGGGATCCAATTCAGGTAGCGCCGCAGATGACGATGCACCTGGGCGCGGGCCCGCTCGGGCGACCCGACCGCGAACCAGAACGACGTTGCCAAATGGGGTTTGGGCTTGCCGGCCTCCGGCCATGCCGCACGCGCCACGTCGAACAACTCGTTCTGCTTGGCGACGTCGAGATCCAATGTGGTGCCTGCTAATCCGTCGGCCCAGGCCGCGGCGCTGCGGATGGTCTTGGGTCCGATGCTGCCGACGAGCAGCGGCGGACCACCGGCCTGGACCGGCGCCGGCCCGACCGCCCGCACCGAGTCGGTGATCTCTTCGCCGGCCCACACCCGTTTCATGACCGCCACCCGTTGGCCCATCACGCGCATCGTCTGAGTCGTAGGGTCGGCACCGACGGCGTGGTAGTCCTCATGCCTGCCCCCCACGCCGACTCCCACCGTCAAACGGCCGCCGCACAGCACGTCACCCGTGGCCAACGCCTTCGCCAGCATGACCGGGTCGTGCAACTGCGGCACGATCACCGTCGTCACCAACCGCACCCGCTCGGTCCAGGCGGCCAGCGCCCCGAGCAACGTCAGGCTGTCCGGGTTGTCGAATGCGATGCGCTCGCCCCAGCACAGCGAAGAGAACGGGCCCGCGTCGATCGCGCACGCCCAATCCTTTAGCACGCGTGCATCGAGGCCGGGCTCCATCACCGGCATGGTCATCCCTATCCGCACGAGTGCGATTCTGGCAGCATCGGCCGCGCCCACCACGCGCGAGCGTCCCTAGAATGCCCTCGCGCGCACGGCGACGCGGTGGTTGACTGGCAAGAGCAATGCCTATCAGTTTCAACCACACCATCGTCGCGTCCCGCGACAAGCGGGAATCCGCGGAGTTTCTGACCGAACTGTTCGGCCTGCCGAGCCCGACACCGTTTGGTCCCTTTGTGGTGGTCGAGTTCGAGCACGGCGCCAGCCTCGACTACGCGGACGCGCCCGAGGGCGAGAAAATCCCGCGACAGCACTATGCCTTCCTGGTGTCCGAGGATGAGTTCGATGCGATATACGGCAAGATCAAATCGCGCGGCTTGCCACACTGGGCAGACCCGGGAACCAAACGCCCCGGCGAGATCAACCGCAGAGACGGCGGCCGGGGAGTGTATTTCGCCGACCCCGCCGGGCACGCCATGGAGATCCTCACCCGCCCCTACGGCTCGAGCGGCTAGTCACCAAGACGCAACGAGCCGTGCCGCTCGCTCTCCTGCTCGCGATAGTCGTCGGCAAGCTGGGCGACGTGCTTGGGCAGCGCGCCAGCGGCAACGTCAGCCAAGGTGGTTTCCTCCAGCACCCAACGCATGCTGGCCCGCAGCGCCCGCCAGACGTCGGTCAGCGCCGCAGTGGGGCCGGAGTAGGGCAGGTCACCGAGTCCGATGTCGCGGACGCTGGCCAGTGGCCCGTCGACACTGCGCAATACGTCGGCAATGCTGATCTCGGTTCCCGGACGCGCCAGTTCATAGCCACCTTCGCGACCCCGGTGGCTGCGCACCAGGCGGTCGGTGCGCAGGTTGGCCAGGATGTCGACGAGGAATTGCGGTGGTATGCCCTGCGCCGCAGCCAGGTCGTCGGTTTTGACCAGGGTGCCGTTGGCGGCGGTGGCGAGCTGGACCATCGCCCGCACCGCGTACTCCGCCTTGGCCGACATCCGCATGCTTCAGGATTGTGCCACCCTCCCCGGGCGATGATGCGGAATGCGCAGCGTTGGCGAGCAGAGGCGGGGCAATTGGGCACGCTCAGGGCCGCGACTCCAGCAGGTCGATGACGCTTCGCGCCAACTCGTCGAGGCAGCGCTCGGGGGTCAGCCGCAAGTCTGGATTCTTGGGTCGCTGATAGGGACTGTCGATCCCGGTGAAATGCGTGATCTCACCCGCACGCGCTTTGGCATACAACCCCTTGGGATCACGCCTCTCACAGTCCTCGAGCGGGGTGTCGCAGAACACCTCTAAAAAGTCTATTCCGGCGTCCGCGTGGACTTTACGAGCCAAGGCGCGGTGCTCAGCGAGCGGACTGATCGCCGGCACCAGCACCAGGTGACCACAATCGGCGAGCAGCGTGGCCACATACGACAGCCGGCGCAGATTCTCCGCGCGGTCGGCCATGCTGAAGCCCAAGTCGGCATTCAGCCCGTGCCGTAGGTTGTCGCCGTCGAGAACGTAAGCAGGGACGCCTTTTTCGAGCAGCTTGCGCTCAACCAGCACGGCGACCGACGACTTGCCGGATCCGGACAGGCCGGTGAACCACACCGTCCTGCCCCTGGGAACCCGGTCTTGCGTAGCGACAAGCGACTTGTGCCGCACCGTGTTCGGGCTAGGCACCCGGGTCGAGCCGTCACGCAACACCATGCCCGCCGCCACCGTTCCGTTGGTGTCGGGGTCGATGAGGATGAACGAGCCGGTGCTGGCGTTGCGGGTGTATTCGTCAAGCAGCAACGGTACTTGAGTGCGCAGCGAAACACGGCCAAGTTCGTTGAGTTTCAACGCTGTTGCGGTCTTGTCCCGGTGCAGGGTGTTCACATCGAGCCGGTAGTCCAGCCCGGTTATCCTCGCGCGGGTGGTTCGGGTGGTGTGTTTGATGACGTAGTCGCGGCCGGGCTCCAGCACCGCGTTATCCGCCATCCAGCACACGGTCGCGTCGAACTGCTGCGCAATCCTGGGCTGGTTGTTGGCGCGAGCGATCATGTCACCGCGCGAGATATCGATCTCGTCAGCGAGCGTCACCGAAACCGCCATCGGCGGAAACGCCTCTGCCACTGGTCCGTTCGTGCCGTCGATCGCGCTGATCCGGGTGGTCTTCCCAATCGGTAGCACGACTACTTCGTCGCCTGGACGCATCACCCCACTGGCCACGGTGCCCGCGTAGCTGCGATGGTCTTGATGCTCGAGGGTGTGCGGCCGGATGACGTACTGAACCGGGAACCGCACGTCGACCAGGTTGCGGTCACCGGCGATGTAGACCTCCTCGAGGTGGGACAGCAGCGATGGTCCCTCGTACCACGGCGTCTCGTCCGATTTGGTCACCACATTGTCGCCGTGCAGCGCCGAAAGCGGGATGGAGGTTACGTCCTGCACGTCGAGGCGGGCGGCGAAGGCATGGAATTCGTCCCGAATCGACTCGAATTTCTCTTGGTCCCAGCCGATCAGGTCCATCTTGTTGACCGCCAGTACCAAGTGACGAATGCCCAGCAGCGATGCCAGAAAGGCGTGCCGGCGGGATTGCTCCAGCAGGCCGTGCCGGGCATCGACCAGCACGATCACCAGTTGGGCGGTCGACGCACCGGTCACCATATTGCGCGTGTATTGGATGTGTCCCGGGGTATCGGCAATGATGAATTTCCGCTTGGGAGTGGCGAAGTAGCGGTAGGCCACATCGATCGTGATGCCCTGCTCACGCTCGGCCCGCAGACCGTCGGTGACCAGAGCCAGGTCGGTGTAGTCGTGGCCGCGGTCCTTGGATGTCTGCTCCACCGACGCCCACTGGTCTTCCATCACCGCTTTGGAGTCATAGAGCAGGCGCCCGATCAGCGTCGACTTGCCGTCGTCGACGGAACCCGCTGTCGCCAGCCGCAATAACGTCGTCATCAGAAGTACCCCTGCCGCTTGCGGTCTTCCATTCCAGCCTCCGAGATCCGGTCGTCAGCCCTGGTCGCCCCGCGCTCCGTCAACCGGGACACCGCGGTTTCGGCGATGACCTCCCCGACCGTCGACGCCGGCGACTCGACGCACCCGGTGCAGGTGACGTCCCCGACCGTGCGGAATCGCACCGTAGCCTCGAACACTCGCTCGTCGGGGCGCGGCTGCATGTGCCGGTGTACTGCCAACAACATCCCATCGCGCTGAAAAACCTTGCGCCGGTGGGCGAAATAGATCGACGGCAAGGTGACCTTCTCAGCGCCGACGTAGGCCCAGATGTCGAACTCGGTCCAGTTGGACAGCGGGAAGACCCGGATGTGCTCGCCCTTGTGGTGCCGTCCGTTGTAGAGATTCCACAATTCCGGCCGCTGAGCCTTCGGTTCCCACTGGCCGAACTCGTCGCGGAAGCTGAACACCCGCTCCTTGGCGCGCGCCTTCTCCTCGTCGCGCCGGGCTCCCCCGAATGCCGCGTCGAACTTGTTCTCCCGAATGGCGCGCAGCAACGTCACGGTCTGTATTGGATTTCGCGATGGGATGGTCTCGACCACCCGGCCGGCATCGATGTCGTCTTGCACCGACGCCACCACCAACCGCACCCCGGACGCGGCGACCAGCTCGTCGCGGGTCGCGATGACCTCGTCGAAGTTGTGACCGGTGTCGACGTGCATGACCGGGAACGGCAGTCGCCCAGGATGAAACGCCTTCAGCGCCAGGTGCAGCATGACGATGGAGTCCTTGCCTCCCGAGAACAACAGCACGGGCCGCTCGAACTCGGCGGCCACCTCCCGGATGATGTGGATCGCTTCGGCCTCAAGCAAGCGCAGATGGCTCAGTTCATACTGGCCGGGCGCGGGGCCGGCCGTCACATCGCTGGTCATGACATCCATGGCGCATTCCAAGTCTCTATACCTGATAAATCTGGTAGATTTGACCATATTTATGGTCATTGCCATCCATAGAACCAGCGTCCGGCGACGATGTCAATGAAGCCACTGTTGCGGCGACTGCCCCTGGGACAGCATCCACGGATGCGGGAACCGCTCGCCGAGCTGGGAATCAGAGCCGAGCTACCAGGTCGCTCGACCGGCCGCTACGGCGTGACCTCGTTGAGCTTGCCGGTGGCGACATCGAAGATGAACCCTCGCAGGGAGACGTGCTTGGTCACGAACGGACTGTTTTCGATGCGGCGTAGCGACTGCCGGACATCCTCGGCGATCTCCGGGAAGGCCTCGGCCGCCCACGGCGGCTTGACCCCGATCTCATCCTGGATGCCGCGCTTGAAGTCGTCGTCGGTGAAGGTGAGCATCCCGCAGTCGGTGTGGTGAATCAGGATGATCTCGCGGGTCCCCAGCAACCGCTGACTGATAGCCAGCGAGCGGATGGCGTCGTCGGTGACGACCCCACCGGCGTTGCGGATGACGTGTGACTCCCCCTCGTTGATGCCGAGCACGCGGTAGACGTCCAGGCGGGCATCCATGCACGCCAGAACCGCGACATGTTTGCTGGGCGGCAGCGGTAGCGGCCCTTTGAAGCTGCTCGCGTACTTGGCGTTGTTGGCCAGATAGTCATTGGTAACCGTCACGCAGGCCTCCTCGGGTATCGCGGTAGGGATTTGCTACACAGATCGGTACCGCGGAGGATTCTAGCAATCGGCTACCTGGATTTCACGGGTGCGGATCGACGGGATTGGAATAGATCGGACCTTCGCGAGCATCGCGTCCTACGTTAACTAGGCACACCACCGGCGGCGACCCATTCCCCCAGCTCGCTACCCTGTCCCAATGCGACACGGTGGTTGTGCATGACACGCTATCTGGCACGCCGGCTGCTCAACTACCTCGTGCTGCTGGCGTTGGCGTCGTTCCTGACGTACTGCCTGACCTCGCTGGCGTTTTCGCCGCTGGAAGGCCTGATGCAGCGCAGTCCCCGTCCACCACAAGCGGTTATCGATGCCAAGGCGCACGATCTCGGCTTGGACAGGCCCATACCGATTCGCTACGCCAACTGGGTTTCGCACGCCGTCCGCGGCGATTTCGGCACCACCATCACCGGTCAGCCCGTCTCCGCCGAACTGGGGCGCCGCATCGGCGTCAGCCTGCGGCTGCTGGTCGTCGGATCCGTGGTCGGCACGGCGCTGGGCGTGGTGATCGGGGCGTGGGGTGCCATCCGCCAGTACCGGCTCAGCGACCGCGTCGTCACCATGGCAGCCCTGCTCGTGCTGAGCACGCCGACGTTCGTCGTGGCCAACCTGTTGATCCTGGGCGCGCTGCGGGTCAACTGGGCGCTGGGCATTCAGCTCTTCGACTACACCGGGGAGACGTCACCGGGTGTCGCGGGCGGGACGTGGGAAAGCTTGAGCGACCGATTGCAGCATCTGGTGCTGCCGTCGCTGACGCTGGCGCTGGGGGCCGCCGCCGGTTTCAGCCGGTATCAGCGCAACGCGATGCTCGACGTCCTCGGCCAGGATTTCATTCGCACCGCCCGTGCCAAGGGGCTGACCCGACGGCGGGCCCTGCTCAAACACGGCCTGCGCACGGCGTTGATACCGATGGCGACGCTGTTCGCCTACGGGGTGGCCGGGTTGGTCACCGGAGCGGTATTCGTGGAGAAGATCTTCGGCTGGCACGGCATGGGTGAATGGATGGTCCGCGGCATCTCAACTCAGGACACCAATATCGTCGCGGCGATCACGGTCTTCTCCGGCGCTGTCGTGTTGCTCGCCGGCTTGCTCTCCGACGTCATCTACGCGGTTCTTGATCCACGGGTGCGGGTGTCATGACGGCCATCGACGGGACTGCGCCAGTGGAATTCACCTCCCGCCGCAAGCTGGTGCTGCGCCGGTTCCTGCGCAACCGGGCCGCGGTCGCGTCGCTGGCGGCCCTGGTCCTGCTGTTCGTCGGCTGCTACGCGCTGCCCCCGCTACTGCCCTACTCCTACGACGACCTCGATTTCAACGCGCTGCTGCAGCCACCCAACACCAAGCATTGGCTGGGCACCAACGCGCTGGGCCAAGACCTGCTGGCGCAGACACTGCGGGGCATGCAGAAGTCAATGCTGATCGGCGTTTGCGTCGCGGTGATCTCCACCGCAATAGCCGCCACGGTCGGAGCCATCTCCGGGTACTTCGGGGGCTGGCGGGACCGGGCGCTAATGTGGGTGGTCGATCTGCTGCTGGTGGTGCCCAGCTTCATCCTCATCGCCATTGTCACGCCGCGAACCAAAAACTCGGCCAACATCATGTTCCTGGTCTTGCTGCTGGCCGGCTTCGGCTGGATGATCAGCTCCCGCATGGTGCGGGGTATGACGATGAGCTTGCGCGAACGCGAATTCATCCGGGCCGCAAGATATATGGGCGTCTCCAGCCGCCGGATCATCGTCGGCCACGTGGTACCCAACGTGGCGTCCATCCTGATCATCGACGCCGCCCTCAACGTCGCCGCCGCCATCCTGGCCGAAACCGGGTTGAGTTTCCTCGGTTTCGGCATTCAACCGCCGGATGTTTCCCTGGGCACGCTGATCGCCGACGGCACCGGATCCGCGACCACCTTCGGTTGGGTGTTCCTGTTCCCGGCCGGGGTGTTGGTGCTGATTCTGGTGTGCGCCAACCTGACCGGCGATGGCCTGCGCGACGCGCTGGACCCCGCCAGCAGAACCATGCGGCGTGGTGTGCGATGAGCCCGCTGCTCGAGGTGACCGACCTGGCCGTCACCTTCGGAACCGACGGCGATCCGGTGACCGCGGTGCGCGGCATCAGCTACCACGTCGATCCCGGCGAAGTGGTGGCGATGGTGGGCGAATCGGGATCGGGCAAGTCCGCGGCGGCGATGGCGGTGGTGGGCCTGCTGCCCGAGTACGCCGACGTCCGTGGCTCGGTGCGGCTGCAGGGAACCGAGCTACTGGGGCTCGCCGACGACGCCATGTCGCGGTTTCGGGGCAAGACGATCGGCACGGTATTCCAGGATCCGATGTCTGCGCTAACCCCGGTCTACACCGTCGGCGACCAGATCGCCGAGGCCATCGAGGTGCACCAGCCTGGCGTCGGCAAGAAAACCGCTCGCCGCCGCGCCGTGGAACTGCTTGATCTGGTTGGTATCTCACAGCCGCAGCAGCGCGCCCGCGCGTTTCCACACGAGCTGTCCGGCGGGGAACGCCAACGCGTGGTGATCGCGATCGCGATCGCCAACGATCCCGACCTGTTGATCTGCGACGAGCCCACCACCGCCCTGGACGTCACGGTCCAGGCACAGATCCTTGACGTGCTCAAGACGGCGCGCGACGTCACCGGCGCCGGAGTCCTCATCATCACCCACGACCTCGGTGTGGTGGCCGAGTTCGCCGACCGGGCGCTGGTCATGTACGCCGGCCGGGTCGTCGAGTCGGCCGGGGTGAACGACCTTTACCGTGATCGCCAGATGCCCTACACCGTGGGGCTACTGGGTTCGGTCCCTCGGTTGGACGCCGCGCAGGGCACCCGGCTGGTCCCCATCCCCGGCGCGCCCCCGGCACTGGTCGGCCTGCACACCGGGTGCCCGTTCGCGCCGCGATGCCCGCTGGTCATCGACGAATGCCGTTCCGCGGAACCGGAATTGCTCGAGGTCGCGGCCAATCACCGGGCCGCCTGCATCCGCGCCGACCAGGTCACCGGGCGCAGCGCCGCGGAAATCTATGGGGTCGAAACCGAAGCCCGCGCGGCCGCCCCCGGCGACACACCGGTCGTCGTGCGGGTACGTGATCTGGTCAAGACTTACCGGCTGACGAAGGGTGTGGTGCTGCGCCGGGCCATCGGCGAGGTCCGCGCGGTCGACGGCATCGGCCTCGAACTGCGGCAGGGCCGCACGTTGGGCATCGTCGGTGAGTCCGGTTCGGGCAAGTCGACCACCCTGCACGAGATTCTGGAACTGGCTGCGCCACAATCGGGATCGATCGAAGTGCTCGGCACCGATGTCGCCACTCTGACCCCGTCGAGCCGGCGATCGCTGCGACGCGACATTCAGGTCGTCTTTCAGGACCCGGTGGCATCCCTGGACCCGCGCCTTCCCGTCTTCGACCTGCTCGCCGAGCCGTTGCAGGCCAACGGGTTCGGCAAGAGCGATACTCACGCGCGGGTTGCCGAACTACTCGACGTCGTGGGACTGCGTCGCGCCGACGCCAGTCGCTATCCCGCCGAATTCTCCGGCGGACAGAAGCAACGCATCGGCATCGCGCGGGCGCTGGCGCTGCGGCCCAAGATCCTGGCACTCGACGAACCGGTGTCGGCACTCGATGTCTCCATCCAGGCCGGGATCATCAACCTGTTGCTCGACCTGCAGGATCAGTTCGGGTTGTCATATCTATTTGTGTCCCATGATCTTTCGGTGGTCAAACACCTCGCCCACCAGGTGGCCGTCATGTTCGCCGGTACCGTTGTCGAACAGGGCGACAGTGAGGAGGTCTTCAACAATCCGAAACACGAGTACACGCAACGGCTACTGGGCGCGGTGCCGCAACCGGACCCGGGGCGTCGTGGCTAACCGCCGCCGGCGACGACGCTGCGTCCCGGGCGCTGAGTCTGCGCTCAGGGCGTCGATGCGTGAGAAACCCAGACCCTGGACGCAGACTCAATCTTGGGTCTGCGCCGTATCGGCATTGCTCGTTGCGGCCCTGGTGCTCTCCGGATGCTCGGCCGGCACCGAGCTTGCGCCGGCCAACGGCACGGCAGCGGTCGGCACCTCCAGCGACATCAACCCGCAGAATCCCGCCACGCTGCGCGACGGCGGCAATCTTCGCCTGTCACTTACCGACTTCCCACCAAACTTCAACATCCTGAACATCGACGGCAACAACGCCGAGGTCGCGGCGATGATGAAAGCCACCTTGCCGCGCGCGTTCATTATCGGGCCGGACGGCTCGACGACCGTCGACACCAACTACTTCACCAGCATCGAGCTGACCGGGACTTCCCCGCAGGTGGTCACCTACACCATCAATCCCAAGGCGGTGTGGTCCGACGGCACACCGATCACCTGGCGTGACATCGCCAGCCAGATCCATGCCGTCAGCGGCGCCGACAAGGCATTCGAGATCGCTTCCACCAGCGGCGCCGAACGGGTCGCGTCGGTGACCCGAGGTGTCGACGACCGGCAGGCCGTGGTGACGTTCGCCAAGCCGTACGCCGAGTGGCGCGGCATGTTCGCGGGCAACGGCATGCTGCTGCCGGCCAGCATGACCGCCACCCCCGAGGCATTCAACAAGGGCCAACTCGCCGGGCCCGGGCCGTCGGCGGGTCCGTTCATCGTGTCGTCACTGGATCGCACTTCGCAGCGAATCGTGTTGACCCGCAACCCGAGGTGGTGGGGGACCCGGCCACGCCTGGACAGCATCACCTTCCTGGTACTCGATGATGCCGCCCGGCTGCCGGCGCTGCAGAACAACACGATCGACGCAACCGGTATCGGCACCCTGGACCAGCTGACCATCGCGCAGCGCACCAAAGGCATCGCGATCCGACGCGCCCCCGGGCCAAGCTGGTATCACTTCACATTCAACGGTGCGGCCGGGTCGATCCTCTCCGACAAGGCACTACGCCTCGCGGTCGCCAAGGGCATCGACCGAGACACCATCGCCAAGGTCGCCCAATACGGCCTCACCAGCGACCCGGTGCCGCTGAACAACCACATCTTCGTCGCCGGGCAGGAGGGCTACCAGGACAACAGCGGCGTGGTCGCCTACAACCCGGAGCAGGCGAAACGCGAGCTGGACGCCCTGGGCTGGAAACTCAACGGCGAGTTCCGGGAGAAGGGCGGTCGTCAGCTCGTCGTACGCGATCTGTTCTACGACGCACAAAGCACCCGGCAGTTTGCCCAGATCGCACAACACACCCTGGCGGAGATCGGGGTCAAGCTCGAACTCCAGGCCAAATCCGGCAGCGGCTTCTTCACCGACTACATCAACGTGGGGGCTTTCGATATCGCGCAGTTCGGCTGGGTGGGCGACGCGTTCCCGCTGTCGTCGCTCACCCAGATCTATGAGTCTGGTGGGGAGAGCAACTTCGGCAAGATCGGTAGCCCACAGATCGACGCGGCGATCGAGCGGACGCTGGCCGAACTCGATCCCGGCAAAGCGCGGGCATTGGCCAATGACGTCGACAAGCTGATCTGGGCCGAAGGATTCAGCCTGCCGCTCACCCAATCGCCCGGTACCGTCGCGGTCCGCAGCACGCTGGCCAACTTCGGCGCGACAGGGCTCGCTGACCTGAACTACACCGCCATCGGGTTCATGCGGAGCTGAGCCTGTACGTGCTCAGGCGCGGATCAAAGCGGCGGCCTTCTCCCCGATCTGCACCGACGGCGCGTGGGTATGTCCACGAACCGCCCTCGGCACCACCGAGGCGTCGGCGACGCGCAACCTGTCGACGCCACGGAGGACCGCAGCGTGATCTGGCCGCGGTTTTCGGGCGAGCAGAATCAGGCCAAACACCACACCGTGCCCCGGCGTATCCACCGGCAAGGCTCGTCGTAATGCGGTCGGAGGGGCGAAGATCAGCTCGAGATCGGGCAGCTCCAGCTCGGGTCGGCTGCCGACAAATCCGTAGGCCTCGCCGACATTGGAGGTGAGCATGCCGTGGCGTGTCCTTCCGGATGGTCGCGGGTCGGGCGCCGCCGCCAGTTTCCAACAGAAATAGCAATCGATTGCAGTCGCGAGCGGTCCCGATCATTGCGCGCGGGGGTGACGCACCGAGGCGCCAACGTGTGACTCATAACCACCGAACATGGCCTTATGCGCCCTCATTCGGCGGAGTTGTATCGGCGAATGGGAGCTAGCCAAGCCGGTATCACCGCGGTGCGAGCGTTCGGATTGACAGCCGTCAACACTGGCCTTACCTTTGCAATGCAAACGATTGCATAGCCAAGGTTCCTCAGCTCGTGCGTGCTTGGTTGTGCTGCCACCGTTACCTCGGAAAGGACTGTGCACCGTGACATTGCGACTGGAGCCCGAAGGTTTGGCTGCGGCCGGCGCGGCACTGGCGGCCGTGACCACCTGGTTGGCGACCGGACATGTTGCCTCGTTACCAGTGCTTACCGGGGCGGTCTCGACGGCAGCCAATCCGGTGTTGCGGGGAATCGCAACCGTTCTTGGCGCCTGGGACGACGAGCGTGCGGCGATCGCGACCAACGCGATCGAGGAGCTGGGTCGGTCGGGGGTGGGTGTGGCGGAGTCCGGTGTCAGTTATGCCGTTGGTGATGCCGTGGCGGCGTCGACGTATGTGGGCTGGGGTGGCTTGTGACGGCGCCGGTGTGGTTTGCCTTGCCGCCGGAGCTGCATTCGGCGTTGCTCAGCGGTGGCCCGGGGCCGGGTTCGTTGCAGGCGGCCGCGGTGGGCTGGGCGTCGTTGAGTGCTCAGTACGCTGCGGCGGCCGAAGAGCTGACCGAGATAGTGGCTGCGGTGCAGGCCGGGGCGTGGTTGGGGCCCAGTGCTGAGTTGTTTGTGGCCGCCTATGTGCCGTATGTGGCGTGGTTGATCCAGGCCAGTGCTGACAGTGCGGCTACGGCGGCTAAGCATGAGGCCACCGCGGCGGCCTATGTCAGTGCGTTGGCGGCGATGCCGACGTTGCCGGAGTTGGCGGCCAATCATGCCGCGCACGCGGTGTTGGTGGGGACGAATTTCTTTGGGATCAACGCGATTCCGATCGCACTCAATGAGGCCGACTATGTGCGGATGTGGATTCAGGCCGCCACCACGATGAGTGTGTATGAGACCGTGGCGGGTGCGGCGTTGGTTTCAGCGCCGCATGCCGGCCCGGCGCCGATCATCGTCAAACCCGGACCCTCCATCCTATTTATGCCGATGCCCATGCCCATCCCACCCATACCGGTCAACCCACCCGGGTGGTTGGGGTGGCTTACGGTACTGCTCGACATGCTGGCCGGCGCGCTGGCCGAGGTGATCATAGTGCTGGTCGCCGTGCTAGCCGAGGTGCTCATAGTGCTGGCCCTAGCGCTCGAATTCCTGGGCTCGGCACTGCTTGCGGCGCTCGAGGCGCTGGTTGCCTTCCTTGGGCAAGTAATGGCCCTGCTGTTGGGGAGCATTGTGGTGGTCTTGGCGGGGCTGGCGGTTTTGACTGTGGGTGTGGGGGGCGCGGTATTGCTTGGCGGGGTTGCCGCGGCGATCACGTTGCCGATCGTGCTGCCACTTGCCATCGGCGGGGGTTCCTATTATCTGTCGACGTCCAACGACGATTCTCCCGACGCCTTCGCCGACACCCTGACGCCGACCAGTGACGAGATGTTGACGCCGAACAGGGGTGAGGCGCTGACACCGAACAAGGGTGAGACGGCATCGGCGGAGTCGAGTTCTTCTTCTGGTTCGTCGGTGTCGGTGGTGGCTTCGGATCGGGGTGCTGGGTCGTTGGGGTTTGCCGGGACCGCGGGCACGCAGTCCGTTGGGCAGCCCGCCGGGTTGATGGTGTTGGCCGGTGATGAGTTTGGTGGCGGTGATCCGCGGGTGCCGATGCTGCCGGGTAGCTGGGAGCCGAATCTGGTCGGTGCGGCGAGCTAAGCTGGCCGTCGATGCGCAACGCTAATCACCGCGTTGCTAAGTCGACAGGCAGCGGATAGCTGATCAACCGCTTGGGTCTTTCCGCGGCGGCCAAGCCGTTGGTTCGACCGTCGCTTTGGTATTCCACGCCGACGGCCCGGTCTCCGTCGATGCTCGCACGGCCCACTCGTCGTAGTCGGCCGCGAATCCACGCACCACATCACCGCGTTCATCGACGACGAGCCACCGAGTACCTTGCCTCGGGGCCAATAGATTTGACGACCGTCGAGCTCCGGCTGCGGTTCGGTCAGGTAATCCCAGTCGATCTCGGTGCGGAACAGCTTGCCGAAGGCCGCTGGAATCGCGATGAATCTGTTCTTATCGCGCGGCCCCGCTTCCAGCGCCACCACCGCCGTGGTCGGGTCGGCGCTGAGCCGATTGGCTACGACCGCTCCGGCTGAGCCGGTACCGACTATGACGTAGTCGCACTGATTGTCCATCACCTATCCCGGTTCGGGCTCAGTGTATGACGTCCAGATCGATGCGGTGCGCTCCTTTGACGCCGTCGTACCGATCGGGACTACATGTCAACACGATCACCTGGCCGTGGCTGCCGACGGTGTCAAACACCTCCCCCATCTTGGCCAGTCGCTCCGGATCTGTGAACCCCAGCGCGTCGTCGATCAGCACCGGAACGGTGTCCTCCTTGGCGACCAGGGCCGCGCCGGCCAGCCGCGCCAGGATGCCGAGCTGTTCCTTGGCCCCACCCGACAAGGACTCGTATGGCACGGTTTTGTCGTCCAGGGTGCGGCTGCGGATGCGCAAATCGCTGTCGACCTCAACCGCGAACGTGGGCCCGAACACCGGACGACCGAGTCGCTCCAATTCCGCACGGTAGGGCTCGACGTAGCGCAAGCGGGTGGTGTCGCGATGGCGGGCCATCACCGAGCGCAGCAGCTGGGCGGCCCGGGCTCGACGGCCCACCCGGGCATGCTGGCTGGTGGCCTGCTCGCGCTCGGTCTCGGCGGCGTCGAGCTTGCCCTGGCGACCCTCGCTGCCGAACACCGTGAGTTCGATGCTGACCTCGCGCAACGCACGGACGGCGTCGTCGTGGCGTTCCCGCAACGACTCGGCCGCGGCGGCGGCCTCGGCGAGCTCGGCGGCTACCGCGTCGGGCGCCGTAGCGGCGAGCTGTTCGGCCAGGTCGGCCACTCGCTGATCGGCGCTATGCAGCACCCGCAGGTCGGCCTCGGCCTGGGCGGCGAGGTCGTCGTCGCTGACCAATGCCCGCTCCTCGGCCAACCGGGTGATGGCCGCACTGAGCTGGGCGCGTTCGGCTGCCGCCGCGTTCTGCAGAACCGTTGCCCGCGTGGATGTCTCGGCGAGCCGGCGGGTCGCGGTAGCGGCGATCTGACGGCAGGTCTCACACTGCCTCTCCGCGGCGGTTCGAGCCGCCTCGGCCGCGTCAAGTTCGGTGCGGGCCGTACCGGTATCCGTTGAGAACAGCTCGGGTTCGGTCGGTTGACCGGCACGCAATCGTTCCAGGCGGGAGCGCAACTGGTAGACGTGTTCATCTCCGCACAGGCCGGCCAGCGTGGCGGTCAACTGATCGCGGCTGCTCTGCAGGTGGCGGCGCCGCTGGTCTGCGGATCGTGCGGCGGTTAGGTCAGCGACCTCACCGGCCGCCAGAGCATCGGACAATTCTTGCTGTGCCGCAGCACATTTTGACCGAAGATCGAGTGCGGTCGCGCCCGGGACTATCCGTGCCGTCAGGACACCGGGAACCTCGACCTCGGTGGGGCCGGTGGCGGTGACCGACCAGCTTTGGCCGGCCGGCAACGACACCCGTTGATCGCCAACGCCGAGTTCGATGTCGGCGGCGGCGGTGAACTCCACCGCCGCGGAGATCAGCGCCAGCTGTGCGCCGACGCGATCCACCGCCGCCGCGGCCCTTTCGATCCGACTCAGTAGCTCCTCGGTCAGCGTGACCGCGGACAGCTCCGCGCAGACCCGGTCTCGGTCGCGCTGGATGTCGTCGATCTTGGCCAGCCGGGCGGTCAACCGGTCCGCCTGCTCGCGGTCGGCCAGCCGGTCTAAAGTGCGCCGGGCCGCCTCGGCGCGAAGTCGGACGTCCGTCAGTGCTTGGGTCGCTTCGTCGAGCGCCCCATCGCGGACCTCGGCATCCGCGCGCGCCGTCGCCTGCTCGTCGCCGGCCCGCTGTGCTTGCGCCTCGGCGGCGGCGACCGCAGCGGTGCGCGTGTCGATTTCGGTGAGCAACGCTAGCCGCCTGGTGCGTGTGGCGGTGGATGCGGCGCTGGTCGCGGTCGCGGCCGCGGCGATCAGTTTGGCTTCGCGGGCCTCGTCGGTGATTGCGGCGATCTTCTCGGCCGCGGCTCGCGCGGCTTCCAGCCGCGGCTCGCCAGCTTGCCGTTGTCGCGACAGCTCGCGCACCCGCCCGGTCAACTCGGCGTGGCGACGCACCCGGTCGTCGACCTCGGCGACGGCCACTGCGCAGTCGGCCACCGTGGCCTCCGCGGCGGCTAACCGTGCGATCGCCGCGGCCCACTCTCCGGTGGGCCGTCCGGTCGCGGTGAAGTACCGCGCATACTCGGCCTCAATCTTCTCGATGAGTAGCGGTTCGGTGCCCACTGGCGCGGCTGCGGTGCCGGAATGCGCGGCAGCGAGATCGAGCGCCCGCGACAGCGCGTCACAGCCGGACAGATCCACCGCTGCCGTCGACGCGGCCTGCAGCACCCGCTGGGCGCGCCACAGCCCAGCGTCGACCGTTTCTGCCAGTATCGCCCGGACCCGATCGTGGGCTTCGTCGCCGGTCAACTGTTCCCGGCACGGGGCCAGCACCGTCAGCTCCGTCTCGCACTTCTTGTGAAAACGCTTGCGGTAGGCGAAACGAAAAGGGCCGCTGCTGATTTCGGCGACAACCTCCGACCCGACGTCGGCATTGGTCGGCTTGACCTGCTTGACTTCCTTTTTCAACGAGCGGTCTTTGAACTCCAGCAGCAGGTCCAGCGCCTCGATCATGGACGACTTGCCGATCTCGTTGACGCCGCACACCACCACCACGCCGTGGTCGGGGAATTCGATCTCTCGGTGCGCGATGCCGCGGTAATTGGTCAGGGCCAGCCGGTGTAGCTTCATGCCGCGCCTCGATCGGCGAGCCGCAGCAACAGGGCCAGCGCCGCCTGGGCATCGACGGCGGACTCGTCGTCGCCCGCGCGTGCCGCGGCGACCAGCTCGTCGACGGCCGCGGCGGCGAAGCCGCCGATGCCGAGGTCGGTGAACTCACCGTCGCCGGGTAGCACGGCCAGGTCGGTGTGGCGTTCCCATAGGCCTAGCCACGCGAACAATCGCGCGTACTTGTCCAGGCAGGCATCCAGCGCGGCGCGATCGGTGACCGACAGCGAACCGATGAGCGCCAGCCGCACCACGGTGCGGTCCTTGTCCGCCATCAGATCCAGGTTCAGGTCCAGGTCGGCGATGTCCCGGGCGGTGTCGACCTGGCGCCGCAACGTGACGAACCGCCAACGGCCGATGCGCCGGGCGTCGACGGTGACGGGGTGTCGCGGGTCGCTTTCGTCGATGTCGACGACCAGGACGTGACCGGGGTCCGGTTCGACGTCGTCGAAGTTGGTGACTTCCGGCGCGCCGGAGTACCAGAGCCGCCCGCTGCTGCCGACCTGGGTAACCGAATGTTTGTCGCCGAGGGCCACGTAGTGAAGCGCTCCTTGAGACAGCGCGTCGTCGAGCTCGGCGAGCCGGATCAGGGAGGGCTTGTCGCGGTCGGGGTCGAGCACATCGATGCCGCCGTGAGCGACGAGCACCCGGGTGACTTCTCGCGGGGGCAGGCCCGCTAGGACCTCAGCAACCAGGTCGGTGGTGGGCGCCTTGGATCGCCACGGCGCGGCAACAATCTCCACTCCCGGTCGAACCTCATGGACACCGGCACGGTCGAGCACCATCACGTTGTCCGGGCATTCGGCGGTGAAAAGCGCGCTGGTGTATACCGATGATGCGTCCAGCGGGTCATGGTTGCCCGGCAGCAGATACACCGGAATACCGATAGCACGCATGGCTTCCAAGGATTGACCGATCACCTGCGGGGCGAGCTGATTGTGCTCGAAGACGTCACCGGCGACCACGACGAACTCGGCACCCACTTCGGCGGCCAGCTCGCCTAGCCCGGCCACCGCGTCGCGGCGGGCCGCCGAATAGCGGGGCTGGGCGTCGCCGGCCAGAAAGTGGCGGGTCATGCCCAGCTGCCAGTCGGCGGTGTGCAGGAATCGCATCCCATCCCTCCTGAGTGCATGGCTATCAACGCAACGCGAGTCTAGGTCGGGGTGCCGACAAGGCGAGGGATCTCGCCCGGCAGGTCTCGGAGGTACCGTTGTGCCCGCGCTATGGACGGCGTCCTGTTCACGGAAATCTCTTGTGCCACTGTGGTTTCTCTGGTGACCGGTTTTGTCGGTGGCCTACGCTAGTTTCGGGGTTGTGGGTTCGGGTGGTGTCGTGGCTTGGCGGGCGGTGACGGCGGCCTTTGATGCGCTTGATACCGCCCTAGACGGCGTGGTCGGGTTGCAGTTCGAGGCGTTGAGTACCCATGAGCGGTTGGTGGTGGTGGAGCGTTGCGAGCGGGTGCGTCGGCGGTTACCCGCGGTGGAGCATCCGCTGATCAATCAGCTGGCGCGGCTGGCCACCCGCGAAGAACTGGGCGGCAAGCTGTCGCACGCGGTGGCCGCGTGGGCCCTGATCAGCCGCGCCGAGGCAGGCCGGCGCATCCGCAAGGCCGCCGATCTGGGTCCGCGGCGCGCGATCAGCGGCGAGCCGCTGACCCCGCTGCTGGCGGGCACCGCCGCCAGCAGCGGGCCGGAAGGCTCGGTGCCGGGCAGGTCGCGGTGATCCGGCGCTTCTATCACCGGCTGCCCGGCTGGGTCGACCAGCCCACCCGCGAGCGTGCCGAGGCCGATCTGTCGGGCGGGGGCTTACCGGTGGGGGCACCATCTTGCCTATGGTGATGTGGTTCGGCTGGCCTCCCACGCCCGGCACTATTTGGCGATCTTTGACAAAGGGCAAAGCGTTGGCGTTGTATCACACCAAGCGTCTAGCCTCCCCGGGTCAACGAATTGTGTTGTACGCCAAGGATCGTGATTGCACGGCGCCGGGCTGTACGGTGCCCGGATACTACTGTCAAGTCCACCATGTCACGCCGTATACCCAGTGCCGCACCACCGACGTCAACCACCTGACCTTCGGCTGTGGCGCCCAACACCGACTACTGCAACCCGGCGGCTGGACCACCCGACAACGCGCCAACGGTGACACCGAGTGGATCCCACCGCCCCTACCTGGACCGAGGCCAACCCCGCACCAACACCTACTTCCACCCCGAAAAGCTGCTACGCGACGGGGACGATGACCACGCCCCGGCGTAGCAACCGCGGATGCCGCTCTCCACTAACGTAGGCCCGGTGAATGAGCAGCATCTCAACCTCGTGCTGATGCGCCACGCGAAGTCCGCATACCCGAACGGGGTCGCCGACCATGAACGGCCATTGGCACCGCGGGGTATCCGGGAATCGGGTCTGGCCGGTGACTGGTTGCGCGCCAACCTGCCGACGATCGACGGCGTGCTGTGCTCCACGGCGACGCGCGCCCGGCAGACCTTGGCCGGCACCGGCATCGACGCTCCGGTGCGTTACGCCGAACGGCTCTACGACGCCGCGCCAGGCACCGTGATTGAGGAGATCAACCGGGTTGGCGACGACGTCAAGGCCCTCTTGGTGGTCGGGCACGAGCCGACGACGTCCGCGGTGGCGCTCATCCTGGCCGGCGCCAGCGGCACCGATGCCGCTGCCGTGGAACGCATCTCGGAGAAGTTCCCGACATCGGGGATCGCCGTGCTACGCGTGGCGGGGAGCTGGAAAGACGTGGAACCGGGAGGTGCGGCGCTGGTCGGCTTTCACGTGCCGCGGTAGGCCCCCCGGCCCGGGGTGTATCAGCCGTGGGAGTGCCGGTCCTGCCAAGCAGGCGATTATTGTCCGCTTTGGGTGCCGTGCAAAAAATGCGCCCTGGTCAGATCCAGCTGCCCAAATATCGTTAGACGTGCGAATTCCAGTGGTGCCCATCGGCATCCGTCATGCAAACGGTTGCGCAGTACTGCATCACCATCGACCCGGTCTGGCTCGGGTTCGGTTTCCACTGCCAGCTTGTTTCGACATGGTTGCTGGCGCGGACACCGTCACGCTCGGCGACGCTGCAGCTCAGGGTCCGGTGCCCGAGGTCGCACGTTTCGAGCAGCACTTCGCTTTCCGAAAGGCCCAACGGATTGCGGATGAGCCGCACGCCGAATCGCTCGGTTTTGCCTGCCGCGTGGAGGCGTTCGGCAATGCCGGCCAACACGGCCTCGTCCTCGGCACTCAACGGTGGGGTGGGGCCAAAATCGGACGGGTCGGCGAACTCCATGCCGATGACACCGACACCCGAGCTGGCCTCGGAGTCGAAACACATCGAGGTCGCGTTCAAATCCGATGCGGAGCAACGCTGGACAAGCGTGGTTTCGATTCCGCGTAGCGCCATGCTTACGCTTTCCACGAAGACCTCTCCGGCGGCCGGTTCAAAGTGCTTGTGAAGCAACCAGATCGCGAATCGTTGCCATGCATCGGTCGCGACGAGATATCGGCCTAGCTCGTCCAGACACGCCCGGTCGGCCTCGTCCAAAACCGCCACGTCGGTGGTGTCCATGTCGCGCAACGTCCCGTAGTCCTCAACGTTGTGGTCTCGCATTGTGAGCACCGCTTGCCTCCTTTTCGACAGCTCCCGCAAACGTCTGGTGTGGGCCGAATGCTGACACCAGAAAAATGGTGAAACATCGAATATCAGCAAATAGCAATAAGGACCGAATTTACAGTTGCCGCGGCATCGCTTCAGGTCAACGGCACATTATCGACCAAAGAAATAGTCATCGCTGCGCATACTTGGTGTCGGTCGCAGCCGTCCGACCAACCCGGCCAAAGCCGCGGCCGGACGCTTGTTAGCAAAGGTCGCTCGGGGCGCCAATGCCGGCCGGCGCAGACTATCGAACCGCGAACGCGCGCAACCAATGCCCCAAAACGCTAGCCGGGCAGGTCCAAAACTATTCCGTCACAGCGGTTTTCGACACTACTGGCCTCGCCGAGCGCTAAGCGTTGGTGGCCAGCGTCAGCTCCATCAGCTTGATCGCCTGCCCGCAAGCGTCGATACCGGGCGCCTGGGGGTTGACCCACCAGCCGACCACTCCCGCCGCGTCGCTGGCGACACCGCAGGCGCCGTTGGGATCGTTGGGCCGCATCACAATCGAGTCGATGCCCTGAATGCTGCGGCTCTCGACCTGGTACTTCAGGCCCTCGGCGACCTTGCGCTCGTTGTTCAGGCTGCCCTGCTCAAACCAGAACCGGGTGATGTCGATCAGACCGGCCGGGTTGGCCGCCTGCCACCGGCAGATGGCGCCGACGAACGTGCTCTGGATGTCGAGCGGATCGGCACCCACCGTCTTGGCCAGGATGTCGGTGGTCAGGACCTCACATTCCTTGAGCAGGTTTGGATACCGCTCCTGGGAGTTGTTGTTGCGCGGGACGCCGGCCCCACCGGCCTTGACGGCGGTGCCCGAAATCGACTTCGTGCAACCGGTCAAGATAGTCAGTGCGGTGATCAAGGCGGCCGCGCCGACCAGGACGCGTCTCATTTGGAATTCGCAATCGATTGACGGGTCAGTTCTTTGGCGATGTCGCAGGGGGGCGGGAACGGTTTCTGACTGAAGCTCACCGACCATTCGATGAAGTCGTCCTGGAATTGGATTCCGACTTCGCACAGCGAGTCACCCAAGCTGGGCTCGTTACCGATGGCGATGAAGCCGCTGTGGCCGTCGATGTTGATGTCTTCGACGCTCGCGCGCGACAACTCCTCGGTCTTGCGTTCCCGCCCGATCGGACTGCCCCGGTACCAGGAGAAGGAGAAGTGTGGGCCCATGATGCCGCCGCCCGCCAGCCATTGGCAGCCCACCGAATTCTTGGCGGTGTTGATCAGCCCGGTCACCCTGGTCAGCTCCGCCACCGTCTGATCGCTGACGCCACCGCATTGCGGGAAGAAGGGGCCGTGCCGGCCCTCCGCGCTCCCCGGCGTCGGCGGGACCGTCGCTCCCGGATTGTTGTCGCCGGAACCGGAGCACCCCGCAACCACCGGGAGCAAAGCCACCAGCGCCATCAAACCCCGAGCCGCCAGAGCCGGCCTCCGCACGTTACGCCGCACCGCTACCTCTTCCACTGGTCACAGCATGCACTGTAGCCGCCGGCCCGAAGGTCAACCACGACACACCATTTGACCAGGCATTTCAGTCTCAACTGCGCGCCCGGCACCGGTGCGGACCAGGCGCGGTGTGCGACAGTTACCCAATGCTTCCAGCCCTGGTGCGCCAGTACATCCGGCCGTACCGTCAGCTGGTCGCGGTGCTAATGGTGCTGCAGCTCGTCAGCACCCTGGCTTCGCTGTACCTTCCAACGGTCAACGCGGCGATCATCGACGACGGGGTCGCCCGGGGCGACACCGCCACCATCGTTCGGTTGGGCGCGGTGATGCTCGGGGTGACCGGATTGCAGGTGCTGTGCGCGGTCGGGGCGGTCTATCTGGGCTCCCGGACCGGGACGGGTTTCGGGCGCGACCTGCGCTCGGCAATGTTCGAGCACATCATTACCTTCTCGGAACGCGAGACCGCCCGATTCGGCGCGGCGACGTTGTTAACCCGCAGCACCAACGACGTCCGACAGATCCTATTCCTGGTCCAAATGACGGCCACCGTCTTGGTCACCGCGCCGATTATGTGTGTTGGCGGAATCGTCATGGCCATCCATCAGGAGGTCGCGCTGACCTGGCTGCTGTTGGTGTGCGTTCCGATCCTGGCCGTGACCAACTACTGGATCATCTCGCACATGCTGCCCCTCTTCCGCGCCATGCAGAGCATGATCGACGGCATCAATCGGGTGATGCGCGACCAGCTCTCCGGTGTTCGGGTGGTCCGGGCGTTCACGCGAGAAGACTTCGAGCGGGACAGGTTCGCGACGGCCAACGCGGCCTTATCGAACACCGCGCTGAAAGCGGGTAACTGGCAAGCCCTGATGCCGCCGACCACCACGCTGATCGTCAACCTGTCGAGCGTCGCACTGATCTGGTTCGGGGGTCTGCGCATCGACCACGGCCACATGCAGGTCGGCTCGCTGATTGCCTTCCTGTCCTACTTCGCCCAGATCCTGATGGCGGTGTCGATGGCGACAATGACCCTGATGGTGCTGCCGCGAGCGTCGGTGTGTGCCGAACGGATCACCGAGGTGCTGTCCACACGCGCCGCCATCGGCAACCCCGAAGTCCCCGTGTCCCCGCCCGGCGGCACGACCGGGGTAGTGCGCTTGGTAGGTGTGGCATTCACGTACCCGGGCGCCGACCGTCCCGTGCTCGAGGACATCTCGTTGACCGCGCTGCCCGGTACCACCACCGCGATCGTCGGCAGCACCGGTTCGGGCAAGTCGACACTGGTGTCACTGATCTGCCGGCTCTACGACGTCACCGATGGCGCCGTCTTGGTGGACGGGGTCGACGTCCGCGACTACCACACCGAGCGGCTCTGGTCGACGATCGGGCTGGTGCCCCAGCGCGGCTACCTGTTCTCCGGCACCGTGGCGGACAACCTGCGCTACGGTGCGGCCCCAGAACAGGTAGTAACCGAGCAGCAGATGTGGGAAGCACTGCGGGTCGCTGCGGCCGACGACTTCGTGCGAACACACCCTGACCGGCTACGTATGCGAGTCGCCCAGGGCGGTATCAACTTCTCCGGTGGGCAGCGCCAACGGTTGGCGATCGCCCGGGCGGTCGTTCGCCGCCCGGCCATTTATCTGTTCGACGACGCGTTCTCAGCACTCGACGTACACACCGACTCCCGAGTCCGCGCAGCACTGCTGCAGGTATCCGGCGATGCAACGGTTATCGTTGTCACACAACGGGTTTCGACTGCATATCAGGCCGACCAGATCATCGTCGTCGACAACGGCAGGATTGTCGGCGCCGGCAGCCACGAATCGCTATTGGCCGACTGCGCCATCTACGCGGAATTCGCCGCCTCGCAGTCGGTGGACGCCGGAGTCGGAGGCACGCAGTGACCATGGCGATCAGCGCACGGCCCCGCGGCACGACCCTGGCGCCCGCCGCGATGCGCTCGCGCGACTTCTGGGGCTCTGCCACCCGGCTGGTGAAACGACTGGCGCCGCAACGCCGGCTTGCCATCGTGGTGATCACACTGGGAATCGCCGGCACGACAATCGGTGTCGCCGTGCCGCGGATCCTCGGTCACGCCACCGATCTGTTGTTCAACGGCGTGATCGGGCGAGGGCTTCCGGCGGGAATCACCAAGGCGCAGGCCATTGCCGCGGCCCGTGCCCGCGGCGACAACACCTTCGCCGACCTGCTGTCCGGAATGAATGTGGTGCCGGGCCGGGGTGTGGACTTCGATGCGGTGGGGCGAACACTGGCGCTGGCGTTGGCGCTGTATCTGATTGCGGCGCTGCTGCTTTGGGCGCAGGCTCGGCTGCTCAACGTCACCGTACAGCGAACCATGGTCACGCTGCGGGCCGATGTCGAAGACAAGGTGCACCGGCTACCGCTGTCCTACTTCGACGGACAACAACGCGGTGAGCTGCTCAGCCGGGTGACCAACGATATCGACAACCTCCAGTCGTCGCTGTCGATGACGATCAGCCAGCTGGTGACGTCGATTCTCACCGTGGTGGCGGTGGCGGCCATGATGGTGTCGATCTCGCCGCTGCTGGCGCTGATCACGCTGCTGACGGTGCCGCTGTCGCTGCTGGTGACGCGCGCGATCACCCGACGTTCGCAGCGGCTGTTCGTGGCCCACTGGACTAGCACCGGGCGCCTCAACGCTCATCTCGAAGAGACCTACAGCGGGTTCACCGTGGTCAAGACGTTCGGCCACCGAGCGGCCGCATCCGAACGGTTCCACGAGTTGAACGACGACGTCTACCACGCCGGATTCGGCGCCCAGTTCCTCTCTGGCCTGGTGCAACCGGCGACGGCGTTCATCGGCAACCTCGGCTACGTCGCGGTCGCGGTGGTAGGTGGCGTGCAGGTAGCCACCGGGCAGATCACGCTCGGCAGCATCCAGGCGTTCATCCAGTACGTCCGCCAGTTCAACATGCCGTTGAGCCAGCTGGCCGGAATGTACAACGCCCTGCAGTCCGGGGTGGCCAGCGCCGAGCGGGTGTTCGACTTGCTCGACGAGTCCGAAGAAACACCGGACCCGGAGCCGGCCCTGCCGCAGCTGACCGGGCGGGTTGAGTTTGAGCACGTGAGCTTTGCTTACCTCCCGGGCACCCCGGTGATCCGTGACCTGTCGCTGGTGGCCGAGCCGGGTAGCACGGTGGCGATCGTCGGGCCGACGGGCGCGGGCAAGACCACGCTGGTGAACCTGTTGATGCGGTTCTACGACGTCGATGCCGGGCGAATCCTGATCGACGGGGTGGATATCGCCTCGGTGAGCAGGCAATCGCTGCGATCGCGCATCGGCATGGTCTTGCAAGACACCTGGCTGTACGACGGGACCATAGCGGAGAACATCGCCTACGGACGGCCGGAAGCCACGGCGGACGAGATAGTGCAAGCCGCCAAAGCCGCCTATGTCGACCGGTTTGTGCACACACTGCCCGCCGGCTACCAGACCCGGGTCAGCGGCGACGGCGGCAGTATCAGCGCCGGCGAGAAGCAACTCATCACCATCGCCCGCGCGTTTCTGGCCCGCCCACAGTTGTTGATCCTGGATGAGGCAACCAGCTCGGTTGATACCCGCACCGAGCTCCTCATCCAACGAGCAATGTGCGAGCTTCGCCGGGATCGAACGAGTTTCATTATCGCTCACCGCCTTTCGACGATTCGCGATGCCGACAGCATTCTGGTGGTCCAGGCCGGCCAGATCGTCGAACGTGGCAACCACGCCGAACTGTTGGCCCGCCGCGGCGCTTACTACGAGATGACGCAGGCCTGACCCGAAGTCCGTCAGGCTGGTTCCCCGGGTGAGCAGCCCGAGCTCGAAAGCTCGCCAAGAACTTGTTGAGAATCCGCCAAGGGGAAGGCCCGAAGCTGAAGTCATCCAGGGAAAGCCCGACCGACAAAGGATCGCAACAATGTTCTCACCCCGCATTACCGCAGCGTTGAGCACCGCAGTCGGCGCCGCCGCCATCGGACTTGCCGTCGCGACCGCCGGCACCGCCAGCGCCAACTCCACCGACGAAGCCTTCATTGCTCAGATGGAAGCCATCGGCGTCACCTTCTCCTCACCGCAAGCGGCCGCCCAGCAAGCCCAGCTGGTCTGCAAGAAGCTGGCCAGCGGCGAGACCGGCACCGAGATCGCCAAGGAGGTCCTCAGCCAAACCGACCTGACCACCAAGCAAGCGGCCTACTTCGTCGTCGACGCAACCAAGGCCTACTGCCCGCAATACGCCAGCCAGCTCACCTAGCCATACCGACCACAATGCGGGGGTCCCGACAATCGGGATCCCCGCATTGGCCGCTTCGCCACGCCGGATGTATCTGGAAATCCCTTGAAAGGCTTGTCAAGTAGCCGGATTCGATTCGCGGCGCCGGATGCGCGCGGCGGTTGACTCTGCCGCAACGAGATTGCTATGCAGTACAAAGCTGTGCGCCAACATAAGGAGATTTCGATGAAGCATCCACCTCGTTGCGTTGTTGCCGCCGCCACCGCCTTACTTGCCGCCGTGCTCGCGATCGGCGGCTGCTCAAACGATGGGGGCTCCGGCAAACCGTCTGGACCCGCGGCCACGGCACCCAACGGCGATGCGGCAACGCTGCTCAAGCAAGCTACCGATGCCATGCGCAAGGTGACCGGAATGCACGTCAGCCTTGCGGTGGAGGGCGACGTGCCAAACCTGCGGGTGACCAAGCTCGAGGGCGATATCTCCAACACACCGCAAACGGTCGCCACCGGTAGCGCGACTCTGCTCGTCGGCAGCAAGACCGAAGACGCCAAGTTCGTCTATGTCGACGGTCATCTGTACTCCGATCTGGGACAGCCCGGCACATACACCGATTTCGGCAACGGTGCCTCCATCTACAACGTGTCGGTGCTCCTCGACCCCGACAAGGGCCTGGCAAACCTGTTGGCCAACCTCAAGGACGCGTCGGTGGCCGGCAGCCAGCAGGTGAACGGCGTCGCTACCACCAAGATCACCGGGAATTCGTCCGCTGACGACGTCGCGACGCTAGCCGGCTCGCGGCTGACCTCCGAGGACGTCAAGACGGTGCCCACCACCGTCTGGATCGCTTCGGACGGATCCTCGCACCTGGTCCAGATCCAGATCGTCCCAACCCGAGACACGTCGGTGACGCTGACGATGTCCGACTGGGGCAAGCAGGTCACCGCCACCAAACCGGTCTAGCCGGCATTCGAAAGGACTCACCAATGACGACGATGATTACCCGTCGGCGGCGGTTCGCGGTGGCCGTCGCCAGCGTGGCCACCGCCACCGCGATGACCGTCGCCCTGGCTCCCGCGGCGGATGCCGCCGATGTCTACGGCGCGATTGCCTACTCCGGCAACGGCTCGTGGGGCCGATCGTGGGACTACCCAACCCGGGCAGCTGCCGAAGCCACCGCCGTCAAATCGTGTGGCTACTCCGACTGCAAGGTGCTGACCAGTTTCACCGCCTGCGGCGCGGTCGCCGCCGACGGCAAGGCCTACCAAGGAGGGGTCGGACCCGACCTGGCCGCCGCAATGAAGGACGCGCTGACCAAGCTCGGCGGTGGCTACATCGACACCTGGGCCTGCAACTAATTCCGCACGCCTCCTGGAGCGGCCGACTATTCGTCGGCCGCGCTCGCGTGGACCGGCCTACCAGCGACCGGTAAACATCCTCTGACCACTGTCTTTGGCCACGATTCGGGGCCCACCGGATCACTCCAAGAATTCGTAGAGATAACAAATAGGCCAACATCGGAACCTTTTCTCAACATCCACTCCGCAAAGACGGAACGAGAAAAGGACCACGATGAAGACCACCAAGATCGCCACCGCCCTCAAAACCGCCACCTTCGCGCTGGCCGCCGGTGCCGTTGCACTGGGATTGGCCAGCCCCGCCGATGCAGCGGCGGGCACGATGTACGGCGACCCGGTAGCGGCCGCCAAGTACTGGCGCTACCAGAAATACGACGACTGCGTCCTCATGTCGGCCGCCGACGTGGTCGGTCAGGTGACCGGCAAGGAGCCCTCGGAGCGCGCCATCATCAAAGTGGCTCAGTCGACCCCCAGCGTCGCGCACCCCGGGTCCATCTACACGAAGCCGGCCGACACCAAGAACCCGAATTCGGGCATGGGCACCAGCGTGGCGGACATCCCGACGCTGCTGGCGCACTACGGCGTCGACGCGGTGCTCACCGACGAGGACAACGTGCAGACCACCGGAGTCGCCACCGGCATCCAGGCCCTCGAGCAGTACCTGGGCAGCGGCCACGCGGTGATCGTCAGCGTCAACGCTGAGATGATCTGGGGCCAGCCCGTCGAGGAAACCGACAGCGACGGCAACCCGGTGTCTGACCACGCCGTGGTGGTGACCGGCGTCGACACCGAAAACGGCGTGGTTCACCTCAACGACAGCGGTAGCGCCAAGGGCCGCGACGAGCAGATCCCCATGGAGCTCTTCGTCAAGGCGTGGGCCACCAGCCACGACTTCATGGCCGTCACCACCTAGAGCGCGACCGCGTTGGCGATCACCACGGCGGGCAGCCACCCGGTGCACAACCATCGGGTTGGCTGCCCGCCAATCGCATGTTTAGCTGAGCACCAACACAATTCGTGCGGGATAACGATGATCATCTTGTTGGGGCAAGCATTTCAGGGGGCCGCGCCCACCTTGGCGCCGACGTGCCGGGATCCTCGGTTCTTACCGCATCGGCGAACTTCGTATCACAATGACCGGTAACGACAACCCATTGGCACCCCGGCATGCGAAGCCACGGAGGACGCGGAATGACTGGTAGCGCTAATGCCGAGCAGCGTCTCGAGTTCGGTCTGCTCGGACCGTTGGAAATGACTCTCGACGGGGCCCTGGTGCCGCTGGGCACCCCCAAACAGCGGGCCGTGTTGGCCATGCTGGTCATCAACCGCAACAGGCCGATCGGGGTGGACGCCCTTATCACGGCACTATGGGAGGAGTGGCCCCCGTCGGGCGCTCGAGCCAGTATCCACTCCTACGTATCCAATCTGCGCAAGCTCCTCGGTGGCGCCGGGATCGACCCGCGGGTGATGTTGGCCGCCGCGCCGCCGGGTTATCGGCTCAGCATCCCCGACAACACTTGCGATCTGGGGCGGTTCGTCGCCGAGAAAACCGCGGGCGTGCACGCGGCCGCCGCCGGCCGGTTCGAACAAGCCAGCCGGCACCTGTCGGCGGCATTGAAGGAATGGCGTGGACCGGTGCTCGACGACCTACGCGACTTTCAGTTCGTCGATTCCTTTGCCACGGCTCTGGTAGAGGACAAAGTTCTCGCCCACACCGCCAAGGCGGAAGCTGAAATCGCGTGCGGGCGCGCCGGCGCGGTGATCACCGAACTCGAGGCCCTGACGTTCGAACACCCCTACCGGGAGCCGCTTTGGGCACAGTTGATCACCGCCTACTACCTGACCGACCGGCAATCCGACGCATTGGGCGCCTATCGGCGGGTGAAGACGACACTCGCCGACGACCTTGGCATCGACCCAGGCCCGACCTTGCGCGCCCTCAATGAGCGAATCCTGCGGCAGGAACCGCTGGATGCCAAGAAGTCCGCCAAGACCACCGCCGCGGGCACTGTCACGGTGCTCGATCAGCGCACGATGGCGTCGGGCCAACAGGTAGTGGCCTACCTCCACGACATCGCCTCGGGTCGGGGCTACCCACTGCGATCCGCGGCGACGCGGATCGGGCGTCTGCACGACAACGACATCGTCCTAGACAGCGCCAACGTCAGCCGCCACCACGCCGTCATCATCGACACGGGCACCAACTACATCATTAACGATCTCCGATCGTCCAACGGCGTGCACGTGCAGCATCAGCGAATCCGCTCCGCCGCCACGCTGAGCGACGGCGACCACATTCGCATCTGCGACCACGAATTCACGTTCCAGATCAGCGCGGGAGCGCGCGGCGGCGAATAGGTCCACGGACCACGAGACTTTCTGTACCGCCGGAAGTCATGGATATGACCGCCACGCAACACTTTTCGCCGCGCGGCCGTGCGCCCCCCCACCGGCCGTGCGCTGCGGTGACCAATTGCCACAACACTTTTCGCTAGCCGAACAGCGGTGCGTGCCGGCGAACTTGCGCAGCCACCACACCCGCCCGAATCCCTCGGGGAGATGTGGCGGATTTTCGTGCGGTCGAGCCGGTGAAGGCCTACCGTCATGATTACCCCGGCAGTGCTGCTGGGCGAGCGGCTGCATCCGGTGTGATATCCGGACGCTGTTGATAGTGTCGGCGGCATTGCGGGTTGTTGGGAGGATCAGCGATGAACGACGCGCAGGACTCGCGGGTGGGGTCGATGTTTGGCCCCTACCACCTCAAACGGCTGTTGGGCCGCGGCGGGATGGGCGAGGTCTACGAAGCCGAGCACACCGTCAAGGAGTGGACGGTCGCCGTCAAGCTGATGACCGCGGAATTCAGCAAGGACCCGGTGTTTCGCGAGCGGATGAAACGCGAAGCCCGCATCGCCGGGCGGTTGCAGGAACCCCACGTGGTGCCCATCCACGACTACGGCGAAGTCGACGGCCAAATGTTCCTGGAGATGCGCCTAGTCGAGGGCACCGACCTGGACAGCGTGCTCAAACGCTTCGGCCCGCTGACCCCGCCACGCGCGGTGGCCATCATCACCCAGATCGCCTCGGCGTTAGACGCCGCGCATGCCGATGGCGTGATGCACCGCGACGTCAAACCGCAAAACATTCTGGTCACCCGCGACGACTTCGCTTATCTGGTCGATTTCGGGATCGCCAGCGCCACCACCGATGAGAAGCTGACCCAGTTGGGCACCGCGGTGGGCACCTGGAAATACATGGCCCCCGAACGGTTCTCCAACGACGAGGTGACCTACCGCGCCGACATCTACGCCCTGGCCTGCGTGCTGCACGAATGCCTGACCGGCGCCCCGCCGTATCGAGCGGACAGCGCCACCACATTGGTCACCGCCCATTTGATGGACCCCATCCCCCAGCCCAGCGCCACCCGCCCGGGCATCCCCAAGGCCTTCGACACGGTGGTCGCGCGCGGCATGGCCAAAAAGCCCGAAGACCGCTACGCCAGCGCCGGCGATCTGGCCCTGGCCGCCCACGACGCGCTCAGCGACCCCGATCAAGACCACGCCGCCGACATCCTGCGCCGCAGCCAGGAATCCACCCTGCCCGGCACCGCGGCGGTAACGCCCCAGCCGCCGACCGCACCCGCCGTTACCCCGCCGCCCGCCCAGTATCCGGCGTCCCCCTCCTACGCCAACCCAGCCAGTTCGGGTCCGATGCAGCAGGCCGCGCCGACCGGCCAGCCGTCCTGGGCACCTGCCAGTGGCCCCATCCCGGCGAGCCAACCCACCCCCGCCCCGCAGTACTACCAGGGCGGCGGCTGGGGCGGCACGCCACCGAGCACACCCCTACCACCGCAGCCGGGCGGCCCGACCCCCTGGAGCCAGACCCCGCCGCCGCGCAAAGCCAACCCGTGGCCCATCGTGGCCGGCGCCGCCGCCGTGGTGCTCGTCCTCGTGCTGGGCGCCATCGGGATCTGGATAGCCACCCAACCCGACGACGGCCCGCCGAAGGCGGGCACCACGACCTCCGCAGTCGCGCCCACCACCAAGCCGACGACCTCCGCACCCGGAACGACAACGCCGACCACCACCACCCCAGCCGGCGACCCCCAGAGCAGGCTGATTAGCCTGTTGCCGTCGGGTTACCCAGCCGGCACCTGCACACCGACCACTCCAAAGCCGGGCAGCATATGGGTGAACTCCGTGGCGATGGTCGACTGCGGACAAAACACCAACCAGGGCGGACCAAGTCGCGCGATCTACGGATTGTTCGCCAATCCCGACAAGCTTAAACAGGCCTTCGACGACGACATCGCCGCCGTGGATCTGATGAACTGTCCCGGCGAAGGACCGTCACCGGATGGCTGGCACTACAACCAGACCCCAGAAGTGACCGCCGGCATGATCGCGTGCGGCACCTACAAGAACCACCCGAATGTGATCTGGAGCAACGAGGCCAAGTTGATGCTCAGCGATATCTTCGGGGACCCCGCCACCCTCGAGGATCTGCACAACTGGTGGGCCAAGTACGGCTGATCCGAGGATCACGGCTCAATGTCGGCATGCCGGCTCAAACCGCAGTGCGACACACCATTTGGCGGCCGGCTTGTTCTTGGCTCGGCGTGCAGATCCTGACAATCGTTGGCCGACTTCGGATCTGAACCGTCCGTTCGGGACAATTGGTCGCCAGACTGCGGTTTGCTCGACCGCCAGTTCCGCCGGGTGGTTGTTGATAGTGTCGGCGGCATGAGCGAGACACCAGGCTCGCGGGTGGGATCGATTTTTGGCCCCTATCACCTCAAACGACCGCTGGGCCGCGGCGGGATGGGCGAGGTCTACGAAGCCGAGCACACCGTCAAGGGTTGGACGGTCGCCGTCAAGCTGATGAGCGCGGAATTCAGCAAGGACCCGGTGTTTCGCGAGCGGATGAAACGCGAAGCCCGCATCGCCGGGCGGCTGCAGGAACCCCACGTGGTGCCCATCCACGACTACGGCGAAGTCGACGGCCAAATGTTCCTGGAGATGCGCCTAGTCGAGGGCACCGACCTGGACAGCCTGCTCAAACGCTTCGGCCCGCTGACCCCGCCACGCGCGGTGGCCATCATCACCCAGATCGCCTCGGCATTAGACGCCGCGCACGCCGCCGATGTGATGCACCGCGACGTCAAACCGCAAAACATTCTGGTCACCCACAGCGACTTCGCTTATCTGGTCGATTTCGGCATCGCCAGCGCCACCACCGATGAGAAGCTGACCCAGTTGGGCACCGCGGTGGGCACCTGGAAATACATGGCCCCCGAACGGTTCTCCAACGACGAAGTGAACTACCGCGCCGACATCTACGCCCTGGCCTGCGTGCTGCACGAATGCCTGACCGGCGCCCCGCCGTACTCGTCCGACAACGCCAGCACGCTGGTCAGCGCTCACCTGAACCACCCCATCCCGCGACCCAGCAAGGCGCACACGGGCATCCCCAAGGCCTTCGACACGGTGGTCGCGCGCGGCATGGCCAAAAAGCCCGAAGAGCGCTACGCCAGCGCCGGCGATCTGGCCCTGGCCGCCCACGGCGCGCTCAGCGACCCCGATCAAGACCACGCCGCCGACATCCTGCGCCGCAGCCAGGAATCCGCGCTGCCGGGCCCGGCCGTCGAGCGGCAAACCGTCCAGCACCCGCGAGCGCCCCACCCCGCGCCCGCGAGCAAAGACCCGCCGGCACAAAACCAACAGCGGCGTCCCCCGGCTGCCGCCGGCTACCCGTCCTGGCCCCCGACACCCGCCGCGCGCCAGCCCGCCCCGACGTCGTCGCGCTACCAACGCGACGCCTGGGCTGGCGGCACACCCCCCGGCCCGCCTCCGCCACAACGATTCGCCGGCGCAGCACCGTGGAACCAAGAAAGCCAGCCCGCGTTCCCGCGTGGCCGCAACCCCTGGGCGATCGTCGCCGGGGTAGCCGCACTCGTTCTGGTCCTCATCCTCGGCGCCATCGGCATTTGGGCAGCCAGCAAAACTGACGGCAACGGACAGGCAGGCGGGCGACGGACCACCCCCACAACGACTACGACTACCACAACGACCGCCGCCACCAAGACCACGTCCACACCGGCAACCACGCAGCCAGCCGCCGATGCCCAAGCCCGACTGTTCACTCTGCTGCCGTCGGGCTACCCTGCCGGCACCTGCACACCGCAGAGCAAACCGATGCCGGGCTCGTTGGTCTCGTTGCGGTGCGGGCAAAACACGGACGCCAATGGCCCCAGGATCGCGTCGTTCGGGCTGTTCTCCGACATTGCAGCGCTCAAGAAAGCCTTCGACGGCTTCGTCGGAACTGTCTCGATCGTGAACTGCCCGGGAGGAAAGGCCTCACCGGGCACGTGGTGGCATACCCAAGACCCACGGACCATCCTCGGTCAGCTCGCCTGCGGGATCTACAAGGGCGGCGAGCCGCAGGTGATGTGGAGCAACGAGCAAACTTTGGTATTCGCTCTGGTTGCCGGAAAGCCACAAGGACCCACCCTCGATCAGCTATACAAGTGGTGGGCATCGCACTCATGAGCATTCATGAGCACTCATGACTGCTCGGCATGAACTAGGTGGAACCTTCTTTCAAAGGCGACGCATGGAAGACACGGCCGACATGGTCACCCCCAATCCACCCCGGCTGGAACTGCGTGCCGCCGGGCGCACCTGGCACGCCATCGCCGGCCGCTCCTGGAGCATTGGCCGCGCCAGCGAAGCCGATATCCGTCTGGACAATCCCAGGGTGTCGCGCCACCACGCGGTGCTGGAGGCGACCCCCGCGGGTTGGGTCCTGGTCAACCAGAGCAGCAATGGCATGTTCGTGGACGGGCAGCGCGTGGAGCGTTTGACAGTAGGCCAGCCCACCACGGTGTTTCTTGGTTCGGCGTCGTCCGGGCAGCGGGTGCAACTGCACCCGGTCGTCCAGCCGCCCGCCGCCCCGCTCAACCCGGCCCCGCCAAGGCAAGCAGTCCCCAATCCGCCACAACGCCAAGGTGAGACGACGGTTGCCCGGCCGCCGACCGCGTTTCATGCCATGGACCAGTTGGTCGTCACGATCGGCCGAGCACCGGACAACACCGTGGTCCTCAATGACTTGCTGGTCTCCCGCCGCCATGCCGTTCTCCGGCGCACCGCAAACCGATGGGAGCTCGTCGACAACGGCAGTGCCAACGGGACCTACGTCAACGGCCACCGCATTAACCGGGCGGTCATCGGTCCGGACGACATCCTCGGCATCGGCCATCAGCTGCTGCATCTGTCCGGCGATCGGCTGGTGGAATACGTCGACACGGGCGATGTCAACTACGAGGCGTCCAATCTGCGGGTGGTCACCAACAAGGGCCGGGTGTTGCTGGCCGATGTCAGTTTCGTTCTGCCGCAACGTAGTTTGCTGGCGGTGGTGGGGCCGAGTGGGGCCGGGAAATCGACGCTGCTGGGCGCGCTGACCGGGTTCCGGCCGGCCGGCAGCGGCACGGTGCGCTACGACGAGCGTGACCTCTACGACAACTACGCCGAGTTGCGGCACCGGATCGGGTTCGTGCCACAGGATGACATCCTGCACACCCCGCTGACGGTGCGACGGGCGCTGAACTACGCCGCTCGGCTTCGATTCCCGCAGGATGTCTCCGCCGACGAGCGCAACCAGCGCATCGAGGAGGTGCTGGTCGAACTCGGGCTTGCCACCCAGGCCGATCAACGAATCGACAGTCTGTCGGGCGGTCAGCGCAAACGCACCAGCGTCGCGTTGGAACTGCTCACCAAACCGTCGCTGTTGTTCCTTGACGAACCGACCTCCGGTCTTGACCCGGGCTATGAGAAGTCAGTCATGCAGACCCTGCGCAAACTGGCCGACGACGGGCGCTCGGTGGTGGTGGTCACCCACAACATCGCCCATCTGAACATGTGCGACCGGCTGCTCATCCTGGCCCCCGGAGGTCGCCTCGCGTACTTCGGTCCGCCGCAACAGGCGCTGGGCTACTTCAACTGCACCGACTTCGCCGACCTGTTCACCCTTCTCGAACATGACACCACGACCGACTGGACCGGCCGGTTCAACGCCTCACCGCTACGCGGGGCCCTCGCCCCGCACCCCGCCCTGCGCCGGGCGCCGCCGGCTGCTGCGCGGGCCACGAGGCCCGTCGCTCAACAAAGCGCGTTCGCTCAATTCGCCATCCTGTGCCGACGGTATCTGGCCGTCATCGCCGCCGACCGCCAGTATTCGGTGTTTCTGCTGATCCTGCCGCTGCTGCTGAGCCTGTTCGCCCACGCCGTCCCGGGTAAGGCCGGGTTGTCGCTGGCTAAGGCCATCGAACTGAGGTCGACCCAGCCGTCGCAACTGCTGGTGTTGCTGATCATCGGCGGTGCGCTGATGGGTTGTGCCGCCTCGATCCGCGAAATCGTCAAAGAACGGGCAATATATCGCCGCGAACACGGCATCGGCTTGTCGCGCGGCGCATACCTGGCATCCAAGTTGGTGGTCCTCACCGCACTGACCAGCCTGCAGGGGTTGATCCTGGGGTTCCTCGGCGTCGCGTTCCTCCCCCCACCTGATCAATCGGTGGTATTGCCTTGGCCCAGCGTCGAAGTGGCGGTTGCGGTCGTCGCCGTCACCGTAGTCTCGATGATGATCGGCCTGCTGATTTCGGCGATGATCGGCAACGCCGACCGGGGCATGCCACTGCTGGTGTTGGTGGTCATGGCGCAATTGGTGCTATGCGGTGGCATGTTCGGTGTGGACGGGCGACCCCCGCTGGAGCAGTTGTCGTGGCTGTCACCGTCGCGGTGGGCCTACGCGATGGCCGCTTCCACTGTCGATCTCAACGACCTGCGCCGGACCGCGGGTGGGGACCAAGATCCGCTCTGGGATTACCAACTCAGTAGCTGGCTGCTGGCGGCGGGGGCGTGCGCCATACAGGCGCTGCTGTTGGTGATGCTGATCGCGTTGCAGCTCAAACGCATCGAGCCGCAACGCCGAGCTCGCAAGTGAACCGCCCTAGCTCAGGCGGTACTTGGCCACAAACGGGATCCCGCTGACGGCCAGCGAGCCGCACGACAGCTGAACCGACAGCAGCCGGTAGCCGACGTAGTAGACCCCGAATGACCAGGCGCGCTTGGCGATGGCACGCCACTGCACCGGCAACATCGGCGTAACAGCGACGACGGCCGCTACGACGAACGTGACGCGGATGCGGGCCCTGGGGTCGGTCCCGGCCGTGGTGTGCATCTGTCTCCTCTTTCTGCACCGCACAACGTCGGTTCGGCGCCTGGAGAAAGTGTCTGCCCACGCACTTTCCGCATCCTTGAGAGATCCTTGGCAGCCGTGGTCGGCTCGCTGGATAGCAAAGTTTTCGTCGCGCTGTGAACCACCGGGCATTCGGCCCACGCCATTCCTGCAAGCTGCACCGTCCACCGCGAGGGTTGTTGATAGTGTCGGCGGCATTGCGGGTTGTTGGGAGGATCAGCGATGAGCGATGCGCAGGACTCGCGGGTGGGGTCGATGTTTGGGCCTTATCGCCTCAAACGGCTGTTGGGCCGCGGCGGGATGGGCGAGGTCTACGAAGCCGAGCACACCGTCAAGGAGTGGACGGTCGCCGTCAAGCTGATGACCGCGGAATTCAGCAAGGACCCGGTGTTTCGCGAGCGGATGAAACGCGAAGCCCGCATCGCCGGGCGGTTGCAGGAACCCCACGTGGTGCCCATCCACGACTACGGCGAAGTCGACGGCCAAATGTTCCTGGAGATGCGCCTAGTCGAGGGCACCGACCTGGACAGCGTGCTCAAACGCTTCGGCCCGCTGACCCCGCCACGCGCGGTGGCCATCATGACCCAGATCGCCTCGGCGTTAGACGCCGCGCATGCCGCGGGGGTGATGCACCGCGACGTCAAACCGCAAAACATTCTGGTCACCCGCGACGACTTCGCTTATCTGGTCGATTTCGGGATCGCCAGCGCCACCACCGATGAGAAGCTGACCCAGTTGGGCACCGCGGTGGGCACCTGGAAATACATGGCCCCCGAACGGTTCTCCAACGACGAGGTGACCTACCGCGCCGACATCTACGCCCTGGCCTGCGTGCTGCACGAATGCCTGACCGGCGCCCCGCCGTATCGAGCGGACAGCGCCGGGACGTTGGTCACCGCCCATTTGATGGACCCCATCCCCCAGCCCAGCGCCGCCCGCGCCGGCATCCCCAAGGCCTTCGACACGGTGGTCGCGCGCGGCATGGCCAAAAAGCCCGAAGACCGCTACGCCAGCGCCGGCGATCTGGCCCTGGCCGCCCACGACGCGCTCAGCGACCCCGATCAAGACCACGCCGCCGACATCCTGCGCCGCAGCCAGGAATCCACCCTCCCCGGCCCCCCCACGCCGGTACCGCCGCCGACCATGCCGGCCACCGCCATGGCTCCTCCCCAGCGGCCCGCACCCCCGGTCACCCCGCCGCGGGTCCCGCCCGCGCAACAACCGTCCTACGTCCCCCCGGCACAGGCGCAGCCCGCCCGGCCGTCGGCGCAAATGCCCCAGCAACGGCCTACCCCCACCGGCCAGCCGTCCTGGGCACCCGACAGCGGCCCCATGCCCGCGAGCCAACCCACGCCCACCCCGCAGTACTACCAGGGCGGCAGCTGGGGCGGCGCGCCGCCGAGCAAACCACTACCACCCCCACCGGGGGGCGGCCCGACGCCCTGGCAGCAGCCCCCGCGCAAAGCCAACCCGTGGCCCATCGTGGCCGCCGTCGCCATCGTGCTGGTCCTCGTCGCCGGCGGTGTCGGCATCTGGATGGTCACCAGACCTGAGCCGAAGCCGCCGCCCAAGCCGGTACCCGAGGATCGGCTGAGCGCCCTGCTGCTGAACTCCTCGGAAGTCAACGCGGTGATGGGCTCGTCGTCCATGCAACCCGGCAAACCCATCACGTCGATGGACTCCTCGCCGGTGACGGTGTCCCTGCCGGACTGCCAGGGCGCGCTTTATACCAGCCAGGATCCGGTGTACGCCGGCACCGGCTACACCGCCATCAGCGGCTTGATTTCATCCGAGCCCGGAGACAACTACGAACACTGGGTCAACCAGGCCGTTGTGGCCTTTACGAACGCCGACAAAGCCAGCGCCTTCGTGCAGACCTCGGCCGGCAAATGGAAGAGCTGCGCGGGCCAGACGGTCACCGTGACGAACAAGACCAAGACATACCGGTGGACGTTCGCCGACGTCAAAGGCGGCCCTCCGACGATCACGGTGATCGACACCCAAGAAGGCGCTGACGGCTGGGAGTGTCAGCGCGCGATGAGCGTGGCCAACAACGTGGTCATCGACGTCAACGCCTGCGGATACCACATCACCGATCAAGCCGGCCAGATCGCCGAAAAGATCGTCGACAAAGTCAACAAGGAGTGACGGCCTAGCCGGCACCCGTTTAGGCCTGAAGGTCCGGGCCTTGTGCGCGCAGGTCGTCCACCGCCGACATGGCGGTACGCAGTTTGGCCAGCCAATCTTCGGTGTGCTCGCCGACCAGCTTGACCGACCACGCAAGGGCATCCGAGCGGGAACGAGCGACGCCGGCGTCGACCAACGTGTCGAGTACCTGGCGCTCCGGCTGCTTTAGGCGCGTCATCACCGGCACCGCAATGTGCGTGAACAAGACTCGCTCGCCACCGACCTCGACGCCCCAAGAAACCTTGCGGCCGAAGCGATCCTCGGCTTCATCGGCGATGTTCATTCGCTCCGGCCGGGTGTCCTCGCGGAATCGGGAGACACGACCCGAGGCTCGGGCCTCGCTTTCTTCTTCGGCGCTATCGGGTCCGGGCAACTTGCCAACGACCGTGATCTCCTCGCGGTCGACGATCACCGTCGGATCGCCGTCAAACCAGTCCTCGGGGAGGCGCCCGGCGAACCATTCGGCCGCGCCACTGGCATCGGGTTGCTGAGCTTGCTGCCAGCCTCCGGGGCGACCATAGCGCCGCCCATGCATGTGATGGTGTCTCATGATTACATGATTACACCGTTGCAAGAGTAAGGGAAACCCGTTCACCGGCAGCGAAACCGGACACCGGTGCCAGGCCGGCGCCCAAACCGCGCTCCAGCTGGCAAAAACCGTTGTGATCAGCCGTTCGACGTTGTATTTTTGAAAGCGAAGCAGGCCCGGTAGTGACCAATCGAAAGTGCCGGAAGACGGGGTGAAGACCGGCCGCGCAAGACCCGCAGAAGACGGTGTCAGACGCCCCCCGAGAGTCACGCCGGGTCTGCCCATGTAACCCGGGATCCGCAGTTGACCCGCGCTATGGCGACGAGCCGGCTAGGTCATCGTCCTGGGATACACCGCCGGAGTCGGTGGGCGCCGCGCCGCGCCGGACTCGAAAAAGCCTGACGTCACCCCGGATCCCCTTGAGGCGGCGCGGGCCGGCGAAGGACCACTGAAATGCGGCGGCCGTATCGTCAAGCGCCCTCTGCACCGAATCCGCGACTAGCACGGTACCCGGCCGCGCTACCCCGGTGACCCGGCTTGCCACGTTGACCGGGCTACCGAACCAGTCGCCGGCCCGACTCACCGCCATCCCGGAGGCGATCCCGGCTCGCAGCCGGGGAAATTCGTCGTCGGTGTCGACGACCTCGACCAGCTTCAGAACGGTGTCCAACAACGGCGCCGGATCGGGGCAGACCAGCATCACTGCGTCGCCGATCGTCTTGATGAACCGCACCGGCGGAACCGTCAGGTCACGCGCGAGGCCGGCCAGCCGGCCGGCGAGGTGCCCGAGCTCTTCGGCCGACACCACTTCACCCAGCCGGGTGAAGCCGACCAGGTCGGCGAAGGCGACGGTGACCTGTCGTGCTCCCGGCAGCGGCTTACCGGCAGCTCGCTCGCCGGCGTTGACGGCCTCGGTTTCCATCATGTGCCGCAGCTGCATGAAGAGCATGTCCTGGATCATCGGGCCCAGCATTGGCGCGATCTGGCTCACCAGCGCCTTCGACCCCTTCGCGATCTCCAACTCGGTAGCTCCCGGATGCATGATGGCGGCGAGCGCGGTGTAGCGCATCACCTCTGCGGCGTGGGACAGGCCCTCGGCCAGGACGCGAACGACGAGCACGACCTGGTCGGGATCCAGCCCCAGTTCGACGAACCGCTGCGCGTACGCGGCGGCTTCGCCGTCGGCGCGCATGTGCACTACCGCGTCGGCGTCGTCGACTCTGGCCAAACCGATCGCGCGCTGCACCCGCTGCAACAACTCCAAATCAACGCCATGGTTCTCGCTGATCTCCCGCGCGGATACGTAGGTGCCGTCGTCTCCGACGAGGTGGCGGGTGGCCAGCAGTAATGGCGGATTGGTCGCCCGGATCTCGTCGGCGGTGATCCCTTGCTCCAGCAACCACTCGACAAGCTCGGCGCGCTCGGCACGTGCGGTACCCTCGAGGTCGCCGAGCAGATCGTCGATGTTGCGGTCGGCCGCCTCGCTCGCCTGATCCACCCGTTTACGTTAACGCCGGCGCGCCACGATGGGAGTTGAGGACCGCGCCCGATCGAGCGAAGCGATTCCCAGTCAGGACACCGGCGGTCGCCGATGGGCCCACGGTCTGGCGGATTCGATCTGTGCGGCCAGTGACAGCAGCGTCGCCTCGTCATACGGGCGGCCGACGAGTTGCACCGACATGGGCAGGCCGTCGCCGTCGACGTCCCACGGCACCACGGCGGCGGGCTGGCCGGTCAGATTCCAGACCTGAAAGTATGGAACCCGCTGCGCCACCAACAGCAACGTCGACACTGCACCCCGGCGTTGGTAGGCGCCGATGCGGGACGGGCCCGTCGCGGTGCCCGGCGTCACGACGACATCGACGTCACTGAAGATCGACTGTATCCGGGTGCTCAGCCCCACCTCGGCGGCCCGCAACGCGGTCATCCGCCGGTCGGAGAACAACGACCCCAAGCGGGCTAGGGTTCGGGTGCGCGCTTCGAGGCGGTGCGGGTGGGCCTGCGCATCGGCATCATCGCTGATCCCGCGCAGGAAGCGGGGCAGGTAGTTCGTGTAAATGGCCGCGGCCGGATAGTCGGGATCGCGGGTGATGACCTCGTGGCCCAGATCGCGAAGCAACGCGCCCGCCTGCTCAAGGGCCGCCAGTTCGTTCTTCCCGCACCTGACGGGCAGCGGGGTTGGAACCTTGGTGCTCAACGCAATTCGCAGCTGACCGGGTTGGCGCGTGGCCGCGGCGGCGAACTCGCCTTCGGGACCGGGCATCGTTGTCGTCGCATCGAGAAGCAACGCCGCGTCCAGCACCGACCGCGCGATCGGGCCATTGGCGCTCAGCCCCTGCCAGGCCCCGTCGTGCGGCTCCAAGGAGATCCGATCGCGCTGGGGTTTCAGCCCGAACAAACCACACCACGTACACGGGATACGAATCGATCCACCGCCATCGGATCCCAGTGCCACCGGAGCCAGCCCGGCGGCTACCGCCGCGGCACTGCCGCCGCTGCTGCCGCCCGGCGTTCGGTTGGGGTTCCACGGATTTCGGGTGGCGCCGAACGTCAGCGACTCGGTGAAGGGCATGATCATCAGCTCGGGCACGTTAGTCTTGCCGATGACGACAGCCCCGGCCGCGCGCAGCCGGCGAACCACCTCCGCGTCCGAGGTCGCGGCCGGACCGTGCCCGCCGCTGCCGTACGTCGTTACCTCGCCGGCAACGTCGGCATCGTCCTTGACGGCGATCGGTACACCCAGCAGCGGCAGTCGTTCACCGGCGTCGAGGCGTCGCTGGGCGGCCTCGGCCTCCTCGCGCGCCCGGTCCAACAGCACCACCCGGTAGGCGCGCAGCTCGCTGTCCAGCCGCTCGATCCGCTCCAGGTAGACCTCGAGCAGCATCGGCGCGGTGAGGTCACCGTCGGCCAGCATCCGCGCCTGTTCGGCAGCCCCGAGGAAGGCGAGATCGCCAGGGTCCACCGCGGCAGCGTATCCCGCTCACCTGGGCGGTCTCCGACGGGTCCAGTACCGTGGCGACATGTCCTGCGTGTTCTGTGCGATTGTCGCTGGGGCGGCTCCGGCCATCCGGATCTACGAAGACGACGACTATCTGGCCATCCTCGACATCCGCCCGTTCACCCGCGGCCACACCCTGGTACTGCCCAAGCGACACACCGTTGACCTCACCGACACACCGCCGGAGACACTGGCCGAGATGGTAGCCATCGGGCAACGGATCGCGCGGGCAGCCCGGGCGACCGAATTGGCCGACGCGACGAACGTCGCGATCAACGACGGCCCCGCCGCCTTCCAGACGGTTTTTCACGTTCACCTGCACGTACTGCCGCGGCGCAACGGCGACAAGCTGTCGGTCGCCAAGGGGATGATGTTGCGCCGCGACCCGGACCGGGAAGCCACCGGACGGATCCTGCGGGAGGCGCTGGCACGGATCGATGCGAGTCAGTCAGACTGAGTGGATGGACATTTCTCGCTGGATGGAAGAGCAGGTTGGAGTGCGGCTGCTAAAGGTGCACGACGCTATCTACCGGGCGACAAACGGCCGGATCGGGCATCGGATACCGGGTGCACCACCCAGCCTGCTGCTGCACACCACCGGCGCCAAGACGGGACAGCCGCGCAGCACCACGCTGACCTACGCGCACGACGGCGACACGTATCTCGTCGTGGCGTCCAAAGGCGGCGATCCCCGCGCTCCGGGCTGGTACCACAACCTCAAGGCCAATCCGGCCGTCGAAATCAACGTTGGGCCAAAGCGATTCGGTGTAACCGCCAAACCGGTGCTGCCCGACGACACGGACTACACCCGGCTCTGGCAGATCGTCAACGAGAACAACGCCAACCGGTACGCCAACTACCAGACCCGCACGTCGCGGCCGATACCGATCGTCGTGCTGACCCGCCGCTAACCTCGACGACGCACCGCTTTACCGCCTCGATCGGCAGCGCATTCAGCTGCGGCTCTGAGGCTAACGGCTCTGGTCACCGCCGCGCGGCGCTCTGGACTTGGCCGGTGGTGGCCGCGGATGACCCTCAAACCGCTGACTGTCTCATTGCCCAACAACAACCAAGAACTGAGACATGCAGCGCACCCGGGGCCGTGAGCCTTCTTCATGAGGGGGTGCGGCTAGCAGCGCATCGTGGCAAGCGGACTCGAACGCGCCGTTGTCGACCGCTCCCGGTTCGCGCCCAGTGACCTAGCCGCTGCACCGACGACGTTTTGCCCGTGAATGCCGCAGTAGCCGAAACAGGGGACGAGGCAACGGCGTTGATGTTGCCCAATTTACCGACGATGACTCGGCTGCAGACCGGGCAGCCGCTCGAGCCGCTTGAAATTCGTCCGAAGAGGCGCACGGCACGCAGCTGACGCCAGAGCATACAGCTCAAGCGCTTCTTTGGTTCATTTGCCGGAGAAGTGGTGGGCGAACACGTACGGCAGCCATTTTGCGGCGGCCAGCTGCCCCGATTACATCGACGACCCCGGCAGCCAGAGTCGCGACTCGGACGGGATCAGAACGGACAGACGCACGATGGCGTCAACGCCTGCGGCCCAGGGAACGTTCCCGGCGCGTCAGTAGTCCTTGAGCGTGATGGAGTGCACGATGCGTTCGAACTCCTCCTGCGGTATCGGCGCACCACCCGGGATGTTGTCGCTGACCAGCCATTGGTTGCGCTCGACAAAGCCGTGAAACTCGGCGTGGTAATTGGCGAATCCGAGTGCGTGATCGACGACGCCGTCGCGGCTGGCCGCGTTGAGCTCACCGGCCAGGATGTAGGCGCCCAGCAGCGCGACACTGGTCCCCTGCCCCGACAAGGGCGAGCAGCAATAGCCGGCGTCGCCGACCAGCGCCACCCTGCCCCGCGACCAGCGATCCATCAGGATCTGCGACATTTCGTCGAAGTAGAAATCCGGTGCGCTGCGCATGTAGTGCAGCAGTTGCGCGCGTACCCAGCCGTCCTCGGCCATCCGGCGTTGCACTTCGGCGAATTGAGCTTTGGTGTCGCGGTAATCGATCCGCAGTTCGGTGTCCATGAACGCCAGCGCGGCACGGGCCTCGTTGTTACTGCGCGCGCTGTACACGCCAGCCATCGTAGAGTCGCCGTAATGCCAGGTCTGCCAGTAATCCAACTCCAAGAAGTTGGGCACGGTGAAGATCGCTGCGTGAGTTCCCAATCTCTTGATGAACTGGTCCTCCGGGCCGAAGACCAACCTGCGCACATTGGAATGCAATCCGTCGGCACCGATAACGAGGTCGAAGTTGCGGGCCCTCGCGCGATCAAAGGTCACCCCGACCGAGTCGCCGTCGTCGTCCAATGCGGCGATGCTGTCGTCGAATAGGTATTCAGTCGTGGGTTCGCTTGCCCCGTAGAGCAATTCGACGAGATCGTCACGCAGCAGCTCGATATCGGGGTTGTCGATCCGACCGCCGGTGGGCGTCGACTCGGTGTCCCGGAACAGCTCGTTGCCGTCACGATCGACGAAGGAGGCGCCCCGAATCCTCGTCTTGCGGTCTTCGGCGGCGGCCAGCAGCCCCATGCGGTCCAGCACCGTCAGCGCCGGACCGCGGACGTCAATGGCCTGACCCCCCGGCCGCAGCCCGGGATGGCGCTCCACCACAGTGACCGAATAACCTTGCCGTCCAAGCCAATACGCCGCAGCCGTACCGGCAATGCTGGCGCCGGAAACCAGAACTGTCGTCACGTCACTCAATTCCTGCCAACTTCTTGGCCTCGCGGAAAATGTCATCGAGCATGGCCGGGGTCAACCTACCGGTGAACATGTTCTGCTGACTCGGGTGGTAGCAGCCCAGCAGCCGCACACCGGCTCCCAGCTCGGCAACGACGCCGTGGCCAAACCGCGGCCTCAGTGTCCCCGACGCCGCCGGCAAGCGCAACGCGACCCGCCAGGCGAATCCGCCGAGGGCGACGATGACCCGGACGCGATCGGCCACCAGGCGCCATTCCGCGTCCAGCCAGGCCGCGCACGTCACCCGCTCGGCCGGGGTCGGCGCGTTGCCCGGGGGCGCACACCGCACCGGCGCGGTGATTCGAATCTGATTGGCCCGCAACCCGTCCGCGGCATCGACGCTGACCGGTGAGTTCACCAGGCCGGCCCGATGCAGTGCCGCATACAACTGATCCCCGGACCGGTCGCCGGTGAACATCCGTCCAGTCCGGTTTGCCCCGTGCGCGGCGGGCGCCAGCCCGACAATCAACAACCGCGGCCGCTCCGATCCCCAGCCCGGCACCGGGCGTCCCCAATACGGCTGGTCGGCGAAGGCGCGTCGTTTGCCGACGGCCACCTCCTCACGCCAACCGACCAACCGGGGGCAAGCCCGGCACACACTGATCACCGCGTTGAGTTCGGAAATCGAGCCGGCTCCCCCAGCCAACGCGGCCACCCGCGCGGCATCGGCAGCCACCGGGGTCTGCGGTGTCGCCGGATCCCCGGGCCAGCCCGAGCCGGGCTCGACCGGGGAACCGAACGCCTGTCCGGTATTCGGATGCATGAGCACACGAGCATCCTGCACCCTGCCGCCGCCGGAGAAATCTGGTGGCCCCGGCATCGCTTTGGCGCTAGATTCAGCCGCGATATCCATGAGAAACAGCAACCGCGGCCCAGCGCTCTTAATCCTGTTCGCGACGCTAATGGCGGCCGCGGGCGATGGCATCTCGATGGTCGCGTTTCCGTGGCTGGTGTTGCAGCGCGAGGGCAGCGTCGGGCAGGCATCGATCGTGGCCACCGCGGCCATGCTGCCGCTGTTGTTCTCCACGCTGGTCGCCGGCACCGCGGTCGACTACTTCGGGCGTCGCCGGGTGTCGATGGTGGCCGACGCGCTGTCGGGAGCAGCGGTGGCCGGCGTCCCCCTGGTGGCGTGGGCGTATGGCGACGACGCGGTCAACGTGGTGGTGCTCGCCGCGTTGGCGGCCTTGGCAGCCGCATTCGACCCGGCGGGGATGACGGCTCGAGACTCGATGCTGCCCGAGGCCGCCGCCCGGGCCGGCTGGTCGCTGGACCGGATAAACAGCGCGTATGAGGCGATCATCAACCTGGCCTTTATCGTCGGCCCGGGCATCGGCGGCTTGATGATCGCGACGGTTGGCGGCATCACCACCATGTGGATCACCGCAGCGGCATTCGGGTTGTCCATCCTCGCGATTGCCGCCTTGCAGCTCGAGGGTGCCGGTAAGCCGCATCACGCGTCCCGGCCCGAAGGGCTGGTCTCCGGGATCGCCGAGGGGCTGCGCTTCGTCTGGAACCTGCGGGTGCTACGCACCCTCGGGATGATCGACCTCACCGTCACCGCGCTATATCTGCCGATGGAGAGCGTGCTGTTCCCGAAGTACTTCACCGACCGCCAGCAACCGGCCGAACTGGGTTGGGCGTTGATGGCGCTTGCCGGTGGCGGGCTGGTGGGCGCGCTGGGCTATGCCGCGTTGTCCACGCGCGTGCGTCGCCGGGTGACCTTGCTGACCGCGGTTCTTACCCTTGGTTTGGCGTCGTTGGTCATCGCGTTCCTGCCACCGCTGCCGGTCATCTTGGTGTCGTGCGCGGTGGTCGGCCTGGTGTACGGGCCCATCCAACCGATCTACAACTACGTGATACAGACCCGGGCGCCACAGCATCTGCGTGGCCGGGTGGTCGGGGTGATGACATCGCTGGCCTTCGCCGCCGGCCCGTTGGGTCTAATGCTGGCCGGTCCGCTGACCGACGCCGCCGGACTGCACGCAACGTTTCTCGCGTTGGCACTGCCAATCGTGTTCACCGGGCTGATCGCGATCCGGCTGCCCGCACTGCGCGAACTGGATCTGGCGTCCGAGCCGGACATAAGCCAGCCGTCATCGCGGTAACGGCGCCGGTCATCGCCATCTGAAGGACCCGTAGGATCGGCTCAGTGAACACCGATGTGCTGGCAGGCCTCATCGCCGACCTGCCCGAGGGGATGGTGGTCACCGACCCCGCCGTGACCGACGGCTACCGGCAAGACCGCGCTTTCGACCCGTCGGCCGGCAAACCGCTGGCGGTGGTCCGGCCGCGGCATACCGAACAGGTACAGACCGTGCTGCGCTGGGCCAGCGCCAACCGAGTGCCGGTGGTGACCCGCGGAGCGGGTAGCGGCCTATCGGGCGGGGCGACCGCCCTGGACAACGGGATCGTGCTGTCCACCGAAAAGATGCGCGACATCTCCGTCGACCCGGTCACCCGCACCGTGGTGTGCCAGCCCGGCCTGTTCAACTCTGAAGTGAAGCAAGCCGCCGCCAACCATGGCCTGTGGTATCCCCCGGATCCGTCGTCGTTCGAGATCTGCAGCATCGGCGGCAACATCGCCACCAACGCCGGTGGGCTGTGTTGCGTGAAATATGGCGTGACCACCGACTATGTGCTGGGTATGCAGGTTGTACTGGCCGACGGCACCGCGGTCCGGCTGGGTGGCCCGCGGCTCAAGGACGTCGCCGGGCTGAGCCTGACGAAGCTGTTCGTCGGCAGCGAAGGCACCCTGGGTGTCGTTACCGAGGTGACGCTGAAGCTGCTACCCGCACAAAAGGCGTCAAACATCGTGGTGGCCAGCTTCGCCACGGTTTCCGCCGCGGTCGACGCCGTGCTCGAGGTGGCCACCCGCCTGCGCCCCGCGATGCTGGAATTCATGGATTCGGTGGCCATCAACGCCGTCGAGGACACCTACCGGATGGACCTGGACCGCGATGCGGCCGCGATGCTGGTGGCCGGCTCCGATGAACGTGGGCGCGCGGGCGCCGAGGACGCCGAAGTGATGGCGGCCGTGTTCGGCGAAAACGGTGCGACGGACGTGTTTTCGACCGACGACCCGGACGAGGGCGAGGCGTTCGTCGCCGCCCGCCGGTATTGCATTCCGGCGGTCGAGAGCAAGGGGTCACTGTTGCTGGAAGACGTCGGGGTGCCGCTGCCCGCGCTGGGCGAATTGGTCACCGGCATCGCGCGCATCGCCGATGAGCGCGACCTGATGATCTCGGTGATCGCCCACGCCGGCGACGGCAACACCCATCCGTTGCTGGTGTACGACCCCGCGGATGCGGCGATGCTGCAGCGGGCCCATCTGGCGTACGGCGAAATCATGGACCTGGCCGTCGGCCTGGGCGGCACCATCACCGGCGAGCACGGCGTCGGCCGGTTGAAGCGGCCGTGGCTGGCCGGCTATCTCGGGCCCGACGTCATGGACCTCAACCGACGCATCAAGCAGGCACTGGACCCGTTGGGCATCCTCAACCCGGGCGCGGGGATCTAACCAGCCCCGAGGTGAACCACACGACGACCCGCCGGCGCGTCGCGTCGCGCGATTGACATTGCTGGCGCTATGTCTTAAACATAAGACATGGCGCCGACATTGTCTCATGGGTTCCGGCTCGCCACCGCCGACAGCTGGCCGAATCCCTGGCCGATGTACCGCGCGCTGCGAGACCACGACCCCGTGCACCACGTCATCCCACCGGAACGCCTCGACCACGACTACTACGTGCTGTCCCGGCACGCCGATGTCTTCTCGGCGGCGCGCGACCATGAGACGTTCTCATCCGCACAGGGGTTGACGGTCAATTACGGTGAGCTGGAACTAATTGGACTGCAAGACAACCCACCGATGGTGATGCAGGATCCACCGGTACACACCGAGTTTCGCAAGTTGGTCTCGCGCGGGTTCACCCCGCGCCAGGTCGAGGCGGTCGAGCCAAAGGTGCGCGACTTCGTCATTGAGCGCATAGAGAAGCTGCGCGCCGACGGCGGCGGCGACATCGTCACCGAATTGTTCAAGCCGCTGCCGTCAATGGTGGTCGCACACTATCTCGGTGTGCCCGAAGAAGATCGGGCACAGTTCGACGGTTGGACACAGGCCATCGTCGCGGCCAACACCGCAGACGGCGGCATCGCCGGCGCTCTGGCAACGGTCGGAGATGCCGTCGGGTCGATGATGACCTACTTCACCGAGCTGATCGAGCGGCGCCGAGTCGAACCCGAGGACGACACCATCTCACACCTGGTGGCGGCCGGGGTCGGCGCCGACGGCGACCTCGCCGGCACGCTGTCGGTGCTGGGGTTCACCTTCACGATGGTGGCCGGCGGCAACGACACCACGACGGGCATGCTCGGCGGGTCAATGCCGTTGCTACACCAGCGGCCCGACCAGCGCCGGCTGCTGGCGGACGAGCCGGGACTGATCCCCGACGCGGTGGACGAGCTGTTGCGGCTCACCTCGCCGGTACAGGGACTGGCGCGCACCACCACGCGCGACGTGCCGATTGGCGACACCACCATCCCGGCCGGCCGAAAGGTGTTGCTGCTCTACGGGTCAGCGAACCGGGACGAACGCCAATACGGACCGGATGCAGGCGAACTCGACGTGACCCGGCGCCCGCGCAGCATCTTGACCTTCAGCCATGGCGCCCACCATTGCCTGGGCGCCGCGGCAGCCCGGATGCAATCCCGGGTCGCGCTGACCGAACTGCTGGCACGCTGCCCGGGCTTCGAAGTCGACGAGTCGGGCATCGTGTGGTCCGGCGGCAGCTATGTCCGGCGTCCACTGTCGGTACCGTTCCTGGTGAAACGCTGATGGCAGGCCGGGCAAGGAACCAAGATTGGCTGGCCGCGCGGCGAACCGAGGTCGCCGCGGACCACATACTCGACGCCGCCGAGCGGCTCTACACCGACCGCGACCCGGCTTCGATCGGCATGAACGAAATCGCCACGGCCGCGGGCTGTTCCCGCGCCACGCTGTATCGATACTTCGAAAGCCGCGACGCATTGCGAACCGCCTACGTGCACCGCGAGACTCGCCGACTGGGCCGCGAGATCATGCGGAAGATCGACGGTGTCGAGGACACCCACGACCGGTTGATTACGGGCATCACCGCCACGCTGCGGATGGTTCGCGACAACCCCGCGTTGGCGGCGTGGTTTGCCTCCACCCGCCCTCCGATCGGTGGCGAGATGGCTGGACAGTCGGCCGTGATCACGGCACTGGCCGCGGCGTTCCTGCGCTCCCTGGGGCCCGATGATCCAGCTACCGTCGAACGCCGGGCCCGCTGGGTGGTGCGGGTGATCACGTCGCTGCTGATGTTTCCCGGCCACGACGAAACCGACGAACGAGCGATGCTCGAGGAATTCGTCATCCCGATCGTGACGCCGGCTTCTGCCCGCCGTTAGGCGGGTCGTCCCGTCGGCAGGATCAATACGTGAGAATTGCACAACACAGCGGACATGAAAGCCTCCAGATGAATGCGGGTTCTTTTCGCGGAAATCGGTGAGTCGCTGGACGGTCAGCGTTATGTTGTTACTCATCGATTATCGGCCGGGTGATCGGCGGGCTCTTATGTCGTGGAGGTGATGCGCGACATGACAGTAGTCCGCAATAGGACCGCCCAAATTCGTGGCGGCCGGCGATTCCCAGCGGGGTTGGTCTGCGGTGGTCGCCGCGTGGGCGGTGGTTACTGCCAGGGGGACCGGTCGGCACCGAAGCCGGCACATCACGACGATCTGTAGCGAGAGCCAGTGAGTTAGGGCCCCTTAGGAAGGATTAGCGATGACCTATCCCATGCTTCCTCCAGAAGTCAATTCGGCACTCCTCAATGCCGGCGCCGGATCGGGGCCGATGCTTGCCGCTGCGGCAGCCTGGGATGGTTTGGCCAGTGAGTTGCGCTCGGCGGCGACCTCGTTTGGATCGCTGACCGCGGACCTGGCCGGCGGGGCGTGGCAGGGCCCGTCGGCGATGGCGATGACCGAGGCCGCCGCACCTTACGCCGCGTGGCTGTGCGCCGCGGCTACCCATTCCGAGGGCGCCGCCGGTCAAGCCGCGGCGGTGGTGGCCGCTTTCGAGGCAGCGCATGCCGCCACGGTGCCCCCGGTAGTGATCGCGGCCAACCGGGCGATCACCTGCACGCTGGCGAAGATGAATTTCTTTGGGTTCAACTTCCCGGCGATTGCAGCAATGGAGGCCGAGTATGAGGCGATGTGGGCCCAAGATGTGACCGCGATGTTCGGCTACCATGCCGGCGTCTCGGCGGCCTGGTCGAAACTATCGCAATTGCCGCCCATCCAGCAGCTGCTGCGGCTCCTGCCGGGTCTGCCCTGCGCACCCGTCCCCCCACCGCAAGCCGTGCCCGCGCCCGCGCCGCCGCCGGGTACACCACCGGCACCCGAGCCACCGCCGGCACCCGCACCGCCGCCGGCACCCGCGCCGGCGCCGGCACCCGCGCCGGCGCCTGGGCCGAGGCCGAGGCCCACGCCGCCCGACAGACTCCCGCCACGCGGCGGTCGGATTGCTAGGGCATGAGGGATCCCGCGTAGCGCAGTCATCGGCGCTTGACGGTCAAGCCACCCAATAAGCTTGTGCCTTGATGGACTTTCGCGGGATACCGAAGTCGTCCCTCAGCACCCTGGCGACCGACCGCGTCGTTCGACTATCGCAGGCTACCCATCCGAAGTGGTCGCCTGCGTCAAACGCCGCTGACCGCACCGTCTCGAGCAACTCCGCACCGGCCTTGTTGCGGTCTACCCAGGTGATACCGGCACCGCGCGCCACCGGCAGGCATTTGTCCTCGTCGCAGCGGGCCTCGAGAAATACCCGCGCGGGGGTATCCCCGATGGACTCGAGCAGCGAGTTGATCGCCGGTAGCGATGCGGTATCGCCGACCATGACGTACCCGGTAGGGGGCGGGTCCGGGATGGCAAACTTGCTGCCCAGCACCGTCGCCGCGATGGTGTCGCCGGGTTGCGCGGCGCGCGCCCAATCCGACGCGCAGCCGTCGTGCAATGCGAACTCGATATCGAAGGTGCCGGCGCCGGGATCGGCGTCGACCAGCGTGTAGCCGCGTTGGTGCCCGTCGGCGAACCACATCCGGATCCACATCGTCGGGTGCACGGCGTGGGTGCGCAGCATCCCGCCGGCATCGAAGCTCAACCTCAGATAGCGCGGACTGATCTCACACCGGCCGATCACGGTGAGTCGGTAGTCCCCCGCCCCCAGCAGCTTCAGCACCGCACCCTGCCAGCCCCGCGACGCCTTGAGCTCGGTCATACGTGGCACCCTTCCGCAACGTCTCGGCCAACTTAGGCCAGGGTAACCTAATACTCCCTGGCGGGGCGGCGCTGCGGCAGCTCAGCTGGCCGCGCCCGGCCGCTGGTGCAGATTCTGGCGTGAGACAGCGGCGACGATCTCCCCGGCGCGCACCGCCACGTTCGACAGCAACGACGACCCCAGACCATGGGTGTGCTCGACCGAACCGTTGAGATAGATATCTCCGGGTGCATTCGACTTGGCGACCAATCGGTAGTCCCGCGTGACGGCGGGCCGCCCATCGGAGTCGAATTCGTAGTTGCGGGCCAGCTCTCCCAGAAAGCCTCGGACGTCCAGCGGCGCATAACCCGTCGCATAGACCACCGCATCACAGTCCAGGATTTCCTGCGAGTGATTGGCCAGGTGCGATATCGTCAGCCGCACGCCGTGCGGAAATTCCTGCGTGTCAGCGACTTCGGAAGCATTGTGCACGAACAGCCGCAGATTTCCGGCTACCCGCTCGGCATATTCGCGCGAATAGAGATCGTCGATCAGGTGCGGATCGACGGCAGAATAGTTGGTCGATCGATGGTAGTCGAGCAGTCGTTGCCGCAACGGTTCGTCGGCGCGATAGAAATCGTCAACGGCCGATGGATCGAAAATTCGATTGGCATAAGGACTGTCGTCAGCAACGCTATAGCCGTAGCGAGAAAAGACTGCATGCACTTGGGACCGCGGGTAGGCCTCATGGAGGTAGCCGACCACCTCGGCTGCGCTTTGACCGGCGCCGACTACAGCGAATCTCCTTGGGGCAGAGAGGTTCAGTGTGGCGAGACGATCGAGCACCGTGTGGCTGTGCCACTGGCGGGCACTTTCGGCGACGCCCTCGGGCAGCGCCGGGCGCAGACCGGTGCCCAATACCAATGTTTCTGCCTGTATCGTCCACTCGGGTTCGGTCCGAACCATGAATCCCGAGTCGCCAGAAGTCACCTCGACAACTCGGTGTCCATAGCGAACGTCGGCGCCGACGCGGGCCGCAGCCCACTCGAGATAGTCGTGGAATTCCAGCCTGCTGGGAAACAGCGTGTGCCGGCCAATAAACTCGGCGAGCCGGCCGCGTTCGCTCAGATAGTTCAGAAACGTGAAGTCGCTCTTGGCATTCCGCAACGTCACCAGGTCTTTGAGGAAGGGTACTTGCATGCGGGCGCCCGGCAGCAGCATTCCCCGGTGCCAGCCAAACCTCGGCTGAGCCTCCGCGAACACCGCGCGCATGCCCCGCTCAGCCAGCGCGATCGCCAACGCGAGATTCGACGGCCCGAAACCGACACCGAGCAAGTCCGTCTGCTCAGGAGTGGACATGAGAGCGAGCCAAGCGTTCGAGGTAGCGTTCCCGCACCATCGCGCGGTTGATCAAGACGACGAAATCCGCCATGTCGAAATCCGGATCGTAGGAGGGTTCTCCGCAGATCAACCCGCCGATCCGCAGGCTCCCCTGCACCATCGGCGGAATTCGCACCCGTCCCGGGTCCGGCAACTCGGAGAGACTGCACCCATTGACCCTAACCGGGTTTCGAGGTACCACCCGATATTCCGCGGCCGCCCGGTGAGCGCCGAAAGCCGCGTCGCGTACGCCTCGCACCAGCGCGCCCCGCGGGCCGCCACCTTCCATCCGGACCGACAGGCATCCAATTCCCCACTCGTAGCCGGTGATTTCCTGATACCGCAGGATCCCCGCCCACAACAGGCCCATTACCGCACCGTTGCGGTGCGCCGCGTGCACGCTCACCCGACCGAGTTCGACGAGCCTGGGGCGCAACTGGTTTAGGCCACCTAGGTCGAAGATGGTGTCGGCGAACAGCCCGCCGGCGGCCCGAGCGCCGTCGGGTGGCAGCAGCCGGTAGCAGCCGACGATCTGTCCGCTCGTCTCGTCCTTCGCCAGCAGGTGATCACTGTGCGGATCGAACTGATCGACATCGATCATTTCCCCGGTCAGCGGTCCGCGGACGGCCTGCGGCAACGCCGCCCCCATCTCTTGGGCAAACGTCTGATAACGCAACCGCTGAGCGGCCTCGATGTCGGCGGGGTCGGTGGTAATCATGACGCTGTAGCGGCCGGTATCGGTCGCGGGGATCAGGATTGCGTCACCCATCATGCTATTCGGAAGGTTACCCGGACGGGCGGTCAACAATTCGTCATTCGCGACCGGTCATACCCGATCGTCGCTGGACTCGCGTTGGCCGTGCGCTCCGACGGCGATCAGCACGCCCGAGGCGATCGCGGCGAGGGTCGCGGCGATCGCGGCGGCCAGCAAGGCGGCCTGCATTCCGTCGGCGCTCGCCCGCCGAGCCACCCGCGCAATTATCGGTAGCGCGGGCCGCAATTCGTCGGACAGGAATTCGAGGACCCGCAGACCCGCGCCGGCGGACAACCTGTCGACTAGTTCGCCAACCGGGCCCTGGCCGACACCGCGCAGTCCGGCGAGCCCATCGGCGGCGCCGTTGGCCGCGTGCCGGCTGAACAGGGCCCCCAGGCCAGCAACTCCGGCCAGGATGCCGACCTGGCGTACGGTGCTCAACGCACCGGTCGCCATTCCGGCGTCGGCAACCGGCACGAATTGCAATGCGATGTCGGATGTCAACGCGAATAGGCCACCCAAACCCAGGCCGGCCACAACGGAGCCGCCGATGAAATGGGTCCACTGGGTGTGCTCGGTGACCCCGGTCATCAGCCAGAGCCCGACGGCGATCAGGACCACGCCACCTGGCACCGACATCCAGGTCGGGAAATAGCGCGCCGCGGCGATGGCCAGCGGCGCCCCCAGCACGCACGCGATGGTCAGTGGAAGGGCTCGCAGGCCAGCCTGAAATGGGCTGTATCCCAGGGTATTCATGAAATACAGCGCCAGATAGTTGGTCGAGGCGATCAGTGTTCCGGCCGCAGCGAACGCCGCCAGCGATACCCCGGCAAATCCCGGTCGACGCACCACCCGCAGGTCGAGCATCGGAGCCGTCACCCGCGACTCCCACCACCCGAACACCAGCAGGCCGAACACGGAGGACACCGCGAGGACCACGATCACCGTGGCGTTCCAGCCGAGACGGTTGCCCTCGATCAACACGTACACACCCGCGAGCAACGCCGCCGACAACAGCGCCGCGCCGAGAAGATCGACTGGGCGGTCTTGCGCGGCACGGGTTTCCGGGACGAACCCGGCCGCGATCCCCACAGCGACCAACCCGATCGGGATGTTGATCAAAAAGATCGATTCCCAGCCGAAGGCCCCGACCAGCGCTCCGCCAAGCAACGGCCCGACCGCGGCGCCGCCGCCCATCACGGCACCGTAGATCGCGATCGCTACGCCTCTGCTGCGGTGTTCGGGAAAGGCCGCCGCCACCATCGGCAGTGAGACGCCGAGCAATACCGCCCCACCGGCACCCTGGAGCGCCCGGCACAGGTTCAGCATCTCGATGCTGCGGGCGAGCGCGCAGCCGGCAGAAGCGAGCGTGAACACCGTCATTCCGGCCAGATAGAGACGGCGCCGACCGAGCCGGTCCCCCAGGGTGGCCGCCGTGAGGAGCAGCCCCGCCATGGGCAGCGCATAGGCATCTACCACCCACTGCAGTCCGCTGAGTTCCGCGTCGAGGGATGCCTGAATGTTGGCAAGGGCGGCCGAAACGATGGTCATGTCGAGCAGCAACATGAAAACCGCGAGGCCGACCGCCGCCATGGTGAGGCGAGGATGTCGAGTGGTCGTGGGCTCTACTCCGCCGTCTTCAGCGGGAACCATGGCGCCCCAGCCACCTAGTCAGCCCTGATGCGGGTAAAACGGTGCAACAACCAAGCCAGTGGGATCGTCAGCACCAGCGTTGCGAGAAACAGGTTCAGCATCGAGCTGGTGTAGACCCGATACCCGAGCACATCCACCATGACGATCTCCATCGTCACCAGATGGATGAGGAAGATCTCGTAGGAGATCTCACCCAGAAACACCATCGGCCGGCTGGCCAACACCCGGGCATACCACCCCCGGTTACCCAGGGCCAACGGTGCCACCGCCAGCGCGGCGATCACCGCGTAGAAGCCCGTCTTGACCAGCGCCTCCCCCACCGCTGTGGGCGACGTCGTGGGCGCGCCCGCGATCGGGGTGGAGACGATCAGGTAACAGATGATCGCCAAAGGTACGGCCGCGAACGCGTAGCAGCGCACACCCATCGCCTGCAGCACAGTCAGGATCATGCCGCCGACGAACCAAGCCAGATAGGTCGGTAGCCACAGCCGAGCGCCGTCGGGTATCCAGGACACGTCGTGCACCAGGATCAACCATGCCGGGCTGATCATCGTCAGCCCCGCCATGGTGGCCAGCAGCAACCTGGGCTGCCATCGCCGCCGGCAAACGAGCACCAGCAGTAGGTATGACAGCAGCGGTAGCGCTACGTAGAAGGCGACCTCCACCGCGAGACTCCACATCTGGGTCAGACCCTGATGCAGGAACGATCCCAGGTAGCCGTCGGTATAGATCTGCGTCAAGGTGAGGTTGCGCAGCAGCCCAACCCAGGTGTGCCCGGGGTTGGGCCCCGCCGTGCGGAAGTGGTAGAGGAGGTAAGCCAGCACCACGGTGACGAGGTAGGCGGGCATGATGCGCCGGACCCGGTGCCAGGCGTAGCGGCTCAACGACGGCGGGGGGCTGCCGGTTGCGGCGGACTTAACCCAGGGGCGGAACAACAGGAACCCCGACAGCACGAAAAAGATGGGAACGCCGATCTCCATGCGCGACGACATCAGTCCCCAGTAGCCGTGGGTGTATTTGCCGGTGGTGTAAGCCGCGTGGGTGCCGACAACGAGCAGTGCGGCCACCGCACGGATACCGGTCAGCGAGGCAACCCGGTCCACGTGGGAGATCTGCTCGAGTCCGCCTTGGGCGTCTCTTTCCTCGGACAGGGTCATCCGACGATTTTTCGGCGCGCCTTGCCGCCGTTGTGGCGGCGCCCCTTGTCGGGTGGCCGTTCCGGCTGGAGGTTGATCAGGACACCCGAGATACGGGTCTGTGCAAGCTTGTTAAGCGTCGCACGGGGCAGCTTGGTCGGCAGTTCCACTAGCGAGAAGTCTCCTCCGATGGTGATCTGACCGAAGTCGCTGCGGTGCAACCCTCCCTCGTTGGCTATGGCGCCGACGATCGCACCCGGACCGATCTTGTGCCGCTTGCCGACGGCGATGCGGTAGGTAGTCAAGTCCGGCCTTCGCGCTGGCTTTGCGGGTTTTTCCGGACCGTCGCGACGCTGGTCGCGGTTGCGCCGCTCGCGCCGCTGGGGCGGAGGCTCGGGTGCCATCAGGAACGCCTCGCCGTCGCGGGACTGCACGGCCAGCGCCGCGGCGATGTCGGCCATCGGGACATCGTGCTCGCGTTGGTAGTCCTCGACCAGCCTGCGGAACAAGTCGATTCCCGGACCGCCCAGTGCATTGGTAATGGAATCGCAGAATTTCGCTACCCGCTGGGCGTTAACGTCCTCGACGGTGGGTAATTCGGCCTCGGTGATCGTTTGCCGCGTGGCCTTTTCGATCGCCTTGAGCAGGTGACGCTCCCGCGGCGAGACGAACAACAGCGCGGCTCCGGCACGCCCGGCCCTGCCGGTGCGCCCGATCCGGTGTACGTAGGACTCGGTGTCGTGCGGAATGTCGTAATTGAGCACATGCGATATCCGCTCCACGTCCAGCCCTCGCGCTGCCACATCGGTAGCGACCAGGATGTCGATGCCGCCCTCCCGCAAGGCCGCGATGGTCCGCTCCCGCTGCGCCTGCGGGACGTCGCCGTTGATGGCGGCCGCGGAAAAGCCTCGGGCACGCAGCTTTTCGGCAACCTCCTCGGTTGCCTGTTTGGTGCGGACGAAGACGATCATCGCCTCGAACGGCTCGACTTCGAGAACCCTGGTGAGCGCGTCCATCTTGCGCGCCACCTGTATATATCGCTGCGAAATGTTTTCGGCTGTAGCGGTTTTCGCCTCGGATGTGACTTCGAACGGATCGTGCAGATACTTGGCCGTGAGCTTGCGGATCGCCGGCGGCATGGTCGCCGAAAACAGGGCGACCTGCCGGTACTCCGGGGTGTCGGAAAGGATCCGTTCAACGTCTTCGGCGAAACCCATGGTGAGCATTTCGTCGGCCTCGTCGAGCACCAGATAGTCCACCCGGGACAGATCCAAGGTTCCGCGTTCGAGGTGGTCAATAACCCGACCGGGGGTGCCGACCACCACGTGTGCGCCACGTCTCAGCCCGGCCAATTGCACGGCGTAGGACGATCCACCGTAGATCGGCAGCACGTTGAGCCCCCGCAGATGGGCACCGTAGCGGCTGAATGCCTCGGCCACCTGCAGGGCCAGTTCACGGGTGGGCGCCAGCACCAGCGCCTGGGTCACCTTGCTGGTGATGTCGATCTTGGACAGCATCGGAATCGCGAACGCCGCCGTCTTACCGGTGCCGGTCTGCGCAAGCCCCACCACGTCGGAACCTGCCATCAGCGCCGGGATGGTAGCGGCCTGGATGGCCGTCGGCGTCTCATATCCGACGTCGCCGATCGCCCGCAAGACGCGGGCGGGAATCTGTAGGTCGGCAAAGGTGGCAGCAGGTGCCACGGGCGAGTTTTCCGGGAGGGCCATCAGGCAATTGAGTTTAGTGGTGATCGCGAGCCCGGCTCAGCCGGGCGCGGCGGATCACCACCAGACAAGTGATGACCATGCGGCCACGCCTGCCGGACCCGCGAGGCCGATGACGGTACCGTACGCGGTGTGTGGTCGCTACCTCGCCCTGCCGCGCCGCGAACCGGCATGGCGGTTGCATTGGTCGCGGCGACGTTGACCGGCTGCGGTTCGGGTGACTCCACCGTCGCCAAAACACCGGAGGCCCCGACAACCACGCCAACCACCAACACCGGGGCACCGAGCGGTGAACCGAGCCCAGCGCCCGGGACCGCCGCCCCACCCAGCAGCACCCCGGCGGCCGACCCGTGTGCGGTCAATCTTGCCTCGCCCACCATCGCGAAAGTCGTATCCGAACTGCCTCGCGATCCGCGCAGTGAGCAGCCCTGGAACCCAGAACCGCTGGCCGGCAACTACAACGAGTGTGCGCAGCTGTCCGCCGTGATCATCAAGGCCAACACGAACGTAGACAATCCGACAACCCGCGCGGTGATGTTCCATCTCGGCAAGTACATACCGCAGGGGGTGCCCGACACCTATGGGTTCAACGGCGTCGACACGTCGCAGTGCACCGGCGACACGGTGGCGTTGACATATCCCAGCGGTATCAACGGTTTGCACAGCTCGGTCAAGTTCCGATGGAACGGCAGCGGCGTCGAGCTGATCAGTAACACCACCGGCGGCTGACGCCAAGGCGGTCCGCAGGTGGCCCATTGGCGCGCCATCGCGATGTTGCATCGGTCCCACGCGGTGTCGTCGACGATAGTGCCCAGCCGAGGTTTCAGAACGGGCTGGCGGTGAGTCCGCCATCGACCACGTATCCCGCGCCGGTGCCCAACCGAGACCGGTCGCTGGCCAGGTCCGCGTTGCAGTTCGCTCGGTTGACCGGATGAGGGCCGTGCGAGTCACCGAGATTCTCGCGGGCGGCGACACCGACGTGGACGCAATGACCGCGGCAATCCGCTATCGCTGCGGAGAACCCACCTCGCGCTGATCGTCTGGTTCGATACCGACAACGACGCGAGGTTGCGCGAAACGCTGCGTGTATTCCTGGGCGCGGGCGGTAGCTGCAAGCCGCAGCCGAACAGCGCCAGCTGCACTTCAATTCGGTGAAGTACCGCGTACAGCGCGCGGTCGAACGGCGTGGCCGCGCCATCGACGAGAATCGGCTCGACGTGGAATTCGCGCTGCTGGTCTGCCACTGGTTCGGTCCGTCGATGCTGGACGCCTGACCGGCGGGCCAGCAAGCTCGACGTGACTGTCGGACGTCTCACCTACAGTTGCTGCTGTGTTCGTCACCGGAGACAGCGTCGTCTACAGCGCTTCGGATCTCGCCGCCGCCGCCCGGTGCCAGTACGCGCTGCTCCGAGAGTTTGACGCGAAACTCGGTCGGAGCCCGGCCGTCGCGGTGGTCGACGAACTGCTGGCGCGAGCCGCCGTTCTCGGTGACGCGCATGAACGTCGCCGACTCGATCAACTGCGCGACGAGTTCGGCGACGCGGTCGCCGTCATTGGGCGTCCCGCATACACGCTCGCCGGGTTGGCGGCCGCCGCCGAAGCGACGCGACGTGCCATCACCCAGCGCGCCCCGGTGGTGTACCAGGCTGCCATGTTCGACGGCCGCTTCGTCGGGTTCGCCGACTTCCTGATCCGCGATGGCGAACGGTATCGGGTCGCCGACACCAAACTGGCCCGCTCGCCGACCGTGACCGCGCTGCTGCAACTGGCGGCCTACGCCGACACGCTGGTTCACTCGGGCGTGCCGGTGGCTCCGGAGGCCGAACTCGCACTCGGCGACGGTACGTTGCTGCGCTACCGCATTGGCGACCTCATCCCGGTTTACCGGTCCCAGCGCGCGCTTGTGCAGCGGTTGCTCGACGACCACTACGCTGCGGGCACCGCAGTGCGCTGGGATGACGAACGGGTGCGGGCGTGCTTTTACTGCCCGCAATGCACCGAGCAGTTGCGTTCCAGCGACGACCTGCTGCTCGTTGGCGGGATGCGACTGCGCCAACGAGACAAGCTACTTGACGCCGGCATCACCACGATCGCGGAACTGGCCGGCCGCAGCGGGCCGGTTCCGGGCCTGACCACGGGCGCGCTGGGCAAGCTGACCGCGCAAGCCAAACTACAAATCCGCCAACGCGATACCGGCACACCACAGTTCGAGATCGTCGACCCGCAGCCGCTGACGCTGCTGCCGGAGCCGAACCCCGGTGACTTGTTCTTCGACTTCGAAGGTGACCCGCTGTGGACCGCCAACGGCGAACAATGGGGCCTGGAGTACCTGTTCGGTGTGCTGGAAGCTGGACGCGCGGGAGCATTCCGCGCACTTTGGGCGCACAACCGAGTAGACGAACGCAAGGCACTGGCCGACTTCCTGACGATGGTCGCCAGGCGTCGCAGGCGCCACCCCAACATGCACATCTACCACTACGCGCCCTACGAGAAGACCACACTGCTGCGACTGGCCGGACGCTACGGCATCGGCGAGGGCGACGTCGATGATTTGCTACGCAACGGGGTTCTGGTCGACTTGTATCCACTGGTGCGCAAGAGCATTCGGGTGGGTACCGACTCGTTCAGTTTGAAAGCGCTCGAGCCACTGTACATGGGGACACAGCTGCGCTCCGGCGAGGTAACCACCGCCGCCGACTCCATCAACTCCTATGCCCGATACTGCGAACTGCGCGCCGCCGGCCGTGCCGATGAGGCGGCAACTGTGCTCAAGGAGATCGAGGACTACAACCACTACGACTGCCGGTCTACCCGCGCGCTACGCGACTGGCTGCTGATACGCGCTTGGGAAGCCGGCGTTACACCCGTTGGCGCCCAGCCGGTTCCGGACGGCAACCCCATCGACGACGGCGACTCACTGGCTTCAGCTTTGTCGGCCTTCACCGGCGACATCGCCGCCGGACAGCGCACACCGCAACAGACCGCAGTCGCCTTGGTAGCCGCCGCCCGCGGCTACCATCGGCGTGAGGACAAACCGTTCTGGTGGGTGCACTTCGACCGGCTGAACTATCCCATCGACGAATGGTCGGACAGCAGCGACGTTTTCCTTGCCAGCAGCGCGTCGATCGCCGTCGAGTGGCATACGCCGCCGCGCGCGCGCAAGCCGCAGCGGCGGGTCCGGCTTACCGGTGAACTGGCGCGTGGTGACCTCAAGGCGCACGTGTTCGCCCTCTACGAACCCCCGGCTCCGCCGGGCATGAGCGACGATCCCGACCGTCGGGCCGCCGGCCACGCCCACATTGTCGAGACCGACGATCCCATTCTGCCCACCGAAGTGGTCATCGTCGAGCGAACCGGCAGCGACGGCAACACATTTCAGCAGCTCCCGTTCGCGCTCGCTCCTGGGCCGCCGGTGCCCACCACAGCCCTGCGGGAATCGATCGAATCGACGGCCACCGCCGTGGCTTCCGGCTTGCCGCAACTGCCCCGCACCGCGGTGATGGACCTGCTGCTGCGCCGGCCACCTCGCACGCGCAGCGGCACCCCATTGCCCCGCGGCAGTGACCCGGTCACCGACATCGCCGCGGCCGTGCTGGACTTGGACTCCTCCTATCTGGCGGTGCACGGTCCGCCGGGGACCGGCAAGACCTACACCGCCGCTCGCGTGATTGGACAGTTGGTCACCAACCATGCCTGGCGTGTCGGCGTTGTCGCGCAATCACATGCCACGGTGGAGAACCTGTTGGACTGCCTGATCACCGCCGGCCTGGATCCGGGACGGGTCGCCAAGAAGCCGCATGACCACGGCGCCGGGCGCTGGCAAGCGATCGACGGGAACCAGTACGCCGCCTTCATCGGCAACACCGCGGGCTGCGTGATCGGTGGGACGGCTTGGGATTTCGCCAATGCCAATCGAATGCCCCCCGCCAGCCTGGACCTGCTGGTGATCGACGAGGCCGGCCAGTTCTGCCTGGCCAATACCATTGCCGTGGCGCCGGCGGCGGCAAACCTGTTGTTGCTTGGCGACCCACAGCAGTTGCCGCAGGTGAGTCAGGGCACACATCCCGCACCCGTCGACACCTCCGCACTGGATTGGCTGGTCGACGGACAACGGACGCTGCCCGACGAACGTGGCTACTTCCTGGACCGCTCCTACCGGATGCACCCGGCGGTGTGCGCGGCCGTGTCGACGCTGTCCTACGAGGGCAGACTGCGCTCCCACACCGAGCGCACGGCCGCTCGCCGCCTGGCTGGGTACCCACCGGGCGTGCAGGTGCTTGGCGTTCACCACCACGGAAATTCGATCGAAAGTCCAGAAGAGGGTGAGCGGATCGTTGCCGAGATCCAGCAGCTGCTCGGCTCGTCGTGGACCGATGAGCACGGCACCCGGCCGTTGGCCGCGTCCGACGTGCTGGTGCTGGCGCCGTACAACGCGCAGGTGGCGCTGGTCCGTCAGCGGTTGGCGTCCGCCGGACTGGGCGGAGTCGACGGGGTGCGGGTAGGCACCGTCGACAAGTTCCAGGGCGGGCAGGCGCCGGTGGTCTTCATCTCGATGACCGCCTCGTCCGCCGATGATGTGCCACGCGGAATCTCGTTCCTGCTCAACCGGAATCGGCTCAACGTCGCGGTGAGCCGGGCACAGTATGCCGCCGTGATGGTGCGCTCGGAGCTGCTGACCCAGTATCTGCCTGCCACACCCGACGGCCTGGTGGACTTGGGCGCGTTCCTCGCGCTGACGACGACGGGCTAACGCCGTCGACGAGGCCGGCGCACAGCGCGAAGCTCGCGGCAGTCGCCACTCGACGAATGCCGCCCATTAGCCGCCGCGGTCGTGCGGATCCGCGAGATCGTGCTTGTTGCGCGCCCGCTGCTCTTGGATGAACCGGAAACCGTTGTCGGCGAAGCGGATCGGTTCGGCTTTCGGCGCGACATCGGCGGGTAGGCGATGCTGCGAAACGGCCGGATCGCCGCGCCAAGCTGCGGCGGACAGTGGGAGCGGTTGGTGAACTCGTCCCGGTCTCGGCTGGGTGTCGCCGCCGTCCTCCGGTTCCCGGCGAAGGATGTACTCGACATAGTCATCGTCGTCGTAGCCGTCGTCGGCGGGGTCGCCATCGGCCTCGGGCAGGGGCTGCCGAGTAGTCGCCGAACCGGTGATGTCCACCAAGAACAACGCGGCAACGATCCCGAACAGTGCGATGAAAGCGGGCAGCAGCATCGACTGCGACATCGCGGCCGCGAATGGTTCACGAACAAACTCGGGCAGGAGCAAGACGGGTGCGTCCGCCCCGGTGGCCGCGGTGGGGGCGTCCACCTCACCCCGCATCGTCGGCATCTCGGCGGCGATCCGTGACGTCATGAACGCGGCCATGCTCGCGCTTCCGAGCACAGCCCCCAGCTGCCGGATGGCGTTGAACACGCCGGAGCTGGCGCCGGCCAGGCGCGGCGGCAGGTTCCGAGTGGCGGTGGCGGTCAGCGGTGACCACAAGAACGCCATCGCGACGCCCAGCACGATTAACGGCAACACCAGCCGCCAGATCGGCGTGTCCGGAGTCATCTCGATCAAAAGCCACGTCAGTGAGATCGCCAGCACCGAGAAGCCGAAACCGAGCACGGGCAGCGGATGGGACCTGTCAACGATCATGCCGACGAACGGGGCCAGCACACCGCTGACGATCGCCGTCGGCGCGAGCAGCACGGCCGTACGGGTCGGCGACAGCCCACACACCGCCTGCGCGTAGAACGTCACCGGCAGCATCATCCCGGTCGCTGTGAAGGCGGTGATCGCCACGCCGAAATTGGACAGGCTGAAGTTCCGGTAGCTGAAGACTCCCAGCGGGATCAGCGGCTCGCGGGTGTTTCGAGCCTGCCAGTAGATGAACAGCGACATAAATCCGATGCCGGCGACGATCACCGCCCAGATCCACGGCTCCCACTTGGCGGACTGGCCCTGCTGCAGTCCGAAGACAACCAGAAACATGCCCGCCCCGGACAACGCAACGCCGAACCAGTCGAACTGGTGCGCATGGGTCGGCAGCGCGGGAATCAGATAAGCCGCCAATACCAGGCCGACGACGCCGACCGGAAGGTTGACGAAGAAGATCCACTCCCAGCCCAGGCTGTCGACCAGCGCCCCGCCGACCAACGGCCCCACCAGGCTGCCGACACCGGCGATCGTGCCCCACGCGCCCATCGCAGCACCACGGCGATGAGCCGGGAAGATCCGGGTTATGGTCGACAAGGTTTGCGGGGTGAGCACTCCGGCACCCACCCCCTGCAGCACTCGGGCGGCGATCAGCATGCCGGCACTGCTCGACAAACCGCACCACAACGACGCAACGGTGAACACCGCCAGGCCAATCAGGTAGAGGTTTCTCGGGCCGAACCGGTCACCAAGTCGGCCGGCCACCAGCATGGGCACCACATAACCCAGCAGATAGGCGCTGGTCACCCAGACCACGGTGGCGTAGCCGATATGCAGCTGGGTCATGATGGTCGGGTTCGCGATGGCCACAATGGTCGAGTCGAGCATGATCATGAAGAAGCCGATCATCAGCACCCATAGCGCGGTCCAAGGGTTTCCGGCGTAGCCGCTCCCGGCCACTCGGCTTGTCGCCGTGGTCATACGCGCACCTCGTTTGGCTTCCCGACGGTGGTGCCGGGTCGCGCGAGCCATGGCGTGCGCCAGGGCGACCCGCATCGTCACCAATGTCCAAGCCGCATTATTCCGCTTGAAGCGATCGGCCGCGCGCTACCGAAACATATGGGCGGTCGGCGATCGTTGAACGGGCGTTAGCCTGAAGGGACGCCTTTCGCAGGAGAGAACATGAGCGCTCGACGAACCAGGCCGTGGATCAGGTCCCCGGATGGAGCTGAGCCCGACCCGCAGCTGGCCGGGACCACTGGGCGGCCCAAAGCGTCCACGCGGGCATTGGCACAGGTCATCGAACGTAGTTCGCGGCTACAGGGCCCGGCCGCGGAAGCCTATGTGGCCCGTCTGCGCCGCTCCCACCCGGGTGCGGGCCCCGCCGAGATCGTCGCCAAGCTGGAGAAGCGGTTGCTGTCGGTCGTGACAGCCAGCGGAGCGGCGGTGGGGGCGACCGCGACCCTCCCCGGGATCGGCACCTTGGCCGCGTGGTCCGCGGCGGCCGCAGAAGTTGCGGTGTTCCTCGAGACCACGGCGCTGTTCGTGCTGGCGCTGGCCTCGGTATACGGCATTCCTCTTGACCACCGGGAACGCCGCCGTGCCCTGGTCCTAGCGGTGCTGGTGGGCGACAACAGTAAGAATGCGGTGGCCGAAGTGCTCGGTCCGGGCCGCACCAGCGGCGGCTGGGTGTCGGAGAGCATGGCCTCGCTGCCGCTGCCGGCGATCTCGAACCTGAACTCGCGAATGCTGAAGTACTTCGTCAAGAGATTCGCGCTGAAGCGCGGCGCGCTGATGTTCGGCAAGCTGTTGCCGGTCGGCATCGGCGCGATCATCGGCGCCATCGGCAACCGGCTGGTGGGCCGCAAGATGGTCCGCAATGCGCGATCGGCATTCGGCCCCGCGCCGGCGCGCTGGCCGGTCACCCTGCACGTGCTACCGACCGTTCGGGATGCCAGCTAGAGCCGGTTACCCCGTCTTTCTGGCGAATCGCAGGCAAAGCGTTAGCCTTTATGAGTCAGAACTGGTGGGTAACCCTTCACCGACCACCCGGGGGGTAAAGTGCCCCGCCAGCCGGGGTGCAGAAAGTCGCAGGCGCCGTGCAATGCGCTTGCAGGACAAAGGAATCGAGGCGAACAGCGGCCGTGGCCAACATAAGTTCACCATTCGGGCAAAACGAATGGCTGGTCGAGGAGATGTACCGCAAGTTCCGCGACGACCCCTCCTCGGTCGATCCAAGCTGGCACGAGTTCCTGGTTGACTACAACCCCGAGCCAACCTCCGAACTAGCAGCCGAACCAGCCCGGGCTACCCCGCCCCCCGCTGCCGAGCGGGCTGCTCCGCAGGCGAAGCCCACCGCAGCCACAGCGCCCGCGAAGCCCGCCGACACCGCGGCTGCGAGCAACGGCGCGGTCGCCGCACCGGCCCCGAAAGCCGCCGTTCCCCCACCGGCCGAAGGTGACGAGGTACAGGTGCTGCGCGGCGCCGCCGCGGCCGTTGTCAAGAACATGTCCGCCTCGCTGGAGGTGCCGACAGCGACCAGTGTCCGGGCCGTCCCGGCCAAGCTGCTGATCGACAACCGGATCGTCATCAACAACCAGCTGAAGCGGACCCGCGGCGGCAAGATCTCGTTCACGCACCTGCTGGGCTACGCGCTGGTGCGGGCGGTCCAGAAGTTCCCGAACATGAACCGGCACTACACCGAGGTGGACGGCAAGCCCACCTCGGTCACGCCGGCCCACACCAACCTGGGCCTGGCGATCGACCTACAAGGCAAAGACGGCAAGCGTTCCCTGGTGGTGGCCGGCATCAAGCGGTGCGAGACGATGCGATTCGCGCAGTTCGTCACCGCCTACGAGGACATTGTGCGCCGGGCCCGCGACGGCAAGCTGACCGCCGAAGACTTTGCCGGCGTGACGATTTCGCTGACCAACCCCGGAACCATCGGCACCGTGCACTCGGTGCCGCGACTGATGGCCGGCCAGGGCGCCATCATCGGCGTCGGCGCCATGGAGTATCCCGCGGAATTTCAGGGCGCCAGCGAAGAGCGCATCGCCGAACTGGGGATCGGCAAACTGATCACGCTGACCTCCACCTACGACCACCGCATCATTCAGGGTGCTGAGTCCGGGGACTTCCTGCGCACCATCCACGAAATGCTGCTCGCGGACGACTTCTGGGACGAGATCTTCCGCGAGCTGAGCATCCCGTATCTGCCGGTGCGCTGGAGCACCGACAACCCGGACTCGATCGTCGACAAGAACGCCCGCGTCATGAAGTTGATCGCGGCGTACCGCAACCGCGGCCATTTGATGGCCGACACCGATCCGCTGCGTCTGGACAAAACCCGGTTCCGCAGTCACCCCGACCTCGAGGTCCTGACCCACAACCTAACGCTGTGGGACCTCGACCGGGTGTTCAAGGTCAACGGCTTTGCCGGTGCGGAGTACAAAAAGCTGCGCGACGTGCTGGGCCTGCTGCGCGACGCCTATTGCCGGCACATCGGCGTGGAGTACGCGCACATCCTCGACCCTGAACAAAAGGAGTGGCTGGAAGAACGGGTCGAGACCAAGCACGTCAAACCAACTGTGGCCCAGCAGAAATACATCCTGAGCAAGCTCAACGCGGCCGAGGCGTTTGAAACGTTCCTGCAGACCAAGTACGTCGGGCAAAAGCGGTTCTCGCTGGAGGGCGCCGAAAGCGTCATCCCAATGATGGACGCGGCGATCGACCAATGCGCCGAGCATGGCCTGGACGAAGTGGTCATCGGCATGCCGCACCGCGGCCGGCTCAACGTGCTGGCCAACATCGTCGGCAAGCCGTATTCGCAGATCTTCACCGAGTTCGAGGGCAACCTGAATCCCTCGCAGGCGCACGGCTCCGGCGACGTCAAGTACCATCTCGGCGCCACCGGGCTGTACCTACAGATGTTCGGCGACAACGACATTCAGGTGTCGCTGACCGCCAACCCGTCGCATCTGGAGGCCGTCGACCCGGTGCTTGAGGGACTGGTGCGGGCCAAGCAGGATCTGCTCGACCACGGAAGCATCGACAGCGACGGCCAACGGGCGTTCTCGGTGGTGCCGCTGATGCTGCACGGAGACGCCGCATTTGCCGGCCAGGGTGTGGTGGCCGAGACGCTGAACCTGGCGAATCTGCCCGGCTACCGCGTCGGCGGCACCATCCACATCATCGTCAATAACCAGATCGGCTTCACCACCGCGCCGGAGTTTTCCAGGTCCAGCGAGTACTGCACCGACGTCGCGAAGATGATCGGGGCGCCGATCTTCCACGTCAACGGCGACGACCCGGAGGCGTGCGTGTGGGTGGCGCGGCTGGCTGTGGACTTCCGGCAGAGGTTCAAGATGGACGTCGTCATCGACATGCTGTGCTACCGGCGGCGCGGGCACAACGAGGGCGACGACCCGTCGATGACCAACCCCTACATGTACGACGTTGTCGATACCAAGCGTGGGGCCCGCAAGAGCTACACCGAAGCCCTGATCGGCCGCGGCGACATCTCGATGAAGGAGGCCGAGGACGCACTGCGCGACTACCAGGGCCAGCTGGAGCGGGTATTCAACGAGGTCCGCGAGTTGGAAAAGCACGGTGTGCAGCCGAGCGAATCGGTGGAGGCCGACCAGATGATCCCCGCGGGGCTATCCACCGCGGTGGACAAGTCGCTGCTGGCCCGGATCGGCGATGCGTTCCTCGCCGTGCCCGACGGATTTACCGCGCACCCGCGAGTCAAGCCGGTGCTGGAAAAACGCCGGGAGATGGCCTACGAAGGCAAGATCGACTGGGCCTTCGCCGAGCTGCTAGCGCTGGGTTCACTGGTGGCCGAGGGCAAGCTGGTGCGGTTGTCGGGGCAAGACACCCGCCGCGGCACCTTCTCCCAACGGCATTCGGTGATCATCGACCGCAATACTGGCGTGGAGTTCACCCCGCTGCAGCTGCTGGCCACCAACAAAGACGGCAGCCCCACCGGCGGAAAGTTCCTGGTCTACGACTCTCCGCTGTCGGAGTACGCCGCCGTCGGCTTCGAGTACGGCTACACCGTGGGCAACCCGGACGCCGTGGTGCTCTGGGAGGCGCAGTTCGGTGACTTCGTCAACGGCGCGCAGTCGATCATCGACGAGTTCATCAGCTCCGGTGAGGCCAAGTGGGGCCAGTTGTCCAATGTGGTGCTGCTGCTGCCGCACGGGCACGAGGGGCAGGGCCCGGACCACACTTCCGGCCGGATCGAACGCTTCTTGCAGTTGTGGGCGGAAGGTTCGATGACCATTGCGGTGCCGTCGACGCCGTCGAACTACTTCCACCTACTGCGCCGGCACGCCCTCGACGGTATCCAGCGTCCGCTGATCGTTTTCACGCCGAAATCGATGTTGCGCAACAAGGCCGCGGTCAGCGACATCAAGGACTTCACCGAGATCAAGTTCCGCTCGGTACTGGAGGAACCCACCTACGAGGACGGCATCGGCGACCGCAGCAAGGTCACCCGGATCCTGCTGACCAGCGGAAAGATCTATTACGAGCTGGCTGCCCGCAAGGCCAAAGACAAGCGTGACGACATCGCGATCGTGCGGATGGAACAGCTTGCCCCGCTGCCGCGGCGCCGGCTGCGCGAAACGCTGGACCGCTACGACAACGCCAACGAGTTCTTCTGGGTCCAGGAGGAGCCGGCCAACCAGGGTGCGTGGCCGCGGTTCGGGCTCGAGCTACCCGAGCTACTGCCCGACAATTTGGCCGGGATCAAGCGGATCTCGCGCCGGGCCATGTCGGCCCCGTCCTCCGGCTCGTCGAAGGTCCACGCCGTCGAGCAGCAGGAGATCCTCGACACCGCGTTCGGCTGAGTTCGCGCAGCTGAACGGCGCGAGTGAGGAGCCGGGCAATCGGGTGACCGGCTCCAGCGCCCCCGCCAGAATCGGGGACCGCCGGTACCGGTTAACCTCGATCACGAACCGAGTTGAGGGAGAGCGCTCATGGAGGGGTTCGCTGGGAAGGTCGCCGTGGTTACCGGCGCAGGATCGGGTATCGGGCAAGCGCTGGCAATCGAGCTGGCCCGCTCCGGTGCCAAGCTGGCGATCAGCGACGTCGACACCGAAGGCCTGGCACGCACCGAAGACCAACTGAAGGCGATTGGCACCCAGGTCAAGACCGATCGCCTCGACGTGACCGAGCGCGCGGCCTTCCTGGCCTACGCCGACGCGGTCAACGAGCACTTCGGCAAGGTGAACCAGATCTACAACAACGCCGGCATCGCCTTCACCGGCGACGTCGAAGTGAGCCAGTTCAAGGACATCGAACGGGTGATGGACGTCGATTTCTGGGGCGTGGTGAACGGCACCAAGGCGTTCCTTCCGCATTTGATCGCCTCAGGGGACGGTCACGTCATCAACATCTCCAGTGTGTTCGGGTTGTTCTCGGTGCCGGGACAAGCGGCGTACAACTCGGCCAAGTTCGCGGTCCGCGGCTTCACCGAGGCATTGCGTCAAGAAATGGTGCTGGCCGGCCACCCGGTGCGGGTGACGACGGTGCACCCCGGGGGTATCAGGACCGCGATCGCCCGCAATGCATCCGCCGCCGAGGGATTGGACCAGGCCGAGCTGGCCAGCGCGTTCGACAAGCGGGTGGCCCGTACCAGCCCGCAACGAGCCGCGCACATCATCCTGGCAGCGGTGCGCAGGAACAAGGCTCGGGTGCTGGTCGGTCCGGACGCCAAGGTCTTGGATCTATTGGTACGGCTGACCGGTTCTGGATATCAAGGGGTGTTCCTGCCCGTAGTCAGCCGGCTGATCCCCCGCTGACTACGGCGTCTGGTCCATCCGCCCGCACTGCGGTGAGGGCGCCCAAACGTCGAAAATCACGCCCCGCGTGCAGGATCGACGCCACCGACGCACATTCGATGGCGAGGACCTCATCGCCCCAGCGGGTGTTCGGCTAACCACCCACTGGCCACCGCAAGCGGAGCCGCGCCGCCGGCCACTTGGCGGCGCATCTCGGCCAGGGCGGCGGTGTCCAGGACGCCGGCTATTTCGTTGATCGCCAGTAACTGCCGATCGGTCAGCGCGTTGCGGCGATACAGCGGCACCAGGTTCTCGGCCCGGATCAGCGCGGGTTTGCCGCCGGCCAAAACGACGAGGTCGCCGGGAATGTCGGGGTCGGCAGTGGTGGTCCAGGCCACGGTCAGCTGGCCGGACCGCAGCGCGGTCAACATCGATGTGCCATTGCCAAATTCACGCGGGGCCGGCAGCCGGCAGGATCCCACTACCGCGGGCGTGTGGGCGCCAGCGACGCGCCCGACCACCAACCCACCGCAGTGGCTGGGCAGCAGGCTGAGATCGCTACCGCCCCAGGCCTTGGCGGTGGGTTGAGTCACCAACAGCGCGGGTTTGTCCTCGGCGGCGGTGGTGTAGTCGCCGGCCGCGATGCCCTCGGGTAGGGCCGAGATCATCGCGCGGTAGACCTGGGCGTCGGAGAGCACCGACGCGTCGGGCTGCAAGGTGTGCAACAGCTGGCCGGTGAAGACGGGCACGACGGTGAATACCCCGGAGTCCAATTTCGCGATCGGGTCGGCGGCGGTTTCGGGGCGCGCCGCGAAACCGTATGACCGCAACGCCGCGACGTAGATGCCGGCCAGCAGGACCGACTCGGCGTCCGGCGTGGATCCGACTGCCAACTCCGGGTGGCGATCGGTGGTGTCGGCCGAGCAGCCAGCCACGCCAGAAATCGCAAGCACAGCGGCGAGCAACAACGCGAGGAGCCTAATGATCCTCACCCGATCCCCCCATCCCACCGATGGGCTGCATGCGTTCAATCCGCGTGCCGGGTTCGTCCCGGGAAACCCCCGGCACCGCGACCGGCGCCTAGGGGTCAACACGGCCTAACCGGCTGACCTGACGCCAGGGCAGTCAGATCAGACCCAGCTCGGTGACCGCGCTGCGCTCGTCGGCTAGCTCGGCGGTCGACTTGTCGATCCGGCCGCGGGAGAAGCCGTCGATCTCCAGGCCACCGACGATGGACCAGTTCCCGTTCTTGGTGGTCACCGGGAACGAGGAAATCAGGCCCTCCGGCACGCCATAAGACCCGTCGGAAACAACCGCCATCGACACCCAGTCGTCCGCCGGGGTGCCCAGTAACCAATCCCGCGCGGCGTCGGTTGTCGCCGACGCGGCCGAGGCGGCCGACGATGCGCCGCGCGCGTCGATGATCGCCGCACCGCGCTTGGCGACCGTGGGGATGAAGTAGTCCTCGATCCAGGCCTGGTCACCCACGACCTCGGCCGCATTCTTGCCGCCGACCTCGGCGTGGAACAGGTCGGGGTACTGGGTGGCCGAGTGGTTGCCCCAGATCGTCATCTTCTTGATGTCGGTGACCGCGGCACCGGTCTTCGCGGCCAGCTGCGAGATGGCCCGATTGTGGTCCAGACGGGTCAACGCGGAGAACCGCTCCCGCGGGATGTCGGGGGCGTTGGTCATCGCGATTAGCGCATTGGTGTTGGCCGGATTGCCGGTCACGCCGACGCGAACGTCATCCGCGGCGACCTCGTTGAGGGCTTTGCCCTGAGCGGTGAAGATCGCCCCGTTGGCCTCGAGCAGGTCACTTCGTTCCATGCCCGGGCCCCGCGGACGGGCGCCGACCAGCAGGGCCAGGTTGACACCGTTGAAGATCTTGTTGGGATCCGCACCGATCTCCACGCCGGCTAGTAATCTGAACGCGCAGTCGTCGAGTTCCATCACCACACCCTCAAGCGCCTTGAGCGCCGGCTCGATCTCGAGCAACCGCAGCTCGATTGGGCGGTCGGGGCCCAGCAACGAGCCGCTGGCCAGGCGGAACAACAGGCTGTAGCCGATCTGGCCGGCGGCACCGGTCACGGCGACCTTGAGAGGACTAGCACTCACGTCGGTTCTGCTCCTTACGGATTCCTATGGCTTCGGGTCGAAACTAGCGCACCCGCACCGGACCGAATTCGCCGGGCAACCGCAAATAACCCACGGCCACGACGACCTTTACCAAATTTCATTCCAGGACGCGTAACCTGGAGCACCGCCCGATCAGACCTACCTTGCGATCGGAGATTGATGTGTTCCCTGGGTTTGACGCATTGCCTGAGGCGCTCAGACCAGTCGCGCGGCCCCGGCCGCAATACGTTCAGCCCGTTCTCCAGCAGCCAGCCCAAGCCTTGGTCGACTGCGGCGTCTATGTCGCTGGCCAGCGGCTGCCCAGCAAGTACACCTACGCCGCCGCGGTGCGCGAGGTGCGCCAGATCGAACTGGCGGGGCAGGAAGCGTTCGTCTGGATCGGGCTACACGAGCCCGATGAAAGCCAGATGCAGGACGTGGCCGACGTTTTCGGATTGCACCCGCTGGCAGTCGAGGACGCCGTGCACGCCCACCAGCGGCCCAAGTTGGAGCGCTACGACGAGACGCTGTTCCTCGTCCTAAAGACCGTCAATTACGTCCCGCACGAATCGGTGGTGTTGGCCCGCGAGATCGTCGAAACCGGTGAAATCATGATCTTCGTCGGCAAGGACTTTGTGGTCACCGTCCGCCACGGCGAACACGGCGGGCTGTCCGACGTGCGCAAGCGGATGGATGCCGACGCCGAGCATCTGCGGTTGGGACCGTATGCGGTGATGCACGCCATCGCCGACTACGTCGTGGACCACTACCTCGAGGTGACCAACCTGATGGAGACCGATATCGACAGCATCGAGGAAGTGGCTTTCGCGCCGGGCCGCAAGCTCGACGTCGAACCGATCTATCTGCTCAAACGGGAAGTGGTCGAGCTGCGCCGATGCGTGAACCCGCTGTCGACCGCATTCCAGCGAATGCAGACCGAGAACAAAGACCTCATTTCGAAAGAAGTGCGCCGCTACCTGCGCGACGTCGCCGACCACCAGACCGAAGCCGCCGACCAGATCGCCAGCTACGACGACATGCTCAACTCGCTGGTGCAGGCGGCGCTGGCCCGGGTCGGCATGCAGCAGAACATGGACATGCGCAAGATATCGGCGTGGGCGGGTATCATCGCGGTCCCCACCATGATCGCGGGCATCTACGGCATGAACTTCCACTTCATGCCCGAGCTGGACTCGAGGTGGGGTTATCCGGCGGTGATCGGCAGCATGGTCGTCGTCTGCTTGTTCCTGTATGGCGTTTTCCGTAACCGAAACTGGCTTTAGCTCGATCTGGCTCCGGCGGGGCCTAGCGAGGTTGTGCGGCCGGCCGATACGGATCCAGCACATCGACGCGATCGTTCTGCCACGCCTCTCGCATCGCGTCCACACCCTTGAGCCGCACCCAGGCCGCCTCGGTCGCTGTGATGGGCGTCGCGGACAGAAAGCGCACCGGGTCACCCGGTGGTTGCAGCGCTAGCTCAGGAATATCGCTGCGGCCCAACAACACCGCGGTGAACGGCACCCGGCCCGAGTGCCGTGCCCAGAGCGGGGAGCCCAGGTCGATCAGCGCGTCCGGTGCTAGCACCACGCCATCGACGGCCGGTGTCGCCGCCAGTACCGCCAGGCTGCGCGCCAGCCCGGTGACCGGCCCGGGACTGCGTAGGCACAGCACAACCTCAGCACGGGGGCCACGTGCCCGGTCGGGGAGCATCTGGGTGGGATCGAGCATCGGGTGACGCGAGCAGCCCAGCGATACGTAGTGCACCAATCCGTCTGGCGCGGAGCGGAATCGCAGCACCTCGATGGTTTCGGCACCCAGGAAGGTCACGCTAGCGGACTCGGGCTCGGTGCCGAAGTGGTCGCGCAGGTGTGCGCGTACTTGGTCGACGGTCTGCGTCACTTCGGGGTGGGCGCAGCAACCGTCAGGTTTACGCCGGAGTCGGCGTCGAACACCGCAAGTTTGGCGGTGTCAAAAGCCAACTCGATCGATTGCCCGATGGCTGCCCTCGATTCAGCGGAAACCCGCGCCACGAACTGATTCTCGTGCGCCTCCGACTCCCCGTCCACACCAGCCAGTTCGTCCAACTGCGCGGCATGCACGGCACAACCCGCGGTGGTGAAGTACACGTATTTGTCGGAGCCCAGCGATTCGACCAGGTTGACCTTCACCTGGAAGACCAGCGCCCTGATGCGCTGGTACGCGTCGATCAATGCTGCGTCCTGGATACGCTCCGGCCGCACCCCGACGATGACGTTTTCCGGTTTCGGGTGCCCGGCGATCACCTCCCGGATTTCCGGCGCCAACGTCACCTCGCCGAACGGCAGGTTCAGTCCGATCGAGTTCAGCGTGGCTGGGAAGAAATTCATGGCCGGCGAGCCGATAAAGCCCGCGACGAATAGATTGGCGGGCCGCTCGTAAAGCTCTTCAGGCGTGCCGATCTGCTGTGCGACACCCCCGTGCATCACCACCACGCGATCACCCAACGTCATTGCCTCGGTCTGGTCGTGAGTGACGTAGACGGTGGTGGTGCCCAGTCTCCGCTGCAGCTGGGCAATCTCGCCGCGCATCTGTACCCGCAGTTTTGCGTCCAGGTTGGACAGCGGCTCGTCCATCAGAAACGCCTTGGGATGGCGCACGATAGCCCTGCCCATCGCGACCCGCTGTCGCTGGCCACCCGACAATTGCGAGGGCTTGCGGTCCAAAAGAGCGGTCAGGTCGAGGATTTTTGCAGTCTCGGAGACCTTCTGCGCAATATCAGCCTTCTTCATCTTCGCCAAGGTCAGCGGGAACGCGATGTTCTGCCGCACCGTCATATGCGGGTACAGCGCGTACGACTGGAACACCATTGCGATGTCGCGGTCCTTTGGCGCCTTCTCGTTTACCCGCTCGCCGCCGATCCGCAGTTCTCCCGACGAGATATCTTCAAGTCCAGCAATCATATTCAGTGTCGTGGTCTTGCCACAGCCGGAAGGGCCAACCAGGATCAGGAATTCGCCGTCGGCGATGGTGATGTTGAGGTCGCGCACCGCTGAGTGACCGTCGGGGTAACTCTTGTTGACGTGCTCAAGCACAATTTCGGCCATCGCGCTATCCCTTCACAGCGCCAGAGGTCAACCCGGCGACAATCCGTCGTTGGAAGATTAAAACGAAGACGATGATCGGGATCGTAATCACGATCGCACCGGCCGCAATCGATCCGGTCGGCTCCTCGAATTGCGAACTGCCGGTGAAGTTGGCGATGGCCACCGGCGCGGTGATCGCCGCCTTGGTGGCGGTCAGCGATAACGCAAGCAGCAGGTCGTTCCAGGCGAAAATGAACACCAGGATCGCGGCGGTCACCAAGCCCGGCGCCGCCAGCGGCGCAATGACCCTACGGAAGGCCTGACCGGGCGTCGCGCCGTCCATCTTGGCCGCCCTCTCCAAATCCCACGGGATTTCCCGGAAGAACGCCGACAGCGTGTAGATCGCGAGTGGCAGCGCAAAGGTGATGTACGGCAAGATCAGCCCAGGCCAGGTGTCGAACAGGCCGATGGCACGTTCGATGTTGAACAACGGTGTGACCAACGAGATCGCCGGAAACATCGTGATCAGCAGGGTGGTGCCGATCAGTAGCCGCTTGCCCGGAAACTCCAGCCGGGCAACCGGGTAGGCCGCCATCGCGCCGAGCACCACCGCGATCAGGGTTGTGATCAGACCGATGCCGATGGAGTTGATCAACGCCGAGCTGAACAATTCGCCCCGGAAGATGCCGCGGTAGTTGTCGAAAGTTACCGTCGACGGAATCAGCTTGCCGTCTTTGACCGTTGACGTCGGCTTGAGTGACAGGCTGAAAATCCACAGCACCGGGAGCAACGCGTACGCCACGATCAGGGTGTCGACAACGGCCCAGTATGTGACGCGTCGCGCGCCTGCCTGCTCAGCGCCCATTTGCCGCACCTCCGGGCGCCGCAGCGCCGAACAGCTTGATGAAGATGAACGCAATGATGGCGACACAGCCGAAGATCAGCACGCTGATCGCCGAACCAAGGCCCACATTGAACCCCTTGAACAGGTTGTCATAGCCCAGGATCGACACTGACTGGGTGCTGTTGTTGCCCCCGGTCAGCACATAGATGTTGTCAAAGATCCGGAATGCGTCCAGAGTCCTGAAGAGCAGAGCAACGACGATCGCCGGCTTGATCATCGGCAAGATGATCTTCGTCAAGCGTCGCCAAGCGCCGGCCCCGTCGACCTGCGCGGCCTTCAGCAGGTCCTCGGGGACCAGCGCCAACCCCGCCAAAAGCAGCAGCGACATGAATGGCGTCGTTTTCCAGACCTCGGCGATCACGACAATGCCCAACGACGGGATCTGTTGCGTCAGTGGCGCGCTACCTTGCGGCAGCAGGTTGGCGAGATACCCGGTGCCAGGCGTCCAGGCGTAGTACCAGCTGTACGACGCGACCACCGTGACGATCCCGTACGGAATGAGCACCGCGGTGCGCACCAACCCCTTCCCGATCAGCGTGCGGTGCATCGCCAGCGCGAGCGCCAGGCCCAATACGAACTCGATCGTCACCGAAACCACCGTGATCGCCAGCGTCACCGCTAGCGCCGTCCACCAATACCGGTCGGTCAGGATCGTTTGATAGTTGTTCAGGCCGATGAACGCGGTGTCGTTCGGGGTGGCCAGGTTGTTGCGCTGCAGGCTCAGCCACAGCGCGTAACCGATCGGATAGGCCGTCACCGCCAGCATCAAGATCACCGCGGGTGCGACCAGAATGAACGCCAGTCGCCTTTCGGCCCTGCGGTTCCCGGTGCGGGAAAGGACCGGGATAGCGGTCCGCTGTCCAACGGAGGTCACGGAAGCAGGCCCCTGCCGTCGATGGCTTTCTGCGCCTGTGCGGCGAGTTTGTCCGCCGTGGACTCCGGGTCGATCGCGGTGATCGGGCTCAGCGCCGCCGCAAGCCGGATGGACAACGCCTGGTACACCGGCGTCGCCGGCCGCACCGCGGCGTCGGTGAGCTGCCGCCGAATGACGGAGTGCATCGGATATTTCGCCTGGAATTGCGGATCGGAGTAGAGCGATCCCCGCACCGGGGGCAAACCCCCTTCGAGCGCGACGTACTTCTGATTCCGCAGGTCACGCAGGCAGCGCACCGCCTCGAATGCCTCCGCTCGATGGCGGCTCGTCTTGGCCACCGCCAGGTTCAACCCCCCGATCGTCACCTTGGCCGGCTGGCCCGGCTGCACACCCGGATAGGGCGCGAAACCGAACACCTTCCGGCTGGCCGCATACGCGATGCGGAACTGCTCGTCGCTTGGGGTGAACGTCCCGACGTCGTTGATGCTGTCGGCTAGCTCCGGAATCCGGTTGAGCGGCAGGAAGGGCACACCGCCCTTCACCGCGTTCTCGAGCATGGACGCCAGCACGAACGGCCAGTTGACTTCGAGCGCGGCCTTACCCTGTTCGAAGGCCAACCGCGCGCTGCCCTCTTCGGTCCGGGTGATCGACGGGTCGGCTCCAGGCGCGGTGGCCACCGACTTCAGGATCTGCAGTGCGCCGACCGTCGCCGCCCGGTGTGCGGGGGTATCGGTCAAGGTGACGTGCCGGCCATCCTCAGAGAGGACCGCTCCACCAGCGCTCACCAGCAGCGTGTTGAACCACACCACCAGGCCCTCGCCCTGACTGCCCTGTACCCCGAGCCAGCTGGGCTTTCCCGCCGCGTGCAGCCGGGCCGCCTCAGCGACCATGCCGTTCCAGTCGGTTGGCGGGTCATTCAACAAATCTGGCCGGTACCAGAGCAATTGAGTATTCGTGGTGACGGGTGCCCCGTACAGCTTGTGCTTCCAGCGGGCCGTCGCAAGCGGGCCCGGCAGGGTATCGGCGGTGGCGTCACTCTCGGCCAGCCCCGCTGGGTCGTCCGACAGCGGCAGCGCCCACCCCGCTTCGGCGAATTCCGCCGTCCACACCACATCCAGGGCCATCACGTCAAGGGTGTGGTCATTGCCGGTCAGCCGCCGGGCCAGTTGCAGCCGCTGCTCATTGGGAGCTCTGGGCAAACTGACCTGCTTAACCGTGAACCGGCCACCGAACTGCTGGTTGCAACGCTGGGCAACTGCGGTGAACGCCGCGCCCTCGTTGGCGGGCGTGTAGAAGCTAATCACCAGCCCGTGGCCGCGGGACCCGCACGCCGACGACACCACCGCAGTAGTCAACGCGGCCAGCACGACAGCGCTCAGCCGCCGCATCGGCCCGCGACTCATGACCACACTTGCCTCTCGTCCGGCGTCAGATCGCCAGTCGTGCCAGCAGATCCCGCGCCTTTTCCGCGTTTTGCGGATCACAGAGTACGTCGTAGCGACCGGCGACCAACTGCATGGTCGAACTGAAATCCCTTGTGCCGCGGGCCATTGCGTACGGCACCGCGGAAGTGATCAGCCCGAAGAACACCCCGGCGACCAGACCGGTGACCAACGCGGACCATGGATTGGGGCTGAAGAACCCGAGCACCAAACCGATGAACAGGCCCAACCAGGCGCCGCTCAGCACACCACCGCTAAGCACCTTGGGCCATGTCAGCCGGCCCGTAACCCGCTCCACCTGCATGAGGTCAACGCCAACAATGGTCACCTGTTGGACCGGGAACTGCTGTTCGGAAAGATAGTCGACCGCGCGCTGCGCCTCGGCGTAGGTGGGATACGACCCGACCGGCCAACCTTTCGGCGGGGTGGGCAGTCCGGGCACACCACGGCGACCCGCGCCTGCGGCTGCGGATGTTGAACCAGGAACCTGTCCGGGCTGGAATGGGCTAGTCATCGGTTGTAATTCTCCTCCGCCCTTATTTCGAGGGCCATCGTTTCATGTCCGGTCAGGTCCAGCTACTTCCGTCACACTATCGACGCAACCCGCAAGCAACCGAGGCGTGGTGGATTGCCCACCTCCTCAGCCCGCCGTCCGGCACGCATCGTCGGCGGGCTAGACCCAATTGCCCACCTCCTCAGCCCGCCGTCCGGCACGCATCGTCGGCGGGCTAGACCCAATTGCCCACCTCCTCAGCCCGCCGTCCGGCACGCATCGTCGGCGGGCTAGACCCAATTGCCCACCTCCTCAGCCCGCCGTCCGGCACGCATCGTCGGCGGGCTAGACCCAATTGCCCACCTCCTCAGCCCGCCGTCCGGCACGCATCGTCGGCGGGCTAGGTTGATCAGCATGACTGCTCCCGGCGGCTCCTCCGGCGAGAGTGCGCACGATGCCGCGGCCACACCGCGTCCAGCCGGTGAGCAACCCCCCGAACAGCCACTTTCTGACGCTCCCTGGGCGCCGCCGGCATCTTCGCCGGTGGCCGATTACCCGCCGTCCGGCTCCCCGCCTAGCTACCAGCCGGGGTATCCGCCCGACTATCCAACACCGATGCCACCCGGCGGCTACGCACCGCACGGATACCAGCCCTCTGCCGCGTCTTCAGAGGGCTACGGTGGTGCACCGTTTCCGCCCATGCCGCCGCCATATGGGGGATCGCCGGGCGGCTACGGACCTGCCTCCTATCCGGATCCGGGCGCATATTCCGGCGGCTACTACCCGGGACCCGAATATCCGGGCGGCTACGGGCCATCGCAGCCCGGCATGAACACCATGGCGATCGTCTCGCTGATCTCGGCGTTCGTCGGCGTGTTCTGCTGCGTCGGCTCGATCGTCGGCATCGTGTTGGGCGCGATCGCCATCAACCAGATCAAGCGGACTCGTGAAGACGGCTACGGCCTGGCGGTGACCGGCATCGTGATTGGCATCGCGACCCTGCTGGTCTATTTGATCGTGGGGATCTTTACCATCCCTTCGCATTAGCGACGTTGGGTAACCGTCGGTTGATCCGGCAGGCAGCTGCCTAGGCTCTCAACCATGGGATCGGTCAACAGGGTGTACCTGGCGCGGCTCTCGCGGATGGTGGTGTTGGGACCGCTCGGCGAATCGTTCGGACGCGTTCGCGACATCGTGATCAGCATCAGCATCGTCCGCCAGCAACCGCGAGTGCTCGGGCTGGTGGTCGATTTGGCGACCCGCCGCAAGATTTTCGTACCGATCCTGCGGGTCGCCGCGATCGAGCCCGATGCGGTGACGCTGCGCACCGGTAACGTGTCACTGCGGCATTTCGAGCAGCGGCCGGGCGAAGCGCTGGCTCTGGGCCAAGTGCTCGACACTCCGGTGAAAATCAACGATCCCGAACTGCCGGAGCTGGCCGGCGTCGAGGTCGTGATCACCGACCTCGGTATCGAGCAAACCCGAACTCGCGACTGGATGGTGACCAGGGTCGCCGTCCGTACGCAGCGTCGGCTGGGACGGCGCGGTCCGGTGCGCGTCGTGGACTGGCACGACGTGCAAGGATTGACGCCCTCGGCCTTGGCGATGCCGGGTCAAGATGTGGCACAGCTGCTGGACCAGTTCGAGGGGTGGAAGGCGGTGGACGTAGCCGACGCCATCCGCGGGCTACCGCCGAAGCGCCGCCACGAGGTGTTCAAAGCGCTCGGCGACGAGCGCCTGGCCGACGTCCTGCAGGAGCTGCCCGAGCAGGATCAGGCCGAGGTGTTGTCGCAACTGGGCACCGAACGCGCGGCCGACGTGCTGGAGGAGATGGATCCGGACGACGCCGCCGACCTGCTGGGGGTCTTGAACCCGACCGATGCCGAGCTGTTGTTGACCCGGATGGACCCCGGTGACTCCGGGCGGGTACGACGGCTGCTGACGCACTCTCCCGACACAGCGGGCGGTTTGATGACTTCCGATCCGGTGGTCCTGACCCCGGACACCTCGATTGCCGAGGCGCTGGCCCGGGTACGCGATCCCGATCTCACCCCAGCGCTGGCGTCGATGGTGTTCGTCGCGCGCCCGCCGACGGCCACGCCCACCGGGCGCTACCTCGGCTGTGTGCAATTGCAGCGGCTGCTTCGCGACCCGCCGGCCGAGCTGGTCGGCGGAATCGTGGACACCGACCTGCTCACCCTGACTCCGGAGACCCCGCTGGCCGCGGTGACTCGCTATTTTGCCGCCTACAACCTGGTCTGCGGTCCGGTGGTCGACGATGAGAACCACCTGTTGGGAGCGGTGACCGTCGACGACCTACTCGACCACCTGCTGCCGCATGACTGGCGCGTGGATATGCAGGAGCTCGACCCCGTCGGCAGACAGGACAGACCCGGAGGATCACTGTGAGCAAAACCTTCGCGCCGCGCCGTCTGTACACCCCACGAACATCGCGCGCGCTCGGCCCGCGGCTGGACCCCGAGGCCGTCGGGCGGACGACCGAATCCATCGCACGGTTCTTCGGAACCGGTCGTTACCTGCTGGTGCAGACGCTTTTCGTGTTGACGTGGATCATGCTGAACCTGTTCGCGGTCAGCCTGCGCTGGGACCCGTACCCCTTCATCCTGCTCAACTTGGCTTTCTCCACTCAAGCCTCCTACGCCGCCCCGCTGATTCTGCTCGCCCAGAACCGCCAGGAAAACCGTGACCGCACGGTGTTCGAAGAGGATCGCCGGCGGGCCGCACAGACCAAGGCCGACACCGAGTACCTAGCCCGCGAGTTGGCCGCGCTGCGGCTGTCCATCGGCGAGGTCCCGACACGCGACTACCTGCGTCACGAACTGGACAGCCTGCGCACCTTGTTGGCTGATCTACAGCCGATAGATCTGGGTGCGGGGCAGCCGCGGGCGGCTGACGAGGCGGAGCGGCGCCCAAAGAAATCGGGCTGATTACCGACTCCGCCCATTGCGCTACTCCCGTGACAAGAGTTATGTATGGTGATCTAGTTCACGAAGCTAAGAAAGAAGCTAGGTAGACGTAAGTTCCCGACAGCTCACACACTGAGGACGGTCGAGTGCGCATAGGGGGACGCTGGGGTGCACGCCCGGCCGTCGCAGCGGTGCGGCAGGGAGCACGTCGCGTAACGCGGACGCCGGCATTCGGCGTGGCTGCGATCGCTCCATTGGTATTCGCCAGTGCTGTCGGCGGCGCGGCTCCCTCGTTCCCCCGACGAACTCCGCCGGTGCACGCTGCCATCACCCCGGTGGCCGCGGTCGCCCCGTCGGATACTGATCTGTCCGGTCCGACCGTTATCGCCATGAAGCGCCCGCCGACCAGCTTCCGGGTCGCGGTGGCAACCCTATCGGCGCCGCCACCACCGATGATCGTGAATTCACCTGGTGCGCTGGGGATTCCGGCCATGGCACTGTCCGCCTACCGCAACGCCGAACTGAAGATGGCCGTTGCTGCCCCCGGCTGTGGCGTCAGTTGGAACTTGCTGGCCGGGATCGGGCGCATCGAGTCGATGCATGCGAACGGCGGTGCCACCGACGCGCGTGGCACCGCGATACAGCCGATCTACGGCCCAGCGCTGGACGGCACCCTGCCGGGCAACGAGATCATCATCCAAAGCAGCGTCGGCAATCGCGTCACCTACGCCCGCGCGATGGGACCAATGCAGTTCTTGCCCGGCACTTGGGCTCGGTACGCCGTCGACGGCGACGGTGACGGCATAGCCGACCCGCAGAACCTGTTCGACTCCACGCTGGCCGCAGCCCGCTACTTGTGCAGCGGTGGACTTAACCTGCGCGACCCGGCCCAGGTCATGGCCGCGCTCCTGCGCTACAACAACTCGATGCCCTATGCCCAGAACGTGCTGGGCTGGGCTGCCGGCTATGCCACCGGGGTGTTCCCGGTCGACCTGCCCCCGATCACCGGGCCGCCACCGCCCCTCGGCGACGCGCACCTCGAGAATCCGGAGGGACTCGGCCCAGGTTTGCCGATGAACATCAACGGCCTGACCGTCGATGGCCCCATGGCACACATGCCGCTGATCGACTTGAGCCCACCCCCGGCCGTCCTCAATCCACCGCCGATGTTCCCGTGGATGGCACCCCCTCCATCGGCGCCGATGCCCGGCTGCACGCTGATCTGCGTTGGTTCACCGACCCCGCCGGTGGGCGGGCTGCCCTTCGCGCCGGCCGCTCCCCCGGCGCCGTTCCCGCCGGCCGCTCCCCCGCCGCCGTTCCCGCCGGCCGCTCCCCCGCCGCCGTTCCCGCCGGCCGCTCCCCCGCCGCCCGATCCACTGGCCGGCCCGTCGGCAACCAACGCACCGGTGACCAACGGCCCGGCGCCCGCTCCGGCTGGCTGACCACGCGGGCGGCCCGCCCGGCCGAGAGCCGAGCCGCCTACACTCGGCGGTGATGTCCGCAACTCGTGATGGCGACCTGACCGCGGCGATTCGCACCGCGCTGGCGAAGGTTATCGACCCCGAACTGCGACGCCCCATCACCGAACTGGGCATGGTCAAAAGCATCGAGGTCGGCTCCGACGGGAGCGTGCACGTCGAGATCTACCTGACCATCGCCAGCTGTCCGAAGAAGTCCGAAATCAGCGAGCGGGTCACCCAGGCGGTAGCCGACGTGCCCGGTACCGGAGCGGTGCAGGTCAGTCTGGACGTGATGAACGACGAGCAACGCACCGAACTGCGCAAGCAGTTGCGCGGTGACGCCCGTGAACCCGTCATCCCGTTCGCCCAACCCAACTCACTGACCCGGGTGTACGCGGTCGCCTCCGGCAAGGGCGGGGTCGGAAAGTCCACCGTCACGGTCAACCTGGCCGCGGCGATGGCCGCCCGCGGCCTGTCGGTCGGGGTGCTGGACGCGGATATCCACGGCCACTCCATCCCGCGGATGATGGGCACCACCGACCGGCCGACCCAGGTCGAGTCGATGATCCTGCCGCCCATCGCCCACGAGGTGAAGGTCATCTCGATCGCCCAGTTCACCCAGGGCAACACCCCGGTGGTGTGGCGCGGCCCGATGCTGCACCGGGCATTGCAGCAGTTCCTGGCCGACGTGTACTGGGGCGATCTGGACGTGCTCCTGCTCGACCTGCCGCCCGGCACGGGCGACATCGCCATCTCGGTGGCTCAGCTGATTCCCAATGCGGAAATCCTCGTGGTGACCACGCCGCAGCTGGCCGCCGCCGAAGTGGCCGAACGCGCCGGCAGCATCGCGCTGCAGACCCGCCAGCGCATCGTCGGCGTGGTGGAAAACATGTCGGGTCTGATCCTGCCGGACGGGACAACGCTGCAGGTATTCGGCGAGGGCGGCGGCCCGCAGGTCGCCGAACGGCTGTCCCGCGCCGTCGGCGCCGACGTGCCGCTGCTGGGTCAGATTCCGCTGGACCCCGCGCTGGTCGCCGCCGGGGATTCGGGCCACCCCATCGTGTTGAGCGCGCCCGACTCGGAGGTGGGTAAAGAACTGCTCAGCATCGCCGACAGCTTGTCCGCAAAACGGCGCGGGCTGGCCGGCATGTCTCTGGGTCTCGACACCACGCGGCACTAGGCTCGCGCACCTCGACCCCGACCGCGTGTTCGGTTTCCGTTGGGCCATGCTCAGATGATGGGACGTGCAACCGGCCCGACGGAAAGCCAGCTCGCACTCGCCGAACCGGCGCACCCACCCAGCAGCCAGGCGCCACTGATGTGGGCGCTGTCCGCGTTGCTGAGTTGGGTCATCCCGGTGATCGCACAAGTGGTGTGGTGGGCGGTGTATGCCCGGCCGCTGTGGCCACACCTCGTGGTGGCCGCTGCCACCGCGGCGCTGATGGTATTGCACATCGCGGTGGTCCCACTGTGGCGCTATCGGGTACACCGCTGGGAGATCAGCCCGCAGGCCGTTTTCACCCGCACCGGGTGGTTCGTACAGGAGCGCCGCATCGCGCCGATCTCCCGCGTGCAGACCGTCGACACCTTCCGCGGCCCGTTGGACCGGCTGTTCGGGCTGGCCAACGTCACAGTCACGACGGCCTCGTCGGCGGGGGCCGTGCACATCGAGGCCCTCGACAGCGACGTCGCCGATCGAGTGGTGGCCCAGCTGACCGACATCGCCGCGCTGCGTGGCGAGGACGCGACATGATCGAGCGGCCGGAAGAATGGCACCGTCTTAGCCCCCGCATGTTGCTCGTGCATCCGGTTCACGAGATGCTGCGCCAGCTGCCGGTGCTCGTCGGCTCCGTCGTACTGGGCTCGGCAACCGGCAACGCGGCCTGGCCGTTGGCGGCGCTCGGGGTGACGGTCGTGTTCGGCGTGCTGCGTTGGTTTTTCACCACCTACCGCATTGACGACCAGAACGTGTCGCTGCACACCGGTGTGGTGCAGCGCCGTCAGATTGCGGTACCGCGCAACCGGATTCGCTCGGTGCAGACCGAGGCGCGGCCACTGCATCGGCTGCTTGGGCTGACGGTGCTGCGGGTGGGTACCGGTCAGGAGGCGCGGGGTGAAGCTGCCTTCGTTCTGGACGCGGTCGAATCGGCACTGGTACCGCAGCTGCGTGCGTCGCTGCTGGCCGGGTCGCCAACCCCGGCGGACGCGGACGCTGGAGACACGGCGCCCGGCGGCCGGGTGCTGGCCCGCTGGCAGCCGTCCTGGTTGCGGTACGCGCCGCTGAGCTTTTCGGGCCTGGTGATGATGGGAACGGTGATCGCACTGGGCTATCAAACAGGGCTGGCCGTCGGACTGCCGAATTCCGGCTTCACCAGGTCCGCGGTGGACGCTGCGCAACGCACCGGGGTGGTGCTGACAGCGATGATTGTGGTGGGGTTGGTGGTCGCAGCGGCGGCGCTGTTGGCGGTGCTGTTCTCCTGGCTAACCTATGGCAATTTTCTCTTGCGCCACGACACCGGCCCACAAGGAGGGGTGCTGCACTTGCGGCACGGGTTGCTACGGATCCGCGAGCACACCTTCGACATGCGCCGGCTGCGCGGCGGCACGTTGCGGGAACCACTGCTAGTGCGGGCACTGCGCGGCGCCCGCCTCGATGCGGTGATGACCGGGATACACGGCGAGGGTGAGTCGGCAGTCCTGCTGCCGCCATGCCCGTCGGGGACCGCGGTGGCCGTGTTGGCGGACCTGATCGGCAACCGTGCCGCCGCGACGGGCCCGCTAAGGCGGCATGGCCCGGCCGCCACCCGCCGCCGGTGGACCCGAGCGCTTCTGCTGCCAGCGGTGGCCGGATTTGGGTTGGTTGCAGCGGCGTCGACGGTCGGCACGCCGAGTTGGGTGTGGCCAGTGTGGGCGGCACTGACCGCGTGCTGTACCGGCCTGGCCGTCGATCGCGCCCGATCGCTTGGCCACCGCGTCGCCGACGGCTGGCTGGTTGCCCGCGCCGGCAGCCTTCAACGTCGCCGTGATTGCGTCGCGTGCGTCGGGGTGATCGGCTGGACGGTACGCCAGACGCTCTTCCAGCGCCGGGCAGGCGTGGCGACCCTCGTTGCGGCCACGGCCGCGGGCCGCAAGGGTTACCGGCTGATCGATGTGCCCGCGGAGCTGGCGTGGTCGCTGGCTGGTGCCGCGTCGCCCTGGGTGACCGACAGCATCTGGGCGCGCCGCGCGGTGGCGCCATGACGCCGTCGGGCGTGCTGTTCGACATCGATGGTGTCCTGGTGCTGTCGTGGCGGGCCATTCCCGGCGCGGCCGAGACCGTGCAACAACTGGCCGATCGGCGCATCGCCTGCGCGTATCTGACCAACACCACCACCCGCACCCGCCGGCAGATCGCCGATGCGCTGGGCGCCGCGGGGATCACCGTCGCCGCCGACGACGTGATCACGGCGGGGGCGCTGACGGCCGAGTACCTGCGGGGCAGCTATCCCGGCGGGCGGTGCTTCCTGGTCAACAGCGGCGACATCAGCGAGGACATGCCCGGCATCGACCTCGCCCTATCGACCGACTTCGGACCGGACGACCGCCCCGATACACCCGACGTCGTGGTCCTCGGCGGCGCCGGCCCGGAGTTCGACCACCGCACGCTGAGCCGGGTCTACGAGTGGATGGTCGACGGTGTGCCCGTGGTCGCGATGCACCGCAGCACGACGTGGGCCACCGACAACGGCATCCGCATCGACACCGGTATGTATCTGATCGGGCTGGAGGACGCGTCCGGGCGCACGGCCATCGCCGTCGGCAAGCCGTCGGCCGCTGGGTTCCTGGCGGCCGCGGGCAGCATCGGGGTCGACCCGCAGCGGATGGTCATGATCGGCGACGACTTGCACAACGATGTGCTGGCCGCCCAGGCGGTGGGCATGACCGGGGTGCTGGTGCGCACGGGCAAGTTCCGTCAGGACACGCTGGACCACTGGCTGACCGGCGCCGACGCGACGCGGCCCGATCACGTGATCGACACGGTGGCCGAACTGCCCCAGCTGCTCGGGCTCTAGCTGTCGCGACGACGGGCTACCGGCACTCGCACGTCGCTAGGTCGCGTCGCTGTCAAAAGGGGTCGGACCGTCGGGGAACTGTCCACCGGCCGGCTCCACCGGTTTGGTAGGGGTTGCGGGATTGCCGGCGGCCGGCTTGTCGAAGTTTCCGGTGAACAGGGAGTCATCGCCGTCGAGTAGGTGCTTGGTCAGAGCCGCACGCGGAGTCATCCCCCGCAGCTTGTGCAGCTCGCTCAGCTGTCCACGCAGATCGTCGAACTCGGGTCCGATGTCCTCGCGCAGCTGGCCAGTCACCCCACTGAGGTAGTCGCGTGCCTGCCGCAGGGCGCCCGCCGTCCAGCGGATGGCACCCGGGAGCCGCTCCGGGCCAAGCACTACCAGCCCGACCATCACGAGGACGAGCATTTCCCCCCAACCGATGTTGGCGAACACCTAGCTGGTATCGGGGTCGGGTTTCACGGTCAACGTGACGTGGCGGCCCTCGCGGACCACCTCGATCGGGGCGTCCTGGCCGATGGTCAGTTGGCGCACGGCGACGACGAACTCGTCGGAGTCGGCGACCGTGCGGTTACCGACCTTGACGATCACATCGTTTTCCAGGATTCCACCCTTCTGCGCGGGACTTCCCGCCTTCACATTGGCCACCTGCGCGCCCGACGCGATCGCATTGCTTACCGACCGGGTACTGATGCCCAACGTCGGGTGCACAATCTTTCCGTCTTTGATCAGGGAGTTTGCGACCACTTTCATCTCGTTGACCGGGATCGCAAAGCCCAGCCCGCTCGCGCTGTCGGACAGTGACTTGCCGGCGGTATTGATGCCGATCACCTGGGAATCCATGTCGATGAGCGGACCACCGGAGTTGCCGTGGTTGATCGAGGCGTCGGTCTGGATCGCGTCGATGACGGTGTCGGTGTCCGAGCCCTCCCCCGACAACGGGACCGGGCGGTGCAGCGCGCTGACGATGCCCTGGGTCACCGTGCTGCGCAGCCCCAGCGGGGCACCTACCGCGAGGACCTCGTCACCGACCCGTACCTTGGCGGAATCACCGAGTCGGGCCACGGTCAGATTGTCCACGTTGTCGACCTTGAGCACGGCCAGATCGGTCTTGGGGTCACGGCCCACCAGGTTGGCGGGCACCTCCTTGCCGTCGTTGAACACCACGGTCGTCTTGAACTGGCTGGGATTGTTGGCCGCCTCGGAAATCACGTGATTGTTGGTGACGATGTAGCCGCGGCCGTCGACGATGACGCCGGAACCCTGCATGCCCTCCTGGTCACTGACCGACTCGATGGTCACCACGGAATCGGCTACCGCGGCCGCCACCTTGGTGAACCTGCCGGCCGGCTCCTGGGCATTACCACTGGTCGACAGGGTCACCTTCGACGTGGTGAACGCATCGACGACTTCGGCAGTCTTGCGGCCGATCACACCGCCGATACCGCCGATCACCAGTGCGATCAGGACCAGGATGCCCAGCGCCAAGTAGGACACCTTGCCGCCGAACAGCACGTCGCGCACACCGAGTTTGCCGCTGCCGGCCAGCCCGCTGCGCGGAACCGGCGGGGCCAGCGCCGGGTTCCCCAGCCCGGCCGCGGCCGCGGGGTCGCGCCACGGATCGTCGGGTTCGTCCCGGTCGGCACCATCTTTCTCGGCTGCCAACGCTCCGGCATCGATGGGGTGGCGCTGCAGCGATTCGGCACCGGCGAAGGGACGGCCGAACGCCTCCTCCAACACCGGATCGGCAGGCTGATCGGCGTGTCTGAAGTCAGCCTGGTCCTGATACTTCTGCGGGCGGACGCGCTCCGCCACAAAGGACCCTTGGACCCCGGACGGACGTCCGAACGCTTGACGCGATGCGGGGTCGACCGGTGGCCGAGAAACTGGGCGCGGCGCCAGCCGGTCTCCGCCGTTAGGGCCGCCGTTGTTGCCTTGGTCGGAGGTCACGTCATCCTCTTCTGAATCCTGTTCTGAGCGCTAGAGACACGGCCTTGTGCAGGCCGACATGCGGGCATCGGATTGTCTGTGTCCACCCTAGTATCCACGGATCCCGATCGGTCGGCATGAACTCTCACACAGCAACCGACCCGCCATGCGCTCCAGCAGGCAGGTGGCAAGCTAGCGACGCTTCCCCGGGTTACCAGCGTCGCCGTCGGCGAACCGGTCGGAGAGGGCCGCCGCCGCGTCGTCGGGCCGGCCCTCCGGTGGGCCTTCAACAGGACACCGTGGGATTTCGGATAGCAATCCGAGCAGTGAGCTGGGGATGCGGATCGGGTGGGAGTCGCGGAGCGCGGAGCGCGCCCGGCTCTGGTCGTCCACTTCGGCCGCGCATTGGGGGCACAGCGAAAGGTGATGCGCGGCCCGCAGGTGTGCGTTCATCCGCAGCTCACCATCGACGAAGGCCGCGATGGCCTCGATGGACAGATGCTCGGTGGAACGGAACTGCCGCGGCGCACCGACCGGCGCGTCATTCTGAGAGGCAAATTGTGCGGGGAGCCACGAGAACGCGCGCCGGAACACATGTCCTCGGTCGGCCATCACCAGCTCCTCTCGCGCCTTCCAAGATCTTTCGAGCGTCTTGTCGAGGGTCTTTTAAGCCACCCGGTAACTCGAATGTAGCGCGGCGCGGTGCCTGATAACCATCGCTAGCCGGTAAAGCCCCAGGATTTGGGACCGATTGGCAACCATCCGGTAGCCGAACCGACTGGTTCGGCCCCGGCAAGCTCAGCTGGCGGAGCTGACGTGCAATGCGCGCTCACCATGTTCGGGGTGCGCGGCCAGATAGTCCCGCAGTGCCTGGCGTCCGCGGTGTATCCGGCTGCGAACGGTCCCAAGCTTCACGCCCAGGGTGGCACCGATCTCCTCGTACGACAGACCCTCGATGTCACACAGCACAACCGCGGCACGAAACTCCGGCGGCAGCGAATCCAGCGCAGCCTGCAGATCAGGCCCCAACCGGGAGTCGTGGTAGATCTGCTCGGGGTTGGGCTCGTCGGCGGGCACCCGGTCATAGTCCTCTGGCAACGCTTCCATCCGGATCCGGGCCCGGCGGCGGACCATGTCGAGGAACAAGTTGGTGGTGATGCGGTGCAACCAACCCTCGAAGGTTCCCGGCTGGTAATTCTGCACCGACCGGAACACCCTGATGAAGGTTTCCTGGGTCAGGTCTTCGGCGTCATGCTGGTTGCCGGAGAGCCGATAGGCCAGCCGGTACACGCGATCGGCGTGCTGACGGACCAACTCATCCCACGACGGCATGGTGGCCTTGTCGCCGGTGGCGTCGAATATGGCCGTGCCCTGCAATTTGTCAGACGGTTCCACCCACTGGTCGTCGGGGACCTGTTGGGGATGCGACATGCTGGTCGGACACAAGGTCGTGATGGTCGTGATGGCGAGATCCTTCGGATTTGCACTGCTATCAAGGGTGGGCTTGTCGTCACAGGCGGCAACGCGAAGTTGCGATTCGGTATTCCCTGTGTTCCCGGTGCGGCGTCCTCCGAGGAGTTCCATGGGGATAACCGTCGCGTACCGGCGTATGGGGCATATATGAGCAATCTGAGCTTTGGCTGAGAAACAATACCGTTACCGGCGTTGTCCAGGGAATATCTATTTGGGGTGAACTTCGTCGCGTCCCGCGCGCCGGGCGTGTCGCTTCCGACCGCGTTGCGCCGTCGCTGCGCTTGGGCTTGGTAGTTCGAACCAGGCGCGCCTGCCCAACGACGTCGCAAATTGGACATACGCTGCGGGCATGAGCGGCACCCCTGATCACGAGGCCACCCCTGGCCAGCAGGCCCCCAGTCGAGCCGAATCACTCTGGGCACACGCCGAGACGTCGATATCCGAAGACGCGATCCTGGCGAGCGCCCGCGAACGCGCAACGGACATCGGGGCTGGGGCGGTAACTCCCGCGGTGGGGGCGCTGCTGAGCCTGCTGGCCAAGCTCAGCGGAGGCAAGGCGGTCGCTGAGGTGGGTACCGGGGCCGGCGTCAGCGGACTGTGGCTGTTGTCGGGCATGAGCGACGACGGCGTCTTGACCACCATCGATATCGAGCCCGAACATCTACGGCTGGCCAAGCAGGCCTTCGCCGAGGCGGGCATCGGGCCGTCGCGCACCAGGTTGATCAGCGGCCGCGCCCAAGAGGTGCTAACCCGGCTCGCCGACGATTCGTATGACTTGGTGTTCATCGACGCCGACCCGATCGACCAGCCGGATTACGTCGTCGAGGGGGTGCGGTTGCTGCGATCCGGCGGAGTCATCGTCGTGCACCGGGCGGCCCTGGGGGGACGGGCCGGCGATCCCGCGGCGCGGGACGCCGAGGTGACTGCGGTCCGCGAGGCGGCCCGGCTCATCGCCGAGGACGAACGGCTCACTCCGGCGCTGGTGCCGCTGGGTGACGGCGTGCTGGCAGCCGTCCGGGACTAGTTGCGGCCAAGTTCAGCTCCCGCGTTGCGCCGGGCGTCTCTTGACCCCGACTGAACGTACGTTTAGCATCCTGAACATGCGTTCAGTTGACCTGACCGCAGCCGCCCGAATCAGAGACGCGGCCATCGAGCAGTTCGGTCAGCACGGCTTCAATGTTGGGCTGCGTACCATCGCCGAGGCCGCGGGGGTGAGCGCCGCCCTGGTGATCCACCACTTCGGCTCCAAACACGGTCTGCGCCGAGCCTGCGACGACTACCTCGCCGAGGAAATCCGCAGCAGCAAGTCCGAAGCACTCAAATCCAACGATCCGGCCACCTGGTTCGCACAAATGGCTGAAATCGAGTCCTACGCACCACTGATGGCCTATCTGGTGCGCAGTATGCAATCCGGCGGCGAACTAGCGAAGATGTTGTGGCAGAAGATGATCGACAACGCCGATGAGTACCTCGAGGAGGGGGTAAGAGCCGGCACCATTAAACCCAGCCGCGATCCGCACGCCAGGGCCCGGTATCTGGCAATCACCGGGGGCGGGGGCTTTCTGCTCTACCTGCAAATGCATGAAACCCCAACCGATCTGCGTGCCGTACTACGCGACTATTCGCGCGAAATGATGCTGCCTTCCCTCGAGGTCTACACCGAAGGCCTGCTGGCGGACCGCACCATGTACGAGGCCTTCCTGGCCGAAGATAACCAAGGAGAATTCCATGCCAGCTGACAACCACCAGGCGCCCATCGAAATTCGCGGTCTGACCAAGAACTTCGGTGCAGTGCGTGCGCTCGATGGTCTCGAGCTGACGGTGCACGAAGGAGAGGTGCACGGCTTTTTGGGACCGAACGGAGCCGGAAAGTCGACGACCATCCGCATCCTGTTGGGACTGGTGAAGGCCGATAGTGGAAGCGTGCGGTTGCTGGGTGGCGACCCGTGGACCGACGCGGTCGACCTGCACCGCCAGATCGCCTATGTGCCAGGCGATGTCACACTTTGGCCATCACTGACCGGCGGCGAGACCATCGACCTGCTGGCCCGCATGCGCGGCAGTATCGACCAGAAACGTCGGGCGGAGCTGGTCGAGCGCTTCGACCTGGACCCGCACAAGAAGTCGCGCACTTGCTCGAAGGGAAACCGGCAGAAGGTCTCCCTGATTTCGGCCTTCTCGTCGCACGCCGGACTTCTGCTCTTGGACGAGCCGAGCAGCGGCCTGGACCCGCTGATGGAGAACGTGTTTCGGCAATGCATCGGCGAAGCACGAGACCGGGGCGTGACGGTGCTGTTGTCTAGCCACATTCTGGCCGAAACCGAAGCGCTGTGCGAACGGGTGACCATCATCCGGGCCGGCAAAACCGTCGAAAGCGGCTCGCTGGACTCCATGCGTCACCTCAGCCGCACCTCGATCAAGGCCGAGATGATCGGTGACCCAGGGGATCTCACCCGGATCAAGGGAGTAGAGGACGTCAGTATCGAGGGCACCACCCTGCGCGCCCAGGTCGACAGCGAAAGCCTTGGCGAGCTCATCCGGGTGCTCGGCCACGCAGGCGTCCGCAGCCTGGTCAGCCAACCGCCCTCGCTCGAGGAGCTGTTCCTTCGCCACTACCGCATTAGCAGCGACGCCGGGACCGGCGACCGCAGCCAGACGGGTGTAGCGGCGAGATGAGCACCACAGTCCTGGATCGCCCTAGTCCCACACCTCACCACGGGCCGCAACGCGGTTCGAATTTCGCCGGCACGTTCGGGTTGTTGCGGCTGTACCTGCGCCGCGACCGCGTGGTGTTGCCGCTGTGGGTGTTGCTGCTATCGGTGCCGTTAGCCACCGTGTACGTCGGCAGTGTCGAATCGGTCTACCCCACCGACGCCGATCGCGCCGGGTTGGCGGCCTCCATCATGGCCAGCCCAGCCCAGCGTGCGCTGTTCGGGCAGATCTACAACGACAGCCTCGGCGCGATCGGAATCTGGAAGGCCGGGATATTCCATGCACTCATCGCGGTGGCGGTCATCCTCACGGTGATCCGCCACACCCGCGGAGACGAGGAGACCGGACGTGCTGAACTGATCGACTCCACCGTGGTCGGCCGGTACGCAAACCTCACCGCTGCGCTGCTGTTGTCCTTCGGTGCGTCGGTCGCCACCGGCGCAATCGGCGCGGCGGGACTACTCACCACCGATGTGGCCCCGCCCGGATCGGTCGCGTTCGGCGCGGCGCTGACCGCCTCCGGTCTGGTCTTCACCGCCGTGGCCGCCGTAGCCGCGCAGCTGTCGCCGAGCGCTCGGTTCGCCCGCGGCGTCGCGTTCGCCGTCCTGGCCACCGCGTTCACCTTGCGCGCCATCGGTGATGCCGGCTCCGGCGCATTGTCCTGGCTCTCGCCGCTGGGGTGGTCGCTGCAGGTCAGGCCGTATGCTGGCGAGCGCTGGTGGGTGCTGCTGTTGCATCTGGCGACGGCGGCCGTAGTCAGCCTGCTGGCCTATCGACTGCGTGCCGGCCGCGATATCGGCGCCGGACTCATCGCCGAACGCGCCGGCCGCGGCACCGCCGCGCCTTCGCTGGGCAACGTATTCGGGCTGGCATGGCGGCTTGACCGCGGCGCGCTGCTGCTGTGGACCATAGGCCTGTGTCTCTACGCCTTGGTAATGGGCAGCGTGGTGCACGGCATCGACGACCAGGTGGGCGACAGCCCCGCGGTACGTGACATCGTCGCGCGGATGGGAGGCGCCGGTGCACTGGAACACGCCTTCATTGTCTTGGCCTTCACCATGATTGGAATGGTTGCCGCCGCATTCGCCATCTCGCTGTCCCTACGACCACACCAGGAAGAGACGGGGCACCGAGCCGAAACCCTGCTCGCCGGGGCGGTTTCACGGACACGTTGGCTGTCAAGCCATCTGGTGATCGCCCTGGCCGGATCGGCGCTGGCCAACCTGATCTCCGGGGTGGTGGCCGGACTCGCCTACGGCATGGCCGTCGGCGACGTTGGCGGCAAGCTGCCGACCGTTGTCGGCACCGCGGCGGTGCAACTACCCGCCATCTGGCTGCCCGCCGCGGTGACCGTCGCATTGTTCGGCCTGGTACCGCGATTCACCCCGGTGGCGTGGGGCGTGCTGGTCGCATTCGTCGCCTTGTACCTGCTTGGTTCGTTGGCGGGATTCCCGCAATGGTTGCTCAATCTGGAGCCGTTTTCACACATCCCACACATCGACGACTTCAGCGTCGTGCCGTTGCTGTGGCTGCTTGCCATCGATGCTGTGTTGATCATCCTGGGCGCCATGGCTTTCCGACGACGCGATGTGCGGTGCTGACTCAGCCGCTGGCGAACGTAAGGAGGGGCGATGAGAACTGGTTCGCGAGCAACGGTGTCGACCGTAGCCGGACTTGTCGTGCTCGGCTTGATCCTTTTCGTGCCGGCCGGCACACTGAACTATTGGCAGGCATGGGTTTTCATCACCGTTGCCACCCTCGCGACGATCATCCCGAGTATCTACTTGGCACGGACGGACCCGGCGGCCCTGCGGCGACGCATGCGTGGCGGCCCACGGGCGGAGGCCAGAACGGTTCAAAAGTTCATCATCGTCGGAGCCTTTCTCGGGCTGTTCGCGATGCTGGTACTGAGCGCACTCGACCATCGTCTTGGTTGGTCATCGGTGCCGGCCGGGGTGTCGCTGCTCGGCGATGTCCTGATAGCGGCGGGAATCGGTATGGCCATGCTCGTGGTCGTCCAGAACAGCTATGCGGCCGCCACGGTCACGGTTGAGACGGGCCAGAAAGTGGCCACCACCGGCCTCTACAGCTGGGTGCGGCACCCGATGTACGCCGCAAACGTGATCATGATGTTGGGCATACCGTTGGCGCTCGGCTCCTACTGGGGGCTTCTGCTCGTTCCCGCGGCTTTGCTCGTGCTTGTCTTCCGTATCCTCGACGAGGAACAGCTGCTCAGCCAGGAGCTGGACGGATATCCTCAATACATGCAGCGGGTTCGCTATCGGTTGGTTCCGCATGTGTGGTAAGCCCCGATAGGCGCGTTCTAGGGTATCGGCGTGGCTCGAAACCCGACACCCGCCCTGGACCGGCCGTGGCGGCGTCCCGGCGCCCTCCGATACGCACTGGAGCGGGTTCGCGCCGTCGCCAAGCCGCCGATAACGGTCACCGACCCACCGTCCGACATCGTCGTGCAGCGTGACGTCGAGGTGCCAACGCGCGACGGAACGGTGTTGCGGGTCAACATTTTTCGTAGGGCTGATGATGAGTCCCGGCCCGTTATCGTGTGCATCCACCCCTACGGCAAGGACGCTCTGCCGCGTCGGCGGGGCGGGCGGTGGACGTTCTCACCGCAGTACCGGGTCATGCGCCAGCCCAACCCGCTGACCTTCTCGGCACTGACCGGCTGGGAGGCACCCGACCCGGCCTGGTGGACGGCACAGGGCTTTGCAGTGGTCAACGCCGACTCGCGCGGCTGCGGCCGTTCCGAGGGCACCGGCAAGCTGTTGTCGCACCAGGAGGCCGAAGATACTTACGACCTGGTGCAGTGGTTGGCCGGCCAGCCGTTCAGCGACGGCCGGGTCGTCATGCTGGGAGTGTCATACCTGGCTATCAGCCAGTACGCCGTCGCCGCCCTGCAACCGCCGGCGCTGCGGGCGATCTGCCCGTGGGAGGGCTTCACCGATGCGTATCGCGACCTGACGTTTCCGGGTGGAATTCGGGAGTCCGGCTTCACCCGGCTCTGGTCACTGATTGTGAATCGCCGATCGCGGCAGACCTACGCCCTCGGGCCGATGCAAGAGGAACACCCGCTACGAGACGACTTCTGGCGCTCGCTGACACCCGACCTGTCGGCAATCAAGGTGCCGATGCTGGTCTGCGGCAGCTTCTCGGACAACAACCTGCACAGCCGCGGGTCGTTTCGGGCTTTCACACGTGCCGGCTCCACCCACGCCCGCCTCTACACCCATCGCGGCGGCAAGTGGGACACCTTCTACTCCGAAGCCGCGCTGGCCGAACAGCTCACGTTCTTCCGCGGTGTCCTGGACGGCGATCCCGGTTCCCGCAGCGTTCGCCTTGAGGTGCGCGAGGATCGCGAAACCATCACCGCGGTACGCGAAGAAGGCCAATGGCCCCTCACCGGCACGCGTTGGCGGCCACTGTATCTCGCCGGGCCCGGAACGCTGGCCACTCAGCAGCCAGCCACCGCGGGCAGCACGACGTTCGAAACTCATTCTCGTGCAGCGGCATTCACTTGGAACATACCGGACAACATCGAGCTGACCGGCCCGATGGTCGCCCGGCTTTGGGTGCAACTGGACGGGTGCGACGACGCCAACTTGTTTGTCGGCGTGGAGAAGTGGCGCGATGGACGGTACGTCGGATTCGAAGGCTCCTACGGCTACGGCCGCGACCGAGTGAGTACCGGGTGGCAGCGGGTGTCGCTACGCGAACTTGACCCCGAGCTCTCCCAGCCGTGGGAGCCGGTCCCGGCAGCCATCCAGCCGCAGCCGGTGCCCGTCGGCGAGGCGGTCGCGGTAGATGTTGCGCTGGGCCCCTCGGCGACCCTGTTCCGCGCCCGCGAGCAGCTGCGGCTGGTGATCGGCGGGCGCTGGCTATGCCCACGCAACCCGCTTACCGGCCAGTTCCCGGCAGCCTACCCACGCCCGCCGCGCGGTCGCGTCACCCTGCGTTGGGGCCCGCATTGCGACGCGCATCTGCTGATCCCGGAGATCCCCGGCTGATCAGGTGCCACACAGACGCCACCGGGTGAATAGCGACCCGTCAGCGGTCCCTCCGAAACAGGTGGATCTGGCGAACATCGGCTCGACACTGTGCACTGCCACGTCGGCCGCGGCGGCCCCGACCACCGCGGTGCTGGCGGCCGGTGCCGATGAAGTGTCGGCGGCGGTGGCGTCGCTGTTTTCCGGGCACGCCCAGGCCTATCAGGCGCTCGGTGCCCAGGCGACGGCGTTTCGTCAGCAGTTCGTGTACGCCCTGACCAGTGCTGGCGGGGTCTATGCGGCCGCCGAGGCGGCCAACGCCTCGGCGGCGCAGAGCGTGCAGTAAGGCGTGCTGGCTGCGATCAATGCGCCTACCCAGGCGCTGTTGGGCCGCCCATTGATCGGCAACGGAGCCGACGGCGGCCCCGGACAAAGCGGTGCGGCAGGCGGATTGTTATTCGGCGGCGGCGGTAACGGCGGGGCCAGCACGACCGCCGGGGTGGCCGGCGGCAACGGTGGCGATGCTGGGCTGATCGGCAACGGCGGGGCCGGCGGTGGGGGCGGGGCCGGCGCGGCCGGCGGTCGCGGCGGCGCGGGCGGGTGGCTGTTTGGCGATGGCGGTGCCGGCGGGGCCGGCGGGGACGCCGGGCTGTGGGGGGCCGGTGGCGCCGGCGGGCTCGGCGGCAACGGCGCAGCGGGAACGGCCGGCCTGGTCGGCGGCGGCGACGGCGACGGCGGCACCGGCGGCACCGCCGGCCACGGCGGCGCTGGCGGGCAGCTGTTCGGCCAACCCGGGACGCCAGAGCCCTAGCCGGCGGGCCCCACCGCGCCGAGCAGACACAGAATCGCCCATTTCGGCACGAAGTTGGGCGATTCTGTGTCTGCTCGCGCCACTAGCCGGACCTAGATCCAGACGCCCTTGCCCACCGCAACCACCCCGCCGGCGCTCAGCGCGAAGCGTTCCCGGTCCTTCTCTAGATCCACCCCGACCATTTCGCCGGGCCCAACGACGACGTTCTTGTCCAGGATCGCGTGGCGTACCACCGCACCGCGACCGACCCGAGCGCCCGGCATGATGACGCTGCCCTCCACGATCGCGCCGTCGTCGACGACCACGTTCGACGAGAGCACCGAGTTGCGCACGGAGGCCGCCGAGATGATGCTGCCGGCACCGACCACCGACTCCTGTGCGGAGCCGCCGTTGACGAACTTGGCCGGCGCCAGGTTCTCCGACTCGCCGCGGATCGGCCAGCGCTTGTTGTACAAGTTGAACACCGGATGCACCGATACCAGGTCCATGTGCGCGTCGTAGAACGCATCCAACGTCCCCACATCACGCCAGTAGCCGCGGTCGCGCTCGGTAGCGCCGGGCACCTCGTTGTCGCTGAAGTCGTAGACCGCGGCCATTCCGTCGTCCACCAGCCGCGGAATGATGTCACCGCCCATGTCGTGGTCGGAGTGGTCATCGTCGGCGTCGGCGCGAATCGCGTCGATAAGCACCTTCGTGGTGAAGATGTAATTGCCCATGGAGACGAACGTGGTGTCGGGGTCGTCGGGGGTTCCGGGCGGCTCCAGCGGCTTCTCCAGGAAGCCTCGGATCCGGCCGGACTCGTCGGCGTCGATGCAACCGAACGCGGTCGCATCGGCACGTGGCACCCGGATGCCGGCTACCGTCGCGCCGGCGCCGGTGTCGATGTGGAACCGGACCATCTGTTCGGGATCCATGCGGTACACGTGATCGGCACCGAAAACGACTATGTAGTCAGGATCTTCGTCGTAAATCAAGTTCAGCGACTGATAGATCGCATCGGCGGAGCCGGTGTACCAGCGCGGGCCGAGACGCTGCTGCGCCGGCACCGGGGTGATGTACTCGCCGGCCAGGCCGGACAACCGCCAGTTCTGCGAAATATGGCGGTCCAGTGAATGCGACTTGTATTGGGTGAGGACACAGATCCTCAGGTACCGGGCATTGACGAGATTGGAAAGTACGAAATCGATCAACCGATAGGCGCCGCCGAAAGGAACCGCCGGTTTGGCCCGGTCCGCGGTCAGCGGATATAGCCGCTTACCCTCACCGCCGGCCAAGACTATGCCCAGCACGTGCGGCGCTTCCCTCATGGCTCAAACCTATCGGCAGCCGCAAACCGCTGCTAGGGGGAATCCCCACTGGCCACTGTGCTGACGGGCTGTCCGTCAAGGTATTTGACCCGTTGGACAGGGACCTTGCGCCGCTTCCCGCCGGCTCCTCCCGGCCCGACAGACGGGCCGCATCGTCGCCGAACTACGGTGCGGGGTATGCGGGTGGCGATGTTGACTCGGGAATACCCACCGGAGGTCTATGGCGGGGCCGGAGTACATGTCACCGAGCTGGTTTCCCACCTACGCCGACGGTGCGCGGTCGACGTGCACTGCATGGGCGCACCCCGCCCGGGCGCGCTCGCCCATCTGCCCGACCCGCGGCTGCACAACGCCAACGCAGCGCTGTCCACCTTGTCCGCAGACCTGGTGATGGCCCACGCCGTCAACACGGCCACCGTCGTACATTCACACACCTGGTACACCGGCCTGGCCGGGCATCTGGCCGCGATGCTCTACGACATCCCGCACGTTCTTACCGCGCATTCGCTTGAGCCGCTGCGGCCGTGGAAGAAGGAGCAACTCGGCGGCGGCTACCAGGTGTCGACCTGGGTGGAGCGGACGGCAGTGTTGGCCGCCAACGCTGTCATCGCGGTCAGCTCTGGGATGCGCGACGACATGTTGCGGGTCTACCCCGCCCTGGATCCGAGCCTGGTGCATGTCATCCGGAGCGGGATCGACACCGAGCTGTGGTATCCGGAGGCGCCCGTCCATAGCGGGTCGGTGCTCGGCGAGCTCGGGGTCGATCCGAACCGGCCCATGGTGGCGTTCGTGGGGCGGATCACCCGGCAAAAAGGAGTCGTCCACCTGGTGGCAGCCGCGCACCAGTTCAGCCCGGACGTGCAGCTGGTGCTCTGCGCCGGCGCTCCCGATACTCCGGAGATAGCCGACGAAATGCGGGCCGCGGTAGCCGAACTGGCCCACGATCGCACCGGCGTGTTTTGGATCCGAGACCAGCTTCCCATCGGAAAGCTACGAGAAATACTTTCGGCAGCAACAGTTTTCGTTTGCCCGTCGGTGTACGAGCCGTTGGGGATCGTAAATCTGGAAGCGATGGCCTGCGCAACCGCCGTGGTAGCCTCCGACGTCGGCGGGATTCCCGAAGTGGTCGCCGACGGGATCACCGGGTCGCTGGTGCATTACGACGCCGACGACGCAGCCAGTTATCAGGCCGAGTTGGCCGAGGCGGTCAATGTCCTGGTCGCCGACCCCGCCACAGCCCAGCGTTACGGTCAGGCAGGACGCCAGCGATGTATCCAGGAATTCTCGTGGGCCTACATCGCCGAGCAGATCCTGGACATCTACCGGAAGGTGTGCGCATAACGCCGACCATTGGCCGTTCGGCTGGTCTTAGCTAGTAACACCTTTGAGTTCGTCACCCAGTGCGGCGGCTTCGTCGGGCGTCAGCTCGACGACGAGGCGACCGCCACCCTCAAGTGGTACCCGCATCACGATGCCGCGCCCCTCCTTAGTCGCTTCCAGAGGACCGTCACCGGTCCGGGGCTTCATCGCCGCCATTAAGTGCTCCCTCCAGATTCGGGCTGGCTCGCTTCCGCGAGCCTGGTCGGCGCCGAGCACGCCCCGCCAATGGAATTCCAGCCATACCCGACATTGAACTGCCAAATCACCCCCCTATTGTTCCCTATTCGGGCCAACTGGGTGCACAAGACCCGGCTCTGAGGCCTCACCGGCCCGCTGTTTCACCGCCCGGCTTCGCAATGGGCCGCTCTGCAGGCACCCAGCAGGCTTGGATGTGGTCGTCGACCATGCCGGTCGCCTGCATCAACGCGTAGGCAGTGGTTGGCCCGACGAAGCGGAACCCGCGCCGCTTCAATTCACCCGCCATAGACTTCGATTCCGCACTGGCTGAAGGGATTTCGGATCCGTCGATGGGCCGGGGCCGGGGCGGTGGAGCGAACGACCACAGCAGCTCGGACAGGTCTTCATGCGATCCCAGGTCTTCAGCCGCCCGCGCATTGGCGATCGTCGCCTCAATCTTGGCCCGGTTTCGGACGATTCCGTCATCGGCGAGCAGCCGTTGCACATCGGCATCGGTGAAGCGCGCGACCTTGTCGATGTCGAACCCGCAGAACGCCCGTCGGAAATTCTCTCGCTTGCGCAGGATGATCAACCAGGACAGGCCGCTCTGGAAGGTCTCCAGGCTCAGCCGCTCGAACAGAGCCTGCCGTCCATGCAGCGGTCGTCCCCACTCGTTGTCGTGATAGTTGCGGTACAGCTCGGCATCGGGCCCGGGGCGAACTTCCGCCCACGAGCAACGAACCAGCTCGTCGCCGCTCACGCGGGGTCCCAACGCTGGTGCGCGTCGCTCTGGCCGTCCGGAGGGCTTGACGCATCGGACTCGGCCTCAGCGGCCGGCGAGGCGTGGATCGCCGCGAGCTGACTGCGCAACGCCTCGAGCTCGCGGCCGAGCCGGTCCAGCACCCAATCCACCTCGCTGGTCTTGTACCCGCGCAGCACCTGCGTGAACTTGACCGCGTCGACGTCGGCGCCGGTGACCCCGGACGCGGGCAGCACCGTCGCCGTCGTCGCCCGCGGCAGGGGCGGTAGCTGCTCGCCACGGCCGAACAGCAGGCTCGCCGCGCCAAACAACACAATCGCCACCAGGACCAGCACCACCAGGTACAGCAATACCAACGCCACGTGGTCGATATTGCCCTATCGCATCGACACTCCGGTGATCAGCGTGGCCTGAGCACGTTCATCGGCGGCCGGTCTACCAGCGACACCGGCCAAGTCTGCTGGGTGTATCCAGTTCCGTCGGGCCCGGCGGCGCAGAACTGGGTCAACCCGACGCCGGAGTCGGGGATTCCGCAGCGGGACAGCAGGGTCGCGATGACCTGGCGGCTCATCGCACCGAGCTCGTCCAGCGGTCGGTTACGGTGCGCCCGCACACCCAAGTTGACCTGGGCGATCGCGTCCAGGCCCAACCGGTCGAGGGTGTCTACCAACAGGCCGATCTCCACGCCGTAGCCCGGGGCGAACGGCAGCGATGTCAGCAGCTCCCGGCGCGCCGCATACTCGCCGCTCAGCGGTTGCAGCACATTGCCTAGCTCGGGCCGCAGCGCGGCTAACAGCGGCCGCGCCACCAGCTCGGTGACCCGCCCGCCGCCGGTGGCGCCCGCCCCGCCATTCACGTCACTGACCTTGAGCGGCCGTCGGTAGAAGCTCTTGACCAGATGAATGCCGTCCCCGGTGAGCAGCGGACCGAGAAGCCACGGCACGAACATCGGGTGCGGGTTGATCAAGTCGGAGTCGACGAACACCACGATGTCGCCGCTGGTGGCCGCCAGCGAACGCCACAACGCCTCACCTTTGCCGGGCCGGGTCTGCACCTCGGGCAACGCCTGTTCGCGGCTGACGACGCGGGCGCCGGCGGCGATGGCCCGGATCTCGGTGTCGTCGGTTGAGCCGGAGTCCAGCACGATAAGTTCGTCGACCAGGCCATCGACCAGCGGGGAAATGCTGTCGATCACCGATTCGATGGTTTTCTCCTCGTTGAGGGCCGGCAGCACCACCGAAATCGTCCGTCCGGCCTTGGCCGCTTCCAACTCCCCAATCGTCCAACTGGGACGGTGCCAAGTGCGGGTGTCTCCGGGCAGCGCGGCGCGGACCCCGTCACTGGTGAGATCGCCGGCGACCAGCTCCGATGCTGTCATGCGAGTCCTCTCACCGTGCGCGTCGGCGGGCGGAGCCCCTGGATCGAGGCCACCATTTCCAGCACCCGCCGGGTGGCGGCGACCTCATGCACCCGAAACACGCGCGCTCCGGCGGCCGCCGCCCATGCGGTGGCTGCCAGTGTTCCCTCAAGCCGTTCGGTCAAATCCACGCCCAGAGTCTCCCCGACAAGATCCTTGTTACTCAAAGCCATCAACACGGGCCACCCGGTCATAACAAGATCGGCCACGTGTCGCAACAGGAGCAGCCCATGGAAGGTGTTTTTGCCGAAATCGTGGGCCGGGTCGATCAGCACCCGGTCGCGGGCCACTCCGGCCGCGACTGCCCGCTCAGCGGCGTCCGTGACCTGGCGAATCGCGTCATCCACCACACCGCGGGTAGTCGTGCCGTAACTGACCCTGAAGGGTCGCGTGCGGGGCAGCGCGCCGCCGGTGTGCGCGCACACCAGGCCCGCGCCGAATTCAGCGGCCACCTCGGGCATCGCCGGGTCGACGCCACCCCAGGTGTCGTTGATCAGCTCCGCGCCCGCCATGCAGGCCTCCCTGGCCACCTTTGCGCGCCAGGTGTCAACGCTGATCAGCTGGTCCGGGTAGGCCCCGCGCAGCCATTCGATGAACGGCACCAGCCGCGCGATCTCGGTGTCGACATCCACGCTTTCGCCCGGGCCGGCCTTAACGCCGCCGACGTCGATGACATCCGCACCATCGGCGACGGCCCGGTGGACCGCGTCCCTGGCAGCCGCGTCGCCAAACGTCGCACCCTTGTCATAGAACGAATCCGGGGTGCGGTTGATGATCGCCATGATCAGCGGGCGATCAGCTGCGACCGGGCGGCCGCACAGCGTTGAAGGGCCGGCTGACGCCGGCGGTGTTGCACGCACGTATCCATAGTGCCTGGTTACCGCCCAGCCCCCGGTGCGGGTATCGAGACCGCTTTCAGGGCTGCCCGACGTTCGGGCGGACGCACGCTGCGCGCCGTTTCGACGCCATCGGCGCAGACTCGATGAAACCGAGCCCGGTGGGGAGGCGGAAAGCCGCTCCCCGGGGCCGCTCCCCCAGGACCGCTAGCCCTGCGGTCGCTTGCCGGTCGCTACCTCCTCGGGGTAGTCGGCGTAGTAGGGCACATATCCTTCGTCGCGGCCGGCCAGTACGTACAGCGGGTCCTCGACGTCGGCGCCATAGGCCTGGTTGCGCAGGTCCACCTTGCGGCTCTTGAATGTCGTGGTGTGCGCCAACGACTCCACTACCCGCACGAAGAGCGGAAGCGCATAGCCGGGCAGCTGACCATAGACCGTGCGGGCCAGCGCCTGGCCGTCAAACTCGGCGCCGTCACGCAACTTGATGGCGGCCATCCCAGCGCGGCCGCCGGTGCGTGGAATCTGGACGCCGTAGACCGTGCACTCCTCGACGACCGCTACGGCCGCCAGAGCCGCTTCGACCTGCGTGGTCGCGACATTCTCGCCCTTCCAGCGGAAGGTGTCGCCCAGCCGGTCGACGAACGCGGCATGACCCATGCCCTGCGGGCTCATCACGTCACCGGTGTTGAACCAACAATCGCCGTCCCGAAAAGCGTTGCGCACCAACTTCTTTTCGCTGGCAGCCGAGTCGGTATAGCCGTCGAACGGCTGCAGCCGGTTGACCCGGCTGAGCAACAGGCCGGGCTCTCCGTCGGGTACCCGACGCACCCGCCCGCTCTCGTCCCGCAGCGGTTCGCCGGTGTCCGGGTCGTACTCCACATAGGCAAGCGGCATCGGCGATACCCCGGCGGTCCTGGGCACATTGAAGATGTTGATAAACGCCGAATTGCCTTCGCTGGCGGCGTAGAACTCGCACACCCGCGCGATCCCGAAGCGGGCAGTGAACTCATCCCAGATCTCCGGCCGCAGCCCGTTGCCACAGATCACCCGCACCTGGTGGGCTCGGTCGGTCGGCTTGGGCGGCTGGTTGAGCAGATACCGGCAGATCTCGCCTATGTAGATGAACGCGGTGGCCCGATTGGCGATCACCTCGTCCCAGAACCGCGACGCCGAGAACGACTTGCCCAGCGCCAGGGTCGCCCCGGAATTGATCACCGACGACAACGCGACCGTCAACGCGTTGTTGTGGTACAGCGGCAGGCAGCTGTAGAGCGTGTCGGATCCCTTCAGCCGCAGCCCCATCCCGCCGAAGGTGGCCAGTGCCCGCAACCACCGCTGATGCGTCATCACGCTGGCCTTGGGAAATCCGGTCGTGCCCGAGGTGAAGATATAGAAGGCCGTACTCTTGGCCTGCACCGCCGACACCGACGCCGGGTTGGTGGCGGGCGCGGTCGTGGCGAATCGCTCCAAGTCTTCGACGGTGAGCACGTCGCCCGCTATGGGGACCGCCGAGGCGCCACATTCGGCCACGGCGCTGACCAGGTCGGACTCCGCGATCAGCACCTTTGCGTCCAGCAGACCCAGGCTGTGGGCCAGCACCTCGCCGCGCTGGTGGTAGTTGAGCATGCCGGCGATGGCGCCGCACTTGACCGTGGCCAGCATTGCCAGCACGGTGTTGGGCGAGTTGCGCATCATGATCCCAACGACGTCGCCGGGGCCGACACCGCGGGCGGCCAGCACCGCGGCGTACCGGTTGGCGGTGGCGTTGGCGTCGCGGTAGGTCAGCTGCTGGTCGCCGAACTTCAGGAAGACTCGGTCGCCGTAGCGGGCGGCCCGGTCCTGGAACACCGTGCCAATCGACGCCCTGGAGTTCGGCCCGGCCAGCAGCCCGGTCATCGCCCCGCGCACGATCGACGGCGTGTCGGCCAACACTCGCGGCACCCGAGCTGCGAGATCGGTCAGCCTGACCGTCGTGCGTGCGCCACCGTCATGATCGGACACTTAGCCCTCGATTCGTTCGGAAAAGTCGAATTGGTTGCCAACCAACCTCAGGCCGGTGCGCAGGCCCGAAGCGCGTCATCAACGTTATCGACCACCACCAAGCGCTCCATCGCCGCATCTGAGACATAGCCGGTGTCGTTCAGCCGGCACAGCCATGCCCGAAATCCGTCGTAATGCCCCCAAGGATCCAACAACACGATGGGTTTCTCATGCACCCCGAGGTATCCCTCGGTCCACGCGTTCAACAGCTCGTCCAGGGTGCCGACACCACCTGGCAGCGTAATGAACGCGTTGGCGCGATCCTCCATAATCTGCTTGCGCTCCCACATCGTGTCGGTGACGATCAACTCGTCGGCGTCGTGGTCGGCCAGTTCGCGGTAGACCAGCATCTTGGGGATCACGCCGACGGTCCAGCCGCCGCGGGCCCGGGCACCAGAGGCAACCGCCCCCATCGCGGAAACGTGACCACCGCCCCACACCAGCGTCCAGCCACGCTCGGCAATGGCCTCGCCGAGCGTAGCGGCGAGTTCCAGTAGTTCCGGATGCGTCGGCGCGGCCGCGCAGTACACAGCCACAGTCCAATCACCAGTCAAGTCGCTCGTCGCCGACATACACCAGAACGTAGACCAACGGCGCGGACGCCGTACACATTTGCCCATCGCTCCGCCCAAATGTCCCTGGGCCGAAGCGCGCCATAAAATCCGGCGATGCGCTGGGTAGCTGCTCCGAACGAAGCCGTCGTGAACCGAGTGGAGGCCGCCGTCGAGAGTCCGGACTGGTCCGGGGTGGTGCTCGTCGGGCCGGACGGCGTCGGCAAGACGCTGCTGGCACAACTTGTTTCCGAGCGGGTCATGGCCAGGGTCGGCCGGGCTCGCTGGGTCGCGGGCACCGCGCCAGGGCGGGCCATCCCGTTCGGCGCCTTCCGCCATTTGATTGGCCTGCCCTCTTCCGGGACCGATATCGGGCGGCCCGCTGCCCTGCTGCGGGCGGCGCGCAAACACCTGACCGGCGACGCTGGCGATCTGCTCCTGATGATCGACGACGCACACGACCTGGACACACTGTCGGCCACCTTGATATACCAGCTGGCGCGGGCACGAGCGGCGCGGCTGGTGGTCACCGTGCGGTCGGGGGCCAAGCTACCCGACGCAGTCGCCGCGCTGTGGTCTGACTATCTGCTCACCCGGGTCGACATCGAACAGCTCGATAGGGCCCAGACCACGGCGTTGGTGGAGTCAGCGCTGGACGTGACGCTGAACGTCGCCAATGCCGACGAGGTCTTCCGGCGCAGTCTGGGCAACCCGTTGTATTTGCGGCATCTCGTCGTCGGCGGCGGTTTGGAGTACGTCGACGGCCAGTGGCGCTGTCGGGGCGAGGATCGGCTACCGCTATCCGGCCTAGTCGACGAATACCTAACCGCCCTGTCCGAACCGGCCCGCACCGTCGTCGACTACCTCGCCATCGCCGGACCATTGCCGCGCGCCGACCTGGTTGCCCTGGTTGGTGGCGGGGGCTTGGACGCGCTCGGGCAAGCCGAAGCCGCGGGTGCCGTGCGCTCCGCTCCCAACGGCGAAACCAGCGACATCTTTGTTGGCCATCCGCTGTACGCCGATCGCTCCCGCGGCATGCTCACCGCCGACAGGGCACGTGCGCTGCGCACATCGGTGGTCACCCAGCTGGCCAAGCACCCGTGCGACCATGTCAGCGATCAATTGCGACTGTCCGTGCTGGCCACCGATACCCCAGCCATCCCCGCGCCGGACACGGTCGCGGATGCGGTGACAGCGGCCGCGCAGGCACTGCGGCTTGGCGACGTGCAGCTCGCCGAGCGGTTGGCCCGAGCGGCGCTGGACCGATCGGACACGCTGGCGGCACGCCTACCCTTGGCGTACGCGCTCGCTTGGCAGGGCCGTGGTCGCGAAGCCGGTGCGGTGCTAGCGGCGGTGGATCCCGCCACATTGACCGAGACCGAGCTGATGGCCTGGGCGATACCGCGGGCGGCGAATCAGTTCTGGATGCTCGACGAGCCCGAGCGCGCCACCGCGTTTCTGCAGACGACCCGAAACCGCGTTACCGAACCCACAGCCCGCAGCACCCTCGACGCCCTGACGGCCACGTTCGCCATGAACTCCGCAAACTTGCCGCGGGCCATCAGACTGGCCAGTGACGTGCTGTCCGGACCGGGCGCCGGGGACATGGCCGTGGCTTGGGCCGCCAGCGCCGCCGCCTTGTCCTCGGCGCGAATGGGCCGGTTCGGCGACGTCGACCGGCTGGCCGAACAGGCGGCGGCCGCCGAACATCCGGGGCTGCTGCGGTTTACCGTGGGCCTGGCTCAGGTCACGTCGTTGCTGATGGCAGGCGACGTCGCGCAGGCGCACACGCTGGCCCAGCGGTTCACCGACTTCGCCGAGCTGCAGCAACCCGGCCGGGCCATCGGTGAAGTGCTACTGGCCTACGTGCTGATCGTCAAAGGCGAATTCGGCGTCGCGGCATCGATGCTGGAGCCGGCCGCCGCCACGCTGGAACGAACCGGCTACTCGTGGGGTCCGCTGTCGCTGATGCTGTTGGCGACGGCTATCGCACAGCAAGGCGACATCGCCGAGTCCGCAAAAGCGTTGCGACGCGCTGAAACTCGGCACGGAACCAAGTCCGCGTTGTTCGCGCCCGAGCTCGGTCTGGCTAGGGCCTGGACCAGAGCGGCCGCCCGGGACACGACGGGGGCGATCGCGGCGGCCCGTGAGGCGGCCCGCACAGCCGCGCGTGCCGGGCAGTCGGCAATAGCGCTGCGCGCCTGGCATGACGCCGTTCGGTTGGGCGACATCCGCGCAGTGGACCCGGTGACCCATCTGGCCACCGAAATGGACTGCACGGTAGGAAATGTCGTCGTCAAGCATGCCCGTGGCCTAGCCGACGGAGATGCGGCCGCCCTGACGGCGGTGGCTGCCGAGCTGGCTGGGATCGGGATGGCTGCCGCGGCAGCCGACGCGACAGAGGCGGCCGCGCGGTTCGGGCGACGGGAGCGCTAGCCGCCCAAGTAGCGGCGCAGCACGTCGACGGCCGCGGTAATCTTGCCGATCGGCACTCGTTCGTCGCGGCAGTGCGCCAGATTGGGATCACCCGGCCCGTAATTGACCGCCGGAATGCCCAAGGCGGCGAATCGCGACACGTCGGTCCAGCCGAATTTGGCCCGCACCTGCCCGCCGGCGGCCTCCACCAAGGCCTTCGCCGCGGGCTGGGACAGACCGGGCAGCGCACCCGCCGCGGCGTCCGTCTGTTCGATCCGCACGTCGAGCCCGTCGAACACGTCATGGACATGTTGCAATGCCGCGGCCACCGACCGGTCCGGGGCAAAACGGTAGTTGACCGTGACCGAGGCCGCATCGGGAATCACGTTGCCGGCGACGCCACCTGCTACACGCACCGCCGAAAGGCCCTCACGGTACGTGCAACCGTCGATGTCAACGCTGCGCGCCCGGTAGGCCGCCAACCGGTCCAGCACAGCGCCCAGTTTGTGGATCGCGTTGTCGCCCAACCAAGAACGCGCCGAATGCGCGCGAGTTCCGGTCGCGCTGAGGACGACACGCAATGTGCCCTGGCAGCCGGCCTCGATGCAGCCGGCGGTGGGCTCGCCCAAGATGGCGACGTCCGCGGCCAGCCAGTCCGGCAGCTCGCGCTCAATACGGCCCAAACCGTTTGCCGCCGAATCGATTTCCTCGCAGTCGTAGAACACCAGCGTCAGATCGTGCGCCGGCTCGGCCACCGTGGCGGCCAGATGAAGGAAGACCGCGTCGCCGGATTTCATGTCAGCCGCACCGCAGCCATGCAGCTCGTCATTCTCCCGCCGGCTGGGCAGGTTGTCGGCCGCCGGCACGGTGTCCAGGTGTCCGGCCAGCAGCACCCGAGAGGGCCGGTTCAGCCGGGTCCGCGCCAGCACGGCGTTGCCGTTGCGAATGACCTCGAACCCCGACGCCTGAACGCGCAACGCAGCTTCCACTTCGTCGGCGATGCGCGCCTCATTCCTCGACTCGCTAGGAATATCAACGAGCGCCGCCGTCAGCTCAACGGGATCCCCGCGCAAGTCCAGCACAACACCAACCCTAGTTCGCCGAGCAGACACGGAATCGCACCACCGGAAGCTTTGGGATGCGATTCCGTGTCTGCTCGGCGACCAAAGTAACCTGACCGTCGTGACTGGAGCTGCAGGCATCGGGCTGGCGACCCTCGCCTCTGACGGGTCGGTCCTCGACGCCTGGTTTCCCACCCCCGAGCTGACCGCATCGGGCACCGGCGCGACATCGCGACTGGCTCTATCCGACGTTCCCGCCGAGCTGACCGCGCTGATCGGCCGCGACGACGACCGAAGCACCGAGACCATTGCGGTCCACACGGTCATCGGCTCGCTCGATGATGTCGCCGCCGACGCTTACGACGCCTACCTGCGGCTCCACCTCCTGTCCCATCGCCTGGTCGCGCCGCATGGGCTGAACGCCGACGGCTTGTTCGGCGTATTGACCAATGTGGTGTGGACCAATCACGGACCCTGCGCCATCGACGGTTTCGAGGCGGTGCGGGCGCGGCTGCGCCGCCGCGGACCGGTGACGGTATATGGCGTCGACAAGTTTCCCCGGATGGTCGACTACGTGGTACCCACCGGCGTCCGCATCGCCGACGCCGACCGGGTGCGGTTGGGCGCTCATCTGGCTCCGGGCACCACCGTGATGCACGAGGGCTTCGTCAACTACAACGCCGGCACCCTGGGCGCCTCGATGGTGGAGGGCCGCATCTCGGCGGGCGTGGTGGTGGGTGACGGCTCCGATGTCGGCGGCGGAGCGTCGATCATGGGTACGCTGTCCGGCGGCGGGACGCAGGTCATTTCGATCGGCAAGCGCTGTCTGCTCGGCGCCAATTCCGGCCTCGGCATCTCACTGGGTGATGACTGCGTGGTGGAGGCCGGGCTCTACGTCACCGCCGGCACCAGGATCACCACGCCCGACGGCAGCTCGGTCAAGGCGCGTGAGCTCTCCGGGAGCAGCAATCTGCTGTTCCGCCGCAATTCGATGACCGGTGCGGTCGAGGTGGTGGCCCGCGACGGTCGGGGTATCGCCCTCAACGAGGATCTGCACGCCAACTAACCCAAGGTTGGCGACGGGTTCTGACCCGTCGCACTGGCTGATTCCATTGCCGACCGACGGCACCTTTGCCGGACATCGGCCAATAAAACCAGGGTGAACAAAACTCCCCGACCTCCTGCGCCGGCTGACGGTGGTAGGTCCATCGCGGCTTGCGCGAAGCGCGGGTCGGCATCATGGTCATGATTTTGGGAAGTTCGCCGCGCCGCCGATGGTAGCGAACAGGCTTGCCGGTGCCGTTCCACGATGAGCCCGTAGAAGCCGCTGGTCCCGGTGGCCGGTAGGCGGTGCAGCGCCAAGTCGGTGGCGATGTGCAGCTTCCCGCGGTGCAGTTTGCACATCCCGGCTTCGTATCTGCCGTCCAGCGGTTGCTCGGCTTCCCGAACTCATTGTCGAACGGGCTTGCCGAACGCAAGACCAGACCCGTCAACCATCGATTCGGCCGGGCATGGCCTGCCGACTGCCAATATTCTTACCGCCTGCAACTGTTGCCGTTACCTACTCTCGTAGGCTGCAACTCCCGCGCGGGGCAGTTCTTGCAAGCGACAGCTCTATTCGATGACTAGGTAGGCCGGTGAGCATCAATCCGTTTGACGACGACAGCCGCTTCCTCGGTTTGCTCAACAAGGAGGAACAGCACATCCCAGGCGAGCCGGCTCGCGCTGGGTGCCTGGACTATATCGAGCGGAACTGGGCCGACATTCGGCCGCAGCGTCTGCGCGAGAAGCTGGCGCAACACCGGGCTTGCGACGCCTAGACCGTCTGGGTTGTAGCGGCCGGATGAAGCTTGACGAGGGGGCGCTGGCGCTGACGCGTGGGCAACTGGGCATATGGTTTTCGCAGGAAACTGGTTATTCGGAGACGGACTGGCAGCTTTGCTGGTTCGTGGTGATCAGGGGTGCGGTAGATCCCGATCTGATTGAGCGAGCGATCCGCCACGTGGTGGGTGAGGCCGAACCACTTAGGGCCGGCTTCTATGAGGTGGATGGTCAGGTTTTCCAAAGGAAAATTGATGACCCGAATGTTGAGATTGCCCGCTATGACCTCAGGTGCTCGCAGGATCCCGTCCGGGAGGCCTATCAGCTGGCCTCATCGATGCAACGCACGCCGATGCCGTGGGCCGGTCCACTGATTAGATTCGCGTTGTTTCGCACGCGACCAGCTGAATTCCGCTTGTTCATATGCGCCCACCATATAGTCATCGACGGGTTCGGCTCTGCGCTAATCACCAATCGGATCGCCGCTGTCTACTCTGCGATTGTTTCGGATGCACCGGTACCCCCTGCCTTCTTCGGCTCACTACAGGACCTGATTTCCTGCGAGTCAGAATACGAGGCATCCAGCGATTATTGGGAAGACCGCGCGTATTGGAGCGAGAACCTTCCGCTGGAAACCGGTCCGGATTATCGGTTGGCGCAAGTCGCGCCGGGGCGTGATTCGTTTTCGGCTGCTGCGCCAGTTCAGTTGGACCCTTCGCTGGTGGGTCAAGTCGACGCGTTGTGCCAGGTGTTGGGGGTGCGTCGATCGTCAGTGATTGCCGCGGCGTGCGCGCTATTGGTACGTGGGTGGTGTGCTGGCGGGTCAGAGGTGGTGCTGGATTTCCCGGTCAGTAGGCGCATCAATGCGCAGTTAAAGACGTTTCCCGGGATGGTTACCGGGATCGTGCCGCTGGTGTTGACGGCGTCGCCGGGGTCGACGGTCACCGGCTTTTGTGAGCACGTTGACACGCGGATACGAGAAGTTCTGCGGCATCAGAGGTTTCCCGTCCAAGCCTTGGAGAACAACGGCGGCCGGCGAGGCGCACGGCAACCGACGGGTAGGGTCGCGGTCAATTTGTTCCCGTCGATCACTATTTCGCCTTTCGATACCGCTCCAGCATCGGTGGTCTACACGACTTTTGGCCGTGTGGACCACTTTGGCCTGTTCTTCATTAGAGACGGTGATCAACTATTTCTGAGCACCGCGGGCGCCGGTCAGCCTTTTTCGGATTTTGATACCTCCGATTTAGCGCGACGACTGCAGAAACTGTTGGTGGCGATGACAGCCGATCCTGGGCAGCGGTTGTCCTCGATCGATGTGCTCGATACCGCCGAGCACACCCACCTGGACAGGATCGGTAACCGGGCGGTGCTGCGCGCTAGCCAGCCAGCATCGGCATCGATACCGCAGCTGTTCGCCGCCCAGGTCACGCGCACGCCCGAGGCGATCGCGGTGACGTTCAACGGTGAACAGATCAGCTACCGCGATCTCGACTCGGCCGCCAACCAGCTCGCGCAGCTGCTGGCCGGTCATGGTGTGGGCCCCGGCGATGTGGTGGCGCTGCTGGTGCAGCGCTCCATCCAGGCCATCACCGCGATCCTGGCGGTACTCAAGACCGGGGCCGCCTACCTGCCGATCGACCCCACCCACTCCGCCGCCCGGATCGCGTTTATCGTCCACGACGCCGCCCCGGTGGCCGCGGTCACCACCACCGACCTGGCCGAGCGGCTGGCCGACCACCAACTACCGGTACTCGCCGTCGATGACCCAATCCTCGACACCTACCCAAGCGCAGCACTGCCCCATCCCACACCCGAGCACCTCGCCTACATCCTCTACACCTCGGGCACCACCGGAGTCCCCAAGGGCGTGGGGATCACCCACCACAACGTCACCCAACTATTCGCATCGCTTGACACCAGCCTGGTCCCGACAACCGGGCAGGTGTGGAGCCAATGTCATTCCTATGCATTCGATTTCTCGGTCTGGGAGATCTGGGGCGCACTGCTACACGGCGGACGCCTGGTAGTGGTCCCCGAAGCCGTCGTGCGCTCACCGGAAGAGCTACACACCCTGCTCGTCTGCGAACACGTCGACGTCTTAAGCCAAACCCCATCGGCGTTTTATGCGCTGCAAACCGCCGATGCGCTGCGACCCGAGCTGGCACGTCGGCTGAAACTTCAGACCGTGGTGTTTGGCGGCGAAGCGCTAGAACCCCACCGCCTTCGTGCTTGGCTGCACAACCACCCGGGGTCACCGCGCCTGGTCAACATGTATGGCATCACCGAGACCACCGTGCATGTCTCCGTTCGCGAGATCCTCGAGCGCGACACCCGCAGCAGCGCCAGCCCAATCGGGGAACCATTGGCCAATGTTGGCTTGTTTGTGCTGGATGGGTGGCTACGACCGGTCCCGGCCGGGGTGGCCGGCGAATTGTATGTGGCCGGCGCCGGGGTGGGGTGTGGGTACTGGCACCGACCGGGGTTGACCGCAACACGGTTTGTGGCATGTCCATTCGGCGGGACCGCAACCCGCATGTATCGCACCGGAGACGTGGTGCGCTGGCGCACCGATGACCAGTTGGAATTCCTCGGACGCACCGATGACCAAGTCAAAATCCGCGGCTATCGCATCGAACCCGCCGAAGTGGCCGCCGCACTAACCCAGTTAGACGGAATCGACCAGGCCGTGGTCATCGCCCGCCAGGACCGCCCCGGCGACAAACGCCTCGTCGGCTACATCACCGGCACCGCCGATCCAGCCACCGCCCGCGCCCAACTAGCAGACCGACTACCCAGCTACATGATCCCAGCCGCGCTGGTAACCATGCAGCAACTACCACTAACAATCAACGGCAAACTCGACACCCGCGCCCTACCCACCCCCGAATACCGCGACACCGACCGATACCGACCCCCCACCACCCCCACCGAAGAAATCCTGGCCACCATCTACGCCCACGTACTGGGCACCGACCACGTCGGCATCGACAACTCATTTTTCGACCTCGGCGGCGACTCACTATCGGCGATGCAGGTCATCGCCGCAGCGAACAAGTCCCTGAATACCCACCTGAGCGTGCGCGCCTTGTTCGACTCGCCCACGGTGAGCCAGCTGGTCACCCATATCGGAAGGGGTGATGGCGCGCGTGCGCCGTTGGCGCCGGTTGATGCCCGACCCGCGGTGATCCCGCTGTCGTTTGCCCAAAGCCGGTTGTGGTTCATCGACCAGCTTGACGGACCCTCCGCGGTCTACAACGTACCGGTGGCGCTGCGGTTGAGCGGGGAGTTGGATGTCGAGGCGTTGCGCCGGGCGTTGGTTGATGTGGTGGGCCGTCATGAAAGCCTGCGCACGGTGTTTGTGGCGGTCGAGGGAATACCGCAGCAAGTGGTCGTGCCTGCTGAACAGGCAGACATGGGATGGAGCGCGCTCAACGCGGCCGGATGGTCACCCACCCAGCTGGACGAAGCACTCACCGCCGCGGCACGCTACACGTTCGATTTGGCATCCGAAATCCCGTTTCGTGCACAACTTTTCATCGTTGGTGAGCACCAACACCTGCTAGTGCTCACCATGCATCACATCGCCGCTGACGGTTGGTCGTTGGCCCCGCTGGCCGCCGATCTGGGCGCGGCCTACGCCAGCCGATGCGCCGGACACGCCCCCGACTGGGCCGAATTAACGGTCCAGTATGTCGATTACACGTTGTGGCAGCGCCAGCAGCTAGGCGATCTAGCCGATCCAAACAGCGGCATCGCCGGCCAACTGACGTATTGGCACAACACCCTGGCCGGGATGGCTGAACGCCTGCAGTTGCCCACCGATCGGCCCTATCCCCAGCTGGCCGACTATCGCGGCGCCAGTGTTGCGGTCCAGTGGCCGGCAGAGCTGCAACAGCGGGTGACGCGGATGGCCCGCGAACATCATGCGACCAACTTCATGGTGGTCCAGGCGGCCCTAAGCGTGTTGCTATCGAAGATCAGCGCCAGTTCCGATGTGGCGGTCGGGATCCCGATCGCCGGCCGTGCCGACCCCGCCCTGGATGAGTTGGTGGGCTTTTTCGTCAACACCGTGGTGTTGCGGGTCGAGGTGGTCGGCGACCCCAGTTTCGCCGAGCTGTTGGCCCAGGTCCGAGCGCGCAGCGTGGAGGCTTTCGAGCATCAGGACGTGCCATTTGAGGTGGTGGTAGATCGGCTCAACCCAGCCCGGTCATTGACCCATCACCCCCTGGTCCAGGTGGCGCTGGCCTGGCAAAACACCAGCCCAGCCGCGCCGGTGCTGGGTGATCTACACATCACAACCCTGCCCATGCACACCCAAACCGCCCGCATGGACCTAACGTTTTCTTTGGCCGAACGCTTCACCGACACCGATGAACCCGCCGGCATCGGCGGCGCGGTGGAGTATCGCACCGACGTGTTCGACCAGGCCAGTATCCACACCCTCATCGACCGGCTAGAGCGGGTACTGGTGGCGATGACAGCCGATCCTGGGCAGCGGTTGTCCTCGATCGATGTGCTCGATACCGCCGAGCACACCCACCTGGACAGGATCGGTAACCGGGCGGTGCTGCGCGCTAGCCAGCCAGCATCGGCATCGATACCGCAGCTGTTCGCCGCCCAGGTCACGCGCACGCCCGAGGCGATCGCGGTGACGTTCAACGGTGAACAGATCGGGTCAGCGGGTCGCCGCCCAGGTCACGCGCACGCCCGAGGCGATCGCGGTGACGTTCAACGGTGAACAGATCAGCTACCGCGATCTCGACTCGGCCGCCAACCAGCTCGCGCAGCTGCTGGCCGGTCATGGTGTGGGCCCCGGCGATGTGGTGGCGCTGCTGGTGCAGCGCTCCATCCAGGCCATCACCGCGATCCTGGCGGTACTCAAGACCGGGGCCGCCTACCTGCCGATCGACCCCACCCACTCCGCCGCCCGGATCGCGTTTATCGTCCACGACGCCGCCCCGGTGGCCGCGGTCACCACCACCGACCTGGCCGAGCGGCTGGCCGACCACCAACTACCGGTACTCGCCGTCGATGACCCAATCCTCGACACCTACCCAAGCGCAGCACTGCCCCATCCCACACCCGAGCACCTCGCCTACATCCTCTACACCTCGGGCACCACCGGAGTCCCCAAGGGCGTGGGGATCACCCACCACAACGTCACCCAACTATTCGCATCGCTTGACACCAGCCTGGTCCCGACAACCGGGCAGGTGTGGAGCCAATGTCATTCCTATGCATTCGATTTCTCGGTCTGGGAGATCTGGGGCGCACTACTACACGGCGGACGCCTCGTAGTGGTCCCCGAAGCCGTCGTGCGCTCACCGGAAGAGCTACACACCCTGCTCGTCTGCGAACACGTCGACGTCTTAAGCCAAACCCCATCGGCGCTGGCAATGTTGTCGCCGAACGGGCTGGGATCGGCGACGCTGATCGTGGGCGGTGAGGCCTGCCCCGCCGAGGTAGTGGACCGATGGGCGCACCAGCGCGCGATGGTCAACCAATACGGCCCAACCGAAACCACGATGTATGTGGCGATGAGCGCCCCGCTACGACCGGGGTCGGGCATTGCCCCGATCGGCTCCCCAGTGCCAAGGGCAGCATTGTTTGTGCTGGATGGGTGGCTACGACCGGTCCCGGCCGGGGTGGCCGGCGAATTGTATGTGGCCGGCGCCGGGGTGGGGTGTGGGTACTGGCACCGACCGGGGTTGACCGCAACACGGTTTGTGGCATGTCCATTCGGCGGGACCGCAACCCGCATGTATCGCACCGGAGACGTGGTGCGCTGGCGCACCGATGACCAGTTGGAATTCCTCGGACGCACCGATGACCAAGTCAAAATCCGCGGCTATCGCATCGAACCCGCCGAAGTGGCCGCCGCACTAACCCAGTTAGACGGAATCGACCAGGCCGTGGTCATCGCCCGCCAGGACCGCCCCGGCGACAAACGCCTCGTCGGCTACATCACCGGCACCGCCGATCCAGCCACCGCCCGCGCCCAACTAGCAGACCGACTACCCAGCTACATGATCCCAGCCGCGCTGGTAACCATGCAGCAACTACCACTAACAATCAACGGCAAACTCGACACCCGCGCCCTACCCACCCCCGAATACCGCGACACCGACCGATACCGACCCCCCACCACCCCCACCGAAGAAATCCTGGCCACCATCTACGCCCACGTACTGGGCACCGACCACGTCGGCATCGACAACTCATTTTTCGACCTCGGCGGCGACTCACTATCGGCGATGCAGGTCGTGGCGCGGGCCCGCGCTGCCGGTGTGGTGTGTCGCCCGCGCGACATTTTCGTCGAGCGGTCCGTGGCTGGGGTGGCCCGGGTAGCCACCTTTGCCGGTGCCGGGGATGGTCTGGTTGATGAGGGTGTCGGCGAGGTGGTGGCCACACCGATCATGTGCTGGCTGCGAAGTGTTGACTGCGCCGTGGAGCAGTTCAACCAGACGATGGTGTTGCGGGCTCCGGCGGGGGTGACCGACGCCGACGTGGTGCAGTTGGTGCAGGCGCTGTTGGATCGGCATGCCATGTTGCGGTCGCGGGTCATCGATAATGCCGCGATTGGCGGGGATTGGTTGCTGTATGTGCCGGAACCGGGTTCGGTGCAGGCGCACGACTGTGTGCGGTGTGTGGCGGTGCCCTCCGATGATGCATTGGTGGCCGCCCGCCACCGATTGGACCCCGCAGCGGGGCTGATGGTCAGCGCGGTGTGGGTGTCCTCGACGGCTGAGCTGGTGTTGGTGATTCATCATTTGGCCGTTGACGGGGTCTCGTGGCGGATTTTGGTTGATGACCTGAATACTGCGTGGCAGCAGCGGCAGGCAGGACAGCCGATAGCGTTGCCGGTGGAGGGGACGTCGTTTCGCTCCTGGGCCGCGACGCTAGCTGAGCACGCGCGCAGCCCCGCGGTGGTCGATCAGTTGGCGGCGTGGCAGCGCATTGAGGCGGCCGCGGCGGTGACCGAAGTTCTGGCGCCGGTCGAGTCGACGGTGGATACGTATGTCACCGCCGGGCATCTGTCGGTGACGTTGGATGTCGACACCACACGCCTGCTGCTGGGCGAGGTGCCTGCGGCGTTTCACGCCGGGGTGCACGACATTCTGTTGATCGCATTCGGACTGGCGTGGACGGAATTCCTGGGTTGCGCCGGTGCTCCGATCGGCATCGATGTGGAGGGTCATGGCCGCCAGGAGGATCTGGACCCCAACATTGACCTGTCGTCCACGGTGGGGTGGTTTACCAGCAAATACCCGGTTGCGGTGGTGGTGGATGGACCCAATTGGCAGCAGGTGCACCATGGCGCGCCGGCGTTGGGGGCGGTGGTCAAAGACGTCAAAGAACAGCTCCGAGCCGTTCCTGACGGCCTGAGTTATGGCTTGCTGCGTTATTTGAACACCGAGGTGGATCTGGCCGGACCTGATCCGTTGATCGGTTTCAACTATCTGGGTCGTCTGGGCGTTGTGGCTGATCCGGCGGTGCCCGGCACTGCGTGGCAGATCGCGGGCGAGGCGACGGTGTTCAGTGATCCGGCGCGCACCGCGATACCTGTGTCGCTGATGCATACCGTCGACCTCAACGCGGTCACGATCGACACCGCAATCGGTCCGCGGCTGCACGCCAACTGGACGTGGGCGTCCGCCAAGCTTGATCGTGTCCAGATCGCCCGGGTTAACCAGCTCTGGTTCGAGGCCCTAGCCGGCATCTGTGCCCATGTGCAACGTGGTGGGGGCGGGTTGACCCCCAGCGATGTCGCCGGCACCGGGCTGAACCAACAACAGATCGACGAACTCGAAGCACAACACGACATCGCCGACATCTTGCCGCTGACCTCACTGCAGCACGGCTTGCTGTTTCACACCAGCCACACGGATGAGTACGGAAAGGGCGCTGCCGATCCGTACGTGGTGCAGAGCAGCATCGGGCTGGCCGGCCGGCTTGACCCCCACCGTTTGCGTGCTGCCGTACAGACGGTCATCAACCGTCACCCCAATCTTGCGGCTCGATTCGTTGTCGATCATCTCCACCAACCGGTGCAGGTTATTCTGGCCGATCCGGCGTTGCCGTGGCGCTATATCGACCTAGCCGACGATCCGGGACAGGCCGGCGGTCAAATCGAACAAATTTGCGCTGATGAGCGCGCTGCGCTGAGCGAGCTTGCGCGCGCCTGTCCGCTGCGGGCGGCCCTCGTCCGCACCGCAGCAAACCGATATCGGCTGGTGCTGACCAAGCATCACATAGTGTGTGATGGCTGGTCGCTGCAGATCCTGCTGCGGGAGATATTCGCCAGCTACGACGGGCTGCCGTTGCCCGCCCCTGCACCGTATCGCAGTTTTATGTCCTGGCTTGCCACCCAAGACCACGCCTGCTCCCACACCGCCTGGCGCCGTGTGCTGCGCGGCGTGAAGACACCAACTCTGGTGAGTAGGCGTGACCCGTTCGAGCTGACCGGCAAAGACGTCGCATCCTTTGTGCTGCCCGAAGCAGTGACGGACGCGCTCACCCGACTGGCGCGTCAACACCACACCACCGTCAGCACCGTGCTGCAAGCCGCGTGGGCCTGCCTATTGAGCTGGCAAACCGGTCAACACGACGTGGTGTTCGGAACGACGGTCTCTGGGCGGCCGGCCGATCTGGCCGGGGCGCAAACAATGGTGGGTCTGTTCATCAATACCGTGCCGGTGCGTGCCACGCTGACGGTCGCTACCACCACGGCACAGCTGCTCGACCAACTGCAAAACGCCCACAACATCACCCTGGAACACCAACACCTACCGCTTACCGATATCCACCGCATCACCGGCCTCGACAGGCTGTTCGACACCCTGTTCATCTACCAGAACTATCCCGCTGACACCGCCCCCCTGGACAACCAAGGCCCGGCGATTACCGAGATCTCCGGCTACGAATTCACCCACTACCCGTTGGCCTTGACCGTCGTACCAGGCCGAGAACTGGAACTTCGCGTCGAATTCGCCACGAATGCTTTCGATGCCGCCAGCATCCGCGCGCTGGTCGACCGGGTGCAGCTGCTGCTGGAAGCGATGACAGCTGACCCTGGTCGGCGGTTGTCGTCGATCGATGTGCTCGACAAGGCTGACCACGCCCTTCTGGACCTGGTTGGTAACCGTGCCGTACTGGCGGCCGCCCCAGCGGCGGTGGGGGTGTCAGTTCTGCAGTTGTTCGCCGCCCAGGTGGTGCGCACACCCGAGGCGATCGCGGTGGTGTTCAACGGTGAGCAGACGACATATCGCGGGCTGGACGAGGCAGCAACCCGGCTGGCTAACCTGCTGGTTGGTTATGGCGTGCGGCCCGGGGATGTGGTGGGGCTGTTGGTGGAGCGCTCGGCTCAGGCCATTGCCGCGATCCTGGCCGTGCTCAAGACGGGCGCCGCGTACTTACCCATCGATCCAGCCCACCCCGACGCCCGGATCGCGTTCCTGCTCAACGATGCCGCCCCGGTCGTGGTGGTGGCCACCACCGGGTTGCGTTCTCGGCTGGACGGTCAAGACGTGGTGGTCATCGATGTCAATGATCCGGCCCTTGAGCGCTGCGATCCGGATTACCCCTTGCCCTACCCGCACGCCGACGACCTGGCCTACATCCTGTACACCTCGGGCACCACCGGGGCCCCGAAAGGGGTGGGGATCACCCACCACAACATCACCCAGCTTCTGGCAGCACCGACTTCGTTCACGCCTACGGCGGGGCAGGCAGTTACCCAGGTTCATTCGTATGGCTTCGACTTCTCGGTGTGGGAGATCTGGAGCGCGTTGTTGCATGGTGGACGGCTGGTGGTGGTGTCCGAAACCGTGGCCCGCTCCCCGGCAGATCTGCATGCGTTGCTGGTCGCCGAACGGGTCGACGTCTTGACCCAAACCCCGTCGGCGGTGGGGGGGTTGTCGGCGCAGGGGTTGGAGTCAACGACTCTCGTGCTTCTCGGCGAGCCGTGTCCGGTCGAGCTGGTAGACCGGTGGGCGCCTGGGCGGGCGATGATCAACTCCTATGGCCCGACCGAGGCCACGATATTTGTGACGGTGAGTGCGCCGTTGCGACCGGGTAAGGGGATTGCGCCAATCGGCTCGCCGGTGCCGGGGGCGGCGTTGTTTGTGCTGGATGGGTGGCTACGACCGGTCCCGGCCGGGGTGGCCGGCGAGTTGTATGTGGCCGGCGCCGGGGTGGGGTGTGGGTACTGGCACCGACCGGGGTTGACCGCAACACGGTTTGTGGCATGTCCATTCGGCGGGACCGCAACCCGCATGTATCGCACCGGAGACGTGGTGCGCTGGCGCACCGATGACCAGTTGGAATTCCTCGGACGCACCGATGACCAAGTCAAAATCCGCGGCTATCGCATCGAACCCGCCGAAGTGGCCGCCGCACTAACCCAGTTAGACGGAATCGACCAGGCCGTGGTCATCGCCCGCCAGGACCGCCCCGGCGACAAACGCCTCGTCGGCTACATCACCGGCACCGCCGACTCGGCTGGCGCGCGCGCGTTATTAGCCACTCAGCTGCCCGGCTATATGGTGCCGGCCGCCGTAGTGGCGGTTCCTGAGCTGCCGTTGACGGTCAACGGCAAACTCGACGTTCGTGCCTTGCCGGCCCCTGAGTATGGCCACGTTGACCGGTATCGGGCCCCGACCACGCCCACCGAGGAAATCCTGGCCGGCATCTATGCCCAGGTGCTCGATGTCGAGCGTGTCGGAGTCGACGATTCGTTTTTTGACCTGGGTGGTGATTCTTTGTCGGCGATGCGGGTCATCGCCGCGGTGAACGCGGCCCTGGCGACTGACCTGAGCGTGCGCGCGTTGTTCGAGGCGCCGTCCGTGAGCGGCCTCAGCTCGCTCATGCGGGAACCCAGCCCAGCGGCCCCATCAAGCCATGCGGGTATGGTCGCCCCCGTTGAGGTGCTTCACCACGGTTCTGGATCTCCCCTGTTTTGCATCCATCCCGCCGGCGGCGTTAGCTGGCCGTATCGCATTCTGGGTTCCTATGTGGGTTGTCCGATTGTCGGTATTCAGCAGGCCACTCGAAATGGCGGTCAGGAGCCCGAATCGATTCGCGCCCTGGCAATGAATTACGCCCAGCGGATCGAAGAGTTTCACCCCGGAGGCGCATATAACCTTCTTGGCTGGTCCTTCGGGGGAAATGTGGCCCACGAGCTCGCCATTGAGCTCGCTCGTCGTGGGCACGTGGTCCAACGTCTGATAATTTTGGACGCCGCACCTAGCCACGATGATGCGTTAGCCATTTATGGTGAAAATGCCATTGACGAAGCTTTGGCGCTAAACGACTACCTAAAACAAGCGTTGCGATACGATGACTTCACCATCCCCGAACAATCTGATTCAGAAACTCATCAGCGGGCATCGGTATTGATCAAACAGCTAAACGCACCCGACACCCTTCCGTTCACCGACCTGCTAGAGGTTATCGTAAAAAACGCCGACGCCAATATGCAATGTGGTTCGGAACACAAAGCTGGGGTTTTCAATGGTGATATGACCATATTCTCCGCGGTCCGGAGCGCGGCGAGTGGAGCACTTGCACAGAGCTGGCGTCCATATGTCACGGGTGAGATCACCGACCATCCGGTTGATTGTGCCCATCACGAAATGTTGACCCCCGAAGCGGTTGAACTGTTTGGCGACCGACTCAAGGCGGTATTAGAAAGCTGAAATAGAACGACCGTGAGGTTTTTCCACCCGCCGTGGGGTTCGGAAAGCGATTTTGTCTGAGTTGGAGGAGGCATCCATGAAGGTCGGGGTCATTGGGGCCGGCCCATCCGGGCTGACGACCATTAAGCAGCTGCGCGACGAGGGACACGACGTCGTGTGCTTTGAGAAAAGCGCCGACATCGGCGGCATCTGGTATCGCCACGCCAACGATGGCGACTCCATGAAAGCCTTCGATGAAATGTACCTCACCATCTCCATGAAGCTCATGTCCTTCTCGGATTTCATGGTGGAGGACCGAGTCTTCGCGGATCGTGAAGGCTACCTTCGATACTTGCAGACCTACGCCGACAAGTTCAATTTGCGGCAATGCATCATCTTCAATTCGACGGTCGAATCCGTAGCGAGAATTGGCGACGATTGGCAGGTTTCGGTTACCACGAACGGGCAACAAGAGCACCACACGTTCCAAGCACTGGCCATCTGCAGCGGTCCCTTCCGGACGCCGGCGACCAACATCTCCTACCTCGACCGGTTCTCCGGTGAAGTGATCCATTCCTCTCGGTACAGGAACAACCGCGAGTTTCGCGGCAAGCGCGTGCTCGTTATCGGCCTCGCCGAATCTGGCGCCGATATCGTCAGGCAGATCTCGGGGGTCTCGGCCGAATGCACGCTGGCCATCCGCTCGCGTTCCTTTCTGGTCCCTCGTCTTCATGACGGACGATATTCGACAGACAGCCAGACGGTCCGAGCTCATCACTATGAAATGTATGCCCGCTCGTCGGAGCAGCCCTTCCGCATGCGGGCATTCTTCCACGACGAGACAATGTCAAAAGCCTCCTTCATGGACGCCGTCCGATACCATGGCATGCAGGCGGCAATGACGAAGACTGCAAGCTTGTTCGATCTAGAATCTTTCGGAACGAATCTCTTGAGCGACGCCAGCAAAAATCCCGCAACCGCTGTATCCGATGCGGTAGCCAAGGCGATACTTGCGGCGCCGACGGCCGGCGCCGACGACCTCGACCCAAGGAACAGCCTGGGCCAGCCTTTATATCCTCCGAAACTTGATTTGTTCACCGAGGCAACGAAGGAGACATTCGATTACATCACCGAGTGGAATCGGAAGTCTCACAAGGGACAAGATTCTTACTCCCAACGCGTCATCTTTTGCAAGAACGTCTCATTTGTACCCAACGTCCTGAACGGGAAGATTCAGGTAAACGACAGCGGCATCGAGACCATCGAAGGCAACACGGTGTACTTCAAGGATCACACAGTGAAGGAATTCGATTGCATAGTTCTCTGTACCGGGTTCGAGCACGATTTCTCACTCCTGCGCGGTGTGGAGATCCAAGACAATAACGTTCGTCATCTCTACAAGCACGCATTCCATCCCGACCACGGCGGGCGACTTGCGCTAATCGGGTTCGTTAGACCATTCAGCGGTGGGATTCCTATCTGCGCCGAGATGCAGGCTCGGTACTTCGCCCTCCTGTGCAGCGACAAGCTCGAGTTGCCCGCAGACATCCATGCCCGAATCCGAGAGGACAAAGCGTGGGAGGAGAAGTGGACCGAGCTGAGTCCACGCCACTACGAGGCGGTGCCGTCGCTGCTCTTTTTTCTCGACTCGATCGCCAAAGAGATAGGGTGCCTGCCCACCTGCAAAGAACTAGTTGAAGAACCGGAGCTCTTGGTGACGCTCTGGTTTCATTCATTCAACCAGTTGTGCTACCGCCTCATCGGCCCCCACAGCATGCACGATGACGCGAGGAAATCTCTCATGAACGAACAGCTGCCGGGCGGCAGCCTGCTCAGCATGTTCTACTTCATGGCGAGCTCGCTGTGGCCACACGGTACGCGCCCCAAAGATTTGCCGTTGAACCCAAATCTGTGGAAGACGTCAACCTAGCGCGAGCGGTTGTTGGATTCTGACTCAGTCGCGAGCAGGGCTATGCCGGTGGTTTCGGGCAGCCGATAGGTGCATACCAGGCTGGTCAGCGCGAGGCTGGCCAGCATGGCGCCCATCGCCCAGCTGCCATAGGTTGCCAGCAGCGTGCCGGCAATCAGCGGCGGCACAGCGCCGCCGGCGATGCCGGCGAGGTTCACCGCCAACGCGGTGCCCGTGTATCTGTAGCGAGTAACGAACAGTTCTGGGATGAACGATGCCATAGGTCCGAAGGCGAACGCGGCGACCGCATACATGCCGATGACAGCGATCGCGAACAGACTGGGATTGCCGGAATCGATCAGCGGCATGACCAAGAGCGCCCACGGAAGAGCCGCCGTCCACCCAACCAAAATGAGGCGCCGGCGACCGAATTGATCAGAAAGACCGGCCGAAAATGCCGTGAACGCGATGGACGTCAACCCGCCCAGCACACCGTCGAACAAGATGCTGCCGCGCGAATACCCCAGGTGGGTGTGGGCGTAGGTGGCGAAATAGGTGCTGGCCAGATAGACGAAGCCGAAGCAGGTGACCGAGCTGCCCGCGGCCAGGATTATCTCGCGCCGCTGCCGGCGCAATACTTCGGCGATCGGCGTTCTGGTTGCCCCGGAAGAGGCCGTTTCAGCTGCCCTTTCCCTGGCGAACACCGGGGTCTCGTCGATGTTGAGCCGCACATACAGGGCAATGGCGATCAACCCCGCACTGATCAGAAACGGTATGCGCCACCCCCACTGCAGAAACAAGGGGCTGCTCTCGCCGATGGTGTAGTTCACGCCCAGAAAGGTCAGGCTGCTGAAGACCAGGGCGATGCCGCCGCCGACGATGGTGAACATGCCGTACCGGCCACGTTTGGCGACCGGCGCGCATTCCGCGCTCAGCAGCGCTGACCCGGCCCACTCCCCTCCGACGGCAAACCCTTGCAGCAGCCGCATGGCCGTCAGGATCAGTGGCGCAGCGGCACCGATGGCCGTCGCGGTGGGAACCAGCCCGACCGTGACCGTTGACAGGGCCATGATCAGCAGCGTGGCCACCAGGGTCTTCTTGCGGCCGAGGCGGTCGCCGAAGTACCCGAAGACGGCCGCGCCGAGCGGCCGGGACACAAACGCGGCGGCAAATGTACCCATCGAGGCGACCGTGGCCACCGCCGGATCGAGGTGCGGGAAGAACACGGTGGGAAACACCAGTGCCGCCGCGGTGCCATAAATGAGGAAGTCATAGAACTCGATTGCCGAGCCGACAAGGCACGCCAAAGCAATCCGCTTCATCGGTGTCACCGGCGAGCTTACTTCGATCAACCCGGCACCCGTCACAGCCAGGCTGTTTGTGTACACGGCGACGACGTTAGGTGACGGTGTCCACTCTTGCTCCAGTCAAGTCCCGGGAAAACGCTGTCAACATCCTGCGAAACTCCGGACGAGCGCCGTCGGGTTTCACCACAGCTTGGGGGCGCGGTACGGGTTGGCCGGATCGAACTCCGTTGTCCCCCGACAGACTTCACCAACCGCATCCAGCGCCCGGTAGAGCTCGCCGAGGCCGTCGTCGCCGATGCGCGCGCGGATCTCCCGGTCAAGCTCGGCTGCCGCGCTCAGGCGCGCCGTCACGTAATCGATTGCCTTCGGAGTGAGCTCGACCACCTTCTCGCGCTGGTCGGTGGTCGACGCGGCGGTGTGCACGTAGCCGCGATCGCGTAGTTCGGCAACGATCTTGCTGGCCGCCTGGCGACTGACGTCGAATTGTCGTCCCATCTCCGAGATGGTCATCGGCCTTGGTTGGGCATACAGGGCAAATACGTAATTCATCGCATAGCGCCGCTCCGGGAACCCGACCGACTCCATCTCGGTATCGAGCCGAAGGAGATAGCTCCACCACGCGATTCGCAGTGCTTGGCCGAGGTCTGTCTGCGGCGACCGGAACCCAGGTCCGTCAATCATGATTGACAACAATAGGCGGACCCCGCCCGCGCCGTGAGCACCGTCGGCACAGACCCGTGCGCTATCCGGCGGCCGGTGTTCGGGGCATCACGTAGGCGCGCGGAGCGACTCTGAGCACGTTGCTCACCGTAGGGCCGGCGCCGGTGCCCAGGTGCCCTCCGGGCAACCCGCCGAGCACATGTTCGGGAGCGCCCTGCGGGACACCGATCAGGCTGTTGACCGGCACCGCTCGAGCCACCGGGAGGATCGCCTGGTTGGCCCCGGGCCAGCTTTGCGGAACGGACAACATCCCCACCGAAGGCGCCCGGCCCAAGCCGGCGGCCACCGCCGAACTTTCTGGGCCGAGTGCCCCTCCCACCGAGACCAATTCGCCGCCCACTGCCTGCCCCAACGCGCCGGCCTCGCCGCCCACCGTCTCTGCAAGCCCCAGTGTCGCGTCTTCGAGACCGCCGGCCGCGGGGAACAAGCTGGCCAACATCGAACTCACCGTGTCGGTCATGGACAGCAGCGTGTCTTCCATCGAGATGTGGTTGTCGAGCACGGACACCAAATCGCCGAACGGCGAGATGGTCTGCAAAAAGGCCTGCAGCTTCCCGGGGGGGTGATGTATTGGGTCGGCGCCGCAAACCCTTGCAGCGCCTGGGGCACGTTGTTCATCAACCGGGTTGCCGCAGCAACGCCGGTTGCCTTGGCGACCACGACGGCCTGGTCGGCCAGCCCCACCGCGCTGGTGATCTCCGGCGCTTCCTCGAACGGCGTCAGCGTCGACGCGGCCGCAGCAGCACCGGCGTAGCCGTACATCGCTGCGGCGTCTTGGTCCCACATCTCTTCGTAGGCCGCCTCGGTGGCAGCGATCGCGGCAGTGTTTAGCCCGAAGATGTCGGCCGCGATCAGCGTCATCAACAGCGAGCGGTTGGCCTCGACCTGCTGTGGGGGCACCGTCATCGCGAATGCGGCATCGTATGCGGACGCCGCCTTGGTGGCCTGAACAGCGGCCTGTTCAGCCACTGTCGCGGTGCGGCTCAACCATGCCACATACGGCGCGCACGCAGCCACCATCAACGCGGATGACGGACCCAGCCACGGCCCCGCCGGCAGCCATGAAATCACCGATCGATATGACTCCGCCACCGAGTACAAGCCGGCAGCCAGCCGGTGCCAAGCCGCCGCGGCTGCCAACAGCGAGCCCGCACCCGGACCGGAATATATTCTCGCGGAATTGATTTCCGGCGGTAACGTCCCAAAATCCATTTCGCGTTACCTTCGTGCTCCAGTGCGGTCCGTGCAGTTAGGTGGCCGCCATCGTGATGGCGGCCTCGATGACCGCAGACAAGCCGGCCGGGCCCCAGGATAGAGTCCTTGCCGGTTGCCGAGCTACCCGGGGTTTGGTGTTAAGCCCAGCTGGAGCCGACGGCGCTATCGGTTTGGGCCATGTTGCTGCCGGCGGCCTGCACCTTCTGGCCGTGGGTGTTGGCCTGTTCGTAGATCACTTGGAAGTTGCGGCCCAACTGGCTGATGAACTCCTGGCAGGCCACCGAACCGGCGCCACCCCAAAAGTCGCCGGCGGCCAACACATCTCGAACGATGGCCTGGTGCTCGGCCTCCAACGATGCGGCCTGGGCACGGATGGTCGCACCGTGGGTGTCAACATCGCCGAACTGGTAATTGATCGTCATATCGGTACCGTCCTGTCGAGGAATCGGGTCAGCTGCCCAGCACCTGCTGGGAAGCCTGCTCTTGCTGCTCGTAGTGGTTAGCGTCGCGAACCAACCCGTCGCGCACCCCGTGCAACATGTTCACGATGTTGCGAAACGCCTGATTCATCTGGCCCATGGTGTCCAGCGAGGTCGCCTCCGCCATACCGCTCCAGCCCGCACCCGAGATGTTTTGCGCCGACGCCCACATCCGGCGGGCCTCGTCCTCGACCGTCTGGGCGTGCACCTCAAAACGGCCCGCCATATCCCGCATCGCATGCGGATCCGTCATAAAACGTGTGGCCATCTGACTTGTCTCCTCTTATATCTGCGTGACGTTGTGGGTCGGATCCCTGGGTGGGTGTTACCCGGCGGCCGGGATGCGTGGCATCACATAGGCGCGTGGTGGCACCCGCAGCACGTTGCTGAGCCCACCGCCGCCGGCGCGCGCGCCCAGCTGCCCAACCGGCAGTCCGCCCAGCATCTGCCCGGGTCCGGTTTCGGCGGCGCTGGCCAGGCTGGCCAGCGGCAACGCCCGCGCCGCCGGTGTAACGGCCTGGTTGGCCGCGGCCCAGGCCTGCGGCACCGACAACGAGCCGACCGACGCCGCCCGACCCAGGCCCGCGGCCACGCCACCGCCCAGGCCCGACGAACCCAGCTCGGCGCCCAGCGAACTCATCGCCCTCGCCCCGCCTTCCACCGCCGCGGTTTGCACCGCCGCGGCAGCCGCCGCCGGAACAAACCCCTTCATCATCGAGCTCACGGTGTTGGTCATCGACACCCCCGAGTTGGCCATCGACACGTGGTTGCTGACCATCCCCACCATGCTGCCGACCGGCCCCATGTGCGGCGAGATGCCCTTCCACAGTTCACCCAGCTTCGACGAGGGCGCGCCGCCCTGGGTGGGCTGGGCCAGCTGCTGCAGCGCCTGGGGCGCATTGTTCATCACCTGATTGGCCGCGGCGGTGTCGGTGGCCTCCTCGACCACGGCGGCCTGCTCGGCGAGCCCACCCGCGCTGGTCATCTCCGGGGCCTCCTGGAACGGCGTCACCGTCGCCGTCGCCGTGGCCGCCGCAGCCGCATAACCAAACATCGCGGCCGCGTCCTGGGCCCACATCTCCCCGTATTCGGCCTCGGTGACCGCGATCGCCGGGGTGTTCTGCCCGAAGATGTTGGTCGCGACCAGCATCATCAACTGGGTGCGGTTCGCTGCGACCAGCGGCGGCGGTACCGTCAGCCCAAACGCCGCCTCAAAGGCCGTCGCCGCAACCCTGGCCTGGTTGGCGGTCAGCTCGGCCTGACCCGCGGTGGCGCTCATCCAGGCCACGTACGGCGAGGCCGCAGCCATCATCAACCCCGACGACGAACCTATCCACGGCCCCACCGTCAGTCCCCAGACCACCGACTGAAACGCCGACGCGGCCGAATACAGGTCAACGGCCACACTGTCCCACACCTCGGCGGCCACCAGTATCGAGCCCGAACCCGGACCTGTGTACATCCTCGCGGAGTTGATCTCCGGCGGTAACGCCCCGAAATCCATGCTTCTCGTCCTTATATCTGGTGTCGACTGGTCTTGACTCAGCCGGCCGCCGCCGCATTGGCGACTTCGGTGGCCGCATACGAGCCAGCGCTGGTGGTAAGGGTGCTTACAAACTGTTCATGAATCGCGGCAGCCCGAGCGCTCACGGTCTGAAACATCGCTGCGTGCGCGGCGAAGTGCGCTGCAGTCAGCGCCGACACCTCATCCGCGGCGGGTGGCACCACCCCAGTGGTCGGGGCGGCCGCAGCGGCCGCGCTGGCCACTGTGGTAGCGCCGATGCTCTGCAAGGTGCCGGCCGCCGCCGCCAACATCTCTGGTTGTGCCATCACGAAGGACACGCGTTTTCCTCCTCAAATGAGCCCGAGCATTCGCCGGGGAACGATCAGGGACTGTTAGCAGTCAAGCGATCTGGTCGCTTACGTCCTGTCACCGATTCGTCCACGGTGACGAACTGCAGCCAATAATGGCGCCTCCGCACGGGCGCCAATAGGTCAAAAAGTTTCAATCAGCCTGATTCGAAGTGCAATCTGCACCAATCGCTCCCGCCGGCGGGTAAAGATCCCCGATCGGCGTCGACCTGATGTGCAAAATGCACCCGGCGCACATTTCCGATGCCGTTCGACGCGACAACGACGACTAGCCGCGCTACTATGCCCGGTCGTCGGACGATTCCGCAAATTGCGCTGTGTCACAAGCTATTCGACGCGTTCGACACACCGCACATCTTCGCGATCGCGGGTCGCTCGGGACGCCCTACCGGAATCGACGTTGCCGAACGCAGAAAATACATGTCCTGTTTACCTGTTGGCCATTTTTTTGTTGTTTAGGTCGACCCAAGCCCCGATCTCGCACATGCCAGGGGCCGTGCGAAATGAACTCCTGCCCAAAAGTGCGAACGGGGAGTGCAAACTGCATCCGCCGGCCCTAAAATCGGCCCGTGGCATGGCAACAACCCTCGCCGCGAATTCGTGACCTGATCCGCGAGGGAGCACGCATCGCCCTCAATCCAACCCCAGAGTGGATCGAGGAACTTGACCGCGCCACCATTGCGGCCAACCCCGCCATCGCCAACGATCCGGTGCTCGCGAAGGTTGTCAAGACGGCCAACCGCGCCAACCTTGTGCACTGGGCCGCTGCCAACCTGCGCGACCCCGGCGCTCGGGTGCCCGCCAATCTGGGCACCGAGCCGCTGCGGATGGCCCGAGACCTGGTGCGCCGGGGACTGGACACGTTGGCGCTGGACATCTATCGAATCGGGCAGTACATCGCCTGGCGGCTCTGGATCGACATTGCGTTCGATCTCACCTCCGACCCTCAAGAGCTACGCGAGCTGCTCGACGCGTCCGCCCGCTCCGTCAACGACTTCGTCGAGGCCACGCTGGCCGGCATCGCCGCCCAAGTGCAGACGGAACACGACGAGCTGACCCGCGGCACCTACGCCGAACGCCTCGAAGTGGTAGGGCTCATTCTCGACGGTGCCCCGATCACCCGCGAGCGCGCCGAAGCGAGATTGGGCTACCCGCTCAATCGGGCCCATACCGCCGCCATCATCTGGAGCGACGAGCTCGACGGTGATCACAGCTACCTGGACCGGGCCGCCGACGCGTTCTGCCACGCCGTGGGATCGACACGACCACTGACCGTGGTTGCCGGCGCGGCCAGCCGCTGGGCGTGGGTGACCGACGCCGTCGGACTCGACATCGACACGGTTCAGGCGACGGTGGACAGCGCACCAGCGGCGCGCATCGCCATCGGGACAACCGGAAGCGGGGTCGAAGGGTTCCGGCGCAGCCACCTCGAAGCGCTCGCCACCCAACGCACCTTGTCACGGCTACAGTCGAACCAGCGGGTCGCGTTCTTCTCCGACGTCAAGATGGTTGCGTTGATCACCCAAAATCCAAATGCTGCAAGCGAATTCATTACAAGCACGCTTGGAGACCTTGAGTCAGCGAGCCCAGATCTACAGACGACCCTGCTGACGTTCATCAACGAACAGTGCAACGCCTCCCGCGCCGCGAAACGCCTCTACACTCACCGCAATACGTTTCTGCGCAGGCTCGAGTCCGCTCAACGGCTGCTGCCACGACCGCTCGACCATACCTCCGTCCACGTTGCCGTCGCCCTGGAAGCCTTACGGTGGCGCGGCAACACGGCGAACGGGGTAACCCCGTCGGGCAGTCAGAATAGCAGCGTGCCAGCCTAACTACTCAGTGGTACAAGGCATTTCGCTGTAGCTCAGTGTTCCGACAGCAACTGCTTCTTGAGGACCTTCCCCAACGCATTGCGCGGCAGCGCGCCCACGATCCGCACCTCGCGTGGGCGCTTATGCACCGAAAGTTGTTGGGCAACAAAGTTGATAAGCCCGTCGGCGTCGACATCGGCTGAGCACACGACGTAGGCAACAATCCGCTGGCCCAGATCCTGGTCGGGCAGCCCGACGACCGCCGCCTCCGCCACGTCCGGATGTCCAAGCAGCACCGTTTCGATTTCACCTGCGCCGATGCGGTACCCACCCGACTTGATCAAGTCGACCGATTCCCGTCCCACGATGCGGTGCATCCCGCTACCGTCGACTACCGCGACATCGCCGGTACGGTACCAGCCGTCAGCGTCGAACGCCTCGGCGGTGGCATCCGGTCGATTCAGGTAGCCGTCGAACAGTGTCGGGCCACGAACCTGAAGTTTCCCGACGGTTTCCCCATCGTGGCCGACCTCATCGCCGCTGTCATCCACCAAGCGGGTCTGCACACCGGCCAGCGGCGCGCCCACCCAGCCTGGGCGACGTTCACCATCAGCCCGCGTCGACAGGGTGATCAGCGACTCCGAGGCGCCGTACCGTTCGATGGGGCGGTGCCCGGTGAGCTGCTCCAGCTTTTCGAACACCGGCACCGGCAGTGGCGCGCTCCCGGACACCAGCAGCCGCGCCGGTTTGAGCGCCTCGGCGGCCGCCCGGTCAGCCACCACTCGTGACCACACCGTCGGCACGCCGAAGTAGAGCGTGCCGCCCGCCGCACCGTAGCCGGCCGGCGTCGGTTTGCCGGTGTGCACGAAGCGATTTCCCACCCGCAACGACCCGAGTAGGCCCAACACCAGTCCGTGAACGTGATACAGCGGCAAACCGTGCACCAGCACATCGTCGGCGGTCCACTGCCAGGCCTCTGCCAATGCATCCAGGTCGGCAGCGATCGCTCGCCGGCTCAGCTGCACGCCTTTGGGCGGCCCGGTGGTGCCCGACGTGTAGACCACCATCGCGACCGCATCGGGCGACGGCTCGGGATAGCGGTGCCAGGACCGGGCGTGCATGCGCACCGGGATATGCGGCAATCCCTCGGGATCGTCGGGCATCGGGCCCAACCACGCCTGGGCGCCGGAGTCGGTGAGCATGTGTCGTCGTTCGGCGACGCCCACGTCGGCGGGCACCGGAACGACCGGCACGCCGGCGATCAGGCAGCCGGTGACCGCCAGCACCGTCGATGCCCTCGGTGTGGCCAGCACGGCGACGCGGTGTGCGCCGGCGACCCGCTCCGCCACCGACGTTGCCGCGCCGACCAGGTCTCCACGGCTCAGCACGTCGCCGTCAATGCGCACCGCGTCGGCGATATCGGTGCCGGAGACGACAGCAGGGTTCAGGGAGGCGAGCAGCATGTGAGCGACGCTACCCCGAGGCCGTGGTCGACCGCCGCGCTAGGCCGGGCGGGTCTGGGGGTCGGTGACCGCCGCTGGCGGTGCGTCCGGTCGCGGAAACAACGGCCGCAGCACCGCCGGAGGTTGGAACGGAGCCCAGGCGCCGAGCGGCTGCGCAAGCCGGTCGGCGATGGCCCATATCGTGGCCGGATGGTGGCCGTAGCCGATATGACTGCTTAGCACAGCGATGTTTTCCGCACGCTCCGACGGCGCGTCGATGCACGTCTGCCAGGCGACCATGCCGTCGTAGCGGGAGTAGATCGAGGTCGCCGGCACCGGCATGGGCTCGGTTTCGATCTCCAGCGGAAACCCATGACGCTCGACATGTAGGGGTGCCAAGAGCTTGAAGCTGGCCGTGGCGCGGGATTGGGACTCGTGACCGATGCGGTACGGGCTGCCGAGGGTGATCACCTGGCGCACCGCGGACGGATGACGACGGGCCATGGTGCGCGCGAAGATGCCACCGAGGCTCCAGCCGACCAGGCTGACCGGAGCGTTGTAGCGGGTGTGCAGTTCTTCGAGGCGATCGGCCATCCCGGCCACCGCTTTGGCGGTCGGGCCGATGTTCCAACCGAGCTTCCAGCCATGCGCCCGGTATCCGAGACGACGCAGCAGTCGCCGCAGGGTCCAGGTGGAGCCGTCAGGCGCCAGCAAACCGGGCAGCACCAGCACCGGATGACCGTCGCCGACCGGCAACGCCCGCTGCAGCGGCAGCAAGGCGACCAACTGGCCGTACTCGGCTACCGCACGCGGAATATCGGAGAGGTAAAGGCCCAGTGTGGGCGGGGCCGCGGGGCCGTCCACAATTTCAGCTACAGGCATCGGTCTCCTCGTCCCAGATCTTCATCATGGTAGCCAGGATCTCCTCGCCGCGGCCCAGCCCGGCGAGATGACTTTCGCCGGGCAAATGCAGCAGCTCGGCGTCGGGCAACCGGGAAACGACGTGCTCTGCGTGGGCGAACGGGACGATGTGGTCGTGGTCACCATGCCACCAGCGGATCGGAACTTTCACCTGGTCGAGCCGGAATCCCCAGTCGCGGGCAAACACGATGACGTCGGCGAACGGCGCGGCCAGCTGCTTGCGGCTGCCGTTGAGCAGATCGTCGAGAAACATCGCCTTGAACTCGGGACGGGCCAGCAGATGCCGGTCGGCCTGCGGTGACAGCAGACCGTACACGTCGAGGGCCGGCGAAGCGACCGGGCGGGCCATCCGGATCAGCATGCTGGCGCCCAGCCGCAATGGCGTCCCGCCGATTCGCAGCAGCGGCGCGACCCGCACACCCAGGTCCATTAAACCGCCCCCGATTGCGTCGGGGCCCTGCGTCGGTGCCACGCCACCGAGCACTCCGGCCGCCACCACCCGGTCCGGCAGCCCGGCGGCGCAAGCGAGGGTATACGGGCCTCCACCGGACAGGCCGACGACGGCCATCTTGCCAATCCCGAGCGTGTCCGCGATGGTGCGCAAGTCGTCGGCGAACGCGACGATGGTCTCGTACTGGTGCGGTGTCGACGAGCCGATGCCGGGCCGATCGACGCCGATCAAGCGGATGTCCCGCTGTTCGGCGTAGACCCGGGCCTCGGTGGGGATCTGCCGGCGCGCCCCTGGGGTGCCGTGCAGCCAGAACACCGCACGCCCCTGCGGGGCGCCAAACTCGGCGAAGCCGATCTGGCGGCCTTCGCCGACTGCGATGTTTCCTTCCAGCTTGGGTCGGGCGATCGCGGCGGCCATGTCCGGCAGTTTTTCATGTGCCGACGCCGCGGTGCACCTTTTTGGCGGGTCCGGCGCGGCGTCGTGCGCGGATCGGTGCCCACCGGGAGCCCGCCGAGCTGCGGGGTTCCGGCGCTATTGGCGCGAATCACGAGCGATCGATATCACATGCGATGCTCGCTTTGGCGGTTCACCACACGACGTTGCAAGCGGCGCTGGCGTGGCAGATGTGACTATTGGGGAATTCCGATGGCCTTCGGCTCCATGTACCGATGCAAACCGCCCATCCCGCCGCCCTCCCGGCCGAACCCGCTCAGTTTGAAGCCGCCGAATGGCGCGTCGCCCGGACCGCAACCGTTGATCGCGATCTGTCCGGTGCGAATGCGGCGAGCGACCGCCACGGCTCGGTCCACGTCGGCTGCCCACACCGCACCGGAAAGTCCATAGCGTGAGTTGTTCGCGATCGCAACCGCGTCGTCGTCGTCGCGGTAACGCAGCACCGTCAACACGGGCCCGAACACTTCCTCCTGCGCGATGGTCGAATCGGGGTCGACCTCAGTGAGGATCGTCGGTTCGAAGTAGAAGCCGACGTCCAACCCGGCCGGCCGACCGCCACCGGTGACCAGCTTGGCTCCGTCGTGCACCGCCCCGGCGACGTGCGCCTGAACCCGCTGCAGCTGCGCCGCGCTGATAAGCGGGCCCATCCGCACCGCGGGATCCGTGGGATCGCCGACCTGCACGGCACGGGCGAGCCCGACGAGCCGATCGACGACCTCGTCGTGTTTGGATTCGGGGAGAAGCAGCCGGCTGTGCAGGATGCAGGCCTGTCCGGCATGCAGTGAGCAGCAATCGAATAGCAGCTGTTGGAGCATTTCGTCGGTTACGTCCGTGTCGTCGAGCACGATGCTTGCCGACTTCCCGCCGCACTCCAGCAAGATCCGCTTCATGGTGTCGCCAGCGGCTCGCATGACCTCACAGCCGACTACCGAGCTGCCGGTGAAGCTGACCATGTCGATGCGCGGATCGGTGGTGAGCAGTTTGGCGGCCTCGACCCGCGAAGGCGTGACCACGTTGACCACTCCCGGCGGGAAGTCGGTGTGCTCGTCGATGAGTTTGGCGAGCGCCAGTCCGGCAAGCGGGGTGAGCGGCGAGGGCTTGAGCACGACGGTATTGCCCGCGGCCAGTGCGTTGTTCACCTTCATGACGTTGAGGCAGTGCGGGAAGTTCCACGGCGTGAGAACCGACACGACGCCAAGGGGCTCATGGCGCAGCAACGTCGTTCCGGCACCGATTCCGCTGATCGGCTCGTCGATCAAGTTCGCGGCCAGCTGGGCCGCCCGCATGGACATGTACGCGGCGCCGTCGATCTGCATCACGCGCTCATTGGCGATGCAGCCCCACTCCACTTGCGACAGCGCGAAGAACTCGTCGGCATGCTCGCGCAATGCGTCGCCGAGCTGGGTGAGGCAGCCCACTCGGTCCGCAGGGCTCGTGCTGCCCCACGGCCCGTCGTCGAAAGCCCGCCGGGCTGCTGCGATCGCGTCCCCTACCTGAGTCAGGCTTGCATCGGGCGCTGTGGCGATGGCCACCTCGGTGGACGGACAGATGTCGTCATACCGGCCATCCTGCGGCTCGACCCACTGCCCATCGATGTAGAGCCGGTAGGTGTCAACCAGGGTTGGCGAAACAGGTCCCGCGGGTTGCAGCTCGGCCATCGCTTCCTCACCCAAACGTCGGTCATCTAACCACCCCGGTGTACACCCGCCGGCCTTCGGCGTCAATCGGCGCAACCATGAATTACCGGATGCTTCATTAATGTTGCGCCGATATTGACAGCAGTCAGCGGCACGGAGTAGACACTACTCATAGGACAAATCGCGTCAATGTGTCGGATCTCGTGTTTGCGAGAGGGGCTCGCCGTGCACACCACGTTCCCGCTGCACTCCCCCGATTTCTACGCGGGCGACCCGTATCCCGCCTACCGGGAGCTGCGCGCGACGGAGCCGGTGTGCTTCAACGATGTCACCAACTTCTGGGCCCTGCTGAAGTACGAAGACATCCGGTTCGTATCCAGCAATCCGGCCATGTTCTCCTCGACCGGGGGCATCACCATTCCAGATCCGGTGATTGCCAACCCGGTGCAGGAAGGCAGCCTCATTTTCACCGACCCGCCGCGGCACCGGCAGTTGCGCAAGCTGATCAACTCGGGGTTCACCCGGCGGCAGGTGGGCATCTTGGAGCCGACAATCCGCCGGATCGTGCGCGGAATCCTCGACGGCGTCGAACCCGGTTCCACCCACGAATTCGCCGAAGAGATCGCCGCTCCGCTGCCCACCCGCATCATCGCCGGGCTGCTCGGCGCCCCGACCGAGGACTGGGAGCAATTCCGCATCTGGTCGGACGCGACCACCGGGATTGCCGACCCCGAGATCGAACTGGACACCTTCGTGGCCATCGGTGAGCTGGCCGAGTATCTCCAAAAGCTGATCGTGGCCCGGCGCCGCGAACCGCGCGAGGACATGCTGTCAATCCTGGTCAACGCCGAGATCGACGGACACCGGCTCACCGACGATGAACTGGTCAACTTCGCGTTTCTGTTGCTGGTGGCCGGCAATGAAACCACGCGCAATCTGATCGCGCTGGGCACTCTCGCCTTGATCGAGCATCCCGACCAATGCCGCCTGCTGGCCGACGATCCTGCGCTGATCCCGGGGGCCGTGGAAGAGATGTTGCGGTGGAACAGCCCGGTGGTCCACATGGCGCGCACCGCGACAACCGACGTCGAGATCCGCGGTCAACCGATCGCCGATGGCGACGTAGTGGTGATGCTCTACGGGTCGGCCAACCGTGATGAGGAGATCTTCGGTTGCGACTCAGAAGAATTCAAGGTGACCCGTCACCCCAACCCACACATCGCGTTCGGGTGCGGTGAACATGCCTGCCTCGGCGCACAATTGGCACGCCTCGAGGCGTGTTTGCTCTTCGACGAGCTGCTGCGCCGCTTTCCCACCCTCGAACTGGCCGGTGAGGTCGAGCGGGTGCGGGCCACCATGGTGCCCGGGGTGAGGCGCATGCCGGTAAGGCTGGGGACTGAGGCATGGAATTCGAAGACTCGCCGTCTGGCGTCAGGAGGACAGTCCACGTGACCGACCCAGAGATTGCGGCCAAAGTGCGAGCGCTCGTCGGCCAACCCACCGGTGGCACCGGAAAACCCTCGGTAGCACCGGATCCCGTTAATCAACCGATGATTCGACACTGGGCGCACGCGCTGGACGACATGAACCCGGTCTACCTCGACCCGGAGTTCGCGTCCTCGTCTCGGTTCGGCGGAATCGTGTCACCGCCGGTCATGCTGCAAACCTGGACGATGCCGGCACCGCAACTGGAAGGTATCAGGGAACGAGGCGGCGCCCCCACCGAAATCAAAACCAACCCAACGGAATTCCTCGATGAGGCCGGCTACACCAGCACGGTCGCCACGAACTCGGAGTTCGAAATCGAACGGTATCCGCGGTTGGGCGACGTCGTCAGCGCGAGGACGGTCTACGAATCCGTCTCCGACGAGAAGAAGACGGCGCTGGGGACGGGCTTCTTTCTGACCTGGTTGACGACCTACACCGATCAGGATGGTGAGGTGTTGGGGCGGCAGCGATTCCGGGTGCTGCGGTTCAGGCCGGAGCGCTGATGGCGATCTGGATTGAGCAGCAGATATTCGGAAGGACTTTGATGAGCACCCGTACCAGCACGCTGCGCGCCGACGAAATCGACATCGGTGATGAGGTCGCTCCCCTCGAGATCGCGATCACCACAACGATGATCGTCGCCGGCGCGATCGCATCACGTGACTTCATGCCGGTGCATCATGACCGTGACTACGCCAACAAGCAGGGCTCGCCCGATCTGTTCATGAACATCTTGACCACCAATGGGTATTGCGTGCGGTTTCTCACCGACTGGGCAGGACCCGAAGCGATGGTCAAGAATCTATCGATTCGCCTCGGGGTGCCGTGCTTCCCCAATGACCCGCTCCGGTTCACCGGCAGCGTGACCGGCAAGTCGCACGGCGAAGGCCCCGAAGGTCCGCAGCACTTCGTCGAAGTCACCTTCCAGGGGGCCAACAGCTTGGGTAACCACGTGTCTGGCACCGCGGTTCTCAGCCTGCTCGACGGAGCCGGCGCGTGAGTCGCTCGCTGCCGCGCACCGCGCCCTCGCGGGGATCGGGCAGACCGCGATGACACAGGCATCCGCTTTGACCCACGCACCGGATACCCGCGAGCTCATCGTCGAGTCCGCGTACATGTGTTTTCGCAAACACGGAATGCAGAAGACGACGATCGTCGATATTGCCAGGGTGGCCAACGTGTCTCGGAGCACGATCTACGAGTACTTCAGCGACAAGGGCGCCATTCTCGAAGCCTGCGCGGAGCATGCCTCCGAGCACTTCTACCGGGAGATGTCGACAGCCATGAATCGGGGCGGCTCACTGGAGGAAAAGCTCAGCTACGCAGCCGTATTCGTGACTCAGGCGAGACGGGCGATCGCTTCGGAGAGGTACTTCGACGAGGATGCCATCAGCTTGTTGCTGACCAAGGACGCCGGCATGTTGCTGCGCGAATGCGTCGACTTCTTTGCGCCCCATCTTCTAGCGGCCAAGCTCACCGGCGAGGTGCGCAAAGACCTCGATGTCCAGGCAGCCGGCGAATGGTTCGCTCGGATACTGTTCTCGTTGTTCAGTACCCCGTCGTCGACACTGGATATGGATGACGCTGACGTAGTCGTCGAGTTCGTCAGAGCGCACGTCGTACGCGGCTTTGCCAGCGATCGGTCGCGGCCGCGGCGGGCTCAGTGATCGCGCTGTGCCAGCGCTCGGGCGAAGAACGCCAGGTTGGCCGGGCGTTCGGCCAGCCGCCGCATGAAGTACCCGTACCACTGGGTGCCGAAAGGCACGTATACCCGCACACAATTGCCGGCGCCGGCGAGTCGCCGCTGCTCACCGTCCCGGATGCCGTACAGCATTTGGTATTCGAAATCACCTTCGCTGCACCCTGATTCGCTGGCCAAGACGTGCACCGCTTCGATCACCACCGGGTCGTGTGAGGCGACCATGGGATAGCCCGAGCCGGCCATCAGCACGCGCAGGCACCGAAGATAGGAGTCGGTGACCTGGCCGCGGTCTCGGTAGGCCACCGATGCGGGTTCTTCGTAGGCGCCCTTGCACAACCGGACCCGAGCTCCAACAGCGGCGAGCTCCTGGCAATCGCCCAGCGTGCGCCGCAGGTAGGCCTGCACGACGGTGCCCAGCCAGCCGAAATCGACACGCAGGTCACCGGAGATCGACAACGTCGAGTCGGTGGTGGTGTGGTCTTCGGCGTCGACCGTGACCCAGACACCCACCCGCTGGGCCCGCTCGCAGATGGTGCGAGCGTTGTCCAGTGCGATCTTTTGCCCGTCACGATCCAGTGCCTGCCCGAGCGCCGACAGCTTGAGGGAAACTTCGAGCGGCCGCACGCCTTCGGCTACCGTGTCGACCCGGCGGCCCAGCGCGTCGAGAAGGTCAAGGTATGCCCGCACGGTGGCGGCCGCATCGTCGGCGTCGGTGACATTCTCCCCCAGATAGTCGATGCTGACATAGCGGCCCGAATCTCGCAGCGCGGTAACGACAGCCAGGACATCGTCCAGTGTTTCTCCTGGCACAAACCGGCGCACCACTCTGCGGGTGAGCGGTGAGCGTTCGACGGTACGCCGCAACCTAGATGACCGGCTGGCCGCAAGCATGGCCGGCCGTACCGTGTGGGCGAACAACCCGGACATCAGTCGGACGCCATGTGCGGGTAGGTGTGGTCGGTGGCCGGCACAAACGTTTCCTTGATGCTGCGCGCCGAGACCCAACGCGTCATGTTCAACACCGACCCGGCCTTGTCGTTGGTGCCCGACCCGCGCGAGCCGCCGAACGGCTGGCGCCCGACCACCGCCCCGGTCGGCTTGTCATTGACGTAGAAGTTCCCCGCCGCGAACCGCAGCCGCTGCTGTGCGGTCAACACCGCGTCGCGGTCGTCGGCGATAACGGCACCGGTCAGCGCATAACGGGAGCCGGTGTCGATGACATCCAGGATCCGCTCGTACTGCTCATCGGGGTAGACGTGCAGCGACAGCACCGGGCCGAAGTACTCGGTCGCGAAGGACTCATCGGTCGGGTCGTCGGAGAGCAGAACGGTGGGGCGGACGAAATAGCCCACCGTATCGTCGTATTCGCCGCCCGCCGCGATAGTGACACCGGCTGCGCCTTTCGCCCGTTCGATGGCTTTGACGTTCTTGTCGAAGGCGCGCCGGTCGATCAGCGCCCCGCCGAAGTTGGACAGGTCGGTGATATCGCCGTAGCGCAGTTCGGCAGTCGCGTCCAGAAAGTCGTCACCCATCCGCTGCCACACCGAGTGCGCGATAAACGCCCGCGATACGGCCGAACACTTCTGTCCCTGGTAGTCGTAGGCGCCGCGAATCAACGCGGTGCGCAACACGTCCGGTCGCGCCGAGGAGTGCGCGACGACGAAGTCTTTGCCGCCGGTCTCGCCGACCAGCCGCGGATAGCAGTGGTAGCGGCCGATATTGGCGCCTACCCGCTGCCACAGGTGCTGGAAGGTTGCCGTGGATCCGGTGAAGTGGATTCCGGCCAGCCGCGGATCGGCCAGGGCCACATCGGAAACCGCAAATCCGTCGCCGTTGATCAGGTTGATCACCCCGGGCGGCAACCCGGCGGCCTCGAGCAGCTGCATGGTCAGATAGGCCGCCAACGTCTGGGTGATCGACGGCTTCCATAGCACGGTGTTGCCCATCAACGCCGGTGCGCTGGGTAGGTTCGCGGCGATCGAGGAGAAGTTGAACGGGGTGATCGCGTAGACGAAGCCGTCCAGGGGGCGGTAGTCGGTCCGATTCCATTCCCCTTCGACGCTGATCGGCTGCTGTTGAAGGATCTGGCGGGCGAACGCGACCTCGAACCGCCAGAAGTCGACCAGCTCGCAGACCGCGTCGATCTCGGCCTGGTACACCGACTTGGACTGGCCAAGCATGGTCGCGGCGGCGATCTTTTCCCGCCACGGCCCGGCCAGCAGATCGGCGGCGCGCAGGAACACCGCGGCGCGCTCGTCGAACGGCAGTGCCGCCCAGCCGTTCTTCGCGGCGGTGGCGGCCTCGATCGCGGCGCTGGCATCGGCGGTCACGGCGTTGGTCAGGGTGCCCAGCTTCGCGGCGTGCCGGTGCGGCTGGACCACGTCGATCGGCTCGCCGTCGCCCATCCGGTGCTTGCCGCCGATGATGTGCGGGAGGTCGATCGGATCACCGGCCAGCCCGGCCAGCTCGGCTTGCAGCCGGCTGCGTTCGGGGGACTGCGGCGCATAGTGGTGGAGGGGCTCGTTGGCCGGCACGGGCACCTGGGTAATCGCGTCCATGCAGCCAGGATCCCTGGTCGGACCCCACAATCGTTTGGCTGATCAGACAGGATCATGCGGGCTTGCTAGTAGGATCGGACAACATGCGGATAGTTGGAGTCGGGCTCGGCCAGTTGCTGCTGGCGCTGGACGCGACCGTGGTCAGCCTGGTGGACGCCCCGCGCGGCCTCGACCTACCGGTGGCGTCAACGGCGCTGATCGATTCCGACGACGTGCGGCTGGGCCTGGCGGCCGCGGCGGGCTCGGCCGATGTCTTCTTCCTGCTGGGTGTCACCGACGACGAGGCGGTGCGATGGATCGACGGGCAGGCACGCAAGCGCGCGCCGGTAGCGATCTTCGTCAAGGAACCGGCCGAGACCCTGGTGGCGAAGGCCGTCCGCGCCGGGTCAGCGGTGGTAGCCGTGGAGCCGCGGGCCCGCTGGGAACGCCTGTACCACTTGGTCAATCATGTCTTGGAGCACCACGGCGACCGAGCCGACCCCACCGAAGATTCGGGAACCGACCTGTTCGGCCTGGCACAGTCCCTAGCCGACCGCATCCACGGCATGGTCAGCATCGAGGACGCCCAGTCACACGTGCTTGCCTATTCGGCCTCCAACGATGAAGCCGACGAGCTGCGTCGGTTGTCCATTCTGGGCCGCGCCGGGCCCCCCGAGCATCTGAAATGGATCGGTCAATGGGGCATCTTCGACGCGCTTCGGGCCAGCGGTGAGGTGGTGGCAGTGGCCGAGCGCCCGGAGCTGGGCCTGCGTCCGCGGCTGGCGATCGGGATTCGTCAGCCCGCGGTCGGTGCGGGGCGGCCGCCGGTGTTCTCCGGCACCATCTGGGTCCAGCAGGGCTCACAGCCGTTGGCCGACGATGCCGAGGACATGCTGCGGGGAGCGGCGGTGCTGGCTGCCCGGATCATATCGCGACTGGCGGCCCGGCCCAATACGCATGCGCAGCGTGTACAGCAACTACTGGGCCTGGCCGAGGAGGCACCCACGGCGCCCGTCGACGCATCCGTCATCGCCGGTGAGCTCGGTGTTCCCGCCGACGGCAACGCCACGCTGATCGGCTTCGACACCGCCGAAAGCCGGGACACCGCGGCCCGCCAGGCACACCTGGCTGACGTCATGGCATTGAGTGCCAGCGCTTTTCGTCATGACGCTCAGGTCGCCGCGAACGGCTCGCGGATCTATGTGCTGCTGCCCCAGACCACGACGAGCCGGTCGGTCACCTCATGGGTCCGCGGCACGATCAGCGCGCTGCGTGCCGAGCTGGGCATCGGGCTGCGGGCTGCCATCGCCGCGCCGATCGCGGGTCTGGCCGGAGTCACCGCGGCACGTGTCGAGGTAGATCGCGTGCTCGAAAGCGCTGGGCGCCACCCGATCTCGATCGGGCAGGTGACATCGCTGGCCGAAGCCCGCACCACCGTGCTGCTCGACGAGATCGTCACCCTGGTCGGCGCCGACGAACGGCTCGTCGATCCCCGGGTACGTGACCTGTGCGCCCGGGATCCGGTGTTGGCCCAGACCCTGCGGGCCTACCTGGACGCCTTCGGTGATATTGGCGCCGCCGCACAGTCACTGCAGGTGCATCCCAACACCGTTCGGTACCGGGTGCGGCGGATCGAGAAGCTGTCGTCGACCTCGCTGGGCGATCCCGATGTGCGGCTGCTGTTTTCGCTGGGGTTGCGGGTCATCGAGCGCTCGGCTTGGCAGTCCGGCAAAGCGATGGCCGATCGGATGGTCACACCGTCACCGTCCGGCCCCGTAGCCGGCGTTGGGTGACTGGTCGGTGACGATTTCTTCCCGGAGCGGCCAGCCCCCTAACGCACGCTGCTTTCCCAGTCGGCAGCCATGGCTAGGGTGAGCTCCCGTGGAGCCTCGTCGAGATCTTGAGTCGCGGGGCTTCGCCGGCACCTGGCGGGCATATCAGCGGCAAGCGTTGGACGCGTTCGACGCCGATATCGCGGCCGGGGACAACCGGTGCTATCTGGTGCTGCCGCCTGGGGCGGGCAAGACGATCATCGGGCTCGAAGCGGCGCGCCGGTTGGGGCGCGCGACGTTGGTGTTGGTGCCCAACACGGCGGTGCAGACACAGTGGGCTGCGACGTGGGATAGCAGCTTTGCGTCGCCGGACCCGTCGGCGTCGCGGTGCGGAACCGAGCGTGACTTGACCTCGGCGATGAACGTGCTGACCTATCAGTCTCTGGCGGTAATCGACGCCGAAACGGATTCGACGGTCCGGCGCGCGGTCCTGCGCAGCCGCGACCAGGAAGCATTGTTGGCGCTGCTGCACCCCAACGGCAGGGCGTTGATCGACCGGGCTGCGACACAAGGCCCGTGGACGCTGGTGCTCGATGAGTGTCATCATCTGCTAGCGACGTGGGGTGCGCTGGTCAGTGCGCTGGCGTCGGTGCTCGGGCCGCAGACCGCGCTGATCGGGCTCACCGCCACCCCGGCGACGGAGCTCACCGGATGGCAGCACACCCTGCACGATGAGCTGTTCGGCACCGCCGACTTCGTGGTCCCGACACCCGCATTGGTAAAGGAAGGCGACCTCGCGCCCTATCAAGAGTTGGTCTACCTGACCGAACCGACGCCCGAGGAGCAGTCCTGGATCGCGACCCACCGGGCTCGTTTCGCCGACCTCATGCTCGCGCTCATCGACCAGCAGGTGGGCAGCATGTCGCTGGCCGCGTGGCTGCACACCCGGATCGTGGACCGATCGACGCGTGCGGGCAACCAGATCGCGTGGTCGACGTTCGAACGTGCCGAACCCGACCTCGCGTGCAGCGGGCTGCGCTTCGCCAATGACGGCCTGATTCCGCTGCCCGACGGAGCGCGCCTGCGCGAGCAGCATCGCGTTGCGCCCGATGCGCAAGATTGGGTCAATGTTTTGACCGACTTCAGCATCGGGCACCTGCAACAAAGTACGGATCCCCGCGATGCGCAGGCGCTCACCGCGATCAAACGGGTGCTGCCCGGCCTGGGCTACCGACTGACCAGTCGCGGTGTGCGCGTTGCGACCTCGCCGGTAGACCGAGTGTGCGCGTTGTCCGAGTCGAAGGTCGCCGCAACCGCGCACATCCTCGACACCGAGGACGCCGTCCTTGGATCGCGGTTGCGAGCGCTGGTGCTGTGCGACTTCGAAGCGATGACCGGCACGCTTCCGACCTCGCTGAGGGGAGCTCCCGTCAGCGAGCAGTCGGGTTCGGCCCAGCTGGTCACCGCCATGCTCGCCGTCTCCGACAGCCGGCGCAGCACGCCGCTTCACGCCTTATTGGTGACGGGTCAAACCTTCGCCTGTCCGGCCGCGGTGGCAGATGACCTGATCGCCTTCTGCGCCGAGCGCGGCGCGCTCGTCACAGCCGAGCCGTTCGACGCGCACCCCCTGCTGCGGGTGGTGCGCGGCAGCGGCGGCGGCTTCACCCCCCGAACCTGGGTCGCGCTGGCGACGACATATTTCCTGGCCGGACGCGCCCGCGTGCTGGTCGGCACCCGCGCACTGCTCGGCGAAGGATGGGACTGCGCGGCGGTCAACGTCAACATCGACCTGACCAGCGCAACCACCCACGCGGCCATCACGCAGATGCGTGGCCGCGCAATTCGCAAGGACCCCACCGACGGTGACAAGGTGGCGGACAACTGGTCGGTCTGCTGTATCACCGCAGACCACCCGCGCGGTGATGCCGACTACCTGCGCCTGGTGCGCAAACACGACGGGTACTACGCGGCAAGCCCGCAGCAGCTCATCGAATCGGGTGTGACGCATTGCGATCCGTCGCTGTCGCCCTACGGTCCACCGGTCGCCGAGGCTCACGCCATCACCGCGCGAGCGCTGCAGCGCGCCGCCGAACGAGCCCGGGCAAGGGCCTGGTGGCGAATCGGTGAGCCCTACGAAGGAATCGACGTCGCAACCATCCGCGTCCGATCGCGCCACTCGCTTGGCGTCGCCGCGCCCCGCATCCCGGCGTCGGCACTGACCCCATCCGTGCCGGGACGCCTCAGCCCCCTCCACCTGGCAAGGGGCGCACTCACCAGCCTGTCCCTGGTCAGCGCCGGCGCCGGCACCGCGTTCGCCGCGACCGGTCTCGGCCCACTGGCCGGTGCCGCCACAGCCGGCGGCATCGTCGCGGCCAGTGCGGGGCTGCTGGCAACCGCCGCCGCAGCCGAAAGCCGCCGGCTGGCCAAGGCCCCCAACGCCCTCGAACAATTGGCCGCGGTCGTCGCGGATGCGCTGTACGACGCGGGCGGCGCCCAACGAGGAGCCGATGCACTTCGTCTCACGTCCGATCCCGACGGCTGGATCCGGTGCGAACTCGCCGACGTGCCCACCGAGCAGTCGCAACGCTTCACCGGGGCCCTCGACGAGCTGCTCGCGCCACTTGCCGAACCGCGCTACCTCATCGGACGCAAGATCCTGACGCCGCCCGCGGCGCGTATCGCGCGAGGCGTGTTCGCGGCCCGCGCCGTCGTCGGGCTGCCGCTGCCCGGGGCGATAGCCTGGCATGCGGTACCGCGCTGGTTCGCGCGCAACAAGGATCGACGGCAACGGCTGGCACGGGCATGGCGACAACACATCGGCCCACCCCGGCAACTGCCGGCCGACTCGCCGGAAGGCCAAGCCATCCTCGATCTGTTCCGCGGCGACAACCCGCTCTCGGTGACCACCCAGCTCCGCACGACCTGGCGGTGAATCGGCCGCTTAGCCCAACCTCCGGACCGCGGCGGCGACCCGTTCATCGGTAGCGGTCAGCGCCACCCGCACGTGCCGGACGCCGCCCGGGCCGTAGAACTCGCCGGGCGCTACCAGGATGCCGCGCCGCGCCAACCACGCGACACTGTCCCGGCACGGCTCGCCGCGGGTGGCCCACAGATACAACCCGGCTTCCGAATGATCGACAGCAAGACCCGCGGAACGCAGCGCCGGCAACAGTGCGGCCCGCCGGCGTGCGTAGCGCTCCCGCTGCAGCTTTTCGTGGGCGTCATCATCCAGCGCGGCCACCATGGCGGCCTGCACCGGCGTCGGCACCATCATCCCGGCGTGTTTGCGCACCGCCAGCAGCTCCGCAACCAGATCCGGGTCACCGGCAACCAAGCCGGCCCGGTACCCGGCCAGCGACGAACTCTTCGACAGCGAATGCACCGCCAGCAGCCCGGTGTGGTCACCGTCGCAGACCGAGGGATGCAGCAGCGACACCGGCTCGGCATCCCAGCCCAGCCCCAGATAGCACTCGTCGGAGACCAGGAGAACGCCCCGGTCGCGGGCCCACTCGACCACCTTGCGCAGGTGGTCGACGCCGAGTACCCGTCCGGTCGGGTTACTCGGGGAATTCAGGTAGACCAGCGCCGGGGACTGCGGGCCCAACTGGGTCAGCGAATCCGCCCCCAGCACCTGCGTTCCGGCCAGCCGGGCGCCGATGTCATACGTCGGATACGCCAATTCGGGCACCACCACCAGATCCGCGCCGCCCAGGCCCAACAGCGTCGGCAACCAGGCGATGAGTTCCTTGGTGCCAATCACCGGCAGCACGGCCGCCTCGGTCAGCCCGGTGATGCCGTAGCGGCGGGCCAGGGCCGCCACCGCGGACTCCCGCAGCCGCGCGGTGCCCGCGGTTGCGGGATAGCCCGGCGCGGCACTGGCCGCCGCCAGCGCCTCTTGGATCAGCGGCGCGACCGGGTCAACGGGAGTGCCGACCGACAGGTCGACGAGGCCGTCCGGATGGGCCGCGGCCAGCGCTTTCGCCTCGGCCAGGGTGTCCCACGGGAAGACGGGCAGGGACGCCGATACGAGCCGGCCCATCCCCAGCTCCTTCAGCACCGGCCCACTCAGTCGCCTTCGCCTTGCGGCGGCAGATCCTTGACCACTTGCGGGTCGTTCTCGGTCATGCCGACCTTGGCCGCACCGCCCGGCGATCCCAGCTCGTCGAAGAAATCGGCGTTGATCTGGGTGTAGTGGCCCCACTGGTCGGGCACGTCGTCTTCGTAGTAAATCGCTTCGACGGGGCAAACCGGCTCGCAGGCCCCACAGTCGACGCATTCGTCGGGATGGATGTACAACATCCGGGCACCCTCGTAGATGCAGTCGACCGGGCACTCCTCAATGCATGCCTTGTCCTTGATGTCGACGCAAGGTTCGGCGATCGTGTACGTCACGGACGTCTCCTCAAGGTGTCCTCCAGGTACTGCTCGAGTGTGGGCTGGCGTTTGCCTCGTCAAGGCTTCTTCCGGGCCCCCTCGTAGGCAAAACGTTCGGTTACTGATACTAGACGTTGCACATACACGTAGACCACTTGGCACATCCGTCAATACACGCCAGTCTTATGCACCTAGTTGCATAACGGTCTGGGTTGCCGTCTATGCTGCCCGGATGGCGCTACGCCACGCGATCTTGGTGTCGCTGTGCGAACAGGCCGGCTCGGGTTACGAGTTGGCGCGCCGATTCGATCGCTCCATCGGTTATTTCTGGACCGCGACCCATCAGCAGATCTACCGGACCCTGCGGGTGATGGAGGACAACGGCTGGGTGCACGCGACAACCGTGGCCCAACAAGGCCGACCCGATAAGAGGGTGTACGCGGTCTCCGCGTGCGGCCGGGCCGAGTTGGCCCGCTGGATCGCCGAACCGCTGAGTTCGACCAGACCCGGCCGGGGCAGTGCACTCACCGACAGCGCCACCCGTGACATCGCCGTCAAGCTGCGGGGTGCGGGGTACTCAGACATTGTCTCGGTGCGTACCCAAGTCGCTGCGCTGCGCGCCGAGCGCGTCGAATCGCTGGACACCTACCGCGGAATCGAGAAGCGCACCTTCCCCGATCCGTCGGCGCTCCATGGCGCCGCACTCCATCAATACCTCGTGCTGCGCGGCGGCATCCGAGCCGAAGAGAACGCGATCGACTGGCTCGACGAGGTAGCTGACGCACTTCAGGAGAAAACATGACCAGTGGTCCATACCCAAATCTGCTGTCCCCGTTGGACCTTGGGTTCACCACGCTGCGCAACCGGGTCATCATGGGTTCGATGCACACCGGGCTGGAAGACCGGGCACGCCATATCGATCAGCTCTCCGACTACTTCGCCGAACGTGCCCGCGGCGGTGTCGGGCTGATCATCACCGGCGGCTACGCGCCCAACCGGACCGGTTGGCTGCTGCCGTTCGCCTCCGAACTCGTCTCCTCGACCGAAGCCCGACGCCACCTCCGCATCACCAGGGCGGTCCACGACTCAGGCGCCAAGATCCTGCTACAGATTTTGCACGCCGGACGCTATGCATACCACCCACTTTCGGTCAGCGCATCGTCAATCAAGGCGCCGATCACCCCATTTCGGCCACGAGCACTATCGTCTCGCGGGGTCAAAGCAACCATCTCGGACTTCGTCCGCTGCGCCCAACTGGCCCGTGATGCCGGCTACGACGGGGTCGAAATCATGGGCAGCGAAGGGTATCTGCTCAATCAGTTCCTGGCGCCGCGCACCAACAAGCGCACCGACCGCTGGGGCGGCACACCGGCCAACCGCCGCCGATTCCCGGTCGAGATCGTGCGACGCACCCGCGCCGCCGTGGGAGCCGACTTCATCATCTGCTACCGGATGTCGATGGCCGACTACGTCGAGGACGGCCAAAGCTGGGACGAAATCGTAGCGCTGGCAACCGAAGTGGAAGCAGCGGGCGCAACCATAATTAACTCCGGCTTCGGGTGGCACGAGGCCCGGGTGCCGACGATCGTCACCTCGGTACCCAACGGTGCGTTCGTCGACATCAGCAGCGCCGTCGCCGAACACGTCAATATCCCGGTGGTGGCATCCAACCGGATAAATATGCCGCAGGCCGCCGAACGGATTTTGGCCGAAACCCAGGTGCGGCTGATATCGATGGCCCGGCCGATGCTGAGCGACCCGGAATGGGTGCTCAAGGCGCAGGCCGACCGGGTTGACGAGATCAACACCTGCATCTCCTGCAATCAGGCCTGCCTGGACCACGCATTTGTCAGGAAAACGGTGTCGTGTCTGCTCAATCCACGCGCCGGGCGCGAGGCGCGGTTGGTGCTGTCCCCGACGCGGCGGGCCCGCTCGGTGGCCGTCGTCGGTGCCGGACCCGCCGGGCTGTCCACGGCGGTCAACGCCGCCCAACGGGGGCACCGGGTCACCCTGTTCGAGGCCAACGATTTCATCGGCGGCCAGTTCGACATGGCCCGGCGCATTCCCGGCAAAGAGGAATTCAGCGAGACCATCCGGTATTTCTCGACGATGCTGGCCAAGCACGACGTCGAGGTGCGACTGGGCACTCGGGTGACCGCCCACGATTTGACCGGGTACGACGCGGTCGTGTTGGCCACCGGCGTGGTGCCGCGCATTCCGGCCATCCCCGGCATCGACCATCCCATGGTGTTGACCTACGCCGAGGCGATCTCCGGTGTCAGGCCGCTCGGGCGAACCGTGGCCGTCGTCGGAGCCGGGGGCATCGGGTTCGACGTCACCGAACTCCTGGTCACCGAATCCTCACCCACCCATGAACCGCAAGGCCTAAAAGAATGGAAAGCCGAGTGGGGCGTCGCCGATCCGCAAGAGTCCCGCGGCGCCTTGACCACTCCCCTGCCGGCGCCGCCCGCCCGGGAGGTGTACCTCCTGCAGCGCACCAAGGGCCCGCAGGGCAAGCGGCTCGGTAAGACCACCGGATGGGTCCACCGGGCGTCGTTGAAGGCCAAAGGGGTCCATCAGCTGTCCGGGGTGAACTACGAGCGGATCAGCGACGACGGCCTGCATATCAGCTTCGGCCCGGACCGGCAGCGGCCACAGCTGCTGGCGGTGGACAACGTGGTGATCTGCGCCGGCCAGGAGCCGGTGCGGGATCTGGAGGGGGAATTGCGGCACCGTGGCATCGACCCGCACATCATCGGTGGTGCCGCCCTCGCCGCCGAGCTCGACGCCAAGCGCGCAATCCAACAAGGCACCGAACTTGCGGCCAGGCTTTAGACTCATTTGACGGAACGTAAAACAACGCCGTTTTATGCGGCTGACCTGCAGATTGTTACGGCGGGACAGCGTCGTCCGATAACCTGTTTGATACAAGCAAGCCCACGGCGCCTGGTAACCTCGATCACAGACGACAACCGCTGGGCAGATGTCGTCGCCGTCTTTTTCGGCGGTGCAATAGTTGGGGAAGGTGTCCATAAATGAGGCTGTCGTTGACCGCGTTGAGCGCCGGTGTTGGCGCCGTGGCATTGTCGTTGACCGTGGGGGCCGGGGTCGCATCTGCAAGTCCGCTGGATGCGGTGATTAACACCACCTGCAACTACGGCCAGGTGATAGCAGCGCTCAACGCGCAAGATCCTGGAGCTGCGGCCCAGTTCAACTCCTCGCCAATGGCGCAGACTTACTTGCGCAATTTCCTCGCCGCGCCGCCACCTCAGCGCGCGCAGATGGCCGCACAATTGCAGATCGTGCCGGGCGCTGCCCAGTACATGGGCCTCGTCGAGTCGGTTGCCGGCTCCTGCAGCAACTACTGAGCCTGGCCCGCGCGCGACTTCTATTCCGTTAGGCGGCCAACGGAGCGTACGTGGTGGTGCGCTGGCGCGCGGGGCGGCCTATGCCCGCCGCGATGGCGATCAGCTCGGCGACGGTTTTGGCCGACCCGTGTTCCGAACCGGCCATCCGTGAGATGGTCTCCTCCATCAGCGTGCCGCCCAGGTCGTTGGCGCCGCCGACCAGCATCACCTGCGTGCGCGCAACGCCCAGCTTCACCCAGCTGGTCTGAATGTGCGAGATGCGGCCGTGCAACATGATTCGCGCCAGGGCGTGCACGGCCCGGTTGTCGCGATGGCTTGGCCCGGGGCGCGCCGCGCCGGCCAGGTATAGCGGCGAACTCTGGTGCACGAACGGCAACGGCACGAACTCGGTGAAGCCGCCGGTACGGTCCTGGATGTCGCGCAACACGTTGAGATGGGCGACCCAATGCCGCGGGCTGTCGACGTGGCCATACATCATGGTCGACGAGGATCGCAGGCCGACCTCATGAGCGGTGGTCACGATCTCCACCCATAGCGACGTCGGCAACTTGCCCTTGGTGAGCACCCAGCGCACTTCGTCGTCCAGGATCTCGGCGGCCGTTCCGGGGATGGTGTCCAGCCCCGCCTCGCGCAGGCCGAGCAGCCACTCGCGAATGCTCAGCCCGCTCTTGGTCACACCGTTGGCGATCTCCATCGGGGAAAACGCGTGCACGTGCATGGCTGGCACCCGGGCCTTGATGGCACGGACCAGGTCGGCGTAGCCCGTCACCGGCAGCTCGGGGTCGATACCGCCCTGCATGCACACCTCGGTGGCACCGGCCAGGTGGGCCTCCCACGCACGGTCGGCGACATCAGCGGTTGACAGCGAGTACGCGTCGGCATCGCCCTTGCGTTGGGCGAACGCGCAGAATCGGCAACCGGTGTAGCAGATGTTGGTGAAGTTGATGTTGCGGTTGACCACGAAGGTCACGTCATCGCCGACGGCATCGCGGCGCAACGAATCCGCTAGTGCCGTCACGGCTTCCAGCGCGGGACCGTCGGCGGTGGCCAACGCCAGGTACTCGTCGTCGGTGCAGCCGCCGGGGGCACGTTCCGCCGATCGCAGGGCGGCAAGCACATCGGTGTCGATGCGTTCCGGAGCGCGGGCAGCCAGTTCGTGCACCTGCGAACGGATCGAATCCCAGTCGCCAAAGGCGCTGTCGACGTCGCTTCGAGCGTCGCCGCTGCGACCCTCGACGTCGATCGCCGCGTTGAGGTCCACCCTGCCGCCGGACGCCAGGTCGTCGGGCTCCTGCCACGGTATGCCCACCGGGTTGACATCGCGCGCGAAGCCGGTCGCCGGATCGGCCAACGCCACAACATGTCCTCGCACGCGCGGGTCGATCCACGCGGCGCCTGCCTGCACATATTTGGGTTGCGCAGTCAGCCGCTGCACCAGGTCGTAGCCGGCCTCCGCGGTGACGGCGGCCAGCTCATCCAGAGCCGGCCAGGGCCGCTCGGGGTTGACATGGTCGGGTGTCAGCGGTGAAACGCCGCCCCAGTCGTCGACACCCGCGGCGACCAGCGAAAGGCATTCGTCGCGCGACACCAGGTTCGGCGGCGCCTGAATGCGGATGCCCGGGCCGAGCACCAGCCGCGCAACCGCTACCGTCGCCAGGTAGTCCTGGATCCCGGCGTCGGGCACGGCCGCCATCGCGGTGTGTTGCTTGGCCCGGAAGTTCTGCACGATTACTTCTTGAATGTGCCCGAATTCCTTGTGCAACTTGCGAATCGCGTGCAACGTGTCGGCGCGTTCGGCCAGTGTCTCCCCGATGCCGACCAGCAGCCCGGTGGTGAACGGGATGGAGAGCCGGCCCGCATCGGTCAGGGCACGCAGCCGCACCGCCGGGTCCTTGTCGGGGCTGCCGTAGTGCGCGAGCCCCCTTGTTTCGAACAACCGCCGTGACGTCGTCTCGAGCATCATGCCCATCGACGGCGCCACCGGCTTGAGCCGCGACATCTCCGACCATGTCATGACGCCGGGGTTCAAGTGCGGCAGCAGCCCGGTCTCCTCCAGCACCCGGATCGCCATCGCCCGCACGTAGGATAGCGTCGCGTCGTACCCTCGCTCGGCGAGCCACTGACGCGCCTCGGGCCAGCGATCTTCGGGACGGTCGCCAAGCGTGAATAGCGCTTCCTTGCAACCGAGTTCGGCGCCGCGGCGGGCAACGTCCAGAATCTGGTCGGCTTCCAGGTACATGCCGGCGCCCTGGGCGCGCAGCTTGCCCGGCACGGTGACGAAGGTGCAGTAGTGGCAATTGTCCCGGCACAAATGGGTGACCGGGATGAACACCTTGCGCGAATAGCTGATCGGCAGCCGGCCGCCCGGCCCGTAACGACCCGCCGAGGCCAGACCCGCGTCACGAACCCGCGCGGCGCTTACACATAGGTCGGTCAGATCGTCACCGCGTGCGGTCATCGCCACGGCCGCCTCATCCACGTTCAGCGCCACGCCGTCGCGGGCCCGCCGCAGCACCCGCCGCAGCGCCGAAGCATCGGCCCGCGGGGCGACCGCAGCCGACACGACGGGACTCGGCAGAGCGGTCGGCTCCCGACCCGGAGTCAGCGGCACGTTGGTGTAACTTCCCCGCGATCTGATTTCATCCCCGCCCCCCACCAGGTGAGACTCCGGCCAACCTTGGCGCCATACGCGCAACAGTAGCGCCAGACCAAGCTGGCCACGCGGTCGACCATCCTGCGCCAACGGCTGGATAGCCGTACACAGCGGTTCACCGCAGATCGCGATACCATCCTGGGGAGACTATCCAGTCCGAACAAGGCCGAGTGATAGCCCCCGTGTTGTGAACCTGGGAGAGGTACGAGATGTCGTTTCTGCTTACGGCGCCGGAGGCGCTGGCGGCGGCGGCTGCGGACTTGTCCGGTATCGGTTCGACCCTCAACGTCGCCAATGCGGTAGCGGCGGTTCCCACCACCGGGGTCCTGGCTGCCGCCGCAGATGGGGTTTCGGCGCAGGTCGCCGCGCTGTTCTCCGCGCACGCTCAGGGGTATCAGCAGCTCAGCCGGCAGATGATGGCGGCATTCCAGGATCAGTTCGTGCTGGCTCTGCGGGCGGGTGCGAACTCGTATGCGGCCGCCGAGGCCAGCGCCGCGCAGACCATGAACGCCGTGAATGCGCCCGCCAAAGCGTTGCTGGGGCACCCACTGATGGGCGGCGGCACCTCGACCGGCGGCATGGTTGCCAACGCCCTGGGCCGGGTCCAAAGCATGTTCCTGGGCACCGGCGGCTCGAGTGCGCTCGGCGGCAACGCGGCGACCAATGCCCTCGCCACCGGTGCGCTGCAGCTATCACCCACCGGTGGAGCCGGCGGGCTGTCCGCCGCCAGCGCGCTGCTACCGCGCGCCGGCACGGCCGCCGCCGCGGCACTACCGGCCCTGGCCTTGGGGTCGATCGGCAACGAGATAAAGTATCTCTACAACGCCCTCGAACCGTGGGTCCAGTACGGCTTCAACCTCACTGCATGGGCGGTGGGTTGGCTGCCCTATGTCGGAATCTTGGCGCCGCAGATCAACTTCTTCTATTTCCTCGGTGAGCCCATCGTGCAGTCCGTCCTGTTCAATACGATCGACTTCTTGGACGGAACAGTCACTTTCAGTCAGGCGCTGAACAACATCGGGACGGCCACCACGGCGTCGATCAACCAATTCATCAACACCGAGATCAACTGGATACGTGGCTTCCTGCCACCGTTCCCGCCGGTCAGCCCGCCGGGATTCCCATCTTTGCCGTAGCGCGGGCCCGTCCGGATTAGACCCGGCGCCGCCAAAGCACCCACGCCGGTGGCCCGACGCCCGCCGCAATGAAAACCGGCGCACCGTAGGCCAGCAGGCCCTGGCCGCCCAGAATGACGTCGTCGCCGGGGCCGCCGAAGCTCAGTACTGCCACCGTCAATAGCCAGGTCCACAGGGGCAGCGCGGCCACCCGCGCCGATGTGGTCCATCGCCCGGCCGCCCAAACCAGCGCGGCGTTGACCACTCCGCTGATCAAGGCGCTGACCGGAAATGGCACCGAGCCGATATACCAGGGCATCAAAAGGGCCCCGGCAAGTGCGGACAGGACCCCGTCGACAGCTAACAGGGCCAAGACCACCAAACGGATTGCAGGATCTGTCGAGCCGGTCTCGGCACCGGACTCGACGCGCGGCCTGGTTTCGGTCAGGTTGGGACGCTGTCGATCTGCGACAGTATCGATCCGATGACCCACTGCAGGCTGTCGAGTCGGTCCTGCCAATGCTGCAGATTAGGGTCCAGGTCGGGATCCATCCGAGTTCCTTCCGTGGCTGCCTGCTTGGCAGCCTACGTGCCGGACCAACTGAAGCCCAGTCCGGCGAGCAGATCTGTTTCCCAGCCACGCCCATCGCGCTCGCCCGCGGAGCCGGCGGCCAGCACGTAGTGCTCGTCGGCCAGGATGGGCAGGGCCAGGTTGTTCGACAGGGCGCAGGCCCGGCCGGTCGGCCCAACCACAACTTGGGTGGCATGCGCAGCCAGGGCCGCAACCTTGGCGCCGCGCGCCTGCTCGTCGGCCTCGACGACGGCGTCGATGCGTTCGTCGGAGTACCCGAACGCAATCTCCTCCGCCCGCGGCAGCACCCATTCGGGTCGAAGATCGTCGGGGGTCAGGGCCCGCGCGCCGGAAACGAACGCGCTCAGACCGAAGACCGTCCAGTAGAACTTCGGCACCGGCCACGGGTTACCGGGGTAGTCGACGGTGCCGGAGGCCATACCCGCAGCGGCCACCGCGGCGGTGGTAATGGTGTGGGTGCGCACGTGATCGGGATGGCCGTAACCGCCATCGGGGTCATAGGTCACCACGACATGCGGCCGCAGCTGGCGAATGGTCGCGACCAGCGTCCCGACCGTCTCCCGTTGGTCGGCATCGATGAATCTGCGCTGATTCCGCTGGTCAGTGCCGGCCATTCCGGAGTCACGCCAACGACCGGCGCCGCCCAGGTAGATGGGCCCGGCAACCCCCAACGCGTGCAATGCCGCGGTGAGCTCACCAATGCGGTAGCCACCGAGTTGGTCCGCATGATCGACGGCGAGTTGAGCCCAGCGGTCACCGATGACCTCGCCCTCCTCACCCAACGTGCACGTGACGACATGAACCTGTGCGCCGCGGGCGCTGTAATGGGCGATGGTGGCGCCGTTGCTGAGGCTCTCGTCGTCCGGGTGGGCGTGAACAAACAGCAGCCGCGGCGTCTCAGCCATGGCCGCACCCTACCGGCGCCGCTGCCACCCGCGGGGGGCGGCGCCGGGCGGGCAAAAAATTCCTCGGCGCAATAGCTACCTTTTCGCGACCAAAGCCGCTACGGTCAACACCGGATAGTGAACGACTACGTCTACAATGGGGTCGGCAATCGTCGCTGCCCCCGCCAGACGTCGAAATTGTTCGGCGCCCAAACCGGTTCGTGGAAGGAGATTCACGCGTGTCGTTCGTCACCACACCGCCCGAGATGTTGACGGCATCGGCCAGCAAGCTGCAGGGATCGGCGCGGCCATGAGCGCCAATGACGCCTCCGCGGCGCCGGATACCACCGGAGCCGTTCCCGCCGCCGATGAGATGTCGACGCTCACCGCCGCGTTGTTCGCCGCGCACGGCGAACTGTATGTGGAGGTCAACGCCTGGGCCCGTACGATCCATGACGTTTTTGTCTCCACACTGCAAGCCGGTGCGAGCGCGCTTGCGGCAACTGAGTCCGTCAACGCCACCATCGCCGACACGTAGCGCGACGAAGCAATGCCGCCACCCCTGATCGCGGCCAACCGTGCGTTGTTGTTGGCGCTCATCGCCGAGGATGAACACGACGCTGGCATGGCGCGAGACTCCGTCAGCACCAACGCATTTGGCTACTCAATCCAGCCACTCGCCAACCATACGCCGGAGGACGGTGCAATGCGGCTACCATCCCTGCCCTCGACGAGACGCTCATCACCGGCGAATCCGAAGCGCATCGTCCGCAGCGAACACCTCCGATCGGCGTCACTAGATCCCAACCAGCGCTACGCGCTGGTGGATCTTCTCTACGGTGTCTACAGCGAGACCTGCTACGGCCACACGCGCGACGAGTTCGCGGCGATGGTGTTCAGTGCCGGCGCTGGCCGCTTCGCGCTGTTCTACGATGCGGATCTCGAGTTCGCGGGCTTCTCCTATGCCGCCTTCGAATACCTGGAACACGACGGACGCAGGTACGCACTGCTAAACGCGGGCGTGTTCTTCCGGCCCGGATATCACGGCGGCACGCTCACCGGGCTCTTCGAGCTGCGCCAGGCCCTGCGGTTCAAGCTTCGCCACCCGCGCACCCCGCTGGTCTATGTGACCCGCTGCTCATCGCCGGCGGCCTACCGCCTGCTCGCCACGGTGCCGCGGATCTATCCGAGTCACAAGTTCGCGACGCCGGCCGACATCGACGCCCTGGCGCGCGCGGCCAGCGCTCAGCGACGCTACGTCCCGGTCGGCGAGGACCCCTGGATCGTGCGCTCGAACGCCATACCGTATGACGCCTCGCAGCTGCGCCTCCTCGACCACGATCCCGACGCACGGTTCTTTGCCAAGCTCACCCCTGCCTACGCCGAGGGGGAAGCGCTGCTGATCTGGCTGCCCCTTGACCTGGCTAACATCGCCGGCGGATTCGTTGGCCTGCTGCGCAGGCGGTTGGCCCGATAAGCACACCTACTACGCAGGGGGCACGCACCGCGTTAGTCGCACTGGCCGGGGGCGTAGCTCGCGGCGGCTGGGCCGCGTTGACCCACGGGCACTTGGGCGCGGAGGTGGCGCTGCGCGTGGGCTGCACGCAGGCAGCGGTGAGCGCGTCGACGACGCTGGTGCTGGCACTGGTGCTGGAACGACTGTTCCGCATGCCGTCGGATCCCGTGCGCGGCTTCTGGTTGGCCACCGTGGGGACGTCAATGCTGGCGACGTTGTGGCTGATTGTGGGCCACGCGCTCACCGGCACGCCGCACATCGCCGCGGCCTTCGCCCCGTCGGTGATCGTGGGTAGCACATTCAGCTTCGGCTACGCCCGCACCCTGCTGGCGCGCACCCGGCGAGGCAGCTGACATCGCGCTCAACGAGGGCGCCGGCCCTTGCCGCGGGCGCGCCGCTGCCACCCGCGAAGGGCGGCGCCGGGCGCGGCAAAAATATTTTCTCGGCAAATCGCTACCGTTTCGTGACCAAAGCCGCTATGGTGAAGATCACATAGTGAACGAGCCCGTCTACAACGCTGTGCCGGAACCGTAGCTCGTCGCTGTCCCCCGCCAGACGTTCGAAATTGCTCGACGCCTAACCACCTGGTTTTTGGAAGGAGATTTACGCGTGTCGTTCGTCACCACACAGCCCGAGATGTTGACGGCATCGGCCAGCAAGCTGCAGGGGATCGGCGCGGCCATGAGCGCCAATGACGCCTCCGCGGCGCCGGCTACCACCGGAGTGGTTCCCGCCGCTGCCGATGAGGTCTCGACGCTCACCGCCGCGTTGTTCGCCGCGCACGGCGAGCTGTATCTGGAAGTCAGCGCCCGGGCCCGCGCGATCCATGACTTTTTTGTCTCCACACTGCAAACCAGTGCGCGCTCGTATGCGGCAACCGAAACCGCCAACGCCACCATCGCCGGCGCGTAGAGAGGCTGAGCGACAATGGATTTCGCAGCGTTACCACCGGAGGTCAACTCCGGCAGAATGTACACCGGTGCGGGAGTCGGATCATGGCTGACCGCGGCCGCAGCCTGGGACAAGGTGGCCGAAGGCCTATACGCTGCGGCAAGTTCTTACGATTCCGAGATCACCGGGCTGACGTTCGGGTGGCTGGGGCCGTCGTCGCTGTTGATGGCGGCCGCCGCCGCGCCCTATCTGGCCTGGATCACCGCGACCGCTAGCCTAGCCGAGTTCGTCGCTACCAAGGCCAAGCTGGTGGCAGCCGCCTTCGAAATGGCCTTCGCGAAGACGGTGCCGCCTCCCCTGATCGTGGCCAACCGAGCGTTGTTGTTGGCGCTCATCGCGACCAACTTTTTCGGACAGAACACTCCAGCGATCGCGATTACCGAAGCCCACTACACCGAAATGTGGGTGCAGGATGCCGAAGCGATGTACGAGTATGCCGCCACCGCGTCAGCCGCATCACAACTGACGCCGTTCGCACCCCCGGCGCCGACGACCAACCCCAGCGGGCGGGCCGGCCAGCTCGCGGCGGTGGCGCAGGCTGTGGGCAAGGCCACCGTTACGCACGCCGCGGCGCGACCGTTGACGTCCCTCCACGAACTCATCGGTTCGGTGTCCGAGACGCTGCGGCTGGTCGCATCGCCCACGACGGGCAATCTGCCTGCGAGGCTGCAGGCGCTGCTGTCGGCGTTGCAGAAGGCTTCCTACCCCATGATGGCCATTCGAATCGCAACGGTACCCGTGGAATATGCACTGGCCATGATGGAGGGCTCCAACATGGGCCAGATGATGCAACGCTTCGCGTTGAGCAAGCTGCCGGCGCTGCTGCGCCTCGGCGCGCTGCGCGCCCCCTTGGAGGCGCTACACAACGCCGTTAGCCCGGTGTCGGCAGCTATCGGAAGAGCGGGCTCGATCGGGGGATTGTCGGTACCCCCTAGCTGGGTTGCGGACAAAGCGATCACCCCGTTGGCGAAAACTCTCCCGGTATCCGCGGCGGGGGGGCCCTCGGGAACCTCTTGGTCCCAACTGACGATGGCGGGCCTAGCCGGAGGTGCCGTGGGGGCCCTTGCGTCAAGGACCCGCTCATCCGTAGTACCTCGCTCACCCGCCGCCGGCTAGCACAACGGCCTCAGCTGAGGGCTCGGCGGCCCGACCGCAGCGAACGGAAAGCCCGTGTTGGCTACTATCGCAGCATGACGGTGAGCGCACCCTCGAAAACCAACCGATACCGGCGGCGAGGCGAGGTGCTGGAGCGTGCGCTATACGAGGCGACGCTGGCCGAGTTGAGGGCCGTCGGGTACGCCGGGCTGACCATGGAAGGGATCGCGGCGCGCGCCCAAACCGGCAAAGCCGCGTTGTATCGGCGCTGGGCCGACAAACGTGAACTGGCTTTGGCCGCGGTGCAATACGCCGTCCCGCCGGTGCCCGAACCGCGCGCTGACCGATCGGCGCGGGAGAATCTCCTGGCGGTGTTTACCGCCAACTGCGAAATCCTGGCCGGCAGAACCGCCCTCCCCAGCATGGAGATCGTCGGCCAGCTCCTGCACGAGCCCGAATTGCGCGCTATCTTCGTCAACTCCGTGTGGGCCCCGCGGCTGCGAATCGTCGAATCAATCCTGCAGGCCGGCGTACGCTCCGGCGAAATCGACCCCGCGATTCTCACGCCCATGACCGCGCGCATTGGGCCCGCCCTGCTGCATCAGCATGTGTTGTTCACCGGATCGCCGCCCGACCGCGAGCAACTCAGCCGCATCGTCGATGCCATGATCCTGCCGCACGTGAAAGCCAGCAGACCCAACTGACGATTCCGGCCGCGTGACCAGCGGCTATCGCCCGATCTTGATCCATTGGCCGGCGTCGGCGACGATGCCGACGGGTACCGCACCGGACAGGCTGACGTTCTGCACGCTCGGGCCGGCCGCGACGATCGTGGTGTCCTGCAAAATCGGCAACACCGTCGACATGTTCCACAGTCGCGGTTCGACCGCGGTGATCACGTCGTTGATGTTCTTGGTGCCGTTGAGGGCGGCATCGATGTTCGACTGGATGCTGCGGTCGCAGATGCCGGTGAGGTTCGAAGGCGCTTTCACCAGCGCACCAGGGTCGGGTGGGCGGCGCGGGGCCGTCGGCGTCGGCGTGGCAGTGTCGGGCGCGGCGGACGGCGTCGAGCCAGCGGGTCCAGAGGGTGCCGTCGTCGGCGCATTGGCGGCCGGGACCGTCGTCACCTGTAGTGCGGGGCAACCGTAACGAGAGGCCAACAGGGTCGCCAGGTTTCCGCCGGCCTGCCGCCAGCCCACGATGGCGTCCACCCGATTGTCGTTCAGCGCCTCGCGATAAAGCGTCGGCGGGTCCAGCGCCAACACAGTCGCGGCGATACCGACGTTGCGCAACTGGTCGGCGGCCGTGTTGGCGACGGCCACCGCGGTCGGGTCATTGGCGGCCACCCCGATGACCAGCGACAGTTGCTTGCCGTCCTTGCTGATCCGGCCGCGGATGACTTCCGGCGGCCCGGTGCTCACCGGCGTGGTCGTCGAATCGGGGCCCGCCGGCGCAGGCGATGCAAATGTGTTGCTCTCGACCTGGAATCCCGAGGCCTCCAACAGGCCCAGCGCTGTCGTGGTGCTCATCGCGGGAGGTGCGGTGGGTACGTAACCCGGGTCGCTCGGCGACCGGATCTGCGCTTGGTCCAGGGTGACGGTGTTGTCGGTGCCGGCGCCCACGGCGGCGAGCAGATCCACGTCAAGCAACCCCAAAATCGCCTTGCGAACCTGGTTGTCGGCCAGTTTGGGTACGTTTGCGCGCAACGTGAACTGCATGACTCGAGGGGTGACTATCCGGGCGGTCCGCACGTCGGGGATGGCCGACAACTGGGCGAATGCCGCCGAGCCGCCATGTACCTGAGCCACCTGGGTGTCCCCGTTACGTACCGAATCGGCCAGCGCGGCCGGCGCCCCGGCCCGGCGGAAGAGAATGAGGGCCGGTTTGGCCGGTGGCCCCCAGTAACGGTCGTTGCGGGCGATCAGGATTTCGTCGCGCTGCGGGTCGATGTTCTCCAGCCGGAACTGTCCACCCGTGACCGGCAAGGCCCGGGCCAGGCCGGCCGCGAAGCCGCCCGGGATGTCCTTCACGATGTGCGCCGGCAGGATGTTGCTGAACAACTCACGCCACGCGGGGTACGGCTGCGCGAAGGTGACGACCGCCTGCTTACCGCCTTCGAGTGACTGGACACTGGTGATCAGGTCGTATCCGGCCGGGTCGACGACGCCAGGCTGGGTGGCCATCTGCTGCCACAGGTACCAGAAGTCGTCGGCCGCGATCGGGGCGTTGTCCGTCCACTGCGCCTCCGGCCGGATCTTGTAGGTCACCGTGAACGGGCGTTCGTTGGTCACGTCGGCGGAAACCAACAGGGTCGGGTCCATCTCCCAGCGCGAACCGGTCGGCGTGTCGGGATCGGGAACCGGCCGGAACGCACTGGGCAACACCAGCGCGCTGATTGCCGCGTTCACCGGAGACAGGTCGGACAGCAGATGCGGGTTGAACCCGGGGCCGATCCAGTCGATGCCCATGATGATCTGGGTGGGACGCTGCGGCGGGGGCGGGGTGCTGCGCGGCGTATCGGTGCTCTGCGGCGCCGGCGGCGGGCTGACGGTACACCCCGACAACACCAGACCCAGCAGCGAGACCACGATGCCGATCGTCATGCAGACCTGGCGGGCTCGTTGCAGCACGAGCATCAGGGTAGCGAGCGCCTGACCGCCTCCGCGCCCCGCGAGCGTAACGCCGCTGCGCAAAACCGGGCCGGATCTCGCTGCACCGTTACGCTCGTGCGGTGTGGGCGGCACCTAGGCTAGCCCCGGGCCTTGGCGCGCGCCCGGCTGCGAGCCCGGGCGGTGCCAGCCAGCTCGACCTTGCGGACCCGCACGATCTCCGGAGTGACCTCGACGCATTCGTCGGGCGCGCAGAACTCCATCGCGCGCTCGAGATCGAGTTCGAGCGGCTTGGCCAGCGTCTCGATTACATCCGCGGTCGACGACCGCATGTTGGTCAGCTTCTTCTCCCGGGTGACGTTGATATCGAGATCCTCCGGACGGGGGTTGATCCCGACAACCATGCCCTCGTAGGTCTCCTGGCCGGGCTCGACGAAGAATTGGCCCCGGTCGGAGAGTTGGAGCAGCGCGAACGGCGTGATCGTGCCGGACCGGTCGGATACCAGGGACCCGGTGTGCCGGGCCCGGATCTCCCCCGCCCACGGCCGGTAGCCGTCGAACACGGCGTTGGCGATGCCGGTGCCGCGGGTGAGGGTGAGGAAGTCGGTGCGGAAGCCGATCAGGCCGCGGCTGGGCACGACGAAATCCATCCGGACCCAGCCGGCGGCATGGTTGGTCATCTCCTCCATGCGGCCCTTGCGACCGGCCATAAGTTGGGTGATGGCGCCGACGAACTCCTCGGGACAGTCGATCGTCATCGCCTCGAACGGCTCGTGGCGCTGGCCGTCGATCGTCTTGGTGACCACCTGCGGTTTGCCGACCGTGAGCTCGAAGCCCTCCCGGCGCATCGTCTCGACCAGCACGGCCAGCGCTAGCTCGCCGCGGCCCTGCACCTCCCACGCGTCGGGCCGGCCGATGTCGAGGACGCGGATCGAGACGTTGCCGACCAATTCGGTGTCCAGCCGGCTGCCGACCATGCGCGCGGTCAGCTTGTGCCCGGAAACCTTGCCGGCCAGCGGCGAGGTGTTGGTGCCGATCGTCACCGAGATGGCCGGTTCGTCGACGGTGATGCGCGGCAGAGCGTGGGCGTGGTCGGGATCCGCGAGCGTGTCGCCGATCATGATCTCGGGCAGCCCCGCTACGGCCACGATGTTGCCGGCGATCGCCTCGTCGGTGGCGCTGCGCTCGACGCCCTCGGTGGCCAGCAACTCGGTGATCTTGGCGCTGGTGATGACGGGCACCCCATCCACCTCGCGCATCCACGCCACCTGTTGACCTTTGCGCAGCTTGCCGTTGTAGATGCGGATCAGCGCCAGCCGACCCAGAAAGGCCGACGCGTCCAGGTTGGTAACCAGCGCCTGCAGCGGCGCGTCCGGGTCACCCTTCGGCGGCGGAACATGCTCCAACAGGACCTCGAACAGCGGGTCCAGGTTGGTGCCGTCGGGAACCTGGCCGTCCGGCGGCGCCGTGGTACTCACCACCCCCGCCCGCCCGGACGCGTACAGCGTTGGCAGGCCCAGCGCGTGTTCGGCGGCCGCGGCCGCCTCGTCGTCGAGGTCGCTGGCCACGTCGAGCAACAGGTCGTGGCTGGCGTGCACGACCTCGGCGATGCGCGCGTCGGGCCGGTCCGTCTTGTTGACCACCAGAATCACCGGCAGGTGCGCGGCCAACGCCTTGCGCAGCACGAACCGCGTCTGCGGCAACGGCCCCTCGGACGCGTCGACCAGGAGCAGCACCCCGTCCACCATGGACAACCCGCGCTCCACCTCACCGCCGAAGTCGGCGTGCCCCGGGGTGTCGATCACGTTTATGACGGTCACTGTCCCGTCACTGTGATGGCGGTGCACGGCGGTGTTCTTGGCCAGGATGGTGATGCCCTTTTCCCGCTCCAGGTCGCCGGTGTCCATCACCCGTTCCTGCAGCTCACCGCGTTCGTGTAGGGCGCCAGACTGCCGCAACATGGCATCGACCAGGGTGGTCTTGCCATGGTCGACGTGGGCGACGATGGCGACATTGCGGAAAGGCACGTCGGTGATTGTGGCAGCGGGGGCCTCACAATGGCGAACTGAGCAGCTTGTTGGGCCTCTTACCAGCCGCGGCGGCGCGGCGCTGAACCGATCAGCTCGTGTCTAGCCGCCACCTCGCGGCTGCGGTAGACGATGTAGGGCCGAAACAGATAGGCGACGGGCGCGCTGAACGCGTGTACCAATCGGGTAAACGGCCAGAGGGCAAACAGTGCGAGCGCGATCAGCGCGTGCACCTGGTAATACAGTGGCGCCTGCGCCATCAGATCCCCACGCGGCGCCAGCATCCAGATCGACCGGAACCAGACCGACACCGATTTCCGGTAGTCGTGTATGTCGCCTTCGTGCGTGCCGCCCATCAGCGTGCAGGCCAGACCGGCCACGATCGCGCACACCAGCACCAGGTACATCAGCTTGTCGTTACGGGTAGTGGCCAACCACACCGGTGTCTGGGTGCGCCGCCGATAGATCAGCAATCCGATACCGATCAGGGTGGCGAATCCGGCGGGCGCGCCGAGCAATAGCGCCTGCAGGTGGTACAGGTGATCGCTCATTCCGAACGCCTTGGTCCAGGATTCGGGAATGAACAAGCCCATGACGTGGCCCATGATCACCAGCAGGCTGCCGAAATGGAACATCGGGCTGCCGATCGACAGCAGCCGTGACTCATAGAGCTGCGACGAGCGGGAAGTCCAGCCGAACTTGTCGTGGCGATACCGCCACCAGGTGCCGACCACCGCGATCGCCAGAACGACGTAAGGCGCGTCGTCCCAGAAGATCTCAACCAGGTTCAGGTCGGCCAACGTCAGCCTGCCTCACTGCGCTTGGGCGGGACCGTCAAGGTAAACGGTTGCAGGCCAACGGCTTCCGCTGGCGGCCCGGCTTCCAGAAGATGGCCGGCCTGGCGCTTCGCACGACGCGCTTCCTGGTCGGAGGCAACCGGCAGCGTCGCGCAGACCGCGGCCACGGTGTGCTCATAGGGTGACTGGGCATCGGCCAGGGCCGCGCGCAACACGTCGATCGGAACACGGTGCTTGCTCAGCAGCCGGCGTCCGGCCGCGGGGTCGACGGTGGCGGCGAACTCGAGCACGACGGGCAGGTGATCGGGCGCCTCGTCGCGCGGTGGCTCGGCGCCGGCGTCCCGATAGGCGGTGGCGAACGCCAGCATCTCCCGGCCGCGATTGCGGGTGTCCCCGGCGGTCCAGTACGTCAGATACATCGTGGATCGGCGTCGCATGTCGAAGGTTTCGACGTACCGGGTCGCCGCAGCCATCGCCGGCATTGCCCGCAGTGCCGCGACCGTTTGTCCGAGCAGCGCCGCCGCCGGCCCGGTTAGGTGGGCCCGCAGCGCATCGACGGTGTCCAGCCGCTCGGCCAGCCCATCATCCGGATAGGCCAGCAGCAGCGAGGCCGACTGCCACACCAGCCGGTCCTGCATCATCGGTGCGCTGGAACGGTGCAGGACACGGGACAGCAACTTCATCGCTGCACCGCTTCGGGGCTGCGGCCGGACTCCGGGAATAGTCCGTCCGGCGCACCATTGCCATCCCAGTTGAGCAGGTTCACCCTGGATCGGCCGTCCGCCTCCCGCCCACCTGCCTGCCGGTGCTGCAGGGCGTGGAAGCTTTCCACGGCGATCGGCACCGGAACACCGCTGCCGTGGCCGACGGGACCGGACTCATACATGCCCGGTCCGCCATCGACCGACAACGAGCACCCCATCTCGTCGGTCATCGCCGCGGCGGGCAGATCCGCCGCGTACGATGTCGGAATGACGTAGCGGTCTTCGTATTTCGCCACAGCCAACAGTCGGTACATCTGGTAGATCTGTTCTTCGGTCATCCCGACGGCGTGCGGGATGTGCGGCTGGGTTTCGCGGCCCAGGTTGATATCGCGCATGTAGGACCGCATCGCCGCCAGCCGCCGCAGCACGCCGGCGACCACCTCGGTGTCGCCCGCGGTGAACAGCTCGGCCAGGTAGGCGATCGGGATGCGCAGCGCCTCGAGCGCGCCGAACAGGTTGCCCAGCTCCTCCCCGTCGTGCCCGTCGTGGCTGACCGCGTCCACCACCGGTGACAGCGGCGGGATGTACCAAACCATCGGCATGGTGCGGTATTCCGGGTGCAGGGGCAACGCCACCCGGTAGGTGCTGATCAGCGCGTACACCGGCGACCGTTGTGCCGCCTCGATCCACTCCTCGGCGATGCCTTCCGCTCGTGCGCCGGCGATCACCGCTGGGTCGTTGGGATCCAACAGGATCCGGCGCTGTGCCTCGTACAGGTCGGTGTCGTTCTCCACCGACGCGGCCTCAAGCACCCGGTCGACGTCGTAGAGCACCAGCCCGAGGTAGCGCAGCCGCCCCACACACGTTTCCGAGCACACCGTCGGTAGCCCTACCTCGATGCGCGGATAGCACAGCGTGCACTTCTCGGCCTTGCCGGTCTTGTGGTTGAAATACACTTTCTTGTAAGGACATCCGGACACACACATCCGCCAGCCGCGGCAGCGGTCCTGGTCGACGAGCACGATGCCGTCCTCGGTGCGCTTGTACATCGCCCCGGACGGGCAGGACGCCACGCACGACGGGTTCAGGCAGTGCTCGCAAATCCGCGGCAGGTAGAACATGAAGGTCTCTTCGAGCTTCAGCTTGACCTCGTCACTGACCTTCTTCAGGACCGGGTCGTTCGGCACGATCTCCGGCGATCCGGCCAGGTTGTCGTCCCAGTTCGATCCCCACGACACCTTCATCGGCTTGCCGCTGATCAGGCTTCGCGGCGCCGCCGTCGGAAAGGTGTCACCCGCCGGCGCCGATGTCAGGTTTTCGTAGTCATAGGTCCACGGCTCGTAGTAGTCGTCGATGGTGGGCAGCTTCGGGTTGGCGAAGATACGCAGCAGCTTGTGGACACGGCCGCCGTCGCGCAGCCGCAGCCGGCCCTTCTTGTCGCGCACCCATCCCCCGCGCCACCGTTGCTGATCCTCGTAGGTGCGGGGATAGCCCACACCCGGACGGGTTTCGACATTGTTGAACCACACGTACTCGGTGCCGTCGCGATTGGTCCAGGCCTGCTTGCAGGTCACCGAGCAGGTATGGCAGCCAATGCATTTATCGAGGTTCATCACCATCGCCATCTGCGCCATGACCTTCATCGTCTCGCTCCGCAAGCGTCGCTCGGGCCCTTCATTGATCAGTACCGCACTTCCTGGCTGCGCCGCCGCACCACGGTCACCTCGTCGCGCTGGTTGCCGGTCGGGCCGAGGTAGTTGAACGCGAACGCGTGCTGGCCGTAGCCACCGGCCAGGTGGCTGGGCTTGATGCGCACCCGGGTCAGCGCGTTGTGGTTGCCACCGCGTTTACCGTTGGTCTCGGTACGCGGTGTGTCGACGGTGCGCTCCTGCACGTGGTAGACGAACACCACACCGTCGGGCATTCGGTGCGAGACGATCGCCCGGCACACATAGACGCCGTTGGCATTGACCGCTTCTACCCAATCGTTATCGTGCACTTTAATTTTCGCTGCATCGCCAGGGCTCATCCACATCGTCGGTCCGCCACGGGACAGGGACAGCATGTATAGGTTGTCCTGGTATGTGGAGTGGAACGACCACTTGGAGTGCGGCGTCAGGTAGCGCACGGTGAGCCCGACGCCGTCGGAATCATCCAGGGTGGAGCCGAGTTCCGGCTGGTTGAACAGCCGCGCCATATCCAGCGGCGGCCGATAGACGGGCAACTGTTCGCCGAGCTCCTCAACCCAGTCGTGGGCCAGGTAGAAGTGCATTCGCCCGGTCAGCGTGTGGAACGGCTTGAGGTGCTCGATGTTGATCGTGAACGGGGCGTAGCGGCGGCCACCGGTCTCGCTGCCGGACCACTCCGGGCTGGTGATCACCGGGACCGGCCGCGCCTGGGTATCGGCGTAGGTGATACGGCGTTCCTCGCTGCCCTCTGCCAGGTGGGCCAGCCGCTGCCCGGTGCGCTTCTCCAGCTCGAGGAATCCTTCGACGGCGAGCCGCCCGTTGCATGTCCCCGACAGGGTCAGTATCACGTCGGCCATCCTCCGAGCCGTGGTGATGGCCGGACGGCCTACCGCCACACCGGAATTCATCACGCCGAACGTTGCGGCCAATTCACTGACTTCCCGGAAGGGATGGACGGTGTATCCCTTGGTGGTCACCCCGAACTGGTCGATGAGCGGTCCGAGGGTCAACCATTTGTCGTAGATTGCGGTGTAGTCCCGCTCTACCACGGTGAGCTTGCTCATCGTCCGGCCCGGTACCGGGACTTCCCCGTTCTGAAGCCAATCATGTTGGGTGCCGTCGGGATATGCCATGGCATCCGGAGTGTCATGCTGCAGCGCGGTCAGCACGACATCGGTGCGGGTATCCAGATGCCCCTTTGCCAGCGCACTGAAGGCACGCGCGATGGCGCCGAATGCGTCGAAGTCCGAACGGGTTTCCCAAGGCGGGTCAATCGCCGGACTGAACGAATGCACATAGGGGTGCATGTCGGTGCTGGACAGGTCGGCCTTCTCGTACCAGGTCGCGGCGGGCAGCACGACATCCGACACCAGCGTCGTCGACGTCATCCGGAAGTCGATCGACATCATCAGATCGAGTTTTCCTTCCGGAATCTCTCTGTCCCACACCACATCCCGGGGATGTACGCCGTCGGCGGGCGGGTCGGCCTGTACGTTGGAGTCGGTGCCCAGCAGATGCCGCAGGAAATACTCGCCACCCTTGCCCGACGAGCCGATCAGGTTCGCCCGCCAAACGGTGAGCACCCGTGGCCAGTTGACCGGATCGTCCGGATCGGTTATCGCGAGCTTCAGCTTGCGCTGGGCGAGTTGTTCGGTGACGTAATTGCCGATGTCGCGGCCCGCGGCCTGCGCCTCGTCGGCGACGTCGAGGCTGGACCGATCGAACTGCGGATAGAAGGGGCTCCAGCCCATCGCCGTGGCCGAGGTGAGCAGGTCCATGGTGTGCTTGCCGGTGAATCTGCCGCGGCCCACCGGGCTGGCCAGCTTGTCTGCCCCATATCCGTCGTAACGCCACTGGTCGGTGTGCGTGTACCAGTACGACGCGCCGGGCACCTGACGAGGTGGCCGCGACCAGTCGGTGGCCATCGCCATCGTCTGCCATCCCGTCAGCGGACGCACCTTCTCCTGGCCGACATAGTGAGCCCATCCGCCACCGTTGCGTCCCATCGAGCCGGTCAACAGCAGCAGCGCCAGCACCGAGCGGTACATAACGTCACTGTGGAACCAGTGACAGATGCCACCGCCCATGATGATCATCGAGCGCCCGCCGGATTCCTCTGCGTTGCGGGCGAACTCCCTGGCGACCCGGATCGCCTGCGCGGCCGGCACCCCGGTGATCGGCTCCTGCCAGGCCGGCGTGTTCTGCCGGGCGGCGTCGTCGTAACCGGTCGGCCATTCGCCGGGCAGCCCCGGGCGCGCCACCCCGTAGTGGGCCAGCATCAGGTCGAACACCGTGCACACCAGATGGTCGCCCACCCGGCGCACCGGGACCCCGCGCGACACCGTCTCACCATGGCCATCGACGGTGTCGAAACTGGGCAGCGCAACCAGTTCGGCACCGCGATCACCGTGGACAGCGTTGTCCATCTCCACGCTTAGCGCCGGCACCACCGAGCCCAGGTCCAGGTTCCACTTTCCGACGCCGTCTTCACCGAAACGGAACCCCAGTGAACCCTGCGGGACGACGACGGTGTCGGTGACCTCATCCAACAGCGCGGGTTTGAACGCTGCGTTCTCGATTTCTTCACCAATGTCGGCCGCGGTCAAGAACTTTCCGGGCACCAGCATGTCGCCGCGCCGTTCCAGCTTGATCAGAAACGGTAGGTCGGTGTAGCGGCGGGCATAGTCGGCGAAGAATCCGACCTGGTTACGTATGTAACATTCCGAGAGAATCACGTGGCCCATCGCCATCGCGAGCGCGGTGTCGGTACCCGCGGCGCAGCGCACCCACTCGTCGGCGAACTTGGTGTTGTCGGCGTAGTCGGGACTGACGACAACAACTTTGGCGCCGCGATAGCGGGCCTCCGCCATCCAGTGCGCGTCAGGGGTTCGAGTGATCGGAACGTTGGAGCCCCACATGACCAGATACGACGCGTCCCACCAGTCGCCGGATTCCGGCACATCGGTCTGGTCGCCGAACACCTGCGGCGAGGCCACCGGCAGGTCGGCGTACCAGTCGTAGAACGACGTCATCACGCCGCCGATCAGCTCGACGAACCGGGACCCCGCGGCATGGCTGACCATTGACATCGCCGGGATCGGCGAGAAGCCGGCAACCCGGTCCGGGCCGTATGTCTTGATGGTGTGCACGTGGGCCGCGGCTACCATCTCGCTGGCCTCGGCCCAGCTCACCCGGACCAGCCCGCCCTTGCCGCGGGCTTGCTGATAGCGGCGGCGGCGCACCGGATCCGCCTGGATGTCGGCCCACGCCAGCACCGGGTCACCCAGGCGGGCCTTGGCTTCCCGGTACATCGCAACCAGCACGCCCCGGGCGTAGGGATAGCGCACCCGGGTGGGCGAGTAGCTGTACCACGAGAACGAGGCACCGCGGGGACAACCTCGCGGCTCGTATTCGGGCCGGTCCGGGCCCACCGAGGGGTAGTCGGTCTGCTGGGTTTCCCAGGTGATGATCCCGTCTTTCACGTAGATCTTCCATGAGCAGGATCCGGTGCAGTTGACTCCGTGCGTGGAGCGGACCACCTTGTCGTGACTCCACCGGTCGCGGTAGAAGACGTCACCTTCGCGACCGCCGCGCCGGGTTACGGTGCGCAGGTCGGCCGAGGGCTCTCCCGGAGTGAAGAAGCGCCCGCTGCGCCCCAACAGCTCCTCGAGCGGTCCACCGACATGAGGTGTGGCAGTCAAAGAATGACCCTCCTCGTCATCAGCGGTGTGGGGCAGGGCTGTCGGCACTCGACCGCATTCGCAGGACGTTGCGAACCGGGCCATCACGCCGCTTTGGGCCCGTCGCTCCCCGGTCGGCTTGGCCGGGGATCCCTTTCGTCAAGCTGCCGCCACGGGTCCAGACAACCACCGTGGTCGCTACGGGTATGCAAACCCAAGTTAACGTTATGTCACGTTGTTCTAACCAAGTTGACGGCGGCGTTGTGGCTTTTTCGCAACGAAACCGTGGACGTCTTCGACAAGACCTCAGAGGGTTCGCGCCAGGTCTACAAGCCAGCCTCGGTCGGCCGGCACCCAGTCGACATCGTGCAGTTCGGCCGCCGTCACCCAGCGCAGCGCCCGGTGGTCATGGGCATGCGGTTCGCCGCGAAGCAGACGCACCCAATACGCCCGCAGCGTCGTCGTGTCATTCAGTGCGATATCGCCGCCAAGGCGCTCGCCCACCGCGAGGTCGGCCACCCCGAGCCCCAGTTCTTCGGCGAGCTCGCGGGCCAGTGCGGCGCGCTCGGTTTCGCCAGCGGCAACCTTACCGCCGGGAAGTTCCCAGCGGCCCGCCAACTCCGGTGGCCGAACGCGTTGCGCCACCAAGACCGTGGAGCCGCAGACGATGGCTCCGGCAACCACGATCTGGTTCGGCATGAGCTGTGACGGTATACCGTCGAGGTATGGCTGTGTTAACGGATGAGCAAGTAGACGCCGCACTGCCCGACCTGCACGGCTGGGAGCGCGCCGATGGTGTCCTACGCAGGTCGATCAAGTTTCCGACGTTTATGGCCGGTATCGACGCCGTGCGCCGGGTGGCCGAGCGCGCCGAGCAGGTAGATCATCACCCGGATATCGATATCCGTTGGCGAACAGTAACTTTCGCGCTGGTTACGCATGCCGTGGGTGGTATCACAGAAAACGACATCGCGATGGCGCGCGATATCAACGGAATGTTTGCGACCTGATCAGCTGTGCGTCTGGATCGAATTCGCGCGTGATGCTCGACGCGAGGCGGCGATCCAGCCCAAGGTCGCCAGCGTCGCTACTGCGTAGACCAGCCCGGCCCAGGCCAGATACCAGGGCCGGTGAATCTGCCAGATGCTCGGCTGGGCAAAGCTCAGCAACCAAGGCACGCCGATGATGGTCAGCGTCAACCAGCCCCAGCCCAAGACCCGGGCGCCCGCGCGTTCGCGCAGTGGCCCGTCGATCAGCCAGATCATCAGCGGCACCAGCCACACCCAGTGGTGCGTCCAGGAGATCGGCGAGAGCAGCAGGCCGAACAACTCGACCACCAGTAGCTTGCCCAGCCGATCGGACCTGTCGAGCGCCCGCCAGGCCAGGACGGCCACCACCGCGGTGATGGCGATCGCGGCCAGCACCAGCGGACCGAAACCGGCGTCGTGGCCGAGGATCCGCGAAATCGCGCCGCGCCAGGATTGATTGAACGAGGTGCCGATGGGCCCAACCCGGCCAGCGTCGCCCACCAGGTCGGTGAAGTAGTGGCGGGCCTCATCACCGACGACCAGTAGCGACACGCCGACGGTGGCAAGGAACACGACCACTGAGAATGCGGCGGCACGCAACCGCCGAACGCCGACGAGGTAGACGGCGGTGATCGCCGGCGTCAACTTGACACCCGTGGCCACCCCGACCAGCAGGCCCGATAGCCACCACCGCGTGGTGTAGGCGGCCCAAAGCGCCGCCAACATCAGCAGCACGTTGATCTGCCCGTAGTCGAAGGTGCTGCGCAGCGGCTCGATCCAGATGGCGATCGCCGTCCACACCATTGCGGCGTAATGACCAGTGCCAGGGGCAACCCCCATCAGGCGTTGGCTGATCCGAACCGCGCCGTACAGCGCGGCCATCGTCGCGACCTGCCACAGAAGAGCGACCAGGCCGAACGGCACCAGATGCATGGGGTAGAAGACGACCGCCGCGAACGGAGGGTAGGTGAACGGCAACGGGAAGTCTGGTGTCTGGTCCGCGTAGACGTAGCTGTACAGCGCGCCGGGATGGTCGAGGGACGCCGCTCCGCTCACGTAAACGTGCAGGTCGACGAAGTTTGCGCCGTTGGGCGCCAGGTATGTCCAGGCGAGTCTCGCACCAACGCTGAGGATTAGCAGCAGCAGCGCCGCGCGTGACTCCCGTGCCTCCGGCCAGATCGCGCGCCGCCGGGTGATGGTTGCCGCCGGGGCGGCCGAAGTGATGTCTATCTGCCCGACTTTAGCGACCACGGAGCGCACCGAGCCCGTCGATCGCGTTGTGGGCCCGTCACCCGGCCCCACGGTCACCACAACCACTCGTATCCATAACGATCGAGTAAATGCCACACGTGTCACTTGAGTCACATCCGTACCGCGATAGCTTCAGCGCGGGACCTGTCATCGCTACCTCAGGGAGAGTCATGCCAACCATCTGGACCTACGTACGGGCCGCCGCTGTCTTGGTCGGTTCGTCCGCCGCACTACTGACGGGCGGTATCGCCCACGCAGATCCGGCGCCGGCGCCGGCACCCGTGCCCAACATTCCGCAGCAGCTGATCAGTTCGGCGGCCAACGCGCCCCAGATTCTGCAGAACCTCGCGACCGCCCTCGGCGCGACCCCGCCGCTGGGCACCCCGCGAGCTCCAGAACCCGCTCCCGGGCTGACCGCTACCCTGCCCGGACTGACTCCGACCGCACCGGCGGCAGCCGCCACCGCGCCGGCGACGGCTCCATCCATTCCCGGCGTGAACGCCCCCATCCCGGGACTGACCCCAACCGCACCGGCGGCAGCCGCCACCGCGCCGGCGACGGCTCCATCCATTCCCGGCGTGAACGCCCCCATCCCGGGACTGACCCCAACCGCACCGGCGGCAGCCGCCACCGCGCCGGCGACGGCTCCATCCATTCCCGGCGTCAACACCCCGATCCCGGGGATTGCCGCGCCGGCAGCCGTCGCAGCTCCGGCGGCGGCCGCTGTCCCCGGCGTGCCGTCGGCGAAGCTCGATCTGCCGCAGTTGCCGTATCTTCCTCTACAAGTGCCGCAACAGATTTCGTTGCCAGCCGACCTGCCGGCGCTCGCGTCGGGGGTCATCCCGGGAGCGCCCCTGGCGGCGACTCCGCTAGCTCCTGGGGCAGCGGTGCCAGCGCTACCGCCTGGTCCGCCGTCGTTGCTCGCCGCACTGCCCTGAGCCGTCTGCGAGACGGCTGACCACCACCGAACACCGGGAGAACACCACCGTGGCAAGCACTTGGAGTCTGCCCAAAGGTTTGGCCGCTGTCGTCATCACATCGGCTGCCGCGTTCGCGCTTTGTCCGAACGCGGCAGCCGACCCGGCGACGCCGCAGCCCAACCCCACCCAACAGCTACCGGGCTTGCCGGCGTTAGCCCAGTTCAGTCCGATAATCCAGCAGGCGGCAATGAACCCCGCGCAGGCGGCACAGCTGCTGATGGCCGCGGCGTCCGCGTTCTCGGGTAATCCGGCCGTGCCCACCGAGTCCAAGAACGTCGCTTCCTCGGTGAACCAGTTCGTGGCCGAGCCGACCAATCCCACTCCCGGATCTCCGGCGTTGGGCGTGCCGGCCCCGAATGGCGTCACCGCGCCCGAAGCCTCCCCGGTGCCGCATGTACCGGCGCTGGGTGTGGAGCCCGGCACGCAGGCTCATCTGCCGACCGGCATCGATCCGGCCCACGCCGCGGGCCCCGCGCCCGCAGCTACCCCGCCGGTCGCCGTGCCGGCACCTGGGGTAGCCCAACCGGTTGCCGCACCAGCTCCGGCACCGGCGCCACCTGCGCCGGCCGCCGCACCGGCTCCAGCCCCGGGATTCGGCGCCGACGCTCCGCCCACCCAGGACTTCATGTACCCCTCGATCGGCACCAATTGCCTGACGGACGGCAGCAACTCCATCGCGACCGCACTGTCGGTAGCGGGGCCGGCCAAGATCCCGCTGCCCGGTCCCGGACCCGGCCAGACCGCCTACGTGTTTACCGCTGTGGGCACCCCGGGACCCGCCGACGTGCAGAGGTTGCCATTGAACGTCACTTGGGTGAACCTGACCACCGGCAAGTCCGGCAGCGCCACCCTCAAACCGCACCCCGACATCAACCCGGAGGGGCCGACCACGTTGACCGTCATCGCCGACACCGGTTCGGGCAGCATCATTTCCACGATCTTCGGTCAGGTCACCACCAAGGATCGGCAGTGCCAGTTCATGCCCACGATTGGCTCAACGGTGGTGCCGTAGCACCAGCGGCGACGGCCAATCAGTACGCCATGAACAATATGGAGTCGCGGTCGTACTCCAGGCCCGGATGAACGCTGGCAAGGTGGGCCTGGGTCAGCTCGACCAACTCGTCCTCGTCCTTGCCGGTGATGGCTTCGCCGCACGGACACGTGATGTGTGTCTTCACGTTGCCGCCTTTCCTGTCGCCTTGGCTGCTGCTTTCATCTGCTTCTTGTGCGACCGCACCTGCCCAAGCGACCGGGCGTCGACGATATCGGCGACGGATATGTACGTCCCCGGCTGGCCGAACTCCCCGGCCGCCGCCTGCCAACCCTTCGGCGTCACGCCGTACTGCTTGCCAAGCAACGCCAGAAAGATCCGGGCCTTTTGCTCACCGAAGCCGGGCAGCCCCTTGAGTCGTCGCAGCAACTCGGTCCCGTCGGGTTCACCGGCGGTCCACAATGCGGCCGCATCCCCGTCGTAGCTGTCCACGATGATCTGCGCAAGCGCCTGGATGCGCTTGGCCATCGACCCCGGAAAGCGGTGTATGGCAGGCTTTTCCGAGCACAGCGCGGCGAACTTATCCGGGTCGTAGTCGGCTATCTCACCGGCGTCGAAGCCACCCATCCGATCGGCGATCTTCTTTGGTCCGGCGAAAGCGGTCTCCATTGGCACCTGCTGATCGAGCAACATGCCCACCAGCAACGCGAATGGGTTGGCGTCCAGCAGCGCATCGGCGGCCGGATCTTGGACAAGCTGCAGGTTCGGCACTCACCCAGTGTAGAGCGGTGACCGCAACGCAACCGCTATGGCCGATGCTGTTGACCGGTGCGCCCGGGACGGCTGGGTAGGCATCCGGCTCGGATGCGTCTCCAGCGGCAACCCGAACGGGCTTAACCGCTCTTGCGGCGGAACTCCCGACGGTTCGCTACCGGACCGTGTGCCCGCGACTGTTTGCCGCCGCTGTCCTTGTGATCGGATCCGCTCGACGACTGCGCCATCTTGCGGTCGAGGGCTTCCCGGAACTTGCGTTTGGTCTCGTCCTCCGAGCTGGACTCTTGCGGGGACGTCGATTCACCCATACCGGTAGCCTAGCCCCGGCGACGATGCGGGCCGCAGGACGCGGCCCGCCGAGGAGCGGGGCAATCCAACCTAGCCCCGGCGACGATGCGGGCCGCAGGACGCGGCCCGCCGAGGAGCGGGGCAATCCAACCTAGCCCCGGCGACGATGCGGGCCGCAGGACGCGGCCCGCCGAGGAGCGGGGCAATCCAACCCAGCCCCGGGGTTACCGCATGCCCGGGGGCAGCCCATACACGTGCGAGATCGGCAGCGTCAGCAACACTCGCCGATCGGTGACCATCGCCTGCCGGTAGTCGTCCCAATCCGGGTGCTCGCCAGCGATGTTGCGATACAAGGCGATTAGCCCCTCCACGGTGCCGTCATCCGCCGCTGCCGCCGGAGGTGTCAGTTGCGCGGTGCCCTCAGCAACGGCGTATGACCATCCGTCGTCGGCGTCGACCAGGATCGAAGCCCGCGGGTCGCGGCGCAGGTTGCGGGTCTTCGCCCGCGGCTCGGTGATCGATACCTGTATCACCAGATTGCGCGGGTCGAAGTGATACTGCACGTTCGACAGCTGGGGACGCCCGTCCTGCTTGATGGTGGCCAGCACCCCGATGGAGTTCCCACTGATTACGGCCAGCAGCTTGTCGTCGAAGACTTGGCGTCCCATGCCAAAAGCCTACGTCCCCATTGCGTCATTCTTCGGCGCCCTGCTGGAATCGGAGCATGACCAAGTACGCGGTGTTTCTGCGCGGCGTCAACGTCGGCGGTGTCAGCCTCAAGATGGCCGAAGTGGCGACGGCGTTGACCGACGCCGGGTTCGCCAATGTGCGCACCATATTGGCCAGCGGCAACGTGTTGCTGGAGTCGGCGTCCGGTACCGCGGCGGTGCGCAAGAAGGCAGAAACCACGTTGCGCGACAGATTCGGCTATGACGCGTGGGTGCTGGCCTACAACGTTGATACGGTGCGCACCCTCGTCGAGGTATACCCGTTCGAACGCGAGGTCGATGGATACCAGTCCTACGTCACCTTCGTTGCCGAGGCCGCGGTGCTCGACGAACTGGCCGGACTGGCCGACGAGGCCGGCCCCGACGAGAAGATCAGCCGCGGTGACGGCGTCATCTATTGGCAGGTCCCCAAGGGCAGCACCCTGGACAGCACTATCGGGCAGACGATGGGCAAGAAGCGCTACAAGTCGTCGACCACAACCCGTAACCTGCGCACACTGGTTAAGGTGCTGCGGTGAACGCCCACCAGCCCGCAAAACAGCGAGTCGCCCTCACCGGAGTCTCCGAGACTGCCCTGTTGCCCCTGAACGCGCGCGCCCGGGAGGCCCGCCGCCGCGACTCGATCATCGACGATCCGCTGGCGGTAACCCTGGTCGATTCGATCGACTTCGACTTCGCGAAGTTCGGCCCCAGCGGCCAGGACTTCGCACTGCGGGCGCGGGCCTTCGACATCGCGGCGCTGCGCTATCTCGATCGGTACCCGTCGGCCACCGTGGTGGCGCTGGCGGAAGGCCTGCAAACCAGCTTCTGGCGTCTGGACGCCGCCCACCGCGACAGCCAATTCCGTTGGCTGACCGTTGATCTGCCGCCAATCGTCGATATTCGGGCGCGACTGCTGCCGAGCTCGCCGCGCGTCTCGGTCTGCGCCCAGTCGGCGTTGGACTACAGCTGGATGGAATCCGTCGACGCTGGCGACCCAGTATTCATTACGGCCGAAGGATTGCTGATGTATCTGCAGCCCGAGCAGGCGTTGGGGCTGATCACCGAGTGCGCCAGAAAATTTCCGGGCGGACAGATGATCTTCGATCTCCCGCCGCGCTGGTTCGCCAGGTGGAGCCGTCTCGGGATGCGAACCTCGCTGCGCTACAAAATGCCGCCGATGCCGTTCACCCTGTCCGTTGCGCAGGCCGCGGAGCTGGTGAACGAGGTGCCGGGTGTTATCGCGGTGCACGATCTGCAGCTGCCAAAAGGCCGCGGCCGGTTGTTCAACGCCGCGCGCTCGACCGTCTATCGACTGCGTGTCTTCGACCCGCTGCGTCCGTGCCTGACCTTGGTGGAGTTCAGTCGTCCGGCACGTTCGTGAGGTAGCGCATCGCGTCGGACTTGGTGAGCCCCAGCGCTTTGGCCACTTCGACATATTCTTTCGCCGCTGCCGCCATCGCGGCATCGGTCGGATCGAAGCGGGAGATGAAAGTGCCGAAGCGTCCCCGGGTTTCGACGATCGCGGCCGATTCCAGCTCCCGGTAGGCGCGGGCGACGGTGTTGGCCGCCACGCCCAGCTGCCCGGCCAGGTCCCGCACCGTCGGAAGCCGGCTGCCGGGCGGCAACGCCCCGGCTCGGACTCCGTCGATCACCTGGGTTCTGAGCTGGTCGAACAGCGGCTTACCCGCCTTGACGTCGACCCGTAACCAATCCCGCAGCTCCACAGTCCCAGTATCACCCAGTATCTGGGCGAGCACGGCTATGTTTGTGGGATGCGAGTGACGGTGCTCACCGGGGCGGGAATCTCCGCGGAGAGCGGCGTACCGACTTTCCGCGATGACAAGAACGGATTGTGGGCCCGATTCGACCCCTACGAGCTGTCCAGCACCCAGGGCTGGCTGCGCAACCCCGAGCGGGTCTGGGGATGGTACCTGTGGCGCCATTACCTGGTGGGAAAGGTGGAACCCAACGACGGGCACCGCGCGATCGCCGCCTGGCAAGACCATGCCGAGGTCAGCGTCATCACCCAAAATGTCGACGACCTCCACGAGCGCGCCGGCAGCACCCCGGTGCATCACCTACACGGCAGTCTTTTCGAATTCCGTTGTGCGCGTTGCAGTGTGCCCTACACCGACGCCCTGCCCGAGATGCCCGAGCCCGCGATAGAAGTGGAGCCGCCGGTCTGCGGCTGCGGTGGCCTGATCCGGCCCGACATCGTGTGGTTCGGGGAGCCGCTGCCCGAAGGACCGTGGCAGCACTCGGTCGAGGCGACGGAGCGCGCCGACGTGATGGTCGTGGTGGGGACCTCCGCGATCGTCTACCCAGCGGCCGGGCTACCCGACCTGGCACTGGCGCGCGGCACGGCCGTGATCGAGGTCAATCCCGAGCCCACTCCGTTGTCCGGGAGCGCCACGATCAGCATTCGCGAGTCGGCGAGCCAAGCGCTGCCCGGGCTGCTGGAGCGGCTGCCCGCCCTGCTGAGCTAGTCCGCGACCCCTCGAGCCTGCGGTCGCGGCGCCGGATCAGCGGTGTGCCATTACCCAGTCCACCAGCTGCGCAGATGTGGCGTCGGCGCCAACCAGACCAGCCACCATGTGGCCGCACAGCACCGCGCCCAGGACCCGGTCGGCGAAGACATCGACGTCGCCGAACGGCAGGTGCGGTTTGGCGATCAACAGGGCAGCCACCCCGTGCGCGGCGGTCCACAATTCCAACGCGATGGTGGTCGGATCGTCGGTCCGGTACACGCCTTCGTCCATGAGCGTCTGCACGGACGCGCGCATGTGCTTGAACGCCGAGCTGTCCAGGGCGATATCGACATTGCTGCCGGACCGCCACTCACCCATGGTGGCAAGCCGGTACAACTCCGGGGTCTGCAACGCGAATTGCACATATGCGAGACCTTGGGCTCGCAGCACCTCCACCGTGGTCGGTTGCCCAATGGCCACCCGCTCCATTGCCTGGTCGAGTCTTGCCAGGTAGCGCGCGCACACCGCGTCCAGCAGCGCGTCTTTGTCCTCGAAGTGCAGGTAGATCGACGGCGGCGTCACCCCCACGCGTTGGGCCACCGATCGAATTGATACCGCCCGGGCGTGCCCAGTGTCCAGCAGCAGCTCGGTGGTCGCGTCCAGGATTTCGTGACGTAGCCGATCACCCGAGCCGCGCCGCGCGCGAGGGCGCCGAACACCGCCCATCGGCACGTCAGCCACTACGCGTCACCGAGGCGTGGACCGACCGCTGATTGCGACGGGCCGCGTCGGCGTCGGCCCGGCCACGCCGGGCAACAGGCTGCTCCTCGAAGGCGCCAGCCTCGCTGATGCCGAACCGCTCGTGCAGCCACACCAGCGGCCTCGGTGCCCACCAATTCCACCGGCCCATCACATGCATGAACGCCGGTACCAGGACCATGCGCACCAGCGTGGCGTCGGCGGCCACGGCCAGTGTCAGGCCGAGGCCGAACATCCGCATGAACGACACGTGCGCGGCGATGAGTGCGGCGAACGACATCGACATCACCAATGCGGCCGCGGTAATCACCCGGCCGGTGCGGGCCACGCCGAGCGCCACGCTCTCGTCGTTGGCGGCGTGCGCCTGCGCTGGGGTCGGTCGTGCGGGTCGCACGGCGCCAGATTTCAGCCAGTACTCGCGGATCCTGGAAACCAGGAACACCTCGTAGTCCATGGACAACCCGAATGCGATGCAGAACAGCAGGACCGGCATATTCGCCACCAATGTCCCGCTCGGAGTCGTTCCGAGTGCACCGAGATGGCCGTCCTGGAAAATCCACACCAGTGCACCGAACGCCGCGGTCAGCGACAGCACATTGCAGACCAACGCCTTCGCGGGCAGCACCACGCTGCCGGTGAGCAGAAACAGCAGCACATAGGTGATGGCGGCCATCAGGCCCAGCACCATCGGAAGCCGGTCGGTCACCGCATCAACGCTGTCCCGGTTGACCTGCGCGACGCCGGCCATCGCGACCGATCGGCCGGCTGGCTCGGCCACCTCGTGCAACCGCTTGAGCTGGGTGTCGGAGGCTTGCGAAAACAGCGGCGCCGTGCTGCTCACGGTCAGGAACGCGCTGCCGTCAGCCAACCCGGTTGCCCCCCTCGGCGGCCCCACCCGGATCCCGCCCATGAAGGTGCCCCCCGGGGCGGTTACCGACGACACGTCGGTCACCGCAGACAAATCGGCGGCGTATGCGTCGAGGTCGGCCGGGCGCAGACCACGAGCGTCGGGCACGACGATGGGTATCTGCGTCGCAGGATCGTGCGCAAAGTCATTGCGCAGCACGTCACCGACTTGACGCGCAGACGCCGACTGCGGCAACACCCGGTCATCCGGGAAACCCCACTTCACCGAGAAGAACGGAAGCCCGAGCAGCACCAGCAGCGCGACGACGGCCGAACCGACGGGCAGCCAACGACGCATCACGAACTTGCTCGATCGGTACCAGAACAGCTGGTGGACCGGTTTGTGAACCGGTTCCGCGCGGCCCAGCACCCGACGCGCCAGCCGGCGGATATCAAACGCGTCCAGCCGGGGACCCAGCAGCACGATCGCGGCCGGGGTTATCACGATCGACGCGGTCGCGACGAAGGCCACGGTGGCCACCCCGGCGTAGGCGAACGACTTCAGGAAGTACATCGGGAACAGCGCGGTGGCCGACATCGACAACGCCACGGTGACCGCCGAGAACAGCACCGTACGCCCGGACGTGGCCATGGTCCGGATCAGTGCCTGGTCACGATCACCGCCCTCAGCGACCTCGTCACGAAAGCGGCTGATGATCAGCAGGGTGTAGTCGATGGCCAACGCCAGGCTCAACGCTGTGCTCAGGTTGAGCGCGAAGGTCGACACGTCGGTGGCAAACGCGACGAGTCGCAACACCGCCATCGAGCCGACGACGGCCAGTACGGCCTGGGCCATCGGTAGTCCGGCCGCCAACAGCCCCCCGAACACCCAGACCAGCACCAGGAAGCTCAGCGGAATCGCGATCATTTCCATCACCAGCAGGTCGTCCTTGTTCTGCTGGTTGATTTGGGCGTACTCCATCGCCGAACCACCGGCGCGCACGGTGACACCGTCGCGGTCGTGGACGACTTCGTCGGACAGGGTTTGGGCGGTGCTCTGCGCGTCGTCTTCGCCGCCTTTGACGTTGACCACGATCAGTCCCGATTTCCCGTCGGTGCTGACCAGGTCAGCGGCGGCGGACGACGGCACGGTCCACGGCGAGGTCACGTTGTATACCAGCGGCGACCGCTGCAGCTGGTCGACGATGTCGGTGCCGACCGTGCGGGCCTGTTCGCTGTCGGCGCCTGCGGGAGCTGTCACCAGGATCAGCATCTTCTGCCCGCTCTGGCCGAACTTGTCGGTCAACACGTTGATGGCCCGTGCCGATTCCGAGTGCGGATCCTGGAAACCCCCGGGCGACAGGCTGTCAGCCACCGGGATGCCGATGACCGCCGCGGCGATGAAGACCAAGACTGCAACCCCGATGATGCGGCGCGGCGCAGCGATGGCGAGTCGAGCGATCCTCTGCAGCATGTTGCGTCCCTCCGCAGCCGGCGCCGGTCGTCTGGACCCCACGATATCCGCGATAACTTATCGACGATAAGTTACAGGTGTCCAATAACACCTGCCCTACATACGGATGCGGGCGCCCGAGTGGTTCACCCGTTCCCATACCCTGCCACCGATGCCGCCAATCACCCCGAGTGCGACACGGGCCCAATACGTCGGCGACAGCACCCTACCGGCCGGTAATAATTGCCACGATTTTCCGAATCGTGACTCAATGATTCCTTAATGGCGACTCCTAGGCTCAGTGTCATGTGGATCGACGACTCGAGTGCTGACGTCATCAAGGCAGACTTCGATGCTCTCTACCACGGCGACATGCTGGTAGAAGGCGAGACCTCAGAGCAGCTCGAAGACTGGCACCCGCTGCCTACGGCGAGCTGAGCCACACCATGGGCATGCTTGCGCGGCTACTCATGGCCGAACCCGCCGTCAGCCGATGGTTTCGTCGATAACCTCGTCCTTGTAACCGATATCAGTCCCCCGCAACGCGGGGGACTTTTCTTTGTGCGGCCTAGCGGGGCGACATGCGGATGGCGCCGTCCAGACGGATCACCTCGCCGTTGAGCATCGGGTTCTCGATGATGTGCACGGCTAGCCCGGCGTACTCCTCCGGGTTGCCCAGCCGCGACGGATGCGGCACCTGTTGGCCCAGCGAAGCCTTGGCCTCCTCCGGCAATGAGGCCAGCAGCGGGGTGTTGAACAGGCCCGGCGCAATGGTGACCACCCGGATTTGCTTGCTGGCCAGGTCGCGGGCGATCGGCAGGGTCATGCCCACCACGCCGCCCTTGGACGCCGAGTAGGCGGCCTGGCCGATCTGGCCGTCGAATGCCGCCACCGATGCGGTGTTGATGATGACGCCGCGCTCCTCCCCGATCGGCTCGGTCTTGGCGATCCGCTCGGCGCCCAGCCGTAGCACATTGAAGGTGCCGACCAGGTTGATGTCCACGATCTTGCGGAATGCGGCCAGCGGGAATACGCCGTCACGACCGAGCACTCGAATCGCGTTGCCGGTGCCCGCGCAGTTGACGACGATGCGCAACGGACCGAGCGAATCCGCCAGATCGAGCGCGCTGGTGACGGCGGCTTCGTCGGTGACGTCGGCCGGCGCGAAACGCGCACGATCACCGAGCCCGCCAACCACGTCGTCGCCGCGGAGGTCCAGTACGACCACCCGTGCCCCGGCGTCCAACAGCCGCTTGGTGGTGGCCAGGCCCAGGCCCGATGCCCCACCCGTGACAACGGCCACGGTGTCTGTGATCTCCATGCAAGTCCCCTTCGTCGCTTGTGTTGGCCAACCTACTGGTTGGTTGGGACTATACCCAGTCGTCGAGTACCGCTTCGATGTCGACCGCGGGGGCGGGCGACGAGCCGGGCGTGCTCGGAACCGTGCGGGAGAACCGCGGCGCCGGCATCGGCTGCAGTCCCCCACCGACTTCATAGAAGGTGTTTCGCTCGGTGATGTGCGGCTCGTTGTGCACCTCGCCGAACGCCAGCACCGGCGTTACGCAGGCATCCGACTTGGCGAACACTTCGGCCCAGTGGTCCCGGTCGTGGCGCTTGAACGCCTGGCTTAGCAGCGCACGCAGTTCGGGCCAGCGGGCGCGGTCGTTTTGCGGGGGCAGCTCGGCGGCGTCTAGACCCAGTCCGGCCAACATGGCCGCGTAGAACTGCGGCTCAATGGCGCCGACGGCGACGTAACGGCCGTCGGCGCACTCGTAGGTGTCGTAATAGGGCGCGCCGCCGTCGAGCATGTTGGTGCCTCGCGCGTCGGTCCACATGCCCGTCGCCCGCATCGCCCACATCATCTGAATCAGCACGCTGGACCCGTCGACCATCGCGGCATCGACGACCTGGCCCTTGCCCGAGCTCTGCCGTTCCCACAGCGCGGCCAGGATCCCGACCAGCAGGAACATCGAGCCGCCGCCGAAGTCACCGACCAGGTTCAGCGGCGGCACCGGCCGCTCGCCCGCCCGGCCAATGGCGTGCAGGATGCCGTTCAGCGAGATGTAGTTGATGTCGTGACCGGCCTGCTGGCTGCGCGGGCCGGACTGGCCCCAGCCGGTCATCCGCGCGTAGATCAGCCGGTCGTTGACCTCTGCGCAGTCGACCGGTCCCAATCCCAGCCGTTCGGTGACGCCGGGACGATAACCCTCGATCAACACGTCGGCCTTGGCGACGAGTTTGAGCACCAGCTCGCGTCCCGGGTCGGACTTCAGATCGGCGGTCACGATGCGCCGGTTGCGCAACATGGCGTCTCGCGAGACACCGCCGGCACCGGCTGGGCCTCTGGAACTCTTGGGCGGACGATCGATTCGCACCACGTCGGCACCGAGGTCCCCCAGGATCATCGCAGCGTGCGGGCCCGGCCCGATGCCGGCCAGTTCGACAACTCGTAACCCGCTTAGCGGTCCCGCCATGATGTACCGGCCCTTCATCTGGGTTGACGCCTCGACCAATATCGATAAACGTGTCTCCGCAGCTCCGCAACCGCGTGGTCGCTGAGAGCTAGCCACAAGGTGAACTACGGGATCGACACCCGGACAATTCTCGCGGGTCTTGCTGTCAGGCTGACCGACGGGGTGCTGTCGGCAACGGGGCGGGCCGTTCGGCCCGGTCGGGCGCAGCCGCCGTCGCTGCCAGCCGACCTGATCCCTTAAGGTCGGTGTCATGCCGGATTGCGAAATCGACACGCTGGCACCGGTCGCAGGTCTGCGGGTCGCGCTGTCCGCCGACGGTGTGCTGTCGGTGACCATCGACCGCCCCGAGAGCCTGAACTCGCTGACGACGGCAGTGCTGGCCGGGATCGCCGATGCGATGGAGCGGGCGGCCACCGATCCGCGGGTAAAAGTGGTGCGCCTGGGTGGAACGGGCCGCGGCTTCAGCTCCGGAGCCGGCATGGGCGCCGAGGATGGGGCGCGCGGCGACTCGCGGACCGCGACCATTGTGGAGATCAACCGGACGGTGCGGGCAATTACCGCGCTGCCGCATCCGGTTGTTGCCGTCGTTCAGGGACCGGCAGCCGGCGTCGGCGTTTCGCTGGCCCTGGCCTGTGACCTTGTGTTGGCGTCTGACAGAGCGTTCTTCATGCTTGCGTTCACGAAACTCGGGTTGATGCCCGACGGCGGTGCGTCGGCCTTGGTTGCCGCCGCTGTTGGCCGCATCCGGGCAATGCGGATGGCCCTACTGCCCGACCGACTGGCGGCCGCCGAGGCGCTGGCCTATGGCCTGGTCAGCGCGGTGTACTCCGCCGAGGAATTCGAAGCCCAAGTCGACCAGGTGATCTCGAAGCTGCTGACGGGCCCGGTCGTGGCGTTCGCCAGGACCAAAGAAGCAATCAACGCGGCCACGCTGACTGAGTTGGACCACACCCTCGAACGTGAGCTGCACGGTCAATCGGCTCTGCTGCGGTCAAACGACTTCCGTGAAGGTGCGAGGGCATTCCAGCAGCGCCGCGCCCCCCATTTCACCGATTTCTGAATGCGTCAGACGGCGAACAACGGGGGCAGCGCGAGCACCATGATCAGGCCCCACACGAAGTGGGTCAGCATCGGCGCCAACACCCCACCGCTGGCCCGGCGCTCAAACGCGCACACCGTGCCGACGATGACCGCCGCGAAGCCGAGCATCAGATTCGCGCTGGCCATAACGGCGCCGACGTACAACACGGTCGAGATGGTCACCGGAAAGCATCGCCCGAGCGCGGTGTAGAGCGCGCCGCGGAAGAACATCTCCTCGGCGATGGCGTTGACCAAGGTGATCAGGAGAATCGGGAGCAGAGCTCCCTGATGGGCGAATTGCAGTACGCGGGCTATCAATTCAGCTGCGCGAGGAAGCTCCCTGGCGATCACTCCGCCCACCACGAAGACGCCTGCGAGTAGCAGGCCAACGGTAGTCCCGGTGATGACTGGGCGCTGATTGCGACCGCGCCAGCAGATACCACCCAGATGTAACGGCCCGGAGATGAGCGCACCGAGGATCCACACGGCCGCTAGCGCCAGTGTCAGCCAGTAGAAACTCGCTTCGCCGGGTGTCCGCCTCAGCGAAAAGCCCAGCACCACGGCTCCGATGACCAACGTGACGGCGACAACGACACGGCGGCAGCGCACGACTCTCGGCGGTTCATGATGGGGCACAGCAACATTAGTGATCGCACGACGAAACTCTTCGAGCACGCTGGTGTGGTGTGGAGTGGTGGATTGGCTCATGCAGACCGGACTTTCGGGCTCAGAGTGATCAGAATATCCAGACCGGTACGCAGCGCACCGGCGACCGGGCCAGGGAAATGGTTCACCACCCCAAGGGTGGGCCGCGGCAGGTGCGGTATCAGCGCCCGGGCGAGCCGCCGAATTCGCAGCGCGTCGCCACCGGCCCAAGTCGGATCGGTGTCGGCGAGGTGATGGGGATCCGCTAGCGCGTTGACCGGCCGGGGCGCTGAATTGGACGCGTCCGCCAGCGCAAGCGCAATTGCCTCCTCGACGCCGAGCAAGCCACCGGGCGGGTCGGCTACCCGATCTCGCAGGTCAGTGCCGGACGCGGTCATTGAGTGGTCCATCGACTCCACCAGGTCACCCGCCAACCCCTGGGGCACCGGGAGCGCGATCGCGGTGACCTGCGAAGCCAACGCGGTGTCAACTCCGGGCACCCGCCAAACGGCCCGCCACCGACCGGAGACGCGCGCATATGCCTGCACTAGCTCACGGTAGGACGTGGTGTCGGCGCCGCGAATGTCATACGCCCCCGCGGGTACCTGGGCGGCGTCAGAAGCTGCGACGAGATAGTGCAGCACATCGCGGATGGAGATCGGATCGACCGCGTTGTCCATCCAGCCCGGAATCGGCATGAGCGGGAACCGGTCTCCGACGTAGCGCAGCATCTCGAACGACGTCGACCCGGCACCGATTATCATCGCCGCGCCCAGCCACACCAGCTCCGCGCCACCCTCGACCGCCAGGGCCGCGGCCACCTCGGCCCGGCTGGTCAGGTGCTCTGACAGCGCCGGTTCATCCGGCACGAAGCCACCCAGGTAGACGATCCGTCGCACGCCGGCATCGCTGGCCGCGGCTGCCACATTTGCGGCCGCGGCCTGGTCGGCGTCCCGGAAGCCCGGTCGACCAATTCCGTGGACCAGGTAATACATCACCTCGATCGGGCCCGCCGCGTCCAGCGCCGCGCGCGCTGAAGGGTCGGAAGCGTCGAGAATGACGGGTGTGACGTCGTCAAACCAACCTAACCGCTTGAGCCGGGCCAGGTTTCGGGAAGCCGCTACCACCTGGTGGCCGTCCGCTAGCAACGCCGTGACCAGTCGCGAACCCACATAACCGGTGGCACCGGTCACCAAAATCCGCACAACGTCCAACCTAGCGCGGCGACGATGCGGGCCGTGGAACGGCCCGAGGAGGAGCCACGCAATCAGCACAGCGCGGCGACCCCGAACCTTCCGAGCGGGCCGTGGAACGGCCCGAGGATGGCGATCCCCGCAACTGCGTGCAGGTCAACGTCCCCAGCCGACACGATCTGAACCCATCCGACGCCGGTAACGTAACTGACAATATGGACGTGATCACAGGGGGAGATACGGTCTGCCTCGGTGTGCAGACACCGAGGCAGACCGCACCAGATAGTCCGGCCGTGGCCGGCTTGGCCGTGAAATTCCCACGACACCGGCACACCCAGGACCAGACCATCGGGGCGCTCGCAGAATTCGCCGGCCCGGAGTTTCGGCGGTTCGCCCTCAACAGCGGGGTCCAGGCCCGCCACACCGCGCTACCGCTGTCGCGCTACTCGCAGCTGCACGGCTTCACCGAGGCCAACGATGCCTTCGTCGAGGTTGCCCTTGACCTGGGTGAGCGGGCGCTACTGGCGGCACTGGACGACGCCAAAGTCAAACCGTCGGAGGTGGACATCGTCTTCTCCACGACAGTTACTGGCCTGGCCGTGCCGACGCTGGAAGCGCGACTGGCGGCGCGAGTGGGGCTGCGCCAGGACGTCAAACGCATTCCCCTATTCGGACTGGGCTGCGTCGCCGGTGCCGCCGGGGTAGCGCGCATGCATGACTACCTGCGCGCCTTTCCCAACGAGGTAGGGGCGCTGCTGGCGGTCGAACTGTGCTCGTTGACCATCCAGCGCGACGACACTTCGGTGGCCAACCTGGTTGCCACCAGCCTCTTCGGTGACGGCGCCGCGGTCGTCGTCACCAAGGGAGCCGCCCGGGCCGCTGCGGGTTGCACCGGTCCCCATGTGCTGGCAACCCGCAGCAGAATTTATCCCGACACCGAAGAAGTCATGGGCTGGCGGATCGGCAGTGACGGGTTCCGGATCGTCCTGTCCGTCGACGTCGCTACCGTCACCGAGAAGTACCTCGGCGACGACGTCCGCAGGTTTCTCGCCGACCACGGGCTGGCCCTCGAAGATGTGACGACTTGGATCTGTCACCCCGGGGGGCCCCGCGTGATTGACGCGGTCGAAAACGTGTTGGATCTGCCCGAACACGCCCTGGACCACACGCGAAACTCACTGCGCGACAACGGCAACCTGTCGTCAGTATCGGTGCTGGATGTGTTGCGGGCCACCATGGCCGATCCGCCGCCGCCAGGTTCGATCGGGTTGATGATCGCGATGGGGCCGGCGTTTTGTTCGGAACTGGTGCTGCTCAGGTGGTAGGGCCGTGTACTACCTGCTGATCCTGGCGGTCGTCTTCGAACGCCTGGCGGAGCTGGTGGTGGCCCAACGCAACGCGCGGTGGTCTTTCGCGCAGGGCGGCAAAGAGTTTGGCCGCCCTCACTATGCGGTGATGGTTGTCCTCCACACCGCTCTGCTGCTCGGCTGCATCGTCGAACCGTGGGCCCTGCACCGACCTTTCCTACCTTGGCTGGGCTGGCCGATGCTGGCCGTGCTGGTGGGAAGCCAGGGCCTGCGCTGGTGGTGTGTCAAGTCGCTGGGCAAGCGGTGGAACACTCGGGTGATCGTGTTGCCGGACGTCGCGTTGGTGCGACGGGGCCCCTACCGGTGGATGCACCATCCGAATTATGTTGCAGTGGTGGCCGAAGGGATCGCGTTGCCGCTGGTGCACACAGCGTGGCTGACCGCGCTCTGTTTCACCTTGGCCAACGCGATCTTGCTGACGGTCCGTATTCGGGTAGAGAACTCCGTTTTGGGCTACGCATGACGAACTACGACACCGACCTGCTAATCGTCGGAGGCGGCCCAGGCGGCCTCGCCACGGCGTTACACGCACGCGCGCATGGACTTTCGGCGATCGTGGCCGAGCCTCGCGAGAATCCCATCGACAAGGCGTGCGGCGAGGGCCTGATGCCCGGCGGCCTGGCCGAGCTCACCTCACTCGGCGTGGACCCGGCCGGTATGCCGTTTCAGGGGATCGCTTACGTGGACGAACGGCGTCGGGCCGAGGCGCGGTTTCGCACCGGGCCGGGCCGGGGCGTGCGACGCACCACACTGCATGCGGCCTTGGCGGCACGAGCCAAAGAGCAAGACACTGAATGGATCCGGTCGCGGGTGACCGACATTCAGCAAGACGCACACGGCGTGACTGCCGCCGGCATTCGCGCGAAATGGTTGGTGGCAGCCGATGGACTGCATTCGGCGGTCCGGCGCACCGTCGGAATCAAAGCGACCGCCGGAACACCACGACGGTACGGCGTGCGCTGGCATTTCCGGGTGCCGGTGTGGTCGGAGTTCGTCGAAGTGCATTGGTCCCGTTGGGGTGAGGCCTACGTGACTCCGGTGGAACCCGACCTGGTCGGCGTCGCGATCCTGTCCCGCCAACGACCCGAACTCGCCTGGTTTCCATGGCTCGCGCACCATCTGCAAGAGGCCAGCCGCGGACATGCCCGCGGCTGCGGTCCCTTGCGGCAGGTGGTCTCCCGGCGCGTCGCAGGCCGGGTATTGCTGGTCGGCGATGCGGCCGGGTACGAGGACGCCTTGACCGGCGAGGGCATCAGCCTTGCCGTCAAACAGGCCGGCGCGGTGGTGCGCGCCATCATCGACGACGCACCGACGTCGTATGAGGCTGCGTGGCACCGGATTACCCGCGATTATCGGCTGCTCACCCGGGGGTTGGTGCTGGCCAGCACACCTCACGCGGCCCGGCGTGCCGTGGTGCCGCTATGCACACACCTGCCTGCGGCATTCCGGTACGGGGTGAACATCCTGGCGCACTGAGATAACCCGGTGTCCCGCGCCCGCAATGCCTCATCGGACAGCGACGGTCGCTGTGCGCCGCCGGGCCCAGCCGAGGTGGCCCGGCCGTTCAGCGTGCCTTCCAGACCGGTTCCCGTTTCTCGGCGAACGCCCGAGGTCCCTCCTTGGCGTCCTCGGATCTCATCAGGGAACCCATCTCGCGCTGCGTGCGGGCCCAGCCCGCCTCTTCGTCGACGACGACGCCGTCCTCGACGCCGTAGGCAATTCGCTTGCTGGCCTGCACCGACAGCGGCGCGTTGACGGTCACCCGCGCTGCCAGGGTAAGGGCGGCATCCAGGACCGAGCCCTCCTCGACGACGTAGTTGATCAGGCCCCAGTCCCAGGCTTCGGAGGCGGTGAGCGGGTCACCGGTCAGCAGCAGCTCCATCGCCACCTTGCGCGGCAGCTGGTTCATGATCCGGAAGACGCCGCCGGCGGCGGCGATCAGCCCGCGTTTGACCTCGGGCAACCCGAACTTGGCGCGCTCATCGGCCACCACCAGATCGCTGGCGAGCGCCAGCTCGGTGCCGCCGCCGAATGCCGTGCCGTTGACCGCGGCGATGGTCGGCTTGTCGATGAAATGGTGCACGTAGCCGGCGAAGCCCCATTCGCCGTGATCCGGGTGGTACAGGTTCTCCCGGCGTGCGATGGCCTTGAGGTCGGCACCGGCGCAAAACGACTTGTCACCGGCGCCGGTGATCACCACGGCCCGCACGTCGGCGTCGTTTTGCGCTTCTTCGAGCGCGTCCCCGACCGCGATGCTGACCGCACCGTTGACTGCGTTGCGGGCTTCGGGCCGGTTGATCGTAATGACCATGACGTTGCCACGGCGCTCGACAAGTGCCGCCGGCTGGCCATTGGCCCCTGTCACAGCAACTCCAGGATGGTCGCGTTGGCCTGGCCGCCGCCTTCGCACATCGTCTGTAGGCCATAGCGAATTCCCTTGTCCCGCATGTGGTATAGCAATGTGGTCATCAACCGTGCCCCCGAGCCGCCGAGTGGGTGGCCAAGCGCGATCGCGCCGCCGTTGGGATTGAGCTTGTCCTCGTCGGCGCCGATGTCACCCAGCCAGGCCAGCGGGACCGGCGCGAATGCCTCGTTGACCTCGTACGCACCGATCTGGTCAATGCTCAGCCCGGAGCGTTTCAGCGCCTTCTGCGTAGCCGGGATGGGCGCGGTCAACATGATCACCGGATTGGCTCCGGCCAACGTCGCGGTGTGCACCTTGGCGATCGGTTTCATCCCCAGCGACTTCGCCTTCTCGGCGGACATAAACAGCAGAGCCGCCGAGCCATCGGAGATCTGCGACGAGTTGCCGGCGTGGATCACACCGTCGGATTTGAACGCCGGTTTCAGCGATGCCATCTTTTCCATCGGGGTGCCGCGGCGGATGCCTTCGTCCTTGAGCACGATATTGCCGTCTTGGTCCTTGATGCCCACGATCTGGTCGTCAAAAGCGCCGGAATCCTGTGCTGCCGCGGCCTTCTCATGTGACCCAAGGGAGAACTCGTCGAGTGCTGTGCGGTCGAACCCCCACTGCTCGGCGATCATTTCCGCGCCGATACCCTGGTTGGGCACCTTGCGGTCGTAACGCTGCATAAAGGCCTCCGGTAGCGGTCTCCCGCCGCCGGCCAGCGACGAGCCCATGGGCACTCGCGACATCGATTCCACACCGCCGGCGACGACGACGTCGTAGTGACCGGCCACCACCCCGGCCGCGGCGAAATGCACCGACTGCTGGCTCGACCCACACTGACGGTCGACGGTGACTCCCGGGACGGTCTCGGGCCAGCCGGCCGCCAGCAGCGAGGTGCGGGCAATGTCGAGGGCCTGTTCGCCGGCCTGCATCACGCAGCCCCAGACGACGTCGTCGACGATCTCGGGGTCGATGCCGGCCCTGTCGACGAGTCCATTGAGTACCTGCGCCGACAGGTCGGCGGGATGCACCCCCGATAGCCCGCCGTTGCGCTTGCCGATCGGTGAGCGCACTGCCTCGACGATGACGGCTTCAACCATGGCACATCTCCTTTTGACATGATTTTGGACACAGTTTTCTTTAGTCGATTGTTGACCAGTGCGCTCGACGGTGTCGGGGCGGGGGTAGACGGATGTTCGAAACAACGCTTCGTAGGTGTCCCGGCCAGCACAAAGTCGGGCCGTGGACCACCCCAACGATTTAGCGGAAATGCTGATGCCGACCTGCGACTGTCATAGTGTTTTGCTGCCAGGGTGCATGAGTTGCCAGGCGATCGACCCAGTGTTGTCGGCGGGAGGCCCACCATGGTGACTGTCTTCATGCCGGCCGTGGCGGCCGCCACTGCTGTGATGCGGCCTGCTGAGGAAGGGATGGCGTGATGAGTTTTCTGGTGCTGCCTTCGCCAATGCCGGCAACACCAACACCGGTTTCTGGAACTCGGGCGGAACCAACACGGGCTTCGGAAACGACGGCAGCAACAACTTCGGCTTCGGGAACGGGGGCTCATTCAATATCGGCAGCGGGAACGCCGGCAGCTTGAACCTGGGTGTGGGCAACTCCGCCGGCGGCAACACCGGCAGCTACAACTCGGGCTCGTTGAACACGGGCTTCTACAACGCGGGCGACACCAACACGGGATGGGGAAACTCGGGCGATGTCAACACGGGCCTGTACAACTCCGGCGACGTGAACACCGCTGTCGGCAGCTCGGTCACCCAAGCGGCTATGAACTCGGGCGATAACCAGTCGGGTTTCAATAGCTAGACTCACCGAGGTTCTGGCGGTAGCTGGCCAACCTTGCCAACCTCAACGCGCTCAGGTGATTTCGGGTGCGGCGTGGCGGAGATTCACACCGGGGCGAACTCGAGGTGCAGTTCGGTTAGTCCCCGCATCTGCCAGGTCGGTTCGTAGGTGTAGCGACAAGCCCGCGGTGAGCCGTGCTTGGCCTCGAGGATGGAGATGTCTGACGTACGGTCCAGGATGCGGTTGATCGAAATTCGTCCCTCCGCCCGAGCGAGCGGCGCGCCGGGGCAGGAGTGGTTGCCCCGGCCGAACGCGACGTGCTCGCGAACATTGGCCCGGTCGATTCGAAACTCGTTGGGTTGCTCGAATTTACGTGGGTCCCTGTTGCTGGCACCGGGGAGCAGCATTACCGTGCTGCCGGCTGGAATCTGGACGTCACCGATAGACGTCGATGTGCGCGCCATGCGGAAGTGAGCTTTCACCGGGCTCTCCATGCGGAGTGTCTCTTCGACGAAAGTGGGTATGCGGGTGCGGTCTTCGCGCAGCAGCCCTTGAAGCTCGGGTCGTTGCGCGATCAACCGCATCGCGAAACTGAGCAACTTCGTGGTGGTTTCCTGTCCGGCCGCGAACAGGAACGTGGCGAGCCGGACGACGTCGATGACGTCGGGAGTAGAGCCGTCGGGATACTTTGCCCAAGCCAGTTCGGTCAGCACGTCCGCTCGTGGCTCGCGCCTGCGTTCGGTGATATGAGCAGTGAACTTTTCATCGAGGTACTCCAGCGGATTGTGCGCGCGCGTCAGCGAATCATCCTCGATCCCGCCCACTACCCTGCCCGAGAATGCGGCCCGGAACTCTTCATGGTCTGCTGCGGGAACTCCGAGCAGATCGGCGATTACCAACCCAGAAAAGGGCCTGGCGTACTCGTCGAGGAACTCGCACCTTCCGGTCGACACAAACTCATCAAGTTGCCGGTCGGCCAGCCGCCACATGAAGTCTTCATTCTCCTTGAGCCGCTTGGGGGTCAACAGGCGGCTCAGCAACCCCCGCGTCCGGATGTGCTCCGGGGGATCTTGGGTGACGATGTGTTCGCTCATGGGGATCTGCGCACGATGCTGCTCGATCAGCGCGCCGATGTCGTCGCCCTCGGGCACGAACGGCAGACCCGAGAACGGGCCGGCGACCGCCACACACGAGGAGAACGCCGGTTCTCGGTACACCGCAAGGGCTTCCTCGTGGCCCGTTACGGCCACCACACCCTGCTCAGGTCGCGACAGCACCGGGCAACGCTCGCGCAGATAGGCGAAGTACGGGTACGGATCGGGGATCAGGGCCGCGTCGGTGAAGAAGTCGACAGATTCGTAATCGTTCAACGGGCCTCCCGTGGCAACCTCGGCGCAGCCAAAGAAGCATCGAACAGCACCGGAAGTGACGTTGGCGACCGGAAAACCTGGCCCCGGATGTGCGGATCGTCACCCTGGGGGTGCAGCCGCAGGTTCGGCAGCCGGTCAAGTAGCAGGTTGAGCGCCACCCGCATCTCCAACCGGGCCAAATGCATTCCGAGGCAGACATGGACCCCGTGACCGAACCCGATATGCGCTCTAGCCGAACGGAAGATGTCGAAGCGATCCGGATCGGGATAACGGTCCTCTTGCCGGTTTGCCGCCCCCAGCATCGGCATGACCGAGGAGCCGGCGGGTATGGGCACGCCCGCCAACTCCGTGTCGCGGGTGGCCACCCGGGTGATGGTCAGCAGCGGCGGTTCCCATCGCACCGCCTCCTCGATCGCCTGTGGCAGCAGCGAGCGGTCGGCGCGGACCGCGTCGAGTTGATCGGTGTTGCATAGCAATCCGAACAGCAAGTTTCCCAGCGACCGGTAGGTCGTTTCGACGCCGGCCGGTAGCAGCAGGCGCAGGAACGAGAAGATCTCCTCGTCGGACAGCTGCTCCCCGTCGATCTCAGCCTGGGCGAGGCCGCTGATCAGATCGTGGCGGGGGGCCGCGCGCCGTGCCGCGACAATTGGCGTGAGATAGTCCTGCAACGCGCGCGAGGCGACGCGCCCGCGCTCCGGGTTGATGGTGAAACTCAGCAGGGAGATCGACCAGCGCTGGAACTGCGGATAATCCGCACGCGGCAAACCCAGCAGACCAGCGATGATCTGGGTCGGATAAGCAAAGGTGAACTCCTTCACCAGATCGGCGCGGCCGCGGACGGCGAACTGGTCGATCAGGTCATTTCCCACCTTCCGCACCAACTCGCCTTCCCAACGCGCCAACGCCTTCTGCGAGAACGCCTTTGCGACCAGGGACCGGTGTCGGCCATGTTCTGGCTCATCCATCCCGAGCATGACGTGGCGGCCCAGCACGTCACCGAACGCGTCGATGATGATTGCCGACGAGAACGTCTCGTTGTCGCGCAGCAGCTGCGCGACCTCTTCATGTCGATAGACGATGAAGACCGGTTTGGACTCGGCGTGCGGCATGCTCGACATGTCGATGCGCTGCACCGGTTCCTCGCGTCGCAATCGGGCCAGTTCGGTGTAGGGATCGCGGACGTCGCCGGAGACCACGTCGTCGAAGGACCCGAAAGCCTCGAGGTCGTCGAACAGTTGCACTCCCGGTCTCCTTCACCCAGCCGGGTAACCCACCGATTTGATCTGTGTGTATTGGTCGAACCCGGCGACACCGTTCTGCCGGCCCACCCCGCTGTCTTTGTAGCCCCCGAACGGTGTGTCGGCGCCGTAGGGAGCCCCACCCTGCACGCCGATAAAGCCGGCCCGCAGCCGGCGTGCCACGGCCAGGGAGTGCTCCAGCGACCCCGACATCACGTTCCCGGCCAATCCGTATGAGCTGTCGTTGGCTATCCGGATCGCGTCCTGTTCGTCGTCGAAGCCGATGACCGTCAGCACCGGTCCAAAGATCTCTTCCTGGGCGATCGTCATGGAGTTATCGACATCAACGAAAAGCGTTGGCCTAACGAAGAATCCCTTGTCGAAGCCGGTAGGTGCATCCGGGCCGCCGACCAGGCAGGTGGCACCCTCGTCGATGCCTTTGCGGATGTAGTCCAGTACCCGCTTGCGCTGCTTGTCCGAGATCACCGGACCGCACAGGGTCGCCGGGTCCTGCGGGTCTCCCGGCATTACGTTGTCATAGATGTTCTTCAGGTTCGCCACACCTTCGTCGTAGCGAGATCGTGGCAGCAGCAACCGCGTTGGGTTGGCGCAACCCTGGCCGGCGTGCATGCACGGCGCGATGCCGATCGCGCAGGCCATCGCAAAGTCGGCATCTTCCAAGACGATGGTGGCCGACTTGCCGCCAAGTTCCAGGAACAGCCGCTTCATTGTCGCGGCGCCCTTTTCCATGATTCGTTTCCCGACGACGGTGGATCCGGTAAACGAGATCAGGTCGACCTTGGGAGAAAGGGTTAGCTCCTCGCCGACCAGGTGATCCGAGGCGGTGACGACGTTGACGACACCGGCAGGGATATCTGTTGATTCGGCGATCACCCGGCCGAGGCGGGTTGCATTGAACGGGGTGTCCGGTGCCGGCTTGAGCACCACGGTGTTGCCGGTCGCCAGCGCTTGGCCGAGCTTGTTGATGGTGACCTCGAACGGGAAGTTCCATGGCACGATCGCACCGACCACCCCCACCGGTTCGCGCCAGACCCTGCGGCTGGTCAGCTGGCCGGTGATGCTGACTATCGCATCACCCAAGTCGGTTTCCCACGGGTATTCGTCGATCAGCTGGGCGGGATAACGCAGCGCGTCGGCCAGTGGGGCGTCCAGCTGGGGTCCGAAGGTGATGGCCCGCGGGGCGCCGGCTTCGAGGATGAGCTCCTCGCGCAGCTCTTCCCGCTCGGCCTCCAGCGCTTCCTGCAACTGCGCCAGGCAGCGCTTGCGCAACGCGCGGTTGGTTGACCAGTCGCTGTCGTCGAACGCTCGTCGGGCCGCGTCAATAGCCCGGTGCATGTCCGCCTTCGATGCGTCGGCGACTTCTCCGAGCGGCTCCTCGGTGGCCGGGTTGATGTTGGTGAACGCGCCGGCTTGGCCGTCGACCAGTGTGCCGCCGATCATCATCTTGGACTCGAACCGAACCGTGGCAGTGTCAGCCATGTGTGTCGCTCTCTGTAGCCGAGGCGTTCCGCAGAGCGCCGGGGGGTGGGGTTCCCATCGCCAGACGGGTCACCCTATGGAGAGCCTTACTGGAAAGCAACCGGTTAGCAACCACCAGCATCCGGGCATCGAGTCCGACGGCATGTCGGGCAAACGGTGCGCGCTCGTCGGCCGCCTTAGCGAGCGCGCGGGCGAAATGCGCCGGGGGGCGCGCAAATCGCATCGCAAAGCGGCCCCGCCGGTCGACCGTGGCGTGCAGCGCGGCGTACGGCCCACGCAAGTCACGGTGGTCCGCGGTCCCCGCGTCGGTGATGATGTCGGTGTCGAAGGTCCCGGCCACCAAAACCGTGACACCGAGCCCGAACGGCGCCACCTCGCCGGCCAATGACTCCGCCCAACGTTCAAGCGCACCCTTGGCGGCCGAGTAGGCCGCGATCTCCGGCATGCCCCGCACGCCGCCCTGACTCGAGATCACGACGATTCGTCCCCGCCCCGCGGTCCGCATCGACGGCAACAGCGCTTTGGTCAACGACACCGGCCCAAAGATGTGGGTGGCAAACATCAGCTCCCACAAGTCGATTGGTGTCTCCTCCAGCATCCCGGCCGCCGAAATCCCGGCATTGTGCACCAGCACGTGCGGGGCCCCGACCGCCGCCACGATCGCCTTGGCGGCAGCCGCGATCGAGGCGGTGTCCGTAAGGTCTAGCGGGATGGCGATCAATCGCGGATCATCCACGGCGGCACCGGTCTTCGACCGCAGCGCCGCAAGGCCGGACTCGGGTGCGCGCATGGCCGCCACCACGTGCCAGCCCAGCCGATACATATGCGTTGCGGAAGCGAGACCTAGCCCGCGGGATGCGCCGGTGATGACGATGCTGTGTGGCTGGCTCATGGCTCGATCATGGGTTGGGAGCACACCGCCCACCGTCGGCCGGGAGCGCCACGGTCGGTCGTCCGTTGGGCTGAGCGCTCATCCAAGTGGACCAGATTCCCACCGAGTACGGGCCTGGTTGCCCGTTGCGCTCGTAGAAGCCCTGTGGATCATAGACTTTGGCCTCGGGGTACGGCCACGGGCAGGCCACGGAGGTGGCAGTCCTGGTCCACTTGATTGCGGCGAAGCCAGTACCGTAGGCGAAGTAGGCGAGATTGATGAGAACGAACATCACCGCGAACATCCCCAGGGTCGGGCGGCCGGCAAAGAGCCGCACCCGGTACGCCAGTTTCTCGGCCACCGTGCGCCCGGTGTCGTCGCGGTAGAGCAGCACGCCCGCCGGGATCATCACGAAGGTCACCATTACGGTTTCCCAGATGAACGGGAATTGGTATGGCTTGCCGGTAAATACGGAGCCGAACGGGATGACTTGCGAGTAGATGTACATCCCGGTGCGCACCAGGGAGATCTCCAGCATCGCATCGATGGCTATTCCGATGGGCAGGATGATCGCCGCCAGGCAGATCAGCGGATGGCGCCATACGAACGAATCGACCGGACGGCGAGCCTGAATTCGGCGCAGGATCGCGACGGCTGGGAAGTACGGGCCGAGGTAGAACATGATGTACCCAATGACCAAAAACGGCTCCACCGTGGGCGACAGCGAGACCAGCGGCCAGTCTTCGGGCCAGTGCCACAACTGCGGGTTGTAGACGGCGTAGGGCGCCCAGTTCATGATGGGGTCCTGCCAGACGATCAACGTGGTGACAATGCCCATCAACAGCACCGGGTGCCGAGGGTGCCGGCGCCACGCCACCACGTAAACGGTGACGATGATGGCCATCGCGACGACAGTGAACAGCTGCATCAGCCCCAGCCAGTGCTGATAGCCGAACAGCGGCTGCACCGGACGGGGAGCGCCGGTGACGTCCGGGTTGCGAATTCGGTCGGAGACCGCACCCGTGCGTGCGAAGTACGCGACGACGGCGAGCACCGCGATGGCTACGGCAATCCACACCGAGGTCCAGACGAAGGTCCGCACGGACCGGTTCTCCCGTTCAGCGGCCGGGGTAGCGGCGGGCGGTGCGGTCTGGTGGGTGGCCACGGCTATTGGGCACCAAAGCGATCGACGAGATGGGAATGGATGCCGTCGGCATCCAGTCTGCGGGCCACCAGATACCCGGCGCCCATCCAGGCTCGCCGGGTCCACTTTCCGAATGAGACCCTGGTCCCGGGTGCACCGGATGCGGCCGGCAACATCTTCACCCGCTCCAGGGCCTCCTTCACACCGCGCGCGCTCAGCGGATGCGCATCGGCGAAGGCGTGCAGCAGCGCGTTGGCAACGTCGCGATTCACCACCGGCACGCAATACTGCGGACGGCGTCCGTACGCCGCCTCGTAGGTGTCCAGGAATCGCTGGCCGACACCGTTGCCTTCGTCGTACTGGTCGATACCGGTCCACCCCAGGAACGCTTGCCACATAACCGGGTTGATCCACGCGTTCTGAAACGCGGTGCTGGTGAACCGGGGTGGGTCCCAGCTCAGTTCCGCCAGAGCCGGGTTGACGAACACAATCCCGAAGCCGAAACCGCAATGCACCAACGCGCTCGGTTTCGCCTCGTACAAGCTACGAATCGCGGCACCGATGTCCTGGGCGGTTTGCGCGATACGGGCTTCACAGACAATGCGAATGCCCTTACGAACAACCGCATTTCGGAAGTTCTTGAGATAGTTCTCGCCGACCAGCGATTGCTCGACCAGCAGGCCGACCTCCGTATGGCCGCCCTTACCGAGCAGGTCGGCCCAGAAAATCGGCTCGTCGGTCATCGACCCCTGCGGAAACGCGAAGGTCCACTCCCCCAACCAGTCATCGCTACCACACACGTTGATCGCCGGGACCCGAAAACGCTCTTCGATGGCCTCCCGGGTGGGTATCGCGTTCTCGGTGATGTGGGGCCCGAACACCACCAGGCAACCGTCGTCGACCAGCTCGCCATAGGCGTCGATGACGGCCTTGACGGTACCCTTGGGCAGCCCCTCAACCTCCCGGTACACGATCTGGACCGGCCGGTCGATCACCTGCTGACGCAGTCCTTCGTCAAACACCAACTCGAAGGGCCGGGTGAGGTCGTCCCGCATCTCCTGCGGGTAGCCCTCCGGCAGCCGGAAGTCGAACAGGTAGCCGATCTTGATCGGCTCGGCTGTGCTCTCGTAGGACAATCTCAGCTCCCGCCCACCGCGCACGTCACGGCCGTCCAGGAAAACCTAAAATTTGTTCTGACATTATCGCGGGAAATGTCGCACCGTCAATGACGCGCCTAGCGACCGGCCAGATAGACGTCGATCATCTCCGACAGGCCGCCGGCTGCATGGGCGTCGTCGGTCAGCGGCCCGGCGATAGCGGCGCCAGCGGCTACCCGCGGGCTCAGCCCCTCGGCGATGAGTTGTCCTGCGGCGATGAGTACCCGCGTCGAAGCCACTTCGCGCAACCCGCCGTCCTCGACGCGCCGAATCGCATGGGCCAACCGCACCAGCTCGGCGGCCGCGTCGGGGCCGATGCCGGCCTCGTGGGCGACGATCTTTTCCTCGACGTCGGCGGCCGGGAAGCCGAATTCGATGGCGACCATTCGCTGCCGTGTCGAATCCTTGAGATCCTTGAGGACGCTCTGATAGCCGGGGTTGTAGGACACCACCAGGCAGAACCCCGCCGCGGCGTCCAGGGTTACCCCCAGTCGTTCAATCGGCAGCTGCCGGCGGTGGTCGGCGAGCGGATGCAGCACGACGGTGGTGTCCTGCCGCGCCTCAACGACCTCGTCGAGGTAGCAGATCGCGCCCTCGCGCACGGCCCGGGTCAACGGGCGGTCGACCCACTCGGTTTCGCCGCCGCGCAACAGATAACGCCCGACGAGATCAGCGGTGGTGAGATCGTCGTGGCAGGCCACCGTGATGAGCGGGCGATCGACGTCGTGTGCCATGGCCTCGAGGAACCGGGTCTTGCCGCACCCGGTTGGACCCTTGAGCAAGACCGAGAGCCCTTGCCGGAAGGCCGCCTTGAATACCCGTTCCTCGTTGCCGACCGACACGTAGAACGGACGACACGCCGGTGGCGCCACTCATCTCTCCTTCACACCGAGCTGGGCGCAGCGTAGCGCGGAACAGATATTTGGCTCAAGGTACGCCGCGGCCCCGGGTCGCCGGACATTCCCCGCGCGCAGTGCCTCGCGGAACAACGGCCCGACCACCCGGCTCAGTTGTTCCGGTCGCGCAACGGTGGCGTGGCTAGCGCTCCCGAATACCCGTTGCAACTCCCCCGGATCGGTGCCAGCGCCGACCGTCAGACACACGCACCCCATGCCCCGACCGCGGGCTTCGGCCAGCGCGCGGTGAACATCGGCCGCCCCGTAGCCGCGTTCATAACCGTGGTCGTAGGCCAACCCATCGGATACCACCACCAGCAGCCGCCGCGATGTGCCGCCGCGGTTCTCCAACACGGCAGCTCCGTGCCGGATCGCCGCGCCCAGCCTCGAATACCCGCCTGGAACTAAGCCGCGAAGTTGCCGCAACACCAACCCGTCGAGGGCGTCATCGAAACGCTTTACCGGCATCAGTCTAACCGCCGATCGCCCTTGGGAATGAAACGCGTAGAGCGCCAGTCGATCTCCGATACCATGCAGGGCGACAGCCAGCGCCGCCGCGGTGATCCGCTGTTGTTCGTGCACGGTGTTGCCGGCCACGCTCGGCTCGGCGACCGAGCCGGACACGTCCAGCAGCAGGAGCACCGCGAGATCGCGCCGGCGACGCAGGCTGTCGATGTATACCGCCTCGCTCGAACCAGAACCCGCCAGACTCCCGACCCGTGCTTCGATCGCGGCGTCGATGTCGATGTCGTCGCCGTGGACCTGCCGATGAAACCAGTCTGGCCCCAGGCCCAGGCGGGCCAGCGGCCGGCGCAATCCGTACTCCCCCGCACCGTCCGGTAACGAGGCGTCCCCGACACCGGGCTGGACTTCTCGCACCGTGCACCAGTTCGGCCGATAGCGCTGTCGATGAATATCCCACTCGGGGTATGTCGTTCCGAGGCTTTCACCGGCCGGACCGTCGATTGGGCCCATCGGACCGGTCCACGACACAGCCGCGTTGCCCCGGGGGGCCGAACGGGTATGGTGCGTCGGCGCGTTGGCGCCCGGCTGGCCACCGGCACCGAGCCGTCGCACCGCCCGCAGCATGCTGGCGAGCAACCGGCCGACCGCGCCGCCGCCTATCGAGCTGGTGAAACCGTCGGAAGCTGCCGCTGGATTGTCGGTGTCGTCCTCGTCGAGTTCGATCCATCTCCGACGACGGCTGCCACGGTGGTTCGTTGCCAACAGAATTCGACAGCGGATGGTTCCAAAGCACTCCGGTGGGTCGGCGACCGGCCCTCGCCCCAGCGCCACAGCCAAGGAACCCTCGGGCGATTCGGTGGCTGCCGCGATGCCACCATCGACCAGCGGCCGGACTGACGTCGGCAACAAATGGTTGTTCGCCGCCAGCGCCCGGTGGCCCTCCACGGCCAGATATCGCCTTGTCACCGCGGGGCGTCGGGTGAGGGTCCGCAGCACCTGCGGTTTCAGGCTTCCGGCGGCCAGCAGCGACGCCTGCACGGCCAGCGCCGCCAACTGATGGCGCGCAGTGGTCCCGGGATCGAGAAAGATCGTGACACCATCCGTCCACGCTCGCTCGCCCGGCCCCGCCGGGGCCACCCGCAGAGTGTGACCGGAAAGAGCGGAAGCCAGCATGCCCCATCGAGCAAACCGATCGGGGTGGGACTGGTCGGTCACCACGGGCCCTTCCTAGGTATCCCGGCCTCGATGCATTCGAGCGGTTTGACCAAATATCTGTTCCACCGTAAGGTCCGGCATTGCCGGGAGTCAATCGGGTGAACGAAGGAGAAGGAGCGGCCACGATCGACTTCACCGACCAGGTGGTGATAGTCACGGGAGCCGGTCGGGGGCTGGGCCGATTGTACGCGCTGGAACTGGCGCGTCGTGGCGCCTCGGTCGTCGTCAATGACCTGGGCGCGACGATGCGCGGCGACGGCACCGATACCACCGTTGCCGACGAGGTGGTCGCCGAGATCGAAAGCGTAGGCGGGGTGGCGGTGGCATCGCATGATTCGGTGGTCAGCCCACGGCGTGACAACCGAACCGGCGTCTTAGCACGCTCTAGAATCGGGCTGTCACCGCCCGTCAGCAACAACTATTTGGGTTTGAGAGGACGAGCAGCTAGCCATGGCCAAAGCCGACTCCTTGGTGCCCGACTACCAATCCAGGAGTGCCGGCGACGCCGGGACACGCCGAAGCGAGATCCTGCAGACCGCGGCATCGTTGATCGCCTCCTCGGGCTTGCGAACGTCGCTGCAGGAGATTGCCGATGCGGCAGGCATTCTCCCGGGTAGCTTGTACCACCACTTCGAATCCAAAGAAGCGATCCTGGTCGAGCTCACTCGTCGGTATCAGGATGAGCTGAATCGCATTGGGCTAGCCGCGCAGGCGAAATTGGACGAGGCCGACTCGCGACCCGTTTCCGAGAAGATTGCCGAGCTGGGGTCGGCGATTGCCAACTGTGCCGTGCGACACCGGGCTGCCCTGCAGATGTCGTTCTACGAGGGGCCGAGCGCAGATCCCGAACTGGTGAAGCTGACCCAGCAACGACCGGGCGCGATTAGGGAGGCGATGCTGCAAACCCTGCGAGCCGCCAGGTGGAGTGGCTACATCAAACCCGATATCGACCTTCCCACATTGGCTGACCGCATCTGCCAGACGATGCTGCAGGTTGGGCTCGACGTCATCCGGCACAACGCTTCCGCCGATCAGGTGTCGGCGCTCATGTGCCGAATCATGCTGCACGGGCTGGCGGCCCGACCGCCCGCCGACCGGGCGCTCGACGGGTCCGCCGCGTTCGCCGCCGCCAGCGATGTCATCGAGTCGTGGACCGACGACAAGGACGCCGACCCGAGCGACAAGTCCGCCCACGTTCGCGCGGTGGCGCGAACGGAGTTCGGCCGCAAGGGGTACGAAGTCACCACGATCAGGGACATCGCGTCGGCAGCCGGCCTCGGTACCGGGACCGTCTATCGGGTGATCGGATCCAAGGACGAGCTCCTCGCCTCGATCATGCGCTCCTTCGGGCAGAAAGTTGAAGCCGGCTGGGTCAGCGTTCTGCGCTCGGATTCAACGCCTGTCGCGAAGCTGGACGCGCTGAGTTGGGTCAACGTCAACGCGCTGGACCAGTTTTCCGACGAGTTCCGGATTCAGCTTGCCTGGATGCGCCAATCGCCACCCAACACTGCCAACCCGGGATGGTCATATCCGACGCGCCTGCGGCAGATGAAATCGCTTCTGTCCGAAGGGATCCGGTCGGCCGAGATAAGCATCGACACGCCGTCCACCGCGATGCTGGCACGGGCTGTCATCGGCATGCAGTGGATCCCGGAGAACATCCTGCGCGCCGTCGGCAATCGTCCGTCCCTGATCCTCGCACGCGACACCGTGTTGCGCGGCGCCGCTGTTCGCAACGGCTAAGCATGCCGTGAGTCTGAGGTATTGAACCAAATTTATGTTCTCCATAAGGTGGGCGGGAGGGCGTGGGCTGCGGAAAGGGGCGCAATGACTGCAATCGATCGGTTCCGGTACGACGGCAAGCGGGCGCTGGTGGTCGGCGGCGCGACGGGCATGGGTGCCGCAGCGGCCAAGGCCGCGGCAGAGCTCGGCGCCGAAGTTGTCGTGATGGACTACGCGCCGGTGAACTACCAGGTCACCCAGGCTCTGAATGTCGACCTGCGCGACCCGGCCTCGATCGACGCCGCCGTCGAGGAGATCGGTGGGCCGGTCCACGCGGTCTTCTCCGCCGCGGGCGTTGCCGACGGTGGAGATCTGATGAAGATCAACTTCATCGGACACCGGCATCTCATCGAACGCCTGCTCGGCAACGGCCAGCTCCCTTCCGGCTCGGCGATTTGCTTCATCTCCTCGGTCGCGGGCATGGGATGGGAGAACGATATGCCCCGACTGCTCGACTTCCTGGCCGCGCCGGATTATGCAGCGGCCGTGGCTTGGGCCGCCGCTCATGAGGCAGAAGGCATCATCCACTACGGCTTCAGCAAGAAGGCCATCAACGCCTACGTGGCAACGCGGGCCTATCCCCTGCTGAAGAACGGGATCCGCATCAACGCGATTTGTCCGGGTCCGACGGACACCCCGTTGGCCCAAGCCAATGCCGACCTGTGGCTCACCTTCGCGCAGGACTACCGAGACGAAACCGGCTCCATGGTCCATACCCCGGAACAGATGGGCGATGTCATGGCGTTCCTCAACAGCGCCGCTGCCGTCGGTATCAGCGGGACCACGCTGCTGGTGGACTACGGGCACGCGATGTCGTCGCTCACCGGGGCGTTCCCACCCGGAAAGCCCATCATCGATCTGATCATGGGCCGCGTCGCGCTGTCGTAGCGCCGCGCGGCTATCTCGCGTTCGCGCCCGATCGATCCTGCCAGTAACCTTGACATCGCAGCTGGTCTGCTGTCGCCGCAGCACGCGGCGCCGGCATCGAGCGAAGCAATGATGCATTCGCGAGAGGGAACCCGGTGAAAATCCGGGACTGTCCCGCAGCGGTATGCAGGAACGACCGCCGTCATATAGCACTGGGCCTCACAGATCTGAGACTGGGAAGCGACGGCCAGTAGGAGCACCCACCGGGTGCGTGCCTGTGAGTCCGAAGACCTGCCAGCTGTGCCGGGCGCGCCGCGTCCGGCGGCTCATCGCCTCGTGGAGAGGGCGTTTGGCCGTCGCGGTTGTGGTTAACGCGTCAGACGTGTGCACCGCAACCCGGATCGGCTGTGCGTTCGCGGGCGGTGAGGCCTCCGTCGATTCGATAGGACGAGCTCGTGACCCAGCTTGTAAGTCGTCAGCCATTCACCGCAACCATTACCGGCACGCCGCGCATCGGCCCGCACCGCGAACTCAAGCGCGCAACCGAGCGCTACTGGGCGGGGCGCGTCAGCCGATCCGACCTGGAGTCCGTCGCGGCCACCCTACGCCGCGACACCTGGTCGGACCTGGCCGCAGCCGGCCTGGACTCGGTGCCGGTGAACACCTTCTCCTACTACGACCAGATGCTCGACACGGCGGTTCTGCTGGGCGCGTTGCCGGAGCGGGTACGCAAGGTCTCCGACGACCTGGACCGCTACTTTGCCGCCGCGCGGGGCAACGACGACATCGCGCCGCTGGAGATGACGAAGTGGTTCGACACCAACTACCACTACCTGGTTCCAGAAATCGGGCCGTCGACCCGCTTCACACTGAATCCCGACAAGGTGCTCTCCGAGCTGAAAGAGGCACAAGAACAGGGTATCCCGGCACGTCCCGTTGTCATCGGGCCAGTCACCTTCCTGTTGCTGAGCAAGGCCGTCGACGGTGCGACGGCACCGATCGAGCGTCTCGAAGAGCTGCTTCCGCTCTACTGCGAACTGCTGTCCTTGCTCGCCGACAGCGGTGCGCAATGGGTCCAGCTCGACGAGCCGGCGCTGGTGAGCGACATCTCCCCCGACGCGCCAGCGCTGGCCGAGCGCATCTACAGCGCGCTGGGATCGCTGAGCAATCGGCCGGCCATCTATGTCGCCACCTACTTCGGCGACCCCGGCCCCGCGTTGGCCGGGTTGGCCCGCACACCGGTCGAGGCAATCGGCGTTGACTTGGTGTATGGGCAGAGTGCCGCGATTGCGGCGGTGCCTGAGCTGGCGGACAAGACGCTGGTGGCCGGCGTCGTCGATGGCCGCAACATCTGGCGCACCGACCTGCAGGCCGCGCTGGGCAAGCTGGCGACGCTGCTGGGGTCGGCTAAAGCCGTGGCCGTGTCTACATCGTGCTCCACGCTGCATGTCCCTTACTCGCTCGAGCCGGAAACCGACCTGGACCACGCCCTGCGCAGCTGGCTGGCGTTCGGCGCCGAGAAGGTGCAGGAGGTTGCCGTCCTCGCGCGCGCCCTGCACGAGGGCCGCGAGGCCGTCGCCGACGAGATCGCAGCGTCCAACGCCGCGGTGGCCTCGCGCAAACACGACCCGCGTCTGCACAACGGCCAGGTTCGGGCTCGCATCGACTCGATCATCGCCTCGGGTGCACATCGCGGCGAACCCGCAACACGCCGGGCCAGTCAGGAGGCGCGGCTGCACCTACCACCGCTGCCCACCACCACGATCGGGTCGTTCCCGCAGACTGTCGAGATCCGCAAGGCCCGCGCCGCGCTGGTCGCCGGTGAGATAGACGACGCCGAATACACGCGTCGGATGCAGGCCGAGGTCGCCGAGGTGATCAAGCTGCAGGAGCAACTCGGGCTGGACGTGCTGGTGCACGGTGAGCCCGAGCGCAACGACATGGTGCAGTACTTCGCTGAGCAGCTGGACGGCTTCTTCGCCACCAAGAACGGCTGGGTGCAGTCCTACGGCAGCCGCTGCGTGCGGCCGCCGATCCTCTACGGTGACGTCACGCGCCAGCACCCGATGACGGTGGACTGGGCCACCTATGCGCAGTCCCTGACCGACAAGCCGGTGAAGGGCATGCTGACCGGGCCCGTCACGATCTTGGCCTGGTCGTTCGTCCGTGACGATCAGCCGCTGGCCGAGACCGCCAACCAGGTGGCGCTGGCCATTCGCGATGAGACGGTGGATCTGCAGTCCGCCGGCATTGTGGTCATCCAGGTGGACGAGCCCGCACTGCGCGAGCTGCTGCCGCTGCGTGGCGCCGACCAGGACGAGTATTTGCGCTGGGCGGTGGGGTCGTTCCGGTTGGCCACCTCCGGCGTCGCGGACGCCACGCAGATCCACACCCACCTGTGCTACTCGGAGTTCGGCGAGGTGATCGGCGCTATCGCCGACCTGGATGCCGATGTCACGTCTATCGAGGCGGCGCGGTCACACATGGAGGTGCTGGACGACCTGAACGCGATCGGCTTCGCCAACAGCGTGGGCCCGGGTGTCTACGACATCCACTCGCCGCGGGTGCCGAGCACGAACGAGATGGCCGAATCGCTGCGGGCCGCATTGAGAGCCGTTCCGGCTGGGCGGCTTTGGGTCAACCCCGACTGCGGGCTGAAGACGCGAAACGCCGGCGAGGTGACCGCCTCGCTGCGGAACATGGTCGCCGCGGCGCAAGAGGTTCGAGCGGGCGTCTAGTCCCCCGCCGAGCAGACGCAGAATCGCACGACACGCCCCGCGTGCGTGCGATTCTGCGTCTGCTCGCCGAGTTAGTCGGGCAGCACCTGGATCGGCACCTCGTCGTCCCAGGGCTGTCGGTTCACCATGTCGGCGACGCGCACATAGCCGCGCTCGAACTCGCCGGTCGCCGCGTCCACCAGTCGATACTGCTGGGTCTGCCGGTGGATAGGCTGCGCATCGAGCAGCACGATCCGCACCTCCCCGGGCTCGAACCGGCAGCGTTGCTGCATTGCCTCGATCAGTTGCTCGTTGTGCATGTGGCCGTCGCCGAAATTCCACCCGATTGCGGTGCTGCAGATCCGCTCCCCGTCGGTGATGACGTAGTCGTCCTCGTTGTGGCCCGCCATCGCCCGATGCGCCAGCGTGAACAGCGCCCTGCCGTGAGTGTTCATGGCGCGGAACGCGTATCCGAGGTACATCGGGATTTGGGCTCGGTCCTTGCCGTAGTACAGCTCCAGCTGTGCGGCCGGCATGCTGGCGATCGCGACGATGCCCCTGGTGATCTTGTCGTCGGCCGAGGGCTTAATGCACCACAGCGTGGTGTCCCAGTTTCCGGCGTAATAGCGCATGCCCGGCAGGAACGAGATCTTACGCGGAAACAGGTTGCCCGCGATGACTGTGCTGACGACCACCGCCAACAGAATCGCCACCGGCACAGGGTTTTTCATGTCGGTCAGGCCAAGATCGGCATGGCCGACGAACAACGACAGGACACCGAATATCATGAAGACGTTCCACTCCAGCGGCACCCCCATTGGGATCGCGGTGAGGATCCCCAAGTGGAAACCCACCATGACCGCCGCGGCCACCGCGGTCGGCCAGCCGCCGTGGGCGACGAACAACACCACGGGCACACACATTTCGATGAAAGTGCTGACGTGGGCAAAGATCCGCGACAGGAGTCCGGGCCGCAGATCGTCGGGAAACTTCTCGAAGAACATCCGCTTGATGAACCGCGGGCGGAACAGGGGGTTGTTGGACATCATCGTGGCGATCACAAAGGGGAAGTGCCTGTTGAGCTTCGACGTCGCCGCGCCCATCCAGATCACCAGGAACACCAGCTTGGCGGCGACGATCATGTCGACACCGCCGAACAGGAAGGTCACCGTCAGCGTCGCGTACACCTCACCGCGGGCCGCCAGAAAGATCACCTTGTCCCGCAGCCCCAGCACCCCGAGAAGTACCAGGATCGTCACGATCTGCCACACCGGCAGCAGACCGACCCTCGAGCCCAGCTCCGGTACCGGCCCGCCGCCGTCGGTGAACAGCGCCGACAACAGCATGATCAGCAGTAGCGCGTAGAACGCGACGTCCACCGGTTTGCGCTTGGTACCCGCGGTCCACCCGACGCGATCCGGCCACGGTGGCAGCCGGATGGTGCCAAAGCGCATCCAGTACAGGATCGAGCCCATCGGCGGGAAGAACCGGTTGTTCAGCGGCCCGAAGCCGCAGCCCAGCCCGATCAATTCGAACAGCATCGTGTAGAGCACGACCTTCTGAAACACGATCGGCTCGGAGTACCACGACTTGAAGTCGGTGAACCCGTCAATGTCCTTGGTGCTGAACACGATCAGCCAGCCAACCAGGATGTAGAGCAGGATCTTTGCGACGTAGAACAGGTGCAGCGCCACCGGCGTTCCAAAGCCCACCTCGGCCCAGTGCCGGGCCATCGGGCGGATCTTCTCGCTGCGGGTGCCCTTACTCCACTCGGCCATGTCGATTTCCGGCAACTGGGGCTTGAGAAATCCCATGGTTGCAAAGACTAGAACGGTTCTAGCCGTGCACTGAATTGGTGCCTCGAAATCCTATGTCGGCCGGTGCGTTCGGGGCCGGTTTGGACTCCGGCAGACCACGATCGGTGTAGTTTGCTGCTGGACGGCATTCAAAACCCAAGGAGTCGCTCGTAGTTGACGTCGACTATTGCGTCGTTGGTGCAGGATTCGCCGGTTTGACGGCGGCGTGGCGGCTCAACCGGGCGAGGCGCTCGGTTGCTTTGCTGGAGGCGCGCGACCGGGTCGGCGGTCGCACGCACACCGTAACTTCCGACGATGGCGTGTGGATCGACCGCGGCGGCGCCTGGATCGGACCGGGTCAGGACCGGATTTATGCCCTGATGGAAGAGTTCGGCGTACCCGAATACAAGCAGCACAACGACAGTGACGCCATGCTGGTCGTCGACGGTAAGAAACACCGATACGGCGGCAAATTGCCTCCGACGATGAGCCCGTGGGCGGTGGCCAACCTGGGCCTTGGGTTGCTGACGGTGGAGCGAATGTGCAAGACGCTCCCCCGCGAGGCCCCGTGGGCGGCCAAGGACGCCGCCGAGTGGGACCGGACAAGCCTCGGGGATTGGGCTCGAGCGCAACGTCTTGTCCAGGCCGGCACGCGACGTGCTGGACATGGCCTTGGCCGGCCCGTACACCTCGGCGGCCGCAGAAGTGTCTCTGCTGTGGGTGCTGTTGCAGATGGGGTCTGCGGGCGGGCCTACCTTTGTCATCTCAGGCAAGGGTGGCGCACAGGACGCCCGCCCGGTCGGTGGGATGGGCGCGATTTACCGGCCGATGGCCGCGGGGTTGAGTGATGGGTTTCACTTGTCGCGACCGGTCCGCCAGATCGCTCAGGACGCCGACGGGGTAACCGTCCACGCCGAGGGCATGACCGTGCGCGCCCACCGGACCATCGTCGCGATTCAGATGGCGATCGCCGGCACGATCAGCTACCAGCCGGCGCTGCCGGTGGATCGAGCTTTTCTGAATCAGCGCTGCCCAGCGGCGCGGTCATCAAGATCTCGGTCGTTTACGACGAGCCCTTCTGGCGTGCCGACGGACTGTCCGGCCAATCGGCGGCGCCGGGAACCCCGGCCACGCTGACACTCGACGAAGCCGAGCGGAAAGCAATAGTCATCGGCGAACTCGTGGACCGGTTCGGCGCCAAGGCCAGTGCTCCCGTCGAATTCCACGAGCACAGCTGGACGCACGACCGCTATTCCGGTGGCGGGATGATCAGCCACACCCCCTGCGGTGCACTCACCGAATTCGGTTACACGCTGCGCGAACCGTGCGGTCGCATCCACTGGGCCGGCTCCGAGAGCTCAGCCACCATGTGCGGATGGGTCGCGATTCGCTCCGGGGAGCGCGCCGCGGCCGAAGTCATGGCACACGAAGCCGCGGCCTGACCGCTGACCGCGTGGATACCCCCACCCGCTAGGCCGGCGGGCGGTAGAAGATCAGCAACTGGCCCACGGCCCCGGCGAGGCCGAGCCCCGTCGCGAACAGCAATCCGTGCCAGCCGTCGAACCAGTTCTTCTGAAAGATCAGCCAATCCAGGCTGAGCTTGCCGGCGCCCAACGTGGCGACGACGACTGCACTGACCGCCAGCACCAGGTTGTACTCCCAGCCTTCATTGACGATGAAGAAGCCGTTGGCGCGGTGTACCGTCCACGCCGCAACCAGCATCAGCGAGACGAAACCCGCGGCCGGGATCGGCGTCAGCAGGCCTGCCGCCAGCCCCAGGCCGGCGGCCGTCTCGGTGCTGGCGGCCAGGGTGGCGTGAAAGGTGCCCGGCTTCATCCCGATGCTCTCGAACCAGCGCGCGGTGCCCGGAATCCGGCCGCCGCCGAAGAACTTGTTCAAGCCATGCGCGGCCAGGGTCACACCCAGCACCAGCCGCAGGATCAGTAGCCCGACATCGTAGGAAGTCATAGCTGCAAACCTAGAACATCGAGGTAGGTGTCTTGGCGGCAGCGGCGAGCCGCCGGGCCCGGTGATCGGTGTGGAAACATGGCTGGCGATGCAGCGTTTGCCGAAAAGCACTAGGGGGTGCACCACGACTCGTATCGCACGAGGCACCACGGGACACACCGTGGTCTTGCTGGACGGCGAGGCGCAACACCCGCGGGCGCTCCTGGGCAACAAGGGCCACGGCATCGATGCGATGCGACGGCACAAGTTGCCGGTGCCGCCCGCCTTCTGCATCACCACCGACGTGGGCGTTCGCTATCTCGCCGAACCCGGGCCGACGATCGACGCGATTTGGCACGACGTGGTTGACCGGATGAACTGGCTGGAAGCCGAGACGTCTCGCACGTTCGGCAAAGGTCCGCGTCCATTATTGGTCAGCGTGCGCTCGGGAGCCACCGAGTCCATGCCCGGCATGATGGACACGATCTTGGATCTGGGCGTCAACGACGCCGTCGAACAGGCGTTGGCCGCGCAGCGCTCCCCCGAGTTCGCCCGCGATACCAGACGGCGGTTTACCCGCATGTATCGGCGCATCGTGGCCGGTACCGACCCAGCCGAGGATCCATACGCACAGTTGCGCGCCAGCATCGAAGCCGTGTTTGCCTCGTGGAACTCGCCGCGCGCCGCCGCCTACCGCGCGCATTGCGGCCTCGACGACCAAGGCGGCACGGCGGTGGTGGTGCAGGCCATGGTGTTCGGCAACCAGGCGAAAGACTCCGGCGCCGGAGTGTTGTCCTCCCGCAACCCGATCACCGGCGCCCACGAGCCGTTCGGCGAATGGCTGCCCGGCGGCCAGGGCGATGACGTGGTGTCCGGATTGGTCGACGTAGAACCGATCACCGCGCTGCGCGACGAGCAACCGGGTGTCTATGACGAACTCATCGACGCCGCCCGCAGCTTGGAACGGCTGGCCTGCGACGTCCAAGAGATTGAGTTCACCGTCGAAGACGGCAAGCTGTGGTTGCTGCAGACACGGGCTGCCGAGCGGTCGGCGCAGGCCGCGGTGCGACTGGCGCTGCAGCTTCGAGACGAGGGACTCATCGACGACGACGAAACCCTCCGCCGGGTGACCCCAGCGCATGTCGAAACCTTGCTGCTGCCAGCGCTACAGCCGGAAACACGTTTAGCCGCACCACTTTTGGCCAAAGGCCTGCCGGCTTGCCCCGGCGTGGCAGCCGGCACGGCGTTCACCGACGTGGACCGGGCACTGGACGCCGCCGACCGCGGGGAACAGGTCATCCTGGTGCGCGACCACACCAGGCCCGAAGACGTCTCGGGCATGCTGGCGGCCCAGGGCATCGTCACCGAGGTCGGCGGTGCGGCCAGCCATGCGGCGGTGGTCAGCCGTGAGCTCGGCCGGGTGGCCGTGGTCGGCTGCGGGCAAGGAGTCGCCACATCCTTGGCGGGCAGGCAAGTCACCGTCGACGGCTACGAAGGTGAAGTGCGCGAAGGCAATCTGCGACTGTCGGCGTGGTCGGAGGACGACACGCCGGAGCTCTGCGAGTTGGCCGACATCGCGCGACGGATCAGCCCGCTGCGTGCCCACGCCGCCGGCGACTTCCCGCGACTGGACGATCATTCCGAAGCAGCGGTGCGCGCCGCGCTGACCGCCAGGCATGGCGACGTTGTGTCGGCCACTCCGCTGATCACCATGTTGACCGCACTGCGGCTTACGGGTCAGGACGCCCCGTGAGCGAGTTGACGGTGCTACAGGCAGTCCGGCTCAAGGGCCGGGTGCGTCCGGCAGACCTCGCCGCGACGTTGGACGAAAATCTTGCCGACGTCACCAAGACCGTCGAGCAGCTTACCGCGGCCGGCCTGCTGGTCGACGGCACAACATTGCGGATCAGCCCAAGCGGCCGTGACCGGCTCAGCTTGTTGCTAGCCGAGGAGCGCAAGCGGGTCGACCCGACCGCCCTCGCCGCTGCCTACGACGCCTTCCGCTCTGTCAATGCCGACTTCAAAGCTCTCGTCACGGACTGGCAGCTCAAAGACGGCACGCCCAACGTTCACGACGACGCCGCGTACGACGCCGCGATAGTGGCCCGCCTGGACGACATCCAGCAACGGGTGCTGCCGATCGTTGCGGCGGCCGCGATACAGCTGCCCCGGTTGAGCGCCTACCCGGCTAAATTGGGTGCGGCGCTGGACAAGGTGAAGGCCGGCGATAACGCTTGGCTGACCCGTCCACTCATTGACTCCTACCACACAGTGTGGTTCGAGCTGCACGAAGAACTGATCCTCGCCGCCGGCCTGACCCGGGAAGAAGCGGCCAGATCCGGTGATGCCCAGTAGCTTTCACTGCAGGGCCGCACCGAGGAGTTGTAGGTATCCGTCAATGTCGGGTAAGGCGGACTGTGCCGCATGCACGCTGATCGCGACGCTGTCGCCGATGCCATGCACCCCATGGGTCAGGCCCATCACCGGAGATAGCGCCGGGTATCCGGCGGTCAACACCACCGGCGCATCCCCGAAACTCAGATCGGCGGCTCCGCGATGGACACTGGAGACCACGGTGTTGCCGGCCACCTGCACGGGCCGCGCATCCGGGTTGAATTGCGAGATGCCCCAATGCAGGAGCGCTGCGGGCACCGCGGCAAAGGCCCGATCGCCCGACCGGGTCGCCGGATGCTCCAAGCGGCGGCGCCCGTTGGCCAGTTCGGCCGAGATCCGCTGCACCCGCTCGTCACGCTCAAGCTGCGGGTACAGGCCGACAACGACGTTGGCGAAATGATTACGTGCTTGCCGCACACCCGGTTTAGCCATCGGTACCTCGGCGCCCAGCGCGTCGGCGGCCGGGCCCAGCAGCCTGGACAGCGCGGTGGACACCGCGGCCAACACACTCACCGTGACGGTGCGGCCTTGCAACAACTGCGAGCGATGCCGCACCAGGGTACGCACCGCGCGGACGCCTTCGGGCCGGGCGTTCGTGGACAGCGGTGGCCGCGATCCGGCCCCCGGCGCCAGCAGTCCGGCCCCGATATCGCGAACCAGTCGGCGCTGTGTTCGCGCGGCATCCACCGCCCGCCACGGTAGGAAACCCCAACGCGGCCTCGCTAATTCGGGTACCGGGGTGGGCCGGCCGAACACCCACGCCGCCACCGCCGACGCCCGGGCGCCGTCGCCCAACGCATGCGCGATTTGCAGGACGGCAACCAAACCTGGGCCACTTACCCCCGGAATGCCCCGCACTTGTGTGAAAACGTGCAGCCGCCAAGCCATCCGGCGAATGTCCAGCTGGTCGTCGGCCAGCCCGACAACCGCCGCGAGACACCCCCGCCAGCTGCGATCGGCCAGGTCGTGGCAGACCACCTGGTCACACTGCACCGGGGCGGGCACCCACTGCGGGTAGGTCAGGGCGCATCCATCGTGAACCCGCATGGCCAAATCCGGGCAGGCACCGGCCCGACGGTAGATTTGGTCGAGGGCGTGACCGAGATCGGTGGGTTCACCGTCGAATGCATACAGCAGGAATTCGTCGTTGGGGATCTTGGCCGACATCCAGTAGAACTGCGCGTCGACGGCCGCCATCCGGTGCCCCGCCACTACTTCAGCCGGGCGAGCCGATGAACGCCAGGATCAGTTCGGCAACCGTGTCCGGCCGCTCGAGCTGCAGGAAGTGCCCGGCGTGCTCGACGATGACCACGTCACTGCCGGCGGGCAACACCCTTGCTGTCCAGCGCGCGAAAGCCGGTGTCAGGCAACCGTCATCGCGGCCGTGCAGGTACAAGCTCGGCAATGTCGGCGGCTCGGTCCAGCGCCGGTTCAGTTCGGCGTACCGCGCCGGTGGCCGGGTGTTGCGGATGGTGGCCCGGTAGGGTCCCAGCGCCGCCCGCCAGCTCTCCGGCGTCCCGATCGCGGCGTCGACGTGACGCAGATCCTCGTCGGCTCGATACCCCGGCGACCACCGTTTCCACAGCAGTGGCACCACCCAGGAAGCGGATCGTTCCGGCAACCACGGCAACTGGAAGTAGCTGATGTACCAGCTACGCAGCAGCTGATGCGGCAGCTCGCGGACCAGCCGGCCCCGATCGCGCAATTGGCCCAATCCGCGGAAGGCCGCGGCCGGCGGCACCGACATGATCACCGCCTTGTTGAACGGGCCAGCGGGCATTGCGGCCAAACCGGTGGCAGCAATCGCGCCCCAGTCGTGGCCGATCACCACATCGCGCTCGGTGCTTCCCGCGGCCGAGTGCACCCGCAACGCGTCGTCCATCAGGGCGCCGACGTGATAACTACCGTCGGCGGGAATCGACGACGGCGCGTACCCCCGCATGAACGGTGCGACCACCCGCCAGCCAGATTCGGCCAGCCGGGGAGCGATTAGGCGCCACCCATAGGCGGTGTCGGGGAAGCCGTGCAGGCACAACGCGATCGGGGCGTCGGTCGGCCCCCAGGTCAGCGCCTTCAGGTCACCGCCGGGTCCTCCTACGTCGATCCAGCGTGGTTCATGCATCGCGACACACCTTGCCGACTCGGGATGTCGGCTTGTCCAGAGTTGGCCCGAAGGCGGCGGCGATGTCGCGTGAAGTCCCCACGGTGACAGTCTGGTCGGCGAACACCGGAGCGGGCAATCCGGCACACCCGTTAGCTTCTAGGTATGCCGACCTCCGCGCAGGCCCACCGCTGGGCCAAGACCGGCGCCACCCAGCGGCGGATTCTCGACGCAGCTACTGAGGTTTTCGCAACCAAAGGTTTCACCGCGGCGACGATTGCCGATGTGGTGGCCGGCTCCGGCGCCAGCATCGGCAGCATCTACCACCACTTCGGCGGCAAGAGCGAGCTGTTTTCGGCGATTTTCGAGCAACTGGCCGACGCCGTCGATCGCGGCATCGAGGCGGCGATGCAGCAAGCCAGCGACCGGGTTGATCCGCGGCGGGTATTCGAACTCCACGTACGGGCCTACCTCGAGGCGATCTTCGAGAACCGGCGCCAGGCCAGGGTGCTGTCGTCCGGCGACACGCCAGCCGGGTTCGAGACCGCCCGGCGCAGCCGCATGACCGCCGCCTTTCGCCGCTGGATGGCGGTGCTAAACCTGGACACGTCGCTGCGCGGACAACTCCTGAGCCGCATATTGGTGGCCACCATGGCCGAGTCCTCGCTCATGGTGGCGGCATGCGAGCACCCCGAGGATGTGCCGCCGATCATAGACGCGACGATCGAATGGATCGGCCGGCTTGTCGAGTGAGCTCAGACACCGACTGCGCCGCCTGCTCCAGTTCGGCCACGACGATCTTGCGCATCCCGAGCATCGCGCGGGTGGCCGCGGCGACACGGGCGGAATCCGGATCTCCGATCAACTCGTAGAGCCGGTCCGGGACGATCTGCCAACTCAGACCGAAGCGGTCCTTGAGCCAACCGCACTGCGATTCCTCGCCGCCGTCGACCAACCGGTCCCAGTAGTAGTCGACCTCCTCCTGGTCCTTGCAGTGGACCGTGAAGGACACCGCCTCGGTGAATGAGAATTCCGGGCCGCCGTTGATCGCGATGAACCGGGTGCCGTCCAGCACGAAGGTGCCGGTCAGCACCGAACCCGGCTCGCCCGGTCCAGCGTCGGTGTACCGGGTGAAGCCCTCGATGTGCGAGTTCGGGAACACCGAGGTGTAGAACTCCGCCGCCTCCTGAAGGTTTCGGTCGAACCACAATGCGGGCGTGATCGGTGGCATGGATACCTCCTGGTTCCTTGGGTCTGCACTTTGATAGACCCCGGCGCCGGCGGGAACTCACCGTTGACAGTAATAGAATCTAATTCTAGTATTTGGCATGGCCATGCCCATCGCGCCTGCGACACCGCTCAAGCTCTGGGCCAACTCGGGTGACTCCCACTTCATCGAGCCGGCCGATCTGTGGCGGTCGCGGCTGCCGATGCGGCTGGCCGAGCGGGTGCCACGAAGCAAGAAGGATCCCGACGGCCGCTGGGAGACGATCCACGTCGACGGCCAGGTGTTCCGCCGCCGGCTACCGAGCATCGCCCAGGCAGAATTCTTCGAGACGACGGTCGCCGCGCCCGGATCCCGCGACGTCAGTCAGCGGCTGGCCGACCTCGACGACGAAGGCATCTGGTCGGAACTGGTGTTTCCGTCGCTGGGCATGTGGTCCAGCTCGTTTCGCACCCCGGAGCTGTTGCGCGAGGCGATGCGGGTATCCAACGACTGGGCGGCAGAAACGATCATGGACCGCTCAGCGCGGCTGATCCCCACCGCGCAAGTGTCGACACTTGATATCGACGATGCGATCGACGAGCTCAAGCGTTGCGGTGCAATGGGTTTCAAGGCGGTGTTTCTTCCGGTCACCCCGCATCCCGCGCAGCACGACTACCACCGGGACGACTGGGAGCCGTTCTGGGCCACCGCGGAGGACATCGGGATGGTGATCGCTTTCCACATCGGCACCGAGCCAATCGATTTCGCCGCGGGCAATTCCATCGGGGTGACCTACCACGGCCCGGGCGGCGCGGTGCTCAACTACACCGAGACGTCCTTCGGCGGCCAGCGCGCGGTGGTGAAGCTGGTCGCCTCGGGCGCGCTGGATCGGCATCCGAACCTCAAAGTGCTGGTAGCCGAGGGCGGCGCGACGTGGGTACCGTTCATCGCCGACCGGATGGAGGAGGGTTACCGGCAACACGCAATGGTGGTGCGGCCCAAACTCAAACGCAGCCCACGGGATATCGTCTACACGCAGGTATACGCATCGTTCCAGCATGACTCGTCGGCGATCGCGGCGATGACCTCGATGGGTTTCAACAACGTCCTCTGGGGCAGCGACTACCCGCACATCGAGGGCACCTTTGGCCACACCCAGGCGACGTTGCACCAGCTGTTCGATGACGTCGACCAAGCCACCCGGGACCGCATCCTGGTCGGCAGCTTCACCGAGCTGTTCCCCGATGCCCCGCCGCCGCCCCTAACGCCAACCACGTGGTTGCAGGACGGATGAACGCCATGAGCAGCAACCCCCGAACGGTCGAGTTTTCCGGTGCCGACGGGATCACCCTGGTCGCCGACGAATGGAACCGCGGCGGCACTGCGGCGGACCGCCCGACAATCCTGATGCTGCACGGTGGGGGCCAGAACCGGTTCTCCTGGAAAAACACCGGTCAGATCCTGGCTGACGAGGGGTACCACGTCGTCGCGATCGACACCCGCGGACACGGTGACAGCGATCGCGCACCTGACGCGGATTACGCCGTCGAGACGCTGACCGCCGATGTCATGCACGTGCTCGCTGCCATCGGCCGGCCGGTGGTGCTCATCGGGGCGAGCATGGGCGGGTTGACCGGCATCCTCGCCGCCCACCAAGCCGGCCCGGAACGGGTGCTCGCCCTGGTGCTCGTCGACGTGGTGCCGCGATTCGAGAAGGACGGCAGCGCCCGCATCCGCGAGTTCATGTTCGGCAACATCGACGGCTTTGACTCGCTGGATCAGGCCGCCGACGCCGTTGCCGCCTATCTGCCGCACCGGAGGCGGCCACGCAGCCCGGAGGGCCTGAAGAAGAACCTGCGCTTACGGGACGGACGCTGGTATTGGCACTGGGATCCGGCCTTCATGACCAAACCCGCCGACGACCCCGAACTGCGCACCGAAAAGTTCGAGCAGGCGGCCAAGCGCCTGACGGTCCCCGTCTTGTTGATTCGCGGAAAGCTGTCCGACGTCGTCAGCCCCGAAGGCGTCCAGGATTTCCAGGCGAAGGTACCGGGCGCGGAGTTCGTCGAGTTGCCCGACGCCGGACATACCGCGGCCGGTGACGACAACGACGCCTTCAGCGCTGCGGTGGTCGCGTTCGTCGAGCGGACTTAGTTGGCTGGTTTCTCCGCGTGTCCGCCGAATTGCTTGCGCATCGCCGAGAGCGCCTTGTTGGCAAAGTCATCGAGGTCACGTGAGGCGAACCGGGACTGCAGCGCGGTCGTCAGCACCGGCGTGGGCACTCCCTCGTCAATCGCCGCGATGGACGTCCACCGCCCCTCCCCGGAGTCGGAGACCCGCCCGGAAAACTCCTGCAGCTCCGGCGATTCGTGCAGCGCGATCGCGGTCAGATCCAGCAGCCAGGAGCCGATGACGCTGCCCCGTCGCCACACCTCGGCGACATCCGGGATGTCGAAGTCGTACTGATAGCACTCGGGGTTCGACAGCGGCGCGGTCTCGGCGTCGCCCTTGCGCACGCGGGTGCCGACATCGGCATTGCGCAGAATGTTCAAGCCCTCCGCGAGCGAAGCCATCATGCCGTACTCGATACCGTTGTGCACCATCTTGACGAAGTGCCCCGCCCCGGACGGTCCGCAATACAAATAGCCCTGCTCCGATTGCGCGACCTCGCCGTCTCGGCCCGGGGTACGCGGGGCCGCTCCTACCCCCGGCGCGACGGTGGCGAAGATCGGCTCGGCGTGCGCGAACGCGTCCTGGTTCCCGCCGATCATCAAGCAGTAACCCCGCTCCCGGCCCCACACGCCGCCACTTGTCCCGCAGTCCAGTAGATGAATCCCCTTATCGGACAACAGCTTTGCGTGGCGTAGGTCGTCGCGGTAGTACGAGTTGCCGCCGTCGATCACAATGTCGCCGGAGTCCAGTGTCGTGGCCAGCGCCTCGATCACCCCGGTGGTGATGTCGCCCGCGGGCACCATCACCCAGACGACTCGCGGCGCGGCGAGTTTGTCGCACAGCTCAGCCAGCGAGGACACCCCGCTCGTCCGGTCCTCACCGGCCATCGCCGTGACCGCGTCGGGGTTGTGGTCGTACACCACGCACTCGTGTCCGCCTTCGACCAAACGGCGGACGATGTTGGCGCCCATCCGGCCCAGACCGATCATCCCTAGCTGCATCTTCTGGTGTCTCCTTACTGTCCTGCGCCGGTGCCGCGGGGCAGCCACGGCTGTTGCCAATTGTGGTGACCGCGCAGCAATGACTTCGCGGCTTCGGGGCCCCAGGAACCGCGGTCGTATTGATGGATTTCACCGGGGTTGTCCAGCACCGGCTGCACGATCCGCCAGGTCTGTTCGATGCTGTCTTCCCGGGCGAAAAGCTGGTGATCGCCGGTCAGCCCGGCGTACAGCAGCCGTTCATAGGGTCGGATCGGTTCACCGAGGTCCTCTGCGAACGACGAGTCGAGGTGAACGTCTCGCCATGAGCCGCCGACTTGGGCTGACAACTGCAGGCGCATCCCCGGATCGGGGTCGATGCGCAGCACCAGCTGGTTCGGCTCGGCCGGCCGCCGGTTGGGCAGGAAGCCCAACGCGGGAACCCGCCGCAGAAATAACCGAACCTCAGTGACCTTCTCCGGCAACGCTTTTCCGGCCCGCACGAAGATCGGCACCCCCGCCCAGCGCCAGTTGTCAATCTCGGTCCGCAACGCGATAAAGGTCTCGGTTGCTGAATCGCCGGCCACCCCGGCAACGTCGGTATAGCCGCGGTACTGACCACGCACGCACCGCGTCGGATCCAGCGGCGACATCGCGCGGAAAACCTCGGCCTTCTTGTCGTTCAGGTCATCGGCGCTGGGACCGACCGGGGGGTCCATCGCCACCAGCGCCAGCACCTGCAGCAAATGGTTTTGCACGACGTCACGCACGGCGCCCACCGCGTCGTAGAATCTGCCGCGGTCCTCGACACCAAAGTCCTCGGCCATGGTGATGTGGATCTCCGAAACGCTGTTGCGGTCCCACAACTCGGCGAGCGCCTGATTGGCGAAGCGCAGGTATTCGAGCTCGACGACGGGCTGCTTGCCCAAAAAGTGGTCCACGCGCAGGATCTGGTCTTCGGCAAGCACCGCACGCAACCGGGCATTGAGTTCGCACGCCGACGCCAGATCGTGGCCGAAGGGTTTCTCCACCGCGACCCGGGCGCGGTCCAGCAGGCCGGTTCTCGAGAGGTTCTCGACGATGGGCGCGAACAGCGCCGGCGGCATTTCCAGGTAGTACAACGGACGGTGACCCGAACCGATCCGCTCCGCCAGCGTGGCGTAAAGCTCGGCCTTGGTGACATCACCGGATAGGTAGGACAACCGGCCGGCCAGCCGGTCAAAGACCGCGTCGTCGATCTTCTCGCCGCACCCGCCGATGGACTCCCGCGCCCGCTCGACCAGCTGCTCGACGGACATATCGTCACTGGCCACACCCAGGATCGGGCAAGCCAACAGCTCACGACGCTCGAGACGGTACAACGCGCGGAAGGTCATCTTGCGGGCCAGATCACCGGTAATTCCGAAGATCACCAACAGATCCGAGGCGCTACCTCCGCCGTCGGCCAAACCCCTACCTCCACCGATGCTTATCGACTCGATCACTTGAGATTTGCTTCCCCGCGACGGCCGAACTCAACCCTAGACACTGCGTATCGGCCCGACAAGGTCGGCCCATCTCATCCTTGACAGGATGTCTGGCATGGGCGATGCGATCCAGCTCGCGCTCTACCTCCTGGCCGGGATTGCGGTCGTCGAAGCCGGTGGGATCGCGGTGCTGTGGCGGCTGCTGAACCGCAGTCGCCGAGAGGCCGAGGAACTGCGACAGCGGGCCGACGGGCGCAATTGGCTACTCTCCAGCGGGCGTGAAGCCGTCAAGACGGTGTGGCAGACCGCGAACCTGATCAGCAAAGAGGGCTTGGGCGCGGCGGTGCGCAGTTCGATCGAAGACCTCGCCGATTGGGCCGAGGTCGAGCGGCCCGACCTGGCCCGGGTCACCCCGGACGGCCGGGTGGTGATTCTGTTCTCCGACATCGAGGAATCCACCGCGCTGAACGAACGGATCGGCGACCGCGCCTGGGTCAAGCTGATTGGCAGGCACGACAAGCTGGTCCATGATCTCGTGCAGCGCTGGTCCGGGCACGTCGTGAAAAGTCAAGGCGACGGATTCATGATCGCTTTCGCCCGTGCCGAGCAGGCGGTGCGGTGCGGTATCGACGTCCAACACGCGCTACGCAAGAATGCAAAGCGCAAGCGCCAGAATGAAATTCGGGTGCGTATCGGCATCCACATGGGCCGCTCGGTGCGCCGCGGCGACGATCTGTTCGGCCGCAACGTCGCCATGGCTGCCCGGGTAGCCGGGCAGGCCGCCGGGGGCCAGATCCTGGTGAGCCAACCGGTGCGAGACGCCGTCAACGACTGCGACGACATCAGTTTCGACGAGGGCCGCGACGTCGAGTTGAAGGGCTTCTCGGGCAGCTATCGCTTGTACGCGGTCGGCACCGACCCCGATCTGGACTGATGACCCTCGTCGGATTCGGCCAACCGCTGATGCAGCCGGGCCCGGACCTCGTCGGCGGTGTAGGCACGTCGTTTCCGTTGATCGCGGACCACCAGCGCGCCACCCGCGACGACGCCGGCGACACCGGCCAGCCCGAGCCACTTCCACATACTGCCCATGATGGACAGGCTAGCTCTGCCTACAGTGCTGGGGTGGACTCCAGCACGCTAACCCTGGACCAAGCGCTGAACGAAACCCGCACCGGCGACCTCTGGCTGTTTCGCGGCCGTTCACGTCCGGACCGCGCCATCCAGGCGCTGACGAACAGCCCGGTGAACCACGTCGGCATGACGGTGGCCATCGACGACTTGCCGCCGCTGATCTGGCATGCCGAACTGGGCGACAAACTCGCCGACCTGTGGACGGGCTCCAATCACCGCGGGGTGCAGCTCAACGATGCCCGCCAAGCCGTCGAGCAGTGGATGCAGCGCTACCACCAGCGGTGCTGGCTGCGTCAGCTGACGCCACACGCCACCCGCGAACAGGAGAACGAACTGCTGCGCGTGATCGCGCGGATGGACGGCACCCCATTCCCCGCTACCGCGCGTCTCACCGGCCGTTGGCTGCGCGGCCGACTCCCGACCGCCTACGATTGGACACGCGGAATCCCGTTGGTAGGCAAGAAGGTTCGCGAGTCGACGCAGCGACGTAAAGAGCGGCAAAAGGTCAGCCTGGAAGCGGCATACTGCGCGGAGACGGTGGCGATCACGTACGAGGAAATGGGTTTACTCGCCACGGAGAAGTACTCGAACTGGTTCGACCCGGGCTCGTTCTGGAGCGGTGACACGCTGCCGTTGGCGGCGGGTTTTCAGCTGGGCGACGAGATCGCGGTTGTCCTCGATTAGTCGACCGACACTTCCGCCAGCTGCGACGTTCGCCCACAACTTGCCTCGGTGAACGACTCGACGAATCCCGCCAACCATATATTTGCGGCCACTCCCGTATCGCATTGTGATTTGCCCCACAATTGTGATTCATATCGCAAAATATCGCCGCACGAAGATCTGTTATGCATCCGCAATTGTTCGGTCGGCAACGGGGTCCGAATTGGGCGCCGAAACCGGCATTTCCGGATCCATATCGCCGACCGGAGGCGGCATATGTCCGTCAGGCCCGTCGGCGACCATGGGCAAGTACATGTGGTGAGTGAATTGAGCCTGGTAGGCACCCCCGCCACCGACACGCACTCCACCGCCTTCGCCACTGGATACGGGAGTCCCATCGGGCAAGGTCACCGCCGTGTGATGACCATTCCACCCGATCACCAAGGCATTGGGAGCGGTTCCATACTGAAATCCGCGAGACGCCAGAGCGGCTTCTTCGTCGCCGGTGTCGAACCTATCTCCGAAAATCGGTCGGTCGGTTGCCGCATTCGATACCCAGGAAGCCAGCCCGGAACAGTCGGTCCCGGCCGGTGAATCTCCACCGGGGATATACGGAGTTCCGGCGACTTGATTTATCAGCGTCAACAGCGTTGCAAGAGCAATCATGCGCAGGGACGCTACCAACAATATCCCTAGGAAATCAAAATTAGTGTTGTCCATCACGCGCAATTTGCATAATGGATGTGAATTGCATATACAGCAAAATAGTCACGCGGAAGTCTATAGGTTGCAACGGAAATGCATGATCCAGTCCAGTCGATGTCACAGACTTGCCGCTTCTCTTAGGGCTAGGAGGTCGAGGAAGGGACTCGACTAGCACGAGTCGCGCGGCGGCCCGCACCGACGGCACGATGCGGTCCTTCCTCGGCCGCGAAATGCGCGAGTCAGACGAGTCTGGTAGTATCGAACGTATGTTCGACGCGACGGGTCCTCGATCCCGGGCGGCGGTGATCGCCTTCTTCGACGAGCTCTTCGAACGGCACTATCCCTCCACCACCGCGGAATCGGCGGAGTTGGTGGATCACATCTGCGCGTTGGCGCGGATACAGAACCGGGCCGCCGCCGCGCAACTGAGCGTGATCGGGCAGTTGTTCGGCTACCGGCTCTCGCGCTGTTCGGACACCGAGGACTGGGCCATCGATACCGAGGAGGCGGTGGCCGCCGAGGTGGGCGCCGCACTGCGGATCAGCCAAGGACTGGCCGCCCACCGGCTGCGCTACGCCCGCGCCATGCGCGAACGACTCCCGAAGGTGGCCGCGGTATTCCGCACCGGTGACATCGACTTCCGGATGTTCCAAACCATCGTGTACCGCACCGATTTGATCACCGACCGCGACGTGCTGGCCGCCGTGGACGCCGAACTGGCCGTCAAGGTGGCGCGCTGGCCATCGATGACCCGCGCCCGGCTAGCTGGGCAGATCGACAAGATCGTGGCGAAAGCTGATGCGGACGCGGTGCGCCGGCACACCAAGAATCAGACCGACCGCGAGATTTGGATCGGGGAGAACGAGGGCGGGATGTCGGAGATTCATGGCAGCCTGTTCACCCCCGACGCCACCGCCCTCGACAAGCGGTTGACCGCGGTGGCGGCCACCGTGTGTGAGCATGATCCGCGCAGCCGTGAGCAGCGCCGCGCCGACGCGTTGGGGGCGCTGGCCGCCGGGGCCGACCGGCTGGGCTGTCGCTGCGGGCGCACCGACTGCGCCGCCGGCACACGCCCGCCCGCCACGCCGGTGGTGATCCACGTGATCGCCGAACAGGCCAGCATCGACGGGCGCGGCACCACCCCGGCCTCCCAGGTCGGTGCCGAGGGGCTCATCACCGCCGACCTCGTGGCGGAGTTGGCCGCCTCGGCCAAGCTGGTGCCGCTGATCCACCCCGGCGATGCCGCACCCGAACCCGGCTACCTACCGTCTAAGGCGCTGGCCGATTTCGTGCGCTGCCGGGATCTGACCTGTCGCTGGCCGGGCTGTGACCAACCCGCCACCAACTGCGACGTGGACCATACGATCCCCTACGCCGACGGCGGACCCACCCATGCGGCAAACCTCAAGTGCTACTGCCGAACCCACCACCTGATCAAAACCTTCTGGGGCTGGCAGGACAAGCAACTACCCGACGGCACCCTGATCCTGACCTCCCCCGCCGGCCACACCTACGTCACCACCCCCGCCAGCGCGCTGCTATTCCCCAGCCTGTGCCGAGCCACCGGCGCCATCCCGTCACCCGAAGCCGACCCACCACCGGGCTACTGCCCCGAACGCACCGCCATGATGCCCAGGCGGCGCCGCACCCGCACCCAAGACCGCGCCCACCGCATCGCCACCGAACGCCGCCACAACCACCACGCCCGCACGGTTGCCCGCACCGCCCCACAAGCCGAGTGCCCCAGCTACACCGGCCCCGCCCCACCCCACACCGACGACGACCCACCACCGTTCTGACCTGGACTCCCCAGTCGCTACGCGTTGAACCGGAATTCAACCGGATTACCGCGTCGAGAAACTTGGAGCGCCGATGACTCAGCGGACTTCCCGCAGCATGACACCGTTGTCCGCACCCTCGACCGGCACGAATCCCAGAGATCCATAGAGCGCCATCGCTCTCGCATTCCCCGGCTCGACAGACAGGCTCATTCGGTGGACGCCTCGCTCGGATGCGCGGTCGAGTAGCTCGCCCATGACTGCCCGGCCGATTCCCCGGCCTCGAAGCCCCGGCGCAACCCACACACTGGACTCCGGCGTATGCGCGTCGACGAAGCCATAACCGGGGTCGGATGCAGGTAGGTAGAGCGCCCATGCCGCCGCAACGGTCCGGTCGCCGTCGACGGCGACCACCCCGAAATCTCCGCGGGCACCCGATATGTCCACGTCAGGGACTGGTCCGTCATGCGGCCTGCAGCGGAGTGATCGCCGCGATCTGCTCGGCAGCACGGTCCTCGGCCAAGTCGAGGTCGTAGCGCGCCTGAAGGTTCAGCCAGAACTGCGCCGATGTGCCGAAGTACTTTCCGAGCCGCATGGCCGTGTCCGCGGTGACCGCTCGCTTTCCGTGGACGATCTCGTTGATGCGAGGTGGTGGCACGCCAATCGACACGGCCAGCTATTTCTGCGTGATGCCGAAACCCTCGGTGAAGTCCTTCAAGAGGACTTCACCGGGGTGGATGGGCGCAATCTTGTCAGTGGTAGTCAACTATCTCCACCTCCTCCGGCCCGGCGTCGGTCCACACGAAGCAGATCCGCCACTGGTCATTGATCCTGATGCTGTGTTGTCCGACTCGATCGCCTTTCAGCGCCTCGAGTCGATTGCCGGGCGGTACCAGAGTTCGTCGAGGGCCTCTGCGGCCTCCACTTGATCGAAGCTTGCGCAACGCGACCCGATTAATCCGCGGATCGATCGAGGGCACACACGGCCGAGCTTGCAGGTCAGTCGGGCTGGGGCAACTCGCTAAGTCGCGGTTAGTCGACCGACATCTCCCCCATTGCCGACCACCCGAGCGCGTCGATCGTCTGACTGATGATCTTGGGCGTGGACACCAGTGCCTGCGGCAGTTCCCGCATCGCGTGCTTGAAGTGATCGCTGTTGACGTGGACGCCGCCCGCCTCGCCGTCACGGAACGCTTCGACGAGTACGTACTCCGCCGGGTTATCCAGGCTGCGCGACCACTCGAACCACAGGTTGCCCGGTTCGGCGCGAGTGGCGGCGGTGAACGGCCCCACCAAATCCGGCCAGCGATCCGTCCAGTCGGGTTTGGTTTCGAACTTGACGACGATGAAGATCATTGCCGTGACGATACGCGGCTAAGCGGTCCGCAAACCGGTCGTCACCCGGGACCGGACAACGCTCATCTTGTGGTCGTCGGAGTCGGTGGTGCCTCCAGCGACAAGCCGGCGTAAATCTCGTCGAGAACTGCGCGTGTAATGGCTTCCGCCGTCATCTTGCCCTCTGGCGAAAGAGACAGATTCGTCCAAACGACCAGCGTGACATCGTTATCCGGGTCGTAACCCATGAACGAGTTGAACCCCGGAAGTTCTCCCATGTGGTAGTAGATCGCGACATTCGGGCCGAAGCGCTGGTATTGGATCCCGTACCCATAGTTCTGCCCATTGGGCTTGGCCGGATCCTCGGCCTGCAGGCTCGTCAACCACTGGTGTTGGTAGTCGGCGTTGAAGACCTTGCCCGAGACGAGCGCCTTTATCCACCTCCCCAGATCGCCGTCCGTGGAGATCGCTGCCCCGGCGGTGTTGGCCCAAGATGGGTTCTGGTTGGTGTAGTCGATCGGCTGCAAAGGTCCCGCCCGTGCGGCGGCCTGCAGATCAGCGGGATACGGCTCGTCAGCGAGCACGTAGCTGCTACCGCCGTACGAGTAGCCATGTGAATAGGGAGCCGGAATGGCGGTGTCATCGGCGGCGGGAAGCGACGTCTGGGTCAGACCGACCGGACCAAACAACCGATCCCGCAACTGCTCGGCCAGTGGGCGCCCACCGACCTTCTCGGCGATCAGACCCAACAAACGTAGTTGGTGTTGTCGTACTCGTGGGACGCGTCGGGCGCGAACTGCGGCGGATGCCGAAACGCAATCGCCAATAGCTCCTGCGGCGTCCAGACCTTGCCCGGCTGGGCATCCATCGCGGCCGCTAACGCGGGGTCGGCGGTGTAGTTATAGAGGCCACTGCGCATCTTCAAAAGCTCACCGACAGTGATGTTCTCGCCGTTGGGCACATCTGGAACGTAGGCCGAGACCGAGTCGCTGAACTTCAGCTTGCCGTCCTGAGCCAGCAGCACGACCAGCGCCGCCGTCATAGTCTTGGTATTCGGGCCGATCCGGAAATGAGTGTTCGCATCCGGCGGTAGCTGCGCGCCGAGTTGGGTCGTACCGACCCCCACGTTGAATTCTCCCTGCGGCGTGCGCAGCCACACCATCGCCCCGGGAACCTTCAGCCGGTGCGCGGCGGCATCGACGACGGCCTGAAAACTCTTGAGCTCGATGGTCTTCAACGCCGAATTACGCGGCTTGGAACTGATCGCGGTCGTCACGCAGCTCGCGATCAACACGGCGACGCACGCCGCGAACGCAGCGACACGCATGGGACGCAGCCCGCCAAAACGAATCGCCATCACTGCCACCACCTTAGTTTTGCGCTTCGCCTGCGATACCGATCACGGGTCGGCAGAGCCGAGGTCGCAGCTTAGCCGTCACGGCCGCTAGCACGAATCAACAGCACAGCTTGCCCCTCGGTGGACGGCGCACGGCTAGCCCAACGCGTCGCCGGTCCGCCTGACGCGATCGCTGTTGACGTACACGAGTTCTGCTGGCTGGTTCAGGTCACGCGACCAGCGTCGACACCGCCAGCCGGCATCGCGTACCGCTGCGGTGGCCAGCCGGCGCGAGACGAAACACGCGCACCGGCAACACGGGCGCCGTCAACATCGGCAACTTCAACTCGGGCGTCGGAAAACCGGGCCTGCGCTACTTGTTCGGCTTCGTTGTTGCTCCATGCCGGAACTCCACCACGTCCCCGTCGGCCATCGCGTAGTCCTTGCCTTCCATCCGAACCTTGCCGGCCGCTTTGGCCGCCGCCATCGACCCGGCGGCGACGAGGTCGTCATAGGACACGACCTCGGCTTTGATGAAGCCCTTCTCGAAGTCGGTGTGGATCACCCCGGCCGCCTTGGGCGCGGTGTCGCCCTGGTGGATGACCCACGCCCGCGCTTCCTTCGGGCCCGCGGTCAGAAAGGTCTGCAGCGCTAGCGTGTGAAAGCCGGCTCGGGCCAGCGCGTCGAGCCCCCGCTCGGTTTGCCCGATCGACTCCAGCAGTTCGGCGGCCGACTCGTCGTCGAGTTCGGCCAGCTCCGACTCGATGGCGGCGTCGAGGAACACCGCGTCCGCCGGCGCGACAAGCCGGCGCAGCTCGGCGACCCGCGCAGTGTCGGTCAGCACCGCCTCGTCGGCATTGAACACATATAGGAACGGCTTGGTGGTCAGCAGGTTGAGCTCTCGTAGCGGGCCGGTATCCACCCCCGCGCCGAATAGCGTCTGGCCCGAGTCGAGCAACTCTTGGGCGGCCAATGCCGCTTCATAGACCGGTTTGCGCTCCTTGTTGTTGCGAGCTTCTTCTCCAGCCGGCCCACGGCGCGCTCCAGGGTTTGCAGGTCGGCCAGGATTAACTCGGTTTCGACGACCTCGATATCCGACTTGGGATCGACCGCTCCGGAGACATGCGTCACGTCGTCGTCGGCGAACACCCGTACCACCTGGCAGATGGCGTCGCATTCACGAATGTGGGCCAGAAACTTGTTGCCCAGCCCGGCCCCCTCGGACGCCCCCTTGACCAGTCCGGCGATGTCCACGAACGTCACCGGCGCGGCGACGATGCGTTCCGATCCGAACAGCTCCGCCAGCTTGGCCAACCGTGGATCGGGCAATGCAACGACGCCCTCGTTCGGCTCGATGGTCGCAAATGGATAGTTCGCCGCCACCACGTTGTTTCGGGTCAACGCGTTGAACAGAGTCGACTTGCCGACATTGGGCAGACCCACGATTCCCAGGCTCAGGCTCACAGGGAGCCAAGTCTAAAGGCGAGGCCGGTGCGGCGGCCGGGCGCCGGCGCCCGATCGCCCGGGCAAGTGACGTATGGCACGCCCGCTGCGGCTAGGTGGGCATTTACGCGTCTTTGGCGTCATTGCCGGTACGGTCGACATGTGTCAGTGCAGCGGGCGAGGTCAGCGGTGGAAGCAAGTCACCGCTCGATCCACCCCAATATCCCAGGTGTGCCGTGGTGGGCTGCCATCCTGATCGCAACCACCGCGACGGCCGTGGGGTACGCAATCGACGCCGGATTGGGCCACAAGGAGCTAACCAACATCTTCGCCGGCTGCTACATAGCCGGGTGCTTGGCGGCGGTGCTGGCCGTGCGGCAGTCGGGCGTGTTCACCGCGGTCATCCAGCCACCACTAATACTTTTCTGCGCAGTGCCCGGCGCCTACTGGCTATTCCACGGCGGCAATATCGACAAAATCAAAGACCTGTTGATCAATTGCGGCTATCCGCTCATCGAGCGTTTCCCGCTGATGCTCGGCACCGCCGGCGGCGTGCTGCTGGTCGGGCTGATCAGGTGGTATTTCGGGATGACGCACCGGACCGGAGTAGCCGCGAAAGCCACCGACGGCGCGGCCAGCACCCCGCGAACGTCCCTGTTCGACAGCATCGCCGCGAAACTCAGCTCACTTCTGGCCAGCGATTCCGACGACGACGCCGACGGGGCTGCCACCACCGACCCCCAGCCGGCCACCGGGCTCGGCCAGCGCCCAAGGAGCAACCGGGCGGCCCGCGGCAGCCGGTCGGCCAAGCGCCCTACCCAAACTCGCTCGCGGCGGGCCCGACCCGCATCGGAAGACAAGCACGAACCCACCGCCGAGCGTTCCCGCCGGCAACAAAGTCGCAGCGGCGCGGCGTCGGTCCGCGACGCCGACGCTGCCGACCGTCGATCGCGCCGCCGCCCCCGGCCGCAGAGCGATCCGGACCTGCGCGCGCAGCCCCCGCGGGAAATGCGTCGAGACCCGCATCCGCGCCGCAATCCCCACGAGCGGCCCGAGCCGCGCAGCAGCCGCTTCGATCCCTACGAGATGTACGAGCCGCCCGAGCGTTCCGACCGGTTCAACCGGTACGAGCGCTACGGACCTGCCTACGATCCCTATTCGCCATACGAACGCAACGAGCCCCCCTACGAACCCCCGCACCGGCGCGCCGCACCCCCCGGCCCCAACGGCGGCAACCCGACGCATCATCCGATCTCGCGCGTCCGCTATCGGACGTCAGCCCCACGAGACGAAGCTCGAGGCGAGCCACGCCCGGATCGACGCAGTCGATCGCGGGCAACGCAACGCAGACCCCCGGCCGAATCCTGGGAATACGACATTTGAGCGGGAGCGGAAACACCTCAGCGAGGTGACCGGATCTCTCGGGGCAACGCGAACACCAGCGTCTCGTTGGCCGTTGTCACCGGCTGCACGATGTCGTAGCCGCACTCGGCCAGCCGTTCCAGCACGCCGCGTACCAGCACCTCCGGGACCGACGCGCCGGACGTGACGCCGACCGTGGTGACGCCCGCAAGCCACGCCGGGTCGATATCGTCGGCCCAGTCCACCAGCTGAGCCGCCCGCGAGCCGGCACCGAGCGCCACCTCGACCAGCCGCACCGAGTTCGACGAATTGCGGGAGCCGACGACGATCACCAGCTCACACTCGGGCGCCATCGCCTTCACGGCGACCTGCCGGTTCTGGGTCGCATAGCAAATATCGTCGCTGGGCGGATCCTGCAGCTTCGGGAAACGCCGACGCAACCGCTCGACGATCTCCATGGTCTCGTCGACGGACAGGGTGGTCTGCGATAGCCACACCACCTTGTCCTCGTCACGAACCGTCACGTGCTCGACGGATTCCACCCCGTCCACGAGTTGCACATGATCGGGAGCTTCCCCGGCAGTACCGACGACTTCCTCGTGGCCCTCATGACCGATCAGCAGGATGTCGTAGTCGTCACGGGCGAATCGCCTGGCCTCGTTGTGCACCTTGGTGACCAGCGGACAGGTGGCGTCGATGGTCTGCAAGTTGCGTTCGGCCGCGGCCGTGTACACCGAGGGTGCGACCCCGTGCGCGGAGAACACCACGATCGCTCCCTCGGGAACCTGGTCGGTCTCCTCGACGAAAACCGCGCCGGCCTGGGCCAGCGTGTCAACCACGTGCCGGTTGTGCACGATCTCGTGGCGTACGTAGACGGGTGGGCCATGCTTCTGCAGCGCGCGTTCGACCGTTTCGACGGCCCGGTCCACTCCCGCGCAGTAGCCCCGCGGTTCGGCCAGCAGGACCCGCTTACGGTTGGGGTTGTCGGCTATCCAACTCCCGGATTTCGAAGTCCCGGGAATCCCCACGTCGACAGTCGGCGGCATGACATTCAGGGTACTTTCCGCCGGCCTGATGAGCACATGGCCCGAATATGGTCGAGCCACCTCGCGCCGTTGGCTTGGAGTTAGCCGCTGCTTGAGGCAGTCTTGGACCATGGCTACTGCACCGTACGGGGTTCGGCTATTGGTCGGCGCGGCGACAGTCGCCGTCGAGGAGACCATGAAGCTGCCACGCACCATCCTGATGTATCCGATGACCCTGGCCAGCCAGGCGGCGCACGTCGTGATGCGATTCCAGCAGGGCCTGGCCGACCTGGTTATCAGGGGCGACAACACCCTGGAGACGCTGTTTCCGCCGAAGGACGAGAAGCCGGAATGGGCAACATTCGACGAGGATTTGCCCGACACACTGGACGGGCCTTCGATTCCGTTGCCCGGTTTGCCGGGTGCCAGCGACGCCCAGGACAATGACCGCCGGGCCGACGGACGGTTTGCCTTGTACTCGGTATCCGATACAGCGCAGACAACGACCGCGTCCCGGGCCGCCGATCCGGCGCCCCAGTCCAGAACCGCCAAGAACCCCAGGAATTCGGCGGCCAAGCCGACGGTTCCGGCGCCTGCGGTGGCAGCCGATCTCGACTATCAGGCACTGACGCTGGCCCAGCTGCGAGCCAGACTCCAAACACTCGATGTCGCCGACCTCGAGGCCCTGCTGGCCTACGAGCAGGCGACCAAGGCCCGCGCCCCGTTCCAGACGCTGCTCGCCAACAGGATCACCCGCGCGACCGCGAAGTGACCCGAGGTTCGGCGCAGCTTGAACTCGATGGGGAATTCTGCCGAGAACCCGTTCCCGGTTCGTGCGGTGGCAATCCGGGTCGCCGGCTGGATCGACAAACTCGGCACGGTCTGGGTAGAAGGGCAATTGGCCCAGATCACGATGCGCCCAGACGCTAGGACGGTGTTCATGGTGCTGCGCGACCCGGCAGCCGACATGTCGCTGACCGTGACTTGTTCCCGCGACCTGGTGCTGGGCGCGCCGGTGAAGCTGGCCGAAGGCGTTCAGGTTGTGGTCTGCGGCAAGCCCTCGTTCTACACCGGACGTGGCACATTCTCCTTGCGGCTCAGCGAGATTCGCGCTGTCGGCATCGGCGAACTGCTGGCACGCATCGACCGGCTGCGCCGGCTGCTGGACGCCGAGGGACTCTTCGACCCACGGCTCAAGCGACCGATCCCGTTCCTGCCCAACATGATCGGTCTGATCACCGGTCGCGCGAGCGCCGCCGAGCGTGACGTGACGACGGTGGCTGCCGCGCGCTGGCCCGCGGCGCGTTTCGCCGTCCGCAATACCGCGGTGCAGGGTCCCAACGCCGTCCCGCAGATCGTCGAGGCGCTGCGCGAGCTCGATCGCGACGAGGACGTCGACGTGATCGTGCTGGCCCGGGGCGGTGGCAGCGTCGAGGACCTGCTGCCGTTTTCCGACGAGACGCTGTGCCGTGCGATAGCGGCCTGCCGTACGCCGGTGATCAGCGCGGTCGGTCACGAACCCGACAATCCGCTGTGCGATCTGGTCGCCGATCTGCGCGCCGCCACCCCCACCGACGCCGCCAAGAAAGTGGTCCCCGATACCGCGGCCGAGCGGCGGCTGATCGACGACATGCGCCGGCGCAGCGCCCGGGCACTGCGCAACTGGGTTTCCCGCGAGCAACGCGCCCTCGCCCAGTTGCGCAGCCGCCCGGTGCTGGCCGATCCGATGAAGATGGTGACGGTGCGCGGCGAGGAAGTACACCGGGCCCGCTCGGCGCTACGTCGCGACATCACCCGGATGGTCGCCGCCGAGACCGAACGCGTCGGTCATCTGGCCGCGCGACTGGCAACCTTGGGTCCGGCGGCCACGCTCGCCCGCGGCTACGCCGTCGTGCAAACCGTTGCACAGCCGGTTCCGGCGGGCGGGTCCGAACCACAGGTGCTGCGGTCGGTCGACGACGCACCGGCAGGCACCAGGCTGCGCGTGCGGGTTGCCGACGGCGCATTAACGGCGGTAAGTGAAGGACGAACCGATGGCCCCTGACCCCAACGGCACCGATGAAAGCCGTACCCACCCCATTACGCCCATTAGTCAGCTTGGCTATGAGGCGTGCCGGGATGAGCTGATTGAAGTGGTGCGGCTGCTGGAACAGGGCGGGTTGGACCTCGATGCGTCGCTGCAACTGTGGGAACGGGGGGAGCAACTCGCGAAAAGGTGCGAGGAGCACCTCGCCGGCGCACGCCAGCGGGTGTCCGATGTGCTGGCCGCCGGGGATGCCCCAACCGCCGAGGCAAACTGACGCGAACTGACCCGGCAACCTTCAGACGCCCGTCTGCGCCGGCAATTTTTTTCCAAACTGGAACACGTTTTAGTTATGCTTCGCCGCATGGGTGATGCATCACTGACAACCGAACTCGGCAAGGTCTTGGTCACCGGCGGCGCGGGCTTCGTCGGCGCCAACCTGGTGACGACCTTGCTCGACCGCGGGCACCAGGTGCGCTCCTTCGACCGCGCCCCGTCGCCGCTGCCCCAGCATCCGCAACTGGAGGTGCTGCAGGGGGACATCACCGACGCGGACGTCTGTGCCGCGGCCGTGAACGGCATCGACACGGTCTTCCACACCGCGGCGATCATCGAGCTGATGGGCGGCGCGTCGGTCACCGACGAGTACCGCAAGCGCAGCTTCGCGGTCAACGTGGGCGGCACCGAGAACCTGGTGCACGCCGCACAGCGGGCCGGGGTGCAGAGGTTCGTCTACACGTCCTCCAACAGCGTGGTGATGGGTGGCCAGAACATCGCCGGTGGCGACGAGACGATGCCCTATACCAACCGGTTCAATGACCTCTACACCGAGACCAAGGTGGTTGCCGAGCGATTCGTGTTGGCCCAGAACGGTGTTGACGGCATGCTGACGTGCGCGATCCGGCCCAGCGGCATCTGGGGAACCGGCGACCAGACGATGTTCCGCAAGCTGTTCGAAAGTGTGATCAAGGGCCACGTCAAGGTGCTGGTCGGCCGCAAGTCGGCCCGGCTGGATAACTCCTACGTGCACAATCTGATTCACGGGTTCATCCTGGCCGCTCAGCATCTGGTGCCCGGCGGCACCGCGCCCGGTCAGGCCTACTTCATCAACGACGCCGAGCCGATCAACATGTTCGAGTTCGCCCGGCCGGTGGTCGAGGCGTGCGGGCACTCCTGGCCGCGGATGCGGATTTCTGGCCCCGCGGTCCACTGGGTGCTGACGGGGTGGCAGCGGCTGCACTTCCGGTTCGGGTTTCCCGCGCCGCTGCTCGAGCCGCTGGCCGTGGAGCGGCTGTATCTGGACAACTATTTCTCGATCGCCAAGGCACGCCGCGACCTGGGTTATCAGCCGCTGTTCACCACCCGGCAGGCGCTGACCGAATGCCTGCCGTACTACGTGGGTCTCTTTCAGCAGATGAAGAACGAGGCCCGGGCGGCCAAAAGCGCCGGCGGCACGAAGCCGGCGGTCAGCGGGCCACGGTAGCAGGGCCAAGCGACCCTATTAGGGTTGCGCTCAACATCGAGGCGGAGGGCGGCCCGGTCCGGCGCATGAACACCGAATTCACCCTCACCCAGAAGCGCGCCCTCGCGGTCTTCACGCTGATTGCGTTGTTATTTGGCGCGTACTTCCTGCGCGGCTATTTCGTCCTCATCGTGGTCGCCGCGGTCGGAGCGTACTTGTTCACGCCACTGTTCAACTGGTTCAACAAGCGTCTCAACACCGGCTTGTCGGCCACCTGCACCCTGTTGTCGGCGCTGGCCATCGTTATCGTGCCGGTTGGACTCTTGGTGGGCCTCGCGATCGTTCAGATTGCCCGTATGGTCGAAAACGTCGCCGAATGGGTGAAGGCGACCGATCCGAGCCGGCTTGGCGACAGGGTCCTGCAACTCGTCAACGACCTGCTGGACCAAGTGCCGTTCGTCCACCTAACTGTCGACGCGGAGATGCTCCGAAAAGCGATGATCTCCGTAGCACAGACCGTTGGGCAGTGGTTGCTGCGTCTCCTGCAGGACACCGCGGGAAGCGTCGCCGGCGCCATCACGTCGGCCATCATCTTTCTGTACGTGTTTGTCGCACTGCTGGTGAACCGCGAGAAACTACGGACCTTGATCGCCCAGCTCAACCCGCTCGGCGAAGAGGTCACCGACCTGTACTTGCAGAAGATGGGCTCGATGGTCCGCGGCACCGTGAACGGCCAGTTCGTCATCGCGGCGTGCCAGGGGGTCGCCGGTGCCACATCCATCTACATCGCCGGATTTCACCACGGCTTCTTCATCTTTGCGATCCTGCTCACCGCGTTGTCGATCATTCCGCTCGGCGGCGGGATCGTGACGATTCCGTTTGGCATCGGGATGATCTTCTTCGGCAATATCCCCGGTGGCGTGTTCGTGGTCCTCTGGCACCTCGTGGTGGTCACCAATATCGACAACGTCTTGCGACCGATCCTGGTGCCGCGCGACGCTCGGCTGAACTCGGCGCTGATGCTGCTGTCGGTGTTCGCGGGCATCGCCATGTTCGGCCCGTGGGGCATCATCATCGGTCCGGTGCTGATGATCCTCATCGTCACCACCATCGACGTATACCTTGCGGTGTACCAGGGCGTCGAACTCAAACAGTTCGAACAAAAACCCCTCCGCCGCAAGTGGTTCCCCCGCCGAAGTGGAAATTCGGCCACGAACGCCGCGGCTAAAACAACCGCCGAGTGAGGAACTCAACCACCCGTTTACGGGCCTCGTAGGCGGGTTGGCCGTCGACCTCGCGCACCTCGTCGGTCAGCACGGAGTGTGCCATCCGACCGAAGCCGTATTCGTTGCCGGGAGCCGAGTTGATTTCGATGACCTCGAACGCGTCACCGAGCCGCTGCTTGAGCGTCTGGAACCGTTCGCGCGGCGCCATCCTATCCTCGCTGAACCGCAAGCCCATAGCGCACAAGCCCTCGTTGGCGCACCGATCGGCGACGGCCGACAACTCGGATTCGCTCAGCCCCGGATCGCGGCGCCGCGCCGATGTCAGCGGCAACGGTACCGAGGGCTGACTGAGCACCGGCGCCAAGACACTGTCGTCGACGGCGGCGGCAAGTGCGAAACCTCCGGTGAAGCATTGGCCGATCACGCCGACGCCCTTGCCCGGTGTCGAGGCGTTGAGGTCACGCGCCAGCGCGCGCAGAAACGATGACACCGGTCGCTGCTTGTTGGTGGCAAACGCCGCGAATTCCCTTGCCACACAGGCCCGGGCAATCTCGACCGCGGCGTATCCAACCGTCACCGGCTTGCCCGGCTCGCCAAACAGCGACGGAATGGCCACGGTGAAACCGTTGTCCACCAGGTGATTACCCAGCGCCAGCACACCGGGATGGATGCCCGGTATCTCCGGGATCAGCACCACTGGCGGACCCGTGCCCTTGCGATAGACATCGTGGGTGTAGCCGGCACCGCTGAACGGCGCCGCCGTCCAGCCGGTCAGGTCTGCTTCGGGTGCGTTCATGACATCCCGTCCATGGTGCTGGTGGCTATTTTGCTGGGAGGGGCGGCTGCGACTGAGTGGCCGACGCCAGCGTGCGGAACTGATCGGCGCTCCCGGCACCGGTGATCGCGATCTGGGTGGCACCGCCCGGACCGGCGAGCCTGGTGGTCCACACCGGCTCGGCGGCCGCGCCGCGTTGCTCGGCGCCCTCATAAACGACCCAGTTGGTACCGTCCACGTCGACCGTTCCGGTGGGGTACATAGACGTTTGGCCGGGATGGATGGATCCGATCAGCTTGTCCTCATCGGCGTTGCTCTGGGTCAGGCTCAGATACAACCCCGTCGGGCTGATGAATCCCACCGTCGAGGTAGCCGCGTTGCGCCGCTGACCGGTTGCGGGATCCGTTCGTCCGTTCTCGATACCCGCGCGACTGCCGGAGTTGGGCGTCCAACCCGCCGGCAACTGCGGCAACCGGATCGGGAATCCCAGTGTCTTGGCGTCTGCCCGCAACGCCGCGGCCGCATTGTAGGACGGAATCGGTCCCCGGTGCGTCCTACCGAGCTGGAACGAGCACATCCCAACCATTCCCGCCAGCAGGATGCAGCCAACCACCAGCGGCGCGAGTGACCAGAACATGTCGCGACCGTCCTGCAGCAACCGTGGTTTGGCCGGCCTAGGGGTCGGCTGCGGCTCTACGGTCACTTGTCCAGTATCGCAGGCCAATATCACAGGCCAGCATCCCAGCTCCAGCGCAAACTTCCGCCTCTGGGACAATCACCAACCATGGCAGCTGAGGGATCCGGTTCGGCACCGACCGTCGTCGCGGGCCGCGACGCGTCGTACCCGCGCTCGCGGGGTGAAGCCCCAGACCGCAACCTGGCAATGGAACTGGTGCGGGTCACCGAGGCCGGTGCCATGGCCGCGGGTCGCTGGGTGGGTCGGGGTGACAAGGAGGGCGGCGACGCCGCGGCCGTCGACGCGATTCGCGAACTGGTGAACTCGGTCTCGATGCGTGGTGTGGTGGTCATCGGCGAGGGCGAAAAAGACCACGCGCCGATGCTCTACAACGGCGAGGTAGTCGGCAACGGCGATGGTCCGGACTGCGACTTCGCCGTCGACCCGATTGACGGCACCACGCTGATGAGCAAAGGCATGCCCAACGCCATCTCGGTGCTGGCGGTGGCCGATCGCGGCGCGATGTTCGACCCGTCGGCGGTGTTCTACATGAACAAGATCGCCGTCGGGCCCGATGCCGCACACGTGCTGGACATCACCGCGCCGATCGCCGACAACATCCGGGCGGTAGCCCGGGTCAAGGGCTTTTCGGTGCGCGACATGACCGTCTGCATCCTGGACCGGCCCCGCCACGCCCAGCTGATCGAAGACGTCCGGGTAACCGGGGCGCGGATCCGGCTGATCACCGACGGTGATGTCGCCGGCGCAATCTCGGCCTGCCGACCCGAATCGGGCACCGACATGCTGGCAGGGATCGGCGGCACCCCGGAGGGCATCATCGCCGCCGCGGCGATCCGCTGCATGGGCGGGGCGATCCAGGCGCAGCTGGCGCCCAAAGACGACGCGGAACGCCGCAAGGCGCTCGACGCCGGCTACGACCTCGATCAGGTGTTGACCACGGAGGACCTGGTTTCGGGCGAGAACGTCTTCTTCTGTGCCACCGGGGTTACCGACGGCGACCTGCTCAAGGGGGTGCGCTACTACCCCGGCGGCTGCACCACCCAGTCCATCGTGATGCGTTCCAAATCGGGCACCGTGCGGATGATCGAGGCCTACCACCGGCTCTCGAAGCTCAACGAATACTCCGCCATAGACTTCACCGGCGACAGCACCGCCGCATATCCCCTGCCATAAATTCCGCCAACCAGCAAGGAACCCAAGCCATGCCCGCTGAAGCCGACAGCGCCGAATACCGCATCGAGCATGACACCATGGGCGAGGTCCGGGTGCCGGCAAAAGCGTTGTGGCGCGCTCAAACCCAGCGCGCGGTAGAGAACTTCCCGATATCCGGCCGTGGCCTGGAGCGTGCCCAGATCCGTGCGCTAGGTCTGCTGAAAGGCGCTTGCGCGCAAGTGAACAAAGACCTCGGGTTGCTGGCGCCGGAAAAGGCCGACGCCATCATCGCCGCAGCCGCGCAGATCGCCGACGGCCAACACGACGACCAATTCCCCATCGACGTCTTCCAAACCGGCTCGGGCACCAGCTCCAACATGAACACCAACGAGGTGATCGCCAGCATCGCGGCTGCGGCGACCCCTCCCGTTGTGGTGCACCCCAATGACGACGTCAACATGTCGCAGTCGTCCAACGACACCTTCCCGACCGCTACCCACATCGCGGCCACCGAGGCCGCGGTAACTCATCTCATCCCGGCACTGCAGGTATTGCACGACGCATTAGCCGCCAAGGCTCTTGACTGGCACACGGTGGTGAAGTCAGGCAGAACGCATCTGATGGATGCCGTTCCGGTGACGCTCGGCCAGGAGTTCAGCGGATATGCCCGCCAGATCGAGGCCGGCATAGAAAGGGTGCGCGCGTGCCTTCCCAGACTGGGTGAACTGGCGATCGGCGGCACCGCGGTGGGTACCGGCCTCAACGCGCCTGAGGACTTCGGCGTCAGAGTGGTCGCGGTGCTTGTCGCGGAGACCGGACTGTCCGAATTGCGTACGGCAGCCAATTCTTTCGAGGCGCAGGCCACCCGTGACGGATTGGTGGAGGCGTCCGGCGCGCTGCGCACCATCGCGGTGTCGCTGACCAAGATCGCCAACGACATCCGCTGGATGGGGTCCGGCCCACTGACCGGCCTGGCGGAGATCCAATTGCCGGATTTGCAGCCGGGTAGCTCGATCATGCCGGGCAAGGTGAATCCGGTTCTGCCGGAGGCGGTCACGCAGGTCGCCGCGCAGGTGATCGGCAACGACGCCGCAGTCGCCTGGGGCGGCGCGAACGGCGCATTTGAACTCAATGTCTACATCCCGATGATGGCCCGCAATATCCTGGAGTCGTACAAGCTGCTGACCAATGTGTCAAAGTTGTTCGCCGAGCGCTGCATTACTGGGCTGACCGCGAACGTCGAGCACCTGCGCGAGCTGGCCGAGTCTTCACCGTCGATCGTGACGCCGCTGAACTCGGCTATCGGCTACGAGGAGGCCGCCGCGGTGGCAAAACAAGCGCTCAAGGAACGCAAGACAATTCGCCAGACTGTCATCGACCGCGGCCTGATCGGCGACAAGTTGTCGATCGAAGAGCTGGACCGCCGCCTGGACGTATTGGCGATGGCCAAGGTGGCCCAAGACTAGGCCGCAGCAGGGGCGGCGAGCGCCGCGAATGAGTCTGCGTCACGCACGTGTGCCGTGACGCGATCGCACGGCAACCTCAGGGGACGTCCATGAGAGTGAGGGTGAGGGTGAGGGTGATTCGGCAATGACGGTTCCTCCCGGCGGTCCCTACGGTCCCTATCCGTCTGGACCGAATCCGTATGGACCGGACCCGTATTGGGGCGGCCAGCCGCAGGGTGGCCCCTATCCGTACCAGCCGGGTGGCCCGTACGCGGCTGGGCCCTATCCACCCCAGCAGTACCCGCAAGGTCCGCCCGGCTGGCCGGGCGGACCCTACTCCCCTGGACCACCGCCGCCCGGGCGAGGGTCGAAGACGCCGTGGTTGATCCTCGCCGGCCTCGTGGTGCTGGGCGTCATCGTGCTGGTGGTGATCCTGGTAATCGGCCTTAGTAGCGACAACAAGTCGACCACGGCAACCTCCCCGGCGACGACGTCGCAGCCGTTTTCCCAGCAGACCGCAACCGGCTGCACCCCCAATGTGTCCGGCGGTGTGCAGCCCATCGGCAACACGATCAGCGCAGGCAAGCTGTCGTTCCCGACCAGTGCGGCACCCGGATGGTCGCCCTTCGCCGACGACCAGAATCCGAACCTCATCGACGCGGTGGGGCTTGGCCAAGAGGTGCCCGGTGCCAGCCAGTGGATGATGCAAGCCGAGGTGGCCATAACCAACTTCGTCGCCAGCATGGACGTGGCCACGCAAGCGTCGAAGTTGATGCAGTGCGTGACCCAGGGCCCCGGCTACGCAGGCTCGTCGCCGACCCTGGGCCCGACCAAGACATCGTCGATCACCGTCGACGGCGTCAAGGCCGCCCGAGTGGACGCCGATATCAGGATCGCCGACACCTCACGAAACGTGAAAGGCGATTCCGTCACCATTATCGCGGTCGACACCAAACCGGTCACCGTATTCTTGGGCGCAACCCCCATCGGCGATGCGGCCTCTGCGGCCATCGTCAATCGGGTCATTGCGGCGCTGAAAGTGACGAAGACGGGCTAATCCAACAGCTCCACTGGGGATTGGTCGATCGGATTTCTTCCAATGCGGTACGGGGAAATCCGCGAACGCGATGATGCCATCGGCTTTTGTGTTGATCACGGATGCGTGACGTCCAAGGCGGCAACAGCGCAGGGTAGAGCGCGTGTTTCAGTGCTTCGATCGGGTGTCGGTGCCGCTGATTGATCTAGTAGCTGGCCGACTGGAGTGGGCATTGTCGGGCGTGGACGCGAGCCGATGACCGGACCAACACCGGGTCCCAGGCGCCGTCTTCACTTCATCCGCAGATACCAAATCCACATCGTCTGCCACGGCCCGGACACCTCGGGCACAACGCAGGGCCTGTCCATTTGAGCCTGCTAATTCGAGATCGTATGGAATATCCGACCGATCGGATATTGCGAGGTATCTTGAGTGAGACAGCCGAAAGCCACGGGCGGAAATCGAGCTGGAGAGGTTCGACTGCTAACTATGCATAGCGAATCAGGCCAGGCGGGATGCGGGGCAATCCGGCATTGCCGTCGCAGAACCGTTAGGCACTTGAGGAACTAGCTCCGGCTCGCCATTCGTCCGCGGCACTTGTCATTGCCGCTTTGATCCATAGGATGGTTATCTAGATGATAGTTGCGTAGGGCAATAGTATGCCTGCATGCTATTGTGATGGTCGAATAGCCTACTTCGACTCCGCAGAGAACTCCGCAGAGATTCGAGGTCTGCACGCTGCGGCGGCATCCGCCGCCCCAACCACCGCGGTGATTTCCGCCGCCGACAGGTCAGCGCTGACCGCGCCGCAATCCGCCGTTGACGGGCTAAAGAACCAAGCGGTCAGCCCTCAAACTACGGCGATTCGCCAACTGCTCGTGGCCCGTGGATGCTCGCGCCCGTTGTACGGCCGCGCGAGGCGCCACCATGACCACGACGCAAAATCGGAGGAAAGAATATGAATTTCGGAAAGGCCGGTCAGTGACATTAACTCGACTGCACCGCGTACTAGAGGAGATACCCACCCGCATCGTGGCGTGCAGCGGCGGCGTGGACAGTCTGCTGCTCGCTACCGTCGCCCACCGAACCGCGCCGCACAGCACCGTCGTGGCCCACGCCGTCACGCCAGCAGTCCCCGCTGCGGCCACGGCGCGGGTAATCGCGCACGCCAAGACCGAGAACTGGACACTTGAATTGGTCCGTTCCAAGGAGTTCGAGGACGAGCGCTACATCGCCAACCCGCGCAACCGTTGCTATTTCTGCAAGAGCCACCTATACGCCGCGATCCGCGAACTGCCGACGCGTGACGATGCAACAATGTTGAGCGGCGCCAACATCAACGATCTCGACGAGTACCGGCCCGGCCTGGTCGCTGCCAGTGAGAACCACGTGCGGCACCCCTACGTCGAAGCGGGTCTCGGCAAGGACGATATCCGGTCCATCGCCCGCAAGCTGGACCTGAATTTCGCGGAGCTGCCCGCCTCACCATGCTTGGCCAGCCGCCTGTACACGGATACCGCGGTGACCCCGTCGCGGCTTCGCGCGGTCGAAATCGGCGAAGACCTGTTGCGCATGTTGACTGGAATCGACGTCGCGCGGTGCCGGCTGCGTGAGGAGGTCGTGTTGATCGAGGTCTCGGCCGAAGACCATGCACTTGTCACCGACGAGGTCATCGACCAGGTGGCCGCGGCCATGCAGAAGGTGGAACCATCGCTGCGCGAAGTCTTCCTGGACGACAAGCCGTATCGTCCCGGTCGCGCCCTGACGGTGCTATCGTGACCGTTCGCTACGACTACGCCCGGCTTGCGCGCGTTGGGATGCCCGAGGCTACGTTCTGCCTCGACAAGACGGCGAGCCAGCTGCGCGCCATCGTGACAGAGTTGGTCGAACGGTCCGACAATCCGGTTCTGTTCACCCGAATGAACGAGTCTCAGTACCACGCCGTCCGGCAATTCGCCGGGCAAGCATTGGAATACGACGCGGAGTCGGCAACCGCAGTGATGCATGGTTGCTTGCCGGCGCGTGATGGCACAGTGGCGGTCGTCACCGCCGGCACGTCGGACATCCCCGTCGCGGCAGAGGCCTGTCGAACACTTGAGTTTCTTGGTTTCAAGGCCACTCGCATCGTCGACGTCGGTGTCGCCGGTCTCTGGCGTCTGCTGGAACGGGTCGATGAGATCGCCACCCACGATGTCGTGATCGTGGTTGCCGGAATGGATGCCGCACTCGCGTCGGTCGTCGGCGGGCTCACCGGCCAGCCCATTATCGCCGTACCCACGTCGACCGGTTACGGTGCGGCCGCCGGTGGGGAAACCGCGCTTCGCTCGATGCTGACCAGCTGTGCGCAGGGCATCGCCGTGACAAACATCGATAACGGGTTCGGTGCCGCGTGCGCGGCAAACCGAATCCTGCTGGCACTCAACCGAACATGATCGGCTGGATCGACGCCCGCGCCGGGGTAAGCGAAGATATGTTGCTCGGCGCTCTCGTCGACGTAGGGGTGCAGTTGGACGTGTTGCAGACAGCGGTCGACCGACTTGACCTTGGCATCACGCTCACGTCGACGCCATGCGAGCGGGGCGGCATCGGCGCCACCAGGGTTGACGTTGGTGCCGGCGAGAACCCACCCATCCGGTACCTTCCCGAGATTCAGCGGCTACTCGACCGAGTCGAAGAACCCGTTCGAACGACCGCCGGCGTCATCTTTCGCCGACTGGCCGAGGCCCAGTCGTGCGTATACCGAATTCCCTTGGAACGTGTCGACTTCCACGAGGTCGGCGTCCGCGACACCCTTGCTTACGTGGTCGGCGCAGCGGCCGGATTCCATCGGTTGGGCCTTAAGTCACTGCACTGTTCGCAGATCACCGTGGGCAGCGGAACTGCCCACGGGGCGCATGGTCGCCTGCCGTTGCCGGCTCCCTCGGTCCTGGAGCTACTCAGAGGTGTTCCGGTAGCCGCCGGTCCAGTCATGATGGAGTGCGCCACGCCCACGGGCGCCGCGGTGCTCGCAACACTGGTGACGGATTGGGGCGAGATGCCCCCACTCGTCTTGCTGCGTGTGGGATGCGGTGCAGGCCAGCGCAACCCGACGGAAGTAGCCAACGTGCTGCGCCTTGTCGTCGGCGAGCCGGTCGACCAACCGACCCACACCGTGCTGCTCGAAACCAACGTGGACGACCTCGACCCGCGCGTGTGGCCGTACGTCATTGAGCGCCTGCTTGCCGCCGGAGCCCACGACGCCTGGCTTACCCCGATCATCATGAAGAAAGGTCGGCCCGCCCACACACTTTCCGTACTGGTCTCCTGCGATCGTGCCGCGGATTTGCGCGCCATCATATTCCGCGAGACCAGCACCATCGGAATGCGAGAATCAACAGTGACCAAGCACCACAGGTTGGCCAGATCCGAGAGCCTGGTTCACGTTGGCGGGCAACCAATCCGGATCAAGACCGCCCGGCTCGACGGTGAAACCGTCAACGTCAACCCGGAGTGGCGAGATGTCGTAGCCGCCGCCCAAGCGCTCGGACAGCCGGCAAAGCAGGTTTTGGCGGAAGCTCGGCGGGCCGCATCCGATGACAGCCACGGTTCATGAACCGCTTGCCCTGGAGACAACAAACATGTGCGGGGCGGGGCGCGACGAGGCCAGGAAGGCCGTGCCTGCGAAAAGCAGTACGCCCGCAAGGAAGATCCACGGGACCACGCAGCCTAGGGTGAACAACCAGGAGAACAGCCCAGGGCCGACCGCGATGGCAATACCCCACGACAACGAGTAGACCGCCGAATGGCGACCCGCCCTGCCCGGCGGCGCGAAGCTCAACATGACTCTCAACCCGGTGGCTCCGAAGGTGGCTGTCGCCAGGCTGAAGAACGTGATCGCCGACGCCAGCAGGGCCGTCCTGCCGACGTCGACGATGACCATCGCGGTGAGCGACGCGAATGCGATTCCGAGCAGTCCGGTAACCAGCGCCAACAGACGTAACCCGCGCCGACGACGGCCCCATTTGGTCGCCAACGGCGCGAAGCCCGCGATCAACATGCTGGTCAGCAGGTAGGTGATCGGTGGAGTCCAGGCCGGAAAACCCAGCGCGAGCAGATACACGGGCAGTATCGAGTCGAAACCGATGTTTGCCAATGCGACCACGAAAACCGCGGCCACGAACACCAAGAACCGGCGCTGGGCCAACACGTCGCGGTAGCGGCCCACGCCGCTGTCGTCACGGTGCTCGGTGGTGTGATCGAATCGGCGCAGCCGCCAAAACAGCAACCCACAAAGCACGTAACTAAGCGCGTTCGCCACAACGATGAATGTCCAGAAATGCCCGCTGCCGCGCGCCGTCCAAACTCCGAGGGAGCCGATCAACCCACCCATCCCAAGACCGATACTGCGCAGTGCGCTGATCAACGAAAACAGGCCGACGCGCGCATTCTCCGACGGAGCCAAGGCACTTACCATCCCCGGATGCGCCACCCAGAAAAGCCGGCCGGCAAAACTGACCGCCATCGCGATAATCGCCACGGAAACAAAAGTGTTGTCAGCCAAGTAGCAAGGGAAAGCAATCACCCGGATCAGCGAACTGAGCGTCGCCGAGCGAAACGGTCCGATACGGTCGACGATAGCCCCGGTCAACAAGCCGCCGACCAGCAGCGAGACGAGGCTGCCCATTGTCAGCGCGGCACCAGCATCAGCGAGCCTCATGCCGCGTCCATACGTGAAGAACAGCAGCGCGAACGGAATCCACACACCGTTGCCGGTGGTGTCGATGACCATCGCAGTCAGATAGCTGAGCTTGTAGGAGTGCCGCGCCACCTCGCTGTGCGAACCACTTGAGCGGTGCACGCTAGGGGCCAATGCCACAGCAGACCGAGGGGTAGGCGAGTCCAGGTCCGGGCCCACAACACATCCCCCCGGAGTTGATTTCCGGTGGTAACGCCCCGAAATCGATTTGCGTCCTCCGATTTTTAGCTTGTCGCGGTCAAGTGGCGGCCTTGGTGGCAAATTGGGTCGCGGTCAGCGCTGACCTCTCGGCTGCGGGAACCACCCCGGTGATTGGGGCGGCGGATGCCGCAGTGAAATGTGCATCTCGAATTTCTACGGAGTCGAATAAGCTACTCGACCCCGCAATAGTATGCGGGCATACTGTTTTGCTACGCAACCATCATCACGAACGCAGCAACTTCTAGTCGGGACCTGCCGGGGCCGAGACGTGCGTTGCTTCGGAGCGGCCGCGCAGTACGGTGGAATAGCATTCGGCCCAATGCTGGCGCTCCGACTCAACGGCACGATCGACGGCCGCCGCCGAGCACAGGATGCGCCGGTCGGAAGTCTTGGCGAGGTCGGCCAGTCGGGCAGCCTCGTTGACGGCGTCACCAATCACCGTGTACTCGTGGCGATTTTCGGCACCGATATTGCCGGCAAAGACCCGGCCCGCCGAAACGCCGACACCGAAGTCCACCACGGGTAGCTGACGCAGCCGGCTCCCCAACGCGCGCGCCGTCGCCAGGGCCGCCGACGCCGGTTCATTCGTGCGCAGTGGCGCGCCGAAGACCGCCAACGCGGCGTCGCCTTCGAACTTGTTGATGAGTCCCTGATGTTCGTCGACGGTACTGACGACTATCTTGAAAAAGTCGTTGAGCACCTCAGCGACCTCTTGCGGCGAACGACTTTCCGCGAGCGTCGTAGAGTCGGCCAGGTCAATGAACAGAACCGCCGCCTCGACCACATCGCCGGATAGCGAGGCGCCCTCTTCCAGCGCGCGGTGGGCAACGTCGGTTCCGACGTAACGCCCGAACAGGTCGTGCAAGCGGTCGCGTTCGGCGAGCCCAGCGACCATCCGGTTGAATCCCGTTTGCAAGCGCCCGATTTGAGAACGTTCGTACACACCCACATGTGTCCCCATCCGGCCATGCTCAACTTCCGCCATGGCGTCGACGATCTCACCGACCGGATCCGAAACGGATCGAGACGTCAGGATCATTATCGGCAGCCCAAGAACCATCGCTGCCAGCGCCACCACCAGAACGGGCGCATCCAATGATGCGGAGCGCTGAATGAACCAGCCGTTCGAGCGCAGCACGACCATGGTCGCGATCACTCCGATCGGGAGTGCGCTGGATAGGAACCACAGCAAAACGATGCGCGCAAACACCCCGGGTACCGCAAATCGCGGCTCAAAATCCCGCGTGGCGGCGACCATGATCGGGCGCAGGGTGTGGTTCGTGAGCAGTAGACCGGTGCCCGCGGCGGCGGCACCGCCAAGCACCACACCCAGAGCAATGGGCACCAACAGCGCGGTTCCCCGATCGCGGTTCAATACGAGAAGGATTGCGCCGCACACGGCCCAGGCGGCCGCCAGGATGGCCGATTGGCGGTCGACAAGTTTCATCGCGACGTCCTGTTGCGCCGGCTTCGGGTCATCCCAGGCGCAATACCAGCGCAGAGTGGGAGCAATACTCAGCACACCGCCCACCGCCACGGCCATAGTGCCCAGCACAACCAGCACTACCACCGTCACCGTGTTCTTCTCAACGAAGTCGACATTCGCCGCGGCGGACGTGTTCCCCCGGAGCGGGACCAAGATTGCCGACGCACCGATGACAGCAAAAATGTAGGTCAGGGCGAGATCGGCCGCGTATTGGATCGACAACCTGCGGGCGCTCTTTCGATGCTCGCCAGTGGCCTCTGGTGTCCTAGGCACCGTTGTTCGGCCCGCCCGAGTTCTGCCCGGGAATGTCGGTGATCGGGAAGTTGGGCATCGGCAGGGGCGACGGCGTGTTGGGCAACGGCGGAATCTCGCTGGCCGGGATGTCGTGGAGTTCGTTGACCGGTGGGCCGTTCTCCCGGCTGCCGTAGCTGGTACCTGGGGCCCGCGGCCCAAGCAGTTCGCTGACCGTCACCAGGCGGTAGCCGTTGGCCTTGAGCACCGGGATGAACTGGTACACGAGGTCGACGGTGCTCGAGTAGGTGTCGTGGAACAGCACTACCGAACCCGGCTTGATCTGCGTCATCAGCAGGTGCCGCGTTGCCGCGGTGTTGGAGTCGTTGGCCCAGTCGAACGGAATGACATCCCAGAGGATTTCGGCTTGCCCCAACCTGCCGGCGACCTGACGTACCGCCTCGTTGGACAGCCCGCCGGCCGGACGGTACAAGGTCGGCGTGCGGCCGGTAGCGGCGGTAATCGCGTCGTTCGCCCTGGAAAACTGGCCGGCGATCGCGGCGGGCGGGATCGTCGTCATGTTGGGGTGTTCCCAGGTGTGGCTGCCGATCTCCATGCCCGCGTCGGCGATGCGCTTGGCACCGGCCGGATTGGCTGCGACTTTGTTGCCGATCAGGAAGAACGTGGCCTTGGCGTCGTCGTCCTTGAGGATTTGCAGCAGCCGGTCGGTGTAGGGCCCTGGACCGTCGTCGAAGGTCAGCGCGACGCACTTGACCGCCGCACAGCTCAGGGCGTCGGCCCGCGTGACGCGGCCGGTAAGGGCGCCGACCACCAGCACCGCGGCGGCGACCACGACACCGAAGACCGTGCGCCAGTAGCGCCAGATCTGGTTGTCGGGTCGTTTCGGCACTCAGGAAGTTTACCCGCGAGCAGACACAAAATCGCATGCGCGGGGCCCGCGCAGTGCGATTTTGTGTCTGCTCGCGGGAGGCGCACTCAGTGCGGGCCGGCGATCTCCTCGAGCATCTCGGTGACCAGCGCGGCGATCGGCGAGCGTTCACTGCGCAGCAGCGTGATGTGCGCGAACAGCGGATGCCCTTTGAGCTTCTCGATAACCGCGGCGACCCCGTCATGGCGGCCGACCCGCAGGTTGTCGCGCTGTGCGATGTCGTGGGTCAAGACCACCCGGGAGCCGGTCCCCAACCGGGACAGCACGGTCAGCAGCACGTTGCGCTCCAATGACTGTGCCTCGTCGACGATGACGAACGAATCATGCAACGAGCGGCCCCGGATGTGGGTCAGCGGCAGCACCTCGAGCATGCCGCGGGAAAGCACTTCCTCAAGCACCGCCGGGCTGGCCAACCCTTCGAGGGTGTCGAAGACGGCTTGCGCCCAGGGACCCATCTTCTCGCTCTCACTGCCGGGCAGATAGCCCAGCTCCTGGCCGCCGACCGCATACAGCGGGCGAAAGACCACCACCTTGCGGTGGGTGCGACGCTCCAGTACGGCTTCCAGACCCGCACACAACGCCAGCGCAGACTTGCCGGTGCCAGCTTTACCGCCAAGCGAGACGATGCCCACTGACTCGTCGAGCAACAGGTCCAGCGCCACTCGCTGCTCGGCGGAGCGGCCACGCAGACCGAACACCTCACGATCACCGCGGACCAGCTGCACACGTTTGTGCGCAGTGACCCGGCCCAGCGCGTGGGAACTGCCGCCCAGCAGCCGAATCCCGGTGTGGCAGGGTAGGTCCCGGGCTTCGGCCAGGTCGACCTCGCCATCGGCGAACAGCGCGTCGATATCCGAGGCAGCGGTCTCGATCTCGTGCATACCCGACCACCCGGAGGCGATAACGTCCTGCGCGTGGTACTCGTCGGCGGCCAGCCCCACCGCGGCCGCTTTGACACGAAGCGGAATGTCCTTGCTGACCAACGTAACTCGCCGGCCCTCGGCGGCGAGATTGGCCGCGCAACTCAAGATCCGCGAGTCGTTACTGTCGGTGCGAAAGCCTGCCGGCAGCACCGCCGGGTCGGTGTGATTGAGTTCGACGTGCAGCGTACCGCCTTGGGTGCCAACCGGAATCGGCTGATCCAGCCGTCCGTGTTCCAGCCGCAGGTCGTCGAACAATCGCAATGCCTGGCGGGCGAACCATCCCAGCTCGTGGTGGTGGCGTTTGGCCTCCAACTCACTGATTACCACCAGCGGAACCACCACATCGTGTTCGGCGAACCGACTGCACGCCCACGGGTCGGACAGCAGCACGGAGGTGTCGAGCACGTAGGTCCGGGTATCGGTCACGGAGCGCTCCTCGAGTAAGGGCTTGATTGCCCGCGCGGACCCACACAGGCACGTCGACGGTGGCCGCAGCACCAGGACCCGGGCCGGTCCTGCCGTAGTCGTGACGGGAGGTGCCGCCCTGGCAGCAGAGCATATCGCTGGCCATCGAGTGCGACGCTACTCCGCCGGCAGCATCCCCGCAGGGCAGGCGCGCCGACGGGGAAAACGCGACTTACTTCGTGACGAACTGCTGCAGCCGGGGCTCATCGGCCAACCCCCAAGCCACGATGCGGTCGGAGATCACCTGCCGCAGCTGTGGCGCGCCGAAAATGCCGGCGTCTGCCACGTTCTGCAGCTTGTCCCGGTAGGCGTCGATTTCGGCACCGACGACGCCGAGGTCGGCCGCGCGCGCGGCAATCGCCGTGATCGTCTCGTCGCGCGTGTGGCCGAGGCAGTGCGTGACCAGGTTGGCGAAGAACTCCTCATGACGTGCTTCGTCCCTGGCGATGCGGTCGATGAGTCCGGCCAGGATCGGCTCCTCGATCTGCGCGGCCAGGTTGCTGCAGAAGACGGCACAGGAGCGCTCGAAGAGCGCCATGAACACCAGGGTTTCCACCTGCGTTTGTTTGTCGGCGCGGTAGCCCTTCATCACGTATTGGACTCGAACGTCCTCGTTGGCGACCGGGTCGACTTCCCGGGTCACCACGAGATATTCGCGCAGCGCAATAGCGTGCAGGTGTTCCTCGGCGGTCCACCGGCCGAGCCAGCGACCCCACCACGCCTCGAGAATGAAGTGTTCGACCAGCTCACGGTGGTGGCCGGCCAGGTTGTCCTTGAGAATCAGCAGGATCTCGCATGCGTCCGTGATGGACCTGGGCAGCGTCACCTGGGACGGATCCCAATCACGTCCGCCCAGGAATGCGAAGTTCTCGCCCCGGTCGAACGGCACGTAGTCGTGGGCGAACCAGAGATCCTCGGTGTCGAGGTGACGAGTCATGTTCGCTTCGACCACGGGCTCGAGTTCGAGGGTCAGTGCATTAGCTACAGGTTTCTGTGCCATGCAGTAACTGTAACCCGCATACACAGGTTCTATGAAATTGGCGCGCGCCGCAGCACCGGGCCAATTGGCTAGTGGCCGACCAGGCTCCAGTCCTCCAGACCCTCATAGAGGGGGAACTCCCTGGCCAGCCGGGTCACCCGCTGCCGTAGTGCGGACACGTCAGCAGAGCTGCCCGCTGCAAGGGCGGTGGCGATTACATCGGCGACCTCGGTGAATTCGGCGTCACCGAACCCGCGGGTGGCTAGCGCGGGGGTCCCCACCCGCAGGCCCGAGGTCACCATGGGCGGCCGCGGATCATTGGGCACCGCGTTGCGGTTGACCGTAATACCGGCCTCATGCAGCAGGTCCTCGGCAGCCTGGCCGTCGAGCGGAGAGTTGCGCAGGTCAACCAGCACCAGGTGGACGTCGGTGCCGCCGCTGACCACGGACACCCCGGCCGCTGCGACGTCGGGAGCCATCAGCCGATCGGCGATGATCCGCGCGCCGGACAGCGTGCGCCGCTGCCGGTCGGCAAATTCGAGTGTGGCGGCGATCTTCAGCGCGACCGCCTTGCCCGCGATGACATGCATGAGCGGACCGCCCTGCTGACCGGGGAACACCGCCGAGTTGATGGCCTTGGCGTACTCCTGCTTGCCCACGATCAGGCCGGACCGGCCCCCGCCGAGCGTCTTGTGCACCGTGGTGGAGACCACGTCCGCGTGCGGCACCGGCGACGGGTGCAACCCCGCGGCGACCAGGCCCGCGAAATGGGCCATGTCCACCAGCAACCTGGCACCGACCTCGTCGGCGATCGACCGGAACGCCGCGAAATCGAGCACCCGCGGGTAGGCCGACCAGCCGGCGATGATCACCTTCGGGCGGAATTCGAGCGCCTTGGCGCGCACGACGTCCATGTCGATCAGATGTGTCGTCGGGTCGACGCCGTAGAAGTCGTTCTCGTACAGCTTGCCGGAGAAGTTCAGCCGCATGCCGTGGGTCAGGTGACCGCCATTGGCGAGGTCCAAGCCCAGCAACCGGTCGCCCGGGGACATGAGCGCATGCAGCACCGCGGCGTTGGCCTGAGCGCCCGAATGGGGTTGCACGTTGGCGAATTCGGCGCCGAACAGCGCCTTGGCCCGATCGCGAGCGATGTTTTCCACCACGTCGACGTGCTCGCAACCGCCGTAGTAGCGCCGGCCGGGCAGGCCCTCGGCGTACTTGTTGGTCAACACGCTGCCCTGGGCCTGTAACACCGCGCGCGGCGCGAAGTTCTCCGAGGCGATCATCTCCAGGGTGTCCCGTTGCCGGCCAAGCTCCTTGCCCAACAACTCGGCGATATCGGGGTCGACCTCGGCGAGCGGGGCGGACATGACAGAGGTAGTGCGAGCGTCAGGTGCAGCAGTCACGGCCGCCAGTGTATCCAGCAGTGCTGGGCAAGCGCTGGTCTGCGCACACGCGCGGTGATGCCCCAGCCGTCACACGGGACGGGCCGTAACCGGGATTTGACCGGCCCAACCGTCGGCCTCGGGCCCGTCCCTGCAAGACTGGCACCATGCCGCGGCTTAGCGAGCCGAGCCCTTATGTCGAGTTCGGCCGGAAGCAGTGGCGCGCGCTGCGGATGTCCACACCGCTGGCCCTCACCGAAGAGGAACTGATCGGCCTGCGTGGTCTCGGCGAGCAGATCGACCTGCTCGAGGTCGAAGAGGTCTACCTACCCTTGGCCCGGTTGCTGCATCTTCAGGTCGCCGCCCGCCAGCGGTTGTTCGCCGCCACCGCGGAATTCCTCGGCGAGCCCCAACAGCACCCGGACCGGCCGGTGCCGTTCATCATCGGTGTGGCCGGCAGCGTCGCGGTCGGCAAGTCGACCACCGCCCGCGTGTTGCAGGCGCTGTTGGCTCGCTGGGATCACCACCCCCGGGTGGACCTGGTCACCACGGACGGATTCCTGTACCCCAACACCGAGCTGGAGCGGCGAAACCTCATGCACCGCAAAGGCTTTCCGGAAAGCTATAACCGGCGGGCGCTGATGCGGTTCGTCACCTCGGTGAAATCCGGTTCGGATTACGCGTGTGCGCCGGTGTATTCGCATTTGCACTACGACATCATCCCGGGGGCCACGCAAGTAGTCCGCCATCCCGACATTCTGATTCTGGAAGGGCTCAACGTATTGCAGACCGGCCCGACGCTGATGGTGTCGGACCTGTTCGACTTCTCACTGTACGTGGACGCCCGAATCGAGGACATCGAGCAGTGGTACGTGTCGCGGTTCTTGGCCATGCGCACCACGGCGTTCGCCGACCCGGAGTCGCACTTCCACCATTACGCGGCGCTGTCCGACCCGGAAGCTGTCGTCGCCGCGCGCGATATCTGGCGGACAATCAACCGGCCCAATCTGGTGGAGAACATTCTGCCGACCCGCCCCCGGGCGACACTGGTGCTGCGCAAAGATGCCGATCATTCCATCAACCGGCTGCGGCTGCGCAAGCTCTAGTCTTTGGCCATCGGACGGCCGACGCGGGGCGCCGCTACCTGGGTAGCGTGACGCCCCGCTCGGCGGGAGGGGAGTTACGCCGCCAGGCGGCGCACTCCGAGGTACTGCAGACCGGCGAACGCCGCGGTGAACACACCACTGGCCAGCGTCGCGGCGACCCCTGCCGCGGTCATCGGGACCAGTTCAGCGGCGACGATCGCGGCCACGGTGTAGACGATGTTTCCGGCGATGACGGCGATCCCGGCGCGACGCAAGTTCGGCAACGCGGCAAGGCTGAACACCGCCAGGCCGTAGAGCACGAAGAAGGCGCCGATGCTGTACTCCTGGCCGGACGTCAGGCCAGTCAGCGACGAGATCGGGTCGGCCGCGACGGCAACGATCAGACCCATCAGGCCGGTCAGGGTGGCGTCGGCACGCATTGCGAAACGCAGCAGCGAGTCCGTCGAGTCGTACAGGGGCTTGGTCTCGTACCCGGGCTTGGTTGAGGTGCCAGGTATAGCGGTCATGTCGTTACTCCTCGTCGAGTTGGTCGAATAGGTCTGAGCGTGCCGTGGAAGCACTGCCAGATCGACGCATGGCACTGCCAACCGCTGCCACTCCGGCAGACGAAAACCGACGCGCTAGTCGCTGGGGACCCCGACGCGCCCGCGCAGATCGGCGGCGATGAGCCGGGCCGCGGCGTTCTGCCAGTTGTGCAACGAGCGCTGCGGAACCTCGGTGACCAGCCACTGCCAGGCCTGCCGGGCGGTGGGATCCAAACCCGACGCGGTGGCGTTCTGCGCGTATGCCCGCACGCCGACGACGTACGGGAAATACAGCGAGTTGTAGTAGCGCCACTGCTCGGTGGTTCCGAAATCGCCGCCGTCGCGCGGCTTGAGCCGCCCGATGCCGTCGGCCAGTACGGCTTTGAGCTCATTGGCCCGCTCCAGCGGGTGATCGGGTGCGCCCCGCGCGGCCAAGCGCTCGTCGATCACCGGCAGGGCGGTTAGTGGGCTGGCGACCAGCTTGGTCAGGTCGCCGTAGTGCCCCAGCGCCCGGCGGGTGAGCCTGACGAAGGTGTCGTCGTCAACGTCGTCAAGCGGATTGTCCGACCGCAGCGGTAACGCCGCCCCGGTTTGCCGCAGCGCGGCGCGGTCAGCACGCAGGCTGGGCGATCTGGAAAACGCCACCCGGTCCAGAATCCCGGCCAGCGGATCGGCCAGCACCTGCACCGTGATCGCCACCGCGAGGCTGGTGAACAGCAGCACCGTCAACGCGGTCTGCGCGCTGGGCTCACTTCGGGTGAGGGCAAGACCGATCAGCACCTGCCCGCCGAACAACACCGCCACGGCCATCGAGCCGGCGAACGAACGCAGCATGTCGGCGCGTAGCGCCTGGCCCTCGTCGAAGGCGTCCCATAGCGCTACCGCCACACCGAGCAGCAGCACATCCAAACCCGTCGACGCCAGCGCCAGCCAGCTGGGCACCAGGCCCAGCGGAATGATCAGGATGGCATTGCCCAGGGCGAAGAACAGCGTCGCGACAACCACCACGCCGGCTACGGGCACCGGCTGGCTCGGCCGCACCAGTGCGACGACCATAGCGCCGAGCGTGGACGCCGAGATCACCGCGAACATCAGCAGGTGCCCCGGCCGCAGCGGACCGTCGACGCTGCCGGCCAGCGCCGCGCCGAACAGAGCCACCGCGCCGACCCCGCTGACCAGCAAGAGCTCACCGGTGCGGGCCCGCCAGCTATCGCACGGCCGGGACAGCTCGACGAGCACCGCGAACCACGCCACGCCGGGGACGGCGACCAAATAGATCTCGACCTGGCTGAGCAGGTCAGCGTGCGCGACGCTGGTAGTCCGCACCGCGTCCAGCCCAACCACCAGCGCGAAACCACCGAGTCCGATCGCCGCCAACGCGAGCACCGGCTTGCGCGGATCACGAGCCAGTAGGTACAGCCCCAACCAGCCGCTCAGCGTGAACACCAGCGCCGACAGCGCAGCCATGTGTCCAGTGTGGCACGGGGTTGCGGGCGTTAGCGCTACCGTGCGCCCCGAGCAGACCAGACAGCGACCCGCCCTTGCCGCCTAGCGCGCCGTTGCCGCCGTTGCCGATCAGCGGGCGCCCCAACAGCGCCTGGGTGGGTGCGTTGACAATCGCCAGCACATCCTGCTGCACGCTCTGCGCCGTCGAAACGTTGATTGCTTCGGCAGCCGCATAGGACCCAATCGCGTTGGTCAAAGCCTGCACGAACTGCTCCCGAAACGCCGACAGCTGTGCGCCCACCGCCTGATAGGCCTGCCGTGCGTTCCGAACAGTGCCGCGATTGACCCCGACACCTCATCGGCGCCCGCGGCCAGCACCGCCGTCGTCGGGGCCAACGCCGAAGCGGCCGCGCGCAACGAGTGCCTGCGGCGCGGCGATTACAAACGACATCACGTTCCTCCGATCAGCCCAGCATGGGGTGATCCCGTCAGGGTGATCGGATGGTGTAGCCATCGCGCGCGGCATCTACCGGTTTTCTGGGGGCACTGTGCACACCATCCGAGCGGGAAATGTGCACTCCGCACGACGCGAAACATGCAGCTCAGCTATGGCGGTCAAGCGTGGCGATCGGCTGTGCAGCCCCGCGCCGGATTCACCTGCCGTACCGGCGGTGCCGCGCACTGTAGTCGCGCAGCGCGCGCAGAAAGTCAACCCGCCGAAACGCCGGCCAGTGCGCCTCGGTGAACCACATCTCCGAGTAGGCGCTCTGCCACAGCAAAAACCCGGACAAACGCTGCTCCCCGGAGGTCCGGATCACCAAGTCGGGGTCGGGTTGACCAGAGGTGTAGAGGTTTTCGGAGATGCCCTCGGTGGTCACCGCGTCCACGAGCTCCTCGGCAGTCGCGCCGTTGGCTAGTTGCTTACCCAACAACGACCGCACCGCGTCGACAATCTCCCGGCGGCCGCCATAGCCCACAGCGACGTTGACGTGGAACGATGCCGCCTCCGGCGTGGATTCCACGGCACCACGCAGCCGACGGGCGGGTTCCTCACCAATCAACCCCAGATCCCCGACCGTCCGCACACTCCAGCGGTTGGCCGGTGCGCAAATCTCCTCGACGACATCGGTGATGATCTCGATCAGTGCAGTGAGCTCGTCGGGGTCGCGTTGCAAGTTTTCGGTGGAGAGCAGGTAGACGGTGGTCATCTCGATGCCGGCTTCCTGGCACCACCGCAGCATCTCGGCGATCTTGGCGGCACCCATCCGGTAGCCGTAGCTAACGTCGTCGTAGCCCGCGTCGCGCGCCCACCGCCGGTTCCCGTCGCACAGCACCGCGATGTGCCGGGGCAGTTCGGATTTCGAGGAGGCTAGGCCCTGCCGCAGGCGCAGCTCGTAAAGCCGGTACAACGGTTCTTTGAGCCGTGGCGGGATGATCTCCACGAACATCAACACTACTTGTGATCGGGCCCAGATTCCGGCTTGAAATGCCGGCAATCTCACCTCGAGTCAGATGCCCGTCGGCTACCCAACCCGACTACTGTGATCGACGACAACCACGGCAAGTCCAAGACGAGGCAACGAGGGAAATGAGCGGCCAGGCCGGCACAGCCACCAACGCGGAGCCCGAATCACCCGGGCTGACGCCGTCCGATGCTGCCCACCAGATCGTCGAGGGCGTCGCCCGAGTTCTGACCAAGCCCCGCTTTCGCGGCTGGATTCATGTGTATTCCGCGGGGACCGCCGTCGTCGCGGGTGCGTCACTGGTTGCGGTGTCATGGGCGCTGGCATCCACCGAGGCCGGCCTGGCGACGCTGGCCTACACCGCGGCCACGGTGGTGATGTTCACCGTCAGCGCCACCTACCACCGCGTCCACTGGAAGTCCCCGACCGCCCGGAAGTGGATGAAGCGGGCGGATCATTCGATGATCTTCGTGTTCATCGCCGGCAGCTACACACCGTTCGCGCTGCTGGCCCTGCCCGGACACGCCGGGCGAGTGGTCTTGTCGATCGTATGGGGCGGCGCGCTGGCCGGCATCGTGCTGAAGATGTGCTGGCCGTCGGCGCCGCGCTGGGTAGGCGTGCCGCTCTATATTCTGCTGGGCTGGGTGGCGGTCTGGTACACCGGCACCATCCTGCACAACGCCGGGGTGGCCGCGACGGTGCTGCTGTTCGTCGGCGGCGCCCTATACAGCATCGGCGGCATTCTCTACGCGTTACGCTGGCCCGACCCGTGGCCGTCGACATTCGGCTTTCACGAGTTCTTCCACGCCTGCACCGCGATCGCGGCGATCTGCCACTACATCGCCATGTGGTTCGTGGTGTTCTGAGCCGCCCGCCGGGCGAGCGTCCCGCTGGGCGCGTGACCGACCGGACGCCAAGCTAATTCCCGGGTACGCCCAGGGCGGCCGCGAGTTCGGCTGCACTGGTCACCGGTAGGTCGCAGACTCGTCCACGGCATACGTATGCGGCGTCGACGCCGGCCACCCGGTCCCGACCGACCAGCGGCGCCGACGAGCCCTCCGCGCCGCCGATGACGATCGCCCCGCCCGGCGCCAGCCGGCGCGCGTCGGCGAGCAACGGCGATTGCGCCCCGTCACCGGCGACCGCTATTTGCAGCGGTCCGCGCACCGCGGCTTCGGCCACGGCCAACCAATGTCCGGCGGAGCGGGGCGCACGCTCCAGCAGCACCGCATGTGCGCGCAGCGTGTCGGCAGCCACCTGCAAATACCGCTCGGCGCGTGGGCCGTCGACCAGGTGCGCGGCGGTCAGCAGTGCTTCGGCGATCGAAGACGCCCCCGACGGCGTCGCCCCGTCCAGCGGGTCGGCGGGCCGCAGCATCAGCCGCTCGGCATCGTCGGCGGTGTCGAACCAACGGCCCGGGCGCTGCGGATCGCCGAAGTGCTCCAGCGCGGTATCCAGCAAGCCGGCGGCCGCGGTCAGCCAGGCCTCCTCGGGCCTCAGCTGGTAGAGCGCCATCAGCCCGGTGGCCAGCATCGCGTGGTCCTCCAGGATGGCGGCGCTGTCGCCGACCACTCCGCCCAGGCTGGCGCGCCGCAGCCGGCCCTCGACAACGTGCAGGTCCAACAGCGCCGTCGCGCATCGCTGCGCCGCTCGAGCCAACTCGGGTGCCGCTAGGGCCACACTGGCCTCGGCCAGCGCGGTTATCGCCAGACCGTTCCAGGATGTGACGACCTTGTCGTCGCGTCCGGGCTGCACCCGGGTGAGTCGCGCCGCCAACAGCTCCGCGCGGATCCGCTCCAGCCGCCCCGCGTCGTCCGGATCTGCGGGCAACTGCAACACCGACGCCCCGTGTTCGAACGTGCCCGACTGGGTGACCGCGAAAACCTCTGCCGCCCAACGTCCGTCGTCGTCTCCGAGCACCTCGGTCAGCTGCGCCGGCGTCCAGACATAGGTCGAACCCTCGCGGCCGTCGGCGTCGGCGTCCAGCGACGAGACGAACAAGGTGGCGTCGGTCAGCTCGTCGAGCAGAAAGCGCGCGGTCTGCGCTGCGACCCGGCGGGCCAACCGATCCCCGGTCCGCCGGGCCCAGTGCGCATAGGCACGCAGCAGCAGGGCGTTGTCGTACAGCATCTTCTCGAAATGCGGTACCACCCACGCATTGTCGACGCTGTACCGGGCGAAGCCACCGGCTAGTTGGTCATAGATCCCGCCACGGGCCATCGCGCTGCCGGTGCGCGACACCGCGGGTAGCGCCGCCGACGATCCGGTGCGCTCGTAGTTGCGCAGCAGCGCTTCCAACAACGCCGACGGCGGGAACTTGGGCCCGGAGGAGGCCTGAGCGCCGAAACCACCGCGAACGGTATCTTCGTCACGAAGCACGACCGCGACCGCGTGGTCACACAGCTCCGGCGCCACTTCGGGACCGCCGCCGGGTAGCCCCGACACCATCGAGCGCAATTCGCCCGCGATATGGTCGGACGCTTCCTCGACGTCGGCGCGGCGTTCGCGCCAGGTGTCGGATATGGCCGAAAGCAGTTGCAGGAAACCTGCTTTCGGGTAGTACGTGCCGCAGAAGAACGGCCGGCCGTCGGGAGTGAGAAAGCACGTCATCGGCCAGCCGCCCTGCCCGGTGAGCGCGACGGTGGCGTTCATGTAGACCGCGTCGATGTCCGGCCGTTCCTCGCGATCCACTTTGATGCAGACGAACCCCTCGTTCATCGCGGCGGCCACCTCGTCATCTTCGAACGATTCGTGGGCCATCACATGACACCAGTGACACGCGGCGTAGCCGACGGACAGCAGGATCGGCACATCGCGCGCGGCCGCGTTGGCCAGCGCCTGCGGGGTCCATTGCTGCCAGTGCACCGGATTGTCGGCGTGCTGGCGCAGATACGGGCTGGTGGCCAGCGCGAGGGTATTCGTTCCCGCCGAATCAGCCGGACTCATCGGCAGGTCCCGGTGGTCGGGTAGAGCCGTTGCGGTTGGTGCCGGGGAGCTTGTGATCAACCTCGTCAATCGCGTCCGTGCCCTCGTCGGCAGCCTGATCGAGTTCGGGGTTGTCCCGGTCGAAGGACTTGGGAACCTTCTTCAGTTGGCGGTTCATCGACCGCACCAGGAACAAGGTGGCGATCACCAGAAGCACCACAACCAGCAAACCCACTGGGCTGGCTTTGCCGAAATCGGGTCCGGTGTTACGGGGTCCGCCGTCAGCAATCACGCTGAGCAGAATGCGGTTCACGGCGCGATCCCGGCGAACAGTTCGATCTCCGGCAGGCGCACGGGGATACGCGAGCGAGCCAACTCGAATTCCTCGGTCGGCCATAGCCGCTCCTGCCACGCGAGCGGAGCGGCGAAGAATTCGGCATTCGGGTCGATCTGGGTGGCGTGCGCGCGCAGCGCATCATCACGCTGGCCGAAGTATTTCGAGCACTCGACGCGCGTCGTCACCCGGCCCGCAAGAAGGTCGTGGTCGGGGTCCCAGTACGCCAGCCATTTTTCGAACGGGCCGCGTTCGCCGTGCCGAGCGAACTCGTCTTGCAGCATCTGCATCCGTTCCCGCAGGAAGCCGTGGATGTAGTACAGCTTGGACACCGCCCAGGGCTCACCCGCGTCGGGAAAGCGACAATAGTCACCCGCCGCCTCGTAGGCGGCCACCGAAACCTGGTGGCAGCGAATGTGGTCGGGATGAGGATAGCCGCCATTCTCGTCGTAGGTGATCATCACCTGCGGCCGAAACTCGCGCACCACCCGCACCAGCGCCTCGGTGGACACCTCCAGCGGTACCCGCGCGAAGCAGTCCTCCGGCAGTGGTGGCGGCAGATCCCCCTTGGGCAGCCCGGAGTCGACGAAGCCCAGCCAGGTGTGCTCGACGCCGAGGATCGCGGCCGCCTTGGCCATCTCGTCACGGCGGATCTCGGCGATGTGCCCATGCACGTCAGGCAGGTCCATCGCCGGGTTGAGAATTTCGCCGCGTTCGCCTCCGGTCAAGGTCACCACCAGCACGCGATGCCCCTCGTCGGCATAGCGGGCAAGGGTGGCGGCGCCCTTACTGGACTCATCATCGGGGTGGGCATGCACCGCCATCAACCGCAATTCGCTCACGTGCCCCCTTGTCGGTCCGGCTGGTCGCCCCCTCAAGCCTATAAGTGACCCTATAATTCCAGTTTCTCGAACCGTTGCATCCCGAACCCAGGCATGACCCAGACTCCCATTCCGCGACCGGATACCCGCTACGGACGCCGGCGACTGTCCCAACGAGGACGTCGCCGGGTCGCGATTGCCCTAGCGGTGCTGGTCGTCGCGGCCGGCGTCGTGATCGCGGTCATCGGCTACCAACGCATCGGCACCAGCGCCGTCACCGGTTCGCTTGCGGGCTATCGACTGATCGACGCCGAGACGGCATCGGTGACGATCAGCGTGACGCGTGCCGACCCGTCCCGACCGGTGGCCTGCATCGTGCGGGTTCGGTCCAAAGACGGCAGCGAGACGGGCCGACGTGAGCTGCTGGTCCCGCCGTCGCAGGCGGCCACCGTGCAGGTGACCACGACGGTGAAATCCAGCAAACCGCCGGTGATGGCAGACGTATACGGTTGTGGCACAGACGTGCCCGCCTACTTGCGCCTCCCGTGACCTCCACAACAAATACCGAACTGCGAATATGACGTCACCGATCGTTTGCGCGGTGGTAACATGGACCGATGCACGGTCCTGCTGGGACCGTGTATTGCTGCATTAACGGCCGTGAGCCCAACGGAACGGCAGCAACCCGGGGTGGGACCAGATATCCGCGACACGGGATCCGAAACTTTCCCGAATACGCGGAAACGACAACATGAGGAGCGCGACGAGATGACGGACACTCAGGTGACCTGGTTGACCCAGGAGTCACATGACCGACTCAAGGCCGAGCTCGACCAGTTGATCGCTAATCGTCCGGTCATCGCCGCCGAAATCAACGACCGCCGCGAGGAGGGTGACCTGCGCGAGAACGGCGGATACCACGCCGCCCGCGAGGAACAGGGCCAGCAAGAGGCCCGCATCCGCCAGCTGCAGGATCTGCTCAGCAACGCCAAGGTCGGCGAAGCACCCGAGCAGTCCGGCGTCGCGTTGCCCGGTTCGGTGGTGAAGGTCTACTACAACGGCGACAAATCGGACAGCGAGACGTTCCTCATCGCCACCCGCCAGGAAGGCGTCAGCGACGGCAAGCTCGAGGTCTACTCGCCGAACTCACCGCTCGGCGGCGCCCTGATCGACGCCAAGGTCGGCGAGACGCGCAGCTACCTGGTGCCCAACGGCAGCACCGTCAAAGTCACGTTGGTCAGCGCGGAGCCGTATCACTCCTAGGGCGCTGCGCCGCCGACTAGCCCAGGGCCTGCTCGAGATCGCCGAGCAGGTCGGCAAGGTCCTCGATACCGACCGAAAGCCGCACCAGGTCGTCGGGCACCTCCAATTGCGAACCGGCCGTCGATGCGTGCGTCATGGCACTGGGATGTTCGATTAGCGACTCCACCCCACCCAGCGATTCGGCCAGGATGAAGACGCGGGTCTTGGCACACAGATCCTCGGCCGCGCGGCGGCCGGCACGCATCCGCACCGAAACCATGCCACCGAAGCCGCGCATCTGTCGCGCGGCAATCTCATGTCCGGGGTGACCGGGCAGACCGGGATACAGCACCGAACTCACCGACGGATGATCAGCGAGGAATTCCGCTATGGCAAAAGCATTTTCGCTGTGTCGCTGCATCCGCAGCACCAAGGTCTTCAGACCGCGCATGGTCAGGTAGGCATCGAACGGGCCGGGCACCGCGCCGGCGCCATTCTGTAGGAAGGCGAACGCTTCGTCCAGCTCTTGGTCGTTGGTGACCAGCGCACCCCCCACCACGTCGGAATGCCCGCCGATGTACTTGGTAGTCGAGTGCAACACGACATCGGCGCCGAGCTGCAACGGCTGCTGCAACGCCGGTGAGGCAAAAGTGTTGTCCACCAACACCTTTACCGACTTATCAACGCTCGGCTGGGCCGCGATTTCGGCAATGCCCGCGATATCGGCGATCGACAGCAACGGATTGGTCGGCGTCTCCACCCAGATCAGCCGGGTGCGCGGGGTAATGGCGGCAGCCACCGCATCCGGGTCGGCAAGCCGCACCGGCGTGTACTGGATATCCCACCGGGTGAACACCTTGTCTATCAACCGGAATGTGCCGCCGTAGGCGTCATCGGGAATGACGACGTGGTCTCCGGGTCGCAACATCGCCCGCAGAGCGCAGTCGGTGGCGGCCATCCCGGAACTGAACGCCCGCGCGAAGGTACCCTCCTCGACGGCCGCCAGCGAGGCCTCCAATGCGGCCCGGGTGGGGTTGCCGGTGCGGGCGTATTCGAATCCACCGCGCAGACCGCCAACACCGTCCTGGGCGAAGGTGCTGCTGGCATAGATCGGCGCGTTGACGGCCCCGGTCGCCGGGTCCGGGCGGTAGCCGGCGTGGATGGCTCTGGTGGCCAGTCCAGTGATTCCCTGGTGTCCCTTGCGGTTTTCGCTCATCGATGACCAGCCTAGTAGCGGGCACCGCCCTGGCCGCGCATTCGCGGCCAGGGTGGCGCGTTGCTAATCACTCACTTGCACAGTGAGTTTGCATCTCCCGATCAGATCGGCAGGCAAACCGTCGTCATGATCTTGTCCGCCAAGGTTTGCCGTTTGGCGTCCCACAGCGGGAACAGGAACCCGATGTAGCAGATGATCGCGTCGACGAAGTGGGCCAGCTGACGAACCACCGACATCCCGAAGCCGATTGGCTGCCCAGTGGTCTCGCTGACCACCTTGAACTTCAGCACCGACTTGCCGATGCTCGATCCGGTGGTGCCCTGGCGATAGCCGTAGTTCCAGACCAGGTAGACCAACCCAGCCAGCGACAGCAACCACTGCGCCAACTGGCCGATCATCGAAGGCTGGGACACGCAGAACTGACCGACGTCGTACTGACTGATATCGGTGACGCACGACGACGTCTGAGTGACCAGCATGATCACCCAACCGATGCCGACGACGGCGACGTAGGGAGCCCAGTCGATAAGTGCGGCCAGCACCCGGGTAATCCACGGTGTGTACGACTCGGCCGGCAGGGTACGAATTGCCGGTCCGGGCGGGGGTGGCGCGTAGCCGCCGGCCGACGGAGGAGGCGGCGGGTAGGAACCGCCGTCGGGCAGTGGGGGCGGCGGGTTGCCACCCGCGACCGGCGGCGGAGGAGGCGGGGGATATCCACTGCCGCCGGGCGGCGGCGGAGGTGGCTGGAAGCCACCGGATGGCGGCTGGGGCCCACCGGGTGGTTCAGGCGGCGGGGAGGACGGCGGGTAGGACCCGCCGGGCGGCTGTTCGGTCATCGGCAAACCTTCCACTGAGGGTTAGCTGAACTAGGCGGCACTACAGTACCTGAGGACCGGGCTCGCGGGAACGACCGGTCGTGAGTTGCGTCACAGGGTGAATCGGGCGGTGTCCCACGACCTGTTCGCACCAGCAACCCGCCGTAATTGTTTGTAGCCGAACTAGATTGCGGCGCGATCGCCTACCGTCGGCTCGATCCCTCCGACAAAAAGCCCAACAGGTCGTAACGGGTAATGACCCCAACCGGCTTGCCTTCCTCCACCACCATTAACGCATCCCAATCACGCAACGCCTTGCCGGCCGCACTGACCAATTCGCCGGCACCGATCATCCGCAGCGGCGGGCTCATGTGCTGGGACACGGCGTCGGCCAACTTGGCGCGACCCTCGAAGACGGCCGAAAGCAGTTCGCGTTCCGAGACGCTGCCGGCGACCTCGCCGGCCATCACCGGCGGCTCTGCGCCGACGACCGGCATCTGCGACACCCCGTACTCGCGAAGAATCCCGACGGCGTCGCGCACGGTCTCCGACGGATGGGTGTGCACCAGGTCGGGCAGCGCACCGGACTTGCGGCGCAACACATCCCCGACCGTGGACTGCTCGGCCGACCCGTCGAGGCGGCTGCGCAGGAACCCATAGGACGACATCCACGCGTCGTTGAAAATTTTCGACATGTAGCCGCGGCCGCCGTCCGGCAACAAGACGACGATCAGCGCGTCGGGTCCGGCTTCCTCGGCGACCTTCAGCGCGGCGACCACCGCCATTCCGCACGACCCGCCGACCAACATCGCCTCTTCGCGGGCCAGCCGCCTGGTCATATCGAACGAGTCGGAGTCGGACACCGCGATGATCTCGTCGGGCACGCTCGGGTCGTAGGCCGCCGGCCAGAAATCCTCGCCGACCCCCTCAACCAGATAGGGCCGGCCGCTACCGCCCGAATACACCGACCCCTCCGGGTCGGCACCGACGACGCGTACCCGCCCCCCCGACACCTCCTTGAGGTAGCGGCCGGCGCCAGAAATGGTGCCGCCCGTGCCGATTCCGGCCACGAAATGAGTGACCTTGCCATCGGTATCGGCCCAAATCTCCGGGCCGGTGGTGGCGTAGTGGCTGGCCGGTCCCGCCGGATTGGCGTACTGGTCGGGTTTCCAGGCACCGTCGATTTCTCGGACCAACCGGTCGGACACGCTGTAGTAGCTGTCCGGGTCGTCGGGCGGCACCGCCGTCGGGCACACCACCACCTCGGCGCCGTACGCCATCAGCACATTGCGCTTGTCCTCGCTGACCTTATCCGGGCAGACGAACACGCACCTGTACCCACGGTGCTGTGCGACCAAGGCAAGGCCGACACCGGTATTGCCCGACGTGGGTTCGACGATGGTGCCGCCCGACTTCAACTGCCCGCTGGCCTCGGCGGCGTCGATCATCTTCGCCGCGATCCGGTCCTTGGAGCTGCCGCCAGGGTTGAGATATTCGACCTTCGCGGCCACGGTTCCGGCCCCGTCTGGCACGACGGAGTTGAGCCGAACTAGTGGCGTGCCGCCGATGAGGTCACTGAGGTGTTGCGCTATCCGCATGCGTTCATGGTCTCAAGCGCCTTCCGGCCGCGCGCACGCGCTCCTGCCGCAGCGCGGAATCAGCCGGTGGCCTCGCGGATGTACTGTCCGATCTGACGCAGCGAGCGGATCGCCTCGGGCACCATCGGCGCTGCGACCTGAAAGTCGTGGACCTGGCCCGGCCAGACACGGACCTCGGCCGGCACCCCGGCGGCCGCCAGTTTGGCCGCCGCCAACTGTGCGTCATGCAGCAACACCTCGGAGCCCGACACGTGAATCAGCGTCCGCGGCAGGCCCGGTGTGATGTGCTCCAAGGGCTCATAAAGCTCTTCGCGTTTGCCGTCTACCTTGTTCTTGGCGGCCGCGCTAGCAACCAACGCGTCGAGCGCATCGAAGGCTCTCGCCGGGAACATCGCGTCGGTCTTGATGTTGGGATGCGCCTGCTTATCCTTCTTTGCTAGCTGCAGCAGTGGCGAGATCGCGACCAGAGCCGCCGGCTCCTCTCCCACTTTCAGCAGCCGCTGCGCGAGAGCGAGCGCGAGATACCCGCCCGCGGAATCGCCCGCCAGCACGATCTGCTCCGGGTCGTAGCCCAACAGTCTCAACCACCGGTAGCCATCGTGGCAGTCGTCGAGAGCCATCCCGATCGAGTGCTTGGGAATCAACCGATAGTTGACCGCCAGAACGGGCGAGTCAGCGAACTTGGAAAGCAGCTCGACCAATCGGCCGTGCGAGTTTGCCCCGCACGTCAGGAACGCGCCGCCGTGCAGGTACAGAACCGCTCGCCGAGTGCCGTCCGCGGGCATCACACCCGACGCACGAACCAGTTGGGCCGACGCTCTAGACAGGCGAACTGCAGTCCGAACGGTAGTTGACGCCGGGAGCAGAACCCGGGCGGCGTGGTCGACGAGACCCCACGGCCAGGGCACATGAGGAACATAGCTACCGACCGCCAATACCGGCCGGATCGCCACGCGTGACGCCAGCGCAGCTAATCGCGCAGCCACGCTTGGACCAGACTCGACGACCTCAACCGGGGCGCCGTCGCTGATCGCAAATCTGCGGGCTTCAAGTCTACGTGCCTTCAATACGTCACGCGGACGAATGACAACTCTGGGTGAGCCGGATACCTTACTGGGTGCAGTCATGCCCAACACTTCCTACGCCGTTGTAGTCCGATACAGCATGTGACGAAGCGGTTGAGCGCCCGGTTCACCTGCTCGCCGAAGCGGCCAGCCAACCCCGCGAACTTAGCTTGACAGTCCTTTTCCGTTCCAACATCCAAAGAGTCTGATTCGATACCACATTTGATCCACACCGTAACGGGTTTGTTCCTCAGCTACCCACGAAATCGGCACAGCCGTCCTAAACTGTTCGCGTGAGCATGCGCGTGCCGCGGCGTTCGACGATCGCTTTGGCCACCGCGGGTGCACTCGCCTCGACGGGCACGGCCTTTCTGGGCGCACGCAACCTGCTGGTCGGTCAGGCGACGCACGCGCGCACGGTAATTCCCAAATCCTTTGCCGCCCCGCCGCGGGCCGATGGCGTGTACAGCCGCGGCGGTGCGCCCGTGCAACGCTGGCAGCGCAACGTGCCTTTCGACCTGCACCTGATGATCTTTGGGGACTCGACGGCGACGGGATACGGCTGCGCCGGCGCCGAGGAAGTCCCCGGCGTGCTGATCGCCCGCAGAATCGCCGAGCAGACCGGCAAGCGGATCCGGCTGAGCACCAAAGCCATCGTCGGCGCCACCTCGAAAGGTGTTTGCGGACAAGTCGATGCGATGTTCGTAGTCGGACCGCCACCGGATGCGGCGGTGATCATGATCGGCGCCAACGACATCACGGCACTCAACGGCATCGGCCCGTCCGCGCAGCGGCTGGCCTCCTGCGTGCGCAGGTTACGCACACACGGAACGGTGGTGGTGGTCGGTACCTGCCCCGACCTCGGCGTCATTACCGCCATCCCCCAGCCGCTGCGCTCGCTGGCACACACCCGTGGTGTGCGGCTGGCCCGCGCCCAGACGGCCGCCGTCAAGGCGGCCGGTGGGGTGCCGGTGCCGCTTGGGCATCTGCTGGCTCCCAACTTCCGGACCAGGCCCGAGCTGATGTTCTCCGCCGACCGCTACCATCCGTCGCCGCGCGCGTACGTCCTGGCGGCCGATCCGTTGTTCCTCGCGCTGCGCGATGCGCTGCGCGAGAAGCTCGACATCCCGCTGCCCGAGTCGGCACCGCGGCCTGCGGCTCCCCCGCTCGGGCCGGACCACACGCGACGCAGCATCATGGCGCGGTTGCGGGCGGCCCCTACCGGCCCGGACCGTGCCACCCGTTGGTAGCGACTAGATTTGACCTAGATTCGACTACAGTCTTGTCCACGCCGGACCGGGGTGGAGGTAGCACGCCCTTAGGGGCGGGGCCGCATCCCATTGAAGGGAGCCGTCATGCCAGAAGCCGTCATCGTCTCGACTGCCCGCTCGCCGATCGGCCGGGCCATGAAAGGATCGCTGGTCAGCGTGCGGCCCGACGATCTGGCCGTACAGATGGTGCGCGCCGCGCTCGACAAGGTGCCGGCGCTGAACCCCCATCAGATCGACGATCTGATCATGGGCTGTGGCCTGCCGGGTGGCGAGTCGGGTTTCAACATCGCCCGCGTCGTCGCCGTTGCGCTCGGCTATGACTTCCTACCGGGCACCACGGTCAACCGGTACTGTTCGTCGTCGCTGCAGACCACCCGGATGGCTTTCCATGCGATCAAGGCCGGCGAGGGCGACGCGTTCATCTCCGCGGGCGTGGAGACCGTGTCCCGGTTCGTCAAGGGAAATTCCGATTCATGGCCGGACACCAAGAACCCGCTGTTCGAAGAGGCCCAGGAACGTTCGGCCGCCGGCGGCGATGAATGGCACGATCCCCGCGCCGACGGGAAGCTGCCCGACGTCTACATCGCGATGGGACAGACCGCGGAGAACGTCGCCATCATCACCGGTATCAGCCGCGCGGACCAGGACCACTGGGGCGTGCGCAGCCAGAACCGGGCCGAGGAGGCGATCAAAAGCGGATTCTTCGAGCGGGAGATCACGCCGGTCACCCTGCCGGACGGCACCACGGTCAGCACCGACGACGGCCCACGGCCGGGTACCAGCTACGAGAAGGTCAGCGAGCTCAAACCGGCTTTCCGCCCGAACGGCACCGTGACCGCGGGCAATGCCTGCCCCCTCAACGACGGGGCCGCCGCGGTGGTGATCACCAGCGACACGAAGGCCAAGGCACTGGGCCTGAAGCCGCTGGCGCGCATCGTGTCCACCGGGGTCAGCGGCTTGTCCCCGGAGATCATGGGCCTGGGGCCGATCGAGGCGTCCAAGAAGGCGCTGGAAAGAGCCGGGATGTCGATCAGCGACATCGACTTGTTCGAGATCAACGAGGCCTTCGCGGTGCAGGTCCTGGGCTCCGCACGGGAGCTGGGCATTGACGAGGACAAGCTGAACGTCTCGGGTGGCGCGATCGCCCTGGGGCACCCGTTCGGTATGACGGGCGCACGCATCACCACCACGCTGCTGAACAACCTCACGACCTATGACAAGACGTTCGGTCTGGAAACCATGTGTGTCGGCGGCGGCCAGGGCATGGCGATGGTGATCGAGCGGCTTTCCTAGCTTGCCGCGTTGACGCTGCCTCCACGGCGACGAAGTTCGAGAGGGCCACGACCTGGACGCAGAGTCAACTCGTCCCAGGCACGCTGAACTCGGCGAATCACCTCGCCGGCCCGGTGCTCGGCCACCACCCTAACCAGCGTCCAGCCCACGCGGGCGACGTACTCTAGCCGGTTGACGTCCTTGACGAACTGCGACCGATCCATTCGATGTTGATCGCCGTCGTATTCGACAGCCAACATGATGTCCTCCCAGCCCAGGTCAAGGAAGTAACGCGGATAGCCGTCGGAGCCCAGCACGGGGATCTGGGTCCGCGGCTTCGGGAACCCCGCATTGATCAACAAGAGCCGCAGCCAGGTTTCCTTCGGTGACTGAGCGCCCACGTCGACGAGGTCCAGCGCTACCTCCAACTGCCGCAGGCCCCGCGTGTGCCGATGGTTGCCAGCCAGCCCCAGGACATCGCACACCTTGAAATCCGTGGCCGCGGCAAGCGCATCAAGGCCAGCAACGGCGCGACCGAGCGTTCCGCGCCTGCCGATATCGAACGCGGTGCGCTCCGGTGTGGTCACGCAAAGGCCTTCGAGCGTCTGGTATTCATCGTCCAACACCACCTCGTTGCGCGCCACCACGCCTCGCGGCGCTCGCGCATTGCACCAGATCAATTCGACCGGCGCAGTGTCGTCCACCCACCTTGTGCCGTGCAGCGCCGCCGCGGCGGCACCTGCTACCACCGCCTGGCGGTGCGACCAGAGCCAGGCAGCCACGATGCGCTGTCGCAGCGACGGCTCAACCCGCTTTTCCAAGTAGACGTTCGGCATGATCGCGCGGTAATACTTGCGCAGCTCATGCCGGCTGACTTTCCCAGCGGCAAGCGCCTCACTGCCGATGAATGGCTGATTCCTCTGCCCCACGCTCGCATGGTGGCAGCTCGCACCGACATGGCCGCTGACTCTGCGTTCCGGGCGACCAAGTGTGAGTAGCCCGAGCCATCAGCGCAGCGTCAATGCCAAACAAGGCAAGCTAATCGTTCTGCAGGTAACTGAGCAGACGCAGGATCTCGATGTACAGCCAGACCAGCGTTACGGTCAGGCCCAATGCGATGCCCCATGCCGCCTTCTCGGGTGCTCCCGCGCGAATCATCTGGTCGGCCGCGTCGAAGTCGATCAGGAAGCTGAACGCCGCGATACCAATGCAGACCAGCGAGAAGATGATCCCCAGGGGTCCTGGGCTGCGCAGGCCCAAGCCTTCACCGCCACCGACATTGAACATCGCCAGCACGAAGTTGCCGAGCATGAGGAACAGCACGCCGAACAGCGCGGCGACCACCATTCGGGTGAACTTGGGCGTGACCCGGATCGCCCCGGTCTTGTAGACGACGAGCATGCCGAAGAACACACCCATCGTCCCCAGGATGGCCTCCCCGATCAGCACCCCCGCATTCGCCGACGCCACCGTCAAGTTGGCCAAAACGAACGAGATGGCACCGAGGAACAGTCCCTCGAGCGCCGCGTAGCTGAGCACGATCGCCGGGTTGTCCTGCTTGCGACCGAAGGTCGCCACCAGCACCAGCGCCAAACCGCCCAACGCACCCACCAAGGTCAGCGGCATCGCCAACGCGACGTTCGACGCGACCAGGAAGTAGGAGACGACGGCCGTGGCCGCCAACATGGCCAGCGTCAGGCCCGTCTTGGTAACGACATCGTCGATGGTCAGCGGACGGGTGGGCCGGGCCTCCTGATAGGGAGCGTAGGGATCGGCTTGGAATCCCTGCTGGGCGGTGCCAGTTCCGAATTGCGCGTATCCGCCCCGCTGCTTGGGCAGCGAACGAAATACCGGGTTGCTTGTCTCCCGCACCGTCGAATCCTCTCTTGATGACCAATCGCGCTTCGGGGCTTCGAGCCTGCGCGAACATCTGCTCAACGATCAGTAGCGTGCCCGGGTTCCCAGCCGAGCTGGGAGTTTTCTGCTTCTTCCAGGCGCCCGCGTTGTCGTCCGGTACACGATAAACCTTAGCCCCGCGGTCACCGCTGAGCGAGTCACGATCTACATTGCTGGTCAAACTCTTCAGCAGTATCTGACCCACGGACTTCGACGAGGGGAGACTGGGCGTGACTCGGGCTGAGGCCGTGACTGGGGAATCCGATGAGGTCCTGACCCGCGTCGACGAGGGTACCGGACTCGTGACACTCAACCGTCCCAAGGCGATCAACTCGCTGACCCAAACGATGGTGGAGCTGCTGAGCACGGTGCTCATCCGTTGGGAACGCGACGACGCGGTGCGAGCGGTGGTACTCGCCGGAGCCGGGGAACGGGGCTTGTGTGCCGGCGGCGATGTGGTGGCCGTGTACCACAGCGCCCGCGCGGACGGAGTCGCGGCGCGACGGTTCTGGCGCGACGAGTATCTGCTCAACGGCCAGATTGGGCGGTTCACCAAACCCTACGTGGCGTTGATGGACGGCATTGTGATGGGCGGTGGCGTCGGCGTCAGTGCACACGCGAACGTCCGGGTGGTCACCGATACCTCCAAGATCGCGATGCCCGAGGTGGGCATCGGGTTTATCCCCGACGTGGGCGGGGCCTACCTGCTGGCGCGGGCGCCCGGCGCGCTGGGTCTGCATGCCGCGCTGACCGGAGCACCGTTCTCCGGCGCCGACGCAATCGCGCTGGGGTTCGCCGACCACTTCGTGCCGCACGGCGAACTTGACGCATTCACCCAAGCCATCATCGCCGACGGTGTGCACAGCGCTCTGGCCGGCCACGCCGTCGAACCTCCACCGAGCAACCTTGCTGCACAACGTGATTGGATCGACGAGTGCTATGCCGGTGACAGCGTCGCCGACATCGTCGCGGCGCTGCGAAGACATGGCGCCGGACCCGCTGCAGATGCGGCCGACCTGATTGCCAGCCGCTCCCCCATCGCGCTATCGGTGACGTTGGAAGCGCTACGTCGCGCCGCCAAACTCGAAACGCTGGAAGACGTGCTGATCCAGGACTATCGGGTGTCGTCGGCGTCGCTGCGCTCCCATGACCTGGTGGAGGGTATCCGCGCGCAGCTGATCGACAAGGATCGCGACCCGAAGTGGTCGCCGGCGACCCTGGATGCGGTCAAGGCGGCCGATGTCGAGGCGCATTTCGAACCTGTTGATGACGACTTGAGCTTCTAGAAAGGTAACGCATGACCTACGAAACCATTCTGGTCGAGCGCGACCACCGCGTCGGCATCATCACACTGAACCGGCCCAAGGCGCTGAACGCGCTCAACAGTCAGGTGATGAACGAAGTCACCAGCGCCGCAACCGAACTGGACGACGACCCGGGCATTGGTGCGATCATCATCACCGGTTCAGCCAAGGCGTTCGCCGCCGGCGCCGACATCAAGGAGATGGCCGGCCTGACGTTCGCCGACGCGTTCGGCGCCGACTTTTTCGCCGAGTGGGGCAAGCTGGCCGCCGTGCGCACTCCAACGATCGCCGCGGTTGCCGGGCACGCGCTCGGCGGGGGCTGTGAGCTGGCGATGATGTGCGACCTACTGATTGCCGCCGATACGGCGAAGTTCGGCCAGCCCGAGATCAAACTGGGCGTGCTGCCGGGCATGGGCGGCTCACAGCGCCTGACCCGGGCCATCGGGAAGGCCAAGGCAATGGACCTCATCCTGACCGGGCGCACCATGGACGCCGCCGAGGCGCAGCGCAGCGGTCTGGTTTCGCGGGTGGTGCCGGCCGCCGACTTGATCAGCGAGGCCATGGCCGTTGCCACCACCATTTCGCAGATGTCGCTGTCGGCGGCCCGGATGGCCAAAGAGGCCGTCAATCGAGCTTTCGAATCCACCTTGTCCGAGGGACTTCTCTACGAACGCAGACTTTTCCATTCGGCTTTCGCGACCGACGACCAATCCGAAGGGATGGCAGCATTCATCGAGAAACGCGCGCCCCAGTTCATCCACCGATGACCGAGGCGGGCGCGGCGACCACCGCGGTTGAGACCACTGGCGCTACGGCCGCCCCGGCCGCCGTAACGGCGGAAACACCTGAGCCGCAACCGATCCGCAGCGCGTGGTGGATTCGCCACTACACCTTCTTCGGCACCGCGGTTGGCCTGGTTTTCGTCTGGTTCTCGATGACCCCGTCGCTGCTGCCGCGTGGCCCGTTGTTCCAGGGCCTGGTCAGCGGCATCTCCGGCGCCATCGGGTATGGCCTGGGCGTCTTCGCCGTCTGGCTGGTGCGCTATATGCGTTCGCGGGATTGGAGCCCGCCGCCGCCGCGCTGGGCGTGGTTGCCACTGATCGCGGTCGGCGCGGTCGGGATGGTGCTGATGGCGATCTGGTTTCATGTCTGGCAGGACGACGTGCGCGACCTGATGGGCGTCGAGCACCTGCCGTGGTACGGCTACCCGCTGGCTGCGGCCTTGTCGCTGATCGTGCTGTTCACGCTGGTCGAAATCGGCAAGTTCATCCGGTTGCTGGTGAGTTTTCTGGTGGCACAAGTGGATCGGATCGCGCCGTTTCGCGTCTCGGCGGCCCTGGTGGTGGTGCTGCTGGTGGTGCTGACCATCACCGTGCTCAACGGTGTCGTGCTCAAGTTCGCGATGAACTCCTTGAACAGCACCTTCGCCTCGGTCAACGATGAGTTGAGTCCCGATTCCGCACCGCCGGACACCCCGTTGCGATCAGGTGGGCCAGAATCACTCGTGTCGTGGGAGTCGCTGGGCCATCAGGGCCGGATCTTCGTCCGCGCCGGCCCCACCGTCGCCGAACTCACCGCATTCAATGGGGCCCCGGCCATCCAACCGATCCGGGCCTACGCCGGGCTGAACTCGGCGGACGGCATCGCGGCGACCGCCGAGCTGGCCGCCCGCGAGCTGCTGCGCACCGGCGGCTTGAGCCGCGCCGTCGTCGCGGTCGCAACGAGCACCGGAACGGGCTGGATCAACGAGGCGGAGGCCTCGGCGCTGGAGTACATGTACAACGGCAACACCGCCGTGGTGAGCATGCAGTACTCGTTCTTGCCCAGCTGGCTGTCTTTTCTGGTGGACAAGGAGAACGCCCGCCACGCCGGCGAGGCGCTGTTCGAAGCGGTCGACAAGCTGGTCCGGCAGATGCCGGAATCCCAGCGCCCCAAGCTCGTCGTGTTCGGCGAGAGCCTGGGGTCGTTCGGCGCGGAGGCGCCGTTCATGAACCTCAACAACCTCCTGGCTCGTACCGACGGCGCTTTATTCAGCGGACCGACTTTCAACAACACCATCTGGACCGGCCTCACCGCGAACCGCGATCCCGGCTCACCGGAGTGGCTGCCCATCTACGACGACGGCCGCAACGTCCGTTTCGTTGCCCGCCAAGACGATCTGCTGCGCCCGAATGCGCCGTGGGGTAGACCGCGGGTGGTGTATCTGCAGCACGCGTCTGACCCGATCGCCTGGTGGACTCCCGACCTGCTGTTCAGCGAACCGGACTGGCTGCGGGAAAAACGCGGCTACGACGTGCTACCCCAGACGCGCTGGATCCCGGTGGTGACGTTCATCCAAGTCTCGGCCGACATGGCGGTTGCCGTGCATGCGCCGGACGGGCACGGGCATCGCTACGTCGCCGACGTCGCCGACGGCTGGGCCGCGGTGCTGTCGCCACCCGGCTGGACGCAGCAGAAGACCGAACGGCTGCGGCCGTTGCTGCATGCGAACGCGAAGCCGCTGGGCTCGCCGAGCAGCGGCGGCTGAACCGCATAGCTGGCCGGTGGTGACGCGGCGGAAACGACCTGAGCAATTCGGCGCAAAACGGCGTCGCGCAACCCGGTGGTGTGGTGCACTTTTGGTGGTGCATCGGCGGGCGTTGCCAGGCGATGTCCGGGGGTGCCGTGTCCTGGCGACCTTAGTGGGAGGTGTCCCATGTCGTTTGTGATCGCGGTGCCGGAGATGATGGCGGCGGCGGCTTCTGATTTGGCCGGTCTGGGCTCGACGTTGAACGCGGCCAATGCGGCCGCGGCGGCTTCCACGACGCGGGTGCTGGCCGCGGCCGAGGATGAGGTGTCAGCGGCGATCGCGGCGCTGTTTTCCGTCCACGGCCAGGGCTATCAGGCGATCGGCGCGCATGCGGCGGCGTTTCATGACCAGTTCATGCGGACCTTGGCCGCGGGCGCGGGCTCGTATGCGAGTGCCGAGGCCGCCGCGGCCACGCCGTTGCAGGGTGTGCTCGAGGCGATCAATGCGCCCTTCCTGACACTGACCGGGCGCGCGCTAATCGGCAACGGCGCGAACGGGGCCCCGGGAACCGGGCAAAACGGTGCGCCCGGCGGGTGGCTGATCGGCAACGGCGGGGCAGGAGGATCCGGGGCCTACGACACCGGCGCGCCCGGCGGCGCCGGCGGGCCCGCCGGGCTGTTCGGCAACGGCGGCGCCGGCGGCGCCGGCGGACATTCTGGCTTCGGCACCATCGGTGGGACCGGCGGGACCGGCGGCGCGGGCGGGCTGTTCGGCGCCGGCGGCAACGGCGGCGCCGGCGGGAACGCATTCACCGGCTCGGGCGGGGCCGGCGGGGCTGGCGGGCCCGCCGGGTTGTTCGGCATCGGCGGCGCCGGCGGAACCGGCGGGAGCACATTCAGCGCCGCGAGCGTCGCCGGGAACGGCGGGGTCGGTGGTTCTGGCGGGCTGTTCGGGACCGGCGGCGCCGGTGGGGTTGGTGGCACGAGCGGTGGGGCCGGCGGCCTGGGCGGCAACGGCGGCGCCGGTGGGGCCGGCGGCGTGTTCGGCGGCCCCGGCGGTGTCGGCGGCACCGGCGGCCAAGGCACCACCGGCGGGTTCGGCGGGGCCGGCGGCGATTCCGGATTCCTCTACGGTGCCGCCGGCGACGGCGGCAGCGGCGGCACCGGCGGCATGAGCGGCGGGACCGGCGGGGCCGGCGGCAACGCCAGCGGGCTCTGGGGTGACGGCGGCGCCGGTGGCACCGGTGGGGTCGGCGTCGGGAACAGCGGGGCCGGCGGGGCCGGCGGCCACGCCGGTCTTCTCTTCGGCGCCGGCGGCACCGGCGGCGCCGGCGGCGGGTCCTTTACCACCGGCTCGGGCGGGACCGGCGGGGCCGGCGGCGTCGCCGGCCTCCTCTGGGGCAACGGTGGGGCGGGCGGCGCCGGCGGCACCGCCTTCAGTTTCGGCGGCACCGGCGGCGCCGGCGGCAAGGCCGGACTGATCGGCAACGGCGGCGACGGCGGCACCGGCGGCGGCGGCGACATCAACGGCACCAGCGGCGGAAACGGCGGTAAGGGCGGGGACGCCGTGCTGATCGGTATCGGCGGCAATGGCGGTAACGGCGGTGTGAATGGCAATCCCGCCGGAACCGGAACCGGCGGCGCCGGCGGCAACGGCGGGCTACTGGGCCTAACCGGGGTCAACGGGCTGCCGTAGCCAAACACGCTGCCGCGCAGCGGCGCTGAAGCTGCACGGCCGATTCGACTGCTAAGTAGTGGAGCCGCGCCGCAACGGCCCGCTCGTTAGACAAAGAATGGAGGCTGTCGAAGCATTTGACACCGACGGGTGCGCACAAATACCACACACATGGATGTCAAAGTATTTGACATACGCCGAATGCGTATTGATTGTCGCAGCGGCGCGAGTATCCCGAGCCGACGCGCAAAAGTGCGCGATCCCAGTTTGCGCAGTATTCGCGAAGTTCCATTCGCCCTCGCGTAAAACAGCTACCAGACAACAACTTTCGCGCCCGGCGCAAGTCTATGGAGTTACTATGAACGTGGCAAATTGCGTCGCGAATTTGCGCAAACCGATCTCGCGAGCCGGGCAGCCGAGTTAGCATCAACGCATCCATTACCAATTGACGAGGGGGACCGATGTCGTTTGTGCTGGTATCACCGTCGGAGTTAATGGCCGCGGCATCCGATGTGGCGCGTGTCGGTTCGACAGTCAGCGCGGCTAATGCGGCCGCGTTGGCGCCGACAACGGCGCTCGCCGCAGCCGGTGGCGACGAGGTGTCAGCGGCGATCGCGGCCCTGTTTTCCGCCCATGCCCAGCAGTATCAACAGCTCGGTGCGCAGGCGACGGTGTTTCACGACCAGTTCGTGCAGGCGTTGACCGCTGCGGGAGGCTCGTATGCCAGCGCCGAGGCGACAAACGTCGAGCAGCAGCTGTTGAATGCGATCAACGCGCCCAGCCTGGCGCTGTTTGGGCGTCCGCTGATCGGCAACGGCGCCGACGGGACCGCGGCCAATCCCACCGGTGGGGCCGGCGGGTGGTTGTACGGCAACGGCGGGAACGGCTTTTCCCAAACCACCGCCGGACTCACCGGTGGTGCCGGCGGATCGGCCGGCCTGATCGGCAACGGCGGAAGTGGTGGAGCCGGCGGGGCCGGCGCCGTTGGCGGGGCCGGCGGCAACGGCGGCTGGCTGGTTGGTGCCGGCGGGGCCGGCGGGAACGGCGGTGCCGGCGGGGTCGGGGTGGCCGGTGGCGCCGGCGGCTACGGCGGAGGCACCTGGCTGTTCGGCAACGGCGGCGCCGGCGGATTGGGCGGGGACGGCGGAGCCGGCGAGGCCGGCGGATTGGGTGGAGCGGGCGGCCGCGGCGGGTTGCTCTACGGTGCCGGCGGTACCGGCGGGAACGGCGGAATCGGCGGGACGGGCGGAGCCGGCGCGACAGGCTTGGCCGGCGGGGCCGGCGGCAACGGTGGATCCGCCGGACTCTTTGGCGACGGCGGGGCCGGCGGCACCGGTGGCGACGGCGGACAGGGCGGCAACGGCAGCGGAAACGGCGCCAAGGGCGGCGACGGCGGGGTTGCCGGCGCCGGCGGCATCGGCGGCAACGCCGGCTGGATCTCCGGGGCCGGCGGCGCCGGCGGCGACGGCGGAACCGGCGGGCAAGGCGGCTTGGGCACCGCCGGCGGCAACGCCCAAAACGGCGGTGCCGGCGGCACCGGCGGCGACGGTGCCGGCGGCGGCAACGGCGGCCAAGGCGGCTTGCTGTTCGGCAGCGGCGGCAACGCCGGCAACGGCGGCGGTGGCGGCAACGGCGCAGCCGGCGGCGCCGGCGGCACTAGCGGCGGAAACGGGGGCGCCGGTGGAAGCGGCGGCACCGCCGGCGGCGGCGGCAACGGCGGCCAAGGCGGCTTGCTGTTCGGCAGCGGCGGCAACGCCGGCAACGGCGGCGGTGGCGGCAACGGCGCGACCGGCGGCAACGGCGGCGACAATCTCCTTGGCGTTGCCGGCAAGGGCGGTGCCGGTGGCGGTGGCGGCAACGCCGGTGGCGGCGGCAGTGGTGGCGGCGGCGGTTTGCTGTATGGCAACGGCGGGGCCGGTGGCGCCGGCGGAAACGGCGGTATTGGCAACACCGGCGGTAAAGGCGGCGGGGGGATAGGCCTTGCCGGAGAAGGTGGCGAAGGCGGCGGCGGCGGTGCCGGCGGCGACGCCGGCGACGGCGGCAATGGCGGGTCGGCCGGCTGGCTGCTCGGCAGCGGCGGCAACGCCGGCGGCGGCGGGAACGCCGGCGGCGGCGGGAACGGCGGCGGCGGCGGCGACGCCGCCAACGTCGCCAACGCCGCCGGTGTCGGCGGCAAAGGCGGCGACACGGGCAACGCCGGCAATGGCGGCCACGGCGGAGCGGCCGGCATCCTGATCGGCGACGGCGGCACCGGTGGTGACGGCGGGGTCGGCAGCACCGGTGGCGCCGGAGGCAGCGGCGGCAGCAACACCGTCAGCGGCGCCCAAGCCGCCGGCGGCAACGGCGGCACCGGTCACGCCGGGGGTACCGGCGGGAACGGCGCCAATGGCGGTCTGCTCGGCAGCGGCGGAGACGGAGGAACCGGAGGTCAGGGCAGCCAAGGTGGTATAGGCGCTCCCGTTGGTGGAACCGGCGGCAACGGCGGTACGGGCGGTGACGGCGGCAAAGGCGGCGACGCCCAACTAGTTGGCGATGGCGGCAACGGCGGCAATGGCGGATCCGGCGGCGCCGGCCAGATCTCTGGACTCGATGGGTCCGGTGGAGCCGGCGGAAGTGGCGGATCGATCTTCGGCAACCCCGGCACGACCGGGCAATAACCCCGCCGGCAATCCCTGGGGGTAGCTGCTGGGCCCTACCGGCTCAGCTCGGCCAGCGCGCCGGTGGCCGCCAGCGCGTGATAGCCGCCCACAACGTCGGTGGAGCGGCGCAGGCCCAGATCCAGCAGCGCCGCCGCCGCCAGGCTCGAGGTGTAGCCCTCCGAACACAGGATGACCCACTCGACGTAGTCGTCGACCGCCTGCGGCAACCGGGCGTCACTGGTTGGGTCGCAGCGCCACTCCAGGACGTTGCGTTCGATCACCAGTGCTCCCGGCACCTCGCCTTCCCGGGCCCGTTGGGCCTGTGGCCGGATGTCCACGAGCAATGCGCCACGCCGCAACGCCTCCGGCACCCGTTGGGCGGGAAGGCGCTGATATCGGCGGCGGGCGGCGTCCAGTACCTGGTCAATCCGGCTCATCACGGCCCTTCGGGCTGGTCGGTCAACTCGGTGCGCTGGCGGCGCAGCGTGTTGTGGTCGGTCACCTCGTAATACGACATCGCGGTCAGCGGCGGCGAGTAGGCGTGCACGCTCAGCGTCGGCTGCACCGGCCTGGCACCCAGCTGCGAGACCGGGGCCTGCCGCGGCGCCCACACCACGTCGTGCACCCAGCCCAGCGGGAACCCGGCCTGGTCTCCGGCCTCCAGCCGGCGGCGGCGCAACCGGCGGCCGTCCCAGCGGAATTCGTTGAGCGATCCGGACAGCACCGTCAGCGCTCCGAGCGATCCGCCATGGTCGTGCAATTCGGTCGGGTGACCCGGCACCCAACTGATCAGCCAGATGTCCAGTTCGTCGTCGCCGTGGATGCGGGTGAACCAGCGCTCGGTTTGGGGCACACCACCCTGGGGTAGCAGGTGATCGCAACGTCCGCTGAGCACCTGGTCGGCGGCCTGGTCGGTGGCGTGTAGCAGGTCGGGCACCCGCAGCCGGGTGGGTCCCGAGGAGGGGGTCGCGAGGGTCAGCCGACGCGAAGGCGTGACCGGGTGCCGAGACGCAGGCATAGCCACGGAAGAACTCCAGAGTGTGAAACGGATCGGGTTATCGGCGGGGGGTCAGGGCCGACAACACTCGCGAAATCCGAGGCGCTTCATCACGCCCGACAGTGTTGCATAGATTGAGACCGTGCGCTGGTGCGGTCATCACCCCGAGGTGTTGGGTGCGCTCGTTGTCACGGTTGGTTTGACAAGCTTGGCCACCGGCTGCTCGCCCGGTGGCACCGCGGGCACGACCGCATCGTCGCCGGCACGTTCGGCACCGGTTTCCAGCGCGCAGCGGCCGGACTTCATCGGCATCTCGCCGGCCGGCGTGACGACCAGAGTCGACGTCCCGGCGGATTCGACCGAGGAGGAGTATTTCCAGGCCTGCCACGCTGCAAGAGTGTGGATGGACTCCCGGCCCAAGACCGGCGAGCCGCTAGTCGAGCCCTACCTGGCCATGCTCCAGGCGTCGGAATCGGGCACCCCGGGCAGCTGGAACATCCCCTGGATGGATCTGACCCCGGCCAGGCAGGCGGCGGTGATCACCGCCGCGCGCGCGGCCGCCAACGCCGAATGCGGGTGATAGCCAGTCCGGCGGTTTCGAACCCGTGTGCGATTGCAATCTGAGCGTGCGCAATTGTGCCGACCGGCTCGATGACTGCCAGTTCCGCCGAGCAGAATTGAAGGATGTCCGGACCAGCGACCGTGCGGCCACGCGCATCGTCTGCGCCTCGGGTCGCATTGGCGCTCGGCAGCGGCGGCGCCCGGGGTTACGCGCACATCGGGGTGATCCAGGCGCTGCGGGAGCGTGGTTACGACATCGTTGGGACCGCTGGCTCCTCGATGGGCGCGGTGATCGGCGGTGTGCATGCGGCCGGACGACTCGACGAGTTCGCCGATTGGGCCAAATCCCTCACTCAGCGCACCATCCTGCGACTACTGGACCCGTCCATTACCGCGGCCGGTGTGCTGCGGGCGGAGAAGATCCTGGATGCGGTGCGCGACATCGTCGGCCCGGTCGCCATCGAGCAACTGCGGATCCCGTTCACCGCGGTGGCGACCGACCTATTGGCAGGCAGGTCGGTGTGGTTTCAGCGCGGCCCCCTCGATGTGGCCATCCGGGCGTCCATCGCCATCCCCGGGGTGATCGCCCCGCACGAAGTCGACGGACGCTTGCTGGCCGACGGCGGCATCCTGGATCCGCTGCCCATGGCGCCGATCGCCGGGGTCAGCGCCGACCTGACCATCGCGGTGAGCCTGAACGGCAGCGAGGACGGCACCACCCGCGACGCCGAGCCAGGTGTCACCGCCGAGTGGTTGAACCGCATGGTGCGCAGCACTTCAGCACTGTTCGACGCCACCGCCGCCCGCTCGTTGCTCGATCGGCGCACGGCGCGGGCGGTGCTAAGCCGATTCGGTGCGGGCACCGGAGAATCGGACTCCTGGCCGCAAGCCGCGGACGTCGAACAGCGCCCGGCCGACGCGGAAGACCCCGATGACACCTACGTCGCACCCGGAATCCCGAAAATGGGCAGCTTCGAAGTGATGAATCGGACGATCGACATCGCCCAATCCGCGTTGGCGCGTCATACCCTGGCGGCCTACCCGGCCGACCTGTTGATCGAAGTGCCCCGCTCGACGTGCCGAAGCCTGGAGTTCCACCGGGCGGTCGAGGTGATCGCGATGGGCCGCGCGCTGGCCATCCGTGCTTTGGACGCACTCGAGATCGAGGGCGACAAATCTGCCGCACCCGCCATCGAGGGCTGATCAAACGCCGAGCAACCCCGCGACCGCCGGTGCTTCCCGGCGGCCCTGCGCACGTCCGGCCGTGGCCGAACCGACCCGGCAACGCGGATCCAGCGGGTTGGGTCCGAAGGCCGCCAACGAGTCGGCGTCGGCGAACACGGCGAACGCCGTGCCGGTGAATGCCGCGATCTCGGCGGCCGCCCCACCGCCGAAGGGCGACGGAGCGTCCGCGCCGGCGGGCACCAGAACCACGGCCGCATCACAATCGTCGGCAACGCCAACGTTGACCGAGCTGGCTACCCCGCCGTCCATGTAGCGGCGGTTGGCGATGGTCACCGGTGGCCACGCGCCGGGCACCGCGCAACTGGCCGCCACCGCGTCGACCAGCCCCACACCCGAGTCCCGATCGAAAATGACCAGTTCGCCGCTGGCGGTGTCGACCGCGGTGACCCGCAGCACCCGGTCCGGCCAGTCGTGCGACGGCAAGCGCTGCGCGATCACCCGACGGCGCAACGGCTCCCCAACGGTATCGACCGCCAGCGCCACCTCGCCGATCCGCTGTAGCCGCTGGCGCGTTGACGTGTCCGGGTCGGTCATGGCGGTCAAGAAAAGAGGGGTGATGGCATCGATGTCGACGCCGGGCTCGATCTCGGCCGACGTTTTGGCGAACTGTCGGTCGTAGAGCTCTTCGAGCGTGCAACCGCTGCTGATCTGCGCGGCGACCGTCGCACCGGCCGACGTCCCGACCAATACATCCGAATCCAGCAGCAACCGGGCCGCCGCTGGTGATTCATCCGCGATGCCCAGCAAAACACCTGTTTCCCAAGCGATTCCGGCCAGTCCTCCACCAGCCAGGACCAGAGCGCGTCGAGTTGCCACGAGTTCACACCGACGTGTGTTGCGCATGCAGTGCCGACTCGCTCAGGTCTGCCCGACTGATCGGATACCTGGGTGGGTCAGGCAGCACCAGGCTCCGGTTGACCTGCAGCGCCGCGTCGACGTGGACCAGCTCCCCCGGGTCGAGCAGGCGCCAACGCTGGTCACCATCCATCCGCTCGGTCGCGAACACCACCGACGGCCGCTCGCGCAAGTGCTCCGAGTGAGCGCGGATTCGATTGGTACGCAAGTGGAATTCGGGCGCGCCGTCGTGGCGGCGGTCCAAGACGTAGAGCTCATGGGATTCCGGGTAACGCAGTGCCCACACATCGGTAGCCGTGGCGAGCAACACGTTGACCGCGTAGATGGGCACGTTCGCCGCGAGCCATTGCAGCGCATCGGTCAGACCGGCTGACACATCGCCGTGATGGGCACGGATCGATGCGGTGATCAACGCGAACACCCGCTCGGAATCGGTCTGGCCCAACACCAACTCATCGGCACCGATCTCGCGGAGCCGCTCATCGAGGATATCCAGTCCCTCGAGAACCCCGTTATGCGCGAAGACCCGCTCGTCCTGCAGGAACGGGTGAGTATTGCGGACGTCGAGTGCCCCGGTCGTCGCGTAGCGAACATGCGCGACGAACGTCGTGCCGGTCAGCTGGTGCGCCTGGGTCGCGAACTCGGCATCCTGCCAGGCCGCGATGGGCTCCTTGCGTAGCTGCGGCCGGCGGTGTTCGTCGAATACGCCCAGGCCGGTGCCGTCGGGGTTACGGCGGCTTTGCTCGGCGAGGCTGTCCGGGGCGTCCAGTAACCAGAACGTCGCGGTGACGACATCGGTCCCGGCGTGCAAGCCAAAGAGTCGGCACATGGCCCCGACGGTACCGAACCCGGACATCATCCGCCGTCCCAGGACGCGAAATACAGCGTCACTGGCGCGCTACTCAGCGAAATCCGGTGTGGCTCATGCCCGTATCGATCGGCTGCGGACGACGCGCGGCGGGCCGGTAGCGGCGGCAGTAGCTATCGACGCACAGCAACGACCCGCCCTTGATCACTTTGCACCACCATCGGCACCCAGACAGCAAGAATGCCGGTCCCGGCCCAATGGCACCACCCAATAGCGGCGCGTCAGCGGGCCAGTCCGGTAGCGGCCCGGCCGGTGATGAGCGGCAGATCGAAGAAGCTCTGAATCCCCGCCGGGGCAGCGCAGGTAGCGGGGATCGCATTTACGCAATGCGCCGCGGTCGCGACAATCCCGGGGTTGCTGACCAGACCGGCCTGCACGCTGTCCGGCTGCCAACCCTTGACCGTCACAAAGGTATCTGGGTTTCCGCGCACCTCGATCTCGTAGCGTTCTCCGGCTGGCCCGAAAGACCAAGGCGGATCGAGGTTTTCCGATCCCATCAGCCAGTTCACGGTGATCTGGACGACCACTGTGTCCTCGACCAGTGCCTCCCAGTGGAAACGGCGTCCGGCGACCTGTCCGGGCTCGATCATCCCGATCGGCGATTCGATCGGGGCCGTCGCAACGGCCACCTCCTGCGAGGTACGGATCTGGGGGTCGGCCGCGAAACCCAGCCGATCGACACACAGCTGCACCGATTGGATGAAGCCTCCGTCGAGAAGTTTCTGCATCGGCCCGGTCAACGCGCTATCCGGTGTGCCACCGAAACCCATCACATAACGCAGCACATCAGGAGCCCCGTAGGTGCGCAAGTCCGAAAACTCCTCGGAGCGAACAAAAGTCACGCCGGTGGACATCACCGACAGCAGCAACGGGAACAGCTCGGTGGCAGCACCTGGCCCGATGCCGGCACCGTGCAGCGTCGCATTTCCTGCCTGCGCAGCGACCTCTAGTGGGGCAGCCTCTTTTTCACTCGGGTAGAACCAGCCGAGCGGGGTGACCACGTTCTTGCCCGAACGCAACAACGCGGCGACTTCGTCGACGCTGGGCAGCAACGGCGCGTAGATCACCGCGTCGGCGTCGAGCGCTAGCACTTCGTCGATGTTGTTGGTTGCGGTCACGCCGAGTGCTGACGCACCGATGATTTCCCCCACGTCTTTGCCGCTCTTGGCTTCGGAATGCACCCAGCAGCCGACGAGTTCGAGTTCGGGATGCTCTAGCACGCCTTTGATCGCGGCTACGCCGACCGATCCGGTTGCCCATTGCACGACCCGCAAGCTCATGGTCCCCTTTCTACCCCCCGAGTTTCTACGCGGCGAGCAGACACAGACTCGCACGTTTCGGCCCGAAACGATGCGACTCTGTGTCTGCTCGCGCCCTTGTCAGTCGCGCACCTCGGTGATCTGGTAGGCACCCTCTGCGTAGCGGGACCGGATGGTCTTCTTGTCGTACTTGCCCACGCTGGTGCGTGGAATCTCGTCGGCAAATGCCCACCGCTCGGGTAACCACCACCGAACAACCTTGTCCGCCAAAAACCTTCGCAGGTCACCGGCGCTGACGGTGGCGTCTTCCCGAACGACGACGACGGCCAGCGGCCGTTCCTGCCAGCGGTCGTCGGCGACGCCGACGACCGCGGCCTCGAGCACGTCCGGGTGCGCGATCAGGCAGTTCTCGAGTTCCACGGAAGAGATCCATTCCCCGCCGGACTTGATAACGTCTTTTGCGCGGTCGGTCAGGGTGATGAAGCCTTGCCCGTCAATGCGGCCGACGTCACCGGTGCGCAACCAACCGGAGTCGAACTTGGACTCATCGCGTCCCCGGTAGTAGGAGCCGGCAATCCAGGGCCCACGAACCTCCACCTCGCCAATGGCGGTGCCGTCGTTGGGCAGCACCTGGCCGTCGTCGTCGACGATCCGGGTTTCCACACCGCATACCGGCTGGCCCTGGGTAATCCGGAAGGCCCAATGCCGGTCGGATGGGGTTCCCGGCGGCGGCCAGGCCATGGTGGCCAGCGGTGATGTTTCCGTCATGCCCCACAACTGCCGGATCTGCACGTTGTGCTTGTCTTCGAAAGTGCGCATCAGCGATTCCGGCACCGCCGAGCCACCACAGACGACAAGCCGCAGCGATGACATGTCGTGGTCGGGGTCCTTCTCCAGGTAATGCATTACGTCGTTCCAGATGGTCGGCACCGCGCCGGCCAGCGTCGGCTTCAGGTTCTCCACCATGTGGATCAGCGAGCGGGCGTCCAGATGCCGATCGGGTAGCACCAGGTCGGCACCCGCCATCAACGCCGCATACGGCAGGCCCCACCCGTTGGCATGAAACATCGGCACGATCGGCAGCACCTTGTCGCTGGATCCCGCTCCGATGCCGTTGCTGGTGCAGGCCGCCATCGAGTGCAGAAAGCTCGAGCGGTGGCTGTAGACAACACCTTTGGGATTGCCGGTGGTGCCGCTGGTATAGCACATTGCGGCCGCGGAGTTCTCATCGAGCTGCGGCCAGTCGAATTCGGCCGGCTCGCCGTCGATCACCTCGTCGAAGCGCAGCACCGTCTTGCCCGATTCCTGCAGCGGCCTCGTGTCGCCCTCCCCCACCGCGATCACGGTGTGCACGGTGTCGAGTTTGGGCAGCACCGGCGCGAGCTGCCTGGCCAGTGACACGTCGACCAGAACGACCCGGTCCTCGGCCTCGTTGGCGACATAGGCGATCTGCTCGGGAGAGAGCCGGATATTCAGGGTGTGCAGAACCGCGCCCATCGACGGAACCGCAAGGTAGGTAGCCAGGTGTTCGGCGTTGTTCCACATGAACGTGGCGACCCGCTGGTCCCCGGTAACGCCGAGGCGGCGCAACGCATTTGCCAGCTGGGAGGCTTGCTGACCCACCTCGCGATAGCTGCTGTGCCGATAGCCATCACCCGTCGCGGTGGTGACCTGACGTAACCCGTGCACACCGCAGCCGTGCCGCATGATCGCGGTGATCGTCAACGGATATTCCTGCATCGTGCTGTACATCGACGTACCGCCTTACGGGTCTCGGCGCAGCACCGCCTCATGTCCGCCTCGGGCGAATGCTATCGCCGCGCGAAGTCATGAGAAACGGGTCCCCCAGAAAGACGACCCGACCGGTTAGGCCGAAGCCGGTTCGTACTGCAGCAGCTCAGGCAGGAAGCGCTCGATAGACGTTTGGCCCGGTAGCCTCGGCTGCTCGATGTCGGACACCTCGGTCGAACGCACCGGTGTCATGGTGACCGTGCCGGAGTAGTCGGCGATGTATAGGTGTTTTCCGTTCGGGCTCTCGACCACGCATGACGGCCGGTTGGTCCGGATGGTGCCGATGACGTCGCGCGTGCGGGTGCACAGCACGGTGACACGATCCTCGCTGACCAGGTAGGCGCGAGCTCCGTCGTTGCTGATGGTCACCCGGGTGACCAGCCCACCGATCTCTCCGATACTGCGCGAGCTGGTGATCTTGTTGGTGCGGGTGTCGATGACGTCGACCACTGCACCGAAGTCGGAGCCGCAGCTGGCGACGTACGCGACGGCGCCGTCGGGGCTGACCGCGACGTCGCGTACGGATGCCCCGATCTCGATGGTGTCCACCACGCGCAGAGCCGTCGGCGCCTGTTTGGCCCGGGATTTGGAGGTCTTCCGGCGCCAGCGCGAGAGGCCCCCGGTGCGCACCGCATCGTCGGCGTGCGCGCGGGTCGCGATCACGACGAGCCGGCCGCCGGATGGCCGGTTGGTACCGACATACAACCGACTTCCGTCGGGACTGACGCGCACGCATTCCGTGACGGTGCCTGGCTCCATGGCAAGGTCAGCGACATCGATCAGCTCGACCGTCGTTGTGTCCAGCGCCGCGACGTCGGCACCGCCAACGCCGTTTCGGCTCACGTATAGGTACTTTCCGTCCGGGCTGACGGCCAGGTCGCTCACACTGAGCGCCAGCGGATGGGTGGCGATTACGGCGTTGGTGGGCACGTCGATCACGGCGATCGCGTCATAGGCGGATGACACGGTGCTGACGTATGCGCGGTTGGCTTCAGCATTGCCCATGGTCACCGCGAACGGTTCATTGACACCGGTGACCGTCTGGGTGACCCGGCAGGTGTCGGTGTCAATGATCGAGACAGTGTCGCTGCCGTAGTTCGTCACCAACAGGAGGTTGCCGTCGGGGCTGATGTCGATGCCGCTGATCGGACCGTTCTGCACGGCAATCCTGACCACCGCCGATGTGGTGCCGAACTGCAAAACCCGGACAAGTTCGTTCACTTCCGTCATCAGCGCCGCTCCTCCTCATCCCTTCGGTCTGCTTCGTCGCGGGTCATGTCGGCACCGCCTGCCCGGGATTAACCGCATTCCAGCACCAAAAGACGCTGATTCGCACTGGGCTGAAATGCAGTCTAGCGGTCACATTCTGACCCAAAAGATCTCGAATTGAACGCTGTTACCCACGTCACGGGACAGACTTATGTTTCACTCAGAATGTGATTATCAAGCGTTACGTCGCCGGTTCTGTGGCAAATCAGAGAAAGCAATTGTCCCTGCGTTTTATTGACAGTCGCTAACACTTGATGCATATCTTGCACGGCCGACAAATAAGAAGTTCTCATAATCGCAGACAAAAGGAGGGGAATATCACATTGCGGGCGAGTACTCGTGCCCCGGGTCATTTCGCCAAGTCCGCCGCGATGGCGCCAAACGGATCGGCAGGCAATTCACCCCCGCAGGCTAAGGTCGCATGTTGTTGAAACGTTTGCGTTCGATGTTGCCCAAGTAGGTCGGCCAGCCGAAGCCAGCCGCGCTGTGGGCGCCATGCCATCACCGGAAGCCGACCCCCCACCCGACCACCGCGCCGAGCGCACCGCCATGATGCCCAAACGCCACCGCAGCCGCACCCAAGACCGCGCCCACCGCAGCACCACCGAACGCCGTCAACACCACCACGCCCCGCACCGCGAGCCCAGCACCGGACCCACCCCACCCCACACCGACGACGACCCACCGCCGTTCTGACCTCGGATTCTTCGGGAAATCTAGCTGAATTGGGTCTGCGGCCGGGACAGGGCGGCACCCTCGATGATCATGTCGACCTTCTCGTTGTAAAACGCCACCAGGCCGGCGATCGGGGCGACGGCGGGCAGTGGATAGTGATACGTCCAGGCGAGGTCGCGATGTACGGCGTCGCCCACGCGCACCGACCAGTAGCCCGACGTCGTTCCTTTGTACGGGCACCATGTCTGCGTCGAGGTGGGCTCCAGATGCTCGAAAGCGATGTCGGCCGGATCGATGTAATACCTTGTGGGTAGCCCGGTTTCGAATAGCAGAACCGGTGATCGGGTGTCGGCGAGCAGGGTGCCGTCGAGCTCGACACGGACGTGTCGGTGTGAGCGCAACGCGTCGGCCCGCGAATAGGGATTGCGCGGATGGACGTAGATCTGCTCGTCCTCCTCGAACCACCGCAGCGGATCCCAGTTGAAACGCACGGTGCCCGCGACAGGGCTGTCGCCGTCGACGTCGAATACCCGCGCCGCCGATCGGTGGATCTGACCCGCGCCTATCAAGGAGTGCAGCCGCGACGGGCCCAACTGGACCCGTTGCGGGTGATTCTCGTCGCGCAGAAACTCCCGGCGGACATCCGCCAGCGGGATGTAGTACTGCGGGTAATAGGGCACCTCCCAGACATAGCGCGCCGCGGTGGTGTCGAAGACGAGCACATGTCCGAGATAGCCGCGCACTCGCCGCGGTGCGGGCTCGATCCTGCCCCGGGTGGCAGCCATCTGGGGGTAGTCCACGCTCATCGCGTTGCTCCTTGTCCGGCCACGGCAACAGGCGGGGCGCAGGTGGCCCGACGGGAGACGCCCCGCTCGAACCAACGTATCGCCACCTCCGGCTTCCGGTCAGTGCCGCCGGTCGCGCACCTTGTAGGTCGAGGGCCACGACTTCCGCGACTCGTCGCCCGTCAGTGGAGTGCCCATTCCGCCGACCTTCACGTTGTAGGCCTCCTTGCCCGGGCCGACCTCACGATTGGCGTGTTCCTGGGCGAGGTAATACAGCTCGTCGATCGTGGCCTCGTCGTAGGCGACGAACGAGGTTCTGCGGACGACGTCGTCGATCCCGGCAAGCATCACCTCGGGCAGGAAACGCGAAACCAGGACCGCCACGCCGAACAGTGCAAACGGAATGACCCAATAACAGAGGAAACACAGCGGGGCTTTCGTGTCGAGAATCGTTGCGTTGGCCGCCACCATCGGCGGGATCGCCGATGACACCGTCATACCGGCAAACACCGCGACCCAGATCCAGGTCAGCACCCTGGCGATCCGGTCGAACAGCTCGGTCTTCACCACGTCGGCAGCCTGTTCTGCCGCCGCGAACTTGCGCACGAACGGCTTGCCGATCGCCACGCTGACCAGCATCACCAGGAATATCGCAGCGATGCTAAGCGGCTGCAGCCACCGCTGCCGAAACGACTCGCTGGACGCAAATGCCAGCACTGTCAGCACCAAAAACGTTGCAACGGAGCCGATTTCAAGCACCGGACCAGGGTTGCCGGTGCCCCGCACGAAGACAGACATGGCGACGGCAATCGCTAGCGCGACCAACGCGGCGACGGTGACAGGCACGTTGCCGACAAGCAGCCAATAGACGATCCACGGCGCAAGGCCAAAGAGCATGCCCACGATGGGTCAGTGTATGGCGGAGCGGGCCCAGTCGGACTCGACGTGTCCGCTTGACACCGGCCTCGGCGCGCCTCACTATGTTGCGTATTACGGAACATGTTTTGTAATACGAAACATTGAGGTGGGCGGCTATGGGACCGAAGGTCGTCATCGTGGGCGCCGGCATCGTCGGCACCTCGCTGGCCGATGAACTCACCGAACGGGGCTGCACCGATGTCACCCTGGTGGATCGCGGCCCGTTGTTCGTCACCGGCGGGTCCACGTCGCACGCTCCTGGCCTGGTGTTTACGACGAATCAGTCGAAAACGATGAGCGCGTTCGCGCGCTACACCGTGGAAAAGCTCTCCACGTTGGAGCATCCCGACGGACGGGTCTTCAACCGCGTCGGCGGACTCGAGGTCGCCAGCACCACCGAACGCTGGGCGGACCTGCATCGCAAGGCGGGTTGGGCGCAGGCCTGGGGAATACCGGCGCGGCTGCTGGGCCCGGCGGAGTGCCTCGAACTGCACCCGCTGCTGGATCGCCACGCCATCCTGGGTGGCTTTTACACCCCGACGGACGGGCTCGCCTCGGCCGTGCGCGCGGCAGCAGCCCAGGCGCAGCGCGCGGTGGCGCGGGGAGCGATCTTGCTACCCGAGACCGAAGTGCTCGACGTGGTGGACCGCGGTGGCCGGGTCGGCGGCGTTCGTACCAGCCGCGGCGTGATCGCCGCCGACATCGTGGTGTGCGCGGCCGGATTCTGGGGGGCGCAGCTGGCCAACCGGGTCGGGTTGGTCCTGCCGCTGGTGCCGATGGCACACCAGTACGCCCGGACCGGACAGGTCGCACCGCTGGTGGGCCGCAACACCGAACGCGACGACGCGAGCCTGCCGATCCTGCGGCACCAGGACGCCGATCTGTACTTCCGCGAGCATGTCGACCGGTTGGGTATCGGATACTACGGACACCAGCCGATGCCCGTCGACCTGTCCACATTGCTCGCCGACACCGCCGACGAGCCGATGCCGTCGATGCTTCCGTTCACCGAGCAGGATTTCGAGCCGGCCTGGCGCGAATCCGTACGGCTGCTGCCAGCACTGGGGGACAGCAAGGTCGAGGAGGGTTTCAACGGCATCTTCTCGTTTACTCCCGACGGCTTCGCACTGCTCGGCGAACACGCGCAGCTGCGCGGGTTCTGGGTCGCCGAAGCGGTCTGGGTGACCCATTCGGCCGGGGTGGCCAAGGCCGTCGCGGAGTGGATCGTCGACGGCACCCCATCGGTTGACGTCCATGAATGCGACCTCTACCGGTTCGAGAAGTTCGCGCGCAGCCCACGGTTCATCGACCAGACCTGCGCGCAGGCCTTCGTGGAGGTCTACGACATCATTCACCCCTACCAGTACCGCAGCGCGCTGCGCGGCTTGCGCACCAGCCCGTTTCACCACCGCCAGCTCGAGCTGGGCGCCTACTTCTACGAGGGCGGCGGTTGGGAACGACCCGCGTGGTTCGAGGCCAACGCCGGATTGGTTGGCCGGCTCGCCGCCCAGGGTGTGGCATTTCCCGAACGCGACGCCTGGACCGCGCGGTACTGGTCGCCCGTCGCGATTGCCGAGGCGCGGTGGACCCGCGAGCAGGTCGCGCTGTACGACATGACACCGCTGACCCGCTACGAGATCAGCGGTGCCGGTGCCGCCGACTTCCTGCAGCGGCTCACCACCAACGACGTCGACAAGGGCGTGGGATCGGTCACCTACACCCTGATGCTCGATCAGACCGGCGGCATCCGAAGCGATCTCACCGTCGCCAGGCTCGATGAGACCCGATTCCAGGTCGGCGCGAACGGTCCGCAGGACTTCGACTGGCTGACCCGTCATCTGCCGGCGAACGGCAGCGTCACGCTGCGTGACATCACCGGCGGCAGCTGCTGCATCGGGCTGTGGGGGCCCGCCGCGCGTGATCTCGTGCAGCCGTTGTGCCGAGACAACTTGTCGCATACCGCCTTTCCGTACTTCCGCTTGCTGCGGACCTATCTGGACGCCATCCCGGTCACGATGCTGCGGGTATCCTATGTCGGCGAGCTGGGTTGGGAGATCTACACCGAGGCAAGCTACGGCGCAGCGCTGTGGGATCTGCTGTGGGCCGCGGGCAGGGACCACGAGGCCATCGCCGCCGGGCGTATCGCATTCAACAGCCTGCGCATGGAAAAGGGCTATCGCGCCTGGGGTATCGACATGACCGCCGAGGATCGCCCGATTGAAGCCGGTCTCGACTTTGCGGTGCGGATGTCCAAAGGCGATTTCATCGGCAAGGCCGCCCTGCGGGATGCGACACCGCGAAAGATCCTGCAATCCGTGGTCTTCGACGACCCCACTGCCGTCGCACTCGGCAAGGAACCGGTGCTCGCCGGGGACGCCTGCATCGGCTTCGTTACCAGCGCTGGATACTCGCCTACCCTCGGCCGCACCATCGCCTACGCGTGGCTGCCGGCCGATTCGTCCATCGGTGACACCGTCACCGTCGATCACCGCGGCCAACGTCATACCGCGACCGTCCACCGGCAAACAGTGGTCGACCCCGAGCTGGCCCGGATCCGGAGGTAGATCGACATGACCGGCAGCACAACGGGTTACGACGTCATCGTGGTTGGACTGGGCGGTATGGGCAGTGCGGCCGCCTACCATCTGGCCGCCCGGGGACACCGAGTGCTCGGCCTGGAGCGCCACCAGCCGGCCCACGACAAGGGATCCAGCCACGGCGGATCGCGGATCATCCGGCAGTCCTATTTCGAGGACCCCGGCTATGTGCCGCTGCTGCTGCGGGCCTACGAGCTGTGGGAGAAGCTGGCCGTCGACGCCCAGCGCGACGTCTACCGGATCACCGGGGGCTTGTTCATCGGGCCACCGGACTGCCTGACCGTATCCGGCAGCCTGCGCGCCAGCCGCCAGTGGGGTCTGCCCCACGAGGTGCTCGACGCCCCCGAGATCACCGCCCGGTTCCCGAACTTCACTCCGCACCCGGCCGATATTGCGCTCTACGAAGCCAAGGCCGGGTTCGCGCGCCCGGAGCTGACAGTGCGCGCGCATCTGGATCTCGCCGAAAGGCAAGGCGCCACACTGCAATTCGGCGAGCCAGTGCTGGACTGGCGCCAGACCTCGTCCGGCGTTCGGGTGAGAACCGGCCGGGGCTCTTACACCGCCGCACGGTTGGTGATCTGCCCCGGCGCCTGGGCGCCGCAGCTGTTGGGTCAGTTGGGCGTTCCGATCGCGGTGGAACGTCAGGTGATGTACTGGCTGGACCCGGTCGGCGGTGCGCAAGGGTTCGCAGACCACCCGATCTTTATCGCCGAGAAGTCGTCTGGTGCACAGATATACGGCTTTCCGGCGATCGACGGATCACGCGGTGGTGTGAAAGTCGCCTTCTTCCGCAACGGGATCGCCTGCACACCGGACACCATCGACCGGCTGGTGCACGCGCGGGAGATCAGCGAGATGACGGCACGGGTCGCCGAGTTGCTGCCGGCGCTCTCGGGCACCTGCCTGCACGCGGTGACCTGCATGTACTCCAACACACCCGACCAGCACTTCGTGATCGCGCGTCACCCGGGATGCACGGAAGTCACTGTGGCGTGCGGGTTTTCCGGACACGGCTTCAAATTCGTTCCCGTGGTCGGTGAGATCCTTGCCGACCTGGCCATCGAAGGCAGCACCGCTCTCCCCATTTCGTTGTTCGACCCGCAGAGGTTGGTGACCGTATGACCGCCATCGAGCAACGGCCGGCGCTGCTGCCGACCCTGGGCGGCGCCTACTACACCAGCGCCGCCGTCTTCGCCGCCGAGCAACAACAGGTGTTCGAGAGCATGTGGTTTTGCGTCGTCCGCGCCGGCGACCTGCCCGAGCCGGGGCATTTCAAGACGGTGCAGGTGGGACGGGAAAGCGTGCTGCTGGTGCGCGGCCGGGATCGGGTCTTGCGGGCCTTCCTCAACGTCTGCCGGCACCGTGGCGCGCTGCTGTGTACCGAATCCGAGGGCCAGGTACGCCGCAACTTGCGCTGCCCGTACCACTCGTGGACCTACGGTTTGGACGGCGCGTTGATCGCCGCCCCCAACATCGGCTCGTTCACCGAGTCCGACGGTGCGGGCGCCGACCGCTACCGCTATGGCTTGATCGAGGTGGCGCTGCGGGAGTGGCTGGGCTACGCCTGGGTCTGCCTGGCCGACGACCCGCCGTCGTTCGAGGATGAGGTCGTCGGCGCGGTCACCCACCGCCTCGGGGACCCGCGCGCCATCGATAGCTACCGGATCGACACCCTGCAGGTCGGCCGCCGGATCCGCTACGACGTGGCGGCAAACTGGAAGTTGATCGTCGAGAACTTCATGGAGTGCTATCACTGCGCCACTATCCACCCCGAGTTGACCCGTTTGGTTCCGGAGTTCGCCCGGGGCCAGGCCGCCCAGCGCTCGGTGGGACGCGGCGCCGAATTCGGTTCGGGTGTAGCCGGCTTCACCGTCGACGGTCGCGCGGGTTTCGCCACTTTGCCCGGGCTCGGGCCGGAACAGGACCGCCGCTATTTCGCGATTACGGTGAAGCCGACGGTGTTCCTCAACCTGCTCCCCGACCACATCATCTGCCACCGGATGTTCCCGGTCGCCGCCGACCGCACCATCGTCGAATGTGATTGGCTCTACGCCGCTGACGTCGCGGCCGCCGGTGACCTGTCGCATTCGGTCGAAATATTCCATCGGGTCAACGAACAGGACTTCGCCGCCTGCCAGCGAACCCAACCGGCGATGTCCTCGCGTGCCTACCGCGCGGGCGGCGTTCTGGTACCCGCCGAGCATCACCTCGCCGAGTTCCACCAGTGGGTGGTCGCACGGATCGGCACGCCCGACGCACCGAGGTGAGCGCGGTGCCTCTGAGCAGCGGTATATCGTCGATCATCATGGGGACAGGCCACAACGGAGATACCCAAGCCGGCGAGCCGGACACCGTCCCCACGGTTCAATCGGTTGACCGCGCCCTGACGGTGCTCGAGCTCTTGGCGGAAATGGGCAAAGGGGGGGTCACCGAGATCGCCGATGAGCTCGGCGTGCACAAGTCGACGGCTTCCCGGCTGATCACGGCGCTGGAGTCACGCGGTTATGTCGAACAGCTCTCCGAACGCGGCAAGTACCAGCTCGGCATTGCGGTGTCGCGACTGGCCCGCTCCCGCAGCGGTCACCTGGATCTGGTCAAGCTGAGCCAGGATGCCTGCGACAAGCTGGCCGCCGATCTGGGCGAGACGGCCAACTTGGCCATCCTCGACGAGAACCGGACCGTCAACATCGTCGAGGCGGTCAGCACCGCCGAGATCGCGTTGCAGAGCTGGGTGGGCCAGAGCTGCCCGGCGCATGCCACTTCGGCCGGCAAGGTATTGCTGGCCGGCCTGGCTGCCGACGAGGTACGCGAGCGAATCGGCACCAGCCTGGACGGCTTCACCGACAACACCATCGTCACCATCGCCGCGCTGGAAGCCGAGCTTGCGGCGACCCGAAAAGCGGGCTGGGCCAGCGCATGTGAGGAACTCGAGATCGGTCTCAACGCGGTGGCCGCGCCGGTGCGCGACGGCAACGGACAGGTCGTCGCCGCACTGAGCGTATCCGGACCGGCCTACCGGTTGGAGGCCTCCGATTTCGAAGAGATCGCCAAGCGGACGATCGCGGCGGCCGACGGCGTCAGCCGCGGGCTGGGCTGGACGGACCGCGCCTCCTAGCGCATGCACCGAGAGCTGGGTGCGGAGGTGGACGTGCTGGTGGTGGGGGCGGGTCCGGCCGGTCTCGGGCTGGCGTGCGGTCTGCTGCAGCAGGGCGTGCGGGTCCGGGTCATCGACCTGGCCGCCGCGCCCGCCCGGACGTCACGGGCGAACTTCCTGCACGCTCGAGGTTCCGAGGTGCTCGACCGGCTCGGCGCACTCGGCGACCTGCCCGAGCACTCGCTGCGGGCGATGTCGATCACCACATACCTCGGCGGCAAACCGGCGCTACGGTTGCGGTTCGGGGATCCCGGCCTGCGGACATCGGCGCCACCGATGGTCATCTCCCAGGCGAAAGTCGAAGCGGCGCTGCGGGACAGGCTCACCGAGCTCGGCGGGCACGTCGAATGGGACACCCCGCTCGTCGACCTGCACCAGCACCCGGACGGCGTCGTCGCGAGGCTCGGCACCGGCCAAGAGGCGGACGCCGGCTGGCTGGTCGGCTGCGACGGCGCCGCCAGCTTGACCCGCCACCTCGCCGGCATCGGCTTTCCCGGCGTCAAGCTCACCGAGCGGTTCCTGCTGGCCGACGTGCGCCTGGACTGGGACCTGGACCGCTCGGGCACCACCGGCTGGGTTTCATCGGCGGGGCTGATCGGCGCGATGCCGATGCCCGACGGGTGGTGGCGGATCATGGCCTACGACCCCGATCGGTCCGGCGACAAACCGACCGAGCGGGAAGTCCTGGACCGGTTGCAGCGGATCCTGCCGGAGCGCACCGGCCGCGAGGTCCGGGTCGTCGAGGCCGATTGGCTGTCGATGTTCAGCGTGCACCGCCGGCTCGCCAACAGCTACCGGCGCGGACGCGTCCTGATTGCCGGTGACGCCGCCCATACGCATGCGCCGTTCGGCGGGCAGGGCATGCTGACCGGGCTCGGTGACGTCGAAAACCTCGCCTGGAAGCTCGCGTTGGTGGTCCGCGGCCAGGCCGACGGCGCGCTGCTCGACACCTACCAGGCCGAACGGCGGCCACTGGCCACCGAGGTGCTGCGCGGCACCAGCGCGGTCACCAGGGTCAACGTCGCGCGGGGACGGCTCGGCCGGTTCGTGCGGGACCGCGTCCTCACGCCGGTTTTCCGACTGCCGACCGTGCAACGCTGGGTGACCTATCGGACGTCGCAACTGTGGGTAAGTTACCGACGCGGCCCCCTTGCCCAAAGGGCCCTTCCGACAACGAAACCCCGCCCGGGTGACCGCGTGCCCGACCAGACCTGCAGCCGGCTCGACGCCGCGCCGACCCGGCTGCACGCCGAGCTTCGCGGACACTGGGTGCTGCTGCTCTGCGGCGCCGACCCGGCGCTGGTCGACACCGCGCGCGCCCACCTGGGCGACCGGGTCACCGTCCTGCGCCGATCCGACGGGGCGCAGCACGACGGCTATCTGGTCCGCCCCGACGGGCACCTGGCTTGGCGCGGCCGGGCGCCGGAAGAGCTGGACGGCTGGCTGCGCCGGGCGCTGGGCACCGGGCGGGTGCGATAGTGGTGCGGCCCATCGGCCGACTTCAGAAGTGCGGCAGGACTTTTGAGGCACAGCCAACGAGCTTGGAGAATGCGATCTCGGCTGTTGCCCACCGCGCTGAGCTCAGGATGGTCGAATACCGTCGTGGCGCAACTCGGCTGTTCACGGAAGATGTTCGGTGGCACATTGATTCATCTACACCTTCTTGCATTCAGGGCTAAGCCGTGCGAACCATCAGCGGGCCGGTGATTGGCAGCTGACGAGCAGGTCGATCTAAAATCTGCCAATGGGCTCGAGCGAACTCAAGGTGGCTTCCGAGCAGCTCCGGCAGACTGCCATCCAGTGGCAGGGGCTGAGCAGCGGATTCACCAGCACGGCATCGCCTCCCGGGCAACCGTTTCAACCCACAACCACGGCTATCGGTGCCATCGACGCGGTCATCGGGGTCGGCGCGGCAGCGTGCATGGCCCGTACCCGGGCCACAGCAGCCGGGGTCGCTACAGCCGCCACCGGGTACACCAACCAAGACGCCAGCGGAGCCAACAGACTCGCGGCCGCCGCGCCACCGACGGTGCTGGCGTAGCGATGCCACCAACCCTGTCGCAGCTGCAAGCGTGGGACATCGAGCATCTGGTCAACGCCGCCAACTACTGGACGAAAACTGCCGACGAGTGGGAAGACATCTTCACCCAGATGCGCAACCAAGCCCACTCCATCCCATGGGAAGGTGAAGGCGGTGAGGCGCTACGCACCCGGGCGAGCGGTGACCTGGCAACCGTGACAACGAATGCCAACCGGTTGCGGAAGGCCGCAAGAATTGCGCGGGCCGCGGCCAGCGATATCAGCGCAGCGCAGCGGCGGGTCATGTACGGCGTCGAAGACGCCCAAAACGACGGATTCCAAGTCGGCGAAGACCTGTCGGTGACCGACAGCCGCACCAGCGAGACAGCCGCAGAACAAGCCGCCCGTCAAGCCCAGGCACAAGCATTCGCCGGTGACATCAACCATCGCGCCGCGCAACTGCTGGGCCTAGAAACCGACGTCTCGAAACAGCTGACCGTCGCCGCTGGCGATGTCGGCACCCTCAGTTTCTCGGGACCACCCGGCCATACCGGTGTCCAGTTGGTCGACTTCACTCAAAACGGCGGCACACCCCCTAACCTGCCGCAGCCGCTGAAGGACTTCATCAACTTCCAAATCCACGGTAAGCCGCTCCCTCCAATGACCGGTCCGCCGATCACTGAGATCGAAAATCGGATCAAAGTGATCCAACAAACCCAGGAATGGCAGCAATGGCTGGCCGCACATCCCGATCAACATTTGTGCGGCACCGCTGACATCATGAAGGCATTGGGCGCAATGGCGGGCGGGGACCTTTCCCTCCTTGCAGGTGCCGTCGGCGCGCCCGAAACCTTCACGGCAAGCTTCTGGGTCGGACTCATGGGCTGGGCGGCTGGGCAGGCAACCGCTATCCACGGTCTCGCGAAGTGCGTGCCATAGGCTGATATTGGAGGGGAGCATGCAACTAGCAGTACCGACAGTTGGCGCCACATTCATACTCGTTGCCCTGATCGTGACAGTCCGCCGACTGGTCCAATCGCAACCTCGATCCAAAACCAGAACAGCGATGTGGGGCACCTTAGGACAATTGATAGCCACAGCCATATTCCTGGTGTTGGCTACCGACCACATGCACGGCGGCAACACGCTATTCCGATGGGAACTCGTCGCAATGGGACTCGCCGCGTTCAATGTTGTCCTGACATTGGTCATATCCAAATGGCGGGCTAAATCCGCCGCGTGACTGCTTCGGCGGTATCGCTGAGGTGCGCGATCTCGCCCTGAGCCAGCAGGTCGGCGTTGGCGGGGAAGGCCGCAAGGACACTCGTACCCCTGCGGACCCCCGATCGGTACACGTTGGGATAACGCTGGCTTTTGGCTGTCGCTTTGCCGTGGATGTCCCCGCAGAGGCGGCAATCCGGCTAGTGTGAGCTACGAGCATCGAGCCTTGGTGGTGGATCCTCCCGGTGTCGCGGAACCCCTGCCGTGGACGCCGTTTTTGCGCCTGCGGCTCCGCGGCCTGCCACGATGGAGACCGCGCGATCGATGACGCGAGAGAAACAAGGGGAATTCTGATGAGGTTGGCGACGCGTTGTGGTATCTCTCGCCGTTTCGCGAAGGTAGCGATAGTAGGTGCATTTATCGCCGTACCCGGCTTTGCTGTGACCGTCCGGGCGAACGCGGACCCGATTAACCCGTTCAACCCTTCGGATTGCATGGCAAACGCGGATGCCGTTTGCAACCTCGGCCCATACGGCCCTAACAGCCCGATAAACCCCGCGAGCCCGATGGATCCGATGAACCCGTTGAACCCAATGAACCCGATGAACCCCGCCAACCCGATGATTCCATGAATCACCTGCCGAACATCGTGCGACGCCAATCAGCCTTCGGTGGCTGAGAAGAACGCCGCTAGCAGGTTACCGATCTCGACTCCGCGCTCCTCCTGGCAAAAGTGCCCGACACCGCTGAGCCGGGTGATCTCGGCGCCGCCGAGGTCACGCGACGCGCGCTCCATCGTTTTGGCGACATCCGGCAGGATCCGGTCCTCGGCCCCGTAAATGATCCGCGCTGGGACGTTGAGCTGTGGGAGGCCGGCTGCGATCCGTTTCATGCCGCCAACACTGAGACCTTTGGCTGTCGCGGCCAGCGCTCTGCGAGCTGCCAAATCGTGGAACGGTTCCTGGTAGGGCTCGAGCGCCGCACCGGTCATGCGGGACTTGTCCTCGACTCCGAGTCGCATCGAAAATCGAATCCCGCGTGGGCTGGTGATCCAACTGCGGGCAAGCGGAAGGGTGCAGAGCGCGACGAACGCCTTGACGGCCCACGAGAGTTCGGGGTAGAGCAAGGTGTTGAGCAACGCCAGATGCGTGATGCGCTCGCGGTTGTGCACCGCCCAGTGCACCCCGACCGGACCGCCGAGATCATGGACCCCCAAGGCGACCTTTCCCACCCCGCGCTCCGCCAGAAAACCGTCGAGGACTTCGTCATAGAAGCGAAAGCCGTAGTGCTGATCGGGCGGCTTTGCCGAGCCACCGAACCCCGGCAGGTCGAGCGCGATCACCCGGTTCCGCTGGGCGATCGGGGGCATCACGTCCCGCCACAGCCACGACGAGGTGGGCCAGCCGTGGAGCAGGAGCACCGCAGGCCCGTTGCCAAGCTCACGGAAGGTGAGGGTAAGGCCGTCGACCTCGACGCGTTGCAGCTGCGGTGCACTCATCGCAAAGCGATCCTAGTTGCTTGCTCGCCCAAGGCCTCAGCCCCCTTGCAGCACTTTGGTTCCCGAGGTGGTGAGGAACGTTAGGAAACGGCGGGCGGCCGGAGCCAGCCGGCGTCCCTTGTGCCATACCGCTCCCACTTGCCTGCGCGCTGTGGGGTCGCGCAGGGCGATTTCGACCAGCCCTGGATAGTGGTGTGTCGCCCGGGGCAGCACGGCGACCCCCAAACCGGCCTGCACGAGCCCGCGCAGGGTCTCGTGCTCTTCGCCCTCGAGGGCCAGTTGCGGGACGAATCCGGCTTGTTGGCAAAGGGAATCGAACACGTGACGGAGGCTGTGTTGGGCGGTGAGCCCGACGAAGGTTTCGGTAGCCGCTTCCCGTAGGTCAACCGATGTTTGGGTAGCAAGGTGGTGGTCGGACGCGACGGTCAGGTAGAGCTGTTCTTCGCCCAGCACAAGCGATTCCAGCTGACTGTCGGTGGGTGGACACGGCGCGACGATCACGACATCGAGGTCACCGGCGCGCAGCTGGTCGAGCATCGCGGGCGCCCCGCCCTGTTTGAGCGTGAACGCGATGTCGGGATACGCGGACAGAAACGCGCCGAGCAGCCGCGGTACGTCGCGGGGGCCGCGGCTATGCACGAAACCCAGTGCGATGCGGCCTCGGTCGGGATCGATGACCTCCTGGAGATCTTGCCGGGCGGCGCGCAGCTGATTGAGCGCCTGTCGCGCCGCGGGCAGGAATGCGCGACCGGCTTCGGTCGCGACGATCCCGCGTCCCGAAGGCTGCACCAGCGGGGCACCAATCGCCTCGGCGAGGCGGCGCATCACGGTGCTCACCGTCGGCTGCGGCATGGCCAGACGTTCGGCGGCGCGACGGACGTGCTGCTCGTCTAGGACCGTCACGGCGATGGCCAGCTCCGGACTGATCGCCCGCAACCATTCGAGATCTTGATCAAACACATTAGAAAGTTTATTGGACTGATCAATCGGCGTGGGGAATCGTGGCGTCCGGAACAACCAACCAGACACCGAAAGACAACCGCCATGAACAACACCGGACCGAACCGGTCAGTCAAAGCGATGCTGCAGGACGGTGAGTTCATCACCGCCCCAGGCGTTTTCGATCTAGTCTCAGCCAAGATCGCCGATCGCACCACCGCGCAGGCGATCTACATGACCGGCTACGGAGTGTCGGCCTCCTACCTGGGCCAGCCCGACGCCGGCCTGGCCACCTACACCGACATGCTCGACCGCGCCGAAGCGATCGCTGCGGCCGTCGACAAGCCGCTAATCGCCGACGCCGACACTGGGTACGGCGGGCTGCTCAACGTCGCGCACACCGTACGCGGCTACGAGCGCGCCGGCGTCTCGGTGATTCAGCTTGAAGACCAGCACTTCCCCAAGAAGTGCGGCCACACCCCCAACCGCCGTGTGATCCCCACCCAGGAGATGGTCAACAAGATCAAAGTCGCCTCGGACGCACGCTTGTCCGACGAATTTCTGATCCTCGCGCGCACCGACGCCCTGGCGTCACTGGGCCTCGACGAGGCCTTGCGACGCGGCGAGGCGTACGCCGATGCCGGCGCCGACATCCTGTTCATCGAGGCGCCGCAGTCCGAAGAGCAGATGCGCAAAATCGGTGCGGCGTTTGACGTCCCCCTACTGTCCAATCAGCTGCACGGCGGCCTCACCCCGATCCTGGCGCCCGCGCAGCTACAGAAAATGGGATTCGCCGCGGCTATCTATCCCACGGCGGGGCTGTTCGCCGCAGCCCACGCCCTCACCGGCACCTATCGCGCCCTGGCGCTCGGACAGCCAGTCTCTGACCCGATGTGTGTCTTCGACGACTTCGTTGAAATGATCGGGTTTCCCAAGATCTGGGAATTCGAGAGCCGGTACGCAGACCAGCTGGCCGACCAAACGCCATTACCCGGCCACGGCTAGCCGGCCGTTGGCCTCGAGGTAGCAACGGGCGATCTCGCGCAAGCGGTCTCGTCCGAAGCTGGGGTGCCACGTTCAGAACCGTTGGAGAACCAGGGCGATTCAGTCGCCCGGACCGGCCGGTGCGCGCCTGGGAGCCCAGATACGGGTGCGCATCACGTCGATCTTGCACCCCCCTTGGAAAAGCGACGACCGTGAGCGCGGTGCCCAGCGGGGGATTCGTGTGTAGGGCGGGGCTGGGCGCGACTCGCGAGGCAACGCCCGCGTGCAGTGCCCCGCCAGCCGACTCGGCGTACTACTCGAAGGCGTGCCGGACTCGTGCAATTATGGGCATCGTCTCATCTTCCGATGGTCAGTGGCCGGGTGGGAGGACCACGATGGCGCAGCTGATAGCCGCACCGGACCTGTTGATGACCGCGACGGCAGATGTGGCGGCCATCGGCTCCTCGGTCAGGGCGGCGAACCTGGCGGTGTTGGCTCCGACTGGCACGTTGCTGGCTGCTGCTGGTGATGAAGTATCTGCGGCGATTGCCTCGCTGTTTTCCGGTCACGCCGAGGAATATCAGGCGGTCAGTGCGCAGGTGGCGGCGTTTCATGGGCGATTTGTGCAGGCGTTGAGTGCCGCCAGCGGGGCGTATGCGGCCGCGGAGGCGGCCAATGCCAACCCGCTGGGGACGCTGGCCGACGACGTTTTGGGTGTGATCAATGCGCCGACGAACTTTTTGTTGGGGCGTCCGGTGATTGGTGACGGGGCCAACGGCGTGCCCGGCACTGGGCAAGCGGGTGGGGACGGCGGGATTCTGTGGGGCAATGGCGGCACGGGCGGGTCAGGTGGGCCGGGTCAGATGGGAGGGCGCGGCGGCAATGCCGGGTTGATCGGTAATGGTGGACTCGGCGGGGCCGGCGGTATCCGAGGCGGGACCGGCGGCACCGGCGGCACGGGCGGGTGGTTGCTGGGCAATGGCGGGGTCGGCGGCACCGGGGGTGTCGGCTTAGGCAGCATCCCCGCTGGGACCGGTGGGATCGGCGGCGCCACATTGTCGTTGTTCGGCGCCCCGGGCGCGGCCGGCCCGGCCGGGACTTATTACGCAAACGTGATGCAGGCGACTCCCGAGCAGGCCGCCCTGCTGATCTTGACGACACCGGATGCGAATTTCCTGTTGATCGGCACCGACGGCACGAATCTGAGCAGAATCCTGGCCGACCCGGGTGGCACCCCGAACTTCCACGAACTGATGGCGCAAAGCGTCACCTCCGCGTCGACGATCGTCGGGCACACCACCATCTCCAACCCCTCGTGGACGACGATTCAGACCGGTGTGTCGAGCGAGACGGCCGGGGTGACCAACAACGTCTTCACCCCGTGGACGTATGACACATGGCCGACGGTGTACAACTTCCTTGAGAACACCTATGGCGACCAAGTCAACACCACGGTCATCGCTAACGGGGAGGGCACCGTTAGCGGCATCAACACCCGAATCGCCGGCGCCGGCTCGAATCCCGCCGACAACATCGAATTCGTCCCGCAGGTCGCGGGCGACACGGACTGGATAGCGACACAGAATCTGGTCGGCGAGAAGACCCAGGCCGCAATTCTGGCCGCCGATCCCAACAAAGGCAATCTCATCTTCGCGTCCTTCGCAGGTGTCGATAACGTCGGGCATCAATACGGCGGTGATTCGCCGCAGTACGCGCTGGCGCTTCGGAACATGGACTACAACCTCGGCTCCCAAACCAATGGTGGCGGCCTGATGGGAGCGATAGCAACCTGGGAGGCCAACCCCGCCAACATGGGTGAGGAATGGACCGTGCTCGTGGTCACCGACCATGGTCAAGTAGGGCCCGCCCAGCTCGGTGGTATCACTCACGGCTTCCAATCTCCCCTGGAGACAGCGACATTCCTGATTTTCGATCAGGCCGGCAATGATATGCAGGACGGGTTTATCAACAACTCGTGGCAGACCGTGAGTACGACGCCGACGATTATGGATCAATTCGGCATTGCGCCGCTGCCGTATATGCAGGGTGCGCCCCTGACGTCGCCCAGCTTTGATGGCACCTATGTTGATCCCGGCGCCAACCTGTACAGCGTGCTCAGCGCCGATTTCGCCGCACAAGGTTATCCCGATATCGCGACCAACCTGACTCTGGCATCGCGGACGATCGTGGCCACGATTCCCTACCTGGTGTACGAGCAGATAGACAGTATCGTCGATTTGGTGCCCAGTTTCTTACAGGTGCCGGTCTCATGGATCGGCGCCGGCATCTACCAGTCGGTTAATATCCCCGCACAGATCTTTATCCGGTTCACCGGCGTGACCGGCAACCAAATCATCCCGCCGGTACTCAACCCATTCCTAACCTAGCCGCTTAAGGATCGACTTCCGACAATTTGTTGGCGATGTTAAGCCCCTGGTTTGTGCCGAATCCTCAAGCGGCTAGCGGTGTTTCAATGGCGCCATCGTTGAAGATGGCTTGCGTGTCGATGCGGATTCGTTTCGTAGTCACGGTCGACGCGTATCCAGTGCGCGGGTTTGCGTCCGATGCGGGGCGTGCCCTACGTGATAGCGCCGGGTGCGGCCAGGCGATCACCGCCGCATCCAGGGCCTCCAACACCGCCCGATAACGCAGCTCAGACACACGCAGCTCCCCCAACATGCCGGGCCTTCGCAAAGCAGCAACCTGTCGGTGCCCCCAGTCGGACTCGAACCGACACTGGGCGGATTTTAAGTCCGCTGCCTCTGCCAATTGGGCTATGGGGGCTCGGCGGCGAATGTAGCGGTTGGACCCCCGATCCAGTGCACCAACCCTACCGCGACACGCGGGGTGCGCAGGGGCCGCAATCCGAGTAAGATCCGCGCGCCGCGCGCCTGTTTAAGGTGCCGATTCCGGCACCAGGTGACACCGCCATGTCAGCCCCCAGCAGCTTGTTAAAACTGTCGGCCACAGCGTTAAGAAGCCGTAAACGTCGGGCGTCCTAGGTCTTTCGATCACGAATGTGGAGCCGCGGCTGGTTAGCGTTACGCCAATCCACAGGCAGTCGTACGTAAACACACAGGGTCCACCCGGTGAATGCGTCGGCGAGGTTCACACACGAGGAGCAATGGATGTCATTCCTAACGACAGTGCCTGAAGAGTTGACGGCGGCGGCCGCACAGCTCGGGACCATCGGGGCAGCGATGGCAGCCCAGAACGCTGCCGCGGCGGCGCCCACCACGGCCATCGCTCCGGCGGCCCTCGATGAAGTATCCGCGTTGCAGGCGGCCCTCTTCACCGCGTATGGCACCTTCTACCAGCAGGTCAGCGCCGAAGCTCAGGCCATGCACGACATGTTTGTCAACACCCTGGGGTTCAGCGCCGGTACCTACGGCGTAACGGAGTCGCTCAACTCAACCGCGGCCGCTTCGCCCTTCGCGGGCCTCATGTCGGGTGCCAGCGGCCTGATCGACGCGTCGGCCTCGGTCATCCCGGACGAGTTCTCGGGTGGCATTGCCAACATTGCCAACATCGGAGCCGGGAACTGGGCCTCCGGCGCGTCCTGCCTGATCGGCCTCTGTGGCGGCGGTCTACTTCCCGCCGAGGAAGCCGCTGAGGCCGCGGCCGAGGGAGCCGGCCTGGGAGCGCTCGGGGCCGCCGAGGCGGCCATCGGAGCCGAGGCGGCCCTGGGCGCTCCGATCGCGGCCGGCCTGGGCGGGGCATCCGCGGTCGGCATGTTGTCGGTGCCACCCAGCTGGGCCGGACAGGCCACCCTGGTGTCGAGCACCAGCACGCTATCGGGCGCGGGCTGGACCGCCGCCGCACCACACGGGGCCTCGGGAACATTCCTTCCCGCCGGGATGCCGGGGGCGGCCACGGCGGCACGCAACAGCGCCGGCTTCGGTGCGCCGCGCTACGGCGTCAAACCGATCGTCATGCCCAAGCCGGCGACGGTCTAGGGAGCAGACGCCGACGCGGTCGCCCAATCAACAACGAAATTCAGCCAATAGAACTCTAAAGAACGGGATACAACAATGGATTTCGGAGCTTTGCCCCCTGAGATCAACTCCGCACGGATGTACGCCGGCGCAGGTCCGGCGCCGATGCTGTCCGCCGCTGCGGCGTGGAACGGCCTGGCTGCCGAGTTGAGCACGACAGCGACCTCCTACGAGTCGGTGATCACCCGGCTGACCACCGAGTCTTGGATGGGTCCGGCGTCGCTGTCGATGGTTGCCGCGGCCCAGCCCTATCTGGCCTGGTTGGCCTACACCGCCGAATCCGCGGCGCACGCGGGCGGGCAGGCCATGGCATCGGCGGCCGCCTACGAAGCGGCGTTTGCGATGACGGTGCCCCCGGCGGAGGTCGCCGCCAACAGGGCGATGCTGGCGGCACTGGTGGCGACGAACATCCTGGGTCAGAACACCCCGGCAATCATGGCCAACGAGGCCCTCTATGCCGAGATGTGGGCGCAGGACGCGATGGCGATGTATGGCTACGCCGCCTCCTCCGCGGCGGCCGGGACGCTGAGCCCGCTGACCACACCGGCGCAGACCACCAACCCGGGCGGGCTGGCCCTCCAGGCCGCGGCGGTGGGCCAAGCGGCCACCGCCGGCACCGCCCAGCAGGTTGGTCTGGAAAGCCTGATCACCAGCCTGCCCAACGCGATCATGGGTCTCGCCTCCCCGGTGACATCACTTGCCGATGCGACCGGGCTGACCGGAGTGGTGAAGAGCATCGACGAGTTTCTCGCGATTCCGTTCGTGGGGAACATTGTCAACAGCAGCATCAACACCGCGGCCTGGTTTGTCATGGCCGCCATACCCACCGCGATATTCCTCGGAAACACCGTGGGCGCCGCCGCGCCGGCGGCCGTCGTCGAGGGCGCCGCCGAGGGTGCGCTGGGCGCGGCCGGTGCGGCCGCCGCGGCGGGAGCGGGGTTGGCCGACGCCGTCGCGCCGGCGGGCCTCGGCGCCAGTTTGGGCGAGGCCGCCCTGGTCGGCAGCCTGTCGGTGCCGGCCAGCTGGTCGTCGGCCACCCCCGCGGTAACCGTTGGCGCCACGGCTGCGGAGGGTAGCGGTTGGACCGTCGCTGCCGAGGAGGCCGGGCCGGTCACCGGAGTGGCAGGAATGCCGGGAATGGCCGCGGCCGCTAAGGGTGCCGGCGCCTACGCCGGACCGCGGTACGGATTCAAACCCATCGTTATGCCAAAACAGGTCGTCGTGTAATTGGGAAAAAGGGGGGACATGTCACTCGTTTGAGGCCAGCAATTAACCGATTAGTCGTAACCTATCCGTAATGCGGCTACCACCGCGCCGATCACAACCGCTACAACGTCAACGACGTGAATACTTCGAGATAAGGAGACAGGAGTATGACCTCACGCTTCATGACCGACCCGCACGCGATGCGAGACATGGCGGGCCGCTTTGAGGTACACGCCCAGACGGTCGAAGACGAGGCCCGCCGGATGTGGGCGTCCGCGCAGAACATCTCGGGCGCGGGCTGGAGCGGCATGGCCGAGGCAACCTCGCTGGACACCATGACCCAGATGAATCAGGCATTCCGCAACATCGTGAACATGCTGCACGGGGTGCGCGACGGACTGGTCCGCGACGCCAACAACTACGAGCAGCAAGAGCAGGCCTCCCAGCAGATCCTCAGCAGCTAGCAGCGAAAACCGCTGCTGCCCAACAGCTTCAACTCAGGAGGACAAAACCTATGACCATCAACTATCAGTTCGGCGATGTTGACGCCCACGGTGCCATGATCCGGGCACAGGCCGCATCGTTGGAGGCCGAGCACCAGGCCATCGTTCGCGATGTCCTTGCGGCTGGTGACTTTTGGGGCGGCGCCGGTTCGGTGGCCTGCCAGGAGTTCATCACCCAGTTGGGCCGCAACTTCCAGGTGATCTACGAGCAGGCCAACGCCCACGGCCAAAAGGTGCAGGCGGCCGGCAGCAACATGGCGCAAACCGACAGCGCTGTCGGCTCCAGTTGGGCCTAAAGCAGCACCGTCATTCCAACGTGGCCGCACACCGGTTGGTGTGCGGCCACGTTGCTCTCTGAGCGGAACCAAATAGACTCACATTTGAAAATCATATGAATCCCGTGACAGCTGCATGTGCGCTTGCAGAGGAGTTGAGAGGATACGGGAATATGACGGCAATGTCGGGGTATGCGCGCAGTCAACGTCCGCGCCAAGCCATCCTGGGGCAGCTGCCCCGGATTCATCGCGCGGATGGATCACCGATCCGGGTATTGCTGGTCGACGACGAACCAGCGCTGACCAACCTAGTCAAGATGGCACTGCACTACGAAGGCTGGGAAGTCGAAGTCGCCCACGACGGTCGAGAGGCCATCGCCAAGTTCGACAAGGTCGGCCCCGACGTGCTGGTCCTGGACATCATGCTGCCCGACGTCGACGGGTTGGAAATTCTGCAACGGGTCCGAGAATCCGAGACCTACACGCCGACGCTGTTCCTGACCGCGCGCGACTCCGTCATGGACCGGGTCACCGGTCTGACCGCGGGCGCCGACGACTACATGACAAAGCCGTTCAGCCTCGAAGAGCTGGTCGCCCGGTTGCGCGGATTGCTGCGTCGCTCCAGCCATCTGGAAAAGCCCGCCGATGAGTCGCTCCGAGTCGGAGAACTCAGGCTGGACGCGGCCAGCCGGGAAGTCACGCGCGACGGTACGCAGATCTCGCTCTCGTCGACCGAGTTCGAACTGCTTCGCTTCCTGATGCGCAATCCGCGGCGCGCATTGAGCCGCACCGAGATCCTCGACCGGGTGTGGAACTACGACTTCGCGGGACGCACCAGCATTGTTGACCTGTACATCTCCTACCTGAGGAAGAAGATCGACTCCGACCGGGAGCCGATGATTCACACGGTCCGCGGCATTGGTTACATGCTGCGACCGCCGGAATGAGCCGGGAATGACCCCGGACCGAAGCGCTCGGTCCAGACGAATCCCCTGGTGGCGACCCCGTTCGTTGCGCCAGCAGTTGTTATTGGGCGTCCTGGCGGTCGTGACCGTTGTGTTGGTGGCCGTCGGTTTCGTCTCGGTGCTGAGCCTGAGCGGCTATGTCACCGCGATGAACGACGCCGAGCTCGCCGAATCCCTGCACGCGTTGAACCACGCCTACGCCAGGTACCGCACCGGCGAGCAGGCAGAAACACGTACCGGCAACCTGCCCGTGTCCCAGGCGGTGCTGGAGTTCACCGGACAGACGCCCGGAAACCTCATTGCCGTGCTGCACGACGGCGTGGTGATCGGATCGGCCGTCTTCACCGAAGACGGAGCACGGCCCGCTCCGCCCGACGTCATCCGCGCGATCGAGGCACGGCGGTGGACCGACAGCTCACCACACATCGAGAACCTGGGCAGCCTGGGCTCCTACCAGGTTGACAGTAGCGCCAATGGATCCGACCGACTGATCGTCGGCGTATCGCTGGGTCTGGCTGACGAGATCATCGCCCGCAAGAAGGTCACCACCATGGCGCTTGTCGGGGCCGCGTTGGTGATCACCGCGGCACTGACGGTTTGGGTGGTGGGCTACGCGCTGCGCCCACTGCGCCGGGTCGCCGCCACCGCCGCGGAGGTCGCCACGATGCCGCTTACCGGAGACGACCACCAGATCAGCGTGCGAGTGCGGCCGCAGGACACCGACCCGGATAACGAAGTCGGCATCGTCGGGCACACACTGAATCGCTTGTTGGACAACGTGGATAGTGCGCTGGCGCATCGCGTCGACTCCGACATGCGGATGCGGCAATTCATCACCGACGCCAGCCACGAGCTGCGTACTCCGCTCGCGGCAATTCAGGGCTATGCCGAACTGACTCGTCAGGACAGTTCGGACCTGCCCCCGACGACCGAATACGCGCTAGCCCGCATCGAGTCCGAAGCGCGGCGGATGACGCTGCTGGTCGACGAGCTGCTGCTGCTCTCCCGCCTCGGCGAAGGGGAAGATCTGCAAACCGAGGACCTCGACCTGACCGACCTGGTCATCAACGCGGTGAATGACGCGGCAGTGGCGGCACCGACCCACCATTGGGTCAAGGACCTGCCCGACGACCCGGTGCGGGTCAACGGGGATCATGCCAGGCTGCACCAACTCGTCAGCAATCTGCTCGGCAACGCCTGGGTGCATACTCCGCCCGGCGTCACGGTGACCACCGGGATCTCCTCCCACCGCAACGGACCCGACGCGCCGTACGTCGAACTGACGGTTACCAACGACGGCCCCGACATCGACCCCGAGGTCCTCCCCCGCCTGTTCGAGCGGTTTGTACGCGCAAAGAAGTCGCGGTCCGACGGCTCCGGGCACGGACTGGGTTTGGCCATCGTCAGCTCGATCGTGAAGGCTCATCACGGCTCGGTCACCGCGGAATCCGCTGGCGGCCGAACCGTCTTTCGGGTGCGGCTTCCGATGATCGAGCCGCCGCGGGTGGGTGTTCCTGAGCCAACGGGTCACAAACGCCTGGATGGCCGGAAAAGTCGCAGATGAGGCCGTAAAAATACCGTAAAGGGCGCTGCCGGCGGGCCTCGGACGCATTAACCTCTTTCTGGCCTCCAAACCGGGGCGTGCCCGCGAACGATCACGGATCGAATGGCCGGGTTGTCGTGAACGAAAGACAGATATGTCCGTAGTCGTCTACCTCGCGCTGACCGTGGCGGTCTTCGCCGCGCTTACCGCACTGCTGAAGTTGGAATTGTGAACGCCGCCAATACCATCGGCCTGACGCTGGCCGTGCTGGTTGTGCTGTTGCTTGGTGCGGCCCTGCTGTATCCGGAAAAGTTCTAGATGAGCGATACCACATCCGCCGTGCTGTTCCTTGCGCTCCTTGTCGCGGCACTTGCGGCCGTGCACGTGCCGCTGGGCGACTACATGTACCGCGTGTATAGCTCCCAACGGCATTCACGCGCCGAGCGGTTCATCTACCGCCTGATCGGCGCGAACCCGGCGTCCCAACAGACCTGGGCCGCGTACGCCCGCAGTGTGCTGGCGTTTTCGGCGGTCAGCATCATATTTCTGTTCCTCTTGCAGCTGGTTCAGCAAAGGCTGCCACTGCACCTTGGGCATCCGACTACGCCGATGACGCCGGCACTGGCGTGGAACACCGCCGTCAGCTTCGTCACCAACACCAACTGGCAGGCCTACTCCGGCGAATCCACCCAAGGTCATCTGGTGCAGATGGCCGGTCTAGCGGTGCAGAACTTCGTGTCCGCGGCGGTCGGCATGGCCGTCGCCATCGCCTTGGTGCGCGGGTTTGCCCGTCATCACACCGGTGAACTCGGCAACTTCTGGGTGGACCTGGTCCGCGGCACGCTGCGCATCCTGCTGCCGATCGCGGTCTTCGGCGCGATCGTCCTCGTCGCCGGCGGTGCCGTCCAGAACTTCCATCTCAACGACCAGGTCGTCACCACGCTGGCCGGGACCCCGCAAACCATCACCGGTGGTCCGGTCGCCAGCCAAGAGGCCATCAAGGAGCTGGGCACCAACGGCGGCGGCTTCTACAACGCCAACTCCGCTCACCCCTTCGAGAACCCGACCCCGTGGACCAACTGGGTCGAGATCTTCCTGCTCCTGGTCATCAGCTTCGCGCTGCCCCGCACCTTCGGCCGCATGGTAGGCAGCAAGAGGCAGGGCTATGCGATCGTCGCGATCGTCAGCGTCATCGCGATTTTCAGCGTCACCACGATGATGCTGGTCCAGTTGCAGCACCACGGCACCGTCCCAACGGCGGTGGGTGCCGCGAGCGAGGGGACCGAGCAGCGATTCGGGGTTGCTGATTCCGCGGTCTGGGCCGATGCGACCACGCTGACGTCCACCGGTGCCATCGACTCGATGCACGACTCCTACACCAGCCTGGGCGGCATGGTGGCGATGTTCAATATGCAGCTCGGCGAGGTCGCCCCCGGCGGCGCCGGTTCTGGTCTGTACGGCATCCTGATACTGGCCGTCATCACGGTATTCGTCGCCGGGTTGATGGTGGGCCGGACTCCGGAGTACCTCGGTAAGAAGATCACGCCACGCGAAATGAAGCTGGCCGCAAGCTATTTCCTGGTGACCCCGCTCATCGTACTGCTCGGCACCGCCATCGCGATGGCCTTGCCCGGCGAGCGTGCCAGCATGGCCAACACCGGGCCGCACGGCTTTTCCGAAGTGCTCTATGCGTTCACCTCGGCGGGCAACAACAACGGTTCGGCTTTCGCCGGCCTAGCGGCCAACACCGTCTGGTACAACACCGCTTTGGGACTGGCGATGGTCTTCGGCCGATTCCTGCCGATGATATTGGTTCTCGCGCTGGCCGGTTCGCTGGCCCGCCAGGGCGTCACACCCGAATCCAGCGGCACCCTGCCCACTCATCGGCCGCAGTTCGTGGGCCTGGTGGTGGGTGTGACGGTCATTCTGGTTGCCCTCACCTTCCTGCCCGCGCTGGCGCTTGGGCCGCTCGCTGAAGGGATTCACTGAAAAGTGTCACGCCGCACACCTAACGAACGGCTTCAGGGCGGCCTGGTCGACCCGGCCCTGCTGCTGCGGTCACTGCCGGACGCGCTGCGCAAGCTCGATCCGCGCACCCTGTGGCGCAATCCGGTGATGTTCATCGTCGAAATCTGCGCCGTGTTCTCGACCGTTCTCGCGCTCGGTGACGATACCTGGTTCAGCTGGCTGATCGTGTTCTGGCTTTGGCTGACAGTGCTTTTCGCCAATCTGGCCGAGTCCGTCGCCGAAGGCCGCGGCAAGGCACAGGCCGACACGCTACGCAAATCGAAGGCCGATACCATCGCGCACCGCATTAGCGACTGGTCGCCGGGCACCTTGCAAAAGTCCGGGGTCACATTCGAAGACGTTGCGGCGCCGCTATTGGAGCAGGGCGACATCGTGGTGGTCGCGGCGGGTGAGGTCATCCCCGGCGACGGCGACGTCGTGGAAGGTATTGCGTCGGTTGACGAATCGGCGATAACCGGTGAATCGGCACCGGTTATCCGTGAGTCTGGCGGCGACCGCTCGTCGGTGACCGGCGGGACAACGGTGCTATCGGATCGCATCGTGGTCAAGATCACCCAAAAACCCGGCGACAGCTTCGTGGACCGGATGATAGCGCTTGTCGAGGGAGCGAATCGGCAGAAGACACCCAACGAGATAGCGCTCAACATCTTGCTCGCGGCATTGACCATCATCTTCGTGTTCGCGGTCGCCACGCTACAGCCGCTGGCCATCTACGCCAAGGCCAACAACCCCGGTGTGCCGGACACCCAAGCGCTGGGCGGCGACGGCATCACCGGCATCGTCCTGGTGGCACTGCTGGTGTGCTTGATTCCCACCACCATCGGCGCGCTGCTGTCGGCGATCGGTATCGCCGGCATGGACCGGCTGGTCCAACGCAACGTGCTGGCCATGTCCGGCCGCGCGGTCGAGGCCGCCGGCGATGTCAACACGCTGCTGCTGGACAAGACCGGGACGATCACCCTGGGCAATCGGCAGGCGTCGGAATTCATTCCGGTCACCGGGGTGACCGCCGACGAGCTGGCCGACGCCGCTCAGCTGTCGAGTCTCGCCGACGAAACCCCCGAGGGCCGTTCCATCGTCGTGTACGCCAAAGAGGCCTACGGTCTGCGCGCGCGCACGCCCGGAGAGCTCGCCAACGCCTCCTGGGCGGAATTCAGCGCGACCACCCGGATGTCGGGTGTCGACCTCGACGGACGACAGTTGCGCAAGGGCGCGGCCAGCTCGGTGACCGAATGGGTCCGCGGTCACGGCGGCAACGTCCCCGCCGAACTCGGCCAGATCGTGGACGGCATCTCGGCTGCGGGCGGCACCCCGCTCGTTGTCGGCCTGGTGGCTACCGAAGCAGCTCGGGTGCTCGGCGTTATCCACCTCAAGGACGTGGTGAAGCAGGGCATGCGCGCCCGGTTCGACGCGATGCGTCTGATGGGCATTCGCACGGTAATGATCACCGGCGACAATCCGTTGACCGCCAAGGCGATCGCGGACGAAGCGGGCGTCGACGACTTTCTCGCCGAGGCTACCCCCGAAGACAAGATGATGCTGATCAAGCGCGAGCAGCTGGGCGGCCGCCTGGTGGCGATGACCGGTGACGGCACCAACGACGCACCCGCGCTGGCCCAGGCCGACGTCGGGGTGGCGATGAACACCGGCACCGCCGCGGCCAAAGAGGCCGGCAACATGGTCGACCTGGACTCCGACCCCACCAAGCTCATCGAGATCGTAGAAATCGGTAAGCAGCTGTTGATCACCCGCGGGGCGTTGACCACTTTCTCCATCGCCAACGACATCGCCAAGTATTTCGCGATCATCCCGGCGATGTTCGTGGCGTTGTTCCCGGGCCTGGAACTGCTCAACGTCATGCGGCTGCACAGCCCGCAATCGGCGATCCTGTCGGCGGTGATCTTCAACGCGCTCGTCATCATCGCCCTGATTCCGCTGGCGCTGCGAGGTGTTCGGTATACGCCGAGCCGCGCGTCGAAGTTGCTCAGCCGCAATCTTTATCGCTATGGACTAGGTGGCATCGTCGCCCCATTCATCGGGATCAAGCTCATCGACTTGCTGGTTCAACTACTCCCGGGGATACCCTGACATGAACGTCACCAACATGCTTCGCCAGCACTGGGCCGCGCTGCGCGCGCTGCTCGTCTTCACCGTGATCCTCGGCATCGGCTACCCACTGCTCATCTGGCTACTGGCCTGGATTCCCGGCCTGCATCACAAGGCGGAAGGCTCGATCATCTCGATCGGCGGCAAGCCGGTCGCTAGCACCCTGATCGGCCAATTGTTCACCGATGCGGCCGGCCACCCGTTGCCGCAGTACTTTCAGACCCGGCCATCGGCTGCGGGCGCTGGATATGACCCGTTGAGCAGCGGCGGCAGCAACCTGGGACCGGAAAGCATCGTCGACGTCCCGGCCGATCCGGCCAAGCTGGCCGCCGGAGCCAGTCCGGCCGAGGCCGGGTTCAAGCCGAGCCTGCTCACGCTGGTGTGCTCGCGCAGCCTGGCCGTGGCGCAGTTCGAAGGCTTGGGCAAGGAGGCCGGATCACGCCCGTTCTGCACTAGCGGCGTTGGCGCTGTGTTGTCGGTGATCGGCCCGCGGGACCCCCGCGGCGAAGTCGTCCACCCCTCCGCCGTCATCAGCGTCAACCAGCCATGCTCAACCACCGACCGGCCCTTCCTGGACAGCTACCACGGGGTTCGGGTCGAGTGCGCGGTGTTCGGCCGTGATTACTCGAGCGGGAGGATCGTGCCGATCCGCGGGGAAGCGCCCGACAACCCGCAAGTTCCCGCCGACGCCGTCACCGCCAGTGCTAGCGGCCTGGATCCCGATATCTCCGTCGCGTATGCCGATATCCAGGTCGCGCGGGTGGCCAGGGCACGGCACGTCACCCCGGATCAAATACGTGAGGTCATAGGACGGATCCGAACCGGCCGCCCCCTGGGCGTTCTCGGTGAGGCATGCGTCAACGTGGTGCGACTCAACCTGGAGCTCGACCATAGGTATCCGGCCACCACCTAGCGCATTGGTGGATGATATGGATGTGAGCGACGTCAGCCTCACAGACCACCGTGTCAAACGAGGGGAGCTCCGCATCTACCTGGGTGCGGCCCCTGGTGTCGGCAAAACGTACTCCATGCTGGGGGAAGCGCACCGGCGGTCCGAACGCGGCACCGATGTGGTGGCCGCGGTGATCGAGACGCATGGTCGAGCGAAAACGGCTGCGCTGCTTGAGGGCATCGAGGTCGTCGGGCCCCGCTACCTCGAGTACCGCGGTGGGAGCTTCCCCGAACTCGACGTGCCGGCCGTGCTGGAACGTCGCCCGCAAGTGGTCCTGGTGGACGAACTCGCGCACACCAATACACCGGGTAGCAAAAATCACAAGCGGTGGCAGGACGTCGAGGAGCTGCTCGATGCCGGGATCACGGTGATCTCCACCGTCAACATCCAACACCTGGAAAGCCTCAACGACGTCGTCGCACAGATCACCGGTATCGAACAAAAGGAGACGATACCGGATTCGGTTGTCCGGCAGGCTTCCCAAGTCGAGCTCATCGACATCACACCGGAGGCGTTGCGCCGCAGGCTGTCTCACGGCAACGTCTATGCGCCGGAAAAGATCGATGCAGCGCTGTCCAACTATTTCCGCCGCGGAAATCTGACTGCGCTCAGGGAACTGGCGCTGGTGTGGCTGGCCGATCAAGTGGACACCACTCTGGCCAGATACCGTGCCGAGAACAAGATCACCGACACGTGGGAAGCACGCGAGCGCGTCGTGGTGGCTGTTACCGGTGGTTCGGAGTCTGAGACGTTGGTACGGCGGGCATCCCGGATCGCGTCGAAGTCCAGTGCCGAACTCATGGTGGTGCACGTGATACGCGGTGACGGATTGGCGGGACTGTCTGAGGCCCGGATCAGTAAGATCCGTGAGCTGGCCAGCAGCCTGGGAGCCTCCGTGCATACGGTCGTTGGTGACGACGTGCCCGGTGCCCTGCTCGATTTCGCCAGAGAGATCAACGCCACACAGCTGGTGATTGGCACATCTCGGCGTTCGCGATGGGCACGCATCTTCGAGGAGGGCATCGGCCCGGCAATCGTCGAGCGGTCCGGCAAGATCGACGTGCACATGGTCACCCATGAAGAATCGAAACGCGGCTTCCGGGCGGCGTCGCTGTCGCCCCGGGAACGGCGGATCACATCCTGGCTGGCGGCCCTGATCGTGCCGACGGTCGTCTGCGCGGCCACGGTGACCACACTGGACCGGTTTCTCGACACCAGTGGGGCGAGCGCGCTGTTCTTTGTGGGCGTCCTGGTGGTGGCCCTGCTCGGCGGCGTCGCGCCGGCCGTGCTGTCGGCCGTGTTATCCAGCCTGTTGTTGAACTACTTCCTGACCACTCCCCGGCACACGTTCACCATCGCCGAACCCGATGCCGCGGTCACCGAGGTGGTTCTGCTCGTCGTCGCGGTCGCGGTCGCGGTTCTCGTCGATGGTACGGCCAAACGGGCCCGGGAGGCCCGCCGCGCATCCCAGGAGGCCGAGTTGCTGATCCTGTTCGCGGGGTCGGTGCTGCGCGGCGCGGATCTGGAGACACTGCTCGAACGGGTACGGGAGACCTACGGGCAGCGCGCCGTGAGCATGCTGCGCGAAGATGCCGACGATGAGCGCAACCGGGGCTACGTCGTCGCCTCGGTCGGCATAGACCCTTGCACCACCATCGATTCCGCTGACACCGCGATCGAGGTCGGCGACCAAAGTTTCGGGGATTACGGGGAGTTCTGGATGCTGATGGCCGGCAGGAAGCTTTCCGCGCGGGACCGCCGGGTGCTGTCCGCGGTGGCCAAACAGGCCGCGGGCTTGGTTAGGCAGCGCGAGCTGGCCGAAGACGCCAGCCGCACCGAAGCTATCGTGCGGGCCGACGAGCTGCGCCGATCGCTGCTCTCCGCGGTCAGCCACGACCTGCGCACCCCGCTGGCGGCGGCCAAGGTTGCGGTGTCCAGCTTGCGCGCCGCAGATGTCGCCTTCTCCGCAGCGGACACCGCCGAATTGCTGGCCACCATCGAGGAGTCCATCGACCAGCTGACCGCACTGGTCGGAAACCTGCTCGATTCGTCGCGGCTGGCCGCCGGCGTGATCCATCCGGAACAGCACCGGGTGTACTTGGAGGAAACGGTGCAGCGAGCCTTGGTCAGTATCGGCAAGGGCGCCACCGGCTTTTACCGATCCGCCATCGACCGGGTCAAGGTCGACGTCGATGACGCCGTGGTGATGGCCGACGCCGGGTTGCTGGAACGGGTGTTGGCCAACCTGATCGACAACGCGCTGCGCTACGCGCCGAACTGTGTGGTCCGGGTCAACGCCGGGCGAGTGGGCGATCGCGTCCTGATCAACGTCATCGACGAGGGCCCCGGGATTGCGCACGGGACCGAGGAGCAGCTCTTCGAAGCCTTCCAACGGCTAGGTGATAACGACAACACCACTGGTGTCGGGCTGGGCATGTCGGTGGCGCGCGGTTTCGTCGAGGCCATGGGCGGTACCATCGCCGCCGGGGACACGCCGGGGGGTGGACTCACCGTCGTGGTGGATCTGGCTGCGCCGCAGGAAAACGGTGAGCAATGACCCGCGACCGCGACGACGCAGAGCGCAGCGACAAGGAGAAGCGGCGCAAGTGACCCGGGTACTGGTGATCGACGACGAGCCGCACATCCTGCGCGCGCTGAGCATCAACCTCACGGTGCGCGGCTACGAGGTCATCACCGCCTCGACGGGTGCGGGTGCGTTGCGCGCCGCCGCCGAGCATCCCCCCGACGTGGTGATCCTCGACCTGGGCTTGCCGGACATATCGGGTATCGACGTGCTCGGCGGTCTGCGTGGCTGGTTGACGGCACCGGTGATCGTGTTGTCGGCGCGTACCGATTCGTCGGACAAGGTCCAGGCCCTCGACGCGGGCGCCGACGACTACGTGACGAAACCATTTGGCATGGACGAGTTTCTGGCCCGGCTACGCGCCGCGGTGCGGCGCAATACCGCGACCTCCGAGGTGGATCAACCGGCGATCGAAACCGATTCGTTCACCGTCGATCTGGCCGCTAAGAAGGTCATCAAGGACGGTGCCGAAGTGCATCTCACCCCGACCGAGTGGGGCATGCTCGAGGTGCTGGTCCGCAACCGCGGCAAATTGGTCGGGCGCGGCGAGCTCCTCAAAGAGGTGTGGGGACCGGCGTATGCCACCGAAACCCATTACCTGCGGGTATATCTGGCGCAACTGCGGCGCAAACTGGAAGATGACCCGTCTCACCCCAAACACCTGTTGACCGAATCGGGGATGGGCTACCGCTTCGAAGCCTAAATTGTCCCCGGTGTAACCGATCACCCCGCCGAGACACTGCGCCAACTGGGAAGTTTGACAGCGCCAGCCCGCCGCGTCGTAAACTATGGAAAGACGGTCGTGCCTTCCCGAAGCAGTGCGAAGGTTTGTCCACCTACGCCTCATCGCCGCGGCTCAGGCACAAGTTGTGATTTTTGCCTGGAATCCGTTGTGTTGATTCACCGTTATACCCGGAGTCGAAATGAAGTTGAAGCTTGCTCGCCTTGGCGTTGCGATATTGGGTTGTACTGCGGCGCTTGTGTTTCCTACCGCGGTTGCCAGCGCTGATCCGCCCGACCCGCATCAGCCGGACATGACGAAGGGCTACTGCCCGGGCGGCCGATGGGGATTCGGCGACTTGGCCGTCTGCGACGGCGAGAAGTACCCGGACGGGTCGTTTTGGCACCAGTGGATGCAAAGATGGATTATCGGTCCGCAGTTTTACTACGACTGCGTCGGCGGCGACGAACCCCTCCCGGGCCCGCCACCGCCGGGTGGTTGCGACGGGGCAATTCCGCCCGCGCCGCCTGCCCCGTCCGACCAGCCTGCCCCGCCCGCGCCGCCCGCCCCGCCCGCAACCTGACTGCGGAGGCGATCGCCGGGGTAGTGAGATCGGTCACCTGGCCTTGGGGCGGTAGATGTTGAGGGGTTGGTTCTTACCCTCACTGATCGTTGTGTAGCCACTTCCATCCGGATGGAAGGCGATCGCCTCGCCCTGTTTCTCATTGGGTTTGGGCCCGGTAACTGGCTTCTCGTCCATCGCCGTCCAGACGTCCTGCGACGGGTCCCGATCCCACAGCAGGACTTTGCCGTAGGTGCGGACAGCGATTTGTGAGCCGTCTGGTGATATGTCGGCGCCGGTCACCGCGGACGACCCGCCCGGTGGCAACTGCAGCGTTCCAACCTTCTGAACTGTTGTGGTGCTTCCGCTTTCCAAATCGCCGGACACCCGATAGATTGCCGGGTTGCCGTCATAGTTTTTCTCGATGATCAGCATGTCACCCGTGTGCGGGTCGACCATGAACGCCTCGGCATCGCGCGGGCCATCGGGATATTTCAGAGTAAACGTCGCGACGTCACTAAGCTTTGCGTTCGTTGGGTTCGCTGCGGTACCAGTCACAGTCGGCTCCTCGATGCGGTGAATTGTCACCCCCCCGTTCCGCGAGTGCCCATTGTCGCCGATATCGGCGACATAAAGATATGACTTGCCCGGCTCGGGTCCGGGACCGATCGAGATGTCCTCTATGTCCTTTGCCTTTACCCCTTTGAGTTCGTAGGTGCCCAGCGTTGCACCCGTCCGGGCGTCGATGGCGTAGATTCGCGCCCCGTCCCCGGAATCGTTGTGTACCCAAACCACATTCGGATTTTTCTTGCTATACACGATTCCGGAGATCTCGCCCAGCTTCGGATCTTTGACGGGCCCGCCTTGCGAATGCTCAAGTGTTTTGTCACGGGCCGAATCGGTCGCCTTCTTCCCCGGAGTAACCGGTGTAACCGGATCGGCCGGCTTGGTGGGGGGAGTAGGGAAAAGCGGGCGTCCAAACAGCTTTTCGAACGGAGCGTTGATCAAATCCAGCACGGGCCGCGCCGGACAACTCAAAGCGGAGACTGAGCCATTCGAGCCAAATTGATAGCGTTTCAAACCTTCACCGAAAGCCTGGTCGGCTTTGGTATAGATCTCGGCTGCGGCGGCCATACTGGTGCCCGTCTTGGTCAACGCGGCTTTGACACCGGGCAACCCCTCGGCTACTTGTGATTCGATGCGAGGCATCGTCGCGTTGATCGCTGCGGATATCCGATCCGATCCGGTCGCGGCGATCGGCGCCGGGGGCGTCGGGAAGGTAAGACCGGCAAGTCTGGTCCCAGCGGCACTCAGGCGTGAGGAGTCGACGACAAGTGTTTCAGGCAACGCGAAATCCTTTCTGTACGTTTCGTATTGAGCGAATTGACCTGATGCGCCCAGGCTCAGGACGCGGCCGACAGGGCGCTGTTGAGCAACCCGACCACGCAGTGCCAGTACAGCCAGTCGGCGACGGCCCCGCGTTGGCTTTCCGGGTCGGCCGCGGTGTAGGCCTGGTGCAAGGCGAGTCGTTGGCAGTGGGCGGTAAACGCCCGGAACGCCCGCAGGTGCGCAACCTCTCGACCGGTAGCGGTGCTGGTCATCGGTTTCATCAGCTGAAACCACAGCATGTGCAACTCATCGTCGGGCGGATATTCATCGACCGGTGCCGGCGGCAACAGGTCGGTCAACCGCAGCTCATCGGTGTCTGCCAGCGCCGCCGCCGCCGCGGGATTCACCACCTGCAGCCGTGACCGGCCGATCATTTTTCCGCTCGGCGGGATGTCGTCCGGTTCCAGCACGACCTTGGCCGCGCCCGGATCGGAGTTGGCCAACTGTTCGGCGGTACCGATCACCGCCCGCAGTTTCAAGTCGTGGTGGGCCGCCCAGCACTGCACGGCCAACAGCGGGTAGGTCGCAAACCGCGCCATCTCGTCGACGGGGATCACCTGGTCGGCGCTGGCCATGTACACCTTGTTCGGAAGCTGCACCTCGTCGGGTATGTAGGCCAAGCCATAACTGTTGGCCACGACGATCTCACCGTCGGTGGTCACCGCGGTGATCCAGAAGAATCCGTAGTCACCCTCGTTGCCCATGTCCGGCGCGTTCAATGCCGCGGCGATTCGACGCGCCAACCGCAGCGGATCATTCATGCCACCCGTGCCGGCGCCGCGTGCCGCAATCGCGTCGCGCGCGGCGCGTGCCGCCGATACCGGGACCAACGGCGACGGGGCGACTGTCCATTGCGACTTCTTCTTGTCCTTGTCGCGCTCCTCGCGTTCGGGCACCCAGGAACGCGGAGCGGGCGCGGTGCGCGCTGACGCCGCCCGGGTGGCCGGTGGCGCCGGTGCCCTACCGGCCGCGCGCAGCGGCGCCCGTCCAGACGCGGCACGCGACCCCGTGCCCGACTCCGCCGAAACCGAGCGCGCGCTCCCGGCAACCGGACTCGATCCAGCCGACGCCGCCGCACCGGCGGCTGGCGCGCCGCGCGCTGTGCCAGGCGCCGCCGACGTTGCGGAATCGTCCGCATGCGCGGGCCCCGACACCGGGGCCCCCTGGTAGCTGGGCGCGGGCGACGCATCGGTTACCGCCGCCGGTCGCACCGCAGGCGCCGGCTCGTTGGCCGGGGTACCCGGCGTCCACGGCGTTGCGGGATCCACCGGCGTCAACTGCTGATCAGGCGATGACGCCGCCGGAGTCGGCCGTGGGCTCGGCCCCGGGGTGGGCGTGACCGGAGCCGACGGAACCGGCGACGGCGCCGGGGCGGATGCAACCGGTGCGACCGATGCGACCGGGAGGCCCGGGGTCGGAAACATCGGCATGGCGTGGATATCGGGGACAAGCGGCGCACCCGGGGTCGGGAACACCGGGGTGCCCGGCGCCGAAACGGCGGGTGTCGCCGGCATCGGATTGACCGGTGTTCCCGGGGGGTAGGGCTGCGGTACGGAAGGCGTGGGGTTCGGTGTGGCCGGGGATGGCGACCCCGGGACTGGTACCACCAGCGACGGGATCTCCGGCGTTGGCGGGATCACCTGGCGCAGCAGGTCCGCAAGAGCATTGTGCGGGGATTGCCAATTCTTCGATGCCAGAACCTGTTCGGCGGTATCGGCGACCAGGCTGGTATTGGCCGCATGCGTCGCTCGAACCAACGCATCGATTGCGACAGTCCGCTCGTCAGCATCCAGGGTCGGGTCATTCTCCAGGATGCTTATCTCGTATTGCGCGCCGTCCACATTGTTGCCGATTTCCAATTTGGTTCGCACGATCAACCCGGCGATGTGCTGGTGCCAGGTAATCACGGTGGCCAGATAATCCTGCAGCGTGCTCATCTGGTTGAGGTTTGCGCCGAGTGCACCGTTAGCGGCGTTGGCGGCGCCCCCCAACCAGATGCCACCGTCGAACACTTCAACCTGCTGGCGCCGGCTGGTGTCCATTACGTCGGTGACCTTCCGCAGGACCCGGTTGTACTCATGCGCCCGGTCGTAGAAGGTTGCCTCGTCGATTTCCGGCCAGCCGCCCGGTTCGATCATCCGACCGGCATAGTTGCCGGTCGGCCTCGGAATGCGCATCGCCACTCTCCTTCCAATAGCAGCCAGGCCGCATCGACGAGACCCATTCGGTCGGTACCTACCGTGGATCGTTGGTCCGGCGCGCATGTTGCACATCCGGTGCGCCGACCGGGAATAAAATTATCAATCGCTTGTTTATATACACTAGCGTAGCTAGTGGGGATCAAGCGGATGAAATCTTTGTCCTCCGATCGGTGGACACGGTCAGCCATCTTGGGACCTGACGTCACCCGAGTTGGGACGCGGGTGGCGGCCGTGACCTACCCGGCCAGTGACAACGCGATGCCGTCCAGAATGTCGTGTTCGCTGACGGTCAGCTCACCGATGCCTGCCCGGTCCCGCAGTTCGCGCGCCAACTCCTCGACCACGATCGCGCCACCGCCGATCACGTCGGCCCGGCCCACGTGCATCGGCGGCAGCGCAGCACGTTGGGATCGCGTCATTCCGACCAGCCGTTCACACACCGTCTGCAACTCGCTGCCGGGTACCCGGGAAAGGTGAATGGCCGCAGCGTCATACGTCGTCATGGAATGAGCGAGCGCGGACAACGTCGTCATCGTTCCGGCCAACCCGACCCAGGTCCGGGCCCGTTCGACGGGCACCGCGCGAAATGCGGGCGCCAGACGCTCGCGGACCAGCCGGCGGGCCGCGGCCACTTCCTGCCGAGTCGGCGGGTCGGAGTGCAAACAGCGTTCGGTCAGCCGTACGCAGCCGATGTCCGCCGAGTAGCTCGCGATTACCCCGTTGTCAGCCAGGTCCTCGCCCAGCACGATCTCGGTGGAGCCGCCGCCCAAGTCCACGACCACGAAAGGCGCACCGGCGCTGCTTAACTCGCCGACCGCTCCACGGAAAGACAACTCGGCCTCCTCGGCGCCGGTGATCACCTCCGCGGCCGAGCCGGGGAGCACGGCGCCCAACACGTCGGCCGTCATCTCAAAGAAGACGTCGCGATTAACCACATCGCGGGCGGCCGAGGTGGCTACCATCCGCACCCGCTCGACACCATGAAACCTCAGCAGTTCGGCGTAGTCGGCCAGGGCGGCCCGGGCCCGGGCGATCGCTTCCGGCGCGAATTGACCCGTGGCGTCGACTCCCTGACCCAAGCGCACGATCCGTGTCTCGCGATGCAAATCGTGGCGCCGCCCGCCCGCCAAGCCGGCTGCCAAGTCGGCGATCAGCAAGCGAATCGAGTTGGTACCGCAGTCGATCGCAGCGACCCGGATCATCGCCACTGCCCAACCACCAGGGTCGCGGACCCCTCCAGGTCCAGACCGGGCTCGGCGGCCAGTAACGCCAGCGCCTCATCACCGAACGGGTTCAGCCCGGGGCCTTTGGCCAGCGAATGCGCGATCAGCACATGCAGGCACTTGACCCGATCGGGCATCCCGCCGGCGGAAACCGTGGTGCCGAGCGACTCGATTGCGTCCCGCTCAACCAGATACGACTCGTGCGCCCGCCGATAGGCGACGGCCAACTCGGCGTCCTGGCGCAACCGCTCGGTCATCTCGCGCATCAGTCCAGTGGTCTCCAGCCTGCTGGCCGCCGCGGTCAGCGTCGGATGCGTCAGGTAGTACAACGTCGGGAACGGCGTTCCGTCCGGAAGTCTCGGCGCGGTCTTCACCACGCCGGGCTCACCGTTGGGACAGCGATAGGCGATCTCAAGCACGCCGCGGGGAGCGCGGCCGAGCTGGCGCGCGACCACCTCCAGATCGGCACGATCAACCACCGGGCTGCTGTGGGTTCGGCGCGGGCGGCGGCACCGGGCCCGGGCCTGAGGGCTCCGGCGTGGGCGGCGCGGCTGGCGGCAGGTGCGGGGAATCGGCGATCGTGTGCCACAGCGCGGTGTACCAGGGCTCGTTTCTGGCCGGGGTGCCCGCCTCCAAGCCCGGTTGCGGTGGGACCGCCGCCGTCGGCGGAAGCTGGACCTGGAACGGGATGTCGCCGGGCATCACAAAGCCGAGCCGCTCGCGGGCCTGTGCCGCGATGTATGCCGGGTCAGCCAGCTTGCCCCGCTGTTCCTCAAGGTCAGCGATCTGGCGGCGCAGCATGGCCTCGGTCGCGGCCAGCTGTTCCACTTCGGCGCGCTGCGCGAAGTAGGTGCGTACCGGCCCCGCGATGGTCAGTGTCAGCACGCAGACAACCGCGGCCAGCACCGCCGCCCGCCGCGCGGTGAACCCCAGCCGCTGTTCGGACCGCTGCTCCACCGATTCGGTGAACGACCGTTTGATGGGTTCGACGATCGGCTCATTCGGCGTACGGGTGGTTGCGCGGCTGGCCTGCGATGCCGTCGGTGACGGTTGGGCGCGCTTGGAGGAGGGCTTGGTGGAGCGACCGCCCCGAACCGAGTCGCCGGCCTTCCCCGGGCGAGATGCCGGGGCGCGACGCTTGGAATCGGGCCGTTTCGCTTCGGGCATATACCTATTTTGTCTCGCAGGCAAACCGGGGAAATGCCAGGTCGCCGGCGTAGCGGGCGGCGTCACCCAGCGCCTCTTCGATCCGCAGCAGCTGGTTGTACTTCGCGACGCGCTCACTGCGAGCCGGGGCACCCGTCTTGATCTGCCCGCTGCCGACGGCCACCGCGAGATCGGCGATCATGGTGTCCTCCGTCTCGCCGCTGCGGTGGCTCATCATGGTGCGGTATCCGCTGTGGTGAGCCAGCACGACCGCGTCGAGTGTCTCGGTCAACGTCCCGATCTGGTTCACCTTGACCAGCAACGCATTCGCGACTCCCCGCTCGATACCCTCCTCGAGCCGCTCGGGATTGGTGACGAAAATGTCGTCACCGACGATCTGCACGCGGTCGCCTATCGAGGAGGTCAACGCGGCCCAGCCGTCCCAATCATCTTCGGACAGTGGATCTTCGAGTGACACCAATGGGTAGGCGCCGACCAGCTCGGCGTAGAACTCGGTCATCTGGTCCGCGGTACGGGTGCTGCCTTCAAAGCTGTAACCGGTGCCTTCGGTGTAGAACTCGGTGGCCGCCGCGTCAAGTGCCAACGCCACGTCGACACCCGGTCGCAGGCCCGCCGACTCGATAGCCCGGCCGATCAGATCCAGTGCCGCTTTGGTGCCGGCCACATCCGGGGCGAAGCCACCCTCGTCGCCCAGGCCCGTGGACAGCCCCTCCTTCTTCAGGACCGCCTTGAGCGCGTGGTACACCTCGGCGCCCCAGCGCAAGGCCTCGACGAAGCTGGGCGCGCCGATGGGTGCCACCATGAACTCTTGAATGTCGACCGCGGTGTCGGCGTGCGCGCCGCCGTTGAGGATGTTCATCATCGGCACCGGCAGAATGTGCGCGTTGGGCCCGCCGACATAACGAAACAGCGGCAGCTCCGCGGAATCCGCCGCGGCCTTGGCAACGGCGAGTGAGACACCCAGGATCGCGTTGCCACCCAGCCGGGATTTGTCGGGCGTGCCGTCGAGGTCCACCAGTGCCTGGTCGACCAAGCGCTGGTCATCGGCGTTGAGCCCGATGACGGCCGGGCCGATCTCATCGAGCACGGCTTGCACGGCCTTTTGCACGCCCTTGCCGCCGTAGCGGTCGCCGCCGTCGCGCAACTCGACGGCCTCGTGCTCCCCGGTCGACGCGCCGGAAGGCACCGCGGCGCGGGCGAAGGTCCCGTCGATCAGAGCCACTTCGACCTCCACCGTCGGGTTGCCGCGGGAATCGAGGATCTCGCGGGCCCCGACCTGCTCGATAATCGGCACTGGGTTCTCCTTGCGTCGTAGCTGCTGCGCGGACGGTCATGCGTTGGCTGGCCCCGGCCGCCTTTTAGCGTAAAGCCTGGTTCAGCGATCCATCCTTCTACAGCGGATGACCCGCCGCGTAGGCGGTCGCCCAGTCCCGGACCGCCCGCAGATAGATCCCGGAGTTGTTGTAGGCGCGCAGCGCGGTTATCCAACCTCGCGGTGTTGCGAGATCCTTTCCGCGCCAACATAAGTAACCCGCTGCCGAGAGGGCGGCATCGTCGATGTTGTCGACGTTGGCGACGCCGTCGTTGTTGGCGTCGACCCCGTACAACCGCCATGTCTCGGAGATGAACTGCATCGGCCCCATCGCACGCTCCACACCGGCGTCACCGTCCATATCGCCCGCGTCGCTGTCCACGATGCGCAGGGTGCCGCCGGTGCCGTCGAGGCGAACACCGCGAATAGGGGGATTGACATCCCCGTTGGGCGCTATCGTGGCGCCCCGGTAGGTGCCGTGGTGACTCTCCACCTGCCCGATGCCCGCCAGGGTGGTCCACGCGAGATGGCACTTCGGGTTCTCTACCTCGGCAACGCGGGCGGCATAGGCGTAGGCTTCCAGCGCGATGACCGGAATTCCCAATGCTGCAGAGCGTTTCTCGGCCCAATCGCGCAGCTGATCAGCGGGCCGGCCGCTGGCGTAGGTATCCACCGGCGGCACCGGATCTCCCGGCGGGGGCGGCACGCCGTCGGGGATGAAAAGGCTGAGCTGCCAGGTGCAACTCGACGCCAATAGCATCGCGGTCGCCCCCAACACGGCGACCGCGCGCAACCAGCGTCTCGGCGACACAGCTCTCCCCTATACCGGCTTCGGTCCCGATCATCGTCGCATGGGCTGAGGCACACCCCGTCGCACACAGGGCTCAGCACGCCCAGGAGTCGATCGGAGCCACAGGGGTCAGCGTGGGTCTTTGTGAGCGTCCTCGGGCGCTTCGGCGCCCTTCCCCGCCGCTGGCGTGGGCCAGTGCGCCAGCCACTCCTGCTCCGTGATCGCGCCCAGCGGAGTCACGTCGAGCTCCTCGGCGACGCTGTCGCCGCGGCGCGCTGCGGCAATTACCTTCTCGGCACTACGCAAAGTGTCCACAAAATCCAAAACCGCGGTGCGCAGCCTGCTTTCCGGATCGCCATCGGCCGACACAAAAATGGAAGTGATCTCATCGGGGATCAGGTGAGCCGGCAGCCCAGCCCTTTCTACACGTTGAATAACCTTCTGCGCCAACGCTAATGCCGGCTGGCCGGTATGAACATCGTCCAGTACCGAGTTCCGCGACTTTCGCGACCTTTCTGACGCCTTGGCTTCCTCCCACTGAGCTAGCTGATCTTCGAGCGAAATCGATTCGCCCGCAAGCACTCCTGGCACCCGATGGCCAAGCTTTCGCATCAGCGTGTCGGCGACGTCGTCGATGGTGAAGGGCAACTGCGACGCATCCTCAGCGATACGGGCGTGAAAGAGGACCTGCAGCAATAGGTCACCGAGCTCTTCGCGCAGGTCGTCAACGTTGCCGCGGTGCACCGCGTCCAACAGCTCGTAGGTCTCCTCCAGCAGGTATCTGCGCAGCGAGTCGTGGGTCTGCTCGCTTTCCCACGGTCCGGCGGTGCGCAGCCTGTCCATCATCGCGACCGCATCGACCAGTCGTTCGCCACGCTGGGGATCCGGTGCCGCAATCAGCCGGGCTCCGGCGGCAAGTCGAGCGGTCACGGCGGGGTGGTTGGGGTCGGACGACAGCAACACCGGCGCGTCGACTCCGCTATGCGCCGAACGCGCCGACCGCAGCGACCAGGGCACCGCGACCGGCATCTCCTCGGTGTATTGCACCTCACCGCCGAGGAACTCGATCGCCTCGACGGGCATCAGTGTCGGGCGGCGGGGGTCGACCAGGACGACAATCATCACGCTTGTCGCTCCTTAATCGAGGTCATGGATGTCTTCGCGGCCGTGGCCATCATCGCCGAGCGGGATTGGGTTGGTTATGGGTTCGTTATACCAATATCCTGCTGCGGTTTCCCGGCAAGCGCCGTCACCAAATCCGCCACCATCTGCACCAACTCGACATCGCGGATACGCGGCGCGCCGACGCCGCCGGCTCGCGGAATGGGAACCTGCACGGTGGCCGTCGTGGCGCGGTAGCGCGCTCCCGGATACATTCGCGTCAACCGCACCTGGGCGGAATCCGGCAGCGTCAGCGGCGCCAGCCGCACGGTCGCCGCCGACGCCGCCGCCACCTCGGTGATGCCACTGCCACGGCACAGCAGCCGCAGCCGGGCCACCGCCACCAGCCGCCGGGCCGGCTCGGGCAGTGCCCCATAGCGGTCGGTCAGTTCGTCCACAACGGCGGCGACCTCGCTATCGGAGGAGGCGGCGGCCAGCCGCCGGTAGCCTTCCAGCCGGAGCCGATCACTGGCGATGTAGTCCGGCGGCAGGTGCGCGTCAACCGGCAGGTCGATCCGCACATCCTTGGGCTCCTCGGGGGTGGTCACCGTTGTGCCGTCCGATGCCGCTCGAAAGGCCGCTCGGTATGCCTCTACAGCCTCGCCGACCAGCCGCACGTACAGGTCGAACCCGACGCCCGCGACGTGTCCGGACTGCTCGATGCCAAGCACGTTGCCGGCGCCGCGGATCTCGAGGTCCTTCAACGCCACGGCCATGCCCGCACCCAGCTCGTTGTTCTGCGCGATCGTCGCCAGCCGGTCGTAGGCGGTCTCGGTCAGCGGCACCTGCGGTGGATAAAGGAAGTAGGCGTAGCCGCGTTCGCGGCTGCGGCCCACCCGGCCACGCAGCTGGTGCAGCTGGGACAGCCCGAACGTGTCGGCGCGCTCCACGATCAGCGTGTTGGCGTTGGAAATGTCCAGGCCGGTCTCCACGATCGTGGTGCACACCAGGATGTCGTATTCGCGGTTCCAGAACCCCGCCACGGTGCGTTCCAACAGGTCCTCTGGCATCTGTCCGTGGGCGACAACCACCCGCGCCTCGGGTATCAGGCCACGCACCCGCGCGGCGGCCTGGTCGATGGAGCTGACCCGGTTGTGCACGTAGAAGGCCTGCCCGTCGCGTAGCAGTTCCCGGCGCAGCGCCGCAGCGATCTGCTTGTCGTCGTGCGGGCCGACGTAGGTCAGCACCGGGTAGCGCTCCTCGGGCGGCGTCAGGATCGTCGACATTTCGCGAATCCCGGCCAGGCTCATCTCCAGGGTGCGCGGGATCGGCGTGGCGCTCATGGTCAAGACGTCGACATGGGTGCGCATCGACTTGATGTGCTCCTTGTGCTCGACGCCGAACCGCTGTTCCTCGTCCACCACGACCAGCCCGAGGTTCTTCCAGCGCACCCCGGTCTGCAACAGCCGATGCGTACCGATCACGACGTCCACCGACCCGTCGGCCAGGCCATCGACCACGGCGCGAGACTCCGCGACATCGGTGAACCGGGACAGGCCCTTGACGACAACCGGAAATCCCGACATCCGCTGCGCGAAGGTTTGCAAATGCTGGTCGGCCAACAGGGTGGTGGGCACCAGCACCGCGACCTGTTTGCCGTCCTGCACCGCCTTGAACGCCGCCCGCACCGCGATCTCGGTCTTGCCGTAGCCGACGTCGCCGCAGATCACCCGGTCCATCGGCACCGGCTTTTCCATATCGGCCTTGACCTCGGTGATCGCGGTGAGCTGATCGACGGTTTCGGTGAAACCGAAGGCGTCCTCCATCTCGGCCTGCCATGGGGTGTCCGGCCCGAACGCATGTCCGGCGCTGGCCTGTCGTTTGGCGTACAGCGACACCAGCTCCCCGGCGATCTCGCGCACCGCTCGGCGCGCCTTGGTCTTGGTGTTCACCCAGTCGCTGCCCCCGAGCCGGCTCAGCGCCGGCGCCTGCCCGCCGACGTAGCGGGACAGCTGGTCCAGCGAATCCATCGGAACATAGAGCTTGTCTGTGTTTTTTTGGCCCCCGCCCCCTTTCTTGGCTGAGGCGTATTCCAGCACCAGGTACTCGCGGCGGGCGCCGCCGACGGTGCGTTCGACCATCTCCACGAACCGCCCGATCCCGTGCTGATCGTGTACCACCAGGTCACCGGCGCTGAGCGCCAGGGGGTCGACGGTGTTGCGTCGTTTGGCCGCCAGCCGCTTGCCTTCGGCCGTCGTGGCCCGGCTTCCGGTGAGATCGCTCTCGGTGATGATCACGAGGTCAGCGCCGGGGATGATGACCCCGTCGTGCAGCGGGCCCTTGAGTACGCCGACGACACCTGGCTTGGGACCCGCGCCCGGTTCCAGCATCGCGGCGGGGATATCGGATTCGGCCAGTCGCTCCACCACGCGATGCGCGGTCCCGGTCCCGGGCGTGACCACCAGGGCGTACCCGCCGGTCGCGACGTGTGCGCGCAGCATCGCAAATATGCCATCGATGTCCTGCTGATGCCCACGCGCCGACGGCGCAGCCCGGATGTCCAGCTCGATTGCCGACTCGTCGGACAACTGGCTCAACGTCCACCACGGATGGCCGGACTGAGCCGCCGCGGCCTGTATCTGGTCGAGGTCGGCGAAGCCGGATCCGCCCAGCTGTTCGACGTCGACGGGCGCCTGATTCGTTGGACCGGCGCCCATGGCCGCGACCGACCAGGACGCCTCCAGGAATTCCCGGCCGGTCTTGATCAGGTCGGCGGCCCGGGCTCGCACCTTCTCCGGATCACACAGCAACACCGGCGTGCCGTCGGGCAGCTGATCGGTCAGCAGCGCGTGACCGTCCGGCCGCAGCACCGGCAACAGCGCCTCCATGCCGTCGACCGGGATGCCCTCGGCCAGCTTGGCCAGCATGTCGGAGACGCTGCCGGTGACGGTGCTCCCGGTCGCGGGGTACTGCGCGGTCAGCTGGGCGGCCCGCGCCCGGACGTCGTCGCTGAGCAGCAGCTCACGGCAGGCGACGGCGACCAGCGTGTCGACGTCGATCTCCGGAATGGAGCGCTGATCGGCGACCGAGAACATCCGCATTTCGGTGATCTCGTCTCCCCAGAATTCGACCCGCAGCGGATGTTCGGCCGTCGGGGCAAAGATGTCCAGAATCCCGCCGCGCACGGCGAACTCGCCGCGCCGGCCGACCATGTCCACCCGGGTGTAGGCCAGCTCGACCAACCGGGTCACCGCGCCCTCGAAGGGGATTTCCTCGCCGACGGTGAGCGTGAGGGGCTCCATCAGACCCAGCTGTGGCGTCATGGGCTGTAGCAGCGAGCGCACCGAGGTCACCACGACCCGCAGCGGCGGGCCCAGCCGGGCATCGCCGGGATGAGCCAACCGGCGCAGCACCATCAGGCGGGCGCCGACCGTGTCCACGCCGGGCGAAAGCCGTTCGTGCGGCAGCGTCTCCCAGGACGGCAACAACGCGACCGCGCCACCCAACACGCCACGCAGCTCAGCGGTCAGGTCGTCGGCTTCCCGCCCGGTGGCGGTGACCACCAGCAATGGCCCCTGGGAAGCCAGCGCGCTGGCGACGAACAGCCGCGCGCTCGCCGGCCCGATTAGGGTCAATTCGTCGGGTCGACTCCCGGCGCGCTCGATGAGCTGCTGGAATGTCGGCGCGCTCAGCGCCAATTCGACGAGCCCCGCGATCGGGGTATCTGGGCAGGCAGGCCCCGGTGCGGTCATGATGCGGCCATTCTAGGGCGCCGAGGTTGGTCTCTACTGGGCCCGGCTGCCCCGCCTGCTATTCGTCTTGCAGTCGGGGATCGGCTTCCAGGTGAGTCAGGCCATTCCAGACCAGGTTGACCAGGTGCGCGGCGACCACTTCCTTCTTGGGTTCCCGGGCGTCGAGCCACCATTGCGCCGTCATCGACACCGAGCCCACCAACGCCTGGGCATACAGCGGGGCCAGGTCCGGATCCAGGCCGCGCCGGGCGAAGTCGCCGGCCAGAATCGAGCTGACCTGGGTGACTGCGTCGTTGAGCAGGCTGGAATAGGTGCCCGAGCTGATCGACGCCGGCGAGTCACGGATCATGATGCGGAAGCCGTCGGTGCGTTCCTCGACGTAGGTCAGCAACGCCAGCGCGACCCGCTCGACACGCACCCGGGACCTGTTGTTGGTCAGCGACGAGGTGATCCCGTCCAACAGGGCCGACATCTCCCGGTCCACCACCACGGCGTACAGGCCCTCCTTGCCACCAAAGTGCTCGTAGACCACCGGTTTGGACACGTTGGCACGCTGCGCGATCTCCTCGATCGACGTCCCGTCGTAACCGCGTTCGGCAAACAGCGTTCGCGCGATGCCGATGAGCTGGCGACGGCGCTCGCTACCGGTCATCCTGGCGCGCGGCACCCGCGTCTCCTTCTCCGACGCTTTACCCGGCTCAGCCACATCAACAAGGGTATCGGTTTGCGCGGAGCTCGCTGAGTGTGCGGCGACAGCGTTGAGTGTGATGACGGCGTTGACACCGTCTAAAGTCACATCGATACGCGATCCGTCGTGGTGTAATCGGCAGCACCTCTGATTTTGGTTCAGATAGTTCAGGTTCGAGTCCTGGCGACGGAGCTTCCTGTCCCGGGCTCACCCATTCGGACGCCGACAAGGAGCTTTTGCCTCGAGTGCGCGTGAAATGACACCCTGGACGGGCGTGTCAGCGCGCTGCCCCACCGGCTCGCGGGGGAAGAATGCAACGAAGGAGAGTTGATGACGATTCGTGGTGACACCGCGGTCCTGGTTCTCGCGGCCGGGCCCGGCACCCGGATGCGGTCGGACACCCCCAAAGTGCTGCACACACTTGCCGGCCGCACCATGCTGTCGCATTCGCTGCACGCGATCACCAAGCTGGCGCCCCAGCATCTGATCGTGGTGTTGGGCCACGATCACCAGCGCATCGCCCCGCTGGTCGGCGAGCTTGCCGACACCCTGGGCCGAACGATCGACGTCGCCCTGCAGGATCGACCGCTGGGCACCGGACATGCGGTGCTCTGCGGACTGTCCGCGCTGCCCGCGGATTACGCCGGCAATGTCGTGGTCACCTCCGGCGATACCCCACTGCTCGACGCCGACACGCTGGCCGACTTGGTCGCCACCCACAGCGCGGTGTCGGCCGCGGTGACGGTGCTGACCACGACGCTGCACGATCCCTTCGGCTACGGCCGCATCCTGCGCACCCAGGACCACGAAGTGATGGCGATCGTGGAGCAAACCGACGCGACGCACTCGCAGCGTGGAATCCGCGAGGTCAACGCCGGCGTTTACGCCTTCGACATCGCCGCACTGCGCTCGGCACTGAGCCGGCTGAGCTCCAACAATGCCCAACAGGAGCTCTATCTCACCGACGTCATCTCCATCCTGCGCTCCGACGGCCAGACCGTACATGCCCGCCACATCGACGACAGCGCGCTGGTGGCCGGCGTCAACAATCGTGTCCAGCTGGCCCAGCTGGGGGCCGAGCTCAACCGCCGGATAGTGGCCGCCCACCAATTGGCCGGCGTCACCGTCGTTGACCCCGCGACCACCTGGATCGACGTCGACGTCACGATCGGCCGCGACACCGTCGTGAATCCCGGTACCCAGTTGCTGGGCCGCACCCGGATCGGCGGCCACTGTGTCATCGGCCCGGACACCACGCTGGCCGACGTCATAGTCGGTGACAGCGCTTCGGTGGTGCGCACCCACGGCAGCTCGTCGGAGATCGGTGCCGGCGCCGTCGTCGGCCCGTACACCTACCTGCGGGCCGGCACCGTGCTGGGAGCCGACGGCAAACTCGGCGCCTTCGTCGAGACCAAGAACTCCACCATCGGCACCGGCACCAAGGTGCCGCATCTGACCTACGTCGGCGACGCCGACATCGGCGAGCACAGCAATATCGGCGCCTCCAGTGTGTTCGTCAACTACGACGGCATGTCCAAGCGACGAACCACCATCGGCTCGCACGTTCGCACCGGATCGGACACCATGTTCGTGGCGCCGGTGACCGTCGGCGACGGTGCCTACACCGGTGCGGGCACCGTGGTGCGTGCGGATGTGCCGCCCGGGGCGCTGGCGGTGTCCGCGGGCCCGCAACGCAACATCGAGAACTGGGTGCAACGCAAACGGCCGGGCAGCGCAGCGGCTCAGGCCGCCGAACGAGCCGCGGAAATGGCGTCCCAGCGGGCCACACGGAAACCCGACACCGATCAGACACCGTGAATTCGCATCCCGGCTACCCGGCGAAAAATCCAAGCGCTTCGCTACGTACGATGGGTAATCCAATTCGATCCCGAACGGCGAGGACAGCGCGTTGAGCCACGACTGGACCGATAATCGCAAGAACCTGATGCTGTTCGCCGGCCGTGCCCATCCGGAGCTGGCCGAACAGGTAGCCAAAGAACTCGACGTCCACGTCACCGCGCAGACGGCGCGGGAGTTCGCCAATGGCGAGATCTTCGTGCGCTTCCACGAGTCGGTGCGCGGCTGCGACGCCTTCGTCCTGCAGTCCTACCCAGCACCGGTGAACAGGTGGCTGATGGAGCAGCTGATCATGATCGACGCCCTCAAGCGGGGCAGCGCCAAGAGGATCACCGCCGTCATGCCGTTCTACCCCTACGCCCGGCAGGACAAGAAGCACCGCGGCCGCGAACCGATCTCCGCGCGGTTGGTCGCCGACCTGCTCAAGACCGCGGGCGCCGACCGGATCGTGACGGTCGACCTGCACACCGACCAGATCCAGGGTTTCTTCGACGGGCCCGTCGACCATATGCGCGGTCAGAACCTGCTGACCGGATATATCAGGGACAACTACCCGAACGGCAACATGGTGGTCGTCTCCCCCGACTCTGGCCGGGTGCGCGTCGCGGAGAAGTGGGCCGACGCTTTGGGTGGCGTCCCCCTTGCCTTCATCCACAAGACCCGCGACCCGCGCGTGCCCAACCAGGTGGTGTCCAACCGCGTCGTCGGCGACGTGGCCGGGCGCACCTGTGTCCTGATCGACGACATGATCGACACCGGCGGCACCATCGCCGGTGCGGTGGAATTGCTGCACGACGACGGCGCCGGTGACGTGATCATCGCGGCAACCCACGGTGTGCTGTCCGACCCGGCCGCCCAGCGACTGGCCGGCTGCGGCGCGCGGGAAGTGATCGTCACGAACACGCTGCCGATCGGCGAAGACAAGCGCTTCTCTCAGCTCACCGTTTTGTCCATCGCACCGCTGCTGGCCAGCACAATCCGGGCTGTCTTCGAGAACGGCTCAGTCACAGGATTGTTCGACGGAGACGCCTAGATGGCAGCCGGCACTAAGGACACTGTCATCTACCACAACCCCAAATGCAGCACATCTCGCAAGACGCTGGACTTGTTGCGGGACAGCGGATTTGAGCCCATTGTTATCCAGTACCTGAAAACGCCGCCATCCCGAGCCGAGTTGGTACGCATGATCAGCGACGCTGGGATCGACGTGCACACCGCGGTGCGCAAGCGCGAATCCCTCTATTCAGAGCTCAACCTCGCCGACGCGACCGATGACGAGTTGCTCGACGCCATGGCCGAACACCCCATCCTGATCGAACGTCCGTTTGTCATCACGCCGAAGGGCACCCGGCTGGCTCGGCCCCTCGACGCTGTCCGCGAGATTCTGTGAGACCCCTCGCGGTCGCGTTCGGGGTAGCCACGCTGGCCGCGTCAATGGTCGCCTGCGGACCGAAATCCCCCGACTTCCAGTCGATCTTGTCTACCAGTTCGACAATCAGCGCGCCCCCAACCACGACGGAAGTGCCTGTTCCCCTGTGGAAGTACCTGGAAGGCGTCGGCGTCACCGGAGAGCCGGTGGCGCCGAACAGCCTGACCGACCTGACCGTGTCCATCCCGACACCACCGGGGTGGGCATCCCTGAAGAGTCCGAACATCCCGCCGAATACGGAAGTGATCGCCAAGGGCGAAAGCTTTCCTACGGCGATGCTGATGGTGTTCAGGCTACGCGGGGATTTCGATGTCGCCGAAGCGCTCAAACATGGCACTGCAGATGCCCGGCTGTCGAAGAACTTCACCGAATTGGAAGCCTCGACAGCAGATTTCAACGGGTTTCCGTCGTCGATGATTCAGGGCAGTTACGATCTGCAGGGCAGACGGCTGCATGCCTGGAACCGGATCGTCTTCGCCACCGGTTCACCGCCCGCCGACCAGAGCTACCTGGTTCAGCTCACCATCACGAGTCTGGCCAACGAGGCCGTCGAGCAGGCTTCCGACATCGAGGCGATCATCCACGGATTTGTCGTCGCGGCAAGGGCGTGAATGCCGACTGAGCCGCCAGAATTTTAGTGCGACTTCAGCTCCACATTAGATTCGAAGACGGGAGCATTCCAACGCCACCGCTGACGCCATAGATAAAGCGCCAACGGCGTATCGGGTCACATCAGCCGTAAGTCGTGTTTAAGCGTTACTTTAGGACGATCCGGACAATCGAAGTACCAGCAAATGCCTTCGGAAGAGATTGTGTAAATGCCAGATGTCCGGACCTCAGACCACCATTCGTAGAACCACCATATCCCTCGGTGAGGTGTCGCCGTGAACGACATCGGCGAACTCAAACGATTCGCCATGTCCCACGGCCGTGCCCCTGACGTCCCGCTTCGACAGTATTCGGCCGTGCTTGACCGCATCACCTGCGACACGGACGGCGCTGCCGGCTCGTGGACGCGCGAATGGATCAACGCCGCAGAGCAATTGGAAGCCGATGAGCGGCTGCTGGAAGCCTGCCACTACTACAATCTCGCCCGCCTTCCCTACATAGACGGACCGGCTCGCGCCGAAGCGATGGCGGGCTGTGTGCGCGTCTTCGACCGATGGCGCCTGATCACGTCCGATCTCGAACGGCTCGACATCGACACGCCCGAGGGAACCGTCAGTTGTTGGGCGACTGGGCTTTCCAGCACCGACCGCAAACCGTTGATAATCTTCACCGGCGGCATCGCCAGCATCAAGGAGCAGTGGGCGCCGCTGCTGCCGCACCTGCGCGGGCTCGGAGTCGCCGCGATTGCCACCGAACTACCCGGTGTCGGCGAGAGCCGACTGCACTATCACGCGGACAGCCACCAGCTGTTCTCCAGCGTGCTCGACGCGGTGACCAAACTGGCGAACGTCGAGTTGACGTATCTGATGACGTTGAGCTTCAGTGGACACCTCGCGATGCGAGCGGCACTGGCCGACCACCGTATCCGTGGCATCGTGACGGTCGGCGCACCGGTGCACGACTTCTTCTGCGACGCGCGGTGGTGGTCGAGTCTGCCGGACGTCACCGTGGACACATTGAGCCACGTGACCGGGATTGCCCGGCCCGACCTGCCCGCGCAGCTCAGCCGCTGGGCATTGAGCGCGCACGAGATCGCCGCCCTGACTGTGCCACTCGGCTACGTCGCGTGCGGCCGAGACGAGATCATTCCGCCCGGCGAACCCGCCTTCCTGCAGAGCCATGCCCGCGACCTGCGGCTGGTCGAGTACCCCGATGTGCACGGCGCGCCGGCGCACGCGGCACAAATGCAGGCGTGGGCCCTGTGCACGATGGCGAGCATGCTCTGCGGCCGGTAGCGGTTTCCGGCGGGGACGGCTAGGAATCGAACGTTATGCCGATAGGAGCGACGAATCGGAAAGCAGTATCGACCGGTACAGTTCTTGCAGTTTGGTACATGGATCCAAGCCAAGTTCATCTCTAAGACGGTGTTGCAGAATTCTAAATGTTCTTAGCGCATCGGCCCGACGCCCGACCCGATAGTACGCCAGCATCAACTGCCCATAGAAGGGCTCGTGCAATGGATGCTCCCGTATAAAATTCGGAAGATGAGCGATGACGGCTCGATGCTCGCCAACCGCCGTCAAAGACCTGATCAAACTTGCTTTGCAACCATGTCGACTCTCCGCGATCCACGTATACAAACCATGCAGGATGGGCCCATTGAAATGCGCTGGACGTTGCAGTTCTTCCGACATCTCGAGCAAATGATATAGCACCGGAATCGCGTCTTGATAATTCCCTTCCCGCTCCAAGGCTCGCGCGTTCTTGAGGCGGGACTTGAAGTCCACCAGATCAATCTTCAATTGTGCACCCTGCAGCGCATATCCGTTAGACGTAGTTACAATCGGATCCGGTACGGATCCGATTGACCTTATCGCCTTCCTCAATTGTGATACATAAACATGCATCCCCGCATTTTGCAGTCTCGGCGGGGATTCATTCCAAATTTCCAGCGCTAACCTGCCAACCGATACCGGCTTGTCAACCATCGCCGCGAGCGTTACCAGGACGGTTTGAACCTTGGGCGCAGAAATATATTGCAGATCATCCCCGTCGATAAGACCAATCCCCACCCGCCGAAATAATTGCACTCGCAACACAGAAGAACCTCTCAATCCGCAACCGGAGATACGTCATTCAGCCCAGCTTCCACGTTGAAGAATTTTGCTGTTTCATTGGCAGGAGATATATGCACGGGGCGTGCAGCACCGAACCAGCGACGCCGGCCGCCGCCAAACCTTCCGGAACGACTCGCAGCGTCACTACTCACGCTCCTCCGGACCACCTACGAATTGCCATGTATGAGAACAAATGATCCACGAATCATTGTTGGTGTCAAATGTTGCGCATTACTACGGTTACGTAGGTGAAAGCGACGGCTCGGTAGGTTGTTCTGGCACCATCTCGTTCGGCTAAACGTCCACTGCCGCCCCGCAAGGCCGTAACGCGGGCGCCGAGGCCGGCGCTGGAATAGGCCGAGAAGAACACGGCAGCAACAGATTTCGACCGCTTATCGTCCGTTGCGCCGGTGCTTCGGCGTGCGTTGGGACGAGCGCCAAACTGCCCGATTTCCCCTCCGAGGTGCACATGCGCTACCCTGTCCGGGCGTCACGGCGAGGGTGGCTGACCGTCTCGACACGCTTCCAGAGACTTCCAGCGCACCGTTATCGACGGAGACCGACTTCGCTGTCGCGATCCTGGCCGTGCCCCCAACGAGGTAGGAAGCACACAGGAGCGACACATGGCTAAGTCTGCAGGGTCTTCAGGTTCGGCGAGCAACCAGCTCAAGGTCACGGTGCGTGCCGAGACCGGTAAGGGCGCGTCTCGGCGGGCCCGGCGCGAGGGCAAGATTCCTGCCGTCCTGTACGGCCACGGTGCCGATCCACAGCACCTGGAGCTGCCCGGACACGACTACGCGGCCGTGCTGCGGCATTCCGGCACCAACGCGGTGCTGACCCTGGACATCGCCGGTGAAGAACAGCTGGCACTGACCAAGGCACTCCACATCCATCCGATCCGCCGCACCATCCAGCACGCCGACCTCCTGGTCATCCGTCGCGGCGAGAAGGTCGTCGTCGAGGTCAACGTGGTGGTCGACGGCGAGGCCGGACCCGACACCCTGGTCACCCAGGAGACCAACAGCATCGAGATCGAGGCCGAGGCGCTGTCGATTCCCGAGCAGTTGACCGTGTCCATTGCGGGCGCCGAGCCGGGCACCCAGTTCACCGCCGGTCAAATCACTCTGCCGGCGGGTGTCAACCTGATTTCCGACCCGGACTTGCTGGTGGTCAACGTGGTGAACGCGCCGACCGCCGAAGAGCTCGAGGGCGAGGAAGCCGAGGCCGAAGAAGCGGAAGGGGCCGCCGCACCCGAAGAAGCCGCAGCAGCCGGCGAAGCCGCGGCCGCGGACGAGGCCGAGTAGGCGGCACGCGACGTGGCCGAACCGCTTCTGCTGGTCGGCCTGGGCAACCCGGGAGAAGGCTACGCGCGTACCCGGCACAATCTCGGGTTCATGGTTGCCGACCTGCTCGCCGCGCGGCTTGGCTCGAAATTCAAGGCGCACAAGCGGTCCGGCGCCGAAATCATCACTGGCCGGTTGGCCGGGCGTTCGGTGCTGCTCGCCAAGCCGCGCTGCTATATGAACGAATCCGGGCGCCAGGTGGGGCCGCTGGCGAAGTTCTACTCGGTGCCGCCGGCCGACATCGTCGTCATCCACGACGAGCTGGACCTCGAGTTTGGTCGCATCCGGCTCAAGCTGGGCGGGGGCGAAGGAGGCCACAACGGGGTGCGCTCGGTGGCAGCCTCGCTGGGTACCAAGGACTTTCAGCGGGTCCGGATCGGGATCGGTCGCCCGCCCGGACGCAAAGACCCCGCGGCGTTCGTGTTGGAGAACTTCACCGCAGCCGAGCGAGCCGAGGTTCCCACGATCTGTGAGCAGGCCGCCGATGCCACAGAAATGCTCGTCGAACTGGGACTGGAGCCCGCGCAGAACCGGGTCCACGCCTGGTAGTCCCCGCCCGGGCCGCGAGGGCGCGTGTCTGTATGCCGACACGCCGCAAACCGTGGCAATCTGGGCGCGCTCGCGGCGGACCCGCGGCGAAATACCTAGCTGACCAGGGTGACGGAGTTCGCCCGCCGCAGTTTGCCCGACGGTGTTTTCGGGATGGTCCCCGGACCGAGCACGACGACGTTGCGGGGCCGCACGTCAACCTCGGCGACCACCTCGTGGGCCACCTGGTGCTCGATGCGGCGCACCTCGGCGGGATCCTCGTAGGCGTTCGACTCGACAGCGACGGCGAACGTCTCACGCGAATGTCCGGCGTCGATGCGCACCGCCACCGCACAACCCGGACGGACGCCTTCGACGCGGCCTGCCGCCCGCTCGATATCGGTCGGGTAGATGTTCCGGCCGGCCATGATGATGACGTCCTTGACCCGGCCACACACCACGACGTGCCCGTTGTCCATCCGATAGCCGAGATCACCGGTGTCGTACCAGCCGTGGTCATCCTGGGCCGGAATGAAGCCGCCCATCGTGATGTAGCCCGGCGTGACCGACTCGCCGCGCAGCTCGATCACCCCGACACCCCTGGTCGGCAATATGTTGCCGTCCTCGTCGACGATGCGCGCTTCGATGCCGTGCAACAGCGGCCCAAGCGAGGCCAGCCGACGGATGTTGCCTTTGCTGGCCGGCACCGCACGGCGCAGGGCGGCCAGCAGGTCGGCGTCTACCTCGTCGACCACCAGGCCGGCACCACATTCGGAGAACGCCACCGCGAGGGTTATCTCGGCCATGCCGTAGGCCGGCAGGATCGCCTGCGGCTTGAGCCCGAACGGCGCGCCGGCATCGCAGAGATCCTCGACGTCGGCCGGCTCCACGGGCTCCGCACCGGACAGCGCGAAACGCAAGGTGGATAGGTCGAACTGGCCGGGCTTAGCCTGCTTGCGCAGGCGCTTGGCGAACAACGAGTAGGCGAAATTGGGCGCGGCCGTCATGGTGCCTTGGTATTTGTCGATCAGCTTGGCCCACAGCAGCGTGTCCCGCATGAAGTCCATCGGGGTGACCTTGACCAGCTCGCCGCCGAAATACATCGGCACCGTCAGGAAGCCAATCATGCCCATGTCGTGGAACAGCGGCAGCCAGCTGACCATCACGTCGGTGTGCTCGTCGTACTCGGCGCTGATGTACATCGCCTCGAGATTGGCGAACAGGTTGCGGTGGGTGATTTGAACGGCCTTAGGCGACCCGGTCGAACCGGACGTCAACTGCATCAGCGCCAGATCGTCCTCACCGGTCTCGACGGGGTCGATCGGATCCGACGCCAGCAGCTGCTCGACGGTCACCACCTTGATGCCGCGCTCCTCGAGCACCGGGGCCGCCGCCAGGAACGGATCGGAGACGACGACCGCCTTCGCCTCGATCATCTCGATGACGGTCGTGGTGTCCTCGGCCCACAACTGCAGGTCGGTGCGCGGCGTGGGCTGATGCAGCATGGTCAGGCTGGCGCCGCGAATCCACAGGCCCTGGGCGACCGGCGCGATCTCCACCGGCGCTCCGGCCAGCACGCCGACCGCGTCGCCGTGGCCCACGCCGGCAGCGACCAGCCCCCCGGCAATCCGGCGTGCCCGTTCATGCACCTCGCCCCAGGTGTGCCGGACCGGGGCGTGCGGCTCTCCCGTGACCATGCCCTTGGCGCTCTCGCGAGCATTCCGGAACATTTTCTCGGTAAACCTGCTCACGAAATCCTCCTCGGCTTCGGTGCTTTCCCCAAGGTCCGGGCTCTCATGTTCCGCCTGCGCAACACCACATCACGGCAGGCACGCGCACACAGTTGGGGAGCGGATAGGTCTCGAATCAGCAATGAACCGGCCACACCGCGTCGGGTCGTGGGATCGGCGAGCCCCAGCTCGACGTTGGGATTCCTCGGTCGCCCACCGGGATGTCCGGCGGACGAGGGAATCGCGTGCTCTTGCTCATCGCTGGTCGTCACCGCGAATTATCTTAGGCATCTCTTAAGTAGCTGCCAAACGGTGACGCGATTTGAGGCTGATGTCACACCCGGGTGACCGAGGATCACCCGCCTGACGGGGGCGTTGCAGGCGCCGGGACGACGCGGGCCCCGGGTACCGGTCCGCTGGCGACCCGCACGGTGCGGCAGACGCCCGCCCCGGACAGCTGCGCGCCGACGTCGATCGCCGAGGTCGCCGAGGCGCACAGGAAGGCGCACGTGGGACCCGATCCGGACACGATGCCCGCCAGCGCACCGGCCTCCACACCGGCGCGCAACGCACGCCGCAGCGCCGGGTCCAGGCTCACCGCCGCCGCCTGCATTTCATTGCCCAGTAGCGGCGCCAGCCGATCCGGATCACCCGCGGCCAGGGCCGCCAGCACCGGTCCGGGTTCACCAAGCCGGGGTGGATCTCCCACCTCCCTGAGCCGGTCGAGCTCGGTGTACACCACGGCGGTGGGCAGCCCACTGTCGGCGAACGCCAGCACCCAGTGGAAGGTGTTCCGGGACAACACGGTGGCCAGCTCCTCCCCACGACCGGTCCCCAGCGCGGTACCACCATGCAATGCGAACGGCACATCGCTGCCCAGCCGCGCAGCGAGCATGCGCAGGTCGCGCCTCGGCACATTGAGTTCCCACAGCGAGTTCATCGCTACCAGGACCGCCGCCGCGTCCGCGCTGCCACCCGCCATGCCGCCGGCAACCGGAATCGATTTGTCGATCATGATCGACACGTCCGGCGCCCGGCCGACGTGTTCGGCCATCAGTTCGGCCGCCCGCCAAGCGAGATTGCGTTCGTCGGTGGGCAACTCGTCGGCCCCCTCGCCGACCAACTCGAGTGAGAGCACATCGGCGTTGCGTACGGTCACCTCGTCGACCAACGAGACAGCATGAAACACCGTGGTCAGCTCGTGATATCCGTCCTCGCGGCGATCACCGACCGCCAGATAGAGGTTGACCTTTCCGGGCACGTGAACGGTGACCGACCCGGTAGGCACCCACAGTTCAGCGGTGTTGCCATCAGATGCGGACACCGCAGCAGACTATCGCTGTGGCCGACCAACCACACACGGACGGCGTCCCGATTACCGGTCAGCTCGCCGATGCGTGCCCCGAAACATTGCCCAACGTGGCGTCCCGGCCGGCGGCGTCGTCGGAGCCGCCGGATCGTCGCAGCAGTCGCACGAAGTCCTCGATGGACAGCGTCTCACCGCGACGGGCGGGGTCGATACTGGCCGCCAGCAATCGATTCGCCGACTCGTTTCCCGAGCCCGCCCACTGGACAAACGCGTTGCGAGACGTCTTGCGCCGCTGCGCGAACGCGATGTCGACCAGTTCGAATACCCGCTGCCGGAAGGCGTCGTCGGTGGGCCACGGAGCGGTCTCGTACCGATCGATGCGTACCAGCCCGGAGTAGACCCGCGGAATGGGCCAGAAAACCGTCGGCGACACCATGCCGCAGCGACGAACCCGCCCGAAGAAGCGCAGCTTGACGCTGGGCACACCGTAGTCCTTGCCACCTGGCTCGGCGGCAAGCCGTTCGGCGACCTCGGCCTGCACCATCACCGTCACGACGCGGATCGACGGAAACTCGGCAAGTAGGTGCAACAACGCGGGAACCGCGACGTTGTACGGCAGATTGGCAACCACCGCGGTCGGCTCGGCGGCCAATTCCTCCCGGCGCAGGGCCAGGACGTCGTGATTGACCACCGTCAGCCGGTTGATCTCGCTGTGTGAGTGCTCCGCCACGGTCTGCGGCAGCCGGCCGGCCAGCAGCGGATCGATCTCGACCGCGGTGACGGTCGCGCCGCGGTCCAGCAGTGCCAGGGTCAGCGATCCCAGACCCGGCCCGACCTCCAGAACCAGGTCGGATCGGCTGACCCCGGAAGCCGTAACCACGCGCCGCACCGTGTTGGCGTCGTGGACGAAATTCTGCCCGAGAGATTTCCGCGGCCGAAAGTCGAGCTCTTTGGCTAGCTGCCTGATCTCGGTGCGCCCGAGGAGCCGGATGGTCAGCGTGCACCCGCTCGTCCGGCGCACACCGGCCAGGCGCCCCAACCTTGACGCTGCCGGGTCACCTCGGCGACGGCAATCTGCTCTTCGCGGGTGGCGAGGTCGGCGCGGGCCGCATACCGAAGCCCACCGTTGGCCTCCCAGGTGCCCTGGTCGAACTGCACACCCCCGTAATACCCGTTGCCGGTGTTGATCGCCCAGTTTCCGCCGGCCTCACAGCCCGCGATCGCGTCCCAGATGTTGCCGTCGATCACCACTGGGACGTCGGTGCCAGGCTTGGTGCCCACCCGCACCACCGCTTCGCGGGCTGGGGTCACCACGATGTTGGCGACCGGCAAACGACCGGTCTCGACGCCGTTGACCTGGGCCACCGCGAACGTCACATCCTGGGTCCCCGGGATACCCGGGTCTTCGACGACCTCCCGGCTCATGTTCATCTCCGGGTCCTCGATGCGACGCGCGTTGGGCGGCAGCGGCAGCCGCTCGGTGACCTTCGTGATCCGGTTACGGGTCACCTGGATCTGCATGCCGTCGACGATCGGGGCCGTCGCGCTGGGCACCACCTGGTCGCTTTGCAACAGCGGCACGCCGGCGGCGTTCAGCAGCCCTGCCACGTTCGGCGCCGGCAGGTGAACCGTGCGCACCACCCCGCCGTCGTTGAGTTCCACCGTCTTGGCGCTGACGACCGGCAACGCCATGCCGGACAGCGGGACGCGGCTGGCGCGAGAAGCCGCGGCGGGTGCGGTGTCGGTCATCGCAAGTTGGGCCAGCGCCTCGTCCACCGTCGAGGCCGTCGTCCACACCTGACTGGTGTCGTGACCGTCCAGCGAGATCTGCAGCGGACGGCTGCGCCGCAACACGATGTTGTCGGCGTCATGGACCTGCACATCAGCGGCCGGATACAGGTCATCGCGCTCGTCGACGGAGAACCCGTTCTCCTGGACGATGTCGATCACCCGCGACTTCATCGTCGTCACCCGCATAGCGGTTCCGTCGACGGTCAACGTCACCGTTTTGCTTGCGGCGACCGCATAGCCACCGGCGAACGCCACTGCCAGCAGCAGGGCGCCCACTACGAGGCGCAACATCGGTGATTGGGTCTGATGAAGTTTGGCAAGTAATGTCAACGCGCTATATCCCCGACCTCGGCAACACTCAACGACCTTCACAGCAAACAGAAAATGCAAAATGGGCCCGCCGAAAATAGCTGCCCACCCGTTCGATCACAAGACGGTAACGAACTGGCCAATGTTGAGCAACTCCGACACAAGGATGTTATAGGCAGTTCGGAGCACTCACTCAGGAACCTGCCCCAGCCGGTAGGCCCGGCTAGCGTTGCTCGTGGTGATTCGCGCCACTTCGTCGGGGCGGCGATTGACCAGTTCAGCCAGCGCCCGCACAGTATACGGCAGGCAGTAGGGTTCGTTCGCTAGGCCCCGGTAGGGATGCGGGGTCAAAAAGGGTGCGTCGGTTTCTACCAGCAGCTCGTCCACCCCCACCAGCGCAACGGCCTCGCGTAGGTCACGGGCGTTACGGAAGCTCACGGTCCCGGACAGGCTCAGCAGCCATCCGGCGTCCACACACGCGCGGGCCATCGCCGTGTCCGACGAGAAGCAGTGAAAGATCACGGTGTCGGGCGCGCCCTCGGCCCGCAGCACGTCGAGCACATCATGGTCGGCCTGACGATTGTGGATCATCAACGGTTTGCCGGTCCGCTTGGCCAGGTCTATATGCCACGCAAAGGCCTCCCGCTGGACGTCGGGGTCCGCACAGCCCTGAAGGCGACCGGGCCAATACCTATCCACTCCGGTCTCACCGATGGCCACCACCCGCGGATGGGCCGCCAATCGCTCGAGTTCGGCACGGGCACCGTCGGTGAGCGCATCCGCGCGGGTTGGGTGCAATGCCACCGCGGCATAGACCCGCCGATCCCACTCGGCGGCACGGGTAACCCAGCGCGCCGAATCCAGATCGTCGGCGATGGTGACCACGGCCCTCACCCCGACCGCCGCGGCGCGGTCGACGATGGCTCGCACCCCATCGGCATCGGCGGCGCCGCACGCGTCGAGGTGGGTGTGGGCATCGATCAACGGCGCCAGGGGTTCCGGAGCGGGCGGCGCTTCCCGTCTGACTGGGCGGTCGGAGCTCACGCGCACACAATAGGGTGATGTCCCAATGAAGCCCTATTACGTCACCACCGCGATCGCGTATCCCAACGCGGCGCCGCACGTGGGTCACGCCTACGAATACATCGCCACCGACGCGATTGCCCGGTTCAAACGGCTCGACGGCTTCGATGTGCGCTTCCTGACCGGAACCGACGAGCACGGCCTGAAGGTCGCGCAAGCCGCCGCGGCGGCGGGCGTACCCACCGCGGCGCTTGCCCGGCGCAACTCCGACGTGTTTCAACGCATGCAGGAGGCGCTGAACATCTCCTTCGACCGGTTCATCCGCACCACGGATGCCGACCACCACGAAGCGTCCAAGGAAATCTGGCGGCGGATGTCCGCTGCCGGCGACATCTATCTGGACAACTATTCCGGGTGGTACTCGGTGCGCGACGAGCGATTCTTCGTCGAATCGGAGACCCAACTCGTAAACGGCACCCGCATCACGGTTGAGACCGGCACGCCGGTGACCTGGACCGAGGAGCAGACCTACTTCTTCCGGCTGTCGGCCTATGCAGACAAGCTGCTGGCCCACTACGACGCCAACCCCGGTTTCATCGCACCCGAGACGCGGCGCAACGAAGTGATCAGCTTTGTCTCCGGCGGGCTGGACGACCTGTCGATCTCGCGCACCTCGTTCGACTGGGGGGTGCAGGTGCCCGACCACCCCGACCATGTCATGTACGTCTGGGTCGATGCGCTGACCAACTATCTGACCGGTGCGGGCTTCCCGGATACCGACTCGGATTTGTTCGGCCGCTACTGGCCCGCCGATCTGCACATGATCGGCAAGGACATCATCAGGTTTCATGCGGTCTACTGGCCGGCGTTTCTGATGTCAGCTGGAATCGAGCTGCCGCGAAGGGTTTTCGCGCACGGGTTCTTGCACAACCGCGGCGAGAAGATGAGCAAATCGGTGGGCAACATCATCGACCCGGTAGCCCTGGCGGAAACGTTCGGGGTAGACCAGGTCCGCTACTTTCTCTTGCGTGAGGTCCCGTTCGGCCAGGACGGCAGCTACAGCCCGGAGGCCATCATCACGCGGATCAACACCGATCTGGCCAACGAGCTGGGCAACCTGGCCCAACGTTCGTTGTCGATGGTGGCCAAGAACCTCGACGGGGTGTTACCCGCCCCCGGTGAGTTCTCCGACGCCGACACCGCACTGCTGGCCACGGCGGACGGCTTGTTGGAGCGAGCGCGTGCCCACTTCGACGCACAGGCGATGCATCTGGCCCTAGAGGCGATCTGGCTGATGCTCGGCGAAGCGAATAGATACTTTTCCGCGCAGCAGCCGTGGGTGCTGCGCAAGAGCGAGTCCGCTCAGGACCGGGCCCGGTTCGGCACCACGCTGTATGTCACCTGTGAGGTCGTCCGCATCGCGGCACTGCTGGTCCAGCCGGTGATGCCGGAGTCGGCCGGTAAGATCTTGGACCTGCTCGGCCAGGCCGCAGACCAGCGGTCGTTCACCGCCGTAGGGGTTCGGCTGGCCCCCGGCACGGCGCTACCGCCGCCGACGGGAGTGTTTCCCCGCTACCAGCCGCAGCCCGAAGCTAGCTGAATTTCAGTTACGTTGCACCGCATGCGAATTCAGCAGCTGTGGGCGAGAACGGGCTGCGGGTAGCGGCGTTTGGGCCAAAAGCCCTGGCTCAACTGCTGTCATACGCCATAATCGGCCTGTGGAGCGGCGACGGAACCGGCATACCAGCCAATCTCCGTTGACCTCCTTGGAACAGTTGCCCGCGCTGGTCGTGCTCGAGCGGATCCCGATCCCCGTCCTGGCTATCGGACACGACGGCAGCATCTTGTTCACCAACTCCGCGTTTGCCGAGATGGTGGGCTGGGAACCGGACGAGATCTTGTCGCGGAGATTTCATGAGATCTTCCGCAAGGCGCCGATCTCGGAATCGCTGCTGTCGGCGGTCCACACCCTGGCCAACATGGTCGTCGAATTGGCGCACCAGGACGGTTCGGTGGTGCGCGCGATGATGAGCAGGTCGGCGGCGATGCGGGCCGACGACCAATTTGCCCTCGCCACGTTCCAGGACCTGACCGAACAACTCTGGGAGGACGAACGCTAGGGCACCGGCAATTCCGGCGCTACGGCGGTGTCGCCGGCCGGAACCGGGGCATGGCGGATCGCCTCACGGGCCAGGAACTGCCGGAAGTACGGCAACGACGCCTCGGATGCGATAGTGGGCAGCAGAAGTTCCCAGATTCGGCTCAATCGCCCGCTGATATCTCCGACCAGGCCTTCGCTGCCGCCTTGTGCACGCATGGCGTTGGACAGCAGCCGCGTTCCGATCATCGCGGCGACGATCCACTCGCTGACCAATTCCGGATCGACGTCGTTGCGCAGGTCTCCTTGGGCGATCGCCCGCCGCGCTTCGGTGGCCATCTCACCAACCCAGCATGCGCAGAAGCGCTCCGCCGCCGCATTGAATCCGGCTAGGGCCGCGGTCAATTGCTCGGCCGCATGTGCCATCTTTTCCGAACGGAGCAGCTTGGCGACCGCAAAGGTGCCGTGGATCAGGTTCTCCAGTGCCGGCGAGGCCGTCCCGCACACACCGCGAAAGGCGCCGACGACTAGGTCCGACCCCTCGTCGATGATGGCCGAGGCCAGCGCTTCCTTCGAATCGAAGTGGTGGTACAGCGCCCCCTTCGTCATGCCCGTCCGGTCGATAATCGTGCCCCACCCCGCGGCCGGATAGCCGACCTCGCCGAACACCTCAATCGCGGCGTCGAGAATCTTTCGCCGGGTTAGTTCGGATCGAACCTGGCGCGCCAAAGCGTCCGCACCTCCCCAGTTCAGTCGCCGTTCAGCCGATCAGCCCGGACTCCCGGCCCCCGCGTGTCAAAATAGCTGGTCAGGGCATCAAGCCTAACAGCTGTGTGCCAGGACACGTGCGAGCGTGCGCCCCGGTTCTGCCCGGTCGGACTCAGCCGGTTTTCGCCCGGGTCGTGGTGGCGCTGATCGCAAGCGCTGTGCGTCGCCTGATGAACTGCGCGAAATAGTCGAAGCGGTCCGGTTGCAAGATGCCGGACAGCACGGGAGTCCAGCTCTTCTCCAGATCGAGCAGAAACCGCTCTGGCTCATCCAGATCGCTGGTTTGCCGCAGACCCAAATACATCGACACGATGAGGCGTCCGACGTCGGGTGGATCGATTCGTTCGATGACGTCACCCTCGGCGATCGCCCGCCGGATTACCCTGGCCAGGCTGTCCATCCACCCGCCCAGCAGTCGCGCCTGTAGCCCTTCGGCCCGCCCCACCGAGCCGAGCAAATGCAGCGCCGCCCGGGCCATGTCCTGGCTGATGTCCCGAACGGCAATCAGGTAGCAGAAGTCGATCAGGGTTTCCAGGCCCGAAAGCTCTCTGGCAAGCAGTTCTTGGACGGCCGCGGTTGTCGTGGTGGTGTGTTGTTCGATAATCGCCACCGCCAGCGCATGCTTGGACCGGAAGTGGAAATACATTGCGCCCTTGGTCAATTCGGCTTCGGCAAGTATGTCGTCGAGGCCGACGTCGTGGTAAGCCCGTCGGGCGAACTGATGCGCAGCGGACCGCAGGATCTGTTGACGTGTGGCATCTGCGCGTCCGTCGGCTGAGGCGGCTGTCATCTGACCCGACGAACTCATGTCAGCCGTGCCGGGATGATCGCCTTCACGTTCGCGATGCCTTACTCGAGCAGGGTGGCCGGTTCGTCGGTACTGAGCACGCACCGGCCTGTCTCAGGCGGCATTTGCGCCGCTTCCGAGGCTAGCAGTCCGGCCGCGACCTGCAGTGATCCACGCCGCCGCGACGCGGACCAGAATTGCAAATACTTGAGGTTGCCCATAATGCTTTATTCCATGCCAAAAGTATGTAGTATAGCCCTGCATGTGGGTCGGCGGTTTGCATACGCCGACGGGTTAGGAGGGGCGCATGTCGTTCGTGACCACACAGCCGGAAGCGCTCGCGGCCTCGGCTGGCACCCTGCAGGGCGTCGGCGCGGTGCTGCACGACGGGAACGCCGCCGCCGCGGCTCCCACCACCGGAGTGGTTCCCGCCGCTGCAGACGAAGTGTCGACGCTGACGGCGATGCAATTCGCCGCGCACGCCCGTATGTACCAGGCCGTGAGCGCCCAGGCCTCGGCGATTCACGACATGCTCGTCGACGTCTTGCGGGCCAGTGCCGGATCGTACGCCGCCACCGAGGCCGCCAACGCGGGCACGGCCGGCTGACCCGGGGGGGGTTCGCAGCAATGGATTTTGGCGCACTACCACCGGAGATCAACTCCGCCAGGATGTATGCCGGACCCGGTGCGGGGCCGATGCTGGCCGCCTCGGTGGCATGGGACGAATTGGTCTGCGAATTGCAGACCGCGGCTTCGGCATACTCGTCGGTGATCGCGGGACTGACAAGTGGGCCGTGGCTTGGTCCGGCCGCGGTGGCAGCGGCCGCCGCGGCCTCGCCCTATGCGGTCTGGATGAGCGCCACCGCCGGGCAGGCCGAGCAGGCGGCCGGGCAGGCCAGGGCGGCGGTGGCCGCCTACGAAGCGGCCTACGTGATGACCGTGCCGCCACCGGCGATTGCCGCCAACCGAGCTCTACTGATGGCGCTGACGGCGACCAATTTCTTCGGTCAGAACTCGCCGGCGATCGCGGCTACCGAGGCCTTCTACGGCGAGATGTGGGCTCAGGATGCCGCGGCCATGTATGGCTATGCGGGCAGTTCGGCGGCCGCCTCAACGCTGACACCGTTCACGTCGCCGCCGCAGGTGACCGACCCGGCTGGAGTGGCCGCTCAGGCCACCGCGGTCGCCGAGGCCACCGGCGAGGCAGCCGCACACACGTTGTTGGCGCAACTGGTCGCCTCGGTTCCGGCCGCATTGCAGGGGCTGGCCACACCCACCGCAATCTCGGGAATCTTTCAGTCGCCGGTTGAACTTCTGACCGATCCCTTCCTCGTTCCCAACTACCTGAGCGCGGGCGCCACCCCGATCTACGCGCTCGCCAGTGTGCTTGGCATCGCCCAGACCCTGCAGGGTATGAGCGCTGCCGCTGTCGAGCAGCTGGCCAGCGAGGCAGCAGAAGTGGCCGCCGGTGCCGCCGCCATGGGCGCCGACGGACTCGGCGGTCTTGGGGGCGTGCTGGGCAGCATGGGCCGGGCGGCCAAATTGGGGTCGTTGTCGGTGCCGTCGAGCTGGACCAGCGTAATCCCGACCGCCCACCTCGGCGGCATCAGTTCGGCACTCCCGGGCAGCGGCCCCAACGGGATGGCAAACGTGGCACCGAGCCTGTTGGGCGGGGTGCCGCGGGGCGCGGTCACCCAGGGCCCCGTTCCCGGTCCCCGATATGGACTGGTTCCCACCGTGATGGCACAACCGCCCTCCGCCGGATACGGGGACGTGGTGTGACGGGCACCGGTCGACGGGTCGCCGAGCCCGCATACAGAGATACCAATAGTCTGTTTCTTCTTCCGAAACATTCTTGCAGTATCTATAATTACTATTATTGATTGCTTAGGTATGTACCTCCGCGCCAGCGGAAGGAGAGCTGCAATGGGCGGTTTGCACGGCAACACCACCGGTTCGGTACGCGCTCTGATCGGCGCACGGTCATGAAGGTCGTACTCTTCTGCGGCGGCTACGGCATGCGCATGCGCAGCATGGACAGCGACCTTGTCCCCAAGCCCCTGCAGATGGTCGGGCCCCGGCCGCTGCTGTGGCACGTAATGCGCTACTACGCGCACTATGGCCACAAGGAATTCATCTTGTGCCTGGGTTACGGTCAGGCCCTGATCAAGGACTTCTTCCTCAATTACCGCGAGATGGAGTCCAACGACTTCGTCATGCGCAGCGGTCGGATCGAACTGCTCGACTCCGACATGTCGGACTGGACCATAACCTTCGTGGACACCGGGTTGGAGTCGCCGATCGGCGAGCGGTTGCGCCGGGTCCGCAACCACGTCGGCGACGACCGGTACTTCCTTGCGAACTACGCCGACGTGCTGACCAATGCGCCGCTCGACACGATGATTGACCGGTTTATCGGCAGTGGCGCAGCGGCTTGCATGCTCATCGTGCCGCCGCAGTCGTCCTTTCACTGCGTCGATGTCGGCACCGACGGCGACATCAAAGAGATCGCTCCGATAGCCAAGTTTCCGATCTGGGTAAACGGCGGTTACTTCGTGCTGAGCCCGGAGGTCTTCGATCTGATCCCGGAAAACGGCGATCTGGTCGGCGATGCGTGTATGGCGTTAGCCGGAACGGGCCGGCTGCTGGGCTATCAACACGACGGCTTCTGGAAGCCAGCCGACACGTTCAAGGAGCGAGCCGAACTCGACGCCGACTACAACGCGGGAATCCGTCCATGGATGGTGTGGGAGAAATCGCACTCAGCGAGGCATTCGGCATGATCCCCCTGACCACCCGAGCCGTCAATTCCGTTGCCGCCATTGGAGCCCACTGCGATGACATCGTCATTGGTGCGGGCGCCACGTTGATGCAGATCGCCCGCAACAATCCGGGCGTCGTCGTACACGCGCTGGTATTGAGCGGCGCCGGCACCGAGCGCGAGATCGAGGAAAAGAACGCATTTGCGGCGTTATGCCCCCAGGCCGATGTCCGGTTGACGGTGGCTGACCTACCTGATGGCCACTTGCCGGACCACTGGGGGGCGGTGAAGCGGCAACTCGCCGAGTTCCGCCGGGCCTGTCAGCCGGACCTGGTGCTGGGTCCACAGCGCGACGATCATCACCAGGATCACCGCCTGATAGCCGAGCTCATCCCGACCGAGTTCCGCGCACACCTCACCTTGGGCTACGAGATCCTCAAATGGGAGTCGGACTTGCCGAATCCCACTCTCTACGTACCGGTTCCGGACGATGTGGCACATCAGAAGACACAACTTCTCGCGCAATGCTATCCGTCTCAGGCGAAGCGGGCCTGGTTCGACGACGAGGCGTTCCTGGGCTTGATGCGAGTCCGTGGGGTCCAGTGCCGGGCCCGCTACGCCGAGGCCTTCGTGTCGGAAAAGGCCGTACTGAATCCCGCCGCCGACGATCCACGCGGTTGACGCACCGGCACCGAACCCAGGGGGAGCCGAATGAAGTACACACCCACCGATGTCGCCGGGGCGACAATTGTCGACATCGAACCAAACCGTGACCATCGCGGCTTCTTCGCACGTGCTTTCTGCGCCGCCGAATTCGCAGCGCACGGGCTCATTCCCGAGGTCGCGCAGACCAGTGTCTGCTTCAACCACACCCGGGGGACGGTGCGGGGTCTGCACCGTCAGGTGCCGCCGCACGCCGAGGCCAAGCTGGTGCGCTGCATCCGCGGCGCCATCGTCGATGTCGCCGTCGACGTCCGTCCCGATTCGCCGACCTATGGCATGCACGCGATGGTGGAGTTGAGCGCCGACAACCACCGGGCGCTATTCCTACCCCCCTATGTCGCACACGGTTTCCAGACCCTCACCGACGACACCGAGATCTTCTATCAGGTCAGTGGTTCGTATGTGCCGGCAGGCGAACAAAGCTTCCGTTGGAACGAACCGGAATTCGGCATCGCCTGGCCGCTGCCGGTCACGGTGATCTCCGAAAAAGATGCTAGCTGGCCGCTATTGGCCGCAACGTCGACGACGAAGGCGCCGTCATGATGTTGCTGGGCGGGCTGGGTTGACCATGACCCAGGACACGCTGCCCACGGCCGCTGTGCGCATGGTTGTCAGCGGGAGCATCGTCGAACGCTACGAGACCGACGAAGTGCTCTCGATCATCGCGTCGCACCTGCGTCTGCAGACACCGCTCGGTTTGGCGGTGGGGTCGGTGAACCTCGATCACCTGCACCACTTCCGCCGGGTCGGCGCCGCACCCAAAGGTCGGCTGGAATGGTTGCTGCTGGCAGACGGCATGCCGATCGCCTGGCGGGGCCGACTGCTGACCGCGAAACCCTGGCCTCGGGTCACCGGAGCCGACCTGTTGCCGGCTGTGTTGGCATTGGCCGAAACGAACACCAACCGGGTCGGCTTCCTCGGCGGTAGCACGGCAACCCACCGGCAGCTGGCTGCGCGTCTGCAGACGCGCTATCCAGAACTCGTGATCTCGGGAATGTGGGCACCGCACCCAGCCGACATCGAATCATGCGCCGAGACCCTTGCTGCCGCAATACAGGCCGCGCACACCGACATCCTGGTCGTCAGTCTGGGCAAACCGCGTCAGGAGCAGTGGGTCGACCGGCATGGGCACGCGACCGGGGCGCAGATATTCCTGCCCTGCGGTGGTGCCATCGACTTCCTGGCGGGCAGGACCCGCCGCGCCCCGGAGTGGATGCAGCGCGCCGGGCTGGAATGGCTCTACCGGTTGTCTCGCGAACCGCGCCGACTGGCGCGCCGCTACCTGCTGCAGGGTCCGCTGGCGTTGCTGCGCGCCGCACGAGCCCAGCTCATCTGCTACCCCGGTGTCTTCTACTCCGGCGGGAGCGACGAGCGTGACTAGTACGCTTCGCGCCCAAGACGGTTCGAGGCCGGTCACCGCGTCTCCCGATCGAGAATCTCGCGCAGCGGGCCACTCGCGCTGGCAGCAACGCTATTCGCGTCATCTGCGCATCACCGACTCGGTGCTCGTCTGCGCGGCGGTCGTGGTCGCGCAGTACGTGCGGTTCGGTGACTCGCCGAACAACTCGGGATACCCGGGCCCGGTAATGACGCTGTTCTCATGCCTTTTCGCGATCCTTTGGCTGTCCTCAATCTCGGTCTTTCACACCAGGACCGCCAGCGTGGTCGGGGCGGGAATCGACGAGTATCGGCGCATCGCCAGCGCGTCCTTCTCGACATTCGGAATCATCGCGATGGTCACCCTGCTCGCCAAGATTGACCTCGCCCGAGGCTACTTGGCGGTCGCCCTCCCGGTTGGCACCATCGGCCTGTTGACCAGCCGCCACTTTTGGCGCAAGTACCTCTGGCACCAGCGCGCCCAAGGTCAGTGCCAGACCCTGGTATTGGCGATCGGCGACCGGCCGGGCGTTGCGCACCTCGCCCGAGAGCTGATTCGCAACCCGAAAGACGGCCACGTCGTGGTCGGGGTCTGCATAGCCGGCTATGGACCACCCCGCGGCGAGACGCTCACGGTTGGGGACCGCAAGATTCCGATCCTCGGCGACGAAACCAATGCGGTGGCCGCGATCGACGACTGCGGCGCCGATGCCGTCGCCGTGACACGCACGGAACATTTTGGTGTGCAAGCGATCCGGGAACTGATGTGGCAGCTGGAGACGACCGACGTCCAGCTCGTGGTGTCGCCCGGAGTGATGGACGTCGCCGGGGGACGATTGACTGTGCGCCCCATCGCCGGATTTCCGCTGCTGCATGTCGAGAAGCCGCAGTACAAAGGAACTCAGCGCTTTCAGAAGCGAGCATTCGACTTCTGCTTCTCGCTGGGCGCGTTGATCGCAACCGCACCGCTTCTCATCGCATCCGCCATCGCGATCAAACTGACCAGCAAAGGACCGGCCCTGTACCGCGCCGAGCGCATCGGCCTAGACGGAAAGCCGTTCATGATGCTCAAGTTCCGGACGATGGTCGACGGCGCGGACGCGCAAGTCGAACGACTGCTTCCAGTCAACCAGGGCGCGGGCGGCATGCTCTTCAAGATCCATCACGACCCCCGGGTCACACGGATTGGCAGGATGCTGCGCCGATTCAGCGTCGACGAACTACCGCAGTTCATCAATGTGCTGAAACAAGATATGAGCGTCGTAGGGCCCCGGCCGCCGTTGCGCCGCGAAGTGGAGAACTACCACGGGGAAGTCAGGCGACGGCTGTTGGTGAAGCCGGGCATCACCGGATTGTGGCAAGTGAGCGGTCGTTCGGACCTTTCCTGGGAAGACTCGGTCCGGCTAGATCTGTCCTACGTCGACAACTGGTCGATGGCAGGGGATCTCATTATCATCACCAGGACGATCAAGGCCGTTCTGGCCACCGACGGAGCCTACTGATGGCCAGCGAAGCGATAGCCAAGCCGACGGCCGCGATACCGCATGCATCAGCCAGTGCGCCATCGGTGTCGCAGTCCCGTATCGCACAAGCATTCTCGGTCCAGCTGTGCTGCCGCGCAGTGGGGATGCTGGCCTCGGTGATCTCGGTGGCGATAACGGCACGGTATTTGGGGCCGGGGCGCTATGGCCAGCTCACCATCGCGGTCGCCTTCATCGGGATGTGGTCCAGCATGGCCGATCTCGGCATCGGCACCGTGATCGTGCGCCGCGTCTCATCGGGTGCGGGTGATCTGGAGCGGCTCGTCCGAGTCAACAGTGGCCTGTCCCTGGTGTACTGCGTTCCCCTTGCCGCGCTTGCGGCAACGTCGGGGCTGCTCCTGTATCACGACGGCGACGTGCGCGCGATGCTCGTGGTGCTTTCCGCCCAGCTACTCATGCTGACCATGACGACCCGGTTCGAGCCGGTGTTTCTGTCCACAGTCCGCTTCTCGGCCGTGGCCGTGTCGGATATCGCCGGTCGGCTGGGCACACTGGCGATGGTTAGCTGGCTCGTGGCAACACAAGCCAATGTCCTATGGTTCGCGGTCGCACAGCTTGTTCCGCCGGCGTTACAGCTGCTGATCCAGGGCACGGCTGCGGCGCGCCACATGTCCATCCGCCCGATCTTCGCACCGCGTGAGGTCGCGGATCTGTTGCGGGAAAGCCTGTTTCCGATCGGGGTGGCGGTGATCAGCATCCTGTACTGGCGCACCGACGGCGTGATCCTGTCGATGCTGAGCACGCATTCTGAAGTCGGCGTCTACGGGTTGGCGTACACGGTCGCGTTCAACACCCTGGTGGTGTCGATGTTCTTTCTCAAGGCGACATTGTCGACGGCTACCGAATTGTTTTCCCGCAATGTCGCCGAATTCGCCGCCTTTCTGCGGCGCAGCGTCGAACTGATGTATTTCCTGGCGGTCCCGATCGCCGTGGTCGGTGCATTGCTCGCCCGGCCCTTGATCGGCCTCTTCGGTGATCAGGAGTTCCTTGGTCGCGGTGCGCCGACGCTGGCGATGCTCTTCATCGCGGTAGCACTGCGGTTCATCACCGGGACCCTGGGGCAAGGCCTGTTCGCCTGCCACCATCAGCGCTTCTTCTTCCGCCTGTCGATCGCCACCCTGGCGTTCAACGTCGCACTCAACTTCTTGTTGGACGGGCCATTTGGCGCCGTCGGAGCCGGCGTTGCGCTGGTGTGCACCGAATTGTTCGGCATGGTGACGGCCAGCTGGTGGTTACACCGACAGTGTGGCTACCGCACACCGGTGGCGTTCTTGTTTCGGGTGTTGGTTCCGACAACGCCCGCCGTCGTGGTGGCGCTGCTGCTGTGGCAACACCACGCGGTCTTGGTGGTGACCGGTGCCGCCGTTGCCTACCTCGCCACCAGCGCGGTGTTCGGCCCGCTCAACTGGTCGATGGTGACCTCGATGCGTCGGAAACAGGTGATCGCATGACTGCCGAACTGGACCGGGCATATTCGCGGCGGCCGCTGGCTGCGTTGATCGTGACCTACAAGAGCCACGACCTGGTGCAGAAGTGTCTTGCCAGCCTCGCCGAACACCTGCCCGAACTACCGGTCTATGTCTACGAGAACAGCGGCGACGAGTATCCCGGTCGCCAGCAGCTGGCCGCGCGCTACCCGGATGTGCACTGGGTGCTGGGACAGGTGAACCTCGGATTCGGCGCGGCCTTCAATGAGCTGGTGGAGCACACCCCCAGCGACACCGATCTGTTGCTATTGAACGCCGATGCCCGGCTACACGGGCCGTTGACCCGCACCAGAGAACTGCTGCGCCGGCCCAATGTGGCGGCGGTGTCACCAATGGTGCGCGACGACGGGGCGCCCGGTCCAAAGCGGTGGGACATCGCGACTCGCCGCCGGACCCTGAGCCGGGCGCTGGTCGCCGCCGCCGGCTACTCTGACTCCCTGCGGGGCACCCCGATATCCCACCTGTATCGTCGCCAGCCCGCCGAATTGCAAAGCATCGACGGATATCTGGCCGGCATCTGCTTGGCAATCAACCGCGCGGCCTGGAACGAGATCGGCGGCTTCGATGAAGAGTTCTTCCTCTACGGCGAGGAAACCGACTGGCAGGCCCGTGCCAGAGCGGCGGGCTGGCGGGTGCTACTGGCCGACGAAATCGAGGTTGACCATGGCAATCCGGCGGCCACCAAGAATGCGTCCCAACCCGGGTCGACTCATGGCGCAGAAGTCTCGACCGTCGAGCGGCGCCGCAATCGCGACTTGTTGCGCGCCAACATCGCCCTGCTGCTCGAACGCCAAGACAGCGTGCACCATGCGGACGCGTATCTAGCCGGCACCACCGCGTTGGAGCGACTACAGCGGTCACACCGTGGACCGCGGAAGAAGGCGATCGCTGGCAGTCGTGCGGACAAGCCTGCGATCGTGATCACCACCAATCGCCTGGTCTATGGCGGTGCTGAACGCCAGAAAGTCTTGCTGGCAACGGAATTGGATCGCCGAGGCTACTCGGTCACCATTGTTTGCATGCAACGGTTCGGCCCGTTGATCAAGGAGATTCCGCACACCGTGCGGGTGGTGCGCCAGCCTTGGTGGGCACCGTTCGTGGACCTTCCCGACGGCCCGGCAGTACTGATCAGTGGTGACACCAACACCGAGACGGGCTTTGCCACCTTGTGGCGGGCCGCCGCCGGTAGCCGGCGCTGGTTGGTCGCTCCGCACGTTCCCCCGGCGGACGATCAACCCATCTATTCACGCCCACTGACCGCTGCGATGCGCCGCTGTGACGGCTTTGTCGTTCTAGCACAAAAACATTGGGATACGTTGACCCCACACCATCGACTTCGTGGACGTCCATTCATCGCACCAAACGGCGTTGCCGTGACGAGCGAGCCGGGCCAGCGGATCCGGACGGTCGGTGCGCCGCTACATCTGGTGATGCTGTCCCGCATCGTCGAGCACAAGAACCCCCATGTGCTGATCGAAGCGCTGAGCGGCCTGACGGAAATGCCCTGGACGCTCTCCATATTCGGCGACGGCCCGGATCGGAAGAGGCTGCAGTCCGCTACTCCCGCCGAGCTACGCGACCGGGTGCGGTGGCGCGGCTGGTCGGCCGGCCCCGGGCCGGCGCTGGCGGCCGCGGATCTGCTCTGCGTGCCGAGCCGCTCCGAGGCGTTCCCTCTGGTCATTCTCGAAGCGATGGCTCGACGGGTTCCGGTTGCGGCGTCGGCGGTTTGCGCTGTCCCGGAAATGCTGGACTTCGGCAGGTCCGGTTTCGTCGTTGAACCGGTGTCGGTCTCGGGCTGGCGAACCCGCCTTGCCTCGATCCTCAGCGAGCCCACCACGCTGCCCGCGGTCGGACTCAGCGGCTTCCAACGGCTGCGCACCCACTACACGGTGGAAGCAATGACCGATGCCTATCTGCACGCAATCGGCGCGGTGCTGTGATCGGCAACATTAGGAACAAAGAATCGAGAGTTGGATGAACTGCCGCCTGTGCGACTCGACCCGCATGCTCAGTGTCTTAGACCTCGGCGCGACTCCGCCCTGCGAAAAGATCCTCGCCGCCGAAGAACTCGACCTACCCGAACAGACCTTCCCGCTGCACCTTCGGCTGTGCGAGGACTGCCTGCTGCTGCAGATACCCGCACTGATCACCCCCGCGGACACCTTCACCGAATACGCCTACTACTCGTCGTATTCCGACAGCTGGGTACAGCACGCGAAGACCTTCGTCGATCAGGCCGCCGAGCGACTCGGGCTCGGATCGAAGTCATTCGTGGTCGAAGCCGCCAGCAACGATGGCTATCTGCTGCAACACGTCGTCGCCCGGGGCATACCGTGCCTGGGCATCGAACCATCACTCAACGTCGGTGCTGCCGCTGTCAAACGGGGTGTGCCAACGATGCCGGCGTTTCTGGACGAGACAGTGGCACGCCAAGTACGCGCCGAACATCGCCCCGCAGACCTGGTGGTCGCCAACAACGTCTACGCGCACATACCCGATCTGCGCGGCTTTACCCGATCCCTGCGCGGATTGCTCGCCGACGACGGCTGGCTGAGCATCGAGGTACACCATGCGCTGAACCTGGTAGGCCTGGGCCAGTTCGACACCGTCTATCACGAACACTTCCAGTACTACACCCTCTTCTCGGCGACGGGCGCGCTAGCCACCGCCGGGCTGGCGGTCGTCGACGTCGAACTCCTCCCCACCCACGGTGGGTCGCTGCGAATTTGGGCGCGCCCGGCAGCGGCCGCCGGGCCGCCCGCCGAACGGGTAGCCAAAGTGCTGCGCATCGAGGAGGCGGCGGGACTGCATCGCCCGGACGGCTATCTGCAGCTGCGCCGGCGAACCGAAGCGACGCGCCACGACCTGTTGCGGTTTCTACTCCGGTGCCGCGCCGAAGGAAAGCGCGTGGTCGGCTACGGCGCGCCGGGCAAGGGCAACACCCTGCTCAACTATTGCGGCATCCGCACCGACCTGCTCGAGTACACCGTCGACCGCAATCCGTACAAACATGGCCGCTTCACGCCGGGCGCGCGGATCCCGATTCACGATCCGGAGCTCATCGCCAAGGACCGCCCGGACGTGGTTCTTGCCCTGCCCTGGAACCTGGAATCCGAACTGACCGAGCAACTCAGCTACATCGCCGAATGGGGCGGCCAGCTTGTCTTTCCACTTCCGACCCTGCACCTGGCGACCAACTCCAGATCGCGCCGGGCGGTGCTGCGATGAGTACCTGTCGGGGATGCGGCGGCACTGAGCTATGCCGAGTGCTCGACCTGGGAAAGGTGCCGGCGGCCGACAACTTTCCGTTGGCGACCGAGCCGATCAGCCCGAAGGAATCGGCCCATGCGCTCGCGATGGACCTGTGCGCCCGCTGCGGCCTCGCCCAGCTCGCCCGCGACGACACGGTTACCTCCGAGCCTCGCGGTATCGAGCCGCAGGCCCTGCGGGAGCAGGCCGCCGACGCGGTACGGCGAGTCGCGGACGGGGGCTGGCTGCGCGGAACGACGGTACGCGAGTTCGGTAGCCCCCATGGTGGAACATGGTTGCCACTGCTGGCCGAACGCGGTTTTGTCGAAGCCGAAATCGCCGATGTTGTCCTCGACTCTTTCGGCATCATGCACGATGCGGACCAGCGGGCTGGTTTTGAGCTCCGAGCCCGGACGACGGCACCCAACGGAGTGCTACTGCTGCAGTTCCCCTCGCTCATGACGATGGTCGGTCAGGGCCAATGGAATGCCCTGCGCCACGGGCACTTCGCTTACTACTCGCTAACCGCGCTGACCGGGCTGCTCGAAGCCGTCGGGATGCACGTGGCAACGGCTTGGGAGTTCTATCTGTACGGCGGGACCATCTTGGTCGGCGCCGTGCACGATCAGGTCGAGCCGGACGATCGCGTCAAAAACATATTGAGGCGCGAACGCGATTTCGGCATTACCGACCCGGCCGTCATCGCGCGTCTGCAACAGGCGGCCGAGACCCACGCCGTAGCACTACGTGACTGGCTGGTGGCGCAAGCGGATAACCGGCGCATGGTGTACGGGTACGGCGCCGGCTCGCGGGTGCCTGCGCTGTTTCGCATTGCGGGGGTGGATCGGCGGCTGGTTGTGGGCGTCGCCGACGCGTCACCCGGTAAGCAGGGACGCAGAATCCCGGGAACCGATGTCGCGATCATCTCACCCGAACAACTCATCGCCGCCGACCCCGATCGGGTACTGCTCACCCTTCCGGATCTGTACCAAGAGGTCCGACACCGATACCCCCAGCTGCACGGGCGGTGGCGGGTCGACCCTGGCTCGAATGAAAACGACTTCCCATTGTGAATTCGCTTCGGGTACTGTGGCTTTCGCCGTGGATGCGACCGCTGGCCCGCGTTCAGGCCGAGGCGCTGCGCCAGCGGGGCATCGACGTGCTGGTGATCACCTCCGACCAACACCCGGAGTCCGACCAGGCCCGCGCCTACGAGCTGGTGCTCGATCCACGCTTTCGCACCGCCGCGACCTGGCCCGCCAGCTTCGCCACCTGGCGCCGCATCCGGGGATACCGACCGCACGTTGTGCTCACCGAGCTGGTCCGCGATCCACGCTGGATCGCGCTGCCCGGACGGACTCCGCGGATACAGCTGGTGCACGACCACCGTCCGCATGACGCCGCCGAGCGGCGTCCGGCCTACGAGCACGCGTTGTTCGACCACTGGGGCGCGCACTCGGCGGCCACCATCACCTACAGCGACTACGTCGCAACCGCTGTTGCTCACCGCCGCGACGTGGCCGGCACGCCCGTGCATGTGCTGCCGCTGACCAGCGACCTGGACACGAACCTGGTACCAGCTCCGGTTGGCCCGCAGCGGCGCCGTGACTTTGTGATGATCGGCCGGCTCAACCCCTACAAGAACCTCGACGTCGTGCTGCAGGCATGGCATGGACATGTCACCGGGGGCGGCTGGCGCGGCGACAACCTGATGCTCATCGGCGACGGGCGGGTCAGCGCCGGTCTGCCGCGGCACACGCAGTGGCGTTCCGGACGGTACCGCTACGTCGACGTCGTCGAAACACTGTCCGCGGCAAAGGGTTCAGTTGCACATTACCGGCGTGCCTCGCAAAGCGGCGTGCAGGTGCTGTCGATGCAGCTGGGCGTGATGCCGATCGTGTCCACCGCCGGCGGCCTGCCCGAGTACCAGCCACCCAGCTGCCCGGCGGTGGGTGTCGACGACGTCACCGGGTTGGCGGCCGCATTCGACAAACTGGCCGATCCGGCCACCGCGGCGCAGGCCGGCATCGAGGCCGCGCGCCACTACGCAAAGCGATTCAGCGTCGACCGCGTCGCGGACCGGTTACTGGATGTCATCGCTGCAGTGCTCGCGGGGCACTCGCCAGCTCGATCCATAGCTGGGCCAACCGCTGATACCAGCCGTCAAGCCCGAAGTCGATAGCGCGACCCCGCGCGGCGGCGCCCAGGCGGGCCCGCAGGCTCTCGTCGGCGACCAGTGCGGCCAGGGCCTCGGCGATCTGCCCGGACGACCCGGGCTGCACCAGGATGCCGGTAACTGTGTCGCTTACCACCTCTGCGATGCTGCCGGCCGTCGTGGTGATCGGTGCCAGCCCGTAGGCCATCGCCTCCAGCAGCGCCATCGGCAGCCCCTCATCACGGCTGGGCAGTACGAAAATGTGTGCGGCCGAGAGCAGTTCGTCGCGCGCCACCGGATCCAGCCATCCCGCAACGTGAATCGTAGGGCCCAGGCCGGCGGCCGCGACCGCGGCGCGAACCTGGTCAACCTCACCGTCGCCGGCAAATGTCACATGCAACCGAGCGCGCACCAGATGGTCCAGCGCGCCGACGGCGGCGATCAGGTCGTAGCTGCCCTTGCGCACGCCCATCCGGCCGAGCGTCACCGCGTTCACCCGCGCTATGCCCGTTTGGCTCACCGGGGCATCCGGAATTCGGACTGCGTTGTGCAGCACGCTGATTCGTCCCGGGGTTAAGCGAAGTCGACTCGCGTACTCGACCACATGCCGCTCGCCCAGCACCACCCAGCGATCGGCGACCAACATACGCCGGACCGCTGCTTGACCCAGCGACGGCAGCCCGTCGAACCAACCACCGAAATCGTAGCTGTGCCCGTGCACCACCGCCGGGACACCCGCGAGCCGCGCCGCGCACAACGGCATGGCCTTGCGCAGCACGCTGCCACCATGCGCCAGGTGCACGTGCAGCACCTCGGTACGACCGCGCAGCAGCAGCCAACTGGCCCGCGCCATCCCGCCCACACCCACCAGCAGCCGTCGCCAACGCGACCGGTCCACATACGTCGGCACCACGGTGAGCGCGAAGCGGTCGTCGGGATGTGCTGCCATCAGGGCGGCCACCGTCGCCATCCCGCCGCGGCTGCTTGCCGCCGCGGGTGCCGGACCTACCACCAGCACCCGCAGCGGGCGCTGGGGCACAGTCACAAGGCCACTCCGGCGGGCACGCGCTCGGTCGGCACCCAGCCCAGCTGGCCACCGTCGGTCAGGTCGGCGTCTCGGGCAGGGCCGATACGCCACGGCCGGGCAAAGGCCAGAGCCGACCCTAATGCCATGCCGAGCGTCATCGCGTTGGCCGGATCCTCGGGCAACGGATCGATGATGCACATCACCAGCAGGCCGATGCTGACCGCCGCACTGGCCTTCGCCGACACCGACGCGCTGCGCAGCGCACGCACCAGCGGCGTAAGTGCAAACAACGCAAACGCCGCCATGCCGACCGCACCGGATTTGGCTAGCCACCAAAGGTAAAAGTTGTGCGAGTAGGTGGTGCCCAACGTCTCGGTGAATTCATCCGGGTCGTGCCCGAACGGCAGCTGGTAGGCGTAGCCCAGGCCATGGCCGAACACGGGCGCCTGGCTGATCGCACGGTTGAGGTTGGCGTCTTCGGCCAACCTGGCCAGCGTCGAGGAATCCGTGGCGAGCACGCCGGTCGAGATGCCGCCAAGGACCCGATGACTGAAACCGGCGATCTGATCGCCAAGCCAGGCGCCGGCCGTCGATTGCTGCAGCAGAAACAGGGCGGCGGCCACGGTCACCACCAATAGGCCCGCCCCGGCGATGGCCAACAGCGTGGCCCGTCGCACCGCCGACCAACCCAAGCTGGCGAAGAACGCCACGACGGCGGCCACCCCCACGGCGAGCAGGGTGTTGCGGGAGAACGCCAATACCGAAACGATCAACGCGGGCAGGCCCAACCCAAGATACGCAACGGGTTTAACCCGGCCGACGATCTGAGCGGCGACCAATGCGGCCAACACCGCGATGGCCGGTATCAGCGTGGTGGTGATCACGCGGGTGGCGGAGTGGCCGGTCGCGGACTCCAGGCTTTCCAGTCGGCCGGCCAACCGAATACCGCCCGACGAGCTCAAGACCGCCATGCCCGCCGAAAACCACAGCGTGACGACGATCGCGTTGATCGACAGCTTGATGTAGCTGCCGTACACGATCAGCAGCGCCAGCACGAATCCAGCAACCATTTCCAGCAGGAACGTCGCTTCGCGCGCCACGATGGCGGCGCTGTGCCCGGTCGCGAATCCGACGGCAGCGAAGTACACCACCGTCAACGCAAACATTCCCGGCAAGAGGTAGCCGGCGAGGCGTAGTCGCACCACGGGCAGGACGAAGCAGATCGCCAGCAGCGCCACCACGTGGTAGGCATAGATCGATACCGGGCCGATCACCTTGCCGACATGCAAACCCTCTGGCAGCGCAGCGAACGCCAAAAACAGCGCCACGCCGATCATTAACTCCGGCTTCGTCCAATACACGACCAGGCCGAACGTCGCGCCGATCAGGATCACGCCCCCGGTGGTGTCTCGTACCGACAGCACGCCGTAGCCGAAGGATCCGACAACGAACATCGCCACAACGGCCGCGGCCATCGCCAACCGATGACGACTCCGCAGATACCGAATCACGCGGGCCCGCTGACCTTTGCCCGGTACGTCCGGGTTGCGGCCTTGGTGTGACGGGCAATCCGGGCATCGGTGAGCACGGTGCCCACCACGTTGGCGCCGGCCGCATGCAACGCGGTCAATGCATCGTTGAGTTCGTCCTCGGTGGTACGCCCCGCCCGCAGAACCAACACGGTGGCCTGGACGGCCCCGCCCAGCAGGCCAGCGTCCGCCGTCGCCAGCACCGGCGGACCGTCCACCACCGTGCGGTCGAAGACGGCCGACAAGTCCCGCAGCACCTTGTCCAACACCTCTGGCAGGTAGGCGCTGCACGGCAGGGTCTCCCGGCGGACGGCGCGCGCCGCGAGCACGAATAGCTTCGGAATCGCAGTCGGCTTCACCGCTTTGGTCGCGATGTCGGGGTTGGCCAGCGCATTGGCCAACCCCTCCCCCGATTCGACTTTGAGCAAGCCGGCGATCACCGGTCGACGCGTGTCCCCCTCCACGAGCAGCACGTCTTCGCCGAGTTCCGCGAACGCGCGACCCAGGTTCAGCGCCGTCGTCGTTGATCCCTCACCGCCGAACGGCGCCGTTACCAGTACCCGGTGCGCTCCCGGTCCCATCGCCCGCAACAGACGTGCACGCAACCCGCGGACCGCATCATCGAACGAGATGTCCGTGCCGAATCGCGGTGCGACGCCACGCTTTCCGGGCAGTTCAGCCAAGGTCGGCAAACCCGAAAGTCGTTCCAACTTGGCGCGGTCGCGCACCGTGCGGTCGGCGGCCTCGCGCGTCAACGCCACACCGGTGCCCAGTAGCAGCCCGGCAACGAGCCCCATCGCCATGTTGCGGATCGGCACCGGCCGGATCGGACGGTCGGGCACCCGGGGCTGCTCCACCACCGTCGCCCTGGCGATCGGCACCGCCTGGGGTGACGCCGCCTGCGGGTCCGGCGCCGGGGTTGGCTCGCCCGCCTGCGGTTGCGTTGTTGGTTGGTCCGGTGCCCTCGGCACCCCGGGATTCGCGCCGAGCGTCGCAACCATCGAAGTGAACGATTCGGCCATCGCTTTGGTAAGTGCCGCCGCGCGTTTCGGATCGGAATCGGTGACGGCGACGGTGAACAGTGTCGATTTCGGGATGAACTCCACATGCGTCTGGCGCACCAGCGCGTCCGGGCTGACCGGAAGCTGGAACGCAACGACGGCGTGCTCCGCCACGGCGCGCCCCCCGGCGATCGCCGCATACGATGACAGCCGTTCTTGGGCGGCCTGGGTGCCCTGAAACACCTGAGCGAGGTCGGTTTCGCCGGAGAATGAGATCAGCACGGTAGCCGATGATTCGTAGATCTTCGTCTGGGCCGCCGTCACAGCCGCGGCACCGGCGAGACAGAACAGCAACGCCGCGACGAACAGCTTCCAGTGGTGGATGAGCGTCCGGACAAAGGTGCGGAAATCCATCGGCTTGTACCTCCCTACCCGCTGCCTATACCCACTTGTCGACCGCGTCAGACGGTGTCGCTGACCGGAGCTGTGGACGCGCCACGCTATCGACCGTTGACTGAGGTCAGCGCGTCGCGTGGCACGTCGAGGGTGGCAATCGGGTAGAAGCCGGAATCGTCGCGGCCGTCGCGGGCCAACTGCATCGGCGGATAGTTCACCACATGGGAACCGTTCGGTTTGTGCTGTTGCCAGTCGATCGCGGCCCGCAGCGTGTAGTGGCCGGCCGGTAAGCCCGACAGATCAACGCGAACCGTCTCGGTGGCCGACGCCGGTGTCGGCTGGTCGCTGCTGCGATCACCGGGCTGGTCGGACACCAGGGTCTTGAGGTCCACGGTTGCCGGTAGCGTGCGAATCACCCGTCCGGTGAAATCCACCAGCCGGTAGCCGGGCACCCATTTCTCGATGGCGGCGGCAGCGCCGAAGTTGGTCCAGGTGACCGAGATCGTCGCGACCTTGCCCTCTAGCGCTTGCGATCCCGGCCGCGCTTCGACCGAGTACCGATAGCCCGCCACGACGTTGGCTTGCGCCCACAGCAGGTACAGCTTGGGGTCCATCGGTGCGGTCGCCGCCTGGTCCGGGAAGTTGATGCTCGACGTCATCGACACGTGATACCGGATGACATCGCGCAGCCCCTTCTCGTAATACGACTGCGGCGAGGTCCCGCTCGGCAACTGGCACCATTCGGTGATCACCAGCGCGGTTGCCAGACGCTGGCGCAGCGCGGCGATCACCGGGTCTCTGGTCTGGACGTAGTGCGAGCCATTGGACTCGGCCCAGGCCGGCATCGGCGCGTAGACGCCCAGGCAGTCCGAGCGGATGCCCACCGGCGCAGACAGCTTGTTCGTGACGTCGTCGGCGAGCAGTTCGCGCACGATTTCCGGATTGGCGGGACTGGTCACCAACTGGGTGTGCGGGAAAGCGCTGACGTTCGCCGCGACCAGCCGCCTAATGGACGCGATGGTGATGTTTTGATCGCGGAACTGGCTGTAGTAGCCCAGGGCCGCCACGCTGTCGTCCGGGCCGGGGCCGGGCGCGCCGAGCGTGTCGCGCAGATAGGCGATGTGGTTTTCGCTGAAGTCCCCGTACCCGGAGAACTCGAAAACGCTGAGCCGTTCGTCACCGTCGTAGCGACGACCGAGTGCGGCGAGCAACTGCGAAAAATCGTCCAGATAGGTCGGGTCGTTGAAGTTCGGCACCACTTGCGTCACCCCGGCCGCGGGACCGTTCGCCGGGCCGGGATAGCTGGTGTTGGTACTGGCAACGGCGCGCTCCCAATCGGGAATCGCGATGTTGGTGTTGTTCGGATAGGTTGCGTCGCAACAGGAGTTGTACGCGTACACCCGCAGCGTCAGCCGCATACCACGGTCGGCCAGCTTCGTCAGCGCGTTGTCGATCACGCTGAAGTCGTACTTGCGATCGTCGGGAGCGTCCGGGCCCAGGGTGCGCGGATCGGTGGGCTGCAGCTGCCGCCAGGAGACGCGCAAGCTTGCATCGTAGGACGCGGGCCAAGCCGGATAGCGTTGCTGCGCCGGTTCGCCTTGCGGGAAAAGCGGTTCCATGAGGTCTTCGTACTGGCCGCGCAGCGGGTTGGGGATCTCCTGAGCGGTCGACGGTATGGCCGGACTTACCATCGCAGTCAGTGGACTGCTGTGGCTCTGGTTGCCGCTACACCCGCTGAGCGGCCCACCTAGCATCAGCGCTGCGCACGCAACGACGACCAGTGTGATTTTCCTAATTTTTCGAACCATTCTGTAACTAGATCGCACCGAGCGTCAGCGCCTCGCGGTCAGCGAGGAACGGCATCGGCATCCAGCGCGCGGACAGCAACGCCTCCATGGCGTTGCCCGGAACGGGACGCGACAACAAGAACCCCTGCGCCCGGTGGCAGCCATGTTGCATCAAAGTCAGTGCCGCAGCGGGTGTCTCCACACCTTCGGCCACCAACTGAAGTCCGAACGCCTCGGCAAGACCGATGATGGCCCGAACGATCGCCAGGTCACCGGCGTTGGTGCCCAGGTCGCGCACGAACCCGGTGTCGATCTTGAGCATGTCGACCGGTAGGGATTTGAGATGCGACAGCACGGCGTAACCGGTGCCGAAGTCGTCGATGGCAAGCTGAACCCCGACCTCCTTGAGCTCCGAAAGCGTTTTGCGAGTGGCTTCGATGTCGTGAACCACTGCGCGCTCGGTGATTTCGAGGCACACCGATCCGCTGTCAATAGCGAACTCCTCGATGGTTTCCGCGACACTGCGGACGAAGCCGCGAGTAATCAGTTGAACGGGTGACACATTGATGCGCAGTACCGCGCTTTGTCCGATGCCGTTGGATCGCCACCGACTGAACTCGGCACACGCGCTGCGCATCACCCATCGGCCGAGTTCGCCGGCAAGGTTGGTTGATTCGGCAACCCCGATGAACGCATCCGGCAACAGCAGCCCCCAAACCGGGTGCCGCCAGCGGACCAGCGCCTCGGCCGCCACGATCGCGCCGGTCCACAAGTCGACCTCGGGCAGGTAGTGCAGCATCAGCGCTTCGCTGTCGATGTCGCCCTGCAAATGCAGCTCGATGTCGTTGCGGAACGCGCTCTTCAGCGACATGTCGTCGGTGGACACCGCTACCTGGTTGCCGCCGGCTCGCTTGGCCGTCAGGACCGCCTCGTCGGCACGACGGAGGAGATCGGTGCTGTTGTCGCGCCCCGGCATCCCCATGGCCAACCCGATGCTGACGGTGCGGGTGATCTGGTGGCCGCCGATGGCCAGCCGTTCGCGCAGCATCGTGGCAAGACGACGCGCCAACGTTTCGGCGGTTCCAGCCGACATCGTCTGGTCCGGAATGACGACGAACTCGTCCCCACCCAGACGGGCGATCATGCTGCCAGGACCCGCGCACACGCGAAGGCGTTCGGCGAAGACGCGGATGAACCAGTCACCGGTGGTGTGGCCGAGGTAGTCGTTGATCGATTTCAGCCGGTCAAGATCGAGATACAGGACGGCGACGGGTCCCGGGCTGCCGGCGGTTAGCCGGTCGGACAGATGCCCGACCAGCGCCCGGCGGTTGTAAAGGCCGGTCAGGTCGTCGTGCTCGGCCAGGTAGCGAAGCTTTTCTTCGGCCGCGATGCGGGCCTGAAGCTGCGCAAACAGGGCCGCGATCGCCTCGAGGGTGTTGATCTCCTCTTGCTTCCACTTCCTGGCACCGAACTTGATGAAGCCCAGCACGCCGGTGGTCATCTCCCCCGAAACCAACGGTGCGGCGGCCACCGAGGGCCACACCGCCTGTTTGGTCCCCCCCAGCCAGCGCTGGAAGGACCGGATGTTCTGGTCCGGCCGGATAACGACGGGCTTCCTACCGTGCTCACACTGCGCAAGCACCGGGTCGGCGCTGGTGAAGTGCACGACGGCGTGCGGGTCCGGGTCCGGGACGTCGGTTCGCGCCGGCCACTCCGCGACCAGTACCGAGGCGCGGATGTCGTGGTCGTGGTGCCGCAAGAAGCTGCCGTCCACATCGAACTGGGTAACGAGCTGGGCGAGTACCCGTTGGCTCACCTGCGTCGCGGTCGACGCGGTGGCCTGCATGAGCTGGGTAGCAACGGAAGTGACGACGAGGTCTAGGCTGCGCGGCAACGTGACCTCCGATTCGTGCACGTGTCCCAGGGTTACTCGACCCAAATTATGGACGACTGGCCCGGTTCGGGGAGGGTCTTTGCGGCAGCCCCCTCGTCCGCACACCGATGCGAATCGAAACGCCCCTGGGTTCGCCCGGTTGTCTGCTTGGTGTATGAGGATTTGAGTGTACTGGGATTTCGGTGTTCGGTGGCCTGGCTCGGTTACGGTTGCGGTCGCCAAAGAAACAGGAGACCACTGCAGATGCCCGTCGCACCCGCACCCAAACGGTGGCTCGCCGCGGCGGCAAAGACCCTGGCACCGCGGCTGTACTGGCGGCGCAAATACCGCATCCTGTTGCGCCTCGGCCAGACCCGCCCGGACGTGGCGCTGGTTGGCTCCCTGTGCGACCCGAACCGGGTCTCGCTGGACGTCGGGGCTGACGTCGGCGAGTTCACGATCGCCATGCTCGGCTCGTCACGATCGGTGATCGCCTTCGAACCCCGACCGGCCCAAGCCCGCGATCTGGCCGCAATGTTCGGCGCCCTCGGTGCCAAGGTGCGGGTCGAGGCGATGGCGCTGTCGGACCGGCCCGGCGTCACCGCCATGCGAGTGGTGCGGTCCGAGCCGGGCCGCAGCACGATCGAGGGCCACAACGTCCTGGGCGACCTGGGCGGCCCCTGCGGCGGAGCGATCACCACCATCGATGTGCAGGTCAAGCGCCTCGACGATTTGCACCTGGACAACGTTGGCCTGGTCAAGGTCGACGTCGAGGGCCACGAACTGGCGGTGCTGCGCGGCGCGGCGGACACGCTCGTCCGCAACCGGCCAGCGATCGTGGTGGAAGCCGAAGAACGCCATCACCCCAACGCCGTGGCCGCGCTCACCGAGTATTTGACCGGGCTCGGCTACGCCGGCTCCTTCAGCCTCGGCTCCGATCCGGACGCCGACCGCCGGCCCATCGAGGAGTTCGACGCCGCCCGGCACCAGAACCCGGCGAACATCGGCGGCAGGGCGGCGGGTTGGGCGGCACGTGGGGTCTACGTCAACAATTTCGTCTTCTTGCCGAAGGGCGACTAGGAACGGGCTCACTCGCGTAAGCCATTGATGACACCGCTGAACCAGGCGTTCGTCGGACAGTGCATCAGCCTGGGCCGAAGCCACGGAACCGCCCAGTTCGCCGCATCGACAACACCGTCGTCGAATTGGCGCACAGAGACCGCTCGGTGATGCGAACTGCTGATGAGCACACCGATGACGGGACAACGACAACCAATCGCGCCTCGCTGGCTCAGTTCGCGACCCGCTCCAATCCCAGCTGCCGCAGTGACCGCGAGAGCACCGCAATGAACCGCGACGGCGTGCCGACCAGAAATATCGACCCGATCTGCCGGTAGCCACATTTGTGCACAGCTCGACGCGAACTCCAGTTCGTGTGCCTCACGATCGCCAGCAGCCCGTCTCGCCTGCACCACCGCTCGTACTCGAGGACCGCGTAATGCCGGTAGGCCTGCAAGCCCATACCTCGAAAGTCGGGCAGGGTCAGCCCCGCATAGAGGTATAGGTACTCCTCGGGCACCCGCACGACCAGCCCCGGCAGGAGTTCGGGCTGGCCCGTAGCGTCGACCCACGTGTACCCGGCAAGCTTGCCGTCCAGGAAACTGAGCAGACAACGATTGCCAGCGTCGTACTGCGCCAGCTTGACTTTGTCGATGGAAAGCCCCGGATCCTCCCGCATCCGCTCGAGATCTTCGCGCGTGGCCAGGCCGTGGCTGAGCCTCCCATTCACGTCCCGCGACATACGAGCATTGCGGCGGTCCAACGAGACAACGTGCATGCGTTCAACGAATGCGAACCTGCTAAGGAGCTTGTAGACAGCGTGCTGAGCTGCGCACCACAGCCCGAACCCGCGCCGCACCGAACCGACGGTGGGCAGTGGCCACACACGAAGCCAACTGTTCAGTTCTGTGTCCGCCAATCTGAGCACGCCCACAAGCGATCGCGGCATTCCGCGTCAATCGCTTCCACACGCGCAGCGCACAGCGTCGTCTCGGGCAGCGTGTTCTGCGTCGCCTACGACGACGACTCCCGGAGCCGACCGGCGTCCCCGGCCACGTTCCCAGCATTCACGTTGGGAGTCGCAAGTGACGCCGCCGCACAAGCACACCCAGCAGCTCCTCGGCGAGCGCCACGCCCCGCCCATTGTAGCCGGATGTGGCGCCCGATCCGACGTCGCGTCGCTGCACATCGCTGCACATGAACACCTGAGCTCGATACCGGCACCCAAGGACCAACGCCCCTCGACCTTGACCTCGTGCCGCCGTCGTGACCACGCCAGTAGGGCCGTGGGGGGTGACCGTTGTTGGGGTCAGCGCGTCGCGCGGCATATCGAGTCGGACAACCGGGTAGAAGTCGGAATCGTCGGAGCCGGTCACGGATCGAACTTGGTGTGCTCAGCTAGGCACGCCGGACGAACGCCGGGCTGGGAACGCATAGTGCGATAGTGAAACAGCTCACACTCGTGGCCCGGATTGTCACGGCCTGCCGGCCCGCGGTGTCTCAAGGGCACAAGCCCCATCGGAACCGCGACCAGAGGAGACACCCATGACCAAGCCAGCCGAGCAGCGCATTCACGTCGTCGTCGTCGGCGGCGGATACGCCGGAGCGATGGCCGCCAATCACCTGCGCCAGCGTGCCGACATCGACATCACCCTGGTCAACCCGCGTCCGGTCTTCGTCGAGCGAATCCGTTTGCACCAGTTGGCCGCTGGCAGCGGTACCGCTACCGCCGACTACTCGACGCTGCTGGGTGACGGCATCCGGCTGGTCGTCGACAGCGCGAAGCGCATCGATACCGGGGCCCGCCGGGTGACGCTGGCCTCGGGCGACGTGCTGGGCTACGACTACCTGATCTACGCAGTGGGCAGCACCACCGCCCCGCCCACGGCGCCCGGCGCGGCCGAGTTCGGGTATTCGGTGGCCGATCTGGAAAGCGCTACCCGGCTGCGGTCCGCCCTCGCCGATGCGGGTCCCGATGCGCCCATCAGCGTGGTTGGCGGCGGCCTGACCGGCATCGAAACGGCCGCCGAGCTGGCCGAACGGGGCCGCCGGGTGACCCTGGTGTGCGGCGGCCGGCTGGGTCCCTCGCTGAGCAACCGGGGCCGGCGTTCGGTGGCCAGGCAGCTGCGCAAACTCGGCGTCACGGTGCTCGATGCCACCGCAGTCAGCCAGGTGCGCCGCGATCAGGTGGTACTGGCCGACGGCGCGGTGCTGCCCAGCGCGGTGACGGTGTGGACGGCGGGCTTCACCGTGCCGGATCTGGCCAACCGCAGTGGGCTACGCACCGACACGCTGGGCCGACTGCTCACCGATGAAACACTCACCAGCCTCGACGATGAGCGTGTCGTGGCTGCCGGTGACGCCGTCGCGCCGTCCGGTGAGCCGTTGCGGATGAGCTGTCAGGCCGCCGGACCGTTGGCCGCGCAGGCCGCCAACTCCGTGCTCAGCCGCATCGCCGGAGGAACGCCCGCACCGCTGAACCAGGCGTTCGTCGGGCAGTGCATCAGCCTGGGCCGCAACCACGGAACCGTCCAGTTCGCCCGCACCGACGACACCCCGGTAAACGTGGCCGTGGGTGGCCGCGTGAGCGCATCCATCAAGGAGGCGGTCTGCAAGGGCACATTGTGGGCGCTTCGCCGCGAAGCGGCGAAACCCGGCTCGTACTGGTGGCTCAAAGGCGGCGACCGGCCCGCCGGGCTGGCCGCCGATCGACAGGTCGCGCTGCGATGACGGGTCCGTCGGACCCGTCATCCTCGGGAGTTGAGCACGCCGAGCGGTTCACCCTGCTGCGTCCGCTGCTATTCACCATCGCCTACGAAATCCTGGGCTCGGCAACAGAATCCGATGATGTGTTGCAGGACAGCTATTTGCGGTGGGCGGATGTCGACCTGTCGACGGTGCGCGACACCAAGTCCTATCTGGCCCAGCTAGTCACCCGGCAGGCACTCAACGCGTTGCGGGCCGGTGCCCGCCGCCGTGAGGAGTACGTGGGCCCGTGGCTGCCCGAGCCGCTGCTCCTCGACGACCAGGATCCGTCGGCCGATGTCGTTCTGGCGGAATCGGTTTCGATGGCGATGCTGGTGTTGCTGGAGACGCTGAGTCCCGACGAACGCGCTGTGTTCGTGCTGCGCGAGGTGTTCGGATTCGACTACGGCGCGATCGCCGAGGCGGTGGGCAAGCCGGCGCCGACCGTGCGACAGGTTGCCCACCGGGCCCGGGAACATGTGCGGGCCCGACGCAAGCGCTTCGACAGCGTGGATCCGCGACGCAACGAGCAGATCACCGCTGCGTTCCTCCAAACGGCGGCCAACGGCGACGTGGCGGCGCTGATGGCGATGCTCGCCCCGGACGCGACCTGGCTGGCCGACAGCGGCGGAAAAGTGTCGGCGGCCCGCCGGCCGGTGGTCGGCGCCGAGCGGGTGGCCAGGGCCATTGCCGGGCTGATGCGCAAGGCGGGGGCGCAGTTGCAGGTGCAGACGGTGACGTGCAATAGCGCGCCGGCGGTCTTGCTCTACCTCGACGGACACCTTGAAGGGGTGATCACGTTGGAAATCGTCGACGACAAGATCACGCATTTCTATGTGATGCGCAACCCCGACAAGTTGACGACCCTGGCGACGGCCCGCACCATCAGCCGCGGCTGAGCCCCCGCAGCAACACTTGCGCTGCGAAAATCCACCGTTCTGTCAAGCTAGAACGGTGCGAATCGAGCGACTCGGCGATCTTGGCGGCGCACCCGCGGTGCTCCGGGCCGTCGGCCGCGCCACCCGTCGACTCGATTTGCCGCCACCGGCCGCGCTGACCGGTGAATGGTTCGGTGCGCGGGCGGTGATCGCTCCGAGTGTGTCGATACAACCGGTCAGCCGCGACGACGTGTTCGCGGTCCCGCCGGGCGGCAACGGGCCCGATGCCGCTAGCGGGGCGGTGGGCGGCGGCTGGGTCGGCTACCTGTCCTACCCGGACGCCGGCGCGGACGGGCGACCTCACCGGATCCCGGAAGCCGCCGGCGGCTGGACCGACTGCGTGCTACGCCGCGATCGAGACGGGCAGTGGTGGTACGAGAGCTTGTCCGGTTCCCCGATAGCGGGCTGGCTGGCCAGCGCGCTGGCGGCAATCCCGGCATCGGTCAACCGACCCACCCCGGATTGCCGGATCGACTGGGAACCGGCCGACCGGGCGGCGCACCGGGACGGGGTGCTGGCCTGCCTGGAAGCGATCGCCGCCGGCGAGGTCTACCAAGCATGCGTGTGCACGCAGTTCTCCGGGACGGTCGTCGGGTCCCCGCTGGACTTCTTCATCGACGGGTTCGGTCGTACCTCTGCCGCCCGGGCCGCCTTTGTCGCGGGAGGGTGGGGCGCGGTCGCGTCGCTATCCCCGGAGCTATTCCTGCGGCGCCGTGGTGCCGTTGTGACGTCGAGCCCGATCAAGGGCACGCTTCCGTTGGATGCCCAGCCGTCGGCGCTGCGGGCCTCGGCCAAAGAGGTGGCCGAGAACATCATGATCGTGGATCTGGTCCGCAACGATCTCGGCCGGGTGGCGGTAACCGGGACGGTGACGGTGCCCGAGTTGTTGGTGGTGCGACGAGCGCCGGGAGTGTGGCACCTGGTGTCCACGGTGTCGGCGCGAGTTCCGCTCAAGCAGCCGACGTCAGCGCTGCTAGACGCCGCCTTTCCGCCGGCTTCGGTCACCGGCACACCCAAACTTCGGGCTCGCCAATTGATTTCGCAATGGGAGCAGCATCGTCGCGGGATATATTGCGGCACAGTTGGTTTGGCCTCCCCAATCGCCGGATGCGAGCTCAACGTCGCAATCCGCACCGTCGAGTTCGACACCACCGGCAACGCCGTGCTGGGCGTCGGCGGCGGGATCACCGCAGACTCCGATCCCGCCGCCGAATGGGAGGAATGCCTGCACAAAGCTGCTCCCATCGTCGGGCAGCCGACCACGGCGACCGCGACCCGGGTCGGTTAGCCAGCAAACTGGCGGCAGCCAGCGTGGTGAATTTCGCCGAACGCCCACGCGGTGGGCCAGGTGCGCCTAAGCTCAAGCCATTGACGCGTGTCTGTCGCGTGTCGAATTTCGAGAGGGGCTCGAGAGGGGTTTGCGATGAGAATCGCTGTCGTTGGCACCGCGGCCGCTGCCGTGGTAGGGGGGACGCTGGCGGTAGCGCCGTTAACGTTGTCTTCACAGGAGCGAATTGCGGGCGGGACGTGTGTTGCCGGCCAGCAATGCGATCGTCTGGCATCGGTCCTGATGCCCGACCACGTGACACAACCGGGGCCCGCCGCAGCGCAGCCCGCGGTACCGGCGCCCGTCCAGCCGGCGGTCGACGCGATCGCGCCGGCTCTGCTTCCGCGACCGGCCGCCCGCGCGGTACCCGGGGTGGCCACGCCGGGAACCCCCGGCGCGCCTGGCGCGGGCATCTCGGCCCTGCCCCCCGCGGCCGCCCTGCCGCCCGGACCTGCCCTGCCGAACGCGGCCGCGCCGGACATAGCTGACATCGGGATTCCGGGCGTCGGCATCCCCGGCATTGGGATCCCCGGCGTCGGCGTTCCCGGCATCGGCATTCCCGGCATCGGCGTTCCCGGCATCGGCATTCCCGGCGTCGGCGTCCCTGGTATACCCGACCCAATCACCGGGGTGAACACGGCCGCCGCGGTCGTGAATGGGGTCCTGGGCGTGGGAGCCACGACCGCGGGCGTTTTGACCTCAAGCGCGGTCGCGGTCACCTATCTTGTGCTCGCAGTAAACGCGCTGGAGTCCTCCGGGATCCTGCCGGGAGTCCGCGAAACAGCAAGCACGGTGGGCTCCCTGCTGCTGCCCGGGGTGCCAGCAGCGGGTGCGCTGCCGGCGGTGGGTTTGCCGGGCCTGCCCGGCGTGACGCCGGCGAGCCTGGTCGCGTTGGCGGCAGCGGGCGGTCTGCCGGGTGTGGGTTTTCCGAGTCTGCCGGGCGTATCGCCGACGGATCTGATCGCGATGGCGGCGGCGGCCGGTCTGCCGACGAGCTTGCCGGGTTTGCCAGCAATGTCGCCGGCGGAGCTGACCGCGCTGGTGGCAGGTGGTCTGCCGATGCTGGCGGCCGGTCTGCCGGCTGGCCTGCCGGGGGTGGATCCGGCGATGCTGGCCGCTCTGGTTGGGGCGAATCCGGCGGTGCTGGCCGCGGCTCTGCCGGGGGTGGATCCGGCGGTTCTGGCTGCGGGCGCGGCGGCGTTGCCCGGGCTGGATCCGGCGGCCCTGGCCGCGGGCGCGGCGGCGCTGCCGGGGGTGGATCCGGCGGCCCTGGCCGCGGGCGCGGCGGCGCTGCCGGCGCTGGCGGGCGGTCTACCGCCCGGTCTCCCGGCATTGCCCGCGGGTGTGCCCCCGCTCCCGGCGGCGCCGGCGCTGCCGGCACCGCCCGCACTACCGGCACCTCCGGCACTGCCGGGACCTCCGGCACTGCCGGCGCTTCCGCACCCACGGGTGTGCACACCTTCATTTGGCCCCATCGGAGTGTGCACCCCCTAACCTGACCCGCGGCTACAGTTCCGCTGCCCCAGGTGCCTCCGCCTCCCGGCGTGATTGCAGCACGGCCTCGTAGAGCTGACGCGTGCGCACCCCGGGATGCGCCGCCGCCACCTCGCTGCAGGCGTCCTTGACGCGAATACCCCCCGCGACGAATTCCTCCACTTGAGCCAACAGCGACGCCAGGTCCGGACGCGGGGCCGCGCCGGCCAACACCACGGTGATCTCGCCGAGCACGCCCCCGGACGCCCAGGCGGCCAGCTCGTCAAGCGATCCGCGCACCACTTCCTCGTGCACCTTGGTCAGCTCCCGGCAGATCGCCGCCGGCCGGGCGCCGCCGAGCTGCTCGGCGGCATCGCGCAGGCACGCGGCCAACCGACGCGGTGATTCGAAGAACACACAGGTGCGCCGCTCCTCGGCCAGGGTGGCCAGCCATGCCCGCCGCGCCGAGCCCTTGCGCGGGGCGAAACCCTCGAAGCAGAACTTCTCCGCCGGCAGACCGGACACCACCAGCGCGGTCGTCACCGCGGACGGCCCCGGCAAACACGTCACCGGAACCCCGGCGTCGACACACGCCGCAACCAGCCGATAGCCGGGGTCGTTGATCACCGGCATCCCGGCGTCGCTGACCACCAGCACCGTCGCACCGGTGATGACCGCGTCGAGCAGGGCAGTCACCCGCACCGCCTCCACCCGGTCGAACAAGCTGACCAGCCGTCCGCCAATCCGGATATCGAGAGCCTTGGCCAAGGTTCGCACGCGCCGGGTGTCCTCGGCCGCCACCACATCGGCACTGGCCAACGCGTCGACCAGGCGTGGCGAGGCATCCGAGGGCTGACCCAGCGGGGTTGCGCCGAGCAACAGGCGACCAGAGGTCATGACCGACAGCCTACGATCGACACCGATGGCCGCCCCGCCCCGAGAAACCCCCGCCGTTGCCCAGGAGCGGGAAGCACCCGTGGTCAGCCCCGGACCGCTGGTGCCGGTCGCTGATTTCGGGCCGGTAGACCGATTGCGCGGCTGGATCGTGACCGGCGTGATTACCCTCCTCGCCGCGGTGTCCCGGTTCCTGAACCTGGGTTCTCCGACCGACGCCGACACCCCCATCTTCGATGAGAAGCACTACGCACCTCAGGCCTGGCAGGTGCTGAACAACCACGGGGTGGAGGACAACCCCGGCTACGGCCTGGTTGTGCACCCTCCGGTCGGTAAGCAGCTGATCGCGATAGGCGAGGCAATCTTCGGTTACAACGGACTCGGCTGGCGGTTCACCGGGGCCCTGCTGGGCGTGGTACTGGTGGCCCTGGTGGTGCGCATCGTGCGGCGAATCAGCCGGTCGACGCTGGTCGGCGCCATCGCCGGCCTGCTGCTGATCTGCGACGGGGTCAGTTTTGTCACCGCGCGGACCGCGCTGCTGGACGGCTTTCTGACGTTCTTCGTGGTCGCGGCGTTCGGCGCGCTGATCGTCGACCGCGATCGGGTCCGGGAACGGATGCACATCACGCTCCTGGAGGGCCGCAGCGCCGCCACGGTGTGGGGCCCCAGGTTGGGCGTGCGCTGGTGGCGGTTCGGCGCCGGGGTGCTGCTGGGATTGGCTTGCGCGACAAAGTGGTCCGGCCTGTACTTCGTGCTGTTCTTCGGCGCGATGTCGCTGGCGTTCGACGTGGCGGCGCGACGTCAATATCAGGTGCCAAGACCGTGGCTGGGGACATTGCGACGTGATGTGGTTCCCACCGGGTATGCGCTGGTGCTAGTCCCGCTCGCGGTCTACCTGGCCAGCTATGCCCCGTGGTTCGCCTCCGAGACCGCCATCGACCGGCACGCGGTGGGCCAGGCGGTTGGTCGACACTCGGTTATCCCGCTGCCCGATGCCATTCGCTCGCTCTGGCACTACACCGCCAAGGCTTTCCACTTCCATGCGGGCCTGACGAACTCCGCAGGCAACTACCACCCGTGGGAATCCAAACCGTGGAGCTGGCCCATGTCGTTGCGGCCGGTCCTGTATGCCATCGACCAACAGGACGTTGCCGGCTGCGGCGCCCAGTCGTGCGTCAAGGCCCAGCTGCTGGTCGGCACGCCGGCGATGTGGTGGCTGGCCGTGCCGGTCCTCGCCTATGCCGCCTGGCGGATGTTCGTGCGCCGGGACTGGCGCTACGCGGTGGTGCTGGTCGGCTACTGCGCCGGTTGGTTGCCGTGGTTCGCCGACATGGACCGGCAGATGTACTTCTTCTACGCAGCGACGATGGCGCCGTTCCTGGTGATGGGCATTTCGCTGATTCTCGGCGATATCCTCTACCACCACCCCGTTCCCGGCTCGGAGCGACGCACGCTCGGCCTGATCGTCGTCTCCTGCTACGTGGCTTTAGTGGTAACCAATTTCGCCTGGCTGTATCCGGTGCTCACCGGCATGCCGATCTCGCAACAGACCTGGAACATGGAGATCTGGCTGCCCAGCTGGCGGTGAGCTGCGCCGAGAATGCCGTGACGGCTGTGAGGGCTACCGGTGGCAAGCCGGCGCGCACCGCGTTGGATCTCGGCCGGCATCTACCGGGCGGTGTAGCGGTCGCTCACCTTGACGCGCGAGCTAGAGCGGATCGCGCGCGGCCGGACACGACATACAGCGCGGCCCGCCCCGGCCCGTGCCCAGTTCGGAGCCCGCGATGGTGAGCACTTCGATACCCGCGTCCTGCAGGTGGGCGTTGGTCTGTACGTTGCGCTCATAGGCGACGACGACACCGGGCGCTAGCGCCAAAGTGTTGTTGCCATCGTCCCACTGTTCGCGTTCGGCGATGACGGGGTCCAACCCGGTGTGTATGACGCGCAGCTTGTCGATCCCCATCGCCTTGGCCGCTGCGTCCGGAAAAGGGGCCGCATCGCTGATCGTCACGCCGTCGGGCGTGCGCAGGATCGTGAACGCCTCTAGCCTGTCGACAACGTTGGCGTACATCACCACCGTATCGGTGTCGACCATCGTGCACACCGTGTCCAGATGCATCTGCGCGCGCTGCTGGGCGATCGGCACGGCCAGCACAGTGTGTGCGAGATCATCGTCAAAAAGGCTGCGCGCCAACGCTTCCGCACCCGCCGGCGTGGTCCGCTCGCCTACCCCGACAGCGACCACCCCCGGGGCGAGCAACAGCACGTCGCCACCCTCAACCGGAGCGGTGCGCGATTCGTAGGCACGCCGCACACCGGTGAACCGCGGGTGATGGGCGTAGATGAGGTCGGTCAACGACGCTTCACGGACCCGCGCTCGCAGCGCCAGCGATGGAATCACGAATCGCGGCCCGATCCATATCGACGAGTCGCGGGTGAACACCAGGTTCGGCAACGGCTCAATGACGAAATCCCCGCCATGGTGCATGCGCAGCACCAACGACACCGCGGTGCGGGTGTCCGCGGGAAGCTCGTCGAACGTCATGCCGGCGGTCAGCACATGAGCCAGCCTGACCGGGTCAAGGCCACGCAGGTGGGCCGAAAGCTCCTGCGCCAGCGGCAGTCCGAGCCGCGGCGTGTCGACGGCAGACGCGATGCCCTGCACGCGGGCCGCCCCGCTGTGGTGCAGCGCCTCAGTCAGCAGGTCGGACAGCAACAGCACTTGCACCCCGCGGGATCGCAGCAGCTCGGCGAACTCGTCATGCTCCTCCTGCGCGCGGGATACCCAGGGCAGCCCGTCGAACAGCAGCTGGTCACTATTTCGCGGCGTTAGCCGACGCAGTTCGGCTCCCGGGCGGTGCAGAATGACGACTCGTAGCGCGCCAACCTCGGAATTGGACCCCAATTCGACACCCACAGCTCAAACCGTAGCCGCGCCGGCCCCAACCTTCGCATCGTGCACCGCCTCATCGAACTGGTGTGCGATAAACTCAGGGGCGTGGCGATCGCGGTTCAGGGCTCGCTGTTCGAGCACAACGAGCGAAGACAGCTCGGCGACGGAGCCTTTGTCGACATCCGCTCGGGCTGGCTGACCGGCGAACCATCGGGCGGGGCAGAGCTGCTGGATGCGCTGCTGTCCATGGTGCCGTGGCGCGCCGAGCGCCGGCAGATGTACGACCGGGTGGTCGACGTGCCGCGACTCGTGAGTTTTCACGACCTGACCGTCGAAGATCCGCCGCATCCTCAGCTCGCGCGGATACGCCGGCGGCTCAACGACATCTACGGCGGCGAAATGGGTGAGCCCTTCACCACCGCCGGGCTGTGTTACTACCGCGACGGCTCCGACAGCGTCGCCTGGCATGGCGACACCGTTGGTCGCGGCAACACCGAGGACACCATGGTGGCAATCGTCAGCCTGGGCGCCACCCGCGTCTTCGCGCTGCGGCCGCGTGGCGGCGGTCCTTCGTTGCGACTGCCGCTGGCGCACGGCGATCTGCTGGTGATGGGCGGGTCGTGTCAACGCACGTGGGAGCATTCGGTGCCCAAGACGGCTGCACCCGCGGGTCCGCGGGTCAGCATCCAGTTCCGGCCGCGCGACGTTCGCTAGCCGGTCAACCGCGGACCGCGGCCACCGCCTGCACGAGCAGGTCCCGGGCGCGTTGCGTGTCGACCCGGGCAACCGGCTGTCCGGGGATCACCAGCGGATTGGCGATGACGATCACCTGGTAGTCGCCGAACCGAGCGGAGTAGTCGTAAAGTTCGCCGGTGCGCGCCGCCCCGCCGACCATCGCCTGCAACACCCGATGCACGCCCAGCGTCTGCGTCCCGTCGATGTGCGGCGCCTCGACCACCTCGATGCCGCCCCGCAGCTGGGTCCCGGCAAATGTCACCTTGCGGCAGTCCTTCCCGGGATCGCGGCCCGGCAGCGGCTCGGAAGTCTCCACCGCGATGACCACGAACCGGTTGCCCTTGCCCTCGGCGGAGACGGCGGCCATGTTGCCCTGCAACCCCGTTGGCAGCTCAGGGCCCGCCGCCATCTTCGCGCAGTTCGCCGGATCAAAACTCAGCCCGTCGGGCAGTTTGCGGGCGGAGAAGAACTGGGGATCGATGGCCCTGACAGCGATATCGGTGACCTTGAAGTCGGGGCCAAAGCCCGACTTCACGTCGGCCACCTTGGCGATGTCGCCAGTCGGGGGCGCTGCGGAGTTGGCACCCGATGAGCAGCCGACCAGCCAGCACACCGATCCGACTGCCAGTACCACCTTGCGCATCGTGGCCAATCTACCCAACCCACGCGCTCAGCTGCGTAACGTCGACACCGTTTTGACCAGCAGATCGGCCGCGAACTGCGATGCCAGCGGCGGCGCCACCGACCCGGGATCGGTGGTCAGGGTGGTAAAGGCGTAGTGATCGTCCAGATAGGCGATGAATGTGTATACCCGCGAACCGATTTCGGTTCCGGACTCGACCGACGTCGCGACGTCGGCCACCATGCCCAGAGTTTCCGCGCCGTCGATGCGGGGGGCGTCGCCAAGACTCACGCTGGCCGTGGCGGGCCCGGCCGTGAGGGTCCACCGCCCGCAGGCCGCAACGATGTTGCTGTCCAGGCCAACCGGGCCCGACCGCACGGCGACGACCACCGCGTCGACGATGCCGCCCGCACCGGACGCGGAAACGCCCTGCGCCGACGGGTCACGTCCATCACCCGGGTCGGCGAGTGTCAGGCATTGCGGCGGCTTGGCTGCGACATCCGCCGGATCCGCGCCGAGACCCCAGACCACCCTGGGTGAGGCTGCGCTGGGGACGCCGGTCACCTCATAGCCTGGCGGCAGCTCTCGACCGATCCTCTTGATATTGGCCGGGTTTACCGCGCCCGCTTGAGCTGACGGCGACGGCGCAGCGGGCGCCAGCATGGGCGGGGTCGGCGCAGCGCATGCGGCCGCTAGCAGCACCATGAGGATCGCCACCGGGCCAATACAGAACGGCCGCATGCGGCGTTCCTATCACGACAGATCTCGATTTCCGCGCAGGCGCGGCCTCCGCACGCAATCGAACCGTCGGCCGAATTGCGGCGTCAGCCGACGGCGTCGATCACCTGCCGGGCCACCCGCCTGATCCGGTCTGCCATCTCGTGTCCGAAACCCAAGTCACGGCCGCCCGGTACATCGATCACGGTGGTGATGACGCCGACGTCCTCGCGCTGCCACACCGAACCGTAGCGGTCCATGATGGTGCGCATCGACAGATTGCCGGAAAGCATCCGCGCGGAAAACCTTTCGACGCCGTCGACCCGCGCGGCGACCGACAGCGCACCGATCAGAAAGCTTCCGATCCCCCTGCCCTGATATGCGTCGGCGACCGTGAACGCGATCTCGGCGACCGTTGGATCGTTTTCGTCTCGAACAAAGCGCGCGTCCGCCACGGGGTCGTCTCCGTCGGTCACCACCCAGACGAAGTGATCGACGTAGTCGACCTCGGCCAGGTAGCGCATCAACGCCTTGCTGGGAGCACGGGCCGACATGAACCGCCGATACAGCGTCTCGGCGGAGAAATGGACGTGTCCGTGCACGGTCCGCTCGCGGTCACCGGGCAGCACCGGGCGCAGCAGCAGTTGGGTCCCGTCCCGAAGCCGCACCGGAATCGGCGTGACAAAAGCGGCGAGACGCTGTCGGGCTGTGCGCAGCAGCCGCTCCATGACCCCGGGGATGTGCACCATCGTGGCGAAGGCGTCGCTGTCACCGATCCAGCCGGTCAGCCCCTCGATGGCGGTGACCGTTGCGGTTCGTGGGATGTCGCGAAGCAACGCGACCTCGCCGACGATCACGCCGGGCAGCACCCGCTCGACGATCGCTACACCGTCGTGGCCAACATGGCTGACCTCGGCGCTACCCGACGTGATCAGCAGAAAGGAAACGGGTTGCTCGCCCTGCCGCATCAGCACTTGGCCGGCAGCGGCCCGCAGCGGTACCAGGCCGGCCGCCAGCGACACCAAGTCCTCGGCCGGGCATCCCTCGAAGATGTCCATTCCCGCTAGATCTACGACTCGCGCGCCGGTCAATTCGGCCATCCCCCTGCAATCCGCCGCGACACCAGGCCCAGTTCGCGGTCTGATCCGACTCAGGCTATGACGTAAGCTGCCACTGCGGCAAGAACACGAAAGCGGACCCCATGAACACGAGCCAGGATCCGACCGAGTTGACCCGCGGTCTGCTGACCACCGGCGCCGCGCTGCGGCACGGCTTCCTCGACGTGTTGGGCGAATCGACAAGTTCTCCGGTTCCGACGTTCGCGCAGCGCGCGATGAACAGCCGGTTCGTCGCCACCGTGTACGAACGGCTATGGCGACCGACTTCCTTCTACCTTGCCAGCGGTGTCACCACCGGAGCCGAGCAGCGCCGCGCGGCGGTGGCCCTACGGCTCGGCGGTGCCCACACGTTGCTCGATATCGGTTGTGGGCCCGGCAATTTCACCGAGCCGTTGTCCCGGCAGTTACCGGACGGGGGTCTTGCGGTCGGGTTCGACATTTCTGCGCCGATGCTGACTCGGGCCGCGCTGGACAACCGCGGGCCGCGAACGTGTTATGTCCGTGGTGACGCCCGCATGTTGCCATTCGGCGACGAAACATTCGATGCCGTCTGCTGTTTCGGCGCGTTGTATCTGATGCCCGAGCCGTTCCGGATCGCCCGCGAGATGGTGCGGGTGCTGCGGCCGGGTGGCCGGATCGCGATCCTCACCAGCTATGCCGGGCAAGAACCTCCGATCCGCTACGCCGTGAACATTGCCGCACGCACGATCGGGCTCACAATGTTCGACCGGCACGCCTTCGTCGACCTGTTCTCGTCGGCCGGGCTGGCCGACGTCGAGCAGCAGACACAGCGCGCCTTGCAGTTCGTCGCCGCCGCTAAGCCCGGCTAGCGAGCACCCGCCACGCACTACGAGGCGGCCTCGCACACGCCGAGGAGCCGGATTACCGGCGTTCCCGCTTCATATTCCAAGACCCGCGGCTCGCCACCATTGATGGGCTCCGACACGAGCTTGATCATCACCGGCTGACCGCTCCGCTGCCACATCTGCGTGCAGTCGACCTGGAAATGGCGATAGTCGCCGCCCGTTCGAATGGCCAACGAGAAGCCCGGCTGGACGGATTCGACGGGTACCTTCTGCAGGTAGTACTTGGTGCTCATGCTCCCGACACTAGGGGGCGGCGGTGACAAAATCCGGCGCCGCAACGGTGTCTTAGCGAATGCTCAGCCGAAATTTTGATCTTCATCAGGCTTCGCGCGGGATCGCCTTCGGCACAGCGCCATACGTCCTCCCGGGCATTGCGCGGGCCGCACCCACGGGTAGCGTTGACCGTCATGGTCGACAAGTTGGGCGACACGCGGTGACCATCGCCGCATTCGTACTCGGCGTGGTCGCCACGGTGCTCGCGGCGCTGTCCCTCACCTGGCAGATGATCGCGGTGCGGTTGCGCGGCGACCGACCGAAACTGACGGCCGTAATCGGTCTGTATACGCCCGACGGGCTGGTGGCTACCGACGCGAGCAGCGACGTGCGGGAGTCTCTGCTCAACGCCGCGGGTCAACTCCCGCCCGGCCATCTCATCGTCGGCGTCAAGGTGGTCAACACGGGGCGGGCATCCTTCCATGTCGGTGGGTGGGCAATCCGCGCTGACCCCGGCGGTGCGTCCCTGGTACCCGTCGCGGACGCGATTGGCGGCACTGCGGTTCCGCACGACATTCCGCCTGGCGGGAGCGCGGTTTTCAGCACCACGCTGCACCAGGCGCAGCGCTTCGCAGACGTTGCCGAAGGCGTCGATGGTCAACCACGACGGATCGTGCTGACCGTATCGTCGGGCGCGCGCACCTACGCCACCAAACCCTTGGCGCCGGCCTTGTTTTCGCTCGGCTCGGGTATACGCGCCTGACGGTCGCGCACCGGGGGTCAGACCACGCCCAAATCCGGGGGCGTGGTAGCGAGTTGTAGGCGCTCGAGGCGTCGCACCAGCAGGCTCGGGAGCCACCGCCCGACATCGGCGGCTTTGAGGTCACGGGTGCGTTCGAGGAGTTGACCGAGCACGATCCTCGCCTCCAACCGGGCGAGCGCGGCTCCGACGCAGAAGTGTGGGCCTTTGCCGAAGGTGATGTGCCCCTTGCCGGCGGATCGGTCCAGTCGAAAGTGTCCGGGATCGTCGAAGTGCGCTGGGTCTCGGTTAGCCGCGCCCCACAGCAACAGCAGCCGCGAACCGGCTTCAAGGTCGACCCCGCACAGCGTGGTGTCGTTGACGACGTGGCGGTAGTGACCGCGAAATGGCGGTTCGTAGCGCAGCACTTCCTCAACGAACACACCGAGCAGTTCCGGTCGGTCGCGCAGTTGCCGCTGAATGTGGGGCTGGGTCGCCAAAACCCAGGCGGCGGAACCGATCAACGAGGCGGTGGACTCGCCGCCGGCACTGAACAGCGTGATCATCATGACCAGGGCGGTCGCGTCGTCCAACTCACCGGACGCGCATGCCATGGCAAGGTCGCCGAGCAGGTTGTCTTGCGGTCTGGCCACGGCCCGTTGGAACTGGTCGGTGATGTAACCGCCGAGTTCCAACACCGCGATGCCCGCGGCATCCAGCTGATCTTGCGTGACGAGTCCCTCGACCACTTGGGTGGCGGCGTATCCCCAACGGATGAGCGTGTCGATGTCGTCGTCGGGAACGCCGATGATCCTCCCGACGATCATCATCGGCAGCCGATTCGCCATCGCGCTCATCCACTCGATGCGTCCGTCGCGCATCGAGGCGTCCCAGATCCGCGCGGCGGTCTCAGCGATGAATGGCTCAAAGGCGAGGATGCGTTTCGCCGCCAATTGCGGCAGCAGCGCCTTCCGGTGCGCCGCGTGCGCGGGATCGTCAGCGGTCGCCAACGCCTGGGTCGGTCCGCCGAGTTCCCCCATCACGAACGGCGTCACCGTGCCCTCCGGCTGGTACATCATGGTCGCGGTGAGGTTCGAGGAGAAGTCGTCGCAACGTCCGAGGGCCTCGGTGACCGCGTCCCAACTGCACACCGCATAGAACTGCGAATCACCGATCCGGTGGACATGCCCGGCCGATTGCATGCGCTGGTAGAGCGGATACGGGTCTTGCAGGTAGGCATCGTGGAACAGCGCGATGCCGAGGCCACCATCCAGTTGCGTCATTTCTCCACGCTGAGCTGCGGCGACCGGCGATGTCAACGACTCGGCGCAGGTTGATACCGCCCGTCGGTGGTCAAGGTTGCCGTCGTCTCATGGGTGCCCGCTACACCTGGCCAAATCGTGAGATGTTGAGAGCATTGTGTCGCAAAATTGCGATGATAGATCGAAAGCGGAACAAGGAGCACGTCGGGTGGTTCGAAACGATTGGATCGATGACCGCCGAGCGGCGGCGGCGGATCGCATCTACGCCGCCGCCACCGATCTGGTGGTCCGCGACGGGCTGGACGCCCTCGATATCGACACCTTGGCGGCGCGCGTGCATTGTTCGCGCGCAACCATCTACCGCCACGTGGGCGGCAAAGCGCAGCTCCGGGATGCCGTTCTGATGCGCATCGCAGCGGGCATCATCGACACCGTTGGGCGCGCGGTCGCGGGCATGGGTGGCTGCGAGCGGGTCATGACGGCAATCACGGTGGCGCTCGAGCAGATCAGGTCCGACCCCATGCGGCGACTGATGATGGGTGCGGTCACCGCACCCGAGCTCAGCGAACTGCACTCGTCACCCGTGCTGAGCCGCCTCGCCGCCGAACTCAGCGGACTGACCGACGACGATCCGCAGGCGGCGCGCTGGATCGTCCATGTGGTGATGTCGCTGGCCTACCTGCCGATCGGCAACACAGAGGCCGAACAAGAAATCTTGCGGCGGTTCGTCGCGCCGGCATTCAGCTGAGGCCACGGTTGCAGGGGTTGCAACCTGCTCAAACTGCGTGGAGCTAGGGAGATTCGAACTCCCGACCTACTCGATGCGAACGAGTCGCGCTACCAACTGCGCCATAGCCCCTGACCGCTAGCAGGCTACCAGCCGCAACGGGTAATGGCCGAACCGCGCGCGCTACTGGCCCACGGCCCGCGGCAGGTCGCGAGGCCAGCCGTAGCCCCGCGACGGCATTGCGTAGTCCAGGTGCGAAAAGATCGGGTCCTCGTCGTCGATCTCGAGAACCACCGCGCCGGGACGGCGCAGCCGCGACGGCACCAGGTCGTAGTCGCGGTCCCGGGTGTTCTCCACACCAAGCCGCGCCCGCGCCATCCGCTGCATCCGGCGCCGCCGCACTTTCTCCTCGATGCGGGTTTGCCGGCGCAGATACGCCAGGTAGAGCACCGTCATCCCGGTGGCACTACCGCAGATCCACCACGCGGCCGGCGTCACTTCGAAGGCCGCGGTGGCCGAGCCGATCAGCATCACCGCCATCGCTATCAACACGCGCTTGCGGAAGGCGTATTTGCGGGCAGTGACCGCGGCGGCGGTCTTGGTGTCGAACCGGCGCCGCCGCGACCTGCCGTGCGCGACCCTCGGTGGCGCCTCGTGGATGTCCGCGGAGTCGTCCTCCGCGACTTCCAAACCGCAAGTGTCCTCGACGTATTCGTATTCGTATTCGTCGTCGGCCGGCTCCAGGCGATCGACCTCCGGATCGGCGTCGTCGGCGGGGTCGTCGACCGTCGGCAGCGCGGGCTTCCCGGCGCGGGCACTGGCTCCCGCCGGAAGGGCCCCAGAGTCTTCGTCGACCACGTCGACGTCCAGGTAGTCCGGCTCGTCGGCGCCGGTGGCGTGGGGGGCGGCAACCGTCACGACGACCGCGCCCCGACGGCGCACCTCGTCATCCTCGTCGTTGTCAGGCTCGGCGTCCTCCTCGAAGCCCTGCTCGGGGTCTTGCTCGACGTCGGTGAACTCCTCTTCGTCGACCGCGTCGTCCCGCCACTCCTCCTCCGGCTTCCAGTCCGGGTCGCTGCGATGCCCCGCGGCGGGACCGCCGCGCTTGAGCAGGCGTGCACCCGCGCCACCGTTGAGCACCCGGGTCGCGAGCGCGACATCGCTGGTGCGCCTTACCGCATCACGTTTGCTGATCAGCATGGGCACCAGCACGAACAGCCAGAGCACCACGAGCGAGATCCACAACAACGATTGCGGGATGCTTGGCATGATGACCTGCTCTCTTCGGTTCCGATCCCCGCGAGGCCCCATCGTTGGCCAGCGCGGCCGGGTCGTCTAAGCGACCACCGCAATTACACACCTGTAATTCCACTCCCACAAGCACCACACGTCACACGTGTCGCGCCAGCCACATTTTGGTTGCGTCGGGATAGCCGCGGTGGTCGTGATCAGGACACCAATAACAACCCATGGCGGCCATCTCGGCGCACACCGCGCCGCTACGGCCAGCTGGCGTGCCCGCCGCGGACCAGGGTCGACGCCACCGACCCGTAGACCTCTTCGGCGGTGATGGCCATCAGCAGGTGGTCCCGCCAGACCCGGTCCACCTCAAGGTACCGGCGCAACAGCCCCTCTTCGCGGAACCCGACCTTTGCCAGCACGGCGCGGCTGGCCGTATTCTCCGGACGCACGGTGGCCTCCACGCGGTGCAACATGACCGGGCCGAAGCAGTGGTCAAGACCCAGCGCCAATGCTCCGGTGGCCACCCCCGCGCCGGTAGCCGTGCTTGGTACCCAGTAGCCGATCCAGGCCGATCGCAACGCCCCATGGATGACGTTGCCGATGGTCAACTGACCGCAGAACCGTCCGTTCAGCTCGATCACATACGGCAGCATCCGGCCCCTGCGAGCCTCCGAACGCAGACTCGAACACACCGCCGGCCACGCGGCAATCGTGTGCCGGATGGTCCAATCGCCGTCGGTGCTGGGCTCCCACGGTTCGAGATGTGCGCGGTCGGCCAACCGGATCCGGCTCCAGTGCGCACCATCGCGCATCCGCACCGGCCGCAACCGGATCACGCCCGCCGAGACCCGCAGCGGCCCAACGGCCGTCGGCCAGCCGGGATGCCGGGAATCCGAACGCCACAGGTTCACGAGAGTTTGCCGCGGTTCGGATCAGCCGTGCTGAGCCAGGAAGGCGACGTCGACGATCTCGCCGGTACGGATTTGCTCGGCACCGGTTGGAACCACGACCAGACAGTTGGCCTCGGCAAGCGTCGCGAGTAGGTGCGATGACGCCCCCGGCGCTCCGCCCAACGCCTGAACCAGGTACTCACCGCTGTCCTGATCACGCATCAGCTGGCCGCGCAGGTAGCCCTTGCGCCCGGCCACCGAGGTGATCGGCGACAGCGTGCGGGCCTGGACGATCCGGCGCATCGGCTGCCGCCGACCCAGTGACAGCCGGATCAGCGGCCGGACCATCACCTCGAAGACCACCAGGGCGCTGACCGGATTTGCCGGCAGCAGAAAAGTCGGAACGCCATCGCGGCCGAGCTGTCCGAAGCCCTGCACGGATCCCGGGTGCATGGCGATGCGAACGACCTCCATCTCGCCCAGCTCGGACAGCACCGACCGTACCGCCTCTGCCGCCGCACCGCCGACCCCGCCGGCGATCACCACAATCTCAGCCCGGCTGATCTGACCCTCGACCGCTTCGCCCAGTTCCTTCGGGTCGTTGCTGACGATGCCGACCCGGTTCACCTCCGCGCCGGCATCCCGGCCCGCCGCGGCCAACGCATAGGAATTGACGTCGTACACCTGCCCGTTGCCCGGGGTGCGCGCGATATCGACCAGCTCGCCACCCACCGCCATGACCGACAGCCGTGGACGCGGGTGCACCAGCACCCGTTCGCGGCCCACCGCCGCCAGCAGCCCCACCTGGGCCGCGCCGATGATCGTCCCGGCCCGCACCGCGACATCGCCCGGCTGCACATCGTCACCCGCGCGCCGCACATAGGCGCCGGACGGCGCGCCGCGCAGCACCCGCACGCGAGACATTCCGCCATCGGTCCACCGCAACGGCAGGACCGCGTCGGCCAGCGTCGGAAGCGGGGCGCCGGTCTGCACCCGGACCGCCTGGCGGGGCTGCAGCCTGCTGAGTGTGCGCGCTCCGGCTTCGATGGTCCCCGTCACCGGCAGGGTCAGCACCTCGCGAGCGTCGACATCGCCGTCATCGGCAAAGACTTCGGTACCACCCGCGTCACCGACACCGGCAACGTCAACACTGCGCACCGCGTAACCGTCGATCGCGGCCTGATCGAAACCGGGCATTGGGTGTTCAGTGACCACTTCTTCGGCGCACATCAATCCCTGTGCCTCGGCGATCGCAACGCGTATCGGCCTTGGGGCTACCGCGGCGGCCGATATCCGGCTCTGCTGCTCCTCCACCGAACGCACAGCGCGCGCCTTTCCGTCGAGCCAGGTGGGGCAAATTGGGCCCGAGCGCCCGGCTCACCCCTTGGGGCGGGCATCCCCCGCCCCGGACCGTCCGTGCCGTATCGTCGCCCGGCTATTGCTCGGTCAGACCCAATCGCGCCACCAACCATCGCCGCAAATCCGGGCCGTAGTCGTCACGATCCAATGCAAAGTCAACCGCAGCCTTGAGGTACCCGCCGGGATTTCCCAGGTCGTGTCGGGATCCTTGGTGGACGACGACGTGGACGGGATGGCCTTCGGCAATCAGTAGCGCGATCGCATCGGTGAGCTGCACCTCGCCCCCGGCGCCCCGGTCAATGCGGCGTAACGCGTCGAAGATGGCACGGTCCAGCACGTAGCGGCCGGCCGCCGCGTACCTCGACGGCGCGTTTTCGGCCTTGGGCTTTTCGACCATGCCCTTGACCTTCAGCACATTCGGATCATTCGCCCACTCACCATCGTGGACCGGCTCGACATCAAAAACCCCGTATGCGCTGATCTCGTCAAGAGCCACCTCGATGGCGCACAGCACCGTGCCGCCCGTGCTGGCCCGCACCTTCGACATCGTCTCCAGCACGCCGGTCGGCAGCACCAAGTCGTCTGGCAGCAGCACCGCGACCGCGTCCTCGTCGGGCGCCAGCGTCGGCTCCACGCAGCCGATGGCGTGTCCCAGCCCCAGCGGCTCGGCCTGCACAACGGATTCGACCTTGATCAACCCGGGGGCGCGGCGCACCTTGGCCAGCATGGCGATCTTGCCCCGCGCCTCAAGCGTGCCCTCCAGCACCAGGTCTTCCACGAAATGCGCGACGACGCCGTCCTTACCCTCGGAGGTGACGATCACCAGTCGTTCGGCACCGGCCGCGGCCGCCTCGGCGGCCACCAGCTCGATGCCGGGAGTGTCGACGACGGGCAACAACTCCTTCGGCACCGTCTTGGTGGCCGGCAGAAAACGGGTGCCCAGGCCGGCCGCCGGGACGATTGCCGTGCAAGGCGTCAGTACTTCTGGGCGTGACATCGTTCACACGATAACCTGCGTTGTTCCGATTGCCCGACTTCTCGCTCGCGCCGTCCCGGCGCTCCCCGTCGTCGGGCGAGTTCCGATTGCCCGACTTCTCGCTCGCGCCGTCCCGGCGCTCCCCGTCGTCGGGCGAGTTCCGATTGCCCGACTTCTCGCTCGCGCCGCCCCGGCGCTCCCCGTCGTCGGGCGAGATTGCCAGTCGGTGTGGCGGCGGGATGGCGGGAGCTGTCATGGTTGACGACATGGTCACCGCGAGCAAAGCCGCGTTGCGCGAACAGCTGCTGGCAGCCCGCCGTCGCGTTACCGACGACATTCGCGCCGCCGAGGCCAGGATGTTGCGTGATCACCTGAACCGCGTGGTGACCAGCGACAGCACCGTCTGCGCGTATGTGCCGGTGGGCACCGAGCCGGGGTCGATAGAGATGCTGGACGTGTTGCTGCTCCGCGCCGGACGAGTGCTGTTGCCGGTGGCGCGCACCACCGGTAATGACGTTCCGTTGCCGTTGCGCTGGGGCGAGTACCGCACCGGTGGACTCGCGCGGGCACGCTGGGGTTTGCTCGAGCCGCCCGAACCCTGGCTGCCGGAAGCGGCGGTGGCGGAGGCCAACCTGGTGCTTGTGCCGGCGTTGGCCGTCGACCGGCGGGGCGTGCGGCTGGGCCGGGGCCGCGGCTTCTACGACCGCTCGCTGCGGTGCCGGGACCCGCAGGCTCAGCTGATCGCGGTGGTGCGCACTGCCGAACTGGTCGATGCGTTGCCGGCGGAGCCGCACGACATACCAATGACCCATGCGCTCACCCCGGAGCGCGGGCTTAGCAGCCTACCTTGCCGGGAATGACAAAGCTCACGTAGCGGTTCTAGCACTTGAGACGGTAGAGTGCTAACGCCGACTGACATTTCCGGAGGTTCTTGTGCCGACCTACAGCTACGAGTGCACCCAGTGCGCCAACCGCTTCGATGTTGTGCAGGCCTTCACCGACGACGCGCTGACCACGTGCGAGCAATGCTCCGGCCGGCTGCGCAAGCTGTTCAACGCCGTCGGCGTGGTGTTCAAGGGCAGCGGGTTTTACCGCACCGACAGCCGCGAGTCCGGCAAGAAGGCCAAGAGCTCGACCAATGGTTCTTCGACCAGCGAGTCGACACCGAGTTCGGGCTCCAGTGAGAGCAAGGCGTCCGGGTCTGCAGAGAAGTCGTCCAGCTCCCCAACCTCCGCCGCAGCTGTCTGAGTTGCGGGGTTATCCACAGGGATATCGCTGACCGGCACCGCCGGTAGCGTGCTGCGCCTAGCGTTTGCGGCGTGACGGAGTCATCACTGAATCCGAGCCCGTTCGGCCGGATATGGACGCTGATATCGACTTTTGTGCGCCCGGACTGGACCCGGACCATGCGGGCACGGCGGGTCGCCGCAGGCGGGCTGGTAGTGCTGGCCGGCGTTGCGGCGCTGCGGTCCGATCCAGACGGTGATCTGGCCGAGGTGGTGGTGGCCGCCCATGACCTACGGCCCGGTGCCGCACTGACCGCCGGCGATGTCCGGCTGGAAAAGCGCTCGGTCACAACCCTTCCCGACGGGGCACAAGCCGAGCTGGGCGCAGTAGTCGGTGCCACGCTGGCCAGCCCGACACGCCGTGGCGAGGTGCTCACCGACATGCGCTTGCTGGGGAGCCGGTTGGCCGGGTCGACAGTCGGCCCCGGCGGCCGCATCGTGCCGCTACATCTGGCCGACAGCGCTCTGGTCGACCTTGTTCGGGTTGGCGATGTCGTCGACGTGCTGGCCGCGCCGGTAACCGAGGCGCCGGCAGCTTCCCGGGTTCTGGCCAGCGACGCCATCGTGGTTCTGGTCTCGTCCCAGCAACGGGTCCAGGCAGCCGACCAGGACCGGGTGGTCTTGGTGGCGCTGCCAGCCCGGGTGGCAAATGCGGTGGCCAGTGCGGCGCTGGGTCAGACGGTGACCCTCACCCTGCACTGACCGCCCAGCCCCATCAGGAACGCGTAAGCACACCAACGGCGTGGTGCGCGAGCGTCCGGCTGAGCTAGTTTTTTTCTTGGGTTCCAGTTCTGGGATCGGCAGATGCCCACATTAGAAAGGACATCGCATGCTCAAGGGGTTCAAGGAGTTTCTCGCGCGGGGCAACATCGTCGACCTGGCCGTCGCGGTGGTGATCGGCACAGCATTTACCGCGTTGGTCACCAAGTTCACGGACAGCATCATCACGCCGCTGATCAACCGGATCGGCGTCAACAAAGAGTCCGATGTCGGCATCTTGCGGATCGGCATCGGCGGTGGTCAGACCATCGACTTGAACGTCTTGCTGTCGGCGGCGATCAATTTCTTCCTGATCGCGTTCGTGGTGTACTTCCTGGTCGTGTTGCCCTACAACACGCTGCGCAAGAAGGGGGAGGTCGAGCAGGCGGACGACGCCCAAGTCGTCCTCCTCACCGATATCCGCGACTTGCTCGCCCAACCCGACGAGGGCCCGCCCGGCCGGCATGGCGGTCAAGCCGCAGCGACGCCCGCCCCGAATCACGGCCCCCGGGCGGACACCTGACGACGGTCATTCGACGGTCGGTCGACCGCGCGCTACCCGACGCTCGGTGATCTAGATCTCCAGGCTCGACAACTGCCCGATGATCTGGGCCGCCAGCGGATTCAGCGTCGCCATGCCATCGCGCACCGCATAGCGGGAACCGGCGAGATTGACCACCAACGTGCTGCCGGACACACCCGCCAGGCCGCGGGACAGTCCGGCGTCGATGATCCCGGCCGACAGGCCGGAGCCGCGGATCGCCTCGGCGATGCCGAGGATTTCGCGGTCCAGAATGTCGCGGGTGGCTTCTGGGGTGACATCGCGCGGCGTCACTCCCGTACCGCCGACCGACACCACCAGGTCCACCCCGCCGATCACCGCGGTGTTCAGCGCGTTTCGGATCTCGACCTCGTCGGCCGACACCGCCACCACGCCGTCGACGACGAACCCCGCCTCGGTGAGCAGCTCGGTGACAAGCGGCCCGCTGTGGTCTTCATCTCCATGCGCGGTGCGGTCGTCCACGACGACGACAAGTGCCCGGCCGACTACCAACTCCGCACGCTGTTCCATGGGTGCAACCGTATATCCGGGGTCTGACCACTGCCCATCGACCTTCATCACTGCTCCGCCTTGCCGAGCGTGACTTCCACTGTGCGGGTACCACCCGAGGGATCCTGGAAGGTCAGCGACACCTTGGCGCCCGGCGACTTGGACCGCACGGCGGCGACCAACGCATCGGCGCTGTTGATCGGGCGGTCGTCGACTTTGGTGACAACGACGCCCTTGGGCACTCCGGCGTTCGCGGCTGCGCCGCCGGCCACCACCTCGACGACCTTGGCGCCCGGGGTGTCTTTGTCGTTGGTCACCTGCACGCCCAGCGAGGCATGCGACGCCTTGCCGGTGCTGATCAACTCGTCAGCGATGCGCTTGGCCTGGTCGACCGGAATCGCAAAACCAAGGCCGATCGAGCCGCTCTGCGCGTCGGCTGAGTCCGCGCCCAGGGTGGCAATCGCCGAGTTGACTCCCACGAGTTGACCGTTCATGTTGACCAGCGCGCCGCCGGAGTTACCGGGATTGATCGCGGCGTCGGTCTGAATGGCGTCTAGCACGGTGTTCTGGTTGCCTGCCTCGCCGGTCGTCGATACCGGGCGGTTGAGTGCGCTGACGATGCCCGTGGTCACGGTGCCCTCCAAACCGAGCGGCGACCCGATTGCCAGCACCGGCTGGCCGACCCGCAGGTCCGATGAGGAACCCATGGAAATCGGGGTGAGCCCGGAGACACCTTGAACCCGGACGACGGCGATATCACTGGTGGGGTCGGCGCCAACCACCGTGAATGGAGCGGTCCGGCCGTCGGAGAAGGTCACCGTCGTTTTCGGCGGCGGACCGCCGGCCGGTGGTTTGGCGGCCGCGGCGATCACGTGGTTGTTGGTCAAGATCAGCCCGTCGGCGGACAGGATGATGCCGGAGCCCTCCTCCGACTGGCGGCCCAGATCGGTCTCAAGCATCACGACGCTGGGCACCACCTTGGCGGCCACCTGTTCGACGGAGCCCGGAGGCATGTTTGCCGCGGGGACGCTTGGCGCCGCGCTCGCCGCCACCGGACCGCCGCTGCCGCCCGCGGGTAGCCGATTGAACTCGACAAGCGACGCCGCCGCGCCACCGATACCGGCGGACACCACCGCTATCGTCAGCGCACCAATGGCCAACATGCCTGCGCGAGGCGGGCGTTGGCGATTCACCGCGGGAGGGGGCGTCATCGGCGGAAGCATTGTGGGTATCGGACCCGTCCCGGTGCCGGCCAACCCCTCGTAGGGCTGACGGTACTGGGGGGGCTGGGACGGCTGGGGCTGTCGGTAGCGCCAGTCGAACTGCTGGTTGTACGTTTGCTGCTGCCCCTGGGCATAGGCTGGGGTTCCCGCATGACTAGGCAGGGGCACAGGCTGGCCAGGCGCGGCGCGATATCCCGGCTGCTGCGGCGGTGGCGAATACCTCGGGTGATTCGTCATGTCGCTAGGTTTGCTCTTCCTCTACTGAGCCCACTACCTTGGGCTGACTTTTCAACAGTAACTGCACAACTACCTTGCGCGCGCGGACTGAGATTCCACTGAGATAACGTTCGCCGAACCCCGAGAGTTCTCCGCGGTGGCCCTGCCGACCGGGTCGGTCGGATAATCGGCCGTCGCATCGGCGGGGCCGGTCGGGTGCGGCGGAGTCGGCATCGCACGGCCGGGGAGCAGCACGTAAATCGATGTGCCCGGCGGCTGACCACCCGGATCGGTGTCTTCGACGCGCAGCGACCCCCCGTGGTTGAGCACCACCTGTTTGACGATCGCCAACCCCAAACCCGAACCCGGCAACGCCCGTGCCGACGCCGACCGGTAGAACCGTTCGAACACCAGCCGGCGCTCCTGCGGCGGAATGCCCGGGCCGCGGTCGGAAACCACCAGCTCAGCGTGCGACGGGTCGAGCCGGCGTAGCCGCACACCCACGTGGCCGCCCGGCGGGCTCCACTTCGCCGCGTTGTCCATCAGGTTCAGCGCCATCCGCGACAATCCGGCGGCATCGCCGTAGACTTGCCACGGACTCACCGCGACATCGAAGTGGATATCGTTGCGCCGCCGCCTGACTCGCTCCAGGCTGCGGTCGATGACGTCAGCCATGTCGACCGGCTCGTGCACCACTTCGCCGGCGTCGCCACGGGTGAGGTCCACCAAATCGCCTACCAATGTCGACAACTCCTCGATCTGCGCCAGCACATCGGCACGCAGATCGACCATCTCCTGCTCCGGTAGCCGCGGAGCCCCGGGGGCCATCGAGGCCATCAGCAGCTCCACGTTGGTGCGTAACGACGTCAACGGGGTACGCAATTCGTGTCCGGCGTCGGTGACCAGCCTTGCCTGCCGTTCCCGTGATTCGGCCAGCGCCCGCAGCATCAAGTTGAATGCCTCTGTGAGCCTAGCCAATTCGTCACTGCCGAAGACGGGGATGGGCCGCAGGTCGTCGGTTCGCGCCACCCGCTCCGCCGCCTCGGTGAGGCGGCCCACCGGCCGCAGCCCGGCTCGGGTGACCATCCCCCCGGCCACCGCGGCGACCACCACCCCGATCCCACCGACGATCAATAGCACCCAACGCAGCTTGGTCATGACCGCTTCGGTGGGCTTGAGACTCTTGGAGATCAGCAACGAACTGCCGTTGGGCAGATGGATGGCGAGCACCCGTTGGTCGGCAGCGGTGCGCCGCGACATGAACAACTCGCCGCGGATCACCGCCTTCTCGGCCGCACCCACCGGCAGCGTCTGGCCCGGCTGCTGGGCGGTGTAGATCGACCGGCCCGGATTCACTAGCATCGCGTTGACATCCGAATAGGCGGTCCCCTCGATCGCCTTGCCCGGGTCGGCCGCCAGCGAACCACTGGCGATCAGCAGCTGCGCCCGACTCTGCAGCTGGTTGTCGATGTCGCTGTAGAGCGCCGCCGAGATCACCGCATAGACGGCGAACGACATCAGCACGACAACCATCGCCACCATGGACATTGCCAGCAGCATTACTCGCCACCGCAGCGACAACGAGCTAGTGGCTCGTAACGGTGCGCGGCCCATCCGGCCAGGCCGGCGGAATCCGAACATCAGGGCGGCGTCTCGCGTAGCACGTAACCCACCCCGCGCACGGTGTGAATCAGCCGCGGCTCACCGTCGGCCTCGGTCTTGCGACGTAGGTACCCAACGTAGACTTCCAGCGCATTGCCCGAGGTGGGAAAGTCAAATCCCCACACCTCCTCGAGAATGCGGCTGCGGGTAAGCACTCGCCGCGGATTGGCGATCAGCATCTCCAGCAATGCGAATTCGGTGCGGGTCAGGCTGATCCGGCGCTGCCCGCGGGTGACTTCGCGGGTTACCGGGTCCAGGGTCAGGTCGGAGAACATCATGGCTACCGAGTCGGCGGCGTCGTCGGGTTTGGTGCGGCGCAACAGCGCCCGCATCCGCGCCAACAACTCTTCGAGGGCGAACGGCTTCGGCAGGTAGTCGTCGGCGCCCGCATCGAGGCCGGCGACCCGCTCGGAGACCGAGTCGCGGGCGGTCAGTACCAGGATGGGCAAGTCGTCGCCGGTGCTGCGGAGCTGACGGCACACCTCCAAGCCGTCCAGCCGCGGCATCATCACGTCCAGAACGAGCGCATCGGGCCGATCGCTGGCAATCATCTCGAGGGCCTCCACCCCGTCGTGGGCCAGTTCGACCGAGTAGCCATTGAAGGAAAGCGACCTGCGCAGCGACTCGCGCACCGCACGATCGTCGTCGACGACAAGTATTCGCACGGCCACCAGTTTCGCCCTCACGCCTGAGAGCGACCTGAGAGGCGCGCCGTTGTTTGCCCCCGCGGGCAACGCGGGTCGCGACCCGTTGTCACATCCGCCACATCGGTCTCTGAAATGAGCGGGCCTACGATCGCGTGTGTAAGCACCCGCACCGACACCGCTACCCGGCCGAGGAGTCGGGCGATCGGGTCAGCGCCGGTCGAGATCGATCAGACCGAGGCGAGCGGCCTTGAGCAGCCGGCGGGGCACTTTGTGCTGCTGACCTGCGACCGTCACCCCGACGAGCTCGGCCGGGGCGGCCTTCCACTGCGAGCGCCGGCTTCGGGTATTCGCGCGCGACATCCTGCGCTTGGGTGTGGCCATGGTGGGGCCTTACTCCTCGATTGGGGCTTCCGGTCGGACATGCCGCACGGCCAGGGCCGGTGTGCCCGAGCGGCGACTATGTGGCCCCTAACGATAGTCGGTGACCTGCTGGTCGCCAAAACGGCCCGCCAAACGACCAGGTGCGGATTAAGGTCCCCGGCAACGGAGGCGGGTACCTACGGAACCGTTACCCCCGCTATGCTGACCTACCGGTTGGTTGGCTTCTTGGTTAGGCCCGCCGACAGATGATCCCAATGAAGGGAGGATTCGCATGGCCCCTACTTCCGGTGCCGTGCGCATCGGAAACTGCTCGGGCTTCTACGGCGACCGGCTGTCAGCCATGCGCGAAATGCTCACCGGCGGCGAGCTGGACTACGTCACCGGCGACTATCTGGCCGAGCTGACCATGCTGATCCTCGGCCGCGACCGGATGAAGCACCCCGAACGTGGCTATGCCAAGACTTTCCTGACCCAGCTCGAGGACTGCCTGGGACTGGCCATCGACCGCGGGGTGCGCATCGTCGCCAACGCCGGCGGCTTGAACCCCGCCGGGCTGGCCGACGCGGTACGGGCCCTGGCCGAGCGCCTGGGCATCAACGCCCGGATCGCCCACGTGGAAGGTGACGACCTACAGGCGCGTGCGGCGGAACTTGGCCTCGGCACGCCGCTGACCGCAAACGCCTATCTCGGCTGCTGGGGCATCGCCGACTGCCTGCAAGCCGGCGCCGACGTCGTCGTCACCGGACGAGTCACCGATGCCTCGGTGATCGTCGGGGCGGCGGCCGCGCACTTCGACTGGGGCCGCACCGACTACCACCAGCTGGCCGGCGCCGTGGTCGCCGGCCATGTCATCGAATGCGGCGTGCAGGCCAGCGGCGGCAACTACGCATTCTTCACCGAGGTCCCTGCGATCCCCGACCTGATCCACGCCGGTTTCCCGCTTGCCGAGGTCCACCCCGACGGCTCGTCGGTGATCACCAAGCACCCCGGCACCGGCGGCTTGGTCAGCATCGACACGGTCACCGCGCAGCTGCTCTACGAGATCACCGGCGCCCGCTATGCCAACCCGGATGTGACGGCCCGGATGGACACCATCGAACTGTCCAGTGACAGCCCCAACCGGGTGCGCATCAGCGGTGTGACCGGCGAGCCGCCGCCGCCCACCCTGAAGGTGTCGCTGAACAGCATCGGCGGATTTCGCAACGCCATGACGTTCGTGCTGACCGGCCTGGACATCGAGGCCAAGGCCGACTTGGTGCGCCACCAACTAGAGGCCGCCCTGACCGTCAAGCCCGCCGAACTGGAGTGGACGCTGGCCCGTACCGACCACACCGACGCCGACACCGAAGAAGCCGCGAGCGCCCTGCTACGCTGCGTGGTCCGCGATCCCGATCCAGCCAACGTCGGACGCCAATTCTCCTCGGCGGCAGTCGAATTGGCACTTGCGAGCTACCCGGGTTTCACCGTCACCACTCCGCCCGCCGACGGTCAAGTGTATGGCGTTTTCACCCCCGGCTACGTCGATGCCGGCCAGGTGCCCCACATCGCCGTCCATGCCGATGGCGTTCGCACCGAGATACCTTGTGCCACAGATACTTTAGAGTTGATGCCGGCCGACCCCCCACCACTGCCCGACCCACTGCCGCCAGGTCCAACCCGGCGGGCGCCGCTGGGCCTGATAGCCGGGGCCCGCAGCGGCGACAAAGGCGGATCGGCGAACGTCGGGGTCTGGGTCCGCACCGACGAGCAGTGGCGCTGGCTGGCCAACATGCTGACCGTCGGGCTGCTCAAGGAGCTGCTTCCGGAGGCGGCCGACCTCGACGTCACCCGCCACATGCTCCCGAACTTGCGGGCGGTGAACTTCGTCATCGAGAAGATCCTCGGTCAGGGCGTCGCCTACCAAGCGCGATTCGATCCGCAGGCCAAGGGACTGGGCGAATGGCTGCGCAGCCGCCACGTCGACATTCCGGAAAGGCTGTTATGAATCCTTGGACGACACTGTGAACATCTGGACCACACCGGAGCGGGATCAGCTACGAAAGACGGTGCGCGCGTTCGCCGAGCGGGAGATCCTGCCCCACATCGATGAATGGGAGCGCATCGGCGAGCTGCCACGCGAGCTGCACCGGCGCGCCGGGGCCGCCGGCCTGCTGGGCGCGGGCTTTCCCGAGGCGGTCGGCGGGGGCGGCGGGGACGGCGCCGACCCGGTCATTATCTGCGAGGAGTTGCACCGCGCGGGGGTACCCGGAGGGGTCTTCGCGTCGCTGTTCACCTGCGGTATCGCGGTGCCGCACATGGTCGCATCGGGCAATGCCCGATTGATCGACACGTTCGTGCGGCCAACTCTGGCCGGCGAGAAGATCGGCGCGCTGGCCATCACCGAACCCGGCGGCGGCTCCGACGTCGGGCATCTGCGGACCAGCGCGGTCCGCGACGGCGACCACTACATCGTCAACGGCGCCAAGACCTACATCACGTCTGGGGTGCGGGCCGACTACGTCGTCACCGCGGTGCGCACCGGTGGGCCTGGCGCGGCAGGCGTTTCGCTGCTGGTAGTCGAGAAGGACGGCGTCGGCTGCTCACCCGGCTTACAAGTCACCCGCAAGCTGGACAAGATGGGTTGGCGTTCCTCTGACACCGCCGAACTGTCGTATACCGACGCACGGGTGCCCGCCGCCAATCTGGTAAGCCGCGAGAACAGCGGCTTCGCCCAGATCGCCCAGGCTTTCGTGTCCGAACGCATCGCCCTTGCCACGCAAGCGTATTCGAGTGCGCAGCGGTGCCTGGACATCACCGCGCAGTGGTGTCGCGATCGGGAGACGTTCGGCCGCCCTCTCATCTCGCGGCAGTCGGTGCAGAACACGCTCGCCGAGATGGCCCGCCGCATCGACGTCGCTCGTGTCTACTGCCGCAGTGTGGTCGAGCGGCAGCTGGCCGGCGAGACCGACCTCATTACCCAAGTGTGTTTCGCCAAGAACACCGCCGTCGAGGCCGGGGAATGGGTTGCCAACCAAGCCGTCCAGCTGTTCGGCGGTATGGGGTACATGGCCGAATCCGAAGTCGAACGCCAGTACCGGGATATGAGAATCCTGGGCATCGGCGGCGGAACCACCGAGATACTGACCGCACTGGCCGCCAAAACCCTAGGCTACCAATCATGATTGCACCGCCTCCTCCTCATCGCTGTGTCCCCCGCAACCGGGCGGTGCCCCCACTGCATCGTCGGCGGTGGTCATGACGTTGCTGCGGTCCACGCTCGATCGCAACGCCCCCGGCTACACCGAAGCGGCGGCCGCGGCGACGGTAAAGCTCGACGAAATCAACGCCGAACTCGCCAAGGCCCTGGGCGGCGGCGGCCCCAAGTACGTAGAGCGTCATCATGCCCGGGGCAAGCTGACCCCTCGGGAACGCATCGAGCTGCTCGTCGACCCGGACTCCCCGTTCCTCGAGCTGAGCCCACTCGCGGCCTGGGGCAGCGCGTTCACGGTTGGCGCCAGCCTGGTCACCGGCATCGGCGCGGTCTGCGGTGTGGAGTGCATGATCGTCGCCAACGACCCGACGGTCAAAGGCGGCACGAGCAATCCGTGGACATTGCGAAAGATCCTGCGCGCCAACCAGATCGCCTTTCAGAATCGACTTCCCGTCATATCGCTGGTCGAATCCGGCGGGGCGGATCTGCCGACCCAGAAGGAAATCTTCATCCCCGGTGGGCAGATGTTCCGCGACCTGACCCAGCTGTCGGCGGCCGGGATCCCCACAGTCGCCCTGGTATTCGGGAACTCCACCGCCGGTGGCGCCTACGTCCCCGGCATGTCCGATCACGTGGTGATGATCAAGGAACGTTCGAAGGTGTTCCTGGCCGGTCCGCCGCTGGTGAAGATGGCCACCGGCGAGGAGTCCGATGACGAATCCCTGGGCGGCGCCGAAATGCATGCCCGCATATCGGGTTTAGCTGACTACTTCGCCATCGACGAGCTCGACGCCATCCGCATCGGACGTCGCATAGTGGCCCGGCTGAACTGGGTCAAACAGGGACCTGCGCCCAAGCCGGTGACCGCGCCGTTGTTCGATACCGAGGAGCTAATCGGCATCGTGCCCTCGGATCTGCGTATCCCGTTCGACCCGCGCGAGGTCATCGCCCGCATCGTCGACGGCTCCGAATTCGACGAGTTCAAGCCGCTATACGGCTCTTCTCTGGTGACCGGCTGGGCACAGCTGCACGGCTATCCGCTAGGCATCCTGGCCAACGCCCGGGGGGTGCTGTTCAGCGAGGAGTCGCAGAAGGCCACCCAATTCATCCAGCTAGCCAACCGCGCCGACACGCCACTGTTGTTCTTGCATAACACCACCGGCTACATGGTGGGCAAAGACTACGAAGAAGGCGGGATGATCAAGCACGGCTCAATGATGATCAACGCGGTGTCCAACTCGACCGTCCCACACCTCTCCCTGCTGATCGGTGCGTCCTACGGCGCGGGCCATTACGGCATGTGCGGACGCGCCTATGAACCCCGATTCCTGTTCGCCTGGCCGAGCGCCAAGTCCGCGGTGATGGGCGGCGCCCAGCTGTCGGGGGTGTTGTCCATCGTGGCGCGAGCGGCCGCCCAAGCCCGGGGGCAGGAAGTCGACGAAGCGGCCGATGCCGCGATGCGGGCCGCCGTTGAAGGCCAGATCGAAGCCGAGTCACTGCCGTTGGTCTTGTCCGGGATGCTCTACGACGACGGGGTGATCGACCCACGTGACACCCGCACCGTGCTGGGAATGTGTTTGTCCGCCATAGCCAATGGCCCAATCAAGGGGACGTCGAACTTCGGCGTCTTCAGGATGTGAATCCCATGCCGATCACTCGAGTCCTGGTTGCCAACCGCGGCGAGATCGCCCGGCGGGTGTTCGCCACCTGCCGCCGGATGGGCCTGGGCACCGTCGCCGTGTACACCGACCCCGACGCCGGTGCGCCACATGTCACCGAGGCCGACGCTCGGGTTCGGCTGACGCGCACCACCGACTATCTGAACGCGCAGGCCATCATCGCGGCCGCACTCGCTGCCGGTGCCGACGCCGTCCATCCCGGCTACGGATTTCTCTCGGAAAACGCCGAATTCGCGACCGCCGTACAGGAGGCCAGCCTGACCTGGGTCGGGCCGCCGGTGGACGCGGTGCGCGCGATGGGCTCCAAGATCGAGTCCAAAAAGCTGATGGCCGCCGCCGGAGTTCCGGTGCTCGACGAACTCGATCCCGCTACCATCACCGCAGCGCAGCTGCCGGTCCTGGTGAAGGCGTCGGCGGGCGGTGGCGGTCGCGGCATGCGGGTAGTGCACGAATTATCAGCCCTGCCAGCCGAAGTCGAGGCCGCACGGCGCGAAGCTCAATCCGCATTCGGCGACCCGACCGTGTTCTGCGAGCGCTACCTGCCGACCGGACACCATGTCGAGGTCCAAATCATGGCCGACGCCCATGGCACCGTCTGGGCCGTCGGGGAACGAGAATGTTCAATTCAGCGCCGCCACCAGAAGATCATCGAAGAGGCGCCGTCACCGTTGGTTGAACGCACACCGGGAATGCGCGCCAAGCTGTTCGACGCGGCCCGGTTGGCCGCCGCAGCAATCGGATACACCGGGGCCGGCACGGTGGAGTTCCTCGCCGACGATGACGGCGAGTTCTACTTCCTGGAAATGAACACCCGGCTGCAGGTCGAGCACCCGGTCACCGAGGAGACGACGGGACTGGATCTGGTCGAACTGCAGCTAGAGGTTGCCGACGGTGGCCGGCTCGACACCGAACCTCCGCTGGCCAAAGGGTACTCGATCGAGGCCCGACTCTATGCCGAGGACCCGGCGCACGGCTGGCAGCCGCAGGCGGGTTTGGTACACACGATCGACGTGCCGGCGATCCGAGCGCAGTTCTGCTCGCTGGAACACCGGACCGGGATCCGGCTGGATTCTGGGATCGTCGCCGGATCAGTGGTGTCGATCCACTACGACCCGATGCTTGCCAAGGTCATCTCCTATGCGCCGACCCGCCGGCGGTCAGCACTGCTGCTCGCCGAGGCACTGACCCGCACCCGCCTGCACGGCGTGCGCACCAACCGCGACCTGCTGGTCAACGTACTGCGCCACCCGGCGTTCCTCGCCGGCGCGACCGACACCGCGTTCTTCGACACACATGGGCTGGCCGCGCTCTCCACGCCGCTGGCCGACGCCGCGACGGTCCGGTTGTCGGCAATCGCCGCCGCGCTTGCCGACGCCGCGCACAACCGAGCGACCGCCAGCGCATTTGGCTCGATTCCGAGCGGCTGGCGCAACCTGGCATCGGGCTACCAGGTCAAGACCTACCGCTTCCCCGGCGGTTCAGCCGGCGACACCGAGCACCGGGTTGAATATCGCTTCACCAGAACCGGATTGGCGCTGCCCGGCGACGAAGCGGTGCGACTGGTGTCGGCTGCGGCCGACGAGGTCGTGCTGGCCGACGGCGACGGGGTGGCCTACAACTTCGCGGTCGCCCGCCACGACCAGGACGTCTACGTCGATTCGTCGCGCGGACCTGTTCACCTGGTCGTGCTGCCCCCCTTCCCCGAGCCCGGTTCAGCCGTTGAACAGGGATCTCTGATTGCACCGATGCCCGGCAACGTTATCCGGCTGGGCGCCGAAGTCGGCGACACCGTCACGGCCGGTCAACCCCTAATCTGGCTGGAAGCGATGAAGATGGAACACACCATCAGCGCGCCGGCCGACGGCGTGTTGACCCAACTCAACGTCGGAACCGGCCAGCAGGTCGAAGTCGGCGCCGTCCTAGCCAGAGTCGAAGCGCCCGAATCCGCAAGCTCCCAGGGAGGAGATCCGAAATGACAGATGCCAGCTTCGTCGAAAACGAGGAACGCCAGGCACTGCGCAAAGCGGTGGCCGCGCTGGTGTCCAACTACGGACACGAGTACTACCTGCAGAAGGCGCGCGTGCACGAACACACCGACGAGTTGTGGGCTGAGGCAGGAAAACTCGGCTTTCTCGGGGTGAATCTTCCCGAAGAGTACGGCGGCGGCGGCGCCGGAATGTATGAGCTGTCCCTGGTGATGGAGGAAATGGCAGCCGCGGGGTGCGCCCTGCTGCTGATGGTGGTGTCGCCCGCCATCAACGGCACCATCATCAGCAAGTTCGGTACCGACGAACAAAAGCAGCGCTGGCTGCCGGGCATCGCCGACGGCTCCTTGACAATGGCGTTCGCCATCACTGAGCCCGACGCCGGGTCCAACTCGCACAAGATCACCACAACCGCCCGGCGTGACGGCAGCGACTGGATCCTCAAGGGCCAGAAGGTCTTCATTTCCGGTATCGACCAGGCGCAGAGCGTCCTTCTGGTGGGTCGCACCGAGGAGGCCAAGACCGGCAAACTGCGTCCGGCGTTGTTCGTGGTGCCCACCGACGCGCCCGGCCTCACCTACACCCCGATCGAGATGGAGCTGGTTAGCCCCGAACGCCAGTTCCAGGTCTTCCTCGACGAGGTCCGGCTACCCGCCGATGCACTGGTTGGAGCGCAAGACGCCGCGATCGCACAGCTTTTCGCGGGCCTGAACCCCGAGCGCATCATGGGTGCGGCCAGCGCGGTCGGTATGGGGCGCTTCGCGCTGAACAAGGCCGTCGACTATGTCAAGACCCGCAAGGTCTGGTCCACCCCGATCGGTGCGCACCAGGGCCTTTCACATCCGTTGGCCCAGAACTACATTGAGATCGAACTTGCCAAGCTGATGATGCAGAAGGCCGCGTCGCTCTACGACCATGGCGATGACTTCGGCGCAGCCGAGGCAGCCAACATGGCCAAATACGCTGCGGCCGAGGCTTCGACACGCGCGGTCGACCAGGCCGTGCAGTCATTGGGCGGCAATGGGCTGACCAAGGAGTACGGCGTGGCGGCCATGATGACGTCGTCACGCCTGGCACGGATCGCCCCGATCAGTCGCGAGATGGTGCTCAACTTCGTGGCGCAGACGTCTCTTGGCCTGCCCCGGTCCTACTGATGAATCGGCTTGTCGAGTACGCCGGCCCGGCCGCCTGCGGGGGCCCGTTCGTCCGATTGACGCTGAACTCTCCGCACAACCGCAACGCACTATCCAACGCACTCATCAGCCAACTGCATCAGGGGCTGCGTGACGCCGAAGCGGATCCGGCGGTGCGGGCGGTGGTGCTCGGACACGCCGGCGGCACGTTCTGTGCCGGTGCGGACCTGAGCGAGGCCAGCGGTGGTGACCCGCGTGGCGATCGCGAGCGCGGCGTAGCCGGGGGAAGCGGGTCGGCACCATCGGCGCGTGGCGATCGCGAGCGCGGCGTAGCCGGGGGAAGCGGGTCGGCACCATCGGCGCGTGGCGATCGCGAGCGCGGCGTAGCCGGGGGAAGCGGGTCGGCACCATCGGCGCGTGGCGATCGCGAGCGCGGCGTAGCCGGGGGAAGCGGGTCGGCACCATCGGCGCGTGGCGATCGCGAGCGCGGCGTAGCCGGGGGAAGCGGGTCGGCACCATCGGCATACGACATGGCCGTGGCGCGCGCGCAGGAATTGACCGCGCTGCTGCGCGCCATGGTGGCATTGCCGCTGCCGGTGATCGGCGCCATCAATGGGCACGTCCGGGCCGGCGGGTTCGGTCTGGTCGGCGCGTGCGATCTCGCGGTCGCCGGTCCGCACAGCACCTTTGCGCTGACCGAGGCCCGGATCGGCGTCGCCCCGGCGATCATCTCGCTGACCTTGCTGCCAAAGATGTCGGCACGAGCGGCCGCACGCTACTACCTGACTGGCGAAAAATTCGGAGCCAGCCAAGCTGCCGAAATCGGATTGGTCACCATGGCAGCCGACGATGTGGACGCCGCGGTGGCCGCGCTGGTGGCCGAGGTGGGCCGCGGTTCACCACAGGGCCTCGCGGCATCGAAAGCGTTGACCACCGCCGCGGTGCTGGCAGGGTTCGAGCGCGACGCCGAGCGGCTCACCCAGGAGTCGGCCCGGTTGTTTGTCTCCGACGAGGCGCGCGAAGGCATGCTCGCGTTCTTACAGAAACGTCCACCCAGCTGGGTGCCCGCGGACAGTGCGGAGGGGCAGGCGGCCCGATGAGGAGGCAACCCAACCGGGGCCGGACCCGCCACGAAGATTGCAGTTTCGCCAACACCTCTTGCAGCAAGATTTTGACGCCGTAGGCTCGTGGGTGATGGGCAACTCAGCGCAGCGTGACGCAAGGGATTCGCGAGACGAGTCGTCCCGGGCGTCGGATACCGACCGGATACAGATTGCGCAGTTGCTGGCTTATGCGGCCGAGCAGGGCCGCCTGCAGCTGACCGACTACGAAGACCGGCTCGCCCGTGCCTATGCGGCGACGACGTACCAGGAGCTGGATCGGCTGCGGGCCGACCTGCCGGATGCGGCGTTGAGCCCACGCCGCGGGGGGGAATGCAATCCGGCACCGTCCACATTGCTGCTGGCGCTGTTGAGCGGGTTCGAGCGACGGGGCCGGTGGAATGTGCCGAAAAAGCTCACCGCCGTCACGTTCTGGGGTAGCGGTGTGCTGGATCTGCGCTACGCCGACTTCACCTCGACCGAGGTTGAGATCCGTGCCTACTCGATCATGGGTGGGCAAACCATATTGCTGCCGCCCGAAGTCAACGTCGAGATCCACGGCCACGGTGTGATGGGCGGCTTCGACCGGGAGGTCATGGGTGAGGGCACCCGTGGCGCGCCCCAGGTGAAGATCCGCGGTTTCTCACTGTGGGGCGGCGTAGGGATCAAACGCAAAGCCCGAAAGCCCCACAAGCAGCAGCGAACTCGCTAACGCCGCCGCCGCGACCGCAGGTAGTCGCCCACCACGGCTGCGCCCAGCCCGTCGAGATCGGGCTCCACAACGCGTCCCTCGACCCGACGCGCGACCTGGTCGATGAATCGGGCTAGGCCCGGGTCGCTGCCCAGCCGGAAGATCGTTACTTGCGCACCCAGCCGGGCCATGTCGTCGAACCCGCGCACGGTGTGGGCAATGGTGCGTGGATGCGGCGGGTAATCGAAGAAGACTGCAGAACCCGACCCTTCGGCGTCGACGTCCTCCAGATGGGCGGTCGGCTCACCGTCGGTCACCACCAGCACCACGGGCTGCGCGTTAGGGTGCCGGCGCAGGTGACGCCCCGCCAACGCCAGCGCGTGATGCAGGTTGGTGCCCTGCTCGTAGACGCCCTCCAATCCCGTCAGCTCGGCGGCCGTCACTGTCCGCGCATAGCGGCCAAACGCGACGATCTGTAACGCATCCGACCGGAACCGCGTGCACACCAGGTGGTTGAGCGCGAGCGCGGTGCGCTTCATCGGCAGCCAGCGGTTCTCCATCACCATCGAAAACGAGGTATCCACCAACAGGGCGACCGCCGCCTGCGTTCGTGTTTCTGTCTCGGAGACCTCGACGTCGTCGACGGTGATCTGGATTTGCGCAGCCGGCCCGTTGCGGCTCGCGGTCCCCGCCTGCCGCAGCACCGCGTTGGTGAGGGTGCGGGCGATGTGCCACGGCTCGGTGTCCCCGAACTGCCAGGGCCGCGTCGCGCCGGTCAGCTCGCCGGCGGCCCCCGCACGCCGATGATCACGTTCGCCACGACGCCCGGAAAGCTGTTGCACCACATCGCGTAACGCTGTCTCGCCGAGCCTGCGCATGGCCTTTGGCGAGAGTCGCCACTGACCGTCGGAGCCGCGATCCAGGAAACCCTGGTTGACCAGCGCGCGTTCCAACTCGGCGAGTGTTCGGGCGTCGATCGCGGCCTGGTCGCCAAGCTGACGTGCCAGCAAGTCCAGATCGACATCGTCCATGGTGGCGCCCGGATAACTCTGCGACAGCTGCTCGGCCAGCTGCTCCAGCTCGGCGATGTCGGCCAATGCCTGGGTGCCTTCGCCCATGCCGAACGGATTGTCTCCGGAGAACCGCTGCGACCCGGTCCAGTCTTCGCCGGGGCGGGCCGCCTGCAGATGCGCGTCCAGTCGGTCGAGTGCCTGCATCAACGCCGGTGATCCGAAGGCCTGCTGCGCCAACGCATCCAGTTCGTCACGCTGCTCCTGGGACAGGCTGTTGCGGAATCGTTGGGCGGCGGCCGCCCGCTTGGCCAGCGAGTCCAGCAGCTCCTCAACATTGCGCGGGTTCTCCGGGAAGAACTCGCCATGCTTGTTCATGAACTCTTGAAAGTCTTGGTCGGTGTCCTCGCCGCGGGCGTGCTTGTCCAACAGGTCGTTGAGGTCGTCCAGCATCTCGGCGACGCGCTGGCGGTCCTCATCGGTAGCGTGTGAAAGCGCCTGCTTCATGCCGGTGAAGCGTTGGTCGAGCATCTCGCGGCCGAGCAGATCCTTGATCCGCTCGTAGGATTCCCGGGCCTGTTCGCTTCGCCAGTTGTAGTCGGAAAGCTCCTGGATGGCTTTGGCCGGAGATGGCGGGAGGGCCTCCAACTGCAATTCGGCGAAACGGGCGTCGTCGTCCAGGGCGCGGGCCAGTTCCATTCGCTCGGCCAGCACCGCCTCGTCGAGCAACTTCTTGATTTCCTGTAAAGTGCCGTCTAAATTATTGCGGCGCAGCAACTCTCGTCTGCGCCGGTTGGCCTCGGCCGCCAACCGGTCTGCACCGCGCATGTTCTTGGTGCCGCGCCGCAGCAGCTCGGACAGCGCCCGGCGCGGCGAAGTGCCCGCCATGACGTCCTGCCCGATCTGTTCGAGCGCCTCACGCAGATCCACCGGCGGCGCCAACGGGTCGGGCCCGCCGGTGTAGGCCGAGTATCGCGTTGAGTGCCGTCTAGCCATAGACGGTTTGGCCCTCCCCCGACACCTTGTCGATTCGTTTTGCCAGGTACAGCGCCTCCAACGCCAGTTCCAGCGCCGCGGCGCGCTCCCCCTCGGACTCGGCGCCCAGCTTTCTGGCGATTCTGTCCACCACCGGTAACCCCGGCACCGCGGCCAACACGTCCTTGGCCGATACCCGCTCGCCCGTTGTCACCGCGGAACCGCCCTCGACGGCGGCCACCAACGAGCCGACGTCGATGCCGCCGAGGGCGCGCGATGCGGTATCGGCGGTGGCACGGCGCAACAGATGCTCGAGCACCGCCTGCTCGCGGCCCTCCTCGCCGGACTCGAACTCCAGCTTGCCGCGCAGGACGTCGATCACGGTGCCCAGATCGACCACCCGGGCCACCGGATCGGTCTCCCCCAGCACCGCACCGCGGTGCCGGGCGGCGGCCGCGACCGTCTCCGCCGCCGCGATGGCGAACCGGGCCGACACCCCCGACCGCTGATCGACCGAGCGGGATTCTCGTAGATAGCGGGCAAACCGCGCGAGCACCTGCACCAGGTAGTCGGGCACCTGCGCGCTCAGGTGCGCCTCCTGGGCGATGACGCCCATTTCGGCCTCCAGCTCCAGCGGGTAGTGGGTGCGGATCTCTGCGCCGAACCGGTCCTTGAGCGGCGTAATAATCCGGCCCCGGTTGGTGTAGTCCTCGGGGTTGGCGCTGGCGACCACCAACACATCCAACGGCAGCCGCAGCGTGTAGCCGCGAACCTGGATGTCGCGCTCCTCCATGACGTTGAGCATCGACACCTGAATGCGCTCGGCGAGGTCGGGCAATTCGTTGACGGCGACGACGCCGCGGTGCGCGCGGGGGATCAGCCCGTAGGCGATGGTCTCGGGATCGCCGAGGCTGCGCCCCTCGGCAACTTTGATCGGGTCGACGTCACCGACCAGATCGGCCACACTGGTGTCCGGAGTGGCCAGCTTCTCGGTGTAGCGCTCGCTGCGGTGTTTCCACCTGACCGGCAGATCGTCACCAAGCTGCGCGGCCCGCCGGATCGACTCCGGTGTGATCGGCCGGTAGGGGTGCTCCCCCAGCTCGGCTCCCCCGATCACCGGCGTCCACTCGTCCAGCAACCCGGTCAGCGCGCGCAACAGCCGAGTCTTGCCCTGACCGCGTTCACCGAGCAGGACGAAGTCGTGACCTGCGATTAGTGCCCGCTCCAGCTGTGGCAAAACGGTGTCGTCGAAGCCCAGGATGCCCGGCCAGACTTCGTCTCCTTCGGCCAGAGCGGTCAGCAGATTCTCCCGAATTTCCTGCTTGACCCCTCGTTCACGATGGCCCGCGGCCCGCAATTCTCCGACGGTCCGGGGCAGATAGCTCGGTGAAGTCACCACTCCACGCTACGACGCCGTCATTCTTATCGCGCCGAAAGTGAGTTTCACCCCCCAACTTTTCCGGGCACTTCCGGCAGGTCGGGTCATGGATTTCTCGTTAAAGTCAGTGGGCGAAATGGCGAGCGCCGGTCAGGTACAGGGTGATCCCGGCGTTGGCCGCCGCTGCGGTCACTTCCTCGTCGCGCACCGAGCCGCCGGGGTGGACTATCGCGGTGACCCCGGCGGCGGCCAGGGTTTCCAGTCCGTCCGGGAACGGGAAGAACGCATCCGAGGCCGCAACGGCGCCCTTAACCCGCTCGCCGCCGCGTTCGACGGCCAGGTGGGCGGCGTCGACCCGGTTGACCTGACCCATCCCGACGCCGATGGTGGCACCGTCGGCGGCGATCACGATCGCGTTCGACTTGACGGCGCGACAACTCCGCCACGCGAAGACCAGGTCGGTCAACGTCGCCGGGTCGGCCGGCGATCCGGTCGCCAAGGTCCAGTTCGCCGGGTTGTCGCCGTGCGCGTCGAGCTGGTCGCGTTGCTGCATCAGCAGTCCACCGCTGATCGGACGCAGCTCGATGCCACCGGCCAGCGGCTCGGAGGCCACCAGCAGCCTGATGTTCTTCTTGCGGGTCAGCACGTCGAGGGCGCCCGGCGCGTAGGCGGGCGCAACGACCACTTCGGTGAAGATGGTGCTCACGTACTCGGCCATCTCGACGCTGACCTCCGTGTTGGCCGCGATCACTCCACCGTAGGCGCTCAGCGGATCGCATTGGTGCGCCTTGCGATGTGCGTCGGCAACCGAAACCGCCGAGATTGCGATGCCACACGGGTTGGCGTGCTTGATGATTGCCACGCACGTTTGTTCGTGGTCGAAGGCGGCCCGCCAGGCCGCGTCCGCATCGGTGAAGTTGTTGTAGGACATGTCCTTTCCGTGCAGCTGCTCCGCCTGTGCCAGCCCCGGCCAGGCGGTGCGGTCGCCGTAGAGAGCAGCCTGCTGGTGCGGGTTCTCGCCGTAGCGCAGCATCGCCTCGCGGCGCCAGTATCCACCGAACCACGACGGGAACGCGGTGGGCGGATGCTCGGGAGCCACCGTCGACTGCATCCAGCTCGCGACGGCGATGTCGTACTCGGCGATGTGCTGAAACGCCAACGACGCCAGCCTTTTGCGCTCGGCGAGGGTGAATCCGCCGTTGCGCACCGCGGCCAGCACTCCGTCGTACCCAAGCGGGTCGGTGACCACCGCAACGTTGGGATGGTTTTTCGCCGCCGCCCGGACCATCGCCGGCCCGCCGATATCGATCTGCTCGACGCACTCGTCGACGCCGGCGCCGGATTCGACGGTCTGGCTGAACGGATACAAGTTGACCACGACGAGTTCGAACGCCTCGATTCCGAGTTGCTCGAGGGCCGCGGCGTGCTCGGACTTGCGCAGGTCGGCCAGCAGCCCGGCATGCACTCGCGGATGCAGAGTCTTGACCCGGCCATCGAGTACTTCGGGAAAGCCGGTCAGCTCCTCCACCGGGGTCACCGGAACCCCGGCGTCGGAAATGGCCTTGGCCGTTGACCCGGTCGAGATGATCTCGACGCCGGCCGCGCCCAGACCCTGGGCCAGGTCGACCAGCCCGGTCTTGTCGTACACGCTGATCAACGCACGGCGGATCGGCCTTCGGCCGTCGTCGGTGCTCATCCTATGGTTGCCTTTCGTCCGATCGTCGCGTTTCTTCCGACCACCGTCACTCCGCCGGTAGCGATTGCGGCCACCACATCCACCAACAGCCGCCGTTCAGTGATCTTGATTCGTTCATGCAAGGTCTGTTCGTCGTCGCCGTCGAGCACTGGAACGGGTTGCTGCGCCAGTATCGGCCCGGTGTCCATGCCAGCATCCACCAGGTGCACCGTAGCGCCGGTGACCTTCACACCGTAGGCCAGCGCGTCGGTGACCCCATGCGTACCGGGGAAGGCCGGCAACAGCGCCGGGTGGGTGTTGAGGATGCGGCCGCAGAAGCGTGAAAGGAACTGCGGTCCAAGGATTCTCATAAACCCAGCGGAAACGACCAGGTCGGGCGCATGCGCTGCGGTGGCGGCGGTGATTGCGGCGTCCCAGGCATCGCGACTGGGGTGGTCGGCGAGCCGGACGGTGAACGCCGGCACCGATGCCTCCGCGGCGATCTCGGATGCCCGGCATTGGCGATCCACCCCAACGGCGATCACCCGCGCCGGGTAGTCACCGACCGCGGCGTCGAGTAGGGATCTCAGCAGCGAACCGGTGCCGGATGCCAGCACCACCAGCCGCGCCGGTGCACTCGGGGGTACGCGGAGCGGTTCCTGCACACGGCGAGCCTAGTCTGGCGACGATGCGGACCGCTGCAGCGGCGCGAGGAGGAGCCAGACAGTCGAGCACATCTGGCGACGATGCGGACCGCTGCAGCGGCGCGAGGAGGAGCCAGACAGTCGAGCACATCTGGCGACGATGCGGACCGCTGCAGCGGCGCGAGGAGGAGCCAGGCAGTCGAGCACATCTGCGCTCTCCTGCTGCCCTTGCAGCGGCGCCGGGGCGCCCAACGCTGGACAATCAGTCGGGCTGCCGCGGCGGTTCGTCGGGTAGCGGGAGTGACCCGTCGTCGGCGGCCGGGGGGACTTCGAGGCCGTCGCCGACGTCGTCTTCGCTGGGCTGGCCGTCGTCCCGTTCCGGGGCGGGCGGCTGCTCGCCGGCTGTCCCGTCGATGGTGCCGACCGGAGACGTCGGCTCATCGACGTTCACCTCGACCGGCGGGGCGGGCTGGGATTTGGGCCGCTTGGGGCGACGCGTTATCCCGCCTGCCATCGCCACCGTCACCCAACCGACGACCGCGAACCAGAAGAACACACCGAATACCAGGGCGCCCTCGTCGACGCCGACGTCGCCGAAATTGCCCAGGCTGCCGCCGCCGCCGTATCCCAGAATGGCCATCGCCAATGCCCCCGCAGCGGCCGCGACCAGCAGCTTGGCCATCGCCGGAACCAACGGCAGCGCGTGGCGAGCGCATTGCTGACCGACCGCCACGCCGGAGGACGCGCCAACGATCAGCAGGGCAACCCAGGCCGGGCCGAGGGGCGGCGCGGGTGCCGCGGCCAGAACCGGCAGAGCCGGGATATCGCCACCGAAGACCGCAAACGAACTGAACGTCGCAAAGCCAATGTGCGCGCTGGACCCAACAGCGATCGCGGCGGTGCCGATGATGACGTTGGGGGCGTAGAGCACCGACAGCACGGTGAGGCTGAATTGGCCGAATATCGAATCGGTGATCCCGTAGAGCTCTTGCATCGTCGCCCAGTGCACAACCAGCGACCCCGCCGTCACCACGCCGGAGAGCCCGAGCAATGCCAACACCCCGGCCGCGGCGGCACGCGCCGAATCAGCCAGCCAATCGGGTAGTGGCGAGGTGGCCAGTGCCCGTCGACCGACCCGGGACCCCACCCCGATCGCGGCCCCGACCCCATGCACCGCCAGCACACCGATGAACGCGCGCAGGGCGTTGGGCGTCTGCAGCTCGGTGAGGACCGATGACGCGTCGTGGATGACCGCCAGCGCGATCGCCGCCATCAGCAAGGGTCCGCCCAACGCCGACGCGACAACCCAGCGAACGACCAGCCACGACGACCGTGGGGAGGTGGCCCGCGCCGTGCTGCGCGCGGTGGCCCATACCATCAACAGGACCGGCAATAGCGGCATTACGCCCAGTTCGCGGCCACCGATTGAGACCGGGACCAGGTGCACGCCGAGCCACATGCTGGCGGTGGCGCCCAACGCGCCGGTCATGTCGCTATTGGCGATCAGCAATTGCAGCAGCGTCACCGAGGCGATGATGCCCAACGCCACCACACCCGGGCCGAACGCGACCCTGACAAGGTCACGAGCCTGGCGAACGCCCGGCGCCCGATTGCCCTCGCTTTCTGACACCCTTTTCACTCTTCGCGCACGCACCCGATTAGGCGCGGGAGCGGGTTAGACCGGCGCCGCCCCAGGGGACGACGACTGCTGGCCCTGGCCGTAGGACTGCTGGCCCCCGCTGGGGCTTGAGTAGTTGACCGGAGCAGAACCAGCCTGCGACCCCGTCCCCGCATTGACCGGTGGCGGTGGGCTGAAGCTCGGGAAGCCGGTGGGCGGGGTGGACGGTCCCTGGTGCGATTGTTGCGACGCGGACTGCGCGGGGGGCTGGGCACCGAATCCACCGCCCGATTGGCTCGGACTCTGGCTCGGGCCGGACGAATAACCACCGTACTGCGACCCGTACCCGGGCTGCTGGGGGCTGGGCGACTGCAGTCCCGCGGGCTGCTGCCCACCACCGTAGTAACCGCCCGGCTGCGCGCCGTACTGCCCGTACTGCCCATACTGCCCGTACTGCCCATACGGGTCGTACTTGGGCCGCGGCGCCGGCGCGGTGATGACGCCCGTCTCCACCAGCAGCGCGGCGACCGCGGCAACCGCCTGGAACACAATGAAAACCAACACAATCCACAATGCCCAGGCGGTCGAATAGGCGCTGGGCTTGTTAAACGTTGCCGAGATCATCAGAAAGACGCCGAGCACCCCAAGCACCGCAACCACACTCACATGGTTTTTGGCCTTGGGCACCAGACCCACCCCGGCAAGTAGCGCAGCCAGCAGAGCCACCCCGACCGGCAGTCCAGTGTCACCGGCCACCGCGCCACCACCCCCGCCGAGTTCGGTGCTCAGCGTGAACATGGGGCCGAAGCTGGCGAAATACGCGGCCAGGCCGAGGGCAGCCACCGCGATGTTCAGATACATCAAAAGCTTGCTCGCACCCTCATCGGCTTTGGCGAACGAAGGTGTGGCGCCTCCGTAGGAGCCTGCGGGCTGCGCTTGCGGATATCCGGGGCTACCCGGCGAGTAGGTCATGGCTCCTCCACTGGTGCAGTGCGACGCTGTGCTCCCTGCGACGCGATTCGATCAACCACGCTAGCGCACGTTCCGGTGCCCGCGTCGGAGCGACCGGCGCCCCCCGGCATCAACCACCGGGCAGCCGCTTGCCCCGGCAGGTGGAACACGTTCTAATTCTCAGCATGCACTACGGCCTCGTGCTGTTCACCAGCGACCGTGGCATCACCCCGGCGGCGGCCGCCAAGCTTGCTGACATCCACGGGTTTCGCACGTTCTACGTGCCTGAACACACCCACATCCCGGTCAGGCGTACGGCCGCCCACCCGACCACGGGTGACGCATCGCTGCCCGACGACCGCTACCTGCGCACGCTCGACCCGTGGGTGAGTCTGGGCGCGGCTTCGGCGGTGACATCGCGGGTCCGGCTGTCGACTGCGGTGGCGCTGCCGGTCGAGCACGACCCGATCACGTTGGCGAAAAGCATTGCGACGCTGGACCATTTGTCCGGGGGGCGGGTAAGCGTCGGGGTTGGGTTCGGTTGGAACACCGACGAGCTCGCCGACCACGGCGTGCCGCCCCAGCGCCGCCGCACCATGCTGCGCGAATACCTCGAGGCGATGCGGGCGTTATGGACCCAAGAGGAAGCCGCCTACGACGGCGAGTTCGTCAAGTTCGGGCCCAGCTGGGCCTGGCCCAAGCCGGTGCAGTCACATATCCCGGTGCTCGTGGGCGCCGCCGGCACCGAGAAGAACTTCGCATGGATCGCGCGCAGCGCGGACGGCTGGATCACCACTCCGCGCGACGTCGACATCGACGAGCCGGTCCGGCTGCTGCAGGACACCTGGGCAGCCGCCGGCCGCGACGGGGCTCCGCAGATCGTGGCCCTGGACTTCAAACCGGTGCCCGAGAAGCTCGCGCGTTGGGCCGAGCTTGGCGTGACGGAGGTGCTGTTCGGCATGCCGGACCGGTCCGAAGACGAGGTCGCCGCATACGTGGAGCGGCTGGCCGGCAAGCTGGCCGCCGCTGCGGTGTAGATCCGCTCAGCAAACGCGTTACAGGCTCTTCAGGATCTCCCGCGCCAGCGCCGCCGTCTCCGACGGAGTCTTGCCGACCTTCACGCCGGCCGCCTCCAAGGCTTCCTTCTTGGCGGCCGCGGTGCCCGACGAGCCGGACACGATGGCGCCGGCGTGGCCCATCGTCTTGCCTTCGGGCGCGGTGAACCCGGCGACATAGCCGACGACCGGCTTGGACACGTTGGCCTTGATGAAGTCGGCGGCGCGCTCCTCGGCGTCACCACCGATCTCACCGATCATCACGATGAGCTTGGTGTCCGGATCCTTCTCGAAGGCCTCGATGGCGTCGATGTGGGTGGTGCCGATTACCGGGTCACCACCAATCCCGATCGCGGTGGAAAAGCCGAGGTCGCGCAGTTCGTACATCATCTGGTAGGTCAAGGTTCCCGACTTGGACACCAGGCCAATGGGACCGGGGCCGGTGATGTTGGCCGGGGTGATGCCGGCCAGCGACTGACCGGGACTGATAACGCCCGGACAGTTGGGGCCGATGATGCGGGTCTTGTGGCCGGCATCGAGGTTGCGGGCCCAGGCATAGGCGGTGTCCTGTACCGGGACGCCCTCGGTGATGACGACCAGTAACGGAATCTCGGCGTCGATCGCTTCGATGATCGCGTCTTTGGCGAACTTCGGTGGCACGAAGATGATCGACACATCGGCGCCGGTCTTTGCCATCGCCTCCGCGACGCTGCCGAACACCGGCAGCTTGATCAGCCTGCCCCCCTTGTCCTCATGGGTGACGGTGGTGCCCGCCTTGCGTGCGTTCACCCCGCCGACGATTTGCGTGCCCGCCTTGAGCATTCGAGCGGTGTGGACGGTGGCCTCGCTGCCGGTGATGCCCTGGACGATGACCTTGTTGTCCTTGCTGAGAAAGATCGACATATCCACAAGTCCTTTCAGGCGCTCGCCAGCTCGGCGGCCTTGTCAGCGGCCTCGTCCATCGTCGACACCAGCGTCACCAACGGGTGGTTGGCCTCGGTCAGAATGCGACGGCCTTCCTCGACGTTGTTGCCGTCCAACCGAACCACCAGCGGCTTGTTCGCCTCGTTGCCCAGAATTCCCAGCGCCTTTACGATCCCGGTGGCCACCGCATCGCACGAGGTGATGCCGCCGAAAACATTGACGAACACGCTCTTGACCTGCTCGTCACCCAGTACCACGTCCAGTCCCGCGGCCATCACCTCAGCCGAAGCGCCGCCGCCGATATCGAGAAAGTTGGCCGGCTTGACTCCACCGTGGTTCTCACCGGCGTACGCGACGACGTCGAGAGTCGACATCACCAGGCCCGCGCCATTGCCGATGATCCCCACCTGACCGTCCAGCTTGACGTAGTTGAGGTCGTGCTCCTTGGCCTTGAGCTCCAGCGGATCCGTGGCAGCTCGATCCTCGAATTCGGCGTGGCCCGGCTGACGGAAGTCGGCGTTGCCGTCGAGGGTGATCTTGGCGTCCAGCGCGAGGATCTGATTGTCGGGGGTGCGCACCAGCGGGTTCACCTCGACCAGAGTGGCGTCCTCGGCGACGAAGAGCTCCCACAGCTTGGCGATGGTGACCGCGGCGGCGTCGAGCACCTCGGCTGGCAGATGACCTTGCTCGGCGATGGACCGCGCGAAAGCCCGGTCAACGCCCTGGACGGCGTTCACCGGGACTTTGGCAAGCCGCTCGGGTTTGGTGGCGGCCACCTCTTCGATCTCCACGCCGCCTTCCACCGAGCACATCGCCAGGTAGGTGCGATTGGCCCGGTCCAGCAGGAAAGAAAGGTAGTACTCCTCGGCGATATCGCTGGCCTCGGCGACCAGCAGTTTCTTGACGATGTGGCCCTTGATGTCCAGGCCGAGGATGTTCTTGGCGTGTTCGTACGCGTCTTGGGCAGTCGCGGCGTATTTGACGCCACCGGCCTTACCGCGGCCACCGATCTTGACCTGCGCCTTGACCATGACCGGACGACCGATCTCGGTGGCGATGGCCTTAGCGCCCTCGGCCGTGTCGGTCACCCGACCCGGCGTGCTGGGTACGTTGTGCTTGGCGAATAATTCCTTGGCTTGATACTCGAAAAGATCCATGGGCTCACCGTCTTCGCTCGGCTTACTGCTCGGCTGGTAGGGAGGCGGTACCGGAAATGGGCAACTCGCACGGAGGAACTGTATCGAGACGGCAGATGAGCTCCGCGATCGCATCCACCCGGTGTGGGCCAGGTCACCGAACGTTCGCCAATTCGAATCGTGATCCGGGTCACAATCCCGGCCGGATTCCACACTGAGGTTGCCACTTCCATCCGGTTACGGATACCGTCTCAGGGTCCAGATAACGTTATGGTCACGATCCGAGGACATTTCAGATTGTCCCAGCACCGTTTCGCTCGTTCTGCTGCCATGGCAGCGTCTCGCACACCTCGCGATCATTGGCCGCATCAGCACCGCGACGAAATCACCGAAATCATCCCGCTGGACGGATTCCTCGACGGCATCGCGGACCTGGATGACCTGGATTTCGCCGACCTCGATGACCTGGACCTAGGCGACGACTGCGTCTTCGACCACGAAGCCCAACTGCTGCAGGCTCCGGAGCTCGACGACCTAGACGACGCCGACGATCTGACCCCCGAGTGGCTGGCCACCCGCCCGGACGTGCTGAGCCCGGAGGTCACCCCAGTGCCCCGGCGTCGGGCCGGGCAACACCGCAAGCAGCCGGTCGGTGCGACCAGGGGCCGCCTGCTGATTTCGGCAATGGCCGCGGGCGCGGCAGCGGCGGCGGCGCACGCGGCGACCCAACAGTCGGAAACCCCCAGCACCCAGACCGTGCTGACCGCTCACGCTTTGGCACTCACCGGAGGTTCCGGAAGCGACGCGCCGCGGGGAGTCCAGGTCATCGCCGCCCAGCCTGCGGCAAATGCTGCCGTGCACAACGCGGAGTTTGCCAGGGGCGTGGCCTTCGCCGAGGAACGCGCTCAGCGTGAGGCGCGACTGCAGCGGCCGCTGTACGTCATGCCGACCAAGGGCATATTCACCTCGAATTTCGGCTACCGATGGGGTGTACTGCACGCCGGTATCGATCTGGCCAACGCAATCGGAACCCCGATCTACGCGGTGTCGGATGGCGTCGTCATCGACGCCGGTCCCACCGCCGGCTACGGAATGTGGGTCAAGCTGCTCCACGCCGACGGCACGGTCACGCTGTACGGCCACATCAATACCGCGTTGGTCAGCATCGGCGAGCGCGTGATGGCGGGCGATCAGATAGCCACCATGGGCAACCGCGGCTTTTCCACCGGCCCGCACCTTCACTTCGAGGTACTCCTGGGCGGCAGCGAGCGAGTGGACCCCGTGCCGTGGCTGGCACAGCGGGGACTTAGCGTCGGCGGCTACACCGGCTGACCCGGCTGGTCGTGGAGCGATCGAACACCGAACGTGCACTGGCTGCGAAGGATTCGCGACTTTTTCGCAGCGAGTGCACGCTGGGTGCACCGACGCTAGAGCTTGGTGACCGGGGCGTGGTTATGCATCAGCTTCACGCGACCCGAACTACCGAAATCGATCAGCGACATCGCCGATTCGCCGACACCGGACACTTCCTCGACCCGGCCCATGCCGTACTTGTCATGGGTGACCCGGTCCCCGGGTTGCAGCACCAATAGCGGCCGCCTGCTCGCCCCTCCAGCACGGGTGGGCGATGGCCGCGGGGTACCGAACCGCCCTGCACCACTGACCGGCGCGCTGAACGACGTGGCCGGTGCGGTGCGCCGCCAATCGATGAGGTCTGGCGGAATCTCCCGCAGGAACCGGGACTCCGGGTTGAGCATCGGTTGTCCCCAGGACGAACGCACGATTGCCCGGCTCACGTACAGTCGTTGCCGGGCCCGGGTGATGCCCACGTAGGCCAGGCGCCGCTCCTCAGACAGTTCCCCGGCATCATCCAAGGCCCGCATGTGCGGGAACATTCCGTCCTCCCAGCCGGTCACGAACACCACCGGGAACTCCAGGCCCTTGGCGGTGTGCAACGTCATCAGCGTGACCAGGCCCGCACTGTGCTCCGGTATCTCGTCGGTGTCGGCGACCAGCGACACCCTTTCCAGAAACTCCGCCAGCACACCGGTGTCGGGCACGTCTTCGTCGTCTGGTTCAAGCCCCGCGGCTTCGCTGGTCTGCAGGGCTCGGTCGGTGCTGAATTCGTGTGCGACGCTGACGAGTTCGTTGAGGTTGTCCAGCCGTGCCAGCTCTTGGGGGTCGGTGGACGATTCCAGCTCCCGGCGGTATCCGCTGCGTTCCAGCACCGCCTCGACCAGCTCACCCAGGTCGTCATCGAGGCGGCCCCGCAGCTCGTCGAGCATCTCGACGAAGCCTGCGATCGCCTTCTCCGCGCGGCTGTTGAGCATCGGAACCTTGCCGCTCGCCGCGGCGGCAAGCGCGTCTGCGAAGCTGGCGCCGGTGTTCTCCGCATACACCGCCACACACGCCTCGGCCCGATCCCCGATACCGCGGCGGGGGGTGTTGAGGATGCGCCGCATGCTGACCGCGTCGCCAGGGTTGTCCAGCACGCGCAGGTAAGCGACGATGTCGCGTATCTCTTTGCGTTCGTAAAAGCGCACTCCGCCAACGACTTTGTACGGAATTCCGGCGCGAATGAACACCTCTTCCAGTGAGCGCGACGAATTGTTGGTGCGGTAGAAGACCGCCACGTCGTTGTAGGTGATGTCGCCACGCTGGGCCAGCGCATCAATCTCCTCGGCCACGAACCGGGCCTCGTCGTGCTCGTTGTCGGCGACGTAGCCGACGATCAGCTCGCCCGCGCCGGCGTCGGTCCACAACCGCTTCTCCCGGCGTCCGGAGTTGCGGGCGATCACTGAGTTGGCTGCCGACAGGATGTTCTGCGTCGAGCGGTAGTTCTGTTCCAGCAGAATCGTTCTGGCGTCGGGATAGTCGCGTTCGAAGTCTTCGATGTTGCGAATCGTGGCGCCGCGGAACGCATAGATCGACTGGTCGGCGTCGCCGACGACGCACAACTCGCCGGGCGGGACACCATCCTCGGTGTCGCGACCGACCAGCTCCCGCACCAGCACGTACTGCGCGTGGTTGGTGTCTTGGTATTCGTCGACCAAGACGTACCGGAACCGCCGCCGGTAGTACTGGGCAATCTGCGGGAACGTTTGCAGCACCGCCACCGTCTCGCCGATGAGGTCGTCGAAGTCCAGCGCGTTGGCCGCGCGCAGCCGTCGCTGATATTCGGCGTAGACGCTGGCAACGGTGCGCGCTAGGTCATCGGAGTCGTCCGTTAGGGCGGCCAGTGCCCCATGCGGGTCGATCAGCTCGTTCTTCAGGTTGGAGATGGCGTTGGCCAGCAGCCGCGGCGAATACCGCTTGATGTCCAGGCCCATGTCCCGACCGATCATCTGCAGCAGCCGCCGCGAATCGTCGGCATCGTAGATCGAGAAGTTGGAGTTGAGACCTTCGATCAGCGAGGCCTGGTTGCGCAGGATGCGCACGCAGGTGGAGTGAAACGTGGACACCCACATGTACCGGGCCCGGTCGCCGACCAGGGCCACTACCCGTTCCCGCATCTCGGCGGCGGCCTTGTTGGTGAAGGTGATGGCCAAGATCTGACCGACACCGACACCGCGGGCCGCGATCAGGTAGGCGATCCGCCGGGTCAACACCGCCGTCTTGCCCGAGCCCGCGCCCGCGACGATCAGCAGCGGAGAACCCTCATGCACCACCGCGTGGCGCTGTTGTGGATTCAGGCCCTCCAGCAGGGCATCTGCCGGGGCTGAACGGGGGAGTTTCGCGTCGGTCGCATGCACACTCATGTCGGTCCAAACTTACCGCCGCACACCGACGGCGTGTCGGACCAGGGCATCGGCCGAGCGTCACGCCGCCGCTACAGCGCAAGGCCCGATTGGTTCGCGCCCGCATGATTGCTATCCGAGCTAGGTTGAAACTGCCGGTGTTCTCGCTGCCCTGGTTCAGGCTGCCGATGTTTCCCAGCCCCAAGTTCGCGGCGCCGATGTTGCCGACGGCCGAGAGTGCGCTCAATGCCGGGAACGCCTGCTGCCACGGCGCCAACGTTGCCGCCACGGCCGACGCCCCGCTGTGGTAACCGAACATCGCCGCGACATCCTGCGCCCACATCTGTTCGCAAATGGCCTCGGCGGCGGCGATCACCGGAGCGTTCTGACCGAACAGGTTCGACAGCACCAACTGCACCAACTGCGAGCGGTTGGCCGCCACCGCTATCGGCTGCACGATTGCCGCCTGGGCGGCCCCGAACACGCCGGCAACCGTCCGGGCTTGCCCGGCCGCGCCCGCGGCCCGTGCCGCCGCAGCGCTCAGCCACCCCGCATACGGTGCCGCCGCGGCCGCCATTGCGGCCGATGCCGAACCCTGCCACCACTGACCCGCTAACCCCGACGTCACCAATCCGAACGAGTCCGCGGCCGACGCCAGCCCCTCGGGACCAAGCCGTCCCAGGCCGTCGCAGCCTGCAGCATCGGGGCGGAGCCCGCACCCGTGAACATCAGCAAGGAATTGATTTCGGGTGGCAACACCGAGAAATTCATCGCCAGAGTCCTTTCCCCCGGGTATCACAAGCCCGCGGCGGGCCGCCGGGCTGTCCAACGACCGCGTCAGCGAATAGAGCTGACGGCCGTGGGGGTGACCACGAGGGGCGTTTCGGCGAATTACCAGCCAGGCGCGTCGGGGCGCACCTCCGGTTCGCAGCCACCGGAACGGCGTTGCGGCCAGCAAACCGCCTTCGGCCGAGTCCGTCGGTTGCACGGTGTGGGCAGTAGCGGGAAGCTGCTTTTGCGCAGGCATGGCATTTGGTGGCACACTCTGTTGGTGCTCAGTGCGCAGCGCCGATTTTTCTACGGGTACCCGCCAGCGGTGCCCGTGGTTTAGCTGCTTTCGCAGAGCCCCGTGGTCCGCTTCGGCGATTCGGGGCTCGGCTCATGTGTGAGGCCCGACACCGGATGAGATCAGAACACCCACCTCACGACAACGCGGAGTTAGCAGAAATGAACCTGGAAGTGGTCAAAACCCAACCACCCCCCAAGATCGACGGGCTGCGCGAAGAGATCGACCGGCTAGACGGTGAGATCCTCGATTTGGTCAAACGGCGCATCGAGGTCTCCAAGGCCATCGGCAAGGTCCGGATGGCATCCGGCGGCACCCGGCTGGTGCACAGCCGCGAAATGGAGGTCATCCAGCGCTACAGCGAGCTGGGCCCCGACGGTAAGGATCTGGCCATGCTGCTATTGCGACTGGGCAGGGGCCGGCTCGGTCACTAATGGGTCACTTCGGCCGCTACATGCCGGGGATTTGTCTTTTGCTGCGGTAAATTTCCGCCGAAATGGTTGCGGCAGAGGCGGCTGGAGTTTCGCATTTGCGCCGACTGATGGTCATCTCGGCGGCGATTTTGCTTGCCCTGCTCGGGCAGTCCGCCAGCTCGGCAACCTCGTCCGCGTGGTCCCGGCGCGGTCTGCCCATCGAGTACCTGCTGGTCCCGTCACCGTCGATGCACCGCCAGATCAAGGTGGAGTTTCAAGGCGGCGGCCCGCACGCGGTGTACTTGCTGGATGGCATGCTCGCCCGAGACGACTACAACGGCTGGGACATACACCTCCCGGTGTTCGAGTGGTTTGACCAGTCGGGTTTGTCACTCGCCATGCCCACCGGTGGCATGGCGAGTTTCTATTCCAACTGGTACCGGCCGGCGGTCGGCAATGACGGGGTGTGGACGTACAAGTGGGAAACCTTTTTGACCCAGGAGCTGCCCGATTGGCTGGCGGCGAACAAGGGGATCAGTCCGACGGGAAACGCCGTGGTGGGTGCATCCATGGCCGGATCCGCGTCACTGATCCTGGCCGCCAAGCACCCGGAGAACTTCAGCTACGCGTCCTCGATGTCGGGCTTTCTCAATCTGTCCGCCGGACAATGGCCGTCGCTGGTCAGCATCGCGCAGCTGGGCGCCGGTGGCTTTCACTCCGACGCGATGTGGGGCCCGCCGGGCGACCCCGCATGGGCCCGCAACGACCCGACGGTCAATGCCGCGAAGCTGGTCGCCAACCGCACCCGCGTCTGGGTGTATTCGGGCAACGGCACGCCCGCGCAGGAGTTGGGCGGCAATAAGCCGGCGGCAAGCCTGCTGGAAAACGCCACGCGGGTGAGCAACAAGGCTTTCCAAAGCAAGTACAAGGCCGCCGGGGGGTACAACGGCGTGTTCAATTTCCCGGATAACGGCACCCACACCTGGGAATACTGGGGTGCGCAATTGCAGGCCATGCTGCCTGATCTGCAGCGGGTGCTGGGCGAGGACGGCTGACGCGCCTCGCCCTCCCGCCCGGCCGGCTCCGCAGCATAGGGTCGAGCCATGACCTCCGTGCAATCAATCCCGGACATCACCGCCACCCCGGCTTGGGACGCCCTGCGCAGGCATCACGATCAGATCGGCGACACCCAGCTTCGCCAGTTCTTCGTCGACGATCCCGACCGCGGCCGCGAACTCAGCGTCACCGTCGGCGACCTCTACATCGACTACAGCAAGCACCGCGTCACCCGCGAGACGCTACGGCTGCTGATCGATCTGGCCCGAGCCGCCAACCTTGAGGAGCACCGCGATCGGATGTTCGCCGGTGCGCGCATCAATACCTCGGAGGACCGCGCGGTATTGCACACCGCGCTGCGGCTACCCCGAGACGCCGAGCTGATCGTGGACGGTCGCAATGTCGTCGAGGACGTGCACGCTGTGCTCGACGCGATGGGCGACTTCACCGACCGCCTGCGCAGCGGAGAATGGACCGGAGCCACCGGAAAACGGATCAGCACCGTGGTCAACATCGGTATCGGTGGTTCAGACCTGGGCCCGGTGATGGTGTACCAGGCATTGCGCCACTACGCCGACGCGGGGATTTCAGCACGCTTCGTCTCCAACGTCGATCCCGCTGACATGATAGCCACGCTGGCCGACTTAGACCCTGCCACAACACTTTTCATCGTCGCATCGAAGACCTTCTCCACGCTGGAGACGCTGACGAACGCGACTGCCGCGCGGCGCTGGTTGACCGACGCACTCGGCGACGCGGCGGTGTCTCAGCACTTCGTCGCCGTTTCCACCAACCGCCGACTGGTCGACGACTTCGGTATCAACACCGACAACATGTTCGGGTTCTGGGATTGGGTCGGCGGACGCTATTCGGTCGATTCGGCTATCGGGCTGTCGGTGATGGCGGCCATCGGCCGCCAGGCCTTCGCCGATTTTCTGTCCGGGTTCCACATCGTCGACCTGCATTTCAAGACCGTCCCGTTGGAGTCCAACGCGCCTGCCCTGCTCGGCCTGATTGGACTCTGGTACTCCAACTTCTTCGACGCGCAATCGCGCGCGGTGTTGCCGTATTCCAACGACTTGGCGCGGTTCGGAGCCTATCTGCAGCAGCTGGCCATGGAGTCGAACGGGAAGTCGATCCGCGCGGATGGCACGCCGGTGAGCACCGACACCGGTGAAATCTATTGGGGCGAACCGGGCACCAACGGCCAACACGCCTTCTACCAGCTACTGCATCAGGGCACTCGGCTGGTGCCGGCCGATTTCATCGGCTTCAGTCAACCCATCGACGACCTGCCCACCGTGGAGGGCACCGGCAGCATGCACGACCTGCTGATGAGCAACTTCTTCGCCCAAACCCAGGTGTTGGCATTCGGCAAGACCGCCGACGAGATCGCCGCCGAAGGTACTCCCGCCGACGTGGTGCCGCACAAGGTAATGCCCGGCAACCGACCGACCACATCGATTCTGGCCAACCGGCTTACGCCGTCGGTGCTGGGACAGCTGATCGCGCTCTACGAGCACCAAGTGTTCACCGAGGGGGTGGTCTGGGGTATCGACTCGTTCGACCAATGGGGTGTGGAGTTGGGCAAGACACAGGCCAAAGCGCTGCTGCCGGTGATTACCAGCGACGCCTCCCCCATGACGCAGTCGGACAGCTCGACCGACGCGCTGGTGCGTCGGTACCGAACCGAGCGAGGCCGCAGCGGCTAACGGCCTGGTGCGCCAGTCGACGGTCTAGGCGAAACGCGTGCTCAGGTGAGGTGGCAGCACACGAATCAGCTGCACCAGCGGCGCCCACGGCCACCACGGCACCACGGCCCGCCCGGGCTCCCGCTCGATGGCGTCGACGAGTGCCTGAACGCCAGTTGCGTTGTCCACCATGAACATTGTGCTCGCCGATTTGGCCGTCATTTCCGACTCGATATAGCCCGGCTCCATCACCGAGATCTTGATGGGGCCCTTCGCGTACTCGGCACGCAGCGACTCGCCCAGCGAGCGCACGCCGGCTTTGCTTGCCGCATAAGCGGCTTTAACACCCGGCACCCCTTTGGCACCGAGCACCGAGGACATCAGCACCAGATGGCCCGAACCGCTCCTGGCGAACATGTCCAGTGCGGTTTCGATCTGCACTAGCGCGGCAACCAGATTGGTCTCGATGGTCGCCTTGTTCGCCCACAGTTTCCCGGAGCCCAGCCGGGCGCCCTTGCCGATACCAGCGTTGACGATGACGCGATCGAGGCCGCCAAGTTCGTCACCGAGCACGGCAAATACCTTCGGCACCTGCTCGGCGTCGTTGACATCCAGCTCCGCGACGGCGATCTTGATGGCCGGATATCGTTGTGACAGTTCGGTTTTCAGTTCTTCGAGACGGTCGGTGCGACGGGCACAGAGCGCCAGGTCGCGGCCCTTGCCGGCGAAGGCGCGGGCCATCCCGGCGCCCAGACCGGAACTGGCGCCGGTGATGAGAATCTTCTGGCGAGTCACCCGGGTGCGCATATCGGCTACTTGAGCAGCCGCGACATGCGCCGGTCGGCCAGCACCTTGCCACCGGTCTGGCACGCGGGACAGTACTGAAAAGACTTGTCCGCGAACGACACTTCACGCACGGTGTCACCGCACACCGGGCAGGGCAACCCGGTGCGTGCGTGTACTCGCAATCCGGAGCGCTTCTCCCCCTTGAGCATGGCGGCTCCCTGGCCGACCGACCGGCGCACCGCATCGGACAGCACCGACACCATCGCGTCGTGCAAGCTGGTGAGTTGTTCATCGGACAGTTTCCCGGCCGTGGCGTACGGCGAGATCTTGGCGACATGCAGAATTTCGTCACTGTAGGCGTTGCCGATACCGGCGATCACCTTCTGGTCGGTGATGACGGTCTTGATCCGGCCGGTGTTGCCGGCCAATTGCCCGGCCAGGTCGTCGGCGCTGACGGCCAATGCGTCTGGCCCCAGCGCGGCAATGCCGGGTACCTGCGCTGGGTCGTCGACCAGCCACACGGCCAGCCGCTTCTGGGTTCCGGCCTCGGTGAGGTCGAAGCCCGGCGCGGTGCCCGGGGCGCCCAGATGGACACGCAGCCCGATCGGCCCCTTGCCGGGTCGCAGCGGCGCTGCGGCCAGCCGGTCGGACCACCGCAACCAGCCCGCACGCGACAGATGAGCGATCAAGGCCAGCTTCCCGGCACGCAGTCCCAGGTACTTGCCCCACCGGTCGGCCCCGACAATCTCCTGGCCGTGCAGCGCGCCGATCGGCGGGTCGAACGTTTTCAGCACGGACAGCGCGCCGACGTCGACACGACCGACCGACAGACCGACGGCGTGCCGCCGCAAATGGTCTGCCAGCGCTTCGATCTCGGGGAGTTCGGGCACGCGTATCAGTCTGCCGACCGCCGCGCAGGGATGTCCATCCCGAGTGCTACGGGGGTCCGGCCGTCCCGGGCTGGCCGAATATCTGCCCGCCGGCACCGCCCTTGCCGCCGACACCGCCCTGGGCGGCACCGGCCCCGGCCCCGCCGTTGCCGCCGTTGCCGATCAGGCCGGCATCGCCGCCATCACCGCCGACACCGTTTCCCATCGGGGCGGTGAAGCCCGCGGGTATGGCGCCGGCGCTACCACCGTTGCCGCCGTTGCCGTAGAAGAACCCACCACTGCCGCCGAAGCCGCCGTCACTGGTCTGGAACACATTGCCGGTGCCGCCGCTGCCGAGGTTGCCCGGCGTGCCGGTGGCGCCGCCATTGCCGCCGGCGCCACCGTGGCCGAACAGCTGGGCGTCCCCGCCGAAGCCGCCGAGCACGCCGGGACCGGCGTCGCCGCCGTTGTGGCCGCCGCTGCCGCCGTTGCCTCCGTTGCCACCGGCGCCGGCATTGCCGCCGTTGCCAATCAACCCGGATTGACCGCCGCCACCACCGAAGCCGCCGTAACCGCCGGTGCCGTTGAAGGTCAGAATCTCGTTGGGGGCGCCCCCGCCATCTGCGCCGTTGCCGCCGAAGCCGCCGGTACCGCCGTTGCCGTAGAAGAACCCGCCGCCGCCGCCGGTGCCACCGTTGAGACCACTGCCACCCTGACCACCACTGTCTCCGCCAGTGCCTACGGTCTGGCCGGCGCCGCCCAATCCACCGTTGCCGCCGGCGCCGCCGTTACCGAACAGCCCGGAGTTGCCGCCGTTACCACCGGTCGCGAGGAAACCTCCGCCGTTAGCGCCGGCCGTGACGCTGCTGTCAGCGACGAACGAACCGCCATTGCCGCTGTTGCCACCGGCACCACCGTCGCCGTACAGCCACCCGCTGTGGCCGCCGTTGCCGCCGTTGCCGGCCTCCCCGCCATTGCCGCCCGAGGAAATGCCACCGGTGGCATTGCCGCCGTTTCCGCCCAGACCACCAAACCCGCCCGTGCCGAAGAGCAACCCACCGGGACCGCCGGAACCGCCGTTGCCCCCGACGCCGCCGTCAAAGCCGGAGGGTTGGCCCGGACCCGCGGCACCGGCCTGCCCCCCGTTACCACCGAGGCCACCGGCGCCGCCCAGGCCGTACAGCCACCCGCCGGCACCCCCGAGACCGCCGTTGCCACCCGCCTGGCCGGCCTCGCCTGCCGCACCCGCCGCCCCGTCGCCACCGGCGCCGCCCCGTCCGCCGTTGCCCAACAGCCCGGCCGACCCGCCGGTGCCGCCGGCCTGACCCAGCGCACCCGACCCGCCGTTGCCGCCGTTTCCGTACAGCCACCCGCCAGGCCCGCCGGCTTGGCCGGTCCCCGGGGCCCCGTTGGCGCCGTTGCCGATGAGTGGACGCCCAGTGAGCGCCAGCACGGGGTCAGTGGCCAAGGCCTGCGCTTGCTGCATGGGCAACGCGTTGAGGGCCTCGGTCGTGGCGTACTGCCCCGCGCCGGCGCTCATAAGCTGGACGAACTGCTGATGGAATAGCGCGGCCTGCGCGCTGAGCGCCTGATATGCCTGTGCGTGCGCGCTGAACAGCGCCGAAATGCCCGCCGACACCTCGTCGGCACCCGCCGGCAGCACCGCGGTTATCGGGGCCGCCGCCGCCGCGTTGGCCTGGCTAATCGTCGAACCAATACCTGCTAGATCGTTGGCCGCGGCAGCCACGTACTCGGGCGCTGCGTTCACCCACGACATCTACGTCCTCCAGACGCCTGCGACGGCCCGCCCGTCGCCATGTGATCTTCGACACAGGTTGACTAAGAAGCGATGGTATCGCGATCCGCGGACCTATCCGGGCGCTTCCACCAAATCCTTAATGCGGGATTACGCCACCGCTGTTCAGCGCGGCGCCCTAAGTGAGCCTTTTAGTGATCCCTAAGTAAGTAGGTATCCATGATCCAGCCGTGCCGTGCCCGCGCTTGGGCGCGTAGCGCCGCAATGCGCGTCCCGACCTCGCCGACCGTGCCTGCCACCAGCAGCTCGTCGTCGGTCCCCAGATAGGCGCCCCACCAGATTCGGGTGTCCGGCGGGCAGGCCCGAAACGAGCAGTCGCCGTCGAGCATGACCACAGCCGAGCCAGATAACCCGTGCGCGCGCAGTTGCCTGCCGGTGGTGATCAGGACGGGTTCGCCAACCTCGTTGAGCGGGATACGGTGCCGGGCCGTCAGCGCCTGCACCGCGGTGATACCCGGAACGACGTCATAGCTGATGTCGACCTCGGCGGCCACCGCATCCAGGACGCGCAATGTGCTGTCGTACAGCGCCGGGTCACCCCAGGCCAGGAAGGCCCCGACGCCGTCGGGCCCCAGCTCGGCGGAGATGGCCGCCGCCCAGATCCGTGCGCGCGCCGCGTGCCAGTCCGACACCGCCTCCCGGTACTCGGCAGCTGTCGATCGCGCTGGGTCGGACAATTCGACGAATCGGTACCCGGGCTCGCGAATGAACCGGGCACAGATCTTCCGCCGCAGCTCCACCAGGTCGCCTTTCGCCTCACCCTTGTCCATCGCGAAGAACACCTGCGTGTCGTTGAGCGCGTGAATCGCCTGGGCGGTCACGTAGTCGGGATCCCCGGCGCCGATACCGATGACGTGAATGTGCCGACTCACCTCAGTCCTCCGGGCCTCTCCGGTCCCTGTTTGCAGCTCAACCTAATTGAGGCCGCGAATGGGCTACCCGAGACCGCGGGTACCGGATACCATGGGTATTGACTATCGATTGTGATCTCCCTAACGTCTGAAACACCCGATGAAGGGACAACAACGATGACCGCTGCGGTGAAGCCAAGTGGGCCCAGTCGGGAAGAGTTCTCCGAGCGCCTGCTGAAGGGCTCAATCAAAAAGTCCTACCAGCCCGTCGTCGACATCGACTGGGATGCCCCGCTGGAGCCGGACAAGTTCTACCTGCCCCCCAGGCTGGTGTCGCTGTACGCCACCCCGATGTGGGACGAGATGACCCGCGACCAACAAATCGAGCTGTCCCGCCAGGAACTGGTCAACACGCTGTCCGCCGGGATCTGGTTCGAGAACATGCTCAATCAATCCTTGCTGCGCACCATCCTGCACGAAGACCCCACCAGCAACTCGACGCATTACAAACTGACCGAGCTGGGCGACGAGACCCGCCACATGGTCATGTTCGGCAAAGCGATCGAGCGGATCGGCGCCAGGGCGGTACGTCCCCGGCTGGTCCACCGAATGATCATCAACACGCTTCCGCTGGTGTTCCAACGAGGCTCGATGCTGTGGGTGGCCGCCCTCATCGGTGAGGAAATCTTCGACTCGCTGCAACGGCAGATGATGGACGACCCCGAGTTGCAGCCAATTATCCAGCGGCTCATGCGAATTCACGTCACTGAAGAGGCCCGCCACATCCAGTTCGCCCGCGACGGCGCACGCCGGCGGGTGCAGACGATGCCGCGATTGAGCAGGTGGTTCATGGCCAACATCAATGGCGTTGGCGGGTACTTCTTCCGCTACCTATTCAGCAATCCCGTCCCCTACGCGCGCACCGGTCTGGATCCGCAACGGGCTCGCAGGACCGCCCGGAGCAGCCCGCACCGTCACGAAATGCAGAAAGCCGGATTCGCTCCGCTGGCGGCGTTCTTGACCGAAGTGGGTCTGCTGGGCCCGATCGCCCGGCGCGGTTGGAAACGCACCAAGTTTCTGTGACCGAGACGCCCGGCCAGGCTGAGGCCGGCCACCCGGTCGTGCCGGTCGTGGTGGTCGGCGCCGGCGCCGGTGGCCGGGATGCCGCAGCCGCGCTGCTGGCCGCCGGAATTACCGAGTTCGTCATCCTCGACAAGGCGCCCGGGCCGGCCCTCGACAAGCACCTGCGTCCCGGCCACGAGGTCCTGAGTTCGGTGTTCGACGACGACACCGACACCTGGGCGCTCGGTACGGCCGGCGGCGAGACCATCCGGGGTCACGTCGTCATCGCCACCCACCGGCGGGTCGTCCATGTCCCGTGGACACCGGACTTCGCTGGGCGCGGCGACTACCGGGGCGAGTCCTTTCACGCGGCGGCGTGGGACCCCGATTTCAACCCGGCCGGCAAGCGCATCGCGCTGATCGGCACCGACGCCACCACCGCCCACCACATCGGCCGATTGATCGAATCGGCGGCGTCGGTCCTGGTCGTCGCCCACGCACCGCGCCGCGTCGTCACCGACGTCCCACTGTGGAGAACGCGGGCCAAACGCTGGCTACGTCGCGGCACCCAAGGTGACCGGCCGGTGCTCGCCCTGGCCGGGTCAGCGGTCGACGCGGTGACCTCCTCGGGCATCCGCACCCGCGATGGCATCGACCACCCCGTCGACGCCATCATCTACGGCACCGGGCTCGCGATCGCCGACCGGGTCCGCGATCAGACGCTGGTGGGTGCCCGCGGCCTGACCATCCGCCAAGCCTGGGACGACGGCATGGAGCCCTACCTCGGCGTCGCCGTGTGTGGTTTCCCCAACTACTTCTTCATCACCGGACCCGACACCCGCGCGCAGGCACGCTACGTCGTCGAGTGCGTGGAACTCATGAAACGCACCGCCAGCCGCCGCATCGAGGTGCGCCGCAGCAGCCAGCAGGTATTCAACGAGCGCGCCCACCTCCAACCCGCCCTGCGCCATCCGGTGCCGCGCGCCCGCGCGGCGTTCGACCTCTCATCCGGGGCGGCCGACGACGATCAGACCTACGAAGGCACGGCGACGCTGACGCTGGCCGGCACCCACCATCGAGTGCGCGTCCGACTCACCGGCCACCTCGATCCGATCGACGGCAACTACCACTGGCAGGGCACCGTGTTCGATTCCCTGCCCGAGAGTTCACGCGCGCACGCACGGGCGGCGACGTTAACAATCGGTGAACACAGCGCACCAGCACACATCACCGAACAAACGCCGTGGGGCACGCACTCGGTCGCCGGAGTGGGCCCACCGCCCTATGCGCGAGCCGGCTCCTAGGACCCCGAGGCAGAGCGTGACCACCCCACGGCGCCAGCGCCGCGTTCGCCGGTCTTTCGTTGGGCGGATTCCCCCGGGTTTACCTGCTGGAGTTTGGATAGGCTGGGCACAGCCCAACTGGAGGTTGGTCGTGCGCTTTTGCGGGTAACCCCCCTGGGTGGCGCGTGCTGCCTCAGACGATAAGACGGACAAGAACGCGATGTTCGGCGTGGTAGGGGTCGGTGCTTCGGACGGACGGGGTCGAGGCGTCGAGGCCACTTCGCGTTCGCGAGGCAGCGTGAGCAGCCGAAGATAGGCTTTTCCGACGCCAAGGGGGCGGCGTCCTCAAAGCAATTGGCGGGGCAGGAGTTCGAGGAGCTGCAGATGGAACCGGACGACAGGATGGGACTGGAAAGCCAGTTCATGGCGTCCCGCCGGTTCGGAACCAGGGCCATGGTGGCGCTGCGACCCCAGTTGCGACGTGCGCGGGACGCCGGCGCATGGGAGTGGTTGCGGTGAGCGCGGTAGCCAAGTCACCGAGTTCGCTGGCCATTGCGGCGCGGACGGAGAAGTCGGTGGTGATCCTTGCCGCCGACGGTGTGCTTGACTCCGGCAGTTCCGCGTCGCTTCGAGACAGCGTCACGAGGGCGACGCTGAAGGAGCCGTCGGCGGTTGTCGTCGATGTCACCGCGCTTCAAGTCGCTGACGAATCGGCATGGTCCGTGTTCATCAGCGCCCGCTGGCACGTCGACTTCCGACCGGCCGTTCCGGTCTTGCTGGTCTGCGGCCAGCGGGCGGGCCGCGCGGCGATCACGCGCACCGGGGTCGCCCGCTTCATGCCGGTATACCCGACGGAGAAAGGGGCCAAGAAGGCTATCGGTCGGCTTACGCGCCGCAACGTGAAGCATTCCGACGCGCAACTGCCCGCCAATCTGAACAGCCTTCGCGAGTCACGCCAGTTGGTCCGCGAGTGGCTCACCGAATGGTCACGTCCCGCGCTGATCCCGGTCGCACTGGTCGTCGTCAACGTACTCGTGGAGAACGTGCTGAAACACACCGGAAGCGACCCGGTGATGCGGATCGAAAGCGACGGCCCAACCGCGACCATCGCGGTTTCCGACGGCAGCACCGCCCCCGCCGTTCGGCTGACGTCGCCCCCCAAGGGTATCGACGTGTCCGGCCTGGCGATCGTTGCCGCCTTGTCGCGCGCCTGGGGCAGCAGTCCAACCTCGTCGGGCAAGACGGTCTGGGCGATCATCGGTCCGGAAAACCAGCTCTAAGCTAAGCCGTTGCGCCCGCACCCGCTTGCGGGCCAAATTAGAACACGTTCTAATCTCGTGGGACGGCCACTTCGAGGAAGGCAATGACGTGCGGTTCAGCTACGCGGAGGCAATGACCGACTTTACCTTCTACATCCCGCTGGCCAAGGCCGCCGAAGCGGCGGGATACAGCAGCATGACGATTCCCGACAGCATCGCCTACCCCTTCGAATCCGACTCGACGTACCCGTACACACCCGACGGCAACCGCGAGTTCCTCGATGGTAAGCCGTTCATCGAAACCTTTGTCCTGACAGCGGCATTGGGCGCGGTGACGACAACGCTGCGGTTCAACTTCTTCGTCCTCAAGCTACCCATCCGGCCGCCGGCTCTGGTGGCAAAGCAAGCCGGTTCACTGGCCGCCTTGATCGGCAATCGGGTCGGGTTGGGCGTCGGCACCAGCCCGTGGCCGGAGGACTACGAGCTGATGGGCGTCCCATTCGGTAAGCGCGGCAAGCGAATTGACGAATGTATCGAGATCGTGCGGGGCCTTACCACCGGCGACTACTTCGAGTTCCACGGCGAGTTCTACGACATCCCCAAGACGAAGATGACCCCGGCTCCCACCGAGCCTATCCCGATCTTGGTCGGCGGCCATGCCGACGCCGCGCTGCGCCGGGCGGCGCGTGCGGATGGATGGATGCACGGCGGCGGCGATCCGGACGAGCTCGACCGGCTGATCGCCAGGGTCAAGCAGCTTCGTGAAGAAGAGGGGAAGACCGGCCCGTTCGAGATTCACGTGATCTCCCTCGACGGCTTCACCGTGGACGGCGTCAAGCGACTTGAGGACAAGGGGGTGACCGACGTTATCGTCGGCTTCCGCATCCCCTATATCATGGGATCCGACACCGAGCCGCTGGAGACCAAGATCCGCAACTTGGAGATGTTCGCCGAGAATGTGATCGCGAAAGTCTAAGCATCACAGGTGATCCCAGATCGAAGTTGGCTTCTGTCTCCGGTGCCACCCAGGCGGATTCACCCGCGCAACGCAGAGGAGTAGCCATGGTGCGAGCCGACGACGACACGTGGGATTTGGCCGGCAGTGTGGGGGCCACCGCAACAATGGTGGCTGCCGCCCGTGCTGCCGCGACCAGGCGTGCGAGTCCGGTTATCACCGATCCGTTCGCTGAGCCGCTGGTCCGCGCTGTGGGGCTGGACCTGTTCACCCGAGTGGCCGCCGGCGACGCGGATCTCGACGAGATCGGCAGCGGTCTCGGCTTTCCGCGCATGGTGGACACGTTCGCGGCCCGTGCGCTGTTTTTCGACCGGTTCTTTGCCGACGCGACCGCGGCCGGCTTGCGCCAGGTCGTGATCGTGGCATCGGGCCTGGACGCCCGCCCGTACCGGCTTTCCTGGCCGGTGGGCACGACCGTGTACGAAATCGACCAGCCCGAGGTGATCGAGTTCAAGACGGCGACGTTGGCCAAGCTCGGCGTCGTCCCGACCGTCGAGCATCGCCCGGTGGGCATCGATCTTCGTGACGATTGGCCGGCCGCGCTGCAACGCGCCGGCTTCGATACCACCCAGCCCACGGCATGGCTGGCTGAGGGGGTGCTGATCGGGTTTCTGCCGCCCGAAGCTGAGGTCCGGTTACTGGACGATGTCAACGCGCTGAGCTCCGTCGGCAGCCGGCTGGCCGCCGACCACGGAACCATCTATGGATCCGCCGAGGAGTCGCAGCAACTGGGGCAACAGATGACCGAGGGTTGGCGAGCGCACGGACTCGATATGGACATCGCCGGCCTGATCTACCCCGGCCAGCACACCGACGTCGCCGCACACCTGCGCGCGCACGGATGGTCGGCGGCCACGTCCGAACACCGTGAGCTGTTCGCCGCCGCCGGCCTGTCCGAATTGGTGGCGGCCGACCTGCACGGCCCGGCCGGCACGATCAGCTTCGTGACGGCAATTCGGACCTAGCGCCACATTTCGACCTCCTTTCCCATCCCCCACATGCCCTCTAGACGAACGGGTGATCCCCGTTGCCCTGTTCAAACCGAGCGGCGCGCCGCCCATTCGGCCTGCATCACCAGCAGCGCCAGTGGGGCCTGCTGGGCGAGGTCGGGGTCCAGTTCGCGGTAGCGCTGGTAGATGTTGACGACGACCCGTTCGAAGTCCAGCCACGTCGCGTACTCGCCGAGGTCCACGGTCTCAATCGCCTCGGCGAAGGACAGGCCCTTACGGTAGGCCGCCTCGGCTTGTTCGGCGACGTGCACGAGATAACCGCGGACGGCGCGGATGCCGTCCGGGTCGGTGACCGGACCGTGACCGGGCACCACCGTGGGCGCATCCAGCGCGATCATCGCGTCGCAGGCTGCGACCCAGTTGGCGATCGGACCGGCCCACACAATCGGGGTGCAGCCGATGAACAGCAGATCCCCGGCGAACAACACACCGGCGTCGGGCACGTGTACCACCGAGTCGGCGGCTGTGTGCGCGGGACCGAGGTTGAGCAGATCGATCCGCCTACCGCCGACGTCGATGGTCAGTTCGCGGTCGAACGTCTGATCCGCGTTGCGCAGCGTGATGCCGCTGAAGTCGAAGTGCCCGAAGCGGTCCCGTACGAACTTCGTCGCGATCGGTCCGAGGTCGGTGGTCTGGATCATCGTCAGCATCTCGGGACGCATCCCATGGGCAATCTCCTCGGCGGTGCCCTTGGCCGCGATGATTCGCACCGAAGGGTCCAGCAGTTGGTTGCCGTGCGTGTGATCACCATTGGCATGGGTGATCAGCGCATCGGTGATAGGCGCGGAAGCGGTGATCGGCTTCATCGCATCCAGCATCTCGCGGGTCAGTGCCAAGTCGAACAGCGTGTCCACCAGCAGCGACGCACCGTCCCCGGCCACCAGTCCAGCGTTGCTCCAGCCGTACCCACCGTCCGGCAGCGTCCACGCCCACACCCGGTCGGCGACTTCGTGCAGCCCACGGGTGTAGGTCACCCGACTCCGCGCCCGATTGACCCCGCGCCGGTCGGGTTCGGCGTCCGGATTCGGCCGAGCGGCCAATGGAAACGGCGTGCCGCTCGTCCGAACGGTTTGCCGCGTCTCGCCCAGCCCCTCGACCTGCAGGGTGACCACGTCGCCGTCGTGCAGCCAGCCCGGGAATGATTCCGGTTTCGTCAGGTGCTCGACGAGCGTGCAGGTGGGCACCGTGCCAGAACCGAACACGTCACCCGGGTTCAACGTCACTCCGCGCGAAGCGTAGGAGATGACTTCACCGAAGCTCCAGTCCATTTGGGCGGTCGACCCCGAGCCGATCACGGTGTCGTTGACCCGCGCAGTCACCCGCAGGCTGAGCTTGCCGTCGCGTCGGTACGGCTCCAGCTCGTCCGGTGTGACCAGATACGGGCCGAGGGTGACACCGCTGTCTTTGCCCTTGGCCTGTCCGATGCGCAGCTGGCCCTCCAGCATCTGCAGGTCCCGCGCGGACCAGTCATTGAAAATGGTGTAGCCGATGATCGACTGCTCGGCCTGCTCGACCGTCAGGTCGCTGCCGCCGGTTCCGATAACCGCCGCGATCTCCAATTCGAAGTCTTGCCAAGCACTTCCGGGCGCGGTAGGTGCGTCGTCGTAGGGTCCCAGAACCGTTGCTGGACACGCGAAGTAGAACGCCGGGATGCGGTACCAGGTGTCGATGAGCACCCGGCCTCCTCCGATCGCCTCCTGGCAGTTGCGCATGTGGTCCAGAAAGCACAACGAGTCGCGGATCGACGGCGGGCGGGGGATCGGCGCCGCCAGCGCAACCTCGTTTAGGCCAACCACCGCGGCAGGTGATCGCAACGCTTCCTCGCCGGCCTCGCGCAGCCCGTCGGCGCCGCGCCCAACCAGATCGAGCAGCGCCACACCCGGCGGCATCGCATGGATGGCAGCACCGGAGAGCACTCCGGTTCGTTCACCTTGGTCGCTTCGATACGTTACCCACTTCATTCGCGCACCACCTCACTCGGTTTCTTGTCCGTCCGCAGCCCGCGCCAGCTGGATTGACGCAGCCGGCCCTCCGGGGTCCACTCGCTGTAGCGCACCTCCCCGACCAACCGAGGCTCGACGAACATGACGCCCTTGGCGTCGCGCACGGGAAGTGGTTCGTCGAAGGGGGATTCGTCGGAATGCAGGGGTGCCAACGTCGCCTTGAGGCTGGTCAGCTCGCGTTCGGTGAAGCCGGTGCCGACCCGCCCGGCAAAATGCAGCCCGCCAGGGCCCGGGATGCCCATGAGCAGTGCACCGATGCCGCCGCCGCGCCCGCCTTCCCCGGCCCGCCAGCCGCCGATGACGACTTCCTGAGTGTTCCAGTGCTTGTCCTTGATCCACGACGCGGAGCGCCGGCCCGGCTGATAGCTGGAGTCGCGTCTCTTGGCGACCACGCCCTCCCAGCCGTGCTTGCGCGAGTACTCCAGCGCATGGTCACCGTCACCGGGCAGCAATCGCGGGACGGTGAGACCGCTTGCGTTGCCCAGGGTTTCGAGCAGCTGGCGCCGGTCGTGGTAGCGGGCTCGCAGCAGTGACCGGCCGTCCAAGTAGAGCAGGTCGAACGCCCAGAACTCGACGTCGGTGCCGCGGCCCCGGTTCTGCATCTCGGTAAAGCTGGGCACACCGACCTCGTCGAGGGCGACGGCCTCACCGTCGAGCACCACGTGGTGATCGGCGAGACCGTCCCCCAATGACCGCAATTGGGCATACTCGGCGGTGACATCACGCCCGCTGCGGGACCGCAGCCGCACCCCGCCGTGGTCAGCCTCGACCAGCAGCCGGTAGCCGTCCCACTTGCCCTCAAAGGCCCACTGGCTCGCCTTCAGGCCGGCCACCGTACCGGAGGTAGACAGCATGGGGGCCAGCCCGCCGAAGTCGAACACCTTCTGATCCTTCATGCGGTGGGCGAGCCACTGGTCACCGTTGGTCCTAATCAACGCGTAACGCCCGGAGATCCGACTGCCATGCAAGGTCACGATGATCTCGTCGTCGTGGAACTTCTCGGTGTCGTAGGTGCCGGAGTCCCAGATGATGACCTTGCCCGCGCCATACTCCCCCTTGGGGATCGCGCCCTCGAACGTGGCGTATTCCAGCGGGTGGTCCTCGGTGTGTATCGCGAGGTGGTTGACCGATGCGGTGTCGGGCAGGTTTTTCGGCACCGCCCACGACACCAGCACGCCGTCGCGTTCCAGCCGGAAGTCGTAGTGGCGCCTACGGGCATGGTGCTCCTGGATGACGAACGTATTGTCATGTCCGGTAACTGGTTTCGATCTGGGCACCGGCTCAGGAGTCTTCGCCGCGTCGCGCATGCTGCGGTATCTGGTCAACCGGTCTGAAACGGGCGCGTCGACATCCAGCTGCTCGAGCAGATCGCCGTCACGGGCGATTCGGGTCAGCACCTCGTCGTAGCCGAGCTGACGCAGTTCGGGGTCGCCAAGTTCCTCCCAGTCGCGCGGCGCTGCGACCGTCGGATGCTCCCGGCCACGCAGCGAGTACGGCGCGATGGTGGTCTTCGAGCCGCTGTTCTGGCTCCAGTCCAGAAACACCTTCCCGGCCCGCAGGCTCTTGGTCATGGTCGAGGTGACCAACTTGGGCATTGCCTTCTCCAATTGCTGCGCGACGCGTTTGGCCAACACCGTGGCGCCCCTGCTGCTCACCGGTTCGTCCAGCGGAGTGTAGAGATGCAACCCCTTGCTGCCGCTGGTGACCGGGAAGGTGATCAGCCCAATGTCGGCGATCAGATCCCGGACAGCGCGCGCCACCTCGGCCAGCTCGGCCATCGTCACGCCTTCACCCGGGTCTAGGTCGAACACCAAACGCGTTGCCGGGCCCGGCTTTAACTCGCCGGACCCGGACTCGGCGACGAATCGCCACTGGGGCACGTGCACCTCGAGGGCCGCCTGTTGTGCGATCCAGGCCAGCCCGGGTGCGCTGTCGATGATCGGATAGGTCGTCGTCCCGGACCGGTGCGCCACACTGGCACGCGACAGCCAGTGCGGTGCCGAGGAAGCGAGCTGTTTTTCGAAGAACGAGGGTTGATCGACGCCGTTGGGCCAGCGCTTGCGCGTTGCCGGACGCCCCGCGAGGTGCGGGAGCATGACTTCGACGACGCCGGTGTAGTAGTCGAAGATGTCGGACTTTGTGGTCCCGGTGGTGGGATAGAGCACCTTGTCGGCGTTGGTCAACGTCACCCGATGCTCCGACGCCGAACCCATGCTGCCAACGTAACCTGTCGGCATGGTGCGCGGACTGGTGATCGGTGAAGCCCTGATCGACGTCGTCGATCGCCCCGCGGCCACCGAGCACGTCGGCGGCAGCCCGTTGAATGTTGCCGTCGGGCTGGCCAGGCTCGGCCGCCCGGTCGACTTTCTGACCCACATCGGCCACGATGCGCGCGGCAGACACATCACCAACTACGTCAAAGCCGCTGGCGCGACTCTTGTTCCGGGTAGCACCGCTGCCGCCCGCACGCCTACCGCCAGGGCCACGATCGCCGCCGACGGGTCGGCCAGTTATGCCTTTGACCTGGACTGGCAGCTCTCCGGCACCCCACCCGTCGCGCCGCCGCTTTTCGTGCACACCGGATCCATCGCCGCCATACGCGAGCCTGGGTGCTTGGCGGTGGCGGCCCTGCTGCACGCCTATCGGGTGTCGGCCACCCTGAGTTTCGACCCCAACGTGCGTCCGTCGCTGATCGACGACCGGGATCTGGCCCGCGACCGCATCGAACACCTCGTCGAGCGCAGCGACGTCGTCAAGGTCAGCGACGAGGATCTGCGCTGGATCTATCCCGACCGCGCGCCCGAACGCACCGCCCGCACCTGGTTGGCATCGGGGCCCGCGATCGTGACGCTGACCATGGGCGATCGGGGCGCGCTGGGGTTCTGCGCGGCCGGCGCGGCCCGGGTGCCCGCCCGGCCGGTTCGGGTGGTGGACACCGTCGGCGCCGGCGACGCCTTCATGGTCGGCCTGCTGGACACGCTATGGGAACTGGGCCTGTTGGGCGCCGGCCGGCGAGCCGACCTGCGTCGTATCGGGCTGGACGGCATGACGTCCGCGCTCGAAGCCGCGGCGTTGTCATCGGCGCTGACCGTCTCCCGCGCCGGCGCCGACCTCCCGGATCGAGCAACCCTGCAGCGTCAATCCAACTCGTAGCCCAGAGATTTCACATCGGCCGCGAGCGCATCGCCACGGCGAAAATCTCGGGCGAGTCTCTCCGGGGCGCTACGCTCACGGATGCCGGGCGGAACGCAACGCTGTTAGACGAACAACGATGTGGGCATACTGACTTACATGCGCTCCATCTGGAAGGGTTCGATCGCCTTCGGGCTGGTGAACGTGCCGGTCAAGGTGTACAGCGCCACCGAAGACCACGACATCAAGTTCCATCAGGTGCACGCCAAGGACAACGGACGCATCCGGTACAAGCGCGTCTGCGAGGTGTGTGGCGAGGTGGTCGACTACGGCGATCTCGCCCGGGCCTACGAGTCCGACGACGGCCAGATGGTGGTAATCACGGACGACGACATCGCCACCTTGCCCGAAGAGCGCAGCCGGGAGATCGAGGTGCTGGAGTTCGTCCCCGCCGCCGACGTCGACCCGATGATGTTCGACCGCAGCTACTTCTTGGAGCCTGATTCGAAGTCGTCCAAATCGTATGTGCTGCTGGCCAAGACACTCGCCGAAACCGACCGGATGGCGATCGTGCATTTCACCCTGCGCAACAAGACCCGGCTGGCGGCGTTGCGGGTCAAGGATTTCGGCAAGCGCGCGGTGATGGTGGTGCACACCTTGTTGTGGCCCGACGAGATCCGGGACCCGGACTTCCCCGTGCTGGACAAGAAGGTGGAGATCAAACCCGCGGAGCTCAAGATGGCCGGCCAGGTGGTGGACTCGATGGCCGATGACTTCAACCCGGACCGCTACCACGATACCTACCAAGAGCAGCTTCAGGAGCTGGTCGACGCCAAACTCGAAGGTGGGGAAGCCTTTACCGCCGAGGAGCAACCGACCGAGCTGGATGAGACCGAAGACGTCTCCGACTTGCTCGCCAAGCTGGAGGCCAGCGTGAAGGCGCGTTCGGGGGGCGCCAAGGCGCGGTCAAAGTCCTAACTGGGGTTGCTCAAACTTCCCAACGTCTCCGTGACAACCAGTTGATCAGCCGCCCGATGACGATCAGCATCAGCAGGAACACGATCAGCAACAAGGCCGCGTCATACGACAGGTCCTGGGCCGACTTGGACGGCTGGTTATAGAACGTCCAAATTGGGTAGGTCAGATAGCCGACCGGCGAGTCGGTGAGCTGGCCAGTTGGTAGCGAATTCGACCACCCCGCCGTGTACAGCAGCGGCGCCGTCTCGCCGATCGCCAGGGCAAGCGCGACCAACATCCCGGTCACGATCCCAGGCATCGCCGTCTTCAGCACGATCTTGCGCAGGGTCCAGCCGGCCGGTAGCCCAAGCGCCTCCGCCCCTTCCCGGTACGACGTCGGCACCTGACCCAGCGCGGACTCGGTGGCCTTGGCGATGTAGGGGATGCTCATCACCGACAGCACCACCACCCCGGCCGCCAACGAAAAGCCCCAGTCGAAGCGCACCACCAGGGCCAGATAGCCGACATAGCCGAGCACGATCGACGGAATACCGGACAGCACCTCATAGGCGCCCCGCAGCAACGAGCGTGTTCTGCCGACGGCGAATTCGGACAGATATATCCCGGTCAATACGCTCACGGTGCCACCCACCAGCAGCACCCCGATACCCAGGACCGCGGTACCGATGATGGCGTTGCGCAACCCGCCGCCGTTGCCCTGCGTGTCGCGCACCAGCACACTCCACTCGAAAACCGGCAATGCACGGCTGACGACACCGATCAGCATCCACAACGTCGGGACGATCACCACCGCCAGACCGCAGAAGCATGCGGTCCACCAGAGCCCGTCGACGATCTTGCGCCGTAAGGCGACCGATCGCCGTCGCGCGGTCATCGTCGGCAGCGGCGTGGGCCCAGACGTAGCCGATTCCCCCATGTCAGATACCGCGTCCCACCGGTAGCGCGGTTCGCGACACCCGACGAACCATCCCGCGCGCGGCCACATTCGTCAGCAACGTGATCACCATCAGCACCAGACCCACCTCGGCGAGAGTCTTGACCGCGAAGTTGGTGGAATCGGTCATCGCCGAATCCAGCTGCGACACGATGGTGGCGGCGATCGTTGTCATGGTCGAGTAGATGTTGGCGGGCATCGCACCCAACACCGCACCGGACACCATGGCTACGGCCATCGTCTCCCCGAGCGCACGTCCAAGGCCCAGAACCACCGCACCGATGATGCCGCTGGACACCCACGGCAGGGTGACCCGGCGCGCACACTCCCACTTCGACATCCCCAGCGCGATCGCGCCCTCGCGAGGCAGCAACGGCACCTGTCGGAACAGATCGCGCGTCGTGGTGGCGACGATGGGAATCACCATCACCGCCAACACCAGACCGGACACCAACATGCCTTCCCCGTTGCCGGTGTCGCCGCGGAAGTAGTCCAGCACTGGCACATCGGGAGCGTTGCGTGCGATCAGGGGAGCGATCCGATGGGCGATGAACGGCCCGAACGTCATCGCCCCCCACAAGCCGACCACGACACTGGGGATTCCGGCGAGCAACTCGAGCACCATTCCCACGGCCGCGGCCACCCGTTTCGGCAGCCGTTCGACGATCACCAGCGCCGCTCCGATAGACACCGGCACCGCGATAATCAGGGCGATTGCCGAGCTCGCCAGCGTCCCGACGATCAGCGGCAATGCCCCGTAGTAGGCACCGACCGGATGCGGGACACCGTCGGTGACAACTGTGGCACCGTAGGTGTTGCCCGGGTTCCATTCGGTGGCGGTGAAAAAATGCAGCCCGTTGAGCCTGATTGCGCCCATCGCCTCGATGAGCAGAATCACCAGCACGAAGATGAGCGCGGCCAGCGGGATCACCGCGCCTATCCCGCCCAGCCACCGGATGGCCACACCCGCGCGGCCGACGTCACGAGCGCGGGCCAGCATGCTCCGAAGCGGAGCCTTGTTGCCCGCTGACGGCTGTTGTCGAGTGGAGGTCAACTCTAGCTGGAAATCGTCGCGATCTGAGCGTCGGACAACTTCACCACCTCGGGCGGCAGCGGCTGAAAGTGAACCTGGTCGAGGAACGAGGCGTTGTTGCCATCGGTAATCGCCCAGTGCAGAAATGCTTGCACCGTCTGCGCGGTGGCGGCGTCCTTCTGACGGTTGCTGACGATGGCGTACTCGTAGTTGATGATCGGGTAGCCGTCCGGGGCGGGCCCGTCGATCATCGAAATCGCCTGGTTCGCAGGGGTTTTCGAGGCGAAGCCGGCGGCCCCAGCCTTAATGCTTTGCGCATCGGGCAGCAGGAAGTTACCGGAGCTGTTGCCAAGTTGGGCCTCGCCGAGGCCTCGTTGCTTGGCCTGGTCGAGGAAGCTGATGCCGATATAGGCCACGCAGCCCGGGGTCTCGGCGCAGCCGGTTACCATGCCGCCATTGCCGTTTTCACCCAGCGCACCCGGCACCGCGGGGAAGTCGACGGTGGTGCCGAAGCCGGGCGACTTACCCCAGCCGTCGGGATCTTGCTTGGACAGGTACTGGGTGAACAGGAAGGTGTCACCGGACCCGTCGGACCGGTGCAGCGGGACCACCGGGGTGTCGGGCAGGTTCACGCCGGGGTTGAGCCCTGCGATCTGCGGGTCGTTCCAGGTTTTGACGGTGCCCTGGTACATGGCCGCCAGTACCTTGCCGTTCAGCTTGAGGTGCTCGGTCACACCGGGCAGGTTGTAGTTGACCTGCTGAGCGGAAATGGCTAGCGCGATGTTCATCAACCCCTTGTGCGCGGCCATATCCCCCTCGGATAGGTACGCATCGGAGGCCCCGATGTTGACCGTCCCGGCGGCGGCCTGCGCGATCCCAGTACCCGAACCGGTGCCCTGAGTGGTGATCGTGACGTTCGGATACTTCTGGTGAAAGGCCGGGCCCCACAGGTTGAACAGCGGGTACAGCAGCGTGCTCCCGGTCTCCGCCAACGTCACCTGCGACGTCGCCGGGGTGGTCGCGACGGTGCCGGCGGTGTCACCGGCTCCAGACGAACCGCCTGTTGAGTTCGAACCACATCCCGCCGCAGCCAGGATCAGCGGCGCAACGGCCGATACGGACAACAGCGCACGCAATCGAGTTTTCACTGCATACCCTTCCTCTACTTCTACTTCTCATTTCCGCCAGTTACGTCCGCGGCACCGCCGACATTTCGGGGGCTGCGGTCGCCGAACAGTCCGGAGACATAACGAGCTGTTTCCGCATGCTTGGGCGACGAAAACAGCTGGTCGGTGGGCCCTTCCTCCACCAGCCTGCCGTCAAAGAACAAGGCCGCACGGTCACTGATGCGGGCGGCCTGGGCAAGGTTATGGGTCACGATGATCACGGTGAGGCGGTCGGCGAGCGATCGGATGAGCTCTTCGATCTTCTCCGTGGTGGTCGGGTCCAGCGACGAGGTGGGCTCGTCGAGCAGCAACACCTCCGGATTCACCGCAAGCGTACGGGCCAGGCACAACAATTGCTGCTGACCACCGGAGAGTCGGAACGGCGAATCGCGCAGCCGATCCTTGACCGCATTCCACAGGCCGACCTCGGTAAGGCGCGCCTCGGCAACACTGTCGAACTCCTTGCGTGGCACTAGTTTGTGGGCACGTACACCGGCGACCACGTTGTCCATGATCGACATCGGGAACGGATTGGGACGCTGGAACAGCATGCCGACCGTGCGGCGAAACTCCATCACGTCGCGGTGCTTGAAGATGCTGCGTCCGCCCAACAGGACATCACCGGTGTAGCGGTAACCGGAGACCTTGTCGTTCATCCGGTTCAGGGTGCGCAGGAAGGTCGTCTTGCCCGAGCCGGTCGGTCCCATCAAGGACGTCACCGCACGGGCAGAAAAGTCCATGGTCACCTGGTCGAGCACGGTTTTGGCGCCGAAACCGAGGGTGAGGTTCACGGCCGCCATGGCTGGGGCAGCGACATCGGCATCAGCGGCACCGGTCTCGACGCCGAGCCGTTCACACGCCATCGGCGCAGGGTACTACAAGTTGCTGAGGCAAAGCTCGCCGTCGACCCTTGATATCGACCAGCCCATCCGGCGGGCTAGGATTTTATGATCAGGACGTCTGCGGCTCGGCCGCAGCCGGTGGTGAGATGAGTGCATTCGCCACCGCGACCCTCTCGAGAGGAGTTGCGTGAAGTTCGCCCGATCCGGCGCAGCACTAAGCCTGCTGGCTGCCGCCACGCTGGTGCTAGTGGCATGCGGCGGTGCCAGCAACACCTCGTCGTCGGGATCAAGCCCTACGTCTTCGTCGGTGCACTGCGGCGGCAAGAAGGAACTCCACTCCAGCGGGTCGACCGCGCAAGAGAATGCGATGGAACAGTTCGTCTATGCCTACGTCCGATCCTGCCCGGGTTACACGTTGGACTACAACGCAAACGGTTCCGGCGCCGGAGTCGCACAGTTCCTCAACAACGAAACCGATTTCGCGGGCTCCGATGTCCCGTTGAATCCATCGACCGGTCAACCGGATAGGGCGGCGGAGCGGTGCGGTTCCCCGGCATGGGATCTGCCGACGGTGTTCGGCCCGATCGCCGTCACCTTCAACATCAAGGGCGTGAACACGCTGAATCTGGACGGGCCCACCACCGCCAAGATCTTCAACGGCACCATCACCAGGTGGGATGACCCGGCAATCCAAGCGCTCAACTCCGGCACCGAGTTGCCGCCGACACCGGTTAACGTCATCTTCCGCAGCGACAAGTCGGGTACGTCGGACAACTTCCAGAAATACCTCGACGGCGCATCCGACGGGGCCTGGGGCAAAGGCGCCAGCGAAACGTTCAACGGGGGTGTCGGCGTTGGCGCCAGTGGGAACAACGGCACCTCGGCCCTGCTGCAGACGACGGACGGGTCGATCACCTACAACGAGTGGTCGTTCGCGGTGGGCAAGCAGTTGAACATTGCCCAGATCATCACGTCGGCGGGTCCGGATCCGGTGCCGATCACCACCGAGTCAGTAGGTAAGACGATCGCCGGTGCCAAGATCATGGGACAGGGCAATGACCTGGTACTGGACACGTCGTCGTTCTACAAGCCCACCCAGCCCGGCGCCTACCCGATCGTGCTGGCGACCTATGAGATCGTCTGCTCGAAGTACCCGGATTCCTCGACCGCAACGGCGGTAAGGGCGTTTATGCAGGCCGCGATTGGTCCCGGCCAAGATGGCCTGGACCAGTACGGCTCCATTCCGTTGCCTAAATCGTTCCAAGCAAAATTGGCGACCGCGGTGAATGCAATTTCTTGATCAGGTGAAGGGAACTCGACGGTGAGCGAAGCCGTTTCGCGGGTGGGGTCGCGATTTGGGCCGTATCAGCTATTGCGGCTGCTAGGCCGAGGCGGGATGGGCGAGGTCTATGAGGCCGAGGACACCCGCAAGCATCGGGTGGTGGCGCTGAAGATGATTTCGGCGCAGTACTCCGACAACGCGGTGTTTCGCGCGCGCATGCAACGCGAGGCCGACACCGCGGGACGGCTGACCGAGCCACACATCGTGCCGATCCATGACTACGGCGAGATCGACGGACAGTTCTTCGTGGAGATGCGCATGATCGACGGCACCTCTCTGCGCGCCCTTTTGACGCAGTATGGTCCGCTGACGCCGGCCCGAGCCGTTGCCGTTGTACGGCAGATCGCCGCGGCTCTGGATGCCGCGCATGCCAACGGCGTAACGCACCGCGACGTGAAACCGGAAAACATTCTGGTCACCGCGAGCGACTTTGCCTATCTGGTGGATTTCGGTATTGCCCGCGCCGTATCCGACCCGGGGCTGACCCAGGCCGGGACCGCCGTGGGTACCTACAACTACATGGCCCCGGAACGGTTCACCGGCAATGAGGTCACCTATCGCGCAGATATCTATGCGTTGGCGTGTGTGCTGGGTGAGTGTTTGACCGGGAGCCCACCATATCGGGCCGGTACGGTTGAACGGCTGATCGCCGCACATCTGATGGACCCCGCCCCGCAGCCCAGCCAGTTGCGACCCGGGCGAGTGCCGCCGGCCTTAGACCAAGTGATCGCCAGGGGCATGGCCAAAAACCCCGAGGAGCGCTTTATGAGCGCCGGTGATCTGGCCATCGCGGCCCACGACGCGCTCACCACACCCGAGCAACATCAGGCCACCACGATTCTGCGGCGCGGCGACAACGCAAGCTTGCTGGCCAACCAGGATGATTCGGGCTTGATCCGGTCAGGGCCCGGTGGTACCGGGCCGGGCGTCAGCCCGCAGACCTCAGATGCCGCGCCGTGGTCGCCCGGCTCCGAGACGGTGGCCGGACCCGTGTCGGTGGGCGGCGGCAGCGGAAGCTGGCCCAGCCAGCCCGGGCACTTCCCATCCGTCAGCCATCCGGGTACACCCATGTTTGGCCAGGAGCCGAACGCGCCCCAGCACAGCTTGGGACACGACGGCGCGCAGCCCCGCAACAAGCGGAAGTTGTGGGCCGTTGTCGGCGCGGTCGCGGTGGTGGTGGTCGCCATCGCCGCCGTCGCCGGCTACCTGGTCCTGCGACCATCGTCATCGCCGAAGCAGGCGTCCGGACAGATCGTGTTGCCGTTTACCGGCATCGACTTCCGCCTCTCCCCGAGTGGCGTGGCGGTGGACAGCACCGGCAGTGTCTACGTCACCAGTGAGGGCATGTACGGCCGAGTGGTGAAGTTGGCCGCCGGATCGAGCAGCACGACGGTGTTGCCGTTCAACGGGCTGTACCAGCCCCAGGGGTTGGCGGTGGACGGCGCCGGCACCGTATACGTCACCGATTTCAACAACCGAGTGGTGACCTTGGCGGCCGGGTCCAACAATCAGACCGTGCTGCCGTTCGACGGGCTCAACTACCCTGAGGGCCTGGCGGTGGACACCCAGGGCACGGTCTATGTCGCGGACCGCGGCAACAGCAGGGTGGTGAAGTTGGCGGCCGGGTCCAAAACCCAGACCGTGCTGCCGTTTGACGGCCTCAAGGACCCAGATGGGGTGGCGGTGGACAACTCCCTCAACGTCTATGTCACCGACACCGACAACAACAGGGTGGTCAAGCTGGAGGCCGGGTCGAACAACCAGGTCGTGCTGCCATTCACCGGCATCAGCGCGCCGTGGGGGATCGCCGTGGACGACGCCGGTACCGTCTACGTCACCGAGCACAACAACAACCAGGTGGCGAAACTGGTTGCCGGGTCGACCAGCTCCACGGTGCTACCGTTCACCGGCCTCAACACCCCCCTCGCGGTGGCAGTGGACAAGGACGGGTCGGTCTACGTTGCCGATCGCGGCAATGACCGGGTGGTGAAACTCGCGCCCTGAGCCCCCTCGGCGTGAGAAGGAGGCGGTCACCGCCGTCGGGTTGCGACGAACCGGATCATCGCCGCGATCAGGTTGATCGCGGCGACCACGATGATCAGGGTCAGCGCCGCGCCCCAGACGCGCAGGAAACCGGCGCGCTCGGGATTGGTGAGTTCGGTGTAGATCAGCAACGGCAGCGAGGCCATGTTGCCGTGGAAGATGTCCAGGTTGATGGAGTGGCTGTACCCGACCAACACCAGAACCGGTGCGGTTTCGCCAATGACACGCGCGATCGACAGCAGGACGCCGGATACGATGCCCGGCATCGCGATCGGGATAACGATCCGCACGATCGTCTTCCATTTCGGAACACCCAACGCGTAGCTGGCTTCTCGAAGTTCATCGGGCACCAACCGGAGCATCTCCTCGCCTGCCCGAACCACCACCGGCAGCATCAGCAGGACCAACGCCAACGCCACGGCGAATGCGCTCTGCTGAAATCCCAGGGTGGCGATCCACAGGCTGAAGACGAACAACGCCGCCACGATCGAGGGCACGCCGGCAAGCACGTCGACCATGAACGTAGTCACCCGCGCCATTCGGCCAGTGCCGTACTCCACCAGGTAAACCGCGGTCATTAAGCCCAGCGGCACGGCCAGCACGGCGGCCACCCCGGCCTGCACCAGCGTGCCGTACAGTGCGTGATACACCCCACCGGCCAATTGCTCTGGCAGCACACCGCGCAATGAGTGGGTCCACCAGCCCGACCGGGTGATGGCGAACCAGCCGCGTGCAATTACCACCCAAAGCAGCCAGACCAACGGTATCAACGCGACGACAAACGAGGTGAAGAAAAGCATTGTCGCGGCGCTGTTCTCGATCCGCCGGCGCAGGCTGAGCGAACGAAACATCATCGTCTTGACCGGCCGGTCCAGCGCCTCGGAGCTCGTCGGGGGGCTCATCCGTTGACCTTCCCGCCTGCGATCGCGCGAGCGGCCGCGTTGACCAGGAACGTCAGCACGAATAGCGCAAATCCTGCCGAAATATAGGCTCCGGTCGGCAGCGGTTCGCTGAATTCTGAAGCCGCGGAAGCGATCTTGGAAGCGAAGGTGTAACCGCCATCGAACAACGACCAGTTCCCCGGCTGGGCGGCCGAGCGCAGGATGATCAGCACAGCCACGGTTTCGCCCAGAGCCCGGCCCAAACCCAGCATGGACGCCGCGACGACCCCGCTTCGACCGAACGGCAGCACTGTCATGCGCACCACCTCCCATTTCGTCGCACCCAGCGCCTGGGCCGCTTCGATCTGGATCAGCGGGGTCTGCCGGAACACTTCTCGCGATATCGATGTGACGATCGGCAGGATCATCACCGAGAGCACGATGCCCGCGGTAAAGATCGTGCCGCCGCCGGCCAACGAAACGTTGCCCTGTTTGAACAGGAACAACCAGCCCAGGTTGCGGTTGAGAAACCTCGCGATCGGCTCCAGCTTGGGCGCCAGCACAAAGATCCCCCACAACCCGAAGATGATCGACGGCACCGCGGCCAGCAGATCTACCATCGCGCCGAACGGACGCGACAGCCGCTTCGGCGCATATTGGGTGATGAATACCGCGACCCCGACGGCCACCGGCACGGCCAAAGCCAGAGCGGTTATCGAACTTAGTACCGTGACCATGAACAAGTCACGGATCCCGAACGCCAACCGCTCATCGTCGGACGTGTCGAATTGGGCGCTGGTGAAGAAGTTGACGTGGTTCGCGCTCAACGACGGTATCGCGCGGACCAACAGGAATATCGCTATCAGCAGGATCGCGATGACGATCGTCGAACCGGCAGCCGACGCTGCCAACTTGAATAGCCACTCCCCCCGCCGTGCGGCACGCGTATTGACTGCCACTAGCGCAGGCTTTGCCAGCGGGTCCGTGACCACGTCGACCTCAGATCAGGCGATCGCGTTGACCGCAGTCGACAGTCTCGACTTGAAGTCGTCCGGAATCGGGATATATCCGTTGTCCGCCAAGCCATTCTGACCGGCGCCGATCGTACTCTGCAAGAACGCCTTCACCGCGGTGCCAACCTGGGAGTCAGGATATTTCGAGCAGACGACTTCATACGTCGCGAGCACGATCGGGTAGGAGCCGGGACGCTTCGGCCGGTAGAACGAGTCCGTGTCGAGCACCAGGTCGTTGCCCTGACCGGAGATGGTGGCCCCGGCAATCGTCTGGCCGACCGAGTCGACACTGATCGCCACCGGATCCGGACCCGCCGACGTGATGATCTTGGCCATGGTCAGGCGCTGCGCCTGGGCGAACGACCACTCGTTGTAGGTAATCGACCCTTGGGTGTTCCTGATGGCCGCGGACGTTCCATCGTTGCCCCTGGCCCCCTCGCCGACGCCGCCCTGGAACGACTTGCCGGCGCCCTTGTCCCACGCACCGTTGGACGCGGCCGCTAGGTACCTCTGGAAGTTGTCCGTGGTCCCCGATTCGTCGCTGCGGAACACCACATGAATCTGCTCACCTGGCAGCGTGAAGTCCCGGTTCAGCGCCTGGATGGCGGGATGGTTCCACTGCGTGATGGAGCCTTTGAAGATCTTCGCCAACGTGGGACCGTCCAGATTCAGCGAGGTAACGGTGTTGAGGTTGAAGGTAACCGCGATCGGGCCGAACACCACCGGCAGGTTCCACGCCGGTGAGCCGCACCGCTGCTGCGCCGCTGCGGCCTCGTCCTTGCTCAGCGGGACGTCAGAGCCACCGAAATCGGTTTGGTTGCCATTGAATTCGCTGATCCCCGCACCCGAACCATTGGCCGTGTAGTTGAGGGTCTGACCGGGGCAGGCCTGCTCGAACACATTGATAAACCGGGTCATCGCGTTGGCCTGGGCCGTCGACCCGCTGGCTTTGAGCGTCTTCTTCCCCCCGCAACTGACCTTCGTCGACGCCTGGCCCGTCGTCGCACCTCCCCCGGCCACGTTGCTGTCACTGCCACACGCCGACAACGCCAGTGCGCCAGTAGCCAGGACACTCAGCGCGGCGCCAAATCGGTTGAGTTTCAATTCAGTTCCTAACGGTAGAGATGAAACATGCTCGCCGCCGCCCGTAAGCCGCGGCGTCGCCAACCCGCCGTCCTCCTCGCAGCCTTGAGGTTACATCAGCAACAAGTAACCATACCGTTACATTTCGGCGCCACTGTGACAAACTAGAACCTGTTGCAGTAAAGCCCCACCCGGACGGGAGGACACTGCCGTTTCGGCTGACAACTGAAGCGAGGCCGCAGTGATCCTGGACATGTTCCGTCTCGACGACAAGGTCGCCGTCATCACCGGCGGCGGCCGGGGCATCGGCGCAGCCATCGCGTTCGCCTTCGCCGAGGCCGGCGCGGATGTCGTCATCGCGTCGCGAACCCAATCCGAACTTGACGCCGTCGCCGAGCCGATCCGCGCCATCGGGCGCCGAGCACACGTCGTTGCCGCGGATCTGGCCCATCCCGAGGCGACCGCACAGCTGGCCGGTGCGGCGGTCGAGGCCTTCGGGAAGCTGGACATCGTCGTCAATAACGTCGGCGGCACCATGCCGAACACGCTGCTGACCACCTCGACCAAAGACCTCAAGGACGCGTTTACCTTCAATGTCGGCACCGCGCACGCGCTGACCGTCGCGGCGGTGCCATTGATGCTCGAACACTCCGGGGGCGGCAACGTGATCAACATCAGCTCCGTCATGGGCCGGCTGGCCGGACGTGGTTTCGCCGCCTACGGCACCGCCAAAGCCGCGCTGGCTCATTACACCCGGCTGGCCGCGCTGGACCTGTGCCCGCGCATCCGGGTCAACGCGATCGCACCGGGGGCCATCACCACCTCGGCGCTGGAAGTGGTGGCCTCCAACGACGAGCTGCGCGCATCGATGGAACGGGCGACACCGATGCGCCGCCTCGGTGATCCCGTCGACATCGCAGCCGCGGCAGTGTATTTAGCATCTCCAGCCGGCGGCTTCCTGACCGGCAAAACATTGGAGGTCGATGGCGGCCTCACCTGCCCAAATCTCGACCTTCGGATTCCGGACCTGTGAATCGTGGCCACCACTAAGGAGCCAGTCATGGCCATACCCGTCATCCAACTGGGCACCGGCAACGTCGGCGTGCACTCGCTACGGGCGCTCATCACCAATCCGGAGTTCGAGCTCACCGGAGTCTGGGTATCGTCGGCCGCCAAAGCCGGCAAGGATGCGGCGGAGCTTGCCGGACTAGCGGATTCGACAGGTGTTAAGGCCAGCACCGATCTGGACGCGGTGCTCGCCACCGGGCCGCGCTGTGCCGTGTACAACGCGATGGCCGACAATCGGCTGCCCGAGGCCCTGGAAGACTACCGCCGCGTCCTGGCGGCAGGGGTCAATATCGTCGGCAGCGGCCCTGTTTTTTTGCAGTATCCGTGGCAGGTGATCCCCGAGGAGCTGATCAAGCCTTTGGAAGACGCCGCGCGCGAAGGCAATTCAAGTCTGTACGTCAACGGCATCGATCCGGGTTTCGCCAACGACCTGTTGCCGATGGTATTGGCCGGCACCTGTCAGAGTGTCCAGCAGGTGCGTTGCATGGAGATAGTCGACTACGCGACCTATGACAGCGCGGTGGTCATGTTCGAATTGATGGGCTTCGGAAAGCCGATGGACGAGATCCCGATGCTGCTGCAAACCGGTGTGCTAAGCCTGGCCTGGGGATCGGTGGTCCACCAACTCGCTGCGGGCCTTGGCATTTCGCTGGACGAAGTCACCGAGACGTATGTGCGGGAGCCGGCGCCGGAGGCCTTCGACATCGCGTCGGGTCACATTTCCAAGGGCAGCGCCGCCGCGCTGCGCTTCGAGGTGCGCGGGATGGTCGGCGGCACACCTGCCGTCGTGCTGGAACACGTCACCCGGTTACGCGCGGACCTGTGTCCGTCGTGGTCGCAGCCCGCCCAGCCCGGCGGCTCTTACCGGATCGACGTCACCGGCGAACCCTCTTACACCATGGACGTCTGCCTGCGCAGCCGACGGGGCGACCACAACCACGCCGGACTGGTCGCGACCGCGATGCGGATCGTCAACGCCATCCCAGCCGTCGTTGCCGCGGAGCCCGGCATCCGGACAACACTGGACCTACCCCTGGTCACCGGCCGGGGGCGGTACGCTCCGGCCTGACAACCGAGGCCATCATCCGGCGCCCGGCAGCAACTACGACAGGCAGGTGGGTATGACCACGACTTCTGACGGCGGCGTTGTGACGCCGCCGCGATTTGACGGCTTGCGCGCGCTGTTCATCAACACGACACTGAAGCGCTCGCCAGAGGTCAGCCATACCGATGGCCTCATTCAACGCAGCTCGGGGATCATGCGTGAACACGGCGTGGTGGTCGACACTTTGCGCGCTGTCGACCATGACATAGCGACCGGCGTATGGCCGGACATGGCCGAACACGGTTGGGCGACCGACGAATGGCCCGCCCTGTATCAGCGTGTCCTCGATGCGCACATTCTGGTGCTGTGCGGGCCGATCTGGCTGGGGGACAACAGCTCGGTGATGAAGCGGGTGATCGAGCGGCTCTACGCGTGTTCGAGCCTGCTCAACGAGGATGGGCAGTACGCCTACTACGGCCGCGTCGGTGGTTGCCTCATCACCGGAAACGAAGACGGCGTCAAGCACTGCGCGATGAATGTGCTCTACAGCCTGCAGCACCTGGGATACACCATCCCGCCGCAGGCTGACGCGGGTTGGATCGGTGCAGCCGGTCCGGGACCGTCCTACCTCGACCCCGGTTCTGGCGGTCCGGAGAACGACTTCACCAACCGCAACACCACGTTCATGACCTTCAACTTGATGCACATCGCGCAGCTGTTGAACGCTGCCGGCGGTATTCCGGCCTACGGGAACCAACGCACCAAATGGGACGCGGGCTGCCGTCCCGACTTCGCCAACCCTGACTATCGGTAGCCAACGGGGCCCTGGGGAGCCGGGCAACTTGCGGCCACCGAATTTCGGTTAACCTCACTTTTTTATTCGGTAATGGATCGAGAGTCGGTGAGTTGGCGCACGACACCCTAACTTCGGTGAAAACGAGCTGGTATCTGCTCGGGCCGGCTTTCGTCGCGGCGATCGCCTATGTCGACCCCGGGAACGTAGCGGCCAACGTCAGCTCCGGCGCACAGTTCGGCTACCTGCTGTTGTGGGTCATCGTCGCAGCTAATGTGATGGCCGGCCTGGTGCAGTATCTCTCGGCGAAGCTCGGGTTGGTGACCGGACGCTCACTGCCGGAGGCAATCGGGGCGCGGATGGGACGCCCGGCCCGGCTGGCCTTCTGGGTGCAGGCCGAGATCGTCGCGATGGCAACCGATGTGGCCGAGGTGATCGGTGGAGCCATCGCGTTGCAGATCATGTTCAACGTGCCACTGCCGGTCGGCGGGATCATCACCGGCGTGGTCTCGTTGCTGCTGCTGACGGTCCAGGACCGGCGCGGTCAGCGCCTGTTCGAGTACGTCATCACCGCGTTACTGCTGGTGATCGCCATCGGCTTCACCGCCAGTTTCTTCGTCGTGACACCGCCCCCCAATGCCGTCCTCGCCGGTTTGGTACCGCACTTTCAGGGAACCGAGAGCGTACTTTTGGCCGCCGCGATCCTGGGGGCCACCGTCATGCCGCACGCCGTGTACCTGCATTCAGGTCTCGCGCGCGACCGGCACGGACATCCCGCTCCGGGTCCGTTGCGGCGACGATTGCTGCGCGTCACCCGCTGGGACGTCGGCCTGGCGATGGTGATCGCCGGCGGGGTAAACGCGGCGATGCTGCTGGTTGCCGCGCTGAACATGCGGGGTCGCGGGGACACCGCGTCGATCGAGGGCGCCTACCATGCCGTGCACGACACGTTGGGGGCGACGATCGCGGTGCTATTCGCGGTCGGATTGCTGGCCTCCGGCCTGGCGTCGTCGTCGGTGGGTGCCTATGCCGGCGCCATGATCATGCAGGGATTGCTGCACTGGAAGGTGCCCATGGGCCTACGGCGCCTGATCACGCTGTGCCCCGCCGTGACGATACTGATGCTGGACTTCGACCCCACCCGCACCTTGGTGCTCTCGCAGGTGGTGCTCTCCTTCGGTATTCCGTTCGCGATACTTCCGCTGGTCAGACTCACCAGCAACCCGGCGGTGATGGCGGGCGACACCAACCATCGCGCCACCACATCTGTTGGCTGGGTGGTCGCGGTGCTGGTTAGTCTGCTCAACGTGGGGCTGATCTATCTGACGGTGGCCGGCTGAATGCCGGACCAGCGGCATCCCTACTTCGCATACGGGTCCAACCTGTGCGCCCGGCAGATGACGTCGCGTTGTCCTGACGCCGGTGATCCGCGGCCCGCCGTGCTCAGCGACCATGACTGGCTGATCAACCAGCGCGGTGTGGCCACCGTCGAGCCGTTCGCCGGCAATCAGGTGCACGGAGTGCTATGGCAGATCTCGGACCACGACCTGGCCACATTGGACAGCGCCGAGGGCGTGCCGGTGCGCTACCGGCGGGAACGGCTGACCGTGCACACCGACGACGGACCGTCGCCGGCCTGGGTCTACATCGACCACCGGGTGACCCCCGGCCCGCCGCGGCCGGGCTATCTGCCGCGCGTCATCGACGGCGCCGTACACCACGGGCTGCCGCAACGCTGGATCGAGTTTCTGCATCGGTGGGATCCCGCGCAGTGGCCCCGACCGGTGTTACCGCCAGCACGGACCGGACCTGCGCCACAGTCACTTTCGGAGTTGTTGAACGAACCCGGCATGATCGAGTCCTGCCAACTGCGGTCCCGGTTCGGCTTCCTTGCCATACACGGCGGCGGCCTCGAACAGGTGACCGATCTGATCGCCGAACGCGCCGCCGAGGCCGCAGGCGCTTCGGTGTACCTGCTGCGGCATCCGGACAACTACCCGCACCACCTGCCGTCGGCCCGGTTCGACCCCGCGGAATCGGCCCGCCTCGCCGAGTTCGTCGACCACGTCGACGTCGCCGTCTCGCTGCACGGCTACGGCCGCATCGGGCGCAGCACCGAGCTGTTGGCCGGAGGCCGTAACCGCACGCTCGCCGCCCATCTCGCCCAGCACATCCGGCTGCCCGGCTATCAGGTCGTCACCGATCTCACTGCCATCCCGCAGGAGCTACGGGGCCTGCATCCAGACAATCCGGTCAACCGGGTCCGCGACGGCGGGGCCCAGCTGGAACTGTCGGTTCGCGTCCGGGGCCTCGGCCCACGCAGCACCCTCACCGGCGACGACGGCTTGTCACCGGTCACCACCACCCTGATTCGGGGCCTGGTGGCTGCGGCCCGATCCTGGTAGCCGTCCGACGATTCGTGAACGGAGGTGGCTGGTGGCCAAGGACTTTCGCTTCGGGGTCAGCGTCCGCTTCATCAGGTCGCGCGCTGCGCTTGAGGCAACGGCGAAGCGGGCGCAGGACCTCGGATACGACATTCTTTGCGTGCCTGACCATCTCGGCGCGGCGGCACCGTTTCCGCTGCTCACCGCGGCCGCCCAGGCCACCACGACCATCCGAGTGAGCAGCTATGTGCTCAATTGCGGCTTCTACCAACCGGCTCTGCTCAGCCGAGACATCGCTGCGGTGGACATGCTCAGTGACGGGCGGCTCGAAATGGGCCTCGGCACCGGCTACGTCCGGGCGGAGTTCGAGGCCGCCGAGCTGCCGTACCCGAGCGCCGGACGGCGAGTCGACCACCTCGAGCGTATGGCGACCTACCTGAGAGCACGTCACCCGACGGTGCCGCTCCTTATCGCGGGCAACGGCGATCGGGTGTTGACGCTGGCCGCTCGGCACGCCGACGTCATCGGGCTGACCGGCGCCAAGGTAGGCGACGTCGCCGATCCGCTGGCCGAACGTGTCGAGTTCGTCCGCGGCGCCGCCGGCGACAGGTTTGCCTCGCTCGAACTGAACCTGGCAATCACCGCGGTGCCGGCCAAGGGCGCCAGCATCCCCGACCTGTCGTTGACCCGCAGGTATGCGCCGGAGGCGTCCGACGAAGAGTTGCTGGCCATGCCAACGGTGCTCAGCGGGTCGCCGCCAGAGCTGGCCGACGCGTTGTCCGGATATCGGGAGAGGTACGGGCTGACATCCTTCACGGTGCAGGACCGCCACCTCGAGAACTTCGCGACGGTGATCGCAAGGTTGCGGTGACCGATCGCTGCCAGCGGAAGTTCAGTAGCTCCCCCGGTAAGCTCAGCCCGACCGCCCTCGTAGCTCAGGGGATAGAGCACGGCTCTCCTAAAGCCGGTGTCGCAGGTTCGAATCCTGCCGGGGGCACCGTGTGATGTCTCAAGACATCGGAATAGGTCCGAACCTGCGTTAGGGTCGGGCCTTCTTCCGTTTGGGGCCTTTGGGGGCACCGGTGGGTTGGTAGTCCTTGGTGGGGTCCAGTGTTAGCTCGCGCAGCAGCTCGCCGGTGGCGGCGTTGATGATGCGGACGTGTAGGTCCTGGACGAGGATCAGCACGCGGGTGCCGGTGTAGGTTCGCCCCACGCCGAGGTGGTGCAGCCGGCCGGCGACGCGCAAGGTGATGCCGCCGGCTTGGTCGATGCGGTCGGTGCGGACCCGGTTGTGGGTGTCGGTGCGGGTTGCTGGATCGGCTTTGGGTCGGGCGGTGTAGGCGGTGGCGGGGGTGGTCCGATGGGGTAGGGAGCGGTGGGGGCGGCGATGGTTGTAGACCTCGACGAAGGCGTCGAGCTGGGGCTGCAGGTCGGCGATGGTGTCGGCTTTGGGTTGTTTGGTCAGGAACCGTTTGAGGGTTTGGTGGAAGCGTTCCACCTTGCCGCAGGTGGTGGGGTGGTTGGGGGTGGAGTTGATTTGGGTGATTCCGAGGCGGCGGAGTTCATTTTCTAAGCCGTTGCGTCCGCCTTTGCCGCCGGAGAGGCGGGTGGTGAAGACCATGCCGTTGTCGGTCAATGTGGAGGCCGGGATGCCGTGGGCGGCACAGGCTTTGCGGAACTCGGAGAGCACGATGGGGCCGGTGACGCGGCGGTGGGCGGTCACCGACAGGGCGTAGCGGGCGTGGTCATCGAGCCAGTTGAGGATCTCCACGTGGGTGCGATCGGCCAGCCACCAGTGGGTGAAGTCGGCCTGCCAGCGTTCGTTGGGCTGCTCGGCGGCAAACCGGATGTAGGAGGACTTGGGCCGCCGTTGTGGTGTGGGGGTGATCAGCCCGGCTGCGCGCAGATGCCGGTGGATGCTGGGCACCGACACGATCAGTCCGTGATGATGTTGCAGGTGCCAGGCGATGGTGTGCGGGCCATGGTCGAGCCCTTTGCTGGACAGGTCCTGGCGGAGTTTGATGATCAGGTCGATGGTCTGCTGGGGCAGCCGGGCCGGGCTGGTATGCGGCCGGCGCGAGCGGGGTTGGAAGGCGGCCTCGCCCTCCTGCTGGTAGCGGGACACCAGACGCGAGATCCAGCCCTGCGAAACCCCGTATTCGCGGGCCACCTCCGATTGGCTGCGGCCCTCGACGATGACAGCGGTGATGACTAAGCGAGCCTTCGACACCAGCTGACGCTGGGCCGCTCAACCTATTCCGATGTCTTGCGACACGCTATTCGTATGTCTTGAAACCAGACACTGCCGGGGGCACCGATGTGGTGTATGACCTCGGGTGATGCTTGACATTTTGTCTTCGGGTGATGCCTGACAGTGTTTCGGCTGATGCTTGACAGTTGCTTCGGTTGATGCTTGACCTCCCTGGATGAGGGAGTTGAGCGTGGCTGAGCAGCGGTATCAGGCCGTGATGTCGGTGAACGCCGATGGTTTGTCGATTTCGCAGGTTGCCGAGAAGACGGGGGTGTCGCGCCAGACGCTGCATGCCTGGTTGGCGCGGTATGAGGCCGCGGGCCTGCAGGGTTTGGTGGATCGGTCGCATCGACCGGTGTCGTGTCCGCATCAGATGCCGGCGCGGGTCGAGGCCGAGCTGTTGGAGTTGCGCCGGTCGCGACCGTATTGGGGCCGCGGCGACTGGTGTTCGAACTATCCAAACGCAAGGTGGCGCCGGTGCCGTCGGAATCGGCCGTTTATCGGGCTTTGGTCGGGCGGCGATGATCGACTCGACTGGTCGGGATCGGCGCTCGCGCAAGTGGAAACGCTGGGAGCGTGGGGCGCCGATGGAGTTGTGGCAGATGGACATCGTCGGGGGTTTTCCGCTGGCCGATAGCACCAGCGCCAAGGCCTTGACCGGGATTGATGATCATTCCCGGATGTGTGTCTGTGCGCGGTTGATGGCCCGCGAACGCAGCCGGGCGGTCTGTGACGGGCTGCGGGCGGCGTTGGCCACCTACGGTGCACCGGAGCAGATCTTGACCGATAACGGCAAGGTGTTCACCGGTCGGTTCGACCACCCGGTGGTGGAAGTGCTTTTCGATGCGATCTGCCGCGAGAACGGGATCGAGCATTTGTTGACCCAGCCGCGCAGTCCGACCACGACGGGCAAGATCGAGCGGTTCCATCGCAGTCTGCGCGCGGAGTTCCTCAGTGACCGAGCGCCTTTCGTCACCCTGAAGGCGGCTCAGCAGGCCCTGGATGAGTGGGTGACCGACTACAACACCGCTCGCCCGCATCAGTCCTTGCAGATGGCCACTCCCGCGCAACGGTTCAGCGCCGGTCCGCCGGCCTCACCGCCGTCGACCTCACCGGTGGCTGGTGGCGCTCGCACCGGCACCGACTGGGTCAGCCGCCGGGTGTGCAGTAACGGTGTGGTCTGCGTGTCCTGGCAGCAGGTCAGCATCGGCCGCCACTACGCCGGGGCGCGTTGCGACGTCCACGTTGACGGTGAGCTGTTGCGCTTTTGGATCGGCGATGATCTGGTCAAAACCGCCGCGCGGACCAGCCGCGGCGAGGCACGAAACAAACGGGCCGCCCGCACCAGCGGAACGTCCTAACCACTAACGCACGAGTGTCAAGGATCGGGCAAAGGCCCATTCGTCGGCCAGGGTTCGGTGGAAGCGCTCGACTTTGCCGTTAGTTCGGGGGCGGTAGGGTTGAGTGCACCTTACCTCAGCGACCAGCAGCGCTGCCAGGAGTACCCGCGCTGGCTGCACGCCTACAATCACCACCGCGGCCACACAGCACTCGACGGAACCACCCACCAGCCGCGTACCGGGTCCCGAAACGCCACCACGCCAGGGGACTTACCCACGAGATGTTCCGATTAACCCAACAGCGCCCCGGGCCGAACTGCAGTCGCACGCGAACACGATGAGCGTCGGCTTCATCAACCGTAGTGCCTCGCGATGGTCCGCGGGCTCACGCCGAGGAACCATGCGGAGACGCAAACGAGGTTGCGCGTCGAGCGGCGTAGGTAGCCGTCGTGCCGATAGCGCGCAGCGGAAGTGACCGCCACGTGATCGAGCGCTACGAGTCGCGCGCGGCCGAGGCGACGGACGATGTCTACGTCCTCCATCAGCACGATCGGGCGATAGCCGCCGACCAAATCATAGAGCGTGCGTGACATGAGTAGGCCCTGGTCACCATAGGGCAGCCCCAGCCGCCGGCAACGCCATGCCACCACGCGCTCAAGCCGCCGTGCCGCCGGCGCGTCGTCGTCGAGGGCGAAATGGAAATAGCCGGCACTCAGGCGGTCCTCGCGTCCGGCCATGAAGCGGTCGGCGACGGCGCGCCAGCCGGGCGCGAGTTGCGTGTCGGCGTGCACGAAGAGCAGCCAGTCACCCCGCGCGGCGGCAGCGCCCACAGCGAGCTGGAGCCCGCGTCCCGTCGGCGCCGCGACGATCCGCGCCCCCTGCCCAGCCGCGAGCACCACCGTGCCGTCCGTGGAACCGCCGTCGGCGATCACGATCTCGTCTGCGTCTTGTGCCAGCGCCGCGAGAGTCGCGGGCAGCGTCGCGGCGGCGCACAGCGTCGGGATCACAACGCTGAGCATGGCGATATGATAAAACGTTGCGGTCCGCGGTTATGGGAGTTCAGACGGTGTGTGAAGCGGACCGGATCTGATGCACATTTCGTTACGTGCGATCGGGGCAGGTTTCGGCCTGGAGTTGATCGTAGTAGTCGGCTTCGGCTTGCGCGGGTGGGCGTAGGTAGTCCCAGCCGGTGCACATGAGTCGTTGGTGGTTGAACCACCCACCCGTGCACTGGTGATGTCTCCCAGGTCAGCGAGGGTGCTGATCGGGTCCGCGGCGAGACGGGCTGTCGTCGCGGACGCACTCGGTTTTGTAGAGTCCTATGGTGGTTTCCGCATAGGACGTTACCTGCCCGCTGTGTTAGCCGAACGACTCACCACGGCCCATCCCGATGTGCTGCGCGAGCTGCTTGTTGAGTGTCCTGCGTGAGCGCGGCAGGCACGGTCTGCCGTGCACGCAACCGTATCGACAGCCGTTCAACCCTCAGCTGTGTCTGCTGGCCTACGGATACATCTACGTCAACAAGGGCGCGATCACCCAGCAACTCGACCAACGAATCCGTTGTCGTCTACGCCGCGATCACGGCATCATGGAAACCCGCAGAACCTCGTGCGAAACCCCGTACGGCGTATACTGCTCCGCGGGACATGACCTTAAGGGCAGGACGGCTTAGCCGGGTACCGTGCGAAGGGCATGAAATGCTGGGGGATCTCTACGATCGGGCGCTTGGCGGCGAGCACTGTTGGATCCGTTATGACGACGGCGAGGTGCGGGTACTGCCGACGCGCCGATGGTTGGGCGGTCGAGCCTCCGACGAGTCCTTCGATGAGGCGGTCGCGGGTCTGTGCAGCGGGCCCACCCTCGAGTTGGGGTGCGGACCCGGGCGGCTGGTGGCGCGCCTGGTCCGACGGGGCATACCCGCGCTGGGTATCGACCGGTCCGCGGCGGCGGTCCGGCTCGCCGGTCGCGCCGGTGCGCCGGTGCTGCTGGGTGACGTGTTTGAGTCGCTACCTGGCGTGGGGCACTGGCAGACGGTGTTGCTGATCGACGGAAACATCGGGCTCGGCGGAGACCCGTTGCGGATTCTGGGCCGCGCCGCCGAGTTGTTGAATCGCGGCGGGCGTTGTGTAGCCGAGTTCGACGCCGAAGCCATCGGAGTCCGCTCCCGCTGGGTGCGCCTGGAGCTGGCGTCCGAAGTCGGTCCGTGGTTTCGCTGGGCATCGGTGGGGGCGGACAGCGCCCCCATACTGGCCGCCCAGGCCGGCCTCAGGCTCACCAGCGTCCGAATGATCGGCGGTCAGGTTCTCGCGAGCCTGACCGCCCGAGGAGCGACTACAGATTTCCCGCCGGACTTTGGCGCACGCTGGAAGCGATATCGGCCGCCGCACCCCGACGCACGGTGGGAACCCGACGCCGAGCGGTGGGCGCCAAACCTTCGGTTGGATGCCGGACTTGGATCAAGGCCCCAGGCCGGAACCTGCTTAGTTGGGGTTAATTCGCGGCGTCGTCGATCGCCAGAGCTGTCCGAGTCCTACGATTCCAGGCCTAAACCTGAATCCACCGATGAATCCGGTTGGTCATCGGTGTCGTAGTGAGGAAAGCGCCCTCTGAGCTCGGATTGATTGTGTTCCTTACGCAACAATCTGGGATAGCGCCCTGGGAGTGGTGAACTTCGGATCTGGCGTGACTCACGCTATTGTGATCAACGAGTCATGTTGAACGCTAGGTGATTTGGTGTGGTTTGTCCAGTGCTGCCGCGGTGTGTTTGGCAGCGATGACCGTGCGTAATTCCTCCAAGGAGACATCAGAAAGGTAGCGGCGGGTAACCTGCCATTCGTCGTGCGCCTCGATGACCACCGCAGTGGCCAGCCGTAAAAATGCCGCCGGGTTGGGGAAGATCTCCACGACATCGGCGCGGCGCTTGATCTCCTTGTTCAACCGTTCGATGGGGTTGTTCGACCAGATCTTCTGCCAATGCGCGCGGGAACGCGGTGAAGGCCAACACGTCGGTCTTGGCCTGGCTCATCATGTCGGCTACCTTCGGGAAGCTGCCCGCCAGCGTGTCGGCAACGCGGTCCCACTGCGCGGCGACCTCGGCGGGGTCGGTGTGCGCGAAGATAGTCTTGACCGCCGCCGCATGCTTGGCGGCGACCGCGGTGTGTAGGTTGCGCATGAAATGCCCGCCACCACTGCCAGGAAGATCCGCTGAACTGCTGTGCCACAGCAGCTTTCAAACCGGCGTGGGCAACAGAGATCACCAGATGAACCCCCGAGAGTCCACGTGCTTTCAGCAAGGCCAGGAATTCGCGCCAGAACTCGTAGGACTCGCTGTCCCCGACGGCGGTGCCCAGCACTTCGCGGGTGCCGTCGATGGACATCCCGGTGGCCACCACCAGGGCCTGGGAGACCACGTGGGCCCCGATCTCTTTGTCCAGGCCGGCGCAGATGCGTGACACCTCGGATTTGGACACCCCGGCCTGGACGCCCATCGCAGTGACCAGGTCATCGACGCTGCGAGTCGATACGCCGTGGACGTAGGCCTCCATGATCACCGCATGCAGCGCCCTATCGATGCGGCGGCGCCGTTCCAACAGTGACGGGAAGAACGACCCGGCCCGCAGCTTAGGGATCTGTACCTCTACATCACCTGAGGTAGTCGACACCGTTGTGGTCGGTGCCCGTTGCGGTGCACAGCACGGCCCTCGGTGCGCGGAGCATCCAGTGCTCGACCGGCGGCCGATCGACCTCCTCGACGACCCGCTGTCCTACCCGCGAATCCGCAGCGCTGCGACCGCTGCTCGTGCCATGACGGCATGAGGCTCACGGTCTTTCGACACGCATCGTACGACTCGCCGTGGTGGGCATTCCCCAGCTCGCGGGCCGGCCGTTTCCACCGCGCCAAAAGCGATATCGTCCAGTACCTAGTCTTCATCCGCTGGGCCCCGCGGCCGAGATGCTTCGCCACCACCTCGGCCCGAACGGCAATCCAGACGACGTTGTCCCAAATCTGTGGACGGCGGTCTTCGAGGTGAACGACCCCGCGCGGGTCGACTTCGACGACTGCGCCAAATACGGGCTGACCCCAGACGAACTCGTCGGCGACGACTACACCCCTACGCAGGCCTTGGCCGATAGCGTGCGAGGCACCGGAGCCACCGCAATGATCGTGCCATCGGCCGCGTTGCCCGGGACCCACAACCTAATCCTGTTCGGCGTCCGAGTCCTCAATCCATTCTTGAGCACACCCCTGACGCCTGAAGAGATCCCAACCAGTCACGTTAGCGACGCGGCGCGTTCCCCGGCTGAGGTCGTACCGCACGTCCGCTGGTTCGGCGCTCCGCACAAGTCGGCCGAGCAGTGGAAGACCATGGGCAGCTACGACCCTTTTGACGATCCGAGCGCTACGCGCTGCTAGACAACACCGCCGACTGGCAAAGGGTCGGCCCCCACACCGCCGGGTCTGCCACTCATGGGTTACCCGTTTGTCGGTTGAACACCGGCGGGCGCTTCTCCAGGAATGCCATCAGCCCCTCGCGGGCATCGTCCGACCCCATGGTTGCGTGGATGGCCCGGCGCTCCGCGGCGAGCAGATCCTGAAGCGTGCGGCGCTCGCAGTCATAAAGAGCTTCCAACATGGCCCGAACGGCGAGCGCCGGTTGCCTCGCCAGCTCGAGGGCGAGCTGCGTCGCTCGATCTTTCAGCTCGTTGAGCGGCCACACCTCGTCGACAAGACCGATAGCATGCGCCTCCGGCCCGCTCAAGGTCTTCGCTCGCAGGATCATGTCGAGGGCGTGCTGGCGCCCGATGGTCTTGGACAGCCGAGCGGACCCTCCCCAGGCAGGTGTCGCACCTAGGTGCATCTCCGGCAGGCCGATCGACGCGCCGTCCGCGGCGGCGAGCCGGAACGTGCAGCCAAGCGGGAGTTCGAGGCCGGCACCGAGACAATTCCCGAACAGCGTGGCGACGGAGGGCTTGCCCATCGTTTCGATGCGCGCGATGAGGTCGAGGCGTCGGTCGAAGAACGCGTCGATGCTGCCCGCGGCCTGGATGCCCTTAGGCAACTCCTTGAGATTCATGCCGACCGAGAAGTTGTCGAGTCCGTCGGCCGTGATGACGAAGGCCCGGACCTGGTCATCGGCGGCGATGTCGTCGATAACCGCACTGAGCCGCTCAACATAGGCAAGGCTCATTCGGTTCAGGGGCGCGTCCGTGTTGGTAACGACGGCCACACCACCGTCGAACTTCTCATACCGAAGCGATTCATCCACAGCGGTGCGAGTCTACCTGAGTTAGTTGAGTCTCTGTCAGCCAATGGTGCGTCATCTCAACGATGTTGTGTTTCCTACGCTTTCGTTCAGACTAGTACCAAAGCCATCATCGCCCAACGGATCCGGTGGCGCGGTGACCGTCAGGGCGCCCGTGTCGGGGTGCACCTCGTAGGCACCGCCATCGACATCGCGGACGGCGATGAGCCCGGATAGTGTCGCGGAGATGTCGTGGCGTTGCCTGTTTCCGGCCGCAACCACGTCGGGGACCGTGACGTGCAGCAGCCTCGGTGTGGCGGCCAGGTCGAAGTGGAACGCTTTGGTCATCGCATAACATGCCACGACCATGACGATTGAGAACGGCAGGGCCGTGGCGATAGAAGCGGTTCGCAGCGCGGTCAGCGACCCTGCGCCGCCGATCAGTAGCAAAACCGCGGCCGCCACCCCCTCCAGCACCGCCCAGTAGACCCGGGTCAGCTTTGGTGGGTCCAGCTCGCCACCCGCTGACAAGATGTCGATGACCAACGAACCAGAGTCCGACGACGTGACGAAAAAGAACACAATCACCACCACCGCGAGAACGCTGGTAATGACCCCGATGGGCAGACCGTCGAGCAATCGGAAAAGCGATGTGTTGGCGTCCACGGCTCCGCCGACGAGCATGTCGCCGTCGTTGCGTTGTCGCAACAGCGCCGAATCACCGAAGATGGTGAACCACAGCGAGGCGATCACGGTGGGAACCAGCAGCACGGCGCCGATGAACTCCCGGATCGTCCGCCCCCGCGAGATCCGCGCGATAAACATCCCGACAAACGGAGCCCAGCTGATCCACCAGCCCCAGTAGAAGATGGTCCAGTCACCGAGCCAGTCATCGTGAGAGAACGGCGCGGTGCGCAGCATGAATTGCGGAAGCGATTGGACGTAGCCGCCCAAGTTCTGCACCCACGACTGCAGCAAGAAAAGTGTTGGCCCAAGCACTAACACGAACAGGGCCAGTGCGCCGGCCAGCGCCAAGTTGATGTTCGACAGCCATTTCAAACCCCTACTGACTCCACTGACCACCGACGCCGTCGCGGTGGCGGTAATGACGGTGATCATGCCGACCATCCACCAGTTGTCCACCCTGATCCAGCCGAGATATTCCAGACCGGAGGCGATCTGGATGATGCCGAAGCCCAACGAGGTGGCGACACCGAAGAGCGTTCCGACGATTGCGATGACGTCGACGGCGTGCCCCAATACGCCCTCAACGCGGCGCCGCCCCAGGACCGGCTCCAACAGCCAACGCACCGATAGCGGGCGGCCCCGCCGATAGGTCATGTACGCCATACCGAGGCCAACCACCACGTAAATCGCCCAGGCGTGCAACCCCCAGTGGAACACTGTCAGCGCCATCGCCTGGTTGGCCGCGGCATCGGTGAGCGGGGGCACACCACGCAACTGCGGTGGACGCGCGTAGTGGCTGAGCGGCTCGGCCACCCCGTAAAAGACCAAGCCGATACCCATACCGGCGCTGAACAGCATAGCCAACCAGGCCCAAAAGCCGAACTCGGGTAGCTCGTCGTCGCTGCCAAGCCGGATGGTGCCGATCTGGGAAATACCGCAGTACAGCGCAAACACCACAAACGCTGTGGCAACCAGGATGTACCACCACCCGACACCGTCCGTGATCGCGGCGTTCAGCCGGACGAACGCGTTCTCGGCAGTGCGCGAGTACACGACCGAAACGACGATCATGGCGATGATCACCACTGAAGCCGGAACAAAAACCGCGGGCTTAATGCTGCGCCAGGCCTGGACAACAGCGTTCGTGCTACCACGATCTTTCTCGGACATATCAGTCAACGCCATCACACTCCTTTCTCACCGCGTCCTCGTCACGGGCACGGCGTCGCCGTTTCTGTCTAACACGGATCGGCAGCAACCACCTTGCGTACCGAACTCGTCTATGCCGAGCAGCAAACCAACGTCAGCCAAACACAGGCAAACACCGCTGCGTTATGACGGACAACGCTCATCTCAGGTAACAAACAGGTCAAGTAGGCGCAGAGCAGGTTGGCGAAATTGCGCGCCAGCGCGACTGGGCGTGGGTCGGATTCGTTGGATGGGTTTCGATCAGGCGGGCTCCCACCGGGAAGTCGGTGAGCCGGCCACGGCGAGGTAGCGGCGACGAGGACATCGGCCGGCGCCGGGAACGCCCAGCCTATCCCGCTGTCGCTCATTCCAGTTTCGGCCGGAATGCTGAATCGTGGTTGTCGACAAGATTCTTCGAATATCACTGCCCGGCAACCTTATTCGATCACCCATCTCAGCACCGCCTACGCGAGACCGGTTGCCAAGTTGGCCACAGATGTTTGTCAACCGCTGCGGATGGCAATGCCCCTGGAAGGCAGGCGTATCGGCCGGCCTATACGCCTGCCTAGGTTCCGTCGGTTCAGCCCGAGAGCCGACGGAACCGCCCTACTTGGCCGCTGCGGCCCACCTGCGGTTCTAACGGAACGGATGCGTCGGGAAACCTGTGCGGGCGCGGTTTCGACCGCATTGAGCCTTCCGCGGCGGCCAAATTCTGCATGCCATCGAGCTTGACCAGCAACCCGAAGAAGTACGCTGTGGTTACAGTGGGCTTCCTGCCACGGTCCTCAAGACACAAAGAAGTCTAATTCCGTTATAAAGCAGACATTTCCGTGGTTATGTAGAAGACGTCGGCCGATCAGATGAGGCTACCCGCATAAGGTGGTATCCGATGTCTTTTGTGACCATCCAGCCGGAGGTCTTGGCAATGGCGGTTGGGGATTTGCAGAAGATCGGTACCGCGGTGACCGCGCAGAACGCAGCCGCGTGCGCCCCGACGACGGGGGTGTTGCCCCCCGCTGCCGATGAAGTGTCCGCGCTGACGGCGGCCCGGTTCGCCGCGCACGCCGAGAAGTACCAGGTGGTTGGCAGGCAGGCCGCGCTGGTCCATGACATGTTTGTGGCCACCCTGGCGGCCGGCGCCGATTCGTACGCGGCCACCGAGGCCGCCAATGTGGTCGCGACCAGTTAAGGAGGTTGCTGGCAATGGATTTCGGGCTCTTACCTCCGGAGGTCAATTCGGGCCGGATGTACTCCGGTCCGGGACCGGAGTCGATACTTGCTGCCGCGGCCGCCTGGGACGGTGTGGCCGCCGAGTTGAGTTCCGCGGCGGTTTCGTATGGATCGGTGGTATCGACGCTGATCGTTGAGCCGTGGATGGGGCCGGCGGCAGCGGCGATGGCGGCCGCGGCAATCCCGTATGTGGGGTGGCTGGCTGCGACGGCGGCGCAGGCGAAGGAGACGGCCACCCAGGCCAGGACGGCGGCGGAAGCATTCGCGGCGACGTTCGCGATTACGGTGCCGCCGCCCCTCATCGCGGCCAACCGCAGCCGGTTAATGTCGCTGGTCGCGGCGAACCTTCTGGGGCAAAATAGCCCGGCTATCGCGACCACCCAGGCCGAGTATGCCGAAATGTGGGCCCAGGACGCCGCCGCGATGTACAGCTATGAAGGGGCATCGGCGGCCGCGTCGGCGTTGACGCCGTTCGCCCCACCGGTGGAAAGCACCGACCCGGCCGGGCCCGCGGCCGAAGCCGCGGCAGTCGCCCAAGCCGCCGGTGCGGGCGCCGCGACGAATGCACAGGCGATGCTGGCTCAGCTATACCCGGGTGTCCTGGGGGACAGCTTGTCCGCGTTGGCCGCGAATGCTGATCCGCTGACAGCGGGGCTGTTGGGAATCGCTTCTACCCTCAACCAGCAGGTCGGAACCGCTCAGGTGGTAATCCCTACCCCTATAGGGGATTTGGACGCGATCGCGCTCTACATCGCGGGCATTGCGAGCGGCAGTTTCGCCTTGGCGCTGACCAACACATTCCGACCCTGGAACTACGACGACTCGGATCATGGCGGATTGGCACCGACGCAAGGCACACAAGGCACCGCAATCAGTTCGACGACGGACGCGAGTGGGTCAGACTGGGGCCCCTTCGGGGGCGCGGCGGCGGTGTCCGCGGGCGTCGGCCATGGGGCATTGGTCGGGGCGTTGTCGGTGCCGCACAGCTGGACCACGGCCGCCCCGGAGATTCAGCTTGCCGTCAATGCGATGCCCAGCGCCGGCGCCGTCCCCGGAGTGGATCCGACCGCCCTCAACGGAATGCCGGCAGGTCTGCTCAGCGGGATGGCGTTGGCCAGTTTGGCCGCCCGCGGTACGACGGGCGGTGGCGGCACCCGCAGCGGCGCCGCCACCGACGACCAACAGGATGACCGCAAACCCCCGGTGGTGGTGATTCGAGAGCAGCCACCACCGTCGGGAAGCCCTCCGCCGTGAATTGGATGAGCCATTGCACGCGCGGTTTTGGTGCGAAATTCGCGCGAGTCTGCACCGGAAACGGCGGATAGGGGTTTCCGTAGCTGGCCAACGGGTCGTTCACCCTGCTTGTAGTAGCGTACGGTCATGGACGGTGGTGTCTGGATTCTCGGCGGCTATCAGAGCGATTTTGCTCGCAACCTCAGCAAAGAGAACCGCGACTTCGCTGACCTGACCAGAGAGCTCGTTGATAACACGCTCACCGCGGCCAAGGTAGCCGCCGCCGACATCGGGGTCGTCCACGTCGCGAATGCGTTTGGCGAAATGTTTGCCGGTCAGGGCCACCTTGGGGCGATGCCGGCTACGATCTGCGACGGTCTCTGGGACACGCCGGCCTCGCGGCACGAGGCCGCGTGCGCGTCCGGCAGCGTGGCCACGCTGGCGGCAATGGCCGACCTGCGATCGGGCACGTATCAGGTCGCGCTCGTCGTGGGCCTCGAGCTTGAGAAGACCGTCCCCGGCGACACCGCGGCCCAGCATCTGGGTGCCGCGGCCTGGACCGGACACGAGGGGGTCGGGGCCCGCTACCTGTGGCCGTCGATGTTCGCGCAGGTCGCCGACGAATACGACCGGCGATACGGTTTGGACGACACTCATCTACGCGCCATCGCCCGGCTCAATTTCGCCAACGCCCGGCACAACCCCAACGCACAGACCCGTGGCTGGACGATCCCCGACCCCATCACGGACGACGACGCGACCAATCCGATTACCGAAGGCCGGCTGCGTCGGTTCGATTGCAGCCAGATGACGGACGGCGGCGCGGGATTGGTGCTGGTGAGCGATTCCTATCTGCGCGACCACCCCGCCGCGCGCCCGATCGGTCGCATCGACGGCTGGGGACATCGCACCGTCGGGTTGGGCCTGCGCCAGAAGCTGGACCGCGCTGCCCAAGACGACTCGACCCCCTACCTGTTGCCGCACGTGCGGGCCGCGGCGCTGGACGCCCTGCATCGCGCGCGGGTTTCCCTCGACGACCTGAGCGGGATCGAGGTGCACGACTGCTTCACCCCCAGCGAGTACCTGGCCATCGATCACATTGGGCTCACCGGGCCGGGCGAGTCTTGGAAGGCCATCGAAAACGGGGAGATCGAGATCGGTGGGCGATTGCCGATCAACCCCAGCGGCGGATTGATCGGCGGCGGACACCCGGTCGGGGCTTCCGGGGTGCGGATGCTCCTCGATGCGGCCAAACAGGTCAGCGGCACCGCCGGCGACTACCAGGTCGAGGACGCGCAGACGTTCGCCACATTGAACTTCGGCGGCAGCACCGCTACTACCGTGAGCTTCGTTGTCGGCGCTGGAAACTAACGGAAATCGGCATTTGACTATGGACGTGGAAATCGTCGGCAAGTTCCTGTCGACCCTGCCCGAAGACGACGACCACCCCTATCGCATCGGTCCGTGGAGACCACAAACGACCGAGTGGGATGCCGACGACCTGACCGCCGTAGCCGGCGAAGTTCCCGCCGACCTGGACGGCATCTACCTGCGCAACACCGAGAACCCGTTACACCCGGCGTTTAAGACCTATCACCCGTTCGACGGCGACGGCATGCTGCACGTCGTCGGCTTCCGTGACGGAAAAGCCTTCTACCGCAACCGATTTATTCGTACGGATGGCTTCTTGGCGGAGAACCAGGCCGGGGAGCCGCTATGGCCGGGTCTGGCCGAACCGGTGCAGCTGGCCAAGCGCGAGCACGGCTGGGGCGCTCGTGGCCTGATGAAGGACGCGTCGAGCACCGATGTCATCGTCCACCGAGGTATCGCGCTGACCAGCTTCTACCAGTGTGGTGATCTGTACCGGATCGATCCGTACTCGGCCAATACGCTCGGCAAGGAGAGCTGGAACGGAGGGTTCCCGGTCAGCTGGGGCGTGTCGGCACATCCGAAGGTAGACAACAAGACCGGCGAACTGTTGTTCTTCAACTACAGCAAGCAAGACCCGTACATGCGCTACGGCGTCGTCGACCAGAGCAACGACCTGGCACACTATGTCGACATTCCACTGCCCGGACCGCGGCTGCCGCACGACATGGCCTTCACCGAAAACTACGCCATCCTCAACGATTTCCCGTTGTTCTGGGATCCCCGGCTGCTCGAGCACAATGTGCACCTGCCGCGCTACTACCCAGATATGCCGTCCCGGTTCGCGGTGCTGCCGCGGCGGGGCGGAACTGACGAAATCCGCTGGTTCGAGGCTGATCCGACCTTCGTGCTGCACTTCACCAACGCCTACGAAGATGGTGACGAGATCGTGCTCGACGGCTTCTTCGAAGACGAGCCCCAGCCCCTTGAAACCGGCGCCACCGGGGCAACGAAGTGGGAGAAGCTGTTTCGCTTCCTGGCACTGGATCGGCTGCAGTCCCGGCTGCACCGGTGGCGGCTCAACCTGGTCACCGGAGCGGTGAAAGAAGAGCAACTCTGCGAGTCCATCACCGAGTTCGGGACCATCAACGCCGACTACGCGGCCAGTCGCTACCGCTACGCCTACGCCGCTACCGGCAAACCGGGCTGGTTCCTGTTCGACGGGCTGGTCAAACACGATCTGCTCACTGGCAACCAGGAGGGCTATTCGTTCGGTGATGGAGTCTATGGAAGTGAAACCGCGATGGCTCCGCGGGTGGGCAGCAGCGCCGAGGACGACGGCTACCTGATCACCCTGACCACCGATACAAACGCCGACGCCTCCTACTGCCTGGTTTTCGACGCGGCGCGCGTCGGTGACGGCCCGGTGTGCAAACTTCAGCTGCCGGAACGCATTTCCAGCGGCACTCATTCGACGTGGGTGCCGGGGACCGAGTTGCGCCGGTGGAATCACACGGAGTCGCCGGCAGCCGCCGTCGGGCTGTGATGTTCGGACGAGCAGTGGACCGCGAAAAGCCCCTCCGAACAACGCACTGGCGCAAGGAATTGGCGTCAATCGGCTCCATCCGTTTCGCCCGCCGCTCGTCGAACTTCGAAGAGACAGTTCGGTTCTACCGCGAGCTGGTAGGGCTGCCACTCTACGAGACCTTTGCCGAAAGCTACGGCAGCAACGGCGCGATATTCGGCCTGCCCAGCTCGAAGCTCACGCTGGAAATCGTCGAAGCGGTCGATGGCGTCGCAGTGGACCGTCACGAACAGCTGTGCCTGTACTTCCCGGACAGACAGGCGCAGCAAGCCGCGATTGCGCGCTTGCAGGAGGCGGCGCTGGAGCCGGTGCAACAGCACCCCTACTGGGAAGCCGCCGGAGCCGTCACCTATCGCGACCCGGATGGCCGCGAGGTCGTGTTCGCGCCGTTCGTGTTCGGGGTCAACGAACCCGGCGACAGCTCCGCCTCGGGAAGGCACGAGTTCCCGACGGACTAAGGCCTTCCCCCACACCATTGAAGCGTCCTGAGGGTGCTGGAGACTTTCTGCTCGCGCCTAGAGTCAACCAACGCGACCGCCACCGAAAATCCGCTAGACCGGCGACACCCTCCCAGTGCACCCAGGAGGCGGATTCGCGGTCGTTCGATCAGCTCGGCTTTGTCCAGTGCAAACCCAGCAAGGCGCTTAGTTCGCCGCTACTGCGATAGCAGCGGGAGATCGCGGGCGCGCTCGCCCTCATACATGTAGTCGCGGGTGATCGGAACACTGTCGACACGCTTGGCAAGCTGCAGCTGGAAGACCATCTCGTGCATGTGACGGAAGCTCATTTCGGAGCCGGCAAGGTAGAAGTCCCACATGCGGCAGAAGCGGTCGTCCAGCCCGGTCAGGCGCTTCACCTCCTCGCGGTTCTGCATGAAGCGCCTACGCCAATGCTGCAGTGTCTCGGCGTAGTGCAGGCGCAGAATCTCGATGTCGGTGACCCACAGGCCGGCGCGCTCGATCGATGCAAGCACCTCGGATAGGGCGGGTATATAGGCGCCGGGAAAGATGTACTTGCGCATCCAGGGGTTGGTGCCGCACGGCGGCTGCATGCGCCCAATCGCGTGCAACAGCATGACGCCGTCGTCGGTTAACAGGTCCCGCACCTTGCCGAAATATTCGTCGTAATGCCCGACGCCGACATGCTCGAACATGCCGACCGAGACGATGCGATCGTAACGTTCGGTCTCGAGCCGGTAATCCTGCAGCTTGAACCGTACGCGTGCGCCCTCGCCTGCGGTAGCCGCGCGCTGAGTCGCGATGGCGTGCTGGTCACGTGACAAGGTGACACCGGTGACGTCAGCGCCGGTCTCGCGCGCAATGTAGAGGCCGAGGCCGCCCCAGCCGGAGCCGATGTCAAGCACCTTATGCTGCGCATCAATGCGCAGCTTGGCCAAGATATGGCGCTTCTTGGCCGCCTGCGCCACCTCTAGCGAGGCATCGGGATGCAGGAAGTAGGCGCAGGAATATTGCCGGTCACGGTCGAGAAAGAGCTCATATAGCGCATCGTTGATGTCGTAGTGATGCGCCACGTTGCGCTGCACCCGGCCGATGGGATTGCGCTGCTGCAACCGGCGCACCGACCGTTGCAGACGCAACGACCACGCTAACCACCAGGAGCGCTCTATTGCTGACATGTTGCGGCCCAGCAAGTCAAGGAAGTCGTAGAGCCGCTCACCATCGACCGTAAGGGTGCCGTTCATATAGGCTTCGCCGACCGCCAGCCGTGGGTGGAGCACCAATCGCCATGCGGTGGAACGGTCGTGGATGCGAATCGTCACCTCGGGACCGGGGGCGGCACCCTGGATGCGATGCGGCCGGCCGCCCACATCGACAATGGTTAAGGTGCCGGTGTGCAGCAGGCTGCGCACCACCTTCGCCAGCAGCATCCCGACCTCCGCGACTTTGTGTATGTGCAGCGTCCTAAGGGCGCTGGAGAATTTCTGCTCGTGCCGCTTTGATAGCTTGATGGTAGCGCTGGGCTCGCCCGGTGAGGGTCGGGTACTGGCCGACCAGTTCTCGCAGAGATATCGGATTCTCGTGCGGGCGAACTTGGCTGCCACGATGGCGCACAAGCTGGGCCATGGCTGTCGGCCGAATGGGCACAATGGGGATGGTTGGGCCTCCCGCGATTGGTGGACGCCGGCTGGTGTCGGCGTGCGATGCTCGAGGTTTCCAATACCCGATTCCATCGATGCGTTGTCCAGGGAGTCGCCGACGCTGCCGATTGAGCCGCGATCCCGGCCCTTCGCAGCGCCTCCGTGAACGCCACGGAAGTGCATTGACTGCCTGCGCCGGAGCGCTGCACCAAACCCGTTGCGGTGACGCCGAACTCGACTGCGCGGCGGGTCAATAGTGATTGGTCGGGCACCGAGCCAGGACGGTTTACCATCGGTGAAAGTCGCTTTCCTGGCTTGGGTTCACCTCGGTCTGCCACTTGCGCGCCCGGACCGACCCGCGAACGCGGCCGCGAACGCCGCCCACAGCGAGCATCCCACCGCGCACACCGCACCGGCCGCACCGATGTAAAGGCCGTATTCGGCCGACACGGGTGGGTTGACGTTGAGCTTGTAGTACCACACCGTGAGCGCGACGATGAGCAGCGAAACGATCAGCGCGGAAATCGATGAGAGCCTCACCGACAGGCCGCTCCCCACCATCGCCCCAGCCACCAGCAGCGTCGAGGACAGCAAGACGATCAGCTGACCCGCACCGAACCCGTGCGGAAGTTCCAAGCTGCCGTGCGTGCCCCCGATAGCGTTGACCCAGCCTCCGCCGCCAACCGTCGTCGTCAACCACGGCATCCAGGCGCTGGCCGCGATGACCACAGCGAAAAGTGCCACGAGCCAGCCGGGGCGTACGGGGCGAGTCACAGTTGCGACATTAGAGCGTGCCGGACCGATTGCCGCCCGGCACACGCGGTACGGCCCGGACGGAACCGGTGGGTATCGCACGCCGACGCGAGCAGGCGTCCATCAATCGCGGGAGGCGCAACCATCCCCTTTGTGTCCATTCGGCCGACGGCCATGGCCCAGCTTGTGCGGCATCGTGGCAGGCAAGTTCGCCCGCAAGCACGAGAATCCGGTATCACATCTGCGAGCACGAAGGGTTTCCAACGTGGCTGATTTGAGTGGGTCTACTGGGGTTACGCTGGCAGCCCCACGCGGCGATCGACCGACGGTAGCCGCTGTGACAGAACTTCCCGAGTGGGCGCGCCTGCTGGACTTGGATCCCCACCCCGAAGGTGGCTGGTTCCGGGAAACGTGGCGCAGCGATTTGATCATCAGCCGATCGACCCTGCCCACGGACTACACCGGTCCGCGCAACGCCGGAACGGCGATCCTTTTCCTACTGATGCCTGGCCAGCACTCGGCCTGGCACACCGTGCGTGGCCCCGAATTGTGGCTTCATCACCGCGGCAGCCCCGTCGTCCTCGAAGCGGGACCCGAAAGAAACTGCACCACAACATATTTACTGGGCAGCGACACTAGTGGCGGTGAGCACCCGCAGCTGCTGGTGCCGGCACGCCATTGGCAGCGGGCCCGACCGCGCGACAACGCGCCCAGCTTGGTCAGCTGCGTGGTGGTGCCAGGTTTCGACTACGACGACTTCGTGCTTGCCACGCGCACGTAGGCACCCGGCTACGCCGTGCTTGCGATCGCCGTTAGACCTGCAGCGAGGACAAGTTGAAGACGACACCCGTCGGGTCGGTAGCCGCGGCAAGTCGACCGTACGGGGTGTCCTCGGCGGCCCGCACCACACTTCCGCCGTTGCCGGAGATCACCAGCAACGTCTTGTCGACGTCCTCGGCGCCGAAGAAGATGGTCCAGTTCGCCGGGATACCGTCGGGTAGGCAGGAGGTCCCGTCCATCACGCCGAGCAACTGCTGGTCGCCGAACCACGCTGTGGTGTAGCGGAATTCGTCAGTGTCAGAAACCTGCTCGGTCCGCCACCCGAGGACCTGGCGATAGAAGTCTATGGCTGCGCGGTAGTCACGCGTCGTCAGTTGATGCCACACGGGTGAGCCGGCCTCACCGGTCACCTCGAAGCCACGGTGTTCCACCGGCTGCCACAAGCCAAAGGACGCATTCGACGGATCGGCCGCCAGGCTCATGAAGCCCTTGGCGGGTACTTCCATCGGGTCCAGGCACGACGATCCGCCCGCGGCAGTCACCTTGGCCATGGTCGCATTGATATCGGCGGTGTGAAAGTACGTGGTCCATCCGTCGGAAGACTGAAACTCAGGCCGGTTGGCCATCAGGCCGGCGACCGGGTGACCGTCTTTGGCGGCATTGATGTATCCGCCGTAGTCGGGTCCCGCGGATTCGAACTTCCAGCCGAATACGGTGCCGTAGAACTCTTGAGCTCGGTCGACGTCGGACGACGCCAGATCGACCCAGCAGGGTGCGCCCAGCGGCGCGCCAGCACGGACAGCCACGATGACCTCCTTGTTATGTCGGCCCCGGATCGGGGTTCACACGTATCGACCGCCGGCCGACCAGAAAGTCATCGGTGCCCCCTGACATTCAGCCGCCACACCGGGATCAGGCCCGGCTCAGACCCTGTTCAGGTCGGGCGAACACCATGACGAAGTTCTGCAGCGATTCCCGGATGTCACTTCTCAACGCGGCGGCGACGACCATGCCGATCGGCCCAAACAGCGCCGGCCCACCGAGGTGCACATCGAAGGTGACGACCGCGCCGTCGTCTTTCGGCGTGACCTTGGCGATCAACTTGACCCGGACGCCGCCGGCACCGTCACCGTTGAGCGTCATACCTTCGGGCGGCTTGTACCGCACGATCGTCCATTTGATCCGGTTGGGCATCCCCTTTACCTCGACGATCGATTCGATGACCGTCCCCTTGTCCAGGGTTTCGGGCAACTTGCTGCGCCACACCCGGTGGATCGTCAGCCATTCCTTGTATCGGCCCAGGTCGGAGGCATACATCCAGGCCTCTTCCGGCGGCAGCGGTACGTCGATGGATCCCGAGAGTTTCGCCATCTGCTCAGTTCCGCCGGTCACCCGGTTCGACGACGTTGTTGGCCTGCACTTGCTGGGACAGCAGATCCTGCGCGTTGTCCAGGATTGCCATGCGCATCGTTCCTTCCGTGGAGAGCACCGCCATCCCCCGCACCCTATTGCCGGTGAAACCTTACTTGTCAGCGCGGTTGCCTATGCAAGGGACTGCCGGCCGGTTTGGCCCACGGAGAACCAGCCGTTATGGCACGGTGCCGTCGAGGAAGACCCCCGAGAGATTGCTGCCGATGTTCGGCATACCCGAGACAAAGCCCGCAATCGCGATGCCGAGGGTTGGTGTTGTTGATGCCCGACATGGTGTTGCCCAATACGGCGCGATTGGGCGTTATCGCCACACTCTCGGTTTCACGCCCAGCACCCTGCATCGGATCCACCACACTGCCTCGATGGTCGCGGCACCCAGCACGCCAATCGTCAGTGCGATCGACGTCGTCGCCAGATTCGAGGCATCGAGGAGGAACTTCTCCCGCGCCAGCGGGAGGCTGAAGATCAACACATAGGCCAGCCCGGAGGCGAACACCAGCGCCAATCGCCACCACTGGTAGGGCCGCGCAACCACCGCGAGCACCCACAGCGCGGTGATCAACAACGTGATCAGCGCCGCGGTCGACGCCTGGTCCTGTTCCTGCCACGAGGCGTGCCGGCCCTGGTAGGCGGCCAGGTAGGAGATGAACGTGGCAATGCCGACGACCAGTCCGGACGGCAGCGCAGACGTCACGACTCGCCGGACAAAGCCCGGATTTGCGCGCTCGTTGTTGGGCGCCAACGACAAGATGAACGCCGGGATCCCGATGGTGAACCACGCCGCGATGGTGACATGGATCGGCTGGAACGGATACAGCAGGGGATCTCGCCCCATCGGTTTGGCAATCAAGCACTCAATACCCACCAGCAGCGCCAACAGGACCGAGTACACCGTTTTGGTCAGAAACAGATTGGCGACCCGTTCGATGTTGCCGATAACCCGACGACCCTCGCCGACCACGTATGGCAGCGTGGCAAACTTATTGTCCAACAACACGATCTGCGCCACCGCGCGCGACGCGGGGCTGCCCGAGCCCATCGCCACACCGATATCAGCGTCCTTGAGGGCCAACACATCGTTGACGCCGTCGCCGGTCATCGCCACGGTATGTCCGTGCGATTGCAGGGCATGCACCATCGCGCGCTTCTGATCGGGCCGCACGCGGCCGAAGCTGGTGCAGGAGTCGAGTGCGTCGGCCAGTTCGTCGCGGCCCGTGGGGAGCGCACGCGCATCCATCGCCTCGCCATGTAGTCCAAGCTTGCCGGCGACCGCACCAACCGACACCGCGTTGTCGCCGGAGATCACTTTGATCGAAACATCCTGGACAGCAAAATAATCCAATGTTTCGCGGGCGTCGGGTCGCACCTTCTGCTCAAGTACGAGCAGCGCCACCGGGTTGACCTGACCCGGCGCGTCGGCATGGTCGACGGTCACGCTGCCGGCACCCAACAGCAGCACTCGCAGTCCCCGCGCCCCGATCCGCTCAGCCTGTCTGGCGGCCGCCGATGCCGGATCGAGCAGCACGTCGGGCGCGCCGATCACCCAGTTGCCGTGGTCGCGAAAGGAGACGCCGCTCCACTTGGTTGCCGACTTGAAGGGCGCAGTCGCGCCGACGACCCAGCCTGGCGGCGAGTGAAAGGCCTCGGCGATCGCCTGCATGCTCGCGTTGGGCCGGGAGTCGGCGGCGGCCAACGCGGCCAACACATCCGCGACACTTTCCGGTCGTTCGGTGGTGTCGAGGTCTTCGACGTCGCAGACCCGCATACCACTCTCGGTTAACGTGCCGGTCTTGTCCGCGCAGACCACGTCGACCCGAGCCAACCCTTCGATGGCGGGCAATTCCTGTACCAGGCACTGCCGTTGGCCAAGCCTGACCACACCGACCGCAAACGCGATCGACGTCATCAGCACCAGGCCTTCGGGGACCATCGGCACCAGCGCGCCAACCATGCGAAGCACAGATTCCCGCCACCCCACGTGTGTGGTGAACAACTGGGTGTAGATGGTCAGCAGGCCGGCCGGCACCAGCAGGTAGGTGATGAACTGCAGAATTTTGTTGATGCCGTTGCGCAGTTCGGATTTCACCAGGGTGAACTTGCTGGCTTCGGCGGCCAGTTTGGCGGCATACGCTTCGCTGCCAACCTTGGTGGCGCGGTAGGCGCCGGTACCGGAGACGACGAAACTACCCGACATCACCGCATCACCCGCGTCCTTGGCGATCGGGTCTGCCTCGCCGGTCAGCAGCGATTCGTCGATCTCGAGGTTTTCCTCCTCGATGACCTCGCCGTCGACGACAACCTGATCCCCGGGCCCAAGTTCGATGAGGTCGTCGAGCACGACCTCGTGCGGCGGCAGTGTGCGTGTTCCGGATTGCCTGCGTACCAACGGCTTCGTCTGTCCGATGATCGCGAGTTTGTCCAGGGTCTGCTTGGCGCGGATCTCCTGGACCATGCCGACGACGCTGTTGGCGATGATGAGCAGGCCAAACATCCCGTTAATCACCGAGCCTGTCGCCAGGACGATGAGCAGCAGCACACCCAGAATCGCGTTGATCCGAGTGAACGCGTTGGCCCGGACGATCTGCGCGACAGTGCGGGTGGCTCGTTCGGGAACGTCGTTGCTCTTGCCTTCGGTGACCCGTTGCGCCACTTCGGCATCGGTCAGGCCGCCAGCCGGCGATGGCGTCATCGGGTAAACGTTCCGAGGTTGTCGGAGTCGTAGTACTCCAGGTTCAGCATGGCGCCGGGGAACCCAGAGAAGACAGCCTTGGAAATCGATCCGGGTAGAGCGTTTTCGTTTGACAGCGCGAACGTGAAGGTATCGCCGTCCCAATGCTTCAGATCGAACGTCTGGTTCTTCGGCCCGAGCGACAGCTGCAGTTGGCCGTCGTGATCGGTCACGGTGGCCGGCCCCCAGTAGTCGTTGGCGTACACGCCGACGTAGTCGCCCAGCGGCCTACCCGGCACCGGGTTTGCCGGGGGTTGTTTGCCGACCAGCGAGCCTACCGGGTTGTTCAGCGGCGCGATCGCCTTCTTGAACAGGGCCGCCCAATCCGCGGTGACCCGGCCGTACTGGACCAGATCCATGAATTCGGCGGTCAGCGTTTCCGGCACGCCGATGGGTGCGGCGTTGGTCAGCACGACGATACCGACGTCTTCGGACGGTAGGACCGCGAAGCTTGTCGCAGCCCCCGACCCGAATGCGCCGGAATGGCTGTACTGGGTACGCCCAGAAGAGGTCACGGACACGTTGAACCCATGACCGTAGAAGCTGGCACGAGCTTTCGCCGACGCCGCAGGCACCGAGATCACCTGCGGAGTGTAGGTGGGCAGTAGGGCCTCCGGGGAGGTGATCCGCTGGCCGTTGTATACCCCGTTCGCCAGCACCATGGTCAGCCAGTGCGTCATATCGTTGACCGACGAACTCACCCCACCCGCGGGCGTCTGGGCATCGGGGTCCCGTTGCAAGCGTGCCTCCCATTGGTCACCAACCTTGATGTGGTTGACCGCGTGGTTGGGCCTGGCCAGGAAGTCCGCGAACCGTGAGCTCGTGGATCCCATCGCCAGCGGGCGATAGAGCACTTCGTCGGACAGGTCCTCCCAGGACTTGCCCGCCGCGGCCGCGACTGCGGTGGCCGCGGATGTCACCCCGAAGTTGGTGTAGGCGTAGCTGATTCGAAACGGTGCGAGTGGCAGGTACTTCAGCCGCTGCAACACCGCCCGGGCGTCGTAACCGAGATCCTCCAACTGATCTCCGGCATGGTCGGGCAACCCGGAACGGTGCGAGTACAGGTCAGCGATGGTCACATGGCCGGTGACATAGGGGTCGCTGAGCGCGAACCACGGCAACTTCGATACGACAGGCGTATCCCAGGCGACCACATTGGCGCTGACCTCATGCGCCACAACCGTCGCACCAACCGATTTGGACACCGATGCCAGCTGGAAGACAGTGTCGGCGTCCACCTTGTTGCCTGGCCCGTCGCCTTTTCCTACGTCCCTAACCCCGAACCCCTTGGCATACACCGTCTTTCCGCCGTGGACAATCGCCACCGCCAGTCCCGGGATGCCGGTGTTCTTCATCAGCTCGCCGACCAGGCCATCGACCTTCGCAACCGCGTCGTCAATACGGCCGGCGGGGATCGATAGGCCCGACACCTCATTGGGAGGGGCGTCGGACAACGGGGACGACGGGTTGGATGCCCGCTTTGCGGGGCCGCACCCCATCAGCACCAGCAATGTCATCACGACTGCGGCGGTCGCCGCGCGTTTCGTCATGGCCGCCCACTTTAGCCCGGCGACGATGCGCGCCGCCCAGCGGCGGGAGGAGGAGCCGGGCAATTCGGCCAGAGCCCGGCGACGATGCGCGCCGCCCAGCGGCGGGAGGAGGAGCCGGGCAATTCGGCCAGAGCCCGGCGACGATGCGCGCCGCCCAGCGGCGGGAGGAGGAGCCGGGCAATTCGGCCAGAGCCCGGCGACGATGCGCGCCGCCCAGCGGCGGGAGGAGGAGCCGGGCAATTCGGCCAGAGCCCGGCGACGATGCGCGCCGCCCAGCGGCGGGAGGAGGAGCCGGGCAATTCGGCCAGAGCCCGGCGACGATGCGCGCCGCCCAGCGGCGGGAGGAGGAGCCGGGCAATTCGGCCAGAGCCCGGCGACGATGCGCGCCGCCCAGCGGCGGGAGGAGGAGCCGGGCAATTCGGCCCAGCCCGGCGACTAGCTACTCAGAGTCGCCACCACGGGTTGAGTCTCACCGGAGCGGCGGGATCAATCCGCTGTCCGGGCAGGGGCACGGCCACCTTCACGTGCTCTGGCTCGGCCGCCGACAGCAGCCGCTCTACCGGCTCGGCCCAGGGGTGCGGGGCGAGCCGGAACGTGCCCCAATGGATCGGCACCAACAGCCCCGAACCCGAGTCGGTAACATCCAGATGCGCCCGGACCGCCTCCTCGGGATTCATGTGAATGTCCGGCCACGCCGTGTTGTAAGCACCGACGGGCAGCAGGGTCAGGTCGAACGGCCCATAGTCTGCCCCAATCTGGGTGAAGCTCTTGGCATATCCGGTGTCGCCACCGAAGTAGGCGCGATGGCTCGGCCCGACGAATGCCCACGATGCCCACAACGTGTTGTCGCGGCTCAGAAACCGTCCCGAGAAGTGCCGTGCCGGCACGCACACCACGGTGAGTTCGTCGACCTGAGCGCTCTGGTTCCAATCGAGCTCGACGATGCGATGTTCCGGAACGCCCCACGCGCGAAGGTGGGCGCCCACGCCGAGCGGCACGAAGAATGGGGCCCGCTGCATGCGGACCAGCGCGACGACGGTGTCGATGTCGAGATGGTCGTAGTGGTCATGGCTGATCACCACCGCATCGACGGCGGGCAGGCCGTCCAGCTGCACCGGCGGCGGATGCAGTCGCTGTGGGCCGACGACGTCCGACGGCGAGCACCGGTCGCTCCACACCGGATCGGTAAGCACCCGGTAGCCGTCGATCTCCAGCAGTGCCGTCGAGTGCCCGAACCAGCTGACAGCGAGCCGGCTGGCGTCACCCCGGTAGATGTTCGGCGAAGCCAACGGGATCGGCGCCGCCGGACGGCTCCCACTGCGATTACCCACCATTTCCCACGCGATGAGCCGCAGCTCCTCGCGATTCATGGTGAACATCGAGGCGGGATCGAGGTTGACGAAGACGCCGTCGCGATAGTTCGGCGACTTCTCCGACACCGCCCTGATCGACGCCGGGTCGGCGCCCAAGGCAGTCGGCGCACCGTGCAACGCGCGCAACAGCCACCCACCGATGGCCAACGTGGCGGTGCCGGCCCCCAGTCTTAGCGCTCGGCGCACCATGACGATTAAGCCCCCTGGAACTTCGGCGGCCGCTTTTCCACCCGGGCAACCTGTGCCTCGATGACATCCTGGCTGCCCCACGCCTTGTCGAAGAGCTCCTTGTGTACCGGCCACGCTTCTTCGATCGCGCCGTCGTCGTTGAGCACCCGCTTAGCGTGCTGTATCGCCAGTGGCGCTAGGCCGGCGATCTCGGCGGCCCAGGCCTGGGCGTCGGCCAGCGTGCCAATCCGGTTCGCCATTCCGGTGTGCAGCGCCAGCTCGGCGGTCAGCTTCTCCGCGGCGAGCAGCATCGCGCGGGCACGCCCGTGGCCAACCAGCGATGAGAGCCGGCGAATGCTCCAGTTATCCAGGGCCAGACCGTATTTCGATGTCGGAAACTGGAAGAAGGCATCGGGTGCGACGACCCGCAGGTCACATTGCATGGCCAGCTGCAGGCCAGCCCCGATCGCGGGGCCGTTGATCGCACCGATCACCGGCATCGAAGCCGCGTCCATCGCCTTGTGCAGCTCGATGAGCCGGTCGGGATAGTCGGCGGCGAATGCGTCGCCACTCAGGTCCGCGCCGGCGCAGAACACCGTGCCCTGCCCGGTCAGCACAACCGCACGGGTCGATCCGTCGCCAGCCTTCTGTATGGCCTCCCGAAGTTCGTCGACAAGCAGTGAATTTAGGGCGTTGCGGCGCTCGGGGCGTTGCAACTCAATGGTCATCACGGCATCGGCCCGGGTGATACCAATCATGGGGGTCAGCCTATATAGCCTCGTCGCGTGAGTCGTATCACGACCGACCAACTGCGAGATGCGGTACTCGACGAGGGCTCCTTCCTCAGCTGGGACAGCCAGCCCGTTGCGATACCGGTAACCGAAGCTTATGCGCGGGAGCTGGCCACGGCCCGAAAGGCCAGCGACCGAGACGAATCGGTGCTGACCGGTGAGGGACGCGTATTCGGACGACGAGTCGCGGTGGTGGTCTGCGAATTCGACTTCCTCGGCGGCTCAATCGGCGTGGCAGCGGCGGAACGGATCACGGCGGCCGTGCAGCGCGCGACCGCCGAGCGGCTACCACTGCTGGCATCGCCGAGCTCCGGCGGCACCCGCATGCAAGAAGGCACCGTCGCGTTTCTGCAGATGGTGAAGATCGCCGCGGCTGTCCGATTGCACAAGCAAGCGCATCTGCCCTACCTCGTCTACTTGCGCAACCCGACCACCGGCGGGGTCTTCGCGTCGTGGGGCTCGCTGGGCCATGTCACCGTCGCCCAGCCGGGCGCCTTGATCGGCTTCCTCGGACCCCGGGTCTACGAATTGCTCTACGACGAACCCTTCCCGCCCGGCATCCAGACCGCCGAGAATCTGCAACGGCACGGGGTGATCGATGGCGTTGTTGCGCTTGACGGCCTAAGAGTGATGCTGGACCGAGCCCTGACGGTGATCGCCGACGATCCAGAGCCGTTGCCGCCACCCCAACCCTCCGGGCCGGTACCCGAGGTCCCGGCCTGGGACTCGGTGCTGGCCTCGCGGCGGCCGGATCGGCCCGGCGTCGGACATCTGCTGCGGCATGGCACCACCGACTTGGTGCTGCTGTCCGGCACCGGGCACGGCGAAGCGGCGACCACGCTTTTGGCGCTGGCCCGCTTCGCCGGCCAGCCCGTGGTGGTCCTCGGTCAGCAAAGGGCCGCAGGGGGCGGGGGAAGCACCGTCGGGCCCGCTGCGCTACGCGAGGCCCGGCGCGGCATGGCGCTCGCCGCCGAGCTGCGCCTGCCGCTGGTGCTGGTCATTGACGCCGCCGGCCCCGCATTATCGGCGGAAGCCGAACAGGGTGGGCTAGCCGGCCAGATTGCCCATTGCCTGGCTGAACTCGTCACACTGGATACCCCGACGGTGTCGGTGTTACTGGGCCAGGGCAGCGGCGGGCCCGCGCTGGCGATGGTGCCCGCCGACCGGGTGCTGGCCGCACTGCATGGCTGGCTGGCTCCGCTCCCCCCGGAAGGCGCCAGCGCGATCGTCTTCCGCGACACCGCGCACGCCGCTGAACTCGCTGCGGCGCAAGGCATTCGGTCCGCGGACCTGCTGACGTCCGGAATCGTCGACGTTATCGTGCCGGAATATCCCGACGCCGCCGACGAGCCGGTCGAGTTCTCCCAACGACTATCGAGTGCCGTCGCCGCCGAGGTGCATGCGTTGCGCGAGTTACCGTCCACCGACCGCCTCGCGGCTCGATTAGGCCGCTATCGCCGCATCGGTGTGCCGCGCGACACTTCACCGACGCACCCGACACGCCCGCAGAACGCGACCGAGGTTTAAGTCTCGGCGAGACCGCACGGCCGCTGACCCTGATCCCAACGCCGCGGACCCGCGTTGCGTCCTTAGCTGGCCAGCACAACGTTGAGAAGTTGGCTTAGCCAGGCGCGGGCGGCGGCATGATCGTTGTCGAGCAGGAGTTGGATGCTCACCCCGTCATACGCTGCTACGACGGCGCGGGCGGCGTCGGCGACGGTGCCGAACACCTTGGGCAACTCAACGTCGCTGCCCGCGAGACGCTCCTCGATGGCAGCTCGCAGTTGTGCGCGATGGATGGCCAGGCGTTGCGCAAGGTCGCGGTGACGGGCGGCATGCATCAGGAAATCGGTTTTGATGAGCAGCCAGTCACGGTCAAGCAGCAGGGTGGTCGCGATCCGGTCGACGGTCCCGGGCACGTCGTTGGGATCGTCGGCGCGCGCCATGGCGGTGCTGACCTGTTCGGTAATCAGGGTGGCGTGGTGATCGTAGAGGGTGAAGAACAGTTCCTCGAGACTGTCGAACTGCGAGTAGAACGCCCCGCGGGTATAGCCCGCCGCCGCGCACACCTCCTCGATGCGCACGTGCCCGAAGCCCTTGTCAGCGAACACCCGAAACGCCGCATCGAGCAGCCGGGCACGGGTTTCGGCGCGGCGTTTGGTCACCCGCGCCGGCTGGCCCGCGGCACTGGTTGGTGTTGTCATCTCCGTCACACTCCGATACGCAGAAGAATCTGATGCATTAGCGTATCAGATACGTGGACGCAGGAAGTGGCCACACCCAACTCGAGGGAGGCTGTCGCATGGACGCTGACGTCATCGTGGTCGGTGCCGGTTTGGCCGGTCTGGTCGCCACCCACGAACTGACCCGTCGCGGCAAGAGGGTGGCGCTGATCGATCAGGAAAACGAGGCCAACCTGGGTGGTCAGGCCTTCTGGTCGTTCGGCGGGATCTTCCTGGTAGACAGTCCCGAGCAGCGCCGCATGGGGATCAAAGACTCCTTCGAGTTGGCCTGGAACGACTGGTCTGGCAGTGCGGCATTCGACCGACTCGAGGACGAAGACGTCTGGGCGGCGAAATGGGCGCGCGCCTATGTCGAGTTCGCCGCCGGGGAGAAGCGCGCTTACCTGACCGAACAGGGCATTCGGTTCCTACCCACAGTGGGCTGGGGCGAGCGCGGAGATCTACGCGCCGACGGGCACGGCAACTCCGTGCCCCGCTTTCACGTTTCTTGGGGCACCGGGACCGGGGTTGTGGAGCCGTTCGTGAACTCGGCCCGCCAAAGCGCGGAACGCGACCTGGTGACGTTCCATCATCGCTACCGCGTGGACGAACTGGTCACTACCAACGGCGCGGTTACCGGGGTCAAAGGCGTCGTGCTGGCACCCGACGATGCGGTGCGCGGCGCACCGTCCAACCGCGACGAAGTCGGCCACTTCGAGCTGTCGGCGCAGGCGGTGATCATCACCACCGGCGGGATCGGCGGGAATCACGACATGGTGCGGCGCTACTGGCCGCAGCGAATGGGCACCCCACCGGCCTCGATGATCACCGGCGTGCCCGAATACGTCGACGGCCGGATGCTCGACATCGCCGCCAGCAGCGGGGTCCGGCTGGTCAACCGAGACCGAATGTGGCACTACACCGAAGGCGTCATCAACTGGGATCCGATCTGGCCCAATCACGCCATCCGGATCATTCCCGGCCCGTCGTCGATGTGGTTCGACGCCCTGGCCGCCGGCTGCCCGCGCCCTGTCTGCCCGGTTACGACACCCTAACCACCCTGCGCCATCTGCGCACCACCCCCGACATCGCGCCGCATAGCCACTCCTGGTTCATCCTGACCCAGAAGATCATCGAGAAGGAGTTCGCCCTGTCCGGCTCCGAGCAGAACCCCGACATCACCTCCAAGAGCCTGCTGGCCCTTGTGCAGGAACGGTTCCTGAACAGGAACGCCCCGGGTCCGGTCGAGGCCTTCAAGGCACGCGGCGTCGACTTCGTAGTCGCAGACAACCTCGAAGAACTCGTCCGGCAGATGAACGGCCTGACCGATGAACCGCTGCTGGACCCGGCGAGGATTCGGGCGCAGATCCAATCCCGGGACCTGCAGGTGGACAACTCCTTCTGCAAGGACGTCCAAGTCCAGGGCATCCGCAACGCGCGGGCCTCGCTGAGCGATCGGCTCGGCCGGGTCGCCGCCCCACACCGTATCCTCGATCCCGCCGCCGGACCCCTGATCGGCGTACGACTGCACATCCTGACCCGAAAGACGTTGGGCGGCATCCAAACCGACCTCGACTCCCGCGCCATCGGCGCCGGCGGCCAACCCATCCAAGGCCTGTATGCCGCCGGAGAGGTCGCCGGGTTCGGCGGCGGCGGAGTGCACGGCTACAACGCCCTGGAAGGCACCTTCCTGGGCGGCTGCATCTTCTCCGGACGTGCCGCCGGCCGCGCCGCTGCCGACGCCGTGTGAGCACAGCGGATCAGTTCACCCGGGCGCACCTCCACCCGCGAGCAGACGGCGCACGACCCGGCGGGTTACCTTCCGACTCTCATGGCCGGCAGTCAGGCAAAATAAGCGGCATGGACACTGGTGGGACCTCACCTCGGGTCTTGGTCGTCGACGACGACTCTGATGTGCTCGCCTCGCTGGAACGCGGCTTGCGGCTATCCGGATTCGAGGTAGCGACCGCGGTCGATGGTGCCGAGGCCTTACGCAGCGCCACCGAGAACAGGCCGGACGCGATCGTGCTCGACATCAACATGCCCGTGCTGGACGGCGTCAGCGTCGTCACGGCACTACGAGCGATGGACAACGATGTCCCGGTCTGCGTGCTTAGCGCGCGCAGCTCGGTCGATGACCGCGTGGCAGGCCTGGAGGCCGGTGCCGACGACTACCTGGTGAAACCGTTCGTGCTGGCCGAGCTGGTGGCACGGGTGAAGGCGCTGCTGCGCCGCCGCGGCTCCACCGCGACGTCGTCCTCGGAGACCATCACGGTGGGCCCGCTGGAAGTGGACATCCCCGGTCGGCGAGCCCGGGTCAACGGCGTCGACGTCGACCTGACCAAGCGCGAATTCGACCTGCTCGCGGTGCTCGCCGAGCACAAGACAGCGGTGCTCTCCCGCGCTCAACTCCTGGAGTTGGTGTGGGGCTACGACTTCGCCGCCGACACTAACGTCGTCGACGTATTCATCGGATACCTGCGGCGCAAGCTGGAAGCCAACGGTTGCCCCCGGCTGCTGCACACCGTCCGGGGAGTCGGATTCGTGCTGCGCATGCAGTGACAAGAATGATTGACGCCGCCATGAACATCCTGTCGCGGATCTTCGCTCGGACGCCCTCGCTGCGAACCCGGGTGGTGGTCGCGACGGCGATCGGTGCCGCGATCCCGGTGCTCATCGTCGGCACCGTCGTCTGGGTCGGGATCACCAATGACCGCAAGGAACGGCTGGACCGCCGGCTCGACGAGGCCGCGGGTTTCGCGATCCCGTTCGTGCCGCGCGGCCTGGACGAAATCCCGCGCTCACCGAACGACCAGGACGCAATCATCACGGTCCGCCGCGGCAACGTGGTCAAGTCGAATTCCGATATCACGCTGCCCAAGCTGCAAGACGACTACGCCGACACCTACGTCCGCGGGGTGCGCTATCGGGTGCGAACGGTGGAGATCCCAGGGCCAGAGCCGACGTCGGTCGCGGTGGGCGCGACCTACGACGCCACCATCGCCGAGACCAACAACCTGCACCGCCGGGTGCTGCTGATCTGTGCCTTCGCCATCGGCGCGGCCGCGGTGTTCGCGTGGCTGCTAGCCGCGTTCGCGGTGCGACCATTCAAACAACTTGCCGAACAGACCCGGTCCATCGACGCGGGCGACGAGGCACCCCGGGTGGAAGTGCACGGCGCCAGCGAAGCCATCGAGATCGCCGAGGCGATGCGAGGCATGCTGCAGCGCATCTGGAACGAGCAGAACCGAACCAAGGAAGCACTCGCTTCGGCGCGGGACTTCGCAGCGGTGTCATCCCACGAGTTGCGCACTCCGCTGACTGCGATGCGCACCAACCTCGAGGTGCTATCCACCCTGGATATGTCGGACGACCAACGCAAAGAAGTGCTCAACGACGTGATCCGCACTCAGTCGCGGATTGAAGCCACCCTGAGCGCACTGGAGCGGTTGGCCCAGGGCGAACTGTCGACATCGGACGATCACGTGCCGGTCGATATCACCGACCTGCTCGACCGCGCCGCACATGACGCGACCCGGATCTACCCCGATCTCGATGTCTCGCTGGTGCCATCGCCGACCTGCATCATCGTGGGTTTGCCGGCCGGGTTGCGGCTGGCCGTCGACAACGCCATCGCCAACGCGGTCAAACATGGCGGCGCCACCTTGGTTCAACTCTCCGCGGTCAGCTCGCGGGCCGGCGTGGAGATCGCCATCGACGACAACGGCAGCGGAGTGCCCGAAGATGAACGCACTGTGGTGTTCGAGCGGTTCTCCCGCGGGTCCACGGCCTCCCATTCGGGGTCGGGTCTCGGGTTGGCGTTGGTCGCCCAACAAGCCCACCTGCACGGCGGGACCGCATCGCTGGAAAACAGCCCACTGGGCGGCGCGCGTCTAGTGTTGCGCCTCCCCGGCCCCAGTTAACCGAGCGCCGGACGCGGTGCCTGCGGACACCAGGCCCGCAATTTCGGCCTCACCTGCGCCTTGTGCTCTTGCGCCACGGCGTGAAAAACGCCCGCGCAGCGCACTCCTCGTCCTGGAACCACACCTGCGCGACCGTAGGGTCATACGACGGATCGTCGGGAGTGTAGTAGAGCCTGGTGTCCGAGCGGCCCTTAACCAGCCACCCCTCCGGTCCGCTACCATCGGCGCCAGCACGCGCCGAGCCCGGGCCGTACGGCGCGTACGGAACCACCGGAATATGCGCCCCAAGCGCTTCTTTCGCGGCCGGGATCTGCTCCGTCGCGGACTCCTTCACGACCGCGATCTGGTCCGTTGAAGATTCCCTTGTCACCGGAATCCTTGCGGTCGCCGGCTCCTTGGACAACGGCTCGGTCTTCGGGCGCGACTTGACGGCGCGCTTCGTCGCGGTAGGCGGCCTCGACTTTGCGCCAGACCTTTGGGGCGATTTCTTCACCGGCACTTGATGTTTGACGGGCCGAACCATCAGCGCCGACGTCAATACCATCCCGAGCGCGAATGCCAGGCCCACCAGCCAGTAGTGCACGTGTTCCATCACTGTGCAGCTACCTCGGGTGCGCTAGGCGTCTGCGCAGCATCCTCATCCTCGCTGGCACGCTTGATCGCCAGGCTGACGATCACCCAGGCAACGGCCGAACCCGCCACGAACGCAAGCAGGTAGCACGACCACTGGATCATGAAATCCATGCTGGGTTCTCCTTAGCTGACCACGATCTCGACGCGGCGATTCTTGGCGCGCCCCTCGGCCGTGTCATTACTGGCGATGGGGTTGACCGAACCGAGACCCTTGGTAACGATGTGGTCGCGGGCGACGCCGCGTGTAATGAGGTAGTCGGCGACTATCTTGGCGCGCTGAGCGCTTAACGGAATATTGATACCTTCGCTGCCAATGTTGTCGGTGTAGCCGTTGATCGTCACGCGAGCATCCGGACACGCCTTTAGCTTGTCCGCTACCCGGTTCAGGATTTCATAGTCATCCGGGATCAGGCTACCCCCGTCGTTCCCAAACGCGATCGGTCCACCCGTTAGGGCATTGATGGCGGATTGCAGGTCAGCACATGGGCCACCAACTGGCGCTCCTGGCGGCGCGGGCGCCGGGATAGGGCCGGGAGCTCCGGGCGGCGGCACTTGCACCGTAACCTCAATATTGTCAACAACTTTCACGCTCGGCCAGGTGCTCATCGCAGCGCGCTCGACCGCTTGCTTGTGCTCTGGCGAAGGGGCCGTTCCGGTCAAGGTGACGGTGTCCCTCTCGACCTTGAGGCCGAAATCAGGGATCGGCACACCAGCGGTGAAAACCGGTTCTGCGCTTGAGAAATCGAGTGATTGTACAACGGGATCGACGTGAATCTGGTCGATGACGTTCACGCCCGGAGTCAGTAAGCCTTTGAGCGCCTTCATCAACGCCGCCTTGGCTCCCTCATCGGGGAAGTCGCCGATCAGGGTAATGGTGTTGCCGCTCCGACTAATTGAAAGCAGAGACAACGACAACTCAGGAGCGGCCGAGGTAGCGGTCTGTGTCAGCGTGGGCAGCACACCAGTGGGTCCGGTAACGGCCTGGGGTCGCTCGAAAGCACCGTATCCGATTGCCGCTATCAGCAACGGAATAACCACCACACCAATCAGCCACGGACGGCCCGGCGAGCCCCGGTAAAACTTGCGAGTTCGCCGCGCGTCGGTGGTCGCGGGCGGTTGGCCCAAACCCACCTTAGAAACCACTACGCCACCCCCTCGGGTCGTCGAACGCGATTCGTCCGCTGCAGGCGATATGCAGCCTACCGAGTCGGTGCCGATGGCCCGCCTCAAATCGGGCACACTGGAGCCATGAGCAACGGGCGGAAACCGACGGACAGCGAGACCCTGGCACACATCCGCGACCTGGTTGCCGAGGAGAAATCGTTGCGAGAGCAGCTACAGCACCGCAACATCACCGAGTCTGAGGAGCAGCAGCGATTGCGCCGCATCGAGATCGAACTCGACCAATGCTGGGACCTGCTCCGACAGCGCCGGGCGTTGCGCGGAACCGGCGGTGACCCGCGCGAAGCGGCGGTGCGTCCCGCCGACCAAGTCGAGGGGTACACCGGCTAGATCAGATCCGGATAGCTGCCGATACCACAATGAGCGATCGCAACGGGGATTCCGACCCCGAATTCGACCCCGAATTCGACGTTGTCATCGTTGGCGGCGGTCACAACGGCCTGGTCGCGGCCGGCTACCTGGCCCGGGCCGGCCTTCGGGTGCGGCTGCTCGAGCGGCTGGGGCGGATCGGTGGGGCCGCGGTGTCGGCGCAGGCCTTCGACGGTGTCGAGGTCGCGCTGTCGCGCTATTCGTACCTGGTCAGCTTGCTGCCGTCACGCATCGTTGCCGACCTTGGCGCTCCGCTGCGGTTGGCGCGGCGGCCATTTTCCTCGTATACCCCGCAGCCGGCTACGGCCGGGCGCTCTGGCTTGCTCATCGGGCCCACCGGCGAACCTAGCTCAGCGGGGCTCGCCGCGATCGGCGCTGCGCCGGATGCGCAGGGTTTCGCCGCGTTCTACCGGCGCTGCCGGCTGGTGACCGAACGGCTGTGGCCAACCCTGATCGAACCGCTGCGCACCCGCGAGCAGGCTCGCCGACTTGTTGTGGAATGCGGCGGCCAAGAGGCGGCGGCCGCCTGGCAGGCCATGGTCGATGAGCCGATCGGGCACGCCATCGCCGGCGCGGTGGCGAACGACCTGGTGCGCGGGGTGATCGCGACCGATGCGCTGATCGGCACCTTCGCTGGCATGCACGACCCGTCGCTGATGCAAAACATCTGCTTCTTGTATCACGTACTGGGTGGGGGCACCGGAGTTTGGCACGTCCCAGTCGGCGGCATGGGTTCGGTGACCTCGGCCCTGGCCACCGCGGCTACCGGTCATGGCGCCGAAATCGTCACCGGTGCAGACGTTTTCGCTGTTGATCCGGACGGTGCGGTGCGCTACCGCAGCGACGGTGCCGAGAACCTGATCCGGGGCCGGTTTGTCCTGGCCGGCGTCACACCGGCGGTCCTGGCCGGCCTGCTCGGCGAACCAGCCCCGGCACTGGCCCCGGGCGCACAGGTCAAGGTGAACATGGTGGTGCGCCGACTCCCCCGGTTGCGCGACGGCAGCCTCACACCGCAACAAGCATTTGCCGGGACGTTCCACGTCAATGAGACGTGGGCCCAACTGGATGCCGCGTACTCGCGGGCAACTACCGGGCAGTTGCCGGATCCCCTGCCGTGCGAGGCCTACTGCCATTCGCTGACCGACCCGAGCATCTTGTCACCCAAGCTGCGCGCTGCGGGTGCCCAGACAATGACGGTGTTCGGCCTGCACACACCGCACTCGGTGTTTGGGTCCGCCGACTCCGAAGCCGACTGCGACGCGTTGCGCCACCGGATGAGCGAGGCGGTACTGGCGTCGCTGAATTCCGTTCTGGCCGAGCCGATTCAAGATGTGCTTATGACCGACGCGCAGAGCCGGCCGTGCATCGAGACGACGACCACCCTGGACCTGGAGCGCACGCTTGCGATGACCGGCGGCAACATCTTCCACGGCGCGTTGTCCTGGCCGTTCGCTGACGACGACGATCGGCTGGACACACCGGCACGGCGGTGGGGAGTAGCCACCGCCCACGAGCGGATCATGCTGTGCGGCTCAGGTGCCCGCCGCGGCGGGGCGGTGTCGGGCATCGGCGGTCACAATGCCGCGATGGCGGTGCTGGCTTCGCTGTAGCCGACCCGCCGCGCGACCATCGCGCAATCAGCGTGCGTCGATGGTGACGTAGTCCCGCTCCGTGTAGCCGGTGTAGATCTGGCGGGGGCGGCCGATCTTGCTGTCGCCCTCGTCGTGCATCTCACGCCAGTGCGCAATCCAGCCGGGAAGCCGGCCCAACGCAAACAACACGGTAAACATCCGGGTCGGGAACCCGAGCGCACGGTAGATCAGGCCGGTGTAGAAGTCGACGTTCGGGTAGAGCTTGCGCTCGATGAAGTAGTCGTCGGTCAGCGCTGCCTCTTCGAGTTCCTTGGCGATGCCCAGCAGGGAGTCGTCGCCGCCGAGCTTGGATAGGATCTTGTCGGCCTGTTCCTTGACGATCCGCGCGCGCGGATCGTAGTTCTTGTAAACCCGGTGGCCGAAGCCCATCAATTTGACGCCGGCCTCGCGGTTCTTGACCTTTCGCACAAACTCGGCGACGTCGTCGCCGCTGTCGCGAATGCCCTCGAGCATCTCCAGGACCGCCTGATTGGCGCCGCCATGCAGCGGACCCCATAGCGCGTTGATGCCGCCCGAGATCGAGGTGAACAGGTTGGCGCGCGACGAGCCAACCAGCCGGACGGTCGACGTCGAACAGTTCTGCTCGTGGTCGGCGTGCAGGATGAACAACATGTCCAGCGCCCGCACAACCTCGGGGTCAGCCTGGTAGGGCTCGGCCGGAAAGCCGAACGTCATCCGCAGGAAGTTTTCCACCAGCGTCAGCGAGTTGTCCGGGTAGAGGAACGGCTGGCCGACCGACTTCTTGTAGGCGTAGGCGGCGATGGTGGGCAGCTTGGCCAGCAAGCGGATCGTCGAGAGCTCGACCTGATCATTGTCCATCGGGTCCAGCGCGTCTTGGTAGTAGGCCGATAACGCGTTGACGACGCTGGACAACACCGGCATCGGGTGGGCGTTGCGCGGAAAGCCGTCGAAGAATCGCTTGAGGTCCTCATGCAGCATGGTGTGGCGCTGGATCCGACCGGTGAACTGGGCCAACTGTTCGGTATCGGGCAGCTCGCCGTAGATCAGCAGGTAGCAGACCTCGATGAAGGTCGACTTCTCCGCCAGTTGCTCGATCGGATAGCCCCGATAGCGCAGAATGCCGGCGTCCCCGTCGATGTAGGTGATGGAGCTTTTGGCGGCGGCGGTATTTGCGAACCCGACGTCGAACGTGGTGTGCCCGGTCTTTGACAACAGCGGACCGAGCGCAATGCCGTCGGCGCCTTCGGTGGCGCGGACGATCTGCAGGTCGACCTCGCCTCCCGGATACCGGAGTGTTGCGGTGTCGTCGGTGTCGGCCACGAGAACCCCTTTGCGCTCTAGCTGATATGGCTGCCCCACTAGGTGCGTATATGCGTATAGCTGAAGGTAGTCGTTATCGAGATGGCGCGCCTGCCCGGGGTGGGGTGTGCGCACCCCGGCGGCAATCCGTAAGGTACGCGGCTGCGCATCCGGCTGTGTGACGACGAACGACGCCCGACAACGAATGAACGCCGGCGCGACGAGCGAGGCGTGTCAACGGCGCCCTACGGTCCTTCGATGGCTCGTCCCTAGGTCGGCTTCGCTGATGCCAACGAGCAGCTCGAGTTCGCGAGCCAGCCGATCGGTGAGGCTGCTCAGTCCAGGAACGGCACGGCGGCAACCCGTCAATCCAACGGTGATCTGGTCATTGGTGCTGCTGCAGGTGATGTTCAGCGCCGCGCCGTCGACAGGTGCCGCCTGTAGGTAGAGCGCGTCAAGGCGGGCGCCGTTCCAGTACCGCGTGCCCTGCGGACCCGGCACGTTGGAGATCATCATGTTTGGCGGGCGCAGCGGCGCGGGCGCGCGGCCCAGCGTCATCGCGAGGGCAAGCGGGGCGGCACCGAATGCGCTCATGGCCAACACCTGGTCCCGGCTTCGGCCAGCGATGGCGGCTTTGCCCTCACGCATACTTGCCTGCACCGCCGACAGACGTTCGGCGGGACTTGCCAGGTGTGTCGCCAGCGAGCACATCAAGGTTCCGACGTTGTTGCCCGGAACCTCGCCGAACACGACGCCGGCTCGGGTATCGCGCAGCGAGACCGGCACCATCGCTATCAGGGGCGCACGTGGCAACGCCCCCCGGCTGATCAGATAGCCACGCAACGCCCCGCCGCACATGGCCAGCACAACGTCATTGATGGTGGCATCCGCGTGTTCTGCAACCTGTCGCAGCCGATCGATCGGGAAGGTGCAGCCAGCGAAGGACCGGGCCCCAGCGATCGGCGCGTTCAGCGGAGTGTGTGGTGCGGCCAAAGTCAGCGGTCCACCGCGACGGCGCGCTGCCCGCCACGCCGCATCGGCCACCACCCGCGCCATGCCGGGGAGCCCTCTAGCCTCGCCCAGCACCCCTCGGGCCAACGGCAGCGGCCCCAAGCACCCGCCAGGTTCTGCGTGTTCGGACAGCTGCGCCCGCTCTGGCACCTCCCACAGGGCAGGCATCCGACGCTGATTCGGATCCGCGCTGACAGTCTCTTGCAGGAGCCGCATCGCGGAGACCCCGTCCGCAATCGCGTGGTGGATCTTGACGTAGACCGCGTACCGCCCGCCGGGTAGACCCTCGATCAGGTCCACCTGCCACAACGGGCGCGAGCGGTCCAGCATGCCGGCGTGCAGCTCAGAAACCAACTCCCACAGCTGGCCGAGGCCGGCCCCCCGCGGCAATCCGCTCAGCCGCACATGGTAGTCCAATTCCACCTCGGCCTCGGTGCGCCAATACCACTGCCCGAGCGAGGTGAGCGACCGCTGCGGACGCCGCCGCCACAACGGCGCCACCTCCTGGCGCGCCAGCGCTGCGGCGAATACCTTGCGCACGTAGCGCCCGGGGCCACTCTCGGGCGGACTCAGCACGGCCACCATTCCGTTGTGCAATGGCCGCGTCGGCGTCTCGGCCCAAAGGAACAACGCGTCGGCGGCTGCCATAGGAAGATCCATTGCGCAGAACCTTTCAGACGCAGTTAGCATCGGTTGCTTTCAAACCTGTTAATGACGTCAGCGTTCCTCCGTTGGCGCGCTGCGCTGCATTTTTTCCGCTGGGTAGCTACCAGCGGCGCGTTCAATTCGAGAACGACAAACCGCCGCGCTACGTTGCGCCGACGTCTTGCACCTTCTGATCGATGCAGACAGCGGCGATCCCACTGTGCGGCCGTCATCGACCTAGCCTTTCAAAAGGCCCAAAATCACTCTCCCACAGATGTTTACAGCGCGTTCATGCACTGCTCCGCGACTCTGCGGACCCAGTGCGTACCACCTGGTTGGCCTGGTTGACGTGGTTGCGGTAACGCACCAGCACGACGTCGGCCTCTCCCGACTCGCTGAGCTTCTCCAACGCGTACTGACGAACCGAAAACAGCAGCCGGTATCCCGGTCGGCCGCTGTTGCTTTCGGCCACAACAAAGGATTTGTCCACCAGCTGGGCGAACCGGCGGAGTGTCTGATAGCCCGCGATGTCGTCGTCACCAGCGTCCACCGCCTGGACCGCGTCCAGGTCGAACTCGCCCGCGAACACCGCCAACCGGTGCAACAGCGCCCGCTCCGGCCCGCTCAACAGCGCATGGGACCATTGGACCGTGGCGCATAGCGTCTGCTCGGGGCGCACCGCGTTGCGCGCAGCGCCGGCTAGTAACCGGAATCGGTCGTTGAGACCATCGAGGATCTCCGCCAGCGACAACGTGTCAGTTCGGGCGGCGGCAAGTTCGATCGCCAGCGGAACTCCGTCCAGGCGTCGGCAAACTTCCCCAACAGCGGCTGCGGTTTCGGTGTCAACGTCGAAATCCGACCGCACGCGGCGGGCCCGGTCAGCAAATAGTTCGATGGCATCGCCGCTCAGCGATAGCGAAGGCACCCGCCAGGTCACCTCACCGGCCACCCCGATGGCTTCGCTACTAGTCGTCAGAATCGCCAACCTCGGACAGGCACGCAACAGGGAGTCAATTATCGCTGCGCACGCGTCCAGCAAATGCTCACAATGGTCCAACACCAGCAGGACTCGAGTGTCACCGATGAACCGGATAAGCGTGTCGATCGCGGACAGTCCCGGCTGGGCAGGCAGGCCCAACGCGTTCATCAAAGAGATCGACACGGAGTCTCGGTCATTGATCGCGGCTAGGTCAAAATGCCAACGCCCATAGGCGAATTCGGGTGCGATTTGGGCGCCGATCTGCAGCGCGAGACGGGTCTTTCCCATCCCGTCCGCGCCGGTAAGTGTCACCAGCCTTTTGTCGGCGAAGAGCCGCCGCACATCGTTCATCTCGGCCGTGCGGCCGACAAAGCTCGTCAAGTGGCGGCGAGCCAAATATTGCATGGGGACGACATTCGGCGTCACCATTGGCCGGATTTCTGTCCAAACTCGCTCATTTCACTATGCCCTTCGCCCTGCTCGACCGGCCGCATACCGGCATTCCTGGGAGCGTCGCCCCGCTTGGTGGTTGTTGAGGGCCACAATCCGTTCGGTTGGCACCGCCAGTCACGTCACGACCCCTCGATTCGCGACGTTCGATGGGTAACTGATTGTGGCCCATGAATGGCACCGTAGGGGCGCCGCCGACCGCGAAACATCGGCCATTGCGCGTACAAGCACCAATCCGACGCGTAGATGTGAGATCACGGTTTGCCGCTGGTGTATCGACCGCCGGGGGACGGCGGACAGCTTCGCCGATCGGGTATGTCGTTGTGCGCCAGCGGCACGGGTCGATCGCACCCGGCTAGAGTCTGACGAATGCGGGTCGAAGATGACGGCTGGGATGTCACCACCAGTGTTGGTTCCACCGGGTTGTTAGTTGCCGCGGCAAGAGCATTGGAGACGCGGAAGCCCGATCGGCTGGCCGTCGATCCTTATGCCGAGGTGTTCTGTCGGGCTGCGGGTGGCGAATGGGCCGACGTGTTGCAGGGCAGGCTCCCCGATCACTATTTGATGACCCGGGACTTCGGCGAGCACTTCGTCAACTTCCAAGGTGCACGCACCAGGTATTTTGACGAATACTTCTCCCGGGCGGCTGGCGCCGGCGTGCTGCAGGTGGTGATCCTGGCAGCGGGATTGGATGCTCGTGCGTTCCGGCTGCGATGGCCGCACGGGACAACAATCTTCGAGTTGGATCGACCGCAGGTTCTCGACTTTAAGAGGGCGGTGCTCGCCGACCATCGCATCCAACCGCGCGCCGAACGTCGCGAGGTTGCTGTCGACCTACGAAGTGATTGGCGAACGGCCTTGTGTGACAAAGGCTTCGACGCCAACCAGCCGTCGGCCTGGATTGCCGAGGGCTTACTAGTCTATCTTTCGGCCGACGTCCAGCAACAGTTGTTCGTCGGCATCGACGCTTTGGCTAGCCCGGGCAGCCACGTTGCTGTCGAGGAAGCAACGCCATTGGACCCTGAAGAATTCGCAGCCAAGCTGAACGAAGAACGCGCCGCGAACGCCCAAGGTGACCCGCGCATGTTCTTTCAAATGGTCTACAACCAACGATGGGCTCGGGCCGTGGAATGGTTCGGCGAGCGCGGCTGGAGCGCGACCGCGACGCCGTTGGCCAACTATCTGCGCCGGGTCGGCCGACCGGTGCCCGCAACGGAGTCAGACGCTGCGCCGATGATTGCCGCAATGACCTTCGTCGGCGCGGTCAGAGCGGGATAGGTGACCAGACAGCCGATCCCGCATGCACGTCATCGTTGTATGCCCGTTGGATTTCAAACGCTATTGGGCTGACGTACTGGGCGTACCACCGTGTGTCGGCGTAGGTCGTATTCTTCGGGGTGCAGGTTGGCGAGCATGGCGCGATGTTTAGCCGGTGCAAAGGGCCAGACCTCAGGAATGCCGTCTTTGTTCAGGTACCAACTGTCACATCCGGTGGTCCAGACGGTGTTCGGCATCGCGGCTCGAATTTCGGTGTTGAATGCTTCGGTTGCCGATGACGTGGGCTCTACTGTGTCGAATTCACCTTGGCACCACCGCTTTATCCACTGCACGATGTGCTCGGCCTGAGACTCGGCGACAGCCGTCAACGGGAAGTTTCCCACGGGGCTATGCGGCCCCAACATCATAAAGAAGTTCGGAAATCCAGGTATTGCTACGGTTTGATGAGCATGCGGACCGTCTTGCCACACATCATCGATGATGATGCCGTCGCGGCCGGTGAGCTGCATCGGCCGGAAGAACGCATGAGAGTCAAACCCCGTGGCGAGCACGATGATGTCCACCTCGTGCAACACGCCGTCATCGGTCACGATGCCGCGATGCTCGACGTGGTCGATACCGGCCGTGACCAATTCGACGTCGTCGCGCTGGATCGCGTGATAGAACTCGCCGGACATCACCAGCCGCTTGCACATCGGCTCGTAATCAGGAGTCAGGGCCCGACGCAGGTGCGGGTCACGCACCCGACGTAAGGCGGCGCGACACATAACCCCTACCAGCCTTCGGTGCAAGCCCGGCTTGGTCAGCGCAGTCGTAAACATCTCGAAGGAAAGGCTGTATGTCTTGTGGGCCAGCCAACCTAGCCACGGAAAAACGCGGTGGGAGACTCGCCCCACTTTCGAGTAGCGAGGGTTGGGCCACGGCAGCACCCATTGCGCGGTGCGCTGGAACATAGTGACTTTGCCCGCAACCCCAGCTAGGCCGCAGACCAGTTGTACGCCCGTCGACCCGGTGCCGATCACAGCGACGCGCCGACCTTGCAGCGATACCGCATGATCCCACCGTGCCGAGTGAAAGACCGTTCCCCCGAAGTCGTCCAAACCGGCAATCTCCGGCATCCGGGGATGATGCAAAACACCGGTAGCCGAGATCAAGAAGTCAACTGTCGACTCCACTCCGGTATCGGTGCGCAGCACCCACCGACCGTCGTCAAATCGGGCGCTGATGACCTTGGCGCCAAACCGAATCCGGTGCCTCAGCCCGTAGCGGTCGGCGATCCTGCGAAAGTAGGCCTGGATTTCGCCGCCCGGCGAGAACATCTGGGTCCAGTTCGGGTTCTTAGCGAAGCTGTACTGATAAAGCCGGGACGGCACGTCACATGTCAGCCCAGGGTAGGTGTTATCGCGCCACGTGCCACCAACATCGTCAGCCTTCTCATAGATACGAACGTCGGTGATCCCACTGCTCAGCAGCGCGATTGCAACGCACAGCCCGGACATACCCGCCCCGACCACGGCAACCGCCGGATCCCGCCCTGTCATCGGCCTGACCCCTCAGAACAGCCCAAAATCACCCTCCCGCATACGGTTAAGCAACGCATGATACACAGACCACCAACCAAGGCACGATACGCAACATCCACCGATCGATTAATCAGCCCTGGTTGACCCATCGGTGTGGCTGCGAAGGCCAAACAAGCACGTGACCGGGTGCAACGCTGGTCACAGTCGACGCATCTCGCGAGCGAGGCAGGAGTGCTCCAGGAATTGGTAGCGCTTCGGGTAGTGCTGACGCTGCACTGGGCTGTCCTGCAACACCGGCCCTTCTAGCATCCCGCGAATCCCCATGCGCACAGCACCCACCGCCTTGGACCACCAGCGGCTGGTCCGCGACCGTGTCGGCGCCGGTCGCGTCGTGCCGAGGACAATCTCGTTGCGGGGTGATGAAGGTCGCTGTGGGAGGACTGTTTCGAGGATGAACCCAGTGCGTACCTCGAACTGTGGTGTGGTTATGGGCGAGGCGCCGTAACGGCGGTGTTGCGAAGACGTGGTGGCAACGGTGACACGCGCATCTTGCTCTTCAACGCAGTTCATAACAGCCTTCCTCCAAAGATCGCCCTCGACGATGCGATCCTGCGCGGCAAAGATCATCCGCCAACATGCGTACGGGGCGTCGCCGGGGGTCGTATATCTGCGCTAGGGTTCGTGCCCCCATGTACGATTCGCTACGCTGCTTTGCAGCTCCGCCAGATATCGGCCAATGTGAGTTCGATCCACCCCATCCATGCAGATCCGTCCTCGTAAGCAACCAGGGACTTGACGTGAGCAGATTGTTGCCTACGGGCATGGTGACATTGCTCCTGGCCGACGTCGAGGAATCGACCCGCCTGTGGCAGGCGCAGCCAGAGGAGATGGCCGCCGCCGTCGCGCGCCTGGATCACACTGTGTCGGAAGCCATCACGATTCACGGTGGGGTGCAACCGATCGAACAGGGCGAAGGTGATAGCTTCGTCGTGGCTTTCGCTCGCGCTAGCGATGCCGCTGCATGCGCGCTGGATCTGCAGCGGGCCTCGCTGGCGCCGATCCGGCTCCGCATGGGCCTGCACACCGGCGAGGTGCAGTTGCGCGACCAACTCAACTATGTCGGCCCGACTATCAACCGGACCGCGCGTCTCCGGGACCTAGCACACGGAGGTCAAATCGTGCTGTCTGCCACGACAGGTGATTTGATCAGCGACTGGCTCCCGACCGATGCATGGCTTGTCGATCTCGGGCGCCACCCGCTGCGCGACCTACCTCGTCCCGAATGGGTCATGCAGTTGTGCCATCCCGACCTTCGCGAGAGGTTCCCCCCACTGCGCACAGCCAAAGCCGTCGCCGCGTCAGTTCTTCCGGCGCAGTTCACCACATTTGTCGGCCGCCATGCGCAGATGAATGAGGTGCGAGCACTCCTGGCGGAAAACCGGCTGGTGACGCTGTGCGGTACGGGCGGTGTCGGCAAGACCCGTCTGGCGATTCAGATTGCGGGATCATCGGAGTTTCGCGACGGCTTGTGTTATGTCGACCTGGCCCCAATCACTGAATCCGGCATCGTACCGTCCACGGCAGCCCGCTCTGTGGGTCTGCCCGATCAGCCCGGCCGTTCGACGATGGACACTCTTCGCCGTTTCATCGGGAACCGCCGCATGCTGATGGTGTTGGACAACTGTGAGCATCTTCTCGATGCATCCGCGGCACTCGTCGTCGAGCTGTTGGGGGTCTGTCCGGCGCTGACGATCTTGGCGACGAGCCGGGAGCCGATCGGGGTGGCCGGCGAAATCACCTGGCGCGTACCGTCGATGTCGGTAGCCGACGAAGCAATCGAATTGTTCGCGGACCGAGCCAGCCGAGTACAGCCCGGGTTCACCCTGGCCAATCACAACGCCGCGGCCGTGCGCGAGATCTGCCGGCGGCTGGACGGCATACCACTGGCGATCGAGTTCGCCGCGGCACGGGTGCGCTCGATGTCGCCGGTCGAGATCGCCGACGGCCTGGATGACCGTTTCCGGCTCCTGGCCGGCAGTGTGCGGGGCGCGGTGCAGCGCCAGCAGACACTTCGCGCATCGATCGACTGGTCGCATGCGCTGTTGACCGAAACAGAGCAAATCTTGTTTCGCCGACTGGCGCCATTTGTCGGCGGGTTCGACCTCGCCGCGGCGCGCGCGGTCGCCGCCGCCGGTACCGACCTTGAGCCGTTTCAGGTGCTTGATCAGCTGACCTTGCTGGTAGACAAGTCGCTGGTGGTGGTCGAAGAACGCCAGGGTCGCACGCGGTACCGGCTGCTGGAAACGGTGCGCCGGTATGCGCTGGAAAAACTCGGCGACTCCGGCGAGGCCGATGTGCGCGCCCGACACCGTGACCACTACACGGCGCTGGCCGCCCGACTCAACACCCCTGCGGAAAACGATCACCAGCGGCTTGTCGCTCGGGCTGAAACAGAGATCGACAACCTGCGCGCCGCGTTTGCCTGGAGCCGTGAAAGCGGCCAAATCACAGAGGCATTGCAGCTCGCCTCCTCGCTGCAACCGATCTGGTTCGGGCGAGCGCACCTGCGCGAGGGGTTGGCCTGGTTCGATTCGATCCTGGAGGACCCAAGTATCAACCAGCTCGCCGTGTCAACGGCAGTTCGGGCGCGGGCGCTCGCTGATAAGGCGATGCTCGGTACCTGGCTTGCCACGAGTCCGGTGGGCGCCACCGACATCATCGCTCCGGCCCAACAAGCGCTAGCGATGGCACGCGACGTAGGCGACCCCGCGGTGTTGGTTCGGGCGCTCACCGCCTACGGCTGCAGCAGTGGCTACAACGCAGAAGCGGCCGCGCCCTACTTCGCCGAGGCGACCGACCTGGCGCGCGCCATTGACGACAAGTGGACGCTGTGCCAAATCCTCTACTGGCGAGGGGTCGGGATCTGCATATCGGGCGACCCGAACGCGCTGCGAGCGGCGGCAGAAGAATGCCGTGACCTAGCCGACACCATCGGCGACCGGTTCGTCTCGCGTCACTGCACCTTGTGGTTCAGTTTGGCGCAGATGTGGACCGGCAACCTGACCGAGGCGATCGAACTATCCAACGAAGTCACTGCCGAGGCCGAGGCGTCCAACGATGTGGTGACAAGAGTTCTCGGCTTGTACACCCAGGCCCAGGTGCTGGCGTACCGCGGCGCCAGCGCTGCCCACGCGACGGCCGCTGCTTGCATTGAAGCCGCGACGGAGTTGGGCGGCGTGTACCAAGGCATTGGCTATGCGGCGCTGACGTTCGCCGCGTTGGCTACCGGTGATATCGCGGCAGCGGTCGAGGCCAGCGAAGCCGCGCGGCCGATTCTTAGTGCCCAATCCGACCAGGTGACAATGCACCAGGCGCTGATGGCGCAGTTGGCCCTGGCAGGGGGCGATGCGATCACCGCACAACACTTCGCTAACGACGCCGTCCTTGCGACCAATGGGTGGCACCGAATGGTGGCGTTGACCACACGCGCGCGAGTGGCCATTGCGCGCGGCGATCCAGATCTGGCACGCGATGACGCCCATGCTGCGCTGGCCTGCGGCGCCCCCCTGCACGCCTACCAGGGCATGCCTGACGCCATGGAACTCCTCGCCGGCTTGGCCGGCGAGGTCGGCAGTCACCAGGAAGCGGCACGCCTGTTCGGGGCGGCGGCCGCCCTCCGGCAGGAGACAACTCAGGTCCGCTTCAAGACATGGGACCCCGGCTACGAGGCCTCGGTGGCGGCGCTTCGTGACGCGATGGGCGGCGAGGATTTCGACCGCGCCTGGGCCGAGGGTGCCGCCTTGTCTACCGACGAGGCGATCGCCTATGCACAGCGCGGTCGCGGCGAACGCAAACGACCGGCCCGTGGATGGGGCGCGCTGACCCCGACCGAACACAACGTCGTGCGGTTGGCCAGCGAGGGACTAAGCAATAAGGACATCGCAAAACGGCTTTTCGTCTCACCGCGTACCGTGCAAACTCACCTCACCCATGTCTATGCCAAACTCGGACTCACCTCCCGAATCCAACTCGTGGACGAAGCGGTACGCCGCAGCTAACCCCGCCCGACTCTCATCCCGGCGGGGCCAATCGTCTGATCCTGGGTGTCGCGCCGCATCACCGTGGTTTCTACTGACCAGTAGCATCGGTCCGGGGCGGGGTGTGAGAATTCTCGTATGACAGTGGTACCGGAGAATTTTGTCGCTGGCCTCGAAGGTGTGGTGGCATTCACCACCGAGATAGCCGAGCCGGATAAGGACGGCGGCGCACTGCGCTACCGCGGCGTCGATATCGAGGACCTGGTGAGTCAACGGGTCACCTTCGGCGACGTGTGGGCGCTGCTGGTGGACGGCACCTTCGGTCACGGGCTGCCGCCGGCTGAACCGTTCCCGCTGCCGATCCACTCGGGCGACGTGCGGGTCGATGTCCAGGCGGGCCTGGCGATGCTGGCACCCATCTGGGGATACGGGCCACTGCTCGACATCGACGACGCCACCGCCCGCGAACAGCTGGCCCGGGCATCGGTGATGGCGCTGTCCTATGTAGCGCAGTCCGCACGCGGCATCTATCAGCCAGCGGTCCCACAGCGAGTAATCGATGAATGCTCGACGATCACGGCACGTTTCATGACCCGATGGCAAGGGGAACCAGACCCCAGACACATCGAGGCCATTGACGCCTACTGGGTGTCGGCCGCCGAGCACGGCATGAACGCCTCGACGTTCACCGCGCGCGTGATCGCCTCGACCGGAGCGGATGTGGCGGCAGCGCTATCGGGCGCGATTGGCGCGATGAGCGGACCGCTGCATGGTGGCGCGCCGGCCCGGGTCCTGCCGATGCTCGAAGAGGTCGAACGCAGCGGCGATGCCCGCGGCCTGGTCAAAACCATACTGGACCGCGGCGAGAAGCTGATGGGGTTCGGGCACCGGGTCTACCGCGCGCAGGATCCACGAGCACGAGTACTGCGGGCGGCCGCCGAGCGGCTGGGCGCGCCGCGCTACGAGGTCGCCGTCGCGGTGGAGCAGGCTGCGCTGTCGGAACTGAGGGAACGCCGTCCGGACCGAGCGATCGAAACGAATGTCGAATTCTGGGCCGCGGTCATCCTGGACTTTGCCCGGGTACCGGCCAACATGATGCCGGCGATGTTCACCTGTGGGCGCACCGCCGGGTGGTGTGCTCACATTCTCGAGCAGAAGCGACTCGGCAAGTTGGTCCGCCCGTCGGCCATCTACGTGGGACCGGGCCCACGCAGCCCGGAGTCTGTCGAAGGCTGGGAGCGCATACTCACCAAAGCCTGAGGGGGCAAACCCCGGTCACCCAACCGCCACATTGTCAGCGACGTAGTGGAAGAGGACCGCTGGAGGACTGTGATCTGACAGCGGCTGTCCCTTGGAGTTGAGGAACTTCGCCGCTTCGTTGCTGTAGCTGGTGGCCTGCAGCATCACTCCTTGGCCGCTCCGATAGAAGATCTTGTCAAGCAGCTCACACTCGTTTCGGTCGTCACACGTGGGTGCGTAGGGTGGCGCGGTCGGGCCGTGCTCCACCTGCACCCAGGCGTCGGTCAGCCCATTGGCCGCGGCAAATTGCAGAAGGGCGCTTTGGTCGTCGGAGTATCGGGCGTTGAAGTCGCCCGTGACTATGACCGCGCGACCCGCGGAGTTCTGCTGGATGTAATTAGCGAGCTGCGCGAAGTTGGCGTTGGTATCCGCCCCACCACCGGTATTGGCGTGCAGGTTGTACAAGTCGACCGTTTCCCCACCCGCAAGTTGCATTTGGCTATAGGTAAAGCCCTTAGGGGTAAGGCAGTTGTCGCTGTGGCACTTGTACCACGTCTGCCGGTCGAGCCTTTTCACCTTGAACTCCGCGAGGGTATTGAGCCCGTCGGAGAAGGGCACACCGATGGGCCACAGCAAGGTCGGCGGGTCGGGCGGTGTTTGGCTGGGCATCTTGGATTTCTTGGTGAGGAAATCGTGGTAGGCGAAGTCCTCCTGGACGTTGGCGACGTAGTAAGAATTGAGGCGTTTCCCAATTTCCTTGGTGTACAAGAAGCGCGGCAAAATTGCGCTGGATAGCGGGAAGGGCAGCCCCGCGATGTTGTAGGTGACCATGCTGAAGTCACCGCTAATCTTGTCGGTCGGGGTGGCTCCGACGAAAGCCGTCACGGTGGCGACGTCATCGTGCCCGTGGAACGGACCCAAATATCCCGCCAGACCATGCACATGAAGGTCGGTGTCATCGCTGACGGAGACGGTGAAGGTGTCGCTGCCAACGAAACCCGGATCAGCCGTATAGGTAAAACTGTCCGTCTTTTGGTCGACGATCACCACACCGTGCTGGGGTCCGCCGGGTGCGCCACGCGCCCGCACCGTGAAGGTCATCCTGTTTCCGTCCGGGTCGTACGCGTCAAACGGGATCGGGCCGGTGGTACCGCCCTGAGGGACACTGAACTGTTGCGGGGTCGCGACGGGCGTACGGTTGGAGACAATTGGCACAATCCCGTTGTGCACTCCGGCTAGAAAGTCGATCAGGTAATTAAGGATGTCGTCAGGAATGTTGCCCGGATCGAGCTGCGGCAGGCTACCCGGTGACAAGCCCGCGCCCGGTGTCGCAGCCAACAGGGTGCCGGACCCACCCGACGGCGACGGCACATCCACCCGCGAATCACCATTTGACGAGCCCGCATCCGTTGGCTCGGCATTGCTGATCGCGTGGGTTACCGCCACCGCCGCACCCACCCCCACGACAACCACTAACGCGCCGACCCTGCCGATGCTTTTGGCGTGATCCATCGATTCTCCTTGTGCGCCCACTGGTTAAAGTTCGGGTAGTTTCAGGAGCACCCAATGTTCGGAGTGCGCAACCAATCGGTCCGTAATGTGGAGCGAAGTCTCCCGCGTCGTCGAAGCGAATGTCAATGACGATCTTTGGGGTCCGCCGGACTCCGTTCTGTCGTCGTCGCGTCCCACATACTCGCGCTTTCGAACGCCGCTCCGACGCTCAGAACGAGCACGGACAGCTGCGGTGCATCCAGGGCGGGCTGGCGTAGCTATGCGGTCTCGATCGACTTGAACGCCATCGCAATTCGCGCAGCTCATGAGCACTTGACGATCCTAAGGTTCCCCTCCGGTGGTGGACTACTGAGTTAGCCGGATGCGGTTCCGTCCCGGTCAGCACCATTGTTTGCCACCACCTCTGCGGCCGTTTGCCCTGAGTACCAGGTTGTAGATGCCGCACCGGGTGATCAGCCAGGATCGGCGTGTTGCTGACGTTGCTCGCGAGCTACACAAAAGCCTGCTGTGCACATGGTGCTTGATGAGCGACGCGAGACGGTCAACCGCCGCGGCTGGGAGATCGATCGGGTCCGATTGGTATATAACAGAATTCGTCTGCATGAAGGGTAGATCTGGCGCGGCTCCGCGCGCATGCGGTCGAGCAGGCCTAGACCCTGGGACGGAATCTGCCCATGTCGGAAACCGGTGGCAAGTGGCGGTACGTTGATCGATGAGCGGCCCCAGATAGCCTGTCCTGACTCTGATTTCGCCCCCTCCGGTCGGGGAGCCGAGTTGGTTGTCGCTGTCGATGGTCTTTGCTGATGGCGAGTCGGAAGCAGGTTTAACAGTGCGACCCGCATTGACGGTCCGGCGTCGCCGGCGGGTGCAGAGGCCGTTGCCCAACAGTCGGTTGGCCCCGCCGCGAAGGCGTCTCGTGGTTGGGCCGCAACGGGGTGCTGCGGGAAGTGGCTTGAGTTGAAGGTCGGGAATCTCGACTTGCGTTGTGATGGAAAAGTATTCGTGTAGAGACCGAAAAGTACTCGTGTCGCTATGAGGAAGCAATCATGTTGTGATGGAAAAGTGTTCGTCGAAGAGGGTGGGGCTGGGATGCGGGTGTAGGACAGCGACCGCGTTCCCCAACACAGATGGGGAACAGACCAGCATTCGCCGTCGTCGGGTGACCAAAAGCTATGACCCGGCCGCGGCCATTGGTCGCTGGACGGCTGAACCAACATCCGGCCGGGTACGGACCTCGGCGACGGCCGCCTCCCCCTTGCTCCATCACACTCAACAGCACGACTGCTAAGCGATCGCCCGCGCCCGACGGGCCCGACGGGGCCGACGGTGCCGACGGGGCCGACGGAGATAATTGTCGGTGCCCCGCGATTGAATGGCGTCACCGCGATGATTTTCCATCGCGGCCCGGGTCAGTATCCGTGTGCCAGTCCGGCGCGGGACTGGTCCGAGGACACCAACAACAAGGAGGCACCATGGCGCTCAACGTCGAACCCGCTCTGTCCCCACACCTCGTCGTCGACGACGCTGCCGCGGCGATCGACTTCTACGTGAAAGCCTTCGACGCCGTCGAACTGGGGCGAGTGCCCGGACCCGACGGCAGACTGATCCACGCCGCGCTGCGTATCAACGGCTTCATGCTGATGCTCAACGACGACTTCCCGGAGATGTGTGGTGGCAAATCCATGACGCCGAAGTCGCTGGGCGGAACGCCGGTCACCATTCATTTAACGGTCACCGACGTCGACGCCAAGTTCCAGCGTGCGCTGGACGCCGGCGCCACCGTGGTGACCGCCTTGGAGGACCAGTTCTGGGGAGACCGCTACGGTGTGGTCGTCGACCCGTTTGGCCACCACTGGTCGCTTGGACAGCCAGTACGCGAGGTCAGCATGGATGAGATCCAAGCGGCCATGTCAGCGCAAGCGGGTTAGCCGACAATCGGCTGAGCCAGATCACGCAGCCGGGCCACCAGACGGCGCCGCAGCGGCGCCTGCGGCGCGGTGGCTGCCGCCGCGAGCATCTCGGCGACGTCGGTGAACTTGTTGCGAGGCCGGCCGTCGGCGCTGCCGCGCGCCATCTCGGCAGCATCGATGGCCCGCCATCCCGCGGAGCCGACGGCTTCGGGCTGGCGGGCATGTACCAGTTCAGCTAGCGCCGTCGGCTTGGCCACCGGGTCGGCCAGCCTGCCGCTGTTGAAGTCGGCGACCAGAGCCTGCACGGTCTGGAAAGAGCAGGACTTGTTCGTGCCGATGAACCCGGTCGGCCCGCGTTTAATCCAGCCCGCGACGTAGGCGCCGGGCACCGGTTCGCCGGTGCGGGGGTCAATCACACGTCCACCGTCGTTCGGGACGACCGCGGCCTCCTCGTCGAACGGCAGGTCGCGAATCAACTTGCCGCGGTAGCCAATCGACGTCAGCACCAGGCCGGCATCGAGCTGGCGCACCGCGTCGGTTCCGGTGACCGAGAACTCCACCCCGGTGGCACGCTGCTGCCCGAGAACGCGCTGAGGCGTAAGCCGGTAGGCCAGCCGGATGCGCGGGCGCCGCGCCCCGGGCGCCCGCGCATCCGCAACACCCAGTGCGCTCAAGATCTCCAGCTTGTTCCTGGTCAATGGATCAGCAGCGGTTGGCAGATCATCGAGAACTCGCTGATGATCGCTCGGGTCGAGCACGACGTCGGACCGGGCGGTGAGCCCGATCAGCTCGGGCAGGGTGAACGCCGAGTGGGCTGGTCCGCGGCGGGCCGCGACTACCACCTCACGGACCGCAGAATTGCGGAACGCGCGCAACGCATGGTCGGCGATGTCGGTGTAGGCCAGCTCGTTCGGGTCGGCGGTGAGTACCCGCGCCACGTCGAGGGCGACATTGCCGTTGCCGATGATCACGACACGCTCGTGGCTGAGATCGACTGTCAGATCGCTGAAGTCGGGATGCCCGTTGATCCATGCGACCAGCTCCGTGGCGGTACCGGTACCCCGAAGACCCATCCCGTCGATATCCAGCCGGCGGTCGTCGGGCGCGCCGACCGCATACAGCACGGCGTGGTGGTGGGCCAGCAGCTCGGCATGGCTAAGGTGCTTCCCGATCTCGACATTGAGATAGAACCGGAAGCGGCGATGACGGGTGACCCGGTCAAATAGTTGCGTGACCCTTTTGGTGTTCTGGTGATCCGGCGCTACCCCGGCGCGCACCAGACCGTAGGGCGTCGGCAGCTTCTCAAAGACGTTGACCTGCACTCCGTGCTGGACCAACAGCTCATCGGCGGCATACATGGCCGCGGGACCGGACCCGACGATGGCCACCGTCAGCGGCTGACGACGCGCATGCACCTCGGCGGCCGGGATCACCGGCGCCAGCTTCGACGTCGGCGGTAGCTTTACGCCCGCGGCCCGCTTCGGGTAGAACGACGAGTTGACCTCGACGAACGGCAGTTGCTCCGCGCCCAACCGGCTATCGGGCGCGATTGCGCCGACCGGGCAGGCACTCACACAGGCACCGCAGTCCACGCAGGCCACCGGATCGATATAGAGCATCTCCGACGTCGCGAAGCCGGGCTCGTCCGGCGTCGGGTGAATGCAATTGACGGGGCATGCGAAGACGCAGGACCCGTCGTTGCAGCACGACTGAGTAATTACGTGCGGCATAGAGAACTCGTACCAGGTTATGCAGCCGGCGCAGCGGCCAAGTGCTGGCGCTGCGGTTCGCTCCGGTAGCGCGACGGCTTGCCGTTGATCTTGCAGATCCGCCACACCAGCCGAGCGATCGGGTTCATCAATCCGGTGTCGTAAGCCAGCATGCGGACGTCGGCGAACATGTCGCGCAACCACTTTCGCGACTCCGGCGAGCTGAAGAACAATTCCTTCTTGACCTCGCGCGGGATGTCGAATTCGTCCCAGAATGCCTTGGGCGGCACCACGATCGCATTACACAACATCCGCATCGTCATCGGGAAGTACAGCGAGATAAAGAACCGCTGCATCCCGGTCAGGTGCGGCAGCCGCTTGCGCAGGTACTCGTGAGCAAACGAAATGTGCCGCGCTTCCTCGGCCACGTGGATCGACATCACCCGTTCCATGATCGGATGCAGCGACTTGCCTTCACGCAACACGTTCTTCTGGGTGTGGTCGATGGGCTCCTCCCCGGCGAGCACGCCAATGAAGAATGCCACCGGCAATGGGCCGGCCAACAGCGGCACCAACGGTGAAATCCATCGCAACCGCCTCGGCATCCCTGGAACGTCCGCGCCGACGCGGTTGACCATCTCCTGGAACATCATGGTGTGGTTGCACTCTTCGACCGATTCGTGCAGGCAATACCGATACTCCGGTGAGCCGTTGGGCATCCAGAAGGTGTAGTTCATCAGGCCACGAATCAAGATGGATTCAAAGTGCAGCCCGACCTTGGCCACGTTGGCCTGGCGCCACATCCCGATCTCGATCTGTCGTTCCTGCGACTGCGCCTGGTACCACGGGTGGCGGCCCAATGGATCGGTCGCCGGGAGAATCCACCGAGGATCGTTGTCCGTGACAGCAAACTCTGGTGATGCCCAGTCGATATCGGTGTAGGGGTTGAAGTTTCGCCGCACCGACCCCTCGGACAGTATGGCGAGCGTTTCCACATACTCGGCGTCGTCCCGCACCTCCATGTTGCGGCGCCAACGCCGAACCATGCGCGTCCTATCCATCGAAGCCTCCAATGAGGTTTGCGCTCGCACGGGTAATGAACACAGTACCGCTGGTACCGGGAATTATCCAGACCTTCCGCTCGCTGTGACCCAACCCCCACAGTGTCCACCGATGTGGGCTCGCTCACACCGAACGGATATTCCGGCGGCTCAGCCTGGGACTATGGGTCGCCGATGCCTTCCCCGGGTCGGGCCGTTCAGCCCAGGTTGGGATCGCCTCACTACCCTGATGGCCATGGCCGACCAGCTCACCCCTGCCCTGGAAATTCCCGCCGCGATCAAACCCCGCGATGGCCGCTTCGGGTCCGGCCCGTCAAAGGTCCGGCTCGAGCAATTGCACGCGCTTACCACCACCGCAGCGGCACTGTTCGGCACCTCGCACCGGCAGGCGCCGGTCAAGAATCTGGTGGGCCGGGTTCGATCGGGGCTGGCCGAGCTATTCGCATTGCCGGACGGCTATCAGGTCATATTGGGCAATGGTGGTGCCACCGCGTTCTGGGACGCGGCGGCCTTCGGGCTGATCGATAAGCGCTCGCTACACCTGACCTATGGCGAGTTCAGCTCGAAGTTCGCATCCGCGGTGTCCAAGAATCCGTTCATCGGCGACCCGATCATCATCAAGGCGGATCCCGGCAGCGCGCCAGAGCCGCAAACGGACCCCTCAGTCGACGTGATCGCCTGGGCCCACAACGAGACCTCGACCGGGGTCGCGGTGCCGGTGCGCCGTCCCGAGGGCTCGGCCGACGCCTTGGTCGTCATCGACGCCACCTCCGGCGCCGGAGGCCTACCGGTGGACATCGCCGAGACGGATGCCTACTACTTCGCACCGCAGAAGAACTTTGCCAGCGACGGCGGACTGTGGCTGGCGATTATGAGCCCGGCCGCACTGCGCCGGATCGAGGCCATCGCGGCGTCCGGCCGCTGGGTTCCCGACTTCCTGTCGCTGCCGATCGCGGTCGAGAACAGCTTGAAGAACCAGACATACAACACACCGGCGATCGCCACGCTGGCGCTGCTCGCCGAACAGATCGACTGGCTGGTGGGCAACGGCGGGCTGGACTGGGCGGTCAAACGCACGGCGGACTCGTCGCAGCGCTTGTACTCGTGGGCGCTAGAGCGGCCCTACACCACCCCGTTCGTCACCGACCCCGGGTTGCGCTCGCAGGTGGTGGGCACCATCGACTTCGTCGACGACGTCGACGCCGCGGCCGTCGCGAAGATCTTGCGGGCAAACGGCGTCGTCGACACCGAGCCGTATCGCAAACTCGGCCGCAACCAGCTCAGGGTGGCGATGTTCCCCGCGGTCGATCCCGATGACGTCAGCGCCCTCACCGCGTGCGTCGACTGGGTGGTCGAACGGCTTTAACGCAGCTACGACCGGGCGCGCCGGTCGGCGTGCGTCATTCCGGCAAGACACCTCCGCGTGTCAACAAGGTTAACGGCGTTTAGCGCACTAAAGTGCGCAGGTAACAGGTCCAGCGTTGTCCTGCTCGGAGCCTGCGAGGAGAAACCATGCGGGAACTCAAAGTGGTTGGGCTCGATGCCAACGGCGAACACATCATCTGTCAGGGAGATACCCAGTCCGAACAGTTCAAGTTGCCGGTCGATGACCGACTGCGGGCGGCGCTGCGGGGCGACTCCGCGCCGCTGCAGCAACCGCAGCTCGATATCGAGATCACCCACATGCTGAGCCCGAAAGAGATCCAGGCGCGAATTCGGGCTGGCGCGTCTGTCGAACAGGTCGCCGCGTCTTCGGGTTCCGACATTGCCCGGATCCGCCGGTTTGCCCACCCCGTGCTGCTGGAACGCTCGCGCGCCGCCGAGCTGGCAACCGCAGCGCACCCGGTCTTCGCCGACGGCCCCGCGGTGCTGACGTTGCTGGAGACGATCACCGCCGCCCTGGTGACGCGCGGCCTGAACCCCGACAGCGTCACCTGGGACGCCTGGCGCAACGAAGACAGTCGCTGGACGGTGCAGCTTGCCTGGAAGGCGGGCCGCTCCGACAATCTGGCGCATTTCCGATTCACCCCTGGCGCCCACGGCGGAACGGCAACCGCGATCGACGATGCGGCCAGCGAACTGATCGACCCCGCCTTCAATCGCCCGTTGCGGCCGTTGGCGCCGGTCGCCCGCCTCGACTTCGATGAGCCCGCGCAGCCGGCGCCCACGGCGCCGTCCGCACAGCCGGTCAGCAGCCGACGGGGCAAACCGGCCATACCGGCCTGGGAAGACGTGCTGCTCGGGGTGCGCTCAGGCGGGCATCGCTAGCCGCTCCCCAGCGTCAAGGCGAGCAGCGCCAGCCACCCGACCGCCACGCCCACTCCTGCACCGAGCACAAACCAGCGCAGCACCCGGGTGCGGCGCCAGCCCCACAGGGTCGGCGCCAACCCGCCAACCGCCACCACGTTGAGGCCGACGGCCAACAGTGGATGCACCCGAATCAGTCCGAGACTCAGCACCGCAATTCCGACGGCCGTTACCGCGGCGACGAAGCCGGCCACCGCCAAACCCGTTGCCCAGGGCACGGATTGGTCGTGCTTGTCACTCACGGGCCCGAGCCTAATCTGATCGCCCCGCTACTCCTCGGCCCGCCACCTCGCCGAGCCTAGCCCGCTCGTAGAACGCCAACGCGGCCGCCGTCGCGACGTTGAGCGAGTCGGTGCCCCGCGACATCGGAATGCACACCCGCACATCGCTGATGCGCAGTGCAGCCGCCGTCAGGCCCGGGCCCTCTGCGCCCACCAGCAGCGCGATCCGTTCGTCAGACACCGCGGCCATCGCCTCCGGCAGTGGCCACGCATCGCGTTGTGGTGTCATCGCCAACAACCGAAAACCGCTCTCCTTCAACATCACCAGTTCCGCGGGCCAGTCGGGTGCCCGCGCATACGGGACCAACAGCGCGTGCCCCATAGAGACCCGAACCGCGCGACGGTAGAGCGGATCGGCGCAGCCGACGCCGAACACTATCGCGTCCACGCTCAGCCCTGCCGCGTTGCGAAAGATCGAGCCCAGGTTCTCGTGGTCGTTAACACCTTCGAGCACTGCGACGGTGCGGGCCCCGGCGACCGCCTGAGCAATGCTCGGCTCCGGCACCCGACGAGCGGCGGCCAGCACCCCACGATTGAGATGGAAGCCGACCACCCGGGCCATGACGTCGGCCGATACTCGATAGAACGGCGCGCCGACACCGGCCAGATCGTCCTTGAGTTCGGCCAGCCGGCGGTCGGTCCCGAGCAAAGCCAGCGGCGTGAACCGTGAGGCCAGCATGCGTTGCACCACCAGCACGCCCTCGGCGATCACCAGCCCCTTGCCGGTCGGCAGGTCTGGACGGCGGTCGATGCTGTTCAAATCACGGAAATTGTCAAGCCGGGGGTCGTCGGGATCGCTGACATCCTGAACATCGGGGCCATCCGAGCGCTGGGCACAGCGGCGTTCGGTCACGGGCCTTCGTCGACCAGGGCCAACATTAGATCGGCGGCGCTGCGCAGGATTTCACGCTTGCTGGCGTCCAGCGTTGCGAGCCGCTCGGCCAGCCACTCCTGCCGGGCCCGCCGTGCCGCCCTGACCAGTTCGGCGCCGGACTCGGACACCGAGACCAGCACCTGCCGGCCGTCAATGGGGTGCGGGGCGCGATCCACGAAACCCATGTCCGCTAGAGAGGCGATCACCCTGGTCATCGAGGGCGGCCGGACCCGTTCACGAATCGCCAATGCACCGGGCGTCATCGCTCCCTCATTGGCCAACGTCGTCAACGCTGAGAGCTGGGACAACGAGACGGGCGACGACGGGTTTCGAAACCGCAGTTGGCGGGCCAGCCGCATGACCGCCAGCGACAAGTCGCTAGCCAGCCGCGCATCGCTGTCAGGCACAGCGCGAGGTTACAACGGAACTCAAGAATCGGGCGTCAGAAACGGCGAACGACGCCTTCCTTCCCGCCTAACCGCCCGCTCCTTCCCGGGCCACTCGCGGCCCGCATCGTCGCCGGGCTATGTTGAATCGCGATGAGCGTCGAACCTGGCCAGGTCCACGAGCCGCCGTCGCTACCACCCGCGCTGCTCGAGGTGTGGCCGGTCATCGTGGTCGGCGCGCTGGCCTGGCTAGCGGCCGCGGTGGCCGCATTCCTCGTACCTGGCCTCGAGAGTTGGCGTCCGGTGACAGTCGCCGGGCTGGGAACGGGGTTGTTCGGAACGGGCATTTTCGTGTGGCAACTTGCCGCTGCCCGCCGTGGCGCACGCGGCGCACAGGCCGGACTCGAAACATATCTCGACCCGAACTAGCCAACGACGGTTGCATCCCTGGGAGGATGAATGGTGGCCCCGCTCCTGCAAGCGCAAATCGATATCAATGCGCCCGCCGCGAAGGTCTGGGCGTTGATATCCGACCTTCGGCGGATGCCGCAATGGAGCCCGCAATGCCGGTGGATGAGGCCCATCGGCCCATTGCGCCAGGGCACCCGCACCATCAATCTCAACCGCCGCAACCATCTGTTCTGGCCCACGACGTGCACGGTTGTCGAGATCGTCCCGGAGCAGAAACTGGCGTTCCGGGTCGACTCCAATCGCAGCATCTGGAGCTACGAACTCGAGCCGAACGCCCATGGCACCCGGGTGACCGAGAGCCGCCACGCGGAAAATGGCGTCAGCTCGTTCTCAAACCTGTCGGTGAACGCGCTCTTCGGCGGTACGACTAACTTCGAACGAGAACTGGTCGAAGGCATGAATGCCTCGCTGGCAAACATCAAGACGGCCGCCGAGAAAACCTAGTCGGACGGCTCGGCGCCAGACTCCTCGGCTGGCTTCGCCATGATGTCGAGCACGCCGTCGTCGTATGGCTCGTACGCTGGTGAGCCACTACCCGCCGGAGCGGGGGTGTCGGAATGGGCGCCGCAGCCATAGTGCTTGTCGACGACATGCCCGTCGGCGGACAATTCGTTGCCGCATACCCCGAACATCGCGCCAAGCGACCCGGCCAGCGGTAGGAAGAAACCGCAGTCGCGGCACACTCGTTTCGTCGACCGCGACATGGGCGAGCCGGGACCGTAGTCGCCGTTGTGCCACCGGTCGGCTGCCTCGGCGCGGCCCCAGTCGCTCATCACCCAGCGCCGACCCAACCCGATTTCTGCGGCGATCTCGTCCACCTGCGCATCGCCACTGGCGGTGTGGCCAGGAACCAGCCGCGGGTCATCCTTACCCGGCGCGAGCAGGTCGCCCGGGCTCAAATCTCCCGGCCGCACCCGCTCCTCCCACGGCACCCAGTCCGGCGCCAGCAATGCGGTTGGCCCAGGGACCAACACCACCTCGCTGACTGTGGCATGGTCGGCACCGTCATAGGTCGCCACGACGACGGCCCATTGCCACCCCTGGTAACCAGGCAGATGGGCCAGGAACCGGTGGGTGGCGGCGTTGGCATCCTCGCAAGTGACGCCCAGGTAGTCACCGACCGCCTCCGGGCCACTGAACTCCACAACGGCGGCCCTGGCCTGGTCGACCGCACCGGTGAGCAGCGCCGCCAACCCTTCGGGCCGCTCGGCCGCAGTCGCCACAGCAGATTCCTCGGTGGGTCCGGTCACGCTGTCCCCTCTCTGTACGCGCCTCTAATACTGCCGGAAGACACGGCTGGCGAGCCACACCCGGTTGCCCACGCGGTGAGTCCGGATAAGACAGAATTGAATCGTGTCTGAACGGCGAGGTGATCATCCGGGCCGGATGGCCTCAACGCCGGGCCGCCGGACCCGAAACGGATCGGTCAATGGGCACCCCGGTATGGCCAACTACCCACCCGACGAGGCCAACTATCGTCGATCGCGTCGCCCGCCGCCGATGCCCAGCGCGAACCGCTACCTCCCGCCTCTGGGCGAGCAATCAGAATCCGAACGTAGCAGCGAACCGCCGCGGAGTATGCGGCCGGGCGAGCGGATCACCGTCACCCGCGCTGCGGCCCTGCGAAGCCGCGAAATGGGTTCTCGGATGTACTTGCTGGTGCACAGGGCCGCTACCGCCGACGGCGCCGACAAGTCCGGGCTGACAGCGCTGACGTGGCCGGTAATGGCGAACTTTGCGGTCGACTCGGCAATGGCCGTAGCACTGGCAAACACACTTTTCTTTGCGGCGGCCACCGGGGAGAGCAAGTCCAAGGTCGCTCTGTATTTGTTGATCACCATCGCGCCGTTCGCCGTGATCGCTCCGCTCATCGGTCCGGCGCTGGACCGACTGCAGCACGGTCGTCGTGTCGCGTTGGCGTTGTCGTTTGGACTGCGGACCGCGCTGGCGGTGGTGTTGATCATGAACTACGACGGCGCCACCGGCAGCTTCCCGTCGTGGGTGCTGTATCCCTGTGCGCTGGCCATGATGGTGTTCTCGAAATCGTTCAGCGTACTGCGCAGTGCGGTGACACCCAGGGTGATGCCGCCGACGATCGACTTGGTGCGGGTCAATTCGCGGCTGACCGTGTTCGGCTTGCTCGGCGGGACCATCGCGGGCGGTGCCGTCGCGGCCGGCGTCGAGTTCGTGTGTACCCACCTGTTCCAGCTGCCTGGCGCGTTGTTCGTGGTCGTCGCAATCACGATCGCCGGAGCGTCGTTGTCGATGCGGATTCCGCGCTGGGTTGAGGTAACCGCAGGTGAAGTCCCGGCGACGTTGAGTTATCACCGGGATAGACGCAGGTTGCGACGAAACTGGCCGGAGGAAGTCAAGAACCTCGGGGGAACACTTCGACAGCCGTTGGGTCGCAACATCATTACCTCGTTGTGGGGTAACTGCACCATCAAGGTGATGGTCGGCTTCCTGTTCTTGTATCCGGCATTCGTCGCCAAGGCGCACGAAGCCAACGGATGGGTGCAGCTGGGCATGCTGGGCCTGATCGGCGCCGCGGCCGCAGTCGGCAATTTCGCCGGAAACTTCACCAGCGCGCGCCTGCAACTGGGCAGGCCCGCTGTACTGGTGGTGCGCTGCACCGTGGTGGTGACGGTATTGGCCGTTGCCGCCGCTGTGGCCGGCAACCTGCTGGTGGCCACGATTGCCACCCTGATCACGTCGGGATCCAGCGCAATTGCCAAAGCCTCGCTGGACGCCTCGTTGCAGCACGACCTACCCGAGGAGTCGCGGGCATCGGGGTTCGGGCGTTCCGAGTCGACTCTTCAGCTGGCCTGGGTCCTGGGCGGTGCGGTGGGCGTGTTGATTTACACCGAACTGTGGGTGGGCTTCACCGCGGTCAGCGCGCTGCTGATCTTGGGTCTGGCTCAGACCGTCGTCAGTTTCCGCGGCGATTCGCTGATCCCGGGTCTGGGCGGCAATCGGCCTGTGATGGCCGAACAGGAGACGACGCGTCGCGGTGCGGCGGTAACGCCGCAGTGAAGCGCGGTGTCGCAGCGCTGATCGCGGTCCTGGTGATTCTGCTCTCGGCGGCGGCCGGGGCCGGAGCGTGGCTGTTGGCGCGCGGGCACGACGTGCAGCAACCCAAAATCAGTGTGTACTCGCACGGACACCTGACCCGCGTCGGGCCCTATTTGTACTGCAACGTGCTCGACCTCAACGACTGTCGGACACCGCAGGCGCAGGGCGAACTACCGGTGAGCGAACGCTACCCGGTGCAGCTCTCAGTGCCCGAGGCCATTTCCCGCGCGCCCTGGCGATTGCTACAGGTCTACGAGAACCCTGCCAACACAACCACAACCCTATTCCGGCCCGACACCCGGCTGGCGGTCACCATCCCCACGGTCGACCCGCAACGCGGGCGGCTGATCGGGATTGTCGTGCAGTTGCTGACGTTGGTGGTCGACGCCTCGGGTGAACTACACGACGTTCCACACGCGGAATGGTCGGTGCGCCTTGTCTTTTGACACGGCATCGACTCCTCAGCTAGGCGCCGTGGCCGGCTGGCACCTGCTCGCCATCGACCGGCGGTCCCGGCGGGTATCCATCACCGAAAGGCCTGCCCCCCAAAGCTTCCCTCCCATGCGGAGACAGCCAGCCGGCCAGCTCGGGGCCCTTAGGCACGATGCCGGTGGGGTTGATGTCGGTGTGCACCATGTAGTAGTGCTGCTTGATCTGGACGAAGTCGACGGTGTCACCAAAACCCGGTGTCTGGAACAGGTCGCGCGCGTAGGCCCACAACACGGGCATCTCGGACAGTTTGCATCGATTGCACTTGAAGTGTCCGTGGTAGACCGGGTCAAACCGGGCCAGCGTGGTAAACAACCGCACGTCGGCCTCGGTGATGGTGTCGCCCACCAAGTATCGCTGGTTCCTCAGCCGATCGTTGACCCAGTCCAGCGCGGTGAATAGCCGGTCGTATGCCGCGTCATAGGCCCCTTGCGAGCCGGCGAAGCCGCAGCGGTATACCCCGTTGTTGATCTCGGTATAGATCCTTCGACTTACCTCGTCGATCTCAGCACGCAACCCTTCCGGGTACAGCTGTGGCGCGCCGTCGCGGTGATGAGCCGCCCACTCGGTGGCGAAATCCAGGGTTATCTGGGCGAAATCGTTGGTGACCACGGCGCCCGCGGGGACATCGACGATCGCCGGGACGGTAATGCCTTTGGGGTAGTCCGGAAACCGCTTGAAGTAGGCCTCTTGCAGCCGTGGGATCCTGAGCACCGGGTCGATACCGCCGGGGTCCAGGTCGAACGTCCAGCTGCGTTGGTCGTGAGTGGGGCCGCAAAATCCAATGGAGAGAACCCGTTCCAAGCCCAACAGCCGCCGGACGATGATCGTGCGGTTTGCCCACGGACAGGCACGCGCAACAACCAACCGATAGCGGCCCGGCTCTACCGGATAGCCGTCCCGTCCGTCGGCGGTAATCCGAGTGGTGATGTAGTTGGTGTCGCGGTTGAATTCGCCTATCCCGGAGACGTATGAGCCCATGGCCGTAATCCTGCACCACCCAGTCGATCGAAGATCGAACGGTGCCTTACAATTTGACCTCGGTTGATGGCGATTCCGTGGCTGCTACCGTCAGAAACCGCCGAGCCAGATTGGCCTCGGTGGACGGTCCCGGCTCCCACGGCGCAATCCACGGTCCGGTGCCTTCTGACTGATCGAGGATCCCGTGCTCCAACCAGGTGTAACGGCCGTCCAGCACATCGTTGGCCAAACGAACGTCGATGCTGTCGGTGTTGGACCACAGCGCATGAAACAGTGCCTCCACCCGCAACGTGGCCTGTTGGCAGAACGTCTCGGCCAGTTCGTACGCCTGCTCGCCTTGGACGGGATCTGCAACGCGGTGCGCCTCGGCACGAACACACGTCGCCGACATGGCGAACAGCTCCGCGCCGATATCCACGATGCGTCCGAGAAATCCTTGCCTTTTCTCCAGACTGGCCTGCCAGCGGGCCATCCCATAGAACGTGTTGCGGGCCAGTTTGCGTGCGGAACGTTCGACGAAACGCAGATGTGTCGCCAACGTGCCGAACTCACGGTACGTTGTGGGTAGTTGGCCTTCACCAAAAACCAGTTTCGGCAACCACTTTGCGTAGAACCCGCTTGCACCTGCCGCCGCTGCGGCCTTCTGGCGTAGATCAGCTTTAGGGTTGGCGAGATCACCCGCCGCAGTGAGATGTGCGTCGACGGCTTCACGCGCAATGAGCAGTCGCATGATCTCACTGGATCCTTCGAAGATGCGGTTGATCCGCAGATCCCGCACCATCTGCTCCACTGGCGCCGCACGCTCACCACGTGCCGCGAGGGATTCGGCAGTCTCGTAGCCCCGGCCACCGCGGATCTGTAGCAACTCATCGCCAACCAAGCAGGCCATCTCGCTGGACCACAATTTGGCCAGCGCGGCCTCGATCCGGATGTCGTTGCGGCCTTCGTCGGCCATCTGACTGGACAGCTCCACCACCGCATCGAGTGCGTAGTTGGTAGCGGCGATGAACGAGATCTTGCTGGCTACCGCTTCGTGTTGGCCAACCGGCTTTCCCCATTGCACCCGCTCGCGGGACCATTCCCGCGCAATCTTCAGCGATTGCTTCGTTACCCCGTCCACAATCGCCGGCAGCGACAGCCTGCCGGCGTTGAGTGTGGTCAGCGCGATCTTCAGACCGTCACCTTCCCTGCCAATCAGGTTTTCGCTGGGCACTCGGACGCGATGAAGCCGGGTCACACCGTTCTCGATGCCGCGCAGCCCCATGAACTTGTTGCGCCGCTCCACTGTGATTCCGGGTGAATCGGCCTCGACGACAAAGGCACTGATGCCCCCGCGGTGCCCTTCACTGCGCGGTACCCGGGCCATGACCACGAGCAATTCGGCGACCACACCGTTGGTGGTCCACAGCTTCACACCCTCTAGCTCGTAAGCCTGTCCATCGTCGATCGGCGTCGCCGTGGACGCCATGCGCGCTGGATCAGAGCCCACATCCGGCTCGGTGAGCAGAAACGCCGATATGGCGCCGGCCGCACACCGCGGTAGGAACCGCTGCTTCTGTGCTGGAGTCCCGGCCAGCTTGAGTGGCTCGGGTACTCCGATGGACTGATGCGCGGAGAGCAATGCGCCAAGACTCGAATGCACCGTCGTCACCATCATCAGTACCCGGTTGTAGGCGACTTGCGACATGTTCAAGCCGCCGTACTCGGCGGGAATTTTCAAGCCGAAACAACCCAGTTCGGCCAAACCCTTCACGCACTCGTCGGGAATTTGGGCATCACGCTCGATGGCGCTGCCGTCCACGGTGTCGAGGAATTCCCGCAGTTTGACGAGAAACGCCTCGGTTCGAGCCTCCTCGGCGTCGGACGGCTTGGGAAATGGGTGTATTAGCTGCAAGGGAAACCGGCCGAGGAACAGCTCTTTGGCGAAGGACGGTTTATCCCAACCACTTTCGCGAGATTCCTCGGCAAGAGCCCGTGCCTGCTCCTCGGTAACCTGCGTTTGCTGTGTCATCGCCGCCTCCTTGCTGACGAACCACTTCGAAGGTTGAGTACCCAGTACCTGTCCGAATACTACGGCGCGCGGACGTCGAAAGTTACGCGTCGGTAGCTTTTCGGCGCGCCGGTACGTTCCGGGTCGCCCGAGCCAGGTCAACTTGCCCGGCGCACGGCTAGCCCGTCTCGTAGCGCCAGCAGATGCGGCAAGACGCCGCGAAGCAGTCGTCGCGCGACCGATGTGCCCCTCGGTCGCACACCACCACGAGCTAGGCTTCGAACTCCCGCGCCACCGCCTTGACCACCTCGGAGACCCGGCGGGCAGTCTTGCGGTCCGGATAGCGACCCTTGCGCAGTTCCGGCTGCACCGTGCTTTCCAGCAACGTGATCATGTCCTCGACCATGCCGTGCAGCTCATCGGGGCTGTGCTTGTGTTCGGCCGCCGCCTCACGGCGCGTCCGGGAGAGGCTGGGCGGCGGATCGATCAGTTTGAGGCTCAATGCTTGCGGCCCGCGTCGCCCGGAGGCGATGCCAAACTCCACCCGCTGGCCGGCTTTGAGCCCCTCGATACCTTCGGGCAGCGCCGAGGAACGAACGTAGACGTCCTCGCCGTCCTCCTGCGACAGGAAGCCGAACCCCTTGTCGGGGTCGTACCACTTCACCTTGCCGGTCGGCACTGGTCTCACCTGCTTGTCTGACGGGTCACTCGGATCAGCAACAGAAGACGCGCCCCGCCTACGCAGGACGCGATGACGATCACAGATCCTACTCGGATGGCCGGCCGCCGAGCACCCCCGTTTACCCGCCACTGGGTAGGCTGGCGTTACCGCAGGAGGAGATATGCGCCTGATCCTGAACGTTATCTGGCTAATGTTCGGCGGCCTTTGGCTGGCCGTCGGATATTTGTTCGCGGCGCTCGTCAGCTTCCTGCTCATCATCACCATCCCGTTCGGCTTCGCAGCGCTGCGCATCGCGTCGTACGCGTTGTGGCCATTCGGCCGGACGATCGTCGATAAGCCGACCGCCGGAACTGGCGCCTTGATCGGCAACGTCATCTGGGTGCTGCTTTTCGGGATCTGGCTGGCGATCGGGCATTTGGTGAGCGCCGCGGCGATGGCGATCACCATCATCGGCATTCCGCTGGCGCTGGCCAACCTCAAGCTGATCCCGGTGTCGCTGGTGCCGCTCGGCAAGGACATCGTTGCGATCGATGCCCCTGCCAAACGGGTGCCCGCATGACCCTAACGCTGCTGGGAGTGCCCATGGTGCGCCGTCTGGCAGGCGGCCAGGCCGTCCCCAGGCCAGTACCCACCGATGGCCCCCTGCTGGACACATACGGGCGAGCCGCAACCGACCTGCGGGTGTCGTTGACGGACCGCTGCAATTTGCGGTGCAGCTATTGCATGCCGGAGGACGGCCTGGACTGGCTGCCCAGCGAGCAACTGCTGCGACCCGACGAGCTGGCCAGGCTGATGCATATCGCAGTGACTCGGCTCGGCGTCACCAACGTGCGGTTTACCGGCGGCGAGCCGCTGCTCGCGCGCCATCTCGAAGCGGTGGTCGCGGCGGCGGCCGGACTGCGGCCCCGCCCGGAAGTCTCGCTGACCACAAACGGTGTGGGGCTGGCACGGCGGGCAAGCGCTCTGGCCGAAGCGGGCCTGGACCGGGTCAACGTCTCGCTGGACAGCGTGAACCGCGCCAACTTCGCCGCCATCACCCGTCGGGACCGGCTTGCTGCTGTCCTGGCCGGCTTGGCCGCCGCCAAGGAAGCCGGATTGACACCCGTCAAGGTAAATGCCGTCCTTGACCCCACCACCGGCAGGGAGGATGTCGTCGAGTTGTTGCGGTTCTGCCTGCAGCACGACTACCAACTGCGCGTCATCGAGCAGATGCCGCTGGACGCGGGGCATAACTGGCGCCGAAACACCGCGCTGAGTGCTGACGACGTGCTGGCGGCGCTGCGGCCACACTTCAACCTGCGGCCTGACCCGGCACCGCGCGGTTCGGCCCCAGCCGAGCTTTGGCTGGTCGATGCCGGACCGAACGCGCCGAGCGGAAGGTTCGGCGTCATCGCCTCGGTGTCGCACGCCTTCTGTTCGACGTGCGACCGCACCCGGCTGACCGCCGATGGCCAGATCCGCAGCTGCCTGTTCTCCACCGAGGAGACCGATCTGCGCGGCCTGCTGCGCGGCGGTGCTGACGACGGCGCGATTGAAGCGGCATGGCGTACCGCGATGTGGGGCAAGCCCGCCGGCCACGGCATCAACGACCCCGATTTCATTCAGCCCGACCGCCCGATGAGCGCGATCGGTGGCTAGCACGGTGCCGCAAGTTCCCAACGATTCCGCCGAAATTCAGGTGGTTGTCCGATATTTCGCGGCCGCTCGGGCAGCCGCGGGTGCCGAGTCGGAGATCGTCACGCTGCCATCCGGCGCCACGGTTGCCGAGCTGGTCGACGGCCTGTCGGGCCGGAATGCTCGCCTCGCGACCGTGTTGAGTCGATGTTCCTACCTGCGTGACGGGATTGCCGTCCGAGATGACACCACATCGTTATCCACCGGCAGCACTGTTGATGTACTTCCCCCCTTCGCCGGTGGCTGAGTCGTGTGAACTTCCCCACATAACGAAATAATAACGGTACGGATACGCTTCGATTTCGGAGAGCGTTGACCTGCGTAAACAGTCGTCTTTCATGGGGCTTTTCCCGGCGATTGTGACGAAAACGCCGATTGCTCTTAGACGTGACGGGATTGCCGGGAACCGCTAGCGTCTCCGGAGGCTCGTCAACCCAACCCGAGTGACGCGCCCTCCCTCGCCTAGCACGCCGAGCTCCATCCAGTAGGCGAGGGATTCCGACCCGCGGATGGAGGCGGGGGACCCACCAGGTCCGCCGAGATCGGACCGGGGCCGTTTTCGGCTCCTTGGGGTGAAGCCGGTGTCGTGGCGACGACGTAGGACGCTGGCCGGGTGACCTCTCCCACCCGAACCCGACAGCTGACCTCGCAGGCGTGTACCGAGAGGAACTGCCGAACGTATGAGTGGACGCCATCGTAAGCCCACCGCATCCAGCGTCAGCGTCGCCAAAATCGCCTTTACCGGCGCAGTGCTCGGTGGCGGCAGCATCGCCATGGCCGCTCAGGCGGCCGCAGCCACCGACGGCGAATGGGATCAGGTAGCCCGCTGCGAGTCCGGCGGCAACTGGTCGATCAACACCGGCAACGGCTACCTGGGTGGGTTGCAGTTCACTCAAGGCACATGGGCCTCACATGGCGGCGGCGAGTACGCCCCGTCAGCTCAGTTGGCCAGCCGGGAGCAGCAAATTGCCGTCGCTGAGCGAGTGCTGGCGACCCAGGGTCGCGGCGCCTGGCCGGTGTGCGGCCACGGGCTGTCGAACGCGACACCCCGTAACGTTCTTCCCGCTCCGGCAGGGATGGACGCGCCTCTGGACGCACCCGCGGTCAACGGCGAGCCGGCACCGCTGGCCCCACCGCCCGCAGACGCTCCCGCACCCCCGCCTCCGTTTGCGCCGCCCGTTGACCCGGCTCCGCCGGTGGAACTTGCCGCCAACGACCGGCCCGCTCCGCCCGGTGAGATCCTCCCGGCAGCGCCGGCCGACCTCCCCCCCGCACCGCCCACCGACCTGGCACCGCCCGCACCCGCCGACCTCCCCCCCGCACCGCCCACCGACCTGGCACCGCCCGCACCCGCCGACCTACCCCCCGCACCGCCCACCGACCTGGCACCGCCCGCACCCGTCGACCTCCCCCCCGCGCCCGTCGACCTCCCCCCCGCGCCCGTCGACCTCCCCCCCGCGCCCGCCGACCTACCCCCCGCACCGCCCACCGACCTGGCACCGCCGGCTCCGGTCGACGCGCCACCCGCGCCGGGCGATCGGCCCGCTCGGGCTCCAGGCGACCCGGTCGTCGTTGACACCGACTTGCAGCTACCCCAACCGGCTGACGTACCGCCGCCCGGCGACGTCCCCGACGCACCCGGGCAAATACACCCGGCCTCGAACGTGGGCTTCACGACGAAGCTGTGGCAAGCGATTCGAGCCCAGGATGTCAACGGCAACGATGCGCTGGACTCACTCGCGCAGCCCTACGTCATCGGCTGACCGGCTTCGTTCATTTCTTTAGGCAGAACCCACCCATTCTTCGGTCCCATCCTCGAAGAATTGGTGCTTCCACACCGGAAGCCGGGCCTTGATGGTCTCCACCAGTTGTGCGCAGGTGGCAAACGCCGCCCGGCGGTGATCGGCGGCGACGGCTGCCACCAGGGCGGCCTCTCCGATCTGCAGGATGCCAATCCGGTGGCTGGCCGCCACAGCACGCACGCCGCCGGATTCGTCGGCGACCTCAGCCACCAGATCGGCAAGGACCTGCGCGGCCGACGGGTGCGCGGAGTACTCCAACCGCAATACCCCGCGTCCGCCGTCATGGTCGCGGATCATTCCGACGAACCCGACAATCGCTCCAGCCGACTGATGGCTCACTAGCTCCTCGTGCTCGGCCAGAAAGATCGGTTGGTCTGTCAGCGCGGCGCGCAGGACCAGGGTCATCGCCGGTGATCTTCACCGGCGAGCTGTTCGAGCGCGTGGTCGAGCACCTCGGCGAGCACCCCAAGGCCGTCGCGTACACCGCCGGGTGAACCAGGCAGATTGACGATCAGAGTCCGCCCGGCCACGCCACACACCCCGCGCGACAGCACCGATGTCGGCACCTTGGGCAGACCTGAGCGGCGGATGGCGTCCGCCAACCCGGGGATGACGTAGTCCAGCACGGCGACAGTCTGTTCCGGGGTGGTATCGGTGGGCGAGATGCCGGTGCCGCCGGACGTGATGATCACGTCGACTCCGCCGTCGACCGCGTCGTGCAGCGCCTCGCCGACCGGGTTCCCATCGGCGACCACCTGCGGCTGGACAGACGAAAATCCATGCTGTCCAAGCCATTCAGCGATAATCGGCCCGCAATCATCGGCATAAACGCCGGCCGACGCGCGCGTCGAGGCAATGATGATTCGAGCGGATCGGGCGCTCATCTCCGTATCCAGGTTCCGCTGCGGCCGCCTTCTTTGCGGAGCACCCGGATGTCATCGATGCGCGCGGCCGGGTCGACCGCTTTGATCATGTCGTAGAGAGTCAGGGCGGCCACGCTGACGGCGGTCAGCGCCTCCATCTCGACGCCCGTCCGGTCGGTGCTGCGTACCGTCGCCGTGATCTCGATCTCCGACTCGCCGACCGCAAAATCGACGTCCACTCCGGTGAGCGCGAGTTGATGACACAGCGGGATCAGGTCACTTGTGTGTTTGGCCGCCAGAATTCCCGCCACCCGTGCGGTCGCCAGCGCATCGCCTTTGGGCAGTCCGCCAGTCGAGATCAGTGCCACCACCCGCGCCGAGGTATGCAGGACGCCCGCGGCAACTGCGGTGCGCCTCGTGGTTCCCTTCTCGGTGATATCGACCATGTGCGCTGCCCCCCGCTCGTCGAGGTGGGACAACTCGCCCGAGCGGTAGTCGGATGCCCCGGAAGCCCTGGCCATCCCGGTGGCCTACCGGTTGACGACCGTCACCGGGTGAACGTAAGGCAGATCGTCCGCGGGCACCGGGAACGCCACTTCACCGAAGGGTGACAGCGCACCCGTGCGGTCGGTCACAAGTTCGCTTACCGCATGATCGTCTGGATCGGTGGTCGGCCAGCCGTTGTCCACGTACTTTGTCTTGCGCGCGTTGCCTTCAGCGATGTCAGCCACGAAAACCATTCTGACAGGTCTTGCACCCGCCCGCGGCACAAGGCTGGTCCGGCCTACGCTGATCAGCAATGACCGAACACACCCCGGATATCCCACTGGGGTCCTGGCTGACCGACTTGCCCGACGAGCGGCTGATCCAGCTGCTTCAGCTGCGGCCCGACCTTGCCCAGCCGCCACCCGGCAGCATCGCCGCGCTGGCCGCACGAGCACAGGCCCGTCAGTCCGTCAAGGCGGCCACCGACGATCTCGACTTCCTGCGGCTAGCGGTGTTTGACGCGCTGCTGGTGCTGCAGGCCGATGCGGCGCCGGTGCCGGTCGCCAAGCTACTGGCCCTGATCGACGACCGCGCTCCCCAGGCCGAGGTGATCAGCGCGCTGGCCGACCTGAAACAACGTGCCCTGGCCTGGGGCGAGACCGCGGTCCGGGTAGCGGCAGACGCCGGTACCGCATTGCCGTGGCATCCGGGGCAAGTCACGCTCGAGGAAGGCTCGCGTTGCGGAGAAGAGCTCACCGATCTAATCGCCGACCTGGACCCAGCGCAACGCGACGTGCTCGACAAACTGCTCCAAGGGTCGCCGATGGGACGTACCCGTGACGCCGCACCCGGCGCGCCGGCGGACCGACCCGTGCCGCGGCTGCTGGCGATGGGCCTGCTGCGACGGATCGATGCCGAAACGGTGATCTTGCCCCGCCACGTCGGACAGGTGCTGCGCGGCGAACAACCCGGTCCGATGCAGCTGACCGCGCCCGATCCGGTGGTTTCGACCACCACCCCCCACGACGCCGACGCCGCGGCGGCCGGAGCCGTCATCGACCTGCTGCGCGACCTCGACGTACTACTCGAAAATCTCGGCGTCACACCCGTAGCCGAGCTTCGCAGCGGCGGTCTGGGGGTACGTGAAATCAAGCGGCTGGCCAAGGCGACCGGAATCGACGAGCCGCGGCTGGGCCTGATCCTCGAGATTGCGGCCGCCGCCGGACTGATCGCCAGCGGCGTGCCCGATCCCGAACCACCCCACGCTGACGGACCTTATTGGGCGCCAACGGTAGCCGCCGATCGGTTCGCGCTCACGTCGCCCGCCGAACGGTGGTACTTGCTGGCTAGCACTTGGCTCGACCTACCAGGCCGCCCGGCATTGATCGGCACCCGCGGTCCCGACGCCAAACCCTATAGCGCCCTGTCGGATTCGTTGTTCTCGACGGCGGCCCCACTGGATCGCCGGCTGTTGCTGGGCATGCTCGCCGAGTTGCCCCCCGGCGCCGGTGTCGATGCGGCCCGGGCATCGGCGACACTGATCTGGCGCCGCCCACGCTGGGCCAAGCGATTGCAACCCGCACCCGTCGCAGATCTGCTGGCCGAGGGCCATGCGCTGGGTCTGGTCGGGCGGGGATCAATCAGCGCCCCTGGCCGCGCACTGTTGGACGAAGCCTTAGAACCAGCCGACGCGGTCGGCGCGATGACACGGACGCTGCCCAAGCCCATCGATCACTTCCTGGTGCAAGCCGACCTGACCGTCGTGGTGCCGGGGCCACTGCAGCGCGATCTGGCCGAGGAATTGGCCACCGTCGCCACGGTCGAATCGGCCGGCGCTGCGATGGTGTACCGCGTCAGCGAGCAGTCGATTCGGCATGCGCTCGATGTCGGCAAATCCCGCGACTGGTTGCACGCATTCTTTGCTGATCACTCAAAAACACCTGTGCCACAAGGGCTTACATATCTTATCGACGATGTCGCGCGCCGGCACGGCCAGCTTCGGATCGGCATGGCCGCATCGTTCGTGCGGTGCGAGGACCCGGCGCTACTGGCCCAGGTCGTGGCGGCGCCCGAAGCCGAAGGGCTGCAGCTGCGGGCCCTGGCCCCGACGGTGGCGGTGTCCCCCGCTCAGATATCCGAAGTCCTCGTTGCGTTGCGTGGCGCGGGTTTTGCCCCGGCCGCCGAAGATTCCACCGGCGCCATCGTCGACGTGCGAACCCGCGGCGCCCGGGTGCCTACACCGCAGCGACGCCGGCCGTATCGCCCGCCGCCGCGCCCAAGCAACGACACCCTGAACGCCGTCGTGGCGGTGCTGCGCAAGGTGACAGCTGCACCGTTCGGCAATATCCGCGTCGACCCGGCGGTCACGATGTCGCTGTTGCAGCGCGCGGCAAAGGAGCAGGCCACACTGGTAATCGGCTACCTCGACGCCGCCGGTGTTGCCACTCAGCGAGTGGTGGCGCCGATCACCGTACGGGGCGGTCAGCTAGTAGGGTTCGACTCTTCGTCCGGGCGGCTGCGCGAATTCGCCGTCCACCGCATCACGTCGGTGGTATCGGCCGACAACCGATAATGGATCACATGACCCGAGCCGGCGACGATGCAGTGGGGGGTACCGCCCGCTTGCGGGGGACGAAGCGATGAGAAGGAGCGGCGCCATTGACTGAAGGCCCCTTGATCGTGCAATCCGACAAAACGGTGTTGCTCGAAGTGGACCATGAACTGGCCGGCGCGGCACGCGCCGCAATCGCACCGTTTGCCGAGCTGGAACGCGCACCGGAACACGTGCACACCTACCGCATCACCCCGCTGGCCCTGTGGAATGCCCGCGCCGCCGGCCATGACGCCGAGCAGGTCGTGGATGCGCTGGTCTGCTACTCCCGCTACGCGGTGCCGCAGCCACTGCTGGTCGACATCGTCGACACCATGGCCCGTTACGGCAGGCTGCAACTGGTCAAGCACCCGGCCCACGGCCTGACGCTGGTAAGCCTGGATCGCGCGGTGCTCGAAGAGGTGCTGCGCAACAAAAAGATCGCACCGATGCTAGGCGACCGGATTGACGATGACACGGTCGTCGTCCACCCCAGCGAGCGCGGCCGGGTAAAACAGCTACTGCTCAAAATCGGTTGGCCCGCTGAGGATCTCGCGGGCTACGTAGATGGTGAAGCGCACCCGATCAGCCTGCACCAAGACGGCTGGGCGCTGCGCGATTACCAGCAGCTCGCCGCGGACTCGTTCTGGGCCGGTGGCTCCGGAGTGGTGGTCCTTCCGTGCGGCGCCGGTAAGACGCTGGTGGGCGCGGCCGCAATGGCCAAGGCCGGTGCGACGACGCTGATCCTGGTCACCAATATCGTCGCCGCACGGCAATGGAAACGCGAGTTGGTCGCACGCACCTCGCTGACCGAGAACGAGATTGGCGAGTACTCGGGAGAGCGTAAGGAAATCCGGCCGGTCACCATCTCGACATACCAGATGGTCACCCGCCGCACCAAAGGTGAGTACCGGCATCTGGAACTCTTCGACAGCCGCGACTGGGGACTGATCATCTACGACGAGGTGCATCTGCTGCCGGCACCGGTGTTCCGCATGACCGCCGACCTGCAATCCAAACGGCGGCTGGGCCTGACCGCCACGCTGATCCGCGAGGATGGCCGCGAAGGCGACGTATTTTCTCTGATCGGGCCCAAGCGCTATGACGCGCCGTGGAAGGACATCGAGGCGCAGGGCTGGATCGCGCCGGCCGAGTGCGTCGAAGTCCGGGTCACGATGACAGACAACGAGCGGATGATGTACGCCACCGCCGAACCCGATGAACGCTATCGGCTGTGTTCGACGGTGCATACCAAAATCGCTGTGGTTAAGTCGATTCTAGACAAGCACCCCGGCGAGCAGACCCTGGTGATCGGGGCGTATCTGGATCAGCTCGACGAGCTGGGCGCCGAACTGAACGCCCCGGTGATCCAAGGTTCGACAAGGACCACCGAGCGCGAAGCGCTGTTCGACTCCTTCCGCCGCAGCGAGATTTGCACGTTGGTGGTGTCCAAGGTGGCCAACTTCTCGATCGACTTGCCGGAGGCCTCGATCGCGGTGCAGGTGTCCGGGACATTCGGCTCACGTCAGGAGGAAGCACAGCGGTTGGGCCGGATACTGCGGCCCAAGTCCGCCGGCGGTGGTGCCGTCTTCTACTCCGTGGTGGCCCGCGACAGCCTGGACGCCGAGTACGCCGCACACCGGCAGCGATTTCTGGCCGAGCAGGGCTACGGCTACGTCATCCGCGACGCGGACGACCTGCTGGGCCCGGCGATCTAGGGTCAGGCCGCGGCGAGCAGAAGCGACAACCGTTATCCGCGAGTCGCCTGTCGCCGGGCAACGGAGGTGTTGAGATGTCCAGGACTCTTTGTCCGAGCTAAGGAGACGACTGTGCCGGTCACGGTGATACTTGAACTCAGGCTGAAGCCCGACGCGGTGGCCGCTGCGCGCGATGTTATGCGGCGGGCGCTACAAGATACCCGCGCGTTCGACGGGAATCTCGGTACCGATGTGCTCGTCGATCAGGACGACGAGGCGCACTGGATCATCAACGAAGTCTGGGAGACGGTCGAGCACGACGAGGCCTACCGCCGCTTTCGTGCCGGCGAAGGCCGACTGGCGGAGCTGCCTCCACTGCTCGCCGCGCCTCCGGTCAAGACGCGTTACGTCGCTTCTGACATATAACGGGCATCGGGTTAGGCCTAGCTCAGGGCGGGAATTGCTTCGCGTTCGAACAACTCGATGCCGGAGCGGTCGTAGGCGGCCTCTGGGAAATAGCAGATCGCGTACTGGCACCCGAGGTCGCGCATCGTCGCCATCCGCTCGATTACCTGTTCCGGTGTGCCCGTCGCCGAATCGGGGCCACCGCCACCGGCGAATATCGCGTCCGCCACGGCCTCGGGCACGTAGCCGACCAGGCGGTCACGTACCCGTTGTAGCCGGTCTTTGACGTCGGCCTCCGAAGTCCCGACGACGACGGTGAAATTGGCGGAGCGAACGATGGCGTCGAAGTCGGTACCCAGCTTTTGACAGTGCTGCGCCAGCACCTCCGACTTGTGGGCGAAGGCCGTGGGCTCCGGCGCGAAGTTGGTGTACTGTGCGTACTTCGCTGCGATACGCAACGTCACCTTCTCGCCGCCGCCGGCGATCCACAGCGGAATGCCATTGTCCTGCAAGGGCTTCGGGGCCACATACGCGCCGTCGACCTGGTAGTGCTCACCGTCGAAGCTGACTTTGCCGTCGCGCCAGGCATCCCGCAGGATCTGCACACCCTCGTCCAGCCGACCCAATCGCACCTTGGGCGGCGGGAACCCATACCCGTAGGCCCGCCACTCGTGTTCGTACCAGCCGCCGCCGATACCCATCTGGATCCGGCCACGGGAGATGATGTCTGCGGTGGCCGCCACCTTGGCCAGGTAGACGGGGTTGCGGTAGCTCATCGCCGTGCACATCTGACCGAGCTTGATCCGCGATGTGCTCGCCGCGAATGCCGCCATCAGCGACCACGCCTCGTGCGTGGCTTCACCGCTCGGCAGCGGAACGGTATGGAAATGGTCGTAGACCCACAGCGAGTCCCAGGCGGCGCCATCCGCGTAGCCGGCCAGGTCACGCATCACCGTCCAGTGCTCCGCCGGCTGGATGCCGACCAGATCCATTCGCCACCCTTGCGGAATGAAAAGACCAAATCGCATAACTTGGGACTTTAGCTTGGCGACCCCGAACCTTGGCGCCGGCCGACGCGGTCGTTGGGGGCGCCCTCACCTGCCCAGTGCTGCGAGCGCGGCGGCCACCGAGGTTTTGCGCAACTCCTCGTAGGCCGCATCGCGAAACTGGACGGAACAGTCCTGCAAGCCGCCGAACGCAACCACCGCGCGGGTGGCTTGCGCGAGCGTCGGCTTCGGGCCAAACACCAGCCGGCAGAGCCGCTCGCGCCACGCCAGCACGGTGTCAATGAAGCCTAGGTCGGCCAGCATCGTCAACTCGGTTATCACCAACATCAGGTCCTGACGGTGCCGGTAGTGAAAATCGAAGTAGCCTTCCAGCAACTCGCGGATATCGATATCGGCGAGCTTCTCCTGGTCGGCAACGAATCGCTCACCTTCGTCGATCAACGGCACCACGATGCTGCGCACCAAGTCTTCTCGCGAAGTGAAGTGGTAGTACAGCGCGGGTTTGGTGATCCCGAGCTTGTCCGCGATGTCCTGCAGGCTGGTGCGCTGAACACCTTGGCGAAGAAACAGCTCCCGGGCAACCTCTTGGATGCGCTGTCGGGTGTCTGACCGCGGCTTGGTCACTCCACGAGCCTAACTGACTTACCGATAGGTAAACACCGTGCTATGCTTACCGAACGTTAAGTAAGTAAGAAGGTTGTCATGCGGATTCTGATCTCAGGCGCCAGCATCGCCGGTCCCGTGCTGGCCTACTGGCTTTCCCGGTACGGCTTCGACGTCACCGTGGTCGAGCGCGCGCCGGCACTGCGCAAGACCGGTGGCCACTCCGTTGACCTGTTCCGGCCGGCCATGGAGATCTCGGAAATGATGGGCGTGCTGCCGAAGATCGAGACGCTCGTCACCGGGACCGACGCGCTGACGATATATCGCGAAGGCGCCCGGCGGCCGGCCCACGTCGATAACACCAAAGTCATCGGCGCCGTATCGGATCGCCACGTAGAGATCATGCGGGACGACCTCAGCGAGGCGTACTACGACGCCGGCCGCGACCAGGTCGAGTATTTGTTCGGCGACTCCATCACGGCCGTCTCCCCCGACGGTGAAGTGACCTTCGAGCACGCAGCGCCCAGCAGGTTCGACGTCGTGGTCGGCGCCGACGGGCTGCACTCAAACGTTCGGCATCTGGTTTTCGGTGACGATGCTGGACGTACCCAGTTCCTCGGCGGCTACCTGGCAGTCCAGTCCGTGCCGAAAGCGCTCGCCCGCGATCAAGAGATGGTCGTTCACGTCGGCGCCGGCCGCCTCGCGGGGATCTACACGGCCCTGCCGTTGGACGACGCGCGTGCTCTGTTCATGTTCCGCAGCAAGGCGGAACTGCAGTATCACTACCGAGATGTCGTGCGGCAAAAGGAGCTACTGCGCGAAGCGTTTACTGGCATGCACGCGGCGGTGGACGGCTGGCTCGATGAGCTCGACCGCACGCCGACGTTCTACTTCGATTCGATCACCCAGTTGCAACTCGACAGCTGGTCGCGCGGGCGGGTCACGCTGGTCGGTGATGCGGGGTACTGCCCCGGGCCCGCGGTTGGTGGCAGCACCAGCATCGCGGTGCTGGGCGCATACATACTCGCGGGCGAGTTGGCGCAGGCGGGCGGAGACTACCCGCGCGCCTTCGCAGCCTACGAGCAGCAGATGGCCCATCCCGTGCGCCGTAGCCGCGCCTTTGCACGCACCATGGCCAAGATCATCGTCCCCGGCTCCGCAGCCGGAGCATGCGCCATTGCCCGCAGCGCACAACTGATCACCATGCTGCCTTCTGGGCTCACCAGGGCGCTCGCCAAGATGAACCCACGAGGCGCGCGGCTCTACGATTCGATGCCGTACAAGGAGTACAGCGCGACGGTGCCCCGCTAAGGCGCGAGCAGACGCCCAAGTAGCTAGCTCAACGAGTCCGGCGGCAGAAACCGGTCGCCGTATTTGGCGGCCAGCTCACGGGCCCGGGCCACAAAGGCTTCCTTACCCGTACCGGCCGGGCCCTGGTAACCGACGATGAATTGCGCGCTGCCACCGGTCCACGGCGGGAAACCGATGCCCATGATCGACCCGATATTGGCGTCGGCCGTAGACGTCAACACGTTCTCATCGAGGCACTTCTGGGTTTCCAGCGCCTCGGCGAACAGCATCCGGTCGATCATGTCCTGCAGCGGCGGCTGCGAGCTGCCCGACTTGAACGCCTCGCGCAGTCCCGGCCACAGCCCGGCGCGCTTGCCGTCGGGGTACTCGTAGAAGCCGGCGCCCTTCGCCCGGCCGGACCGACCGCACTCGATCATCTTCTCGACGACGGCTTCGGCCGGATGCGGCTCGTAGGTGCCGCCGGCATCCTCGACACCCTTGCGGGTGGCGACGGCGATCTTGTGCATCAGCTCCAGGTTGAGCTCATCGGATAGCTGCAACGGCGGCGCCGGGTAGCCGGCCTGCGAACCGGCTTGCTCGATGCTGGCCGGCTGGACACCCTCGCCGAGCATCGCCAGCGCCTCGTTAACGAAGGTGCCGATGACGCGGGAGGTGAAGAAGCCACGGCTGTCGTTGACCACGATCGGGGTCTTGCCGATAGCCAGGGTGTAGTCGAACACGCGCGCCAGTGCCTCGTCGGATGTCTTCTCGCCCTTGATGATCTCGACCAGCGGCATCTTGTCGACCGGCGAGAAGAAGTGGATTCCGATGAAGTCCTCCTGCCGCTTGACCCCGGTCGCCAGACCGGTGATCGGCAGCGTCGAGGTGTTGGACCCGAGGATCGCGTTGGACTCGACGATGTCTTCGATCTCACCGAACACCTTGTGCTTGAGTTCCTGGCTCTCGAAGACGGCTTCGATGACGAAGTCCACGCCCTTGAAATCGGCGGCGTCGGCGGTCGGAGTAATGCGCGCCAGCAGGGCGTCGCTGCGCTCCTGCGTGGTGCGGCCCCGCTCCAGCGCCTTGGCTTCCAGCCTTTCGGAATAGCCCTTGCCTTTGGCGGCGGCTTCCGCGCTCACGTCTTTGAGCACCACGTCATAGCCGGCTTTGGCCGAGACGTAGGCGATGCCGGCGCCCATCATGCCGGCCCCGAGCACACCGATCTTCTTGATCGGGGTCTGGCCGATTCCGTCCGGCCGCGATCCGCCCGAATTGATGTGCTGTAGGTCGAAGAAGAACGCCTGGATCATGTTCTTGGCGACCTGGCCGGTAACTAGCTGCGCGAAGTAGCGGCTCTCGATGCGGGTGGCGGTGTCGAAGTCGACCTGCGCGCCTTCGACCGCGGCAGCAAGGATGGCCCGCGGCGCGGGCATCGGTGCGCCCTTGAGCTGCTTGCGCAGGTTCGACGGAAACGACGGCAAGATGGCCGCCAGCGCCGGCGACGACGGGGTACCGCCGGGCATCTTGTAGCCCTTTTTGTCCCATGGCTGCTCGTGCGCATCCGGGTTGGCCTTGATCCAGGCCTTGGCGGCCGGAACCAACTCCTCGACCGTCGGCAAAACCTCGTCGACCAGCCCCATGTCCTTGGCCTTGGCCGGCTTGAACCGGGTGCCCTGCGCCAGGACGGACACGAAGGCGTTCTGGATACCGAGCATCCGCACCGTGCGGGTCACCCCGCCACCGCCGGGCAACAACCCCAACGTCACTTCGGGCAGTCCGAGCTGGCTGCCCTTGACGTCGGCGGCGATGCGGTGATGGCAGGCCAGCGCGATCTCCAAGCCGCCACCCAGCGCGGCCCCATTGATGGCGGCGACGACCGGCTTACCCAGCGTCTCCAGGGTGCGAAGCTGCTTCTTGACCGTCTCGACGGTGTCGAAGGACTGGCCGGCGTCCTCGGGCCCGGCCTGGATCATCGCGGTTAGATCACCGCCGGCGAAGAATGTCTTCTTCGCGCTGGTGATCACTACGCCAGTGATCGAATCCTTTTCCGCGACAAGCCGATCCACGGCCTTGCCCATTGACTCGATGTAGGCCTCGTTCATGACGTTGGCCGACCCGGAGGGGTCGTCCAGGGTCAACGTGACGATGCCGTCGGCATCCTTGTCCCACGCAATTGTGTTGTCGACCATGTGATTAAACCCTTTCGATGATCGTCGCGACACCCATGCCGCCGCCAATACAGAGCGTGACCAGCGCGCGCCGGGCGTTGCGACGCTCCAGCTCGTCGACCATGGTGCCGAGGATCATCGCGCCGGTGGCACCCAGCGGGTGGCCCATCGCGATGGCACCGCCATTGACGTTGAGCTTCTCGTCGGGAATGTCGAGGTCCCTCTGGAACTTCAGCACCACCGAGGCGAACGCCTCGTTGAGCTCGAACAGGTCGATGTCGTCAACGGTCAAGCCGGCACGGTCGAGCACCTTGCGGGTGGCGGGCGTCGGGCCAGTCAGCATGATCACCGGGTCGGCCCCGCTGGTGGCGGTGGCCACGATGCGCGCCCGCGGGGTCAAGCCCTGTGACTTGCCAGCCGCCTCCGAACCGATCATGACCAGGGCGGCGCCGTCGACAATGCCGGAGCTGTTGCCGCCGGTGTGGACGTGGTTGATCTTTTCGACCCAGTGGTACTTCTGCAGCGCGACGTCATCGAAACCGCCCAACGCCGCCAGGCCCTCGAAGGCCGGCTTCAGCTTGCCCAGCCCTTCCTTGGTGGTTTCGGGCCGCATGTGCTCGTCGTGGTCGAGAATCAGCAGGCCGTTCTGGTCCCGGACCGGCACCACGGATTTGGCGAAGTAGCCGCCCGACCACGCCGCGGCGGCCTTCTCCTGGCTGCGCAACGCGTAGGCGTCGACGTCGTCGCGGGAGAAGCCCTCGGTGGTGGCGATCAGGTCGGCGCCGATGCCCTGCGGGACGAACATGACGTCGTAGTTGGTCGCCGGGTCCAGGCCCATCGCGCCGCCGTCGGCTCCCATCGGCACCCGGCTCATCGACTCCACACCGCCGGCCAGCACCATGTCATCCCAGCCGGAGCGCACCTTCTGCGCGGCGGTGTTCACGGCCTCCAGGCCCGAGGCGCAGAACCGGTTGAGCTGCACCCCCCCAGAGGTAACCGGCATGCCCGAGGCCAGCACCGCGGCGCGGGCGATGTCGCCGCCTTGGTCACCAACCGGTGAGACGCACCCCAGGATGACGTCGCTAATCAGGTTTTCGTCGAGGTCGGGATGGCGCTTGCGCAACTCGTCGATCAGCCCGACGACCAGACTCAACGGCTTGACTTCGTGCAACGATCCGTTCTTCTGCTTGCCACGCGGCGTGCGGATGGCCTCGTAGATGAAAGCTTCTTCGGACATGTCGACTTCCTGTTCGCAAAAGGGGGTTTAGATCCGTCTTAAAGACTAGGTCCAGTAAAGGCACACTAACAGGGGCATCGGCCAACCTGTTGGTTGGGCGGCGCTTCGCTGGTCAGCCGCGCCGAGCGTCACGCCAGCGTGACGGCAGCGCCCGCGAGGTCACCCTGGCCTGACGCTCGATCCACCACCGCAGCCTAGGCTCGTCCACCATGACGGTGTCGCGACTGCGGCCGTACTCAACCACGGTGTTCCCCGAAATGTCGGCCCTGGCCGCGCGGGTGGGTGCGGTCAACCTTGGGCAGGGCTTTCCCGACGAAGACGGCCCGCCGGTGATGCTCAAGGCCGCGCAAGACGCCATCGCTAGCGGCGTCAACCAATACCCGCCGGGTTTGGGCATCGCGCCGTTGCGGCAGGCCATCGCCGCCCAGCGCCGGCGGCATTTCGGTATCGAGTACGACCCCGACGCCGAAGTTCTGGTCACCGTCGGCGCCACCGAGGCCATTGCTTCGGCGGTGCTCGGATTAGTCGAACCCGGCTCGGAGGTTCTGCTGATCGAGCCGTTCTACGACTCCTACTCGCCGGTGGTGGCGATGGCCGGCGCGCACCGGGTTGCCGTGCCGCTGGTCCCCGATGGCCGCGGCTTCGCTCTGGACACCGACGCGCTGCGGCGTGCGCTTACCCCCCGGACCCGGGCGCTAATCGTCAATTCGCCGCACAACCCGACCGGCACGGTGCTGAGCGCGACCGAACTGGCGGCCATCGCCGAGATCGCGGTGACGGCAAACCTTTTGGTAATCACCGACGAGGTCTACGAACATTTGGTATTTGACGGCCCCGAAAACCATCGCCACTTGCCGCTAGCCGGCTTCGACGGCATGGCCGAGCGCACGATCACCATCTCGAGCGCGGCCAAAATGTTCAACTGCACCGGTTGGAAGGTGGGATGGGCCTGCGGGCCAGCCGGACTCATCGCCGGGCTGCGCGCGGCCAAACAGTACCTGAGCTACGTGGCAGGTGCCCCGTTCCAGCCGGCGGTGGCCATGGCGCTGGACACCCAAGACACCTGGGTGGCGGCACTTCGCAGCTCGTTGCGGGCCAGACGCGATCGTCTGGCATCGGGCCTCATGCAGATCGGCTTCGAAGTGCACGATAGCTACGGCACCTACTTTCTGTGCGCCGACCCGCGCCCGCTGGGATACGACGACAGCACTTCGTTCTGCGCCGCGCTACCAGAGCGGGCCGGGGTGGCGGCCATTCCAATGTCGGCGTTCTGTGATCCGACGGCCTCAGAACAAGCCTCGGTGTGGAATCACCTGGTGCGCTTCACCTTCTGCAAACGAGACGACACCCTCGACGAGGCAATCAGGCGCCTGGCCGTGCTTCGAGACCGACCGGTCACTTAGCCCGGCGAGAACCGTCGGCGCCCATCACCCGCATTCGCAGTCCCTCCGTCGCCGCATGGAGGATCTTCTTGCGGGCGATGTTGACCCAGAACACGGGCAGCGGCGCCGAGGGTTCCACCGTGAGGGTGAATGACACCCGGGTTTTGTCGTCACCCTCACGACGCAGGTTGTATTCGCCGTGCTGACCGTGCTGTTGAGCGGTCTTTTGGGCGTCCCACACCATCCAGTCCGGCCCCCAGTGGTATTCGAGCAGTTCCGTGTCGAGGATGCCCGTCACCTTGACGGTGACCCGCACGTGGTGCGGTCGACCGTCGGGATGAGTGTCGACGACTTCGACCCGCTTGTGTACGGAAGACCAAGACGGGACCGCTTCCATGTCGGCGAGCGCCTCCATGATCACCTCAGGAGGCGCTTCGATGACGACTTCGCGCGACGCTTGTACGGCCACTGCTACCAAGTTAGCAATCACGGTCGGCGTGCGCGGCCCCGTCAAGTCGCGACTATTTTGCGTTCCCTTTGTCGCCGGCATCGGCGATCAAGTTCCTGAGCCCCTTCGCCGCGGCATCCAACACATGCTCGCTTGCCCGCTTGACGATGAAACCGGGGATCGGCCCCGCCGGCTCCACGGTGATGTCAAAACGCACCCGTGCCCTATCGACACCCTCGGGTTTGACGGTGTACTCGATGTGCTGTCCATGTTGCTGGAAGGTCTGATCGGCATCCCAGCACACCCAGTCCGGGCCCCAGTGATATTCGAGGATCTCCTTGTCAACGAGCCCCAAAATCTTGACGGTGGCCTTCACATGGTGCGGCCGACCATCCGGGTAATAGTCGATCACTTCCACCTGCTTGTGCAGCGGTGACCACGACGCCAGGACGCTGACATCTGCCAGCGCCTCCATGACCACTGCCGGGGGCGCGTCAATGACAAATTCCCGCGATGCTTTTACGGCCACCAAGGTTCACGCTAGCAATGCGGCAGCGTTAGCGGGCGGGGTTCGGCAACTACTTTGGTTACCAGTTGATTTCGTCGATCGGTGTGGTTGCGGCCGGCGGCGGCCCGACCGAGCCGGCGGGTGTCCGGGAAAATCGCGGCGCGGGCCCCGCCTGCTCGACGCCATGGGCGGTGATCACCGTGGACCGCGCCCTCAAGTGGTCGTTGGTGGCGGCTTCGCTCCACGTGAGCACCGGTGTCACACAAGCGTCGGTGCCGGCGAACACCCGCGTCCACTCGGCACGGGTCCGGCCGGCGAATCGTTCGGCGAAGATGCCATACATCCGCGGGTAGGAGGCGACGTCGAGCTGACTCGGCACGTCGGCGGCGGACAGGCCGAGCCCGCTCAACAACGCCGCGAAGAATTGCGGCTCGATGGCGCCAACAGCCATGTACTTGCCGTCCGACGTTTCGTAGCAGCGGTAGAACGGGGCTCCCCCGTCCAGCAGGAAAGATTCGCGCTCGTCGCGCAGGCTGCCAATCCCCTTCATGGTCCACATCATCTGGGCCAGCACGCTGACCCCGTCGACCATCGCGGCATCGACGACCTGCCCTTTCCCCGAATGTTCCCGCTCGTAGAGCGCGACCACGATGCCCAGCAGCACCAGCATCGAGCCGCCGCCGAAATCGGCAACCAGGTTCAGCGGCGGCAGCGGCGGCCGGTCGGCGTAGCCAAACGCGGCCAACGCACCGGTCTGCGACAAGTAGTTGATGTCGTGACCCGCCATCGCGGCCAGCGGCCCATCCTGTCCCCAACCGGTGATGCGCGCGAAGATCAGTCGCGGGTTAACCGACGCGCAATCGTCGGGTCCGATGCCTAGGCGCTCGCAGGTGCCGGGGCGGAAGCAGTCCAACAGGACGTCGGCCTTGGCGGCCAGCTCCAACAGCGCCTGCGGCTGCGATTTGACGTCCAGGTCGACGATCCGCTTCCCGCGGTGCAGCAGGTCGCGGTCCTCGGACGGCATCGTGAGGCCACCGGGGCGGCGCACCCGCACCACGTCAGCGCCGAGGTCGGCGAGCACCATCCCGGCGTGCGGCCCCGGTCCGATGCCGCCGAGTTCGATGATCTTCACCCCGGCCAGTGGCCCCCCGGTCGTCACGACGACTATTGACCCTTCTTCACCTTCAGCACCTGCCTGCGCAGGGCCTCGGTCGCGGTATCGATCGTCCCTTTGATAGCGCGTTTCAGCACGAAGCCGGGCAGTGGCACCTGAGGGTCAATGGCAATCTCAAACTTGACCAGGGTGTTGTCGCCCTTGGGAATCAACTCGTACTTTCCATCCTGCGCGCGCTGCTGTGTGGAGCTGACCAGCGTCCACCGTACTGAGCGGTCGGTCCAGCTGTAGGCCACCACCTGTTCGTCGGTGATGCCCGCGGTCTTGACTTTCATCTTCACCTTGCTAGGCCACCCGTCGTCCCCGGTCTCGAGTATCTCGACGCTCTGATGGGCTGGCGACCACTCGGTCATCGCTTCGAAATCGGCGATGATATCCAGGATCTCCTCGGGACTTGCTTCGATGACGATGTCGCGCGACTCCTTGATTGCCATGGCCGCACGATAGCGAACCGGCGTCCAGTCGGGAATAGCTCCGCCCCGGCGTACCGTCGTCCTGGTGACACCCCACGAGAGCGATGCCGCGACCGATACCGTCTACACCGTCGGTGACTACCTGCTCGACCGCCTCGCCGAACTCGGCGTCTCGGAGATCTTCGGCGTTCCCGGCGACTACAACCTGCAGTTCCTCGACCACATCGTGGCCCACCCGAGGATTCGATGGGTGGGTAGCGCCAACGAACTGAATGCCGGGTACGCCGCCGACGGGTACGGGCGGCTGCGCGGGATGTCAGCGGTGGTAACGACATTCGGCGTCGGCGAGCTCTCGGCGACCAATGCGATCGCGGGCAGCTATGCCGAGCATGTGCCCGTGGTGCACATCGTCGGCGGCCCGACCAAGGACGCGCAGGGCACGCGCCGGGCACTGCACCATTCACTCGGCGACGGCGACTTCGAGCACTTCCTCCGCATCAGCCGCGAAATAACCTGTGCCCAAGCCAATCTCATGCCGGCAACGGCCTGCAGAGAGATAGACCGGGTGCTGTCCGAGGTGCGGGAGCAAAAGCGGCCCGGATACCTCTTGCTCAGCAGCGACGTGGCGCGCTTTCCCACCGAACCACCCGGCTCCCCGCTGCCCCGCTACGCTGGCGGCACCAGCCCACGCGCGCTGTCACTGTTCACCGAGGCCGCCACCGAGCTGATCGCCGACCACCAGTTGACGGTGCTCGCCGACCTGCTGGTCCATCGCCTGCAAGCAGTCAAAGAGCTCGAGGCTTTGTTGGCGGCCGACGTGGTACCGCATGCCACGTTGATGTGGGGAAAGAGCTTGCTCGACGAGAGCTCGCCCAACTTTCTGGGGATCTATGCCGGAGCCGCCAGCGCCCAACGAGTACGCGCCGCGATCGAGCAGGCGCCGGTGCTGGTTACCGCCGGCGTGGTGTTCACCGACATGGTCAGCGGCTTCTTCAGCCAGCGGATCGACCCGGCCCGAACCATCGACGTCGGGCAATACCAGAGCAGCGTGGCCGACCAGGTGTTCGCGCCGCTGGAGATGGGCGCCGCCCTGCAGGCCCTGGCCACCATCCTGTCGCGGCGCGGGATAAGTTCACCACCGGTGACGGCGCCGGCCGCCGAACCTCCGGTGCCAATACCGGCGCGCGATGAGCCGCTCACCCAACAGATGGTGTGGGACCGGCTATGTGAAGCGCTCACACCCGGGAACGTGGTACTCGCCGACCAGGGCACCTCGTTCTACGGCATGGCGGACCACCGATTGCCGCACGGAGTCACCTTCATCGGCCAACCATTGTGGGGCTCAATCGGTTACACGTTACCCGCGGCGGTCGGGGCCGCCGTAGCGCATCCGGACCGCAGAACGGTGTTGTTGATCGGCGACGGGGCCGCACAATTGACCGTGCAGGAACTCGGCATCTTCTCCCGCGAAGGGCTATCCCCGGTGATTGTGGTGGTCAACAACGACGGCTACACGGTCGAACGGGCGATCCACGGCGAGACAGCCCCTTACAACGACATCGTCAGCTGGAACTGGACCGACATCCCCAACGCGCTGGGGGTGGCCAATCACCTCGCGTTCCGGGCCCAAACCTATGGCCAACTCGACGACGCATTCACCGCCGCCGCACAGCAGCGGGACCGCATGGTGTTCGTTGAGGTGGTGTTGCCGCGACTCGAGATCCCTCGCCTGCTCGGCCAACTCGTCGGATCTATGTCGCCGCCGGGACATCGCTGACACGGGCTTGGGCCGGCGTCGCGCGATCCGCTCACTGGGGTGTATCGATCCGCATCGAGTCGAAGAACCGGCCGACGAACAGCGCAGGGTAGGCTCCCACTCCCGCCCCGCTCATCCATTCGGCTGCGGCGTCGGGATGGTCGATCCACTGCCGCGCGCCCTCCTCATCCGGAAACTCCTGCAGGATCAAAACCTCGCGCGCATCGTCGAAAGCCTGGAAAACCCAGGTTTTTCGAATCCCGGCGGCGGTGAACCGGTCCATCGCTGAACGGATCTCTGTGGTCAGGATGGACACGTTGTCCACCGACGCGAACGCGGCCACCACAACGCCGGGCGCCTGCGAAGTGGACTGGGTCGTCGGCGGCACCGCGGCAATTCGGTCGACGATCTCGCCCGCGAAGACCGCCGGGATATCTTCGACGCCCACAGCGTCGAACCAGTCGAAGAAGACCCGCGAGCGGAGCAATTCCACGATCGGCTCACGGCTGTGTAATCCGATCATCACCAGGACACGGCCATAGTCGTGGGTGGACGCATACACCAGAACGTGGTGTGCGCCGATATCGGCCAGAGCCGCTTTGTTGCGCTCGAGCAGCGGCCACACTCTGCTGGGATCGGGGACACGATAGTCCGAAGCGATCACCATCGCATGTATGTCGCCGCCAGTCAACGAAGCTGCTCTTTCACCACTTTGCCGGACGCGTTCAGTGGCAGCGCATCCAGAAACTCGACGAATCGTGGGGCCTTGAATCCCGCCATCCGCTCACGGCACCACGCAATCAAATCATCCTCGGACACTGCAATTTTCGGCACCACGAAGGCCTTACCCACTTGGCCGAGGCGCTCATCTGGAACCCCGATCACGGCAACCTGGGCGACAGCGGGATGCTCCAGCAGATACCCCTCGATCTCTGCTGGGTAGGCGTTGAAGCCGCCTACGATGAACATGTCCTTCTTGCGCCCGTCGATCCGCAGCCGGCCGGCGGAATCCAGGCTGCCCAGATCGCCGGTGTGCAACCATCCGTCGTCATCGATCGCCTCCGCGGTGGCAACTGGATCGTCGAGATAACCTTGCATGACACTGTACCCGCGGATCAAGACCTCCCCGTCCTCCGCGATGCGCACCTCGACCCCGTCGCACGGGGTTCCGGCGGTCGTCGCGATGTCCTCGAAGGAATCCCCGCGCCGCGACGCCGTCGCCGTACCCGCTTCGGTTAGACCATACCCGGTCATGATCGACTGAAACGGCAGCTCGTTGCGCACCCGGCGAATGAGTTCCACGGGAATGTCGGCAGCGCCGATCACCGCTGCCCGCAACGACGACAGGTCGTGGTCGCCGTGCGCCGACAGCAGTGACTGATACAGCGTCGGCGGCCCGGGCAGCATAGTAACCCGCTCGCGCTCAATTAGATCCAGCACTCGATTGATCTCGAAGACGGCGACCGGGATGACGGTGGCGCCCCGTATTGCCGACGCGATGCAGCCCGCCTTGTAGCCGAAGGTGTGGAAGAACGGGTTGACGACAAGATAGCGATCACCTTGGCGGAGGTCGGCGAGGTCACACCATTCGGCGTAGGACCGCAGATTCTGCGAGTGATTCATCATCACGCCCTTGGGCCGGCCGGTGGTGCCCGAGGTGTAGATGACGTCTGCTATGTCGGTTCCGCTGACCCGTCGCTCAAACGGCGAACCGCTGGCCAGAAAGTCCGACTTCAGATCGATGGCCGGCACATCGATGGGAACCTCGAAATCCTGACCGAGAAAGCCCTTTTCAGTCAGGACGGCCTTCGCGCCACTGCGGACGATGATGTCGGCTGCCTCGGCGGCCTTGAACCGAGTGCTGACCGGGACGACAGCCCCGCCGGCGGTCAACAGCCCGAACGCGGCGACCATCCACTCGGCGCAGTTTGGTGCCCAGACGGCGACCCGGTCCCCCCGCTCGATGCCGATCGACGCGAATGCACCAGCAGCACAACGAATCCGGTCTGCAATCTCAGTGAAGCTCAAGCGCAACCCTCCGTCGACGATCGCCTCGGCATCACCAAAACGGTCAGCCGTGCTCAAGACCATCTCGGGAATGGTCGTCCAGTCGCGGTGGCCTGGCTCCCCGTCGCCGTACGTCACACCGAGATGAGGCGGGCGAGGTTGCCGCCCATAATCTTTGCTTGATCGTCGACGCTCAGGTACTGCAGCGCATCCGCGTAATGCCGCGGTTGCGCGAGCCCTTCCGGGTGCGGGTAGTCCGATCCGTAGAGGACCCGATCCACGCCGATGAGGTCGACCAAGTCCGCGATGCCGTCTTCATAGAACGGGCTGATGTGGATGCGGTTCTTGATCTCCTCGACCGGATCGCCACCGGGGAAGCTTTCCGGCGTCTTCTGGTAAACGTCGGCCAGCTGGTCCAGCAGCGGGAACAGCCACTTGGAGCCGGCTTCGATCACCGCGACCTTCAATTCCGGAACGCGATATAGCGCACCGTGAATCACCCACGACGCGACCGCGTCCTGTACCGGTCGCCACTCGTTGAGCATCGCGAAGGCATTGGTTTGAAACGGCAGCATTTCCTTGTCGCTGCCATCCCACTCCGCGGTGTAGCGGGCATAGCCGCTGTCGGAGGAATGCATTGCCACCAGCACGTCGCACTCGACACAGCGTTGCCAGAACGGGTCGAACTCCGGCAGCGCGAAGGACCGCGGACCGCGGTATCCCGGAACCGGCGCGGGCCGAACCAGGATGGCCCGTGCGCCGCGCTCGACAACCCAATCCAGTTCCTCGATCGCCTTCTCCACGATCGGCAGGCTGACCACCGGCACGGTAAAGATGCGGTTCTGAAACTGAAAGCCCCACACTTCATCGAGCCACTGGTTCAGCGCATGCACCACAACGTGAATCAGTGCCGGATCGTCGCGCATCCGCTCCTCGACAAGGCTGGCCAGCGTCGGGAACATAAGTGAGCGGTCGACACCCAGCTCGTTCATCAGCTCGAGACGCGGACCCGGCTCGCGGAATGCCGGGATCGCGCGCATCGGCTCGCCGAAGATCTCCCGGCGACTCTTGCCCTCCGGGTTGCCGTGCTTGAAGTAGTCCTCCATTGCCCCGGGGCGCGCGACCACTTCGAAGGTGGGGTTGGGAATGTAGTCGCTGATCTGGCCGCGAATCGCGATCTTGGTCCGGCCATTGACCTGTACGTACTGGATCGCATCTCGGAACTGCTTGGGCAGGTACTTGGTCAGCGAGTCCTCGGTTTCGTAGAGGTGATTGTCGGCATCAAACAGCGGATAGGTCAGGTCGGCGGCCGTCATAAGATCCTCCATTGCAATTTGTGAGAATCATATTCTCGTCAGTAGCGCATCGCAATGCCCGACCGCGCCCGGCACCGCGGAGCACCTCCCAACAGCGGTGAACCCCAGAAACACCCTGGGGATGCCGCACTGCGCGATAGCGGCCGCCGGGCGCGAAACGAGGGCCCAGTCCCTGGTGACCGATGTTATTCTCCGTGTACGAGAATGCGACTACCATAGGTAGCCGCGGCGACGGTCCCAAACGGCCGGAGGATCGATATGACGACCATCGGAAAGGCCAGTTCGGCAACGCTGTGTGCAACGCTGCCGGTGCTCGCTTCGATCACCAGCCCGGGGCTGGCAGGTGCCGACCCAGCGATGCATCACGTCAGGTATTCCGTTTCCGCGGCCAGCCCTATCTACGCCGATATCTACTACCTGGACCAAGAGCCGCCGGTGTTTTCCGATTACAGCCATAACCCCTACCAATTCGTTCCGAACATCCAGGTCGATGTCGCCCCCGGACAGCCGTGGGCGTACGAGCTCGATCTGGCCAACCCTGGCCAGTGGGCGTTGGTCTCAGCCAGCGTCGGGGCGGAACCGAAGACGCCGCAGTTGCACTGTGAGATCGCCGTGGACGGCGCGGTAGTCGTGTCCAAGGACGGCCCCAAGGGCGTGCTTTGTTCGCTGCGTCATTGGTGAACCACCCGCGCCTGCGGCATACCCGCGATTGACTGCGGCTCGCCCTCCAGCCGGCGCAAGTAGCTTTCTACGATCTCGAGGGTTTCGGCATGGCCGCCGGACATGCCGAGCGCCTGTTCGAGCACCAGAAACCGCGACAGGCTGGCCATGATTACCGTCCACACCACCGGCGGAAGATCGTCGTTGTCCACGCCGTAACGCTGCAGCGCAGCCGTCACGGCTTTGCCTTGTTCCTCGCGGAACCGCTCTGCGTAGTAAGCGATTTCGGCGCGCATCTCCTTGCGATGATTCGCCAGAGCCATGAACTCCATCGAGATTCTGGCGAACGCGGGATCGCTGCCGAATCTCCACAGCGCCCACAACGGTTGGGGCGAGTCCAGCGCCCGCGCCTGCACCTCGAGGCCTTCCTCGGCCCTGCGGCGGAAGACCTGAAGGAACAGCTCGTCCATGGTGCGGAAGTAGTAGTGCACCAGCTGGGGTTTGAGCCCAGCTTTGTTGGCCAGCCGACGAGAAGTCACGGCCGCGTATCCCTCTTCGAGCATCAACTCTTCGGCCGCGTCCAGCAGCAGGCCGCGATTCTTCGCGTCCGGAGCTCCAATCCTGCGCGGCGATGCCATGCCGTTACCCCTCAACTGTCAGCCACGCTGATCGTAGCCACGTCTGTCGCGTTGCGGCCTTGACCACGACATTACCGCCATGCTAAGCAGATGCTCAGCACACTGTCGGATTCGCGCCAGCCCTCGCCGTCCACGCGCCATTCAGCCACCCTTCGGCACGGGCAGCTCCCGGAGGCATGCACGACATGACCACGTTCGATTACATCGACTTCTTCACCGATCCGTCCTTGGTGCCCGACCCGCACCCCTACTTCGATTACCTACGTAACCAAAATCCGGTTCTCCGGCTGCCGCACTACGGGGTCGTCGCCGTCACCGGCTACGAAGAAGCCACCGCGGTTTACCGGGACACCGACTCCTTCTCGAACTGCGTCGCACTGGGCGGACCATTCCCGCCGCTACCGTTTGTGCCCGAAGGCGATGACATCAACCACCAGATCGAAGCCCACCGCCAGCGATTCCCGATGTTCGAGCACATGGTCACCATGGACCCCCCGGCGCACTCTCGGGCGAGATCGATTCTGAGCCGGCTGTTAACGCCAAGCCGACTCAAGCAGAACGAGGAGTTCATGTGGCATCTCGCCGACCGCCAGCTCGACGAGTTCCTGACCAACGGTGCGTGTGAGTTCATCAGCGAATACGCCAAACCCTTCGCCACTTTGGTGATCGCCGATCTGCTGGGCGTCCCCGAGAAGGACCGCAACGACTTCCGCGTCGTGCTCGGCGCCGATCGCCCCGGGCGGGTCGGCGCACTGGACCACGAATCGGTAGGCGTCAACCCGTTGCAGTGGCTCGACGACAAATTCTGCTCCTACATCGACGACCGGCGCCGCGGCCCTCGCGAAGACGTGCTGACCGCCCTGGCGACCGCGAAATACCCGGACGGCTCCACACCCGAGGTCATCGAGGTGGTCCGCTCGGCCACCTTCTTGTTCGCGGCCGGCCAGGAAACCACGGCCAAGCTACTGACCGCCGCCATGCGGGTCCTCGGCGACCGGCCCGATCTGCAGCAAAAGCTGCGTGACGATCGCAGCCTGATCCCGAACTTCATCGAAGAATCGTTGCGGATGGACAGTCCGGTGAAGAGCGACTCTCGGCTGGCCCGCAAGCGAGCCACATTGGGCGGCCTCGACATACCCGCCGGCACCGTGGTGATGGTGCTACCGGGTGCGGCCAACCGTGATCCGCGTCGGTTCGAGAATCCGCACGAGTTTCGCCTCGACCGCCCAAACGTCCGTGAGCACATGGCATTTGCCCGCGGAGTGCATTCCTGCCCAGGCGGACCGCTCGCCCGGGTAGAGGGTCGAGTTTCCCTCGAACGCATCCTGGATCGCATGGCCGATATCGGTATCAACGAGGTCAAGCACGGCCCGACGCACGACCGCCGATACATCTATGAGCCGACCTACATACTGCGTGGCCTGAGCGAGCTCCACATCACGTTCACGCCGACGGGATTAGCGAACTACCCGATCGCCATGCCGACAAAGTAGCAGGCAAGCAGGCTCACGCCGACCAGCATGACCCAGGCGTCCGTCAGGCGGCAGAGCAGGGCCGGAGCCTGTCTGATTTCCATGAATTCCCGAAAGATAATGCGCACCTTGATGACTGCGATCACGATCACGCCCGACGTGACCACGGTACTGGATCGCAGCGATCGGTCGGCGGCGTGGTCAATCCAGAGATAGCCGAGCGTTAACGACGCCAACACCAGATAGACGACCAGCAGCCTTTTGTTGAATTCGATGTTCGATCACCTCGCTACATAGAGCAACGCAAAAATAAGCACCCAGAGAAAGTCGACGGTATGCCAGTAGGTAGCACATGTTTCGACGAGCTCCTGCGATCCCTGCGATCTCGGAGCCGGACTCCTGAGCTGGTGTACGGCAACACCGAGCACCACGACGCCGATGAGCAGGTGCACGAAGTGGATCCCGGTGAGAAAGAAGTAGTAGGTAAAGAAGTCGTTGCTGGTAAAGCTGTTGCCCAGGCGGGCCTGCTCGACCCATTCGAACACCTTTGAACCCCCGAACACCAGACCGAAGCACGCGGTTAGAAACACGTCCCTGAGCGCGGGGCGATATGCACCGGCACGAGCCGACTGCACGCATCGCGCCATCGACCAGGAACTCACCAGCAAGACAAGGGTGTTGAGCACCCCGATGCGTAGGTCCAGTTGCGTCTGCGCTTGCAGGAAGAGTGCGGGACTTTGGGCTCGGTAGAACAGATAGAAGCCGAAATACCCAGTGAAGACCAGCGTTTCAAAGAAGACGAATGCCCACATGTCCGGCTGCCCGGGCACGAACTTGGCAGGCGCGGCGGTGCCAAGGTGCGTCATCGCGCCGCCTCCGCCGGTTCAGGTCGATCGTGCTGCCCCGTCGGGGCTAGATCGGGCAGAGGCCCATCGCGATAATCCTCGCGCTGGATCATCTTCCTCAGCAGAAGAATGAAAACGCCTGTGTAGATGCCGAATATCACCATGTTTAGCCACCACGCGATCTGGCCATTCCACGCCAGGACGCCCCGTCGAAAGATCCAGGCGGGTGACACCACTATCTCGGTAAGTGCGTTGCAGAGGTTCAGGTACCCGAACCACTTGGGGAATACCCGATTCTTGTCAATGAGAATCGCGAGCATCCACACCAGCGAGCCGATCAGAAAGACGCCCATGGTTCCCACGAACGACAAAAAGGCCAAATCGTAGAGCCAACTGATCAGCTCGGGATCGCGTTCGGGGCGAAGGGCTCCGGCGGTTAGCGCGATACACATCAGCAACATTCCGGGTACCGCACTCAGTGCGTACAGGACGAGGTAGGAGTATCCGAATGCACGGCTGACCGACATCCGCCGCATCGAGTACGCGATGAGCGCGTTGCTCATTGTTGTCATGCCGGTGATGACAAACATGATGGCGAATCCGATGAGTATCCCAAAGTGGTTGTCGTGGAACCACTGCACTATCCGCGGTGTGTCCCACGCGGGGTTCGGCGGGGGCTGGGTGCGAGTGAGCACGAAGAACACCAGAACGAAGAGGTTGTAGAAGGCGACCAGTGTCCACCACGCCAACCACAGCTCGCGCTTGGGATTGTGTCGGCAATGCCAGGCGATCCGGAACAGCCGCGGACCCGTCGGCCGGTTGAGCGGGTGCGCCGTTTGTGTTGCCATCGTGCTCATGCGGTGACCGGCTGTTCGCCGCGTTGTCGGCACTGCGCGCGTTCCCGATAGATGGCTTGGCCGATAACGACTCCCATCACGACGATCCACGCGGCGATGGAGGCGTTCTTCAGCCAGAAGGACAACGCACCATCCCACGCCATGGGGCCAGCCAACGCGATCCCGACGAATGCCGCGGGCACCAACGTGGCCGCGACAAGAAGATTGAAGTGCCCCACCCACCGTTTGAACACCGGTCGCGACGGATCGTCGAAGTAGATCGCAAGGGCGAGAATCACGCTTTGCCCGATGAGGAATGGGACCTGACTGGTAAAGGTAATCCACGCGAGATCGTTGAGCATCTGGGTGAGCTCCGGATTCCGTTCCGGGCGAAAGGCGGCCAGCAGCCAGAACACATTGGCGATGAGAAATAGGGTGGGACCGCCGGCGACGCAGCCGAGCATGCAGTAGGAAAAGATCGGCGTCCGATGAGCCATCCGGCGGATCTGCATCACGATCAGGATCAGCACCGGGATCAGGCCCACGCAGAACCAGTTGAACAGGATCATGCTGTAGCGGACGCCCGACTGGTTTTCCCGATAGAAGGCCGCAACCCGCTGCGCCGGCATGGTGGGTGACATCGGCGGCGAAAACCCCGGGAACAGTAGGAACGCGGAGATCCAGATGATCACGACCACCGGCAAGGTCCACAACAGGATCAGCTCACCATCGGTTCGCCTCATCGCGCCCCGCGCAGCTCTCCCCCGAGGGCACCGTTCTCGCCGATGGCCGGCATCGGTGACTCCTTCCGGCTCACGCCAGGCCCTTGCCGAGGCGGGCGCGTACAGCGAAACTAGCCGATCGGCTAGTTTGGGTCAATAGCCGATCGGCTAGGCTCTCGGTGTGGCATCCATGCGGGTTGGGCGACTGGGCCGCAGCCAATTCCGGTTCATCGCGCGCAGCCGCGCGCAGACGCGCATCTTGGACGCGGCACTGCGGTTGATCGCCGATCATGGAGTTGGCGGCACCTCGTTGCAGATGATCGCCGACGCCATCGGTGTCACCAAGGCGGCCGTCTATCACCAGTTCAAAACCAAGGAGCAAATCGTCGTCGCGCTCACCGAACGCGAACTCGGCGGGCTGGAAGAGGCGCTGGAATCCGCCGAAGCGCACGACCACGCGCCCCGGGCGCGCGACGTGCTGCTGCGCAGGGTCATCGACCTGGCCATTGAGCGTCGCGGCGCGGCGGCCACCCTGCAATTTGATCCGGTTGTGGTGCGGCTACTGGCCGAGCATGAACCCTTCCAGCAGTTCATCCAGCGGCTCTACGGCGTGCTGGTTGACGACGCCACCCAGGATGCGCGGGTGTCGGCGGCGATGCTCTCCGGTGCGATCGCGGTCGGGGTAATGCACCCACTCGTCGCCGACGTCGACGACGACACCTTGCGCTCACAGCTGCTCCGCATGACGCACCGGCTCATCCAACCGGCCGAGCCAGCCACGGCGCGTGGCAAGCGCTAGGTGTCGCCGCGTGTCCAGAAAGTTCGGCCGCTTTGCGCTACGCAGGCAAGGAACAGACCATCGGGCGCTTGAGCGACGTAATTTGAGTACTTTTGACAGTCGGCGTTCTCTTCTTTAATTCCTGCCATCGGCGGTGACCGGAAGTATCGGGGCTCGTATCTGCGTGGTGAACCGCAGAACACCAAGCGTCCCCATTCCGTGACCCCGAAAACGTAATAGGTGGTGTTGTCGCACGGCGCGCCAAGAACGACGCCGGGCTGAATCCCCGGCGTGCAGCCTGGGTAGTCGCACACAGTCGGCCCTGCTGCGGCGGGCGGCGCCAGCCACACCCCGGCGCCCAGCATTGCCGCTGCCACCGTGAAGCGCACGCAATTACTTTGGCACAGCTGAGGCCCCGTGAAAAGGGCACCCCGAAAAGGCGGCGAAAGAAGGATCTCCGCTTGGCACGCAATGCACCGACCGAATAGCCGGCAGTCATCTATCCGCCTGGCGAGCCGTCTTTTGCGCGGCTTGTGCGTGAAATTGGATAATTCGGAAGCTGCCCATTGGCGTCGCCGGGCGATGATAATGTGAACCTCCTGCACGTATCCGCAGCGACCGGGGAGGTCGAATGTCGTCGCGGGAGTCCACCTCCGTGGCCGCAGCGCAGGATGCGGCCGCTCGCGCCCAAGAGCGTGCCGAGGCGGCAAGGGCGCGTGCGACCCGTCTCCGCAAGCAAGCCGAAGTGGGGGTGCCAACCGCCGGCGACGGGCCGGCCCGCATCGTCGCCAGGCTGAAGCCTGATCGCCCGGCTCCTCAACGGGCCGTTCCGGCCCGCATCGTCGCCAGGCTGAAGCCTGATCGCCCGGCTCCTCAGCGGGCCGTTCCGGCCCGCATCGTCGCCAGGCTGAAGCATCCGGGACGGAAAGCGGTGATCGTTGTCGCCGTGACCGTGTTCAGTTTGACCTCACTCGTGGTGAGCGGCCTTATGCTCTGGCAGCACCACACCATCATGAACGAACGGCAGCGCGCGCAAGAGTTCGCCGCCGCGGCCCGCCACGGCGTCGTGATCTTGATGTCGATTGACGCCAACCACGCAAAGCAAGACTTCCAACGCATCATTGACGCTTCCACGGGCCAGCTCAAGAACCAGCTGGAGGTCACTGCACTCGCCCTTGCTGAGGGCGTGGAACAGTCGAAGGTCAGCACCAAGGTCACGGTGGACGCCGTCGCTGTTATGTCGATGGCCAGGAATTCGGCAGTTGTCCTCGTTGCCGCGAAATCCGAACGCAGCAGCCCGGATTACACGAAGCAGGCCGACCCGTGGCGGATCCTTGTCCATCTCGACCGGGACGGTGACCAGCTCAAGATGTCGAAAGTCGAATTCCTACCATGACGGCCGACCAAGAGTCGTCACTGAACGACATGGGTGCACCACATGCTTGCGAGACGCGAGCACGTCGCGGCGTAGTCGCCGTTATCAGGCGCGGGGCCCGCCGGTGTGTGGCAAAGTGGCGTCCAATCCTTTTGGCGGTGTTGCTTATTGCGGCAACGGGGCTTCCCGCCAGCGTGTACTGCTTCGTGTACCGTCCGGACCAGCTGATCAATGCCACGGCGGCACAGCACGCGATCAAGGCGGCTTCCGATGGCGCGGTGGCGATCCTGTCCTACTCCCCCGACAACCTGAATCGCGATTTCGCCAACGCCAAGTCGCATCTGACGGGCGAATTTCTGGACCATTACGGCAAGTTCACCGAAAGGATCGTCGCGCCCATAGCGCAGGAGAAGCACATCGCGACGCACGCCAGCGTGGCTCGGGCCGCCCTGTCGGAGTTGCACCCGGAGTCGGCCGTGGTACTCGTATTCGTCAATCAGCGGACCGAAAGCAAAGAAAAGCCCGATCCGGTCATTACCGCCGGCAGCATCCTGGTCACGCTGAGGAAGGTGAACGGATCCTGGCTCATCTCGAAGTTCGATCCCTTGCTATGACCGCTGCGACGTTCGGCTCGAATCGGTATACCTGATCGGCCGAAGCCGGTGTTATTGTCAAAGTGACAGAATGCCGATACCGGTGCTAAATCCGCGTCCGCAAAGTCGAGTCAATACGCGTCGAGGAGCACACGATGCGTTCAGTTGGAACTATCGCTACCGTAATGTTGGTGACTGCCACGGCATTCAGCGGTCTGGGCCCCGCCTCCTCGGCACGAGCATCCAAGGATGACGTCGCGATCAACGGGACCTACCGCGCCACCTCCATCGGCCAATATGCCAAGACGCGCGAGACTTACCACGACGAGGCCACCGTCGTCAGCACCTGGACGATCCGCTCCACCTGCACCACAACGCAGGACTGCACCGGCACGGTGACCAGCGACCAAGGATGGAGCGCACCGCTATACATGCACGACGGGACCATGTGGTATGTCAAACACGAGGTGCCAAACTGGGAGCGATGTGAGGATGGCACCGCTTTCACCGGGCAGCAGACATTCACTTTCTATGCGGTGGACTCGAACGGTCTACCCCAAACCGGATCACCGACCCTGGCGGGTAAGGACAGGACGGTCGGCCCCAGCGGCGCCTGCGGCCAAAACCAGTGGCTTACCGTCGAGATGCCGTTCCGGCTCGACAAGATAGGGTGATTGGGCCCCAACCACACAACAGCCCGAATCCCCGATTGGGATTGCGGCACTAAGTGGGAAACATGTCCTGCCACGTTTTGGGCGCCGTCGACGTCACCAGGTCCGCCTGCTGGTACAGCTTCCCGTCCGGACCGACATAGCGACCGGTGTGCGGGTCGTAATGGGCGACCGCCACCGCCGGCGCTGGTTCAGATCCGTTGAGCCCAAACGCGCTTGGAGCCGCCTGCGGCTCCCCGCCAGCGACCTCGTCGGGTGCGGGCACGTCGGGCGCCGACGATGTCGGTGTCCGAAGCTCACCCGGCGATGGGACGTCGAGCGGCGCTATCGGCGGAAAATCCTCCGACCGTGTGGACATGGTGGCCGACGACGGCAGCGGCGGTGCCGCGTATCCCAGCCCCGGCGGGCCATATTCGCCCCTCGGACCCGGGGGTGTCCCCCGCGGAACCGCGCCTGGCGGCAGCGGCGTTCCCTCCACCGGGGCGTAAATTCGGTCACCGAAGGTGATCCGGTCATCCGGCGGAACACCCTGCGAGAGCAGGTTCGGATCCAGCGGGTACGGACCGAGCACATGCTGTCTCATCGCCAACGGCTGGTATGGCTTGTCGCTCTTACAGATTTCGACCGTGGGCGCGCGTTTCCCCGGGCGATCCATGCAGGGATAATTTCGCGCGCCACGAACCGAGAGCGGTGAATCCTGCGGCAGTTTGCAATATATCCCGTCGGGTGTATCGATCACGCTTGTGTCGGCCGGCGATCGCCACTGGCTGGGAGGCATGAAACCGACCGTGCAAATCGGCGGATCGTCGACCGTGATCGCGAAGTCGCCGACCGGCATACCGTCTGGGTGGTTGGTATTCCCAGACACTTGTGTGGCGCTGACAATCGGCGGCAGCAACACCAGCAGTTGCTCCAGTCCGGGATGGTATGTGACGGCAATCTGGCCGATGGTGGTGAGGTTGGCCAGCAATACCGGCAATGTTGGTTTGATTTGGGTGAGCAGTCGAGACGCTTCGTTCGCGGCATCGGGACCATTCTCCAGCAGGGTGCGCACCTTCGAGTCGTCGGCCACCAACACGTCCGAGATCCCGGCGAGGCTGCGCGCCCAGAGCCGGATGCTGTCGGTGGTGTGAGCCTGGGTGTCCAGCAGCGGGCCGGTGTCCTCGACCAGGGTTCGCGCGCGCTCGGCAACGCCGTTGAGGTCGCCGGAGAGTGTGGTAGTCGAGTCGAGCAGCGATCCAAAATCGTAGCCCGCCCCGTTGAAACCCCGGAACGCTTCGTCGAGCAGTTGGCTGAGCTTGTCCTTGGGAATGCTATCGATCAAGGCACTGACCTGATCGAGCATGGGCCCGACCGCCTGCGGGATCGCAGTCTTGCCCATCGGGATCACCGAACCGTCGCCCAGGTAGGGCGGTGAGTCGGTTCGGGGCCGCAAGTCCACATATTGTTCGCCCACCGCGGAAATGCTGCGCACCTGGGCTTGCAGGTCCGCAGGGACCCTGGCCGAGCTGGCAAGGGAAAGCGTCGCATGCACGCACACGCGGTGTTTGGGGTCGCTGCAGTGGGAGGTCAACCCCACCCCGGTGACCTTGCCGACCTCCACTCCGCGGTAGGTCACGTTGCTGAACCGGTACAGCCCGCCCGCTTCGGGAAGTTCCAAGGTGACCGTAATCCGCCCGATGCCAAGCAGAGTCGGCGCCTGGACGTAGGTAAAGACCATCACGACAATGCCGATGATCGAGGCGATCGTGAAAATGACCAGCTGGATACGGACAAATCGGGTCAGCATCTAGCCACCACCCTCCGCCGGTGGGTTCGCTGATGGTGGTGTGTCGGTTGCCGGGGCGCCCGGCGGCGTTTCAGCCGGGCCGGCGGCGGGCGCGACAGCCGCCGTAGGTGCTTGACTCGGCGGAGGACCCGGCAGCGGCACCAGCCCGGCATGAAGTGGGTCAAGGGTGTAATTCAGGTAGTAGGGGTCCCCGGGCGCCGGCGGTTCCGGCGCGTGCAGCTCTCCCCAGTGTGTCCCCAGCATCAGCCCTCGCTTGAGCCGCGGAATGGTCAAGTCCAAGTGGGCCCAGAGGTTGAAGTAGTCGCCCCTGGCGCCCCGATCGATGAGATTCTGCGGGAACGGAAATGTCAGCGAGAACGCCAGCGCCGCATCGATTTCCGGTCCGACATCGACGAGCGCTTGGATCGTGGGCTCCAGGTTCTTGAGGTTCCTGACCAAGTCGGCCTGGGTGTCCCTGATCAGCCCGGTGGCGGTGTTGCTGAATACCCGAAGTTTGTCCAGGGCGGTCGTGAGCCGTGGCCGCTCTCTGATCAGCACGTCCAGCGCGGGCGGTACCTTGCGCAGCGCCTCGGCGACGGTGTCACGCTGCCCGGCCAGCGTGCCGGCAAACCGGTTCAACTCCTGGATGGATGCGATGAGGTTGTCGCGCTGTTGGTCGAAGGTCCCCACGAACGTGTCGAGGCGAGTGATCAGATCCCGAATGGCGCCCTGGTTCCCGGACAGGGCGGCATTGAAATTGTGGATGATCTCCCCGATCTGACCCAGTCCACCTCCGTTGACCACGGCCGATACCGACGACAGGGTTTGTTCTGTCGACGGATAGGTCGATGACCGATTCAAACCGATGGTGGCACCCGGTTGCAGTCGTCCGGTTGCCGGCTGGCCGAGCGGCGGATTGAGCTCCAGATGCATCGACCCCAGCAGGCTGGTTTGCCCGACGCTGGCCACCGCGTTCGCTGGGACGACCGCATCGCGTTCTACTGAGATCTCGACGTCGGCGTACCAGCCCTTTTCGGTGCACTGCGCAGTGAGCTGAGTGCACACCGTCATCCTGCTGATACTGCCGACCACCACGTCGTTGATCAGTACTGGCGAATTCGACTCTAACGTACCGACATTCGCAACCAGCACATGGTAGATGTTCGCTCCCGACCCGCGGCCCACCGCGCCGGGCAGCGGCAGCGAGTTCAGCCCGTGGAATGCGCATCCCGTGGCGATCAGCAGGACGCAGGAGCCGACGGCAAGCAATCGCCGGAGGAGCGTCGGGCACCCGGCGGTCATGGACTCGGGCCTTCGGCTGGCAACAGCACGCCCGGTAGGCCCGGAGCGGGCGCGGGCGATTCCATCGGTGTCGTCGGCGCCGGCGGCAATGGCATCGCTGCGCCCGGTATCCGCGCCGGCGGCACCGCCCCCGGCGGTCCCACGGGATCACCCGGCAGGCCGGTATACGCGGACACAGCGGGCGGGATCTCGGGAGGCCCGGGTTTGGGACCTTCGCCGCCCGGCGCCAGGCGCGGCTCGGTATAGACGATGTTCTCCGGGCGGAACGACGGGTTCAGGAATGGGTTGATGGGAATCGGCAGATGGTTGTAGTTGAGCAGCCGCAATCCCGGGCCGATAAACAAGGAACACAGCTTGGCCGATTCGACGGCAGTAATGTTCTCGAGGCTGCCGGTCACCGAGCAGCCGGGTATTGGAACCGGAAAGATAGCACCCGAAAATACGGGATTCGCCTCGTTGATCAACCCGAACCCGCCGATGATGGTACCGGTGTCAGCGTCATAGTCGTTGTAGAAGTTCGCGAGCGCGTTCGGCGCGACGTGCAGAATGTTCTCCAGGGCCATGTGGTGATCGACGAGGTTCTGAGTGATATTGGCCAACCGCTGAATCTGCTCGGCCGCCGGGTCGCGGGTCTCGGCGATGAATCGCCGCACCTCCGAGACCACCTCGGCTAGATCCGTCAGCGCCGCGTCCAGGTCCGACCTGCTGTCGTTGACCACGCTGGTGAGCGTGGCGAGCCGATCGTTGAACTGCACGATCTGAGTGTTGCTGTCGCGCAGCGCGGTGACGAAGGTCTGCAGTCCTTTGATGATGTCGACGATGTTCCCGCTGCCGTTCGCGAGGATCCGCCCCACCCCCGACAGCTGAGCCAGCGCCTGCCGCAGCTTGTCGCCGTTGCCCTCAAGTGCGTTGGCAGCGCTGTCGATGAAGCGGGCTACCGAAGGCGTCGACACCTGACCGTTCGGACCCAGATCCGTTGCCAGCCGCATCAATTGGGTCTTAACCTCGTCCCACTCGACGGGTGCCGCCGTCCGCTCGATCGGTATCACCGCGCCGTCCGGCATGACCGGGCCACTCGTCCGGTACGCCGGGGCGAGCTGGACGTATCGGGCAGCGACCAGATTCTGGGCGACAATCACCGCTTTCGCGTCCGCCGGAATGAGCACGTCGTTGTCGACGTGCATGATCATCCTGACCTGCTTCCCCTCCGGTTTCAGGGCAGCGATGCTGCCGACCTTGACGCCCGAGACCCGCACATCGTCGCCCGGGTAGATCGCGGTGGTAGTGGCGAAGTAGGCGGTGATTGTCTTCGGGCGGAAGAACGTCTGCCGGACAACGAATGCCGTCGAAGAGAGCAATAGTCCCACCAAGATGATCCCGGTGACGATCGCAAGCCGGCTGCGCGGAACCCCCGGAATCCCCCAAGTCACTGCGATCCTCCGATCCTTCCGCCCAACGTACAGCCCGGGCACGGCGGAATGGCGTTGTACGGGAACGGGACCAACGATCGCGGTACGGTCGAAGGGAAGCCAGGACCGCGAGCAGTGTCAAAGGTCCGGAATCCCCAGAGGTAGTCCAGGAACGGCTGGAAGAGGTTCCCGATAGTAAGATTTGGGACAAACGCTTGGTAGTAGAAGCCGGCGGAGACCGCTTCGCCCAGCGTGATCTGATACTTCGCGAGAGCCGGCAGCGCCTTTCCGATGTTGTCGCGGTTCCTTTCCAGCATCGCGGCCACCGAATTCAGCCTCTCCAGCGTCGGCGCCAACTCGCTTTCGTTGTCGTTCACCAATCCCTTCAGCTGCTTGGCCACCGCCGAGGTGTTGGCCAGTAGCTCGACGATCTCCTGGCGGCGCGCCACCAATACTTCGAGCAGATCGTCGGCATTGAGGATGAGCGCATTAACTTGCTGGCTGCGTTCCGACAGGATCCCGGTGACGTCGGCGGCACTTTTCAGAAGCTGCGCCAGTGATTCGTTGCGGCTGTTGAGACTTCGTGACAACCGGGTCACCCCGTCGAAGGCCGGCCCCAATTGCGGCGCGATCTGGTCGAGCGTCGCCGAGAGCGTGTCCAGCGAATGGTTGAGCGCCGCCGTGTCGGTCTCGGAAGCGTAGGTGGTGAGATCGCCGACGGCGTCCGTCAACGAGTAGGGCGAGGACGTGCGAGAGATCGGGATGACATCCATCGAACGCATCGCCCCGCTGCCGGCCGACTCCAAGGTCAGCACCCGCTCGCCCAGCAGCGTACCGGTCCTGATGTGCGCGGCGCTATCCGTCCCCAGCGCAATGTTCGACTTGACGGTGAAGGTCACCAAGACATCGCCATTGTGCAGCGAAATATCCGATACCTTGCCGACTTTGATCCCCGACACCGTTACGGCGTTGCCGACGGCAATCCCGCCGGCTTCGGAAAACAGCGCCTGGTACCGGACCGCCGTCGCCAACGACAACAACCGGTCAGGCGAAAGTCCCACCAGGATGACCAGCACAACCAGGACAACGCCGATGAACCCGGCCCGAGTAAGGCTACGCCCGCGATACTTCAACATCAGGGTTCAGCGCACCTCCCTGCATCTGACCTAAACCAGGGGGCTACCACCGTCTGGCCATTCAGGTCCGTACCGCGCAGCCACAGACCGCAGACGTAGTACGGGATGGTGGAGCCCATGGTGCCAAGTCGCACCAGCTTGCGGTAGTTCTCCGGCGCCTTCCCCAGCGCAGCTTCGAGTTTGTCCTTGTCCTGATCGAGCAGGGGCGCCAGCCGGCTCAGCTGATCCACCGTGCCGGCCAGCGCCGGTCGCGCCTGGCCCAGCAGATCCGCCAATGAGGCGGTTCCGTTGTCCAGGGCCTCGATAGCGGCACCGATGGTGTCGCGGTCTCCCGACAGCCCGGTGACAAGGCGCTCCAGCCGATCGATCGTAGTGGAGAACTTGCCGCCGTCCTTGGACAGTGTCCTCAGCACCGCATTGAGGTTGTCGATCAGTTGCTGGACCGTTTGGTCGTTGTTGGCCAACGCATCCGAGAAGGACGACGTCTTCGACAACAACGACTGCAGCGTTGCGCCCTGTCCTTGGAAGACCTGGATGAGCGACGAGGTGAGCGCGTTGACATCCTGCGGGTTCAGGCCCTGGATAACGGGTTTCAGTCCGCCAAGCAGGAGGTCGAGGTCAAGCGCCGGTGAGGTGCGGCCGACCGGAATCTGCCCGCCCGGCGCCAGCCGTTTGGTCGATCCGGGGCCGTCGACGAGCTCCAGATAGCGATCGCCGACCAAATTGAGGTACCGAACCGCCGCTTTGGTGCCCTCAGTGAGCACAATGTTGCGGTCGGCGTCGAATTTCACCACGACCTTCTTGTCGGGTTGCAGTTCGACGCCGGTGACCGTGCCCACCCGGATACCGGCGACTCGCACCGTCTGTCCGGTCTTGAGCCGCGATACATCGGTGAACACCGCCGAGTACCCATTCGTCGCACCGGTGCGGTACTGGCCGAAGATGAAGAACAGAAACGCGGTCAGCACCAACATCACGACCGCGAAGGCCGCGAACTTGATGATCGGCCCCCGCCTCATCCGGGTTCTCCGATCTGAGCGGAGTTGCGTGGCGGGCCAGCGATCGGCCCATACAGCAACTGCTTGAGGGCGTCGGAGTTGATGAGTAGCTGCTGGTTTCCGTACTGCGTCGGGTTGGCACCGACATCCGCGACGACAAACGGTTCAATCTTGTTGAAGGGGATCTTCGGAAGGTCCAGGCACTGCGGTCCGCCCGTTGCCGCGACCTTGGGCAGGTGCGTCGGGTATCGATAGCGTTCGGCACCCCATACCAAACTCGCCGATAGCCAGATACCCGGTTCCGCCAGCGGCGGAAAATGAGTCATCGTTACGAGCCCACCGAGGCCGCAGGTCAACGCTTCGTTGTACTCGTTGGTCAGATCCGTGGTCGGCACCAGCAGATGCAGCACATCGGTGAGTGGTTTGCGGTTGGTGCGCAGCACGTCGTTGCCAATGTCGGCCAAACCGATCACGCTGATTAACAACGCATCCAGGTTTCTCTGCTCGTCGACAATCGATTGGCTGATTCGGCTCGCGTTGTCGATCGTCCTGATGAGATCCGGGGCGGCATCGGCGTAGGCGTTGGCCACCACTCGAGTGGCCGCGATGTCGTGGCTCAGTGCGTCAAGACTGGGCTGAAGCGTCGCGAGAAACGAATCCAGATCGCTCAGCGCCTGGCCGATCTTTGCGCCCCTGCCGCTGAACGCCGAGGCTATCGCGCCCAAGGTTTCGTTGAGTTTTGCGGGATCGATCTTCGCCAACACCGACGTGAGTTGCTGGAACACGGTGTTGATCTCGACTGTGACGTGTTGGTGTTTGCCGTCGATCACCTGGCCCGCGTGCAGCGGCAGCGGTGAGGGATCGGCGGGCGGCACGAACTCCACGGACTTCGCACCGAAAACCGTTGTAGACGCGATGTTTACCAGCACATTCGACGGAATGAAGTGCATCTGGGCGGGATCGATCGCAAGATGAAGCGCGGCTTCGCCGTTCGGCAGCGACTCGATCGACGCGACCTTGCCAACCTGCACGCCGCGCATCTTCACCTTGGCGTCCGGGTTCATCACCAGACCGGCACGCGGGGACAATACGGTAACCGGAACGCTTTCGGTGAATCCGCCACTGAACAACGCAATCGCGACCGCGAAGACTCCGGCAATCAGCACAATGGTCGCCAGGCCGGCCAGAGGCCGCACATAGCCGGGAGTGGGTTGGCGACGGGTGACCGCCCGCGCCTGGCCCCCACCGGTGGCTTCGGTCCTGGGCGGCCCGGCCCTTGGGCCGCCGGGCGGCGGGATCCTATGCGTCACCTGTCCCCCCTTAGCCAGCGAGGTTGAAGTTTCCGTTGGAACCGTAGATTGACAACGACACCAGCAGCGTCACCGACACCACGACAACGAGTGAGGTACGCACTGCATTGCCCACTGCTAGGCCGACACCGGACGGGCCACCGGAGGCGAAATACCCGTAGTACGTGTGGATCAGCAGGATGGTGATCGCCATCAGGACCGCCTGCAGGAAGGACCACAGCAAGTCGATCGGGTTCAGGAACGTGTCGAAGTAATGGTTGTACAAGCCGCCCGACTGCCCGAACAGCATCACTGTGACGAATTGGCTTGCCAGGAACGACAAGATGACGGCGATGCTGTAAAGCGGGGTAATCGCCATCATCCCGGCGACGATCCGGGTACTCACCAAGTATGAAATCGGTCGAATCGCCATGCTTTCCAGCGCGTCGACCTCTTCGTTGATCCGCATCGCGCCCAGCTGCGCGGTGACGCCGGCACCAAAGGTCGCCGCCAACCCGATGCCGGCTACCACCGGTGCCGAGATCCGGACATTGATGAATGCCGCCAAGAACCCGGTCAGCGCTTCGATGCCGATATTGCCCAGCGAGCTGTACCCTTGCACGGCAAGCGTGCCACCGGCCGCCAACGTCAGAAAGCCGACGATCACGACGGTGCCGCCGATCATCGCTAAAGTCCCTGCGCCCATGCTGATTTCGGCGATGAGACGAATGACCTCGCGCCGGTAATGGACAACCGCGAACGGTGCCCCGGCGAGCGCTCTGCCATAGAACAAAGTGTGGTCTCCGATTCGGCCCAGGGTGGCGACCGGCCTCTCGAGGTTCCGGGTAAGTCGCGGGTAGACGGCTCGCAGTGCCACGGCTGATCCTCGCCTACCTTGGCGTCATCTGGATGCCGATCGCGGTGACGACCACGTTGACCACGAATAGCGACATGAATGCGTACACCACGGTCTCATTCACCGCGTTGCCGACAGCCTTTGCGCCGCCACCGGTTATCGTCAAACCCCGGTAGCAGGCGACCAATCCGGCGATCAAGCCGAAAAGAGCTGCCTTGACGCAGGAGATGATTACCTCGGGCACTCCGGTCAGCAGGGTGATCCCGGCCGCGAACGCGCCCGGATTGACATCCTGGACGAACACCGAGAACGTGTAGCCACCCAGAATGCCGATGATGACCACCAAGCTATTGAGCAGCAGGGCCACCAGCCCGGACGCCAGCATGCGGGGTGTGACCAACCGCTGCACGGGGTTGATCCCCAACACCTCCATTGCGTCGATCTCTTCGCGAATCGTTCGAGAACCCAAGTCGGCACACATTGCAGTCGCGCCTGCGCCCGCGACAATCAACACGGTCACCAACGGACCGACCTGGGTGACCGCACCGAAAGCGGCACCGGCACCACTGAGATCCGCCGCGCCGAGTTCGCGCAACAGGATGTTGAGCGTAAAGCTCACCAGAACCGTAAACGGAATGGCCACCAACAACGTGGGTAACAGCGAGACACGGGCGACGAACCACGCCTGCTCGAAGAACTCTCGCGCTTGGAAGGGCCGGCGGAACGCGAATTTGATCGCTTCCGCTGACATCGCGAACAAGCCACCAACCGCCTGCATTGCCCCGGAGAAGTTCCCAACTGGTAACGACACTCCGGGTGACCAGCGGTCCCGGCTCTTATTCGCCATCCGCCTGCGCCCCGTCGGCGTCATGAAGCTGGACTATTCGCACCGACCGAGGCGAAATATGTTGCCAACTATGGCATCTCGGCTCAAGAACCGTCTCCCTCCTCACGCCAGTCCTCCGTTCCGTTGCGTGAGTTGGCGCCCCAATACGATGCCGGCCCGACCCTGCCCCCACCTCTTGGAGCGTTTGGCGATTATGACTCATGTCGCGTCCAGGCGGAACGGAAAACGCACAACCGTTATCCGACAACTCGCCGATGCGCCCCGGTGAGTTCCGACAGAAGTGGCGTCCGGCTTAAACATTGCAGGAAAGCTCCGGCCCTAAGTGACCGCGCCAGCCGTCTTGAGTTCGATGATGCGGTCCCAGTCGAGTCCGAGTTCGGCCAGGATCTCGTCGGTCTGCTCGGCGAATCCCGGCGCCGGCCCGGTCTGCGGCGCCGTGACGTCGAATTGCACCGGGTTGGAGACCAGTTCGAGTTCTCCTGCGCGCACCAAATACTCGTTTGCCCGGATCTGCGCGTCGTCGGCCGCTTGCAGGGTATCCTGCACCGGCGCCCAAGGTCCCGCGAGCGTCGCAAAGCGTTCGCTCCACTCGGCAAGCGTGCGTGTTGCGATGACTTTGGTCAAGATCTCCACAGCATCGGCGGTATTGGCGGAGATTTTTTCGGGGGTGTCAAAGCGTGGATCGTTGGCCAGCTCGGGCCGGTCGATGTGCCGGCACACATCGGCCCAGTACTTGGTCGGCTGCATCATCACCAGGGAGATGTAGCGGCCGTCGGCCGTCGGGTACACCCCCACGAGAGGGTTCACGGGTGAGCCGTGTATGCCGGGCGGCGGCGCTTGCATGAGCTGACCAAGGTGCTTGGTCAACGCCACCGTGTGACCCAGCGACCACAGGCCGCTGCCCAGCAACGACACGTCGACGACGGACGGTTCGCCGGTGCGCTCGCGTTTGAGCAACGCCGCCGCGATGCCGCCGGCGAGGTTGGTGCCGGAGATGGTGTCGCCGTAGGCCGGTCCAGGCGGATTGATCGTCCCGGCATAGCCCATCGGAGTGATGGTGGCGGCGGTTCCGGCACGACACCAGAAGGCCGTCATGTCGTAGCCACCTTTGCCGGACTCTGCGCCGCGGGGACCGAGCGCACTGCCGCGCGCGTAGATGATCGACGGGTTGACCGCTTTGATGTCGTCGATGTCGATGCCGAACTTCTGGCGCGCGTCGGGCAGGAAGCTGGTCAGAAACACGTCGGAGCGGCGGACCAGCTCGTAGAGCACTTCCCTTCCGTCGGGTACCGACATATCCAGTCCGATGCTGCGCTTGCCGCGGTTGGCGTGCTCGATGTTGGGGTTGGGGTCGCCCTCCACCCGCAGCATGCCGGTCTGCCGCAGGCCGCGCTGCGGATCGCCGGTCACCGCGTGCTCAACCTTGATCACATCGGCGCCCCATTCACCCAGCACGGCGCCCGCCGACGGGACGAACCCGTACATGGCGACTTCCAGAACGCGAATGCCTTCCAGTGGTTTCATGCGGGCATCCTCGAAACCGGGACAGCAAAGGTCTTGCGCTCCAAGAACTCCTCCATGCCGGCAACCCCCATTTCGCGGCCAACACCCGACTGCTTGAAGCCCCCGAACGGGCTATCAGCGCCGAAGTAGTTACCGCCATTGATCGAAAACGATCCGGCGCGGATCCGGCGGGCCACCGCGAGCGCCCGGTCCTGATCGCGACTGAAGACGGCCCCGGCCAGTCCATAAATGGAGTTGTTGGCGATCCGCACCGCGTCGTCGTCGTCATCGAATCCGATAACCACGAGGACCGGCCCAAAGACCTCCTCCTGGGCGATCTCGCTGTCCGGATCGACACCCGTGAGCAGGGTGGGCGCGTAAAAATAGCCGGGATCGAGTCGCTTGCCGCCGGTGACCAAGGTCGCGCCGGCCGCGACAGCCCGCGCGACCATGCCGTCAACCTTGTCTCGCTGCCGCTCGTTGATCAGTGGCCCCATGAACGTTCTCGGATCGGCCGGGTCGCCGTGCCGCACCTTGGCGAAGTTCGCCGCGATGAGCTCGACGATTTCGTCGTGGCGCGAGCGGGGCACCAGCAACCGAGAGGTGAGTGCGCACCCTTGGCCGGCGTGGGTCACCATACTGAACGCCGCGAACATGCTCGCGGCGGCGAAATCGGCGTCATCGAGCATGATCACTGCCGATTTGCCGCCCAATTCCAGGAAGACGCGCTTGACGGTCCCGCTGGCCGCGGCCATGATCCGCCGACCGACCGCGGTTGAGCCGGTAAAGGTGATCACGTCGACATCGGGGCTGGCGGTCAGCGCTTCTCCGACGGCGGGACGCGACGAACTCAGCACGTTCACCACGCCATCGGGGATGTCGGTGTGCTTGGCGATCAACTCGCCCAGCGCCAGCGTGATCAACGGCGTGTCCGGTGCGCCTTTCAGCACCACGGTGCACCCGGCGGCCAGCGCCGGGGACAGCTTGGCCAGCGCGAGCTGGTTCGGGTAGTTGTAGGCGATGATGGCCCCCACCACCCCCGCGGCCTCCCGCTCCACCCAGCGGTGATGTTGCATGCCCCGCGATTCCTTTTCGCCGAGGTCCTCGGTGAACCGATAGGTACGAAGCAGGTCGGCATAGAACCGCACGATGCCGATCGGCTCATCGAGTTGGGGGCCGTGGGTCAGCGCGCGGGTGGCGCCCACCTCGGCGATCGTCAGGTCGCGCAACTCCTCGGCGTGGTCGGCCAGCGCCCGATGCAGCTGATCGAGACAGCGGATCCGCAATTCGACATCGGTCGGCCAGGTGGTTGTGTCGAACGCACGCCGCGCCGCCGCGATCGCTACCTCGGCCTCGGTCACACCGGCATCCGGAGCGTGGCCCAGGACCACACCGGTGGCGGGATTGATCGACCGGAACGTCGTGTCGGTCGCGATGAGCCTGCCGTCGATCAACAACCGGCGGTCGGTGTGTGACGCGGCCCCGTCGCCCGCGCGAGCTGGTCGAGCCCGCCTGCTGGCTTCCGCGGTGTCCTGTGCTGGCATTGCGGCCCCCGGTCTGGAACTGGAGTGATGACGGTCACGATAATTTCATTCTCATCTTTGGCGAATCTTACATTCGGTTTCTGGGAATTCAAGAAGTTCCGGGACCAGTATCAGCTGATCGACCGGCCCCCAAATGGCCCAGACCTCGACCTTTTGACACAGGCTGGGCGTGGTTTTGCGGTTCGCTTGCGACAATCTCCGCTGCGAGAGTATGGTTCTCATAATTGTAAGGGAGATTCTTTGTGATCGGGACGACCACGCTCTCACACCGGGCTTGGGTGGTTAGCAGATGAAGACCGCGGTCGTCACCGGTGGCGGATCCGGCATCGGGCTGACGGTCGCGCGTCGCCTGCGGGCCGACGGCCTGGACGTCGCCATCATCGATCTCAAACCGTCCGACCCGGAACTGGCGTATACCGCCGACGTAGCGGACCGTTCGCAGGTCGACGTCGCGCTGTCGGCGATCCGCGACCGGTTGGGGCCCATCACGATCCTGGTCAACGCCGCCGGCCTGGACGGGTTCAAGCGCTTTAGCAACATCACCTTCGAGGACTGGTCGCGGGTGATCGACGTCAACCTCAACGGGGTATTCCACACGATTCAGGCCGTGCTGCCCGACATGACTGAGGCCGGCTGGGGACGGATCGTCAACATCTCGTCGTCAAGCACCCATTCCGGCACTCCCTATATGGCGCACTACGTGGCGGCCAAATCCGCGGTCAACGGGCTCACCAAGGCGCTAGCGCTCGAATACGGGCCCAGTGGCATCACCGTCAACGCCGTGGCGCCGGGATTCATCGACACCCCGATGCTGCGCAACGCCGAGGCACACGGCTTTCTCGGTGACATCGAGCAGAACATTGCCACGACCCCGGTGCGCCGGATGGGCAGACCCGAAGACATCGCCGCCGCGTGTGCCTTTCTGGTGTCAAAAGAGGCTGGCTACATCACCGGTCAGCTATTGGGCGTCAACGGCGGTCGAAATACCTGAGGACGGGAGGAGACACCGTGAGGGTTTGGGTCGATCCACAACGCTGCCAAGGCCACACGCTGTGCGCGATGATCGCTCCGGATTCTTTCCAGCTCAGCGACCTCGACGGTAGCTCGTCGGCGATCAGCGAAGTGGTTCCGGGCGAGCAACAGGACCAGGTCGCCGAAGCCGTGCGCTCCTGCCCGGAGCAGGCCATCGTCATCACCGACGACGCCGTGCCTGAAGCACCACGGGAGACAGTGCGTTGAGCGGCCAGGATGCCGGTAGCCAGAGCGCTCGGAAACAGAACCGGTATCACTTCGACCGGCACTCTCCGGAGTACCGGATGCAGTTCAAGAGCATCACCGAAGAGATGCACGCCAAGTGCCCGATGGCGTGGAGCGACACCTACGGCGGGCACTGGGTCGCCGCGGGTAGCCACGAGGTGTTCGAACTCGCCCGTTGCCCTGCGGTCTCCAACGACCACGACATCAACGGCGAACGCCGCGGCTACAAGGGCATCGCGATCCCGTCGGCCAGCCGGGTCAACGGCGTACGGGGCGGCATCCTGGAAATGGACGACCCCGAGCACCGCACCTACCGCAACGTCCTCAACCCGTATCTGTCACCGGCCGCGGTCAAGCGCTGGGAGCCGTTCATCGATGACGTGACACGCGCCTGCATCGACGAGAAGATCGAGCATGGCCGCATCGACTTCGTCGACGATCTGGCCAACATCGTGCCCGCCGTCCTGACCCTGGCGATCATGGGGATCCCGCTGAAGAAGTGGAAGCTGTACAGCGAGCCAGTCCATGCCGCGGTGTACACCCCCGAGCACTCCCCGGATATCCAGCGGGTCACCGAGATGCACCGGCAGATGGGCCTCGACCTGGTCAACAACATGATCGAGATTCGCAACAATCCCCGACCCGGTGTGGTGAACGCCCTCGTCGAGATGCGGATCGACGGCGAGCCCGCCCCCGATCTGGAGATCCTCGGGAATCTCGGGTTGGTCATCGGCGGCGGCTTCGACACCACGACGGCACTGACTGCCCATGCGCTGGAATGGCTTTCGGAGAACCCGGACCAGCGAGAGCGACTGCGGCGAAATCGCGAGACCCTCCTCGATCCGGCAACCGAAGAGTTTCTACGCTACTTTACGCCGGCGCCCGGTGACGGCAGGACATTCTCGGCCGACGTCGAACTCGATGGCGTGCGACCCAAAGAGGGTGAGCGGCTGTGGATTTCGTGGGCAATGGCCAATCGTGACCCCTCGGTATTCCCCGACCCGGACACCATCATCCTGGATCGTAAGGGAAACCGGCACTTCAGCTTTGGAATCGGAATTCACCGATGCATCGGATCGAACGTGGCTCGTACCGTGTTCAAATCGATGCTTACCGCGGTCCTCGACCGGATGGCCGACTACCGTTGCGACCCCGATGGCGCCGTTCACTATGAGACCATCGGCGTCATCCAGGGCATGCGAAAGCTGCCGGCGACCTTCAGACCCGGGCGCCGACTGGGACCCGGTCTCGACGACACCCTCGGCCAGTTGCAGCACATCTGCGATGAGCAGGGACTCGCCAGGCCCGTCACCGAACGCAAAGAGGCTGCGGTGATCCCGCGAGCAGACGCAGAATCGCACTAAATCGCAAGCGATTGTGCGATTCTGCGTCTGCTCGCGCTACTCAGCCGCGGGGTAGACCCAGCACGCGTTGGGCGATGATGTTGCGTTGGATCTCCGATGTGCCGCCGGCGATGGTGCCGGAGAAGCTGCGGGCATAGCGCTCGAACCAACTGGCGAAATAGTGGTCCAGGTTCATCGGCTCATATGGTCCGGTCAGCGCGGGTTGGACGAGTCCATCGGCGCCGGCAGCGGACAGCGCGCGTTCGCACGCGCGTAGCTCCGCCTCCGAACCGAGCAACTTGAGCACCGACAGCGCGGCCACATCGTCTTCACCACGAGCGGCACCAGCCAGGGCTACCGAACCCAAGAGGCGCAAGGCCAGTTTGTCCATGACCGCGGTGGCATACCAGTCGCGGTCGAGCGGTGTGGCGGGATGGAAATCGGCGATCAGGTTGTCCAGCCGATCCGCAAAGCCGAGCCACATCATCGTGCGCTCATGGCCGAGGGAGCCGTTGGCCACCCGCCAGCCCTGGTTGATCGGCCCGACGAGGTTCTCCACCGGGACCCGCACATCTGAGAAGAACACCTCGTTGAAATCCAGGTCATCGACCGAGCAGATGGACGGAAAGGGCCGCCGTAGCACACCCGGGGTATCGGTCGGGATCAGTAATGCACTGATGCCCTTGTGCTTTGGTGCATCGGGATCGGTGCGCACAAAGGTCAGTAGCACATCGGCATCGTGTGCTCCCGAGGTCCACACCTTCTGTCCATTGACGACGAAGTGATCGCCGTCCAGCACGGCTCGGGTACGTAGCGAAGCCAGATCAGAGCCCGCACTCGGCTCGCTCATACCCAGTGAAGCGGTGATCTGCGCCCTGAGTATCGGCACCGCCCAGCGGTGTTTCTGTTCGTCGCTACCGAACGACAGCAGCGACGCCGCAACGATATTCACTCCCTGCGGGTTGAAACTGTGATAGATCCGTCGGCGACACAGTTCTTCGAGGTGAACGAACTGCTGGACGATCGTCGCGTTGCGCCCGCCGAATTCCGGTGGCTGGCCGGGCAGCAACCACCCGTGGTCGAACAGCAGCCTCTGCCAGCGACGCGCCCATTGCGGCATATGAGAGACCGAGCGGGGACGCTCGTACGTTTCGCTCGCGTCGGGCAGATTCTCGTCGAGAAACGCCGCAAACTCCGCCCGGAAGTCCTCGACGTCGGAATCAAAAGTCAGCTGCACGGTATTCCTCGGCGATCTGCACCCGATGCTCCGCCGCGCCGCCAAGCATGAGCTCACCCGCTTTGGCCCGCTTGAGCGCGAACTGCAGGTCGTTCTCCCAAGTGAATCCCATTGCGCCGAAGAGCTGCAAGCCATGGCGGAACACCAGCTCTTGACACTCACCCGCCGCCGCCTTGGCCATCGCGGCCGCCAACCGCCGCCGGGGATCATCGGCCGCAATCGTCAACGCCGCAAAGTACGTCAATGCCCGGGCTCGCCGCACCGCGACGTGCATATCCGCGGCCTTGTGCTGGACGGCCTGGAATGAACCGATCGGAACGCCGAATTGATGACGGTTGCGGACATGGTCGAGCACCAGCTCCAGAATACGTTGGCAGGCACCGACCATCGTGATGGCCATGCCGGTCAATGCGATATGACGGGCCCGCTCCCGGTCCACCGTTACCCGGGCGCTGTCGGGAACTCGAACCTCGCAGAACGACAGATCGGCGACATGCAAAACCGGGTCGAATACCGCTTCGCGTCGAGCCGACGCCTGACCGGCCCCCGCGATGAACACTCCGGCATCGGTCGCCACCGCCAACCTGTCGACGCGATCGCCGTCGAGAATATGGCGCGCCGTACCGTCCAACACCCAACCCTCGGCGTCCCGGCACGCCGTCACACCGCTATACACAGCGGTACCCGACTGGTGCGGATCGAACCGGTCGGCGGCCAACGGGGCGAACTGGCTCATCGTCGCCAGGAATGGGGTGGGATCGGTGGCGCGGCCCAGCTCTTCGAACACAATTGCCAGCTCCACCGCGCGGGCCGGTTCGTTCAGCTCGGTCCAGCCGAGGTCCACGTAGACCTTCCATAGCGGGCTCGAGTCGGCACCGTTCTCGGCGACGCCGCGCACCAGCGACGGCGGACACTGCCTGGTGACGACATCGCGAACGGTGTGCTGCCACAGCCGCTGATCAGCATCGAATTCCAACAGCATCGCAGGCCGCCTCCTGTCCTCACCCCGTGTTGCGAGAATATCATTCTCTGATCCGGAAGTAGTAATCTCTAAAACTGGCTACTCGGGTATTGATCGCGCATCGACGAAGGGACCGCATATGGTGGAGGCCGCAACAACGCTGTGCGAGATCGAGGCGATCAAGCAACTCAAGGCTCGATACTGCCCGACACCTGGACACCAAGCGGTGGGACGACTGCTCTTCACCGACGGTTTCGTGAGCGACACGTCGCAGTCCGGCGGGAAGCTGATCCGCGGTGCCGACGAGTTTGTGTCCTATGTGCGCAACGCCCTGGGAACACAGCCCACGGTGCATCAGGTGCACGCGCTGGAGATCGCGCTGACGTCGGCAACGACCGCGATCGGCGTATGGGCGCTCGAGGATGTGGTGCGGGTGGCCCCGGCCGTCAATCTCAATGGGCGCGGTCACTACCACGAAACCTATGAGAAGATCGACGGCCGCTGGCTCATCAAGACCTCCAGGCTGACCCGACTACGGGAGGATGTGTTCAATCCCCTTTTCTCCGTACGGATCTCGCCTCAACTGTGCAAGGTGGGCGCGGCCGTAGCACGCAGGTTCGGCTGATGACCCGCCTGTTCGAGGCAGCCATATCTACCGATTAGCAAGGGCCGCTGGGAATCCCACGCGCGGGTGCGGTTTCCTGTGTTCGCATCGACCGCGGGAAGGGCACCCGATAGGGAAATGGCGACGAGTATGAGTTCACGATATCTCCCAGTAACGCGTTGGGGACGTATTGGGGCAATTTCGGCAATGGGTTCAGCACCGGATGGCCGGGCGGAACTGCGAAATTGAACGCAGTCGCCATATCGCCGACCAAGCCGTCCCGCCAGGCGGTGAGGCTGGGCACCGCCCGTACTTCGCGGCACGACGCGATTTCCCGGCGATAAGCGAACTATCCGCATAACGCCCTCTCCGCCTACCACCGAGCCACCATATGTTGACCGCTATCGATTGATCTGGCTGGCACACAAGCAAGCTCCCCAACGGCCAAACCGCATGGATCCCCAGCCACCACTCGACCACGGCCAACCCCGAACCAATAGCCACCGCCAACCCGAACGCCTCTTCCACAACGACGAACCTGATACTTGGCGGGCTCGTCACGGTGCCACGTTCGCGGAAGCCGTTGGCGTGATGGACTTCTGGCCACTTTGGCACGGGCGGCGAGATCTTCACCAGGCTCGACACCACCCCGCGAAGCGTAGGATGGTAATTGGAATTGCCGGACGGCGAGCATGGGCTTCGCCTGGCGTCGCGCCTTTCATCAGAGCAGCGAAGCGCCGTCACAGTCGCCGAAGCTCATCGCTCATCAAGCGATCAGGGAGCCACGAGATGACGATCAAACTCCCCCGCGGCGTCACGCTTGCCGTCGTCGGCCTGGTGGCCGCCGCTGCGATGATCGTGGGCACCGATTAGTGCGGCGGGCGTCCATACCGACAAAGCAAGAGCCCGTACCAACAATGGCGTGATCTCCGTTGTGCCTCCCATCCCTCCGATCCCGCCGATCACCCCCGAGTATGGAGCGATCGCCATTGCCGACAACGGCACGGTGGGCAAGGCCTGGAACCACCGAACCCGAGCGCAGGCGGAGATCGACGCCCTGACAATGTGCGGCCACCCCAGTTGCCAGGTGATAAGCAGCTTCACCCAATGCGGCGCGGTTGCCTATGACGGCTCGACTTTCCACGGCGGAGTCGGAGGTACCCGCCACACCGCGAAGAACGACGCCATGGCCAGGCTCGGCGGCGGGCGGATCATCACCTCGGCCTGCAACTAGGCGGGGCCGTTCGACTGACTCCGTCAACCAAGCGAGAATGTTATTATCCTCAGCGAAGAACAATACTTGCATTGCGTTGGCAGCATTGGCAGCTACCGGAAATCCATTGATGGGCGGCTAGCGAGAATGTTAGATTATCTACCATACGATCTGGCCGGGCTCACGTTAGCTTCCAGGGCCGGAGGGTGGCATTGGTGATCGAACACGCCGACGGAGCACAAACGCCCCTCATCGACGCGAGCGTGCACATCTTCTTCGGATCCAACAAAGACCTGCGCGACTTCCTGCACGAGCCGTTCAAGAGCCGTGGATTCCCCGATTATGAGATGGATTGGTACGGGGCGCCGGGTAGCGAGTACGCCCCGAACACTGAAGGCCCCAACCGCCGCGATCCAGGATCGGATCCGGAATTCGTTGGCAATGAACTATTTTCACACCGCGGCGTCGACATCGCGATACTGCATCCGATGGGGCGGGGCATCATGCCGGACCGGCACCTCGGCACCGCGCTGCACGCGGCCCACAACGAGATGATGGTGTCACGCTGGCTGGAGTCCGACGAGTTCGGTGACCGGTTCCGCGGCACTATCCGGGTGAATCCCGACGATATCGCGGGCGCGCTGCGCGAGATCGAGAAGTGGCGTGCGCACCCGCGCGTAGTCCAGATCGGGGTACCGCTGCAATCCCGCGAGCTCTACGGCAAGCCCCAGTTCTGGCCCCTGTGGGAAGCCGCCGCCGAAGCCAACCTTCCGGTCGCGGTCCACATCGAATCCGGCGAGGGCGTCGCGCTTCCGCCGACACCCTCCGGGCATACGCGGACCTACGAGCAGTACGTCAGCTTCATGGCGCTCAACTACCTGTACCACCTGATGAACATGATCGCCGAGGGAGTCTTCGAGCGGTTCGCCAGCTTGAAGTTCGTGTGGGCCGATGGTGCCGCGGACTTTCTGACGCCGTTCATCTGGCGGATGGACGTGTTCGGCAGGCCGCATCTGGAACAGACACCCTGGGCGCCGCGGATACCCAGTGACTACCTGCCCGGCCATGTGTACTTCGTCCAGGGCAGCCTCGATGGCCCCGGCGATGCCGAGTTCGCCGGTGAGTGGTTCGGCTTCACCGGCAAGGACGACATGGTGATGTTCGGCTCCAGCTATCCACACTGGCAGTGCGCCGACGCAGGCAGGCTACCCGCAGCCCTGTCCGCCGAACAACGCGAGAAGCTGTGTTGGCGCAACGCTGCCAACCTCTACGAGATCGACATTTCTGTCGACCTGGCGACGCGCTAGTCGCACAATTGAAGCGAGCGAGGGAGACCGAGGAGATTGCGATGACGCTGACTCACACGCAGGAACGGGTTCCCGCCGCCGAGCGCATAGCCGTGCGGTGCGTCGACTCGGACGTCCACCCGGTGCCCAAACGAGGCGAGATCACCCAGTACATACCGGAGCCCTGGCGAAGCGAGTTCTTCGCCGAACACAAGGTCGGCGAGCTGATCTACTACGACGCCCCGGACTACGCGCACAGCTACGCCATGCGGGTGGACACCTTCCCACCCGACGGCGAATTCCCCGGCAGTGACCCGGATATGGCGTTCCGCCAGCTGATCATGGAAGCCGGCTCCGACATCGCGATCCTAGAGCCGGGCGGTCGAACACCTCGGCTGCCCGGCGCACACCAGGCGTTCTCGTGCGCACTCAATGACTGGCAGGCCAATCACTGGCTGGATAGCCACAACAACTGGCACCAGCGCTGGCGAGGCTCGATCTGCGTGGCGATCGAGGATCCCGACGGCGCCGCCGCCGAGATCGAACGGTGGGCCGGGCACCCCTACATGGGGCAGATCCTGTTAAAGGCCGAACCGCGCCCCTCGTGGGGGCACCCAAGCTACGACCCGGTCTGGGCGGCTGCCACCAAACACGACATCACCGTGAGCTGCCATCTGTCGCGCAGCAACTACGAAATGCTGCCCATGCCGCCGGTAGGCTTTCCCAGCTACAACCACGATTTCATGGTGACCTACTCGCTGCTGGCCGCCAACCAGGTGATGAGCCTGATCTTCGACGGTGTCTTCGATCGGTTCCCGACGCTGCGCATTGTGCTCGTCGAGCACGCCTTCACCTGGATTCTGCCGCTGATGTGGCGCATGGACGCGATCTACAAAGCGCGCAAGACGCGTATGAACATCAAGCGCAAGCCGTCGGACTACGTCAAGCAGCACATCAAATTCACCACGCAACCGCTGGACTACCCGGAAGACAAGACCGAGTTGACTCGCGCGTTGGAGTGGATGGAGTGCGACAAGATCCTGCTGTACTCCTCCGACTACCCGCACTGGACCTTCGACGACCCGCGCTGGTTGGTCAAACACCTTCCCAAGGCTGCCCGAGATGCGGTCATGTTCAAAAACGGCATCGCGACTTATCACCTACCGGAAACGGTTCCAGTTCTCGAGGGTCAGACCCGGGTGTTCTGAATGCCCAAGGAGAGTACGCGACCCCGCCTTGCTCAGGGCCGCGAACACGTCGTCGCGACGGTGGACGAGATTCCGCCGGGTACCCACAAACTGGTGCCGATCGGCCGGCACGGAGTGGGAGTGTACAACGTCAACGGCAGCTTCTACGCCATCGCGAACTACTGCCCGCACCAGGGTGGTCCGCTGTGCTCGGGGCGCGCCCGGGGACGCACCGTCGTTGACGAGACCGCCGCTGGTGACGCCGTCATGGTCCGCGATCAGGAATACATTTACTGCCCTTGGCATCAATGGGGATTCGAACTCGCGACCGGTACCACCGCGGTCAAGCCGGAGTGGAGCATCCGCACCTACCCGGTCCGCGTGGTCGGCAACGACGTGCTGGTGATGGCGTGACGCTGCAGCACCATCGAGCATCCGCCATCGAGGTGAACGGCGGAAACGTCGTCTACGAAATCCTCGGTGAATCAGGCGATCTCATTGTGCTGACGCCGGGCGGCCGGTTCAGCAAAGACGTCCCCGGACTGCGTCCGCTGGCCGAGGCTCTGGTCGACGGCGGCTACCGGGTACTGCTCTGGGACCGGCCGAACTGCGGTGTCTCCGATGTGCAGTTCTACGGGCAAAGCGAGTCGCACATGCGCGCCCAGACCCTGTACGGCCTGCTCGGTGCGCTCGACGTCGAGAGCTGCATTATCGCTGGCGGATCCGGCGGGGCAAGGGATTCCATGCTCACCGCGATGCTCTATCCCGAGCTGGTCACCAAGCTGGTGGTGTGGAACATTGTCGGCGGAGTGTTCGGGATGTATCAGCTCGGCGCGTTTTATGTGCTGCCGAGCATTCAGGCGGTGCGCTGGTCGGGGATCGAGGGGCTGCTGAAGGTTCCCGAATGGCGAGAGCGCATCGCGGAGAACCCGAACAACAGACAGCGGTTCCTCGACCTCGACACCGATGAGTTCCTTACCGTGATGCTGCGCTGGCTCAACGCGTTCGTTCCCAAGCCTGGTCAGACCATTCCCGGTGTCGACGACGAAATGTTTTCCCGGATCCGGGTTCCCACGTTGATAATCCGTGGTGGCGAAAACGATTGGGACCATCCAAAGCGAACGTCGCTGGAGGTGAGCTGCCTGATCAGAGGATCTGAGCTGATCGATCCGCCCTGGCCGGAGGATGCCTGGGAGCGGGCCGCTGAGGAACGAGCCGCGGGAAAGGTTGCGCACTTCAACATGTTTGACACGTGGGTGCAGGCAGCGCCCGCGATCCTGGAATTCTTGAGCTCGTGATGTCGCAAAATGCGCTACCCGGCGCGTTAGCCGGTACGAATGTGGACCTCGCAGTTGAGCGACGCTTCGAGAGCCGTATGGATCCGGCTTTCTGGGATGCGCTCGAGGTCGGCTTCCCGCAGCGTTACGTAGACGACGTCGAAGCCGTCGTCGCCGGGCAGTCGGAGGATCTCGCCAGTGAGCCCGAATGCGGCCAGCACACCGTGGGCGTCGTCGTCGGTTCCCCTGCTGACGAAGGTGACCACACCGGCTACCGGGCTGGGGGCAAAAGCCCTGTCGCACAGATCAAGTGCGGCCTTCCTTGCGGCATCGGCATCCTCACCGGCGATCAGCAGCTGCACTTCGCGGCGACCGGCCGGCATGGCTGTGAGATCGTTTTCCACGACGTCGGCACCCATTTCGCGGGTGAGCCCAAGGAGCACCGTCATGCCCTCGCGAAGCTGCGCAGGGGTGAGCACACCGCCCGGATCGACGTTGACCCGCACCACCGCAGTCCGCATGGGCCCACCCTAGCGGCAACGAATCCGCACTAGGCCATGAAGACCACGCACACCGAGTTCACCGTCGCCGCCTGGCCAGGGTGTCCACCACGGCTGCTGGGCACGCTCCCCCGCGAGGACCGGGAAGACTTCGCGATGTATCGCACGCTCGGCGGCTACCGCCGGCCTGCCGGCGCCGACCAATTGCTGGGCGAAGTCGAAGCCAGCGGACTGCTCGGGCGTGGCGGCGCCGCGTTTCCGCTTGCGGTGAAACTGCGCGCGGTGCGAGACAACGGCAGCGTCGCTGGTGGCGCCGTCATCATCGCGAATGGCGAAGAGGGAGAACCGGCTTCGGTCAAGGATCGATGGCTGCTGCGGCACCGCCCCCACCTGGTTCTCGATGGACTGCGATTGGCCGCAACCATAGTTGCCGCCGACCGCGCCTATGTCTATGTGTCCGATCCGAAAGCCGCCCACAGCGTAGAAGCCGCATTGACCGAAGTCGAAACCGGTGCGTTCGGGGACGTTCCTGTCGAGCTGTGGCGGGTCGATCCGGGATACATCGCCGGCGAGGAGACCGCCGCCACCCGCGCGATAAACGGCGGTCCGGTCAAGCCGATGGACAAGCCGCCCAGGCCATTCGAAACCGGCGTCGGTGGGCGACCCACCCTGGTGAGCAATGTCGAGACCTTGGCCAACCTGCCCTACCTGCAGCACCATGGCGCGGCGGCGTTCCGCTCGCTGGGCACGTCAAAGTCACCGGGTACATTCATGGTTACCGTGACCGGCGCCGGCAGAGCACCGGGTCTCTACGAGATCCCGCACGGCTTGCCGTTCACTCAACTGCTTGCGCTACACGGGGTTTCATCCGAGCGAGTCCGAGGTGCGCTGCTCGGCGGCTATTTCTCCGGGCTGCTGAATCGCGTTGTGCTGGACACCACGATGGACCACGAGACGCTGCGCAGTGTCGGCAGCGGTCTGGGTTGTGGTGCGATCGCGGTGATCACCGAGGACTGTCCCGTTGCGGTCGCCGCATCGGTGTTGGCCTACTTCGACCGAGAAAACGCCGGGCAATGCGGCTCGTGTTTCAACGGCACCGCGGCAATGGCTGCGGTCGCCGGGGCGCTGCGCGACGGCGCTGCCAGCACAGCGGACCTAGGCCGGTTGCGGCGCTGGTCGGTAGTGCTGCGCGGTCGTGGAGCATGCGCCACACTGGACGCCGCGACCAATGTGGCGGGGAGTCTGCTCGACCAGTTTCCGCACGAGGTGACCCGCCATCTCGGCCACCGGTGCGAAGCATGCCGTGCCAGCGAGTTCAGCGCCGAACGGCCCTATGAGGTGGAGGCGGTGGTATCCGCGTGACCGAACCGATGCGAATCCGCCTCGACCGCACCATCTGTGACGGCTTCGGCAGCTGCGCCAAGAAGGCGCCCGGATACTTCTCCCTGGACGATTGGGGATACGCGTCACTCATTGGCGACGGCACGGTATCCGACCAGGACCGCGACGCGGTGATGCGGGCGCTGATGGACTGCCCGGTGCACGCCATCATGGACCGGGATGAACGCCGACCCGATGACCTGCCGCCACCGCCAAACATCGACGAGGATCCCGCCGCTCACCTCAAAACCGAGGCGAATGAAGCTGAGTGGGGATTCACGCGATGACACGACCGCTGCCCCTGATCACCGATGAGAACGCGTTCTATTGGCACTCGGGCGCCGACGGCACACTCCGGCTCCAAGAGTGCACGGACTGCCGGGCGCTGATCCATCCGCCGGCACCGGTGTGCCGCTACTGCCGCTCGCGCCGGGTAGGCGTACGGGCCGTCTCCGGCAGGGCGACACTGGCCGGGTTCACCGTGAACCATCGGTTCAGCCTGCCTGGGCTGCCCGCGCCGTACGTGGTTGCGCAGGTGGCGATCACGGAAGACCCCCGGGTCCGGCTGACGACCAACATCGTCTCGTGCGATCCCGATCAGCTACAACTCGGTCAACAGGTGGAGGTCGTCTTCGAGCAGGTCGAGGACGTGTGGCTGCCGCTGTTTCGCCCGGCTGCCGAGACCGCGCTCGCTCCCCTGCCGGCCGATGAGATCGCACCGGAGCGCTTCGGCGACTACGTCCGCCCCATGCTGACCACCGAGAAGTTCGAAGACAAGGTCGCGCTCACCGGGATCGGCATGTCCGAGATCGGCCGCCGGTTGATGGTGGCCCCGCTGTCACTGACGGTGCGGGCCTGCGAGGCGGCCATCATCGATGCCGGCCTGACCTTCGCCGACATCGACGGCCTATCGACCTACCCCGGCGGGGGCAATCTCGGCGGGTTCGGCGAGGGCGGAATCACCGCGCTGGAAGCGGCCCTGGGCATCCGGCCGACATGGCACAACGGGGGCATCGAGACCTTCGGCCCAGGCGGATCGGTGATCGCGGCAATGCTCGCGGTCGCCGGCGGACTGGCCCGCCACGTGCTGTGCTTTCGGACCTTGTGGGAGGCCACCTACAGCGAGCTGGCGAAGCAGGGCAGGATCGCGCAGCCCGGCGGCCGCACCGCGAGCTGGCAATACCCGTTCGGCGCCACGTCAGCGGCACACACCCTGGCGATCAACGCGCAACGCCACTTCCATCGCTATGGCACCACGAAAGAGACGCTGGGCTGGATCGCGTTGAACCAACGGGCCAATGCCGAGCTCAACCCGACCGCCGTATACCGGTCCCCGATGACGATGGACGACTATCTCAACGTGCGGCCCATCACCACACCGTTCGGGCTCTACGACTGCGACGTACCGTGCGACGGCGCGATAGCGGTCATTGTCTCCGCCGTCGACGCCGCCCGCGATCTGGCCAAACCGCCCGTCCTGGTCGAGGCGGTCGGAACGCAGATCATCGAGCGCATCGACTGGGACCAGAGCACCCTGACCCACGAGCCGCAGGTGCTGGGCCAAGCCGCGCATGTCTGGACGCGCACCTCGCTTCGGCCCGTCGACGTGGACGTCGCCGAGCTCTACGACGGGTTCACCATGAACTGCCTGTCCTGGATCGAAGCGCTGGGATTCTGCGGGATCGGTGAGGCCAAGGAATTCCTGGACGGCGGCAAGAACATCGCTCGCGACGGCCTGCTGCCGCTCAACACCCACGGCGGCCAGCTCTCGCACGGCCGCACCCACGGCATGGGTCTGCTGCATGAAGCCGTAAGCCAACTGCGCGGCGAGGCCGGCGCACGCCAGGTCGCCGACGCCCACGTCGGTGTGGTCAGTAGCGGCGGACTCACCCCCAGCGGCGTGCTCGTGCTACGCGCTGACGCATGAACCACGACTGGTGCCAGTATCTCGGCGCCATGATCTTGCCGAGTTTGCTGCCTACAACAGGGTCACAAGATCCGCACACAGCCTGGATCAACCAAACGGGGCATGCCGACTCCGCCGACAACCCCGGGTTTCACCCGACTCAAGTCGCATCGCCTGCCAGGTTGTACTCCCAGCTGGCCGGCACCATCGGCACTCGGAGACCATCGCCGAACTCTGAGCCAGGCAATACGGACAATCCCGCAGGCCCCCGCGTGGACTCCTTACCGAGAGCCCCCGCAAATCCCGAGGTACCAGCACCCCGGTTAGCTGCCACTACCGACGCCGACGTGCTCGCATCGGCCGGCGCGACGGCCGACACCAGCCTGGCTTGCGGCGCCGCGGCCGACGCCCAATTCGTCGCCGGTTTCACCGCAGCAAACTCATCCGACTGCGGCTCAGCGTGAGCGGCGGCAGACTCCGCGTCGGCCGTCGCTAGGCCGACTTCGATAGGCTCCGCGGCCACGTTCGACAGGTGGTAAAGGTACTGACCAACACCGATCGGCACGGCAGTGGCCAACGAAGTCGGCAACGCGATCAAGGAACCAGCCAGGACGAATGGCGTCGCGACCATGAGGAGCGGAGGCGTCAAGAGGATCGCCACGATCGATGCAAAGATCGATGCAAGGATCGAGAGCCAACCGATCGCAACCGGCAGGAAGAAAAACACGATCACGACCGTCCACATGACGGCTGCGTACAGCACAATGATTAGGATTTGGATAATTATCGAAATTATGGTCATGATCGGGATCGCGCCCACCAACGTCGCAGGTCCGGCGAGGCCGGCGCCGATGACGCCAGCGCTGGCGTCGAGCAGCACCGGTGGCGAAGTGACACACGGAGCCGCGGCCAACGCCGCATCCGAGGCCTGTTCATAGCCGCTCATTGTGACGGCCGCCTGAATCCACATCCGCGCATAGTCAGCCTCATTGACGCCGATCGGGATCGCGTTGATCCCAAAGAAATTCGTCCCGAGTAGGACCGCGTGGCTGGCGTGATTGGCGGCTAGTTCCGCCACCGTTGGCATCTCGGCCAACGCGCTAACGTAGGCTGCGGCCACTTCCTCATGCCGACTAGCCATCGCCGCGCAGTCGGCACTGGTCTTGGTCAGCCACACCAAGTACCGCGCGTGCGCCGTCAGGTAGCTTTCCGCGCTTGGCCCGTCCCACGCCCCGGCCCGCACCACCCCCAGCACCGTTGTGAGTTCCTCTGCCGCCGAGGCATATTCGGCGGACAGCAATTTCCACGCTGCCGCAGCCGCCTGCACTGAAGCAGGGCCGCACCCGGTACTCAACAACGTGGAATGTACCTCCGGCGGCGAGGCAATCCAGATGGGTGCCGTCATACCATGCCACGCGAAGTCCGGTACGAACCCGTCACCACGGCGTCGGCAACCGCATGACCGGAGCCCGCCTCATCGACACCTACCCCTGACCGATCGAGCTGTCCCATCCCCTCAGCCGGCAGACCCGCCGATGGCCGGGCCGCAACACTTTGCGGGTTTGGTGGCATGGCCGCGATTGCCGCACTGGCCACCGGCCGACCCCTCCGAAACCAGTCGCGGCGCCTGCGCCAATAACCCATCCCCTGTCCGTACACGAAGCACACTATAGCCAATAGTCAATATTTAACCTACGGTTGATTTAATCTCGGGGAGGTGGCCGTTGCCATGACAGCGTTGGCCGGTCGCCGATCCATTCTTGCTGGTAGACGTCGGGGTAGGCCGCCGAGCGAGCCGCGGGAGCGGCAGGTGTTGTGCGCGATGCGCCAGCCCTCGGCGCGGACACCCGCCTACAACCACCCGCGATGTTCCGTGCCCCCGCTACCAGAGGTAAGTTCGGGCTAGCGTTACAGTCAGGCCTTCCGCTGTAATTGTTCCAGCCCGCAACTCGCCAGCCAGGAGTGTGCGATGACCAAATCGAAGGTGATCTTCGATCCGTTCTCCGAAGAGTTTTTCAACGGAGCCTGGGAGACCTACCGGCGGATGCAAGAGGAAGCGCCGGTGTACTACAGCGAGGAGTACGACTTCTACGCGTTGACTCGACACGCGGATGTGGCCGCGGGGCTAAAGGATTTCGAGACGTATTCGTCGGCCTACGGCATCGACCTGTCGATGGTGCGATCCGGGCAACGGACGCAGCAGAGGTCGATCATCTTTATGGACCCGCCCGAGCATCGCCACATGCGCAGCCTGCTCAACAAGGTCTTCACCCCGCGCGCAATCCAGTCCCAGCGACAGATGGTCACCGAGAAGATCGACAAGTACCTCAGCGCCGCCGATCCCGATCGGTTCGATGTGGTGGCGGATTTTTCCGGTCCGTTTCCGGTCGAGGTGATCACGACCATGCTCGGGGTACCGGAGCGGCACGCTCAGCAGGTGCGCCACTGGATCGACGAGTCACTGCATCGCGAACCCGGGCAGGTCGAAGTCGGCCAGCAGGGGATGCAAGCCAACATCGATACCGCGATGTTGTACTACGAGCTGGTAAAGCAACGCCGCACCAAGCCGCGCGATGACCTGTTCACTAGGTTGATCAACGCCGAGATCGAACGTGAGGACGGGCAAGCGACGAAGCTAGACGACATCGAAATCGCGGGATTTGCAACACTATTGGGTGGCGCCGGCGCGGAGACCGTAACCAAGCTCGTTGGCAACGCGCCGGTAGTGTTCGCCCGATTTCCCGAGCAGTGGCAGAAGTTGCTCGACGATCACAGCAAGATCGATGCCGCGGTCGAAGAACTACTGCGCTACGAAGCTCCGTCCCAGTATCAGGTCCGCCGCTGTATGAAAGACGTCCAGCTGCACGGCGTCACGATCCCGGCCGGAAAGCCGGTTTTCCTCATCAACGGTGCGGCCAATCGTGACCCGAGGGCCTGGACCGATCCCGACAAGCTCGACATCGACCGCGACCGACACCAAGCGCTGAACCTGGGGTTCGGCTACGGGATTCACAGCTGTCTTGGCGCGGCATTGGCGCGCATGGAGAGCGCCATCGCGCTGGCGAAGTTGCTGGACTTCATGCCCCGCTACGAGGTGGATTGGGCGGGCTGCCAGCGCGTCCATATGCAAAATGTCGCCGGCTGGCGGAACGTGCCGGTGCGGGTGCTGCGATGAACGTCGAAGTCGATCTCGGTCTCGACGAGACGGTGCTCACCTCTCGCTGATCGCCTGCTCCGGGCAGCACTCGATGGCCTCGCGGGTGGCTTTCTCCAATTCGGTTGGCACATTGGATGTTATCGCGACCGAATAGCCGTCGTCGGTTAGGCTGAACACCTCCGGACACAGCGTCAGACACATACCGTGACCGCGACAGCACTGGTCATCAACCCAAACTTTCATGCCCGCGTGAACTCCAGATGTAGCTCGGTCAGGCCACGCAAGATGTAGGTCGGAACGTATTGGTAGCGGCGGTTATTCGCCGGGCCGTGCACCCGCTCACAGATCCTGATGTCGGACGTGCGGTCCAGCAGCCGCTCGACCGCCACCCGGGTCTCGGCGCGGGCCAGCGGCGCACCGGGACAGCTGTGGATCCCCCGCCCGAACGAGAGATGTTGCCGGGCATTCTTGCGAGCCGGATCGAACGTGGCGGGCTCGGCGAACCGGCGTGGATCGCGGTTGGCGGCCGCCTGCAGCACCATCACGGTGGTGCCCGCCGGCAGGTCGACACCGCCGACGGTGGTGGGCACCCTGGAGAGCCGAAAGTCTCCCTTGACCGGGCTCTCGACGCGTAGCGCCTCCTCGATGAAGTTTCCGATCAGGCTGCGGTCCCTGCGCAGCTGCTCCTGAATGTCGCGGCGCTCCCCGATGGTCTGCAGCGCCGCACCCAACAGCCGCACCGTGGTTTCCTGGCCGGCCGAGAAGACGTTGGTCGCCACGCGGGCCACGTCGTCGACATCGGGAGTGGAGCCGTCGGGGAAGGTGGCAGCGGCCAGGCCGGTCAGCACGTCGTCGCGCGGCTCGCGGCGGCGGTCCCGAATGTAATCGGCGAACGCCCCGTACAGGAATTCCAGCGGGTTGTGCGCCAGCGCATCCGCACCGGTCCCCCCGACTCCACCGCCCGCGTGCCGGTGGATGTTGTTGACGAAGGTGTCGCGATCTTCGTCAGGCACGCCGAGCAGCTCGGCGATGACCAGCAGGGTGAAGGGGGCCGCGAAACCCTTGATGAATTCGTCTTCCCCTGATGCCAGGAAGCCGTCGAGCACCCGATCCGCGAGCGCCCACATGGCGTCCTCGTTCTCCTTGAGGCGCTTGGGGGTGATCAGCCGCATCAGCAGGGCGCGATGGTTGGTGTGGGTCGGCGGATCCAGGGTTGGCAGCTGGTCACTAAACGGCAGCGCGTCGCGATGTTGTTCGATCAGCTCGGTGACATCGTCACCTTCGAGGGGTACCGGAAAACCGGGAAACGGACCGGTCACCGAGATGCACGAGGAGAACGTCTCGGCGTCGTTCAGTACGCCGACAGCCTCGTCCCAGCCGGTCACCATGGTCACCCCGTGGTGGTGTTCGCGGGCGACCGGACACCGCCGCCGGAGGCTTTCGTAGTAGGGATACGGGTTCTCGACGAGCCGGTCATCCCGGAAGAAGTCCAGCTCGGTGCCGTCGCTCATGAGAACTGTCCTCTCATAGATGAGTATGACATTTTCATAGGAGGGCCGGCGACGTCAACGCTGGCCTCGGCGCGGGTGCTTAGGCCGGAAGCAGATCAGCAGCGACCGACGGGCAGCCCATCAGCGGACTGCGAAACGTTTCGGTGCAACCGATCGAGCTCGCCGGTGACCCGGCAGCGGCCAGCGCCTGAGCCTTGAACGTCTGGGCGGCCCTGGTCAGCTGATGCTGTACCAGGGCGACGCTGTCATCCAGCTCGGCGGGCCACCTGCGGCCCCACAGCGTGACTTCGGTGACACCATGATCGAGGGCCCGCAACACACCGCGGCGCACCCGCGGGTCGCAGCCATAAAGATCCGCGGCCGCCGCCAGCGCTTGGGGCCGCGGGCGGGTGCCCACCGATGCCAATGCGTCTTCGAGGTCAAGTGTCCGGGCGCCCAGGATCTGCAGTGGCCGATCGTCAGGATGGTCAGCAGGGGGATCGGCGAGAAGCACGGTGACGTCCCATCCCGCCATCGCCCGGTCGAACAGCCAACCGCCGGCGAACCGCACCACGTCGACAACGCTGGAGGCGACGACGTCGAGCCGGTACCTCATGTCCCGCGCAAGGTCGCCTTGGGGGGCGCGAAGTCGCGGGCCAGCGCCCCGGCGTACTCCTTGAACACCTGGGCCAGGGGTATCGAAGGATCGAGCAGCCATGTCGTTTCCATTCCGTGGATAAAGGCGAGAATTTCCACCGCCTTGACGGCGGGGTCTATGTCCGTGCGATACCGGCCGGCCGCCTGACCACGCCGGATGGCCTCGGCGACGATGTCTATCGCGGCCCGCTGCCTGGCCAGCAGGCGGTCGTGCAACGGGGCATCGTCAAGGATGTTCTCTACCAGCAGCACCGTGAAGGTGCCTACCAGTTCGGGTGCCCGGTTGAAGCGATCGGCAACCTGAGCAATTTCGGCCAGCAGATCACCGCCGCGGTCGGCATGGGCGTCGTCATCGAGGTCGCGCGCGTCAAGCACCGCATGCAGCAACTGCTCTTTGGACTCGAAATGATGCAGCAGTCCCGCGGGACTGACCCCGGCTTCGCCGGCGATCTGGGCCAACGTCGTGTTGCGCCAGCCGTTGCGCGTCAGCAGCCGCTGCGCCACCGCCAGGATGCGCTGCTTGCGGTCCTCCCCCTTGGCGAGAAGCGTGTCGTATGGCCGTGCGTCGGGCACTGCACTCCTCATCGACGCTCCGTGAACCTACTTTACACACAGTAGGTTGGTTTGCCGGCCTTGGCAAGGGGCCTTCGCGTACCGCGTCTTTAGTTCACCAGCTCGACCAGGGTGGCGTTGGCGGTGCCACCGCCTTCGCACATGGTCTGCAGTCCGTAGCGAATCCCGTTGTCGCGCATGTGATGCACCATGCGCGTCATCAGCACCGCGCCGGATGCACCCAGCGGGTGACCCAGCGCGATGGCGCCGCCCAGCGGATTCAACCGACGCGGATCGGCGCCGGTTTCCGCCAGCCAGGCCAATGGCACCGGCGCAAAAGCTTCGTTCACCTCGAAAACGCCGACCTCTGCCAGCCCAACACCGGCCTTGCGCAACACTTTCTCGGTCGCCGGAATCGGGCCGGTGAGCATGAGCACCGGATCCGCACCGGTGACGGCGCCGGCACGGTAGCGCACCATCGGCGTCAACCCCAGCTCCAGCGCCATTTCGGCCGTGGTCACCAAGAGCGCCGCCGCGCCGTCGGAGATCTGCGACGAGTTGCCCGCGTGGATGACACCCTCGTCGACGAATGCCGGCTTCAACCCGGCCAGCTTCTCGACACTGGTCCCGCGCCGCACGCCCTCATCGGCGACGACGATCGATCCGTCATCGACAAACACCGCGACGATCTGGTCGGTGAACGCGCCGCCATCCTGGGCGGCGGCCGCCCGCTCGTGGGACGACACGGAGTATTCGTCGAGCTGGCGGCGGGAGAACCCCCACTTTCGAGCGATCATCTCCGCAGACAACCCCTGATTGAAGGAGAAATCTCCATAGCGGGCAATGACTTTCGGACCATACGGCATCCCGGTTGCCCTGGCCGCACCGAGTGGTACGCGGCTCATTACCTCGACACCGCCAGCCACCACAACATCCTGCTGGCCGGACATCACCGCCTGCACCGCGAAGTCGAGCGCCTGCTGGCTGGAACCGCAGGCCCGGTTGACCGTGGTTCCGGGGATGGTCTCCGGCCAGCCGGCGGCCAGGACCGCGTACCGGCCGATGTTGCTCGACTGGTCGCCGACCTGCGACACGCAGCCCCAGATCACGTCGTCGATGATCTCGGGACCGATACCGCTGCGTTCCAGCAGTTCATTGAGGACCACGGACGAGAGATCGGCGGGATGCATTGCGGACAACCCGCCGCTGCGCTTCCCGACCGCGGTACGCACGGCCTCGACGATGACGGTCTCACGCATTGATCCGCTCCGATTCACCCGATCTCGCCACCGGAGGGCGCTCAGTAACTTTTCGGTAGGTTAAGCGTGTGCGCCCCAAGGAAATTCAGGATCATCTCCTGGCTGATCGGCGCGATCTTCATCAGCCGGGCCTCACGGAAATAGCGTGCGACGTGATACTCCTCCGCGTATCCCATGCCACCGTGGGTTTGTAGTGCACGGTCCGCGGCGGCAAAGCCGGCGTCGGCACACAGGTATTTCGCGGTGTTGGCTGCTCGCCCACAGGGTTTGCCGTTGTCGTAGAGCCAGGTGGCCTTGCGCAACATCAGCTCGGCTGCGTCCAGGTGGGCTAGTGAATCCGCGAGCGGGAACTGGATGCCCTGGTTCATCCCGATCGGGCGACCGAAGACCTCGCGGTCGTTCGCGTACTTTACCGCCTTGTCCAACGCCACCCGCCCGATACCGAGCGCTTCGGCAGCGATCAGCATCCGCTCCGGATTCAGTCCGTCCAGAATGTACTGAAAACCCTTGCCTTCCTCGCCGATTCGGTCTTCGACGGGGACTTTCAGATTGTCGATGAACAACTCGTTGGAGCTGACGGCGTTGCGCCCCATCTTGGGGATCGGCCGGATGTCGACGCGGCTGCGGTCGAGGTCGGTAAGGAACAGCGTCATCCCGTCGGTCTTCTTGACGACTTCGTCATAGCTCCGGGTCCTGGTCAGCAATAGGATCTTGTCGGACTCCATCGCTTTGGAGATCCACACCTTGCGGCCGTTGACCACATAACAATCGCCGTCGCGCTTGGCGAACGTGGTGATGGCCGACGTGTCGAGGCCGGCACCGGGTTCGGTCACCCCGAAGCAGACATGCACCTGGCCGGTCGCGACGGGCGGCAACGTGCGCGCCTTGAGTTCGTCGGAGCCGTGCACCACCACCGGTTGCATACCGAAGATCGACAGGTGAATTGAGCTGGCGGCGTTCATGCCGCCCCCGGACTTGGCGACCTCCTCGAGCAACAAGGTCGCTTCGGTGATACCGAGGCCGTGGCCACCGTATTCGGTGGGAATCGTCATACCCAACCAGCCGCCGTCGGCGATGGCCCGGTAGAACTCGGTCGGAAACTCGTGCGCCTGGTCCTTTTCCATCCAGTACTGATCGTCGAACTTGCGGGCCAACTCAGCGACCGACCGGCGGATCAACTCCTGGTCCTCGGTCAGCTCGAAATTCATTCCTCCCACTGGTCCCGCCTTTCAGCGCAAGCAGTACCCAGCATGCGGTGCCTCAGTCCTTGTTGCCGGTTAGTTCTTTCGCGGTGGCGGCAAACTCCGCGAACGACGAACCCGCTCTGTCCTTGTGGTGGCTGAGTGCCCGAATGGCGACGTCGTGTCCTTCCGCGGCCTTGCGCAGCGCACCCACGGTCGCCTGCTCCCGAGTGAGGCGCGTGAATGGATCAAACGAATACCAGCGCATCGCGTTCTCGTGGGTCATCTTGTTGATCTCACCATCTGCCACATCGTTCACCGACAGGACCTCCCAGAGTTCCTCGGGCGCACCCGGCCACATCGAGTCGCTGTGCGGGTAGTCGGCTTCCCACGCGATGTTATCGATACCGATCAGCCGCCGCAGCGCCACGCCCACCTTGTCACTGATGAAGCAGGTCAGGAAGTGCTCGCGGAAGACCTCGCTGGGTAGCTTGCCGCCGAAGTTCTGGTGCGTCCATGTCGAATGCATCTCGAACGTGCGGTCCGCTCGCTCCAGGAAGTAGGGAATCCACCCGGTCCCCCCCTCCGACAGTGCGATCTTGAGATCCGGGTATTCCTTGATCGGCTTGGACCACAGCAGATCCGCGGCGGCCTGCACGATGTTCATCGGCTGCAGCGTGATCATCACGTCCATCGGTGCATCGGGCGCGGTGATCGCCAGCCTGCCCGAGGATCCGATGTGGATGTTCATCACGGTGTTGGTGTCGCACAACGCCTTCCACAGCGGGTTCCAATACTCATTGTGGAAACTGGGGTAACCCATCGCGGCCGGATTTTCGGTGAACGTCAGCGCGTGTACGCCCTTCTTCGAGACCCGCCGCACCTCCGCGGCGCACGCCTCGGCATCCCAGATCACCGGCAACGCCATCGGGATAAACCGCGCCGGGTATGCGCCGCACCACTCGTCGATGTGCCAGTCGTTGTAGGCCTGCACGAGGGCCACCGAGAAGTCCGGATCCTCGGTGGCGAACAGGCGCCCGGCAAATCCCGGAAAGGATGGGAAGCAAATGGAGGCCAGGATGCCCCCGGCATTCATGTCCTTGATTCGTTCGTCGACGTTATAGCAACCCGGCCGGATCTCATCCAGACCCTGCGGTTCCAGCCCGTACTCCTCCTTAGGCCGGCCGGCCACCGCGTTGAGCGCCACGTTCGGAATGACCGTGTCCCGGAATTTCCACATGTCGGAGCCGTCGGGGTTGTGCACCAGCCGCGGGGCGTCGTCCAGGTACTTCGCCGACAAATGCTTCCTGAACATGTGCGGCGGCTCGACGGTGTGGTCGTCGACGCTAATCAGGATCATGTCGTCTTTGTTCATGGCCCTTCCCTCTCCGTGAATCGATCGAGCACCCCGCCAGTTGCCGCCAAGCTCTACTGTTGAAAACTATCTTCTCGCGAAGTGAGAATCAACATTCTGGCCTGGGGCCGTGGCGCAGCGACGAGAGCGGCGACCGGACGGCCAATAACGCCGCCTACCGGCAAGAAGTGCCAGGTTGTCGCCCGCCTGCAGGGCGGGGTGGCCGCGGCCGAACCGTCGCCGAGCGCGGGCCGGCAGCCGGTGCGGAACCCCACGCGACAGCATTGACCGCGAGACCGAATCGTGCAAGTCTATTAGCTGTAAATGAGAATCTCATTCTCGCCTGCCGAGAGGAGATCGTCGGATGCGCCTGCAGCCGCTACCCGCCGACCGCTGGGACGAGGCAGTCCGACAGTCGCTGGTCGGCATGCTGCCCGCGGATCGCCGCAACCCGCGCGACGCCGGCGCCGCGCTGTCCACACTTGTCCGCCACCCCGCGCTGGCCACGGCGTTTCTCGGGTTCAACATCCACCTCCTATTCGCCTCCACGCTGCCGCCACGCATTCGCGAACTGGCCATCCTACGGATCGCACACCGCCGCGACTGCGCCTACGAATGGACCCACCACGTGACCCTGGCCAGGAAGGCGGGATTGGGCGAGGACGAGATAGCCGCGGTACGCCGCGGGTGCAACAGTTGGGCCGCCGACGATTTCGAGCGCGCGGTGCTTACCGGTGTCGACGAACTCGACGAGAAGTCCCGGCTGTCCGACGAGACCTGGGCCACGCTCGGTGAGCATATGGACGATCCCCAGCGGATGGATTTCGTCTTCACGGTCGGCTGCTACGCGCTGCTTGCCATGGCCTTCAACACTTTCGGCGTAGAGGTCGAGCCGGACGACAAAGGAAGGTAGCCTTGCCCCACTTCGCCAAGCCAGCGGCGGGAAGCTGGACCGAAAACTATCCCGAACTGGGCACCGCACCGGTCGATTACACCGATTCGGTCGACCCGGCATTCTTCGAAGCCGAACGTGCGGCGATCTTCAAACGGACGTGGCTCAACGTCGGCCGCATCGAGCGACTGCCGCGCACCGGCAGCTACTTCACCAAGGAGCTGCCATCGGCGGGCCGGGGTATGTCGGTGATCGTGGTCAAGACCAAGGATGGGTCGGTCAAGGCGTTTCACAATGTCTGCCGCCACCGCGGAAACAAGCTGGTGTGGAACGACTATCCGCACGAGGAGACGTCCGGCAACTGCCGCCAGTTCACCTGCAAGTACCACGCCTGGCGCTACAGCCTCGACGGCAACTTGACCTTCATCCAGCAGGAGGACGAGTTCTTCAACGTCGACAAGAGCCAGTTTGGGCTGGTGCCGGTCCGCTGTGACGTGTGGGAGGGCTTCATCTTCATCAATTTCGACCAAGACGCAAGGCCGCTCAACGAATACCTCGGATCACTGGCCAAGGGCATCGAAGGCTACCCGTTCCACGAGATGACCGAAATCTACTCCTACCGGGCTGAGGTTGGCAGCAACTGGAAGCTGTTCATCGACGCGTTCGCCGAGTTCTATCACGCCCCGGTGCTGCACCAGAAACAGTACACCCCAGAGGAAGCCGCAAAAATCCAGAAGCACGGCTTCGAGGCGCTGCATTACGAGCTGGCAAGCCCGCACGGGATGATCTCCACCTGGGGCGGTCAGTCGCCGCCGGCCGACCTGAACATGGTGAAACCCATGGACCGCGCGCTGCGCAGCGGGCTGTTCGGCCCCTGGGAACGACCCGACATCGAGGGACTCGATCCGCTCCCGCTCGGTGTCAACCCGACGAAAGCCAAGCAGTGGGGCATCGATTCGTGGCACTTCTTCCCCAACTTCATGCTGCTGATCTGGGCGCCCGGCTGGTATCTCACCTACCACTATTGGCCTACCGCCGTGGACAAGCACATTTTCGAGACCACCCTGTACTTCGTGCCGCCGAAGAGCGCGCGGGAACGGTTGGCCCAAGAGCTGGCCGCGGTGACATTCAAGGAGTACGCACTTCAGGACGCCAACACCCTGGAAGCAACCCAGACCATGATCGGCACCAGGGTGGTCAAGGAGTTTCCCCTGTGCGATCAGGAAATCCTGCTCCGCCACCTACACAAGGTGACCGGGGATTATGTAAAGGAGTACGCCAACAATGGCTTCCCCGAACGAATTGCCAACTGAATTCGCCGATCTGGAGCCCTATCTGGATTGGAACCTGGCCACCGAGCCCGAGCGCTACGCCAAGCGGTTGGCCTCCACGATGACCGAGATGCAAGCGTTCTACGACGCGGCCTTCCCCCGCCTGAACGACGTGATCGCGTATTGCGACAAGTACCCGCTGGACGAAATGCCTGAGGACGCACAGACACTCATGCACCTGATGCAGTCGCTGGTCATGGTGTCATTTCCGGTCGAGGCGTGGAAGCAACCGCGAGTCCCCGACAGCGGCGCGGCGTGGGTGGAGCTAGTCAAAGAGCCGGTGATCTGACGGTGCTGACGCTCAAGGCGGCCGGGCTACTCGACGTCGACGCCGGGGAGATAATCCGGCCCGGCGTCCTGCATGTCGACGGCGGCCAAATCGCAGGAGTCGGCGGCGCCGCCGAGGGCGAGCTGATTGATCTAGGAGACCAGATCCTGCTGCCCGGGTTGATGGACATGGAGGTCAACCTGCTGATGGGCGGGCGCGGTGAGAAACCCGGGCTGTCTCAGGTCACCGACGACCCGCCGACGCGGGTGTTGCGCGCGATAGGCAACGCCCGGCGCACGCTGCGCGCCGGGTTCACCACGGTCCGCAACCTCGGGCTGTTCGTCAAGACCGGCGGGTACCTGCTCGATGTCGCGCTGGGCAAGGCAATTGACGCGGGCTGGATCGACGGTCCCCGGATCGTGCCGGCCGGACATGCCATTACCCCCACCGGCGGCCATCTGGATCCGACAATGTTCGCCGCGTTTGCACCGCATGTGCTGGAGCTGACCGTTCAGGAGGGCATCGCCAACGGAGTCGATGAGATCCGGCGCGCGGTCCGCTATCAGATCAAACACGGCGCCGCACTAATCAAGGTCTGTTGCTCGGGCGGGGTGATGTCCCTGACGGGCCCGCCTGGCGCGCAGCATTATTCGGACGAGGAGCTGCGCACCATCGTCGACGAGGCACACCGGCGTGGCCTGCGAGTCGCCGCGCACGCACACGGCGCCGAGGCCGTCAAACATGCGGTCGAGGCCGGGATCGACTGCATCGAGCACGGCTTTCTGATCGACGACGAAGCGATCGCGATGATGGTCGAGCACGGCACCTTCCTGGTGACCACCCGGCGCCTGGCCGAAGGAATGGACGTCTCCCATGCTCCGCCGCCGTTACAGGCCAAGGCCGCCGAGATGTTTCCGAAGGCGCGCGGATCGTTGCTGGCCGCCTACGAAGCCGGCGTGAAAATTGCGGTCGGCACCGATGCCCCCGCGATTCCGCACGGCCGCAACGCCGACGAGCTGGTCACCCTTGCCGACTGGGGACTGCCGCCGTTGGCGGTGCTGCGGGCGGCTACCCTGACCGCCGCCGAGCTCATCAACGCCACCGACCGGGGACGGCTGGCCGAAGGGCTACTCGCCGACGTCATCGCGGTACCCGGCGATCCGTTGTCTGACATCGGCGTTACCCAGAAGGTGGGCTTCGTGATGAAAGGGGGTCAGGTCGTTGTCAACACCTCGGTCAAGAACTGACGACCTCGTCGAGATCCAGCAGGTTCTCGCCCGTTACGCGGTCTTTATCACCCGGGAAGACATCGACGGGCTGCTCGGCGTCTTCACCCCCGACGGAACCTACAGCGCGTTCGGTGACACGTACGCACTGGACCGATTCCCCGAACTGGTGGCCGCCGCCCCGAAGGGCTTGTTTCTCACCGGGACCGCGGCGGTGGAGTTGGACGGCGATACGGCGAGCGGCACCCAACCCCTGTGCTTCATCGAACACGCAACTCACGACATGCGGATCGGCTACTACCGCGACACCTACTCCCGCACCGGCGACGGCTGGCGACTAAAAACCCGTGCCATGACGTTCATTCGCCGCAGCGGCATGCACGACTCCGGGCGTCCGCACGCCGTCGACCGCCCGACGACAAGGCGGGCCGTGCAACGGCCCGAGGTGGGGGTACCACCCGCTTGCGGAGGAGAGCCGGGAAATTGAGACCACCCGCAACCATGAAGGTCGACCAGTTCCGTGCTGGCGTGCGCGCATGGCTCGCCGACAACGATCTGACCCCTGGATCCGACCACTCGCTGCGGGGCCAGATGGCCCAACTCGCCCGAGTCCACCGGGCGCTCTATGACGCGGGCTGGATGCGCTACGGGTGGCCCGCTGAGGTCGGCGGCTTGGGCGGCCCCGCGGTGCTGCGCGCGATCCTCGGTGAGGAGGTCGTCGGCCGTCGTCTCGCCGAACCGGGGCCCTACTCGATGGCCGAGGTGCTCGTGCCCACCATAATCGACTACGCGCCTAGACAACTCGCAGCGGACATGGTGCCGCGGCTACTCAGCGGGAGTGAACACTGGTGTCAGGGCTTTTCCGAACCGGAATCCGGCAGTGATTTGGCATCGCTGTCTACCCGCGCCACCGCCGCTGGCGAGGACTGGATTGTCAACGGGCAGAAAGTCTGGACCAGTTTCGCGCAGTTCGCCACCCGATGCGTCCTGCTCACCCGCACCGCGGCCGGCCATGCCGGGATCACCGCCTTTTTCGTCGACATGGACAGCCCAGGAATCACGGTTCGGCCACTGCGCACCATGCATGGGGTCGATGAGTTTTGCGAGGTGTACTTCGACGATGTGGTGATCCCGGCGAGCCGGATGCTCGGCCGGCCTGGCGATGGCTGGCGGCTCGCGATGGATCTGCTGCCCCATGAGCGCTCAACGTGCTTTTGGCAACGGATCGCCTACCTCTACGCGCGATTCGATGAGCTCATTGCCGAAGCCTCAGATCCCGACGAGTCCGGGCTTGGCGCAGCGTATCTGGCGCTACACACGTTGCGCTGCCGGTCGCGCGCCACCCAGCGCCGGTTGGGCAATACAGCGCGGCTCGGGCCGGAGACCTCTGTTGACAAGGTGCTGCTGGCCACTGCCGAGCAACGGCTCTACGACACCGTTCGTGAGCAGCTGCCCGGAGCCATCGAGCTCGACGACACACCGTGGCGGTCGGAATACCTGTACTCGCGCGCGGCGACCATCTACGGCGGTACCGCCGAGATTCAGCGCAATATCATCGCCCGCCGGCTGCTTCACCTTCCGCGGGAGTGATCGTGGACGTCACCACCGACCCCGAGTCGCTGCGCCTGCTGGCCGAATCGGTGCGAACCACCATGACCGGATCTTCGCTGACGTCAGGCAGCATGCTCGACGCGGCCATGGCCGACCTCGGCTGGTTGGACATGCTCGATGAAGTGCCGGACATCGCAATTCCGTTGGTGTTCCGACTGCTTGGTGAGACCGGTGCGCACGCACCCGTTCTCAACGACGTCGTGCTGCGGGCCGCCGGATACCCGGGCGGGGGCACCATGCCACTTCCGTTTGCCGGCGGCTCCTGGGTGGTCTGGGAGCGTACCGACCAGGCCAGTTGCGCGCTGGACAGTGACCTTCCGATACACCGTGTGCCAGCAGGCAACCCGGCACCACTGGCCGCGGGGCGGCTGGCCGCGGGCTGGTGGTTGGTCGGCACCAGCCGCGCGATGCTGTCACTGGCGCGTCAGCACGCCGTCGACCGCATTCAATTCGGCAGGCCCATCGCGTCTTTCCAGGCGATCCGGCATCGGCTGGCCGAGACACTCGTTGCGATCGAAGGCGCCGAGGCGACACTGGAGGTTGCCGGCGATGTATCCGATGAGTTCGCGTGCCTGCTGGCCAAGGCCGCGGCGGGCCAGGCGGCGCTGACCGCCGCACGCCACTGCCAGCAGGTGCTCGGCGGCCTCGGCTTCACCGCCGAGCACCGGCTGCACCGCCACGTGAAGCGGGCGCTGACCTTGGACGGACTGCTCGGCAGTTCGCGAGAGCTGACCCGCGAGGCCGGAGACATCCTGCGCGTCAAGGGATCTGCACCCAGGTTGGCACATCTCTAACACACCGCGCCACCGTCGCGGATTCAGTTTCGCGCAGGCTGGTTGCGCGGCAAGTCCAATATTCGCTCGGCGATAATGTTCCGCTGGATCTCCGAAGTGCCGCCGGCGATGGTCGCGGCGAAGGTGCGCGCGTAACGGTCGAACCAGCTGCCGTAGTGGCTGTCCAGGTTGAGCGCAGCGAAAGGGGCGGTGACCGCGGGGTGCACTAGCCCGTCGAGGCCCGCGGCGTTCAGCGCATCCGCGCAGGCGCGCTGCAAGGCCTCCGATCCGAGGAGCTTGAGCACCGACTGGGCGGGCACATCCTCTTCCCCGCGAGCTGCCCGCGCCAGAGTCGCGGACCCCAGCAGCCGCAGCGCTTGCGAATCCATCACCAACGTGGCGTAGCGATCCCGTTCCAGCACGCCCGACGGACTGAAATCGACTGTCAGCTGGTGCAATAGGTCGGCATACCCCATCCACAACATGACGCGTTCGTGACCCAGGGAACCGGTTGCCACTCGCCAACCCCCGTTGAGCGGACCCACCAAGTTCTGGACCGGTACCCGCACGTCGGTGAAAAACACCTCGTTGAAGTCGACATCGTTGATGTCGCACACCGATGCGAACGGACGGCGCACCACACCGGGCGTATCGGTCGGGATCAACAGCACACTGATGCCGCGGTGCTTCGGCAGCTTCGCGTCGGTGCGCACGAACGCCAACAGCACATCGCGCCCGCCGAACTCCTCGGTGTTGCCCGGCAGCAGCCACCCATTGTCGAACAGCAGCCGCTGCCACCGGCGCGCCCACTGCGGGATGTGTGAACACGACCGCGGCCGCTCGAACCCTTCGGCTGGACCGAGTAGCGCGGGCAGATGCCGATCAAGGAAGGCTGCGAACTCGGCGCGGAACGCCTCGACGTCGGCGTCAAACCTCAGCTGCACGGCACTCCTCGGTACTTGCTGTTTCGATTACGCTTCCCAAACACACGTGCAAGAGAATAGTATTCTCTCCATTAGCAAGTTACAATCTCCAAACCAGCGTCCATGAGGGGGTCGAGCACACCGATGGCGCGACGTTCTCCGGTAAAGTCCAACCATGTTCTTTCCTCGCGGCAACTGTCCGAGCCGCCCGTGAGTAGCCCCAGTGAAGAGCCGGCCTGGAAGCAGCGCGCGGTCGAGCGATCCATCAAGACCGCGAAACTGCGGGCGGCGCAGCGCGTTCAGCGCTTCCTGGACGCAGCACAGGCCATCATTATCGAGAAAGGCAGCACGGACTTTACCGTCCAGGAGGTGGTGGACCGCTCCCGTCAGTCGCTGCGGAGTTTCTATCTGCAGTTCGACGGCAAGCATGAGCTCTTGCTCGCGCTGTTCGAAGATGCCCTGAGTCGATCGGCCGACCAGATTCGCGCCGCGACGGAAAGCCACACCGATCCCCTGGCGCGGCTCAAGGTCGCCATCGAGCTGTTGTACGAGGCTTCACGTCCCGACCCGACGGCAAAACGGCCGCTGTTCACCGACTTTGCGCCGCGGTTGCTGGTTACCCATCCGGCGGAGGTCAAGATCGCCCACGCGCCGCTGGTTGCGTTGCTGACCGAGCTGATGGAAGCCGCCCGCGACGCCGGCGAGTTGCGCGCCGAAATCAACCCCAAGCGGATCGCGGCGATGACGATGCAGACGGTCATGTTCATCGCACAGTCCAGCGGCAGCTCCGACGACGGGACGGCCCACCCCATCACCGCCGACGAGGTGTGGGACTTCTGTTCGCGCGGATTCGCCAGCACCAAGGCTTGATCGCGACCCCGGCAGCCGTTCGACGGACCCCCCCTCGATTGGTATGAGAATGCTATTCTTCATCACCAAGAACGCCAAATAGCTGAAACGGATTCCTCGTTGACGCCCTGGGTGGGTGATGACAGGGTTCGGATGCGGCAGCGGTTCCGGCGAGAGGCGAGTATCCGTGACAATCAGCGCGGCCAGCGACGTCTACTTCGACCCGTATGACGCCGAGCTCAACGCCGACCCCTATCCGATGTTTCGGCGGCTGCGCGAGGAGGCACCGCTGTACTACAACGAGCAGCACGACTTTTACGCGCTGAGCCGGTTCGCCGACGTCGACCGCGCGATCGTCGACTATCAGACCTTCAGCTCGGCGCGGGGGGCGATCCTGGAATTAATCAAGGCGAATATCGAGATGCCGCCCGGCGTGCTCATCTTCGAGGATCCGCCGATCCATGACGTCCACCGCAAGCTGCTATCCCGGATGTTCACGCCGCGCAAGATCAACGACCTGGAGCCCAAGATCCGCGAATTCTGCGCGCGCAGTTTGGATCCACTGGTCGGCAGCGACCGGTTCGACTTCGTCGCCGACCTTGGCGCGCAGATGCCGATGCGGGTGATCGGCATGCTGCTGGGAGTCCCCGAGGCAGACCAAGAGGCCGCACGCGATTTCGCCAACGCCCAGATGCGCACCGAGGCGGGCAAGCCGATGAATATCGCGGAAGGCATGGCAAGCGCCGACTTCTTCGGCCAGTACATCGACTGGCGCGCCGCACATCCCTCCAACGACATCATGACCGAACTGCTCAACGCCGAGTTCGAGGATGAGACCGGCACCGTTCGCCGGCTGACCCGCGACGAACTACTCACCTACGTCAGCGTGGTGTCCGGGGCGGGCAACGAGACCACCACCCGGTTGATCGGATGGGCCGGCAAAGTGCTAGCCGAGCACCCGGATCAGCGGCGTGCACTGGTCGAAGACCGGTCGTTGATTCCGCAGGCCATCGAGGAGCTGCTGCGCTACGAGGCACCGGCCCCGCACGTGGCCCGCTACGTCACCCGTGACGTTGCATACTACGGCCAGCCAGTGCCGGTGGGCAGCATCATGATGATGCTCATTGGAGCGGCCAACCGTGACCATCGCCAATTTCCGCCGGATGGAGACGTTTTCGATATCCGGCGGGCGGTACACCAGCATCTGACATTCAGTGTCGGCACCCACTACTGCCTCGGCTCGGCGCTGGCCCGCCTGGAGGGCCGGATCGCGCTCGAAGAGATTCTGCGGCGCTTCCCCGAGTGGGACGTCGACCTTACCGAGGCCAAGCTGTCCCCGACCTCCACGGTGCGGGGCTGGGACACAATGCCGGCCGTTCTCGGCTAAGCGGATTGGGGATGAGGTACTGATGACTGGACGCGTTGAAGGCAAGGTCGCATTCATCACCGGGGCGGCGCGCGGTCAGGGCCGCAGCCACGCCGTGCGATTGGCGCAGGAGGGTGCCGACATCATCGCCGTCGACGTCTGTAAGCCGATCGCGGCCAACACCACCATCCCGGCGTCGACGCCCGAGGATCTGGCCGAGACCGCCGACCTGGTCAAGGGCCAGGCCCGCAGAATCTTCACAGCCGAAGTCGATGTGCGCGATTACGACGCACTCAAAGGCGCGGTGGATGCCGGCGTGGAGCAGTTGGGCCGGCTGGACATCATCGTGGCCAACGCCGGCATCGGCAACGGCGGCGACACGCTGGACAAGACCAGCGAATACGACTGGCAGGAAATGATCGACGTGAATCTGACCGGCGTCTGGAAGTCAGTGAAAGCCGGTGTGCCACATTTGATCTCGGGTGGAACCGGCGGTTCGATCATACTGACCAGCTCCGTCGGCGGGTTCAAGGCCTACCCCCACTGCGGCAGTTATGTCGCGGCGAAACACGGCGTGGTGGGCATCATGCGGTCCTTCGCGGTCGAGTTGGGGCAGCACATGATTCGCGTGAACTCCGTGCATCCCACACACGTCAACACCCCGATCATCATGAACGAGGGGACCTGGAGGTTGTTCCGCCCGGATCTGGACAATCCGGGTCCCGACGACATGGCCCCGATCTGCCAGCTGTTCCATACCCTGCCGATTCCGTGGGTTGAGCCCGAGGACATCAGCAACGCGGTGTTGTTCTTGGCTTCCGACGAATCCCGGTACATCACCGGTGTCACCCTGCCCGTCGACGCGGGTGGCTGCCTGAAATAGGGTTGCGTGGGGGAGGCGCTGATGGACGGATTTGACGGGCGCGGGGCGGTCATCACCGGCGGTGCGAGTGGCATCGGGTTGGCCACCGCCACAGAGTTTGCCCGCCGCGGCGCGAGCGTCGTGCTGGGGGACGTCGACAAGCCGGGCCTCGAGCAGGCGGTGGACCACTTGCGTGCCGAGGGGTTCGACGCGCACGGCCTGTTGTGCGACGTCCGACATCGAGCAGAGGTCATCCGGCTCGCGGATGAGGCTTTCCGCCTGCTCGGCCACGTCGATGTCGTATTCAGCAATGCCGGCATTGTCATCGCCGGTCCGATCGCGGAGATGACGCACGACGACTGGCGCTGGGTGATCGACATCGACCTGTGGGGCTCGATCCATGCCGTCGAAGCGTTCTTGCCGAGGTTGCTCAAGCAGGGCACGGGCGGCCACATCACCTTCACCGCATCCTTCGCCGGGCTGGTACCCAATGCCGGACTCGGGTCGTACGGTGTTGCCAAATATGGCGTTGTCGGCCTGGCGGAGACGCTGGCCCGCGAAATCAAGGCCGACGGCATCGGGGTGTCGGTGCTGTGCCCGATGGTCGTCGAAACCAAGCTGGTCGCCAACTCTGAACGAATCCGCGGCGCGGACTACGGTCTATCGGCCACGCCCGACGCGACGGAAGCGCTCGGGCCGCTGCCGGCACAGGACGACACCCTGGGCGTCGACGACGTCGCCCGGCTGACGGCCGATGCGATTCTGGCCAACCGCCTGTACATCCTTCCGCACGAGGCTTCCCGCGCCTCGATCCGGCGCAGGTTCGAGCGCATCGACCGCACCTTCGACGACCAAGCCGCCGAGGGCTGGCGGCACTAGCGGGCAAACGGCCGGGCTGACTACGACCCGATCGGCGTCAACGTGCCAGGAGGCGGTCACATTCCATTCGCAACCGTTGTCCCAGGGCGTCGTCGCAGGCCAGCGCCGACGGCTGCCGAATCGTGTTGTCCTCGAAGTACTGCCCAGTGGTGGTTGCCAGGGCAGGGCAGGTCGCCAAGTACGTGAGACGGCGGCCGCCTTCCTCCGGCGTGATCATGGTGAATCGCTTGTGCAGCGCGAGTAGCGGTCTTGCGTACCACGGTCCTCTGTCCCAGATATCGGTGGCCACCATCCCCGGGTGTAGCGCGTTGACGGTGACTTCAGCGTCAGCCAGCTCCCGGGCCAGGTCTCGGGTGTAGAGCACGTTGGCGAGTTTGGATCGCGCGTACGCCTTCGTCACGAAGTACCCCTTGCGATAGCCCAGATCGTTGAAGTCCAAGGTGCCTCGATAGTGGCCAATCGACGCGTTGAAGATGATTCGCGCCGGTGCGCTGGCGATCATCAGCGGCTTAAGCAGTTCGGTGAGGAGATAGGGCGCTAGATGGTTAACCGCAAAGGTAGCTTCATATCCGTCCTCGGTCGTGGTGCGCTTGGCATAGACGGTGCCGACGTTGTTGATCAGAACGTCGATGCGGTCATAGCTATGCAGCACCGTGGAAGCTAGTGCGCGAACAGAATTCAGTGAAGCGAAGTCGCAGACCTCAGTCCCGACGCTGGACGCCCCGGCAGCGGTCACTCGGATTCTGGCGGCTTCGAGTTTGCTTCGGTTGCGTCCGACCAGCACTAGATCGCTGCCCGGAGCCAGCTGTATGGCGCATTGCAGGCCGATACCGGCGGTTGCTCCGGTAATGAGGATACGTTTTGGGTGGGTCACCTCACCGCCTCAGCGCCGGTGACGTACGCAATGTTCACGAGCATGTCCTCCTGCCCGCAGACCATACCGAGCAACGGTGCACGACGCGGAGCACCGTTGCGGGCGGCGCCACCCGCCGCCCATCGCTACAAGCATGCGTCCTTGGTGGACGCCGGCAGAGCAATGATCCGAACGTGTGGATCTGACCGGGGTACACGGCTGCTGAATCAGGACGACTTCTGCGCCGTCGCGGTCGCGAATCCACCCCAGGCACGCCGAGTCCGCGTGTCTTGACCGAGGGTGCGCTGATCGGAAAGCGAAAGCCCACATGATCGGAGCAGCTCGGCCAACCGTTCACGGGAAGGCGGAGTGCTGTCGATGCCGAACTTCAGCGGCTCGCCCGCGGCCTTTGTCGAGGCCCTGCCGCAACGCCAATACAGCGCACGCGACTCAAGGGGTTCGGTGGTGAAGTAGTCAAAAACAACAACGCTTCCGTGCGCCGTCGAAGCGATCTTTCGCAAGGTGTCCTCGATGGCCTCCCGGTCGAGGTACATGGTCACGCCCTCCCACAGGAATAGCGTTCGCTTAGCGGGGTCGAATCCCGCCGCGGTAAGGCAGCTGAGCCAGTCGTCCTTCTCGAAGTCCGCTGGCACGAACGTCACCTCGCTGGAATCTATGCCGGCATTCTTGAGCATCTCGCGCTTGACGATCTGCGTTTGTAATGAATCGACCTCGAACACACGCACCGGCGTACCGCTGGGAAGTCGATAGGCGCGCGTGTCGAAGCCCGCACCGAGGATGACAAACTGCGCGACGTGGGGCAGGTATCGGTCGACGGCCGCGTCGAAGAACCAGATGCGTGCCGAAACCTCGTACTGCGGGGAAATGTCGCCCTCGAAGGGGTATCTGAACGCCCGCGGCACGTAACCGGTCAGCCGGTGCGCAAGCAGCATCGGACCGGCCGCCAGGCGCAGTCCCCGGCGCGGGACGCCGGGCAGTGCCCATACCAGCCGGTCCGCCGCCCAGTCCTGCCTTGTCCCGAAGTTGTGCGCGGAGAACCGGGTGGTCAGCGGGCCCTGTGCCGTCCTGGACACACCGGAGCGGCCCGTGGCGATGGCCTTGCCCACGAACACGATGTAGCCGATCAGGATCAGCGGAGACATCAGGGTGCAGAGAAGGTAGTAGGCGACACCTGAGACGGGCCGGTCCGTGATTGTTGCGACGAGCTTCATTGGCATACCTCCATCTGGCGGCCTCGGGCGATCTCGGCGGCGTAGTGTGTCCGGTCGCGGCGGTGGTGGTGTCGGGCGGCGCGCCGCGCCCGGTCAAGAATCCAAGCGGCCGAATTGACCATGCCGGTACTGCTCGACACAGGCCGCCCGCCTGACCTTGCCGCTTGTGGTGATCGGTATCGAACCTGGCGGCACCAGAACAAGATCCGCGACGCTAAGACCGTGCGAGATGAATATCGCGGAGGTGACCTCACGCCTAACGGTGACGAGCTTGTCCATTGCTTCTTGCTGAGACTCGCCCCGCTTCTTTAGTTCGATGACGGTGACGAGCTTTTCCGTGTGACCGTCCGGGACGGATATTGCCGCGACCCGGCCTCCGGTTATCTCCTGGATCGTCGCCTCTATGTCGTCGGGAGAGTGATTGCGCCCATGGACGATCAAAAGGTCCTTGATGCGTCCGACGATGAACAGCTCGCCATCGGCGATGAAGCCCAGATCCCCGGTCCGCAACCAAGGCCCTTCAGGTGTGCCGGCCGACGGCGCGGCCAGCATGCCTTGGAAAGTGCGTCTAGTCTCTTCGGGTTTTTGCCAATAGCCCATAGCGACGTTGCCGCCGTACACCCAGATCTCGCCCGTCGTTCCCGCCGGGCACTCGGCGCCGGTGTCGGGATCAACGATCCGGACCATCGGCGCTTGCGGCACGCCGTAGCTGACTAGCGGTGCACCGCCGCCACCCGCAAGCGGCTTGGCATGTCCGTCGGACAGTTCTTCGGGGTCGAAGTGGACGACTTTCGGTGGTTCCCCCGGCGCGCGCGTTGACACATACACCGTCGCTTCCGCCAGTCCGTATGACGGTCGTATCACCGCCTCGCGCAGCCCGAAGCGGGCAAACCGCTGGCTGAAGCGCCGCAGCGTCGCCGGGTGCACCCGTTCACTACCCGTGACGATGATGAGCACATCCGACAGATCAAGCCCGGCCATATCATCGTCCGATGTTTTTCGTGCCGCCAATTCGAACGCGAAGTTCGGCGCTGCCGTATACGTCCGCCTATTGCTTGCCATCAACTGCATCCAACGGGCGGGCCGTTGCAGAAAAGCCGCCGGGCTCGTGAGCACGGTGGGAAGCCCCAAAATAACCGGCGCACAAATGCCCAGCAGCAAACCCATGTCGTGATGGAACGGCAGCCATGACAAAATGGTGGTTCCTGGCGGGGGAACGTTTCCGTAATCCGCAAAGTAGCCGGACATCAGCTGCTCAAAATTGGCCCGAATGTTATTGTGCGACATCATGACTCCCGCCGGCTGACGGGTCGATCCGGACGTGTATTGCAAATACGCCGTACTCGGACTATCCGTCGCCACAGGATTGGATCCGTGCCGAGGGTTCGGGTCCAGCAGGTCAACCTCGACGACCGATGGGCCCCGAGTACCGGGCTGCCGCCCAACATGCTCGGCGACAGTGCTCGCGGCAGAAGACGTGGTGAGAATGACAGCGGGCGTGGTGTCACCCAGCACCCAACCGACACGATCATCGATGGCGCCACCCAGCGGAACCGAAAGCGGAACTGCAATCTGTCCCGCCTGCATTGCGCCGAGGAACGCAACGACGTAATCGAGCCCCTGGGGCGCCAGAATGACAACGCGGTCACCCGTCGACCCACAATGGTTGAGCTCCCGTGCGACGCTTAGCGTCCGCCGGTACAGCTGCGACCACGTCAGGCACTCGGCAACGCCGTCCCAGTCCTGTTCATAATCGATGAACGTGACCGCCACGTCATCGGGCTGCAGACTCGCGCGCTCGCGCAGCACGGCCGGAATCGACTGCTCAATCACTTTCGTCAGATTCCCCTCGGTGATCGCGGCTAATGCCTAAGGACGCCAAAGTTTCAGTATGCAGCTGCGCGTCCGCCAACCGTCCAGACAAGAAGGTAGGCCCACGCTAGCGAGATCGAATTTAGCGCTCCCGGTCCATCGGCACCACCGGTACGCCACGCTGCTCGGCAAAGCTTCATGTAGGCTGGGTTGCCAGGCCTTCAGCAGTGCAGCCGATTGGGCAACTTGGTAGCTGCTGGAGGATGCGGAGTGGTCTCGCTCGGGGCGATCGACGAAAGTGCCAATCGTCCTCGTTTGCCTGCGACGAACACCACACCTGTAACCCCGGTTGCCGTTATCGGCATGGCGTGCCGACTTCCCGGGGGTATTGACTCGCCGGAACGATTGTGGGACGCGTTGCTGGCCGGCGACGACCTGGTCACCGAAATTCCACCCGACCGCTGGGAAGTCGACGACTACTACGATCCCGAGCCCGGCGCGAAAGGTCGGTCGGTATGCAAGTGGGGCGCGTTCCTCGATGACGTTGCCGGCTTCGATTCCGAGTTCTTTGGGATCAACGAGCGCGAGGCGGCCGCGCTAGATCCACAGCACCGGTTGTTGCTGGAGACCTCTTGGGAAGCCGTGGAGCACGCGGGTCTCACCCCGAAGGCGGTGAGCGACTTGTTGACCGGTGTTTTTGTGGGACTAACTCATGCCGACTACCAATTGCTGACCGCTGATTCCGAAGCCATGGAGGGGCCGTACGGCTTCCAGGGCAACACGTTCAGCATGGCGTCCGGGCGGATCGCTTACGCCCTGCGGACCCACGGTCCCGCTATCACCGTGGATACCGCGTGTTCTTCTGGCCTGCTCGCTGTACACCTGGCGTGCCGCAGCCTCAACGACGGCGAAAGCGACCTTGCGCTAGCGGGCGGCGCGTTCGTCATGCTGGAGCCGCGGAAGTTCGCGGCGGCGTCGGCGCAGGGCATGCTCTCTGCCACGGGACGCTGTCATGCGTTCGACGTGGCGGCGGACGGATTCGTGTCTGGCGAGGCTTGCGCAATGGTGCTGCTCAAGCGGTTGCCCGAGGCGCTAAGCGACGGCGACCGGATCCTGGCGGTAATACGTGGCACCGCCGCGAATCAGGACGGCCATACCGTGAACATCGCGACACCGTCGGCGAGCGCGCAGACCGCGGTGTACCGGACGGCGTTGGCCGCGGCCGGTGTTGATCCCGGCACGGTCGGCATGGTCGAGGCACACGGCACCGGCACCCCGGTGGGCGATCCCATCGAATACGCAAGCCTAGCCAGGGTCTACGGCATCGAAGGCCCCTGCGCGCTGGCGTCGGTGAAGACCAACTTCGGCCATACCCAGTCGGCCGCCGGAGCACTCGGGGTGATTAAGGCGGCCCTCGCGTTGCGGCACGGTGTGGTTCCGCGGAATCTGCATTTCACCCGGCTTCCCGACGATCTTGCTCGCATTGATACGAAACTATTTGTGCCGCAAGAGGCTACGCCATGGGTCACCAACGGGCGCCACCCCCGACGGGCGGCGGTGTCGTCGTACGGGCTCTCCGGAACCAACGTTCACGCCGTCCTGGAACAAGCCCCCGAAGTCCTTGCGCCCACCGATATCTCAGCTGAATCGACGACTATGGCAGCACCGGGGGCAGCACCGCAATTTGGCGCCGACCCGTCCCCAGCAAGCGGGAGGTACCCCCAGCACCCGGCTCCGCCGCGCTCGCGATCGCCACTGCTGTTCCCGCTGTCCTCCACCTCGGCCGACGAACTGCGTCGCACCGCCGGCCGGCTGGCCGACTGGGTGCATGCACACGACGACGTTGCGTTGCCTGATCTGGCCTACACCCTGGCGCGTCGGCGTGCGCACCGCCCAGTACGCACCGCCGTCATCGCGAGCAACAGGTCGGAGCTCACCGAGGCGTTGCGCGGGGTCGCCGAGGGCGAGACCCCGTATCAAGCCGCGGTCGGGTCCGATGATCGGGGTCCGGTGTGGGTGTTCTCCGGTCAGGGTTCGCAGTGGGCCCGGATGGGCGCTGAGCTGCTATCGACCGAACCCGTATTCGCCGCCACCGTCGCGCAAGCCGAACCGGTGATTTTCCGCGAGTGCGGGTTCTCAGTGACCGACGCCATGTCGGCGCCGCAAACTGTGACCGGTCAAGACCGGGTCCAGCCGACGCTGTTCACCATGCAGGTCGCCCTGGCCGCCACCATGAAGGCATACGGGTTGCGCCCGGGAGCGGTCATCGGGCACTCCGTCGGCGAGGCCGCGGCGGCCGTCGTCGCGGGAGCCCTGTCCCTGGAAGACGGGCTGCGCGTTGTCTGTCGCCGCTCGCAACTGATGTCCCGAGTCGCCGGTTCCGGTGCGACGGCACTGGTGCAACTTCCTGCCCAACAAGTGCTTTCGGAGCTGACGGTCCGCGGCATCAAGGACGTCGTGGTGGCGGTGGTGGCTTCCCCGGACGCCACGGTGATTGCCGGTGCCGCGCCAACCGTTCGCGAGCTGGTCACGGCCTGGGAGCAGCGTGATGTGATGGCCCGCGAGATCCCCACCGATGTCGCCTTCCATTCGCCTCAAGTTGACCCGGTCGTCGACGAGCTAGTCGACGTGCTCGCGGAGCTCAATCCGATGACACCGGAAGTTCCTTTCTACTCGGCAACCCTTTATGACCCGCATGAACGCCCGGTGTTCGACGCCCGCTATTGGGCCGACAACATGCGCCGCATGGTGCGGTTCGCCGCAGCGGTGCGGGCCGCCTTGGAGGACGGCCACCGGGTCTTCGCGGAGCTCGCGCCGCATCCTCTGCTCACCCACGCCGTCGCGGCGACTGCCCGAAGTCTCGACACACCGCTGGCCACGGTGGCTAGTATGCGCCGCGAACAGGAACTACCGCACGGACTACTGGGCTTGCTAGCGGATCTGTACAGCGCGGGCGCCGCGGTCGAGTTCTCGGTGCTTTACCCGAATGGGCGGCTGGTAGACGCGCCGCTGCCGACCTGGACTCACCGGCGGCTGTGGCTTGGCGAGGGTAGTAGAGGCAGTCAAGAAGGCCAAACACGTGGTGGTTGCACCGTTTTCGTACATCCACTACTGGGGCCGCATATCCGCTTGCCGGAGGAACCCGAGCGCCATGTGTGGCAGGCCGAGATCGGCACTGGCACTCAACCCTGGCTGGCTGATCACCAGATCCACGATGTACCCGTGCTTCCGGGGGCGGCCTACTGCGAGATGGCACTGGCGGCGGCTCGGACGGTCCTTGGCGAAACGGCCGAAGCCCGTGACGTCCGTTTCGTTCAGGCCCTACTGCTTGAAGAGCAAACCACGGTCTGTGCTGTCGCGTCGGTGCAATCGCCGGGCTCGACAACGGGGCCTGTCGATTTCGTGGTGGAAAGCAATCGGCACGGCCAGCAAGTGCGACATGCAGTCGCCGCCCTGCATACCGCGCACGATAATCAGCCGCACCCACAGGACATGCCCGCCCTGCTGGCTGCGCACCCGAACCGCGAGGAAGGCACTGAGGTGCGAAAGCGCCTGGATCGGCACGGTATTCACTACGGGCCGGCGTTTACCGGTCTGGTCGCGGTGCGCACCGGCGACGCCGGCACCGTGCTGGCCGAGGTCACACTGAACGGTCAGATCCGCTCGCAACAGGCCGCCTACGGCGTGCACCCAGCACTGCTAGATGCCTGTTTCCAGTCGGTCGCGGCCCACCCGGACGTGGCGGCCATCGGCGGGGACGTGCTGGCGTTGCCGGTGGGTGTCCGTCGACTCCGCGCCCATGGTGCGGCCCGCAACGCTCGCTACTGCTACATGCGGGTCACCGGCAGCGACTGCGCCGGCATCGAGACCGACATCGATGTGCTCGACGAGCACGGCACCGTGCTGCTCGCCGTGCAGGGGCTGAGGTTTGCGACCCGAGCATCCGAGAACGGCCACAACGATCGGGTGCTGGCCGAGCGGCTGCTGACCATCGAATGGCAGCAGCGACAGTTGCCTGAACTTCCCCAGGCCGACGCCGGAGCGTGGCTGTTGATCAACACCACCAGTCCGGACGTGCCGGATGTGCCGGATGTGGTAGCCACCAAGTTGGGCCAGGCTCTACAAGACCATGGCGCGCACACCACCACCATGTGCTGGTCTTGCCAAACCGACGAAACATCGAACGCTTCGGAGGCGGCACGGCTTGGAAGCCAGTTGCGCGCCCGCGAATTCACCGGTGTGGTGATCTTGGCGGGACCACGCAACGACGACCCGGGCGAGCCGTGCCCGGTACGGGGCCGGGACAATGCGCAACATCTGGTGCGTGTCACCCGCGAATTGCTACAGCTTTCTGGCGAGCCGCCTCGCTTGTACGTCGTGACCCGCAGCGCCCAGACCGTGCTGGCCGGTGAGCGACCCAATCTGGAGCAGGCTGGGTTGCGGGGCCTGATCCGGGTGATCGGCACTGAACATGCGCATCTGGGCGCCGCCCATATCGATGTGGACGAATGCACAGACCCCGGGCAGCTGGCACGACAATTGCTCGGGGGTCGCAGGAGGACGAGACGGCCTGGCGAAACGACCAGTGGTACACCGCGCGGTTGCATCCCAGTCCGCTGCACCCCACGGAGCGACAAACCACCGTCGCTGACCATGAGCACGACGGGATGCGTCTGCAGATCCTGACGTCTGGCGATCTGGAAACTCTGGAACTGGTTGCGTGCGATCGGATTCCACCGGGGCCGGGGCAGATCGAGGTCGCAGTCCGCGCGTCCAGCATCAACTTCGCCGACGTGCTGGTCGCATTTGGCCGCTACCCCGCCTTTGAGGGGCGGCTGCCACAGCTCGGCACCGACTTCGCCGGCGTGGTGACCGCGGTCGGACCAGACGTGACCGACCACAAGGTTGGGGATCGTGTCGGCGGTCTGTGCGCCGCCGGCTGCTGGGGCACCTTCGTCACCTGCGATGCGCGCCTGGCCGTCTCGCTGCCAGACGGACTTTGCGACGACCACGCAGCGGCGGTGACGACCGCGCACGCCACCGCCTACTACGGCCTGCACGAACTGGCCAACATCAAGAGCCGCGACAAGGTACTGATCCATTCCGCTACCGGTGGGGTGGGACAGGCGGCGATCGCCGTCGCCCGCGCCGCTGGAGCCGACATCTTCGCCACTGCGGGCAGCGAACAGCGGCGGCAATTGTTGCGCGATATGGGCATTGAGCACGTATATGACTCGCGGAGCCTGGAGTTCGCCGACCTGATACGCCGCGACACCGAGGGCTACGGCGTCGACATTGTCCTCAACTCGGTCACTGGCGCCGCCCAGCGCGCGGGCCTCGAACTGCTGGCGGTGGGTGGGCGATTCGTCGAGATCGGCAAGCGCGACATCTACGGCGACAGCCGGTTGGGGCTCCTCCCGTTCCGGCGCAACCTCGCGTTCTACGGCGTCGACCTGGGACTGCTGGCATACAGCGATCCGGACCGGTTCCAAGACCTGCTGAACACCGTGTACCAACTCACCTCGGATGGCTCGCTGCCGACGCCCGAGTGCACGCACTACGCGTTTGCCGAGGCCGCCACCGCCATTCGGATGATGAGCGGCGCCCAGCACACCGGCAAGCTCGTGCTCGGTATCCCGCGCACCGGCCACAGCCGCGTTGTGGTGCCGCCGGCACAGGCACGGGTTTTTCGCCGCGATGGCGCCTACATCATCACCGGCGGGCTCGGGGCCCTTGGGCTGCTTTTCGCCGAGAAAATGGCGGCGGCCGGCTGTGGCCGTATCGTGTTGTGCTCGCGCTCGCAGCCGACTCTAAAAGCGGTGGAGAAAATCGAGTGCATCCGCGCGACCGGTGCCGATATCACGGTCGAATGCGGCGACATCGCCGAACGCGACATTGCCCAGCGGTTGGTGGCCACAGCGACCGCCACCGGGCTTCAGGTACGTGGCGTCCTGCATGCTGCGGCCGTGATCGAGGACGCCGCACTGCCCAGTATCACCGACCAGCTCTTCGAGCGCAGCTGGGCGGCAAAGGTTCACGGGGTGTGGAATCTGCACCAGGCCCTCCAAGAAGCCACTGCGGACGAGCCGTTGGACTGGTTCTGCTCGTTCTCTTCGGCGGCCGCGCTAGTTGGATCCCGCGGGCAAGGCGCCTATGCTGCGGCCAACAGTTGGCTGGACGCGTTCACCATGTGGCGCCGGGCCCAGGGCCTGCCGGCCACCACGATAGCCTGGGGCGCCTGGGCCCACGTCGGGCGCGCCACCGGCCTGGCCGACGGTGCCGGCGTTGCCATCTCTCCCGACGAGGGTGCCTACGCGTTCGAGGCCCTGCTGCGCCACAACCGCGCCTACACCGGCTACGCCCCGATCACGGGCGCACCGTGGATGACGGCCTTCGCCCAACGCAGCCCCTTCGCCGAGGAGTTCCGCGCCGTCGGAGAAAACTCAATGGGCACGGGCAAATTGCGCGCCGAGCTCAACCAGCTACCCGTGGACGAGTGGCCGCTTCGGCTGCGGCGCCTGATCTCCGACCAGGTCAGCCTGATCGTGCGGCGCAGCATCGATCCCGACCGGCCGCTAACCGAGTGCGGCATTGACTCGCTGGGCGCTCTCGAACTATCTACCCGCATCCAGGCGGAGACCGGAATCCGCATTACCGCTACCAACATCACCACCATTCGCGGTTTGGCGGAACTTCTGCGCGAAAGGCTGGCGCCAGCGTAAACCGCTTGAGCGAGCGCTGATTTGGCTGGGTGGGCTAGTTATGTCCGCGAGCGCGACGGCCACCAGTTCGCTTTCCCAACAAGCACCGCCAGCGCCGGCACGGTAATGGTGCGAACAACGAAGGTGTCCAGTAGCAGTCCAACGCCGATGACAAAGCCCGCCTGTACCATGGAGCTGATGCTGCTGAACAGCATCGCGAACATCGGTGCGGCGAAAATGATTCCCGCAGAGGTAATTACACCTCCGGTCGTTCTCACCGTGCGGATGACGCCTCGTCGGATCCCATGCGGTGATTCATCGCGAATGCGCGAGATCAACAACATGTTGTAATCGGCGCCTACGGCTACCAGCACGATAAACGCCATTCCCGGCACGCTCGCAGCCAGCGGCTGGCCGCCGATGAGTTGCAACACGATAACCGTAACCCCCAGCGACGACAGATACGAAAGGATCACTGTCCCAACGAGATACAGGGGAGCCACGACCGCCCGCAGCAGCATTACCAGTATCAAGAACACGACGGCGACGGTCATTATGATGATGTACCGCAAATCATGGTTGTAGTAGTCGCGCATTTCGCTGTAGAACGGCGTCAAGCCCGTCATCGATATCGACGCGTCGGCCAGCGACGTGTTTGGCTGCGCACTACGCGCGGCGGCGAGAATGGATTTGACCTGATCCATCGCTTTTGTGTCGTACGGATCCAACTTCGATTGCACCAAGTAGCGCACCGCGTGCCCATCCGGTGACATGAATACAGCGGCGAGATCCTTGAACTTCTTGTTACTCAGTATCTCTGGGGAGATATAGAAGCCCGCCGCGCCCGGCTGCGACGCGTTGAGCTTCATCGCTAACAGCAAGGCTGCGGCGTGCGACAGGCCTTCGCCCAGCTCTTTGGTTTGGTCATCCATCTTTCGAACCCCGTCGGCAATCTGTCGGCTGCCGTTCGCCAGGTCGGTGGCGCCTTGATCCAATGCCGCTAGGCTGCGCTGCAGCGAACCCGGGTTGCCCAGGCCCAGCGCGCGAATGGATTTGACGGCTGAGTCCAGCGATGGTTGCACCCTCTGCAGCGTATCGACAAGGCGCTGTAGCTGGTCTCGCAGCTTGCTACAGGACGGGTCGGTGGCGCAAATAGGGTTGCTATCCAGGTTCGTCAGCATGGTACGGGCCATGGCCACCGTGTCGTCGAGGTTCCCGACCGTTGGCTGGATCGAGTCGCCGGCGGACCGGTCGCTGGCGAGCTGCCTTCCGATGTCCTGAAGCGTCTCAGCGGCCGCGAGTTGATTCTTCAACTCCCCGAGTTTGCTGGATAGACGATTTATCACCGAAGTCGCCTGAGTCAGTTGGCCACGAACAACAGCGAGACTGTCAGCGAGTTTGCGAGCACCGCCGGTCAGCGCCTCGCGCGCGTCGCCGGTGCCGGCGATCTTCGACGACGCCTCCGAGAGCTTGTTGCCGATCTCGCCGGCTTGGTAACTCAGCGTGGCCTGTTCCAACGGTGCGCCGGTCGGCCGGGTGACCCCGCGCACCGCAGCGATATCGGGCAGCTGACTCACCCGCTGTGCCATCTGCTCAAGGTCCGCTAGGGCCTTGGGTGTGCGCAGATCACGCGGGGATTGGATCAGCAGGTACTGCGGAACGGTGGAATTGGCCGGGAAATGGCGTTCTAACGCGGCATAGCCGATGTTGCTTTCGGCCGAAGGCGGCAGTGTCGTGCGCGCGTTGTAGCTGGTGCGCATGACGGTCACGCAGCTGGCCAACGCGATCAGGACGGCCAGGCTGACAGCGAGATGCGCGACCGGGCGCCGCACGATATGAATTCCGGAACGTCGCCAAAGCCGGCCGGTGAGTTCGCGCCTGGGTGCCACCCAACCGCGCCGCCCGGCGAGCACCAGCATCGCCGGCAAGAGCGTAATCGCGGCCAGAAACGCCACCGCGATCGAAACCGCCAGCGCCGGCCCAGTGGTGGAAAACACCCGTAGGGTGGTGAAACTCATGCCGAGAAATGTGACCGCGACGGTAGCCGCGGAGGCGGCGATCACCTTGCCGATACCCGCCAATGCTCGCTTGATGGCTTGGTCAGAATCCATACCTTGCCGGAGATACTCGTGGTACCGACTGATCAGGAACACGGCGTAATCGACGCCGGCGCCAATCATCATCGCGGTCATGAACACGATCGTCTGCTGGGAGATGCCTAGACCCAGTCCCGCCAGCCCGGCGACCACCTGTTGCGCGACCGTTTGTGACATGCCGATGGTCACCAGTGGCAGCAGAATGGTGACCGGATTCCGGTAGACCACCAATAGAATCAGCAGCACCATCAGCAGGGTCGCGGTCTCGATCACATGCAGATCGCGTTCCCCCAGTTTGGCAAGTTCTGCGACGGTGGCCGTGATCCCCGTCATGTGCACGGTTAGCGTCGACCCCGCAGGGGCCTGTTTCACCGTCTGCTTGACGATTTGGACGACACGCTCGTAGGCCTCGTCAGAGGTTGGTGAACCCAGCTCGCCCGCGACGCCAACCGGTATGAACCAGGCCTTATTGTCTTTGCTGGCCAACACGTCACGCAGCGGGGGTTGGCTGATGAAGTCCTGCACCATGACGATGTCGCGTTTGTCACGACGCAGCTTGTCGACCAGGGTGCGGTAGACGTCCTCATCGGCGCGATTCATTCCGTGCTCGTCGGTGAGCACCACCAGGGCGATGTTTTGTACACCCGGTTCGCGAAACTCTTTGGCCATCTGCCGAGTTGCTACCGTTACCGGGGCGTCACTCGGCAGGACTTCCTGATTGCGGTCGCGCGCCATCTGCGTCAAGGGCGGAAGCGTCACCGTGAGCACCGCAGCCAGCATCACCCAGAAGCCGATCACTAGCAGCGGCCAACGCAGCACGATATGTGCCAGTCGCAGGAACATGCCCCCCACCGACAACCTCACCCCAAGGTTGCGGCGCAACATCTTGATTTGGCGCCGAGGCCAATTGAATTTCACATTGCCTCACGGACAAACAATTGCCTGAGCTGTACGCCGTACCCACCGACCGATTCGGCAGTCAGCATTTCATTATGCGTGCAGTCGATCGAGTACACTGCAGTCTCGCCGGTGACGTACGGTTGCCAACTTTGCAGAAGAAATGGACTGCGATCGCCCTGATCCCGCGCAGCAGAAAATATCACTGCGTCACCCTCGAAAACGGCGGGTTCGTGTGAACGATACAATGTCACGTTGCTATTGTGGTTCCGAATAAGCATATCCACCAGCCGCTTGTAGCGAGCGAAATCTGTGACTCCGCGTTCGCGAAGTAGCTCTTCCATTTCCGCGTGGGTAAGCGAGTCATTCGGTTCCGGTATTCCTATACCGTAGAATCGCAGAACTTCTTCGAGCATCTGCTTCTCAGCTGAAACCTGGTCTTGTAGCGCGACGCTGCTGTCGATTTCGGGTTGAGCGTCGAGAAGTATCAGGCGTGTGACTGCGCAGCCGCGTCGCTGAAGCTCGATGGCCAGCTCATGAGCGACGACGCCGCCAAAGGACCAGCCGAGAAGATTGTAGGGTCCGGTAGGATCAATCGCTTGGATCCTGTCGGCATAGTTTTTCGCCATATCGCGAATTGACCTAGGTTCAGCTTCTTCCCCCTGCAGGATTTGTTGAATTCCGATGATCGGGCACTCCAAGTGGGCGCCCAGAACCTGATACGGCCAACTCACCCCACCCGCGGGGTGAACGCAAAACAGCGGAGCGCCGGTACCCTCCCGCAGAGTTTGAACCGGGAGCATGTCTTGGGTGGAAGCAGCATCGGTGTGCAGCCGCTGACTCAAACTTCTCACTGTGGGCGCCTCGAACACGGTGCGCACCGAAAGGCCGGTATCCAGGCTGGTGTTGATCGCGGCGATGAGGCGCATCGCTGAAATGCTGTCGCCGCCCAGCGCGAAGAATGGATCGTCGACCCCGACCCGGTCAAGCCCGAGGACTTGGGCGTAGATGCCGGCCAGGATCTCCTCGGTGGGCGTGGCCGGGGCGCGGTACTCACCGGCGCCGTATTCCGGTGCCGGCAGGGCCCGAGTGTCCAGCTTGCCGTTCACCGTCACCGGCAGCGCCTCCACCACCACCACCGCCGCCGGCACCATATAGCCCGGCAGTAGCTGCCCCAGCTGGGTGCGAATCTCGGCCGGGTCGGCGGTGCCGGTGATGTAGCCCACCAGGCGCCTATCCCCCGGGCGATCCTCACGCGCGATCACCGCCGCCTGCCCCACCCCATCCAGCCCGGACAACACCGCCTGCACCTCACCACACTCGATGCGATACCCGCGGATCTTGACCTGCTCATCGGCACGCCCCAGATAATCCAGCTGCCCATCAGCACGCCAGCACACCAAATCCCCGCTGCGATACATGCGTGTTCCGGCACCGCCAAATGGGCAGGCCACAAACCGCGATGCGGTCAACCCCGCCCGGCGCACGTAGCCGACCGCCACCCCAGTACCGGCCACATACAATTCGCCAACGACCCCCGGCGGCACCGGACGCAACCACCCATCCAGGACAAACAACGCCGCCCCGGCCACCGGCGACCCGATTGGCGGCGTCCCCGACCCCGCCGCTAGAGGCGCACTAGTCGACGCATACACCGTCGTCTCGGTCGGGCCGTAGGCGTTGATCATCGCCCGCCCGGGCGCCCACCGATCCACCAGCTCGGCCGGACAGGCCTCAGCGGCGATCACCAATGCCGCCGACTCCAACCCGTCCGGGGAGAGCACCCCCACCGCGGACGGGGTTTGACTCAAGACGCTGACGTTTTCGGCAACCAGCAAGGCGTGGAAGCGTTCTGGTGAGCCGGCCACCGACTCGGGCACCACCACCAGCCGCCCACCATGCAGCAACGCACCCCAAATCTCCCACACCGAATAGTCGAACGCATACGAATGACATTGCGTCCACACCTGATCCGGCGCCAACTCCACGCCAGCCAAATCACGCTCGAACAGCCGGGTCACATTGTGGTGGGTAACCGCAACACCTTTGGGCACCCCGGTGGTGCCCGAGGTGTAAATCAGATAGGCGATCTCGTCGGGGGCCGGCGACGGCGGTGTCGTGCTGGGTTGGGTGTCAATCCGGGCATCGGTGACATCGATGAGCACCACGCCATGGCCGTCGAGACGGTCGGCTAGATCAGTAGTGGTGACCGCGGCAATCGGGGAGACATCGGTGAGCATGAACCCGATCCGCTCTGCCGGCAACGCCGGGTCGATCGGCAGATAGGCAGCCCCGGTCTTGAGCACCGCCACAATCGCCATGATCGCCTCGGCCGACCGCGAAAACAACAGTGCCACACACTGTCCCGGACCCGCACCATGGGCAGCCAACAAGTGCGCCAACCGGTTCGCGGCCTCATCGAGCTCCCGATAGGTCCATGAACACTCACCACAGCTAAGTGCCACCGCCTCCGGCGTGCGAGCAACTTGAGCGCTCAACAGCTCTGGAATCGACATCGGCGTGGCCGGCTGGGTCAACACCACCCGATTCCCGATCTCATCCACCCGGGCACGCTCGGGCTCATCGAGCAGATCCACCGACGACAACCGCCGGCCCGGATCAGCGGTCATCGCCACCAACACCCGCCGCAACCGCCCAATCAACGCCTCAATACGGTTCGCATCAAACACATCGGTGTCGTATTCGACACGAAAGCCCAACTCGTGGCCCGGTATGGCTTGCACCGTCAACGGGTAGTGCGTGGACTCATGGGCAGTGACATCACTGATGGCCAACCCGTCGAAACTTGACAACGCGGCGCTGTCGATCGGGTAGTTCTCGTAAACGAACAGGGTGTCAAAAAGGCGGTCGCGGCCCACGGCGCGGTGGATCTCGGGTAGCGCCAGATGCTGGTGCTCAAGGGTGTCATTATGAGCGCTTTGCAGCTGGTCCAGCAGATCGATGGTGGTCGATTCTGCGGTGATGGTCGCGCGCACCGGCACCGTGTTAATCAACAGGCCCACCATCGATTCCTCGCCGACCACCTCGGCCGGCCGACCCGAGACCGTGGTGCCAAATACCACATCGTGCTGGCCGGTCAGCCACATCAGCAGCTGCCCGAAGGCGACCTGCAACACCGTGCTGACCGTGGTGTGGCATGAACGCGCCAGCGCGCCAAGGGCCCGCGTGATCTCCGCGGACACCCCAAGTCTTTCGACGCCTCGGGTGCCCCGCCCCAACCTGTGCTGCGGGCCGACCAGCGTGGGGATGTCGAAGCCGGCCAACACCTCACCCCAGGCCGCACGGGCGGCATCGAGGTCTCGACCGGCCAGCCAGGTAATGAATGCCCGATACGACGCGGCCGCAGCCAGCGGCTGCCCGCAATAGCTGGCGAATATCTCCCCCATCAGGATCGGCAACGACCAGCCATCAAGCACAACGTGATGACTCGTCAGCACAAACCGATGCCGGTCCGCTGCGGTACGGATCAAGGCCACCCGAAAGGCCGGACCCCCAGCCAGGTCGCAGACCGCCGCGCGTTCGGCGGCGCACAGCCGCTGGATCTGATCACCAACGTCGAGGCCGTCGGCGGGTAGTTCGAGATGCTGCCAGGGCACCACGGGATCGGCCGGGATGATCTGCACCGGCTCGTCGAACTGTGAGGCGAATCGGGCCGCCAGGTGCGGATGCCGGGTGACTACCGTACGCACCGCGTCGCGCAGCCGGTGCGGGTCGAGGGCACCGGCCACGGTGAACTCCAGCTGCACCGCATACAGATCGTCGCCGTCGCCCCGCGCGGTGCTGGCGTGAAAGAGCAGACCCCGCTGCAAGGGGGTCAACGGCAAAATATCGGCGATCCGGTAGTGCTGGCACAGCTCATCGATCTGCTGCTGGCTCAGACGGGCGGGAGCGATATCGGACGGGGTCAACCCGCCCCCACCGCCTCGCACATGGGCGCAGATGCCGGCCAGGGCCTCACCCCACAACCGGCTGAGCCGGCCGACCTGCGCACGATCAAGGGCCGACGGCGCCCACATCCAATCGGCGCGCAGGCGCGGGCCGGCCTCGGTGTCGACGGCACCGGCGTTGAGCAATACGGTGTGGGTCAGCGGCATCGGCGTCGCGGTGGCCGCGCCGGCGACCGACAAGCCTTCCGGGCAGACCCGCCACAGACTTTCGGACACCGCCGTCGCCGCGCCGCCCATACGCATGCGCCCCAGGTAGTTGAACGCGATCGCCGGGTCGGTCCCGTCGAGGTCAACGTTGTCGTTCAGGTAGCGCAGCAGACCATAGCTCAGCGGATCCGGTAGGGCGCGCAGCTGCTCTTTGGCGTCCTTGATCACCCCGCCCAGCGCCGCCTCGCCAGCCACCACCTGCGCCCAACCCAACCCACCCACCGACCCCGCGACGTTTAGAGACACCGGGTATTTGGTGGTAAACCAGCCCACCGTGCGCGACAGGTCCACATCGGCAGCCAATTCCTCGTGGCGGCCGTGGCCCTCCACGTCGATACCGATCGGCGCGCCGCCATCGCCCACAAACCCGACAAACTCGGACACCGCCAACCCGACCGCAATCAACAAAATGTCTTGCACCCCGGCATGAAACGCCGCCGGAACCTCAGTGAGCAGCACCCGGGTCGTTTCGGCATCCAGTTCCACCGTCAAATGCCCGGCAGTGGCGAATGTATCCACGTCCGGGCGCACCGCCGGCAACACCGCACGGGTCGCCGCCACCTGGCGCCAAGCCTCGGCCTGAACCACAACGCTTGGGGCATGGGCGTGCTCGGCCAGCAGCGACGCCCACCGCTGAAACGACGTCCCGCCCGCCGGCAACGCCACCGGCTGCCCGCCGTGATGCTGGCCCCAAGCGATATTCAAGTCCTCCAACAGAATTCGCCACGACACCACGTCGACGGCCAGATGGTGAATGATCAACACCAACTGACCACTAGAGGCCGCCCACAGCGCGCTGAGCATCACCCCGGCCGCCGGGTTCAACCGCGACCGCGCTCCCGCCACCGCCGCATCGGACAACACATCCACCGCTTGCAGGCAGTCGCGGGCAGCCACCGACCCCGACTCAGGTACCTGCAACGACCAACCCCCCGCCACCTCGTCGACGCGCAGCCGCAGCATCGCATGCCGATCCAGCAAGACCTGCAACATGACCACCACATCGGCCTCGGTGACCCCCGCGGGAGCCTGCACCACCATGGTTTGGTTGAACTGATCAACCGGGCCCGGCAGGCCCTGCAGCCAGCGAATGATCGGCGTCGCGACCACCGACCCCACACCCTCATCGATCACTCCGGTGGCCCCGTCGGCGACCTCGGCCACCCGGGCCAGCCGGGCCACGGTCTGCTCCACGAAGACATCGCGGGGCCGACACATCACGCCGGCGGCCCGGGCCCGCGCCACCACCTGCATCGACAAAATGCTGTCCCCGCCCAGCGCGAAGAATGACTCATCAACCCCAACCCGCTCCACACCGAGGACATCGGCGTAGATGCCGGCCAGGATCTCCTCGATGGGCGTGGCCGGGGCGCGGTACTCACCGGCGGCGTATTCCGGCGCCGGCAGGGCGCGGATGTCGAGTTTGCCGTTGGGGGTCAGCGGCAGCGCGTCCACCACCACCACCGCCGCGGGCACCATATAGCCCGGCAGCCGCTGCCCCAGCGCGGCGCGCACCACCTGCGGATCGGCGGTGCCGGTGATGTAGCCCACCAGGCGCCTATCCCCCGGGCGATCCTCACGCGCGATCACCGCCGCCTGCCCCACCCCATCCAGCCCGGACAACACCGCCTGCACCTCACCACACTCGATGCGATACCCGCGGATCTTGACCTGCTCATCGGCACGCCCCAGATAATCCAGCTGCCCATCAGCACGCCAGCGCACCAAATCCCCGCTGCGATACATCCGCAAACCCGCCGCCCCGAACGAACACGCCACAAACCGCGACGCCGTCAACCCGGCACGACCCAGATAGCCCACACCAACCCCAGCACCGGCCACATACAACTCACCGACCACCCCGACCGGCACCGGCCGCAACCACCCATCCAGCACAAAAAATGCCGCACCGGCCACCGGCGAACCAATCGGCGGCGACCCCGACCCCGCCGCCAACGGCGCGCTCTTAGACGCCCACATCGTCGTCTCAGTGGGGCCGTAGACATTGACCATCACCCGCCCCGGCGCCCACCGATCCACCAACTCAGCCGGACAGGCCTCGGCACCGATCACCAACGCCATCGACCCCAAACCCTCAGGCGACAACACGCTCACCGCAGAAGGGGTCTGAGTGAGCACACCGACCCGTTCACTGACCAGTAGGTCGTGGAAGTCTTCCGGGGAGCGGGCCACCGACTCGGGCACCACCACCAGCCGCCCGCCATGCAGCAGCGCACCCCAGATCTCCCACACCGAAAAGTCGAAGGCATAGGAATGGCATTGCGTCCACACCCGCCCGGGCGCCAATTGCCCGCCGATCTCCAGTGCGTCGAACAGCTGGGTGACATTGCGGTGGGTGACCGCCACACCCTTGGGCACCCCGGTGGTCCCCGAGGTGTAGACGATGTGAGCAATGTCATCGGCAGCCGGCGCCGGCAGCGCCGTGCTGGACTGGGTGCCAATGCGGGGATCCCCGATATCACCGACATCGATGACCACCAGGTCGTGCCGGTCCAACCGATCGGCCAACTCTGCGGTAGTGATCACCGCGATCGGCGCGGCATCGGCAACCATGAACCCGATCCGCGCCGCCGGTAACCCCGGGTCGATCGGCAGATACGCCGCCCCGGTCTTGAGCACCGCCAAAATCGCCACGACCGCCTGCGCCGACCGCGATAGCAACAGCCCGACACACCGTCCCGGGCCCGCCCCATCACCAACCAACAAGTGCGCCAACCGATTAGACGCCTCGTCGAGCTCCCGGTACGTCATCGACCGGCCCTCACACACCAGCGCCACCGCCCCCGGCGTGCGCTCAACCTGCCCGGCGAACAACCCCGGAATAGACACCCCGACCGCCAGCCCGGCAGCGGTCAACACCGCCCGGTTACCCCACCCATCCAGGCGGGCGTGCTCAGCCTCCTCGAGCAGATCCACCGACGACAGCGCCGTCGTGGGATCGGCGGTGACCGCCACCAACACCCGCTCCAACCGCCCGATCAACGCCTCAATACCGCCGGCATCGAACACATCGGTGCGAAACTCCACCCTGCCGCCGATCCCGGCGGGCTCACCGGCCTCACCCCAGCGTTCGGCCAGCGTAAACACCAGATCCATACGAGCAGACTGCGTGTCTAGCGACAGCGGCGTGACCTGCAGATCACCCAGGGTCAGCTCAGCGGCGGGACCGCTGGTGTGCCCGGGGAAGTTCTGCCAGCCCAGCATCACCTGGACCAGCGGGTGATGGGTCATGCTTCGGGTGGGGTTAAGCCGCTCCACCAACACTTCGAAGGGCACGTCTTGGTGCTCGTAGGCGGCCAGGCTGCGCGCTCTCACCTGAGCTAACAGGTCAGTGAAGGTGGGATCACCGGCCAGATCGACCCGCAACACCAAGGTATTGACGAAAAACCCCACCAACTCATCCAGCGCCGGATCGCGGCGCCCAGCGATCGGGAACCCCACCGCCACCTCAGAGCTGGCACTGATCTTCGACAACAGCACCGCCAGCGCGGCCTGCACCACCATGAAACTGGTCGCATTGTGCTCACGCGCCACCCGAGCAACCCGCCGCTGCAGCTCCGCCGGCCATTCCACGCTTACCTGGGCACCGCGATGATCGGCCACCGGCGGATAGGGACGATCGGTGGGCAGCTGCACGCGATCGGGCATTCCGGCCAGCGCGTCCTGCCAGTAGGCCAGCTGCCCACCGATGCGGCTTTGACTGTCGTCGAGTTCACCGAATTGGGCGCGCTGCCACAGCGTGTAGTCGACGTACTGTACTGGTAAATCGGCCCATCCGGGGGCCTGCCCCGCGCATCGGCTGGCATAGGCCACACCCAAATCGGCGGTCAGCGGCGCCAGTGACATGCCGTCAGCGGCGATATGGTGCACCACCAGCAACAAAATGTGTTCATCGTTTCCGACACCGAAAAGCCGTGTTTTAACCGGTATTTCGGATGCCAGATCAAATGTGTAGTGCGCCGCCGCACCGATGGCTTCATCCAACCGGCTTGCCGACCATCCGGTGGCATCAACGACCTCCAAGCCGAAATCCGCCTGTTCCATCGGCATTACCAGCTGCTGCGGTATTCCCTCCTGCGCCGGGAATAGGGTGCGCAGGCTTTCGTGGCGGCCCACCACATCGCCCAGCGCCGCACCCAGCGCGTCGGCATCAAGCCGGCCGTGCAACCGCAGCGCCGTCGCCACGTTGTAGACCGGTGAAGGTCCCTGCAACTGATCGATAAACCACAACCGGCTCTGCGCGAACGACAACGGAACCACCGCCGGGCGCTCAGCCGCCACCAGCCGCGGCAGCCGGCCGGCACCCTCTCCGATACGCGGCGCCAACTGCGCCACTGTGGGCGCCTCGAACACGGTGCGCACCGAAAGGCCGGTATCCAGGCTGGTGTTGATCGCGGCGATGAGGCGCATCGCTGAAATGCTGTCGCCGCCCAGCGCGAAGAATGGATCGTCGACCCCGACCCGGTCAAGCCCGAGGACTTGGGCGTAGATGCCGGCCAGGATCTCCTCGGTGGGCGTGGCCGGGGCGCGGTACTCACCGGCGCCGTATTCCGGTGCCGGCAGGGCCCGAGTGTCCAGCTTGCCGTTCACCGTCACCGGCAGCGCCTCCACCACCACCACCGCCGCCGGCACCATATAGCCCGGCAGTAGCTGCCCCAGCTGGGTGCGAATCTCGGCCGGGTCGGCGGTGCCGGTGATGTAGCCCACCAGGCGCCTATCCCCCGGGCGATCCTCACGCGCGATCACCGCCGCCTGCCCCACCCCATCCAGCCCGGACAACACCGCCTGCACCTCACCACACTCGATGCGATACCCGCGGATCTTGACCTGCTCATCGGCACGCCCCAGATAATCCAGCTGCCCATCAGCACGCCAGCACACCAAATCCCCGCTGCGATACATGCGTGTTCCGGCACCGCCAAATGGGCAGGCCACAAACCGCGATGCGGTCAACCCCGCCCGGCGCACGTAGCCGACCGCCACCCCAGTACCGGCCACATACAATTCGCCAACGACCCCCGGCGGCACCGGACGCAACCACCCATCCAGGACAAACAACGCCGCCCCGGCCACCGGCGACCCGATTGGCGGCGTCCCCGACCCCGCCGCTAGAGGCGCACTAGTCGACGCATACACCGTCGTCTCGGTCGGGCCGTAGGCGTTGATCATCGCCCGCCCGGGCGCCCACCGATCCACCAGCTCGGCCGGACAGGCCTCAGCGGCGATCACCAATGCCGCCGACTCCAACCCGTCCGGGGAGAGCACCCCCACCGCGGACGGGGTTTGACTCAAGACGCTGACGTTTTCGGCAACCAGCAAGGCGTGGAAGCGTTCTGGTGAGCCGGCCACCGACTCGGGCACCACCACCAGCCGCCCACCATGCAGCAACGCACCCCAAATCTCCCACACCGAATAGTCGAACGCATACGAATGACATTGCGTCCACACCTGATCCGGCGCCAACTCCACGCCAGCCAAATCACGCTCGAACAGCCGGGTCACATTGTGGTGGGTAACCGCAACACCTTTGGGCACCCCGGTGGTGCCCGAGGTGTAAATCAGATAGGCGATCTCGTCGGGGGCCGGCGACGGCGGTGTCGTGCTGGGTTGGGTGTCAATCCGGGCATCGGTGACATCGATGAGCACCACGCCATGGCCGTCGAGACGGTCGGCTAGATCAGTAGTGGTGACCGCGGCAATCGGGGCGACATCGGTGAGCATGAACCCGATCCGCTCTGCCGGCAACGCCGGGTCGATCGGCAGATAGGCAGCCCCGGTCTTGAGCACCGCCACAATCGCCATGATCGCCTCGGCCGACCGCGAAAACAACAGTGCCACACACTGTCCCGGACCCGCACCATGGGCAGCCAACAAGTGCGCCAACCGGTTCGCGGCCTCATCGAGCTCCCGATAGGTCCATGAACACTCACCACAGCTAAGTGCCACCGCCTCCGGCGTGCGAGCAACTTGAGCGCTCAACAGCTCTGGAATCGACATCGGCGTGGCCGGCTGGGTCAACACCACCCGATTCCCGATCTCATCCACCCGGGCACGCTCGGGCTCATCGAGCAGATCCACCGACGACAACCGCCGGCCCGGATCAGCGGTCATCGCCACCAACACCCGCCGCAACCGCCCAATCAACGCCTCAATACGGTTCGCATCAAACACATCGGTGTCGTATTCGACACGAAAGCCCAACTCGTGGCCCGGTATGGCTTGCACCGTCAACGGGTAGTGCGTGGACTCATGGGCAGTGACATCACTGATGGCCAACCCGTCGAAACTTGACAACGCGGCGCTGTCGATCGGGTAGTTCTCGTAAACGAACAGGGTGTCAAAAAGGCGGTCGCGGCCCACGGCGCGGTGGATCTCGGGTAGCGCCAGATGCTGGTGCTCAAGGGTGTCATTATGAGCGCTTTGCAGCTGGTCCAGCAGATCGATGGTGGTCGATTCTGCGGTGATGGTCGCGCGCACCGGCACCGTGTTAATCAACAGGCCCACCATCGATTCCGCGCCGACCACCTCGGCCGGCCGACCCGAGACCGTGGTGCCAAATACCACATCGTGCTGGCCGGTCAGCCACATCAGCAGCTGCCCGAAGGCGACCTGCAACACCGTGCTGACCGTGGTGTGGCATGAACGCGCCAGCGCGCCAAGGGCCCGCGTGATCTCCGCGGACACCCCAAGTCTTTCGACGCCTCGGGTGCCCCGCCCCAACCTGTGCTGCGGGCCGACCAGCGTGGGGATGTCGAAGCCGGCCAACACCTCACCCCAGGCCGCACGGGCGGCATCGAGGTCTCGACCGGCCAGCCAGACAACAAAGTTGCGATACGGCGCGGCCGCAGCCAGCCGCTGCCCGTAGTAGGCCGCGAATATTTCCTGCAACAGGATCGGCATCGACCAGCCATCAAGCACAACGTGATGACTCGTCAGCACAAACCGATGCCGGTCCGCTGCGGTACGGATCAAGGCCACCCGAAAGGCCGGCCCCCCAGCCAGGTCGCAGACCGCCGCGCGTTCGGCGGCACGTACCACTCGGACCTGCTCGTTAAGGTCGAGGTCATCACCGCCGCCGTCGAGGTCGACATACCGCCAGGGAGCCACGGGATCGGCCGGGATGATCTGCACCGGCTCGTCGAACTGTGAGGCGAATCGGGCCGCCAGGTGCGGATGCCGGGTGACTACCGTACGCACCGCATCGCGCAGCCGGTGGGTGTCGAGGGCGCCGGTCACGGTGATATCCAGCTGCCCCGCATACAGATCGTCGCCGTCGCCCCGCGCGGTGCTGGCGTGAAAGAGCAGACCCCGCTGCAAGGGCGTCAACGGCAAAACATCAGCGATCTTCATATTGCCTCTGAAGCTCGTCGATCTGCTGCTGGCTCAGACGGGCACCGATATCGGATGGGGTCAACCCGCCCCCACCGCCTCGCACATGGGCGCAGATGCCGGCCAGGGCCTCACCCCACAACCGGCTGAGCCGGCCGACCTGCGCACGATCAAGGGCCGACGGCGCCCACATCCAATCGGCGCGCAGGCGCGGGCCGGCCTCGGTGTCGACGGCACCGGCGTTGAGCAATACGGTGTGGGTCAGCGGCATCGGCACCGTCGTGCTGGCGCCGGTGACCGACAAGCCTTCCGGGCAGACCCGCCACAAATCACCGGAGAGCTCGGCCGCTGGACCGCCGAGACGCCCCAGGTAGTTGAATCCGATCGCCGGGTCGGTCCCGTCGAGGTCAACGTTGTCGTTCAGGTAGCGCAGCAGACCATAGCTCAACGGATCCGGTAGGGCGCGCAGCTGCTCTTTGGCGTCCTTGATCACCCCGCCCAGCGCCGCCTCGCCAGCCACCACCTGCGCCCAACCCAACCCACCCACCGACCCCGCGACGTTTAGAGACACCGGGTATTTGGTGGTAAACCAGCCCACCGTGCGCGACAGGTCCACATCGGCAGCCAATTCCTCGTGGCGGCCGTGGCCCTCCACGTCGATACCGATCGGCGCGCTGTCGTTGCCCACAAACCCGACAAACTCGGACACCGCCAACCCGACCGCAATCAACAAAATGTCTTGCACCCCGGCATGAAACGCCGCCGGAACCTCAGTGAGCAGCACCCGGGTCGTTTCGGCATCCAGTTCCACCGTCAAATGCCCGGCAGTGGCGAATGTATCCACGTCCGGGCGCACCGCCGGCAACACCGCACGGGTCGCCGCCACCTGGCGCCAAGCCTCGGCCTGAACCACAACGCTTGGGGCATAGGCGTGCTCGGCCAGCAGCGACGCCCACCGCTGAAACGACGTCCCGCCCGCCGGCAACGCCACCGGCTGCCCGCCGTGATGCTGGCCCCAAGCGATATTCAAGTCCTCCAACAGAATTCGCCACGACACCACGTCGACGGCCAGATGGTGAATGATCAACACCAACTGACCACTAGAGGCCGCCCACAGCGCGCTGAGCATCACCCCGGCCGCCGGGTTCAACCGCGACCGCGCTCCCGCCACCGCCGCATCGGACAACACATCCACCGCTTGCAGGCAGTCGCGGGCAGCCACCGACCCCGACTCAGGTACCTGCAACGACCAACCCCCCGCCACCTCGTCGACGCGCAGCCGCAGCATCGCATGCCGATCCAGCAAGACCTGCAACATGACCACCACATCGGCCTCGGTGACCCCCGCGGGAGCCTGCACCACCATGGCTTGGTTGAACTGATCAACCGGGCCCGGCAGGCCCTGCAGCCAGCGAATGATCGGCGTCGCGACCACCGACCCCACACCCTCATCGATCACTCCGGTGGCCCCGTCGGCGACCTCGGCCACCCGGGCCAGCCGGGCCACGGTCTGCTCCACGAAGACATCGCGGGTCCGACACATCACGCCGGCGGCCCGGGCCCGCGCCACCACCTGCATCGACAAAATGCTGTCCCCGCCCAGATCGAAGAATGACTCATCAACCCCAACCCGCTCCACACCGAGCACATCGGCATAGACACCGGCCAGGATCTCCTCGATGGGCGTGCCCGGGGCGCGGTAACGATCGACATCCTGGTATTCGGGCGCCAGCAGGGCCCGTTTGTCGAGTTTGCCGTTCACCGTCACCGGCAGCGCCTCCACCACCACCACCGCCGCCGGCACCATATAGCCCGGCAGTAGCTGCCCCAGCTGGGTGCGAATCTCGGCCGGATCAGCGGTGCCGGTGATGTAGCCCACCAGGCGCCTATCCCCCGGGCGATCCTCACGCGCGATCACCGCCGCCTGCCCCACCCCATCCAGCCCGGACAACACCGCCTGCACCTCACCACACTCGATGCGATACCCGCGGATCTTGACCTGCTCATCGGCACGCCCCAGATGGCGGAGCTGCCCATCGGGACCCCAGCAGACCAAATCCCCGGTGCGATACATGCGTGTTCCGGGCGCTGCCGGCCCCCCGAACGGACACGCCACAAACCGCGACGCGGTCAACGAAGCCCGGCGCACATACCCACACGCCAGTCCGGCACCGGCCACATACAACTCACCGACCACCCCGACCGGCACCGGCCGCAACCACCCATCCAGCACAAAAAAGCCAAGATGCGCCAGCGGCACCCCGATGGGGCTCACGGTGCTATCGACATCGCCGACGACGATCTTGCGCAACGACGCATGCACCGTCGTCTCGGTGATGCCATACATGTTGATCAACCGAGGTAGTCCCGGGTGGTTGTCCAACCAAGTTTCAAGACGCGGGGGTTCTAGCGCTTCGCCGCCAAACACCACCGTCTGCAGTTTGAGCTGGTCTCCCAACTCGGGCGATGGCGATGCGGACAAGCCAAGCCACTGTGTTACCTGACGTTCCATCGCCGTGGACGTGGTTTGCCACCAGTGTTGCGCATCAGCGGTCTGCAGTGCATAGAACGCCGAGGGCGTCTGGCTTAACACACTGACCTGTTCAGCAACCAACAAGGCGCGCAAGTCTTCCGGTGAGCCGACCACTGAGTCGGGAACGACCACCAGCCGCCCACCACCGAGCAGCGCACCGAAGATCTCCCACACCGAGAAGTCGAACGCCAAGGAATGACACTGCGACCACACACCCGCACGCGGCAGGTCGGCATCCAATATCTCCAGCAACCGGGTCACGTTGCGGTGGGCGACGGCCACACCCTTGGGCACCCCGGTGGTCCCCGAGGTGTAAATGATGTAGGCGATATCCTCGGGGCTCGGCTCGGGCAAGCTCGTGCTGGGTTGGGTGTCAATGCGGGGATCCCCGATATCACTGACATCGATGACCACCAGGTCGTGCCCGTCGAACCGGTCGGCCAACTCTGCGGTAGTGATCACCGCGATCGGCGCGGCGTCATCGACCATGAACCCGATCCGCGCCGCCGGCGCCCCCGGGTGAATCGGCAGATACGCCGCCCCGGTCTTGAGCACCGCCAAAATCGCCACGACCGCCTGCGCCGACCGCGACAGCAACAGCCCGACACACTGTCCCGGGCCCGCCCCATCACCAACCAACAAGTGCGCCAACCGATTAGACGCCTCGTCGAGCTCCCGGTACGTCATCGACTGGCCCTGGCCGCTGATCGCCACCGCCTCCGGGTTGCGCGCCGCCTGCGCGGCGAACACCACCGGAATGGACAACGCGGGCGCCGGCGCAGCGGTCAATACCGCCCGGTTACCCCACCCATCCAGGCGGGCGTGCTCAGCCTCATCGAGCAGATCCACCGACGACAGCGCCTTCGTGGGATCGGCGGTGATCGCCACCAACACGCGTTCCAACCGCTCGATCAGCGCCTCGATGCTAGCCGCGTCGAACACATCGGTGCGAAATTCCAGCACGCCGGCGATTCCGGCGGGCTCACCGGCCTGGGTCCAGCGTTCGCCAAGGTGAATCGCCAGGTCCGTGCGAGCGGTGTGGGCATCCACCGGCAGCGGCGAAACTTGCAGATCACCCAGTGTCAGCCCGGCGGCGGGGTCATGATTGCTCCCGGGCAGGTTCTGCCAGGCCAGCATCACCTGGACCAGCGGGTGATGGGTCAGGCTTCGGGTGGGGTTAAGCCGCTCCACCAACACTTCGAAGGGCACGTCTTGGTGCTCGTAGGCGGCCAGGCTGCGGGCCCGCACCTGGGCCAACAACTCGGCAACCGTGGGATCACCGGCCAGGTCGACCCGCAACACCAAGGTATTGACGAAAAACCCCACCAACTCATCCAGCGCCGGATCGCGGCGCCCAGCGATCGGGAACCCCACCGCCACCTCAGAGCTGGCACTGATCTTCGACAACAGCACCGCCAGCGCGGCCTGCACCACCATGAAACTGGTCGCATTGTGCTCACGCGCCACCCGAGCAACCCGCCGCTGCAGCTCCGCCGGCCATTCCACGCTTACCTGGGCACCGCGATGATCGGCCACCGGCGGATAGGGACGATCGGTGGGCAGCTGCACGCGATCGGGCATTCCGGCCAGCGCATCCTGCCAGTAGGCCAGCTGCACGGCGATCCGGCTGTCACTGTCGCCCAGATCCCCCAACTGCGCGCGCTGCCACAGCGTGTAATCGACATACTGCACCGCCAAATCGGCCCACCCCGGGGCCTGCCCCACACACCGGCTGGCATACGCCACCCCCAGATCCCGCACCAACGGGGTGATCGACCAGCCGTCGGCGGCGATATGGTGCACCACCGCCACCAACACGTGTTCGTCATCGCCGACACGGAAAAGCCTTGCCCGCAAGGGAATCTCGGTGGCCAAATCAAATGCGTAGCGCGCCACCGCCTCGATCGCCCCATCCAGCCGGGGTGGCGACCAACCGCGGGCATCAACGACGTCCCACCCCACATCGGCCCGCTCAGCACGGACGACCACCTGCTGCGGTATCCCCCCCGGCGCCGGGAACAAGGTACGCAGGCTTTCATGGCGGGCCACCACATCGCCCAGCGCCGCACCCAACGCCTCGACATCCAGCCGGCCGTGCAACCGCAGCGCCGTCGCCACGTTGTAGACCGGTGAAGGTCCCTGCAACTGATCGATAAACCACAACCGGCTCTGCGCGAACGACAACGGAACCACCGCCGGTCGCTCAGCCGCCACCAGCCGCGGCAGCCGGCCGGCACTCGCACCGACCCGCGGCGCCAACAACGCCACCGATGGCGCCTCGAACACGGTGCGCACCCCAAGATCGGTATCCAGGCTGATGTTGATCGCGGCGATCAGGCGCATCGCCGAAATGCTGTCCCCGCCCAGATCGAAGAATGAGTCATCAACCCCGACCCGCTCCACACCGAGCACATCGGCATAGACACCGGCCAGGATCTCCTCGATGGGCGTGGCCGGGGCGCGGTACTCACCGGCGCCGTATTCCGGTGCCGGCAGGGCCCGAGTGTCCAGCTTGCCGTTCACCGTCACCGGCAGCGCCTCCACCACCACCACCGCCGCCGGCACCATATAGCCCGGCAGTAGCTGCCCCAGCTGGGTGCGAATCTCGGCCGGGTCGGCGGTGCCGGTGATGTAGCCCACCAGGCGCCTATCCCCCGGGCGATCCTCACGCGCGATCACCGCCGCCTGCCCCACCCCATCCAGCCCGGACAACACCGCCTGCACCTCACCACACTCGATGCGATACCCGCGGATCTTGACCTGCTCATCGGCACGCCCCAGATAATCCAGCTGCCCATCAGCACGCCAGCGCACCAAATCCCCGCTGCGATACATCCGCAAACCCGCCGCCCCGAACGAACACGCCACAAACCGCGACGCCGTCAACCCGGCACGACCCAGATAGCCCACACCAACCCCAGCACCGGCCACATACAACTCACCGACCACCCCGGGCGGTACTGGCCGCAAGGATTCGTCGAGCACGAACAACGCCGCCCCGGGCACCGGGAATCCGATTGGGACGGCGCCGGGTGTTCCGGCCACGAGCGGCGTGCTTATCGCGACACACATCGTCGTTTCGGTCGGGCCGTAGGCGTTGAGCATCACCCGCCCCGGCGCCCACCGATCCACCAACTCAGCCGGGCAGGCGTCACCGACCACCACCAACGACACCGACCCCAAACCCTCGGGCGACAGCACGCTCACCGCGGAGGGGGTCTGGGTGAGCACGCTGACCTGTTCGCTGACCAACAGCGCGTGAACGTCTTGCGGTGAGCGGACCACCGAATCCGGTACCACCACCAGCCGCCCACCACGCAGCAGCGCACCGAAGATCTCCCACACCGAAACGTCGAACGCCAGTGAGTGGCTCTGCGACCACACCCCGGCCTCCGGCAGCCCGGCATCCAGCGGCTCGAGCAGCTGCGTGACGTTGCGATGAGTAATCGCAACACCTTTGGGGACGCCGGTGGTCCCCGAGGTGTAAATCAGGTAAGCGACGCCGTCGGGGCCTGGCACCGATAAGGGCCGGTCTGGATGGGTGTTGAAACCGGAGTCCCAGATATCACCGACATCGATTATCGCGATGCCGTGGCCGTCGAGCCGGTCGGCCAGCTCTGCGGTGCTTACGGCGGCCAACGGCGCGGCATCGGCAAGCATGAACCCAATCCGCTCTGCCGGCATTCCGGGGTCGATCGGCAAATACGCCGCGCCGGTCTTGAGCACGGCCAGGATCGAGATGACCGCCTCGGCCGAACGCGAACATAGCAACGCCACGGACTGTCCCGGGCCCGCGCCCCGGCCGGCCAGCAAGTGCGCCAACCGATTAGACACCTCGTCGAGTTCCCGATACGTCATCGACCGGCCCTCACAAACCAGCGCGACTGCCTCCGGCGCCTGCACCACCTGCGTGGCAAACAACGCCGGAATAGACACCCCGACCGTCGGCCCAGCAGCGGTCAACGCCGCCCGGTTCCCGATCACATCCAGCCGGGCCCGCTCACCCGCGTTGAGGAGATCCACCGACGACAACGACCGGGTCGGATCGGCAGTCATCGCCACCAACACCCGCAGCAACCGCCCGATCAGCGCCTCGATACTGCCCGCATCAAACACGTCGGTGCGAAACTCCACCTTCCCGCCGATGCCGGCGGCCTCGCCGGCCTCGTTCCAGCGTTCGGCCAGCGAGAACACCAAATCCATGCGGGCGGTATAGGTGTCGACCGGAACTGACGTGACTTGCAGTCCCTCCAGCGCCAATCCAGCGGCCGGATCGTCGTGCCCGGCGAAGTTCTGCCAGGCCAGCATCACCTGCACCAGCGGATGATGCGTCAGACTTCGGGTCGGGTTGACCCGCTCCACCAGCACCTCAAACGGTACGTCTTGGTGTTCGAAGGCCGCCAAGCTGCGCGCCCGCACTTGCGCCAACAGATCGGTGAAACTCGGATCACCGCCCACATCGATCCGCAACACCAAGGTATTGACGAAGAAGCCCACCAATTGATCCAGCACGGGGTCTCGTCGACCCGATATCGGAAAGCCAATCGCCACATCAGAATTCGCACTGACCTTCGACAACAGCAACGCTAGCGCGGCCTGCACCACCATGAAACTGGTCGCATTGTGTTCACGGGCCACCCGGCGAACCTGGTGCTGCAGCTCGACCGGCCAGTCGACTTCCACACTGCCACCACGCTGGTCAGCAACCGCAGGGTAGGGGCGGTCGGTGGGCAGCTGCAGCCGCTCGGGCATTCCGGCCAGGGCAGTCTCCCAATATGCCAGCTGCCCGCCGATGCGGCTGTTGCTGTCGTCGAGTTCGCCGAGCTGGGCACGCTGCCACAGCGTGTAATCGACGTACTGTACTGGCAATTCGGCCCAGCCGGGGGCCTGCCCCGCGCACCGGCTAGCATACGCCGCGCTCAGATCGGCGGCCAGCGGCGTCAGTGACATGCCGTCTGCGGCAATGTGGTGCACCACCACCACGAGCACGTGTTCGTCCACGTCGACAACGAAAAGCCTTGCTTGAATTGGAATTTCAGATACCAGATCAAACACGTAGCGAGCCGTCACTTTGACGGCCTCGTCCAGCTGGCTTGCCGAGTATCCGGTCGCATCGACGACATCCCAGCCGAAATCGGCTCGCTCTATTGGCATTACCAGCTGCTGGGGTGTTCCCTCGTGCGTCGGGAACAGGGTGCGGAGGCTCTCGTGACGGGCGACCACGTCGGCCAGTGCCGCACCGAGCGCCTCGGCATCAAGCTGTCCGTGCATCCGCAAGGCCGACGCCATGTTGTAAAGCGGTGAGGGACCTTGCAACTGGCCGATGAACCACAACCTGCTCTGCGCGAAGGACAACGGAATTGTCGCTGGGCGTTCACCGGCCACCAGCGACTCGAGCCGGTCCTCGACCTCGGCGATGCGGGGCGCCAGCTGGGCGACCGTGGGTGACTCGAACACGGCGCGCACGGCAAGGTCGGCTTCCAGCGCGGCATTGATCTCAGCGGTCAGGCGCATCGTCGACAGTGAGTCGCCACCCAGGTCGAAGAACGAGTCGTTGACGCCGACGCGCTCGACGCCGAGGACTTGAGCGTAGATGCCGGCCAGGATTTCCTCGACCTCGGTGCTGGGGGCGCGGAAATGATCGACGTGATAGTTCGGTGCCGGCAGGGCGCGGATATCGAGTTTGCCGTTGACCGTCACCGGCAGCGCGTCCAGCACCACCACCGCCGTCGGGACCATATGGTCCGGGAGCCGATCGGCCAGCGCCGCGCGTGTCTTGGCCGGCTCAGCGGTCCCGGTGACATAACCCACCAGGCGCTTGTCGCCGGGCCGGTCCTCGCGGGCGATGACGACCGCCTGCTCGACCCCGTCGAGCGCGGACAGGACCGCCTGGATTTCGCCGAGTTCGATGCGATAGCCGCGGATCTTGACCTGTTCGTCGGCGCGACCTAGGTAGCGCAGTTGGCCATCGGGGCCCCAGCACATCAGGTCGCCGGTGCGATACATACGTACTCCGGGGGCACCGGCTCCGACGAAGGGACAGGCCACGAACCGCGATGCGGTCAACGCTGTGCGACGCCAATACCCGACGCCGACTCCGGCACCGGCGAGGTACAACTCGCCAATCACACCGGCCGGCACCGGCTGCAACGATTCGTCGAGCACGAAGAACGCCGCCCGCGACACCGGCGAACCGATCGGTGGGAATCCCGATCCCGCTGTCAGCGGGGCGCTCTTGCTGGCCCACATGGTGGTTTCGGTTGGGCCGTAGACATTGACCATGATCCGGCCGGGTGCCCAGCGGTCCACCAACTCGGGTGGGCAGGGCTCCGCGCCGATCACCAGCGCCGCCGACTCCAGCCCATCCTGGGAGAGCACTCCGACCGCCGACGGGGTCTGGGTCAGCACCGTGACCTGCTCGCGGACCAGCAGAGCGTGGAAGTCTTGCGGGGAACGCGCCACCGAGTCGGGCACCAGCACGAGCCGCCCGCCGTGCAGCAGTGCACCCCAGATCTCCCACACCGAGAAGTCGAAAGCATAGGAATGAAACTGCGTCCACACCTGGCCGGGCGCCAATTCCACGCCCATCTCCAGCGAGTCGAACAGCTGCGCGACGTTGTATTGGGTCACCGCAACACCTTTGGGCACGCCGGTGGTGCCGGAGGTGTAAATGATGTGGGCCAGGTCGTAGGGCGACGGATCCGGCGGTGGCGTGCTGGGTTGGATGTGCACGGCGGGATCGCCTACGTCGATCACCTCGACGTCGAACCGATCCAGCTTGTCGGCCAGCGCGGCGGTGGTGAGCGCGACCATCGGCGCGACGTCGGCAAGCATGAACTCGATCCGGACCTCCGGCAGCGCCGGGTCGATCGGCAGATACGCCGCCCCGGATTTGAGCACCGCAAGGATCGACACGATCGCCTCGACCGACCGCGAAAACATAAGCGCCACAGACTGCCCCGGACCCGCACCACGCTTGACCAGCAGATGCGCCAACCGGTTGGCCGCCTCGTCCAGCTCGCTATAGGTGACAGACCGGCCCTCGAAGGTCAGCGCCAGTGCGTCTGGGGTGCGGGCCACCTGCGCGGCGAACAACCCCGGGATCGACATCAAAGGCGCCGGGGTACGCTCCGTCAGGACCGCTTCGTTGCCCCACTTCTGTAGCTGGGCGTGCTCGGCGGGATCCAGCAGATCAACCGACGACAGCCGGCGGTCCGGATCGGCGGTGACCGCCGTCAGCGTCCGCTGCAACCGTTCGATGAATGCCTCGATGGAGCCGGCGTCGTAGACGTCGGTGCGGAACTCCGCAGTCACCGCGATCCCGGCGCGCTGACCGGTCTCGGTCCAGCGTTCGGCGAGCGAGAACGTCAGATCCATGCGGGCGGTGTCGGTGTGCACCGGCATCGGCGTGACCTGTACGTCGCCCAGGGCCAACGTGTCGTTCGGGTTGTTGTCATGCCCGGGAAAGTTCTCCCAACCCAGCAGCACCTGAATCAACGGATGGTGGGTCAGGCTGCGGGTGGGGCTGAGCCGTTCCACCAGGAATTCGAAGGGCACATCTTGATGCTCGAACGCGGCCAGGCTGCGTCGTCGCACCTGGGCCAGCAGCTCAGCGAAGGTCGGATCGCCGGACACATCGACACGCAGTACCAAGGTGTTGACGAAGAACCCGACCAGCTCATCCAGCGCGGGGTCGCGGCGCCCTGCGATCGGGAACCCAACGGCCACATCGTTGCTCGCGCTGACCTTGGATAGCAGCGCGGCGAATGCGGCCTGAACCACCATGAAGCTGGTCGCGTTGTGTTCGCGTGCTACCCGGCGAACTTGCTGCTGCAGCTCCATCGGCCAGTCCACCGCCAGCCGCGCGCCGCGGTGATCGGCGACCGGCGGGTAGGGCCGATCGGTGGGCAGCTGCAGGCGTTCGGGCAGCCCGGCCAGGGTGTCTTCCCAGAAGTCCAGCTGCGCCGCGATGCGACTTAGCGGATCTTCCGGATCACCGAGTTGGGCTCGCTGCCACAGCGTGAAATCGACATACTGCACCGCCAGCGGCGTCCAATCGGGTGCTCGCCCCGCACACCGGCTGGCATACGCTACCCCTAGATCACGTGCCAACGGCGTGATCGACCAGCCGTCGGCGGCGATGTGGTGTACCACGGCCACCAACACGTGCTCGTCCTCGCTGACAACGAAAAGCTGTGCATGCAACGGGCTTTCGCTTGCCAGATCAAAGGTGTACCGCGCCGCGGCCTGAATGCGTTGGCGCAGCCGCTCTTCCGACCACCCGGCGGCATCGATGACGTCGCACGCAAAGCCGGCCTCCTCGGTGGGCACCACAAGTTGCTGCGGTATCCCGTCGGGTGCCGCGAACAGCGTGCGCAGGCTTTCGTGGCGGTCCACGACATCGGCCAGCGCTGCAGCCAACGCTTCGGTGTCAAGGCGCCCGCGCAGCTGCAGCGCCACCGCGACGTTGTAGATCGGAGAGGGTCCCTGCAATTGGTCAATGAACCACAACCGGGTCTGGGCGAATGACAACGGAATCACCGCCGGCCGCTCACCGGCCAGCAACGGCTCCAGCCGGCCCGCTTCTCCGCCGGTGAGACGCGCCAGTTCGGCAACGGTGGGCGCCTCGAACACCGCGCGCACCCCAAGGTCGGCGTTGAAGCTGGCGTTAACCGCGGCGATCAGCCGCATCGCCGACAACGAATCCCCGCCCAGATCGAAGAATGAGTCGTCGACCCCGACCCGCCCCAGACCCAGTATCTGAGCGTAGATGCCGACCAGAATCTCCTCGGCCGCGCTGACCGGAGGGCGGTAGCGATCGGCGTCCTGATAGTCGGGTGCCGGCAGCGCCTTGCGGTCGAGCTTGCCCGAGGACGTCAGCGGGAACTCCTCAAGCGCCACAATGTGGGTCGGCACCATGTATTCGGGCAACCACGCGCTCAACCGCTCCCGCACCTCGCCCACCTTGGTGTTGGTGCGTGGGTCGTTGGCGTGGCTGATGCGGTGCCGGATCTCGGTCGGGGGCAGGTAAAGGTCGGTCAGCAGTGGGGCGTGCCGGTCACCCAGGGCGCTTAGGTCAACGAAAACCGCGCTGAGAGTGCCAGATTGGGCGCCCCAGGTCACGGCGACGTGATAGCCGGCGGCCTCACCTGTGCGGTGCAATTCTTCGGGAACGGTGGCATCGGGGACACCGCCGGCGCCGGCCTGCGCCAGCGCGTCGGACACGGGCAACCCCGCGCCGAGCGCGGCTTCGACGTTGACATCGGTGATCAGACCGGCCCGCGGGATGCCGGTGACGCGAACGACGGCCGGGCGCTGCGAGACCAGTTCGTCGTGCAGCCCGCGCAGGCCTTCGCACTGCGCCCACGCCCAGGTGGGCGCGGTGGCCAGCGAACGTACGGGTGCCGGGGTCTTGTGGATGATGACGTCGTAGCGGTACCGGTTGAGTTCGTTGTCAGCCAATCCGCGTTTGACTTGGATGTCCAGCCCGCCCGCCGATGCGCGGCCGTCGGCCCAAGTGGTGAAAAATTCCGGTGCCAACAGCAATTCGGTCTCGCCGAGCAGGGCGTGGCGGACCCGCTGGCGGATGTCGGCCGTGTCGGTGGCGCCACTGCGGCTCAGCGCGATCGAGGTTTGGAACGCGTCTTGCAAGCTGTGGTTACGGACGTCGCCGATGAACACCGCACCGCCGGGGGCCAGCAGATCCATTGCAGTGTCGATGACTTCGGCCAGATACCCCGCGTTGGGGAAGTATTGGACGACCGAGTTGAGAATGATGGTGTCGAAGTGGCCCCGCGGCAGTCCGTCCGCGACGTGGGCGGGTTGGGTCAACAGCTCTACACGATCACGCCAGCCGATCTGCAACCGCTCCATCGAGCGGGCCAGATTCTCGATCGCCACCGCCGAAAAGTCGGTGGCGACATACTGTTCACACTGCGGCGCGATCTCCGCCAACAGCAAGCCCGAGCCCGCGCCGATCTCCAGGACTCGCCGCGGCCGCAGCGTCATGATCCGATCCACTGTGGCGGAACGCCATTCAACCATCTCTTCGAGCGGGATCGGATCGCCGGTGTAGCTGCTGTTCCAGCCACGGAAATCCATGCCGAATCCCGACCCGTCCTCGGCGCCATACAGATCGTCATAGAGGTGTTGCCACTCTTCGACGTCTTCGGCGTCCTGGTCCGCCGTGGTGGCGTGATCGAGGGTGAGATAGGCGACCAGGTAAGAGCCGGTCGCGCCGTCCTGCACGGTGACGGCGGCCTGGGTGACCTGCGGGCAGGCCAGCAGGGTGTTTTCGATTTCGCCCAATTCGATGCGTTGTCCGCGCAGTTTGATTTGGGTGTCAGCGCGGCCCAGATAATCCAGGGTTCCGTCGGCGGCCCAGCGCACCATATCCCCGGTGCGATACATCCGTTTTCCAGGCACCCCGACGGCCCCATAGGGGCCCGAAAAAGGACTTGCCACGAACCGCTCCGCGGTTAACTCCACCCGTCCCGCGTAGCCGTGCGCCAGCGCGGGCCCGCTCAGATACAGCTCGCCCACCACCCCGATCGGGGCTGGCTTCAGCCAGGCGTCGAGCACCAGCGCGCACACCCCGGGAATCGGAGCGCCGATGCGGACCGGCTGCCCCGCCGACAGGGGCGAGCTGGAGGTGACCCAGATGGTGGTTTCGGTGGGGCCGTAGACGTTGAACATCCGCCGACCCGGCGCCCAGGCGGCCACCAAGTCCGGCGGGCAGGCCTCCCCGCCGACCATCAGCGTGTCCAGCCCGTCCAGCCGGGTTCGATCCAGCGACGACAGCACCGTCGGGGTCATGAATGCCGCGCTGACCCGCTGGGTCTGCAGCAACGCGGTCAACGCATCCCCGGCATACACCTGCGGCGGCGCCACCACCACCGCCCCCCCGGATTCCGCCGCCAACAACATCTCGCCGATTGACGCGTCAAAGATCGGCGAGGCCACCATCAGCACCCGCGCATCCGCACCCAACCCGGACAACTCACATTGCGCCGCTGGCCAACCCAGCAGACCGGCGTGACTGACCGCTACCCCCTTAGGGGCGCCGGTGGACCCCGACGTGAAGATCACATAAGCGGTGTTGTCCACGCCCAGCGGCGCCAGGCGGTCGGCGTCGGCGATCGCCTCCGCGGAGCGCCCGGACACATCGAGACCGTCGATGCGCACCACCGGACGCGCCCCGGCCCCGGCCACGGTGTCGCCAGCACAGGTCAACACGCACACCGCGCCCACCGCGTCCAACACCGAGGCGATCCGCTCGACCGGATGGGCCCGATCCACCGGCACATAGATCCCGCCGGCCTTGACCACCGCCCACCACGCCACCACCAACTCCACGCACCGATCCATCGCCACGCCCACCGCGCGCTCGGGACCCACCCCCGCCTCGATCAGCACCCGCGCCAACCGCGTCGACCACTCGTCAAGCTCGCGATACGACGCTTCCCGCGCACCGTCGATGACCGCCACCGCGTCCGGGTCGGCCGCCGCCGCCGCGGCCAACAGCTCCGGCGCAACCCCAAGCGGGGCCTGCACGCCCGCGCCGGACCACCGCTGCAGCCGGGCATGCTCACCGGCATCGAGCAGATCAATCGACGACAACCGCCGGGTCGGGTCGGCGGTCATCGCCGCCAGCACCTGCCGCAACCTCTCGGTCACTACCTCGATGCTGGCCGCGTCGAACACGTCGGTGTCGTATTCGACGTTGAAGCCAAGTTCGCGGCCGGGCAAGGCTTCCGCCGTCAGCGGGTAGTGGTTGTATTCGCGGTTGGTGAACTCGGCGATGGCCAACCCGTCCCCGCTTGATGGGCCCAACGGCACGCCGGTGTCGAGCGGGTAATTCTCGTACACGAAGAGCGTGTCGAATAGTCTTTCGTGGCTGGTGACGCGGTGGATCTCGCTGAGTGCCAGATGCTGGTGCTCGAGGGTGTCGTTGTGGGTGGTTTGCAGCTGGTCGAGCAGGTCTTCGGTGGTGGTTGCCGCGGTGATGGTCGCCCGCACCGGCACCGTGTTGATCAGCAGGCCCACCATCGATTCCGCGTCGGCCACTTCGGGCTGGCCTACCCGAGACCGCGCCGTGCCGAAGGCGACATCATGCCGGCCGGTCAGTGAGGTCAGTAGCAGCGCCCAGGCGCCCTGCAACACGGTGCTGACGGTGGTATGACACGCGCGCGCCAGCTCGCCAAGCGCCAAAGTGGTCTGCTCAGACACCCGAAACGAGGCAAAGCCTCGCCGCCCGAGCCCTAGCCGATCCTGTGGTCGATCCTGTGGGCCGACCAGTGTCGGTGTGTCAAAGCCGGCCAACACCTCACCCCAGGCCGCACGGGCGGCATCGAGGTCTCGATCGGCCAGCCAGGTAATGAATGCCCGATACGACGCGGCCGCGGGCAGCGGCTGCCGGTAATAGCTGGCCAGTATCTCTCGCAGCAAGATCGGCAACGACCAGCCATCGAGCACGATGTGGTGATTGGTCAGCACAAACCGGTGCCGATCCGTTGCGGTACGGATCAAGGCGGCTCGAAAGGCCGGCTGGTCGGCGAGGTCGCAGACCGCGACGCGCTCGGCGGCGCACAGCCGCTGGATCTGCTCGTCCGGATCGATATCACCGTCAAGTTCGACGTCGATACCAAGATCAACAAAGCGCCACGCCACCACGGGATCGGCCGGGATGATCTGCACCGGCTCGTCGAACTGTGAGGCGAATCGGGCCGCCAGGTGCGGATGCCGGGTGACCGCCGTGTGCACCGCGTCGCGCAGCCGGTGCGGGTCGAGGGCACCGGTCAGGGTGAACTCCAGCTGCACCGCATACATGTCGTCGTCCTTGCCCCGCGCGGTGCTGGCGTGAAAGAGCAGACCCTGCTGCAAGGGGGTCAACGGCAAAATATCGGCGATCCGGTAGTGCTGGCACAGCTCATCGATCTGCTGCTGGCTCAGACGGGCGGGAGCGATATCGGACGGGGTCAACCCGCCCCCACCGCCTCGCACATGGGCGCAGATGCCGGCCAGGGCCTCACCCCACAACCGGCTGAGCCGGCCGACCTGCGCACGATCAAGGGCCGACGGCGCCCACATCCAATCGGCGCGCAGGCGCGGGCCGTCCTCGGTGTCGACCGTGCCGGCGTTGAGCTCCACAGTGTGCACCAGCGGCATGGGTATTGCCGTCGCGGCGCCGGTAAACGACAGCCCTTGCTCGCCGAGTCGCCAACCATCATCAACCGCGCCGACCGCCCGGACGGCCACCCGCCCCAGATAGTTGAACCCGATCAGCGGGTCGGAGCCGGCCAGGTCGATCTCGGTATTCAGATAGCGCAGCACACCGTAGGTCAGCGGATCCGGTAGGGCGCGCAGCTGCTCTTTGGCGTCCTTGATCACCCCGCCCAGCGCCGCCTCGCCAGCCACCACCTGCGCCCAACCCAACCCACCCACCGACCCCGCGACGTTTAGAGACACCGGGTATTTGGTGGTAAACCAGCCCACCGTGCGCGACAGGTCCACATCGGCAGCCAATTCCTCGTGGCGGCCGTGGCCCTCCACGTCGATACCGATCGGCGCGCTGTCGTTGCCCACAAACCCGACAAACTCGGACACCGCCAACCCGACCGCAATCAACAAAATGTCTTGCACCCCGGCATGAAACGCCGCCGGAACCTCAGTGAGCAGCACCCGGGTCGTTTCGGCATCCAGTTCCACCGTCAAATGCCCGGCAGTGGCGAATGTATCCACGTCCGGGCGCACCGCCGGCAACACCGCACGGGTCGCCGCCACCTGGCGCCAAGCCTCGGCCTGAACCACAACGCTTGGGGCATAGGCGTGCTCGGCCAGCAGCGACGCCCACCGCTGAAACGACGTCCCGCCCGCCGGCAACGCCACCGGCTGCCCGCCGTGATGCTGGCCCCAAGCGATATTCAAGTCCTCCAACAGAATTCGCCACGACACCCCGTCGACGGCCAGATGGTGAATGATCAACACCAACTGACCACTAGAGGCCGCCCACAGCGCGCTGAGCATCACCCCGGCCGCCGGGTTCAACCGCGACCGCGCTCCCGCCACCGCCGCATCGGACAACACATCCACCGCTTGCAGGCAGTCGCGGGCAGCCACCGACCCCGACTCAGGTACCTGCAACGACCAACCCCCCGCCACCTCGTCGACGCGCAGCCGCAGCATCGCATGCCGATCCAGCAAGACCTGCAACATGACCACCACATCGGCCTCGGTGACCCCCGCGGGAGCCTGCACCAGGACCGTCTGGTTGAACTGCTCGACGGAGCCGCCCGTCCCTCCCAGGCTGGCCAGCCAACGCATGATCGGGGTCGCGACGACCTGCCCGATGCCCTCATCGATCGGGCCGTTCTCAGCGCCGGCCACCGCGACTACCCGGGCCAACCTGGCCGCGGTCTGCTCCACGAAGATGTCGCGCGGTCTGCACGTCAGGCCGGCGGCACGGGCCCGCGCCGCCACCTGCATCGCCGAAATGCTGTCGCCGCCCAGCTCGAAGAACGAGTCGTCGACCCCTACTCGCTCGAGCCCGAGTACCTGGGCGTAGATGCCGGCCAAGATCTCCTCGGCGGGGGTGGTCGGGGCACGGTACTCACCGGCGGTGTATTCCGGCGCCGGCAGGGCGCGGATGTCGAGTTTGCCGTTGGGGGTCAGCGGCAGCGCGTCTACGGCCACCACCGCCGTTGGCACCAGGTAGGCCGGCAGCTGCTCGGCCAGCGCAGCACGTATCCCGGCCGGATCAGCGGTCCCGGTGACATAGCCGACCAGGCGTGCGGCGCCGGGGCGGTCCTCGCGGGCGATCACCGCCGCGTGCTCGACTCCATCCAGTCCCACCAGTGCGGCTTGAACCTCGCCGCACTCGATGCGATACCCGCGGATCTTGACCTGCTCATCGGAGCGCCCGAGGTAATCCAGCTGCCCATCGGGGCGCCACCGCACCAGATCCCCGGTGCGATACATACGCTTTCCGGGCGCACCGGCCGTGCCGAACGGGCAAGCCACAAACCGCGATCCGGTCAGCCCGGCCCGACCCAGATACCCCACACCGACCCCAGCACCGGCCACATACAACTCACCGACCACCCCGACCGGCACCGGCCGCAACCACCCATCCAGCACAAACAAGCCCGCACCGGCCACCGGCGAACCAATCGGCGGCACCCCCGACCCCGGCTGTAGCGGCGCACTGATCGCCACACACATGGTGGTCTCGGTGGGGCCGTAGGCGTTGAGCATCACCCGCCCCGGCGCCCAGCGATCCACCACCTCGGGCGGGCAGGCCTCACCGACCACCACCAACGCCACCGATCCCAAACCCTCCGGCGAGAGCATCGCAGCCGCCGACGGGGTTTGGGTAAGCACGCTGACTTTCTCGGCGACCAGCAAAGCGTGGAAGTCTTCCGGTGAGCCTGCGACCGACTCGGGTATCACCACCAGCCGCCCACCGCGCAGCAGCGCACCAAAGATCTCCCACACCGAGACGTCAAAGGCCAGCGAATGACTCTGCGACCACACCCCCGCCGCCGGCAGCCCCGCATCCAGGCTGCCCAGCAGCTGGGTCACGTTGTGGTGGGTCAGCGCCACACCCTTGGGCACCCCGGTGGTGCCCGAGGTGTAGACGACATACGCGAGATCCTCGGCGTCCGGTTTCGGCAAGCCCGTGCTGGGGTGGGTGACCACGGCCGGATCGTTGACATCGATGACCACCACGTCATGCCCGTCGAACCGGTCGGCGAGATCCGCGGTGGTGAGTGCGGCGATCGGCGCGGCGTCGGCAACCATGAACCCGACCCGCGCCGCCGGATGCCCCGGGTCGATCGGTAGATACGCCGCCCCGGTCTTCAGCACCGCCAATATCGCCACGACCGCCTCAGCCGAACGCGACAACAGCAGCGCTACACACCGTCCGGGGCCCGCGCCCTGGCCGGCCAACAATTGCGCCAACCGATCCGCGGCCTCATCCAGCTCCCCATAGGTCATCGACTGGCCCCCGCACACCAGCGCCACCGCCTGCGGGTTGCGTGCGACCTGCGCGGCAAACAACCCCGCAACCGACTCCGGTGCGGCCGCGGGCCGGGTTAGTACCGCCCGATGCGCGATTTCGTCCAGCCGGGCATGCTCGCCGCCATCCAACAGATCCAGCGACGACAACCGCCGGCCCGGATCAGCGGTCATCGCCACCAATACCCGTTCCAACCGTCGCGCTATATCGGCGACGTCGTGATTCGGAAACGGCCGCCCAGCGCCCAGTGTGCTGAGTAAGAGCTCGTCACCGGTGCCGGAGAAGACCAACCCAAAGCCGCTTACGAGGCCAGGAAGTAGTGACGCCGATGCCGCGGCGCCACCAAACGGCACGGTAAATGTGGTCGGAAGGAAATCAACGACCACCCGATTGGCCAACTCCCCCGGACCGCGCGGGTGAGTTTTGCGCTCAAGGGCCTGCGCCGGAAACCTCTGATGCTGCAACGCTTCCCGGATGCGCGTGTCAACATGCGCACAAAGGCCGGCAACCGCAGATGCCGGCGAAAGCCGCAACACCAACGGCACAACGCCGGCAACCATCCCCGGCACCGTCTTGGACTCCGGGCGTACCCTCCTGCTGACCGGGAAGTCAAGCACCACCTCGGGACCCGCTGCGCACCACTCGCGCACCAGGAGTGCGCATGCTGCGGTGATGACCGATGATCGAGGCATGTTCCACGCTTGACACAACTGCGCAACTCGGCGAAGGATCACCGGGTCCAATGGAACCGGCGCAGAAGATCGATACGGATCACATTCGCTCGGGGCCTGGGGCAACCGATAGTGCGGCCCACTTTCCAGGGGAAGGTTCCTAGCCCAATAGGCTCGATCTTCCAGATACTCGTTGGACGCTTCGTACTCTGATTCGCAGTCAACCAGGTCCCGCAACGAGCCGAAGAAGGCGGGCGGGATCGGCGCGCCAGAAACGATCGCGGAATAGACCGAGGCAATCCGATGGCCAAGCAGCGCAAAACCGGATCCATCGATGACGATGTGGTGGCAACAGGCGAACAGGTAGAACTCGTCGATCCGCGTCCGAAACAACACGAATTTGAACAGCGGGCCGTCGAGCGGCATTGGCGTGCGTTGGATCGACGATGCGGTCTCACGGGCTTCCTGCACGGCACGGGGCGAGGAGCTCAGGTCATAGAACTCCAACTCGACATCCGGGTAATCGATCGCCCTTTGGAAGACCTCGCCATCCACCTCGAAGAAGGCGGCCCGTACCGGTTCGGCCTCTTGCACCCCTCGGCGGATAGCCCACTCAAGGGCATCACGCTCCAGCGCGCCCTCGATCTTCACAAACAGGCCCAGCTGCCACTCCCCAACCGAGTCACCCGTCTCCTGCGCCAGCCATATGTCCAGCTGCCCACGCGTGACCGGGAACGCCCGGTCGCCAAGCTCCATCCCACTCACCAATCGACCGGCCTGGCGAGCAAGCTCCCCGCCCTCAGCCAATCTTTCGCCCAGACTTCTCCGCATGTCGGTCGAGTTCCGGGCGTAATCACTGGCCCCGCAACAACTTGCGCAACCGCTAACTGAGCAGTCAGCGCTTCCACTGACACGCTGTTCGCCTGCCAACCCCCCGGAACCACTCGCAGCGTCACCACTCACGCTCCCTCCGGGATCTACGAAATGCCATGCGCTAGAACACATGATCCACGGATCATTGCATGTGTCAACTATTGCCCTTCGCTACGGTTACGTAGGTGAATACGACGGCTCCGTAGGTACGCCAGAACAAGATTTTCCACAAACGATTGCACCCGTCCACTTGCCTATGGTGCCAACCGCTCCGTAGACACATCCCCCAGCATATTCCACAAACGATTGCAGTCTCAACTTACCCACGGTGCCTACGGTTACGTAGGCGAAAGCGACGGTTCCGTAGGTTTGTCTTCGTAGCCTCTCGCTTCGCTGGACGTCCACTGCCGCCCGCAGGTGCGACGCTGGGCAAACGGCGCGGCAACAACAGATTTCGATCGCGCCCAACGCAACCGGGGGCCTGAGATTCTGGTCTGGCGATCTACTTCTGTGATCCGCACAACACTTGGCGCACAGCGACACTGCGCCCTAAGAAAGGGCTGTGGCTTCTAACAACGATTTTGACTCCGCCTGGCGTTGGCGCTGGCTGCGGACTCTTCAAAAACGCACGGTCTAAACGCAATTCGGCGCGCGGCCGGTTTCAATCGCCGGGCGGGCAACCTGCACCGGGACTCCGGGCGACTTGCACCACTCGCCCGACATACCAACATCCTTCCCGCGGGACCAGCGGCCCACCAGGCAGGTGTCGACCAGCAGGGGTCTACACCAACGTGGGCTATCGTGGTCGTTATCAACTATTTTCTGCTAGACAGAGGTTAGGTGGCCGATGAGTGTCAACCCGTTTGACGATGACGATGGCAGCTTCTTTGTGTTGGTCAATGACGAGGAACAGCACAGTTTGTGGCCGGCTTTTGCTGAGGTTCCAGCGGGTTGGCAGGTGGTTTATGGCGAGGCGACTCGTGCGGCGTGTCTAGAGTATGTCGAGCAGAACTGGCCCGATATTCGGCCGAAGAGTCTGCGGGACAGGTTGGCGCAGGGCCGCTCTTTGGATGAATGAGCCGTGCTGGGCGGCCTTTCCTGAGGCACAGTGCACTGATCGGCTGGGCAGAATGCCGCAGTGCGCTTGTCGGCGGATTCGGCAGATCCCAGGGCGCTGCTCAGGTCGCCCCGTGCATCGCGGGTCTGCGGCCGATGACACCGTCGGCCTCCAACTCGTCGATCTCCGCCTCGCTCAAACCTAGCTCGGCGAGCAGCTCCCGATTGTGCTGCCCCAGCAGTGGCGCGGGATGGGTGTGGAACCGGCTGGGTCCGCCGGCGAGCCTGATCGGCAAGCTGCTGAGCCGAGCCGGGCCGTTGACGGGGTGCTCAACGGTCTCAAAGAAGCCGCGCGCCGCCAGCTGGATCAGCTCCGGTTGTCGGTGGGGCTGCATCACCTTGGCCACCGGCACGCCCGCATCCCAGAGGGTGCCCACGATGTCGTCGCTGCCGAGCTGCTCGCACCATGCGGCCAGCCGCTCGTCGATGAAATCCTCGTGCTCCCGCCGCCCGGCTACCGCGGCCAACTGCCGATCCCTTGCCCACCAGGGTGATCCAAGCGCCGCGCACAACGATTCCCACTGTTTGTCAGTGGCCACCGCGATGGCGACCCAGCCGTCCAAACGGCCGAATTCGTCGATGTCAGCGGTGCGATAGAGGTTCTGCGGCACCGCCGTTGGTCCCCGGTTGCCGGCCCGCGCCAGCAGTGCCCCGTATGCGGTGTATTCGATGACCTGCTCGGCAGCAATGTTGAGTGCCGCGTCCACCATCGCCGCCTCGACCAACACCCCCTGCCCGGTGTGGCGGCGGTGCTCCAGCGCCAGCAGCAGGGCATTGACCGCATGCACACCCGCGTTCGGGTCACCGACCGAGTACGGCTCGTAGGGAGCGCGGTCGGGATAGCCGGTGAGCCAGCTCAACCCTGCCGCTGACTCGATGGCATACGCAAAGGCCGGGTTGTCCCGCCACGGCCCATCCAGGCCAAACCCGGGCATACGCAGCAGCACCGCGTCGGGCCGAATCGATTGGACCGCTGCGAAATCCAGCCCGATCTGGTCCAGTACCCGTGGCGTGAAATTCTCCGCGACCACGTCGCAGGTCGCGATGAGCCGGCACAGTAGCTCCCGCCCGCGCGAACTTCGCAGATCCAGCGTCAGGCCCTTCTTGTTGGTGTTCAGCGCCGAGAAGATCGGCGACCTCTCCCACCACCGGTCCTCGGTGATCGGCACCCCGGCGATCAGCCGGGTGCCATCGGGGCGACCGGTGGATTCCACATGGATAACCTCGGCGCCCAGCAGGGCCAGAAAATGCGTGCAGCAGGGGCCTGCCCAGAACGTGGTCATGTCCAGCACGCGAAGTCCGTGCAGCGGCAGTTGATTTGCGGGAATGGTGGGCGGCGGCCGGCGAATCAGGTTGGCCGCACGGTACCGATCGGTGTGCTCACCCAGCCGCGGTGCCGGGCCGGGCGGCCGAAGCCGGGCGGGCCGCATCCGGTACGGGTGCCCCGGCTGCTGGAATCCGTCGCGCGGATTTCGCACGAACGAACCGCGTTCGGCGAAGTGATCCAGCGACGCGATGTTGGCTCCGTTCGCCACCGGCGCATTGGGAATCCGGAAGGCCGTGGCCAGTTCCCGGATCTCGTCGACCCGATGACTGCGCACCCACGCATAGATCTCCTCCGCATGGACATTCGCCTGCTCGGTGATCGACAGCGGTGACTCCTCGTCGATCCATTCCGGATGACCGACCATCGCGCACAGGTCGAACCACTGCTGTGCCGTCCCACACCCGAGATCGACCAGTCCGTCTTGGGCGTGAGCCACACCGGGCACCGTGAGCCGTCGCGCATCTCGCCATGGCCTACCCAGCATTTCGAAGTAGGTGACGGGGTAATAGGTCAGACATAGGATCTGGGCTTCCAGCATCGACAGGTCCACGAGTTCTCCTGCCCCACCGTTAATGCGGCCGAACCGTGCTGCCAGAGTGGCCGCACTGGCGTAGGCGCCGGCCAAATATTCTCCGACCTGTCCACCGACAAACACCGGCGCCCGGTCCGGCAGCCCGCGCCCCAACCCGATGATTCCGCCCGCCCAGGCCTGCAGCGTGAACTCAGTGGCGGCCCGATGTCGCCAGGGACCATCCAGCCCGAACGGGGTGATCGACGTGACGATGAGGTGAGGATGGCGACGATAGATCTCGCCCGGCTGAAATTCCAGGCAGTCAACGACTTTCGACCCGGTCGACCACACCACCGCGTCCGCCGCCGCCAGCAGTCCGTCGACCAACTCGACGTCGTCGTCGACTGCCGGATTGGCAACAACGCTGCGCTTGGCACCACACAGGAAGCCGAACAACGAACCGTCCGCGCCGGGCGGAATGGTGGCCCCCGAGGCGGACCACGAGCGCAGCGGATCACCCGCGGGTGACTCGACTTTGACGACATCAGCGCCACCATCGGCGAGCAGTTTGGTGCAGTAGGCGCCCGCAATTCCGGTGGACAGCTCGACCACCGTACAACCGGTCAGCGGCGGCTGCGGCCCGGACAACGCCACTAACGCTTCTTCTTTCGATTCGGGCCCTCGCCGGCGCGATTCTGCTTGCTCAGCCGCCATTCCGGCGGCAATTTGGCGTCCATGTCCTTGACGGCTTCGCCCGGACCCTGATCGATGGCGTCGTCGAGCATGAGGTCGTCTGCGTCTGGTACAACACCGCTGCCCATCGATTCGAAGAAGCCACTGAGCAGGCTGCCCATGTACTCGCCCTGGAACTGCTTCATGATTTCGAAAAACACCTTCTGCATGAACACCGTGTCGTTGGGGCGGTTGCGCGCGCACGCCAGCGCGTACTTTTGGACCTCCGCTTCGAGTTGGTCGCGGGGCACCACGCTGTTGAGGAAATTGCAGTCATACATCTCGGCGGCGGTGAAAGCCCTTCCGGTGAACACCATTTCCTGGAATTTCCGGATTCCCATGGTCTGCGCCCACCACCACATCCGCGGTCCCCAGCCGTAGTACCGGAAGGACGGGTGCCCAAAGAGTGCGTCGTCGCTGGCGACGACCAAGTCGGCATCGGCGGCCTGGTAGAAATGCCAACCGTAGCAGTAGCCCTTCACCTCCAGGATGGAAATCTTCTTAAAATCCTGCAGGCCGCGAATTCCGGAATTCGGGTTGGCATACCACTGGCTCACCGACGCGCCGTGACGGAACGAACCCTGTGGGGGATATTTGACTTCGTCAGCGCCGATACGGAACTCGGCAAGCCGCGGACCCTGATCTGCCGAGTTCATAGCGTCCATGAACTCCTCGAGATCCGCACCCGAGCCCAGGTCGTCACCCGCACCGCGGATCACCAGCACCTTGACCTCGTCGTCGATACTGGCCCGGTGCAGCAGATCCGCATAGCGCAGCCGGGCGGCGATGGTCGGTGCGTTCAGCTGGTCCGGCCGGTCGAAGGTAATGGTCGCGATGCGGGTCTTGGCGTCCTTGTGGTACTGGATGATCATTTCTCCCGGGGGATCCGATTTGGTGGACACGGCTACGCCTGCCAAAACGGGCTGGAGGTCAGGACTTCGGGCCCGTCGGCGGTGATCAGTACCGCTTCCCGCCCGAACACGGCACCGACCCTCGGCTCCCAGACGTAGCCTGTGACGGCAAGAACCATTCCCGGCTCCAATCGTTCATCGGCTGCTGTCAGCGGCAGCCGCTGGGTGATGACGGGCGGGTCAAAGCCCATGCCCAGGCCCCGGGCCACCGGCATCGGCGGCGCCGGCTCCCCCGCGTCGTCGTAGGCGGCCAGCAACTCGCCGGCCTCCGCGTCCGGTCGGCACGCGGCAATTAGCCTGTTCCACAATCGATCCCAGCGGCAGTAGAGCAAATCGGCGCCGTTGACGTCAGCCGTTGGCCAGGTCCGCCCCACCTCGCCAATGTAGCCACCGGCCAGGACCCCGGAGGAGAAGGCCACCAAGTCGCCGTCCCGCACGTGGCCACCGCCGTCAGCCCGCCGCCACGGGTGATCACGCGAAGTCACCCATGCCACATCCTGATTGGCTGGAGTGCTCACCCCGCCTGCCGCCAGGGCCTCCAGCAGCACCCCCGCCAGCGTTTGTTCGCTGACGCCGGGTCGCAGTTCGGACACCGCCGCCGCCAGCCCCGATTCGGCCACCGCGATGGCCTCTCGCAAGACGGCTACTTCCTCGTCCGTCTTGATGCGGCGGGCCGCACGCATGGTTAGTTCCCCATCAACCAGCTCGGCATTGGGAAACGCCATCGGCAGTAGCCTCGCGAAAATCGGTGACAGTGCATCGGTTCCGACTCGCCGGGCAACGGCGGCACCCTCGATGCGTTCGAGCACCGCGATGACGTTCAACGGATTCCAGCAGATGCCGTACAGATTTTCGTGCGGGATGTCGTCGGGAACCCCTTCGTCCCAGGTGCTGAGCAGATGGATGGCGCCGGTCGCACGCACCAGCACACAGGTCGGCCCGAACGGCCGCGTTCCGGCAACCCAGAGTTGGGGCGCACCGGCGACATATCGGACGTTGGCCTGCCGACCCAGCACCAGGATGTCGAGATCGTGTGCCGCCATCTCGGCCAGGGCGCGTTGCCGCCGCCGGCAGCGGAGAACGCGATCGTCGGGCAGTACTTCAGTTGACATAGGGGTCATACGGGTAGTCGGTCAATCGGATCCAGCCTTCCCCGGTGATCACGAACACCTCTTCGCTGCGGTAGCCGCCGGTGCCGTCCTCCCACACCACCGGCTCCAGCACCAGCACCATGCCCGGTTGCAACACAAAGTTCTCATCGAACTCGTCGCCGAGATCTGTTCCGATCATCGGCATTTCGGCGGCATTCACCCCGATGCCGTGGCCCAGATAGAAGTGCGGTAGCCAGGGCCGATCGCCGCCGTTGGCCGCGATTGCGGCCCGGCCCAGGTCGGCGGCGCTGGCTCCGGCCCGAGTCACACCCAGGACGGCGGCCATGATCTCGCGCCATCTGTCGAACTGCGCCTGCTGACCCGGCGCGGGATCCCGGCCGACAATCCAGGTCCGCCCGAAGTCCGAGCAATAGCCGCGGTAGGTGATGCTGACGTCGGTCCACAGCACATCGCCGTCGACCAATTCGCGCTCGGTGGTTAACAGCGGTAGCGCCAGGTCGCCGTGGGTGGTCCACACGGCCTCGGCCTTGCTGTGCGGCATCACCTGCCAGATCGGTTCGAGCATGCTGGCCGTGGCCCCTAGTTCGAAGGCCCGGCGCAAAAATCTTGCCGACAGGTCGATCTGGCGGATACCGGGAGCCAGCGCCCGGTGGACATCGACCATCGCCTCGTCGGTGATCCGGATGGCGCTGCGCAGGCATGCCAATTCGTCCTGCGTTTTGATTACCTTGGCCGCGCTCACCACGCTCGTCGCGTCGATGGGAGCGCCATTGCGGAACAGCAGTTTCTGGGCGCGTGACATGGCGCCCGTGCACTCATCCACCGCGGCCACCGCCCCGGCCGGAATCAGGTCGGTCAGTGCTCTGGCGAAATTCGCTACACCTTCGTCGAATTCGAGATAGACAGGTTCGTGCAGGTGATCGACGGGCAGCTCCGACTCCTGCGCGGCCCCTTCGCGGAACGGAAGGAACAGATGTGGCCACTCGTCGTCGGCAAGCACCACGGCCACCGGCCGCTCGACGTGTGACAGCCCGGCGTCACCCAGCGGCCAACTGGTTCCGGTAGCGTAGACTACGGCGTTGTTGCCCAACAGGATCATCGCATCGATGCCATGCTCGGCCATCACTGACCGTAGCCGGGCACCGGTCTCCCGGCGCATCCGGGCGAGGTCCGGCGTTTCGGGAATCGCCAACGTCATCGAGTCACCCTAGACGCCAATAAATTCGGTGATGTTGCCGCTGACGATCCGGGCCGCATCGTCCGGCCCGACGGCGTCGACGACCGATGCCAGCGATCTCTCGGAGTAGCCGTAGGTGCTTTCGTTGTGCGGATAGTCCGATGACCACATGACTTTGTTGACCCCGATCCGGTCGATCAGCTCCAACCCCAACGGATCGACCATGAACGAGGCGCTCATGTGCTTGTCCCAGTAGTGGCGCACCTCGTGCTCGAGCGGCCGGTTGAACATGTGTCGGTACGACGCCACCAGGTGCTCGGCATCCTGCAGCGCCCACGGAACCCAGGCGATCCCGCCCTCGAACCAGCCGATGCGCAGACCCGGGTGCCGGTCCAGGATGCCGCCGAAGATGTACTTGGCGAACGTTTCCCGGAATCCGTCGATGTTGACCATCATGCCGACGACGACGCTGTTGAACTCGCACGGGCTTTTCGGCGGTGTCTCGCCGATGTGATGCGCGACGGGAATCCCGGCGGCTTCGATCTCGTCCCAAACGGCACTCATCGTCGTGCTCGCATAGTCGATCGGGTTACCGTCGTCGTCTTTGCCCGGGTTCAGCGGCATCAGAAACGTTTTGAGCCCCAGTGATTTCAGCTCGGCCAGAGTCCGTTGGGTACCCCGTGGATCCCACCAGTTGATCAGCCCGGCACCATAGAAGTGTCCAGCAGAGCGTTCTTGTAGCTCCGCGATGTATTCGTTGTAAATGCGGAAGGCGAGTTCGCGAAGTTTCTTGTCCGGGTAGTGAAAGAGCGCCAGGATCGCGTTGGGGAATGCCAGCTCCTTCTCGACGCCGTCCTCACGCAACTCCTGAATCCTGGCCTCGATGTTGGTACTGGCGGCGCCCGGCAGGTCGTCGTACTGCATCAGGACCGCACTGAAGTCGCCCGGCAGAAACGACTGCCCCATGCGCCCGACTTGATAGGCGCCGTCCTCGTACCAGATCCGCGGCGCCTTGTCTTTGAGGTCGTCCGGAAAGCGTTCGTAGAAGATGTCAGCGGCCAGAGAAATGTGGTTGTCCGCGGAGAACACCACGGTGCCGTCAGGTAGGCCCACATCGCTGCCGGCGGCGTGACCGCGGCGATCCTTTGGTGCGCCAAAGCCTTCCGGTGGGTAGAGCGAAACTGCGCTTGTCCGGGTCGACATCACGGGCCCTCCATTCGGATCGGCATTTCGAGAGTAGCGCTCACCATGTCACCGGTAGTTCGTAGACGCCGTATGCGAGCCGGTCGTGTTTGAACGGGATATCGGTGATCGGGACGCCCAGCGCCAAAGTAGGCACCCGGCGCAGCAGCGTGCGGTAGACAATCTGCAGCTCGGCACGGGCCAGCTGCTGGCCCACGCATTGGTGCCTGCCGTAGCCGAACGCGACATTGCGGTCGGCACCGGAGCGGTGCAGATACAGCCGATCCGGCTCGACGAACGCGTGCGGATCCCAGTTCGCCGGCGCCAGGTCGATGATGATGCCCTCTCCCGCGCGAATGACCTCACCGGCGATATGGATGTCCTCGCGCGCGACGCGGCGTTGGCCGTTCTGAATGATGCTGAGATAGCGCAGCAATTCCTCGACCGCGTTGGCTACCACGTTTGCATCTTCGGCGTCGCGGATGACGGCCAGTTGATCGGGATTCTGTAGCAGGGCAAGCACCCCGAGCCCGATCATGTTCGCGGTGGTCTCGTGCCCGGCAATCAACAGACCGGTGCCCAACTGCGCGGCCTCCCGCACGCTGAGTTCACCCGCCTTGACCCGCTCGGCGAGATCGGAAACCGCATCTTGCTCGGAGTTCAGGGCCCGATTCCTTATCCTGGTCTCGACCAGCTGGCACAGGTATTTGTGCAGGCTCATCGCCCCTTTGATGGTGTCCGCACCGGTCGCGAAGCGGGCGAGCCCGACAGTGGCGTGGTGCTGGAACATCTCGGCATCCTGGTAGGGCACGCCGAGCAGCTGGCTGATCACCAACGAGGGAACCGGCAGCGCCAACGCGGTGACCAGGTCGGCCGGCGGTGGGCCGGCCAGCATCGTGTCGATGTGGTCGTCGGTGATCCGCTGGATGGTTGGGCGTAGGTTTTCCACGCGCTTGTAGGTGAACGGCTTCGACAGCATCCGCCGGAATCGGGTGTGCTCTTCGCCGTCGGAGGTGAAGACCGATCGCGGGCGCTTGTGCACCGAGGCCAACATGCCCGCGTTCCAGTGCGGGAACCCGGACACCCGGTCGTCGACGCTGACCCGGGAATCGGAGAACAACTCCCGGCATTGCTCATAGCCGGTGATGAGCCACGGTGTGCTGCCGTCCCAGATCCGAACCCTGGACAGTGGCTTGCGTTCAGCCAGCGCCATGACCTCCGGAGGTGGGGCGAACGGGCAGCGCAGGGCCCTGGCCATTGGATAATCCGGAATCGGCGAAGCCGCCTCGGTCGTGGTGCTTGCCAGAGTGTCGGACACGCTCACTCCTCGATGTGGATTGCCGATGCCGGGCAGAGTGCCGCGGCTTTTCGGGCATCCTCGGCCTGTTCGGCCGGTGGGTGCCCGTTGAGCAGGACGACGACGCCGTCTTCGTCGCGCTGATCGAAAACCTCCGGAGCGGTTCTGACGCAGTTGCCGGATGACGCGCAGAGGCCTTGGTCCACAGTCACTTTCATCGTCATGCTCGTCACTCGCGCGGGGTCACGGGCGCTCGCCACAGGCCCACGATCGCGTCGATGAGGCCGATGGCCGCGGCCCGCCAGGACGGGCGGGACTGCGAAGCGCCGGCGGCGAGCGCGCGCTCAAGGTCCGCGCAGGTGTGCATCAACAGGTTGCGGGCCATGACGTTACGTTCGAAGCGAACCTGCACCGGCAGATCAGGCAGGCAGCCGTTGATGCCGTCGATGACCTGAACCAGCGACCGTGAGCTGAGCGCGTCCTTGACGATGATGTTGTGGTAGGCGGGATCGGTCATCGCCTGTGCGGCGAACCGCGCGTACCAGGTTGGATTGCCGAGGGCGGCCAAGTGCTCGGTGAGCGGACACACCAGGCAGGCCACCCAGTCCCGCATGGTGGCGGTCTCGCCGCCGAGCTGGGTCACCATTTGCTCGCGCAGCTGCTCAATGGGGCCACGATGTTTGTGTTCGATCGCACGAACCAGGTCGGCCTTGGTGCCAAAGTGATAGCCAACAGCGGCATTGTTCCCCTGCCCTGCGGCCTCGCTGACCTGCCTGTTAGAGACGGCAAAGACGCCGTGTTCGCCGAACAGCCGCTCGGCCGCCCCCAGAATCGCCTCCTGCGTGGAGCTGGCCCGCTCGCCGCGAACGGCTCTGCCGACTGTCGTCATTTCGCCAGTCAACCCGCACTAGGTAATTAAGTCAAGCGATTGATTTAAATTGGAGGCGCCGCCGAACGTGAACCTGCTGCGAAAGAATCGCGAAAAGTTCGCGCTCAGTTCACGTTCGGCGCAAGGACCGAACCACCTTGCCGGCGACCGTCCCACCATCCACCGGCAGCACGGTTCCGGTGACGTAGCGCGACCGCTCACTGGCGAAATACAGCGCCGCCTCGGCGATGTCCTCGGGTGTACCCTCACGCTTCAATGGCCGATCGGCTCGCATCGTCTCGCGGATTGCCGCCGTGTAGCTCGCGATCGTCTCCTCATCCATCCCCGCCGCCGACGACGCCAGCAGCGGCGTGGGAATGTTGCCCGGCGCGATAGCGTTGACACGGATCTCGTAGTGCGCCAACTCGATTGCCGCGGATTTGGTGAACTGAATGACGGCCGCCTTGGACGCACGGTAGGTCATCACGCCGCCGCCGGCCTGGATCCCGCCGATCGAGGTGAGGTTGATGATGGATCCGCCACCGTTGACGGCCATATGCCGCGCGGCATCTCGGGTCCCCACCATCACACCCATGACATTGACCGCCATGACGCGGTGAAAGTCGCCCAGATCGTCGTCGAGGAATCGGCGGTGCATGGTTCCCGAGATTCCGGCGTTGTTCACCATGACGTGCAGGCCGCCGAAAGTCTCGACGGCCACCGCCACCAGCGCCCCAACCTGTTCGGGGTCGGAGACGTCGGTCCGGCGGAAGAGAGCGTCGCGGCCCAGCGTCGCGGCCACCGCCTCACCGCTGCCGGCCTCCACATCGGCGATGACGACCCGTGCGCCCTCGGCCACGAACCGCTCCGCCGTGGCGCGACCGATTCCGGAGGCACCGCCGGTGACGATCGCTACCTTTCCGGCCAGCTCGTTGACCACATGACGAGTTAATCGGTGCCAGCCACATTAAGTCAAGCAGTTGATTTACGCCAGCGACGCACCAGATGGGTCGATATTCGACGGCACGACTGGCCAGTGCGCGGGGGATGATGGATTCGACAGTTCATGGGGTGCGTTGGGAAGGCTGAATCATGAAGGTTTTGGTTATCGGCGGCAGCGGGCTGATCGGATCTCAGGTCGTCGCCATGCTCATCGAGCTCGGACACGAAGCCGTCTCGGCGTCACCGAGCTCGGGGGTGAACACCGTGACCGGCGAAGGTGTTGCCGAGGCCGTCGCCGGTGTGCACACGGTCGTCGACGTGTCCAACTCGCCGTCCTTCGCCGACGACGATGTGCTGAGCTTCTTCACCACCTCGACCACAAACCTCCTCGCGGCGGAGCGGGCCGCCGGCGTGCAGCACCACGTCGCGCTGTCGATAGTGGGAACCGATCGGGTACCCGAAAGCGGTTACCTTAGGGCCAAGGCAGCCCAGGAGAAGCTCATCACGGAGTCGGGAGCCCCGTATTCAATCGTGCGGGCGACTCAGTTCTTCGAATTCGTCACCGGGATCGCTGATTCGGCGACCGACGGCGACACCGTGCGCCTGTCACACGATGCGGCCATCCAGCCCATCGCCGCCAAGGACGTCGCCACCGCGGTTACCAAGGCGGCGATCAGCGAGCCACTCAACGGGATCACCAACATTGCCGGCCCGGAAAAGTTCGGCATGGACGACCTAATCCGTGCCGGACTTGCCGCGTACGGCGACGCGCGCCACGTGGTCAGCGACCCCACCGCCCGCTATTTCGGCGCGGTGCTCGACGACCGCAGCATCGTCCCCGTCGCCGGCGAGGACGTGACCACCTACCCCACCCGCTACGACGACTGGCTGGCAGCTCGGCTGCCCAGCGGGTCGAGCTAGCGGGCCGGCACGGGCACCGAAGCGGCCGCCCCACCCCGTCCGACCGGCACGCCCGAATACATTCGGGCTGAATTTGTTTCAGCTGGCAACGCACCGAGACCCAGGTTGCCATTCCGTCGGCATAGCGTCGGATTCCGATAACGCGAGGTGACCGTGTCGAGCCGAAACAACCCGATGGTAGCGACGATTCCCACCAGAATCATTCCGGCCCAGACGATTTCATCGGCATTGAACCGATGCGCCACACTCATCAGAGATCCTATCGCGAGATTGCCGACCAGGATTCCGACTCCCACTATGGAGCTGTAGAACCCGTAGTGGGTGGCCACCAGCCGGTCGCCCGATAGTGAGACCACGGTTCGCATTTCGAAAGGAAACAACGCCGCCGAAGCGATAGCGAGCAGACCCGCCGACACTAGTAGGGCCGTGACCGCCGCAGCCGTACCGAACCGTTGGCCGTTCGGGACAACCGCGAGTGGTACGAACGAGGCCGCCAGCGTCATCGCCCCGACGACCAGGCTGCGCTCGGTCCCCCACCGCGCAGAAAGCCAGCGGGTGATGCGTATCTGGCCGGCGATGGCAACCAGACCCGAAACCGCGAACATCGCTGCCACCAAGACAGATTCGCTGTGCGGCGCGAGGATCGACGCCTGTATGGGGAGAGCCAGATAGATCTGGAACGACAGCACATAGCATCCGGTCATGGCGGCGGCGAACCACAGAAAAGGCCGATTGCGAACGACCGTCCGCCAGTCGTGCAGAATCGATGTCTTTTCGCGATCCGGGTCGGCCCGGTGCTGGGGTAGTGCGAACAACTGCGCGACGGTAAGCACGGCGAAGACCGCTGCGGCACCCAACACCGTTATCCTGAAATCCATTGCCAGCAATGCCAGTCCAACCAGCGGACCTAGTAGGATCCCCGACTGGTAGAAGACGTTGAATATCGCGAACGCTTCGATCTTTCGCTCACCGGCTTCGTCGGCAACATAGGCGCGCACCGCGGGGTCGAACAGCGCACCAGCGAAACCCGTTGCTGCAGAGGCGATCAACACGCTAGGTAGGGATTGCGCGATCGCTAGCAGCGCGAACCCTCCGGTGCGAATCAAACATCCGGCCACGATCAACGGCTTATAGCCGAACCGATCGGCAAGCGTGCCACCCACAAAGAACATGCCCTGCTGGGCGAAGTTCCGCACGCCGAGCACCAAACCCACTGCCCAGGCCGCCAGCCCAAGGGGCCCGGCCAGGTAGGTACTCAGATACGGCATCAGCATGTAAAAACCCAGGCAGATACCGAACTGGTTGATCATGAGCACGCGGCTGGGGCGATTCAAACTGCGGAACTGGTCAAGCAGTCCCATCACGCCACCACCTGGCTTGGCTCGACCACCGTGGAGGTGCGGGTCCACCGCGTGACACGCCGGTCGGAAGACTTCGCTATCGTGTCCGGCTCGGTGGGCGACTCGCCGTCGAATAGTTGGTGCTGCCTGCAGTACTCATCGTTGTAGATGCTGTCGAAGTAGCGTTGCGGGCCATCGGGGAAGATCGCGGCGATAGTGGTGTCGGACGAGAAGGTGCGCGCTGCCCACCCGGCGACCAGCGCCACCGACCCCACGCTCCATCCACCGCTGACGAAGTGCGTGGCGGCCATGGCGCGAGCAGACCAAGCGGCCTCGGCGGGGGCGACCCAGTGCACTTCATCGAATGCGTGGTAGTCGACGTTGCGGCACGGGACGCTGTTTCCGAACCCGGTCATCCGCCTGGCCGCCAAAGGCTGCCCGAAGAGCGTGGATCCGATGGAGTCCACACCAATCAGCTGCATCTCCGGATTGAACTCGCGCAGCACTCTGGACACGCCGGCCGAATGTCCGCCGGTTCCGACCGAGCACACCAGGACATCGACGCGCCCGAGCTGGGCGACCAGCTCCAACGCCAGCGACCGGTAGCCCGCAACATTATCCGGGTTGTCGTACTGGTTGGGGTTCCACGCGTTGGGGTCGGCCGCCAGCAGCTGCTCAACCCGTTCTATGCGGGCCTGCTGCCACCCGCCGGTCGGATGCGGCTCGGTGACCGTGTCGATGCGCGCGCCGTAGGCCGTGGCCATGCGCGCAATAATGGGTTCCAGATCCGGATCGACGACCAGGGTGACCGGGTGCCCGTATACCCTACCGGCCAGCGCCAGCCCCAATCCAAGTGTGCCACTGGTTGATTCGACTATCGCGGCACCCGGCGCGAGGTCGCCGCGAGCGCGGGCACGTTCGACCATATGCAATGCGGGGCGATCTTTCATGCCGCCGCCAGGGTTGAATGCTTCAAGCTTGGCCCAGAATCCACGGTCCGGGTCTGAGGTCTCGGGTATCCAGAGCACCGGGGTATTGCCGACCATGGTGCCCAGCTCGCGATTCCGGCCGGGAGTCAGGTGGTATCCGTCGGGGATGAGGCGGTACCGGTCGCCGGTCGGTCGCACCCTTACCGAGGTGCGGTGCGACCGGTTGGGCAGGAGGATCCGCGGGTTCGGGGCGATGCTGGTAGGGCTTACCGGGTGCTGCGGGGGCAGGTTGTTGTTCATTGTGATCGTCGCTTCTGCATCGGGGCCGCCAATCATGTGCGGCAATTGATGGGGGTCAGCGGTCACCGGCGGTGGCGAATGGCCACCACGGCCTGGCGCTGACCAGTCAGCGACGAGCCAGGCAGAACCGGGTCAACAGGTCTTGACCGGTGCGAACGGATCGCAGCGCCGGTGGCGGACCGCGCCCGGCCGGTACGACGAGGTGGGAAAGCACAGCGGTGATGCCGCCCGCCGCCGCCACGGCATCCGAGGGGAACACCGGGGTGGCTGAGCGCGGCAGCACCGCCGTCGCGAACTGTTGCGGGCACGGTGGCGTCGAGTTGTCCACAATGTGCGCATGGTCGGTGTTGATGATGAACTCGCCGCCCACCGATGTCGTCAACGGGTGGTTCGGGTGAGCCACATGACGGTGGAGTTGCGGGAGCCAGCATTGGGCAGTGACGACCAGCAAGGCCAGCGCGACCGCGACGATCGCGGATCGCATCCACACCGCCCGCTGTGCTATCACGCCGCCCACTGTATACCCCGTACGGGTATGGTGTAAAGGCCGGGCCTGGCAGCGATCGATCACCCATTGCGCGCTGCCCGTTGTCCGATCAGGGTACAAATAGCGGAACCGACTGCGAAACGAGGAGCGATCCATGCCCGAGCTGCCGACCAGCGGTAACCCCTTCGACAGGGTACGGCTCAGCAGGCGGGGGTTCCTCGGCGCCGGCATCGCCAGCGGATTTGCCCTGGCCGCTTGCGGCTCGAAGCCCCCGGCGGTGGGTAGCGCCGCCGCGATGACCGCCGCAATCGACGCGGCCGAGGCAGCCCGGCCGCACAGTGGGCGAACCGTGACCGCCACGTTGACCCCACAGCCGCAGCGGATCGACCTGGGGGGGCCGATCGTCGACACGCTGGCCTACGGCGACACGATCCCGGGACCGCTGATCCGGGCCACCGTCGGCGATGAGGTTGTCGTCTCGGTGACGAACCGGCTGGGTGGTCCGACATCGGTGCATTGGCACGGCATCGCGCTGCGCAACAATATGGACGGCACCGAGCCCGCGACCCCGAACATCGGCGCCGGCCAGGAGTTCACCTACCGCTTCTCCGTCCCCGATCCGGGCACCTACTGGGCCCATCCGCACGTCGGCCTGCAAGGCGACCACGGCCTGTACCTGCCGGTCATCGTCGACGACCCGACGGAGCGGGGCCACTACGACGCGGAATGGATCGTCTTCCTCGACGATTGGACCGATGGTGTCGGAAAGTCCCCGCAACAGCTCTACGACGCGCTGACCGACCCGAACAAGCCCACCATGCAAGACATGCCCGGGTCGGGGGCTACCACGACGAGCCCAACAAGCCCAACCACAACCCCGACAGCCGGTATGCCCGAAGGGGAAGTCGGCGACAGCAACCTGCTCGGCGGCGACGCCGGAGACATCGCCTATCCGTACTACCTGATCAACGGTCGAATTCCCGCGGCCGCCACCTCTTTCTCGGCCAAGCCCGGCCAGCGAATCCGGATCCGCATCATCAACAGCGCCGCCGACACCGCGTTCCGCGTCGCGCTCGCCGGGCATTCGATGACGGTCACCCATACCGATGGTTACCCGGTGGTTCCGACCGAGGTCGACGCCCTGCTGATCGGCATGGCCGAACGCTACGACGTCATCGTGACCGCCGCCAGCGGCGTCTTTCCCCTGGTCGCCCTCGCGGAGGGCAAAAACGCGTTGGCGCGCGCGCTACTCTCCACCGGCGCCGGCAAACCACCCAACCCGCAGTTTCGGCCGGATGAACTCAACAAACGAGTGGGCACCGTGGCGACGTTCACCGCCACGAACGCTGTCAACCTGGGTCGGCCCGAGCCCAACCTCAACCTGCCGGTCACCCTGGGCGGCACCATGGCGAAATACGACTGGACGATCAACGGGGAGCCCTACAGCAGGACCAAGCCACTGCACGTGCGGCTGGGCCAACGGCCGACCCTGGTGTTTGACAACACCACCATGATGTATCACCCAATCCACCTACACGGGCATACCTTTCAGATGATCAAGGCCGACGGCAGTCCCGGTGCCCGCAAGGACACGGTCATCGTGCTACCGAAGCAGAAAATGCGCGCAGTCCTGGTCGCCGACAACCCCGGCGTGTGGGTAATGCACTGCCACAACAACTACCACCTAGTCGCCGGAATGGAGACGCTCCTGGACTACGTCCTGTGACGCCCTAGTCCCCGAAGAAGCCCAGCAGCAGCTCGTTGACGATGGACGGCTGCTCAATCTGCGGGCAGTGACCGGCGGCATCGACCGCCACCCAGCGTCCGTCCTCGATCTGGTTCGCGATCTGTGCGGCCCAACCGGAGCGAAGTAGCTTGTCGTCGCGCCCCTCGACGATAATCGTGGGCACCGCGATTCGGTGATACGGCCGTAAACTCGACGGGGTCGGCGGTGGTGGCGTATCGGGACGGCGAAAGCGGGCCGCCGCCACGGCCTCCCAAGCCCCGGGCGCGATGCTGGACTCGTAGCGGCGCCGCACATATTCCTCATCGGCCGGATAGCCGGCGTCGTAGAAGAGCGCCTCGACGATGCGCCGCATGCCGGGCAGGGTTGCGTCGTAGTGCTGCAGGCTAGCGAAGTGCCGATTCTGCTGGATCTCCCCGCCGCCACAGATGATCGCCATGGTGGCAACCGGTAGCAGCGGTGCACCCGACGTGGCGTCGGTGAGCAGCATGATGGCGCCCAGCGAGTTGCCGGCAAAGTGCGCCGATTCGATTCCGAGCAGCTCACAAAACCGCGCCACGTGGCGAATGCGCATCCCGCGGCCATCGACGAAATCGACGACCTTCGCCGACTCGCCGAATCCCAGCAGGTCCGGTGCCAGCACACGGTGCTGCGCCGCCAGCGCGGCGATGTTGTGTTCCCAGCCGATATCGGCGCTGGCACCGAATTCGCCGCCGTGCAGCAGCACCACCGGGTCGCCTTCGCCGGCCTCCAGATAGCTGGTGACAAGACCGTCGACCACCGCGGTTCCCCGCTGAATCTCCACCGGTTCGCTATTTGATCGCGATCGGATTCACCGGAGATCCCACGGCGCCAACGACTCTCAGGGGTGGCGCGACGAGCTGGAACTCGTAGACGCCGTCGGTGGCACAGTCGGCGGCCAGCGCGGTGAGGTCCCAGTACTCGCCGAGCATCAGCCCCATGTCACGCAGGCAGAGCAGGTGGAAGGGTAATGCGAGGTCCTCGACTCCCGATACCGGGTCTTCCACCTGGAGGTTGTCGGCCGCGACCGCCGCGATCTCGTGGTCGTGCAGCCAGGAGGCGCATCGCCAATCCAGTCCGGAGTACGGTTCGGTCTTGTTTCCGGTCTTGAGAAACCTTGCCCACCAGCCGGTTCGGATCAGCACGATATCGCCGCTCTCGATGGTGACGCCCTGCGTACGAACGACGTCATCCAGTTCTTCTGGAGTGATCGGGTTGCCGTGTTCCAGGAAGACCTCCGCACCGCGATGGCGCACCAGATCCAGCAGTACGCCACGCGAGGTGATGCCCTTGCCGTCAACCTTGTCGATGCCGCAGTGGTAGGCACCCAGGCTGGTTACCGAACTCGCCGGAAACCCGTTGTAGAGCTGGTCTTCGTAATAGACGTGCGACAAGGCATCCCACTGGCTGGCCGCCTGCAGCGGCATGATGATCATGTCGTCGTTGAACCGGAACGGATTGTCGACCACGTACTTGCTCGTCTGCTGAGCCACCAGGTTCCGCGCCCAGCCCGGCCCGTACTGGGCCAGTGTGTTGACATCGCCGCCGTCGACGGTCATCAGATGCACCGGATTGTGCCGGAACTCGAAGGCTCCCTGCGGACCTGACGATCCGAAATCCACGCCGAGCGGGAATACCTTGCCGTGCCGGACCAGGCTTGCGGCCTGCCGCACCTTCTCGGCGGTGATGAAGTTCAGCGTGCCCAGCTCGTCGGCGTCTCCCCACCGCCCCCAATTGCTAACATCGCGAGCTACCCGCCGAAAGTCGGTCAGGTTGGCCATGGGGCACGTCCTTCCTCGAGTTCACGTGCGATCGCAGCGCCCACGTTTCCGCCGTCGACCCACACGACTTGCCCCGAAATATAGCTGGCCGCACGACTATTCAAAAACACGAGAACAGCGGCCTGCTCGGCCGGATCCGCAACCCGGCCCAGCGGCTTGGGAATGTCATCCAGAAATCCCTGGCCGTAGGCGGTGCGCAACTGGTCCAGGATCGGTGTCTCGGTGACCCCCGGACCGGTACAGTTGATCCGGATACCCTGCGAACCGAGACGAGTCGCGTTGCGCATGGTGTAGAGGATGATCGCCTCCTTGGACAACCGATAGCCACCGGCCAGCGCATCAGGGTTGCGCTGACACCAATCGATGCCCTCCTGCATCGTCGTCGCATGCAGTAGCGGCGCGACGAACCGCTGATGTTGTCGGTAGTCAGCGGCGGCGAGCGAAGACACACTGACGATGGATGATCCCGAGGCCATCCTGGGGAGCAGCGCCTCGGTGATATGCCGCAGGCCCAGAAAGTTGATCGCCACCACCAGCGCAGCGTCGCCGATCCCAGAGGAGACACCGGCAACGTTGAAGAGCGCGTCGACCGGCCCGCGTATGCCCGTGACGGCGTGATCGATCGACATCGGGTCTGCGAGGTCGACGTCGTGAAACTCGTTGATGTCGACCCACGGCCGGCGCCTGTCCACTCCGATGGTGTGGGCGCCGAGCTCGGAAAGCTGCCTGACCACTTGCGCCCCGATCCCCGACGCGCACCCGGTGACCACGACTCGGCGGCCGTCGTAGCGCCACAGCTCGTCGCAGCGGGGCTGCGATGTCACTGGCGCTGCTCCTTTGCGCGTTGTGCCGCCTGGACACGACCCTCGTTGATCTCCGCCATGGCCTCGGGAATCTCGCTGGCGGTGAACGTACCCCCACGCCCGGTGGGCAAGCCGCCGAACGAATAGTTCTCGTCGAACCGGGGAGCCGACGATTCCGGCCGGCGCGCTTCAATCTTTTCGATGACGGGCGCCAACCGTGCGGCCTTGTCCGCCACCGCCTTCTCGTCGCGCTCGATGAACTCGGGCAGCACCTCGGAGCCCATCAGCTCGATGGATTCCATGGTTCCCTCGTGACTGCGCGGGTTGAGCAGCAGAATGATCTCGTCCACGCCGCTGTCCTCGTAGCCGCGCAGGAACTCGCGCACCGTGGCCGGCGACCCGATCGCGCCGCGGCCGGGCCCATAGGCCAGCGTCGGGTCCTTCTCGACCTCGTCCAGGTACCGGGTCCAGACTCCGGTTCGGCCAGGCGTGTGCACCCCGGTCATGTAGTAGTGCATGATCCCGAACGAGAAGAATCCACCGCCCCGCCCGAGGCGTTCGAGCGCTTGTTCGTCGGTCCGGGCCACCATCATCGACAGATCACCGCCGATAGCCAGGATGTTCGGGTTGACCTGCGGTGTGACCGGCACACCGTTCTCCTCGAAAGCCTTGTAATAGCCGTTGACCCGCTCAGTGAGCGGACCGGGACCGGTATAGGCGAAACTCAGCGCGCCGATGCAGTTTTGGGCGGCCATCGCCACGGTGGACGGCCGGGTACATGCGACCCATACCGGTGGATGCGGCTTCTGCATGGGCTTGGGAATGACGTTGCGGGCCGGCATCTCGACGTGCTCGCCTGTGAAGCCGGTGAACGGCTCCTCGATCATGCACCGGATCGCGACCTGAAGGGCCTCCTCCCATTGCGCGCGCTTGTCGGCGGGATCGATACCGAATCCCCCGAGTTCACCGACGGACGAAGATTCCCCTGTGCCGAACTCCACCCGCCCATTTGAGATCAGGTCGAGGGTCGCGATGCGTTCGGCCACCCGGGCGGGATGATTGACCGCCGGCGGGAGATGCATGATGCCAAAGCCCAGCCGGATGTTCTGAGTCCGCTGGCTGGCCGCGGCCAGAAAGATTTCCGGCGCTGTGGAATGGCAGTATTCCTCGAGGAAGTGATGCTCGGTGAGCCAGACGGTGGAGAAGCCGGCCGCATCCGCGGCCTCGACTTCGTCGAGGCAGTCACGCAACATCACCCGCTCGTCATCCGGCTGCCAGGGACGCGGCAGTGCGAATTCATAGAACAGCGAGATCTTCACTACTACCTCCTATGAGAAAGTGCGGTAGCTGCCTGCGCGGCAACGTGTTTCGCCGCGACAAAGCCGAAGGTCATGGCTGGCCCGATGGTCGCTCCGGCGCCGGCATAGCTGCGGCCCATCACCGGCGCGGCGGTGTTGCCCACCGCATACAGACCGCGGACCACGGTGTCATCCGGCCGTAGTACCCTGGCATGCTCATCGGTGCGAAGACCGCCTGATGTCCCGAGGTCGCCGAGCACCACGCGAAAGGCGTAGTAGGGCGGATCGCCGAGCGGATACAGGTTGGGGTTGGGCAGGGTCGGGTCCCCGTAGTAGTTGTCGTAGACGCTGTCACCCCGATGGAAATCATCGTCGTGACCCTTGCGCGCCAATTCGTTGAAACGCAGCGCGGTTCTACGCAGTTGGTCCGCCGGTACCCCGATTTTGGTGGCCAGCTCGTCCCAGTTCATCGCGGTCTGGACCACGCCCGACCGCAACCAGGCCGACGGGACCTTGCGTCCGGTCGGCACCGGCGCGCCGGGAATCTTCGGTATCGGCAGGTGGCCCGCGACAACGTAGCGGTTCAACGACCGCTGATCGGTGATGAGCCAGCACGGGATGTGCGCTACCCCAGACTGCTGACCGTCGAGCATGGCGTGGCCGAAGTCCATGTACGGCGCCGCCTCGTTGCCGAACCGCTTGCCTTCGCCGTTGACGATGAACTGGGCCGGCATCATCCGCTCGTTGAGCATGAATTGCATTCGGCCGTCCGGCCATTGCATGGCGGGAAACCACCAGGCCTCATCGAGCAGGTCCGTTGCCGCGCCGACCTGCCGGCCGGCCCGGATACCGTCGCCCATGGCCGCGGGATTGCCGAAACTCCAGTCCTGGTCCACGCCGGGTTGATGCTCTCGACGCCAGGCCAGGTCGTGATCGAATCCGCCGGTTGCCAGGATCACCCCGTAGCGAGCCCCGATCCGCTTGCTATTGCCGTCTCGATTCACCAGCGCACCGGTCACCGATCCGGTGGCGTCGGTGAGCAGCTCGGTCATCGGCGAGTCGAGCCAGAGCCCAATGCCGCGTTCCTTCATCGCCAACCGTAGCCGCGCGACCAGCGACTGTCCGATCGCGGCTATCTGCTCGCCGAGCACCCGCGCCCGGACCATCCGGGCAATCAGCCTCAGCAACACCATCTTTCCGCCCCAAGACTGACGGACGCGGTAGAACGACCGAAGTTCGTTGGGACCCAGCCAGATTCCTCTGGGAGCCAGAGTCAGCGGTTTGAGCAGGGTAGGCTCGTCGGTGCCCAAGGTGCGCAGATCGATGGGCGGCACGTTGATGGTGCTGCCCAATTCGGACCCGCCGGGCAGCTCCGGATAGTAGTCGGCATAGCCGGCCTTCCAGACGAACTCCAGCCACGGACTGAGCCGCTCCAAAAACTCGAGCATCTGCGGGGCGGCGGCCACATACTGTCGTATCCGCACCTCGCTGACCAGGCCATCGGTGATCCGCCGCAGATAGTCGACCACACCATCCGGAGCCGGCGCGTACCCCGCTCTGCGCTGGGCGGGTGCACCCGGAACCCAGATGCCGCCACCCGACAGGGCGGTAGAACCGCCAAAACAGTTGGACTTCTCCACGATCAACGTCGACAGCCCGCAGGCATCCGCGGTAAGGGCGGCGGTCATGCCGCCACCGCCAGAGCCGACCACGAGCACATCGACGACGTGGTCGAACCCGTCCCCAAGGTCTGGGGCATCCGCACCGGCAGTGGTCATTGGCTCGTCGCCGCCGTTCTGATAGCGAACCCGGCGATCAGTTCAGCGGCCTGCTTGTAGTAGCGCACCGTGGTCCGGTACGGCCCTGCCGTTGCCAAAGCCGCGAAAGCGGCTACCCACGTTCTGATTTCATGCGCCGAGCTGCCGCCCTCGTGAATCACGAATGTGTTCGACCAGCCATCCAGATCGGCGAGATGGCCCCCATCAACGATTTCCAGGAAGTGCTGATCCCAGGCCGGGTTGAGGGGTGCAAGGTTGCTCCGTCCGGCGGCGAAGCTCTTGGCCGCGTCGATTACCGCGCGCTGCCGGGCTTGGAGCTGCTCGGGGTTCATCGGTTCGCCGTTCACGATCCGCGCCCACACCGCCGGATGGGCGCTCTCCAGCGTCGGCACCGGGGGACTGTGCGAAAGCCCACCGGATCCGATCAGCAGCACCCTCTTGTCCAGGGTTGCCAAGAATTCGCCCACCGCGGTACCCAGTGCTCGGCAACGATGCAACGGCCCAAGGGGCGCAGCGATCGCATTGATGAAGATCGGTATCACCGGGTGCGAGGTGGCCGCGCCGAACAGCTTCTCCAGCGGCTGCACGGTGCCGTGATCCACGTCCATGCTCGCCGATACCGCGACGTCAATACCCGCACCGAGGATGGCTTTCGCGCAGTCCGCCGCGATGCCTTCGGCAACGTCGAGCGGACCGGCCTGGGTGCCAAAGTCACCAACACCGTTGGCGTGCATACCGATACAGAATGGTGGCATCACCTTGTAGAAGAATCCGTTGTAGTGGTCCGGCGAGAAGATGACGACGAGTTCGGGCTGGTAGGCGCGGACGAACTCACGCGCCTGGGCGATCCCGGCATTGACGTCGTCAAGCAGGTCCTGCGGCGGCCCCGGTAGATTCAGGAGCGGGCTGTGGGACATACAGCACAGAGCTAGTGGCACTTGGCAACTCACCCCCTCCCGGTGTGAGATCCAGAGCGTCCATTAGCGCCGCGCTTCGCTCGGGCGCAAGCTGGGCGATACATGCCGCGGCGATGCACCGGTCGGGGCGCAGGAACAACACCGATTCCGGGTGCGAGTCGAACCAGGTCTTGAGGTCGCCAGTGCGGTCACCGACGATCGTCACGTCGGGATCATCGTGCCCGGTCCAGTCCAACTGAACCAGTGGCCGCACGGCAACAAAGCGCGCACCCAACGCCTTCCACACCGCGAACGCGCCAGCGCCAAGGATCTGGCGCGGGCTGTTGTTCCAGCACAGAACCGCGAACCAAGGACCCAAGACGTCGTCCAGCAGGACATTCGGCTGCGTTCGGGTATCAACCCTGGGCTGGATGAACAACGTACCGACCGGGGATGCGGTGCGGCGTGGACCGGAATGCAGCACGGCTCCGCGCTCGTATCGCGGCATCGGTTTGAACCGCATCTCGAGCACATATCGCTTGAGAGAAGGAACAATTGAGGCGGCGCGCACAATCAGGTCCCGCGCGCCGGCAACTCTGCGATCCGTCGGTGAGATCACCCGCCCCACCATGGTGGAGAGGTCGATCATCGCTCGAGCGTGTTTGCGCCGCTCGGCGTCGTAGGTGTCGAGTAGCCGATCGCCGGCGTGTCCGGTCACCACCGCGGCAAGCTTCCACCCCAGATTCGCTGCATCCCGGATACCGCTGTTGTAGCCCTGCCCCTGCCATACCGGCATCAGGTGCGCTGCGTCCCCGGCCAACAGCAACCGGCCGCTGCGGAAGGCACCGGCGATCCGCGAATGGTGGGTATACACCCGGCGACGGATCACCTCGACCCGATCCGGATGGGGCACCACCCGTGCCAGCATGCGGGTCAGGAACGCCGGATCCGCAGCCTGCTCATCGGACTCGTCGGCATGGATCATGAACTCGAACCGCCGGATCCCGTGCGCGATGGACACCGAGACATGGGGGCGCGCGGGATCGGCAGCCACCTCGCTATTCGGTTGGCCCAGAGGATCATTGGCGACGTCGACGACCAGCCAACGCGTCGGCGACGTCGTCCCGTCGAACGAAACCCCCATCATCCGGCGGGTGGCGCTGCGGCCACCGTCGCAGCCTACGACGTAGCGTGCCCGTACGGTCATGGCGTGGTCTCCGTGGTGGTCGTCACCGCCGAGTTCTACGCTGACCGCATCCGCGGTTTCCGCGCACGCGGTCATCGGATGACCCCACCACACCTCGACATGCTCGAATCTGTCTAGACCGCGCAGCAATTCAGCGTCGACGAGCGGCTGCACGAACCCGTTGCGCTTGGGCCAGCCGAAGCGCGAGTCGGCCGGAGCCATTTCGGCAAGCACTCGACGCTTGGCGTCGACGAAGCGCAGAATCTGGTTGGGCACGGTGTGCGGCAGGATGGGTTCGACCAGGCCGATCGACTGGAACGTCCGCAACGCCTCGTCGTCCAGTCCGACCCCGCGGGGATAGTCGATAAGCGTGTCCCGTTCCTCGACCACCACCGTGCGAACACCTTGCAGACCAAGGATATTGGCCAGCGTTAGGCCAACCGGCCCAGCGCCCACCACCAAGACGTCCCAAACTTCTCGGTCAGCCAGCTGTTGCCCGGTGCCGGCCATCAGTGGTCCAGCAGGAAGTCGAGATGCAGGCGGTTGAAGGTTTTGGCGTCCTCGTACTGCGGCCAGTGACCGCATCCGGCCATCACTTCGAAGCGCGCGCCGGGAATCATCGCCGCGATCCGCTGGCCTTCGACAACGTCGGCGGTGGGATCGTGGCTGGTCCAGAGCACCAGCGTGGGCGCGGTAATCGCCCCGTATTCGGCCGGGCCCAACAGATTGCGCGCCCGGATCCCCGGTTCCTGCAGCGCCATGATGTCCCGCATCGCCGCGGGGAAGCCCGGTTGGCGATATATCCGCTGCCGGCTGGCAACCAGATCGTCGTAGTCCTTTGATTTGTCGGCCATCAACCACTTGATGCGCGCTTGCACGGTCGCCCAGGCCGGGTTCTCGGCGGCCGCCATGGACAGCGCGATGATCCGCTGCATCACCTCGGGATCTGCCCGCGAACCACCCACCGTGTTCAGGACCAGCCGATCGACCGTGTTCGGATGCTCGATGGCGGCGCGTGCGGCCACCCAACCACCGAGCGACTCACCGGACAGGCTGACACGGTCCACCCCGATGGTGTCCAGGACCGCCATCAGGTGTTCGACGTAGTGGTGGATTTCCAGCGGGTGACCCGGCTTGTCCGTGTAGCCGTGGCCCAACATGTCGATCGCCCAGGTCCAGAAGTGCTCGGCGTGGGCGCCCAAATTGCGGACATAGGCCTCGGCGTGGCCACCGGCCCCGTGCAACAGCATCAACACCGCCTTGCCCGGATCACCGGCACGCAGGTAGCGGGTCCGCACTCCCGGTTCCCCTCCAGCCCAGAGATAACCCTGCTCAAACGCGACACCCTGAAGATCGCTCCACACGCTCTCGAACTGGTTCACAGTTCCTCTCCGGCTTCGCATGCTGAAAACGTGATTCTCATTTCTGGATATGTAATGTGCTAATATCGCACATTGATGTGCGCTATATATAGAGCTTCGCTCTCACTTGACGGTCTGTCAAGGTTGTGACGGGTTCGCAGACGCTGGCCAGAGGCCTCACCGCACTGCAACTGGTGGCGGCTTCCCCGTCGGGACTCACCATGCAGGAACTTGCCGACCGGGTGGGGGTGCACCGGACCATCGCATATCGATTGCTGTCGACGCTGATCCAGTTCCGACTAGTCACCAAGGGAGCCGACGGCCGCTACCGGCCGGCGGCCGGCCTCGCCGTCCTCGGGGCGGCATTCGACCACAATGTGCGCCAACTGAGTCTGCCCACGCTGCGGGCACTGGCCGACGACCTCGGCACCACCGTTTCACTGCTCATCGCCGAGGGAGACGAGCAGGTGGCTCTCGCCGTGATCGTGCCGACCCAGGTCCCCTATCAACTCGCTTTCCACGAGGGCAGCCGATACCCGCTGAGCCGTGGCGCCGCCGGGCTCGCCCTGCTCGCGAGCATGCCCCCGCGCCCGGGCGAACGCGACCTGGTCACCCAGGCCCGCGAGCGCGGCTGGATCATGACGTGCGGGGAGATCGAACCGAATACCTATGGCCTGGCCGTGGCCGTCCGTCGGCCGGCCCCGTCCCCACCGACCTGCATCAACCTCATCTCACACCGCGAAGACGTGGTGCTGCGCGGAAAGGACGCGGTGATCAAGGCCGCCGAGCAGCTGACTGTGCTGCTGAGCTGAAGGGATATCACGGTGAGCATGGATCGCGAAGTCGACGTCGTGGTGCTCGGCAGCGGCGGTGCCGGACTCACCGCTGCCCTGACTGCCGCGGTTGCCGGCGCGTCGGTGGACGTGTACGAAAAGGCCCCGACCGTTGGCGGTACCACCGCGGTGTCCGGTGGGATCGTGTGGATTCCCGCCCATAACCGTTGTCCCCAAGGGGAATTGACAGTGACGGACGCACTCCGCTACCTGCGCGCGCAGTCGTTCGGTGCGATGGACGATGCGCTGGTCGAAACCTTCGTGCGGACCGGACCGGCGATGCTCGACTTCGTCGAGAAACACAGCGGTCTGCGCTTCGAGATCACGACCGGCTTCCCTGATTACCGGCCCGAGCTGCCGGGCGGACACCCATCCGGGGGCCGGTCGATGAGCGCGGCCCCCTACGATCTCGCCCAACTCGGCGAATGGGCCGGGCGGATCACGTCATTCCCCGCCGATTGGTCCAATGTCGGCTTCGATGCCGAAACCAGAGCCCGCCTGCATGCGGACGCCGACGAACACTCCGGCAACCTGTGCGTGGCCGGCACCGCACTCGTCGCCGGCCTCCTGAAGGGTTTGCTGGATGCCGGGGTGACCCCATGCACCAACGCGCGCGCCGTAGAACTCATGGTCGACGCCGGAGAAGTCGCCGGAGTGCGGATCGCGCGACCCGGACAGAGCATGAGCGTGCGCGCTCGCCGCGCCGTCATCCTGTGCACCGGGGGGTTCGAATGGGATCCGGCGTTGGTGCAGGCCTTCCTGCGCGGCCCGATGCACGGTGCGGTGTCCCCGCCGAACAACACCGGCGACGGGCTGCGCATGGCGATGGCACGCGGCGCCGACCTGGCCAACATGGGCGAAGCATGGTGGGTGCCGATCGTACAAATCCCGGGCGACACCATCGACGGCCGGCAACGAAGTCGCAGCGTGCGGTTGGAACGAACTCGTCCGCGCAGCATCATCGTCAACCGGGCCGGGCGGCGGTTCGTCAATGAAGCATGCGAGTACAACTCGATGGCCGGCGCCTTCCACTACCTCGATCCCCGGGGTGGATACGTCAACGATCGCAGCTGGATTGTCTTCGACTCGGTTCACCTCCAACGCTACGGTTTTCTGGGCCGCACAGCTGGAGGTGCCCAACCGGTTCCGGACTGGTTCTGCGCGTCGGCCGACCTCACCGAGTTGGGCGCCAAGACCGGCATCGATGCCGCCGGCCTGATCCGCACGATCGAGGCATGGAACCACCACGTAGCCGCCGGCACTGATCCCGAGTTCGGGCGCGGCTCAAGTGCATACGACGGCTACTGGGGCGACGAGCGCGCTGACACTCTTGCCGGAAAAACACTCGGCCCCATCGACACCGCCCCGTACTACGCGGTGCCGGTCTGTGTGGGGGCAATGGGCACCAAGGGCGGCCCACGCACCGACCGTGACGGCCGCGTCTTGCATGTCAGCGGCCACCCCATCCCGGGTCTGTTGGCGGCCGGCAATGCCATGGCCGGCGCGACCGGCCGAGCCTACGGCGGCGCCGGCGGAACCATTGGTCCGGCAATGGTTTTCGGCTTCCGCGCCGGCCACGCCGCCGCTACCGGCAGGTCCGTTAACCGGCAGTAGCGTCGGTCACGGTTTCAGGGGCACTTCCACGCAGGCGTGGGCCCCGGCGGGGGTATCCAGGAAGACGAAAACTCCGCCGGCGGCATCCACGCGTGCCCGATGCGAGGCCAGGCCGATGTGTCCCTCCCCCAAGCGGCGGGCCATGGTGTCCCCGGTGACTCCGACACCATCGTCGGCCACGTCCAAAATACATTTCCCGTCGGTGATTCCGAGTCTGACCGACGCGGTGGTCGCTCGGGAATGCCGCACTACGTTGGACAGCAGTTCGCGAACCACACCAAAGACGATGGGGTCGATATCATTTCGAATCGGGTAATCGATATCGGTGGAGATCCTGATACCCGAACGCTGCGCGGTGAAGGCCGCCAGTTGTTCTACCGCCGGACCCAACCCAACCTGCTCAAGCACGGCCGGATGCAGCTCGAAAGTAGCCTGCCGCAGCCGTTCCGACGCACTCTGCAGTCCGGCCAACGCGCGTCCCACCCGCTCATCACCGGGAGCTACGGCATCCAGCTCGATGAGTTCCTGACGCGCGGCCAGCACGTCTTGCAGCGGTCCATCGTGAATGGCCTCCGAGATCCGCCGCTGCAGCACCTCCGAGGCCGTCATCGTCTGGGCCAATAGTTCCTCTCGTAACGCACTCAGGCCGGCCACCGAACGGGTATGCCGCTCCTCGATGCGGACCACTACCAGGGCCGTGCCGCACAGGAACGCATAGAGCGCGAACCGGAATATCGCCTCGGGCCATCCGATTGCGCTCACCATCACTGGATCTTGTAGCACCGCGACCGCGAAGCCGACGAGCGTGAAGACCAGCACCACCGCCGCCCGTCGCGTCGACACATCGAGGCCGACGAGGACCGGCAGCAAAATCATGATCAGCAGCGGATAGATGCCATCGGTGGACAGCAACTGAAAGCCGGTTAACGCCAAAACGTCGATGGCGGTAAAAGCAAATGGCTCCAACCGGCCCATCCGGACAAAACGTGGCAAAGCGATGAATCGCTGGACCAGCGAATACGCCAGCACCAGAGAACACAATGCAGCGAACGCGTAGACGGCGATCAGAACCGTTTGCTGTGTCCATTCGGATCGGCTGGTTCCGACGAGCATCGCGGCAATCATGAGCCCCACGACACCGGTCCGCAGCACCGAGGCGATTCGGTAGGAGCGCAACTGGTGCGCCCAGCGCACCCGTTCTAGTTCTACCGAGCTGGCCAATACCACTAGGACACCTAATCACGGCGACCGCCCAAATGTCCGAGCTTGCCGCAACCGGGGCTTAATAGTCCGCGCGGGGCGCGCGTGATACCCGCCTCGACCGAGGGTGGCGGTGGCGTGGAGCAAACTGTCAACATACGGATCGCGGGCTCTGACGATTGGCGATGGCTCGTTGTCAAAGAGCGGCTAAACTCATCGCTATGGTCGGCGCTTCATGAGCAGTCCCCAGCCCGAGAAAGTGCGCGTGGTGGTTGGCGACGATCACCCGTTGTTTCGCGAGGGCGTGGTGCGAGCGCTTTCGTTGAGTGGCTCGGTCAACGTGGTCGGCGAGGCAGACGACGGTGCGGCGGCGCTGGAGTTGATCAAAGCCCATTTGCCCGACGTCGCATTGCTGGACTACCGAATGCCCGGCATGGACGGCGCGCAGGTGGCGGCGGCGGTGCGCAGCTACGAGTTGCCAACCCGGGTGCTGCTGATCTCGGCGCACGACGAGTCGGCGATCGTGTATCAGGCACTCCAACAGGGCGCCGCTGGATTCCTGCTCAAGGATTCGACTCGCACCGAGATCGTCAAAGCGGTGCTCGATTGCGCCAAGGGCCGCGACGTGGTCGCGCCTTCGCTGGTCGGGGGTCTTGCCGGGGAGATCCGCCAGCGCGCGGCACCGATGGCTCCGGTGCTGTCCGCGCGCGAGCGCGAGGTGCTCAACCGCATTGCACGCGGTCAAAGCATCCCCGCGATCGCAGCCGAGCTATACGTGGCACCGTCGACGGTAAAGACCCATGTGCAACGGTTGTACGAGAAGCTCGGCGTAAGCGACCGCGCCGCCGCGGTCGCCGAGGCGATGCGGCAGGGGCTGCTTGACTGACTCGAACCCGACCACGCACTCGCTGCACCGGAACTGGCTCGCCTGTAGGCGATTTCGTGCTTCATCGATAGCTACCCTGCCCGCGGGTTGGTATCAGCGATAACCACGGAACGCAGACTCAGCGCTTGAGGGGGAGTTCCACGCAGACATGCGCGCCCGCGGGCGTATCCAGGAAGACGAATGTTCCGCCGGCGGCATCGACACGGGCCCGATGCGAGGCCAGGCCGATGTGTCCTTCTCCCAGGCGGCGCGCCATGGTGTCACTGGTCACTCCCACGCCGTCGTCGGCCACGTCCAAAACGCAGATGTCGTCGGTGATCCCGAGCCTGACAGAGGCAGTGCGCGCCCGCGAATGTTGCACCACATTGGACAGCAGCTCACGAACCACGCCGAACACGATTGGGTCGATCGCGTTGCGAATCGGGTAGTCGACATCGGTCGAGATTTCGATGCCCGTGCGCTGCGCGGTGGAAGCCGCCAGCTGCGCTACCGCCGCCCCCAACCCGACCTGCTCAAGTACCGCAGGATGAAGCTCAAAGGTGGCTTCTCGGAGACGTTCTGATGCGGCCTGCAGACCGGCCAGTGCGTGCGCGACGCGTTCGTCGCCCGGGAAGACCACATCCAATTCAACGAGGTCTTGGCGCGCTGCTAGCACGTCCTGTAGCGGTCCGTCGTGGATGGCTTCCGAAATCCGGCGCTGCAGCACCTCCGAGGCCGTCATCGTCTGGGCCAGCAGTTCCTCCCGCAACGCGCTCAGGCCCGCGACGGAGCGAACATGCCGCTCCTCGATGCGCACGACCAGCAACGCGGTGGCGCACAGGAACGCATAGAGCGCGAGGAGGAATACGGTATCCGGCCAGCCCGCCGCGCCGAGCAGTACTTGGTCGTGAATCCCGCCGACGGCGAATCCGATGAGTGTGAAGGCCAGCACCACAGCCGCTCGTCGCGTCGACACATCGAGGCCGACGAGGACCGGCAGCAAGGTCATGATCAGCAGCGGATAGATTCCGTCGCTGGACAGCAGCTGAAAGCCCGTCAGCGCCATTACGTCGATGGCGGTGGAAGCGATGAGCACCAACCGGCCCATTCCGGCCAGCCGGCCCAATCCAACCCATCGGCGCACCGGAGTGAAGGCCAACAGCAGGGCACACACCGCAGCAGACGCATAAAAGCCGACCAACACTGTTTGCTGCGCCCATTCTTCCTCGGGGGCGCTAACGACCATGGCGCCGACCATGAACGCCAGGACACCGATCCTAAGCACAGAAACAATTCGATAGGCACGCAATTGATGACGTGTGCGCACCCGAACCAGTTCCACGTCGCTGGTCACGGTCACCGGAAACACCGTACTCACCCACGCGGTTCACCGCCGGACTGGCAGCAAGCCGGCACGGTGCCGGCCGATCAAGAAGCCGAGGTCGGAGGTCCTTCGATGGCGTGCGCCTGCCAAAAATATGCGCTGGACTGCGGCGTTGTCGGCACGCGAACTTCCGATCATGGCGAGTATTACCGTGGCGTCGAGCAATCCCGGCCAAGCGATTGCTACTCGACCCGGCCAGCACAACAAAGCGCCCGGAATTCGACCGCACAGACTGTCCACTGATCGGTGGAACAACGGCTCCGACCGTCGGGGGACGCGTAGTTCAACCCGTGCGCGGCCCAGTTAGCCGACAGACAAATGGCGTATTGACAAGGCACGGTGGTTGTGTTGTCAGGGGGCCGGAGTCGATCCCAACGACCAACCGGAGCATCGAGGTAAGAACGTGAACCGTGTAAGCGGCCTATGCCGATGGACCATGACGGCCGTCAAAGAGCTCAGTTACGAGATCGTTGAGACCGCCGATATCTTCAATCCGAGCAACCCCGAGTTGGGGCGACAGCCCGGTGATCGTCCGAACGAGGCCACCCGCCTGGTGCTGATGGATGAGGCCGTGGAACGGCTTTTCGGTAGCCGCATCCGGGCATATTTCACCGCCAACTCCATCTCGGCCTCATATCTGGTACTGCCCAGCGGGGACGAAAACAAGATCATCGAGAACGTCCTTCACGTGGCGAGCAGGCTCAATGAGATCGGCACGCCTCGGGTCGGCAGCCCCCCGATCGCGATCGGCGGTGGGACCCTGCAGGACATGGCCGGAATGGCGTCCAGCCTGTATCGACGCGGCATCCCCTACGTGCGGGTGCCCACGACCCTGCTGGGCCAGATCGACGGCAGTGTGTCGGCGAAAACGGGTGTGAACCACGAGGGGTTCCGCAACCGCCTGGGCACATTCGCACCTCCGCCGCGCACCCTGATCGACCGGGGCTTGCTCGCTACCCTGCCCGAGCGGCAGATCAGCAGTGGATTGGGCGAGGCACTCAAGATGGCGTTGATCAAGGACGCTCGCCTGTTCGAGATCCTGGAGGCCCATGGCCCTCAACTCGTCGCCGAGCGCCTGCAGGACCCCGGGCAAGTCGGTCCGGGTATCCCGCCCGGGCAGGAGGTCATGCAGCGATCGATCGCCGGAATGGCCGAGGAGCTGCAGAAGAACCTGTGGGAAGAGGACCTGCAGCGGATTGTGGACTATGGCCACACCTTCTCGCCCATCGTCGAGATGCGGGCACTGCCGGAGCTGCTGCACGGTGAGGCCGTGGCGATGGGTTGCGTGTTCTGCGCCATCCTGGCCACCAACCGCGGGTTCCTAACCAACGTCGAGCTGGGCCGCATCGTGGCGACCACCGTCGGAATGGGCCTCGCTCCGTCGCATCCGCTGTTTTGTGACGCCGAGTTGCTTATCGAGGGTTTCGCCGATACGGTCCGCCACCGTGGCGGGCAGCAGCATCTGGCGCTGCTGAGCGGGATCGGCCGGACCGTCTTCATCAACGACCTGACCGATGCCGAGATCGCCGACGCGGCGGCCGAAATGCGGCTCCTCCTGGAGATGCCCAACCCCGCCGGCTCGGCGGCACGATCACCAGCCGTGCCCCGCTCCATCTAACGCCGACATCGCCGATGCCAGACCCTGGCAACCCGGGGTCGATGCGGCGTTGACCCCGCCAAGAGGCAAAATGCCAAGGGAGTTCGCCGACAGGCAACGGAACTCCGGCACGGTGTTGCCACGATCCGACAAACGGACAGGAAAGGTGCCCAATCATGGCTGGCCCGCAGATTCACCACGTCGCTTTGCTAGTCGCCAATCTGGAGGAGGCGATCGAACGCTGGACGGCGGCAACGGGGTACACCTTCAGCCCGGTGGGTCGCTACTGTACGGACCGGTACGTCGACAGCAGTGACCCGAAGCCGCATCACCACGACGCCCGCATTGCCTTCTCCAAGGAGGGTCCTCCCCACATCGAGCTGATGGAATTCACCGGGAACGGAACCCACTCGGTGGCCCAGGGAGAGGGTTTTCACCACCTCGGTTTCATGGATTACCCAAACGTCGAGGGCCGGATCACCGAGCTTGCCGAGCTGGGCTTCGGCCACGACGGAATGGCGTTGCAGGACGACGATCGAATCCTGTTGTTCTTCACCGACAAGGCCGACCTGAACGGTATGCGCCTGGAGTATGTCGCGGAGTTGCCGCAGCCGATCATCAAGGACGACGGCAGCGAGCCCTACCTCGACAACCGCGGCTTTCCGGGCCTGTGGCCACCGGAGAACGCCTGAGACCCAGCTGCCTTGAGCGGGCGGATGAAGGAGTTGCCATGACGATGACGAGTGCGAACGTATGGGTGGGGAAAAACCGCTTCGAAACGATCGAGGTACCGCTGCCGTCGCCGCCCGACGAGGGCCTAATCCTCGAAGTCACAGCGAACGGGATATGCGGTTCCGACCGGCATTTCGTCTCCACCGACCCAACGGTGCCAATCGTTCTCGGACATGAGATCGTCGGTACCATAGCCGCTTTCGGGACCGGCCACTCGCAACACGATGCCTCTGGCGAACCGCTGCGCGAGGGCGACACCGTGGCCCTGTTTCCCTGGGTGCCGTGTCTAAAGTGCTGGGGCTGCCGACGCTTCGGTCCCGGCGCCACCACCTGCAGCAATGCCTTCGTGTACGGCGTTCCCCCGGAGGCCATCGGGTTGGAGCCGCTGTCGAAGAACTCAGGCACCCACCAGCCCAGCCTGACCGGCGGATTCGGCAAGCACGTTGTCGTTCAACCCGGAACCTATCTCTGGCGGGTGCCCGACCATGTGCCGGCGGGTGTGGCATCGCTACTGGACCCGCTGGCCGTCGCGGTCCGCGGGGTCAACATCGCAAAGACGCCCGCCAATGTGCCGGAAGAGGTACTGACCTTTGATGCCACCGCGGTCATTCTCGGTGCGGGCGCGGTCGGATTGCTCACCGGTTTGGTGCTGCGCCACCTCGGCATCGGCACGATCATCGTGTCCGGGTCGCGGACCAGCAGGCTGGACGCCGCCCGCGACATCGGTATGGACGTGGTGATCGATACAGCGGAACTCGACGTGGCCGCGCGTCGTGAGGCAGTCATGGCGCAGACACACGGCCTCGGCGCTGACATCGTGATCGACGCGACCAACAGCCCCGCGGCGCTCGGTGAGGCCTTGGGTATGGTTCGCCGACTCGGCACCGTCGTCGAAGTCGGGAACATTGTCCCCGGCGACACCGGTATCAAGATCGATCCTGCGGTGGACATCTGCCAACGCAACGTTCGGCTGTTCGGTATGAGCTTCAACCCACCCCGCTCCTACAGCGAGGCCATGGCGATGCTGCGCGCGCATCCGAATATCGGGTTCGAGCGATTGATCACCCATTCGCACTCCTTCGACCACCTCGACTTGGCGTTCCAGGATCTGGCCGGCGACGCGGTCAAGGTCACGCTCACCGCGTAGCCGCGGGTGCACAAGGACAACGCAACCGTGGCAATAGTCGCAGCCGAACTCCCCGCCCGGCCCCGCCCGCTGAGGTGGCGGCTCTTCTTGGTCGGCGGATCCGCGGGAACCCTCTTCGGCTACTCCATCGTGGTCAGCAACGACGCCATCGAACCGATTCGGCAGCAATATTCACTGTCCGGCTGGGCGGTTGGAACGGTAGTCAGCAGCCTGATCGCCGGCGCGTTGATCGGTTGTTTGATCGCCGGACGCTTCGTCGATCGCCACGGTCATCGACTGGTGCTCGGTGTCGCCGGCGTCGTCGCCGCGACCGGATCCATTGTTTCGGCCCTGGCGCCCGGTGCGCCGACGATCACGATCGGCCGGCTGATTCTGGGTGCCGCGGTAGGCGTAACAACCGCTGTCGCGCCTACCTACATCGGCGAGATAGCCCACGTCCGGAATCGTGGGGCGATGATGGCCGGTTACCAATTCTCGATCGCGCTCGGGTTCCTTCTGTCTCTGACGGTCGGGGCGATCCTCAGCTTTGGCGACCACCAGTGGCGAATTATGCTCGCTGCCAATGCGATTCCGGCTCTCGTTCAGGCCGCAACGATGGCCAGAGTTCCGTCGAGCCCATACTCGCTGGTCGCACGCGGGTTCGTCGATCAAGCCCGCGAGTCGTTGATGGCAACTCGGCATCCCGACGAAGTCGCGGCCGAACTCGAAAGCATCGTCTCGGCTCATCAACGCCACGACCAGACAGACATCGGCACCCAAGCAACCTCCCTGCTGCGGCCCATCATGATCGCGATGGGAGCCGCGTTGATGGATACGCTCGTGGGGATCTGCGTCATCGTTCCCTACTCCACCGCGGTGTTCGCCATGGCCGGCGTTGGCGGCCGCGCCGGCGCGGAGGTTGCCTCGTGGTCGATCGGCGTCGTTGATGTGATTTCGACCGTCGTAGCGATGGGGTTGCTCACCCGGTACGGGCGCCGGCCATTGCTTACGGTCGGCTTGATCGGCATCATCGTCGCGCTCTTGGCGACCAGTGTCGGCCTGGTGGAGTCGGCATCCACCTACGCCGCCATAATCACGATCGTTGCCATGCTCACCTTTATGGCATGTCACGCGTTTTCGGTCGGGCCGATCGGGTGGCTACTGGTCGCCGAGGTCCTTCCCGCACGCATCAGGTCCCGCGGCAGTGGTGCGGCTATCGGCGTCAATTGGCTGGCGAACCTGCTGGTGGCACTTCTCTTTCCGATACTGGTGGGCAGTCCCGGCGTGCCCTACCGTGCCGCCATCGGGTTCCTGGCGTTCGCCGTGATCAGCGCCGGATTCTTGATCTTCGTTCGGGTCTGTGTCCCCGAAACCAGGGGGCTGTCCCTAGCCGAGGTGGAAGCGAAGTTCGCCGCTCGCACTGCCAAACCGGAGCGTCATGGCCAACCTGCAAGCTGAGAACGGCCCGCCAAGGGCGGCGGAGGTGAGAAACTGGGCGGGCAATGTTGCCTTCAACCCCAAGCGCCTGCACCGGCCGGTGTCCATCCGTGAACTCCAAGGCATTGTCTCGGACGCATCGCATGCCCGGGCGCTCGGCAGCGGCCACTCTTTCAATCAGATCGCAGTCACCGCAGGCGATCTCATTTCGGTCGACCGGCTTCCACCCGTGCTGGACATCGATCGCAGTCGGATGAGTGTCGAGGTCAGCGCCGGCGTCCGGTACGGGCAATTGGCAACGCACTTGCATCAAAACGGTCTGGCCCTGCACAATCTCGGCTCGCTGCCGCACATCTCCGTGGCCGGAGCGTGCGCCACCGGCACGCATGGTTCAGGAAACTCCAACACATCGCTCGCCGACGCCGTCACATCCGTCACGCTGGTCAATGCCGACGGCGAACTCATCACGTTGTCCCACGGCGATCCCGACTTCGATGGTGCCGCAGTTTCCCTGGGCTCGCTTGGCATCGTCACCAGCCTGCGCCTCAACCTGCTCCCCTCGTTCGACGTCGAACAATACGTCTACGACGGACTCGGCTGGGCCTCGCTGTTGGCCCACTTCGACAGCATTATGGCGAGTGCCTACAGCGTCAGCGTCTTCTCCCATTTCGACGAGACAAACAGGATCTGGCTTAAGCATCGCTGCGGCGATCCTCGCGGCGATCTGGCGCACCTCGCAGTGCATCCAGCCCTTACGAACCAACACCCGTTGGCCGGGTTGCCCGCCACGAACTGCACCGAGCAGTTGGGTGTCGCCGGGCCCTGGTATGAACGGCTTCCGCACTTCCGCACCGACTTTCGGCCCGCTACCGGCGACGAACTGCAGTCCGAGTATCTGCTGCCCAAGGCGCACGCGGTCGCGGCCCTGGAAGCCTTGCACCGGATCCGTGCCCGGTTGGCGCCCGCGTTGCTGATCTCTGAGATCCGCACCGTTGCCGCCGACGAGTGTTGGCTTAGCCCAAGCCATCACCGCGACAGTGTGGCCATCCATTTCGCGTGGCGCCCCGACATGTCCATGGTGATGCCCGTCGTCGCCGACGTCGAGGCGGCGCTCGCGCCATTTGACCCGCGTCCGCATTGGGGCAAGCTGTTCACCATTGACGCCGACCGGCTCCGCGACAGCTACCAGCGATGGAGCGACTTCGAGTGTCTCATGCGCGCCCTCGATCCGGGCGGAAAGTTCCGCAATGACCTCATTGACAGTTGCTTTCCACGTTGAAGTCCCGTGTCCGGCCGCCGGACGGCCGGATCAAGACGTTGCACCAGGTAAGGAGAGATGATGCCAGCAAATCCACGCCACGTTCTCATCACCGGATCCACATCCGGTATAGGTGAAGCCGCCGCCATCGCTTTCGCCCGCGGTGGAGACACCGTTTACGTCAACGGGCGCGACGCGGACCGTACTGAAGCGGCCGCCGAACGCATCCGCGCCGCCGTCGGCGACGCTGGCGGCGACATCGTCGCGGTAGCTGCCGACATTGCCACCGAGGACGGTGCCGAACAGATCTTCGCGGCCATCAGCAACCTGGACGTCTTGGTCAACAACGCCGGCATATACACCGAATCTGCGCCATTCGAGATTTCCGATGACGAATGGCGTCGACACTTCGAAGTGAATGTGCTCAGCGGTGTCCGACTCACCCGGCACTACGCCCCCCGCATGGCCGAACGCGCCTGGGGCCGGGTCATCTTCATCAGCAGCGAGTGCGCGGTCACCACGCCTCCCGAGATGATCCACTACGGGATGACCAAATCCGCGCAGCTGGCCGTTTCACGGGGATTCGCGATCGGTGTCGCCGGTACCGGTGTGACCGTGAACTGTGTGTTGCCCGGGCCAACCCGTACTCCCGGCGCAGAGGAGTTCTTGGCCAAAATGTACGGCGGCATCCCGTTCGAGGAGGCTGAGAAGCAGTACTTCGCCGAGATTCGCCCGACATCGCTGATCCGGCGATTCTGCCTGCCGAGCGAAGTCGCGAACCTTATTCACTACGTGGCGTCGGAAGGAGCTTCGGCGACCACCGGGGCGGCATTGCGGGTCGATGGCGGGGTTATCGCGACCATTATCCCGTGATGGCGGCGGGACGACACGCTGGATATTCCGCATACACGCATCGCGACGACTACTTTAGTTACGCACCGTTGCTGGTCTAAACCCCGGCTGCCATGCACAACTGTTGGGAGGCAAGATGACCTCGGAAACGTCGTCGTACCGGACCGACGTCTTGATTGTCGGCTCCGGCCCCATCGGTGCCACGTTCGCGCGCAAGCTGGTCGACGGCGGATTGAGTGTCATCATGCTTGATGCGGGTACCCAGCTCTCGGCGCGTCCCGGTCAGAACTTGAAAAACGCCTATATCTACCAGCACAACCCCGATCTGTTCGAACCGGTCATTCGCAGTCATCTGCATCTGTTCTCTATCCCGCCGAGCGCGCGGCCAGATCTCGCGGTCGACCCGTTGGCGTTTCCCGAGTTGGGAACCAACCGCAGCCGCGCCCGCAATGCCGAGAATCCCGACCAGGATCCCTACCGCAACATCCCGGCCGCCGCCGCATGCTACGCCGTCGGCGGTATGGCGACCCACTGGACGTGCGTATGTCCAAGACACCATCCAACAATGGAGCGCTACAACGGGATTACGGCAGGCGATTGGGAGCGCTACTATACCCAAGCCGAACAACTGCTGTCGGTCCAGCAGGGCGTGTTCGACCACTCGGTGCGGCAGCGGCTACTGATTGACGCACTCCGACAGGAATTCTCGGAGCTTCCAGCCGACTACGAGGTGCAGGATCTTCCGCTCGCGGTCAACCAAATCCCCAACAATCCCGGGATGGTGCAATGGACCGGGGTTGACACGATCCTCGGTGATTTGGCGGACTCCGGCGGCGCTGCGGAGCAGTTCAGGATTCTGCCGCAACACCTGTGCACCCGATTGGTTCAAGACGCTGACGGCACACGGATCGCCTACGCCGAAGCACGCGACCTTATCGGTATGCGGGCGGTACGCATCTACGCCGACCGCTATGTCGTCGCGTGTGGAGCCGTGTTGACCCCACAACTGCTGTGGGCATCACAGATCAGGCCGGATGCGTTGGGCCGGTATCTCACCGAGCATCCCACGGTGTTCTGCCAGGTGATCCTGCTTCGTGATCTCGTCGATCAGATCGATGGTGACGAACGATTCGCCGCGGCGTTGGGATCACACCGGCAGCTCTACCCCGACGACACACTTCCCATTCCCGCGCGGGATCCGGCGCCAAACATCTGGATACCCGTCACCGAGGGCCGTCCCTGGCACGCCCAGATCAATCGCGACGCATTTCACTACGCCGACCGGGTACCTCACATCGACACCCGACTCATCATGGACCTACGGTGGTTCGGAATGGTCGATCCCCGTCCGGACAACCGGGTGTGGTTCTCGGATCGGCATTCCGACGTGCATGGTATGCCGCAACCAACGTTCGATTTCAGCTTCAGCCCGGCCGACGCGGCGCGATTGCACGCGATGATGGCCGAGATGCTGCGAGCCGCGCTGGCCATCGGTGGGTTCTTAGGCGGCTCTGAACCGAGTTTTCCGACACCCGGTCTGCCGCTGCACATCTCCGGCACGGTCCGGATGGGGCAGGATCCAGCCACCAGCGTTGTCGACACGAACTCGCGGGTTTGGGGATTCGAGAATCTCTATCTTGGCGGCAACGGTCTGCTGCCGACCGCGACCGCGTCCAACCCGACGTTGACGAGTGTGGCGATCGCCCTGAAAGCAGCGGATCATCTGCTCGAAAAGCCACACGCCACAAGCTGATTGGCCGACCAACTCGCTACTGCCCCACGCCGGAGGAAGCCTTCTTCAGCGTGTCGGCCGCAACTCGCAATCCGTCCAACACATCGAGCTCGTCGTCCTCGTGTTCGATGTTCACCGCAATCGAGGGATTGACTCCGTGTAGCGCGGCGAGGAAAGACGTCCAATAGTCAACATCATGACCTCGGCCAACGGCCACGAACTGCCAGGCGGGATCCGCCGGAGCCTGATTGAGGACATATCGTCCACCCAGCTTTATGGTCGACGGATCGTCCGCGGCTGGAGTGACATACCGGTCGTCGAGTATTCCGTTCAACCGACAATTGACTTCGTTGATGCGTGTGTCTTTAGCCGCGGCATTGAATACTCTGTCGCCGAGATATCTAATGGCTTCAATCGGTTCAATTCCCTGCCAGAATAGATGGCTTGGATCCATTTCTGCGCCGATGTGTTCGCCGTCGGTGCGCTCGATTAGTCGCATTAGCGTGGCCGGGTTATACACAATATTGTGTGGGTGCATTTCGATGCAGACTCGCACATCCGCGGCGCGAGCGCGCCGTTCGACATCCCTCCAGAAAGGAACAGCAACGTCGTCCCACTGATACCGGAGCACGTCCGTAGCCGCACTGTGCCAAGGCTGGGGCATCCAGGTCGGGGCCAGGCACCCGGGATGCGCACCCGGCAGGCCGGACATGGTTACCACGTTCCGCACGCCGAGCAAGCCCGCCAGGTCGATAGCCTGCCAAAGATCACGGACATACACCCCGCGGACTTCGGGATCGGGGTGCAGCGGATTACAATTCACGTTCAACGCGGTGAGCGTGACATCACGGTCCGAAAGTTGTGCAAGGTACTCGTGCCGCGCCCGCGAACTTGCCAGCAATCCATCGACCGGTAGGTGTGGAGCAGTGAGAAAGCCACCGGCATGCACTTCAATGCTGTCAAGACCCAGCTCGCCGAGGACATCCAGGCACTCAACCAAGGTCTTGTCAGGTAGGCACGCGGTATAGACACCGAGTTTCATATCAACCTCCACGCCCGAAATCGAATTTCAATCATTGCGTTATTGCTACCCGAATGTCAAGTTCACCGAGCGGTACAACACCGGTCGTCAACCGGCTCCGAGCGGGAATTGAGAACTGACGTGATCATCAATGGCTCTGGATAATCCGCGTCCGCATTTTGGGACTGCCACGATATGCCCGGAATTTCACACGCACGCTGGCGGTTGGCTGCGGGCACCGCTGTCGCGCCGCGAACCTGCCTTGGCGAACGCCACCGCATCGGCCACCAGTTGGCATGCCGCGCGCTCCTCCTCGGCGACCCGATCGCGGGTCGCGCCGGCGGCTATCAGCCGCCTTCGCGCGAACATCAACGGGTCCAGAAACTGCTCGGAGCCGGCCAGGTCGCGATAGCCGCCACGATCAGATCCGGAGAAATCGATCGTGCGGTAGGTGATCGCTTGGACCAGCGTGGGGCCGCCGCCAGCCCGAGCCCGCAGCACCGCGCTGGTCACACAGTCGCGGACCGCTTTGACGTCGTTGCCGTCGACCGATACCCCCGGCATGCCGTAGGCTGCTGCCCTGCGATAGGCCTGCGGCTCCCGCAGATGCCTGTCCGAGCGCACACTCAGCGCACATCGAATGTTCTCGACCAGAATCACCACCGGAAGTTGCCACACCGCAGCCATGTTCGCGGCCTCGTTGAAGGCGGCCGAGTTCACATCGCAGTCTTCGGTGACACAGAGGGTGATCCCGCCGGTGTCGGCCAGCCACTGCCGGTAGGCGTGTCCGATCGCATACGACGGCGATTGCTTGACTACGCAGGGGCCTGCCGACAGTCCGCCCCGAGGAAAGGCATCGAGCACCTGGTTGTCGCCGCCCCAGATGTCGGCCGCGGTTGAGCCTGTCATCGCCGCGACCATCGGGCCAAGGCGACCGCCAATAGCGACGTGTTGGGCATGTGGACGATGGGTGGTGATCGTGATGTCACCTTCGCCCAGCGCCGCCGCAGCCCCGATACTCACCGCTTCCTGGCCAAAGCCGGCCCGCAGCGGCCCCTTGATCAGACCTTCGGCGCACAACCGCTCCAACGCCATATCAAGCAACCGCAACACACACATCCGGCGATACAGCAGCCGACCGAGCGCAACCGCAGTCGACCCGTCACTTGTGCAGGGCAGGTGACGGCTCCCCGTGCTCAAGGCCGCACCGTGCAAGGACCAGATCCCGTGGTGCGGTGCGCGGGATCGATGGGCGCAACAATGGTCACTAACTCAAGTTAGGATCGCTCGCTCCCGCCGGGGTCCTCCGATCGGCCCGAAACGATGACGAATGCCCCCTCCCCCGATCGGAGGACACCATCCGCGGCGGTTGCACCTAACCTGCCGTAGGACACCACTCCTGAGTCCCGGCTTCCGCCCCAAACGTGCATCCTGCTCCAATTATGGGGTCTGCGGACAACTTTCGTGTCGGCGCTTCCGACGCGGGACTCAAGCCGGCGTCGGCCGGCGCATAGCCTGCGCCAACGGCAGACATAGCGCAGCACCGACCAAACCCACCGCCGCGGTGACCGCCGCGACCAACAAATGACCGCCATGAACCAGGCTGTAGGAAGCTATGAGCGGCGCAACCACCGAAGCGACCGCCAGGGTCATCGACCAAATTCCATGGTAGCGACCGTGGTTGGCGGGCGGAGCGATGCTGTGCACGATGCCGGCCGCAACCACGAACCAAGCGATCTCGCCCGGCGCGGACACAGCCGCGGCCACGGTGAAGCCGAGGGTGGTATGCGCAAGCTCGGCGCCCCCCATGCTCAACGCCGTCCATGCGCCGGCAATGGCGAGGATGTCAAGCCTCGGCCGAAGACGCGCCGCAACCCTTCTACCGAGCCAGGGCGTCATCAGCGCAGTGAGTCCAATACCCGCAGCCGCATTGGCCAATTGCACCCAGCCGAACTCGCCCACACCCAGCCCGCTGTCGGTCATCAACATGGGCACGGTGGCCTGCAAGCCCCTGACCGCCGTCAGCGTCGCCAGGCTGGATACGAACAGCAGCACCAGCCGACCATCGGCAAACGCACGCCGGTAACTGACGTTTCCCGTCCCGGCAGACGTTGCCGAACCCATCAGGGCCGGTGCAATCGGGGCGGCGGGAGGGCGCGCCCAGGCCGGTACGCAGCAGGCCGCGACCAGCGCGGACATCGCACACGCGATTCCGTTGATCCAATACAGCACCGGCACACCCGACCAGCCGGCGAGCAGACCGCCGAGTCCGCCGGTGACCGCGCGGCCAATACTCACGATCCACCCGAACCGCCGGGCGTCGAGTTTCGCCCGCCGCCGTGGATCTGGGATCAACGCGGCGATCGCGGCACCCAAAACCGGGCGCGTCAACAACCACGCCGGTGACCATGGCCCCTACCAGCAACGCCGGGACCGTGCTCGCCTCGGCCATCAGCACCAGTACGGTAGCGGCTACCAGCATGGTGGACACCAGCGTCGCCCGGGCCCCGATGCGGTCCACCAGCCACCCACAGATCACCTGCCCCACGGCCCAGCCCACCCCGAAGGCGGCCAGGACGGCGCCGACGGCACCGGCGGCGTGCCCGCGCCCAGCCACGTGGTAGGCCAGGAGCGGATAGGCGAATCCGGCCGCCCGCACCGCCAGATTCCCGGCCAGCAGCAGCCAGATCACGCCCGGATAGCGCCTCCGTGCCGGAAAGGAACACCAACCCCCGACCAGCTCGGACGGTCACGGCGCGGGGACCTCGATGACCGTCGCGGAACCCATGCCGCCACCGGCACACATCGCCGCGACCCCCACCCCGCCGCCGCGCCGGCGCAGCTCGTGCACCAGCGTCACCAGCATCCTGGCACCCGTTGCGGCCACCGGATGCCCCAGCGAGCAACCGCTACCGCTGACGTTGACTCGGTCCGGATCCAGATCCAGCATCTTCACGGTAGCCACGCACATCGACGCGAACGCCTCGTTGATTTCAAACAGATCCACATCGGATAGGGAAAGTTGAGCGCGGGCAAGCGCTTTCGGGATCGCCTCGACTGGTGCGAGCCCGGTTGCCGCGGGGTCGACTCCCACGGACGCCCAGGACCGCACCCTGCCCAGCGTGGGCAGTCCCAGCCGGTCACTGGCGATGGTCAGCACGGCGGCACCGTCGTTGGCGCCGCTGGCGTTGCCGGCGGTGATCGAGAATCCTTCGATTTCGGGATGCAGCGGTTTGAGTGCGGCCAGCTTTTCGATGCTGGTGTCGCGGCGCGGATGCTCGTCGACCGAGAAGAGACCGTGCGGGGTTTCGATCGGAACGATCTCGTCGACGAAGCGGCCCTCGTCGATCGCGGCGATCGCATTGCGATGTGACCGCAACGCCCACGCGTCCATCTCCGCACGAGTCACCCCGGCGGCAACGGCCGCGTTCCAGCCGACGGTGATCGACATGTCCATATTGGGCGCGTCGGGCCGGTCCGGGTGAGTCGGCGGGAACCAGTCGACCCACTCGCCGTCCACCTGGAACCGCGCTCGCGGCGACGTGGACGCTGAGGCCACGCCCCCGGCGATGAGCAGTTGATCCATTCCCGCGCGCACGCTTGCCGCGGCGCTTTGCACCGCCGCCTGGCCGGCCGCGCAGTGCCGGTTCTGGGCGAGACCGGGCACCGCCGTCAGTCCGGCGGTGACCGCCGCATGCCGGGCGACCACGCCGCCGCCGTAGAGGCCCTCACCTAGGACCACATCGTCGATCTGCCCCGAATCCAGCTTTGCCGCGGCTGCGCTGACCACATGGTGGGCCAGGTCGAATGCGGTGGTGTCGCGCAGCGTTCCTTTCCGGGCGGTGCCAATCGGGGTTCGCAGGGCGGACACGATCACGGCTTCAGGCACGGGTCTTCTCCATTTCGCGGGCACCGTGCGGGTTCGGCAGCCTGCCCGCACACCTAGAGAACATCATTCTCTCAGCTTGAGAGCGCGCTTCGCAAGAAGGGGTGCGGACCTTGCGGCGTGAGCAGACGCAGAATCGCACAATTCCGGCCGGAATTGTGCGATTCTGCGTCTGCTCGTCGGTCGAAATTGGGAGGGCGGCAAATGGAGGGGACAATCGCGGTCCCGGGTGGAAGCGTGTGGTTCCAGCGGGTTGGTGGCGGTCCTGGTAATTCGCTGCTGGTGGTGCATGGTGGGCCGGGCTTGCCGCACAACTACTTGGCTTCGCTGCAACGATTGGCCGACGAGCGGGAGGTCATCTTCTGGGATCAGCTCGGTTGCGGGAACTCCGAATGTCCGTCAGACATTGAACTTTGGACGATGGACCGCTCAGTGGCCGAGATGGACGCCGTGGTGGCGGCCCTTGGCCTGACCCGCTTCCACATCTTTGGCAATTCGTGGGGTGGGATGCTGGCGCAGCAGTACGTGCTCGATACGTCGTCTGGCGCCATCAGTCTCACCATCTCCAACAGCACCGCGTCGATGCCCGAGTTTTCGGATTACGTGGCCGGCTTGAAGTCCGGCTTGGACCCGGCAACTCGATCGGCCATTGACCGTCACGAAGCGGCCGGCACCACCCATGCCGCCGAATACCAGGCGGCGATCCGAACCTGGAACGAGACATACCTCTGCCGTACCCTCCCCTGGCCCACGGAACTCGACGAAGCGTTGCGCAACATGGGAACCGAGATCTTCGAGACGATGTTTGGCCCCAGCGACCTTCGCGTCGTCGGGAACATTCGCAACTGGGACATCGTCAACCGGCTGGCCGATATCGCAGTGCCGACCCTGTTGCTTGCCGGCCGGTTCGACGAATGTTCGCCCGAGCACATGCGGGAAATGCACCGCCGCATCGCGGGCTCGCGGTTTGAGCTCTTCGAGTCGAGTGCCCACATGCCGTTTATCGAAGAGCCGGACCGGTTCGATATGGTGCTGCGCGACTTCCTACGCTCGCACGACATTTGACCGGTGCGGGTCAGTTCTTGCCCGCCGTCAGCTTGGTGATGATCGACCGGAAGTCTTCGGTCATAAACGACTGGTGTTCGGCCGCCAACGCGTAGTCCAGACTGGCCAGGACGGCGCGTTCCAGCGCAATGTTGAGCACGCGCTTGGTGCTCTCGACCGCTTGCTGGGGCAACTGGATGATCCGTTTCGCACAGCTCACTGCCTCCGCGACCGGGTCGGCTGCCACGTGGTTGGCCAGCCCGAGTTCCACTGCCCGCTCCGCGCGGATCCGCGTGCCGGTCAGCGCATATTCCTTGGCCAACATCAGACTGATATGCAGCGGCCAGGTCAGCGGTCCGCCGTCGGCGGCCACCAACCCCACCTGAACATGCGGGTCGGCCAGGTAGGCGTCTTCGGCGATATAGACGATGTCACTCAGGGCGACCAGGCTACAGCCGAGCCCGACGGCCGGGCCGTTGACCGCCGCCACCAACGGAACTCGGCAGCGGGCCATGCCCAGCACGAGCTCGCGCCCATGCGCGATGGTCTTGGCCCGCAGATCGGCATCGACCGCCAACTGGGCGAGATAGGAGAAATCGCCGCCGGCCGAAAACGCCTTTCCGCTACCGGTGAGCACCGCAGCCCGGGCCGTGCGATCGTCGCTCAATCGTGGCCACAGCGCTGCGAGTCCGACGTGCAGTTCGTCGTTGACCGCATTGAGAACATCCGGTCGGTTCAGGGTGATGATCCGCAGCGCCCCGTCGGCACGAACGTCGATTTCGGTGGGCATGCCGTACACGTCAGACTCCCAATCCCAAGATTCGTCTAGCGATGATGTTCTTCTGTATCTGTGACGTCCCGCCCATTACGCTCTGCGCCCGGCTGTACAAGTAGGCGCTAAGCAGGTCTGGATCGCGGGTTCCGCCAATGGCCAACGCGGCGTGCCCGACGGACTGTTCGACCCAGGTCATCAGCAGCTTGTCGAGCGACCCTTCGGGACCGTGCGACACGCCGTCGAGCTGTTCGGACAACCGCCGCCGCACGTGATGGGTCAGCATCTCCGCTTGCACGGCCGCCCACGCGAGCGCTTCGGTGGGCGGACCATCGTTGCGGGCCAACAGGGTTCGGACGAGCTTGTGGTACCTGGCCGCGTACCCCAGCGTGGCGGGTTCACGCTCGTGTCCGACGACGGTCATGGCCACTGCCCAGCCATCACCGGGAGCACCGACCATCCGGTCCGCCGGCACCATTGCGCCGTCGAAGAACACCTGGCCGAATTCGTTGGTGACTCCGTTCATCATCCGCAACGTACGCTGTTGCACGCCAGGTTGTTTCATCGCGATGACGAACGCCGACAGGCCGCGGTGCCGGTTGGCCTCCGGGTCGGTGCGGGCCAGCAGCAGACACCAGTCGGCCACATCGGAGTAGCTGGTCCAGATCTTGTGCCCGTGCACCACGTAGTTTTCACCCTCGCGGGTCGCGGTGGTGGTCAGCGAGGCCAGATCCGACCCGGCGCCAGGCTCGCTGAAACCCTGACACCAGCGCTCGGTGCCGTCGATGATGCCGGGCAGGAAGCGTTGCCGTAGCTCGTCGTTGGCGTGCCTGCCGATGCCGTAAACCAGGTAGCCGACGCTCGGGCGCGGCGGCGTGCCGGCGCGCGCCAGTTCTTCGTCCACGATGATGTCGTACACCGGTGGCAGCTGCTGGCCCCCGTACTCGCGTGGCCAGGACAACCCGAAGAAGCCCCCGCGGTACAGCGCCCGATGCCACTGCGCCTGGCCAGCCCAGTATTCGTCGCCGGAGCCGGAAAATTCGGTTGCGTGCACCGAAAGCCAACATCGCAACCGCTCCCGGAAGCCGGCCTCCTGCGGTGAGTCACGAAAGTCCAAGGTCGATCTCCTCCCACCGTGCCGGCCACAGTTCGGTCGATGTCAGCGCCCGGCGCAGGTAGACATGCACCAGGCAGTCCCACGTGTTGCCGATGCCGCCGTGCACCTGCACCGCGGTCTCGCAGACGGTGCGCGTGGCGCGTGCGCAGTACACCTTGGCGACCCGGGCAGCCCGAAGCGCGTCGACCGGCTCGAGTTCGTCGACAGCCCACGCGGCGTGCCGCAGCACGCTCACCGAACCTTCGATCAGAGCGAGACTTTCGGCCAACAGATGAGCGACGGCCTGATAGGACCCGATCTGTTTGCCGTACTGTGCTCGGATCTTCGCGTAGTCGCAGGCGACGGCGTGCGCGCCGCGCGCATCTCCGACCAGGTCGGCCGTCGTGGCGACCAGCGCAAGAGCGAGCCATCGATCGGCGGCTTCGGTAGACACGTCACCGAGAGCCACCGGCGGGCCCAGGGTGCCCGCACTGGCCCGGGTCAGATCCGCACCGTTTTGACCGCCGTCCAGGTCCACCGCCAGGACGGTGCTACCCGACAACGCTAGGGCCCGCCGATACCCGCGAGCGTCGATCGCCCGCCCGTCAACCGCCACCGTCACGCCCCGGGCGTCGGTGTCGATGTGGCGGGCCAGATCGTCGGCCAGGGCGGGCCCCAGAAATGGTGCGTCCACCAGTCGGCGCCCGAATTCCTCGGCGAGGATCGCTACTTCGGCGCCTGATGCTCCATCGGAGCGCAGCGATCGCCACCCCGCCGCCGCAATCTTCCTGTCCAAACGCGCAATTCGATTCTCGTCGTCGAGATCCGGCACCGATGCCGGCCCCAGATCGTCAGCCAGTTCGGCGGCGGCATCGCGCAGCTGTCGTTGTTCAGCCGTCAGACGCGCATCCATAACGCTCCTTCAGCACACGGCGCAGCACCTTGCCGGAGGGCAGCCGAGGAACATCGGCGACGAAGACCACCCGGCTCGGCCGTTTGTAGGAGGCCAGCTTCGCCGCCACCCGGGCGACGAGCTCGCCGGCATCCACGGGAGCGTGCGTGGCGACCGCGGCGACAACCGCTTCCCCGTTGCCCCCATCGGGGACACCGAAGACCGCACAATCCTTGACGGCGGGATGGCCATGCAGCACGGCCTCGATTTCAGCCGGCGCAACCTGGAATCCGCGCACTTTGATCATCTCTTTGAGGCGGTCGGTGATCCGCAGCCAACCATGTGCGTCGAGCCAGCCGACGTCTCCGGTCCGGTACCAGCCGCCACAGAATGCTTCCGCGGTCGCCTCGGCCGGCAGGTAGCCCGCCATCAGCGACACCGACCGCGCCTGAATCTCACCGACCTCGTCCCCTACCGCCGGTTCGCCGGTCCGTAGCGACACCACTCGCAGGTGCACGCCGCGCACCGGCTGGCCGACGGTGTCGAGCCGGGGGACCGCCAGCGGGTTGCATGCGATGACGGGCAACTCCGTGGTGCCGTACGCGGGAACCCAACCCACGCCGGTCCGCCGGGTCACCGTCTCGGCGATACTGGCGGTGACCGGCGTCGCGCCCCACACGATGAACCGCAGTGACGACAGGTCGTACGACTCGAGGTCCGGGTGCGAGGCGATGGCCAGCGCGATAGGCGCGACCGCCATTTCGACGGTGACGCGGTCGTTTTCGATGTGATGGAGCATCCGGTCGATGTCGAACCGGCGATGCAGCCGCATCCGGGCTCCGGTGCGCAAAACGGTGAGGATGTTGAGCAGGCCCAGGATGTGTGACGGCGGCGTCGCAATCTGGATGCGGTCACGAGCGGTCAGCCGCAGCGCGTCACGCCAGTGCCGAACGGCCGCATCCAACGACGCGTGGGTGTGCCGCACGGCCTTGGGCAGGCCGGTGGTGCCGGAACTGAACACCAGCAGCGCATCGGCGCCCGGTGGCGGCGGGCCGGACGCCGGCTGGCCAGGCGTGATCGGTTCGTCCAGGTGCAGCATCGGCATCAGGCCGGCCAGCACCGAATGGTCACCAACCGCGTGCGCCGGGTTGGTCAGCGCCAGCGCATGCTCGACTTCATCGCGCTTCCACGCGGGGCTGATGAGCACCGCCGTTGCGCCCAACCGCCAGATCGCAAGCAACACGGCGACGAACTCCGGCCGGTTGGCTGCCATCACCGCGACCCGCTCGCCGGCGACCGCGCCGCGTTTGCGTAGCGCCAGGGCCAGCCCATCGGCCGCCGCCTCGAGCTGGGGCAGGCTGAAGCGCCGCTCCTCGAAGTCGAGCACGGCCGGCTCGGTCACGCCGCGGTCCTCTCCAGAGGTCTCGAGAAGATACTATCGTTTGGAGAGAATAGTATTCTCTCCGGTGAAGAATGCAAGTGCAGCAACCGGCCCGGAAAGGTGGTCATCACGGAGCCCGGCACGGTGACCATCCACCTCGAGCGCAAGAAGGTGTCGGTCCCGCTGGTTCCCGGCGAGACGCTGCTGGAGTGCGCGCGGCGGGCCGGCCTGGACCCGCCCTTCAATTGCGAGGCCGGCAACTGCGGAACTTGCCTGGCCAGACTCACCGAGGGACGGGCGACCATGCGGGTCAACGACGCGCTCGACGACGAGGAGGTTGCCGAAGGTTACATCCTGACGTGCCAGGGCGTACCCGATACGCCGTCGATTACGGTGCATTACGAGTAGTCCCGGGGTCGGCGCTACCGCAGTTGCGGGGCAAGCGCGGCGATCATCTCCCGGGTGCGGCGCTTGGATGCCACCAGCTCGTCACGATTGTCGCCGATCGGTAGCAGCCGCACCGACAGGTCGGTCACTCCGGCGTCGGCGAATCGGCGGAACCGGGCCGCGATGGCGTCCTCGTCACCGGCCGCGCAGATATCTCCGACGTCTCGGGCGTCGCCATAGCCGAGGAGTCGCTGGTAGTTGGGCGAGACCTCCGCCTCCCCCAGGATCCGGTTGGCGCGCTCACGCGCCGTGTCGACTTCGGCTGCGCCACACAGACATACGGGCACACCGGCGACGACGCGCGGAGCCCGGCGCCCGGCGCTATCGGCGGCCTTGGTGATCCGCGGCACGACGTGCTCGGCCACGGCGCGTTCGTCGGCCATCCACAGCACGGTGCCATCGGCCCGCTCACCGGCCAACGTCAGCATCACCGGCCCCAGTGCGGCCACCAATACCGGCAGCGGTGCCACCGGACCCAGGTCCAGCGGATTGTGAACCGTGAAGGTGTCGTTCTCCACGTCGACGGCGCCCGGGCCGGTAAACGCCGCGTTTAGCACTTCGAGATAGTCCCGGGTATACGCGGCGGGGCGCCGGTAGGGCAGCCCGAGCATGTCGTCCACGATCCAGTGGTGCGACGGCCCGACACCCAGCGCCAGCCGGCCACCGGTGGCGGCGTGCACCGACAAGGCTTGACGGGCCAACGCAATTGGGTGCTGAGCCTGCAGTGGAACGACGGCGGTGCCCAGTTCGATCCGGCCGGTGCGAGTCCCCATCAGGGCCACCGCCAGCAGCGCGTCGAAGTCGCTGGGGATCTGCGGGATCCAAGCGCTGTCCAGGCCAGCGGTTTCGGCCCAGTCGATGTCGGCCAGCATCCGGGTGACCTTGCGCGTGGAATCGCCTCGCTCTGGGCCGATCATCACTCCGACCCGCACGGTACCTCCACGGCCCCGTTCCGAACTGCGTTATCCATCAATGATCACCGTACTTGCAGAAAAAGAGAATTCCAATACCGACGGGCTACGCCAGGCGCCCCACCCGACGGCCGGGATTCCCGCCAGCGTGTCGACTTGCCGGAGGTCGACTACCGGGCCGCGCTCACCGGTGACGTTGACGGCCTGCGGGTGGGCATCGTCACCGAGGGCTTCGACCAACCCGGCTCGCGGCAGGAGGTCGACGAGCTGGTCCGTTCGGCTGCCCAGCGATTTACCGAAATGGGTTGCACCGTTGGCGATATCAGCTTGCCATGGCACCGGAACGCGTTTCATGTCTTCACCGTCATCCTCACCGACGGCGCCACCTATCAGATGCTCGACGGCAACGGTTACGGGCTCGGCGTGGACGGCTTCTACGACCCAGAGCTGGTGGGGCATTTCGCAAGTCGGCGATCGGTCACGGCCGATCAGTTCTCCAACACCATCAAGGCGACGGCACTCTGCGGCCACTACGGCCTGAAAACCCTTGGCGGCGTGAGCTATGCCAAGGCACGCAATCTGTTGCCGCATCTGCGCGCCGCCTATGACCATGCGCTCGATCAATACGACGTACTGGTGATGCCCACCACCCCCGGCATCGCCGGCGCACTCCCGACGGCGAGCCCCCAGGATGTCACGCTGCTCGCCCAGGCGATCGGCAAGGCGGCCAACACCGCACCCACGGACGTCACCGGCCATCCCGCCATTTCGGTGCCGGCCGGCCTGGTGGACGGCCTGCCCGTCGGAATAATGATCACGGGCAAGCGATCCACGACGCCACCGTGCTCATGGTCGCTGATGCCTTCGAATCACTCTGCGGGGGCTTCCCCGCTGCCCCGAGCAGGACAGCTTGACAACTTGACAGCGCGAGCGAGCATGCTCGAGCCTATGCCCGGCAAAGGATTTCGCCGTGCGGGATCGCCAGCCAACCGTCCGGGGCAGCGGCCCAGTCCCGCCACGCCGTGGAGATCTCCTCAAGTTGTGCGGTGGTGGCCATACCCGAGTCCACCAGCTGGTGGGCCAGGTCGGATTGCAGGATCCGGTCGGCCCACATGCCGCCCCACCATGCGCGGGACTCGGCCGTGGCGAAACACCAGACGCTGCCCGTCGGCGTGACGTCGTCGAATCCCGCCTGTTGAGCCCAGGACAGCAGCCGCCGGCCGGCATCCGGTTCACCGCCGTTGGCTCGCGCCGCGCGGTCATAGAGGTCCAGCCACCGGTCCAGCGCCGGAAGCTTCGGGAACCAGATGAACCCCGCGTAGTCGGCATCGCGAGCCGCGACGATGCCGCCGGGTCTACACACCCGCCTCATCTCCCGCAGCGCCCGCACCGGATCAGCGACGTGCTGCAGCACCTGGTGCGCGTGCACAACATCGAACGCGTCGTCGGGAAAGTCGAGTGCATGCACGTCGGAGGTGGCGAACGAAATGTTCGACAGGTCGTGCCGCCCGGCCTCGGCGCGGGCCAGGCTAAGGGCGTCATGGGTTCGCTCCACGGCGGTCACCGATCCGGGCGCGACCCGGGCGGCGAGGTCGACGGTGATCGTCCCGGGGCCGCACCCGACGTCGAGCACCGACAACCCCGGCTCCAGGTGGGCCAGCAGGTAGCCGGCGGAGTTCTCCGCAGTGCGTCGTCGGTGGCCACGCAGCACCGACTCGTGGTGTCCGTGGGTGTAGATGACTTGAGGTTTGTCGTTCACGACCGCGATCCCTTGGGGTAGATGTCTTGCCCGAACCCTACCGCAGCGACCAAATAATGAAATATTTGTCCCAATATATGGGACGTCTAGTCGACCGGCACGCCCAGGATCGGGCGATCAACGCCGGCACCGGGGCCGTCGAAATGCCACCACTCACCGGAGTACACCGCCAACCCACCGGCCCCCATCGCGGCTCGCAGCCGCGCACGGTTGGCCTGGGCATCGGCAGTGACGCCCTGCGTTGCGAATGCCGTTGCCCGCGAAGAAAAGTCGTCGAAGTCGGTGCCCATGTCAGCCAGACATAGTCCGTCGAACTGCCGCCCCGGTGGGCACTGCTGCTGCGCGCTGGCGAATGTCACGTCAACCGAACGACCCGCCTCATGGCTGCGCGCGTACTGACCCGGCCGCGCCACCCAGGCCGGGTTGGGGACCACGGTGAACATCCTGACCTGAACGTCATGCGGCCGGTAGCAGTCCCAGAAGACCATCACCTGCCCGTGTGGGCGCAACAACGCCGCGGCGGCCGCGAGACCCTGGGCCATGGATTGGTGCACGAGACATCTTGCGCCGGACGGGTACAACTGTGTGCCGGTGAAGTTGTTCGGCGTCGCGTAGCGCAGGTCGATCCCGGCGTCGGGAACAACACTGCGAACGTCGAGAAACCCAGCTGCGCGCGCCGCCTCGCCGACCGGCGGCACCGGACCCGACGGTGTGGTGGTGCTTACCGGCCGGACCCCCACCACCGTCGCGGTCGTCGAAGCCCGCGAGCCGTCAGCCGACACCAGCCGATCACATCCGCCGGCCCCGCACGCCGGGACCAGCGCAACCATGAGCAGAATTAGCCCCCCGATCAGACGCATCCGACCATTGTCGCGGGTTGGTGCGCCGCTCCCGATGTTCGGCCGGCTACTTGATGCGATCGCTGATCGTCTGCAGGATGCTGTTGGCGATCTGCTCCGCGGGTTCAAGACCCAACACGCCGACGGATACGAACACCGAGGACTTCTCCCGATACACGTGGCTCCAACCCGGAGCACTGATCCTCAGCGTGGAGGCGTCCGGCTTGTCCAGGATGAATTCGAAGTACGGGTCGTGCAGGGCAGCGCAAGCCTCCAACGCCGACTCCAGTTGATGGAACACACCGCGAGCCGCGCTCGGCTCCGGGTACACCGCGATCGCCTGGCTGACGGTCTCGACCATGACGGGCATGCCCGGTCTGAGGTCGTCGGTGACACCGTGGTAACCCGCGCTGCGAAACTCCGACCAGCCGGTGCCGAAGGTGAGATCGCTGTTTCCCACCGCCCGGCAGGGACCCGGAGCGCTTGTGTCCGCCTCCGGCGGTTCATCCATGTCCGCGAGCGAATGTGTGGCGAGCTCCTCGTAGTTGGCGATCCGCCGTACATCCTCGACGCTCACGATCAACGCGTCGACACGCGACGCGGGGGGAGCAGTCGTCGGCTGGGCCGATGGGGCTTTGTGCGAGCACGCCGTGATCACGACCGCTGCAGAGCAGACGATGGCGGCCAACCTGGTAGCTGCGCCGCGATTCACCACTGGTCGCCACGCTGACCAGCGCGTTCGACATCTCCCGTTCGGACGGGTTGAGTTCGTTGGCCTCATCGTTGATATGCCGGTTTCTGCGGACTGCCCGTCCGCGGTCGCTAGGGGGGCTTCGGCGCTGGCTAAGGGCGTTCTACCGCTTTGCCAACGCCGTTGCCGCCATCGTACGGACATCGGGACGTTTGATGGGCGGAATTGACAAGAGTGACGGGACGTGTCAGCGAGACCAGCTCGGATACCTGATGGTCACGGCTCTTCGACTCGGCCTGGAAAACTGCAGCACGGACCTGCCACGACGTCGTCCTTGCTGGGTCACCTCGAAGGGCTCCGTAGTTCACCTGCACCACCGACGTTCTAGGCGTTTCGCGGACAAATTGCCGCGAACAGCTTTGCAACCCTTGACTTTTAGGCCGCGACGCGCGCAAATCCCAATCACGAATGCGCAATATTTGCCGAACCCGCCAAGCGTCCGGGGGTTCGGCAATTTGCAAATCGTTGGAAGTTCCTCATCAGGCGGCCTCGGCAGGCCGCCCGGCCGCGCGGGCTTTCAGACAACCACGCGAAATATATTGATGGTGTCGAATTCGCCCCAAGAGGGCTACTATCCGCACTAGCATTACCGACGGACGACAGTCAAATCACACCGGCTATGTGGAGGTGTCAGATGTCGTTTGTATTTGCAGCGCCGGACCTGGCGGCGATGGCGGCAGAGAGTCTCGCGGGCATCGGCTCGTCGCTGACCGCGGCGAATGCGGCGGCCGCGGTCCCAACAAGCGGGCTGATGGCCGCCGCTGGTGATGAGGTGTCGGCGGCCATCGCGGCATTGTTTTCCAGCCACGCCCAGCAGTATCAGACGCTGAGCGCTCAGGCGGCGGAGTTTCATGCCCGGTTCGTGCAGGCGCTGACCGGGGCTATGGGCGCGTATGCGGCCGCCGAGGCGGCCAGTGCCGCGCCGTTGCAGGCCCTCGAGCAAAACCTGCTGGGTGTCGTCAATGCGCCCGCGGCGGCGGTGTTGGGCCGCCCTTGGATCGGCAATGGCACTAACGGGGCCCCCGGGACCGGGGAGCCCGGCGGGCCGGGGGGGTTGTTGTTGGGCAACGGCGGCAACGGTGGCTCAGGCGGCCCCGGACAGCCCGGGGGTGCCGGTGGGTCCGCCGGGCTGCTGGGCCAAGGCGGGATCGGCGGGGCCGGAGGGGCCGGCGCGGCGGGCGGCATTGGCGGTACCGGTGGGTGGCTGTGGGGTAGTGGCGGGGCCGGCGGGGCCGGCGGCGTCGGCGGCGCGGCCGGTGGGGCGGGTGGCAACGCGGTGATGTTCGGCATTGGCGGCAACGGCGGAGCCGGCGGGGCCGCCAGCGCAGGCGAGAACGGCGGCGTCGGCGGCGTCGGCGGTGCTGGTGGCGCACTTGTAGCCATCGGCGGGGCCGGCGGGGCCGGCGGGGCTGCTACCAGCGGAATCGGCGGCGCCGGCGGGGCCGGCGGTGCCGCACAGGGCCTGCTCGTAAGCGTCGGCGGAGCCGGCGGGCACGGCGGTGACGCCTCCACCGGTACCGGCGGGGCCGGCGGCGCCGGCGGCGTTGGCTTCATACAGACCCCCCTCGGGGTCGACCTCGCCATCGGCGGTGCCGGCGGGCACGGCGGCGCCGGTACCAGCGGCGGCGACGGCGGTGCCGGCGGCAACAGTTCTACGGGACTCATTGGACTCGGCTTCGCCATCGGCGGTACCGGTGGCATTGGCGGCGCAGCTACCAGCGGGACCGGCGGGGACGGCGGTGCCGGCGGCACCGCTACCGACTTCCTCGGGTTCGGCGTGGTCCAAGGCGGCGTCGGCGGGGTTGGTGGGGCCGCCACCGGGGTCGGCGGCACCGGCGGGGACGGTGGCGACGGCGGTTTGGGCGTCGCGGTCGTGGGCTCGGGCTTCGGCGGAGCCGGCGGGGTTGGCGGGGCCGCCACCGGGACCGGCGGCAACGGCGGGGACGGTGGCGACGGCGGTGGGCTGCTGAGCGGCGGGGGCGGTGCCGGCGGGCACGGCGGCGCCGCGCCCGGCGGTACCGGCGGCGATGGCGGGACCGGCGGCACCGGCCTCGGAGGGTTAATCGGCACGGGCGGGAACGGGGGCAACGCCGGTGCCGGCGTCGGGGTCAACGGCGCCAATGGCGGCAGCGGGGGCGGCGCCTACGGCGGACTCGCCGCCTTCGGCGGGGCGGGCGGGGCCGCCGGTGCCGCAACCAGCGGAACCGGCGGGTTCGGCGGGGCGGGCGGCAACGCAGAGGGCCTGATCTTTGCCCTGGGCGGCACCGGCGCCGCCGGCGGCGACGCTTCGGCCGGAATCGGCGGCTCCGCCGGTCCCGGCGGCGTGGCCACCGGCCGCAGCCCCTTCGGGCTCAACATCGCGATCGGCGGTGCCGGCGGGCAGGGTGGCAACGGCGCCACCGATGGCGGCACCGGCGGCAATGGCGGTGCCGCCGTACCCTACGGCACCGTTGCATTCGGTTTGGGGCTTGCCGGCGCCGCCGGGGCCGGTGGGGCCGCCACCGGGGACGGCGGCACCGGCGGGGACGGCGGTTTCGGCGGCGCCGCCATTGCCCCGTTCAACCTCTTCGGGTTCTCGGTGCTGCACGCCGGCGCCGGCGGGGCCGGCGGCGCCGCCACCGGGGCCAACGGCACCGGCGGGACCGGCGGCGGTGGCGGGTTCAGCGCCGCGATCTGGGGCGCGGGCGTCGGCGCCGCCGGTGGGGATGGTGGGGCCGCCACCGGGGCCGGCGGCACCGGCGGCGACGGCGGCAACGGCGGCAAGGCCGAAACGGTTGGGCTCTCCGTGGCCGGTGCCGGCGGTACCGGCGGCGCCGCCCCCACCGGGACCGGTGGCGACGGCGGTACCGGTGGCGGCGCCCTCGGGTTCATCGGCTCGGCCGGAAACGGCGGCAACGCCGGCACCGGGGTCAATGCCGCCAATGGCGGCGACGGTGGTGACGCCGGGCTAGTTGTCAACGGAACCTTCAATCCGTCGCTATTCGGCGACGGCGGCAACGGCGGCAACGGCGTCAACGGCGGAACCGGCGGAACCGGTGGCAGCGCCGGCCAGTTTGGCGGCACGCCCGGGCAGAACGGATCGCCATAGCTGGCTGATCGCAGCCCGCAACGGCGGCGGCGATCTCTACCAGCCCGTCGGTCGGTTCATCGATGCGAGGTCAACCTTTGGCGGCCAGGGGTCGGGGTCGTACCGCCACTCAGAGCAAAGAAGCCATGTGTCTGTTCGCGGTCGCCGGTTGTGTGATGCAGGCCGTGCCAACCCAAGAGTCCATCGTGGACGAGTCGACTCAGCGACGACGCTGTCGCGTCTCAAGCGGTCTAGAAACTCCAATGGGCTGGTGCGAAACAACCGCACCAGCCCACTACATGAGTTTCTTAGACCGCAGTGACTCCTACTGCCTGGGGTCCTTTGGCTCCTTGCCCAACCTCGAACTGAACACGCTGGTTTTCCTCAAGCGAGCGGTAGCCGCTTCCCTGGATTTCAGAGTAGTGGACAAAGAGGTCCTTCGCTCCGTCGTCTGGGGTGATGAAGCCGAAGCCTTTCTCACCGTTGAACCATTTCACAGTTCCCTGTGCCATTTACTTACTTCTCTCATTCAAATTCGGATGTACCAATAACATCCGAACGGTTAGGGTAGCACGAGCTGGCCTACTTGTTGAAACCCGTTGTGGCGCTATAACAATCAGCTCTTCGGGCGGCCGGAACGGCAACCACGTCTGCGGCCACCGGAACCCGAGCGGCGTGGATGCGACGGAGCCGCCTTCTTCGGAGCGGGAGCCCGGTAGGGCGCCATATCACCGGCCACCGCATGCACGGCGGCCGAGTCCACAGTGACCTCCTGCGGAGTGACACGGATACCTGCGCGGTGCATCAGCGCGCGGATGTCTTTACGCTGCTCGGGCAGAACAACGGTCACGACGTCACCCGCGTTCCCAGCCCGCGCCGTTCGTCCGGACCGGTGCAGGTAAGCCTTGTGCTCGGCGGGTGGATCGATGTGCACCACCAATTCGATTCCGTCGATATGCACACCACGCGCGGCGATGTCGGTGGCCACCAACACCCGCGCCTCACCCGCACTGAAGGCGGCGAGGTTTCGGTCGCGCGCGGGTTGAGAAAGGTTGCCGTGCAAATCGACTGCCGGAACACCGGATTCGGTGAGCTGCTTGGCGAGCTTGCGCGCCTGATGTTTGGTGCGCATGAACAGGATTCGGCGGCCAGTACCGGAGGCGAGCCGGTGTACCAGCTCCTTCTTGGCTTGCACGCCCGAGACGTGGAACACGTGGTGGGTCATCTCGGCCACCGGTGAGTTTGAGCCGTCAACAGAGTGCAGCACCGCGTTGCGCAGGAATCGCTTGACGAGCTTGTCGACGCCGTCGTCGAGGGTCGCTGAGAACAGCAGCCGCTGGCCGCCGCTCGGCGTGGCCGCCAGGATGCGGGTGACACCGGGAAGGAAGCCGAGATCGGCCATGTGATCGGCTTCGTCGATCACCGTGATCTCGATCGAGTCGAGGCAGATCAGGCGTTGCTTCATCAAGTCTTCGAGCCGGCCGGGGCAGGCCACGACGATGTCGACGCCAGACTTGAGCGCCGCCTCCTGCCTGCGTTGCGGTACCCCACCAAAGATCGTGGTCACCCGGAGGCCGTTGACGGCGGCCAACGGTTCCAGCGTCGCGGTGATCTGGCTGGCCAGCTCTCGGGTGGGGGCAAGAACCAGACCCGACGGTCGGGACGGGCGGCGCGGATGTCCGGCCAGCCGCCTGACGATAGGAATCGAGAAGGCGAGCGTCTTACCGCTGCCCGTCTTGCCGCGGCCGAGAACGTCTCGGCCAGCGAGTGCGTCGGGAAGAGTTTGGATTTGGATGGGAAACGGCTGGGTGATCCCGCGGGCGGCGAGCACTTCGATGAGTGGCTCACCCACGTCGAGATCGGCAAATGTGTTGCCAGTCATCACTTTAGATGTCTTTCAGCATGGTTGTGCCAAGCTGGCGGCGAAGCACGCGCAGTCGGTCAGCACACGGTGGCGAGATTGCCGGTGGGCAAAATCGATCGCCGTGATACGAACTGCGCCGGATTCAGTGCGTCCGCCACTAGATCAAGGCGGGCGCCGGAAGGATCAAGAAACGTTTCACGACGGGTTGGTCATCGCATGGACCAACATTGCCATGAGCATAGCAGCACCACGACCTTGGACACCCCCGACCCCGCTGACCGGTTGGCGCGAGCGCCCACGCCCACTGCCTGTAGAGTCGAAGGTGAACCGCGTTCTAGCGGTCATTGCGAATCGTCAACGCATTACGAAAGAGATCGGCGCGATGAAAGAGATCAGCGCGCGATCCGATCGTCGTCCGTCAACAGCGCGTGCGGCCGCCCCTTCTTGATTCGTAAGGACACCACATGGACAACTCGAACCTGTTTTTTTCGCATCCCGACACGCCGGAATACGTCGCTTCGGGCGAAGCCTCCGGAGAACCAGTCGAATTCCCGACGTTTTCGGACCGGCCCGACGCCGATGCCGCTGTCTCCGCAACGGCGAGGACATCGACGGTGCATGGTGGCCGCATTCAGCCCTAAGTGGCAGGTGAACCGCCGGAGCTGATCGGGGCTTTGCACCGGCCTGTCCGCGGGATCGTCGACATCGAATTCAGTTGGCCCCCAACCGATGCGCTCCGATGCCAGTTCTCGGACGTCCGGGTGTTTTGGGGTACCTGCGGACTAAGTCGTCTTCCCCGAACGTGCTCGTGTGCCGCAAGCCCTCGGCGTCGCGGCCGAAGAATGTCCACCGACGCGAAGTGGTCTGCGGCCCGCTGGTCAGCTTGACCGTGTAGCGCACGGCGATGGGGTCCGCCGTTCCGACGATGTCACCGACCCGGATCTGCGACGGATGGATCTGTGGGTGCGTCGCACCGATTCTGTATGGCCGCGCCCACCCGTCCCTCTTTGGTGTGCCGCTTTGAACCCAAACCGACAATGGCAACGGCGGAGCAGGATTCGACGCGCCTGCCCAGGCGTGCGCTCGCTTGGGCTCGACTGACCGGTACTGTGACCTGTCACCTCATACGTCCCGAGATGACCGAAGCTGGCCTGACGCCAGCCCTGGATGTTGGGGAGGTGGCGGTGAGCAGATTCGTTGAGTCGATGCTCAGCAGTGCGGAGTCAAGTACTCATGGCCTGGTGACCGGTGAGCCAGGTGCGCCGGTCCGGTCTAGCTGGGCCGAGGTTCATCAGCGGGCTCGGCGGGTGGCGGGTGGTTTGGCCGCGTTGGGGGTCGGCCCGGGTGATCGGGTCGGTGTACTAGCCGGTGCCCCGGTCGAAATCGCGCCGACCGCGCAGGGTGTGTGGTTGCGGGGCGCGTGTTTGACAATGTTGCATCAGCCGACGCCCCGCACCCACCTGGAACTGTGGGCGCAGGACACGTTGGCGGTCATCCGGATGATCGAGGCCACGGTGGTGATCGTCTCTGATCCGTTCATGGCTGTTGTCGCGGTGTTGGCCGAGCATGACGTCACGGTGGTGACGATCGCCGAGCTGCTGACCGCTGCGCCGATTGACGCGGTGGGCAGCGGTGAGGACGATCTGGCGTTGTTGCAGTTGACGTCGGGCTCGACGGGTTGCCCCAAAGCGGTGGTGATCACCCACGCCAATGTGATTTCCAACGCCGAGGCGATGTTCGTCGGCTCCCGCTACGACCTGGATACCGATGTGATCGTGAGTTGGTTGCCGCTGTTTCATGACATGGGCATGACCGGATTTTTGACGGTGCCGATGCTGTTCGGTGGGGAGTTGGTCAAGATCACCCCGGTCGACTTCTTGACCGATATCTTGTTGTGGCCCAAGTTGATCGACAAATATCGGGCCACGATGACTGCGGCGCCCAACTTTGCCTACGCGTTGCTGGCGAAGCGATTACGCCGGCATGCCAAGCCTGGTGAATTTGATTTGTCGTCGTTGCGATGGGCGTTGTCGGGTTCCGAACAGGTCGAACCGGCCGATGTGGAGGATTTCTGCGAGGCTGGGGCATCGTTCGGGCTGCGTCCCGACGCGATCTTACCGGCCTATGGGATGGCCGAAACTACTGTGGCGGTGTCGTTTTCGCAATGCGGCGGCGGGCTAATCGTGGATGAGGTCGACGCCGACATGCTGGCGGTGCTGCGTCGGGCGGTGCCCGCGACCACCGGCAACACCCGCCGGCTCGCGTCGCTAGGACCATTGCTGAACGGTTTGCAGGCCCGCGTTGTCGATGAGGCTGGCGCCGTCGAGCCAATCCGCGGTGTGGGGCTCATCGAGGTACGCGGAGATTCAGTGACATCCGGATATGTCACGACGGGCGGTTTTGTGGCCGCCCAAGACGACCAGGGCTGGTTAGGCACCGGGGATCTCGGATATCTGACCGAGCACGGCCATGTTGTGGTCTGTGGTCGTGCCAAGGACGTAATTATCATGGCCGGACGCAACATCTACCCCACTGATGTAGAACGTGCGGCCGGGCGAGTCGTTGGAGTGCGCGCAGGTTGTGTAGCGGCGGTGCGACTCGACGCCGGTCATTCCCGGGAATCGTTTGCCGTGGCCGTGGAATCAAACAACATCGACGACCCCGCGCAGGTGCGGCGCATCAAGCACGAGGTTGCCCACGAAGTCGTTACCGAAGTTGCGGCGCGGCCGCGCAATGTGGTGGTACTGGCCCCGGGCGCGATCCCCAAGACACCGTCGGGCAAGCTGCGCCGCGCTTACGCGCTGTCACTGGTCACCTGACAAGCACCATCGGGCTGTCGCCGAAGCCGATGCCGGTGGCGTAGCGTTAGATGTGAGCCGTTTCGTTGTCGGCGGCGGTCCATCGTGACTCGATCCGGGTGACCCCCACGGGCAATGTGATTCCTCCGTGTGCTCCGCGCTCGCAGGGCAGACGATGCCGACCGTGAGGGAACCACCCGTGGATTATCAGCACTTGGCTATGGTGCGACACTTAGACGTACCGAGTCCGGCTTTCGCGCGCAGTAGGCGTGCACCCGTGATCATCGGACGTACCCAGCGCCAACGGGGGCACCTACGATGATTTGTCCGATCGGAACCCGACGCCAAGCCAACCCTATCCGCCTATCGGTGGCTACCGAGCTCGGCCGGGACATCGACGGCGCGTGGTGGCCGCGTGCGGATCGCATCACCAATGAATTACCGGACCTTGTTGCGGTCCTGACTCCCTTGCTCGGAGACATCACCTCCATCAACGTCAACTGGTCGCCGCTGCAACGACCACCTGACCTCAACTGGCCGGGGTGGGAACATAAGCGCCAGCACATAATGACCGTTAACGGCACGCGCGCTTGCATCAACCTGCTGATCGTCTCGTATGCGACCCACAGTGCGCTCGCATTGATGGTGATGCGTTGCGCCGCAAACCTACCCATCGAGACGGCGGACCGCGACAAACCCGCCTTTCTAACCGCGGGCTCGATCCTGCGGGTCGCCCAACAACAACGTGAACATGCCTCCGGTTACTAGTTTCAAACGGCGGCAAACCGCGCCACCGCCTGTCCCGGCCGGGCCGGCCCTCATAAACCGTGAGGATTCACCAATCCGATTCCCGGTATGCGCGGGTTTGTCCAGGAGGTCGGTGCTATCGACCATGATCGGGTCATAGCGGTTGATCGCTGCTGCCAACGGCATCACTGCGGACCTCTACCTCATGCCGACCCACTTTTTCCCCTAAGCAGTCGGAATGGTGAACACCACGGGTCTGCGCCAGCCGATGGGCGCACTGCGGGAACACGGCCAAACGTCAGACCGTCCTGTGACACGCTTGTCCGATCGCGTAAGGCGCTGGAACGCAGGATCCACCGTCGGAACGCCAAAGAACCGCGCCGCCGTCCGAGCCGTCCCACTCCCCCGAATCGTCATCGATGCCCTGAGGCCACGAGTCGACAATCGCGCGGCCAACGAAGAAGCGCCTACCTCACTTCACGGCGGCTTCCTGAGATCAAACAACTGGCGCCGGCGCAGGTCGTGCCCAATTGGCACCACTGACGATTCATGACCTCCGTCACACCGACGCCAACCCGGCCCGGGCCTCAGGCGCTGACCCTCGCTACGTCCGGAAACAATGGGGCACTCCGCGCCGACAGTCAGCGCGAATAGCTACGGCGATCACTACGCCGACGAACTCGACCACGTGGCCACAAATTTCAGGGACCGGACACAGCAAACATCCACTATCTGGCGCCGCCGCGTCCATGCAGGTCAAAGATGGTGGCTAGGGGCGGGACCGACCGGCGAACGGAGACAAACCGGACACGGTGCTCGCACTCTCCTCCAGGAGCTTGGGTACTGCCGCTTGCGTTGTGAGCGGCCTCGGGGCTCCGGGAAGCGGGCGTCCCGATGCCCAGCAGCGCATCAAGAGCAACCGACTCGACACCGTCGACGGACGGCTCGAGGAGGATGCCCATCACCATCGGACCTCAGTCCATGCAGTCGCCGACCGCGCAGCTGGGACATCCGCCCATTCCACGGGGCGATGCGCCTCTCGACGCGGCGCGCTCAGCACAGCTGGCAGGTCTTCGGACTCACAGGCGCGCACCGAACCCGGTGGCCGTCGCTTCCCAGTCGTGTGACCAGTGGTTATCCATCTATAGACGGCAGTCGGTCTGGCATACCGCGGCGGGACAATCCCGGACTCCCACCGGGTTCCCTCGCACGGCGCCGCTACTTGTGTGCCGCCCGATGCTGAGACCAGGTTCATCACGGCAGACCTGCGTGGGCCGTACTTGATCACAAAGGATTCTCTTTCCTGCGGTGATTGCTTCGCCGTAGCCATACGGCTTGGCCCACCCCGGCGGAGATAACCGCCTGCCGAAGCTCAGACATTTAGCAAGACCAACGAACTGTCGGGTGACGACGTAGACTTTTCTGGTCGAGAGGCGTTGCAACGGCTCGCCGGTCCCTGCCGGTAGCCGCCACGCTCGGCAGAGTCAAGGACGCCTTCCGCTACGGAGGGAATGAACGTGAGCGCCTTTGAGCCGAATATCCGCCCCGACTGCACCGACGCACTGACGGCCACCCTCGGCCAGCGGATCATGGTGATCGACGGCGCGATGGGCACGGCGATCCAGCGGGACCGCCCGGACGAGGCCGGCTACCGCGGCGAGCGGTTCAAGGACTGGCCGAGCGATCTGGTGGGCAATAACGACCTGCTCACCCTGACACAGCCGCACATCATCGAGGGAATCCACCGCGAGTACCTCGAGGCGGGCGCCGACATCCTGGAGACCAACACGTTCAACGCGAACAAGGTCTCGCTCTCCGATTACGACATGGCGGAGCTGAGCTACGAACTGAACTACGCTGGCGCTGCCCTGGCCCGCAAAGCCTGCGACGAGTTCAGCACCCCGGAGAAGCCGCGCTACGTCGCCGGGGCGCTGGGGCCGACGACGCGGACCGCGTCGATCTCTCCGGACGTCAACGACCCCGGAGCCCGCAACGTCTCCTACGACCAGCTGGTCGCCGCCTACCTCGAAGCTGCTAATGGCCTGGTCGACGGTGGCGCCGACATCATCATCATCGAGACGATCTTCGACTCGCTGAACGCCAAGGCGGCGGTGTTTGCCGTCGAGACGCTGTTCGAGGACCGCGCACGCCGCTGGCCGGTGATCATCTCGGGCACCATCACCGATGCGTCCGGGCGGACGTTGTCCGGTCAGGTCACCGAAGCATTCTGGAACGCGATCAGGCACGCCAAGCCGATCGCGGTGGGCCTCAACTGCGCCCTGGGCGCGCCGGAGATGAGGCCCTACATCGCCGAAATGGCGCGGATCGCGGACACCTTCGTCTCGTGTTACCCGAACGCCGGCCTGCCCAACGCCTTTGGCGAGTACGACGAGTCCCCGGAGCGTCAGGCCGGCTACATCGCCGAGTTCGCCGAGGCCGGCCTGGTCAACCTGGTCGGTGGGTGCTGCGGCACGGCACCGCCGCATATCGCCGAGATCGCCAAGGTCGTGCAGGGCAAACCGCCGCGCGAGCTGCCGAAGATCGAACTCGCCACCCGGCTCTCGGGCCTGGAGCCGCTCAACATCACCGACGAGTCCCTCTTCGTGAACATCGGTGAGCGCACCAACATCACCGGCTCCGCCCGGTTCCGCAACCTGATCAAGGCCGAGGACTACGACACCGCGCTGTCGGTGGCGCTGCAGCAGGTCGAGGTCGGTGCGCAGGTCATCGACATCAACATGGACGAGGGCATGATCGACGGCGTCGCCGCGATGGACCGGTTCACCAAGCTGATCGCGGCCGAGCCGGACATCAGCCGGGTCCCGGTGATGATCGACTCCTCCAAGTGGGAGGTCATCGAGGCCGGCCTGAAGAACGTGCAGGGCAAGCCAATCGTCAACTCGATCTCCATGAAGGAGGGCGAGGAGAAGTTCGTCCGTGAGGCGCGGCTGTGCCGCAAATACGGCGCCGCCGTCGTCGTCATGGCCTTCGACGAGAAGGGCCAGGCCGACAACCTGGAGCGCCGCAAGGAGATCTGCGGGCGCGCCTACCGGATCCTGACCGAGGAGGTCGGCTTCCCACCCGAGGACATCATCTTCGACCCGAACTGCTTCGCGCTGGCCACCGGGATCGAGGAGCACGCGACCTACGGGATCGACTTCATCGAGGGCTGCGCCTGGATCAAGGAGAACCTGCCGGGGGTGCACATCTCCGGCGGTATCTCCAACGTGTCGTTCTCCTTCCGCGGCAACAATCCCGTCCGCGAGGCGATCCACGCGGTGTTCCTGTTCCACGCCATCAAGGCCGGGCTGGACATGGGCATCGTCAACGCTGGCGCGCTGGTGCCCTACGACTCGATCGACCCCGAGCTGCGCGACCGCATCGAGGACGTCGTCCTGAATCGCCGCGAGGACGCTGCCGAACGGCTGCTGGAGATCGCCGAACGGTTCAACACCAAGGAGAAGTCCGAAGATCCGGCCGCGGCCCAGTGGCGTAGCCTCCCGGTCCGCGAGCGGATCACGCACGCGCTCGTCAAGGGCATCGACGCCCACGTCGATGCCGACACCGAGGAACTGCGAACCGAGATCGCCGCCGCGGGTGGCCGCCCGATCGAGGTGATCGAGGGTCCGCTGATGGACGGCATGAACGTCGTCGGCGACCTGTTCGGCGCGGGCAAGATGTTCCTGCCCCAAGTGGTGAAGTCGGCGCGGGTGATGAAGAAGGCCGTGGCGTACCTCCTGCCGTTCATCGAGGCCGAGAAGGCGCAGTCCGGCTCTACGGAGCAGGACAAGACCAACGGCACGATCGTCATGGCGACCGTTAAGGGCGACGTCCACGACATCGGCAAGAACATCGTTGGGGTCGTGCTGCAGTGCAACAACTACTCCGTGGTCGACCTCGGGGTGATGGTGCCCGCCGAGAAGATCCTGGCGGCAGCGAGGGAGTACGACGCAGACATCATCGGGCTGTCCGGCCTGATCACCCCGTCCCTGGACGAGATGGTCAACTTCGCCGTCGCGATGGAACGCGAGGGACTGCAGATCCCGCTGCTGATCGGCGGCGCGACCACCTCACGCGCCCACACGGCGGTGAAGGTGGCGCCGCGTCGCAGCGGTCCGGTGGTGTGGGTCAAGGACGCCTCCCGCTCGGTGCCGGTCGCCGCCGCGTTGCTCGACGACAAGCAGCGGCCGGGCCTGCTGGAGGCCACCGCGGCCGACTACGCGGCCCTGCGCGAACGGCACGCCCAGAAGAGCGAGCGGCCGATGCTGACGCTGGAGAAGGCCCGCGCCAACCGGACGCCGATCGACTGGGACAACTACACGCCGCCGGTGCCTGCGCAAGGTCTCGGCGTGCGCGAGTTTCTCGACTACGACCTGGCCGAGTTGCGCGAGTACATCGACTGGCAGCCGTTCTTCAACGCCTGGGAGATGAAGGGCCGCTTCCCCGACATCCTCAACAACCCGGCCACGGGCGAGACCGCCCGCAAGCTGTACAACGACGCTCAAGAGATGCTCGACACGCTGATCAGGGAGAAGTGGCTCACGGCCAGCGGGGTGATCGGATTCTTCCCGGCGAACGCGGTCGGCTCGGGTATTGAAGACATCGAGGTGTACACCGACGAGACCCGCACCGAGGTGCTGACTACGTTGCACAACCTGCGTCAGCAGGGCGAGCACCGCGACGGCATCCCGAACCGGTCGCTTGGCGACTTCGTCGCGCCCAAGGACACCGGTCTGGCCGACTACGTCGGCGCCTTCGCCGTCACCGCGGGGCTCGGCAGCCACGACAAGATCGTGGAGTTCAAGACGGCCCTCGACGACTACAGCGCGATACTGCTGGAGTCGATCGCCGACCGGTTGGCAGAGGCTTTCGCCGAACGGATGCACCAACGGGTGCGCAAGGAGTTCTGGGGATTTCAGCCTGACGAGAAGTTGGACAACGAGGCGCTCATCGCTGAGCGGTACGTGGGCATCCGCCCGGCGCCGGGCTACCCGGCCTGCCCGGAGCACACCGAGAAGACGACGCTCTTCGAGTTGATGGACGTGACCAAGCGGACCGGCATCGAGCTAACCGAGTCGATGGCGATGTGGCCCGGTGCCGCCGTCAGCGGCTGGTATTTCTCGCACCCGCAGTCGCAGTACTTCGTGGTCGGCCGGTTGGCCCAGGACCAGGTCGCCGACTACGCGAAGCGCAAAGGCTGGACCATGCAGGAAGCCGAACGCTGGCTCGGCCCCAACCTCGGCTACAACCCGGAGGACTGACGACTCAGCCACACGCCGCCGCTCAGCGTCCCGAGCGATCTTGCAAAGCCCGGCAAGAGCAACGGATTCATTGCGAGTTTGAGCCGGACAGGACGTGACCGGACAGCGCGGCAAGGCGGTGGCCAGGGACGGGACCGAACCGCCGACCTTCCGCTTTTCAGTTGAACGGAAGGGTCGTTGACCTGCGGTTTTTGGTGGTTTGTGCGTGCAATGCGGCGCGCTTGGCAGGCTGGCAGCCCATCTTCAGCTGCCGCGAAATCGGGTCGAGCTGGTATCCGGAGCGCGCGCACGGCTCAAGCGTTTCCGAATCGACCGCTGATCGGCCCGTTACGCGGCCCTGTTGATGGCAAGGCGTATCTGTCGTGTGACCTTGCTGCTACTGCAACGGTTGATGCTCGAGTCATGACAGCGCTCGCGGCCATCTCCGCGCTGGCCATAGCCCTTTGTATCGGCTACCACTTCGGCTGCCGCGCCGGCGCGACCCGGTCAGCCACAAGGAAACGAGCGCGGCGGACCGCCTTTGCCGGCATTGCTGGCAGCCTGGTGGTGTGGATGGTTGTCCGCCGCGTCCGTCGAGGCTTGCGCAGTAAGTGGGCGCGAATCAACATCATCGGGGCGCGGGTGACGAAAGCTCTTGAGCCACTTGGGTTCATGTAGTGGACATGAGCGCGACAAGCCCACCGCCCAGCAGTCAGGCTCAGGCCAGACAAGTGCGTTAGCGGCCCTGCCAATTGGGTTTGCGGTTCTCCTGCCGCGCTCGAAAACCCTCGACCACGTCCGCGGTCGCCCCGGCAACCCTGCGCATGGTTTCCCCGAACCGGACCGACTCGATCCAGCCCATGTCCGCGGTCCGCCACGCCACCTCCTTGGTCGCCCGCTGGGCCAGCGGCGCGGCTTCGGTAAGGGTTTCCGCCCACGCCCGCGCCTCGGCCTGCAAGTCCTCGGGCTCGACCAGCTTCCACACCAACCCGATCTCCAGGGCCCGCTCGGCGCTGATCGGCTTCCCGGTCAGCAGTAGTTCCATGGCGTGTGCCCAGCGCACCCGCTGGGGAAGTCGAATGGCCCCAACGATGGTGGGAATGCCGATCAACACCTCGCGGAACGAAAACGTCGCCTCGGTGCTGGCGATCACGAAGTCGCAGAACAGCACTCCCGTCAGTCCGTAGCCGACGCAGGGCCCCTGCACCGCGGCAATCGTCGGTTTGAACAACTCCATCCCGCTTTCGAAGGAGTTGATGGTCGGCTTCTCCCAGAAGGTTCCGCCGAAGGTGCCGACCGCCCCCTCGCCGTCATTGAAGTCGACCCCGGCGCAGTAGACGTCACCGTTTGCCGTCAGGATCCCGACCCAAGCGTCCTCCTCGTCGCGGAACCGATCCCAGGCCGCGTTCAGATCTCGCCGAAGGGCGCCGTTGATGGTGTTCCGTGCCTCAGGTCGATTGAGGGTGATCGTGGCGATGTGATCTTCCAGCTCATAAGTGGCGAGGCTCATGCGTGCACAGTAATGCGCACCCGCCGAGGCGCCGGCACCAACGTCAGCGCCGGCAGAAGATGGCACCCCGCGAGCCGATGGCTCGCGGGGTGCCGGTCGCTGATCGATGATCCGGTTACTACTTGAGGTCGAACCGATCGTTGTTCATGACCTTGACCCACGCTGCGACGAAGTCCTTGACGAACTTGTCCTTCGCGTCGTCCTGCGCGTAAACCTCGACCAGTGCCCGAAGCACCCAATTCGAGCCAAACACAAGGTCGTTAGCCGTCGCCGTCCATTTGAGCTGTCCCGACGAGCGGTCGGACCCCTCATAGACATTCTCCGCCGATTCCGACGGCTTCCACTCCGATCCCATATCGAGCAGGTTGACGAAGAATTCGTTGGTCAACGTGCCGGGCTTGGCGCTGAACACGCCGTGCTTGCTGCCGCCGTGATTGGCGCCGAGGGCTCGCAGCCCGCCGACCAGCACCGTCATCTCCGGAGCGGTTACGCCCAGCAAGCGGGCCCGCTCGATCAGCAGGTGCTCGAGGGGCGCCTTCTCACCAGGCCGGATGTAGTTGCGGAATCCGTCGGCCCGAGGTTCGAGCACCGCAAAGGAATCCACGTCGGTGTTCTCCTGCGAAGCGTCGGTGCGCCCGGGTGCGACAGGCACCGCGATTTCGTAGCCGGCGCCTTTGGCCGCCTCTCCACCGCCGCAGACCCGGCCAACACGATCAGATCGGCCAGCGAGACCTTCTTGCCGCCGGATGCCGAGGCGTTGAAGTCCTAGTGGATCCCCTTGAGGACGGACAGGACCTTGCCCAACTCCGAAGGCTCGTTGGATTCCCAGCTCTTTTGCGGCTCAAGCCGAAGCCGGCCGCCGTTGGCACCGCCTCGCTTGTCGGTGTTGCGGTAACTGCTGGCCGCCGACCAGGCAGTGTTGACCAGCTGTGAAACGGACAGGCCGGACTCGAACACCTTGCTCTTGAGCGCCGCCACATCCTGCTCGTCGACCGGCGTGTGATCCACGGCGGGCACCGGGTCCTGCCACAACTGCGGTTCGGGGATCCACGGCCCCCCGACGAGCAAGCGATTACCTCACCAAACCGCGGCTTCCTGCGATCAAACAACTCGCGCCGCTCACCATCCATGATCTACGCCACACCTACGCCAGCCTGGCCCGCAGATCCGAGGCCGACCTTCGCTACGTCCAGAAGACCATGGGTCACTCCACACCGACCGTCACCGCCAACATCTACAGCGATCTCTACGCCGATGAACTCGACCGCGTAGCCACCAACCTCGACCGGCTCCACGACTCCGCCACCAACAAAGTGAGCAGACAGGAACCGGACACACCACCCATCCATAGAGTGCAGTCATCGTGTCCATGCAGGTAAAAGAGAGTGGCCAGGGGCGGGATCGAACCGCCGACCTTCCGCTTTTCAGGCGGACGGAATGGCCGCTGGCCTGCGGTTTAACGTCGTTCATGCGTCAAATGCGGCGCGCTGAGCACGTCTGACGCAGGGCGCCCGTCCGAGGATCGGACACAAACCGGACACGGTGGCAGCACTCCCGACAGGGAACCCTTCATCGCCCATCACTCAGTGACGCGCGCCTTGGGCTCCCGGGGAGCAGGTACCCGATGTCCAGCATCATGGGGTCGACCGCGCGCTCGACTGGCGCTGCGTCGGCGCAATCACCTCTTGAACCGACCACGACCCGAACGGCCAGCCGGACCACGGCCGGAGTCGCGGATGCCGGTAGACCGCGAGTGCCCGAGGCCGCCAAGGCCGCAGGGCGCGAGAGCGGTAGCGATCGGTCGGACGGCGGGAGCGGCGCAGGCCGTGGTCCGGCTGGGACCAACGGGCTTGTTATATGCCCCAAAAGTGTCCGCGACGCCGTCGATGGCGGAGTTGATGCGCAGCTGTCGGCCGCGGATGCGCTTGGGTTGCGGTTCCCTAGCCCCGACTTGGTGGCCTCGGCGGCGGCACTATTTGAGCCGGTCGAACCATGGGCTCAGGGACGGGACCGGCTCGGTGTAGAACCCGATTCCGGCCGATTCCGGATCACGATCGGCCCCGGTGTGGTCCGCCTCGGCTGGACCAGACCTGTGCGTGCGGAGAAGGCATCGGAGCGGGCAGTCAAACGACACCGACTCGATGTAGCCAACGAGGTGGATCGGGTGAAGGCCGGCCGGGACATCCCCGATCCGCCGGGCCGTGCGATTACCGAATGGTCTCGCAAGTCGCGGGCCGCGATGTGCCGCACCTTCGCCGAACTCGACTACACGCCACTGGTGGAATGCGGCCGTGTGCCAGCGATGGTGACCCTGACCTACCCTGGCGAATGGGAATCCGTGGCTCCTGACGGGGCCAGCGTGAAACGGCACATGATATTGTGGCGCAAGCGATTCCGACGCGAATGGGGCGAACCGGCCCGTTACATCTGGAAGCTGGAATTTCAACGGCGCGGCGCGCCACACATTCACCTGTGGACGGCTCCCCCGCATGCCGTCGGCCGATCGGGCCGCAAGTTCCGGGACTGGCTATCTCAAGAGTGGGCGGACATCGTTGGCCATCCCGATGCGGAGCAACGCGCACGCCATATGCTCGCCGGCACGGCCGTCGACATCCTCAACGGCTTGCGTGCCTGCGACCCCAAACGCTTGGCGATCTACTTCACCAAACACTCGTCACCAAATACTCAGGGCGATAAGGAGTACCAGCACATCATCCCCGAAGCCTGGCGCCGGCAGGGTCGCGGACCAGGGCGGTTCTGGGGCGTTCATGGGCTGCAGCGAGCAACCGAAGTCGTAGAGATCACCCAGGACGCATACCTGACAGCTCGCAGGATCATTCGGCGTTGGTCTCGCTCACAAGCCGTCCACGACGGTTGCACACGTCACTTCCCCATAGCAGTGGTTCCGCGCACGGCGCGCGTCGCAGTTCGACGAGTAGACAGTCAGACCGGCAAAGTGCGCCACCGCAAGGTCCGCCGGCGACGACTCCTGTGCAACCAAGGCGGACTTGCGGGTGGCTACGTGCTTGTGAATCACGGACCGGCGTTCGCATCCCAGCTTGTGGCGGCCCTATCGGCAGATTCGGCGCCACTCGTATGTGGCAAGGGACTCCCTCTCCGTACGTGAAAGCGGCGAGTTCACCTCTGACCGTCGCATAACGACGACCCGCAACATACGCTCGGTCGGTGACGATTGAACTGTCGCCCCGAGTTCCGGAGCGCGAGCGGCCGGGTGATTTCCACAGTTTGGCTGCTGAGCAGCTGGATCTGAACGACGCGATCACCGAACTGATATTGAGGCTGATGGATCATAGAGATCGTTGGGCCATTTGCGCACTCGGGCTTCGCGACGCCGCAGAGCGTGAGCGGGCGAGTGCGATAATCGAGCACTTGCAACGGGCGGTTCGCGCCGGTGGGCCGGCCGTGCTTAATCCGTTGCGTCACGCGTCGTATGCAGCTCATCTCGACGACCCCGGCTTGCCTCGACGCTTGGCGTAATACGAGTCACGGGCGCTCCCCGTAGTAGCTGAGGTTTGCGGGGTGATGTGGTTGATATCAAGGCTGGGCCTTAAGCCAACCGCGCAGCGGCGTGGCCTTGATAGCTACGCACCACCGTTAAGCACGATGTCGGTCCCGGGTGGGTGCAGTGTCTGAATTTCAACCGGCGTAGCTCGACGCTGACGGATTTGGAGTCCATTCTTCTCTGCGTTTGGCAGCACGGGCTGCGTTGGCTGAATTAGGAACCTGCTGTTCATCGGGTGGTGGCTAATAAAGCTGCTATTAGCTGTTTTGCGAACGTTTTGCGGACGCGCGACTTCAGCTGCACCGGTCGTGCCGAGGCAGACTGTCTGTCATACGTCACAGTTAAGGTCGCGTCATGCCTCGACTTGGTGGATTCCCGCAGGGTCGCCCGTCCGATCCCGAGGACATGCCTGCGCTGATCGACGAGCTCCGGAGCTTGATGACCGGTAAGGACCTCACCCAGCTCATCTCTGCGGTGGTAGTGCCGGCGACGATGGGCTTGTTCGCCGACGGAGAGAGCCACGCCGACGGGGACACCACGTCGACCTGGGCTGCAAAGATCGAATACTTGGTAGGTGTCGCACTGTCCGTGGATCCTGCTGGCGACGGGGACACCCCGCCCGAGGTGATGCAGCGCGTGAGCCAACTTGTCAGCGACATCTTTGAAACCGACCAGCTGCGCATGATCACCGCATTCATCGACCACGCCGACACGAAAGAGGTGGACCGCGCTCTACTGCTGCAGCAGCTGCAATTGGAGTACCAAGCAGACCGGATGCCCGGGTACGCGGTCCACCTCGAAAAGATCGATGCCGAGGTCTTCGGGCGACACCGCGAGTACTACGTGAGCGGACTCGGCTTCGACCCCGCGGATGTAATCCGGGCTACTCGGCGGCACGCCCGCTGGTTGAACGAGACGTCCACGTCGGGGCGCGATACATTCGCCAACGCACTGGACAGCGGCGCACTGGATCCCGAGGCCCACATCGCCTGGCTCAAGGTGCTCACCGAGCCCAACCACTGGGATCCCAAAGACGTAGCGGCCATCACCAGCATCGCCGTGGAGCAGATCACCGCGATGCTGGACTTTTTCTCGACGCAGTACGGCTGCCAACCAGAGTTCCGGGCACCCAGCGATGTGAACCAGGCGCGCACACATCCCTGTATCAAGCTCGACGATGGGACCTACCTCGTTCCGGACCCATGGTCGATGTCGGCGATCGTCCACCACCGCCTCGCAGCTGAGCCGAAACGCAACGGCTTCGACCCGCAGAAGTACCACAAGCACCGCCAGGACGCGCACGAACGCTTGGTGGCGGGCGCGCTGGCGACGGTGTTCGGGACCTCCAACGTCCATTCGGCACAGCATTACGATCTCGCTTCGGGCCAGCACGGCGAAATCGATACTCTTGCCTGCGCTGAGTGGCCCCTGGTTATCGAAGCTAAGGCGATCGCACTGACCGAGTCCGGCCGGCGCGGCGCCCCCCGCCGGGTCGACACGAAACTGAAAGCCATCCTCGGCGAGGCACTCGAACAGACCGATCGCGCTCTGACGTACATCCTCGATGAGGGCGGCAGATCATTCGCACCCACTGAGAACGGGCAGGCAGTCGCGCTACTCCCGGACAAGGTGGCAGGCGGCACCGCGATCATCGCAACGTTCGAGCGCATAGACCCGTTCGCATCGGGCGGGCTGGCGGTGGCTGGAGATGTCAACAGGCCAACCTGGGTCGTATCCCTGACGGATCTGCTAATGGTCGCCGACATCCTCACGGGTCCGGCAGCGTTTCATCACTACGCGCGGACGCGGGCGGACATGCACGACTCGATGGCCTCGGCTGCCGCCGAGGCAGACGCACTCGGTGCCTACCTCGTCGACCGCCTCCGCATCGTCCACCAGTCAACCGACGAGGAAGCAGCACGCATCTTTATCGGCTATTCGTGCGAAGCGCTTAACGACTTCTATATCCGGCAAGAGTCTGGGCTGGAGGCGCACAAGCCCAACACGGGTGTGCCAGACGAGATCACGAGCGCCTTGGCGGCCGCGCTGCGGAAGCCGGGATGGGTGAATGCCGTTGACGCGGTGATGGCAGAGGACCCCTCCCGCTGGCCGAAGTGGAAACGTTTCCGGGGCAAACACCGCCGCGGCGGAACCTTCGCCCTAAACGATCAGGTATCCCTCGTGGCGCTCCCAGACGGAAGCTCATCATTGGAACGCGTCGGTGAATCGATCAAACTCAGCATCCCACCTCGTCGCTGATAGCAGATGCACCATCGCCATCCACGCGGGCGGTCCAATTCGACTGTAACCGTTGTGAACTGCAGGCGCGGGCGCAACTGGCTACGTCAAATATTTTTGGGTTGGTATCTATTTCCCTTACCACCGCTGGGGCGCACGGGCTCAGTCCGTTGGACGTCGGTTTGCCGAGGTGGACGGCGGTGGCATTATCTTGCGTGTGGGCGGCGAAGACGAGCATCCGCGCGCGATCGCCGCGGTTTTGGATACGTCGTACTACAACAGCGGACACATCAATTTGGAAAAGATCACACGGCTCGCTCACGGTCTCTCGGCCCGCGGTGCACAGCTGTGGATCCCCGAGCAAGTAATTCTCGAGTGGGCAAACCACGCACGCGGCGCACTGGGCGATTTCCACCAGGCCGGGAGACGCCTGCAAAACGCAGGCCTGGCCGACTTTTCGCCCGAGACACGCCTTCCCGAGGTCAGCGAAGTTGCCGACAAGATTAGGAGCCGCTGCGAATCCACCGACAACGTTGTAGTGCTAGCTATGAGGGGAGATTCCGCGATCGCCGGCATACGCGACCAGATCTTGGGTTCGGGCGCTGGCAAGGGTAGACCGGGCGCGCGCACGGGGGCCTCAGACTCTTCTTGGGTGCGTGACTCGCTGGCGAACGCAGCTAACGATCCGAGGCGGATCGTCTTCGTCACTCGGAACGCCAAAGACGTGATCGCGACCGCAGGAGAAATGGGGCATACCGAATCCATCGTCCAAACTTGGGGTCGCGGCGACGACCAAGGTTTGCTCGAAAAATACTTTCCGCGAACGCCACTGGCGACCCAGCCGGCCGTCGATGCGCTGAGCGCATTGCGAATCATTAGTGACACGCTCCAACGCAGCTACGCCGCGAGCATCGACCCCAACCGACCCGGGCCATCAGCGGAATGGATCACGGTTACCGACCTTGCGATCGGAAGTGTCACTGACCTGTGGGATCGTCGCGACTTGGACGAGATGATCGACCCGTACGTGGAGATGGAGCCTGGCGCAAAGCTGATCGATGTCCGGAATGTCGAGGTCGGCGGTACTGCGGCCGAAGTGACGGTCAGGTACACCGTGCGCCTCCTAGTTGACCTTCACGTCGAAAGCCGCGTGGTCGACGAAGAGGGCGCCGTTTCTCACAGCTTCCTGATACTGCGCAAGCAAGTCTTGCTAGTGCCGTTCGCCGCGCGACTTAGCGACGGCAAGCTTCGCAATATCAGGCAAGCCGGCACCGCTGAGAGCCATCAGGGCGCCGTAACTTTCCGCGACTCATACGATGCGGCCTCGTGGCTGTATCACGAAGAGCTCAGCGATTGGGACCACATCACCGTTCAACCCGATCCGACGGCTTCCGACGGCGCTGGTGCGCCTGCAAGTTTCGAGTTGCGCGGGCCCTACGGCCGCACTGAAGCCGTTACGCTTACTCAGCTCGAGATGGAAGAAGAGTGGAGGCTCGAGTTCGAAGGTTCAAGGGCGGTTATCACCGCATACAACAACCTAGGAAGTCGCGCCGCGCTTGGCAGAGAAGACTCATTTAATGTTTATCCCCCGGTCGAACTTCGCTCGTCATACGGCAATGAGTGGTTTGTATCTGACGAGCCCTACACCGCGCTGTCCTCGGTATGGGCATTTCTAATGGAGGAAGAGAAGTCCCGATATCGGTGTGGCGCAACGGAAACGAAAACGACGCCGATCCCTCCGGCACAGGGTCCGGCAGCCACGGATGCCATTTGAGCTGGTGTTCCTCGGTGGTGGTCGCCAGACGATTGAAGAACCCGTCGGTAATCGGCGACGGGGTGAGGGTGTCCTTGTCTAGGTTGGTCCAGAAACCCTCGGTCTCGATGCGGCCCCCGTTTGCGCCCTGCAGGCGCACCCGCATCGTGCACGACCGCGTACCGACCGCCGAGCACCAGCGATGGAAGGTCACCTCGTTCGGCCAGGTCAAGGGCTCGACCACATCAACAAGCCCAGAATGGCTGCAGAGTTGTCACGCAAACAGCTCTGCACCGGACTTGACCGGGAGGCGCATCTCTGTGGCGAGCAAGGCATCTACCAGAGCGATTGTCTGATTTTGGTCTCCGTTGAAGACTCTCCTGTGGGCTTCGGCGACAATCTTCATCGTGTTGATCGACTGAACCCCTAACCTGCGAGCTTGTTCAGCAGCCGCGCGGTCATCCAAGACTGCTACCAGGCCACGATGACGGGCGCAGGCTATGACGGCACTTTCCCCCAGGTTTTCCTCAGTGCCACCGCCGAGCGCCGCTTTGACCTGTGTCGCCGTCCATTCCTCGTCATCTGTCATGAAAATCCGCGCCGCCCAAGCTACTTCATGCAAGAGCGGGATGCCTACATGATGCTCCCTGCCGTTCTCAATCTCGATCTCGACCTCACGTGGCACGAGCACTACGGCTTGAGGAGCGAGAGCGGCGAGGATATGCGAATACCCTGCTCGGCAGAAGTGCGTGAAGGCGCTGGTGTCCATCACCCACTGCGAGAGCTCAGTCACCGCTCAGAGCGAACAGCTTCCGCACATCGTCGAGAGATTCCATTTCCTGCTCTGGTAAGTCATCTCGCGCTATCGTTCCGCGGAGTAATTCAATGGTTCGGGCCGCAGTTAACCGACCAGACGTGTAGCCCTCGACACACGCGGCGGCGAAACCTGGTGAAAGATAGGGAGATTTTGGCTCATCGTCCCAGGAAAGCTTAAGCCGCACGTAGGCGCCGGCGCGCGGTTCACCCTCACTGAGAGCGATAAATTCGTCGTACTCAATCAGATCCAGGTTCCGCAACTGGCTGATAGCAGCCGACCAGCTCAAACGAAATGCGGATCCAACGGCGAGCGCTCGATCCCGGTTACTCCATCCGCTGTGGTCGTTCCAGACTTTTACTACGCCGGCGCGGGGAGCGAGAAAATGGATAGCAAACGAGCTGATCATCTTCTCGTGATCTTCGCCAACTGCGCAGTCATAGGCATCGCCACATAGCCAGTGCCCCAACTCGTGAGCGAGTGTCATACGCCGCCGGCCTGCAGAGCGGATATCTCCATTGATGACGGCGACCGCGATACTTCCCGCGTCTCCGTTAACCTCAACGCACCCGCCGTCGGGACCATTCTCGCCCAGTGGCGCAGCGTAGGTGTAAAGCCCCAGTCGTTCGCATACAAGCCCTAGGTTCTCTATCGGTTCATCGCCAATACAAAGGCCTTCACGTACTCGCTGTGCTAACTGTTCAGCATCCTGGTGGGTTTGGGGTGTGCGGGCCTCTTGGTCACGCTCGACAGGGCTGATCAGACCCATGTCGACCAACAGTCGCGCATCGTAGGCAAGCAACTCAATCTCATCGTCAAGTGCCCGCGTTGTTTCGTGCGGCAGGGCTAGGTCAGACCGCCGACTCACTACAGCTGGTAACGGTTCATTGACGAAGAAACCTAACGGTCGCCCCAATGCCTCAGCGATGGCGACCATCTCGGTCATCGCTAGTTTCCGCTCGCCCTTCTCGGCACGGCTCAGCGCCGAGCGATCGATCCCGACCAACTCAGCTAGCCTTCCTTGTGGGATGCCAGCGTCTTCGCGTGCTCGGAAAACACGGTGTCCAAGCGTGACGTGGTCCATGTGTGCGATTTTCACACACAGGAATCGGCGTGTCGAGCACACCTCTTCCACCTAGGCAAATGTCCGCCGAGGCAGAATTTTCATCGCGTCTGACAAAGATGCACAAGGTTGGATAATATTGGGGTAGTATGCACAGTCATGAGCGACGACTATGGCGACTATCTCACTGTGGCCCAAGCAGCGGCCTATGTGGGCGTCTCCGCGGCCACTCTGCGCCGCTGGGACAGTGCCAGAAAACTGACTGCTGTTCGCCGCCCCGGCAGTCAGTATCGGTACTACCGCATCGCCGACCTGGAGCCATTTCGCCTCGAATACAGCACGGCCGAGAAGGCCAAAGACGTCGTCGCCGGCTTCTTTGACGCTGCTGAGGCACGGATCGAGGGGAACCCGCAGCTCCGTGAGCCCCAGAAAGAGGCGTATGAGGCAGCCGTGGAGCACTTCGCTCAGCAGAAGACGCCCGCCATCGTTCAATTACCTGTCGGCTGCGGTAAGACCGGCGTTGCCGCCATCCTTCCCTTCGGTTTATCGCACAAGCGAACGCTCGTCGTCGCGCCAAACACCACCATCCGTGAGGGCTTGTATGCAGACCTCAACATTGCGAATGCCTCGTGTTTCTGGAAAAAGGCGGGCATTCTTGATTCCTTTACTTCCGGTCCATTCACCGCGCTAGTCGATGGCCCCAAAGCCAATATGGACGATTGCGTTAACAGCCACATCGTCGTCGCCAATGTCCAGCAGCTCGCCGGCAGCGCCGACCGCTGGCTCTCACAATTCCCACCCGATTTCTTCGACTTGGTCATCATCGACGAGGGACATCACGTCGCCGCGGAGAGCTGGCAGAAAGTCGTCCGCGCATTCCCACAAGCGTTCTTCGTGAGCCTTACAGCAACTCCGTTCCGCGCCGACAACAAAGACCTGTTAGGCGACCTGATCTACCGCTATCCATTCGCCCGGGCGATGCTCAACGGCTACATCAAGCACGTCGTCTCGGCGTCGGCCCACCCCGCCGAGATCACCTTCACAGCGCGAGACGAGACCGCCACCTACACGCTGGAACAAATCCTCGAATTGAAGGAGGAGGCCTGGTTTCGACGCGGCGTTGCCCTATCCGACGAGTGCAACCGCCATATCGCCGGGAAGGCGGTCGAAAAACTACAGGCACTTAAGGCCGCCACCGGCTTCCCCCATCAAATCGCGGCGGCAGCCATGTCGATCGACCACGCCGACCAGGTACGCGCAATCTTCCAGGAACTAGGCTTGCAGGCGGAGACGATCCATAGCGACTTGCCCGACGAGCGCAAGGCCGCAGTGCTCGCCAAACTGCGCAACAACCAAATCGACGTCATCGTTCAAGTAGCCATGCTCAGCGAGGGATTTGACCACCCACCCCTCAGCGTGGCGGCAATATTCCGTCCGTACCGTTCACTGTCGCCCTACATCCAATTCGTAGGGCGGGTGATGCGGACCGTCGACCCAAACGATCCAAACAGCGCCAACAACCAAGGCTTTGTCGTCTCACACGTAGGGCTAAACAATGAAGAGCAGTGGGACGAGTTCCGTGAACTTGACACTCAAGACCAGCACATCGTCAAGGGGTGGGCCCGCGGCGAAGGTGATGATTCAGGCGGCCGGTACGTAACCGGCGACGCCGGGCAGATCGTCCAACGCTTCGATGACCCCGTTGCACAGGATGAACGGCTCAGCCACTTCCTCAACCGCCCATTCCTCGACCCGTCTGACGACCGGGTCATCGACGAAATGCTCGATGCCAAAGGACCGGGGGGCTTCTCATTCCGCGAACTTGGCGTCACCGCCGACCAGTTGCGGACGCAGTTGGCGCATCGCCGGACACATCAGGAAGCACCGGCCGAAGAAGTCCCCATACAGCCGCAAGTAAAGCGCCAAACATTACGAGGTCGGCTCGACACTCGATCGAAATCGGTCCATCAGCGCATCCTCACCGACCTCGGACTCGCCCGAGCGGGTTTCGACATCAGCCGGGCGATCAGGGGGGTGCGTGGCAACAACGCCGACGCGCTGTTCGTGCAGCTCAATCGCGAGATTAACAAGTTCGTCGGACAGAACGAGAAGACCCGTGACAAATGGACGCTCGACCAGCTGCAAGCCGCCTATGACTCTCTCGACGAGATCGGCGACCAGGTAGCGGAGTCAATCAAGACTGCGATTAAGGAGTGAACTAGTGGCCGCAGTAAAGAACATCCTCAAGCATGTAGACGCCGAAGTCGCGGGAAAGAAACGCAAATGCTACCGAAAACAGACCCATGTAATCCTCAAGGGTCAGACGTGTTTAGTGGTGCGCGACGGCCCACAGAGCCAGACCACCTACTGCGCTCTCTGCGCGGCAGAGATCCTGGCGAGAGCCGAAGTCGCACTAACAGATCTGCACGCGAGTTTCGCCGGCGGGCCCCATTAAGGTCCACACACTAATCGTCCGATAGACCATCAACACGACCATGCTTTGCCGGGGATATCGCGCCTCGGAATCATCCGGTCAGCTCTTTCGCGTCGGTGGGCACTGCTACACATGATGGCGGCAACAACGGCAGAAAGAGAGCGATACACATGAGTCGGGCTAACAACGATCCCGTAGCCGCGCCAGCGGCATTCCTCATTGCTGCCGACCCCACGGGCCAATCTGATGTTCGGATAGAGCACATATGCGATTTGTGCGATGAGGATTACCAGCGCTATAAGTCCGCTGAGCGTATGCTGCACGACATCGTCGTGGCTAACGTTTTCACTTACGTGCAAGGCTCGCTGAAGGTGTTCGAGACGGTGTGGAAAGGCGCTAATGCGGCGTTGGCGTCCAAAGAGATTCGCCCAAACACCGACCCACGGGGTGCAACGCTCTGGAACACGCAGCTCCGTGCCGCCGCCCTCTCACTGTGCATGAGTTTGGTATACCACCAGGAGCAGACGTATCAGGACGTCTGTGATCGCCATGGGACGGACAGTCAAGCTCATCAGACGGCGAAGGCCGTCTTCGGCCAGCTGTATGACAGCTGTCGCGGGTATCGGTACCTTTATGGGCTCCGCAACGTGATGGTTCACGACAAGATGGACGCGATCGCGCTGAGCGCCGAGATTACTCGTGGCGACAGTGGTCAAACGGTAGCTATGTACGACTTGCTAATCGACAGGTCGGTGATGGTTGAATCGCCGAAGCTGAACCGCAATCTCCGAGATGAATTCGCGGCGCTCGATGAGAACCCGAGCCTGCTGGAACTGCTGCATGAAGTTGCGCAGCGGTTCGTCGACGCCAACCGGGAACTCCGCGACATCACCCATCCGGACTTAACGCAGGTCTGCCAAACCGTCGTCGAATTCGATGATCTCTTCGACGAGCGGCCAGGAACCCGAGCGCTTGTCCACGAGCAGAGCCCCCAGGTGATCGCCGGTTTCCGCTTCAGCTACACAGGTGTTCCGCCAGAAGTCATTCATTTCGCCCGCACTTACCAGCCCGGGAGTTCCGTCGACGGCGTCTAATCCGACACGAGGTTCACGCCATCGTGCGCTCGTGAATGCACATCGTCTTCCAACGCATCCAGAACGCGCACGGCGAAGGCAGGATTCATCGCTGACTGTACTTCTTCACTTGTCATCCAACGAACTTCGCGCGCCTCGGCTGTCGGGTGTGTGATTCCCTCGGCCGGACGGCAGCGATAGACGAGAGCGACTATCCCATGAGTGAGGTTCTTGTAAACGCCGGTCAGACGTTCCACCGTGACCTCTAAACCCGTTTCCTCGAGGACTTCGCGCCGAACGCCATCCTCGAAGGATTCGTGAAGTTCCAGTACGCCACCGGGGGCTTCCCAGTGGTCATTGTCGTCTCGGCGGATCACAAGAACCCGACCATCGTCCCGGACGACGATGCCGGCGACACTGACCGAGTGCTTTGGTGTGGTTCCCATCGTTGGTCTCCATTGTTCGATGCCGGCGACGTGACATGGGGTTGACTGCCTTCCTAGACTAGTCGTCTAGACATGTAGGGGAAGGTCAGCGGGTGCTGCAACTTGGACAGATCGACCGAGCGGACGACAAGCCGCCATATCGGCAGATCGCGGGCATGTTGCGAGCAGCGATTATTCACAACCAGCTACCGCCTGGGGAACGACTGCCGTCCGAGGCGGAATTGATCGAGCACTTCGGCGTGGCCCGCATGACTGTAAGACAAGCAATGCATGAGCTTCGTTCCGAGGGATTGGTCATCTCGCAACACGGCCGCGGTGTGTTCGTCCGCCCGACGCCGCCGATTCACAGATTGGCGTCAGATCGATTCGCGCGAAAGCACCGCGCGGAAGGCAAGGCGGCGTTCACTGTGGAAGCTGAAAAATCCGGTTACTCGCCGCAAGTCGACAATATCGTCGTGAATCGACAGAAGCCGAATTCCTTTGTAGCTGAGCGACTTAAAGTGTCGCCCAATGATGACGTTGTCGTGCGATCGAGGCGATACCTAGCGAATGGCCGGCCAGTTGAGACGGCGGTCTCCTTCATCCCAGCTGCTTTCGCTGAAGGTACGAAGATCGAGCAGGCGGACACGGGGCCTGGTGGTATCTACGCCCGCTTGGAGGAGAACAACCATGCACTCAGCCGCTTCACCGAGGAAGTGGGAGCTCGGATGCCGACTCCCGAAGAGCGGCGGCAGCTGGAACTTGAACAAGGCGTTCCCGTACTGACGGTGTTGCGAACCGCCTACGACACGAACGACATTGCAGTTGAGGTCTGCGACACCGTGAAAGTCGCCTCCGCCTACCTGCTCGAATACGAGTTCCCGGCCCGCTGAGCCCACAGTCTTCGGCTAATCAATCGCCGACCGTTGCACTCCTCTAGACGACTATGTAACCTCAACTTGTCTAGAGCAGTTCTATCGAAAGGTCGACAAATGTCCGTGCCGAAATGGCTCAAGGTGTCCCACCAGCAGGTTTTCCCACACAAAGCATTCGTCGTGTCCGACGTGACGGCGGTGATCGATTACGAGCGGTCCACGAAGGACAACAAGGTCCAGGCAACTGATCGAGAATCAGGCGCACCGTTGTGGCAGGTCGAAGTCCTCGACGGCGACCCGGCAGCTAGCAAGCGAGCACGCACTCTCACCGTCAAGTTCGCAACACCCAAGCAGCCTGTGTGCCCGCCGAACAGTGCCGGAATGCCCTTCACGCCAGTCGTTTTCGAGGAGCTTTGCGTATTGCCGTACGTCGACCGTTCGAGTGAATCCGGCCGCATCGCTTGGTCTTTTCGGGCCTCAGGCATGACTGCGGACACCGGCAAGGCGGCGTCCTCGGCGACAGACCGGGCGTCAGCATGAGCCCGTACGACCCCGCGGTACCTAGCGATCCGTATTCGATTCCAGATCCCGACGGCGGCACCGACTTCCTTGACCTCGCGCACGTGCTGACCGTCGGTGCTATGTGGCTCCTCGCGGCGACCGGGGTGGCCATCCTTGCGCTCGTCGTTTGGAAACTGCGGTCCCCCGTCACGTTTGAGCGTTCTGTTGCAACCCCAGCGTCTCGGGCCCGATGGCTGCTCTGGGCGTCGATCTCCTGGCCCCGGGTTGCCAAGGCCTGCGGGTTGTCGACTTCCGAGCACGTCACGCGCACGGATGCACAGGGCAAGAGCAGGACGAGGACAGTCTGGACTCATCCTCGCCTTGTCGGGGTGAGCATGTCCGGTGACTGCCTACGCCTGACAGTCCGCACACGGACCGGCCAGACGGTCGACGATCTGGAAAACGCGGTCCCCGCAATCCGTGACGCTGTCGGGGCACATTCCGCCCGCTCGACGGTGACCGCACCCGGCACGGTTCGCATGGAATTCGTTATGCGACAACAGCTGGCGGTCGTTGAAGTGGCCACAGTGCCAACCAACTCCGAGGCGAGCTACGTCAAGATCGGCCGACGGGAGAACGGGTCGGCATGGGCACTCCACATCGCCGGCCTCCACACGCTCACTGTTGGGTGCTCCGGGGCGGGAAAGGGTTCCATTTTTTGGGGCATTGCAGGCGGATTAGGCCCAGGCATCAAGGCGGGAACCGTGCGGCTGTTCGCCGTGGATCTCAAGTACGGGATCGAAGTCTCAGTCGGATCCACACTATTCAGCGGCATCGCGACGACCGAGGCCCAGGCCGCGAGACTGCTGACCAAGCTGGAGGAGCTACTAGAGAGCCGCGGTCGCCGGATGGCCGGCCGAGCGCGTTCGCACACACCGACCACCGCAGAGCCTCTCGTCGTGCTGCTCATCGATGAATTGGCGGGCTTGACCGCGTACATGACGGACGCCGCACAGAGGAAGCAAGTTGCGGGCTCGCTCTCACGCATCCTGACAAAGGGCAGGGCCGTAGGCATCGTGGTCGCCGCCTTCATGCAGGACCCTCGCAAGGAGATTGTGCCCATGCGCGGGTTGTTCAGCCAGACCGTCGCACTGCGGCTGCGCTCACGCGACGAGGTCGCCATGGTCCTGGGTGACGGCCTCGCCGACGCCGCCCCCGCGCATCGGATCAACCCAAATCAGCCTGGGACCGGATACGTCATCGCCGAAGACGGGTCAACGATGCGAGTACGCGCCGACTTCTGGCCCGATTCGTTAATCCGTTCTGTTGCACAAGAATACGGGTTAGCAAGCTCAAGTCCCGCTGGCCCCACAGAGAACTGAGGACATCGGCATGACAACTCTCGGCGTCAACGCCACCGCCACCGCGATAGCGACCTTTCCGGAGCTTCTGACAGCGGAGCAGGTCGCCGAGCTGCTTGGCGTGTCCGCCGCCACCGTGAGCCGCTGGGGCGCATTGCGCGAACATGGCGAAGACGTGGGACCGCCCTGCTACACGTTATCTGATCGCGTAAGACGCTGGGACGCAGCGGAAGTCCGCGCTTGGCTCAAGCAGGTGCGCCGCTAAGTGGCCGGATCGGGACCGCGCGGTATCCGAAAGCGGATCAATTCAGCCGGTCAGCCGCGCTATCAAGTGCGCTATCTGGTGCGGGATCCCAGCTCCCCGTCAGGATGGGTCGAGACGTCCTCGACGTTCGCTACCCTACGGGAGGCGCGCGCGTTCAAGGCCGAGCGTGACGGTGAAGCGGCGATCGGTGGCAGGCGCTTCGACCCTCGGCTCGGCCGCACCAACCTCGCCGGAATCTGGGCTCAATACAGCGCGTCGAAACGCCCAGCGGTGTCACCCAAGACGTGGAGCGGCTACACCCAGCATTGGGAACTCCGCATCAGCCCCCGTTTCGGCAGTGTCCCACTCGAACAAATCAGCCGCAGGGACGTGCAGCAATTCGTCGATACCCTCACCGTCGGCCCTTGGGCGAAATTGGCCACGCTCCGATTACTCCGGTCGATCCTTGAGATGGCGCGGGAGGACGGTCGAATCCACAGCAACCCCGCGCAGGGCGTTTCGGCGGGGCGGATACCCGCCCGAGAACGGCACCGTTACCTCACGGCGACCGAGGTTGCCGCTCTCGCGGCGGCATGCGGCGACCAAGGCGACGTCGTCACGATTCTGGCGTTCACCGGATTGCGCTGGTCTGAACTCGTCGGCCTGCGCGTCGGCGACATCGACCTGGCGGCGCGCCGGCTCTACGTCCGCCAGGCGGCGCCGGAAGTGGAAGGGCGGATCATCGTCGGACCGCCAAAGACGCGCTCGGCCGTTCGGACTGTTCCGCTCCCTCAGGTCGTCATCGACGCACTAACGCCACGAATTGCCAGCCGCGCGCCAGGGGAACAAGCGGTCACCTCGCCGAACGGTGGCTTCCTCAGATCAAACAACTGGCGCCGCCACGTGCATTGGTCTCGTGCTCTGCAGACAACACAACTGGCGCCCTTGACGATTCACGACCTACGCCACACCTACGCCAGCCTGGCCCGGGCTTCCGGCGCCGACCTCCGCTACGTGCAGAAAACGATGGGGCACTCCACGCCAACCGTCACCGCGAATATCTACAGCGACCTCTACTCCGATGAACTCGACCACGTCGCCACGAACCTTGACCGGCTCAACAGCTCCGTCGCGGACCAAGCGAACGGACAAGAACCGGACACACCGAAACATCCATAGAGTGCCGTCACCGCGTCCGTGCAGGTCAAAGATGGTGGCCAGGGGCGGGATCGAACCGCCGACCTTCCGCTTTTCAGGCGGACGCTCATACCGACTGAGCTACCTGGCCGGAAGGCAGCATGTGCCTCGCCGTACTGGCGACCCTGACGGGACTCGAACCCGCGACCTCCGCCGTGACAGGGCGGCGCGCTAACCAACTGCGCCACAGGGCCTTGCTGTGCTACCTACTCCGTTGTACCGCGTCCAGGTACCCCCTACGGGATTCGAACCCGCGTTACCGCCTTGAAAGGGCGGCGTCCTAGGCCGTCTAGACGAAGGGGGCCAGAACCGAATCTCTCCGGGGCACTCGCAACGTGGTGACCGTTGGGAGCCACGTCAGCTTAGGTCACCCCGGGCCCAATCCTCAAACGCGCCGTCCAACCAACGCAGTATCCTGAACGTCCGCGCCCCTATAGCTCAGTTGGTAGAGCTACGGACTTTTAATCCGCAGGTCCTAGGTTCGAGTCCTAGTGGGGGCACCGATGTGGTGTATGACCTCGGCTGATGCTTGACATTTGGCTTCGGGTGATGCCTGACAGTTACGTCGGCTGATGCTTGACAGACCCGCATGTTCTCCTATTTCGCGATGCGGCATCGGATCAAAACTCCGCCGCTATGCTGCTGTCTATGCTCCCCGAGACGAATCAGGATGAGGTCCAGCCCAACGCGCCCGTGGCTCTGGTGACGGTGGAAGTCCGGCACCCCACAACGGATTCCCTCACCGATTCAGCGAGTCGGGAGCTCAAGCACCTGCTCATCAATGACCTACCGATCGAACGCCAGGCGCAGGACGTCAGTTGGGGGATGACGGCCCCCGGCGCGGCGCCGACCCCGGTCGCCGATCGCTTTGTTCGCTACGTCAACCGGGATAACACCATTGCCGCCTCGCTGAAGAACCAGGCGATCGTCGTCGAGACCAGCGCCTACCGCAGCTTCGAGGCCTTCACCGACATTGTGATGCGGGTCGTGGACGCCCGCGCGCAGGTGTCGTCGATCGTGGGGTTGGAGCGCATCGGTCTGCGCTTTGTGCTGGAGATCCGCGTCCCCGCGGGCGTCGATGGCCGCATCACGTGGAGCAACTGGATCGACGAGCAGCTGCTCGGGCCGCAGCGCTTCACGCCCGGTGGCCTGTTCCTGACCGAGTGGCAGGGGGCCGCCGTCTACCGTGAGGCGCAGCCGGGCAAATCGCTCATCGTGCGCTACGGCCCGGGTGTCGGCCAAGCGCTTGATGCCAATTACCACCTGCGCCGGACCACGCCCGCCGAAACCGGGCCCTTCTTTCTGCTGGATATTGATAGCTTTTGGACGCCCGGCGGCGGCTCCATTCCCGAGTTCAACAGGGACGCCCTGGTGTCGACATTCCAGGACCTGTACGGCCCGGCTCAGGTCGTGTTTCAGGAAATGATCACCAGCCGCCTGAAGGAGGAGCTCCTTCGCCAGTAGGCGAGCCGACCCGGGAGTGTCACTTCAGCGCGTGAGTATCGCGCTGCTGTAGGTCAAGTCGGAAAACGCGGCCGAGAGTTCGTCGTCGGGATAGCCAAAGCCGTTGGCCTCGTGCAGCTCCTTGACCGTATGCGACGACGTCTGCCAGCCATCGCGGGTCAGATAGTCCAGAATGTGGCTGCGTTGGCCGTGGTAGACGAGATCGTTGAGGTCGATGTCGAATCCGAGCTCGCGCATCCGGTCGTGATGGTTGCGCCACCGCTCGTCCGCGAAGATCTCGGTGTCCGGGATGAATTCGAAGGCCAGCCGACTACCGGGAGCGCTCAACGCGGTGATGTTGTCGAACAGCGCATCCTGCGCATCATCGGGTAGGTAGACCAGGAGCCCTTCAGCGCTCCAGGCCGTTGGCACCTTCGGATCAAAACCCGCCGTCTGAAGCGCCGCCGCCCAGTCATCGCGCAAGTCCACCGCGACAGTCCGCCGTTCGGTGGCCGGCTCGGCACCGAGACCGCTCAGCGTCGCGGTCTTGAACTCGATCACCGCCGGCATGTCTACCTCGTAGACGATGGTGTCCGCCGGCCAAGCAAGGCGGTAGGCGCGGGCGTCCAGCCCGGACGCCAGGATCACCGCCTGGCCGATGCCGCTCTGCGTGGCCTCAAGGAAGAACTGGTCGTAGAACCTGGTGCGGCAGGCCATCCCCCGGGCCATTCGCTCCGGATCGAACTCGGAGTCCTCCTCGACGGGAATCCGCCCATCCACTAGCCGCGTGAAGGCGTCCATACCGACGGCGCGCACCAGTGGTGCCGCGTACGGGTCATCGATCAACGAGTATTGCGGGTCGGCGGCCAGCGCACGCTGGGCGGCGACCATCGTCGCCGTCGCCCCAACACTCGTCGCCAGGTCCCAGCGATCATGATCGGTGCGCCCCATGTTGCCTCCTCAACCAAAACAGATATACAACAAATATAGACAGTCTAGCTACTGTCACGGGCTCCGCGGCCGACTACCCTCCGAGTCATCTGCCCGCACCGTTCGCGACGGAGGACCAGTGACCGATTTCGCTCAGCGGACCATCGACCTGGCGCGCCAGAACGTCGCAGAGGGTGGCCGGCCCTTCGCGACCGTCATCGTCAAGGACGGCGAGGTTCTCGCCGAGAGCGCCAACAAGGTCGCCCAAACCAAGGATCCGACCGCCCACGCCGAGATCCTTGCCATCCGTGCCGCGTGCACCAAGCTGGGCACCGAGCACCTGGTCGGTACCACTATCTATGTGCTGGCCCATCCGTGTCCGATGTGCCTTGGATCGCTGTACTACTGCTCACCCGACGAGGTCGTCTTTCTGACGACGCGCGACGACTATGAGCCGCATTACGTCGACGACCGCAGGTATTTCGAGCTGGCCACCTTCTACGACGAATTCGCCAAGGACTGGCAGAACCGACGCCTGCCGATGCGCCACGAGCCCCGGCCCGACATCAGGGCTGCCGCGGTGGACGTCTACCGGTTCTGGCAGGAACGCAACGGCGGTGAACGCACCGCGACCGCCGCTCCTGCGGGCTGATCCCGCACCGACCCTTGACGACACACCCCCTTACTGCTCTATTATTTGCGTATGTACGCAGGTAGTAGACCTGATCCCTTGCCCGATGACCAGGTCGGCTTGGTGGTCGAGGTGTTCCGAATGCTCGCCGACGCTACCCGCGTACAGGTCCTGTGGTCGCTGGCGGACCGCGAAATGTCGGTCAGTGAACTCGCCGAGCAGGTGGGCAAGCCGGCGCCGTCAGTCTCCCAGCATCTGGCAAAGCTGCGGATGGCGCGGCTGGTGCGCACCCGCCGGGATGGAACCACGATCTTCTACAGCCTGGAGAACGAGCACGTACGCCAGCTCGTCATCGATGCCGTCTTCAACGCCGAACACGCCGGTCCCGGGGTTCCCCGCCACCACCGCGCCGACGCCGGGCTGCAGTCGGTCACCAAAACGCCGGTTACCGAGGATGCCGGGTAAACGAATTCACAGTAAGCACAACATATTTCAAACAAAGGAAAGGGCGACATGGCACACCACACACACGACGCGCCGCATGCACACGAACACCACCATGGCGACGTGACTCACACCCATGCGCACACCAGCCACACCCACGACCACGTGACGCACGAGCATGCGCACACCCACGACGACGGGACCGAGCACACGCATCGGCACGTGCATCAGGCCGGCCTCGAAGAGGTGCACAGCCACACGCACGGCTGACGCCGCAGGCCGGTCAGACCTGAGGGCAGTAGTGCATGGGGTTATCGCGCTCGTCGGGCGGCGGCAGGTTGCGCGCGGGCGTCTGCACCAGCGGGGCATCGGCCGGGATCCGGCCACTGGCGCGGTCCCAGCCGGCCCGGGCCCGCGGATGCTTCCGAAACCGGAACGGCACGACGGCGAACACGAGCCGGACGACGTCGCCGAAGCGGCGGTGCAACCATTCGTCGCGGCGCGACCACCGGTAGCCCATCAGCTCGCGAACGGGCGGGTCGTAGAGGCCGACGGTCAGCCAGACGAAGAACGGGGCCAGCAACTTGCGCTGCACCGCCCACAGCCAATCCGGAATCCGTTGGGCGAACGGAGGTTTGGGCAGTTCGGTCAGATCGAGCACGGCACGTGCCGCAAAGTTGTTCTCTAGCACGTTGCGGCACATGTGATCCCAATAGTCCCCGAACTCCTCCCAGGTCGCCGGCACGGGCCGCATGCTCATGCCGTACATGCGGTACCACTGGACGTGTTCGTCGAATAGCTGACGCTTCTGCGCTTCGGTCAAGCCACCGCAGAAGCGCTCGGCCACATGCAGAGTGCCGACGAAGAAGGTGGCGTGTGCCCAGTAGAAGACATCGGGGTTCAAGGCGTGGTAGCGACGGCCCGCAGCGTCGACACCCTTGATGGTGATGTGGTAGTCGCGCACCTCGGCACCGGTGGTCGGGGCTCGATCGCCGTCGAACACAACTCCGCCGATCGGGTACAACGACCGCAGCAGCCGCGGCCACCGTTCCCGAAAGAACGTCGAGTGATCTTCGACCGCCGCCCCCAGCTGCGGGTGCATGTTCTGCATGGATCCGGCCCACGGCCCCTGCAGCATGCCACGCCAGTCGCCGAAGTATCGCCACGTCAGGGAAGCCGGACCGAGCGGCAGCGGCGGCGATTCATAGCCCAGCGGCGACACCGGGCAGCCGCCGGCCAGTCCGTCGGATTCAGTTGGCATTGCCGCCTCTCCGGCAGCCTCGCCCAGAAACGACACGGCAGTCTCCATCGTTGTGCTGGTCAGCGGGCAGGTGGCAGAAGTATCTTGGGTCACTGGTGGTTGTCTGCTGATCTTCCTTGGCGACAGGATTTCTGACTACACACGTTGTCACGATGGAGTTTAGGAGTGATGTGCCGACCGGTCAAAAGCGGGGTCGCTGGTCCGGTGTCCCCTTGGAGAGTCGGCACGCCCTACGTCGAGACAATCTCATCGCCGCCGGTGTGCAGCTGCTCGGCGGGGAAGGCGGACCGGCACTGACCGTCCGCGCGGTTTGCCGCCACGCCGGCCTGACCGAACGCTACTTTTACGAAAGCTTCGCCGACCGTGAGCATTTCGTTCGCGCGGTCTACGACGACGTCTGCACACGGGCGATGACCACCCTCACCTCCGCGAAAACCCCACGCGACGCCGTCGAGCAGTTCGTCGAGCTGATGGTCGATGATCCGGTACGCGGGCGCGTGCTGCTCCTGGCACCGGCGGGGGAACCGGTGCTGACCCGCTCGGGTGCGGAGTGGATGCCGAACTTCATCGAGTTGCTGCAACGCAAGTTGTCCCGGATCGGTGATCCGATTCTGCAGAAACTGGTCGCCACCAGCTTGATCGGCGCTCTCACCGGTCTGTTTACCGCATATCTGAACGGACGGCTGGGCGCCACCCGCCGGCAATTCATCGACTATTGCGTCGACATGCTGCTCTCCACCGCCGCCACCTACGCAACCCACCGCGAACGGGGCGAATCCGAGCACACCGTGCCAGCCGGGCCGCACGACTGAAGTTCGCCCCCCGGGCGCCTGCACCATATCCGCCGGTGGCGGCCGCTTTCGCGATCGCAACATGCCACGCGGGGGGCAAACTTGATGCTACTGAGAGACACAGATATATTGACTGCAACCATTAGACACAGATAACTGGAGGGGCCATGTCAGCCGAGCTGACCGACCTACAGCTGCTGCACGAACTTGAACCGGTCGTCGAGCAGCACCTGAACCGGCACCTGAGCATGCACAAGCCCTGGAATCCGCACGACTACATCCCGTGGTCGGACGGCAAGAACTTCTACGCACTCGGCGGCCAGGATTGGGACCCCGAGCAGAGCAAGCTTTCCGACGTCGCCCAGGTGGCGATGGTGCAGAACCTGGTCACCGAGGACAACCTGCCGTCGTATCACCGCGAGATCGCGATGAACATGGGCATGGACGGCGCGTGGGGGCAGTGGGTCAACCGCTGGACGGCCGAGGAGAACCGACACGGCATCGCGTTGCGCGATTACCTGGTGGTGACCCGTTCGGTCGACCCCGTCGAGCTGGAAAAGCTTCGCCTCGAGGTGGTCAACCGGGGCTTCAGTCCGGGTCAGAACTACCAGGGCGACTACTTCGCCGACAGCGTCACCGATTCCGTCATCTACGTCACATTCCAGGAGCTGGCGACCCGGGTGTCGCACCGCAATACCGGCAAGGCCTGTAACGAAAGCGTCGCCGACCAGCTGATGGCCAAGATTTCGGCCGATGAGAACCTGCACATGATCTTCTACCGCGACGTCAGCGAGGCCGCGTTCGATCTCGCCCCCAACCAGGCGATGAAGTCACTGCACCTGATCTTGCGCCACTTCAGGATGCCCGGCTTTCTGGTGCCCGAGTTCCGCCGCAAGGCGGTGATCATCGCCGTCGGCGGCGTCTACGACATCCGGATCCACCTCGAGGAGGTCGTCAAGCCGGTGCTGAAAAAGTGGCGCATCTTCGAGCGCACCGACTTCACCGGCGAGGCCGCCTGGATGCAGGACGACCTCGGGAAGCTGATGGAGGAACTCGAGGGCGAGTGCGACAAGTTCGAGGAGTCCAAACAGCGCTACCTCGCCCGGCAGGCCCGCATGGCTGACAAGATGACCGCCCGCAAGGTGCTCTCCACCAAGGGCACGCTGAGGATGAGCGGGCGGTAGTGACCGTTGCGCATCGGCCCGATCGAGCTCGCCAGCCCGGTTGTGCTGGCTCCGATGGCCGGTGTGACGAACGTCGCATTCCGGACGCTGTGTCGTGAGCTAGAACAGTCGCGGGTCGGCACGGTCAGCGGGCTCTACGTCTGCGAGATGGTGACCGCACGGGCGCTGGTGGAGCGCCACCCGGTCACCATGCACATGACGACGTTCGCCCCGGACGAGTCACCGCGTTCGCTGCAGCTCTACACCGTCGACCCCGACACCACGTACGCGGCCGCTCGGATGATCGCCGGCGAAGGGTTGGCCGATCACATCGACATGAACTTTGGCTGCCCGGTGCCCAAGGTGACCAAACGCGGCGGCGGTGCGGCGCTGCCGTTCAAACGGCGGCTGTTCGGTCAGATCGTTGCCGCCGCGGTACGCGCCGCAGAAGGCTTCGGGGTGCCCGTCACGGTCAAGTTCCGGATCGGGATCGACGACGACCACCACACCCACCTCGACGCCGGCCGCATCGCCGAAGCCGAAGGTGCGGCTGCGGTCGCGCTGCACGCCCGTACCGCGGCGCAACGCTATGCCGGTACCGCCGATTGGGAACAGATCGCCCAGCTCAAGCAGCAGGTCCGGACGATTCCGGTGCTCGGCAACGGCGACATCTACGATGCCAGCGATGCGTTGGCCATGATGGCCGCGACCGGCTGCGACGGCGTCGTCATCGGCCGCGGCTGCCTGGGCCGGCCATGGCTGTTCGCCGAGTTGTCCGCCGCGTTTACCGGCAGCCCGGCACCCACCCCACCCACGCTCGGCGAGGTCGCCGACATCATCCGTCGGCACGGCGCACTGCTGACCGCACACTTCGGTGAAGACAAGGGCATGCGCGATATCCGGAAGCACATCGCCTGGTACCTGCACGGCTTCCCGGCCGGATCCCAATTGCGGCGGGCACTGGCACTGGTCAAGACGCTCGATGAACTTGACTGCCTGCTGCACGGGCTGGACCCCACCGTCCGGTTCCCGGACGCCGCGACCGGCCCGCGGGGCCGGCAGGGTTCTCCCGCCCGGGTGGCCCTTCCGGACGGCTGGCTCAACGACCCCGACGACTGCCGGGTGCCGGACGGGGCGGACGTCATGCATTCGGGTGGCTGAATCGAGACGCTCCCGAAATCGCGTCTGGATCGATATATCAGTACGATGTGAGCCTTGCTGAAATGCGGCGCCGATCACCGCGGCGCTGCGCTGACGTGTGCGCACGGCCCGCGGCCAAACACCGCAGCGGTCCGTATCAGACTTTCGGAGGCCGGTAGGACATGAGTGACGGCGAGAATATTGCCAGTCCTGACCACCGGCACACGGTCGGCGGTCATAACTGGATTACCGCAACTCCGGGGCAAACGCGAGGCGCCACGCCGTGGGAACGGTTCCCCGGGCCAGCGCTCGATGACTCCCCGCGCACCGAGAGGGGCGGTAGTCACATCGACGGCGGCGTCAGTGTTGCCGACCTGATCGCCAAGCTCGGCGCTGCTTCTCCTGATCACCCCGCCCACCGTCATGCCGCTCCGGACCCCGAGCCAACCGGCTATGCCCCGGAGGTCGCCGACGACCCCGACGACCAGCTGGACACCGAGGCCATCGCCATCCCGGCCTACGCTCTCGAGTTTCGTTCGGAGCTGCCCGACCTCGGGGCGGCCACCTACCGGCACGGCGCCTCGCTTGGCGACCACGACCGCTGCGAATCCGAGCAACCCGGCCAGGGGCCGCCCCGGTCGGAGCGGGTGGGGCCCGTTCGGATCCGCCGAACATCGCCCGCCACCGCCCCCGAGCCAAGACCGAAATCCGGCCGGCGCCCGATGTTGCTGGCCGCGCGCTCGCTGGCGGCGCTATTTGCCGTGCTGGCGTTGGCGCTGACCGGCGGGGCATGGCAGTGGAGCGCGTCGAAAAACAACCGACTCAACACGATAAGCGCGCTAGACCCGCATTCGGGCGACATCGTCAACCCCAGCGGGCAGTACGGCGACGAGAACTTCTTGATCGTCGGCATGGACACCCGCGCCGGAGACAACGCCAATATCGGCGCCGGTAGCACCGAGGACGCCGGGGGCGCACGTTCGGACACCGTGATGCTGGTCAACATTCCGGCCAGCCGCGCGCGGGTGGTCGCGGTGTCGTTCCCGCGCGATCTGGCCATCACGCCGATCCAATGCGAAGCCTGGGACCCCGACACCGGCGAATACGGATCCAACTACGACGAGAAAACGGGTACGACGGGTCCCAGACTGGTCTACACCGAGACCAAGCTGAACTCGGCGTTCTCCTTCGGCGGTCCGAAGTGCCTGGTCAAGGTCATTCAGAAACTGTCCGGCTTGAGCATCAACCGGTTCATCGCCACCGACTTCGTCGGCTTCGCGCGGATGGTCCAGGCCCTCGGCGGTGTCGAGGTCTGTAGTACCACCCCGTTGCAGGACTACGAACTGGGCACGGTGCTCGCGCACGCCGGACGCCAGGTCGTCGACGGGCCGACCGCGCTGAATTATGTGCGAGCCCGCCAGGTCACCACCGAGAGAAACGGTGACTACGGGCGCATCAAACGCCAGCAGTTGTTCTTGTCGTCGCTGCTGCGTTCGATGATCTCCGAGGACACGTTGTTCAACCTCAACAAGCTCAACAACGTCGTCGACATGTTCATCGGTAACAGCTACGTCGACAACGTCAAGACCAAAGACCTGGTCGAACTCGGTCGATCGCTGCAGCATATGGCGGCCGGGCACATGACATTCGTTACCGTTCCGACCGGCGTGACAGACGAGAACGGCGACGAGCCCCCGCGTACGTCCGACATGAAGGCACTGTTCACCGCCATCATCGACGACGATCCGCTGCCCTTGGAAAACGATCACAACGCGCAGCGTCTGGGCAGCACGCCGACGACGGCGCCCACCACCACCAAGAAGGCGCCGCAGCCGGGCCCGACCAACGAGATTCAGCGCGAGCAGGTGACGACGACCGCGCCGCAAGAGGTCACGGTGCAGGTCTCCAACTCAACCGGTCGGACCGGTCTGGCCGCCGTTGCCACTACGCAGCTGCAGCGGGGCGGCTTCAACGTGATGACTCCCGACGACTACCCGAGTTCGCTGAAGGCCACGACGGTGTTCTTTTCGCCCGGCAACGAGCAGGCCGCCGCCACCGTGGCCGCGGCGTTCGGCAATCTCAAGATCGAGCGGGTGACCGGGATCGGCCACGTGGTGCAGGTGGTCCTTGGCCCGGACTTCAGCTCGGTGTCCGCTCCCCCGCCCAGCGGCTCCTCGGTCAGCGTGCAGATAGGCCGCAATTCCTCCGGCCCGCCGACCGTGCTGCCCGAGGACCTCACCGTCACCAACGCCGCCGACACCACCTGCGAGTAGCCGCTTTACAGCGGCGCTTTAGGCATTTTCCAAGGTCGGGAACGTAGGCTTTACCACATGCGGACCGCCTACCATGAGCAGCTCTCGGCATTGTCCGAGCGGCTCGGCGAGATGTGCGGGCTGGCAGGCATGGCCATGGAGCGGGCAACTCAAGCCCTGCTGCAGGCCGATTTGGTGCTGGCCGAGCAGGTGATCTCCGACCACGAAAAGATCGCGACCCTAAGCGCCCGGGCGGAGGAGGGTGCTTTCGTTCTGCTGGCGTTGCAGGCGCCGGTCGCCGGTGACCTCAGAGCGATCGTGAGCGCCATCCAGATGGTGGCTGACATCGACCGGATGGGAGCGTTAGCGCTGCACGTGGCCAAGATTGCCCGCCGGCGGCATCCCCAGCATGCGCTGCCCGAAGAGGTCAACGGTTACTTCGCCGAAATGGGCAGAGTGGCAGTCGAATTGGGCACCAGTGCCCAAGAGGTGGTGTTGTCGCACGACCCGCAGAAGGCCGCCCAGATCCGCGAAGAAGATGACGCGATGGACGACCTGCACCGGCATTTGTTCAGCGTGCTGATGGATCGGGAATGGAAGCACGGAGTGGCGGCCGCCGTCGACGTGACGTTGTTGGGTCGGTTCTACGAACGCTTTGCCGACCACGCCGTGGAAGTGGCACGACGTGTCATCTTCCAGGCCACCGGTGCATTTCCCGAGGGCGAGAAGACCTCCGCGTCGCCTTAGTTCGCGTCGCCGGGCTAACCGAAACGCCCGGAGATGTAGTCCTCGGTGGCCTTTTGGTTCGGGTTGGAGAAGATTTTCTCGGTGTTGCCAATCTCCACCAGGCGGCCCGGCTTTCCTACCGTTTCCAGGTTGAAGAATGCCGTCTGATCGCTCACCCGGGCTGCCTGTTGCATGTTGTGGGTGACGATGACGATGGTGTACTCCTGTTTGAGCTCACCGATCAGGTCTTCGATGGCCATCGTCGAGATCGGGTCCAGCGAGGAACACGGCTCGTCCATCAGCAACACGTCGGGTTGCACGGCGATGGCCCGCGCGATGCACAACCGCTGCTGCTGCCCCCCGGACAATCCGCCGCCGGGCTTATCCAACCGATCCTTGACTTCGTCCCACAGGTTTGCGCCGCGCAGTGAGTATTCGGCCGTGTCGTCGAGCGCCTTGCGATTGCGCACACCCTGCAACCTCAGGCCGGCTACCACGTTGTTGCGAATCGACATGGCGGGAAATGGATTCGGCCGCTGGAACACCATCCCGATAGCCCGGCGGACGCCGACCGGGTCGATGCCGGGGGCGTAGATGTTCTGATCGTCGAGCAGCACGGTGCCCTCGACTCGGCCGCCGGGGATGACCTCGTGCATCCGGTTCAGTGCGCGCAGCACCGTCGTCTTGCCGCAGCCCGACGGACCGATGAACGCCGTGACGCTGCGGGGCAGAATCGCCAGCGACACATCGGCGACCGCGTGAAACGACCCGTAGTAGATGTTGACATCGGTGAGGTCCAACCGCTTGGCCACGTGAGCTCCTGCCTACAACTTCTTGGGGACGAAGATCTTCGCAAGCACCCTGGCGCCGACATTGCCGATATTGATGATCGCGATCACCAAGATCAGTGTCAGCGCAGCCCCCCTGTTCGGCCTACTCAATGGCGTTGATCGCGGTGACCAAGCGTTCCTTGACCTTATCCGGCAGCGGAACATAGCCGACCTTCGCCAGGCCGGTCTGACCGTGACTGACGGCGGTGATGAGGAAGGCCTTGATCGCCGCGGCCGTGTCCGAGTCGTATCCCTTCGAGCAGACGATCTCGTAGGTCGCCGGCACCAGCGGGTAAGCCTTCGCGTCGTGCAGCTCATACATTGACTTCAGCTCCAGCACGAGATCATTGCCAGTCGTCGCGAACCTGACGGCGCTGATGGCGTTGCGGGCCGTTTCGTCGGTCAGGGGGACCGCACCTGCGCCGGTGTCGAGCTGCGCGAACGGCAAGCCCGCCTGATCTGCGACGCCCTTCTCGACATATCCGATGGCGCCCGGCGTCGCCTGCACCGCCTGGATCACCCCAGCCGGCCTCTGGACACCTTCGCCGACACCGCCGTGAAACTCGCTGCCAACACCGTGTGCCCAGCTCTGTGGCGCGGCGGCGGTCAGGTACTTCTGAAAGTTGTCGGTGGTTCCCGACAAGTCCGACCGGTAGATCGGCGTGATGCTGGTGTTGGGGAGGACCACACCCGGATTGAGCGCGACCAACACCGGATCATTCCACGTCCGGATCGCGCCGCTGAAGATCATGGCCAGCGCGTCGGCATCGAGGGTCAACGTCGCAGCGCCGGGCAGGTTGTAGATCAAGGCGATTGGCCCGAACACCAGCGGCAGGTCCCACGCCGGATTTTCGTGGCAGCGTTTGGCAGCCGGGCCGATCTGCTCGGCGACCAGCGGCGAATCCGATCCGGCGAAGTCGACACGGCCGGCGATGAACTGCTCGCGGCCCGCGCCCGACCCGGTCGGCTGGTATGAGACCTTCTTGCCCGGACACAGCTGGCCCCACACCCGGTTGAACATGGCGATGGCGTTTTGTTGAGCGGTCGACCCCTGCGCGGTCAGGGAGTTTTTGCCGGCACAGAACTCCGGGCCCACGGGTGCTCCGGAGATCGTCGGGCCTGCGCGGTTGCCATCGCTGCCGCAGCCGGTCAAAACCGCGCCGCAGATCAGCACCGCAACCACGGCCACCGCCAGTACCCTGCCCACCGTGTCGAGCCTCACCGATCTCGCTTCCTGAACGCATTCTCGACGGATGCCGGCGCTGCTGGCCGCCTTCCCCTGGCAGATTGCCAAGTCACCCCGAAATTGTGCTTGGGCAACACCGCATCTCATCTTCCGCCGGTTTCGGTCAGCCATCCACGTCAGCCGGCGCGTAGGCGGTATCGACGCTATAGGTGGTGAAGCCCAGCTTCTGGTAGGTCCGCACCGCCGCGACGTTGTCCGACTCCACATAGAGCAGCACGGCGGGTTCGACGTCGGGTTCTTGCCGGCCGGCCAGCCGCCGGGCCAGCGAGGCGATACCGACCGACGTCAGCAGCTGCCCTAGACCGCGGCGCTGCGCCGACGGGTCGACGCCGAGCACGTAGACCTCGCCCAGGCCCGGATGATCGGGATGCACTTTGGTCCAGTGGAAACCCAGCAACCGGCCGGCCTGATCGCTTTTCGAATCACCGAAGGCCAAAAACAGGCCGTCCGGATCGAACCACGGCTCGCTGCGCCGCTCGGCAAGCTGGACTGCGGTCCACCCGCCCTGTTCGGGATGTCGGGCGAAGGCCGCGTTGTTGACCCGGAGCAGCTCGGCGTCATCCGATGCACCCGCGTAGGTGCGGATCCTTACCCCGTCGGGGAACGTCGGTTCGGGGATATCACGAAGCGGGCGTCGCATCTGGATCAGCCCGCGGACCGGGACCAGACCCAGCGCGGACGCGGTCGCCTGAGCGGGTTCCAGGGTGCCGTGCGCCCAGAACTGGTTGCCCCCCGCGGTCTTGGCCAGCGCCGCGCGGGCCATGGCCGCGCCGATGCCACGCCGCCGAGCACGCGGGTGCACCACCAACTCCGCCATCGCGCCGCCCTCCTCGCGCGGCGGGCTGAGGTTGAGATAGCCGACGATCGCGCCACCCGGTCGCGAACCGGGCACCAGCAGATGCTCGGTGCGGTCCTGGCCCAGTTCCCGCAGCACCTGCTCACCCACGGGTGCCACCCCGTCGAATCCGGTTGCCGCCGAGACGAGTTCACGCACGCTGCGCTGCTCATCGGCGGTCAGTGTGGAGCGCCAGTCGAGCGACGTCACTGACTGCGCAGCGGGTCGACCAGCGGGTCTGGGAGACCATCTCGGTCGGGCTCGGTGTCTTCGTCGTCGCGTTCCACGGCCGGCATCCGGCCGCGCGCCGGCCGAACCGCCTTGTAGCCAACGTTGCGCACCGTGCCGATCAGGGCTTCGTGCTCGGGGCCGAGTTTGGCCCGCAGTCGCCGGACATGCACATCGACGGTCCGGGTGCCCCCGAAGAAGTCATATCCCCATACCTCGTGCAGCAGCTGCGCGCGAGTGAACACACGCCCGGCGTGCTGCGCCAGGTATTTCAGCAGCTCGAACTCCTTGTAGGTGAGATCGAGCGGGCGGCCCCGCAGCCGCGCGGTGTAGGTGCCTTCATCGATCACCAACTCGCCCAGGCTCACCTTGCCCACGCTCTCCTGGTCAGCCAGACCGCCGCGTCGGCCAACCACCAGCCGCAACCTGGCGTCGATCTCGGCGGGTCCCGTGCTGGGCAGCAGGATCTCGTCCAGCCCCCAGTCGGCGCTGATCGCCACCAGCCCGCCTTCGCTCACCACCGCCAACACCGGGATCGACCGGCCCGTCGTGCTCAACAGACGGCACAGACCACGCGCGGCCGAGAGGTCGTTGCGCGCGTCGACAAGCACGGCGTCTGCGTTTCCCGCTTCCAGCAACGAAGAAGCCTCCGCCGGCGCCGTCCGCACGGTGTGGGGCAGCAGCGACAGCGCCGGTAGGACCGGATCGGGATACAGCTCCGAGGTCAGCAGTAATAGCTCCAACAAGCCCCTCCAGCGTCGTGGGAAAGGCATCTCCCAGATTCATCGCGCCATGTGACGTCAGCGACAGCTCATCTAACGATAACTTGCCACCTAACGAGGCGCTCCGGGACGGGCTCGAGCATTGGGCAACAATATGCGGATGCGTAAGGTGCTGATCGGTGTCACCGCAGCGGCGATCGTCGTGGCCGTCGTCGTGGTCGGTGCCGTCGGCGCCGACTTCGGCGCCAGCATCTACGCCGAGTACCGGCTCTCCACCAATGTGCGCAAGGCGGCAAACCTGGGGTCGGACCCGTTCGTCGCCATCCTGGGGTTCCCGTTCATCCCGCAGGCGATGCGCGAACACTACGCTGAGCTGGAAATCAAAGCATTCGCCGTCGAGCACGCCGTAGTCGGCACAGCCACCCTCGAGGCCACCATGACCTCGATCGACCTGTCCTATGCGTCCTGGCTGATCAGGCCCGACGCAAAGCTCCCGGTCGGGAAGCTGGAGAGCCGCATCATCATCGACTCCATGCATCTGGGCCGCTACCTGGGCATTAGCGACCTCATGGTGCAGGCACCCCGCCAGGAGAGCAACGACGCCACCGGCGGCACTACCGAGTCCGGGATATCCGGCAACCGCGGGCTGGTGTTCAGCGGCACGCCCAGATCGGCCAACTTCGATCACCGGGTCAGCGTGTTGGTAGACCTGTCCATCGCCTCCGACGACCAAGCCACACTGGTCTTCACCCCCACCGCCGTCGTGACCGGGCCGGACACCGCGGACCAACCGGTTCCGGACGACAAGCGGGATGCGGTGCTACACGCCTTCGCCAGCAGGCTCCCCGACCAGAAGCTGCCGTTCGGGGTGGCGCCGAACACCGTGGGGGCGCGCGGCTCCGACGTCATCATCGAGGGCATTACCCAGGGAGTAACGATCTCACTGGACGGGTTTAAACAATCATGACGACCGTGATCGTCGCTTCCCTAGCGGCGGGAGTGCTAGCGACCGTTGCCGGCTGGTTGCTGACCCGGCGCTCCGGAGTCGTCCGGGAGGTTCGCCCGGAATCGGGACCGGCGGCCGGCGCGGGCGCCGCCGAACTGGGCCTATCGAAGACCGGACCGACCGTCGTGCATTTCAGCGCGCCATGGTGCGGGCCATGCGACCGGGTGCGCCGGGTGGTCGAAGAAGTCTGTGCCGATCTGGGCGATGTTGCGCACATCGAGGTCGACCTGGACGCCGATCCGCAGGCCGCGCGACGGTTCTCCGTACTTTCGCTGCCCACCACGCTGATCTTCGATATGGACGGGCGACAGCGTTACCGGACCTCCGGGGTCCCCAAGGCCGCCGACCTGCGGTCCGCCCTGAAACCGCTGTTGGCTTGACCACCATGCCATTGGGTAAGCTGTCCGACGTGCCAGCCCGCCTTGAGCCGATGCTCACCAAGCGCCGCGCAGTTGATCTGTGCCGCATCGCGGGTTGTTGCTGTTGCTGTAGCTGCTGAGTGGCCGCGCGTTGCCGCGCAGCACTCGGAGCAGCCCGGAGCCCCACCGTCGCAGGTCTCCCATCGTTCCCGTGCAACAGATGTACCTAGGAGTAGTCCGTGTCAAGCAGTAGCACCCCCAAGCGGGTGGACGGCGTTGATGTTCGCGGGCCACGGTTCGCTGCCTGGGTCACCACCGCAGTTCTGCAGATCGTCCTGATCGTTTCCGCGTTCAGTCCGCCGGCGGCCGCGATCCTGCTGGGCCTGCAGGCCGCTGTCTTTGCCGTCGGTGCTTTCGGCGGACCCCGCCGGCACCCGTACGGGAGGCTGTTCGCCGCCGTTGTGGCGCCCCGGCTGGGACCGGTCAGGGAACGCGAACCGGTGCCCCCGCTGAAGTTCGCCCAACTGGTCGGCTTCGTCTTCGCAGTCTGCGGCGTTGCCGGGTTCGCCGCCGGCGCCGTCGTGGCGGGTGTGATCGCGACCGCCGCCGCCCTGCTGGCCGCCTTCCTGAACGCGGCGTTCGGCATCTGCCTCGGCTGCCAGCTCTACCCGCTGGTGGCGCGCCTGCGACACACCGCTCGCCCCGCCTGAATACGTTGACCACGCTGGTCATCACAATGATGCGAAAGGATCCCCACCATGGCACGCTCCGACGTCCTGGTCTCCGCCGACTGGGCTGAGAGCAATCTAGAAGCCGCCAACGTCGTCTTTGTCGAAGTGGACGAAGACACCAGCGCATACGACGGTGGCCACATCGCCGGCGCGATCAAGCTGGACTGGCGCACCGACTTGCAGGACCCGGTCAAACGCGACTTCGTTGACGCCCAGCAATTCTCCAAACTGCTCAGCGACCGCGGCATCTCCAACGACGACACGGTGATCCTCTACGGCGGCAACAACAACTGGTTCGCCGCCTACGCGTACTGGTATTTCAAGTTGTACGGGCACGACAAGGTCAAGCTGCTCGACGGCGGCCGCAAAAAGTGGGAGCTCGACGGGCGCCCGCTGTCCGCCGACCCGGTAAACCGGCCGGCGACCTCCTACAACGCGGCCCCACCGGACAACACGATCCGGGCGTTCCGGGACGAGGTCATCGCGGCCATCAACGTCAAGAACCTCGTCGACGTGCGCTCTCCCGACGAGTTCTCCGGCAAGATCCTGGCCCCCGCCCACCTGCCGCAGGAACAAAGCCAACGGCCCGGACACATTCCCGCTGCGATCAACGTGCCGTGGAGCCGGGCGGCCAACGAGGACGGCACCTTCAAATCCGATGCCGAGTTGGCCCAGCTGTACGCCGACGCCGGTCTCGACGGGACGAAGGAAACGATTGCCTACTGCCGGATCGGGGAACGGTCATCGCACACCTGGTTCGTGTTGCGGGAATTACTCGGACACACAAACGTCAAGAACTACGACGGCAGTTGGACCGAATACGGCTCCCTGGTGGGTGCCCCGATCGAGTTGGGAAGCTGATATGTGCTCTGGACCTAAGCAAGGGCTGACGCTGCCGGCCAGCGTCGACCTGGAGAAGGAAACCGTGATCACGGGCCGCGTCGTGGACCGCGACGGCCAAGCCGTGGGCGGCGCGTTCGTGCGCCTGCTGGACTCGTCCTACGAGTTCACCGCGGAGGTCGTCGCGTCGGCCACCGGCGACTTCCGGTTCTTCGCCGCGCCCGGATCCTGGACACTGCGCGCCTTGTCGGCGGCCGGTAACGGCGACGCAGTGGTGGAGCCGTCGGGCGCGGGCATCCACGAGGTGGACGTCAAGATCGCCTGACGAGCTGCAGCCAGACCCGGCCAGGCCTGAGCACCGAACCGGACGCAGCCGCATAGACTTGTCCCCGTGGTGCTGTTCTTCGAGATCATGCTGGTCTTGGCGACCGTGGTCATCTCCTGGTTCGCGCTGTACACGCTGTACCGGCTCATCACTGACGAGTCGTGACCTCCGGCGAGGACGCGGATGAGGGAGGTGCCGGACCCCTCGATCCTGCCGGCTCCGGCGACCGTGCGGTTGCCGCTGCAGCTGAGCGCGCCAAGGCGACCGCTGCGCGCAATATTCCCGCCTTCGACGATTTGCCGGTTCCCGCTGACACCGCGAATCTGCGCGAAGGCGCCGACCTGAACAACGCGTTGCTGGCGCTGCTGCCGCTGGTCGGCGTGTGGCGCGGCGAGGGCGAGGGACGCGGACCCGACGGCGACTACCGGTTCGGTCAGCAGATCGTGGTCTCGCACGACGGCGGCGACTACCTGAACTGGGAGTCCCGGTCCTGGCGGCTCACCAACACGGGCGACTACCAGGAACCGGGCCTGCGGGAGGCGGGATTCTGGCGCTTCGTCCGCGATCCCTACGATCCGACCGAGTCCCAGGCGATCGAGTTGCTCTTGGCGCATTCGGCCGGCTATGTCGAACTGTTCTACGGCCAGCCGCGCACCCAGTCGTCGTGGGAGTTGGCGACCGATGCGTTGGCCCGCAGTCGGTCTGGCGTGCTGGTCGGCGGCGCCAAACGCCTCTACGGGATCGTCGAAGGTGGAGATCTGGCCTACGTCGAGGAACGGGTTGATGCCGACGGCGGGCTGGTGCCGCATCTATCGGCACGATTGTGCCGGTTCGTCGGGTAACGGCGCGGATAGCCGGATGTCGCGTACCTGGACAACCCGGACCGCAGCCCGCTGGTCCGTGTCCGTAGCTGGCCTGCTGCTGATCGGATATCTGGCGACGGTGGCGTTGCAGCCGGCCTCGACCAGCCGCGGGGCAACGCGTCTCGGCCGCCCCGGCGCCGGACACCCCCGGCGGGCAGTCGCGCAAGCGGTTGCTGATCATCGGCGGCGCGGTGGCCGCGGTCATCGCGGTCGTCGCGGTCGTTGCGATCCTGGTCACTGCGGGGCCGAGCCGCAAGCCGGCCGCCAAGCCGGGGGGCACACCAACGGCGGCGGTGTCGCCGGCGGGGATGGATTCGATTCTGCTCGGCGCCGCCGAGGTGGGCACCGTCTTGGGCGACGAAACATGGTGTCCTCCTCGCACGGCGACCAGCTGCGCGCCCAGCAGGCAACGCTGTCGAACCCGGACTGCCTGGCCGCTTTTCGAACCCCTCCAGGAGTCGGTGTATCGGTCCTACGGCCCCACCGCGGTGCGCAGCGAGACGCTGCACACACCGGGGGATGACGCGGGTCACCGGGTGGTCGAAGCCGCGGCCTTCCCGTCCAGCGGAAAGGCCCGCACATTCGAAGCGTCCGCCGAGAAGTGGCGCGCCTGGCCGCCGAGTGGAACCTGGGCGACGTTACCGGCGCCGCCCCGAAGATCACACAAGTGCGCGCCCTGGCTGACGGGAGCGGCCGGACTGCCGGCACGTGCTGAGTGCGGTGTCCGACATGGTCATCGAGGTCCAGGCGTGCGGACCGGACATCGCCGACGGGGCCGGCCGGATCGCGCAACAGATGGGCAGCAAGGTCACCGCATGACGGCTGCCTCGGTTCCCCGACTGGGACCGGCCATGGAACGGCCCCCGAGCAAACGTCCGGTTGGACAGACCGGAAGCTCGGGGGCCGGGTGGCTGCGGGGAGTTCGCCAGCGCGCGTGAATCGCTGGCTCTTCCGAGCCAATGCAGCTAGCGCGCAGCCACCTCACATGTCCCTGAAGCTATCAATTTCGCGGACCACCTCCTTCCCTGTGTACGGCCGACCGTACCCGCACTCCGGCCTGCCCACAACAGAATTTGGCTCATCACCGATCGCTGACGATTGCGGCGTCCACCAGCTCCGCAAAGGCATCAGCGATCGGGGCACGCGGCAGTCGCCGCCCATCCAGGGTGTGCACGCGGGCGGCCAGCGTCATGCTTGATACCAACCAAACCCCTTGCGCGGCAAAGAGGTCAGCGACCCGTAGCGCGCGGTAGTCGCAGTCGTAGCCCTTCGCGCGGGCCACTTCGAAGAGCGCTTGTTGGGTGGTGCCGCGCAGAATCGGATACCACGGGGGCGGCGTCAGCAAGCAGGGGTTACCGGCCCCCCCGTTGGTTGAGTCGCCGTCGACGGCGATCACCACCGTCGAGCGTGGACCTTCCAGCACGTAGCCATCCGTGCTGACGAAGATGACGTCGCCGGCGCCCTGCCGAACGGCGTGGCGCAGGACGGCCATGTTCACCGCGTAGGACAGTGTCTTGGCGCTGGCCATCAGCCAGGGCATCGCGTCGACACCGTTGGCCGGCAAACCGCGATCCAGCATGATCGCCGCCACGCCGTCGCGGCGCGCCCCGGCAACGCGCTCGGGGACCGGATTGACCATGACATAGGCCGTCGGCGCCGAGCCGCCTTCCCGACCGCGGCTGTAGATCAACCGCAGCGCGCCCTCGTCATCGGTGCCAGCCACCCATCGCTGGGTGGCTACCTTGATCGCGTGCCGCCAACTAGGGAGATCCGGTACGGGAAGGTCCATCAGTTTGGCCGATTGGGTCAGCCGCTGTAGGTGCGCCCCAACCAGACAGGCCCCACCGTCGCGGACCAGCAGCGTCTCGAAGACACCATCGCCCCGCACCGCGGCAAGGTCATCGGCGTGCAGCAGCGGCATACCCGGCTCGAGGATCTCACCGTCAAGCGTGACGACCACGCCCATCTGCCCAGCCATGACCCAGCAGCCTAATGGTCCGCTCCCGCCCGCCACGAACCTGAGCTCGCCGCAGCTCGGTGGACGAGGCCGAGCGAAGCTTTCCGTAGAGTTGTCGTGTGCCCGCCGTCCCTGCCCCAGACCCCGGACCCGACGCGGGTGCGATCTGGCACTACGGCGATCCCCTGGGCGAGCAACGCGCGGGGCAAACCGATGCCGTGCTGGTGAACCGATCGCACCGCGCGGTGCTCACCCTGAACGGCGGCGATCGGCAAACCTGGCTGCACAGCATCTGCACGCAACACGTCAGCCAACTGGCCGACGGCGCCAGCACCCAGAATCTCAGCCTGGACGGACAGGGCCGGGTCGAGGACCACTGGATGCAGACCGAGCTGGGCGCTACGACCTACCTCGACACCGAGCCGTGGCGCGGTGAACCGCTGCTGGATTATCTGCGCAAGATGATCTTCTGGTCGGAGGTCACAGCGGATGCCGCTGACCTGGCGGTGTTTTCGCTGCTGGGGCCGCGACTGGCCGATCAGCCGGTACTCGACGCGCTGGGGCTGGACGCCCTGCCCGGCGAGCTGGCGGTGCCGCTCGCCGGCGGCGGCTTTGTGCGCCGGACGCCCGGCACTGCCGCCGGCCAAATCGAACTGGACGCGGTGGTCGCGCGCGGCGATTCCGCCGACTGGCAGCGTCGCCTGACGGCGGCGGGCGTGCGCCCGGCGGGTGTCTGGTCCTTCGAAGCTCACCGGGTGGCGGCCAAGCGCCCGCGGCTCGGCGTCGACACGGACGAACGCACGATCCCGCACGAAGTGGGTTGGATCGGTGGCCCCGGCGCGGGCGCCGTTCACCTGGACAAAGGCTGTTACCGCGGACAAGAGACCGTCGCGCGGGTGCACAACCTGGGTAGACCGCCCCGGATGCTGGTGTTGCTGCATCTCGACGGGTCGGTGCAGCGGCCGTCGACGGGCGATGCGATCCTGGCCGGCGGTCGAGCCGTGGGACGGCTGGGCACGGTGGTCGAACACGTAGATCTGGGGCCGGTGGCGCTGGCCCTGCTCAAACGCGGCCTGCCGGGCGACACCACCCTAGTAACCGGCCCGGAAGCCGAGGTTGCCGCGGTGATCGACGTCGAGTCGCTGCCGCCCGCCGAGGAGGTGGGCGCCGGACGGCGGGCCGTCGAACGGCTACGCGACGGTGCTCGCTGATACCTGTGTGACGTCGGCGATAGTCTCGGCGACGGCGGGCAGGCCGCCCCACGCTGCAGGGCGCGGCACGGTAAACTATCGACAGGACAATAACGACACCAGAGATCGGAGCCGCCTACTCGTTAGGCCGCTCCGTTATTTCGCGAGGGGGTTCCCCCATGGGCCGCGGCCGGGCTAAGGCAAAGCAGACCAAGGTTGCTCGAGAATTGAAATACAGCTCCCCGCAGACCGACTTCCAGCGGCTTCAGCGCGAGCTGTCGGGGACGGGTGCCGGTGAATCCGACCGGTTGGCCGGCGACGGCCAGTTGGACGACGACTCCGGGAGCGACGAGCACGACTGGCGTCGCTAGAATCACATCACTTCCCGCCGTGCCGGTTCGGTTCGCATCGGCACGGCGTCGGCCTAGTTAGGTCTGGTTCTTAGAATCTCGGGTGCTGCCCAACCAGTTTCGCTCGCGGGCCTTGTTTTCCGCCTTTGCAGACCGTTCCCAGCACCCAGCAGTCCAGGTGCCGGGCGGTCAAGACGGCCAGGGCGCGGGTGGTGTCTTCGGGAGCGACGACGGCGATCATGCCGACACCCATGTTGAACGTCTTCTCCATCTCCGCGCGCGTGACCCGTCCGCGCTGGGCAATCATGGCGAAAACCGGCGCGGGCGTCCAGGTGCCGCGGTCGGCCTCGGCGACCAGGCCATGCGGAATGACCCGTTGTAGGTTGCCGGCGAGCCCGCCACCGGTGATGTGGCAGAAGGTACGGACACGGGTTTCGGCGGCCAACGCCAAACAGTCTTTGGCGTAGATGCGGGTCGGCTCCAGGAGCTCTTCGCCTAGCGTGCGGCCGAACTCCTCCACGTAGCCGGCCAGATTCATCCGGTCAATCTCCAACAGCACCTTGCGGACCAGCGAGTATCCGTTGGAATGCAGACCGGACGAGCCCATCGCGATGATGACGTCGCCGGGCTTGACGCGGTCGGGCCCCAGCAAATCGTCAGCCTCGACGACGCCGACGCCGGTGGCAGAGATGTCGTAGTGGTCGGGCTCGATAAGACCCGGGTGCTCCGCGGTTTCGCCGCCAAGCAGCGCACAGCCCGCACGCACGCACCCATCGGCGATACCGGCGACGATCGCGTTGAGGCGTTCCGGCACGATCCGACCGACGGCGATGTAATCCAGCAGGAACAGCGGCTCGGCGCCGCAGACCACCAGGTCGTCCACCACCATCGCCACCAGGTCCAGACCAACGGTGTCGTGCTTATCCATCGCCTGAGCGACCGCGAGTTTGGTGCCGACGCCGTCGCTGGAGGCCGCCAGCACCGGTTCGCGGTAGTCGCCGCGAAGATTGAACAGTCCGGCGAACCCGCCCAGCCCACCGCGCACCTCGGGTCTGGTGGCCTTCGAGGCGAGCGGCTTGAACAGGTCGATGGCGCGGTCACCGGCTGCAATGTCGACCCCGGCCGACGCGTAGGTGATGCCCCGACTACCCGGGTCCTTACCGGAGCTTTTTGCGAGATCCGTCATCGCGATAAAGGCTACCGGGCGGCGCGCAGCGCCGGTATCGGATGTCCTGTCGGCCACCCCGCAGCGGCCGGGCACGAAGGTGTCGTCAGCAACACAAACGATCTTCGTCAGCGCCCGACGGGGACTTCATCGGCAGCGAGATCACCCAGCCCGGCCCCGCGCGCCGCGTTGGCCAGCATGTGCTCGATCACGTTCTTGCCCAACGCGGTCTCGCTCGGCAGCTCTATCGGATACTTGCCGTCGAAGCACGCGGTGCACAGCCGCGACGTGGGCTGCTCGGATGCGGCGACCATGCCCCGCAGCGAGATGTAGCCCAGCGAGTCGGCACCGATGGCGTGCCGCACCGCCTCAAGCATCTCGTCCTCGCTTTCAACGGCATTCGCGATCAACTCGGCCGGCGAGGGGAAGTCGATGCCGTAGAAGCACGGCCACTTCACCGGTGGCGAGGCGATGCGCACATGCAGCTCCACCGCACCGGCCTCGCGCAGCATCCGCACCAACGCACGCTGTGTGTTGCCCCGCACTATCGAGTCGTCGACGACGATGAGCCGCTTGCCGCGGATCACCTCTTTGAGCGGGTTGAGCTTCAGCCGGATGCCGAGCTGGCGGATGGTCTGTGACGGCTGGATGAAGGTGCGCCCGACGTAGGCGTTTTTCATCAGCCCCTGCCCATATGGGACGCCGGACTCCTGCGCGTATCCAACCGCGGCGGGTGTGCCGGATTCCGGCACACCGATCACCAAGTCCGCGTCGACCGGGCATTCCCGGGCCAGTCGGCGACCGATCTCCACCCGCGCGGCGTGCACTGATCGCCCAGCGATGGTGCTGTCCGGCCGCGCCAGGTAGACGTATTCGAAGACGCAGCCCTTGGGCGTGGGGTTGGCAAAGTGCGTGGACCGCACCCCGTCGGCGTCGATGGCCAGCAATTCACCCGGTTCGATGTCGCGGACGAACGAGGCGCCGACGATGTCGAGCGCGGCTGTTTCGGAGGCCACCACCCAGCCGCGATCCAGACGGCCGAGCGACAGTGGGCGCACCCCGTACGGGTCGCGGCACGCGTACAGCGTGTTTTCGTCCATGAACGTCAAACAGAACGCTCCCCGTACGGTCGGCAGCAGTTCCAGCGCCGCCTGTTCGAGGGTGGAGTCGGCCGCACCGTGGGCCAGCAGCGCGCCCAGAATGTCCGAATCCGTCGTGGCCGGAGCCGCGCCGCGCCGCGCCATCAACCCCGCGTCACGGGCACGAGCGGCAAGCGCAGCGGCGTTGACCAGATTCCCGTTGTGTCCCAACGCAACACCGGTGCCCGCGGTGGTGTTGCGGAACACCGGCTGGGCGTTCTCCCACGTCGTGTCGCCCGTGGTCGAGTAACGACAGTGCCCGATCGCAACGTGGCCCTGCATGGCCGCCAACGTCTGCTCATCGAACACCTGGCTGACCAGACCCAGGTCTTTGAAGACCAGCACCTGGGATCCATCGGCGACGGCGATTCCGGCGGCTTCCTGGCCGCGATGCTGCAACGCGTACAGGCCGTAGTAGGTGAGTTTGGCGACTTCTTCGCCCGGGGCCCAGACCCCGAACACACCACACTCTTCCCGCGGCGAGTTCAGGTCTTGCTCGGGTTGCTGGACGGTCACGGTTTGGCGGCTCCCTGGGGCGCGGTTGGTGACGTACCCGAGTCTACGGCCACGACGCCCGCGCCGCCGAATCGAGGCGGGCGTGTTGGGTACCCCTACACCACCCCGCCGTACCGAAGGCGCAGCTCGGCACGCCGGAATCAACCCAGACGCACCAGCGGAAGCCACGCTTGGATCTCACCGGCCCGCGAGCCCGAGAGGTTTAGCGCACCGGTGTCCCTGGCCTCCGCCAGCCGCAACAGCCCGGTGGCCAGCAGTAGCCAGGTGCGCGGGTCGGTCTCCACGACGTTGGGGGGTGTGCCGCGAGTGTGCCTGGGCCCGGAAATGCATTGCACCGCGGCGAACGGCGGGATCCGGACCTCGACACTGGCCCCGGGAGCCAGCGCCGCGAGCGTGCGGGCGGTGAGCCGGACCGCCACCGCCAGCTCGTCAGTGTCGGGTGCCGGCAGCGTTTCGTCCCGCAACCAGTCCGCAAGTGCCAGCACGACCTGCCGAGTCTTGGCCGGATCGGCTCTACCGCGGGCGCTCATACCTTAGGGTCTCAGGAATCCCGCGCCCAGCGGGACCGGGTGTAACCAAGCCTCCTTCCGAACTGAACTTCACGTGGCGCAGCTTGAACAGACAGGTTTCGGGCAGGTGTCTGCGAATCGCTAGATCTTTTGTGTTGCAAGAGTTCTCGCGTTGACGGCAGAATATCTAGGTGAACCCCGCACCGGCGAGCGGTCTTCACCCTGCGCCCACGCCCGATGTGTGAGATTCTCTCGGTGCCCTAATCGCTTCTCCCTAAGGCGGTGTTCCGATGCCCAAGATCACTTCGCGCGACGGCGGTCGGCCCGTCCAACGCAGCGTGAATCCCATCATCGTTACCCGGCGCGGCAAGATCGCCCGCCTGGAATCCAGCCTCACCCCGCATGAGGCCCAGATCGAGGACCTGGTCTTTCTGCGAAACGTGTTGACCAAGGCCGATATCCCCTTCCTGCTGATCCGCAACCACAACAACCGGCCGGTGCTTGCCATCAACATCGAACTGCGCCCCGCGGTCGAGCGCGCGCTGGTGGCGGCCTGCGCCGCAGAACCGATGTACGCCAAAACAATTGATGAGCGTGGGATTGCTCCCATCCTGGTCACCACGGGCGGCCTGTCGCGGCTAGTCGATCCACGTATCGTGCGGTTGTATCGACGGCGGATTGCGCCGGGCGGATTTCGCTACGGCCCGGCGTTCGGTGTGGAAATGCAATTCTGGGCATTCGAGGAGACCGTCATTCGTTGTCCGATCGAGAACTCCCTTACCCGCAAAGTGCTGCCGCGAGAAGAAGTCATTCCGGCAACGGTCAAGCTGCATGGGTACAAGTGGCCGAGTCTTGAGGGCATGTTCACCCCACATGCCAGCGACGTGACGTTCGACATCGATCTGGTGTTCTCGTGGGTCGACGGTACTGATCCGGAGTTCCGGGCCCGGCGCGCGGCACAAATGTCGCAGCACGTGGTGGGTGAAGGTGACGACGCCGAGGCGCGGATCCGCCAAATCGATGAGTTGAAATACGCTTTGCGGTCGGTGAACATGTTTGCCCCGTGGATCCGCCGCATCTTCATTGCGACGGATTCGAACCCGCCGCCGTGGCTGGCCGAGCACCCAAAGATCACGATCGTTCCTGCTGAGGAGCACTTTTCGGATCGCGCGGCGTTGCCGACCTATAACTCGCACGCCGTGGAGAGCCAGCTGCACCACATCGCGGAACTGAGCGAGCACTTCTTGTACTCCAACGACGACATGTTCTTCGGCCGGCCCCTCAAGGCCAGCATGTTCTTCTCCCCGGGTGGGGTCACCAGGTTCATCGAAGCCAAGACCCGGATTGGGCTCGGCGCCAATGATCCCACGCGTAGCGGCTTTGAGAATGCGGCCCGGGTCAACCGGCAGCTGCTCTTCGACCGCTTCGGACAGGTGATAACCCGTCATCTCGAGCACACGGCGGTGCCGTTGCGCAAGAGCGTGCTAATCGAGATGGAGCGGGAGTTCCCGGATGAGTTCGCCCGCACGGCGGCCAGCGCGTTTCGCTCGGGTACCGACATCTCGGTGACAAATTCGCTCTACCACTACTACGCGTTGATGACCGGACGCGCCGTCCAGCAAGAAATGGCCAAGGTCCTCTACGTCGACACCACCAGCCAGGCGGGCCTTGGGCTACTTCCCGAGTTGCGCAAGCGACGCGAATACGACTTCTTCTGCCTCAACGACGGTAGCTTTCCCGAAGTCCCCGCGGCCGAGCGCGCCGAGCGAGTCGTCAGTTTCCTGGAGCGCTATTTCCCGATTCCGGCGCCCTGGGAGAAGGTCGCCGCGGACGTCAGTCGACAGGATTTCGCGGTGCCGACGATGTCAGCACCATCGGAGGGTGGCTGAATAGCGAATCGCGACGGGACGGTTCGATGAAAATGCCGCTTTCGGCGATTTGGCGTCGCGCCTGCCCGGGCGAGATAAAGGTGCCCACGGTTTCTCCGCCACCCAGGGGGATCACCGAGTGCACCACGGTGTCCGGATAGACGTGCACCAGGTTGCAACCTTGGGCGCCATCTCTGCCACGCGTTCCTCCGGCAGCAACGGTCAGGTCCTGGGTGTAGCAGGTCGCGGAGGCAACCGACACCGGGATTCCGACGAACGTGGCATTCGTGGAGTAGTGCAGGTGCCCGGCCAAGATGGCGCGAACGTCGCTCCCCTTGAGCACCCGCCCAATCCGAGCCTGGTCGCGCAGCTCCACCGTGACGGCCATGTCCAAGACGCTCGGAATCGGCGGATGATGCAACGCCAGAATGGTGCCGTCCGGAGCTGGCGTTGCCAACTCTTGCGCGAGCCAATCCAATTGGGAGGTGCGGATTTCACCGTAATGATGACCCGGCACCGAGGTATCCAAGGTGATGATGCGCAAACCGTCGATCATGCACACCTGGTCGAGCGGCGCCATCGAGGGCGCTTCGTCGAGCAAGAATCGACGCAGTTCGGCCCGGTCGTCGTGGTTGCCCATCACCCAGACGAGTTCGGCACCCAGCTGCGCCGCGAACGGCTCAACCAGGCCGCGCAGCTTGCGATATGCCTCCGGCTCGCCCTTATCGGCCAAATCACCAGTGAAGACGACCGCATCGGGACGTAACCCGGAGTCGTGCAACTGTTGGAGTATTTCGCCCAGCCGGTCGTCGGCGTCCACCGCCCCGTAGAGCGGGCGATCCCCTCCGATGAGATGTGTGTCGCTGATGTGTAAGAGAACGTAATCCGGCCGCGGATGTTCCGCGGCCCTAAGTCTGTGCACCTGAGGTGCCAACCCTCTCCATTGATCGGTTAGAACGGTGGCCCTCAAGTATAGCGGCGCTGCCGGCTAGAACCGCGCAGTTGTGAGCTGTTCCACGGTCACCGGCACCACGGCCCCGGTCCGTACGGCCGCGTTGCGGTATTTCAAACGCCGCTGGACCGTCACCGCGGCGAGGGCGCCGGCCTCGTTGATCGCCAGGTGCGTCAGGATCGGCGCCGCCAGGCTGCCGGACCGGTCGGCCAGCCAACCGAACAGCCAGCCGGCGATACCGGTGGCCAGCACGGTGGGTACCGGCGGCGCGCCCGTCGCGCGCGCGTCGGCGATGTGGGACAGACCGAAGGCGGCGGCTTGCAGTATTCGTCCACCAGCCGGACCGAAGGTCCCCGCGGCCACGGTGGCCAGCGCCCCGCGAAACGCGGCCTCCTCGGCCCACACCGTGCCGCCGGGTATCTGCCATCCCAGCCAGGCCGGTACCGACGCCGGCAACTCACGGGCCGACATCGACAGCCGCACCATCGGCACCGGTGTCGTTGCCGCGATCGCGGCCGCCGCCGCCGCCCCCGCCGCCGAGCCCAGCCGCAACCCCGCCCACAACCGCGGCGGCCAAAGGCCGAGCGGCGCCTGCGTGACCAGCACCAGCACCCCACCCAGACCGGCCTGCAGCGGCACCCGCCAGGGCGCCGGAAGCCGCGGGCCGACCAGGCTCCAGCCAACCAGGCCGGCGGCCAAAGACAGGGCGCGCAGCCGACTCATCCGAAGTATCGCGGCAGCACCCCCTCGGATGTCTCGCGTAGTTCCGCCAACGACACCGTGAACCAGCCCTGCACCTCAACCGCGTCGCACGCCGGATCGACGACGCCGATGCGAACCGCGGGCAATCCCCGCGCCTCACACATGGCCCGGAACCGGCTCTCCTCGGTGCGCGGGACGGCAACCAGCGCCCGCCCCGCCGACTCGGAAAACAGAAATGTGAACGGGCCGTCCGATTGAAATTCTTCGGGAACCACTATGCGGCAACCGGTTTCACCCGCCAACGCCGATTCCACGATGGCTTGGGCCAACCCACCTTCGGACAGGTCGTGCGCGGCGGACACCAGCCCGTCCCGAGATGCCGAACTCAGCACCTCGGCCAGCAGCTTCTCCCGCGCCAGATCGACCGCGGGCGGCAGCCCGCCCAGATGGTTGGCGGTCACCTGCGCCCACACCGACCCATCGAACTCGTCGCGGGTGTCGCCCAACAGCATCAGCGTCTCCCCCCCTCGGCGCCCAGCCCGGTGGGGATGCGCCGGCTCACGTCATCGATCACCCCGAGCACCCCAACCACCGGCGTCGGCAGAATAGCGGTCGGCCCGGTTTGGTTGTAGAAACTCACGTTGCCACCGGTTACCGGAATCCCCAGCGCCACACAGCCATCGGCCAGACCGCGGACCGCCTGGGCGAACTGCCACATCACCGAAGGATCTTCGGGTGAACCGAAGTTCAGGCAGTTGGTCACCGCGACCGGGGTGGCGCCGGTGACGGCAACATTGCGGTAGGCCTCGGCCAGCGCGAGTTGGGCGCCGGCGTAAGGATCCAGCAGCGTGTAGCGGCCCGACGCGTCGGTCGACAAGGCGATACCGCGCCCGGTCGACTCGTCGATGCGCAGCATGCCGCCGTCGGCGTGCTCGGCGAGCACCGTGTTGCCGCGCACATAGCGGTCGTACTGCTCGGTTATGAACGCGCGGCTGCACAGGTGCGGACTGCCAAGTAGCGCAAGCAAAGTCGCGCGGAGCTCGGCGCCGGTGACCGGCCGCGGCAGCCTGGTCGAGCGGTCGGCGTTGAGGGCGTCCTGTGTTTCGGGACGGGCCACCGGTCGCCGGTACACCGGACCTTCATGAGCCACGGTGCGCGGCGGCACGTCGACGACGGTCTCGCCGTGCCAGGTGATCCGTAGCCGGTCGCCGTCGGTGACCTCGCCGATCACCGTCGCCAGCACCTCCCACTTGCGGCACACCGCCAGAAAGGCGTCCACGTTGTCCGGGGCGACCACCGCGCACATCCGTTCCTGCGACTCGCTGCAGAGCACCTCGGCGGGTGTCATCTCCTTGGCTCGCAGCGGGACGGTGTCGAGTTGGACGGCCATGCCGCCGTCACCGGCAGATGCTAACTCCGATGTGGCGCAAGACAATCCGGCTCCGCCCAGGTCCTGGATGCCGATCACCAGTCCGCCCGCATAGAGCTCCAGACAGCACTCGATCAGCACCTTCTCCATGAATGGGTCGCCGACCTGCACCGAGGGCAGCTTCTTGCGGGCGGCGCCCGCGTCATCGCCGCCGCCAAAGGTGTCCGAGGCCAGCACCGACACCCCGCCAATGCCGTCCAGCCCGGTGCGCGCACCGAACAGGATTATCTTGTTGCCGGCGCCCGACGCGAACGCCAAATGCAAGTCTTCCTGCCGCAATACGCCCACACACAGCGCGTTGACCAATGGGTTGCCGGCGTAGCACGCATCGAATACGGTCTCGCCGCCGATGTTGGGCAGACCCAGCGAGTTGCCGTAGCCGCCGATACCGCGAACCACGCCGTCCAGCACGCGTCGGGTATCGGGGGCGTCGGCCGCGCCGAACCGCAGCTGGTCCATCACGGCCACCGGTCGCGCACCCATCGCCATGATGTCGCGGACGATGCCGCCGACCCCGGTGGCCGCGCCCTGATAGGGCTCGACGTAAGACGGGTGATTGTGCGATTCCACCTTGAAGGTGACGGCCCAGCCGTCGCCGATGTCGACGACGCCGGCGTTCTCGCCGATCCCGGCCAGCATGCCGGCGCGCATCTCGTCGGTGGTGGTCTCACCGAAGTAGCGCAGGTGGACCTTGGAGGATTTGTAGGAACAGTGCTCGCTCCACATCACCGAGTACATCGCCAGCTCGGTGTCGGTGGGCCGGCGGCCCAAGATCTGGCGGATTCGCTGGTACTCGTCGTCTTTGAGGCCCAACTCAGCAAACGGTTGCGGTTGGTCGGGGGTGGTCGCGGCATGTTCGACGGTGTCCAGCGCAGGCGTGATACGCGGCGTCTGGGCGAGCGGAGACGGCACGGAAGCAGTCTAGGCCCCAGTGCCTGCGGCCGCGTTTGCGCGGATAATCCAATGGGTAGTTCTGACCCCAGCAGAAAAAGTCGCAGCAACGAAACGATGGAGGGTGACCGATGACCACTGCATCCGCCGAAGTGACTGGCACCAGCGACCGAACCTACGACCTCATTTGGTTCACCGAGAAATGCTTGGAGAACGCGCTGCGCTTGGACACCTACATCCGCGACGCCGAGCGCGAGGGTGACCACGAGTTGGCCGAGCTGTTCCGCAAGGGGCAGGCCGACAGCCGCAAGGGCGCCGAGATGGCAAAGCGGCTGCTCGCCCAGCGGATCACCTAACCGGCTACCGACGCACGGCCGTCGTCCACCGCACGCCGGGCGGGGCGGTCAGCTGGTGGTGCTCAAAATGGAACCATGTCCCGTCACTGGCCGCTGTTCGAATTGCGCATCACCACCCCGCGGCTACAGCTGCAGGTGCCCACGGAGGAGTTGTGTGACCAGCTCATCGACACGATCCTGGACGGGGTCCACGATCCCGACCGAATGCCATTCTCGGTCCCGTGGACGCGCGCGCCCCGCGAGCAGCTTCCGTTCAACACGCTGTCGCACGTCTGGCAGCAACTCGCCCGGTTCAAACCGCAGGACTGGGAGCTGCCGCTGGCCGTCGTGGTCGACGGGATGGCCGTCGGCGTGCAGTCCCTGATTGCCAAGAACTTTCCCCTCACCCGCGAGGTGGACTCCGGATCGTGGCTCGGGCTGCGCTACCAAGGCCGCGGCTACGGAACCGAGATGCGCGCTGCCGCATTGCATTTCGCGTACTCCGAGCTCGGCGCCCAGGTGGCGACCTCGGCGTCGTTCGTCGACAACCCGGCCTCCATCGCGGTATCGCGTCGCATCGGTTACCAAGACAACGGTGTGGACCGCGTGGGGCGCGACGGCGTCATGGTTGAGCAGTTGCGGTTCCGGCTAACCCGCGACGATTGGCAGCGGCATCGCCCCGTCGAAGTGCAAGTGGAAGGTTTCGACCGCTGCCGACCGCTGTTCGGGCTCGGTTACTGAGCCACCACGCAAAACGCGTTGCCCTCGGGGTCGGCCAACACGACCCAGCGGAATTCCTCGCCGAACCGGTGCCGGCCGACTTCGGTGGCGCCCGCCGCCATCAGCCGCGATACCTCCGCGTCCATATCGGCAGCGGCGAAGTCGAGGTGCAGGCGGTTCTTACCGGGAGTGGGATCGGGCACCCGCTGGAATCCGAGCTGAGGCCCTTCGGATCGGGCCACCGTAACGAACTCACCGGGCATCAGCTCGCGCGTCGTACCGCCGAACTGCTCGGCCCACCAGCCGGCCAACTTCGCGGGATCGCTGCAGTCGAACGTGACCATCTCTATGTTGAGCGCCATATGCCGGACCCTATGCTTGCGCGCAAAGAAACGCCCGCAACGCCGCCGAGTAGGCGGCCACGTCGTGAGCGCCCATCAATTCACGCGCGGAGTGCATCGCCAGCTGGGCCGCACCGACGTCGACGGTGGGGATTCCGGTCCGAGCCGACGCCAGCGGCCCGATCGTCGACCCGCACGGCAGGTCGGCGCGGTGCTCGTAGTGCTGCAGCGGCACTCCGGCCTGCTGGCAGGCCAGCGCGAAGGCCGCGGCGGTGCGTCCGTCGGTGGCGTACCGCAGATTCGGGTGCACCTTGAGCACCGGCCCCGCGTTGGCCTCGATCAGATGACCGGGCTCGTGACGGTCCGGGTAGTTGGGGTGCGTGGCGTGTGCCATGTCGGCTGAGGCCAACAGCGAGGCGGGCAGCCGCCGCAGGAAGTCTTCCCGGCTGCCGCCGGCCGCCAGCACGATGCGTTCCAGCACGGAGGTCAGCAGGTTGGACTGCGCGCCGTGGTCCGAGGCCGAACCGACCTCCTCGTGGTCGAAGACCACCAGCACGGGCAGGTAGCCGCGCGACGCCGAATCCACGTCCAATGCCAGCAATGCCTCCATCCCCGCGTAGCAACTGGCCTGGTTGTCCAGCCGCGGCGCGCTCAGCAGGCCAGCGGTGCCGTTGACCTCGGCACCGATCACCGCCGACGGGGTCAGATCATGGGTCATCAGATCGGCGGCCAGCACATCGGACACCGGAATCCCGGCGCGCTGCGCGACGTAGTCGACAAAGGACGCGGCGCGCTCGCCGACGCCCCACACCGCGTTGACATGTCGCTGCGGATCCAGCGTGAGCGACTTGCGGTCGTCGGCCAAGTGAATCGCCAGCTGCGGCACCCGCAGGATCGGATCGTCAATCCGGACCAGCCGGTGAGAGACCCCATTAAGCCCCTGGTCGTCCCGCACCGAAAGGCGCCCGCTGATGCCCAGATCGCGATCCAGCCAGGAGTTCAGCAACACCGACCCGTACGGCTGCAGCGCCACCACCTGCCAGCCGGCGACCACTCGATCCGGGTTCTGCTTGACCCGCAGGTTGGGGCTGTCGGTATGGGCACCGACGATCCGGAACGGGGCTTGCGCCCTCCCGGGCTGCTCGGAGTTCCAAGCCACCAGCGAGCCGGCCCGGACGGTGAAGTACCGGCCCGGTTCCTCCGGCCAGCGATCCGTTTCGCTGAGTTCGAGGTAACCGGCGCGCAGCAGCCGTCGGGCCACCGTCGCGCAGACGTGGAACGGCGACGGGGACGCGTCGATGAATTCGCACAGGCCGAGTGCCGTGGCCACCATGTAGCCATGTTTAGCATCACCGGAATTGCCGGGACGTTAGGGTCGTGGCTGTGCCTGCCGTCTCTCCGCAGCCGATTCTGGCGCCCTTGACGCCGGCCGCGATATTCCTGGTCGCCACCATCGGCGCCGGCGGCGAGGCGACGGTGCACGACGCACTGTCCGAGGTGTCCAGCCTGGTGCGCGCGATCGGTTTCCGTGACCCGACGAAGCGCTTGTCCGTGGTCGCCTCGATCGGGTCCGACGCCTGGGACCGCTTGTTCGCCGGACCCCGACCCACCGAATTGCATCCGTTCGTCGAGCTGACCGGACCGCGGCATACCGCCCCGGCCACGCCCGGTGATCTGTTGTTCCACATCCGGGCCGAGACCATGGACGTGTGCTTCGAGTTGGCCGGCCGCATTCTCAAGTCAATGGGCGATGCGGTGACGGTTGTCGACGAAGTGCACGGCTTCCGGTTTTTCGACAACCGGGATCTGCTGGGCTTTGTCGATGGGACCGAAAACCCAAGTGGCCCAATCGCCATCAAGGCCACCACGATCGGTGACGAGGATCCGACCTTCGCCGGCTCGTGCTATGTGCACGTGCAGAAGTATGTGCACGATATGGCGTCGTGGGAATCCCTCTCGGTCACCGAGCAGGAGCGAGTGATCGGCCGGACCAAGCTCGACGACATCGAGCTCGACGACAACGCGAAGCCGACCAACTCACACGTAGCGCTCAACGTCATCACCGACGACGAGGGCACCGAGCTGAAGATCGTGCGACACAACATGCCGTTCGGCGAAGTCGGCAAGGGCGAGTACGGCACGTACTTCATCGGATATTCCCGCACCCCAGCGGTCACCGAGCAGATGCTGTGCAACATGTTTCTCGGCGATCCGCCCGGCAACACCGACCGGGTGCTGGACTTTTCCACCGCGGTGACCGGCGGACTGTTCTTCTCCCCCACCGTCGAATTTCTCGACGATCCACCGCCCCTACCGCAGGCGGCGACGCCGGCCCTGGCCGTCGTTCCGGCTCCTGACGACGGGTCACTCGCGATCGGCAGCCTGAAAGGAACCTCCCGATGAACAATCTTTACCGCGATCTGGCTCCGGTCACCGAAGCCGCCTGGGCCGAAATCGAATTGGAGGCAACCCGCACGTTCAAGCGCCACATCGCCGGGCGCCGGGTGGTCGATGTCAGCGAGCCCGGAGGGCCGGTCACCGCGGCGGTCAGCACCGGCCGGCTGATCGATGTGAAAGCACCCACCGACGGCGTGATCGCCCACCTGCGGGCTAGCAAACCCCTTGTCCGGCTGCGGGTTCCGTTCACCCTGTCCCGCGACGAAATCGATGACGTCGAACGTGGTTCCAACGACTCCGATTGGGAACCGGTCAAGGACGCCGCCAAAAAGCTGGCCTTCGTCGAAGACCGCACAATTTTCGAGGGCTACGGCGCCGCGTCAATCGAAGGGATCCGCAGCGCTAGTTCGAACCCGGCGTTGACGCTGCCCGAGGATCCGCGGGAAATCCCCGATGTCATCTCCCAGGCGTTGTCCGAACTGCGGTTGGCCGGCGTGGACGGACCGTATTCGGTGCTGCTCTCCGCTGACGTCTACACCAAGGTCAGCGAGACTTCCGATCACGGCTATCCCATCCGCGAGCACCTGAACCGGCTGGTCGACGGGGACATAATCTGGGCCCCGGCCATCGACGGCGCGTTCGTGCTGACCACGCGCGGCGGCGACTTCGACCTACAGCTGGGCACCGACGTGTCGATTGGTTACCTCAGCCATGACGCCGACACCGTGCGGCTCTATCTTCAGGAGACCCTGACGTTTTTGTGCTACACCGCCGAGGCGTCGGTCGCGCTGAGCGCCTGAGCGTTCTGCCGCGTGATCTTGGCTGAGCACGGGGATTTTCGGGTTGACGCGTTTGCGCCGCGCGTTTCGGATACTCCCGCCGCCCGCCCCCGGCTCCGTCATCGCCTACGGTGCGCCGAATAGCGATGCCGGCATCGAGCTGGATCGGGGATTTCGGCGAGTTCCCCCTGGTTCCCGATGCGGACCTGCGCAAGCACTCGGGGATGCCGTTGCACAAGCCACCCGCTGGCCCCGGCCGAAGCTTACCGATGGAAGAAGCCCGACCCCCTATCGCTCGAGTCGTAACACCCGAGCCCCCGAAGCCCGAGTTGTTGGAGCCCGAACTATCGTCGTCGGCGTCGGTAAGACCCGAGGGCATTTTTCCCCTGGTTGAACAATCCCGAGGTGCCGGTGCCCAGGTACCCGGAGCGGGGGCAGGGGCCGACGCCGAGCCGGGTCCTCAACCCCGAAGCAACGCCTGCGGCCAGCCAGGGCTGCGGCTCGGCGAGGGCCTCGACTGGACAGGTGTTGTGCACCGTGAGTGCGCGAGAGCATCAGGGCGCTCGCGGGTTTGGCGCGCAGTACCCATCCGTGTGTGAACAGCGGCGCTAACGCCTGCCCCATCCGCCCGGTCACATCCGCACCCACCCGGCCGGTTGCTAGCCGGCAAGCAGAGAGCCAGCGTCGCCGAGGGGGCTTGATCGCGGATCCGTGAACTGCTCCACAGAGCCCGCCCAGCGCGCGCAAAAGCGTAGGTTCCCTACTGTAGGCTACCCTATAGTAGGGGGCCTAACTATGTACGGAGGCTGCGATGCCGGATGTGGTAATTGTCGATGCGGTGCGGACACCGTTCGGTAAGCGCAATGGCGTACTCGCCGGAATGCATTCGGTGGAACTGCTGGGCCTGGTACAGCGGAAGTTACTCGAACGCGCCGGGCTCGCCCCTGCTGACGTTGACCAGGTGGTGACCGGGTGCGTGGGCCAGGTTGGTATGCAGGCCTTCAACATTGGTCGCGGCGCCTGGCTCACCGCTGGCCTGCCGATCCAGGTACCCGCAACTACCATCGACACCCAATGCGGGTCCTCTCAGCAGGCGGTGAACCTCGCGCATGCACTCGTTTCCTCGGGCGCCGCCAAAGCGGTCGTGGCGTGCGGAGTCGAGGTGATGAGCACCGTGAAGATGGGCTCGACGGTGCCTCGCGACGGCAGCTTGGGCAAGCCCGTGACACGCAACTATTGGAAGCATCACGAATACACCAGCCAGTTCGAAGCCGCCGAGCGTATGGCCGAGAAGTGGGGCATCAGCCGCTCCGATGCGGACGCCTTCGGCAAGCTGTCTCAGGACCGCGCTGGCGCGGCGCAGGCCAACGGTGCGTTCGATACGCAGCTGGTCGAAGTCACCGCGCCAACCCTGGGTGAGGACAACGTTCCGACGGGGGAGACGCATCTCGTAACCAGAGATGAAGGAGTTAGGGAAACTTCGCTTGAAAAGCTTGCCATGCTCACGCCGTCGGGCCGCGAGAACGGCGTGCATACCGCGGGTAGCTCGTCGCAGATTTCCGACGGAGCGTCGGCGGTGCTGCTAATGTCCGCCGAGGCCGCGGCGGCGGTCGGCCTTACACCGATGGCCAAGGTGGTAGGCACCGCATTGATTGGGTCGGACCCGGTACTGATGCTGACCGGCCCGATCGACGCGACCCGCCGACTGCTGGGCACTCACGGCCTCAAGATGTCCGATATCGATGTCGTGGAGATAAACGAGGCGTTCGCCTCGGTCGTGCTCGCCTGGGAACGCGAACTGTCTGCGGACATGGCCCGGGTCAACCCCAACGGCGGAGCCATCGCGATGGGTCACCCTCTCGGGGCGACCGGAGCCGCGCTGGTGGCCAAGTCCGTGCACGAACTGGTGCGCGGCGGCGGCGAGCACGCGCTGGTCACCATGTGCTGCGGTGGCGGCTTGGGCACCGGCACTCTGCTGCAACGCATTTGAAGGCTCTGCGATGGCTGACTATGGCGTGAGATGCTAATGGCCGGGGATCACGAACTTGACGCGCCGCCATGGCGTCGGGTCGACGGCACCCTGATGGCCACCGCGCGCGGCGTCCGCAAGGCCTATGACCACGTCTTGGCCGATGTCGGACTGACTCTGCCTGAGGCCAGCCTGCTGGCGTACCTGGACGAGATCGAGCCGCAATCGCAGACCCAACTGGCACGACGGCTCGGTTCGGGACGAGCGGTGATGGGAGATCGCATCGATACCCTGGAGGCCAGGGGTGCCGTCTCGCGTCAGCCCGACCCCAACGATCGCCGGGTCTGGCTGGTGCACATCACCGACACGGGCCAGCAGCTGGTGGCCACCATCAACGAACTCGACCGCGTTCTGCGCGAACAACTTCGAGCGGGTCTATCCCGCGAGGACCGACATCGCCTGGCAGCCATCCTGATTCAGATCCAACAGAATCTTGTCGCGATCGCGGCAGCGAATGGCACCGACATGGAGGACCAATGAACGAGCCGGCACCGGAGCCTGCGGTCCCGACTGAGATCAACGAACAGGGCCTGGTGATCACGCTGAACCGTCCCGACGCGCGCAACGCGATCAACGGCGCGGAGGTGACCGGCGTGCTGGGCGCCGTCGCCCGGCCTGACCACGACAACGCATCGTCGGTGTTCGAGTTTCAGAAACCGTTGGTCAAGAAGGTATTTCGGTCGCAGGACGCCAAAGAGGGACCGCGCGCGTTTGCCGAGATGCGTAGGCGGCGCAGGACCGCGTCCTGAATCGTCACCGGTGCGGTCACCAATCGAGAGGAACTGTGATGTTGCGTTGGACCGAGGAACAGATGATGTACCGGCGGGCGGTACGACAGTTCGTGGAGAAGGTGGTGGCCCCGGCGCGGGAGGCGCTGGAGTTCGAGGGGTTGCCGCCATACGACATCTTGCGGCGCTTCTACAAAGAATTCGGTGTTGGCGAGAGCGCAATGCAGCGGTTCGAGGCGTCGCTTTCGGGTGGTCCCAGACCACCCCGCAATGCGGCTGAAAAGCTGATCCCGCTAGTCGAATTCGCCCGATGGTGCCCCGGGCTCGCGGTGGCTCTCGGGACGAGCATCGACCTGACCGCGGGCGCCATCCTGCGCGCAGGGACGCTAGAACAGAAGCGCCGCTGGGTTCCCGACCTGCTGACGCTGAAAAAGATCGGCGCCTGGGCAATCACCGAGCCCGGATCGGGATCCGATGCCTACGGCGGGATGCGCTCGACCGCAAGCCCCGTCGACGGTGGCTACCTGCTCAACGGGAGCAAGACGTTCATCAGCAACGGTCCTTATGCCGACACACTGGTGTTCATCTGCAAGCTGGACGATGGCTCGGGCACCCCGCACCGGCAGCGGCCCATCCTTACCTTTGTCTTGGACAGCGGCATGCCCGGGTTGGTGCAGAGCAAACCATTGCGCAAGATGGGTCAACACTCGTCACCGACCGGCGAACTGCACCTGCAGGACGTCTTCGTCGAAGCCGACCGATTGCTGCCCGGACCCGAACCTGCCACTGACATCCCGGAACCCAAGAACAGAGGCAGTTCCGGAGCCACTTCAACCTTCGCGATGGAGCGCGCCAGCATCGCCGCGTCGGCGTTGGGCATCATCGAACGCTGCCTGGAACTGTCGGTCGACTATGCCCGCACACGGGTCCAGTTCGGTAAGCCGATCGGCGATTTCCAGCTGATCCAGCTCAAACTCGCCAAGATGGAGGTCGCGCGCCTCAACACGGAAAACCTGCTGCTGCAGTATATGGCGATGGCGGATGCCGGAGTGCGACCCAGCCTGGCCGAGGCCTCGGCTGTGAAGCTCTATGCCGGTCAGGCCGCGATGGAGGTCGCCCTTGATGCTGTGCAGGTGTTCGGTGGCAACGGCTACATGTCGGAGAACCACGTCGAACAGCTGTGCCGCGACGCCAAGGTGCTCCAGATCTACGGTGGGACCGACGAGATCCAGGTCCGCACCATCGCCCGCGACCTGATCGCCGCGCGCGGCTAAGAAACAGGCAAGCGGAAGTCGCTGAGGAAAACGAGGCCGCCGACGCGCCCAACTCGGCGGCCAACGCGTCTCAGGCACCGGCAGCGGCCAGCATTGGTTGCGACCCGGCTCCGGCGAACATCAACGCCGAGTTGACCTCTGGGGGCAGCATCGCGAAATTTGGCAGCATCACGACTCCTCGACATGCGCCCACCGCAGCAACCACCTGCGCGGTGACTGCACCAACATTTGCCCTACCGGCACCGGATCGTAGCGAAATCGGCAAACCGCTGGTACCCGCTATTGGTTCGGCGGGCGGCCCGCGCCATGGCGCGCGTAGCGTCACCGGAGGAGTCAACCGAAGGGATCCTTGACATGACAGCGGCCCCACAGGAACAACCACCAACGGCGACACCCGACGTGGTGGTGCTTGGCGCGGGACCTGTTGGACAGAATGTCGCTGACCGTGCCCGGGCCGACGGCCTGCGCGTCGCCGTGGTCGAACGCGAACTCGTCGGGGGTGAATGCTCGTATTGGGCATGTGTGCCCAGCAAAGCATTGTTGCGCCCGGTTATCGCCATCTCCGACGCCCGACGAGTCGACGGCGCACGCGAAGCGGTCGATGGTTCCATCGGCGTTGCCGGCGTCTTCGGCCGCCGCGACCGCTACGTGAGCAACTGGGACGACACCGGCCAGGCCGACTGGGTGAGCGGAATCGGTGCGACGCTAATCCGTGGTCATGGGCGGTTGAACGGTCCGCGCCGGGTCGTCGTTTCCACGTCGAGCGGCCAGCACGTGGCGCTAACGGCCCGGCATGCCGTCGTCATCTGCACCGGAAGCCGGCCCGCACTCCCCGAACTGCCCGGGATCGCCGAAGCCCGGCCATGGACCAATCGCCAAGCCACCGCCAGTAGTACGGTGCCCGACCGGCTGGCCATTGTCGGTGGCGGCGGCGTGGGCGTCGAGATGGCAACCGCCTGGCAAGGATTGGGCGCGTCGGTGACGCTGCTGGCTCGGGGGGCTCGGCTGCTGCCCCGAATGGAACCGTTTGTCGGCGAACTCGTCGGCCGGGGACTCGCCGCCGCCGGCGTCGACGTCCGCGTCGGAGTATCGGTACGCGGGCTCCGTCGACCCGATCCCGGTGGGCCGGTGGTCCTCGACCTGAACTCCGATCTCGATGGCACCGCGCTGGAGGTCGACGAGGTACTCTTCGCGACCGGCCGCGCACCGCACACCGACGACATCGGCCTACAGACAGTGGGACTGACGCCGGGCAGCTGGCTGGACGTCGATGACACCTGTGCCGTGCACGGTGTCGAGGGCGGGTGGCTCTATGCCGCCGGCGACGTCAATCATCGCGCCCTGCTAACCCACCAAGGCAAATACCAGGCCCGGATCGCCGGCGCCGCCATCGGCGCCCGTGCCGCCCGACGTCCGCTGGACACCACGCCGTGGGGCGCGCATGCGACCACCGCCGATCAGGACGCGGTGCCGCAGGCGTTCTTCACCGATCCCGAAGCCGCCGCGGTGGGACTGACCAGCGAACAGGCCGCGCAGACCGGTCACCGGGTGAAGACGGTCGACGTCGAAATCGGCGATGTCGTTACGGGAGCCAAGCTCTTCGCCGACGGATATACCGGTCGGGCGCGCATGGTGGTCGACGTCGATCGGGGCCACCTGCTGGGCGTGACCATGGTCGGCCCGGGCGCCACCGAGCTACTGCATTCGGCCACCATCGCCGTCGCCGGGCGAGTGCCCATCGATCGCTTGTGGCACGCCATACCATGCTTCCCGACGATCAGTGAACTGTGGCTGAGACTTCTTGAAGCCTATCGAGATTCGGTTTATCTGCTGGTGTAGCCGCCGGGAAGTCGCACGGCTAACCGCCAAAGGAGATCCCGACCCGAGCACACCCGGGAGGCCATCGTGGTCAACCTGCCAGGGTTGGATCCGCGCTAGGCGGAAGCCTCGTCGAGCGGGGCGAGCTCGGTCACTGCGACCGGCTGGGTCAGCAATTCGGCGACCTGCGCCCGGTACCTCAGATAGTGCGCCGAACGACGGTGCTCGTCCAGAGCGTTGCGGCTGCGGTAACGCTCGAACAGCACCAGCTCGCCACCGTCGGCGCTCTCGTAAAGGTCGTAGCTGCGGCACCCGTCTTCGAGCCGCGATTGGTGGATCATTCCGTCCAGCAAGCCACGCAAGACCGTCCTGGCTTCCGGCCTGGGCGTTAACCGAGCGATCACCGCGATTGATCGTGACATGGACGACCCGTCCTCCCCTGCCCGTCTGCATAGACCCTTGACGTTATCTGTATAAGACGTTTTAATACGTCTTATGTTGTCTGTCAAGCTGGATTTGGACGCTGCTGATTTGCAGATCGCCCGTGGCAGTGTGCCGGCCAGCACCCAGCTAGCCGAGGCACTGCAGGCACAGATCGTCCAGCAGCGGCTGCCCAGCGGCGCGCGCCTACCCAGCGAGCGGGAGCTGATCGAGCGCTCCGGATTGAGCCGGGTGACCGTACGTGCGGCAGTCGGGATGCTGGAGCGACAGGGGTGGCTGGTTCGCCGCCAGGGTCTAGGCACGTTCGTCGCCGACCCGGTGAAACAGGAACTGAGCTGCGGGGTGCGCACGATCACCGAGGTGTTGTTGGACTCGGGCGTCACCCCGCAGGTGGATGTGCTGTTCCAGCACCGCGATGCCGCACCCAAACCGATCGCCGAGGCGCTGGGCCTTCCGGAGGTGGTGTGTATTCGGCGGCGTGTCCGCGCCGGTGACGAGCCCCTGGCCCTGGTCACCGCGTACCTGCCGCCGGGGCTGGGCCAGGCCGTCGAGCCGCTACTGTCGGGTGGACCGAGCACCGAAACCACCTACACGATGTGGGAGCACGGGCTGGGCGTTCAGATCGCCCGTGCCACCCACGAAATCCATGCAGCGGGCGCATCCAGCGAGGTGGCGGCGGCGTTGGATATCGCGGTGGGCTCACCGGTGTTGGTGCTCGAACGCACTAGCTACGGCACCGACGACAAGCCGCTCGAGGTGGTCGTATTCCACTACCGCCCCGAGCGGTACAGGTTCTCGGTCACGTTACCGCGGACAATTCCTGGACCGAGCGCCGGAATTATTGCGAGGTGAGAGCACACATGACCGCACCGACAATGAATGCACCCCACCTGGGTCTCATTTTGGCCCTGACGGTTAATGGGCTGGGGGTAAGCACTTACCGCGATATGGTTGCCGTCTCCCGGTCCGCGGAGGAATACGGATTCGATTCCGTGTGGTTGTGCGACCACTTCCTCACGACAAGCCCGGAGGATTACGCACAGGATTCCGGCGTCGGCGTCGGCGTCGGCGCCCATGCGGCGCACAGGGGCGCGCGCCCCCGGTCGCTGCCCCTGCTTGAGTGCTGGACGGCATTGACTGCGTTGGCCCGCGACACCACCCGACTGCGGCTGGGCACCAGCGTGCTGTGCAACTCCTACCGCCATCCTTCGCTGCTGGCGAAGATGGCGGCCACCTTGGACGTAATCTCGGAGGGCCGTCTCGATCTGGGACTGGGTGCCGGCTGGTTTCAGCGCGAGTTCGACGCCTACGGGATCCCGTTTCCGCCTGTGCGCGAGCGGGTTTCCGCACTCTACGAGTCGCTCCAGGTGATCAAGGCGGTGTGGACCCAGCCGAACCCCACCTTCTCCGGTGATTTCTATACCTTGAACGGCGCCATCTGTGATCCGCCACCGGTCCAGCGGCCGCATCCGCCGTTGTGGATTGGCGGTGAGGGCGACCGTGTGCAACGCATCGCGGCCAAGTCCGCTTCGGGCCTGAACATGCGTTGGTGGTCACCGCAGCAGGTAGTCCAACGAAAGCCCTTTCTGACCCAGGCATGCGAGTCGACCGGGCGTGACCCGAACACCCTGCGGCTGTCGGTGACGGTCATGCTCGCACCCACCCACTCCAGTACGGACGAAACCCGAATTCGTGCTGAATTCGCGTCCCTCCCCGAGTCGGGGCTCATTGTCGGGCCCCCCGACAGGTGCGTAGAGCGCATCCACGAATACCAACGCTGCGGCGTCGAGTATTTCCTCTTCACTATTCCACACGTAGTGCAGTCCGAATATCTTGACGTTGTCGGCCACGAGATCATTCCACTGCTCAAATGAACGACATCGATCAATTTCTCGCGCCCACCGAGTACCTCGACGCGGACCATCCACTCATTTGCGAGAAAGCGGCAGCCCTGGTGCGAGGCTGCGGATCAGATATCGAGCGGGTTGGACGGATCTACCTCTACGTGCGCGACCTGCCGTACGACGTCCTTGCATCTTTTCGCTACCTCGCACGGGGACAGCACCGCGCCAGCGACGTCATCGACCATGGGGTCGCCTTCTGCATGGGCAAGGCGAGCTCTTTTGTTGCCCTGTGCCGAGCCGCGGGCGTCCCCGCCCGCATCGCGTTCCAGACGCTGCAATCCACGGAGAAAGAATTTCTCTCCCCGCAAGTACGCGCTTTGTGGGGCGCCAAGCCGGTCAGACCCTTCCCGTGGCACTCCCTAGGCGAGGCCTACCTGGGCCGGCGATGGGTCAAGCTGGACGCCACCATCGACGCACCCACTGCCGCCCGCCTCGGCAGGCCCTACCGGCAGGAATTCGACGGCATTACCCCGATCCCGACGGTGGAGGGCAACATCCTGCGTGAAAACGGCAGTTTCGCCGACTACCCCACGGCAGTCGCGCAATGGTACGAGCGAATCGCCCGGTCGGTCCTGAAAGCGTTGCAGTCACCGGAAATGCACGCATTGGTAGCAGCCGACGACGAGCTGTGGGCCGGTCCCCCGATCGAATTCGCTGACGCCACTCCCCGAGAGTGAATCTCGCGGCGCGGCGCGGACGCCGCGCGTCACTCAGGAAATTCTCAACTTATTCTTCGGAACCGGGTTCCCCGCTCATAGGAATCGCCAAGGCGACGGCGTCACCATAGGGTCATGACCGAGTCATTGGGTGAGCCGTTGGGCACCAGCCTGATCGAACGCTACCTGCGCACCCGCGGACGGCGGTACTTCCGCGGCCACCACGACGGCGAATTCTTCTTCGTCGCCGTCGCCCACCCCCGGCGGCTGCACGTCCATCTGGAGATCGCTCCCGCATACCGCGACGTGTTCTCGATAAGGGTCGCTCCCGCGTGCTTTTTCCCGGCCGCCGACCACGGCCGGTTGGCGGAGATCGCCGACACGTGGAACCAGGAGAGCCGCGATGTCACCGCGATCGTGCACGGGTCCTCCGATCCGCAGCGGATCGGCGTGGCCGCAGAGCGGTCCTTGATCGCCGACCGCGTCCGCTTCGACGATTTCGCTACCTTCGTCGACCGCGCCATCGCGGCCGCAATCGAGCTCTTCGGTGGGCTGACGGCCGACGGGATACCTTCGACCGAACAACCGTGGCTGCGAGACGCCGGGTGAGCTGATAGCCACACCGCGGAGTTCCTAGGCCGCCAGAACGGCATCCAACGCTGAATAGAACAGACCCAGCCCGTCGTCGGAGGGACCGGTCAACGCTTCGATGGCATGCTCGGGGTGTGGCATCAGCCCGACGACGCGGCCGTTCGCTGAGCTGATGCCGGCGACGGCGCGAAGCGAGCCGTTGATGTTGTCGTGGTAACGGAACACCACCCGGCCCTCGCCTTCTAGTTCGTCGAGCACCCGCTCCGGCGCCACGTAACGGCCCTCGCCGGACTTCAGCGGAACCAACAGATCGGCGTCGGGCTCGAAACGCGATGTCCACGCCGTCGACGTCGACTCGACCCGCAGCCAAACGTCGCGGCAGATGAAGTGCAACCCCACGTTGCGGGTCAGGGCACCAGGCAACAGCCCGGCCTCACAAAGAACCTGAAAGCCGTTGCAAATCCCCAACACCGGCATACCACGGCCGGCGGCAACGACCACTTCGCCCATCACCGGGGCGAACCTGGCGATCGCACCCGCCCGCAGGTAGTCGCCATAGGAAAACCCGCCGGGCACCACCACGGCGTCGACACCCTTGAGGTCGGCGTCGGCATGCCACAGGCTGACCACCTCGGCCCCCACCTGCCGCGCCGCACGCGCGGCGTCCACGTCGTCGAGCGTCCCGGGAAACGTGATGACACCGATGCGCGCCGTCACTTTGTATCCCGACTTATCGTCCAGTCCTCGATCACGGTGTTCGCCAACAGTGACTCCGCAATCTCGGCGAGCCTGGAATCATCGACTGAATCGTCGACCTCCAGTTCAAACCTTTTGCCCTGACGTACATCTGAGATTCCGGGATGTCCGAGCCGCCCCAGCGCACCGACAATCGCCTGGCCCTGCGGGTCAAGAATCTCCGCCTTGGGCATCACGTGCACGACCACCCTGGCCACCGGCACTCCTCCTCAGCTCTGCTCGCTCCGCCCGGCGACGGTACGGCGCGCGTCAGGAGCCGGGCAAAGGTTCGGCGCCAACTCTACCGGCGGCGGGTGCCGGCAGGCTCACGGGCACGAGCCGATGTAGGCCTCGCATAGCGACGCGGCCATGGCGTCCAACACCGCCGAGTCGGCAACCACGGGCCACGGCACCTGGGGCGGCCCCGACGACCACAACGTGAGTTCGCTGATCGTGCTGCTCCACGGATGCGCCACCAGGTAGGTGTGCATGATGACCGGCCCGCTGATCACCGCGGCCAGCTGCGTCGGTTCGTCGTCGGTGATCGACGGCGACTGCAGCGGCGCCCCCAGCTGGCAGGCACGTAACGCGGCGCCGGCGGTGCCAAACACCGACCCCACGATCTGACCACCGCGAGCGGTGTCCCCGCGCCAGTGCAACACCTGAGCCTGCAATTGCCACTGGCCGTCGGGGTGGACCACCGTCACCCGACCCGCGACCGCCCAGTTGCGGCTGTCCTGCGGGAACGCCGGCGTGGCGCACAATTGCTCGAACCGAAAGCGTGGCGTCGCCCTGGAAACCGCGACCGCCACACTGGCCATTGCGGGCCAACGGTATTGCGAGTTCAGCGGCACCGCCCGGGTGCTGATCCAGGCGGTGGCAGGGATCTGGTCGCATATCGGCGGGCAGGTTTCCGGCTCGGCCCGTGCGGGGGGCACGGCGATGAGCGCCATCACGAGTCCACCGGTAGCCAGCATCGCCGCCAGGATCAATCGCATCGGAACCGCCCCATAAGGGCACAATCGTAAGCATGCAACTGACGCATTTCGGCCATTCCTGCCTACTCGCCGAGTTCGGTCAAACCAGCGTGCTCTTCGATCCCGGAACTTTCTCGCACGGCTTCGAGGGAATCACCGGCCTGTCCGCGATCCTGATTACCCACCAACACCCCGACCACGTCGACGTCACGCGACTGCCGGCCCTGCTCGAGGGCAACCCGCATGCCACGCTGTACGCCGATCCGCAGACCGCCGCGCAGCTGGGCGAGCCCTGCCGGGCGATGCACGTCGGCGACGAGTTGCCGGTCGCAGAGCTGACCATCCGCGCGGTCGGTGGCCGGCACGCGGTGATCCACCCGGAAATCCCTGTGATAGACAACATCTCGTATCTTGTGGGCGATAGCGACCATCGTGCCCGGCTGATGCATCCCGGCGACGCCCTGTTCGTTCCCGACGAGCCGGTGGACATCCTGGCCACTCCCGCTGCGGCCCCGTGGATGAAGATCTCCGAGGCCGTCGAATACCTGCGGGCGGTGGCTCCGGCACGCGCGGTACCGATCCACCAAGCCATCCTCGCTCCCGACGCGAGGGGCATCTACTACGGTCGGCTCGCCGACATGACCAACGCCGACTTCCAGGTACTGCCCGAGGAAGGCGCGGTCGCCTTCTAGCGCGAACAGACGCAGAGTCGCACGATTTGAGCTCAAATCGTGCGACTCTGCGTCTGCTCGGCCAACTAGCTGATGTCGTCGGCGGCACCGCGCCCGGCGGCCCGGCCGGAAAAAATGCACCCACCCAGGAACGTGCCCTCTAAGGCCCGGTAGCCGTGCACACCACCCCCGCCGAAACCGGCCACTTCACCGGCGGCATACAGCCCCGCGAGTGGCGTCCCGTCGGCCTTGAGCACCCGGGCATCCAAATCAGTTTCGATGCCACCCAACGTCTTTCGGGTTAGGATATGCAGCTTGACCGCGATCAGCGGCCCGGCCTTCGGATCGGTCAACCGATGCGGCGCCACCACTCGGCCGTATCGGTCACCTCGGTAGCCGCGTGCGGCACGGATCGCGGTGATCTGTCCATCCTTGCTGTACTTGTTGGCCACCTCACGATCGCGCGCGACGACCGCGGCTTCGACTGTCTCGAAGTCCAACGGCACCACATCAGGCAGCTCGTTCATCGCGGCCACCAACTCGCGCAACGAGTTCGCATGGACGAAGTCCGCGCCCCGATCGATGAAGGCCTGTACCGGTCCCGGTGGGCCGGAATGTGCCCGGGAGCGCACCAACTGGCTCACGCTGCGACCGGTCAGATCAGGGTTCTGCTCCTGACCGGACAGCGCGAACTCCTTCTCGATTATCTTGGCGTTCAACACGAACCAGGTGTAGTCGTATCCGGACTTGGTGATGTACTCCAACGTGCCGAGAGTGTCGAAACCGGGAAACAACGGAATCGGCAACCGCTTGCCTGCCGCATCCAGCCAGAGCGACGACGGCCCCGGAATGATCCGGATGCCGTGCCGCGGCCAGATCGGGTCGTAGTTGGTGATGCCTTCGGTGTAATGCCACATCCGGTCGGGATTGATCACCCGCGCCCCGGCCTTTTGGGCGATGCCGATCATTCTGCCGTCAACGTGGGCGGGCACCCCACTTAACAGGTGCTTGGGGATGCGGCCCATCCGCCGCGGCCAGTTCTTGCGCACCAGGTCGTGGTTCCCACCGATACCACCGCTGGTCACGATCACCGCTGACGCGCGAAACTCGAACTTCCCCACGGACTTTCGCGACGAAGGCGCCCCACGCGGCTCATCCGAGGGCTCCAGCACGGTCCCCCGAACGCCCGTCACCGCATCGCCCTCGACAATCAGCCTGTCGACCTGGTGTCTGTGTACGAAGCGCACCGTGGCGCGATCCCGTAGCCGGCGCACGAATATCTCGACCAGAGCGGGCCCGGTACCCCAGGTGATGTGAAAACGCGGCACCGAATTGCCGTGTCCCTGTGCATCGTAACCACCACGCTCGGCCCAACCCACTAGCGGAAAGATCTTCAGCCCGCGTGCCCGCAGCCAGCTGCGCTTCTCCCCCGCCGCGAAATCGACGTAGGCGTGCGCCCACTGCTCGGGCCAGTAGTCTTCTGGCCGATCGAATGCAGCCGTCCCCAGCCAATCCTGCAGAGCAAGCTCATGGCTGTCGCGGATGCCGAGCCGGCGCTGCTCGGGACTATTGACCAAGAACAGACCGCCGAATGACCAGAAGGCCTGCCCGCCCACGTTGGCGCTGTTCTCTTGGTCGAGGATGAGCACCCGCAAACCGCGGTCGGCCAATTCGCAGGCGGCTACCAGGCCCGCCAGTCCGGCTCCGACCACGATCGCATCAGCGGTGAAACCGTCCGACTCATCGCTCATGTCGGTACAGGGTAACGCCACCGATCGGGCGGTGCGGATGGGCCGCGCTACGCGGCGTCGAGAGCAGCCTTGTCGGGCCGCCACCGGTACACCATTGGTGTGCAGCCCTGCAGCATCGCCAGGTCGACGGCATCCAGCATCGCCTGCAGCGGACCGGGCTTGCGCAAGTGACGGGCAGCAACCGCAATCCGGACGACGCCCCCACGCCGGGCGATGCGCTCGGCGGACATCACCACCATCCGGCACCACCACGGCTCGGCCAGGAAGCCTTCGCCGATGCCCAGCACGCGGGCGCGTACGGTGGTGTGCCGAACCAGATCTGTGACTCCGTGTAGATCGGCTAGTAGTCGAAACCCGTTGTCCGGCAATGCTTTACGTACACCAGGCGATACCACCCAGCCCGGTGCCGCGAACAGCCTGGTGCGTAGCCCGAGATGTTCGAGCACGCGGTCGGCGGCCATCAGCCGCAGGTTGGCCTCGTGTGCGCGCAGCATTGCGAACTCGCCGCGCCGCCTCTTGGTGGCCGCCTCGTCGTAGCCGTGCAGTACCAGGGCATCGCCGCCGGCGCGTCGGCCGGTCAGCCACTCCACGGTGCGCGGGTCCCGGTCGAGCCGGTAGTCATCACGCAGCCGCGGAGCCACGAGCAACGATACCGGCACCGAGCGGGCGTCCATTTCCGCGCAGAACGCGTCCACATCGGCCAGGGTGCTCGCACCTATCCCCGAGACCGAGACGATCAATTTTCCAGACACGCTTGCAGTCTGCCGATTCGAGGTTTACGGACGGTGAAGTACACGCAGACAACAGACGTATATCCGGCCCCTGACCAGCGGCGGAGCGCATGTCGGCGCACCGCAAGGGCCGCGGGCGCGATCCCGAGCCCCACGCCGATACCTGGGAGGGCCGTCGATATGCTCAGCAACGTCATGGATGAGGTGTGTCCCACGGGAGGCGCTGCCCCGGCGCCCCACACCCCCACGGGGCAGGCCCGCCCCGCGGCACACGTCTACCCCGACAAGCTCGACGGGCGGCTGCTTCGGATCGCCGGAGTGTGTGCCCTGGCCTCGTTGATGGCGCACTTGGACATCACCGTGGTCAGCGTTGCGCAGCGCACCTTCGTCGCCGAGTTCGGGTGCCCCCAGGCCGTTGTCGCCTGGACCATGACCGGCTACATGCTTGGGTTGGCCACCATGATCCCGATGGCCGGCTGGGCGGCCAACCGGCTCGGCACCAAGCGGGTATTCATGGGTTCGGTGCTGGCGTTCAGCCTCGGCTCGCTACTGTGCGCGATGGCACCAAATATCCTGTTGCTCATCTTATTTCGCGTGCTCCAGGGTTTCGGTGGGGGCGTGTTGACGCCGGTGTCGTTTGCCATCATGGCCCGCGCGGCGGGCCCGAAACGGCTGGGACGCCTGATGGGGTTGGTCGGCATCCCCATGCTGCTCGGCCCGATCGGCGGGCCGGTCCTGGGCGGTTGGCTCATTGGGGCCTACGGCTGGCCGTGGATCTTCCTGGTCAACCTGCCGGTCGGGCTGTCCGCGCTCGCCCTCGCGGCGATCGTGTTCCCAACGGATCGCTCGGGATCGTCGGAAACCTTCGACTACATCGGCATGTTGTTGCTGTTGCCGGGCCTGGCATTGTTCCTGTTCGGGGTCACGTCCAGCCCGGGCCGTGGCACGGTGGCCGATCGCCACGTGTTGATACCGGCGACCATCGGCCTGGCGTTGATCGCGTCTTTTGTCTGGCATGCCTGGTACCGCACCGATCACCCGCTCATTGACCTGCGGTTGTTCAAGAACCGCGTGGTTACCCAGGCCAACGTGGCGATGATGGTGCTGGCCCTCGGCGTGTTCGGCGCCTTCTTGCTGCTCCCCAGCTACCTGCAGCAGGTGTTGCACCAAACACCGATCCAATCCGGGGTGCATACCATCCCCCAGGCGCTCGGCGCCATGGTGACGATGCCACTCGCTGGCGCGTTCATGGACCGACGGGGACCGGCCAAGGTCGTGCTGGCTGGCATTGTGCTGATCGCTGTCGGGTTGGGCACCTTCACCTTTGGCGTCGCCCGGCAGGTGGATTACCTACCGACACTGCTGGCCGGGCTGGCGATCACCGGGATGGGCATGGGCTGCGCCTTGATGCCGCTCTCCGGGGCAGCGGTGCAGACCCTGGCCCCGCATCAGATCACCCTTGGCTCAACGCTCATCAGCGTTACTCAGCAGATCGGCGGTTCGATCGGGACCGCACTAACATCGGTGATTTTGACCCACCAGTTCAATCTCAGCGAAAACATCACTGCCGCAAATCAAGTCGCTTCCCTCCAAGAAAGCGCCGCGAGGCGGGGCGTGGCGGTCGACCCAGCCGCGATGCCGCGTCAAGCCCTTGAACCGGACTTCGCGGCCCAGGTGCTGCACGACGTCTCGCACGCCTACGCAGTGGTGTTCGTGATCACGACCGCGCTGGTGGTCTCGACACTGATCCCGGCGGCATTTCTGCCGAAGACGTCAGCCAGCTAGCCGTCGAAGAGCATCGTCGCTATCCGCATCACGGTGTCCATCGGATCCGCCTGCCGCACCGCGGCGTTGACCGCATCGTTGAGCCACAGCGTCGAAAAGCCGTGGACCAGTGACCACGCGGCCAGTTGGGCGCCCGCCGGATCCGCCCGCGCGTTGGCATCGTGCAACGTCGCTACCCCGCGAGACAGTTCGGCGGCGGCCGCGGCCTCGGCGGCGGCCAGCTCGGCATCGGAACCCTCGAGCAGCTTTCTGTTGAACATGACCTGGTAGTGGCCGGGATGCCCGATGGCGAACCGCACATAGGCCACGGCCGCGTCGGCGAACTGCGGACGAGCCTCGACCAGCGCGCCGGCCAGCAGCCGAAATCCCTGTGTGGCCAGCGCGGTAAAGAGGCCCCGGCGGTCGGTGAAGTGATGCGCCGGTGCGGCATGCGACACACCCGCATGGCGGGCCAATTCACGCAACGAGACCCGGTCGGCGCCCCGATCGGCCACCAGCCGGGCGGCTTCGGTCAGGATCACCGCCCGTAGGTCGCCATGGTGATACGTCGGACGGTCCATAAGGCCAGCATACAAGTATGAACTTGACAATGGCTAGATTTCGGGCCTAGCGTGGTCACCGAAATCTTGTCAGTGTCTAGATCCCATGAGGCTCGGATGGCTCCGTTGATCACCCTGCTGCTCGGCAGCGTCGTCGCCCGGATGGTCGGCTGGTTGGGCGTCGCCTATGTCAACAACTGGACCGCGGCGGTCGCCGTCGGGTTGGCGGCGATGTTCGCGCTCACCGGCATCGCGCACTTCGCGCCGCCGCGCCGCGGCGACCTCATCGCCATCGTTCCGCCCCGGCTGCCCGCGCCCGCGCTGTTGGTCACCAGCACCGGTGTGTTGGAACTCCTGGGCGCCGTGGGCCTGTTGTTTCCCGGCACTCGCATGGCGACGGCGGTATGCCTGCTGGCGCTGATGCTGGCGATGTTCCCGGCCAATATTTACGCCTCCCGGATGGCCAATCCGCCCAAGTCGATGACTTCCCGGCTATCCCTGCGCAGCGCCATCGAGGTCGTCTTCCTGGCCGCAGCCGCCGTGGTCGCCATCGGCGGTAGCTAACAGCCACGCGTATTGGAACGCGGTTTCCTTCCAACGCTCGTAGCGACCACTGATCCCGCCATGACCGGCGTGCATCTGGGTCTTCAACAGCACCGGATTGCCGTCGGTCTTGGCGTGCCGCAACGCGGCCACCCACTTGGCTGGTTCCACGTAGTAGACCCTGGTGTCATTTAGCGACGTCATTGCCAGGATGGCCGGATACCGTTTGGCGGCAACGTTCTCATACGGTGAGTACGACTTCAGGTACGCATAGACTTCGCGGTCGCTCAACGGGTTTCCCCATTCGTCCCACTCGGTGACGGTCAGCGGCAACGAAGGATCCAAAATGGTGGTCAGGGGGTCGACGAACGGTACCTGCGCGAGAATTCCCGCGAAGAGATCCGGTGCCATGTTGGCCACCGCGCCCATCAGCAGACCACCCGCGCTGCCACCCAATGCCACCAGCCGTTGCGGTCGAGTCAGTCCGGTGTCCACCAGATGTCTTGCCACCGCGACGAAGTCGGTGAAGGTGTTCTTCTTGTCCAGCAGCTTGCCGGTCTCGTACCACTGCCTGCCCAGCTCACCACCGCCGCGAACATGGGCGACGACGAACACCATCCCACGATCCAGCAGTGACAACCGAGCGATGGAAAACCGTGGATCCTCACAGATCTCGTACGCCCCGTAACCATAGATCAGCGCCGGTGCCGGGAACTGGATATCGGCCCGGTGCACGATCGAGACCGGGATCCGAGCGCCGTCGTCTCCGTATGCCCAATCGCGGCGTTCCACATAGTCTTCGCGGCGGTAGCCGCCCAGCACCGGCTGCTCTTTCAGCAATGTGCGATCGCCGGTGACCAGGTCGATGTCGTAGATTCGGACCGGGGTGACGAAAGATCCTGCGCCGACCCGTAGTTTGGGTGAATCCCAGTTCGGATTGGCTCCCAGGCCGGCCGACATCAGCTCGGAGTCGAACGAGATCTCCTCGGGATCGCCGTAATTGCCGTCAGCCCCGATCGGCCACAGTTGGACCCGGGGCAGCGCCTCGCGCCGGTAACTGAGTACCAGGTGGCCGGCGAAGGCATCCACCGCATCGAGTCGAACGTCGTCGCGGTGCGGAACCAGGACGCGTTGCCGCGCCGGATCCTCAACCGGGGCTTCGGCCAACGTGAAGTTCACCGCGCCATCGTTGTGCAGGATCAGGAACCGGTCCTGGCCCCCCAACACCGCGTGTTCCACCGAGTACTCGACTCCGTCTCGGCGGGGCAGCACCACGGTGAACGGCGCCGTCGGATCGGCCGAGTCCGCGTAACGGACCTCCGAAGTGATGGACGACCCCGCCGCGATCAGCACATAGGCGTTACTGCGGGTGCGCCCCACGGCCAGCCAGAATCGGTCATCGGCTTCGTGGTAGACCCGCTCTGACGATGCGCCGGAGCCGAGCCGATACCGCCACACCGTGTCCGGGCGCCAGGCCGCGTCTACGGTCGTGTAGTAGACGGTGCGGTTGTCGGCTGCCCAGGTAGCTCCGGCGCCGATACCGGCGATTTCGTCTGGATATCGCTCTCCGCTACCTAAATCCTTGAACCGCAAGGTATATCGTTCGTCACCGACAACGTCGACGGAATACGCCAAGAGATTCTCGTCTAGGCTGACGGTGGCCGCGCCCAATGCAAAGAAGTCGTGACCTTCAGCTTCTATGTTTTCGTCGAGCAGAACCTGTTCACCGGATATTTCGGTGTGCTCGTCGAACTCCGGCGGATTCCAGTCATCGGGATCTGTTATCGGACAACGGCAATGGACGCCATATTGCTTGCCTTCGAAGGTGCGGGCGTAGTACCACCAGTTGCCACGCCGTGTCGGCACGGACAGGTCGGTCTCTTTGGTACGCGCCTTGATTTCGTCGAAGATCTTTTTCCGCAACGGCTCGAGGTGAGCGGTGATCTGATCGACGTAGTCGTTCTCCGCCTCGAGGTGGGCGACGACTTCCGGGTTCTCCTTGTCACGCAACCACTCGTAGGGGTCGATGAAGACGTCACCGTGGTGTTCCCGACGGGTCTCGACTCGCTTGGCGATGGGAGGTGCGGTAGCTTCGGTCATGCGGTTGGGCCAATCCAGTCGTCGAATTTCAGACCTGAAATCCGTTCGTATGCCTCGATGTAACGGCCGCGTGTGGCCTCGATGACGTCTTCCGGCAGCGGCGGTGGCGGCCGGTCGCCGCCACGGTCCCAGCCCGACGCGGGGCTGGTCAGCCAGTTGCGGACGAACTGCTTGTCGAAGGCGGTCTGCACCACACCCGGTCGGTAGTCTGCAGCGGGCCAGTAGCGCGACGAGTCCGGGGTGAAGATTTCGTCGGCCAGCAGCAGGTTACCGTCGCGGTCGGTGCCGAACTCAAACTTGGTGTCGGCGATGATGATTCCCCGTGTCAGGGCGTGATCGGCGGCCTGCACATAGATCTGCAGGGTACGGTCGCGCAACTGGTTGGCCTGTACGGCACCCACCAGCTCGATCACCCGGTCGAATGAAATGTTCTCGTCGTGCATGCCCTGCTCGGCCTTCGTCGCCGGGGTGAACAGTGGTTGGGCGAACTTGCTGGCCTCGACCAGACCCGGCGGCAGTGCGATTCCGCAGACCTTGCCGGTCGACTGGTAGTCCAGCAGTCCCGAACCGGTCAGGTAGCCGCGCGCCACACATTCCACCGGGAGCATCTCCAACCGTCGGACCACCAATGCGCGGCCAAGAGCCTCGTCGGGAATGCGCGGGTCATCCGGCGGGCCGGCGAGGTGGTTGGCGGCGTCGACCAGGCCGAAGAAGAACACGCTCATCGCGGTCAAGATGCGGCCCTTGTCCGCGATGGTGCTGCCGAGGACATAGTCGTAGGCCGAGATCCGATCGGTGGCGACCAACAGCAGGTGGTCGTCGTCGACGCGGTAGATCTCGCGAACCTTGCCGCTGGCCAGATGCTGGTAATCGGACAGTGCGGGGCGCATCGGGTCAGCGTATCCGCCACCGTTGACCCCGGCCTTTGCTGGGATCGGCCTTGTGCTGGGATCGGCCCTATGACGCGGTTCTTGCCCTACTCCACCAGGCCCCTTCGGCTGTTCGTCCAGCTGATCAGCGATATCACCATCTCGGTGTGGACGGTGATCTGGGTGTTCGTCGGCCTGGCCGTACACGAGGCCATCGCGACCATTGCCGAGGCCGGCCGCCAGGTCGAGACCGGCTCGACGGGTGTCGCCGGCAACCTGGCCGCAGCGGGGCGCGGCGCCCAGCAGCTTCCGCTGGTGGGCGATGCGCTGAGCAAGCCGCTCATCGCGGCCAGCGACGCGGCGCTCGACATTGCCGGTGCCGGACACAACTTGGACACCACGGCGAGCTGGCTCGCCGTGGTGCTCGCGATCGCGGTTGCCGCGACGCCGATAGTCACGGTCGCGGGCCCGTGGCTGTTCCTGCGGCTGCGGTTTTTCCGGCGCAAGTGGACCGTGACCGCGCTGGCCGCCACGGCCGCCGGTCAACAGCTGCTGGCGCTGCGGGCATTGGCGAACCGGTCGCCGGCCAAACTGGCCGCCGTCAGCGCGGATCCGGTCGGCGGATGGCGCCACGAGGATCCCGTCACCATCCGCGGGCTGGCCGCGCTCGAACTGCGAGCCGCCGGCATCAGGCTCCGCACACCCTGATGCGGGCCTAGGCTTCGCGCAATTCCACGACCAGGTGCCGAATGCCCGTGTGGCGGTTGCTGCGTGACCATTCCACGGGCTCCACCAGCCGCACCGCCCCAAAGCGGGACAGCAGTTCCTCGTAGAGCACCCGCAGTTCCAGCCGGGCCAGGTTGGCGCCGAGGCAGTAGTGCACACCCTGACCGAAACCTAGGTGCGGGTTGGGTTTTCGGCTGATGTCGAACTCGTCGGCACGGTCGAATACGCCGGCGTCGCGGTTGGCCGAACCCTCCCAGATCTGCACCTTCTGTCCGGCCTCGATCGACTGCCCGCCGAGCGTGACGTCGCGGGTTGCGGTACGCCTCTTCGACGGCGACGGGGAGGTCCACCGAACGATCTCCTCGATCGCCGTCGGCAGCATGTCCAGATCCTCACGCAGCGCACGCAATTGCTCCGGATGATCGGCCAGCGCCAGCAGCCCACCCCCGACCGCGTTGCGTGTCGTCTCCGCACCGGCGCTGAACAGCAGGCTGAAAAACAGGTACAACTCGAGGTCCGACAGAGCCGGCGCGTGGGCATCGTCGAGCATCGCATTCGTGACCACCGACAACATGTCATCGGTTGGCTCGGCGCGCTTCGACGCGATCAGTTCCTGGCCGTAGGTATACATCCGCGACCCGGCCTCTTCGATGGACAGCTGCGAAAGCTGGGATACCGACGCCTTGCGTGAGCCACCGAAGTCGAACTGTGGCTCGATGGCCTCGAAGAGCCAGTGCCGTTCGGATTCGGGCACTCCCAGCAGGATGCAGATCATCTGCATCGGCAGTTCGGTGGCGATGTCAACGAGGAAATCAAACGGTTGGCCCCCCACCACGTCGTCGAGCAGTCGTCGCGCCCGCGCCCGCAGGTCGTCCTCGACGCGGCGGATCATCCGCGGGGTCAGCCCGGAACTGACGAGTCGCCGAATCTGCGAATGCCGGGGGTCGTCCATCATGTTGAGCACCTGGCCCGCGATCGCCAGATCCTGCAACAGGGTGCCGCCGTAGGGCCGGTCACCACCGGTGACAGACGAGTAGGTCACCGGATCACGCAGCACCTCAAGGGTTTCAACGTGGGTGGCCACCGACCAGAAGCCCTCCCCATCCGGGGTGTTCTCGGTGGGCTGGTGCCAGAACACCGGCGCTTCCCGACGATGGATGGCGAACAGCTCATGGGGGAAGCCGTTGGCGAAGTTGTCCAGATCGGTCAGATCGATGCCCGACAGCGCGACCGCGGACGTCACAGGATCGCACCCGGTGTGTACTTGGCCGCGTCCGGGTACCGGCCCACCAGCGTGTCCACCAGCGCCACCACCTCGTCAACCTGGTCACCCGCGGCACCGGTGAATGCCTTCTTGTCCGCCAGCGCGAAATCTAGAGCGTCCCGGCCCAGCGGCAGCCGCGGATCGGCGGCCAACCGGTCCAGCAGGTCGGGCTCGGCGCCGCGTTCGCGCATGGCTAGCGCCGTGGCCACCGCGTGCTCGGAGATCACGTGGTGCGCGGATTCGCGACCCATACCCGCGCGTACCGCCGCCATCAGCACCTTGGTGGTGGCCAGGAACGGCAGATAGCGATCCAACTCGCGCTGGATCACCGCCGGGTAGGCGCCGAACTCGTCGAGCACGGTCAAGAACGTCTCGATCTGCCCGTCGATGGCAAAGAAGCTGTCCGGCAACGCAACCCGGCGCACCACCGAGCAGAACACGTCGCCTTCGTTCCACTGAGCACCGGCCAGCTCGGCCGCCATGGAGGCATAGCCGCGTAACACGATTTGCAGCCCGTTGACCCGTTCGCAGCTGCGGGTGTTCATCTTGTGCGGCATCGCCGACGATCCGACCTGGCCCGGCGCGAAACCCTCGGTGACGAGCTCGTGGCCGGCCATTAGCCGGATCGTGTGTGCCAGTGATGACGGTCCGGCGCCGAGCTGCACCAGAGCCGAGACCACGTCGTGGTCCAGCGAACGTGGATACACCTGCCCGACGCTGTTGAAAACCGTTGTGAATCCCAAGAATTCGGCGATCCGCCGCTCGAGTTCGGCCAGCTTGGCGGCGTCGCCGCCCAACAAGTCGAGCATGTCCTGACCGGTGCCCATCGGGCCCTTGATGCCACGCAATGGGTAGCGGTCGATCAGCTCCCTCAGTCTGGTCAACGCGACCAGCGTCTCCTGCGCCGCCGAGGCGAACCGCTTGCCCAAGGTGGTGGCTTGTGCGGCCACGTTGTGGCTGCGCCCGGCCATGACCAGGTCGCGGTAACTCACCGACCGCTCGGCGAGCCGCGCCACCACCGCCACCGCATGGGAGAAAACCACTTCCAGCGAACGCCGGATCTGCAGTTGCTCCACGTTTTCGGTCAGGTCGCGGCTTGTCATCCCTTTGTGCACGTGCTCGTGACCGGCCAACGCATTGAATTCCTCGATGCGGGCCTTGACGTCGTGGCGCAGCACCCGCTCCCGGGCCGCGATCGAAGCCAAGTCGACATCGTCGACAACCCGTTCGTAGTCGGCGAGCACCGCGGCGGGAACCGCTACCCCCAGCGCTGCCTGTGCCCGCAACACGGCCAGCCATAGCCGCCGCTCCGCGACCACCTTGGCCTGCGGCGACCAGATCGCGACCAGCTCGGCGCTGGCATACCGGCCAGCCAGTACGTTCGGAATGCCCGCTGGGGAACTCACGGACACAGCTTACGGTCGGTTCGCCCGGAACTGCCCGGCTCCTACCCTGGACGGATGCACTTCGCCGGCGTGGACCTCTCCTGGGCCGGGCGCAATCCGACCGGTGTCGCGGTCCTCGACGCCAGCGGCCGACTGGTCCGCATCGGCGCTGCCGGGGACGACGCCGCCGTGCTGGCGGCGCTGCGACCCTACGTACAGGGTGATTGCCTAGTCGCCTTCGACGCGCCGCTGGTGGTGACCAACCCCACCGGCCAGCGGCCGGCCGAGACCGCACTGAATCGAGACTTCCGGAAGTTTGAGGCCGGCGCCCACCCGGCTAACACCGGGAAACCTGAGTTTTCCGACGTCCCCCGTGCCGCGCGGCTGGCCCGCGAACTGGGCCTGGACATGGATCCATATTCTTCCGCTACGCGGCGGGCCATCGAGGTCTATCCCCACCCGGCGACGGTGGCGCTGTTTCGGCTGCCCCGCACGCTGAAGTACAAGGCAAAGCCGGGCCGCGGCGTTGACCAGCTCAAATCGGAGCTGTTGCGGCTGATGGACGGCGTCGAGGGGCTGGCACAGACCGCGGTTGCGCTCCAGGTAGCCCCTCACCCCGGTTGGGTTTCGTTGCGGCGGCAGGTGACGGCCGCCCGGCGCAAGAGCGACCTGCGCCGCGCCGAAGATCCGGTCGATGCGGTCGTCTGCGCCTACGTGGCGTTGTACGCCGAGAGCTGTCCCGCCGACGTCACGATCTACGGGGACTTCGCCACCGGGTACATCGTTACGCCGTCGCTGCCCGCGGAACGGTCAGATCCGCACCGGGCGCTGGTCGACGGGTGCAAGCACGTCGATTAGGTCGATCACCGTCGCCAGCGCGGCGGCACGCGGATCCCGCCCCTCCACCAGCGCGGAGACCACTGAACCATCGACCGCACAGATCAGCGTGCACACCAGTTCGATCTGCACGGAGCGGCCAGAGCGCTCGATGGCCTCGGCGACGGCCTCAGCGCGCTGGCGCAGGCTGCGGCGCATGCTTTCACGCAGGGCGGGCAGGCGGGTACAGGCGATATGGCGCTCGTACCGCGAGATCAGCTGCTCGGCAAGCCCCGGACTGGACACGTCCCCCACCAGCAGGTCAACCAGCACATCGGCGGTGGTCTCCGGCCCCCGACGCCGCCGGGACAGGGCGTTGACCCGGGCTCGCAGCTGCGCCACCTCGATCATTCCGATGTGTTCGACCGCCCGGGCGATCAAATCGTCGAGCGACGAGAAGTAGTAGGTGGTAGACGCCAACGGCAGTCCGGCCCGCCGAGCGACCGCCCGATGGCGTACCGCTTCGAACCCGCCTTCGCCCAGCAGCTCGGCCGCGGCGCTCACTAGCGCATACCGCCGACGCTCTCCTTTTGGAGTAACCGCTGCCGTCACGCCCATCCATGCTGCCAGTCAAAGTGGTACTGCATTGCCATTTCGGCCAAACGTCCATGGCATGATGGCCCGCATGCCAGAGTTGAGCCGCCGCGTCGTGCTCGGTCTTGGTGCCGGCGCGGCCCTTGGCGCTACCTCAGCATATGCGATCGACATGCTGTTGGCGCCGCGGACATCCCAAGCCGCGCCGGCGCCCGCGATTGGCACAAACGTTCCATTGGCGCCGACACCAGCACTCGATCCGGCCCCCCAGGCTCAGGCCGCGCCGACGATGTCCACCGGCTCGTTCGTGTCCGCCGCGCGAGCCGGCAAGACGACCAACTGGGCCATCGCCCGTCCGCCCGGCCAGACCAAGGCGTTACGGCCGGTGATCGCACTGCACGGCTTGGGCGGTAGCGCATCCAGCGTGATGGACGGTGGCGTCGAGCAGGGCCTGGCGCAGGCCGTCAACGCCGGGTTGCCGCCGTTCGCGGTGGTCTCCGTCGACGGCGGTAGCAGCTACTGGCACAAGAGGGCGTCGGGCGAGGACGCCGGGGCAATGGTGCTCGACGAACTCATTCCGTTACTGGACGCCCAGCAGCTGGACATCTCTCGGGTGGCATTTTTGGGCTGGTCGATGGGCGGCTACGGCGCGTTGCTGCTCGGCAGCCGGCTTGGACCGGCGCGCACCGCGGCGATCTGCGCGGTGAGCCCGGCGCTTTGGCTGTCTGCCGGTTCTGTTGCCCCCGGCTCATTCGACGGATCTGACGACTGGTCGGCGAACTCGGTGTTCGGACTTCCGGCATTGGGATCCATCCCGATCCGGGTGGATTGCGGCAACAGCGATCCGTTCTATGCGGCGACGAAGCAGTTCGTGGCTCAACTGCCGCAGCCGCCGGCGGGCAGCTTTTCGCCCGGCGGGCATAACGGCGGGTTCTGGAGCGCGCAGCTGCCAGCCGAGCTGACCTGGATCGCGCCGTTACTCACGGGCTAGGCGGGGAAGTGAGCGCGCCGTTCGCGTGGACCTTCCCCTACCCCTGGCCGCGCATGCCCGTCCTGGCGAGAAACCTCGTATGCACGTCACAACCGCTCGCCGCGCAAGCGGGTCTTCGGATGCTGGCCGACGGCGGCAACGCGGTCGACGCGGCCATCGCCACGGCCGTCACCCTCACGCTGGTGGAACCGGTCTCCAACGGCATCGGCTCGGATGCCTTCGCCATCGTCTGGGACGGGCAACAACTGCACGGGCTCAACGCGTCGGGTCGCTCGCCCGCGGCGTGGACGCCAGAGTACTTTGGCGGCAACGCTGTTCCCGTACTCGGCTGGAATTCGGTGACGGTGCCAGGTGCGGTGTCGGCCTGGGCCGAACTGCACGCCAAGTTTGGCAGGCTCGGGTTCGAAAGGCTCTTCGAGCCCGCAATCTCCTACGGTCGCAACGGCTTTCTGATCTCACCGACCGTCGCGGCACAATGGGCGGCCCAGGTGCCGCTGCTGGCATCCCAGCCCGGATTTGCCAAGGCGTTCATGCCCGGTGGACGAGCACCAAGACCGGGTGAGCTGTTCACCTTTCCCGACCACGCGGCCACGCTGGAGAAGATAGCCACGACCAACGGCGCGGCGTTCTACCGGGGCGAACTGGCAGCCAAACTCGAGGCGCACTCGACGGCGAACGGCGGTGTGATGCGTACCAGCGACCTCGCCGCGCACCGCGTGGACTGGGTCGGCACGATCACCGGAACCTACCGCGAGTACACCGTCCACGAGATACCGCCCAACGGGCAGGGGATTGTGGCCTTGATCGCTCTCGGAATCCTCGAGCAATTCGACCTGTCATCGTGGTCAGCGGATTCCGCCGACTCCGTGCATCTGCAGATCGAAGCGCTAAAGCTTGCGTTCGCCGACGCGCAGGCATACCTGGCAGACATCGACTACATGCCGGTGCGCCCGGAGCGCCTTCTCGACCGGGAGTACCTGCGGCAGCGGGCCGCGCTGATCGATCGGAAGCGGGCGAAGCCCGCGTCTGCCGGCACGCCCAGGGGCGGCACCGTTTATCTGACCGCCGCCGACGCCGCGGGGATGATGGTGTCGATGATCCAGTCGAACTACCTGGGGTTCGGATCCGGAGTGGTGGTGCCCGGCACCGGAATCTCGCTGCAAAACCGCGGCTCGGATTTCACTGTGACGCCGCGACATCCGAATCAGGTCGGGCCACGGAAGCGTCCCTACCACACGATCATCCCGGGCTTCGTGACCAAGGACGGCGCACCCGTGATGAGCTTCGGGGTAATGGGCGGGCCCATGCAGCCCCAGGGGCACGTGCAGGTCTTGGTGCGCATCGCTGACTACGGCCAGAACCCCCAGGCGGCCTGCGACGGCCCACGCTTTCGCTGGGTGGACGGTGTGCAGGTCGACTGTGAGCGGGGTTTCCCGCAGTCGACCCTCGACGAGCTCCGCCGGCGCGGGCACGACCTGACAACGGTGGAGGACTACAACCAGTTCGGCAGTTGCCAGGCGATCTGGCGGCTCGCCGACGGCTACCTTGCGGCCAGCGACCCACGTCGCGATGGACAAGCGGCGGCTTTCTGAACCGACGCTCCGTGCGACGCGCGCAACGTTGCCCTTCAACCAGCAGAAAGCTAGCCAACGGGGCAAAGCAGAGGTAAACGGTTGATGTACTGCGGATAACGTACTGGTGAAGTGTTAGGGACGCCGGTACACTCATCGCAGGCTGGCGCTGAGGCTGTGCTGGGCATCGCTGTATTGGACGGTGCGATGACTGGGTTGGTTCACCGGGGCCCCGGCATCGGGTTGAATGCCGGCGAGATGTTTGCCGGATACACGATCGTCCGGTTGCTGGGATCCGGGGGAATGGGTGAGGTCTACCTCGCCGGGCACCCACGGTTGCCCCGCCGCGAAGCGCTCAAGGTGCTGGGCGATGATGTATCCGCTGACGACGACTATCGCCGGCGATTCATCCGAGAGGCGGACTTGGCGGCCGCGCTGTGGCATCCCAACATCGTGCGGGTCAACGACCGAGGCGAGTTCAACGGACGGCTATGGATCTCGATGGACTTCGTCGACGGAACCGATGCGGCAAGCCTGCTGCGCGACCACTATCCGGTCGGCATGCCGGCGGATCAGGTCGCCACCATTGTCGCGGCGATCGCCAGCGCACTCGACTACGCCCATCAGCACCATGATCTGGTGCACCGCGATGTCAGCCCGGCGAATATCCTGCTCAGCAAGTCCGGGGAGGGCGACCAGAGAATCCTTTTGGGCGACTTCGGAATAGCCCGGAACATCGGCGACACCAGTGGCCTGACCGCGACCAACATGACCATCGGCACGTTTCCCTACGCCGCACCCGAACAGCTGACGGACGAACCAATTGACGGACGCGCCGATCAGTACGCCCTAGCGGCCACCGTCTACCATCTGCTGACCGGATCAACACTGTTCCCGCACACCAACCCGGCCGTGGTAATCAGCCGCCACCTGAGCGCGCCACCTGAAGCGTTGGCGAGGACCCACCCCATGCTCACGGCCTTTGACCCGGTGCTTGCCGTAGCTCTCGCGAAGGACCCCGCGGATCGATTCGCTCGGTGCACCGATTTCGCCCACGCGTTCGCCCGGGCAGCCCACTCTGGCAGACACCCGAGCGCTTCGGCTTCGACCACGCCGGCACCTTTGGCGGTCAGACCCGCCAAGCACACAGCGGTGCCCGCGGCCTGGGCTGACGCCGACAAGCAGCGACGACGCAGTCGGTGGCGGATCTTCGCGGCCGCATCGACGGTGGTCGCACTCAGCGCAGTCGGCGCCAGCGGCCGCTTGACCGACAGTGGCGACACCACCGCCGAGCAGGGCCCGCCCGCCGCATCCCCCACGTTGGCGCAGCCGCAACGGGCGGCGGAGTACATCCCACCACCCGCGCCACCCGCGCACCGAGTGGCACCAGCCCCGACTGGCCCTCCGCCACCGCCATCCCCAACGCCGGCGTCCGTTCCGGCCGCGCCGGCCCCGCAGCGACCGACGCCAAGCCCCGACCAGACCTTCCTCGGTCTCGTGTCACAGATTCCCGGTGTCACCGTCACCGACCCGGCAATCGCCGCCGCCAGTGGCCGTGCCGTGTGCGCAGACCTTCAAAACGGGGGAAACCCCGACGATCACGCCGCCGCGACCGTGAACAACAACGCCGGAATAACGCCCGCACAGGCTGCCGCCGGCGTCAACGCGGCGATCACCGCCTTCTGCCCGCACTATCTGCAATAGGAAAGGGTGCGCCTCCGCAGCCCCGGTAGCCAAAGGTGTGGCTAAACGCTGACCTTTCCCTCCGCGGCCCGCAAACCGATATCGGTTCGGAAATGACTGCCCGGCAACCGAATTGAACTGAGGATGCCATAGGCGTGCGCCCGTGCCGCGGATAGGTCGGTGCCAGTGCCCACCACCGACAGCACCCGACCACCCGACGAGACGATCGCGCCGTCGTTGCGCCGCGAGGTTCCGGCGTGCAGGACCCCCTCGGCTTCGGAGCCGACGACGACGTCTCCGACCCGGGGCCGTCCCGGATAGTTTTCGGCCGCCAGCACGACCGTGACCGCCGCACCGTCGCGCCAGCGCAACTCGCCGAAGTCGGCCAGCGTCCCGGTGCCCGCCGCATGCAGCAGCTGACCGAGCGGCGACTCCAGCAGCGCCAGCACCGCCTGCGTCTCCGGATCACCGAATCGGCAATTGAATTCGACGACAGCCGGTCCCTTCGCGGTAATCGCGAGACCGGTATACAGCAACCCGCAGAACGAGCTGCCGCGTCGAACTAGTTCGGCCGCAACGGGTTCGACAATCTGGGTGACCACCTCCCGGTAGACCTCGTCGGGCAACCAGGGCAGCGGCGCATAGGCACCCATGCCGCCGGTGTTAAGTCCGGTGTCACCCTCACCGACCCGTTTGAAGTCCTGCGCCGGCAACAGCGGCACCACGACCCGGCCGTCGACGACACAGAACAGCGATACCTCCGGGCCATCCAGGTAGGACTCCAGCAATACCGGGTGCCCGGCCTCCAGCAGACCCGCGGCGTGCGCGCGGGCGGCGTCGCGGTCCGGTGTCACCACGACACCCTTGCCGCCGGCCAGATGGTCGTCTTTGACCACCCAGGCCGGGTCGCCCGCAGGCGGCCCAAACCGGTCTAGCGTGGCATCCAAATGCGCTGGGTTGTCGACGATTTCGCTGTTCGCGGTGCGCACACCGGCCGCCGTCATGACCTCCTTGGCGAATGCCTTGGAGCCCTCGATTCGAGCCGCGTCCTTGCCGGGTCCGAAGCACACGATGCCGGCGGCACGCACCGCGTCGGCCACTCCGAGCACCAGCGGTACCTCCGGGCCGATGACCACCATGTCCGCGGAGACCTCGCGAGCCAGGGCGACGACCTCGTCAGCGGAAGTGACGTCGATTTGGTGCTGCTCGGCCAGCCGAGCGGTGCCCGCATTGCCCGGCGCGATGATTAGCCCCGAAACCTGCGGGTCTTTGCCGAGCGCCAGCAGCAGCGCATGCTCACGGGCTCCGGAACCGATAACCAGGACGCGCACGACACGTCAGACTAGCCGGAATCGCCCGGCTCCTGCGCGGGGCCTCCGCGGGTCGGCCCGGCTCCCCAGCGGGACGCCCCCTCTCGCCCCGCTGGGAAGGCCGGGCTAGCTGCGCTCGCCGGATTCCTTGGCGAGGACTTCGGCGGCGGCGGCCTTCTTGTCGCCCGCCGAGCCGGCCGCGGCCGCCTTCTTGCGCTTGGCCGCTACCCGCTCGATCGCGCTGTTCAGCCTCGAGCCCAATGGGAAGCCGACGTAGTGGGTGATAAATACGGCGAGTTCACGCAACTCGTCGAGGGTGAGTTCCTCGTTGTGCAATACGGCGTTGACCTGCACTTCGAGCAGGTCCGACTGGCCCTGGGCGGTCAGCACGGCGATCACGGCCATCCGCCGGTCACGCATGGATAGGCCGGGACGGGTCCAGATCCTGCCGAAGAGGTGGTCGACGGTCAGGGCAAAGTACTCGCCCGGCATGTCGGGCATGTCCCAGGCGTAAACCTCGTTCATCTTGTCCAGGCCGGTGCGGCGCAGTTCGTCCATTACGTCTCCTCGGATGGCTCGGTGTCCGGGTGTGGTACCCCAAGGCCGGCCGCCAACCGTCGCAGAGCCAGCTGGGCCAGTGGCAGATCAACCGATGCCGCCTCGCCCAAGGCCAACGCCAGGCTCAGGTCCTTCTCCCCCAGGCCGCGGGTGTGCTCCAGCCGAGGACGCAACGGGTCATCCGGTTGCATGGGTGCAGTGGTGTTGCGGAACATGATCGCTCCCGGGCCGCCGGTGAGCGAATCGCTGTGCCGTACCACCTTCCCGAGCGCCACGAGGTCCAGGCCACAGGCTTCCGCGAGCCGCTGCGCCTCGGCCACGGCGGCGTAGGAGACAAAGGTCAACATGTTGCGCGCCAGCTTCATCCGGGTTCCGGCGCCCGGCTCCCCGGCGTGAATCACCAGCGAAGCCCACCGCGAAAATGGCTCTTTGACCCGCTGGAACGCCTCACCGTCGGCGCCAACCATGACGGCCAGCTCGCCCTTGGCGGCCGCTCCCGCGCCGCCGCTGACCGGCGCATCCACGACGTGAATTCCCCGCGGCTTGAGCTCTCGAGCCAGGTCGACTGCCGTCGTGTCGCTGATCGTGGAGTGAATCGCGATGATGGTGCCGGGCTTGGCGTGTGGCGCCAGTCCGCTGTCCCCGGTGATCACCTCGCGCACCTGCGCGTCGTCGAACACGGTGACGCTGATGAGGTCGGCGTCGGCCACGTCGGCGACGCTTGCCGCGCCGGTGGCGCCGCCGTCGACGAGCGGTGCCATGGCCTGCGCGCGCACATCGAAGACCGTCAGCCCACCCGGCCAGTCGAGGTAGCGCATGGCCATCGGCGCGCCCTGGTTGCCCAGGCCGATATAGCCTAGGCGCGGTTTCGCTTCGTCGCCGACGGTCATGACCGGATGATCTGTCCGCCGTCGACATTGAAGATCTGCCCGGTGATCCACGATGCCGAATCCGACAGCAAGAACAGACACATGCCCACCAGATCCTCGGGTGTACCCATCCTGGACAACGGGATGGTCTGCACCATGTTCTTGACCAGCTCGCCGGGGGTGACGGTGCGGGTCGCTTCGGTGTCGATCGGCCCGGGCGCGATCGCGTTGATCCGTATCTTCATCCCGCCCAGCTCCCGGGACAGCTGCTGCGTCAGCCCGTTGACACCGACTTTGGCCAGGCCGTAGAAGTTGGAATACAGCCACGCCGCGGTCGACGACTGATTGACGATCGCGCCACCACCCCGTTTGGCCATGTGCTGGTAGACCGCGCGGGTGCACACCAGCACGCCGTCGTGGTTGACGCTCATGAATTTCTTGTAGTAGTCGAACGGCACGGTCAGCAGCAGGTCGAGCTTCATGCCGCCGTAGATGGCGGCATTGTTCACCAGGTAATCGATGCCGCCGAATTCACCGACGGCGAGATCGGCCATGGCTTTCGCGGAATCCTCGTCCGACACGTCAACGGGCGCATGGATCGCCGTCCCGCCGTCGGCGACGATCTGCTTGGCCACCCCCTTTGCACCGTCGGCGTTGATGTCAGCGACGACGACAGAAACACCTTCCCACGCCAGGGCCTGGGCATACGCTTGCCCGATACCCTGAGCAGCCCCGGTGACAATGGCTACCTTGTTTTCGAACATGGCTTCCTTTCTGCGCTGTCAGCCCGCGCCTAATTTGCAGCCATAGCAATGAGTTTGGCTTCCAGGTACTCCTCGAAGCCGAGGAGGCCCATCTCCCGTCCGTTGCCGGATTGCTTATAGCCGCCGAACGGCGCGTCAGCGGAGTACCAGACGCCGCCATTGACGTTGACGGTGCCTACCCGCAGCCGCGCGGCGACCCCGGCCGCTCGTCGCGGGTCATCGCCATACACGGTGCCCGACAAGCCATATGGTGAGTCGTTGGCGATGCGCACAGCGTCATCGTCGCCGTCGTGCGCGATCACCGCGAGCACCGGCCCGAAGATCTCCTCGCGGGCGGACCGGGCATCGTTGTTCAACCCCGAGATGACCGTGGGCTCGATGTAGAAGCCGACCTCCCTGCCCGCCGGCCGCCCGCCACCGCACGCAAAGGAGCCGCCTTCGGCAAGTGCCAGGTCGAGATAGCCCTGTACCCGGTCGCGCTGCCGGGCCGAAATCAACGGCCCGCAGACGGTTCCGGGATCGCTCGGGTCGCCGGGCTTGAGCGCAGACATGGTGGCCGCCGCGATGGCGACCGCCTCGTCATATCGGGCCCGCGGCACCACCAGCCGGGTGGTAATCGCGCACCCCTGCCCGGCGTGCATGCACACCGAGAACGCCGATACCCCACTGGCAGCGGCCAGGTCGGCGTCGTCGAGCACGACGAACGCCGACTTGCCACCCAATTCCAGGAACACCTTTTTGATGGTGGCCGCGGCATCGGCCATCACTCTGCGGCCGGTCGCGGTCGAACCGGTGAACGAAATCATGTCCACCCGAGGATCTTTGGCCAGCAGCGCCCCCAATCCGTGGTCGCTGGAGGTGACGATGTTGACGACGCCCGGCGGAATGTCGGTGTGCTCGGCGATGATCTCCCCGAGCGCTGCCGCGCACCACGGCGTGTCGGGAGCCGGCTTCAGCACGACGGTGTTACCGGCGGCCAGCGCCGGGCCCAACTTGGCGAGATTGATCTGGTGCGGGAAGTTCCACGGCGTGATGGCGCCGACCACCCCGACGGCTTCCCGCGCGATGGTGCGGCGGGTGGCAATGCCCAACGGCGATGCCTCACCGAGATCCTGATTCCACAGGTAGGACTCGGCCGTGTCCGCCGCAAACGACAGATCGCCCACCGGGCCCTGAAGCGCAGCACTGGCGGTGAGCATCCGCGGCGCACCCACCTCCGAAATGGTCAGTTCCCGCAGTTCTTCAATGTGTTGTTGCAATCCGTCGCGCAACTGCCGCACGCACCGCACCCGAAGTTCGGTATTGCGGGACCAGTCGGTGTCGTCGAACGCCCGACGCGCGGCCTCGATGGCGCGACTCATGTCCTCGGCGTCGGCATTGGCGGCGACTCCCAGCACTTCCTCGGTGGCCGGATTGACCGTCGGAAACCTGCCCGCACGTCCATCCGCCAGCTTGCCGTCGATGAACAGCGCGCTAACACCGTTGGCCAGCAGCACCATCTACCGCTCCCAACCTATCCGAGGATCACGAATCGAATGGACACTTGTCTGATATTGCCTCATCGAGGCCGGCTCTGCAAGGTAGGTACGCGGCACCCGCCGATCCATGCGCGACCACATCCGGCCGAAAGAATGCCTTATTAGCTGCACGTATATCAGTGGAGCTTGCTTCGCATCGTCACCATCCGATAGCTTGGACATGTGTCCAGCGATGCACTGGTTGCGGCCCAGGCCCAGCGCCAGACCGGACTGCAAACCGGAGCAGCGCCACGTAACCGCCGCCAGGAGGAGACCTTCCGCAAGGTGCTGACTGCCGCCATGGCGACCCTGCGGGAGAAGTCGTACGCCGACCTGACGGTGCGCCTGGTGGCGGCCCGCGCCAAGGTGGCCCCGGCAACGGCCTACACGTACTTCTCGTCGAAAAACCATCTGATCGCCGAGGTCTACCTCGACCTGGTCCGCCAGGTCCCGTACTTCACCGACGTCAACGACCCGATGCCCGCCCGCGTGAAGAGCGTGCTGCGGCATCTGGCGCTGGTGGTTGCCGACGAGCCCGAAGTGGGCGCGGCGTGCACGGCGGCGTTGCTCGGTGGCGGCGCCGATACCGCGGTGCGTGGCGTGCGCGACCGAATCGGCGCCGAGATCCACCGCCGCATCACCTCGGCGATCGGGCCCGGCGCCGAGCCCGGCACCGTGTCCGCGCTCGAGATGGCGTTCTTCGGCGCGCTCGTGCAGGCCGGCAGCGGCGCCTTCACCTACCGCGAGATCGCCGACCGGCTCGGCTACGTGGTGGGCCTGATCCTGGCCGGAGCCGGGGATCCGCGTGGTGGTGGCAACCCATGACCGTCCACGTCGGTGATCCCCAACTGGTCCTAGACCCGTACGACTACGACTTCCACGAGGACCCGTACCCGTATTACAAACGGCTACGCGACGAGGCCCCGTTGTACCGCAACGAGAAACTGAATTTCTGGGCGGTTTCGCGCCACCACGACGTGCTGCAATGCTTCCGCGACAGTGCGGCGTTGTCGAATGTCTATGGCGTATCGCTGGATCCGTCCTCACGCACATCCGAGGCGTATCGGGTGATGTCGATGCTCGCCATGGACGACCCCGCACATCTGCGGATGCGAACGCTGGTGTCAAAGGGTTTTACCCCGCGGCGGATTCGCGAACTCGAGCCGCAGGTCCTCGAACTCGCCCGCATTCACCTGGATTCGGCCCTGCAGACCGAAAGCTTCGACTTCGTCGCAGAATTCGCCGGCAAGCTGCCGATGGATGTCATTTCGGAGCTGATGGGTGTGCCCAGCGCCGACCGGTCCCGCATCCGCGTGCTGGCCGATGGTGTGCTCCACCGCGAGGACGGCGTTGCCGACGTGCCACCGTCGGCAATGCAGGCATCGATCGAGCTAATGAGGTACTACGTCGATCTGATCGCAGAGTTCCGGAAATGTCCCGCGAACAATCTGACGTCGGCACTGCTGGAAGCCGAGCTCGACGGCGACCGGCTTACCGACCAGGAAATCATGGCGTTCCTGTTCCTCATGGTGATCGCCGGCAACGAGACCACCACCAAGCTACTGGCCAACGCCGTCTACTGGGGCGCCCACAACCCGGACCAGCTGGCCGGGGTATTCGCCGACCACTCCCGGATCCCGCTGTGGGTGGAGGAAACCCTGCGCTACGACACCTCCAGCCAGATTCTGGCCCGCACCGTCGCGCACGATCTCACGCTGTATGACACCACGATCCCCGAGGGCGCGGTGCTGTTGTTGCTGCCGGGATCGGCCAACCGTGACAACCGGGTGTTCGACCACCCCGACGAGTTTCGCATCGGCCGCGAAATCGGCTCCAAGCTAGTCAGTTTCGGCAGCGGCGCACACTTCTGCCTGGGAGCTCACCTGGCCCGGATGGAAGCCCGGGTGGCGCTGGGCGAGCTGCTGCGCCGGATCGGCGGCTACGAAATCGACGAAGACAATGCCGTGCGCGTTCATTCCAGCAACGTGCGCGGATTTGCCCATCTACCGATCACCGTGAAGGCATAGGCAATGCCACGCTTCGAACCGCATCCCGCCCGCCGGCCGGCGATCGTCGCCGGTGCATCGTCGGGCATCGGCGCGGCCACCGCATCCGAACTCGCCGGCCGCGGGTTTCCGGTCGCCTTGGGGGCCCGCCGCATTGACAAGCTGGCCGAGCTGGTCGACAAGATCCGTTCCGACGGTGGCGAGGCGGTGGCGTTTCACCTGGACGTCACCGATCCCGAGTCGGTGAAATCGTTTGTGGCGCAAGCGATCGATGCGCTCGGCGAGGTCGAGCTGCTGGTGTCCGGTGCCGGCGACATGCTCCCCGGACGGCTGCACGAGACCAGCACCGACGCCTTCGCGCAGCAGGTTCACACACATCTGGTCGGCGCCAACCGGCTGGCCACCGCGGTGCTGCCGGACATGGTGGCACGCCGGCGGGGCGACCTCATCTTCGTGGGCTCCGATGTGGCGCTGCGCCAACGCCCGCATATGGGTGCCTACGGCGCGGCGAAGGCCGGCCTGACCGCCATGGTCACCAACCTGCAGATGGAGTTGGAAGGCACCGGTGTTCGCGCATCGATCGTGCACCCGGGACCCACGCTGACCGGTATGGGCTGGCAGCTGTCCGCCGAACAGGTCGGCCCCATGCTGCAGGACTGGGCGAAGTGGGGTCAGGCCCGGCACAACTACTTCCTGCGCCCCCGCGACCTGGCGCGGGCCATCGCGTTCGTCGCCGAAACCCCGCGGGGTTCAGTCGTGGTGAACATGGAGATCCAGCCCGAGGCCCCGCTGATGGACGCACCGGCGGATCGTCAGGAACTTTCATTGCGCGAAGAGGGGATGCCGAAGCAATGAGTGTTGTTGCAGTTCCACGAGTGTCCGGTGGCCAAGACGAACACGGCCACCTCGAGGAGTTCCGCACTGATCCGATCGGGCTGATGCAACGGGTCCGCGACGAGTGCGGAGACGTCGGCACCTTCCAACTGGCCGGAAAGCACGTCGTGTTCCTGTCCGGCGCGCAAGCCAACGAGTTCTTCTTCCGGGCTGGCGACGACGACCTGGACCAGGCCGAGGCCTACCCGTTCATGACGCCGATCTTCGGCAAAGGCGTGGTTTTCGACGCCAGCCCCCAGCGCCGCAAGGAGATGCTGCACAATGCCGCGTTACGCGGCGAGCAGATGAAGGGCCACGCCGTCACCATCGAAGACCAGGTCCGGCGGATGATCGCCGACTGGGGCCAGGCCGGTGAGATCGATCTGCTGGACTTCTTCGCCGAGCTGACCATCTACACCTCCTCGGCCTGCCTGATCGGCAGGAAGTTCCGCGACCAACTCGACGGGCGATTCGCCAAGCTCTATCACGAGCTGGAACGCGGCACCGATCCGTTGGCCTACGTCGACCCGTATCTGCCGATCGAGAGCTTCCGCCGCCGTGACGAAGCCCGTAGCGGGCTGGTGGCGTTGGTCGGAGGCATCATGAACAACCGGATCGCCAACCCACCGCCGGACAAGAGCGACCGGGACATGCTCGACGTCCTGATCACCGTCAAGGACGAGGACGGCAATCCCCGGTTCTCGGCCGACGAGATCACCGGCATGTTCATCTCGATGATGTTCGCCGGGCATCACACCAGCTCGGGCACGGCTTCGTGGACGCTGATCGAGTTGATGCGCCATCGCGACACCTACGACGCGGTAATCCACGAGCTCGACGAGCTGTACGCCGACGGCCAGTCGGTGAGTTTCCATGCGCTGCGCCAGATTCCGCGGCTGGAGAATGTGCTGAAGGAGACGCTGCGGCTGCACCCGCCGCTGATCATCCTGATGCGGGTGGCAAAGGGCGAGTTCGAGGTGAAGAACCATCCGATCCACGCGGGCGATCTGGTGGCGGCCTCTCCGGCGATCTCCAACCGGATCCCCGAAGACTTTCCCGATCCCGACGAGTTCGTGCCCGAGCGCTACGAGGAGCCTCGTCAGGAAGACCTGATCAACCGTTGGACGTGGATTCCGTTCGGCGCCGGCCGGCATCGTTGCGTCGGCGCAGCGTTCGCGACCATGCAGATCAAGGCGATTTTCTCGGTGTTGTTGCGCGAGTATGAGTTTGAGATGGCGCAACCACCAGACAGCTATCGCAACGACCATTCCAAGATGGTGGTGCAGCTGGCCCAGCCCGCCCGCGTGCGCTACCGCCTTAGAAGAGGTACGGGCGGGAAGACGGGAGGCTGACGATGAGCTACCGGGTGCAGGTCGACCTGGATTTGTGCCAAGGACATGCGATGTGCGAGCTGGAGGCACCCGACTATTTCCGGGTGCCCAAGCGCGGCCGGGTGGAAATCCTGGACGCCGAGCCGCCCGAGGAAGCCCGCACCGAAATCAAGCGAGCCGTGTGGGCCTGTCCCACGCAGGCATTGTCCATCCGAGAAATGGGAGAGTAGCCGTGGCCGCATATCCTCGCGACGAACTCGAAGATGTGGTCAAGCGCTGGTTGGCGGCCAACCGTGCGGCGGAGCAGCGCGGCGACTGGACCTTGCTCGCCGATTTCTATACCGACGACGCCACCTACGGGTGGAACATCGGGCCCAAAGAGGACGTCATGTGCGTCGGGATCGACGAGATCCGCGACATTGCGCTGGGCCAGGAGATGGAAGGCCTGCAGGGCTGGCGCTACCCCTACCAGCGGGTCGTCATCGACGACAAGCAGGGCGAGGTGGTCGGGTTCTGGAAGCAGGTTGCCGGCCAAAACGGGGCGGCCCCGGACGACCACGAGTTCGAGGTGTACGGCATCGGCGGCAGCTGGTTCCGCTATGCCGGCGGCGGGAAATGGAACTGGCAGCGCGACTTCTTCGACTTCGGGCATGTGTCGGCGCTCTACCTGGAATTGATCAAGACAGGCCGGCTTTCCGCGGGCATGCGCAAGCGCATCGAACGTGGCATATCCGGCGACAAAGTGCCTGGCTACTACCCACTCGGCAAGGCACCGGTACCACTGTGGTAAGCGCCCCAACGGCGCTGACCTACACTCACCCCAACAGCGTTCCGACGGATGGCCGGGACCGCTCGTAGCCGAAGTTCAACCACGAAAGCAGGTTCACGGTGAAGACCAAAGGCGCACTGATCTGGGAGTTCAACCAGCCGTGGTCCGTCGAAGAAATCGAGATCGGCGACCCACGCAAGGACGAGGTCAAGATCCAGATGGAAGCGGCTGGCATGTGCCACTCCGACCATCACCTGGTGACCGGCGGCATCCCGATGGCGGGCTTTCCGGTTCTGGGCGGACACGAGGGCGCGGGCATCGTCGCCGAGGTCGGCCCGGGAGTCGACGACATCGCTCCGGGCGACCACGTGGTGCTGGCATTCATCCCGTCCTGCGGCAAGTGTCCGTCCTGCCAGGCCGGACTGCGCAATCTGTGCGACCTGGGCGCCGGGCTGCTCGCCGGGGAATCGGTGACGGACGGCTCGTTCCGGATTCAGGCCCGCGGCCAGAACGTCTACCCGATGACCCTGCTGGGGACGTTCTCGCCGTACATGGTGGTGCACCGCAGTTCGGTGGTGAAGATCGACCCGTCGGTGCCCTTCGAAGTCGCCTGCCTGGTCGGTTGCGGCGTCACCACCGGCTATGGTTCGGCGGTCCGCACGGCGGACATCCGGCCGGGTGACGACGTGGCCATCGTCGGCGTGGGTGGGGTCGGCATGGCGGCGCTGCAGGGCGCGGTCAGCGCCGGCGCCCGCTACATCTTCGCGGTGGAGCCGGTGGAATGGAAACGTGATCAGGCCCTGAAATTCGGTGCCACCCACGTCTACTCGGATATCAACGCCGCGCTGATGGGCATCGCCGAGGTCACCTACGGCCTGATGGCCCAGAAGGTGATCATCACTGTCGGCAAGCTGGATGGCGCTGAGGTCGACAACTACCTGACCATCACGGCCAAGGGCGGCACCTGCGTGTTGACGGCTATCGGCAGCCTGGTCGACACCCAGGTAACGTTGAACCTCGCGATGTTGACCCTGTTGCAGAAGAACATCCAGGGCACCATCTTCGGCGGCGGTAACCCGCACTACGACATTCCGAAGCTGTTGACGATGTACAAGGCCGGCAAGCTCAACCTCGACGACATGGTAACCACCCAGTACAAGCTCGAGCAGATCAACGACGGATACCAGGACATGCTGAACGGCAAGAACATTCGCGGCGTGATCCGGTATACGGACGACGACCGGTAGCCTCACCTGCACCGAGACTCTGGTGTCCCGAGTGGCCCGCTTTGCGCATCTATTGGCGCCGGGGCGAATCGGCGCCATGACGGTGCGCAACCGGGTGGTCATGTCTGCGATGGAGACGATGTATGGCACCCCGGACGGGCTGCCCTCGCAGCGCACCCGTGACTACTTCGCCGCGCGCGCGAAGGGCGGCGTGGGCCTGATCACGTTGGGCGCCACCGGAGTCGACCATCACCACCCCGAGACTCCCGGTGGCCTGCATCTGGCCACCGACGCCTGCGTCGAAGCGCATCGAGCCCTGGTGGAGGTGGTGCACGAGCACGGCGCCAAGATCCAGCCCCAAATCGTGCACGCCGGACCCGACGGCCTGGGACCGGAGATCTTCGGCGTGACGTCGTTGGGGCCGTCGGTAATTCCGTCCTATCTCACCGGACGTCCGTCGACCGAGATCAGTACGCAACAGCTGCATCAGGTGTTCGACTTGTTCAAGGCCGCGGTGCGACGCGCCCTCGAGGCCGGATACGACGGCATCGAGCTACACGCCGCACACGGCTACATGTTGCTGGGTTCTTTCCTTGCACCACAACGCAATCGGCGTACCGACGACTATCGCGGCGACACGACGCGCGGCCGGCTGCGGGTGGTGCTGGACGCGCTGGCCGCGATCCGGTCCGAGATCGGCGACGCGCTGCCCATCACGTTGCGCATCTCCGGGTACGAGCGCGTCGCCGGGGGACGGCCGATATACGAAACCGCCCGGGTGGCACCGGAACTCGTGGCAGCCGGCGTCGACGCTTTCCATGTTAGCGGGGGCGTGATCGATCGGCTGGTGACCGGCATGGTCAACGGCGCCGACGACGGCGACGAAGTCAACATCGGTGCGGCGGCGGCGGTCAAGCAGGTGGTTGACGTGCCGGTGATTGCCGTCGGCCGGATCCACGACCCGGCTAGGGCCGAACGGATCCTGGCCGACGGCCGCGCCGACTTTATCGCCATGGGACGTCCGCTGCTGGCCGACCCGAACCTGCCCCGCAAGCTGCAAGCCGGCCAGGCGCACCGGGTTCGCAGGTGCATCTCGTGTGAAAACTGCATCGACGCGATGGAGCAGCGCTTCTCGGTGGACTGCGCCGTCAATCCCCGCACCGGCCGGGAACGCGAACTTGCCGCATCTCGCGCTGACCGCGTCAAGCGTGTGGTGGTCGTCGGCGGTGGTCCGGCCGGGCTGGAGGCCGCCCGGGTGGCCGCCGAACGCGGGCACCAGGTCACGCTTTACGAACGGGGTGGCCAGCTGGGCGGGGCCCTGCGCTGGGCCTGCGTCCTGCATCCGGAAAACCAGCCGTTCCTGCGGTACCTACGACACGAGATCCGGCTCAGTCCAGTGGAAGTGAAATTGGGCCAAGTGATTTCGGCTGACGACGTCATCGAGATGGAGCCGGACGCGGTGGTGGTCGCCACCGGCGGCCGCGTCGCGGTGCCGGCGATCCCAGGCGCATACCTACCGCATGTGCATACCGGTCCCGCGTTAGGTGAGTTGCTCGGCGGGCAGACCGAATCCACGCATCCGGCCTGGCGGCGGCTGGGCGCGGGGGTGCTGGCCGGCTGGCGGCAGCGGCTGGTGGGCGCCGCCGCGATTCGGCTCGCCACGCGGGCGTGGATGCCGGTTGGGCGGCGAGTCGTCATCATCGGCGGTGACCTGGTCGCAGTCGAACTTGCCGAGTTTCTGGCGCGCCGGGGCCGACTGGTGGCGATACTCGAGGCCGGCAAGGACATCGCCCCCGAAGTGGGTAGCAAACGCAAGGCCGAACACATGGACCGGCTGGATCGGCTGGGCGTCACCGTCCATGTCCGCGCGGCCGTCGAGAAGATCACCCCCGACGCCGTGCTGTTCACGCCCGCCGCCGGAACCACCCGGGGACTGGCGGCCGACAGCGTCGTGATCGCCGGAATGGTCGAGCCCGATACCGCCCTGTTCGACGCCCTGGTGGCCGCCATGCCCGGCACCCAGGTGCACGCCGCCGGCGACTGCAGCGGACTGGGCCTGATCCGTAAGGCCACCGAAGACGGCGCCCGCGCCGCGTGTGCCATCTGAGTTAACGACAGGAGATACCCATGACCCAAAGGGCCCAAGCCCCGGCACTGACCGCGTCGCAGTCGTCGTGGCGGTGCGTGCAAGCCCACGACCGGGAGGGCTGGCTGGCGCTGATGGCCGACGACGTCGTCATCGAAGACCCGATCGGAAAATCCGTCACCAATCCCGACGGCAAAGGTGTGCGGGGCAAGGAGGCCGTCGGCGCCTTTTTCGATGCCAACATCGCGGCCAATCAGTTGACGATCAGCTGCGAGGAGACCTTCCCGTCCAGCTCGCCGGACGAGATCGCTCATATCCTGGTGCTGCACAGCAAGTTTGAGGGTGGATTCACCAGCACGGTTCGCGGCGTGTTCACGTATCGCGTGAACGAGGCCGGGCTGATCACCAACATGCGCGGGTTTTGGAACCTCGACATGATGACGTTCGGTAAGCAGGAGTGAAACCGCTCAACCGATCCGCCCGATTCCGGTGATATTGCCCTGCATGATCTTGTTGTCCATCAGCACCATGGTGGCGGTTTGGATCGGGTCGCTGAGGATGGTGGCCGATTTCGGTTGCTGCAGTACGACTTGCCCATTGTCGGGGTCTACGACAGCGAAGGAGAAGATGTCGGCCGGTGTGGCGTTGTCAAATCCAAACCGGCTGATGGTGTAGATCAGGCTATCGGCGGTGGATAGGTGCGGTAACGCGGCGCTGCGAATGTTGCTGTCCCACACGGTGTGACAGCCCGGGTTGTCGACGTCGACCCTGGTCATTCCGCCGACGAATGGCGCCGTCGGCGGCACGGCCGGCCCCGCGTCCGGAGGAACCGCCGGGTAGGGGTAGCCGTAGGTGCTGGCGATAATCATCGTGTTGCCGACCCCGATCGGTGAGTTCTCGCTACCGGGCCCGCCCTTTGTTAGGACCGGTTGCTGGCACACCAGGTTGCCGGTGCCGGATTCGTAGACCAGCGCGTGCACCTGGGGATCGGCGTTGTCGACGATGGTCAGGTAGTCGGCCCCGGTTGGACCGAAATAGGTTGGCGTGGAGCCGGTTCCCCAGCTCAGTTGTCCGGGCTTGCGGCCGGGGCCGCGGTCGTAGGCCTGGCGCCACAGGATCTGCGGGTTGCCGCCGCCGTCGAGGTTCAATTCGTAGAGGGCAAACGTGGTGGCCACGCCAACGCGATTGGTCGGTGCGGCCGAGATGCTGTTGGCTACCCGTTCGCCGGCGTTCAGGTGCGTGCTGGCGACGCCGCCGCCCACCTTGGCCACCCCCACCACACCGCTGCCGGTGGCGAACCAGACGTTGCCCGCATAGTCGGGGACCACGCCGACCGATTGGTCGCCGGGCGGGATCACCCCGGACAGGTCGATGGACTCGCCGATGGTCAGCCGCCAATGGCCGCGGCTGTCCGTGGTATGAGCGATGCGCAGCAGGTGGTTGGTTCCGTCGATCATCACCAGTTGGTTGTTGTTGTCCAGGTAGGCGTAGACACCGCCGAGCAGGCCGCCCTTGGCGACTTCCAGGCTGGCCAGCGGGACCACCCGGGGCAGGATGCCACCGGGATCGATCAGGTGGACTATCGGGATCTGAGTGAGATCGTTGGTACACAGCGCCAACACCAGGCCATCGGTACCCTGCGTGATCGTCGGACAGGCGGCCAGCAGCGGGTAGGCGAAGATCGGACCGAAGTTGGCGCCGGGTCCGGGAAGCGGTCCGGCGTCCGCGGACCCGGCGTCGTTGTGCATCGACGCCAGGCCGTGGGGCGCCAGGAACGGGTTGGGCGGGGCCAGCGGCCCGAACGCGGCGGCCGCCGAAGCGGCCGGGACGAGGAGCGCCGGGTGTAGCGACGCGGCACAAGCGGTCAGACATGCCACCGCAACGACCCACACTGCTGCAGGAAGAAAGCGCACGTCGGACCCCTCCCGTGAATTGGGTCATTGTGGATTGTGGCGAGTTCGCAGAACGACACGGCCACGCGGCGTTAACGATTTCGCTTCGCCGAGATTGCCGTGACGGCCATGCTGGTGGGGGCAGCCACAGCGGGCACGGCGATTTCGACGTCATATGCTCAACGCGTGTCGATCTTCACCAAGATCATCAACCGCGAACTACCCGGGCGCTTCGTCTACGAGGATGACGACGTCGTCGCATTCCTGACGATTGAGCCGATGACCCAGGGCCACACCCTGGTGGTGCCGCGCGCCGAAATCGATCACTGGCAAAACGCGGATCCGGCGGTATTTGGCCGCGTCATGTCGGTGAGCCAGCTGATCGGCAAGGCGGTGTGCCGGGCATTCCGAACCGAACGGGCCGGGATGATCATTGCCGGGCTGGAAGTGCCCCACCTGCACATCCACGTGTTTCCCACCCGCAGCCTGAGCGATTTCGGCTTTGCCAACGTCGACCGCAACCCGTCGCCGGAATCGCTGGACGAAGCGCAAGCCAAGATCAAGGCGGCCCTGGCGCAACTGGCGTGAGGCTCAGCTGCCCCACATCGCTGACCCGCGGCAACGAGACGCGAAAGCAGCAACCCTCCCCGAGCGCGGTCGTCACTGTGACAACGCCGCCGTGGGCCGCAACCAATGAGTTGACGATCGACAGCCCCAGTCCGGTCCCGCCGCTGGCTCGCGCCCGCGACGAGTCGGCGCGATAGAACCGCTCGAATACCCGCAGCGCATCCTGCTGACTCATGCCCGGACCGTCGTCGGCGACCTCAAGGATGGCGTCGTCGCCCTCGGTGCCGACTCGCACGGTGACGGCGGCGCTTTCCGGAGTGTGCTGTAAGGCATTGGCAACGAGATTGCGCAGCACCTGCCGAAGCCGCGGTTCGTCGCCGAGCACCTCCGGAGTGCCGGGGCCGTCAACGACTTCCAGGGCGATCGTGCGTTTGGGGTCCATCGCCCGCGCATCGTGCGCGGCATCACTGGCCAGCCCCAGCAGGTCCACGCGGCGCAGTTCCATCGGCCGATGCGCATCCAGCCGGGCCAGCAGCAACAAATCGTCAACCAACAGGCCCATCCGGCTCGCTTCGCTCTCAATCCGCGACAGCAGCATGCCCACGTCGCGGGCGGCGCCTTGGCGATACAGCTCCGCGAAGCCGCGGATGGTGGTCAGCGGGGTACGAAGTTCGTGGCTGGCGTCGGTGATGAACTGTCGCATCCGGTCCTCTGAATCACGGGCCTTTTCGGCGGAGGATTCCGAGGAGGCCACCGCCCGCTGAATCTGCGCGAGCATTCCGTTGAGCGCCAACGAAAGCCGGCCGACCTCTGTTCGCGGATGCCATTGCGGGACCCGGCGATCCAGCTGCCCGGCGGCGATCGCAGCGGCGGTCTGCTCGACTTCGGTCAGGGGGCGCAGGCTGCCGCGCACCGTCACGTAGCCGGCGATCCCGAGGACCACCAACAGCGCACCCCCGATGCCGACCTGTAACAACACCAGGGACCGGACCGTTTTCTGGATGTCGACCAGATCGATAGCGACGGTGGTCATGCCGCCATTGGATCCGCGCACCGTGACGGCGCGCCAAAGGATATTGTTTCCGGCGACCGATGGCAGCGTCGTCGGTTTCGGGCCGACGTCGTAGTTGGCGGGCATCGCGGGTTCGGCGTTGCCATCATTGACGGCCGTATACGATTGGCCGTCGGGGCTGATGACCCGCACGTAGAACCTCGATGGCGGCCGGTCGGGGTTGTGACCCGGGTAGGGGTCCGGCGGCAGCGGCAGCGTGGTCTGCACCCAGATGTTGGCTTCCTCGAGCAGAATCTTGTCGATGCGGCCGATCAGCCGGTGCTGCAGCATCGAGGTGACCGCGACCCCCGAGACGGCTAGTCCACTTGCCACCAGAATCAGGGTGGCCGCGACCAGGCGCACCCGCAGGGGCAACCGTCCTCGACGAGGTCTCGCCATTGCCACACCCTCCCCGGACTCTCGAGTTAGCGACTCACGCTCATCGAGGCTCCCGCAACACATAGCCCACCCCGCGCAAGGTGTGCAGCAGCCGCTTTTCCCCGGTGTCGATCTTGCGGCGCAGATACGACACATAGGACTCGACGACGTTGACGTCGCCGCCGAAGTCGTAGCGCCAGACGTGGTCGAGGATCTTCGGCTTGCTCAGCACGGTGCCCGCATTGATCACGAAGTAACGCAGCAAGGTGAATTCGGTGGGCGACAACGACACCGGCTGGCCCGCCTTCCATACCTCGTGGGTCTCCTCGTCGAGCTCGATATCGGCGAACGTCAGGCGAGCATTGCGGGGCTCCTTGTGGCCCTTGCCCGCGCGTCGCAGGATGACCCGCAGCCTGGCGACGACCTCCTCCAAGCTGAAGGGCTTCGTCACATAGTCGTCGCCGCCCAGGGTCAGACCCGCGATCTTGTCCTGCAGCGAGTCGCGAGCCGTCAGGAACAACGCCGGGGCATCAATGCCGTCGGCCCGCAGCCGGCGCAGCACCCCGAAGCCGTCCATCCCCGGCATCATCACGTCGAGGATCACCGCGTCCGGTCGGGCCTCGCGGGCCCGATCCAACGCCTGTGCCCCGTTGGTCGCGGTACAGACCTCGAAACCTTGGAACTTGAGGCTCACTGAGAGCAGTTCGACGATGTTGGCCTCGTCGTCGACCACGAGGACACGAGCCTCCGGTGTGGTGTTTTCGCCCGGGGTTCCCGCTGTCATGGGGTCAACCCTTTCCGCATGAGTTGAACGTTACCTGCACAGTCATTGTGTATTTCCTGAAAGCTCGGTGCCAGCAGTCTGCTAACAGTCTGCCAGGAAACGTCTAATGCGCTTGGACCCTCACCGTTTAACCGGGGGCGCCGTGAATACACTCGCAGCATGAACCTCGGCCAAACCCTCGTGGGCATTGCGACGTGGCCCGCACGAGTCGGGCTCGCCGCGGCCGACACCGGTTTGAATATGGCCGGCGCCGCGGTCGGCATGGCGAAGCACGCGCTGGGTGATGCCGCCGGCACGGGTGGGTCGAACACGATGGCCAACATGCTTGGACTCGACGACGCGTTGGCGCGCGCGAACCGGCTCACCAGGCTGTTGGACGACGACATGCCGCTGGGACGCGCCATCGCTTCCGACGGGCCGCTGGACCGCCTGCTGCGTCCGGGTGGGTTGGTCGACCTGGTGACGGCGCCCGGCGGTCTGCTCGACCGCTTGACCGCGGAGGGCGGCGGTCTGCAGCGGGCACTCCAACCGGGCGGGTTGGCCGATCGGCTGCTCGCCGAGGACGGGATGATCGAACGTTTACTGGCCGAGGACGGGGTGGCCGAGCGGCTGCTCTCCGACGGCGGACTGATCGACACGCTGACATCCAAGGACGGACCGCTCGAACAGCTCACCGACCTCGCCGACACGCTGGCTCGCCTGGCACCCGGGATGGAGGCGCTCGAGCCCGCGATCGCCACCCTGCAGGACGCCGTCACCGCACTCACCCTGGTAGTCAACCCGCTCAGCAACATCGCCGAGCGCATCCCGCTACCGGGGCGCCGTGTCCCGCGCCGCTCGTCGACGTCGCGGACGGTGCGGTCGCAACGCATCATCGACAGCGACGAGTGAGCGGTTAGGCTTGCACCGGTTTATCCGGCCTCCTTAGCTCAGTGGTAGAGCACTCGCCTTGTAAGCGAGCGGTCGTCAGTTCAATCCTGACAGGGGGCTCCACAAAAGCGCAGCCTTAGAGCGCTTTTCTCACCGTCCCGACAGCGATCAAGATGGCACCCTTCCCGTCATATGCCGTCAACTCAAGAAACCAAACCGACATGGCGAAAAAGCTCGCCCTCGAACACCGCGCCGTACCCCTGCGCCGTCACCGCGTAGGTCACGGTGATCGCAGTCAGGGTCAGACTGGCGTCATTTACCGCCAAAATCGTCCCCTGGGCGGCGCCACGCAGGGTGCCGCGTCAACTCTCCGGGGGGGGGGCACCATGTCGCCTCATCACACCACTTGAATCAGCAAACAAGTGAATCGCCATCCCGCTCCACCGCCAATCAACATCACAAACTGCCCCGACCTCAGCTGGCCAGTGTCGATTAGGTAAGCTAGACCGAGCATTTGGTCACAAGCACCGACGTGCCCGTTCTTCCGCAACTCCGACCAGCAAGTCTTCTCGAAGGGGATACCACTGGAACCGAGGAAAGTCTCTTCGAGTGAAAGTCGGTAAACCGCTGGAGGGCAGAAGTGCGAAATATCATCAACCGAAATTTTCGCATCGGCCAAAGTTGCGGCGATAGCGGCTTGCACAATACGCGACAGCGTCCCAACATATGGACCGTATCCAACTTCATCTAGTCCATGCTTAAATTCGAACTTCTCTAGCGATCCTTTATTTCGCATCAGAAATTCGAAATCGGTGAATGAAGTTCTATTGCTGGAGATCAGCCGCGCGAACCCTTCTTTCTTTGAAAGGATCACGGCCGCCGCGCCATCGCCCAAAACGGCGCCATTTTGGTAACGATCTACGAGAAGAATGCGCGAAGCCGCGCATACGAGACCTGCGTTTGCGCACGTTCCGCTTGACAGCAATCTAGCGACGACGTCGATTCCCGTAAGTCCACTATCGCTCGCGGCATCCAAGTCGAACGCGAGTGAATCTTCCTGCTTTAGGATGCGCTGGATGTAACATACGGGTGTCAAATGCTCCAGACAGACCGGCTCGGCGTACACGATTGGAGATAGCGTTTCATTGCGGTGGGTAGATCTTTCCAACGCTTGTTTAGCCGCCAATCCGCCCATGACATAGGAGGATTTATCCGATACGCAGACACTTTCGATGTCTACCTGCGTCTCTTTAGCTTCGTCCTTCAGATGCGGCTTGATGGTTTCAAATGGTACCCGGGGAGGGAGGAATGTCCCCACCGAATTTAGAAAAATGCCATCCAACAGCATCTTGCATTCAAACCCTTCTGTGAATTGTGTTCAGTCTAGCATGCTATTGTCTGTTAGCCAGTTCAAAATACGCAAGGCTACAGTAGCCGGCTCCAACGCAAGTGGGGATTCAACAGCGACCTCTAGGTTATCCCTAATTTGAGGAGCAAGGATTAGCGAGCGTTCTTCATTGAACTCGGATTCGGAGTGCAGGCTAAAGTCCAGATACCGCCCATAAGCGATTAGATCTTGCTCACTGCGGAGATGCGTGGAGATCGCTGCGATCGCAAACGGATCCTTGCTAATGCCCAGAGTGTCTGCGGTTACTATCGGCGTTATGGCCACCATTGCGGGTTGGCCTTTTGTTACGGCGGTCGACGTGGCGTCCATCAACTGAAGTACTTGTATTGCTGGTATACAAGTGATTCCGTGCCCGACGATCACGACCGGCCGACCGCACGAGTCGTTTAGCCGCAACGCGTCGATGATTGCTTTTCCAGATTCTTGCGCCGATACCGGTAGCATTGTTCCCGAGAACCCCGGCGCCAGTACTTCGACTACCTCAACACTTTCCGGTAGGCCATAGGCAAAACGCTTGTATTGCCCTTGGAATTCGGAAATGCATACCAAACGTAGCGTCGCATTTGTTGCCTGCCTTAGGACTGTCACCTGTGGATTTCTAAAGGATTCGAAATGAGGGGCAAGTGAAGAGCCCAGGCCGGATACCGCAATAATCACCTCCACGAGCGTCAAGCGTTGATCAGCGTCATAGACAGCCTTAAGCAGCTGGCCGATGGGTCCCAAAACAGCGGTGTCGCCGACGAGTTGAGTGTTGAGGTAGTGGGCGATTGCGCTGGGGGTGGGGTGGTCAAAAATGAGGGTTGCGGGCAGGGTAAGACCGGTGTGACGGGTGAGGCTGTTGCGCAATTCCAGGGCGCTTAGTGAGTCGACACCGAGGTCTTTGAACGCCAGGTCAGGATCGAGGGCGGTGGGGTCGGGGTGGGCAAGTACGGTGGCGGTGACACTGGTGGCCAGGGCGGTTAGGGTGGCGAGTTGTTGTTGCGGGGTTTGGCCGGCCAGTTGGGCGGTGAGGGTGTCGATGCTGGTGGTGGCCGCTTGCCGGCGGGCGGTGGTGAGTGCGGACAGGATCGGCGGTAGGGCACCTTGCCGGGCTTGGCGGGCCAGGGCGTGGGTGTTGAGGGGAGCGGGAATCAGGTGAGGTTGTTGGGAGGTGAGCGCGGCGTCGAATAGGGCGAGGCCGTGTTCGGTGGTGATCGGGATCAGGTTGCGGATCAGGCGGGCTTGATCCACAGCGTCGAGGTGGGCGGCTATCCCAGCGTTCTGCCAGTAGCCCCAGGCCAGACTGGTGGCGGGTAGGCGGTGGTCGCGGCGGTGATGGGCTAACGCATCGAGGAAGGCGTTCGCGGCGGCATAGTTGGCTTGGCCAGGGGCCCCTAATATTCCCGCCGCCGAGGAGAACACCACGAACGCCTCGAGGTCGGCATCGGTGGTTAGTTGATGCAGATGCCAAGCGGTGTCGGCCTTAGCGGTCAATACCGTGTCGAGTTGGTTCGGGGTCAGCTCAGTGAGCACTGCGTCGTCCAGGACTCCGGCGGTGTGGATGACCACCCGTAGCGGGTGTTGAGGCGGGATGCTGGCTAGGAGCGCAGCGAGTTGGGTGGGGTCGCTGGCGTCGCAAGCGGTAATGCTGACTTGGGCGCCGAGTTGGGCGAGTCGTTGGGAAAGCTGGTCGGCTCCCGGCGCGTGTAGGCCGCTGCGCGAGACCAGCAGCAGATGCCGCGCCCCGTACCGGGTGACCAAGTGTTCGGCGAACACCGCGCCCAACATGCCGGTGCCACCGGTGATCAACACCGTGCCTGCCGGATCGAATACCACGGGGGGTGAGGTGATCTCAGGTGGGGTGGGGGTGAGTCGGGGGGTGTGGGGGGTGCCGTCGCGTAGGGCGAGTTGGGGTTCGGTGGGTGGTGAGGTGGGGTTGGTCAGGGTGGTTAGGAGGTGGGTCAGGGTTTGGGTGGTGGTGGGGGTGGTGTCGATGTCGATGAGGGTGATGCGGTTGGGGTGTTCGTTTTGGGTGGTGTGGATCAGGGCGGCGGCGGCGGCCTGGGCTGGGTCGGGGGCCAGGTCATGGGGGCTGGTGGTGACGGCGTGGCGGGTCAGGACCACCAGACGGGCCTCGAGGGTGTCGGGGCGGGCCAGCCAGGTTTGCAGCCCGGTCAGGGTGTGCCGGGTCAGGGTATGCACCCGGTGCAGGAGATCACCGTCGGCTGGCTGGGTGGCGAGGTCCCAGACCACCAAGGATGGACAAGACGGCAACGCAGTCAAATCCGGGTAAACACAGCCTTGACCCAAATCCAAGCCAAGACCCTCGGGTTGAGAACCAATCAACGCCCAGGGCGCCAACACCCCCGCAGCGGGAAAACCATCGGCGGGTAGTGGGGGCCAGGTCACTTCGAATAGGCCCTCCCCCGTTTTGCTTGTTGGGGGTTGGAGTAAGTCGGTGTCGGGTAGTGCCCGCACGGTGATCGCGTCGATGGTGATCACCGGGGCGCCAGCGGGATCGGTGGCGTATAGCTCGAATGTGTGGGGTCCGATGGGGGTGAGTTGAACACGCAACCGGCTGGCGCCGGTCGCGTACAGGTTGACCCCAGCCAACTTACCCGGCAACTGTGGCCCTGAATTGGTGTTGGTGTCTGCTAGCGCGGCGGCCAAGGGGTGTAGGGCGGCGTCGAGTAGGGCGGGGTGGATACCGTAGCCGTCGGTGTCGACATCGGCGGGTAGGGCGACTTCGGCGCAGATAATGTCGGCATCGGTCGGGTCGTTGCCGAGACTGTGCAGTGCGCAGAACGCGCCGCTGTAGCGCAGGCCGTGGTGGGCAAGCTCCTCATAGAAGCCGTTGTGATCAACGGGAGTAAGGACCTGCCCTCCAGGTATGGCCCTGGCCGGCGGTGCGGTGGATGGCGGGTTGCTCAGTGTGCCGGTGGCGTGCAGCACCCAGGTGCTGCGCTGGTGTGGATGCTCACCGGTGCGGGCATGCACGCTAAAAGCCCGCCGACCGTCAGGGTCTGCGGCGGCCACACTGATCTGCAGATCGGTGGCGACATCGGCGGCAAGCACGAGCGGGGCCGCTAACACCAACTCGTCGATGACCGGGCAACCGGTGTGTTCACCGGCGTGCAGGACCAGGTCAATAAACCCCGTCGCCGGCAACACCACCGTATCGCCGACTTGATGGCCCGCCAGCCAGCGGTGAACACTGCCCGACAGTCGCCCACTGAGCACAATCTGGTCCTGATCAGCCAGTTCGGTGACCGCCCCCAACAAGGGATGCTCAGGCCGATCAAGCCCGGCAGCGCCGACATCCACCCGAGCGGCGGGGTCTACCCAGTAACGGCGGTGCTGGAAGGCATACGTGGGCAACCCCACCACCCGCGCCCCGGGATACAACGCCGCCCACGAAGGACTATGACCATGAACATGTAAACCCGCCAGCGCGCCGGCCACCATATCCACATCACAACGGTCCCGACGCAACGTCGTCACCACCGCCGACCCGACGCAGTCGGCCACCGTGTCGGTGATCGCGGCGGCCAGCACCGGATGCGGAGACAACTCCACAAACACCCGCTCACCCCCCGCCAACAACCCCGCCACACCGTCATAAAACCGCACCGGCTCCCGCAAATGCCGCGCCCAATAGCGAGCCGACGTGAGTTGCTCAATAGTGGCAAGTGACCCCGTCAAATTGGACACGATAGGCACACTGGGCGGACGAAAACTCAACCGATCGGCGATCGCCTCGAGCTCCGCCAACACCGGATCCATAGCCGGCGAATGAAAAGCATGACTAACCCTCAACAACGTGGCCTGAAAATTAGCCGCGCTGCAGTACTCACGCAAACCGTCGAGTTGTTCGGCAGGGCCCGCCACCACCACCGACGTGGGCCCATTAACCGCGGCAACCACCACCGCAGGGTGATCCCTCAGCAACGCCACCGCATCGGGCTCGGTCGCCGATATGGCCATCATCGCTCCAGGCACACAGCCCTGCATCAACCGGCCCCGCGCGCACACCAACACCGCAGCCTCTTCCAGCGAAAACACCCCAGCCACATATGCCGCGGTCAATTCCCCCACCGAATGACCCAGCAAATAGTCAGGACTCAGACCCGCCTGGGTCAACACCGCATGCATCGCCACACCGAAAGCAAACAATGCCGGCTGCGCGTAAGCAGTTTGCTGCAGCAACTCAGCGTTAACCGTACCCGGCTCAGCGAACACCACATCACGCAACGGAACGTCCAGATGACCGTCCACCACCGCGCACACCTCATCAAAAGCCGCAGCGAAACCACCATGACGGCGATAAAGCTCCGCACCCATGCCGGGATACTGCCCACCCTGACCCGGCAAAACAAACACCGTCTTACCCGCCTGACCCAGCCGGTAATGGTGACCAAACACACCCGGGTGAGATTGACCAACAGCCAACGCGCGCAACCCCGCCAAAAGGTCATCACGGGCATTGTCAGTGTCCACGGGCACGGTCACAGCCGCGCGGTAAGAATGATGAGCACGAGTGGTAGCCAAACTATAAGCCAGATCAGTCAAATCCACATCCGGACGATCAACCAAATACTGATACAACCGCTCAGCCTGAGCACCCAACGCCACAGAAGACCGCGCCGAGAGCGGCCAAACTAATAGGCAGTGGTCACCAAGGGGGGAATGGCCATTAGCAGGAGCAGCAGAAGCTTGCTGCACGATCAAATGCGCATTGGTGCCACTAATCCCAAAAGACGAAATCCCAGCCGTACGCGCACGACCAGTATCCGGCCACGGCATCGCTTCGGTGAGCAACCGCACCGCCCCCGCCGACCAATCAATATGCGGACTCGGCGCATCAACATGCAGCGTGGGAGGTAACACAGCGTGGTTAATGGCCTGAACCATTTTGATCAGCCCAGCCACCCCAGCCGCAGCCTGAGTATGCCCCATATTCGACTTCACCGAACCCAACCACACCGGTCGATCCTGCCCACGCCCACTGCCATAGGTAGCTAACAGAGCATGCGCCTCAATCGGATCACCCAATGTCGTGCCCGTACCATGAGCCTCCACCACATCCACATCAGCCACCCCCAACCCCGCGGCGGCCAACGCCGAACGGATAACACGTTCCTGAGCGGGCCCATTAGGCGCGGTCAACCCATTAGACGCACCATCCTGATTGACCGCGCTACCACGAATCACCGCCAACACCGAATGCCCAAGCCGCTGAGCATCACTCAGGCGCTCCAACACCACCACCCCAGCACCCTCCGCTAACACCGTGCCGTCAGCCGCGGCCGCGAATGACTTACACCGCCCATCGAAAGCTAGGCCGCGTTGCCGGGAAAACTCGGTGAAGATCATCGGGGTAGTCATGATCGTGACCCCACCAGCCAGGGCCAGACTGGACTCACCATTGCGCAAGGACTGACACGCCAGATGCGTAGCCACCAACGCCGACGAACACGCGGTATCGACCGTCACCGCCGGTCCTTCAAAACCGAACACATAAGCCACCCGCCCCGAGACCACACTGGTAGCCCCACCCGTCATCGCCAAACCCTCGCTACTGTCGGAACCGCTATCGCCGTAGTACTGCGCATAGGTTCCGGCGAACACTCCGGTGTTGGAGCCCGCTAAGGCGTTCGGGTCGATGCTGGCGTTTTCTAACGCTTCCCAACACACTTCCAACAACACCCGTTGTTGGGGGTCCATGGCGGTGGCTTCTCGGGCGGAGATCCCGAAAAACTCGGCGTCAAATGCGGCCATGTCCGCTAAAAACCCGCCGTGGTGGGCATAGGTCTTGCCCACCGCGTCAGGATCGGGGTCGAACAATTCCGCTAGACCCCAACCCCGATCGGCGGGAAACTCACTAGTCACATCGGCCCCGCTGGACACGACATCCCACAGCGCTTCGGCAGAGTCGATACCGCCGGGGAAACGACACGCCATTCCCACTACCGCAATCGGCTCATGAACTCGGGTAAGTAGAGCCTGGTTCTGTAGCTTCAATCGCTCAATTTGAGCTATAGCCGTTCGAAGGCCTTCCGTTGCCCTGTCAAGTTCAGTGGCCATTTTTGTATTCTCCCTCATGGTCGCCTAAAGCGATTAGAAGTTCATCAAGATTCATCGTAGCCACATGATTCTGTTTATCGTTGGCGTGCGCGGAATGGTCACTGTCCGCTATCTCGCGGAGCATGTTGAGAACACCGGATCGTATAAGTTGTTTTGCTGGGATTGTTTCGATGAGGCGGTGCATTTCAATCTCTTCCGGGTCCTGGACCCGACTAGTAATGCCGTTTCCAGACAACTCGACGTCTAGGTATTGGGCGATGGCGCTGGGGGTGGGGTGATCAAAGACCAAGGTGGCGGGTAGGGATAAGCCCGTGTCTCGCGTCAAAGTGTTGCGTAGTTCTAGAGCGCTTAGTGAGTCAATGCCGAGGTCTTTGAACGGTAGGTCGGGCTCGAGTGTGGCCGGGTCGGGGTGAGCCAACACCGCGGCGGTTGCGACAGTGACCAACTTGGTCAAGGTGGCCAGCTGTTGCTCCGGGGTTTGGTTGGCCAGTTGGGCGGTCAACGTCTCCACACTGCCGACGGTGGCGCGTCGGCGGGTGGTGGTTAACGAGGACAGGATTGCGGGTAAGGCGCCCTGACGGGCGTGGCGGGCTAATGCGTGAGTGTTCAACGGGGCGGGAACAAGGTTGGGTTGTCGGCAGGCCAGGGCAGCGTCGAACAAGGCCAGGCCGTGTTCGGTGGTGATCGGGATCAGGTGGTTGCGGGTGAAGCGGGCCTGGCTCACGGTATCGACGTGAGCTGCTATCCCAGGGGTTTGCCAGTAGCCCCAGGCCAGGCTGGTAGCGGGCAAGCCATGGTGGTGGCGGTGGTGGGCTAGTGCGTCGAGGAAAGCGTTGGCCGCCGCGTAGTTGGCTAGCCCGGGGGCACCTAGCACCGCGGCTGCCGCGGAGAACACAACGAAGGCGTCGAGCTTGATGTCGGCAGTTAGGTGATGTAGGTGCCAGGCGGTGTCGGCTTTCGCGGTTAACACCGTGTCGAGTTGCTCACCGGTGAGTTCGGTGACCACTGCGTCGTCGATGACGGCAGCGGTGTGGATTATCGCGCGTAGCGGGTGTTCGGTGGTGATGTTGGCCAACACTGCGGCGAGCGCAGTGGGGTTGCTGGTGTCGCAGGCGGTAATGCTGACTTGGGCGCCGAGTTGGGCGAGCCGTTGGTGAAGCTCGCCGGCTCCTGGGGCGTCTGGGCCACTGCGGGAGACCAGTACCAGATGCCGTACGCCGTAGTTGGTGACTACGTGCTCAGCAAAAACACCACCCAACATTCCGGTACCCCCGGTAATTAACACGGTGCCCTCGGGATCGAGCACGACGGGAGGCGAGATGGTGTCGGGCGCCGTAGGAGTCAGTCGGGGTCTGTAGCCGACACCCTGGCGGAGGGCCAGTTGAGGCTCGGTGTCGGCGCCCCGGGTTGGATTTGTCAGGGTGGTTAAGACGTTGGCTAGGGCGTGGCCGGTGGTTGGGGTGGTGTCAACATCGATCGTGGTGATGCGGCCTGGGTGTTCGTTTTGAGCGCTGTGCACGAGTGCCCAGGTTGCGGCGTGGGCAAGGTCGGGAGAGTGGTCATCGGGGCTGGTGGTGACCGCGTGCCGGGTCAGGATCACCAGATGGGTACGGGTGGTGTCGGGCCGGGTCAGCCAGGTTTGCAGCCCGCCGAGGGTATGACGGGTCAGGGCATGCACGTGCTGCAAAGGGCCGTCGGTATCGCCCTCGGCCGCCGGTGAGGTGAAATCTGGGCCTGGGGTGAGGTCCCAGATCACCAAGGGTGGGCAGGGCTGTATTGCGGCTAGATCGGTGTAGACCGTGCATTGGCTCGATTGACCCAAAGTGGAGGCAAGGTCGTCGGGGTGGGAGCTGACCAGCGCCCAAGGCGGTAACACTGCCGGAGTGGGGAATGTATCGGCGGGTAGTGCGGGCCAGGTCAGCTCGAACAACCCTTGGCGCGAGACGCCGGCGGGTTGGAGACTGCCAATCTCGGGTAGTGCCCGCACGGTGATCGCGTCGATGGTGATCACCGGCGCCCCGGCGGGATCTGCGGCATACAAGCTGAATGTGTCGGCGCCAGTCGCTGTGAGTTGGACGAGTAACCGACGAGCCGCGGTCGCGTGGAGGTTGACCCCGGTAATCACGAACGGCATCCGTGGGGTTGCCGCGGCAGGATCATCGGCGCCGGTGTCTGCTAGCGCGGCGGCCAAGGGATGTAGGGCGGCGTCGAGTAGGGCGGGGTGGATACCGTAGCCGTCGGTGTCGACATCGGCGGGTAGGGCGACTTCGGCGCAGATAATGTCGGCATCGGTCGGGTCGTTGCCGAGACTGTGCAGTGCGCAGAACGCGCCGCTGTAGCGCAGGCCGTGGTGGGCAAGCTCCTCATAGAAGCCGTTGTGATCAACGGGAGTAAGGACCTGCCCTCCAGGTATGGCCCTGGCCGGCGGTGCGGTGGATGGCGGGTTGCTCAGTGTGCCGGTGGCGTGCAGCACCCAGGTGCTGCGCTGGTGTGGATGCTCACCGGTGCGGGCATGCACGCTAAAAGCCCGCCGACCGTCAGGGTCTGCGGCGGCCACACTGATCTGCAGATCGGTGGCGACATCGGCGGCAAGCACGAGCGGGGCCGCTAACACCAACTCGTCGATGACCGGGCAACCGGTGTGTTCACCGGCGTGCAGGACCAGGTCAATAAACCCCGTCGCCGGCAACACCACCGTATCGCCGACTTGATGGCCCGCCAGCCAGCGGTGAACACTGCCCGACAGTCGCCCACTGAGCACAATCTGGTCCTGATCAGCCAGTTCGGTGACCGCCCCCAACAAGGGATGCTCAGGCCGATCAAGCCCGGCAGCGCCGACATCCACCCGAGCGGCGGGGTCTACCCAGTAACGGCGGTGCTGGAAGGCATACGTGGGCAACCCCACCACCCGCGCCCCGGGATACAACGCCGCCCACGAAGGACTATGACCATGAACATGTAAACCCGCCAGCGCGCCGGCCACCATATCCACATCACAACGGTCCCGACGCAACGTCGTCACCACCGCTGATTGGGTTGGCTGACCAGCATCCGCTAAAGCATCGGTTAGCGCCGGGGCCAGTACGGGGTGCGGCGACAATTCCACAAAAACGCGCTCACCCTGGGCCAACAGTCCCGCGACACAGCTATAGAAGTCGACTGGCTCGCGTAGGTTGCGATACCAGTAGTCGGCGTCCATGTTGGTGGTATCGAGGGGGTGCTTCGATACTGCGCTGGCCACGGTGGAATACAGCGGGATGCGTGCCGGTTGGGGGTTGAGGTCAGCCAATTCGTGAAGCAGGTGTTCACGCAGGCGCTCGACGTGAGCGGAGTGCGAGGCGTAGTCCACCGCTATGGACCGTATCTGGATGCCGTCACGCTCGCAGGCGCCGATGAACTGCTCCACCGCGGCGGTATCGCCGCTGATGATGGTGTGCGCCGGGCCGTTGATCGCCGCGATGCTGATCTGCGTGTTCCATTGCTGCAGCAGTGGGCGCAGTTCGTCGGGGCTGAGCAGGACCGAAGCCATGGTTCCGGTACCGGCCAGCCGCGCCAGTGCCGCACTGCGTAAGGCCACCACCTTGGCGGCCTCGGCGAGGGTCAACGCCCCGGCGATATACCCGGCGGCGATTTCCCCTTGGGAATGCCCGATCACCACGTCAGGCGCAATCCCGTAGCCGCGTAGCGTTTCGGCCAGCGCGATCATCACCGCGAATAAGGCAGGTTGGATAACCTCTACCCGATCAAGACCGGGCGCGTCGGGATTCTGACAAAGCACATCACGCACAGACCAACCCGTGAAAGGCCGCAACGCGGCATCACACTCATCAAGAGCGGCAGCAAAACCGGGGTGGTGACGATAAAGCTCAGCCCCCATCGCGGGATATTGACCACCCTGACCAGGGAAAACAAATACCGTCTTACCGGCCTGACCAGCCCGGCAATGGTGACGGGCCACGTATGGGTGGGGTTGGTCGGCGGCCAATGCCCGCAGCCCCGCCACAAGGTCTTGACCAGGGTTGGCGGTGTCCACAGACACCGTCACTGCCGCGCGGTAGGGATGATGAGTACGGGCGCTGGCCAAGCTGTAAGCCAGATCGGTGAGATCCAGATCCTCGTGGTGCATCAGGTACTCGCTAAGGCGACCCGCTTGAGCGCTCAACGCTGCGGGAGTATGCGCTGAAACCGGCCAAATCCGTAATAGGGGCTGGTCAGAAGGCGGTAGGGGTTCCGGCTTGGCGACACTTGTCAACGACTCTGGGGGGGCTTGCTGCACAATCAGGTGTGCGTTGGTGCCGCTGACTCCAAAGGCCGAAACTGCCCCGGTACGTAGGTGAGCCGTCTCCGGCCAGGGCATTGCCTCGGTGAGCAACCGCACGGTGCCGGCCGACCAGTCGATGTGGGGGCTGGGCTGGTCGATGTGCAGGGTGGCAGGTAAGACAGCGTGGTTGAGGGCTTGGATCATTTTGATCAGCCCAGCAGCGCCGGCCGCGTGTTGGGTGTGACCGATGTTGGATTTGATTGATCCCAGCCACAGGGGATGGTCTGAGTGACGGTGGGCGCCGTAGGTGGCGATCAGAGCGCCGGCCTCGATGGGGTCACCGAGGGTGGTGCCGGTGCCGTGGGCCTCCACCACATCGACGTGATCGAATTGCAGGCCGGCGTTGGCGAGCGCTTGGGTGATGACGCGTTGTTGAGCGGGCCCATTCGGGGCGCTCAGTCCGTTAGACGCACCATCTTGGTTGACCGCTGATCCTGCGATCACGGCGAGCACGGGATGGTGATTGCGGCGTGCGTCGCCCAGACGTTCCAACACCAGGACTGCGGCACCCTCGCCCCAGCCGGTACCGTCGGCGGCGGCGGCGAACGCTTTACACCGCCCATCGGCAGCCAACCCACGCTGCCGGGCGAACTCGATAAACGGCGTGGGTGTGGCCATGATCGTGACACCACCGGCAACAGCCAGACTGGATTCGCCGCTACGCAAGGACTGACACGCTAAATGGGTGGCAACCAACGACGACGAACACGCCGTATCCACCGTGATCGCTGGACCCTGCAACCCCAACACATAAGCCACCCGACCCGAGGCCACACTGGCGGAAGCGCCGGTTAACGCGTAACCCTCAACGCCGGAATGAGCAGTCACGTAGCTCTGCGCCCCGATCCCTACGAACACTCCGGTGTCAGAACCAGCCAATGCGCCCGGGTCGATCCCCGCGTTCTCCAACGCCTCCCAACACACCTCCAACAACACCCGCTGCTGAGGATCCATCGTGGTTGCTTCCCGCGCGGAGATCCCGAAAAACTCGGCATCAAAGCCGGCCACGTCCGCCACAAACCCGCCATAGCGGGTGTAGGTCTTGCCCACCGCGTCAGGATCAGGATCAAACAACCCCGCCACATCCCAACCGCGATCCAGCGGAAACCCACTCATCACATCGATGCCATTGCTGACCACGTCCCACAAACCCGCAGCGGACTCGATACCGCCAGGCAAACGACACGCCATCCCCACCACCGCCACCGGCTCATCCACACCGACCCGCGCCGGGGTAGCCGCCAGGGTCGGGCCGGCCACACCGCTAAGCAGGCCCACCAGATGCTGAGCGATCGCGGTAGGGGTGGGATGGTCAAACACCAGCGTCGCGGGCAACGTCAAACCGGTGTCCCGAGTCAAGGTGTTACGCAGCTCGAGCGCGCTCAGCGAATCGATACCGAGGTCCTTAAAGGGCAGGTCGGGATCCAACTCAGCCGGGTCAGGATGAGCCAACACAGCGGCCGTCACGTTGGTCACCAACCCGATCAGCGTCGCCAACTGCTGCCGCGGGGCTTGCTTGGCTAGCTGTGCGGCGAGGTGGGAGATTTCTGCGGTGGCGGAAGTTCCGGCTGTCTGAGGTTGGGTTGTGCCCAACTCTGCCAGTAGGGCATGGACACGGCCGGTGGTGGTGAATACGTCTCGGAATTGATTCCAGTCGACATCGGCAATCGTAATCAGGGTGTCGTCTACGTCCAGGGATTGTTGTAGTGCGGCAAAAGCGATATCGGGAGATATTTGATTAAGCCCGATACGGCTGAAATAACCCACAACTTCTTGTGCTGTTGTTCTGTCATCCGCCCAGGCCCCCCATGCTGGAGCTATAGCGTGGCAACCGCGGCCGCGCAACCGCGTTGCGAGTGCGTCGATATGAGCATTAGCGGCTGCGTATGCACCTTGACGGGTACCGCCCCAAGTTGCCGCCGCTGAAGAGAACATAATGAAGGTCTGTGGTGGCTGATCTTCCAGAAGGGATATCAAATTTTCCGCGCCAAGCACTTTAGCGGCGTAAGTTTTGGTGAATTCTTCAATCGTTGTTTCAGCGGTGGCGACCAGCCCTATATGCGCCGCGGCGTGCACGACCGTGTGGATTGGTCCATGTTCTGTGCGTGTTTCGGCCACAACGACCGCTAAAGCGTCCCGATCTGTCACATCGACCGATATCGACGTTGTGGCTATTCCGGCGGAGTTGAGTTCTTTTTCCAACTCGGCTACCCGCGGGTGTTCCGCAGCGGTACGACTGAGTAGGACAAGATGGCTGGCTCCGGCCTGTGCTAGCCATCGGGCAATGTGTTGACCCAGATGGCCTGTGACGCCGGTAACAAGAGCAGTCCCCGATATTTTCCAAGTACACATGCGATCGGGCGGTAGCGACGCTTTCTGGAGTCGTCGGGCGCTCACACCATGCGCGCGTATCGCGAGTTGGTCTTCCGATTGCTGGCAGGTCAATATCGCTTGCAGGCGGTTGAAATCTTGTGGCGTTGGACTCACCGGCAGATCAACAAGCCCGCCCCACCAGGCGGGATGTTCGAGGCAGACCGACTGCCCTAGCCCCCAAACAGCCGACTGACTCGGCGTTAAAATATCGTCTGGGCTAACTTGGACCCCGCCTTGGGTAATTACCCACAACGGCAAATCAAGCCGGGAATCGCCATAGGCTTGCACAATATGAAGCGTCGACAATAGACCCGTTGATATTCCAGGAAAGTCTCGATGCGTCCACTCTTGTAGTGCCATGAAAGAAACAACACCATCGCACCGATTTCGGGCGGCTTCGTCAGACAGTAGGGTCGCTAGAGAATTCCTGTCGAACCCCCGCGGGTCAATGGCTAACACTGCGACAGCATCCGCGGATCGTGCGGCAAAGCCAGCAACCCACACATCGTCAGATTGCTCAGGAAGGGTTAAAACCAGCCATCGCTGGCGAGTCTGCGGGAACGTATTCGGAGTAGCATTTCGCCAGCCGACCCGATAACGCAGTTTGCTAACTACCGACCTGTCCCCTAGATCTTTACGCCACTCACGCAAAGCTCGCACCACAGGCCCCAACGACACCGTGCTTTGGGCATCGTCGATCCCCAATACCCGCGCGACCGTGTCCACTGCGTCGTCATTGACGGCATCCCACAACGCACCTTCAGCAGGATCGCTGACAGTAGCAGGGGTGGGAGTGGGCGCTGCCAACCAGTAATGGCGGCGTTGGAAGGCATATGTGGGCAACCCCACCGTGGTAGCCCCGGGATATAACGCTCCCCACGAGGGGCTGTGGCCATGGGTGTGCAGATCCGCGATCACGGCAGACACCATGTCCAGATCGGATCGGTCCCGACGCAACGTCGTCACCACCGCTGATTGGGTTGGCTGACCAGCATCCGCTAAAGCATCGGTTAGCGCCGGGGCCAGTACGGGGTGCGGCGACAATTCCACAAAAACGCGCTCACCCTGGGCCAACAGTCCCGCGACACAGCTATAGAAGTCGACTGGCTCGCGTAGGTTGCGATACCAGTAGTCGGCGTCCATGTTGGTGGTATCGAGGGGGTGCTTCGATACTGCGCTGGCCACGGTGGAATACAGCGGGATGCGTGCCGGTTGGGGGTTGAGGTCAGCCAATTCGTGAAGCAGGTGTTCACGCAGGCGCTCGACGTGAGCGGAGTGCGAGGCGTAGTCCACCGCTATGGACCGTATCTGGATGCCGTCACGCTCGCAGGCGCCGATGAACTGCTCCACCGCGGCGGTATCGCCGCTGATGATGGTGTGCGCCGGGCCGTTGATCGCCGCGATGCTGATCTGCGTGTTCCATTGCTGCAGCAGTGGGCGCAGTTCGTCGGGGCTGAGCAGGACCGAAGCCATGGTTCCGGTACCGGCCAGCCGCGCCAGTGCCGCACTGCGTAAGGCCACCACCTTGGCGGCCTCGGCGAGGGTCAACGCCCCGGCGATATACCCGGCGGCGATTTCCCCTTGGGAATGCCCGATCACCACGTCAGGCGCAATCCCGTAGCCGCGTAGCGTTTCGGCCAGCGCGATCATCACCGCGAATAAGGCAGGTTGGATAACCTCTACCCGATCAAGACCGGGCGCGTCGGGATTCTGACAAAGCACATCACGCACAGACCAACCCGTGAAAGGCCGCAACGCGGCATCACACTCATCAAGAGCGGCAGCAAAACCGGGGTGGTGACGATAAAGCTCAGCCCCCATCGCGGGATATTGACCACCCTGACCAGGGAAAACAAATACCGTCTTACCGGCCTGACCAGCCCGGCAATAATGCTGGGACACAAAACGATGGGCCCGACCGGCAGCTAACGCAGTCAATCCCCTCAACAGATCATGATAGGCATCATCAGTACTACCCGGCACAGTTAAAGCCGCACGGTAGGGATGATGAGTTCGAGTGGTCGCCAAACTATAAGCCAGATCAGTCAAATCAAGGCCAGGATGACCAAGCAAATACTCATGCAACCGATGAGCTTGAGCACTCAACGCCGCAGAAGACCGCGCCGAAAGCGGCCAAACTTGCAATACGCATTGGGCACCATGGGAGGATTGGTGAGCAGCTGGGGTAGGGCTGGGAGAAGCTTGCTGCACAATCAGATGCGCGTTGGTGCCGCTAACCCCAAACGAGGAAACCGCCGCGGTACGAAGATGATCAGTGTCTGGCCAAGGCATCGTTTCGGTCAGCAACCGCACAGTTCCCGCCGACCAATCCACCTGCGGGGTAGGCGCGTCCACATGCAGCGTCTTCGGCAAGACTCCATGACGCATGGCCTGAATCACTTTGATCAGTCCGGCAGCCCCAGCCGCGGCTTGCGTGTGGCCAATATTGGATTTCACCGATCCCAGCCACAGGGGATGCTCGGGATCGCGGTGGGTGCCGTAAGTGGCAATCAACGCACCAGCCTCGATCGGATCACCCAAAGTAGTGCCGGTGCCGTGGGCTTCGACAACATCGACCTGATCCAGGGCAATACCCGCATTAGCGGCCGCTTGACCGATAACACGTTGCTGAGCGGGCCCGTTAGGAGCGGTCAACCCATTAGACGCACCATCCTGATTAACCGCCGAGCCAGCGATCACCGCCAACACCGGATGGTGATTGCGGCGGGCATCGCTTAGACGCTCCAACACCACCACCGCCGCGCCCTCGCCCCAGCCGGTACCGTCGGCGGCGGCGGCGAACGCTTTACACCGCCCATCGGCAGCCAACCCACGCTGCCGGGCGAACTCGATAAACGGCGCGGGTGTGGCCATGATCGTGACACCACCGGCAACAGCCAGACTGGATTCGCCGCTACGCAAGGACTGACACGCTAAATGGGTGGCCACCAACGACGACGAACACGCCGTATCCACCGTGATCGCTGGACCCTGCAACCCCAACACATAAGCCACCCGACCCGAGGCCACACTGGTAGCCCCACCAGTCAGGGCAAAACCCTCACTACTGTCTGAACCACTATCCCCGTAGCGCTGGGCATAAGCCCCGACGAACACCCCGGTGTTAGAACCTTCCAAAGTGGTCGGGTCAATCCCCGCGTGTTCCAACGCTTCCCAACACACCTCCAGCAACACCCGCTGCTGAGGATCCATCGCCGCTGCTTCGCGCGCCGAAATCCCGAAAAACTCGGCATCAAACTCCGCAGCGCTAGATATGAACCCGCCGTAACGGGTGTAGGTCTTACCCACCGCGTCAGGATCCGGGTCAAACAACCCCGCCACATCCCAACCCCGATCGGTGGGAAACCCACTCATCACATCGGCCGCACCGCTTACCAGTTCCCACAAACCCGCAGCCGACTCGATACCACCAGGCAAACGACACGCCATCCCCACCACCGCCACCGGCTCCTCCACACCGGCCTCCGCGGGACTAACTACAAGAGTGGGAGTGGCCACACCGCTGAGCCGGCTCACCAGATGGTGGGCGATTGCAGTGGGAGTGGGATGGTCGAAGACCAGGGTCGCGGGCAAGGTCAGACCGGTATGACGAGCCAGACTGTTGCGCAGTTCCAGTGCACTCAGCGAGTCGATGCCCAGGTCTTTAAAGGGCAGATCGGCATCCAATGCGGCCGAGTCGGGATGAGCCAACACAGCGGCAGTGATATCGGTCACCAAGCCGGTTAAGGTAGCCAGTTGCTGTTGCGAAGTTTGGTTAGCCAACCGTGCGGTCACCGTTTCGGTGGTAGTGGTGGTGGCTTGCCTACGGGTGGTGGTTAATGCGGACAAGATCGTAGGTAAGGCGTTCTGGCGGGCGTAGCCGGCCAGAACCTGGGTGTTGAGGGGGGCGGGGACCAGGCAGGGTTGTTGGCATGCCAGGGCAGCGTCGAACATTGCCTGGCCGTGTTCGGTGCTGATCGGAATCATGCTGTTGCGGGTCAGGCGGGCCTGATCCACCGCGTCGAGGTGAGCGGTCATCGCGCTGGTGGTTTGCCAGTAGCCCCATGCCAAGCTGGTGGCCGGTAAGTGATTGCGGTGGCGCTGTTGGGCCAGCGCGTCCAGGAACGCGTTGGCGGCGGCGTAGTTGGCCTGGCCAGGAGCCCCCAGGACGCCTGCCACCGAGGAGAACACCACAAACGCATCCAGATCGGCGTCGGCGGTGAGTTGATGCAGATGCCAAGCGGTGTCGGCTTTGGCGGTCAACACCGTGTCAAGTTGCTCATGGGTCAGCTCAGTGGTCACAGCGTCGTCAAGGACGCCAGCAGTGTGGACGACAGCCCTTAACGGGTGCTGGGTGGGGATGCTGGCCAGCACCGCGGATAGCTCATCGGGGTCGCTGATGTCACAGGCGGTGATCGTGACCTGGGCGCCGAGTTCGGTTAACCGCTGATAAAGTTCGTCAGCTCCAGGGGCGTCTAGGCCACGGCGAGACACCAGTAATAGGTGCCGAGCACCGTAATGTGCGACCAAAAGTTCAGCGAAAACCCCACCCAACATCCCGGTACCACCGGTAATTAACACTGTGCCGTCGGCATCGAGCACCGCGGGAGGAAGCAGCACGATTTTGCCGGTATGGCGGGCTTGGCTCATGTGCCGCAAAGCTTGGGTGGCCTGCAGCAGGCCGTAGCTGGTAGTGGGTAGTGGCTGCAAAACACCGGCGCTGATCATCTCGATCAAGGTGGCCCATAGTTGACTAATCCGATCCGGTGTTTCACTGGACAGGTCGTAGGTGCGGTAGACCACGCCGGGGTGGGCGGCAGCGACATCGTCTGGCACCCGGATATCCGTTTTGCCGATCTCGATAAGGCGCCCACCGTGGCTGAGCAGCCGCAACGAGTTATCCACGAAGTCACCGGCAAGGCTGTTCAAAACCAGGTCCATGCCCCCGCCACTGGTCGCCTGGTTGAAAACATCAACGAAATCAAGGGTGCGCGAGGAAGCGATGTGGCGGCCAGAAACACCCAATGCTTCCAGGACGTGGTGTTTGCTGGGGTGGGCGGTGGCATACACCTCAGCGCCGAAGTGCGTGGCGATCTGGATAGCAGCTTGACCCACACCGCCAGCGCCGGCGTGGATGAGTACCCGCCGGCCCGCAGCCAATCCGCCCAGTTCAACCAGGGCGCCATACGCGGTCAAGAATGCCACGGGAATTGAGGCAGCCGCAGCAAACGACCACCCGGCGGGGATCGGAACAACCAGGCGGTGATCGGTCACAGCGGTGGCGGCAAAAGCGTTGTTCGGGAACAACCCCATGACCGCATCGCCGCGACGAAGGGTGGTCACATCTGGGCCGGTGTCGATGATGATGCCGGCGGCTTCGCCGCCGAGCCCTTCCTCAGCGATGGCGCCTAACGCCACGACCACATCGCGGAAGTTGAGCCCGGCAGCACGGACGGCCACGCGGATCTGTCCAGGGCCTAGCACGGTATGGGGCTGTGTGGGCAGCAGCGCCAGGTTGGCCAAGTCACCCCGACCCGTAGTGGCCAACTCCCAGTTCGGGGCCGCTGGTGGTGTTAGGACCTGGGTGGGGGTGAGTCGGGGGGTGTGGGGGGTGCCGTCGCGTAGGGCGAGTTGGGGTTCGGTGGGTGGTGAGGTGGGGTTGGTCAGGGTGGTTAGGAGGTGGGTCAGGGTTTGGGTGGTGGTGGGGGTGGTGTCGATGTCGATGAGGGTGATGCGGTTGGGGTGTTCGTTTTGGGTGGTGTGGATCAGGGCGGCGGCGGCGGCCTGGGCTGGGTCGGGGGCCAGGTCATGGGGGCTGGTGGTGACGGCGTGGCGGGTCAGGACCACCAGACGGGCCTCGAGGGTGTCGGGGCGGGCCAGCCAGGTTTGCAGCCCGGTCAGGGTGTGCCGGGTCAGGGTATGCACCCGGTGCAGGAGATCACCGTCGGCTGGCTGGGTGGCGAGGTCCCAGACCACCAAGGATGGACAAGACGGCAACGCAGTCAAATCCGGGTAAACACAGCCTTGACCCAAATCCAAGCCAAGACCCTCGGGTTGAGAACCAATCAACGCCCAGGGCGCCAACACCCCCGCAGCGGGAAAACCATCGGCGGGTAGTGGGGGCCAGGTCACTTCGAATAGGCCCTCCCCCGTTTTGCTTGTTGGGGGTTGGAGTAGGTCGGTGTCGGGTAGTGCCCGCACGGTGATCGCGTCGATGGTGATCACCGGGGCGCCAGCGGGATCGGTGGCGTATAGCTCGAATGTGTGGGGTCCGATGGGGGTGAGTTGAACACGCAACCGGCTGGCGCCGGTCGCGTACAGGTTGACCCCAGCGACCACAAACGGCAACTGTGGCCCTGAATTGGTGTTGGTGTCTGCTAGCGCGGCGGCCAAGGGGTGTAGGGCGGCGTCGAGTAGGGCGGGGTGGATACCGTAGCCGTCGGTGTCGACATCGGCGGGTAGGGCGACTTCGGCGCAGATAATGTCGGCATCGGTCGGGTCGTTGCCGAGACTGTGCAGTGCGCAGAACGCGCCGCTGTAGCGCAGGCCGTGGTGGGCAAGCTCCTCATAGAAGCCGTTGTGATCAACGGGAGTAAGGACCTGCCCTCCAGGTATGGCCCTGGCCGGCGGTGCGGTGGATGGCGGGTTGCTCAGTGTGCCGGTGGCGTGCAGCACCCAGGTGCTGCGCTGGTGTGGATGCTCACCGGTGCGGGCATGCACGCTAAAAGCCCGCCGACCGTCAGGGTCTGCGGCGGCCACACTGATCTGCAGATCGGTGGCGACATCGGCGGCAAGCACGAGCGGGGCCGCTAACACCAACTCGTCGATGACCGGGCAACCGGTGTGTTCACCGGCGTGCAGGACCAGGTCAATAAACCCCGTCGCCGGCAACACCACCGTATCGCCGACTTGATGGCCCGCCAGCCAGCGGTGAACACTGCCCGACAGTCGCCCACTGAGCACAATCTGGTCCTGATCAGCCAGTTCGGTGACCGCCCCCAACAAGGGATGCTCAGGCCGATCAAGCCCGGCAGCGCCGACATCCACCCGAGCGGCGGGGTCTACCCAGTAACGGCGGTGCTGGAAGGCATACGTGGGCAACCCCACCACCCGCGCCCCGGGATACAACGCCGCCCACGAAGGACTATGACCATGAACATGTAAACCCGCCAGCGCGCCGGCCACCATATCCACATCACAACGGTCCCGACGCAACGTCGTCACCACCGCCGACCCGACGCAGTCGGCCACCGTGTCGGTGATCGCGGCGGCCAGCACCGGATGCGGAGACAACTCCACAAACACCCGCTCACCCCCCGCCAACAACCCCGCCACACCGTCATAAAACCGCACCGGCTCCCGCAAATGCCGCGCCCAATAGCGAGCCGACGTGAGTTGCTCAATAGTGGCAAGTGACCCCGTCAAATTGGACACGATAGGCACACTGGGCGGACGAAAACTCAACCGATCGGCGATCGCCTCGAGCTCCGCCAACACCGGATCCATAGCCGGCGAATGAAAAGCATGACTAACCCTCAACAACGTGGCCTGAAAATTAGCCGCGCTGCAGTACTCACGCAAACCGTCGAGTTGTTCGGCAGGGCCCGCCACCACCACCGACGTGGGCCCATTAACCGCGGCAACCACCACCGCAGGGTGATCCCTCAGCAACGCCACCGCATCGGGCTCGGTCGCCGATATGGCCATCATCGCTCCAGGCACACAGCCCTGCATCAACCGGCCCCGCGCGCACACCAACACCGCAGCCTCTTCCAGCGAAAACACCCCAGCCACATATGCCGCGGTCAATTCCCCCACCGAATGACCCAGCAAATAGTCAGGACTCAGACCCGCCTGGGTCAACACCGCATGCATCGCCACACCGAAAGCAAACAATGCCGGCTGCGCGTAAGCAGTTTGCTGCAGCAACTCAGCGTTAACCGTACCCGGCTCAGCGAACACCACATCACGCAACGGAACGTCCAGATGACCGTCCACCACCGCGCACACCTCATCAAAAGCCGCAGCGAAACCACCATGACGGCGATAAAGCTCCGCACCCATGCCGGGATACTGCCCACCCTGACCCGGCAAAACAAACACCGTCTTACCCGCCTGACCCAGCCGGTAATGGTGACCAAACACACCCGGGTGAGATTGACCAACAGCCAACGCGCGCAACCCCGCCAAAAGGTCATCACGGGCATTGTCAGTGTCCACGGGCACGGTCACAGCCGCGCGGTAAGAATGATGAGCACGAGTGGTAGCCAAACTATAAGCCAGATCAGTCAAATCCACATCCGGACGATCAACCAAATACTGATACAACCGCTCAGCCTGAGCACCCAACGCCACAGAAGACCGCGCCGAGAGCGGCCAAACTAATAGGCAGTGGTCACCAAGGGGGGAATGGCCATTAGCAGGAGCAGCAGAAGCTTGCTGCACGATCAAATGCGCATTGGTGCCACTAATCCCAAAAGACGAAATCCCAGCCGTACGCGCACGACCAGTATCCGGCCACGGCATCGCTTCGGTGAGCAACCGCACCGCCCCCGCCGACCAATCAATATGCGGACTCGGCGCATCAACATGCAGCGTGGGAGGTAACACAGCGTGGTTAATGGCCTGAACCATTTTGATCAGCCCAGCCACCCCAGCCGCAGCCTGAGTATGCCCCATATTCGACTTCACCGAACCCAACCACACCGGTCGATCCTGCCCACGCCCACTGCCATAGGTAGCTAACAGAGCATGCGCCTCAATCGGATCACCCAATGTCGTGCCCGTACCATGAGCCTCCACCACATCCACATCAGCCACCCCCAACCCCGCGGCGGCCAACGCCGAACGGATAACACGTTCCTGAGCGGGCCCATTAGGCGCGGTCAACCCATTAGACGCACCATCCTGATTGACCGCGCTACCACGAATCACCGCCAACACCGAATGCCCAAGCCGCTGAGCATCACTCAGGCGCTCCAACAGCACCAGCCCAGCACCCTCGCCAAAACCGGCTCCATCGGCGCCGGCGGCAAACGCTTTACACCGCCCATCCACCGATAGCCCCCGCTGACGAGCGAACTCAGTAAAAACATCCGGTGTGGCCATGACCGTAACCCCGCCGGCCAAAGCCATCGAACACTCACCACCACGCAGGGACTGGCAAGCCTGATGGATGGCGACCAACGACGACGAACACGCGGTATCGACCGTCACCGCCGGTCCTTCAAAACCGAAGACAAAGGCAACTCGCCCCGAGACCACACTGGTCACATTGTCGATGCCCACCCCGTAGCCCGATGTCATCGTGCCGGCAAAGACTCCGGTTTGGCTGCCCCGCAACGATTGTGGATCAATCCCGGCCGATTCGAATGTCTCCCAAGCGATCTCCAATATCAGCCGCTGCTGAGGATCCATCCCCAACGCTTCACGCGGCGAGATCCCGAAAAAGCCGGCATCGAAATCCGCCACCCCGCCCATAAACCCACCCGCACGGGCATACACACACCCCACCCGATCCGGATCACTAAGCCGCCCAAAATCCCAGCCACGATCCGACGGAAACTCCGACACCACGTCGCGACCCTCAGACACCATCTCCCACAAGCCATCCGGCGAATCCACCCCACCCGGGAATCGACACGCCATCCCCACCACCGCCACCGGCTCAAACGCCCTGCGCTCAAGCTCGCGAACACGCTTGTTTGACTTGCGGAGGTCATTGGCGGCCTTCTGCAAATACTTGCGGAGACGTTCTTCATTTTCCATGAGAATTTGCTCTCTAACCGTATCAATGGAATGATTATTGGCTTGTTGCGCCGAATTCTTCGTCCAGAATTTCGAATAGTTCATCATCGGATCGGAATTGCAGGTCGCCATGGGCATCTGAAATCTCTTCAGGAACACCTGCGAGGAATGCCTGCAGGTTTGCGCTTAATAGGCGCACGCGATCTTCGATCTGACTTCTTTTCTGCTCATCCATTCCGACTGCGGCGAGTATGGACTCAATCTTCTCGATTCCCTCGTCAATGCCATAAGCCGATTCACCGGTGGTTGTATTGATGAAATTGGTATGCAGGTACTGGGCGAGTGCGATGGGGTTGGGGTGGTCGAAGATGAGGGTGGTGGGCAATTTGAGGCCGGTGGCTTGGGTGAGGCGGTTGCGTAGTTCGACGGCGCCCAGGGAGTCCAGTCCGATTTCGTTGAAGGCTTGGGTGGGGTCGATGGCATCCGGACCGGGGTAGTTGAGGGCGGCGGCGACTTGAGAGCGGACTTCGCTTAGCAGCAGCGCATCCCACTCGGTTTGAGGCTTTTCGTTGAGACGTTGGGCCAGTGTGGCGGCGGCGCGGGCGCGTTTGGCGGGTGTGCGAACCAGCCCACCCAATAGTGGGGGAAGCATCCCGGCGTGGGCTTGGGCGCGCAGTGCGTCGGTGTCTAGAGGTGCAGGCACCAGGACAGGTTCAGCGCGATTGCAGGCCAGGTCGAATAGTCGCAGGCCTTCGTCGGTGGCTATCGCCGTCAGGCCCATGCGTCGCATGCGGGCGTGATCGATCTCGTCAAGTTGGCCAGTCAGGCCGCTGCTTTGATCCCACAGCCCCCAGGCCAGCGAGACGGCCGCCAGCCCGTGGTGGTGTCGGTGTTGTGCTAAGGCGTCCAGGAAAGCGTTGGCGGCGGCGTAGTTGGCTTGCCCGGGGCTACCGAGCACCCCCGCGGCCGAGGAGAACAGCACAAACGCCGACAGGTCCATGTCTTGGGTGAGCTCATGCAGCAACAGCGCGGCGTCAAGCTTGGGCCGCAGCACCTGTTCGACCTGCTCACGGCCCAAAGCGTCAATCACCCCGTCGGCGAGCACCCCGGCGGCATGGATCACCGCACCCAGCGGATGCTCGGCCGGGATCGTTTGCAGCAACGCGGACAGCTCGTCGGAGTCAGCGGTGTCACAAGCCGCGAACTCGACCCGGCAACCATGCCCGGCCAGTTCAACGCGCAGCTCCTCGGCGCCGTCAGCAGCCGTACCGCGGCGGCTGACCAGCAACAGATGCTCGCAGTGGTGGTGGGTAGCCAGATGGCGCGCCAGCGCCATGCCTAACGCGCCGGTGCCCCCGCTGATCAATACCGTCGCCTGCGGATCAAACACCGGCACCGCATCGGGTTCGGGCGAGTGTGCCGGCGCCTGCACCAACCGCGGGGCCAGCACCACCCCGCCACGGATGGCCAGCCGCGGTTCGTTGCGCAACGACAATGCCGCCATCAAAGCCCGGCGGGCAGCCGGGCTGTCATCAAGGTCAATGTGGGTGAACCGGCCGGGATGCTCCCCGACCGCACTGCGCAGCAAGCCATCGATGGGCGCGGCGGCCAACTCGGGTGTTTCGTCGCCCGCTACGGCCAGCGCGGCATGGGTGACAAACACCAGCCGGGTGCCGAGCAGCTCCGGTTGACCCAGCCAGGCCTGCACCAGCCCCAGGGTGTGATACAAGCCCGCCCGCGCGGCCTTACCTAGCGCACCGGGTTGATTGTCCGTGGTGACCGCCGCGGCGGTGAGCACAATCTCAGGGACATCACCACCTGCGCGGATCGAGTCGACCAACGCGGCCACACTCGGGTAGTGCCCTACACCGTCTGCGACGATCCCGTCGAGGTCTAACGGTGCACCGCCTTCAAGCAGTGCCAGCTGTGCGGGCGGCGCCTCGTCGGCGGGGATGGGTGTCCAATCCACGACGTGCAAGGGTTCCTGCCGGGTCGCGCCGCGGGCCAGTTGAGTGGTATCGATCGGACGCACCACGAGTGAGTCGACACCAAGCATCGGCGCCCCGCTTTGGTCGACCGCGCGCAGCTGCAGCCCGGTATCGGTGGGGTGTAGGGCTACTCGCAGCACCGAGGGCCCGCGCCCGGGCAGCCATACCCCATTCCAGGCGAACGGCAACGATACGTGGCCCGGTCGATGCTGCTCACTGTGCAGCTCGGGGGCCGCGTGCAGGGCGGCGTCGAACAAGGCCGGGTGCAATCCGAAGTTAGCGGCTTCATCGATTTGGTCGCCATCCAAGGCGATTTCGGCAAACCACTCATCACCGCGGCGCCAGATCGCCTGCACGCCCTGGAAGGCCGGACCGTAGTGAAACCCGGCTTCGGCCAAACGGTCATACAGCGAGTCGGCCGGCAGCGCCACCGCACCCTCGGGCGGCCACGCCATCGACAACTGCGCGAACCCCGCGCCATCGCCGCGATCGCCGGGGGCAAGCACACCGGTGGCGTGCCGAACCCACTGACCCTGTTCAGCGGAATGATCGGCGACATTTTCAGGGCGGGAGTAGATGCTAAGTTGGCGCCGGCGTTGCTCGTCGGACCCGCCCAGCAGAAGCTGCAGCTGCATCGCTGTGTGTTCGGGGATCGGCAGGGGCGCTTCCAGCACCAGTTCCTCGAGGTAATCCAGCCCGGCGTGACTGCCAGCTGCCAACGCCATCTCCACAAAAGCGGTGCCGGGCAACAACACCGATTCGAAGACCGCGTGATCGGCCAACCACGCATGGGTCTGCACCGAGAGCCGTCCGCTAAACAACCAGCCCCGCTCATCACCGAGGCCCACACCGGCCCCCAGGAAAGGATGACCCACGTCCACAAGCCCCACCGCCGACAACCCTCCGACACCGGCGATCCGCACGACTGGCCAATACCGCCGCCGCTGAAAGGCATACGTCGGCAACCCCACCCGCCGCGGCCGATGGGCAGCAAATACCGCCGCCCAGTCCACCGCCACCCCATGCACGTAGGCCTCGGCCAGTGAGGTGATAAACCGCTGCCAGTCGCCTTCGTCGCGGCGCAGCGAGCCCAGCACCGCCACCGACGCGCGATCCTCGCAGTGGGCTTCGGCGGTTTCGCCGATCGCCGCCGTCAGCACCGGATGGGGACCCATCTCAATGAAGGTGCATGCACCCTCTTCCAGCAGGGCGGCGGTGGTGTGCTCGAACTGCACGGGCTGGCGCAGATTGCGATACCAATAGCCGCCATCAAGGGTGTCGGTGTCGATCTGGGTGCCGGTAACCGTGGAATAAAACGGGATATCACCGCCCCGGGGGTTAATCGACGACAGTTCGCCGATCAGCCGGTCTTGGACGGCTTCGACGTGGCTGGAATGCGAGGCGTAGTCCACCGGGATCAGCCGCGCGAAAACGCCTTCGCCCGCACAATCGGTGACGAACTCTTGTAGTGCGGCTGGGTCTCCGGCGATCACCGTAGAGGTCGGACTGTTGTGAGCGGCCACCGAAATCCGTCCATCCCAGCGGGTGAGCCGATCAACGACCTGGACGACCGGTAACGCAACCGAGGCCATCCCGCCGGTGCCGGCCAGCTCGGCAATGGCCTGGCTGCGCACGGCCACCACGCGGGCGGCATCAGCCAAGCTCAACCCACCAGCCACGTAGGCGGCGGCGATCTCACCCTGGGAATGGCCAATCACCATGTCGGGCCGCACCCCGCAGGAGCGCCACAACGCCGCCATCGAGACCATCACGGCAAACAACGCCGGTTGGACCACATCGACACGGGTCAGCGCGGATTCGGCCACCTCGCCGCGCAACACCGTATCCAGCGACCAATCCACATGCGGGGCCAGCGCATCAGCGCAGGCCTTCATCTGTGCGGCAAACACCGGTGCGGAATCCAACAACTCCACGGCCATGGCTTGCCACTGTCCACCCTGGCCGGGGAACACGAAGGTCGTCTTACCCCCAAGCACCCGACCAGCCACCACCCCGGCGCCCGGCTGCCCGCCGGCCAACGCCGCCAAACCCGCCACCAAGTCGTTGCGATCGGCACCAATCACCGCGCCGCGGTACTCCAACCCACTACGACAAGTGGCCAACGAAAACCCCACATCAGTCACAGCCAGGCCGGGGTGATCGACCAGATAAGCACCCAACCGGCCAGCCTGGGCAGCCAATGCCTGAGCCGACTTACCCGACACCACCCACGGCACCACCGGCCACGCCATCGCGGCACCCGAATCACCACCGTGAGCCGGCACCGACTCAGCAGGCGCTTCCTCCAAGATCACATGCGCATTAGTCCCTGAGATCCCGAACGAAGACACCCCCGCCCGCCGCGGCCGCCCATCCTGCACCGACCAGTCCCGCTGCTCGGTCAACAACTCCACCGCACCCGAAGCCCAATCCACATGCGGACTAGGCGCATCCACATGCAACGACCGAGGCATCACCCGATGGCGCATGGCCTGCACCATCTTGATCACCCCGGCCACCCCGGCGGCGGCCTGAGTGTGCCCCATATTCGACTTGACCGAACCCAACCACAACGGGCGATCGGCAGACCGACCCTGCCCATAAGTGGCCAACAGCGCTTGGGCCTCAATCGGATCACCCAACGTGGTGCCCGTCCCATGAGCCTCGACCACATCCACCTCAGCGGCATGCACCCCAGCATTAGCCAACGCCGCCCGAATCACCCGCTGCTGAGAAGGCCCATTAGGCGCAGTCAGCCCGTTAGAAGCCCCGTCCTGATTCACCGCCGAACCACGCACCACCGCCAACACCGAATGACCCAACCGGCGAGCATCCGAGAGCCGCTCCACCACGACCACACCAACACCCTCACCCCACCCGGTGCCATCAGCAGCCGCAGCAAACGACTTACACCGACCATCAACAGCCAACCCCCGCTGCCGAGAAAACTCCACAAACGTCGCCGGGGTCGCCATCACCGTCACCCCACCAGCCAACGCCAAATCACACTCGCCCGAACGCAACGACTGCACTGCCAAATGCAACGCCACCAACGACGACGAACACGCCGTATCCACCGACACCGCCGGCCCCTGCAAACCCAACACATACGCCACCCGACCCGAGACCACACTGCCAGCGCTGCCGCTACCCAAATACCCTTCGACCTCGGATGCCCCACTGCCGCCGAACAATCGCGCGGCATAGTCGTGATACATCACTCCGGTAAACACGCCAGTACCTGAACCCGCTAACCCCAACGGATCAATCCCAGCGTGCTCCAACGCCTCCCACGACACCTCCAACAACAATCGCTGCTGAGGATCCATCGCCAACGCCTCACGCGGACTGATCCCGAAGAACTCCGCATCAAAATCAGCGGCCTCATACAAAAACCCACCCGAACGGGTATAAGACTTCCCCACCGCATCCGGATCAGGATCAAACAACCCCTCCACATCCCAACCCCGATCGGTCGGGAAACCCGACACCACATCCCGACCGCCAAGCACCGCGTCCCACAACACATCCCCAGAAATCAACCCACCCGGGTAACGACACCCCATCCCCACAATCGCCACCGGCTCGAATGACGCAGTAAGAAGCTTATTCAACCGATCGTTCTCGATGAGCGTGCGTCGAAGCGCTTCTGCAACTTTGTCGACCTGCGTGTTCATTGCTTCCTCTGGCCCTTAACCTTGTTGGGCTGCGAACTTAGTTAGAGCCACGTTGACGAGATCGTCGAGGCTCATATCTGCAAGGTCGGAGGCCCTTTCGCGCTCGCCAAGCTCGTCAGGGTTATCCATTTTTAGCTTTTGCAATAGGTCCACGATCTTGGCTTGTGCAAGCCGTTTAGCTGGAATCGACATCACAAGATCTTGCACCTGTCTGACATAGTCATCATTCCCGCCGCTGATGGGCTCCGATCCACTTAGCTGATACCCCAAATAGCTGGCGACGTCGCGGGGGGTGGGGTAGTCGAACACCAGGGTGGGCGTCAAGGACAGTCCGGTCGCTGCTTTCAACCGATTCCGTAGGTCTACTGCGGTCAATGAATCGAACCCGAGGCCTTGGAACGCTTGGTCGGGACTGATTTCACCAGACTTGGTGTGTCCCAGGACGATAGCGATCTGTGTGCATACCAACTCGGTCAACATCTCGCGCTGTTGCTCAGGGGTTAGGCCATGCAGATGTTGGGCCAGCGCTGACCGGGACGCTGTGCTGCCGGCCTCGACCGCGCGTCGCCGCGGACTACCGATCAACTCATTGAACAACGGCGGCAACCCAGCATTAAAGCTCGGGTTATGCAGCGCATGACGGTCAAACCGCGCCGCAACCACCGCGGGATGGTCGGCAACCAGTGCGGCATCAAACATCTCGATTGCCTGTTCAGCGGTCAGGGCCACCATCCCGGTGCGATTCATCCGGGCCACGTCACGACTACTGAGATGCCCGGTCATCGTGCTGGACTGTTCCCACAATCCCCACGCCAACGACGTCGCCGTCAACCCATCAGCACGACGCTGGAAAGCCAAAGCGTCCAAGAACGCATTCGCCGCTGCGTAATTGCCCTGCCCTGGAGCACCCACCGTACCCGCGATCGACGAGAACAACACAAACGCCGAAACACCCAAATCACGGGTCAACTCATGCAGATTCCAGGCCGCATCCACCTTGGCCCGCAACACCGTATCCACCCGCTGCGGAGTCAAGGAAGTGATCACCGCATCGTCAAGCACCCCTGCAGCGTGAATCACCCCCGTCAACGGATACTGCTGCGGTAGTCGAGTTAACAACGCGGTCACCGCATCACGATCAGCCACATCACAGGCAACCACCTCAACCTGCACACCGCGGGCAGACAACTCAGCCGCCAGCTCCGCGCTACCACCAGCGCGACCACCACTGCGACTGGCCAAAACCACATGCCGGACCCCGTAGTGATCGACCACGTGACGAGCCAACCAACCACCGGCCATACCCGTCCCACCGGTAATCAACACCGTGCCCGACGGATCCAACACCGACGACGGGTCCACACCACCACCATCGGCCACATCCAACACGGGGGCTACTGCCGATAACCGGGCCGCATATACCGCATGAGAACGCACCACCAATTGCGGTTCCCCGCTCTGAGTCAACGCAACCAGGTCCAACCCGTCTATGCCTGAACCCTCAGAACCAGTGACGATTTGACCGTCAACGATCGAAGCAGCGGCATCCAGATCAATGAGGACTACCCGGCCGGGATCCTCATTTTGCGCTGAACGCACCATTCCCCAGACCGCTGCCCCAGCCAGATCGGTGACTCGTTCACCAACCAACCCAACCGCACCCCGGGTCAGCACCACCAACACCCCGGCTCGATCAACAGTCAACCAAGACTGCAACACAGCCAACAGCTGATGCGTCACCTCGTGCACCGCGGCCACTACATCGCTGTGAGTAGCAGGCACCTCCCACACCACCACATCAGCCTGAACCCCGACAGCGGGATCAGTCTCGGATTCGGGATCGGTGCTGGATTGATCGCGCCAAGCCGCTATGTGCCCAGCCCGCCCGTCAGGCACGGTGATAGGTGCCCAAGTAAGCTCCATCAAACCCGAATCATTCTGAATACCAGCAGCACTGAGCGCGGCTTGAAGTTGTTCAGAACTTGCCGGACGGGTGAGCAGCGACCCGGTAAACACCAGCGTCCCGCTGGTATCGCTGAGCTGGACATCAACAACATTGCCCTGAGTACGACCCAAATGCACCCGCAACCGGGTAGCTCCCACACCATGCAAACTGACCTGCTGCCACATGAACGGCAACTGCACGCCCTCATCACGGCTAGCTACACCGTCAGCGTCGGTGGTCAGCACCCAGGCATGCAATGCGGCGTCCAACAAAGCCGGATGAATGCCCATCCCCGCTATATCAAGGTCTTCGGACACAGCAATCTCGGCGAACACGTCCTCGCCGCGTTTCCATACCGCAGTCAAACCCTGAAACGCCGAACCGTATTGATAACCCAGAGCCGCCAGCCGGTCATACCCACCAGCGATATCCACCACCTCAGCACCCACCGGCGGCCATGTCGGCAAATCAGAAAACAGCAGCGATGGTTCAGCAGTCCCGACGGTCAGGACGCCTTTGGCATGCAGCACCCATTCCGAATCCGATTGACCGTTACGGGAATACACCGCCACTGTCCGGTTGCCTGATCCACCAGCGCCGCTTACCATCACCTGCACGGGCACGCCGCGGTCGGTGATTGCCAACGGCGCCATCAAGGTCAGTTCCTGGAGCACTGGGCAGTTGACTTCATCACCGGCACGAATGGCCAATTCCACGAACCCAGTTCCGGGGAACAACATCGCCCCAGCAATGCGGTGATCGGCCAACCACGGTTGAGCGCGAGGGGCCAGCAGGCCGGTGAGGATCACTCCCCCGGAATCGGGTTGTGTGATCACCGCACCCAACAACGCATGCTCGACAGCGGCCAACCCGACGTTGCCGACATCGCCTGCTCTTGAGGTGCTGTCAAGCCAGAACCGACGCCGCTGGAATGCGTAGGTGGGCAGTGTGACTCGCTGAGCGGTGGTGTGGTCGAACACGGCGGCCCAATCCACTGCGGCGCCAGCGGTGAACAAGACAGCTGCGGCATGGATAACCAAGCTGCCTTCTGCGCGTTGCTTGCCTAAGACCGGGACTACTACAACATCTTCGGGCGAGGCAAGGGTCTGATCGATAGACGTGCTCAGCCCTCCGCTGGGCCCGGCCTCAATGAACCGCGTCGCCCCCATCGACTCCAACAAGCGCACACTGTCGGCGAAACGCACCGGCTGACGCACATGATCCACCCAGTACTGCGGTGAACCATATTCTGGTCCACCCAATGCCGCGGTAATGTTGGACACCACCGGGATCGTGGGTTCACCCACCGTGATATCCGAAATGGCTGAAGCGAACTCATCGAGGATCGGTTCCATTAACGATGAATGGAACGCATGAGAAACCGCCAACTGACGCACCCGCCGGTCACGCTCACGGAAGTCCTCGACGATCGGTGCTACTGCGTCCTGAGCGCCGGAAACCACCACTGATCCCGGGGCGTTGATTGCAGCGATACCCACACCATCGACCAGCAGTGGTGTCACCTCGTCTTCAGTGGCCGCCACCGCGAACATCACCCCACCAGCGGGTAATGACTGCATCGTCCGGCCCCGCGCAGCCACCACCATCGCGGCATCAGATAGCGAAAGCACTTGCGCGGCATAGGCAGCGGCAATTTCGCCCACAGAGTGACCGAGCACGAAGTCGGGGCGGATCCCCCAGTGCCTCAATAGCTGCAATATAGCCACTTCCACGGCGAACAACGCCGGCTGGGCGAACTCTGTGCTGTTAAGCAGGGCCTGGTTCTCACCCCACAACACCGACTGCAAGGACACCCGCAGATGCTGATCTAGTTCGCCAACCACAGCATCGAAAGCCTCAGCGAACGCCGGGAACTGAGCATGCAACTGCTGGCCCATCCCCAGCCACTGCGCACCCTGCCCCGGGAACACCAGCGCGGTCTTACCGGCGGCGCCGGCATGTCTGGTCAGCACCACCCCACCGGGGCGCCCCTCAGCCAGATCCGCCAACCCCGCCAAAAGCTCGTCCCGACCGGCACCAACAATTACCGCCCGATGCTCGAACACCGACCGCTGCGATAAAGACAACCCGACATCAAGCACACCAAGGTCACCATCAGCGCCCAGGTATTCAGCTAACCGCCCAGCCTGGGCAGCCAATGCCTGAGCCGACTTACCCGACACCACCCACGGCACCACCGGCCACGCCACCGCGGCACCCGAATCACCACCGTGAGCCGGCACCGACTCAGCAGGCGCTTCCTCCAAGATCACATGCGCATTAGTCCCTGAGATCCCGAACGAAGACACCCCCGCCCGCCGCGGCCGCCCATCCTGCACCGACCAGTCCCGCTGCTCGGTCAACAACTCCACCGCACCCGAAGCCCAATCCACACGCGGAGAAGGCGTATCCACATGCAACGACCGAGGCATCACCCGATGGCGCATGGCCTGCACCATCTTGATCACCCCGGCCACCCCGGCGGCGGCCTGAGTGTGCCCCATATTCGACTTGACCGAACCCAACCACAGCGGCCGATCCTGCGGGTGCCTACTGCCGTAGGTGGCCAAAAGAGCGTTGGCCTCAATCGGATCACCCTTCGGGGTGCCGGTGCCATGAGCCTCCACCACGTCCACATCGGCCACCCCCAACCCGGCGGCGGCCAACGCCGAACGGATAACGCGCTCCTGAGCGCGCCCGTTGGGCGCGGTCAGCTTTTTAGACGCCCCGTCTTGATTGATCGCGCTGCCACGAATCACCGCCAACACCGAATGCCCAAGCCGGCGGGCATCGGATAGCCGCTCCAACAACACCAAACCGGCACCCTCGGCAAAGCCTGTTCCGTCAGCGGCGGCGGCAAACGACTTGCACCGCCCATCCGCGGACAATCCCCGCTTCCGGGAAAACTCCACAAGAGTGGTGGGGGTGGCCATCACCATGACACCGCCCGCCAGGGCCATCGAACACTCACCACCACGCAGAGATTGACAAGCCTGATGGATGGCCACCAACGACGACGAACACGCCGTATCCACCGACACCGCCGGGCCTTCCAAGCCGAACACAAAGGCAACCCGCCCCGACACCACACTGGCTTCGGTACCAACGGCCAGGAAACCCTCGGCCTGATCCCCGCCAATTTCCTCGTAATGCGAGGTCATCACGCCGGCGAAGACGCCGGTTTGGCTGCCCCGCAACAATTGTGGATCAATTCCGGCTGATTCGAATGTCTCCCAGGCGATCTCCAACATCAGCCGCTGCTGGGGATCCATCCCCAGCGCTTCACGCGGCGAGATCCCGAAAAACCCGGCATCGAAATCCGCTACCCGGTCCAGAAACCCACCCGCGCGGGCATACACACACCCCATCCGATCCGGATCAGGATCATAAAGCCGCCCAAGGCCCCAGCCACGGTCCGAAGGAAACTCCGACACCACGTCGCGACCCTCAGACACCATCTCCCACAAACCATCCGGCGAATCCACCCCACCCGGGAACCGGCACGCCATCCCCACCACCGCCACCGGCTCAACCGCCGCGCGCGAAATATGCCCCACGCTTCCTGTTGTCACCCCGGCGCCGGGCGGGCCCACAAGCTGTGTCATACGGTCGACGACGTAGCCGCGGCATCACCCGCGGTACAACTGACGCCGGGCTCTGCCACACCAACACCAAAACGGCCCGGCCCTTTGACACCTAGGGCGAACACCACTGCATGCTCGCTACCCGAAGTGCTCAACCCGACCGCATTCCGCACCGGATCAGCCGCCCGCCCCACTGCCGTAATCAACAGCGCCGCACCAGCATGCGCAGCCCCCGGCCGAGCTGTCGGCGCTGCCAGCACAATGCTCGCCGCCGCCGAGCCTTCCGGAACTACTCGCATAGCCACGACAGACACTCCTCCCGACGCATGTACCCGACCATTGAAAGCAAGCGCTCGGGAACCAGCGGACTAAACCGAGTGCGCAACGCACCGGAACGTAAACACAAATTCCACGGAGTATATCCCGTAGCAATTGTTGGCGGAGGTTACGATGGCGTAGGGGAAAGCTACGATGCCGTAGGTTTCTGGCGCCATCGATTCGCCGGGCCGGCTGCCTCCCGCGACCTGCGACGCTGACCAACGGCCATGGCGACGCAGTTGCTGCGCTGCACGCGGCGATCACCACGGGATCCGAGCGAAGACAGAACAGCGAATCGTTCGAACTCCTCCAATGAGGTCTCAGCGGTGCTACGTCGCGGCAGTCCAACCTCGCTTGGTAGGTTCACGCACGAAGTTGCGACCTGCGCCAGCCGAGGACAACAATGCTCGCTAAACACGCTGCGCGCCAAGTACTATCGATAGCCTATGCCCGCACGGTGCCAGGTCCTCGCGTGTACCGATGCCGGCGAAGCTACCGTTTCTCCCGCCCGCGGTCCGGTCTAGACTGCGACAGACAGTGGCAACTCAATTGGACGGCTTCCAACTGCCTTGCAAGCGAGCGGCCTTCAGTTCAATCCTGACAGGGCGCGCTAGCTCGCCGAGACGGCACAGAGATCGAGATCTCTGACTGAAATCTCGATCTTCGCAGCGGATTGAGCACGAAAACCAAAGTGACATATACACATCAGCCGAAAATTTCAGAAGACCGTAAGAAGGCGAGCGCAGGCATAGCCCGCATCGACCGCAGGACGACTAGGGTCTGAGCGCCTTCACGATAATGTGGGACCACAATTACCCGTTCATTCACCGAGAATAGCTGGAAAGCAACCGATTCCGGGTGAAGAGCGGAACGGTGCTACTAATATCACTTTCCCACAACGCAATTCGCAGTATGAACGGCTCGCTGCCACACGTTGTGGATGCCGGCCCATTCGCCGCCAACGCCGACACGGCCGAATGAGCCGAGACGCCACGGGGAGGCAATCTCCAGCCACCCGCTGCGGAACAGGCCGCTGCATTCTTGCGAATCATTGGTCGATGACTGCATGAAAGGGCAGCGAAGTCGTACACGCCAGCGGCCCCCGGGTACGGCCGGCGCGGGCAACCGGCCTAGCTCAGCATCGGTGCCGCGGTCATGGGATCAGGCTGGGCAGCCCGGTCGAGAAGGCCCCCAAGCTGGAGCCATGCACCGCGTCAACCAAGTCCTGGGTCACCGCGAACGGGAATTGGACCGTCGCCGCGCCAACCTGGTCGACACCGTCGCGAATCGCGTTCACGACCGTTGCCGGATCGCCGGTGAACAGCGACTCCCAAATGTCGTAGGCCGCATATTGCGGCGCCGTGATCAGGTTGCGCACGTCGACGAAGAGCGCGGTCGGCAAATTCGCCGGCCCGACGGGTATCCCGTCCCAACTGACCAGCGTCCAGCCGCCCGTGGGATTGCCCTGCACCACGGCGGTGCCCGTGTTGGGCAGCGGGTGGGTGAGCAGCAGCAACGGGTTGGGGTTGTCGACGTTCATCATCGTCCCGACCCCGATCGTGAATGCGCTTGAGTACGCCACCGATGTGATGTTGCCGTCCGCGGCCACGACCGGATTCGCCAAGGCACCGTCGTAAATCGTTTGAACCGCGCCGGTAAAGGCCCGGTTGAAGACGATTCCGTTGACGTCGGTGGAGCCCGGGGCCAGCATCGGCACGATGGGAAGACCGAGCGTCCACGCGACCGGTCCGACCAGGTAGAGCAGGCCCGCCGGGCTGATCTGCGGTAGATCCTCGAAAATGCCGGCATTGATCTCGTTGAGCCCCGGCAGTACCTGCGCGGTCAGCCCCGTCAGGGCTTCCAAATGCGCGGCGGTCTGCTGCGTCCTGATCAACTGCGATTCGAAGATCCCGGCGAAGGGGCCCTGCGGCGCGAGCGCGTTGGCGATGGCCTGCGCCTGTTGCTGGCCCAGCGCGGTGAGTCCAGGGCCGGGCACCGCCGTGTCGATCAAGCCTGCAACGTTGCCCGGCGTCTGCCCGTGTCGCACGAAGTCGATGACGATCGACTGCCCATTGCCGCCGGTACCGATCGAGGCCGTGGCGCCGGTACCAATGAACCATCCGCCACGACCGACGGCCCCATCGACCCCGCCAATGCCGCCGGGCCCACCCAGGCCGCCGTTGCCGAACAACAACGCCTGGCCGCCGGTGCCGCCGTTACCGCCGACATCGCCCGCGCCGCCCATCCCGCCGTTGCCCATCAACCAGCCGCCGGTGCCACCCATGCCGCCCGCCCCGCCGGCAAAACCAGCGCCACCGATGCCACCATTGCCGATCAACCCGGCACTCCCGCCGGTGCCGCCCACCGCTGAGGAACCGCCGGTTGGCGTATAGCCGGCGCCGCCGTCACCGAGCAGGAATCCGCCGGCGCCGCCGGTGGGGGCGACGGCCGTTCCGGTGACACCGTTGCCGATCAGATCGCGCCCGAACAGCACGTTTGTCGGCGCATTGATAATCGGGTTGAGCACCTCGCCGAACGGGCTCTCAAGCCATGCCTGACCGGCCGTGTGTATCGGGCCATAAACCGACGTTTGGAACCCGTGGGCAACCGACGCATTCACCGCGCCCAGCGACCCCTGTAGGGATGTGACGAAGGTCGCCTCGGTACCCGCATACGATGCCGCCGCCGAGCTCAATCCGCGCACAAACTGCTCGTGATAGGTCGTCACCTGCGCCGCCGCCGCCTGATACTGCTGGGCATGGGCGCCGAACAGCGCCGCAACGGCCCCCGACACCTCATCGGCGGCCGCCGCTGCCACCTCGGTCGTCGGAATGGCTGCGGCCACGTTGCTGGCATGCACTGCCGAACCGATCCGCGCTACATCCGCCGCGGCCGCCTCCAACATGTCGCGCGCCACGAGCACAAATGACATCGCCTACCCCCCGGGTGTTGTCGCGTACTAGCCATGATGGAACGCACCGCCAGAAACCGATGCCGGTATCGACAAATCCGCCCCAGAAAGGCATTGTGCGCCAACCGCGTCCACCGCAGCCTCTATGCAGCACACCATCACACCCGGCACAATTTTGGGATCGGTAGCTACCCCCGCGGTCAGTACTGGATTGCATGGGCTACGCCAACGGGGCGGCACCTGGTGGAAGGGAAGCAACCATGAACCGCGTTTCACGGTTCGCAACGACTGTGGTGGCTTCGGCCGGTTTGGGTCTAGCCGCTTTGGGGCTGGGCTCGGGTATCGCCCACGCCGACGATCCCCGGCACTGGTGCCCAGGGGACGACCCGCGCGGTGAACCCGGCGGCGCCTTTGTCACCAGTCCGCCAAATTGGGACTGGCATGTCTGCCACACCTACTACATCGTCCCGGCCGGGCAGGGCAACGTTTCTGCGGGCATCTGGGCGGATGCTCCGCCGCCGCCTCCGCCGGTGGTGTGCTGGTCCCTGTTTATCCCGAGGCCGTGTTGACCGGTGGCGGCCGCGGGGCGGCCAGCCTCCATAGCGCAGGATGAGCATGCGATCGGGGCTCCAGCTGCTGCCGGTGACCGACCGCGTCTGGTGTTTCCGGCAGCGCAGCTACGTCTGCTGTTCGTATGCGGTCCTGGACGCCGCCGGCGTCGTGCTGGTCGATGCCGGCATGACGTCGGACGCGGCACCGGTGCTCAACGGGCTCGCGCTGCTGGATCGCGCGCCGGCGGACGTGCACACCATCCTGCTGACGCACTGGCACAACGACCATGCCGCGGGAGCGGCGCGGCTGAAGACGCTCTCGGGCGCATCGGTGCACTACCACGAACGCGAACGGCCCTACTTTACGAGACGGACCGCGCGCGGCGGCTTGCTCGGCTGGCTGTCCGGCCAAGTGCCAGAGCGCGGCCCGCTGGTGCTGTTCCGCGGGCTGCTGAGCGCCGCCACGTCGACGGCCATAGCGGCGGACGTGCTGGTGCGCGACGGCGACCTAGTGCTGGGGCAATTCCGGGTCGTGGCGACGCCGGGGCACACGCCGGGCCATGTGGCCTATTTCCACGAGCCCACTGGCGTGCTGTTCGCCGGGGACGCCCTCGCGGTCGTCGGCGGCAAGCTGCGCTTCATGGCGCGACCCGTCACCCTCGATCTCGAAACAGCGCGCGCTTCCATGGCCGCTCTCGTTGAGCTCCCCGTCCGGTATGTCTGCCCCGGCCACCGCAGGCCACTCACCGAGGGCGTCGACGAGCAGCTGCGGTCGCTTGAGAAGCGCATGCTCAAGACGGCGTGGCCGCTGCTGGGTTAGCTCGACCCGCGCACCGTTTCCGCGGGCGAAGTGTCGTCGGACCTAAAACGTGGGTCCACCGCCGCCATCCTCAGAACCGCCTTGGCCAAGGGGTAGTCGCCATCCGTGCGTTCTTCGATATACCGCCGGATCCGTTCGTTGGCGAACAACGCGACCCCAGCCTGCTCCATGTACTGGCGCATCTCCTCCACGTCGAGCAGGATCAGCTCGTCCTCTCCGCGCCAGCCGAACGCGATCTGCAACACCCGGGCGGAGAGACCAAAGTGCTCTCCGAGCGCGATCAGCTCGGCATAGTTGGGGAAGTCGTCAGCTTCCTTGCGCCGTGAGTACGTCGCCTTCGCCAGCCCGAGCGCAGCCGCGATTTCCCCGTCTGGAACATCCCGGTTCAGCAGCCACTCAACCACGCGACCAAGATCCTTACCGGCCCGAGTTAGTCTCGGCATTCCGCAAATTTAGTCGTTGGCCCAGAAGCAGTCAAACAAGACTCACTGTTAGATCTACAGCCACCATTCCGCAACTGGTGATCCTACTTAGGATACAGATTTCATTTTTGGAACCGATGCGTTAGAGTACGTCCCACTGCCCCCGAATCGGCACGCAAGACCGCCAACGAACCCTCGGCTAACTCGGAGACGCCATGACGCACCACCTGCCGACCGACAACCACCCGCAGCCGTCGCGACGGCGCGCCACCCCCGGGCTGCGGATTGCCGTCGCGATCGGCACCGCGATGGGAGCCACCGTTTTTGCAGCCGGAACCGCCCAGGCCGACCCCACCGAGACCAGCGCGTCCTACCAGCTCGGCTACACCAGGGCCGTCAAGGACGGCCAGCTCACGGCCAGCCGAGCGCGCGCGGAGGGGCTTTCGCCGGAATTCATCGTCGTCTCCACCCGGATCCCCGCGCTGTGCGCCAAGGAGTCGGCATCCGTGCAGTCGTTTCCGGGCTTCAACGGCCCCGACTTCATGCGGGGCTGCGCCGACGGCATGAAAACCCTGGTGGAGTCCGGCGTCGTGCGCTGACACGCCGACCCTTTCGGGCACGGCGCGGAAACTACTCTGCCGCTAGCTGGGCCGATGGGCATGCCGGCCTGAACTCGGCCGCAATCCCCGAGGCGATTGTGCCGCCCAACCGTCAAAAGAGCGCCTACGATGCCGAGGTGGCCACCCAAGAAGATCTCGACGACGCTCTACAAAGTCTCAGCACCCGCATCGCGGCCCTAGAGTCATCACAGGGTGAGTTGAGCACGATGGCCGAGGCGATAAGGGCCTTCGGCGACACCCAACGCATGCTTGCCGACGTGCTGCGGCACTACGGCACCGCAATGAGAGACACGGCCGAGGACACCAACCAACGCATCCGCGCACTCGAAGCATCCACCGCCGAGCTCAAGACGCTTCTTGCGCAGAAGCTCGGTAGCTGACCCCGTCATCCGGCATCGACATGCCGCGCTAGAAAATCCAGCACAGCCGCGGCAAAAATGTCGTTGCGATCGCCGGCGACCATATGGCCGGCGCCGCCTACGTCGGTGAACTCAACCTGCGGAAACCGCAACAGAAACTGATCCGCGCTCTCCTGGCGGACCAGATCACTCATGCGCCCGCGAACGAGAAGCATCGGCACGCCGTCACGCAGGATCGCCGCGACGGCCGCGTGCATCCGGTCGGCATCGGTGACCTCGATGGGGGGAAACGCCGCGGTACCACTGATGAACTGCGGATCCCAGTGCCAATACCAGCGATCACCGCGGCGGCGCAGGTTGGTGACCAAGCCATCCAGATCAGCGGGCCGGGGCCGATGCGGGTTGTACTCGGCGATCATGTCAGCGACCTCGTCCAGCGAGCCGAACCCCGATTCCACCCGTTCGGCCATGAACGCGTGGATCCTGGTCGCCCCGGATGGGTCCATGTTCGGCACGATGTCCACCAGAACCACCGCGCTGGCAACGCCCGGCGCCAGCTCCCCCGCCAGAAGCATCGTGGTGAACCCACCCAGGGAGGCGCCCACCAACGCCGGCCGCGCAGGCAGGTTGCCCAGCACTTCTAGGACATCGCCGGCGAAGCTGGCCACCCGATAGTCGCCATCGCTCGACCAGTCGGATTCGCCATGACCGCGCAAGTCGATCGTGACCGCTTGCCAGCCACGCTCAGCGACGGCGGCAGCGGCCCGGCCCCATGAGCGTCGGGTCTGCCCACCGCCGTGCAAGAACACCACGGCGCGCGCTCGAGGATCTCCCAACCGGTCCGCGACGATACGGACGCCGCCCGGCCCGTGGACCGAGAAGGATTCAGGTGCCATGGATATCAGGCGCCATCGAGGTCCATCAGGAAATCCTAAAACCAACTGACGGCGGACCGGCGCCAGCTCGGGGGTGGCCGCCGCGATAGCCGCGCACTCCGAGTCGAACGTGGGCCGGTCGACGCTCGTCCAAACGCATGCAGAAGCTAGCGTTGCATCGCGACAGATATCGATATATCGTTTTGCATCGCCGAGCTGTTCACCCGCGCTCCGCGGTCAAGACGAGAGGTGCAATCAAAATGGATCTCGACCGGATCCCCCATCCGCTGAGGTTGGCCAGAGGCTCCCATCAGCCAGGATCAGGCAAGGGGTGTGCAATGAACGCCATCTCCTACATCAACGGCGACGCGCAGATCACCGACTTCCCCCGGTGCTCCGCCCGCCCGCTGGCCGCGTTGGTCCAATCGTGCAACGACCTGCTGGCCGGCCCCAGTGGGTACCTCTCGCCCGAGGACAGCGTGCTCGTCCTCGAACTCGGCTGGCAGACCGTGGGAACTGCAGACGTTTCGAACGCCGTGATCCACGCCTGGGTGGGCGAGTTGCTGACCAGCCCGACTTGGGGGCTTGTTCGATTCGCCACACTCACGACGATCAAAGCGATCCTCGACATCGCCGAGTTGCACCGCAACGCCGCATCGAGCGACATGGCGCCCTGGGCGGCTTGGGGTGCCGCTGGCCAGGCCGCACACGCCGCCGCACGCACAATCAACCCGGCTTTGAACCCCTCCGGACTGCATGCCATCCAAACCGCATACCAGTCAACCGCCCTCGCGGATACCCATTACCGGGCAGCGCTTGACGCCGTGACCGCTAGCGCCCTGCGCGCCTACGCAATGGCAGCCAACGGTACCGCGGCCACTCGCGTCGTGGAACTGAGCCGCCACGCGATCCACTCATGGCGTCGCCTGGCCGGAGCTGACCGATCCAGCGACATCGGCCCGGCACTGGTCGACGACGGCCCACAACGCATACCCGTGCCGGCGTGAGGCGCACCCGTAAGCGCGACGCACTCGCAGCCACCGGCTGGCGCCGGGTTCTTCAGGTTCACTTCAACTTCGCTGGTTAGCGTCTCAACGTGCGCGGATGGATTGCAGACAGCGAATGAGCGACCCAACGTCCGTTGCGTTCTTTACGCATGACGGCCTGGTCGTCGGCGGTTCCGGCCCCTACGGCAGGCGACCCGGTCGGTAGCGCGGTGCACGCCCATGTCGAACGCCACGAGGTACTTCCGCGGCGAACGTCGCAAGCGCTGGACCTACTGAACTTCTCGTTGGGCGGTGTCCGTGAGGGGCTAGGCCCCTACCTCTCGATATACCTTCTGCTGACTCATCATTGGGACCAGGCCTCGATCGGGTTCGTCTTGATGGTGTTCACGGCCACCGGAATCATCGCTCAAACCCCGATTGGCGCCTTGGTCGATAGAACACCCGCAAAGCGAGCGATGCTTGTCACCGGCGCAGTGGCAATCACCGTTGCCGCGGTGGCGATGCCGCTGGTGCCCGGCATCTACAAAACCTCGTTCCTGCAGGCGGTTACCGGAATCAGCTGCGCCATTTTCACCCCAACGTTAGCGGCGATCACGCTGGGCGTCGTCGGCCCGCGGCTCTTCGCCAGGCGGATCGGGCGCAATGAGTCGTTCAACCACGCCGGTAATGCGTCGGCCGCCGTCGTTGCGGGCGGACTCGCCTACTTTCTTGGCCCCGTGGTGGTGTTCTGGCTATTGGCTGGGGTGGCCGCGACCGCGGTGGTTGCCACGCTGCGCATCCCGCGTGAAGCAATCGATCACGAGGTTGCGCGCGGCTTGCCCACGGCACCCGAACAACAGCACAACCAGCCGTTCCGATTCACGGTGCTGCTGCACAACCGCAGGCTGACAATCTTCGCGGTGGCAATCGTGGTGTTTCACTTCGCCAACGCCGCCATGCTGCCGCTGGTTGGTCAGCAGCTTGGGTTGCACAACAAGCAGCTCGGCACCACGCTGATGGCAGCCTCCATCGTCGCGGCGCAAGCGGTCATGGTGCCGGTGGCCTATCTCACCGGGATCAAGGCCGACACCTGGGGACGCAAACCGATCTTCCTGGCCGCCTTCGCCGTGTTGACCTGCCGCGGATTCTTCGACTCGCTGTCAGACAACTCCTACTGGCTTGTCGGTATGCAGCTACTCGACGGTGTTGGAGCGGGCATCTTCGGGGCCTTGTTTCCACTGGTCGTCGCCGACGTCACCCGCGGAACCGGCCGCTACAACGTCAGCCTCGGAGCGATCATTACCGCGTGGGGCCTCGGGGCGTCACTATCGAACTTGGTCGCCGGCTGGATCGTCGTCGCCTTCGGCTACCACGCGGCGTTCATGTCGCTGGGCACCATTGCCGGCGCCGGCTTCGTGTTCTACCTCATCGCGATGCCGGAAACAGGTGGGCTCATCGAGACGCCCACCCGGCCGTTTTCGTCACCGGGGGCGTCGACGAAGGTCGACCAGCACCATCGACACCAGATCGAAGCGCCCGTGTATGGCTCCTGCCGTGGTGACGAGGCTCTTGGCCCGCATAAACCAGCCACGGAACAGCCCGACACCGCCTGCCAGCTCGGCTGCACTGACTGCAGCCGCACGGCGCAGCTGGCCACGCGATCCTTGGCAGCCCCCTCAGGTGATTGCCAGGAAGAAGTCTGGACGAGATCGTTGCATCGCGATAGTAAACGATATATCGTTCCGAATGGAAAGAACGCTGACCCAGATCAGAATCGGAGAGACGACATGACCGAACCACAGGCACCCGGCGCGCGGGGGCGCGGGCGAGCGAAGCAAGAGCACACAGATGAGATCACCGACCCCCTGATGCCCGACGCCCCCGTCGGCGATGGTGGCGACGATCCAGTCGAACTCGAAGCCGTTCCCCAGCACCGGCTTGCACGGCAACAAGCACGGTCGAAACACGACGTATCGGACTCTGACGACATCGGCCTTTACCCGGGCGATCGTCAACTCGACTGGGACCACGACGACGAGGCTGAGCTACCCGCGTACGACGAGGAGTCCGAATTCGACGCCGACTACGACGACGAGTCCGATTTGGACTTTGGCTTTGGCCCCGGTGGAGGTCCTGGCCACCATCCGGGCCCCGGCCACGGGCCGGGCCCCAGACTCGCCCCCGGCCCCAAACACGGCCCCGGCCATCACCCAGGACCGCCCCACGAACATGGCCCCGGCGCAAAGAAAGCACCCGGCAAGAAAGCACCCGGCAAGAAAGCACCCGGCAAGAAGGCACCCGGGCCAAAGAAACACCCCGGCCACCCGCCACCACCGCCCCACCTGCACGGCCCCGGGCACGGCCCCGGGCACGGCCCCGCGCACGGCCCGGGCGAATTTGGACCCGACCCGGATTTTGGCCTCGGGCCCGGGACTGATTTCGGTTTCGGGCCCGGCCCCGACTTTGGCTTCGGCCCGGGCCCCGCGCGCGGCCGCCGGGGTGGGCCTGGCCCCGGCCGCCGCAGCCGCCGCGGTGACGTTCGCGCGGCAATCCTGACCTTGCTCACCGACCGCCCCATGCATGGCTACGAAATGATCCAGGAGATCGCCGAACGCAGTCAGGGTATGTGGCGGCCCAGCCCCGGCTCGGTGTATCCGACACTGCAGCTCCTTGACGACGAAGGACTGATCGTCGGCTCCGAAAGTGAGGGCAGTAAAAAGCTTTTCGAGCTGACTGACGAAGGGCGTACTACGGCCGACAAGATCAAGACCCCTCCCTGGGCGCAGATGGCCAAGGGCGTCGACTCGAGTCAGGTCAACCTGCGTACGGCCGTGAATCAATTGCTCGGCGCGGTGGCGCAGTCCGCTTACGTGGGCACCGCCGAACAGAAGCAGCGCATCCTCGCCATCCTGAAGAACGCCCGTCGCGAGATCTACACGCTGCTCGCCGAAGCCGACTAGCCGCGACGGCGCCTGTACAGCGGGGCCGCCTGGGGGACGCGCACCGGCCACGCGCGTCCCCCAGCCCGTGGTCGGGGATTTGTGTCCTCCACCCCGCCCCGTATCCCATTCGCGACACCCCGAAACCGAGGAGTAGTCATCATGCAGCAGCGCGTGCTAGCCGCGACCGCAATCGTGTGCGGAGCGCTCGTAGTGGCGACCGGTGTCGGCCACGGCCTCGCCCACGCCGATCCACCTCCGCCCTGCCCGGGGGGCGCGCCGGGCGGCCCCCCACCGCCGGATTGGGGGGCACCACCCCCGCCACCACCGGGCTTGGGACCGCCACCGCCGGGCTGGGGACCGCCGCCACCACCACCGGGCTGACCGACATCCGGACTGGGCGAAACCCGTTGTGGCACTGCCCCTCCCCCGACCTGGACCCCGATCCGGATCCCTCACCCCGGTGGGCTCCCATCGGACCGGCTCAAGGCATAGAGCATGCAGCCTTTCCAAAGCCTCACGGTTAAAGGTGCGAGGCGCGGCCAGTCAGCGGAACGCAGATCCCTGCTCGCGATCGAGGTAGGTATCGGCCTTGTTCTTGATGAAGAACGTGTAGACGATCAGCGACACCGCGATACACGCGGTCACATAGCCGATGAACATCGGCACCTGATCGCGTGCCTTAAGAGCCTGGTAGATCAGCGGCGCGGTACCGCCGAAGATCGAGTTCGCCAACGCATAGCCAACCCCGACGCCAAGTGCGCGCACGTGCGCGGGGAACAGTTCGGACTTGACCAGCGCATTGATCGAGGAGTATCCGGTCAGAATCACGTAGCCGACGGCGACCAATAGAAACGACGCTGCCGGGGAACGCGTTTCGGGCAGATAGGTAATGAGGACGTAGGTGTAGCTGAGCCCGCCGACACCGAACCACAGCAGCAAAGGCTTACGGCCGACCTTGTCGCTGATCATCCCGCCGACGGGCTGCAGCATCATCAAGAAGATCAGGCCGAATAGGTTGAGCCAGGTGGCGGTCATCGGTTGCGAACCATAGACGCTCTTGACGATCGCAGGTGCGTTGACGCTGTACGTATAGAAGGCGACAGTGCCACCCAGGGTGATCAGGAAACACAGCAGTAGGGGCTTCCCATAGTGGGCGACCAGTTCCCGGATCGAGCCGGAGTCGCGGTCCCGACCGGCCTTGATCGCGGTTAGGCGTTCCTGGCTGAGCGATTCGTCCATGGTGCGCCGCAACCAGAACACCACGATCGCTGCGACACCGCCTACGGCGAAACCGATGCGCCAGCCGAACTGGTGAACCTGTTCGGGGCGCAGCACCGCCAGGATGACCAGCAGGGTGAACTGGGCGAGCACATGCCCACCCACCAGCGTCACATACTGAAACGACGAAAAGTAGCCGCGCCGCTCCCGCGTCGCCGCCTCGGACATATATGTCGCCGACGTGCCGTACTCTCCGCCGGTCGCGAATCCTTGGATGAGCCGGCACAAGATGAGCAGGATCGGCGCACCGACACCGATGCTCGAGCGAGATGGCACCAACGCGACGATCAGCGAACAGGCCGCCATCAGCGACACGCTGAACGTAAGCGCGGCTCGGCGGCCACGGCGATCGGCGAATCGCCCGAAGAACCACGAACCGATGGGCCGGGTCACGAAGGTGACGGCGAAAACCGCGTAGACATACACCATCGAGTTGCGATCGGCCTTATCGAAGAACTGGTCCTCGAAATACGTGGCGAACACGGTGTAGACGTAGACGTCGTACCACTCGACGAGATTGCCCGACGATCCGCGGATCGTGTTCCAGATGGCCCTGCGGGTCTCGGTCCGGCTCGAATGCGTTGGGGGCGCGATCGAAGCGGTCATGTTGTCCTCCGCGCGATTCGCATCGTCGGGTCGGTCGACGGTCACCATGGTGGCCGACGCTATCGCCCTCGGCGCGGTCCGCCGAACCGGGCACAGTCGAGCGCCGCTCACGGGCCCCAGCCTGGCCGATCTCACCCGACTTACCCCACCGGCCGCTCATTAGTGCAACTAATTTCGTTGAAGTCCCTGTGAGCCATAGGACTCCGCGATCGGTTAATGTAGCGTTCAGCTCGTGTTCAGGTGGATGGGACCTCTGACCGAGCCGTGGATGCATTTGCCCGCACAGTTTGGTTGTCCAAGTGGACCTAAGCCATTTCGCGGTCCGTTGTGCACTCGCATTCATTGGACCAGACGCCAGCAACGCCTGTGATGCGCAGGAGGTAGGCGATCAGATCGCTTGACTACCAATCAATCTTGATCTCCCGAGTCGATGCTCGGGCTAATGGGGAGGAATACGCGCGTGGGTTTGACGGCACAACCAGAAATGTTGGCGGCGGCGGCTGAGAGACTCGGTTCCCTGGGTGCAACGCTAAACGCCAGCAATATCGCTGCAGCCGGCCCGACATTGGGTGTGCTGCCCCCAGCCGCCGATGAGGTGTCGTTGCTGCTTGCCACCCAGTTCCGTGCGCATGCGGCGATCTATCAGCAGGTCAGCGCCAAGGCCGCGGTGATCCACGAGCGGTTTGTGACCACGCTGGCCACCTGTGCTAGTTCGTATGCTTCCACCGAGGAAGCCAACAAGATGGCCGCGAGCTAGCTTGATCTGACCAAATCCGGGCAGCGCTAAGCGAAGGAAGAACAGTGGGCGATTTCGAGCTACTACCACCGGAGATCAACTCCACGAATATGTATTCCGGTTCCGGTGCGGAGTCGCTGCTGATCGCGGCCGGGATGTGGGACCAACTGGCTGCCGACCTGTATTCCGCCGCGGAGACGATTCAATCGGTGGTTTGGGGAGTCACCACGGGATCGTGGATGGGTGCGTCGTCGGGCTTGATGGCGGTGGCGGTCGCACCGTACGTGGCGTGGATGAACATCGCCGCGGCGCAGGCCGAGCTGACCGCCGACCAGCTCCGGGCTGCTGCGGCGGCCTACGAGGCGGCATATGAAATGACAGTGCCCCCGGAGCTGGTTGCCCAAAACCGGATCCGGTTGGCGATGCTGACCGCGACCAACATCTTCGGGCAAAACACTACGGCGATGGCGGCCGCCGAGACCGAATACTGCGAGATGTGGGCCCAGGACACGGCCGCGATGTACGGCTATGCGGCCGCAGCTGCGATCGCTACCGATACGTTGACGCCATTCGAGGAAGCCCCGGAGATCACCAACGTCGGTGGGCTCGCCTTGCAGGCCGCCGCAGTGAACGAGGCCTTCGACTCGGCGACGGCCAACCAGCTGATGAACAATGTGCCCGAGGCCCTGTACCAGCTGGCCCTGCCCGCACAAAGCTCCGGGCCGCTTGGCAAGCTGGGTGACGTGTGGAAGGCCATCACACCGCACCTGGGCCCGGTCAGCAACATCGTGTCGATCCTCAACAACCACGTGGGAATGGCCGGTTGCGGTGTGTCGATGCTCAGCACCTTGAGCTCGCTGTTCAAGGGGATGGTTCCCGCGGCGGCCGAGGCCCTGGAGGCCGTGGCAGAAACCGCGGCAGAAACCGGGGTCAGCGCGCTGAGTTCGCTGGGCAGCGGGCTGGGTTTGCAAGGCGTGGGCAGTGGTGTGGCCGCGGGCTTGGGCAAGGCGGTGACGGTCGGCTCGTTCTCGGCGCCGCCGGCCTGGAATGCGGCCACCGAGGCGGTCACACCCGCGGCGCGGGCGTTGCCGCTGGCCAACCTGGTCAGCGACACCCAACCAGCACCCGGACACATGCTGGGCGGGTTGCCGGTGGGGCAGATGGCCAGCGGTGCTGGCGGCGGGGTTAGCAACACGCTGCGGGTGCCGGCGCGGGCCTATGTGATACCCCGCATACCGGCCGCCGGCTAACAACTCCTGGTTTGCAGCCGCGACGGTCGCGCGTTTCCCGGCGGTGTCGGCGTTGTTCCCCGTAGTTGTTGGCGCGCCCTGGCACTCTTAGGCCAAGGGATCCGACTCCCATATCCCTCTCTCGTTGGGGCGGACCCCGCGACATCGAGGGGGCGCAATGGCATTCGAAAAGCCAGCACCGGTGACGGAGTTGACGCAGGAAGTCCGATTCGCGACAACCATGACGGGCGGCGTCAGCCTCGCGATCTGGATGGCCGGTGTCACGCGGGAGATCAACTTGCTCACGCAGGCGTCACAGTGGCGCAGGCTCGGCGGAACGTTCCCGACCAGCAGCCAACTCACCAACGAGTCGGCCGCTTCGCTGCGCCGCTACGCGCAACTCATCGACCTCCTCGACCTGGTTGTCGACGTCGACATCTTGTCCGGGACAAGTGCAGGCGGCATCAACGCGGCGTTGCTCGCGTCATCGCGGGTCACCGGGTCTGATCTAGGTGGGCTCCGCGACCTGTGGCTCGATCTCGGCGCCCTGACCGATCTCCTGCGAGATCCGCGCGACAAGAACACACCGTCCCTCTTGTACGGCGACGAACGCATGTTCGCCGCGCTGGCCAAGCAGCTTCCCAAACTGGCGACCGGGCCGTTCCCGCCGACGGCCTTCCCGGCGGGTGCGCGCACCCCCTCCACCACCCTGTACATCACCACGACGCTATTGACCGGTGAGATAGGCAGATTCACCGACTCGTTTGGCACTCTCGTCCAAGACGTCGATCGCCGCGGTCTGTTCACCTTCACCGAGACCGACCTGGCGCAGCATGACACGGTTCCGGCACTGGCGCTGGCCGCTCGCAGCTCCGCGTCGTTCCCGGTTGCGTTCGAACCCTCCTTCCTCCCGTTTACCAAGGGAACCCCCAAGAAGGGGACCAAGAATGCGGAGGTGCCGGCTCGACCAGCGATGGCGCGCTTCACCAACCTCACCCGGCCGCACTGGGTTACCGATGGCGGCCTGCTCGACAACCGGCCAATCGGCGTGCTGTTCAAGCGCATCTTCGACCGTCCCGCCCGGCGGCCGGTTCGCCGGGTGCTTCTGTTCGTCGTGCCGTCTTCCGGACCCGCACCCGACCCGATGCATGAGCCACCACCGGACAACGTCGACGAGCCACTCGGGCTCATCGACGGGCTCCTCAAGGGTTTGGCCGCGATCACCACCCAGTCGATCGCGGCCGACCTGCGCGCGATCCGCGCCCATCAGGACTGCATGGAGGCGCGCACAGATGCCAAACTGCGGCTTGCAGAGCTGGCGGCGACGCTTCCCGACGGCACCCGCCTGCTCACCCCGTCCCTGCTGACGGACTACCGGACCCGTGAGGCAACCAAGCAGGCTCACGTGCTCACCGACGCGCTGTTGCGCCAGCTCAGCACCTGTCCGCCGGACGCTGGCCGGGCCGCCGAAGGACTGCCCAAGAACTGGGAATCCGAGCTCACCGTCGGCGGTGACGCCGAGAAGGTGTGCCGGCGTCGGATCACCGAGACGATCCTGCTGCGTTGGTCGCAGCCGAGGAACCAGCCGCTCCCGCAGACTCCAGCAGACCTGGCCCGGTTCGGCCAGTCGGCCTACGACCTCGCAAAAGGATGTGCGCTCACCCTCGTCCAGTCGGCGTTCCAGCTGGCACGCGCCGATGCCGATGTCGCTGCCTTGGCGGAACTCACCGAAGCGGTCCACCGGGCATGGCGACCGCCCGCGCCGCTCGATCTGGGTGCGCTGGTCCGGACGGTGTGTAGGAGACCGGCAGTCCGACAAGGGACGCTCGAGAACGCCGCCGACCTGCTCGCCGCGGACTATCTCGAACAATCCACGGTGAACGAGGAAGCCTGGGACCGGCTCGGCGCGGTCTTGGTGAACGCCTACCCGGGCTTGACGCAACTTGCCGCCGGAGCTGCAGCGGACACGGGTGCCCAGGCAGACTCTCCAGTCGCGCGGGACCACGTCGCAGCCGGTCAGCTGACCACGTACCTGACCTATCTGGGGACCTACCAGGGGCGTGCCGACGACCCGCGCAACTCGCGGACCATGGCATGGAAGCTATTCGACCTGGCCACGACGCAGCGGGCGATGCTTCCGGCCGACGCGGACATCGAGCAAGCCCTGGAGCTTGTGCAGGTCAGCGCCGACACCCGCAGCCTGCTCGCCCCGGACTGGCAGACAGCCCAGCAGAAGCTCACCGGCATGCAATTGCATCATTTCGGTGCGTTCTACAAGAGGTCGTGGCGTGCCAATGACTGGATGTGGGGCCGACTCGACGGAGCCGGATGGCTCGTGCACGTGCTACTGGATCCGCGCCGGGTACGCTGGATCGTCAAGGAGCGTGCCGATACCACCGCGCCAGAGAGCCGGGCACAGTGGTTCCTGCGTCAACTCAAAGAACTTGGGGCACCTGACTTTCCGAGTTCGGGATATCCGCTGCCAGCCGTCGGCGGCGGGCCGAGCCAAAACTTGACCGAGGACATGCTGCTCGACGAGCTTGGCTTCCTGGACGACCCCACAAAGCCAATACCCGCCAGCATTCCCCGGACATCGCTGTGGCTGTCGCAAGCGTGGCAGCACCGGATACTCGACGAGGAATTGGACGGGCTGGCCAACACGGTGCTCGACCCGCAGCCGGGCAAAATCGGGGACTGGAGCCCGGCGAGTTCACGAACCTGGGCAACGAAGGTATTGGCCGCGAACCCGGGGGACGCCAAATACGCTCTGCTGAACGAAGATCCGATCGCCCGGGAAACGTTCGCCAGCGACAAGGGCTCACCGCTCATGGCGCACACTGTCGCGAAGGTCGCCGCGACTGCCTCCGGAGCGGCCGGCTCGGTCCGACAGTTGCCCAGCGTTTTGAAGCCACCGCTGATCACGTTGCGAACACTGACCCTCAGTGGATATCGAGTGGTGTCGTTGACCAAAGGCATTGCCAGGTCGATCATCATGGCTGGCGCCGTGCTGCTCGTGCTCGGCATCGCGGCCGCGATCCAGTCCGTAACCGCGTTCGGAGTCACCGGCCTGATCATGGCCGGCACCGGTGGCTATCTCATCGTGATGGGCACCTGGCAGTTCTCCAGCAGGCTACTTTTTGCTCTGTTGTCTTTCTCCGTTGTCGGCGCGGTGCTTGCGCTGGCGACACCCGTGGTGCGCGAATGGCTGTTCGGCACCCAGCAGCAGCCCGGCCTGGTGGGCACTCACGCGTATTGGCTGGGCGCCCAATGGTGGCACCCGCTGATCGTCGTCGCAATCATCGCTTTGGCGGTTGCCGTGATCGCAGCGGCCAGGCCAGGACGAAGGTGACGGCGAGCCACACACGCTGGTTACATCGCATGAAGTCCGTTGTAGAGGACCAGCAAACCGATCACGACCAAGATGACGGCGAGCATCCCCGCATGGTTTTTTTCCATCCAGTCTTTGAGTCGTTCCAGCGAATCGTCGAGCCGGTCACCGGCAGCCAGGTACGCCAGTATTGGGATGGCGACGGTGGATGCGGCCAGCGCGACAAAGAATGCCGTGTAAACCCAGGAGCCCGCGGCGCCGTGCCCGCCGCTGCCGATGGCCAATCCGGCCGCCGCGCAGATGATCAGCACCTCGGGTCTTACCACCACCAGCACCGCACCTACCACCCCCGCGCGGGTCGGGGTGAAGCTGGTGAAGGTGCGCATCCAGCCGGGCATTTCGGTGCTGCGATGCCGGGTCAGCCATCGGACGACGCCGAACACGATCAACGCCGACCCGAGGACCACTCGCAGCCAGGATGCCCAGGCCGGCGGTGTTTTACGCAACCCACCGAGTACGCCGGAGGCCGCAACGAAGACGGCGGTCACCGCGGCCAAGCCGAACAGCCAGCCGACCAGGAAGGCCAGGCTGCTCGGCCGCGGCCGCGGCGTGTGTAAGACCAATACGGCCGGGATGACCGACAACGGCGAGAGCGCAACGACCAACGCCAGCGGCACCAGCCCGGTTAGCACGGAAAACCAATGACCTGTCACGGGCAGCAATTTTCGCATTGACACCGCCCGGTGACCACCGAGCGCGCCGCATACTCAGGGGACTAGCGGCAAGCCTCGATAGTCTGGGCGTCGCGTGCGATGATCCGGCGTGGTGGTCGCAAGATCCGTCGAACACCAGGGGGAAGGATCAAGTGGCAAGTCGGATTCATCTTGGGCACATCTTTCACCTCGCCGACGCTCCACTGGTGACGCATGCCGCCAAGGCGCTGGTGTCGATTTCCGAAGGCGCTCTGATAGTTGGTGATGACGGCCTTATCCAATTCTGCGGAGAAGCGGCGGACGTCCCGTGGCGTTTCCAATCCGCGACCGTGTCGGATCACCGGCCCGGCTTTTTGCTTCCAGGCTTCGTCGACACCCACGTGCACTTCCCACAGACGTACGCGGGCGCCGCATACGGTGGGGGGCAGCTGCCGGAGTGGCTGACCCGGTGCGTGTACCCTGCGGAAGCCCGTTTCGCCGATCCGGCGTTCGCTCAGCCGGCGGCGGTCGAGTTCTGTGACCGACGCATCGCGACCGGAACCACCGCCGCCATGGTCTTCGGATCCGCGTTTCCCCATGCTCAAGATGCCTTGTTCACCGAAACGCAGCGCCGCGGACTACGCCTGGTCAGCGGGCGCGGCATCCAGACCGCAGGCCCAACGGCGGCCGCACCGTTGATGACGTCGGAGCAGGACGCCATCCGGCTGGCCCGCGAGGAAATCGACAAATGGCATGCGGCTGACACCGGCCGAGTGAGCACCGCACTACTGCACGTCGCGGTCGCCCCGCGATATTCGCTAGCGGTGACCCCATCGACCTTGAAAAGGCTTGGCGATCTGTATGACTCAGTGCGAGATCGCGGTGTTTACTTCCACAGCCACCTCAACGAGAACAATCGGCCGGGCACCGGCGAGGTGGCTGCAACCAAACAGGCATACCAAGTCGACTCATATCTGGACACCTACGACGGCAAGTTCCTGCCCGGGTCGGCGGTCGGCGGTTCAAGCATGCTCGGCCGGCGCAGCATATTGGCGCATGCGGTGCACTGTCAGGACTCCGAACTCGAGCGAATGGCCGAGACCGGCACCTCCATCTCGCACTGCCCGATCTCCCAGCAGTTCCTGGGCTCGGGCACCATGCCGTGGCTGCGGACGGTGGAGTCCGGTGTAAACATCGCCGCCGGAACGGATTTCGGTGGCGGAGATGAGTGGCTTATCCCGCAGGTCGTCGCCGCTGCGTACAAGGTGCACATCTCGGAACCGGGCACCGCCGGTGTTTGTATGCATCCGGCCGAAATGCTGTTTATCGCGACACTCGGCGGCGCGCGCGCACTCGACATGGAGGATCGGTTCGGCAACTTCGATGTTGGCAAGGAGGCGGACTTCGTCGTAGTTGACCCGAGACGCACCCCGGCACTCAACGCCGCGCTGAACCACGGCGTGCGCTCAGACGATGCCGAAATTGCCCGTGACCAGACGCTGTTCGGGTTGTTGATGGGAATCCGCGAGACGTCCATCGCCGAAACGTATGTGCAAGGGCGCCGGCTTGGGTGAGCCACCAACGACGTGATCTGATGGTTTCGACGTCCGAGTGCCCCGGGAGAGAAGATGCGCAGGTACATCAGCGGAAGTGCCGGCGCTGCTGCGGCCGGACTGGTCGCGGCGGTGCAGATATGGGGCGCCGCACCGAACTCACCGGTGAGCGAAGTCTCGCTCACCGACGCGAGCAAAAGCATGTGCGGTGCAAATGTCGTGTGCCCTGGCGCTCCGGCCCCCGACGGCGGTGACCAAGCCAGCGCGGAGCAGCGGATCATCGACGGCTACATCGCCAAGCAGGTCGGCTGCACACCCGACTTGTCACCCAACCCACAGTCGATCACCTGGGATCCCCCCGGCTTCACACCGAATGCCGGCGGCTCAGGAGAAGTCAACGACGCCGACCCGCGACTGGGTGGCCACTTCCTCGCCGACTACGTCAACGGCCGCTGGCACATCGACTACATGTACTGCTGAGCTCAGCCCGGCACAGGCTCGCCCTGACAGAACTGCGACGCGAAATCCACCGTCACGGTCGACGGCGTGCTGAACCGAGCTGCGAGGGTGAGCTGCGGATCCACCGGTGGTTGATCGAGCCCCAGTCGCTTTACCGCGAGGTTGATCTCCACGGTGTCGGGCGCAGTTCTGCGAGCATTGGTGTCCCGGTCCGGCCGCATGTTCGGCTCGGCGTTGTTGCTCGCGGCGGGCTTTCTGATCGCAAGGTCGTCGGTATCCTCTTGCGGGCCCAGCTCGACGAACTCTGCCCCGTTGTTGGCGATGGTGTACGTCAAGAGGTAACCGGCAAAGCCAGACCCGAGCGAACCCGATGGCGACGGCGGCAGCGGCTCGGCGAATCGAACTACCAGCCGTAGGACATCGCCCCGGGGATGCGAGACGTCCACGGCGGCCACGGAAATGGTCGCGGGCGGTTTCGGCCCGAGCCGCAACTGGCAGCTCAGTCGCTTCGGCAGCTGCGACCAGTCGTCCCGCGCCGGCCTGACCCACGCGTAGACCGCGACACCGACCATGATCAACACCAGCACGGCGGGAAGTGTCAACCGCAGGCCGACCGGCATCCTTAGCCACCAGCGCCGGAGACGATCGGCGAACACGCCCAGCGGCAATCGTGGTGCACAGGGATCGGGCCGACGATGTCTGGTCCAGTCGTCACCGTCCCAATATCGTTGCCCCGCGCAACCGTCGGGATCGGAATACCATCCTGCCGGCGGCGAAGTGGCCACGTGGTGCTCCATTCAACGGTCGGGAAGGGGTCGGATGCGGCGCCGCCCTCACGGACTACGGCGGCGAGTCGAACACCTCCGGCAGCGGGTCCAGGATCTGCACGTGGTCGCCCTGCCAAGCAAACCCCACGATCGTCAAGATGCCGTCTTGGCAGCCGTCACAGCTCTGCAGCGTCCGATAGCTCAGGACCACGATGTCGTTCGTGGAGGCCGGACCGATCAAGCTGGTGAATGGGTAGGCGCTCGGCGTTGCGGTTCCGACGAACTTTCCCCGATGAAACATCAGCGCCTGGTCGGGGGAACTGTTGGTGGCGTCTTGCACCGTCACCAGCACCGCGGACAGGTCGACGCACGGGTCGTAATTGCTGTCCTCCGGTGTGCTATTCCAGGACCTGCCGGTTTTGGAATCGGGCGGAAGCTGGGCGAGCGCAGCGCGTACGGCCGCTGCTTCATCCGGGCCACACGGCGCCGCTGGTGCGTCGGCTGCCGGGGAAGTGGGGCGCGGCGAGACGGCGGTCGTTGGCGGGGGCGTTGGGACCGCGCGTGGCCGGGCCCGGTGCATGCCCGCGTATGCAATGACCGCGGCAGCGACGCAGGCCAGAACCAGCGACGCCACCAGCCACACGGTGCGCCGAGACCGGCGTTGGGCAGGAGGCGTCGTATCGACGTCGTCGGACGGCTGGTATGCCGGCGGAGGCCAGTCGGGATCAATCTCGTGAGACACCTGATGCTCCCGGTCCCCTCCCGCTGGCTCCCGATACTTCCCGAGCTTGGCGAATTGTAGCCAGAACGTGCTGGTAGCGGAAATAAGCGGGCCGTCTCGGTCGTGCCGCCGGGCCGGGTGAGCCTGACCACATCCAGCATTCTGATAGCTGGCTTCACAGCAATCTGTCCCATACTAGACGTCATGCAGCAAGCGACGGCACCGCAAACCGCTGGCAACGCGCCGGTGGGTTCGATGGTGCCTGGTCGAGGCATGTGATGGCACGTTCCCGGGGCAATCGCCCGCGCCATCGTGCTGTGCGCCAACCGTCGCGGATCCGCCGGCCGCTGGCGCGGGGCCTGATGACGCTGGTGTCGCTGGTTGCGGTGGTGATGACCGGGGCGGGGTATTGGGTAGCCCACGGCGCGCTGAGCGGCATCACCATTTCGCAGGCCCTTACCGCCGAAGATCCCCGTTCCAGCGACAACAACATGAACATCTTGCTCATCGGGCTGGACTCCCGCAAAGACCAGGAAGGCAACGACCTGCCCTGGTCGATCTTGAAGCAGCTGCACGCGGGTGACTCCGATGACGGCGGCTACAACACCAACACGCTGATCCTCGTGCACGTCGGTGCCGACGGCAAAGTGGTCGCCTTTTCGATCCCCCGCGACGACTGGGTGCCCTTCACCGGCGTTCCGGGATACAACCACATCAAGATCAAAGAGGCGTACGGGCTTACCAAGCAATACGTTGCACAGCAGCTGGCCAACCAGGGTGTGGGCGACCGGAAAGAACTCGAGACCCGGGGCCGTGAGGCCGGCCGGGCCGCGACCTTGCGCGCGGTGCGCAGCCTGACCGGCGTTCCGATCGACTACTTCGCCGAGATCAATTTGGCCGGTTTCTACGATTTGGCCCAGACTCTGGGCGGCGTTGAGGTGTGCCTGAACCACGCCGTCTACGACTCGTACTCCGGGGCGGACTTCCCCGCCGGGCGCCAGCGATTGAATGCGTCACAGGCGCTCGCCTTTGTCCGGCAGCGTCATGGCCTGGACAACGGGGACCTGGATCGCACCCACCGCCAGCAGGCCTTCCTGTCGTCGGTCATGCGGGACCTGCAGGATTCGGGCAGCTTCACCAACCTGGACAGGCTCGACAGCCTGATGGCCGTGGCACGCAAGGATGTCGTGCTGTCCGCCGGCTGGGACGAGCACCTTTTCCGCCGAATGGGCGACCTGGCGGGCGGTAACGTCGAATTCCGGACGCTGCCCGTAGTGCGCTACGACAACATCGACGGCCAGGACGTCAACATCATCGACCCGACCGCGATCCGGGCTGAGGTCGCGGCCGCATTCGGCAACGCGTCAGCAACCAAAGCCACCGTCGCCAAGCCCGACCCGGCCACCGTCGTCGATGTGGTCAATGCCGGCAGCATCAGTGGACTGGCCAGCCAGGTGTCCAGTGCGCTGCGTAAGCGCGGCTACACCGCGGGTCAGGTGCGCGACCGCGAATCCGGCGATCCATTCGCCACCACGATCGAGTACGGCGCCGGCGCGAAAGCCGACGCCGAGAACCTAGCGGACCTGCTCGGTATCGACGCCCCCTACCAACCGGATTCCGCCCTGGCGCCCGGCCACATCCGCGTGACCGTGGATACCAACTTCTCGCTGCCGGCGCCCGACGAGGCCGCGTCCACCGCGACGTCCACCAAGACCGGCACATATCCGATGTACAGCGATGACACCGCCAGCTACCCGACGCCCGACCAAGGGGCACCCATCGACGGCGGCGGCGTTCCCTGCGTGAACTAGGCCCCCATTAAGCGTGCGTACCGCCATCGATGCGGATTTCGGTGCCGGTGATGAACGCGCCATCCTCGGACACCAGCATGGCGATCACGCCGGCGACGGCGGACGGATCGGCCATTCCGGCGCCGCTGGACTGCTCCGTGGTGGGCAGGATCGGCAGCAGCCTGGCAAACAACTTCCAGTTGGCGTCCTGCGGAATGTATCCCCCGGTGGCGTCGGTGATCCCGGACTTGATGCTGCCCGGCGCCACACAGACGGCACGTAGCCCGTCACTTGCGTACTCGAGCGCCAAGGCATGGGTGAACGCCGCAACGCCGCCTTTGCTGGCGGAGTAGGCGGCCATGTACGGGTGCGCGAAGGAAGCCGACGTCGAGCTGAAGTTCACGATCGTGCTGCGCGGGTTCTTCAGCAACGCCGGCAGCGCTTCGCGGACCACCAGAAAGGTGCCGGTCAAGTTGACAGCGATGATCTGATTCCACTGCTCGGTGCTGGTCTGGTGGGTGTGTGCGGCACGCAAGATGCCGGCCGCGTTGACCAACGAATCCAGGCCGCCGAGCGTGTCGACGGCGCGGCGCACGCCTTCGGCCACCGACTTCTCCTCGGCGACGTTCATCTCGAACGTGGTGAGCCGATCGGCTGATCCGGCCTCCTGCGCCCGGTCCCGCGTCGTGCCCAGGCCGTGCGCGGCAATGTCGGCGCCGACCACCGCGGCACCCTCGTCCAACAGCCGCAGCGCGCTGGCCGCGCCGATCCCCGACCCCGCGCCGGTCACCAGGATCCGCTGGCCTTCGAGTCGCTTCATGGCCTCAGACCACTCCGCGCAACCCGTCGGGACCGAACACCGGTTCCAGCATCGGGGAGAAATCCGGGCCCCGGCGCAAGATGTGGCCGCCGTCGACGTTGATGATCTGTCCGGTGATCCAACTGGCCGCATCGCTGAGCAAGAACATTGCCAGGTTCGCGACGTCTTCGACCTCACCAATCCGCGGCAGCGGCGTGCAGAGCCGGTAGTCCGCGCTCAGCTCCGGCGACTGGGTCACGGGCACCACCAGATCAGTGCGGATCAGGCCCGGACGGATGCCGTTGACCCGAACCCAGGACGGGCCGAGTTCGTCAGCGGCCAGCTTCATCATGTGGTCGACGGCCGACTTGGTGACCCCGTAGGCCCCAAACCAGCGATGGGTGTTGCTGGCCGCGATCGACGAGATACCGACGAACGAACCGCCGCCGCCGCGCACCAGCTCACGGGCGGCGTGCTTGAGCACGTACATGGTGCCGTTGACGTTGAGGTCCACCGTGCGCCGCCAGGCCTGCGAGTCGATCTGGGTGATCGGCCCAATGGTCTGAGACCCGCCCGCACAATGCACCACACCGTGGAGCCGGCCATGCCATGCCGTTACCGCGTCCACCACGCGGAGGGTCTCGTCCTCGTCGGTGATGTCGGCCGGCTCATAGCAGATCGTTCCTGCCTTGAGCGCCGCGATGTCTTTGACGGCGGCCGCCAGCTTGTCCGGATTGCGTCCGACGATCATGACGGCGGCTCCGGCCGCGACCAGGCCGGCGGCCACCCCCTTGCCGATACCGCTGCCGCCCCCGGTGACCAAGTACGTCCGGTCTTGGAAAGAAAGCTGCACTTGAGCCCCTCACGCCGAAACTGAAACAGGTTCTAGCCATCGAACCATGCGCGGGTCGGCGCGGACACCACCTCCCCCGCCCCCAACTGGTCGGTCACCTATGCGGTATCTACCGGGCTACGGCGTGTCGCGGCGAGCCAGCTTGGTCGGCTTCGCCGTGCGCCAGTCCTCGACATCGGGCGGTAGGCCGACCGGGTATCTGTTCTCGTTATGAGCCGCCCAGTGGGCGTGTCCCAACTCGTGAACATGGAACGCGTGTCGCAGCGCCTCAGTGAATCCCATTGCGTCCGAAGCGGCGTTTACCGAGTCCTTGATCAACAGTGCTGCCATCGTGGGACGCTCGGCGATACGCCGCGCGAACTCGAACGTCTTTTCCTCCAGCTCGTCGACCGGGAAAACCTTGGACACCATGCCCAGCCGATAGGCCTCATCCGCGTCCAGCGAATCTCCGGTCAAAAGTAGCTCTTTGGCCTTACGCGGACCGAATTCCCAAGGGTGCGCATAGTATTCGACGCCCGGCATACCCAGCCGTACCGCCACCACGTCGCTGAACCGAGCGTTGTCGGCGGCGACGATCAGATCGCACGCCCAGATCAGCATCAGGCCCGCGGAGATCGCGTTACCCTGCACCTGCGCGATGGTGATCTTGCGCAGGTCGCGCCAGCGGCAGGTGTTTTGGAAGAAGAAGTGCCACTCCTGCAGATACGTCTTCTCCATGATCGCGTCCCGGGTGCCGCCGTGCGACCGAAAGGTTGGATGCTGCGCGGGCCCGGGTTTACGCTCCAGCAGCGCTGCGTCCGAGCCGAGGTCGTGACCGGCGGAAAAGTTCTTGCCGCGCGCTGCCAGGATCACCACGCGGACGGTGTCGTCGGCCTCGGCGCGGCAGAACGCCTCGTCGAGCTGAACGAGCAGGGTGCGATTCTGGGCGTTCTGGGCCTCGGGCCGGTTGAGCCAGATTCGGGCGATACGCCCCTCGTCGAGGGTTTCATAGGCCACCAGCTGATCAGCGGCAGCGCCGTCCGCCTTGACGCCGGCTTGGTCGGAGACTGTCATTCCGCCCACCTCAGTTAGTCGTCAGATCCCACCTTATTTACACATTACGGCCAGGGTGTAAGTGGATGCCCGCTGGGTTGGTCGCCGCGCTGGGCTGGCAACGGCGCCATCGGTAGGCTCGACCCAAGAATTCATCGGAACAAGAAATCGGGGACCGAGTTGGCGAGAACTGATTCGGCTCGAGTGTCATGGCAGCGACTACAACGCGCCGATGGTCCGCCCGCCGTGATTTGCATACGGCTGTTGGTGGGGTTGGTGTTCCTCAGCGAGGGAATTCAGAAATTTCTGTACCCGCATCAACTCGGTCCGGGTCGCTTCGAGCGGATCGGCATCCCCGCCGCCACGTTTTTCGCCAATCTGGACGGGGTGGTCGAGATCGTCTGCGGCATACTGGTCCTCCTGGGTCTGCTGACCCGGGTCGCGGCAGTTCCACTTCTCATCGACATCGTAGGTGCGATAGCGCTGACCAAACTCCGAGAACTGCAGCCCGGCGGGTTTTTGGGGGTGGAAGGCTTCTGGGGCATGGCCCACGATGCCCGGACCGATCTGTCGATGTTGCTCGGATTGATCTTCCTGCTGTGGGCGGGCCCCGGCCGTTGGTCATTAGATGCGCTACTCACCAAACGCGCCACGGCAGCGGGTTAGCGCGCGGGATAACCCGCGCCGGGTCGCGCACCTCCCCCTCAGAACGCCGTCTCGTGCGCGGACTCGCGCACCGCGGTGGGCCAGCGCAGCCGCACCAGCAAGTCACCGGGCAGATCTGTGTGCCCGTCCAGTCGCTGTATTGACAAGGGATTCAGTGCCAGCAGCGCCGCGCGGTGGTTGCCATGCTGGGGAACCAGGCCTGGCGGCGGGGCGCCCCGCGGCTCCGCGCTGGTCCGGAAGGCACACGCGGCCGCCAGGGTGCGACCGGTTCCGTTGCCGGCGATTTCCAGCGCTGTCCAGGTCTCGCGCGCCGGATGGCACCGGATCGCGGCCAGGGTTTCGGGCAGCGCGTCATCGACGCTGATCCGGTAGGCCGCTACACAATCCCTCTTGCCAGTTGCCGTCTCGCGCACGACCCCGCGCCAGCTCTCGCGCGCCGATCGCGCGACCAACGGCGGGACGTCGCCGGGCTCAGCCGTGCTGGCCGCCCATCCGACTTCGCGGAGCTGCTCGGCGAGCCGGCGAGCCGCGACCTGAGTGGTCTGGTGCAACGGGATGCGCGACGAGCGGGCCTGCAGCGCCGCCAGGTTGTCGACGGCTGACACCGTCAGCCCGATCCAGGTCTCCCAAATTTCAGTTTCGATGTCATGGTTGGTAATTCGGATCCGCTCAGCGCGGATGCCGTAACGATTTAGATACCCGGCGATCAGCGGCAACGGAAGCGCGTCCGGATTGGCCGTCAGCGGTCGGATGCGTATCAGTGCGGTCGTCTGAACGTCGATTCCCGCTATCCGCCCGGACCGTCGGTGGCCGAATCGTCGCCGGCGGCGGGACATCGCCAGCCGGCGGCCCAGGATCGTGGTTAGGTGCACGCCGCGCCACCACGCCAACACCACGATCACAACGACGACAGCGACGCCGAGCACCCATTGCTCGCGTGTCGACCGCCAGGGACAAGCCAATGTCGCAGGCACCGCGACCAGCAGTGCCAGTGTCATCCGGCCGGTGCCCGGCCAGACACTGGGAAACCGCCTTGCGGCTGCGTCGAACCTCACAAAGGCGGTGTCCCCTCATCGCTCATCGAGTGGCGGCCGCGATGCCGATATCACGACGTACGCCACCGCCCGGGAGGCCTCGTCGCCGGTTAACCGCCCCATTTGGCGGCTTCGGCCCCGTCGCGGGCCAGCATGGCCACGGTGTTGGATTCATGGCTGCTGGCCATCGAGTGGTAGGCGCGTATCAGGTCCTCCACGGCAAAGTTCCATCGCGTTTGCCAGCCCTGATAGGTCGACCCGGTATCCCCCTGCCAGGCACGCGACAGTACCGCCTGCTCGCTGGCGATATCGGCCCCCAAGCTCTGCAGCGTGCCCGCATAACCCGACATGTCCCCGGCGTGCGCCATCATCGCCGGGTAGTTGTACATGATCTGCGACATCACAAACCCTTTCAGAAACCCGTGTAACTGGACGCCGCGGCCGCATCGGCGGCCACATAGGTGCCCGCGGCCTCACCCATGTTGGCCTGCGCGATATCCAACAGCATGTTGCCCCTCGAGGCGGCCGCCACGAACCGGGCATGGGCGGCTTGAAACGCCCCTTGATGAAACGCTTGCGCCGACATCGCCGACTCCTCGGCCTGACTAATCGTGTGCCGCATCAACCCCGCCTTGGCGGCAAACGCCGACTGCGACGCCACCAACTGCGGAATATGGGCATCCAACAAACTCATCATGCTCCTCTCGTTTTAGGTTGCCAATTGCTCGCTATCACGTTGCGAAGCCGACCTAACCCTCCTCAACTCGCCACCCGCGGTCCAGCAGGGAACTCATCGCTAGCCAACGTGGTCAGCCCGGCGGGCTGGGTGAGCGTCTGCTTCCGCCACCCCGATCCGAAGGCGCCACCGATTCCGGTGCACCCGCCGGAGCGGCAGCAGCGGCGAACGGCGCCCCAGCCAAGTTCATCTGGGACGCAACGAGCGCAACTAGCGGGTTTGGCAACGCAGCGGCCAATCCGGTGGTGGTGCCTGTGCTCCCCGAAGGCGTTGACCATCGCGATGATGTTGCCGATCGGGTCCTGTCGGAAAGGGCGTCTTCCTTCAGCACCGGCAAGTTGGAGTCAAGGTAGATTTCCGCCAGAAGCTTGCCGAATTCCCGGATCAGGTCCCAGGGGGACTCCTCGGTGCTCATCGCAGTCGCGGCCGGGATCCGCATCCGCAGACGGTCGGCCTCGTTGGGCGCGATCGGGATGACATTGATCCATGTGGAGACGTACTCGACACTCAGCGACGTCCACACCGCTGCGACCGGCACCTCCGGCGGCGGAGCTTCCCAGGCCGGTGCGGTCATAAGCCACCCTGGATCAGGTACGTCGACGCAGCCGCGGCGTCACCGGCCGCATAGCTGGCACCGGTTTCACCCAGCCCAACCCCGGAACGCCAAAGCTCCTCGGCCCCTTCAGCCGCCACCGCGACATACTCATTACCTATCGCGCTGAACCCAACCGCGCTCCGCAACGACACCGGATCCGCGGCCGGCGGCACCACCGACGTGAGCAGCGGCGCCGCAGCGGCCTCCGCGGCCGCCAACCGAGCGGTCAACGCTTCCACCGCAGCGCTCGCAGCCGCCAAACCTTCAGGAATCACCCGGAGCACCACGCGCATCTCCCTACGAGTAGGGGCTATCGCCGGGCGGTGATGCAGGCAGCGACTGCCCGGGAAACCCAAGTTGTCAGGTATCACGTCCGCGACGCTGGGTGACGCTTCAGCCGTAATGCTCACCAGCCGCATGCGAAGCCACCAGGGTTAAATCATCCCAACCTGTGCGACGGGCTGAAGCAAATCGCCCTGCCTATCGTCCGCATTTCCGTATGACGTGTACAAAATGTCCCAACGCGAGCCAAACTTTGTGGCAAATTCGCCATGCCAAAGCGTTATGCGCCCTGTCGCCCGGGAGGTCGTAAACCCAGATTGTTGCCGGTGCCAGGCCGACGCCGGTGCGTCCGCAACGAATGGCCGGTATCACCGAGATTGCGCACCTAGGTTACCCTCCTGAAATGGCCAGACAGTGACAAATTCCCCTTTGTCGAATTATTTTACAACAAGCATACAGCAAATTCTCAGCGATTCGCCCGTACGCTTCAAGGGTTGCGTGATTCCATAAACATGGACAGCCCCAAGCACTGGCCCCGCGCTCCCCGGGCGCGGGACGAACGGCTATCTGAAGACGTTGTCACGTTGCAGTGCAAGCAGATCGCCGCAGCGACCAGCACGCTCGAGGACATTCCGTGCCCCGCCGAACGGACACAGGTTGACTCTAGAGAAGGATGAACAGAATTCATTGCTGCGCCGCTTCGATTTATGTCAGCGCGAACTTCGAAGGTGCGATGCGCCTCACATTGCAACGGGGCGTGAGATATTGGACATGAGCGCAATGAGCTATAAATTGGGTAGAGCTGGATTGCCTATTCGCACGCGTGCTGCGGCTACCGCACTTGGGGCGTGCAGATTTCGCGGATTTCCAGACGGGGATAGACAAACACCTATTCACGTTCCGGTCGCCGAGGTCCTGCACGATGCGCAGCTGGGCGCCGGCAAGCTGGCGAGTTACCTCTTCGCCGCGAAACGTGGCGTCACGGAAATCGGCGAGGCAATGGTGGTAGCAGCGTTGGTAGTCCCGAGTCGCGCACTGCATAAGTTGGGCGCCAACTACCCCGCGGCGCAACGCTACCGCGCCCCCGATGGCCTGCGGCAGGCCAACCTCGATTTCACCAGTAGTCAACCGCTTGAACACGGAGCGAGCGCTGCCTTCGGCTCCACAAAGGCAACAGGAGCGAGCTATGTCCCAGACCACACGATTCCCCAGCGAGGCTGAACCGGTTGCTTGGGAGCAGCCGTCCGAGCGTACCCGCGAATTGATCCGGGCAGGAGCCCGCATCGCGCTCAATCCTCGGCAAGAGTGGCTCGACCGCCTCGACTGCGCCACCGTGGGGAACAACGCGGCAATCGCCAAGGATCCGGTCCTGGCAGCGGCCGTTCGCCGCGCTAGCCGCGCCAACGTGTTGCACTGGGCGGCGGCCAACGTGCACGAACCCGGTGCCCCGGTGCCAGCCAACCTCGGCCCCGCGCCGCTTGCCTTGGCTAGGGATCTGGCGCGCCGCGGCCTGGACTCGGCGGCCGCTGAGATCTACCGCGTCGGGCAGGACGTGGCCTGGCGGCACTGGATCGAAATCGCGTTCGGGCTCGGGGCCCAACCGGAGGAGCTGCGGGACTTCCTGGTCGTGTCCTTCTTGTCCATCAGCCAGTTCGTCAGCGCCACGCTCGCCGCAATCGCCGCTCAGGTTAAGTTGGAGCACCATCACCTGGCCCTGGGCACCGATGCCGAACGTCGCGAGATCGTCGAGGCGATTCTGGATTGCGCCCCTATCGGCCACCAATGCCCCAATGCGAAATTGGGCTATTCCTTGGATCGATCCCATACCGCCGCGATCCTGTGGAATGACGAGTTCATTGGCGACTACATCTACCTGGACCGAGCCTGCGATGCCTTCGGCCTCGCCGTCGGAGCGCCGCGGCCGCTGACCGTCGCCGCTACCGCGGCCACCCGCTGGTTGTGGGTCGCCGACGCCGCCAGCCTCGACGTCGTAGCAATTGAGCAGGCGCTCGACTGCGCACCCGGGGCACGCATCGCCATCGGCCCTACCGCGTCCGGAATCGAAGGCTTTCGGCGCAGCCACCATGATGCGCGAGCCACTCAGCGCATGGTGACACGCCTGCAATCGGACCAGCGGGTGGTGTTCTTCGCCGACACACAATTGGTCGATTTGATCACCCAAAACACAGCAGCCGCAAACGAATTCATCAAAAGCACCCTCGGGGAATTCGAGTCAGCCAGCCCCGACCTCCACGCAAGTCTGTTGACATACATCTACCAACAATGCAACGGCTCCCGGTCCGCCAAGCTCCTGCACACGCACCGCAACACGTTGCTGCGCCGGCTCGAATCGGCCGAGCGGATGCTGCCCCGTCCCCTGTCCGAAACCTACATTCACGTCGCCGTCGCCCTAGAGGCTTTGCAGTGGCGGGGCAACAACACGAGTCAGGCATAGCAGCCTCGGCCGCCACCGGCTACCGAGCTTGCCCGTTGGGCGACTCGGCGCCCAACGCAGCTACCGGCGTCGCCTGGACGATTGTCGTGGCGTCAAAGTCCGCGAAGAACGCACGGCCGAACCAGCGGTGGCCTCACGAATGTACTGCCCGATCTGCCGCAACGACCGGGTCGCTTCGGGCACCACCGGCGCGGCAAGTTGGAAAAGATGAGCCTGACCGGGCCAAACCCGTACCTCGGCGGACACCCCGGCCGCCGCTAACTTGCCAGCACCCAACTGCGCGTCATGCAGCAAAACCTCAGCACCCGAAACATGAATAAGCATCCGCGGCAGATCGGAATCGATATGGTCCAACGGCTCATAGAGCTCTTCGGGCTTGCCGTCCACCGGATTACGGGCAGCCGCCGCCCCGATCCAGGCCGCCAAGCCATCGAACGCCCGCGCCGAAAACATCGCATCGGTCCCAATATTGGGATGGGCCAGCTTGGGCCCCTTGGCCAACTGCAGCAACGGGGACATCGCCACCAACGCCGCCGGCCTCTCACCATCCACCCGCAGCCGCTGCGCCAGCGCCAACGCCAGATAACCACCCGCGGAGTCACCGGCCACCACAATCTGATCCGGCTCATACCCCCGAGCCCGCAACCACCGGTAGCCATCATGACAATCATCAAGAGCCATCCCCAGCGAATGCTTAGGAATCAACCGGTAATTGACCACCAACACCGGCGCATCAGCGAACTCCGACAACGCGGCGACGATCCTGCTATGCGAATTCGCCCCACACATCACGAACGCACCGCCATGCAAATACAGCACCACCCGCCCGCGACCATCCGCACGGCGCACACCCGGCGCACGCACCAACTGCGCACCGACCTCCGGCAACTCAACGGCCTCCCGGACCGTACCCGGCCCCGGTCGCACAACCCGGCACACGAAATCGACGAACCCCAACGGCAACGGCAGCGGCGACAAACAACTGCCCACCGTCATCACCGGCTTAAGCGTCATTCGCGACGCCAACGCCGCCAACCGACCCGCAACACTAGGACCGGACTCAGTAATCTCGACGGGAGAGTGAAGAAGCGATTGATCTACCGCAAATCTCGCAGCTCTCGACAAACGCTTTCCTTTACGTCGCGACTCACGCGAGACGCAGCTCACTTTCCGCGCCTCGCCTCTATCAGCCATTCGGTGGCGCGAACTGCAACAGCCTAACGGCGCCACGCAGAATGAGAACGAGCCGGGGACGCTGGGCGCCCTGGCTCGAACTGTCTATAGATAGACAATCAAGCCCACCTTGAAGTGGGCAGATGTGTAGCTGAGAGTTGGCTGTACGTCGTTTTTGCAGGCAATTTTGGCTGATGAGCCGCGCCAATTCGGCCGCTGCTGGTGGTGACCACGCGGCACGGGGTGTTCGCCCTCCCAGCACACTGCCGGTCATCGGCAGCACTCGCCTGCGCCGGAACCGCCGAAACCACGATCCGAACCGTTCGGCACTACCGCACCATCAGCATTCCAAGCCCCCCGGGGCCCTTCGGTCAACGGCTACCTTGACGCACCCGCAGGATGCCCGGGAGGTTGCTGTGCGCATTTTTGTTAAAACATTTTTGACATGCCGTGCCATATTCTGCGACGCGTCGCGGTGCCCATAGCCTGGGGCCAAATCGCCCAACGATGGCCATGCAATGAGACAAGCTGCCCGCGGCACCGAGCCGCCCGCGACGCGGATTGTGCAAAATGTCCAGTGCGACGCGAAAGACGCAACAATATTGCTTCTTTTGGTGGGTTATCAATTTGATATTCACCTGGTACCTTGCTGCGATGTGCGCTGGACTCAGTCATCGGTGGCGATCGTCGCTGCGACGCTATTGTTATGCGGCAGTGCGAGTTTCGCGGGGGCGGCGCATGCCGACGGCGACTTCGACTCGGAGGGCGACCAAAGCCAGTACGAGGAGTTTTACCACCCGCCTGACCCGCTGCCGCCTGGCCGTCCCGGGGACCTGATACGCACCGAGCCGTCCCGGTTGGTGCTTGAGCCGTCCGGGCAGCTGGGCGCGATCATGGCAACGGGCACTCGAATCATGTACCGCAGCACCGATTCCCGCGGAAATCCGATCGCGGTAACTGGCACGTACTTTGAGCCTGACAATCCCTGGCCGGGAAACGGACCGCGGCCGCTGGTCAGCTATGCAGCCGGCACCCAGGGCCAGGGTGATCAGTGTGCACCGTCTCGAATGTTCAACCAGGGCATCCATTGGTCGCCATGGCTCGACTTCATGGCGAATTACGAGGAGACCTTCATCGCGACGATGGTGGCCCGCGGTTTCGCCGTCGTCATGACCGACTATGAGGGACTGGGCACACCCGGCGTGCACACCTACGTGAACCGGCTGGCCGAGGGCCAAGCTGTGCTCGATGCCGCGCGCGCCGCCCAGCGGCTACCCGGGACGTCGCTGGACCCGGCCGGCCCCGTCGCGTTCTGGGGCTATTCGCAAGGCGGTGGCGCGACCGCCTCGGCGGCCGAACTCGCCCCCACCTACGCCCCGGAACTGAATGTGGTGGGCACCTATGCGGGCGCACCCCCAGCGAACCTGGCTGAAATGCTGCCGTACTTGGACGGCAACGCGATGGTGGGCGTGGTCGGCTATGTGATCAACGGCTTTATCTATGCCTACCCGGAGTGGGCGGAGGCGATTCACGACCGGATGACCCCGCGCGGTGAGGATGTACTGGCCAAAACGCGGCACCAGTGTGCTGGCGAAACCGGCCTCAAGTTCATGTTTCGGCATCTTCGCGGCTACTTCACCGAAGACGTGGGCCAGCTGGCCGCCGAGCAGCCGTTCAAGACCTTGTTTGACATGCAGCGGATCGGTCGCCTCAAACCGAATGCACCGGTATTGATCGACATCAATCGGTATGACCCCTTGGTGCCGTGGACGCAGGCCAATCAGCTCGGCCGCGATTGGTGCGATCAGGGCGCCAACGTCGAGTTCTGGACAAACGAGCAGCCACCCTTCCTCAACAAGACTTCGGCCAACCATGTGCTGACGATGTGGGTCGAGGGCGAGCGCGGAATGCAGTGGATGGCCGACCGATTCAACGGGGTTCCCGCCATATCCACTTGCGGCCATTTCTAAGCCAGCGGCCCACCAACTGCAGATGGCGACGCATCTCGTCATCGTCGATGGCCAAACCGGCGCGGCGTCGGTGCGCACACCTCGGGGCCGGCATCGTCGCATCGCGCCACCCAGAGCCGGCCACGACGGCCCGCTCGTGCAGCGTCCCTACAAACGCGCGCAAGCTATAGATGGACCGCCGACGTGTTTGAGTGCGTGAATATTTCACCGAATTCGGCGAGCAGGCAACGTCGATCGTCCCGGCCGAGCAGCGCGTGAATCCCAGCGCGATCGCGAGAAGCGAGAGCCGGTGACCACGTGACCGTCCGCGTTGAGTGCCACCCCGGCGGGCGCCGCACGAGCGACCAGCTGAAGTGCCGCGGCTGCTGCCGTCCGTTGGTTGGCCGGAAGCAGGCTCAAGGGCTGCGTGCCGTTCGGGTACTCGAAGCTTTGGACCTGGGGCGCTGCAGAGCTCGCAGGGATTCGGCGTTGGCATAGCCCACACGCGTGGCGATCTGGTCGATCGTGAGATCTGTGGTGCGACGAAGGTATTCGGCTCGTTCGACCCTCAGTCCGCGAACGACGTCGAGGGGGCTCAGTCCTAGCACCTTGCGGGTGCGTCGTTCCAGGGATCGCCGGCTGGTTCCGATGGCACGCACAGCGCGTGCGATTTCCATGGGCTGGTCAAGGTTTTGCCGGACGTAACGCTCGAACGCCAGCACGATTGGGTCGCTGTGGTCTAGGTGGTCGCACATGACGGACGCTACCTGGGATGGACGTTCATCGATGAGAAGTAGCCGGGCGACGTGGTGGGCTAGGTTGACCGAAACGCCACGCAGGATGGACAGGGCTAGGTCGATGTGTGCGAATGCCGCCCCAGCGGTTATGAAGGGACCATCCGCGACGACCATGGCGTCGAAGTCGATAGCCACGGCTGGAAAGCGCGTCCGGAACGGTTGAGCGAGAAACCATGTGGTGGTAGCACGCCGTCCGTCCAGCATCCCCGTTTCTGCCAGGGTGAACACACCGGTGCAGGCCGCGGCCAAGCGGGCGCGGCCTGGGTCCACGGTTCGAAGCGCGCCAACGATACGCTGCCCGGCTTTACTGGCAAGGGCCGATTCGGTGGTTGGCCCTGTGATCGTGCCCAGAGCAGGCACAATCACGATGTCGAGATCGGCCAACTCCGACAAGGTCCGCGTCGCGTTGATCGTCATCCCGGCCGTGCCCGTAACACTGCGCCGTGACGCCGCCACTTCTACCGTTATGGCCACGATTGACGAATCGATCTGCGATCGGATGGCCTCGGCGGTCTCGAAGATGTCAATCATCGATGCGACCGCCGAGGCGAAGCATCCCTCCTGCGCCACGATTCCGATCTTCATGGCGCAAACAGTAGTAAAAGAGCCGCATAAGCCGGTGTTTAGCCGCGTTCACCGCTCCTACTGTTGCTAGGGCGCCGCCTGGTGCGGCACGAAACCCGATAGGAGCAGCCATGCTAGCCGAACAAATCACACCCACCGTGTCCCTCGTCGTCCAGCTCGTGGCTAAGCCCGAGACCGCTGATGAAGTCCACACCTTCCTCGCCGAGGCCGTCGAGCTTGCCAACCAGGAACGGGGCACCATTGTCTGGTTCGCGCTGCGAACCGACCAAACGACCTTTTGGATCGTTGACGCCTTTTGCTCCGACCGTGACCGGCAGGCCCATCTGGACGGCCCGATCGCGGCGGCCCTGCTGGCCAACGCCGCACGCCTACTAGACGCGCCACCGGCCATTCTTCCCGCCGAAGTCCTCGCCGCCAAGCTGCCTCGTTGACCCAGGTCGCTGCATAGTCGCGGAGCGGGCCGGTGTTGGGTAGGCCCGCTCCGAGCACACGAATGGTCACCCTTAGGATTGCGGACAGATGCAGTTTGTCGGATGATCGGTGCTACGACCTACTCGATAAAGCGTTGCGGCGCACTGAAATCAGACGACATCGTCGCAGGCTCACAACCCTGTGGCCGATGAACCTCCCCAGCATGACCGCCTATGCGATCCACCCCAAAATGCCTCAGAACGCGCACTTTTCCTTCGGAAACACCCGCAACGCGGTCTGGGTGCTTAGATGCGGCCGCCCGCACTCAACGGAGTCACGCCCGGTTCGAGCTCTGGCCTGCTTGCATCGACGCGATCCATTTTGCGCATGGCCGTCCTGGTTGTGCTATCCGGCGGCCGGCGGGCGTGGCATCACGAAACGCCGTGCCGCGACCCGGAACACACTGGAGATCGCATTGCCGTCAGCCGGACGCGACGCCGCCCCCATCGGCAACCCACCCAACAACTGTCCCGTCCCGATCGCGCCACTGCCGCCGGTTGGCGGCAAGGCGCGGACCGCCGGTGCGCCTGCCTGATTCTCCGCTTCCCAGGCCTGGGGCACCGATAGCTTGCCGACCAAGGCCGCCTCGCCCAAGCTCCCAGCCACCCCCGAAACGCCAAGGCCAGATGCGCCCAGCCCACCGCTCAGGGCTGACCCCAGCGCGGCAGCCTCGCTTTGGACCGCACTTTCGACAGCGCCGGCCGCCGCGGGCGCCATCCCCTTCAGTAATGAGCTCATCGTGTTGGTCATCGAAACACCGGAGTTGAGCATCGAAACATGGTTGCTGAGCATCGACACCACGCTGCTCAGCGGCGAAAAGTGCGGCGAGATGGTAGTCCACGCACTCGCCAAACTCGATAGCATTCCCCCCGGCGCGGGAGCCACCGCCCCCGCCGCCCCGGCCGCCCCGGGAACTGGCGGGGGCGGCGGGGCTTGCGGGGTTGGCACGGGCTGGGCAAGTTCCTCCAGCGCCACCGAAACCCGAGACATAATCTGCTGTGCCGCAGCGACGTCGACGGCTTCTTCGACCGAGGCGATCTCGCCGAGCCAGCCCGCCGGGTTAGTGGTCTCGGGCGCCTCCTCGAACGGCGTCAGCACCGACGCCGCCGCTGCCGAACCCGCATAGTCATACATCGCGGTGGCGCATTGAAGCCACATCTCGATGTACTCCACCTCCGTCTCGGCGATCGCCTCGAGGTTTTGCCCGAAGAAATTTGTAACGATCAGCACCTGCAACTGCGCGCGGTTCGCGGCAATCACCGGCGGGGGCACCATTAGCCCGAACGCCGTCTCGTAGGCGGCCGCCCCGGCGCTCAACTGGATCCCGGCCACTTCAACGTTCGCCGCAGTGACGTTGAGCCACACCAAATACCGCGCGGCCGCGCTCGCCATCAACGCCGACGACGGACCCATCCACGGCCCAGCGACTAGTCCCGCGATCACCGCCTGATACTGCGCCGCCGCGGCGTACAGATCGGCGGCCAGCCTGCTCCAGACCGCCGCAACAGCGCGCAGCGTGCTCGCGCCAGGACCGCAATACATTAGGCCGGAATTGGTTTCCGGTGGTCGCGCCCCAAAATCCGGCATCTCGCATCACCCCGTCATCGACTTGTGGCAGTGCGCTTCGGCCCCCGGCTACTTGTCCTGCCGTCAAGACCGGGATCGGCGGCACGCCGAACCACACCGGTGGTGCACACGACCGCCGCGTCGCGGTCGCTCGCCGTCCAGCCCACGCCCGCAGCTTTGGCGGCTGCTGCCGTCAGTGCTTTCAGGTGCGTCTTCACAACGAACCCACGCGCTTCCTCCTTGAGCGGCAACCATTGGGCCTTTGACAGGCGACATCGATCTACGCCCCGTTGGCCGGGCCATACAGCAGTAATACTGAACGGTTTGCGTGTGCGTTGCCTGCGTCAGAACACCCCACAAATTTGATTCGATAGAGCAAAGTGTGCGATACCGAGCCGGTTCAGCCGGCGAGTGTGCAAAAGGTCCCACTAACGGCCAAGGATGGGGCAAAGTGACTACATTCAGCCGGCGGAATCGGCTGGCGGACAATGGGCAACGACGACGCGACTACCCGGGCACGCCGCACCACGACCGAACTCACCACCACCTTTACCGACAACCCGCAGGCTGCCCGACAAACTCCGTAGCAACAGCCCCCACGAGCCCGACCGCAGAACTACCGGATCGCGGCGCGGCCGGAGCACTTACCAATACAGGAGCCACCGTCCTTCGATGGGCGTCGAAAGACTCGGCACCGACTTCAGCCAAGGAGTCGACGTAACCAACACCCCCACCGATAGAAACCGGCAACACGATCGGCGGCGCGATTGCAGCGATGACAGGAGAACTCCCTAGAACGGGCAGAAAAAGAATGGTTCGGTTGTCGTCAGGAAAAGGAACATCATCGCCAACGTATAGAAAACGTTGTAGGGCAGGAAGTCCAGCACGCCAAGTAGAACCCACCACAGAAACGCCAGTAGGTCCTCGAACCCGTACACCAGGGCTGCGATACGTTCCGTGATCCAGTCCCAGATGCCGCCGATTGCCGCGGCACCGGTGGTGGCGGGGCGGGACGGGACTGTGCGCCGGGTCTTAAGAGTATTGGTGCTGGCGTGGTGCGTGGCGCCGAGGCCAATGCCGTGTCTGAGATCTGTTGGTAGATGCGCAGGTGGGAACCTCATAGCTTTCAGCACTTCGGCCCTGCCAAGCGCCGACCTGCACTGCGCCCAGCGTGGCAGTGAGTTCGGCTGCCACCAAGGCGTATTCAGAGCTCAGCGATCTCCACGCTGCGGCTGCGACCAACAGGGATGTTTGCCCCGGACCGTTGCCGAGCAGGGCCGAATGCACCTCCGGCGGAACCGCCGCCCAAACGGGTGCCGTCATCACGAACCGGCCGAAACAGGTATGCCGTCCCGGCTGCGCATCACGTGCCGGATGACCAACGCCGGACTCACCAACACTGATACCGGAACGACCAAGCTCCGCGATCCCATCAGCGGCCACCCACAACATCACATGTCTTCCTCTACCCATTCACGGAAACAGCCGAGAGTTGCTGTCAAGCTGAGCTATTCGCTGCGCGACGTCATGCCGCGTATTCATCTCGGCCACTCACGACATGCCGTGGTTCAACGAAATCTGTTCCAAAAAATCGACATTCGAGATCAAGCTCTACTGCAGAGCTACTTTTCCAGAGTGAATTGGTTGCAGTCGATATAGCCCACCCGGAACGCTTTGGCGCAACCGGTCAAGAACTTCATGTATCGCTCGTAGACCTCGTCGGACTGGATCGCGATGGCCTCGTCCTTGCGCGCCTCTAGACCTTCGGCCCACAGGTCTAGGGTCTTGGCGAAGTCGGACTGTAGTGACTGGATGCGGGTCACGCTGAAACCTGCCGTGGCCGAATGTTCCTCGATGGTTTCGATCATCGGCAACCGGCCGCCTGGGAAGATGTCGGTCACGATGAACCTGATGAATTTGGCCATCTCCATCGTCAAAGGTATGCCGCGCTCGATGACCTGCCTTGGGTGCAAACCGGTGATCACGTGCAGCAGCATCACACCGTCATCCGGCATGGCGTCATAGGCGAACTTGAAGAAGTCGCCGTATCGTTCGAAGCCGAAGTGCTCCAACGCTTCGACGGTGACGATCCGGTCGACCGGCTCACTGAACTCTGCCCAATCACACAAGAGGACCCGGCGGGAACGGTTGGTGTCGAGTCCGTCCAACACCTCTTGGCAACGAGCATGCTGGTTCTTCGACAGCGTCAGCCCCACGACGTTGACGTCGTACTTCTCGATGGCGCGCTTCATCGTCGAGCCCCAGCCACAGCCGACGTCCAGCAGCGTCATTCCCGGCTGTAGCCCCAGCTTGCCCAGCGTCAGGTCCAGCTTTGCCAGCTGGGCTTCCTGCAATGTCATGTCATCGCGTTCGAAGTAGGCACAGCTGTAGGTGCGCGTTGGGTCTTGGAACAGCGCAAAAAACTCGTCCGAAAGATCGTAATGCGCCCGAACATTGTCTACATTGGCCTGCGCGACAATTGAGCCCGTGGAACTGCCAGACATGGATCCTCCTATAGGGGTAGTACTTCGGGCAAAGCCCAGATTTGGGCCGGTAGCCGCGCCAACACCACCCCGGCACCCATACAGGAGCGGGCGTATGGCCAACTGATGATTCGTTAAAAGTGGATCGAATTGTAGCGAAATCGCTGCCGTGACGACGAAACGGCTAGTTCTCGCTCAATGCACTTCAGAAGCTCCAGAGTTTTCAATAGTTCTTCTTCGATGTACTTTAGAAGTTCCAGAGCTTTGACCGAGTTGAAGCAAGGAAAGGCGATTCCATGTTCAGGGCCAATCGGTTCATCGGACGTCACCCAACATAGCGTATCCGCGATGAATTTGACCATATTCACTGGCCCATTGCCCTTCCCAAATACAGCACTCATCGCAGTCACTTCAATCGATGGAACAGGAAGCCGGACGACCCCTCTTTAGGCCTCCGACGTGGAACAACTAATGTATCACTCATACACAGTGCGGAGAGGAAAGTCCAGCTTGTGCGCGATAGGTTACACAGATCACAGTCTCGCATGGCTGTTTCTGTAAAGAATGTTGACATGACACGTGCAACTTACGAACACTGCTTCCGATAAGAAGAATCTATCGGCGACAGCGCAGTTTGTTGCATTTGTAGCACCGGGTCGAAGCGAATTGTGCACATTGACACAGTGCCCGCCCGGGGTGAGGACAATTTGTCTCGTCGTACCCCGCTTGATGGGGCACATTTTCCAGCCGATGCTGGGCGTATACGCACCCGCTACGTTTACCGGTTCTTGCTGCCGCGCAGTATTCCGTGCGCGTCTGTGGCCGACCTCGGGCTGGCCAGTCGCGTCGGCCTCTCGAGACCGCGCAACGGCGTTTGCTTGCCCAACTCCCACCACAGCTGTTCATCGGCATCGCTGGCCCGCACCGCGTCGGCCGAAGCCACGATCCGGCATGGGTAGGACTTGGCCAGTTCGCACAACCGGGCGGCCGTGTTGACCGGCTCACCGACGACGGTGTACTCGAATCGTTCAGCGGCACCCACGTTGCCGGCCAGCACCGTTCCAGCCGAGACCCCGATCGCGGCCAGGCATTCGGGGACCTCCTCGGCGAGCCGTTCGGCGACGGCACGAGCAGTGGCCAGCGCATCGGTTTCCGGAGAATCAGACCACACCGGGGCGCCGAAGACCACCAACGTCCCGTCGCCCTGGAACTTGTTTATCAGGCCGTTGCGGCGGTCGACCTCCGCGACGATGGCCGCAAAGAACCGGTTGAGCAGCCCGACAACCTCGGCGGGAGGTCGAGTCGTCACCAAACCCGTGGAGCCGATGATGTCGACGAAAAGCACTGCCACATGGCGTTCTTCACCGCCAAGTTCGATTTGTTGTTCCTCGGCCGCAGCGGCGACCTCGCGCCCGACGTGGCGGCCGAACAGATCCCGGATGCGTTCTCGCTGCCGCAACCCCTCCACCATTGCGTTGAACCCACGTTGCAGCTCGCCAAGCTCGGTGCCGTCGAATACCGCCAACTGGCATTCCAAATCACCGGCTTCCACTTGTCGTAGGCCCGCATGCACCAAGCGAACCGACGTCGCGGTCAGCCAACCAGCGAGCAGGTTCGACGCGAACCCGAACCCGAACGCCGCCAACGTCAGCAGGATCACCGCAAGCCCGAGTTCAGTGATCGTCATGTCCCGTCGAGACAGGGCGTACGCAACAGCCATAATGATGGCGATCAACGGCACACCCGAACCCAACAACCACGACACGGTGGCACGGCCCATAACGCCGGGTATAAGACGTCGGCCCGGTCGCCCGGCCCCTAGCGCTACGGCGGCCGCCGGCCGCAGCATCAACTCGGCGAAGAAGTAGCAACTCGCCGACAACAGAATGCCGCTGAAACTGATCCCGAAGACGAACTTCGGCACGTAGCGATAACTCACACTGCCGTACAGCACCGCGAACAGGACGGTGCCGATCGCCCACATCGCCCCCGGAACCAGCGTCAAACGCCACGGTGCACGGAAGGCATTGCGTTGATCCCTAACAGTCAGCGGCTGATCGTCAGTCTGCCAACGCAATTCGTCAAGGATGCGTTTCGTCATCCAGGTCCAACCCACCACGATGGCGGCTGCGATGTATACGGGGGCGACCTCCTCGGAAATCCATGCCACGCTCGGGTCGAACACATCGGGCTCCGGAATCGCCACGGTGACTAAGAGCAGCACCACGCCGACCCCAATCAGGTTCGAGACCGTCACGAAGCCGAACAACACCGGGCGGGTGATGGGCTTGTTGTCACGCGGCACCACCGCGCTACGGACAATCCGCCGAATGTTCATGATCAGTGCACAGCCCGGCCCGGCCAACCGGCCGATGCCAACACAGGCTGAACGGCCTGCCCGGCCGGCGGAATATTCGAAAGCCACGCTGGGCGTCTTTCCGTCCCTAAAATGGTGGTGCTCCTATCGCTACATCGTCCACTAATCCGCACAGCCCGCAATTGGGCGGCAACGAATTTCGGGGGAATCTGCTGCGAGTGCGTCGTCGCCAGGCGCCGAAGATCCTGCATTAGAAAGTGGCCCGCCAACCACCGGTCCCGTCCATACTACGGCTCCTCGTAGACCCTACCGTGGCATGGGGCGGCCCCGTGGAAAGCACCGCTCACGATCCACCAATGCGAAATTGGCGGCAACCTTGACCATCTCGTTCGCAGAGCGATTATCGGCTCGGCGCCGCTGCCAACCGGCATCCTTGCCCGTTGGGCGACTCGGCGCCCAACGCAGCTACCGGCGTCGCCTGGACGATTGTCGTGCCGTCAAAGTCCGCGAAGAACGCACGGCCGAACCAGCGGTGGCCTCACGAATGTACTGCCCGATCTGCCGCAACGACCGGGTCGCTTCGGGCACCACCGGCGCGGCAAGTTGGAAAAGATGAGCCTGACCGGGCCAAACCCGTACCTCGGCGGACACCCCGGCCGCCGCTAACTTGCCAGCACCCAACTGCGCGTCATGCAGCAAAACCTCAGCACCCGAAACATGAATAAGCATCCGCGGCAGATCGGAATCGATATGGTCCAACGGCTCATAGAGCTCTTCGGGCTTGCCGTCCACCGGATTACGGGCAGCCGCCGCCCCGATCCAGGCCGCCAAGCCATCGAACGCCCGAGCCGAAAACATCGCATCGGTCCCAATATTGGGATGGGCCAGCTTGGGCCCCTTGGCCAACTGCAGCAACGGGGACATCGCCACCAACGCCGCCGGCCTCTCACCATCCACCCGCAGCCGCTGCGCCAGCGCCAACGCCAGATAACCACCCGCGGAGTCACCGGCCACCACAATCTGATCCGGCTCATACCCCCGAGCCCGCAACCACCGGTAGCCATCATGACAATCATCAAGAGCCATCCCCAGCGAATGCTTAGGAATCAACCGGTAATTGACCACCAACACCGGCGCATCAGCGAACTCCGACAACGCGGCGACGATCCTGCTATGCGAATTCGCCCCACACATCACGAACGCACCGCCATGCAAATACAGCACCACCCGCCCGCGACCATCCGCACGGCGCACACCCGGCGCACGCACCAACTGCGCACCGACCTCCGGCAACTCAACGGCCTCCCGGACCGTACCCGGCCCCGGTCGCACAACCCGGCACACGAAATCGACGAACCCCAACGGCAACGGCAGCGGCGACAAACAACTGCCCACCGTCATCACCGGCTTAAGCGTCATTCGCGACGCCAACGCCGCCAACCGACCCGCAACACTAGGACCGGACTCAGTAATCTCGACGGGAACTTCATGTTGGTACGGAGTGGATCTCGAGCATCCTGACGGTTGCACCGGCCCGCTAGCTCCGCCATCCGATGAGATCTTGGGCGGACGCCGGCGCACTGACCGCGCGAGCGAAATTCGAGAGGATTTTCGCGCAACTGCTATGGCGCCCGACACGCACTTTTCGTCGACTTAGCCATTTACACGAGGCAGACCGCGCTTCATGTACCTTGCTCCTATTGACCATGCGCCTTCCAGGGTTCAGTTCTTGAGTTCATCCCGGTGGTCCGAACTTCAATAAGCCAACGATGCCGCACAGAATTGAAACGAGCTGGGTACGCCAGATGCGCGTTCCCGAACTGCCTGTAGCTACACAATCACGGCACAACTTGAAAGCGCACAGGCATATCACTGAGAGTCTGCTGTACGCGCATTGTAAAGTTTCTTGACAACTCGGGTTCGCCCCGGTGGCGCAGCGCGCCGCCGCCACTGCGATGCGGCGTGCGGCCTCAAGCGATCATCACGACCGAGCGACCAGCCCACACCACCCCTGCGACGCGAGTGATCCCGATCCGAAGATGGCATTACCCCTATCGCTTTCTCAATATTTGAGCCCACCGCGCGGGTTATACGGCAAATGATCTGAACAAATTCGCGGCGGGCGCCGCCTGACGCTAATATGCCTGGCAAAATAGCGGCCCTCACAGTGCCTGGTTCCTGCCGGACTGCGTCACTTTATATGCCCAGTCGTGGCACAACTCACAATCGCGAAAGTACCCCGTTACGGTATTTTTACATGACGTGTGGGAGCGAATCACAAAAATCACCAACCGGCATGCCGTGCTTATCGTGGGGCTCTGGGTCATTGCCGCCGCGGTGGGCAACCTGTTTGTGCCACAGGTGGAAAGCACCGCGCGTTCCCATGAACGAGGGTTTCTTCCCGCAGACGCGCCGGTGTCCATTGCGGGCGCCCGCATGGGCGCGCAGTTCCAAGACGGGAACGCCGGAAACATCAACTATCTCGTTCTGGAGAGCGATCATCGGCTCGGTCCGCCAGAACGCGCCTACTACAATCAGCTGCTGGCCAAGCTCCGCGCCGATCCCACGAGTCTGGCATCGGCCACGGACCTGTGGTCGGACCCGCTTACCGCTAAGGCGGCACTGAGCAACGACGGCAAGGCCGAGTACACAATGCTGCGACTAGCCGGGGATCTCGGTTCAGCACAAGCCAACTCGGCACTGGACACGGTGCGGCGGATCGTCGCGAGCCAACCAACCCCGCTGGGACTACACGCCTATGTCACCGGTCCGGGGGCCACCGTTGCCGACGAACTCAGCGCGATCGACAAGCAGATGCTGCTGCTGACCGGCGTGACGGTCGTGCTCATCGCGCTACTGCTGCTCGGTGTGTACCGGTCGGTGATCACCGCCGCGATCCCACTGCTAGCAGTGGGACTCGGCCTGGCGGTTGGTCGTTCGATAGTTTCCCTACTCGGGGAACACAATCTTGTCGAGGTCTCCATCTTCTCGGTCGCGTTGCTGGGCGCAATGGTGCTGGGCGGGGCCACCGACTATGCGATCTTCCTGATCGGGCGCTATCACGAGGCACGCCGCGACGGCGCCGGGCATGAACAGGCACTCCTGGCCGCCAACCGGAACGTCATGCCGGTGATCTTGGCCTCCGCGCTCACCCTCGCCGCGGCCCTGTCCTGTCTGACTTTTGCCGACGTCGGCATGTTGCGCAGCGCCGGACTGCCCTGTGCCATAGGCATTCTCACTGGCATGTTGGCCTCGCTTACCTTGTTGCCCGCGCTGCTTGGCCTGGCGGGGCGGCACGGATTGGCACAGCCACGCGACGTGAACCGCCAGGCCCGCCGCCGCTGGCGGCGAATCGGAACGATGGTGGCCCGGTGGCCCGGCCCCGTGCTGGTTGCCGCGGCCCTGGTGTTGCTGATCTGCACGCTGCCCATCGCCGGACTGAGGCTCGGGTTCGACGAGCCTGCCGCGCAACCCGATTCCACGCGCGCCAATCGGGGATACCAAGCCGCCGACCGCCACTTCCCGCCAAATCAGCTGCTCCCAGAGATCGTGTCCATCGAGTCGGATCGCGATCTACGTAACCCCGCCGGCGTCATCGCGATCGAGCGAGTGACGCGCAAGCTCATGGAAACACCAGGGATCAGGATGGTGCAATCCGCGTCCCGCCCAGCGGGTTCCATTCCCGAAGAGGCCACCTTCACCAATCAGGCGGGCGCGATCGGCGATCAGCTCGACGTGCAGATCGACCAACTGGATCAGCGCCTCGCCGCGGTCGACCAGATCGCGCCGACGCTCGCCCGGTTCTCCGCGGCAATATCGCGGCTACAGGATGGGCTTTCGGGCAGCGTGAACGGACTCGGCCGGGTCAATTCCAATGTTGACGTCATGGGCTCCGGATTGGCGCAGCTCCATGACACCGCGGCGCAGGTGTCCGGCTATCTGGACCCGCTACGGGACTACACCAACAGCAATCCCAATTGCTCGAATGATCCAATCTGCTCGCTGGTGCTCAAGGTTGTCGCACCGACGAATTCAATTGTAGCGGAAACTAATTCGCTTACGCTGGGTGCATCGCAACTTGGCGCCGGCATCTCGGATGCGGCGAAGGCACTCGCCACGGCCGACCAGTCGGCCGGATCCATGCGCGCTGACATGGCACAGCTCAGCGCGACGACGGAGCAACTCGCCGGCGCTGTCGGCGACACCCACACCGCGTTTTCCAGCCTCATTGAATATCTCCGCGGCGTGCGGCAGGACTTCCAGGGCAGCGGTGAGGGAACGTTCTACCTGCCGCAACGGGCGTGGAATGACCCCCGGTTCCAGCGAGCGGCCAACCTGTACTTCTCCCCTGGAGGTCAGGTCACGCGGTTGCTGATCTACGGCAACGGAGCGGTCTTCGGTGCCGACGGTGCCAACAGGTCCCCGCAGATCGTCACGGCGGTCAAAGAGGCAACCAAAGACGGCGTGCTCGCGGGAAGCACGGTAGACATCACCGGCTTTGGCACCGCGACGGCCCAGTTGCGCGGGTACGTCCACCACGACTTCGTGTTGCTGGCCGCGGCGGCGCTCGCGTTGGTGTTTCTTATCGTGCTGGTAATGCTGCGAAGCCCAGTCGCGGCGGCGGTAGTTATTGGAGCGGTCATCGTGTCGTATCTGTCCGCACTGGGTATCAGCACGCTCATCTGGCATGACCTATTGGGCAAGGATTTGCATTGGGCGGTGCAATCCATGGCCCTCATTTCACTGGTGGCGGTGGGTGCCGACTACAACCTCTTGCTGACCATGCGGGTGCGCGAAGAGGTATTCACCGGTTCCGAACAAGGGGCCCGGCTACGCACCGCGATGATCCGCGCCTTCGGCGGCGCCGGCGGGGTGGTAACCACCGCGGGAATCGTCTTTGGGATCACGATGTTTGCGATGGCGTCCAGCGACGTGCTGAGCATCGAGCAGGTCGGCACCACCATCGGGGTCGGCCTCGTCATCGACACGCTCGTGGTGCGCATCTTCGCGGTACCCGCAATCGTTGGGCTGTTGGGCCGGTGGTTCTGGTGGTCGCCGCCCGCGTTCCTGTTGAGGCCGCTGTTGAACAGATGGCGGGGCGTGCCTTGGCCCCGAACGCGGTTCGTTGCGGCCAGGTCTCGGCTGTCCCAGGCGGCGGCCCAGCTCGCGGTCACACACCAGCGGCTTCGTTACCGGGTCAGCCCCGGCACCTCGTATCCCATCCTGCACCGGCTCACAGCGCGGCCGGTCGAGCGGCACTGACCGAGCATCGATGGCGGGCCGAATACGCGTTCTGCCTGCACCGACGGTACCCATCACCGGGGTCAAACCGAGACGACGCCTGCGACGCGTTGTGGCTTGGCTTACAGTTATGTAATGCCTACCAAATCTGACCACGGCGAAATCGGCGACGTTGAACCGCTGGCCGACAGTACCGCGAGCCAGGCCAGGCGTGTCGTCGCCGCATATGCGAACGACGCTGATGAGTGCCGGATTTTCTTGTCCATGCTCGGTATTGGACCGGCCAAACTCGAGAGCTAATGGCTTCCGCGGGAGGCCAGGAGGCGCAGGCTTGCGATTCGGAGACCTTCGGGGACTCCGACTTCGTGGTGGTTGCCAATCGACTGCCCGTCGATTTGGAACGGCTTCCCGACGGCAGCACAACCTGGAAACGCAGCCCCGGGGGTTTGGTCACGGCCTTGGAGCCGCTACTGCGGCGCCGGCGCGGGGCGTGGGTCGGCTGGCCCGGGCTTAGCTACGACGGGCCCCAGCGCGAAGTCGATGTGCAGGATGCGCCCATCGTCCAGGACGAGCTGGAACTTCATCCGGTACCGCTGAGCACCGAGGACGTGGCGCAATACTACGAGGGATTCTCCAACGCCACGCTGTGGCCGCTCTACCACGACGTCATCGTCAAGCCGCTCTACCATCGCGAATGGTGGGACCGCTATGTCGACGTCAACCGCCGCTTCGCCGAAGCCACGTCACGCGCCGCCGCTCGCGGCTCAACCGTGTGGGTACAGGACTACCAGCTGCAGCTGGTGCCGAAGATGCTGCGCACGCTGCGGCCCGATCTGACCATCGGTTTCTTCTTACACATCCCGTTCCCGCCGGTGGAGCTGTTCATGCAGATGCCGTGGCGCACCGAGATCATCCAGGGCCTGCTGGGTGCCGACCTGGTGGGCTTCCATCTTTCGGGCGGTGCCCAGAATTTCCTGATCCTGTCCCGGCGGCTGGTCGGCGCCGACGCCTCCCGCGGAACCGTCGGTGTGCGGTCGCGGTTCGGTGAGGTGGTGCTCGGATCCCGCACCATCCGGGTCGGCGCCTTTCCTATCTCGATCGACTCCGGCGCGCTCGACCACGCCGCCCGCGACCGCAACATCAGACGCCGGGCCCGCGAGATTCGCGCCGAACTGGGCAATCCGCGCAGGATCCTGCTGGGTGTCGATCGGCTCGACTACACCAAGGGCATCGACGTCCGGCTGAAGGCCTTTTCCGAGCTGCTCGCCGAGGGCCGAGTCAAACGCGACGACACCGTGCTGGTCCAGCTGGCGACACCGAGCCGCGAGCGGGTGGAGAGCTACCAGACGCTGCGCAACGACATCGAACGCCAGGTCGGCCACATCAACGGTGAGTACGCCGAGGTCGGCCATCCGGTGGTGCACTACCTGCATCGACCCGTGCCACGCGACGAGCTCATCGCTTTCTTCGTGGCCAGCGACGTCATGTTGGTCACCCCGCTGCGCGACGGGATGAACCTGGTGGCCAAGGAGTACGTCGCGTGCCGCAGCGATCTTGGCGGCGCCCTGGTCCTTAGCGAATTCACCGGTGCCGCAGCCGAACTCCGGCACGCATACCTGGTCAACCCGCACGACCTGGAAGGCGTCAAGGACGGGATAGAGGAAGCGCTCAACCAGACGGTGGAGGCCGGCCGGCGCCGGATGCGCTCGCTGCGACGCCAAGTGCTCGCTCACGACGTGGACCGCTGGGCACAGTCGTTTCTCGACGCTCTCGCCGAAGCACATCCGGAGGGTTCAGGGTAGCCGCAAACCATGGTGCTGCCACCCAAACGCTGTGATACTCGATGCAGCGGTAAGGGAGGAACGATATGAACGTTCGTCGCGGGTTGGCCGCGGGCGCCGGCGTTGTCTCGGTCGTCGCGCTGGGAATCGCGTTCGAGTCGGGCGACCCAGCGCGCGCGCTCGGACCACCGCCGGACGGCGCATACGCCTTCCACCAGGCGGGCGTGTCCGGAGTGACCTGGACAATCACCGCACTGTGCGATCAGCCATCCGGAACCCGCAACATGAATGACTATTCCGACCCAATCGTGTGGGCGTTCCAGTGTGCTCTCAACGTGGTGAGTACGACGCCCCAGCAGATCACCCGTGCGGACGGCCTGCAGAACTTCAGCGGCCGGGCGCGGATGAGCAGCATGCTGTGGACCTTCCAGATAGATCGGGCGGACGGGGTGTTGTGTCCGGGCGGTGGTACCGCGCCGTCTACCGAAACCTACGCGTTCAGCGACGAGACGCTCACCGGGACCCACACCACGTTGCACGGTGCCGTCTGTGGCCTGCAGCCGGAGATGAGCAAGCAACCGTTTTCACTGCAGCTGACCGGGCCCCCGCCCAGCCCGATCGAGCGTTACCCGTTGTACTGCAACAACATTGCGATGTGCTACTAGATGGGCGTGATGTAGGCGATCAGCCATTTGCCGTCAATCCGCTGGAAATCCACCCGCAGCCGGCTGCCGTCGTAGAGCGGCTGCCGGGTCTTGTCGGTCACGGTGCGGTTCATGTAGACCATCACCGATGCCGAATCCCGTTTGGCGTCCAGCACTCCCACGCCGACGACATTGGCCTGAACGACCACCTCGCGCTTCTTCGCCTCCGGGATGATCTGCGCATTGGCGCTCTTCTGGAACTCGTGGCGGTAGGCGGGCGTCAGCAGCGGGTACGCCGCGGTGAGGCTGCGCTCGACGGTCTGGTAGTCATAGCCGAAAACCTGCGGGATTTCGTCCTTGGCCAGCTTCGGTAGTAGTGCCCGCGCGGACGCCTCGCCCCGAGCCTGCACCCGCTCCCAATAGAACCAGCCACCGGCGGCGGACAGACCCACGATGACGGCGACCATCAGCGGGTAGCCGACGAAAGCCAGCCGTCGCATCAGTTACCCCCATCCGGGTACTTCAAGTCGTAGCCGGTCATTCGGCCATTCTCGTCCTCGTGCACGATGACCCGAAGACGGTAGGGCATCGACGGCTTGTTGACGCCGTCGATGTCGGCGACCGTCACCCGCACCGACACCAGCACCGATGCGTTGTCGCTGACTTCGTCGACGCCTTCCAAGGCAGCACCGTTGATGACGGCCTCCGATGTCGCGTTGGTGGCCCGAAACAGGCCCTTGAGATTGTCCACGTTGTTGTTGGCGCTGAGCATGCCGCGAAGCGGCCCACTGGTGCCGCTGACGAAGCGGTCCACGCTCTCATCGATGGTGTCCGGTGTGTAGCTGAACATGTTGACCACGGTTTGAGTGGCGGTGTCGACAAAGCGCTGATCGCGGGCCTGCGCCGCTTCCGCATGCCGATGCTGGAGGACCAGCACGGTCAGGCAGCCGGCCAGCGCGGCAACCAGCAACAACCCGGCGGCCACCGAGATCCATCCGACCAAGGCCCGGTGAGCGGGCCGCCGCGGCGGCGGTCGGACGGATTTGAGGGGCTTGACCGGCCGCTTCGGGGCCGCTTTGGCGACCTCCACCTCGACCGCGCCGTTATCTGTCCCGAGGTTGGTGGACGCGCTTCTCGCGGGACCCGCCGCGCGGGATGCCCGCCGACGAACGCGTTGCGTTGGCGATTGCTGCCTCGTTGCTGGGGAAGCCGCTGCATCGGCCACTACATCGGCCTCGGATCACGCATCAGGTCCACCCAATTCTCGGCGCTAGATATACCGCTGACTCCGGGCGCGAAAATACCAGTGCCGCCCAGCGGGTCCTGGAAGACTCCCGTGGTTTGGTCGTAAACGCTGTAGGCCGCGCCGCTTGCCTGCGGTTCTGGACCAGGCGCCGGGCCGGGCGCCGGGCCGGTGCCCAACGGCGGAGGCGGGGGCGGCAGCGTCTTCGGATACGGAAGCAGTGGCGGCTGCGGCGGATAGTCCGGCGGCATCCACGACGTGAACGGTGGCGGCGGCCCGTTGTCGTTGGGCGGCGGCGCGGGCTGCGCCGGCTGGTGCGGCGCCGGGCCCGGGCCGGGTACCACACCGGGCGGGGGCGGGCCCACAATGGGAACACCCGGGTCCGGTTCGGCGTCCGGTGGAATGAACGGGAACTTGTTGGGCGGCAATACGTTCAGCCCGTCCGTTATCGGTGTGCCGTACGGGATAGGCGGACCGCGCCACGGGTTGGTACCGGTCGGAATGTAGCCCTTCGGGTCGCGGCAAAGCTGCACCGTGGGGGCGCGCTTGCCGGGGTACTCCTGGCACGGGTAGTTGCGGGCGCCGCGCACGGCGCTGGGATCGTTCTGCGCCGTCTTGCAGTACATATCCGTTGGGAGTTCGCGCACCGACTCGTCGGCGGGCGACCTGATCAATGGCGGAGGCAGGAAGCCGGTCATGCACGGCGGCGGGTCGTTCAGGTCGATCTTGAAGTCCAGCTTGGCGCCCTCGTCTTGGGGTACGCCGCCGGCGGCCGTCGTGATCGCGGCGAACAGCGCCGGAAAGACCACCAGCAGCTGTTCGATCGACTTGTGATAGATCACGCCCACCCGGCCCAAGTTAGCCAGGCTAGCCGCCAGTGCCGGGAAGGAAGGGCGGATCCCGGAGAACGCGGTGTTGGCTTCGTCGATCGCATCGGGGGCGGTGGCCAACGTGTCGCGCAGCCGCGGATCGGCCGCACGCAGCTCCGAGGTGAACCTGGCCAGCCCGTCCGCGAGGGACTTGATGTCACCGCCCGCGCGGATCTGGGCTTGCAGGAACGGGCCGGCCTGGTCGATCAACTGCGAGACCTGCGGATAGTTGTCGTTGGCCGCGTCCACCAGCAGCCGGGCCGATTCGATCAGCCGGGCCAGCTCGGGACCGGACCCGTTGGTGGCGGCGAACGTCTCGCGCAGCACCTCTTGGAGCCGGGTGTCACCGAGGCTGTCGACCAGCTTCTCGGCCTGACGCAGCAACGCAGCGACATCTTGGCCGATGCGGGTGTTCTTGCGCTCGATCCGGGACCCGTTGCGTAATTTGGTCGAGGCCGGCGGGTCGGGCGGCACCAGATCGACGTACTGCTCACCGACGGCCGACACACTCTTCACGGTGGCGATGACGTTCGACGGGATGGACGTGCCGCTGTTCAGCCGCATTTCGGCAGTGACTCCAGCTGGGTTCAGCCCCACCGAATCGACCCGTCCGACCGCGACACCCCGATAGGTGACGTTGGCGTTCTTGTACAGACCGCCGCCGGCGACGAAGTCGGCAGTCACGATGAAGGTGCCGACGCCAAATGTGGCAGGCAAACGTAGATAGAAGATCCCCATCACGGTCAGCGTGATGACGGTGACCACCGCAAATATTGCCAGCTGGATCCTGGTCAGTCTGTCGATCATCTGCGCCGCCCCTACTGTCCGGACCCGGCCGGAATGGTGAATGGATCGGCCGCTTGTCCGGACAGGTTGGCCAGTTCGCCGACCAGGAAGTCGGGCGGGTTGACGATCTCGGCCATGTGCGCCATGTTCGGGTCGAAATAGGAGGTGGTGAAGAACGTCTCACCGATCCGGCGCAGGGTGAGATCGAACGTGGTGAACACGTTGAGGTAGTCGCCGCGCACCGCTTGCTTGATGCCGAAATTGGGGAACGGGAACGTCAGCAATATCTGCTGCGCCGTGACGAAATCACTGCGGTTGTCGCTGAGCGCCTTTACGACCGGGTACAGGGATCTGAGGTCCTCGGCGAAGTCCACCTTGGTCTTGGCGAGCACGTGCGACGTGACCGTCGCCAACCTCTTGAGTGCGGCAAAGGCGTCGACGATGTGCTCGCGATTCTTGTTGAGCACCCGAACCGCCTCCGGCAGGGTGTCCAACGCCCGGCCCAAGTTGTCCTTATCGCGCGCCAGGATCGCCGAGAATCGGTTCAATCCCTCTACCGCGTCGATGATGTCGTTGACTTGCCGGTTGAGTCCCGCGGTCAACTCCGCCAGCCGTGGCACCAGATCGACGAACTGACCCTGGCGGCCCGCCACGGCTTGGTAGGCCTCGTCGGTGATCTCTTCCAGCGCACCGAAATTGCCCTTGTTGACCACCACACCGAGGGCCGAGAACACCTCCTCGGTGGTGGGGAAACGGCCCGTGCGGGACTCCGGGATTCTCGACCCGTCGACCAGCCTGCCGATGGCCGGCTTGTCCACCGGGCGCGCCAGCTCGACATGCATCGAGCCCAGCAACGACGTCTGGGAGACCTTTGCGATCGCGTTGGCCGGCAGCACCACGTTCTGGTCCAGCGACAGTTGCACTGCGGCATAAAAGGATCCGTCCGACCGCTGCTCGGCGGTAATACCGGAGACGCTGCCGACGGTGACGTCATCGACCATGACCGGTGAGTTCTGCGGCAGCGTCGCCACGTCCGGCATTTCCACGATGATCTCGTAGGCACCCGGACCGTGACCGGCGGTGCCGGGCAGCGGCAGTGAATTCAGCCCGCCGAACTGACACCCGGCCAGCAGCGCGCTGCCTGCCGCCAAGACGCTGCCGCGCAACCAGATTCGCTTCATCCGCCGGCCCCCTGCTCGGCCGGCAATGGCCCCCCAGGCGCCGCGCTCGGCGGGGGTCCGGGCGCGGGATCACGGGTCTGCCCGGCTGGCGCGGCCGCGTCCGGCGCCGGGCCAGCAGCGGGACCCGGACCGGGCGCCGGCCCCGGGACGGGGGGAACCAGCAGGCTCTGCAGATCGGTCGGCTGTGGGGCCGGCGCGTGTCCGTTGGCGGGTATCCACGTCAGCTCCGGAACCGGGGTCTCCGCCTTGGCCTGGGTGGCCGGGGTGTCGTAGATGATCTGCCCCTTGTACGCCGTGATCGTATTGAGCGGGTGGAACATGAGCGGGGGGAAGTTCACGGTGAGCCGCCGCAGCACCGGCCCAAGCCGCTCACGGCAGAGCTCGGCCCGCCTGAAGTAGTCGGGTGCGGATGTGCCGGCGGCGGTGTCGAAGGAACCGCCGCAGATGAATTGCACGGGGTTGGCGAAGTTGGGTATCGACAGCAGACCGTTCAACGTGCCCTGCGCTGGGTCATAGATGTTGTAGAAGTTGGTGATAGCTGGGCCCGCCACGTGCAGCACCTGCTCGAGGTTCTCGCTCTGGTCACTCAACGTCTTGGCAAGATCGTTGAGCTGATTGACCGTTTCGATCAGCGTCGAGTTGTTTTCGTGCAGGAACCCTCTGATGTCCGACAACGCCTGGTTGAGAGTGCCCAGGGTGTGGTCCAGATTCCGCGAGCTGTCGGCAAGCACCTGCGACACCGACGCCACGTGTCCGGCGAACTGCACGATCTGTTCGTTGCTCTCCGATAGCGCGTCAACCAGTATCTGCAGGCTCTTGACTGTGCCGAAGATGTCGTTGCGCGAATCCCCCAGGCGCCCAGCAACTTGCGATAGCTCCCGCAACGCGTTGTGGAACGAGTCGCCGTTGCCGTTGAGGGTATCCGCGGCCTGGTTGATCGCCAACCCCAGCGGCCCTTGCAGCTCTCCCGCCGTCGGGCTGAGCTCAACAGCCAGTTGGGTCAGCGCTTCCTTGACTTCGTCCCACTCCACCGGGACCCCGGTGCGCGACAGATTGATGCTTGCGCCATCGGGCAACACCGCTCCGCTGGCATATACCGGGGTCAGTTGAATGAACCGAGCCGCCACCAGGTTTGGCGAGATGATAATGGCCTGGACGTCCGCTGGCACCTTGACGTCCTTGGCCACCGACATGGTGATCTTGACGTCGGATGGGCGCGGTTCAATCGCGTCGATCTTGCCCACCGGAACACCGAGGACCCGGACCTCGTCCCCGGGATAGATCCCGACAGCGGAGGTGAAGTAGCCCACAATGGTTCGGTCGTTGCCCGCGGACGAGAGCACGTACACGCCGCCGACCAGCGCCGCGACCAGCGCGATCACGGTGGCGTAGCGCAGCCCCCGGCTACCGAGAATCCGTTTCATCATGGCGACTTCGGCCTGATGATCCACCGCTCCTGGATGAAGCCCCGCAAGTAGTCCGCGAGGCTGTCCGGGAGCTTGCCCGGCTGGAAGACGAGGTCGAACATGGTGGCCACCAGCGGCGCCGGCAGCACGCTGTAGACGTTGACGTTGAATCCGGGTCCCGAGCCAACCACCTCGCCCAACGAGGTGGCGTACGGGGGCAGCCGTTTGAGCGCTTCGGTGATGTAGTCGCGGCGTTCGTTGAGATTGGCCAACACCAGGTTGAGCTTGCTCAGAGCCGGCCCGAACTCCTTGCGGTTGTCGGCGACAAAGCCGGAAATCTGGGCTGCGAGATCGTCTATCCCGGAGATCAGCGCACTGAGCGCCCCACGTCGCTCGTCGAGCACGGCAAACAACCGGTTACCGTCGTTGACCAGCTTGTTGACCTGCTGGGCTCGTTCCGACAACACCGACGTGACCGACTTTGCCCGCGAGAGCAGACCTTGGAGGGCTTCGTCACGGCGGTTCAGCGTGCGGGACAGCGACGTCACCCCGTCCAAAGCGCCACGCAGCTGCGGGGTGGCGTCGTGCAACGATTCGGTAAGTACCGTCAGCGCCTGCTCTAGCCGGGGCTTATCGATGTCGTTCGCGCTTTGCCCCAGATCCTGCAGGGCGCCGGCGAGCGTGTAGGGCGTGGTGGTGCGGCTCAACGGGATGGTGGTCGCCTTGCCGGTGCCGGCCGGAGTGACCGCGACGGAACGCTCGCCGAGGATGGTGTCGGTCCGGATCGCGGCAAGTGACTGGTCGCCGACGGCGACCTTACGGTCCACGTTGAAGGTGATCTTGGCGCTGTCCCCGGCCAGACCCACACCCGTCACGTTGCCCACCTTGATACCCGACACGTACACGGAGTTACCGGGCGTGATACCAGCGGCGTCGGCGAAATAAGCGGTGTACGTCTTGCCCTGCGGGAAGAACGGAATGCTGCTGTAGCCGAACGCGATCAACACGACGCAGACCACCAGCACGACGCCGAAGACGCCGGTGCGAAGCGGGTCGCGCTCACGCTTGGGATTAGTGGTCAAAAGCGCACCTCCCCTTGCTGGGATCCGGCTGGCCGCCGATCGGCAGCAGGATGTCGCTGCCGGCCGGTCCGTTAATCTTGATCGTCACCGTGCAGAAGTAAATGTTGAAGAACGCTCCGTAGCTGCCCAGCGCGGCCAGCCGCACATAGTCCTCGCCCAATTGCTCGACGTCGTTGTTGATCTCGGCCTTACGGTCATCCAGTTCGGTGGCCAGCGGCCGGACGTTTTGCAAGATGCCCTGCAGCGGGCGGCGGGAGTTCCGCAGCAGTTGCGTCAGGTCGGTCGTCGTCGACGCCAGCGGCGGAATCGCACCCGCGATCGCGTCCCGGTTGTCCGCCAGCCCGGTGATCAGCTGCTGCAGCTGGTCCACGCTGGCCGAAAATTGGGCGCTCTTCTGGTCGACGGTGCCAAGCACCGTGTTGAGGTTGTTGATCACGTCGCCGATCAACTGGTCGCGCCTGGCCAGCGCCGACGAGAAGGCACTGGTGTCGGCGAGCACGCCCGACAGCGCTCCGCCCTGGCCCTGCAGCAATTCGATTACGGCGCTGGTGATCGTGTTGACCTTGTCTGCGTCCAGGCCCCTGGTCACCGGCCGCAGGCCACCCAGCAGCGCATCGAGATCCAACGCCGGCTGGGTGTGGCGGGCGTCGATCGTCCCGCCCGGCGGCAGCTTCCGCAACTCCCCGGGACCCGACGTGATCTCCAGGTACCGGTCCCCGACCAGGTTTTCGTACCGAACCACCGCCCGTGTGGACGAGTACAGGGTGTAGCGCTTGTCGACGCCGAAGGTCACGTCCACGCTGTTGTCGCGGTTGAGCTTGACGCCCTTCACCGAGCCGACCGGCACCCCCGCGATGCGGACCTTCTGGCCGGCCTTCAACCGCGACGCGTCCAGAAATGTCGCGTGGTAGGAGCTTGCCGGACCGAACCGGAAGTCACCGAACACCACCACCAAAGCCGCGGCCACGACCAACATGACCACCGCGAAGATGCTGACCTTGATCATCATCGACCGGTGCGACGGCACACCCGCGCCCGCCATCAGAAGTCGTCCCGTTCCGCGAAAGCGCCGTGGAACAAGAACTGCAACGTCGAGGGCGCGTCGACCTGCACTTCAGTGAACGGCTCGTAGGGGATGTAGGCGTTGTCCGTGACCAAGAAGGGCGCCCGGTAGAACGAGCCGCCGGTCTGCTTGGTCGGAATGTCGGGCAACCCGCGGCAGTTCGGACCACCAGAGGCATTGACGATCGGCAGGCTCTCCGGATAGGTGTAGGAGGGCGCGCCCAAGACGAAGCTCGACGAGGTGAACAGACCCGCTTTGCGGCCACCGATCAGCGGGCCGAATTCCTTGACGCCTCGCGTGATTCCCTTGAATAGGCAACCGAATTCCGGCGAGTAGTCGCCGGCAACCTTGAGCGGGGCCCGCAGCCTGTTGATGGCGTCGATGAAATTCTGCTCGGCCGGCTCCAACGTCTCGTAGGCAGTGTTGGACAAGCCGATCGTGGCCAACAGCGTGTCGTTCAGGTTGTTCTGTTGGTCCACGACGGTCTTGTTGATCGTTGGCAGGTTGTCGAAAACGGTGTTGAGGTTGGGGGCCGCGTCGGCGTAGATGCCGGTGACGATCCCTGCCTTACGGAAATCCTCCTGCAAGGCGGGCAGCTTCGGGTTCGCCTGGCGGGTCAGGGTATTCAGCCCCGACAGCAGGGCACCCAAGTCGTCGCCGTGCCCGCGCAGGCCCTCGGACAGCGCGCTCAGGGTCCCGTTCAATTCGACCGGGTCGACCTTGTGCAGCAGGTCGATTAGCGACTGGAACAGGGTGTTGACTTCCAGTTGTACCGCAGAGGCTTGCACATGCGCATTCGGCGCCAATGATTTCGCGGCCGGCGTCTCGGGCGGAATGAATTCCACCGATTTGGCGCCGAAGATGGTGTTACCCGCGATGCGAACCGTCGCGTTGGCGGGGATGAAGCGCATGTCACCGCTGTAGATCGCCAGCTTCAGCCGCGCCTGGTCGCCGCTGTAGCTGATGTCTTCGACCTTGCCGACCTGAATGCCGCGGTACTTGACTTTGGCGCCCCTCTCCATCACCAGCCCGGCCCGCGGCGCGCCAAGGGTCACGGTGTCGGTCGAGGTGAACGCCGCGGTGTAGGAAAGGTAAGTCAGGACCGCGAAACCCACAATCAAGCCCGCCAGCACCGCCGCCGCCAGTCTGACGGAAGTGCGTCGCGATCCGGTCTTTGCCATAGTCGTTTACCCAGAGAGATTGAAGTTACCGGAAGCGCCGTAAACCGCCAGCGAGATGAACAAAGTAATAACGACGACAACGATCAGCGAGGTCCGCACCGCCTGCCCGACCGCGATGCCGACACCGACCGACCCGCCGCTGGCGTTATAGCCGTAATAGGTATGCACCAGCATCACCGCGATAGCCATCACGATGGCCTGCAGGAACGACCACAACAGATCGGCTGGGATGAGGAAGGTGTTGAAGTAATGGTCGTACAGGCCCGCGGACTGGCCGTTGACGAACACCGTGGTGAAGCGGGCCGCGAAGAACGCGGCGAGCACCGACAGCGAATACAGCGGAATGATCGCGACCAGGCCGGCGATCAGCCGGGTTGACACCAAATACGAAACCGAGTGCACCGCCATGCATTCGACCGCGTCGATCTCCTCGGAGACCCGCATGGCGCCCAGTTGCGCGGTGGCGCCAGCGCCGATGGTGGCCGCCAGTGCGATACCCGCAATCACCGGGGCGACGACACGGACGTTCAGGAAGGCGGAGAGGAACCCGGTCAGCGCCTCGATGCCGATGTCGCCCAGCGACGAGTACCCCTGCACGGCGATAACCCCACCGGAAGCCAGGGTCAGGAAGGCCGCGACCCCGACCGTGCCACCGATCATGACGAGTGCCCCTGCGCCCAGCGTCATCTCGGCAACCAGCCGGATCGTCTCCTTGCGGTAGCGGGTGATGGCGTTGGGGATGTAGCGCATGGTTTCGCCGTAGAACAACGCCTGCTCGCCAAGGTTGTCGGCCGGCCGCTGGAGCCGGGAAAAGAAGCGGCGAAATCGGATAGTGACGTCGTAGCTCATCGCTTCATCACCATCGCTTTTTCACCATAGTTTGTTACCGCGCCGAGATTCGCACACCGATTGCGGTCATGACTACGTTGATGACGAAAAGACAGATGAACGCGTAGACGACGGTCTCGTTGACGGCATTGCCCACGCCCTTGGGCCCACCCTTGACCGTCAGACCGCGGTAACACCCGACCAGCCCGGCCATGACTCCGAATAGCAATGCCTTGATCTCCGCCAGTATCAACTCGCGCAGTCCGGTGAGCACGGTCAGCCCGTTGATGAACGCACCCGGGTTGACACCTTGAAGGAAGACGGAGAACACGTAGCCGCCGGATAAGCCGATGGCGCACACCAATCCGTTTAGCAGGAGCGCAACCAACGTGGACGCCAGGACCCTGGGCACCACCAGCCGCTGGATCGGGTCGATGCCCAGCACCCGCATCGCATCGATTTCCTCACGGATGGTGCGAGCGCCCAGGTCGGCGCAGATCGCCGTGGCACCGGCACCGGCCACCACCAACACCGTCACAACCGGGCCCAACTGGGTGATGGTGCCGAACGCCGTTCCGGCGCCGGACAGGTCGGCGGCGCCGATTTCACGCAGCAGGATGTTGAGGGTGAACGCCACCAGGACCGTGAACGGTATGGACACCAGCAGCGTCGGGACTAACGAGACGCGGGCCACCATCCAGGTTTGGTCCAAAAACTCGCGGAACTGGAACGGCCGACGGAAAGCGGCACGCGCGGTGTCTATTGACATTTCGAAAAACCCGCCGACTGCCCGGGCCGGAACCGCAAGTTGTTGAATCAACTGGGTTCCCCCGATCTACTGCTTGCGGCGAAGCCTGTGAGTCTCCTGAACGCACCCAGGGCCGCAGGTTGCTCGGTGTGAGCCGGCCCATCGTAACCCAGAACAAGTTTCCATTGTCAATGAAGAGCGTTGCCGATCGACCACGTCAATTTCGCTGGTTAGGCCCGTTGTTGCGGCGGTGATCTGACACAGGTTCTACCTGTCGGGCGGGCCGCACGAAAGGGCGGCAAATCCCCTCACTCGCGCATCAGACCGGTCGCAGCAAAGTTGTGTTCCGGATCCCGACCGGCAAAATACTCGCGCAACGTCACGTTGAGCTGGGCGGGCTCCCAAGCCGAACCGTCCGCGGTGAAGCGGCGCTCAATCTGCGGCGCCGACACCAACGTCACCTGCGGACCGTAGACGATGAACACCTGACCGTTGACTTCCGCGGCAGCCGGGGACACCAGAAACCGGACCAGGCTCACCACATGCTCCGGTGACAACGGGTCGATCTGGCCCTGTTCGTTTTCGGGAGCGGCACCGAACACATCGGCCGTCATGGCGGTGCGGGCCCGCGGACAGATCACGTTCGCGCAAACCCGGTACCGCCCCAGTGCCCGCGCGGCCGACAGGGTCAGCGCGGTGATGCCCGCCTTGGCGGCGGCGTAGTTCGCCTGCCCCACCGGGCCCACCAAACCCGCCTCCGACGAGGTGTTGACGAGCCGGCCGTAGACCGGTCCCCCGCTGGCCTGCTTCGCTTTGCCCCGCCAGTAGGCGGCGGCGTTGCGGGTGAGCAGAAAATGACCGCGCAGGTGCACCGCGATCACGGCGTCCCATTCCTCATCGGACATGTTGAACAGCATCCGGTCGCGGGTGATGCCGGCGTTGTTCACCACGATGTGCAATCCGCCCAGCCCGTCCGCGCAGCTGACCAGCTCGTCGGCGGTGGCGCCTTGGCTGATATCGCCGGTCACCGCGACCGCCTTAGCGCCGGTCTTCGTGATCTCGTCGACGACATCGGAGCCATCCAGGGCGGAGGCGAGATCGTTGACGACGACGGTGGCGCCCAGCCGAGCCAGGCCAAGCGCCTCGGCCCGACCCAATCCCGCGGCCGCGCCGGTGACCACCGCGACCTTTCCGGACAGATCAGTCTCGTTGGTGCCCCAGCCCGGCGACGATGCCGACCCGGTAGCGGTCTGCGCAGGGGGCGGGCAGTTGGACATAGTCAATTTATGAATACCTCTAGTTCCGGGCTACGCCCTGCTCAGTTTTCACGCAGCAACGCCGCGCGCGGGCATTCGGCGATAGCCTGCTCGGCCAGATCCTCCTGATCAGCGGGAATCGGATCGGTCTTCACGACGGCATAGTCCTCGTCGTCCAGGTCGAAGATGTCCGGCGCGATTCCCAAGCACACCGCGTTCCCTTCACACCGGTCTCGGTCCACGATCACCCGCACGGCAACCTCCTTACACTGGCCATCCATCCCTTACCTGGCCCTATTCCGGCCCGGGACTCTTAGCTCCACCATAGGGCCCTGGTACGCCCGAGGAAACGGTCGCTGGATTCCCAGACTAGAACGTGTTACAACCGGGGAGACGGACAGGTAGCCGTTGGCATTGGTTGTTGACGGTTTGTTGGCGGTTTGTTGACGGCACGCAATTGCTGTCGATAGTGGCGCGAGCATTCGATCGGAGGCGGCTGGAATGCGCATCAGTTACACCCCTGAACAGGAGGAGCTGCGTCGCGAGCTGCGCTCGTACTTCAGCACGCTGATGACCCCGGAACGCCGAGAGGCGTTGAGTTCGGTCCAGGGCGAGTACGGCGTCGGCAACGTGTACCGGGAGACGGTCGCACAGATGGGCAAGGACGGATGGCTCGCCCTGGGCTGGCCCAAGGAGTACGGGGGTCAGGACCGCTCGGCGATGGACCAGCTGATCTTCACCGACGAAGCCGCCATCGCCGGTGCACCGGTGCCGTTCCTGACGATCAACAGCGTGGCGCCGACGATCATGGCCTACGGAACCGACGAGCAGAAGAAGTCCTTCCTGCCCAAGATCGCCGCCGGGGACTTGCACTTCTCGATCGGCTACTCCGAGCCCGGCGCCGGCACCGACCTGGCCAACCTGCGCACCACCGCGGTCCGCGACGGCGACGACTACGTGGTCAACGGCCAGAAGATGTGGACCAGCCTGATCGCGTACGCGGACTACGTGTGGCTGGCGGTGCGCACCAACACGGAGGTCAAAAAGCATCGCGGCATCTCGGTGCTGATTGTGCCCACGACCGCCGACGGTTTCTCCTGGACGCCGGTGCACACCATGGCCGGCCCGGACACCAGCGCCACCTACTTCTCCGACGTGCGGGTGCCGGTGACCAACCGGGTCGGCGAGGAGAACGCCGGCTGGCGGCTGGTGACCAACCAGCTCAACCACGAGCGGGTCGCCCTGGTGTCGCCGGCGCCGATCTTCCTGTGCCTGCGCGAGGTTCGCGAATGGGCGCAGAACACCAAGGACGCCAGCGGAGCCCGACTCATCGACTCGGAGTGGGTGCAGCTCAATCTGGCCCGGGTGCATGCCAAGGTCGAGGTCCTGAAGTTGATCAACTGGGAGCTGGCGTCGGCGAAGGACGCCACCCCATCACCGGCCGACGCGTCGGCGGCCAAGGTTTTCGGAACCGAGCTGGCCACCGAGGCCTACCGGTTGTTGATGGAGGTGCTGGGCACCGCGGCAACCCTGCGTCAGGATTCACCGGGCGCGTTGCTGCGCGGCCGGGTCGAGCGGATGCACCGGGCGTGCCTGATCCTGACCTTCGGCGGCGGCACCAACGAAGTCCAGCGCGACATCATCGGGATGGTCGCGTTGGGCCTGCCCAGGGCCAACCGCTGACGTTATCTGGGAGGACTATTCATGGATTTCTCGACAACCGAAGCGGCACGGGACCTCGGTGGCCTGGTCGACACCATCGTGGACGCGGTGTGCACACCCGAGCATCAACGGGCGCTGGACAAGCTCGAGCCACGGTTCGACCGCGATCTGTGGCGCAAGCTCGTCGACGCCGACATCCTGTCCAGTGCGGCGGCTTCGTCGTTGGGCGGCGAGGGTTTTGGCGTGCTCGAGCAGGTGGCGGTGCTGGTTGCGATGGGGCATCAGCTGGCGGCGGTACCGTACCTGGAGTCGGTGGTACTCGCCGCCGGCGCGTTGGCCCGGTTCGGCTCCGGGGAACTGCAGCAGCGCTGGGGGGTGCCGGCGGTTTCCGGCGAAAAGATCCTCACCGTCGCCCTCGACGGCGAGATGGGCGAGGGTCCGGTGCAGGCCACCCGTGCCGGTGCTGGCCATCGTCTCACCGGCACTCGCACCCAGGTGGGGTATGCCCCGGCGGCCGACGCATTTCTGGTACCCGCCGAAACGGATTCCGGCACAGCCGTTTTCCTGGTTGCCGTCGACGACCCAGGGGTTGCGGTGACGCCGCTGCGGACCACCGGCCTGGGCAGCGTCGGACACCTGGCGCTGGATGGGACCGAGGTCGACGCCGGGCGCCGGGTCGGTGGGGGTGATATCGCGGTTTGGCTGAGTACTCTTGGGACTCTGGGCCGCACCGCATTTCAGCTTGGTGTGCTCGAGCGCGGATTGCAGTTGACCGCCGAGTATGCGCGCACCCGTGAGCAGTTCGACCGCCCGATCGGCAGCTTCCAGGCGGTGGGGCAACGGCTGGCCGACGGCTACATCGATGTCAAGGGATTGCGGCTGACGCTCACTCAGGCGGCCTGGCGGGTGGCCGAGGATCTTCCCGCCGACATCGACGTCGCCACCGCGGCGTTCTGGGCCGCCGAGGCCGGGCATCGGGTGGCGCACACCATCGTGCACGTGCACGGCGGCGTCGGCGTCGACACCGATCACCCGGTGCACCGCTATTTCCTGGCCGCCAAGCAGACCGAGTTCGCGTTGGGCGGCGCTACCGGGCAGCTCCGCCGAATCGGCCATGAACTGGCGGAAACCCCTGCCTAACCCCGTCGCCGTGACGAGCGTGACACCAGCGTGACGCTCGCGACGACGGGAGCGGACGAGTTGAGCACCCGCCCGACGACGATGCGATCCGCACAGCGGATCGCTGAGGAGCGGACGAGTTGAGCACCCGCCCGACGACGATGCGATCCGCACAGCGGATCGCTGAGGAGCGGACGAGTTGAGCACCCGCCCGACGACGATGCGATCCGCACAGCGGATCGCTGAGGAGCGGGCGAGTTGAGCACGGTCGCCGAACTCTTGCTGCCACTGGTCGAAATCGACGATCGGGGTGTCTATTTCGAGGACTCGTTTACCAGTTGGCGCGAGCACCTGAGACACGGTGCGGCGATCGCTGCGGCGCTGCGGGAGCGCCTCGACCCAACGCGTCCGCCACACATCGGTGTGCTGCTGCAAAACACACCGTTCTTCTCGGCGACCCTGGCGGCCGCCGGAATGACAGGGATCGTGCCGGTGGGTCTCAACCCGGTGCGCCGCGGCGCCGCGCTGGCCCGCGACATCGCCAAGGCCGACTGCCAGCTGGTGCTCGCCGACTCGGGATCGGCGGCGGCACTCGACACCGTCGCGCACATCAACGTCGACTCCCCCGAATGGACCGACGAGGTTGCCGCACAACGCAACACCGAGGTGCGCTTTCAATCCGCGACTCCCGCGGACCTTTTCATGCTGATCTTCACCTCGGGCACCAGCGGCGAGCCGAAGGCGGTGAAGTGCAGCCACGGCAAAGTTGCGATCGCCGGTGTGACGATGACGCAGCGCTTCGATCTGGGCCGCGGCGACGTCTGCTACATCTCGATGCCGTTGTTTCATTCCAACGCGGTGCTGGTGGGCTGGGCGGTGGCGGCAGCCTGCCAGGGCTCGATGGCGTTGCGGCGCAAGTTCTCTGCTTCACAGTTCCTGGCAGACGTCCGCCGCTATGGCGTCACCTACGCCAATTACGTGGGCAAGCCCTTGTCGTATGTGCTTGCGACACCCGAGCAACCCGACGACGCGGACAACCCGCTGCGGGCGGTGTACGGCAACGAGGGCGTGCCCGGAGACGTCGAACGGTTCGGCCGCAGGTTTGGCTGCGTGGTCATGGACGGCTTCGGCTCGACGGAAGGCGGCGTGGCGATCGCCCGGACACCTGACACCCCGGCCGGCGCCCTGGGCCCACTTCCGGAGGGAATCCGGATCGTCGATCCCGACTCCGGCCAACTGTGCCCGGCCGGAGTGGTCGGCGAACTGGTCAACACCGCCGGGCCGGGCCGTTTTGAGGGCTACTACAACGATGCCGCCGCCGAGGCCGAGCGAATGGCCGGCGGCGTCTACCACAGCGGCGACCTCGCCTACCGCGATCACGCCGGCTACGCCTATTTTGCAGGCCGGCTCGGCGACTGGATGCGCGTCGACGGCGAGAACCTCGGCACCGCGCCCATCGAGCGGGTGCTGATGCGCTACCCCGACGCCACCGAGGTTGCGGTGTATCCGATACCCGATCCGGTGGTGGGTGATCAGGTGATGGCCGCGGTGGTGATGGCACCCGACGCAAAGTTCGACGCCGACAAGTTCCGGGCCTTCCTGGCCGAGCAACCCGACCTGGGGCCCAAGCAGTGGCCGTCATACGTGCGGGTCAGCTCGGGGCTGCCGCGCACCGTGACCTTCAAAGTGCTCAAACGCCAGTTGACGGCCGAAGGCATCGCCTGCGCCGATCCCGTATGGCCGATGCGCCGGTAGCCCCGCAGATTAGGGCGGAACCACGAAAGGAGCCGTCCCGATCGCGAGACGATCCCCCTCTAGCGATTACATCAATACGGCCTGGCTGCCGCCGGCTTGGTGCGAGGTACCGGATGTCGTTTGTGCTGGTTTCGCCGGAGACGTTGGCGGCGGTGGCCGCTGATGTCGGGCGAATCGGGCGCCTCGCTGGCTGCCGGCAACGCGGCGGCGGCCTCTTCGACGACGGCGGTGGTGTCCGCGGCCGCCGACGAGGTATCGACGGCCATCGCCACGCTGTTCTCCCATCACGCCCGCGGTTACCAAACGGTCGCCGATCAGGCGGCAGCGTTCCATAGCCAGTTCGTCCGGGCCCTGACCGCGGGTGCCGGGTCGTACGCCCTCGCCGAGACCGCCGGCGCGTCGCCGCTGCAGTCGGTCATTGGTGCGCTGCCTGCGTCTGCGCAGACGCTGCTGTCGCGCCCGCTGATCGGCAATGGCGCCAACGCGACGACGCCGGGCGGCCACGGCGCAGACGGCGGCTGGCTGTTCGGCAGCGGCGGAAACGGTGCGGCCGGCGCGGCGGCCAGGCCGGCGGCAACGGCGGGTCGGCCGGGCTGTGGGGCAACGGCGGCGCCGGCGGCACCGGCGGAAATCGACCGTCGACTACCGTGGCGCGCACGGTCCACCAGCTCAGGTGTGGTACCAGGGATGACTACCCCAACAGTGACGGCACCACCGCTTCGATCAGGTGTGGTCCGGGTTCGGTGAAGGCCGCGCGCAGGGCGTCGGCGAGTTCCTCGCAGGTGGTGACGCGGCGCGCGGGAACACCCATGCCCTCGGCGATCTTGACGAAATCAATTGTGGGGCGCGATATGTCAAGAAGATCCGTTGCCTTTGGGCCGGGATCCGACCCGGCGCCGACGCGCTGCAGCTCTATCCGCAGAATGTCATAAGCGCCGTTGTTGTAGATGATGGTGGTGACGTCGAGGTTCTCCCGTGCCTGCGTCCACAGCCCCGAGATCGTGTACATCGCCGATCCATCGGATTCCAGACACAGCACTGGACGGTCCGGCGCGGCGATCGCGGCACCGACGGCGGTCGGGATCCCGTACCCGATGGCCCCGCCGGTCAGCGTGAGCCAGTCATGGGCCGGAGCCCCGGCGGTGGCCCGCTCCAACATCAAGCCCGAGGTGTTGGACTCGTCGACCACGATCGCGCGTTCGGGCAGCAGCGCGCCGACGACGTCCGCGGCCGATGCGGAGTTCAGCGGACCCGACGGCAGTTGCGGACGCGACCCGGCCGCCGGCGCAGCGGCGGTCCCGGGCGCCACCTCATCGGCCAATGCGGCCAGCGCGTCGGCGGCGCCACTGCGCTCGGCGAGCACGTGCACTTCGCAGCCGTCCGGCACCAGATCACTGGGCTTGCCCGGGTAGGCGAAGAACGACACCGGTGACTTGGCACCGGCCAGCACCAGATGCTTAGTCCCCGCAAGCTGGGCCTCGACAGCCTCGGCGAAGTAGGGGAGCCTGTCGACGGCAGGGATGCCGGCGCCACGCTCCAGCCGCGCCGGGAACGTTTCGCAGAACACGCGGGCGCCGGCTGCTTCGGCGATCCGCACCGCCGCGGCCAATCCAGGCCCCCGGGTGCCGTCCCCACCAACCAGAATCACCGTGGGTTCTCCGGTCCGCAGCACCTTGGCTATCAGGCCCACGTCAACACCCGCCGCCCGAGGTTGAGCGGTTACCGGCGCAGCGGGGTCGGCACCGTCAGACCAACACACATCCGCGGGCAGGATCAGCGTCGAGATCTGCGAACCCGATCGGCTCGCCGCGATCGCTTGGGCGGCCTCCACGCCGACGTCGACGGCGGCCTCGGGCCGGCGCACCCATCCCGAGACGGTGCCGGCGAGCGCGTCGATATCGGATTCCAGTGGGGCGTCGTACTTCTTGTGGTAGGTGGCGTGATCTCCGACAATCACCACCATCGGCACCCGGGCGCGGCGCGCGTTGTGCAGGTTGGCCAAACCGTTGCCCAGTCCGGGGCCCAGATGCAGCAGCACCGCCGCGGGCCGGCCGGCAATGCGGGCATAGCCGTCGGCCGCCCCGGTGGCCGCACCTTCGAACAGCGTCAGTACGCCGCGCATGCGCGGAACGGTGTCTAGCGCCGCGACGAAGTGCATCTCCGACGTGCCAGGGTTGGCGAAGCACACGTCGACACCCCCGTCGACCAAAGTGTTGATCAGAGCCTGGGCACCGTTCACATCTCCACCTTTCGTTCGGCGAGCCGAAAGACCCGCTCCGCATTGTTGTGCAGAAAGTCGCGACGAGCGTCGTCGCTGAGCCCGAGCTCGCCGAGACCCGCCAGGGCGTGCGCGTGGCCGATCATCGGGTAATTGGTGCCGAACAAGACTTTGCGTTGTCCCGTCCCGGTTTTCATGAATCGGACGAGCTCTTGCGGCAGCCGTTTGATGGTGTAGGCGGAGGTGTCGATGTAAACATTCTCGTGCTTGCGAGCGACCGCGACCATTTCCTCGGTCCACGGATAGCCGACGTGCCCACACACGATCACCAGCTCCGGAAAGTCGAGGGCCACCTGGTCGATGTAGGGAATCGGGCGTCCGGTCTCCGATGGCCGCAGCGGGCCGGTGTGACCGACCTGGGTACAAAATGGCACCGCGGACTCGACGCACTCGGCGAACAACGGATAGTAGCGGCGGTCGGTGGGCGGTGCGTTCCACAGCCAGGGCACCACCCGCAGACCCACGAAGCCGTCGTTCACTCGGCGCCGCAACTCGCGGACGGCCGTCATTGGGCGATCCAGGTCGACCGCCGCCAGACCGGTAAACCGGTTGGGGTGCAATGAGATCCATTCCGCGACCTCGTCGTTGGAAATCAAGTCCTGGCCGCCCGGGCCGCGCCACGCGCTGAGCAGTCCGAGATCGACCTGGGCGGCGTCCATCGACGAAATGGTCGCCTGGATCGGGATGTCGGCGTCCGGTATGGCCCCACCGGTCCAGCGCCGAAGCGAGGCCAACATGTCGCTGCGCAGAAACGGTTGAGTCGGATGCTGCATCCACACATCGATCGTCATCGCGCTTCAGACTGTAGACGGACAACGTTCGGCCGTCGTCGTAGCAACAGCCGCCGGACCCGCGGGCCAATTTTCGGAATGCTGCCAGCTTGCGCTTAGGCGCGATTCCAGACCTAAACACATGGGATTCGGCGCTGATAAGACTATATGTACGAAATTTCGCAAAAAGACTGACAATCGGCCTGGAGGGTAGTTAGAGTCCGACCCAAGCGATCCTCGGCGTGGGGCGGAGATTGCGAAGCCTTTCCTACGCCGGTTGGAGCTTGCTGATGTCGTACGTCTCGTTCTCCCCGGAAATCGTGGCAACAGCCGTCGGACACCTGGCGAATCTGGGATCGACCGTCAACGTGGCTAACGCTGCGGCGGCAGCGTCCACGATAGAGGTGCTGGAAGCGGGCGCCGACGAGGTGTCAGCACGAATCGCGGCGCTGTTTCGCATGCATGGCCAGGAATATCAGGCCGTCAGCGCGCAGGCGGCCAGATATCAAGAGCAGTTCGTCCAGACGTTGCGCGCCGGAGCCGGCTCGTACATGTTGGCCGAGGCCATCAACGCCGAGCAAAGCCTGCTGAACCTGATCAATGCGCCCAGCCAGACGCTGCTGGGACGCCCGCTGATCGGAGACGGCGCCAACGCGACGACCCCGGGCGGGGCCGGTCGGCCGGGCGGGCTGCTGTTCGGCAGCGGCGGCCATGGCGCACCCGGCGCACCCGGCCAGGCCGGCGGTGCCGGTGGATCTGCCGGGCTGCTGGGTAACGGCGGTAACGGCGGAGCCGGCGGGATCGGCGGTGCACCCGGCGGAGCCGGTGGAACTGGCGGCTGGTTGCACGGCAGCGGCGGTATGGGCGGAGCGGGCGGGATCGGTGGCGGCAGCGGCGGGGCCGGCGGGCATGCATGGCTGTTCGGCCACGGAGGCCCCGGCGGCATGGGCGGTGACGGCGGCATCGGTGGCGGAACCGGCGGAAACGGCGGGAACGGCGGCTGGCTGCTCGGCAACGGCGGCAGTGGCGCGGCAGGCGGCACGGGCCAGACGGGTGGGACCGGTGGGTCCGCCGGCCTCTGGGGCCGCGGCGGTGCCGGGGGCGCCGGTGGCTTGCACGGTGGCAACGGCGGCAACGGCGGGTTGCTATGCGGCGACGGCGGATATGGCGGTGCTGGCGGCATCGGAGGCGGGAACGGCGGTAACGGCGGGAACGGGGGGTGGCTGTTCGGCAGCGGCGCTACCGGCGGCGCTGGCGGGATCGACGGCGGAGCGGGCGGCGCCGGCGGCGACGCCGCCTGGCTATTCGGGGGCGGCGGAAACGGCGGCGCCGGCGGATTCGGTGGCGGCAACGGCGGACAGGGCGGGAACGGCGGATGGCTGGTCGGCACCGGCGGCAAGGGCGGCCTCGGCGGAAACGGTGATGGCGGTACGGGCGGCGGCCACGGCGGCAACGGCGGAAGGCCCGGGTGGCTGTTCGGCACGGGCGGCGGTGGCGGCCACGGTGGCGCCGGCAGCACCGGTACCGCTGGTGGCGGCGCTGGTGGCGCCGGCGGCGACGGCGGTACCGGCGGGCGTGGCGGCCTGCTTATGCACGGAGGTGCGGGCGGGCATGGTGGCGCAGGCGGCGCAGGCGGTGCCGGTGCTGACGGTGGCGGTGCCGGCGGCGACGGCGGGGCCGGCGGTAACGCCGGCGCCGGGGGTCGAGCCGCCCTGCTGCTCGGGCACGGCGGGCACGGCGGCCAGGGCGGAAGCGGTGGCATCGGCGGCACCGGCGGCACCGGGTTCGACGGCCCGGTCGCCGGCCTGGGTGGTGTCGGAGGCGCCGGAGGCGCCGGTGGCACCGGAGGCGCCGCTGGCAACGGGGGGCCGGGGGTGCCGGCCACTTCTTGAGCCATGGCGGCGTAGCCGGCGGTGCCGGCATCGGCGGTGCCGGCGGCACCGGTGGCCAGGGCGGGGCTGGCGCTGCCGGCTCCGACGCCGCCGCAGGCTCCGGCGCAATGGGCGGTGCCGGGTTTGCCGGCGGCGCGGGCGGGGCTGGCGGCACCGGCGGCGGGAGCGGCGCCAACCAGGGCGCCGGCGGCCAAGGCGGAAACGGCGGCATCGGCGGACAAGGCGGCACCGGCGGCACCGGCACCGACGGCACCGATCCGCTGACTAGCCGCCCAGGCCGGCGGCAAGGGCGGCACCGGCGGACAAGGCGGAAACGCCGGCACCGGCGGCACCGGCACCACCCTGGGCGCCGACGGCTCGGCCGGCGACGGCGGCACCGGCGGCACCGGCGGCACCGGCGGCAAGGGCGCCGACAACACCAGCATCGCCGCCCCCGGAGCCCAAGGCGGCACCGGCGGCACCGGCGGCGCCGGCGGCCAAGGCGGCGACGGCGGCGGGAGCGGCGCCGGCACCGGCGGGATGCAAGGCGCCGGCGGCCAAGGCGGAAACGGCGGCATCGGCGGACAAGGCGGCACCGGCGGCACCGGCACCGACGGCACCGATCCGCTACTAGCCGCCCAGGCCGGCGGCAAGGGCGGCACCGGCGGACAAGGCGGAAACGCCGGCACCGGCGGCACCGGCACCACCCTGGGCGCCGACGGCTCGGCCGGCGACGGCGGCACCGGCGGCACCGGCGGCACCGGCGGCAAGGGCGCCGACAACACCAGCATCGCCGCCCCCGGAGCCCAAGGCGGCACCGGCGGCACCGGCGGCGCCGGCGGCCAAGGCGGCGACGGCGGCGGGAGCGGCGCCGGCACCGGCGGGATGCAAGGCGCCGGCGGCCAAGGCGGAAACGGCGGCATCGGCGGACAAGGCGGCACCGGCGGCACCGGCACCGACGGCACCGATCCGCTACTAGCCGCCCAGGCCGGCGGCAAGGGCGGCACCGGCGGACAAGGCGGAAACGCCGGCACCGGCGGCACCGGCGCCACCCTGGGCGCCGACGGCTCGGCCGGCGACGGCGGCACCGGCGGCACCGGCGGCACCGGCGGCAAGGGCGCCGACAACACCAGCATCGCCGCCCCCGGAGCCCAAGGCGGCACCGGCGGCACCGGCGGCGCCGGCGGCCAAGGCGGCGACGGCGGCGGGAGCGGCGCCGGCACCGGCGGGATGCAAGGCGCCGGCGGCCAAGGCGGAAACGGCGGCATCGGCGGACAAGGCGGCACCGGCGGCACCGGCACCGACGGCACCGATCCGCTACTAGCCGCCCAGGCCGGCGGCAAGGGCGGCACCGGCGGACAAGGCGGAAACGCCGGCACCGGCGGCACCGGCACCACCCTGGGCGCCGACGGCTCGGCCGGCGACGGCGGCACCGGCGGCACCGGCGGCACCGGCGGCAAGGGCGCCGACAACACCAGCATCGCCGCCCCCGGAGCCCAAGGCGGCACCGGCGGCACCGGCGGCGCCGGCGGCCAAGGCGGCGACGGCGGCGGGAGCGGCGCCGGCACCGGCGGGATGCAAGGCGCCGGCGGCCAAGGCGGAAACGGCGGCATCGGCGGACAAGGCGGCACCGGCGGCACCGGCACCGACGGCACCGATCCGCTACTAGCCGCCCAGGCCGGCGGCAAGGGCGGCACCGGCGGACAAGGCGGAAACGCCGGCACCGGCGGCACCGGCACCACCCTGGGCGCCGACGGCTCGGCCGGCGACGGCGGCACCGGCGGCACCGGCGGCACCGGCGGCAAGGGCGCCGACAACACCAGCATCGCCGCCCCCGGAGCCCAAGGCGGCACCGGCGGCACCGGCGGCGCCGGCGGCCAAGGCGGCGACGGCGGCGGGAGCGGCGCCGGCACCGGCGGGATGCAAGGCGCCGGCGGCCAAGGCGGAAACGGCGGCATCGGCGGACAAGGCGGCACCGGCGGCACCGGCACCGACGGCACCGATCCGCTACTAGCCGCCCAGGCCGGCGGCAAGGGCGGCACCGGCGGACAAGGCGGAAACGCCGGCACCGGCGGCACCGGCGCCACCCTGGGCGCCGACGGCTCGGCCGGCGACGGCGGCACCGGCGGCACCGGCGGCACCGGCGGCAAGGGCGCCGACAACACCAGCATCGCCGCACCCGGAGCCCAAGGCGGCACCGGCGGCACCGGCGGCGCCGGCGGCCAAGGCGGCGACGGCGGCGGGAGCGGCGCCGGCACCGGCGGGATGCAAGGCGCCGGCGGCCAAGGCGGAAACGGCGGCATCGGCGGACAAGGCGGCACCGGCGGCACCGGCACCGACAACAGCGCCAATATGACGGGGAAGGCCGGCGGCGACGGCGGCCAGGGTGGCCAGGGCGGCACCGGTGGCGCGGCCGGTGCCGGCGGCACCGGCTCGGTCGCGGGTGCCAACGGCACGGGTGGGACCGGTGGCACCGGCGGGGTCGGCGGCACCGGCGGCCACGGCGGCCACGGTCCTCTCAATAGCGACCCCGGCGGCGCCGGCGGCAAGGGCGGCGACGGCGGCAAGGGCGGCACCGGCGGCGCGGGCATCGGCTCCACCGGCGGCGGCGCCGGCGGGACCGGCGGCGCGGCCGGCGACGGCGGCACCGGCGGCGACGGAGGCGAGGTTGGCGGACCCGGCGGTGTCGGCGGTGCGGCCGGCATCGGCGGGGCCGGCGGCACCGGCGGCAGCGGCGGCGGCGCCGGCGGCGCCGGCGGCAACGGCGGCAACGGCGGCAAAGGCGGCATCGGCGACCCCCGAGTCGGCGGATCGGGCGGCGACGGCGGCGCTGGCGGCAAGGGCGGCACCGCCGGCGCCGGCGGCAAAGGCGGCGACGCCGGCGCAGGCGGCAATGGCAACGGCGGCACCGGCGGCAACGGCGGCATCGGCGGCACCGGCGGCATCGGCGGTGACGCTGAGCCCGGCGCCGGTGGTAATGGCGGGGCTGGCGGCGCCGGCGGCACCGGCGGCGCGGCCGGCGCCGGCGGCAGCGGGTCGGGCACGGGCGCTAACGGCAGCTCCGGCGCCGGCGGAACCGGCGGAACCGGCGGTACCGGCGGAGCCGGCAGCACAGGCGCAAACGCAGCCGCCGGCAGTGGCGCCGCCGGCGGGGTCGGGTTCGCCGGCGGGGCCGGCGGGGCGGGAGGAGCCGGCGGCGCGGGCATTGGCGGAGCCGGCGGCGGAAACGGCGGAAACGGCGGAAACGGCGGCATCGGCGGCGGCGGCGGAAACGGCGGATCCGGCGGGGCCAACCAAAACGGCGGAAATGGCGGATCTGGCGGGACCGGCGGTGCAGGTGGCGCCGCCGGCGCAGGTGGCGCTGGCGGCGGGGCCAACGGCACTGGTGGAACCGGAGGAGCGGGCGGAAGCGGCGGGGACGGCGGGAAGGGCGGCGCCGTAACCGGTAGTGGCACAGCCGGTAAAGCCGGCGGAGTTGGCGGCGCGGGCGGTAAGGGCGGTATCGGCGGTGCCGGCATCGGTTCGACCGGCGGTGGTACCGGCGGAGCCGGTGGCGACGCGGGCGACGGCGGCGATGGCGGCAACGGCGGCAACCGCGGCAACGGCAATCTCCCCGGCGGTATCGGCGGCGCGGGCGGCGCCGCCGGTACGGGTGGCAACGGCGGCGACGGCGGCACTGGCGGCGGCAATGGGGGCGACGCGGGCGACGGTGGCTCCGGCGGTGATGGCGGCAAAGGCGGCAACGCCGCTCCGGGCGGTACGGGCGTGGGCGGCGCCGGCGGCGTGGGCGGCGCCGCCGGTAACGGCGGCATCGGCGGTAATGCCGGTGCCGGCGGCAACGGTAACGGCGGCGCCGGCGGCGACGGCGGCGACGGCGGATCCGCCGGCATGGGCGGCACAGGCGGCGGATCCGGCAAGGGTGGTGCTGGCGGTACCGGCGGTACCGGTGCCACGGGCGGTACCGGCGGCGCCGGAGGCACCGGCGTCGGCACCGGCACCGGCGGCACTGGTGGCGACGGTGGCGACGGTGGCGACGGCGGCGACGGCGGCGACGGCGGCGCTGGCGACGGCGGCGCCAATCCCGGCGAACCCGGCATCGACGGCGGTGTCGGCGGTCTAGGCGGCGGCCCGACGGGAGTCAGCGGCGGCGCCGGCGGCAAGGGGGGCACCGCGGGCACCGGTGGAAGCGGCGGCCCCGCGTCATAGCGAATGCGCGATGGCTGGCAGGGTGCCGGAAAGAGCGGTCCAAACGCCGGTTAGCGGCCGCGTTCTATCGCGTCGGCGGCGATCAAGCTCCGGAGGTCACATGGCCCGCATGCACATCATCGGCGGGTCGCGCCTCGGTCTGCTCCTTGGCCCAGCGGTAGTCCGGCTTGCCGGCCGGTGAACGCTTCACCTCGTCGACAAACCAAATGCTGCGCGGCACTTTGTATCCCGCGATCTCGGCGCGCACGAAACTGTCCAGCTCGGCCAGCGTCGGACGGGACCCAGGCCGGGGCTGCACAACGGCCGCGACTTGTTGGCCGTAGCGGGGATCTGGCACGCCGACCACCAGTGCGTCAAATACGTCGGAATGCCCCTTCAAAGCCGCCTCGACCTCTTCGGGGTAGATCTTTTCGCCGCCGCTGTTGATTGACACCGAACCTCGACCCAGCATGATGACCGTGCCATCGGCCTCGACCTGGGCGTAGTCACCGGGGATTGCGTAGCGGACCCCGTTGATGGTCTTGAACGTCTCGGCGGTCTTCTTCTCGTCCTTGTAATAGCCGACGGGAATGTTGCCCTTCTTCGCGATGACGCCGCGCACGCCCGACCCCGGCTGCACCTCGTTGCCGTCCTCGTCGAGCACGACGGTGCGATGATCGATGGTCACTCGCGGTCCACCGGTATGCGCCTGGCCCGCCACGACGATGCTGGTGCCACCAAACCCGGTCTCCGAAGCGCCGATCGAGTCCGTGATGACCCGGTTGGGCAGCAGTTCGAGCAGCCTCTCCTTGATGCTCGGTGAGAACAGTGCCGCGGTGCTGGCCAACAGGAACAACGACGAAAGGTCGTAGTCGTTGCCCCCTTGTAGCGCGTCGAGCAGCGGGCGCGCCATCGCATCGCCGGTGAAGAACAGCAGGTTCACCTTATGCTTATGAATGGTGCGCCACACCTCATCGGCGTTGAATTCCGGTGCTAGCACGGTGGTTTGGCCCGAGAAGATCGACATCCAGGTGGCCGACTGGGTGGCGCCGTGGATCATCGGCGGAATCGGGTAGCGGATCATCGGCGGATTCGCGGCAGCGGCCTTGGCGAGGTCGTACTCGTCCTTGACGAATTGACCGGTCGCGAAGTCAGTTCCGCCGAACAGCACGCGGTAAATGTCCTCGTGGCGCCACATCACGCCCTTCGGGAAGCCGGTGGTACCGCCGGTGTAGAGCAGGTAAATTGCGTCGGCACTGCGCTCATCGAAGTGGCGTTCCGGCGAGCAGTCCGCGATCGCGGAGTGGAACTCGACGCCGCCGTAGCGCTGATAGTCGTCGTCGGAACCATCCTCGACAACGAGCACCGTCTTGACATTGGGCGTGTCGGGCAGCACATTGGCGACCCGGTCGGAATATCGGCGCTCATGCACCAGCGCCACCATGTCGGAGTTGTCAAACAGGTAGCGAAGCTCGCCGTCGACGTAGCGGAAGTTGACGTTCACCAAGATGGCGCCCGCCTTCACGATGCCTAGCATCGCGATGACGATCTCGATGCGGTTGCGGCAATAGAGTCCGACCTTGTCGTCCCGTTGCACCCCCTGATCGATCAGATAATGCGCGAGGCGATTCGCCTTCTCCTCTAGTTGGGCGTAAGTCAGCTGCTCATCACCACAGATGAGGGCCACGCGGTCGGGCACGGCGTCGATGGCGTGCTCAGCGAGGTCGGCAATATTCAGGGCCACGGCCACCAAACTAGAACGTGTTACATTTCTTGACAAGCCTAGTCATAACGTCGACGGAGAGGGACTAGCCGTGCCCGGAGCGCCAGCAAATGTGGAATCCGGACCCGACGCGCTCGTCGAGCAGCGCGGACACACGCTGATCGTCACGATGAACCGGCCGCATGCCCGCAATGCGCTGAGCACCGAAATGATGCGGATCATGGTCGAGGCCTGGGACCGCGTCGACACCGATCCGGACATCCGGTGCTGCATCCTGACCGGGGCCGGTGGCTATTTCTGCGCCGGCATGGACCTTAAGGCGGCAACTAAGAGACCGCCGGGCGACTCGTTCAAGGACGGTAGCTACGACCCGTCGCGGATCGATGCGCTGCTGAAGGGGCGCCGCCTGACCAAGCCGCTGATCGCCGCCGTCGAGGGACCCGCGATCGCCGGTGGTACCGAGATCCTGCAGGGCACCGACATCCGGGTCGCCGGCGAGAGCGCCAAGTTCGGCATCTCCGAGGCCAAGTGGAGCCTCTACCCGATGGGCGGCTCGGCCGTGCGGCTGGTGCGCCAGATCCCCTACACGGTGGCCTGCGACCTGCTGCTGACCGGACGGCACATCACCGCGGCTGAGGCCAAGGAGATGGGTTTGATCGGGTATGTGGTGCCCGACGGGCAGGCGCTGACCAAGGCGCTACAGATCGCGGAGATGATCTCGGCCAACGGCCCACTCGCCGTGCAGGCCATCCTGCGGTCCATTCACCAGACCGAGGGACTGCACGAGAACGAGGCGTTCAAGATCGACACCCAGATCGGCATCAAGGTCTTCCTGTCCGAGGACGCCAAGGAGGGCCCGAAGGCCTTCGCCGAGAAGCGCCCGCCTAACTTCCAGAACCGGTAGGCCACCGTCGCCGAGCGTGAGCACACTGCGAAAAAACAAGCGGAAATTCGCGCGGGCTTCACGCTCGGCACGCTCAGCGCAGCGGCACGCTAGGGGTGAATACCACCGGCATAGCTTCCAAACCGCTGACGAAATTCGCCGGCCGCAGCGGCAACGCCGAGCCATCGGAGGCCAGCCGCAGGTCAGGGAGCCGTCTCAGCACCCGCTCGGTCATCAGGGACAGCTCCAATCGGGCCAGCTGATTGCCTAGGCAGAAATGGGTTCCGAACCCGAACGCCAAGTGGCTGTTCGGGTTTCGCTGAATATCAAACGACTCTGGCTCATCGAACACCGCCTCGTCGAAGTTGGCCGACTCGAAGAGCAGCATCATCTTTTCGCCTTCACGCAACGCCGTGCCGTGAAACTCGGTATCCGCGGTCAGCACCCGGCACATATTCTTCACCGGTGCGGTCCACCGCAGCATCTCCTCGATTGCCCCCGGAAGCAAAGAAGGGTCGGCCAGCAACAACTCCCACTGATCACGGTTGCGCAGCAGCTGCTCAATACCCCCACTCAACGTATGCCTTGTCGTCTCGTCGCCGCCGATCAGAATGAGCAGCGTCTCCATGATGAGTTCGTCGTCGGTCAGCCGCTCGCCGTCGACTTCGGAACTCACCAGTACACTGACCAGGTCGTCGGTGGGTTCTTGCCGCCGCGCGGCGATGGTGGCCCGGGTGAACTCGGTGTAGGCCGCGAACGCGTCCATGGTGACCTGGAAATCGTCTTGCGACACATGCGAACTGAGGAATGTCACCAGATCGTCGGACCACCGCAGGAACATGTCCCGCTGCTCCGGACGCACCCCGAGCATGTCGCCGATCACCGCCATCGGCAGCGGCGCGGCCAGGTCCCGAACGAAGTCGCACTCGCCGCGTTCGCACACCGCGTCGATCAGCGTGTCGCACAGCGCGGCGATCGATTCCACCTTGTCCTTCACTCGCTTGCGCGTAAAGCCGGCATTGACCAGCTTGCGCCGCAACAAATGTGCGGGATCGTCCATGTCAATCATCATCGGCATGGCGGGCTGGTCGGGACGGATGCCGCCGGCGTTGGAGAACAGCTCGGGCTGCCGCTCGGCGTCGATCACGGCCTGATACGTCGATGCCGCGGCCAGCCCGTTTCGGTCGCGAAATACCGGCTGGTTGGCGCGCATCCACCGATACGCCGCCCGCGCCTCGCGGCTGGCGTAGAAGTTGCCGTCGGCCAGATCCACGTCCGGCTTAGTCCCCGAAATGGCCCCAGCAACCGCTTCAGTCATCGCAATCCTCCGCACTACAGTGAGCGATATGTCTGCTTCACAACACACCATCGCCGGCACGGTGCTCACCATGCCGGTGCGCATTCGCACCGCGAATCTGCACTCCGCAATGTTCTCGGTGCCCGCCGACGCAACACAGCGGCTCATCGACTACAGCGGCCTGCGGGTGTGCGAGTACCTGCCCGGTAAAGCGATCGTGACGCAGATGCTGGTGCGCTATGTGGACGGCGATCTGGGGCAGTACCACGAGTACGGCACCGCGGTCATGGTGAGCCCGCCCGGCACCCAAGCCCGCGGGCCCCGCGCACTGGCCAAGGCTGCCGCGTTCATCCACCACCTGCCGGTGGACCAGGAGTTCACGCTCGAGGCCGGCCGCACCATCTGGGGCTTCCCGAAGATCATGGCCGATTTCACCGTGCGCGAGGACGCCAAGTTCGGTTTCGACGTCAGCGCCGACGGGCAGCTGATCGCCGGGCTCGAGTTCAGCCGTGGCCTGCCGATGCCCACCCGCGGCTCGCAAGTGTTGAAGACGTACTCCCACCGAGACGGTGTCACCCGGGAGATCCCGTGGGAGATGCGGATCGCGGGCATGCGGGCCAGACTCGGCGGCGCCCGGCTGCGACTTGGCGACCATCCCTACGCCAAAGAACTTGCCTCGCTGGGTCTGCCCAAGCGGGCGCTGGTGTCCCAGTCGGCAGCCAACGTGGAAATGACCTTCGGCGACGCGCACCCGATCTGAACCGCAAGAGGGCGAACCCACCAGCCCAATCTAGAACGCGTTCTAATCCTCTGGCAAGGACCGATCAGACCAGGGCGGCAAGGTCGCGGATCTGCTCCGGGCTGCCTGCGGTCACCACCATCATGGTGACCCCGGCGGCCTCCCAGACCGCGATCTGCTTACGCACGTAATCAAGGTCACCGACGATCACGGCGTCGTCGACGAGTTCGTCCGGGATAACCTCCGCGGCCTTGTCCTTCTGGTTGGACCGGAACAGCCGGGTGACCTCATCGACCACCTCCGCGTAGCCCATCCGGCGATAGACGTCGGCATGGAAGTTGGTGTCCTCGGCGCCCATACCACCCATGTAGAGCGCCAGGTATGGCTTGAGTCCCGAGAACGCGGCCGCCCGGTCGTCGGTGACGACGATCTGCGCGGTCGCACAGATCTCGAATTCCTGGCGGCTGCGGCGGGCGCCGGGCCGCGCGAAACCCTCGTCGAGCCATTCGTTGTACATGTCGGCCATCCGCGGCGAATAGAAGATGGGCAGCCATCCGTCACAGATTTCGGCGGCTAGCGCGACGTTCTTCGGCCCCTCGGCCCCCAGCATGATCGGAATGTCGGCACGCAGCGGATGGGTGATGGGTTTGAGCGCCTTACCCAGGCCTGTCGCGCCCTCCCCCGTCACTGGCAGCGGGTAGTGCGGCCCGGAGCTGGTCACCGGCGCTTTCCGGGCCCACACCTGGCGAATGATGTCGACGTATTCACGGGTGCGGGCCAGTGGCTTGGGAAACCGCTGGCCGTACCACCCCTCGACCACCTGCGGGCCGGACACGCCGAGGCCGAGAATGTGCCGGCCCCCGCTGAGATGGTCCAGCGTCAGCGCGGCCATCGCGCATGCCGTCGGGGTGCGCGCGGACAGCTGGATCACCGACGTGCCCAGCCGCAGCCGCTGCGTCGACGAGCCCCACCAGGCCAGCGGTGTGTAGGCGTCGGACCCCCACGCCTCGGCGGTGAACACCGCATCAAATCCGGCGGCCTCGGCCGCGGCGACAAGTTCCGCGTGGTTCTGCGGCGGCTGAGCGCCCCAATACCCCAGCTGCAGTCCGAGCTTCATCTCTGCCTCCCTAAGGCCCGCAATAGGGCCTAGTTGAAACCATTCTTAGAACCTGTTCTACTCGAAGGCGTGACAGCCAGCCCGAGCGGCCCGACGCTGATCGATCACCCTGAGCCGCCTCTCTCCGCCCCGTTGACGTTGTCCTTCGACTACACCCGTTCGGTGGGGCCCACGCTAGGCAAGTTCTTCACCGCATTGCGCGACCGCCGCATATTGGGGGTGCGCGGATCCGATGGCCGAGTGCATGTGCCGCCGGCGGAATATGACCCGGTCACCTATGAACCGCTGGGCGAGATGGTACCGGTGGCCAGTGTGGGCACCGTCGCGTCCTGGACCTGGCAACCCGAGCCGCTGGAGGGCCAGCCGCTGGATCGGCCGTTCGCCTGGGCGCTGATCAAGCTCGACGGCGCCGACACCTTGCTCCTGCACGCGGTAGACGCGGGCGAGCCCGAGACGATAGAAATCGGCACCCGGGTACGCGTGCACTGGGCCGACGAGACCGTCGGCGCCATCACCGACATCGCCCACTTCACCCTCGGCGAGGACGCCGAGCCGACACCTGAGCCCACCGGCGACCTGGACCCGGTCACCATGATCGTCACGCCGGTCCACATGCAGATTGCGCACAGCGCCTCGCACGAGGAGAGCGCGTACCTGCGCGCCCTGGCCGAGGGCAAACTGCTGGGCGCCAGAACACGGAGCGGCAGCGGCGAGAAAGCCAAGGTCTACTTCCCGCCGCACGGAGCCGACCCGGCCACCGGCCTGGCGACCACCGAGTTCGTCGAGTTGGCGGACAAGGGCACGGTCACGACGTTTGCCATCATCAACATCCCGTTCCTGGGCCAGCGCATCAAACCGCCCTACGTGGCGGCCTATGTGCTGCTTGATGGCGCCGACATTCCGTTTTTGCATCTGGTCTCCGAGATCGAGGCGCACGAAGTGCGAATGGGCATGCGCGTCGAGGCGGTGTGGAAGCCGCGCGAGGAGTGGGGACTGGGCATCGACAACATCGAGTACTTCCGCCCGACCGACGAACCGGACGCCGAGTACGACACCTACAAGCACCACCTGTAAAGGGCCCCACCAAATGAGCGCTCGCAACGTCGCCGACGTAGCCGTTGTCGGCTTCGCGCACTTCCCGCACGTGCGCCGGACCGACGGCACCACCAACGGTGTCGAGATGCTGATGCCATGCTTCGCCCGGCTCTACGACGAGCTGGGCATCACTAAGGGCGACATCGGATTCTGGTGTTCGGGCTCTTCGGATTACCTTGCCGGAAGGGCGTTTTCATTTATCTCCGCGATCGACTCGATCGGAGCCGTTCCGCCGATCAACGAATCGCACGTCGAGATGGACGCCGCGTGGGCACTCTATGAGGCCTACATCAAACTGCTGACCGGCGAGGTTGACACCGCGCTGGTGTACGGCTTCGGGAAATCCTCGGCCGGAACGCTGCGTCGTGTCCTGTCGCGACAGACCGATCCCTACACCGTCGCGCCGTTGTGGCCGGATTCGGTGTCGATGGCTGGACTGCAGGCCCGCATTGGACTGGACTCCGGCAAGTGGACCTACGAGCAGATGGCGCGCGTTGCGTTCGATTCCTTCGCAAACGCGCGTCGGGTGGACTCCGTGGAACCGCCGGTCAGCGTCGAGGAGTTGCTCGACCGGCCATTTTTCGCTGATCCGCTGCGCCGCCACGACATTGCACCAATTACCGACGGCGCCGCCGCGGTCGTGCTCGCTGCCGGCGACCGTGCCCGCGAACTACGGGAGAACCCGGCCTGGATCACCGGGATCGAACACCGCATCGAGTCTCCGGCGCTGGGGGTGCGCGACATCACCGAGTCGCCGTCGACCAGGGTAGCGGCCGAGGCGGCCACCGGCGGCAATACCGCCAACCTCGACGTTGCGGAGATCCACGCGCCGTTCACCCACCAGCACCTGATCCTCGCGGAGGCCATCGGGCTTCCGGGTAAGACGAAGGTCAATCCGTCCGGCGGCGCGCTGGCCGCCAACCCCATGTTCGTCGCCGGCCTGGAGCGCATTGGCTTGGCGGCACAACATATCTGGAACGGATCAGCACGACGGGTGCTGGCGCACGCTACCAGCGGGCCGGCGTTGCAACAGAACTTGGTCGCGGTCCTGGAAGGAAAGAGCTGATGGCCGGAAGGCTGGCCGCGGTGCTCGGCACCGGGCAGACCAGGTATGTCGCCAAGCGACAAGACGTTTCGATGAACGGCCTGGTACGTGAGGCCATCGACCGGGCGCTGGCCGATTCCGGCTCCACCTTCGACGACATCGACGCCGTCGCGGTCGGCAAGGCACCCGACTTCTTCGAAGGCGTGATGATGCCGGAGCTGTTCATGGCCGACGCCATTGGCGCGACGGGCAAGCCGCTGATCCGGGTGCACACCGCCGGTTCGGTTGGTGGCTCCACCGGGGTGGTGGCAGCCAGCCTGGTGCAGTCCGGTAAATACCGCCGGGTGCTGGCGATGGCCTGGGAAAAGCAGTCGGAATCCAATGCCATGTGGGCGTTGTCGATTCCGGTTCCCTTCACCAAACCGGTCGGCGCCGGGGCGGGGGGATACTTCGCCCCGCACGTGCGGGCCTATATCCGCCGCTCTGGCGCCCCGACACACATCGGCGCCATGGTTGCGGTCAAGGACCGGCTCAACGGTAGCCGCAATCCGCTGGCGCATCTGCAGCAGCCCGACATCACCCTGGAGAAGGTGATGAAATCTCAGATGCTCTGGGATCCAATACGTTTCGATGAGACGTGTCCGTCGTCGGACGGTGCGTGCGCGGTCGTGATCGGCAGCGAGGAGATCGCGGACGCGCGGCTGGCGCAAGGGCATCCGGTGGCCTGGATCCATGCCACCGCGCTGCGTACCGAGCCGCTGGCGTTCGCCGGACGAGATCAGGTCAACCCACAGGCCGGGCGTGACGCGGCCGCGGCGCTGTGGCAGTCGGCCGGCATAACCAGTCCCATCGACGAGATCGACGCCGCCGAAATCTACGTTCCGTTCTCCTGGTTCGAGCCGATGTGGTTGGAGAACCTGGGGTTTGCCCCCGAGGGCGAGGGCTGGAAACTCACCGAAGCCGGCGAGACCGCTATCGGCGGTCGGCTACCAGTGAACCCTTCCGGTGGCGTGCTGTCCTCCAATCCGATCGGCGCCTCGGGCTTGATTCGCTTCGCCGAGGCCGCGATTCAAGTCATGGGCAAGGGTGGGGCTCACCAGGTTCCGGGTGCGCGAAAGGCCTTGGGACACGCCTACGGCGGCGGCTCGCAGTACTACTCCATGTGGGTGGTCGGCAGCGAGAAACCCGAAAAGAGGGCCGCATGATCGGCGAGCACAAGTCCACACACCCCGCGCATGAGGCCGGTCGCCGCTCCCGGGCGGCGGTCGAGTCCCGCGACAAGGCAGCCTGGCTGGCGGTTTTCACCGACGACGCCATCGTCGAGGACCCCATCGGACCGTCGGCCTTCGACCCGGAAGGCAAGGGCCACCGGGGGCGCGACGCGATCTCCGCCTTCTGGGACAAGGCCATCGCCAACACCGACAGAATCGAGTTCTTCTTCCGCGACACCTACCAATGCGGCAACGAAGAAGCCAACGTCGGGCACATTCTCATCACGACGGGCGAATATCAGGTCACCGCGGAAGGCGTGTTCACCTACAAAGCCAACGACGACGGCCAGCTGGTGGCCCTGCGCGCGTACTGGGAGATGGACCGAGCGGCGGCCAGCGCTCTAAAGGTGTAGCTCGCGCCCCCAGGTGAACCGGGCGATACGACCGACCGGCCGAATGTGATGAATTTCATAATGGATCGCCCGACCGCCGATTCGCGCCTGGACAAATCCGCAGGTAGTCTCCCTCGGGCGCGGTCACTCGGGTGAAAAGGAAGCTGGCCTGTGGATTTGAACAAACTCAGAGGTTGCCGGCTACCCCGAAATCGACGCACCTGGGCCATCGCGCATGTTGGGCTGGTCGCCGTCGCGATCCTTGCAGTCGTCGGCTACCTGATGATCGAGGAAACATCCTCCGGCTGGGCCGCGTCCAGTCGGACCGCACAGCCGACCACCCACTCCGCTCCCACCCAGGTCGTGCTGCCGGTCGACCTTTGGGATCCCGATGGGCTGGCGGTGGACGACCTAGGCGCCGTCTACGTGGCCGATTCGGGTCACAAGCGAGTGCTGAAGTTGCCGGCCGGGGCCACCACCGCGACCGCGTTGCCTTTCAGCGACTCTCTCGTTCCCGCTGGCCTGGCCATAGACAGCAACGGCGGCCTCTATGTCATTGATGAAGTGAGCCACGAGGTACTGAACCTGCCGGCCGGGTCGAAAACCCCAATCGCGCTCCCGTTCAGCGGCCTTGGCGAAGCGCATGGTTTGGCGGTGGACCGCAGCGACAGCCTCTATGTCGTCGACTACGAGAACAACAAGGTGTTGAAACTGCCCGCGGGCGCGACTACCCCCGCCGAACTGCCGTTCAACGAGCTCGATCATCCCTACGATGTGGCGATAGACGATGCCGGCACCGTCTACGTCACCGACAGCGGCAACAATCGGGTGGCGGCACTCACCGCAGGATCGACCACACCGGCATACCTCCCGTTCACCGACCTCAGATTTCCCGCCGGTGTGACCGTGGACCGCAGCGGCAGTGTCTATGTGGCCGACCTGGACGACAACCGGGTGTTGAAGCTGGCAGCCGGCTCGAATACGCAGTCCCAGCTGCCCTTTACCGGACTCTTCTCGCCGATCGACGTGGCGGTGGACGATGCGGGTGCCGTCTACGTGATCGACTACCACCACCGGTTGCTGAAACTGCAGATGGGGTAACCCCGCAGGGACCCGGGCGGCTATCGCCTAGATCGGTTCCAGTCCGGCCAGATGCCGTGCCGCCAGGTCGCGATAGGCCTGCGGGTTGACGTTGACCCACATTTCCGCGCCCGTTCCTTCAATCGGCCCCTTCACCTTGGCGGGCGCCCCGGTTACCAGCATTCCGGCCGGAATCTGGGTGCCGGCCACCACCAACGCTCCAGCCGCAATCATGGCGCGCGCGCCGATCACCGCGCCGTCGAGAACCGTAGCGTGGTTGGCGATCAGCGCCTCGGATCCGACGTGGACGCCGTGGATGACGCATAGGTGTGCCACCGTGGCCCCGGGTCCGATGTCGACCGGGATGCCCGGCGGTGCGTGCAATACCGACCCGTCCTGCACGTTGGCGCCCTCCCGCACGACGACGGGCGCGTAGTCGCCGCGCAACACGGCGTTGAACCATACCGACGCCCCCGCCTCGACGGTTACGTCGCCGACCAGGGTGGCCGTCGGGGCCACAAACGCGGTGGGATCGATCCGGGGCGACCGACCCTCGAAGGAATACAGCGGCATCGTTTACGTATACCGCAATATGCATATGCCGTGGCCAGGCTCGCCGTCGTTGCATTCACCGGAGAGAAAACTGTAACGTGTTCTAGTTGGAGCTAGCGATCTGGAGGTGACAGGGTGAGTACCGACACGAGTGGGGTCGGTGTTCGAGAGATCGATGCCGGAGCGTTGCCGACCAGGTACGCCCGGGGCTGGCATTGCCTGGGCGTCGCGAATGACTACCTGGACGGGAAGCCGCACGGGGTCGAGGCGTTCGGCACCAAGCTGGTGGTGTTCGCGGACTCCCATGGGGACCTGAAGGTTCTGGACGGCTACTGCCGGCACATGGGCGGCGACTTGTCCGAAGGCACCATCAAAGGCGACGAGGTCGCCTGCCCGTTCCACGACTGGCGCTGGGGCGGGGACGGCCGCTGCAAGTTGGTGCCGTACGCCAAACGCACACCCAGAATGGCGCGCACCCGATCGTGGACGACGGATGTGCGCAGCGGCCTGCTGTTCGTCTGGCACGACCACGAAGGCAATCCCCGGACCCCGCGGTCCGGATCCCCGAGCTGGCCGAAGCCGCCAGCGACGAATGGACCGACTGGCGATGGAACAGCATCCTCATCGAAGGGTCCAACTGCCGCGACATCATCGACAACGTCACCGACATGGCGCACTTCTTCTACATCCATTTCGGTTTGCCGACGTACTTCAAGAACGTCTTCGAAGGCCACATCGCCTCGCAGTACCTGCACAACGTCGGCCGGCCCGATGTGGACGATCTGGGTACCTCCTACGGCGAGGCCCACCTGGATTCGGAGGCCTCCTACTTCGGGCCGTCGTTCATGATCAACTGGCTGCACAACCGCTACGGCGACTACAAGGCCGAATCGATCCTGATCAACTGCCACTACCCGGTGACCCAGAACTCGTTCATGTTGCAGTGGGGCGTCATCGTGGAAAAGCCCAAGGGCATGGACGAAAAGATGACCGACAAGCTGTCGCGGGTGTTCACCGAGGGCGTCAGCAAGGGCTTCCTGCAGGACGTCGAGATCTGGAAGCACAAGACCCGGATCGACAACCCCCTGCTGGTCGAGGAGGACGGCGCGGTGTATCAGCTCCGCCGTTGGTATGAGCAGTTCTACGTGGACGTGGCCGACATAAAGCCAGAGATGGTGGAACGCTTCGAAATCGAGGTGGACACCACGCGCGCCAACGAGTTCTGGAACGCCGAGGTCGAAAAGAACCTGAAGGCGAAGGACGCCGAGGCCACGGCTCCCGGCGAAGTGCCCGCCGAGCAACACTAACGGACATGCCCGACGATCAGGCGGTTCCTGACGTCGATCGGCTGGCCCGGTCGATGCTGCTACTGCACGGTGATCACCATGATCACGACGATGCACCCGCGCAGCGCGGTGGGCGTGGATCATGGTCGAAGTCAAGGGATTTCGCTAATGATCCGCAAGGCGCAGCCGCGGTTCGCGAGGCCAGCCGCGCCGACCGCGAACGCTATCTTACGGCGGGCCTGCAGCCGGTGGATTGCCGGTTCTGCCACGTGACCGTGACCGTCAAAAGGCTAGGGCCTGGTCACACGGCGGTGCAATGGAACACTGACGCGTCGGCGCGCTGCGCGTACTTTGCCGAAGTCCGCGCGGCGGGTGGAGATACCGCACGCACTAGGGCCTGCCCGAAGCTGACCGATAGCATCGAACACGCGGTAGCCGAAGGCTATTTGGAGGCGCTGCCCGACGCAGGCGACGACTGAGTCGATCGTCTTTGGAATGATTTCGCGGCACTAGCCGAACAAGCCCGACTGGTTGTTGCTCGAATGGAACGCGCCCGAGACGAACATGCCCGAGTTGGCGAAGCCCGAGTCGAAGCCGCCCGTGGTGATGTTGCCAGAGTTTCCAAGGCCGGTATTGACCGGCGCCCCCGTTGAAGGCACCGGTATTGCAGGCGCCCCGCACCGAGAAACATCCGCAAAGAATTGATTTCCGGAGCCAACACTAGAAAGCTCATCGCGAGCTTCTTCAGCTCGCCTTCCACAAGGAATGCCTAGTAAGCACGAAGTGATACCACTTCGGCACCATGTAGCAAATCCAGCACAAACGTCCCGGTACCACCGGGCCAGCGGGTTACAGCCCGGCGAATCGCTCCTTGACCGTTTCGCCGGTGAGCCCGTAGTCAGCCAGCGAGTACGTGTGCTTGGGAGCCCGGGCGCCGGTCTGGCTTTCGGCGTGGATAGCCGACATGGCCTGTCTCGCCTCCTCGGTTAGGGGCAGACCGAAGTACCGATAGATGTCGGCGGCCGTGCCGAGCGGATCGGCGATCAAATCCTGGTAGTCGACGTCGTAGAACTGGGCCGCATCGTATCTGGCCCGTGCGGCGTTGAACCGCTGCAGCCCGCGCGACCAGGTTTCCATTGCGTCCGCGCCGATCTGGGCGCCGACGAACGTCGTCGACCACCCTTCGGTGGTGTGCTGGGCCAGCGAGCACATCGAGGGCATGATCGTCTCGACCGGCCGATGGGTCTGCACCACGAGGGCATCGGGATAGGTCGCCATCAAGGCGTCCAACGCGAACAGGTGGCTGGGATTCTTCAGCACCCACCGCTTGTCGGCGTCGTTGAGTCCGATCAGCTGAAGGTTGCGGCGGTGCCGACGATAGGACGGGGTCCAGTCCTGTTCCGACAGCCATTCGGCGTAGCTGGGTACATGCGCCAGGGTCTCGTAGGACACCGAATGCAGCGACTGCCGCAGCAGCTGCCAGCATTCCTCCAACTCATATGCGGCCATGAAGTGCAGGCCGGTGTACCCGGGGTTCTCTTCGTGGTGCTGGGCGAACTGCGCGTCGAGCTGGCGATACAACGGGTTGGTTTCCCAGGTTTCCCGCGGGGGACGCGGCTGCGGGTACTCGGCCAGCCACATGTGCAGGCCTTGGTGGGCCGGGTCGGCGCCGAGCAGCCGGTGCAGCGCGGTGGTGCCGGTGCGCACCAACCCGGTGACGAAGATGGGCCGTTCGATGACGACGTCCGCGTGCTGCGGATACCGCTTCCAGGCGGACTCGGACAGCAGCCTCGCCACCAGCGCGCCGCGCAGAAAGAACCGGTTCATCTTGCTGCCCAACACGGTGAGGCCGGCCTCGGCATGGTACGAGTTCAACAGCACGCCGAGCGCCTCGCGATAGTTGTCCTCGTCCGTGCCGAAATCGTCGAGCCCGACCAGTTTGGTGGCCGACGCGTGCAATTCGTCGACGGTGCCGATATCGGTACGACCGGTCATCATTGCGCCGCCTCCTCCTCATCGCTGCGCTCTGCATCGTCGGCGCCGGTCACTATTGCGCCGCCTCCTCCTCATCGCTGCGCTCTGCATCGTCGGCGCCGGTCACTATTGCGCCGCCTCCTCCTCATCGCTGCGCTCTGCATCGTCGGCGCCGGTCATCAGGTGTGGTACTCCCCGCAATTGACGTCCAGGGTCTGGCCGGTGATGCCGCTGGACAGGTCGCTGGCCAGGAACAGAATCGCCGACGCCACCTCGTCCTCGGTCGGCAACCGGTTGAGGTCGGAGTTCGCCGCGGTCGCCTGATAGATCTGATCCACGGTGGTGCCGTACTTGCCGGCCTGATGCTGGAAATAGCCTCGCAGCGTGTCACCCCAGATATAGCCGGGTGCAACGGAATTGACGCGGATGCCCTTCTCACCGAGTTCGGTCGCCAGCGACTGCGACATGGCCAGCAGCGTGGACTTGGCCATCTTGTAGGCACCGTATTTGACCTGGGAGTGTCGGATCACCATGGAATTGACGTTGACGATCGCGCCATGTGTCTCCGCCAGGGCGGGGGTAAATCCCTGGATGAGCCGCAGCGCCCCGAGCGCACTGAGCTCGATCGCGTCCCGGATGTGTTGAAATGTGGTGCCGGCCAGGGGCTTCATCGACGGCACCCGGAACGCGTTGTTGATCAGCACGTCAACCTTGCCGTACGCCGCGAGTGTGGCATCGACCAGGTCGCTCACCTGATCGTCGTCGGTGATGTCGGTGCGCACGGCCACCGCCCGGCGTCCGATGTCGGTGATCTGCTTGGCGACGTCGTCCAGCCGTTCGGTACTTCGGGCCGCCAGCACCAGGTCGGCGCCGTCGCGCGCGCATCGATGCGCCAGCGTGGTCCCCAGTCCCGGCCCGACACCACTGATCACCACGACCTTTCGCTTGAGCATTGCCGTCATCATCCCAGCATCCTGGCTGCAATTTGTTGCTGGCGCAATGCAATTCGAGCGCGCCAAGCGTCCTCGGCAATCTTGTTGTGTTGGTAATGCGGCAGCGCAGCCCCGACGGCGTCCAAGTCGACCAGCTCGACGGTGGGTCCGTCGGCTTCGGTGAGCTCCCGCGACACCCGCTGCCAGCGGAACTGCAGAAAGCCGCGCCGATGGCCGAGCGTTTCGACCCAGTTGGTCACGCCCGGATTTTGATCGGCGACCACGATACGCACCTTGCCGTCCGGATCCGCTTGGGCCTGGCTGTTGTTCAACGAAGTCTGGTGGTTGATGTAATCCAGCGAGATGTACCACATGCTGCCCAGCTGGAAGCCCAGGTAGGGGGCATCGCTTGCCGGAATCGTGATCACCAGCGCCTGATCGGGCCGTAGCTCGAAATGGCCGGCGGACGAGTATTGGGTGGTCAGGCCGCCGGGCGTCAGCCGGGGCGCCACCATGGTGTTGACCGGGATATTGAGATAGAACCACTGCGGGAATTGCAGCCACGTTTTCACCCGGTTCACCAGTTGGGACCCCGCTGTGGCGTAGCGCTTTTCGACCTTTTCTCGGGTCAGCGGCGGCGGCGCGGTGCCCGCGGTGTCCAACCTGCGGATAGCCAGCGTGCCGCGCCGCTGTGACCAGTCGCCGTACACCTCGCGAATCACCAGTTGCCCGGGACCACTTGGCCGCAGCCGCCATTCGAAGCTACCGTCCGCGGCGATGTCGAGTTCACGGTCGTCAAACGCCGCCTGGCTAACCGGCACGTTGTTATCGGTGTACTCCCCGCCGAGCACCTGAAAACTCAGATCGGTGGTGGTGCCGCGCACGCCGGTGACCACATAGTCGCGGTCGGCGTGCACCCGGGTCCCGAAGTAGAGGGTGTCGGGGTTGTCCAGGCCCATCTTGGTGAACGGCCCCGTCCCGGCCTGCAGGAACGGGTGGTCGCGCTCGTAGTCGAAGGCCAGATGCGTGCATCCCGCGATACAACCGGCCAGGTACTGCAGACCTTCGAGTAGATCGGCTTCGGTTTCGACATGCGGGGCGGCGACCACCAGCTTCTCCGCCTCCGCGATCGCCTCGCAGAGCGGGCCAGAAAAGGGAGTAGAGAGCACGACTTCGACGCTAGAACGTGTTCCTGTTTTGAGTCAATGGCGAACATCCGCACGTGTCGTGCCGGGCGATTGGAAACGAAGCCCGCTCACCACCCGGGTCCGCCGATTGGCGAGCACGCCGATCCGGCGACAGCTAACCCATCAAAACAGAATGATTGCCATCACTTACTGTTGCGTAGGCAGATAGTCCCAGTAGATCATTATTTGCTATGGATGCAGCGGGTCTACGGAGAGGATTCACCTAACGGCGAGTACAACAGTCGCCGCCATAACCGGCGCCAATGTCGTGAAGCCGAGAGTCGTACCGGCACAACGGATCTAGCAAGCACCCGATTTGCGGAGTGGTTAGGACTTCCACATCGTTCAGGGCCGAACAGCACACCACCAGATCCCAGCTACCCGCTCCAGACACCACACCCCAAAAGCCACCGCGACCAACTAGGGAAGGCATTCGGCATGTTCATGGATTTCGCGATGCTACCGCCGGAAGTCAACTCCGGACGGATGTATAGCGGGCCGGGCCCGGGATCATTGTGGGCCGCCGCGGCAGCCTGGGCTCAGGTCTCGGCTGAATTGCAGTCGGCGGCCGAGAACTACCGAACGGTGATCGGGAGCCTCACCGGCTCGCTATGGGTGGGCCCATCGGCTGTGTCGATGATTGTGGCGGTCACCCCGTATGTTGAGTGGCTGACCACGGCGGCCGCGCAGACAAGTCAGACAGCCGTGCAGGCCACAGCGGCCGCGTCCGGCTTCGAGCAGGCATTCGCCATGACGGTGCCGCCGCCGACGATCGTCGCCAACCGCGCACAGGTGCTATCGCTGATAGCGACCAACTTCTTTGGCCAGAACACCGCGACGATCGCGGCCCTTGAGACGTTGTACGCCGAGATGTGGGAGCAGGACGCCACCGCGATGTACGACTACGCGACCACCTCGGCGGCGGCGAGGGCGTTGACACCCTTCACCTCCCCCCAGCAGAACACCAACCCGGCCGGCCTGACCGCTCAACACGCCGCGGTCGCCCGCGCCACGGCCAACGCCGCCGTCGCCGACGGCAACTGGTTGGGAAACCTCCTGGAAGAGATCGGGATACTGCTCATTCCGATCGCGCCGGAGCTGACGCCGTTCTTTTTGGAGGCGGGCGAAATCGTCAACGCGATACCGTTCCCGAGCATCGTCGGGGACGACTTCACTATCCTCGACGGCCTCCTGGCTTGGTACACAACGATCGGCTCGATCAACAACATAAGTTCGATGGGTACCGGGATCATTGGGGCCGAGAAGAATCTGGGGATTCTGCCCGACCTGGGGAGTGCGGCCGCGTCCGCCGCGCCCGCCGCAGCCGACCTGGCCCCGCCGTTGCTCGCCCCACTGACCAGTATGGCCAAGGCATTATCGGACGGAGCACTTCGCGGTCCGGGCGAAGTCTCGGCCGCTATGCGCAGCGCGGGCACGATCGGGCAAATGTCGGTGCCGTCCGCCTGGAAGGCGCCGACGGTCACTACCGTCAGGGCGTTCGACGCCACCCCAATGACCACCCTGCCCGGCGGCGACGTCCCCGCTGCTGGAATGCCCGGACTGCCCGGCATGCAAGCGGCCGGGGCCGGACGTGGAGGCGTGGTGCCCCGATACGGCGTACGGCTGACCGTGATGACACGTCCGCTCTCGGGCGGGTAGTGGAAAGGTTGATCTCCGGCGGCAACACCGCGCAGTTCATGACACCCGTCCCCTTTGTCCCAGCTGACCCCCCACAAAACGCTAGGACAAACCGGGCGGAATTTGTCCGATTCGGCCAATCCAGGCCGCCGAAACTAGTGCACCACCAAACGATTGATAGTGTCGTTAATTGGTGGTCAACGCGCCACTATCCTGCTCGCGCTTGATCTCCAAAGCGATGTCGATGAGTTGGTCCTCCTGGCCACCGATGAGTTTGCGCTGACCGGCGCGGTGCAACAGCTGGTGAGCCGGCACACCGTAGCGCTCGGACTGACGAACGGCGTGTTTAAGGAAGCTGGAGTACACCCCGGAATACCCCATGATCAGCGCGTTGCGATCGAGCAGGCACTCGGCGGGCATGGCCGGCCGCACCACATCCTCGGCGGCGTCGGCGATGTCGAAGAAATCGATGCCGGTCTTGACACCGATCTTGTCGAAAACCCCGATCAGGGCTTCCACGGGCGCATTGCCCGCACCCGCGCCGAAGCGTCGCACACTGCCGTCGATTTGCTTGGCACCCGCACGCACCGCCTCCACCGAGTTGGCCACGCCTAGGCCGAGGTTCTCGTGTCCATGAAAACCAACCTGGGCATCCGTACCGAGTTCGGCGACCAGTGCCGACACCCGGTCGGCCACTCCGTCGAGCACCAGGGCGCCCGCGGAGTCCACAACATAGACGCATTGGCAGCCGGCATCGGCCATGATGCGGGCTTGGGCGGCCAGTTTCTCCGGTGCAATGGTGTGAGCCATCATCAAAAACCCGACCGTTTCCAGGCCCAGCTCGCGGGCCAGACCGAAGTGCTGAATCGACACGTCGGCCTCGGTGCAATGGGTGGCGATCCGGCAGATCGACCCGCCGTTGTCCTGCGCTTCTTTGATGTCCTCTTTGGTGCCGACACCGGGCAGCATCAGAAACGCAATCCGAGCCTCTTTTGCCGTCTCGGCGGCCAGCTTGATCAACTCCTGCTCTGGGGTCTTCGAGAAGCCGTAGTTGAACGACGAGCCGCCCAGACCATCCCCATGCGTCACTTCGATCACCGGCACGCCAGCTGCGTCCAGCGCGGCCACAATCGCGGCGACCTCGTCTTTGGTGAACTGGTGGCGTTTGTGGTGTGATCCGTCCCGCAGTGAGGTGTCGGTGATCCGGACGTCCCACATGCCTTCCGAAAGATGGCCGGTCATCGCGCGCCTCCCGCAACATAGAGCGTCTCTTTGGCGATCTCCTCGCCGACCTTGGTCGCCGCCGCGGTCATGATGTCGAGGTTGCCCGCATACGGCGGCAGGTAGTCGCCGGCGCCCTCGACCTCGATGAACGTGGTGACCACCGCCTGGCCGCCGGAGTTCATCGACGGATCGTCGAACTGCGGCTCGTTGAGCAACCGGTAGCCCGGCACGTAGGTCTGCACCTCGGCCACCACCTCGTGGATGGAGGTGGCGATCGCATCGCGGTCGGCGTCGGTGGGGATGGCGCAGAAGATGGTGTCGCGCATGATCATCGGCGGGTCCGCCGGGTTCAGGATGATGATCGCCTTGCCGCGCGCGGCCCCACCGATGGTCTCCACGCCGCGGGATGTGGTCTTGGTGAACTCGTCGATGTTGGCCCGCGTGCCCGGGCCCGCCGAAACGGACGCAACCGACGCCACAATCTCGGCATAAGGGACCTCAACCACCCTCGAAACCGCATACACGATCGGAATGGTCGCCTGTCCCCCGCAGGTGATCATGTTGACGTTCGGCGCGTCCAGATGCTCGCGCAGGTTCGCCGGGGGGATCACCGCCGGGCCCACCGCGGCCGGCGTCAGGTCGATGGCCCGGATCCCGGCGGCCGCATATTTCGGCGCCGCGTCCTTGTGGACGTAGGCGCTGGTCGCCTCGAACACCAGGTCGGGTTTGTCGGGCTGGGCCAGCAGCCAGTCGACGCCTTCGTGGGTGGTCTCCAAGCCCAGCTTGGCCGCGCGCGCCAGGCCTTCGCTGTTCGGGTCGATGCCCACCATCCAGCGCGGTTCCAGCCAGTCCGATCGCAGGAGTTTGTAGAGCAGGTCGGTGCTGATATTCCCCGATCCTATGATCGCCACATTTGCTTTCGAGGGCATAAGTGCTCCTATTATTCGAACGACAACCGAACCGAGCCCAGCCCCGCAAAGTCGGCGACAAACCGGTCACCGGATCGCGCGTCGACCGCGAAGGTGCAGGATCCGGGCAGCACAATGTCGCCCTTTCGCAGCCGCACGCCGAAACTCTCGACCTTGCCGGCCAGCCAGGCCACCGCGGTGGCCGGGTTACCCAGCACCGCGTCGCTGCGGCCCTCCGCGACCACCTCGCCGTTGCGGGTCAGTTTCGCATCAATCGCCTTCACATCGACATCGGCCGGCGACACCCGGGCTCCACCCAACACGAAGCCCGCCGCCGACGCGTTATCGGCGATGGTGTCGCAGATCGCGATCTTCCAGTCGGTGATCCTGGAGTCGATCAACTCGATGGCCGGAACCAGAGCCTCGGTAGCCGCTAGCACGTCGTCCTCGGTGCACCCCGCACCCGGCAGGTCGGCGGCCAGGATGAAACCCACTTCGACCTCGACCCGCGGATACAGGTACCTGGCCACCTGGACCAAGGTGTCTTCGAACACCCGCATCTCGTCCAGCAAATGCCCGTAGTCCGGCTCGTCAACCCCCATCATCTGCTGCATGATCGGCGACGACAGCCCCACCTTGTGGCCCACGACGCGCGCACCCTCGGCCACCCGCTGCCGGATATTGATCAACTGGATCTCATAGGCGTCGACGACGTCGATATCCGGATGGGCCGCCGTCAACGGGCCGATCGACTCACGGCTTCGCTCAGCCTGCGCCAAATCGGCGGCCAGCTCATCGCGGGTGGCGGCACAGAGCATTGACCGGAAGTCCCCTCGTCTTGAACCAATCCTTGTGACCGGGCCGGTAGCGCCCGACCCGGGCAATTCTATAACGTGTTCTACATGACAGCCCAGGAGTTCGACGTCGTCGTGGTCGGCAGCGGCGGCGCCGGCATGGTAGCTGCCCTCACCACCGCACACCGCGGCCTATCGACCCTAGTCGTCGAAAAGGCTCCACACTATGGCGGCTCGACCGCCCGCTCCGGCGGCGGCGTGTGGATTCCCAACAACGAGGTCCTCAAGCGCTACGGCGTGCGAGACACCCCGGAGGCGGCACGCGCCTACCTGCACGGCATCGTCGGGGACATCGTGGAACCGGAGCGCATCGACACCTACCTCGACCGCGCGCCCGAAATGCTGTCATTCGTGACGAAGCACACGCCACTGAAGATGTGCTGGGTGCCCGGCTACTCCGACTACTACCCCGAGGCGCCCGGTGGCCGCCCGGGCGGACGGTCGATCGAACCAAAGCCGTTCAATGCGCGCAAGCTCGGTGCCGACATGCCTGGGCTGGAGCCCGCATATGGCAAGGTGCCACTCAATGTGGTTGTGATGCAGCAGGACTACGTGCGCCTGAACCAGCTCAAGCGCCACCCGCGGGGCGTGCTGCGCAGCATGAAGGTCGCCACTCGCACCATGTGGGCGAAGGCAACCGGTAAGAATCTGGTCGGCATGGGACGAGCCCTTATCGGGCCGTTGCGGATCGGGTTGCAGCGGGCCGGTGTACCGGTCGAACTCAACACCGCACTCACCGACCTGTACGTCGAAAACGGCGTCGTGTCCGGTGTTTACGTGCGCGACACCAACGCCTCGGAATCGGCTGAACCAACGTTGATCCGGGCCCGACGCGGCGTCATCCTCGCCTGCGGTGGGTTCGAGCACAACGAGCAGATGCGGGTGAAGTACCAGCGAGCCCCGATCACCACCGAATGGACCGTGGGCGCCAAAGCCAACACCGGTGACGGCATCATAGCCGCCGAAAAGCTCGGCGCTGCATTGGATCTGATGGACGACGCGTGGTGGGGCCCGACGGTACCGCTGGTCGGCAAACCGTGGTTCGCACTGTCCGAACGCAACTCCCCCGGCTCGATCATCGTCAACATGTCAGGCAAGCGATTCATGAACGAATCGATGCCATACGTCGAAGCCTGTCATCACATGTACGGCGGGGAGCACGGCCAGGGACCTGGGCCGGGTGAGAACATTCCCGCATGGCTGGTGTTCGACCAACGGTACCGCGACCGCTACATCTTCGCCGGACTGCAGCCCGGGCAACGTGTTCCGCGCAGATGGCTGGATTCCGGCGTGATCGTCGCGGCTGACACCCTTGGCGAGCTGGCTGGCAAGGCCGGCCTACCGGCGGACGAACTCACTGCGACCATTGAGCGTTTCAACGCCTTCGCCCGGTCTGGCGTCGATGAGGACTACCAGCGCGGCGAGAGCGCCTACGACAGGTATTACGGCGATCCGACTAACAAGCCCAATCCGAACCTCGGCGAGGTCAGCCATCCGCCCTACTACGCAGCCAAGATGGTGCCCGGCGACCTGGGCACCAAGGGCGGCGTTCGCACCGATGTGCACGGACGCGCGTTGCGCGACGACGGCAGCATTATCGAAGGCCTTTACGCCGCAGGCAATGTCAGCGCACCGGTGATGGGACACACCTACCCCGGCCCGGGCGGCACGATTGGGCCGGCGATGACGTTCGGGTACCTGGCCGCGCTGCACATTGTCGGCGAGGCCTGACATGCCGATCGATGTCGAGGTCGCGCTTGCGGCGGAGCTGGACGCCGTTGAATTCGCTTGGACCAGCACCGATATCCAGCTCTACCACTTGGGGCTGGGTGCCGGCTCGGATCCCATGGACTCCCGTGAGCTGCGTTACCTGGTTGACGACACTCCGCAGGTGCTGCCAACGTTCGCCAACGTGGCAGCCACCTTCCACGCCACCAAGCCGCCAACGGTCCAATTCCCGGGCATCGACATCGAGCTGAGTAAGGTGTTGCACGCCAGCGAGCGGATCGAGGTGCCTGCGCCGCTACCACCGTCGGGTTCGGCCCGCGCCGTCACCCGATTCACCGATATCTGGGACAAGGGCAAGGCCGCGGTGATCTGGAGCGAGACGACGGTGAGCACACCCGACGGGGTGCCGCTGTGGACGCAGAGGCGGTCGATCTATGCCCGGGGCGAAGGCGGGTTCGGCGGTGAGCGCGGGCCATCGGGATCGGGTGGCGCGCCGGAGCGGGCGCCCGATATGGAGGTCGCGATGCCGGTGCTGCCGCAGCAGGCGCTGCTGTACCGGCTCTGCGGCGACCGTAACCCGCTGCACTCCGATCCCGAATTCGCCGCTTCCGCAGGCTTTCCCCAACCCATTCTGCATGGCCTGTGCACCTACGGCATGACCTGCAAGGCCATCGTCGACACCGTGCTGGACGGGGACGCGGCGGCCGTGGCCGGCTACGGCGCCCGCTTTGCCGGTGTGGCGTACCCGGGCGAAACGCTGTTGGTCAACATCTGGAAGGATGACGGCCGCCTGCTGGCCAGCGTTGTCGCGCCGGCGCGCGACAACGCCACCGTGTTGAGCGGCGTCGAGTTGGTCCCCGCCTAGCCCCTTGCGCCGAGCGTCACGCCAGAGTGGCAGCGGCCTGCGAGTGCAACGCTAGCGTGCCGCTCGCCGGGCCAGTGCGGCCCGGCCCCGGCGAACGATGTCTCCCGGGCGGTCGCACTTTGACGTCCTCCCAACCCATATCGAGGTAACAGATCGCATCGCCAAACTCATCACTGACGAGTATCTGGGTCTGCGGTCTAGGTAAGCCCGCCCGCATCAGCAGCAGTCGAAGCCATGTTTCCTGTCGCGATTGCGCGCCGGCCACAAGGTGGATCACAGTCCGCGCCAAGCGGATTCCGCGCCGGCCAAGATGCCGCTCAACCAGCCGGCTTCAGGTCGGTGGCCCGCAGCAGATCCTCGATTGCTGCCACGGCTTTCCTGTTGGGTACCAGCATCCCAAGTCGAGCCCCGCCCGAGCCGGCGTGGTTACGGGTATGCCCTCAATCAGCGCGACCTCATCATCTTCGACGCGGTCACCGCGGACTCGTAGGTTTGGCAGCGGATTCCTATTGCTGTGCACAATTTCCAGCGGCGCATTCACGTCGACCCAGTTGGCGCCATGCAGCGCGTCGGCCGACAGCCCCGCGACAATCCCCCGGCGTCGTGACCACAGCCATCGCGCGCGGGCGCGCACCAGCCGATGTCAGTTCAGCACCAGGACAAACGCATACGGCGTGGAACAACCTGAGGTAGCGCGTTCGCAGCGCGCTCTTGAGCACCGCTGTGTTCCCGACGGCCTCGCTGCCGATAAAGGGTTCCCCATGACGGCAGCGTTCCCTGGGCAGCCGCGAGCGTCACGTCAGCCCAGCACCGCTATCCACAGCGTCACCCTAGCGTGACGCTCGACACCGACAACCACGCTGGCATGACCCCCGGCGGGCAAAGCTAAGGCGCTAACCGAGAATCAACCCGGAGGTCGGCACGCCGGTCCCCGCGGTGACGAGCACATGCTCGACGTCGGGCACCTGGTTCACCGAGGTGCCGCGCAACTGCCGCACCCCCTCGGCGATGCCATTCATGCCGTGGACGTAGGCCTCGCCGAGCTGACCGCCATGCGTGTTGATGGGCAGCCGTCCGCCCAATTCGATCGCCCCGTCGGCAATGAAGTCCTTGGCCTCACCACGGCCACAGAATCCCAGCTCCTCCAACTGAATCAGGGTGAACGGGGTGAAGTGGTCGTAGAGCACGGCGGTCTGGATATCGGCCGGCGTCAACCCGGACTGCGCCCACAGCTGTCTGCCCACTAGGCCCATCTCGGGCAAGCCGTCGAGTTCGGGCCGGTAGTAGCTGACCATTGTGTACTGGTCTGGGCTGGACCCTTGCGACGCCGCCTCGACGACCACGGGGCGATGCTTGAGGTCGCGCGCGCGCTCTACCGACGTCACCACGATCGCGACCGCGCCATCGGTCTCCTGGCAGCAGTCCAGCAGCCGCAGCGGCTCCGCGATCCACCGCGAATTCTGGTGGTCTTCAATGGTTATGGGCTTTCCGTAGAAATATGCCTTCGGGTTCTTGGCGGCGTGCTTGCGATCGGCCACCGAGATGGTGCCGAAGTCCCGGCTGGTCGCACCGGACAGGTGCATGTAGCGCCGCGCGATCATGGCGACCTGAGCGGCCGGCGTCGAAAGCCCATGCGGATACGAGAACGAGTTGTCCACCCCCGTCGAATCGGCATTGGCTGTCAACCGCGCCTGCACCTGCCCGAACCGCATGCCGGAACGCTCGTTGAAGGCCCGATACGCCACCACGACGTCGGCGATCCCGGTGGCGACGGCCATCGCCGCCTGCTGAACGGTCGCGCACGCCGCACCACCGCCATAGTGGATCTCGGCGAAGAACTTCAACTCGCCGATACCGGCCGCCCGCGCGACGGCGATCTCGGTGTTGGTGTCCATCGTGAAGGTCGTCAGCCCGTCGACATCGGCCGGACTCAAGCCGGCGTCGTCCAGGGCGTCACGCACCGCCTCGGCGGCCAGCCGCAGCTCGCTGCGCCCCGAGTCCTTGGAGAAGTCGGTGGCGCCAATGCCCACAATGGCGGCCTTGCCCGACAACACTAGACACCCCCGATCGTCAGCGTCACCGTCGCAACGACATGATCGCCAAGGCTATTGCGGCCCAACACCTTTACCGTGACCAGGCCATCCTCCACGGCGGTCACCTCACCGGAGAACGTCACCGTGTCGTAGGCGTACCACGGCACCCCCAGCCGCAGCCCGATCGACTTGATCAACGCCGACGGCCCGGCCCAGTCGGTGACATAGCGCTGCACCAGCCCGGTGTCGGTGAGGATGTTGACGAAGATGTCCTTGGAGCCCTTCGCAACGGCCTTGTCCCGGTCGTGGTGCACGTCCTGAAAGTCGCGGGTGGCTAGGGCCGTCGAGATGATGAACGTCGGATCACCGTAGAGCTTGAGTTCGGGCAGCGTGGTGCCCACTTCGGCAGCAGGCGCGCTCATGCGTCCGGCTCCCAGGCGTAGAGGCTCCATTCGGGGCCGCTATCACCGGCCGGGAAGTCGATATAGACAGTGCGAACCGGCATTCCGACCTGCACCTCGGCCGGGTCGACATCGCGCAACTCGCCCAGCATGCGCACACCTTCTTCGAGCTCAACCAGCGCGATCACGAACGGCACCTTCCGGCCCGGCACTTTCGGCGCATGGTGTACCACGAAGCTGAACACCGTGCCCTTGCCACTGGACACGCGATACTCGATCGGAGCCGACTTGTCCTGCCACACCGCCGGAACCGGTGGGTGCTGCAGGCTGCCATCGGGACGCTGTTGGATCCGCAATTCGTGGGCCGCCACACCTTCCCAGAAGAACGCACTGTCCCGCGACGACGACGGCCGCATCATGGCGTCCGGGTCCAGGTCCGCCGGCACCGATGTCCGCGCTGCAGCAGGCTTGAATTTGAGTATGCGCCAGTTCATCTCGGCTACATCCTCATCCCCGACCTGCCACACGATGTGCTGGTTGATGAACCAGCCCTCGCCGAGCGCGGTTTGCTTGGGTCCGACAACGTCTCCGAGTTCGGCGCTGACGCTGACTTCCTCGCCAGGCAGTAGGTAGCGGTGATAGGTCTGCTCGCAGTTGGTGGCAACCACGCCGATATAGCCGGCATCGTCGAACAGCTTGATGATGGGCGGCAGTGGATCGTCGGCGGCGCGGAGTCCACTCAAACCCGTCATCGTCCAAACCTGAATCATGGCCGGCGGTGCGACAATTCCGGGATGACCCGCAGCGCGGGCCGCGGCTGCATCAACATAGATCGGGTTGCGATCCCCGATAGCCTCAACCCAGTTGTTGATCATCGGCTGGTTCACCGGGTCGCGGGCCGGCCGCGGCTTGCTGGGTCCGGCCGCTTTGACCTGCGCAACCGTGTCCTCAATTTCGCTCATCGTGGCACCCTGGGCACGTTGAGGCCAGATGCGGCGATCATCTCTCGCATAATCTCGTTCACACCCCCGCCGAACGTGATCACCAGGTTACGTTTGGTCTGGGAGTCAAGCCAGCGCAGCAGCTCGGCGGTGGCCGACTCGGCCGGGTTACCATACTTGCCGACGATCTCCTCGGCGAGCCGGCCGACGCGCTGAACGCGTTCCGTGCCAAAGACTTTGGTCGCCGCAGCGTCGGCGACGTTGATGTCCTCGCCGGCAGCGGCCACCTGCCAATTGAGCAGCTCGTTGATTCGCCAGGTCGCGTGAATCTCGGCAAGCGCGCGTTTGACGTCGTCATGGTCTATCGGGGTTACACCGTCACCACCCGGTTTGGACGCCCACGCGCGCACCCGATCGTAGATGCTGGCGAACCGACCCGCCGGGCCGAGCATCACCCGCTCATTGTTGAGCTGGGTGGTGATCAGTCGCCATCCGCCGTTCTCCTCGCCGACCAGCATGTCGGCCGGCACCCGCACGTCGTTGTAGTACGTGGCATTGGTGTGGTGGGCGCCGTCGGCCAGGATCATCGGCGTCCAGGAGTAGCCGGGATCCTTGGTGTCAACGATCAAAATGGAAATGCCTTTGTGCTTAACGGCCTCCGGGTCGGTACGGCAAGCCAGCCAAATGTAGTCGGCATCGTGCGCGCCCGTAGTGAAGACCTTCTGGCCGTTGACGAGGTAGTGGTCGCCGTCGCGAACCGCCGAGGTGCGCAACGACGCCAGGTCGGTGCCTGCCTCCGGCTCGGTGTAGCCGATCGCAAAGTGCACCTCACCGGCCAGGATCGCCGGCAGGAACTTCTTCTTCTGCATCTGGCTGCCATACACCTGCAGCGTGGGACCAACGGTCTGCAGCGTCACCGCGGGCAGCGGCACGTCGGCGCGATGGGCCTCGTTGACGAAGATCTGCTGCTCGATCGGGCCGAAGCCGAGACCACCGAATTCCTTCGGCCATCCGACACCGAGCTTGCCGTCGCGACCCATCCGCCGGATCACCGCGCGGTATGCCGGGCCGTGCCGGTCCTTCTCCATCTCCTTCATCTCGTCGGACGAGATCAAATTCGAAAAGTATTGCCGGATCTCGGCTTGCAGCTGCCGCTGCTCGACGGTCAGGTCGATGAACATTGCGCTCCCAGCAGCTCGAGACGATGCGAAGGTCCGCCCAGCAGCCGGGCGAGGTCCTTGATTGTCGAGTAGTACCGGTGCATCGGATAGGTGATGTCCATCCCCATGCCGCCATGCAAGTGATGGCAGATCTGCATCACCGGTGGTGCCTGCGATGTCACCCAGTATCCGAGGACATCCAGATCCTCCTCAACATCCCGATCCTCGCACAGCCGCCAAATCACCGACTTCGCCGCCAGATCGATCGTGCGCGAAGCGATGTAAACCTCAGCGAGCTGCGCGGCCACCGTCTGAAAGGTCGACAGCGGCTTGCCGAACTGCTTGCGATTGGCCACGTAGCCCGCGGTTAGCCGCAGCGCCCCGGCCACTAGCCCGTCCGCGTAGGCGCCAATCAGGGCCAACGCCAGTTGGTTTACCCGATGGGCGCTAGCACCCGCCAATACATCGGAGTCAGCAACCATTACGCCATCGAACGTCACCGTGTATTCGTCTGCCCCACTCGACGTCGGGGTACCGTCCAGCCGCACACCGTCGGCCTCCGGCGACACCACCACAACCGCGTTGTCGGCGGTCACCAGCATCCAGTCCGCCCGTTCGGCATAGCCGACACCAACTTTGGTGCCGGACAATCGGCCGCCGGCAAAGGTGGCCGATGGCCGGCCGGGCAGCGCCGCGCCGGGCTCGTTGAGCGCCGCGGTCAGCACCGCGCCCTCGGCGACCCCGGCCAGGTAGCGGTCCTGCTGCTGATCGGATGCCAGGTCGAGCAGCGGCACCACGCCAAGACCCAGGGTCGCCAGTGCCGGCGTAATCGCGCCGTGCCGCCCCACTTCGGTCAGGACCGTCCCGACCTCAGGCAAACCGACGCCGTCGCCGCCGAGGCGTTCCGGCACCGGCAGCGCCGTCACGCCCCCGTCGACCAGCGCGTCCCAGCTGTTGCTCCGGCCCAGCACCGACGTGACCACATCGGCGACAGCGTGCTGTTCAGCGGTGAGATCGAAATCCATCGCGGTTATTCATCCATCAGTGAGCCACGGGGCACTTGCCGGTGTAGTCGACCTGCCAGTGCTTGATGCCGTTGAGCCAGCCGGACCGCAGCCGCTCGGGTGCCGCGATCGGCTTGAGGTCGGGCATCTGGTCGGCCACGGCGTTGAAGATCAGGTTGATCGTCATCCGGGCCAGGTTGGCGCCGATGCAGTAATGCGCACCGGTGCCGCCGAATCCGACGTGCGGGTTGGGATTGCGCAGGATGTTGAACGTGAACGGATCCTCGAAGACCTCTTCATCGAAATTGGCCGCCCGGTAGAACAGCCCGACGCGCTGCCCCTTCTTGATCTGCACGCCGGACAGCACATAGTCCTGTAGCGCGGTGCGCTGGAAACAGTTGATCGGGCTCGCCCAACGGACGATCTCGTCGGCGGCGGTCTCCGGACGCTCGGCCTTGAACAGTTCCCACTGGTCGGGGTACTCGGCGAAGGCCATCATCCCCTGCGTTATGGAGTTGCGACTGGTCTCGTTTCCGGCCACCGCGAGCATCACCACGAAGAAGCCGAACTCGTCGTCGGAGAGCTTTTCGCCGTCGATATCGGCTTGAATCAGCTGAGTCACGATGTCGTCGCCCGGATTCTTGGTCCTGTCCTCGGCCATCTTCATCGCATAGCCGATCAGCTCCGCCGACGACATCTTGGGGTCGATGTGGGCGTATTCGGGATCCTCGGTACCGGTCATCTCGTTCGACCAGTCGAACAGCTTGCCGCGGTCCTCCTGCGGCACCCCGAGCAAACCCGCGATCGCCTGCAGCGGCAATTCACACGACACCTGCTCAACAAAGTCACCGGAACCCGAGGCGGCCGCCGCCTTGGCAATACTCTGGGCGCGGTCGTTGAGCTCGTCTCGTAGCCGTCCGATGGCCCGCGGCGTGAAACCACGCGAGATGATCTTGCGCAGCCGGGTATGGTGCGGCGCGTCCATGTTGAGCATGACGAACCGCTGAACCTCGATGTCCTCCCGCGCGATGTCGTTGTGGAATCGCGGTATCACCCCGTTCTGGTAGCTGGAGAACACGTCGCTACGCCGGGAAACTTCCTTGACGTCGTTGAGCTTGGTGATCGCCCAGAAACCGCCGTCGTGGAAGCCGCCGCCCTTGCCGGGAGCCTGCTCGTTCCACCAGATCGGCGCGGCCGACCGCAGCTCGGCGAACTCTTCAACCGGCAGCCGCTCGGCGTAGATGTCGGGGTCGGTGAGATCGAACCCGGGCGGAAGATCGGGGCTGGGCACGCTACTTCTCCTTACTGCGGTCCTCGCTGACTCGGGATCCCAGAACACTAGTTCTCCTAGTGCTGCTCTACTGCCAGTAAAACATGCCTTCACCGCTGACAAAAGGCACTGAAGCATCGTCGCTTGTCAGAGTAATGAAACGTGTTCTAGCCTGGCTCCATGGGCAACCCGGTAATCGTTGAAGCCACTCGCAGCCCGATCGGCAAGCGCAATGGATGGCTATCGGGGCTGCACGCCACCGAGCTGTTAGGAGCGGTGCAACAGGCGCTGGTCGACAAGGCCGGTATCGACACCGGGTTTCAAGCTGCCGATGTCGAACAAGTGATCGGCGGCTGTGTTACCCAGTTCGCCGAGCAGTCCAACAACATTAGCCGGACGGCGTGGCTGACCGTGGGCCTGCCCGAACACGTCGGCGCGACCACCGTCGATTGCCAGTGCGGAAGTGGCCAGCAGGCCAATCACCTGATCGCCGGGCTGATCGCGGCCGGCGCCATCGACGTTGGCATCGCCTGCGGCATCGAGGCGATGAGCCGGGTGGGGCTTGGCGCCAATGCGGGGCCGGAGCGAAATTGGCGCGCGGAGTCATGGGACATCGACATGCCGAACCAGTTCGAGGCCGCCGAGCGGATTGCCAAGCGCCGCGGCATCACCCGCGCGGACATCGACGCATTCGGATTTCAATCTCAGCTACGCGCCAAGCGAGCCTGGGACGAGCACCGCTTTGACCGCGAGATTTCGCCGATCGCAGCGCCGGTGCTCGACGAGCAGAAGCAGCCCACTAGCGAACGCCACCTGATCTCCCGTGATCAGGGCCTGCGCGACACCACCATGGCGGGGTTGAGCGAACTGAAGCCGGTGCTCGAGGGCGGGATCCACACGGCGGGCACGTCATCGCAGATCTCCGACGGCGCTGCGGGGGTGTTGTGGATGGATGAAGAAAAGGCCAGGGCCATCGGTCTTAGGCCGCGGGCCCGCATCGTCAGTCAGGCGCTGATCGGCGCGGAGACCTACTACCACCTGGACGGTCCGGTGCAATCGACGGCGAAGGTGTTGGAGAAGGCCGGCATGAAGATCGGCGACATCGACATCGTCGAGATCAACGAGGCCTTCGCATCGGTGGTGTTGTCCTGGGCGCGGGTGCACGAACCCGACATGGACCGGGTCAACGTCAACGGCGGCGCAATCGCGTTGGGTCATCCGGTGGGCTGCACCGGCAGCCGGTTGATCACCACCGCTTTGCACGAGCTGGAGCGGTCCGATCAGAGCACCGCGCTGATCACCATGTGCGCGGGCGGTGCGCTATCCACCGGCACCATCATCGAGCGGATATAGCCCGTCCATGGTGGTGTCCGAGGAGAGCCGCATCGCAGCGGCGCAGGCTTACATCGACGCGCTGGTCAGTCACAACGCCGAGGCGGTGCCGTTTGCGGCCGGATGCACCCGGATCGAACAGGGCGTTAGGAACGGGTTTTCCGGGAATCACTTGCGGCGCAGCCTCAATCGCGGCCCCCAGTACCGGGTAATCGTCGATACGACGCCACCGGACTACCGCATCGTCGGCGATGAGGTGCACGCGGCGTACGACGTGTTGACCAGGGCCGTGTTCGCTGGCCGGCGGGTCGCCTCGCGGGTTAGCGAGACCTTTGTCATCCCGGCCGAGAGCCCAAGCGGAAAAGCCGAGATCCAGCACATCAGGGTGCGTTTTCGGCCGTTCATTCATCGCTAGCACTTTCGAACCTAGGATCAGACTCATGCCGAAGTCACCGCCGCGGTTGCTGAATTCGCCGCTCACCGATTTCTTCATCAAATGGATGTCGCGCGTCAACGCCTGGATGTACCGCCGCAACAGTGGCGAGGGCATGGGTGGCACCTTCCAGAAGATTCCGGTTGCCCTGCTCACCACCACCGGCCGCAAGACCGGCAAACCGCGGGTCAACCCGCTGTACTTCCTGCGCGACGGGGACCGGGTGGTCGTCGCGGCATCCAGGGGCGGCTCCGACAAGAACCCCATGTGGTATCTCAACCTCAAGGCCAACCCCAAGGTCTCCGTGCAGATCAAGAAGGAAGTTCTCGATCTGACGGCGCGGGATGCCACCGACGAGGAGCGCGCTCGCTACTGGCCGCAGCTGGTGGACATGTATCCGTCCTACGAGGACTACCAGTCTTGGACCGACCGGAGGATCCCGATTGTCGTCTGCGATCCGTAGCGATTGTCGGGAGCGCGAACGTCGGGCTAGGCCCCGTACACCGGGACCGGCGGCCGCGACTTGGCCAGCAGATCGGTGACGACCGGCCCCAACTCGGCGGGATCCCATTTCGCGCCCTTGTCCACCTGCGGGCCGTGCGCCCAACCCTGCGCTACCCGGATCAGGCCGCCCTCGATCTCAAAGACTTTGCCCGTCACAGAACGGGATTCGGCGCTACCCAGCCAGACGACCAACGGGGAAACGTTCTCCGGTGCCATCGCGTCGAACCCTTCTTCGGGCTTGGCCATCATCTCGGCGAAGACGGTCTCGGTCATGCGGGTGCGGGCCGACGGTGCGATGGCGTTGACGGTAACGCCGTAGCGACCCATCTCCGCGGCGGCGACCAGCGTCATGGCCGCGATGCCGGCCTTGGCGGCGCTGTAGTTGCCCTGCCCGACACTGCCCTGCAATCCCGCACCGGAACTGGTGTTAATGATCCGCGCATCAACGGCATTGCCCGCTTTCGACAGCCCACGCCAGAACGAGGCGGCGTGCCGCATGGTGGCGAAATGCCCCTTGAGGTGTACGGCGATGACGGCGTCGAACTCCTCCTCGCTGGTGTTGGCCATCATTCGGTCGCGCACGATGCCGGCGTTGTTGACCAGAACGTCCAGACCACCGAAGGTCTCGACGGCAGTCTGAATCAGCTCCGCCGCTTGCTCCCAGTCCGCGACGTTGGATCCGTTAGCGACGGCTTCGCCACCGGCCGCGGTGATTTCGTCGACCACGCCCTGCGCGGCGCTGCCGCCGCTGGCAGGCGAACCGTCCAGCCCAACACCAATGTCATTGACCACCACGCGCGCGCCCTCGGCGGCGAAGGCCAGCGCATGTGCGCGCCCAATTCCGCCGCCCGCTCCGGTGACAATCACGACACGGCCGTCCACCAAGCCCATACCCTGCGCTCCTTAACCTGCTACTTGTTAGCGCTCGAGGCAGCCAGATACGGCGGCGGCTCACCGCCGCCATGCACCTCCAGCGTTGCACCACTGATATAGGAGGCCACGTCGGAAGCCAGAAACGCTGCTGCCCAGCCGATATCGCTGGGCTTCGCCAACCGTCCCAATGGCACCGTCGCAGCGACACGAGCGATTGACTCGGCATCGCCGTAGAACAGTTCCGACTGCTCGGTCTCCACCATCCCGACCACCACCGCATTGACCCGGATCTTCGGGGCCCATTCCACCGCCAGTGTGGCAGTAAGGTTTTCGAAACCCGCCTTGGCCGCGCCGTAGGCGGCGGTACCCGGGGTGGGACGGCGACCGCTGACACTACACACGTTGACAATCGACCCGCCGTTGGGCTGCTCGCGCATCAGCGCATAGGCATGTTGCGAGACCAACATCGGCGCTAAGAGATTGAGCTCGACGATCTTGCGGTGAAAGTTGTGCGTGGCCTCAGCCGCCAACACGTACGGCGATCCACCCGCGTTGTTGACCAACACATCAAGACCACCGTGTTGCTCCCCGATCGCGCCCAGCATCCGCACGACCGAGTCCTCGTCGCGGATGTCGCACGCATGGAACTCGTACGGCGAACCGTCGACGGCTCGCCGCGCGCAGGTGATGACCGTTGCGCCCTGGTCCGCGAAAACCGAACTGATACCGGCGCCCACCCCGCGCACACCGCCGGTTACCAGCACCACCCGCCCGGCCAATCCCAAATTGATGGCGTCGGCTGATTCGGGGCGGGTCACTGTGCTAGCGTACCAAGCAAGTGCTTGCTTAGGTAGCTAGCAGGTGTTTTGTCCTAAGGACGTGCCAACTTGACGATCACATCCGCCACCCCCGAACCGGGCATAGTCGCGGTCACCGTCGACTACCCGCCGGTTAACGCCATCCCGTCGCGCGGCTGGTTCGAACTCGCCGACGCCGTCACCGCCGCGGGCGCCGATCTGAATACCCACGCGGTGATTCTGCGGGCCGAGGGCCGTGGCTTCAACGCCGGTGTGGATATCAAGGAGATGCAGCGGACTCAGGGATTTACGGCGCTGATCGACGCCAACCGCGGCTGCTTTGCCGCGTTTCGCGCGGTCTACGAGTGTGCGGTGCCGGTGATCGCCGCGGTGAACGGATTCTGCGTCGGCGGCGGCATCGGCCTGGTCGGCAACTCCGATGTCATCGTGGCCTCCGACGACGCCGCCTTCGGGCTGCCGGAAGTGGAACGGGGCGCACTCGGTGCGGCCACGCATCTGTCGCGACTGGTACCACAGCACATGATGCGGCGGCTGTTCTTCACCGCAGCCACCGTGGACGCCGCCACCCTGCATCACTTCGGCTCGGTGCACGAGGTGGTGCCCCGCGCCGAACTCGACGAAGCCGCGCTTAGGGTGGCCCGCGACATCGCGGCAAAGGACACCCGCGTAATCCGCGCCGCCAAGGAAGCGCTCAACCTCATCGACGTGCAACGGGTCAACTCGAGTTATCGCATGGAACAAGGCTTTACGTTCGAGCTCAACCTCGCCGGCGTGGCCGACGAACACCGCGACGCGTTCGTGAAGAAGTCGTAATGGCCGACAAACGAACCACCCTCGACGACGCCGTCGCGCAATTGCGTAGCGGCATGACCATCGGCATCGCGGGCTGGGGATCGCGGCGAAAACCCATGGCATTCGTGCGCGCCATCCTGCGCTCGGACGTCACCGACCTCACGGTGGTCACCTACGGGGGTCCTGACCTGGGCCTGCTGTGCTCGGCCGGCAAGGTGCGACGGGTCTACTACGGGTTCGTCTCGCTGGACTCGCCCCCCTTCTACGACCCGTGGTTCGCCAAGGCGCGCACCAGCGGCGCCATCGAGGCCCGGGAGATGGACGAGGGCATGCTGCGCTGCGGGCTGCAAGCGGCCGCGCAGCGGTTGCCGTTCCTGCCGATTCGCGCCGGGTTGGGCAGTTCGGTGCCGGACTTCTGGGAAGGTGAGCTACAGACCGTAACCAGCCCCTATCCGGCCCCCGGCGGCGGCCACGAAACGCTGATCGCAATGCCAGCTTTGCGCCTGGATGCCGCCGTTGCACACCTCAATCTCGGTGACAGCCAAGGCAATGCCGCATACACCGGCATCGACCCCTACTTTGACGATCTCTTCCTGATGGCCGCCGAAAAGCGCTTCCTGTCGGTGGAGCGCATCGTCTCCACCGAGGAGCTGGTCAAAGCGGTGCCACCGCAGGCGCTGCTGGTGAACCGGATGATGGTCGACAAAGTGGTAGAGGCGCCCGGTGGCGCCCACTTCACCACCGCCGCACCGGATTACGGGCGCGACGAGAAGTTCCAACGACACTATGCCGAGGCCGCGTCGACAGCGGAGGGCTGGCAGCAATTCGTACAGACCTACCTGTCCGGCAGCGAAGACGACTATCAAGCGGCCGTGCGCGACTTCGGAGCATCATCGTGAGCACCCGGGCCGAAGTATGCGCCGTCGCCTGCGCCGAGTTATTCAGGGACGCAGGCGAAATCATGATCAGCCCGATGACGACCATGGCCTCAGTCGGCGCGCGGCTGGCCCGGCTGACCTTCTCCCCGGACATCCTGCTGACCGACGGCGAGGCGCAGCTGCTGGCGGACACCCCGGCGTTGGGCAAGACCGGAGCCGTCGAGGGCTGGATGCCGTTCGGCCGGGTTTTCGAGACACTGGCCTGGGGGCGCCGCCACGTGGTGATGGGCGCCAATCAGATTGACCGCCATGGCAATCAGAACATCTCGGCGTTCGGTCCGCTGCAGCGGCCGACCCGGCAGATGTTCGGCGTCCGGGGCTCGCCTGGCAACACGGTCAATCACGCAACCAGCTACTGGGTCGGCAACCATTCGAAACGCGTCTTCTGCGAGGCCGTCGACGTGGTCTCCGGCATCGGCTACGACAAGGTGGACGCCAACAATCCAGCGTTTCGGTTCGCGCACGTGTATCGGGTGGTGTCCAACCTCGGGGTGTTCGACTTCGGCGGCCCGAACCGCACCATGCGGGCACTGACCCTGCACCCCGGGGTCTATCCCGACGACGTCCACGAGGCCACCTCATTCGAAATCCACGGCCTCGACCAGGCCGCAGAGACCCGGCTCCCTACCGACGACGAACTACGCCTGATCCGCGAAATCATCGATCCGAGGGCCCTGCGCGACAAGGAGATACGTTCGTGAGACTGCGCACGCCGCTGACCGAGTTGGTCGGCGTCGAGCACCCGGTGGTGCAAACCGGGATGGGCTGGGTGGCAGGGGCCCGGCTAGTGTCGGCCACCGCCAACGCGGGCGGGCTGGGCATCCTGGCGTCGGCCACCATGACGCTGGACGAACTGGCGACGGCGATCAAGAAGGTCAAGGCCGCCACCGACAAGCCGTTCGGCGTGAACATCCGTGCCGACGCCGCCGACGCGGGCGACCGGGTCGAGCTGATGATCCGTGAGGGCGTGCGGGTGGCGTCGTTCGCGCTAGCCCCCAAGCAGGAGCTGATAGCCCGGCTGAAGGAAGCCGGCGCAGTGGTCATCCCCTCGATCGGCGCGGCAAAACATGCGCGCAAGGTCGCGGGCTGGGGCGCCGACGCGATGATCGTGCAAGGCGGCGAGGGGGGCGGGCACACCGGGCCGGTCGCGACGACGCTGTTGTTGCCGTCGGTGCTGGACGCGGTCAAGGACACCGACATCCCGGTGATCGCGGCGGGCGGCTTCTTCGACGGACGTGGGCTCGCCGCTGCCCTGTGCTACGGCGCCGCCGGGGTGGCGATGGGCACCCGATTCCTGCTCACCTCGGATTCCACCGTGCCCGACGCGGTAAAACGGCGCTATCTGGACGCGGCGCTGAACGGCACGGTGGTGACCACACGCGTCGACGGCATGCCGCATCGGGTGCTGCGCACGGGGCTGGTCGAGAAGCTGGAAAGCGGTTCGCGGGCAAGGGGCTTCACTGCGGCAGTGCGTAATGCCGCAAAGTTCAAGCAGATGTCGCAGATGACCTGGCGGTCGATGCTCCGTGACGGTCTGGCGATGCGGCACGGCAAGGAGCTGACCTGGTCGCAGGTGGTGATGGCGGCCAACACCCCGATGCTGCTGAAGGCCGGGCTGGTGGACGGCGACACCGATGCCGGGGTGCTGGCCTCCGGCCAAGTGGCCGGCATCCTCGAGGACCTGCCGTCCTGCGCCGAGCTGATCGAGTCGATCGTGCGTGACGCCATCACCCAACTGCGGGCCGCGTCGGCACTGGTGGAGTAGTTGACGCGTGTCGACTACGCTATCGCAGCTATGTCGACCATCGACGCGATAGACCACGCGGTGCCCGAGTCGGCCGCACCCCATGCGCTGCCGGATCCGGGTGAGTCGGTACCCAAGCTCGCGCTGCCGACCGTCGGGATCTTCCTTGGCGCACTGACCGCGTTCGTGCTGTCGACGATCGGCTATATCGGCGGATGGGTCCCGTCCTGGGTGACGATCCCGGTCAACGCCGCGGTCACCTTCGTGATGTTCACCGTCGTGCATGACGCGTCGCACTACTCAATCAGCTCCACGCGCTGGTGCAACGGCCTGCTTGGTCGGCTGGCCTGGCTTTTCGTCGGGCCGGTGGTCGCCTTCCCGGGGTTCGCGTACATCCACATCCAGCACCATCGCCATTCCAACGACGACGATCAAGACCCCGACACGTTCGCCTCACACGGCTCGTGGTGGGGACTGCCGTTGCGCTGGGCGATGGTGGAGTACTTCTACCTCAAGTACTACCTCCCCAGGGCACGCAGCCGGCCCGTCACCGAGATTGCCGAGACGGTGACGATGTTCACGCTGAGCCTGACGGGCCTGACCGTTGCCATCATCACCGGAAACTTCTGGACTCTGGCCGTCGTCTTCTTGATACCGCAACGCATTGGACTCACGGTGCTCGCATGGTGGTTCGACTGGCTGCCCCACCACGGGCTGGCGGACACCCAACGCACCGACCGCTACCGCGCGACCCGCAACCGCGTCGGCGCGGAATGGCTGTTCACCCCGGTGCTGCTGTCGCAGAACTACCACCTGGTGCACCACCTGCATCCGTCGGTACCGTTCTACCGGTACCTGCGTACCTGGCGGCGCAACGAGGAGGCCTACCTACAGCGCAACGCCGCGATCTCCACAGTCTTTGGCCAGCAACTCAATCCGGACGAGTACCGGCAGTGGAAGGCGCTGAACGGCAGGCTGGCGCGACTGTTGCCGGTGCGTATGCCGACTCGTTCGGGCGCCTCGCACGCCGTTGCCCATCGCATCCCGGTCGCCTCCGTGGATCCCATTACCACCGACAGCACCCTGGTGACTTTCGCGGTCCCGGAAGCATTGCAGGACGCGTTCGCGTTCGAGCCAGGTCAGCACGTGACGGTGCGCACCGACCTGGGCGGCGAAGGCATCCGCCGCAACTACTCCATCTGTGCCCCAGCCACCCGGGCCCAATTGCGAATCGCGGTCAAACACATTGCAGGCGGCGCATTTTCAACATTTGTCGCCAACGAACTCAAGGCCGGCGACGTGCTTGAACTGATGACCCCGACCGGCCGGTTCGGCACCCCGTTGAATCCACTGAACCGGCGACACTACGTGGGCCTGGTGGCCGGTAGCGGAATCACACCGATGCTGTCCATCCTGGCCACCACGCTGGAGATCGAGACCGAAAGCCGGTTCACGCTGATCTATGGCAACCGGACCAAGGAGTCGACCATGTTCCGGGCCGAACTCGATCGGCTCGAGTCGCGCTACGCCGATCGGCTGGAGATCCTGCACGTGCTGTCCAGCGAGCCGCTGCACACCCCCGAGCTGCGGGGCCGCATCGACCGCGAAAAACTCAACCGGTGGCTGACCAACGGGCTGCAACCGGACGACGTGGACGAGTGGTTCATCTGCGGTCCACTTGCCATGACTACCACCGTGCGCGACACGTTGATCGAGCATTGCGTGGATCCGGATCGGATTCACCTCGAGCTGTTCTTCGGTTACGACACTCGACCGGCCACCGATCGCGGGTATGCGGCCGCGACCGTCACCTTCACGCTGTCCGGGCAGCAGCAGACGCTGGATCTGGTGCCCGGCGACTCGATCTTGGAAGGCGCGCTGCAGCTACGCGATGACGCGCCGTACGCCTGCATGGGCGGTGCGTGCGGCACCTGCCGGGCCAAGTTGATCGAGGGTGAGGTGGAGATGGACCACAACTTCGCGCTGGGGCGCGCCGAACTCGACGCCGGCTACATTCTGACCTGTCAGTCACACCCGACGACGCCGTTCGTCGCCGTGGACTACGACGCCTGAGCCCCGCCGGTGCGCCGGGCAGCTACGACTGCCCGCTGATCCCGTCCTGGCCGAGCAGCACCCCGCTGGCACCACCCGCGCCGACGTTGCCCGCCGTCAGCCCGTCACCACCATTGCCACCGTTACCGCCATCACCGATCAGCACCGCCCGGCCGCCGTCACCGCCATCGCCGCCGTCACCGGTGATCCCGCCGGCGCCGCCGGCACCACCGTTACCGCCGTTACCGATCAACGCGGATACGCCGCCGGTACCGCCGGCACCCCCGACGGTTGGGTCGGCGCTGCCGGTGCCCGCGCTACCGCCGGTGCCGCCGGCACCACCGCTCCCGAACAGCCCGCCGCCGTTACCGCCGGCACCGCCGTTCCCGCCGTTGTTGTTGGCGCTGGTGGTGGAGATCCCACCGGCGCCACCGGCACCGCCGGCACCGCCGTTCCCGAACAGCCACCCGCCGCTACCGCCGGCCCCACCGGCGCCCCCGCTGCCGTCTGCGGTGTTATCCAAAAAACCGATCGCGCCGGCCCCGCCGGCACCCCCGGCGCCGCCATTCCCGCCGAGCAGTCCACCGACACCGCCAGTCCCACCGGCCCCACCGTTACCGAGGCCACCGCCGCCGCCGATACCGCCGGCACCACCGAAACCGAATCCGGCGCCGCTGCCGGCGCCGCCGGCGCCACCGGCGCCACCGAACCCGCCGGCACCGAATGCACCGCCGCCGCCAACACCGCCGAAACCGAACAACAAGCCGCCGCCCCCGCCGGCACCGCCAGCCCCGCCGGCCCCGAAGCCGCTGGCGCCGCCGAACCCGCCGGCCCCGCCAATGCCGATCAGCCCAGCGTTGCCGCCGGCACCGCCGGCCCCGCCAACGGCACCCTCGGAGAGGGGCCCGCTGAAGCCACCGGTTCCGCCGGCGCCGCCCATCCCGATCAACAGACCGCCGCGCCCGCCGGCGCCGCCAAGGCCGCCGACCGACACGCCGGGGTCGGTGGGCAATCCGACGCCGGTGCCGCCGACGCCACCAGTCCCGCCGACCCCGAACAGGCCGGCGTCGCCCCCGGCACCGCCGGTTGCGCCGGGCGCGCCGATCCCGGTGCCGCCCGTCCCGCCGTTACCGCCGTTTCCGCCGAACAGTCCGCCGCCACCGCCAGCCCCGCCGATCCCGCCGGCACCGGCACCGCCTTGCCCGCCTCGGGCGCCGGCACCGCCGGGCCCCCAGAGCACGCCACCGTCGCCACCGGCGCCGCCCTCGCCGCCAACTCCCAAGAAGCCGGTGCCTCCGGTCCCACCTTCCCCGCCGATACCGATCAATCCGGCGTCGCCGCCCGCCCCGCCGACCCCGCCCGAGGGACCTTGGCCGAACCCGCCGAATCCACCGGCGCCGCCGACCCCGAACAGCCATCCGCCGCGGCCGCCGTCTCCGGCGGCCCCGCCGACGCTGACTTGGTCCGAGGTGGTGTTGTTCGTGCCGCCGGCCCCGGCGCTCCCGCCGCGGCCGCCGGTGCCGACCACCCCGGCATCGCCGCCGTTGCCACCGGCGCCCCCGACGTTTTGGCCGGTGCCGCCGCTGCCGCCGACCGCGCCGTCGGCGGCGGAGAGGATGCCGGAGTTGCCGCCGGCCCCGCCCGCCCCGCCAACACCCGCATTGCCAAGGCCGCCCGCGCCGCCGGGACCGCCAACGCTGAACAGCCGGCCGGCCCCGCCGGCTCCGCCGGCACCCCCGTTGAAGTCGCCCTCGCCGCCGGCACCGCCGGCACCGCCGGTACCGCCGAGCCACCCGCCGGCCCCGCCGGCCCCGCCGGGTCCGCCGTTGTTCCCAAAGAGGTTGGTGTCCCCGCCGGCGCCTCCGGCACCGCCATTACCGAACAGCCCGGCATTCCCACCGGCACCGCCACTCTGACCGGCCGCGCCGGACCCGCCGGCCCCGCCGTTGCCGAACAAAAGCCCGCCGGCCGCGCCGTCTTGGCCGGTCCCCGGGGCTGCGTTGGCCCCGTTGCCGATCAATGGTCGTCCCAGCAGTGCCTGGGTGGGCGCATTCACCAGATCGAGTAGCGGTTGAAGAACTGCGGCGCCCGCGGCCTCGGCGCTCGCGTATGACCCCCCACCTGAATTCAGGGCCGCGATGAACTGTTGATGAAACGCGGTCGCTCGGGCGCTCAGCGCCTGATACTCCTGAGCGTGCGAGCCGAACAACGCCGCAATGGCCGCCGACACCTCATCGGCCCCCGCCGCCAGCAACCCGGTCGTCGGTGCCGCCGCCGCCGCGTTCGCGGCGCTGAGTGCCGACTCAATCCCCGCGAGATCCGTTGCCGCGGCTAGCATCTGCTGCGGCGCCGCGATCACATAGGACATGTGAACCTCCCAATGCGTGTCAGACAAAGGCGCGCCCACCCGGCGATCGCGCAGCCACGTCAATTGGTTAGTGGTAACAGTAACAATGGGCGCGAATCGGCGTGGGACTTTGACCGCTCGGCTTAGCGCCGAGGTCACAGCCATGCCGCACCAGCCCGCTGGTTCGCCGTCCGCTCGATGCCAAACGCAGCACAGCCGCCCGGGTAGCCGACCTCGTGGAGCGAAGGCAACGCTCGTTCCGGAATCGCCTTCGCGGCCAAAGCTTCCGAAGCCAGGAAGGGCCGCGCGAGCGGCTAGAGCCGCTCGATAATGGTGACGTTGGCGGTGCCGCCGCCCTCGCACATCGTCTGCAGCCCATAGCGGCCGCCGGTGCGCTCGAGCTCGTTGAGCATCGTGGTGAACAGCTTGGCCCCGGTGGCGCCCAGCGGATGCCCCAGCGCGATCGCGCCGCCGTTGGGGTTTACCTTCTCCGGGTCGGCCTTGATTTCCTTGAGCCAGGCCAGCACGACGGGCGCGAACGCTTCGTTGATCTCGACGGTGGCGATGTCGTCGATGCAGAGCCCGGTCTTTTCCAACGCGTAGCGGGTGGCCGGGATGGGCCCGGTGAGCATTAGCACCGGGTCGGCGCCCCGCGCGCTGATGTGATGGATGCGAGCGCGCGGGGTCAGCTTGTGTTCTTTGACGGCTCGCTCCGACGCCAGCAGCACCGCGCTGGCACCGTCGGAGATTTGACTGGCCAGGGCGGCGGTCAGCCGGCCGCCCTCGGTGAGTGTCTTCAGCCCCGCCATCTTTTCCAGCGACGTCTCGCGCGGCCCCTCGTCGCCGCGGAAATCACCGATCGGCACGATCTCGTCGTCGAAATGTCCTGCCCGGATTGCCGATAGCGCGCGCTGGTGGCTGGTCAGCGCGAACTGCTCCATCTCCTCGCGGGACAGATTCCACCGTTGGGCGATCAGCTCCGCGCCGCGGAACTGCGAGATCTCCTGGTCGCCGTAGCGGTGCTGCCAGCCCGTCGACTCGGCGGTCGGAGAGGTGAAGCCGAACTGCTTGCCGACCTCCATCGCCGACGCGATCGGGATCTGGCTCATGTTCTGGATGCCGCCGGCCAGGATAAAGTCAGCCGTTCCGGCCATGATTGCCTGTGCGCCAAAGGAAATCGCCTGCTGACTGGAACCACATTGACGGTCTACGGTGACGCCCGGAACCTCCTCCGGGTAACCCGCCGCCAGCCACGCCAGCCGGCCGATGTTCCCGGCCTGCCCACCGAGGGCATCCACGCAACCCACCACCACGTCGTCGACAGCGTTCGGGTCCACGTCGACGCGTTCGAACAAACCGTGGAACACGCTCGCCCCCAGATCGATTGGGTGCACTCCGGCCAGCGCTCCGTTGCGCTTGCCGACCGCGCTTCGCACGGCATCAACGACGTACGCCTGGGGCATTTCAGACTCCTTCTTTCCGCTTTTGATCCACCGTGATCCCGCCAAGAACGATGGCCAGGTATTGCTGACCCACCTGCGCCGCGGTGAGCGGCCCGCCCGGTTGATACCAGCGCACCGACACCCAGGTGGTGTCACGGATGAAACGGTAGACCAGGTCCACGTCCAGGTCGGGCCGGAAATAGCCCTCCTCGATGCCCTGATTGAGCACGTCGACCCACATCTTGCGCTGCTGCTTGTTCAGGTCTTCCAGATAGGAGAACCGGGGCTGCGACGACAGCCGTTGCGCCTCGTCCTGATAGATGACGACCTGCGCGTGCCGATGCTCGATCGCCTCGAAGGAGGCCATGAACAATCCCTTGAGTCGCTCCAGCGGATTGGCATTGCCGCCCACGATTTCGCGATACCGGGCGAACAGCCAGTCCAGGAAGCCGCGCATCAGTTCGTCGACCATCTCCTCCTTGGAGGCGAAGTGGTGGTACAGGCTGCCGGACAGAATGCCGGCACCGTCAGCGATGTCGCGCACGGTGGTCGCGCGGAGGCCGCGCTCGGCGAACATCGTTGCGGCGAGCTCGAGCAGCTCGTTTCGCCGGCTATTGACCTGACCGGTCACTCGATCCACCCGACCAGCCTATCAACCAAGCGCTTGCTCGGCTAGCTGCGGCCGCTGCCGCCCACCTGCCATGGCCGCAGTTTCGGCAATGTCGTGAATATTTCATGTCGGACCCAGTGGCACCCGAATCCGAATCCGAATCCGAATCCGTGACCGTTGGGGGCTACCATCGACACCGGCCTGCCCAACTCAGGCTTTAACAACACAGGTACCGGGGTCTCCGACCCTTCAGCACTCCCGGCGGCGCCGGCGCTAGCTTTGTCTTTGGCTTTTTCAACACAATCAGCGGCGGCACCGCACAGAACACCTTTAGCTCGGGCTCGGAAACACACCGCCGCCCCGGGCGTCTTTGGCCTCGGGGTGAGCGGCTTCAACTCGGGCTTGTTCAACATGGGTACCGGCGTATCGGGCTTATTGAACCTCAATCGGCTGTTGCCATAACTGATCAGTAGGCGGGCTCGCGCGTGCGCGAAGACTCGGTCACGGATGCTGGCTTGATACCGAGATCACCTCGCCGGTGAGGTAACTGGAGTAGTCACTGGCCAGAAACGCGATGGTGGCCGCCACCTCCCAGGGTTCGGCGGCCCGTCCGAACGCCTCGCCGGCGGACAGCCGGTCCAGCAGCTCGGCCGAGGTCGTTTTGTCCAGGAACTTGTGCCGGGCGATGCTGGGCGAGACCGCGTTGATCCGCACCCCATACTCGGCGGCTTCTATTGCACTGCACCGGGTTAACGCCATCACCCCGGCTTTGGCTGCCGCATAGTGCGACTGCGAGTGCTGCGCCCGCCAGCCGAGCACGCTGGCGTTGTTGACGATCACCCCGCCGTGCGGCGCGTCGCGGAAGTAACGCAGCGCCGCGCGGGTGGCCCGGAACACCGACGTGAGCGTCACATCCAAAACCCGGTCCCATTCGTCGTCGGTCATGTCGGCCACCGGCGTTTGTCCGCCCAGCCCGGCGTTGTTCACCAACACGTCGAGGCGGCCCATCCGCGCCGTGGTCGAGTCGATCAGGGCATCAATCTGGGCGCTGGATGTCACGTCACACAGCACGCTTTCGACACGACCCAGTCCCAGCTCCGACAGCTGGTCGGCGGTCTCCCCCAGCCGCCGCTCATGGTGGTCGGAGATCATCACGTCGGCGCCCTCGGCCAGGGCCCGCCGCGCGGTGGCGGAACCGATGCCGGTGCCCGCCGCCGCGGTTACCACGACCACCTTGCCCTGCAGAAGTCCGTGTCCAGCAATCTCTTTCGGTGCTACAGAAAGGTTCATCCCCTGGCCTCCCGAGGCAAGCCGAGCACTCGCTCGGCAATGATGTTGCGCTGGATCTCGTTGGACCCGCCGTAGATCGTGTCCGCGCGGGTGAACAAGTACAGCCGCTGCCACTCGTCGAACTCGCCGCCTGGCATGGTCATTCCGGGCTTGCCGATCACGTCCATCGCCAACTCACCCAGGTCGCGATGCCAGTTGGCCCACAACAACTTCGACACGTTGTCCTGGCCGTCGGCGGCTGGCCCTTCCAAGGTGGCCAGCGCATACGAGCGCATTGCTCGCAGGCCGGTCCACGCCCGGGTCAGACGCTCCCGGATGAACGGGTCGCCGGCGGCGCCGGTGCGTTGTGCCAGCTCGACCAGATTGGAAAGCTCACGGGCGTAGACGATCTGCTGCCCGAGGGTGGAGACACCGCGTTCGAAGGTCAGCGTTCCCATTGCAACCCGCCAACCGTCGCCCGGCTGGCCAACCACCATGGCGGCGTCGGTGCGAGCGTCGTCGAAGAACACCTCGTTGAACTCCGCTGTGCCGGTGATCTGGACGATCGGCCGGATCTGCACACCGGGCTGGTCCAGCGGTACCAGCAAATACGACAGCCCGGCGTGGCGTTTGGAGCCCTTCTCGGTGCGCGCGACTACGAAGCACCATTGCGACAGGTGCGCCAGGGACGTCCACACCTTCTGACCGTTGATCACCCACTGACCGCCGTCGAGCTCGGCGGTGGTCGACACGTTCGCGAGGTCGCTGCCGGCGCCGGGCTCCGAATAGCCCTGACACCACAGCTCGGTGACATCGAGGATGCGCGGCAGGAACCGCCGCTGCTGCTCCGGCGTGCCGAACGCGATCAGCGTCGGGCCCAACAGCTCCTCGCCGAAGTGGTTGACCTTGTCCGGGGCATCGGCGCGGGCGTATTCCTCGTAGAAGGCCACCCGGTGCGCGGTGGAAAGCCCACGGCCACCGTGCTCGACCGGCCACCCCAGGCACGTCAGTCCGGCGGCAGCCAGATGCTGGTTCCAGGCCCGACGTTCTTCGAACGCTTCATGCTCGCGTCCCGGCCCGCCCAGACCCTTGAGTGCTGCGAACTCGCCGACCAGATTGTCGGCGAGCCAACCGCGGACCTCCGCCCGGAACTCCTCGACGTCCTGCATGCCCTGTAGGCTAACCTACCAAGCACTTGCTTTGTAGCTCGGCGACGATGCGTGGCGGCCGGGCCGCGCGAGGAGGAGCCGGGCAATCGGAGCCAGCTCGGCGACGATGCGTGCGGCCGGGCCGCGCGAGGAGGAGCCGGGCAATCGGACGAGGAGCGTCGATGACCAGCGATCCCCGCACCGTGCCCGCGGCGCTGGATCGTTTGGCGGACCGATTCCCCGACCATGCGGCGCTCGTCACCGACGAACGAAGCTTCACGTGCCGTGAACTGCGCGACGAGGTCTACCGGGCCGCGGCCGCGCTAGTCACGTTGGGTGTCGAGGCCAAAGACCGGGTGGCCATTTGGTCTCCGAACACCTGGCACTGGGTGGTGGCGTGTCTGGCAATCCACCACGCCGGCGCCGCCATGGTGCCGGTGAACACCCGCTATACCGCCGAAGAAGCCGTCGACATCCTGACCAGAACCAAGGCGCCGGTGCTGTTCGCCATGGGCCGATTCCTGGGTGCCGACCGGGTAGCCGGCTTGGACCGCGACGCCCTGCCCGCGCTGCGGCACATCGTTCGGATCCCGATCGACCTCACCGAGACAGCCGACGGGACCTGGGACGAGTTCATCGCTCGCGGTAACGACTTCGATGCGGTCCAAGCCCGCGCCGCCGCCGTCGCGCCCGACGACATCAGCGACATCCTGTTCACCTCCGGCACCACCGGCCGCGCCAAAGGCGTGCTGTGCGCGCACCGGCAATCACTGTCGGCGTCGGCGTCCTGGGCCGCCAACGGCAAGATCACCAGCGACGACCGCTACCTGTGCATCAATCCGTTCTTCCACAACTTCGGCTACAAGGCCGGCATCCTGGCCTGCCTGCAGACCGGTGCGACGCTGATCCCACACCTAACCTTCGATCCATTGCGCACGCTGCAGGCGATCGAGCAGCATCGCATCACCGTGCTGCCCGGGCCCCCAACGATCTACCAAAGCCTGCTCGACCACCCGGCCCGTTCCGACTACGACCTGAGCTCGCTGCGGTTCGCGGTGACCGGGGCGGCCACCGTGCCGGTGGTGCTGGTGGAACGCATGCAATCCGAACTCGACATCGACATAGTGCTCACCGCCTACGGACTCACCGAGGCCAACGGGATGGGAACAATGTGCCGCCCCGACGACGACGCGGTGACCGTCGCGACAACGTGTGGGCGCCCCTTCGCCGACTTTGACTTGCGCATCGGCGACGGCGGGGAAGTACTGTTGCGCGGGCCCAATGTCATGCTCGGCTACCTCGACGACCCCGAAGCGACCGCCGCCGCCATCGACGCCGACGGCTGGCTGCACACCGGCGACATCGGCGCTATCGACGACTCCGGCAACTTGCGAATCACCGACCGGCTCAAAGACATGTATATCTGCGGCGGGTTCAACGTCTATCCCGCCGAGGTCGAGCAGGTGCTGGCCCGGATGGACGGCGTGGCCGATGCCGCGGTCATCGGCGTCCCCGACCACCGGCTCGGCGAAGTCGGCCGAGCGTTTGTGGTCCTCCGGCCGGGTGCGCAGCTCGACGAGGCATCGGTGATCGCCTACACCCGCGAGCATTTGGCGAACTTCAAAGCGCCGCGGTCGGTGCGGTTCGTCGACGCGCTACCGCGCAATGCCGGCGGCAAGGTAGTCAAGCCACAACTGAGAGAGTTGGCCTAGATGGATCTGAACTTTGACGACGAGACGCTGGCTTTTCAGGCCGAGGTGCGGGAGTTCCTGACCGCCAACGTCGACTCGATCCCGACGAAGTCCTACGACAACGCGGAAGGCTTTGCGCAGCACCGACGTTGGGACCGAGTGCTGTTCGAGGCCGGCCTGTCGGTGATCACCTGGCCGAGGAAGTACGGCGGCCGCGACGCGCCGCTGCTGCACTGGGTGGTGTTCGAAGAGGAGTACTTTCGCGCCGGCGCTCCGGGTCGCGCCAGCGCCAACGGTACCTCGATGCTGGCGCCGACGCTGTTCGCGCACGGCACCTCCGAGCAGCTCGACCGCATCCTGCTGAAAATGGCCAGCGGTGAACAGATCTGGGCGCAGGCTTGGTCGGAACCCGAATCCGGCAGCGATCTAGCATCGCTGCGCTCGACCGCGACCAAGACGGAAGGTGGCTGGCTGCTCAACGGGCAGAAGATCTGGAGCTCCCGAGCACCATTCGCGGATATGGGATTCGGGTTGTTCCGCTCCGATCCGTCTGCTGACCGGCATCGCGGCCTGACATACTTCATGTTCGACCTGAACGCCACGGGTATCACGGTGCGCCCGATCACCCAGCTGGGCGGCGACACCGGCTTCGGCGAGATCTTCCTCGACAACGTCTTCGTACCCGACGAGGAGGTCATCGGCACCCCGAACGACGGATGGCGCGCCGCTATGAGCACGTCGAGCAATGAGCGCGGCATGTCACTGCGCAGCCCGGGCCGCTTCCTGGCTACCGCCGAGCGGCTGGTGCGGCTCTGGAAAGACCGCGGCTCGCCGCCGGCATTCGCCGACCGGGTCGCCGACGCGTGGATCAAGGCGCAGGCTTACCGGCTGCAAACCTTCGGAACGGTAACCAGATTGGCTGCCGGCGGGGAACTGGGTGCGGAATCATCGGTGACCAAGGTGTTCTGGTCCGACCTTGACGTGGAGTTGCACCAGACGGCGCTCGACATTCGCGGCGCCGACGGAGAGCTGGCCGGCCCTTGGATCCAGGGCCTGCTGTTCGCCCTCGGCGGTCCGATCTACGCTGGTACCAACGAAATCCAGCGCAATATAATCTCTGAACGGCTGTTGGGCCTGCCGCGAGAGAAGAAGTGACCGTGGAATTTGCACTAGACGAACAGCAACGCGACTTCGCGGCCAGCATCGACGCGGCGCTGGGCGCCGCGGACCTACCTGGCGCGGTGCGTGCGTGGTCGGTCGGCGATGTCGCGCCCGGCCGCAAGGTATGGCAACAGTTGGCCAACCTCGGCGTCACCGCGCTCGCCGTTCCCGAAAGGTTGGACGGCCTGGCTGCTCATCCCGTCGACCTGATGGTCGCCCTGGAACGCCTTGGGCGTTGGTGTGTGCCTGGCCCGGTCACCGAATCCATCGCCGTTGCACCGGTCTTACTCGCCGACGACGACCGCTGCGCCGGGTTGGCCTCCGGTGAGCTCATCGCCACCGTTGCGCTGCCGCCGCAGGTGCCGCGTGCGGTCGACGCGGACACCGCCGGGCTGGTGTTGCTTGCCGGTGTCGATGGTGTCACCGCGGCTTCGGTTGGTCAGCGCCACCCATCCGTCGACCCGAGCCGCCGCCTCTACGACGTGACCGCAGTTGGCGACCCGTGGCAGGCAGACGTCAAGCGCGCCTACGAGTTCGGGGTGCTGGCCACCGCCGCACAGCTGGTCGGTGCCGCGCAGGCGCTGCTGGATGCCGCCGTCGACTATGCCAAGCAGCGCACGCAGTTCGGCCGCGTGATCGGCTCGTATCAGGCGATCAAGCACAAACTCGCCGACGTGCACATCGCAATCGAGCTGGCCCGCCCGCTAGTGTATGGCGCGGCATTGTCACTAGAACCGCGCGATGTTAGCGCCGCCAAGGTAGCGGCAGCGGAGGCGGGCCTGCTGGCAGCGCGCTCGGCATTGCAAACCCACGGCGCCATCGGGTTCACCCAGGAACACGACCTGTCGCTGTGGCTGCTGCGCGTGCAGGCACTGCGGCCGGCGTGGGGTACGCCGGAGGGACATCGCCGGCGGGTGCTGGAGACGCTATGACCCGCGCCGGCGACGATGGGGGGACGAAGCGATGGGGAGGAGCGGCGCAGTGAGTGAGGAACGGGAGATGCTGCGGCAAACCGTTGCCGCTCTCGTGACCAAGCACGCCAGTCCGGCGGCGGTGCGTGCGGCGATGGAATCCGAGCGCGGCTACGACGAATCACTGTGGCAGCTGTTGTGCGAGCAGGTCGGCGCCGCTGCACTGGTGGTACCCGAGGAGTTCGGTGGCGCTGGGGGCGAACTAGCCGATGCTGCAGCGGTTTTACAGGAGCTGGGCCGGGCGCTGGTGCCCTCTCCGCTGCTGGGTACGACGCTGGCGGAGCTGGCGCTGCTGGCCGCACCCGACCCGGACGCCAAGACGCTGGCGGGGCTCGCTGACGGTCGCTCGATCGGTGCGCTGGTGCTCGACCCCGATTACGTGGTCAACGGGGATATCGCCGATGTCGTCATTGCCGTAGACGACGGCCAGCTGAGCAGGTGGACCCGATTCAGCGCACGGCCCGTCGCCACCATGGACCCCACCCGCAGGCTGGCCCGTGTGCAGCCCGAAGAGACCGAGCCGCTGGGCACCGACCGCGGCATTGGCGACACCGCGGCCATCCTGTTGGCTGCCGAGCAGATCGGCGCCGCCGAACGCTGTCTGGAGCTGACCGTTGAATACGCAAAGAATCGCGTGCAGTTCGGCCGCCCGATCGGCAGCTTCCAGGCACTCAAGCATCGGATGGCCGACCTGTATGTCGCAGTCGCCGCAGCCCGCGCCCTGGTCGCCGATGCCTGCAAAGAGCCGACGGCCACCGGCGCCGCCACCGCACGCCTGGCCGCCAGCGAGGCGCTGAGCAACGTGGCGGCCGAGGGCATCCAGCTGCACGGCGGTATCGCGATTACGTGGGAACACGACATGCACCTGTACTTCAAACGGGCGCATGGCAGCGCGCACCTGCTCGGCTCGCTGCGCAAGTTGCTGCGCCGACTGGAATGCGAGGTGTTCCCATCGCCGTGAACGAACGCGTCGCACTGCGCGCCGGCATCCCACCGTTCTATGTGATGGATGTCTGGCTGGCAGCCGCCGAGCGCCAGCGCACCCACGGCGATCTGGTGAACCTGTCGGCGGGCCAGCCCAGCGTGGGAGCGCCGGAGCCGGTGCGTGCAGCCGCGGCCGCCGCCTTGCGTAGCAACCAGCTCGGTTACTCCGTGGCGCTGGGGATTCCAGAGCTGCGTGTGGCGATTGCGGCGGATTATCAACGCCAGCACGGACTCACCGTCGAACCCGATGCGGTCGTGGTCACCACGGGTTCGTCGGGTGGCTTCTTGCTCGCGTTTCTGGCGTGCTTCGACGTGGGCGACCGAGTTGCGCTGGCCAGCCCCGGCTACCCGTGCTACCGAAACATCCTGTCCGCGTTGGGCTGTGAGGTGGTCGAGATCCCCTGCGGGCCCCAGACCCGGTTCCAACCCACCGCGCAGATGCTCGCCGACCTCGACCCCCCGCTGCAAGGCGTCATCGTTGCCAGCCCCGCCAATCCCACCGGGACGGTGATACCTCCCACGGAGCTAGCGGCGATCGCGTCGTGGTGCGACGGCGCGGGGGTGCGACTGATCAGCGATGAGGTATACCACGGCCTGGTGTACGCGGGAGCACCGCAGACCAGCTGCGCCTGGCAAACCTCACGAGAAGCGGTGGTAGTCAACAGCTTTTCCAAGTACTACGCGATGACGGGCTGGCGGCTGGGCTGGCTGCTGGTGCCGGACCAGCTACGCCGCGCGGTGGACCGCCTGACCGGCAATTTCACCATCTGCCCGCCGGTGTTGCCACAGATCGCCGCGGTGTCGGCGTTTACCCCCGAGGCCACCGCGGAAGCCGACAGCCATCTGCACCATTACGCGATCAACCGCTCGCTGCTGCTCGACGGTCTGCGTCGCATCGGAATCGACCGGCTGGCACCAACCGACGGCGCGTTCTACGTCTACGCCGACGTCTCGGACTTCACCGACGACTCGCTCGAGTTCTGCTCAAAGTTGCTGGCCGACACCGGTGTTGCGATCGCGCCGGGCATCGACTTCGACCCCGCACGCGGCAGTTGCTTCGTCAGACTGTCGTTCGCCGGGCCAACCAGCGACATCGAAGAGTGCCTGCGGCGAATCGGACCCTGGCTACCGCGATAGGCAATCAACTCGTCTGGTCGATGCGTGCGGCGAGCGCGTCGCGCTCTCCGACATCTGCCACGTTGATCCCGAACCGCTCGCTGAGGGCGTCCACGACCGCCGCGGCGTCGTCAAGGCGGATCTTTTCGGTCCCGTCGGCGCGGTGAATGGAGAGGTTGCGGCCAGCCAGGTTCCACCGGGCATCATCGGTGACCGTCGCGGCCGTCAGGCCGGTCACGAACCGCGAAGTGGGGTGCGTCGAGACGAACCAACTGCCCACTTTCAGATCGATCAGCGGCCGAGTTTGCGTGCTGAATTCGTAGAGTGCCTGCCACTCGTCACGGACCAGGGCCTGCAAAACCAGCCCGTCGCCGCGGTCTTCAAGCCGGTACGGTTCGTGGGTCGTCTCTTGGACGCCGCCCGTCTCCAGGCGAATGGGCGACGTCGGCGTCTGGCCACCGAACCCCACGTCGACCAGATACGACCCCGGTGAGCCGGGAAAGGTTACCGCCAGCACGGTGTGGGTCTGGGCGGGGGGCAGCGCGTCCGGCGGAACCATCCAGACCACCCGGCCGGTTAGTCGCCGCACCCGATAGCCGAGTTCCGCCAGCACATAGCCCATCAGCCCGTTGTGCTCGTAGCAGTAGCCGCCGCGGCGCCGGTGAACCAGCTTGTCGGTCAGGGCCTCCGGACTCAGATCATCGACCGGCACTCCCATGAGTGGATCGAGGTTTTCGAACGGGATCGTTCGAGTGTGTGCAGTCACCAGATCCTGCAGTACGTCCAGGGTGGGGTCGGTAGCGCCGCGATAGTCGATGCGCTCGAAGTATCCGCTTAGATCCAGTGCCATAGAGACATTCTGGCCCCAGCGCCCCCGCGCCGTTCGCCGAGCCTGCAAAACGCCTGATCGTCGCTCGCGGTCGAGACCTAAAGCCAGGTGTCCTGGGTGGTGGTAGTGAGGAATGCTTCCAGGTCGTCGCGCCATCGGGCTGGCGTGGTCTTGTCCGGCTCGATACCGGTGTAGTCGCCGCGATAGAACAGCAGCGGCCGCGGCTTGACCTTGGCAACCTCCGACAGCGAATCAACGGCGCCGAATACCACGAAGTGATCGCCGCCGTCATGTACCGATGCCACCGTGCAGTCGATGTAGGCCAGCGACCCGTCGATGATCGGCGAACCAAGTCGCGAAGGGTGCCAGTCGATTCCGGAGAACTTGTCCGGTTCCTTGGATCCGAATCGCGCCGAGACGTCTTTCTGCTGTTCGGTCAGCACATTGACACAAAACCGGCCGCTGGCCTCGATGGCCTTCCAGGATCGCGACACCTTGGTCGGGCAGAACAGCACCAGCGGCGGGTCCAGCGACAAGGCAGCGAACGACTGGCAAGCGAAGCCGATCGGCACCTCATCGTGCAAGGTGGTGATGATGGTGATCCCGGTGCAGAACTGACCCAGCACGGTGCGGAACGTGCGCGAATCGATCGGCGCAGCGGTCATGCTAGCCGCGGGCGCCGACCGTGAAGTCATGACCCCACAGGCTGACCGCGGTGCTCTCTCGGGCGACCCAGTCGTGATCGTCGACTTTCCTTCCTTCACAACCGAATTCGACATCAAACCCGCCGGGCGTCTTCATGTAGAAGGACAGCATCAGGTCGTTGACGTGCCGGCCCAGCGTGGCCGACATGGGCACCTTGCGGCGCAACGCCCGATCCAGACACAGGCCGACGTCGTCGGAGTTCTCCACCTCGATCATTAGGTGCACGATGCCGCTGGGCGTCGGCATCGGCAGGAAGGCCAGGCTGTGGTGTCGCGGGTTGCAGCCGAAGAAGCGCAGCCAGGCCGGCGGCCCGTCGGCGGGCCGGCCAACCATCTGCGGCGGTAGCCGCATCGAGTCACGCAGCTTAAAGCCGAGCACGTCTCGGTAGAAGTGCAACGCCTCGGCGTCGTCGCGGGTGGATAGCACCACATGGCCGAGGCCCTGCTCCGCGGTGACGAACTTGTGCCCGTACGGGCTGACAACTCGGCGGTGTTCCAACGCGGCGCCGTGGAAGACCGCCAGGCAATTGCCGGACGGGTCGCAGAACCGGATCATCTCGTCCACCCGGCGATCGGCCAGTTCAGTGGCGGTGGCCTCCTTGTAGGGCGTACCCTCCACGTCCAGCCGATTCCGGATGTCCTGCAAACCTTCGGCGTTCGAGCATTCCCAGCCTGCCTCCAACAGCCGGTCGTGCTCGCCGGCCACGATGACCAACCGGGCCGGGAAGTCGTCCATCCGCAGATACAGTGCCCCGTCTGGGGCGCCGCCCGGCGCACCTTTGCCCTCGACCATGCCAAGGACCTTCAGGCCATACTCCCGCCAGGCGGCCATGTCAGTGGCCTCGATGCGCAGATAGCCCAGCGACCGGATGCTCATCTCGCACCTCCCAGGAAATCGATCGTCAGCTTGTTGAACTCGTCGAACTTCTCCACCTGCACCCAGTGACCACACTGCCCGAAGACGTGCAGCTGCGCACGCGGAATGGTCTTCAGCGCAACCAGCGCACCGTCGAGCGGGTTGACCCGGTCCTCGCGACCCCAGATCAGCAGCACCGGCTGGCGCAGCCGATACACCTCGCGCCACATCATGCCGGCCTCGAAATCGGCTCCGGCGAAGGACTTTCCCATCGCCCGCGTTGCCATCAACGATTCCGGCGTGCTGGCCAGCGCGAACCGCTGATCCACCAACTCGGGGGTGATCAGGTTCTTGTCGTAGACCATGACCCGCAGGAACGCCTCGAGATTTTCCCGAGTGGGCTCAACAGAGAATTTCCCGAGCCGCTTCACACCCTCGGTCGGGTCGGGCGCAAACAGGTTGATACTCAAACCACCGGGACCCATCAGCACCAGGCGCCCGGCCCGGTCGGGGTAGTCGAGCGCGAACCGGACCGCGGTGCCGCCACCCAGCGAGTTGCCCACCAGCGGCACCCGCCCCAGCTCCAACTGGTCGAACAGCCCTTTGAGCGCGGTCGCGGCATAACGGTTGAACTGCCCGTGCTCCGCGCGCTTGTCGGAGTGGCCGTAACCAGGCTGGTCGACGGCCAGCACATGGAAGTGCTGCGCCAGCACCGCGATATTGCGCGAGAAGTTGGTCCAGCTCGCCGCGCCGGGCCCACCGCCGTGCAGCAGCACCACCGTCTGGTCGTTGCCGACGCCCGCTTCGTGGTAGTGCAGCTTGAGCGGTCCGTCTACGTCGACTTCGGCATAGCGCGAGGTCGATTCGAATGTCACTTCCTCGGTAGCTGTCATTTGGCCTAGACCATGGTGTCGCCGGGCGGCAACCCGAACTCGTGGTTTCCGAAGATCACATATGCGCGTTCGGGATCGTTGGCAGCGTGCACCCGGCCAGCGTGCGCGTCGCGCCAGAACCGTTGGATCGGAGCGTCATTGGATAGTGCGGTGGCCCCCGATGCCTCGAACAGCCGGTCGATCGAGGCGATGGATCGCCCGGTTGCGCGTACCTGGTCGCGGCGCGCGCGAGCACGCAGCTCAAAGGGAATCTCCTTGCCGGCGGCCAACAGTGCGTACTCGTCACCGACGTTGCCAATCAATTGGCGCCACGCGGCATCGATGTCGCTGGCCGCCTCGGCTATGCGCACCTTGGCGAACGGATCCTCCTTTGCCTTTTCCCCGGCGAACGCGGCGCGCACCCGCTTACCCTGGTGCTCCACGTGCGCCTGGTACGCACCGTAGGCCATCCCGACGATCGGCGCCGAGATTGTAGTGGGATGCATTGTGCCCCAGGGCATTTTGTAGACAGGAGCGGTGTTGGTCTGCAGCCCACCCGCGGTGTGGTCATTCATTGCCCGGTAGGACAGGAACCGGTGCCGGGGCACGAAGATGTCCTTAACCACCAGCGTGTTGCTGCCGGTGCCACGCAAGCCGACCACGTACCACACGTCCTTGATCTCGTACTCGCTGCGCGGGATCAAGAAGCTGCCGAAGTCCACCGGCCGGCCGTCCTTGATGACCGGGCCGCCGACAAACGTCCAGCTGGCATGGTCACAGCCCGAGGACCAGTTCCATGACCCGTTGACCAGGTAGCCGCCGTCGGTCACGACGCCAGCACCCATGGGCGCATACGAGGACGAGATCCGCACGGTGGGGTCCTCGCCCCAAACCTCTTCCTGGGCCTTCTGGTCAAACAATGCGAGATGCCAGTTGTGCACGCCGACGATTGAGCTGACCCACCCGGTGGAGCCGCACGCGCTGGCCAGCCGGCGCGTCGCCTCGTAGAACAGCGCGGGGTCGCATTGCAGTCCGCCCCACTGCTCGGGCTGCAACAGGGTGAAGAAGCCAACGTCGTCGAGCGCTTTGACGGTCTCGTCGGGCAGCCGCCGCAGATCCTCGGTCGCCTGCGCGCGCTCGCGAATCTGCGGAAGCAGATCATCGATGGCAGCCAACACCGACTGCACATCACGCTGTTGAATGGATGTCACTTACGTTTGCCTCCCGGGAGTGCGGATTGATTTCGGAGACCGATCGAAACCTAGAAAAAGACTAGAACACGTTCCGATTTGTGTCGAGCTAGGTATTCCTGCGGCTGGTAGCGATACCAATCATGTTTTCTGTAACATGTTCTAGTTATGACGGAAGAGAGGGCGGGTCTTGACCGAGGCGATTCCCGACGAACCACTCGGCGACCACGTTCTTGAGCTGCAGATCGCCGAGGTCGTCGACGAAACCGACGAGGCGCGGTCGCTGGTCTTCGCGGTGCCGGATGGACCCGACGAACCAGCCATCCCCCCGGAGCGGCTGCGCTACGCGCCCGGCCAGTTCCTGACGCTGCGCGTGCCCAGCGACCGCACCGGTTCGGTCGCGCGGTGCTACTCGCTGTGCAGCTCCCCGTTCACCGACGGCGCCCTGACGGTTACGGTCAAACGAACCGCGGACGGATACGCGTCCAACTGGTTATGCGACAACGCCCACAAGGGCATGCGCGTCCACGTGCTGGCCCCGTCGGGCAACTTCGTGCCCAAGACACTCGACGACAACTTCCTGTTGCTGGCCGCGGGTAGCGGGATCACCCCGATCATGTCGATCTGCAAGTCGGCGCTGGCCGAAGGTGGTGGGCAGGTGACATTGGTCTACGCCAACCGCGACGACCGCTCGGTGATCTTCCGCGATGCGCTGCGCGAGCTGGCCGCCAAGTATCCCGACCGGCTCACGGTGGTGCACTGGCTGGAATCGCTGCAGGGCCTGCCGAGCGCGACCGCGCTGGCGAAGCTGGCCGCCCCGTTTACCGACCGGCCCGCGTTCATCTGTGGGCCCGGTCCGTTCATGCAGGCGGCACGGGACGCCCTGGCAGCGTTGAAAGTACCGGCCGAGCAAGTGCGCATCGAGGTGTTCAAGTCACTGGATTCAGATCCGTTCGCAGCGGTGAAGATCGAGGACTCTTCCGACGAGCCGCCGGCCACGGCGGTGGTGGACCTCGACGGGGAAACCCATACCGTGTCGTGGCCACGGAACGCCAAGCTGCTCGACGTGCTGCTCGATGCGGGGCTCGACGCACCGTTCTCATGCCGGGAAGGCCACTGCGGCGCGTGTGCCTGCACGCTGCGCAGCGGCAAAGTGAATATGGAAGTCAACGACGTGCTGGAGCAGCAGGATCTCGACGACGGGCTTATTTTGGCCTGTCAATCTCGCCCGGAATCTGATTCGGTGGAAGTGACCTACGACGAGTAGTCCGCGAAGGGGTGCGCGATGAAGTGGCTGATACCGGGCCTTCCCGCGGTCGCAGTGATCGTCGGACTGATGGTGACGTTCCTGCCCGGCCCGGTTGCCCGCGCCGGCAGCAACACCGCCACCACGCTGTTCCCCGTCGACGACGTCACCCAGCTCGAGACGCACACCTTCGTCGACTGCCACTCCAACGGCAGCTGCGACTTCACCGCGGGTGCCAACTTGCGCACACCCGACGGCCCCACCGGGTTCCCGCCGGGACTGTGGGCCCGGCAGACCACCGAGATCCGCTCGTCGAGCCGGTTGGCCTACCTGGATGCCCATGCCACCAGCCAGTTCGAGCGGGTCATGAAAGCGGGCGGCTCCGACGTGATTACCACCATCTATTTCGGCGAAGGCCCGCCCGAGAAGTACCAGACGACCGGCGTCATCGACTCGACCAGTTGGTCGACCGGCCAGCCGATGACCAACGTGAACGTCATCGTCTGCACACACATTCAGGTCGTCTACCCCGGGGTCAACCTGACCTCGCCGAGCACCTGCGCGCAGACGACATTCGCTTAATGCGTAGCGCGGTTATCCGGCGCACTTGGCGCCCGTCGGGTAGACCGCCCAAGGGTTCTGCGTTCCGCAGCACAGGTACGGTATCTGGTATGCAGAAACAGCGATCGCGTCGCGTTGCCGCGCGTGGCGGTGTGAAAGATCCGCTGGCACCGCAATATCCGATCGAGTCGGTGGACAGGGCGTTGCAGCTGATCTTGCTGTTTGGCGAACAGCCCGAGATCCGGTTGACCGAGGCAACCCGGTATCTCGGTGTCGCCTCGTCGACCGCGCATCGGCTGCTCGCGATGCTGCAGTATCGCGGGTTTGTTCGGCAAGACGCGATGTCGAAGGCCTACTACCCTGGCCCCGCGCTAACCGATGTGGCGTTCTCAATATTCCGCCGAATCGACGTGGAGGGAACGGCAAGACCCGTTATGCGTCGGCTCTGCGAACGTCTTAGGGAGTCCGTGCACGTGGGCATGTTGGACGGAGCTATCGTTCGCTTCATCGCCGGCGCGGAGGGGCCAACAACAGTCCGCGTGGGGTTGCGAGTTGGGCGCACCATGCCGGCGCACTGCACCTCGACGGGCAAGGCGATGCTCGCCCAACTGTCCGACACGCAAGTCAGCCAGCTTTATCCGGATGAAGACCTCGAGTGCATCACCCCACATTCGATCGCAAGCAGAACCGACTTGCTCAAAGAGCTTTCCCGCATCCGTCGGCGGGGTTACGCCACTAGCCGCGGAGAGAGTGAGGAAGACGTTGCCTCAGTTGCCGTGCCGATCCGCACGCAGGCACCCGGTCTGCGCTTGGCTCTCAACGCCGCCGCCCCGACCAACCGGCTGAGCTCGTCGCAGTATCGGTTTGTGGCGGCGTTGCTGGTGGAGGGCGCCAAGGAGATTGGCGATCACCTCACATAGTCCGTCGGCGGCCGCTGCGTGATGCGAGCAAGTTCGTTGCGCCAGGCGGCGTCGACGGTGAGACTTGGCCTGAGATCGGGCAGGTCGGCCCAATCTTGTTCGTCAATCTCGCGCAATGTTCCGCCGGCGGAGACCACTCGCAACGACATGCGTGCGATTCGGTCGAGGCTAATCCCTTGTAACACCGCCTGCTGTACCGTGCCCGCGGCACTGACGATTCCGTGGCCACGGCAGATCAGCAGCGACCGGCCTGCCATCGCCGCCACCATCTCCCTGCCCAGCTGAGTGTTGCGGATAAGTACCGAGCGCTGATAGACCGGCACCCCGGCGCGTGCGTGCCACGCGCCCGGGATATCGAATGCGCCGTAGATCGGCCGGATGGTGATTCCAGCGAGATCGACCGCCACCACGGCAGGCGGGTGCAGATGTGCGACCGCCCGGTGTCGCGGGTTTGACAGCATGGTCTCGGCGTGGATCGGGAACTCGTTGGGCACCTGGTAGCCGTCGAGCTCGCCTGCCGCACCGGCGGTTCCGTCGAAGCAGACGAGCCGGACGTCATCGGCGCCAGTGCAGGCCAGTCCGGTGTCGCTGTCGCTGCGGCAGCGGATCAGCAGGTGTCGCTCATCAATTCGGAGGCTGATATGGCCAAGGGTGCCGTCGACCAGCCCACGCGAAGCCGCAACTCGGCACGCCTGCGCGACCAGCAGGCGTTGCTGTGCAAGGTCATCCGTCCGGATCATCTGGCCCCCGTGGCAGTCGGGTACCGGGCCTCAGCAAGCTGTGCCAAAGCGCGTCTGATCACCGGATATGGTGTTCGCTCAGTGAGTGCTTTGCGTCCCGCAATCAGTGCGCGCGGCCAGTTGACGACGACTATCCCGGCGAATGTGCGACCGTCGGGACTGTACAGTCCGGCGAATCGGCCGGCGTTGTCCCCGATCACCTCGACGTGTCGGCCGTCGGCAAGGCACGCCACGCCCGCGATCCTGATCTTCCAGTCGTATTGATCGCTCCAGACGTATTCGACCGGGTCATAGGCAACCGGGTCGCTCGGTTGGGTGATGTTGTGCGCTACGGCCGCGGCCTGATCGACGGCGTTTGTCCAGTGTTCGATGCGGGTGAGTCGGTCGTGTCGCGGGTTCTGCCAGCGGCAGACATCCCCTACGGCGAACACATCTGGGGCATCCACCGCGCGTAGGTACTTGTCGCATATCACACCGTTGTCGATATGCAGACCGGAGGAGGCTAGCCACTCATCATTGGGAATCGCGCCGATTCCGACGACGATGCAGTCGGCATGCAGGATGCGACCGTTGGTCAGCTCCACACGGAACCGCCCGCGATGTCCGTCGATGCCTCCAACCCCGATTCCGAAATACGTTGTGACACCTTTGCTTTCGTGCAATTGCAGAAATCGTTCGCCGATTTCGGGTCCGAGCACGCGTTCCATCGGCACCCGACAGGGGTCAACGAGGGTGACGGTCAGGCCCATCGATCTCGCCGTCGCGGCGGTTTCGGCGCCGATAAAGCCACCACCGATTACCACCAGCCGGCCACCTCGCTCGAGGTCCGCGCGCAGTCGCTTCGAGTCATCGAGGGTGCGCAGCAGGTGAACTCCGTCGGGTTGGCCCCACGGTGACGGCCGGGCTCGCGCTCCGGTCGCGATGACCAGATGGCGAAATGCCAGTCGCTCACCAGATTTCAGCTTCACCTCATTGTGCGCCAGATGCAGTTCAGTTACCCGGCACCCGAGCCGCATCTCGATCCCCAGTCGATCGGCGTCCGCATGCCCCAGCAGGGTCACGTCATCGGCGGTCACGCCGCCGGCGAGGAACCCCTTTGACAGCGGTGGCTTGTCGTAGGGCGTCACCGGTTCGTCGCTGAAGAGCACGATCCGTCCGCGGTAGTCTGCGGCACGCAGCGCCTGCGCGGTGCGAACACCACCGACTGACGCACCTACGATGACTACCGCCTCGCGGTTCATCACTCCACCACCCGCAAAGCCGAGACCGGGCAGCTTCGCACCGCTTGCTCGACGCGGGCGCGCTCAGATTCGGCAATGTCCGTCTGCAGCAAGACCACGACACCGTCGTCGTCGATATCGAAGTAGTCATCTGCGGCGGCCACACAGTTCGCGTAGCCCTGGCAAGTTCCGGTGTCGGATTCGACCGTTGCCATGCTTGTTGTTCCTTCCTGTCAACTAGTCTGCACGTGTTTGGGCGCGCCCATGCTGGCTCCGCCGTCGGGGTGTGTGGTGCTACCCGTGATGCCTCGGGATCGGTCGGACGCAAGAAATACAAAGCTCCAGGCGTGATCTTCGCCGGAGAGCGCGACATTGAGCCGAGTTCGCCCAGCGAGCTCGCACGCCCGGTCGGTCTTCGCATCAAGTCGGATGTCGTTCTGAGACAGGCTCTTCAAACCACGAAGGTCGGTGTTCAGCGTCCCGCCAGGCGCCACACCATTCACTCGAACGTGTGGCGCCAGTTCGTAGGCCAGCGTGGTGACCAGGCCGCGCACCGCGAATTTCGAAGATACGTACAGCACTCCTCCGCGACCCGGATAAAACGACGATGTCGACTCGGCGAGCACAATAGAAGCTCCCCCCTGAGACGCAAGCTCGGACACCGCGGCCTTGACAGACTGAAGATGGCTCAGCACATTGGTCCGGAACATCTCGTCGAATGCATCGCTAAGGTCGTCGCCGTCGATCTCGGTAATCCCCTTGTAGAAGTCGAAGACACCGACACAGTTGACCAGTGTGTCCAACCCGCCAAAGGCGTCCACCGCGGCGGCGACCCCGCGATCGTTGGCTTCGCGAGTAGTCGCATCCCCCTCAACCACAGGCACGTCGGGCAGTTGATCGCGCAGCGTCGCGCATTTGCCGCGGTCGCGTTCCAGCACGGCTACCTGCGCACCTTCGGCGCGGAATGCATCAACGACCGCCCTACCGATTCCGGAGCCCCCACCCACGACCAGAGCGCGCTTGCCGGCAAGCCATCCACTCATCGCGGGCCCTCCTCGGGAATCAGCGGGGCGTACATGTTGCCCACCATCGCCGCGAGAGTGTGGGTATTCTGCCAGGTCAACGCCTCGACTTCGAGCGCATCGAGGGTGATCCACTGTCCGGACTTGGGCGATGTGATCAGCAGTCGTGATCCGTTACGGGTGTCAACACGCCGCACCACGACCTCGGTGAATTCGTTTGCGATCGTCACTGCTTCACCGACTGCACGTGTTTCAAGTTCGCCGAGTTCTCGTGCGGCCCGTCGTGCCGCTTCGGCGTCTGCACGCTCGCCTTCCCACTCGAGAGTCATAGGAACAGCGCCAGGTTCTGCATCCGGATGACCGACTCATCGATCAAGATGGTGCGCCGCGCCAACTGCCACCGCTGGCCGTTGAAGCGCAATAGGTCTTCGCGGCCGCACGAAACCAAGGCACCTTCGTTGACATCGCCCCGGCTGCGGAAGAGCAATTCGGCCGATTCGACGACCACGTGTGCGTCGACTTCGGTGGCGAAGGTACGAACGTTCGTGATGTAGTGCCGCAGTCTCGACGGCGGATCCTCGGTCCAGGCATGCTCGGTGCAAAACCGCGCCACCCGTCGGCTTAGCGAGTACTTGTTCTCGTCGAAATGGGCCATGCCCGGCGAGGTGTCGAAACCGGCGCCGAGTGCGGTGGTGACCCGCACCGGCATGAGGTAGTGGATGTCATCGGTCAGCAGATCCAACCATTCACGATACCGCTGTGCGTCAAGCAGATACGCTTCATCGACCAGGAACTTATGTGCCTGAAGGTGCCGATCATCGTTGAATAGCAATGATTGCGCCATCCGTTGCAGGCGTGGCGCATGACCGCCGAGGACCGCCCGCTCCGAATGGGTCTCTATCGGACGTCCCCGGCGGAATCCGGCGGGGGCCGACTGTTGGGTACTCGTCATGGCAGCCTCACCGGCTCTTCGTTGTTGCTCTGGTGTGCCGACTTTGCCCGGTTGGTCTGTGCGAGCGGGGTGATTCCGTCGGGGTTGTAGGTGCCGATGTCGGTCCGGCGGCTTGGCGCTGGCGGCGACTCAAGATGGTCGGCCCACAACCCGAGCAGCGATCGCTGATTGTGTTCGTTGTAACCGACGTGTGCCACCCCGGGCCCGTGGAACTGTTGTGGCGGTAGCGGTTCGACGACCGGGCGGCCATCGGCGAGCAGGCCCATCCGACTATTCAGGCGCAGTCGACGTGCCATCGAACCTGCGGCCGTATTGGTGAGCGAGACCCAGTTCTCCACATCGTCCTGCTCGAACATCCCGGTCGAGCCGAAACACATGAGATAGGCCCTATAGGAATCCCTTTTGTACGCTTCGGGTGCGGCCGAATCGACCGCGAACCACGAATAGACCTCGGTCTCGTGCTCGTCGATTGGCTGCCACATCCGGATCGAGATGAACGGCAACACGTCACTGCCGTCTTCAACCTTGGGCCAATTGTGCACGAAGCTCAGGTTCGGAAAGCACGATGCCGCCGAGATCATGAAGCCGTCGTCACCGACCAATTTTTGCTGCTCGGGCGTCCAAACACCCTTGATCCGGTTGATCATATCGTCGGGGTACCCGACGTAGCGCAACCGTTCTTCGAACGTCCCCGGCGGAAGCTTGTACGTGGTTCCACCACCCTTGTGCGCCCAGTACGTCGCTCCGTGCTTGCGCTTCTCGGCCTTGGGTTCGCGGAACAAGCCGATCTCCACGACAGAGGCGTGAGTCTGAGGCGTGTGGTACATATCGCCGGCGAAGTTCTCGACGCCGATCTTCCAATTCGCTTTAATGCGCCAGCGTTGTGGTCCATGCACTTCCAGCCCGTGGCCGCTCTGCTTGGTGTAGAAGTCAAGGTAGAACTTGAAGTCCCCCAGGAATTCCCCGAGCGGCTCAGCATCCGGATCCATGCTGATGAAGATCAGACCGTTGTAGCTAGCCAGGCTGGGCGCCGGCAATAGCGTCTGGCCCTTCTTCCGGAACCCGTCCTCCCCGCCGTAGGCGTCGTGATGGAAGGGCAGACCGATGATCCGGCCGTCATTGCGGTAGGACCACCCGTGGTAGGGGCAACGAAAGTTTGAGGCATTGCCCATCTCGGCGCGGCATACCTGCATACCGCGGTGCAGGCACATGTTGAACATCGCCCGGATCTCGCCCTGCGAATCACGGGCAATGATGAACGAGTCGTCGAGGATCCGTCGGACGACGTAGTCGCCATCCTGCGGGATCTCGGACTCGTGCGCGACAAACAGCCAGGCACGACTGAACAGCCGTTCCTTCTCGAGTTCGAAGAGTTCGGGGTCGTTGTAGATATGCGCGGGAATCATGCCGCGGCGAACGTCGTCGAAGACTTGGCGGTGATTGACCATACAAATATCTCCCGTAGCGTGTTCTGTATAACAGAGAACCAATTCTGTTCTATAGACAGATACTGATTGAGCAAGGAACCGCCGTCAACAGTTCTCTGCATGACAGAGACGGGTTGACGCCTTGCCAAGGCCTGGTTCACTCTCTAACAGACAGACTGTTTATCTGTTGAACAGAGCACCCGGGGGAGGTGGAAACGCAAGATGTTCACGTCGGACGCGCACATGAAGACAGGAAGCCACATCGTGAACTCTATGAAGGCAGCCGGAAGTCAGGCCGAGGTCACCGCGCAGATGGCGATGATCGAAGCTAGCTACCACCGGACCTCCATCGAGGAGACCCAGCCACGGCTGAACTATCCGCCCTACCGCGGCAGCCAGTTTCGGCACCCCACCAAGGAACTCCACGACGTGGATCCGGAAGCAATTGAGTTGTCCGCGCCGTGTTTTGGCGAACGCGACGTCCACCCGCTGGAATCGGATCTGACCAGCCAGCACGGCGGTCAGCCGATCGGCGAACGCATCGTCGTTTCAGGGCAGCTCTTGGATAGCCTGGGCCGCCCGGTGCGCGGTCAACTCATCGAGATCTGGCAAGCAAACGCCGGCGGGCGTTACGCCCACAAGCGCGATCAGCATGCGGCCCCGCTGGACCCGAACTTCACCGGTGTCGGCCGCTGCCTGACCGACTACCACGGCGGCTACCGCTTCACCACGATCAAGCCGGGCCCCTATCCATGGCGGAATCATCACAACGCATGGCGGCCGGCGCACATCCATTTCTCAGTGTTTGGACACAGTTTCACGCAGCGGATGATCACCCAGATGTACTTCCCGAACGACCCGTTGCTCGCTCTCGACCCCATCTACCAGTCCGTCACCGACCCGAAAGCCCGGGCTCGGCTGGTGGCCGCCTACGACCACGACCTCAGCATCCATGAGTGGGCCACCGGCTACCGATGGGACATCGTGCTGACCGGCAACACCCGCACCCCCATGGAGTCCCGATGACCACGGCACTCACCGCCACTCCGGGCCAGACCGCGGGCCCATTCTTCGGTTGCGCGCTGCCCTTCGAGCGCGGCAACGAGCTGGTGCCGCCCGGAGCGCCCGGGGCCATCCGACTACACGGCGTGGTTATGGACGGTGCGGGCACACCCGTTCCAGACGCACTCATCGAGATCTGGCAGGCCGACGCCGACGGTGTGATCCCGGCCGCCACCGGCTCGCTGCGCCGAGACGGCTGGACCTTCACCGGCTGGGGCCGCGCTGGCACCGACGACACCGGTCACTACAGCTTCACCACGGTGAAACCTGGTGGATTGCATGAGAATCCCGCACCGTTCATCGCGGTGACCGTGTTTGCCCGAGGGCTACTGAACCGACTGTTCACCCGCGCCTACCTGCCCGGCGATCGACTGGGGGACGACAAGCTGATCACATCGCTGCCCGCCGAGCGCCGCTACACCCTGATCGCTGTGCCCGACGAGCACGGCTTCCGCTTCGACATCAAGCTGCATGGCGACAACGAGACAGTATTTCTGCGCTACCCGGGACATCGGCGATGACCGACTTGCTCTGGCCGGGCGATCAGCGCGCCGGCGATCTAATGAACGATTCGGCGTTTCTTGCCGCCATGCTAACTGTCGAAACTGCCTGGCTGACTGGGCTTGTCGACGCCGGTGTGGCACCACAGGCCGCTCGTGCGGACCTGACCGGACTGGTATCAGATAGCGATGCCGAGGCGCTTGCCGTGCATGCGGAACGAGACGGCAGTCCGGTGATCGGTCTGGTGGGCCTACTCAGACAACGCAGCGGTGCCGAGACCGCCCGATGGTTGCACCGCGGACTGACGAGCCAGGACGTCATCGACTCCGCACTGATGATGTGCGTGCGCGATGCGCTGTCGGCAATCCGAGCCCAAATCACGCAGCAGGTAAGCACTCTCGCCGAGCTGGCCGAGACGCACCACACGCCGGTCCTGGCCCGCACGCTGACGCAGCCGGCATTGCCAAGCACTGTCGGAGCCCTGCTGGCGAATTGGCTGTCGGGGGTGCTGGACGCCGCCGGAACCCTCGCGGCCCTGCCCGCGCTGCCCGTGCAGGCTGGCGGTGCCACCGGGACCCTCGCCGCAGCGACCGAACTGACCGGGTCGGCCGAGGTAGCTCTCGCGCTGGCCGCCCGGCTGGCGTTCGCACTTGGCTTGGCCGCCGCGCCGCCATGGCACACCACCCGGACGGTAATCACCCGGGTTGGCGACGCGCTGGTCACCTGCTGTGATGCCTGGGCGCACATCGCCAACGATGTCGCGACCCGCAGCCGTCCCGAAATCGGCGAGCTGGCCGAGGGCAACGGCGGCCGCTCGTCGACCCTGCCGCACAAGAGCAATCCGATCCTCTCGGTGCTGATCCGCCGGGCCGCGTTGTCGGCTCCACCGCTGGCCGCGACTCTGCACGCGGCATCGGCAGCCAGTGTCGACGAACGCTCCGACGGTGGGTGGCACGCGGAGTGGGCGACCCTGCGCACCCTCACGCGCCGCACGGTTGTTGCCGGGGCGCAGGCTAGTGAACTGCTGGCCGGGCTAACAATCGACGCCGAACGGGCCGCCACGAATCTCGCTGCAGCCGGCGATGTGCTCGCCGAGCAACGGTCCATGACCGAATTGAGCAGGCAGTCAGCACTTTCCGGCTATACCGGCGCGGCAGATCGCCTCATCGACGTCGTGTTGCAGCGCGCCCGTCACCACATCGCGGAGACGAAGTGACCGTCCCGCGCCTGGTCGGCACCGACTTCGGCGGACCAGCGGAAGCCGACGTGCTACTTCTGGGCCCGTCACTTGGCACCTGCGCAAAGACACTGTGGGCGGCCACCGCCGAACGGCTTGGGAAGCAGGTGCGCGTCGTGGGCTGGGACTTGCCCGGACATGGCGGAAGCCCTGCTGCAGCATCGCCATTCACTATCGCCGAGCTGGCGGCCGCCGTGTTGGCGCTGGCCGATGACGTCACCCGGGCAGGGCAGTTTCACTACGCCGGCGTTTCCGTCGGTGGCGCGGTCGGATTGCAACTGATGCTTGATGCGCCGGATAGGCTGGCGTCGGCAGCCCTGCTGGGCACCGGCGCGGTGATTGGCAGTCCCCAAGAATGGACCACTCGTGCGGCGGCGGTGCGGGCAGGGGGCACCAAGGCACTGGCGGACATTGCGGCTGAGCGCTGGTTCGCCGCGGGGTTTGTCGACCGCCAACCAGCGGTCGCCGCGGCGCTGCTCGACGCGTTGCGTGTCACCGACCACCAGTCATACGCACAGGTATGTGCGGCACTGGCGGAATTCGATGTCACCGACCGGCTCGTCGAGATCACCACGCCCGTCCTGGCGGTCGCTGGCGCCGAGGACCGCGCCACCCCTCCGGAATGCTTGCGGCAGATCGCAAACGGGGTCCATGCTGGTCGGCTGGTGGTGCTCGGTGGAACGGGACATCTAGCTCCCGCGGAGGTGCCCGAGCGAGTCGCCGACCTCATCCTCGGCCAGCTCGGAGCCCGGAACACAGCGTATGCCGCCGGGTTCGCGGTGCGGCGCGAGGTACTCGGCGAGGACCATGTCGACCGCGCCGTCGCCGCGAAGACCGCATTCACCGCCGACTTCCAAGACATGATTGTCCGCTACGCATGGGGCAGCATCTGGACCCGTCCCGGGCTGGACCGGCGGAGCCGGTCGCTGATCACGCTGACCGCGCTGGTCGCCCGCGGCCACCGCGACGAGCTGGCCATGCATCTGCGTGCCGCACGACGCAACGGGCTGACCAACGACGAGATCAAAGAGCTGCTGTTGCAGACGGCGATATACTGCGGTGTGCCCGAAGCGAATTCGGCGTTTCGCATTGCCAACCAGGTGCTCGCCGACTACGACGAACGGAAGGCATCGCGATGAGCCGTGCGGTAGTTTGCGATGCGGCCGCCGACGCGGTCTCGGGAACATCGGATGGGGCAACGATTCTAGTCGGCGGCTTTGGTTTGGCCGGCATGCCGAACCTGCTGATCGATGCGTTAATCGAGCAAGGCGCTACCGACCTGACCATTGTCAGCAACAACGCCGGCAACGGTGACAGCGGGTTGGCCGCGTTGCTGGCCGCCGGTCGAGTGCGCAAGGTGATCTGCTCGTTTCCCCGCCAGCCGGATTCGTATGTGTTCAACGGGCTGTATCGAGCCGGCAACATCGCCCTGGAACTCGTGCCTCAGGGCAATCTCGCCGAGCGCATCCGTGCTGCGGGTGCGGGCATCGGAGCCTTCTTCTGCCCCACCGGGGTCGGTACCGCACTGGCCGAAGGCAGAGAAACACGCACGATTGATGGCCGCAACTATGTGCTCGAGTACCCCATCCACGGTGACGTCGCGCTGATCGGTGCGCACATCGCGGACCGGGCCGGAAACCTGGTGTACCGCAAGACCGCCCGCAACTTCGGGCCCGTGATGGCCACGGCCGCCACGCTAACGGTCGCCGAAGTCTCCCGCATCGTCGAAGTCGGCCAGCTCAACCCAGAGAGCGTCGTCACACCCTGCATTTTCGTCGACCGCATCATCCAGAGGTGACCAAATGACCACCACAACAACTACCTCCGAGCGGGTTGAGCACGGCGACGGCGGGCCACTGAACCGCGACGAGCTTGCCGCGATCATCGCTCGCGACATCCCCGCGGGGTCCTACGTCAACCTCGGCATCGGAGCGCCCACCCGCATCGCCGACCACCTGTCGCCGCAGGCCGGCGTGATGCTGCACACCGAGAACGGCATGCTTGGCATGGGAGCGGCCGCCAACGGCAATGACGTCGATCCGGATCTGGTCAATGCCGGCAAGCTCCCGGTCACCGAGGCACCCGGGGCGTCCTATTTTCACCATGCCGATTCGTTCGCCATGATGCGCGGTGGTCACCTGGACATCTGCGTACTGGGTGCGTTCCAGGTCAGTCAGCACGGCGATCTGGCCAATTGGCACACCGGTGCGCCGGATGCGATTCCCGCCGTAGGAGGCGCGATGGATCTTGCGATCGGCGCCAAACGGGTGTACGTGATGATGAACCTGTTCACCAAGTTCGGAGCCGCCAAGCTGGTGCCGGCATGCACGCTGCCACTAACCGGGTTGCGTTGTGTCAGCCGCGTATACACCAACCATGCGGTGTTCGACATCGACCGCGACACCGGTGCGGTTCGGGTCCGAGAAACCTTCGGAATCACTATGGCCGATCTCGCCTCGCGGATGGCGGTTACCCTCTGCTAGCCCGAGTCAGATGGCCCGCCTCTGGTCAGCATCGCGCGACCGGCTAACGCGGCAAGCCCAGCAGGCGCTCGGCGGCTACCGTGAGCAGAATCTGCTCGGTGCCGCCGGCGATGGTGAGGCAGCGGGTGTTGAGGAAGTCGTGGACCGCGCCGTTCTCCACCAGACCACCGCCGTCGGACACGTCCATCATGTATTCGGCCAGGGCCTGCCGGTAGCGCACGCCAATGAGTTTGCGCACGCTGGACTGCGCACCCGGATCTCGGCCGCCCACCGCCAGCTGGGCGATGCGCTGATCCAGGAGGGAACCGGTAGCGGCGGTGACGATCAACGTCGCCAGCCGGTCCTGCGCGGCGGCGTCGAGTTCGAGTTGGGCCAATACGTTGAGCAGTTCTTCCATCGGGTTACCCAGCGCAGTCCCGGTGGCCATCGCGATCCGTTCATTGGCCAGGGTGGTGCGGGCCAGCCGCCAGCCATCGTTGACCGTGCCGACGACCAGCTCGTCGGGGACGAACACGTTGTCCAGGAAGACCTCGTTGAACAGCGCGGCGCCGGTGATCTCGCGCAGCGGCCGGATGTCGATGCCCGGTGCGGTCATGTCCACCAGAAAGTAGGTGATGCCCTTATGTTTTGGAGCGTCCGGATCGGTACGGGCCAGGCATACGCCCCACTTCGCCAGGTGTGCTTTGGATGTCCACACCTTCTGCCCGGTGAGCAGCCAGCCACCGTCGGCCCGCACCGCCTTGGTGCGCAACGCCGCCAGATCCGAGCCGGCTCCCGGCTCAGAAAACAGCTGACACCAAAGGAATTCACCACGCAGCGTGGCGGGCACAAAGCGCGCCACCTGTTCCGGCGTGCCGTGCTCGAGGATGGTCGGCGTCGCCCACCAGCCAATCACCAGGTCTGGCCGCACCACCCCAGCCGCTGCCATTTCCTGATCGATCAACAGCTGCTCGGCCGCCGAAGCGCCGCGCCCATACGGCGCCGGCCAGTGTGGCGCCAGCAACCCCGCCTCGGCCAGCGCCACCTGGCGCTTCTCCTCCGGCAGCGCCGCGACCTCGGCGACGGCGGCGGCGATCTCCGGTCGCAAGCCGACGTCGGATAGCCCCGAAAGGTCCAAGCCCAAGCGCCGGCGGACACCGGCCTGGGTCAGCGCCGCAACGCGGCGCAGCCAGCGCTCGGATCCACCCAGGAACCCTCCGATGCCGTGGGCCCGGCGCAGGTACAGATGCGCGTCGTGCTCCCAGGTGCAACCGATGCCGCCGAGCACCTGGATGCAGTCCTTGACGTTGGCCTTGGCCGCGGCGATGCCGATGCTGGCGGCCACCGCCGCGGCGATCGACAGTTGAGCGGCATCGGAATCCGCAGCGGCGCGCGCGGCATCGGCCGCAGCCACGTCGGCCTGCTCGGTGCGGCACAGCATCTCCGCGCACAGATGCTTGACGGCCTGAAAGCTGCCAATCGGCTTGCCGAACTGCTCCCGCACCTTGGCATAGCCGACCGCGGTGTCCAGCGCCCATCGGGTCACCCCGGCAGCCTCGGCTGCCAGCACGGTCGCCGTCAGGTCCTCGACCCGCTGACCCGACTCCCCCAGCGCTACGACCGGTGCTGAGGTCAGCACCACCCGAGCCAGCGGCACCGAAAAGTCGGTGGCGGGCAACGGCTCCACTCGAACCCCGTCGCGAAGGGTGTCGACCAGCAGCCAATTCCCGCCGGCCGGCAGCAACACGACGCCACCGGGTGCGCCGCCCAGCACAAGGCCCACGGTGCCCGACGCTCGCGCGGTTTCGGTGTCAACCTGCACACGTGCGTCGAGCGCCACCCCGGCGAAGCGTTCACCTGAAGCCAAGGCGCTGCGCAGTTCGGGATCGGGGACGATCAGGGTGGCCAACGCGGTGGTTGCGACCGGTCCCGGCACCAGCGCTCTGGCCGCCTCGGCGACCATCGCGCACAGGTCCTCGACGGTGCCGCCGGCCCCACCGCGGTCCTCCGCGACGGCGACGCCAAACAGGCCCAGGTCCGCCAGGCCGGCGAACACCGGCCGCCACGCATCGGCGTTTCTTTCCTCGACGCCAGTGTCCATCTCGCGGACCGCTGCGGTCGCGGCCGCGCCCGAGGCCGCGGTGCGGGCCCAGTCTCGCACCAACTCCCGGGCCGCGAACTGTTCGTCGGTGACGGTCGCTACCACCTGCAGACCTCCACGTCGTCAATTTCACATGACAAGGAACGATTCCTATCCACTAGAACGTGTTCTAATAGTGCTAGCGATCGACCGTCAAGTCCAATGCCATAACTCCAGCACACGTCGTCGTCCCGGCCGCCGGGAGGTGGGAAATTTACACACAGCATGCGTATCGTTTGCAAGCGAACCGCCCGGGAGAGGAGCTGCCCGCTACATGTCGCCAGCGAACACGAACACGGGCCGGGTTGCCGACACACCACCTCGCGAGGTCATGAAAGTGGCGGTACTTGCTGAGTCCGAGCTCGGATCGGAGGCGCAGCGGGAGCGCCGCAAGCGCATCTTGGACGCCACCATGGCAATCGCGTCCAAGGGCGGCTACGAGGCAGTTCAGATGCGCGCCGTGGCGGACCGGGCGGACGTCGCGGTTGGCACGTTGTACCGATACTTCCCGTCGAAGGTGCATCTGCTGGTGTCGGCGCTGGGCCGGGAGTTCAGCCGGATCGACGCGAAGACCGATCGTTCCGCGGTCGCCGGGGGCACCCCTTTCCAGCGGCTGAACTTCATGGTCGGCAAGCTCAACCGGGCGATGCAGCGCAATCCGCTGCTCACCGAGGCGATGACGCGCGCCTACGTGTTCGCCGACGCCTCGGCGGCCAGCGAGGTCGACCAGGTCGAGAAGCTCATCGATTCCATGTTCGCGCGCGCCATGGCCGACGGCGAACCGACCGAGGACCAATACCACATCGCGCGGGTGATCTCGGACGTGTGGTTGTCGAACCTGCTCGCGTGGCTTACCCGGCGGGCCTCGGCGACCGATGTCAGCAAGCGGCTAGACCTAGCTGTGCGGCTGCTGATCGGCGACTCCGAGGGAACCTAGGATCGCGCCGCCGATAGGATGGAGCGTCTCGGACGAGCCGGAAGGCGATGCCGGCCCGCCGATACGGGCTAACCGTGCTCTCCACGGTAATGCCCACGCTCTGCAAGGCTTGCAACAGCCGTTCGTGGCGAGTCGGGCACTTATCGGCAAGCGACGTCGGGGAAGATGGCACGCGGATGTGACCTCGGGTTCGGATGGTTGGTTTCGCAATCAAACCCAAGCCCGTTGGCCACATCCGCCACAGCAGCCACGCCGATCGCACGCCGGTAGATTTCCAGGTCACAGCGCCGTGCACCAAAGATCCAATGTCCCGGCGCGGGTGTCGAATTGGCGATGCCGGTAGCCGTTGCGGGAGTTCGTGCGCTCGCTGCTGCGCTGACCGTAGCCCGCCCCGCACAAGGCGTCGGCCTCAGCGCCCATCAAGGCATGGATAAACGTGGCCAACAGTTCGCGCAGTACATCGGGGTTGGGTGGTGGTGAGTCGCTCGGCCAGCAGTGCCGGCAGGTCGATATCGTGGGTGGCGGTCATCGCGTTGATTCCTTTGCTCGCGTGACTTTGGTCGGTCTCTCGAAGAATCACGCTATGACCCTCATCTACTCGGCTGCGACACGCCGGTCCTCAACTCACGGCCCGACTCGTACACCACCTTGGTGGACGCAACCCCCAACAGCCTCCGGGCGGGCGGGTGCCGTGTCGGCGGCGGCTCCGCGGAAGGGGCAGGTCGTAGTCATCGACGACGCCCAGGATAGGCGATGTGACTTGCATCGCATTCTTGCCGCCACCCAGCATGTCGGGACCCTGCCGGATGTATGTTTACTTAGGCAATGAATGTAACGTATTCGGCTTAGCTTTTATTCTCCCCTGAATACGGAACTTCGCTATTCCCTTTTTGAAAGGAACTCATCAGCATGGCAATCACAAGAAGATCAAAAGCTGTTGCTAGACTCGGTGCGATCGCGGTCGGCCTCGGGGCCGGTCTAGGACTGGCCACCACTGCTTCGGTGGCGCACGCCGATGGGCCAGCCGAACCCAATAACGACAACTTTGCGCAGGTCCCCGGGCCACCGCCCCTTGAGCCCAATATGGAAATTAACCCTGATTTTGTTGATGGTGGCGTCGAGAATGGTCCGCTGTTTCCTCCCGAGGTGTTAAATGACAATAACTTAAATGACAATAACAACGTCGCCGTTCCGCCCCCGGCGGCGGAGGTCCATGACCTTCGAGGCGATTATCCGGAGTTATTTGTGCCCGGGCCGAACGACATCCCTCCCTTTCAGGATGGCGCGCCCGGGCCGAACGATGGGGACAACTAATTGCGAGTCGGAGGTGATTTGAATCCGACTTCGGCTCTAGTTCAGTCGAAGTCGGTCCCGTAAAGGGCTGTTCCGACGGTAGTGGGTCGCACTGTCCCACTACCGTCGGAGACCTCAAGCGCTTAAAGCGGCTCTACCGACTTGATGGGGGTCTGGTGTGACCGATTCCGATCGTGTCGGTGACAGTGATCCGCTGGAAATTGTCTCTACGAAGTCGGCTCAGCTATGGGCGGCGCTGTGCCGGGCCTACCAGCTACTCGGTTTCGATACGGCCACCGGTGGCAATGGGGATCACCTACCCAAGGTCACTCCGATCAGCTGGTCGCACGAAGCTTCGAGGCTAGGTCGCACGGATATGCCGGATGTTATTCCGAACGATTATCCCAGCCGCACCAAGCGGTCGGCCTATCGTGTCCACGGCCAGGCCACCTGCGAGCGCCTGAGCTCCCCAACCGTCGACCATCGTGGTGAAGACCGCCTCGTCAGCTCGAAGCAGCCGGACGTCGTCGACCTTTAGATGTTCCCCGATTGGCAACGGTCTGGCTCGTTCTCCATTGGCTGCCCCTCCAAATGAGGCCTTCTTTGCGCATGGCGTACAACGGCGATCACCACCGAGATTGTCAGCAGGACAGTTGATGTCGCCACTACTGCGGTCGTCCGTGCGGTGCCGAAGCTCATTGCCCAGACGCCGAAGGCCGCGGCGGCGTAGAGCACCGACAGGTTCCAGGCCATCGCCACTGTGGTGAAACCGGGCGATGAACCTGCGATGAGTGTCTGCTGGTTTGTGTCGAAGGCGCCCGCGGCGAAGAACCAGACGGGAATTAGTGACAGGCTGAGCCACAACCACTGGCTGCAGAACACCGTCGCGACGGTGACACCGACGATGATGAGCCACGCCGGCAAGACGAGATGTTGGCTGCCGCTGCGCGCATGCACCCGATCCAGGATCCGGCCTGCAACCAGAGATCCAATGCACATACCGGCGCCGCTGAGCGCGCCGATGTAGCCGAGTTGTGCGACGTCGAGGTGGTATTTGTGAGCCAGTACGTCAAAAAGGTAGGTGAATGCGCCGAGGTTGGCAGCGTGGAAACCGAAGGTGATGACAAGTGTCCACCGGGTCGGGCCAGGGAGCCAGGCTCGAAATAGCTCGCGAAGCTGACCAGCGAGACCGAGCGCTGTCCGGCGTTGGGGTCGGGCGTGCCCCAAGATCTGGTACAGCGCGGGTACTGCTAGCGCGACCGCGACGGCCATCGCGCCGAAGGACCACCGCCACCCAAACTGGCTCGCGATGAGTCCGCCGATGGGCACGCCGAATACCTGGCCGGCAGCGAATCCTCCCATGCCAGCCCCGATCGCTGTGCTGCGCAGCGTGATCGGGGCTGTGTGGGCGATCCATGACCAAATCGCTGGTCCTGCGGATGAAACACCGAGTCCGGCCATTGCACGTGAGGCCAGGAGCCATCCAAAACCTGGTGACAGGGCTGCTATTACGTTACCGGCCGCAAATAGGGCCGCACCGCCAACGATCATCCACCGCGCGCCCAACCTCGGGTATGCCAGGCCCTGGAGGGGGCTGGCGACGGCTTGCACGGCGACATAGATGCTGACCAGGGCCGCGGCGGTGGTTGTGGCAACCCCGTACTCGTAGCTGAGGGTGGGTAGCAGTGGGGCGACCAGGTACATCTCGGCGCCGAACATGAATAGCAACGCGTAGAGCAGGCCGTATCGTCGGAGCAGTTCTGCTGTGCCTGAACGCGTTTCGGGGGCCGCAGCGTCAACGCTCATAGCGCCAGAACCGGGTCGTAGGTGCGCAGCCAGTCGTCGAAGTTCAGAGCGAGTTCAGCCTCCACATTGCTGATCAACGCACCGGGTGCGGTGGCGGGCTGCACCGCCCGCTGCAATGCACGCGGATCGAACAACTCGGTTAGGCGGCAATCTGGCTCTGCCAGTCGATCCGCGAGCTGACGGCTAGTCTCAGCCGAATAGTCGGGATCGGCGACCGATGGATAAGGCGACTTGCGGCGTGCGGCGACAGCACGCGGAATAATGTCGGATACCGCCTGGCGCAGCACGCTTTTTTCCTGTCCGTCCCCGGTTCGAAGGGACCATGCCAGCGGTGCGACGTATTCCACCAGCCTGTGGTCGCAGAACGGCACCCGAAGCTCTATTCCGGCAGCCATGCTCAGCCTGTCCTTTCGATCCAACAGTGTCGGCAGGAATCGGCTCAGACCGAGGTAGGTGAGTTCACGCATTCGTTGCTCTTGAGGGCCGCCGCCTGTGGGGGTCAGTTCGGCGAGCGCGGTGCGGTATTGGTCAGCGACGTAGTCGTCGAGCTGCAGCTTGGCGCGCAGTTCAGGCCGAAACGATGTGGCGATTCGGTGGTGGAGGCGGCCGTGGGCGGGACTGTCGGACATCCAGGGAAAAGTGTCGGCCATGACCGCGTCGTCGCGGTGGAACCACAGGTAGCCGCCGAAGACTTCATCGGCCGATTCCCCGGACAGTGCGACCGTCGAGTGCTCCTTGATGGTGGCGCACATTAGGTACAGACTCATGTCAAGATCGCCGATCCCAAGTGGCAGGTCGCGCGATCGGACGCAGGCGCTGCGGGTGTCGCGGTTAGCCAGAGTCGCCCCGTCAAGGATGATACTGCGGTGGTTGGAGCCGATGAATTGGGCTGCGGCGCTGGCATATTCGGAATCGACGTTGGGGTTGACCTGCGAGTTGTGGACTGGTGCCGAGAAGTCGATGGAGACCGACCGTATAGGTGCACCATGGCGGCGGGCGTTGGCAAGTGCGGTGATGGCGGTTGAGTCGAGTCCGCCAGAGAGCAGTGTGCACAACGGCACGTCGGCAACCAGCTGTCGTTGCACGGTGTCGTCCAAAATTGTTCGAACGGTGTGGGCTGCCTCGGCCAGACTGGTTGTGCGAGGTGGGCAGGTCAGTGCCTCGTCGAGGGTCCAGTATCGCCGGCGGACAAGTCCGCGGGCCGAGAAGGTGGCGATTTCACCGGGCCGTACCTCATCGATGTCGCTGTAGGGCGAACGACCGGGAATTTTGAGCAGTGGAAGCATCAGAGCGACGATGCCTTCCTCGTCGACTTCGGGGCGGCGGGCATCGTGCGTCAGGATCGCCTTGGGTTCGGATCCGAAAACCAGCGACGATTCCGTATGGCGGAAGTAGAGGGGCTTGACGCCGAGTCGGTCCCGTACCAGAGTCAGGGTGCGCTCACGACTGTCCCACACGCCAAACGCGTACATGCCGTTGATCCTGCTGACCGCGGCCGGACCCCACTCGGCCCAGGCCTTGAGGAGCACTTCGGTATCGCTTGATGTGGTGAAGCTGTGACCGCGTTCAACCAGGGCGACCCGCAATTCGCGATAGTTGTACACCTCGCCGCTGTAGGTGAGGACCAGATCGACATTGCCGGTGCTGGGATGGTTATGGGTCATGGGTTGGGCGCCACCGTCTGGGTCGATGATTGCCAGTCGGCGATGACCGAGTCCAGCGATGTCGCATCGCCAGATGCCGGCGCCGTTCGGTCCGCGCGGGGCCATGGTGTCCGTCATCCGTGTCAGCACGGTGTCGGCGGTTGGCCCCAGGCCGTGGTAGTCAACCCATCCAGTGATACCGCACATCGATTTTTTCCCTTTCAGGTGTGACGTCAGCGGATTCGCACGCGATAGTCGGTGAGCCATGTGTTGAGGTTGAGCAGAAAGCTCAGCCCCGCTGTGGTCGACGATGCAGCGCGTGGGCTCGGCAGCGCCCTATCCATGCCGAATCGTTCCGCGACGGTGCGATGGTCAACGAGATCGAACACCGGTGCCTGGGGCGCGGCGAGTAAATCGCGCACACGGACCTGCAGCGCGTGCAGGTAATTCGGGTCGGGGTTGGGCGGGAAACCGCTCTTACGCCGCCGCAGCACCTCGTCGGGGAGCAGGTCGGCGACGGCGAGACGAAGCAGCCCCTTTTCCTGGCTGCCCGCAGTCTTGATGTGCCACGGCACATTCCACACGTACTCGATCAACCGGTGGTCACAGAATGGGACGCGCACCTCCAGTCCGGTTGCCATGCTGATCCGATCCTTGCGGTCAAGCAACGCGCCCAGCCAGCGAGTTAGCGCCAGATAGGAGATTCGCCGCGAGACGACGTCCTCGGAGCTTTCGCCGTCCAGCTGAGGGGTACTGCGCACGGCTTCGTCGTACCGTGCTTTGACATAGTCATCTGGAGCGACCACGTCGCGGATCTCGCTGCGCAGCAGTACCGATGGGCCTGTCTTGCCGGCCAGCCAGGGGAACCCGTCGAATTCACGCGCGGTCGGTGAAGTGAAATAGGGGTATCCACCGAATATTTCATCTGCCGACTCACCAGACAACGCGACGGAAGAGAAGCTTTTCACTTGGTCGAACAGGAGGTACAGCGACACATCCATTTCGCCCCAGCCGGGTAGGTCGCGTGCGCGCAGCACCTTTTCGTCGTGGGCAAGGATGTCGGCGGGTTCGACGACCACCGTGGTGTGTTGAGTGCCGAGGTGAGCACTGACGGCAGCGGCATAGGGTTCGTCGCGGGTGGGATGCCAGGTTGTGCTGCGGAAGGATTCAGATGAGCCCGGGAAGTCGACTGAGTAGCTGGCGATCTTGCCGTGTCCGTGTTCGCGACGAATGCGGCTTGCGATGGCTGTGATTGCGCTCGAATCCAGCCCACCTGAGAGCAAGGCGCCGACCGAAACATCGGCGACCAATTGTCGCTGCACGATATCGATGAGCAAATCGCGCACGTGAGCGACGGTGGCGCGGGTGTCATCACGATGATCTACTGCGGTAAGGCTCCAGTACGCGGTGCTCCGCAATCCGGCGCGGTCAATGGTGAGCACGTGGCCGGGTTTGACCTGATTTAGCCCGCAGAACACGCCGTGGCCGGGCGTCGGCGCAGTCGCAACCGCGAAAACTTCAGCCAACCCGGAGGCGTCGAGCTCAGGAACGAAGATCGGATTGGCCAGCACCGCTTTGGGTTCCGATCCGAAGATCAATCCGCTGCCGTAGTAGTGATAGTACAGCGGTTTGATACCGAGGCGGTCGCGCACAAGCACCAGCCGTTGTGCTGCGTCGTCCCATATCGCGAAGGCGAACATGCCGTTGAGATGCTCGGCGACTGCCGGACCCCACCGCTTGTATCCTTCGAGGATGACCTCGGTGTCCGAGCGGGTGCGGAACGTGTGCCCGGCGCCAATCAGTTCCGCACGCAGTTCGCCGAAGTTATACACCTCGCCGCTGTAGGTGATGATCGCTTGGGAGTCGGTGGTGGCCATAGGTTGGACTCCACCTTCGAGATCGATAATGGACAGTCTGCGGTGGCCGAGGAAGGCGTGGGCAGCCGTCCACGTGCCAGCCGCGTCGGGTCCCCTGAGGCGCATGGTGTCGGTCATAGCGGTCGTTGTGGCGATCTCGGTGGTTAAGTCACGCTCCCAGTCCACCCATCCGGTGATGCCGCACATCGCGGGCTCCTTTCGGTGATGGAGTCAGCGCTGATGTGTCGGGTCAGGCGTGCGCAGCGTCCAACGGCAGCCTCGGGCCGCCTCGCTTGTCAGCTGATATGAGCTGTCATAGCCTTTGGCCGCGAAATTCGCGGCGGTGGCTTTCGTGCAGTATTCACAGGGCGAAGCCAGAGTGATCGGCACCCCTTGCGCTCGGGCCTGTTCACGGTATTGCCAGATGCCGCATCGAATGACGGTGATGACGGTCTCCTCGGCGGCCTGATCAACGTCGGTATGGGAGTCGTAGTTGGCGAGTTGGCGCACGAAACGATCAGCGACCGAGCGTCGGCAGGTGGAACCTGTGGTCGTCGTTGCGTACACGTACGCGTTGGACCGTGCCCAATCAGCCATACGGTCGTGCCCGAAGTGCGCCACGATAAACTGCTCCATCAGTGCTTGGGCACGGAAAAATACGCGTTTCCAGGCTTCTTCACCCATAGCGAGAGAAGCGTCGGGCAGCCCCTCGAAGATTCTGCTTTTGACTTGGATCCATTCGTCGATGAGCCCAGGCGCGTTTTCATCGACGAAAAAGCGGGTCATCCCCGACTCCGCCTCGAAGAATCGGCGTTGCCATAACCGGGCGCGGGCCGCCACATCGTCAGAAACAGCGCCGTCGAATACGTCAGTAACAGCAACCTCGCGCGCCATCGTCATTGTCCGACCGGATCGGCCTCGTACAACGCTAGACGAGAAACCACTCATTTTGTTACATCCCCCCAGTAAAGATTTGAGCCATTCATTAATAACGGCGACGGCGGTGCCGCTCAAAAAATAGAGTCGATCGAGGAAGCAATCGTGCGATGGCTTTGTTGTTGATTTGAGACAGGAATTATCAATACCCGTCTCAGATCATCCTCCGCAGGGTGCGCCCACTTTCACGCCGCCTCGCCGAGGGCTCATCCACGGGATCTGATCATTCGCTCACAGACTTGAAGCCAACAACACCTCGGAGATGACCAGCGGCATTTGCGGACATTCCGTTGTCCAGGTGCGCTGCCTCCCGCGTTTCCCGTGCGGTCGTCGCGTGACCGACGGACGAGGCGGGTCGGCGCCGGCCCTCGGCCGCGAATTGGCGCGGGAAGCAACCCCCTTGGTGATATCAAGCCCGTAGGCCATGTCACTAAACCTTCCTGTCGCTCGCCGCGGTGACGGTACCACCGGGTTTGGTCGCCTGTTGAATGGTCAGTGTTCCGGCGTGTTGAGTGGTCCTAGTTGCGGCGTGTTGATAACAGCAGCGTGCACGCGGCCCGTGCTGACCAGCCGTGCGCGAGCGCGTGGTCGATCAGATTCAATACCCCGGCCCTGACTGTTGGCCGGCATTCAGGATGAGCATGGTGGCGGCATTGGCGGTGAGGCTGTGGGGGCGGTGGTGTTCAGGGTGTCGCGGTGATGTTCACTCTGCGGCGACTTCGGCGATGGCTGTGCGAGTGGAGGATTCGTCGACGACGGCCTGGTTGGCGGCGAACGCGGCGACGAGGGCTTGTAGTACGAGGTTGTTGACCGCGCGGGGGTAGCCACGGCTGGTTTGGTGGATTATCCCGACGGCGTCGTCGGAGAACAGCGTGTCGTCGCGGCCAACCAGTTTGAGGTGGTGGTGCAGATTGGTATCAGTCTCCTTGTCGGTCATGGGCGTCATCGTGTAGCGCAGCCCGATGCGTTGATCGGGCGCGGCGCGGACACCGAGTTTCATTTGCCGCACCGCAGGGTTGGTTGGCCGACAAGCAGGCAGGCGAACGGGCTCGACGAATCGAGATCATGGTTGGTGAGCAAGCGGATGGCCGACTACGGCATGCGCGTAACGCGTATCACCGGCGCCGGTTCGCACGATGGCGATATCGCATGCCCCTTCGGCAAGGCCCGCGGTGGCGGTATTGGTGCGGATAAGCCGAATCTCGACGCCGGGATGACGCCGCGCCCAACGACGCTAGAACTCGGGCGCGTGGCGACCCTGCGCAGACCAAGCGTGACCGACGCGCACCCGCTTGTGCCCACCAGCACGAGATTGTCGGCTTCGGTCAGGATGCGCCGAGCGCGTGCATTTTGCAGATCCGCCCCCGATGGCGCAACGTGTCCGTCATGGCGAGTTCGACTGTGGTCGCTGACCTTGGTGACCGGCCCGCCGATGTGCGGGCGAGGAATCGGCTCGGCGGCCTCGCGTTGATGTTGACCAGTGGATTGTCCAACCAACTCGGCGCAGCCGCGGGCGCCCATGCGTTCGGGGTGGTCGGCCCGATCGGTGTGGTCGCGGTGCGCCAGTGGATCGCCGGTCTGGTGCTGCTGCTGTGTGCGCGGCCACGGTTGCACACCCTCAGCGCCAAGCAGTGGCGACCGGTCATCGGTCTCGCTGCGGCGTGGGCGGTCATGAATACCACCCTGTATGTGGCCGTGGACCGGATTGGTCTCGGGCTGGCGGTGACGCTCGAGTTCCTCGGGCCCCTGGCCGTGGCGTTAGCCTCGTCGCGGCGATTGGTCACGGTTGGCTGCGCCGCCGTCATCGGCGCCGCGGTGCTCGCGTTGGCCCGGCCGCAGCCGTCCACGGACTACGTCGGTATCGCCTCGGGGTTGGCGGCGGCGGGCTGCTGGGCGTCCTACATATTGCTCAATCGCACGATAGGGCAACGCATTCCAGGCTCACTTGGCTTGGCGGCAGCGGTTCTGATGTCGTCGTTGGCCTATGTACCGGTAGGCGTGGTAGTGCTGCTGCACCATAAGCCGACCGTTGCGGCGGCGGGCTACGCGGTGGCGGCGGGCCTGCTCGCCTCGGTGGTGCCGATAGTGACGGACTTATTGGCGCTGCGGCGCGTGGACGTGCACACCTTCGGCCTATTCATGAGCTTTCAGCCGGTGTTGGCCGCTCTGGTCGGCTTGGTCCTGCTCGGCCAGGCTCTCGATGGCATCCATTGGGCCGCGATCATCGCCATCGTGGCGGCCAATTGCGCGGCCGCGTTCGCGTCTGGCCGGACCCAGTCCGGTACTCCGCCAGTCCGAAAGGAGCGTCATGACAACCACCCGTTCGGTTGACTTCATCTCTGCTCAAGCGGTTTCGGCGGCGCTGACCCCCGCCCGGGCCGTGCAGGCCATCGAGGATGCACTGCGGGCGGGACTCGATCCGGCTGGAGACTTCCAGCGCACCGTCCTCGACGTAGCCCACGGCCAGTTGCTGGTGATGCCGTCGCAGTCGTCGTCCAGCGTCGGCGTCAAGGTCGCCACCGTCGCACCCGCCAATCCCGGGCGCGACCTGCCCCTCGTCCAAGCGATATACATCCTGTTCGACGGAAACACGCTAAGCCCGCGGGTGTTCATCGACGGCGCCGCCCTCACTACGCTGCGCACCCCCGCCGTATCGATCGCCGCTGTCAAGCCTGCGCTGCTACGCGCCAGCACCCCGTTGCACGTGACGGTGTTTGGCGCCGGCCCACAGGGCGTCGCCCATGTTGACACCATCGCCGACGTGGTGGGGCAGACTCGCCAGATCGCATCGACGACCTACGTCGTGCGCCACCCCGACATCGCGCGCCTGCCACCGCAGGCTCACGTCGTTCACGCGCAGTCGCCCGAGGCGATCAGTGCCGTGGAGCGCGCCGACGTAATCGTCTGTGCCACCGGGTCTGCGGTGCCGGTGTTCGATTCCCGTGTGGCGAAACGCGACGTCATCGTTATGGCGGTCGGATCACACCGCCCCGACCGGCGCGAGGTGGACAGCGCACTCTGCGCCCGCGCCCAGGTCATAGTCGAGGACCCACAGACCGCGCTACGCGAAGGCGGGGACGTGGTCCTGGCCATCGCCGAATCAGGTTTGACCGCAGGGCAGCTCATCCCGATGAAAGACGTCGTCACCGGCACTTCACCCTTGCACGCCGACCGCGCAGTTTTCTTCAAGAGCACCGGCATGGGCTGGGAAGATGCTGTTGTCGCCGAGGCGATCGTCAGCGGGACACTAGATGCCACCTAGCATCGACTACGCCGGCGGGCCCGCGGTGCGGCCCCGGATCAGCTCGGTACCGAGCACCTCGACGACGGGTAGTCCGGACCGCGGCGGCTTCAGCAGCAGCTCGCCCGCCCGGCGCCCCTTCTGCAGGCTCGGCTGCGCGACCGTCGTCAGCCCTCTGCTTAGTGCCTCTGGCACGCCGTCAAACCCCGTGACGCTCATCTGACCCGGTACGTAAATCCCATGTGCCCGCAGGTAATCCATGGCTGAGAGGGCCAGTATGTCGGCGGTGCACATCAGCGCGGTGATCCGCGGATTGGCCTCGCACGCCACCTTGGCGGCCGCCCCGCCGGACGTCGGGAGGTGCTCGTAGCTTTCCACCACGGTCAGCGAATCCGGGTCGACGCCGGCGGCCGTCATCGCTTCCCATACACCGGCGATGCGTTCGCGCTGCACATCGAAGGTCGGCGACCCCAGCCTGTCGGCGTCCACCAGGTCTTGCCGGCGGTCCCGCCCCAGCCGCATGGTCAGTAGCCCGAGCTCGCGATGCCCCAACCCGAGCACGTAGTCGGCAAGCTCGCGCATCGCCGCCCGGTCGTCGATGCCGACCCGCGACACGCCGGAAAGGTCTTTGGGCTGGTCGACCACCACCACCGGCAGCCGGCGCTGCAGCACCACCTGCAGGTAGGGATCGTCGTCGCATACCGAGTACACCACGAAGCCGTCCACCCCGGCGGCGAGCACCGCGGCGGTGCCGTCCGCGAGGCTCCGACTGGGGCCGACGGCAACCAGCAACAGTCCCTGTCCCAGCCCTTCGCACGATTGCGCCACTCCCGCAACGAAATCCCGCGCCGCCGGGTCACTGAAGAAGTAGGTCAGCGGTTCGGCCATCACCAAACCAACCGCGCCGGCTTTGCGGGTCCGCAGCGATCGCGCCACCGGGTCTGGTCCGGCGTAGCCCATTCGCTTGGCCGTGGCAAGCACCCGCTCACGAAGGTCGGTAGAAAGCTGATCCGGTCTGTTGAAGGCATTCGAGATGGTGGTACGCGACACCTTGAGCTCGGCTGCCAACGACGCCAGAGTCGCCCGCCTACGCGGTGTGGGACTCACGTTCGGTGAGGGTACAGCGGCCCGACGTGTGGGGGTAGGAGGCGGCGCTGCACAAATTTGTAATGGAAACGATTTTCATTAGGATTAGCGGGCGGCTGGGCGGCCGCACGAAAGGAAATGGACGTGCGACGGACGCTAAACCGGGTGGCGAGCCGGCTGCCGGCCATCCTCGTCTGCCTGGTCGGTTCGACCGCGCTGACGGGCTGTGGAACCGATGGCGCGGCGCACCCGGGCGCGGTTGACGTGGTGGCCTCCACCGACGTGTGGGGCAGCGTGGCACGCGCCGTCACCGGCAGCCACCTGAGTGTGAAGTCCATCCTCACCGGGGCGGATGCCGACCCACATTCGTATCAGGCCAGTCCCGCGGACGCCGCCGCGATCGTCGACGCAGAGCTGGTGATCTATAACGGCGGCGGCTACGACTCCTGGGTGGACCGGGTGTTGGCCGCCCATCCCGCCATCCAGTCCGTCGCCGCCTACTCGCTGCTGGACGCCACGAACGACGAAAAAATGCGCAACGAACACGTCTTCTACGACCTGAATGTCGCGAAGTCGGTCGCGGCAACCATCGCGGACCGGTTGGCGGTCCTCGACCCGGCCAATGCCGGGGACTACCGAGACAACGCCGCGGAGTTCGGCCGCGGCGCCGACGCGATCGCAAGTTCCGAGCACGCGATCGCGGTCAGCTACCCCGCCGCCGCTGTCCTCGCGACCGAACCCGTCGTGCACTATCTGCTGGCGGCGTCCGGCCTGAACAATCGCACCCCGGCTACCTTCATCGCGGCGAACGAAAACGACAACGACCCCTCCCCGGCCGACATGGCGGCCGTCCTCGACCTGATCGCCCGCCGTGAGGTCGCGGCGTTGCTGGTCAATCCGCAGACGCCCACCGCCGCCACCAACGGCCTGCAGGCGGCCGCCCGCCGCGCTGGGGTGCCGATCGCCGAGGTGACCGAGACCTTGCCCAGCGGAACCGACTACCTGACCTGGCAGCGCGACACCGTCAACCAACTGACGGCCGCGTTGCGGTCGGGCCGCTAGTCCCGGCCAGTGTCTCAGCCAGCGGTTGCACTAACCGGCGCCCGGCTGGCGTTCGGCGATCGTGTGCTCTGGGACCACCTCGACCTGTCGGTGACGCCCGGTGAGTTCATCGTGGTGCTGGGTCCCAACGGCACCGGAAAGACGTCGCTGCTCAAGGTGCTGCTCGGACAGCTGCCGCTCAGTGCCGGCGCCGCGCTGCTGAACGGCAAGCCGATCACCGCCGGCAGCGCGCGCATCGGCTATGTGCCGCAACACCATCCGATCGACCCGGAAGTGCTGCTGCGGGGGCGTGACCTGGTTGCCCTCGGCGTCGACGGACGCCGCTGGGGCCCTATGCCGCTTTCGTCCGCGGGCCGGGCTCACCGCCGCGAGGCGGTGCGGCGGGCGCTGCAACAGGTCAATGGTGAACGGCTGGCCGATGTCCGGGTCGGGCTGATGTCCGGCGGTGAGTTGCAGCGGGTACGCATCGCCCAGGCGCTGGCCAGCGACCCTACGCTGATGCTCTGCGATGAGCCGCTGCTGGCGTTGGATCCGGCCAACGCCAAGCTGGTGTCGGAGCTGATCGACCGGCGCCGCAAGGAAGCTGGAACCGCCGTCATCGTCGTCACCCACGAGGTCAACCCGATGCTGCCGTACGTGGACCGGGTGCTTTATCTGGTCGATGGGAGATTCCTGATCGGCACCGTCGAGCAGGTCATGACCACCGAGACATTGTCGGCGCTGTACCGGGCCGACATGCAGGTAGTGAAAGTCGGCAACGGACGCGACGTCCGCTACGTGGTGATCGGCGAGCCGGAAGGACAGGCCCGATGAACGACCGGCTCACCGACATGTTGGACCATCTGTTCTCCTTCGAGATCACCGCCCACCTGCTCCAGCACGACTTCGTGCAACAGGCTCTGGTCGCAGCGGCGCTACTCGGACTGGTAGCCGGGCTGATCGGGCCGTTCATCGTGATGCGCCAGATGTCGTTCGCCGTGCACGGCTCCAGCGAATTGTCGCTGACCGGAGCCGCATTCGCTCTGCTGGCCGGGTTCGAGGTGGGGGTGGGCGCGCTGGTCGGCAGCGCTATCGCCGCGGCACTGTTCGGAATCCTGGGGCAGCGAGCGCGGGAGCGCGACTCGGTAATCGGCGTGGTGCTGGCATTCGGGCTCGGCCTAGCGGTCTTGTTCATCCATCTCTACCCGGGACGGACCGGCGCCAGTTTCGCGCTGCTGACCGGTCAGATCGTCGGGGTGGGCTACTCCGGGCTGGCCATGCTGACCCTGGTTTGCCTGCTCGTCATCGCCGTACTGGTGATCTGTTACCGACCGCTGCTGTTTGCCAGCGCCGACCCGGAGGTCGCGGCCGCCCGCGGTGTGCCGGTGCGCGCCATGACCGTCGTGTTCGCCGCACTGGTCGGTGTGGTGGCCGCCCAGGCGGTCCAGATCGTCGGGGCGCTCCTGGTCATGTCGTTGTTGATCACCCCGGCGGCTGCGGCCGCGCGGCTGGTCGCCACGCCGGCCGCGGCGATCGCGACCTCGGTGGTCTTCGCCGAGGTGTCCGCTGTCGGGGGCATCGTGCTGTCATTGGCGCCCGGAGTCCCGGTCTCGGTGTTGGTGGCCACCATCTCGTTCGTGATCTACCTGATTTGCTGGTTGCTCGGGCGGCGTCGGTAGTGCTGCGCTTAAGCTTGTCGCACACGGTGCCGGTTGGGGAGGAACAGTGCGCAAGCAGATCGCCGCTCTCGCGGCGTTGGCTGGTGCGTGCCTGCTCGCAGCCGGATGCACCAACGTTGTCGACGGGAATGCGGTGGCCGCCGACGAGGCCGGGCCGCTGAGTCAGGACCCGATACCCGTTGCAGCGCTCGACGGGCTGCTGCTCGACCTAAGCCAGATCAACAGCGCGCTGGGTGCGACGTCGATGAAGGTGTGGTTCAACGCCAAGGGGATGTGGGACTGGAGTAAGAGCGTGCCCGACAAGAATTGCTTGGCCATCGACGGTCCGGCACAAGAGACGGTCTACGCCGGTACCGGGTGGACCGCCATGCGCGGCGAGCGCCTCGACGACAGCATCGACGACTCCAAGAAGCGCAAGCACTACGCCATTCAGGCCGTCGTCGCCTTCCCGACCGCGCGCGATGCCGGGGAGTTCTACAACTCCTCGGTGCAGAGCTGGAGCAGGTGTTCGAATCGCCGGTTTATCGATGTCAACCCGGGCCAGGCGGACACCGTGTGGACGGTGGCCGAAGTTGTCAACGACGACGGCACACTCAGCAGCTCACAGGTCCAGGAAGGCGGCGACGGATGGACCTGCCAGCGCGCCCTGACCGCGCGAAACAACATCGCCATCGACGTTGTCACGTGCGCCTATAGCCAATCGGGTTCGGTGGCGATCGGCATCGCAACCCAAATCGCGGCCAAGGTGGCTAAGCAGTAGGCAGGAACCAGGCAATGCACCGGGCAACTCGATGGCCGACCACGCTGCTCGCCACGGCCTGGGTTGTTGGCGGATGCGCCTCCACCGTTGCGGGAAACCCACAAGCCGGTGCCGACCGCGGCCCACTCAGCTGGGGACCTGATCTCACCGAGGCACAACTGGCCGGCGTGCTGCTCGACGAACCGCAGATCAACCAGATCATGGGCAGCGACGCGATGACGGTCATCAACCGCTACGACCGGACGCCCGACGATGCGGGCGGCACCTATTCCGACCCCACGTGCGCGGGCGCGGTGTTCAACACGGTCGAGACCGCCTACCAGGGCAGCCGCTACGTCGCGACCAGAGGTTCGGAGTGGAGCGAGCCCGGCGCCCACTTCACCCACTACGTCGACCAAGGCGTCGTGTCGTTCCACAGCGGGCAGGACGCCCGCAAGTTCCTTTCCGCCTCGCAGGACGTGTGGCGGCGCTGCGTCGCAAAACACGTCACCTACACCCCGAAGGACGGCAAACCCAGTACCTGGACGATTCGTGCGCCGGCCACCAGGGGTGGCGTCACCGCGACGGTGGTCGACAAGGAAGCAGGCGGCGGCTACACCTGCTCGCACGGGATCACCGCCAAATCCAACGTGGTGATCGATGTTTCGGCGTGCAGCTACCGCGTCGCCGATCAGGGCGTCGCCACGGTGAGCTCGGTCGTCAACGCCATCGCCGGAAAGTTCCCGACATGACCCCCAAACGGGCTGTCCTAGCGGCGATCTGGGTAACCACCGTGGCCCTGACCGCCGCCGGCTGCACCACCGCGGTCGAGGGAATGGCGCTACCCGCCGAGCCCCGCGGCCCCACCACCGCGACGACACCTACCAGCGCAGCACCCAGCGTCGTTTCGGCGACGGTGCTCGAAGGGCTGCTGCTGACCCCCGAGCAGATCGTCGCCCTGGTGGGTGGCACGGTCATGGCGCCGGTCGGCACGATCGCCGGCACGTCGGACTCAGCCGAAGTCATCGACGATCGCACCTGCGTGGGTCTCGGGTCGCTGGGGGACGTGGCGATCTACTCCAACAGCGGGTGGGTCGCGATGCGCGGCAACCAGTTGACCAGCCCCGACGCCGTCCAAGCCGATGTCACGCAGCTCGTCACATCGTTTACCACGACCGCAGACGCCGCGGCCTTGCTGCAGCGCGCACGTCGGGATTGGCAAGGCTGCGCGAATCGGCGATACGGCTTTGACTCCTCGAACGGCAACCACAGCTACTTCGACACGGGACCCGTGAACGGCAGCGGCTCGCGCATCGAGGTGTTGCTGCGCCAAGAGGAAGATCCCCGATGGGCGTGTTCGCACGCGATGGCCGTCCAGAAGAGCATCGTCGCAGAGGGGCGGGTCTGCCTGCTCAACAGGGACACCACCGCGGCGGTCAACAACCTGCTTGACCAAGTGGTCGCCAGGATCCCGCAGTGAGCCAGCTCCTAAGCTAGCCAGGTGGCCTGCATCGACCTCAATTCCGACTTGGGCGAGGGATTCGGTGTCTGGCGGCTCGGTGATGACGGCGCCATGCTCGACATCGTCACCAGTGCCAACGTGGCTTGCGGCTTCCACGCCGGCGACCCGGCCGGTCTGCTGCGAGTATGCCGTTCGGCCAGCGAGCGTGGCGTGCGGATCGGAGCGCAAGTCAGCTACCGCGACCTGGCCGGGTTCGGCAGACGCTTCATCGACGTCGACGCCGAGGATCTGCTCGCCGATGTCGTGTACCAGATCGGTGCGTTGCAGGCGATCGCACAGGCGTCCGGCTCGGCGGTCTCGTACGTCAAACCCCATGGCGCCCTGTACAACACGATAGTGACCAACCGTGAGCAGGCCGCCGCTGTCGCTCAGGCGGTACGCATGGTGGACGCCGCGCTGCCGGTGCTGGGCATGACGGGTTCGGTGTTTTTCGACGAAGCCACCCGCGTTGGCCTGCGCACCGTGGCAGAAGCGTTCGCCGATCGGGCCTATCGGCCAGACGGACAGCTGGTTTCCCGCCGCGAACCGGGCGCGGTGCTCGACGATCCTGCGGCGATCGCGCAGCGGGTGGTGAAGATGGTGAACACCGGCACGGTCATCGCCGTCGATGGCTCCGTCCTTGCCATCACGGTGGAATCGGTTTGCGTACATGGTGATTCGCCGGGCGCGGTGCAGATCGCAACGGCGGTGCGTGACCAACTGAATGTCACGGGCACCGAGATCCAGGCGTTCTGCTGATGCGCCAGATGCGTCTAAAACTGGGCCGTCCCGATATCGCGCGGTATTCCAACAGGTTTAGCGTGCCAGCCGCGCAACCCGATACGCCGTTGTCGGTGACGTGGATGGGCGTGGCGACGCTGCTGGTCGACGACGGGGCGGCCGGGGTGCTGACCGACGGCTACTTCTCCCGGCCCAGCCTGGCCCGGGTGGCGGCCGGAAAGGTGTCGCCGTCACCGGCACGCGTCGACGGTTGCCTGGCCCGGGCCAGGGTGTCCCGGCTGGCGGCCGTTATCCCGGTGCACACGCACATCGACCACGCGATGGACTCCGCGCTGGTCGCCGACCGCACCGGGGCGCAGCTGGTCGGGGGCGAGTCGGCGGCTAATGTCGGGCGCGGATACGGGCTGCCGGAGAACCGCATTGTCGTCGCCGTTGCCGGCGAGCCAATTCAAGTGGGCGCCTTCGACGTGACGTTGGTGGAATCGCAGCACTGCCCACCCGACCGGTTTCCCGGGGTGATCGACGCACCGCTGACACCGCCGGTGAAGGCGTCGGCCTACCGCTGCGGTGAGGCGTGGTCGACGTTGGTGCACCACCGGCCGTCGGGCCGGCGGCTGTTGATCCAGGGCAGCGCCGGTTTCGTCAAGGGCGCCCTGGCGCCTCACCGCGCCGATGCCGTCTACCTCAGCGTCGGCCAGCTGGGCTTGCAACCACGGTCGTACCTGGTCGACTACTGGGCCGAGGTCGTGCGCGCCGTAGGCGCGCGACGCGTGGTCCTCATCCATTGGGACGACTTCTTCCGACCCCTGTCAAAGCCGTTGCGGGCCTTACCGTATGCGGCCGACGACCTAGACGTGTCCCTTCGCGTCCTCGACGAGCTGGCCGTCCAGGACGGTATCGCGCTGCAGATGCCGACGGTGTGGCGGCGCGAGGATCCTTGGCTGTGAAGCGCTTCTAAACCTTGATTCTGACTCTGGCGCTCATACTGCTTGCCGTCGTCCTCGGCTTCGCGGTGGCCCGCCCCCGGGGCTGGCCGGAGGCAGCGGCAGCGGTTCCGGCGGCGGCCATTCTGATCGCGATCGGCGCGATCTCGCCCCAGCAGGCGTTGGCTCAGGTCTCCGGGCTGTCGCGAGTGGTCGCGTTTCTGGGTGCGGTTCTGGTGCTGGCCAAGCTGTGCGACGACGAGGGCCTGTTCGAGGCCGCCGGCGCGGCGATGGCGCGAGCCAGCGGCGGTTCGCACCGGCTACTGCGACAGGTGTTCGTCGTCTCGGCCACCATCACGGCCGCACTCAGCCTGGATGCCACCATAGTGCTGCTGACCCCGGTGGTGCTGGCCATTGTCCGTCGACTGCGCACCCCGATGCGCCCCTACGCCTACGCCACCGCCCACCTGGCCAACACCGCCTCGCTGCTGCTGCCGGTGTCGAATCTGACCAACCTGCTCGCCTATCACGCCGCCGGCCTCTCGTTCACAAAGTTCACCGTGCTGATGACGTTGCCGTGGCTGTCCGCGGTGGCCGCGGTGTACGTGGTCTTCCGGTGGTTTTTCGCCGGGGATCTGCGCGTGGAACCGGATCGTGCGCAACACGATCCGCCGCCGCGGGTGCCGGTGTTCGTTCTGGTGGTCGTGGCACTGACGCTCGCGGGGTTCGCGTTCGCCGAGTCGATGGGACTGGCCCCGGCTTGGATGGCACTGGTCGGCGCGTCCGTATTGGCGGTGCGAAGTCTGCGGGGCGGACACACCTCGGTGCTTGCGATCGTGCGCGCGGCCAATGTGTCTTTCCTGGTCTTCGTGCTGGCACTGGGCGTGGTGGTGCAAGCGGTCATGCTGAACGGAATGGCCACCCGGATGTCGGCTGTGGTGCCGGCCGGTTCGGGTCTGGCGGCGCTGCTCGGTATCGCCGCGGCGGCCGCCGTGCTGGCCAACGTGGTGAACAACCTGCCCGCGACGCTGGTGCTGGTGCCGCTCGTCGCGGCCAGCGGACCGGCGGCCGTGCTGGCCGTGCTCATCGGGGTCAACGTCGGGCCAAACCTGACCTACGTCGGTTCACTGTCCAACCTGCTGTGGCGGCGGGTGTTACGCCAGCACAACGTGGACGCCAGCGTCGGCGAGTACACCCGACTCGGGCTGTGCACCGTGCCCGCGGCCCTGGTGGTGGCGGTGCTCGCGCTGTGGGCGAGTGTGCGGCTAATGGGCACCTAGCGCGCGCGGACGACTAGCCGCGGCGTAGGGCGGCGGCAGCGGCATCCCGAGCTCGGCCAGCACGCCACGCAGCGACGTTGGATAGTCGGTGATGATGCCGTCGACACCCGCGTCGATCTGCTGACGCATCGCGTCGGGGTCGTTCACGGTCCACGGAATGACCTTGCGCCCCAACGCGTGGGCACGATCGACAAAGGCACTGCCATCGACCAACCCATACCTCGGCGACAGAATGGTCGCGCCCACCATCATCGCCCCGATCACCGGATCGCCGACGACTGCGGCGTTGATACCGCCGAGCCAGGGCGAATCCGGTACCCAGGTCTTCTCATCCCACAACGCCGCCAACGGAATCGACGGTTCGTCCCGGTGCACCATTGGTAGCGTTCGCCAGTCGAAACTCTGAATTTCCACGCGGTCGAGCTTGCCCGCGGATCGGACCGCAGCCAGTATTACATCGACAAACTCCTGCGGCTCCGCGGAAGTACCCGGGCGATCGGCTTCCACCTTGGTTTCGATGTTGTAGCGGACATCAGCCCGATACGAGTCGGTGAGTGCGAAGACCTCCGGCAACGTCGCTATCTTGTTGCTCCGCACCACTTCAGCGCGGGGGAACTCACTGAGCTGCTTGCCGCAGTCGAGTGTGCGGATCTGCACCAGGGTCAGGTCGTGCACGAGCTTTCCGACGTAGGGATACTGTGGGTCGCCGACGAACGCCGGTCCGGTGTCGGTGCACTTTTCCGATTGGATCGTCGGGTCGTGCCACACCATAGGCTGGCCATCTTTGGTGATGACGATGTCGAATTCGAGTGTGCTGACCCCAAGCTCAAGCGCCTTGGCAAATGCCCGCAGGGATTCCTCGGTCGCCTCGCCGCGACCGCCACGATGAGCCTGTAGATCGAAGCCGGAAGGTTGGGCGGATGCGTTGGGCAACGGTGCCAGCAGCACAACGGCCAGCAGCAAAAGTACGGCAACCAGCCGGGCGATCATCGCGTCAACTCCGCCGTTGCCGGGCGATTTCGGCGAGGACCACCCCGGCGGCCACCGACGCGTTCAGTGATTCGGTCTGACCGGCCATCGGGATGGACACCACCTGGTCGCAGTTCTGCCGCACCAACCGGGACAGCCCCTTGCCTTCCGAGCCGACGACCACCACCAACGAGTCGGTGCCATCCAGATCGTCGAGCACGGTGTCACCACCAGCATCCAAGCCGACCACCCGCACCCCGCGATCGGCCCAATCCTTCAGTGCCCTGGTGAGATTGGTGGCCCGTGCCACCGGAATCCGGGCAGCCGCCCCGGCGCTGGTACGCCACGCCACCGCCGTCACCGAGGCGGAACGGCGTTGCGGGATCAGCACACCATGGCCACCGAACGCCGCCACCGACCGCACGATCGCACCCAGGTTGCGCGGGTCGGAGATGTTGTCCAAGGCGACCAGCAGCGCCGGCGGTTGGTCGAGGGCCGCCGCCAGCAGGTCGTCGGGGTGTGCGTAGTGGTACGGCGGCACCTGCAGGGCGATGCCCTGGTGCAGGTGGTTTGCGGTCATCCGATCCAGGTCCCCACGCGGCACCTCGAGGATCGAAATCCCCGAATCGGCTGCCCGCGCAACACATTCAGTCAGTCGCTCGTCGGCCTCGGCGCCAAGCGCAACGTATAGCGCGGTGGCCGGAACACCGGCGCGCAGGCATTCGAGCACCGGATTACGACCCAGCACCGTCTCGGTCTCGTCGGTTCGACCCCGGGCCGGGCGGCGGGGCTGTGCACGTGCCCGCTTGGCTGCGGGATGGTTGGGCCGCAGGTGCGCCGGCGGTGTCGGCCCACGCCCTTCCAGGCCGCGGCGACGCTGGCCACCCGAGCCGACGGTGGGACCTTTCTTGGTGCCGGATTTGCGTACCGCTCCCCGGCGCCGCGAGTTACCGGGCATCTACTTGCCGTCACCACCCAGCGACCACTGCGGCCCGTCGGCGGTGTCGGTGACCTCGATGCCGGCTCTTTTCAGGCGACCCCGGATCTCGTCGGCGAGCGCCCAGTTGCGCTGCTCGCGGGCCTTTTCCCGATTCTCCAGTTCGGCCTGTACCAGCACATCGACGGCGGCCAGGGCGGCCGACGTTTCGTCTCGCGATTCCCAACGCTCGTCGAGGGGGTCGCAACCCAGGATGCCCATCATCGCCCGAATTTCGCCGGCGCTGCGCAGGGCAACGTCGTGGTCGCCCGCGTCGAGTGCCCGGTTGCCTTCCGCGCGCGTGTGGTGGATCTCGGCGAGTGCGATCGGGACCGACAGGTCGTCGTCCAGCGCTTCGGCGAACCGCGGGGTCGGATCGCCGGGCAGGACGGCACCCACCCGGGTGCGGACGCGGTGCAGGAAGTCCTCTAGTCCCAGATAGGCCTTCACCGCGTCCTGCAACGCGGTTTCGGTGAATTCCAGCATGGACCGGTAGTGCGCGCTGCCCAGGTAATAGCGCAGCTCGGCCGGCCGGACCCGCGCCAACATCGCCGGTATGGACAACACGTTGCCCAACGACTTGCTCATCTTCTCCCCGCCCATCGTCACCCAGCCGTTGTGCAGCCAGTAGCGGGCGAACCCATCCCCTGCCGCTCGGCTCTGTGCGATCTCGTTCTCATGGTGCGGGAAGATCAAATCCATTCCACCGCAATGGATATCGAATTCCGGCCCGAGATAGGTGCGGGCCATCGCCGAGCATTCCAGGTGCCAGCCCGGACGGCCCCGACCCCACGGCGTCGGCCACGACGGCTCGCCAGGCTTCTCACCCTTCCAGAGGGTGAAGTCGCGCTGGTCACGCTTGCCGGCGGCCACACCCTCGCCCTGATGGACATCGTCGATTCGGTGCCCGGACAGCTGGCCGTACTCCGGATAGCTGAGCACGTCGAAATACACATCGCCGCCGCCGGTATAGGCATGCCCCGTGTTCATCAGACGCTCGATCAGCTCGACCATCTGACTGATGTGCCCGGTGGCTCGGGGCTCTGCCGAGGGCGGTAGGACGTCGAGAGCGTCGTAGGCGGCGGTGAAGGCGCGCTCGTGGGTGGCCGCCCATTCCCACCACGGCCGGCCCGCCGCGGCGGCCTTGCTGAGAATCTTGTCTTCGATATCGGTCACGTTGCGAACAAATGCGACGTCGTAGCCGCTTGCGAGCAGCCATCGGCGCAAGATGTCGAAGGCGACCCCGCTGCGGACATGTCCGATATGCGGTAGGCCCTGCACCGTGGCGCCGCACAGGTAGATCGAGACGTGCCCAGGCCGCAGCGGAACAAAATCCCGCACGACACCGGCCGCCGTGTCGTGTAGCCGCAAGCGGGCGCGATCGGTCACGACGTGCCAGCTTACCTGCCCAATTGCCGCAACCCGCGGGGCGCGCGTCCCGTCCGGACCGCCACGAGCTATCGCAGCGAAACCACCAACGCCGTCGCGATGGCGGCCAAGCCCTCGCCGCGCCCGGTGAGGCCCAGCCCGTCGGTGGTGGTAGCCGACACCGACACCGGAGCGTTCAGGAGGCGCGAGAGCACCGCCTGCGCCTCGAGACGGCGCCAACCGATCTTTGGCCGGTTGCCGATCACCTGCACCGCAGCGTTGCCGACCCGATAGCCGTGCTGCGTGATCAGGCCGACGACGTGCCGCAACATATCGGCACCGCTGACGCCTTGCCAGCGCGGATCGTCGACTCCAAACACGTCGCCAATGTCGCCTAGGCCCGCCGCCGACAACACCGCGTCGCACAACGCGTGCACGGCCACGTCTCCGTCGGAGTGTCCGGCGCAACCGTCGGCGCTCGGGAATAACAGCCCTACCAGCCAACATGGGCGGCCGGGCTCGATTGGATGCACATCGGTCCCCAAACCGACGCGCGGCAGCTGGTTCACCGGCGCACTATAGCTTCGGCCAACAGCAGATCCAGTTTGGTGGTGATCTTGAACGCCAGGGGATCGCCGTCGACCACCTGAACCTGGCCGCCGATGTGCTCGACCAGCGAGGCGTCATCGGTGAAGTCGACGGCACCGGCGTGTTGGTATGCCCGCAGCAGCAGTTCGGTGGCGAACCCCTGCGGGGTCTGCACGGCCCGCAGGCCGGCTCGTTCCGGCGTGCCCAAGACCACCCCGTTGGCATCCACGGCCTTGATGGTGTCGGAAAGCGGCAGCGCGGGAACGACCGCGATATGGCCGTCCCGTAACGCGTCGACCACGCGGGCGACCATCGCCGGCGGTGTCAATGCCCGCGCAGCGTCGTGCACCAGCACAAACTCGGGTTCCGCGGCACCCGCCAGGGCTGTCAGCGCGAGGTTCACGGTTTCGGTGCGGTTCGACCCACCGGCCACGATCATTGCCTTTTGACCGAGGATCAGCTTCGCCTCATCCGTGCGGTCGGTGGGCACGGCCACGACGACGGTGTCAACAACCCCGGAATCCAGCAGGCCATCGACGGCCCGTTCGACGAGGGTGCACCCTTCGAAGTGGTAAAACGCCTTAGGCACACCGGCGGCTAATCGCTCCCCCGCCCCTGCAGCCGGGACGATTGCAGCTACCTCGCCCGCTTCCCTGACCACCAGAGCCTCAGGGTAGTCAAGACGCGGCGGCTAGGACCTCATCCAGAATGGTCTCCGCTTTGGCGTCATCGGTGCTTTCGGCCAACGCCAACTCACCGACCAAAATCTGGCGAGCCTTGGCCAGCATCCGCTTCTCACCGGCGGACAAGCCGCGCTCCTGGTCGCGACGCCACAAATCACGCACCACCTCGGCGACCTTGTTCACATCGCCGGACGCGAGTTTCTCCAGATTCGCCTTGTAGCGGCGTGACCAGTTCGTCGGTTCCTCGGTGTGCGGGGCACGCAACACCTGGAAAACCTTGTCCAGGCCTTCCTGCCCGACGACATCGCGAACACCGACATACTCGGCGTTTTCGGCGGGCACTCGAACTGTCAGGTCGCCCTGCGCAACTTTCAAGACGAGATACTCTTTTTGTTCCCCTTTGATGGTCCGGGTTTCGATCGCCTCGACTAACGCAGCACCGTGGTGTGGATAGACAACGGTGTCTCCGACCTTGAAAATCATCAGATTCGAGCCCCTTTCGTTACTCCATGCTAACACGGCGCCCTAGCAGCCGCCGAACAACGGTGCAGGTCAGGGGCATCGCGCGGGAAGATTGGGGGTTGACAGACACGCCTAGAAGTGCATCGCCGAATTTCTCTTTACGCATTTACCCATCGGCGGCGAGACCGATAAAGCCGGCGGAACAGCGCGCCCGCGAGACGTCGCCGGTCCGGTCGACACCGTGGTCCCCGCCGCTACCGCCGGCGGCACGGTACTACTACTGTGCATAGTCGAACCGCCGCGGCGGTCAGGTGCCGTCGCTAGTGTGCCGGCACAGCCGCGCCGAGGCCGAGCAGGAGGCATCCGAGTGAACCGCTGCAACATCCGCCTGCGTCTTGCCGGGATGACCGCCCGGGTGGCCAGCATCGCCCTGCTGGCCACCGCGCTGAGCGGTTGCGGCGCCGGCCAGATCTCCCAGACCGCGAATCAGGAGCCGGCCGTCGACGGCAACAGGCTCACCATCAACAACGTGATGCTGCGCGATATCCGCATCCAGGCCGTACAGACCAGTGATTTCATCCAGCCCGGCAAGGCGGTCGATCTGGTGCTGGTGGCCGTCAACCAATCACCGGATGTTGCGGACCGGCTGGTGGGCGTCACCAGTGATATCGGCACGGTGACGGTGACCGGCGACGCTCGGGTGCCCCCGTCCGGGATGCTGTTCATCGGTATCCCGGACGGTCAGATCGTGGCGCCGGGGCCCCTGCCGTCCAATGAAGCGGCCAAAGCGACCGTTACCTTGACCAAGCCGATCAGCAACGGCCTCACCTACAACTTCACCTTCAAATTCGAGAAGGCCGGACAGGGCAGCGTGCTGGTGCCAATTTCGGCTGGATCTGCCCCGCCGCAAGAATAGGCGCCCGCGCGGGCACGCACCCGTAGCCCGATTGCCCGCCGCTCGCCCGCTCGGGTTGTCACACCCGCCCGCTACGGTCACCGCGTGGCCAACGCTCGTTCACAGTACCGCTGCTCGGAATGTCGCCATCTCAGCGCGAAGTGGGTGGGCCGCTGCCTGGAGTGCGGCAACTGGGGCACCGTCGACGAGGTGGCAGTGCTCGGTGCGGTCGGTGGCGCGGGGCGTCGTTCGGTGGCCCCGGCGTCGCGCGCGGTTCCGATCAGTTCCGTCGACGCCCACCGCACCCAACCCTGCCCGACAGGCATCGACGAACTGGACCGAGTGCTTGGCGGCGGCATCGTTCCCGGTTCGGTGACACTGCTGGCCGGCGATCCCGGAGTGGGTAAGTCGACGCTGCTGCTCGAGGTCGCGCACCGCGCCGCCCAGTCCGGGCGGCGCGCGTTGTATGTCTCGGGAGAGGAGTCCGCCGGCCAGATTCGGCTGCGCGCCGACCGGATCGGCTGCGGCGGCACGGAGCAGGTCGAGGAGGTCTACCTGGCCGCCGAATCCGACGTGCATACGGTGCTCGACCACATCGAGACGGTGCGACCGGCATTGGTCATCGTCGACTCGGTGCAAACCATGTCCACCCGCGAGGCCGACGGCGTCGCCGGTGGGGTCACGCAGGTGCGCGCGGTCACGGCCGGGCTGACCGCCGCCGCGAAGGCCAACGGGTTCGCGCTGATTCTCGTCGGCCACGTCACCAAGGACGGTGCCATAGCCGGACCCCGCTCGCTGGAACACCTTGTCGACGTGGTGCTGCATTTCGAAGGCGACCGCAGCGGCGCCTTGCGGATGGTCCGCGGGGTCAAGAACCGATTCGGCGCCGCCGACGAAGTTGGGTGTTTCCTCCTGCACGACAACGGAATCGACGGTGTTGCCGACCCGTCGAACCTTTTTCTGGATCAGCGGCCGACACCGGTCGCCGGCACCGCGATCACCGTGACGCTGGACGGAAAGCGGCCGCTCATCGGGGAAGTCCAGGCCTTGCTGGCGACGCCGACCGGCGGCTCGCCCCGGCGGGCCGTCAGCGGGATCGACCATGCCCGCGCGGCGATGATCACCGCCGTGCTGGAAAAGCATGCCCGGCTGACCATCGCGGTCAACGACATCTACCTGTCCACCGTGGGCGGCATGCGGTTGACCGATCCGTCGGCGGATCTCGCCGTTGCCCTCGCGCTCGCCTCGGCCTACGCAAATCTGCCGTTGCCCGTCACCGCGGTGATGATCGGCGAGGTTGGGCTGGCCGGCGACATCCGGCAGGTCAACGGGATGGCCCGGCGCCTGTCCGAGGCCGCCCGCCAAGGGTTCACCATTGCCCTGGTCCCGCCGGGTTGCGATGCGGTGCCGCCCGGTATGCACGCGCTGTGCGCACCCAACATCATCGCGGCGCTGGAACACATGATCGACATTGCCGACCACCGCACCGCCACCCCCGCAACGGTTCGTCGGCTGGACACGTCCCACTAGGCGGCCGGCACGTAGCAGAATGCACCCTGTGACTCGTCTGACCCTCCGTGAGGCTGTCGCTCGGCTGGCACCGGGCACCGGGCTGCGGGACGGCCTGGAGCGCATCCTGCGCGGCCGCACCGGCGCCCTGATCGTGCTCGGCCACGACGAGAACGTCGAGGCCATCTGCGATGGCGGCTTCTCCCTCGATGTCGGCTGCGCACCGACCCGGTTGCGCGAGCTGTGCAAGATGGACGGCGCCGTCGTGCTGTCCACCGACGGCAGCCGCATCGTGCGGGCCAACGTGCAGCTAGTACCGGATCCGTCGATACCCACCGACGAATCGGGCACCCGGCATCGTTCTGCCGAGCGGGCCGCGATCCAGACCGGTTACCCGGTGATCTCCGTCAGCCACTCGATGAACATCGTGACCGTCTACGTGGGCGGGGAGCGTCACGTGCTGACCGACTCCGCAACCATCCTGTCGCGGGCCAATCAGGCGATCGCCACCCTGGAACGGTACAAGACCAGGCTCGACGAGGTCAGCCGGCAACTGTCCAGGGCGGAGATCGAGGACTTCGTCACGCTGCGCGACGTGATGACGGTGGTGCAACGACTCGAGTTGGTCCGGCGAATCGGGCTGGTGATCGACTACGACGTCGTCGAACTCGGCACCGATGGGCGTCAGCTGCGCCTGCAGCTCGACGAGCTGCTGGGTGGCAACGACACCGCCCGGGAATTGATCGTGCGCGACTATCACGCCAACCCCGAAGCGCTGTCCAGGGTGCAGATCGCCGCCACTCTCGACGAGCTGGACGCGCTGTCGGACACTGAACTCCTCGATTTCACCGCGCTGGCAAAAGTTTTCGGATACCCGACCACGACGGAGGCACAGGATTCGGCGCTGAGCCCGCGTGGCTACCGCGCGATGGCCGGTATCCCGCGGCTCCAGTTCGCCCACGCCGACCTACTGGTCCACGCGTTCGGTACGTTGCAGGGTCTGCTTGCGGCCAGCGCCAGCGACCTGCAATCAGTGGACGGGATCGGCGCGATGTGGGCAAGTCATGTGCGCGAAGGTCTGTCGCAGCTGGCCGAGTCGACCATCGCCGACCACTGACCCCGGCACCGGCTAGCCGCCCGGGCCGGGCGCAGCCGCGGGCGGTGCCTCGGGCGGCGGCGCGAGCGCCGGACCCGGGGCAGGTACCGGCCCGGGCGGCGGTGGCGGCTGATTGAGGATGAACGGAACCGACAGCGACCGCAGATTGCCCAGCTGTACGACGAGGTTGTAGGTGCCCGGCCCGATCGCCGGCCGCGGCAATGGACAGCGTGGTGCCGATCCCATCCCGGTCCAGGTCACCGCGGTCGTCACCTGCTCACCCGGGGCAAACGTCTTGACCAGCGTCTCATTTGACGGTGCACAGTCCAGGTTGGACCACAACCGCTTGTTGTCCAGCGAGTAGACGTAGGCGGCAAGCACCGCCGCCCCGACGTCGCGTTTGCAGGACACCAACCCGATGTTGGTGACCACCATGGTGAACTTCGGCTGGTCGCCGATGTAGTACTGCGGCGCGTTGGTCAAACCCTTGACAGCCAGCGTCGAGTCTGGACAGTCATCCCCTTCCTTGAGCACCGGAGGCGGTTGGACCGCCGCGGTGGGTGTGGGGGTCTCGGGGTTTTGGCCTTGCGGCGGCGTCCCCGCGGGGTTGCCTTCGGTCTGCCCGGCCGGCTGGGGTGCTTGGGGCGCCGGCGAAGCATGGCCTTGAGCGGAGGCCGGCTTCTCGGCGCTGGCCGGTTTGGCACCGGCGCTGTTGTCGACGAAGGCGACGACGATGGCCACCGCGATCCCGATTACGACCACCGCGACGCCCAGGGCCAGGCCCCTGCGCCGCCAGTAGATCTCGGTGGGTAGCGGGCCATGCGGTTCCAGATCCAGCACATTTACACCGTAGGCGCAGGTCATGCAGACGTGCTTGACCCGCCTCGGCGTGTCGCAAGCTTTGCCGGGCGACTCCCGTGTTAGTGGCGCCCGAGATCAGACTTGATCGGCGATATCGCCGATATCGCCGACGCGGTCGCGCAACACCGCCTGCCCGTCGGCGATTTGATAGGTCACGCCCACGATCGCCAGGCTGCCCGCAGCCACCCGGTGGTTGATGGCCGACGAACGCGCCATCAGCTGCGCCACCGTCTCGTGGATGTGCCGCTGCTCGAACTCGTCGACCCGGGTCAGGCCGTCGCGGCGGCCCAGCAGAATGGATGGCGCCACCCGTTCCACCACATCCCGCACATAGCCACCGGGCAGATTGCCGTCGTTGAGCGCGGACAGGGCGGCATTGACGGCGCCGCAGCTGTCATGGCCAAGGACGACGATGAGCGGAACGTTGAGGACCGTCACCGCATATTCGATGGAGCCCAACACCGCCGAGTCGATGACGTGCCCGGCGGTGCGCACCACGAACATGTCGCCGAGGCCCTGGTCAAAGATGATCTCGGCGGCCACCCGACTGTCGGCGCAGCCAAAGATCACCGCCGTCGGCTTCTGCCCGGCGGCCAGGCTGGCACGATGGTCGACGCTCTGACTGGGATGCTCGGGGCGGCCGGCGACGAATCGCTCGTTACCCTCTTTGAGTGCTTTCCATGCGGCTATCGGATTGGTATTGGGCATGCCAGACATTGTGCCGGACCCGCGGGTGAAGCGACCCGGACACATAGCAGTCACTAATCTTCTGGCCTGGTATGAGCGATCGCGCCGCGACTTGCCCTGGCGAGATGCCGGTGTTACCGCATGGCAGATCCTGGTCAGCGAGTTCATGCTGCAGCAGACGCCGGTAGCCCGGGTGCTGTCGATCTGGCCGGATTGGGTGCGACGATGGCCCACCGCGTCGGCCACCGCCGCCGCCAGCACCGCCGAGGTGTTGCGCGCCTGGGGCAAGCTGGGCTATCCACGTCGCGCTCTGCGCCTGCACGAATGCGCCACCGTTATTGCGCGGGATCACGGCGATGTGGTTCCCAGCGATGTCGAGACCCTGCTGAGGCTGCCGGGTGTCGGGAGTTACACCGCGCGAGCGGTGGCGTGTTTCGCGTACCGCCAACGGGTGCCGGTGGTGGACACGAACGTGCGTCGCGTGGTTGCTCGTGCCGTGCACGGCCGCGCCGACGCGGGTTCACCGTCGGTGTCGCGGGACCACGCCGACGTCGCGGCGCTTTTGCCCGAGGACGGCACGGCCCCGCGGTTTTCGGTGGCGCTGATGGAGCTGGGCGCGACGGTGTGCACCGCACGGGCGCCGCGGTGCGGATTGTGCCCGCTGGCCGAATGCGCCTGGCGGAGCGCCGATTATCCCCCCGCGGTCGGCCCCGCGCGGCGGGTGCAGCGCTACGCCGGAACCGACCGTCAGGTCCGCGGATGCTTGCTGGATGTATTGCGCGCCACTGATTCTCCGGTTACCAGGGCTCAGCTGGACGTCGCCTGGCTGTCCGACACGCGCCAGCGCGACCGGGCACTGGATTCGTTGCTGGTCGACGGCCTGGTGACCCAGACGGTCGACGGCCGATTCGCGTTGGGCGGCGAGCGGTAGCTTGGTCCGGATCAGGAGCCGATCGCAACGGAACTCCGATACCCCGCCAAGAAGGATTCCACCGCCTGCCGGTATGCCTGCGGCGCCTCGTCGTGCACCAGGTGACCGGCGTCAGGTACGTGCAAATAGGTCGTTGGACAATCCCTTTCGGCCATTTGTCGCATCTGGCCCGGCGGCGTCACCGAGTTGCCCGCCTCGATGAGCAGCACCGGCGCTCGCACCACTCGCCATTGCGCCCAGTAGTCGCGGGTGCCCCATTCGGCGGCGATCTCGATCCATCGTGCGGTATGCCCGTGCAGCCGCCAACCGGTGGCGGTGCGGTCGAAAGAGTCCAGAAAATACTGCCCGGCGACCGGCCCGAACTCGGCAAATACTTCCTCGGCAGAACCGAATTCGACCGGAAGCGCATGCAGCCAAGGTTCCCAGGGACCGGTGGTGCGGCCCCGGAAGTCCGGCGCCATGTCCTCGATCACCAGTGCCGATACCAGGTCGGGACGCGCCGCGGCCAGACACCACGAGTGCAGGGCGCCCATCGAGTGTCCGACCAGCCGGACCGGTCCCCCCAGCGCGGTCACCGCTTCGCTCAGATCGGCCACGAAGCGTTCGGTGCTGATCGGGTGCGGATCCTCGACATGACGGCCCCGGTGCCAGGGTGCGTCGTAGGTGTACACGGTGCCCAACCGAGTCAGCCACGGTAGTTGACGGCCCCAGGTGGAGCCCCGGCCCATCAGCCCGTGCACCAGGACCAGCGGCTCGCCCTGCCCGCCGCGAGGAGTCAACAGATCGGTCGGCATGCCGGGCACGGTAGCCTAGCGACATGCCAGTGGTGAAGATCAACGCAATCGAGGTGCCCGCGGACGCTGGCCCCGAGCTGGAGAAGCGTTTCGCCCACCGCGCGCATGCGGTCGAGAACTCTCCAGGTTTTCTCGGCTTTCAGCTACTGCGTCCGGTCAAGGGCGAAGACCGCTACTTCGTGGTGACGCACTGGGAGTCCGAAGAAGACTTCCAGGCGTGGGCGACTGGACCCGCCATCGAAGCCCATGCCGGTCACCGGGCCAACCCGGTGGCAACGGGCGCGTCGCTACTGGAATTCGAGGTTGTGATGGATGTCGCCGGCACCGGTAAGGCCGACTAGCCGCAGCGCGGCGCGGCGCCGTCTGCTGGCCCGGATATTCGCATGGAGCAGCGCCGCTGCGCTGGTCGTCGCGCTGGCTCCGGGTTGCGCATCCTCCCCTGAGTCGAGTGCGAATGCGGCGAATCCGGGGACCCGGATCGACACCCGAACCCCACCCGGTGTCCGAGCCCAGCAGACCATGGACATGCTCAACTCCGACTGGCCGATCGGCCCGCTCGGTGTTCGCACCCTGGCCGCGCCCGACCTGGTCGACAAGGTCACGACCACCATGGAAGAGCTGTGGTGGGATCGCCCGTTCGCCTTCGACGGCGTCGATATCGGCGCCAGTGTGGCCACGCTGCACCTCATCTCCTCCTACGGCGGGCACCAAGACATCCGCATTCATACCGACGACGGCGGCTGGGTCGACCGGTTCGACGTCGAAACGCAGGCACCGTCGATCACTTCGTGGCGCGACGTCGACGCCGTCCTCAGCAAGACCGGCGCCCGCTACTCATACCAGGTCGCCAAAGTCGACAACCGTCATTGTGACCCGGTGGCGGGCAGCAACACCGGCGAGTCTTTGCCGTTGGCATCGATTTTCAAGTTGTACGTACTGCATGCGCTGGCAAGTGCGCTCCGGGACGGAACCGTGACCTGGGATGATCTGTTGACCGTCACCGCCAAGAGTAAAGCCGTGGGCTCCTCGGGCCTGGAGCTGGCACCCGGAGCACGGGTTTCGGTTCGCACGGCCGCCGAGAAGATGATCGCCACCAGCGACAACATGGCCACCGACTTGCTGATCGAGAGGTTGGGCACGCACGCCATCGAGGATGCGCTGGCCACTGCCGGCCATCACGATCCGGCCAGCATGACGCCATTCCCCACGATGTACGAGCTGTTCTCCGTCGGCTGGGGTAAGCCAGATCTGCGTGAGAAGTGGAAGCATGCGCCCCAACAGGTCCGTGCCCAGATACTGTTGCAGGCCAATTCGACTCCCTACCAACCCGACCCGACACGCGCCCACACTCCGGCCTCAAACTACGGCGCGGAATGGTATGGCAGTGCCGAAGATATCTGCCGTGTACACGCGGCCCTGCAAGCCGACGCGGTCGGCCGGGCCGCACCCGTCACACAGATCCTGTCCGCTGTCCCGGGTATCGGGTTGAATCGTGACGAATGGCGGTACATCGGCGCGAAGGCCGGTGGCCTACCGGGCGACCTGACGTTCAGCTGGTACGCCGTCGACAAGACACAGCAGCCGTGGGTGGTCAGCTTTCAGCTGAACTGGCCCCGCGATCACGGACCTACCGTGACCGGCTGGATGCTGCAGGTCGCCAAGCAGGTCTTCGCGCTGATAGCGCCTCGATAGGCGGCTGCGACCCGAGAAGCGGCGTGATCGACACACCGCCATGGCTGCCGGGGCCGATGGCCGCCGTTCGCCACGCGGTGCGTAACGACCGACCGCCCTACCTCGACGAGATCTATGAGACGTTTCGACGCCTGCGCGCTCGATGACCGATTCGCGCCGGCTCACCGATCGGAGGAGGCGCACCGTGGGATGGACCGGCGACCCGGTTTGGCTCGAGGAGGTGCTGCGGCCAGCGCTCGGCGAGCGCCTGCGGGTGCTCGACGGCTGGCAGGAACGCGGACACGGGTACTTTCGCGACATCCGTGGCGTGATGTGGCACCACACCGGCAACTCGCGCGAGACCGCGAAAAGCATCGCCCGCGGCCGGCCCGACCTGCCCGGCCCGCTGTCCAACCTGCACATCGCGCATAGCGGTGTCGTGACGATCGTCGCGGCAGGTGTGTGCTGGCACGCCGGCCGCGGCTCCTACCCGTGGTTACCGACCGACAACGCCAACTGGCACATGATTGGCGTCGAGTGCGCGTGGCCAACCATCCGGCGTGACGGCTCCTACGATGCCGGTGAGCGTTGGCCGGACGCGCAGATCGTGAGCATGAGAGACGTCGCGGCGGCGCTCACGCTCAGGCTCGGCTACGGGCCCGAGCGCAATATCGGGCACAAGGAGTATGCCGGGGCGGCCCAAGGCAAATGGGATCCCGGAAACCTGTCGATGGATTGGTTTCGCGCCGAGGTGGCCAAGGACATGCGAGGCGAGTTCGACCGCGAAGTCATACCGCCGCCGGTGCAGATCGCCCCTCCGCCCACCCTGCCCAAGCCGCGCAACCCGCGCGACGATCGCACCCTCCTCGAGGAGGTATGGGACCAGCTGCGCGGCATCGAGGGCCGGGGCTGGCCCGTACTCGGTGACAAGACGATCGTCGACTACCTTGCCGAGCTCGGCAGGAAGGTCGACGCCCTAGCCGCAAAACTCGAGCCAGACCTGACCTCGGCAGCGGCGGTCGCCGACCCGCGCGAGGGCGTCGACCGGGGCGGGCCCAAACGCGACGAGGGCAAACGGTAGCGGCACCGCTCAACGCCATTAACCGGGCAGCCGTGAGCCTATCGCCGCAGCGGCCGACGGTCGAGATTGCCGCCCAACCCGACCGACCGGACCCAGACCGCGCTACTCCGCGGCTGTCCCCTGGCCGCCCGCGCTGTGGGCTCCGGCCTTCGCCAGATCCGGCTCCGCCGGCGGCTTGCGCGTCCCGGTGAAGGTGAACACCGCATCTTCGCCGGGGCCTTCGCCGTCCCAGTTGTCCACGTCGACGGTGACCACCTGTCCGGGCCCGACCTCCTCGAAGAGGATCTTCTCCGAAAGCTGGTCCTCGATCTCGCGCTGGATGGTGCGCCGCAGCGGGCGGGCACCCAACACCGGATCGAAACCACGCTTGGCCAGCAGCGATTTGGCCGCGTCGGTCAACTCCAGCGCCATGTCCTTGCTCTTCAGCTGGCCGGCGACCCGGCTGATCATCAGATCGACCATCCGGATGATCTCCTCGCGAGTCAGCTGGTGGAAGACGATGATGTCGTCGATGCGGTTGAGGAACTCCGGGCGGAAGTGCTTCTTCAGCTCGTCGTTGACCTTCTGCTTCATCCGCTCATAGTCGTTCTCACCGCCACCCTGGGAGAAGCCCAGGCCAACCGGCTTGGAGATGTCGGAGGTGCCGAGGTTGGACGTGAAGATCAGCACGGTGTTCTTGAAGTCCACCGTGCGCCCCTGCCCATCGGTGAGCCGGCCGTCCTCGAGAACCTGCAACAGACTGTTGTAGATCTCCTGGTGTGCCTTCTCGATCTCGTCGAACAGCACCACAGAGAACGGCTTGCGCCGAACCTTCTCGGTGAGCTGGCCGCCCTCCTCGTAGCCGACGTATCCCGGCGGAGCGCCGAACAGCCGCGACGCGGTGAACCGGTCGTGGAACTCGCCCATGTCAATCTGGATGAGCGCGTCGTCGTCGCCGAACAGGAAGTTGGCCAGCGCCTTGGACAGTTCGGTCTTACCGACACCCGACGGGCCGGCGAAGATGAACGAACCCGACGGGCGCTTGGGATCCTTCAACCCGGCGCGGGTTCGACGGATCGCCTTGGAAACAGCGCGGACGGCATCCTCTTGCCCGATGATCCGCTTGTGGATCTCGTCTTCCATGCGCAGCAGGCGGGTGGTCTCGGCCTCGGTGAGCTTGAACACCGGGATACCCGTCCAGTTGCCCAGCACCTCGGCGATCTGCTCATCGTCCACCTCGGCGACCACATCGAGATCGCCTGAACGCCATTGCTTTTCGCGCTCGGCGCGCTGAGCGACCAGCGTCTTCTCCCGGTCACGCAGGCTGGCGGCCTTCTCGAAGTCCTGGGCGTCGATCGCCGATTCCTTCTCCCGGCGCGCCTCGGCGATCTTCTCGTCGAACTCGCGCAGGTCCGGCGGCGCCGTCATCCGACGAATACGCATCCGCGCCCCCGCCTCGTCGATCAGGTCGATCGCCTTGTCGGGCAGGAACCGGTCGTTGATGTAGCGGTCGGCCAGGGTGGCGGCGGCCACCATCGCCGAATCGGTGATCGACACCCGGTGGTGGGCCTCGTACCGGTCGCGCAGACCCTTGAGGATCTCGATGGTGTGCTCCACCGTCGGCTCGCCGACCTGCACCGGCTGGAACCGGCGCTCCAGCGCGGCATCCTTCTCGATGTACTTGCGGTATTCGTCGAGCGTGGTGGCGCCGATCGTTTGAAGTTCACCCCGAGCGAGTTTCGGTTTCAGGATCGACGCGGCATCGATCGCGCCCTCGGCGGCACCGGCTCCGACTAGCGTGTGCAGCTCGTCGATGAACAGGATGATGTCACCGCGGGTGTTGATCTCCTTGAGCACCTTCTTCAGGCGTTCCTCGAAGTCACCCCGGTAGCGCGAGCCTGCGACCAACGATCCCAGGTCCAGCGTGTAAAGCTGCTTGTCCTTGAGCGTCTCGGGAACCTCGCCGTGCACGATGGCCTGCGCGAGTCCTTCGACCACGGCCGTCTTACCGACACCGGGCTCGCCGATCAGCACCGGATTGTTCTTGGTGCGCCGGCTCAACACCTGCATCACCCGCTCGATTTCCTTCTCGCGGCCGATGACGGGGTCCAGCTTGCCTTCCATCGCGGCCGCCGTCAGGTTACGGCCGAACTGGTCGAGCACCAATGAAGTAGACGGGCTGCCGGATTCGCCGCCCCGGCCACCAGTGCCGGCTTCGGCGGCCTCCTTGCCCTGGTAGCCGGACAGCAGCTGGATCACCTGCTGGCGCACCCGGGTCAGCTCAGCGCCCAGCTTGACCAGCACCTGCGCGGCCACGCCCTCACCCTCCCGGATAAGGCCCAGCAAAATGTGCTCGGTACCGATGTAGTTGTGACCAAGCTGCAGCGCCTCGCGCAGGCTCAGCTCCAGAACCTTCTTGGCGCGAGGGGTGAACGGGATGTGGCCCGACGGCGCCTGCTGGCCCTGGCCGATGATCTCCTCGACCTGGCTGCGAACGCCTTCCAGCGAGATCCCCAGCGACTCCAGCGACTTCGCTGCCACGCCTTCGCCTTCGTGGATCAGACCCAACAGGATGTGCTCGGTGCCGATGTAATTGTGGTTGAGCATCCGGGCCTCTTCCTGCGCCAGGACGACGACCCTGCGGGCACGATCGGTAAATCGTTCGAACATCGGTGGTTACCTGCTCTCCCTCACCATTGGGCACTCCGTCCTGCTAGGACCGTGTCGGCACCGGGGCCGACACCGTGTACCTGCCGTCCACTGTAATGGTCGGCCTGCCAGGGTTCCTAACCTCGCAGTGCCTTCTCAGTTCCGGACCGCGGGGCCAAACTCTCCGTTGAACGGAACCGCACCTAGATAAACGAGAAAAACCACCGAAGCGTTTCCCGCGTTGACCGGCGATCAGTTCGCCACCAGCGAACACCGAGAGAAAATGGCAAAGCACCGGCGCCCAGGCTGGAGCCTGGGCGCCGGTTACCGTGCATTAGGTCGCAGCGTGGAATGCGTCGATGACGTCGGCCGGGATACGGCCACGCGTCGATACATTGTGCCCGTTGCGGCGAGCCCATTCACGGATCGCCGCGCTCTGCTCACGGTCGATCGCGCCGCGGCCACGTCCGGAGCCGGAGCGCCCGCGCCGGCGCCCGCCGACGCGACGACCGGCTGCCACCCACTGCTTCAGATCGCCGCGCAGTTTCGTGGCATTCTTGGTCGAAAGGTCAATCTCATAGGTCACCCCGTCAAGCCCAAATTCGACCGTTTCGTCGGCGGCGCCTGAACCGTCGAAATCGTCGACCAAGGTGACGGTTACTTTCTTCGCCATTCGCTTACCCTCGCGTTTCTTCCTGTGCAGTATGGATAGACTCCCCGGACACTAATCTGCCATAAGTACGCAGAATACTCAATCCAGACACCCGCAGTTCAGTTGGAGTGCGGCCGAACAATCGGGAACAATACAGTCTCCCTAATTGACAACCCAGTCAAAGTCATCAACAGCCGGTCGATACCCATTCCGGTTCCGGTGCATGGCGGCATCCCGTACTCGAGAGCGGCCAGAAAATCCTCGTCAAGCGCCATCGCTTCGTCATCGCCGGCGGCTGCGGCGCGAGCCTGATCCGCGAATCGATCGCGCTGGACTACGGGGTCGTTTAATTCCGAGTACCCGGTGGCCAGTTCGACTCCGCGCAAGTAGAGGTCCCACTTCTCCGTTACGCCGGGGATACTGCGGTGCTGACGGGTCAAAGGCGTTGTCTCCACCGGAAAATCTTTGACAAATGTGGGTGCGGTCAAGGCCATGCCCACCGTGTGCTCCCAGAGTTCCTCGACGAGTTTGCCGTGACCTAAGCCACGGTTGTCATGAATCGGTGGGATTTTCTCCAGGCCGAGGTTATCTGCGATCTCACGTAAGCGATCGACCGTCGTCTGCGGTGTGATCTCTTCGCCGAGCGCCGCGGACAGTGACGGGTACATTTGTATAGTCGCCCATTCGCCGTCGATGTCGTAGACACTGCCGTCGGGCAGTGGCAGTTGTCTGGTTCCGATCGCCTCGTCGGCGACCTCTTGAATAAGCTCTCGGGTGACGACTGCCGAATCGTCATAGGTTCCGTAGGTCTGGTAGGTCTCCAGCATGGAGAATTCCGGGGAATGCGTAGAATCGGCTCCTTCGTTTCGGAACACTCGATTAAGTTCGAAGACCTTGTCGAAACCACCCACGATGCAGCGTTTGAGGAACAGTTCCGGCGCGATACGCAGGTAAAGATCGATGTCCAGCGCATTGGAATGAGTGATGAACGGCCGCGCCGCCGCGCCACCGGCCAACGTCTGCAAGATAGGCGTCTCGACTTCCAAAAACCCGCGGCGTTCCAGCGCCGTCCGTATCGCACGGACGACGGCTATCCGCAGCCGGGCCACACCGCGCGCCTGCGGGCGAACGATCAGGTCCACGTAGCGCTGCCGAACTCGCGACTCTTCACCCATCTCCTTGTGCGCCACGGGCAGCGGCCGCAGCGACTTGGCGGCGATCCGCCAGCAGTCCGCCAGGACAGACAGCTCACCACGGCGCGAACTGATCACGGTGCCGTGCACGTAGACGATGTCGCCCAGATCGACGTCGGCCTTCCACGCGTCGAGTGCCACCTGGCCGACCTTGTCGAGGCCGATCATCACCTGCAGCTGGGCACCATCGCCGTCCTGGAGTGTGGCAAAGCACAACTTTCCCGAGTTGCGCGCGAAGATCACCCGGCCCGCGACCCCGACGACGTCATCGGTCGCCGAATCGATGGGCAAGTCGGGGTAGGCGGCGCGAATCTCGGCGAGCGTGTGGGTGCGCTGCACCGCGACGGGGTAAGGGTCACTCCCCTGCGCCAGCAGGCGAGCACGCTTGTCCCGGCGAATCCGGAACTGCTCGGGAAGGTCTGCTGGGTCGGCGGCACTCACGACGTGCCAGCTTAAATGAACCGAGGCGGCGCCGAGATCGCGGCACGGTCGGTGGTGCGAATAATCGCTACCACTGCGGCGATCTCGCTGAAGAACGGCTCAGTGCGCTGTCCTGAGCCGGCCGCGCTGGGCGTCCCGGTTGCGCTCGAACACAAGCCGCAGGCCATGCAGGGTCAGGTGCTGGTCGTAGTGGGCGACGGTGTGCAGTTCCGGCAGCAGCAGCGGCCCGGTGTACCCGGTGGCCACGATCGCGACGTCCCCGCCGGAGAAGCCGTTGACGTCCTCGCGGATGCGGCCGACCAAGCCGTCGACCAGTCCGGCGAAGCCGAACACCGCACCGGCCTGCATACATTCGACCGTGTTCTTGCCGACCACCGAACGTGGGCGCGCCAACTCGACCCGACGCAGCGCGGCAGAGCGGGCCGCCGCGGCATCGGAAGACACCTGCACCCCAGGCGCGATTGCCCCCCCAAGAAATTCACCCTTGGCCGAAACGACATCAACACAGATCGATGATCCGAAGTCGACGACGATGGCGGCCTTCCTGAACCGGTCAAAGGCGGCCAAACAGTTCACGATCCGATCGGCGCCCACTTCTTTCGGGTTGTCCACCAGCAGGGGGATACCGGTGCGTACGCCGGGCTCGATCAACACGTGGGGCACTGTCGGCCAGTACTGGTCGAGCATGATCCGCACCTCGTGCAGCACAGACGGGACGGTGGACAGGGCGGCAGTACCGGTGAGCCGCTCGGAGTCCTCGCCGATCAAGCCGTCGATCGTGAGCGCCAGTTCGTCCGCCGTGACTTCGGATTCGGTGCGTATCCGCCACTGCTGCACTACTTTTGCGTGCTCTCCGGTTCCAGACAGTAGCCCGACGACGGTGTGAGTGTTGCGGACGTCGATCGCCAGCAGCACGGTTATCGCGCACCGATCCGGGGGTCTAGCAGCTGCCCCACTTCGGGTATATCGAGCGCGGGCACAAAGGCCGGATCGTGGCCCAGGTCGATCTGCTTGTTGTGCGCGTCGACGAACACGATCCGCGGCTGGTAGGCGCGGGCCTCGGCGTCCTCCATGGTTCCGTACGCGATCAGGATCACCAGATCTCCTGGATGCACCAGATGCGCTGCGGCACCATTGATTCCCAGCACGCCGCTGCCACGCTCGCCGGTGATCGCGTAGGTGACCAGCCGGGCGCCGTTGTCGATGTCGACAATGGTTACCTGTTCGCCTTCGAGCAGGTCGGCGGCGTCCATCAAGTCGGCGTCGATGGTCACCGATCCGACGTAGTGCAGGTCGGCCTGCGTGACGGTGGCACGGTGGATCTTCGACTTCAGCATCGTCCGTAACATCAGTTCCTCCAAGGTGATTCAACGGGCTGCGCCCGACGTCCGTCCGGCCCCACGGTTTGCCGCCCGTCGGTGCCGGCGAGAGTTCCAATTTCAATTGCGATGTTGTCCAGCAGCCTGGTGGTGCCGAGCCGGGCGGCAACCAGCAGCCGACCGGAACCGTTGAGCGGTACCGGACCTAGCCCGGCGTCGCGCAGTTCCAGGTAATCGACCGCCACGCCGGGCGCAGCGTCTAGCACCGCGCGAGCGGCATCCAGCGCGGCCTGCGCACCAGCCGTTGCCGCGTGCGCCCCGGCCGTCAGCGCCGCGGAGAGCGCCACCGCCGCTGCACGCTGGGCCGGGTCCAGGTAGCGGTTACGCGACGACATCGCCAGCCCGTCGGCTTCGCGCACCGTCGGCACCCCAACCACCTGGACGTCGACGTTGAGGTCCGAGACCATCTGCCGGACCAGCACCAGCTGCTGGTAGTCCTTCTCGCCGAAGAACACCCGATCCGGGCGCACGATCTGCAGCAGCTTCAGCACGACCGTCTGCACGCCAGCGAAATGGGTTGGCCGCGGTCCGCCCTCGAGTTCGGCGGCCAGCGGACCGGGTTGCACCGTGGTGCGCAGGCCATTGGGATACATCGCCGCGGCGGTCGGGGCAAAAACCATTTCCACACCTTCGGCGCGCAACTGGGCCAGGTCGTCGTCCAGGGTACGGGGATAGGCGTCCAGGTCTTCCTCGGCACCGAATTGCAGCGGGTTGACGAAGATCGACACCACGACCACCGAGCCGGGCACTCGTTTGGCCGCACGTACCAAGGCGAGGTGTCCGTCATGCAGCGCACCCATGGTCGGCACCAACATCACTCGCCGGCCGGTGTGTCGCAGTGCGCGACTGACGTCGGTGGCATCGCGGGGCTGAACGTAGACGTTGAGTTCGCCCGGGTTGAAGGTAGGCGGCTTCGTCGCGTTCACCGCGCCAGAACCTCGAGGACGTCCTCGGGCGCGTGGGCGCGTTGCGCGGTCCGCAGCGCGTTCACCCGATATGCCTGGGTCAGTTCCGGGTCGACCTCCGCCAATGCGGCCAGATGCCCGGCGACGGCGGCCGCATCGCCGCGGGCGACCGGCCCGGTGAGGGCGGCCTGCCCGCGCTGCAGCGTGTTCTCCAGCGCCGCCCGGGCCAACGGCCCAATGACGCGTTCGGCGATCCCACCCGGTTGGTTGTCGATGCGTTGCTGGCCGAGCAGCTCGCCCCCGCGCAGGGCGGTGCGCAACGCTTCGAGAGCGTCCGCCAGCACGGTCACGATGTGATTGCTCGCATGGGCCAGCGCCGCATGGTAGAGGACGCGGGCGTCCTCGCGCACCGAGAACGGCTCCCCACCCATCTCGAGAACCAGTGACTGCCCGATCGCGTACCCGACATCGTCAGCCGCGGTGATCCCGAAGCACGTGTCTGGCAGCCGGCTGATGTCCTCGTCGGAGCCGGTGAACGTCATCGCCGGGTGAATCGCCAGTGGCATACAGCCCTGTTCGGTCAGCGGCGCCAGGATGCCGATCCCGTTGACACCGGAGGTGTGCGCCACGATCGTTTGAGGCCGCACCGCCGAGGTGGCGGCCAAGCCGGAAACCAGGCCGGCAAGTTCGCTGTCGGTAACCGCCAGCAGCAGCAGCTCGGCGCTGGCGGCCACGTCCGGCGGGGGCAGTACCGGGGTGTCGCGCAGCCGCCGCTGCGCACGCTGCCGGGACGCATGGGAGATGGCGCTGCACGCCACCACAACGTGGTCGGCGCGCTCCAGCGCAACCCCTAACGCGGTGCCAACCCGGCCGGCCGAGATGATTCCCACCTTGAGCCTGGCCGGGCGCAAACCGTCGAGCTGCTCCATAGCAGACGACCTCACAGGTTTCTTCGTTCGTTCCAGTCCCACACTTCGTCGGGTACCGGACGGTCACCAAGACTGTAGTCGATTTGTGCGGCAGGACCCAGCTAGCCGCCACGGCGGCGCCGCCGGCCGCCTCCGGTCGACTCCACCTGAAGCCGCGCCATCAGGTCGGCGACCGACTGGCCACCAATCTGCGGGTCCCGCGAATGCGAGCCACCCGAGCCATCCACCGGTGTGTCCTCACTGCGGTGCCGGGACACGGGCTCAGGAAGTGGCGGCGGGGCCATGCGGGGTGGCGGCGGGGCGTCCGGCGCTGGCGGCGGGGGCTCACCGAGCCCGGCGCCCGCCGGGGCCCCGACGTCAGGGTCGCGGTACTCCGCCGAATGACGCGACCGGCGGCCGGACGCACCGTATTGCGGTGCGTGCTCAACGTGGGCGAGCGGGTTGTAGCCCTGGTCTTCGGGACTGGCATGCCGAGCACGGCGCCGGCGGCCCGACGGCGGGGCGGCCGGGGTGGTTTCGGGTTCGACGGATGGCCAATGGCCGCCGGGTGTCCCGGGAGGCAGCCATTGCCCGTGATCGGCGACCGGCTGCTGCCAGGTTGATGGTTCCGGTTGCGGCGGCGGCCGGTGCTGCGGTTCGAACCGCGGACCGGGTGGCGCCGGTGGCCGAGGCTCATAGTGCCGCCCGACCCACTCCTGCGTGTGTATGGGCTGCGGGGGCGACAACAGCGGTCCGCTGCTAACCGGTGGTACCCCCACCTCGGGCACATCGATGATCGAGGTGTCGTCGGTGCGGCTGGCCGCATCCCCGTGCTGAACCGGCGTAACGCGATCGCTGGACACCCAGTCTGCCGGTGGGCCTTCACCATTGGGGGGCCGATCGCTCAAGGCGCGCGCGGTGCTGGCCTCCCCCTCCAGGGTTCCGAGGGCCGGTCGGTGTTGGAGGTCGGCGTCGAACAAGATCTCCAGGCTGGTTCGCAGCGCGGCCAACTCGGCCCGCAGCGCCGCTACCTCGTCGGCGGCCTGACCGCGCAACTCCGAGGCCAGTTCCCGACGCAGCTGCGACTCCACGGTCAGCTCGTACTCACGGCGCGCCGAGATCTCGCGATCCAACTGAAGGTCGTAGACCAGTTTCAAGTCACGCGCCCGCGCCTGGTCCGCGTCGCTCTGCCGGCGGTAGAACACCGACACGAACGCACCGGCGACTGCGGCCCACAGCGCCAGGATCACAGCGAGCTTGAGAAGTTCCGCGCGATTGGTGAAAACCAAGGCGGAACTCGCGGCAATTGCCAGGACCAGCAACGCCGTCAAGAGCACCCAACCCGGCCTGCGGCCGCCGCGCCGGACCCGGGCGCCGCGGGACAGAACGGTCATGGCCTGACTGTACCCGGACGAGGTCAATCCGCGTGTCGCGCCGGTCCGGCGATTCACACCTGGCTGGACTGGGGCGTCAATCCGAGCGAATTCGCCGCGTCGACGAGCCCTCATTCAGCGCCCGCTGCGCGGCCAGCAACGTCGTCGAGCGAAGCCCGTGGCCCGGCTGGGCCGCGGCGACGTGTCCGCCGGCATCGTCGAGCGGGCTTAGCTTTCCGAGCCCTCACCGCGCTCGGTCGGGTCCTGCGGAGACTTGCAGCAATGTTGCAGCCACAGCGCGGCAACCACCAACGCCAGCGCGCTGGCGGCAGCCACCACCGTGCCGGTGGTGTCCTCGGCGGCTGCCCGCAGCCACGACCGCCGCGGTAGGAAGTACCCCAGCACCCCGATCCACCAACCCAGCACCAGCGCACCCACCCACGCCGAGGCCTTTGCGACCATCAGGCTGCGTGCCACCGCAAGAGGGTGCAGCCAGCCGGGACCGTCGCCGATTTCGCCATCGCTGATCTTGGCCCGCACGTAGCGAGCCCACAGCGCCTCGGCGATAGCGACCGCCAGCAGGGACAAACCGGTCCACACCGTGATCGGTGGGAACCACCGATACAGCACCACCACCAGCAGATAACCCACCACCGCAGCGCCGATCACCGCGGCCGTCAGGTCACGTTTGCGGGTCGGTCCCATCAGCTTTCCGGTTCCGGATTGGCTGCACGTCTGCCATTCAGATTCAACGCCGCACCGAACAACCGGACACCGTCCCGCTCGGCAGGCTCCAGCTCGGCCAGCAGCTGGGCAACGGGCCGCGGGTCCCCGGCCACTGTCAGCCGCGCCGCCGGGTCGGCGGCAATCCACGGGATCAACACGAAGGCCCGCAGATGGGCCAGCGGGTGCGGCACGGTGAGGTTGGTCTCGCGCACGGTCAGCTCGACCAGACGCTTCCCGGCCCGGTAGCAGGCGATCAGGTCGACGTCGAGATCGCGTGGGCCCCAACGCTGGCCACGCACCCTGCCGGCAGCGCGCTCGAACTCCTGCGCGCGACGCAACCACTCCTGCGGTTCGCAGGCAGGATCGTCGGCGATCAGCACCGCGTTGAGGAACGGCCCCTGGTCCACCCCACCCCAGGGGTCCGTCTCATATACCGGGGACGCCGCAACCAAGGCATCGCCGAGCCCGTCGACCACCGACTGCAGTCGTGCCAGGCGGTCCCCCAGGTTGGAGCCGACGGACAGCACTACCCGCGTCATACCGACCCGCCCGCCGGGATCACCGAACCGCGGCCGCCACGCCGCGACCGCCGAATCACCACCGCCACATCATCGAACATCTGCGGAATGGGGGCCTGCGGCTTGTGTACCGCCACCTCAACGGCATGGACCCGCTCGTCGTCCATGACGTGGTCGGCGATCTGGGCTCCGACCGTTTCGATCAGGTTGTGCGACGGTCCGGCGACTATGTCGGCCGCTCGCGAAGCCAGCTGCGCGTAGTCATAGCTGTCGGCCAGATCGTCGCTCTTGGCGGCATCGGCCAGGTCTATCCACACGGTGACATCGACGACAAACCGCTGCCCGGCGACTCGCTCGTGGTCATACACGCCGTGGCGGCCGTGCACAGTCAGGCCGCGCAACTCGATTCGGTCAGCCATCGTGTCCGGTCCTTTCCGCCGCCATCCACGCTTCGACGACCTTGATGGCATCGACCGAGGCCCGCACATCGTGCGCCCGCACACCCCAGACTCCGTACTGCGCGGCCAGCGCGGATATCACCGCCGTCGCGGTGTCACGCCCATCGGTTGGTCGCACCGCGCCATCGGACCCGGCTAGCAACTCACCGAGGAAGCGCTTGCGCGAAGCACCCAGTAGCACCGGGATTCCAGTGGCCACCAGCTCCGGAAGGGCCCGCAGGAGCGCCCAATTATGCTGCGCCGTCTTGGCGAATCCGAGCCCGGGATCGATCACCAGCCTTGCCGGGTCGACGCCGGCCGCCACCGCGTCGGCGACGCTGGCGAGCAGGTCGGCACGCACTTCGGCCGCCACGTTGCCGTAGCGCGGCGGCAAATGCGGGGTGTCGGCCGCTACCGGCCGCCAGTGCACCAACACCCACGGCACACCGGCCTCGGCCAACAGCGGCCCCATGGCCGGATCGGCCCGCCCACCCGACACATCGTTGACTATCTGAGCGCCGCTCTGCAGCGCCGCCTGTGCGACATCCGCGCGCATAGTGTCAATGCTGACGGTGATGCCCTGTGCTGCAAGCTCTTTGACGACGGGCATGACACGAGACATCTCCACTGCCGGGTCGACCCGAGGAGCACCGGGCCGGGTCGACTCGCCTCCGACGTCGACGATGCCCGCGCCTTCGGCAGCCATTGCCAGGCCGTGCTCGACCGCATCGTCAAGGTCGAGATAGCGCCCGCCGTCCGAGAACGAGTCGTCCGTGACGTTCAGAACACCCATCACCTGCACGGGCGCCGGACTCACTTGCGCAAGATGAGGTCGAGCGCTTCGGCTCGAGAAGCGGCGTTGGTCTTGAACAGGCCACGCACCGCCGACGTTGTGGTGACCGAGCCTGGCTTGCGCACCCCGCGCATGGCCATGCACAGGTGCTCGGCCTCGATCACGACGATTACCCCCTGCGGATCCAGCTTCTGCATTAGGGCATCGGCGACCTGACTCGTTAGCCGCTCCTGCACCTGCGGCCGTTTAGCGTACAGATCGACCAGCCGCGCGATCTTCGACAAGCCGGTCACCCTGCCGTCGTCGCCGGGGATGTAGCCGACATGGGCCACACCGTGGAACGCCACCAGATGGTGTTCGCAGGTGGAGTACATCGGGATTTCCTTGACCAACACCAGCTCGTCGTGATCTTCGTCAAACATGGTGTTCAGCACCGAGTCGGGGTCGGTGTAGAGCCCGGCGAACATCTCGCGATAAGCCCGGGCGACGCGAGTCGGGGTGGCTACCAAGCCGTCGCGATCGGGATCCTCCCCGATCGCGTACAACAACTCGCGGACCGCGGCCTCGGCACGTTCTTGGTCGAACACACACACACGACGAGACGAGGTGCGGGAATCTAGCTGTGACATCGAATGCTCCAATTGTCAGCCGTGGGCCGGCTTGGACCCACTCACCTCGTCATCCTGCTCCTCCGCGGACTCGTCGGCATCCGGTTTGGCTTGACCGGTCGGATAGGGCTGACCCGGATACGTCGGTGCCGGCTCCCCGGCATAGCTGGGCCGACGAGACGACTTCGGCGGCCAGCCCGGCGCGTGCCAGCCGGCCGGGGCGCCATAATCGGGCTGAGTGGAGCCGTGCTGACGATCACCGGACCCGTGGCTTCCGGCGGGAGAACCGTTGGCCCCGGTTCCGGTTTGGCCGGCCTCCGACTGCGCGGCTTGCGCGGCCTCGGCGGCCTGGGTAGCTTGCGCGATCGCTGCCTTGAACGCGGGCTCGGGGACCGGCTGGGGCCACGGTTCGCCGCGCTCGATCGCCAGCTCGCCCGGCGTCTTGATGGGCGGTTTGTCCGACGGGATCCGGCCACCGAAATCGTCGAACATGGTGAGGCGGGGCCGCTTTTCGACGTCGCCGAAGATGGCCTCCAACTCGGGTCGGTGCAGCGTTTCCTTTTCCAGCAACTCACCCGCCAAGGTGTCGAGCACGTCGCGGTACTCGGTGAGGATCTCCCACGCTTCGGTGTGCGCCGCCTCGATGAGCTTGCGGACTTCTTCGTCGATTTCCCGGGCAACCTCATGGGAGTAGTCCGGCTGGGTGCCCATGGTGCGGCCGAGGAACGGGTCGCCGTGGTCGGAGCCGTATTTGACCGCGCCAAGCTTGGAGCTCATTCCGAATTCGGTGACCATGGACCGGGCGATCTTGGTGGCCTGCTCGATATCGGACACCGCGCCGGTCGTCGGCTCGCGAAACACCAGTTCCTCAGCGGCACGCCCCCCCATCGCGAACACCAGTTGCGCAATCATTTCCGAGCGGGTCCGCAGCCCCTTGTCTTCTTCCGGCACCGCCACCGCGTGCCCGCCGGTTCGGCCGCGCGCCAGGATCGTCACCTTATAGATCGGTTCGATATCGGGCATTGCCCAAGCCGCCAGGGTGTGCCCACCCTCGTGATAGGCGGTGATCTTCTTCTCATGCTCGCTGATGATCCGGCCCTTGCGGCGCGGGCCCCCGATCACCCGATCGACCGCCTCCTCGAGGGCGGGGCCGGTGATGACCGTGCCGTTCTCGCGGGCGGTCAGCAGCGCCGCCTCGTTGATGACGTTGGCCAGGTCGGCGCCGGTCATGCCGACCGTCCGCTTGGCCAGCCCGTCCAGGTCCGCGTCGACGGCCATCGGCTTGCCTTTGGAGTGCACCCGCAGCACAGCGCGGCGGCCCGCCAGGTCGGGGTTGGACACCGGGATCTGCCGGTCGAAGCGGCCCGGGCGCAACAGCGCCGGGTCCAGGATGTCGGGCCGGTTGGTGGCCGCGATCAGGATGACGCCGGCACGGTCGCCGAAACCATCCATCTCGACCAGCAACTGGTTGAGCGTCTGCTCGCGCTCGTCGTGACCACCGCCCAGCCCGGCGCCGCGCTGGCGGCCCACCGCGTCGATCTCGTCGACGAAGATGATGCACGGGCTGTTCTGCTTGGCCTGCTCGAACAGGTCGCGCACCCGCGAGGCGCCAACGCCGACGAACATTTCGACGAAGTCGGAGCCGGAGATGGTGAAGAACGGCACCCCGGCCTCGCCGGCTACCGCACGAGCCAGCAGCGTCTTGCCGGTTCCCGGCGGCCCGTAGAGCAGCACGCCTTTCGGGATCTTGGCGCCCAGCGCCTGGTACCGCGACGGGTTCTGCAGGAAGTCCTTGATCTCGTAGAGCTCCTCGACCGCCTCGTCGACACCCGCCACGTCGGCGAAGGTGGTTTTGGGCATGTCCTTGCTCAACTGCTTGGCGCGCGACTTGCCGAAACCGAAGCCCATCCGGGCGCCGCCTTGCATGCGGGAGAACATCACAAACAGGCCCACCAGCAACAGCAGCGGCAGCACGTAGACCAGCAACTCGCCCAGGATGCTGCCTTGGTTGACGACGGTGCTGACCTTTGCGTTCTTCGCGCTGAGCGCGTTGAACAGGTCGACCGCGTACCCGGTGGGGTACTTGGTGATGACCTTGTCGGACCCGTCGGTCTCGTTGTTGCCCTTCTTCAGGGTCAACCGCAGTTGCTGCTCGCGATCGTCGATCTGCGCGCTCTTGACGTTGTCGCTGTTGATCTGCGCCATCGCCACCGAGGTATCGACGGGCTTGTAACCGCGGGTGTCGTCGCTGAAGTAGAAGAACGACCAGCCGAGCAGCACCACGACGGCGATCGCCGTTATGGTACGGATCACGTTTTTCCGGTTCATCGATCATCGGCCGTGCCGGCCAGGTCCTTCCCGATACACGCAGCTGGAAGTCCAGGCTACCGCTAGTGGCGATCGCGAACCCGGCAGAGCCGGGCGAAGCGGGTCGCCACCATCCTGCCCAGTGGCGATCGCGAACCCGGCAGAGCCGGGCGAAGCGGGTCGCCACCATCCTGCCCAGTGGCGATCGCGAACCCGGCAGAGCCGGGCGAAGCGGGTCGCCACCATCCTGCCCAGTCCAACGACGGCTATTTCCGAAAGACCCGATAGACCCCGAACGGCCACCTTGTCAGACGCCGTCTCCGCCGATCGTGCCTACTCGTAGTAGCGAGCCTCGACCACATTTCCGTCCGGATCGGCGAAGTAGTATCCCTGCGGCGCCCACCCGCGAGCTCCATAGGAACGGTTCAACCGCGCGCTGGTGTCCACACCTTCCGCCTGCAGACGCTGATCGAGCGCGTCGTACTCGGACTTCGACAGGGCCAGACAAACGTGGTTGACCGGGTGGCCGGCACTGCCCACGACCCTCGTCATCGACTCGGTAGCGGCAACGCCGGCCGCCGGCATCAGGTCGATGATTGAGTCCTCGCACACCCGAACGCTCGGGAACGGTGCATCACCGGTCGCGAACTCGCCAAACCGAACCGGCGTAAGCCCGACAACCCGTGTGTAGAAATCCATCGATGCCCGTGGATCGTTCGTCCATAAAACGATGTGGTCCAGTCGCATAGCGTCGAGTGCACCTGCCTTTACGTCAGGGTCGGACACCAAACCCCGCGAAACAAAACGCGCGCGGCTTCATAGGCGAATCTACCCGGCATGCACTTCTCAGCCAGTTGCCGTTGTGATTTGGTGAGACGGTGCATTCAAGCCTTTCCGGGACCGAGCGGTACATCGACACCAACGACGTGCGACTGCGAGTGATCGAGGCAGGGGACCGCGGCGCACCTGTGGTGATACTGGCCCACGGCTTTCCCGAACTGGCCTATTCATGGCGACACCAGATTCCCGCCCTAGCCGAAGCCGGCTACCACGTGCTGGCTCCCGATCAGCGCGGCTACGGTGGCTCGTCCCGACCGGAAGCGATCGAGGCCTACGACATTCATCAATTGACCGCCGATCTGGTTGGCCTACTCGACCACATCGGTGCCGAGCGGGCGGTCTGGATCGGCCATGACTGGGGTGCCGTCGTGGTGTGGGCCGCCCCACTGCTGCACCCCGACCGGGTCGCTGCTGTCGCCGCGTTGAGCGTTCCGGCGCTGCCCCGCGCGCAGGTGCCGCCGACGCAGGCGTTCCGCAGCACTTTCGGGGAGAACTTCTTCTACATCCTCTATTTTCAGGAGCCGGGTGTCGCCGACGCGGAACTCAACGGTGACCCGGCCCGCACGATGCGCCGGATGATCGGCGGTCTGCGGCCACCAAGTGACCAGAGCGCGGCTTTGCGGATGCTGGCGCCCGGCCCCGAAGGCTTCATCGATCGACTTCCGGAGCCGACCGGGTTGCCGGACTGGATCACTCAAGAGGAGCTCGACCATTACATCAACGAGTTCGCCCGTACCGGTTTCACCGGCGCCCTGAATTGGTACCGCAACTTCGACCGCAACTGGGAGACCACGACTGAACTCGCCGGCGCCACGATCTCCGTACCCTCGTTATTCATCGCCGGCACAGCCGATCCCGTATTGACGTTCACCCGCACCGACCGCGTTGCGGAGGTGATCAGCGGCCCGTACCGCGAGGTGATGGTCGACGGCGCCGGGCACTGGCTGCAGCAGGAGCGGCCCGACGAGGTGAACGCCACCTTGCTGGAGTTCCTCGAGGGCCTGCCAGACACGGAATGGCGATGAACGCGCCACTGCGGTTCGGCGTTTTCATCACGCCTTTCCATCCCACCGGCCAATCCCCAACGTTGGCATTGCAATACGACATGGAGCGGGTCGTTGCCCTGGACCGCCTGGGGTACGACGAAGCGTGGTTCGGCGAACACCACTCCGGCGGCTACGAGCTGATCGCCTGCCCGGAAGTATTCATCGCGGCCGCAGCGGAACGGACCAAGCACATCCGGCTGGGCACCGGAGTGGTCTCGCTGCCCTACCATCATCCGTTGATGGTGGCCGACCGTTGGGTGCTGCTGGATCACTTGACCCGCGGCCGGGTCATGTTCGGCGCCGGTCCCGGCGCGCTACCCTCGGACGCCTACATGATGGGCATCGATCCGGTCGAGCAGCGGCGGATGATGCAGGAATCCCTCGAAGCGATCCTCGCACTCCTCCGCGCCGCACCCGACGAGCGAATCGACCGTCACTCCGATTGGTTCACCCTGCGCGAAGCGCAATTGCACATCCGCCCCTACACCTGGCCCTACCCCGAAATCGCCACGGCGGCCATGATTTCGCCATCCGGTCCCCGACTGGCCGGTGCACTGGGGACGTCGCTGCTGTCACTGTCGATGTCGGTGCCCGGTGGCTACGCCGCGTTGGAAAACACTTGGGGGGTGGTGTCCGAGCAGGCCGGAAAGGCCGGCCGGGCCGAGCCGGACCGTACCGATTGGCGGGTGCTGAGCATTATGCATTTGTCGGACACCCGCGACCAGGCCATCGACGACTGCAGCTACGGGTTGCTCGATTTCTCGAAATACTTCGGCGCGGCCGGGTTCGTCCCGCTGGCTAACACCGTGGCTGGTACCCAGTCGACCCGAGAGTTCGTTGAAGAATATGCGGCCAAGGGAAATTGCTGCATCGGCACGCCCGATGACGCGATCGCCCATATCGAAGACTTGCTGGACCGGTCGGGTGGTTTCGGGACGTTGCTGTTGCTCGGCCATGACTGGGCCTCACCGCGAGCGACGTTCCACTCTTATGAGCTGTTCGCCCGCTCGGTGATTCCCTACTTCAAGGGACAGCTGGCGGCGCCGCAGGCATCGCACGAGTGGGCCAAAGGCAAGCGCGACCAGTTGATTGGCCGCGCCGGCGAGGCGGTCGTCAGGGCCATCACCGAGCATGTCGCAGAACACCAGGGAGAGCGCAGCTGATGCGCGCCGCGGTGCTGCGCGGCGGCCGCATGGTCTACCGGGACGACGCGCCGGACCCGGTACCCGGTCCGGGCCAGGTGTTGGTTGAGGTGCGGGCGTGTGGAATCTGCGGCTCTGACTTGCATTTCGCCGCCCACGGCGCCGAGGTGATCGTGTTGGGCAGTCAGCTGGCCGGGGGCGCGGGCGGTGGCACGGATGTCGATCTCAACCGCGACGTCTTCATGGGCCACGAGTTCAGCGCCCAGGTACTCGAACCCGGACCCGACACCCAAACCCAGCCAACCGGATCCCCGGTCACGTCTATGCCGGTGCTGCTGTCCGCCAGTGGCGTCGAGCCGATCGTCTACAGCAACAACACACTCGGTGGCTACGCCGAACGGATGCTGCTCTCAGCGCCGCTGTTGCTGCCCATCCCCAATGGCCTGGACCTCAAACATGCCGCGCTCACCGAACCCATGGCGGTCGGGTTGCATGCGGTCAACAAATCGAACATTGCGCCCGGCGAGACGGCCCTGGTACTCGGATGTGGGCCTATCGGCATCGCCATCATCGCGGCTCTTGCGATGCGGGGTGTTGAAACCATTGTGGCATCGGACTTTTCGCCGATGCGCCGCGACCTGGCCGCGACGATGGGGGCGCACCAGACGCTGGATCCGGCGCAAGGCTCACCGTTTGACACGGTAAAAGCCGCGGTGGTTTTCGAAGCGGTCGGGGTGCCGGGAATCATCGACGACGTCCTGCTGCGGGCGCGTCGGGGCACCCGACTGGTCGTGTCGGGGGTGTGCATGCAACCCGACACGGTGCACCCATTCTTTGCGATCGCCAAGGAGATCAGCGTGCAGTTCGTGCTCGCGTACCGCCCGGAGGAGTTCGCCGACTCGTTACGTGCCCTCGCCGAGGGCGACATCGACGTCACTCCCCTGATCACCGGCGAGGTCGGCCTCGAAGGGGTAGGCCAGGCGTTCGACGACCTGGCCGATCCCGAGCGGCACTGCAAGATTCTGGTCACCCCATAGGCATCCTGTCACTGGGCAGCGTTGGGCCGGTTCACCATTGATCAGTCTCGGTGTTTTGTGCGGGGCTGTCGTCGCTGTACCGGGTTGCGAACACTTCAGCCTCTTCCGCTGCGGCTTCTTCCGGCGATGGCAAACCCCAGGTTTTGCCCACTGATTCACGCAGCTGCGCAACGCTGCCTTCCTCTCCACCGGCCAGTTGACTCATCCTGTCGAGGATGAAGGTGTACTGCGCCGACTGCGCCTTCTTTCGCGCCAGGTCGGCGATTACCAGAATCTCAGAGGCGAGCTGCGATTCACTCATCCATGCCACCCTCTGCGAGACCTCGACACGGTCTACCCGGCCGTCCATCAGAGCCGAGACCGACACGGTGCGCTGCGGATTGGTCACCGTGAAAATCGCGATCTCTTGTTCTGCGTGCGCCTCGGCCTGATCGCTGGCGTCGTCCGCGTCGGCACCACCGTCCGGGCTCTCCGCCGACTCGAGGCCAACGATCGGGTCCGCAGTCCAGCGGTCCGCGCCGTCGGCACCCCAGAGATCGGCAGCGTCGAAATCATCGCTATCGAAGTCATTTCGCGACGACACCACCACACGGCATCCCTTCTGAATCAGTGCCCCCCGAAAACGGCGTGACCCTGCACCACGCGCAAGACGTGGTCAGCCAAACAACCCGTCGATTGCCCTGCGCCACGCTTCGTCGGCCTCAAGATACACGCGCGCGGCGGCTCGCAGATTTTTGGCGAGATCGACACCTGCCGAATGCAAGGAGGAGCCGAGGGCGTTGTGGGTGGTCTCATACATTTTCAACGTCTCGTTGAACTGTGAGCAGTACGAACCGTGAGTGACCGCAACAGATTCACTCAGTCCAGCGGCAGCACTGACGCCGGAGGTGGCACTGGTCGCCGCGTTCTCGTGGTGCGACGCCAGTACATCGAGGCGTTCGGGCTGTACTTTCAAGTTACCTGTCATTGATCGCATCCCTTCCGTTTAGCATTGCGCGTGTTACGGCACCGGTTAGCAATGGATTTGGCTCGCCAATGGTGTTAGACGACGTTTCGCACCAGCACCCGTTTCCCACCGCCTGTTTCAGCTTCGACCGGCGCGCGCTCCGCATCCTCTGTTCCCGCCGCTGCGCCTTCCGAATACTTCTTCGTCGTCGCGCCTTTGCCCGCTCCCGAAGCGGGATGCATGCCGCCCATACCTGGTGCGCCGCCCGTACCTTGGGAACCATGCGCGGAGACCGTCTGCGCGTGCTGCGCGGCGGGCTGCTCAGTAGCGGTTTCGGCCAGGCCTTCAGTTCGGGGACGCAGCGGCTGGCTGGTCGAGGCGGCACGCACCTGAGCCACTTGAGCCACTTGACCCACTTGCGGTAGGGCCCCAAAGCCGGGCAGGCCGGTCAAACCGGCTGCGCTCGCCAAGTTACTCGCGCTGGTCAAGCCGGACGAACCCGACATTCCGGCCGAGCCCAACATTCCGGCCGAGCTGAACAGGCCAGTCACTTGGGACAAGCCGCTGGTCATGCCACTCAAACCAGGTATGCCTGAGAAGAAGTGCTGCACGAAGGACTGCACGCCCGACCACACGTTGGAGAGCATGTTGGATATCCACCAGGTGAGCTTGTCCCAGATCTCCTTCAGACCATTTATTGCCCCCGTGATGAACTCCCACACCTCCTCCAGGATGCCCTTGATTATGTCCACCACATCCGAAATTACGTCCGCGATGGCGGCCGCCAGCACCTGCGCTAGTTTGGCCAGCAAACCCACGAGCCTAGCCGCGTTGATCAGCGTCTTCACCGTCAAGTAGGCAAGCGCGCCGCCAACCACCGCCATCGCGGCTGCGCAAAGCGGCGCCTGGAAGGCCGCCGACAGGGCATACCCGACGATCGGGACGTAGGTCAGGTCCACAGCCACCGGACGTACGTACTCGAGCCCGCGTTTGGCGCCGTCCAGGATGTCGCGTGTCGTCTTGACCGCGCTGGCCTGATCCTTGATCAGCGATATGAGCTGACGATCCAGATCCGCCAGCTCCTGGAAGAAGTTCACGTGGTCACGGTTTTTGCCGGAGTACTTGTCCGCCGCGGAACCTAGCCAGCCGTCACCCGGAAACGCCGACGCGAGGTCCTCAAGGGCTTTTTCGAAGAACTCTAGAGACGAGTAGAGCACGCCCCCGTCGTTCGGTATTCCAATCCCCAGCAGGGCATACAAACCCTCAATTGCACCTACCGTTGGATCGATGATGAACGCTCTGCTCATGGTTACCGCCTATCCCACCGGTCGTCGATTCCATGTATAGACATGTCCATTGTCCTGCGCCGCACGCGTAGGGGATTCAGTCTGGCCCCCACAGTTGGCGGATGTCAACGGTTTTCTATAACGCTCAGCAGATCACAAGTTTCGAGTTCTCTACGGCATGTTCTCGTGTTGTCCACTACATCACCTGAGTGCATTTACAGCCCTGTGATACCGGGCCAATCGCCGCGTGGGCAGCACGGCCCCAGGGCGATGGCTCCGGCTTCGACGTCCCCGGCTTCGCCTCCGGACGGCACGAGATCCGTTGCAGCAGAGTCAACATTTGGGCCCTACGGGGCTGGCCTGCGGTGGTCCCATAGCGGGCACCAGCCCCCGCCCGATAGCGCGATCAGGGCTGGTGAACCTACCGTCACTCGCCCGACTCGACGTCGAAATGCGCGGGCTCAATATTGCGACGGAAAGCGAATCTCGTTCCATTGGGTTGCGCTCGCTAAACAACGAAGCCGATCCGGCAAGCCCGTAAATCGTTTTCGGCCAAGTAGATGAAATCGACACTTGAAATCCGTTGCACTTGTCAGATCCGTGAAGTATTGCAGCCGCCCCATCAGGGCCATCGAAGTATTTGAAATTGCGACCGATAAGATCCGTACATAGCGAATGCCAACACTCTGCACGAGTCCTTGATTCCGACAACACCGGTAGCCATTCCGAGAATTGCCAGAAAGCGAACGTATCAACAAACTCGGGCGGAGCGAGAACGGGACGCGTCCGGTCCAGAAAGTTTGCCATCCTGCTATCGACGCAGCGTTGCACCCTAGACTAGGTTTGCGATGCACCTCCGCTGACAGCACCGAGCCGTGGTAGACGCACACCGATGATGAACTTACTTGGTGGTCAGTTATTGACACGGCCGGATCGATGGCGAGCCGTATCAAGATCGATCCCGCGGCGCGGACAAATCCAGGAGCAAATGTTTCTATGGGTCGCTATAGGACACCGGGCCGGAGGAGCCGATGTCGGCCAAGGGTGTGACCGCCCTCACTGCGACAAGCCTATTGACTTGGCTCACGGTTGGGACTCTCGGCCGATTGCGGTCGGTTGACCTGCTGTTGTTGTGTGCGGATTGGCCGGAATTCGAACACTATGGCGGGGTCTTAGGCTGCCCCGGCAGGCGCGATCCAGACGGTGCAGAAAGAAGCGCGCAGTAACTACGATCCCGCGTTCAAGAAGGGCCGCATAGGAGGTCGGCCGCAACGGGTCGGCCAGGCCTTCGACGACCTGGCCGACCCTGGGCGGCATTGCACGACACTCCTCACCCAAAAGGGCACGAGTCAGGCCCAGCTGGAGCCGACGGCGCTATCGGTTTGGGCCATGTTGCTGCCGGCGGCCTGCACCTTCTGGCCGTGGGCGTTGGCCTGCTGGTAAATAACCTGAAAGTTGCGGCCCAACTGGCTGATGAACTCCTGGCAGGCCACCGAACCGGCGCCACCCCAAAAGTCGCCGGCGGCCAACACATCTCGAACGATGGCCTGGTGCTCGGCCTCCAACGATGCGGCCTGGGCACGGATGGTCGCACCGTGGGTGTCAACATCGCCGAACTGGTAATTGATCGTCATATCGGTACCGTCCTGTCGAGGAATCGGGTCAGCTGCCCAGCACCTGCTGGGAAGCCTGCTCTTGCTGCTCGTAGTGGTTAGCGTCGCGAACCAACCCGTCGCGCACCCCGTACAGCATGTTCACGATGTTGCGAAACGCCTGATTCATCTGGCCCATGGTGTCCAGCGAGGTCGCCTCCGCCATACCGCTCCAGCCCGCACCCGAGATGTTTTGCGCCGACGCCCACATCCGGCGGGCCTCGTCCTCGACCGTCTGGGCGTGCACCTCAAAACGGCCCGCCATATCCCGCATCGCATGCGGATCCGTCATAAAACGTGTGGCCATCTGACTTGTCTCCGTTGCGAAATGATCGATGCATCTGATGGTTGAGCCAGACCCGCGTCATCCCGCGGCCGGCGGTTGGGCGATCACGGTCGGCTTGAATCCGTACCGGGGTGCGGCAAAGTGGGCGGCGAAGCCGCGCCCGGCCCCACCAGCGGGCATCACCGGCACTCCGCCAAACCCGCCCGCGGCGGGTTCGGCGGCCGCCGCCGCCCCCATCCCGTTGAGTGCCACATTGACAGGTGTCGCTGCCGCCGGGGTGGTAGCGGTCCAGACGGCCGGAACCTTCAGTCCGCCGACCGACGCCGCCTGACCGACGGCTCCCGCAACCCCGCCCAGGCCGGCATTGGGAATCGCGGCTGGAAGGGCGGCCGGCAGCTCCTTGACGGCCTCGCCGGCCGCTTTGGCGCCCTCTTGGGCAAACTTCGGCAGGTCGTGCGCGAGGCCGACGTAGTCCTTGAACTGGGTGACCATGAGGCGAGCGGGAGAAACCCATTGAGCAAACGTGTCCATGCCCGAGCTGGCATCCAACTCCGCCGAGCCGGTCAAGCCCTCCACCACGTCGCCAAGCAGTCCACCCACGATGAGGCCGTCACCGGTCTCGTTCCAGGTGTGCCCGGTCAGGCCGAGCGCGGCGGCAGGGTCGGTGAGCCAAGGGGCCTCGTTGGTAATCCCGGCGAGCCCCATCAGCGCTTTGGGAATCGCCTCAAGTCCCTGCGCGTTTGCGGCCCCATTCACCGCTTGTGTTAGCGCGGCGGCCTGCCCGGCCAGCCCGGCGGGGTTGACCGTCTGCGCCGCCGGGTCGAATGCCGGCAATGTCGATGCCGCCGCAGACGCGCCGGCGTAGCCATACATCGCGGCCGCGTCCTGGGCCCACATCTCGGCGTAGAGCGCCTCGGTGGCCGCGATCGCCGCCGTGTTCTGGCCGAGGAAGTTCGTGGCCAGCAGCGCCAGCAACAACGCTCGGTTGGCCGCGATCTGCGGCGGTGGAACCGTCGCGAGAAACGCTGCCTCATAGGCACTCGCCGCGGCCACGGCTTGGCTGCCCGCTTGTTCGGCCTGCCCGGCGGTGCTCCGCAACCACGCCACCTGGGGCGTGGCCGCGGCCACCATGGACGCCGCGGATGGCCCCTGCCATGGTCCGTCGGCCAGGCTGGCGACCAGCGCGTCATAGGAAGACGCCGTGGTTTGCAGCTCGGCGGCCAGCGCCTCCCAGGCCGCAGCGGCAGCCAGCAGCGGCCCCGACCCGGGTCCGGCGTACATCAGCGTGGAGTTAATCTCCGGCGGCAACTGTGCGAAGTCCAGCATCCGTCTGCTCCTAGCCGATCGTGGCGGCGTTGGCCGCCTCAGTGGCCGCGTACGAACCGGCGCTGATTCCCAGCGTGGTCGCCAACTGCTCTTGGACCGCCATCGCCTCGGCGCTTATCGCCTGATAAAGCTGTGCGTGCGTGACAAACTGCGAGGCTGTTAACAGCGACACCAAATCAGCCGCCGCGGGAACTACCGCGGTCGTCGGCCCGGCCGCGGCGGCGTTTCCGGCCCGTGCTGCGGCGTTGATCGACTGCAGTTCCCCCGCCGTCGCAGCCAGCATCTCCGGCTCGGCGTGCATAATCGACATGATCGTTTCCTCCCTCAAATGCACTTTGCATCAGTAGGTTTCGGCGCCCATGACAGCGGCGTCGGGTGATCGCCGAAGACCACCCGAAAGGCTAGGCCAGACTTATAGGAACATCACAGACTCCACACAGGTTGTTCACGGGTAAGTCAAGAACAATTCATTTGCCACGGCCGCATTCCTGCAGCTTTTGAAATCTAAATGAAACATGTTTGTAAAACATATGATTTGGATTTGATATGAATTTCGGCTGGTGGCGCAAATCCGCAATATAATGCGCAATTCACGCGTGCCGTCCATGCCGGGCAAGGGTGCACACGCGGCGTCGCCACGCTGAAGCAACCGTCGACCGATTCAGCGTCCCCAGACGCTAGGGTGCCAGTCATGATCCGTTTGGTCCGCAGGTCGATCGCACTGCTGGCCGCCGGCTTGGCCGCCGCCGCGTTGTCGGGGTGCGATTCCCCCAGCTCCGGATCACCCGGAGCGAATCCGCGGCAGGTGACCGTGCTCGGATCCGGGCAGGTGCAGGGTGTCCCCGACACGCTGACCGCCGACGTCGGCATCCAGTTCACCGCGGCCGACGTCACCAGCGCAATGAACCAGACCAACGACCGCCAGCAAGCGGTCGTTGACGCGCTGGTGGGCGCCGGCCTGGACCGCAAGGACATCCGCACCACCGACGTCACCGTGGCACCGCAGTACAGCAATCCCGAGCCCGGCGGAACCGCCAGCATCACCGGGTACCGCGCCGACAACGCGATCGAGATCAAGATCCATCCGCCCGACGCCGCATCGCGGCTGCTGGCCGTCGTCGTCGGCACCGGCGGCGACGCGACCCGGATCAGCTCGGTCAACTACTCGATCGCCGACGACTCGCAGCTGGTTAAGGACGCACGTGCGCGCGCCTTCCAAGACGCCAAGAACCGCGCGGAGCAGTACGCGCAACTGTCGGGACTGCGCTTGAGCAAGGTGATTTCGATATCCGAGACGTCCGGCGCCACACCCACGCACGAGGCGCCGGCGCCGCGCGGCGCAACCGGCGTGCCGTTAGAACCCGGCCAGCAGACGGTGGGCTTCTCGGTAACGGTGGTCTGGGAGTTGAGCTAGCCCGCTACTGGTACACCCTGGGGTCCAGCGTGCCGATATACGACAGGTCCCGGTAGCGCTCGTCGTAGTCCAGGCCGTACCCCACGACGAAGTCGTTGGGAATGTCGAAGCCCACGTAAGAGATCTCGACATTGGCGCCCACGGCGTCGGGCTTACGCAGCAGCGTGCACACCCGCAACGACCGCGGTTGCCGGCTGGTCAGGTTCCGCAACAGCCAAGAAAGCGTCAGACCGGAGTCGACGACGTCCTCCACGATCAGCACATCGCGGCCGTGGATGTCGCGGTCGAGGTCCTTGAGGATCCGCACCACGCCCGACGAGGACGTCGATGACCCGTAGGAACTGACCGCCATGAACTCGAACTGGGTCGGCACCGGAATAGCGCGAGCCAGGTCGGTGACGAAGAGCACCGCGCCCTTCAGCACGGTGATCAGCAGCAGATCCTGGCCGGTGGCAGCGGGCAGGTCGCGGTAGTCGTTGCCAATTTGCTCGCCGAGCTCGGCGATACGGGCCTGAATCTGCTCCGTCGTGAGCAGCACCGACTTGATGTCCCCCGGGTAAAGCTCCGCCATCTGCCCGGGGGTGATCGCCGAGGAGCTCTGGGTCACGTCCACAGCGTGCCACGCCACGGGGCGAACGACCAACGCGGTGCGTCAAACGGGCTCGCGCCGCAACACAAGTACGCCGTCGCGCCGCCCGGCGACCAGTCGCTGACCACGCCAAGCAGACCCGACGGCCACCCCGCCCTGGCCGCGCCACGCAGTGACTAGCCGGTCCACCCCGCGGATGTGCCGGTCGGTCAGTCCGGTGGCGCCGCCGGCCAGCAGCCAGCCCCGAATCACCCGGCGCCGCACCACATCGGGCAGCTCGGTCAGGGCACTGGTGCTCAGCTCCTGGCCCCGCGGGCCAGAAACCACGACCCCGGGCAGCGCCTGCGCGGCAATCACGTCGATCAGCTCGGTGTCCTCCCGCAATGCCGTTGCGGTGCGGGCCAGCGCCTCGGCCACACCCCCGCCCAGCACGTCCTCCAGCAGTGGCAGCACTTCGGTGCGCAATCGGGTGCGGGTGAAGCGGCGATCGGTGTTGTGCGGATCCTGCCACGCGGTCAGGCCCAGCTCGCGGCAGGCCGCATGTGTCACGCCGCGGCGTATCCCGAGCAGCGGCCGGCACCAGGGTGGGTCGTATGGGCGCATGCCGGCGATCGACCGGGCACCCGAACCACGACCGAGCCCCAGCAGCACCGTCTCGGCTTGATCATCGAGCGTGTGGGCCAACAGCACCGGGCCATCGCGGTGCGCCTGCAACGCGCAGTAGCGGGCGCTACGCGCCGCCGCCTCCCGGCCGCCCGCCGTGCCCACCTGAACGCAAAGCACTTGTGCGTCAATGCATCCCAGCGAAATCGCCTGCTCACGAGCGGTTTCGGCGACTTCGGCGGAGCCGGACTGCAGGCCGTGGTCCACGATCAGCGCGGTGGTGGGCCGCAACTGCGCCGCTACCGCGGTGAGCGCCAACGAGTCCGGGCCGCCGGACAGCCCCACACACCATCGGTCGCTGGCGTCGAGATGGACCCGAGCGAACTGCTCCGCAGCCGTACGCAGCCGCGCTACAGCACCCTGTCGATCCATTGCTGCGGCTTTTCGATCTCGGCAGGTAGGGGCAGCGTTTCGGGGCCCGACCAGATCGTGTTGAACCGCTTCATTCCGACCCGGTCCACCACGTGGTCGACGAATGCCTTGCCGCGGGTGTACTGGCTCAGCTTGGCGTCGAAGCCCAACAACGCGCGCACCAGCCGTTGCAGCGGCGGCTGTTTGCGATGACGACGGTCGTCGAAGCGGCTGCGGATGGTGGCCACCGAGGGCACCACCATCGGCCCGACCGCATCCATCACATGTTCGGCATGGCCCTCCAGCAGCGTGCCGAGGATCAACAACTGGTCCAGGGCCTGGCGTTGCGGCTCGGATTGCACGGCTCGCACGAGGCCCAGAATGCCCGACGGGTTGACGTCGGAATCGTCGTATCCGTCTGGACGGCTGCGGACGAAGTCTGCGAGCCGGCTCATCACCTGCCTGATGTCGTCAGCGGGTTCGGAGGTCAACAGCCCCAGCGCGCTCGACATGTAGCCGGATAACCAGGGGTTGGCGGTGAATTGCACCCGGTGGGTGACCTCGTGCAGACACACCCACAACCGGAAATCCGACGGCGCCACCCGCAGCTGACGCTCGACCGCGATGACATTGGGATATACCAACAGCAGGCAGCCTTGTTCGGCGGCGCCGAACGGATCGTACTGGCCGAGGATGCCCGAGGCCACAAACGCCAGCACGGCACCCGTCTGCGCACCGGTGATCCGGCCGGTGAGAAACCCCCGCGGTTTCGCGCTGCCGTGCGTCATCGCCCGCATCGATTCGGCGGCCGCCCGGATCCACGCCGGCCGGTCGACGACACGAGCCGACGGCACCACACCGTCGGTGACCAGACCGGTGACGTCGCGCACCGGCGGTTCGGCCTTCTCCGCCGCGACTGTCAGCTCGTCGATCACCTGGCGGCGGGTGTAGTCGGTGGACGGCGGAGCCGGCCGGGCAAGCCGCTGTCCGACGCTGGCCGCGAATCCCCAATCGACCGTGTTTCCCAGCGTCAGCTCGGACGATCCGGTCACGTCGTGCACCCGCAGAACCACAACTTGGTGGCCAGGGCGTCCATCGCGTTTCGACCGTTCGGGCCGGCATCGTTGGAGATGAACGCGAAGGTGAGCACTCGCCCGCTGCTGTCGGTCAGCACCCCGACCAACGAATTGATGGCGGTCAGCGAGCCCGTCTTGGCCCGCAACCACCCGGCCGGGCCCAAATCGCTGGCCGCGTCGAGGAAACGTTCGCCCAGCGTGCCGCTGCCGCCGGCGATCGGAAGCAGATCCAGCAACGGCCGCAACGCGGGCTGGTCAGGTCCCGCCGCGGCCTGCACCGTCCCGTCGAGTGTCCTCGCCGTCAACCGGTTGTCGACCGACAACCCACTGGAATCCACCAGCGCAGCGCCGGCGGTGTCGACGTGCGCGGTGTTCAATCGGCTGGTCACCGCGTCGACGGCGCCGCTAAAGCTCTCCGGGCGGTTGATCGCGGCCGCTATCTCGCGGCCTATGCACTCGGCCATCACGTTGTCGGAGGCGTTCATCATCTCCGACAGCCGCTGGATCAACGGCGCCGACTGCACCACCGCCAGCTGCCGCGCGCCCGCCGGCGCCGATGCGATCGTCACCGCCGTCGGATCCAGGCCAAGGGCCTTGGCCAGCTCCCGCCCGGCGTCCAGCGCCGGGGTGCGGGACCGTCTCGAGTTGACGGTCGTCGGCTGGATGCGCCCGGCATCGATCATCACCGCCTCGATCGGGGCGATGTCACCGTTGTCGACGTCAGCCGGATCCCAGCCCGGCGCCATCGTCGGACCACTGAACGCCGAGATGTCCACCTGCACCGCCGTTGGCGTCACACCGCTGCGACGAATCTGTTCGACGAGGTCACTGATGCGCGCCGCGCCGTGATACCAGGTGTCCTGACCCGGTGGCGCGGCGGACAGCGTCGGATCACCCGCACCGACCAGCACGACGGGACCTTGGGCGTTCTGGCCGCCGGCCACCACCCGCGTGCTGATCCGGGCCTGTCGGTCCAATGTCAGCAGCGCCGCGGCCGCGGTCAGGACCTTGTTGGTCGAGGCGGGCACCAGAGGCACGTCGTCCAGCCGCTGCCAGAGTGCGTGCCCGGTCTTCGCGTCACTGATCAGCCCCCCGAGCTTGCCCAAATTGGGATCGGCCGCCGCCGCCTCCAACGCCGCCGACACCCCCGCGGCGCTGGGTGTCGCGGTGGTGTCCGCTACCGGGACGACTCCCGGCTTGACCGTGGGCGGTCGCGGCGGAGGTACCGTGGGACGCACCCCGGCCCCGTGACCGCCGGTGGTGAAAAGCGCTGCGGCCGCGACCACGGCGGCGACAAATGCCAGCACAGCCACTCCGACGAACACGTGCGTGGATTTCCGCCAGCGCGTGGGGCCCATGAGCTCTCCTGCCTTTCTCGGTCCCATTCTGCCGAACCAGCCACGAGGCGATGCCACGGTACCGGCTCGACTAGGGTGTGCACCGACGCACTAGACCTACCGCTTGTTGTTTTGAAGGAGCCGACGCGTGCAATTCGACGTGACCATCGAAATTCCGAAGGGCCAGCGCAACAAGTACGAGGTCGATCACGAGACGGGGCGGGTTCGCCTGGACCGGTACCTCTATACCCCGATGGCCTACCCAACCGACTACGGCTTCATTGAGGACACCCTCGGTGAGGATGGCGACCCGCTGGACGCGCTGGTGCTGCTACCGCAGCCGGTGTTCCCCGGGGTGCTGGTCGAGGTGCGGCCGGTGGGCATGTTCCGCATGGTCGACGAGGCCGGCGGCGACGACAAGGTGCTATGCGTCCCCGCCGGGGATCCCCGGTGGGACCACATCCAAGACATCGGCGACGTCCCGGCCTTTGAGCTGGATGCGATCAAGCATTTCTTCGTGCACTACAAGGACCTGGAACCGGGCAAGTTCGTCAAGGCGGCCGACTGGGCCGACCGCGCCGCAGCCGAGGCAGAGGTGCAGCGTTCGGTGGAGCGTTTCAAGGCCGGCGCACACTGATGTCGGCTCGGCGCGCCCACGGTGCGCCATAACCGTCATGACGTCGGCGCACTTCTCTGGCGAGACCTGACTGTTCGTCGATTGCGCCACACACTCTCGGTGAACGCCGCCCCGATGAAAACCACGCCCACCGATGCGGTAGCCCACTCGGGTACGGCGAACCGGTGGTCAATGGACAACAGCAAGATCACCGCGAGCGCGCCGATCGCCCAGTGCGCGCCGTGCTCCAAGTACACGTACCGGTCCAAAGCGTCCTGTCGGACCAGGTAGATGGTGATCGACCGGACAAATATCGCACCCACCAGACCAAGGCCGAGCGCAATGATGATCGGATCCGTAGTGATCGCGAAGGCCCCGGTGACTCCGTCGAAAGAGAAGGCGGCGTCGAGCACCTCGAGATAGAGGAACAACGTGAAGCCGGCCTTTCCGGTCGCTTTCACCACCGCCGTACCCGCCGTCGATTCGTCAATCCCGGACGGCCGGAACGCCCTGCTCAGTCCGTTGACGACGAGATAGGTCACCAGGCCCAACAGACCAGCGGTCAACACCGTGCCACGCTCGTCGGTGGAGTGCGTCAATTGCGTGCCGGCGAGGACCAGGCCGACGCTGGCCACAATTACCGGCACTTGACCGAGCCGGCCGATGCGGGCGAACGGGATCTCAATCCACTTCAGCCACTTGATATCCCGGTCGTGAAAGACGAAATCCAGGAAAAGCATCAGCAGGAACATTCCGCCGAACGCCGCAATCTGCGGATGGGCCGCGGTGATCAGCTTTTCATAGCTGGGCGAACCGTCCGGAAACTCCAGCGCGCCGTGGGCCGGCGGACGAAGCGCCAGCTCCATGGCGCGCACGGGGTCCAGACCGGCGGTGGCCCAGACGATGACTAACGGAAACACCAACCGCATCCCGAACACGGCGATGAGAATCCCGATGGTCAGAAACATCTGCTGCCAGAACGGGCTCATGCGCTGCAAAATCGCGGCGTTGATGATGGCGTTGTCGAACGACAGCGACACCTCGAGGAGCGCCAGCACCGCCAACAGGTAAACCGCGGTCGGCCCGCCGTGCACATATCCGACGGCCAACGCCACCACCGTCGCCAGCAGCGAGAAGCCGAAGATGCGGAACGTCGACATGGGTCCTTCCGAGGGCTTCCCCACAATAGCGACGACCGGGAGATCGCTTCGCGATGGCGGGTTCTAGCTGCGCTTAGCAGTTCACCAGGCAGCTGCACGAGCCCGGGCCAGCCACGCGCCTACTATTTTCATTCGTGGCGATGCACGAGGTCGGCTGGCCGTTAGCGCCGCCAGGGTGACCGAAGTCGGCGGTACGACATCTCCTTTTGGATCCCGGATGGGGGATCCAACGGGCCCCTCTAGCGGACCGATCGGGCGCGGCAGCATGGCCCGGGTCGGCACCGCGACCGCGGTTACCGCGCTGTGCGGCTACGCGGTGATCTATCTGGCCGCCCGCGACCTGGCCCCGAGCGGCTTCTCGGTATTCGGGGTGTTCTGGGGCGCGTTCGGACTGGTCACCGGGGCAGCCAACGGCCTGCTGCAAGAAACCACCCGCGAGGTCCGCTCGATGGGCTACCTGGACGTCTTACCGGACGGCCACCGCAGTTATCCGCTGCGGGTCGCCGGGCTGGTCGGCCTCGGCTCGCTCAGCGTGATCGCCGTGAGCGCACCGCTGTGGAGCGGGCGGGTGTTTGTCGAGGCGCGCTGGCTATCCGTCGCACTGCTCAGCGTTGGGCTGGCCGGGTTCTGCCTGCACGCCACCCTGCTGGGCATGCTGGCGGGCACCAACCGATGGACGCATTACGGAGCACTGATGGTGACCGACGCGGTCATTCGGGTGGCGATCGCGGCGGCTACGGTCGTGGTCGGCTGGCGCCTGGTCGGGTTCTTGTGGGCAACCGTGGCGGGATCGGTGGCCTGGCTGATCCTATTGATGGCCTCACCCACCACCCGCGCGGCGGCCCGCCTGATGACGCCCGGCGGTACGACAACATTCCTGCGGGGCGCCGCCCATTCCATCACCGCGGCTGGTGCCAGCGCGATTCTGGTGATGGGGTTTCCGGTGTTGCTCAAGCTGACCTCCGATTCGCTCGGGGCGCAAGGTGGCGTCGTCATCCTGGCGGTGACGTTGACCCGGGCACCGCTTCTGGTGCCGCTGACCGCCATGCAGGGCAACCTGATAGCTCATTTCGTCGACGAACGCACCGAGCGGCTTCGGGCGCTGATCGCCCCGGCGGCGCTCATCGCTGGCACTGGTGCGGTCGGGGTGGTAGCGGCCGCGGTGGTGGGTCCGTGGATTTTGCGCGTCGCGTTCGGGTCGCAGTACCAGGCCGGCAGCGCGCTGCTGGCCTGGCTGACGGCGGCCGCGGTGGCGATCGCCATGCTGACGCTCACCGGCGCCGCCGCGGTCGCGGCGGCGTTGCACCGGGCGTATGCGCTGGGCTGGGTCGTCGCGACGGTCGTGTCGGGATTGCTGCTGCTGCTGCCGCTGCCGTTGGAGACCCGCACCGTGGTCGCGCTGTTGTGCGGTCCGCTGGTGGGAATCGGCGTCCATTTGGTGGCACTGGCACGCACCGGAGGCCTTGGCAGCTGATCGGACCTGGACCAGCGTGTAACTTGTGGGCTCAATGGTCTTGAAAATGAACAACGACACACACTACCCGGACGTCTGGATCGTCATTCCCGCCCTGAACGAGGCCGCTGTGATAGGCGAGGTCGTCGCCGATCTGCGGTCCGTCTTCGACCACGTCGTCTGCGTGGACGACGGCAGCACCGACGGCACCGGCGAAATCGCCAGGCGAGCCGGGGCTCACCTGGTACGCCACCCGATCAACCTGGGCCAGGGTGCGGCCATCCAGACCGGCATCGAATACGCGCGAAAGCAGCCGGGTGCCCAGGTTTTCGCCACATTCGACGGCGACGGCCAGCACCGTGTCAAAGACCTGGCCGCAATGATCGACCGGCTCTGCGCGGGTGACGTCGACGTGGTGATCGGGACGCGATTCGGCCAGCCCCTGGGCAAAGCTTCGGCCGGCCGCCCCCCGTTGCTGAAGCGGACCGTGCTGCAGACCGCCGCACGGTTGAGCCGGCGGGGCCGCCGACTGGGCCTGACCGACACCAACAATGGCCTGCGAGTGTTCAACAAGACCGTGGCCGACGGACTGAACATCACCATGAGCGGCATGAGCCACGCCACCGAGTTCGTCATGTTGATCGCCGAAAACCATTGGCGCGTAGCGGAAGAACCGGTCGAGGTGCTCTACACCGAGTACTCGAAATCGAAGGGCCAACCGCTGCTCAACGGCGTCAACATCATTTTCGACGGGTTCCTGCGAGGGAGGATGCGACGGTGAACTGGATCCAGGTGCTGTTGATCGGGTCGATCATCGCGCTGCTGGTCTACCTGCTGCGGTCGCGCCGCAGCGCGCGCTCGCGCGCCTGGGTCAAGGTGGGCTATGTGTTTTTTGTTTTGGCCGGCATCTATGCCGTGCTGCGTCCGGACGACACCACGGTGGTCGCGAACTGGTTCGGGGTGCGCCGCGGCACCGACCTGATGCTCTACGCGCTGGTGATGGCGTTCAGCTTCACCACGCTGAGCACCTACATGCGGTTCAAGGACTTGGAGCTGCGCTACGCGCGGCTCGCGCGGGAAGTTGCGCTCGAAGGCGCACAGGCACCCGAATCGAGGTAGGCAAACGGCGCCGATCGGCCTACAGTTGCCTCATCACACAATGACCAGCAGGAGGCGAAATGTCGGACCCTGACGACGTCACCACATCATCCGAGGACCGCGAGGAGGGCGAACCGGAAAAGGACCTACTCCCGGCCTGATGACAAAGGACTCATCGGTCGAACGTCACGTTGGCGAGATCGACGAGTTCGGCTACACCGTCGTCGAGGATGTCCTCGACGCTGGTTCGGTCGCTGCGTTCCTGGCGGACACGCATCGGCTGGAACGGGAGTTACCGACCGTCATCGCCAATTCCACAACGGTCGTCAAGGGCCTGGCGTGGCCCGGCCACGAGCCAGTCAACCGTGCCGACCACGACTGGGTGCGCATCGACAATTTGTTGTTGCACGGCACCCGCTACGAGGCGCTACCCGTGCACCCCAGGGTGCTGCCGGTCGTCGAGGGTGTGCTGGGCCGCGACTGCCTGTTGTCGTGGTGCATGACCAGCAACCAGCTGCCGGGGGCGGTCGCGCAGCGCTTGCACTGCGACGACGAGATGTATCCGTTGCCGCGGCCCCACCAACCGCTGCTGTGCAACGCGTTGATCGCGCTGTGTGATTTCACCCCCGACAACGGCGCCACCCAAGTGGTGCCCGGTTCGCATCGCTGGCCCGAACAACCGTCGCCACCGTACCCGGAGGGTAAGTCGATCGAGATCAAAGCGGGCGACGCGCTGATCTGGAACGGCAGCCTCTGGCACACCGCGGCGGCCAACCGCACCGATGCGCCAAGGCCGGCATTGACCATCAACTACTGCGTGGGATTCGTGCGCCAGCAGGTCAATCAGCAGCTCAGCATTCCGCGAGAGTTGGTGCGCCGCTTTGAACCTCGACTGCAAGAGTTGATCGGCTACGGGCTATACGCCGGAAAGATGGGCCGCATCGACTGGCGACCGCCGGCCGACTATCTCGACGGCGACAAGCATCCGTTCCTGGAGGCGGTTGCGGACCGCGTAGCGGGATCCATCACGCTCTAATCAGCCGGCATGCTTGTGGCGGAAGTACTCCACCGTGCGGCGCACGCCGTCGGCCAGCTCAACTTGTGGACGCCAACCCAGGACGCGTGCTGCCAGGGTGACGTCCAGGCAGGACCGCTTGAGATCGCCCAGCCGCGACGGGTGGAACTCCGGATCGTCGGGCCCGCCGACGGCCGCTGCCACCGCCGAATGCAGTTGTCGGTCGGAGGTTTCCATCCCGGTGCCGATATTGAAGCGCTGCCCGCCGCCGGCCGCCCCGGACGCCCTGACAAACGCGTCGACCACGTCGTCGACGAACACGTAGTCGCGAGTGTTGGTGCCGTCGCCGAACACCCTGGTGGGCTTACCTGAGAGCAGCGCCTGGGCGAAGATCGCCACCACGCCCGCTTCACCGTGGGGGTCCTGGCGGGGGCCGTACACGTTTGCCGGTGCGATGTGCGAGCAGTCCAGGCCATAGAGATGCCGAAACGTATTCAGATAGATCTCCCCGGCCACTTTGCCCGCCGCATACGGCGAGGCCGGGTCGGTGGGTGCGGTCTCGGGGGTCGGGTACTCCGGCGGGATGCCGTAGATCGATCCTCCCGACGAGGTGTGCAGGACCTTGCGGACGCCGGTGCACCGCGCGGCTTCGGCCAGGCGCACCGTGCCGACGACGTTGACCTCGGCGTCGAATTGCGAGTCGGCCACCGAACGGCGGACATCGATCTGAGCCGCCAGGTGGAACACCACCTCGGGCCGGTACTCAGCGAGGATGGCGTGCAGATCGGCGGTCACGATGTCGGCTTCGACGAACTCGTGTGCGGGGTGGTCGGCCAGATGCTCGAGGTTGGTCGCTCGGCCGGTCGCGAAGTTGTCCAACCCCAGCACCGAATGACCATCCGCCAGCAGCCGGTCGACCAGTGTCGACCCGATGAAACCGGCTGCGCCGGTGACCAGTGCGCGCACCGGCCCACCATACCGACCGGTAAGAAATAACCATGCCCGCCGCCACGACCCGCCTGCCCCGGGTCGCTGTGGCCGCCGTGGCGCTGATCACAGTGCAGCTGGGGATTCGCGCGGTGCTGGCGTTCGGCGGCTACTTCTACTGGGACGATCTGATTCTCGTCGGGCGCGCAGGCACCCATAACCTGTTGTCGCCGACGTACCTGTTCGACGACCACGACGGCCACGTGATGCCCGCGGCCTTCCTGGTCGCCGGCGCCATCATCCGGCTGGCGCCCCTGGTGTGGACCGGACCGGCAATCAGCCTGGTGCTGCTGCAGCTGCTGGCGTCTCTGGCGCTGCTACGCGCGCTGCAGGTGATCCTGGGCTGGCGGCCGGTGCTCCTGGTCCCGTTGACGTTCGCGCTGTTCACACCGCTGGCGGTGCCGGGGTTCGCGTGGTGGGCGGCCGCGCTGAACTCGCTGCCGATGCTGGCGGCGCTGGCGTGGGTCTGCGCCGATGCGATCCTGCTGGTGCGCACCGGCAACCAGCGCTACGCGGTGACCGGCGTGCTGGTCTACTTCGGTGGCCTGCTGTTCTTCGAGAAGGCCGCGGTGATCCCGTTCGTCGCTTTCGCGGTGGCCGCACTGCTGCGCCACGTGCGCGGTGACCGGTCCGCATTGGCGACGGTGTGGCGGGCCGGTGCGCGATTGTGGGCGGCGTCACTGGCACTGACCGCCGGCTGGGTGGTGTTGTACCTGGCGGTGGTGGATCAGCGGCGCTGGAGTTGGGACCTGCCGATGACGTGGGATCTGCTGCGCCGCTCGGTTACCCACGGCATCGTGCCGGCGCTGGCCGGCGGGCCGTGGGACTGGGAGCGCTGGGCTCCGGCGTCCCCGTGGGCCACTCCCCCGCCGCTGGCGATGGTGCTCGGCTGGCTGGTGCTGGTTGCGGCGGTGGCGGTTTCGCTGCTCGGCAAACAGCGCATCGGCTTGGTGTGGCTGACCGCGGCCGGCTACGCCGTCGCCTGCCAGGTCCCGATCTATCTGATGCGCTCGTCGCGGTTCACCGCGCTCGAACTGGCCCAGACGCTGCGGTATTTCCCGGATCTTGTCGTCGTGCTGGCGTTGCTGGCCGCCGTCGCGTTCAGCGCACCCAGTCGCGTCGGCGCGCGGTGGCTGGACGCTTCGCCGATGCGCGCCGGCGCGGCAATCGTTGTGGCCGCGTTGTTTGTGGTCAGCAGCCTGTACTCGTCGGCGACGTTTCTGGTCAGCTGGCGCGACAACCCCGCCGAGGAATACTTGCAGCACGCCCGCGCCAGTTTGGCCGCCGCGAGTGCGGCCTCGAACGCACCGCTGCTGGATCAGGAGGTCGATCCGCTGGTGTTGCAACGGGTGGCGTGGCCGGAGAACCTGGCCAGTCACATGTTCGCCCTGCTGCGCGACCGGCCCGAATTCGCCACGGCAACCACGCATTTGAGAATGTTCGACAGCTCGGGCCGGCTGGTCGACGCGAAGGTGACCTGGGTCCGGACCATCGTCGCCGGGCCCACCCCGCAATGCGGCTACTTCGCGCAGCCGGACCGGCCGGCACGCCTGATTCTGGATGGCCCGCTGCTGCCCGCGGATTGGACCGTCGAACTCAACTATCTGGCCAACAGCAACGGCTCGATGACGCTGTCGTTATCCGATGGCCCCGAGCGGAAGGTTCCGGTGCATCCGGGCCTCAACCGGGTCTACGCCCGACTGCCCGGGGCCGGAGCGGCGATCACCGTGCGAGCCAACACCACCGCGTTGGCCTTGTGCATCGCATCGGGGCCGGTGGGATTTCTTGCGCCGGCCTGACTTCAGCGCGGTCGCCATAGCCCGCTCGAGTGTCACGCCAGCGTGACACTCGAGCGCAACTGAAGTGGAGCCGCCTAGGAGAATCGAACTCCTGACCTATTCATTACGAGTGAATCGCTCTACCGACTGAGCTAAGGCGGCTTTGCCCCGCTGGCGCCCGCACGCCGGGCGGCACGAGTCTACGGCAGGCGGGCGGGACCACCCAAGTCCGGACTGCCCCGCCAGGGGATATCGCTAGCGCAATTCCTGGCCGACGGTGGCGACCATGGCGTCGACGGCGAACTTGGGTTTGACGTTGACCGCCAGCGCTTCCCGGCACGCCAGCACCGCCTCGATGCAGCGCAGCAGCCGCTCAGGCGCGGCATGAGTGGCCAGCGCCGCGACCCGGTCGGCCATATCCGGGTGGTTGGCCCGCACCCCACCGGCATTCGCCGAGACCACCAGCGCATCCCGGAAGTAGGTCGCCAGGTCGATCAGTGCCCGGTCCAGCGCATCGCGCGAGGCCCGGGTCTGACGGGATTTCTGCCGGCGTTCAAGGTCCTTTATCGCACCGGTGGCGCCGCGCAAGGCCGCACCGGTGCCCTTCCCGGTGCCACCGGCGCCGAGGGCCGTGCGCAGCTCTTCGGCCTCGTCCTCGGCGCGCTGCGCCGTCAGCTCCCGGGCCTCGGTCTCGGCGGCGGCCACCAACGCCTCGGCGGCGGCATACGCCCGGGCGGGTGTGGCCGCGTCACGCACCAGGCCCAGCGCCTGTTCGCGCCGTTGCCGCGCGTCCGGATCGGTGGCCAACCGGCGTGCCCGTCCGACATGACCGCCGCAGACGGACGCCGCCCAGTTCGCCGCATCGGGCGCTAGCCCGTCGCTGTCCACCAGCACCTGGGCAATCGCCGCGGTCGACGGCGTCACCAGCGCCACATGCCTGCACCGGGATCGCAACGTGACCGCGATGTCCTCGGGGTCCACTGACGGCGCGCACAGCAGGAACACCGTTGACGCCGGCGGCTCCTCGACCACCTTCAGCAGCGCGTTCGCGGCGCCTTCGGTCAACCGATCCGCATCCTCGATCACCACGATCTGCCAGTGCCCGGTAGTTGGCCGGCGTGCGGCGATTTGCACGATGGCCCGCATCTCGTCCACACCGATCGATAGGCCTTCGGGGATCACCCGGCGCACGTCGGCGTGCGTGCCCGCCAGCGTGGTCGTACACGCTCGGCAGCGTCCACATCCGGGCTCGGAGTCCGACCTGCATTGCAAGGCCGCCGCGAAGCACAATGCGGCGATCGAGCGCCCAGAACCCGGCGGACCCGTGATCAACCATGCGTGTGTCATAGTCCCATCGCCACCCGCGATGTGAGCCGAATCACCCCGCGCCGCCTTGGCCGCGGCGATCAATGCGGCTTCCACCGCTTGCTGGCCTACCAGGCGCGCAAATACCCCAGACATCACCGGCAACACTAGCTACCGGCCCCGACAGATACCGATCAGCGTTCGTTTCGCGATGATTCCGTGATCTTTGGCGATTTTCGGCATCGTCAGACGACGTGCCGAGGCTCTCGTAAGTTTCCGGCGAGTCCCCGCAGCCCGATACGGTGGGCTGGTGGCAACCACGGCGGCACTACCCAGACGGATCGATGCATTCGTCCGGTGGGTGGTGCGCACCCCGTGGCCGCTGTTCTCGCTGAGCATGCTGCAGTCCGACATCATCGGCGCACTGTTCGTGCTCGGCTTCCTGCGCTACGGCCTGCCCCCCCAGGACCGCGTCGAGCTTGAGGATCTGCCACCGGTCAACCTGACGATCTTCATCAGCTCGGTGATCATCTTGTTCCTCGCCGGATTCGTGGTGAACCTGAAGCTGCTGATGCCGGTCTTCCGCTGGCAACGCCGCGACAACCTGCTCGCCGCGGCCGATCCGACCGCCACCGAACTGGCCCGCAGCCGTGCGTTGCGCATGCCGTTCTACCGCACACTGAACAGCCTGGCGTCCTGGACCATCGGCGGCGTGGTGTTCATCGTCGCTACCTGGTCGGTGGCCAGGCATGCGGCGCCGGTCGTGGCGGTCGCCACCGCATTGGGCGCCACCGCCACCGCCATCATCGGCTATCTGCAGTCCGAGCGAATACTGCGACCGGTGGCCGTTGCGGCGCTGCGCGGGGGTGTGCCGGAGAACGTCAAAGCCCCCGGCGTCATATTGCGACTCATGCTGACCTGGGTTCCGTCCACCTGTGTGCCGCTCCTGGCGATCGTGCTCGCCGTCGTGGCGGACAAGATCGCCCTGCTGCATGCCACACCGGAGACGATGTTTAATCCCATCCTGATGATGGCGTTGGCGGCGTTGGGCATCGGATCGGTCAGCATCCTGTTGGTCGCCATGTCGATCGCCGACCCGTTGCGCCAGCTGCGCTGGGCGCTAAGCGAGGTGCAGCGCGGCAACTACAACGCCCACATGCAGATCTATGACGCCAGCGAACTGGGCCTGCTGCAAGCCGGCTTCAACGACATGGTGCGCGATCTGTCCGAGCGGCAGCGGCTGCGTGACCTGTTCGGCCGCTACGTCGGCGAAGATGTGGCCCGAAGGGCCATAGAACGCGGCACCGAGTTGGGCGGTCAGGAACGCGACGTGGCGGTGCTGTTCGTGGATCTGGTCGGCTCCACGCAGCTGGCTGCGACACGACCGCCCGCCGAGGTCGTCCAGCTGCTCAACGAGTTCTTCCGGGTGGTGGTCGACACCGTCGGCCGGCACGGTGGATTCGTCAACAAATTCCAGGGCGACGCGGCGCTGGCGATCTTCGGTGCACCCATCGAACACCCCGATGGCGCCGGTGCCGCGCTATCGGCCGCACGTGAGCTGCACGACGAACTCATCCCGGTGCTGGGTTCCGCGGAGTTCGGCATCGGCGTGTCGGCCGGGCGGGCCATTGCCGGCCACATCGGCGCTCAAGCCCGCTTCGAGTACACGGTCATCGGCGACCCAGTCAACGAGGCCGCGCGGCTCACCGAGCTGGCCAAACTCGAGGAAGGCCATGTGCTGGCGTCGGCGATCGCGGTCAGCGGCGCCCTTGACGCCGAAGCGTTGTGCTGGGACGTCGGCGAGGTGGTTGAGCTACGTGGCCGCGCGGCACCCACGCAGCTGGCCCGACCGCTGAATCTGGCTGCACCCGACGAGGTTTCCCGCGAATCCAAGCAGATCTCGAGCGAAGTGCGCGGCTAACCGCGGCACACAACACCTTGCTACCGCTTGGCGGCCTTCTTCGCCGGCGCCTTCTTGGTGGTCCGCTTGGCGGATCGCTTAACCGGACCACGGGCGCGGCGATCCGCCAGCAGCTCGGCGGCGCGCTCGTCGGTAACCGACGCCACGTCGTCGCCCTTGCGCAGGCTGGCATTGGTCTCACCGTCGGTAACGTACGGGCCGAATCGGCCGTCCTTGATGACCATCGGCTTACCTGACGCCGGATCGGTTCCCAGCTCGCGCAGCGGCGGGGCCGAAGCGCTTTGCCGGCCACGACGTTTCGGTTCTGCGTAGATCTTCAACGCTTCGTCGAGAGTGATGGCGAATATCTGGTCTTCGGTAGCCAGCGATCGAGAATCGTTGCCGCGCTTCAGGTACGGGCCATAGCGCCCGTTCTGCGCGGTGATCTCCTCACCCGAAGCGGGGTCCACCCCGACCACACGCGGCAGGGACAGCAACTTCAGCGCGTCTTCGAGGGTGACCGTCTGCAGGTCCATGCTCCGAAGCAGCGAACCAGTGCGCGGTTTCACACCGACGGCCTTCTTGGCCTTCTTGACCGCCTCAGCGGCCGCGGCCGGCTCCGGCAGGATCTCGGTTACGTAGGGCCCATACCGACCGTCCTTGGCCACGATCTCGTGACCGGTTTCGGGGTCCACACCCAGAACCCGACCCTCCTGCGGTGTGGCGAAGAGTTCTTCGGCCAACTCCAGGGTCAGTTCGTCGGGCGTGAGCGAGTCGCTGAGATTGGCCCGCTGCGGTGTGGGCTCGCCGGTGTCGCCGGTCACCAGACGCTCCAGGTAGGCACCATTCTTGCCCACCCGAACATAGATGGGACGACCTTCGGCGTCGTCAAAAAGCTTGATAGAGTTGACTTCTCGTGCGTCGATGCCCTCGAGATTGATCCCGACGAGCTTCTTGAGGCCACCCGAGCGGGCTACCGAATCGGGCACACCATGATCGCCACCAAAGTAGAAATTGCTAAGCCAGTTGGTGCGGTGCTCGTGGCCGGCGGCGATCTCATCCAGCTCGTCTTCCATCGCCGCGGTGAAGTCGTAGTCGACAAGCCGGCCGAAATGCTGCTCGAGCAAACCGGTTACGGCGAACGCCACCCAGGACGGCACCAGGGCACTGCCCTTCTTCTGCACGTAGCCGCGGTCCTGGATGGTCTTGGTGATCGACGAGTAGGTCGACGGCCGGCCGATACCGAGTTCCTCTAGCGCTTTGACCAGTGACGCCTCGGTATAGCGGGCCGGCGGGTTGGTGGCGTGACCGTCCGGGGTCAACTCGACGATGTCCACCCGTTGACCCGGGGTCAGGTGGGGCAATTGCCGCTCGGCATCGTCGGCCTCGCCGCCGACCAGCTCGTCCACGGTTTCCACGTAGGCCTTGAGGAAGCCCGCGAAAGTCAGGGTGCGTCCGGACGCCGAGAACACCACCTCCTGCTCCCCCGACCTACCCGCGATCCGCAGGCTCAGCGTCATGCCGCGCGCATCGGCCATCTGCGAGGCCACGGTGCGCTGCCAGATCAGCTCATAGAGCCGGAAATCGTCGCCGTCGAGTTCACGACGGACCGCGTCCGGGGTGGCGAACGTTTCACCGGCGGGGCGGATGGCCTCGTGCGCCTCCTGTGCGTTCTTCACCTTGCGGGTGTATTGGCGAGGAGAGGGGGCCACGTACTCCTCGCCGTAGAGCTGACGAGCTTGCGTGCGTGCGGCGCTGATCGCCGACTCCGACAGCGTCGTCGAGTCGGTACGCATGTAGGTGATGTAGCCGTTCTCGTACAGTCGCTGGGCGATGCTCATCGTCCGCTCGGCGGAGAACCGCAACTTGCGGCTGGCCTCCTGCTGCAGCGTGGACGTCATGAACGGCGGGTACGGACGCCGGGTGTAGGGCTTCTCCTCGGCCGAGGCCACCCTCAGCTGCGCGCCAACCAGACCCGCGGTCAACGAGCTGGCACCGGCTTCGTCCAGCACGAGCACTTCGTCGGCCTTGCGCAGCGTGCCCAGCGAGTCGAAATCGCGGCCGGTGGCCACGCGCCGCCCGGCCACGCTCGTCAGCCGGGCGGTGAAGCTGGCCGGCTTTGCGTCCGGGTCGGAGACGCTGGCATCCAGCTTGGCGAGGATGTCCCAGTACGCCGCGCTGCGGAACGCCATGCGGTCGCGTTCCCGTTGCACGACGATGCGGGTAGCCACCGACTGCACCCGGCCCGCCGACAACTTGGGCGCGACCTTCTTCCACAGCACCGGGCTGACTTCGTAGCCGTACAGCCGGTCCAGGATGCGCCGGGTCTCCTGCGCGTCGACCAGGTCGATGTCCAGGTCGCGCGGGTGCTCAGCGGCGGCGCGGATCGCCGGCTCGGTGATCTCGTGGAAGACCATCCGCTTGACCGGTACGCGCGGCTTGAGGGTTTCCAGCAGATGCCAGGCGATGGCTTCGCCCTCACGGTCGCCATCCGTGGCCAGATAGAGCTCGTCAACGCCGTTGAGCAGGCCCTTGAGCTCGCTGACGGTGCTCTTTTTCTCGGGGCTGATGATGTAGAGCGGTTCGAAGTCGGCGTCGACGTTCACCCCGAGCCGCGCCCACGGTTCGGACTTGTACTTTGCCGGCACATCGGCCGCGGCCCGCGGCAGGTCGCGGATGTGCCCACGAGAGGATTCGACGATGTAGCCAGAGCCCAGGTAGGAGGCTAGTTTGCGCGCCTTGGTGGGCGACTCGACAATGACGAGCCGCCGGCCGCTCCCATTGCCGCCGCCGGGGCCCTTCGTTTTCGGCTCAGCCAACTGCGCCTACGCTCCATCTCTTATCCCGGCCCCCGTTGCGGGACCACCCCTGCAGGTGGTGGGAGCGACCGACTGCTGAATTGTGGGCAATTCCGGTACTCCGTCGTTCCCTCGCCTGCGGGCAACTGACAATTTCGCACCCCAGGGCGGGCCTGCGCAAACCGACTGCAAAACTGGTGACCCGCAACACGGGCTCAAACGGCCGCTCACGGCTCGCTGGGGCAATCGGGGTCGCCGGGTTAGACTCTAGGCCATTGCGCCGCTGCCTCGGCGTTGTCGGGGGGTTCCCCCACGTTCTCTACCAGGCGCGATAGCCTGCGTCGACCGCTGATCCGCAGCGCGGGCCGGCCTCCGCGGGTACCGATCAGGGTGGGCGCGATCCCGACCCGCATCAGCGCCGACGCCAGCGGCGAATGGGTGTCCGGAGCGTGCGGATCCAGCCCCAGCAGATAGCGATCGGTTTCCGGGCTACCCGCCGCCAGGGTCCATGCGCGCAGCTCGCGGGGGCCGGGCAGCCATCGCGGGGGCACGGTCTTGACCGCACCGCGCGTCCACTCGGCGGCGATGCTGCACAGCGACGGGTCAACTGCCGTCCGCACCAGCGGGGTGTTTTCGTCGGTACGAGCGATCTCGGGTACCAAACCGGCTTCCTGGATCATCTCGGCCAGGGCCGATGCGCGCCAGAGCTCCTCTACGACCACCGACAGGCGAGCGCCGGAACCCACCAGCACGATCTGGCCGGAGGCCGCCAGCACCCCGGAGAGATCCGCGACCGCGGGGGGTACCGACTCCGCGGCGAAGAAGGAAAGCTGGCTCACCTCACCGACAGTAAGCCAGCGAGCCGGTCGGCGGCTTCAGGCATCCGGCGCGCCGGCCACGCGCCGTGCCGAGCAGACGCAAAACCCCCAAAACGGAGCCGTTTTGGGGGTCTTTTGCGTCTGCTCGCGGGTAACTCAGAGCGAGCGGACTCCGGTGGCCTGGGGGCCCTTAGGGCTGTGGCCGATCTCGAATTCGACCTTCTGGTTTTCTTCAAGGGTGCGGAAGCCCGTTCCCTGGATCTCCGTGTAGTGGACAAACACATCCGCGGAACCGTCCTCGGGGGCGATGAAGCCGAACCCCTTCTCCGCGTTGAACCACTTCACAGTTCCCTGTGGCATTTCTCGATCTTTCCTTTTCTTCTGGGTGCGGGGCACCGCCTTTCGGCGCCCCGGGCCAGCTACGACCGCCATACCTAGCCGAGTCGCCGGAACTTCACCCGACCGATAACCTCGCAGGAACCGCGGCCGCAACGTCGATCCTGCGAAAGTTTGACACGAACACAGAAGCTGCGACCGCCAATCAGTCAATCATGTTCGTCGCGTCGGCGACAGCCTGTAACTGTGGACGGATTTGCGAAGGGTTACAAATGGCGAGTTTCGGCAGCGACCTGCTGGCCGCCGCGGTCGCGGGAACCCCGCCGGGCGAACATCCGCTCCGCCATGTCGCCGAGCTGCCACCGCGCAGTGGCCGACCGCGCGGTTGGCCGGAATGGGCCGAGCCCGACGTGGTTGGCGCGTTTGTCGACCGCGGCATCGTCTCGCCGTGGTCACACCAGCTCGAGGCCGCTCAGGTGGCCCATAGCGGCCGTCATGTCGTGGTGAGCACCGGTACCGCATCGGGCAAGTCGCTGGCCTATCAACTTCCGGTGCTCAACACGCTGGCAACCGACCCCCGGGCCCGGGCGTTGTATTTGTCGCCGACGAAAGCGCTTGGTCACGATCAGTTGCGCGCCGCCCACACGCTGGCTGCAGCCGTTCCGCGGCTGGCTGACGTCGCGCCGACGGCCTATGACGGCGACAGTCCCGACGAAGTGCGCCGTTTCGCGCGCGAGCGCTCCCGGTGGCTGTTCTCCAACCCCGACATGACCCACCTGTCGGTGCTTCGAAACCATGCGCGCTGGGCTGTCCTGTTACGAAACCTTCGTTTCGTGATCATCGATGAATGTCATTACTACCGTGGCGTTTTCGGCTCGAATGTGGCGATGGTGTTGCGCCGGCTGCTGCGGTTGTGCGCCCGTTACTCGGCTTACCCGACGGTCATCTTCGCCAGCGCGACGACGGCGTCGCCGGGCACCACGGCCGCAGAACTCATCGGTCAGCCGGTCGAGGAGGTCACCGAAGACGGCTCACCGCAAGGGGCCCGCACGGTGGCGTTGTGGGAGCCCGCGCTACGGACCGACCTGACCGGCGAGCATGGCGCCCCGGTGCGGCGGTCGGCCGGCGCCGAGGCGGCGCGAGTGATGGCCGACCTGATTGCCGAGGGCGCGCAGACCTTGACGTTCGTGCGATCGCGGCGCGCGGCGGAACTGACCGCGCTGGGTGCCCGGGCCCGGCTGGGCGACATCGCCCCGGAACTGTCCGACGCGGTGGCGTCGTATCGGGCCGGTTATCTCGCCGAGGACCGCAGCGCGCTGCACCAGGGCCTGGTCGAAGGCCGGCTGCGCGGTCTGGCCACCACCACCGCGCTGGAGCTGGGTGTGGATATCGCCGGGCTGGACGCGGTGGTGCAGGCCGGCTTTCCGGGGACGGTTGCATCGTTCTGGCAGCAGGCTGGCCGGTCGGGCCGACGCGGGCAGGGCGCGCTGGTGGTGCTGATCGCTCGCGACGATCCGCTGGACACCTATCTGGTCCACCACCCTGGTGCGCTGCTGGACAAGCCGGTGGAGCGGGTCGTGATCGATCCGGCCAACCCCCATCTATTGGGCCCCCAACTCCTTTGTGCGGCCACCGAACTACCGCTCGACGACGCCGAGATCCGATCGTGGGGCGCCGAGCAGGTGGCCGAGGGCCTGGTCGACGACGGGCTGTTGCGGCAACGGTCCGGCAAGTACTTTCCATCACCCGGAGTACAACCGCACGCGGCGGTGGATATTCGGGGTTCGGCTGGCGGCCAGATCGTCATCGTGGAGACCGACACCGGGCGGCTGCTGGGTAGCGTCGGCATCGGTCAGGCCCCGGCGTCGGTGCACCCGGGGGCGGTGTACCTGCACCAAGGTGAGAGCTATGTCGTCGACTCGCTGGATTTCCAGGACGGAATCGCGTTCGTACACTTCGAAGATCCCGACTATGCGACCTACGCGCGTGAGGTCACCGACATCGCGGTCACCGGACCCGGTGAGCGGTTGGCTTTCGGGCCCGTCACCCTGGGTTTGGTGCCGGTGACGGTCACCCATCAGGTCATCGGCTACCTGCGCCGCCGGCTGTCCGGAGAGGTGATCGACTTCGTCGAGCTGGACCTACCGGAACAGGTGTTGCCCACCACCGCGGTCATGTACACCGTCACCGCCGATGCGTTGGGCTGCAACGGCATTGAGGCGCCGCGGATTCCCGGGTCGCTGCACGCCGCCGAACACGCGGCGATCGGGCTGCTGCCGTTGGTGGCCAGCTGCGACCGCGGCGACATCGGCGGCTTGTCCACCGCGATCGGTCCCGACGGGCTGCCCAGTGTCTTTGTCTACGACGGCTATCCGGGCGGGGCGGGATTCGCCGAACGTGGGTTTCGACAGGCCCGCACCTGGTTGCATGCGACGGCCGCGGCCATCGCGGCGTGTGACTGCCCCAGCGGATGCCCGTCGTGTGTGCAGTCCCCCAAGTGCGGTAACGGCAACGACCCGCTGGACAAGGCCGGTGCGGTGCGGGTGCTGCGGATGGTGCTCGCGGAGTTGGGCGACGAGGCGCGCTGAGCCGCCGGACAGCGCACCGTGACCAGCGGTGGAAATCTTGGCGAAACCACGGATGGGCTGCGCCATACCGCGCTACGGTGCAGTCTGCGGAGTACTTCGACGGTGATCCGGGCTCAAGCCGGGTCGTCGAGGCCTAGGGGGGGCTGAGATGTCATTTGTCCTCGCGGTGCCAGAGTTCCTGGGGTCAGCGGCAACGGATCTGGCCAATCTCGGCTCAGCAGTGAGCGCGGCCAACACGGCCGCGGCGACTCAGACGACAACGGTGCTCGCGGCGGCCGAAGATGAGGTATCAGCGGCTATTGCGGCACTGTTCTCCGCTCACGGCCAGAGCTATCAGGCGATCAGCGCGCAGGCCGCGGCGTTTCAAGCCCAGTTTGTGCGGGCCCTGTCCGCAAGTTCGGCGGCCTATGCCAGTGCCGAGGCCGCCAGTGCCGCGTCAATAGCCGACCCGCTGCTCAACGCGATCAACGGCCCGGTTCTGGCGCTGACCGGGCGCCCGCTGATCGGCAATGGCGCCAACGGCGCCCCGGGCACCGGGGCGGACGGGCGGCCGGGCGGCTGGCTGCTCGGCGACGGCGGGGCCGGCGGCTCGGGCGCGGCGGGCCAAAAGGGCGGCAACGGCGGGGCGGCCGGTCTTCTTGGCACCGGCGGGGCCGGCGGGGCCGGCGGGAGCTTAATAGACGGCACCGCAGGAGCGGGCGGGACCGGCGGGGCCGGCGGACTGGTGTCCGGCGACGGTGGGGCCGGTGGCGCCGGCGGGGTCGGCTTCCCTGCCGTGACCGGCGGGGCCGGCGGGGCCGGCGGCACCGGCGGGGCCGGCGGGCTGTTGGGCGGCGGCGGAGCCGGTGGCGCCGGCGGGATCGGCTCCCTCGGGGCCGGCGGAAACGGCGGGGCCGGCGGGACCGGCGGGCTCCTGGGCGGGCTCGTCGGCGCCGGCGGCGGCAATGGCGGTGTTGGTGGCGCGGGGAGCCTTGCGACCGCTGGGGGTATCGGTGGGGCCGGCGGGAACGGTGGCCTACTCGCCGGCGCCGGAGGCGCCGGCGGGGACGGCGGTTTCGGCCAGGCACTACCCGGCGGGGACGGCGGGACCGGCGGGAACGCCGGCCTGCTGTTCGGCGGTGGCGGCGCGGGTGGAGCCGGCGGGTCCAGCGAAACTGCCGGCGGGACCGGCGGAGCCGGTGGCAATGCCGGCCTGCTGATGTCTAGCGGCGGGGCGGGCGGAGCCGGCGGATTCGGGGCAACGGCTGGCGGTGACGGCGGCGCCGGCGGCCGCGCCACGCTGCTCGGCAGCGGCGGGATCGGCGGCGCCGGCGGCGCCAGCGAGACGGGCGTCGGTGGGATCGGCGGGGCAGGCGGCACGGCCGGCTTAGGCATCGGCAACGGCGGGGCCGGCGGGGCCGGCGGATCCAGCACGACCAACAACGGCGGTGCCGGCGGGGCCGGCGGCAACGGCGTGCTGATCGGCAACGGCGGCAACGCCGGCATCGGCGGGACCGGCACGACGACGGGCAGCATCGGCGTTGGAGGCACCGCCGGGTTGCTGTTGGGTCTGGACGGCTTCAACGCCCCCGCCAGCGCCTCGCCACTACACACCCTGCAACAACAGGCGCTAGGCGCGATCAACGCGCCCATCCAGGCAGCCACCGGGCGCCCGCTGATCGGTGGCGGCGCACCCGGGCTGGCCGGCACCGGGGCAAACGGCGCGCCCGGTGGGTGGTTGCTCGGCGACGGCGGGGCCGGCGGCTCGGGTGGGGCGGGCCTGCCCGGCGGTAACGGCGGGGCCGCCGGGTTGGTGGGCGCCGGCGGGTCCGGCGGTGCCGGCGGCAACATCGCGGTTGGTACCGCCGGGGCGGGCGGCGAGGGCGGGGCCGGCGGATGGCTGTCCGGCACCGGCGGGGTCGGCGGCGCCGGCGGAGCCTCATCGAGCGGGAACGGTGGGGACGGCGGGGCCGGCGGGACGAGCAGGCTGTTCGGCGCTGGCGGGACCGGCGGGGGCGGCGGCGCCGGTCTGACCGGACTCGGCGGAGCCGGCGGGGCCGGCGGAGCCGGCGGCCTGCTCGGCGGGCTGGTCGGCGCCGGCGGCGGGGCCGGCGGAGCAGGCGGGATCAGCGACACCGCTGGGGGCGGCGCGGGCGGAGCTGGCGGCAATGCGGGCCTGTTCGGCGGCCCCGGCGGCGCCGGCGGGAGCGGCGGGCTCGGCCCCACCGCCGGCGGGGATGGCGGCACGGGCGGCAGCGCCGGCCAACTGTTCGGCAGCGGCGGGGCAGGCGGCGCGGGCGGAGTCTCGGGGGGCACTGGCGGGGCCGGCGGCCACGGTGGCAACGCCGGCCTGCTGTTCGGCAGCGGAGGGACAGGCGGCGACGGCGGGTTCGGCTCGGGCATCGGAGGTAACGGCGGGACCGGCGGCGACGCGATCCTGCTTGGTTACGGGGGAACGGGCGGGGCCGGCGGAATTGGCACAACTGCAGGCGACGGCGGGGCCGGCGGCAAGGCCGGCTTGCTGAACGGCAACGGCGGGGCCGGCGGCTCCGGCGGCGAGGGTAGGCCCGTCACAGGTACCGGCGGTACCGGTGGCGTCGGGGGCAACGCCCTGGTGATCGGCAACGGCGGTAATGGCGGCAACGGCGGGATCGGGGGACTGGCGTCGGGTGACCCCGGCACCGGCGGCTCCTCGGGCCCGTTATTTGGCGCGGACGGGCTAAGCGGGTTGCCGTAAGCGCCGGGCTCCGCTTGTGGCTTTCGGGACGCGCCCGCCTGCGCCGACAGCGTCGATCCGCAAGTCCGCGGATTCTCGGACGTGCCAGTGAGATCGAGAATCCGGACAAGCCTGGGACGTCTTGGCTGCTAGCGCCATCCGCTGCCATTCACCCCACAGTTTTGGTGGTGGTCGGACACTAGCCCGATTCTCGTGACCCCGTCGGAAGGTGTCACATGTCATATGTCATCGCAGTCCCGAAGCTACTGGGAGCAGCGGCAACAGATTTGACCACTCTGGGCTCGTTGCTTAGCGCGGCCAACGTTTCGGCCGCGGCGACCCAGACAACGGCGGTGCTGGCCGCGGCCGAGGATGAAGTGTCTGCGGCGATCGCGGCGCTGTTCTCCAGCCATGTCCAGGGCTATCAGCGCAGCGGCCGCAAATGGTGCGGCAATTTTAGCCAACCCCCTAGAGCCTGCGCAGCGAGAACTGCTCAACCTGATCAATGCGCCCGGCCTGGCGCTCACCGGACGTCCGCTGATCGGCAAATGACGCCAGCGCGACCCCGGGTACCGGGCAGGACGGCGCGCCCGGCGGCTGGTTATCCGGCGACGGCGGGGCCGGCGGCTCCGGCGCGCCCGGCCTCAACGGCGGGAATGGCGGGACCAGCGGGAACTCCGCTGCCAACTTCGGCGGGGCCGGCGGCCAGGCCGGCCAACTTCTGGGCGGCGGCGGCGCGGGCGGGGCCGGCGGCCAGGGCGGCACTATCGGTGGTGACGGCGGTGTAGGCGGCAACGCTGTGCTATTCGGCAACGGCGGGACCGGCCCGGCCGCGGGCAGCCCTGGCACACCGGCGGCGGCAGCGGGCTGCTGCGGGCCTAGACGGACTCAACGGGTTGCCCTAGCCGGCCAGCGCTGCGTTGATGGCCGATTCGGTGCAGACCCTGCAGCATTAGAGCAGCTCACGCCGTCAACGCGGCCGTCCAGACACAGACCAGGTGCCCGCTGGGCGGCAACGGCGGGACCACCACGATGCCAGGCAAGACCGGAAACGGCGGCAGCGGCGGGGTTGCTATTGGGCCAGAACGGAATCAACGGTTTGCCGTAGCCACCCATGTTGGCGGGCAAGATCGGCCGAACGGGATTGGGGCCGACCACACGGACCTGCACTGCGGACGCCACAACCACGCAATTCCTTGCTACTGAAGGAATGCCGACTGCCATCACACATCGCAACAGACGCTCGGAGTAGTCATCCGATTCGCGTCCCGGCATCGTAGGCGCAACACGAAACTACCTGGCGCCAAGTGAGATACGCAAATCACCAGGCAACATGCTGAAGGCTCCGGCTGGGCCGATCACGGCAACCACCAAGCGGTGGGTCCGGTCAGGGCTGGCTTCCCGGTGGGCCGTCGCCCGCCATCGGACAAGCCGGCGGAAACGGCGGCGCGGGCGGGTACGCCGCCAGCGGCAACAGCGGCGGCACCGGCGGTACCAGCGGCAACGCGGGGCGCCACATCGGCAATAGCCTTCTCGATGTCACCGGCAGCGACCGCACCGGCGGTGAGCGGGACGGCGAGGACGGTTTGACCGGGTTGGCGTAGCTGGCGCCGCCCCACACCCCGCCCCCACACGCATGCGCTGTCCTGCAACGGAATTCCCTCGATGACCACCATCGGCACCCCGGCGTGTCAATGCGGCATCGCGGCCGTAGACTGCTCGCATGACCCACGACTGGCTGCTCGTGGAGACGCTGGGGGACGAACCGGCCGTGGTAGCGCAGGGGCGTGAGCTAAAGAAGCTTGTCCCTATCACCACGTTCTTGCGTCGCAGTCCCTATTTGGCCGCGGTCCGCACAGCGATCGCCGAGACGCTGCAGACCGGCCAGAGCCTGACCAGCATCACTCCCAAGAGCGATCGCGTGATCCGCACCGAGCCGGTGACGATGTCCGACGGACGCGTGCACGGCGTGCATGTGTGGAGCGGCCCTGCCGATGCGAAACCGCCCGAACGGCCGACCCCTGGCCCGCTGAAGTGGGACCTAACCCGCGGCGTCGCCACCGACACCCCGGAGTCTCTGGCCAACAGCGGCAAGAATCCCGAGATCGAGGTCACCTACGGCAGGGCCTTCGCTGAAGATCTGCCGTCACGCGAACTCAATCCGAACGAAACCAAGGTCCTTACCATGGCTGTCAAACCAGAGCCAGGACAAACTTTGTGCAGCACATGGGATCTCACCGATTGGCAAGGAACACCTATCCGGATCGGTTTCGTCGCGCGAAGCGCGCTGGAGCCGGGACCGGATGGTCGCGAGCACCTGGTCGCCCGAGCGATGAACTGGCGTGCTGAGTTCAAGGACCGCGCGGTAGCGGTCGACAACTTGGCGCAGCGAATCCTCAACGGGCTGGCGCAGGCCGGGGTCCACCGGGCGCTCATCGATCTAAAAAGCTGGACCCTGCTGAAATGGCTCGACGAGCCCTGCTCCTTCTACGATTGGCGGGGCAGCGCGGCCGAAGGGCCACGGCTACATCCCGACGACCAGCACGTGATCGATGCCATGATAAAGGAATTCGCCAACGGATCAGCCTGTCATGTATTGCGGCTGCCCGGGCACGACGTCGATTGGGTGCCGGTCCATGTCACCGTCAACAGGATCGAGCTCGAACCGGATACCTTCGCCGGATTGGTGTCCCTGCGATTGCCCACCGATGAAGAACTCGCCGATGCGGGGCTGTCGAAAGCAACTGACGACACGACCTAATCGCCAGGCCGAGATCAACTCACCACCGGCAGCAGCCGATCCGCGGCCAACGATAGCCGCTGCCTGCTGAGTTCGGGCCACGCCTGCACCGCACAGAATGGCGCGCACTGGTCCCGCGACGAACGGGTGCCGACGTGCACGCAGCACTGCATCAGCCGCTCCTCGATCATCGTGGCGATGTCCATGAACGGCTTGACGGTGATCCGGACGACACGCTCGCCGAGTAGCCGCCTCAGCTTCCGCCGACCCCCGGGCAGTGCGGTGGACGCCAACGTCAGCAAGGTCGACATGCCCAGATCGCAGTTCGCGCAGATCAGTCGCCACACATCAGACATCTGCGGGTGCGACAACGACGACTGCTCCGAGAGCAATCCCAGCAATGATTCCCGCAGCGCCAGCTGCAGTTCACTGGGAATGTCGCTGTCCGCAATACGGTTTGCGATCAGGCCGAGCTTACTCTTGAGGTTGTCGTGGCCGATCAACGCGACCAGTGAGCGCCACCGCCCGCTGTCGTCACGAAGTAAGTATCCGACTGAACAACAATGCGGGTGTGAGCACGGCAGCGCGGTCAGATCCCGCCAGGTAACCAGGTTGTCGGTCTGTGGCCCCAACCGCTTGAGCACACCCGTATGCGTAAGCCGATTGTCCGGGTCGATGAATCCGGAACGCCCTGAACCGAACTGGGGCTGAATGCACAAACCGCCCACATAGGGCGTCCGCAAAGCGAGGCGAACGACATCGCCGATCTCGTCGTCATTGACACCCAGCGCCGCCGTCATCACCAGGGTGGTGAAGATTTCCCGTTCGGACAGTCGTCGCAAGGCGTCCCGCTTCATACGGCGAAGGTCGCCGCCGCGATGGTACCGGTGCGCGGCCAGCGACAGCCCGTCATACTGCAGGTACACCTCGACCCGCTCCCGATTCTCAGTGAGCACATCGAGCAAACCGTCGTCCTGAGCAACTCGTAAGCCATTGGTGTTCAGAAGTATTCGAGTTATCGGTCGCGCGCGCAGTTCCGCCAGCAGCTCTGGCAACTGTGGGTGCAGGCTGGGCTCGCCACCGGAGAGCATCACCACGTCGAGGCGGCCATTCTCCCGCTCAAGCCGCTGGTCGACGTTGGCAAGCACATCGCCGACGGCGACGACATTGCGCAGGTCCGGCGAGGAGTCGGCAAAGCACGTCGGACAGCGCAGGTTGCAAGTTTCAGCGATGTCTTGCAGCAGTATGCAGGTGTGCTGTGTCTGCATCTGCGGCAGCCCACGCAGATACGCATGCGGGATCGGGTCGAAATTTTCCGGAACATCTGCAACGTGCGCCTTCGTCGGAGCCGTCCATTCCTCAAGGTAAGCAAGGATTTCCGGGTCTTCGTCGTAAAGCGTGCGGACCAGTCCGTGCGTAGGGCAGCCACGCTCCAGCCAGATCAGCCCGTCTCGTTCGGCCAACCAGCCGCCCAGCCGTGCAACATGATCCAGCGGCCGGTTCGGATCATCGGCGTGGCATCGTGGGCAGAAAGCGTTGACATAGCGATGAATACGATCGCCCCGCAGTCCCATGCCGGTCATTGGGCTGCCCCATACAACGTGGGATTCACTCCGGTACAGAAGCCGACAGTGAGGATTGACGTAAGCGCCCAGCCGATCATCAAACCCATGCCTATTCCCTTCGCCCACGGGTTTCGGAGCGCGATCAGTACAGCACCGCCACCAAATGCGATCAGCCCCAGCGCAACGGCTCCGATGGCCGTAGCTGCCCCGGGAGCGATGGCTTGGGCAAGCCCGAAGAACACCATGAGCGCGATAATCAGATTGATGCCGAAATAGATGAATACGCCGACCACCGCCGCCCCGAAGATCTCTGAAGCGGACATGCGCGGTGGCGGATTCCAGTAGGGGTCGGGTTGGTTCTGATAGTAGGGGGAGCCCGGCGGCGGCCAGCCTTCCGGAGGCATCCCCGGCGGTGGGTTCGTCATGTCGACAACGCCTGCCGATTTAGGAATGTGTCGTAGTAGCCACGGCGGTACCCGTAGCCCAACCGGACGGCGATGACGGCAATGGACGGCAGCAGAAACCATTGCGGCCGCGTCAAACCCAGCCACACGGTCTCGTTCGCCCGGACAAACTCGACAAAGAACCGGAACACCGCATAACTCGCGACGTAGAGAACGAACAACTCACCTGGTTGTGTCACCCGATTGCGCAGCCACAGCAGTACGATGAACGCGGCCAGCTGAAACCCGATCTCGTAGAGGAACGACGGATGCATCGCGGCGCCGCTGAGGCAGCCGGGACATTTTGGCGTCGTTCCCGGGGCGTGGACACCCCACGGCAGGCTGGTCGGCCGTCCTGGCGCCTCGGTGAGGTGACAGCCGATGCGGCCGATCGCCATTCCCAGTGCGACCGCCGGGGCGAACAAGTCACCGGTCTTGCCCGTGTAGCCGCCGATGCGCTTGGCCATCAGGACACCGACATAGGCACCCAGCAGGCCACCCAGGATGCTGCGGGACCCAAATTCCCAGGCCTGCAACAAGGTCGGGTTCAGCCGGACGTCGATGTGCGCTGCCCAGCCGGACAACCGCATACCGATTGCCCCGCCGACCAGGGCACCGGTGACCGCCACCAGCGATTGGTCGTTGACCGCACCGCGGCGCCGCGCTTCGCCGATGAAGACGATCGTGGCGGCCAATACGCCCAACCCCACGAACACGCCATGCACCGGCAGCACCAGCGGCCCAATCCGCAGCTGCGGAACCACCCCGACAGCGTATATGTCTGCGGCAGAAACACCCTTGTTCTGCCCACACTCGCGATACGGTGAGCTGCTGACCCGCATCGGTATGGCGGGGATGGGAGGTGTCAGGTGTCGTTTGTGATCGCGGCGCCGGAGCTGCTCAGCGCGGCCGCGACCGACTTGTCGAAGCTCGGTGCCGCGCTCAACGCGGCCAATATCGCCGCGGCGACCTCCACCACGACGGTGCTGGCCGCGGCCGATGATGAGGTATCGCAGGCTGTCGCGGCGCTGTTCGGCGCCAACGCCCAGGCCTACCAGCGGATCAGCGCGCAGGCGACGGCGTTCCATGACCGCTTCGTGCAGGCCTTGACTGCGGGGGCGGGCGGCTATGCCAGCGGTGAGGCCGCCAATCTTTTAGCCGTGCTCGACGTCGTGAATGCGCCCACCCAAACGCTGTTGGGGCGCCCACTGATCGGCAACGGGGCCAACGGCGCGCCGGGGACCGGGGCTGACGGCGGACCCGGCGGGATCTTGATCGGCCAGGGCGGGGCGGGCGGATCGGGCGCGCCCGGCCAGGACGGCGGCAATGGCGGGGCCGCCGGACTTCTCGGTAACGGCGGGGCCGGCGGGGTCGGCGGGTTCGGCCTGCCGGGTGGACCGGGCGGGTCCGGTGGGAACGGTGGACCCGGCGGGTTGTTCGGCAACGGCGGCAACGGCGGCATTGGCGGAGGCTCGTTGGATGGCAACGGCGGGACCGGCGGCGCCGGAGGGGCCGGCGGGCTGTTCGGCTCCGGCGGCAGGGGCGGGGCCGGCGGGGTCAGCGCCCTCCTCCTCGGGGGAACCGGCGGTTCCGGCGGCGCGGGCGGCCTGCTCGGCGCCGGAGGTGCCGGCGGCGACGGGGGACAGTCGGACGACGCCACCGGCGGCGTCGGTGGAGCCGGCGGCCGTGCCGGCTTGCTCTTCGGCTCCGGCGGCAACGGCGGTGAGGGCGCTAGCGGCGGTCAGGACGGTGGTGTCGGCGGGCCTGGCGGGGCAGGCGGGCTGTTCGGCGACGGCGGTGAGGGCGGGGACGGTGGAACCGGTTTCGCCGCCAGCGGCGGCGTGGGCGGAGCCGGCGGAGCGGCCGGGCTATTCGGCTCCGGCGGGCACGGCGGGCACGGCGGGCACGGCGGCGCCAATGGTGGGGCCGCCGGGGACGGCGGACGCGGCGGCGCGCTGTTCGGTCCCGGCGGGGACGGTGGCGGCGGCGGCAACGGCCAACCCGACACCGGCGGGGCCGGCGGAGACGGCGGGGATGCGGGGCTGTTCGGTGCGGGCGGGGCCGGCGGAGACGGCGGCGTCGGCCACAACAGCGGCGGAGCCGGCGGAGACGGTGGTGGCGGTGGCATGCTTTCCGGCCGGGGCGGGGACGGCGGAGACGGCGGCGTCGCCGGGCTCACCGGCGGGGCCGGCGGGGCCGGCGGAAACGCCGGGCTGCTGTTCGGCGACGGCGGTGAGGGCGGAACCGGCGGGTGGGGCGGATTCAGCGTTGCCGGCCATGGCGGGGCCGGCGGAATCGGCGGCAACGCCGGGCTCATCGGCAACGGCGGCAACGGCGGCGCCGGTGGGATCACCTCGGCCCCCGGCAGCACCGGTGGTGACGGTGGTAACGGCGGCAAAGCCTGGCTGGTCGGTAACGGCGGTAACGGCGGCAACGCCGGGCCCGCCACCATCCCGGGCGGCGTTGGCGTGGGCGGGACCCGGGGCCGGCTGCTCGGCGCCACCGGACTGAACGGGTCCGCGTAGCCGGTCACCGCGCGGCGACTACGTCTCGGCCGGCCCCGCCCGCGCGGCCGCCGTCGCCACACCCGCGAACACGACCGCCACCTCGACCGTCACCACGACGTCGAGGTTCTCCACCCCGCAGTGCGCGTGGTCTACTCGCATCGCCCGGGCCACCAGCGCGGCGCGCGCGCAGGCCGACGCAGGTCCGGACGGTAGCCGGGCGGCGGCGGCCAGGGCGGCAAGATCAGCCGCAGCCTGCGCGCGGTGCCGGGCCACCACCACCGAGCCCAGGTAGGCGCCCGCGCCGGTGACCCACAGCAACACGGCGACCATCGCGGCGGCAACCACGGTGGCCGAACCGCACTCAGCGCGGTTCGGCCACCGCAATTGCCTTGGCCGCGATATCCAAGGTCGGCAACAGGTTTGAGTGCGCCACGACCGTGGCAACCACGAACTCGCCATCGCGGTCCACCCGTACCAGGGCCGCGGACGGCGCGATGCGGCGGGCGACCTCGGCCGCCGCACGCTCGTCACCGCGCGCGGCCAGTCGAGCGGCCTCACGTGCCGCGTCGATACAGCGCACCTGCATCGACACCGCGGTGATGCCCGCCAGGCACAGCACCAGTAGGAGCACCAGCGTGGCGATCGCCAACGCCGCCTCAACGGTGCTCGCGCCCGCACTCGACGCTAAGCCTTGGTGCGAAGCGCGCGACCGATGATGTGGTTGAGCGCCGACACGATGGAATCCCCGGTGACGACCGTGTAGAGGATCGCACCGAAGGCCGCCGCCGCAATGGTCCCGATGGCGTATTCCACGGTGGACATGCCGGATTCGTCGACCGCCAGCAATGTCATCCGCGCTACGAGGACGCGAAACATGTTGATCACCAATACATTCCTTTCTCATATCAGGCCCGACCGCAACACATCACCGGCCAGCCCGGCCACTACCGGGACAATGCCCAGGCACACGAACGCCGGCAAGAAGCACAGTCCCAGCGGCCCGGCGATCAGTACGCCGGCCCGCTCCGCAGCTGCGGCGGCCGCGTGCGCCGCGTCCTGACGAGACTGGATAGCCAGTTCGGCGACGCCATCGGCGAGCGCTGCGCCCGAGGCGGCCGACCGCCGCGCCAACCGCAGGAGTGCATCGGTCTGCGCGTCGACCATGCCCGCCGGCAGATCCGGCGGCGTCGACCAGGCGGTGTTGGGGTCGGCACCCAACGCCAGCAGGTCAGCGGCCCGGCGCAACACACGCGCCAGCCCGGGCGGCGCGAACGGGGCGGTCGCTGCCGCGGCCGTCGACACCGCCATGCCGGCAGCCAGACACACAGCCAGCACGTCGAGGCTGGATGCGACGGCTAGCGGATCCGAGACCCGCGCCGGCTCGGGCGGCGGCTCCCGGGCTGGCCGATACACGCGGGACGGCAACCCGGCACGCGCCCGTACCATCGACGGGCCGGCACCCACCCACAACGCCGCGGCCAGCAACACCGCCGCGGTGCTCATGCCTCGGCTCCGGCGCGCTGCGGTCCTCGCTCGCGGCTGCCTTCGGGGCTCACCGCACCGGCCGATCGGTAATCCGGTCCGACCACAGCAGCCCGCCGCAGGCCAGCGCTAGCCCGACCACCAGTAGCCATCCGCCCACGTGTCCGGCCAGCAGGAAGCTCAGCGGCCGCGCCCCGACCAGTTGCCCAAGCAGCATCCCGAGCAACGGCAGGGCCGCCAGTATGGCGGCGCTGGCGCGGGCGCCGGCCATCCCCGACGCCACCCGCGCCGAGAACCGTTGCCGTTCAGCGATATCACGCTGCGCAGCACGCATCAGAGTGGCAATCGCCAAGCCATGATCATGGGCCAGCTGCCAGCAGACCGCGAGCCGCTCCCAGTGTGCGGGAAGGGCAGACGATCGGGCCACGGCGCGCAGGCCGGCCGTCACGTCGGCGCCCAATCTTGCCCGCGCCGCCACCGCGCGCAAGGCGGCGGCAGCCGGGCCGCCGGTCTCGTCGGCAGCGACACTAAACGCGCATACCGGATGTCCGCCCGCGCGCAGCTCACCGACCAGCACGTCGAGCGCGGCTTCCAGCGCGTGCCCCTCGTGGGTGCGGCGCAGTTCGCGCCGGCGGCGACGGTGGCGCAGGCCGATCGTCGCGGCCAGCACCGCGACCGCCAAGACGGTCGGCAGCGGTAGGAACGTCGCGGCGGCAATCGCGACACAGCCGGCGGCGCAGGCAACCCGCCGCGCGCCGATCAGGAGCACCCGCCGGCGAGCGGGGCCGGCCGGGGTGAGGCGGCGCCGCGCCGACGCCGGCGACACCAGGAGCGCAAGCGACAACGCGAGGGCAGCGGGCGCAAGGCCGGTCATGCCGATTCCCGGCTTCTCAGCAAACCACGCAGGTCGGCTGCGTCGTTGCGCATTCCACGATCCGCGTGCCACGCCGTTACCGCCTGGACGCGCCCTTCGGTTTGCTGCAGCACGGCGATCTCGGCCAGCCGGCGCCGGCCGGCTGGGTCGCGTGCGACGTGCAGCAACACCTGGACCGCCGCACTGAGCTGGCTGTGCAGGGCAGCGCGGTCGAGGCCGCCGAGCGCTCCCAACGCTTCCATGCGCGCGGGGACCTCGCCCGGGTTGTTAGCGTGTACGGTGCCCGCGCCGCCCTCGTGGCCGGTGTTGAGCGCCGCCAACAGGTCCACCACTTCGGCTCCCCTGACTTCACCGACCACGATGCGGTCGGGCCGCATCCGCAGCGCCTGCCGGACGAGTTGACGCACGGTGACCTCACCGATTCCTTCGACGTTCGCACACCGCGCGACCAGCTTGACCAGATGCGGATGCCGGGGCGCCAGCTCGGCGGCATCCTCGACGCACACGATCCGCTCATTGGGCGAAACGGCGCCCAGCATCGCCGACAGCAGAGTTGTCTTTCCGGCACCGGTTCCACCGCACACCAGGAATGCCAGGCGGGCGGTGACAATGTCGGAAACCAGCGCAGCGGCCAGCGGGTCGATTGCGCCCGACGCCGTCAAGGCGGCCAGATCCTGAGTGGCGGGCCGTAGCACCCGCAACGACAGGCAGGTGCCTTCGGTCGCCACGGGCGGCAGCACCGCGTGCAGCCGCACCGCGAACCCTCCGGCGCCGATCCCGGTCAGCTGCCCGTCCACCCAGGGTTGCGCGTCGTCGAGCCGGCGACCCGCGGCCAACGCCAGCCGTTGCGCCAACCTTCGCACCGCTGACTCGTCGGCAAACCGAATCTGGCTGCGTCGCAAACCGTTTCCGTCGTCGACCCACACCGAGTCAGGCGCGGTGACCAGAACGTCGGTGGTGCCGTCTGCACACAGCAGCGGTTCGAGGATGCCGGCCCCGGTCAGTTCCGTCTGCAGCACCCGGAGATTGGCCAGCACCTCGGTGTCGCCGAGGATCCCCCCGGACTCGGCGCGGATCGCTGCGGCCACAACGTTGGGCCGCAGCGGGACGGATTCGGAGGCCAGCCGTTCGCGAACGCGTTCGATCAGGGAGCCGGTCATGCCGCCCTACCGTGTTGCCCTGACCCGGCACGTGGCAGCGCGCCAAGTACCCGTCGGGCAGCGCAGGCCAGCACGGATCGCCGTCGCACTCGAAGACCGCCGTGTTCCAGCTGGCCGGCCAGCCGCGGCTGCGCCTTCATGGCAGCCAGCAGCGGCACCCCGGCGACGTCAGCGACCTCCGCTGCCCGCAATCCCCCTGGCGCGGGTCCCCGCACGACCAGACCGAGGTTGGGGTTGATCGTGGCCAGCACCGGTGCGATCGTGGCGGTGGCCGCGCACCCCCGCACATCACATGTGCTGACCAGGACGACCAGATCGGCGGCATCCAGCGCGACATGGGTGGCATCGGTCAAACGACGGGGAAGATCGCAGACCACGGCGACTCCCCCACGGCGGCCGGCGTCGATGACGGCGTCCACCGGCCCGGCGTCCAACTCGTAGCCGCGCCGGGTGCCCGAGAGCACGCTGATCCCCCGGTGTCGCGGCAACGCCTCCCGCACGGCCGGCCAACTCAGCCGTCCGCCCTGCAAAGCAAGGTCGGGCCACCGCAGCCCGGGTGTGGTTTCGCCGCCCACCAACAGGTCGATACCGCCGCCCCACGGATCGAGATCCACCAGCAGCGCGTCGCTGGCGGCCTGCGCAAGGGCAACCGAGAACAACGACGCCCCAGCACCACCGCAGCCGCCGATGACCGCGACGACCTCGCCGCAGATCCTGTCGTCGCGTGCCGATTCGGCGGCTTCGGCGAGCTCGCGGACCAGTCCGGATTCCTGCTCGGGCATCCTCAGCACGTGCTGGGCCCCGACCGTGATGGCAGCCGCCCAGGTCGCCGTCGCGGGTTCGGTTCCGGTCAGCACGCTGACGTGGGCACGCCGCGGCAGCGCGAGCCGCCCGCAGCGGTCGGCCGCCGCGTCGTCAAGCACCACAGCCGCAGCCGCCGACCAGGTCTTTCTGCCCACCGGCTGCCGGCCGCCGACATGAACAACGCGAACGCCGACGGCCGCGGCGACTCGGTCCAGCTCGTCACGCAGCTCCGGATCGGTCAGCATCGCCAACACGCCGGCACCCGCCGAGCGGGTGCGAGAAGGGTCAGCCGGACGAGCAGGGGTCACCCACCCACCGTGCGGGTCCGATGGTGTGGGACACCAGTCCCAAAGACAGAATTGTGGACAGACCCGCAACTGCGCACAAACGCGGTGGCCGACCGCTGGGCCGGGGCGCGGAAAACACGATCCCCGCAACGCCCAGAAAGCCAGGCTAAGCGCCTGATTGGCGACGATTGTGGGCCCGGAAAAGGGACGACCCCCGCCAGGGGGGAGGAGGCGAGGGTCGTCGTGCATCAGCCCCGGGGGGTCGGACTGATACACCCTCGGCAGTAGCCGAGTACTGCTTACTATACACATGACAGTGCGCAATCACGCAAGTACCGGACGCAAGAGAGCGCAATAGAAAGTACAGCTTGAGCCGTGTAAATGCTGTCGCCGACTCGACAACCTCGGTAGTCAAGCGCCCATCGGGGAACAAGGTCGGGGCCCCTCCGATCGCCGACCTATGCTGGGTTGGTGACCGTCTCCGACTCGGCCGCCCAGCAGCAAACCCGCCCGCAAACACCGGGAACCACCGCTCCGCAGACCCGCACCGCGGCCTTCTTCGACCTAGACAAGACCATCATCGCCAAGTCCAGCACGCTGGCGTTCAGCAAACCCTTCTTCGCGCAGGGACTGCTCAACCGCCGCGCCGTGCTGAAGTCCAGCTATGCGCAGTTCATCTTTCTGCTGTCCGGCGCTGACCATGACCAGATGGACCGGATGCGCACCCACATGACCAACATGTGCACCGGTTGGGACGTCGCCCAGGTGCGGTCGATCGTCAATGAAACCCTGCACGACATCGTGACCCCACTGGTATTCGCGGAAGCCGCGGACCTCATCGCCGGCCACAAGCTGTGCGGCCGCGACGTGGTGGTGGTCTCGGCTTCGGGCGAGGAGATCGTCGGCCCGATCGCGCGCGCGTTGGGCGCGACCCATGCGATGGCGACCCGGATGATCGTCGAGGACGGCAAGTACACCGGCGAGGTCGCCTTCTACTGCTACGGCGAAGGCAAGGTACAAGCGATCCGTGAGCTGGCGGCCCGTGAGGGTTACCCGCTGGAACACTGCTACGCCTACTCCGACTCGATCACCGACCTGCCGATGCTCGAGGCGGTCGGACACCCCTCGGTAGTCAACCCTGATCGCGGCCTACGAAAGGAAGCCATCGAGCGCGGTTGGCCCGTGTTGTCGTTCTCCCGGCCGGTGTCGCTGCGTGACCGGATTCCGGCACCGTCCGGCGCCGCGATCGCCACGACCGTCGCGGTGGGAATCAGCGCGTTAGCCGCCGGAGCGGTCACCTATTCGCTACTGCGCCGCTTCGCGTTCTAACACGGCGGATTGCCGGCCGGCGGATGGGCGAACAGCAAACATCTTGCGCACGCAATCCAAAGCCGCCTCACAACTTTCGGTGGATTAGGCCTTGCTGTGTTAAGGGTCTAGTAGTACAAAGGAAGCACGGAAGCCTGGTGAGGCCAAGGTCGATCCGGAAGAGAAGGTTCGATCTCCCGATCTGGGCACCCAGCACGGTTCCCGGCACCCACGCGGAGTCATAGCCACGATAACGGCAGAAGTGTTGCGGGCCTGCGTAATTGCGAAGAGCGGACGGTATCGACGGCCCTTTGGGTGGGGTTGCAGCCGGAAAGCGTCGCAAGATCGCCGAGGCCACCCACGCAGCCCCAGAAATGCACGCTTGGTAACCGAGAACCGTGTTGGCGGGCGGCGATTCGAGTCCCTCGGGTCGCCGCCTGCTTTGTATTTCGGGGTCAGCATCGCGGTGCCATTCGATGCCTGCCGGCTACCGGCCTGGCTATCTGGCCGACAAGGACTCGGCAATCGACAAAGCCTCCCGCGCACCGGCCTGCATCGCACCGCAACACAGCAGCAGCCAGCCCGCCACTCCGTCAGGTGTGCCTGCGGCGAAACCGCGGGCAGCGTTGCGGTATTCGGCGGGTTGGCGCATCCAAATCACCTCGGGCACACCAAGCCCGTGCGGATCCAGTCCGGTTGCGATCGTCACCAGCCGCGACACCGCGCGAGCCACCACACCGTCGGCACAGTCAAACGGCCTCAGCGTTAAAAGCTCCCCGTGTGCGACCGCGGCGACCACCGGCGCCGATGCCCGCGTGGGGCGGGTGACCATGTCCGCGAGCAACTCCAAACGCGGCCCAACTTCGGCATCGCCCCGCGGACGCCCGAGCCGATCGGCATCGACCTGGTCGGCGGCCGCCAACATGTGCAGGCGGGCCAACGCCTGCAACGGTGCCCGCCGCCACACCCCGACCAACGGGCCCGCGCCGCCTTCCAGCTCTTGCGCCACCCGAAGCGCTCCCGCGAACACCGGATCGCTGAGGGCCGGGTTGTCCGACGTGGCCCGCCCCGGATCGTCCAGCCGCACCGGACCGCCGTCGAGCACCGAGGAAGCCCGCGCCGCCCGCAACGAGGCCTCGGCGGCGGTCACCGGCCAGCCCCGCAGGTTGGCCCGGTGCCGGTGCGCGCGACCCAGTGCGTCGCGGACGCGTTCGCTGGCAGCGGCAACGCCGGGGAGCTCCATCAGCGGAGCCAGCGGGTCAGCCGTCACAGGTTGCCAACCTAGCCGGGAGCTGACGGGGCATCGTTCGGGGCACCGGGAATCGCCTCCAGCAACTGGCGGGTGTACTCGTGGCGGGGCCGGGTGAACACCTCCTCGGTAGCGGCATGCTCCACCACCCGGCCGGCACGCATTACCAGGACGTCGTCGGCGATCTGCCGGATCACGGCCAGATCATGGCTGATGAACAAATATGTCAAGCCCAGGCCGGCCTGCAGATCGGCGAGCAGATCCAGGATCTGCGCCTGCACCAACACGTCGAGCGCCGACACCGCCTCGTCGCACACCAGCACCTCGGGCCGCAACGCCAACGCGCGGGCGATCGCGACCCGCTGCCGCTGACCACCCGACAGCTCACGGGGCAACCGGCCCAGTATCGACGACGGGAGCGCCACCTGGTCGACCAGCTCATGCACCGCCCGTTGCCGCTGCCTGCGGTCACCGACGCGATGGATGCGTAGCGGTTCCTCGATGGCGCGGAACACTGAGTACATGGGATCCAGGCTGCTGTACGGGTTCTGAAATACCGGCTGGACCCGACGACGAAAGGCGAACGCATCGCGCCGGCCCAGCTTGCCGCCGCCGGCGCACCGGACCGGGAGGCCGTCGAACACCACCGTGCCCGACGTCGGTTGCAGCAGCCCAAGCACCATCCGCGCCAACGTCGACTTGCCTGACCCGGATTCGCCGACGATCGCCAGGGTGCTTGCCCGGGGTAACCGGAATGACACCCCGTCAACGGCGCGATACTCCACCCGCCGCCATGGTGCACCGCGGGTCTCCCGGTAGATCTTGGTCAGTTCCGAGGCGACGAGAATGTCGTCAGCCTCGTTAGGAACCCGCGACCGGAACTCCCCCGGACCTCTGTTCCGCGCCGTCAGCGACGGAGCCGCGGCCACCAATCGCCGGGTGTATTCGTGCGCAGGGTCTTGCAGGATTGACCGCGCCGCACCGGATTCCACCACCACTCCGTCCCGGACGACGACGACGGACTCGGCCCGCTGCGCGGCCAGGGCCAGATCGTGGGTGATCAGCAGCAGCGCGGTACCTAGTTCGTCGGTGAGCTCCTGCAGATGGTCGAGCACTTGGCGCTGCACGGTAACGTCGAGTGCGGACGTCGGCTCATCGGCGATCAACAGCCGCGGCCTGCCCGCCAAGCCGATGGCGATCAATGCCCGCTGGCACATGCCGCCGGACAGCTGGTGCGGGTACCGTCCGGCTTGCTTCGTCGGGTCCGGCATGCCGGCCTCAGCGAGTAGCTCCACCGCCCGTCGTCGCGCGGCGCGGCCAGCGGTGTTGGTCCGCAACGCTTCTGCGATTTGAAAGCCGACCTTCCAGACCGGATTGAGGTTGGTCATCGGGTCCTGGGGAACATAGCCGATCTCTCGTCCCCTTATCGACCGCAGTTGTCTCGCATCGGCCGAGGTGATGTCGCGCCCGTCGAATACGATGCGTCCACTGGTAATTCGTCCTCCGGGCGGAAGTAGCCCGAGAATCGCGGCTGCGGTGGTGGATTTCCCCGATCCCGATTCACCCACGACAGCGACGGTTTGACCGCGTAGGACGGCCAGATCCACCCCACGCACGGCGGGAACGTCGGTGCCGAACGTGACCTGAAGTCCCTCGACCGACAACAGTGGCCCCGCTGCCAGCTCATCGCCACCGGTGCGGGCGCTCATGCCCGCCAGGCCCGTGAGGCCGGGTCCAACGCATCGCGCAGGGCGTCGCCCATCATCATGAACGCCAGTACCGTAATTGCCAGTGCGCCCGCGGGATAGAACAGGATGGGCGAGCCCGACCGTAGTCGGGTCTGCGCGACATTGATGTCGCCGCCCCAGGACACCACCGACGTCGGCAATCCAATGCCGAGGTAGGACAGCGTGGCCTCGGTAACGATGAAGATCCCCAGGGCGATGGTAGCCACCGCGATTACCGGGCCCATGGCGTTGGGCAGCGCGTGCCGCAGCAGGATCTGAAACCTATTCAGCCCCAATGCTTTAGCTGCAAGCACGTAATCGCTGGCGCGCACCTCGAGCACCGCACCGCGAGCGATCCTGGCCACTTGCGGCCAGCCGAACAAGGCCAGAATGGCGATCACAGTCCACACCGTGCGGTGATGCATCACCTGCATGAGCACGATGGCGGCCAACAGCAACGGCAGTCCGAAAAACACATCGGTGACGCGTGAAACCGTCGCATCCACCCAGCCTCCGTAAAAGCCGGCCAGTGCTCCCAACGCGCCGCCCACGACAAACACGGCCAGCGTTGCTCCCAGCCCGACGGCGACCGAGGCCCGCGCACCATAGACGGTGCGCGCGTAGATGTCGTGCCCCTGCAGGTCGGTACCAAACCAGTGCGCCGCCGACGGCGCAAGCAGGCTCTGGCTGGGATCGGCATAGGTTGGGTCGACTCCGGTAAACAACGCCGGAAGCGCCGCGACGACCAGGATGAACAGGATCATCGCCGCGGCGACGACAAACTTGGGACGCCGGCGCAACCCGCGCCATGCGTCGCGCCAAACGCTGTGTCGGGGCCCGATCCGCTCACCCATAGCGGATCCGCGGGTCCAGGGCCGCATACAGCAGATCCACCAACAGATTGGTGATCAGGTAGATCAGCACCAGCACCGTCACGATCGACACCACCGTCGGAGCCTCCTGACGTGTGACCGCTTGATATAGCACGCCGCCGACGCCGTGGATGTTGAAGATGCCTTCGGTCACAATCGCTCCGCCCATCAGCGCCCCCGCGTCCGCGCCGAGGAACGTCACCACCGGGATCAGCGAGTTGCGCAGAATGTGCACCGCCACCACCCGGGGCCGCGACAACCCTTTCGCGGTGGCGGTACGGACATAGTCGGCGTGTGCATTGGCGGCCACGGCCGAGCGGGTCAGTCGCACCACATAGGCGAATGACACCGCTCCCAACACGATCCCGGGCAGCAGCAGACGGGCGAAGGTGGCCCGTTCGCCCACCGTGACCGGGGCGATTCCGAGCTGGACCCCGAACAGGAACTGAGCCAGGAAACCCAGCACGAAGATGGGGATCGCGATGATGACGAGTCCGGTGACCAGCACCACCGCATCGAAGATGCCACCCTGGCGCAGGCCGGCGATCACGCCGAATCCGATTCCCAGCACTGCCTCCACCGCCAGCGCGATCAAGGCGAGCCTGATGGTGACCGGAAACGCGTGTGCCAGAACGGCACTAACCGGAAGGCCGGAATACGCACGACCCAAGTCACCATGCAGGATTCCACCAAGGTAGCGCAGGTACTGCAGGATGAACGGATCGTCGAGGTGGTAGCGCGAACGCAGCTGCGCGGCCACCGCGGGGGTCAAGGGGCGGTCGCCGGCCATCGCGGCCACCGGGTCACCCGGGAGCAGGAAGACCATGCCGTAGATCAGCAGCGTGGCACCGAGGAAAACCGGCACCATCACGGCGATCCGACGCGCGATATACCAACCCATGTCAGGCCTTGACGATGTTCTCGTAGTCGGGCAGACCGTTCCAGGCGACGGTGACGTTGCTGACCTGCGACGACCATCCGACCACGCTGATGTAGTCCCACAGCGGGACAACGGGCATGTCGTGAAACAGGATCCGCTGCGCATCATTGACCAGCGCATCGGATTCCCGCAGCGTGGGTGCGGCTTCGGCAGTAGCCAGCGCCGCGTCGAACTCCCGACTGGAGTACCCAACGTCGTTGGATCCGGCGCCGGTCGCGTACAGCGGAGCGAGGAACTCAATCATTGATGGGTAGTCACCCTGCCAACCGGCGCGAAACGCACTGTCGATGGTGCGGTTGGTGATCTGGGTGCGCAATCCGGCGAAGGTGGGCTGCGGAGCGCCCACCGCGTCGATACCCAGCACATTCTTGATGCTGTTGGCCACCGCGTCGACCCAGTCCCGATGGCCGCTGTCGGCGTTGTAGGCGATCGCGTATCGGCCGCTCCACGGCGAGATCGCGTTGGCTTGCGCCCAGAGTTTCCGGGCCCGTTCGGGGTTGAAGTCCAAGACCTCATTACCGGGTATGTTCGGGTCGAATCCCGGCAACGACCGGGCAGTGAAATCGCGTGCCGGACTGCGGGTTCCGACGAAGATATGCTGGCAGATTTGCGGGCGATTGATGGCGGCCGACAGGGCCAGCCGGCGTAGCCGGCCCTCCTCGCCGCCGAAATGCGGCAGCCGCAACGGGGTGTCAAGGGACTGGTTGACCGCCGCTGGCCCGCTGGTGGCGTTGTCACCCAGGTCACGCTTGTAGATCGGCAACGCGCTCGGCGGAATCGTGTCCAGGACATCGAGATTGCCGGACAGCAGGTCGGCGTATGCGGTGTCTAGATTCGCGTAGAACTCGAATCGCAGACCTTTGTTGCGAGGTTTCCGGTTGCCGTGGTAGCCCGGGTTGGGCACCAGGTCGATTTTGACATTGTGTTCCCAGGCCGGCCCGTCCGAATCGTCGGCAAGCTGGTACGGGCCATTGCCGATCGGGTTGCGGCCAAATGCCGCCATGTCCTGAAATGCCGCGTCCGGCAGCGGATAGAACGAGCTGTGGCCCAGTCGCAACGTGAAGTCGATGGTCGGCGCCTTGAGCCGCACGGTGAACTCGAGGTCGGTGACCACGCGCAACCCGGACATGGTGGTCCGCCTTCCGTCCCCCGGTGCGCCGGCTACCTCGTCGAACCCCTCGATCGGGCTGAAAAACTGCTGCTGCAGTTGGGCATTGGTGCTCGACGCCCCGTAGTTCCACGCGTTGACGAATGAATGGGCCGTCACCGGCGAGCCGTCGGTGAACTTCCAACCCGGTTTGAGGGTGATTCGGTAGTTGACGTTGTCGGTGGTCTCGATCGACTGGGCGACCTCCGGCGACGGCTTGCCGGTGGCGTCATAGGACATCAGGCCGGCGAACAGCCGGTCAAGGATGCGGCCGCCATTGCTGTCGTTGGTGCCCGTCGGGATCAGCGGGTTGGGCGGTTCGCCGCCGTTGACCAGCACCACATCGGGGCTCAGCACACCGCCGCCGCAAGCGGCCACCGGCGCGACGACCAGCACGGCGGCAGCCACCGGGGCAATCCAGGCCAGCGTGGTCCGCAACCGACGCACCATGACAGCGACCTTAGGGCGTGCGGCGGCGCCGGGTCCGGCAGCCCCGTGAGTAGTGAAGTGCCGCCCCGGACGCCAGACCCTCTTGCCCGGACGGCGAGCGCGACGACTGGATGTACGAGGTATTCGGTGACGCGTGGCAAGTCGACAAGGCTGTTGCCGGTCGATTGCGACCACACCCGGTGGCGCGGATGTACCACTTGCAGTGATCCGGCTCATAGACACATCAACACGCGGCTCCCATCCACAACCTAGAATCCCGCCAGTGACCGTGACATACCTCGCCGCGAATGGCGCCGCGTTTCAGGCGGGGTATCTGATCGCGGCGCTCGGCGTTCCGACACTGGGATGGGTCTTGCTGATCGTTGGCCTGAAGCAGCGCTCGAGCAGTCGTGATCAACCCGGTGTTCACCGGACCGATCCCCTCTCCCCGCCGCAAGGTGGATCGCCGGGTACCAGGCTCATCATCATCGGCCTGGTGCTGATGGCGTTGGGTGTGCTGGCGATCCTCGGTCGCCTGGCAACTGCCGGTTAGAAGACGTCTGAGGGGTCGCTGAGCACCGACTTCAGTGTGCGCACGGGCTTGGCTCCTGCAATATTGTCATTTGCGCTCATTATCGGCCTCTCTGCGGTAATAATCACCGTCGTGACCGCACCTCAAGTGCGCCCGCCACGACGCCGGGTTCACCGGGTAACCGCCGCCGCTGCCCTGGCCACAACGAGCTACGCCACCACCATGTTGGGCCCAGCCGCATGGGCCGCACCACCTGATACCAACGGCGAGCCGGCGCCATGCCGGGCGGATCGGATCGCCGTGACCGCGTCGTCGACTCAGGCCACCCCGGGCCACCGCGCACTGACCCTGAGGTTTGCCCTCGCCGGCGGCGCGGTGCCGTGCACGCTCACCGGCTATCCCTGGGTCGACTCGGGCGCTGGCGGGCCGCTCATTCATGCCGAGCCCACGCTGCGCGGGCACATGGGTGGCTTGCCGGCAGCCGTCGATGTGCCGCCCACTGTCACGCTGTCGCTATTGCAAGAGGCGCAGGCCATCGTGGAGGGCATGGCGATCGACGGCGGGGGCAACCAGTGCCCCGCCTACACCGAACTACTCGTCAGCCCGCCCGACACCACCGAGGTGTTCACCGTGCCGGCCACGATCGACGCCTGCCACCTGCAGGTGCACCCCATCACCCACATTGCGCCAGAACCCGTTGAGTACCAGTTCTCCTGACCGGGCAACCTCGCCCGTACGGGTCGCTTCGTCGCAGGGTTAGGCTCACACCCGTTGCCGGGTGGGAATCGATCGCCCTGACCATCGGGCAGCGGATGACAGAGGAGTAACGCCAGTGACCGCCACCGAGCCCGGGGTCCCGTCGTCGTACCCGCCGTCGGCGCAGTTCGCTCAGCAGGCGAACGCCCTCGCCGAGTTGTATCGCGAGGCCGAGGAGGACCGGCTGGCCTTTTGGGCCAAGCAGGCCCATCGGCTGTCCTGGGCGACACCGTTCACCGAGGTGCTGGACTGGTCGGATGCGCCGTACGCCAAGTGGTTCATCAATGGCACGCTCAACGTCGCCTATAACTGCGTGGATCGTCACGTCGAGGCCGGCCACGGGGATCGAGTGGCCATCCACTGGGAAGGAGAGCCGGTCGGTGACCGCCGGACCCTGACCTACTCCGATCTGCAGACCCAGGTGTGCAAGGCGGCCAACGCACTGACCGACCTCGGCCTGGTGGCCGGTGACCGCGTCGCCATCTACCTGCCGTTGATCCCTGAGGCCGTGATCGCCATGCTGGCCTGCGCCCGGCTCGGAGTCATGCACAGCGTCGTTTTCGGCGGCTTCACCGCCGCGGCCCTGCAGGCCAGGATCGCCGATGCCCAAGCCAAGCTGCTGATCACCGCGGACGGGCAGTTCCGGCGGGGCAAGCCGTCACCCCTCAAAGCGGCCGCCGACGAGGCCCTTACGGCGCTCCCCGACTGCCCCGTCGAACACGTTCTAGTGGTGCGGCGCACGGGAATTGAGGTGTCCTGGAACGACGACCGCGACCGTTGGTGGCACGACGTCGTCGACTCAGCCGCACCGGCACACACCCCGGAGCCCTTCGATTCCGAGCACCCGCTGTTCCTGCTGTACACGTCGGGCACCACCGGCAAGCCCAAGGGGATCGTGCACACCAGCGGCGGCTACCTCACCCAATGTTGCTACACGGCGCACACCATTTTCGACGTCAAGCCGCAGCATGACGTGTTTTGGTGCACCGCCGATATCGGCTGGGTCACCGGCCACACCTACGGCGTCTACGGTCCACTGTCCAATGGGATCACCGAGGTTCTCTACGAGGGCACCCCCGATTCGCCCGACCGACACCGGCACTTCCAGATCATCGAAAGATACAGGGTCACAATCTATTACACTGCCCCCACCCTTATCCGGACGTTCATGAAATGGGGCCGCGAGATCCCGGACAGCCACGATCTGTCCAGCCTGCGGCTGCTCGGGACGGTCGGCGAGCCGATCAACCCCGAGGCATGGCGCTGGTACCGCGACGTCATCGGCGGTGGACGCACCCCGATCGTGGATACCTGGTGGCAGACCGAGACCGGCTCCGCGATGATCTCGCCGCTACCCGGAGTCGCTGCGGCCAAACCCGGTTCGGCGATGACGCCGCTACCCGGGATCTCGGCCAAGATCGTCGACGACCACGGCGATCCGCTGCCGCCGGACACCGAGAGTGCCACGCACGTCACCGGGTACCTCGTCTTGGACCAGCCGTGGCCGTCGATGCTGCGCGGCATCTGGGGTGACCCCGCGCGATACTGGCACGCCTACTGGTCCAAGTTCGCCGACAAGGGCTACTACTTCGCCGGGGACGGCGCTCGGATCGACCCGGACGGCGCGATCTGGGTGCTGGGCCGCATCGACGACGTGATGAACGTGTCCGGGCACCGGATCTCCACCGCCGAAGTGGAATCCGCGCTCGTCGCCCACTCCGGGGTGGCCGAAGCTGCGGTGGTCGGGGTTACCGACGAGACCACCACCCAAGCCATCTGTGCGTTCGTCGTCCTATGCGCCAACTACGCCCCGCACGACGGCACCACAGAAGAGTTGCGCGCCCAAGTGGCTGGAGTGATCTCACCCATCGCACGGCCGCGCGAAGTTCATGTGGTGCCCGAACTACCCAAGACCCGCAGCGGAAAGATCATGCGCAGGCTGCTGCGCGATGTCGCCGAGAACCGTGAACTTGGCGACACGTCGACGCTGCTCGACCCCACCGTGTTCGACGCGATCCGGGCCGCCACGTGAGAGTGGCACCGTCAGCCGAGCCGATACGGCCGACCTAGGCCGGTACCGGGACGAATCCCGCGCCGGGCCGGTTCTTGGCGTCAATGTCGGCCAGGTCGGCGTTGAACGACATGACCACCGCCGGGGTGTGCAGTGGGATGTATTTGGTGATGCAACCCGGCAGATTCTCGCTGAAGGCGCCGTGGATCATCCCAACCAGCAGATTGTCGACGGTCACCGGCGCTCCGGAGTCGCCGGGTCCGCCGCAGACCTGCATCACAATGGTGCCCGGACTCTCGCCCGGCCCCCAAGTGACGCCACACGAATTGCCGGTCGAGCGGCCCTGCTTGCAAGCGATCTGGCCGAACGTCGGATCCGGGCCGATGCCATTGATCGCGAACCCGTTGAAGATGGCCATCGGTGTCACCTTGGCCGGATCGAACTTGATCACCGCATAGTCCAGGCTGTCGTTGCCGGCGACCATGATGCCCACCGGTCCCCTGTTTTCGGCACCCTCGGCGGCGACCTGCGCGCCCGGGCCGCCACAGTGCGCGGAGGTAAAGCCGATGAGGTCGCCGTTCCTGTCGTGGCCGATGGTGGTCAGGGTGCACATTGTGCCGCCGTTTACGACGATGCCCGCACCACCACCCAGCGGTACCTTGTCGTCGGCTGCCGCCGTTTTCACGGGAAGGCCCACCACGGCCAAGAGCACGGCCACGAATGCCGCGGCAAAGCGCCGGTGCGCCGTCTGCAAAGTAGTACTCCCGTCCAACCGTCGGACACCTCAGAACAGATGCGCCAGTCTAAATGATCGGAGGGCAACGTCGGCCGCAGTTCAAATGGCCTACGACGTCAATTCGTGGCAAACTCCGCCCCACGGTGGCGTTGGCTGGCCTCGTATGGCACCGCACCGCATGGCAACATGAACCGCGATGACAGCGAATCGCTCGGTGACGATGCGGGCCGGACGACGGCCCGAGGAGGAGCCGAGCAATCGAACCGCGCTCGGTGACGATGCGGGCCAGACGACGGCCCGAGGAGGAGCCGAGCAATCGAACCGGGCTCGGCGACGATGCGGGCCGGACGACGGCCCGTGGTGGGGGTCCCCCCGCGTGCCGGGGCGAGCCGAGAATTTGAATCGAGAGGACCGTCTGTGAGCAAGGTTGACCGCAAGAACGGTGTGCCCAGCACGCTGACCACGATTCCGTTGGCCGACCCGCACGCGGGACCTGCTGAGCCGTCGATCGGTGACCTGATCAAAGAGGCGACAACTCAAGTGTCGACGCTGGTCCGGGCCGAGGTCGAACTGGCCCGTGCCGAGATCACCCGCGACGTCAAGAAGGGCCTGACGGGCAGCGTTTTCTTCATCTCGGCGCTGGTGGTCGGGTTCTACTCCACCTTCTTCTTCTTTTTTTTCCTCGCCGAATTGCTCGACACCTGGATCTGGCGCTGGGTGGCTTTCTTGCTCGTCTTCGCGATCATGGTTGTGGTCACCGCCGTGCTAGCCGTGTTGGGTTTCCTGAAAGTCCACCGCATCCGGGGGCCGCGGCAAACCATCGAATCGGTCAAAGAGGCGCGCACCGCGCTCACCCCGGGCCACGACAAGACCCACGAGTCAGCGAAGCCCCTCACATCCGATAGCAAGGTGCCCGCCGATCCCTCGGGTTGGTAGATGGCAGCACCAGATCCGTCGATGACCCGAATCGCCGGGCCATGGCGTCATCGAGACGTGCACGCCAACGGCATCCGGTTCCATGTCGTCGAGGCGATGCCGTCGGGCCAGCCGGAAGGCCAGGATGGGCCCAGGCCCCCCATGGAGCCGGCGATGACGCTGCCGCTGGTCATCCTGCTACACGGTTTCGGTTCGTTCTGGTGGTCCTGGCGTCATCAGTTGTGCGGACTGACCGGGGCGCGGGTGGTCGCGGTCGACCTGCGCGGCTACGGCGGGAGCGACAAGCCGCCCCGCGGGTACGACGGCTGGACACTGGCCGGCGATACAGCCGGACTTATCCGTGCGCTCGGACACTCATCGGCGACGCTGGTCGGCCACGCCGACGGCGGATTGGCCTGCTGGACCACCGCGCTGCTGCATTCCCGGCTGGTACGCGCCATCGCCCTGATCAGCTCGCCGCACCCGGCGGCCCTACGGCGATCCACCCTGACGCGCCGCGATCAGGGGCGCGCACTGCTGCCCACATTGCTGCGCTACCAGCTGCCGATCTGGCCGGAGCGCCTGCTGACCCGGAACAACGCAGCGGAGATCGAGCGCCTGGTGCGCAGCCGTAGCTGCGCCAAATGGCTTGCATCCGAGGACTTCTCACAAACAGTCGGCCATCTTCGGCGGGCGATCCAGATCCCGGCGGCGGCCCATTCCGCCCTGGAATACCAGCGCTGGGCGGTGCGCAGCCAACTGCGCGACGAAGGCCGGCGATTCATGAGGGCGATGACACAACAACTTGGTATGCCGCTGCTGCACCTACGCGGCGACGATGACCCCTACGTGCTGGCCGACCCGGTCGAGCGCACCCAGCGCTATGCGCCGCACGGGCGGTACATATCCATTGCCGGCGCCGGACATTTCAGCCACGAAGAGGCGCCGGAGGAAATCAACCGACATCTGATGCGTTTCCTGGAACAGGTGCACCAGCTCAGCTGACGCAGGCCCCGGTGCCCACCGGTTGGGTGGCGCCGATCTTGGCAAGCTGGCCCGCCACCTCACCGGCCGTCAACGCGAAGCCGGTTTCGACGTCGTCGACGGCTGCGCCGAAAACCACACCGAGCACCTGACCGTTGAGATCGATCAGGGGTCCACCCGAATCACCTTGCTCCACATCGGCTCTGATGGTGTACACGTCGCGGGTAACCGGCTCCGGGTCCCGGTAGATGTCGGGGCCACTGAGCCTGATGGCCTCGCGAATCCTGGCCGGTGTAGCGGTGAAATTGCCGCCGCCGGGATAGCCCAGCACCACAACGTCGGCACCGGTTTTCGCCGGCTGGGGTGCGAAGATCAGCGGCGGCGGCGGCAAGTTCGGAACGGCCAGCAATGCGATGTCGACCGACGGGTCGTAGGACACCACCGTGGCCTCCAAGGGCTTGCCGCTGGCGTACACGGTCACGCTGTTGGATCCGGCCACCACGTGCGCGTTGGTCATCACCCGATCGGGCGAGATCACGAAGCCGGTGCCCTCCAACACTTTCTGACAACTTGGTGCCAGGCTGCGGATCTTGACGACGCTTGGCTCGGTGGCTGCCACCACCGGACTGTTGGCCAACGCCGGGTCTGGTGAGGCCACCGGAATGACCGGGGTGCGGCTGAACGGCTCCAAGACCGCGGGCAGCCCGGAGGTGTTCAGCAGCGCCGACAACCGCTTGGGCACCGTCTTCAGCCAGATGGGCGCCACCTCGTTGACCCGGGCAAGCACCCGCGAACCCCGCACCGCGGCGGCCAGCTCGGGCTGCTCTTTCGACTGTGTCAGTGGCGTCGCCAACAACCACGCCGCGGTGAGCACCACAACCAGCTGCACCCCTACCCCGATGACCGAGTCGATCAACCGGACTGGCCTGTTGCGGATCGCGCCGCGGACAGCGCGGCCCAGCACCACACCGGCGACCTCGCCGACCACGACCAACGCCAGGATCAGGAACAGCGCGGCAAAGAGTTTGGCCCGCGGTGCGCTGATGTGGGTGACGATATGCGGCGCCAACAGCACGCCGGCTACCGCGCCCAACAGCACACCGCCAAACGACAGCACTGAGCCCAGGGCCCCCGCACGCCAGCCGGAGATGGCTGCGATAAAAGCCACCGCCAAGACGGCGACATCCAGCCACTGCGACGGGTCCATCGAGTTCATCGCGGGTCACTCTCGTCGTCGACCAGCACCATTGCCTCGTCCAACTCGCGGATGTCGCTGGTGTCCCAGGGCTTAGCCCAGCCGGCGACATCGAGCACCGCAGAAATCACCTGACCAGTGAATCCCCAGACCAGCATCTGGTTCAACAGGAAGGCCGGCCCGGCCCAGCGGCGACCCATGGAGCCGCGGTACACCATGAGCCGGTTGGCGGGATTGATGAAAGCGCGCACCGGCACCCGCGCCACGATCGCCGTTTCGGACTCGTTGACGACGGCCACTGGTCCGGGATCCGGCGAGTACGCCAACACCGGGACGACATGGAAGCGGGACGGCGCGATGAACGTCCGCTCCAGGGTGGCAAGTGGGTTCAGCCTGGACACGTCGATCCCGGTTTCTTCGTTCGCCTCGCGCAGGGCGGTGGACACCGGCCCAGCGTCGGAGGGGTCGGCCACACCACCGGGGAAGGCCGCCTGACCGGCATGGTGGCGCAACGTCGAGGCCCGCACGGTCAGCAGCAGGTCGGCGTCGTCGGGGACACTACCGTCGGGCGGCCCCGACTCCGGACCAGAAAAGAGCACCAGAACAGCGGCCTCGCGGTGGTCACGGCGCGACGGCGCCATCGCTGAGAAAGCCCTGGCGGCGGTCACCATCGCCAGCACATCGGCCGGCAGCCGGCGCCGGTACGCATCGGGTATCTGACCGACGTTGTCAACCAGCGGACGCAGCCAGGACGGGCCGGCACCAGGCGTCAGGGCAATCGTCTCCCGCGAGCGGGTGGGGGTTGGGCCACCCGCCTGCGGGGCCGTAGCCCCAGCACCCATCGGCGCCTCCTTCGGGTCCAAAGTTGCCCAGCTCCTCCTCAGGCCGCTACCCGGCGCATCACCGTCGAACGGAGTCCACCTGCCCGCAGCGTTCCCGGGCCGGTTACGCGGCCCGCGTCGCAAACCGGACTCATCCCGCGTCGTTTCCGACCGCAGCCACGATCTCGTCGGCACTGCCGAAAGCCCGCGGCAGGGTTTGGGCAACGCTACCGTCCGGCCGTAGGACCACCGTCGCGGGCATCACATTCGCGACCCGCAGCGCCGCCGCCACCCTGCGGTTGCCATCCTGCAGCGTCGGCAGCCGAACGCCGAGATCGGCCAACCGAGACAACGCGGCCGCCTCATTCTTGTCTTGATGCACCGTCACCACCGTCACGGCGGACCCAACCCGGCGTTGATATTCGTCCATCGCGGGCAGTTCGGCCACACACTGCGCGCACCAATACGCCCAAAAATTGATGACCACCCGGCGTCCGGCCAGCGCGCGTGCGACGTCGACGGCCGAGCCGTCCCCCGCGCATTCGACCACAACACCGCGTAGCGCCCCGGGACCCGGGCCGTTACCCGCGGCGGGACAGGGCGGCAGGTCCGCGCGCTGTCGGGGCCCGGCCAATGCTTCCGGGGTTTGCGCGTCGCGATGTTCGCCCGGAATAAGCGTCTGGGTGGTCGCGTTCGAGGCGGAGTGTTCCCGCAGCTGGCTGACCAGCGCCGCCGTCAGCGCTGCCACCAGAACCAAAATCGCGATGGTCCAGCGGGTCCTGCCGGTCAGCGTCGTCATCGCGGTCTCATCGCGAGGTCCTTCCCAGACCCGGCATTACAGCCCGGCCAGGGCCAGCAGGTGCTCGGTCTCCGGGCCTTGGACCAGGGGCGCCGCGAGCAGCGGTTCAGTGGGACCAAGTCCAAAGGAGGGGCAGTCCTTGGCGAGCACACAGACACCACACGCCGGTTTACGGGCGTGGCATATCCGACGGCCGTGAAAGATCACTCGGTGGCTCAGCAGGGTCCACTCCTTGCGTTCGATCAATTCGCCGACCGCGTGCTCCACCTTGACCGGATCCTCTTCGGTGGTCCAGCGCCACCGCCGCACCAATCGTCCGAAATGAGTGTCCACGGTGATTCCGGGGGTACTGAAGGCGTTTCCGAGGATGACATTCGCGGTCTTGCGCCCGACTCCGGGCAGCGTGACCAACTCGTCCATGGTGGCCGGCACCTCACCGCCAAACCGCTCGACCAGGGCTTGCCCCAGGCCGATGAGAGAGGCCGCCTTGTTGCGGTAGAAACCAGTGGGGCGGATGAGGCTCTCCAGCTCGGCGCGCTCCGCCTGGGCGTAGTCCAGTGCTGTCCGGTACCGGGCGAACAAGGCTGGCGTCGTCAAATTCACCCGCTTGTCGGTGCTCTGCGCCGAAAGAATGGTGGCTACCGCCAGCTCGAGCGGCGATGTGAAGTCCAGCTCGCAGTATACGTGCGGAAACGCCTGCGCCAGTGCGCGATTCATCCGTCGCGCCCGTCGCACCAACCCGATCCGGGTTTCTGCAGACCAGCGCCGGGCCCCGCCGGTGCTGGGCGCTGCCGGCTTTGACCTAGAACGCCCGGACGACTTCGCCGCTGTCACCTACGACAGAGTACTGATTTCGTGATCTCACTGAGACCTAAGCCATGTTTACTCTCCTTGTGTCATGGTTGCTCGTGGCCTGCGTTCCCGGGTTGTTGATGTTGGCGACCCTCGGGTTGGGGCGGCTGGAAAAGACTCTTGCCCACGACGCCGTCACGGCGACCGATGTCGCCGAGTTTCTCGAGCAGGCCGAGGCCGTGGACGTGCGTACGCTGGCCCGGGACGGAATGCCGGAGGCGCTGGAATACCTGCATCGACGGCAAGCCCAGCGGCTCACTGATCCGCCGTTTCCCGGCTCCGGCGCCGGGACGCACGACGCCGAGCGGTTGTTTGCCACCGACCACGCTGGTCCCGCCGAGCCGGGCTTACCGACTCGAGCACACAGGCACGCTCGATCCAATCCGCAGTTTAGGACGACCCGACACATAAATCGTGTGTAGCGTTGGCACGGCGAACCGACTGGCCTACCTCTAGACTCTTCTCGTTGGCAAGCGGTTAGTCTGCCCGTATCACTTCGTCGGAAAGTTTGAAGAGGCAACGTGGACGAGATCCTGGCAAGAGCAGGAATCTTCCAAGGGGTTGAGCCCAGCGCAATCGCCGCACTGACCAAGCAACTGCAGCCCGTCGATTTCCCCCGCGGACATACGGTTTTCGCGGAAGGGGAGCCGGGCGATCGGCTGTACATCATCATTGCCGGGAAGGTCAAGATCGGTCGCCGCTCACCCGACGGCCGGGAGAACCTGCTGACCATCATGGGCCCGTCAGACATGTTCGGCGAGTTGTCGATCTTCGACCCGGGGCCACGGACATCCAGCGCTACCACGATCACCGAGGTGCGAGCGGTGTCGATGGACCGCGACGCGCTGCGGGCATGGATCGCCGATCGTCCCGAGATCGCCGAGCAGCTGCTGCGGGTGTTGGCGCGCAGGCTGCGTCGCACCAACAACAATCTGGCCGACCTCATCTTCACTGACGTGCCCGGCCGGGTGGCCAAGCAGCTGTTGCAGCTCGCCCAGCGCTTCGGGACCCAGGAAGGTGGCGCAATGCGGGTCACCCATGATCTGACGCAGGAGGAAATCGCCCAGCTGGTCGGGGCTTCCCGCGAAACGGTGAACAAGGCGCTGGCTGATTTCGCTCACCGCGGCTGGATCCGCCTTGAGGGCAAGAGCGTGCTGATCTCTGATTCCGAACGACTGGCGCGCCGAGCGAGGTAAGCGCGCGGGCAGCGCGGGCGCAACCGAGCGAGCATCCTACCCCGAGCGAGGTAAGCGCGCGGGCAGCGCGGGCGCCCGCTATTGCGCCGAGCCTGTAGTTACCGAGGGTTCTACTCGCACTTTCGCACGCCATCTACAGTTTCGGCGGGCTTCAGCGGCGCAGATAGTCCAGTTGCGCCTGCACCGACCATTCGGCCGCATCCCAGAGCCTCTCGTCGACATCGACGTAGACGTGTTCGACGACCTCGCGGACCGTGGCGTCGTCACCAAGATCCCGCAAGGCAGCACGTACCTGCTCGAGACGTTCGTGCCGGTGCATCAAGTATCCCGACGCGACGGCCTCCAGGTCGACCAAGTCCGGGCCGTGCCCCGGCAGCACCGTCCGCCCGCCCAGGCCGCGCAGCCGGTGCAGCGATTCCAGGTAGTCAGCCAGGCTGCCGTCGTCCTTGTCGATTACCGTGGTCCCGCGGCCCAACACGGTGTCGGCGGTGAGCACGGCGTCGTCGAGGACAAACGACAGCGAGTCGGCAGTGTGGCCGGGAGTGGCCAGCACCTTGATCGTCAACCCTGCGGCATCGATCACTTCGCCGTCGCCTAGCTTCACCCCATCGCCGCGCAAGAACTGCGGATCCGCTGCGCGTACCGGCGCCCCGGTCAACTCGACCAGCTTGTCGATGCCGGTGGTGTGGTCACCGTGCCGGTGGCTGATCAGCACCAGCGCGATGCGGCCCAGCGCGGCAACCCGTGCAATGTGCTCGTCGTCGTCCGGTCCGGGATCGACAATGACCACCTCGTCACTTCCCGGGCCACGCAGCACCCAAGTATTGGTGCCGTCCAACGTCAACAACCCGGGGTTGTCGGCCAACAACACGGACGCGGTGTCGGTGACCGCCCGCAACCGGCCGTAGGCGGGATGGGTCAGCGACTGGGCTGTCATGGACATCGGCCGCTATCGGACCTCCACGATTAACTCAACTTCCACCGGAGCGTCCAACGGTAGCTCGGATACGCCCACCGCCGAACGCGCATGCGCGCCGCTATCGCCGAATACTTCGGCCAACAGGTCGGAAGCCCCATTGATGACACTCGGCTGGCCGTGAAAACCCGGCGCGGAAGCGACGAACCCGACGACTTTGACCACCTGGTTCACCGCGTCCAAACCCACCAGCGAATCCACGGCTGCCAGCGCATTGAGCGCGCAGATCCGCGCAAGCGCTTTGGCGTCCTCGGGGCCGACGTCGGCGCCAACCTTGCCGGTCCGCACCAGCTTGCCGGCCTCGAACGGCAGCTGGCCCGCGGTGTAGACGAGATTGCCGGTGCGCACCGCTGGAACGTAGGCGGCCAGCGGCGCCACCAATTGCGGTAGCGCGACACCGAGTTGACCAAGCCTGGCCTTGACGCTCATTAACCGTGATACCTCCTACTTAGGGCGCTTCAGGTAAGCGACGTGCTGTTCACCGGTGGGCCCGGGCAGCACCGCCACCAGCTCCCAGCCATCGGCGCCCCACTGGTCGAGGATCTGTTTGGTGGCGTGCGTCAGCAGCGGGACCGTCGCGTACTCCCATGCGGTGGGTTGGGTCATGCCCGCGAGCTTATCCGTCGGACTCGACCCGCTCCGCGCAGCCCGGTAGCCGGGAAAGATCGCCGGGACGTCGGGCTAGCATGCGATGGTGGCGAACACACCTAGCGGCGGTAGTTCCGTTGGCTGGCCGTCGCGCTTATCAAAAGCCCGCCTGCACTTTGTGACCGGCAAAGGCGGTACTGGAAAGTCGACGATCGCGGCCGCGCTGGCGCTGACCCTGGCGGCCGGGGGCCGCAAAGTCCTGCTTATCGAAGTCGAGGGGCGCCAAGGGATCGCGCAACTCTTCGACGTCCCGCCCCTGCCCTACCAGGAACTAAAGATCGCGACCGCCGAGCGCGGCGGTCAGGTCAACGCCCTGGCAATCGACATCGAGGCCGCTTTCCTGGAATACCTCGACATGTTCTACAACCTCGGTATCGCAGGCCGAGCAATGCGACGCATCGGCGCGATCGAGTTCGCGACGACAATCGCGCCCGGTCTGCGCGACGTGCTACTCACCGGCAAGATCAAGGAGACGGTGGTACGCGTCGATAAGAACAAGCTGCCGGTCTATGACGCGATCGTCGTCGACGCACCACCGACCGGGCGGATAGCGCGCTTCCTCGATGTCACCAAGGCGGTGTCCGACCTAGCCAAGGGCGGACCAGTGCACGCGCAAAGCGAAGGCGTAGTGAGGTTGCTGCACTCCGACCAGACGGCAATCCACTTGGTCACGCTGCTGGAGGCGCTACCGGTCCAGGAGACTCTGGAGGCCATTGAGGAGCTTGCGGAGATGGAGCTGCCGATCGGCAGTGTGATCGTGAACCGCAACATCCCCGCCCATCTGGAGCCTCGAGACCTGGCTGAAGCCGCGGACGGTGACATCGACGCAGACTCGGTCCAGGCCGGGTTGTTGACGGCCGGAATCAAGCTCCCTGACGCCGATTTCGCTGGCCTCTTGACCGAAACCATCCAGCACGCCACCCTAATCACCGCACGCGCCGAGACCGCGCAACAGCTCGACGCCCTGCAGGTACCGCGATTGGAATTGCCGACTATCCCTGACGGTGTCGACCTTGGCAGCCTCTACGAGCTCTCGGAATTACTTGCCCAGCAGGGGGTTCGATGAGTATCACACCGAAAACCCTTGATATGGCCGCGATCCTGGCCGACACATCAAACCGGGTGGTTGTGTGCTGCGGGGCCGGTGGTGTCGGCAAGACCACTACCGCGGCGGCGCTGGCGCTGCGTGCGGCCGAATATGGCCGCATCGTGGTTGTCTTGACGATTGACCCAGCCAAGCGATTGGCACAAGCGTTGGGGATCAACGATCTTGGCAACACACCACAGCGCGTGCCAATGGCGCCCGAAGTTCCCGGCGAGCTGCACGCGATGATGCTCGACATGCGCCGCACGTTCGACGAGATGGTGATGCAATACTCCGGATCCGAACGGGCACAATCGATTCTGGACAACCAGTTCTATCAGACTGTTGCTACATCACTTGCCGGCACCCAAGAGTATATGGCCATGGAGAAGCTGGGCCAACTGCTAGGCCAGGACCGCTGGGACCTGATTGTGGTAGACACCCCGCCGTCGCGTAACGCGCTCGACTTCTTGGACGCGCCAAAACGATTGGGCAGCTTCATGGATAGCCGGCTGTGGAGGCTGCTACTCGCACCCGGCCGGGGTATCGGGCGACTAATAACTGGCGCAATGGGATTGGCGATGAAGGCGTTGTCCACCGTGCTGGGTTCCCAGATGCTGGCCGACGCGGCGGCATTCGTGCAATCTCTGGACGCCACGTTCGGCGGTTTCCGCGAGAAGGCCGACCGCACTTACGCGTTGTTGAAACGGCGCGGCACCCAGTTCGTGGTGGTGTCAGCGGCCGAACCCGACGCCCTGCGCGAGGCGTCCTTCTTCGTCGACCGGCTGTCACAGGAGAGCATGCCGCTAGCTGGACTCGTCCTGAACCGCACCCACCCGACGCTGTGCGCATTGCCGATCGAGCGGGCAATCGACGCTGCCGAAACCTTGGAAGCCGAGGCCACCGACTCCGGCGCCACATCGCTGACCACAGCCGTGCTGCGGATCCATGCCGAGCGCGGGCAGACCGCGAAACGGGAGGTCCGGCTGCTGTCCCGGTTCACCGGAGCCAATCCCACCGTGCCGGTTGTTGGGGTACCGTCGCTGCCGTTTGACGTCTCCGACCTGGAAGCGCTACGTGCGCTCGCCGACCAGATCACTTCGGTCGGTGACGATGCGGGCCGCACGGCGGCCCGCTGAGAAGCCGGCCCATCAGACCCGGTCGGTGACGATGCGGGCCGCACGGCGGCCCGCTGAGAAGCCGGCCCATCAGACCCGGTCGGTGACGATGCGGGCCGCACGGCGGCCCGCTGAGAAGCCGGGCGATGATTAGGATCGACCTATTGGGCACACGCCAGTTCCTATTGGGCACAAGCCAATTGGAGCTACTAGGCTGGCTCGTAACAAAAACGTAATCAGAACAGCAGGGGCCGGTGGTCCTATCGACAGTCCCGAGAGGCTATCCAGCGGTGCCGGTGCGGCGCTTACGCTTCTCGAGGTAGTCCGACCACGAAACCACCTCGGGATGCTGCTTGAGCAGAGCCCTGCGCTGGCGCTCGGTCATGCCACCCCACACGCCGAACTCGACCTTGTTATCCAGCGCATCTGCCGCGCACTCCTGCATTACCGGACAGTGGCGGCAAATCACCGCGGCTTTGCGTTGTGCAGCTCCCCGGACAAAGAGTTCATCGGGGTCGGTCGTCCGGCACAGCGCCTTTGACACCCACGCGATCCGCTCTTCCGCGTCAACGCTTCGTAGCACGTTCTGTGCGGCCACGAGGTTCGTCCTTCGCGCGGCCGGGCGTGTTCCTGACACGAGCTGATCCCTTCCTCTCGGCCGCGGGTTGCGACCGCCCTCCTCGGAAACAGCCGATGTTGCGAGCGACGCCACACTGTGCCCATCGGTGTTACCTGTATCTCACTGATCTGTATAAGTTAGGTGGTCCAGTGCCAATTGCGCAACAGTACGATAACGCTTTTTTTGGGACGCGCGTGCCGTCTTGTCCCGATCGGCCGGGGGAAATGCAGTCGCTTCGGTCCCGTTTAGGGGGCTGACCAGTGACGCAGCCGCAAATATCGGCCCGCCCCTAGCGGCGCTCCCCCCGCACCTGCCTCGAGAAAGATTTTTTGGAGTGAGCGGCGCGGTGGCGTGACTGGGGGTCGCTACTGTAGTACCCATGCCCGAGCGCCCGCCGGCCGCGATCACCGTCCTGAAGTTGGCTGGGTGCTGCTTGTTGGCCGGTGTCGTGGCCACTGCCCTTATGTTCCCGTTCGCAGGCGGGCTCGGGCTGATGTCCAATCGCGCCTCTGAGGTAGTAGCCAACGGCTCGGCTCAGCTGCTCGAGGGGCAAGTGCCGGCGGTATCGACGATGGTCGACGCGAAGGGCAACACGATCGCATGGCTGTATTCCCAGCGTCGGTTTGAGGTGCCCTCGGACAAGATCGCCAACACGATGAAGCTGGCGATCGTCTCGATCGAAGATAAGCGGTTCGCTGACCACAACGGCGTGGACTGGAAGGGCACCCTGACCGGCCTGGCCGGCTATGCATCCGGCGATCTCGACACTCGCGGCGGCTCGACACTCGAACAGCAGTACGTGAAGAACTACCAACTGCTGGTGACCGCCCAGACCGATGCCGAGAAGCGAGCGGCCGTCGAAACCACTCCGGCGCGCAAGCTTCGCGAGATCCGGATGGCGCTCACGCTGGACAAAACCTTCACCAAATCCGAAATCCTGACCCGATATCTGAATCTGGTCTCGTTCGGCAACAACTCGTTCGGCGTCCAGGACGCGGCGCAGACCTACTTCGGCATCAACGCGTCCGACCTGAATTGGCAGCAAGCGGCGCTGCTCGCGGGCATGGTGCAGTCCACCAGCACCCTCAACCCGTACACCAACCCGGAGGGCGCGTTGGCCCGGCGGAATGTGGTCCTGGACACCATGATCGAGAACCTTCCCGGGGAGGCGGAGGCATTGCGCGCCGCCAAGGCCGAGCCACTGGGCGTACTGCCGCAGCCCAATGAGCTGCCGCGCGGCTGCATCGCGGCCGGCGACCGCGCATTCTTCTGCGACTACGTCCAGGAGTACCTGTCTCGGGCCGGGATCAGCAAGGAACAGGTCGCCAAGGGGGGGTACTTGATCCGCACCACCCTTGACCCGGAGGTGCAGACACCGGTCAAGGCTGCTATCGACAAGTACGCCAGCCCGAACCTCGCGGGCATTTCCAGCGTGATGAGCGTGGTCAAACCCGGTAAGGATTCGCACAAAGTGCTGGCCATGGCCAGCAACCGCAAGTACGGGTTGGACATAGAAGCCGGCGAAACCATGCGGCCACAGCCGTTCTCCCTGGTCGGCGACGGCGCCGGATCCATCTTCAAAATCTTCACCACCGCCGCCGCCCTGGACATGGGCATGGGCATTAACGCCCAACTCGACGTGCCGCCCCGATTCCAGGCCAAAGGCCTGGGAAGTGGCGGGGCGAAGGGGTGCCCCAAAGAGACCTGGTGTGTGGTGAACGCCGGCAACTACCGCGGATCGATGAACGTCACCGACGCGCTGGCAACCTCGCCCAACACCGCATTCGCCAAGCTGATCTCGCAGGTCGGGGTGGGGCGTACGGTCGATATGGCCATCAAACTCGGGCTGAGGTCCTACGCGAATCCCGGCACCGCACGCGACTACAACCCCGACAGCAACGAGAGCTTGGCCGACTTCGTCAAACGGCAGAACATCGGTTCATTCACCCTCGGACCCATCGAGGTAAACGCGCTGGAACTGTCGAACGTCGCGGCCACATTGGCGTCCGGCGGCGTGTGGTGCCCCCCGAACCCGATCAACCAGCTCATCGACCGCAATGGCAACGAAGTCGCCGTCACCACCGAGACGTGCGACCAGGTGGTACCCGAGGGGCTAGCGAACACCCTCGCCAACGCGATGAGTAAGGACGCCGTAGGCAGCGGCACGGCGGCCGGTTCAGCCGGCGCGGCGGGCTGGGACCTGCCGGTGTCCGGCAAGACCGGCACCAGTGAGGCCCACCGGTCCGCCGGCTTCGTTGGCTTCACCAACCGCTACGCGGCGGCGAACTACATCTACGACGACTCCAGCTCGCCGACAGACCTGTGCTCCGGCCCGCTGCGCCATTGCGGAAGCGGCGACCTGTACGGCGGCAACGAGCCTTCGCGCACCTGGTTCACCGCCATGAAGCCGATCGCCAACAACTTCGGCGAGGTGCATTTGCCACCAACCGATCCGCGCTATGTCGACGGCTCACCGGGCTCACGGGTACCGAGCGTGGCCGGTCTGGATGTCGACGCCGCACGCCAGCGTTTAAAGGACGCGGGTTTCCAGGTCGCCGACCAAACCAACTCCGTCAACAGCTCCGCCAAGTACGGCGAGGTGGTCGGAACATCACCCAGCGGTCAAACCATTCCGGGTTCGATCGTCACGATCCAGATCAGCAACGGCATCCCGCCGCCTCCGCCGCTGCCGCTACTGCCGGAGGATGGTGGGCCGCCACTTCCGGTCGGATCGCAGGTGGTAGAGATTCCGGGGCTGCCGCCGATCACCATCCCGCTGTTGGCACCGCCACCGCCCGCGCCTCCTCCGTAGGCCTCCAGTGGGCCACGTGCCGCTGCAGGCGCGCGGCCATCCCCCGGCCGGCAGTAGGCTGCGTGCATGGCTGCTGCCGAAGACTCGATTACCCGGCTCATTCCCGGGCCGCCGCGCGGCCCGCTTCGTCGCGGGGTTGTGCCCACCCTGATCCGCACCAGCGCCGTGACACTCGGCTCGGCCGCGGCCGGGATCGGCTACGCGGCGCTGGTCGAGCGCAACGCGTTCGTGCTGCGTGAGGTGACCATGCCGGTCTTGACGCCGGGCTCCACCCCGCTGCGGGTGCTGCATATCAGCGATCTCCACATGCTGCCCAACCAGCATCGTAAACAGGCCTGGCTGCGGGAGCTCGCCAGCTGGGAGCCGGACCTGGTCGTAAACACCGGTGACAACCTGGCACACCCCAAGGCGGTGCCCGCGGTCGTCCAGACCCTGAGCGATCTGCTATCCCGGCCGGGCGTCTTCGTATTCGGCAGCAACGACTACTTTGGGCCGCGGTTGAAGAACCCGATGAACTACCTAACCAACCCGGATCACCGGGTCCGCGGGGAACCGCTGCCCTGGCAGGATCTGCGGGCAGCGTTCACCGAGCGTGGGTGGCTCGACCTCACCCACATCCGCCGCGAGTTCGAAGTCGCCGGTCTGCACATCGCCGCCGCGGGCGTCGACGACCCGCACATCGACCGAGACCGCTACGACACGGTGGCGGGCCCGGCAAGCCCGGCCGCCAACCTGCGGCTGGGGCTGACCCATTCGCCGGAGCCGCGGGTGTTGGACCGCTTCGCCGCCGACGGCTACCAGCTGGTGATGGCCGGCCATACCCACGGTGGCCAGCTGTGCCTGCCGTTCTACGGAGCGTTGGTGACCAACTGCGGTTTGGACCGTTCCCGGGCCAAGGGAGCGTCGCAATGGGGCGCGAATATGCGGTTGCATGTTTCCGCCGGGATCGGCACCTCGCCGTTTGCGCCGCTGCGGTTCTGCTGCCGACCGGAGGCAACCCTGCTGACGTTGATCGCCAGCCCGATGGGCGACCGCGATTCGAGCAGCAACCTGGGCCGCTCACAGCCGACAGTGTCGGTGCGTTGAGCGGCGGGGCCTGTATCGCGGTCCGAAGCCTCTCCAGAAGCTGGACGGACAACGCGGTCCGGTTGATCGAGGCGGACGCCCGCCGCAGCGCCGACACCCACCTGCTGCGCTACCCACTGCCGGCGGCGTGGTGCACGGATGTCAACGTCGAGCTGTACCTCAAGGACGAGACGACCCATATCACCGGCAGTCTCAAACACCGGCTGGCGCGCTCGTTGTTCCTCTATGCGCTGTGCAACGGCTGGATCAACGAGAACACCACGGTGGTCGAGGCGTCGTCGGGTTCAACGGCGGTGTCCGAGGCCTACTTCGCTGCACTGCTGGGTTTGCCATTCATCGCCGTGATGCCGGCCGCGACCAGCCCCTCCAAGATCGCACTGATCGAATCGCAAGGCGGCCGTTGCCATTTCGTCGAGAAGTCGAGTCAGGTCTACGCCGAAGCGGAGCGTGTCGCCAACGAGACCGGCGGCCACTACCTCGACCAGTTCACCAACGCAGAGCGCGCAACCGACTGGCGCGGCAACAACAACATCGCCGAGTCGATCTTCGCCCAGATGCGCGACGAAGAGCACCCGATTCCGGATTGGATCGTGGTGGGTGCCGGTACCGGTGGAACCAGCGCGACGATCGGACGCTACATCCGCTACCGGCGGCACGCGACCCGGTTGTGCGTCGTCGACCCGGAGAATTCGGCGTTCTTCCCCGCCTACAACGAGGGCCGGTACGACATCGTCATGCCCACGTCGTCCCGCATCGAGGGCATCGGCCGGCCGCGGGTTGAGCCGTCGTTTCTGCCCTCCGTGGTTGACCGCATGGTGGCGGTCCCCGACGCCGCGTCGATCGCTGCCTCCCGACATGTCAGCACGGTGCTGGGGCGTCGCGTGGGACCGTCTACCGGCACCAATCTCTGGGGTGCTTTCGGGCTGCTCGCCGAGATGGTCACCGAGGGCCGCAGCGGTTCGGTGGTCACGCTGCTCGCCGATAGCGGTGACCGCTACGCCGATACCTACTTCAGCGACGATTGGGTCAGTGCCCAGGGGCTCGACCCGACCGGCCCGGCCCAGGCGCTGGTGGAATTCGAGCGCTCCTGTCGCTGGGCGTGACGGGCGGACCTGCGGTTTAGCTAGTCGACCAGCCGGTGCGATACGCTGTCGTGGCTTCAAGCGGGGTGTGGCGCAGCTTGGTAGCGCGCTTCGTTCGGGACGAAGAGGCCGTGGGTTCGAATCCCGCCACCCCGACCAGTGTGATGTCGCGGGCACGCAGGTGTCTTCGGATAGGCCCTTCGATCGTCTAGATCGAAGATGGACCCGATCCCAGCTATCGCGTGGTCCCCGCGCGAGGGCGAAACCGCACTCTGGTGCCGCGGCGGGGCGCGAGCATGATTGAGCGCCGCACGATCCTCTCGGGCTCGTCGTCGACGGCGGTGAACTCGCCCTCGCGGAGCAGCACATGCAGTACGGTGATCAACTCTCGAATTGAGAAACTCGCGCCCAGACAACGTTTGACGCCGCCCCCGAACGGAACCCATGCATAGGTCTGCGGTCGGGTGCCGAGGAACCGCTCGGGACGGAAGGCGTGTGGTTGCTCGTAGGTCTGGGCATTGCGGTTAATGGCAATGATGTGGACGACGATTCGGGTGCCGGCGTCGACGCGGTAGCCGCCGATGGCAACCGGTTGGGCGGCAACTCGGGCGGTGAAGGGCGCGGGTGGACGTATCCGCAGAGTCTCGTTGATCACCGCCGCCGTGAAGGCTTCCTCGCCACTGCTGGCTTCTTCACGCACCCGGCGGAGGGCATCGGGATGATGCAGCAGGAGGTCGAAGGCCCATGCCAATGTGGTGGCGGTTGTTTCGTGACCCGCCAGCAGCAGGGTGATCAGATCGTCGCGAATCTCGCTGTCCGACAGGCGTTCTCCGTCTTCCCCACGCGCACACATGAGCAACGCCAAGATATCGAGTTGCTTGTTTAGGTGCGGATCGTTTCGGCGCTGGGCGATCAGCGGCATAACGATGTCGTCGATTTCGCTGTTGGCGCGTGCGCGCGAAGGCCACACCCGCAGTGCGCCCGCCCGCCGTAGCGCGTAGCGCACGGTCAATTGCTCTGAAACACCGAGGTTCAGCAGGCGTTCAAACGGCCGGCCCAATCGCTGCACCTCGTCGGGCTCATCAACGCCGAAGATGATCTTGACGATCACGTCCAGCATCAGCGACCGCGCTGCCTGCAGCATCGCGAACGGACAGTCAATCGGCCACGTACGCATCGCCGCACGGGTGGAGTTCTCAATGATCGGGATGTACCTATCCAGCGCCGCGCCATGCAATGGAGGCGTCAGGAGTTTGCGACGCCGAAGATGCTCCGGCTCCTCCTGGACAAACATCGATCCGGAGCCGTAGATCGCCGCCGCCGGCCCCACCCCCTCGCCTCCGAGCAGGACGTCGGCCGGAGCGGTGAAGACCTCCTTGACCAGCGCCGGATCGGACACGATCGCAACGTCACCCAGGCTGAGGATGGGCATGGTCATTATCGGTCCGTACCGACGGATCAGTCGCAGCATCCGACGCTCGCCGCCCACGAGGTAGGTAACCGCATAGGCGGCCGCAAATGCCCAACGAAGCCCGCGGGGAGCGGGTAGGCCGGGTGGACGGCGCAGCTCATCCGGCGCGTCCTCGCGGCGAAGTGCGGATGCGGCCACGTCTACGACACAAACACAGCGCTTCTGGCCGGTCAACGCGGCTGGCCTGGCCCCCTCCGCGCCCGGCTCGCTCAAGCGCCCACTACACGCAGTCGGCGCAGACCTGACGCCCCGCGCTGGATATGCGCAATCGGCTGCGGTGCTGGACCAAGAAGCAGCTCGAACAGGTGAACTCGTCGGCACGCTTCGGAACTACCTTCATCGCCAGTTCTTCGCCGGACAGATCCGCGCCGGGCAGCTCGAAGCACGATGCATCGTTGGGATCCTCATCGACGACGGCGGTGGACGACCTGGTCAAGCCAGGCGCCAGCTCGCGCAATCCGGATTGGTCGGCCCTATCGGCGTCGGACCCGCGGCGTGCGTCGTAATCGCTACCGGTCGCCATGGGCATTCCTTCCTGCTGAGTGGCGGGTCAACTCCCGACCTGTGGTCACCCATTGGCTCAGGCAATACCCCATTAGGGCACCAGCCACACCCATCCAGCCGAAGTAATTTCACACACGACAAATCAGCACGACCCAGCTGGTGCTGTTGGCTGGGGCGGGGCCGGCCCGGCGTTACCGCGCCGAAAGTCGCCGACCACGCCAGCCGGTCGGGAATGCGGCCGCCGCATGGGTGTGCGTTCCGCGCGGACCCGGTGTTCTGCCGGAGACCCCGCGCTGGCTATGTGCGATATAGGCCACCCCAAACCAGGGCGCCATCACGGCGACAACCAGGGCCACCGCGGCAACCGGTAGGTGGCCGAGTACCAGCGCAACTAAACCCACAACCAGTGCGACCGCCCACACGCCAGCCGCCACCAGCCCCGGCACCCTGACCCGCTCGCGGACGGCACCGCCAGCGATTGGCTGAGACGTAGATGCATGATCGTCGGCGTCACTTCCGGTGCGGACCATGATCCCTCCCAAGCCAGAAAGCGTTGCAGCCCAACGTAGCCGATGCGATCCATCGACAGCCAGATTCGATCAGCACATCAAAGGATGTCATCAGGGCATTGACAGCTTTGGCCGGTCAGGGTGACCCGCGCCGACAGCTGTGCCACGTCGCGGATCCGGCGGCGGTCCTCGGCAGCGCTGATCCGCAGCCAGTCGGCGATCACCTGGCCCGCCGATCGCGGGCGGGATCCTCGCCCCCAGCCCGGCGATCACGTCGTGGCTGACCGCGACCTGGCGTCGGCGCGCGTTCTCAGCCGGCCATAAACTCGTGGTAAGCCGACTCCAGGTGCGGCGGCAACGCCGTCACATTGCAGTGGCGTTCGGTATCGCCAATGGGCGCCAGAATCCCGCGCAGCTCGTAGTACTCCTGCGGATGCGCGGTGAAGTAGCTGCGGATGTTGGCGGCCGCATCACCACGCGGCTGGCCGTAGGCGGCCGAGACCACTTGATTGGCGCCCGGATGTGTGGCGAGGTACTGCTGTGCCGCGCCGGTCACCGACGTCACGGTGGCGCTCACCCCCTCCGGACTGCAGTCGGGCGCCGCCGCCGCCGTGGGCGCACCGACGATACCGATAGCGATTCCCCCGAGCAGGCAACCCGCGCCGACGCCGACAACTCCGGAACGCGCGACGATACTGCTGAATTTCATGATGATTGTTCCTTCGATTCGAAAATTGATGCGCTGCGGGGTGCCCGATCCCCGGAACCCAAAGTAGCTCAAGCGAAAGCGCACCGCCCTTCCGATATTCGCGTGCGACGAGCAACTATTTCGCGCGGAAACTGATGAACCCGTGACAAGAGCAACTCGAGTGACAGTTCTGGTTAGACGGACAACCAAATCGACACGCCAATAGTGAGAACTCTTAGAGATGAGCCGTGGTTCTTAGCTGATCGTGACGAAACCGTGATCGGTGGGTGCGCCGATGCGGCGTTGCCGCCGGCATCCCGGCTACCGCCCCGCGCCGAGGAGTAGCGTTCCACGCACCGGGTAGTGGAGGGAGAACGAATCATGGCGGCCACCGACCACGACTGGAGCAAACCCGCTGCGATGGCCATCCCCGCGGAGGGCTACTTCGAGCTCCAGCGCGGCAGATATGGCCCAGTCTTTCCTAAAACACCCGCTTGCCACGGATTCTCCATCATCGCCAAGGTCAAGCCGGGGCGTGAAGCCACGATTCGCGAGTACGGCAAGGTGATTCAGGCCGCAATCGAAGCCGACCCGGACCTGTTGGCGCCACTGCGGCTGCACTACCTGCGCTGGGTGCTATTCGATGCGGGCTTCGGACTGCACTTTCAGTACCAAGGCATATTCGATACCGATTTCGACAAGTACACCGAGGACGCGATCAAGCTGTTCTCGCAGTCCGGCGTCACCACGGTTTTCACCAACCTGGAAGGCTTCCCGGACGACTGGCAGACCAACCCCGAGGCGTTCATCGAGTTCGTCCGGGAGCACCAATTCCCCAGTTTCCTCGAGTACGGGGAGTACCCCTATGTGACGGCCGACGAGGTCAAGAAGGCGCTTCGGCTCAAGGCCGCCTTCTCCGACATGCTCGACCAGATGCAGTAGTTCACCAACCCCGGTGCATCGATGCTTGACCTCGAAAACATCCAGCACATCGTCACAACGCGGACACCCGCGATGACCGGGCGCTACGAATTCCTGTCGTTCGACAACCCGGCAGGCGGGCGCGCGTGGCTGGGCGAACTGGTGGACAAGGTCCAGTCGGCGGCCGATGCCCGGCGGACCATGGACAGCACCGATCGCTGGGTCACGCTCGCGTTCACCTTCACCGGCCTGCGGGCGCTGGGGGTCTGCGAGGAATCGCTGGCCACCTTCCCAGACGAATTTCGGGAGGGCATGGCCGCCCGCGCGGACATCCTGGGTGACACCGGCGCAAATCATCCGGACAACTGGGTGGGCGGATTGGCCGGCAACGATCTCCACGCGATCGCGATCTTGTTCGCTCGCAACGATGCTGAGCGCCGACGCTGCGTCACGGTCCACGCCGACCTGATCGCACGCTGCCCCGGTGTGCGGGTGCTGTCCTTTCTCGATCTGAACGCGACGCCGCCGTTCAACTATGCACACGATCATTTCGGCTTCCGAGACCGATTGTCGCAACCGGTGATCGAAGGTAGTGGCGAGGAGCCGACACCGGGGTCCGGCGGACCGTTGAGACCCGGAGAATTCATCCTCGGCTACCCCGATGAGGACAATGTAGTCGCGAATCTGCCTCAGCCAGAAGAGTTGTCGCGCAACGGCAGCTACCTGGCCTACCGACGGTTGCGGGAGCACGTCGGCCTGTTCCGCAGTTACCTGGCTGAGCACACCGATACCCCGGCCCGGGAGGAGCTTCTTGCCGCCAAGTTGATGGGCCGGTGGAAAAGCGGGGCACCACTGGTTCTGGCACCCGAGCACGACGATCCCGAACTCGGTGCGGATCCGCTGCGTAACAACGACTTCAACTACAAGGAAATGGACCCCTTTGGATATGCGGTACCGCTGGGCTCGCACATCCGGCGACTTAACCCGCGCGACACGGCGGTCAATATGAACCGGCGGCGGATGATACGGCGCGGAGCGACCTACGGCGAGGCCCTTCCCGACGGAGCTCCCGACGACGGCGCTGATCGAGGTATTGCCGCGTTCATCATCTGCGCAAGCCTGGTTCGGCAGTTCGAGTTCGCGCAGAATGTCTGGATCAACGACCGCAACTTCCACGAACTTGGAAACGAACGCGATCCGATCTGCGGAACACAAGACGGCACACTGGAATACAAGATTCCGACGCGCCCCATCCGCAAAGTTCTCAAAGGGCTACCCGCCTTCACCACGCTGACCGGCGGAGCGTACTTCTTCCTGCCAGGCCGCAACGGCCTCAGCTATCTGGCCTCCCTCAACACACAGAGACCGCACCCATGAGCAGCACAAGCACTTCCCGGCCCGCGCGCACGTACAACCAGGCGCACCTTCCCCGTCGGCATACCCGAGGTCGCCGGCGCATGAGCATCTATTGGACCTGGAGCTATCCGTGGGAATCGCAACGTGATCCGGCCGCGATCGACAACAGGTTCTCCACCATGACCGAGGTCCGCAGAGTGGCCTGGCCGAACTACGAGACCCGGGAGTGGGACCAGACGCACTTCCTGCAAGGCATCGCCGGCACCCTGGAGCTGTTCCATCGTTCGACGCTGGCGTTTCAAAGTCTGGCCGGGGAGGTAACCGGTCACCCGGTGGCGGTATTCCAGCGCATCGACCAAGCCGGCTACCGGCTGCCGATCGACGAGCGGATACTGGCCGACACCGACACCTTGCTGGTGTTCGGTCTCGATCACGTGCTCGGCCAGGACGAGGCGCAACCCGATGAGGTCGACGCGATCCGGGACTGGCTGCAGCGGGAAGGCACCTGCCTGCTGCTGGCCCCGCATCATGACGTCGGATTCACCGACGACATGACGCAACGCCAGGTCGAGTATCTACACCACGGCGATCCGCTGGTGGGGCGCCAGCAACGCTTCAGTCAATACACCCGCTCCCTGATGAGGGCGCTCGACGTTCCCGTCTACAACAAATGGGGGTTGCGTCCGGCAGTTGTCCCGCAGGCCGACGACAGCAACCAGATCGCTCCGCTGACCGGTTTTCGCGACCTGGACACGCCGCGACTTCTCGACAAGGTCACCACCTTCAACTTCCACCCTCACCTCCCGCACTACGAGCTAACGGCGCCAGCGGGCGATGGCCTGCGCGTGCTGGCCCGGCAACGGGTCGATCCGACGCGACCCCATCCGTTCACCGCGGCGGGAAACACCGAGTTCAATGCGCTTATCTGGATGCCGCCCGACGGCCGCCGCGCCGGCGACATTGTGCTGGTGGACTCCACAAATTTCACCACGCTTTTCGGTGGCACCGCGAGCCTGGTGAACTTCTGGCGGAACGTCTCGCTGATGCAGTAGAGCGCAGCGCCGGCGCTATCCGTTGAGCCTGCCGTCCCGCACGCCGGTCAAGGCATCGTCCAGCGTCGGATACAACGGAAAGGTCTTGTCCAAACCCGTCAGGTGAATCGGTCTTCTGGTGGCCGGACTCCGTGCGACCACCCCGAATTCGGCGGATTCGCCGATTTTCTCGTATGTTGCCGCCAAAATCTTAAGCCCCACCGAGCCAAGAAATTCCACCGCGGAAAGGTCAATGACCAACGCCGTCGGATTATCTGCAATCACTGAACCGATGGCTTCTTCAAGGGCTGGAGCGGTGACCAAATCAATTTCGCCGCCGATGCTGAGCACGGCGACCCCGTCGTGGTCGGCCACCGTGGCGGTGATCGAATCAGGAGCTGACAATGGCGATCCTTTGTCCGAGCCGTCGGTGTGGTGCAAGCCTAGCCTGCCCGGCGAACTGCGAGAAGAATATGACGTCAACACCTCGCAGGGGGCCGGGCCAGGCTAGTCTCGCCATAGGACCCGCGCCCTGCGGAGCGCGACGCGCACTGGAGGCCTTGGGAGGGTAAATGTCTGATCCGGCGATAGACCTCAGCGGCGCCCACCCCAGCGCGCATATGGTCGGCGTTTCCAGTGAGGGATTGCTGCCACAGCTGGTGCAGCACCTGCGGCAGAATCGCACCGCGTTGCGCGAGAAATGGGCGCGAAGTATTACCGAGGCGGAGTTGCTCACCGCGATGACGCCCGAAGAAATCTTCTCCGAAGCGACCGCCGTCTACGACAACTACGTCGGCGTGCTCGAGACCGGAAGCGTCGAAGCGCTACAGGCGTACGCGCGCGACCTGTCCGAACGCATCATCCCGCGCGGCGTCGAGACCGACGAGGTCGTCGGTATCGTTCTGCTGCTGCGTGACGTGCTGGGGCGCTCGCTGTTCGAGAAATACCAAACCAACTTCGAGATGCTCAACCGCGTCCTGGACGCTTACGAGCCGGCGGCTAACCGCATCGCCAATACGGTGGCCGTCAGCTTCGTGCAGGAACGCGAGCGGGTCATCCGCCAACAGCAAGAAGCCATCCGCGAGCTGTCGACGCCGGTGCTGCAGGTGCGCGAGCAGCTGCTGATTCTGCCGATCATCGGTGTGCTGGACAGCCAGCGCGCCCGCCAAGTCACCGAACAGCTGCTGCGCGCCATTCGGTCCAACCGGGCAAAGGTCGTCGTTATCGACATCACCGGTGTGCCCACCATCGACTCCACGGTGGCAAACCACCTGGTGCAGACCGTCGACGCATCGGGGTTGATGGGGGCGAGCGTGATCATCACCGGCCTGTCCTCCGAAATCGCGTTGACGCTGGTGACGATCGGGTTGGATCTCTCGAAGATGAACGCCGTCGGTGACCTGCAGGGCGGCATCGAAGAAGCCGAGCGCCTGCTCGGCTACGAAGTCACTCGCACGGGTGAGTAAACCGCAAAGGACAGCCACCAAGGGCAGCCCATGCCAGTACCAATCCTGAAACAGGGCGCGATTCTTATCGCCAGTGTGCAAGCCGCACTCACCGACTCCGATACCGAACGCCTGCGCCACGATCTCATGGAGCGGGTCGGCCGGTACCGTGCGCAGGGCATCATCGTCGACGTCACCGCCATCGACGTGATGGATTCGTTCGCGGCCCGCTCGCTGCGGACCATTGCACACATGACCCGGCTGCACGGCGCCACCACCGTGATCGTGGGCGTGCAGCCGGAGGTGGCCTTTGCGATGGTGCAACTGGGCCTGACATTCGAAGACATCAGTACCGCGCTGGACCTGGAAGAGGGCATAGCGCTGCTGAACAAGCTACTGGGGCTGGGGAAACCGACGATCGGGCGAGACGGTGCCCTCGGGTGAAATCGTGGTCGACATTGGCAATCCCGACGATATCGTCGCCGCCCGCAAAGCCGGACATCAGCTCGCGCTTGACCTCGGCTTCTCGCTGACCGATGTGACCATGATCGCGACCGCTATCTCCGAAGTCGCACGCAATATCACCAGCTACGCGGGCCATGGCGCGATTCGGGTTGCGGTGGCCACCCGGGAGGGCCGCAAGGCGCTGGTGGTCCGCGCCGAGGACGAAGGTCCCGGCATCGCCGACATCGAGCGGGCGATGGAGGACGGGTACTCGACCGGCCGCGGGCTCGGCATGGGCCTGCCCGGAGCACGGCGCCTGATGGATCGGTTGATCGTGGAATCCGCCCTGGGCCGCGGGACGGTTGTCGAGATGTGGAAATGGGTTCCATCCCGTGCGTGATCACGGCCGCTTCGGGCCGATCGAGTGGGCGACCGCCGGACGCCCACGGCCAGGGCAGCAACTCTGCGGCGACCAGCCGATCGCGGTCGACATCGACAGCGACACCGCCTTATTCGGCGTGCTGGACGGACTCGGTCACGGCCCGGCTGCCGCCAGCGCGGCGCTGACCGCGGTGGACGTGCTCACCAACGCCCGCGGCGAGCGACTCGAGGTCTTGATCCAGCTGTGCCATCGCGTGCTGGAGGGCACCAGGGGGGTCGCGATGACCCTGTCGCGGGTCGATTTCAGCACCGGCAAGATGAGCTGGACCGGGGTGGGGAACGTCACCGCCAACTTGGTCGCCAAGGCTGTCAGCGGTGTGCAAATCCGCGCCTGTGCGCGTTTGGCCAACGGTATTGTTGGCTACCGGATTCCGGAGATTACACCCGCGAAACTGGTTCCCATTCGCACCGGCGACCTGCTCGTCATCGCCAGTGATGGCATTTCCGGCGAGCACCTGGACCATATCGACTTCGCGGCCTCGGCCGCCGATATCGCCGAGCAGATTTTGGCCAAGCACGCCAAGGCTGCCGATGATGCCGTGGTGCTTGCCGCGCGTCACCGGGGTATCCCGACATGACCTACACCGACGACTTCCGCGCCCACTACAGCGCCGCGCTGCGTAACTACCTGGACACCCGCGACGAGGACAGCCTGGCCGTCGGGCATGAGCTCGGGCGCCGGGCCCTGCAGGAGCAGATCAGCGTGCTCGACATCGTCGAGAACCATGTCCGGCTGATCAATGAGCTTGCGAAGGATCCCGCCGCCGACGGGCCGATCGCATTGGAGTTCCTGTTGCAGACGCTGGCCGCGCTCGACGTCGCGACGCGGGGATTTCTCGATGGCACCAGGCGCTACGAAGAACAGCGGGCCCGCGCCGAGGGTCTGGCCGATCGCGACAAGTTCCGCACCGCGCTGGTGAATTCGTTGCAGGAGGGCTTCTTCGTCGCCGATCACGACGGTGCGGTGATCGACATGAACAACGCCTTCGCCGAGATTCTCGGCTATCCCCCGGAGGGCCTGCCGTACCGGTGGCCGCACCCGTGGCTGGTCGACAAACAGGCCGCGGCCGCGCAACAGGAGCGGGTGCGGCGGGACGGCAGCGCCGAGTACGAAACCCCGATCCGGCATCAAGACGGCCATCTCGCCTGGGTGACGGTTAGCATCAACGCGGTCCGGGGCGCCGGCGCCCATCGGGACGTGTACGTCGGAACGGTTCGCGACATCACCGCGGAACGGGCTTTTGCCGCCCGAGAAAGCGCGGCCCTGCGACTGGCTACGGCCGTCGCTGTGGCCAGGAGCGTGGCAGAGGTGCTGTCGATCACCCTCGAGGAGTGCCGAGCCGCGGTCGACGTGAAGCGCGTCATAGCGGTCATATGGCCACCGGGTGACGGCGAGCCGACCGTACAGGTCGCGGGCGATCCGTCCGTATCAGCTTGGCGCGAACTGGATCCGTTGTTGCGCCAGACATTTCAGGATGCCCGTCACCAGCTGCCACTGACGGCCCGACCTATCGAGTGGCCAGACACTCCAGGCAAAGCACAGGGAATGGTCGCGGTGCTGTCCGGCACCGCAGACGTGGCGTTGTGGCTGGAGCTTCGCGCACCCCGCTGGGTGATCGCGGAGGATCGGCTCCTGGTCACGGTCCTCGTCGGCCATCTGAGTCTGGCCATCCGGCACGTCCGCCAATTCGAGAGCGCACGCGAGACGTCGCTGACGTTGCAGCGCGCGATGCTGCCTTCGGTAGCACCCCCACCAGGCTTTGCCGTTCGCTACGAACCCGCCGTGCCACCGCTCGAGATTGGGGGCGACTGGTATGACGTCCTGCCGATCGGTGAGCACCACATCGGCATCGTCGTCGGGGACTGCGTGGGTCGTGGTTTACCGGCCGCAGCGATCATGGGGCAGCTCCGCAGCTCGGCGCGAGCACTGATGCTGACCGGCGCCAAACCGGCGCTGTTGCTCGAGCAGCTCGATGCGGCGGCCTCGCTCATTCCGGATGCGTACTGCACAACGGTATTCCTGGCGATCCTTGACACCGAATCCGGGCTGCTGGAGTACAGCAACGCCGGCCACATGCCAGCCTTGCTCGCCGAGGCCGGGTCCGAATCCGAGTCCGGCTCGGGCGCAACGTCGTTGACCGACGCTCGGTCAGTGCCACTGGCGGTCCGCCGCGACGAGCCGCGTCCGCAAGCATCCCGGGTGCTGGGCCCGGGCTCGACACTGATCCTGTTCACCGACGGGTTGGTCGAGCGCAAGCACGAGTCGATCGACGACGGCCTTTCGCGGGTCGCAGATGTCTTGCTGGACACGGTGCAGCTACCCATCGCGGCTGTCGCCGATGCGATGCTGCGCCGGTTGGCCCCCGAGGGGGGATACGACGACGACGTCGCAATCGTCGTGTACCGGCACCAACATGCGCCGCTGCGAATCGAAAGTGCCGCTACCGCAAATCAATTGGCCAGCATTCGACGTCAGCTCACCGCATGGCTGCGAACCGCCGCCGTCCCGGACGCGCAGATCACCGACATCGTGCTCGCTGTCAACGAGGCGTGTACCAACATTATCGAGCACGCATACCGCGGACATAGCGTCGGGACGATGCTGCTCAAGGCGCAAGCCGTTGCCGGTGAAATCCAGCTGCGGATCAGCGATTCCGGCTCATGGAAACCACCGGACACCGATCCCGGCAACAGGGGGCGAGGCCTGCTGCTGATCAAAACCATCAGTGACTCGGTAGCACTGGACAGCACCCCAGCCGGAACCACTGTCGACATCACTTTCCGGCTAGCCCGCGGCGACTAGGCCTATAGGCGGTCCTTTACCGCCGTGGACAAGCGTGCGCCGTCGGCCTTCCCGGCCGCGATCGCGGTGGCCGCCTTCATGACCAAGCCCATCTGTTTCACGCCGGGCCGGTGCCCGAGTTGTTCGGCCACCTCGGCGATGGCGGTGTCGGCGACATCGGCCAGTTCTGCTTCGGTAAGCGGCGTCGGGAGGTACTCGTCAATGATTCGCGCCTCGGCATGCTCGGTGGCGGCGAGCTCACCACGACCGTTCTGGGTGTAGATCTCCGCTGCCTCGCCGCGCTTGCGGGATTCCCTGGCCAGCACCTTGAGCACCTCGTCCTCGGAGAGCTCTCTTACCTGCTTGCCGGAGACTTCCTCGGTCTGGATCGCGGCGAGCAGCATGCGTAGAGTCGCGGTTCGCAACTTGTCCTGCGTCTTCATCGCCTGGGTCAGGTCCGACCGAAGCTGGGATTTGAGTTCCGCCATGGCAAAGACGCTACGCGCCGGAACGGCCGGAGCCCGACATCGAGACCTACCTTGAGACCTACGTTGAGAAATGCACCGACCGCCGACAGGATGGAGCCCATGACGAACGACGACAGCCGCTTCACCCGGTGAGCACGCTGCCGCCTGGTTATCCGGGTGAACCACCGCCCGGCTACGGCCCGCCGCCCGGCTACGGCGCGCCACTCGGTTACGCCCCACCGCCGGGCTACGGGGCGCCGCCCGGTTACGGCCCACCGCCGGGCTACGGGGCGCCGCCCGGTTACGGCCCACCGCCCGGTTACGGCCCACCGCCCGGTTACGGCCCACCGCCCGGCTACGGCCCGCCGCTCATCCCGGGTGCGGTCAAACCAGGAATCATTCCGCTGCGACCCTTGACCCTCAGTGACATCTTCAACGGCGCGGTCGGCTACATCCGCGCCAACCCAAAGGCGACGCTGGGATTGACCGCCATAGTCGTGGTCATCATGCAGGTGATCTCGCTGGTGGCCACGGTCGGCCCCTTGGCCGCCTTCGGCGACTTCGCGACCGCGGAGCGCGACGAGCTGACCGGCGGTTTGGTGGGTGCGTGGGCAGCGTCAATCGGTGCCAGTCTCCTGGTCAGCTGGCTAGGCGGCGTGCTGCTCAGCGGAATGCTCACCGTCATCGTCGGGCGGGCAGTGTTCGGTTCCCCGATCACCGTCGGCGAAGCGTGGGCCAAGGTCCGCGGTCGGCTGCCCGCGTTATTCGGCCTGGCGCTGCTGGAAGCGGCCGGAGTGGTGGCGCTTATCGGGCTGGTGGTCGTGATACTTTTCGGGGTCGCAACGGCCGCCAACGGCGCGGCGGCGGCCCTTCTCGGCTTCCCGCTGCTGCTCATGGTCGGGGTGTTGCTGGCCTACCTGTACGTCGTGCTGTTGTTCGCACCCGTACTGATCGTGCTGGAACGGCTACCCGTCGTCGAGGCGATCATCAGATCCTTTGCGCTGGTACGGCATGGCTTCTGGCGGGTCCTGGGAATCCGGCTGCTGACGGCCCTCGTGGTGGGCATCGTTGGTAATGCGATCGCGGCTCCGTTCACCATCGTTGGCCAGATACTGATGGCCGCCACAACGTCCGACGGGTCGGTGACCATGCTGCTCGCCGGCGCTACGCTATCGGCCATCGGCGGGACGCTAGGCCAAATCGTCACCGCGCCATTCAGCGCCGGGGTGGTGGTGCTGTTGTACACGGACCGCCGCATCCGAGCCGAGGCCTTCGACCTGGTGCTGCAGACCGGCTTGCAAACCGGCCCGCCCGGCGGGCCCGCGGCGGTGGAGTCCACCGACAACCTCTGGCTCACCCGGCGCTTCTAAAAGGACAAGTGAGGACAGGCTGACGTGCCCTCCATCGACATCGACCGCGATGCCGCGCACCAGGCCGCGCAACGCGAGCTCGAAAAGCCGATCTACCCCAAAGACTCCCTGGCAAAGGAACTCACCGACTGGATCGACGAGCAACTGTACCGGCTACTGGAGAAGGGATCTTCGGTATCCGGCGGGTGGTTCACGATCACCGTGCTGCTCATCCTGCTGGTGATCGCCGTGATCGTCGGCATCCACATCGCGCGACGCACCATGCGCACCAACCGAAGCGCTGACTACCAGCTGTTCGACGCAGGGCAATTGACCGCAGCCCAGCATCGAGCCACAGCCGAAGGCTATGCCGCCGAAGGCAATTGGGCTGCGGCGATCCGACACCGGCTACGTGCCGTCGCTCGCGAGCTGGAGGAGACCGGCGTGCTCAACCCGGCTCCCGGCCGCACCGCCAACGAACTGGCCAACGACGCGGGCGAGACGTTACCGCACCTGGCAGGGGAACTGACGCAAGCAGCGGCGGCGTTCAACGACGTCACCTACGGCGAGCGGCCCGGAACCCAGGGCGCCTACCAAATGATCGCCGACCTCGATGACCACCTGCGGTCACGTTCACCGGCCCGGGCATCGGTGGTGGAGCGCCCGGCCGTGCTCGACTCGTGGGCACGGGTCCGGTGATTCCCGCACGTTCCGGATCGGTACCCGGCGCCGTGCGCCGCCGACGCCCGTGGCGCGGGGTACTGCTCACGCTGGCCGCGGTCACCGTCGTCGCCGCAGTCACCACCTACCTGACCGCTCCTCGGCCCGGCGGCACCATGGACCCCTCGTCCACCAGCTCGTCGGGCGGCCGCGCGCTGGCGACGCTGCTGCGCGACCATGGCGTCGAGGTTGTCGTGGCCGACACCATCGCCGCTGTCGAGAGCGCGGCACGCCCCGACTCGCTGCTGCTGGTGGCACAGACCCAATACCTGGTCGACAACGCCATGCTGGATCGGCTGGCGAAAGCCCCCGGTGACCTCTTGCTGGTGGAACCCACCGCGCGAACGCGTACAGCGTTGACGCCGCAGCTACGCATAGGCGCCGCCAGCCGATTCAACAGCCAGCCGAATTGTCCTCTGCGGGAAGCTAATCGGGCAGGATCCGTGCAATGGGGACCGAGTGACACCTACCGAGCCAGGGGCGACCTGGCGCTGACCAGCTGCTACGACGGGGCATTGGTCCGCTATCGCAGTGACGGCCGAACCATCACCGTGGTCGGCAGTAGCAACTTCATGACCAACGGCGGCCTGCTTGCGGCCGGCAACGCCGCACTGGCCATGAACCTTGCGGGTGCCCGCCCTCGTCTCATCTGGTACGCACCCGACCATATTGAGGGTGAAAAGTCCTCTCCGGCATCTCTTTCCGATCTTGTTCCGGAGAACGTGGACTGGATCGTTTGGCAGCTGTGGCTAGTAGTGCTCCTGGTGGCACTCTGGAAGGGCCGGCGGGTCGGTCCCCTGGTGGCCGAGGAGTTACCCGTAGTGGTCCGCGCGTCGGAGACGGTCGAGGGCCGCGGTCGGCTATACCGATCCCGTCGGGCCCGCGATCGCGCGGCGGACGCACTACGCACCGCGACACTGCAGCGGCTGCTACCCCGGCTCGGCGTGGGCGCAGGCGCACCGGGGCCGGTGGTGGCGTCGACCATAGCCCAGCGCAGCGGAGCTGACCCGCAGTTTGTTGCCTACCACCTGTTCGGCCCCCCACCGGCCACCGACAACGACCTACTACAACTTGCCCGTGCTCTCGACGACATCGAAAGGCAGGTCACCCACTCGTGACACAGTCCCCTTCCACCCCACAAGCCGCTGGCTCCCAGACCCCGATCGCAGAATCGGCACGTGCAGCCCTGCTGGGGTTGCGCGCCGAGATCGCCAAGGCCATCGTCGGACAGGACGGGGTGATCAGCGGCCTGGTGATCGCGCTGCTATGCCGCGGCCACGTACTCCTGGAAGGTGTTCCGGGTGTGGCGAAGACGCTGATGGTCCGCGCTATGTCCGCCGCTCTGCAACTGGAGTTCAAGCGGGTGCAGTTCACCCCGGACCTGATGCCCGGGGACGTCACCGGTTCACTGGTCTACGACGCCCGCACCGCCGAGTTCGTGTTCCGGCGAGGCCCGGTGTTCACCAATCTGCTGCTGGCCGACGAGATCAACCGGACCCCGCCCAAGACGCAGGCGGCGCTGCTCGAGGCGATGGAAGAGCGTCAAGTCAGCGTGGAGGGTGAACCCAAGCCACTGCCCGACCCGTTCATCGTCGCCGCGACACAGAACCCGATCGAGTACGAGGGCACCTACCAGTTACCCGAAGCCCAACTCGACCGTTTCCTGCTGAAACTGAACGTAACGCTGCCGGCACGCGACTCCGAGATCGCCATCCTCGGCCGGCACGCGCACGGCTTCGACCCTCGCGATCTGTCCGCGATCAACCCGGTGGCCGGACCGGCCGAGCTGGCGGCCGGGCGCGATGCGGTGCGCCAGGTGCTGGTCGCCAATGAGGTGCTGGGCTACATCGTCGACATCGTCGGGGCCACCCGCTCCTCGCCCGCACTACAGCTGGGTGTGTCGCCGCGTGGGGCAACGGCCCTGCTGGGCACCGCCCGGTCCTGGGCGTGGCTGTCCGGGCGCAACTACGTGACTCCCGACGACGTGAAGGCCATGGCCCGACCGACGCTACGCCACCGGGTGATGCTGCGCCCGGAAGCCGAGCTGGAGGGCGCCACACCCGACGGAGTCCTCGACGGAATTCTGGCCTCGGTTCCGGTGCCCCGCTAGTGATCCTCACCGGACGCACCGGATTGCTGGCGCTGATCTGCGTCCTGCCGATCGCGCTGTCCCCTTGGCCGGCAAAGGCTTTCGTGCTGCTGCTGGTGGCGCTGGCGATGGCGGTGACCATAGACATCGTGCTGGCAGCCAGCACGCGCAGGTTGCGCTATACCCGCTCGCCGGACAGCTCGGCCCGGCTTGGCCAACCCGTGAATGCGAGTCTGCTGATCTGCAATGACGGCCGTCGCCGGTTCCGCGGCCAGCTTCGCGACGCCTGGCCGCCCAGTGCGCGAGCGCAGCCGCGCAGCCACACCGTCGATGTCGCCGCCGGGCAGCGCGAACAGGTGCACACCGAGCTGCGGCCGGTTCGGCGCGGCGACCAGCGCGCGGCCGTGGTAACCGCCCGGTCGATCGGACCGCTGGGGTTGGCGGGACGGCAGAGTTCGCAGTCGGTACCCGGCCTGGTCCGGGTGCTGCCGCCGTTCCTGTCGCGCAAGCATCTGCCGTCGCGGCTGGCCCGACTACGGGAGATCGACGGGCTGTTGCCCACCCTGATCCGCGGGCAGGGTACCGAATTCGATTCGCTGCGCGAGTATGTCGTCGGCGACGACGTCCGCTCGATCGATTGGCGAGCAACCGCACGTCGCGCCGACGTCATGGTCCGCACGTGGCGGCCCGAACGGGACCGCCGGGTGGTCATCGTGCTCGACACCGGACGCATGGCGGCGGGGCGGGTCGGTGTCGACCCCACCGCCGCCGATCCCGCCGGATGGCCCCGGCTGGACTGGTCCATGGACGCCGCGCTGCTGTTGGCAGCGCTGGCGTCGCGTGCCGGCGACCATGTCGACTTCCTGGCCCACGACCGGGTGAGCCGTGCCGGCGTGTTTGGTGCCTCGCGTACCGAACTGCTTGCCCAACTGGTGGATGCGATGGCCCCGCTGCAACCGGCACTTGTCGAATCCGACTGGCGGGCAATGATCGCCACCATCCTGCGGCGCACCCGACGGCGGTCGCTGGTGGTGCTGCTGACCGACCTCAACGCGACCGCTCTCGACGAGGGCCTGCTGCCGGTGTTGCCGCAGTTGTCGGCCAAGCACCATGTGCTGGTCGCCGCGGTTGCCGACCCGCGCGTCGACCAACTGGCCGCCGGCCGTTCCGACGCCGCAGCCGTGTACGACGCGGCGGCTGCCGAACGCGCCCGCAACGACCGGGGTTCGATCGCGTCACGGCTGCGCCGGGGCGGGGTGGACGTCATCGACGCACCGCCCGCCGAGATCGCTCCCGGACTTGCCGACCGCTACCTAGCGATGAAAGCGACCGGGCGGCTCTAGCCATCGGCTTGAGCTTTGGCGAGCGCGGGCTCAGCCGGTTGGGACCACGTCGGGCGCGTCCTCCATGTCCCCGGTCTCTCCGGCCCGTGCGGCACGGCGGCCGAAGTACCAGATATAGGACAAGAACGCCGCTTCGGCGATGATGCCGATCGCGATTCGAACGAATGTCGGCAACGGTGACGGCGTTACCAGCGCCTCGATCAGACCGGAAACCAGTAACACGCCCACCAGTCCCACCGCAACCGACACGACGCCGCGGCCTTGCTCGGCAAGGACCTGCCCGCGTGGACGGTCGCCCGGGGATATCACCGACCACCCCAGCCGCATTCCGATAGCCGCGGCGAGGAACACGGCCGTCAGCTCGAGCAGCCCGTGCGGAAGAAGCAGGCCCAGCAGGAGATTGCCCTTGCCCGCCTGGAACATCAAACCCGCGATCACGCCCACGTTGGCGGCGTTGTCGAAAAGCACCAGAGGTATCGGCAGGCCCAGCACAACCGACATCGCGATGCACTTGGCAGCCAGCCAGGAGTTATTCACCCAGACATGCAGAGCGAACGACCCGGCCGGGTGCTCGCTGTAGTAGGACTGGACGTCGTGGCTGACCAGTTCGTCTATCTCGGTTGGCGTCCCGATCGCGGATTGCACCTCGTGACTTCCGGCTACCCAGAACGCGATCAACACTACGACGGCGAGGAATGCCATCGCCGTGGCCAGCCACCACCACCGGGTGCGGTAGGCAACCACCGGGAACGACACGGTCCAGAACCGAATGAACGTACGGGTGAGCGGCGCGTGCGCGCCGGTGACCGCGGAGCGGGCCCGCGCGACCAGACTCGACAGCCGACCAATCACCAACTGATCCGACGAAACCGATCTCAGCATCGACAGATGCGTGGACACCCGCTGATAGAGCTCGACGAGTTCATCGACTTCGGCTCCGCTCAGCGAGCGGCGCCTCTTGACCAACTGATCGAGCCGGTCCCACGTGCCGCGGTGGGTCAGCAAGAACGCGTCGACATCCACCCTGCGCAGCCTACCTAAGCCGCTGAGCGTGAACTCACTGCGAAAAATCGGCGGAAATTTCGCAGTGAGCTCACGCTGGGCAAAAGCCGACCGGATCAGGTTGCCGCCGCAAAACCTGTAGCGTTCCTTGGTATGTCGGAGGTGGTGACCGGGGACGCCGTGGTGCTCGATGTCCAGATCGCCCAGTTACCGGTGCGGGCGATCGGCGCGGTCATCGATATCACCGTGATATTCATCGGCTACATCCTCGGTCTGATGCTGTGGGCGGCCACCCTGACCGAGTTCGACGAGGCGTTGACCACCGCGTTTCTGATCATCTTCACGGTGCTGGTGATGGTCGGCTATCCCCTGCTGTTGGAAACCGCGACACGGGGCCGGTCGGTGGGCAAGATAGTGATGGGCCTGCGGGTGGTGTCCGACGACGGTGGCCCAGAACGGTTCCGCCAGGCGCTGTTTCGAGCACTGGCGTCGGTGGTGGAGATCTGGATGCTGCTCGGGAGCCCGGCCGTGATCTGCAGCATGTTGTCACCGAAGGCCAAACGCGTCGGCGACGTCTTCGCGGGCACAATCGTCGTCAGCGAACGCGGCCCCCGATTGGGGCCACCGCCGATGATGCCACCGTCGCTGGCCTGGTGGGCGTCGTCGCTGCAACTGTCCGGGCTCACCGCCGGCCAAGCCGAGGTTGCGCGTCAATTTCTGTCCCGGGCAAGGCAACTCGATCCCGCGCTACGCGAGCAGATGGCCTACCGGATCGCCGGTGATGTGGTTTCCCGCATCGCCCCGCCACCGCCACCCGGTGTTCCACCGCAGTTGGTCCTTGCCGCCGTTCTCGCCGAACGGCACCGGCGTGAACTGGCGAGACTGCGTCCCACGATGCCTCCCCCGCGAGCTGTGCCATGGCCCCAACCGGCGCCTTACCACGGTTTGCTGCCCGGTCCGCCCGGCGCTGCGCCGTGGCCTCTTCAACAACCGGCGATCCCGTGGCCGGAGCCCGATCCGCCGGCACCCCAAGTGGTTCCCTGGCCACAGCAACCGCCCGACACCCGCGGGTTCTCGCCGCCCAACTAGCTGCTGCAGTGGTGCCGGGCTGATCCCCGGAACGCCCGACGTGTTGCTGCGACTGCGATACCATCACCGGTGTCAACTTTTCGCTGACTGGGAGCCGATAGCCGAGTCGAAGCAGCCTGGTTGACGCGGTGATCGGAGCGCAGCGACGTCATTTGTCGCGGCACCGGAAGTAGTGACCGCGGCGGCGAACACGACCACGTGGTTGCCGCAGCGGTACCAGGCGCCCAATACGCAGGCGGCAACGTTTCAGACCAGTTCGTCCGGCGCTGCTGGGGCGCCCGCTGATCGGCAATGGTGAGACCGGCGGCATGGGTGGGCCCGGTGAGCGCGGCGGAGCCGGCGGGAACGGCCACGACGGCCGCACCGGTTGAAGCCGGAAGGAACGGACGCTCTCGCCGCCAAGCTAGGCGGGAACGTCGGGCTAGGACACGTCGACCCAATCCAGGGTTCGCTGCACCGCCTTACGCCAGCCCGCATAGCCAGCGGCGCGCTCTTCGTCGGTCCAGGTGGGCGTCCACCGCTTGTCCTCCTGCCAGTTCGTCCGCAGGTCGGTCGGGTCCGTCCAGAAGCCGACCGCCAGACCCGCCGCGTAGGCAGCGCCCAGCGCGGTGGTCTCGGCAACCACCGGCCGTACCACATCCACGCCCAGCACGTCGGCCTGGATCTGCATACACAGGTCGTTGCCGGTGATCCCGCCGTCCACCTTCAACACTTCCAGGCGCACGCCGGAGTCCGCTGCCATGGCGTCCATCACATCGCGGCTCTGGTAGCAGATCGCCTCCAGCGTCGCGCGAGCCAGGTGCGCATTGGTGTTGAACCGCGACAACCCGACGATCGCTCCGCGGGCATCGGATCGCCAGTACGGGGCGAACAACCCGGAAAACGCCGGTACGAAGTACACCCCGCCGTTGTCGGCGACCTGACGGGCCAGCGACTCGCTCTGCGCGGCGCCGCTGATGATGCCCAGCTGATCGCGTAGCCACTGCACCGCCGAGCCGGTCACCGCGATCGAACCCTCAAGCGCGTACACGGGTTTGGCGTTTCCGAATTGGTAGCAGACCGTGGTCAGCAGGCCATTGTCCGATCGCACGATGGTTTCACCGGTGTTCAGCAGCAGAAAATTCCCGGTCCCGTAGGTGTTCTTCGCCTCCCCCTCGGCCAGGCAGACCTGACCGACCATCGCGGCATGCTGGTCGCCGAGCATGCCGGTGATCGGCACCTCGCCACCCAGCGGTCCGGTATCGGCGGTGACGCCGTACGCGCGTAGCGGGCTCGACGCCGCGATCTGCGGCAACATCGCGCGGGGGATGGCGAAGAACGACAGCAGCTCGTCGTCCCAGTCCAGCGTTTCGAGATCCATCAACATGGTGCGGCTGGCGTTGGTCACGTCGGTAACGTGCACACCGCCCCGCGGACCGCCGGTCAGGTTCCACAGCACCCAGGTGTCCGGGGTGCCGAACAGCGCATCGCCGCGTTCGGCGGCTGCGCGCACCCCATCGACGTTGTCCAGGATCCACTGCAACTTCCCGCCGGAGAAGTATGTCGCCGGCGGCAGACCGGCCTTGCGGCGGATCACGTCGCCACGACCGTCCCTGTCCAGTGCCGACGCGATGCGGTCGGTGCGGGTGTCCTGCCAAACGATCGCGTTGTAATACGGTCTGCCGGTCCGCCTATCCCATACCAGTGTCGTCTCGCGTTGATTGGTAATCCCCAGGGCAGCAATATCTTTCGACGATAGATTGGTGACGTTGAGCGCCGAGAGCAGCACCGACGCGGTACGCTCCCAGATCTCGACCGGGTTGTGTTCCACCCAGCCGGCCCGGGGCAGGATCTGCTCGTGTTCTAGCTGGTGGCGGGCCACCTCGGCGCCGTCGTGATCAAAGATCATGCAGCGGGTGCTGGTGGTGCCCTGGTCAATGGCGGCTATGAATTCACCGAACTCGGCCAACTGCTCTCCTCCGGCGTGAGGTGTGACACTTCCTGGCATCGTCCATGATGGTCTACCCGGGCAACCACTTGCGTAGCGGCCGGTAAACCTGTTGCATCGGCGATGTGGGCGAAGAGGTCAAGCGCACCACGTATACCCGCGAACAGCAGCGGGCGTACCAGCGTAAGGTGCGGCTGTGCTTGGACGTCTTCGAGACGATGCTTGCGCAGACCAGTTTCGAATCCGAGCGGCAACTCACCGGCATGGAGATCGAATGCAACCTGGTCGACGCCGACTACCAGCCGGCCATGTCGAACCGCTATGTGCTGGATGCCATCGCCGATCCGGCCTACCAAAGCGAATTGGGGGCCTACAATATCGAATTCAACGTGCCGCCCCGGCCGCTACCGGGACACACCGGCCTGGAGCTGGAGGCAGAAGTCCGCGCTAGCCTCAACGATGCCGAGACCAAGGCCAGCTCCGGTGGCGCCCACATAGTGATGATCGGCATCCTGCCCACGCTGATGCCCGAGCATCTGACCGACGGCTGGATGAGCGAGTCAACGCGGTATGCGGCCCTCAACGCCTCGATCTTTCGTGCCCGCGGCGAGGACATCCCGATCAACATTGCCGGCCCGGAACCGCTGAGCTGCCGTGCCGGATCTATCGCACCCGAATCCGCTTGCACCAGTGTGCAATTGCATTTGCAAGTAGCTCCAGCGGATTTTGCGGCCAACTGGAATGCGGCCCAGGTGCTGGCCGGACCGCAGCTGGCGCTGGGCGCCAACTCGCCCTACTTCTTCGGCCACCAGCTGTGGTCGGAAACCCGCATCGAGCTGTTCACGCAGTCCACCGACACCCGCCCCGAGGAGCTGAAATCGCAAGGGGTGCGACCCCGGGTGTGGTTCGGCGAGCGCTGGATCACCTCGATTCTCGACCTGTTCCAGGAGAACATCCGCTACTTCCCGTCCTTGCTGCCCGAGGTGTCCGACGAGGACCCAGTCGCCGAGCTTTCGACCGGACGCGTCCCGCAGCTCTCCGAGCTGCGGCTGCATAACGGCACGGTGTACCGGTGGAATCGGCCGGTGTATGACGTGGTCGATGGGCGCCCGCACCTGCGGCTGGAGAACCGCGTGCTGCCCGCGGGGCCGACGGTCGTCGACATGCTGGCGAATTACGCCTTCTACTATGGCGCGTTGCGCGGCCTGTCCGAAGCGGAGCGCCCATTGTGGACGAGGATGAGTTTCGCTGCGGCACAAGCAAATTTCCTTGCGGCAGCCAGGTACGGCATTCAGGCTCGGTTGCACTGGCCGGGCCTGGGCGAGGTGCGGGCGCAGGAGTTGGTGTCCGACACTTTGCTGCCGATGGCCGACGAGGGACTGCGGCGGTGGGGTGTCGACGCGGAGGTACGCGACCGGTTTCTCGGTGTCATCGGGGGCCGCGCCCAGACCGGGCGCAACGGTGCGCGCTGGCAGGTGGCCACCGTGCGGGCTCTGCAAGACGGCGGGCTGACCCGGCCCGCGGCACTGGCCGAGATGCTGCGCCGGTACTGCGAGCACATGCACACCAACGAACCGGTGCACACCTGGGCGCTGTGACGACGCGTAGGTTGGAACCATGTCACCTGAGGTACTGGATTGGGACGATGCCTACCGCCAACAGGGCGTATTCGAAGGTCCCCCGCCGTGGAACATCGGTGAACCACAGCCCGAACTGGCCGCGCTGATCGCTGCCGGCAAGGTGCACAGCGACGTGCTGGATGCCGGGTGCGGATACGCCGAGCTGTCACTGGCGCTCGCCGCCGACGGCTACACCGTGGTCGGCATCGACCTCACGCCCACCGCCATCGCGGCCGCCACCAAGGCCGCCAAGGAGCGGGGTTTGACTACGGCCGGCTTCGCGCAAGCCGATATCACCGATTTCGCCGCTTATCCAGCCGGCTCGGCCAACCGGTTCTCGACGGTGATCGACAGCACTCTGTTTCACTCGCTGCCGGTAGAGGGCCGGGACGGCTACCTGAGGTCGGTGCACCGCGCGGCAGCCCCGGGCGCCAGCTATTTCGTGCTGGTGTTCGCCAAGGGCGCTTTCCCCGAGGAGTTGGAAACCAAACCCAACGAAGTCGACGAGGATGAGTTGCGTGCCGCGGTCAGCAAATACTGGGACATCGACGAAATCCGCCCGGCCTTCATCCATGCCAATGTGCCCGCGTTTCCGCCGCAGCCCGACGGACCGCCGATCCAGTTTCCGCCGCACGACCGCGACGAAAAGGGGCGGATGAAGTTCCCCGCCTTCCTGCTGACGGCCCACAAGGCAGGCTAACGGCGTCATCTGTGCCTCCGCGGTCACGTTGGCGTGACGCTCGGCGTCACGTAGCCGCGGTCGCCGCGACCAACGCCTCGGCGAAGATGCCCAGGTCCTCGGCGGTGTTGTCCAGGTGCGGCGAGATCCGCAGCACCGGTGCCGTCAACTCCAGCGGTGCCCGTTCCACTCCGGCGTAGGTGGTCACGATCCGCCGCTGCGCGAGCAACCAGGCCCGCACCGCTGCCGGGTCGGCGCCGTCGACCGGCGCCAGGGTGGTGATCGCGCTCGGCTCGTCAACCGCTTCGACAACCCGCCACCCGGGCACATCGGCGAGTACGGTCCGGGCGAGGCCGCCCAGCTCGGCCAGGCGTGCTTGAACGGACGTCGGCCCGCACGCCAGATGCTCACCAAGCGCAACCGAAAATCCCACTCGTGCAGCGATATTGGCCTCGCCGAAGCCGAGTTGTTGGGCGACCGGCAGCGGCGGCACCCAGTCCGGCGCGGGCAGTCTCGGACACAACCGCTCCATCAATTCAGGGCGAACCGCCAACACGCCAACACCGCGCGGCCCGGCGATCCACTTGCGCGACGACGCATAGGTGACATCCGCGCCCACCGCACAGTCCACGTGTCCCAGCCCCTGCGCGGCGTCCACGACGAGTGGCAGTGTCAGCTCGGCGCAGAGTTGCGCCAGCATCGCCAGCGGTTGCACGACGCCACGGTGGCTGGCCACAACGGTCAGGTGCACCAGGCCGGGCGGGTCGTTCGCCAACGTGAAGGCCGCGTCGTCGAGCGCCAACCTGCCGTCCTGCAGGGTCGGCAAGGGGCGCGGGTCGAAGCCATGGGCGGCCATCACAGCTAGGTTCGGCCCGTATTCGCCCGGCAGGCAGGCCAGCGCGCGATTCTCCCCCGGCCAGCTGCCCAGCAACAGATCCAGCGCGTGCAGTGAGCCGGTGGTGAACACCACCTCGGCGCCGGGCATGCCGCTCAACGCGGCAACCGCCGCGCGCCCGGCATCGAGCACCGGCGTGGCGGCCTCAGCCGCGACGTATCCGCCAACCTCGGCTTCGTGCCGCGCGTGCTCGGCCGCGGCGTCCAGCACCGCGGAACTCTGGCGCGAACAAGCCGCGCTGTCCAGGTGCAGCCCGGCAACCGGCGGTCGAGCCACCCGCCATCGGTCGGCCAGCGAATCGCTTTCGCTCACTTGGCGGCCAGCGACAGGCCAAAGTCACCGGCTTCGTCGGTCCACCACCCGATGCGACGCAGCCCGGCGGCGGCCAGTTCGGCACCGACCGCTTCCGGGCGGAACTTGCACGACACCTCGGTCAACATCTCCTCACCGGCGGCGAAGTCGACGGTCAGGTCCAGCGCACCGACCCGCACCCGCTGCCGGCGGTCGGCCCGCAGCCACATCTCGATCCGCTCCTCGGCGGCATTCCAGCGGGCGACGTGCTGGTAGGCATCGACGTCGAAATCCCCGTCGAGTTCTCGGTTGATCACCGCGAGCACGTTGCGATTGAACCGGGCCGTCACCCCGGCGGCATCGTCGTAGGCACGCACCAGCCGGTCGGTGTCCTTGACCAGGTCGGTGCCCAGCAGCAGACTGTCGCCCGGCCGCATCACCGCGGCCAGGTTCGCCAGGAACTCCGCGCGTGGCTCGGGGGTGAGATTGCCGATCGTCGACCCCAAGAACACGAATAGGCGCCGTCCGCCACTGGGAATCTCGGTCAGGTGCTCCTCAAAATCCCCACAAACCGCCTTGATCTCGACCCCTGCGTATTCACGCTGGATAGCGGTCGCGGTCGCCGACAACACGCTGGCGTCGACGTCGAACGGCACGAACCTGCGCAACGATCCGCGGTGACGCAACGCATCCAGCAGCATCCGGGTCTTCTCCGATGTGCCGCTGCCCAATTCGACCAGCGTATCGGCCTGGCTGGCGGAAGCCACTTTCCCCGCTCGGGCCCGAAGGATGCCGGCCTCGGCACGGGTCGGATAGTACTCCGGCAACCGGGTGATCTGATCGAATAGCTCACTGCCTACCGAATCGTAGAACCACTTGGGCGGCAACGATTTCGGTGTATTGCGTAGGCCATCGTGCACGTCGCGGCGCAACGCGACATATGCCGAATCCTCGGCCAGATGGTTAGCAAGCGACAGTGTCATCAAGGTCCTTTCGCGCGATCCAAAGCGGTCAGCGTGACCCCCGCGGCCGTTGCTTCGACCAGGTGACGATCCGGCACGTCCTCCCAGTCGGGGTGGTCGTCATACGGTTCACTGGCCAGAACCACCCCGTCGGCGCGCCGCAGGATGGACAGCGTGTCTCCCCAGGTGGTCGCGACGATCCGGGTTCCGTTGGCCGCCAATATATTTAGCCGGGCGTTTGGGTCGGCCGCTCCGACTTGAACAACGGTGTCACCCAGCGCGTCCAGACCATGAGCGAAGATGGTGGCCGCAAGTATCGCACTGTCGCAACCCGATTCGGCCGACGAGCGCAGCGGCAACACGGCTCGGTCGACCACACCGTTGTGCGCCAGCAACCAGTGACCATCGGTGAACGGCGGGGTGGAGCTGACTTCGATCGGCATGCCGACGGTCGCCGAGCGCACCGCGGCGACCATGCAGTGGCTACGCAGCGCCGGTGCGACCGAATCGAACGACGTGTCTCCCCACAGCGGAGCGGGGCTGCGCCAGCGCCGCGGCACGGTGCCGTCGAAGAATCCGACGCCCCAGCCGTCCGCGTTCATCAGCCCGTGCTTTTGCCGGCGTGGCGCATACGACTGCACCCGCAGACCCTGTGGCGGGTCCAGCACCAGCGCGGAAACCGCGACTTCTGCCCCGAGCCAACCCAGGTGACGGCACATCAGATGTCCCACGCCAACCGGACACCGGCAAAGATCTGGCGCCGATACGGGTGATCCCAGTTGCGGAAGCTGGGCCGCAGAATGGTCGGCGCCACCGCCCACGAGCCGCCGCGCAGCACGCGATAATCGCCGCCGAAGAACGGCTGCGAGTAGCGCTCATAGATCATCGGGACGAACCCCGGCCAGGGCCGCAACGGCGAGGCGGTCCACTCCCAGACATCGCCCAGCATGTGCTCGGCCCCGTACGCCGAAGCCCCGGCCGGGTAGGCGCCCACCGGCGCCGGGCGCAGCGCTCCCCCACCCAGGTTGGCACGGGCGTCGGACGGCTCCTCGGCTCCCCACGGGTAGCGGCGCCGGAAGCCCGTCACCGGATCCCACGCGCAAGCCTTTTCCCATTCCACCTCGGTGGGCAGCCGCGCGCCGGCCCAGGCGGCGTACGCCTCGGCCTCGAAATAGCTGACATGCTGCACCGGCTCATCTGCGGGAATGTCCTCGACGTGACCGAACCGGGTCCGGGTCCGCCCGCCTGAACTCCAGAATTGCGGTGCGGCCAGCCCGGCACGCTGGCGATGCTGCCAGCCGCGCGTCGACCACCATCGGGATTGGGTGTAACCGCCGTCGTCGATGAAGTCCTGCCACTCACCGTTGGTGACCGGAACCCGGCCGATCCGGAATCCGGGCACGTCGACGACGTGGGCCGGACGTTCGTTGTCCAACGAGTGCGGCTCATCCGCGGCGTCCACGCCCAGCACGAACGGGCCGCCGGGCACCGGCACCGACGTTCCTGCCACCGGGGGCCGTCCGGCGGGCAGGGCGGACGGCTCGCGCAACAGCGGCGGGCCGGGACGCAGGTTCAATGCCTGCAGCATGGTTTCGTCGTGCTGGTTCTCGTGGCTGATCACCATCCCGAACACGAAGCCGTCGCTTTCGTCGGGTAGCGCATCGAGGGCGTCCAGCGCGGCGGACCGCACCGTCGCGCAATAGGACCGCGCCCCCTCCGGCGACAACAGTGGCAACTCGACCCGAACGGCGCGGGAGTGTTCGAAGGCGTCGTAGAGCCCCTCGACGGCCGGCGGCAGAATCCCGGGCTGGCCAGGGTCTCCGCCGCGCAACAGCCATAGCTCTTCCTGCTGACCGATGTGTGCCAGGTCCCACACCAGCGGGCTCATCAACGGGTCGTATTGGCGACAAAGCTCGGCATCGTCGAAGTCGACCAGCCGCAGCGTCCGCGTCCGTGCCCGCGCCAGCTCGCCCGCCAGCCGCTCCCGTGAAGTCACGGTCCCCCTCGCACCATCCGGGCGACGGCCGGCGCGATGCCGCACTCGATCACCCGGTCGGAGAACTCGTCTGCTGGGCAGACGCCCCGGTCGACGTTGTCGATCAACCGCTGCATCGCGTCGGTGAGTTCCGCCGGTACCCGCTGCGCGGCGATGGCCAGACAGCGGTTGGCTGCCAGGTGGAGTCGCCGGTCACCCAGGCCGATCCGGGCCGCGGCGTCCCAGGCCTTGGCCACCGGTTCGACCGCGTCCACCGCCAGGTCTGCCGCTGCCGGGTCGTCGAGCAACGTCACCAGCGTGAACACCACCGCGGGCCAAACCTCGTCGGGCGCGCTGTCCAGGTAGCGAATCTCCAGCCAGCGTCGTGGTCGCACCGGCGGGAACAGCGTGGTCAGGTGGTATTCCAGATCGGTGACGGTGGGGCGGCGATCACCCAGCAGCACCCGGCCGTCCGCCCAGTCGGTGAAGGGCACATAGTGCGTAACGGCACAAGTGTCTTGAGCGTCCGGGCTTCGCACCATCATCACCGGTGCCTTCAGGGCGTACCGCGCCCAGTCGATGCCCGGGTGGTCGCCGCTGGCACCGAGAATGGGGCCGCAGCGCGCGGCGTCCATCCGACCCCACACCCGCTGCCGGGTGGACTGCCAGCCGGAGAACTGACCGCCCAGCATCGGTGAGTTGGCGGCGATCGCGATCATCGTCGGCCCCAGAGCGTGCGCCAACCGCACCCGCGCAGCCCAGCCCGCCCGCGGCCCGGCGTCCACATTGATCTGGATCGAGGCCGTCGATGTCATCATCGCCGCGCCGGTCGCTCCACTATGGCTGGCGTAGAAAAACTGTTCCATGGCCCGATAGCGTGCCCCCGGATTGACCCGCACCGGCGGCCGCAGCGGGTCCGCGCCCAGGAAGGCCAGCCCCAGCCCGGCGTCGGCGAGCGCCGAACGCAGCACCTTCTGGTCGCGCGTCATCGCACCGATCGCGGCCAGGACGTCGTCAGTAGGCGGACCCGACAGTTCCACGGCACCACCGGGCTCCACGCTGACCACGCTGCCGCCCGGCAGCGGACTCAGCCACTCGAGGACCTCGGTGATCTCGTCCCAGCTAGGCCGGCGATACGGATCGGCCGGGTCGAAGCAGTGCGCCTCCAGCTCCAGACCGACAAGTCCCACCGGCCCATCGACGAGGCAGCCGTCCGAGATGTACTCCACGGCGGCCAACGAACTGGCGATCTCGATGTCGTCCGAACTCGCGCCGTCCAGCTGCGAAGCCGCGGCGGTCATGGCGGCAAGCGTCATATCACGATCCCTCCGGGCCCGGCGCATGCCCAGGCATGCCTGCGGACCGTTGGTTGCGCGGCTACCAGAACGATAGCCGCCACCCGTTCATCTTCCCGATCGCCCCGACATATTCCCGAACGACTTGGCCGCGTCGGGCGAAACCCGGGTACCCAAATTCCTGCGCGGCTATTGGCCCAGTGTGTTCTGCATTGCCCCGGCCAGCACGCTGACCGCGGGACCGGCGTTGCCCGACTGACAGACCTTGGCCTGCAACAATACGTTTTCGCGCAGCCTGGTTTGAACAAAGCAGCGCCGATCGGTGTCGGCCTCTTGTTTGGTCCACGCCTCGTCGGTACCGCTGGGCGGCCCACCGGCGAACGACCAGACCTGCGTCGTCCCGTCGTCCAGGTGGATCGCGGTGGTCTGCCCCGAGCAACCCCCGGTGCGGTCCGCAACGCGATGAAACGCCCGGTCTGCGGCGTCGTTGCTAGCGAATACGCCAACCGCCTGCTTGACGAGGTGGGTTTGGTCGGTGGCGGACGTCTGCGTGGTGGCGCCGTTGAACGACGCCAGGTCGGGGTCGTCGTACACCTCGGGTAACCCGATGTCCACCCAGTTGTTGCACGCCGGCAGTTCGACCCAGTACGCCTGGAACGGCCGGGTGAACACCGACTCCCACCCCATTGGCGCCCCGACGATGTTGCCGACCGAACCCTTGCCGAGGACCGCATAGGAAACAACTCCTGGCTCCGATGGGTGCGCATCGGCCACGGGGGCAGAGAGAACCCCGCCGAGGCCCAGGCCGAGGCACACTACGGCGGTGGTAGTTCGCATCGCTGGATTCAATTGCCCGGCTACCCGCGGACCGTGATATCGACGTCGACATTGGTCATGGGCTCGATCATGCCAACCCGGCAAACCGAACAGAAGCCGGGCTGGCTCGGGCATCGTCGCTCTGGGCTGAACGGAATTACTGATCCAAGTTGGCCCGCACCGCCGCCTCGACCGACTTGGCGAGATCGGGGTCGACGTTGCGCCAGTACTCGAACACCCGCGACAGCACCGGCTCTTTCACTCCGTTGGAAACGTGCCCAATAATGTTGTGCGCCAATCGTTCCCGAGCGGCATCGTCGAGAACTTCGCGGACCATGGTGCCGGCCTGCCCCCAGTCGTCGTCCTCGGCGTGCAGCGTGTACGCGGCGCGCACCAGCTGCCCGTCGGCAAACCAGGCCACCTCGGCGGCGCGTGCCGGGTCGGCCTGCGGGCCACCGTAGGAGTTGGGCGCGTATACCGGGTCGGAGGCGTTCTTGACCCGCATCGCCCCCTCTTTGGAGTAGCTGTGCACCTCAACCTGCGGTGAGTTGACCGGGATTTGCTTGTAGTTGGTCCCCAACCGGGCGCGATGCGCATCGGCGTAGGAGAAACCGCGGGCCAGCAGCATCTTGTCCGGGCTCAATCCGGTGCCGGGCACGATGTTGTTGGGCTCGAACGCCGCCTGTTCGATCTCGGTGTGGTAGTCGGTGACGTTGCGGTCCAGCGTCATCTTGCCGACGTCGATCAATGGATAGTCGCTGTGCGGCCACACCTTGGTCAGGTCGAAGGGGTTGAACCGGTAGGTTTTGGCCTCCTCGAACGGCATGATCTGCACTTTCAGCGACCAGCTCGGATACTCGCCGCGTTCGATCGCCTCGTAGAGGTCCCGTTGGTGGTAATCGGCATCCGTGCCGGCCAGCCGGTCGGCCTCCTCCTGGGTCAAGAAGCCGATGCCCTGATCGGTCTTGAAGTGGTACTTCACCCAGAAGATCTCGCCGGTGGCATTGATCCAGCTGTAGGTGTGCGAGCCATAGCCATTCATGTTCCGCCAGGTCTTCGGGATACCCCGATCCCCCATCAGCCACGTCACCTGATGGGCTGATTCCGGGGAAAGCGTCCAGAAGTCCCACTGCATGTTGTGGTCGCGCAGGTTGTTGTTCAGCCGGCGCTTCTGCGAGCGGATGAAGTGCTGGAACTTCAACGGGTCACGCATGAAAAAGACCGGGGTGTTGTTGCAGACCAGGTCGAAATTGCCGTCGACGGTGTAGAACTTCAGCGCGAACCCCCGCGGGTCCCGCCAGGTGTCCGGGCTGCCGCGCTCACCGGCGACCGTGGAGAATCGGGCCAGCATCTCGGTCTTGGTGCCCGGCTGGAACACCGCGGCCCTGGTGTACGCGCTGACGTCGTTGGTCACCTCGAAGCGCCCGAACGCGCCGCCGCCCTTGGCGTGCGGCTGGCGCTCCGGGATACGTTCCCGGTTGAAGTTGGCCATCTGCTCGATCAGGTAGTGATCCTGCAGCAGGATCGGGCCGTCGGGGCCGACCGTCAGCGACTGGTCGTCGCTGGGTGCGGGGTTGCCGGCGTCATTTGTTGTATAGCGATCCGTCATTTCGCCATCTCCTCGCTAAGGATGATTGAACGGAAATCCCCGGGCAGCAAACACTCTCACGGTGATACCCCCGGGTCCGGTACCCCTAAACGGGACGCCGGGCGGGTCGCAGTCCGGCCAGCCGTTAGGGGCGCGTCGGAGCGGTGGTGGGACCGGGAGTGGTCGGCACCGGAATGGGACCGGGACCAGCCGGACCCGCTGCCGGGGGACCGCCCGGGAAACCGGGACCGCCCGGGAAACCGGGGCCCATGCCCGGCGGCGGGGGTCCGCCGGGGAACCTGAACTGCCATCCGGCCCCCGGACCGAGATTGCCGGGACCACCGGGCCCGGCGGGCCCGAACATGCCGTGCTGGTGATGGCGGTGGTGGTGACACTTCCCGTGCCCAAGAACCACAGCACCGGAGAAGAACACGACGGCGGTGATGAAAACGATTCCGGCCACGATCACCACCCATGCCGCGGCCCGGTACAGCCTGGGCGGCTTTTCCTGCTGCGGTGGTGGCGGTGGCGGAGCTGCGGCGACTGGGGCTGCGGGTTCGGGAGTTTCGCTCATGTCTTGAATATCGCTCAGGCCTGCAACAACGTAAAGAGTTCTTACTACAAACTTGCAATGAACTGGTGCAGCCCGGCCCTCGCGCTCGCGCGAGCGCCGGGCTACGGGCTACGGGCTACGGGCTACGGGCTACGGGCTACGGAGCGGTTGTCGCGGGAGGACTGACAGACCGCGGCACCTGTCCCGGACCGGCCGGGCCCGGGCCGGGACGCACTGCCGCGGGGCCAGCGTGCGGGGTTCCCGGTCGCAACATCATCGCATCGTGCTTGTGGTGACGGTGGTGGTAGCCACCGTGACCGGCGTGCCGGCCGAGGGCGTAGCCGGTAAAGAAGATGACCGCGACGATGAACACGGTCCCGGCGGCGATGGTCACCCACGCCGCGGCCTTGAAGACCTTCGGGGTCTGGTGTGGTGCCACGCTTGCCGGCGGAGGAGGCGGCGCAGTCGCGGTAGAAGTCGGCGCGGTCGGGGTTCCAGGTGTTTCACTCATGTGTCGAATGATGCCTGGGCAATCAGTGGTGCCGGCTATGTGCCAGTTATGTAGCAGCTGTGAGCCACCACCGCCGCCGGCCGGGCTAGTCCTCCGAGCTGGGCTTGAACGGGTTGACCGCGAATTGAATCACCCGGTACGGCGCGTTCACCCGGGCGCGGGTATCCCACTGGCTGACGAAAATCCGCAACTCATCGAGCGTGGACCCGGGCGAGATGTAGCCGCCATACGGTTGCGCGAGCCGGTTGTCGTACGGGGGCGGCAGGCTCTCCGCCGGATCGGGCCAGTCGGCGTGTTGCACGACCGTGGTGACCGGTGCGGTGCCCAGGGCCGTGGGGTCGTGGGCCACCCGCACTTCCATGTCACCGGTGGTGGCGTTGAAATACGACAGCACGGTCTGGCCGTCGATCTGCCTGATGCTCATCTCGCCGACCTGGTCGGGCCATAGCGGTGTCGGCGGCTTGTTCCACCCGCCGTCGGGTCCTGACGCCCAGCCCTGCCACCGGGAGCGGTCCGTGAACGCCTCCGGGGTAGCCCGATACAGCACCGCCGGCTGCCGGCGGGTGAAGCTGTTGGCCACGATGTACACCCACCCGGTCGGCGAATCCGGCGTGGGGATCGGGTCGTAGTACCCGCTGATCTGCGTCTGCCGACCGTCCTGGTATGAGTCGTCGCGCCGAGACCCCGGTACGGTCTGCCACCCGCCGCGCGCCGGCTCGACCTTCACCAGCCGCGAGTTCAGTGGCTCGAGGTTCTCGGTGGTGGTCACCAGCAGATAGTTGCGGCGGTTGATCTGCACGACCCCGGCGGGCAACTGGGAAGTCCCCGGCGGCGTGGCATCGGCCAGCAGCGGTTTGCTGACTCCGGTGACGCCGGTGTAGCGCACCCCGCCCGGGTCGTCGACCGAAGCGACGTCGACGTGCAGCGCGATCGGCGCGTACCAGCCGCCGAAGCCGACACCCTGACCGGCAAAGCTGTCACCGCAAACCTGCAGCAGTTGAGTGGGGAACTCGACGAACTCGCACAGATCGGTGGCCCCGACGCCGTAATCCCCGGTGCGGGTTCCGGTGCCGGCCGTCGGACCGATCCGCACCACCTGACCCGGTGTCAGCGGAGGCAGGATCGGCTGCGGCGCCGGAGCCGGCGGATCCGCGTGCGCAGTCCAAAAACATTGCGGTGCAACAAAACACAGCGCAGCGAAAAGCGCGGCCCGAACAGAACTCAACCGAACTCGGCAGCCAGCAGCTCGGCAATCTGAATGGTGTTCAGTGCCGCCCCCTTGCGTAGATTGTCCCCCGAGACGAACAGCGCCAGGCCACGCCCGTCGGGTACACCCGGGTCCTGCCGGATGCGGCCGACCAGTGATTCATCGACGCCCGCGGCGGCCAGCGGCGTCGGCACGTCGACCAGCTTCACGCCCGGGGCGGCGTCGAGCAGTTCGCGGGATCGCTCGGGTGAGATCGGCCGGGCGAATTCGGCGTTGATCGATAGCGAGTGGCCGGTGAACACCGGCACCCGCACACAGGTGCCGCTGACCTGCAGGTCGGGAATGCCGAGGATCTTGCGGCTCTCGAAGCGCAGCTTCTGGTCCTCGTCGGTCTCGCCGGAGTCGTCGTCCACCAACGATCCGGCCAGCGGCACCACGTTGAACGCAATGGGCGCGACGTACTTGCTGGGCGCCGGGAATTCGACGGCGCCGCCGTCGTGGACCAGTCGCTCGGCGCCGCCGATTACCGCGCGCGCCTGCTCGGCCAGCTCGGCCACCCCGGCCAAGCCGCTGCCGGACACCGCTTGATAGGTCGAGGCAACCATGCGTACCAGCTGGGCTTCGTCGTGCAGCACCTTGAGCACCGGCATCGCAGCCATGGTGGTGCAGTTCGGGTTGGCGATGATGCCTTTTTTGAGAGACCGGGGCCCGGCGGCGACATCTCTTGTGAAGTTCACCTCGGAGACCACCAACGGCACGTCGGGGTCCTTGCGCCACGCCGACGAGTTGTCGATCACCGTCACACCGGCGGCAACGAACCGCGGCGCCTGTACCTTCGACATGGCCGAGCCGGCGGAGAACAACGCGATGTCCAGCCCGCTCGGGTCCGCAGACTCGGCGTCTTCGACTTCGATCTCCTGACCACGGAAGGCCAGCTTGCGCCCCTGCGAACGGGCCGAAGCGAAGAACCGCACGGATGTCGCCGGGAATTCCCGTTCGTCGAGCAGCGTGCGCATCACCTGACCCACCTGACCGGTGGCACCCACTACCCCGATGGACAGGTCGCCCATTTACCGGCCCGTCCCCGCATAGACCGTTGCTTCCTCCGCGCCGCCGAGCCCGAACGCCTCATGCAACGCGACGACAGCCTTATCCAGCTCGGTGTCCCGGCACAGCACCGAGATCCTGATCTCCGAAGTAGAGATCAGATCGATGTTGACGCCGACCGCGGCCAGTGCCTCGCAGAAGGTCGCCGTAACCCCCGGATGGCTGCGCATGCCGGCGCCGATCAGCGACAGCTTGCCGATGTGATCGTCGTAGAGCAGCTGCGTGAAGCCGATGTCGTCCTTGAGCGAGTCCAGCTTGGCCACCGCGGTCGGTCCGACGTCTCGGGAGCAGGTAAAGGTGATGTCGGTCTTGCCGTCCTCGACCTTGGAGACGTTCTGCAACACCATGTCGATGTTCACGTCCGCGTCGGCGATGGCCCGGAACACCTTGGCCGCATACCCTGGGATGTCGGGAATTCCGACGATGGTCACCTTGGCCTCGCTGCGGTCGTGCGCGACTCCGGTCAGGATGGGGTCTTCCATGGGTATGTCCTTGATTGATCCGACAACGACGGTGCCCGGCTTGTCCGAGTACGACGACCGGACGTGCACCGGAATGTTATGGCGGCGGGCGTATTCCACGCAGCGCAGCATCAGCACCTTAGCGCCACAGGCGGCCATCTCGAGCATCTCCTCGAATGTCACCGTGTCCAGCTTGCGGGCGTTGTGCACGATCCGCGGGTCGGCCGTGAAGATGCCGTCCACGTCCGTGTAGATCTCGCAGACGTCGGCGCCCAGCGCCGCGGCCAGGGCCACCGCCGTGGTATCCGACCCGCCGCGCCCCAGCGTGGTGACGTCCTTGCTGTCCTGGCTGACCCCCTGGAAGCCGGCAACCAAGACAACCCGTCCCTCGTCGAGCGCGGCTTGCAGCCGTCCCGGGGTGACGTCGATGATCTTCGCGTTGCCATGGGTCCCGGTGGTGATGACGCCGGCTTGCGAACCGGTGAACGACCGGGCGTGCGCGCCGAGCGATTCGATCGCCATGGCCACCAGCGCATTTGAGATGCGTTCGCCGGCTGTCAACAGCATGTCCAGTTCCCGGGGCGGCGGGGCCGGACATACCCGCTGAGCCAGGTCAAGCAGGTCGTCGGTGGTGTCACCCATCGCGGAGACGACGACGACCACATCGTTTCCCTGCTTCTTGGTCTCGACGATGCGTTCGGCAACGCGGCGAATCCGCTCGGCGTCGGCCACCGAGGATCCGCCGTACTTCTGCACGACGAGCGCCACTTTTTCCCTTCCCCGTGCCAGTCCCCGCCTGGGTAAGTCCACAACAGAATACGTGCCGGCGCATCTGGATTTATTTCGATGGTCGGGGGTATGAGCGCCGGTCAACCGACCGGAGGCCGGCCGCGTCAGCAGATGTCGGCTGTGATGTCCCGAGACATCACAGTTCGACGAGCTGTTCGAACGACACTATCCCGCCACCACACCAGAGCCGGCGGAGTTGGTGGATCAGATCTGCGTGTTGGCGCGGATACAAAACCGGGCCGCCTCCGCGCAACGGGCCGCGATCGGGGAATTGTTCGGCTACCGGCTCGCGCTGTCCGGACACCGAGGACTGGGCCATCGACACCGAGGAAGCCGGTGGGCGCCGCACTGGCCCACCGGCTGCGCTACGCCCGCGCCATGCGCGAACGACTCCCGAAGCTGGCCGCGGTGTTCCGCGCCGGTGACATAGATGTGCGGCTGTTCCCGACCATCGTGTATCGCACCGATCTGATCACCAACCCCGACGTGCTGGCCGCCGTGGACACCGAACTCGCGGTCGAGGTGGCGCGCTGGGCCCTCAATGACCCGCGCCGAGCCGCCCAGGTCGATCGGATCGTGGCGAAAGCCGATGCGGACGCGGTGCGCCGACACACCGGACCCGCCCCACCCCACACCAACGACGACCCACCGCCGTTCTGATCTCGCGTTTTGGCCTCCGGGCCGATCGCGGTAGAGTTCAAAGCGTGCAGCGGGTGCTCCTTCTCGGACGCCGCGACGGGGTCTGATCCAGACCGGCTTCCCGTCGCGGGACGTTCGCGATGCGCCGGTCTGAGAGTCCATCTGACATCCCCGGAGCAACTACCGTGACCAATCTTCATTCACCCGACGTCTATCAGTCAGTCCGCACCATCGTGAAACCCGCGGGTCCACCCAGATCCGGCCAGCCGGGGTGGAATCCGCAGCGGGGTTCGTCGATGCCGGTCAACCGGTACCGGCCATTCGCCGAGGAGGTCGAATTCATCCGGCTGGCCGACCGCACCTGGCCGGACCGTGTCATCGATCGGGCACCGCTATGGTGCGCGGTGGATCTGCGGGACGGCAACCAGGCACTGATCGACCCGATGAGCCCCGCCCGCAAGCGCCGCATGTTCGACCTGCTGGTACGCATGGGGTACAAGGAGATCGAGGTCGGGTTCCCGTCGGCCAGCCAGACCGACTTCGACTTTGTCCGGGAGATCATCACCGCGGGCGCCGTTCCCGACGACGTCACCATCCAGGTACTGACCCAGTGCCGTCCCGAGCTGATCGAGCGCACATTCGAGGCGTGCGAAGGCGCCGCGCAAGCCATCGTGCACTTCTACAATTCCACGTCAATCCTGCAGCGCCGCGTGGTCTTTCGCGCCGACCGAGCCGCGGTGCAGGCCATCGCGATCGACGGCGCCCGCAAGTGTGTCGAGCAGGCCGCCAAGTACCCGGGCACGCGGTGGCGGTTCGAGTACTCGCCGGAGTCCTACACCGGAACCGAGCTGGATTACGCCAAACAGGTATGCGATGCCGTCGGCGAGGTCATTGCGCCGACGCCGGACAACCCGATCATCTTCAACCTGCCCGCAACCGTGGAGATGGCGACGCCCAATGTCTACGCCGACTCGATCGAATGGATGAGCCGCAATCTGGCCAATCGTGAGGCGGTCATCCTGAGCTTGCATCCGCACAACGACCGCGGAACCGCCGTCGCCGCAGCCGAACTGGGCTTTGCCGCCGGTGCGGACCGGATCGAGGGCTGCTTGTTCGGCAACGGCGAGCGCACCGGCAACGTATGCCTGGTCACGCTGGGACTGAACCTGTTCTCCCGAGGCGTGGACCCGCAAATCGACTTCTCCAACATCGACGAAATCCGGCGCACGGTGGAGTACTGCAACCAGCTGCCGGTACACGAGCGCCACCCCTATGGCGGGGACCTGGTCTACACCGCGTTCTCCGGTAGCCATCAGGACGCCATCAACAAGGGACTGGACGCGATGAAGCTCGACGCCGATGCTGCGGATACCGACGTCGACGACATGCTGTGGCAGGTGCCGTACCTGCCGATCGACCCCAGGGACGTCGGACGCACCTACGAAGCCGTAATCCGGGTCAACTCGCAGTCCGGCAAGGGGGGGGTGGCCTACATCATGAAGGCCGACCACGGCCTGGTCCTGCCGCGACGGCTGCAGATCGAGTTCTCCCAACTGATCCAGAAGATCAGTGAGGGAGAAGGGGGCGAGGTCACACCCAAGGAAATGTGGGACGCGTTCTTCGAGGAGTACCTGGCCCCGGTGTGGCCGCTGGAGCGGATCAAGCAACGCGTCGATGCCCCGGAGGAGGACACCGGCACCACCAGCATCACAGCGACGGTCAAGATCAACGGCGTCGAGACCGAGATCGGCGGCGAAGGAAACGGCCCGCTGGCCGCGTTCGTCCACGCACTGGGGGAGGTCGGGTTCGACGTGGCCGTGCTGGATTACTCCGAGCACGCAATGAGCGCCGGCGACGATGCTCAGGCCGCGGCCTATGTGGAGGCGTCCGTGGGCACGGGTCGTCCTGCCGACGGCGAGCGACGCACGGTGTGGGGGGTGGGCATAGCGCCGTCGATCACCACCGCGTCGCTGCGGGCCGTGGTATCGGCGGTCAACCGGGCTTCCCGCTAGGTGGCGTTAGCCTGGCCCGTCCGGGAGCGTGCTCAGAACAGGGCGAACTGCTCGTTGACCAGGGTGGCGTCGGTGAATTGCTCCATGCTGTTGCCGCCGACGACGGAACCAACGCAGGCCATGAATTGGGCGTCGGAAACCACTGGCACCCCTAGCTGCAGGGCGTGATATCCCTTGCCCTGTTCGGGGGCGGCATCGTTGCACACCACCAGCGAGGTCTCGCGGTCGACGGCATCGGCGTAGGCCAGCCCGGCATGCAGGATCCGTTCGACGAGTTCCTCGTGGGTCCGTCTTACCTCGGCCGCCAGCGCGACCCGCATTCCCTGCACCAGCGGCCTGCCCTGGACATAGCGACCCGGGTTGAGATAGGGACAGGTCATCCGAGCAGCCAGCGCCTTGAGCGGTCGCAGCTCGTCGTGGGTCACCCGGCCGTTGGGCCACCGGCGTCGGGTCACCGGGTGTACCGGCAGCCAAACGTCATGTTCACGCGCGCTCTCTAGGGCGGCTGCCAGTATGCCGGCCAAGACCCGGGCGTCGTCGAATGCGTCGTGCGGCCGTTGCTGGGTCACGCCCCAATGCGCGGCAAGCGTCTCCAGCCGTAGATTGTCGATGTCGAGCTGCAGTCGGCGGGCCAGCTCGACCGTGCACATGACAAAGTCGACCGGGAGTTCGGCCTCGGCGATCTCGGCTTCGGCAGCCAGGAAGGCGTAGTCGAACGCGACATTGTGCGCCACCAGAGTGCGCCCACGCAGCACCTCGACCACGTCATCGGCTACATCGCCGAACTGCGGCTGGTCTTCGAGCATGGCAGCGGTCAGGCCATGCACGTGGGTGGGGCCCGGGTCCACACCCGGATTCAGCAGGCTGACCACGGATTGCTCCAGCCGGCCGAGGGCGTCCAGACCCAGCACTGCAAGGCTGATGATCCGGGCCTGGCCCGGTCGAAAGCCCGAGGTCTCGACGTCGATGACGGCCCAACCCCGGTCCGGGTGGCTGGCCGGCCGTCCCCAGGTGTGGCTCACACGTTGAGGATGGCACGTCCGACCGACATAACCTGGTCGCTGCGCATCGTGTCGGCATTCGAATGGGATGAGCGCGACCCGCTGCACTCGGCAAAAAGCGCCGAGCTTGCGATCGCCCTTAAACTGCCCGGGTGGTTACCACCCGTGCACACCTAGCCCTCGCCGCCGGCGCGAGCGCGCGGTGGGCGTCGCGGGTAACCGGACGCGGGGCCGGGGCGATGATCGGCGGCCTGGTCGCGATGACCCTGGACCGTTCGATTCTGCGCCAGCTTGGGGCGGGCCGGCGCACGGTCGTGCTCACCGGTACCAACGGCAAGTCGACGACCACCCGGATGACTGCTGCCGCGCTGGCAGCGTCGGACCCCAACGGTTCAGTGGCCACCAACGCCGAGGGGGCCAACATGGACGCCGGCCTGGTGGCCGCGCTCGCCGCTGACCGCCACGCCAAGATGGCGGCGCTGGAAGTCGACGAGATGCACGTGCCGCACGTCTTAGATGCAGTAGAAGCTGCGGTCGTCGTTTTGCTCAACCTGTCGCGCGATCAACTCGATCGGGTCGGTGAGATCAACGTGATCGAGCGCACGCTGCGCGCCGGCCTGGCCCGGCACCCGAACGCGGTCGTGGTCGCAAACTGTGACGACGTGCTGATGACGTCGGCCGCCTACGACAGCCCGAACGTCGTATGGGTGGCCGCGGGTGGCGCATGGTCGAACGACTCGGTCAGCTGCCCACGCAGCGGTGAGGTGATCGTCCGCGAACAGGGCCACTGGTATTCCACCGGCGCCGACTTCAAGCGACCCAGCCCGCACTGGTGGTTCGACGACAACACCCTGTACGGGCCCGACGGGCTGGCCCTGCCGATGCGGCTGGCACTGCCCGGCACGGTGAATCGCGGCAATGCCGCTGAGGCCGTCGCCGCAGCCGTCACGCTGGGTGCCGACCCGTCTGTGGCCGTCGCCGCGGTGTCCCAAGTTGACGAGGTCGCCGGGCGCTACCGGACCGTCCGGATCGGCGGGCACGAAGCGCGCATCCTGCTCGCCAAGAATCCAGCCGGCTGGCAGGAAGCGCTGTCGATGGTGGACAAGCACGCGGCTGGAGTGGTCATCTCGGTTAACGGGCAGGTGCCCGACGGCGAGGACCTGTCCTGGCTCTGGGATGTGCGTTTCGAGCACTTCGAGGAGTCCTTCAAAGCGACCCCAGTCGTGGCCGCCGGCGAACGCGGCACCGACCTGGCGGTACGCCTCGGGTATGCGGGAGTGAAGCACACCCTGGTGCACGACACCGTGGCAGCCATCGCATCATGCCCGCCCGGGCGGGTGGAGGTCGTCGTCAACTACACCGCGTTCCTTCAGCTGCAGCGCAGATTGGCGCGCCATGGCTGAATCAATGGTGCGGATCGGGCTGGTATTGCCCGACGTGATGGGCACCTACGGCGACGGCGGCAACGCCGTGGTGCTGCGGCAGCGGCTACTGTTGCGCGGCATCGCCGCCGAGATCATCGAGATCACGCTGGCCGATCCGGTACCGGAGTCGCTGGACCTCTACACGCTGGGCGGCGCGGAGGATTACGCGCAGCGCTTGGCCACCCGGCACCTGCTTCGGTATCCGGGCCTGCAACGCGCCGCGGCTCGGGGTGCCCCAGTGCTGGCGATCTGTGCGGCCATCCAGGTGCTCGGGCACTGGTACGAAACGTCGTCGGGGGAACGGGTCGACGGCGTGGGCATGCTGGACGTCACCACGTCGCCGCAGCAGGCGCGCACCATTGGCGAGCTGGTCAGCAAGCCGTTGCTGGCCGGCTTGACGCAACGCCTCACCGGTTTCGAGAACCACCGAGGCGGTACCGTCCTCGGATCCGCGGCGTCACCGCTGGGCGCGGTGCTCAAGGGTGCGGGTAACCGGGCCGGCGGCGGGGTTGACGGGGTGGCGCAGGGCAGCGTGGTCGCCAGCTACATGCACGGGCCGTGTCTGGCGCGAAACCCCGAGCTGGCCGACCTATTGCTGAGCACGGTTGTGGGTGAGCTGGCGCCACTGGATCTGCCCGAGGTGGATCTGTTACGTCGCGAGCGGTTGCGCGCCTAGGGCCGCCAACCGCGGGCAACGAGCACCTCACGTACCCGCAGCACAACGCCGTCGGGCGCATCCTCGGCGATCACTCGGATGATGGTCCAGCCCAGCTCCGCAAGTTTGCGCAGCCGCCGCTGATCCCATACGTACTGGCGGCGGTCGCTGCGGTGGTGGTCGCCGTCATACTCGACGGCCACCTTGAATTTCTCCCAACCCATATCGAGCACCGCCACGGTGCGGTACCGGTCGACCACCGGTATCTGTGTGGTCGGGGCTGGAAAGTCTGCGTCAATCAAGAGCAACCGCAGCCAGGTCTCCTTGGGCGACGCCGCGCCGGCGTCGACAAGTGGTAACGCAGCCCGCAACCGCCGAATACCACGCGCCCCCGCGCGGCGCTTGGCCAGCAACAACACTTCTTCGGTTGAGAACGGCGTCGCCCGCGACAGCGCGTCCAAGCGCGCCACGGCCTGCCCCCGCGGCAGATGCCGACCGAGGTCGTACGCGGTGCGCGCCAGTGACGTGACCGGCAGGCCACCTACACGGCAAATCTCGTCGTCGCCCAACGTCCCGGCACGAGCGATGAGCCCGGGCGGCGGCCTGGTGTTGGACCAGATCAGCTCGATCGGAACGTCGTCGTCAATCCACTGGGCACCATGCAGCGCAGCGGCAGCGACACCGGCGATGACACCTCGTCGCCCGGATCGCAACCACGCTCCCTCGATCCGGTCGCGAAGCGACGGCTCGTGCTCTTTCCGGACGAAGACGTCACGAAATATGGCCCGATGCCACCGACGCAGCTGGTATTCGGTGAGCCGGCCCTGCGCCAGCGCTTCACTGCCAAGGAACACCTCACGCACGCGGCCATGCTGACAGCAACAACCGACACGTACCGAGGCTGTAGTTGGCGTGCAATAGTTCGAGTGGACCGCACGTCAACTACAGGCTCGGCGAATCAGGCAAGCACGCGGCGGCCGATGAGGGCCCGGCCGAGGGTCAATTCGTCGGCGAACTCCAGATCGCCGCCCATCGGCAGCCCGGAGGCGATCCGCGTCACGGTCAGGCCGGGGATGTCGCGCAGCATCCGCACCAGGTAGGTGGCGGTCGCCTCACCCTCGGTATTGGGATCGGTGGCGATGATCACCTCGGTGATGTCGACATCGTCGACCCGCTCACCGATGCGGCTCAGCAGCTCGCGGATCCGCAGCTGCTCAGGACCAATTCCAGACAACGGATCGAGCGCCCCGCCCAGGACGTGGTAGCGGCCGCGGAACTCTCGGGTGCGCTCCACGGCCTGGATATCTTTCGGCTCCTCGACAACGCACACCACAGCGCCATCTCGACGGGTATCCGAACAAATTCTGCACCGCTCGTCGTCGGAGACGTTTCCGCACACCGCACAGAACCGCACGCCCTCCCGAACCTTCGCCAGCACGGCGGCCAGCCGGTCGATGTCCGACGGTTCGACCGACAACAAATGAAAGGCGATGCGCTGCGCGCTCTTGGGTCCGATCCCCGGCAACTTGCCGAGTTCGTCGATCAGGTCCTGGACGGGTCCCTCAAACATGTCGGTTCAGGTCAGACCCCCGGCGCAGGTGGTACGCCCGGTGCTCCTGGCATACCGGGTGCTCCTGGCATACCGGGTGCTCCTGGCATACCCGGTGCTCCTGGCATACCCGGTGCTCCTGGCATACCGGGTGCTCCTGGCATGCCCGGCCCGGGCGGCGCGGCCGGTGGCGCCGGCGGGCGCATCGCGCCGGCCAGCGCACCCAACCGCTCCTGTGCCATCTTCGTAACTTGCTGAGATGCGTCGCGCATCGCACCGACGATCAGGTCCTGCAAGGTCTCGATGTCGTTCGGGTCGACGACCTTGGGGTCGATCGTCACGCCGATCACCTCGCCGCTGCCTTTGACGACGACCTTGACCAAGCCACCACCGGCTTGACCGTGCACCTCAGAGTTAGCCAACTGTTGCTGGGCCTCCAATAGCTTTTGCTGCATCTGCTGCGCCTGGGCGAGCAGTGCCGACATATCGCCTCCGGGTTGCATGACAGTCCCCTAGCATCTTGGTCTCGAGTTGGTTTCGCCTGCGGTTGCCCGGCGATTCGGAACATTCAGCCTAGACGGCGCCACGTTACCTTTGCGCGGTGGACGTACGAGTTGGCCTGCGTGTCGGATTCGCCGTGGTCGTCGGGGTAATCGTCGCCACGTGGACACCGACTATCCCGGCCGCGACCGCAACCCCCTCCAACATAGCGGGCATGGTCGTATTCATCGATCCCGGCCACAACGGAGCCAACGACGCATCCATCGGCAACCAGGTGCCCACCGGTCGCGGCGGCACCAAGGACTGCCAAGCCAGTGGAACGTCGAGCAACAGCGGCTATCCGGAGCACACCTTCACCTGGGAAACCGCCTTGCGACTGCGGGCCGCGTTGAATGCGCTGGGGGTACGGACCGCCCTGTCACGCGGTAATGACAACGCGCTTGGACCGTGTGTCGATGCGCGCGCCAACATGGCCAACGCGTTGCACCCCAACGCAATCGTCAGCCTGCACGCCGACGGCGGGCCAGCGTCCGGCCGCGGATTCCATGTCAACTATTCGGCCCCGCCGCTCAACGCTGTCCAGGCCGGTCCCTCGGTGCGGTTCGCCGAGATCATGCGCGACCAGCTGCAGGCCTCGGGGATTCCGAAGGCGAACTACATCGGGAAGGACGGCCTGTACGGGCGTTCGGACCTAGCCGGCCTGAACCTGGCGCAGTATCCGTCGATCCTGGTCGAGCTGGGCAACATGAAGAACCCCGCAGATTCGGCGTTGATGGAGTCCACCGAGGGTAGGCAAAGGTACGCCAATGCCCTGTTGCGCGGCGTCGCGGGCTTTCTGGCCACCCAGGGCCTGGCGCGTTAGCCCGCGTGGCCAGGAATTAGCTCTCCAGTTCGCTCTTCAGGTTGGCCAGCACCTCGGCCTGGATCTTCTTCAGCCCCAGCGGCGCAAAGGTCTTTTCGAAGAAGCCCTTGACCCCGCCCGCGCCGTTCCAGGTGGTCTTTACGGTGACGCTGGAACCGGGTCCCGCTGGCGCCACCGTCCAGTTGGTGATCATGGACGAGCTCACGTCCTGCTCGATGACGGTGTGCCCCGCAATGTCCACGTTGACCTGCACGTCGCGAACGCGTGATTCGGTCGCTTGCAGGCGCCACTTGGCGACCGTGCCCCGCCCCTTGCCGCCCTCGAGCACCTGGTACTCGCTGTAGTGCGGGGACAAGATTTTAGGGCGTACGTTTTCATAGTCGACCAGCGCGTCGAGCACGGCCGCGGGTTCGGCATTGATCAAGATCGTGCTGGCTGCGCTCACCTGTCCCATCAGGGCCCAACTCCTCTGTTGTGGTTGCGGGCACCGCCCGGCACGCTTATGCGGGGACGGTAGTCGAGGACTAGGGTATATGTGGTGCCTGTCCCTGGATCTGCACAGTCGGCTTACGCCGCCGGCGTCGAGCAGTTGCTGGCAAGTTATCGATCCATCCCCGCGACTGCGTCCGTCCGCCTCGCCAAGTCCACCTCAAACCTGTTCCGCGCCCGCGTCAAACGCGATGCGCGAGGCCTGGATGTGTCAGGACTGACCGGTGTCATCGGTATCGATCCCGAGGCCCGCACCGCCGATGTGGCCGGCATGTGCACCTACGAGAACCTGGTCGCCGAAACACTGCAATACGGCCTATCGCCACTGGTGGTTCCGCAGCTGAAGACCATCACCCTGGGCGGAGCGGTCACCGGCTTGGGTATCGAATCGGCGTCGTTCCGCAACGGCCTACCCCACGAATCGGTGCTGGAGATGGATATCCTCACCGGCTCCGGCGAACTTCTCACCGTATCGCCCAACCAGCACTCCGATCTGTACCGTGCGTTTCCTAATTCGTATGGCACACTGGGATATTCAACTCGGCTTCGAATCCAGCTGGAGCCGGTCAGTCCGTTCGTCACACTGCGGCACATCCGTTTTCACTCGTTGACAGCGATGGTCGCCGCGATGGAACGGATCATCGATACCGGCGGAGTGGACGGTGAGCCGGTGGACTATCTCGATGGGGTGGTTTTCAGCCCCGACGAAAGCTACTTGTGCATAGGCACGCAAACGACGACGCCGGGCCCGGTCAGTGATTACACCGGCGGAGACATCTACTACCGGTCGATCCAGCACGATACGGAAACCAAAGAAGACCGGTTGACCATCCACGATTACTTCTGGCGCTGGGACACCGATTGGTTCTGGTGCTCACGATCGTTTGGTGCGCAGAACCCGCGGCTGCGCCGTTGGTGGCCGCGGCGCTACCGGCGCAGCAGTGTCTACTGGAAGTTGGTGGCTGCCGATCAGCGCTTCGGAATCACCGCCCGGATCGAGAAGCGCAAGGGTCGTCCCGCACGGGAGCGGGTAGTACAGGACGTCGAGGTGCCAATCGAACGGACCTGCGAGTTTCTGGAGTGGTTCGCAGACTTCGTGCCCATCTCGCCAATCTGGTTGTGCCCGTTACGGCTTCGTGATCACGCCGGCTGGCCGCTGTATCCGATCCGGCCGGACCACAGCTACGTCAACATCGGGTTCTGGTCATCGGTGCCGGTTGGCGCCACCGAGGGCGCCACCAACCGCAAGATCGAGGAGAAGGTGAGTGCACTCGACGGGCACAAATCGCTGTACTCCGACTCCTACTACACCCGCGAGGAATTCGATGAACTCTATGGCGGTGAGGCGTACAACATCGTAAAGAAGGCTTATGATCCCGATTCGCGTCTGCTGGATCTCTACGCAAAGGTGGTGCAACGACGATGACAGCGACAAAGGAGACGAGCCAGCCCACCCGCATCTCTTGGGGCAAACTGAGCATGGCCGAGATCCTGGCGATCTTCACCGCCACGGGGCAGCAACCGCTGAAGTTCACGGCGTATGACGGCAGCACCGCCGGGCAACCCGACGCGCGACTGGGCCTGGACCTTCGGACTCCCCGCGGCGCCACCTACCTGGCCACCGCTCCCGGCGAACTCGGAATTGCCCGCGCCTACATATCGGGCGACCTGCAGACGCACGGTGTGCATCCCGGCGATCCATACGAACTGCTCAAGACGCTGACCGACCGGGTTGACTTCAAACGGCCGTCGGCGCGAGTGCTGGCCAATGTCGTGCGCTCAATCGGCGTGGAGCATTTGCTGCCGATCGCGCCGCCACCGCAGGAGACGCCGCCTCGGTGGCGCCGGATCGCTAATGGCTTGCTGCACAGTAAAACCCGCGACGCCGAGGCCATCCATCACCACTACGACGTCTCCAACACCTTCTACGAGTGGGTGCTCGGGCCGTCGATGACCTACACCTGCGCGGTCTATCCCAACGAAGAGGCGACGCTGCAAGAGGCGCAAGAGAACAAGTACCGGCTGATATTCGAGAAGTTGCGGCTACAGCCGGGTGACCACCTCCTCGACGTCGGTTGCGGCTGGGGTGGCATGGTGCGCTACGCCGCCCGACATGGCGTCCGGGTGATAGGTGCCACGCTATCGGCCGAGCAGGCGAAGTGGGCGCAGCAAGCGATCGAGGACGAAGGATTGGCCGACCTCGCGCAGGTGCGGCACTCCGACTACCGCGATGTGGCCGAGATCGGCTTCGACGCGGTTTCGTCGATCGGGCTAACCGAGCACATCGGCATCAAGAATTACCCCTTCTACTTCGGATTCCTGAAGTCGAAGTTGCGCACCGGCGGCCTGCTGCTCAATCACTGCATTACCCGCCACGACAATAGGTCCACTTCCTTTGCCGGCGGGTTCACCGACCGCTACGTCTTCCCCGACGGGGAGCTGACGGGCTCGGGACGCATTGTTACCGAGATCCAGGAGGTCGGTTTGGAGGTGTTGCACGCAGAGAACTTCCGCCATCACTACGCCATGACGCTGCGCGACTGGTGCCGCAACCTCGTCGAACACTGGGACGACGCGGTCGCTGAGGTCGGCCTGGCAACCGCCAAGGTGTGGGGCCTGTACATGGCGGCTTCGCGGGTGGCCTTCGAACAAAACAACTTGCAGCTGCATCACGTGCTGGCCACCAAGATGGACACCACGGGCGGCGACAACTTGCCGTTGCGGCCCTGGTGGCAGCCGTAAGCTCGCCAGGTCGCCGTCAAACGTTGTCGATGCGGCGGGCGCCCAATTCATTGTGCAGCAGCTCGAGCGCAACCTCTTCCGGGTCCCGACGCGGAGCCGACGAGTCGCTCCGGCCGGCTTCGGCAAGCATGTGCTCCTCTTCGTCGTGCTGAGCGGAATTCGCTTCGGGGGCGGGCTCTTCCGCCTTGGGCGGCAACGAATTCGCCGCTCCGCCAGCGGATGATGTGCCCACCGCCGGCTCCGGCGCACCGGTCTCACACCGCACCCGCCAGTTGACTCCCAGCGCGTCTTTGAGGGCCTCGGCGATGACATCGGCGTTGCGCTGCTCGGACAGCCGCCGCGCCAGCGGTGCCGAATCATGGGTTAGCACCAGTGTGTTGTCCTCTACCGCACGGACGGTGGCGCCCGCCAACATCACCTCGGTGGTGCGGCTACGCTTCCGCACTTTGTCGCGCACCGTCGGCCACATGGACCGAACCGCCGCCGCGTTGGGTTCGCCAGGGGCCGTTGCTGGCGCTGGCACCGGAGCCGGTTCGGCCGCTGGCTCGTGTTTCGGCTCGGCAGCCGCGGCTGGCCGGGGTGGTGAGGTGGGCGCAACCGGTGCAACCGGTGCTGCCGGTGCAACTTGCGCGGCCGGTATCGACATATCCAACCGGGTCTCGATCCGTTCGACCCGTTGCAACAGAGCCGATTCCGCGTCGCTCGCCGACGGCAGCAGCAGTCGCGCGCAAACCACTTCCAGGAGCAGACGCGGGGCCGTCGCACCGCGCATCTCACCCAGCCCGGCTTGCACCACTTCGGCGTATCGGGTCAGGGTCGCCGGCCCGATCCGGGCCGCTTGCTCCCGCATCCGATCCAGCACGTCTTCGGGCGCATCCACCACCCCGCGGGATGCCGCGTCGGGAACCGCTTGCAGCACAATCAGATCGCGGAATCGTTCCAGCAGATCGGTGGCGAAGCGCCGTGGGTCGTGGCCGGCGTCGATCACCGATTCGACCGCCCCGAACAACGCGGCCCCATCCGAGGCGGCGAGCGCGTCGACCGCATCCTCGATCAGCGCGACATCGGTGACCCCCAGCAGCCCCAGCGCGCGCTGGTAGGTCACCTGACTGCCGTCCGGGCCGTGTTCGGAGCCGGCTACCAACTGGTCCAGCACCGAGAGAGTGTCCCGAGGGGAACCTCCGCCGGCCCGGATGACCAGCGGGTACACCGCATCGTCGACGACGACGCGCTCCTGCTCGCAGATCCGCGCGAGCAACGCGCGCATGGTGCGCGGCGGCAGCAGCCGAAACGGGTAGTGATGGGTGCGCGACCGAATCGTCGGCAGTACCTTCTCCGGCTCGGTGGTGGCGAAGATGAAGATGAGGTGTTCGGGCGGTTCTTCCACGATCTTGAGCAGCGCGTTGAAGCCCGCGGTGGTCACCATGTGCGCTTCGTCGACGATGAACACCCGGTACCGCGACTGGGCCGGTGCGTAGAACGCGCGGTCCCGTAACTCGCGGGTGTCGTCCACGCCGCCGTGGCTGGCGGCATCCAGCTCTACCACGTCGATGCTGCCGGGCGCGTTGGGCGCCAACGCGGCGCAGGATTCGCAGACCCCGCACGGGTTGGCGGTGGGACCCTGCGCACAGTTCAACGACCGCGCCAGGATGCGCGCCGACGACGTCTTTCCGCAGCCGCGCGGCCCGGAGAAGAGGTACGCGTGGTTGATCCGGCCGGCGTCCAGGGCGATCGACAGCGGCTCGGTGACATGCTCCTGCCCCACCACCTCGGCGAAGGTTGCCGGTCGGTACTTGCGGTAGAGAGCCACGTCAGCAGGTTACCGGCGCGGGGCGACGATGCCGACCCAGGAGGGGCGGCGCAGGAAGCGGGGCAGAATCTCCGGCCCTCACCGCGCAGTGGGCGCCGGGGTCGCCTGGTTGAGCAATGCCTCGGTTGCCGCCAGCAGCGCGCAGGTCGCCAACCCGTCAACCGCGTTACGCAGGTCCGCCAGTGATGGGAGTGTCGGCGCGACCCGGATGTTCTTGTCCTCCGGATCTTTTCGGTACGGGAACGTCGCACCCGCCTCGGTAACCGCTATGCCAGCATCCTTGGCCAGTGCGACGGTCCGTCGCGCGGTGCCGGGCAGCACGTCGAGGCTGCTGAAATAGCCGCCCTTGGGCTCGGTCCAGGAGGCGATCTTCGAATCGCTTAGCCGCTGATCCAGAACTTCGGCCACCAACGTGAATTTCGGCGCCAGTATCTGCTGATGGCGCAACATATGCAGGCGCACCCCATCGGCATCGCCGAAGAAGCGCAGATGCCGCAGCTGGTTGACCTTGTCCGGGCCGATCGACCTCTTCCCGGCGTACTGCAGGTACCAGGCGATGTTGCCCAGCGATCCACCGAAGAAGCTGACGCCGCCGCCGGCGAAGGTGATCTTCGAGGTGGACGCGAAGACGTAGGGCCGGTTGGGGTTGCCGGCCTTGGCGGCCAGCCCGAGCACGTCGACCTGGCGGGGGAAATCCAGCGTCAGGGTGTGGACCGCATACGCGTTGTCCCAGAACAAGCGAAAGTCAGCTGCTGCCGTCCGCATCTGGACCAGCCGACGAACCGTTTCCCAGGAATAGGTAACCCCGGTGGGGTTGCCGAAGACCGGTACCGTCCACATTCCCTTGATGGCCGGGTCGACGGCCACCAGTTCTTCGATCAGGTCGACGTCTGGCCCGTCCTGCAGCATCGGGACCGGGATCATCTCGATACCCATCGTCTCGGTGATGGCAAAGTGCCGGTCATAGCCGGGCGCCGGGCAGAGGAACTTTACGCTCGGCTCGTCCTTCCAGGGCCGCGGCGAGTCCACGCCGCCGTACAACATGGAGAAGGCGACGAGGTCGTGCATCAACTCCAGGCTGGAGTTGTTGCCAGCGATCAGGTTCGGTACCGGGATACCGAGCAGCTCGGCGAATATGGCCCGTAGCGCGGGCAAGCCGTGCTGGCCGCCATAGTTGCGGGTGTCGGTGCCCTCCGGGTCGCGGTAGTCGTTTCCAGGCAGGGTCAGCAGCTGATTGGACAGGTCGAGCTGCTCAGCGGACGGCTTGCCGCGCGTGAGGTCCAAGGCCAGCCTCATGTCCTGCAGCACCGCATAATCCTGCTGGTGACGAGCATGCAGAGCCGCTAGCTCCGCAGGGCTGAGCGAATCGAACGACACCATGCGGCCCTTTCGCCGTCGAAAACCGTGGGTATACCGGGGTCCAGTCGGGCCCCCGACCGAAGGGGACCCCGCGCACCCGACAGAGCCCATTGACCCTTGCTGCCTTCCGGCCCTGGGGGAGTTCACAGGATAGACGCCGCGCGGGGTCCACCGGCGAGTCTAATACCTGGGCTGGAACCGCCACCGGCGACCGCGGAACACCGGAACGGCCTCAGCGGCTACCATATCCTGCGGAGGATTCGCCTAGTGGCCTATGGCGCTCGCCTGGAACGCGGGTTGGGTTAACAGCCCTCGCGGGTTCAAATCCCGCATCCTCCGCAATTGGTCGCACCATTTCGAGGCGCGGGCAAGCACGACGTGGGTTCTGGTGGCCTTAGGATGGCTCGAGCCCACCAGCATGAGGAGGGGTATGGGGCGCAAGGTCGCGATGCTGTGGCATGCATTGTTCACGATCGGCGCTGGCGTTCTCTACTTCTATTTCGTATTGCCCCGTTGGCCCGAGCTGATGGGTGACACCTCGCATTCGCTGGGGACGACGCTTCGGATCGTGACCGGCGCGCTGGTCGGCCTGGCCGCGCTGCCGGTGGTGTTCACGCTGTTGCGCACCCGGAAACCGGAGCTGGGCACTCCGCAGCTGGCGTTGTCGATTAGAACCTGGTCGATCGTGGCTCATGTACTGGCCGGTGTGCTGATCATCGGCACCGCGATCAGCGAGGTCTGGATCAGCCTGGACGCCGCCGGCCAGTGGTTGTTCGGGATCTACGGGGCGGCCGCGGCGATTGCGGTGCTCGGGTTCTTCGCGTTCTACCTGTCGTTTGTCGCCGAACTGCCGCCGCCACCGCCGAAACCGCTCAAGGCGAAGAAGCCCAAGCAGCGACGTATTCGCCGCAAGAAGAGCGACAAGGGCAGCGCGGCCGAGGCGGAAGAGGCCGAAGAAGCTGACGAAGCCGAAGAGGCCGAAGAGGCCATCGAGGTCAAGGCTGGCGACGCGGAAGAAGCCGAGCCGGCAGCGCAGGCGGAGGAGGAGCCCGTCGAGGCTGGCACGAAAAGCCCGGAAAGCCCCGAAACCGAACCCGATTCGGCCGCCGAGGAAGCCCCCGCCGCCGAGACCGGTGCTGGCGAGGAGCCCCGGGGCGGGTTACGGAATCGCCGCCCCACCGGCAAAACCTCACATCGGCGCAGACGCACGCGAGGCGGTGTCAAGGTCGCCGAGGTCGAGGAATAGACCACCGTGGCGATCGCAAGCGCGGCGAAGCCGAGCGCGTCAGCGGCGCGCCAGACGTTCTAGGAAGTCGGCGATGCGCTGCCGCGTCTGATCAGCACCCCACAGCTGGCGCACCTCGCGATCGATATCACCGGACGCACGGATCCGCGCCAGAGTGGGAGCTCGCAGCTGCGCTTTGGTATGGCGGTAGGCGTCGGCGGGGATCTCGCCGAGGCCGGATGCTTCCGCAACCGCCGCCTCGATGAGACCTTCAGCGACAACGTCGTGCACAAGGCCGCAGGCGATAGCCTCGGCTCCTCGATAATTGCGCGCCCCGAGCACCACCTCCTCGGCGCGGTCCCCGCATGCGTAGCGCATGACCTGAAGCGCGGCGACCGGGAACGGCACACCGACGCGTACCTCCGATGCCCCAATCGGCGCATCGGGGCTGGTCAAGCGGCGATCGCAGGCACACGCCAGCACACACCCGCCCGCGATGGCGGCGCCGTTGATCGCGGCCACCGTCGGCCCCGGATAGCTGAACATCGCCTCAAACGCGGCCGACAAGGCCGGGATCAGCCGATCGGTGTAGTCCGCCCCGCCTCGCAGCACCCGGTTGAGGTCCACGCCGGCGCAGAACACCCGGCCGGCACCGGTGACGACGAGCGCGCCGCCGCCTGACCGCCGCAGCTCGCCAAGGGCCCCGGTCAGCTCTTCTAGCAGCTCTACATCGAGGGCGTTGACCCGTCCCGACGACAGGGTCAACATTCGCACGTGCGCTGGCGTGGTTTTCACAACCTGGACATCGATCACAGTGACAGACTCCATCACCGCGCGGGATGCGCCAAGTGGACCGCCCGAAGAGCGGCTAGCCGGAAAATCCGTGCCGATGTTGGGATCGGTAGCGGTTCGGACGTTCTGTACTTGCTCCAGGTGACGACGCCAACGGGGCGGCGCAAAACGGAAGGAAGTCGAAGCCGGACCCAGGTCCAGGTGGGCGGCACCGACCTGCCGGGCCTGGACCCCGCCTCGGTGACCTGCGTCAAGCAGGGCAACAAGATCGGCATCGGCAGCGGGTCGACCGGGGGCCAGCGACAGGCGCTGGCGGTGGTGCTGACCGACGAGTCCACGCCGAGGGTCGAATCGCTGGCGTTAGTTGTCGACGGCAACGCCTTATCGGTCAGCGACAACATGGGGTACGAAGGTCGGATCGGCCAAGGTGACGGTGGACGGCAAGACCTACACCACCACGGGTCAGGCACAGGACGCTGATTTGAAGAACCCGATGGCCGACATGATCACCAAGGAGTTCAACATCAAGGTGACCTGCGGTTGACCGAGGAGTACTCCGGGCGGCGGGCGTGCAGCGCACGGCCGCCGCCGCGGACTTGTGATGCAGCCGTGTCGATCCGCGGCGGATCAAGGCCGTGCTGGAATCGCAGCTGGAACGGCAGGTGGCCGGATGAGATTGGTCACCGAATCCGGCCTCTGGCACACCGGGCCCGGCACAGCGGAATCGCCGCTGGCCGCGGTGCTGGAAGTCAGCGGCGCGGTGTTGTCCTCGGCGATCGACGACCCGCCCGACGACGCCGCAACCCGGATCACCTTCACCGATCTGTCCCGCGCCGACTGGCTGTGGCGCGTTCTCGGTGAGTCCGGGCACGTGGCCTTCGCGGCCGCGGTGCACGGCCGCGCGGTCGACGAACCACACGGCGTCGAGCTAACCGGGATCGACATCGTGCCGGGATCGGTCGCCCCGGTTCGGCGGCTAGCCGTGGGCCATTGGCAGCGACGGTGGTGGCCGGCCAGTCGGAGGGACGGTATCGCCGGCCTGGATCGTGCCCTGCTTGACGTCGCGGTCGCATTGCTGACGATCGGCATGCAGGACTTGTTTACCGACGACACGCTGGATTCGGATGCGGTGGAGCTGCTTTCGCCGCACGCCGCCGCGCTGGTCACCCACGCCCAGGCCGACGATCCGCGGATACGCGACCTGGCGCGAGCGGGTGCCGAGCTTGCCGACGAGATTGGCGTGGACGGCGTCGGGTGGCCGGAATTGTCTGCTTCTCTTGAGGATTCGCTTGCCACGGGTGCCCCGAACACCGGGCGACGAGCGGACTACGCGCTGGCGGCCTCGATCAACTGGGCTGCGGTTCCGCCCGGGCTCTTCGATGCGGCCGCGGACACCGTCGACTGGGCCGTCGAGGCGGCCGAACCGGTCGTGGTCGGGGTGGTGCACGCGGCGGTCATCGGGCCGGATCCGGCGACCGGTGTTGCGGTGCGCGTGCAGTCCGGAGGCGTCAGTGGCGCGGCCGCGCAGTGCTCCCCCCGGTCGACGCACGCCAGCGGCCGATCACGGAATCGGCGGCCTGGAACCATGATTGGCCGGATACATCGGTGCTCGTCGGCGCCGACACATCTGCGGGCACGGAATCCCGCCAAACGCGGGGGCGGATCCGCCGCTGGGCGCGGGCGCGGTTGGACCGGCCAGCCGAGGGCGCCTTCCCGGCCGAAACCCGGGCTAGCGAATCCGGCTACCGACGCCCAGAGCATTCCCTATGCTGAGCGAGTGCCAAACATCCTTCGGATCGTGCAATGGACCACCGGAAATGTCGGCAAGAGCTCGCTGCGGGCGATCGCCGCCAACCCCGCGCTCGAACTGGTGGGGTGTTACGCCTGGTCGCCGGGGAAGGTCGGTCGGGACGTCGGCGAGCTGTGTGGCATTGCGCCGCTAGGGGTGGCCGCCAGCAACGACGTCGACGCGCTGCTGGCCCGGAAGCCGGACTGCGTGGTTTACAACCCGATGTGGATTGACGTCGACGAGCTGGTCCGCATCCTGTCGGCGGGCGTCAACGTGGTGACGACGGCGTCCTTCATCACCGGGCACAATCTGGGCCTCGGCCGCGAAAGGATCCTGCAGGCCTGCCACAGGGGCGGCGCGACGATCTTCGGATCCGGCGTCAGCCCCGGCTTCGCCGAGCTGCTGACCATCGTGTCGGCGATGGTTTGCAACCGAGTCGACAAGGTCACCGTCCACGAGGCCGCCGACACCACGTTCTACGACTCCCCGGCGACGGAGCAACCGGTGGGCTTCGGCCAGCCGATCGATCACCCGGAGCTGGCGGCGATGACCGCACGCGGAACGGCCATCTTCGGTGAAGCCGTCCGGTTGATCGCCGACGCACTGGGCGTCGAACTCGACGACGTCCACTGCCGGGCCGAGTATGCCCAGACCACAGCCGATCTCGACCTCGGGTCCTGGACCATACCCGCGGGATGCGTCGCGGGTGTCCACGCGAGCTGGCAGGGGGTGCTCGGCGGCAAGCCCGTCGTCGAGCTCAATGTCCGGTGGCGCAAAGGGCAGACGCTCGAACCCGATTGGAAGATCGACCAAGACGGCTGGGTCATCCAGATCGATGGGCAGCCAACGGTGAAGACCACCGTCGGCTTTCTGCCGCCGCCGTACTTCCAGGCCGAGACGATCGCCGACTTCATGGTGCTCGGCCACATTATGACGGCGATGCCCGCGGTCCACGCGATACCGGCCGTCGTCGCCGCCCCACCCGGCATCGTCACCTACAACGAGCTTCCGCTGACCCTTCCCCGCGGCGTGGTGCCGGCGAGTTAAGCCTCACCCGCGGCCGCTTTGTCCGGGACCGCAGCGGTTTTGGAGTAGGTCGCGCCCAGCTGGGGGACCTCGAGGAAGCCCGTGTGTCGAGCGGCTTCGATGGCAGTGCGCAGCGGGCGGGCCAAGCGCGCGAATGACCCCATGTCGAACAGCATTGGCGTCAACAGCCGGTTGTGCACGAAGCCGAAGGAGCTGGCGGTGTCGGGATCGGCCCAGCCGAGGGTGCCGCCCAGACCGACATGCCCGAACCCGTTGAGTACGCCCGGAACCGGCGACTCGTGGTAGCCGAGGTGGAAGGGCATGGGCAGCACCAGGTTCGCGTCCGGCCACGCGATTCGCGGCCGCCCGGTCAGACCACGCACCAACTCTTTGGATAGGTACTTCTTTCCGTCGATCCGGCCATCGTTGGCCAGCGCGCCATACATCTTTGCTAAGGCGCGGCCGGTCACCACACCGTTGGCCCCGGGGACCTCACCGTCCAGGAACGGGGTGTCCCCTTGCACAAGGGATTTGACGCCGGGAAAGTACATCGCGCCGAAGCCGCCGGAGAACGGCAGCCCGGCCACCTTCGGCGCGATGAAGTTGAAAATCGGGGTGGGCAGCTTGGACTGGGGTAGCAGGATCTGCGCGACCTTGGTCGGCGAGCCGGCGGGCGGGCGGCCGAGATGCAACCCGTCGGTCTTGAGCGGACGCGCAACCTCCTGACGGATCAATTCGCGCATGCCCTGACCAGTCACCGCGCGGGCCAGTCCGGACAGCAGCCATCCGTAGGTCAGCGCGTGATATGCCTGCACGCCGCGCAGGTGATCGGGAGCCGACGCCGCCAACCGCCGCTCCATTAGGAGGTGATCCATCAATTCCGTTTTGGTGACGCCCTTCAGGTGCGAAAGCCCGGATCGATGCCGCATGACATCGTGCACGGTGATGTCACCCTTGCCGTTGGCGGCGAATTCCGGCCAGTATTCGGCGACGGGCGTCTCATAGGACAGCAAGCCCCGATCGGCCAGCCGGTGAATTACCGTCGACGCGACACCCTTGGTTGCCGAGAACACCATCGCTCCGGTGTCTGCGGTCCAGAATTCGGTGCCGGCCCGGTCCGACCACCCGGTCCAGACGTCCACGACCGGCCGGCCCGCGATGTAGACGCTTAGGGCTCCGCCGCCAAAACGGCGCCCGGGAAACAGTTGCACAAACAGCTTGACCACGTTGGCGAAGTGCGGGTCGGCGGCACCGGAAACACCGCGAGGCAAACCATCGCCGGTGACGAGAACGGTGGTGGGTGTCACGGCGCCTCTTCCCGATGCGGTGCACTCACGGCAGTGACGTTATCAGCCAGCTCAGGCCCGCAAATCCCGGCAATCGAACGCCCGCCTTCAAGCCTCCCGACGAACCACCAGGGTTGAGAAATGGATCTTCTGGCTATCCCAAATTCCAACTAGCATCGAGGCCAGGTAAGGGTTCAGCTATGGCGCGACACGGTTGGGTACGCATGGACGTCATCAAATTGGCTCGCCGGCTTGCGGTCGCGGTGGGCGCGACAGCGGCGCTGACCACGTCTGCCCTCCTGAGTTTGCCCGTCCCGACGGTGTCCGCCGAACCGTGTCCAGACGTCGAGGTGGTGTTCGCCCGCGGCACCGCGGAGCCACCCGGTATTGGCGCTGTCGGAGGACTATTCGTCGATGCGCTGCGTGCACAGATTGGTGCCCGGTCGCTCGGGGTGTACGCCGTCAATTACCCCGCTAGCAATGACTTCGCCAGCAGCGACTTCCCCAAGACGGTCATCGACGGGATTCGCGACGCGAGTTCTCATATCCAGACCATCGCGACAAGCTGCCCCAACACCAGGCAAGTGCTGGGCGGATACTCCCAAGGCGCGGCCGTCGCCGGGTACGTCACCGCGGCCGCCGTACCGCCGGGTGTCCCCGCGGACGCGGTGCCGGCGCCGATGGCCCCGGAGATTGCGAACCACGTCGCCGCGGTCACCCTTTTTGGCGCACCGTCGGCTCAATTCCTGGGTCAGTACGGCGCGCCGCCAATCGCCATCGGCCCGCTGTATCAGCCGAAAACGCTCCAGTTGTGCGCGCAGGGCGATTCGATTTGCGGTGACGGCAACAGCCCGGTCGCGCACGGTCTTTACGCGGTGAATGGCATGGTGGGCCAGGGCGCGGATTTCGCCGCAAATCACCTGTAGCGACAACTGTGCTGCCACCCCAGCGACGGGCTGGGCGGTGATCCAATGCAGAATGCCACCATGCGCGTTCTGGTCACCGGCGGTACGGGATTCGTGGGCGGCTGGACAGCCAAGGCGATTGCTGACGCGGGCCACTCCATCCGCTTCCTGGTGCGAGATCCGGCACGGCTGAAAACTTCTGTCGCGAAACTGGGCGTCGACGTGTCGGACTATGCGGTTGCTGACATCTCGGACCGCGACTCGGTGCGGGAGGCGTTGACCGGATGCCACGCCGTCGTGCACAGTGCCGCGCTGGTGGCTACCGACCCCCGTGCGACGTCGCGGATGCTGAGCACGAATATGGCGGGCGCCCAGAATGTTCTCGGTCAAGCCGTCGAGCTCGGAATGGATCCGATCGTGCACGTGTCGAGCTTCACCGCGCTGTTTCGGCGCGACTTGGCGACGCTGAGCGCCGATCTGCCGGTTGCCGGCGGGACAGATGGATACGGACAATCCAAAGCCCAGGTCGAAATCTATGCGCGCGGTCTTCAGGACGCCGGCGCACCGGTGAACATCACCTATCCCGGCATGGTTCTCGGCCCGCCGGTTGGTGATCAGTTCGGTGAAGCCGGGGAGGGCGTCCGGGCCGCGTTGTGGATGCATGTCATTCCGGGGCGCGGCGCGGCGTGGTTGATTGTCGACGTCCGAGATGTGGCGGCACTGCACGCGGCATTGTTGGAGCCCGGGCGTGGGCCGCGCCGCTACACCGCGGGAGGTCATCGGGTTCCGGTGCCCGAACTCGCGAAAATGCTCGGCGAGGTCGCCGGCACCACGATGCTAGCCGTCCCGGTGCCCGATACCGCGCTGCGTGTCGCGGGGTCGGTACTGGATCAAGCCGGGCCGTATCTGCCTTTCAATACGCCGTTCACCGCTGCGGGGATGCAGTACTACACACAGATGCCGGAGTCCGACGATTCGCCGAGCGAACAGGAACTCGGCATCTGCTACCGGGATCCGCGCGACACCGTCGCCGACACGGTCGCGGGCCTGCGCGGCGTGGACAGCTAGGTACGCTCGGGGGGTTCTGCCGTCTGTTCATCGGGGGGCGAATTCTTCAGCCACTTCTTTAGCCGAAGAAGTTCGTTGACGACGATGCCGATCCCCAGCAGGACGACCAACGTCACCACGATCGCGGTGGCCACGCAATCCATGGTGACAGGCTCGGTGTCTTATGGTGTGGATAGCTGCCACAACCCGGTCGAAGGGATGCGCGGTGCCGATAGCGGATCGTGACCCAGAGCTACGAAGGAGGCTTCGCCGCGCGGTTCTTGATGCCCCGGCCACCGCGGATGCGGCCCTGCGCCGGTCCGCATACGACGGAGCGGACGTGCCGGAGCCGCTAACTGAATACGTGGACAAGCTGCGCCGGCACGCCTACCACGTGCAGGACCACGACATCGAGCGCGCCCGCAACGCCGGCTACTCGGAGGACCAGATATTCGAGGTGACCGTTGCCGCGGCGCTTGGCGCCGGTGATGCCCGCCTGCGGGTGGGGTTGTCGGCCCTCAACGAGGCCTTGCGGTGAGGCTGGGCGGCATCGCTCGCGGGCGGCCGGCCGGCCGCGTGGTGTTCGCGCTGATGCGACAGCTGACCGGTCGCGACGTACCCGACATCATCAAGGTGCGCTACTACCGGCCGCGGTTCTTCGGCAAGCCGTTCTTTCAACTCGCTCAGGCGCTACTGCGCGGACCATCGCCGTGGACCATCGGCGAGCGGGAACTCTTCGCGGCGTTCGTATCGGCGAAAAACAGCTGTCAATTCTGCGCCACCACTCACGAAGCCGTCGCTTCGGCGGTCCTTGATCCCTCGATAACTGCCGCGGTGGTTGCCGATTGGCGCACCGCCGAGATCGACGACCGGGTAACAGCCACCTTGGCCCTGTTGGAGAAACTGACCCTCAGGCCCGACGAAGTGGGACCCCTTGATATGCGTGCGGTGCTGGAATCCGGTGTCAGCCCCGAGGCACTCCGCGATGCGATTGAGATCTGCGCGTTGTTCAACACGATCAACCGGGTGGCCGATGGCCTCGACTTCGCCCTACCCACGACCGCCGAGGGCGCGTTCAACGCTCGGGTTCTACTTAGGGTGGGGTATCGCTGAACGCCGAGTCGGCATAGCCAGGCTCATCAGGCATGCCGAACCGCTTCCTGGGCAAGTTGCACCCGGGAGTTGAAGCCGAGTTTGGTGTAGACGTGGGTGAGGTGAGTTTGCACGGTGCGCGGCGAGACGAAAAGCCTTGTGGCGATGTCTTTGTTGGAAAGGCCTTCGCCGACAAGCCGTACCACGTCGAGCTCGGCTCGGGTGAGTGACGCCCAGCCGCTTGTTGCTCGTTTGCGTTCACGGCGTCCGCGCTGTACGTATGCGATCGCGTCCTCGGCGGTTAGCGCAATACCTTCGGCCCATGCGTTGTCGAACTCTTCGTTGCTCATCGAGGTGCGCACCGCGGCAACCGAGTCCTCGTACCCGGCATCGTAGATCTTGAACCGCACCGCCCCGGTACGGCGCCGGATGCCCTGCGCCGCGCCGAACAGGCGGACTGCCTCGCGGTAGCGGCGCTGCCCACCCGCCAGCTGGCCAAGGCATTCGAGGACCTCGGGAACGCAATTGTGCGCTCCAACGCCTGTGGCGCAGGTCAGCGCGTCGTATGCGGCACGCTGGGCTCGTTCCGGCTCACCTTGGGCCATTGCGACCCGAACGCGGGTCGTCAGCGCCAGCGATAGGTGCCACCCCGCCGTCACAGAGACGGCCTCGTCGGTGCAGCGTCGGGCCCCGATCGCGTCTCCGCCGGCCAGCGCGACCTGTGCCCTGAAACTGTGCCAAAACATCGCCGCGCTCGGTTGCACACTGAGGTTCTGCCACGCCGAATCGCTCGCATTGTCGGCCGCCTCGACATCGCCAGCGGCCAGTGCGGCCAGCGCCAGAGTCGAATAGCCAAGCCCCAGAAAGTATTCGCCAAGCTCGGCGGCGCCCTCGATCGCCGCTTCGCCTGCGGCCCGGGCTGCGGTTACGTCCCCTTGATAGGCCAGGGCATCGCCTAGGCCCTTGAGGCCCAGCGGCTCAAAGAGGGCAGCCTCATCCCGTTGAGCCTCGGCCACCAGCTCGCCGAATTGTGTTACGGCACCGGTTATATCGCCCTGCCACAGCCGCGCGTACCCCAGACTCAACCGACACTGCCGCGAGCTGACTCGGTCACCGATCGCGTCGGCAAGGTCGCGTCCTTCCCGACCGATTCCCTGCGCCGCGACCGCGTCGCCCGCCACCACCGCCGCGTTGCTCTGCCAGCTCAGGATCTGACTCAACCGCCAACGATCATCCGACGCTCGAGCAAGTGCAGCCGCCTCGGCGAAACACTGTCGAACCAGCTCCGTTTGATGACTGAACCCGGCCGTCAACCCGCACGCGGTCAGTATTCGGGCAGCAAGGGCGGGATCGTCGACCTCGCGCGCGATCGCCAACGCCTGCTGAGCCTGATCCAGGCTCGCAGCGGCGTCGACAAACATACCGAGTACGGCTGCGTCGGCCAGCGCTCGGGCACGCACCGAGTCGGCCACCTTGAGGGGATGCCCGCTCGCACCGGAAAGGACCGCATCGAACCAGGCTCGTCCCTCACTGATACGACCCCTGGTGAGCCACAGCGGCTGCAGCAAGGACGTCAGCGTCAGCGCGGATTCGGCGTCAGAGGTTTCCCGCAGCCAGGCGAACGCGGCACGCAGATTGTCGAGTTCAACCTCGGCCCCCTCGACAAGGTGTTCGTAATCGGTTTGTCCCGGGTTGTCCAGCATGGCGGCCAGCGCCGTGTAGTGGTCACAATGCCGGGCACGCGTGGCGTCGGCTTCGCCCGCCTCGCGGAGCTTTTCCAGCGCGTACTGGCCTATTCCCTCGAACCGCCGATAACGCGTCCGACCATTCGAGCTGTCCGCCACTATCAGCGACTTGTCGACCAGCAGCGACAGGTCGTCCAGCACCTCGCCGCGCTGCACCTCTCCGAAGCCGGCCACTGCCTGCGCCGCGTCGAGATCAAATCCGCCCACGAAGACTCCTAATCGGCGAAACAAGACCCGCTCGCGTTCGCTCAGCAGGCCGTGGGACCACTCCACCGACGCCCGCAATGTGCGCTGCCGCCGGACCGCGGTGCGTGCGCCACCGGTCAGCAGCCGGATCTTGTCATCGAGACCCGCCATGATCTCAGCCAGTGAAAGGGTCCGCACCCGCGCCGCTGCGAGCTCGATCCCCAGGGGCTGGGCGTCCAACCGCCGGCAGATCTGACTCACGATCGCCGCGTTGTCATCGCTAACGACGAAGTCGGGCCGGGCCAGGCGAGCGCGATCGGCGAACAATCCGACCGCGTCGTCGCTCAGCGACAGTGGCGGAACCCGCCAGATCACCTCGCCAGCGACCTTTATTGGCTCGCGGCTGGTGGCCAACAGCGTCAAGCCGGGGCAGGCGCGCAGCAGGGCACCGATGCGTGCGGCGTTGGCGTCGAGCAGATGTTCACAGTTGTCCAACACGATGAGCAGCTGACGGTCACCGAGGTGATGCAGCAGTGTGTCCATCGTGGCGCGGCCGGGCTGGTCCGGCAGGCCTAACGCGCGTGCGATCGTGGTTGGCACGATGGCGGGATCGGTGATCGGCTCCAAATCGACGTAGCACACGCCGTGCCGGAACTCCGTCGTCAGTTGCGTCGCAACCTGTTCAGCCAGACGGCTCTTGCCTACACCGCCGGAACCGATCAGCGTCACCAGTCGGTTGTCGACCACCAGCGCACGGACCTCAGCAATCTCCTGGCCGCGGCCGACGAAACGCGTAAGATGCACCGGAAGATTAGATACGGCAACGCTTTTCGGCGTATCGAGCGGCGAGAACTGGTTACCAAGATCCGGATGGCACAGCTGCGCGATGCGTTCGGGACGGGCCAGACTGCGCAGCGGCGCGGATCCGCGGTGGGTTAGGTAGGCCTGCGCGGGAAGCTGATCGGTGACCATACCGCTGGTGGTAGCCGACAACAGAGTCTGGCCGCCACCCGCCAGGTCACGCAGCCGTGCGGCAAGCTCGATCGTCGGACCGCCATAGCTGCCGTCGTCGCGCAGCTGCACGTCGCCGGTGTGGATTCCGATGCACAGTCGGATCGGCGCCAGCGGCTCCTGCTGCAACCGAAGAGCGCACGCGACCGCGTCCCCAGCGCGACCGAACGCGATGACGAAGCTGTCGGCCTCGGCCCGCTCGACTGGCCGAACACCGCCGTGAGCCGAGACCACATCGGCGAGGGTGCGATCCAGCCGTGCGATCGCGGCCGTCATCTCCGCAGGCTGCGTCTGCCACAGCCGCTTCGATCCGTCAATGTCGGCCAGAAGCAGCGTTAGCGTGTCCGTCGGCAGCAACTCGCTCACGCTCCAGTCCAATTACGGCCGGTCAGCACACTGAATCGATCTCGCTCATGCTAACCAGCATGGCGGTGACCCGAGCCGCAAATATCGGCGAAGGTACTTACGGATGCCCGGTAGCCCCGCAAATATACGACCCGCTGCGAGACGGTTTTGCGCGTTCCGACTGATGGCCGCGGCAGCGACAGCTAGGACAGTCAGAACGTCCGCCATACCTTGAGTCCACGTTCAAGGGACTCTGACGTGCGGCATCACACGTCCGCCACCTCGATCCTGAGCCCGAACCAGCGGCCCAGCACCTTTCTCCCGTTGACCATCGGTACCGCCCGAAGCGTTACCCGTTCCTTGAGGACCCCCGCTTATGAAAACGTCGATGCCCGCCGAAACGCACGTCGTGATTGCCGGTGCTGGAATCGCGGGGATGGCCGCCGCCATGGTGCTGGCCGAAGCCGGCGTGCGGGTCACATTGTGCGAAGCCGCACCCGAAGCCGGGGGCAAGGCCAAGAGTTTACGCCGCGCGGACGGGCACCCGACCGAGCACAGTTTGCGAATCTACCTGGACTACTACCAGACGCTGCTGACGCTGTTCGCACGCATACCCACCCAGAACGGGATGACCGTGCTGGACAATCTGGTCGGCGTGAGCGCTGTTCGCGCTTACCGACACCGCGCGGTGGGCCGAGTGGCTGCAACCGTTCCCGTCCAACGCCGCCGGCCGACCTTGGCGCGGATCGTCGGCAAAGTCATCGACCCGCTCAGGCAGCTGGGCCGCATCGCGGTGCGCAGCGCAATGGTGATTGTCGGTCTGGCCCAACGGGGAGTGGCTCCCACGGACGTACTGCATTACCTCTACGCCCATCTGCGGCTGCTATGGATGTGCAAAGAGCGACTCGTCGCCGAGCTGGGCGACATCTCGTACGCGGACTACCTACAACTCGGCCGCAAATCCCCGCAGGCGCAGATGCTGTTTGCGGCCTTGCCGCGCATTTTCGTCGCGGCCCGCCCGAGCGCAGAAGCAGCGGCGATCGCTCCCATCATCCTCAAGGGGCTGTTTCACTTTACGAGTTGTCCGCCAACCTTGACCGAGGCAAAGCTGCCGTCAGTCATGATGGCCGATGGGCCGACCAGTGAACGCATGGTCGAACCCTGGCTTCACCACCTCCGAGATCTCGGCGTCGACCTGCACTTCGACACCCGCATCAACGACCTCGAATTCGACGATGGCCGCCTCACCGCGTTGATTTCGGCCGATGGCCGCAGGTTTGCCTGCGACCACGCCATCCTGGCCGTGCCCTACCTGACGCTGCGTGAGCTGGCCACATCGACTCACGTCCGGCACCATCTTCCCCAGCTAGCTGCCGAGCATGCCATTGCCCTTGAGGCATCCAACGGAATCCAGTGCTTTCTGAACGACATCCCCCCGACGTGGCCTTCCCACCTTCGCCCCGGCGTCGTGGTCACGTACGTGGAGAGCGAGTGGGCCCTGGTCTTAGTTCTTCAGGGCGAAGGCTTTTGGCGCAATGTCAGCCTGCCGGAAGGAACCAGATACGTGCTGTCGATCACCTGGAGTGATGTGGACAAGCCCGGTCCGGTCTTCCATCGCCCGGTAAGCGAATGCACGCCAGAGGAGATCGTGACCGAATGTCTGGCACAGTGCGACCTGGATCGATCACACCTCCTGGGCTGGCAGATCGATCACGAGCTCCAGTACCTCGACGAGGCCGACTACGACAGCCTGGCCGGCACACTGCCCCCCCATCTCGCGTCGCCGCCGGCACGCGGAAAGCGGATGGTGAACTTCTCACCACTCACCATCTTGATGCCCGGCGCTCGGCAGCGATCTCCGGCCATTTCTACCCAAGTGCCCAACCTGTTTCTCGCCGGTGAAGCGATCCACGCACCGGACCTGACCCTGTTCGTTCCCACCATGGAGAAGGCGGCATGCTCCGGGTACCTAGCCGCCCACCAAATCCTGGGCATGGTCGCTGGCCACGATGCGGCTCGACTACGGATTGAGTTCCGCGATCCCGCCCCCTTCGCGGTCCTCCGGCGGATAGACCGATGGCTTTGGCACCGCCGCCAAGATCAAGCAAAAGTTGGAGGTAGGAGCTTGACCGTAATTGATTGCGGGTCTTGAGGTTCCAGCGCAGCGTTACCGTTACGCTGGAAATCCGGGCCTCGGCATCAGGGGCGTTTCGACGCCCCTGCCAGGGTGTAGGAGGATCACCACGACGGAGAGGACCTGCGCGATGAAGGCGGTGACGTGCACCAACGCGAAGCTCGAGGTAGTCGATCTGCCCGCCCCCACGCCGGCCAAGGGTCAGTTGCTGATCGACGTCCTACGGTGTGGCATCTGCGGATCGGACCTGCATGTCCGCCACCACTGCGACGAACTCGCGGACGTGATGGCCGAATCGGGTTACCACGCCTTCATGCGGTCGAATCAGCAAGTCGTGTTCGGACACGAGTTCTGCGGCGAGGTGGTCGACTACGGTCCCGGCACCCGCAAGTCTCCCCGGCCCGGCACTCCGGTCGTTGCCATGCCGCTGTTGCGACGCGGCAAGAAAGAGGTGCACGCGATCGGTCTTTCGCAACTGGGGCCAGGCGCCTACGCCGAACGGCTCGTCATCGAGCAATCGTTGACGTTTCCCGTCCCGAACGGCTTAGCGCCCGAGATGGCCGCGCTGACCGAGCCGATGGCCGTCGGGTGGCACGCCGTGCGACGCGGCGAGGTGAGCAAGGGCGACGTCGCGATCGTGATCGGGTGCGGGCCTATCGGCCTTGCGGTGATCTGCATGCTCAAGTCGCACGGGGTACGCACCGTGATCGCCAGCGACTTTTCCGCCGGCCGCCGTGCGCTCGCGACCGCCTGTGGCGCTGACACCGTAGTCGATCCCGCACAGGACTCGCCGTATCAGGCGGCCAGCCGCGGCCGGGGACAGGGACACCTGCAAAACATCGTCGACGCATTCAACCTCGCCATCGACACGGTCGAAAAGTTGGCGCGGCTGCGGCTGCCGTGGTGGCACCTTTGGCGCGCCGCCGAGGCGGCCGGCGCCGCGACGCCCAAGCACCCCGTCATCTTCGAATGTGTTGGCGTTCCAGGCATTATCGACGGCATCATCGCAAGCGCGCCGCTGTTTTCGCGCGTCGTCGTGGTAGGCGTCTGCATGGGCTCAGACCACATCCGGCCGGCGATGGCGATAAACAAAGAGATCGACCTGCGATTCGTGCTCGGCTACACGCCGCTGGAGTTCCGCGACGCACTGCACATGCTCGCCGACGGCAAGGTCAACCCCAAGCCGCTCATCACCGGAACGGTCGGTCTACCCGGCGTCGAGGCAGCTTTCGATGCACTCAACGATCCCGAGCGGCACGCAAAAATCTTGATCGACCCCAAGAGCGACGCCGCGAGCCCCTAACACTTCGCGATCCGATCCTTGAACACGATTTTGCGTGGCGCCTCAAATACGCTGTGGATCTTCTCGTTTCATCGACAATGACGCGCAATAACCCGCCCGGCCATAGCGACTAATCGGGACGGCGGGCCCGGATGTGGGAACTCCCCCTCCCCCGGTAGTAGGACACAAAATTCATGCAAATGGACGACTTGGCGCTCAACACACCGCGCTGGTAGACAAATCATGTTGGTAGCGCCAGCACCGCATAGAAAATGGAGCCCCTACAACCGTGCAAACCGTCCCCGGCGGCGCGATCGCGGCCATTGTCTCCGCGGGCTGCACCTGCCGCCCGACAACAGCAACTCGCCCACGCTTCTGGCCAATGCCAGGCGGCCCGCATAGCGAATCGATCTCGCTCATGCCAACCGGCATGGCGGTGCCCCAAGTCGCAGACATCCGCGAAAGCGCGTATAAAGTCCCGGTGGCCCCGCAAATATACGACCCCCTGCCCCGACAGATTTTGCGCGGTTTGACCGATGACTGCGGCCACAAACAAATAGGACAGTCAAATCGTCCGCATTATTTGAGTCGAAGCTTCATGGAAACCTGACGTGCAGCCCCCCACCTCCGCCACCTCGATCCTGAGCCCGAACCAGCAGCCCTACACTTTGTCTCCCTCTGACCGCGATCGCCAGCGGTCGCACCGGTGCCGCCCGGAGTGCCACCCGTGCCTTGAGGACCCCTGCGCATGACACCGCCGACGCCCGCCGAAACGCACGTCGTGATTGCCGGTGCTGGAATCGCGGGGATGGCCGCCGCCATGGTGCTGGCCGAAGCCGGCGTGCGGGTCACATTGTGCGAAGCCGCACCCGAAGCCGGGGGCAAGGCCAAGAGTTTACGCCGCGCGGACGGGCACCCGACCGAGCACAGTTTGCGCGTTTACACGGATTCCTACCAGACCCTGCTGACGCTGTTCGCACGCATACCCACCCAGAACGGGACCGTCCTGGACAATCTGGTCGGCGTGAGTCTGGTTTCGGCTACCAAACAACGTGTGATCGGCCGAGCGGCTGTGCCCGCGCCATTCGAACTCCGGGCGCCGACCTTGGCGCGGATCGTCGGCAAAGTCATCGACCCGCTCAGGCAGCTGGGCCGCATCGCGGTGCGCAGCGCAATGGTGATTGTCGGTCTGGCCCAACGGGGAGTGGCTCCCACGGACGTACTGCATTACCTCTACGCCCATCTGCGGCTGCTATGGATGTGCAAAGAGCGACTCGTCGCCGAGCTGGGCGACATCTCGTACGCGGACTACCTACAACTCGGCCGCAAATCCCCGCAGGCGCAGGAATTCTTCGCTTCCTTGCCGCGCATTTACGTCGCGGCCCGCCCGAGCGCAGAAGCAGCGGCGATCGCTCCCATCCTCCTCAAGGGGCTGTTTCGCCTAAAAAGTACTGGCCCACCAGCCCTCGATAACGCAAAGCTGCCCCCAATCATGATGGCCGATGGGCCGACCAGTGAACGCATGGTCGAACCCTGGCTTCACCACCTCCGAAATCTCGGCGTCGACCTGCACTTCGACACCCGCATCAACGACCTCGAATTCGACGATGGCCGCCTCACCGCGTTGATTTCGGCCGATGGCCGCAGGTTTGCCTGCGACCACGCCATCCTGGCCGTGCCCTACCTGACGCTGCGTGAGCTGGCCACATCGACTCACGTCCGGCACCATCTTCCCCAGCTAGCTGCCGAGCATGCCATTGCCCTTGAGGCATCCAACGGAATCCAGTGCTTTCTGAACGACATCCCCCCGACGTGGCCTTCCCACCTTCGCCCCGGCGTCCTGGTCACGTATATGGAAAGCGAGTGGTCCCTAGCGCTCGTTCTTCAGGGCGAAGGCTTTTGGCGCAATGTCAGCCTGCCGGAAGGAACCAGATACGTGCTGTCGATCACCTGGAGTGATGTGGACAAGCCCGGTCCGGTCTTCCATCGCCCGGTAAGCGAATGCACGCCAGAGGAGATCGTGACCGAATGTCTGGCACAGTGCGACCTGGATCGATCACACCTCCTGGGCTGGCAGATCGATCACGAGCTCCAGTACCTCGACGAGGCCGACTACGACAGCCTGGCCGGCACACTGCCCCCCCATCTCGCGTCGCCGCCGGCACGCGGAAAGCGGATGGTGAACTTCTCACCACTCACCATCTTGATGCCCGGCGCTCGGCAGCGATCTCCGGCCATTTCTACCCAAGTGCCCAACCTGTTTCTCGCCGGTGAAGCGATCCACGCACCGGACCTGACCCTGTTCGTTCCCACCATGGAGAAGGCGGCATGCTCCGGGTACCTAGCCGCCCACCAAATCCTGGGCATGGTCGCTGGCCACGATGCGGCTCGACTACGGATTGAGTTCCGCGATCCCGCCCCCTTCGCGGTCCTCCGGCGGATAGACCGATGGCTTTGGCACCGCCGCCGACCGCCGGCCCTGTCGACACCCCAGTCGACGATTGCGGCCCCGCAAACCACCACCCCAGCCCCGAGCAGCGTGACCACCGTGGATCACGCTGCCGGCTAGCCACCCCTAAACCACTAACCCCGTCACGCTTCAGGTCCAACGTTGAACCTACGGGCTTAGCCGCGCCGTAAACCTACCGGCCAGACGCCCTCCCCCGACCCCCCACAGAACCTGGAGATCACCATGCCCGCCCAAACCGTCACCGCCAACGTTGCGGCGTCCGTCATTGACGACGGGCCCGTCGAACCCGGTAGATGGGGCAGCCGCACCGGCGTCCCGCCCGCTCGACGCCGCCAGCCCTCCTCGGCGGCGGTGCTGCTGGTGGCGGCGTTCGGCGCCTTCCTCGCCTTCCTTGACTCCACGATCGTCAACGTCGCGTTTCCGGACATCCAGAGGCATTTCCAGAGCGACATCAGCGACCTGTCGTGGGTGCTCAACGCCTACAACATCGTCTTCGCGGCCTTCCTGGTGGCCTCCGGCAGGCTCGCCGATCTACTGGGGCGCAAGCGGGTGTTCATCTACGGCGTGGTGTTGTTCACCGTCGCGTCCGGCCTGTGCGCGATCGCCGACAGCGTCGGGCAACTGGTTGCGTTTCGAGTGCTGCAGGGCATCGGCGCGGCGGTTCTGGTACCCGCTTCGCTCGGGCTGGTCGTCGAGGCCTTCCCGGCCGCGCGGCGCGCGCACGGCGTAAACCTGTGGGGCGCGGCGGGAGCGATCGCCGCGGGCCTCGGCCCGCCGATCGGAGGTGCCCTCGTCGAGGCGGATGGCTGGCGGTGGGTGTTCCTGGTGAACCTTCCGCTGGGGGTGCTGGCTGTGCTGGCCGCTCGGCGGGCGCTGGTGGAGAACCGGGCCTCCGGACGTCGGCGCGTGCCCGACGTGCGTGGCGCGCTGCTGCTGGCCATCGCGCTGGGCTTTTTGACGCTGGGGTTGATCAAGGGACCGGACTGGGGTTGGGCCAGCTTGCCGGCGATCGGGTCATTGCTGGCCGCGGCGGTCGCGATGGTCGGGTTTGTCATGAGCTCTCGGCATCACCCGGCGCCGATGGTGGATCCCGCGTTGTTGCGCATCCGCTCGTTCGTGGCCGGCACCGGGCTCACCGCCGTGGCCAGCGCGGGCTTCTACGCATATCTCCTGACGCACGTGCTGTTCCTGAACTATGTGTGGGGTTACACGCTGCTCGAGGCCGGCCTGGCCGTCGCCCCCGCCGCACTTGTCGCCGCCGTCGTTGCGGCGCTGCTTGGCCGCGTCGCCGACCGGCACGGTTACCGCTTCATCATCGGCATCGGTGCGCTGATCTGGGCTGGCAGCCTGCTGTGGTATCTGAAGGTTGTCGGGTCCACACCCGATTTCCTCGGTGAATGGCTGCCCGGCCAAATACTGCAAGGAATCGGGGTGGGCGCTACGTTCCCGCTACTCGGCAGCGCCTCCCTGGCCCGGCTGGCCAAGGGCGGCAGCTACGCCACCGCGTCGGCGGTAACCGGCACCATCCGTCAGGTGGGTGCCGTCGTCGGCATCGCGCTGCTGGTGATCCTGGTCGGTACGCCGGCACCGGGCGCAGCCGAAGAGGTGTTGCGCCGCGGATGGACGATGGCCGCGATCTGCTTTGTGGCGGTCGCATTCGGGGCGGTGTTGCTGGGTCGGATCCGGCCGGTCCCCGCGGCGACGGCAGAGGCCCCACCCGCGCCGCCGGTCGCCCCGTTGGGCTCGCAGCGGCCCATGCCCGCACCGGTGCGGCCACCGGCCGCGCCGGTGGCCCCGGTGCTCAAGGCTTCCCGCGAACTCGACCTGCTGGCGGCTCTGCGGTCTGCCCGACCGGACGCGCAGCTGGTTGAACTGCAGGCGGGCTCGTACCTGTTCCACGCGGGCGATGCGTCCGATGCGCTCTACGTGGTGCGCAGCGGGCGACTGCTGGTGCTCGCCGGCAACGGCGAGAAGGAGGATGTGGTCGCCGAACTCGGCCGCGGCCAGGTCGTCGGCGAACTCGGGGTGCTGCTCAACGCGCCGCGCTCCGCGACGGTGCGGGCCGTGCGCGACTCGTCCCTCACCCGAGTGACCAAAGCCGAGTTCGACAAGATCGCCGACGCCGGCGTGCTCGGGGCACTGGCGGGGGTACTGGCCAAACGGCAGCACCAGACGCGCACCGCCTCCCAGCGGACAACACCCGAGGCCGTTGTCGCGGTCATCGGTGTCAACTCCAATGCGCCCGTAGCGATGGTGGCCACCGAATTGTGTGCGGCACTATCGACTCGGCTGCGCGCGATCGCCCCCGGCCGGGTGGACCGCGACGGGTTGGAACGCGCCGAGCAGGCCGCCGACCGTGTGGTGTTACACGCGGCGGCCGACGACGCGCTGTGGCGGGACTTCTGTATGCGCGTCGCCGATCGCGTGGTGCTGGTCTCCAGCAACCCGGCCCCGCCGTCGGCAACGCTGCCGGCCCGGGCGACCGGCGCCGACCTGGTGCTGGCCGGACCACCCGCCGGCCGGGAGCACCGGCGTGCCTGGGAGGAATTGATCACGCCACGGTCGATGCACACGATCCGACGCGGACACGTCGCCGACGACCTGCGGGTGCTCGCGACGCGCATCGCGGGCCGTTCCGTCGGGCTCGTCCTCAGCGGTGGCGCCGCGCGGGCGTGTGCCCACCTCGGCGTGCTCGAGGAGTTGGAGGCTGCCGGGGTCACCGTGGACCGTTTTGCCGGCACCAGCATGGGGGCGATCATTGCCGCCCTGGCGGCCAGCGGTATGGACGCTGCCGGTGTGGATGCGCAGATCTACGAGCACTTCGTGCGCAAGAGCCACGGCGACTACACCCTGCCACGCAAGGGGCTCATCCGTGGAAAACGAACCCAAGCCGCCCTGCGCACCATCTTCGGAGACCAGCTGGTGGAGGAGCTGCCGAAGCACTTCCGCTGCGTCAGCGTCGACCTGCTGGGCCGGCGGCCCATCGTGCACCGCCGCGGCCCCCTCGCCGACGTCGTCGGCTGCTCGATGCGGCTGCCCTTCCTGTACGCGCCAATGCCCTACAACGGCACCCTGCACGTCGACGGTGGCGTGCTGGACAACGTGCCCGTCACCACGCTGGTGGGCAAGGACGGCCCGCTGATCGCGGTGAACGTGGCCTCGGGCGGAAATCCGAGCCCCACGTCCAGCGGCAACCGCCGCCGGAAACCCCGGGTGCCCGGCCTCACCGACACCCTCCTGCGCACCATGACAATCAGCAGCGCGATTGCGTCCGAATCGGTGCTGGCACAAGCCGACCTGGTGATCAAACCCAACCCGACCGGCGTCGGATTGATGGAATACCACCAGATTGACCTCGCCCGCGAAGCCGGCCGGAACGCGGCCCGGGAAGCGTTGCCGCAGATCATGGAGCTGGTGCACCGCTGAGCCAAGGACACAGGTCGCGGACCGCGATTCAGCTGGGCCGGGTGCTCCCTTTTAGGTCGGTGTCCCGGCTCGGTTGCACCCGCTTGGGTTCGCCCGGCATCTTCGGGTAGTTCGGCGGATACGGCAGGTCGCCAAGCCCGCGCTCCGCGTCGGCCGCGGCCATGTCCAGCAACGGAGCAATCGACTGGGCCACCTCATCCATGCCGGCCCACGGGTCGTCCCGGCGCTGCACCAAATCGGGCACCGTGGCGATGGTGTAGTCGTCGGGGTCGGCGCTGGCCAGCTCGTCCCAGGTCAACGGCGTCGACACGGTCGCGATGGGGGTGCGCCGCACCGAGTACGCCGACGCCATGGTGCGGTCGCGGGCGTTCTGGTTGAAGTCGATGAAGATGCGCGCGCCCCGTTGCTCCTTCCACCACGACGTGGTCACCGCGTCGGGCGCGCGGCGTTCCACCTCGCGGGCCAGCGCGATGCCCGCCCGGCGCACCTCGATGAAGTCCCAATCGGTGGCGATGCGTACGAACACATGGATCCCGCGTCCTCCGGACGTCTTCGGATAACCGGCCAGACCGAGTTCGTCCAGCAGCGGCCGCAGCACATCGACGGCGACCGCGCGCGCCTCCTCGAAGCCGGTGCCGGGCTGCGGATCCAGATCGATACGCAACTCGTCGGGGCGCTCGGTGTCCGGGCAGCGCACCTGCCATGGATGCAGGGTGATCGCGCCCATCTGCGCGGCCCACACGATCGCGGCCGGATGAGTCACCTTCAGCGCGTCTGCAGTCCGTCCCGACGGGAAGGTCACCCGGCAGGTCTGCAGGTAGTCGGGGTGGTGCTGGGGGATCCGCTTCTGATAGATCTCCTCGCCGTCAATGCCGTCGGGAAAGCGCTGCAAGTGCGTCGGGCGGTCACGCAGCGGGGCGAGCATCGGATGACCCGCCACCGCGAGGTAGTACTCGACCAGCCGTCCCTTGGTCCCTTTCGAACCGAGCTTGGGGAAGAACACCTTGTCCCGATTGGTCAGCCGAACGGCGATGCCGTCCACGTCGAGTTCTTCTGCTGCGGCAGCCATATACGGATTCCAGCATGCCGCACGGGAGAATGAGCCAATGGACTTGCCCGTGATGCCGCCGGTTTCGCCGATGCTCGCCAAATCGGTCAAGACGATCCCATCGGATGCGTCCTACGAGCCCAAGTGGGACGGTTTCCGGTCCATCTGCTTTCGCGACGGCGATCAGGTTGAGCTGGGCAGCCGCAACGAACGGCCGATGACACGCTACTTCCCCGAGCTGGTCGCCGCGGTCAAGGCCGAGCTGCCGCGGCGTTGCGTGATCGACGGGGAGATCATCATCGCCACCGAACATGGCTTGGACTTCGAGGCGCTGCAACAGCGCATCCATCCGGCCGATTCGCGGGTGCGGCTACTCGCCGAACACACTCCGGCCTCCTTCATCGCATTCGACCTGCTGGCCCTCGGCGATGACGACTACACAGGGCGGCCGTTTCGTGCGCGGCGTGCGGCCCTGATCGGCGCGGTCACCGGCTCGGGCCCATCGATCCACGTCACGCCGGCGACCACCGATTTGGCGACCGCACAACGATGGTTCTCCGAATTCGAGGGCGCCGGCCTGGACGGCGTGATCGCCAAACCACTACGGATCACCTATCAACCCGACAAACGCGTCATGTTCAAGATCAAACACGAGCGGACCGCCGACTGCGTGGTGGCCGGCTATCGGGTGCACAAGTCCGGCGCAGATGCGATCGGTTCGCTGCTGCTCGGGCTTTATCAGGGCGACGGCCAGCTCGCGTCGGTGGGCGTGATCGGCGCCTTCCCGATGGCCGAACGCCGGCGGCTGTTCGCCGAGCTGCAGCCGCTGGTCACCAGCTTCGACGACCACCCGTGGAATTGGGCCGCCCACGAGGCCGGCGGGCGCACCCCACGCAGGAACGAATTCTCGCGCTGGAACGCCGGGAAAGATCTGTCGTTCGTGCCGCTGCGACCCGAGCGGGTGGTTGAGGTCCGCTACGACCACATGGAAGGCGCGCGGTTTCGGCACACCGCACAATTCAACCGGTGGCGCCCCGACCGTGACCCGCGTTCATGCACCTATGCGCAGCTCGAACAACCGCTCACCTTCAGCCTTGGCGATATCGTGCCCGGCCTCGGTCCGGGCGCCGCGAGCGCTCGGTAGTCCAGCATCCGGCGGCACGCCTGGCATTCGAACGTCGCGGTTCGGATGCCAGCCCCCATTACGATGTCGTGATGCTGCACGTATCCTCGCTGTTCGTCGCGGGTACCGCCACGCTTGACGAACACGGTGCGATAACTGCCACGCGCATACCTACAACCTGGTTCGAGGTCAACCAAATCCCGTTGTGGGTAAAGGTTCCGGTCGTTCTCGTGGTGCACGCGCGAGCCGGTGGGGACTACGAACCTGATCTGCATGTCGTGTGCAAAGATCCCGCCGGGGTGCCGCGTGGGGTCCTGCGAGCGACTTGGCACTGGCCCGACGACGACCGCAAATCATCCAAATACCGGTGCATAACTCAACCACTGGCGTTCCCGATCGACGCCGAAGGCGAGTACACCATCGGCGCCTACTACGACGCCGGCGGAAAAGTCGAAATATCCACCCCCATACCGATTTCGATCGCGTTGGCGGCGACGGCAAGTCCGGTCACCAACAATGGCGACTGCGCGGAGCGCCCCGCCTAGACCGCGACCGTCAACGCCGACAATCCGCGCAGCGTGACGTTAGTCTTGTACCGCGGCTCACTGTCCAACCGGGCGTCGCCGAATCGCGCCGCAACCGCCGACAGGGCGACACTGGCTTCCAACCTCGCCAGCGGAGCGCCCAGGCAATAGTGCAGCCCACGCCCGAATGCCAAGTGCCGGAAGGTCCCTCGATCCGGATCGAAAGCATCCGGTCGCTCGAACTCGGCCGAATCACGATGCGCCGCGGCCACCAGCAGCAGCATGGTGTTGCCCTTGTCCACCTGGGTATCGCCGACAGTGATGTCGTCGGCGGCGATTCGGCTGACCAGTTGTACGGGCGGATCGTATCGGAGGGTCTCCTCGATGACCGCCGGAGCCCGGCCGGCGTCCGCGCCCAGCGCTGCCCACTGCGGCGGGTGGCGCAGCATCGCCAGGATGGCATTGGCGATCAGGTTCACCGTCGTCTCGTGTCCCGCGATCAGCAGCAGATTGCAGGTGGAGACGATCTCCTCTTCGGTCAGTTGATCGCCGGATTCCTCGACGGCGATCAGGCCCGACATCAGGTCATCGCCGGGCTGTGCCCGACGATGTTCGATCAGCCCATGCAGGTATGCGCGCAGCCACCGACTGGCCTGTTGCCGCTCCTCATCGACGCCCGGGGGTGCGCCGGAGAAGTCGACGAATGGGTCCAGCCCCTGCGCCAACACCGCGGACGCACGACTGAACTGCGGCTCGTCCTCGAGCGGCACACCGAGCAACCGGCAGATGACCGCCACCGGCAGCGGATAGGCGAAGTCGTCGACGACATCGAATCTGCCTCGTTCGGCGATCCGGTCGAGCAATCCGTCCACCAGTGCGCCGATCTCGGGTTGCAGTGCGTTCACGACCTTTGGCACGAACGCCTTGCTGACCAGCTTCCGCAGCCGGGTGTGATCGGGCGGATCGAGGAACAAGAATCCCGGCGGGCCGAGCGGCTGCGGCACCACGTCCGGGTCGTGCTGCGCCGCGACCGACCTGCGCCCGTTACTGCTCACCGACGGGTGCCGCAGCAGCTCATCGCAGTCCCGGTAGCTCGAGAACACGGCCAGGTTGGCCTCGGGCAGTTGGAACGGCCCCTGATCCCGGAATCGGGCGTACACCGGATAGGGATTGGCCCGGTTGGCCGGGTCCAGCAGCTGGACCAGCAACGCTTGGTGTTCGGCCTGCTCGATGGGAGTGGTCGTCATCCTCACATTGTGCCCGTGGCACCGAGCCAAAACAGGCGGCCGGCGCCACCTGGCCGCGTAGCATCTGCGGGATGGCGGTGCTTTCGGTGTGCCGGTTGGGGTTGGTCGTTGGTGTGTTGACTTCCATACTTGCGGCAACCATGGTGCTGGCCACGCCGAGTTACGCATGCGCGTGCGGTGCCGCAGTCGCACCGAGCGGCGCACAAGCAAGCTTCAATCATGAAGTCGCGCTGATTCATTGGGACGGGACGACCGAGACCATCATGATGCAGCTCGCGATGAATGCCTCCGCGGACAACGTCGCCTTGGTCGTGCCCACCCCGACACCTGCGGCTGTGTCGGCCGGGGACAAGGCCACATTCGGCGAGTTGGACGCGCTCAGCGCGCCCCGGATCCAGCATCAGCGCCATTGGAGCCTGGGGCGGCGAGGTGTCGGCGCCGCCGGTCCCCAGGAGGCAGCCGCCCGGCCCCCAAACGTGATCAACCAGGTACACCTTGGCCCGCTGGAGGCCACGACTCTGGCCGGCGGTGACCGCAGCGGCCTGCAGAATTGGTTGTCCGAGAACGGCTACTCGATCCGACCGAAGGTATCAGCGGCGCTGGATCCCTATGTACGGGACGGATGGGCGTTCGTTGCGATGCGGTTGACGAGCACGGAACCGATAGTGGGCGGGCTCAATCCGGTGCGGATGACTTTCCGATCCGCGCAGTTGGTGTATCCCATGCGCCTATCGGTCGCCGCCCAGGAACCGCAACATGTCACCATCTTTACCCTGGCCGACCACCGGCAGCAGCGCACCGACGCCGATGCCGCCACGCAGGCCACCCAGATTCAGTTCGCCGGCAACATTTCCACCGGCTTTCGTGACCCACTATTGCGGTCACTGGCTGCCAACCATGGCTCGTATCTGACCAAAACTCAGGTGGACATCTATCAGACGTCGCGAATCACCTCGGATTTCACGTTCGGCAACGCACCCGACGACGATCCGTACCAGCGCGTGATCATCGTTTATGACAATGTCGCAATTCCGATCGCGATGCTGCTGTTGGTCGTGCTGCCGATCGTGGTAGGCGTGGCGGGGGCGGCGGTTCTGTTGGCTCTGCGGCGACGGCGGCGGCGCGCCGCCACCGCAAGCCTCGTCCGCTGAGGCGCTCAGCGAGGCCCCAGCTCGGGGCCTTCGGTTAATCCGGCCAGCGCCGGGTGCGCCATCAACCGATCGAGAAACTCACGCTGCCCCGTGAGCAGTTTGGTACGTGCCTGTGCCACCGGAAACCAGCCCACCCGGTCGACCTCGGGGTATTCGCGCAGCCTGCCCGATCCCTTCGGCCACTCCAGTTCGAAGGTGTTGCTGCGCGCATCGGTGATGTCCAGGTCACCCCGGACGCCGAACGCGGTCACCAGCTTGCCGCTGGGCTGCTTCAGCGGACCGAGGTCGATTCGCGGCCCGTCCGGAACGCGCAGCCCGATCTCCTCGCTGAACTCCCGCCGGGCGGCCTCCCACGGATCTTCGCCGTCGGTGTACTCGCCCTTCGGAATCGACCAGGCCCCGTCGTCCTTTCCGGCCCAAAACGGGCCGCCGGGATGGGCGATGAGGACGTCAACGACGCCGGCACGCGTCCGGTACAACAGCAAACCCGCGCTGAACTTGGGCACGGCCGCGCGTTACCTCACACCCCGACGGCCTGTTCCAGATCCTTCAACGACGACTCCAGATGCGCGAGCAGCCGCTGCAGGTGCGGCACGCTGCGGCGACATCCCACCAGACCGAAGTCGAGGTGACCGGCGTTGTTGACCACGGTGATGTTCAGCGCCTGGCCGTCGGGGATGTTCGACAGCGGGTAGCTGCCGTCGAGGCGGGCGGCGCCGTAATACATCTGATCCGCCGGTCCCGGCACATTCGAGATGACGATATTGAACGGTGGCGGCACAGTCGACAGGAAACCCGGTACACCCGCCAGCGTCAGCGGCGCCATGTTCAGCGCCGACAACGCCAGGACCTGCAGCCGTGGCAATTCGGAGAGCACCTTCTTGTTGCCGCGCATCGACGCGCTAATGATCTGCAGCCGCTGCTCGGCGTCCTCGACGTCAGTGGCGAGGTTGCACAGGATGCTGCCGACCAGGTTGCCGCCGGCGTCGGCCTCCTCCTTGGAGCGCAGGCTCACCGGAACCATCGCGATCAGCGGTGCATCCGGCAGGGCGTTCTGTTCGATCAGGTAGTCGCGCAGGGCACCGGCGCAGATCGCCAGCACGGTGTCGTTGACGGTAACCCCGGCGGCCCGCTTGACGCTCAGCACCCGGTCCAGCGCCCACGACTGAGCGGCACACCGGCGGGCTCCCCCGACCCTGACGTTGAACATGGAATGCGGTGCCGCGAACGGCAGCGTCAACTGCTGCTCGAACAGCGCGGCGCGGGCCAGCTTCAACGTCGATGGGGCAAGTCCCACAACGGATCCGGCCACCTTGACCAACGAGTTCAACGGTGACGAGCCGTTCGATTGCGGGCGCGTGCGCGGACGCCGAGGCAGGTTCCACATGGCCCGGACCTCGCGGTCGTCGCGGTCAGCCGACAGCGTGCGCTGCATCAGCTTCATCGCCGAAACACCGTCGATCAAGGCATGGTGCATCTTGGTGTACATGGCGAATCGACCGTCATTCAACCCCTCCACCACGTGCAGCTCCCACAGCGGGCGGTGACGATCCAGCAGGCTGGTATGCAGCCTCGACGTCAGCTCGAGCAGGTCGCGGACGCGTCCGGGCGACGGCAACGCCGAGCGCCTAACGTGGTAGTCGACGTCAACTTCGTCGTCGTAGGCCCATGCCACCCTCGCGATTCCACCTCCGATCGTCGCGGGGTGCTTACGGAATGTGGGTTGGAATTCTTGATTGGCAACCAGAGCCTCGTAAAAATCCCGGACGAATTCCGGGCCGGCGCCCTCCGGCGGCTCGAACAACGACAGGCCACCCACGTGCATGGGATGCTCACGTGATTCGGTAAACAGAAACATCGAGTCAGTGGGCATCATCAGTTCCATTCACCTATTAGACCGCGATCCGCGGAGCGTGTCGCAGATCGGGTGGCGCTACTGCCGTACCTGGCCGCCGCGATCCTCACTTCAGTCGGGGACCCCGTCCGACCACGCCGACGTCGCGATGAGGTCGCCGCGCTCCAGTGCGGCGGCACGATGCTCGTGCACCGTCGCGTATTCGGGGTGCGTCACCATGTCGATAAACGCCGCGGGCGTCGGGTACTCGACAATGAAAATCGCGTCCCACCAGAGTTGTTGGCCATCGCCGACGACGAATGCCGGTGCCGCACCACCGAAACGGACGGTGCCGCCGACACGTTCGAGATGCGGCGCCACCTCTCGCCCGTACCGCAGGTAGCGCTGCAGGCCCCCGGGAGTCTTGAATTTCAACAGGTTGACCATCGCAACCGGCGTGCCAAATCGCCGCTCGGCCAACGCTGCCAACCGCTCAGGCGTGACACTCATGTGCATTTCCTCGCTCCTTTTGGTTTGCGAGCAGTTCTTTATCGCCGACTCGGATGATCCATCAGCAACCCGGCCGAGGTCTTGACATCTGAAGACAATCTCTTGACAGTTCGGGACACCCCGCCGCGGGCGCAGCGCGCCTTGACACCGCGGCATCGTCCGCACAAGGTCGACGGCATGTCCGTGGTGCGCGGGACCGCGCTGTCGAATTACCCGGGCCTGGTTGCCGAGTTGGGTGCTGATCCGGCCAGCCTGCTCCGGGCGGCGGGCGTGCGGGATCGAGATGTCGGCAACTACGACGCGTTCATCGCGATCCGCGCGGCCATACGGGCAATCGAATCGGCCGCGTCAGCTACCGGCACAACGGATTTCGGGAGGCGATTGGCGCTGCGGCAGGGGATCGAGATCCTGGGACCGGTCGGCGTGGCGGCCCGCACCGCCGCGACGGTGGGTGACGCTCTGGCGATCTTCAACACCTTCATGGCGGCCTACAGCCCGGCTATCACCATCCAGATCACGCCGTTGGCCGACCCAACGCGGTCATTCATCGCACTCGAGTTCCGGCTCGACGAACCCCCACCATTTTCGCAGACGATGGAGCTAGCGCTGGGAGTTGCGTTCGGGGTGATCCGCTTGTTGCTGGGCGCCGACTACGTCCCGCTGGCCGTGCAGCTACCCCACGACCCGCTCACAACCGCTGCCTCCTACGCGCGGTACTTCGGCTGCAGACCGCACTTCGCCGAACCCGTTGCCGGATTCATCGTGCGCACCAAAGACCTGAGCCGCCCCCTCAACCGCGACGCCGTCGCTCATCGCGTCGTCGTCGACTACTTGAGCAGCATCACCCCGTTGGACGCCGGGATCGTGGAATCGGTGCGCACCATCGTGCGCCAGCTGCTGCCCACCGGAGCGGCGACGCTGGACGTGGTGGCCGAGCAGTTCCACCTGCACCCGAAAACACTGCAACGCCGGCTCGCCGAGGAGAACACCACGTTCGCCCTTCTGGTCGATCAGGTCCGCAGAGATACCGCCGATCGCTACCTGCGGACCACCGGGATCGGCCTTACCCATTTGGCACGAGAACTCGGCTACGCCGAGCAGAGCGTGTTAACCCGCGCCTGCAAGCGCTGGTTCGGAACCGGACCGGCCGCTCATCGACAGCAGAGTAAGCGGCCCAAACGGCCTCATGCATAAGCGCATGTCACAGCTGGTATGAAGCGGGTCGAACAACTTCTCAGTATTCTGCTCGTCGATGGATCAAGATCGATCGGATGGCACGGCCTTCCGCCGTGGCCTGCGAATTGCACTGCGTGGGCGCCGTGATCCGCTGCCCGTGGCCGGCCGGCGGAGCCGAACCTCCGGCGGAATGGGCGACCTGCACACCCGGAAGGTTCTCGACCTCACCGTCCGGCTCGCCGAGGTGATGTTGTCGTCCGGCTCGGGCACTGCGGACGTCGTCGCGACCACCCAAGACGTGGCGCAGGCCTACCAGCTCACCGATTGCGTTGTCGACATCACGTTCACGACCGTCATTGTGTCGGCGTTAGCGACCTCGGACAGTCCGCCGGTCACCATCATGCGGTCGGTTCACGCCCGGTCCACCGACTACACCCGGCTTGCCGAGCTCGATCGACTGGTTCAGCGGATAACCTGCGGCGGCGTCGCGGTCGACCAGGCCCATGAGGCCATGGACGAGTTGACCGAACGACCCCACCCCTACCCGCGCTGGCTGGCGACCGCAGGGTTGGCGGGCTTCGCCCTCGGCATCGCGATGCTGCTCGGCGGTACCTGGCTGACCTGCGTCTTGGCCGCCGTGACGTCCGCCGTCATCTACCGGCTGGGCCGGCTGCTGAACCGGATCGGGACCCCGCAGTTCTTCCAGCGCGTGTTCGGCGCGGGCATCGCGACCCTGGTCGCGGTGGTTGCCTACCGCTACGCCGGCCAGGATCCGACCGCGCTGGTGGCCACCGGAATCGTCGTGCTGCTGTCCGGGCTGACCCTGGTGGGGTCGATGCAGGACGCGGTGACCGGGTACATGCTCACCGCGGTTGCCCGGCTTGGCGACGCACTGTTCCTGACCGCGGGGATCGTCGTCGGCATCCTCATCTGCCTGCGCGGCGCCACCAACGCCGGCATCCAAATCGAACTGCACGTCGACGCAACCAACACGTTCGTCGCTCCGCACCTGCCCCTGCCGGTTATCGTCGCGGTAGGCGGCGCCGCGCTGTCCGGCGTGTGCCTGACCCTGGCAAGCTACGCGCCGCTACGTTCGGTGGCCATTGCCGGACTCGCAGCCGGACTCGCCGAGCTGATGCTGATCGGTCTCAGCGCCGCCGGGTTCGGCCGCGTCGTCGCTACCTGGACCGCCGCGATCGGCGTCGGCTTCCTGGCCACCCTGATCTCGATCCGGCGGCAGGCTCCGGCCCTGGTAACGGCCACCGCCGGCATCATGCCGATGCTGCCGGGCCTCGCGGTCTTCCGCGCTGTGTTCGCATTCGCCGTGAACGATACGCCGGACGGCGGTCTGGCCCAGTTGCTCGAAGCCGCGGTGACCGCGCTCGCCCTCGGCAGCGGGGTGGTGTTGGGTGAGTTCCTCGCCTCACCGCTGCGGTACGGCGCCGGGCGGGTGGGCAACCTCTTTCGGATCGAGGGCCCACCCGGGCTCCGGCGGGCTGTCGGCCGTGTGGTGCGCCTGCAGCCGACCACGGGCCAGCAGCCGGCCGGCACCGCCGGACAACGATGGCGAAGCGTTGCGCTGCAGCCGGCGCCGGCTGACGACCAGAACACCGGCGGGAGCAGCGACCGGCCCGCCGGCTGCGGCGACCCGGGCGCCGAGCGGTAGCGCCACCTAACTCGCGGCGCCAAGCAAATTCTGCACCCAGGTAACTGGCAGCATCGGCACCTGCGGAGCCCCGCTGAACTCGCCATGACCCAATACCGTCAACCCCGCAGGCCGGGCAACCGACGCCTTGCCAGCGGTCCCGGCAAAGCCCAACGGGCCAGCACCCTGATGCGATGCCACCGCCGAGGCCAGCTTGTCCCCCGGGGCCACGGCCGGCGACCAGGCCGCCACCGGGCGCACCGCAGCAGACTCACCCAACGCCGGCGCCAGCCGTGTTGCGCCAGCCGCCGCGTCCGCCTCCACCTGCCCGACTTCGATCTCGACCGGCTCCGCGTCCACACTCGCGAGGTACTGGCCAATACCGATCGGCAACGCGGTCGACAACGAAGTCGCCGTCGGCACCGCAATCAACGTGCCGGCCAGCACAAATGGCGATGCGGCCAGCAGGAGCGGAGGGCCCACGATGATCGCCAAGGCCGCGGCGATGACCGCAACGAAGAACCCGATGATTGCGAAAATGATGACGAACGTGAGGATCAGGAGTGGCAGCATGAGCACGATGATGATCGCGTATCCGACGATCGCGAACAGCACCTCGGCCAGTACCTCAAGGATCATCAGCAATATCGCAAGCCAGACCGGCAGGACCTCCACCCCGGTGGGCAGGGCCACGAATGCGCTGGCTGCGCCAACACCGCCCTTGAGCACCGTCGGCGCCGGTGTGGTGCGTGGTGCCGACGCCAGCGCAATCCCCGAGACGTCCTCATAGACGCCCATCGTGGTGGCCGCCTGGACCCACATGCGGGCATAGGCGGCCTCATTCACAGCGATTGGAATCGTGTTGATTCCAAATAGGTTCGTCGCCGACAGCGCCGCATGAGTGGCGTGGTTGGCGGCCAGCTCCGGCAACGTCGGCATCGCCGCCAGCGCGGTGGTATATGCCGTGGCCACCAGCTCCTGCTGGGCGGCCATCCCCGCGCTGTCGGCGCTGGTCTTGGTCAGCCAGGCCAGATAGGGCAGGTGAGCGGCCGTATAGGAGTCCGCGCTCGGGCCCTCCCAGGCCCCGGTCTGCACCGCGCCGAGCACTTCAGTGAGTTCTTCAGCCGCCGAAGCGTATTCGGCGCTCAGCGACATCCACGCCGCCGCAGCCGCCTGTAATGGAGCGGGGCCCGGACCGCTGCTCAGCAACGCCGAAGGCACCTCCGGCGGCACGCCAAGCCAGAAGGGCGTCGTCATCGCGATCCGCCTGGCGCCAGGTACGACGACGCCGCCACGGCCTGCGCGGCCGCCGCCAGACCTTCGGGAACCACTCGCAGCGTCACTACCGGTACTCCTTGGTTCTCACCGACCAACCACGGCCGAAGGCCGCTCAGTCAACGAATTGGGGCTAAATCGCACACATAACGGACTATAAATCTCATGCAATATAACCCTTGTCAAATCAATTCGGCATGCTACGACCGCGTAGGTTATCCGGCAAATTGATATACGGCTCCGTAGGTTATGTAGCGAAAAGCCCCGACGTTAGCCCGGCCGGCACGACGCGGCGTTTGCTCGCCGTCGCGAATACCACAATCCCATTCAGGTCCATCCGGCCCGAAAGGATGCGTTGGATTCATGCGTGCCGACCATCGACTGACAGGCAACATCGGCGGCCACCTACCTGCCCGCGGCCTCACCCAAGTTGGCCCGCACAATCCACAGGGGCTTCACCTTGGCGGCAAACGCCGACCGCGAGGGACCAATTGCGGAATATGGGCATCCAACAAACTCATTTGGCGATCCCCCGGTTGGCTTTCCAATTGCCTACTATCACGTTGCCCGCCGCACCAACGCGGCTAACTCGCGGCGCCAAGCAAATTCTGCACCCAGGTAACTGGCAGCAGCGGCACCTGCGGAGCCCCGCTGAACTCGCCATGACCCAATACCGTCAACCCCGCAGGCCGGGCAACCGACGCCTTGCCAGCGGTCCCGGCAAAGCCCAACGGGCCAGCACCCTGATGCGATGCCACCGCCGAGGCCAGCTTGTCCCCCGGGGCCACGGCCGGCGACCAGGCCGCCACCGGGCGCACCGCAGCAGACTCACCCAACGCCGGCGCCAGCCGTGTTGCGCCAGCCGCCGCGTCCGCCTCCACCTGCCCGACTTCGATCTCGACCGGCTCCGCGTCCACACTCGCGAGGTACTGGCCAATACCGATCGGCAACGCGGTCGACAACGAAGTCGACAACGAAGTCGGCAACCCAACCAAAAGGGAACCGGTCAGCAGGAATGGCGATGCGATCAAGAGGAGCGGAAGCCCATAGACAATTGCCACGATCGAAAGAACGAACGCTTCTACGACGATCACAAACGGCAAGAGGCTCAGGATTACGATCGTGTATGCGACGGCTGCAAACAGAAGCTCGAGCAATATCAGAATGATCTGAATCAATATCACAATGATGATGGGAAGTTCTCCCACCCCGCCGGAGGTCGCCGGCAGGGCGCTCGCTGAGCCAACACCGCCTCTCAGTACCGTCGGCGCCGGTGTGGTGCGTGGTGCCGACGCCAGCGCAATCCCCGAGACGTCCTCATACTCGCCCATCGTGGTGGCCGCCTGGACCCACATGCGGGCATAGGCGGCCTCATTCAGAGCAATTGGAATCGTGTTGATTCCAAATAGGTTCGTCGCCGACAGCGCCGCATGAGTGGCGTGGTTGGCGGCCAGCTCCGGCAACGTCGGCATCGCCGCCAGCGCGGTGGTATATGCCGTGGCCACCAGCTCCTGCTGGGCGGCCATCCCCGCGCTGTCGGCGCTGGTCTTGGTCAGCCAGGCCAGATAGGGCAGGTGAGCGGCCGTATAGGAGTCCGCGCTCGGGCCCTCCCAGGCCCCGGTCTGCACCGCGCCGAGCACTTCAGTGAGTTCTTCAGCCGCCGAAGCGTATTCGGCGCTCAGCGACATCCACGCCGCCGCAGCCGCCTGTAATGGAGCGGGGCCCGGACCGCTGCTCAGCAACGCCGAAGGCACCTCCGGCGGCACGCCAAGCCAGAAGGGCGTCGTCATCGCGATCCGCCTGGCGCCAGGCACGACGACGCCGCCACGGCGTCGCCGACCGCGTAGCTGGCACCAGACTCACCGACACCGACCCCGGAACGGTTCCTCCACCAGCGGACGGACATTAAGCGCATAGCGGACTATAACTATCGCGGGCGATGCCGAGCAGAGGGTGTTAGCCGGTCGTGCAAACGCTGGTTCGGAACCCGGCCGCCCGCCTACCGCAACCCGATCAGGTTGCGGTTGATCGCGGGTGGGCGTCGCACGGATGTCGGATGGCGGGTCAGCGGTACTCGACCGAGCGGCTGATCGCTAACGGTAAGGACATCGGCACCGCGCTAGATGCCCCACTTGGCGGCTTCGGCCCCGTCGCGGGCCAGCATGGCCATGGTGTTGGCCTCATGCGTGCCGGCCATCGAATGATAGGCCCGCATCAGATCCTCCATCGCCTGATTCCACTGCGCCTGCCAACCCTGATAGGTCAACCCGGTATCCCCCTGCCAGGCACTGGACAGTACCGCCTGCTCGCTGGCGATATCGGCCCCCAAGCTCTGCAGCGTGCCCGCATAACCCGACATGTCCCCGGCATGGGCCATCATCGCCGGGTAGTTGTACATAATCTGCGACATCACAAACCCTTTCAGAAACCCGTGTAACTGGACGCGGCGGCGGCATCGGCGGCCACATAGGTGCCCGCGGCCTCACCGAAGTTGGCCTGCGCGACTTCCAGCAGTTCATTCACCTTGGCGGCCGCGACCACAAACCGGGCATGGGCGGCCTGAAACGCCGCCGCGGACTCCCCTTGGTGAAACGCCTGCGCCGACATCGCCGACTGCTCGGCCTGACTAATCGTGTGCCGCATCAACCCCGCCTTGGCGGCAAACGCCGACTGCGACGCCACCAACTGCGGAATATGGGCATCCAACAAACTCATGAGTGATCCTCTCGGTTAGCTTTGCAATTGCCTACTATCACGTTGCCCGCCGCACCAACGCGGCTAACTCGCGGCGCCAAGCAAATTCTGCACCCAGGTAACTGGCAGCAGCGGCACCTGCGGAGCCCCGCTGAACTCGCCATGACCCAATACCGTCAACCCCGCAGGCCGGGCAACCGACGCCTTGCCAGCGGTCCCGGCAAAGCCCAACGGGCCAGCACCCTGATGCGATGCCACCGCCGAGGCCAGCTTGTCCCCCGGGGCCACGGCCGGCGACCAGGCCGCCACCGGGCGCACCGCAGCAGACTCACCCAACGCCGGCGCCAGCCGTGTTGCGCCAGCCGCCGCGTCCGCCTCCACCTGCCCGACTTCGATCTCGACCGGCTCCGCGTCCACACTCGCGAGGTACTGGCCAATACCGATCGGCAACGCGGTCGACAACGAAGTCGCCGTCGGCACCGCAATCAACGTGCCGGCCAGCACAAATGGCGATGCGGCCAGCAGGAGCGGAGGGCCCACGATGATCGCCAAGGCCGCGGCGATGACCGCAACGAAGAACCCGATAATCGAAAAGACGATCGCGTACGCGAGGATCAGGATTGGTAGGACGATCGCGATGATGATCGCGTATCCGACGATCGCGAACAGTATCTCGCCCAATATGGCCAGGATCTGCAGAATTATCACAATCCAAACCGGGAGGGCGTCCACACCGGTGGGGGCGGCCGAAAGGGGGCTGGCTGCGCCAACAACGCGTCTGAGCACTTTGGGCGCCCGTGTGGTGCGTGGTGCCGACGCCACCGCAATCCCCGAGACGTCCTCATACTCGCCCATCGTGGTGGCCGCCTGGACCCACATGCGGGCATAGGCGGCCTCATTCACAGCGATTGGAATCGTGTTGATTCCAAATAGGTTCGTCGCCGACAGCGCCGCATGAGTGGCGTGGTTGGCGGCCAGCTCCGGCAACGTCGGCATCGCCGCCAGCGCGGTGGTATATGCCGTGGCCACCAGCTCCTGCTGGGCGGCCATCCCCGCGCTGTCGGCGCTGGTCTTGGTCAGCCAGGCCAGATAGGGCAGGTGAGCGGCCGTATAGGAGTCCGCGCTCGGGCCCTCCCAGGCCCCGGTCTGCACCGCGCCGAGCACTTCAGTGAGTTCTTCAGCCGCCGAAGCGTATTCGGCGCTCAGCGACGTCCACGCCGCCGCAGCCGCCTGTAATGGAGCGGGGCCCGGACCGCTGCTCAGCAACGCCGAAGGCACCTCCGGCGGCACGCCAAGCCAGAAGGGCGTCGTCATCGCGATCCGCCTGGCGCCAGGTACGACGACGCCGCCACGGCGTCGCCGACCACGTAGCTGGCACCAGACTCACCGACACCGACCCCGGAACGACCGAGCTCCTCGATTCCTTCCGTCACCACGGCGGCGTGTTCGTCACCCAGAGCGCTGAACTCGAGGCCGGCCTGCAGCGACACCGGATCGGCCGCCGGCGGCGCCACCGCCGTGATCAGCGGCGCCGCCACGGCCTGCGCAGCCGCCAACCGAGCGGTCAGCGCCTCCACTGCCACGCCGGCCGCCGCCAAACCTTCGGGAACCACTCGCAGCGTCACTACCGGTACTCCTCGGTTCTCACCGACCAACCACGGCCGAAGGCCGCTCAGTCAACGGACTGGGGCTGGATCACACACATAACGGACTATAAATTTCGTGCAATATAACCGTTGTCAATCATTCCGGTAGGCTACGGTTCCGTAGGTTTATCCGGCAAATTGACATACGGCTTCGTAGGTTATACAGCTTCACCCATTCGGCAAAGCGAACAGGGCTACGCCGACCGCGGCCTCGCGTTTTGGCCGTGATTGCGCGCCGGGACCGCGACCATGCACCTTGGTGCAGGCCAGCGCAGCCGCCCAAGCAGGTCACTAGGTGGGTTCGTGTGCCCGTCCAGCCACTGTGTCGACAACGGATTCAATGCCATCAGCGCGCTGCGGTGATTGCCGTCGTGCGGGATTAAGCCGGCCGGCGACACGGTGCCGCCGAGCCGTGCGCCGGTCCGAACTGCGCAAGCGGCCGCCAAAGTGCGACCTGTTCCGCCGCGGGCGATCTCGAGCACCGTCCAGATCTCACGCGCCGGATGGGACCGGATCGCGGCTAGGGTATCGGGCAACGCGTCATCTACGTTGATCCGGTACGCCGCAACATAATCCCCGATCCCCTGCACAATGTGGCGCTGAACCCCGCGCCAGGTCTCGTGCGCAGATCGACCGAGCAGCGGGGGGATGTCGTCGGGCCCGGCCATGCTGACTGCCCACCCGATCTCGCGGAGGTGGTCCGCTAGCCGGCGGGCAGCGACCTGCGTGGTCTCGCGCAGCGGGAAGCACGGCGAGCGGGCCTGCAGTGCCGTCAGGTTGTCGGCGGCGGACACGGTCAATCCGATCCAAGTCCGCCTATCAGTTCCAATGTCACGGTTGGTAATTCGGATCTTGTCCGCGCGGATGCCGTAACGGTTCAGGTAGCCGGCGATCACCGGCAGCGGAAGCCAGTCGGTGCCGGCGGTGAGCGGCCGGATTCGTAGCAGCGCAGTCGCCTTTGCGTCGATTCTTGCTTCGGTTGCCGGCCGCCGGTGCTGCCGGGTCATTCGTCGTTGGCGACGCACCATCGCCAGCCGGCGGTGCAGGATCGTGGTGAGGTGCAGGCCACGCCACCAACTGAACAACACAATCGCAACGACAGCGCCGACGCCAAGTACCCGCTGGTCGTGTGGTGACCGCCAAGGACACGCCATAGCCGCGGGCACCACCGCCAGCAACGCCAGGGTGGTCCGGCCGGTTCCCGGCCAGACAATGGTGCGCGGGCCGGCGAAGGCGAACCGGGTCACGAACCGGCTCGTTTCATCGGGCCTGCCGCTCCGCGACGGCGCACCACCCTCTCATCGGGTCAGCCTCCGTCGCCTCGGCGGCGGCGACGCCATCGGCGGACGGCGCGCACATTCGCGGCGGTTGCGCCCTCCGCCGAGCGGCCCGGATCGCGCTCTGCGCCATCCCGATCCCCGGTGGCGATTGGCAGCGCCCATGGAATGGTCCCCGCCCCAATGGTTTCGGCGATGAGCCAGGTCTCGTAGACGGTAAGCCCGACAATCTGGCCAGACTCGCACCCCGAGCTCTCCTGCCGCCTTTGGCGGCGTCGTCGCCACGCTAGCCGCCCCATTTGGCGGCTTCGGCGAGGTCGCGCGCGTTAATCGGCCGGTTCGACTGGGCCTGCCAGCCCTGATAGGCCATCCCAGTCACCCCGCCAGGCATTTGCCAGCGCGGCCTGCTCACTGGCGAGCGGTCAGCGCCTCCACCGCCGCACCGGCCGCTGCCAAACCTTCGCCAAACCACTCGCAGCGCCACTGTTCACGCTCCCTCCCGGGCACCTACGAAGTGACATGCGTCAGCACAAATAATCCACAGATAATTGCATCTGTCAACTATTGCACATGTCTACGGTTACGTAGCCGAAAGCGACGCCTCGGTAGGTTGTTCTGGCACGACAAGGCTGAGCGGTCGTTGCTCACAGACCGACCGCGCGCTCCAGTTCCTTCAACGAGGTCTCCAGATGGCTGAGCACCCGTTGCAAGTGTGGAACACTGCGGCGGCACCCCACGAGCCCGAAGTCGAGGCTATCGGCGGTGCTGGTCAGCGTGATGTTAAGCGCTTGTCCGTTAAGCACCAGCGACATTGGATAGTTTCCAACCAACCGGGCACCGTTGAGATACAGCGGTGTGCGCGCCCCGGGCACGTTCGATATGCACACGTTGAACGGCGGCGGCGTGGCCTTGGCCATGCCCGGCAGGGTGTTGAGCGCGGCCGGGCTCAGCAGCAACAGGGACAATGCCATCGCCTGGGCCCGCGGCAATTGCGATAGCACGTTCTTGTTTCCGCGCATCGAGGCGTGGATGGCATCCAGGCGGTCCGCTGGATCGTCGAGATGGGTGGCCAGATTGCATAACACGGCGCCGACCATGTTGCCACCGACTGAGTCACGCGCGTTGCGCAGGCTCACCGGAACCATGGCAACCAGCGGTGTGTCGGGCAGCGCATCGTTGTCGTCCAGATATTCGCGAAGCGCGCCGGCACACATCGCCAGCACCACGTCGTTGATGCTCACCCCGGCCGCGTCTTTGACCGACGTGACCCGGTCCAACGGCCACGACTGCGCCGCACAGCGCCGCGCTCCCCCGACGGCGACATTGAGCATAGTGCGAGGGGCCCCGAAAGGCAGCGTCAACTGTTGTTCCAGCAGCGCAGAACATGCCAATCGAAGCGCAGGCGGAGCAAGTGCCGCAACGGATCCCAGCGCTCCCCCGATTTGCTGCAGCAGGCTGCGGCTGTCCTGCGCGCGAACCATGCGTTGCGGGACCGGCATCCAGGCCGTGCGGAACGCGCCGTCGATGGGATCGGTGTTCATCGTCTGCCGCATCAGCGCGAGTCCGGATACCCCGTCGACCAGTGCGTGGTGCATCTTCGAATAAACGGCAAAGCGTCCGTCCTTGAGGCCCTCGATCACGTGTGTTTCCCATAGCGGACGGTGCCTGTCGAGCAGATTGGAGTGCAGCCGCGACGTCAGCTCCAATAGCTCACGCACCCGACCCGGCGCCGGCAGCGCAGACCGCCGCACGTGGTAACCGAGGTCGACGTCATCGTCGGACGACCAACCAAGACCGGTCAGTGCACCATGAAACGACAAGGGGCGCTTACGAAATAGCGGTGCTACCGCACGGCAGTTCAGCATCGCCCGGTGGGTTTCGCGCACAAACCCGCGCCCCGCCCCCTCCGGTGGGGTGAACAGCTGCAGCGCACCGACGTGCAGCGGATGCTCTCGCGACTCGGCCGACAAGAACAGCGCATCGATCGGTGCCATCAGTTCCACGCTTGCTCCTTGTAATGCTTGGCCGTCAGCCGGCCAGCGCCGGCTGCGGCATAGCGCCCGCAGTCAACGTCGAAAAACGCAGGTGGTCATCGACGACCGGGCCCTCGCGCAACATCTTTCGGTCCGCGCGGTAATCCATGCAGGTCTGCCAAGGTCCTTCCGCACCCTGCCGGGGTAACAGGCCGGCTGCTCGCTTGACGTAACCGGACGAGACTCCCATCAATGGCCGGGTGGGCATATCTCCGGGCAGCTGCGGGTAGCAGATGGTGTGCCCGTGAGCGTCCATGTGCGCCAACAGCCGGCAGAAGTGTTCGCACACCAGCCCGACTTTCAGCGTCCACGACGAGTTGGTGTAGCCAAAGACATACGCGAAGTTGGGCATGTCGCTGAGCAGAAATCCCTTGAACGCCACCTTCTCTGAAGTGTTGACGGCCACACCGTCGACCGAGAGGTTGATGCCACCGAAGGCCAGCAGGTTAAGGCCGGTCGCGGTGACGATGATGTCGGCTTCCAATTCGCGTCCGGACTGCAGCCGAATTCCTTTCTCGGTGAAGGTGTCAATCCGGTCGGTGACCACCGAGGCCCGGCCATCGCGGATGGCCTTGAACATGTCGGCGTCCGGCACCGCACACAGGCGTTGGTCCCATGGGTTGTAGGCCGGCCTGAAGTGCTCGTCAACCGGGAACCCGGTCGGCAGCTGTTTGGCGTTGAGATGGCGGATAAGTCGTCGTGCGGCGCGCGGATACCCCTGGCACAACCGCCATACCAGCCGCTGCTTGGCGATGTTCTTGCGCCGGGTGACGGCATAGGCCCGATCGCGGCCGATCAATTTGGGCAGGGTATTGGCGATGCGGTCCTCCGACGGCACCGGCACGATATAGGTCGGCGAGCGCTGCAACATGGTGACCTGACCGGCGGTCTGGGCCATCGCCGGCACCAGCGTGACAGCGGTCGCGCCGCTGCCGATGATCACCACCCGTTTGCCACGGTAGTCCAGGTCGTCGGGCCAGTGCTGCGGGTGCACAATCTGTCCCGCAAACCGCTCCCGGCCAGGGAACTCCGGGGTGTATCCCTCGTCGTAGCGGTAGTAGCCGCTGGCGCAGAACAACCATCCACAACTCATGGTGACGCGTTCGCCAGCGTCTCGACCGGCGGCGTAGCGCTCGATCTCCACCAGCCAGCGGGCGTCCTCGGAGGACCAAGCCGCGTTGATCACCTTGTGGCGGAAACGAATCGCCTTCTCGATGCCGTTCTCAGCCACCGTCTCCCGAAGGTAGGACATGATCGCGTCCGCACTGGCAATCGCCTTGTCGTTCTCCCACGCCTTGAACTCGTAGCTGAACGTGTGCAGATCGGAGTCCGACCGAATTCCCGGATACCGGAAGAGGTCCCACGTTCCACCGATGTCGGCGCGGGCCTCCAATATTGCGAACGTCCTGGCCGGCTGCATCTTCTGCAGGTAGTAGGCAGCGCCAATGCCTGAGATGCCGGCGCCAACGATCAACACATCGATGTGTTCGATGCTGCTGGTGTGCTTGGAGTTCACGGTGCTTCCTGTTCGGGGTAGGACCGCCCGAGACTTCGTTGTCTGGGCGGGTGGTGGGAGCCACCGAACCCACTGTGCACCAGCACCTGGCCTTAGGTCTTGACAATAGGAGACAACATTTTGACATTTCAAGACAGGGGACCGGCTCGGTTGCCGTCACCGTACAACCGCCCGACGGCCATCCCGCGGACCAGGCAGGATCATCGATTGTGACGTCTGGAACTATTTAAGGTGGCCGAGAAGTAGGCCATTTGGGCCAAAATACTCCTCACGCCACTTTTGTAAAGCTTCGCTGTCGTCGACATCGTCGGGATGAAAGCCAGGCTTAAGATAGACCAGTATTTTCCGGACAATGCCCTCAAAAAGGGGACTGCGAGGTAGAGCGATTAAGCTGCGCAGGGTTTTGATGGGGTGGCGCCAAGCCCACGAATCGGTCGCGATAGAGGCTAGGAGAAAGAAGATAGGGCCCCCCAGAAGAGTGAGGATCGCAACCATTGACAAGATCCGCATTCGCTCCGTACCACCTACATATCGGTAAACATCGAACGCAACGGCCTTATGTTCCATCTCTTCAATTGCGTGCCAATTCAGCATTGCTCGCACCTCGGGGTCGGTCAGTTGTTCTTGCACCCAAGGAGTGGTCAATGCCTGTTTCCCCAGAACCGCGGTGAAGTGTTCCATGGCTGCAGTGTCTGCTAGCAGTACTTTTCCGACCGTATCCGGAATGCGATCCAGGTTGCTCTTCACCAATTTGACAAGCCTGACGCCAACAGCACCGAGCACCCTCGTGACCCAGTATCCCATTTGCTCTAGCGCACCGTTCAGATTGCGGTGTTGCATTCCGTGGTTCTTTTCCTGCCCGATGAATCCAGCCACTTGCTGCTTCAGTACAGGGTCGGTGATTTGATCTGTGTAACGACGCACCGAGAGGACGAAACATTCCTCTCCCGATGGGAAAATTGCGGACAGTAGGGCAACGAGGTGGCTCAGCGCGATATCGCCGGCTACGAAATGTCTCTTGGACCGAGCCGAGTGCTCGAATGAAAATGCGATCCGACGAGTTTTCACTGCACGATCCACAGATGATTGCGGCCGGCTGTACAGACCTGTATTCCACACGATTATCAACCTCTTTCGGCGATTTAGCGAAGCGTCGTACCGCACGCTTGATGACTGGGGCTCGATTGGCGGGGTTGGGCCCGAAGGTGTCGGAATCGCGTATCGCCCCGATGCGCCGAGGTCCGCGCCGCCCGGGAGCGACTAGCAGTGTCGTCGCTAGGGCGGTCGCGGAGCGTTCCGCGCGCCGCCACCGCGGTGGCTACGACCGGTCTGACCGGCGGAGTCGGCATTGCAACCCGGTGCGCTCATGTTTGATGCGTCCCCTTCCAGTTGAGCTGTGAGGCGTATCACACCTCCTGGCGCCACACAGTTTCCTCGAGCATCCCGGCTACTTCGACGGTCTCGAGGCGCAACGCGACAACATCTTCAAAAGGCCGCTACCGCCTTACTCTAGGGACGCGCAAGCCCGCACTCGGGCTGTCCACAGCTATGGGAACACACCCGCCTTGATACACCCGGATGCATTGCTGCGGACTTGCTGTGCACGTGTTGCCCGGCCCGGCACCCAGCAATCAGGAGTTGCGTCCAGGCAGGTGGTGTCCGGGCCGCCGCAAAGTCAATCGATCAGGTCGCGATCGAGGGCGGATTGGTGATCGAAGTTAAAGTGCCCAAACAACTTCCGAGTTGTCCACCCAGCAGATGACGTTTCCAGAGCTAGCCGCTCGCTTTGATCAGCGCCGCTCGCGCCAGTGTCTGCTGCGCCATCTTCACATGCGCGGCATCGACGAGAACACCGCTCACCCCGACCGCGCCTCGGCCGCTGGATTCGGCCTCCCGGTAGGCGGCGATGTTGCGCTCGGCACGGGCGATCTCGTCGTCGCTGGGTGAGTAGACCGTGTTGGCGATCGCTACCTGGTCGGGATGAATCGCCCACTTGCCGGTGTAGCCCAGCAGGGACGCCCGTCGTGCGTCGCGCTCATACCCCGACGGATCCTGGTAGTCGGGATAGGGCGCATCGATCGCGTCGATCCCCGCGATCCGCGCGGCCACTATCACCTTGTTGCGGGCGTAATGCCAAAAATCACCGGGATATTCGCCGACCGGCACGAAGTTCGTATCCACCCGCGCACCTTGGGACACGGAGAGATCACCCACCCCGAGGATCAGCGCATTCAGCCGCGGGCTGGCCGCCGCGATCGCCTCGGCGTTCGCGAGACCCGCCGCCTCCTCGATGAGGACTTCGAGACGAATCTGCCTGCACAGACCGAGTTTCGACTCCAACTGGGTGAGCAGCACGTCCACCCACCAAACATCGCGGGCCTGGCGTGCCTTCGGGATGATGACGGTGTCGAGGTGCTCGCCGGCCTTGGTCACCACCTCGATGAGATCGTCGTGACACCACTGGGTGTCCAGGCCGTTGATCCGCACCGCGCGCGCCGTGCGGCCCCAGTCAATCTGGTTGAGCGCGGCAATCGCCTTGGTGCGCGATTCCTCTTTGCCACCTGCGGGCACCGCGTCCTCGAGATCCAGGAACACCAGATCCGCTCCGCACCCGGCGGCCTTGTCGAACATGTGGTCATTGCTCGCCGGCACGGCCAATTCGGAGCGCCGGAGCAGCTGGGTCATTAGTCGATTCCTCTCACAACACGCCACGAGCGCTAAGCGCGTCGATGTCGTTGGCGGTCAGGCCGAGCAACTCGCCGTAGACCTCGGTGTTGTGTTCGCCGAGGGACGGACCCAGCCGGCCGACCGTCCCCGACGCCGACGAGAAGCGCGGTACCGGGGCCTGCACCATCATCGGCCCGAGCTGGTGGTCATCGACACGGACGAATACCCGGCGATGGACCAGCTGTTCATCAGCGACCAGGTCACTGACATCGTAGATGGGTGCCGCGGCAACTTCTTCGGCTTCGAAGACCGCCATCGCTTCCGACAGCGTCTTCTTCGCAACCCACTCCGCGACCGCGGTGTCGACTTCACCGGCCTTGGCCAGGCGTCGCTGCGGGTCGGTGAAGTCGGCGTCCTCAAGCAGGTCAGCCCGTCCAATCGCGCGGAACACGCGCAGCGCCAGCGCCGGTGAACTGCCGGACATGGCCAGCCACCGCCCGTCGGCGGTGCGGTAGGTGTTCCGCGGCGCCGAGATGTCCCACCGATTACCGGCCCGCTCGGGGACCAGCCCTAGCTGGTCGTAGCCCAACAGCGTCTGCTCCATCAACCGGGCCAGCGGATCAATGAGGTTGACGTCGATCAGCTGCCCCGGTCCGCCATGGACGTCGCGGTGATACAGCGCCATCATCACCGCATACGTTGCGTTCAACGACGCGACCCCGTCGGCCAACATGAACGGCGGCAGTGTCGGGGGCCCGCCGGCCTGGCCGGTGAGATGGGCGAAACCGCTCATCGCTTCGCCGAGTGTGCCGAAGCCCGGGCGCTCACTCTTCGGCCCGGTCAACCCGTACCCGGTGATCTGCACCACCACGATCCGATCGTTGACTGCGCGCAGGCTGTCGTAATCCAGACCCCACTTGCGCAATGTCTGGGGCCGGGTGTTGAAGATGGCGACGTCGGCGTACCGCACCAGCCGGCGCGCCAGTTGCTGACCTTCGGCGCATCGCAAATCCAGTGTGACGGACCGCTTGTTGCGCGACATCGACTTCCACATCAACCCGACCCCGTCGCGCTGGTTGCCCCAGGCCCGGATGGGATCGCCGTGTCGAGGTTCTTCAACCTTGATCACGTCGGCGCCAAACTCACCCAGATAGGTCGCGACAAGAGGCGCGGCCGCCAGTGTGGCGAGATCGAGCACTCGAATCCCGTCAAGCATGGGCACCGGCAAAGGCGTTTGCAGGCCGTCGCAGCCCAAGGTGTCCCCGCAGGGTCGACGACTCGTATGCGGTGCGGAACAGCCCCCGTCGCTGCAGTTCCGGAACCACCATGCGTACGACGTCTTCGAACGCACCGGGCAGATGCGTGGCGGCCAGGACGAAACCGTCGCAGGCGCCGCTCTCAAACCAGTCCGCCATCTGATCGGCGACCTGCTCGCCGGTACCGACGAAGCGCGGCCCCTGCAACAGGGTGGCGCGGTAGCCGGCCAGGTCGCGGACCGTGACGGTGTCCCCGCCCCGCACGGCGATGTGGGCGCGCAGGTTCTGGACCAGACCCCGAATGCCAGAGATCGAGGCGATGAGCTCGTCGGTGACCGGATCGTCGAGATCATGCTGCGCGAAGTCGTAGTTCATCAACTCCGACAGCAGCGTCAGCGACGCCATGGGATGGACCAGGTCGTTGAGAAACATGGCTTCGCGGTCTTTGGCGTGCGCCTCGGACTCGCCCACCACCGCGTAGGCCATCGGACAGATCCGGACCGCGCCGGGATCGCGCCCGGCATCGGCGATGCGTTGCTTCTGGTCGGCATAGTGATTGCGCGCGATGTCCATCCCCGGGTCGCCGGTGAAGATCAATTCCGCCCAGCGCGAGGCGAATTCGCGCCCACGGCCCGACGATCCGGCCTGGATTATGACCGGCCGGCCCTGCGGGGTGCGCGGCACGGTCAGCGGTCCGCGCGCCGAGAAGTACCGGCCGACGTGTGCCAGCTGGTGCACCTTGGCGGGGTCGGCGTATTGACCGGACGCTCTGTCGTGCAGAACCGCGTCGTCCTCCCACGTGTCCCACAGGCCGGTAACCACCTCCATGAACTCGTCGGCGCGGTCGTAGCGTTCGTCGTGGCCGAGGTGCGCCTGCACGCCGAAGTTCTGCGCTTCGCTGTCATTGACGGAGGTGACCACGTTCCAGGCGGCCCGACCGCCCGAGAGGTGGTCCAGCGTGGCGAACGTCCTGGCGACGTGGAACGGGGCGTAGTAGGTGGTCGAGTACGTCGCACCGAGGCCGATTCGCGACGTGCTCTGCGCCAGCACACCAAGCACCACGCCCAGGTCCAGCTTCACCGGGCGGGCGCCGTGCCACACCGCGTCCGCCACCGATCCGCCGTATACCCCCGGCATTGCCAGGCGGTCGTCGAAGAACATCAGGTCGAAGCAACCCTCTTCGAGCTGCCGGCCTATTTTCGCGTAATAGGACGCATCGAGATATCGATGTTCGGTCGCGGGGTGCCGCCAGGAGCCCGCGTATACCGAGGTGCTTGCCGCCTGCATGAATGCAACGAGAGCCATCTTGTCGGTTCGCCGATCGGCCACCATCCCAAACTAGCATCTGATATTTTAGATTTCAAATGTTAGATGTACCGTTTGGTACCATGCGGCCCGTGACGCCAATCTCAGGGATCGACATCTCCGGCACCGTTCGGGAACGCGCCGCCCGTGAACTCCGAGACCGCATTCTCACCGGCGTCCTGCCGGCTGGGTCGCGGGTAGACCTCGACGCGATCACCGACGAGTTCGCAACCAGTAGGACCCCGATTCGCGAGGCGTTGCTGGAACTGTCTTTCGAGGGCCTGGTCAAAGTCGCCCCGCGCAGCGGAGTCACGGTGATCGGCATTAGCCCCGCAGACGTCCTGGACAGTTTCACCATTCTCGGTGTGCTGACCGGGCAAGCCGCGGCGTGGGCGGCCGAGCGCCTGGAACCCACGGAGCTCGAGACGTTGCGCGAACTCGCGGCCGACGTCGCCGCCCGATCCGGTGACGACAGCATCGGCGAGGCCAACTGGCATTTCCACCAACAGATCCACCGCGCCGCGCACTCCCCGCGGCTGATGACCCAGATCAAGCAAGCGGCCCGGGTGGTACCGACCAACTTCCTTACGGTGTTCCCCGACCATGAGAAGCACTCGCTCGACGAGCATCAGGAGTTGCTCGACGCGCTAGGTGACAAGGACAGCGAGCGCGCCCGCGCGGTCGCCGAGCGCCACGTCCTGGACGCCGGGCGATCGCTCGCCGACTGGCTGGAGCAACGTCTCTAGCTGCGGCGAGATTGCCGCGATGGCGGTGGTTTTGGCTCCAACCACAGCCATCCCGGCAATCTCAGCGTGAGTATGGTCCTATGGTGGCGATGCCCGAGATCCCTGCGCAATATCTGCTGTCGACACAGGCAGCGAGCCCGCGCACGCTCATCGACATCATCTACGACACCGCCGCGCGCTACCCCGACGCCGCAGCCATCGACGACGGAGAAGTGCAGCTCACTTATAGCGAGTTGATCGGCGACCTTCAGGACAGTGTGGCCTGGCTAGCCGCACGGGGAATAGGCCGGGGGGACCGGATCGGCATCCGGATGCCCTCGGGCAGCTATTCGTTGTACCTGGCCATCCTGTCCGCGCTGGCCGCCGGAGCGGCATACGTACCGGTAGACGCCGACGACCCCGACGAACGCGCCGCACTGGTGTTCGGTGCGGCCGACGTCGCTGGGGTCATCGCCGAATCCGGCCTGCAACGCGGCCCCGGTTCCTCACGCGGTTGGCAGGCCGGGGCCCCACTACCCCGCGACGACGCGTGGATCATCTTCACGTCCGGATCGACCGGCACCCCCAAAGGAGTGGCCGTCACCCACCGCAATGCCGCCGCGTTCGTCGACGCAGAGGCGCGGATGTTTCTGCGGGACAATCCAATTGGACCAGGCGACCGGGTCCTGGCCGGACTGTCGGTGGCGTTCGACGCATCCTGCGAGGAAATGTGGTTGGCATGGCGGCACGGCGCCTGCCTGGTCCCCGCCCCGCGGTCGCTGGTGCGCAGTGGGATGGACCTGGGTCCGTGGCTGGTCACCCGGGACGTGACCGTGGTCTCAACGGTGCCGTCACTGGCCGCGCTGTGGCCCGCCGAGGCACTGGAAGCGGTGCGGCTCTTGATCTTCGGTGGTGAGGCGTGTCCCCCGGACCTGGCCGAGCGGCTCGCCGTCGACGGTCGCGAGGTATGGAACACCTACGGCCCGACCGAGGCCACCGTGGTCGCTTGCGCCGCCCGGCTCGGCGGCACCGGGCCGATCAGCATCGGGCTGCCGCTGTCGGGTTGGGACCTTGCCGTCGTCGACGCGCACGGCCAGCCGGTCGGCTACGGCGAGGTCGGCGAGCTGGTGATCGGCGGGGTAGGGCTGGCCCGCTACTTGGACCCGGACAAGGACGCGGAGAAGTACGCCTCGATGCCGACGCTGGGCTGGAATCGCGCCTATCGCAGCGGTGATCTGGTCCGGCTGGAACGCGACGGGCTTTATTTCTGTGGCCGCAGCGACGACCAGGTCAAGGTTGGAGGCCGGCGCATCGAGCTGGGCGAGGTTGACTCCGCGCTGGTCCACTTGCCCGGTGTCAGTGGCGGCGCGGCCGCGGTTCGCCACACCGCCACCGGCACAGCGTTGCTGGTCGGATACGTCGTCAGCGCGGACGCGTCGTTCGACCTCGCCGCGGCGCGCAACCGGCTCGCCGAGCACCTACCCGCCGCGCTGGTGCCGCGCCTGGTGCGAATCGAGGAGCTACCCACCCGCACGTCGGGCAAGGTCGACCGGGACGCGCTGCCGTGGCCGCCACCCGGCGGTGCCGACACCGAGAAGGCACCGGACCTGGCTGGTACGGCGGGCCGGCTGGCCGAATTGTGGCGGGACCTGCTCGGGGCCCCCCTGGAAGGTCCAGACGGTCCGGAAGCGGATTTCTTCGCGCTTGGGGGCGGCTCGCTGGCCGCCGCGCAACTGGTGGCAACACTGCGGCACCAGTATCCCCAGATCACCGTGGCCGATCTGTATGACCATCCGAGGCTGGGCTCGCTGGCGGGATTCCTCGACGAGCAGCAACCCCCGCCACCGGTTGCCGAGCGGGTGGTGGCACCGACCTCGTGGCGGACGCAGGCGGCGCAGGTCCTGCTGTCGGTGCCGCTGGCGACGCTCGCCGCGCTGCAGTGGGTGACCTGGCTGGCGCTGGGCAACAACGTGGCCCGCGCTCTGCATGTGGTGCCCTGGACGGTGGCGCTGAACTGGTGGCTCGTCGCGGCGGCCTTCGTGCTGTTCGTAACGCCGGTGGGCCGGATGGGTATCTCGGTGCTGTTTGCCCGCGTCTTGCTGTGGAAGGTGTCGCCGGGCACCTATCCTCGCGGCGGGTCTGTGCACCTTCGCGTGTGGTTCGTCGAGCGGATCACCGAAGCCAGCGGCGCCCACAACCTGGCCGGGGCGCCCTGGCTGGTGTACTACGCCCGCGCGCTGGGGGCCAAGGTCGGCAAGGGTGTCGACCTGCACTCGATGCCGCCGGTGACGGGCTTGCTGACGCTGGGACACCGCAGTGCGATCGAACCAGAAGTGGACCTGTGTGGGCACTGGATCGACGGCGACGCGTTTCACCTCGGCGAAATCACGATTGGTAACGATGCGACCGTCGGCGCCCGGACCACGCTGCTACCCGGAGCAATCGTTGGCAAGAACGCCGACGTGGCCCCCGGCTCGGGCGTGGTCGAGAAGATAAAGAACGGCCAGTACTGGAAGGGCTCGCCAGCGGTGAAGTCCGGCCGGGTCAATCACCCGTGGCCCGATGAACGTCCGGCGCGCAACAGCCAGTGGGTCGCCATCTACGGGTTAACGTCGCTGCTGCTCGGCGCCCTGCCACTGATCGCGGTGGCGTCCGGCGTTGCGGTGATCGCCCTCGCCGTCCACCACACCGGCAGGCTCTCGCACGCGGTGCTGCCAGCGCTGCTGTGGACCCCCGCCGCAACGCTGGTCGCCCTCGCGACGTACACGCTACTGACGGTGCTGGCGGTACGGACACTGTCGCTTGGGCTGCGAGAGGGCTACCACCCGGTGCGCAGCCGCGCCGGCTGGCAGCTGTGGGCAACCGAGCGGGTCATGGACGCGGCGCGCAACTACCTGTTCCCGCTGTATGCCAGCCTGTTGACACCGATCTGGCTGCGGATCCTCGGCGCGCGCGTCGGCCGCGGCACCGAGATCTCGACCGTATTGCTGACACCGAAGTTCGCGGTCATCGAGGACGGCGCGTTCCTGGCCGACGACACGATGGTCGCGTCGTACGAGCTGGGCGGCGGCTGGATCTACGCGGCGAAGACGACGGTTGGCCGGCGCGCGTTCCTCGGCAACTCGGGCATCACCCAGCCGGGCCGCCGCGTCCCCGACGACGGACTGGTCGCGGTGCTATCGGCCGCGCCGCCGAAGGCCAAGCGCGGCTCGTCCTGGCTGGGCAGCCCGCCGATGCGGCTGCGCCGGCGCCCCGCCGAGGCCGATACGGCGACCACGTTTGACCCACCCGCCAGGTTGAAGGTGATGCGGGCCGTGGTGGAGACGTTCCGGTTGCTGCCGGTGATGGCGACGGTCGCGATCGGGCTCGCGGTGCTGGGCGTACTGCAGGCCCTGGCAAGAATGTTCGGCATCTGGTGGGCCGCGTTGTGCGGGGGTCTGGTGCTGCTGGCGGCCGGTGCGGTCGCCGGTGGGATCGCGGTCGCCGCGAAGTGGCTTCTGGTGGGCCGGATCAAAGCGAGCGAGTTTCCGCTGTGGTCGTCGTTCGTGTGGCGCAACGAGCTCGCAGACACGTTCGTGGAAACGGTCGCGGCGCCGTGGTTCGCGCGCGCGGCCAGCGGCACGCCGGTGCTGAACCTGTGGCTACGCGCACTGGGCGCCAAGGTCGGCCGCGGCACCTGGTGTGAGACCTATTGGCTACCCGAGGCGGATCTGGTCACCCTCGGCGCGGGCAGCACGGTCAACCGCGGCTGCGTGGTGCAGACCCATCTGTTCCACGACCGGATCATGCGAATGGACAGCGTCGTGCTGGAGCCCGGCGCGTCTCTTGGGCCGCATTGTGTCGCGCTGCCTGCGGCCCGGCTCGGCGCCGGCGCGACCGTCGGACCCGCGTCACTGGTGGTGCGCGGCGACGAGGTGCCGGCCTCGACACGCTGGCAGGGTAACCCGATCAGGCCCTGGACCCTCGGCCGTAAGAAAGCTGGCGGCAAGAAGCCATCGGAGCGTGGCGTCCAGGAAACCGCGGCGTGAAAGCTTCTGCCAAGACGGCCAAGAAGGCCCCCCGCAGCGTAGGCCCGGCGGTATTCGACGAGTACCTGCCGCACAACGGCAACTCCGGCTACCGGGTATCGCGCTACGAGTTGGATCTGCAGTACAAGGTTGCGATCAACCGGCTGTCGGGGTCGGCGACCATCACCGCGATCACTCTCACCGAACTGCAGCAGTTCACCCTGGACCTGTCCGACGCGTTGGCGGTGTCGAAGGTTACCGTGAACGGCAAGCGCGCCGCCCAATTCTCTTGTCGCGCCGGCAAGTTGCGGGTCCGCCTGGCAGCCAAGCTTGCGACCGGTGCGGCCATGTCGATCGTGGTGCGCTACGGCGGTTCACCGCGGCCGTTGCCGACGGTATGGGGCGACGTCGGGTTCGAGGAACTGACCGAGGGCGTACTGGTCGCCGGACAACCCAACGGCGCCGCGTCATGGTTCCCGTGCAACGACCACCCCAGCGCCAAAGCCGCCTATCGCATCCAGATCAGCACCGAGAGCCCGTACCGGGTGGTCGCCAACGGCAAGCTGGTGTCCCGGCGGGTGCGAGCCGCGCAGACCGTATGGACCTACGAGCAACCCGAGCCGACGTCGAGCTACCTCGTCACCTTGCAGATCGGCCGCTACGAGATGGCGGAGTTGGCCAAGGCGCCGGTCCCGATGCGGGCCGCCCTGCCCCAACGGCTGCGGCGCGAGTTCGACCACGACTTCGCCCGCCAACCCGAGATGATGGAGCTGTTCATCGATCTGTTCGGACCGTATCCGCTGGCAAGCGGCTACACCGTCGTGGTCACCGACGATCCACTAGAGATCCCACTTGAAGCTCAGGGGATTTCGATCTTCGGAGCCAACCATTGCGACGGCACGCGGGGATCCGAACGGCTCATCGCTCACGAACTGGCGCACCAGTGGTTCGGCAATTCGGTGACGGCCCGGCGGTGGCGCGACATCTGGCTGCACGAGGGATTCGCGTGTTACGCGGAGTGGTTGTGGTCCGAACACAGCGGGGGCCTCAGCGCCGATGAGCTCGCCCGCTACCACCACGAACGGCTGTGCGAGGAGCCGCAAGATCTGCTACTGGCCGACCCGGGACCGGGGGAGATGTTCGACGACCGCGTGTACAAGCGCGGCGCGCTGACCCTACACGCGCTGCGCGCGCGGATAGGTGACGAGAGATTCTTTGCGCTGCTCAAGGATTGGACGACCCGATACCGGCACGCCACCGTCGCCACCGACGATTTCACCGGCTTGGCCGCCGCCTACTCCGACGAGTCGCTGCGGCCACTGTGGGATGGGTGGCTGTACGCGGCGAAAGTGCCGTGACGGCAGGTCCTACATGCCGCCTAGATCGTCGGGCACGTCGACGGCGTGCTCCCGCAGCGCCTTGAGCGGCACCACCTCGAGGGTGCGCTCGTGCGTGCACGCCAGCACCACCGGAGCGGCGCGGCCATCGTGGTGGGCACGCAGCCAGTTCACCGCGGTGACGCACCAGCGGTCGCCGGGTAGCAGGCCGGGAAATCGGTATTCGGGCACCGGTGTCGACAGGTCGTTGCCGATGGAGCGCTGGTGTTCCAGGAATTCGGTGGTCATGACCGCACAGATGGTGTGCCGGCCGAGGTCTTCGGGTCCGGTCGAGCAGCAGCCGTCACGATAGAAGCCGGTAAGCGGATCGGTGCCGCACGGTTCCAAGAGGCCACCCAGCACGTTGCGATCAGGCATGGGCTCAGTATCCAAGCTTCGCCAACCATATCGACGGACCTTCAACGAATTCGGTGCCCGTCGGTCCTGCGGCACTACTGCTGGGCGAGGACGGGGCCGGATTGCGAGACGACTCCGAGCAAGGCGCGGGCCACGCCGGTATCGGCGTCCGAATACATGCGAGCTATCGCGGTAAACACCTCGCCCGCTCTCCTCAGCTCCTCTTGCGCGGCTTGATTCATGGCCAACATCTGGGTGGCCGCGGTCCCGAACGCCGCAGCCGCATACGCCGACACCTCCTCGGCCCCGGCGGGCGACAACGCGGTCAGCGAGGTCGAGGCCGTCGCAGCGGCCTGTATCCCCTGGAAGGCACTGTCGACCACCTGCGAACCGATGTCGGCGGCGGCCGGATCGAATGACATGGACTGCATGTGTCTCTCCTAGATTGCGTAGGCGCGTCCCCAGCGACGGCAGGCGGCCGTGCCGGCGAGCACCAGTCACGGGCGGCAACGAGATCTAAGCGAGGTCTAAGCGAGGTCTCAGCGATGTCAGTAGTCGGTAACGATAGTATTTATAGGATATAGTCCGCAGCGGCGAAAGAGAAGACGAAATATGCTGCCGCACTGGACGAATTCGGCGCCGCCGCCGGGTGCGGTGGCGCGCCGAGTCGACGGTCGCCGACGCCACGCGACCCCTCGACACGTTGCCGGCCTGCGGCGCGGTAGGTTCAGCGGCGTGATACTTACGGGTGCGTTTTTGGCCGATGCGGCCGCCGCCGTGGACAACAAGCTCAATGTGCAGGGCGGTGTGCTGTCCAGATTCGCGGTCGGGCCGGACCGGCTGGCCCGTTTTGTATTGGTGGTGTTGACACAGGCGGAACCCGGCAGTTCCGACCGGGACATTACGGTCGAGATGAGGCCGCCGACGGATGACGAACCGATACGCCTGAATTTCGAGGTGCCCGAAGCGGCGGTCGCCGAGTTTCCCGGATTCGCGTTCTTCGAGATCCAGCTGCGCCTGCCGGTCAACGGCCGGTGGGTGCTGGTGGTGACCGGCGGCACCGGAGCGATCTCGCTGCCGGTGCTGGTGAGCGACATGCCCTCGACGATAGGTTTCTGACGGGACCGTCTTCGGCGAAGGTCATCTTCGACGCGTGGCGACCGCATCGACTTGGGTGTTGACGCGGTTGCGGTCATGGCGCAGACCCCGGCTTTGCAGAAAGGTGGTCCAATGCTCGTCGTCACGACCAATGACATTCCCGGTTGGGAGATCCAACGCGTGTGCGGCGAGGTTTTCGGGCTCACGGTCCGCTCACGAAATGCCTTCTCCCAGTTAGGCGCCGGATTCAAATCGATGTTCGGCGGCGAGCTGGGGGGCATGACCAGGAACCTGGCCGAGAGCCGCAACGAGGCGATGTCGCGGCTGATCAACGAGGCGCGCAACAAAGGCGGCAACGCGATCATCGGGATGCGCTTCGACACGACCGAACTCGGCGACGTGTGGACCGAGATCTGCGCCTACGGCACCGCGGTGCAGGCAGTGCCGGTCACCGACGGCGCCCGCTATACCGCCGCACAACTGGGTTACGGCGGTGCCTCGCAGCCGCAGCAGCAGCCCTACGGCGCCGGCTGAGTTCGGCTGACCGTGCTGACACCCAACACAGCGGTAGGTTCGGCAGCGTGATTGTCGGGGCCTTTCTCGCCGAAGTGGCTTCGGTGGTGGACAACAAGCTCAATGTGTCCGGAGGCGTGCTGTACCGGTATGCGGTCGATCCGGACCGCTCGGCCCAGTTTCTGCTGGTGGTGCTGACCCAGGCCGAGAGCGATGATCCGGACCGGCGGGTGGACGTAGAAATTTGGCCTCCGACGGGCGACGAACCGCACCACATCGAGTTCGAGCTGCCCGAGGCCGCCGTCGCCGCGGAGGTCGGATTCGCCATCTTCGGCATCGAGGTCAACCTGCCTGACGATGGCCGTTGGGTGCTGGTGGTAACCGGCGGCGCGGGAACGATCTCGCTACCGCTGATCGTGACGGGATGAGCGGCGGTGGCCTGAGCGCTGGCCGAAACCAGGCGCTGTCGGTCAACCCGGTGCGGGATCCCGGTCATCACCAGACGGAGCGTCTGGGCAGGCCCGGCATGGGCGCCGCTGTAGCCGCTACCGGCATAGCTTTTGGCGGTGGCGGAGGGATTTGAACCCTCGGACGGTGTTAGCCGTCACACGCTTTCGAGGCGTGCTCCTTAGGCCGCTCGGACACGCCACCGCCGTGCAGCTTACCGAACCGATGCACGCTCACCCCAATCGCTGGCGGGCGAAGAAGGCCTCCAGCGGCGCGGCACACTCCGCCATCAGCACCCCGCCGCGTACCTCCGGGCGGTGATTGAGCCGCCGATCACGCACCACGTCCCACAACGAACCGACCGCCCCGGTCTTGGGCTCCCAGGCGCCGAACACCAGCCGCTCGACGCGCGCCAGCACCAACGCACCCGCGCACATGGTGCACGGCTCGACGGTCACCGCCACGGTGGTCCCCGCCAGCCGCCACCCGTCGCCGAGGACCTCGGCCGCCGCCCGCAACGCCAGGATTTCGGCGTGCGCGGTGGGATCGCCAAGCGCCTCGCGGGCATTCACCGCCCGCGCGAGTTCGGTTCCGTCGGCACCGATGACCACCGCACCGATCGGCACGTCGCGGGGGCCCGCCGTCGCGGCGACCGCCAATGCCGCACGGATCAGATCTTCATCAGTGGTCACCGCTTGAGCCTGACGGCGGCGACCCGCCGCGCCCGGCGTCGCCGCGCTTGCGGTCACCGCCCGAGGCGGTCGATCACCGCCGACAACTGTTCGGCGAAGCCCATTTCACGGGCGATGCGGCCCAACTGTTCGTCGGCGTAGAGGTCGGTCTCGTCGAGGATGATGCCCAGCACCGCCTCCGACAACCCGATGTCGGACAGTAGACCCAGGTCGCCTTCCTCGAACGGATCGGCATCCTCGAGGTCCTCGGGATCGATCTCGGCGTCCAGATTGTCCAGGACTTCGGCGGCGATGTCGTAGTCCAGCGCGGCGGTGGCGTCCGACAGCAGCAGCCGAGTTCCCGAGGGCGCGGGGCGCACGATGACGAAAAATTCGTCATCGACGTCAAGGAGCCCAAAGACGGCTCCCGCGCTGCGCAGTTCACGCAGCTCCGTCTCGGCGGCCCCCAGACTGGTCAGCGCCTTCGGACCCATCGGAGAACAGCGCCATCGGCCCTCTTCGCGCACGACCGCAACACCAAAGCCATCCGGCGTATCGACGGCCGGGCCTTGCGTGGAGGCCCGTTGTGCTCCCATGGGCGGATACGGTAGTCGCTGACCAGGCCTCCTGACCAGATGACGCCCGGACAGCGGAGATCCGCGGCCGCCCCTGACAGCGCCGTCACCCGCTCACTGTGCCAACCTTGGACTGTGACTCGGACTGTCGCGACCCCACCGGTGTGCGTGCTCGGGCTGGGACTCATCGGCGGTTCCATCATGCGAGCCGCCGCCGCAGCGGGCCGTGAAGTCTTCGGCTACAACCGGTCGGTGGAGGGCGCCCATGGCGCCCAGTCCGATGGATATGACGCCATGACCGATCTCAACCAAACGCTGATCCGAGCCGCCGCTAGCGAGGCGTTGATCGTGCTTGCCGTTCCGATGCCGGCCTTGCCGGGGATGCTCACCCATATTCACGAATCGGCACCCAACTGTCCGTTGACCGACGTCACCAGCGTCAAGTGCGCGGTGTTGGACGAGGTCACGGCGGCCGGTCTGCAGGCGCGCTACGTCGGTGGTCACCCGATGACGGGCACCGCGCACTCGGGCTGGGCGGCCGGTCACGGCGGGTTGTTCAACAGGGCTCCCTGGGTGGTCAGCGTGGATGACCATGTCGAACCCGCGGTGTGGTCGATGGTGATGACGCTGGCGCTGGATTGCGGGGCGATGGTGGTGCCGGCTCGATCCGACGAGCACGATGCCGCCGCGGCCGCGATCTCGCACCTGCCGCACCTGATGGCCGAGGCGTTGGCCGTCACCGCCGCCGAAGTGCCGCTTGCTTTCGCGTTGGCCGCGGGGTCGTTCCGCGACGCCACCCGAGTGGCAGGCACCGCTCCGGATCTGGTGCGGGCGATGTGTGAAGCCAACACCGGCCAACTGGTGCCGGCCGCGGACCGGATCATCGACCTGCTGAGCCGTGCCCGTGATTCGCTGCACTGCCACGGTTCGATAGCCGACCTCGCCGACGCGGGCCACGCCGCGCGCACGCGTTACGACAGCTTCCCGCGGTCCGACATCGTCACCGTTGTGATCGGCGCGGAGAAATGGCGCGAGCAACTGGCCGCCGCGGGGCGCGCGGGCGGGGTAATCACATCCGCTCTGCCAACCCTGGATAGTCCACAATGAACCCGTCGGAGTCGACAGTCACCGTGGTGTCGGCGACCGGTGAACGCAGCTTGATCCCGTCTGGACGTCCTTCGCTGGCATAGCTCACGGTCGCCGCGGTAACGACCATATCCGGCACGTTGACATAGACCACCGGCAGCACGATCGATTCCGCCCGCTCGTGTATCCCGATGCGCCGGATCGGCAGAGCGTTGAAGAACGGACTGAACACCAAGTCGATGTCCAAAGCGCCGTTATACGCCTCGCGCCGCTGCCCCTGGTGATCGCTGACCAACCACATGTTCTCCTCGTCGCGGGCAATCGCGAGCTGGCGTTCCCGTTCGGCCAGCGTGACGGTCAGCCCGAACCGTTTGGTGGCACCGGCCTCGTCGGTCTGCAGGTCATAGTGCGCGCCGAACGCCGGATTGTTCGCGGTCGCAGCGGCCACAATCCGGCCGTTGGCCCTGATCCGCTTGCCGGACAACTGGATTCGTACCGATTCCATGCGCGAGATGTCCTGCGCGCGCCAGGTCAACATCGCCGGCCAGACACTGGGGTTCGGATCAGACGGGACTGCGTTCACACTTCTACCGTAGGACGTGTCCACCGACCGTGGCAGGTTTGTCGGTAACTGCGACCTCGGGCCGGCGAGCCGGCCGACCGGTGAGCTTGCGCAGCCGACCGGTGCCCGGCACCAACGCCCACACCGCCAGCGCCAACAGGCCATCCAACAGCAGCGCCAACGCGGCCACCATCAGGGCACCGACCAGGGCAATGTGGAATCGACGCTCCTTGATCCCGTCGATCAAGTAGACGCCCAACCCGCCGAGACTGGCGTAGGCGGCCACCGTCGCGGTGGCGACCACCTGCAGCGTCGCGCTGCGCAGGCCGCCGAGCATCAGCGGCAGCGCATTGGGCACCTCGACGCGCAGCAACACCTGCGACTCGGTCATTCCCATCGCCCGGGCAGCGTCGACCACCAGCGGGTCAACGCTGCCGATGCCCGCGTAGGTGCCGGCCAACAGTGACGGGATACCCAACAGCATCAGCGCCACCAGCGGCGGTCCCAAGCCCAGCCCGAACAGCAGCACCCCCAGCAGCAGCACCCCCAGCGTCGGCAGCGCACGCAAACCGTTGACCGCGCCCACCACCACCAGGGTGCCGCGACCGGTGTGCCCGATGAGCAGACCGATCGGCACGGCGATCAGCGCCGAAGCCGCCAGCGCCACCACGGTGTATTCCAAGTGCTCGAAGGTGCGGGCCCCCAAGCCGACCGGACCGGTCCAGTTGCTGGCGGTTAGCAGGTAGGACAGCGCCTGCTGCAGGAAATTCATCGGGCGCCCCCCGCGATGGGCGCCGCGACCCAGCGCCGCCGACGCGCGGTGCGCGGCGCGCGTTCCCATGGCGTAGCCAGCCGGCCGGCCAGGTTGATCGTCATGTCGAGAACGATCGCCAGCAGAAATATCGCGATGATGCCGGCGACGATCTGGTCGCTCTTGTTGGTCTGGTACCCCGCGGTGAACCAGGTTCCCAGGCCGCCGATTCCGATCACCGAACCCACCGACACCATGGCGATATTGGTAACCACGACCACCCGCAACCCGGCGACCAGCACCGGGATGGACAGCGGTAGTTCGACTTTGAACATCCGAGCTATCGGCGAGTAGCCGACCGCGGTGGCCGCGTCACGAACCTGGGCCGGAACCGCGTCCAGCGCTTCGAGCACGGCACGCACCAACAGGGCCGTGGTGTAGACCGTCAGCGCCACGATCACGTTGGCCTCGTCGAGGATCCGGGTTCCGATGATCAGCGGCAACACCACGAACAGCGCCAGCGACGGGATGGTGAACAACACGCTGGCGGTTGCCGTCGACAACCGGCGGAGCATCGGCGCGCGCTGCACCAGCAGACCCAGGGGCACCGCGATCGCCAACCCGATCAACACCGGTAGCAACGACAGCCGGAGATGGACGACGGTCAGCGCCCAGCCCGTGCCGAGGTGTGTCATCAGGTAGTGCACGGCTTGGCCCCTCCCCCGGGCTTGCCCTGTTGGAATGCAGCCAGCACGTCGGCGGCCAGTACCCCGCCGATGACCTTGCCGCCGCCGTCAACGGCGACACCCACCCCCGACGGCGAGGACAATGCCGCATCCAGCGCCTGGCTGAGGTTCCCGTTCGGTCGGAACACCGATCCGCCGACGGTCATGCTCTCCGACAAAGCCGTGCCGCCGCGGTGACGTCGCAGCCCGTCGTCGTCGATCCAGCCCAACGGCGCACCCTCGCCATCGACCACCAGCGCCCAGCCGTCGCGAAGTTCCGTGGCCGGGGCAGCGGAAAGGCCAGTCACCGAGACGTGCTCGATGTCGTGCACCGGCAGCCCGGCCGCGTCGAAGAACTGCAGCCACCGATAGCCGCGGCCGAGACCAATGAACTTCGACACGAAATCATTTGCCGGACTGGACAACAGCCGCGCGGTCCTCTCGTACTGCTGCAGCGCGCCGCCCGGGGCGAATACCGCCACCAGGTCGGCGAGCTTGAACGCCTCGTCGATGTCATGCGTTACGAAGACGATGGTCTTGTGCAATTCGCTTTGTAGACGCAGTATTTCGTTCTGCAACTCGTGACGAACCACCGGGTCGACCGCCGAGAACGGCTCGTCCATCAACAAGATCGGTGGGTCCGCCGCCAGTGCGCGCGCCACGCCGACGCGTTGCTGTTCGCCGCCGGAGAGCTGGGCGGGGTAGCGGGTGGCGACCTTGGGGTCCAGCCCGACCCGCTCGAGGATCTCGACGGCGGCTTTGCGAGCGGCCCGGCGCGACTGGCCCTTCAGCACCGGCACCGTTGCGACGTTGTCGATAACCCGCTGGTGGGGCATCAATCCCGCATTCTGGATGACATAGCCAATTCCCAGGCGCAGCTTCACCGGATTGACCGTCGACACGTCGGTGCCGTCGACGGTGATGGTGCCGGAGGTCGGATCGACCATCCGGTTGATCATCCGCAGCGCGGTGGTCTTGCCGCAGCCGGAGGGGCCGACGAAGACGGTCAGCATGCCGTTGGGGACCTCCAGGCGTAGCTGGTCCACGGCGGTAGCGCCGTGGGCATACACCTTGCTGACATCGTCGAAGCGAATCAACTTGGTTCCTACTGTCGAATTGGGCGATCGAAACCGTTGTCCCGCACCCATTTCCGTGCGGCTTCGTCGGGGTCTACGCCAGCGTTGCCCGAGACCGCGGCATTGAGTTCAGCCAAGCCAGCGGTGGTCAGCTGCGCCGACACCGCGTCCAGCACGCTTTTGAGCAGATCCGACTTCTTCCGTGAATTCACCAGCGGCACAATGTTTCCCGCCAGGAAATTATGCTCAGGATCCTCCAGCACCGCCAAGCGGTTCTGCGGGATAGCCGGAGAGGTGCTGAAGATGTTGGCGGCGGTGACGGTTCCGTCGACCAGCGCTCGTACCGTCACCGCACCGCCACCGTCGTTAATGGTCACAAAATTACCCGGGCGAATGTCCAGTGCGTACTTGTGTCGCAGCCCTGGCAACCCGGCCGGACGGGTCTGGAACGCCGATGGCGCCGCAAACCGCACATCAGCGGAATGCACTGCCAAGTCCGCGATTGTTTTCAGGTGCCAAGCGGAGGCGGTCGCGGCGGTGACGGTCACGGTGTCGGTGTCGGAGGCCGGTGAGGGCGTCAGAATCGACAGGTCCCCGGGAAGTCGCTTGTAGAGCTCCAACTCGACGGCATCGAGGACGGTGACTGTGGCGTTGGGTTGAAAGTACAACAGCAGGTTGCCGATGTACTCCGGCACCAGGTCGATGGAATGGTCTTTGAGCGCCGGGATATACGTCTCTCGACTGCCAATTCCCAACCGCCGTCCGACGTCGAAGCCGTTGGCCTGCAATGCTTGTGCGTAGATTTCGGCGACGATCTGCGATTCCGGGAAGTCACCGGATCCGACCACGATGGACTTCACGCTGCCGGTCGTTCCCCCGAGCGGATCGGCGTTGGCGCAGGACGCAACCAAGCACACGGCGCCCAGCCACATCGCCACGGCGACGTTTGCGCGACGCAGCCTCCTCATGAGGTTGACACTATCGTCAAGGGCGGAAACGTGCCGCGGCGGCACGGTATGCGCAGCAAAGTTTCCCGCAGGGCTTGGTTACTTTTGAAGCCGGAAAGGGTAAACATAACAGTATGAGCAGCAACCCCTCTGGCTCAGCCGATCCGCCATCGCGAACGAAGGTGCCGCCAGCGTCAGCACCCAAGGCCAGTCCGCCACGCCCGGACTCACCGGTCAAGTTCACCCGCGCCGCCGCGGTGTGGTCGGCGCTGATCGTTGGCTTCCTGATCCTTATCTTCTTGTTGATTTTCATCGCCCAGAACACCGAGTCGGCATCGTTCGCGTTCTTCGGTTGGCGCTGGAGCCTGCCGCTTGGGGTGGCCATGTTGTTGGCGGCTGTGGGCGGCGGGCTGATTGCCGTGTTCGCCGGCACGGCGCGGATCCTTCAACTGCGCAAGGTGGCTAAGAGCGTCCAACCGCCGCCGGCTCGCTAACTGGGCATCCCCGGACACGCCATCCTCGGAGCAAAACTATGCGCTCGGTCTGGCGATCTCTGCTAGGCCGCGAGCGACCAGCGGCGCAACAACGTCAGACGCCGGCTCGGCCGGGCTATCCGTCCGGTCGGCGCGCTCGGACATGCGGCGACGGAAATCGATACCGGCGGCGATGATGGCGAGCTTGAAGTACGCCAGCGCCAGGTAGAACTCCCAGTTGTTCAGCAGCAATCCGGAGACCAGCGAGTACCGATCGGCCAGATCGTCGGGTGTCGGCAGCAGCGGAGACGTCCAGGCCGCCTGTGCGTTGACGATCAGGTCCAACGCCGGATCGCGGTAGACGCACATCAGGGCCGCGTCACTGAGCGGGTCCCCCAGAGTGGAGAGTTCCCAGTCCACCACCGCGCGAATACGGCTTGGGTCCGCGGCGTCCAGGATGGTGTTATCGATCCGGTAGTCGCCATGCACGATCGACGTGCGGCTCTGCCGCGGAATGGCTTGCTGCAGCGCCGAATGCAGTCGCGTAACGTCGGCGTCGCGGTGATCGTCGGGCAGCCGCACCAGCTCCCATTGTGAGCCCCATCGACGCACCTGCCGTTCCAGATAGCCGTCGGGTTTGCCGAAGTCGCCCAGTCCGACGGCCTCCGGGTCCACGCTGTGCAAGTCGACGAGTACCCGGATCAACGCGTCGACACAACCCTCGATGACCGAACGGCTGCCGAGCGCTTCGAGTTCGGCACGCCGGCGCACCACCTGACCGGCAACGAATTCGACGATCTGGAATGGCGCACCGAGCACCGCGTCGTCCTCGCACAGCGAGATCGTGCGCGCCACGGGGACCGCTGTGTCCTGCAACGCGGCAACCACCTTGTACTCGCGGGCCATATCGTGCGCCGACGGTGTCAGCCCGTGTAGGGGCGGACGCCGTACCAACCAGCTCGACGCGTCGTCGTAGACCCGGAAGGTCAGATTGGAGCGCCCACCGGAGATCAGCTCGGCGCGCAACGCGCCATCGCGCCCAATCCCGAGCAAACGCAAATATCGGTCCAGCGCGGCTAGGTCGAGCCCGTCGAGTCGGTCAACCGAAGTCACCGAACTTGTCTACCACCGCTGATTGCGGGGCAACAGATCCCACACATGTTCCGTCGAATTGACCGCCGCCACGGTTGCCTGACCGGTCCGGGAGAACAACAGCCGGGTCACCGAGGCGTAGTCGACGGGAAACGACAGCAACCGGACGGTCCCCAGAATCTCGTGCAGCACCACATTGATCACGCCACCGTGGCTAAACGCCGCAACCGTGTCCTCGGGGGCAGCGGTGGCGACGACGTCGCCGACCGCCGCACGAACACGCGCGCGAAAGGCTTCCTCGTCGACCGTACTGGGCAGCTGCCCCTGGGCCATGCGCGCCCACTCCTGCGGGTTTTCGTCGCGGATCTGCTCGACGGGGACATACACCGGAAGGTCGCGGTCGTATTCGGCGAACCGGTCGTCGATTTCGACGGCCAGCTCACGAGCCGCCGCGACCGGTTCGGCGGTCTGGACGGCGCGGCGCTGCGGGCTGCTGACCACCCGGGCGATGGGAAACCTGGAAAGTGCCGCCGGCAGGCGCGCAACCTGCGCCAACCCGGCATCCGACAGGACCGGGTCGGCCCCCTCCCCGTGTTCGCTGCGCAGCGGCAACGCATGGCGGACCAGAAGCAGTTGCATGGGCCAAGCCTCGCATGCGGGCCCTTCCCACGCCGCATGAGAATACTATTCTCTGACTAGAGAGCGGGGTGTGCGGAATATGGTGACTGCCGGTGACACCCAACTGGACGCCGGAGTTCTTGGTCGTTGGCTCGACAGCCGCCTTGCCGGTACCGGGGCCCCGGGCAGCGGCGAGGAGCCGGTAGTCGAGCAGCTGGGGGGCGGCTCGCAGAACACCCTGTATCTGATCCGACGCGGCCCAGCCGAAGATTTGGCACCCATGGTGCTGCGGATGCCCGGCCCGCGCGCCGATGCGGCCCGCATCGACGGATTGCTGCGGGAAATCCGGCTGGTCCGTGCGCTGTCTGGCACCGACGTGCCCCACGCGGAGCTGATCGCGGCCGACGAGACCGGCTCGGCGCTCGGCATGCCGTTCTACGTGATGCGCGCGATCGATGGGTGGAGCCCGATGGCCGGCGGATGGCGAGCTCCCTTCGATACCGATCTGGACGCCCGGCGCGGGCTGGCATTCGAACTCGTCGACGGCGCCGCCAAGCTGGGCCGGGTGGATTGGCGCGCGCACGGCCTCGCCGGTTTCGGCCGTCCGGACGGATTCCACGAGCGACAGGTTGATCGCTGGCTGAGATTTCTCGACGCCTACCGGGTGCGCGCCCTCCCCGGTCTGGACGTGGCCGCAGACTGGCTGCGCCGCAACCGGCCCGTCCGCTACAACCCGGGCATCATGCACGGCGATTACCAGTTCGCCAACGTCATGTTCGCGCACGGAACGCCGGCTCGGCTGGCCGCCATCGTGGACTGGGAGATGACCACGATCGGCGACCCGCTGTTGGATCTGGCCTGGGCGCTGCTGGGCTATGACGGCGAATATCCCCGCGCCGACGGGTTCTATCTGGATATGCGGGGCATGCCGGCGCGCAGCGAGTTGCTCGACCGCTACGAGACGGTCAGTGGGCTGTCCACCGAGAACATCGACTACTACCTGGTGCTGGCCAACTGGAAACTCGGGATCGTGTTGGAGAAGACCTACGCCGCCGGGGTTTCGACCGACCCCGAAAAGGCCGGGGTCGACCCCAAGATCATCGAAACCTTCGGGTCGATGGTTCCGCGGCTCATCGCCACCGCGGCCGAGCTGGCACGATCGCCTAAGGGACGCTGAAATGGGTTATGCGGATGAGCTTTTCGATCTCACCGACCGGGTGGTACTAATTACCGGCGGCAGCCGCGGACTGGGCCGTGAAATGGCGTTCGCCGCGGCCCGCTGCGGGGCCGACGTGGTGATTGCCAGCCGCAAGGCGCAAAATTGCGTGGCCACCGCAAAGCAGATCGAGGCCCAAACCGGTCGTTCGGCGATGCCCTATCAAGTCCACGTGGGACGCTGGGAGCAGCTCGACGGATTGGTTGCGGCCGCCTACGAGCGGTTCGGCAAGGTCGACACGTTGATCAACAACGCCGGCATGTCGCCCCTGTACGACAAGCTGACCGACGTTACCGAGCAGCTGTTCGACGCCGTGCTCAACCTCAACCTGAAGGGCCCCTTCCGACTATCGGCCCTGGTGGGTGAGCGGATGGTGGCCGCCGGCCGCGGGTCCATCATCAACGTGAGCTCCACCGGGTCGCTGCGTCCGGGCGGCGACATCATTCCCTATGCGGCGGCCAAGGCCGGGCTCAACGCCATGACCGAGGGACTGGCGCGGGCCTTCGGGCCTGCGGTGCGGGTAAACACGTTGATGGCGGGCCCGTTCCTGACCGACATCAGCAAGGCCTGGAATCTCGACAAAGCGACGCAGAACCCGTTCGGGCACCTCTCGTTGCAGCGCGCCGGCAACCCACCCGAAATCGTCGGTGCCGCCCTGTTTCTGGCTTCTGACGCATCCAGTTTCACCACCGGTTCGGTCCTGCGGGTCGACGGCGGCGTTCCCTAAGAGACAGGAGTATTCGATGGCTTGGGACTTCTCCACCGAACCGGAGTTCGAGAAGAAGCTCGACTGGATCCGCGAGTTCGTCCGTGACGAGGTAGAACCGCTAGAGATACTCTTCCCGGGCTGTGAGTTTCTGCCGCTGAACGACGAACGTCGCCGCATCGTCGATCCACTCAAGCAGCAGGTTCGCGACAATGGCTTGTGGGCACCGCATTTGGGCCCGGAGCTGGGCGGGCAGGGCTTCGGTGCGGTCAAGTTGGCATTGATCAACGAGATCCTGGGCCGCAGCCCGTGGGCGCCGATCATATTCGGAACCCAGGCACCCGACACCGGCAATGCGGAGATTCTCGCCCGGTTCGGAACCGAGGCTCAGAAGGATCGGTACCTGGCGGCGCTGCTGTCTGGGGAGATCTTCTCGTGCTTCTCCATGACCGAGCCGCAGGGCGGCGCCGACCCGCGGGTCTTCCGGACTCGTGCGGTACGCGACGGTTCCCAGAAAGATGGGGATTGGGTGATCACCGGTCGAAAGTACTTCTCCTCCAACGCGTCCGTGGCATCGTTCTTCATTGTCGTCGCGATCACCGATCCCGACGTGCCGGTCCATCGCGGCGCCTCGACCTTCTTGATCCCGGCGGGCACCGCGGGCCTGACCATAGAGGCCAACCACCATGTGGTCGGCGCACTTCCACATGAACCCGGGCATTCCCTGGTGCGCTACGACGGGGTGCGGGTGCCGTCGGACGCGCTGCTGGGCGAACCCGGTCAGGGCTTCCTGATCCTGCAGACCCGGCTGGCTGGTGGACGGCTGCATCACGCGATGCGCTCGATAGGGGTGGCGCAACGCGCGATCGATATGATGGCACGCCGCGCGAAAAGCCGTTTTACACAGGGTAGTTCGCTGGCAGACAAACAGTTGGTGCAGGCCTTCATCGCGGATTCCTACACCGAGCTGATGCCATTCCGGTTGGCGGTGCTGCACGCCGCCTGGATGATCGACACCGCCGGCGAACACGCGGCCCGTGCCGAGATCGGCGCCTGCAAGATATTGGCGTCGCAAGTGCTCAAGTCGGTCGGCCTGCGCGCGATCCAGGTGCATGGCGCGCTGGGCACCACCAATCAGTTGCCGTTGGTGAATGTGCTGCTCGGCGGCGTGGCACTGGGCTTGGCCGACGGACCCACCGAAGCGCACAAGGTCAACCTGGCCCGGCTGCTGCTGAAGCACTACGACGCGGAGGATCCGCAGTGGCCGAGCGAAATGCTGGACATCCGCCGCGAGGCAGCCCGCGAAAAGTACGGGGTCCTCGTCGATCACGGTCCCGCGCTGACCGATTCGCGATGAACAGCCGGGTCGCCGCGGCCGTCGAACGGGCGCTCGACGTTCGCCAGCGCGAGGCCACCGAGGAGGTCGAGCGCATCCTGGCCGCCGCGGTGCGGGTGATGGAACGGGTCGCACCCGAGCCGCCCCGGGTCAGCGACATCGTCACCGAGGCCGGCTCGTCAAACAAGGCGTTCTACCGGTACTTCGCCGGGAAGGACGATCTCATCCTGGCGGTCATGGAGCGCGGAGTCGCGATCGTGGTGTCCTATCTTCAGCATCAGATGGTCAAGGAATCCAGGCCGGCCGACAAGATCGCGCGCTGGATCGAGGGCACCCTGGCACAGGTCGCCGACCCGCACCTGATCAGCATGAGTCGCGCGGCGGCCGGGCAGTTATCAACGGCGGCCAGTGGGTTTGGCGCCGACCAGGAGATGCTGGGGCCGCTACGCGATCTGCTGATCGAGCCCATCACCGAGTTGGGCAGCGCAGATGTCGACCGCGACGTCGCGGCCGTATTCGGCTGCACGTCTGCGGCCATGCGACGGTATGTGGGGTCGGCCGAACGGCCCAACTCCGCCGACATGGCGCACCTGGTGCGGTTCTGTCTGCGTGGGTTGGGGGCGGGTTGATGCGCGCGATCGTCTGCCGCGCCTACGGTCCACCCGAGCAGCTGGTTGTCGCCGATGTCGCCGACCCCGTCCCGGGCCCCAGCCAGCTGCTGGTGCGGGTACACGCCGCCGCGGTCAACTTTCCCGACCTGCTGCTGATCGCCGGCAAATACCAGATCCGGGTTCCGGTGCCGTTCACTCCGGGTAGCGAGCTTGCCGGCGAGGTGCTAGTCGCGGGCGAAGACGCGTCGTTCAGCCCGGGCCAGCGGGTGTTCGGGGCCACGGCGATCGGAGCATTCGCCGAGCGGGCGCTACTGGATGCGGCGTCGGCGGCGGTCATACCCGAGGACGCCGACTTCGCCTTGGCCGCGGCCTTCGGCGTCACCTACCGCACCGCGTATCACGCATTGCGTTCGGTTGCCCAAGTCTCGGCCGGAGATTGGGTGGTCGTCCTCGGCGCGGCCGGCGGTGTCGGCCTGGCCGCAGTCGACCTGGCGGTGGCCATGAAAGCCCGGGTGCTGGCCGCGGCGTCCAGCCGGCAAAAGCTACGGCTATGCGCGCAGCGCGGTGCCGCGGCCACCGTCAACTACGACGTGGAGGATCTGAAAGCCCGCATCCGTGAGCTCACCGGCGATAGCGCCCGCGTGGTCATCGACCCCGTCGGCGGGTCCTACTCGGAGCCGGCGCTGCGCGGCCTGGCCCGCGGCGGCACGTTCGTCACCCTCGGCTATGCCGCGGGCACCATCCCGGCCATCCCGCTCAATCTCGTTCTGCTCAAGGGCATCAGTGTGCGCGGCATGGAGATTCGCACCTTCATGAACGACCATCCCGACGAGGCGACTCGCGACGTAGCAGAGTTGGCCCAGATGTTCGCTTCCGGGCTAGTCCGGCCACACATTGGCGCGCGATTCCGGCTGGCCGAAACCCCGGCTGCGTTGCGGCAGGTGGCCGAGCGCAAAGTGCTAGGAAAAGTCGTCATCGACATGCCCTGAAAGGGCGGCAGGTACTCTCCCTCAGAGTCCGAGGAGAGGGTTGATGCTGCACGAATTCTGGCAGAACTTTGCCCACAACCTCTTCAAGCCGCTGCTGCTGTTCTTTTACCTTGGCTTCCTAATTACGGTCCTGAAGGTCCGCTTCGAGTTTCCCTACGTGATCTACCAGGGTCTGACCATCTACCTACTGCTGGCCATTGGCTGGCGCGGGGGCGAGGCTCTTGCCCACATCGACCCACGGGATATCGGCAACATCGCAGGATTCGTGATCCTGGGCTTCGTCTGGAACTTTGCCAACGGCGCGATCGCCTATTTTTTGCTTAATCAGCTGACGGCCATACGGCGCGTAGACAAGGCCACCGTGGCGAGTTATTACGCGTCGGATGGAGCGGGGAGTTTTGCGGCCTGTATGGGCCTCCTTACCGTCATGGGTGTTGCCTTCGACGCCTATATGCCGGTCATGCTGGCCATTATGGAGATTCCGGGCTGCCTGCTGGCGCTGTACCTGGTGGGCCGGCTGCGGCGCAGCGGGATGGACGCGACGGGGCTGATGCCCGACGAGGCTGGTTACACCGCACCAGCTAGGACCGGGCCCGGTGCAGCCGCGCAACCCGTGTTCGACCGGAGTCAAAAGGGATCGCGCGTTCTCTCCCGTGAGCTCCTCGGAGAGGTGTTCCTAAATCCAGGGCTTGGACTGCTCATTGGCGGGATCGTCATTGGCTTCATTAGTGGACTACAAGGTGTTCAGGTAGTTCGCGACGATGACGCGTTCTTTGTGTCGGCATTCCATGGTGCACTGTGCTTGTTTTTGCTCGAGATGGGGATAACGGCCGCTCGCAAGTTGAGGGACCTCAGGTCGGCAGGCCGCGGCTTCATCGTCTTTGGTCTGCTGGCGCCGAATCTATTTGCGATGCTGGGGATCAGCGTCGCACATGGGTACGCTCTCGTCACACACACTGACTTGAAGCCTGGAACATACGTCCTATTTGCGATACTGTGCGCAGCGGCGTCCTACATCGCCGTCCCGGCGGTGCAACGGCTGGCGATCCCCGAGGCGAGCCCGACCTTGCCATTGGCCGCATCGTTGGGCTTGACGTTTTCCTACAACGTCACAATCGGGATTCCGGTCTACATCGAGATCGCCCGGCTCTTCAGCTGAAGTTTCCGCGCGAGCAGACGCAAAATTGTCCGAAACCAGTGGTTTTAGGCCAATTTTGCGTCTGCTCGCGGCACTAAGGCGTGATGATATTGAAGTTTGGGTCAGGTTCGTCAAGTACACCCAGCAGCGACTGCAGCGCCGTGGGATCGCCCGACACCTCGAGCCCCGGCGAGCTGAAGTCGCCCAGCGCCACGGCCAGTAGCCGAAACTTGCTTTCCAGCTTGACCGTAACGTTGGCCGTCGCCGAATCACCGGCAACCCTGCGATGAACCAGGACGCCGTTGCGTAGCGTGAGTCGGTAGTTGGTATCCGGTTCGCCCTGCCCGGCAAGGGTGATGTCGATGGCGATTTCGAGGTCCCAGCTGCGCGGGCCGTTGACCCGAATCGCAATGCTGTCGAAGATCTGGTCGGGCGTCAGCTGCGAAAGCAAAGCCGGCGCGGTGGTTTGGGCGGCCGTGCCCAAGTTGCGGCCGCGCAATTCGGCGGCTCCACTCAGGAAGAAGTTCCGCCAGGTAGCGTTTTCGGCACCGTAGGCGAGCTGCTCCAACGTATCGGCGTAGAGCGCACGAGCCGCCGGGTGGTCGCTGTCGGTGAACACGGCGTGGTCTAGCAACGTGGCCGCCCAACGGAAGTCGCCGGTATCGAAGGCCGTCTTAGCAAGTTCGATGACCCGGTCGATCCCACCCAGCGCGTCGACGTAGCGCGGTGCGAGGGCTTCTGGCGGATGCGGCCAGAGCCGGCCGGGGTTGCCGTCGAACCATCCCATGTAGCGCTGGTAGACCGCCTTGACGTTGTGGCTTACCGACCCGTAGTAGCCGCGGGTATGCCAGGCTCGCTCCAACGCCGGCGGCATCTGGAACATCTCGGCGATTTCCACCCCCGTGTAGCCGTGGTTGAGCAGACGCAGCGTCTGGTCATGCAGGTAGGCGTAGAGATCTCGTTGCAAAGACAGGAATTCGACGATCCGCGCTGGCCCCCAGGTCGGCCAGTGGTGGGAGGCGAAAACCACATCGGTGCGCTCGGCGAACGTGTCGATCGCCTCGGTGAGATAGCCCGACCAGGCACGCGGGTCGCGGACCAGCGCACCGCGCAGGGTCAGTAGGTTGTGCAGGTTGTGGGTGGCGTTCTCGGCCATGCACAAAGCGCGGAATCGCGGAAAATAGAAATGCATTTCGGCGGGCGCCTCGGTGCCCGGGGCCATCTGGAACTCGATTTCCACGCCGTCGATGGTGTGCTTCTCCCCGGTTGCCCGGATATCGACGGTCGGAACGATGATGGCCACCTCGCCGGTCGACGGTGTCTGCCCCAGCCCGCAGCCCACCTGTTCCTGGGGTCCGCGCGCCAGCTGGGAGCCATACATATACGTCGCGCGGCGCGTCATTGCCGGACCCGCGTAGACGTTCTCCTGGATGGCGTGTTCGGTGAAGCCTTCCGGCGCCAGCACCGCCACCTTTCCCGCCTCCACCTCGCTCTGTGTAGTAACGCCCAGTACCCCGCCGAAATGATCGACGTGACTGTGGGTGTAGATCACCGCGACGACGGGACGGTCACCGCCCCGATGAGTTCGATAGAGAGCCAGAGCCGCGGCGGCTACCTCGGTGGACACCAATGGGTCGATGACGATGACTCCGGTGTCGCCCTCGACGAAGCTGATGTTGGACAGATCAAATCCACGGACCTGGTAGATGCCCGGCACCACCTCGTACAGCCCCTGTTTGGCGGTCAGCGTCGATTGCCGCCACAAGCTGGGATGTACCGAGGTCGGCGCGGGCCCGCCGAGGAATGCGTATGCGTCATTGTCCCAGACCACACGTCCATCCGACGCCTTGATGACACACGGGGATAGCGCCGCAATGAATCCACGATCGGCGTCGTCGAAATCGGTTGCGTCCTGGAATGGTAGAGAGTGTTTGGCGTGTGCTGCCTCGATGACTGCGGTAGGAGATTTATGGTCCACCGGGAACACATTGCCACCGTTGAAGCCGGCCCCGAAAGACCCACACGGCACCCCACCGAGTACCTGCCGGCTAGCGAATACGAAATATTTTCTCGCGGACCCTAGATCTTCGGTCCAGTTAACCCGCATACTTCGACACGGTCCTCAATGCCGATGGACCGCTACGAGGTAAGGAGCACAGGTGAAACGTGGACTGACGGTCGCGGTAGCCGGAGCGGCAATTTTGGTCGCGAGCCTTTCCGGATGTTCGAGCAACAAATCGACTACAAGTGGCACCGGGACAACGAGTCCGGGCCCCACAACGGCGGCCACTGGAGCTGCCGGGGCGTCCGGTCCGAAGGTGACCATCGATGGACAGGACCAGCACGTGACCGGCTCGGTCGTCTGCACGACGGCCGCCGGCAACGTCAACATTGCGATCGGTGGTGCAGCCACCGGCATCGCCGCCGTTCTGACCGACGCCAATCCACCCGAGGTCAAGTCGGTCGGGCTCGGCAATGTCAACGGTGTGACGCTCGGGTACACGTCGGGTACCGGCCAGGGCAACGCCTCGGCGACCAAGGACGGCAGTAGCTACAAGATCACCGGCACCGCTACCGGAGTCGACATGGCCAACCCGATGCAACCGGTGAACAAGCCGTTTGAGATCGAGGTGACCTGTTCCTAGCCGACCGATGACGCGGACGGTTGCCACCCGTTGAGTGGCAACCGCACCGCGAATTCAGTATGACCGGGTGAACTGTTCACGGCGATCGTTCCGTGGTGTGCCTTGACCACGGCGGAGACAATCGCCAGGCCGAGTCCGGTGCTACCGCCTGTGCGGGACCGTGACGTATCGCCGCGGGCGAACCGTTCGAACACCTCCGATTGCAGCGCCACCGGAATGCCGGGGCCGTTGTCGATCACTTGCAGCACGATGTGCGTCGGCCCGGTGCTCAAGCGTGTCGTCACGAGGGTGCCTGGAGCGGTATGGACGCGTGCGTTGGCAAGCAGGTTGGTCACCACCTGGTGCAACCGTGCCGCATCACCCGGGATGATCACCGGTTCGGGGGGCAAGTCGAGTTCCCACTGGTGATCCGGGCCGGCCACGTGCGCGTAGCTGACCGCGTCAACCGCGAGCCGCGACATGTCCACCGGTTCGCGTTCCAGCGGCCGCCCCGAGTCCAGGCGTGCCAGCAGCAGCAGGTCCTCGACGAGGCGGGTGATCCGCTCCGTCTCGGATGCCACCCGGCTCATCGCGTGTGCGACAGCCTCGGGATCGTCCCCCATCCGCTGCGTCAGTTCGGTGTAGCCCCGGATCGCCGCAAGCGGCGTACGCAGTTCGTGGCTGGCATCGGCGACGAACTGGCGCACCCGGGTCTCGTTGGCCTGCCGCGCCGACAGCGCGGCGGCGATGTGGTCCAGCATCCGGTTGACCGCTGACCCGAGTTGGCCCACTTCGGTGTGCGGGTTTGCGTCGGGTTCGGGCACTCGGACTGGCAGTTCGACCTCACCGCGGTCCAACGGTAGGTCGACGACCTTGCTCGCGGTTTGCGCGACGCGCCGCAACGGCGCCAGCGCACGCCTGATGATGACGATCCCGGCGGTCGTCGCGGCACCCAGTGCGATCACCGTGACGAAGCCGAAAATGATCAGCATCTGCAACATCGTGGCGTCGACGTTGGCCATCGACAGGCCGGTGACGATGACGTCGTCTCCGTTTCGGCTCGGGGCCGCCACGACGCGGTACCGGCCCAGGCCGTCGAGATCCAGGGTCACCGGTGTGCGGCTACCGGCGATCCGTTCCAGCTGAGCCTCGGCGGTTGACGTCAACGCCGCCCGCGAACCACTGCCGGTCAGGTATCCGGCGTCGATCGTCTTGCCATCGCCGACCACCGCCGCCACCATCCCGGCCGGCTGGCCTGGGGCATCGAGAAACCTCGGGCCGGGGCCCGGCCTGATGTAGTTGTGCGTCTCGCGCCGCAATGGCGGACGGGGTTTCTTTTCCGGGTACATCAGCGCCGAGCGGTATGACGTTCCGCGAAGTTGGTTGTCGAGTTGCGCCACCAGGTGGTGGCGCAGCGCCATCTCGGTTGCCGCGGTGATTCCCACACACACCACGGCGAGGACGACGACCTGCCCTACCAGCAGCCGCAGCCGAAGCGACCAGACTCGCGGACTGCTAGCGGGCCGGCTTGAGCACATAACCCGCGCCGCGCAGCGTGTGAATCATGGGTTCGCGGCCGTTGTCGATCTTTTTGCGCAAGTACGAGATGTACAGCTCCACAATGTTGGACCGGCCGCCGAAGTCGTAGCTCCAGACGCGGTCCAGAATCTGCGCTTTGCTCAGCACCCGCTTGGAGTTGCGCATCATGAATCGCAGTAGCTCGAACTCGGTAGACGTCAACGAAACCGGTTCGCCGGCGCGCGTCACCTCGTGGCTGTCTTCGTCCAGCACCAAGTCACCCACTATGAGCTGTGCACCGCTGTCGACCGTCGTCACCCTGGTGCGCCGCAGTAGTGCCCGCAGCCGCAGCACTACCTCCTCGATGCTGAACGGCTTGGTGACGTAGTCGTCGCCGCCCGCGGTCAACCCGGCGATGCGATCCTCCACGGCGTCCTTGGCCGTCAGCAGGAGTACTGGCAGGCCTGGGTTCTCGTTGCGCAACTTGTGCAACACGTCGAGGCCACTCATGTCGGGCAACATCACGTCGAGCACCACCACGTCCGGCCGCTCGGTGCGGGCCGCCGCAATCGCCGAAGATCCGTCGCCGGCGGCGGTGATATTCCAGCCCTCGTACCGCAAGGCCATGGACACCATCTCGGCAAGAACGGGTTCGTCGTCGACGACCAGCACGGTGACCGGTTGGCCGTCGGCGCGGCACATGACGACGCGCTCAACCGAGGTGCGGTGCTGTGTCACAGGGTCAAGTATCCGCACACCGCTGAGCCGACGCTATGGCGCTGCTATGTGCGCGCTGTGAAGCTAGCGCTTAGTACCAGTAGCGCCTGCCGGCGACCGGGCGGCCCATTGAGCCCAAGGCCCATAGCACCGCGCCAATCACAAGCAGGACTATGCCGAGCGCCCACAACAACTGAATGCCGAACACAAATCCGAGAATGAGCAATACTGCGCCGACTGCAATCATGATGACTTCCTTATGCGATGGGTTGTAGGTCGACTGATTGCATTGAACTGGGTTGCGGCAAACGGCAATCCCGCACTTGGGGGTTGACACCCATGTAATTTAAGGGCCCAGCAACCACCGTCACTGCAATGGTTCCCGCTGTGGCACAAGTTGTTTGCCCACCCGTGAAGTAGTCACGCTGCCACGCCGCGAAGGCTCCGATAAGCAACCACACGAGAACAATCACGCCAATAGCTCTGCGACCACGCATCGCGACCTCCATTGTGTCCGAGAAAATTCCCGCACGATCAACAATACCCGTTGTACCCATGTCTAAACACGTTCGCCGATCCATTTCGGTGCCGACCACGATCTTGCCTAAGCCTGGTGTTGCGCGGCGAGCCACGCCTGGGCCCGCCTCTTCGACGTGCGCGCCAGCCAAGCGTCGGCAATCAGCTCGGCCAATTCCGTGGTGCCGATTTCGGCCAATCGACTCGCCCGCACCAGTACCGAGGGGTGACCGTCGAAATGCTTCGTGGTGAAGAAGGGCAGGGCAGGATCCTGGACCAGTGCAAGCTTGTCGCTCTCCGACTCAACCCAGAGCATGATCACGTCGTCGTAACGTTCGCCGGTTACCGCGTCGGTTGCGTCTGGCTGCGGTGTGCGAAAGAACACGAATGACTTGCCGCCCACCTGATAGATGGGGTTACCCTTCGGGCCCGCTAGCCGCTTTGCGTGCGGCATCGACGCGGCGATTCGATGGACATCGCCGACCTGGGCGGGTCGATCAGCCATAGCGGCGACAATACCGAGACCCGCCGAGACACGATGTCATAATTCCCCGGGCCGGATCGGTAGCATGACGACACGCATCGCGGTGTGGGGGAATTGAGGTGCTGTGACTGACACTTTGTTCGCCGATGTCTCCGAATATCAAGTGCCCGTGAACGACTCGTATCCATACCGAGTGCTTTCGATTCGCGTCTGCGACGGCACCTACCGGGATCGCAACTTTGCGCACAATTACCGATGGATGCGCTCCGCATTGGACAGCCGGCGATTGACATTCGGAATCGTCTACACCTACGTACGCCCGAACTGGTCGGCCAATGCCACCACCGTGCGTTCGATGATCAACGCCGCCGGCGGCTTGCATCGCCGGATCGCGTTGATGCTCGATGTGGAATCAGGCGGGAACCCGCCCGGTGACGGGTCGAGCTGGATCAACCGCTTGTATTGGAACCTGGCTGACTACGCCGGCTCACCCGCGCGAATCATCGGTTATGCCAACGCTTACGACTTTTTCAACATGTGGCGCGTTCGCCCGGCAGGCCTGCGCGTCATCGGCGCGGGCTATGGGTCTAATCCGAACCTACCCGGGCAAGTCGCGCACCAGTACACCGATGGCAGCGGGTACAGCCCCAATCTTCCACAGGGCGCTCCACCGTTCGGTCGGTGCGATATGAACTCGGCCAACGGACTTACCCCGCAACAGTTCGCCGCCGCATGCGGCATCACAACGAACGGAGGACCGTTGATGGCGCTCACCGACGAAGAACAAGCCGAAATATTGACCAAGGTCCGCGAGATCTGGGATCAACTGCGCGGGCCCAACGGCGCCGGCTGGCCGCAACTCGGACAGAACGCGCACGGTCAGGACCTGACTCCCGTCGACGCGATCGCGGCGATCAAGAGCGACGTGGAGACCCTGCTCTTTGGGCAGCCGTGAGGCACATCGCCGTCAGCCCGCGGCCCGCCGCGCGGAGACAAAAAGGTTTGGCGGGATCGCGTCTTCGCCGCCATCGGGGATAGTGCGCCCATAGCGAGCCAGCATCTCGGCCAACGTTGCCGCCGACACGACCCAACCACGTTCCCGTAACCAGTCGGCGACGGCCGTGCGCTCCTCGGCATACCAGAGCTCGTCAACGTCGGGTATCTCGGCTTCGACCAGCTCGGCAACCGCGGCCCGCATTCGCCGCATCTCCGCACGCTGGCGGCGCACCCGTTCCGGGTCGAGAAAGCCGACGCCGGGGACGTTGGACGCCAACCAACTGCCCGGGCCGCTAAGCGTATCGATACGCTCGAACAGAAGATCCTGAGCCCGCGCCGGCAGGTAACGCAACAACCCTTCGGCCAACCACGCGCACGGTTTCGATGCGTCAAATCCCGCTTGTTGCAGTTCCTTTGGCCAATCCTGACGCAGGTCTATCGGGACGTTCACCAGTTGCGACATCGGCTGCGCGCCGAGCTGGCGCAACGTGGCGGATTTGAATTCCAGCACCTTGGGCTGGTCCAACTCGTAAACCACGGTCCCGTCAGGCCAGGCCAGCCGCCAGGCGCGTGAGTCCAGGCCTGAGGCAAGGATCACAATTTGCCGCACTCCGGCGTTGACCGCGGCGAGGAAAAAGTCGTCGAAGAACGCCGTTCGGGCGGCCACGAAGTCGACCATCAGCTTTACCCGCGCCCGCACGTCCGGGTCGACGTCTGTCGCACCGGCCAAAAGCGAGGGATCGGCGTAGATGCTCCATATCCCGTCGCCTGCCGCGTCGACGAACGCCCGCGCGAACGGGTCGTTGATCAGCGGGTTATCGCTCTCGGTCTCGGCAACACGGGCAGCCGCCACGCCCAGGGCGGTGGCTCCCACGCTCTCGGTGATAGCCCAGGAATCGTCGTCGGTCCGCGGCATCGCGAATCCCTCCAGCCAGAAGGTCAGTTCTCGCAAACGATTCTTCCAGCCGCCGAGGGCGCCGGGCGCTCGTCGAGAGTGTCCTACGCTTTCTCCCAGATGGTCGACAGGTTGCAAAGGAGCGCGATGAGCCCCGCGATAAGACCCAAGCCACCACGTACGCCGCAGGAAGTATTCGCCCACCACGGCCAGGCGCTCGCCGCGGGCGACCTCGATGAGATCGTCGCCGATTACCGCGACGACTCCTTTGTGATTACCCCGGCCGGCGTCGCACGCGGCAAGGACGGCATTCGGCAATTGTTCGTCAAGTTGCTCGACGACGTACCAAACGCGGTGTGGGACTTGAAAACCCAAATCTTCGAGGAAGATGTGCTGTTCCTCGAGTGGACCGCGAGTTCGGCAGACGGCCGGGTTGACGACGGAATCGATACTTTCGTATTCCGGGACGGCATGATCTGGGCACAGACCGTCCGCTACACCCCGCAACCCAAACGCTGACGTTCGGGCGCACTACTCGGAGTAGGTTCGGGCGCGTGACGCATGTGGACCTCAAGGCGGTGGCCGAATGGATGTCCGAGCAGGGTCTGGGCAATGGTCCGTTGGACGACGTTTCCGCGGTCACCGGTGGAACGCAGAACATCATGCTGCGGTTCACCAGGTCCGGCCGATCCTATGTGCTGCGTCGCGGACCGCGCCACCTTCGTCCACACAGCAACTCCGTGATGCTGCGGGAAACGCGGGTGCTGGCCGCGCTGGCCGGCACCGATGTGCCCCACCCCCGCCTGATCGCCAGCTGCGACGACCCCGGCGTGCTCGGTGATGCCGTGTTCTACCTGATGGAGCCCGTCGACGGATTCAACGCCGGCGAAGGCCTACCGCCATCGCACGCGGGTGATCCCGGAGTGCGGTTCCAGATGGGGCTGTCGATGGCCGACGCCCTGGCGAAGCTTGGCGCGGTAGACCACGTCGCCGTCGGGCTGGCCGACTTCGGCAAACCGGACGGTTTTCTGGAACGGCAGGTGCCGCGCTGGCTTGCGGAACTGCGGTCCTATCAAAGATATGAGAACTACCCGGGGCCGCAGATCCCGGGCGTCGAGCGGGTGGCCAGCTGGCTGGCGCGGCATCGACCGGCGACGTGGACGCCCGGCATCATGCACGGCGACTACCACGCCGCCAACGTGATGTTCTCCCGCACCGGGCCGGAGGTCGTCGCCATCGTCGACTGGGAGATGTGCACGATCGGTGACCCGCTGCTGGATCTGGGCTGGTTGCTGGCCACCTGGCGCCAGCCGGACGGGTCCAGTGTGTTCGGCCACGCCCTTAGCGGGCTGGACGGGTTGGCCAGCACCGACGAGCTGTTACAGCGGTACGCCGGCAACACCGCCCGCGACCTGTCGCACATCGGCTGGTATACCGTGCTGGCTTGCTTCAAGCTCGGCATCGTGATCGAGGGGACGTTGGCGCGCGCCTGCGCGGGCCAGGCCGAAAAGGAGGTTGGTGACCAGCTTCATGCGGCCACGGTGCACCTGTTCGAACGGGCGCTGTCGCTTATCGCGACGCAGTCCTAACCGTCCCGGCCGCGCGGGGTCACACCTCGATCAGCCGGCGCCCAAGCGCCCGGGCGGCTGAACAGATCAGTAGCCGGACCTCGCGACCGGGTACCGGTCGACGGCGGCGGAATCCCAGCACCGGGCGTGCCGGGGCGGTGGGGTTGCTCGAAGGTCGTTCAGCAGGGTGTTGGCCACATCGCAGACTTGCTGCAGGTAGCAGCGGATCTTTTCACTGAGAGTGAGATCGCTTGGCGGCCAGCGCAGTTCGTGCCATCCTCTAATTAGACCGACTAGCTGTTGATGCCCGCCGCGGTTGTTGAGCCGCACAACGTATCCGGTCTCTTCGGTCACACAGCCATGGACATTCAGTTCGATGCCGGGATCGCCTACTAGCACGGCGGCACTTAGCGCCCAATGTGCCAAGTCAGACAAAGCTTGTCCAGGGGCTTGGTCGCCGCGGGCGAGGAGGTTGCGTGCCAGCTCACCACCGTGGGCTACTAGCCACTCGGCGAACGCGTCGTCGTCGATGGAGAACGGTGTGAGGGTGCCGCGTGTGGTAACCACGAAGGCGGGTGCACTGTCTGTGCCATGGGAGGTCAACGCCCGTTCCATTGACGGGACAACCGAGAGCGCCATTGCATCTCCTTCCGAACTTCTCGTCCGCTGGCCCAGAATCCAGGATCGAGTCGTCGAGCACCACGACACATGCGCATGCGGCGTATACCCGAAAGGTATACCTGCTGGTCGTGGTAGCTTGGCCGGCCAGGGCGCGACAAAAGAATCCGGAGAATGCGGAGTCTGCATGGCGGTGAGCGGGGCAAGGATGCGTCACTGTGCACGCTGCGGCGGGAGATTAAGCCAGTACAACGACCAAACCCTGTGCGGCCCTTGCGAAGCCACTGAGCACTATGAACACGGTCGAGCTCCCGCCGTTCCGCCCGAGTTCTGGCGCGTCGATCAGATGCGTGACGCTCTGGCAACCTGGCACATGGGGCGGGTGATACTTGCCTACCGCTGCCACCCACATCACGGGCGAGTGCTGCCACAGGAACTCGTCAGCTCGTGGCTTGGCCTCACCCAAGCACAGCTCAGCCGGATCGAAAAGGGTCCGGCGCCAGAGCGACTGAGCAAGCTCGTCCACTTCGCTCAGGTGCTCGGGATTCCCGGCGAGCTGCTGTGGTTCAAGCTGCCGGACCACCATAATTCGCGATACGGCGACGCCTCGACCGCCGCAATGCCCAATCTGGAGAGGCTATTGCGCTGCGTCAGTAACGTGGAGCATATTGTCGGCTCAGCTTCGATCACCGTTGTCACCGGGCGGGACGATGGTCGAATTCTCGTGGACCTACCCAATGCGGAGAGCCGCAGCCAGCTCTTGAACGGATTCGGCCGTGGCCTGATGGTCGTCGAGGTTCGCCAACCCGATGGGGAATACAAGCACTACGGGCTCGATCGCCGCAAAGTCACGGCACGGATATCCGCTTCGATCGAGGAGGCCCCGCTGGTAATCCCAAGGGCGTTCGAGATTGATGACTTCACATTGGGGCTGTTGTGGGCGGTTGGGAATCTTGACGACCCGCTGCTCGATGACGATGCGGCGTTGACAACGGCTGACGCACAGGTCGGCGCGTACCTCAAGCGCCCTTCGTCGTTTGCGGGTAGTGAGCTCGCAAGCGACCTATCGCCGGTGTCGCGAATGTGGCTGGGCTCGGCCTTCTGCGCCCGTCACATCACCCGCCACATCCACGCGCTCGAAACGCCAAAATTCTGGACCCGAGAGCAGCGCGGCGAGGAGGCCTGTGCGTGGCTGCTGTTCGAGCACAAGTACCGCTATCTGGAACGCATCAAGGCTTTGACCGACGACGATCATGCACGCATATTCTGCGTCCCATCCCTAGCGGTGTCGTCCTCGCCACGCTTTAAGCGGACCCTGCTATTGCTCGCGATAGCCTTGAACGAATCCTTCGGCATCCGAGTAGATATATCCACCGAAGCGGAATACACCACGCTACCGGGATTCGTGCTCGATCCGCACGGACGTGCAATAGTTGCGAACTGGGTTCGCTCGGAATCAATTTGGAAGGTCGACACAACCGACAACCGGGCCACGGTGCGCGAGTTCCGCGACGTAGTTGCATACGTTTGCGAGAATTCGATCACGGCAAGAGCGGATCCGCTGACTCGGATGCGGATAGCGGCACATTACCTGGACATCGATTGGGAATGGTTCGCCCAACGCTGTTCCGAACTATCCGAGTACGGGGCGGCGGGCCTGGCCCAGCCGCGTAGCCGACTGCTATCGCTGATCGGCGTGGATCGTGCGTGCGGCTTCGTCGCCGACCTCACCAAGGCGGCCCGATAGGCTGGGCGCCGTGTCGAGCCCGTCAAATACACCCTGCGTCGCCGTACTCGGTCTTGGCGGTACCGTCGCCATGACCGATCCGACCGGAGCGAACGGGGTCACACCCGCACTGACCGTCAACCAACTCGTTGCAGCGGTGCCAGGACTCGCCGACACGGGCATACACATAGTCGCCGAGGACTTCGGCACGGTTCCCGGAGCCTGTCTTACGTTCGGTGATATCGGCGCGTTGGCTGCTGCAGTCCGAGACCGATTCGTCGATGTCGATGGCGTGGTGGTTACCCAGGGCACCGACACGGTCGAGGAAACCGCGTATCTTCTCGGCCTCATTCATCAGACATGCCAACCTGTCGTGTTCACCGGGGCGATGAGGAACTCCGGTCTAGCCGGACCCGATGGACCCGCCAACCTTCTCGCGGCGATCCAAGTAGCCGCGAATCCCGCTTTTCGGGGGTTCGGTTCGCTGGTGGTGATGGCCGACGAAATCCATGCCGCAGCCCGGGTACGCAAGACCCATACCACCAGCATCGGTGCATTTGAATCGCCGAACGGTGGCCCCATCGGCTTCGTTATCGAGGGCAAGCCCGTAGTTGTTAGCGGTCCCCCGGCACGTTTCGTGGTGCCGACAACGAATCTCGTCGGTCCTCGGATCGGCGTGCTGACGCTCACGCTCGACGACGACGGCACCCTGGTTAAGGCCTGCGAGGGCTGCGACGGAATGGTCGTCGCCGCGTTTGGAGCCGGGCATGTTCCGGCTCGGCTCGTGCCGATGCTGGCAACACTGGCCAGGTCGAGGCCGGTCGTGCTTGCCTCCCGTGCCGGTGCCGGATCGGTACTGGCACGCACATACGGTTTTGCTGGCTCTGAGCAAGATCTTCGTAGCTGCGGTTTGATTGGCGCCGGATTCCTCGACGCGCTCAAAGCTCGCGTGTTACTGCACGCGCTACTGGCCGCCGATGCGGATGCCACCAGCATCCGGGCCGCTTTCGCTGCCGCAGGCGGCGAAGCCGATCCCGAAACATGGCCCTGGCCAAAGGTTTCCGATTGTAGGCAGCCAACATATGCGTAGCTCGGAACTAACTTTGGGAAGGACTTTCGGTGTGGTATTCGACCACGGCGAGGACTTTTTCACCGCTCTGGCCGCATTCTGCGAAAGCGTCAATGTTCGCCAGGCCTATATTCCGTCCTTCATCGCCGGATTCAGCGAAGTCGATCTCGTTGGCACCTGCGACAAACTGGAAAGCCCGGATGCCCCGGTGTGGAGCAGAGTGCACCTGACAAACGTTGAAGCGTTCGGTGGTGGAACCGTGGCCTACGACCCTGACAGCCACCAAGTACAACCACACATCCACGTCGCAGTCGGCCGCAAGGAGCACGCCGCCAGCGGACACAGCAGCCATCTGCTCGGCGCCAAGGTCCAGTTCCTCACGGAGATGCTCGTCATCGAGGTCATCGCTCCCACGATGTGGCGACGACCCGCCGCGGAGCTCTTCGACGTTCCGCTGCTTCGCTTCGATACAGGGTGATCGCACGCCAACCAGGGGTGACCCGGAAACGCCGCGCTGCTGGTGCAGTCGGAGAGTGAGACAGAAGCGCTACGGCGTCATCAGTGCTTGGCCGTCCATCAACGCGCTGCCCCTTGTCTCCGGCAGCAGAACCGTACAGCCGAGGCTGGTGAGTATCAGGATGGCCATCATCAACCCAATGGCCCACCCCCCAACAGTTGTCGCGAGTGCACCGGCAACTATCGGCGGCGCCGCGCCGCCGACAATCCCACCAGCGTTAAATGTGAGTCCCGCACCGGTGAACCGGTAGCGGGTGGCGAAAGTTTCCGGGATAAACGAGGCCAGCGGCCCATTCACCACACCCACGATCCCATACGTCACGGTGATAGCGACAGCGAACAGCACCGAGTCACCGGTATCCATCAACGGCATCATCGCGAACGCCCAGGGCACGCCAACAACAAAACCGCACAGCATGACGCGTCGTCGGCCAAAACGGTCAGACCAGACTGCCGCCGGCACAACAAGCGCGATCATCGACAACCCGCCGAACACGCCAACAAACAGGATCAGGTCCCTCGAATAGCCGAGTTGGGTGCGGGCGTAATTCATCAGATAGGTCCCCGCCATGAAGCTCAGCGTGAATAGTCCGGTTACGCAACCAGCTGCGAGCACGACCTGTCGAGGCTGTGCCCGGAGAAGCGCGGCGATGGGGGCGCTGGGCGCGGTTGTATCCGCCTGCTGATTCAGCTTGTGCAGGGCGAAAACCGGTGTCTCGGTGATGTTCAGGCGCACATACAGGGCTACCAGAACCAACACCGCGCTGAACAGAAACGGCACCCGCCAACCCCAGCTCATAAACGCGGGGCTGGTCTCTCCGATAGCGAAGTTGACGGCCAGCATGACCAGGTTGGCAACGACGAGGCCCACGCCGGCTCCAAGTGGGGTGAACATTCCATACTGTCCGCGCTTGTCGCCCGGCGCGTGCTCGGCAACCAGCAGCGCCGACCCAGCCCATTCGCCCCCAAGCGCCAATCCCTGCAGTAGCCGCAGCGTGAGCAAGATCAATGGCGCGGCTACACCGATGGTGGCCACGCCGGGGAGCAAACCCACCGCCACCGTGGACAGACCCATGATCAACAACGTTGCGACCAGAGTTGCTTTCCTGCCCAGGCGATCGCCGAAGTGCCCGAAAACCGCGGCTCCCAGCGGTCGGGAGAAGAAGGCGGCAGCAAACGTCGCCAGCGACGCGATTGTCGCCATTGTCGGCCCTAAGTTGGCAAAGAACACGGTGGGGAACACCAAAGCGGCTGCGGTGCCGTATAGGAAGAAGTCGTAGAACTCGATGGCGGAACCAACCAGGCTTGCCAAGGCCACACGTTTCACCCGCTAGATGCTATAGGCCACGTTGCCCCGCCCTGGTGACGCCGTCAGGCATCACCCGAAGACAAAATGTCAAGCATCACCCGAGGTCATACAGCATCTAAGCGCGCCCGAAGAGATTCGAACTCCCAACCTTCTGATCCGTAGTCAGATGCTCTATCCGTTGAGCTACGGGCGCTTGTCTTCAGTTGTCTCCCCTATAGAGGACGGCGCGGAGGCGAGAGGATTTGAACCTCCGGTCCCCTTTGAGGGGGACAACTCATTAGCAGTGAGCCCCATTCGGCCGCTCTGGCACGCCTCCATGAACTTCCCGAGAGTACCCGACCCCTATTCCGGGATCCCCGAACCGTCGGAGGCTTAGCGTACACAGCGGCCACATATGCTGTCGACGTGACCGCCCGCCTGCGACCCGAGTTGGCTGGGCTGCCCGTTTACGTTCCTGGCAAAACGGTGCCGGGCGCGATCAAGCTGGCCAGCAACGAAACGGTGTTCGGCCCGCTGCCCAGCGTCCGCGCCGCCATCGACCGGGCCACCGACACGATCAACCGCTACCCCGACAACGGCTGTGTGCGGCTCAAGGCCGCGCTGGCCAGACATCTCGGCTCAGGCTTCGCTCCCGAGCACGTCGCCGTCGGCTGCGGTTCGGTCAGCCTGTGCCAGCAACTTGTTCAGATCACCGCCTCGGTGGGCGACGAAGTGGTCTTCGGCTGGCGCAGCTTTGAGCTCTATCCACCCCAGGTGCAGGTCGCCGGCGCCACCGCAATCCAGGTGCCGTTGACCGACCAAACGCACGACCTTTACGCCATGCTCGCCGCGGTCACCGACCGCACCCGGCTGATTATCGTCTGCAACCCCAACAACCCGACCTCCACCGTCGTCGACCCGGACGCGCTGACCCGATTCGTCGAGGCGGTTCCCGCGCACATCTTGATCGCCATCGACGAGGCGTATGTGGAGTACATCCGCGACGGCATGCTGCCCGACAGCCTGGGCCTGGTTCGCACCCACAGCAATGTCGTTGTGCTGCGGACCTTTTCGAAGGCATACGGCCTGGCGGGTTTGCGGATCGGGTACGCGATCGGCCACCCCGACGTGATCACCGCCCTGGACAAGGTCTACGTACCGTTCACCGCGTCGAGCATCGCGCAGGCTGCGGCCATCGCGTCGTTGGACGCCGCCGACGAGCTGCTGGCGCGCACCGACGCCGTGGTCGCCGAGCGCGCCCGGGTCAGCGCCGAGTTGCGGGCCGCCGGGTTCACGCTGCCGCCGTCGCAGGCCAACTTCATCTGGCTATCGCTGGGGCCCCACACCGCAGACTTCGTGGCGCAGGCCGCCGACGCGCGCATCGTGATCCGCCCGTACGGCACGGATGGCGTGCGGGTCACCATAGCCGCCCCGGATGAGAACGACGTGTTCCTGCGGTTCGCGCGCGGCTGGAAGACGCCTTAGAACGGCACGCAATCAACGCGGCCCGCGAGACGTTCACCAAGCTCAAGGCACGCGGCGGCCCCATTTTCCGGCACCGCCGCCGCGATCACAGCGTCGCGGTTCCACGGCGCGACCTCGGCGATACCGTCGACAATGGGGCTGGCCTGCGTGACGACGGGCCCGGCATCGGTGAGATACAAGCCGGTGGCCGCGGGGACGACGTGCTGATAGCCGGTCACACCGGCGCGGCGCAGGGTCTCAGCGAGGTAGGCAAAGCCTCCCACTTTCGGCCGAATGGACGCGGCCCGGTTGCGCGCGGCCTCGAGGTTGTCGATCGCATCGCTCATCTGTTCTCCGATCTGCCGAGACCGTGTCCCGATTGGACCCCGCCGATACATTGGCACCATAATGTCAAATTGACAATATATTGTCATATTTGTGACAGATGCAGCTAGCGAACTGGCTCTGCTGATCGCCGACATCTACGAGGCCGCGGGCGTGTTCCGCAAATCGGGAGAGACGATTGCGGCCGCCGAAGGACAGACCCAGGCCCGCTGGCAGCTACTCAGTGTGGTGTCAGAGGAGGCACTCAGCGTGCCGCGAGCTGCCCGGCGGCTAGGTGTGTCCCGTCAGAACGTGCAACGCGTGGCCAATGCGTTGATCGGCGACGGCCTGGCCGAGATGCGAACCAACCCCGACCATCGCACCTCTCCCTTGTTGGCACTGACCGACTCCGGTCGCCAGACGCTGGAGGGGATCACCACGCGCGCGCAGGCCGCAAACGGGGCTCTCGGTGCGGATTTGCCGCCCGCAGATATCGCGGTGGCCCGCACCCTATTGCGACGCTTGATCGCCGACGTCCGGCAGGCTGGACCCCCGACCGGCCTTGATCCGTCAGGTGTTTGATTACTTGGCCGGGTTGCGGCCGGTGAACGCGATCAGCCGGTCCAGCGCGCTGGCATCCGCGGGCACGTCGACGGGGTCATTGAACCCGGCCGCGCTCCGTTCGTCCGGCTTGATGATCTTTCGGGCCAGACCCAGCACGTAGTCGGACAGCGAATCCGGGACTTCGACGTCGCATCCAACCGCGGCGGCGAAATCCCAAGCGTGCACCAGGAATTCAATGGAAAGCACGGAGACTGCGACCTGGGCGGTCATCGAGCCGGGACCCAGCGGCACGTCGCCCTCCAAACCGTGCCGGCGCCAGGCATCGAGGGCCGGCCGGGCCACGCCGATCACCAGGCCTTCTACTGAGTCGGTGTCCTCGCCGATGGCGAACTCCGCGCCAACCATGCCGCCAAGGACCATGATCGAATGGAGCAGATGCTCGGTGAGCTCCTTTACGTTGTATTCCGAGCAAGGCGTCGGCGTGAACTTCTCATCCCCGGCGATGGTGTGCAGAACTTGCTGCAGCACACCCAACGCTGCTTCGGCGCTCGCCAGCTCGTCGGTCGGTGCGGAATCTGGTCCGGGGCGCAAATCAGGCGGCATGGTCGCCACGCTACGGTCTGGGCATGGGCGAAACATACGAATCAGTCACCGTCGAAACCAAAGACCAGGTAGCGCAGGTGACGCTGATCGGACCGGGTAAGGGCAACGCGATGGGGCCCGCATTCTGGTCGGAGCTGCCTGACGTGTTCCAAACGCTGGACGCCGACCGCGATGTGCGGGCCATTGTCATCACTGGATCGGGTAAGAACTTCAGCTACGGCCTGGACGTTCGGGCGATGGGCGGGACGTTCGCCCCGCTGATGGCCGAGGGTGCCCTGGCCCGCCCGCGCACCGACTTCCACGCCGAGGTGCTGCGGATGCAGAAGGCGACTAACGCCGTCGCGGACTGCCGCACCCCGACCATCGCGTCGATACACGGTTGGTGTATCGGCGGCGCCGTCGATCTGATTTCCGCGGTCGACATTCGCTATGCCAGCGCCGACGCGAAGTTCTCGGTGCGGGAGGTCAAACTGGCGATTGTCGCCGACATGGGCAGCCTCGCGCGCCTTCCGCTGATCCTGAACGACGGCCACCTACGGGAGCTCGCGCTGACCGGCAGGGACATCGACGCAGCCCGCGCCGAGAAGATCGGCCTGGTCAACGATGTGTACGAAGACGCCGACAAGACGCTGGCCGCCGCACACGCGACCGCCGTCGAGATCGCCGCCAACCCACCTTTGGCGGTCTACGGCGTCAAGGACGTCCTCGACCAGCAACGCACTTCCGCCGTATCGGAGAACCTGCGCTATGTCGCCGCCTGGAACGCCGCGTTCCTGCCGTCCAAGGACCTCACCGAGGGCATCTCGGCAACGTTCGCCAAGCGCCCGCCCCAGTTCACCGGCGAGTAAGGCAAGCGCGAGCGGGGCTTGGCGGTTATTGCGGGCGCGCTGACGACGTCACGTACCCTCGCGGTAGTGGCAACCATGACCCTGGCCAGGAGCGGCGCCAGATGACCCGCGCCGGCGACGATGCAGAGCGTAGCGATGCTCAGGAGCGGCGCCAGATGACCCGCGCCGGCGACGATGCAGAGCGTAGCGATGCTCAGGAGCGGCGCCAGATGACCCCAGACGGCAAGATCCGTGTCCCGGCCGACCTAGACGCCGTCACGGCGATTGGCGAAGAAGACCACTCCGAGATCGGCGGCGCAGCCGTCGAACGGATCTGGCACGCCGCACGCCATTGGTATCGAGCCGGCATGCATCCGGCGATCCAGTTGTGCATTCGACACCACGGGCGGGTCGTGCTCAACCGCGCGATCGGGCACGGCTGGGGTAACTCCCCGACCGATGAGCCCGATGCCGAAAAGGTTCCCGTGACGACCGACACGCCGTTCTGCGTGTACTCGGCGGCCAAGGCCATCACGGCGACCGTCGTACACATGCTCGTCGAGCGTGGATCCTTCTCGCTCGACGATCGCGTCTGTGAGTACCTGCCCTCCTACACCAGTCACGGCAAGCACCGCACCACGATCCGGCACGTGATGACCCACAGCGCGGGCGTCCCGTTCCCCACCGGACCCCGGCCGGACGTCACGCGTGCGGACGACCACGAGTACGCGCAACAAAAGCTCGGTGAGCTAAGGCCGTTCTACCGCCCGGGACTGGTACACATCTACCACGCGCTGACCTGGGGTCCACTGGTGCGTGAGATTGTCTATGCGGCCACCGGCAAGGACATTCGGGAGATCCTCGCCACCGAGATCCTCGACCCGCTCGGCTTCCGGTGGACCAACTACGGCGTCGCCAAGCGCGATGTGCCACTGGTCGCGCCCAGCCACGCCACCGGACGGCCACTACCACCGGTGATCGCAGCTATCTTCCGTCGGGCCATCGGCGGAACGGTGCACGAGATCATCCCCTATACGAACACCCCGCTCTTCCTCACCACCGTGGTCCCGTCGTCCAACACCGTGTCAACGGCCAACGAACTGTCCCGCTTCATGGAGATCCTGCGCCGCGGCGGTGAGCTCGATGGTGTGCGAGTGCTGAGCCCGGAAACGCTGCGCGGCGCGGTGGCGGAGTCTCGGCGGTTGCGACCGGATTTCGCGACCGGGTTGGTGCCCCTTCGCTGGGGCACCGGCTTCATGCTCGGGTCAACCAGATACGGACCGTTCGGCCGCAACGCGCCGGCAGCGTTCGGTCACCTCGGGTTGGTCAACATCGCGGTTTGGGCCGACCCCGAACGTGCCATCTCGGCCGGGTTGATCAGCAGCGGCAAACCCGGCAGGGATCCAGACGCCAGGCGCCACGGCGCCCTCATGGACACAATCGCGGCGGAGATCCCGCGACACTAAGAGGTCGAACCATTGTTTGACGGTCGAGGCGCTGGGCAATCCAAATCGATATGGAATCCGAACGCTTCCGTCAGCTGCTGGACACGCCCGGCCCGTATGCGTCGGTCTATTTCGAAGACTCACACAATGCGCAGGGCGCTAGCGATCAACTCGACCTCAAGTGGCGCGGATTGCGCGAGCGACTCGAGCAGCAGGGTGTCGACGAATCGGTGACCACGGCGATGGGACGGGCCGTGATGGAACGCCGTCCGCCGATCGGCCGCAGCGGGCGTGCGGTGATCGCCGGGGCCACGGGTGTAGTGGTCAATGAACATCTACTGGGACCCACCGCCGCGCCCATCGTCCGAGTCTCCGAGCTGCCCTACCTTGTCCCAATCGTCGAGCATGGCTTCGACCATCCGAACTATCTGCTGGTCGTGGTGGACCACACCGGCGCCGACATCACCATCCACAGTGACGGCGCCGTGCGCTCAGAGACCGTCGACGGATGCGGTTACCCGGTCCATAAGGCCTCCGGAGCCGAAACGGCTTGGTACGGCGATCCGCAGTTGCGCACCGAGGAAGCCGCCCGCAAGAACGTGCGCGCCGTCGCTGACCGAGTCAGGGAACTGGTCGATGCCACCGCTGCCGATGTTGTTTTCGTCGTTGGCGAGGTGCGATCACGGTCCGATCTGTTGGCGGCACTGCCGGAACGACTGCGTGGCCGCGCGGTGCCATTGCACATCGGTGCTCGCCATAGCGGCCATGACTTCACCGAGATTCAGCGGGCCATCGAAGACTGGCTCGTCGGCCAACGTCTGAGCGTGATCGACGACGCCGCGGAACGCTTCGGCGCGGAGATCGGCCGGCAATCCGGGCGAGCGGCCGAGGGACTCGGCGCCGTCTGCTCGGCGCTGCGCCAGGGTGCGGTCGACACGCTGATCGTCGGCGACATAGGGGACGCCACCGTCGTCGCCGACGAGGGCCTGACAACCGTCGCCCCGAACCCGGACGTGCTTTCCGAGCACGGCGCCGCGCCCGCCAAGACCCTGCGAGCCGACGAGGCGCTGCCCGTGTTCGCGATCTCGGTCGGGGCGTCGCTGGTCCGCACCGACGATCGGCTCTCCCCGGCCGACGGTATCGCTGCGGTGCTTCGTTATGCGCCGACGCTGCGCGCGACCGCACGCTGACCTGACCGTGACCGCGAGCGACCGCGGAATGTCAGTCCCAGCGGCGTGGCGGCGTACAAACGCGCGTTCACGGATGGTTGAGTCTGTGTGGCGGATGGGCGGTGGCGGAGGGATTTGAACCCCCGGACGGTGTTAGCCGTCTCTCGCTTTCAAGGCGAGTGCATTAGGCCGCTCTGCCACGCCACCGCTGACAAGGGTAACCGGGTAGTAGCGTGGCCGGCATGCGTGCCATCGTCGCTGAATCCGCCGATCAACTGACATGGCAGGAAGTCCCCGATGTAGCTGCCGGGCCCGGCGAGGTACTGATCCAGGTCACCGCGGCCGGCGTCAACCGCGCCGACCTGCTGCAGGCTGCCGGCAAGTACCCGCCCCCGCCGGGGGCCAGCGAGATCATCGGCATGGAAGTGGTTGGGGTCGTCGCCGAAGTCGGCTCAGATGTCACCAAATGGTCTGCCGGCCAAGAGGCCTGCGCCTTGTTGGCAGGCGGCGGCTACGCCGAATACGTCGCCGTTCCGGCCGGCCAGGTAATGCCGGTTCCGCCAGCTGTCGACGTCGTCGACGCCGCCGGGCTACCCGAGGTGGCCTGCACCGTGTGGTCGAACCTGGTGATGGCCGCTCACCTGAACGAGCGCCAGCTACTCCTGATTCACGGCGGCGCCAGCGGTGTTGGCAGCCACGCGATCCAGGTGGCACGAGCCTTGGGCGCCCGGGTGGCGGTAACCGCCGGATCGCCGGAAAAGCTGGACCTGTGTCGCGACCTCGGCGCCCAGCTCACCATCAACTACCGCGACGAAGACTTTGTGGCACGACTCAAGGAAGAGACCAACGGTGCAGGTGCCGACGTGATCCTCGACATCATGGGCGCGGCATATCTGGACCGCAATATCGACGCGCTGGCCACTGACGGGCAGCTGGTTGTCATCGGCATGCAGGGCGGGGTGAAAGCCGAACTCAACCTGGGCAAGCTGCTCACCAAACGAGCTCGGGTGATCGGCACCACGCTGCGGGCCCGGCCAGTGAGCGGTCCGAACAGCAAGAGCGCCATCGTCGAAGCGGTGACCGCCTCGGTCTGGCCGATGGTTTGCGATGGACGGGTGCGGCCGATCATCGGCGCACGCCTGCCCATCCACCGGGCGGCCGACGCACATCAACTGATGCGGTCCGGGCGGGTGGCGGGAAAGATACTGCTGACCGTCAACGGCTAGGTGTCGATTGACCGCCAGGTTGCTCGGCTGCCGCGCCGAGCGATCAGGTCAGCCCAATGACGCCAGCGCGCGCACCAGCTGGTCGACTTCGGCCATCGTCGAGTAGTGCGCCAGCCCCACGGTAACGGCGCCGCCGACGTCGTTGACTCCCAGCACGTCGAGCACGCGTGAACTGGTGTTGGCGATCGCCAGAATTCCGTTGTCCGCCAACCGCTGCACCACCCGGTCGGCCGGCACCTCGTGCACTGCGAGGCTGGCAACCGGTAACTGCGCCTCCGGGCGGCCGATCAGCATCACCAAAGGCAGCGAGCGCAGCGACACCATCAGATAGTCGAAAACCCGGTCCAGGTAAGCGTCGGCAGACTGCATCGAAACCGCTAATCGTTCGCGTCTGCTCCCCCGAGCCGTCTCATCGAGCGACGCAAGGTACTCGATGCTGGCTACCAGGCCGGCCAGCAGCCCGAACTGGTGCACGCCAACCTCCAGGCGTGCCGGGCCGGTGGCGTAGGGGTTCGTCGACACGGAGCCGAAGGAGTTGATCAGGTCCGGGTCACGAAAGACGATCGCCCCGATCGGCGGACCGCCCCAGGCATGCGCGTTCACTGCCACCACGTCGGCGTCGGTTTCTCTGATGTCGAGCAACCGATACGGCGCGGCGGCGGAATGGTCGACCACGACCAGTCCACCTACGTCGTGCGCCAGTTTGGTCATCGCCCGCAGATCCGTGACCCCACCCAGCGTTCCCGAGGCGGAGTTGACGGCCACCAGCCGGGTCGACTTGTTGATCAGGCTCTCCCATTGCCAGGTCGGCAGCTCACCGGTCTCGATGTCAACCTCGGCCCACTTCACCTTTGCGCCGTAGCGGTGTGCCGCCCGCAGCCACGGGGCGATGTTGGCCTCATCGTCCAGGCGGCTGACGATCACTTCGTAGCCCAGCCCGGCGCGCGAGGACGACGCTTCGGCCAGCAACGACAGCAGCACCGCACGGTCGGCGCCCAGCACCACGCCGCTCGGGTCGGCGTTAACCAGATCGGCCACCGCTTCGCGTGCCGTGTTGAGTACCGCAGCGCTACGCCGCGCCGACGGGTGCGCACCCACCGTGCTAGCGGCGGACCGGCGGAAGGCCGTCGACACAGTTGTCGCGACGGAATCGGGAATCAGCATTCCAGCCGGTGCATCGAAATGCACCCATCCGTCACCCAGCGACGGGTGCAGTCCGCGCACCCGGGCAACGTCGTATGCCATGCCAGCCACCTTAGAGCTTTCGCCATTCCCGCAAACTGGTGACGTTGCGGGTGTCATAGACGTCCCAGCCCGCCTTGGCTTCCCCGAGCCATGTCACCCGGCCAGCCATACTAGTCGAGTGGGCCTGTGGTTCGGAACGCTGATCGCTTTGATCTTGCTGATCGCGCCTGGGGCAATGGTCGCTCGCATCACTCAGTTCAACTGGCCGGCCGCGATCGCGGTTGGCCCGGCGCTGACGTACGGCGTGGTGGCACTGGCGATCATTCCCTACGGCGCGCTGGGAATCCCCTGGAACGGTTGGACGGCGCTGGCCGCCTTGGCGGTGACGTGCGCTGTCGCGACCGGTTCGCAGCTGCTGCTCGCCCGCTTTCGCGACCTCGACGCCGAGGCGCGGACGATCAGCCGCTGGCCTGCGGTGACGGTCGCCGCCGGGGTGCTGCTGGGCGCCCTGTTGATTGGCTGGGCAGCCTGTCGCGGCATTCCGCACTGGCAATCCATCCCCAGCACCTGGGACGCGGTCTGGCACGCCAACACCGTGCGCTTCATCCTCGACACCGGCCAGGCGTCGTCGACCCACATGGGTGAGCTTCGCAACGTCGAGACGCACGCCGCGTTGTACTACCCGTCGGTGTTCCACGGGCTGGTCACGGTGTTCTGCCAGTTGACCGGTGCGGCACCGACCACCGGCTACACGCTGAGCTCGCTGGCCGCCGCGGTCTGGCTGTTTCCGACCAGCGCGGCCGTCCTCACCTGGCGCACGGTGCGGTCGCACACCACCCAATGGCGGGCCGCCGCCGCGGCGGCCACCGCCGCGGCACTTTCGGCGTCGTTCACCGCCTTGCCATACGTCGAGTTCGACACCGCCGCAATGCCCAACCTGGCGGCCTACGGCGTCGCCGTGCCGACGATGGTGCTAATCACCTCGACGTTGCGGCACCGTGACCGCATCCCGGTGGCCGTGCTGGCGCTGGTCGGCGTCTTCTCGCTGCACATCACCGGCGGCATTGTCGTCATGCTGTTCTTGTCGGCCTGGTGGCTTTTCGAGGCACTGTGGCATCCCGTGCGGGGACGGCTGGCCGACCTGGTGGCGTTGGCCAGCGTGGTGCTGTTTGCCGGGTTGGTCATGTTGCCGCAGTTCCTCAGTGTCACGGCGCAGGAAGACATCATCGCTGGACACGCATTTCCCACCTACCTCAGCAAGAAGCGCGGACTGTTCGACGCTGTCTTCCAGCACTCCCGCCACCTCAACGATTTCCCGGTCCAGTACGCGCTCATTGCGCTGGCCGCCATCGGCGGATTCATGCTGCTGATCAAGAAGATCTGGTGGCCGCTGGCGGTTTGGCTGCTGCTGATCGTGATGAACGTCGACGCGGGAACGCCCTTGGGCCCCCCGATCGGCGCGGTGGCCGGCGGACTCGGCGTGTTCTTCTATCACGATCCGCGCCGCATCGCGGCGGCGACAACACTGCTGTTGATGCCGATGGCGGGTGTGGCGTTGTTCGCGATCGTCATGTTGCTGGTGGCCGCGGTGAAACGACTCACCGACCGTTTCAGACCGCTGCCGACGCCCGTTTGGGCGTCGGCAACCGCGGCACTGCTGCTGGGAGCCACCCTGATCCTCGCGGCGCACTACTTTCCCCGACACCGGTTCCTGTTCGGCGACAAGTACGACTCGGTGATGGTCGACCAGAAAGACCTCGGCGCCATGGCGTACCTGGCGACGCTGCCCGGTGCGCGCGACACCCTGATTGGCAATGCCAACACCGACGGCACCGCGTGGATGTACGCGGTGGCCGGCCTGCACCCGCTGTGGACCCACTACGACTACCCCATGCAGCAGGGCCCGGGCTACCACCGGTTCATCTTCTGGGCCTATGGCCGCAACGGCGCCAGCGATCCGCGGGTACTCGAGGCCGTCGAAGTCCTCAATATCCGCTACATCCTGACCAGCACCCCGACGGTGCGGGGGTTCGCGGTGCCCGACGGACTAGTGTCGTTAGAGACATCGAAGTCGTGGGCGAAGATCTACGACAACGGCGAGGCCCGAATCTACGAATGGCGCGGCCCCGCCGCAGCCACACACTCCTAAGAAGGTGCGCAAGAGGATGGTGATCGGATTGAGTACCGGCAGCGACGATGACGACATCGAGGTCATCGGCGGCGTCGATCCTCGGCTGATAGCGGTGCAGGAAGACGACTCCGACGAGCCGTTGCTGACCGACCTGGTCGAACAACCCGCCAAGGTGATGCGCATCGGCACCATGATCAAGCAGCTGCTCGAGGAGGTTCGCGCCGCCCCGCTTGACGAAGCCAGCCGCAATCGGCTGCGCGACATCCACGCCACCAGTATTCGCGAGCTCGAAGACGGCCTGGCACCGGAACTACGCGAGGAGCTCGATCGGCTTACCCTGCCGTTCAACGAGGACGCCGCGCCGTCGGACGCCGAGTTGCGCATTGCCCAGGCCCAGCTGGTCGGCTGGCTGGAGGGCCTGTTCCACGGCATCCAAACCGCGCTGTTCGCTCAGCAAATGGCGGCCCGCGCACAACTGCAACAGATGCGCCAGGGTGCACTGCCGCCCGGGGTGGGCAAGTCGGGCCAGCACGGGCACGGCACCGGACAGTACCTGTAAGCCGTGTCGGGTCCGCACCATCCGCATATCGAGACACGCGACGCGTGGGTGGAATTTCCCATCTTCGACGCCAAGTCACGTTCGCTGAAGAAGGCGGTCCTGGGCAAGGCGGGGGGCACGATCGGGCACACCAACTCCAACGTCGTCGTCATCGAGGCGTTGCGCGACATCACCATGGAGTTGAACCTGGGTGACCGGGTCGGTTTGGTCGGGCACAACGGGGCCGGCAAATCGACGCTGCTGCGCCTGCTTTCGGGCATTTACGAGCCCACCCGCGGCTGGGCGAGGGTCACCGGCCGGGTGGCTCCGGTATTCGACCTGGGCATCGGCATGGACCCCGAGATCTCCGGCTACGAGAACATCATCATCCGCGGACTGTTTCTGGGACAGACCCGCAAGCAGATGCTGGCCAAAGTGGACGAGATCGCCGATTTCACCGAATTGGGCGAGTACCTTTCGATGCCGCTGCGCACCTACTCCACCGGGATGCGGGTCCGCCTGGCGATGGGTGTGGTGACCAGTATCGACCCCGAGATCCTGCTGCTCGACGAAGGCATCGGTGCCGTGGATGCCGACTTCCTGAAGAAGGCCCAGTCCCGGCTGCAGAATTTGGTAGAGCGCTCCGGAATCCTGGTTTTCGCAAGCCATTCCAACGAGTTTTTGGCCCGGCTGTGCAAGACCGCGATGTGGATTGACCATGGCGTCGTCAGGCTCACCGGCGGTATCGAAGACGTGGTGCGCGCCTACGAAGGCGAGGACGCCGCCCGGCACGTGCACGAGGTGCTGGCCGAGACCCGGAACGTAACCGGGGCCGATCCACAGAGCTACCGAGGATGAGTGAATCGGTCATCGCCGTCGTGGTCACCCACCGGCGCCCCGACGAACTGGCCAAGTCGCTGGACGTGGTGACCGCCCAGACCCGACTACCGGATCATCTGATCGTGGTCGACAACGATGCGGCCTCCGGGGACACGCGGGTCCGTGATCTTGTTGCCGGACAACCGATCTCAAGCACCTATCTAGGATCCCGCCGAAATCTTGGCGGTGCGGGTGGTTTCGCATTGGGCATGTTGCATGCGCTGGCGCAGGGCGCCGATTGGGTGTGGCTGGCCGACGACGACGGGCACGCACAGGACACCAGGGTGCTGGCGACCCTGCTGGAGTGCGCCGAGAGGTACGGCCTGGCCGAGGTGTCACCGATGGTGTGCAATATGGACGACCCGGAGCGGCTGGCGTTTCCGTTGCGCCGTGGCCTGGTATGGCGCAGGCGCGCAAGCGAATTGCGCACCGAACCGGGCCAAGAGCTGCTGGTTGGGATAGCGTCGCTGTTCAACGGCGCACTGTTCCGCGCGTCCACGTGCGAGGCGATCGGGGTGCCGGACCTGCGGCTGTTCATCCGCGGCGACGAGGTGGAAATGCATCGCCGGTTGGTTCGGTCCGGCCTGCCGTTCGGTACCTGCCTGGACGCGGTCTATCTGCACCCCTGCGGATCCGACGAATTCAAGCCGATCCTCGGTGGCCGCATGCACGCCCAATATCCCGACGACCCCGGCAAGCGGTTTTTCACCTACCGCAACCGTGGCTATGTGCTGTCGCAACCCGGTCTGCGCAAACTGCTGCCCCAGGAGTGGCTGCGGTTTGGCTGGTTCTTCCTGGTGACCCGGCACGACCCCAAGGGCCTGCTGGAGTGGATTCGGTTGCGCCGCTTGGGACATCGCGAGAGGTTCGGCAAGCCTGGAGGACCTGTATGACGTTCATGGACGCCGCGGCACAGTCGCGGACGCTGGCCCGCGCCCGCGGCGATCTGATCGATGGGTTCCGTCGCCACGAGCTGTGGCTGCACCTGGGCTGGCAGGACATCAAGCAACGGTACCGCCGCTCGGTGCTGGGACCGTTCTGGATCACCATCGCCACCGGAACCACTGCCGTCGCGATGGGGGGTCTGTATTCGAAGCTGTTCCGTCTCGAGCTGTCCGAGCACCTGCCGTACGTCACGCTCGGCTTGATCGTTTGGAACCTGATCAACGCCGCCATCCTGGACGGCGCGGACGTGTTCGTCTCCAACGAGGGCCTGATCAAACAGCTGCCCGCACCGTTGAGCGTGCACGTATACCGGCTGGTGTGGCGGCAGATGATCTTCTTCGCCCACAACATCGTCATCTACTTCGTCATCGCGATCATCTTCCCCAAGCCGTGGTCGTGGGCGGATCTGTCGGTCTTTGCCGCGCTGGCGCTGGTCATCCTCAATTGCGTATGGGTTTCGCTGTGTTTCGGCATCCTGGCGACCCGCTACCGCGACATCGGCCCGCTGCTATTTTCCGTCGTGCAGCTGCTGTTCTTTATGACGCCGATCATCTGGAATGACGAGACCTTGCGGCGCGAGGGCGCGGGACGTTGGTCGAGCATCGTCGAACTCAATCCACTGCTGCACTACCTCGACATCGTCCGGGCCCCGCTGCTGGGTGCTCATCAGGAGCTGCGGCACTGGGCGGTGGTGCTGGTGCTGACGGTCGTGGGGTGGGTGCTGGCGGCGTTTGCGATGCGGCAGTACCGCGCCCGGGTTCCGTACTGGGTGTAATCAGCACGGGCGACAGGGGTCTCAGTCGGGTTGCCCGTACTCATCGAACCAGTAGGCGAGCTTGCCGCGGCGGCTAACCGCGCGAAGTCGCCGCTCGGTTGCCTCGCGTGTCTTCGATGTGGTGACGATGAGCATTTCATCGCCCACCTCGATCCGGGTCTCGGGCTGCGGTACGAAAGATTGAGTGTCCCGGATGATCAACGTGATGACACTGGGATTGGGTAGGCGCAGTTCCAGCACGGTGACGTTGTGTAGCCGAGACCGCGGCATCACCGTCAACGTCAGCAGTTCGGCCCCCAGCACATCCAGCGGCGCGGACTCCACCTGAACCTCACGTGTGGCGTCGCGGGGAATCAACCCCAGCCCGGTTGCGACCAGTCGCAGGCTGGGACCCTGCACCAGCGTGAACACCACGACAAGGATGAACACGATGCGGAGCAGTCGATCACTGCCCGGCACGCCCTCGACGATCGGATAGGTCGCCAGCACGATCGGCACCGCACCGCGCAACCCGGCCCACGAAACGAAGACCTGGTCGCGCCAGGGCACCCGGAATCCCAGCAGGGAGACCAGCACGGAAATCGGGCGCCCGAGTAGCAGCAACACCAATCCGACGACGACTGCGGGAACCACTTCGCCGGGCAGCTCGGCCGGGGACACCAGCAGACCGAGCAGCACGAACAGGCCTATCTGGGCGAGCCATCCGGCCCCTTCCGCAAAGGATCGGATGGCGGAGCGATGCGGCAGCCCTGAGTTCGCCAGCACCACCCCGGCGAGATACGCGGCGATAATGCCACTCGCATCCACGGCACCTCCGGCCGCAAAGGCCACCATCCCGAGCCCGAAGGTGGCCAGCGGATACAGACCCGAAGCGGGCAGCGCGATGCGGCGCAAGGCGACCGCACCCGCAAAACCGCAGGACAACCCGATCGCGATGCCAACGATCAACTGATACACCAGGTTTGCGGCCATGCCACCCGGCGACAGCGTCAACGGCGTGGTGCTGAACACCAGCACCAGGATGATCGCCGGCGCATCGTTGAACCCGGACTCCGCCTCGAGTAGCCCAGCGAGGCGCCTGGGCAGCGGGACGACGCGCAGCACCGAAAAAACCGCCGCCGCGTCGGTAGAGGAAACAATCGCGCCGAGCAACAGGGCCAGTTGCCAGTCCAGCCCTAACAGAACGTGCGCGCCGGCAGCTGTGAGCGCCGTGCTGACGCCCACTCCGATGGTCGCGAGGACACCCGCCGGAGCCAGCAATGTGCGAATGTCGCCGAACCGCGTGGTCAGTCCACCCTCCACGAGAATGACCCCCAGCGCGGCGGTGCCCAGGGTCTGCGCGAGCTGGGCATCATCGAAATGGAGCCCGAGCCCGTTCTCCCCAATCGCAACGCCGACCGCGAGGAACAGCAGAAGGCTCGGCAACCCGACACCCGTCGTCACGCGCGTGGCCACAATGCTGGCAAGCAATACGACCCCTCCAGCCAGCAGCGCCATGTATAGCTGCGGCAGGCTCATCCGGTCCTCATTCGCGCGCACGTTGGCATGGTCGCGCCCACCTCCACAGCACGACCACCTGACTTGTGTATGTGTCAGTAAATCAAGCACCGACACGACGAGCGCCGCCGCAGGGGTGCGCGTCACCGTCGCATCGAATCCAACCGGGCTGCGTCGGTAGAGGAGGATCAGACCATGCGTATTGCAATCGCGGGAGCCGGGGCGGTCGGTCGGTCCGTTGCTCAGGAGCTACTCGACAACGGGCACAAGGTACTGCTCATCGAGCGCTACCCCGACCAGTACCGGCCGGACAGCGTGCCCGACGCCGATTGGCTACTTGCCGATGCGTGCGAATTATCCTCGCTGCAAGACGCCGAATTGCAGATCTGCGATGTGGTCATCTCCGCCACGGGTGATGACAAGGTCAACCTCGCGGTGTCCCTGTTAGCCAAGACCGAGTTCGCGGTGGCCCGGGTCGTGGCACGAGTCAATGACGCCGACAACGAGTGGTTGTTCACCGACGCTTGGGGCGTCGACGTGGCGGTCTCCACACCACGCGCAATGGTCGCCACCGTTGAAGGAGCCATTGATGTCGGCCACCTCATCCGGATGATGGGCCTGCGCCAGGGCCATGCCGACATCGCGAAACTCACTCTCCCTTCCGACGATCCACTAGTCGGGCAACGTGTGTGCGACATCACGCTGCCCGCGAATACCGTCTTGGCGGCCGTGGTGAGCGGGCAGCGCGTCATCGTCCCACCGTGCGACGACATCCTTGGAGCCGGCGACGAGATGTTATTCATCACCCCGGCTGCCGTAACGGACTGATCACGTTGTGCGAGCGACCGCGTCCTCGGCCGTGACGACCATTTGGTTACCGCTGGTAGCCCACGTCCGGACGAACAGGTCGACCGGGATCTGCTCATCGCGGCCCTGCGGGTTGCCGCTGTCGTTGAGGTGCACCGTGCCGGCGGCGGTGTCAACCCCGGTCACAACCACCGCATGATCGGCGGTCGGGGCACCATATTGATCGCGGGTCTGGACCGGCATACCCCAGATGAGTTCGGCATTCACCCCGGCGATCACCTTGTGGCCAGCGGCGAGATACCGCTCGAGCGCTTCCAGGCCGGTAGCGACACCGGTCAGGGGGGCCTGGTCCCGGCCGGTGAACACGGCGGTGATGCCGTACCGCGCGAGCAGCACCGGAATGTCGTGTGGGTCGGCACCGCGGCCGGCACCGTTCGGGTCGCGCATGTCCCGGGGCGGCATGTAGATCGGTCCGGGGTGCGACCAGCTGGCCAGGTTCTGCGCCACCGCGATGATCTCGCGCTCGGTAGGCTCGCGCCCGGTCAGCTCCCCAATCACATCGGCGGCCGCCATCAGGGCACAGTCGTCAAGAGATTGTTGGCGCCAGTACGGTGCAGCGGCGGCCGGGTTCCCGTACATCCGGCCCGGGTTGGTGACCGCGGTGCGTGCTTGCGACCCGGGGGCTGCGGCGGCGATACCCATCGCCACGCCGATCGCCAAACCAGCTGCCAGCACAGCGACGCCCGCGGCGAGACCGGCTTTCCGGACCGTGACGCCAATCCTGCGGGTGTTCACGTCGGTTCCTTTTCCTCACATCGGGGCCGGCGCTCTGAGCGCTCTAGCGGATGGGAAAAGGCTTAGATGCCTGGCTTCCGGAAAGCTCTACGAATTCTTGAGGTCCTGGCGGCGCACGTGGCACCAAGAATCCTTTGAGGATCCGCCAAGAATCCATTGAGAATCCGCCAAGACATCGTGGCGAGGCTGGCGTTGTCCATCAACGGACTGGACAACGACCGCGGCAAATGCCGGTAATCGTGAGAGGTACCACATGCTGCGCCACGACAACGGATTCGCGCTCGCCGGCGGATCGCTGCTGCAATTTCCCATCGGCCGGACTCGCACGGCGGAGTCCGGCAGCGGAGGTTCCGAACTCGTGTTGGTTCGCCCGATTCCGTTCCATTCGCTCTGTGAACGCCACTTGCTTTCGTTTCACGGTGTCGTGCACGTCGGGTATCTGCACGGCGAAAATCAACTGGACCCAGCCGAATTCGCGCGAATAGTGCAGGCGTGTTCACGCGGGATTCAGGCACAACAGCGAATGACCGCCCGAATCGGCTTGTGGCTGCACCACCAGCTCGCCCCACGAGGGGTGGGTGTGCTGATCGAGGGCGAGTACGCCTGCGCGACGGCAGGCCGCGGCGCGCCGACCACCACGCTGGCGTTCTACGGCTCGCTGCGCCACAGCGCCGATGGCCAACGTGAATTCGTCTCGCTGACGAGGCAAGAACAGAAGGGGATTGTTCGGCAATGACTGACATCGACTTCGCCGACGGCGTGCACATGGCCACGATGCACCGCGCCGATGCGCCCGTCGGCCGCACGGCAAAGTTCCACCTTCGCAAACGCTTCGGCGATCTTCCGTGCTGCCACCGCTCGTGGTCCCGCCAAGGTAAGCGCTTCTTCTTGCACGGCTACGAGCGAACGTTCGAGATCGAGTTCGCCTGCACCGAAACCGAGTCCCGCAGCGGACTGGTGGTGGACACGAGTTGCCTCAGGGACATCCGGGCAGCGCTGCGCCGCCAGTTCGACCACACCACGCTGATCGCCGCGGACGACCCCCAGCGCGATCTGTTCGAACTGCTGGCCGACCGGGGCGTCATCGATCTGCGGATCATGGACAGCACCGGGATGGAGGGCTCGGCGGCCTGGGTGTTTGACACCGCCGAGCGCATCGTCGCGCGGGCAACCGGAGGCCGGGTCTGGGTGTCGGGCATCGAGGCGCGGGAAAACCGGAACAACGTGGTCACCCTGACCGTCGATCGGGCGGATTGATCCAACCCAGCGTCGGCCGGATCGCCAAAAACCCAAGCGCCCGTCAAAGGTACCGCATTTCGGTGATTTCAGCCTCAGCTGACAATTGTCACGCGCGATTGCGCGGCCGGGCGGTTGCCCACCCAAACAACGGGTTACAAATGCTTGACGCATATCGGTGACGGCCGCCCCTTAAGGGTGTAACACTGAAGCGCCACGAATCCGATCGCGGCAGGTTCGTGATCGGTGAAACGGCACCCACGGCACGCAACAGGTAACCCAGCTATCGGGCGCAGGCGACAAAGCAGTAGCCGGAGCGCCGCGAAAGGTCGGCGAACGTGAGCGAGGAAGTCGAATCAAAGAGGCTAGCGGATGCGGGGCGCGAGCACCTAGCGGCTGAATTGGCCCGGCTGCGGCAGCGGCGCGATCGGCTGGAGGTCGAGGTCAAGAACGACCGCGGCATGATCGGCGATCACGGCGACGCGGCCGAGGCAATCCAACGTGCCGACGAACTGGCCATCCTCGGCGACCGGATCAACGAACTGGACCGGCGGCTGCGGACCGGACCCTCCCCCTCGAACGGATCGGAAACGCTGCCCGGTGGCACCGAGGTGACCTTGCGGTTCCCGGACGGTGAAGTCGTCACGATGCATGTGATCTCCGTCGTCGAAGAGACGCCGGTCGGCCGTGAAGCCGAGACCCTGACGGCTCGCAGCCCGCTGGGTCAGGCCCTGGCCGGCCACCAGCCCGGCGACATGGTGACCTACTCGACACCGCAGGGCCCTAATCAGGTCCAGCTGATTGCCGTCAAGCTGCCCTCATAATCCGCAACCCGCAACAAGCTCGCCGGCCCCATTAGACTTCCCCCCGATGATCCCACCGGAGTCTGGTGCCGCGCCGTCGCGCCAACACCTGCACCTGACGACACAGATGTGGCGCTTCATCGTCACGGGTGGCTTCGCGGCGGTCGTTGACTTCAGCGTCTACGTGACGCTCTACAAGGCGGTGGGCTTGCAGGTCGACCTGTCGAAGTTCATCAGCGTCGTCGTCGGCACCATCACCGCGTACCTGATCAATCGGCGGTGGACATTCCAGGCGGCGCCCAGCACGGCCCGATTCGTCGCAGTCATGTTCCTCTACGGACTCACCTTCGCCGTGCAGGTCGGACTCAACCACCTGTGCCTAGCACTGTTGCACTACCGGGGGTGGGCAATACCCATCGCGTTCGTGATCGCGCAGGGCACCGCCACGGTAATCAATTTCATCGTGCAGCGAGCCGTGATCTTCCGGATCCGCTGAGCCAGGACGGACCCAAGCGTCCCGCATCGTCGTCGGACCCAGTTCGACCGCCCGACTCCTCAGCGGGACCCAAGCGTCCCGCATCGTCGTCGGACCAGCGGGTACCCTCTTTGACGATGTTGAGCGTGGGAGCTTCCACTACCACCACCCGGCTGACCGGGTGGGGCCGAACGGCGCCGTCGGTCGCTGATGTGCTCCGCACCCCAGATGCCGAGGTGATCGCCAAGGCGGTGGCTCGGATAGCCGATGCCGGCGGCCTATCAAATGGCCGGGGCGTCATCGCCCGCGGGCTGGGCCGGTCCTATGGGGACAACGCGCAAAACGGCGGCGGACTGGTGATCGACATGACGCCGCTGAACACCATCCACTCCATTAGCGCCGACACCAAGCTCGCCGACGTCGACGCCGGAGTCAACCTCGACCAGCTGATGAAAGCCGCCCTACCGTTCGGACTGTGGGTCCCAGTGCTGCCAGGAACCCGGCAAGTCACCATCGGGGGCGCGATTGCATGCGATATTCACGGCAAGAACCATCACAGCGCGGGCAGCTTCGGTAACCATGTGCGCAGTATGGACCTGCTGACCGCCGACGGCGAGATCCGCCACCTGACACCGGCCGGTGAGGATTCCGAGTTGTTCTGGGCCACCGTCGGTGGCAACGGCCTGACCGGCATCATCATGCGCGCCACCATCGAGATGACGCCCACTCAGACGGCATACTTCATCGCCGACGGCGACGTCACCGCCAGCCTCGACGAAACCATCGCCCTGCACAGCGACGGCAGCGAAGCCGGCTACACCTACTCCAGCGCCTGGTTCGATGCGATCAGCGCGCCCCCGAAACTGGGCCGCGCTGCGGTATCGCGAGGCTGTTTGGCCACCGTCGAGCAGTTGCCCGCAAAGCTGCGCCGCGAACCCTTGAAATTCGATGCGCCGCAACTACTCACGCTCCCCGACGTATTCCCCAACGGACTTGCCAACAAGTACACCTTTGGGCCGATCGGCGAACTCTGGTACCGCAAATCCGGCACCTATCGCGGGAAGGTCCAGAACTTGACGCAGTTCTACCACCCGCTGGACATGTTCGGCGAATGGAACCGCGCCTACGGCCCAGCGGGCTTCCTGCAGTATCAGTTCGTGATTCCCACCGAGGCGGTCGATGAGTTCAAAAGGATCATCGGCGGTATCCAGGCCTCGGGTCATTACTCGTTTCTGAACGTGTTCAAGCTGTTCGGACCCGGCAACCAGGCGCCGCTCAGCTTCCCCATACCGGGCTGGAACATTTGCGTCGACTTCCCCATCAAGGCGGGCCTCAATGAGTTTGTGAGCGAACTCGACCGCCGGGTAATGGAATTCGGCGGTCGCCTCTACACTGCCAAAGACTCGCGGACCACCGCCGAGACCTTTCACGCCATGTATCCGCGCATCGACGAATGGATCGCAGTGCGCCGCAAAGTCGACCCCTTACGGGTGTTCGCCTCCGACCTGGCCCGACGTTTGGAGCTGCTCTAATGGTGCGCAATGGTTCTTGATGCCGTGGGAAACCCTCAGACCGTGTTGCTGCTCGGCGGCACCTCCGAGATCGGGCTGGCAATCTGCGAGCGCTACCTGCGCAACGCTCCGGCGCGTATCGTGCTGGCCTGCCTGCCCGACGACCCAGGGCGAGACGACGCGACCGCTGCGATGAAGGCGGCGGGCGCCCGGTCGGTGGAGCTGATCGACTTCGACGCGCTGGACACCGACAGCCACCCGAAGGTGATCGACCAGGCCTTCAGCAACGGCGACGTGGACGTGGCGATCGTCGCGTTCGGTTTGCTCGGCGACGCCGAAGAGCTGTGGCAGAATCAGCGCAAGGCCGTACAGATCGCCGAAATCAATTACACCGCAGCGGTTTCAATTGGCGTGCTGCTGGGTGAGAGGATGCGGGCTCAGGGCTTCGGCCAGATCATCGCGATGAGCACGGTGGCCGGTGAACGGGTGCGCCGCTCGAACTTCGTCTATGGCTCCACCAAAGCCGGCCTGGACGGCTTCTACCTGGGATTGTCGGAGGCGCTGCGCGAGTACGGCGTTCGTGTCCTGGTGATCCGGCCAGGCCAGGTGCGTACCCGGATGAGTGCGCACATCAAGGAAGCTCCGCTAACCGTCGACAAGGAGTACGTCGCCAACCTGGCGGTGACCGCGTCCGCAAAAGGTAAGGAATTGGTTTGGGCGCCAGCAGCATTCCGTTATGTGATGATGGTGTTGCGTCATATCCCGCGGAGCATTTTCCGCAAGCTGCCCATCTGACCATGCGTAACGCACTGGCCAGCCTCGGCCAGCTGGCCCTGGCGGTGGTGGTTGCCATCGTGGTCGCGGTGGTAGCGCTGATCGCCATATCGCGCGTTCAGTGGCCGGCCTTCCCGTCGTCCAACCAGCTGCATGCGCTGACCACCGTCGGCCAAGTCGGTTGCCTGGCCGGGCTGGTCGGCGTCGGCTGGATGTGGCGGCACGGTCGATTCCGGCGATTGGCCCAGCTGGGCGGGCTGGTGTTCGTTGCCGCGTTCTGCGTCGTCACGCTGGGCATGCCGCTGGGAGCGAGCAAGCTGTATCTGTTCGGCATCTCCGTCGACCAGCAGTTCCGCACCGAATACCTGACTCGCCTCACCGACACCGCCGCCCTGCGCGACATGACCTACATCGGACTGCCGCCGTTCTATCCACCGGGCTGGTTTTGGATCGGCGGGCGAGCGGCGGCGCTGACCGGTACGCCGGCCTGGGAGATGTTCAAGCCGTGGGCAATCACCTCGATCACCATCGCGGTCGCGGTCGCATTGGTGCTGTGGTGGCGGATGATCCGGTTCGAATACGCCTTGCTCGTCACCACCGCGACCGCGGCGGTGACACTGGCCTACAGCTCGCCGGAGCCCTACGCCGCGATGATCACGGTGCTATTGCCGCCGATGCTGGTGTTGACGTGGTCGGGTCTGCGCGCCGGCGCCCGCGAGCGTCACGCCAGCGTAGCGCCCGACGCCGACAGCCGCGCCGGCGTGACGCTCGGCGGTCAGGGCTGGGCGGCGGTGGTGGCCGCCGGTGTGTTTCTCGGCTTTGCGGCCACCTGGTACACGCTGTTGGTCGGCTACACCGCGTTCACGGTCACGCTGATGGCACTGCTGCTGGCCGGCTCGCGCTGGCGGCAATCCGGCCTCAAAGCGGCCGCAGACCCGCTGCGCCGGCTTGTCGTCATCGGCTTGATCGCGGCGGCCATCGGATCCACCACCTGGCTGCCGTTCCTGTTGCGGGCGGCCCGTGACCCGGTCAGCGACACCGGCAGCGCCCAGCACTACCTGCCGGCCGACGGCGCCGCATTGACCTTCCCCATGCTGCAGTTCTCCTTGCTGGGCGCGATCTGCATGCTGGGCACCCTGTGGCTGGTGGTGCGCGCGCGGTCATCGGTGCGGGCCGGCGCCCTGGCCATCGGCGTGCTGGCCATCTACCTGTGGTCGCTGCTGTCGATGCTGACCACGTTGGCGCGCACCACGCTGCTGTCGTTCCGACTCCAGCCGACGCTGAGCGTGCTGCTCGTGGCCGCCGGCGCGTTCGGCTTCGTCGAAGCGGCGCAAGCGCTTGCCAAGCGGAGCGGGAGCGTCATTCCGGTGGCCGGTGCCATCGGAATGGCCGGCGCGATCGCGTTCAGCCAGGACATCCCCGACGTGCTGCGGCCGGATCTGACCATCGCCTACACCGACACCGACGGCCACGGCCAGCGCGGCGACCGGCGACCGGCCGGCTCCGAGAAGTACTACTCGGCGATCGACGCCGCCATCCGGCGCGTCACCGGCAAGCCTGCCGATCAGACCGTCGTGTTGACCGCCGACTACAGCTTCTTGTCGTACTACCCCTACTGGGGCTTTCAGGGGTTGACGCCGCACTACGCCAACCCGCTGGCCCAGTTCGACAAGCGCGCCGCACAGATCGACAGCTGGTCCAAGCTCAAGACCGCCGACGAGTTCATCCGCGCGCTGGACAAGCTGCCCTGGCAACCCCCGACCGTGTTCGTGATGCGCCGCGGCTCGGGCTCCGGTCTAGCCACCACCTACACACTGCGGCTGGCCGAAGACGTATATCCCAACCAGCCCAACGTTCGCCGCTACACCGTTGACCTGCGCGCCGCCCTGTTCGCCGACCCGCGATTCGCCGTCGAAACCATCGGCCCGTTCGTGCTGGCCATCCGCAAGCCGGAGGCGAATGCTTGATGGCTACCGAAACCTCACCGGACATCCGCGAACAACTAGCATCTACCTCCGTGAGCGACGCGGGAGCAAACTACCGGTTCGCTCGCTTCGTGGCAGCCGTCGCGGGTCTGCTCGGGGCCGTTCTGGCCATCGCCACCCCACTGCTGCCGGTAATCCAAACCACCGCCGAACTGACCTGGCCGCAAAACGGCACATTCACCAGCGTCGAGGCACCGCTGATCGGCTACGTGGCCACCGACCTCAACATCGCCGTCCCCTGCCAGGCCGCCGCAGGACTCGCTGGGCCGGAGAACAACGGTAAGACGGTGTTGCTGTCAACGGTGCCCAAGCAGGCACCCAAGGCCGTCGACCGCGGGCTGCTGCTACAACGCGCCAACGACGACCTAGTGCTTGTGGTGCGCAATGTCCCGTTGGTCACTGCCCCGTTGAGTCGGGTGCTAAGCCCGGCCTGTCAGCGGTTGACGTTTACCGCGCACGCCGACAAGGTCACCGCCGAATTCGTTGGGCTGACCCAGGGCCCCAACGCTGAGGACCCCGGCGCGCCGCTACGCGGCGAGCGCAGCGGCTACGACTTCCGACCCCAGATCGTAGGCGTGTTCACCGACCTGGACGGCCCGACCCCGCCCGGCCTCAGCTTCTCGGCGACCGTCGACACCCGCTACAGCAGCAGCCCCACACCACTGAAGATGGCCGCGATGATCCTGGGGGTGGTGCTGACCGGCGCCGCCCTGGTCGCGCTGCACATCCTGGACACCGCCGACGGCACCCGGCACCGGCGGTTCCTGCCCGCGCGTTGGTGGTCGGTCGGCGGCCTGGACGCCTTGGTTATCGCCGTGCTGGTCTGGTGGCATTTCGTCGGGGCCAATACCTCCGACGACGGCTACATCCTGACCATGGCCCGGGTGTCTGAACACGCCGGGTACATGGCGAACTACTACCGCTGGTTCGGCACGCCCGAGGCGCCGTTCGGCTGGTACTACGACCTGCTGGCACTGTGGGCGCATGTCAGCACCGCCAGCGTGTGGATGCGCCTTCCCACCCTGGCGATGGCGCTGACCTGCTGGTGGGTGATCAGCCGTGAAGTCATCCCGCGGTTGGGTCACGCCGTCAAGACCAACCGGGCCGCGGCGTGGACCGCTGCGGGCATGTTTCTGGCCGTCTGGTTGCCACTGGACAACGGCCTACGACCCGAGCCGATCATCGCCCTGGGCATCCTGCTGACCTGGTGTTCGGTGGAGCGCGCGGTGGCCACCAGCCGGTTGCTGCCGGTAGCGGTCGCCTGCATCCTCGGTGCATTGACCTTGTTCTCCGGGCCGACCGGCATCGCGTCCATCGGCGCGCTGCTGGTCGCGATCGGGCCGCTGCGTACCATCCTGCACCGCCGTTCCAAGCAATTCGGCGTGCTGCCACTGGTGGCGCCCATCCTGGCTGCGGCCACCGTCACGGCGATCCTGATCTTCCGCGACCAGACCTTCGCCGGCGAGGCCCAGGCCAGCTTCCTCAAGCGGGCCGTGGGTCCCAGCCTGAAGTGGTTCGACGAACATATCCGCTACGAGCGGCTGTTCATGGCCAGCCCCGACGGGTCGATCGCCCGCCGCTTCGCCGTGCTGGCGTTGGTCCTCGCGCTCGCGGTGGCGGTGGCAATGTCGCTGCGTAAGGGCCGCATTCCGGGTACCGCTGCCGGACCGAGCCGCCGCATCATCGGCATCACCATCATCTCCTTCCTCGCGATGATGTTCACCCCGACCAAGTGGACCCACCACTTCGGAGTGTTCGCCGGGTTGGCCGGGTCGCTGGGTGCGCTTGCCGCGGTCGCTGTTACCGGCGTTGCGATGCGCTCGCAACGCAACCGGACCGTGTTCGCCGCCGTGGTGGTCTTCGTGTTGGCACTGTCATTCGCCAGCGTCAACGGCTGGTGGTACGTGTCCAACTTCGGTGTGCCGTGGTCGAACTCGTTCCCGAAATTGCGATGGTCACTCACCACTGCACTTCTCGAGCTCACGGTGCTGGTGCTGCTGCTGGCGGCATGGTTCCACTTCGTCGCCAACGGTAGCGGGCGCCTGAAAATCGGACGAGCCCGACCTGGGGCGCGGCTTGCGCAAATTGTCCAGTCCCCGTTAGCAATTGCCACGTGGTTGCTGGTGGTTTTCGAGGTGGTGTCGCTGACCCAGGCGATGATTTCCCAGTACCCGGCGTGGTCGGTGGGCCGGTCCAACCTGCAAGCGTTAGCGGGCAGGACCTGCGGGCTGGCCGAGGACGTGCTGGTGGAGTTGGATCCCAACGCGGGCATGCTGACACCGGCGACCGTTCCGGTGGCCGACGCCCTGGGGGCCGGCCTGTCTGAAGCGTTCACGCCCAACGGCATTCCCGCCGACGTTTCCGCCGACCCGGTGATGGAACGTCCGGGCGACCGTAGTTTCCTCAACAACGACGGGCTGATCACCGCCAGCGAACCCGGCACCGAAGGTGGCACCACGGCCGCACCGGGGATCAACGGCTCGCGCGCCCGGCTGCCCTACGATCTAGACCCGGCCCGCACGCCGGTGCTGGGCAGCTGGCATTCCGGCATACAGGTGCCCGCCATGCTGCGGTCCGCCTGGTACCGACTCCCGCCCAGGGACCAGTCGGGCAGCGCGCCCGTGTTGGTGGTGACCGCGGCGGGCCGGTTCGACCTGCGCGAGGTCCAGTTGCAGTGGGCCACCGACGAACAGGCGGCCACCGGACACCACGGTGGCTCAATAGAATTCGGCGATGTGGGTGCGGCGCCGGCCTGGCGCAACCTACGAGCCCCCCTGTCCTGGATCCCGAGCACAGCCACCCAGGTCCGCCTGGTCGCCGACGACAACGACCTGTCACCGCAACACTGGATCGCACTCACCCCACCGCGGATTCCACAAGTGCGGACGTTGCAGGATGTGGTCGGCTCACAGGACCCGGTGTTCCTGGACTGGCTGGTGGGTCTGGCGTTCCCCTGCCAGCGACCGTTCGGACACCACAACGGTGTCGACGAAACGCCGAAATGGCGCATCCTGCCGGACCGGTTCGGCGCCGAGGCCAATTCCCCGGTGATGGACAACAACGGCGGCGGCCCGCTGGGCATCACCGAGCTGCTGGTGCGAGCGACCACGGTGGCCAGCTACCTCAAAGAGGATTGGTTTAGGGACTGGGGTGCGCTGCAGCGGTTGACGCCGTATTACCCCGGGGCCCAACCGGCCCGTCTGCAGCTGGGGACGGCGACCCGCAGCGGACTGTGGAACCCAGCACCGCTGCGCAAGGGCTAGCCGCTTCGCGGCCCCGCATCCTCACCGCACCAAATCCGATCGTCCGGCTCGTCCGCACGGCCGCTTCGCGGCCCCGCATCCTCACCGCACCAAATCCGATCGTCCGGCTCGTCCGCACGGCCGCTTCGCGGCCCCGCATCCTCACCGCACTTAACCGCGTCGCATACCATCGACCCTCGTGTCCCTGGACGGTAATGAGCGATCTCACCGGATCGCACGCTTGGCAGCCGTCGTCTCGGGCATCGCTGGCCTGCTGTTGTGCGCCATCGTTCCGCTGCTTCCGGTGAGACAAACCACCGCGACCATCCTGTGGCCCCAGGGCACCACCAACAACGGAAACATCACCCAGGTCACGGCTCCCCTGGTAGCTGGGGCGCCGCGTGCCCTGGACATCTCTATCCCCTGCTCGGCCATCGCCACACTGGGCGCCGACGGCGGTCTGGTGCTGTCCACACTGCCGGCCGGCGGCGTGGACACGGGTAAAGCCGGCCTGTTCGTACGCGCCGACAAGGACACGGTCGTCGTGGCGTTCCGTGACTCGGTGGCCGCTGCGGCACCTCGCGCCGCGATCGCTGCGGGAGCCTGCAGCGCGCTGCACATCTGGGCCGATGCCCGCGGCGCAGGTGCCGACTTCGCGGGTATCCCGGGCGCCGCCGGCAGCACCCTGCCTCCCGAAAAGAAGCCCCAGGTGGGCGGGATCTTCACCGACCTGAAGGTCCCCGCACAGCCCGGGCTGTCGGCGCGCGTCGACATCGACACCCGATTCATCACGACGCCGAGCGCGGTGAAACAAGCCGCGATGTTCCTGGGCGTGCTGGCGGTGCTGGTCGCCATTGTCGGCCTGGCCACCCTGGACCGCCTCAGCAGGGGGCACACGCTGCGCGATTGGCTGGCCCGACATCGCCCGCGGGTGCGCGTCGGATTCGCCAGCTGGCTCGCCGACGCAGGGGTGATCGCCACCCTGCTGCTCTGGCATGTGATCGGCGCCACCTCGTCCGACGACGGCTACATCCTGACTATTGCCCGAGCCGCGCCGAAGGCCGGCTATGTGGCCAACTACTACCGATATTTCGGCACGACGGAGGCACCGTTCGACTGGTATGCCGGGGTACTGGCCCATTTCGCGGCGGTGAGCACCGCCGGCGTGTGGATGCGCCTGCCCGCCACACTGGCCGGGATCGCGTGCTGGCTGATCATCAGCCATTTCATGCTTCGGCGGCTGGGACCGGGCAAGGGCGGCCTGACGTCCAACCGGGTTGCGGTGTTCACCGCGGGCGCGGTGTTCCTCGCCGCCTGGCTACCGTTCAACAACGGCCTGCGGCCCGAGCCACTGATCGCGCTGGGTGTGCTGGTCACCTGGGTGCTGGTGGAACGCTCGGTCGCGTTGGGGCGGCTGGCCCCGGCCGCGGTGGCCATCATCGTCGCGACGCTCACCGCAACGCTGGCCCCGCAGGGATTGATTGCCGTGGCGGCACTGCTGACCGGCGCCCGGGCCATCGCCCAAGTGATCCGGCGACGCCGAGCCACCGACGGGCTGCTGGCGCCCCTGGCGGTGCTAGCGGCGTCATTGTCGCTGATCACCGTCGTGGTGTTCCGGGACCAGACGCTCGCCACGGTGGCCGAGTCCGCACGCATCAAGTACAAGGTCGGGCCGACGATCGCCTGGTACCAAGACTTCCTGCGCTACTACTTCCTTACCGTGGAGAGCAACGTCGAGGGTTCAATGTCGCGGCGATTCGCGGTGCTGGTGCTGCTGCTCTGCCTGTTCGGCGTGCTGTTCGTGCTGCTGCGGCGCGGGCGGGTGTCTGGGCTGGCGAGCGGCCCGGCCTGGCGGTTGATCGGCACCACCGCGGTCGGCCTGCTGCTACTCACGTTCACCCCCACCAAGTGGGCCGTGCAGTTCGGCGCGTTCGCCGGACTGGCCGGGGCCCTGGGTGCGGTCACCGCGTTCATTTTCGCCCGGATCGGTCTGCACAGTCGACGAAATCTCACGCTGTATGTCACCGCGTTGCTGTTCGTGCTGGCGTGGGCCACCTCCGGCATCAATGGCTGGTTCTACGTGGGCAACTACGGGGTGCCGTGGTACGACATCCAGCCCGTCATCGCCAGCCACCCGGTGACGTCGATGTTCCTGACGCTGTCGATCCTCACCGGCCTGCTCGCCGCCTGGTACCACTTCCGCATGGACTACGCCGGACACACCGAAGTCAAAGACAGCCGGCGCAACCGCATCCTGGCCTCCTCCCCACTGCTGGTGGTCGCGGTGATCATGGTCGCAGGCGAAGTCGGCTCGATGGCCAAGGGTGCGGTGTTCCGCTACCCGCTCTACACCACCGCCAAGGTCAACCTGGCCGCGCTCAGCAGCGGGCTCTCACCCACGAGCTGCGCGATGGCCGACGACGTGCTTGCCGAGCCCGACCCCAATGCCGGCATGCTGCAACCAGTTCCGGGCCAGGCATTCGGCCCCGCGGGCCCGCTCGGCGGCATAAACCCGGTTGGCTTCAAACCCGAAGGCGTGGGCGATGACCTGAAGTCCGACCCGGTGGTGACCAAACCCGGGCTGGTCAATTCCGATGCGTCGCCCAACAAGCCCAACGCCGCCATCAGTGACTCCGCCGGCACCGCCGGAGGAAAGGGCCCGGTCGGGATGAACGGGTCACACGCGGCGCTGCCATTCGGGCTGGACCCGGCACGCACCCCGGTGATGGGCAGCTACGGCGAGAACAGCCTGGCCGCCACGGCCACTTCGGCCTGGTACCAGTTGCCCGCCAATTGGAAAGAAAGTACCCGGGACCGGCCACTGGTGGTGGTCACCGCGGCCGGCGAAATCTGGTCCTACAAAGAAGACGGCGATTTCATCTACGGCCAGTCGCTGAAGCTGCAGTGGGGCGCCACCCGCCCCGACGGCAGCATCCAACCACTAGGGCAGGTGTTCCCGATCGACATCGGGCCGCAACCCGCCTGGCGCAATCTGCGATTCCCACTGACCGGGGCGCCGCCGGAGGCCGACGTGGCGCGCATCGTCGCCTATGACCCGAACCTGAGCCCCGAGCAGTGGTTCGCGTTCACCCCGCCCCGGGTTCCGGTGTTGCAAACACTGCAGCAACTGATCGGGTCCCAGGCGCCGGTGTTGATGGACATCGCGACCGCAGCCAACTTCCCCTGCCAACGACCGTTCTCCGAGCACCTCGGAGTTGCCGAACTTCCGCAGTACCGCATCCTGCCGGATCACAAGCAGACCGCGGCGTCGTCGAACCTGTGGCAGTCCAGCCAGACCGGCGGTCCGTTCCTGTTCACCCAGGCACTGCTGCGAACCTCGACGGTCGCCACCTATCTGCGCGGCGACTGGTATCGCGACTGGGGATCGGTGGAGCAGTATTACCGCCTGGTGCCGGCCGCTCAGGCGCCGGAAGCCGTTGTCCAAGCGGGCGTGATCACCGTGCCCGGCTGGAGCCGCCAAGGACCGATTAGGGCGCTGCCATGAGCATCACCGACGAGATGGTCGCCCGCCCCGCCGCTCAGGACACCCGCGGCGACGTGCGGGTGACCCGCTGGGTGGCGACCATCGCCGGCCTGATCGGCTTCGTGTTGTCGGTCGCGACCCCGTTGCTGCCGGTCGTGCAGACCACCGCGATGCTCAACTGGCCGCAAAACGGGCAACTGGGCAGCGTGACGGCGCCGTTGATTTCGCTGACGCCGGTAGATCTGACGGCCTCCGTGCCGTGCAGCGTAGTGCGGGACATGCCGGCCAACGGCGGAGTGGTGCTGGGCACCGCACCCAGGCAGGGCAAGGACGCCAATCTTCAGGCGTTGTTCGTCGTCGTCAGCGGCCAGCGGGTAGACGTCACCGACCGCAACGTGGTGATCCTGTCCGTGCCGCGCGACCAGGTGACGTCCCCGCAATGTCAGCGCATCGAGATCAGCTCGACACACGCCGGCACCTTCGCCACGTTCGTCGGGCTCAACGATCCGACGGGCGCGCCGCTGCGTAGCGGCTTTCCCGATCCCAATCTCCGCCCGCAGATCGTCGGGGTGTTCACCGACCTGACCGGTCCCGCGCCGCCCGGGCTGCGGCTCTCCGCCACAATCGATACCCGGTTCTCGACCACGCCGACCACCCTGAAGCTGCTGGCCATCATCGGGGCGATCGCGGCCACCGTCGTCGCACTCGTCGCGCTGTGGCGTCTCGACCAGCTGGATGGCCGCCGAATGCGCCGGTTGATTCCGACGAGCTGGCGCACGTTCACCCTGGCCGACGCCGTGGTGATATTCGGCTTCTTGCTTTGGCATGTGATCGGGGCGAATTCGTCGGACGACGGCTACATCCTGGGCATGGCGCGGGTCGCCGACCGCGCCGGCTACATGTCCAACTACTTCCGCTGGTTCGGTAGCCCGGAAGACCCGTTTGGGTGGTACTACAACCTGCTGGCGCTAATGACCCACGTCAGCGACGCCAGCATCTGGATGCGGCTGCCGGACCTGTTCGCCGGGCTGGTGTGCTGGCTGCTGCTGTCCCGCGAGGTGCTACCCCGCCTGGGGCCGGCCGTGGCATCGAGCCAGGCCGCCACCTGGGCGGCGGGCATGGTCCTACTGACCGCGTGGATGCCGTTCAACAACGGCCTTCGTCCGGAGGGCATTATCGCGCTCGGCTCGTTGGTCACCTATGTGCTGATCGAGCGTTCGATGCGGTACAGCCGGCTGACGCCGGCCGCGCTGGCCGTTGTCACCGCCGCATTCACGCTCGGTGTCCAGCCCACCGGGCTGATCGCGGTGGCCGCACTGGTGGCCGGCGGCCGCCCGATGCTGCGGATCTTGGTGCGACGTCATCGCTTGGTCGGCACGTTGCCGTTGGTGTCGCCGATGCTCGCCGCCGGCACCATCATCCTGACGGTGGTATTCGCCGACCAGACACTGTCGACGGTGTTGGAAGCCACCAGGGTGCGCGGCAAGATCGGGCCAAGTCAGGCGTGGTACACCGAGAACCTGCGCTACTACTACCTGATCCTGCCCACCGTGGACGGTTCGCTGTCGCGCCGGTTCGGCTTCTTGATCACCGCGCTCTGTCTATTCACAGCGGTTTTCATCATGTTGCGGCGCAAGCGAATTCCCGGTGTGGCCCGCGGCCCGGCATGGCGGCTGATGGGTGTCATCTTCGGCACGATGTTTTTCCTGATGTTCACCCCCACCAAGTGGGTGCACCACTTCGGGCTGTTCGCCGCCGTCGGGTCGGCGATGGCCGCGCTGACGACGGTGTTGGTATCGCCATCGGTGTTGCGCTGGTCACGCAACCGGATGGCATTCCTGGCGGCGCTGTTCTTCATGCTGGCATTGTGTTTCGCCACCACCAACGGCTGGTGGTATGTCTCCAGCTACGGTGTGCCGTTCAACAGCACGATGCCCAAGATCGACGGGATCACGGTTAGCACAATCTTTTTCGCGCTGTTCGCGATCGCCGCGCTGTATGCGGCCTGGCTGCACTTCGCGCCCCGGGGCAGCGGCGAGGGCCGGCTGACCCGCGCGCTCACCCAGGCGCCGGTACCCATCGCCGCCGGCTTTATGGCGCTGGTGTTCGTCGCGTCGATGGTCATCGGGATCGTGCGGCAGTACCCCACCTACTCCAACGGCTGGTCCAACATGCGCGCGTTCGTCGGCGGCTGCGGACTGGCCGACGACGTGCTCGTCGAGCCGGATACCAACGCGGGTTTCATGAAGCCACTGCCCGGCGATTACGGCCCGCTTGGCCCACTAGGTGGAACTAATCCCGTCGGCTTTACGCCCAATGGAGTACCGCAACAAACGGTGGCCGAGGCGATCGTGATGAAGCCGAACCAGCCCGGCACTGACTACGACTGGGACCAGCCGACCAAGCTGAAGACCCCGGGTATCAACGGGTCGACTGTGCCGCTGCCCTATGGGCTCGATCCCGCCCGGGTGCCATTGGCGGGCACCTACACCACCGGAGCGCAGCAGCAGAGCATGCTCACCTCGGCGTGGTACCAACTGCCCAAGCCCGATGACGGGCATCCGTTGGTGGTGGTGACCGCCGCGGGCAAGATCGCCGGCAACAGCGTGCTGCACGGGTACACCCCCGGGCAGACCGTCGTGCTCGAATACGCCAAGCCCGGTCCGGGCGAGTTGGTGCCGGCCGGGCGAATGGTGCCCGACGACCTGTTCGGGGAGCAGCCCAAGGCGTGGCGCAACCTGCGGTTTGCTCGATCCAAGATGCCCGCGGACGCCGTCGCGGTCCGGCTGGTGGTCGAGGACCTGTCGTTGACACCGGAAGATTGGGTCGCGGTGACCCCGCCGCGGGTGCCGGAGCTGCGCTCCCTGCAGGAGTATGTCGGCTCGACCCAGCCGGTGCTGCTGGACTGGGCGGTCGGGCTGGCCTTCCCGTGCCAGCAGCCGATGTTGCACGTCAACGGCGTCACCGAGATCCCGAAGTTCCGCATCACGCCGGACTACAACGCCAAGAAGCTGGACACCGACACCTGGGAGGACGGCACCAACGGCGGCCTGCTCGGCATCACCGACCTGCTATTGCGGGCCCATGTCATGGCCACCTATCTGTCCCGCGACTGGGCCCGCGACTGGGGGTCACTGCGCAAGTTCGACACCCTGGTCGACGCCCCGCCCGCACAGCTCGACCTGAGCGCGGCAACCCACAGCGGCTTGTGGTCGCCCGGGCGGATCCGAATCGGTCCGTAGGGCCGCCGGTGACCGGCGCTTGCCGACCGACGGCCGCATCCATGTCGCAACCTATGCTGCACGGTATGCACGAGGCCGGCGACCAGATTGGCAGGTCTGCGCTGGGCGCGGTCTCGTCACGGAGGTCCGCCCTGGCCGCGGCGGGGTTAGCCGTCGCCGGCGCAGGCGTTTTGGGCACGTCGGCCTGCGGTCCGGCAAAGTCTCCCGCGCCGCCTCGCCCGGCTACATTGCCCGACAATGCGCTGATCACTCTCGGGGTCGCCGCCGGCCCGCCGCCCACACCCAACCGAATCGGGATCTCGTCGGTGCTGAAAATTGGCGGCGCTGTCTATGTGATCGATTGCGGCCTGGGCTCGCTGAACGCATTCACCAACGCGGGCCTGCAATTCGATGACCTCAGAGCGATTTTTATCACCCACTTGCACACCGACCACATCGTCGACTACTACAGCTTCTTCCTGTCCGGCGGCTTCCAGGCCCCGCCCGGCCGCGCACCGATCCGCGTTTATGGTCCCGGTCCAGCCGGCGGATTGCCGCCAAGCGAACTCGGCAACCCGAATCCAGCCACGGTCAACCCCGCCAACCCGGCGCCAGGGCTCGCCGCGACCACCGAAGCGCTGCACCAAGCCTTCGCTTACACCAGCAACATCTTCATCCGCGACTACGGCATCGATAACGTTGGCGACCTGGTCAAGGTCACCGAGATCGCGGTGCCAGCGGGGTCGGACTTTCGCAACAGAGCGCCGAACATGGGTCCGTTCTCGGTGGTAGCGGACGACAACGTATCGGTCACCGCGACGCTGGTGTCCCACTACGACGTCTACCCCGCATTCGGCTTCCGCTTCGATGTGAAGAAACCGGCTGTGTCCGTTACCTTCTCGGGTGACACCACCAAATCCGACAACCTGATTGCTCTCGCGCGCGGCACAGACATCCTGGTCCACGAGGCGATGTTCAGCCTCGATACCGCCTACTACGGCAACGTTTTCCCGCCGAACTATTTGCCGAACTCGCACACCTCGGCGGAGCAGGTGGGCGAGGTGGCCGCGGCGGCCAGGCCGAAGCATTTGATCCTGAGCCACTACGCCCCCGACTACCTACCCGACTCGCAATGGCTCGACAAGATCAACAAGAACTACTCGGGTAAAACCACCGTCGCAAGGGACGGCCAGGTCTTTGCTCTGTGATCCGTCAGCGCAGCCCGCGGTGTGGGTTCGGATTGCGGATAGACATATATAAAACCTATGTAATAGGGTCGCATTATGCGGGAGTACGACCTGGAGGACGTCGACCGGCTGCCCTTTTCGACTCCGGAGAAGGCGCAGCGCTACCAAACGGACAACTACCGCGGAGCCGCCGGACTCAACTGGTATCGCACGGACCCGACCCTGCAGTTCACCATGGCGTACTACCTGCGGCCCGACGAATTGACGTTCGCCGAACCCCACCTGACTCGGATCGGTGAGCTGATGGGCGGGCCGGTGACGCGCTGGGCCGAGGACACCGACCGGCATCCCCCGCAGCTCGAGCGCTATGACCGGTGGGGCCATGACATCAGCCGGGTGGTGATGCCGGAATCGTTCACCCAATCCAAGCGCGCCATCCTGGACGCCCAGCAAGCCCTGCGGGACGGCGCCCGGCGAGCGGGCATGAACCCGTCGCTTGCGCTTTTCGCAGCCAACTATCTGCTCAACCAGGCCGACATCGGGATGGCCTGCGCGCTCGGCACCGGGGGCAACATGGTGCGGTCTCTGGTGACCGCCTACGCACCGCCCGAAGTTCGCGACTTCGTCCTGGGCAAGCTCAATTCCGGCGAGTGGGACGGCGAGGCGGCGCAGCTGATGACCGAGCGTACCGGCGGCTCCGATCTAGGGGCGCTGGAGACCACCGCGCGAAGGTCGGCAAGTAGCGGTGACACCTGGCTGCTCAACGGGTTCAAATGGTTTGCGTCCAATTGCGCCGGCGAGGCGTTCGTCGTGCTGGCCAAACCCGAGGGGGCTCCGGACTCGACCCGCGGTGTGGCGACTTTCCTGGTGCTGCGGACGCGCCGGGACGGTTCCCGCAACGGTGTGCGCATCCGGCGGCTGAAGGACAAGCTCGGCACCCGCTCGGTTGCCTCGGGTGAAATCGAGTTCGTCGACGCCGAAGCCTTTCTGCTGTCCGGCGAGCCCAGCGCCGACGCGGGCCCCGCCGACGGCAAGGGACTCGGCCGAATGATGGAGCTGACCAACAAGTTGCGGTTGGGCACCGCCTCGTTCGCCCTCGGCAACGCGCGTCGTGCCCTGGTCGAGTCGCTGTGTTATGCGCGGCAGCGACAAGCCTTTGGCGGGGCGCTGATCGACAAACCGCTGATCCGGCGCAAGCTCGCCGAGATGATCGTCGACGTCGAGGCCACCCAAGCGTTGGTGTTCGACGGCACCGGTGCCCGCAACCATCGCCAGCCCAGGAGCATGCCGCAACGCATCGCCGTGCCGGTCACCAAGCTCAAGGTCTGCCGGTTAGGGATTACCGCGGCGTCGGACGCGGTCGAGATGCACGGCGGCAATGGCTACATCGAGACGTGGCCGGTGGCGCGGCTGCTACGCGACGCACAGGTGAACACCATCTGGGAGGGCTCCGACAACATCCTCTGTCTGGATGTGCGCCGCGGCATTGAACAGACACGGGCCCATGAGCCGCTGCTGGCGCGCATGCGCGACGCGGTGTCGGTGTCCGATGACGACGACACCACGCGCCTGGTGTCTGCGCGCATCGAGGATCTCGACGCGGCTATCACCGCATGGGCGAAACTAGACCGGGGCTTGGCCGAGGCGCGGCTGTTCCCGCTTGCGGTGTTCATGGGTGACGTCTATGCCGGTGCGCTGCTCACCGAGCAGGCGGCCTGGGAGCGGGAGACCCGCGGCAGCGACCGAAAGGCGCTGGTGGCCCGGCTGCACGCGCAGCGATATCTGGCCGACCGGGGGCCGCTGCGCGGTATCGACGTCGAATCCGACGAAGCGCTGGAGCGTTTCGATGAACTCGCAGCAGGCGCGTTCACGATGTAGGCGCCGACCGCGAACTGGTCGACGCCGAATCCAAGGGCGCAACGCAGCATCCACAGTCGGGGTGACGGATTACCGGAGATCGGCCGTCCGCACCTGGCAATGCACACCCACCACCCTGTTGACGGCCTGCGTCACCTCGAAGTTGGCCGCCGCCGACAAGAACGCCAGCGCTGATGCGCGATCGGCACCGGTCACCTCGCATACATAGGCCAGGGCACGCCGCACACTATCCCGCATGGCTTCGTCCAGGGTGGCGCCCAGACCGACCAGGATGGTGTGGGTGGACGTCTGCGCCCACGGCGAGGCCAGCACTTCCGCGAGCCGGCGCGCGTCGCGGTCGGCGAGCACCGTCACCCGCAGGTCCGCCCGCAACGGTGCCTCCAGCGCCGTGAGAGCGACCTCCCCGTTGCCCTGCGCGAAGTGCGGGTCACCCAGGTAGAGACCAGCTTCCGGCACCTGCACCGGCAGCAGCAATGTGCTGCCCACACCCAGGTAGCGGATGTCGAGGTTGCCGCCGTAGTCACCGGGCGGGGTAGACGGCAGCGCCGGCCCAGCACCGGGTGTGACGCCGATCAGGCCCAGCTGCAGGTTCAGGTCGAATGCCAACGGGCGCCCGGTCGCCGCGGTGAGGTAGCCGCGCCCGTCCGAACCCACCCGCCCCAGGATCGAAACCCGGTCCGACGATTCGGGCATCTCACCGGCCAGCACCCCCAGGCCATGGCGGTTGCTGATGATGCCGTAATCGACGCGACGGGTGAGGGCGAGCTGCTCGACGCACAACACATCGCCGGGGCGGGCGCCGGCGACGCTGATCGGCCCGAGAACCACGTGCGGCCCGTCGCCGTCGCTGCGTGCCAGCGACACGCCGGTCAGTTCGCGAACGTCGTCGAGGATCTCGTTCGGGCCGATGCCGTACTCACCGAAGAACGCGACCGGGTCGGCGCCCTGGTCATCTAGCAAGCCTTCGTGGCTGACGGTGTCCACGGTGACGGTCTGGCCGCTGTTCATCGTCACGACGGGGGCAGCACCGGCACACGGCAACCGTCCCCACCGCCAGGTGCCAGTAGTCGCGTTCAGATAGGTGTCGCCCCCGATGTCACCGGAGCCGGTGTGCAGCGGCGGCATCGTTGGCGGCCTAAACCGGGATCAGTCCGTGCTTGCGTCCAACCCGCCACCACAGCTGCTTGTCCCGCAGCAGGTGCATGGATTTGCGCAGCAGCAGCCGGGTGTCGTGCGGGTCGACGACGGCGTCGATGAACCCGCGTTCGGCAGCGATCCACGGGATCGCCATGTTGAGGTTGTAGTTCTCGACGAAGCTCTTCCGGATCGCTTGCGCTTCCGGCGCATTCGGGTCCGGAAAGCGCTTCATCAGCAGCTGGGCGGCTCCGTCGGCGCCGATCACCGCGATGCGGGCGGTTGGCCAGGCGAAGTTCAGGTCGGCGGTCAGCTGCTTGGATCCCATCACGGCGTACGCGCCGCCGTAGGACTTGCGGATGGTGATCGTCACCTTAGGCACGTCGGCCTCGACCACCGCGTACAGGAACCGCCCGCCGCGCTTGATGATCCCGTTCTTCTCCTGCTCCACCCCGGGCAGAAACCCGGGTGTGTCCACGACGAAGACCAGCGGGATGCCGAAGGCATCGGAGAACCGGATAAACCGTGCGGCCTTGTCGGACGCTTCGTTGTCGATCGCCCCCGACATGTGCATGGGCTGGTTGGCCACCACGCCCACCGGGCGGCCGTCGACCCGCGCGTAGCCGGTGATGATCGCCTGCCCGGCCTGGGCGGCGACGTCGAGGAAGTCGCCGTCGTCGAAAATCCGCAGCAGGATCTCGTGCATGTCGTAGGCCATGTTGTCGGAATCCGGCACGATCGAGTCGAGCTCAAGATCATGGGCGGTGATTTCGGGCTCCAGCCCGGGATTCACGACCGGCGGCTTGTCGAAGCAGTTGGACGGCAGAAACGACAGGAAGTCGCGCACGTAGCCGAAGGCGGCGGCCTCGGACTCCACCACCTGGTGGATATTTCCGTAACCGGCCTGGTAGTCGGCGCCGCCCAACTCGTCGAGGCTGACGTCCTCGCCGGTGACGTCTTTGATGACGTCGGGCCCGGTGACGAACATGTAGCCCTGGTCGCGCACCGCGACCACCAGGTCCGTCTGGATCGGCGAATACACCGCTCCCCCAGCGCATTTGCCGAGAATAATGGAAATTTGGGGAACCAGTCCGGACAGCAACTCGTGCCGGCGGCCCAGCTCGGCGTACCAGGCCAGCGAGGTAACCGCATCTTGGATGCGGGCACCGCCCGAGTCGTTGATACCGACGATCGGGCAGCCGACCATCGCGCACCACTCCATCAGCCGCGCTACCTTGCGGCCGAACATCTCACCGACCGTGCCGCCGAACACCGTCTGGTCGTGGGAGAACACCCCGACCGGTCGGCCGTTGATCATCCCGTGCCCGGTGACCACGCCGTCGCCGTAGAGCGCGTTGGGGTCACCCGGGGTGCGGCACAGCGCCCCCGTCTCCATGAAGGTGCCCGGGTCGACCAGCTCGTAGATGCGCGCACGCGCACTCGGGATGCCCTTTTTGTCGCGCTTGGCGGCCGCCTTCTCACCGCCGGGCTCCTTCGCCAAGTCCAGGCGAGCGCGCAGCTCAGCCAACTTTTCGGCGGTGGTGTGCTGGATGGGAGCTGACGCCATCTCCGTCACTACTTGCCTACCTCACTTGTCCGCTTCGCCTCGATGTTGCCGAGCGCGCGGCTCATGTGTTCACCCACCTTGGCGATGATCGGCTCGTCGATGGCCTGAATGTGCTCGCCACCGATCGGCACGACCTCGAGGTCGGAAACGTACTCGCCCCAGCCGCCGTCCGGCTGGCGAACGGCGTACCGCGGCTCGAACATGATCGCGTCGTCATGGTAGCGATCGGCCATATAGAGGGTGACGTGGCCGTCGTACGGCTGGATCTCGGCGGTGTCGATCGCCCGGTTGTCCAGATACGAGGTGCGCTGGTGTTCGACGATGCCGGCCGGAATCTCCACACCGCTCTGCTTCACGGCCTCCAGCACAAACCGGACCTGACCCTCGTCGTCCAGCTCTTCGAGCTGCTCGTAAGGGATCTCCGGTATGGTGACGTTGAACGTCTTCTCGGCGAAGGCGGCGTAGCGGTCCCAGCGCTTGCGGATCTCCTCCTTGGTCTGTGGAATCTCCTCGCCGGCGCGCACCGCGTCGATCAGACCCACGAACGCGACGTCCTTACCCAACCGTTTCAGCCCGATCGCACACGCGTAGGCCAGCACACCGCCCAGCGACCAGCCGACCAGAATGTAGGGCCCGTCGCCCTGCATCTCGATCAGCTTGGGCACGTAGGCCGCCGCACGTTCTTCGATCGACCCCTCGACCCGTTCGAAGCCGTACATCGGGGTGTCCGCCGGCAACCGGTTTAGCAGCGGCTCGTAAACCACCGTCGAGCCACCGGCCGGATGGAACACGAACACCGGGGGGTTCGAGCTGCCGTCCGGCCGCGCCCGCAGGGTACGGACGAACCCGTCGATCGTGCCGGCCTCCAGGTAGCCACGCACCTTGTCGGCCAGCGCCTCGATGTTGGACGACGTCAGCACGTCCTCGACGCTGATCGGGCCCTCGGCACGCTCGGAGAGACGCTGCGCCATCTTGGCCGCCGCGGCATCATCCAGCTTGGGCAGCGGGTTGAAGATGCCGCCGGCCGACTTCCCCGTGACGATCGCCCAGGTGGCGAAAGTGACCCGCTCGGCGGCGTCGCGTGGGGGCACGTCGGAGTTCAGCGCGGCGGCGACGGCCTGCTGATTGAGCGCTTCGGCCGCTCCGGCGAGGTTCGGCTGCCCGCCATTGCCCGACGGCCCCGACTGCTCCGTCGGCGGCGGCGGGATCGGCTGGTCCGACGCCGGCGGTGGCGGCGCGGCATCCGCCGCCTCCGGGGCCGCCGGGGTTTCGGTGCCGCCGCCCGCCTTGCCGTACAGCAGTTCGGCCTGCGCCTTGGCGATCTCCTCGGCCGTCTGCGTCTTCTGATGCTCGTGCAGTTGGGCGACCTCATCACGGTGCTCGACCGCGTACTCGATCAGCTTCTCGACGTTGTAGAGGTTGGCGTCGCGCACCGCCTGCAACTGGATCGGCGGCAGGTCGAAGTCGTACTCGACCCGGTTCTTGATCCGCACCGCCATCAGCGAGTCCAGGCCCAGCTCGATCAGCGGCACCTCCCACGGCAGGTCCTCGGGCTCGTAACCCATGGCCGACCCGACGATCAGACCCAGCCGCTCGGCGATGGTCTCGCCGGATTCCGGTGACCATCTGGTCATGTCGGTCGGCATGTAGCGGTTGGTGAGACTGTCCGACAGGGTTTCCGCGTCTTGGTCGTCCGCGGGAACTTCCCCGGCGACGGGCGCTCGCGCCGGAACCCCGATCGCCGTCGCCGCGCCCACCGCGGTCGGCAATGCGCCCTGCTGCCCGGCGCGCGCCACCAGCGCGTCGTAGACCAGCGTGAACGATTCGTCGATGCGGGCGTGCACCTGAACGGAGGCGCCACCGGGATGGCGAGTCATCGTTGTCACCAGCCGGGCGCCCTCGCCGGGCACCGCCCGCTGCTCCGCGGCGCTCAATTGGCTGTCCGGAAGCACTTGCGCCGCAGCGGCTCTCACCAACGCGGCCAGATCCGTCTTGCCGTCCCGCGGCGCGTACTCCCAGACGTGCCGGCCATCCGGCAGCCCAACATGGTTGCCCGGCATGACCACCGAAGCGTCCCCGGAGAAGTGCGCGGGCAGCCAGTGCTCCTTGCGCTTGAACCGAGTCGGCGGGATGTTGGCGTAGTCCTCGGGCCCCAGCGGCCCGGCGGCAGGCCGGGGAAACAGAGTCCGAATGTCCAGATCGTGGCCGTGCACGTAGAGCTGCGCCATGGTCGAGATCATCGAGGAGACCTCGTCCTGCTTGCGGGCCAGCGTCGGGATCAGCTGCGCGTCATGCAACCCGGCCGCCGCAGTGGTCAGGCCCACCTGCATCAACGCCACCGGGTTGGGTGCGAGCTCCAGGAAGGTGGTGTGGCCGCTGTCGACGGCGTTGCGGATCCCGTGGGTGAAGTAGACGCTGTGGCGCAGGCCCTTCTTCCAGTAGTCGACATCGTGGATGGGGTCGCCACCGGGCTTGATGTAGCTACCCTCGTGCACCGTCGAGTAGATGCCGCACGTCGGGCTCATCGGCTTGATCCCCTGCAGTTCCGCGGCGAGCTCGCCGAGCAGCGGGTCCATCTGCTGGGTGTGGCTGGCGCCCTTGGTCGCGAATTTGCGGGCGAAGCGGCCCTCGGCTTCCGCGCGGGCGATGATCGCGTCAACCTGCTCGGGCGGGCCGCCGATGACGGTCTGGGTGGGTGCCGCGTAGACGCACACCTCCAGATCCGGGAAGTCGGAGAACACCGTCTTGATCTCGTCGGCGGAGTATTCCACCAGCGCCATCAGCCGGATGTATTCGCCGAACAGCATGGCCTCGCCCTCGCCCATCAGATGCGAGCGGGAGCAGATGGCACGGGTGGCATCGCGCAATGACAGGCCGCCGGCGAAGTAGGCCGACGCGGCCTCGCCCAGCGACTGGCCGGTCACCGCGGCGGGCTTGGCGCCGTGATGGCGGAGCAGCTCACCCAGCGCGATCTGGATCGCGAAGATGGTGACCTGCGTGGTTTCGATGCCGTAGTCCTGCGAGTCGTCGAGGATCAGCTCGAGCACCGAGTAGCCCAGTTCGTCTTGGACCAGCGCGTCGACCTTCTCGATCCACTCGGCGAAGACCTCGTTGCGCAAATACAGGCTCTTGCCCATCTTGCGGTGCTGCGCGCCGAACCCGGCCAGCACCCACACCGGGCCGGTGGTGACCGGCCCGTCGACGCTGAACACATTCGGCCGCTGCTTGCCCTGCGCGACCGCCCGCAGACCCGTGATGGCCTCGTCGTGGTCGCGAGCCAGCACCACCGCGCGGGATCGGCCGTGATTGCGCCGCGACAGCGACCGGCCGATCGATTCCAGCGACGAGGCGCGCCCTTCGGGGCCCTCCATCCAGTCCGCCAGCTCGGCGGCGGCGGCCTTCTTGCGCGAGGTCAGAAAGGCCGACACCGCCAGCGGGATCAAAGGTGCCGTAACTTCTTGTGCCGCAAGCTCTTCCAGCGCGATTTCCTTGAGCCGCAGCGCCTCCTCGGTCACGCCGGGCAGTTCGGGCTCGGCCTCCGCGGCTTCGTAATTGGTGGGTGCGTCGGTGATGATCTCGCCGTACTCGTCGAACCGCAACGAGTGGCTTTCCAGCGCGGGCGCCTCAGCGGGTGCCGCGTCTACGGGTGGCGCGGCTTCGGGCTCCGGTTCCCGCTCGACAACGTCGCGCGGCAGGACCTCGCGCACCACCAGGTGCGCGTTGGCACCGCCGAAGCCGAAGCTGGACACCCCGGCCAGCGCGTAACCGCTGTAGCGCGGCCAATCGGTTGCCGTGGTGATCATCTTCAGGCGCATCGCATCGAAGTCGATGTACGGGCTGGGTCCAGCGAAATTGATCGACGGCGGCAGCTTGTCATGCTGCAGCGCCAGCACCACCTTGGCCATACTGGCCGCACCGGCCGCCGACTCCAGGTGTCCGACGTTGGTCTTTATCGCGCCCAGCAGCGCGGGCCGGTCGGCGGGACGCCCCTTACCAACGACGCGGCCCAGCGCCTCGGCCTCGATCGGGTCACCCAGGATGGTGCCGGTGCCGTGCGCCTCGATGTAGTCGACGGTGCGCGGATCGATGCCGGCGTCCTTGTAGGCCCGGCGCAGCACCTCGACCTGCGCGTCCTGGTTGGGCGCGATCAGGCCGTTGGACCGGCCGTCGTGGTTGACCGCGCTGCCCGCGATCACGGCCAAGATCGCATCGCCGTCGCGACGGGCATCATCCACCCGCTTGAGCACCAGCATTCCGCCGCCCTCGGAGCGGGTGTAGCCGTCGGCGTCGGCGGAGAACGACTTGATCCGGCCGTCGGGAGCCAACACCGCGCCAATCTCGTCGAAGCCCAAGGTCACCATGGGCGTGATCAACGCGTTCACCCCGCCGGCGACGACCACGTCGGCCTCGCCGTTGCGCAGCGCCTGCACCCCCTGGTGGACAGCCACGAGCGAACTCGAGCACGCGGTGTCGATGGTGACCGACGGGCCGTGGAAGTCGTAGAAGTAGGACACCCGGTTGGCGATGATCGAGCTACTGGTGCCGGTGATCGCGTAGGGGTGCGCAACCGTCGGGTCGGAGACGGCCAGGAAGCTGTAGTCGTTGGTGGAGCTGCCGACGTAGACGCCGACCGCGGTACCGCGCAGGCTGGACGCCGGGATGCGGGCGTGCTCGAGCGCTTCCCAGGTCAGCTCCAGCGCCATGCGCTGCTGCGGATCGATGTTGTCGGCTTCGGTCTTGGCCACCGCGAAGAACTCCGAGTCGAAGCCCTTGATGTCCGACAGGTAGCCGCCGCGGGTGCGGGCGTTCGCGACGCGCGCGGCCAGCCGCGGCTCTTCGAGGAATTCCGACCAGCGCCCCTCGGGCAGCTCGGTGATCGCGTCGCGACCTTCCAGCAACGCCTGCCAGGTCTCTTCGGGGCTGTTCATGTCGCCGGGCAGCCGAGTGGACAAACCGACGATCGCGATGTCGACGCGCTCGGCCGGGCCGTTGCGCGACCAATCGACGACATCAATGTCGTCGTCGGCGGTTTCGGGCTCGCCCTCGATGATCCGCGTTGCCAGCGATTCGATGGTCGGGTGTTGGAAGGCCACCGCCACCGACAGCGTGACACCGGTCAGGTCTTCGATGTCGGCGGCCATCGCCACGGCGTCCCGCGACGCCAACCCGAGTTCCACCATCGGCACCGATTCGTCGATCGAATCCGGTGACTTGCCGACGGCCTTTGCCACCCAGTTGCGCAGCCACTGGCGCATCTCGGGGACCGTCAGGTCGCTCTTGGCGGGCGGGTGTCCCGCGTCTCCGTCGGCGCCGGGGCTGCCTTGGGGCTCCGCTACGTCAGTCATGGTTGCCGGGCTCAATCCGAAGTGGCGAAGACCGTCGGGGAACCCACGCCACTGCGCAGGCTGCCGTCGAGGTAGGCCGCCCGGCAGGCGCGGCGCCCGATCTTGCCGCTGGAGGTTCGCGGAATCGTGCCCGCCGACACCAGCAGCACGTCACGCACGGTTACCCCGTGCCCGACCGCGATGGCCGCGCGGATGTCGTCAACGATGGGCTGGTGATCGAGCTTGTGCGTACCGGCGGCCCGCTCGCCGACGATCACCAGCTGCTCGGAGGTGTCCTCGGCGTCGAACTTCAGGCCGGCGTGCGGGTCCTCGAACACCGTCCGGGGCAACTGGTTGGCCGGGACCGAGAACGCGGCGACATATCCGACGCGCAACGCCTTGGTCGATTCCTGCGCCGTGTATTCCAGGTCCTGCGGGTAGTGGTTGCGGCCGTCGACGATGACCAGGTCCTTGATCCGGCCCGCAATATAGAGGTGTCCCTTGTGGTAGGTGCCGTAGTCGCCGGTGCGCACCCACAGGCCGTCGTCGGCCGCACCCTCGGCGTGCGACTCACTGATCCGCGACTTGAGGATGTTCTTGAAGGTTTCGGAGGTCTGGTCCTCTTTGCCCCAGTAGCCGGTACCCAGGTTGTTGCCGTGCAACCAGATCTCGCCAATCTGCCCGTCCGGCAGCTCGCTGGCCGTCTCGGTGTCGACGATGATCGCCCATTCGCTGACCCCGACCTTGCCCGCGGAGACCTGGGCGACCGCGTTCGGGGCATCGGCGGCCACCTCGACGAACCGCTGGTTGTTCAGCTCGTCCCGGTCCACGTGGATCACGGTGGGCGACTCGTCCATCGGGGTAGTCGAGACGAACAGCGTGGCCTCGGCCAGCCCGTAGGACGGCTTGACGGCGGTCTGCTTCAAACCGTATGGCGCAAACGCTTCGAAGAACTTGCGCATCGACGCCGGCGACACCGGCTCGCTGCCGTTGAGGATGCCCTTGACGTTGCTCAGGTCCAGTGGCGGCTCATCGTCTCGGGGCAGCCCGCGCATCGCGGCGTGTTCAAACGCGAAGTTCGGCGCGGCCGAGAAGGTGCCCCCGGTGTCGTCGGGTTTGCGCGCGAGTTCGCGGATCCAGCGACCGGGCCGACGCACAAACGCCGCGGGCGTCATAAAGGTGAAGCTGTGGCCGAGCACCGATGCGAGCAGCACCGTAATCAGTCCCATGTCGTGGAAGAACGGCAGCCAGCTGACACCGCGGTCACCTTCTTGTCCCTCCAGCGCATTGAGCACCTGCACCACATTGGTGGGCAGGTTCAGGTGGGTGATCTGCACGCCCGTCGGGGTGCGGGTGGAGCCCGAGGTGTATTGCAGGTAAGCGACGGTTTCCTCGTTGGCCTCGGGCTGCTGCCAGGTGGCGGCGACCTCGGTGGGCACCGCATCGACCGCTATGACGCGGGGTCGCTCCTTGGCCGAGCGGGCGCGAATGAACTTGCGCACCCCTTCGGCGGAGTCGGTGGTAGTCAGGATCGTCGATGGGGCGCAGTCATCGAGCACCGCGTGTAGGCGGCCGACGTGCCCCGGCTCGGCCGGGTCGAACAATGGCACCGCGATCCGGCCGGAGTACAGGGCACCGAAGAAGGAGATGAGGTAGTCCAGGTTCTGCGGGCACAGGATGGCGATGCGGTCGCCCGGCTGGGTGACCTGCTGCAGGCGGGCTCCCACGGCACGGTTGCGGGCGCTGAAGTCCGACCACAGGATGTCGCGCGCGACACCGTCGCGTTCGGTGGAGAAGTCCAGGAACCGATAGGCCAGCTTGTCGCCGCGAACCTTCGCCCATCGCTCGACGTGACGAACCAGGTTGGTGTTAGCCGGGAACCTGATCTTGCCATTCACGATGAACGGGTTGTGGTACGCCATCCCACTACTCTCCTGTCACAAACCATCTAGGCCGGCTCTGCCGGCGGGCACAACTTGGGTGTCGGATCCGCCGACGGGTCACGTCTGCGCGCGTGTCGGCCCCGACGGCGCTCGCTTCGGCGGGCACTGTTCGCAGCCGGCTTTGACCCGACCGGGTCATCCACATGCTCTTAATTTTCTCTTAATGTTAAGGGGCGGTGCGCGACAGACCAAATCACAAGGTACCGCTGTTGGCCGCCACTATCGCCGCACTCGAGGCGGTGTCGGAGTGCCCGTTTCGTGGGCTGGCCGCTACCCAGCACCCATGGCCTCCGGGAGAGGTCACCCATGCTTGGGATGCGGCGCGTTCTCGACAAGCTGACGCGCCCACTTCAACGTCCATTCGGTCGCGGGTTCTCCGTCCGAATTCCAGAACTCGGGGGTCGCATACATCGCATGGATCGGCTGGCCGGCGCCGCCGGCCAGGGTGTTCAGCGTGGTCGGCAGGTTGGCTGGACTGAACGCTTCCTGCGGGGCGGCGCAAATCAGGTCACCCTGGGCGCAGATCTCGTTGGTCCGGCCGTTGAGTGCGCCGAAACCGCCCGGCCGCGCGCCGGTCATGGTCAAGCCCAGCCCGGACAGCACCGGGACTTCGTGCAGGGTGATCTCAGCGCCCTCGCCCGGCGGGCTGGGCGGAATCTGGTTGCCCACCCCCTGCTGACGACGGCCGTCGGCGATCAACGTCACACCGAGAACCAGGTCCTCGTCCACGGGTCCGCGGCCGTTGCCGATATCGCTGGCGACATCACCAGCGATCACCGCTCCCTGCGAAAAGCCGACCAGTACGTAGCTGGTCAATGGGCACTTGTTATTCATGTCGGTCATGGCCGCCACCATCGCGCGGGTGCCTTCTGCCCGGCTGTCGTTGTAGGACATCTGATTGTCCGTGGTCAGCGGATTGTGGAACTGTGCCGTGTATGCAACCGTGTACGTCTGCACCCGGGTGCGGGCGAATTGCTGGGCGATCGGCCCAGTCACGTTGAGCAGCAACGCCTTAGGAAACTGCACCGGATTCAGTGGGTTCTGCAGCGGCGATGACTCCCACGTTCCGGGAACCGCGATCAACAACACGTCGGGGCAGGACGCGTCCTGGAAGGCGGGCCGGGGCTTGCGCGGGTGCGACGTGGTGGGCCCCGGCGGCAAAACGCCCGACGGCACCGCGCTGGGCGGCGATTCGGGGCTGCGCAGCATGGTCACCACGGCCACGATGACCAGCGCCACGACGGTCGCCATCGCGCCGGCCGCTATCCAGGCAAGGATTCGGTGGCGATTACGCCGGGCGGTCTTGGCCATGTTCTCCTGCTAACAGAATCGGTAACGCACCCGATAGGCACGGTGCGAACGCGGTTGGCGGTGGTGTCGCGCGGCCGCACCGCCAACGCGCAATCCCGGCCGCGCGACGACGCGGCCATCCGCCCTCAGTGCACTCCCTACACGGTACCGGCTCGTGGCACGGCCCCGCCCGGTCGCAATGTCCTTCGACGCCTACCCGGGCGGCGGTCCCCAGCGCCGCCCGGCCGCTCGCGCCGGTGCCTGGCTAGCGGATCGCACCGACGATATCGCCCGACATCGCGCCAAGCTGCGGCGCCCACGAGCCCCAACCGTTGTCACCGCCGGCCGGGAAGTCAAAGTGTCCGTTGTGCCCGCCGACGCTGCGATATTGCGTGTAGAACATCTTGCTGTTACCCATCGCCTCGCCGGCCTGGCCGATCATGGCGGCGGGGTCACTGGCTCCCAGGGTGGTCGGACTCCAGACCCATACCCGGGTGTTGTTCTGCGCCAGCAAACCTGCGTGCAGGTACGGGTCGTGCCACTTCCACCGGCCCAGCTGTGGGGCTCCCCACATTCCGTTGGTGTCCACACCGCCGAACTGCTGCATGCCCGCCGCGATCGCGCCGTTGGTGGTGGTGTTAGACGGGTACAGGAAGCCCGACATCGAGCCGGCGAAGCCGAACCGGTCGGGGTGGAAGGCGGCCAGCGCCATCGCCCCGTAGCCACCCTGGGCAGCGCCGACCGCGGCATGACCACCGGGCGCCAGGCCCTTGTTCGCGGCCAGCCAGTCGGGCAGCTCGGCGGACAGGAAGGTGTCCCATTGCTTGCTGCCATCCTGCTCCCAGTTGGTGTACATGCTGAACGCGCCACCGGCCGGCGCCACCACCGAGATCCCCTTGCCGCCCAACGTGTTCATGGCGTTACCCGCGGTGACCCAGTTGCTGACATCCGGGCCGGCATTGAAGGCATCCAGCAGATACACCGCGTGCGGCCCGCCGGCCAGGAAGGCCACCGGAATGTCCCGGCCCATCGCCGGCGACGGCACCATCAGGGTTTCGTAAGGCGCGGCCTTGGTCGTCGATTCTGCGGTTACCGCGATACCGCCCAAACCGAGTGACAGTGCGGCAACGCAGAGCACCCGTAGCAGCGCTGACCGACCCCTCATCTGCCCACCTCCATCGTGTAGCGCTGTGTGCCACACAGCGTCTAGCCGCCGCGGCAAACCCGGCCCGCAGGTAGCTAACCACACGCCACACGGCGGGAGCCAGGAAAATCTAACGGCGGCGACCAGGGGGTCGCCGCCGTTAGATTCGTTGTTTTCGTTGCGAGGCTAGGCGCCCTGGTGGGCGGGCTCGGTGTTGGGCGTGGCACCCAGCGTCCGTTGCAGGTCAGGCTTCATAGCGTTGAGCTGCTCGCCCCAGTACTCCCAGCTGTGCGTACCGCTGTCCGGGAAGTTGAACACGGCATTGTGGCCGCCACCGGCGATGTAGGCATCCTGGAATTTGATGTTGCTGGTCCGCACGAAACCCTCGAGGAACTTGGCGGGCAGATTGTTGCCACCCAGATCCGACGGCTTGCCGTTGCCGCAGTACACCCAGAGGCGGGTGTTGTTGGCGATCAGCTTCCCGACGTTCAACAACGGGTCGTTGCGCTGCCACGCGGGGTCGCCTTTCGGGCCCCACATGTCGGCGGCCTTGTAACCGCCGGCGTCACCCATCGCCAGGCCGATCAGCGTGGGTCCCATCGCCTGGGACGGGTCGAGCAGGCCCGACATCGCTCCCGCGTAGACGAACTGTTCGGGGTGGTAGACCGCCAGGGTCAGCGCCGAGGAGGCGGCCATCGAAAGACCGACGACGCCGCTGCCGGTGGGCTTGACATGCTTGTTGGCCTGCAGCCACCCGGGCAGCTCGCTGGTCAGGAAGGTCTCCCACTTGTAGGTCTGGCAACCGAGCTTGCCGCAGGCAGGCTGGTACCAGTCGGAATAGAAGCTGGACTGGCCGCCCACCGGCATGACCACCGACAGACCCGACTGGTAGTACCACTCGAACGCCGGGGTGTTGATGTCCCAGCCGCTGAAGTCATCCTGCGCGCGCAGGCCGTCCAGCAGGTACAGCGCCGGCGAGTCAGCACCGCCGCTTTGGAACTGGACCTTGATGTTGCGGCCCATCGCCGGCGACGGCACCTGCAGGTACTCCACCGGCAGGCCCGGCCGGGAAAATGCCCCCGCGGTCGCCGCGCCACCGACGGCGCCGATCAGACCAGACAATAGGGCCGCACCAACGACCCCGACCACGAGTCGACGCGGCATGCCCGTGACGGCGCCGCGAACTCTGTCCACAAGCTTCATCCTTGCTTTCCTCATCCTTATCCTGTAAGCGCATCCATATACGTGTGGGCGCATCCTGAATTAGGTCAGACTGCCGGCGCCCGGCGCCGCAGTGCCCGTGTAGTCAACCACAACTTCGAGTGCCCACTTGCACCGAGCGCGCCGCCGAAACCCCTATCCGGCGGTCACCCACGGTGATTTCCGGACCCGACGTAGCGCCCCTGAACTGGCGTTTCCGCATGTATCTGGGCTTTAGTCGCCGCTGGCCGCGACGCGATTGTGATATTGCTGTCAGTATCGCCGTACGGCGCGCACCGAACACCGCTTACTCCCGCGGTGGCGGACCGGGCCCGTCTGGCACATCGAGCCCGCACCGGACCAGCTCGTAGAGCGGAACGCGGTCGATGCGGTACCGGGTGAACTCAAAGGAATGCAGCACGTTGGAGAGGAATCGGTGCAGGGTCATCGGGGCGCGCACCGAGTTCAGCACCGCCTGGGTCGCCGGACATTGCAGGGCCGCTTCGGCTTCCGCCACCCACTGCTGGTCGATATAGCCAGGAATACCCGGGTACCACTTCACCCACGGGCCGTCGGCGATCACCCAGTCCGGGAACAGGTTCTTGTCATGGCCGATACGCCCGTGCTTCAACCGCTCCGTGTGCGCGGCTAGCGGATTCGCCAGCCCGATCTGGTCGATTACCCGGACATCGAGGCCGACGTTCATGCCCAGCATGCCCAAGTTGGTGAAGAACACCGTGTGCTGTGGCTTTGGCGCCGTCTTGGCTCCCGAGGCAGTCCCCGGCGGCGGCTGGATCATCGGCACAAGGTCCCACTGGTTGTAGTTGCCAGATGGCAATAGCAACGCCCCTTCCGGGGTGTTGTTCAGCGCTGCCAGCACGGCGGCCATTCGCGGGTAGTCGAGGTAGTCGGCGGCCGTCACCGGGTGCGCGTTCCCGGTGGCCTGCGCGTAGAAGCGGCGTTCGTCGACTATGCCCGAGTAGGTGACATGGGTTGCGTCGTCACCCATTCCCGGCGAATTTGCCGCCCACAGCGACCAACCCGCGATCCCCAACCAGAGCGCACTGACAGCGCCGACCAGCCAGCGGCCGGTCTCCCGCGAGAAGTCCTTGCCGTCGGGCAGCAACACGGGAATGACCGCCACTGGAGCGAGCACACAGAACAACGGCGCCAGCAATACCCGGCCATGCATGAAGTCGCCGCCTTGCCGAATCCAGTACAGCGCCTGCAGCACCCCGCTGCCGATGATGAAGGCGACCACCGCGGGCGGGCTTTGTACCGCGCGGGCCACCCGGCCGTAGTCGGGTGCCAGCACCGGACGCAGGAAGGACGGCCGGCGGCGCGCTGTCATCAACAGCAATCCGAGGGGCACCAACAGCACGAACGGCACCCAGAGCGCGTACGGCCGGTTGAAGTTCGACAGATAGATCATGCCTTGTGACCATTTGTCCGCCGCGGCATCCTTGGCCAGCGCGGTACCCGGAACCAACAGTCCGTAGTAGCCCATCCGGAAGATCTGGTAGGCCACCGGCAGAAAGCCGCCGGCGGCCACGATCAGCGCGCGGCGCCGCCAGGTCCGCGCGGCGATCAACATCATGATCAACGCCACCCCGCCGATCAGCGCCAGTTCGGGCCGGACCAGGACGCTGCATCCGGCGACGAAGGCCAGCACACCGAGGAACGCCCGGCTGTCCGGGCGGACCCGCTGCGGCTGCGACCAGCAGACCATCATCCACCACAACAGCCCCAGATAGGCCAGCACCAGCCCGCTCTCCAGGCCGGACGTGGCGAAGTCGCGCGCCGGTGCCACCGCGATGTAGACCAGCGCCCCGGCGGGCAGCATGATCGCGCGGCGGCCCCGCAGGCTGGGTGCGTACAACCGGCCCGCCCCCAGCATGAGCAGTGCCACTCCCAGCACGGAAAGCGCCAAGGCCAGGGCCAAGGCCACGTACTCCAGGCGCATCGGCCCGCCGACCCAGCCCCCCGCATACAGCAGATATGTCCACACTGTCGAGGTGTTCGCTTCGACTCGCTCGCCCTGATTGAACACCGCTCCGTTGCCGGCCAACAGATTACGCACCGTGCGCAGCACGATCAGCCCGTCGTCAGCGATCCAGCGCCGTTGCCAGCTCCCCCACCCGAACAGCACGGCGACCAGCGCGACGCTGACCCACAGGCTGACCCGGACCATGGCCTCATAGGGAAACACCGGCCGGCTGACCCGCCCGACCACCGGCCGACGGGGCAGCACCCCGACCGGGAGGATGTTGAGCTTGGGGCTAGCCGAAGGCAACAGCGGCCCCAACTGTTGCGATCCACGCCAGCGCCAGCAGTTGCAAAACCCGGTCCCGCAGCGCGATGTCTTCCGGCTCGCCGGCCAGCCCGCCGTCAACGTCCACGGCGTAACGCAGGATCGCGATGGTGAACGGAATCATCGACACCGCAAACCAGGACCCGCTGTAGCCGTCGCGCTCGAACGCCCACAGCCCGTAGCACAAGACCACCGCGGTGGCCGACAATGTCCAGACAAACCGCAGATAGGTGCTGGTGTAGCTTTCCAGCGACTTGCGGATCGCAGCGCCGGTGCGTTCGGCCAATTGCAGCTCGGCGTAGCGCTTGCCGGCCACCATGAACAGTGATCCGAATGCCATCGTCAACAAGAACCACTTGGACAGCGGGATGCTGGCAGCCACCCCCCCGGCGATGGCGCGGAGCAAATACGCCGACGAGACGATGCAGATATCCATCACCGCTTGGTGCTTGAGGCCAAAGCAATACCCCAGCTGAATGCCGATGTAGATGACCATCACCAGCGCCAGGTTGGGCGTCAGCATCCAGGCAGCGGCCAGGGCAGCCACCCCCAGCGCCGCCGCCAGCGCGTACGCGAGCCACTCGGGCACCACACCGGCCGCGATCGGGCGGAACCTCTTGGTGGGGTGTTCCCGGTCGGCCTCGACGTCGCGCACGTCGTTGACCAGGTAGACCGCCGACGCCGCCAGGCTGAACACCACGAAGGCCACCGATACCTTGCTCAGCACCTCGACGTAGTCGTAGCGGACACCACCGCCCAACGCCGCCAGCGGCGCGGCCAGCACCAGCACGTTTTTCACCCACTGGCGCGGGCGGATCGCCTTGGCCACCCCGGCCACCAAGTTCGCCGGAGACCGGGTCATCACGTCTTCACTCATAGGCGCTCATCTCTGTTGGCCCGCCCTGCGTCCGGGCCCTCCGCCGACTCTGTCCGCGATGGCCGCGACGGCGGCACCCAAGGCAACGCCGACAGCCACGTCGCTGGGGTAGTGGACCCCCAACAGGATTCGCGACAGCGCCATGGGAGGAACCAGGACAACGGGTAACGGCAGCCCCGTGGCTCTGCCCATCAGGACGGTCGCGGCGGTGGTCGAGGTGGCGTGTGCCGACGGGAAGCTCAGTTGGCTGGGCGTGCCGACGTTCACCGCGACGGCGGGATGGTCCGGTCGCTGACGCCGCACCAGCCGTTTGATCAGCACCGCGACAGCATGGGCGACGAATGTCCCGGCACCGGCGACCAGCCACTCCCGGCGGTGCCGCGGCAATGCAACCGCGCCCAGCAGCGCCACGCCCAGCCAGCCAATGCTGTGCTCGCCGAAATGGGATAGTCCGCGCGCAGTGGCCAGCGCCCCCGGACGGTCAGCCAGCGCCGACTGCACGGCCACCATTGCGGCGACTTCGCCGCGTGGCGCCGGTGGTTCAAGCATGCTCTGACTCTTGTTTTGCTGCCGGGCCTGCTGCGGGCTGGGGGTAGCCGCTTGCCGGCGACGTTGCGGGCGACAGGGCCATCTCCCACTTCTGCTTGCTGGACAGCACCGGCAACGCGTCGCGATACATCCTGCGCATCTCGTCGAACCGTTTCATCAACTGGCGCTGACGGCGCAGCGACTGCCACAGCAACGCGAACATCCTGGCCCGATCGCGCTGCCGGTAGACCACGCCGCCTCCATCGGCGGTCGTGACGGTGGCCCCGTCGACGGTGCACAGCAGGAACCAGCGCGCATCCTGGGTCGGAACGTTGAACTCCGGGCGGTGGTGGTGTTCGGGGTTAGCAGGGGTGAGGTTGTGCACGATCCCGCGGGCCAGCCGGTAGCCGATGACCAACGGGTTCACCGGCGGCTTCATCGCCCGGTTCTTGTGCAACGGCGGGGGCAGCTCACTGGCCGCCGGCAGCACCACCGCGTCCGGGTAGTTTTTGCGAATGCGGTGCACCTCCGGCAGCGCCGATTCCAGGATCGAAAAGATGTGCTCAGGGCCGGCGAGGAAGTCGTCGATGGCCCTGTTCTGGATCGCCACCGTTGAATATTCCAGGCAGGCAAGGTGTTTCAGGGTTGCCTTGAGGTGGCTGCGGACCAGGCCGGCGGCGTCACCGTCCCAGTGCATCGCCGCGACCACCAGCCGGTTGCGCAGATGGAAGTATGCCTGCCAGTCGATGGCGTCGTCCTTGTCGCTCCAGGCCATGTGCCAAACCGCCGCGCCAGGCAGCGTGACGGTCGGATAGCCGTGCTCGGCGGCCCGCAAGCCGTAATCGGCGTCGTCCCACTTGATGAACAGCGGCAATGGCTGTCCCAACTCTTCGGCGACCTGCCGCGGGATCATGCACGTCCACCAGCCGTTGTAGTCGACATCAATGCGCCGGTGCAGCAGCTTGCTTCGCTTCTCGTTGTCGTTCAACGGATATTCGGCAAAGTCGTGGTCGTACTCGGCATGCGGTGCAGCGGTCCACATGAAGTTGGACCGATCGACCACTTCGCCCATGATGTGCAGGTGCGACGGCTCCTGCAGGTTGAGCATCTGGCCGCCCACCAGCATCGGGGCCTTGGCGAAGCGGTGCATGGCCAGCACCCGCAGAATCGAATCCGGCTCGATGCGGATGTCGTCGTCCATGAACAGGATCTGCTGGCAGTCGGTGTTCTTCAGTGCCTCGTACATCACCCGGCTGTAGCCCCCGGAACCGCCCAGGTTGGGCTGGTCGTGGATGGAGAGCCGATTGCCCAGCGGGGCCGTCGCAGCGGCGAAGTCGGGATGGTCGCGGACCTTGCGCATGCCCTGATCGGGCACGATCACCGCGCCGATCACCTGGTCAACCAGCGGGTCGGCGGTGAGATCTCGCAGCGCGTTGACGCAGTCTCCGGGGCGGTTGAAGGTCGGGATGCCGACCGCAATGTTGGCCGTCCCCGGAGCGGGGCTGGTGGCGTACCAGCCGCCGCGATGCAGGGTGACCGCCGTGTCGGTGGTGATGTCGAACCAGACCCAGCCGCCATCTTCGAATGGCTGCAGCACCACTTCGATCTCGACGGTAACTGGCTGATCCTCGGCGCCGGTGAAGTCGCGGCCCTCGACGAAGATCCGGGCACCGGTGGCCTTGCTCCGGTAGACGTCTACCCGCCCGGCGCCGGTCACCTCGACGTGCAACACCACCGATTTGCAGGTCGTCCAGCGTCGCCAATAGCTGGCCGGGAACGCATTGAAATAGGTGGCGAACGACACCTCGGACTCCGCGCCGATCTGCAGCGAGGTGCGGGTGGGCGCGTGCGCGCGCCGAGCATTGGTCGTCGACTCCTCGAGGTAAAGCTTGCGCACGTCGAGGGGTTCACCCGGGCGCGGCAGGATTATCCGGGCAAGCAGGCTCACCGCGGTCATTAGGCGCCGCTTCTCCTCATCGCTTCGCTCTGCATCGTCGCCGGCGGTCATTAGGCGCCGCTTCTCCTCATCGCTTCGCTCTGCATCGTCGCCGGCGGTCATTAGGCGCCGCTTCTCCTCATCGCTTCGCTCTGCATCGTCGCCGGCGGTCATTAGGCGCCGCTTCTCCTCATCGCTTCGCTCTGCATCGTCGCCGGCGGTCACGCGCGCGCACCCTCTTCTTGGACGAGCGGGACGCCGTCGCGCAGGTGCGGCGCAAGGACGTTGTCGTACATGTTCAAAGCGCTGGCAATCGCCATATGCATGTCCAGATATTGGTAGGTGCCCAACCGACCGCCGAACAGTACCTTCGATGCAGCGGTCTCGGACTTCGCCCTGGTCCGATAGGCGGCCAACAGGGCGCGGTCGGCCTCGGTATTGATCGGGTAGTAAGGCTCATCATCGTCCCCGGCGAAGCGGGAGTATTCCCGCATGATCACCGTCTTGTCCGTCGGGTAGTCCCGCTCCGGGTGGAAGTGGCGAAACTCGTGGATGCGGGTGTAGGGCACATCCAGGTCGTTGTAGTTCATCACCGCGGTGCCCTGAAAATCCCCGATCGGCAGCACTTCCACCTCAAAGTCCAGGGTGCGCCAGCCCATCCGGCCCTCGGCGTAGTCGAAGTAGCGGTCCAGCGGGCCGGTATAGATGACGGGCGCTGCTGGTGACTCTTGCCGCAGTTCGTCCCGAACGTCGAACCAGTCGGTGTTCAGCCGCACCTCGATACGGTCGTCGGCGGCCATATTTGTCAACCACGCGGTGTATCCGTCGACCGGCAGACCCTCGTAGGTGTCGCTGAAATACCGGTTGTCGAAGGAGTAGCGCACCGGCAGCCGGGTGATGTTGGACGCCGGCAATTCTTTCGGGTCGGTCTGCCATTGCTTGGCGGTATACCCCTTGACGAACGCTTCGTAGAGCGGCCGGCCGATCAGCGAGATGGCCTTCTCCTCAAGGTTCTGCGCGTCGGCGGTGTCGATCTCGGCGGCCTGTTCGGCGATCAGCTGGCGAGCTTCGTCGGGCGTGAAGTACTTGCCGAAGAACTGCGACACCAGGCCCAGTCCCATCGGAAACTGATATGCCTGCCCGTTGTGCAGCGCGAAGACCCGATGCCGGTAGTCGGTGAAATCGGTGAACTGCCGCACGTAGTCCCACACCTTCTTATTAGAGGTGTGGAACAGGTGCGCGCCGTACTTGTGAACTTCGATGCCGGTCTGCGGCTCGGGTTCGGAATACGCGTTTCCCCCGATATGCGGTCGCCGCTCGAGGACGAGCACGCGCCGGTCCAATTGGGTAGCCACGCGCTCGGCAATCGTCAGGCCGAAGAATCCAGAGCCGACGACGAAGAGGTCATAACGAGCGGTCATCGGTTGCATAGGGTATCTGACCTTGCTGGCAAAACCCGATTTGGCAGCTCGTGGCGATCGGGGCCGATCTGGTTTCAACCAGGTGCGCTTGGCCGACGAGCGTCCATCACGGGAAGGGCGCACCTAAGGTCGCGATTGCCTCACGATTCGATATAAGCACTCTAGTCACACCAACCACACTCGTACCATCGACCGTGTGGGGTTCATGCCGTGCACTCGCGACTTCGGAGGCCGGTGAACCCGACGCCACACATAGTCCAGATTGAGGAGACTTCCGTGCCGAACCGACGCCGACGCAAGCTCTCGACAACCATGAGCGCGGTCGCCGCCCTGGCAGTCGCAAGTCCTTGTGCATACTTTCTTGTTTACGAATCAACCGAACGCAAGCCGCCCGAACATCATGAGTTCAAGCAGGCAGCGGTGCTAACCGACCTGCCCGGCGAGCTGATGACCGCGCTATCGCAGGGTTTGTCGCAGTTCGGGATCAACCTGCCGCCGGTACCCAGCCTGACCGGAAACGGTGGTGCCAGCACCGGCCTGACCCCTGGCCTGACGAGTCCGGGCCTGACCAGTCCGCTGACCGGCCCGGGGTTGACCGACCCGAGCTTCACCGACCCATCCCTTACCAGTCCGGGCCTGACCGGTCCGGGCCTGACCAACCCGGGGCTGCCGCCGAGCACCCCCGGAACGCTCCCCGCGCCCGGCACCGCCCTTACGCCGACGCCCGGTGGGGGGGTCAATCCGACGCTCACCAACCCCGCGCTGACCAGCCCGACCGGGATGACGCCGGGATTGACCAGCCCGACGGGCTTGGATCCCTCGCTGGGCGGCGCCAACGAGATCCCGATCACTACGCCGGTCGGATTGGATCCCGGCGCCGATGGCACCTATCCGATCCTGGGCGATCCGACGCTGGGCGGCATGCCGACCGGCCCGGCCGCCACCACCGGCAGCGGCGGCGGCGGTCTGGTCAACGACGTGATGCAGATCGCCAACCAGCTCGGTGCCGCCCAGGCCATGGATCTGCTCAAGGGTGTGTTGATGCCGTCGATCATGCAGGCCGTCCAGAACGGCGGCGCGGCCGCGCCGGCGGCCACCCCGCCGGTCCCGGCGGCCGCGCTGCCAGCCCCAGCCGCCGTGGCGGTGCCACCCGTGGACCCAATCACCGTGCCCGTCACCTAACTCAATCCGGATTCCTCCAGGTTGGTTTCCAACCGGCGTACCTATCACCTGACGACACCGCAGAGTCGGGCTGGACCCAGTTTCGCCTAACCCGTCCAGCAACAAACCCTCTGCGGTGTCGTCGACAGGTTTTCCCGCGCATATACCGTGTCGCCTCATTAATAACAATAGAAACACACGTAACATCAGCTGGTGCCGTCCCGCACCCGCGCGCCGACGACGCTGCTCACCGCGATCGCAGCGACCGTCGTCATCGTCGCGTGGATGCTGAATCGTCCTCCCGCCAGCACCCATGAGCCATCGCCGACCCCCGACACCCATCTCGCCCAGCAGCCGCTAGTCGGGCTCGGCGGCGGTGTCACGGTGCGCGAACTCACTCAGGACACACCATTTTCATTGGTCGCGTTGACCGGCGACCTGGCCGGCACCTCCACCCGTGTGCGCGCCAAGCACCCGGACGGTTCGTGGGGGCCGTGGTACCAGACCGAGTATGAAACCGAAGCGCGCGATCCGGGCCCCCGCAGCACCGATCCGGTGTTCGTCGGCACCACCAACACCGTGCAGATCGCGGTGACTCGCCCGATCGACGCGCCGGTAACTCAGCCGCCAGCGGGGCCGGCACCGAACGGCTCGCCCGGCGACGGTTTGGGATACCGGCCGGCCACGAAGGAACAGCCCTTCGGGCAGAACATCTCCGCGATCCTTATCTCGCCGCCGCGAGCGCCGGCCGGAACGCATTGGACCCCACCGACCGGGGTCACCATGCCGGGCCAGCCGCCGGCGATCATCAGCCGGGCGGAATGGGGCGCGGACGAATCGTTGCGATGCGAGACGCCGGAGTACGACCGGGGAGTTCGCGCGGCGGTGGTGCACCACACCGCGGGCAGCAACGACTACTCGCCGCTGGAGTCGGCGGGGATCGTCAAAGCCATCTACACCTACCACAGCAAGACCTTGGGCTGGTGCGACATCGCGTACAACGCGCTCGTCGACAAGTACGGCCAGGTGTTCGAGGGCAGCGCCGGCGGCCTCACCAAGCCGGTCGAGGGGTTCCACACCGGCGGATTCAACCGCAACACCTGGGGTGTGGCCATGATCGGCAATTTCGACGACGTGGCGCCCACGCCGATCCAGATCCGGGCCGTCGGCCGGCTGCTCGGCTGGCGGCTGGGCATGGATGAGGTCGATCCCAAGAGCATGGTGGATCTGCAGTCAGCGGGTAGCTCGTACACCACGTTTCCGGGTGGTGCCATAGCAAGATTGCCCGCCATCTTCACCCATCGCGACGTCGGCAACACCGACTGCCCGGGCAACGCCGCCTACGCTGTGATGGACGAGATCCGCGACATCGCAGCGCATTTCAACGACCCGCCCGAGGAGCTGATCAAGGCGCTGGAAGGTGGCGCGATCTATGACCGATGGCAAACGCTGGGCGGCATGAACAGCGTGGTCGGGGCACCGACCTCGCCGGAGGCCGAGGCGGCGGGTGACGCGCGGTACGCAACCTTCGCCAAGGGCGCGATGTATTGGTCACCACAGATCGGCGCCCAGCCGGTGACCGGCGCGATCTACGAGGCCTGGGCCTCGCTGAGCTACGAACGCGGTCCGTTGGGACTGCCGACCAGCGCGGAAATTCAAGAGCCGCTGCGGATCACGCAGAACTTCCAGCACGGGACCCTGAACTTCGAACGCCTCACCGGCAATATCACCGAAGTCATCGACGGGATCGCGGTGCCGCTGGCGACGCGGCCCCCGAGCGGGCCGACGGTGCCGCCGGAACACTTCTCGTTGCCGACCCATCCGATCTCCTGAGTGTTCGGCTGTGCGCCCCGAGGGCTCGCCAAAGCAATAACCCGCCGCGTAACCGTCAGGACCAGCAGCGCTCCAGCACCAGGGCGACCCCGTCCTCGGTATTTGAGGCGGTGACCTCGTCCGCGACGGCCAGCGCGGCGGGATGCGCGTTACCCATAGCCACGCCACAACCGGCCCACCGCAACATCGGCACGTCATTCGGCATGTCGCCGAAAGCCAGCACGCCCGCGTCGCCGATCCCCAGCGGGCGGGCAACCTCTTCCACGCCGGTGGCCTTACTGATGCCCGAAGGCACGATCTCCACCAGACCGTTGTCGGTGGAGTAGGTGAGATCACCCTCGATTCCGCCATATTTCACCAGCGCGGCCACCATGTCGGCGCTGCTGGCACCGGCCTTGCGGATCAGCAGCTTGATCGCCGGCGCGCTGAGCAGGTCTTCGATCGACACCTCGGTGTTGTCCGGATTCAGCCACGCATGCTCGTAGCCCGGTGAGCTGACGAACTGGGGGGTCGCAGTGTCATGCGCGCGCTGGCCGATCCGCTCGACGGCCAGCCCGGCGCCCGGGATGACGCGCGTCGCGATATCCGCCAACGCCGCCAGGACGTCAACCGGCAGCGTGCGCGCCGACACCACCCGGTCGGTCGCGGGGTCGTAGATGACGGCACCATTGGCGCACACTGCCGTCGGCGCAAAGCCGAGGGCATCGACGACGGGCCGCACCCAGCGCGGCGGCCGGCCGGTGGCCAGGATGAAGTGTGCGCCGCCGTTAACCGCGGCACGTACCGCGTCGCGAGTGCGGTCACTGACGGTTTCTTCGTCGTCGAGCAGCGTTCCGTCGACGTCGCACGCAATGAGCGCTGGCACGGTCGGTTTCAATGTTGGCTGGCTTGTCAGTGCGGTCCGATTCGGCCACGCCGTGATGATGTCACGCCGTCGTATCCGCGTTTCTGCAGCCGCTCAGTCAATTCGGCGATTCTGATCTGCTTGGACTCCTCCACGGTCGGCGCGCTGCCGCCCAGCCGCCGCGGCACCCAGTACTCCCCCTCGGGATGCGGATATTCCTCCTGGACCCGATAGAGGATGGCGTTCATCTCCTCGTGCAGCACGGCGTTGAGCCGTTCGGCGTCGCCCTCGGGCCGCAACGGCGATCCAATCGCCGCGCTAATTGGAATCTTGTTGCGGAACAGGTTCTTTGGATGATCCTTCGACCAGATCCGGTGCGCGCCCCAAACGATCATGGGGATGATCGGCACCTGCGCCTCGAGCGCCATCCGGGCCGCCCCGGTCTTGAATTCGCGGAGTTCGAGGCTGCGGCTGATAGTCGCCTCCGGATGCAACCCAACCAGTTCCCCCTCCCGCAGCCGCTGCACCGCCACCGCGTAGGCATCGGCTCCCACGGTGCGGTCCACCGGGATGAGCTGGGCATGCTTGATCACGTAGTTGACCGCCCGTACGTCGGCCATCTCGGCCTTGATCATGAACCGCAGCCGCCGCCGCCGTTCATGGGCGGCAATCGATGCCGGGATCCAGTCCAGGTAGCTGGTGTGATTGAGCGCGATCAAGGCACCGCCGCGTTCGGGGATGTTCTCTAGGCCTTGGAACGTGATTTTGTTTCCGTTGGCCGCGACCGCCGACGTAACGAGAATCTCCATCATCCGGAAAAACGGCTCTGCCATGTCCTCTCCTCCTCCCCTACCGCAACCGGTGCGGGATATGGCCCGCGGCCTTCGCCGCGGCCTCGCTAGCGTCCATCTGAGCTGCCTGGGCCACCGTCGGCGCGCTGCCGCCGAGGCGGCGCGGCACCCAGTACTCCCCGACCGGATGGGGATACCGTTGCTGGACCTGATGCAGCACAGCGATCATCGACTCACGCAGCACCTCGTCGGTCAGCGAGATGTCTCGAGCGGCGTGCAGCGGCGGGCCCACCCCCACCGTGACCGGCACCTTGGTTCGGCCCAGGTGACGCGGCTGGCCCTTGGTCCAGATCCGCTGCGCACCCCAGACAATCACCGGGACAATCGGGACATCCGCCTCCAGCGCCATCCGGGCGGCGCCGGACTTGAACCCCTTGAGCTCGAAGCTGCGGCTGATCGTCGCCTCCGGATAAACCCCGACCAGCTCCCCTTCGCGCAGCCGCTGCACCGCAACGGCATAGGCGCCGGCCCCAGCGCCGCGGTCCACCGGAATGGTGCGGGTGCGCTTGATCAGGAAGTTGACCACCTTCACCCGCTGCAGCTCGGCCTTGATCATGAATCTCATCCGACGGCCCCGGCGATGCATGGCCAATGCGGCCGGCAACCAGTCGACATAGCTGGTGTGGTTGATGGCAATCACAGCGCCACCCTGGTCGGGGACGTTCTCCTCGCCGAGGTAGGTGATCCGGGTTCCGGTGGCCAGCACCAGCAACTGGGCCAGGATCTCGAGGGTGCGATAGGTCGGCTCCACGATCGGTCACTGCTCCGGCGCCCCGGCGGGATGGGCGCGCTGGGCGCGGCGCGCCGCCCTGATCGCCGCCTCCTCAGCGTCCAAGCGCGTCGCCTCAGCGAGCGACGGGGCACCGCCGCCCAGCCGGTGCGGCACCCAGAACGCGCCGGCCGGATGGGTCCATACAGTTCCTGCGCCCGTTCCAGCAAATGCTGCATCCGCGAGTGCAGCAGGCCGTTCAGTTCGGCGGTGGGCAGCGTCGGTTCGATCGGTTCCCCCACCACGACCGTGACCGGAACCTTCGGGCGCACCAACTTCTTGGGGTGGTCCTTGGTCCAGATCCGCTGCGCACCCCAGACAATGTGTGGCACGATCGGCACCCCGGCCTCGATCGCCATTCGGGATGCCCCGGTCTTGAATTCCTTGATCTCGAAGCTGCGGCTAATGGTCCCCTCGGGGTAAACGCCGACCAGCTCGCCCGCCCGCAGCATCCGGACGGCGGCGTCGTAGGACGCGGCCCCGTCCTGTCGATCCACCGGGATGTGCCGCAGGCTGCGCATGATAGGACCGGTGATCTTGTGGTCGAACACCTCCTGCTTGGCCATGAACCGCACCTTGCGACCGAGACCCTGTTGAAACGCCGGCAAACCCGCAAAGGTGAAGTCGAGGTAGCTAGTGTGGTTGATCGCGACGACGGCACCGCCGCTGGTCGGTAGGTTATCCGCACCGGTGACGGTGATCTTCAGACCCTGTATCCGCCAGGACAGGCGGGCAAGCCGAATGACAGTGCCGTATACCGGTTCCACAGCAGTTCAGCCTAGTGCTCCCGGCTGAAGGCCGCCCAAAGTGGCGAAAACCCATAGTGAGGAAAGAGGTGAGCTTTGTCCTTCCCGTCGTCGCCGGCCCCGCCGCCCGCAATCGTTACCCGGTTTGCCGCCGGCAGACCCGTGCTGCCGGTCTGGGTCAATGAACTGGGCGGCATCACCTTCCGGGTGGATTCCGGCGTCCGCGCCGGCACCGAGTTCATCAAGGTGGCCCGGACCGGTACCGCCGACTTCGCCAATGAGGCGCGGAAGTTGCGCTGGGCCGCGCCCTACCTAGCGGTGCCGCGGGTACTGGGAGTCGGGGTGGATGGGGACTGGACCTGGTTGCGCACCGGCGCGCTGCCCGGCTTGTCCGCGGTGCACCCGCGGTGGCGGGCGGCACCGCAGGTGGCGGTGCGGGCGCTGGGCGAGGGGCTGCGCACCCTGCACGACTCCTTGCCGGTGCGGTCATGTCCGTTCGACTGGTCGCTCACCAGCCGGCTGGCCAAGCTGGCCCCGGCGCGACGGGCGGAACTCGGCGACCCGCCACCGGTCGATCAGTTGGTGGTCTGTCACGGTGACGCGTGCTCACCCAACACCGTGCTCGATGACGACGGCGGCTGTTGCGGACACGTCGACTTCGGCGATCTAGGCGTGGCCGATCGGTGGGCCGACCTCGCGGTGGCGACGCTGTCGCTGCACTGGAACTATCCCGACTGCCCGGGCCGAGTCTGGGACGACGAGTTCTTCGCCGCCTACGGGTTGGAGCCGGACGCAGCGCGCATCGACTACTACCGCCGGCTGTGGCAGGCCGAAGACGATGGGTCACGCTAAGCTCGAGGCGGCGCGTTGCGCTGAAATCACGTTGCCAGAACATGCTCGGTAGCGGTCCAGCGAAAGGTATCTGTGCAGGTCACAAGTGTCGGTCACGCCGGCTTTCTGATCCAGACCCAGGCCGGCAGCATTCTGTGCGACCCTTGGGTCAATCCCGCCTACTTCGCGTCCTGGTTCCCGTTCCCGGACAACAGCGCGCTGGATTGGGCCGCGCTGGGTGACTGCGATTATCTGTACATCTCGCACCTGCACAAAGACCACTTCGATGCGGAGAACCTGCGGACGCACGTCAACAAGGACGCGGTGGTGCTGCTGCCCGAGTATCCGGTACCCGACCTGCGAAATGAGCTGCAGAAGTTAGGATTTCACCGGTTCTTTGAGACCGCTGATTCGGTGAAACACCGCCTCACCGGACCCAAAGGTGGTCTCGACGTCATGGTCATCGCATTGCGAGCCCCGGCCGACGGTCCGATCGGCGACTCGGCGCTGGTGGTTTCCGATGGTGTGACAACGACTTTCAACATGAACGACGCCCGGCCAGTCGATTTGGATGTGCTGACATCCGAATTCGGCCACATCGACGTGCATCTGTTGCAGTACTCCGGAGCGATCTGGTACCCGATGGTCTACGACATGCCGGCACGCGCCAAGGAGGCGTTCGGCACCCAGAAGCGGCAACGGCAGATGGACCGCGCCCGCCAGTACATCGCGCAGGTGGGCGCGACGTGGGTGGTGCCGTCGGCGGGGCCGCCGTGCTTTCTGGACCCCGAGCTGCGCCACCTCAACGACGACCGCAACGATCCGGCCAACATCTTCCCCGACCAGATGGTGTTCCTGGATCAGATGCGCGCGCACGGCCACAACGGCGGTTTGCTGATGATTCCCGGATCGACCGCGGATTTCACCGGCACGACCCTGAATTCATTGCGTCATCCACAGCCGACCGACCTGGTCGAGGCCATCTTCACCACCGGCAAGGCCGCATATATCGCTGACTACGCCGACCGGATGGCGCCCGTGCTCGCCACGCAGAAAGCTGGCTGGGCGGATGCCACCGGCGAGCCGCTGCTGCAGCCGTTACGCGCCCTGTTCGAACCGATCATGTCGCAAAGCAACGAGATCTGTGACGGCATCGGATATCCCGTCGAACTGGTCATCGGTCCCGAAACCGTAATTTTGGATTTTCCGAAAAGAGCTGTGCGAGAACCAATTCCCGATGAAAAGTTCCGCTACGGGTTCGCCATCGCACCGGAGCTGGTGCGCACGGTGCTGCGCGACAACGAACCCGACTGGGTCAATACCATCTTCCTGTCCACCCGGTTTCGGGCATGGCGGGTCGGTGGTTACAACGAATACCTCTATACGTTCTTTAAGTGCCTGACCGACGAACGCATCGCCTACGCCGACGGCTGGTTCTCCGAGACCCACGATGACTCCGCCTCGATCACAGTGGACGGCTGGGAAATCCAGCGCCGCTGCCCCCATCTCAAGGCCGACCTGTCGAAATTCGGTGTGGTGGAAGGCAACACGCTGACCTGCAATCTGCACGGCTGGCAATGGCGTCTGGACGACGGTCGCTGCCTCACCGCCCGGGGCCACCAGCTACGGAGTTCACGGTCATGAGCGCCGCGGCCCGCCAATCTCCCCCACAGTCCTATGATGACGGCTTGGTCCAGCTGGACCATGCGGCGATCACGTTGCGGCGCTACCACTTTCCGTCCGGGACGGCCAAGGTCATCGCGTTAGACCAGATCCGGGGCTACCAGGCCGAAGGACTCGGCCTGCTGACCCACCGGTTTCGCATCTGGGGCAGCTCCGACCTACGCCGGTGGCTGCCGTTGGACGTAGCGCGCCCGCTCAGGTCGACGTTGATCACCCTGGACGTGCCCGGGGCGCGGTGGAGTCCCGCGTTCACGCCGGCACGGCCCGGGGAGTTCACCGCGCTGCTGGACGAGCTGCTCAGGGCGCGTGATTAGCGACGCCCGCCGGCGACCCTGCAACGTGCCCTTCGCGCGAACACCCGACCAGTTCGCTTCCCCACCTCACAGATTTGCAAAGGTGCGACTGGGACTACCGTCGGCGGCGCGGACATACATGGATTTCATCGCGGCGAGGTAATTGGTAACGGATTCGCGCGCGATCGGGTTGTCCGGAAATAACACCGTCACCGTGGTCTCGTGCTGATACCGATTGACCCACATCGAGACTTGATGAGAAACCCTGCCTTCGTCGTAGATCCGGAAGTTCAGCTCGGAGTTGGCGACCGTGGAAAGGGGCGCAATGCTGGCATCCAGGAAGGACATCACGAAGTTGCCTGGCCGGGGCCTCGTCAGGCCCATCTCGGGGCTGGCCAATTCCAATACGCGATCAAACGGTACGGTCGCCAAATCCTTGCCCGAATCGAAGGAAGTCTGCGCGGCACGGGCAGCGCTATCGAAAAGTCCGGCGGTGACCGGCACGGTAATCGGTACCACCCCGGTGAACCAGCCCGTCGTCCGAAGTTCTGTTGGCGTCCTACGCGTATCGGTTGTTGTTAGTACGTGAAATGCTGCACAGCTGGTCAACTCGCGTTCAGCGAGGGCGGCGCAGGCCAGCACGCCACCGCTGAAACGGGCCCCGGCGGCGACACAGGCGGCTTCGAATCGCTCGGCCTGCTGCTCGTCCATCATCGTTTCGGTGAGCAGCTTTCCGGCATAGGGTACCGATAGATCGCCGAGCGGCAGCGGGAAGGACGGCAGGGTTCCGTCGTTGTTCGCAGCGAAGTCGATCCACCCGCGCACCCGAGGGGAGTCCAACGTCAAGGCGGCTGTGTCCGCGTGCTGGCGGGCACAGTAGTCGTCGTACCGGCCCGCCGCCGGCAGCTCGATAGGCGGGTCCCCGCCCATCAATGCGGAGTACATCATATGGATCTCGAGGAAAAGAACACCCACAATCATCGGATCGACACAAAGATGGGCAATGCTCGCATAAAAGGTGAAGTGGTCGTCGCTCTGAATGATCCCGAACACAAAGCAGTCCCACTGCAGCGGCTGCGGCGTTGCAATATGGTCTCGCAACTCCGCTGGCGTCATGTTCCGATGCTCAACCCCGACGAGCTCGATATCGGCAGCGTCGGCGATTGTATGCCGAACTATGCGATCGGCATCGTTGAACTCAAACCAACTGTGGTAGGTGTCGTGGCGGCGAAGGTGCGCGTTGATCGCATAGTTCATGGCACGGACATCGCACCGGCCGGGTAGATCCCAGGTGAAGATCATCAGGCGCGACATATCCAGACCTCGCGCGACGTGATCGCGATAACGCCGAAGATGTTGAGCTTGTTGATAGCTGGGCGGCACCTCGCATATCGGTGCTTGCCGGGCTTTCGCGGTCGATGTGGGTGACGCGTGCCAACAGACAATCGAACCTGGGTCCGGCGTCCAGTCGTGGAGCGTTGTAATGCCAAACACTCATTCCTCCTCAGGCCGAGCCCTTGCACCGCCGACGCCGGCGCAACCGGCCCCGCTAGTGCACGCAAGTAAGCTACGACTAGACGAGGTGACACTCAAACCGGCGGCGCATTTTCCCCGACGAGCACCCGACGAGGTGCCGGTAGGTCTGGCGGGTCAAAGCGCACCAGACGAAAGTTGTCGGGGCGGAGTACGGTTCGTCACCATGTGGTCCACCGTGCTGGTATTGGCGCTCTCGGTGATGTGCGAGCCGATACGGATCGGTTTGGTGGTTCTCATGCTCAACAGGCGCCGCCCGCTGCTCCAACTGCTCACATTCTTGTGCGGTGGTTACACGATGGGTGGTGGCGTGGGCCTGGTCACGCTTATGGTCCTCAAGGCCACTCCGTTGGCCGGACACTTCAGTGTGCCCAAGGTACAGATTACGACCGGGCTGATTGCCCTGCTTATCGCGCTTGTGCTTGCCACCGACGTGGTAGGCAAGCGCGTCCGGCGGGCTCCGGCCGACGCCCGGGTGAAAGACGACCGTGGCGTGGTCCTGCTGGAGCCGGTACCGTCACGTGGCGCGCACAAGCTGGCCCTACGGGCACGTCGCTTTCTGCAGGGCGATTCGCTGTATGTCGCCGGGGTGAGCGGCGCGGGAGCCGCGCTGCCTTCGGCCAACTACATGGGCGCGCTGGCCGCCATCCTTGCCTCCGGCGCCGCGCCGGCGACACAGGCGCTGGCTGTTCTTACGTTCAACGTCGTGGCCTTCACCATCGCGGAGGTCCCCCTCGTCAGTTATCTGGCAGCACCGCAGAAAACCCGGGCGTTCATGGCCGGACTGCAATCGTGGCTCCGGTCGCGTAGCCGCCACAACGTCGCGTTGTTGGTCGCCGTGGGCGGTTGCTTCATGCTCGCGCTCGGCCTAAGCAACGTCTAGGCGGCCGCAATGGCGTTCACATGAAACGTTCAGGCGGCTCCGACGCATTCCAACGCTAAGGTCGGTACCGTTCCTTCATCGCGACTGACCCATGGTGCGAAAGATGGTCGGCCAGCCTACTTCGAGGGAGTCATGAGCAAGCTATTCGTAGCGGCCATCGCGGTAGGAACGTTCATTTCAACGGTAGTTTGGGGTAGTGGTGTCGCCGCGGCCGATACCGACGCCGCGGGCGAGATTGGCGCCAACCCGAACCGAGCGTTGATCGTTGCCGGCACCTCGCGTCCAGTTCCATGGCTAGCCAAGTTGCTCTACCACTGGGATGCGGCATCGACGGGTTTGATCGGTGCAAATTACTACGACAGCGCCGACGCTACCCGGCAGTTCATTTCCTACCCAGGGACGGTATGGCCGATCACCGGCTTGAATTCGCCAACGGTTGGCCAATCTGTAGGTGAAGGGGCCAATAATCTCGACGCGATGATCCGCAAGAACCCTGGCCCGATGACTGTGGTCGGACTGTCACAGGGATCGCAGGTCATGGAGGAAGAGCAGGTGCACCTAGCCAACGATCCGAACGCGCCACCGCCCGACCAGCTTTCCTTCATCAAGGTGAGTTCCCCGCAGAATCTGCTTGAGCGATTGTTCAAGCCCGGTACGCACCTCCCCTTCGTCAACTACACCGTGCTACCTCAGGTAGACAGCCAATACGACACGGTCCAGGTCATAGCCCAATACGACATCTATGGCGACCCGCCGGCCCGGCCCGGGAATCTGCTCGCCGATGTCAACTCGGTGTTGGGTCGTGATCATTCTCTGGTCGCCTTCTCCGACCCGAGCGAAGTACCGCCCCAGAACGTCACCGTGACGACCAACAGCAAGGGCGCCACCGTGACGACCTACCTTGTCCCAGCCGCCGAACTGCCGCTGGTAGCACAGCTCCGCCAATTGGGCGTACCCGCCCCGGTGGCGGATCAAATGGAACAGGTGATGCGGCCCATGATCGATCGGGCTTACCAGCCCGAGCCATCACCGGGGATAAACCCTCGTGATGTTGTCCAAGGCATTCGCGCTATCCCCGCCATCGTCCCGGCAATCAGCATTCCTATCGAAGGCGCCACCCTCGGGGCCGGCGCCGCCACCACCGCCGCCACTGCCACCGCCACCGCCGCCGTAGCAGCGGCGGCTACCCGCGCCCTCTCCGGGCCAAGGGTTGGCGTGGGCGCCAAAGGCCCGTTGTCACTGGTCAGAGGTCTGCTGCCCAAGGGGAAGAAATAGCCTCCGGTCAGCCGACGACAGTCCGGTGCCAACGAGCTGTCAGCGAGCTAGAGCCTCAGCCCGTCGTGTAGCGAGAAGCCGATCAGGTCGTCTGGCGGCGATTCCCCCGCTTGCTCCTCGGGTTCCTCGGGCAACAACGGCTTACGTTTGATCCGACGCGCGCTGCCGCGGTCGCGTCCAAACGGCCACCAGGTTGACGGCCACCAACCTGACGGCAACCACCAGTTTGCCCGTCCGACCAGCACAGCAATGGCGGGCACGGTAACGGTGCGCACCAAGAAGGTATCCAGCAAGAGCCCCGTGCCAAGAACGAACGCGCCTTGAACGACGCTACCCAGGCTGGCGAACACCAGACCGTACATCGAGGCGGCCATGATCACGCCAGCCGCCGTGATCACGCCGCCGGTTGAGGCCACGGTGCGGATGACTCCGGAACGCACCCCCAGGGCGGCCTCGTCCCGCAGCCTGGAAATGAGCAACATATTGTAGTCGGCGCCCACCGCGACCAATATGACGAAGGTCAATCCCGGAATACTCCAGTGCATTTCCTGACCGAGCAGGAATTGAAAAACGATGACGCCGATACCGAGTGCCGACATGTACGACACGATCACCGAGCCGATCAGATATAGGGGTGCGACAATCGCTCGGAGCAAGGCGATCAATATTAGCAACACAATGCACACGGTCATGACAATGATCAATCGCAAATCATGATCGGAGTAGTCACGCGTGCCCTTGAGAACAACGGGCAATCCGACGACAGATACCTCAGCATCGGCCAGTGCGGTATTGGGTTGCGCCCCTCGAGCGGCCGCCGTGATCTTGTCAATTTGGTCCATTGCGGCGGTGCTGAACGGATTCAGGTCAGTTTGTATCAAGTACCGTATCGAGTGGCCGTCCGGCGAAACGAAGGCGGAGGCAACCTTTTTGAGTTGGTCTACATTCAGCCCGCTCAACAGATCCTGGTATTCCGCCGGCACCGCCTCCGGTTTGCCGCCCTCACCGGTGGCATACGACAGCAATTCCGGGGGGATATAGAACCCCGCCATCGCCGGTGTCGTCGCGGTGTCCTTCATTGTCAGAAGGAACGCCGAGGCTTCGCCCAACCCGAAGCCCATCTTTTTGATCTGGTCGACCAACAGCTGCACACCGTCGGCCAGTTGTCGGCTCCCGTCGGCGAGATCATTGACCCCCTTGTTGACAAAGTTGATCTTGGCCCGCATCCCACCGGGGCCGCCCACCCCCAGGGAGCCCATCGCCCTGATGACGGTGGCGAGCGCCCGACGCAATCCGGACACGGTTGCCGCCAGCGTCTGCACGGCGCGCGTCGCCTGCAGCTGTCGAGCCAGCTCGGATATCTTTCCGAGCGTTCCGTCGTCGCGAGCCATAACCAGACGCTGCAGTTCGGTGCGCGCACCGACGCAGGCCGGATCGGCACTGCACATCGGGCTGCTATCCAATGCCCCCAGCACTGGGCTCGCCCACTCGGTGTTGTTTGCCACAAAGTTTGCGTTCGCCCCGATGGTGTCACCGAGTGCGCGCATGCTGCCGATCAGCTTCTCCGCGCCTTCGAGCTCGCCGAGCACCCTATTCCCGCCAAATAGGTCCTGCAGATAGGCGAGCGCGTCGACCAGGCCGCCGGCCGTGGATATGGCATGGTTAACCTGGGTCCGTACCTCGCCGAGTTTGCTCGCCATCAGGTTGGCGCCGCCGGCCAGCTTGTCGATGTCACCGGTGTGCTCAGCGATCTGCTTGGAGCCCTCATCCAGCTTGCTACCGACTTCGCCTGCCTGCCACGAAGTCTTGGCCTGCTCCAGCGAATGCCCGGTGGGTCGGGTAATCCCCCTGACCGTCGCCACGCCCGGCACCTGGCTGACCCGCTGTGCCATTTGCTCCAGGTCGGCGAGAGCCTTCGGCGTGCGCAGATCTTTTGATGAGTGAATGAACAGGTATTCAGGAATGATGAGGTTGGACGGGAAGTGCTTGTCCAGTGCGGCATACCCGATCGAGCTCTCGACGGAGCCGGGAAGGGTCTTGCGATCGTCGTAGTTGTAATGGGCCAGTCCCGCGCAGCCAGCCAGAATACTGAGCACCATCGCGCTGGCGAGCAGATGGGCCTTGGGCCGGCGCACGATGTGTACCCCCGAACGCCGCCAAAACCGGCGGGTGAGGTCGCGCCGCGGTGCGATCCAACCACGGCGCCCGGCGAGCACGATCAGGGCCGGTAGCAATGTCACCGCTGCGAAGAAGACCACGGCTACCGAAATTCCCAGCATCGGACCAACTGTTTTGAGAATTCCCAGTTGGGTAAACATCATCGCGAGAAAGGTGATTGCCACGGTGGCCGCGGACGCGGCGATCACCTTGCCGATGGATGTCAGCGCCTTCGTGACCGCTTGATCCGAATCCACGCCCTGCCGCAAATAGTCGTGATATCGACTGATCAGAAATACCGCGTAATCCGTTCCGGCGCCCACCATCATCCCGCTCATAAAAATGATGCTCTGGTTGGCGATGCCCAGGCCGGCTAGACCGGCCATTGCAACGAGACGCTGCGCAACCACCACGGACATGCCGATTGTTATCAACGGCAGCATCATGGTGATCGGATTTCGATAGATGATCAGCAAAATGGCCAACAACAGGATCGTGATCGCAAGCTCGATCCGGCTCCTGTCCCGCTGCCCGGTGAGGTTCAGATCGGCGACGGTGGCGGCGGGCCCGGTCAGGTTGGCCGTCAACGTCGTGGCCGCGACCTGGTGTTCGACGATGTCCGCGACCCGCGCGTACGCCTGTTTCGACTGAGTCGAGCCCAGCTCGCCGGGCAGGCCGATCGGCAGGATCCAGGCCTGGTTGTCCTTGCTGGTCATGAGTTCGCGCAGCGGCGGTGTCGTGACGAAGTCCTGTAGCATCACGACGTCTCGAGTATCCCGGCGAAGCGCGTCTACCAGCCTTTTGTAGGTGCCTTCGTCGGCCGCACTCAGCCCTTTGGCATCGCTCAGCACCACCACCGCGATGCTCTGCAACCCGGCTTCGTGAAATGCCGCGGTCATCTGCCGGGTCGACACCAACACCGAGGCATTGGGCGGCAGGATGGCCACTGGATGCCGCGCTGAGATCTCTTCCAGGGTCGGCACGGTCAGCGCGAGCACGCCCGCGAACGCGACCCAGCAGCCGATTACCACCCATGGCCTTCGGACAATAAGCCGCCCTAACCGCGGAAAGACACCCCCACCACCCGCGTGACTAAGCTTCTCCATCCACCGTCACATTCGCGACCCCTAGATTGCCGATATCCACAAAATCACCCACACCGCAAAACCGCCGCGCCAATCTTGGAAGATCATTTCGCCCGCTCGCGGAAAGCCCAGTGATGTCGCGTGCACGCTCCGCCGCACCGCCATTGGCAATGCGGACACATACCGATCTAATTGTCTGCAGATATGCGGTAATGGATTCGCGAGCGACCGGATTGTTCGGGAATAGAACACTCGCCGCGGTTTCGTCGAAGCGACCGACCATAGTACTCAGTGGATATGTAATCCTCCCGTCGCTGTAGGTGCCTACATTCAGGCCGTCGAACAGTTTTGTCACCATCGAGAGCGGACCCACCTGTGCGTCGAAGAAGTTCACCAACGAAAAGAGCGGTTGCGGCCCGCGCAGCGAAGGCGACAATTCCACGACGCGTTCGAACGGCACTTTCGCGAGTTCCGCGCCCGAATCGAAGGACGTCTGCGCGATTCGCGCAATTTCGTTGAAGGATAATCCAGCGACAGGAACAGTTATCGGGAGCTGGCCGGTGAACCAACCCTGCGTCATGAGGTCAGCCGGAGTTCGGATATCTTTGGGAGTAATTCCAGAATAGGTATCGGCACCGGTCAGCTCGTGTACCGCGATGGCAATGCAGGCGAACATGCCACCAATGAAACGGGCGTCCGCCGCGACGCAGGCGGATTCGAATCGCTGCGTTTGCTGCTCGTCCATCAGCATCATGCTTAGTAGGTCGCCGTCACAGCGCACAGACGGATCGCCCAGCGGCAGCGGGAATTCCGGGAAAGTTCCGTTATGGAGCTCGGCGAAGTCGATCCACGCGCGTACCTCCGGGGAATCGACAGTCAAGGCCGATGTGTAATCGCGCTGCCTGACGCAGAAGTCTTCATAGCTGCCAGCCTCCGCCAGCCCGATGGGCGGGTCGCCCATTATCAGCGCGGTGTACATCGACTGGAACTCCATGAGTCCCACCCCCACGAACTGACCGTCCGCATGCAGGTGATCGACGCTGGCATAGAACGTGAAGCGGTCCTCCCGCTGGACAACCCCGAAGCTGAAGCAATCCCACTGCAGCGAATCCGGTGTCGCCACGATCTGCTGTCGCAGCTCCGCGCCCGTCCTCTCGCCATGCTCGGTCGGGACAAATTCGATGTCGGCCGGATTGGCGATGGTGTGCCGAACGATGTGGTCAGTATCCCGAAACTCGAACCAGCTGCGGTATGTGTCGTGCCGACGAAGGTGGGCATTGATGACGTAGGTCATGGCGCGGATATCGCAGCGACCGAACGCCTCAACGGACGCAATGAGCAGCCGTGAGTGATCGAGCCCTCGGGCGGCCTGCTCGGAAAAACTCCGAATCTGTCTGGCCTGTACATAACTGGGCGGCACAGCACTCACCGGCGCCGCAACGGCTTTCGCACGCGAAGCGGGTGTTGGGTGCCACGAAACCAACGTTCCCGGCGCCGGGTCCCAGTCGTTGACGGTTGATAGCTCCACCGGTCCTATTCGCACTAATTGCTCCTAGTTCAGGATTCCTACCGTCACGACGGCACAGCAGCAGGAGCGCCTTCGGGCGCCAACTGTTCATACAAGTGATCCGCCAAACCCCGCACCGTGGCGCTGATGTTCTTGGGCGCCAAGCGTATTCCGGTCTCGGTCTCGATCCTGGTGCGCAGTTCCAACGCGCCCAGCGAGTCAAGGCCGTACTCGGGCAGCGGACGGTCCGGGTCGACGGTACGACGCAGAATCAAGCCGACTTGCTCGGAGACCAGCTGTCGAAGCCGCGCCGGCCACTCGTCCAGCGCCAGCTCGTTGAGCTCGACAAGGAATTTGCTTGTGCCCGAGTGGGTGTTGCTGGATTGGAACACTTCGAAAAACCGGCTTCGCTCCGCGAAGGCGACCAACCAGGGTGCCCCGATGACCGGGGCATAGCCGGTGTAGGCGCGGTTATGGCGCAACAGCGCCTCGAGCGCGTAGGCGCCCTCGTCGGGAGTGATGGCCGTATAGTTGCTTTCCTCCAATGCCGAAGCCCGCGCAGGCGATGCCGACCACCAGCCCAACTGGCCGATATCCGACCAGGCTCCCCACGCGATCGCGGTAGCGGGCAGGCCCTGCGCCTGCCGCCAATGTGCGAAGGCATCCAGCCAGCTATTGGCCGCGGAGTAGGCGCTCTGTCCCGGCGAGCCCGTGAGCGCCGCCGCCGAAGAGAACAGGCAGAACCAGTCGAGCGGCTGTCCGCCCGTTGCTTCATGCAAGTTCCAGGCACCGTAAACCTTTGGCGCCCAGTCGCTCTCCAGCAACTCATCGGTGATGTTGGCCAGAGTGGCGTCCTCCACCACCGCGGCCGCGTGCAGCACGCCGCGCACCGGAAGCCCGGTGGCCGTAGCGGTTGCCACCAACCGCTCCGCGGTACCCTCTTGCGCGATGTCACCGCACTCCACCACGACGTCGGAGCCCATCGCCCTGATGACCTCGATGGTTTCCTGCACTTTCTGCGACGGCTGGTTGCGGGAATTCAGCACGATCCGGCCGCAGCCGGCCGCGGCGATCTTCTCGGCCAAAAACAGCCCCAGCCCACCCAGGCCACCGGTGATGATGTACGAGCCGTCGGGGCGGAACACCTGAGCTTGCTCAGGGGGCAGGATTACGCTGCTCTTCCCAGCCTGCGGGATGTCGAGGACGAGTTTTCCGGTGTGTTCGGCGTTGCTCATCACCCGAATGGCGGTGGCCGCTTCGGTAAGGGGGTAGTGGGTGCTCTGCGGCATCGGTAGCTCGCCGTCGGCGGTCAAGCGATATACCGTGCCGAGCAGATCTTGCAGCTCCTCTGGGTGTGTTGCGGAGAGCAACCCCAGGTCTACGGCATAAAACGACAGGTTGCGCCGGAAGGGAAAGAGCCCCAGCTTGGTGTCGCCGTAGATGTCGCGCTTGCCAATCTCGACGAACCGTCCCCGGAAGGCGAGCAGTTTCAGCCCGGCAAGTTGCGCCGCGCCGGTCACCGAATTGAGCACGATGTCCACGCCATAGCCGTTGGTATCACGCTGGATTTGCTCGGCGAACTCGATGCTGCGCGAGTCATAGACATGCTCAATACCCATGTCGCGCAACAGCTCTCGCCGCTGCGGGGTGCCCGCGGTTGCGAAGATCTCGGCTCCCGCGGCCCGGGCAATCGCGATCGCCGCTTGTCCGACCCCGCCGGTTCCGGAGTGAATGAGCACCTTGTCACCGGCCCTGATCCGGGCAAGCTCATGCAGCCCGTACCAGGCGGTGGCGTGCGCGGTGGTCACCGCAGCCGCCTGCGCGTCACTGAGGCCCGGTGGCAGCGTCGCGGCCAGCCGAGCGTCACACGTGACGAATGTGCCCCAGCATCCGTTGGGCGACATGCCACCAACGTGGTCCCCCACCTGGTGACCGGTGACGCCTGGTCCGACCGCGGTCACCAGGCCAGCGAAATCCGTGCCCGGCCGAGGTAGGTGGCCCTCGAAGCTGGGGTAGCGCCCGTAAGCGATGAGTACATCGGCGAAGTTGATGCTGGACGCGCTGATCGCAACCTCGATCTGTCCCGGTCCAGGCGCAACCCGGTCGAACGCGGCGATCTCTATCGACTGCATGTCACCGGGGGTACGGATCTGCAGGCGCATGCCGTTGCGCTCATGGTCCACCACGACGGTGCGCCGCTCCTCGGGACGCAGCGGGGTGGGACACAAGCGCGCCGCGTACCACTCGTTGTTGCGCCAAGCGGTCTCGTCTTCTTCCGACCCGGCCAGCAACTGGTGTGCCAGCTGCTCGACGCCGGTCTGCTCATCCAGGTCGACCTGGGTGGTGCGCAGGTGCGGGTGCTCGGCTCCGATCGTCCGCAACAGACCACGTAGCCCGCCTTGCTCAAGATTTACGCAGTCGCCGGCCAGCACCCGCTGGGCGCCCCTCGTGACGACGTACATGCGGGGCACCTCAGTCGCGAGGTCAGAGAGCTCGCGAGCGATACGCACCACATGCCGAACGTATCCACCACCACGAACGGCCCAACCCTGCTGCGGGGTGTCGGTATTTGGCCCGGTGAGCACGACGATGCCACTGAACTCGCCGCTACCGACCTGATCGCGCAATTGGTCGGCGGCGGCCAGATGGTCGGCGTCCAGCGGCCAGCGCACGGCCGTGCACGTCGCGTCGTGCTCCGAAAACGCGTCCGTCAGCCGGGCAGCGGTCACATCAGCGTCGGTGCAGGCGCTGACCAGCAGCCACTTTCCGCCGCCGGCGGGATCCACCTCGGGCAGCTGACGCTGGTGCCATTCGATGGTGAGCAACCGCTCATTGAGCACCCGATTGTCCTTATCGCGCTCGGATACTCCGGTGCCGATTCGCAATCCGTGCACGGCCAGCAGAACCGTGCCGTGCTCATCCAGCACATCGACGTCGGCCTCCACACCGGCCACATCGGCTTTGGTCACCCGCGTGTAGCAGTAGTGAGCGGTACGCAGAGACGCATAGGCACGAACTCGGCGCACCCCCAATGGCACCAATAGACCGCTACCTACGGACTGGCTGTCGGGATGCGCCCCGACCGACTGGAAGCAGGCATCGAGCAGGGCGGGGTGAATTCCGTACAGGCTCTGTTGGGAACGGATCGAGCCGGGCAGCGCAACCTCGGCCAGCATCGTGGGTGCCGCCCCCTCGGCGACATGCGCCGTGGCCAGACCGGTGAAGGCCGGACCGTATTGCACGCCGTGCCGCTCGAATCGCTGCCGCAGGTCGGCACCGTCCACCTGGCACGAGTGGGCTTCCAACAACGAGGCCATGTCGTGCGCCGGCGGCTCGCAGTCATCGGGTACCTGCCGCAGTACCGCCGACGCCCGCCGCAGGTGATGGCCAACACCTTCCTGGAACGCCTCGACCGCGAAATCGACGACACCGGGCGAGGTCACCGTTGCGACGGTGGACACCGGGGTCTGCTCATCCAGCAGCAGCATCGCCTCGAAGCGCATATTGCGGACTTCGGATTTCTCGCCGAGCACGGCGCGGGCCGCAGACAACGCCATTTCGCAGTAGGCGGCGCCGGGAAGAGCAGCCACATTGTGTATCCGGTGATCGGCCAACCAGGGCAGGGTTGCGGTGCCCACGTCGGCCTGCCAGGCGTGCCGCTCCGGCTCTTCAGGCAGTTGCACATGGGCGCCCAACAACGGATGCACGGCCACCGTGGAACCACCGTGGCGCCGACTGCTCGCACCATCGCGGTCATAGAACAAGAATCGGTGCGACCACGCCGGCAACGGCGCATCGATCAAGCGCCCTTCGGGACATAGCGCCGAAAAGTCCACTGCCGCACCCGCATTGTGCAGATCCGTCACCAGGCTGCGGAGCCCCAGCGGCAATTGCTGCTCCCGCCGCATGCCGGCCAACGCGGCAATCGGCATGCCGACGCTGGCGGCAATCTGGTCGACCGCGTGGGTCAACAGCGGGTGTGGTGAAAGCTCGGCGAAGATTCGGTACCCGTCGTCGAGCGCCGACCGCACCGCCGCAGAGAACCGCACGGTGTGCCGCAGATTGTCGGCCCAGTAGCGCGCGTCGCACGCCGGCTGTTCGCGCGGGTCGAATAGCGTCGCCGAATAGTAGGGAACCTCAGGAGCTTTCGGATTCAGGTCGGCCAGCACCTCGATCAACTCGTCCAGGATGGGGTCCACCTGCGGGGAATGCGATGCCACATCGACGGCCACCGCGCGCGCCAGCACGTCGCGCTGCTCCCAGGTGTCGACCAGTTTGCGTACCGACTCGGCGCCCCCGGCGATCACCGTGGACTGCGGGGCGGTCACCACGGCGACCACCACGTCGTCGACACCGAGGGCTGTCAGTTCCGACTGCACGGCCAAGGCAGGCAGCTCCACCGACGCCATCGCCGCGGAACCGGCGATGGTCGCCATCAGTTTCGACCGGCGACAGATGACGCGTACCCCGTCTTCCAGTGACAGCACGCCCGCCACCACAGCCGCGGCGGACTCGCCCATTGAGTGGCCGATCACCGCACCCGGACGCACCCCGTAAGACGCCATCGTGGCGGCCAACGCGACCTGCATCGCGAATATGGTCGGCTGAACTCGGTCGATTCCGGTCACCGTCTCGGGTGCGGTCATCGCCTCGGTGACCGAGAACCCGGACTCCGCGGCGATCAGTGGCTCCAGCTCCGCAACGGTCGCGGCGAACACCGATTCGTTCGCCAGCAGGTCAGCGCCCATCGCCGCCCACTGAGACCCTTGCCCGGAGAACAGCCAGACCGGGCCTCGGTCATCCTGCCCCACCGCGGGCTGGTACGGAGTGTCTCCGTCGGCGACCTCGCACAAACCGGCAATCAGCTCGTCGACACCGCTTGCGATGACCGCCGCCCGCACCGACCGGTGGGTGCGCCGGCGCGCCAATGTGTACGCCAGATCCGAGAGCGCGAGCGAGTCGGCGTGCTCGGGTACCCAGCTGGCCAGCCGCCGCGCGGTTTGCCTCAGCGCGTCGGCGGAGGAGGCGGACAGCACGAACACAGCCGGGGTGGCGGTCGGGAAGGGGGCCGCCACCCCGGCCTGGGTCGCGGTGTGCGGGGCTTGCTCCACGATGGCGTGCACGTTCGTTCCCGAGAACCCATAAGACGACACTGCCGCCCGCCGGGGCACCTGATGACCGTTGGTCGGCCACGGTGTGGTCACCTCGGGCACAAAGAGGTTGGTTTTGATCCCGGCAATCTCGTCAGGCAGCCGGGTGAAGTGCAGATTGCGCGGAACCACGCCATGCTCCAGGGCGAGGACCACCTTCATCAGCCCCAGCACCCCAGCGGTCGACTGGGTGTGACCGAAGTTGGTCTTCACCGATGCGAGCGCGCAGGGGCCGTCGACCCCGTACACCTCGGAGACACTGGCGTATTCGATGGGGTCACCGATCGGGGTGCCGGGGCCATGCGCCTCGACCATGCCGACCGTAGCGGCGTCCACGCCACCGGCGGCCAGCGCCGCCCGATAGGCCGCGACCTGTGCGGGCTGCGAAGGTGTCGCAATATTCACCGTGTGGCCATCCTGGTTTGCGGACGTGCCGCGGACCACCGCCAGGATCCTGTCACCATCGGCCAACGCGTCCGGCAACCGCTTGAGCACGAGCACGGCGCAACCCTCGCCGGACACGAACCCGTCGGCCGCGATGTCGAACGCGCGACAACGTCCGGTCGGAGACAACATGCCCAATGCGGAGCCAGCAGCGGCCTTGCGCGGCTCCAACATCAGCGCGACACCGCCCGCCAGGGCAAGGGCGCTTTCACCCTCGTGCAGGCTGCGACATGCCATGTGCACAGCGGCCAAACCGGACGAGCACGCGGTGTCAACGGTTATCGCCGGACCGTGCAGTCGCATGGCGTACGCGACCCGGCCCGACGCCATGCTGAAGCTGTTGCCCAGATATCCGTACGGCCCCTCCAATTGTTGGGCGTCGGCGGCCACAATCGTGTAGTCGCCATGGGTCACGCCTGCGAACACACCGGTCGCCGAGCCGGCCAATGTTTGCCGTGTAAGACCCGCCCGCTCCATGGCCTCCCAGGAGGTCTCCAGCAACAGACGCTGCTGCGGATCGATCGCAATCGCTTCCCGCTCGCCGATCCCAAAGAACTCACAATCGAAGTCCGCGGGGTTGTCCAGGAATCCGCCCCACTTGCACACCGTCCGACCGGGCACACCAGGCTGCGGGTCGTAGTACTCGTCGCAATCCCATCGTTCCCGCGGAACCTCGGAGATTAAGTCGTCGCCTCGTAATAGCGCCTGCCACAACAACTCTGGGGAGTCGATACCCCCGGGAAGCCGGCAGGCCATGCCGATAACAGCAACCGGAGTCACCCGTGGTTCACCCAACGTCCATGCACCCCTATCTTCGCCAGTGCCCGACGCCACCGACCCCAAGCCCAGGTGGTGCCGGAGGCATCCGCAGCGTAGCCACCGATCCTTCGGTGTAGCTGTGCCTTTGGTGGCTCTTTAGTCCCAGTGGCCGGTGGTGACCTCCCCAGAACGGGGCCCGAGTTGCGCCGCGATCTGGCCCAGCCGATCATCCCGCTTAGTCGGCGTCTCGCCGATCCATACCTCGGGTGCTTGGGCTTCTCGTCGAGCCCAAGTGTGCGGCATCTCAGACGCCGGGGCGGTACTCTGACGCCTCATGGCTTCGCCTTCCATTCCCTCGATGTTGCGCCAGTGCGTCAATCTGCACCCCGATGGCATGGCATTTACTTTCATCGATTACGAGCGGGACTGGGAGGGCATGCGCGAAAGCCTTACGTGGTCGCAGGTATATCGACGGACCCTGAACGTCGCATCGGAACTCAGCCGCCATGCCTCGGTTGGCGACCGCGCGGTGATATTGGCGCCACAAGGACTTGATTACATTGTCGCGTTTCTGGGCGCATTACAGGCTGGACTTATCGCTGTTCCGCTTTCGGTCCCGCTTGGCGGCGCCAGCGATGAACGTGTTGATTCAGTGGTGCGCGATGCGGCGCCCAGTGTTATTCTGACAACATCCACGTCAGTCGATGTTGTCGCCCAACACACTACGCCACTACCCGGCGTGGCCGCCGCATCAACAATCGCCATCGATGAGCTAGACCTGGACGTTCCGATACGGTTTAACGCCGCCGACGATGCCCGCCAAACGACCGCTTATTTGCAATACACTTCGGGATCGACTCGCACGCCCGCCGGCGCAATGATTACCTATAATAATGTGTTCGTAAATTTCCAGCAATTGATGGCGGGCTATTTTGCCGACACGCGGGGCGTTCCGCCGCTGGACCTGTTTATTATGTCCTGGCTGCCTTTCTATCACGACCTGGGTTTGCTTTTGGGAGTTTGTGCGCCGATTATTGTGGGTTGTGGCGCTGTGCTTGCAAGCCCCGTGGCTTTCCTACAGCGACCCGCCCGCTGGTTGCAATTGATGGCCAGCGAGGGTACGGCATTTTCAGCTGCGCCGAACTTCGCCTTCGAGCTTGCCGCAGCAAAAACATCGGACGACGACCTGGCCGGGCTGGACCTGGGGCGAGTCCACACCATCGTCAACGGTAGCGAGCGGGTGCATCCCGCGACTCTCAGGCGATTTGCGGACCGGTTTAGCCGCTTCAATCTTGCGGAGTCGGCACTCCGGCCCGCGTATGGCCTCGCGGAGGCCACCATCTACGTGGCGAGCAGCCGAGCTGGCCAACCACCAGAAATCTGCTACTTCGAACCCGACGAACTTTCGGCTGGGCGGGCCAAGCCATGCGCAACCGCGGCGGGCACACCTCTGGTCAGCTACCCGCTGCCGCAGTCACCCACTGTTCGGATCGTCGATCCCAACACCCGTACCGAGTGCCCGGCCGCAACGATCGGTGAGATCTGGGTGCACGGCGACAACGTCTCGGTCGGCTATTGGGAGAAGCCCGATGAGACCGAGCGCACCTTCGGAGCGGCTCTGGTCGCTCCCTCGGCCGGCACGCCCGAAGGGCCTTGGCTACGCACTGGCGACTCGGGCTTCGTGTCGGAGGGAAAGATATTCATCATCGGCCGCATCAAGGATCTGTTGATCGTCTACGGACGCAATCATTCTCCCGATGACATCGAGGCAACGATCCAGGAGATCACTCGGGGCCGCTGCGCGGCGATAGCGGTTCCGGGCAACGGCGTAGAGAAGTTGGTTGCCATCGTCGAGCTCAAGAAGCGCGGCAACTCGGATGGCGACAGGCTGGGCGTCGTCAAGCGCGAGGTGACCTCGGCGATATCCGCCTCGCATGGATTGAGCGTGTCGGATCTGGTTCTGGTATCGCCTGGCTCGATTCCAATCACCACAAGCGGCAAGGTCAGACGGGCCGAATGTGTGAAGCTGTACCGGCACGACGAGTTCACCCGCTTGGACGCTAAACCGTACGATCGGCCAGTGCCTGATGGGCAGCGTTGTACCCGGGGATAAAGGTGATCCCCGGCCCGCCGTGGCAGCCCGCACTACCCAGGTATAGCCCCTCGATCGGTATCGGTTGGCCGAGAAAGCCTTTCGGGCCTGGCCGGTTGGGACCGATCTGATCCGCATGCAACAGTCCGTGGCAGTAGTCCCCACCCGGGGCACCGAACATCACGCCCATGTGCTTGGGGGTGAAGGTGGTGTGCCGAGTGATGCTGCCCGCGAAGTTCGGCGCCAGGCGAGTGATTTTGTCGATCACTCGCTGCCCCATTTCGACCTTCGCTTGGCCATAGTCTCGATTCGGGCCCCCTTCGATCGGGAACCACAATGCGAACGCCGATGCGGCGTGCTTACCCGCTGGGGCTAGATCGGGGTCATGCAGCGACGGGATCTGCAACACGACCGTCGGATCGACCGGGACGATCCCGCGCCGGCAATCCTCCCACTGCTGCTGGACTTGCTCCGGTGTAGCAAAGATGCCGATCGAGGCCTGCAGCTGCGGATCGTTGAGCTCGGGGTAGGGGGCGGCGAAGGTAGGGGTCGCCTCGAGCGCGAAGTGCATCTGCAGATAGCTGCCGCGGTGGTCGATCCGTGTGTACCGGTCGCGGATGTCGGTCGGCAGCGCAGCCGGGTCGATCAGCTCGGTGAGCGTGACGTCCGGCGCGATCGCGGAGACGACAATCGGCGCCGTCAACGTGTCCCCCGCCTCAGTGCGGACGCCGCGCACCCGGCCATCGCCGACCAGGATCCCGGTTACCTTGGTACGCAGCCGGACTTCGCCGCCGCTATCTTCGAGCAGTTCACGCAGGTGGCCGGTCAGGGTGCCGATGCCGCCGCGCAGCTTCTTCATCTGCACGAAATTGCCGTCGGGAATACCCAATCCAAAGGCCAGCGCGGCCGCGCTGCCCGGTGTGGCCGGTCCGCGATACAGGGTGTTGACGGCCAGCACGGTGAACGAGCCGCGCAGGGCACCGTGCTTCTCGCGGTCCGGGAAATAGCGGTCGAGCACATCGGTGACCGAACCGAACAGCATGTCGTCGATCGCTGATCGCTCGAATTCATTTGTGGCACACGCATACATCTCGTCGAAGGTCTTGGGCGGCGTTGCAGCTTCGAAGCGACCCAGCGCCCGTGTCGGCGCCTGGCTCCACGCCAGCAGCCCGGCCATCCCGGTGACGGCGTCCGCCCCGTGCACGTCGCCCAGGTGGGCAAGCATCTTCATCGGATCGGTGTATTGGACCACCGGGTCGTCACCGACCCCGCGTAGCGCTACCGACATCACCTCCAGGTCGACGCTGGGCAAGGTATCCAGGCCCAACTCGCTGCTGACCGTCGAGGACGTCGGGAATTGCACCGATCCGGCAATCTCGAACCGGTACCCGTCGAACAGCTCCACCGTGGCGGCCATCCCGCCGGCGTAGCGCTTGGCGTCCAGACACACGGTCCGCAGTCCGGCTCGCTGCAGTAGCACCGCCGCGGTCAGCCCGTTGTGCCCTGCGCCGACAACTATTGCGTCATAACCAGTCATCTCGAGGCCTCCAGAATGCGAGGCTGGCACGGAGCCAAGGTTTTGTCAATTATGACGAAACTGAGCCGGCCCCGGTTTCAGGCAGCCAAGCGTCGGTGATGCCGGACCGCACCGACTCCAACGCCAGGTGGCACACCCGCGCCAGCTCGCCCAGGGACCGATCGCTGCCGACCATCCAGACCTCCATCGCGCCGAAAACCGCGGCCGCTACACAGCGGGCGGTCACCGCGATGCGTACCCGAGCGTCCGGCGTATGCGCCGCCGCCTGGGCGGCACACCTGCGCCGTCGCAGTTGTGCGGCGATGGCGTCGGCAAAGTCGGTTTGAACCTGCTGGATGTGGCGAACGATGCGGCCCGAGTCCAGCTCGGTGTCCCGCAGCGCGGCGATTTTCGTCACCGCGTCAACGTCATAGGGAAACGAGAAGATGGCCGACTGCACGGAATCGATGATCGATTCGTCGGCCGGTCTGGAGTCCAGTGCCGCGCGAAACCAGTGCAGTCCGGCATCGTAGTCGGCAAACAGCAGATCGTGTTTGGACCTGAAGTGGCGATAGAAGGTCCGCAGCGACACCCCCGCGTCCGAGGCGATCTGCTCGGCCGAGGTGTCCTCGAAGCCCTGCGCCAGAAATCGCACCAGCGCCGCCTGGCGCAGTGCCTCGCGGGTGCGTTCGCTGCGGGCCGTATGAGCGGGCCGGACCATGGCAGTAAGGTACCCCAGTCCTCCGCGATCAGTTCTGTCAATATTGACAAAACTTCCGGTCGAGATGAGACTGCGCCCATGGTGTCGCTTCTCGTTCACGCAGTACTCGGGGTTGTCGTCGTCGGCTGGATCGTCACGTCGAACCCAAACGTCTTTTCCCGGCCCGCCGGCGGGGCGTGGTTCTCGCCGCTGGAATGCGTGTATTACGTCGTCGGTATCGCGTCGATCGCGCTGGGCTGGTACTTCAACATCCGCTTCGTGCAGGAGTACGCGCACGGGTCGACCAACCCCATCTGGGGCCCCGGCAGCTGGTCGGACTACATCCGGTTGATGTTCACCAACCCGGCCGCCGGTTCGGCCAGCCAGGACTACACGATCGCCAATGTCATCCTGCTGCCGCTGTTCTCGATAGTCGACGGCTACCGGCGCGGGCTACGGCGCCCCTGGCTGTACTTCGTCGCCAGCCTATTCACCAGCTTCGCCTTCGCGTTTGCCTTTTACTTCGCCACCCTCGAACGCCAACACCGGCACCAGCAAGTTCGCCACCGGGCGCGCGCATGAGCATCAGGAGGTCGGCTCCAGCAGCTCGGTGCCGACGAACGAAACCAGCGCCTCGGGGACCCGCACACTGCCGTCCGGCTGCTGGTGGTTCTCCAGGATCGCGACCAGCCACCGGGTGGTACCCAGCGTGCCGTTGAGCGTCGCGGCAATCTGCGGCTTACCGTTGGCATCCCGGTAGCGTGTCGCCAGCCGGCGGGCCTGGAACGTGGTGCAGTTGGACGTCGACGTCAGCTCGCGATAGGTGCCCTGCGTCGGGACCCAGGCCTCGCAGTCGAACTTGCGCGCGGCCGACGAGCCCAGATCGCCCGCGGCAACGTCGACGACCCGGTACGGGACCTCGATGCGCGCCAGCAACTCGCGCTGCCAGCCCAGCAGGCGTTGATGTTCGGCCTCGGCTTCGGCGGGTGCGCAGTAGACGAAGCCCTCCACCTTGTCGAACTGGTGCACCCGGATGACGCCACGGGTGTCCTTGCCGTAGCTGCCGGCCTCGCGTCGGAAGCACGACGACCAGCCCGCATAGCGCAGCGGGCCGGCCGACAGATCCAGGATCTCGTCGGCGTGGTAGCCGGCCAGCGGCACTTCGGAGGTGCCCACCAGGTAGAGGTCGTCGACCTGGACCCGGTATACCTCGTCGGCGTGGGCGCCCAGAAATCCGGTCCCGGCCATCACCTCCGGGCGCACCAGCACCGGCGGGATCATCGGGATAAAGCCATTGTCGACGGCCAGTCGCAGCGCCAGTTGCAGCAGACCCAGCTGCAGCAGCGCGCCCTGGCCGGTCAGGAAGTAGAACCGCGAGCCGGAAACCTTCGCGCCGCGCGCCATGTCGATGAGGCCCAGTGCTTCGCCGAGTTCCAGGTGGTCCTTCGGGTTCTCGAGCTGCGGTGGCTCGCCGACGATATCCAGAACCGCGTAGTCGTCCTCCCCGCCCGGGGGTACCCCGGCCACGATGACATTGGAGATCGCCATGTGTGCCGCGGTGAACGCCTTCTCCGCTTCGGCCTGGCTCGCCTGGGCGGCTTTGACCTGTTCGGCGAGTTCCTTGGCACGCTGCAGCAGCGTCGGGCGCTCCTGAGCTGACGCGGCGCCGACGCTCTTGCTGACCCTCTTCTGCTCACCGCGCAGCGAGTCCGCTGCCGAGATCGCGTCCCGGCGGGCGGCGTCAGCCGTCAGCAGGGCATCCACCAGCGCCGGGTCCTCGCCGCGGCTGAGTTGCGAGCGGCGTACGGCGTCGGGGTTTTCGCGAAGCAGCTTCAGGTCGATCACGGCCGCAAGACTACTTTTGCCGCCGAACCGGGGTGGCGCCAGCCGGCCGCGTAACCGCCGTGCAAAAGTCCCGCAAGATGACAACTGCAACATTGGTCACGCGGCCGCTCCAGGCCTGTCAGAATGGAGCGGATGTTGGACGCGCCCGAGCAGGAACCCGCAGATCCCGGCGACCCCGCCGGCGAACCCGCCAGCCCCCCGGACGGGGTAGCGGAACAGCTCCTGGCCCGATCCCGGTGGCCGCGTGCCCTGCAGGCGACAGCAACCCGGCGAGCGCTGCTACTCACCGCTTTGGGCGGCCTGCTGATCGCCGGGCTGGTCACCGCGATTCCCGTCGTCGGCACCGGGCCGGGGCGGCTGGCCGGCTATATCGACGGCACTGCCAGGCCCAACACCGGCGCCAAGAGCAACGGCACCTTCAACCGCGCTGCCAGCGGGGACTGTCTGATGTGGCCGGACGGCACGCCGGAGTCCGCCGTCATCGTCAGCTGCGCCGACGACCACCGGTTCGAAGTCGCCGAGTCCATCGACATGCGGACGTTCCCCGGCTCGGAGTACGGGCCCAACGCCGCTCCCCCGTCGCCCGCCCGCATTCAGCAGATCAGCGAGGAGCAGTGCGAGGCTGCCGTGCGCCGCTACCTCGGCGCAAAGTTCGATCCCAACAGCAAATTCACCATCAGCATGCTGTGGCCCGGCGACCGGGCATGGCGGCAGGCTGGCGAGCGCCGCATGCTCTGCGGCGTGCACTCGCCCGGTCCGAACAACCAGCAGCTCGTCTTTAAAGGCAAGGTCGCCGACATCGACCAGTCCAAGGTCTGGCCGGCCGGCACCTGCCTGGGTATCGACTCCACCACCAACCAGCCGATCGACGTTCCGGTGGACTGCGCGGCACCGCACGCAATGGAAGTCTCCGGCACGGTCAATCTGTCCGAGAAGTTTCCCGATGCGCTGCCCGCCGAACCCGAGCAGGACGGGTTTATCAAGGACGCGTGCACCCGGATGACGAATGCCTACCTGGCGCCCATCAAGTTGCGCACCACCACGCTGACGCTGATCTACCCCACGCTATCGCTGCCCAGTTGGTCGGCGGGTAGTCGAGAGGTCGCGTGCAGCATCGGGGCGACGCTCGGCAACGGGGGCTGGGCAACCCTGGTGAACAGCGCCAAGGGGGACCTGTTGATCAACGGCCAGCCTCCGATACCCCCGCCCGACATTCCCGAAGAGCGGCTCAATCTGCCGCCGATTCCGGTGCAGCTGCCGACATCTCAACCCGCCGCCCCACCGCAACAATTCCCGAGTAACCCGCCGGGCAATCAGCACCTCCCGAACCAACAACCCGTGGTGACGCCCACCCGGGCACCCGGATCGCCAACTCCGGCGGCTCCCGCGCCGCAGGCACCGGCCGAGACCCAGCCACCCCCCGCGGACGCCGGGGCGCCGGCGCCCGGGGCCGCTGAGCCCGCACCGGCGGGCTAACCGGGTGGCAGTGCGGATGGACCCGCAGCGGTTCGACGACCTGGTCTCCGACGCACTCGACCTGATTCCGCCCGAATTGGCGGCCGCCATGGACAACGTCGTGGTGTTGGTCGCCGACCGCCACCCGCGGGACAACGATCTGCTCGGGCTGTACGAAGGGGTGGCGTTGACCGAGCGGGACTCCGATTACGCCGGATCGTTGCCGGACGCCATCACGATCTATCGGGACGCGCTGTTGGACACCTGCGACTCCGCGGACGAGGTCGTCGAGCAGGTGGCGATCACGGTGATCCATGAGATCGCCCACCACTTTGGCATCGATGACGAACGCCTGGACCAACTGGGTTGGGGGTGAACCACCAGCGCCCCCGGGCGCGGCATCCCGGATTCGACGGCGCGCGGTGCTATGAACGGCTCATGAGCACGGACTGCCGCGACTGCCGGGCAGGCTTGGAGCACTGCCACGGCACCATCATTCGTCATGCTGAAGGCCCGCTGCATCACCGCGCGGAATGCATCGAGCGGGACTGCGTCAGCCCCGACCTGTTACCGCACGCCTTCGCGGTGGACTGCAGTGCCGTCGGCTGCGGATGCGCTCAATCGGTCGCGCCAACCGGGCTGGTCCGATCAGCCCATCGGGTCAGTGCTTGACGTCACCGCCTCGATAACCGGGCTGGCCGGGTGTTCGGCGGGCTCAGGATAGAACGGCGGCGTCCGCACGCCCCACCGCACACAGCTCCACCGCCCGTCGGTTATCGGGGCCAGCACCACCGACTCGGCGTTGTCCAGGTGGTTGTCCAGCACAAAGCTGCCATCCACCCCGGCGAGCACCGCGGAGGCTAGCCGGATCGCCGCGCCATGGCTGACGACGACGATGTCGCCGTCCCAGTCGTCGTCGTCGAGGTAGCGCATGCGCAGGTCCGCCAGCACCGGTAGATAGCGATCCAAGACGTCGTTGGCGGTCTCACCGCCTGGCAGTTGCGCATCCAGTTCCCCGCGATGCCAGCGGCTGTAGATGGCGTTGAACACCGCGACCGCCTCGTCGTCGTTGCGGTTTTCCAGCTCCCCGACCTGTACCTCGTGAATACCGGCAAATTCGTGGGCCACCACGTCGAGCTCGGCGGCGATCACCGCGGCCGTCTCCGAGGCCCGAATGGCCACCGAGTGCGCGAGCATGGCCGGCCGGCGACAATCGGCACGCGCGAACGCCCTGGCTTGATCGCGCCCCAGCGGTGTCAGCGCTGCCCCCGGTGGCAACGTGTCCAACCTGCGCTCGACGTTGCCATAGGACTGGCCGTGCCGCAGCAGCACCAAACGACCGCTCATGCCGCGGACCCGCCGCCGTCGGTACTAGCCCGAGCTTGCTCGGGCTTGCCGGCCAGCAGCCGCGCCAGCCAAGTTGCCGCCTCGTCCACCGGCGGCGGCACCACCCCGGTGGCCAACCCCGTCGGCCAGGAACCCAGGTATCGCACATCAGCACAACGCCGGTGCAACGCTTTGAGTGCCTCGGCGACGGCGACGTCGTCGATGTGGCCAACACAATCCACGAAGAACAGGTAGGTGCCCAGTTCGGTACGGGTAGGCCGGGATTCGATCCGAGTGAGGTCGATGCCGCGGATGCCGAACTCGGCCAGCGCAGCGACCAGCGCGCCCGGCGCGTTGTCGATGCGCAACACTGCCGAGGTGCGATCGGCTCCGGTACGCGCCGGTGGCGGCCCGGGCTGGCCAACCAGGACGAATCGGGTGCGGGCGTTGGCTTCGTCGACGACACCGTCGGCCAGGGCCGCCAATCCCCAGTGCGTGGCCGCCAGCGGCGAGGTCACCGCGGCGTCGACCAAGCCGTCAGCCACCTGCCGGGCCGCGTCGGCATTGGAGTAAGCCGGCCGCAGCTCGGCGCCGGGCAGATGAGCCGCCAGCCAGTGCCGCACCTGTGCGGCCGCGACCGGGAAGGCCGCCACGGTCCGCACGTCACCGGCCCCAGGGCTGGCTTCGCGGCCCGGTTTGACCACGATGCTGAACGCGACGTCCAGCGTGGTCTCGGCGAACACTTGCAGGGGCGAACCGGCGGCCAGGCCATCCAAGGTGGGCATCACGGAGCCGTCGATCGAGTTCTCGATCGGCACGCAGGCATAGTCCGCACCACCATCGCGGACCGCATCCAGCGCTGCGGGCGTGCTCTCGATCGGTAGCCGCTGCAGGGCATCGGGCCCAGTTTCGGGTATCAGGCCGGCCGCGGTCATCCGGACCAGCGCTGCCTCGGTGAATGTCCCCTCCGGACCGAGGTAAGCGATGCGGGCCACGCCCACAACCCTAACGGCGCACCACGCGCCGCCAACTCTTGCGACCCGACCCGATCTTAGTTAACTTAGGCTTACCTAAGCAGATAAGGAGCCGTGATGCCGCCGCTGACTAGTCCCGCGCCGACGACTGCCGAACGCATTCGCAGCGCCTGCGCGCGGGCCGGGGGTGCCCTGCTGGCGGTCGAGCGGCAGGATCCGGTCGCGATACCGATACACCACCTGATGTACGACGGGTCTTTCGCCGTTGCGGTTCCGGTCGATCGTGGCGGCGTGGCCGGATCGCAAGCGCTGCTGGAGTTGACCGACTACGCGCCGCTGCCGGTACGTGAACCCGTCCGTTCGCTGGTGTGGGTCCGCGGCAGCCTCCACCATTTCCCACGGGCGACGCTGGCCGAGACGCTTGACCTGATCGCCGCGGAGAATCCGAATCCGGCGCTGCTGCAAGTCGAGAACCCGAGGTCCGGGCCCCCCAACGAGGCGCAGTCCCGGTACACGCTGTTGCGGCTCGAGATCGAATCCGTGGTGGTGACCGACGCCACCGGCGCCGAGCCCGTCACCGTCGCGGATCTGCTCACGGCTCGGCCCGACCCGTTCTGCGAAATCGAATCGACCTTGCTCTGGCATCTGACCACCGCCCACAACGATGTGGTGGCGCGGCTGGTTTCCAGGCTGCCGGCACCGCTGCGACGCGGGCTGGTTCGCCCCCTTGGTCTCGACCGGTACGGCGTTCGGTTTCGCGTCGAAGATCACGACGGCGATCGCGACATCCGGCTGCCGTTCCACAAGCCGGTGGACGACATGACCGGGTTAAGCCATGCCATCCGGGTGCTGATGGGTTGCCCATTCCGCAATGGGCTGCGCGCTCGCCGGTAGCGGACGCGCCCGCCGCTGGGCCGTGCCGGCTGGCTGCGCGCAACGACTCGACCACGTAGGTTGTCCGGGTGAACGGCGATCGATCAGCGCAACCGCCGGGACAGCAACAACCTCCAAGACCTGTGCCGCCCGCGGCGCGGCGCGAACCCTCGCAGGTGATTCGCCGCGACACGAATCCGCCGCGACCGGTAGTCGCACCGCCCTCGGTGCGGTTGCGGCCCGCCCGGCGGCCGAATCGCCCGCCGCCGCGCCCGGTCGTATCGAGGGCGCGCCGCCGCACACGTGGCAAGCGCCGCTGGGGCCGGGCGTTGGCGGCAAGTCTGCTCGTGGGTCTGCTCCTGGCCGGTGCCGGCATCCTCGCCGGGGCGGTTTGGCTCGACACCACGCTGCATCGCGAGGCAGTGTTCACCGACTACGCCGATCGGCCCGGAACCGGCCGCGGCAGCAATTGGCTGCTGGTCGGTTCCGACAGTCGTGCCGGCCTGTCCCCCGAGCGGCAGCAGGAACTGGCTACCGGCGGCGACATCGGCAGCGGGCGCACCGACACGATTCTGCTGGTGCACGTGCCGGGATTCGCCTCTGCCAACCCGACGACACTGGTGTCGATCCCGCGCGACTCCTATGTGGGAATCCCCGGTCACGGCCGGGACAAGATTAACGCCGCGTTCGCGTTGGGCGGGGCTCAATTGCTGACACAGACGGTCGAGCTGGCCACCGGGCTGCGCCTCGACCACTACGCCGAGGTCGGATTCAGCGGATTCGCCGACCTCGTTGATGCGTTCGGCGGGATTACCATGTGCCCGCCCGAACCGATCGGCGATCCGTTGGCCGGCATTGACCTACCGGCTGGCTGCCAGACGCTCAACGGGCGCACAGCGTTGGGTTACGTCCGGACTCGGGCAACACCGCGGGCCGATCTGGACCGGATGGTCAACCAACGGCAGTTCATGTCGGCGCTACTACACCGGGTTGCAACCCCGGCTGTGTGGCTCAATCCGTGGCGCTGGTACGCGGTGCCGCGGGCGGCCGCCGGCTCGCTGATCGTTGACCAGGGTGACCACGTATGGGACCTGGCCCGACTCGGCTGGGCGCTGCACGGGCAGACCACCCCGATGACCGTCCCCATCGGGGAGCTCACCGACAGCGGCGCGGGCTCGGTGGTGGTGTGGAACCATCACGCGGCCGGCGAGTTGTTCGACGCGCTGGCCTCCGACGCGCCGGTGCCGGCCGCCGCCCTCGACGGACAGCTGTAGCGACGCTGCTTCTCCACGAATTCAACCGCCTCGATGTGCTCCACGCCGCAAATTCGGGCGAAAAGCATAGGCCTTTTCACCATAGCCATGCTTTACTTAGGCAAACCTGCCCTCAATAGGAGGGCCATTCTTGGCTGCGCTATGTAGGAAAGCCTTTCCTGAGTAAGTAATACCTTCGTTGCTTACCGCCACCTACCTGCGCTAACCTGCATTCTATGACAGAATATGACGGTCCCAAGACAAAATTCCATGCATTAATGCAAGAACAGATTTACAACGAATTCACCGCGGCACAACAATATGTGGCGATCGCAGTTTATTTCGACAGCGAGGACCTGCCTCAGTTGGCGAAACATTTTTACGGCCAAGCAATCGAGGAACGAAACCACGCGATGATGCTGGTGCAACATCTACTCGACCGCGACCTGCGGGTCGAGATCCCCGGCGTGGACACGGTGCACAACCAGTTCGACCGACCACGCGAGGCATTGGCGCTGGCACTCGATCAGGAACGCGCGGTCACCGACCAGGTCGGTCGGCTGACAGCCGTGGCGCGCGACGAGGGCGACTTCCTCGGCGAGCAGTTCATGCAGTGGTTCTTGCAGGAGCAGATCGAAGAGGTGGCCTTGATGTCCACCCTCCTGCGGGTTGCCGATCGAGCCGGGGCCAACCTGTTCGAACTGGAGAACTTCGTCGCGCGCGAGGTGGATCGGGCCCCGGCCGCATCGGGCGCCCCGCACGTTGCCGGCGGCCACCTCTAGGGCGGACCGATCAGCTCCCGTTAGCCCGCCGATCTGCCAACCAGGCCTTGGTGCGGCCGGGGTGATGAGTACCAATCCAGGCCACTCCGACCTCCCGGCAAAAGTCGATGTCCTCGTACTCGTCGACGTTCCAGCAGTACACCGCCCGGCCCTGTGCCGCGGAGCGATCGACGAGTTGCGGGTATTCCTTCAACGCGGGCAACGAGGGTCCTACCGCGGTTGCCCCGACGGCGGTGGCCGCACCGCTGGTCAGGTACCGGGCGGTCCTGCCGAGCAACACCGTCGGCAGCAGCGGTGCAGCCCGCCGGATCCGCCAGACCGCGGCCGCCGAAAACGACATCACCACCGCACGGGACCGGTCGGCGGAGGCGGGCGCGGCGATACCGAAGCGGTGCAGCAGCGCCAGCAGCTTGTTCTCCACTAGCGAGCCATAGCGGACGGGATGTTTGGTCTCGATGAAGATCTTCACCGGCCGGTGCCAGTCGAGAACCAGCGAAACCAGCGCGTCCAGCGTCAGCAGACTCGTGTCGCCATGCGAACCGTCCGGGCGCCAGCTGTCGTGCCACGCGCCGTACTCCAATTCGCGTAGCTGGGCCAGGGTCATCGTGCTGACCAAACCAGCTCCCGTCGAGGTCCGGTCCAGCCGGCGGTCGTGCACACAAACCAGATGGCCGTCGCGGGTCAACCGCACATCACATTCCACGCCGTCGGCGCCTTCTTTGAGCGCCAGGTCATAGGCGGAAAGAGTGTGCTCCGGCCGGGCGGCCGACGCACCGCGGTGGGCAACCACAAAGGGATGTCCGGCGAGCACCTCGTCGGCCCACGTCATGTCCACTATGCTGCCGGTTCCTGCCCCTCCAACTCAACCGAAGCAGCAGACGCGGGCGGGGTGGACGCGTCTCGGCTCACCACGACCCAGCGATGCGCCGGACGTTCGACCGGCTTTCGCTCGAACCCCTCGAAGACCCTTGCCACGGTGGCGACTGTGGCTGCCGCACACAGATACGCGAGCACCATCATGACGGTGTTGTTCGCGATGCCCTGAGCGTCGGAGACCCAACTGGTAGCGATGGCGAAGATCGATATCGCGGTGCTAACAACCCATGCGATCCACCACACCACGATCGGCCTGCGCAGCCGAGCGTAGTGGTCCTCGACGAGCGCCAGCTCGATGACGTACACCGGGGCCCACAGCAGATTGACCACCGGCAGCAGACAGCCCGCCCACAATGCACGGGCGCAACGCTGCTCCGGCAGGCCCTGATGCAGGAACGCGGCGGCCCGGCGGGCGATCAGCCACCGGATCAGCAGCACAACGGTAGTGCCCGCCGCCACGATCGCCGCCAAGCTGACCAAAATCCCCAACCAGACCGAGGCGCCGGCCACCACCGAGTTCAACAATGTGTTTCGGTTGATCACCAGCAGCACATACCGCACCACGAACACCAATGCCGCGATGCTGAACACCAGCAGACTGACAAACAGCATGGTGCGCACCGCCGCTGGCGCACCGGTACCGATGGCCGCTGCCTTCGCCGAAACTGCCGCCGGCGCGGGTGCCTGGTCGACACGGTCCGCAAGACCCCAACGCGGTATCACCGCGTAGCGGGGAGTGGGCCCACGCAACCGTGGCCCATGCCGCGGCGGCGGTGCGGCCCCGGGCCGCACCGCTATCCAGCGAAAGCCCGGGGGAAGCCGCGGCGGCGTGCGCCGCATCGCGGGAGCCGTCGGTACCTGCGCGCCGGCCGGCGTCCGCCAGCGCTCCTCGGCCGTCATCTCCGCCAGCGGCGCCATCAGCGCCCCCCGACAGCGTGGACACCACATGCGTTGCCGCTCGCGGACGTTCCACCGAGTGCCGCACTGGGAGCACACTTGGATCACCGGACCAGCCTAACGGGATGTCCGGCCCCGGCACCGGTGCGGCGTTCCTCGCAGCGTCAGCCCCAACGACGTGGTGGCAGACCCCGGCTTTCGCGCTGGATCGAACGCGTCCGGGCACCGGCGCACAACCCGACACAGCAATCTATGGCTATCCACAGTTTCCACAACTTTATCCACAACGGCTGAAATGAGACCAACGGCATTGACACCGCCTCTATCCGTCAGCCTGGACCAGAACTGTGGATAACAGGGTCCGCCGAGGCGTTCTAATCGACAGCCTGGCCGGTGCCCGAGCGAAATGGATTGTCCCGCTAAGCATCCATCCCCGCCCGGGTAGGCAAGGCACTCCCACCCGGTCCGGCCCGGTGCGCTCCGAAAGCCTGCCAACTCCACGTTTCACGGTGCTGCCGGCGCCGCGATCGGACCTCCCGGTATGCCCTGTTTGGTGCCAAGTTTCCCGACTCATTCACCAGGCGTTATGATCGCGAGCACGACACTTAGTTGTGATTCACCTCACCGGCGCGAGGTGAGCAAGCAGGTGAAAGGCGGCCGATGGCCACACACTCGTACCGTCCAGGGTCGACAACGCCGCCGAATTCGGGCTCGCCGGTCTGGAACCATGCCTACGTCATTGCCGCTTTTCGCGCCGCCCTGATCGCCTTGGCGTTACTGGCGGTTCTCGCCGTCATCGCTTTGTCTTGAGTCCCGCCCACCGGGTGCCCGGGGATCGCCCCTAGGGTCGTTGTTGCGGCGCGCGCGGTCATGGAGCAGGGTTGACCTGTCAAGCTAGCGCCAGCCCGTCGCGTGGGAGCACCCACGCGAAAGACGCGTCGGACGATCATTTCATCGAAGGAAGGAATGCCGTGGCCGAATACACATTGCCGGACCTGGACTGGGACTACGGAGCACTGGAACCGCACATCTCGGGTCAGATCAACGAGCTGCACCACAGCAAGCACCACGCGACCTACGTCAAGGGTGCCAATGACGCCGTCGCCAAACTCGAAGAGGCACGCGCCAAGGACGACCATTCGGCGATTTTGCTGAATGAGAAGAATCTGGCGTTCAACCTAAGTGGTCACGTCAATCACACCATTTGGTGGAAGAACCTGTCGCCCAACGGTGGTGACAAGCCGACCGGCGAACTCGCCGCGGCCATCGACGACGCGTTCGGATCCTTTGACAAGTTCCGTGCGCAGTTCCACGCCGCCGCTACCACCGTGCAAGGATCGGGATGGGCGGCACTCGGCTGGGACACACTCGGCAACAAGCTGCTGATATTCCAGGTTTACGACCACCAGACGAACTTCCCGCTGGGTATCGTTCCGCTGCTGCTGCTCGACATGTGGGAGCACGCCTTCTACCTGCAGTACAAGAACGTCAAGGTCGACTTCGCCAAAGCGTTCTGGAATGTCGTGAACTGGGCCGATGTGCAGTCACGGTATGCGGCAGCGACCTCGCAGACCAAGGGTTTGATATTCGGCTGACTCCATTGCCGCAGGCTTGGTGCCCGAACTCGGGGGCCGCCCAGATAACGCCCTGCCTTTTGGCCGGACCTTTTATTTCCGCTCTGTGAACGCGGCCCAGAGGCGGCCGTGTCGAGTTGCAGGGCGCGTAAACCGCGCGCATGCTTGGCTATTCGAGCTACCATTTATCTCGAGCTACCAGCGTGGTTACTTCGGGCGGAAGCGGCGCGGAGGGGCGAGATGGATACCGGGTCAGGTGGGCCTATAGGGGTTGCCCCCTTCCATTCACGTGGTGCCCTGAAAGGGTTTGTGATCTCTGGGCGTTGGCCAGATTCGACCAAAGAGTGGGCCCAGCTGCTGATGGTCGCGGTTCGGGTCGCATCGTTGCCCGGGTTGCTCTCCACCACAACGGTGTTCGGTGCGCGCGAGGAGTTGCCCGACGAACCCGAGCCGGGGACGGTCGGTCTGGTACTGGCGGAGGGCACCGTCTTCGGTGAATCAGCAATCCAGCCAGGCTATTTCGCCGATCACCAGCCCCCGGCATTGCTGATGCTGCATCCCCCCTCGGAGACGACGCCGTCGCTGCCAGAATGTACTGGAGCGGCGTCGGGTTGCGTGCTGCTGCCCGGATTGCCGTATCTGGGATTGGAGCATCGCGCGGCTTGGGTGGAGGCTGAAGCGGACGGCACCATCACGTCAATGGTCAGCCGGGTCGGCGTCGACCCGATCAGCCATCCCGATACCGCAATTCTGGCGATGCTGCTTGCAGCATAAGGAAATTCGAACGAATTAGTTCGGGCGGCGAATCGCAAAATTCGGGTGCCCGAAGTTCTCCGACGCCCTAGTGCGCATCAAATACGCCCGCTAACCTGGGGACGTTAGCGAAGGGGAGTAGCCCCGAATCGTCGAGTCGACATACTGGCGAAAGCCCGGCCGGCGAACCGCCTTTCCGACGGTGGGCGAGACCTTCGACCGATGTTCGATGACCCAATGGGCGTCGACAACGCGTCGAAAGGTCGCCTGCCATGCTCACTACCGCGCTGCTGAGTCTGGGAATGGTATTCGTTGCTGAGCTAGGCGACAGATCCCAGCTCATCACGATGACCTACGCACTTCGCTATCGCTGGTGGGTGGTGCTGTCTGGGGTCGCAATCGCCGCGTTCACGGTGCACGGGATCTCGGTCGCGATCGGCCACTTCCTGGGCGCTGCGGTGCCGGCGCGTCCCCTAGCCTGCGCATCCGCGATCGCGTTCCTGATCTTTGCCGGGTGGGCCTGGTGCGAGAGCGCGGCCGGCGACGGCGAGAACGCGTCAACCGCTTCCGAACCCCGGTTCGCACTGCTCACCGTGGTGTCGTCGTTCGCGCTGGCCGAGTTGAGTGACAAGACAACGCTGGCGACGGTGACCTTGGCCAGCGATCACAACTGGGCCGGCGTGTGGCTCGGCACCACGGTCGGCATGATCCTGGCCGACGGCCTGGCGATCGGTGCGGGGCGCCTGCTGCATCAGCGCGTCCCGGAACGGGTACTGCATGCCGTGGCCAGCCTGCTGTTCCTGCTGTTCGGATTGTGGCTGCTGTTCGACGATGCGTTGGGTTTCAGATCGGTTGCCATCGCCGTAACCGCGGCGGTCGTGCTGGCCGCCGCTGCGGCGGTATCGGTGCGGATGGCGCAAACTCGTCAGCGGCGGCGAGCCTCGGTGGCAATCACCGGAAACTGACCTGACACCGGCTGGGCAGTATTCGACCGCACCGCCCATCCCGGCCGTATCGGTCCGGCGCATCCGGAAGTGTCTATGCGAGCCGCGGATCGCGTCCCGAGTCGCTTGACGAGTTCCGCGCGGCGCCAGACAGCAAAGCACTATCTCGGCGGGTCCCCGTCTGCTGCCGGTTGCCCGGAGTCGGGCATATCCGGCCGACACGGTCGATGTGATCATTTCGCCGAACCCGCGCGCGACAAAATGGAGCGCATGTTCTCAGCGTGTTTTCTGCGGATAACCTGTGAAATCCGTTCATCTTGTGGACACGTCACCGTTTCGGTTGGACGCTCATCTGGAGTGCTCTCGTTGACCGCGTGCAACACCGGTACCCGATCCGCTCAGGTTTGCACTTGGTTGTAGACACAACTGTCGCTACCATGATCAGCAAATACATATAGATAACCGTTTGCTCCTGGAGCCCGGTGGAGGTCATATCGATGAGCACGACGTTCGCTGCCCGCCTGAACCGCCTGTTCGACACGGTTTATCCGCCCGGACGCGGGCCGCACACCTCCGCGGAGGTGATCGCGGCGCTCAAGGCGGAGGGCATCACGATGTCGGCTCCCTACCTATCGCAGCTACGCTCCGGAAACCGCACGAACCCGTCGGCGGCGACCATGGCCGCCTTGGCCAACTTCTTCCGCATCAAGGCGGCCTACTTCACCGACGACGAGTACTACGAGAAGCTCGACAAGGAACTGCAGTGGCTGGCCACAATGCGCGACGACGGTGTGCGCCGGATCGCGCAGCGGGCCCACGGGTTGCCTGCCCACGCGCAGCAGAAGCTCTTGGACCGGGTCGACGAGCTGCGCAGCGCGGAAGGGCTCGACGCTTAACCCCGCCACGCGTTCGACACGCTTTGGTCCCGGATAGCGGCGGACCGGTCCGCCCGACCTGGCGGGTTGCCGTCCGGCTGCTCCGATTAGGGTTGGCCCAGCGATCGCGCACACGCACGGCGATAGTCGACGAGATACCGGGAGGCGGCCGGCAATGGGCCTGTTCGGCAAGCGGAAGAGCCGCGCGACCCGTCGCGCTGAGGCCCGCGCGATCAAAGCCCGCGCCAAACTCGAGGCCAAGCTGTCCGCCAAGAACGAAGCGCGCCGCATCCGGGCCGCCCAGCGCGCCGAAGACAAGGCGCTCAAGGCGCAGCTCAAGGCCCAGCGGGACAGCGACCGGGCGGCGCTCAAGGTCGCCGAAGCCGAGCTCAAGGCGGCCCGCGAGGGCAAGTTGCTGTCACCGACGCGGATCCGCCGGGTGCTGACGGTTTCTCGGCTACTCGCCCCGATACTGACGCCGGTGATCTACCGGGCGGCGATGGCTGCTCGCGGGCTGATCGACCAGCGTCGCGCCGATCAGCTGGGAGTTCCGCTGGCACAGATCGGCCGGTTTTCCGGGCATGGCGCTGGGTTGTCGGCGCGGATCGGTGGAGCCGAGCGATCGCTGCGGATGGTGCAGGAGAAGAAGCCCAAGGACGTCGAGACCAAGCAGTTCGTGTCAGCTGTTGCCGATCGGCTCGCCGATCTGTCGGCGGCCGTCGCGGCCGCGGAGCACATGCCGGCCCAGCGGCGCCGGGCGGCGCACTCCGCAATCTCGTCGCAGCTGGATGGCATCGAGGCGGACCTGATGGCCCGGCTCGGGTTGACCTAACCGCCGGCGCGATGACCGCACCCCACACGTCACACCCGTCTCGTGGTGGTCCGTCCGTCAGCGGGAAGCGCGCCGTAATGACCGCGGGTATGGGCCTTGTACTGGCCACCTTGGTGCTGATCGCGATCGCGAACCCGGCAGTGGCGTTTGCGCACGCCGCGCAGGTATCCACCGGTGCACCCGGATCCGTGGTCGCGGCCACCGACGCCAATGACGTCCCGACGTGGCCATTCGTCCTGGGGACAGTGGCGGTGGTCGCGGTGGCCGCATTGTGGGCCGTGCGGCGCCGGCCCTAGGCAATCAACCTCGGTAGCCCGGATGACTCAGCAACGTGTGCTGGCATGATGGGACCCGAGCGTTCTGCGACCTAGTGAGCGACGACAAAGCTGTAAAGGAGCGGCCGCATGGCAGACCCGCAGGATCGACCCGACAGCGAGCCTGGCGACGCACCCACACCGCCGGCTAAAAGGCAGCCAGCTAAGAAGGCCGTCAAGAAAGCACCTGCAAAGAAAGCACCCGCCAAAAAGGCACCCGCAAAGAAGGCACCCGCTAAGGCCGCTAAATCCGCACCCCCGACGGTGGGCGAGCAACCGCCGGCGGCGCCGGTCGGTTTGCAGCAGCGGATCGAAACCAACGGCCAGCTTGACGCGGCGGCTAAAGATGCAGCGGCACAAGCGAAATCGGCCGTGGAGGGTGCCAACGACCCACTGGCGGGAAGCACGTCGACGCCGTCACCGAGCCACTCGCCCGTGCCGCTGATCATTGCAGTCACGCTCAGCCTGTTGGCCTTGCTGCTGATCCGGCAGCTGCGCCGCCGCTGAACGCGGTGGCAGCGCGGTGACCATCTCGTTTCGGCCAACCGCCGATCTCGTCGACGACATCGGGCCCGACGTGCGCAGCTGTGACCTCCAGTTCCGCCAGTTCGGCGGCCGATCGGAGTTCGCCGGACCGATCAGCACCGTGCGGTGTTTTCAGGACAACGCGCTGCTGAAGTCGGTCCTCTCGCAGCCAGGTGCGGGCGGCGTGCTGGTGATCGACGGCGCCGGGTCGCTGCATGCCGCGCTAGTCGGTGACCTTATCGCTGAATTGGCCCGCTCCAACGGCTGGAACGGGTTAATCGTCCATGGCGCGGTGCGAGACGCCGCCGCGTTGCGCGGCATCGACATCGGCATCAAGGCGCTGGGCACCAATCCCCGCAAAAGCACCAAGACCGGCGCCGGAGAGCGCGACGTCGAGATCACGCTGGGCGGGGTGACATTCGTTCCGGGCGATATCGCCTACAGTGACGACGACGGCATCGTCGTGGTCTAGCTGCTAGCCTAAACCGGCACGGCGACAGGCTTTTTGGCGAACCGCATACCCTCATCGTTGATCTTGCCGCGCCGGATGAGTCGAACATCGCGCAGGTAGTTCTGATTCAGGCGCCACGGGGTGCGCGAGCCCTGCTTGGGCAACTCGTCTAGCGAGCGCAGCACATAACCCGGGGTGAACTCCATGAACGGCCGCTCTTCGATATCTGAACCCGGTTGCTCCACTACCACGGCGTCAAAGCCGTTGTCGTCCATGTAATTCAACAAGCGGCAGACAAACTCCGACACTAGGTCGGCCTTCAACGTCCAGGAGGCATTGGTATAACCAACCGTGTACGCCATGTTTGGGATGCCGGACAGCATCATGCCCTTGTAGGCCATCGCCTTGGTGATGTCCACTTGTTGTCCATCGACGGTAGCTGTCGCCCCGCCAAAGAGCTGGAGGTTCAACCCGGTTGCGGTGATGATGATGTCGGCCGGTAACTCGCGACCCGAGTTGAGTCGGATTCCGGTGGCGGTGAACCGCTCAATGGTGTCGGTGACAACCTCGACCTTCCCGTGCCGAATGGCCCGGAACAGATCGCCGTTGGGCACCAGGCATAATCGCTGGTCCCACGGGTTGTAGTGCGGTCCGAAGTGCCTTCGCACGTCGAAGCCCTCGGGCAGCTGGCGCTGGACCAAGCCCAGGAACATTTTCCGCATCCGCCGCGGCCATTTCTGGCAAGCGCCGTACACGGCCGCCTGCCGCAGCACGTTCTTCCATCGAACTGCGGTGTAGGCCAGGTTCTCCGGCAGCCAGCGGTTGAGCTTCTCGGCGATGCCGTCCTGCTCCGGTTGAGACACGATGTAGGTGGGTGAGCGCTGCAGCATCGTGACGTTCTTGGCACCCGAATCCGCCAGCGCCGGAACGAGAGTGACGGCGGTTGCGCCACTGCCGATCACGACAATGTTCTTGCCTTCGTAATCGAGATCCTCGGGCCAGTGCTGCGGATGGATGATCGGGCCGGTGAAGTCTTCCGAGCCGGCGAACTTGGGCGAGTACCCCTGGTCGTAGTTGTAGTAGCCACTGCACAGTAGGAGGAATGAGCAGGTGAGCATGCTCGGCGTGCCGTCGCTGTCGACGTGCACGGTCCAGCGGTTCTCCGAGGTCGACCAATCGGCGCTGATCACCTTGTGATTGAACCGGATGTGCTTGTCGATTCCGTACATGGTCGCGGTGCTCTTGACGTACTCGAGGATGGGCTTGCCATCGGCGATCGCCTGGCGCTCGGTCCACGGACGGAAGCGGAAACCCAGCGTGTACATGTCGGAGTCGGAGCGAATTCCGGGGTAACGGAACAGATCCCAGGTGCCACCCATGGCTTCCCGCTTCTCCAGGATCGCGTAGCTCTTGGTGGAGCAACGGTCCTGCAGGTGCCAGGCCGCGCTGACACCGGAAATGCCGGCGCCCACGATGACGACGTCCAGATGCTCAGTCATGGACCCACGCTATCAACGCAATGTTGACTCCGTCAACGACGTGTCGAAACTGTCTACACGTAGTAAGCTGCCAGTCGTGACCGCCTCCGCCGCCAGTCCGGCTTCGCTGCATCGGGGCCGGCGCACCCCGCGGCCGTCCGGCGACGACCGTGAACTGGCGATCCTTGCCACCGCCGAGAATTTGCTTGAGGACCGACCACTCGCCGATATCTCCGTCGACGATCTGGCCAAGGGCGCCGGAATCTCACGGCCAACGTTCTACTTCTATTTCCCTTCCAAGGAAGCGGTGCTGCTGACCCTGCTGGACCGGGTGGTCAACGAGGCGGACACTGCGCTGGAAACCCTGATCGATCGGGCGGACACCGACCGCGACAACATGTGGCGCACCGGGATCAACGTGTTCTTCGAGACGTTCGGATCGCACAAGGCTGTGACCCGGGCCAGTCAGGCCGCCAAGGCAACCAGTGCCGACGTCGCCGAACTGTGGTCGACGTTCATGCAGAAGTGGATCGCCTACACCGCCGCGGTGATCGACGCCGAACGCGACTGCGGTGCGGCGCCGCACACCCTGCCGGCACGGGAGCTGGCCACCGCGCTCAACCTGATGAACGAACGGACGCTCTTCGCGTCATTCGCCGCCGAGCAGCCGTCGGTGCCGGAACCTCGCGTGCTGGACACACTGGTACACATCTGGGTGACCAGCATCTACGGCGAGACCCGCTAGCTCGGATTCGTCTCGCGACTTGTCGGCCGTGCGTGCGAACATATGTTCGTGCGGTGTGAGGCTTCCATCCTGCACGCGGATCTGGATTCGTTCTATGCGTCCGTCGAACAGCGCGACGACCCGGCGTTGCGTGGCCGTCCGGTGATCGTCGGCGGTGGGGTGGTGCTGGCCGCCAGCTACGAGGCCAAGGCCTACGGCGTGCGCACCGCGATGGGCGGGGCCCAGGCACGACGGCTGTGTCCGAACGCCGTGGTGGTACCGCCGCGAATGTCGGCCTATACGCGGGCCAGCGAGGCCGTGTTCGACGTGTTTCGCAACTGCACACCGCTGGTGGAGCCGGTCTCGGTGGACGAGGCGTTCCTCGATGTCGGCGGGTTGCGCCGGGTTGCCGGCGCACCCGTCCAGATCGCTGCGCGGCTGCGCGCCGATGTTCGCGACCAGGTTGGCCTGCCCATCACTGTCGGCGTCGCCCGAACGAAGTTCCTCGCCAAGGTCGCCAGCCAGGAAGCCAAGCCCGACGGCTTGCTGCTGGTGCCGCCGAATCGGGAACTGGAGTTCCTTCATCCGTTGCCGATTCGCCGATTGTGGGGCGTTGGTGCGGTGACCGCCGACAAGCTGCACACGCATGGCATCAACACCGTCGCCGACGTCGCCGAGTTCAGCGAGTCGACGCTGGCGTCACTGCTGGGTGCGGCAATGGGCCGCCAACTGTATGCGCTGGCCCGCAACATCGACGGTCGCCGGGTGACCACCGGCGTACGGCGCCGATCTGTCGGTGCGCAGCGTGCCCTGGGCCGCGCCGGCAACCCCATGTCGTCCGCCGAGCTCGACGCGGTGGTGGTCACCCTGATAGATCGGATCACCGGCCGGATGCGCGCCGCGGGGCGGACCGGGCGGACCGTGGTGCTGCGACTGCGGTTCGGCGATTTCAGCCGGGCGACCCGATCACACACCTTGGGGTGGGCAACGGCGTCGACCCAGCCCATCCTTGGCACCGCCCGACAGTTGGTCGCGTCGGCCGCGCCCGCCATCGCGGAGCGCGGATTGACGCTAGTCGGCTTTGCGGTGTCGGGCATCGACCGCAGCGGTGCTCAGCAGCTGATGCTGCCGTTTACCGGGGTTTCGCTCGGGGTCGACACTGCCGTCGACCAGGTGCGTCGCCGGTACGGCAACGCCGCGCTCATCCCCGCGGTGTTGGTCGGCCGGGATCTGGGCCTCGAGATGGGCGCATCTACCCGACTGCAGCCCACTGCAACAGCTGCTCGACCGGCCAGCTGTTGACGATGCGGTCGACGGGAATACCCGCGGACAGTGCGCGCTCCGCGCCATACCCGAGAAAATCCAGCTGACCGGGCGCGTGGGCATCGGTATCAATACTGAAGACACAGCCGATGTCGCGCGCGAGGTTCAGCAGCCTGGTCGGCGGGTCACGGCGCTCCGGACGGGAATTGATCTCCACCGCGGTGCCGTGATCACGACAGGCGGTGAACACCGCCTCGGCGTCGAACTTCGATTCGGGCCGGATCCCACGGTCACCGGCGACCAACCGGCCTGTGCAGTGACCCAGCACATCGGTGTGGCCGTTGCAGACGGCACGCACCATCCGGCGGGTCATCGCGGCGGAATCCATTGAGAGCTTCGAGTGGACGCTGGCCACCACGATGTCGAGGCGGTCGAGCAACTTGGGTTCCTGATCCAGGCTGCCGTCGTCGAGAATGTCGACCTCGATTCCGGTGAGAATGCGCATCGGTGCGAAGTTGTCACGCAACCGCTCGATCACGTCGAGCTGTTCCCGCAGCCGATCCGGCGACAGGCCGTTGGCAATCGTCAGCCGCGGCGAGTGGTCTGTCAGCGCGCAGTACTCGTGGCCCAGCCCCGCCGCGGTGGTCATCATCTCCTCGATCGGCGCCGACCCGTCCGACCAGTTGGAATGCAGGTGCAGATCCCCGCGCAGCGCGGCACGGACCTCGCCGCCACCGAGATCCTGCGCAGCGGCACGCAATTCGACCAGAATGTCGGGCTCACGGCCGGCCCAGGCCGAAGCGATCACCGTTGCGGTTTTGGGCCCGATGCCCGGCAGTGACTGCCAGCTATTGGCCTGGCCGTGCCGCTCCCGCGCTGCGTCGTCAAGACCCTCGATGATGTCGGCGGCCTTTCGATACGCCATGGCGCGTCTGGGATCTTGGCGGCTTCGATCCTTGTAGTAGGCGATCTGCCGCAGCGCGGTTACCGGATCCATCGCTGCTGACTCACAACAGTTGCCCGACGACGAATCCGGCGAAAATCACCGCGAATCCACCCATCTCGCCCACGATAAGCGAGGCCATCGCGACCTCGATTCCGCGCGTAGGGGGTTCGAACTGGTTGATGGTGTCGCGTCGAGCACCGTGGACGATATAGCTTGCGATGGCGGCCACGAAAAAGAACACCACCACCAGCGCCGCGGATAGATTTACCCATCCCGGCCAGACGCTGAGCTCGACGAAGGCCGCGATCAGCAGCGTCGCGAACGCGTACAGCAACGCCGCGCGGTGCGCGATGTCGACGTATGGGTGCGCACGGTGCTCATCGGTGACCATGATCTGCCGGTACTTCCACACCCCAAGACCAAGCGCCAGAAGAAAGATCAGTCCGGCCGCCAACATAGTGAGCTTGGTGTCGATTCCGAGGGCGTAGGTCATTGTCGGTTCGAGTCTAAAGCGTGTCGAACGACTCTGGTGGAAGGTGAGTGCCGGCCTTCTCGGGCGTCGTCACCGCGCCGCGGGGCCACACCAACGGGCGTCGGGCAATCGGGAACACACCACACCCGCTTCGTGATCGTGTCAATCGATCGCAAAGCGGGTGTGGCGCGGATGGAGTTGCCGATCCAGATCTTCCACCGGAGCCGGCTCAGTACGTCGTTCGCGCCGTAGCTGGACCGAGTGGCGTTGTCGTTGCCCGAGCCGGCGTTTCGCACGGCGTCGGCGTCACGGCGTTCGGGATATCCTCGGCAACATTGATGAAGCTTGGCCGACAAGAATGTCAACCCTCGCGCAGCCGAACCCGGCTACGCCTTGAACGACATCCCTGAGGGGCCGGCTAATTCGCCGCATCCGGCTGGGTTGGCTCCGGCGAGTATTCCATGATGATAGGTCCAGGCGAATTCTCCACACCTTGGCCTGGTATCAGCTGCTCCAGGCCCAACTCATTCGGCTCCTGCTGCAGTGCCAAGTCATTTCCTTGCGCATTTCCCGGCGCATCCAACGCAATTGGAAAACCGTTGGGATCGACCCCATTTTCGGCGAACATAATTTCGGGGCCCGCATCCGGATCGGCCGGAATCCGCGCGGAAGCGATTGGAGCAAAAGCCACGAGCGGCAGTGCGATCAGCGCACCGGCTACGGACACCCGAGTGAGGTTGTTCAGCCGCGCTGTCTTGGAGTGAAACACGACATTCCTTTCTGTCGAATGGCGAGCACAAATTGGCAACTCGCCCTGAAATCGGCGATCAAACAAAGCTTATCTGGTGCCGAAAGCCGTTGGTAAATAGCAACGTTCAAAGCAGACTTCCACGCTGCAGTGAACTAACTAGTGATGGCAGAGATCGGTGCACTCAACGCCGACAACGCCGCATCAATCGCCCAAGGGAGCCTGTAGGCAATGCGGACCGATGCACTACGTTGAGCGGTTCGGCTATTCTAGGGTGCTACCGTCCTGTGCCAGAGCCCGAGATCAACTGCCGGGAAAGGCCAGGAGAAGCAAGGGTTGGGTGTGCATCAGCCAACGTGATATGCAGGTCGGTCCCGACCGTCCTGTGCTTGCTAACCACATTCCGGACATACTCCAACCCAATCCGTGGGCGGGCTGTAGCCAAACTACGCGAATGCCACCATCACCGCGCTTGCACCGCCTCAACCATCACACCGTCGAGATCGAGCAGCAGTGAACTACCTCAACCGTGCCCGCGCTTCTTGCTGTCCTGGATCGCCTAGTCGCCTGTCGGCTGAATGTCGGGTGCGTCTACCGCAGCCATCAAATCTGCCACAATCTGGTCATCCATAGGCAGCGGACTCAGAGGCGGAGGACTCACAAGGACGTCTTCAATACCCTGAATCCATACCTCGCGGGGAATGTCAATTTCCGGGCCCGGCAAGGCCAGATCCTCGTCATCAAGGGCTAGAGGTGACGGTGGCACCGGCTCCTCCAGCTGCTCCAGACCCAACTCGTTCGGCTCCTGTTGCAGTGCCAAATCATTTCCTTGCGCATTTCCCGGCGCATCCAACGCAATTGGCAAACCGTTGGGATCGACCCCATTTTCGGCGAACATAATTTCGGGGCCCGCATCCGGATCGGCCGGAATCCGCGCGGAAGCGATTGGAGCAAAAGCCACGAGCGGCAGTGCGATCAGCGCACCGGCCACCGCGGGCCGGGTGAAGTTGTTCAGCCGGGCAGTTTTGGAGTGAAACACAACATCCTCTCTGTCGAACGGCGAGCACAAACTGGCAACTCGCCCTGAAATCGGCGATCAAACAAAGCTTATTTGGTGCCGAAAACCGTTGGTAAATAGCAACGTTCAAAGCAGACTTCCACGCTGCAGTGAACTAACTAGTGATGGCAGAGATCGGTGCACTCAACGCCGACAACGCCGCATCAATGGCCCAAGGGACGTGCCGGGCATCCGAAATCTACTGCCGGGCAAGGTAGGTGACTGCGCGTCAACGCGGACAGGTAACACAAAATTCCTTCCACCGAAGCTCGCGGTGAACTTCTGATTACGGGGAACCGACGGGTACAGATATTAGACATACATCCAATACAGCTCCAAACTCAGCACGCCGCAGGTGATTAACCGCACAGGCGACCGTGTCGGGACGGCAGTTCGTAGGCGGGTCGATACACGAAAGTGCCTGGCCTGCCGAACCGATCCGCATCGCAGCCCGGCGATTGGTCGCGTCCCCTTACCGCCGAGCGGGTTGCGGTGTCGGACATCGACCGCAGCGGCCGAGCTGACCCGCACCTGGATTCAGAACGCAGCTGCGGGCAGTCCAGACGCCCTGGAAGCACCGGCGGAGACGTCCGGGAGCCGGGGCTCCGATAGATAACAACTCGACAAAGATGAGCAAACCCGTCGCGGCCCAAGCGGGGCGCCGGCCGAGCGATTAGATGGCGAAGCGCAGTAGCTCTTCAGCGGTAATCAGGCGCTCGTGCTTGGCGGGGAACTCGTGACTCTTTACCGGGTGACGAAACCATGACCAGGCTATTCGCCCCATCCTTGACCGGGGTACTGGGTTGGTACGCACAGTGACACTCCTGCGATCGGACAATTCAACTGGGACCTCACCCGCGACCTCTATGTGACGAAGCCCACATCTGGTTATTAGACACCTCGACTCTGGCAAACAGAGAACGACGCGCCGAGCAATTATCAAATGTTTCTGGTGTGATTATTGTGACTACTGAAGCGGGGCGGCCGTCGGCTTTACCGGCGCCGGCAACGCGGTGGCACCCATCAGATACCGGTCCGCACCGGCCGCCGCGGCCCTGCCCTCGGCAATCGCCCAGACGATCAATGACTGACCCCGGCCCATATCACCGGCTACGAACACACCGGAAACCGAAGTGTCGAAGTCGGCGCCGCGGGCCACGTTCCCGCGCTCGGTGAACTTCACCCCGAGGTCGGTGAGCAGGCCAGGCTTCTCCGGGCCGACGAAGCCCATCGCCAGCAACACCAGGTCGGCCTCGAGCTCGAAGTCGGAGTCCTCAACCTTGACGAACTTGCCGTCCTGCATGGTCACCTCGTGTGCCCGCAGCGCGCGCACGCTCCCGTCCTTGCCGACGAACTCCTCGGTGTTGACCGAGAACACCCGCTCACCACCTTCCTCGTGCGCCGCCGATACCCGGTACATCAGCGGGTAGGTCGGCCACGGGGTGGATTCGGCGCGGGCGTCTGGTGGACGCGGCATGATCTCGAACTGGTGCACGGCGATCGCACCCTGGCGGTGCACGGTACCCAGGCAGTCCGCCCCGGTATCGCCGCCGCCGATGATGACGACTTTCTTGCCCTTGGCGGTGATCGGCGGCTGCCCGTTGTCGTCTAGGACGTCATCGCCTTCTTGCACCCGGTTGGCCCATGGCAGAAATTCCATCGCTTGATGGATGCCATCCAGCTCGCGGCCGGGAATCGGCAACTCGCGCCACGCGGTTGCACCACCGGCCAGTACCACCGCATCGAAATCGGCGCGTAGCTGTTCGGCGGAAATGTCGACTCCGACGTTGACACCGGACCGGAATTCGGTTCCCTCGGCCCGCATTTGGTCCAGACGCCGATCAAGGTGCCGCTTTTCCATTTTGAATTCCGGGATGCCATAGCGCAGCAATCCGCCAATGCGATCGTCGCGCTCGAAAACGGTAACGCTGTGACCCGCGCGGGTGAGCTGCTGGGCGGCAGCCAGGCCGGCGGGTCCCGAACCCACCACGGCGACGGTCTTTCCGGTCAGCTGCTGCGGCGGAAGCGGCTGCACCCAGCCTTCGTCGAAGGCCTTGTCGATGATCTCCAGCTCGATCTGCTTGATCGTCACCGGATCCTGGTTGATGCCGAGCACACAGGCCGGCTCGCACGGTGCCGGACACAGCCGGCCCGTGAAGTCGGGAAAGTTGTTGGTGGCGTGCAGCCGTTCGATCGCGTCGCGCCAGCGGCCCCGACGCACCAGGTCGTTCCATTCCGGGATCAAGTTACCCAGCGGACATCCGTTGTGACAGAACGGAATGCCGCAGTCCATGCAGCGAGTCGCCTGTTGGCGCAAGGTCTCGTTATCGAATTCCTCGTAGACTTCCTGCCAGTCGCGCAGCCGCAGCGGGACAGGCCGGCGCTGCGGCAACTTCCGGTCGGTGTACTTGAGGAAGCCGCTCGGATCAGCCATGCGCAGCCGCCATGATCGCCTTGTCGACATCCACGCCGTCGCGTTCGGCCAGAGCGATCGCTTCCAGGACCCGCTTGTAGTCACGCGGCATTACCTTGGTGAAGTGACGCTGCTGTCCCGCCCAATCGGCCAGGATCCGCCGGCCGACCGCGGAATCGGTGGCGTCGACGTGCGCCTGTACGGTGCCGTACAGCCAGTCCACGTCATCCTCGTCGAGGGTCTCGAGTTCGACCATCTCCGAATTCAGGTTGGCCGGCAGTTCACCATTGGGGTCGTACACATAGGCCACACCGCCGGACATACCGGCCGCGAAGTTACGGCCCGTGCGGCCCAGGATGACCACCCTGCCTCCAGTCATGTACTCGCACCCGTGATCGCCCACACCCTCGACCACAGCGTGGGCCCCGGAGTTGCGCACCGCGAACCGTTCGCCGACCACGCCGCGCAGGTAGACCTCCCCGCTGGTGGCGCCGAACAGAATCACGTTGCCCCCGATGATGTTGTCTTCAGCTACATAATCCTGCGGTGCGTCGTCGGACGGCCGCACCACAATCCGGCCACCGGACAGCCCCTTACCGACGTAGTCATTGGCGTCGCCGTAGATGCGCAAGGTAATTCCATTGGGTACAAAGGCGCCGAAGCTGTTGCCCGCCGATCCGTCGAACGTGATGTCGATGGTTCCATCCGGCAAGCCTTGGCCGCCATAGGCCTTCGTCAGCTCGTGGCCGAGCATGGTGCCCACCGTGCGGTTGACGTTGCCTATGGTGGTGGAGAACCGGACGGGTTTCCCGGAATCCAGTGCTTCCCTGCTCATCACGATCAGCTGCTGATCGAGCGCCTTGTCCAGGCCGTGATCCTGGCGCGAGCTGCAGTACAGATCCTGATTCATGAAGGCCGATTCCGGCTCGTGGAGCACGGGCGTCAGATCCAACCTGTGCGCCTTCCAGTGTGCGCGTGCCAACGTGGTGTCCAACGCACCGGCTTGGCCGACCGCCTCGTTCAAGGTGCGGAAGCCCAACTGCGCCATATATTCCCGGATTTCCTCGGCAACGAACATGAAGAAGTTCTCCACGAACTCGGGCTTTCCGGTGAACCGCTCGCGCAGCACCGGGTTCTGGGTGGCGACACCGACCGGGCAAGTGTCGAGGTGGCACACCCGCATCATGATGCAGCCGGCGACCACCAATGGCGCCGTGGCGAAGCCGAATTCTTCCGCCCCGAGCAGCGTGGCGATCATCACGTCGCGGCCCGTCTTTAGCTGACCGTCCACCTGGACCACAATTCGATCGCGTAACCCGTTGAGCAACAAGGTCTGTTGCGTCTCGGCCAGACCCAACTCCCACGGTGCGCCGGCGTGCTTCATCGATGTCAGCGGGGTCGCGCCGGTGCCGCCGTCATGCCCGGAGATCAGGACCACGTCGGCATGCGCTTTGGAAACTCCAGCCGCAACCGTCCCTACCCCATTTTCGGAGACCAGCTTCACGTGCACCCGCGCGGACGGGTTGGCGTTCTTCAGGTCGTGGATCAGCTGCGCCAGATCCTCAATGGAGTAGATGTCGTGGTGGGGCGGCGGCGAGATCAGTCCGACACCTGGCGTTGAGTGCCGGACCTCGGCGACCCACGGGTACACCTTGTGTCCCGGAAGTTGGCCTCCTTCACCAGGTTTCGCACCTTGCGCCATCTTGATCTGGATGTCGGTGCAGTTGGTCAGGTAGTGCGAGGTAACCCCAAATCGTGCGGAGGCGACCTGCTTGATCGCACTGCGGCGCCAGTCCCCGTTAGGGTCGGGGTCATAGCGGCGGGCGTCCTCGCCGCCCTCACCGCAGTTCGATCGGCCCCCCAGCCGGTTCATCGCAATGGCTAGCGTCTCGTGCGCCTCAGCGGAGATCGAACCGTAGCTCATCGCCCCCGTCGAGAAGCGCTTGACGATTTCGCTGGCGGGTTCGACCTCGTCCAGCGGAACCGGCGGACGCACGCCGGTACGGAACTTGAGCAGACCACGCAGCGACGCCATCCGCTCGCTCTGATCGTCGACCAGCCGGGTGTACTCCTTGAAGATCTTGTACTGGCCGGTCCGCGTGGAATGCTGCAGCTTGAACACCGTCTCCGGGTTGAACAGGTGGTACTCGCCCTCGCGGCGCCACTGGTATTCCCCGCCCACCTCGAGTTCGCGGTGCGCGCGTTCGTCCGGCCGGTCCAGGTAGGCCAGCCTGTGCCGGGCGGCGACGTCGGCGGCGATGTCTTCCAGGGTGATCCCGCCGGTGGGGCAGGTCAGCCCGGTGAAGTATTCGTCGAGCACTTCCTCGCAGATGCCGACCGCCTGGAACAGTTGGGCACCGGTGTAGGAGGCCAGCGTCGAGATGCCCATCTTGGACATCACTTTCAGCACACCCTTACCAGCGGCCTTGACGTAGTTGTTCAGCGCCGTGTCGCGATCTAGCCCATTGGAAAAGCCGTCGATGACGCCACGGTCGATCATGTCCTCGATCGACTCGAACACCAGATAGGGATTCACCGCGGCGACACCGCAACCGACCAGCATCGCCATGTGATGCACTTCGCGGGCATCACCGGATTCGACCACCAAACCCACCTGGGTGCGGGTCCGGTCGCGCACCAAGTGGTGGTGCACCGCACCAACGGCGAGCAGCGACGGTATGGGTGCCATCCGCTCGTCGGACTCGCGGTCGGACAAGATGATGACTCGCGCACCATCGGCAATCGCCGCAGACGCCTGCTCGCGTATCTCGGTGAGCGCGGCGGCCAGCCCGGCGCCTCCCTCGGCGACCTGGTACAGACAGCGAATCACTTTGGATCGCATACCGTGCGGGCGCCCATTGACCTCATCGTCGGGGTTGAGGCTGACCAGCTTGGCCAGCTCGTGGTTACGCAGAATCGGCTGGGGCAGCACGATCTGGTGACACGAGTGCTCGTCCGGGTTCAGCAGGTCACGCTCACCGCCGGTGGTGCCCTGCAGGCTGGTCACCACCTCCTCGCGAATGGCGTCCAACGGCGGGTTGGTCACCTGGGCGAACAGCTGATGGAAGTAGTCGTAGAGCATCCGGGGACGCTGCGACAGCACCGCAACTGGAGTGTCGGTCCCCATCGACCCGATCGGCTCGGCTCCGGCCCGAACCATCGGCGCCACCAGCAGGTTGAGTTCCTCGTAGGTGTAACCGAATGCCAACTGCCGCATGACGAGTCGATGGTGGGGCATCCGCACGGCCTTACCCGCCGGTAGTTCGTCGAGCGGAACCAGCCCTTGGTCGAGCCACTGCTGATAGGGGTGCTCGGCCGCCAGCTCCGCCTTGATCTCCTCGTCGTCGACGATGCGGCCCTGCGCCATGTCCACCAGGAACATCCGGCCCGGCTGCAACCGCATCCGGCGTACCACCTTCGACGGAGGTAGGTCCAGCACACCGGCCTCGGAGGCCATCACCACCAAACCGTCGTCGGTGACCCAGATCCGCGATGGGCGCAGGCCATTGCGGTCGAGGACAGCGCCCACCACCACGCCGTCGGTGAACGTCATCGACGCCGGACCGTCCCACGGTTCCATTAGCGACGCGTGGTACTGGTAAAACGCGCGCCGCGCGGGGTCCATCGACGCGTGGCGTTCCCACGCTTCGGGGATCATCATCAACACCGCGTGGGCCAAGCTGCGTCCACCCAGATGCAGCAGCTCAAGCACCTCGTCGAAGCGCGCGGTGTCGGAGGCGCCCGGTGTACAAATCGGGAACAGCTTCGCCACGTCGGCTTCCGAGCCGAAGATGTCGGTTTTGATCAACGCCTCACGGGCCCGCATCCAGTTCTCGTTGCCAGTGACGGTATTGATCTCCCCGTTGTGGGCGATTCGCCGGAACGGATGCGCCAGCGGCCAGGACGGGAACGTGTTGGTGGAGAATCGGGAGTGCACAATGCCCAGTGCGCTGGTCAACCGGTCGTCCTGCAGGTCCAGGTAAAACGCTTTCAGCTGCGGGGTGGTCAGCATGCCCTTGTAGACGAACGTCCGGCCGGAGAGGCTGGGGAAGTAGACGGTTTCCCGGCCGGGCCCGTCTTGGCCTGGGCCTTTGGTGCCGAGTTCGTGCTCGGCGCGCTTGCGCACGACGTAGCAGCGCCGTTCCAGCGTCATACCGGAGGCCCCCGCGATGAACACCTGCCGGAAGGTGGGCATCGCGTCGCGAGATAAGGCACCCAGCGACGAGTCGTCGGTGGGCACGTTTCGCCAACCCAGTACCTGCAGCCCCTCGGCTTCGGCGATCTTCTGCACCGCGGCGCAGGCCGCCGCCGCGTCTTTGGACGACTGCGGCAAGAATGCGATACCGGTGGCGTAGCTGCCCGGGGCGGGCAACTCGAAATCAACGACCTCCCGGAGGAATGCGTCCGGGACCTGAATGAGGATGCCGGCGCCGTCGCCGCTGCGCGGTTCGGCGCCCTGGGCGCCGCGATGTTCAAGGTTGAGCAACGCGGTAATCGCCTTGTCCACAATGTCGCGGCTACGCCGGCCGTGCATATCCACGACCATGGCTACCCCGCACGAATCGTGTTCGAATGCGGAGTTGTACAGCCCGACGCGCTTGGGCGTCATTCCCACCTAACCCTTCAGCAGACGTTCTGCGCGGCCGCGTTTGCGGATTCGACGGGGCCGCACCCGGAGGTAGCGGGCGAGACCCCTTCGGTCTTGTCGGTCGGCTGTCCGTCAAGCGGAAACAGTCCGGTCAGGGCTTCGTCCGTGCGCCGCTGAACGCCTAACCCTGGAATCGGGCTCGACAAGTCGTAAAACGATATGACAAAACCCGCCTGACATGCCAACTTTCCCCAATACTAACCCGTCGAGCGGCGGCACCGTACCTGCAGCGCGGCCAGCGACCAACCACGATGTCACGTGCAGCTTTCCCGGTCGACAATTGGCGGCGCTACCTGCGTGCCGAGCCGATCGCTAGCCACAGGAAACACTTAGATAAGTTTGCTGCGGTAGCTACAGGACACCCCTGGTTGCCGCTTGCAGCGGCGCGAGCAGCCGCCGGAACGGCGGGTATCCGTGTTGTTGCGTGGGGAAGTCGGCGCGGCGGCAACGCCGTGGAGCCCCCCAGAGTTTGCACAATACTAATAAGAGTCTAAAACAGACAACAAACTAGTCAGCCGCCGGTCCAGGACGGCCAACCCATCTCACGCGGCAGGCCGCCAACCGATACTGGGCGATACTGGTCAGCATCCGGCGTTGGCGGCCTGATCACGGGGCCTATCGGCCGCGCCCGCCCCAGCCGGCCACCGCCGGCGATCGGTCGCCTGTCAGCTGAGGAGCCCATGAACGAACGCGACGAATTCATGCGGGACCGGGTGCGGCCACACCAACCGGGCGCGCCTCGCGGATATCCGCCCCAATCGCGGTCCGGAGATCCCCGACCGGCACCGCCGCCCGCTGTCGTGCCCCGGCCCCACCCGCGTGCTGCTCCCCCTAAACCACCCGGGCCACCACCACCTGCGCCCGCACCGCGACGACAGCCCGATCCCCCGCCGCCGTTGCCGCACCCGGCGCAGGCTACGCCACGATCCGACATCCCGCAGCGCCCGGCACCGGACCGGCCCCGCCCAGTGCCGGACCCGCAGTCACCATCGCGCCAGCCGGCGCCGCACGCTGACGTCCCGCCGCCCGCGCCGAGCCCCTGGGCCGATCCCGCCCTGGCGCCGGTCCGCAGTCGGGCGCAACCCGGCGAGCGCGGTTGGCGACGCATCGCGCGGCTGGCCACCTTTGGCCTTGTCCACCCGGGCCCATCGGGCACGCAGCGCCAGGAGGCCGAGTTCGACTTGGCCATCCGCACCGTCCTGCATGGCAACCACAAGGTCGGCGTGGTGGGCAAGGGGGGTGTCGGAAAGACATCGGTGGCGGCTTGCGTCGGATCGGTCCTCGCCGAACTGCGCCGGCAGGACCGGATCGTCGCGATCGACGCCGACACCGCGTTCGGCAGGCTGAGTAGCAGAATCGATCCTTCGGTAGCCGACTCGTTCTGGGAGCTGACCGCCGACAAGAACCTGCAGTCGTTCACCGATGTCGCCGGGCGCCTGGGCAGGAATTCCGCCGGGCTGTACGTACTGGCGGGCCAGCCGGCACCCGGTCCGCGCCGGGTGCTCGATCCGGCGATCTACCGGGAAGCCGCGCTGCGGCTGGATCGCCATTTCGCGATCTCGGTTATCGACTGTGGCTCGTCGATGGACGCAGCGGTCACCCAAGAAGTCCTGCGTGATCTGGATGCGCTGATCGTGGTGTCCTCACCGTGGGCGGATGGCGCCTCCGCCGCTGCCAAGACCATCGAATGGTTGTCGGACCACGACCGCACGGGTTTGTTGCAACGCAGCATCGTGGTGCTCAACGATTCTGACGGGCACGCCGACAAGCGCACCAGGTCGGTGCTGGCCCGCGAATTCATCGAGCACGGACAGCTGGTGGTCCAGGTGCCCTTCGATCCCCATCTACGGCCCGGCGGCATCGTCGATGTGAGCCACGAAATGGCGCCAGCGACGCGGCTGAAGTTCCGGGAGATCGCGGCGACGGTCGCGCGGTACTTCGCGTCGCAACCCGATGGTGCGCGCGACAACCCGCCCCAGTAACCGGGCTGGTCGCCGGATCTCCTCGTGCACAACCCATGCTGCCCACCGCCAATCACCTCGGTGGCCTGACCCGCGACGAGCGGGCCGGTACGTGTCGGGCCGGCGCCGTGCGCGCCGACGGGTCCGCCGTCGCCACGATCTTGGCGACGAGACCGCCGCGGATGGTGAGCACAACAACGGCGAAGAGCCGCCGGTCACCGAACGCCAGCACCACCGGCTCCCCGGCCGGGCCGCTGACCAGCGTCACCCCCGGCCCCAGATAGCGCAGCAAGTTGGTGGCCACCTCGTGCGGCCCATGGCTGATCTGCGGTGGCGGCGGCGGGTCCGCCAGGACCGTCCCCGCCCCCCAGACCGTCGGATCCAAGACCGCGGTCAGCGCGGCGATATCGCCGTTGGCACATGCGGTGATGAACTTCTCGGTGACCAGCTGGTGCTCGGCCGGGGCCACTTCGCTCAACCTTGGTTGTGCCGTCGCGAACTTGGCGCGCGCGCGTCGCGCCAGCTGGCGGCAGGTGCCAACGGGGCGGCCGACGGTTTCGGCGATCGTGCCGAACGGGACGCCGAACACGTCGTGCAAGACGAAAGCCACCCGCTCAGCGGGACTGAGTCTGCGCAGGACTTCCAACAGTGCAGTGCGGATCTCGTCGTCGAGGGTGACCCGGTTAGCGGGGTCCAAGCGGCGTGACTCGCCAATCGTGGCCCGCCGGTCGGCAACGGCGGGGTCGCCGGGCCGTTCGTAGCGGGCTCGCGCCGAACGCAGCTGATCCAGGCAGAGCCGGCTGGTGACCACGGTAAGCCAGCCGCGGATATCGTCGATCCGGTTCGGATCCGCCCGTGAAAGCCGCAGGAACGCGTCTTGCGCCGCGTCTTCCGCGTCACCGACATCGCCGAGTATCTGGTACCCGAGATTGACCAGATACGAATGGTGATGTCGCCAGGCCTCGATGACCTGGTCGCTCGGTGCCGGTGATTGGTTCATGAGTCATCGACGATTCGTTGGCCAGAAAAGTTACTCCGCCGACTTTAGGCGGGATGTAACTTTCCCACCTTCCGGCGCGTCCTTGGTGAAGTAGCCGTCTCACCCGTAAGGAGGTGCGCTGTGACGATCGTCGTCGTGACCGGAGCGACCGGCCATGTCGGCCGCCCTCTGGTCACCGAACTGGCCGCCGCGGGCGCCCGAGTGCGGGCGATCACCCGCACCCCGCGCTGCGCCGACTTTCCCCCTGGCGTCGAGACGGTCTGCTCGGCGGCAGCGGCACTACCGGGAGCATCGGCGGTGTTCCTCAACTCCCGCGCGCTGGGCCAATCCCTCGCCGATGCGGTCGCCCGGTGTGTGGCCGCCGGAGTCACCAAGCTGGTTGCGCTGTCGGCCATCAATGTCGACGACGACTTCTCGCGGCAGCCATCGCGCTTCCGCGGGGACCGCAACGCGGAGGTTGAACAGCTCGCCGTCGACTCCGGGCTGGCCTGGGTAAGCCTGCGGCCCACGATGTTTGCCACAAACTTCAGCGGTATGTGGTCGGCGCAGATCCGTGCCGGTGATGTAGTGACCGGCCCGTATGCCGCGGCTTCCAACGCCCCGATCGCCGAGAGCGATGTTTCGGCGGTCGCGGCACGGGCCCTGCTCACCGACCACCTCGTGGGCCAGAAGATCGGGTTAACCGGTCCGCACGCGTTGACCAACGTAGAGCTCGTACAGACCATTGGCGCCGTCCTGAACCGTCCACTGCAGTATCGGGAAATACCGCCGGATGAGGCGCGGCGCCGATTTACCACCGTGGGTTTCACCGCCGAATTCGGGGAAGCCTATCTGGCCATGCTCGCGTCGACGGTCGGCGAACCCGCGCCGGTCACCCACAACGTGGCCAAGATCCTGGACCGCCCGGCGATCACGTTCGCTCAGTGGGTGTCCCAGCACCGTGACGTATTCACCAACCCGATCGAGCGGAGGTCCAGACATGGCTGACATTTTGAATCCCCAACCGCCCCGCTACCTCAAGCCAATGAACAAGGTCATGATGGCGGCGCAAAAGCTCGGGATACCGACCGGCCCCGCGATGGTGCTCACGGTGCCAGGCCGCAGGTCGGGTCGCCCGCGCAGCACACCGCTGACGCCGTTCGAATTTCGGGGCGGACTCTACGTTGTGGCCGGCTATCCCGGCGGGGACTGGGCGGCCAATGCCCGGGCCGCCCGCACCGGCACGCTGGCCCGGGGACGCCGGTCGCGACGGGTACACATCGTCGAGTTGACTGCCGAGGAAGCACGCCCGGTGCTGCGCGCGTTTCCTATTCAAGTGCCGGTCGGTGTCGCCTTCGCGAAGCGTTCCGGGATGGTGCGCGACGGCACGGCCGACGAATTCGAGGCACTGGCGGGAAGACTCGCCGTGTTCCGATTCGATCCGTTCGGCGGGCCGTAGGGCAACACGGCGCCCAACGTAGGCAGCGCGAGAAACCTCTTTCGATTCCTCGCGCTGTCTACATTCAGGGCATGTCACCGCCACCCCACCGCAGACCCCTCGAATCAGCGGCTCCCTGGCGGTTGCGTTATGCCGATTGGGCAGACACCCGGTGGTCACGCACGGGGTAACCGTTGCGCTCGGCCAGAGACCGCAGCTGACCCAACGCGAACGCCCGCGCCCGGCCCGCTTCGGGAATCACGACGCCCGCCCACAGTCCTTCCGCACCCGCGGACTCGACGGCGTCGCGGGCACACATCCACCTGCGCGGACAGGCCCGGCACAGGGTCTTGGCCTCGTCGTCGGGAGTTGTCGTCCAGCGATCGGGGTCTTGCGTGCAAACGCCGAGCGGGACCTCGAACAGGGCGATGGCGGTCATATCTACGTTCCTCCAGAAAGCGTTGCAGGTTTGTAGCTTCTGCCACGGAAGCGTATCCCACCAACCATCGCGTTGCAACAGTTAACGCTTTCCGCTGGCCAGCAGTGCTACGGCTCCGGTTCCGCGAGGTCTCAGTGTAGTTGGACATTCCTCTTCGGCCACGGCATATATGCTGTTAATCAGCTGTGTATCTGGTCGAACGGGCGTGGACCCGGCCGCCCGGAGCGGTACTCCCAGGATAGAAACTGTTCCTGGCTGCCACACTTCGAGGTAAGCTGAACCGTAGCGGCAGTCCGGTTTAACCGAGTTTTGGTCAACAGGCGCTGGGTAGCGGGCCGTCGCGGCTACGGATCCAAAAACGTAGCGAAGCCATAGCATTAGAAGGGTGCAACGGTTAAGATGATGGCCGGTGGATCACCGGCCATCCAGCCCTCCCTAATGCCCACGAGCGAGGAACCGACGTAGATGCCGAACGTTGAGTCGAATGCCGGGCCAGCACTGCTGGTCGTGCACAGCGGCGACGCATCGCACACGATCGAGCCTCGCGGCGACCTCGTGGCCATTGGCCGCGCGCGTGCGGCCGGCGTACAAATCCACGATTCGCAGATCTCTCAGTTACATCTGCAAGCGGTATCCGATGATGGACGGTGGCGGATCGTCGACGACAGCCCAAGCGGTATGTTCGTCGACGGACGACGCAGAAGCTCGGTGACCGTCAGCGACAGAACCATCGTCCGGTTCGGCGATCCCACTGGAGGCAAGGCGTTGACGTTCGAAGTCGTCAGGCCGTCGGATTCCACCGCACAGCGCGGCCGTGAAAAACCACCAGCGGGCGACTCGGACGGTCAAACAACCACCGCCCAGACCGGCGCACCGGATCCCGGTGTGGTTCGCGCAGGGGCGGCCGCTGCCGCGCGCCGGCGCGAACTCGACATCAGTCAGCGCAGCCTGGCGGCAGACGGGATCATCAACGCGGGTGCGCTCATCGCCTTCGAAAAGGGCCGCAGCTGGCCCCGGGAACGAACCCGCGCCAAGCTCGAAGAAGTGTTGCAGTGGCCCGCAGGGACCATCACCCGCATCCGCCGCGGTGAGCCCGCAGAGCCCACAGCAACCCCCGATGCACCCCCGGGCGTCCGGCCCGCGGACGGCCCGGCGTCGTTGATCGCGCAGGCCGTCAATGCCGCCGTCGACGGATGCAGTCTGGCCATCGCATCGTTACCGCCGACCGAGGATCCCGAGTTCACCGAACGGGCGGCGCCGATTCTTGCTGATTTGCGTCAGCTTGAGGCGATAGCGGTCCAAGCGACCCGCATCAGCCGGATTACCCCGGAATTGATCAAAGCGCTGGGCGCGGTACGCCGCCACCATGACGAATTAATGAGGCTGGGAGCAACCGCCCCAGGTGCCACGCTGGCGCAACGTTTATATGCTGCCCGGCGGCGCGCGAACCTTTCCACACTGGAGACTGCACAAGCAGCCGGCGTCACGGAAGAAATGATCGTCCGCGCTGAAGCCGAGGAGGAGTTACCCGCGGAAGCCGCCGAGGCGATCGAAGCGCTGATCAGTCAGATCAATTGAGGTCGATGCCGGGCGCCCCCACAAGCACAAGCATGCCGGAACGCTCGGATCCAATGGTCCGGGGAGCGTTATCGTTGCCCCGATGTTTCGCCGTGCGATCAATCATGCTGCGCGCTCGAAAACCCCCGCCTCGTCAAAAAATTCGTGCATCGACCCCCGTCTGAGCGCTGCTAAGCTCAACGTGCAGAGCAAAGGTGCAGATAAAGACAGTGCACATGAACAGCGAGCGTGAGGAAGACGTAAATGGCATCGGGTAGCGGTCTTTGCAAGTCGACCAGTAACTTCATCTGGGGCCAGTTGTTATTGCTGGGGGAGGGAATCCCAGACCCGGGCGACATATTCAACGCCGGTTCGTCTCTGTTCAAGCAAATCAGTGAGCAGATGGGGCTCGCCATTCCGGGTACCAACTGGATCGGCCAAGCGGCGGAGGCCTATCTAAACCAGAACATCGCCCAACAACTTCGCGCGAAGGTGATGGGTGATCTCGACAAACTGACCGGCAACATGATTTCAAATCAGGCCGAATACGTCTCCAACACGCGCGACGTCCTGCGCGCAATGAAGAAGATGGTTGACGGAGTCTACAAAGCTTGTAAGAAACTAGAAAAAGTCTGGCTCATCGGCGACGCCCTATCGTGGGCACTCGCGATCCCGTCCTGCGGTCTGGCGATGGCCGTGGTCGGTGGCGCACTGCTCTATCTGACGATCATGACGCTGATGAACGCGACCAACCTGCAGGGGATTCTCGGCAGGCTGATCGAGATGTTGACGACCCTGCCCACCTTCCCCGGCCTACCCGGCTTGCCCAGCCTCCCGGAGATCATCGACGGCCTCTGGCCGCCGAAGTTGCCCGAGATTCCCATCCCCGGCCTACCCAACATTCCGGGGTTGCCCGAGTTCAACTGGCCGCCCACCCCCGGCGGCCCGTTGTTCCCCGAGTTCCCGAACATCCCCGGGTTCCCCGGGTTCCCCTCGCTGCCCGGGATCCCCGGATTCCCTTCTCTCCCCGGGATCCCCGGATTCCCCTCGTTGCCTGGGTTGCCCAGCATTCCCGATTTGTTCCCCGGCCTGCCTGGTCTGGGCGATCTGCTGCCCGGCGTGGGCAACTTGGGCAAGCTGCCCACCTGGACCGAGTTGGCCGCCTTGCCCGATTTCTTGGGCGGCTTCGCCGGCCTGCCCAGCTTGAGTTTCGGCAACCTGCTCGGCTTCGCCGGTTTGCCCACCGTGGGCCAGGTCACGGCGACCATGGGCCAGCTGCAACACCTGGTGGCTGCGGGCGGTGGGCCGGGTCAACTGGCCAGCATGGGCGGCCAACAGGCACAAATGATCTCCTCGCAGGCCCAGCAGGGCGGCCAGCAGGCCACCCTGGTGAGCGACAAGAAGGAAGACGACGAGGGCGCCGCCGCAGGCATGACCGATGCGGAGCGCGCACCCATCGACGCTGGAACCGCAGCCCGGCGACCGAAGCCGGAGGGGACCGTCCTTTGACGCCGGGCAACCAGTCGCGGCAAGTCCATGCCATAGCGAGCCAAAGCCATAGCGAGTAGAAAGTTAAACGTAGAGGAGGGTCCAACCCATGACAGGAATTCTCGGCGTCGTACCTTCGTTCCTGAAGGTGCTGGCGGGCATGCACAACCAGATCGTCGGCGATCTCAAGAAGGCGACCGATACGGTCTCCGGGATCAGCGGACGGGTCCAGATCACCCACGGTTCGTTCACTTCGAAATTCAATGACACTCTGCAAGAGTTCGAGACCACCCGCGCCAGCACGGGCACGGGTCTGCAGGGCGTCACCGGCGGGCTGGCCAAGAATCTGCTTTCGGCGGCCAGCGCGTACCTCAACGCTGATGATGGCCTAGCCGGCGTTATCGACAAGATTTTTGGTTGATCGTGACAGGTCCGCTCGCTGCCGGCCGCGCGGGCACCGCCGACGACGTCGTGGGCGTCGAGTTGACCATCGACGGCATGTTGGTGATCGCCGACCGTTTGCACCTGGTCGATTTCCCTGTCACGCTTGGGATTCGACCCAACATCCCACAAGAGGATCTGCGAGACATCGTCTGGGAACAGGTGCAGCGTGACCTGACCGCGCAAGGAGTGCTGGACGTCCACGGGGAGCCCCAACCGACGGTCGCGGAGATGGTCGAAACCCTCAGTAGGCCCGACCGGACCCTGGAAGGTCGGTGGTGGCGGCGCGACCTGGGCGGCGTCATGGTCCGCTTTGTCGTGTGTCGCAGGGGCGACCGCCATGTGATCGCGGCACGCGACGGCGACATGTTCGTGCTGCAGCTGGTGGCAGCGCAGGTCGGCTTGGCGGGCATGGTGACAGCGGTGCTGGGACCTGCCGAACCCGCGAACGTCGAGCCGCTGACGGGTATGGCGACCGAGTTGGCCGAATGCACAACCGCGTCCCAGTTGGCGCAGTACGGCATCGCACCAGCCTCGGCCCGCATCTATGCCGAGGTCGTGGGCAACCCGACCAGCTGGGTGGAGATCGTCGCGAGCCAACGCCACCCCGGTGGCACCACGACGCAGACCGACGCGGCCGCTGGTGTCCTGGACTCCAAGCTCGGCAGGTTGGTGTCGCTTCCCCGCCGTGTCGGCGGGGATCTGTACGGCAGCTTCCTGCCCGGCACTGAGCAGAACCTGCAGCGCGCGCTGGACAGCTTACTGGAGCTGCTCCCAGCGGGCGGTTGGTTGGACCACGCCTCAGATCACGCCCAAGCCTCGGTCCGAGGCTGACCACTCACTTTCCGCTACGACTTCAGAAAGGGGCGCCATGGTGGACCTGCCCGGCAACGACGACGACCACGGTGATCTCTCCGCCTTGGATTTCACCGCCGCCGATACCGATGATGCGTCGACACTTGACGCCCTGGACGATTACGCGCCGGTCGAGACCGAGGACTCCGCGGCCGACCTGGATGCCCTGCATTCGCTAACCGAACGGGACGAAGAGCATGAGCTGGAGTTGTTCACGGTAGCCAACCCCCAGGGGTCGGTGTCGGTTACGGCCCTGATGGACGGCAAGATCCAACGTGTCGAGCTGAACGACAAAGTGACCAGCATGACCGAAGCGCAGCTCGCGGACGAGATTTTCGTCATTGCGGATCTGGCCCGGCAAAAGGCTCGGGCCTCTCAATACACGTTCCTGGTGGAAAACATTGGTGAGCTGACGGACGAGGACCCAGAGGGCAGCGCCCTGCTACGTGAATTCGTGGGGATGACCCTGAATTTGCCGACGCCGGAAGAGGCTGCCGCGGCCGAAGCCGAAGTGTTCGCAACCCGTTACGACGTCGATTACACCTCTCGATACAAAGCCGATGACTGATCGCTTGGCCAATCTGTTCGAAAGCGCCGTCAGCATGTTGCCGATGTCAGAGGCGCGGTCACTGGATCTGTTCACCGAGATCACCAATTACGACGAATCCGCTTGCGACGCATGGATCGGCCGGATCCGGTGTGGAGACACAGACCGGGTGACGCTGTTTCGCGCCTGGTATTCGCGCCGCAACTTCGGGCAGTTGTCGGGGTCGGTCCAAATCTCGATGAACACCCTGGGGGCGAGGGTTGCGATCGGCGGCCTGTACGGCGACATCACCTATCCGGTCACGTCGCCGCTGGCGATCACCATGGGGTTTGCCGCGTGCGAAGCCGGGCAGGGCAATTACGCCGACGCGATGGAAGCCCTTGAGGCTACCCCCGTCGCCGGCTCCGAGCACCTGGTGGCGTGGCTGAAGGCGGTGGTTTACGGCGCGGCTGAACGCTGGACCGACGTGATTGACGACGTCAAGGGCGCCGGAAAATGGCCGGACAAGTTTTTGGCCGGTGCGGCCGGGGTGGCGCACGGCGTCGCCGCGGCAAACCTGGGCTTGTTCACCGAGGCCGAACGCCGACTCACCGAAGCCAACGACTCGCCAGCAGGTGAAGCGTGTGCGCGCGCCATCGCGTGGTATCTGGCGATGGCACGCCGCAGCCAGGGCAACGAAGACGCCGCGGTGGCGCTGCTGGAATGGTTGCAGACCACTCACCCTGAGCCCAAAGTGGCAGCGGCGCTGAAGGATCCGTCCTATCGGTTGAAGACGACCACCACCGAACAGATCGCCTCACGCGCCGATCCGTGGGATCCGGGCAGTGTCGTGACCGACAACTCCGGTCGGGAGCGGCTGCTCGCCGAGGCCCAAGCCGAACTGGATCGCCAGATCGGTCTCACCCGGGTCAAGAATCAGATTGAGCGCTACCGAGCGGCAACAATGATGGCCCGCGTTCGCGAAGCCAAGGGTATGAAGGTTGCCCAGCCCAGCAAGCACATGATTTTTACCGGACCACCCGGAACCGGCAAGACCACGATCGCGCGGGTGGTGGCCAACATCCTGGCTGGCTTGGGCGTCATAGCCGAACCGAAACTCGTCGAGACGTCGCGCAAGGACTTCGTGGCCGAGTACGAGGGACAGTCGGCGGTCAAGACCGCTAAAACGATCGATCAGGCGCTGGGCGGCGTGCTGTTCATCGACGAAGCCTATGCGCTCGTCCAGGAACGGGACGGGCGCACCGATCCGTTCGGTCAAGAGGCGCTGGACACACTGCTGGCGCGGATGGAGAACGACCGGGACCGGCTGGTGGTGATCATCGCCGGTTACAGCTCGGACATTGATCGGCTGCTGGAAACCAATGAGGGTCTGCGGTCGCGCTTCGCCACTCGCATCGAGTTCGACACCTATTCCCCTGAAGAGCTCCTCGAAATCGCCAAAGTCATTGCCGCTGCTGATGACTCGGCATTGAGCGTAGAAGCGGCCGAAAACTTTCTGGAGGCCGCCAAGCTGTTGGATCAGCGCACGTTGCGCGGCCGGCCCGCGCTCGATGTCGCCGGCAACGGTCGGTACGCGCGCCAGCTCGTGGAGGCCAGCGAGCAGTGCCGGGACATGCGCCTGGCCCAGGTCCTCGATATCGACACGCTCGACGAGGACCGGCTTCGCGAGATCAACGGAGCGGATATGACCGAGGCGATCGCCGCGGTGCACGGGCACCTGAACATGAGAGAATGAGCCATGGGGCTTCGCCTGACCACCAAGGTTCAGGTTAGCGGCTGGCGTTTCCTGTTACGCCGGCTCGAGCATGCCATCGTGCGCCGTGACACCCGGATGTTCGACGACCCGCTGCAGTTCTACAGCCGGTCGGTCGCTCTTGGCATCGTCGTCGCGGTGCTGATTCTGGCGGGCGCCGCGCTGCTGGCCTACTTTAAACCACAGGGCAAGCTCGGCGGCACCAGCCTGCTCACCGACCGCGCGACCAACCAGCTTTATGTGATCCTGTCGGGACAGTTGCATCCGGTCTACAACCTGACTTCGGCGCGGCTGGTGCTGGGCAACCCGGCCACCCCGGCCACCGTGAAGTCCTCCGAATTGAGCAAGCTGCCCATGGGCCAGACCATCGGCATCCCCGGCGCCCCCTACGCCACCCCCGTTTCGGGGGGCAGCACCTCGATCTGGACCCTGTGCGACACCGTCGCCCGAGCCGACACCGCGTCCCCGGCGGTGCAGACAGCGGTCATCGCGATGCCGCTGGTGATCGATCCCGCGATCGATCCGCTGCAGGCCAACCAGGCGGTGCTGGTGTCCTATCAGGACCGGACGTGGATCGTCACGCACAAGGGACGCCACGCCATCGATCTGACCGACCGGGCCCTCACCTCGTCGATGGGGATACCCGTGACCGCCAGGGCGACCCCGATCTCGGAGGGCATGTTCAACGCGCTACCCGACATGGGGTCCTGGCAGCTGCCGCCGATACCGGCCGCCGGCGCGCCCAACGATCTGGGGTTACCTGCCGATCTGGTGATCGGGTCGGTATTCCAGATCCACACCGACAAGGGGCCCCAATACTATGTGGTGCTGCCCGATGGCATCGCGCAGGTCAACGCGACGACCGCGGCGGCGCTGCGCGCCACCCAGTCACACGGACTGGTGGCGCCTCCCGCGATGGTGCCCAGCCTGGTCGTCAGAATTCCAGAGCGCGTTTACGGCTCGCCGCTGCCCGACGAACCGCTCAAGATTGTGTCCCGGCCCGAGGATCCCACGCTGTGCTGGTCGTGGGAGCGCAGCGCCGGTGACCAATCGCCGCGGACCACAGTGCTGTCCGGCCGGCATCTACCGATACCGCCGTCGGCGATGAACATGGGAATTAAGCAGATCCATGGGACGGCAACCATTTTCCTGGACGGCGGGAAGTTCGTGGCGTTGCAGTCCCCGGATCCCCGCTACACCGAATCGATGTATTACGTCGATCCGCAGGGCGTGCGTTACGGGGTGCCCGACGCCGACGCGGCCAAGGCGCTGGGTCTGAGCTCGCCCCAGAACGCCCCCTGGGAGATCGTCCGACTCCTGGTTGACGGCCCGGTGCTGTCCAAGGATGCCGCCCTGCTCGAGCACGATACCCTGCCGGCCGACCCAAGCCCCCGAAAAGTTCCCGCCGGAGCGTCCGGAGCACCCTGATGACGACCAAGAAGTTCACCCCGACAATCACCCGCGGCCCCCGGTTGACCCCGGGCGAGATCAGCCTCACGCCACCCGATGACCTCGGCATCGACATCCCACCATCGGGTGTCCAGAAGATCCTTCCCTACGTGATGGGCGGCGCCATGCTCGGCATGATCGCCATCATGGTCGCCGGCGGTACCAGGCAGCTGTCACCGTACATGTTGATGATGCCGCTGATGATGATCGTGATGATGGTCGGCGGTTTGGCCGGTAGCAGCGGCGGGGGCGGCAAGAAGGTGCCCGAAATCAACGCCGACCGCAAGGAGTACCTGCGCTATCTGGCTGGACTGCGCACCCGGGTGACATCTTCGGCCACCTCTCAGGTGTCGTTCTTCAGTTACCACGCACCACATCCCGACGATCTGTTGTCGATCGTCGGCACCCAGCGGCAGTGGTCCCGGCCGGCCAACGCCGACTTCTATGCGGCCACCCGCATCGGTATCGGCGACCAGCCGGCGGTGGACCGGTTGTTGAAGCCGGCCGTCGGCGGAGAGCTGGCCGCCGCCAGCGCTGCGCCTCAGCCGTTCCTGGAGCCGGTCAGCCACATGTGGGTGGTCAAGTTTCTACGCACCCATGGACTGATCCATGACTGCCCGAAACTGCTGCAACTGCGTACGTTTCCGACGATCGCGATCGGCGGGGACCGGGCGGGGGCGGCCGGCCTGCTGACAGCGATGATCTGCCACCTGGCCGTGTTCCATCCACCGGACCTGCTGGAGATCCGGGTGCTCACCGAGGAGCCCGACGATCCCGACTGGTCCTGGCTCAAATGGCTTCCGCATGTGCAGCATCTGACCGAAACCGATGCCGCTGGGTCCACCCGGCTGATCTTCACGCGCCAGGAAGGTCTGTCGGATCTGGCCGCGCGCGGACCGCACGCGCCCGATTCGCTACCGGGCGGCCCCTATGTCGTCGTCGTCGACCTGACCGGCGGCAAGGCGGGGTTCCCGCCCGACGGCAGGGCCGGTGTCACGGTGATCACGTTGGGCAACCATCGCGGCTCGGCCTACCGAATCAGGGTTGACGAGGACGGGACGGCCGACGATCGGCTCCCGAACCAATCGTTTCGTCAGGTGACATCGGTCACCGATCGCATGTCGCCGCAGCAAGCCAGCCGTATCGCCCGAAAGCTGGCCGGCTGGTCCATCACGGGCACCATCCTCGACAAGACCTCGCGGGTCCAGAAGAAGGTGGCTACCGACTGGCACCAGCTGGTTGGTGCCCAGACCGTCGAGGAGATTGTGCCCTCCCGGTGGCGGATGTACACCGACACCGACCGTGACCGGCTCAAGATCCCGTTCGGTCATGAACTCAAGACCGGCAACGTCATGTACCTGGACATCAAGGAGGGCGCGGAGTTCGGCGGCGGACCGCACGGCATGCTCATCGGCACCACGGGGTCCGGAAAGTCCGAGTTCTTGCGCACCCTGATCCTGTCGCTGGTGGCAATGACCCATCCGGATCAGGTCAATCTCCTGCTCACCGACTTCAAGGGTGGTTCGACCTTCCTGGGAATGGAAAAGCTTCCGCATACGGCCGCCGTCGTCACCAACATGGCCGAGGAGGCGGAGCTCGTCAGCCGGATGGGCGAGGTGTTGACCGGAGAGCTCGATCGGCGCCAGTCGATCCTCCGTCAGGCCGGGATGAAGGTCGGCGCGGCGGGCGCCCTGTCCGGTGTCGCCGAATACGAGAAGTACCGCGAGCGCGGTGCCGACCTACCCCCGCTGCCAACGCTTTTCGTCGTCGTCGACGAGTTCGCCGAGCTGCTGCAGAGCCACCCGGACTTCATCGGGCTGTTCGACCGGATCTGCCGGGTGGGGCGGTCGCTGCGGGTCCATCTGCTGCTGGCTACCCAGTCGCTGCAAACCGGCGGGGTGCGCATCGACAAACTGGAACCCAACCTGACATACCGAATCGCGTTGCGCACCACCAGCTCTCATGAATCCAAGGCGGTGATCGGAACTCCGGAAGCGCAGTACATCACCAACAAGGAGAGCGGCGTCGGGTTCCTCCGGATCGGCATGGAAGACCCGGTCAAGTTCAGCACCTTCTATATCAGTGGTCCGTACGTTCCCCCGGCGACGGGCGCCGAAACCAATGGTGAAGCCGGAGGGGCCGGCCAGCAGACCACCAGACAGGCCGTGCGGATCCACAGGTTCACCGCGGCGCCGGTTATCGACGAGGCGCTGTCACCATGACCCGCGCCGGCGACGATGCAGTGGGGGCACCACCCGCTTGCGGGGGACGAAGCGATGAGAAGGAGCGGCGCTAATGACCCGCGCCGGCGACGATGCAGAGCGAAGCGATGAGAAGGAGCGGCGCCAATGACCGCTGAACCGGAAGTACGGACGCTGCGCGAGGTCGTGCTGGACCAGCTCGGCACGGCCGAATCGCGGGCGTACAAGATGTGGCTGCCGCCATTGACAGATCCGACCCCACTGGACGAGCTCATCGCCCGCGACAGGCGACAGCCGCTGCGCTTTGCCCTGGGGATCATGGATGAACCGCGCCGCCATCTGCAGGATGTGTGGGGCGTCGACGTCTCCGGAGCGGGCGGCAATATCGGCATCGGGGGCGCACCTCAAACCGGGAAGTCGACGCTACTGCAGACGATGGTGATGTCGGCCGCCGCCACGCACTCACCGCGCAACGTTCAGTTCTACTGCATCGACCTCGGCGGCGGCGGGCTGATCTATCTGGAAAACCTTCCGCACGTCGGTGGGGTAGCCAACCGGTCCGAGCCCGACAAAGTCAACCGCGTGGTCGCGGAGATGCAAGCCGTCATGCGGCAACGAGAAACCACCTTTAAGGAACACCGGGTGGGCTCGATCGGCATGTACCGGCAGCTGCGTGACGATCCGAGTCAACCCGTTGCGGCCGATCCGTACGGCGACGTGTTTCTGATCATCGATGGGTGGCCGGGTTTTGTCAGCGAGTTTCCCGACCTCGAGGGGCAGGTCCAGGATCTGGCCGCGCAAGGCCTGGCGTTCGGCGTTCACGTAATCATCTCCACGCCGCGGTGGACGGAACTGAAGTCGCGTGTTCGCGACTACCTCGGCACCAAGATCGAGTTCCGCCTCGGCGACGTCAACGAAACCCAGATCGACCGGATCACCCGGGAGATCCCTGCGAATCGCCCAGGTCGCGCGGTGTCGATGGAGAAGCACCACCTGATGATCGGCGTGCCCAGGTTCGACGGCGTGCACAGCACCGACGACCTGGTGGAGGCCATCACCGCTGGGGTGGCGCAGGTAGCGTCCCAGACCACCGAACAGGCGCCCCCGGTGCGGGTCCTGCCGGAGCGCATCCACCTGCACGAGCTCGACCCGAACCCGCCAGGCCCAGAGTCCGACTACCGCACTCGCTGGGAGATTCCGATCGGATTGCGCGAAACGGACCTGACACCGTCGTACTCCCATATGCACACCAACCCGCATCTGTTGATCTTCGGTGCGGCCAAGTCGGGCAAGACAACCATTGCCCACGCGATCGCGCGCGCGATTTGTGCCCGGAACAGTCCCGACCAGGTGCGGTTCATGCTCGCGGACTACCGCTCGGGGCTCCTGGACGCGGTGCCGGACAGCCATCTGCTCGGCGCCGGCGCGATCAACCGCAACAGCGCGACGCTAGACGAGGCCGTTCAAGCCCTGGCGGTCAACTTGAAGAAGCGGTTGCCCCCAACCGATCTGACGACGGCACAGTTGCGTTCGCGTTCATGGTGGAGCGGATTCGACGTCGTGCTTCTGGTTGATGATTGGCACATGATCGTGGGAGCTGCCGGGGGGATGCCGCCGATGGCACCGCTGTCCCCGTTATTGCCGGCAGCTGCAGATATCGGGTTACACATCATTGTCACCTGTCAGATGAGCCAGGCTTACAAGGCAACCATGGACAAGTTCGTCGGCGCCGCATTCGGGTCGGGCGCTCCGACAATGTTCCTTTCGGGAGAGAAGCAGGAATTCCCGTCCAGCGAGTTCAAGGTCAAGCGACGACCCCCTGGCCAGGCATTTCTTGTCTCACCGGACGGCAAAGAGGTCATCCAGGCCCCCTACATCGAGCCTCCAGAAGAAGTGTTCGCAGCACCCCCAAGCGGCGGTTAAGATTATTTCATTGCCGGCGTAGCAGGACCCGAGCTCACCTGGTTATCGAGTTCGGGGCAATGCTGACCATTGGGTTGTTTCCGGCTATAACCGAACGGTTTGTGTACGGGATGCAAATACAAGGAGGAAGAAGTAGGCAAATGGAAGAAATGTCACACGCTCCGGCGGCTGTCGACATTGCCACGCAAGTGAGCGACAACGCTCTGCGCGGCGCGACGGCCGGTGCGACGGCGTTGACGTCGGTGACCGAGCTGGTTCCCGCGGGGGCCGATGAGGTCTCGGCGCAGGCGGCGACGGCGTTCACGTCGGAGGGCTTCCAGTTGCTGGCTTCAAATGCATCGGCGCAAGATGAACTCCACCGTGCGGGCGAAGCGGTGCAGGACGTCGCCCGGACCTATTCGCAAATCGACGACGGCGCCGCCGGCGTCTTCGCCTGACAGTCCAACCACTAGACCCAGCGCAAATCGGAGGGAGTGATCACCATGCTGTGGCACGCAATGCCACCGGAGCTAAACACCGCACGGCTAATGGCCGGCGCGGGCCCGGCTCCAATGCTTGCGGCGGCCGCGGGATGGCAGGCGCTTTCGGCGGCTCTGGACGCTCAGGCCGTCGAGCTGACCGCACGGTTGAGCTCTCTCGGCGAGGCATGGACCGGAGGCGGCAGCGACAAAGCGATCGCGGCTGCCATGCCGATGGTGGCTTGGCTGCAAAGCGCGTCGACACAAGCCAAGACTCGTTCGATGCAGGCAACGGCACAGGCCGCGGCATACACCCAGGCCATGGGGACAACACCGTCGCTGCCGGAGATCTTCGCCAACCACATCACCCAGGCCGTCCTTATGGCCACCAACTTCTTCGGCATCAACACGATCCCGATCGCGTTGACTGAAATGGACTACTTCATCCGGATGTGGAACCAGGCCGCCTTGGCGATGGATGTCTACCAAGCCGAGACGATCGCGAACACGCTTTTCGAGAAGCTCGAACCAATGACGTCGATCCTGGACCCCAGCGTGGGCCAGGGCACGACAAACCCGATCTTCGGAATGCCGGCCCCGGGCGGCTCCGCGCCGGTTGGCCAGTTGCCGACCGGGGCTGCGCCCACCCTGTCCCAACTGGGCGAGATGGCCGGCCCGATGCAGCAGCTCACCCAGCCGCTGCAGCAGGTGACGTCGCTGTTCAGCCAGGCGGGCGGCACCGGCGGCGGCAATGCGGCCGACAAGGACGCCGCGCAGCTGGGCTTGCTCGGTGCCAGTCCGCTGTCCAACCACCCGCTGGCTGGAGGATCGGGCCCAAGCACGGGCGCGGGCCTGCTGCGTGGGGAATCGCTGCCCGGCGCAGGTGGGACGTTGACCCGAACGCCGCTGATGTCCCAGATGATCGAAAAGCCGGTCACACCCTCGATGCAGCCGGCCGCAGCCGCCGGGTCGTCGACGACGGGTGGCACCGCTCCGGTGGGCGCGGGCGCGATGGGCCAGGGCGCGCAAGCCGGCGGCTCCACCAGGCCGGGACTGGTCGCACCAGCACCCCTCGCACAGGAGCGAGACGAAGACCACGAGGAAGACTGGGACGACGAGGACGACTGGTGAGCGGCCGCAACGACAACAGACTTCCCGGCCACCCGGGCCGGAAGACTTGCCAACACCTTGGCGAGGAACAGAAAGAGAGAAAGTAGTCCAGCATGGCAGAGATGAAGACCGATGCCGCTACCCTCGCGCAGGAGGCAGGTAACTTCGAGCGGATCTCCGGTGACCTGAAGACCCAGATCGACCAGGTGGAGTCGACCGCGGGTTCGCTGCAGACCCAGTGGCGCGGCGCGGCGGGCACGGCCGCCCAGGCCGCGGTGGTGCGCTTCCAAGAAGCAGCCAACAAGCAGAAGCAGGAACTCGACGAGATCTCGACGAACATTCGTCAGGCCGGCGTCCAGTACTCGAAGGCCGACGACGAGCAGCAGCAGGCGCTGTCCTCGCAAATGGGTTTCTGACCCCCTAATACGAAAAGAAACGGAGCAAAAACATGACAGAACAGCAGTGGGACTTCAGGGGCATCGAGGCCGCCTCCGGCGCAATCCAGGGAAACGTCACGTCCATTCATTCCCTGCTTGACGAGGGGAAGCAGTCGCTGACCAAGCTCTCGGCGGCCTGGGGCGGTAGCGGTTCGGAGGCCTACCAGGGTGTCCAGCGGAACTGGGACGCCACGGCCAACGAGCTGAACAACGCGCTGCAGAACCTGGCCCGGACGATCAGCGAAGCCGGTCAGGCGATGTCCTCGACCGAGGGCAACGTCACCGGGATGTTCGCGTAGGGCAACTCCGGGTTCGCGTAGAATAGCGAACCACGAGATCGGGCGAGTTCGACCTTCCGGCGATCTCGCCCTTTCTCGTGTTTCCACGTTTGGGCGAACTTCTGAGAGGTTCTCATGGCGGCCGACTACGACAGGCTCTTCCGGCCGCATGAGGGTACGGAAGCTCCGGACGAGGCGGCGGCGCAGCCATTCTTTGACGCCGCCGCCTCGTTTCCGCCACCACCCGCGCCGGCCAACCCACCGAAGCCCAACGGCCAGACTCCGCCCCCGACGCCCGCCGACCTGTCGGAGCCATTCCTGTCCACCCCGCCACCCCCACCCCCACCTCCGCCTCCCCCGATGCCGATCGCCGGGGGAGAACCGGCCGCACCCGCGGCCGCCGCGGCCAGACCGCCGACACCCCCGATGCCGATCGGCGGACCTCCCCCCACCCCACCGGAGCCCCCGTCGGAAACACCCGAACCCCCATCAACCGCGCAAGAAGCGCCGCCCAGCGAACCCACGCCCGCACCCAAGCCACCGGCGCCCCCCATGCCGATCGGCGGACCTCCACCCGCACCACCCAAGCCTGCATCGGCACCACCGGAACCCCCTCATGCCGCACCCGAAGCACCGACCAGCGGGCCCGAACCGGCCGCACCCAAACCACCCACGCGCCCGATGCCGATCGGTGGATCTCCACCCGCACCACCCGAATCCCCGTCGACACCACCCAAACCGCCGACACCCAGGATGCCAATCAGCGGGCCACACCAAACCCCACCGACCGAACCGGAAGCGGCCCCGCGGATACCCACCCACGCGGCGCAGCAACCCCCACCGACCGAACCGGAAGCGGCCCCGCGGATACCCACCCACGGTCCGCAGCAACCCCCGCGGACCGCACCCGAACCGCCCTGGGCAAAGATGCCAGCCGGTGGACGTCCGCCCGCCCCACCCAAACCCATCGCTCCCCCGGCCGAACCACCGAACCGGCCGCCACCCCAACACTCTCGACGCGCCCGCCGGGGCCACCGCTATCTCACGGATACCGACCAGAACGGCGGGAAAGTAGCAACCGGTCCATCCATTCAGGCGCGGCTGCGTGCCGAAGAAACATCCGGCGCGCCTCTCGCCGCCGGATCGGAACACTCGCCGGCGCCGCCGGAACAGGCGGGATCGCACCTGGCTCCGGCCACCCGACCCGCGCCGACCCAACCTCCCGCCGCGCCCCCGCCCGAACATGACAACGGTCGGCGTGCCAAGCGACGCGCCGACCGGGGCGTAGCGGCCCAACCTGCGGTGTCTCCACCCGAATCGGCGACGGCTGCAACCACCGGCGGACGTCGCCGCAAGCGCGCCGCGCCGGATGCCGATGCGACGGCGACACCCACCAAGCCGGCGGCCAAGGGGCCGAAGGTCAAGAAGGTGAAGCCACACAAGCCCAAGGCCACGAAGCCGCCCAAAGTGGTGTCGAAGCGCGGCTGGCGGCGTTGGGTGCATACGTTGACCCGAATCAACCCGGGCCTGTCACCCGACGAGAAGTACGAGCTGGACCTAAACGCCAGGGTGCGCCGCAATCCCCGCGGTTCCTATCAGATCGCGGTGCTCGGTCTCAAGGGTGGGGCCGGTAAGACGACCTTGACGGCGGCTCTGGGCTCGACATTGGCTCAGGTGCGGGCCGACCGGATCCTGGCGCTGGACGCGGATCCGGGTGCCGGCAACCTCGGCGATCGGGTGGGGCGCCAGTCGGCCGCGACCATCGCTGATGTGCTGGCGGAGAGGGAGTTGTCGCACTACAACGACATCCGCGCGCACACCAGCGTCAACGCGGTCAATCTGGAAGTGCTGCCAGCACAGGAGTACAGCTCGGCGCGCCGTGCGTTCAGCGAAGCCGACTGGCATTTCCTCGCCGATCCAGCATCGAGGTTTTACAGCCTGGTGTTGGCCGATTGTGGGGCCGGTTTCTTCGACCCGCTGACCCGCGGCGTGCTGTCAACGGCGTCCGGGGTCGTGGTGGTGGCAAGCGTCTCGATCGACGGCGCACAGCAAGCCTCCGTCGCGCTGGAGTGGTTGCGCGGTAACGGCTACCACGATCTGGCGAGCCGCGCATGCGTGGTGATCAACCACATCATGCCGGGAGAACCGAATGTCGCAGTCAAAGACCTGGTGCGGCATTTCGAGCAACAAGTTCAACCCGGCCGGGTAGTCGTCATGCCGTGGGATAAGCACATCGCGGCCGGAACCGAGATTCGGCTCGACTTGCTCGATCCCATCTATAGGCGCCGGGTCCTCGAATTGGCCGCGGCGCTTTCCGACGATTTCGAGAGGGCGGGACGTCGTTGAGCGCACCTGCTGTTGCCGCTGGTCCTACCGCTGCGGGGGCAACCCCCGCCAAGCCTGCCACCACCCGGGTGACGATCCTCACCGGCAGACGGATGACCGACTTGGTGCTGCCGGCGGCGGTGCCGATGGAAACCTACATCGACGACACCGTCGCGGTGTTGGCCGAGACGTTGGAGGACACGCCGGCGGATGTCCTCGGCGGCTTTGACTTCTCCGCGCAGGGCGTCTGGGCGTTCGCCCGACCCGGATCCCCGCCGCTGCAGCTCGACCAGTCGCTCGATGACGCCGGGGTGGTCGACGGATCACTGCTGACCCTGGTGTCGGTAAGTCGCACCGAGCGCTACCGCCCCTTGGTTGAGGATGTCATCGACGCGATCGCGGTGCTTGACGAGTCACCCGAATTCGACCGCAAAGCACTGAATCGCTTTGTCGGCGTGGCGATCCCGGTCTTGACCGTGCCGGTCACCGCGATCGCGACGCGGGCGTGGTGGGAGACTGGGCGCGGCCTCTGGTGGCCGCTAGCGATCGGCATCCTGGGCATCGCTGCGCTGGTGGGTAGCTTCGTCGCAAAACGGTTCTACCGGACAGACCACCTCTCCGAGTGCCTGCTTGTCACGACGTACTTCCTCATCGCCACCTCCGCAGCGCTGGCCATACCGCTGCCGCGCGGGGTCACCGCGTTGGGGGCGCCGCAGATTGCCGGCGCCGCCACGGCCGTTCTGTTCTTGACCTTGCTGGCGCGGGGCGGCCCTCGGAAACGCCATGAGTTGTCATCTTTTGCCGTGATCACGGCTATCGCGGTGATCGCGGCCGCCGTCGCCTTCGGCTACGGATACCAGCACTGGGTCCCGGCGGGTGCGATCGCGTTCGGGCTGTTCATCGTGACGAACGCGGCCAAGTTGACCGTCGCGGTCGCCCGGATAGCCCTGCCGCCGATTCCGGTACCCGGAGAAACCGTGGACAACGAGGAATTGCTCGATCCCGTTGCGACCCCGGAGGCCACCAACGAAGAAACCCCGACCTGGCAGGCCATCATCGCGTCGGTGCCCGCGTCCGCGGCGCGGCTCACCGAGCGCAGCAAATTGGCAAAGCAACTTCTCATCGGATACGTCACGTCAGGCACCCTGATACTGGCTGCCGGTGCCATCGCCGTCGTGGTGCGCGGACACTTCTTCGTGCACAGCCTGGTGGTGGCGGGCCTGATCACGATCGTCTGCGGCTTCCGCTCGCGGCTTTACGCCGAGCGCTGGTGTGCGTGGGCATTGCTGGCGGCTACCGTTGCCATTCCGACCGGCCTGACAGCCAGGCTCAGCGTCTGGTATCCGCACTATGCCTGGCTGCTGTTGGCCATCTATCTCACGGTGGGCCTGGTTGCGCTGGTGGTCGTCGGGTCGATGGCCCAGGTTCGCCGTGTTTCACCGGTAGTGAAGCGGATTCTGGAATTGTTCGACGGCGCAATGGTCGCGGCAATCATTCCCTTGTTACTGTGGATCACCGGCGTGTACGACGCGGTCCGCAATATCCGCTTCTGAGCCGAGCCGGCGAGAGCACGCGGCCACAAATTGCCGCAATTGCGCCGTGATACGTCCGGTAAAATTTGCTCGATGGCAAAACTATCTAGGAGATCCGGCAATGGCTGAACCACTGGCCGTCGATCCCACCGGCCTGACCGCGGCGGCCGCCAAACTGGCCAGCCTCGTCTTTCCGCAGCCGCCGACGCCGATCGCCGCGGCCGGAACGGATTCGGTGTCGGCGGCGATCAACGAGACGATGCCCAACATCGAATCGCTGGTCGGTGACGGGCTACCTGGCGTGAAGGCCGCCCTCGCACGAACAGCGTCCAACATGACCGCGGCGGCTGACGTATACACGAAGACCGACCAGTCGCTGGGCTCAACTTTGAGCCAGTACGCATTCGGCTCGGCTGACGAGGGTCTGGCCAGCGTCGCGTCGGTCGGTACCGCAAGTCAGTTCGTCCAGGCGATGAGCACCCCCCTGCAGCAGGTCGTACCCCAGGTCGGTGCGACCGCCGCCGCGCTGGCGCCGCGCGTGGTTGCGACGGTGCCGCAGCTCGTTCAATTGGCTCCGCAGGCCGCTCAGATGGCCCAGACCGCATCCCCCATCGCACAGACGGTCAGCCAAACCGCGCAACAGGCCGCCCAGAGCGCTCAGAGCGGCGGCGGTGCGATGCCGGCACAGCTGGCCAGCGCGGAGAAGCCGGCCGACCAACAAGCCGAAGCGCAGCTAGTCGACGACGCAAAGAAGGACGACCAGGGCGACAAGGACGACGAGCAGCAGGCCGAGACCGTCGCCGCGGTAGTAGACGAAGGTGCGGGCGCATCACCGAGCCAGCAGCCGGGCCGGGGCGTTCCCGCACAGGCCATGGACACCGGTGGCGGTGCCCGCCCGTCGGCGGGTCCGTCGGCGGCTCCAGTCGAACCGGCGCCGCGCTCCACGCCCACAACTCTGTAGCCCGGGTCAGCCCGCGACACGGCGCTAGGGCGTGCGATTCTCCGACTTGATCATCCAAGCGAGCTTTTCTAGCGTGTCGATGATCTCGTGTAGCAGATCGGAGGTGCTGGAGTCCTCGGCGTCGACGGCATCGTGGACCGACCGGATCGTGTTCACTGTCGGGTAGACGCGCGTGGTGATCAACGCCACGACGTCCCCGGTGTACTGCTCGCCCGCCGGGAACTGCGGCCGGCTGGTGCAGGCCGCGATCGTGTCCGATTGCCCATCCGGGATGGCGTCGAGGGCCCGGAGCCGGCGACCTTGTCGCTGGCCTCACGCGCTGCCTCGACGAGCTCATCCAGCTGCAGGTGCAGGTCTTGCGAAGTTGGCTCCGACGACGTTGCAGTGGGCCTGTTTGCCCTGCAGATGCAGTTCAATGACGTCCACCAGCGCCCGCTGCAGGTAGCCGGCGAGGTCTGGGGAGTCCCGGAAGCTACCCCTCGCCGTCTCCGCTCGACGGCTAACCCGCCCATCGGCGCGAGCCTGCGGCTGCCCCGGTTCAGGATGCGGCGGCCAGGGCCCTGTCCAGTAGCCCGCTGACGTATTGCCAGTACAACCAGTCGGCGACGGCCGGACGCTGGACGCCCGGTTCGGTCGCACTGTGCGCCTGGTGCAGGGCAATCTCCTGCGAGTGTGCCGCGTAAGCGCGGAACGCCCGCAGATGGGCCGCCTCACGCCCGGTAGCGGTGCTGGTCATCGGCTTCATCAGCTCGAACCACAGCATGTGCCGCTCGTCGGCCGGTGGATTGGCATCAACCGGCGCTGGTGGCAGCAGATCGAGCAACCGCTGATCGGTTGTGTCGGCCAACTGAGCCGCCGCCGAGGGGTCAACGACCTCCAGCCGCGACCGGCCCGTCATTTTGCCGCTCTCCGGGATGTCATCCGGTTCCAGCACAATCTTTGCCGCACCTGGATCGGAATTGGCCAACTGCTCCGCGGTGCCGATGACCGCACGCAGCGTCATGTCGTGGAAGGCCGCCCAGGCCTGCACGGCCAACACCGGATAGGTGGCACAGCGTGCAATTTCGTCGACCGGGATCGCGTGATCGCCGCTGGCCAGGTACACCTTGTTCGGCAATTCGATCCCGTCCGGGATGTAGGCCAGCCCGTAGCTGTTGGCGACAACAATGGAACCGTCCGTAGTCACCGCGGTAATCCAGAAGAACCCGTAGTCACCCTCGTTGACGTTGTCGGGCGCGTTGAGCGCCGCCGCGATGCGTCGCGCCAACCGCAGCGCATCGCTCCCGCCGCGCCGGCGAGCGGTGGAAGCCGTGGCGGCGTCGCGCGCGGCCCGAGCCGCCGACACGGGGATCGACGACACCGGCATGGCATCGTCCGCAGAATCGGTGCGATCGGGTCTGTCGGTGTGATCGGTCGACGCCGGGCGGGCGGGAGGTGCCGTCCGTGCCGAGGCCGCCCGGGTGCTCGGCGCCGCCGCCTTGTCCGACGCTCCCAACGGCGCCCGCCCGGTCGCGGCACGTGATCCCGCGCCTGAGGCAGCAGCGGCCGGGCTGGCGCTCGAACCCGAGCCCGCTCCCATGGCGGCACTGCTCGGCGCAGCGCCCGCCATCCGTCCTCCTGCGACCCCGGATGCTGCCGCCGGCGCCACCGCGGCTGACGAGTCGTCCGCATGACCCGGCCCGGCCTGCGTTCCCCCGCCCGCGTGCTGGCCCGGCGCACCGGGCTGCTCCCCCAACGCAGCAGGTTTCACGTGCGGTGCCGGCTCGCCCCTGGAGTTCCCGGCGTCCCCGGATCTGACGGACCGGGAGTGGCTGGCGATACCGGCGCCGGCGCCGGCGCTGGAGCCGGTCCCGGAGCCGGCTGCGGTTGAGGAGCGGGAGCTGGAGTGGCGGGTGTGGCCGGAGTCGCCGGTGTGACCGGGGCGACGGGAGGTGCGACCGGCGCGACCGGCGTCGGCTTGTCCGGGGTGCCCGGCTTCACCGGAGCTACCGGATTCACCGGGGTCACCGGGGTCACCGGGGTCACCGGGGTCACCGGGGTCACTGGGGTCACGGGGGTGACCGGAGTTCCCGGAGTCACCGGCATGCCTGGGGTGACCGGAGCGCCGGGCGTTGGTGTGATCGGAGTTACCGGCGCGCCCGGGATGGGCGTGATGGGGGTCCCCGGGGTTCCCGGGGTTCCCGGGGTTCCCGGGGTTCCCGGGGTTCCCGGGGTGATCGGCCTACCCGGGGATGGCGTCACCAACGTAGGTACGTCTGGCGGCGGTGGTGACTTCTGGTGCAGCAGATCCTCGAGAGCGTTCTTCGGCGGTTTCCAGTTCTTAGATTCCAGCACCCGTTCGGCGGTCTCGGCGACCAGGCTGGCATTGGCTCCATGCGTAGCCCTGACCAATGAATTGATGGCGTTAACTCGTTCGTCGGCATCCAAGTTTGGATCATTCTCGAGAATGTCGATCTCTCTTTGAGCGCCATCCACATTGGTGCCAATGTCGGATTTAGCCTGTTCAATCAACCCGGCAACATGCCGGTGCCAGGTAATCACGGTCGCCAGGTAATCTTGCAGCGTCATCAATTGAGTGATGTTTGCACCCAACGCGCCGTTGGCGGCATTCGCGGCACCGCCGGACCAAATGCCGCCTTCAAAGACATGGCCCTTCTGCTGGTGGCAGGTGTCCAATACGTCGGTAACCCGCTGCAAAACCTGGTTATATTCCTGAGCCCGGTCATACAAGGTGTCCTCATTGGCTTCCACCCACCCGCCTGGGTCCAGCATCTGCCTGGCGTAGTTGCCCGTCGGCTTCAAAATGCTCATCGCCTACTGCCCTCCCCGAGCGGCCAAACCGCCTCGCTTACGCCTGTCCGGTGGGCCTCACGCAGTTCACGCCTGTCTTGGCTCGGCGCGCACAATGCACCGCTCGGGCCATCAGTCGGGTGGTTACCCCGCTTACGTTGGCCCGGTTGCCGCGAGGGGCGCTCGATCGTACCGGACGTCATAGCTAACAAGCCTAACCGACGTTAAGACCCGCTAGCTGCGCCAAAATTGGGCGACCAAGGCACCCATCGGACCCGACCGAAACCGTGTCAAACACGTTGACAATGCGCGCTAACGCCGAGCGTTATCTTGCGCAGGGTTGACCCCCACTGGGGCCCTGGGATCGCCCTGTGGGCTCGCTAATGCGGTCTCGCTGCCCAAACAGCGGGCATACCGCAACGTCACTGGAAATTGCGCGTTACGCGCTCATTCGGCGCGAATTCGCTACCCCGCAACGATGCGTTTACGCCATTCCTTCGTTCATCGTGCGGGACATGGCCGATAGCGCCGCGGTCAGCTGCTCTCCCGCCACGTCGTTGTACGCGGATGCCGCGGTCTGCGCGTTGCGCAGCGCCTCGTTGACCCGCTGGCCCACGACTTCGGCGCCCAACTTCTTCAACAGGCCATCCTCGATACGCAGGCCGGTGAGCCACTGGTGGCCGTTGATCGTCACCTCGACGGTCTCGGTTTCGTCCGTGGCCCGGAAGGAGCCGTTGTTCATCTGATTGAGCGTCCCGTCCAGGGCCGACTGAAACCGCGCCGCGAGCGTCAACGCCTGGGCGACATGCGGATCCAACTCATCCATGCTCACTTCGACTCCTTACTGTCCTGGCGCCGGCGATTACCGATAACGGCCTCGGTCCAGGCTCGGTCTTCGGTGTAGAGCGCCTCGTCATCCTGCTGAGAACCCTTGGTCTTGGAGCCCCCTTGACCCTGGTGGGCGCCGCCCATCGGCATCCCCATTCCGCCACCGCCCATCGCCGCGCCGCCGGGGGCCCGCCCCTGGCCTGCACCAGCAATGTCACCCGCAGCGGCGGGTCGCACCGATTCGGCGTCCCCCATCGCGGGTCCCAACGGCATCGACGGCGCGCCGCCGCCACCACCACCGAGGGAGGCCGCTTTGACCGCCACATCACCGGACAGCTGCGCGGCGGCCTCTCGCCCGGCCGAAGTCAGCTCCGCCGCCGTTCCGGCCGGGAGGCCGCCACCCCCGGCGCCGGTGGGCGGAACCATCGGGGTAGCCGGCAAACCGGTGGTAGGGGTCCCGGAGCCGTCCGCGGGCGGCATCAGGAAACCCGGGATCAATCCCTGCTCTTGCGCGGGCGGGGGTGGGTCGATCTTGATGGCGGCGGGAGGCTTTGGCGGATTCACCGGTTCGAGGGCTGCCTTGTTGTTGTACTCGGTCAGCACCTTCTCCGACCTCTGCTGATACTCCGCATACACCGGGAGTATTTGGTCGCGAGCCGACGGGTTTTCCGCGTATAGCTTCTCGAGCCCAACAATGTCCGCGTATGTCGGATGTTCCCGCCTAGCCCACACATGCAGCTGGGCGACGTATTGAGCCTGCTTAGCCATCGCAGCGCTCAATTTGGCCATGTGGAGTATCCATTCTCGTTGTTGATCGAATGAAGCTTCACACGCCGTGGCCGCATCGCCTTCCCAATGGTCAAAGCCCCGGAACCGCTTGACGTCGCCCTGCAGCGTCAGGTTGTAGCTGTTCCAGCCATCCGCAAAATGCGCGAACGATGAGCCTTGGTCTCCTGTTTCGAGCTTCCGAGCTGCTTCTTTGAGATCCATGAAGTTGGGTTCGCCGGTTGTCGCCACTCGCGGGGTCTCGGATAGTTCTGCCGAACTATCCCCTCCTACCGCCCCGGCCGATTCGGCCTGCACAGTACCCTCGCCATCGCTGTCCAGCGCAGTTGCAGCCTCTTCATCAACGTCGCCATACGCCTTGGCCGCATTGCGCAAGGAGGTCGCCAGCCGCTGCCGCTCTTTCGCGCCTGCCACCAGGTATTCCCGCATGTTTTCAGCGGACAATACGAGCTGTTGCGCCGCGTTCTTGGCCGCCGTGAGGTCGCACGGTGTCATCGGGACATCGCTTGGTGGGTCCGCCATGGGGGCCTCCACCTCGTTGGCCCTGTTCAGAATCTCTTGCTGATCCACCGTCACGGTCTGCGACTGAGTCATGTCGGATCATCCTCCTTAGTGCTACAGCCATTATCGTCGCTAAACTGAGAGCTTCCTGCACCAAATATCTGATGCAACCCAGTTTGCGCCGGTATCGCAGATGCCCGCCCTACTTTGGCAGCGCCAACTGGTAGCGGCTCTCCTCAGGTGGGGAAACTCGACGGATCGGCAGCTGGCGATGCCGCGGGGTACCGATCACGTTGTGCCGCAGAATTACCCGGTCGATACCGGGATGCGGACCGAGATAGGTTGTCGCGTTCGGCCAAGTCACCTTCACCTCCTGCCCGGTGTGTGCGCCTATCAACTGGGCAAATTCCTGGAATTGCGGTCCGACTGTGATGATCGCACCTGCGGCCGCCGCACGCACCACGAACTGGGTGAATGTCTGAGCATCACCCAGGTTGAGGGCAACGTCGACGTCGTCGAATGGCATATAGACCGGGCACCGGCTCACCGTCTCGCCGACCAGGACCCCCGCCGACCCGATCGGCAGCTGGCAGTGGCGGTTGGCGACCAGATTCTGGCCTTGCAACGCGGGCCGCTGCCCGCCGAACAGGCGGGAGAAGCCGCGCGGTGTCTTGGGCTTGTCCGTCGTGGTCAGCAGCACCGTGGACTGCGGCGCCGTCCCGGGCGCGATCCGAACCCTGGTGATGGTGTGGTCGGCGCGCGCCGACCACCACACGTCCGGACCACCGGACGCGGTGTAGGCGGCCGTGTAGGCATCCCGGCCTTTGATCATCGACCACTTCTCCCGCACAAACCCAATGTCGGTGGCGTGGTCGTAGTCGTCGAAGCTGCGTCCACATACCGCGTCGACACCGTGGCTGGCCAGTTGATCGGCAATGCGCGTCGCCGACGCCACCAGATACCGGGCTAGTCCCGCAACGCCCTGGTCGCGTCGCTGCGCCGACTTGCGGGTACGTTCCGGGTCGGCGCGCAGCAGGACCCAGGTCCGGCGGTTCGCCGGCGCCGGGTCCGTCCCGATCACTTGCTGATAAAGGCTCACCACATCCGGTGGCGCGGACCTACCGACGCGGTAGCCGGCCGAGACAATATCGGCCTCCAGGTCGGGGCAGTTCACCGACAAAAGTTCCTCGACCAGGCCGGTGTCCAGCATGTCGTCGGTGTGGGCTTGCCCGTCGACGATGACCGTCGGCGTGAACGGCCGGGGAATGAGCTCGAGGACGGCGACCAGATGCTCCCCTTGCCAACGCACCGCGACGTGATCTCCCGGCTTCACGGTGGCTCCGACCACGGGTTCCGACGAGGAATCCGGGAGCCTGCGCCGCCGCCGCAACCACGCGTACACCGCCGCCACCCAGCCGGTGATCCGCCGCCCGTAGAAGGTGACCATGGCCACGATGGCGCCCCCCGCCGCCAGCGCGATCCCCGCCCACCAGTACTGCATGTCCAAGAACGCGAGGATGGCGGCCGGGGCAAACGCCGCGGCAAGCACGGCGTGCCCGGTACTGAATCGAAGCCCAATTGGATTTCTCATCGGCGGCTCAATGCCCGCCTGGCCAGCGCGCCCAGGCCCAGTGCCAACATGAGGCCGACGGCCACCACCACCACAGCCGTGATCGGTCGACGATCGGGACCCGGCTCCACCACCGGGGGTGGAAGTCGTCTGACGTTGTACGGCGCGGTCGCGGGGCCGGGCGGAATGTCCCACGTCAGCGCGGCGACAGCATCGATGACGCCCGAGCCGACGAGATCGTTGATCGCGCCCCCGGGGTGTCTGGCGGTGGCGGTGATCCGGTAGATGATCTGCGCCGGCGTCAGGTCGGGGAACTTCTGCCGGAGCAGCGCCGCCAGACCCGAGACATACGCCGCGGCAAACGAGGTACCAGCGATGGGGACGGGCCCCTCCCTGCCCTGCAGCGCATTCACCGGATCGCCGTTGTCGCCCAGCGCGACGATGTTCTCCGCCGGCGCGGCCACGTCGACCCACGGCCCGTGCATCGAGAACGAACTGGGCGCACCGTTCTGGCCGATACCGCCGACGGTCAACACCAGCGGTGCATACCAAGCCGGCGTGACGACGGTCTGCACGCTGTTCCAGCCCCGTGGGTCACCGGGCGTGGACGCGTCCGGTAGCGGATTCTGCACACAATCGCCACCGGTGTTGCCCGCCGCGACCACCACCACTGCGCCTTTGACATTGACCGCATAGTTGATGGACGCGCCCAGTGAGGATTCGTCGATCGGCCTGTTCACCTTGTAGCAGGCAGCTTCACTGATATTGATCACACCCGCGCCGAGATTGGCGGCGTGCACCACGGCGCGGGCAAGACTGCGGATGGAACCGGCGGCCGGGGTGGCGTTGGGGTCGTTCGCGTTGGCTTGCGAGCCGACCGGTTCGAAGGCCTCGGATGTCTGGCGCAGCGAGAGCAGTCGCGCGTCGGGCGCGACGCCGACGAATCCGTCGGTGGGTGCGGGCCGGCCAGCGATAATGGAGGCGGTGAGCGTCCCGTGCGCATCGCAGTCCGACAAGCCGTTGCCGGCCTGGTCGACGAAGTCGCCGCCGGGCTCTGCCGGGACTCGCGGCGAGGCGTCGACACCGGTGTCGATCACCGCCACGGTCACCCCGGCCCCGGTCGCGAACTTGTGGGCGTCGGCCACACCAAGATAGGTGTTGCTCCACGGCGGATCATGGAAACTGGAATCGGGCAGCGTGGTGGGCGACGCACACAGGACCCGCTGTTCGGTGGGCTGATCCGGGCCCGTCACGTCGGGCGGCAGCGCGCCCGGATCGATCGGCGGTGGCGTGATCGCCAGCGCGGGAGCCGCGGTTAGCAACGCCAGCACCATCGCCACCGTCATCGGAAAGATACGGTGCACCCCCGGGACACTCCATTCATCGAACCGCGTTGCTGCCTTGGGGCCACTCGACGGGCCTGTGTGCATTTTAGACGTACCGGCCGGGTAAACAACGCTTTGCCGCTTGGGCTGAGCTGGCGGTGAGCTCGTGGCGGGCAGTCGGCCTTGGGTTCGCGGTCAAAGCGCTATCGGCACGTGCTTTTCCGCGCAGGCATCGACCACCGCGGTGACGACATCCTGGGTGCGCAGCGCTTGCAGGTCCTCGATCGTCACCGAACCCTTCGCGCTGCGATGCTGGGCGGCCACCCGGGAGTCGCGCAGCCGCTCGGCGCGCTCGACGACGTTGCGCGCGAACCGCCCGTTGTGCATGACGTCGATGCCATGGCCGCCGTCGGGCGCCTGGTAGGCGCGCAACGTGGCACAGGCAGCGTTCAGCGCTTCGGCGGCCGCGGCTTCGATAACGGTGGCACGCGGCTTTCCGTAGCGGACCGCGATCTGGACCAGCTCGGCAGGTGTGTAGGACTCGAAGCGCAATTTGCGGTTGAACCGACCCGCCAGACCCGGGTTGACGGTGAGAAATTCATCGACTTCCTTCTCGTATCCCGCGCCGATGAAGCAGAAGTCGAACCGGTGCACTTCGAGTGCCACCAGCAGCTGGTTGACCGCCTCCATGCCGATCATGTCCGGCCGGCCGTCCTGATGCCGCTCCACCAGCGAGTAGAACTCGTCCATGAACAAAATGCGGCCCAGCGAGCGGTTGATCAGTTCGTTGGTCTTCGGACCCGAGGCCCCGATGTGTTCACCGCAGAAGTCGGCTCGCTTGACCTCGATGATCTCGGGATGACGCACGATCCCCAGGCCCGCATAGATCTTTCCCAGCGCCTCGGCGGTAGTGGTCTTTCCGGTACCGGGCGGACCGACCAACAGCATGTGGTTGGTTTGATTGGCCACCGGCAGCCCGGCCGCCAGTCGCAGCGCCCGGACCTCGATCTGGTCCTCCAGTTCGGCCACAGCCCGCTTGACTTCGGCCAACCCGACTTGATTGTCGAGCAGCGCGCGCCCCTCTTCCAGCAACTCGTTGCGCCGCTCTTCGTGCTCGGCCTCTTGGCGCTGCTGTGCGGACCGCTGGGTGCTGACGTCCCATTTGTCGGTTCGGCTGCGGATGGCTTCCTCGTCGGTGACCACCAGCTGCAGGGTGGGATCGGCCAACGCCTGCTTGGCAGGCTCGATCAGCGCGCCGTTGATCGTCGCCTTGGACAGCCACACCTGCGCCTCGTGTTCCTCCCCCAGTTGGCGATGTGCCATCCCACGCACATAGGCCAGGTCCGCCGCGATCAGCGGGAACTCGTGGGGATCGATCGCGGTGACGGCGGCGTCGACGCGGTGGCGACGCGACTCGGTTGGGCTTGGGTGTCCGGTGCGGATCTCGACCCGATCCGTCCAGTCGAGCGCGACCCGCGCCTGCCCGAGATGAGCCGCAGCATGGGCAGCAAGGGTGCTCGTCGCAGCGGTGACCGCCGCCATGATGATGGCCTGTGGGGGCAAAATGGCCGCGGCCACCGCGATGACATCCGGCCAGCGCTGCGCAGCGAACATCAGGTAGGCCTCGATGTACTGCTGCCACTGGTGATTCTCCCAGGTGTCCAGTAGCGATGAATCCGCCAGCAACGCTTCGGCTTTCCCGTACTGGCGATCGTCGATCAGGGCGCTCGCCAGCGCCAGGCCGGCGTGAGATGACTCGGTCACCGAAATCGACAGGTACGGACCGGCTTTGATGGGCGCTGATAGGCGCACACCCAATCGGTTCGTTTCGCGGTGTAGCCGAGCCCCGTACGCGTAGAGCTGCTGCACCGTCGGCAACGACTCTTCGCCCGCGGCGATCCGGCCGAGCCAGGCGTCGGCCATCGACGGGTCGATCTCGGTGGCTTCCCGGAACCGCGCCCCGGCCGCGGCGGCATCGGTGTCCAACAATGCCATCGCCTGATCGAACCGCTTGCGCGCAGCGGCCGTTGCGGTGCCGGTGGTCCTGTTGGTCATCAGGGCCTGGCCGCCGGTTCGAGCTCAGAGCCACGCAGCGTCGTCGGTTCGGACGATACGTAGCGGTTCTCGGCCCGGAACAACTCAACCTCCACCGTGTGCACCTGACCCGCTGCCGCAACCGTCACCGTGGCCGGACCTGTCTGTGTGATAAGCACATTGACGTTGCCCCGGCATGGCACATCCGGTTCGCCGACGGAGATCAAGGTGTTTGGACGTGGTGCCGGCGTGAGGGTACCGTCCACCACGCTCACCGTCGTGCCCGCGAGCGGCTTGGGCTGATCGCTCACCACGATATCGGGCATCCGAACGCTGGCCCACCGCTGCACGTTTCGAGTGTGCACCGTAATTCGCTCGCCTGCCCCGGCCATACGAACCACAATGCGCTTGGCCAACGAATCGTCCGCGGCAATGTGCACGCGGCTGCACTCCCCCGGGTCGTCCAATGGCAACAACAACCGGTTGCCGGCACCGACCTTGCCGAGCAGCACACCCGACGGCCCGATCGGAATGACCAGCGGCCCGGTCAAAGCCCCACGGCGAATGCCCCGCAACGACGGCGTGGGCCCACACAGGTTGGCCGCGACGGCCTGGGCTTGCTCGCCGGGCAACGCCTGCAGCATCATGCTCGGCGGAGCTGTCGGCGGTTGTGCGCTGCGCACCGTCACGGTGGCGGTGGCGGTGGCAGCGGCAAGATCGGGGCCAAAAAGTGTGATGTTCTGCATGATCCCGTCGGCGCGAGCCGACCAGGCTTGGGCCAACTTCTCCGCGGTGACGTCTGCTGGCCGGTACCAGTAGGTCGTCAACCACCCGCTCTCACCGCGTACCGAACGCCAACGCCGATTGCGTAGATCCAGTGCGGATCTGCCCAGTCGCCGCTCCATCTCGACGATGTCGGTGGCGGTCGCAACTTTCGCGCGGATCCCTCGTTGGCGCATAGCCGCACTGATCCGCTGCGCTGCTGCCAGGGTCGCGGCCCCGACCGAGGTGCGCCACTGCAGCGCCTCGGCGTTGTCGAGGGCACAGATTCGTATGATGAGCCAGGTTTCCCGCTGACCGGCATAGGGTGGCGTGCCGATCAGCGTGTCATAGACCCGTGGGTAGTCACCGACGCTGCGCCGCCTGGCCCCGGCGCTGACCACGCTGAGCGAATCCACCTTGAGACCGAGGCTGTGCTGCAGCAGTGGAAGCAAATCCGCGATATCGAAGGCGTTTTCGGTGTGTGTTGAGGTTGAACCGGTGAATAACGTTGGTGTATGCGACTTCCCGAGCAGCTGCACGGCGGCCACCGCGACACCGTCCTGGAATCGAACTCCGCCGCCAGCGCGGTCGTTGGCCACCGTCAGGGGGTCAGTCCAGTCGATCGGCCTTCCCTGCCGACACCACAGGATGAGCCACGACCACAGCGGCTGACCCCACCACGGGACCACACCGGCGACCACTGCGATTGCCAACCCGACTGCGGCATAACGGCATCCGCCGACCGTCCAGCCGACCAGGACCGAAACCAAGATGCCGACGATGATCGCCAGCTTAGTCGCGGCGGTCATCGTTCCCGCCGCACGCGGGAGATCAGCGACGCCGCCGCGACTGCCGCCGCAACTACGCCGGCGAATACCAACGCGACAGTGCGGGCACGGTGGTCCGGCGGTGGCGGGGGCGCGGCCGGGGTAATCAGCCGGCTCTGCGCACCGGGTGGAAGTCGTTGCGCCGCAGGCACATCAAACGTCAACGCAGCCACCGGGTCGACCACGCCGTAGCCGACTTGATTATCAACTCCGCGCGGGGGGTTGTGCGCGGTCTGCAGAATCCGGTTGATGATCTGATGAGCGGACAGCCCCGGATATTTGGCCCGCACCAACGCCGCCACCCCGCTGACATAGGCGGCAGAGAAACTCGTGCCCCAGATCGGCATGTTCTTGTCGCCCGGGTGGATCGGTGGATAGGCGTTTACCGGTCCCCCGGTTGCCGGGGACAACCCCATGATGCCGACTCCAGGTGCCGCGGCCGACACCCAGGGCCCGGCCAGGCTCTTACCAATCGGTGCACCCGTATTGTCCACCGCACCCACCGATAGCACGTAGTCGGAGAACACCGACGGCGATGACACGGTTCTGACTTGATGCCAATCGCGGGGATCCGACGTGTTCAACGGGTCGAATGACGGGTTCTGGGCGCAGCCATCCTCGCTGTCGTTGCCGGCCGCGGCCACAACCACCGCGTCTTTCACGGTGGCGGCATACCAGACAGCGGCGCCGAGGGCGCCTTGATCGAGTGGGTCCGCGGCCGACACGCAGGATGTCACGCTGATATTGATCACCTTGGCGCCCATGTTGGCGGCGTGCACGATTGCGCTGGCAAGCGACGCGATCGAACCCGCCTTCTTGCGCACCTCCATGTCGCCGGGCGCGGGGTTAGCCGGTTCGTAGGCCCGCGATGATTGGCGGATTGACATGATCACCGCGTGTGGCGCGACACCGACGACTCCGTCGGGTGCACCCAGCGGCGGGGGCGGCACCTCGGAATCGTCGGTTGGGCCCGAGCCGGGCTCCCCCGGTGCGTTGGACGGCTCGTCTGGCGGTGGTGGCGGCGCCGGCTTGGTTTCGGTGACCGTCACCGGGGCCGGCGGCGGCGGCGGTGCTGGCGGTGGCGGTGGTCCCCCAGGAGGTGGTGGCGCCGCGTCGGTCGCCGGCGGCCCCGCCGGTGGCGGGAAGGCGGGCGCGCTCGGCATCGGGGCGGGCATCGGGCTGCCTTGCGGGGCAGCGCCGATCACCGACGCCACGATGGTGCCGTGGGCGTCGCAGTCCAACAACCCGTCGCCGCCCATGATGTAGTCACCGCCGGCGACCACCGGCAGCCGCGGACCGGGGTTGATCCCGGTGTCGATGATGGCGACCGGCACCCCGTTGCCAGTCGAATATTGCCAGGCCTTGCTGATGTCGAGCATCGCGAAGCCCGGTGCGGTGACCGCGACATTCGGGTCGGCGACCGTAATCGTCCGCGCGCAAATGTTGCTCTGCCGCATCGGCTGGTCCGGGCCTGGTTTGCCATCTGCCGGTACCCGCCCGGGATCGACACTTGGTGGCGGAATCGCCTGTGCCGCGGGAAGGCTCGTCGGCAGCGCGATAAGTGCGCACGCCAGTGCCATGGCGGGGATCCGGCGGGCCGCAACAGCAATCCGGTTCACCGCATACGCACCCAGGTGAACAGCCCGCCGATCCAGGCAGCCAGCGGGAGCGCCGCGATAATTGCTGCTATCTCTAGCCATTCGGCGGCCATCCGCACCAGCGGGGTGAACCGGGTGATCGGCACCAGCAGCGCGGCCACTAGGCCCGCGCCGCCGAATGCGGCCAGTATCAGTGCCCCCCACACCATCGAATGCCCGCCTGCAGGCTGGTGCACAACATATTTGACGACGCCGGCGCATGTCGCCGCCGCGGCACCGCACACCAGCGCCACAGCCTGGCGCTTATCGGCGAACGCCCTGCCACGGCTGATGAAGATCACCACAAAGAGCCCGGCCAGCACCGCGGCCGCGGTCCCGCGGTCGCGCCCCGGTAGCAGGGTGGCCCACACCCCGGCCGGGAGCGCCAGTCCGGCGCCCCAGCAGATTCCGGTGAGCACCTCGTTGGCGCGTACCGCAGCAGCGGCGATCCGCGCCCCCCGCGGGGTGGTATCGGGATTGACGTCCTCGTCGGTCGCCTCGTCGACCGGAGCGACCGCATCAGCCGGCAGGCCTGCGCTACGACGGAACAGATCCCGCCCGGTGATGGATCCGAAGTACGGGGGCCGGATCCGGGCGACCCAAAGTGCGATCGTCGGGGCCAGGGTCAGCACCAGCAGCAGCGCGACCAGGGTGCACATCCCAAGCCATTGGGCAGGAATCGGCCACCACATTCGGGCCGCCGCGACCGTCCCGCCAAGTCCGCACAGGGTCACGACCGTCGCCGCTATCGGGATATGGCGGCGCATCGCCGTGGCCATTCCGCACGTCAGCACCGCGGCCGCCAAGGCGGCGATGAACAGGTGCGCTGATCCGAGCTTCCCGGGCGCGCTGCCGGCAAGGCTTGCCGCGAGCAATGGCACCGCGATCCAGCCGAGTCCGTCGAGCATGTCGCCGCGATGCGGCCACCAACGCCACACCACGCCCGCACCACCGGCGGCCAACAGCCCGGCAACGCCGGTCACGAGGCCGGGCCCCAGAGCGTCGCTGCAGCTGCGTTCGCGCACCGCCAACCCGAGCGCCGTCACCGCAACCATCGCCAGAATGACCAGCGCCGTGTGGGCCGCGGTTTGCACCGTGACCGGTTCGAACAGCCTCTTCCCGATCCGAGCCAGTCCGGTGGACAACGACTCGTACTGTGGTTCAAACGATTCGCCGTCCACCGCGGGCACCAGAACCAGCGTCGCCCCGTCCTCGACGCCGAGTTCGTCGAGCGTCTTGGTGACATCCAGCCGCACACCGTTGGCCTTGTGCAGCTCGTATCCGGTGCCGGGCTGCAGCCCGCTGAAGCCCCGGCGCTTGAGTTCGTCGTTGAGCAACTCCACGACGTCGTCGATGAAAACCTCGATCGGCACCGACGCCGGATATACCTGTGAGACGAGGTGTTCTCCACATACGACGGCCACCGCACACCGTGGCGGAAACGACACCTTACCCAACAACGTTGTCACTAACGCGGCCGATCGGCATCTGGAGTGTATTTATCCGCCAGCGCCGCGGTGATCTCGAATAGCCGCAGCCGGGTTCTCCCCCTCAACTCGTGCCGTGTGTCAATTATCCCGCCCCTTGCGAGATACGGATCGTAGGGCATGAATTCGACAGTCGCCCCGGACTGTCCGAATCGTTCGGTAAGATATGCGCGCGCATCACGATCGTATTTATTCCGGCTGTCGTTGAGAATGACGGTGCTGCGGGACACCAACTCGTGATACCCCATCGACCGCAGCAGGTCGATCGCACGCGTCACCGGCAGCGAGGTATCGGCAGTCAACCCCGACACGAAAACCAATGTGTCGCACGCATCGAGCACCGCCTTCATCACCGGGTGCTCCAGGTCATCGGAGGTGTCGACCACCATGACGGTGTGCGTACGACGCAGCCGCGACAGCACACCGGTGAACATCGACGGCACTAGCGGCCGCGGTTGGTCCGATGCCCGGTTTCCGGCCAGTACATCGAGTCCAATACTGTTCTGCCCCAAGTGCTCTCGGATATCCGCGTAGCCCTGCACGTCGGTATCGTTCAGCACGGCCGAGTAGTCGCCCGGTGGGGACTCATCGATCCGCCCGGCCAGCGTTCCGAAGCCGGGCGCTGCATCGATGGCGACTACATTCTCGGGCCGACACTCCCGAAAGGCGGCGCCGATGCATGCGGTGAGCGTGGTCTTGCCGACACCACCTTTTCCCGAGACCACCCCGATGATGTATTGCTTTCGGATATGGCGCCGGATCCGCTCCTGCAATTCTCGGTAATGCCTTTCGGCAGGCGATTCCCCTAGATTGATGGTCCGGAAAGACGTCCCGTAGATGAACTTTCGCCAGCCCGAGCCGGGAGGGATCTTGCGAGGCGCGACCATATCGGATATCCGTAATGTTCCGGATACGGAATCCTGGTGCTGATAGCGCGCAGCGTGCGCTTCTCGCCGCGTCACTTCATTTTGCTCGGAAATACTGGATGACGCCTTCCACGGATTTGTCACGCCGCCCCTGCTATCATTTTCGTGATACCCTCTCGACTACACAACTTTTCGGTACGAATGCCATTCTTGGTCGGCGGGTAGGCGCCGCACCAAATGGTTGATGGCGGAAGCGATGTTGCTCTTGGTACCGGGGGCGACGATCATCCATTTTTTGCCTGCGGACGATACGTTCTCGGCGACCAGTCGTCCCTGGGGAATGTCAATGATCGCCACCGCGGTTTCCTCGATGTGGGTCTGGCCGCATCGGGCCGTGTGCACCCCGGACTGGATCGCGACGATCGAGGCTTGCGCTGATCGGCTGGGGTCTGCGGCCAGCCCGAGCATCCGCAGCTGATCGGTCGCTAGCCGTTGATCGGCCAGGAAGGTGCCCAGTGTGTGCTGATCGGTCGCGGCTGCGCGCATGGCATCCGCGTCCAGCGTGACCGGCCGCAACGGCGCGGGCGGGTGCACGCCACACAGCCGCTCGATCTGTGCGTTGAGCACCGTCCTGGCCGTCCCTTCGGCGCTGGCGGTTCCGGCTCCGCTCACGCGGATCAGATCCGCGGACCGCTCCATCACCACCCACCATTGCGCGAACCTGGCGAGCAGCGCCCGCGCGGGTTCGTCCTGAGCAGGCATGCACAGCTGCATGAACAACGCGACATCGCGGCGGGAGAGGACGGTTAGCCATTCCACCACAGCGCTATCCACCGCGTCCGACTCGTCGATCGCCCCGACGGCCCGCAGTTCGGCCGTCACCGGGTGTTCGAGTGCCAGCCGCTTGGGTTCGACGCTGGGCAGGTGGGGCCGCAGCCCTAGCTCTGGAGCCACGGTTTCGATACCGGTAAGCACCTGCAGGGCCCATAGGCCGTCCACTGTGGTGGTTAACACGTTGTCCTCGACATGCCGCGGGGCGCACGCGATGCGTGCGCCCCTCCTAGGCCTACCCGCCCTAGATGAAGGCCTGCTGGATCTGCATGTCGGTTGCCTGGGCACTCTCGGCCGTGTTGTTCACGACGTGGCTGTGCTGGCTGACCGTCTGGATCAAGCCTTCCAGTCCGTGCAGCATCTGCTGCTGGGCGTCGAAGAAGGCGGTAGCACCCGTGCCCTGGAAGAACTCGGCGAGCGCTTGGGTGCGCTGTCGGATGTCGTCGTGAATTTCCATCAACACCGCTGCCCGCTGCCCGACATCGGAGGCAAAGCCGGTAACCGCAGCGTAGTTGTAGGTAATTTGATCTGACATATCCGTAATCCCCTTGTCGGTCCGTGGGTTGGGAGTGACTGCGCTTAGCCGGTCTGGCTTCCGCCGAACAGGCCCGTGAAGCCATGGGCCGCATCGGCTTCGTGGTTCTCCATCAGCACGGCCGCCCGGCCAAGCCCGTGCGCGAGGCGCTGACCACCAGTCATAACTTGCTGGAGATCGTGGTTGATCTGTTCTGCCGTCACCAGCGAACTGGTGCTCGCGCCCCCGCTCCACGACGCCGCCCCGACGACATTCTCGTGACTGCTTAGGTACTCGTTGGCCACCGCGGTGGCGTGCTGCAGGGCTGATTCGATCGCTTGCTGCGTGCTCCGCAGCAATTCCGGCGTGACAACGGTCGCCTTTGCCATTTACATCCCCTTCACTTACTCGGGCTTCCCGGGCTGGGTTATCGCGTCAAGCTAAACCAGCTGTGGTCAGCTGTCACTTCACTTCCCCCCATCCGCGCCCGGCCGAGCAGGCTGTTCAGCAGTGCACAACAGAACTGCCCGCGTGTCATACGGTAACCCAAACAGGCTGCAAGACAAGGGGAAAGGGACAGAATGTGCATTACCGGGCTGGTCGGTGCCCGAGGAGCGGGCCTCGCTGGTGGTTAGCAAGTGGGTGGTCTTGCGTTCACAAGTTGCTGGCGCCGTCAGCGGCGCCGTCGCCGTTGGTGTCGGTTAGCCGTACGTTCCATCGACCGTCGCCGTCGGTGTCGACGTATCCGGTCACGCCGTCCTCGCCGGCGCACACCACCCGGTCGGCGACGCCGTTGCCGTCGGCATCGAGCAATTGGTCATCGAGGTGGCCCTGCCCGTCAAAGTCAACCAACGGACCGCCGGAGTGCTCGGCGCCGTCGAGCCCGAACCAGCGCAGTTGTCCGCCCCGGTCGACGGCGACCGCCCAGGTCCCCGATCCGTCGTCGGTGAAGTAACTTTCGTAGGTGCCGTCGTTGTCGAGGTCGAGAACGGCATGGTCGGCCATCCCGTCACCGTCGAAATCCGCCAGCGCGTCATCGTGCAGGCCGTCGCCGTCGAAATCCAGGCCGACCGCATCCAACCGGCCGTCACCGTCGAGGTCAAGGTCGGGTGGGCGGTTCCACATGTCAGCCGTGCCGTCGTCCCCGCTCAAGCAGTACTCCACGACTGGTGTGACGGTCCGCCCCGGCTAGCGGTTCCCCCGTTCTTTCCACCAGGCCAGCAGCTCGGCGGTGGCTTCCTCGGTGCTCAACGGCCCGCGGTCCATGCGCAGCTCTTTCAGATAGCGCCACGCCTCGCCGACTTGCGGGCCCGCCGGAACGCCGAGCAGTGCCATGATCTGGTTGCCGTCCAGGTCGGGGCGCACCCGATCCAGGTCCTCTTGGGCGGCCAGTTCGGCGATACGCGCCTCTAGCTGGTCATAGTTGGCCCGCAGCCGAGCGGCCCGGCGCTTATTGCGGGTGGTGCAGTCGGCGCGCACCAGCTTGTGTAGCCGCGGCAGCAAGGGTCCGGCGTCGGTGACGTAGCGACGCACCGCGGAGTCGGTCCACTTCCCGTCGCCGTAGCCGTGGAACCGCAGGTGCAGATACACCAGCTGCGAGACGTCGTCGATCATCTGCTTGGCGTACTTCAGCGCCCGCATCCGCTTGCGCACCATTTTGGCGCCGACCACCTCGTGGTGGTGAAAGCTCACTCCGCCGTTGGGTTCGTGGCGTCGGGTAGCCGGCTTGCCGATGTCATGCAGCAGCGCCGCCCAGCGCAACACCAGATCGGGGCCGTCGTCCTCCAACGCGATCGCCTGGCGCAGCACGGTCAGCGAATGCTGGTAGACGTCCTTGTGCTGGTGGTGTTCGTCGATGGCCATCCGCATGCCACCGACCTCGGGCAGCACCACTTCCCCCATCTCGGTCTGCACCAGCAGGTCGATACCGGCGACCGGGTCGTCGCCGAGCAGCAGCTTGTCCAGCTCGGCGGCCACCCGTTCGGCACTGATCCGGGCCAGCTGCGGTGCCATGTCTTCGATTGCCTTGCGCACCCCCGGCGCCACGGTGAAGCCGAGCTGCGAAACGAACCGCGCGGCGCGCAGCATTCGCAGCGGGTCATCTCCGAAGGACATCGCCGGTGCCGCCGGGGTGTCCAGCACCCGGGCCCGCAGCGCCGCCAAACCGCCGAGCGGATCCAGGAATTCGCCCGGCCCGGTCGGCGTGACACGCACGGCCATCGCGTTCGCGGTGAAATCGCGGCGCACCAGATCCTCGTCGAGGCGGTGACCGAAACGTACCTCCGGATTCCGCGATACCTGGTCGTAGGTGTCGGCGCGGAACGTGGTGATCTCCAGGCGGTAGCCGCCCGTGCCGACGCCGACGGTGCCGAACTCGATCCCGGTGTCCCACACCGCATCGGCGAGTGGCCGCACGATCTTCTGCACCTGCTCGGGACGGGCGTCGGTGGTGAAGTCCAGGTCGGGGCTCAGCCGGCCCAGCGCGGCATCCCGCACCGAACCGCCGACCAGATACAACTCGTGACCCGCGGCAGCGAACGCCGACCCGAGCCCCCGCAGGACGACGGCATGCCTGTTCAAGGCGACCGCGGCGGCGGTCAGCAGGTCGGCTTCCTGCGCGGCATCAGGCACGTTCGATCAGCCTAATGGGAATCGATCGGCGGGCCGCTGAGGGGCTGTGTCCAGAGTCCAGCCCTCGGCGTTGGCCGGGTGGTCGCGCAACACGTCAGGTTGGGAGTGGCTCCAGTTCGTAACCCGCCGGCAGTTTCAATACCTGATTGCGGAAGTCGACCACGTAGACGTCACCGTCTTCGGCCACCGCCACACCGTATGGGCAGAAAAGCCCGCTGAAAGGCAGCTCGGACACGGCGTTCGAGCTGGCCGCCAGCATCAGCACCCGATTGTTGTTCAAGTCCGTGACGAAGACGTTGTTGCCGTGGTCCACCGCGACGCTATTGGGAAAGTCGAGCCCGGTGAACGGCAGGCCGACCGGAGTGGTTGTCCCCGCGGCCAGCTTCAGCACACGGTTGTTGCCGGCGTCGGCGACGTAGACCGCGCCGGCCCCGTCCACGGCCAGACCGTATGGGTTCTTGAGTCCGGTGAACGGCAGCTCGGCGGGGGTATCCGAACCGACGGGCAGCTTCAATACCTGGTTGGTGTCATAGTCGGCGAGGTAGACATTGCCGCTGCCGTCCACCGCCACATCATGCGGTTCGCCAAGATCGGTGAACGGAAGCCGGCTCGGGGTATCGGAGCCAGCGGGTAGTTTCAGCACCCGGTCGTTGTTTTGGTCGACGACATAGAGGTTGCGGTCGCTGTCCAGCGCCAAACCGGTTGGCCGGTTAAGGCCGGTGAACGGCAAGATGTTTGGGTCTTCGGCATCGGGCGCCAGCTCGAGCACCCGGTTGTTGCTCGAGTCGGCGACAAAAGCGTTGCCCATGCTGTCGACCGCGACCCCCTCGGGATGCGTGACGGCGAGCGGCAGCACGACCTGGCTAGGTGAGGGTGGGGCACCCGGCCGCGCGGTCTGCCTGGACGCGGCCGGCCCGGACGCCGCCCGCCCACGGGGCCCGAGGGGCCCAAGGGGAACGTATCCGGCGATTCCGAGGATCGCGATGATGACGCCAACGCAACACCCGATGGCTAGCGCTGCCGTACGTCGGCTCCGCGGCGCATCGGACTGGGCGGGCCGGCCGGACTCGATGTCACTCATAAGAGGATTCCTTTACTAGCCGAGGTGGACTGACGACCGCTATGTCCGGATCAGCCGACGTTGCTGAATCGGATTGGGTAAGCACTTGCGCAGTTGCCGGTGACCTGTGCGACGGGTCCGCCGCGCGTAGCGCTGCCACGACGGCGATCGCGTTGAGGCCGAGCAGGACCAGCACTGGCCAGGTGGCGCTGGTGTGTTCGGCGATCGCGCCCAGCACGACGCCGGCCAGCGCCGCCGCGAGCGCCGCGGCCGCCGAAGTGAACCCCACCACATCGGTCGGTCGTGTTCCCCGGCCAGCTCGCCTATCCACTCGATGCTCGCGGCGTAGACAGCCTGGTCGGCAGCCGCGGCGAGTAGAAACATCAACCCCTGAACCCACGGTTGTAACCACAGGCCGGTGGCGTGGGCCAGCACGCAGATCCCGGCGGCGCTCAGGGCCATCAACGCACTGCCGACGAGCATTCCCCGCACCCCCGCCCGGCGATGAACGAACCGCCACAATATTGAGCCGATCAGCAGCCCCGTGGTGGTGCAGACGACCACCGCCGGCACGCTGTCCGTCCGGTCGGCGCTTCCGGTCGGAACATGTAGGGCGTAGAACGTCGCGCCTAGGGTTATCGGCACGAACAGCAGCTGCGTGCTCGCATATCGACGAAACCGCCGGTCCGAACCCAGAACACGCACGCCCCGGCGAACGATGTCACCGAGCCGCGGAATGGCGGCGGTCGTATGGGCTGAAACGGGGCCGACGAACAAAGTGGCGGCGGCGGCGGCGATCATGCCCGCCGCGCCCAACCACAATACCGGCGCATCGCCATCCTCGACAGCCCGCGCCGACAACGCAGGTATCACCAGAAACGTTGCGGCGACGATGATTACGGCGCTGACCGCATACTCGGTCAGGATCATCGGGCTGCGGCGCCGCAGCGGCAGCTTGGCTGATACCAGTTCGCGGTGAGCACCGTCGGAGATTCCCTTCGCGCCGCCCAGCGCGCCGTCTTGGACGTCGGCCGGTCGCCAGGGTAGGTCTTCCAGCACCGCGGCGGTTCCACGTGGACCTGCACCGCCAGAAGCGGGCGGATGGCGATCGGTGTACATCTGAGCCATATTTGTAACGCTAGCGGCGGGCGACCTCCGCTACCTCCGCCGATCGGACGGTTTGCCGACGACGGACGTGTCCCATGATCGGGGGACCCAGCGCTGCGGGCTGTCCTCGATTTGCGGCGGCAGGCAATCCTCGAGCTGCCCGTGCCAGCTACTAGCGCCGGTTTCCCCCGAGCGCGCGTTCGACGTCGGCGAGCAGATCATCGGTGTCCTCGATGCCTACCGCAATGCGTGCAAAGCCGTCGCCGACCGGGTCCCCCCAGCGAGCCCGGCGATCTACCGACGTGTGGATCCCGCCGAAGCTGGTGGCTGCGATGAGCAGCTCGCTGCGCTGCACCAGAGCGTGCACGGCCGCGGCGTCGGCCAGCTCGACCGACACCAAGCCGCCGAACCTGCGCATCTGCGCGGCCGCTGCCGGATACGCGGGATCCCCGACCAGTCCCGGATAGCGCACGGCCCGTACGCCCGGATGGCCCCGCAGCATCGTCGCTAGAGCCTGCGCGTTGCGGCATTGGCGGTCGTAGCGCAATCCGGCGCTGCCCAGGCTGCGCAGCACCAACCATGCCTCGAACGCACCCAGGATCGCACCGGCGAGTATCCGCTGGCGTTCCACGGCGGCCATCAACTCGGGCTGGTTGCCGGCCACGTAACCGGCCAGCAGGTCGCTGTGACCGGACAGGGCTTTGCTGGCGCTGGCCACCACCAGGTCAGCACCCAGCGACAGCGGCTGCTGGCCCAGCGGCGTTGCCGTGGTGTTATCCACGATCAGACGAGCACCGCGATCGTGGCAGATCGCGGCCAACCGGTACAGATCGACCACATCCAGACCCGGATTGGTGGGAGTTTCGGCCAGCACCACGTCGGCACCCGCGGAGACGTCGCAGATCTGCGAACTCGCCGCCTCGACAACCTTCACCCCGACGGGCACCAGGTGCTCGACGGCATAGCGGCGTACCTGGTAGTAGCCGTCGGCGGGCACCACCAACACTGACCCGGGTTGGGTCAGCGCCCGCAGTGCGGCGCCGATGGCCGCCATGCCGGAGCCGAACACCAACGCCCCGGCCGCGCCCTCGAGTTCGGCGAGCGCCGATTCCAGATGTCGCCAGGTCGGATTGGAGCTGCGCCCGTAGGTGTCCAGGTCGGCGGTGTCGTCGGCCGGCAAGTGGTAGGTGGACGCCAAAACCGGGTGTGGCGCCACCGGCTGGCCCGGGATGGCCAGCGACCTGGTCGCTTTCAGGCTGCGAGTGGAATCGCCATACCGACTGGTCATCGGCGTTCACGCCACGGTAATGAATGAATGCCCAGCTCCACCGTCCCAGCCTTACTCACATGGGTAGCCGCCCGACGCGACCCGGTTTCCGCTACCGTGGCAAAGGCTACCGAGCGCCGCGCAGGGATACCGACGCGGACTCAGCCGAATCGCTGCACCCGGCTAGTCGCGCCTTGCACCCCACCACCGGCGCATGGTGACGCGAACCCACCCGGTGGCTGGGGCAGGCCCGAGAATCAACCCTGCTGCGCCGCCGCGGACCGAACAACCGGCGAGTACATCGGGAACACCCGCCCGTGCCAGCTAATATCGCTTGGGTGTCGGACGGCGAACAAGCCAAACCGCGTCGGCGCCGGGGCAGGCGCCGGCGCCGTCGCGCCGTGGGCCCGGCCGAGAATCCTACGGACGCCCAATCGGCCGGTGACGCCACCCCGACACCCGCAACCGCGAAACGATCCCGGTCCCGCTCGCCCCGTCGCGGGCCGAACCGGATGCGCACCGTGCACGAAACATCGGCTGGCGGGCTGGTCATCGACGGTATCGATGGACCGCGGGACGCGCAGGTGGCGGCTCTGATCGGCCGCGTCGACCGGCGCGGACGGCTGCTGTGGTCGCTACCCAAGGGGCACATCGAGCTTGGCGAGACCGCCGAGCAGACCGCCATTCGCGAGGTCGCCGAGGAGACCGGCATTCGCGGCAGCGTGCTCGCCGCGCTGGGCCGCATCGACTACTGGTTCGTCACCGATGGCCGCCGGGTGCATAAGACCGTGCACCACTATTTGATGCGGTTCTTGGGCGGCGAGCTGTCCGACGACGATCTCGAGGTCGCCGAGGTGGCGTGGGTGCCGCTCCAGGAACTGCCGTCCCGGTTGGCCTACGCCGACGAACGTCGACTGGCCGAGGTGGCCGACGAGCTGATCGACAAGCTACAGAGCGATGGCCCCGCGGCGCTTCCACCGCTACCGCCCAGCTCGCCCAGGCGACGAGCGCAGACGCACTCGCGCACCCGTCATGCCGACGAATCAGCACCGGGCCGGAAGAACGGTCACGGGCCGGGGCCGTGACCGCGCTGCTGCTCCGCTGGGCCGGATGGGTGCGCGTGACGGCAGCGATCGGCATCGTGGCCGGCCTTGGGATGGCGCTCACGGTACCCGCCGCTGTGCCGCGGGCGACCGCCGGCGAGCCCAGCCCGACACCCTTTGTCCAGGTCCGCATCGATCAGGTGACGCCGGACCTGGTCACCACTTCCAGTGAACCCCTCGTCACCGTCAGCGGAATGGTGACCAATGTCGGCGACCGCCCAGTCCGCGACGTGATGGTCCGGCTCGAGCACGCCGCGGCCGTGACGTCGTCGGTGGCGTTGCGCACCTCGCTCGACGGCAGCACCGACCAGTACCAGCCGGCCGCGGACTTCCTCACGGTGGCCGCCGAACTGCAGCGCGGTCAAGGGGCCGGTTTCATCCTCTCCGCCCCACTGCGCTCGCTGACCAAGCCGTCGTTGGCCGTCGACCAGCCCGGGATCTATCCGGTCTTGGTCAACGTCAACGGAACGCCCGACTACGGCGCGCCCGCGCGGCTCGACAATGCCCGATTCCTGCTGCCCGTGGTCGGGGTGCCACCCGACCACGCCAGCGACTTCGACTCGGCTGTCGCGCCCGAAACGACGAAGCCCGTATGGATCACCATGCTGTGGCCGCTGGCTGACCGGCCCCGGTTGGCCCCGGGTGTACCCGGTGGCACGATTCCGGTCCGGCTGGTTGACGACGACTTGGCGAACTCGCTGGCCAACGGCGGCCGGCTGGACATCCTGCTGTCCGCGGCCGAACTCGCCACCAGCCGCGATGTCGACCCCGACGGGGCCGTCGGCCGCGCGCTGTGCCTGGCCGTCGATCCGGATCTACTCGTCACCGTCAACGCCATGACCGGCGGCTACGTGGTGTCCGACTCACCCGACGGGGCCGCGCAACTGCCCGGCACCCCGACCCACCCCGGCACCGGCCAGGCCGCCGCGGTCAACTGGCTGGACCGATTACGCGCGCTGGCCCACCGGACCTGCGTGGCGCCACTGCCGTTCGCCCAAGCCGACCTGGACGCGTTGCAGCGCGTCAATGATCCAGGCCTGAGCGCGATCGCCACCGTCAGCCCCGCCGACATCGTCGATCGCATCCTGGATGTCACCTCCACCCGCGGTGCAACCCTGTTGCCCGATGGCCCGTTGACCGACCGGGCGGTCAGCCTGCTCAGCGCCAACGACAGCACGGTCGCGATCGCGGCCGCCGACTTCAGCCCCGAGGAGGAGCAGGGTTCTGCCGAGATCGGCTCCGGGCTGTTGCCCGCGACCGCACCCCGGCGGTTGTCCCAACGGGTGGTGACCGCGCCATTCGATCCCGCAGTCGGTGCCGCGCTGGCCGCAGCGGGGACCAACCCGATCGTTCCTACCTATCTGGACCCCGCGCTGCTGGTTCGGATCGCGCATGACTCGGTCGCCGCGCGCCGCCAGGACGCCCTGGGCGCAATGCTGTGGCGCAGCTTGGAGCCGGAGGCCGCGCCACGCACCCAGATCCTGGTGCCGCCGGCGTCGTGGAGCCTGCAAAGCGACGACGCGCAGGTCATCCTGACCGCGCTGGCCACCGCCATCCGGTCGGGTCTGGCGGTGCCGCGACCGCTGCCGGCGGTGATCGCCGAAGCTGCGGCCCGAACCGAACCGCCGGAGCCGCCCGGCGCCTACGCCGCCGCTCGGGGCCGGTTCAACGACGACGTCACCGCCGAGATCTCCGGCCAGGTTGGCCGGCTGTGGAAGCTGACCTCGGCGCTGGCTACCGATGACCGCACCGGGCTGACCGGCGTGCAGTACACCGCACCGCTACGCGAGGACATGCTGCGCGCGCTAAGCCAGTCGGTGCCCCCCGATACTCGCAACGGGCTGGCCCGGCAGCGGCTGGCGGTGGTTGGCAAGACGATTGACGACCTTTTCGGTGCGGTGACCATCGTCAACCCGGGCGGCTCCTACACCCTGGCCACCGAGCACAGTCCCCTACCGTTGGCGCTGCACAACGGCCTCGCTGTGCCAATCCGGGTCCGGCTGCAGGTTGATGCTCCGCCCGGGATGACGGTGACCGATGTCGGTCAGATCGAGCTGCCGCCCGGGTACCTGCCGCTACGGGTACCGATCGAGGTGAACTTCACCCAGCGGGTTGCCATCGATGTAGCGCTGCGGACCCCGGACGGCATGGCGCTGGGTGAGCCGGTGCGGCTATCGGTGCACTCCAACGCCTACGGCAAGGTGCTGTTCGCGATCACGCTGTCCGCGGCGGCGGTGCTGGTGGCGCTGGCGGGACGGCGCCTTTGGCACCGGTTCCGTGGCCAGCCCGATCGTGCCGACCTGGATCGACCCGACCCGCCGACCGGCAGACACGCCCAGCCGCGCCGTGCGGTTCATCAGGTCGATGAAAAGCACCGGGTATGAATCCCACTCCCCGGCGGACGCCGGCGGCATCGCGGCGACAGCCGCAGCCACCCCCGCAGTCCCAACCACGAGGCCCCATTCCGCCGCCGGGCCTTCCGCCGCGGCCGGGGTGGATACCGCAGCAGCACCCCGCCCAGGGGCTAGCACAGCGGCAACCCGAACTGTCCGACGCGGCGCTGGTATCGCGCTCGTGGGCGATGGCATTCGCGACACTGATCAGCCGGATCACCGGGTTTGCCCGGATTGTGCTGCTGGCCGCGATCCTGGGCGCCGCGCTGGCCAGCTCGTTCTCGGTGGCCAACCAGCTGCCGAACCTGGTTGCCGCACTCGTGCTGGAGGCCACCTTCACGGCGATCTTCGTCCCGGTGCTGGCTCGCGCCGAGCAGGACGACCCGGACGGTGGCGCGGCGTTCGTGCGCCGCTTGGTCACGCTGGCGACCACTCTGTTGCTGGGAGCCACCGCGCTGTCGGTGCTGGCCGCGCCACTGCTGGTGCGGCTGATGCTGGGTACCAATCCACAGGTCAACGAGCCACTGACCACGGCGTTCGCCTACCTGCTGCTGCCACAGGTGCTGGTTTACGGCCTGTCGTCGGTGTTCATGGCGATCCTGAACACCCGCAACGTATTCGGGCCGCCGGCCTGGGCGCCGGTCGTCAACAACGTGGTGGCCATCGCGACCCTCGCGGCGTATCTAGCGGTCCCCGGCGAGCTTTCCGTCGACCCGGTTCGGATGGGCAACGCCAAGCTGCTGGTGCTCGGCATCGGCACCACCGCAGGCGTGTTTGCGCAGGCCGCGGTGCTGCTGGTGGCCATCGGGCGTGAGCACATCAGCCTGCGCCCGCTGTGGGGAATCGATCAGCGGCTCAAGCGTTTTGGCGCGATGGCCGCCGCGATGGTGCTCTATGTGCTGATCAGTCAGCTCGGACTGGTGGTGGGCAACCAGATCGCCAGCACGGCAGCGGCTTCCGGCCCCGCGATCTACAACTACGCCTGGCTGGTGCTGATGCTGCCGTTCGGCATGATCGGGGTGACCGTGCTGACGGTGGTGATGCCGCGGTTGAGCCGCAACGCCGCCGCCGACGACACCCCCGCCGTGCTCGCCGATCTGTCCCTGGCCACCCGGCTGACCATGATCACGCTGATCCCGACGGTGGCGTTCATGACAGTCGGCGGACCGGCGATCGGTAGCGCGCTGTTTGCCTATGGCAATTTCGGGAACGTCGACGCCGGATACCTGGGCGCGGCGATCGCGTTGTCGGCGTTCACGCTGATCCCCTACGCGTTGGTGCTGTTGCAGCTGCGCGTGTTCTACGCCCGCGAACAACCGTGGACGCCAATCGCGATCATCGTGGTCATCACCACCGTCAAGATTGTCGGCTCGCTGTTGGTGCCGCATGTCACCGGTGATCCCCAGCTGGTCGCGGGCTATCTCGGGCTGGCCAACGGTCTCGGCTTTCTCGCCGGTGCGCTCGTCGGCTACTACCTACTGCGTCGCACCCTCCGGCCCGGCGGTGGCCAGCTGATCGGCGCCGGCGAGGCACGGACCGTCCTGGTGACCGTCGCCGCGTCGTTGCTGGCCGGACTGCTGGCGCAGGTGGCCGATCGGCTACTGGGACTGGGCGAGCTAACCGCCCGTGCGGGTGGCGTCGGTTCGCTGCTGCGATTGTTGGTGCTGGCGCTGATCATGGGGCCGATCGTGGCCGCGGTCATGCTCCGCGCACAGGTCCCCGAGGCGCGGGCGGCGCTAAATGCTGTGCAAGCCCGCATCAGGGGCCGACGCCCGAAGGCCGAACTGCGCACTGCGAGTGGGCAGGATCAATCGTCCGGCCGCGCGCCGGTCACGTACCCTGAGCGAAGGAGTTTGCCGCCGGGGGGGAGTGTGGTCGCGGAGCCGATCCGGCGCGGGCCTCCGGAGCAGGTAGCCAGAGCCGCGATAGCGAAAGGACCGGAGGTGACGGACCGCCCATCGGAGAGCGCCTCGTTCGGTTCGGCGTCAGGTGCCGAGCTGTCGCGGCCGGTTGCCGACGAGTTCCAGCCCGACATTCCGGCCGGCCCCGACCGGGGCCCCGCTTCCCGGCCACGCCCGTCCGACGAGCAAAACGGCGATCTCTCAGCCGATCCGGCCCGGGGCCCGATTTCCTTCGACGCGCCCCGCGAACCGGGCCCCGAACCGTCCGGACCCCCAGACGATGTCCAACTGGTACCCGGCGCCCGCATCGCCAACGGTCGCTATCGCCTGCTGCTCTCCCACGGGGGCGTGCCACCCTTGCAGTTCTGGCAGGCGCTGGATACGGCGCTGGACCGGCAGGTGGCGCTGACCTTCGTCGACCCGCAAGGTGTCTTGCCCGACGAGGTGCTCCAGGAGATCCTGTCGCGCACATTGCGGCTCAGCCGTATCGACAAGCCCGGTGTGGCCCGGGTGCTCGACGTCCTGCACACCCGGGCCGGCGGCTTGGTGGTCGCGGAGTGGATCCGCGGGGGTTCGTTGCAGGAAGTCGCCGATACCTCACCGTCGCCGGTCGGCGCCATCCGGGCGATGCAATCGCTGGCCGCGGCCGCAGACGCTGCCCACCGCACGGGTGTCGCCCTTTCGGTCGACCATCCCAGCCGGGTGCGTGTCAGCATCGAAGGCGACGTCGTACTGGCCTACCCCGCGACCATGCCCGACGCGAACCCGCAGGACGACATCCGCGGTATCGGTGCCTCGCTGTATGCCCTGCTGATCAACCGGTGGCCGCTGCCGGAGTCGGGCGTACGCAGCGGGTTGGCACCGGCGGAGCGCGACGCCGCCGGCCATCCCGTCGAACCCGCCGTCGTCGACCCTGACATCCCCTTCCAGATTTCCGCCGTGGCGGCCCGGTCGGTTCAAGAGGACGGCGGGATACGCAGCGCGTCAACGCTGTTGAACCTGCTGCAGCAGGCGACTGCGGTGGCCGATCGCACCGAGGTGTTGGGAACGATCGACGAGCTGCCGGTCCCGGCGGCGCCCCGCCCATCGACACCGGACAGGGAAACCTACACCCGCCGGCGCCGCAACCTGCTGATCGGCATCGGCGCGGGCGCGGCCGTCCTCCTGGTGGCCCTGCTGGTCTTGGCTTCGGTGTTAAGCCGGATTTTCGGCGATGTCGGCGGCCTCAACAAGGACGAGCTGGGCCTCAACGCACCCACCTCATCGACTTCGCCGGCGAGTTCGGCGCCGCCCGGCAGCGTCGTCAAACCCACGAAGGTCACGGTCTTCTCCCCCGACGGTGGAGCCGACAACCCCAGCCAGGCCGATTTGGCGATCGACGGCAATTCGAGCACCTCGTGGAAAACCGACGTCTACACCGATCCCGTCCCGTTCCCCGGTTTCAAGAACGGGGTCGGGTTGATGTTGCAGCTGCCCCAGTCCACGGTCGTCGGCACCGTCGCCATTAACGTGGCCAGCACCGGCACCAAGGTGGAAATCCGCTCGGCATCCACGCCGACACCGGCCACGCTGGAGGACACCACCGTGTTGGCTTCGGCTACAGCGCTCAAGCCCGGTCCCAACACCATCTCGGTCAAAGGGGCCGCACCGACCTCAAATCTGCTGGTATGGATCTCAACCTTGGGAACCACCGACGGTAAGAGCCAAGCCGACATCTCGGAGATCACCGTCTACGCCGCATCCTGACCGGGTCCGGTACCGGCAGTACCGGCCAGCCGGGGTGAAGTGCCACGCCCGCACCGATTGGTTACTGTCCGGCCGTGGGTTCCGGGAGCCGTCACGAACGCAGCGACGCCGAGCTGCTGGCCGCCCATGTCGCCGGCGACCGGCACGCCTTCGATCAGTTGTTCGTCCGTCATCACCGCCAGCTACACCGGCTCGCGCGGCTCACCAGTCGGACCCCCGAAGACGCCGACGACGCCCTGCAAGACGCCATGCTGTCAGCACACCGCGGCGCCGGCTCTTTCCGGTACGACGCCGCCGTCAGCAGTTGGCTGCACCGCATCGTGGTCAACGCTTGCCTGGACCGGCTGCGTCGAACCAACGCTGCGCCGACCACCCCGTTGGAGGACGTGTATCCGGTCGCCGATCGGACGGCTCAGGTCGAGACCGCGATCGTGGTGCAGCGGGCATTGCTGCGGCTGCCGGTTGAACAACGCGCCGCAGTGGTCGCCGTGGACATGCAGGGGTACTCGGTCGCCGACACCGCCCGGATGCTGGGGGTGGCCGAGGGCACCGTCAAGAGCCGCTGCGCCCGAGCGCGGGCCCGCCTCGCGCGGCTGTTGGGCTACCTGAACACAGGTGCCGACACCACCTCCGACCGCGCTGCTGGTCAGCCATAGCACCGACCGGTGCGCTAGCCGCTGGCCCCCGCACTTGGCGATCGCTACCGGGCATGACGGACACTGGGGCCGATGAATGCCGCCGACAAGGACCCCGAGGAATGCGATGCCGCCGGCTTCGCGGACCCGCCGCTGACCGTTGAGCTGCTCGCCGACCTGCAGGCGGGTCTGCTGGACGACGCAACCGCCGCCCGCGTCCGCAGCCAGGTCCGCTCGGACCCGCAGGCCCAGCAAATCCTGCGCGCGTTGAACCAGGCGCGTCGCGATGTCGCCAGCGTCGGCGCCGACCCCGCTTCCGCGCCAAACGCTCCCCCGGCGGTCACCGCCAGAATCTTGGCGGCGCTGCGGTCCGCGCGCCCGAGCACCTCACCCGGCGCCGCTCACGCCGCCCGCCCACCCGTCCACCCCACCCGCGTGATCGCCGGTGTGGCGGGGTTGTGCGCGGTGGTCGCAGCGATCGGTCTCGGAACCGCGGCGCTACTCGATCGACCGCCCCCCACGCCTAGCGCGCCGGCCACCGCGCAGCACATCACGGTGTCGGCGCCTGCCGCGGTGATACCGCTGTCACAGCCGCAGATCCTCGAACTGCTCCGCACCTCTCCGGACTATGGCCCACTGGGAGGCCCGCTGCACGACCCGTCCCGACGCGCGTCCTGCCTCAGCGGCCTCGGTTATCCGGCGTCCACCCCGGTGCTGGGCGCACAGCCGATCGATATCAACGCCACGCCCGCCGTGCTATTGGTGGTGCCCGCAGATACCCCCGACAAGCTGGCCGTTTTCGCAGTGACGTCGCATTGCAGCGCTGCCGATACCGGGCTCTTGGCTAGCACAATGGTCCCCCGCGCTTGACGGGTTTGCGTGCTGTGGGTCGCCTGCGGGAACAGCAATGCCTACGCTGGCGTTCGTCGTCTGGAGATCTGCACTCGTACCTGAAAGGCTCGCATGACCGCCCCGTCTGCCCATGACCCCGTTCAAGACGCCATCCACGAGGTGATCGTTATTGGTTCCGGTCCCGCGGGGTACACCGCGGCCCTGTACGCCGCTCGTGCCCAGTTGGCACCCCTGGTATTCGAGGGCACGTCTTTCGGCGGCGCGCTGATGACCACCACCGAAGTGGAGAATTATCCGGGGTTTCGCGAGGGCATCACCGGTCCGGAGTTGATGGATGAGATGCGGGAACAGGCGCTGAGGTTCGGCGCGGACCTGCGGATGGAAGACATCGAAGCGGTATCGCTGGACGGGCCGGTCAAGTCGGTCGTCACCGCCGACGGGGAGACTCATCGGGCCCGGGCCGTGATCCTGGCGATGGGTGCGGCGGCACGCTATCTGCATGTGCCCGGCGAGCAGGAGTTGCTTGGGCGCGGGGTGAGTTCGTGCGCCACCTGTGATGGATTCTTCTTCCGTGATCAGGACATCGCGGTCATCGGCGGCGGTGACTCGGCGATGGAGGAGGCCACGTTCCTGACCCGGTTCGCCCGTAGTGTGACACTCGTACATCGCCGCGACGAGTTCCGGGCTTCGAGAATCATGCTCGACCGTGCCCGCAACAACGAAAAGATCCGATTCATCACCAACCACACCGTCGTCGCGGTGGACGGGGACACGACGGTGACCGGGCTGCGGGTGCGCGACACCAGTACCGGTGCCGAAACGACACTGCCGGTGACCGGTGTTTTCGTCGCGATCGGGCACGAGCCGCGGTCGGAGTTGGTGCGTGCTGCCATCGACGTTGACCCGGACGGTTACGTGCTGGTGCAGGGGCGCACCACGAGCACGTCGCTGCCGGGCGTGTTCGCTGCGGGCGACCTGGTGGATCGCACCTATCGACAGGCGGTTACCGCCGCGGGCAGCGGCTGTGCCGCGGCCATCGACGCCGAGCGCTGGCTCGCCGAGCACGCAGAGACGGGCGCAACCCCGCAGAGCGCAGCAGCTGGAGACGCTGACAATACCGACACGTTGATTGGAGCACAGCGATGACCGATTCCGAGAAGTCCGCCACCATCGAGGTTTCCGACGCCTCCTTCACCACCGATGTCCTGTCCAGCAATAAGCCTGTGCTGGTTGACTTTTGGGCGACCTGGTGCGGACCGTGCAAGATGGTAGCGCCCGTTCTCGAGGAGATCGCCGCCGAGCGCGCAGCCGACCTCACGGTCGCCAAGCTCGACGTGGACGCCAACCCGGAGACGGCCCGCAACTTCCAGGTTGTCTCGATCCCCACCCTGATCCTGTTCAAGGACGGCGAACCGGTGAAGCGAATCGTCGGCGCCAAGGGCAAGGCGGCGTTGCTGCGCGAGCTCTCCGACGCGGTTCCCAACCTCAACTAGCGCGATGGTGGCGACCCGCCGCGCCCGGCCACCCCGCGCTTGCGATCGCCACCGACCCAAATGGTGGCGACCCGCCACGCCCGGCCACCCCGCGCTTGCGATCGCCACCGACCCAAATGGTGGCGACCCGCCACGCCCGGCCACCCCGCGCTTGCGATCGCCACGGTCCCCTTCTGGTTGGCTGGATGGGGCTCGCGGTTAGCCTGGGGTTTTCCCGAAATCGATAAGGATCTGCGACAATACCCGTTGGCTGTCCTGCATTTGTCAACGACGTGAGCTAGTCCCGGAGGGCCCTTGGTATGCCGAGTCCGCGCCGCGAAGACGGCGATGCGCTGCGCTGTGGCGACCGCAGCGCGGCTGTCACCGAGATCCGGGCAGCGCTGGCCGCGTTGGGGATGCTGGATCGTCCAGACGAGGATCTGACCACCGGCCGGAACGTCGCACTCGAGTTGTTCGACGCGGAGCTCGACCAGGCGGTCCGTGCCTTCCAGCAGCATCGCGGTCTGCTGGTGGACGGCATCGTCGGTGAGGCCACCTACCGCGCGTTGAAGGAAGCCTCGTACCGGCTAGGTGCCCGCACGCTGTACCACCAGTTCGGTGCCCCGCTCTACGGTGACGACGTCGCTACCCTGCAGGCTCGGCTGCAGGACCTTGGTTTCTACACCGGGCTGGTTGACGGTCACTTTGGGTTACAGACCCACAACGCGTTGATGTCCTATCAGCGTGAGTACGGCCTCGCCGCAGACGGTATCTGTGGTCCAGAAACGTTGCGTTCCTTGTATTTTCTGAGCTCGCGAGTCAGTGGCGGCTCACCACATGCAATTCGCGAAGAAGAACTGGTCCGCAACTCGGGGCCGAAGCTGTCTGGCAAACGGATCATCATTGACCCCGGCCGCGGCGGTGCAGATCGCGGACTGATTACACAAGGGCCTTCGGGGCCCATCAGCGAAGCGGACATGTTGTGGGACTTGGCAAGTCGGCTCGAGGGGCGAATGACTGCCATCGGCATGGACACATATCTGTCCCGCCCGACCAACCGCAGCCCATCGGACGCAGAGCGCGCCGCCACGGCCAACGCCGTTGGCGCAGACCTGATGATCAGTCTGCGGTGCGAGACCCAGGCCAGCCCTGCGGCCAATGGTGTGGCCTCTTTTCACTTCGGCAACTCGCACGGTTCGGTGTCCACCATCGGCCGCAATCTAGCCGACTTCATTCAACGAGAAGTGGTGGCGCGAACCGGCTTACGGGATTGTCGTGTCCATGGTCGGACGTGGGATCTGTTACGGCTGACCAGAATGCCGACCGTTCAGGTCGATATCGGCTATATCACCAACCCGCGCGATTGTGGGAAGTTGGTCTCAACACAGACCCGAGATGCCATCGCCGAGGGGATTCTCGCCGCGGTCAAGCGGCTGTATCTGCTAGGCAAGAACGATCGACCCACCGGCACATTCACTTTCGCCGAGTTGCTCGCCCACGAACTGTCTGTCGAGCGGGCGAGCAGACTCAGCGGTTCCTAGTCGCCGCCACCCCGAATGCCAGGGTTTGCAGCCCATTGCCAACCGTCGACCCCGCCGCCACCGGCTCTTCCAGTTGAGCATTCTCCAGCAAGCGCTCTAGGGCGGCCTCGACTTCGGCTTTCCATCCCAGGCCTTTGTCCAGTTCGAGACGCAACCTCGGGAAGTACGGGTGCGGTGCCACCACCACGAAACCCGCGTCCAGCAAGAAGTCCGCGCTAATGATGCAGTGTTCGACCGAACAGTCGCCGAGGGCCTCTAACACCGGCCGGACGTCCGGGGTAACCGCTCCCGGATTCTGCAGTTCGGTGGCCGCCGACGTCCGGCCAAACGCTTCCAGCGCCCGGACGCCGCGCCGGACCAGCTCGTCAATCACCCGGGCAATCAGGCTGTGCGGTAGATCTTCGTCGGCTTGTCCGCGCTCGATGCCCATCGACGTCAGCAGTACCGCGTCCGCCGATACCGGCGCGGTGGGAAACCGCTGGGCCCGCGGTACCGCCCTGGGCGGAGCGTAGAGCACATACCCGAGGCATGGTGGTTCGGCGTGGCTGCGCTCGTCGGGGACCGCAGTAGCGACCTGACCGCACGAACCCCACTCCAGCATCACCATCGACAACCAGGCTTCCTTTTCGAATTCAGGGTCGGCGAGATGGTCTTCTTTACCTAGGGTCGCGGGGTCGACCTCCCAGAAAACACAGCGGCGCGCATGCTTGGGCAGCTGCTCGAAGGCTTCGAGTCGCAGCGCTGTGATACGAGCGGACAATAGTCTCCTGGCCTCCGTGCGGTACTGCAATCCATGGCCCCGCTCCTCCGCGGGCCATCACGCCGCCCGCGTCGTCGCAAGGCGATGCCCACCAGCCCCGCCCTCCCCGGCTGATGTGCATCAGCAACCCCTCTAGGATAGGAGAGATTGTCGCGATCGGGCCAGTATTCGTAGCGTCACTCCTGTCACCATGCCCGGATCATGTCCGCCCGGGGACAACCGCCCGGCCGAATCTCTAATCCGTTTGCCGCACAACGATTCTGCGTTCTATCGCGGTGCCTGGGACGGGTTCTTTGCACCCCGACACGGTCCTAGTGTCACAGTGACGTAATCACAGAATGTCCCTAGTTCAGGCCTTCTCTCGGTCATCAACGGTCATCAAACCGATGATGCGCTGCAAATCATCGACCGAACCGAACTCCACCACGATCTTGCCCTTGCGTTTGCCGAGACTGACCGTCACCCGCGTGTCAAAGGTATTCGACAGGCGGTCAGCAACATCTTGAAGGCCAGGCATCTGAATCGGCTTGCGCCGCGGCGGCGGCGGAGTAGCGGTGTCCTCGCGATTGGCCTCGTGATTGGCCAGCGTGACCGCCTCCTCGGTGGCGCGCACCGACAGACCCTCCGCGACGATCCGGCCCGCGAGTTCTTCCTGTGCGTCCGGACCGGCCTCAAGCGACAGGAGTGCGCGGGCATGTCCGGCCGACAGCACACCGGCGGCCACTCGGCGCTGCACCGGGATCGGGAGCTTCAGCAGCCGGATCATGTTGGTGATCAACGGTCGCGAGCGCCCGATGCGCGCCGCCAGTTCGTCGTGGGTAACCCCGAACTCGTCGAGCAATTGCTGGTACGCCGCCGCTTCTTCCAAGGGATTTAGCTGTACCCGGTGAATGTTTTCCAGCAGCGCGTCGCGCAGCAGATTGTCGTCGCCGGTTTCGCGCACGATAGCCGGGATGGCGGCCAATCCGGCCTCTTGGGCGGCCCGCCAGCGCCGCTCCCCCATGACGATCTGGTAGCGCGCGCCGCCTTGGGATCCGGCCAACGACCGCACCACGATCGGCTGCAGGAGACCGAATTCGCGGATGGAATGCACCAGCTCGGCCAGCGCCTCGTCGTCGAACACCTGCCTCGGCTGACGGGGATTCGCCTCGATGGCGCTTGGCGGGATCTCCCGATACACCGCACCCATCACGGTTGCGTCCGGGACCGGTCCGCCGATCACCACGTCCGCGGCGGCAGACCCCATCCGGGGACCGAACGTCGACGTTCCCGAGTCACCCTCTGCGGGCCCGGTCGGGATCAGCGAAGCCAGGCCGCGGCCAAGGCCGCCCTTCCTGCGTGACGGCGGCGTCATTGTCGTCCCTTCCCGGCTGGTGGTCGGTCGCGGTCGGCAAGTTCGCGACTGGCGTCGAGATAGCTCATCGCCCCGCGGGAGCCGGGATCGTAATCGATGATCGTCATGCTGTAACCCGGTGCCTCGGAAACCTTGACGCTGCGTGGAATCACCGTCCGCAGCACCTTGCTTCCGAAATACTGACGGACCTCCTCGGCCACCTGGTCGGCGAGCTTTGTCCGGCCGTCGTACATGGTGAGAATGACGGTTGTCACTTCGAGTTGGGGGTTGAGGTGTGCCTTCACCATCTCGATGTTGCGCATAAGCTGTGACACCCCTTCCAACGCGTAGTACTCGCATTGGATCGGGATCATCACCTCCGGTGCGGCCACGAGGGCGTTGATGGTCAGCAGTCCGAGCGAGGGCGGGCAGTCGACGAAAACGTAGTCGAAGTCGAAGTTGTCGAGTTCGGCCAGGGCGGTGCGCAACCGGTTCTCGCGCGCCACCATGCTGACCAATTCGATCTCGGCGCCGGCCAGATCGATCGTGGCCGGTACGCAAAACAGCCGCTCGCTGTGCGGGCTGTGCCGCAACGCGGTGCGCAACGGAACCTCGCCGATAAGCACCTCGTACGACGAGGGTGTGCCGGATTGCCGATCGGTGATACCCAACGCCGTGCTCGCGTTGCCCTGGGGATCGAGGTCGATAACGAGCGTCTTGAGGCCCTGTACCGCAAGCGCGGCGGCAATATTGACGGCGGTCGTCGTTTTACCCACGCCGCCCTTCTGGTTGGCGATGGTGAGCACGCGGCGTTGGGGCGGCCGCTGCAGCGGCTCGTGGGTGGTGTGCAGAACCCGCATGGCGCGTTCCGCGGCAGCGCCGATCGGGGTGTCGAATTCGGTCGATGTTTCACGTGAAACATTCATCGTCGGATTGTGCGCCGCTCCGGTCGTGGCTGCCATTCCACCCTGGAGCGGCTCGCCCACCTCGGGCCGGATACGGGGTGCGGTGGCGGGCATGGTGTCGTATCGAGAACTCATGTCGTCCCTCTGCTCGCCATCCGTCTCGGTTTGTGCCCCATCTGACGTCCACGTCGCGCGAACACCACGGTTGCGGGCGGACGCAAATAGTTCGCGCCACATGTCACCACCCTGACATCAACCGCGCCCGATGCGGTCATCACACGCCGGTGTTCCCGCACTTCGTCGGGAGCGCGCTCCCCCTTAATTGCGAGCATTCGCCCGTTCGGCCGTAGCAACGGCATACTCCATTTCGTCAACTTGTCCAATGGGGCCACCGCGCGTGACACCGCAGCGTCGCTGCCGCCGAACTGCTCCCGCACCCACGGCTCCTCGGCACGCCCGCGCACCACCTCGACGGCTACGCCGAGGTCGTTCACAATCTCTCGAAGAAACTCGGTCCGGCGCAACAGCGGTTCCAAGAGAACGACCCGGAGGTCGGGCCGCGCTATGGCTAACGGCACGCCGGGCAGCCCCGCTCCACTACCGATATCCACCACGCGGTCATCATGTTCGAGAAGCTCACCGAGCACGGCGCAATTCAGCAGATGCCGGTCCCACAGCCTACCGACCTCGCGTGGTCCCAATAGTCCACGCTCCACCCCGGCGCCGGCCAACGCCTCGGCGTACCGCTGCGCAAGGCCCAATCGTGGTCCGAAGACGGCGGACGCCGCGACGAACACCGCGGAGTCCTTTGGGGCCGATGTGGACTCCGCCCGCTCCCCAGGTCCCCCATGTTTCACGTGAAACATTCTCCGCTCTCGACGCACTCGCCCGGCTCGCCCAACCCACCTGCCACAGGGGTGTAACTCGACGCCGATGACCCGCGGGCTAGTCGCGCAATACAACAACCCGCCGCAACGGCTCCACGCCCTCGCTTTCGCTGTGCACGCCGGGGACTGCCGCAACCGCATCGTGGACGATCTTCCGCTCGAACGGCGTCATCGGTGTGAGTTCCTCGCGTTCACCCGACTCGGCCACGCGCCTGGCGACCTCGTCACCCAGCGCCGCGAGTTCTTCCCGGCGCCGCCGCCGCCAGCTCGCGATGTCCAGCATCAGTCGGCTCCGCACACCGGTCTTCTGATGTACGGCCAACCGGGTGAGCTCCTGCAGCGCGTCGAGTACCTCGCCGCCGCGCCCGACCAACTTGTTCAGGTCGTTGCTGCCGTCGATGCTCACCACCGCACGGCTGCCTTCGACGTCCAGGTCGATGTCGCCGTCGAAGTCCAGGAGGTCCAACAGCTCTTCCAAGTAGTCACCGGCAATCTCTCCCTCGGCGACCAACCGCTCCTCTTGATCGTCGGCCTCGTCGACCTCCACGGCTGTGTTCTCCTCGACACCTCCGCCGGCGACTTGTGCGTCAACGTCTAGTTCTGTGGTGTCAGCGTCGGCCATGGGTTGCTCTCCCCTCGTCTGCGGATGGGTGTTTCCGATGGGGCCGCCCGCCCGGCCTGCCCCGAAATCTATGGCGGTCCGTCAACGTTTGCGTTTCCTTGGTCGCGCTCCGGGGCGCGGGGTGCGACTGCTCGGACCGGTGTTTCGTCTGGCCGGATTGGGCCTATCGGCTTGTGTGTCCGCGGTGTTGGTTTCGGTTGCCTCATCCCCGGTCTCCGGCTTCGCCGTCCCCGACTCCGCGTCGCCGTCGCTATCGTCGGCCTCTACCGAGGCCGCCGCCCCACCCCCCGGTGCCGTCTTCGGACTCCGCTTGGGCTTGGCGCCCGGTGCCGGTGCGTTGGCTGCCCGGCGCCGGATCGCTTCCTGCTTCTTGGCTTCCTCTTCCTTTTCGATCATCCCGAACACATAGTGCTGCTGTCCAAACGTCCAGATGTTGTTCGAGAACCAGTACAAGATGATCGCGAGCGGAAGGAACGGTCCGCCGACTACCACGCCGAGCGGAAACACGTACAGCGCCAGCTTGTTCATCATCGCGGTCTGCGGATTGGCGGCCGCCTCCGCGCTCTGCCGCGCGACCGACGCGCGACTGTTGAAGTAGGTCGCAATCCCGGCCAGGATCATCACCGGCACACCGACCGCGATCACCGCAGGACGACTGAAATCGATGAACGCATCCAACCCGGCGCGTTGCGTCATGGAAGCCCCGATCGGGGCGCCGAACAGGTTGGCATCCAGGAAGTGTCCGACGTCCACCGGGCTGAAAACATAGTTCCCGGTGAGGCGGTTCTCGATCACCGACAGATGCGGTTGACCGAAGCCGCCGGTCGTGCGATTGAACGAGCGCAGCACGTGGTAAAGCCCAAGAAACACCGGGATCTGCGCCAGCATCGGCAGGCACCCTAGGATCGGATTGAAGCCGTGCTCGCGTTGCAGCTTCTGCATTTCGAGCGCCATGCGCTGACGATCCTTGCCGTACTTCTTCTGCAGCGCTTTGATCTGCGGCTGCAACTCCTGCATCTGCCGCGTGGTGCGGATCTGGCGCACGAACGGCTTGTACAGCAGCGCACGCAGCGTGAAAACCAGGAACATCACCGATAGTGCCCAGGCGAAGAAGTTCGACGGCCCCAACACATACGCGAACAACCGGTACCAAACCCACATGATCCACGACACCGGGTAGTAGACGAAGTCGAGGCTGAAGAAATCAAACAAAAGACTCACTCTCCCCTTGCTTTGGCGCGGGACCCCAGACATCCATCGCGTCGTCGACGTCTGCGCGGCAACTCCGGTTTTCCGGTAGGCGCTCCGGTATCGGGTCCCACCCTCCGCGATGCCAGGGCCCGCACTTAGCGAGTCTGACCGCCGTCAACCAACTCGCTCGAACCACGCCATACTCGGTGAGCGCATCGACGGCGTACTGACTACAGGTGGGAATAAACCGGCACGATGCCGGTCGCAGCGGCGAAACCATGTGCCGGTAGGTCTGGATGAGGAAGATGAGGCAGCCCGCTGCCACCCTGCCGGTGGCCCGGACCGGGCGTAGGCGGCGTCGTCCCGACATCGTCACCGGCCGCTACCCGCCAGTTCCACAGCCCGTCGTACGCCGCAGCGCAATTGCTGCTCCAACCAGGCCGACGACACATGCCGACTGCTGGGCAGCGCCCGGATCACCATGTGATCGGATGGCCGAAGATCGGTGAGTATCGATCGGGCCACGTGCCGCAGCCGGCGCGCCACCCGATGGCGCTCCACGGCCGATCCCACCGCCTTGGCGATAATCAGTCCGACCCGCGGACCGCTTGCCACTTCGTCCTCACTCCCACGCCACACGTAAACGACGACGTCGGGCTGCACGGTCCGCAGCCCGTGCTTCACCGTTGCGTCGAAATCCGCTGACCGCCTCATGCGGTTGCGTGCACGAAGCACCGCCAAGAAACCCGGCGCTGCGATCAAGCAGTTAACGCGCGGCGACCCTTGCGGCGCCGGTTGGCGACGATGGAGCGTCCCGCACGGGTGCGCATCCGCAGCCGGAAACCGTGAACACGGGCTCGACGGCGGTTGTTCGGCTGGAAGGTCCGCTTGCCCTTGGCCACGGGCTTCTCCTCGCTCTGTCTGGCATCACCATCCGGCCACTTGCTGCATTCCAACTGGGTTGGTCCGCGGGTCGGTCGGAGGTAGCTTCGCTGCTGGCCGGCGCGGTCCCCGGACTGATCCAGGTCGCAGCCGCATCGCCGACTTTCGGGCGACTGTTTGAGGGTACTGACACGCCTTCCCCTGGTCAAACCTCGCCCGCCCCAACAGAACCACATCAAACCGTCGTGCCCGCCAAGCCGTCCACTATTCTCATGCCCGAGATCGCCACAATCACAAAGAACCCCACCGGAATACAAAAGAACGGTTGGCAGCTGTACGGAAAACTGTTAGCTTCGGGCGGTGTAGTTATCACGCCGTTTCAGCGCCGAAACGGTGGTCGACAATCAAGCGAGGATGGCGGATCGACTAGCTGCCCAGACAACCTTGACCGGTTGTCGTGAGCACGGAGATCGCGAGCCGTTGCCGGTAGGTTGCGGCACGCTTTCATCCCTACTGTCCACACCTGTGGATAACCATGTGGACAGTTGCCTTACCGACAGCAACGTTCGCAACTCGACCCGGAACTAGCGAGAACCAGGGAGATACGTCG